>NZ_JAAVUW010000009.1 GCF_018449605.1 Luteibacter sp. dw_328 | reverse complement strand
AGGAGCTGCTTCAGCCCTTACACCCTGTCTAGGGCTGGACCTCCCGGCAATGCTACGCTAGCGCCCCTTCCGCGCTCGGTAGATAACGACCCTCCATGGCCCGCATCCTCGCAGTCGCCAACCAGAAAGGCGGCGTCGGCAAGACCACCACCTCCGTCAACCTCGCCGCGGCCCTGGCCGCCGCGCGGCGCAAGGTGCTGCTCGTCGACCTCGATCCGCAGGGCAACGCCACCATGGCGTCGGGCGTGGACAAGCACGAGGCCAAGCCGAATGGCTGCGAAGTGCTGCTGGGCGAAGTGGAGATCGGCAGCGTGCTGGTGCGCACCGAGGCCGGTTACGACCTGCTCCCGGGTAACGGCGACCTCACCGCCGCCGAGCTGAAACTGATGGACGGCATGGCGCGCGAGCATCGCCTGAAAGAGCAGCTCGCCAAGGTCGCGGACAACTACCACACCATCCTGATCGACTGCCCGCCCTCGCTGCACCTGCTGACGCTCAACGCGCTCACCGCGGCCGACGGCGTGCTGATTCCCGTGCAGTGCGAGTACTTCGCGCTGGAAGGCCTGTCGAGCCTGCTCGACACGATCAAGGCCGTGCGCATGCGCCTGAACCCCGAACTCGAGGTCGAAGGCCTGCTGCGCACCATGTACGACGTGCGCAACAACCTCGGCAACGAGGTCTCGGCCCAGCTCACCCTGCACTTTGGCGACAAGGTGCTGCGCTCGATCATTCCGCGTAACGTGCGTCTTGCCGAGGCGCCCAGCCACGGCCAGCCCATTCATCTCTACGATCGCGGGTCGCGCGGCGCCATCGCCTACATCGGCCTCGCCGGCGAAATCATTCGCCGCGAACGCGCCATGCTGGCGGCACAAGGCGCGGCAAGCGACACCCCCGAGACCGACGACGCGGCGCCCGACGCCACCGACACGGTTCCGACGGCACCTTAAGGAATTCCTTCAATGGCAGCAGCGAAGAAACGTGGACTCGGCCGTGGCCTGGATGCCCTGCTCGGTGGTGGTGCCGGCCCTGATGCCGGTCCGTCGATCGTCGAGCAGGAAGGCGAGCTGCGACTGCTGCCTATCCACCAGATCCAGGCCGGCAAGTACCAGCCGCGCCGCCACTGGAACGACGAGGCGCTCGACGAGCTCGCCGCCTCGATCAAGGCCCAGGGCCTCATCCAGCCGGTGGTGGTTCGCGCCATCGGCAAGAACAGTTACGAGCTGATTGCCGGCGAGCGTCGCTGGCGCGCGGCGCAGCGCGCCTCCATGAGCGAGATCCCGGCGCTGGTGAAGGACGTGCCCGAGCAGTCCGTGCTCGCCATGGCGCTGATCGAAAACATCCAGCGCCAGGAGCTCACGCCGCTCGAGGAAGCCCAGGCCCTGCAGCGCCTGATCGATGAATTCGACCTCACGCACCAGCAGGCAGCCGATGCCGTCGGCCGTTCGCGCGCCGCCGTGTCGAACCTACTGCGCCTGATCGACCTGCCGGCGTCGATCAAGACGCTGCTGGACGAGAGCAAGCTGGAAATGGGCCACGCGCGCGCGCTTCTCACCCTTCCGCACAGCATCGCCGAACCGCTGGCGCTGGAAGCTGCGCGCCACGGCTGGACCGTGCGCGAACTGGAAGAGGCCGCACGCAAGGCGCAGCTGGCGCCGAAGGGCAAGGCCAAGGCCAACCCGGCCGACCCGAACATCGCCAATCTGGAGCGGGAGTTGGCGGAGCGTTTCGCCACGCGCGTCGAACTGGCGCACGGTCGCGGCGGCAAGGGCAAGCTCGTCATCCATTACCACAGCCTCGACGAGCTCGACGGCATCCTGACCAAGGTCCGCTGAGCGCGGATCTGAAAGGAAATGGCCATGCCTCCGGTCCATAAGGACGTGAACCCGAAGCAGCGCCAATACGAAGCGATGGTGCGCGCCCTGTCGGCCGACCTTTACCGGTTCGCCTTCTGGCTGTCGCGCAACGAGTCCGTGGCCCAGGACCTGGTCCAGGAGACTTTCCTGCGCGCGTGGAAAAACCTCGACTCGCTGCGCGACGCCGAATCCGCGAAGCCCTGGCTGATCACCATTTTGCGCCGCGAACACGCGCGCCTTTACGAACGAAAGCGCTTCGACACCGTGGAACTGGACGACACCGTGCCCGAAGAGGCCGCCTTTGCCAGCCCGGAGCGCAGTGGCGATGCCGCCCAGGTGCGCGACGCCATGCTCAAGTTGCCCGACAAATACCGCGAGCCCCTGGCCATGCAGGTGCTCGGTGGCATGAGTTGCGACGAGATCGCCGCCGCCACCGATCAACAGCCTGGCGCGGTGATGACCCAGTTGTTCCGCGCACGTCAGCGTCTCAAGGACCTGCTCGGCGGACGCGCCGCGGCTGAAGGAGGCCGGAAATGAACTGCCTCGAATTCCGCCGCCGCATCGGCGCCGAGCCGCGCTCGCGCGCTCCCGAACTGATCGCCCATCGCGACAGCTGCAAGGACGGCTGTGCCGCGTTCTGGCAGCGCGCACAGCGTTTCGACGACGATCTCGAAGCCGCGCTGGCCATTCCCCTCCCCGAAAGTCTCGTCGACCGGATCCTGCTCGCCCAGGCCACGGGCGAGCGTCGCCGCCAGGTGGGCATGCGTCGTGCCTGGCTGGCCATGGCGGCCTCGGTCGTCATCGCCTTCGCCGGGGTGGGCCTGATGTGGCGTCAGAATGATCTCAACTCGCTACCCGCCCTCGCCGTGGCGCACATGCCCGGCGAGATGGATGCGCTGAGCCTGACCGAGCCCATGACCGACGCCCAGGTCGAGGCCGGTTTCGTCGGCCGCGCGACGCGGCTCAAGGGGCCGATGCCGGCCGGCGTCACCTACGTGCGCGACTGCACGGTGGGCCCGTACCCGGCCGTGCACCTGGTGACCCGCATGAACGACGAGCCGGTGGTGGCCCTGTACATGCCGGGCAAGATGGACACCACGCCCGGCACCTTCGTGCGTGATGGCTGGGAAGGCCGCCAGATGCCGCTGCACGGCGGTACCCTGGTGGTCCTGGCCCAGCAGGGCGCCAGCCGCAGCGCGATGGACGCCGTGGAGCGGGGCTGGCGTGCCGCGATCGAAGGCCCGGCGCCGCAAGTCATCGGCCGGATCTGAACGAACGCGGCGAGCGCGGCCCCATCCCGGGCCGGTTGGGCGATAATGCCGCCCCGAATCGAGCCACCCCGGAATCGCGATGACCGACCTCGCCGTAGTCGTGCCCGTCTTCAACGAGCGCGACAACATCCCGCCCCTCCTCGCCGAGATCGCCTCGGCGCTGCGCGGCCGGATCGACTTCGAGATCATCTACGTGGACGACGACAGCACCGACGACAGCGTCGCCGTGCTCACCGCCGCCAAGGCGCAGTATCCGGAGCTGCGGGTCATCCGGCACCTCACCCGCAGCGGCCAGAGCACGGCCGTCTGGAATGGCGTGCGCAACGCGCGTGCGCCGTGGATCGCCACGCTGGATGGCGACGGCCAGAACGACCCCGCCGATATTCCCAAGCTGCTCGCCGCGCGTGACGCCTCGCCGGCGCTGAAGCTGTTCGCTGGCTGGCGTGTCACGCGGCGCGACAGTTTCAACAAGCGCATCTCGTCGAAGGTCGCTAATGCGGTGCGCTCGCGCATGCTCCAGGACAGTACCCCGGATACCGGTTGCGGCCTGAAGCTGTTCGAACGCGAGACGTTCATGCGCCTGCCCTACTTCGACCACATGCATCGCTACCTGCCGGCGCTGGTGAAGCGTGCGGGTTTTGCCAGCCAGAGCGTGCCGGTAGGCCATCGTCCGCGCACAGCGGGGACGTCGAAGTACGGGATGCTGGACCGGCTTTGGGTCGGGCTGGCCGATTTGCGCGGCGTGGCCTGGTTGATGCGGCGGGCTAAGGTGACGCGTACCGAAGAAGTCTGAGGCCAAGAGCATCGCCGATGAATCGGCTCCTACGAGAGCAGGCTGCGGCGCTCTTGTAGGAGCCGATTCATCGGCGATGCTTTCAGCGCACCAGCATCCGCGGCTGCCACGCATCCAACGCCTTCGCCGTGCGCTCCCTTCCCAGCTCGATCAACTCGCGCGCGCGGTAGAACTCGTAAACCGTCGACACATTGCGCGGAATCTCGATCAGCACGTCCGGCTGGTAGGCCGCCAGGCGCAGCCGTGAGAGATTGGCCTGCATCAGGTCCATCGCCTGGGTCATCAGGTCGAACGCACCGGGATCCCTGAGCTTCGGCTTGCCATCCGACGAAGGCAGTACGCGTCCGATCAGACGCCCGAGCTTGGCGGTATACCCTTCGTCGGTGCGCACGGTCACGTCCTTTTCCGGTGGCTTCTGCAGTTCGGCCGCGCCATCCACGCTCACGGCGATCACGTAGTCGGCGTCTTCGCGCATCAGCGGCAGCACGGGCAGCGGATTCAGCAGCGCGCCGTCGACCAGGCGGCGACCGTCGTGAACGTACGGACGGAAGAGCGTCGGGATGGCGATGGAGGCGCGGATCGCATCGAACAGCGGGCCCTTGGTGAGCCACACTTCGCGCTCGCGATCCAGGTCGGTCGCCACGGCCGTATAGGAAACATTGAGCTCCTCGATGTTGACCTCACCGATGAGCTCGCGCAGCGCCGCCATGATCCGGTCGCCCTTGATGAAACCACCGCCCGAGAAGCTCCAGTCGACCAGGCGCAACACGTCGAACCGCGCCAGGGCGGAAACCCAGTCGCGATACACATCGAGCTTGCCCATGCCGTAGATGCCGCCGACGAGCGCACCCATCGACGTGCCGGCAATGGCGACGATTTCAAAACCGCGTTCCTCGAGGACTTCGATCGCGCCGATATGGGCGAGTCCTTTTGCCGCCCCTGCACCGAGCGCAAGGGCCACACGCGGCTTACGCGGCGTACCGCTGGCGGCGGGCAGGGCGCCCGGATCCGCGATATCGATCTCACTCATGCAGCGGCGGCGCTCAGTGGTGGTTGTTCGAACTGTTCTGGTAGCCGGTCAGGGCCAACTGGAGCAGGATCTTCATTTCTTCGCGAAGCGGCAGTGGCGAGACGATCTCGGCATCCGGCCCGTACTTGAGCACGTCCATCAACAGTTCGCGCGAGTTCGAATACGGCACCTTCAGTTCGTAACGTCCATCCGGCAGGGACTCGCCCTTCTGCTGCGAGTGCCAGTGTTCGTCTGCCACCCAACGCGCGGCATGCGAAGAAAAACGGATAGTTGCCCAGGCCTTGGGCTTGCCCGCGAAGATGCCATAGCTGGAGGCGAGCAGGTCGTTAAGCTCGGCGTCGTCCACGTCCCTGGCCTTCGTCTCCAGCGACTGCGGGTCCGCGATGCGATCCACCGCGAAGCTGCGCAGGGCTTCACGGTCGTGGTCCCAGACGTCGAGGTACCAGTTGTCGCGATAGTGGGTGAGCCGCTGCGGTGACACCGTGCGCTTGGAATCGGCATTGGTGGTGCGCGCGCGGTAACGGAAGCTCAGCTGGCGACGCTCGAGCGTCGCGCCTGCGACGAAGCGAAACACCTGCTGGTCCATCTTGCGCGCGCCCCAGGAAATCACCCGGATGCGGTCCACGGGCAAGGCCTTGCCGCTGCCGTGGTCGGAAAGCAGGCGTTCGATGCGCGCCTTGAACGGCGCCAGCGCGCCTGCGAGCACACCGGGATCGGATCGACCGATAAGCTCATTGAGCGCCATCAGCGCGGCCAGCTCGTCACTGGTCAGCCACAGGCCAGGCAACTCGAAGCTGTCGGCCTCGGAGGCGTCGTAGCGGAACGATGCTTGCTCGCCGGCGACGCTCTGCACGGGTGCGCCCAGCGCATCGCGCAGGAAGGCGACATCGCGGTAGAGCGTGGCACGCGAGCATTCGAGCTCGTCCATCAGCCGGGACAGCGGCACGGGATAGTGCGCTGACTTCAGCAGGCGGTGCAGGGTGAGAATGCGCTCGTAGCGGTCCATGGGTGTCGCCGGCTGGATGGTGCTTCGGGAAGTGTGTCCGGGCGGGCGTGACGCCCGTATCTACGCGACTCAAGCATGGCGGTGGCGATGGCCGTCCGCAAGGGACATGAGACTCGGCCATTCGGGGGGTCGCCCGATCGCAAGTTTGCGCCGGGGGCCATAAGGCGCAAAAATGCTGCTTTGCGATTCGCCGAAGGCCTCCCCCGACCATGGCGGAACCGAAGCACGCAGGCCCGGCTCTGGTGGGTCCACACGAACCGCCGGACGACGCTCCTCGCGCCGACATCCTGTTCACCGCCCCTCTCGTGGTCATCCAGACGGCCACGGCGGCCGGCTATGGGCTGTGGATGGTGCTCGGCATCTCGCTGGCGCTCGGGGTCTATCCCGACGGCCGCGGCGAGGTGCTCGCGCCCCTGGCCATCGGCCTCGTGTTCGTCAGCCTGGGTCTCATCGCCACTTGCCTGCGTCTGGGTTTCGCGCCGGACTGGCATGGCTGGAACCCGGCAAAGCGCATGATGCCCACGGTCGAGGGACTGGTGGCCATGGTGAATTACCTGCCCATGCTGGCCCTGGCCGGCCTGGCGCGGGGCGAAAACGCGTTCTGGGCGACCCGTCTGGCCGGCGCCATCCTCGTCCTGTGTACACTTGCCACCCTTGTGTATACCGCGCGGAGCGCGTCGCGGCGGCTGCCTCCTGGCGTGGCCGCGCTCGCCAACACGCAGCCGTTGGGCCGCACGGTGTCTGCCGTGTTCGCCGGCGGTCTGTGGCTCTGGGTCTGCGTCGCACTGCAGAATGAGACGGCGATCGATCCACCCACCCCCTGGCGACTCGGGCTTCTTGCCGTGGCGCTGGCGTTGGGTATCGTCGAGGGCATGCGCTGGCGCGCGCTGCGCCAGCTGGCCGATGAGCGCGGCGTGCCGGAGCGCTTCACCACCGGTGGCGCGGCCGCGCGCCTGCTGGTCGGGCGTGTCGGCGTCGCGGTGCTTTCAGTCGGGCTGCCGTGTCTTTTACTGGTGTCGCACCCCGCCGGACGGATGCTGGCGCCGGCCGCTGGTTTGGCCGCGTTAAGCTGCGTTATCGGTCAATGTCTCGAGCAAAGGCTCTATGGGCGCGCCTATGCGCAGCTCATGGCAGTCTAGCCATTTACACTTCCATTCACATACGGGTAGACGATGAAACAATCCCTGATCGCCACGCTCGTCCTTGCCGCGCTGCCGTTCACCGCGTCGGCGCAGGACGCCAACGCCACCAAGAACGCCACCTCCGCTACGCCTGTCACAACGGCGACTACCACGACAACGACTACGCCGACGACAACCACAACGCCAGCCACAACGACCACCACGACGACGACACCCGTTGTCGCCGCGGCGCCCGCACCGACGCCCGCTCCGACTCCGGCCTCCGCTCCGTTCGACGCCAACGCGCCGGCCCCCAACGCCGCGCCCAATGCGGCCCAGAACGGCGGCTGGACCGGCTCGGGCGAATTCGGCTTCGCCTCGTCGCGCGGTAACTCACGCACCGAAAACGCCAACGCCAAGCTCGGCCTGAGCCAGGAAAACGAGCTGTGGAAGAACAACCTCTATCTCAATGGCCTGCGTTCGAAGGGCGAGACGACGGTCACCGATGCCGACGGCAACACGATCGATAAATTCAGCACCACGGCCAACCGGTATGACACCGGCGCGTCGGTGGGCTACAAGTTCGATCCGCGCAGCTACATCGTGACCGCCGCCCGTTACGAGCACGACGACTTCGGCGCCAACCTGTGGCAGGGCATCGTTTCGGTCGGCTACGGCTACATCGCCCTGAAGAACGAGCGCGCCGAGCTGTCCTTCGAAGTCGGTCCCGGTTACAAGCGCTACCAGCCGGCCAAGTCCACCCGCCCGGAGCTCAATGCCGACGGCACGCCGGTGGTGGATCCGGCCACCGGCGCCGCTGTGTCGGAGCCATATACCCCGAAGGACGAAGGTGAGGTGGTGGGACGTAGCCTGATCAACGGCAAGTACCGTCTTACCGAGAACACCGCGCTGGAAGACACGCTGCTGATCGAAGCAGGCTCGAAGAACCAGTACTACCAGAACGATATCGGTCTGTCGGTCAGCATGACCAAGAAGATGGCGCTGAAGCTGGGTTACCAGATCCGCTACAACAGCGACATCCAGCCGGGTACGGTGAGCACCGACAAGCTGATGACGACGAATCTCGTCTATAACTTCTGAGTTCGCGCGCCGGATTCACTCAACGCTGAGGCGCTAAAAACGCCTCGGCGCCGAGCCCGATCAACATCGCCGCCACTTCGTGCCCCAGCTCCACGGGTGTGTCGGCCTTCGAGTCGGCCTGCGCACGCAAAAGCTCACCGGTATGGGCGTTACCGACCATACCGTGCAGCGTGAGGCCGTATTCGGCCACCACGCACCACGCGCCGATCGCCACGGCGCAGCTACCGCCCAGTCGTTCGTTCATGGCGCGCTCCGCGTCCACGGCAATCTGTGTCTCGGGGTCGCCCAGGGCCGCCATCAATTCGGCAACGCGGGTGTCGCTGGCGCGCGATTCCACGGCGATCGCGCCCTGGCCCGGGGCCGGAAGCCAGTCCGGGCTGGCGAGGCGTGCGGTGATGCGTTTTCCGAGGCCCAGACGCTCCACGCCGGCACAGGCCAGGATGATGGCGTCGTAGTGGCCTTCATCCAGCTTGGCCAGCCGGGTATTCACGTTGCCGCGCAGATCGAGCAGTTGCAGGTCGGGCCGCACCGCGCGTAGCTGTGCCTGGCGTCGCAGCGACGAGGTACCCACGCGCGCGGCGTGCGGCAGGTCGGCGAGATTCGCGTACTGGTTGCTGATGAAGGCGTCGGCGGCGTCCGCGCGCGGGAGGATGGCCGAGAGCACGAAGCCCGGCTCCAGCTCCGCCGGCACGTCTTTCAGGGAATGCACGGCGATATCCGCGCGATCGTCGAGGATGGCGACTTCGAGTTCCTTGAGGAACAGGCCCTTGCCGCCGATAGTTGCCAGCGAGCGATCGAGGATCTCGTCGCCTCGAGTCGAGAGGGGAACCAGCTCCACCTGCAACCCCGGGTGCGCCTGACGCAGGAGGGAGGCAACGTGCTCGGCCTGCCAGAGGGCCAGGGCGCTCTTGCGGGTGGCGATGCGAAGTGGTGCGGTCATTTCTATCCAGGCGGTCGATCGGTCGAGGCGGGATTGTCCCGCGTTTCGCCCCGGTCTTGCACGCTCAGCCGGCGTCGGTACGTAGCAACTGGCGTACCGCGGGCAGGTTCCGCCGGCTCACCTCGGGCGTGACCTCGGTGCCGGAGAGCCGGGCGAGCACGCGGCCATCGCTCAGCGTTCGCAGGCCGAGGAGACGGGCCCGCGGCACCAGGCAATTGCGATGCAGGCGAACCAGCCGGTCGCCGTGCGCCGTTTCGAGCTGGCGCAGGGAGTCGTCGATCAGCCACATGCCGCCGCCATGGTGGACGGCCACGTATTTCTCGTCGGCCAGCAGATAGAGGACATCGTCCAGACGCACGCGGACCTCGTCGGCGCCGTTGCGCGCGCGCAGCCAGGTGGCCTGCGTGGAGGGGGTCGGTCGCAAGCGTGTTGCCACGCGATCGAGGGCCTCGTCGAGGCGCTCGGCGCGTACGGGCTTCAGCAGGTAGTCCGTGACGCCAAGATCGAACGCGCTCAACGCATGCTGCTCGTAGGCCGTACAGAACACCACCTGTGGCCGTATCGCCGCCTCGGCAAGGCGACGCGCCACCGCCGTGCCACCGAGACCGGGCATCTCGATATCGAGCAGGATCAGGTCGGGTTGCAGCGCCGCGCAGGCCTCGAGTGCGGCCTCACCGTCGGCTACGCTGCCGACCACCTGCACGTCGCCGCGCCGCGCGAGCAGCGAATCCAGCCTTGCCCGCGCGAGCGGTTCGTCATCGGCGATCAGCACGCGCATTCGCGGACTCCGGCAGGAAAACGGTCACGATGAAACGGTCGGCCACGGTGTCCACCCTCACGCTGGCGCGCTCGCCGTAGTGAAAGCGGACGCGCTCGCGTACGTTGCGCAAGCCGTGCCCGGTGCCGGGTGTGGGTGCACCATCGGCGATCGGATTGTCGACGACGATCTCGACGCCGCCGGGTACCCTGCTCCCGCCAAGGCGGATCGTGCCACCGCTGCGGCTCGGTTGCACGCCGTGGCGGATGGCATTCTCCACCAGTGGCTGCAGGAGCATGCGTGGCATGGGCAGCTCGGGCGGTACGTCGATGTCGCGTTCCACCCGCAGTCGATGGCCGAGGCGTAACGCTTCGATCTCAAGGTAACGGTCGACGAGCATCCACTCGTCGCCGAGCGTGCCGATGGACTCCGTGTCGCTACCCAGGGCCGCACGAAACAGCTCGGCAAGGTTTTCGACGGTGCGCTCCGCCGCGTCGGGATCGACCCGGATCAGGGCGGCCACGGCGTTCATGCTGTTGAACAGGAAATGCGGACGGATACGCGCCTGCAGGGCGGCCACCTGTGCCTGTGCCTCGGCGGCCAGGCGAACCTGCCACTGCGCGACAACGAAGAAGTAGCGCAGCAGCCCCGCGCCGAGCAGCCCGGTGGCGACCACGCTGTCGCGGACGAAGTGGATCGTTGGCCGGGGAGTGATGCCGATCGCAAGACCGTGGTCCATCCACCCCAACACCGCCGCGCTGATCCCGACGGTAGCGACCAGCAGGAGCCAGACCGCCGCATAAGGCAGCAGGCCGGGCAGTCGTTGCATGCCGCCGCGCAGCTTGCACAGCGCCACGGTCAGCAGCACTGAGAGCCAGCTGGTGAAGAGCACGGCAATGCAGTAATCGCGAAGCGTGCCCGTCCCGCCGGGGGCCAGCCACATGACGGTCACGGTCAGCGCGCCCACCACGAGCAAGGCGAACAACACCGGCAGGCTGCAGAAATCAGGTAACGGCGCCGACGGTGGGCGCGGAACGCGGGTCGTTTCGGAGGGGGTGGCGGGCATGCGGCGAGTATGCCGGATGCCTGCTCACCCCGCCGCACACGCGATCACGCGGCGGCGAAGCGCTCCGTCAGCCAGGCGCGCACATCGGCGATCTCGGGCAGGCTGACCTGGTGCGCCATCGGGTAGCTGTGCCAGTCGATGCGATGGCCGAGCGACTCGAGCGCCTGCCGCGACATCTCGCCCAACGCCATCGGCACGATGGGATCGGCGCTGCCATGGCCCCAGAAGATCGGCGTGGCGTGGTTCGACCCGCTGCGCTCGGCTTCGATGGTCTCGTGCAAGGGCAGATAGGCTGAGAGGATCAAAAGGCCAGCGAGTGTCTCGCGGTGACGAAGCCCCGCCGAGAGCGCCATGGCCCCGCCCTGCGAGAAACCGGCGAGGATGATGCGCGAGGCAGGCACACCGCGTTCTTCCTCGCGCGCAATCAAGGCTTCGACTTCATCGATGGAGGCACGGATGCCTTCGGCATCCTGTTTGTCCGCGATGGCAAGCCCCTTGATGTCGTACCACGCGCGCATGGGTGCACCGTTGTTGACCGTCACCGCACGCACCGGCGCGTGCGGGAAGACGAAGCGCACGCCGGGCCAGCTTGCGTCGACCAGCTCCGGCACGATGGGTGCGAAGTCGTTGCCGTCGGCGCCGAGGCCATGCAGCCAGATGACCGACCAGGTCGGCGACGGCTTCGTTTCGGTTTCGACGGTGGGCAAGGGCATGTGAGAACTCCGGGGTGCGAGAATCGATTATGTTACACGGCACTCGCGGTAGCTCCATGTGGGAGCCGATTCATCGGCGATGCTCTTGACGATCAACCGAACCACACCCGATCTGGTCGGCAGTGTCGCCGGAGGGAATGTACAGGTGACGGGCAAGTCACAGATGGCGCCGTTCAAACAGCCATCCGACGCGTTCGTTTTCGCGAGTTTTCGCCGCGAGAATCCGGCCGGCCGCGTCACTTACTACGTCACCTTAATGTACGACCCGCCACATCGTTAAGCGAAGTCAGCGAAACAAATGAGGCACGAAACAGCTCGTGTTACGGGTAATACGATCGTCGTCCTCGCGTATCCCGATACCTGCCGGTTCGTCGCCGATCACCCACGAGCCGACCAGGGCATGACGGCCATCGAATACCGGTAGCGGCGCGAGAGACTGATAAACCTGGAAGGGTTTGGCGTCAGCGCGCTCGCCAGCGGCAAGCACCACGATGCCCTCGCCCTCCCGTCCCCAATACGGCTTCCCGACCACCGCGCCCTCGACATCCTCGCGACGCCGGCTCGCAGGCAGCAGGTTCGGATGCCGCGGAAAGTATTCCCAGAGGATGGGCAGGATGGCCTTATTGGAGAGCAACATTTTCCACGGCGGCTCGATCCACCGCGTGCCGCTCGCGGGAATATGCTGGGCGAAGGCCTCGCTCATGAGCCACTCCCACGGATACAGCTTGAACAGGCGGTCGATCGGACGGTCGGCCAGGTCGATGAACGCCTTGCCGGACCAGCCGATCGATTCGATGTCGAGGGCATCTACCGCGTGCCCTGCCTGCGTGCAGGTGTCCAGCAGGTAGTCGCACGTCGTCGCGTCTTCGGGGTTGTCGTAGCACGCGGCGAAGTGCACGCGCGGGCCACCCCCGACAACACGCCATCGTTCGATCAACTTCTCGTGGATCGAGTTGAACTGGTCCGCGTCAGGGGCGACCTCTTCCAGCCAGTACCACTGCACCACCGAGGCTTCGAACAGCGAGGTCGGGGTGTCGGCGTTGTACTCGAGAAGCTTCGGCGGCGAGCGTCCGTCGAAAGACAGGTCCATACGGCCATACAAGGCCGGATCGCGATCGAACCAGCTACGCTCGATCAGTTGCGCGGCGCGATCATCGAGGCCGAGGTCGGCGTAACGACCGGCGCGGACGATGCGGTCGACGGCATCGAGGCAGAGGCCGTGCAACTCGGCTGTCGCCGCTTCGAGCGTATCCACGGCGGCTTCGTCGAATACGTAGCACGCATCCTCACGCCAGTAGGCCTGGCCGTCGATCGTATGGAAGCCGAAACCAAGCGCCTCGACTTTGTCCTGCCAACCTTCGCGTGGCGCAATGATGTCGCGACGCATCAGCCGCCCCGCGCGGAGACACGGCCGCTCGAGCCGAAGCCACCACGGCTGCCGAAGTCGAATCCGGACGGACCATGGCCGGTGAAGCCGGACCCGGAGGCGTAGCTCCGGCCCGGGCCAGGATCGCCCTTGATCGGACCATTGCGCCAGTCACTGCGATACCACGGGCCGTAATAGTGGTACCCACCACCGCCCGCATAGCCTGTGCCGCCGACCGCCTGGTCGCGCGTGCACTGACCGGTGGCGTAGTCGTGCTCGCAGTCTTCCTGCGAGTTGTAACTGTTGCGCTGCACGTCCTTGCCGCCGAGCGTGGCGAAGCCCACCGCGGCGGCGCCCAGCACGCCCAGGGTGATCGCGACGGTTCGCTTGCGCGTCAGTGGTTCCTTCTGTGGGTAGAAGGAAGGATGTCGGTACCCTGTCGCGGGTTTGAATGCCGCATCCTTCTGCGGGGCGATAGACGTCGACTTCGTGTCCTTTTCCATGGCGGTTGCCTCAGTAGGACATCGCGGCGGCATTCAGCGCGCCGACGCATATCGCGACGATCGCGACGAAAAGAGCGACCGACCTCACGTCCTCTTCGATTTTCTGGCGCAGGTTGCGGACGAGCAGTCGCAGGACAAAGTGGGTCAGCAACTGCACGACCCATGCGACCAGCCCCCACAGGGCAAGGTCGGTGAGATTCACGCTGTGCGCGATGGCACTGGCCAGCGGCTGCACGAAGCCCAGCGCCGCGCCGCCGAGGCTGATCGCCGCCGAGAGGTTGCCATCACGGATCAACGCCATCTCGCGTTGCGGCGTGATCCAGATGTAGGTCACCACGAAGGCGACGAAGTAGAAGATGCCCAGAGCGAGATACGCCACGAAGGCGGGCAGGGTGAACAGGTCCGAGACGATCACGAAGGCTTCCTTGTTTGAGTGTTATCGCGAGCACCCTTTCGCCGATGAATCGGCTCCTACCGTGCGGGGTCCGCCTTGCTTGGTAGGAGCCGATTCATCGGCGATGCTTTTACTCGCCGAGCCCAAGCTCGGTGGCGAAGAACGTCATCGACAACGCCGCATTACCCACACGCTGGCTGAAAGGCGCACCAATACCATGCCCGGCATTCATGCGCGTCAGCAGCAACACGGGCTGCCCGGACGTGCTTGCGTCCTGCAACGCCGCGGCGAACTTGCGTGACTGCCACGGAGCGACACGCGGGTCGTTGGCACCGGTGGTCAGCAGCACGGCCGGGTACGCCGTCCCCTTCTTCACGTTGTGCAATGGCGACCACGCCAGGGTGGCTTTTGCTTGCGCATCGTCCTTCACGGTGCCGTACTCGCTCACGTTGTACGGACCATTCGCGAATGCGGTTTCGTGGCGCGGCACGTCGTAAATACCGACGGCTCCGACCACGGCGCGATACTGCTCCGGATGCTGGGTGAGTGCTGCGCCCATCAACAGGCCGCCGTTGCTGCCGCCGAGGATGCCGAGGTGCTTCGTGTCGGTCCACTTCGAGGAAACCATGGCCTGCGCCGCGGCGTAGAAGTCGTCGAACACGTTCTGCTTGTGCAGCTTCTGGCCCTGTTCGTGCCAGGCTTCGCCGAACTCGTTGCCGCCGCGGATGTTGGCGTAAGCCAGGACGCCGCCACGCTCGAGCCACGCGAGGTTGGCGCCGACAAAGCCCGGCGTCACCGGAATGCCGAAGCCACCGTAGCTATAGAGGATGGTCGGGCGCTTGCCGTTCGGCGTGATGCCGTCCATCGAGATCACGGTGACCGGGACCTTGCTGCCGTCCTTCGAGACGCCGTCCACGCGGGTCACGCGGACCTTCGAATAGTCGGCGGCGGGCTTCACTTCGAAGATGGTCTTCAGCGAACCGCTGGCGCCGTCGTACTCCGCCCAATGGGTCGGCGTGGTCCAGCCGACGTAGGAAATCAGCGCCTTGTTCTGGCCGGACTCGGAGGCGATGCCGCTGATAGTGACACCCGTGGCGGGTAGCGGTACGCGACGAACGAAGCCTGCCTTTGCGTCGTACTGGTCGGCCCACCAGTCGGGACCCGCGCTGCGCACGACCAGGAAGCCGTCACCGAGCGGGGTCACGCGCTGGATCGCGCCCTCGCCTTGTTCGAGCACGGGCGTGGTCTTGCCGCCCGCCCCTACCGCGACGATCTTGCCCCGCGGCGCACCGGCGAAGCTGACCACGAAAAGGCGGTCACCCACCCACGCGGCCGAGCGCGCGTCCGCGTCGTGGCCGAGTACGCGGGCAAAGGAGCCCTTGCCTTCGCGCAGGTACACCTCGGCCGGGCCGCCATCGCCTTCGTTGGCGAGCAGTGCGACGGACTTGCCCGCGCTGCCTTCGAGCAGGATGTACTCGGCGACGTGCGAGTAACCCTTGCCGAACACCGTGCGGTCCTTGCTGGCCGGCTCCCCGATCGTGTGGTGCGCGAGCACGGCATCGAACTCGCGCAGGGCCTGACCGGCCTTCGGCGTTTCGAAGCGCGCGTAGGTCACGCCCTTCTCGTCGGCATCCCAGGCCAGCGCCTGGGGTGTCGTGCCACCGCCGGCCAGGGGCAGGACATCGCCCAACGGCTTGCCGCTGGTGGTGTCGAGGATATGGATGGTGGTCAGCTCGCTGCCGCCTTCGGCCGTGCCGTAGGCAAGATAACGGCCGCTCGGCGACGGCCAGTATTCAGTGATGGCGGTGTTGCCATCACCCTGGTTGAGATCGACAAGGGTGCGGGTGGGGCCATCCGGCCAGGCCTTGGCGACCAGCACGGGCTGCGGCTGCGGCGGCGTGTTCTCGAAATAGAACAAGGTGCCGCCGGCCAGCGTGGGCGACGAGCGGGTGGTCGAGGTGATCGCCAGTTCGCGGATGCGGGCGCTCAGCGCCTTGCCCAGCGGCATCGCGCCGACGGTCGCTTCGGTATAGGCGTTCTGCGCGTCGATCCACGCCGTCACGTCCGCCGCGTCCGGGTTCTCCAGCCAGCGGTAGGGATCGTTCACCGGCTGCCCGGCGAGTGTTTCGGCGACCACATGCTTCGGCGTCGGCGGCGGGCTGGTGGGAGCGGCGTGGGCGCCGCAGGCAACGAGCAGGCTCGCGGCGAGCAGGCGGGGAACGAGTACGCGCATGGGGGACGACTCCGGTGGAGGGGACCCGAGCGTATCAAAGGCGCGCTATCCTCGACCGATTTGCCAGACCCGGGAAACGTTCGATGCGCGTACTCGCCGCCGCCCTGCTTACCATCCTAGCCACCGCACCGGCCTTCGCCGCGCCGCCGCCGCTGGACATGGAAACCATCATGGCCGACCCGGACTGGATCGGCGCACCGGTTGAAGACGCTTACTGGAGCGTCGACGGCACACAGCTGTACTACTCGCTGAAGCACGACGGCACGCCGGTTCGCGATCTCTACCGCGTCGCAGCCACCGGTGGCACGCCGGTGCAACTGGATCCGAAAGCCGCCGCGGGCGCCGATGGCACCAAGCTGGTGTTCGACCGCGAGCACCGCCATGCGGCCTTTATCCGGCACGGCGACATCTTCCTGCGTGACCTCGGCACGGGCGCCACGGTGCAGGTGACCCGGTCGGCGGCGAAGGAGCGAGACCCGCACTTCTCCCTGGATGGCCGCCTGCTTTCCTTTCGAAGTGGCAACGCCTGGTTCACCTACGCGGTCGCCGGCGGCCCGGTGACGCCAGCCGCGCTGCTCGAAGAGAAGGACGATCCGAAAGCGACGAAGTCCGATGACCTGAAAGACGACCAGCAGGCCATCTTCAAGACGTTGCGCAGCCTGCGCGCGGACGACGATGCGATGAAGGCCGACGCAGAGGCGCTGGCCGCCGCCGATCCGGGCCAGGCGCCGCAGCCGTTCTGGTTGGGCAAGAACGTCACGGTGACCGATACCTCGTTGTCGCCGGACGGCCGCTGGATGCTGGTGGTTACCCAGGCCAAGGACGCCGATGGCGGCAAGATCGCCGACCTCACGCATTACGTCACCGACTCCGGCTATGCCGAAGCCGAGGCCACGCGCGCCTACGTCGGCCGCAACGATCCGGCACCCCAGTCCCTGCGGCTGCTCGACCTCCGTGCGCACACCAGCTTCGAGCTCGACACCGCGAAACTCCCGGGTATCGGCGAGGATCCGCTCGCCGAGCTCCGTGCGAAGACCGTGGCCGCGCTGCGCAAGGACGGCAAGGGTGACCGTGCCGACGCACTGGCTGCACCGAAGGTCCGGCCCGTCATCGTCAACGGCGAGTACAGCCCGGGCATCGTCTGGAGCGACGACGGTCACAACGTGGCCGTGCAGTTGCGCGCGATCGACAACAAGGACCGCTGGATCGCCAGCGTCGACTTCGACAGGCATGCACTGGTCAGCCAGCACCGCCTGACCGACAAGGCCTGGATCAACTGGGACGGCAACGACTTCGGCTGGCTGCGCGATGGCCGCACCCTCTGGTACCTCAGCGAGGAATCCGGGTTCGCCCAGCTCTACACGCGCCCGCTCGGCGGCAAGGCCACGGCGATCACCAGCGGCCGCTTTGAAACCGACCACCCCGTGCTCAGCCCGGATGGTTCGACCTTTTTCGTGCGCACCAACCAGGTCGCACCGTATAGCTATGACATCTACAGCGTGCCGGCGACCGGCGGCGCGCTGACCCGCATCACCAGGTTCGAAGGCCTGGACGACTTCGCACTGTCGCCGGATGGCCGCTCGCTCGCCGTGCTGCACTCGTCGTCGTACGTGCCGTCCCAGCTGGCGACGATCGGCGTGGACGGCTCGGCGGCTCGCGAGTTGACCGACACACGCAAGGCCGCCTACAAGGCGCGCGAGTGGGTGGCACCGAAGATCGTGCAGGTGCCGTCCAGCCATGGCGCGGGCACCATCTGGGCGAAGTTCTACGGTCCGGCCGACAGCTCGGCCGCGGCATTGCGCCCGGCGGTGATCTTCGTCCACGGTGCCGGCTACCTGCAGAACGTGCACCTGTCCTACCCGGCGTACTTCCGCGAGCAGATGTTCCACAACCTGCTGGTGCAGCGCGGTTATGTCGTGATCGACATGGATTACCGCGCCTCGAAGGGTTACGGCCGCGACTGGCGCACGGCGATCTACCGCAACATGGGTCATCCCGAACTCGAGGACCTGCTCGACGGCAAGGCCTGGCTGGTGAAGAACCAGCACGTGGATCCCAAGCGAGTGGGTATCTATGGCGGCAGCTACGGCGGCTTCATGACCCTGATGGCGCTGCTGCGCGCCCCGGGTGAGTTCGCGGCCGGCGCGGCCCTGCGCCCGGTCACCGACTGGACCAGCTACAACCACGAATACTCGGCCAACATCCTCAACGATCCCCAGCTCGATCCCGAGGCCTACGCGACCAGCTCGCCCATCATGTATGCGGACAAGCTGTCCGACCCGCTGCTGATGGAACATGGCCTGATCGACGACAACGTGCTGGCCAGCGACACCGTCCGCCTGTACCAGCGTTTCATCGAGCTGCACAAGAAGAACTTCTGGATGTCGTTGTACCCGCTGGAGCGGCATGGTTTCGTCCACGCCGATTCCTGGTACGACGAATACCGCCGCATCGACGAGCTGTTCCAGCAAAACCTCGGAAAATGATGCTGTTGTAGGAGCCGATTTATCGGCGATTGGCGTTCCGGCTAGGCCGCTTCGTTGGCTTTTCGCCGATGAATCGGCTCCTACAAAACCCGCCGCGTAGGAAATTTACGGGAAATTTACGCGCCCCGCGGGGCGCGATACGCAGGAAATATCGCCCCGGGAGAACAATGCGCCGTCTTCTTCGACGGAATGCACCCGTGGAACTCCTGTACGTCCTTCTCGTTGTCGCCCTTACGGCGCTGACGATCGGCTTCCTCATGATTTGCGACCGTCTCGGTCGTCGCTGAGGAGCCCGCCATGTCCCTTGTCCTGCTTATCGCCACCGTGGTTGCGGTGGCCCTGACCGGTTACCTCTGCGTCGCCCTGTTGAAGCCGGAGTGGTTCGAATGACCGCGAACGACTTCTTCCAGGTCGGCCTGTACCTGGCCGTCCTCCTCGTGCTGGTGAAACCCATGGGCCACTACATGGCCCAGGTGTTCGCCGAGACGCCCAACCGCGTGAACCGCTTCGGCGCCCGCGCCGAAAACCTGCTCTATCGTCTGTCGGGCATCCGCGCCGACGAGGACATGAGCTGGAAGCGCTACGCCATCGCCATGCTGGTCTTCAACGTAGCCGGCCTCGCCGTCGTCTACATCCTCCAGCGCACGCAGCAGTGGTTGCCGCTGAACCCGCAGCACTTCGGTGCGATCACGCCGGATTCGGCGATGAACACCGCGGTGAGTTTCGCGACGAACACGAACTGGCAGGGTTACGCCGGCGAGTCGACGATGAGCTACTTCACCCAGGCGATCGGCCTGGCGGTGCAGAACTTCCTGTCGGCGGCGACTGGCATCGCCGTGCTGATCGCGGTCATCCGTGGCTTCAGCCGTCGCGGCGTCGCAGCGGTGGGCAACTTCTGGGTCGACATGACCCGGGCCACGCTCTACGTGCTCATTCCGTTTTCCCTGGTGATCGCCCTGTTGCTGGTTTCGCAGGGTGTGGTGCAGAACGTGTCGGCCTATGTCGACGTCGCGACCCTGCAGCACGGCCAGCAGACCTTGCCGATGGGTCCGGCGGCGTCGCAGATCGCGATCAAGATGCTCGGCACCAATGGCGGTGGCTTTTTCAACGCCAACTCCGCGCATCCGTTCGAGAATCCGACGCCGTTCTCCAACTTCGTCGAGATGCTGGCGATCTTTCTTGTTCCGGCGTCACTTTGCTACACCTTCGGCAGCATGGTCGGCGATCGCCGCCAGGGCTGGGCGCTGCTCGCCACCATGCTGCTTATTTTCGTCCCGCTGACGCTGGGACTCGTAGCCGCCGAACAGGCCGGTAACCCGGCGCTGCACGGGTTGGCCATCGACGCGCAGGCCTCGGCCACGCAGGCCGGCGGCAACATGGAAGGCAAGGAGACGCGCTTCGGCATCGCCGCGTCCGGGTTGTTCGCCGCCATCACGACGGCAGCGTCCTGCGGCGCGGTGAACGCCGCCCACGACTCGCTCACGCCGCTCGGTGGCCTCGTGCCCATGTGGCTGATGCAGCTGGGTGAAGTGATCTTCGGCGGTGTCGGCTCGGGTCTGTACGGCATGCTCGCCTTCGCTGTGGTCGCGGTGTTCATTGCCGGGCTGATGGTGGGTCGTACACCGGAATACCTCGGCAAGAAGATCGAAGCGCACGAGATGAAGATGGCGAGCCTCGCCGTACTGATTCCCTGTGCCCTGGTGGTGATCTGCACGGCCATCGCGGTGATGACGCCGGCCGGCACAGCGGCGGTGGCTAACCCGGGTGCCCACGGCTTCAGCGAGATCCTCTATGCGGTGAGCTCGGCGGCGAACAACAACGGCAGCGCGTTCGGTGGTTTGTCCGCCAATACGCCCTTCTGGAACGTGTTGCTGGCCATCTGCATGTTCCTCGCCCGCTTCCCGCTGGCGATCGCGATGCTCGCCATGGCCGGCTCGCTGGCTGCCAAGCGCCACGTGCCGGAAACCGCTGGCACGCTGCCGACGCATACACCGCTCTTCGTCACGCTGCTTGCCTGCGTCGTCATCGTCGTCGGCGCACTGACCTTCCTCCCGGCACTCGCCCTTGGGCCGATCGCCGAACAACTGATGTCCGCCACGGGCCACTGATCCATGACTTCCCAAGCCCATACCCCGCGTGGTTTCGATCGCGCGCTGGTGACTCGCGCCCTCGTCGACGCGTTCCGCAAGCTCTCGCCGCGCATGCAGTTCCGCAACCCGGTGATGTTCGTGGTCTTCGTGTGCAGCGTGGCCACCACGCTGCTCTGGGTGCAGGCCCTTACGGGTCACGCCGAAGCGCCGACCGCGTTCATCTTCTGGGTCAGCCTCTGGTTGTGGTTCACCTTGCTGTTCGCCAACTTCGCCGAAGCGCTGGCGGAAGGTCGCGGCAAGGCCCAGGCCGACGCGCTACGCGGTTCCCGTCGTGACGTGATGGCGAAGAAGCTCGCTTCCGCGGACCGCGAGGCGCCCATTGTCTTCACCCCGTCCAGCGAGCTGCGCCTCGGCCATCACGTCCTTGTCGAAGCCGGCGAGATCATCCCCGGCGACGGCGAGATCGTGGTCGGCGCCGCCAGCGTCGACGAGAGTGCGATCACTGGTGAATCCGCGCCGGTGATCCGTGAGTCCGGCGGCGACCGCAGCGCGGTCACCGGTGGCACCCGCGTGCTCTCCGACTGGATCGTGGTGCGCATCTCCAGCAACCCTGGCGAGAGCTTCCTAGACCGCATGATCTCGATGGTCGAAGGCGCTTCTCGCCGCAAGACCCCGAACGAGATCGCGCTGACGATCCTGCTGGCGAAGTTCACCCTGATCTTCCTGCTGGCCTGCGCGACGCTGCTGCCGTACTCGATCTACAGCGTGCAGGCCGCTGGCGCGGGCGAGCCGATCAGCCTGACCGTACTCATCGCGCTACTGGTCTGCCTGATTCCGACGACGATCGGCGCCCTGCTCTCGGCCATCGGTATCGCCGGCATGGATCGCATGATCCGCGCCAACGTCATCGCCACGTCGGGCCGCGCGGTCGAGGCCGCCGGTGACGTGGACGTGCTGCTGCTCGACAAGACCGGCACGATCACGCTCGGCAATCGCCAGGCCGTGGCCTTCTACCCCGCCCCGGGTATCGAAGAACGCGAGCTCGCGGAGGCCGCCGAACTGGCCTCGCGCGCCGACGAGACGCCGGAAGGCCGCAGTATCGTCACCCTGGCCGCGAAGTACATCAGCGTCAGCGTCAGCGAGCGCCGCCACGACGACCGCCGCGCCGAGTTCGTGCCGTTCACCGCGCAGACCCGCATGAGCGGTGTGGACGTGGGCACCCGCCACATCCGCAAGGGTGCGATGGACGCCGTCATGCGCTATCTCGACACTCAGGACAGCCATCTGCCACCGCTCGTTCGTCGCATGGCCGAAGACGTTGCCCGTCGCGGCGCGACGCCGCTGATCGTGGTCGACGGCGCGCTGACCCTGGGTGTGGTCGAGCTCAAGGACATCGTCAAGGACGGCATCAAGGAGCGCTTCGCCGAGATGCGCAAGATGGGCATCCGCACCATCATGATCACCGGCGACAACCCGCTCACGGCGGCGGCGATCGCAGCCGAAGCCGGCGTCGACGACTTCCTCGCCGAGGCGACGCCGGAAGCCAAGCTCAAGCTCATCCGCGACATGCAGGCCGAGAACCGCCTGGTGGCGATGTGCGGCGACGGCACCAACGACGCACCGGCGCTGGCCCAGGCCGACGTGGCGGTGGCGATGAACAGCGGCACGCAGGCGGCGAAAGAAGCCGGCAACATGGTCGACCTGGATTCCAATCCGACCAAGCTGATCGAGATCGTCGCCATCGGCAAGCAGATGCTGATCACTCGCGGCTCGCTGACCACGTTCTCCATCGCCAACGATATCGCCAAGTACTTCGCGATCATTCCGGCGGCGTTCGCCACGACGTATCCCGCACTCAATGCGCTCAACGTCATGAACCTGGCCACGCCACGCAGCGCGATCCTGTCCGCGGTGATCTTCAATGCGCTGATCATCATCTGTCTCATCCCGCTCGCACTGAAGGGCGTGGCCTACCGCGCGCTCGGCGCTGGCGCGCTCCTGCGTCGAAATCTGCTCGTCTACGGGCTTGGCGGCATCGTCGTGCCCTTCATTGGCATCAAGTTGATCGACATGCTGCTGGTCCTTCTTGGACTCGCCTGACCGAGGTCGCCCCATGCATTCCGTGAAGCTCACCGTTTTCATCGAAGACCACGCCGATCTGGACATGGAAGTCCGCGTCGTCGCCCCGGAACACGTCGCTGCCGTTGCGGGCGCGCCGATCGCGGTGATCAAGCCGCGCATGGTTCCGGTCACACCGCCCAACGACGACGAATACACGCTCGGCGGCTACGCCGGCATCTGAACGCCGTCTTCTGTAAAGCCCAACCCACCCACTCCACCGATAAAGGGGTCCCGAAAGGGATCGGTCAAAACGCCATGCGTACCACTCGTTATGCTTTCCTCGCCGCCATGTTCGCACTCGCACCTGTCACCAAGGCCATGGCCTCGGGCAGTGACGACTGCTCCCAGGGATTCGGTAGCCGCCTTGCCGCCGCCTACCGCGAAGATGCCCAGCCGGCCGATCCCAACGCTGAGGCGCCGGCACGCCGCGGCATGGCCGCGCCGTTCTCGTCACCGCCGTTCCCCTCGGCGGAATGGCAGCTAGGTGGCGTCCCCTATCCGATCGGTGCGCCGAACGAGAACTCGCAGTACCCGCTCGAGAAGGCACTTGCCTGCAACAGCGTCGGCAAGTGGATGAAGGACAACCGCATCGAGGTGTATGGCTGGCTCAATGCCTCGGCCAACCTGAGCACGTCCTCGCACACGAACTATCCGGTGTCGTACGCGGTGCGTCCTAATCGCATCGAGTTCAACCAGGCCCTGTTCCGCATCGAGCGCCTGGCCGACACCGTGCAGACCGATCACGTGGACTGGGGCTTCCACCTGGATAACCTCTATGGTTACGACTACCACTTCACCACGGCGAAGGGCGTCTTCAGCAACCAGCTTCTCAACAATCCCAAGCCGAACGAGCCGCTCAACGGCAAGATTTACGGCTATGACCCGATGCTGTTCTACGGCGACATCTACCTGCCGCACATTGCCGAAGGCATGGATATCCGCATCGGTCGCTGGTTGTCGTTGCCGGACATCGAGGCGCAGTTCTCGCCCAACAACTATCTGGTCACCCACTCGATCCTCTACACCGTGGATCCGTACACCCAGATGGGTGTGATGACCACGACGCGCCTCAACCAGCAGTGGACATTGCAGGTGGGCATCAACGGTGGCAACGACACCGCGGTGTGGAACCATTCGGCACGCCCGACGTTGCAGGCCTGCGTACGCTACGTGTCGTCCGACAACAACGACATGCTCTATCCCTGCGTGAACAGCTTCAACAACTCCGACTACAACTACAACAACGTGCAGATGTACGTGACCACCTGGGGCCATCGCTTCAGTGACAACGTACACATGCTCACCGAGGCGTACTACATGTACGGCCGCAACATTCCGGGCTATGGCGAGGACTTCGATCCGAAAGTCGCTGGCTCGTCACCGTTCCCGGGCAAGGCCGGCGAGTACGGGATCGTGAACTACTTCAACGTCGAACTGGATCCGAAGAACATGATCTCGTTCCGCAACGAGTTCTATAACGACCAGAAGGGTCAGCGCACCGGGTACCCGACCAAGTACACCAGCCACACGCTCGGCATGACCCATTGGGTGACTCCGGATCTCGAGATCCGTCCCGAAATCCGTTACGACCGGTCTTACGACGTCGATGCATACAACGGTGGCCGCAAGGACTACCAGGCCACCGCCGTCGTCGACGCGATCCTGCACTACTAAGGAACTCCCATGACCACCTTGCTGCGTAACGCCATCGTCCTGCTCCTGCTCATGACCGCGGTCACCGGCGTGGCCTATCCGGCGGTGGTCGGTGGGCTATCGGCCCTGCTGTTCCCGCACCAGGCGGCGGGCAGCCTGGTCGAACGTGATGGCAAGCCGGTCGGCTCCGCGCTGATCGGTCAGTCGTTCACGGCGCCCGGCTACTTCTGGGGTCGCCCGTCGGCGACCACGCCGGGCCCGAACAATGCCGCGGCGTCCACTCCGTCGAACCTGGGCCCGACCAACCCGGCCCTGGCCAAAGCGGCGAGCGATCGCATCGCCGCGCTGCGCGACGCCGATCCCCTCAACAAGGCCGCCGTGCCGGTGGACCTGGTGACGGCGTCGGGCAGTGGCCTGGATCCGGAGATCAGCCCGGCCGCGGCCGAGTACCAGCTGGCTCGCGTGGCCAGGGCAAGGCACCTGGATCCCGCGAAGTTGCGCGAGTTGGTGGCGGCCAATACCGAAGGGCGTCAGTTGGGTGTGCTGGGCGAGCCTCGGGTTAATGTGTTGAAGCTCAACCTGGCTGTTGATCAAGCGTCTCGGTAACACCCATCGCCGATGAATCGGCTCCTACAACGAACGGGCCCGCGCTCTTGTAGGAGCCGATTCATCGGCGATACCAGTTTGCCTCAGCCCATCGGCTACCCTTCCCCCATGCACCCTTCGCCCCCGGCCACGCCTCATGACTGACGACCGCGACGCCCGCGCCAACGCGCTGCTCAGTGCCGCGAAGGAAGAGGACGGCCAGCGCCTCAAGGTCTTCCTCGGCGCGGCACCCGGTGTCGGCAAGACCTACGCCATGCTTTCCGCGGCCCGCGATCTGAAACGCCAGGGCATCGACGTGGTCGTCGGACTCGTCGAAACCCACGGGCGTTCGGACACCGCGGCGCTGGTCGAAGGCCTGGAAGTGCTGCCGACCCGTCCCGTGCGCTATGCCGGACGCGACTTTCGCGAGTTCGATCTCGAGGCCGCGCTCGCGCGTCGGCCCGCCGTGTTGCTGGTCGACGAACTGGCTCACACCAATCTTCCCGGTGGCCGCCACACGCGCCGCTGGCAGGATATCGCCGAACTGCTGGATGCCGGCATCGAGGTCTACACAGCACTCAATGTCCAGCATCTTGAGAGCCTCAACGACCAGATCCGCCGGATCACCGGCGTGGCCGTGCGCGAGACCGTGCCCGACGCCTTCCTCGACCGGGCACGCGATATCGTGCTGGTCGACCTGCCGCCGCGCGAACTGATCGGCCGGCTCAAGCAGGGCAAGGTCTATGTGCCGGAAACGGCAGCCGTCGCGCTGGATGCCTATTTCTCGCCGACCAACCTCGCCGCCCTGCGCGAGCTCGCTGTTGAAACCGTGGCAGCACATGTCGACAGCGACCTGCGCGAACACATGCTCGCCCGTGGCGATGCCATGCCGGTGCGCCGCCGTTGCATGGCCGCCATCGACGGCCACGGGCAGAGCGAATATCTCGTGCGTATTACTCGACGCATCGCCGAGCGTCGTGGCGCACCCTGGAGCGTGGTCTTCGTCGATCGCGGCGGCCTCGATGCCGAGCGGCGCGAGCGCGTGGATTCCGCGATGCGTCTTGCTCGCCGACTCGGTGGTGAAGGCGTGATCCTGCGCGGCCATGCCGTGGCCGATGAACTGCTCACCTGGGCCGATCGCGAAGGCGTCGGCCAGATCATCGTCGGTCGTACCCGCGAGCGGCCGATCGCCCGGCGCCTCGGGTTCTCGCTCACCCAGCAGCTGCTACGCCGCGGCGCGCACCTCGAGCTGACCATCGTCGCCACGCCGGCCGAACGCGCTCGCGCACGTCGACGCCTGCGCTTCAAGGATGGCGGCGGGTCCCGCCGCGAGTACGCGTTCGCCACGGGAGCGACCGCCATCGCCATGGCGTTGTCGTTCGTTGCCGATCGCTTCCTGTCGGTGGCCAACCTCTCATTGATCTTCCTCACCGCCGTGCTCGTCGTCGCGGTGCGTACGCGCATGGCTGTGGCTGTGTACACGGCGCTGCTCTGCTTCCTGGGTTACAACTTCTTCTTCGCCCCGCCGCGCTACACGCTGGCCATCGCCAACGCCGATGATGTGCTCGCCGTCGTCCTGTTCCTCGTCGTCGCGCTGGTCTGCAGCCGGCTGGCGACACGGCTGGCCGGACAGGTGACGTCGCTGCGCGCTGCACAGGTGCGTGCCCGCGCGTTGGTCGCACTGGGCCAGCAACTGGCGACCAGCGCCGACGCCGACAGCATCCGCAAGGCCGGCGCGGGGGCATTGGCCCGCGCGCTTTCGATCGAGATCGCGATGCTTGCACGCGACGAGAGCGGCCACTTCAAGGTCGTGAACTCGGTTCCCGATGCCTTCGCGTTATCCACGCAGGACCTCGCGGCCGCCGACTGGTGCGAGGGCCATGCCGAGCCGGCAGGCCGCTACACCGATACGTTGCATGCCGCCTCCTGCTGGATGCTGCCGCTCGGCGCCGAACACCAGCGGGCCGGGGTCGTCGCGTTGCGCTTTCCGCTGAGCGCACGCGAGCCCGATGCCGACCGGCGCAGCCTCGCCCTGGCCATGGTGCAGGACATCGGCCAGGCACTCGATCGGGCGCGCCTCGCGCACGAACTGGAAAGCGCGCGCGTGCAGGGCGAAACCGAACGCCTGCGCAGTGCCCTGCTCTCGTCGGTCTCACACGACCTGCGCTCCCCGCTGGCCTCGATGATCGGCTCCGCCGGCACCCTGCTCAGCTACGACGCCCAGCTGCCCGCCAACGAACGGCACGAACTGCTCCAGGCCATTCTCGGCGAGGGCCAGCGTCTCGATCGTTACATCCAGAACCTGCTCGACATGACCCGTCTTGGCCATGGCACGCTGCAGCTCCATCGTGACTGGGTGGACGCTGGCGAGATCGTCGCCGCCGCCGTGTCGCGCATGCACAAGCTATTCCCCGAGGTGCGGATCGACATGCACCTGCCGACCGACACCGTGCTCCTGCATGTGCACCCCGCGCTGATCGAGCAGGCGTTGTTCAATATCCTCGAGAATGCGGGCCGCTTCACACCGCCCGAGGAGCCGATTCGCGTCACGGTCCGCTCGGAGGCGGGTCGCCTGCTGGTGGACGTGGCCGATCGCGGTCCGGGTATTCCGGAGGACGAGCGGGCGCGGATCTTCGACATGTTCTATTCGGTGACGCGCGGCGACCGCGGCGGCAAGGGGACCGGGCTGGGCCTGGCGATCTGCCGTGGCATGATCGGCGCGCATGGCGGCAGCGTGGAGGCCTTGCCCCACGTGGGCGGAGGCACGACCATCCGGGTCTCACTGCCGCTGCCGCCGCCCCCCACCGAGAACGCATGAACCCCACCGCTCCACGAGTACTGGTGATCGACGACGAAGCGCAGATCCGCCGCTTCCTCGATATCGGCCTGCGTGCCGAGGGCTACCAGGTGCTGCTCGCCGCCACCGGGCAGGAAGGCCTGGGCCTGGCCGTGACGCAATCGCCGGATGTCGTCGTGCTCGACATCGGCCTGCCGGACATGGAAGGCCATGATGTGTTGCGTGAAATCCGAACGTGGAGCGAAGTCCCCGTGCTGATGCTCTCCGTGCGTGACTCGGAAAGCGAGAAGGTGCGTGCGCTCGACCAGGGTGCCAACGATTACGTGACCAAGCCCTTCGGCATCCAGGAACTGATGGCGCGCCTGCGCGTGTTGCTCCGTCAGGGCGCCAAGGGTGGTCAGGCCGATGCGCCCGTGCGCTATGACGACGGCAGCCTGGTGATCGACCTCGCGCGCCGCGAGGTGCTGCTCGATGGCGCGCCGGTCGCGCTTACACGCAAGGAATTCGCCGTCCTCTCGCTCCTGGTCCGTCATCCGGGCCGCGTCGTCAGCCAGCAGCAGATCCTCCGCGAAGTCTGGGGTGCAACGCACACGCAGGACACGCATTACCTGCGCATCGTCATGGGCAAGCTCCGCCTCAAACTGGGTGACGATCCATCCACACCGCGCTGGCTCAAAACCGAACCCGGCGTCGGCTACCGCTTCCCCGCCACCTGAGCCGGTGGCAAAACGGTGCTCCCAAAATCGGCACCTAAAGCATGTAGGAGCCGATTCATCGGCGAACGGGTGCTCGCAAAAACGGCAGCAGCATACGCAGCAACAGCATCGACGTCGGTCCCGCGTCGCTTCAACTGTGACCCATTCCACACCCCCGACCACCCGGTACATTTTTCAGACTATTCTGATTTCCATCGACGAATGAACCCATGACCTTCCGCCTCCTCTCACCAAGGAGCACGTCATGCATTCCTCCCCAACCCGCGCTTGCCTCCAGCACGTCGCGGCTGTCGCCGCCCTGCTTACCGCTTTCGCCATCGCGACGCCGGCGTTCGCCCGGTCACTCGCGTGTTCGAGCGAACGCTTCACCACCGGCAAGCGAACGATGCCGAGCTACGACGAAGCCATGGCCGAATGCATTGCACAGGAAACCGCCATGACGAACCCGGAATCAGGCGCTTTCACACCGTTGCGCTCATGTCACGAGATTGGCTCGAAGGGAAACCATGGGCCGTGGTTGCATGGCCGCATTGGCGTGGACGTGGTTGAGCGCAGCAGTGGGGATCGCTACACATTCGAGGGGATGTGGATGTGCAAGCCTGTTGCTGAGGCTGCCGCGAGCAGCCATCGCCGATGAATCGGCTCCCACGGAGGAGCGCATGAGCAACGGCGATGATGTGGGCAATGGCGATTACGTGCCGGTGGCCTGTCGCGCAAGATAGCGACCCGGCGAATCGCCGAAGGCGCGGCGAAACATGGCCACGAAAGCGCTCGGCGTGGCGTAGCCGAGGGCATCGGAAACCACCGAGACGGGCTCGCCGTGCGCCAGGCGTTCGAGCCCGCGCGTCAGCCGCGCCTGCTGCCGCCATTGCGCCACGCTGCACTGGGTTTCCTGGCGGAACAGGCGCGTGAGCGTGCGCGAGGACATGCCGGCCCAGTTGGCCCAGTCGTCGATGCCGCGCGTGTCATGGGGGTTCTCGTACATGGCCATCGCGACACGGCGGAGGCGGCGATCCAGCGGCATCGGCAGATGCAGTGCCTCCACGGGCGCGCGCCGGAGTTCATCGAGCAGGACGGCGAACAGGCGCTCGCGCTCCGGCTCCGGCTCCGCGGTAGCGACGTCGACAGGCCAGGTCGCGGCGCGCTTGACGATGGCGCGGAAGAGATCGTTTACCCCGACCACGCACGGCCGATCGGGAAGCACGGACGCGGCACACGGCGCGATGAAGACGCCCCAGGCGTGGCTGGGACCCGCAATGCTCACCGTGTGCATCATCCCCGGCGGCATCCAGCCGGCACGGTGCGGCGGCAGCAGGTAGGAGCCGTGCTCCGTTCGCGTGATGAAAAGCCCTTGTTCCACATAGAAAAACTGCCCGCGCACGTGGCTGTGCCAGTCCGTTTCACGAAGCGGTATTTCGCCGCGCGCCTCGTAGGCGATGAGCGGCGGGCCGTCGGCGCTCTCGAGGAGTCGATGTAAGACTTCGTCGTGCATTTGGCCGAATCTCGACATAAGTTGGCCCACTAACGATATCAGGCCGATACCTTCCATGGCTAACATTTGCAACCCCAAGCAACTGTCCCTGCGCGAGGCATCCGCCGACACCTGCGCCCGTGACCCTGAAGCGGAGATCCCTATGATCCGTCTCGTCACTACCGATTTAAGCGAATTGAGCGAAGGCCAGGAGGCGGGCGACGCCTTGGTGACCTTCGTCGCCTGTGCCCACGCCATGCTCGATCCGACCACGTCCGAAGACCAGGTCCGCCGCCTGGAACCCCGTCTGCTGGCTCAGTTACCGACCCTGAGGGCGCTCGGTGTCTTCGACCTTTTCCAAGTACGCGACCCCGCCCTGGCGGCGCTGCTGGCCGAAGAAGGATGAATATCCGAGAAACCTGAAATATCAGGACAGCACATATTTGCCTTGACAACTATATTTTGGGCAATAGAATGCGTGTCCATGAACAGCCACCTGTGCCTCTCCTACGACGGTCGCGACACCCTGGGTGCCCTCATCGGCATGGTGCGTAGCGAAATCGTCCGCGCGATCGAAGCGGATCTCGCCGCGTTGGGTGCGGACCTGAAGTTCACCCAGTTTCATGTATTGAAACGTCTGGCCACCCACGGCCCGATGACGGCGACGGAACTGGCACGGGCGGTGGACCTGGACGGCGGCGCCATGACGCGGCAGCTCGACCAGCTCGAGTCCAAGGGTTACCTGCGGCGCAAACAGCACGAGCAGGACCGCCGGGCCTTGCGCATCGAGCTGACCGAGGCCGGTGAGGCGCTCTGGAAGCATCTATACGAAAGCAACATCGCGACGCTGGATCGGGCCCAGAAGGACCTCTCCCACACCGAGCGCGAGCAGTTGCACGATTACCTGGAGCGCGTGCTCAACGCGCTCCGCGACAAAGACTGAACTAAACGTCCGAGGCAAAACGCATGCGTCTGCACACTCTCGTGGCGGCCGTCGGGGCCGCGTTGATTCTTTCCGGCTGTGTCACCAGCCGTGGACTGGATCCGCAGGGTCAGCTCACCGACCCGACCACCCTTCACGCCGACCGTACCCTGTCCAAGGTCGCCGTCTCGCCGGCCGGCTGGCCGTCGGCCGACTGGTGGACCGGGCTGGGCGACAGCCAGCTCACCTCGCTGATCGAGGAAGCACTGAAGGACAACCCGGATCTGGCCACGGCCGACGCACGCGTGCGTCAGGCGCAGGCCCAGAGCGCCGGCGCCGATGCCGCGCGCGATCCGACGTTCAACGTCGGTGCGGGCGCCGCCGGCGCGCATCTGCCGGGTTCGTTGCTGCCGTCGCCCCCGGGCAACCACTTCTCGTGGACCAAGTTCGGCTACGGCAACTTCAGCTGGGATCTCGACCTGTGGGGTGGCAAACGTGCCGCGTGGGAAGCCGCACTCGGCAGCCAGCGCGCGACCGAAATCGATGCCCGCGCGGCGCGTATCGAGATTTCCACCAACGTCGCTCGCGCCTATGTGCAGCTCGGCTATGCGTTCACACAGCTGGACGTGGCCAAGGCCGAACTCGACCGCAGCAACGCCTCGCAGAAGCTGACCGTGCAGCGCGTCGCCGCCGGCGTCGACAACCAGACGCAGGTCAAGCAGGCCGACAGTGAAGTGGCATCGGCCGAGCGCGAGATCGCCGTGTCGGAGCGCGCCATCGATACCGCGCGTATCCAGCTCAGCATGTTGCTGGGCAAAGGTCCGGATCGCGGTATCGACATCGCCCGCCCGGCCGCGCTGACGCCGTCGGCCGTGGCGATTCCCGCCAACCTGCCCGCGGACCTGCTCGGCCATCGTGCCGACCTGGTCGCCGCCCGCTGGCGTGTCGAGGCGGCATCGAAGGACATCGTCTCGGCGAAGACCGAGTTCCTGCCCAACGTGTCGCTCGGCATTCTCGCCGCGCAGGCCGCGAGTGGTTCGGACAACCTGTTCTCGTCACGTGCGCGCTTCTGGCAGGTGCTGCCGGCGGTCAGCCTGCCGATCTTCGACGGGGGTCGTCTCCGCGCGAACCTGTCGGGCAAGGATGCCGAGTACGACCTTGCCGTCGCGCAATACAACAAGACGCTGGTCGGCGCGCTCAACGAAGTGGCCGATGACCTCTCCGGCCTCGATTCGCTGGGCACGCAGATCCAGGCGCAGCAGCGTGCGCAGGACGCCGCGCAGCAGGCGTACGACCTCTCGCAGCTCCGCTACAAGGCCGGCGTCGGCAGTTACCTGGAATCGCTCGTGGTGCGCCAGCAACTGCTTGAAGCCCAGCAGCGCATGGCCTCCCTGAAGGCGCAGCAGGTCGACACGTCCGTCCAACTCATTCAGGCGCTCGGCGGCGGTTTCCGCCCCGAGGCCGACGACCAGCCGGTCGTCGCCGCCACGCCCGCAACCCACTAAAAATCGTACCGAGGCCGCTTCCGATGTCACAAGAAACCATTGCCCCATCCGGCGCCGTCGTTGCGCCGCCCCCGAAGAGCCGTCGCGGCTTCTTCCTCAAGTTGCTGGTTGCCGTCATCGTGCTGGCCGCGATCGGCTGGACCGTCTGGTATTTCGTGGAGGGTCGCTGGTACGAGGACACCGACGACGCTTACGTCAACGGCAACGTCGTGCAGATCACCCCGCAGATCGCCGGAACGGTCACCTCGATCGGGGCCGATGACGGCGACCTGGTACACCAGGGCGACGTGCTGGTGAAGCTCGATCCGAGCGACGCCGAAGTCGCACTGGAGAGTGCCCGCGCCAACCTCGCCAACACGGTGCGCAAGGTGCGTGGTCTCTACAACAACGTGACCTCGTCGCAGGCCGATGTGGCCGTGCGCCAGACCGCCGTGGATCGCGCTCGCCAGGACTATAACCGTCGCCGCGATCTCGCCAAGTCCGGTGCGATCTCCGCCGAAGAACTGTCGCACGCTTCCGATACGCTGACCTCCGCCGAGAGCAGCCTGGCTTCCGCGAAGCAGGCTTACAGCAGCAACAAGGTGCTCGTCGACGATACGGTCGTCGCCTCGCACCCGGATGTCCGCGCCGCGGCCGCCAAGCTGCGTTCTGCGTACCTTGACGATGTCCGCGCCACGCTCGTCGCGCCGGTGGACGGTTACATCGCCAAGCGCACCGTGCAGGTCGGCCAGCGCGTTCAGCCGGGTGCCGCCCTGATGGCCGTCGTGCCGCTCCACGAGGTGTGGATCGATGCGAACTTCAAAGAAACCCAGCTCAACCAGATGCGCATCGGCCAGCCGGTCGACGTGACCGCGGACCTGTACGGCGGCAAGACTGTGTACAAGGCAAAGATTCGCAGCCTGGGCATCGGCAGCGGCAGCGCGTTCTCGATCCTCCCGGCACAGAACGCCACGGGCAACTGGATCAAGATCGTCCAGCGCGTGCCGGTACGCGTGGTCTTCACCGACCCGAAGCAGCTCGAAGAGAAGCCGCTTCGCCTGGGCCTGTCGACCAAGGTCTCGGTGTCGCTGCACGACCAGAGCGGCCCGCTGCTCTCCACGCAGGCGCCGACCAAGGCCGAGTTCTCCACGCCGATCTACGACAAGCAGCTTGCCGACGCCGACAAGGACATCGCCCGCGTGATCCACGAGAACGCATCGGCGGGTGAAGGCGAACAGCAGAAGGCTCCGAAGTAAGGAGGCCGCCCAATGAGCACCGAATTTCGACCGCCCAACCTGGCGCTGTCCACGATCGGCTTATCGCTTGCGACCTTCATGCAGGTGCTCGACACGACGATCGCGAACGTGTCGCTGCCGACGATCGCGGGCAACCTGGGTGTCAGCTCCAACCAGAGCACGTGGGTCATCACCTCGTTCGCGGTCAGCAACGCCATCGCGCTGCCGCTGACCGGCTTCCTGACGCGCCGCTTCGGTGAAACGAAGCTGTTCGTCATGGCCACGCTGCTGTTCTCGATGGCCTCGTTCCTGTGCGGTATCGCGCAGAGCATGACCATGCTCATCGTCTTCCGCGCCATCCAGGGTGCGGTGGCCGGCCCGATGTATCCGATCACGCAGAGCCTGCTGATCTCGATTTATCCACCCGCCAAACGAGGCATGGCGCTCGCCCTGCTGGCGATGGTCACCGTCGTCGCGCCCATCGCGGGCCCGATCCTCGGTGGCTGGATCACGGACAACTACACGTGGCCGTGGATCTTCTTCATCAACGTGCCGATCGGCATCTTCGCCAGCTTCGTGGTGGCGAACCAGATGAAGGGACGTCCGGAGGTGACCGAGAAGCCGAAGGTGGATTACGTCGGCCTGATCACGCTGATCATCGGCGTGGGTGCGCTGCAGGTGGTGCTCGACAAGGGCAACGACGAAGACTGGTTCTCATCGCCGTTTATCGTCGTCACCGCGATCATCGCCGCGATCGGCCTGGCCGTGTTCCTGATCTGGGAGCTTACGGACAAGGACCCGATCGTGAACCTGAAGCTGTTCCGACATCGAAACTTCGCGATGGGCACGCTATGTCTCGTGCTGGCTTACGCAGCGTTCTTCGCCATCGGCCTGCTGGTGCCGCAGTGGTTGCAACGCAACGTGGGATACACCTCGACGTGGGCGGGCCTCGCCGCGGCGCCGCTGGGTATCATTCCGGTGATCCTGACGCCCTTCGTCGGCCGATACGCGCACAAGTTCGACCTGCGTGTACTGGCTTCGGGTGCGTTCCTGGTGATGGGCGCGACGTGCTTCATGCGCTCGGAGTTCTATCTCGACATCGATTTCTACAGTGTCGCGATGGTGCAGCTCATCCAGGGCCTGGGCGTGGCTTTGTTCTTCATGCCGATCCTCAGCATCCTGCTGTCCGATCTGCAGCCGCGCGAGATCGCGGCGGGCTCCGGTCTCGCCACCTTCCTGCGTACGCTGGGCGGTAGTTTCGCGGCGTCGCTGACCACGTTCCTGTGGGATCGACGGGCGATCGTCCATCACGAGCGGCTGACCGAAACGATCACGCCGTTCGACCCGACCGCACAACAGGCACTGACCACGATCGGCCACGGCGATCCGCAGTATGCGACATCGGCGTTGAACGCGATGATTACCAACCAGGGCTACCAGATCTCGTTCAACGAGGTCTTCCAGTTGCTCGGTTACGTCTTCATCGGCCTGGTGTTCATCGTCTGGCTGGCGAAGCCACCATTCGCGGCCAAGGCCGGCCCGGCCGCGGCGGGACACTAAGACCAGGCGGGCAACACGAAGCACAAAAAAAGCCGGCGCTGCGAAGCGCCGGCTTTTCTCTGTCCGAGGGACAGGAATCAGAGGTCGAAGCCGATACCCACCAGGGCCATCGTCTCGCCGCGGTTCGGCTCCTTGAAGCTGCCGTTCGAGATGTGGCGGATCTGGAAACTCACGTTCTTCATCTGCCAGCCGAGTGTGCTGACGAACTCGTAGCTGCTGGACAGCGCCTGCGTGTGGCCGCCTGCCGTGCCAGCGACCTGGAAGCTGAAGAAGAGTGGCTGGTACCAGTCGCTATCGGTGCCGTAGTGGAAGCGGGCGCCGGCGGCGCCGAGCCAGACATTGTTCGTCACACCGGGGCTGTAATCGTCGTAATGCGCGATATGGCGACCGTTGATGTAGCCGACCGAGACATCGGGTGACCACGTGAAGCGGCTCTGGCCGATCTGGTAGGCGTTGAAGACGGACTCGAGGAAGAAGACGTTGGTGCCGTGCGTGTCCATGTAGCTGCGGCCCCCCTGGAGTTCCAGGTGGGTATCGGCAGCGGCGGGGAGGGCGACAGCGGACAGGAGTACGGCGGCGATGACGCCAAGTGTGGGGCGGGACGAGCGCATGGGGGAACTGGTCCTTGTGGTGGGACGTTTGTTAGTGAACTGGATCGTTCGGTAAATCGTGTCCATCGAACGTGAATAAAAGAGGTTACTTAAGAATATTCGTGCCGATATTGCACCCGCCTTTCGTGTGTAGCGGTATCAGGCCCTGTCAGGGGTCAAGGCGGCGGCACCCCTGCCGTTACAGACGTACAGGGCCCTGCCGCCGACCAGCGGCGGGAACAGGAACGGCGTTGGGGCGCAAGGGGGCGTGACGGTGGAAGGCGCGATGGACAAGGGCGCGGCGAAACGGCGCGCCCGGCGTATCCGTCTGACCACCTGGGGCGTCTCGCTCGGCCTCACCGTGGGCCTCGTCACGCTGGTCGCCATCCTGCAGATCGACGCCTACCGCGGCATGCTTGCCAATGGGCGCCGGCAGCTTGCCGGCTCCGTCGGTGGCACGGTGCGCATGGTTGACCAGGACATCGACGCCAGCCTCGGGCCGTTGCTCGCGTTGCGGAACGCGGTCAACGGCATCGCGCCCGGTCCCCTGCACATGAGCCTGGGCGAAGTGCAGGCCCGCCATCCCGAGTTGCCGACGTTAGTGGCCCTGGATGCGCAGGGCATGCTGCTTGCCAGTAGCGGTGCGTCCTTGATGGACTGGCGCGACAGCCTGGCCGCTCCGCGGCGCGAGGCGCTGGGTGCCAGCGTGCGCGTCATCGTCACCGATACACACAACGGCGCACCTTCGGCCATTCGTGTCCTGGTCGATTCGCGGGTCGGGGAGCCGGCGGCCTTCGGCACGCTGATCGACGAAGAACGCGTACGCGATGGCATGAGCCGCTCGATGATGGGCGGCAGTGCGGATATGGCGGTCTTTTCGTTGGATGGACGTCGCTTCGCGAGTAATCGCACGGACCGCGGCATGTCCTGGAGCGGTCCCGTGCCCACGCCCGGGGCGAGCGGACAGCATGCCGACGACCTGAGGATCTACGCCTGGGCCGCGTCGGCTCGCTACCCGTTCGCGGTCCAGGTCAGCCTCGACCGCGCCGGTATCTTCGACGAATGGCTCCGGCAGGCGCGCTCATCGATGCTGGCGACGTTCGCGCTCGTCCTCTTGCTCAACGCCTTCGCGGCAGCCTTCGATCGCGCCTATCGCCGACAGAGTCACCTCATCCAGGCCCTGTCGCTCAGCACCCTTCACCAGCGCGACACCGACCGCGATCTCGCGGCGAGCGAAGCGGCTTACAGGCAGCTGATGACGCGTATGCCGCTGCCGGTGATCATCGTGCGTAACGATCGTATCGAGTACGCCAACCTGCTTGCGGAGGAACGCCTCGGGCAGGACGGCGCGACACTGGTTGGCCGTCACGCCGCGGAATTCATGGACGCCGACGCACTGGAGGCGATGCGCGGGGGCGCGCCGGAAGGAACGAGCGTCAATGCCTGGCTCAACCCCGAGGATGGCATGCCCTTCGAGGCCGAACTGGCGCTTTCGGACTACCGGGACTCACGTGGGCGCGGCACCCTGGCGATCGTGCGCGACGTGACGCAGCAGCGCCGTTACGAAGAACGACTCAATCACCAGGCGACGCACGACGAGCTCACCGGCCTGCCCAATCGCCGTGCCTTGCGCGAAAAGCTGGAGCATCTGGTCCGGCAATCGCAACGTGATGGCTCCGGCGTCATGGTGCTCTTCATCGACCTCGACCATTTCAAGTTCATCAACGACGCACTCGGGCATGCACTGGGCGACCAGGTGTTGCGCGACGTGACGCTCAAACTGGGCGATGTCCTCGACGGACTCGGTCACATCGGCCGCTTCGGTGGCGACGAGTTCGTCGCGATGATCCCTTTCACGTGTTCACCGGCGCGAGCGCTCGACGTGCTGCCGCGCATCCAGTGCGCCATCGAAGAGCCATTGGAAGTCGGCGGCACGATGCAGCGACTGAAGTGCAGCATCGGTGTGGCCTTCGCCACGCGTGACGGTTCCGACGCGGACACGCTCATTCGCAATGCCGATACGGCGATGTACGACGCAAAGCGTTCGGGGCGTCACACGTGGAAGCGGTATTCCGCCGACATGCACGCTACCGCCATGGCGCGTCTGACCGTGCTCTCGCGGTTGTCCGGCGCTAACCTCGACAACGAGCTTGCGCTCGCCTGGCAGACGCAGCACGCGGGCGACGACGGCCGCGTCATCGGTGTGGAAGCGCTATTGCGCTGGCCGTCCGCGCCGGGAGACCTGGGTACGCCCGACAAGCTGGTGCCCTTGCTGGAAGAGACCGGCGCCATCGTGCAGATCGGCCAGTGGGTGTTGCGCGAGGCGTGCCGGCAGCAACGACGCATCGCCGCCTTGCTGGGTCCCGGCTGCCGGATCGCCGTGAACATCTCGGCGCAGCAACTGGTACACGTCGACCTCGTGGCCGAAGTGCGCCAGGCACTGGCCGAAACGGGGGCGAGCGCTTCGTCGCTGGAGCTGGAGCTGACCGAAAGCGCCTTCATGAACGAGCCGGCACGCGCTATTCGCACGCTGCACGAGCTGCGTGCGATGGGCGTCAGCATCGCGCTGGACGACTTCGGCACGGGCTATTCGAACCTGACCTATCTGTCGCGGCTTCCGCTGGACAAGATCAAGATCGACCGGCATTTCACCAGCGCGCTGCTGCAGGACGACGTCGACGCATCGATCTGTCGTTCGATCGTCTTCCTCGCGCGCAGCCTCAACCTCGAGGTCGTCGCCGAAGGCGTCGAGACCGACCGCCAGCGGCGCTGGCTGCTCGACGAAGAGTGCACGTCGATGCAGGGCTTTTTCTTCTCGCGCCCGGTGTCCATCGATGAGCTCGGCGAGGGCGCACGCGAGGTTCGTTTGACCTGAGGCTGGCCGGCCGGCAAGGGGAGGTTGTTCCCCGGGTGCGCCAATGTGTTCTTCCCACGGCGATTTATCCCCCGCGTGACACCCCCTACATTGCTAGGGGGAGGCATCCGCCTCCATGTCATCAGGTGTCCGCCATGCTCCGCGCCCCCGCCCTGTTCATCTCCCACGGTGCCCCGACCTTCGCGCTCGAGCCGGGTTTGCTCGGTCCGCGCCTGACCGACATCGGTGAGCGTCTCGCTAACGCGATGGCGATCGTCGTCGTCTCACCGCACTGGCAGACGGGCGGTATACGGGTGACCGGCGCGGCCATGCCGGGGACGATCCACGACTTCGGAGGCTTTCCGCCGCCGCTCTACACGCTTACCTATCCCTCGCCGGGCTCGCCCGGGCTGGCATGCGAGACCGCGTCGTTGTTGATCGACGCGGGTTTCGTCGCGATCGTCGACCCGGAGCGCGGTTACGACCACGGTGCATGGGTGCCGCTGCGCTATTTGCGACCGGATGCGGACGTGCCGGTGATCCAGGTGTCGATGCCACATAATCTGGACGCGGCCGGTGCACTGCGCCTGGGCAAGGCGCTGGCGCCTTTGCGTGACCGGGGCGTGGTCATCGTCGGCTCGGGCAGCCTTACGCACAACCTGTACGAGGTGCGTCGCTCGGGGGAGAACGCCGCGTACGCCAGCGAGTTCGCCGCCTGGAGCCGCAAGGCCGTTCTCGAGGGCAACACGGACGCCCTGCGCGACTACCGCCGCCTTGCGCCCAGCGCCATTCGCGCGCATCCGACCGAGGAGCACTACCTGCCACTCCTCGTCGCCGCCGGTGCCGCCGGGAGCGATGTTCCGACGGCGATCGATGGAGGCATCACGTATGGCGTCCTCTCCATGGACTCATATGCCTGGGGCCTGAATTAAGGGTTAGTCGTCATCGCGAGCCCGCCCCCATGAAGACCCCCGTCAGATCTGCGCCTGACCCCCGTCGACGAACAACTCAATGCCGGTGATGTAGCTGGCTTCGTCTGACGCGAGGAAGGAGACGGCCTTGGCGATTTCGTCCGGGGTGCCGGTGCGGCCGAGCGGCGTGATGCTCTCGACGTAGGCGCTGTACTCGGCGATCTGCTGTTCGCTCATGCCGAGTTCCGACGTGTACGCAGGGGTGACCACGGTGCCCGGCGCGACGACGTTGACGCGGATGTCGCGACCCTTCAGGTCGCTGGCCCAGGTGCGGGCGAACGAGCGCAGCGCCGCCTTCGTGGCCGCGTAAACGCCGAACGCCGGGGCGCCCTTGATCGACACCATGGAACCGTTGAGGACGATGGCCGAGCCCGGGCCCATCAGCTCCAGCGCTTTCTGCACGGTAAACAGCGTGCCCTTCACGTTGATGCCGAAGTATTTGTCGAACTGCGCCTCGCTGATCTGGCCGAGAGGCGCGAATTCACCGCCACCTGCGTTGGCGAACAGGATGTCGAGGCGTCCGCTCTTGTCGCGAATGGTGGCGAAGATGCGATCGAGGTCGGCTGCCTTGGCGATGTCGCCCTGGATGGCGGTGACGCCGAGGGACGCGGCGGCCGTATCGAGCTCGGCCTGACGACGGCCGGTGATATAGACGGTGGCGCCTTCGCGGACGAAGCGCTCGGCCGTGGCGAGGCCGAGGCCCGAGCTGCCGCCGGTGACGAGGACGATCTTGCCGGCATGGCGAGTGGTGTGGACGTTGCTGGTGGCGAGGGTATGCATGATCTTCGGCTCCGATAACCGCGGCGCGGTCGATTCACCCAAGATGGTTATTCCCCGTTCGCGGATAAATAATGGAATCGCGATTTCATTATTCCTGCGGGGAAACAGCCATGGATCATCTTCTTGCCATCCGGGTCTTCGGCCGACTGGTGGAGACCGGTGGTTTCGGTCGCGCGGCCGACGCCCTGCGCATGCCGAAGTCCACGGTGACCAAGCTGATCCAGGGCCTCGAGGGCGAACTGGGTGTACGCCTGCTGGAGCGGACCACGCGGCGCGTGACGGTGACCGCCCAGGGAGCTGCCTACTACGAGCGTACCCGCCAATGGCTCGCCGAGCTCGACGAGTTCGAGACCACCCTGGCCGGCGGCCGCAATAACCCTGTAGGGAACCTGCGTATCGACACGGGCGGGTCGGTCGCGGCGGGCCTGATCATTCCGGCGCTGCCGGGGTTCCGGGCACGCTACCCCGGAATACGCGTGCAGCTGGGCGTGACGGATCGCACCGTGGACCTGATCAGCGAAGGCATCGACTGTGCGATCCGCAGCACGGGGGACGACCCCGCCCTGGTCACGCGCCAGATTGCCGAGCTGTCGTGGACGCTCTGCGCCACGCCGGCCTATCTCGCCCGTCGCGGCACGCCTGCGGTACCCGAAGACATCGTCCGTGACGGTCATGACGTGGTCGGCTATTTCTCCGCACACAGCGGTCGCATGCACCCGCTGCGATTCCGTGAAGACGGGCGGACGTTCGAGATCGAGTTTACGGCTGCCGTGGAGGTCAACGAGAGCAACGCGCATACCGCGGCAGCGATTGCCGGTCTCGGACTCGTGCAGGCGCTCGGTTTCACCGTGGCGGACCACATTGCCAAGGGCGAGCTGGTCCCGGTGCTGGCGCCATGGCAGCCCGCGCCGCTCCCGGTGTATCTCGTCTATCCCCCCGACCGACGGCACAATGCGCGTCTTCGCGCCTTCATCGAGTGGATTACCGAAGAGGGTTTTACCCGGGGAGATTGACGGTTTATTTAATCCGGGTAATATGGCGGCATCGCACCCGCTTCCCGAGACACCGATGACCACCTTTATCGCCTTCGATGGCATGACGCGCCTGGCTGCGGGATCGCTCGCGGCTGTGGTCGAGCGCTGCAAGCATCTGCTCGACGCGCGTCCTGACGCTTCGCCGATCATCTACGACGACAGTACAGGCCGCCCCGTCGACATCGACTACCGCGGCACCACCCACGACGTACTGGCGCGACTGCCGGGCCACGAGCCGCCGGCCAAACGTGGGCCCGGGCGGCCGAAGCTGGGTGTCGTGGCGCGGGAAGTAACCCTTCTGCCGCGACATTGGGGCTGGCTTTCGGCCCAGCCCGGTGGCGCGTCCGTCGCCCTGCGCCGTCTGGTCGAAACCGCGAGTCGCCAGCAGGCTCCCGCGGATCGCCTGCGCCAGGCCAGCGAAGCGGTGGACCGCGTGATGATGGCGCTGGCCGGCAACCTGCCCGATTACGAGGAAGCATCGCGTGCGTTCCACCGCAGTGACCGGGTCCGCTTCGATACGCTGACCGAAGCATGGCCGCCGGATATCCGCGATTACGTACGTGTTCTCGCTGCGCGTGCGGGTGGTGAAGCATGACACTCCCGGCCAGGCGCGCTGCGCTGACCGAAGGTCCGATCGCCCGCACGCTGCTGCTCTTCTCGCTGCCGATCCTCGGCGCGAACGTGCTGCAGTCGCTGAACGCGTCGATCAATGCCATCTGGGTCGGTCACTTCCTTGGCGAGGCCGCCTTCGCCGCAACCTCCAATGCCAACCTGATCCTGTTCTTCCTTCTGGGCGTGGTCTTCGGCATCGGCATGGCCACGACGATCCTGGTCGGACAGACGGTCGGAGCGCACGACATTCCGGAAGCGCGCCGCGTGGTCGGCACGGGCCTCGGGTTCTTCGTTGCGATCTCGCTGCTGGTCGCCATCGGCGGCTTCATCGCCACGCCCGCGATGCTTCGCGCCATGGGCACGCCGCATGACGCGCAGCCCTATGCGATCGAGTACCTGCGCATCATCTTCGTCGCGCTGCCTGCGATGTACCTCTATACCTTCCTCGGAATGACGCTGCGAGGCGCGGGCGATTCACGCACGCCCTTCATCTTCATGCTGATCTCGGTGATCCTCGATATCGCGCTCAACCCACTCTTCATCTTCGGTCTCGGCCCGGTGCCGCACATGGGCATTGCCGGCTCCGCGGTGGCGACGCTCATCGCGCAGACCACCACCCTGCTCGCCCTTTTCGTCTGGCTCTACCGGAAGAAATATTTCCTGTGCATCCACCGTCACGAACTGCGTCTGCTCGTACCCGATGTCGCCATCCTCAAAAGCCTGCTGGCGAAAGGGTTGCCCATGGGCGCGCAGATGGTCGTGATCGCGTCGTCGGCCATCATCATGATGTCGCTGGTCAATCGGCACGGCTCGCAGACCACGGCGGCCTTCGGCGCTGCTTCGCAGCTGTGGACGTACATCCAGATGCCCGCACTGGCGATCGGCAGCGCGGTGTCCTCGATGGTGGCGCAGAACGTCGGCGCGAAGCGTTGGGATCGCGTCGCGGGCATCGGGCGCGCCGGTGTGCTGACCAACTTCGCACTGACCGGCACGCTGGTGCTCATCATCTACCTGTTCAACCGCGCGGCGCTGGTGCTGTTCCTGGGCAGTGACAGCTCGGCCATCGGTATCGCCCAGCACCTCAACCACATCGTGGTCTGGTCCTTCCTGCTGTTCGGCGTGACCTTCGTGATGTTCGGTGTGGTGCGCGCCACGGGTGCGGTGATGCTGCCGCTGGTCGTGCTTATCATCTCGATGTGGCTCGTGCGTTATCCCTTCGCGGCGCTGCTCGAACCGGTCATCGGTGCGGATGCGATCTGGTGGAGTTTCCCCGTCGGCTCTCTCGTCTCGCTGGTGATCACGACGGTGTACTACCGTCGTGGCAGCTGGAAAAAGGCGCACATGTTGCCCGCCACAGCACCGGTCGTGGACGCCACACCCGCGGTGTAATCCCAACGCTGTCCGCAACGTGTAGGAGCGGGATTGTCAGGCTTTGCGGATTTTCAACCAGTTCTTGTAGCGGCGCTTGAGCATGCGACGGTGCTTGCGCCGTGCCACGCGAATCTTGCGATCGTGGTTCCACAGGTAGATCGCCGGCGTGCTGAGCAAGGTCAGGAGCTGCGATACCAGCAGGCCGCCGACGATCGCGATACCGAGCGGGCGACGCATCTCCGAACCCACGCCGAAGCCGATCGCCAGCGGAAGCGCTGCGCCCATCGCCACCAGGGTGGTCATGGTGATGGGTCGGAACCGCACCAGCGCGGCCTGACGGATCGCCTCCACGGGCGACATCCCGTACTCGCGTTGCGCGACGAGCGCGAAATCGACCATCAGGATGGCGTTCTTCTTCACGATGCCGATCAACAACAGCACCGCGATGATCGTCATCAGCGTGAGCTGCTGCTGCGTGATCAGCATGGCGAGGAAGGCACCCGCGCCCGCGGCCGGCAGTGTGGAGATGATCGTCAACGGATGCCCGAGGCTCTCGTAGAGAATGCCCAGCACGATATAGACGGCGAGGATCGCCCCGATCAACAACACCATGCCATTGGATTGAGCATCTTTCAGCCGCTGGTTCGTGCCAGTGAAGTCCATGCGGATCCCCTCGGGCAGGTTGAGCTGGCGCACGGCCTCCTCGACCATGGCGTTGCCCTTGTCCGGGGCGATCTTCGGCGGAAGGTTGTAGGTGATGTCGGCCGATTCGAGCTGGTTCTGGTGAGTGATCGTGGTGGGCGTCGCGACCGGGGCGATCTTTGCCAGCGCGGACAGTGGCACCATGACGCCTGTGCCGCTCTTCACGTAGGTATTCAACAGGGCGTCGGGGCTCAACGTTTGCGCCGCGGCTGCCGTGAGCACCACCCAGTACTGGTTGATATCCGAGTAGATGATCGAGACCTGACGCTGGCCGAAGGCGTTATAAAGCGCGGAATCGACCATGCCCATGCCAACCGACAGACGCCCCGCCGAATCGCGGTCCACCTGAAGCATCTGCTGCTTGCCGACCACGTCGAAGTCACTTCCGACATCCTTGAACTCGGGAATCGTGCGCATCTTGCGCACCAGCTTCATCACCCAGGGCTGGAGGTTCTCGCCGCCGGTGCTGATCAGCTGGAACGAGTACTGCCCGCGGTTGCCGTTATTCCCACCGCCGCCGAGGAACTGCACGGGGCTCATGAAAACCTGGACATCGGAGAGCTTCTCGTACTGCTTACCGAGGCGCTCCATGATCTCCTTGATCGATTCCTTGCGATGGTCCGGCCCGCTGCCCTTCGGCTTGAGGTCGATGAACATCAGGCCGGAGTTGCCGACGGCCGCGCCGTCATTGCCGCTGCCGAGGATGGTGTTTACATCGGCGACCGTGGGGTCGTTCTGCATGATGTCGCCGACGCGCTTGAGCCGGCGTGACATTTCGTCTGGCGAGATGTTCGCGTCCGCGGTCACCTCGGCCTGCAGCATGCCGGTATCTTCGTCGGGCATGAAATTGCCGCCAGCGGTTTTCACCACCGCGAAGCCAAGCGCAAACGTCGCGAACAGCAGGATCAGCGGCTGCCAGCGCATCACCCGCCGATGCCGCATAGCCCAGTTGAGCGCGCGTTCGTACGTGCCGAGAAGGCCACGATCGAAGCGCTCGAGCGCACGCTCCCAGCGGCTTACCTTGCGATCGGCATCGTCGTGCTTGAGATACCTGGCGCACAACGCCGGCGTCAGGGTCAGCGAGACGACGGCCGAGATCACCACGGCGGCGGCAAGCGTCACCGAGAACTCGCGCAGCAGCTTGGTGATCATGTTGTTGCCGAACAGCAGTGGCGCGAACACGGCGATCAGCGACAGCGTGATCGAGACGACGGTGAACCCGATCTCGCGTACGCCTTCCAGCGAGGCTGGCATCGGGCCCGTTCCATTCTCCATATGGCGAACGATGTTCTCGATCACCACGATCGCATCGTCCACGACGAAGCCGATGCACAGCACCAGCGCCATCAGCGACATGGTGTTGAGCGTGTAACCGAGGATCCACATCACCACGAACGCGCCAGCCAGCGACAGCGGCACGCTGAGCGTGGCGATCAGGGTGGGGCCCAGGCGACGCAGGAACACCATCATCACCAGCACCACCATCACGATACTGATGAGCAGCGCGACCTTTACCTCGTGCAGGGCCGACTGGGTGGTCTGCGTGAGGTCGAAGATCGGCGTCACCACGGCATCGGCGGGCAACGACGACTGGAAGCGCGGCAAGGCGGCGCGGATCGCCTCGGCCGTGGCAATGGAGTTGGCCTCCGGCCGCTTGCTGATCTGCATGGTGACCGAGCGGTCGCCCTGGAACCACGCCGCCTGGTACTGATCCTGCTCGCCGCTGGTCACCTTGGCGATGTCGGACAAGCGTACCGGTACGTTGTTGCGCACGGCGATGAGGATGTTGGCGAAATCTTCCGGCTCGCGCAGTCCGTCGTTGGCGGTCACGGTCATCTGCGTGACGCCGTCGGACAGCACACCCTGCGGGGAATTCACGTTGGCCGCGTTCAGTGCATTGGAAACGTCGTTGGCCGTCAGCTGCTTGGACGACAGCGCATTGGTATCCAGCTCGATGCGCACGGCATGCGGCGTGCCACCGAACACCTGCACGCGCGAGACGCCGTCGATCTGCTTCACACTGGGCATGATCAGCGTATTGACCACGTCGAACAGTTTGTCCGGCGGCATCGTCTTCGAAGTGAAGGCGACGAGGAGGACGGGAATCTGCCCGGTATCGAACTTGAAGTACTGCGGCGGCGAGGGCATGCCGGCCGGCAGATCGGCCGCGGCCGCGTTGATGGCCGCCTGCACGTCGCGTGCGGCAGCGTCAGTACTGCGGTCCATGGTGAAGCGGACACGAACGAAGCCAGCCCCTTCGGAGCTGTTCGAGTACATCTGGTCGACGCCCGGAATCTGGCCGAGGTGGCGTTCCAGGGGCGCGATGATGGTCGACGCCATGGTCTGCGCGTTGGCGCCCGGCATCTGGGTCTGGATGAATACCGCCGGCACCTCGATCGAGGGCAGCGCGGCCACGCCAAGCAGCATGTATGCGATCGCACCGGCAAGGGTCAGGCCCGCCGCAAGCAGCGACGTACCTCTCGGCCGGCGAATGAATGGTGCAAAAAAGTTCACGACACTTCCTGTGATCGCGGGAAGCATACCCGCGCCCGTGGACTTTATGACGGCAGCGCGACGGTGTCGCGTGTGCCTTTAGTGGGGGCCCTGCCGGAAGGCAGGGGTGTCGCGTTCATTTATATCGAGGCAAAACATAGGGAATCGCCGCTGAAGCGGCTCCCACAAAAGACTTGCCACCTTGAAGGGGCCAGCAGTTCTCCTGTGGGAGCCGATTCATCGGCGATGGGGGTGCCTCAACGCGCCGGCGAATACCGCACGGTCAGGTAATACGTCCGCCCCAGCTGGTTGTAATACGCGGCGGTCTCATAGCGACGATCGAACACATTGGCCAGGCGACCCTGGACGCTCCAGTCGCTATCCACGTGCCAGGTGGCACGAACATCCGCCGTCGCGTAGCCGCCCAGGCGTGTCGTATTCGCGGCATCGTCGTAGCTGTAACCGGCGGAGTAGACCGAGCCACCCACGGTGAAGGCGCCGAGATCGCGGTCCACGTCCACGCGGGCGGTGCGCTTGGGACGACGGGCCAGGAGGTTGTTGTACTCGTCACCGCTGTCACGGTCCTTCGGCTGCTGCAGGGTGGCGTAGCCGCGCAGGTGCCAGCCGTCCACGTCCGCGCCCAGCTGTCCTTCAACGCCACGGATGCGCGCCTTGCTGACGTTGATCGGCAGGAAATTCGCATCGAAGCCGATCAGGTCGTTCACCCGGGTCTGGTAGGCGTTGACCGCCCAGTTCCAGATGCCCGGGCGGGCCGACAGGCCGATCTCGGCCGTGCGCGACTTCTCCGGGCTCAGGTTCACCGGCGCGCCGTACGGGTAGTACTCGTCGTTGAAGGTCGGCGCGTGGAACGCGGTGCCGTAGGAGGCGGTGACCTTCATGCCGTTGTCGAAGCGGAAGCCGTACGCGGCCTGGCCGGTGGTGTGGTTGCCGAACTGGTTGTTGTGGTCGTGACGTGCCGACAGCTGGATCTCATTGGCGCCGAAGATGCCCTGGTACAGCGCGAACACGCCGGTGTTCTCGCGCGTGTCCTTCAGGTAATCCGTGTCGCTCTTGAGCTTTTCCTGCTGGAAGTCCACGCCGACGCTGAGCGTCTGGCCCGGAGCGAGCGTGAAATCGTTCTGCCAGGAGGCCTGGTTACGCTTGGAGTACAGGTAACCCACGCGCGCCTTGTCGACGCCGTAGTTCACGAAGTCCAGGGTCTTGTCGGCGCCGTTGAGGTAGTTGTCGGCGCGGTCCTGGTTCTGGCCCAGGCTGATCGACATGCGCCAGTTCTCCAGCGCGTTGAACGCGAGCTTGGTGCCGGCGACCTGCTGCGAGCGGCGGGTCAGGTTCTGGAAGTCACCGTCGTATTCGATGTCGCCCTTGCTACGCAGCCAGCTGCCGGTGAGCTCCGTGCCGTCGTCCCAGCGGTAGCCGCCGGAGAGCGCGCCGTTATAGGTGCGGTAGGCGTCATGGTCGGGCTCGTCGGTGAAGCAGCCTTTGAAGGCCTCGCCCGCGCCGACGCGGCAGGCATTGATGCCCGAGGTGTACTGGCCGCCGAGGCTGGCGTTGTACCAGCTGTGCTGCGTGCCACCGGACAGGCCGAACTGGCCGTCGGTGTAGCCGTGGCTACCACCGGTGACCGACACCGAAGGCGTGGGCGCTTCGCCGGCCTGGCCGTGGCGGGTGAAGATCTGGATGACGCCACCGATGGCGTCCGAGCCATACAGGCTCGACTGCGGGCCGCGAACGATCTCGATGTGGTCGATCTGGTCCACCGGCAGCTGCTCGTAGGCCGGGATGCCGGCACCGACCGTGCCGACGCGCACACCGTCCAATAGGACCAGGGTGTGCGACGAGTTGGTGCCGCGCATGAACAGCGAGGTCTGCTGGCCGATGCCACCGGTGTTCGCCATGACGATGCCCGGCAGGCCGGTGAGCAGGTCCTGCACGCTGACCGGCTGCAGGCGCTCGATGTCCTCGCGGGTGATCAGCGTGACCGGGGCGAGCACTTCGTCGAGCGGCGTGGCCGCACGGTTGGCCGTGACCACCACCGGATCGAGCTTCTCGGCGGGAGCGTCGGCCGCGTGGGCGGCGGCGATGGACGACAGCAGGGCCATCGCGAGCAGGGTCTTCTTCATGGAGCCGTTTCCTTAGTGCGTCGCTAAAGACGACACGGAGGACAAACGGCGAACGGCATGCGGGCACGGATCGACCCGGAACGCTGTCCGGATCCGCCCTCCGCGAATCGCCCAACATAAAACGCCCCGCGAGTGTCGCGAGGCGAATGCATCGGGCCGGTCTCCGGACTCGCGTCAGCCACCTGCCGTGGCGGAACCCGGCGCCTTCCCGCTTTCGCAGTGGCGTATGGCCGGTTTCCGTAAAGACCTTCAGGCCTTCCTGTCGCTTACCGTTGCGGGGGCAGTGCCGGAATAGTCGCGAGGCGACGCACCGGCTTCCCGTTTCATCCCACCAGCGACCGCCGGCCGGGACACCCGAACGGCGCCACTCTAGCGGGCCGCCGGGTTCATGTCACGCGGATTTAACAAATGTTACGCTGTCAGCCGACGACGCGGACGCCACCGATCCAGGTCTCGACGACCTCGTGGTTGTGGTCCATCACGACCAGGTCGGCCCGGTAGCCGGCGGCGATGTGACCGTGTGTGGCGCCGAGGCCGAGGAAGGCGGCCGGGTAGGTCGAGGCCATGCGGGCGGCTTCGTCATAAGGCACGCCGACCATGTTGATCGTGTTGCGTACGGCCGTGGCCATGTCCAGCGCGGAGCCGGCCAGGGTGCCGTCGGCGGTCTGGCAGACACCGTCCTTCACCGTGATCGTCTCGCCCTTCAGCACGAAGGTCGGGTCGTCGGAGCCGACCGGCGGCATGGCATCGGTCACCAGCATCATCTTCTCGCGCGCCTTCGCCGCGATGGCGACACGCAAGGAAGCCGGATGCACGTGGTGGCCGTCGACAATCAGACCGCACCAGCTGGCGGGATCCTCGAGTGCGGCACCGACCACACCAGGTTCGCGGCTGGTGAACGGGGTCATGGCGTTGAACAGGTGCGTGAAGCCGCGAATGCCAGTGGCCAGCGCGTTACGCGTGGTGTCGTAGTCGGCGGCGGTGTGGCCGGCAGCGACGATGACGCCGTTGGCGACCAGCTCCTGCAGCACGGCGGCGCTGGCGCGTTCCGGTGCGAGGGTGAGCAAGGTGACGCCACCATGGCGGCGCGCGACCATCGCCACGTCACTCGCATCGGCGATGCGGAACTTGGCCGGATCGTGCACCCCCTTGCGTTCGGGCGCGATGAACGGGCCTTCGAGATGGATGCCGAGCACGCCGGGCACGCCCTGGGCCACGGCTTCGTTCACGGCGTCGATAGCCTTCGCCATGACGTCGACATCGTCGCTGATGAGGGTAGGCAGGAAGCCGGTCGTGCCGAACTTCGCATGCGCCTCGCCGATCCTGCGGATCGCATCGACGGTGGGTACGTCGTTGAACAGCACGCCACCGCCGCCGTTGACCTGGCAGTCGATAAAGCCGGGCAGCAGGGTGCGGCCACCGAGATCGTGGCGCTCGGCCGCGCGCACGCGCGGATCGGAGGGCAGCGCGAGCCCGGTGATTTTTCCGTCGTCGATGAGGACGGCAAAGCCACCCTGGAATCCGTTATCGGTAAGGACGCGGCCGTTGACGAGGGCGAGGGTCATACCAGGAACTCCATGAATCAGACGGTTTCCGTCACCTTGTTCAGGTGCGGCGGGACGTCGGGATTGAAGCCACGGCGCAGTGCGAGGGCGGCGGTGGCGCGATAGAAGCTCTGCACGGTGACCAGCACCGCGGCGATGGGTGCCGTGGCGACGAGCGGGAGGATGTCGTCACCGGTGGCACCCGGCGCGGCCACCCACACCTTGGCACCGCGCTTGCGGAACTCGGCGGCGACCTCGAGCACGCCGGGCAGGGTGTCGTCGTTCTGCGCGAAGAACAGCACCGGAAAATGGGGGCCAACCAGGGCCATCGGGCCGTGCTTCACTTCGGCCGCGCTGAAGGCTTCGGCATGCAGCCCACAGGTTTCCTTGAACTTGAGCGCGGCCTCGAGCGCACCGGCGAAACCGAAACCGCGACCGACGACGAACAGGTTGTGCGCATCCACCAGCCCGTCGGTGAGTGCCGACCAGTCGGCGTTCCAACCGTGACGAAGCTGGGCGGGCAGCGCGGTGATCGCATCGGCGATCTCGGGCTTGCCGCTCCACCGGGCGGCGATGTGCAGGATGGCGAACAGCGCGCCGAGATAACTCTTGGTCGCGGCGACGCTGGTTTCCGGCCCGGCGTGCAGGGGCACGACGACGTCGGCGACATCGGCAAGCGGCGAATCCACCACGTTGACCAGGGCGACCACGTAGGCACCCGCCTTTTTCGCGGCCTCGGCATTGCGGACCAGGTCGGGGCTCTTGCCGGACTGCGAGACGGCCACATAGAGCGCGCCGTCGAGGCGCTGCGCCGCGTGGTAAATCGAGGTGACCGACGGCGAGGCCGACGCGGTGACGACGCCGAGCTGGGTTTCAAACACGTACTTGGCGTACATGGCCGCGTGATCGGAGCTGCCACGTGCGCAGGTGATGACCATGCGCGGCGGTGTGGCGCGCAGGCGCTCGGCGAGCGCGCCGATCACGGCTTCGTTGTTGGCGAGTTGCCGCTCGACGACCTCGGCGGTCTCGTGCGCTTCGCGGAACATCAGGGTGTCTTGCGGCTGGATCGTCATGGTCTGGTTGGCTCGTTAGTCGCTTTGCAGTTCGGCGACGAAGTCATAGATGTCCCCGCGGTACCAGGAACAGGTGAATTCGACGATCCGGCCGTCGTCGAGAAAGCTGCGGCGTTCGATGCTGAGTCCCGCGCTGCCGGCGCTCAGGCGCAGCAGTCGCGTCTGCGCGGGGCCGAGCACGACGGCACGCAGGCGTTGCAGGGCACGAAGCGGGCGGTTGCCCAATTTGTCCAGGGCCTCGTAGAGCGAATCCTCGACCAGGTTCGGGTCGGGCAGGAGCGACAACGGCACGGCGCTGCGCTCGATGGCCAGCGGTTCGTCGCCGGCATAGCGCAAGCGATGCAGGCGGACCACCTGGGTGCCCGGCGACAGGTTCATCGCCATGGATTCCTCGGGGGTGACTTCGCCGATCGCCCGTTCGAAGAACTCGGAGCGCGGGTTGAGGCCGCGCGCACGCAGGTCCTCGGTGAAGCTGGTCATCCGCGAGAGCGGCTTGACGATACGTTCGGAGACGAAGGTGCCGGCGCCGTGGCGCTGGGTGAGCAGGCCGTCCTCGACCAGGCCACCGATGGCCTTGCGTACGGTGACCCGGGACAGGGTGAGGGCCCTGGCGAGATCACGTTCGCTGGGCAGCGCATGGCCGACCTGCACCTCGCCGTTCTCGATCACGTTGCGAATAGCCCGACGCAGGCGCATGTACGCCAGCGGCAGCCGGGCGGCCGGGTCGTGCTGCAGGCGCTGGTATTCGGCGACGAGGGCGATTTCCATTTCCTGAAGATACCAATACCTGACCACTGGGGCAAGCGCGTGCAAGTTCGTCCATACCACCGGACGATTCAAACAGTCGTTTGCACGATCCAAATGGGCGCTGGAAACGTTTCCGTTGGGTAATCGTGCCGCCAATGGCGGCGAAACGCCGCGGCGATTGGTACGGGGCTGGTATGACCTGGTATGTCACTGGTACGATCCGGTGGCATCTTCCCTCGACGTTGAACAGGCCACTGTCGTGAGCGCACAACTCCTGCCGATCGAGCCGTTCGATCTGGTCATTTTCGGCGGCACCGGCGACCTCGCCGTCCGCAAGCTCCTCCCCGCCATGTACCACCGGTTCGTCGACGGCCAGATCCAGCCGAGCAGCCGGATCATCGGTGTCGCCCGCGAAGGTCTCGACGACGCCGGGTATCGTGAGCAGGTCCGCGTCGCCATCGAAAAAGGCGTGGCCCACGTGGCCAAGGCCCAGCTCGACGCCTTCATCGCGATGATCGGCTACCGCTCGCTGGACGCCCGCAAGGCCGACGGCTGGGACGAGTTCTCGGCCCTCATGGCCGCGCAGCCGACGCATATCCGCGTTTTCTATCTCTCGACCGCGCCGGACATCTTCACCGACATCTGCCAGCGCCTCGGTTCCTTGGGCCTCAACGGCGAACGCTCGCGCGTGGTGCTGGAAAAGCCGATCGGCCGCGACCTGCAGAGCGCCAACGCGATCAACGACGCGGTCGCCGGTTACTTCACCGAATCGCAGACCTACCGTATCGATCATTACCTCGGTAAGGAGACGGTGCAGAACCTGCTGGCGCTGCGCTTCGGCAACGCGCTGTTCGAGCCGCTGTGGAATGCACAGCACATCGACCACGTGCAGATCACCGTCGCCGAAACCGTGGGCGTCGGCCATCGCGCCGGCTACTACGACCGTGCCGGCGCCCTGCGCGACATGGTCCAGAACCACATCCTGCAGCTGTTGTGCATGCTCGCCATGGAGCCGCCGTCGTCGCTGGAGCCGGACGCCGTGCGCGACGAGAAGCTCAAGGTGCTGCGGTCGCTGCGTCCGATCGATGCGAGCAATGCTGGCCTACTCACCGTGCGCGGCCAGTACCGTGCCGGCGCGGCCGAAGGCCAGAGCGTCCCGGGTTACCTGGACGAACTGGGCAGCGACCAGTCCAAGACCGAAACCTTCGTCGCCCTCAAGGCGGAGATCGGTAACTGGCGCTGGGCTGGTGTGCCGTTCTACCTGCGCACCGGCAAGCGCCTTCCCAGTCGCGTTTCGGAAATCGTGGTGACGTTCCGTGCATTGCCGCATTCCATCTTCGATCCCGCCAATGGTCCGCTGCTGCCGAATCGCCTGACGCTGCGCCTGCAGCCGGACGAAGGCGTGAAGCTGTGGCTGACCATCAAGCATCCGGGTCCGGGTGGCCTGCGCCTGCGTCACGTGCCGCTCGACATGAGCTTCGCGGCGGCGTTCGGCATCCAGCAACCGGATGCCTACGAGCGCCTGATCCTCGACGTGGTGCGCGGCAACCCGACCCTGTTCATGCGTCGCGACGAAGTCGAGGCCGCATGGAACTGGGCCGGTCCCATCCTCCAGGCGTGGGAAGGCGGCGGCGAGACGCCGAAGCCGTACACCGCGGGTACCTGGGGTCCGAGCGCCGCCGTGGCGCTCATCGAACGTGATGGCCGTACCTGGGCCGAGGACGCTGCCTGATGAACGCAAAAGTGAACCGCCATGAATTCGCCGATCGCCTGACCCTCGGCGACACGCTGGCCAAAGATATCGCGAGCAAGCTCGATGCCGCCGTCAAGGCACGCGGCAAAGCCAGTCTCGCCGTCAGCGGCGGCAGCACGCCGAAGCTGATGTTCGCCGTGCTGGCCGAGCAGGAAATCGACTGGTCCAAGGTCACGATCACCCTGGTCGACGAGCGCTGGGTGGATGAAGACAACGAGCGCTCCAACGCGCGCCTCGTCAAGAAAACGCTGATCGCGCACGAAGCACACGTCGCCGGTTTCCAGCCGCTGTTCGACAAGGCGCATGCGGACGATGTCGACGCCGCGCTCGCGGGCGTCGGCGCAAAGGTCGACGCACTCGGCAAGCCGTTCGACGTCGTCGTGCTCGGCATGGGTCCGGATGGTCATACCGCTTCGTTCTTCCCCGGCGGCGACCATCTCGCCCAGGCGCTCGACCTCGACGGCAAGCAGAGCGTCCTGTCGATGCGCGCCGACGGTGCCGGTGAGCCGCGCATCACGCTCAGCCTTCCCCGTGTACTCGATACGCGCGCGCTCTACCTGCACATCGAAGGCAACGACAAGAAAGAGATCCTCGGCAAGGCGCTTGCCGGCGAAGATTTCCCGATCGCCGCGGTGCTCAAGCAGGACCGTGTCGCCGTCGACGTGTACTGGTCGCCCTGAGCCTGCTTTTTACCTGAGCTTTGCAAGCCATCGTGCCGCGCGGGATACGCGCGGCCCGGGTCGCCCCGGCGGGGGCCGGCGACCCCACTACGTAGCCACGCGGGACTGCCATGAACATCCACCCTATCCTCGCCGAGGTAACTCAGCGAATCGTCGAGCGTAGCCACGCCTCGCGCGCCGCCTTCCTCACGAAAATCGAAGGCGCACGCGGCAAAGGTGCGAAGCGACATCACCTTTCGTGCGGCAACCTTGCCCACGGTTTCGCCGCCTGCGGCGAGAACGACAAGGATGCACTGCGCAACGGCCACGCCGCGAATATCGCCATCGTGACGTCGTATAACGACATGCTCTCCGCGCACCAGCCGTACGAAAGCTATCCGGAGCGCATTCGCGCCACCGCGCGCATGTTCGGCGCCACGGCGCAGGTCGCCGGTGGCGTGCCGGCCATGTGCGACGGCGTGACGCAGGGACGGCCCGGCATGGAGCTGTCGCTGTTCTCGCGCGACCTCATCGCCATGGCCACCGCCGTCTCGCTCTCGCACGACATGTACGAGGGCGCGCTCTACCTGGGTATCTGCGACAAGATCGTACCGGGCATGCTGATCGGCGCACTGAGCTTCGGTCATCTCGCCAGCGCCTTCGTGCCTTCGGGTCCGATGCCTTCGGGCATTCCGAATGAAGAGAAGTCGAAGGTCCGCCAGGCGTTCGCCATGGGTAAGGCGTCGCGCGCGGAACTGCTCGATGCGGAAGCCCGTTCGTATCATGGCGCCGGCACCTGCACGTTCTACGGCACGGCCAACTCCAATCAGATGCTGATGGAGATCATGGGTCTGCATATTCCGGGTGCCAGCTTCGAGGCACCAGACACACCGCTGCGCGAGGCACTCACGGCAGCCGCTGTCGAGCGCGTGCTCGCCACGGACTGCCTCGGCGACCATTACATGCCGATCGGCCGCATTATCGACGAGCGTGCCATCGTCAACGGCGTGGTCGGCCTGCACGCGACCGGCGGCTCGACCAATCACCTGCTCCATCTTGTCGCCATCGCGCGTGCCGCGGGCATCGAGCTGCGCTGGGACGATTTCGACGCCCTCTCGGCGGTCGTTCCCCTACTGGCGCGCGTCTATCCGAACGGCTACGCCGACGTGAATCACTTCCACGAAGCCGGCGGCATGGCTTTCCTGATGGACCAGCTGCTCGATGGTGGCCTGCTGCACGGCGACGTCAACACCATCATGGGGCATGGTCTGGAAGCCTATCGTCACGTGCCGCGGCTCGAGGGCAATGCGCTCGCCTGGGAACGCGTCTCCAAGGAGAGCGGCAACCGCGGCGTGCTTCGATCGATCAGCGAACCGTTCCGCCTCGACGGTGGGCTGCGCATGCTGTCGGGCAACGTCGGTCGTGCCGTGATCAAGGTGTCATCCGTGCCCGACGACCGCATGATCGTCGAAGCCCCGGCGATCGTCTTCGACGAACAGGACGATGTGAAAGCGGCTTTCGACCGCGGCGAACTCAATCGCGACTTCATCGCCGTCGTGCGTTTTCAGGGGCCGCGTGCACGCGGCATGCCGGAGCTGCATAAGCTCACGCCGACGTTGAGCCTGCTGCAGGACCGTGGTCACCGCGTCGCCCTGCTCACCGATGGCCGCATGTCCGGCGCCTCGGGTCGCGTGCCGGCGGCTATCCACGTGACCCCGGAAGCCGAAGCCGGCGGCCCCATCGCGCGCATTCGCACGGGCGACCTCGTGCGTCTGGATGCCGTATCCGGCACGATCGAAGTACTGGTCGATGCCGATGAATGGAATGCGCGCATTCCCGATAACGTCGATCTTGCCATGCACCACACGGGCATGGGTCGTGAGCTTTTCGCCATGTTCCGCCAGTCCGCCGTCACGGCCGATCTCGGTGCGGGCGTCTTTTGATTTTCCGGAGCAGTACCTGATGAGCAACGAAGCCAAGCAGCAACTCGTCGAATCCACCCTGCGTCTCGCGCCGGTGGTTCCCGTGGTGATCATCGAAGACGCCTCGAAGGCTGTCGGCATGGCGCGTGCGCTGGTCGCCGGTGGCATTCCCTCGATCGAAGTCACGTTGCGCACAGCGGCTGCGCTGGATGCCGTGCGTGCGATCGCCGCGGAAGTCGAAGGTGCCTTTGTCGGCGTCGGCACCGTGCTGACGGCGCGCGATCTCGAAGCCGCCTATAAAGCCGGTGCGAAGTTCGCCGTCTCGCCGGGCAGCTCGCCGCGGCTGCTCGACGCCGCCGCCGACCACGACCTGCCCCTGCTGCCCGGCGCCGCGACCTCCAGCGAGGCGATGAACCTGCTCGAGCGCGGTTACCGTTTCCAGAAGTTCTTTCCGGCTGTACCGGCCGGCGGCAGCAAGCTGATCGGCGCCTGGGCCAGCCCACTGCCGCAGATCACCTTCTGCCCGACCGGTGGTATCAGCCTCGCTAACGCGGGCGAATTTCTCGCGTTGCCGAACGTGGTCTGCGTGGGTGGTTCGTGGCTGACGCCAGCGCATCTGCTGGCTGCGGGTGATTTTGCGGCGATCGAGAAGCTGGCGCGCGAGGCGTCGCAGCTGGGTCGTTGAGCCTGTCGCGTGGGTGAAAGGCATCGCCGCTGAAGCGGCTCCCACACAAAGCGAGCCGCTCTTGTGGGAGCCGCTTCAGCGGCGATGCTCTGTGCGAAACTTCTCAGTCTCGCCCCACCGCGTAACCCACCCCCATGCTCTACATCCTCCTCGCCGTCGCCTTCAGCGTCGCCGTCTCGGTCCTGCTAAAACTCTCGCGCCGCGCGAACGTCGACATCGTCCAGGCCGTCGCCACCAACTACGTCGTTGCCGCCGGGCTCGCCGCATGGCTGTTCGGAGCGACGCCCCAGGCGGCCCTCCAGTCCGATGCCCGCACGCCGCTGATCCTGCTCGGCGTGCTACTCCCCGCCATCTTCGTCATGCTGGCGCGCTCGGTGAGAAGTGCGGGCATCGTGCGCACCGACGTGGCCCAGCGCCTGTCGCTGTTCCTCTCGCTGGCCGCCGCCTTCCTCCTGTTCGGCGAAGCGCTCGTCCCGTTGAAGGTCCTCGGGATCGGCCTCGCACTCGTCGCCGTGGCATGCATCCTCTGGCGCAAGGAGCGCGTAGAACGCGCAGGCTGGCTAGCGCCGCTCGCCGTGTTCGCCGGCTTCGGCGCCATCGACATTTGTTTCAAGCTGGTTGCCCAGGCACACGCGCCCTTCCCGAGCGCCCTGCTCGCCTCGTTCCTGATCGCGCTGGTGCTCTGCTGGATAGCCGTGTTCGCGCGCGCTCTGACCCGCCAGACGCCGTTGTCCTTGCGTAGCATCGGTTTCGGCGTGGTCCTCGGTGCGGCCAACTTCGCCAACATCCTGTTCTACATCCGTGGCCATCAGGCGCTACCGAATGATCCGTCGCTGGTGTTCGCGTCGATGAATCTGGGTGTCGTGTTGCTCGGCGCACTTGTCGGTGCGCTGGCATTCCGCGAGAAGTTGTCGTGGTTGAATTGGCTAGGTCTCGCGATCGCCGTTGCGGCGATCGGTGTTATGACGATCGCCTGATCGGGGTGCAGGAGTCCGATCAGGACAAAGACTGAGTCCAGCGCTTTCGCCGATGAATCGGCTCCTACAAGGAGCTGTCCTCGCCGACAGGATGGGTAAGGTTCACAGCCGCCTCGGCGCCGTCGACCCACGCACCACAAGATCGGGGCTGAAGCCCTCGTTCTCGATGATGTGCTCGTCGCCATCCCGCTCGAGTTCCGCAATGAGACGCTGCGCCGCGTGGCGACCAATCTCTTCGGTGTTCTGCCGCGCGGTAGTCAACGCCGGCCACGACTGCTTGGAGAACGGACTGTCCTCGAAACCGGCGATGGAAAGCTCCCACGGCACGTCGACACCACCGGAGCGTGCCGCCGCAAGAACACCGGCGGCGATCTCGTCGTTCGAACCGAAGATGGCGGTGGGCGGCTCCTTCAGGGCAAGCAACTTGCGCGCCCCGCGGAAGCCGTCGTCGAAGGAGTAATCGCCCTCGACCACCAGCTTCTTGTCGACCGGCAGCCCGTATTCGCGCAGCGCGTCCTCGTAGCCCTGATACCGCTCGGGGCTGGAACGATGCTCCTTGCCGCCCCAGAGGAAGCCGATCCGATGGTGACCCAGCTGGATCAGGTGCTCGGTAATCGCGTAGGCGGCATCGCGGTCGTCGACGAAGACACAGGGCCAGCCGTCCTTGGGATCCTGGCGCGCGGAGATGATCCGCACGAAGGGAATCTTGTGTTCGGTCAGCGTCGCCAGCAACTGCGGCTGCTCGGACATGGGCGGGGCGAGCACGAGGCCGGCCAGGCGGTTACGCCGCACCAGGTCGCTCAGTTGCTCGGCCAGCTTGGGCGCCGACGAGTCGCAGGGATGGATCTGCAGGCCGAAGCCACGCTCCCGGCACACCGACAGCACGCCATTCTGCATGGCAATGACGTAGTGGGCGTTGGGGTTGTCATACACCAGGCCCAGCGCGTACGTCCGGGCGCTGCGCAGGCTGCGCGCCGCCTGGTCGGGCTGGTAGTCGAGTGCATCGATGGCGCGCTGCACCTTGTCACGGGTGCGCGCATGAACGGATGGCTCGTGGTTGATGACACGGGAGACGGTCTTGAGTGACACGCCGGCCCGCTCGGCCACGTCCTTGATGGTAGGGCTACGCAATCTCGGACCCTCAATAGCAAGACGGCCATCCTAGCGGATGGCCGTTACGTAGCGAAGGCGGACTTTAGTCCTTGATGTGCTGGCCGACCCGATGGCCGGCGGCGCCGTAGTACAGGATGTACAGGTAGCAGGGGACCATCAGGCAGAGGAACACCGCCTGGAAGTTGTAGCTCTGCTTCAGGTGGGCGAAGGCGACCGGAATGATCGCGCCGCCGGCGATGCCCATGATCAGGAAGGCCGAGCCGAACTCCGTCAGCGCGCCCAGGCCCTTGATCGCCAGCGGGAAGATCGCCGGCCACATCATGGCGTTAGCGAAGCCCAGCGCGGCGACGAAGCCCACCGCGGTGTACCCGGTGGTCATGTAGGTGCCGATCGAGAAGATCACGCCGAGGATGGCCGAGAGCGCCAGGTACTTCTGCTGCGAGACGAACTTCGGGATCAGCAGGAGGCCGGCGATGTAACCCAGCAACATCGCGAACAGGGTGTACGAGGTGAAGTGCTTGGTGTCTTCCGGGGTCATGCCGAAGCCCTGGCCGTACGTGCCGATGGCGTCGCCGGCCATCACCTCTACGCCGACGTAGACGAACAGGCAGAGCACGCCGAGCCACAGGTGCGGGAAGCTGAAGATGCTGCCCTTGGCATGGCCGATGGCGCGCTCGGAATTCGCGCCGGAAGGCTTGATTTCAGGGAGCGAAGAGCGAACCACCCAGATGGCGAGTACGACCAGCAGGCCAGCCATCACCATGTACGGCATGTGCACCTTGGCGGCGAATGCGGCGAGCAGGGCATCCTTTTCGCCCGGCGAACCGGCGGCGGCGATCTGCTTGTCGAAGCTGCCGATATTGCTCATCACCACTGCGCCGAAGACGAAGGGCGCGAGTGCACCGGCCACCTTGTTGCAGATGCCCATGAACGCAATGCGCTGCGCCGCGCTATCGATCGGGCCGAGGATGGAGATGTACGGATTGGAGGCCGTCTGCAGGAGCGAAAGGCCGGCACCGATGACGAACAGGCCGGTCAGCGCACCCGGATAGACGCGCATCGTGACGAACTGGCCGAACAACACGGCACCGATCGCCATGACGAACAGACCCAGGCCCATGCCTTTCTTCATGCCGGTCCTCTTCAGGATGAAAGACGAGGGCAGGGCAAGGAAGAAATACGACAGATAGAACGCCATCGGAACCAGGAAGGCCCCGACATCGTCCAGGTTGAAAGCGAGCTTCACGAAGGTGATCAGCGGGCCATTGAGCCAGGTGACGAAGCCGAATATGAAGAACAGGACGCCGATGATGATCATCGGTACCAGACTGGATTGCCGTGTCTCTTCGACGCCGACCGCGGTGGATGACATGGGTGCTTCCCCTCGTGTTGTTTTCGGTATCCGTGCGGCGGCACCGCCGGATACGCCCCGATTTGTCGCCTTTATTGACTCGTGTGCGTAACGTTGTCAATTGGCTTTTTACGCCACCCCACCCAGCGCACCCCCGTTTGTGACTTTCGATGTCGCGGCGCGTCAAACCCCTGATCGCCCATGCATTCCCCGTGCCGCAGGCCGCACCAGGCGGCGAATCGCCGACGAAGACGGGTCGCCGCAAACGTTTCCTGCTGCGGCGCAGGATGGAATGGTGGATGTCCTAGCCATTTGTCCTGTTGACAACGTTGTCATTTGACTCACAGACTCCGCTCAAATCAGGGGCGTCACAGAAAGTTCATGTGACGACGAACGAAAAGTCATAAGGGGCGGGGCGTGGGCGAATCGGCCAAACAACGGGAAATCGTGCGTGCTTCGCGTTCCGGGGCGTTCATCGCCGCCGACGTGGGCGGGACGCATGCCCGTATCGGTCTGGTGCGTCGCGCCGCCGGTTCCACCGCCATCGACGTGCTTCGTTACGAGCGTTACGCCTGCGCCGACTGGCCGAGCCTGACCGCCGTCCTGCAGGACTTCGTCGGCCGGCTGGATGGCCAGCACCACATCGAACATTGCGCCGTCGCCAGTGCGGGCTATGTGCTCGGCGACGCCATCGTCAACGAGAACCTGCCCTGGCCGGTCTCGATCGGCGATATCCGCGACAGCCTCGGGCTGCTCGGCCTGGCCGTGGTCAACGACTTCGAAGCCGTCGCCTACGCCTGCCAGTTCCTCGAGAACCACCAGACCACGCCGATCATCGAAACCGCCGCCACACCGGCCGTGGGTCCGATCCTCGTCATGGGGCCGGGCACGGGCCTGGGTTCCGCCGTCCTCCTGCCGGGTTCGCCGCACGCCACCGTGCTGCCGACCGAAGCCGGCCAGATTTCCCTCGCGCCGGGTAACGAGCGCGAGGTCGCGATCCTCGGCGAACTTGCCCGCGGCCGCGACTACGTTTCCTACGAGACGGCCCTGTCGGGTCCGGGTCTTGTCCATCTTTATGAAGCCATTTCGACGCTGCGCGGCACCCCCGCGACGCTGACCGAACCTGCCGCCGTCACACGCGCCGCGCTCGACGGGAACGATCCCGCCGCCGTGGAAGCACTGGATGTTTTCTGCGGCCTGCTCGGCAGTTTCGTCGGCGATCTCGCCCTTCTCTACGGCGCCCGCGGTGGCGTGTTCCTTGCGGGCGGCATCCTGCCCCAGGTTCGCGACCGCCTCCTCGCCAGCAGCTTCGCCACCAGGTTCTTCAACAAGGGCGTTATGCGCGCCTTTCTCCAGCAAGTACCGGTACGTCTGATGGACCACGGACAGTTGGGTGTGATCGGTGCCGCCGGTCTCTACCTGCACGGTTCGAACGCTCATTGAAGAGCGGGAAAGGAACGCAGGCTCAGTACAACAACCGGGTCGAAAGACCCTTCGATAGCAACGAAGCATGACGCGGCCGCGAAACCCGTCACTGCTACATCCTCTGAGGGGAGGACACCATGTCGCATCGTAGAAACCTGCTGACGGCGAGCATCATCGCCGGACTCTGTTGTTTCACCGGATACGCCGCCGCGCAAGACGCGACGCCGCCGCCGGCAAAGCCGCAGACTGCCCAGGAAAAAGCTGACGCCGCCAAGGCAGCCCAGCTCGAGGGCATCACCGTTACCGGCATCCGCGCCAGTCTCGAGAAGTCTCTCGACACCAAGCGCAATGCCGACGCCATCGTCGAAGCGGTCACCGCCGAAGACATCGGCAAGTTCCCGAACACCAACGTCGCCGAAGCGATGACGCAGATCCCGGGCGTCACGATCGACCGTCAGTTCGGCCAGGGCGACCGCGTCTCCATCGACGGCACCGACCCCAGCCTCAACCTTACCTTCCTCAACGGCCAGCCGATCTCGCAGACGCCGTGGCAGTACGGTGCACAGCCGAACCGTGGTTTCGACTTCACCATGCTCGCGCCGGAAATCATCGGTCGCCTGGAAATCTACAAGTCGCCCGAAGCGCGCCTGACCGAAGGCAGCCTCGGCGGTACGGTGCTGCTGCATACGCTGGAACCGCTCGACCTGCCGGCCAACACGGTGCGCGGTTCGTTCGGCCTGAACTACAACGACCAGGGCAGTGGCGGCTCGCGTCCCACCGCGTCGGCGTTGTACAGCTGGAAGAACACGTCCAACACCTTTGGCGTGATCGCTTCGGCACAGCACTACGAGGAAAAGATCGACCGCCAGGGCCTGGAAATCTTCAGCTACAGCCCGGTTTCCAAGTGGGCAGCGAGCCCGGCCGTCGCCGCGGGCATCGCCAATGGTTCGCTCAACCCGAACGCGAAGGTGCCCGACGAGGTCAACTCCGCCTGGTTCCAGCAGAACCGCAAGCGTGACACCGCGACCCTCGGTTTCCAGCTGAAGCCGGTGGATAACTGGAACGTCGATTTCAATAGCCTGTTCATCCGCGAGAACTTCGACAACTGGAACCAGTCGATGTACCCGTTCACGGGTAACGCGCCAGGCAACGTGACGAGCTTCACCCAGGGCCCGAATGGCGTCGTCACCGGCGGCCATGTCTGCGGTAACGACAATGCGGGTTGCCCGGCCATCGGCCCGACCCTGATGGACAGCAACGTCCGTAAGTCCGTGGTCCGCACGTCGGCGTTCGACCTGAAGTCGAGCTACGACGGCGACGGCTGGAAACTCGGTGGCGCAGCCGGCTACAGCAAGGCTCGCAACGACGATATCTCGCAGGCCGTGATCGAGCCGCAGTACGCGGGCGGCTACACCTGGGACATCAACCACGGCTTCAACTTCGACAGCCCGGCAGCGGCGAAGAACCCGGCCAACTGGCACATGGGTGACGCGGACGGCCTCGGTGGCTGGCCCGGCAACTACGGTGATTACAGCGCGAATTCGCGTGACACCTACGCCCAGCTCGACTTCAGCAAGTACTTCGACAACTTCTTCAACGAGCTCCAGGTCGGCTACCGCTGGAACCGTCACGAAGAGGGCATGAACGCGCACGTCTACGGCGGCAATGGTCCGACCTCGCTCGCCGACCTCGGCACCGACGGCCTGACCAACGTTCTCGGCAGCGTGGGTGGCTGGGACGGCTCCTCGCAGCACGTCAGTGCCGATCCCAATGCGCAGTACGCCTGGGTTCGCGCGACCAACGGCGGTAACGAGGATCCGGGTACGTTCCTCAACGGCACGTACAAGCTCATCGAGAAGACCAACGCCGCCTACGCACAGCTGAACTTCGCCGGTGGCGGTTTCCACGGCAACCTGGGCATGCGTTACGTCGACACCAAGACCGACGGCTTCGGCTACAACTACTCGGGTGCACCGGTGCTTCCCGCTCCGGCCGGCAGCTACCAGAAGGCGTCGCAGACCAGCAAGAACTGGCTGCCGTCGCTCAACGTGGCCTACGACCTGACCGACGACATCATCCTGCGTGCCGCGGCCGCCAAGGTCATCGCCCGCGCGCCGTACAACATGCAGGTCAACAACCTGTTCCTCAACGACACGGTCCTGACCGGTTCGGGCGGAACGCCGGACCTCAAGCCGTACAAGTCGAAGAACTTCTCGCTCTCCGGCGAGTGGTACTTCGCACCGCAGTCCTACTTTGCGATCACCGGCTTCTACAAGAAGATCGACGATTACATCTTCCAGGACGTGGTGCAGGAGCAGCACTTCAACTCCGCGACCTCTACCGATCCCGTTCAGTTCGCCAAGGAGCTCGCAGCCGGCCTCTGCACGGCTGATGGCTTCTGCACCTACGACATCTCCCGCCCGGTCAACGTCGGCTCCGGCAAGGTCAGGGGTGGCAACGCCAGCTTCCAGCAGGCATTCTGGGATACCGGTTTCGGTGTCACGGCGAACTACACGTACGCTAAGGGCACGCTCGATTCGGGTGGCCAGCTGCCGTACAACTCGAAGAATGCGTACTCCATCAGCCCGTACTACGAGTTCGGCGCGTTCAGTGCCCGCATCAACTACAACTGGCGCAGCGCGTACCTCGCCGGTGGCTACGTGGCCGGTGCGCCGCCCGCAACCACCGAGGCCTACGCCGATCTCGGCGCGACGATCGGCTGGAAGTTCAACAAGCAGATCTCGGTGACGCTCTCGGGCATGAACCTCGCCAACGAGCAGTACAAGCAGTACATCGGCACGAAGGACTTGCCGGTTGCGAAGTACACCACCGGTCGCCGTTACATGGCTTCGGTGCACTTCGACCTCTGATAAAGCGTCATGGATACGCGGCCACGGAAGGCCGCAAACCCCTCGAAGCTTCATTCCCCACGGGCCCGACTACTCATTATCGGGCCCGCTTTTTTTTGTGCGTTTCCGGCACAATCGGGCGGTTGCCCGAATTCACAGGAGCTGTCGATGCGCCGAACTCTCTTCCTCGCCATGGCCTTTGGCCTTACCGCTTGCGCCAGCCAGCCGAGGCACGAAACCGGGCCCGTCGACAACGTGCCGCTCTCACTCATTCCACAGCCTGCCTCGCTCCAGCGCCTGCCGGGACACTTCAGGCTCGATACCTCGACCACCATCGTCGTCCCGACAGGTAACGCCGCGGCTAAGAAAGTCGCCACGCAACTGCAGGGCTGGATACGCCAGGCGCGTGGCACGGAGATCGCCATCGCCGAGGGCAAGCCGCGCGACGGAGCGATCGTCCTGCTTACCGACACGACGACCAAGGGCCGCGAGGCGTATACGCTCGACGTGAACAGCAATGGCGTGCGGATCGCCGCCAACGATGAAACCGGCCTGTTCTACGGTGCGGTGACCTACTGGCAGCTGCTGACCGATCCGGCATCGCAGAATGGCGTGCCCGCCGTGCACATCGTCGACGCGCCGCGTTTCGCCTGGCGCGGCCTGATGCTCGACTCCGCCCGTCACTTCCAGTCGGTCACCGAGATCGAGCACCTGCTCGACCAGATGGCCCTGCACAAGCTCAACACCTTCCACTGGCATCTCACCGATGACCAGGGCTGGCGCCTGCAGATACTCAAGTATCCGAAGCTGACGGAGGTCGGCGCCTGCCGCAAGCCGGTGGGTCCGGACGTCGCCCTCACCGGGGACCCGGAACGCCCGTACTGCGGCTTCTACACGCAGGACGAGGCGAAACAGATCGTCGCCTATGCCGCAGAGCGACACATCACCGTGGTACCGGAGATCGAAATGCCGGGACATGCGCAGGCGGCCGTCGCGGCGTACCCGCAGTTCGGCGCCGGCAGCAAGAAGCTCGGCGTCTCGACGGACTGGGGCGTCAATACGGCGCTATTCAACGTGGACGATGGCACCTTCACCTTCCTGCAGAACGTGCTCGACGAAGTGATGGCGATCTTCCCGTCGACCTATATCCATGTCGGTGGCGACGAAGCTGCCAAGGACGAGTGGGAGCATTCGAAAGCGGTCCAGGCGAAGATGAAATCGCTCGGCATCGACAACGAGGAGAAGCTGCAGGGCTGGTTCGTCGAACGTATCGGCAACTATCTCGACCAGCACGGACGTCGGATCATTGGCTGGGACGAGATCCTCGACGGCAAGGTGCCGGCGAGTGCGACGGTGATGTCCTGGCGCGGCACCAAGGGCGCGATCAAGGCGGCCAACGCAGGGCACGACGTGGTGATGGCACCCTCGCCGACGCTCTACCTGGACCGCCTGCAGTCCACCCTTCCCGACGAGCAGCCGGGCAGCCCCCAGGTGCAGACGCTGAAGAACGTGTACGACTTCGATCCGGTGCCGTCGGATATCGCCGCGGACAAGGCGAGCCACGTGCTCGGCGCGCAGGCCACGGTGTTCACCGAGTACCTGCCGAACTGGTATCGCACGCAGCACGCCGTTTTCCCGCGCATTGCCGCGCTCGCCGAGCGGACATGGTCACCCCAGGCGGACTGGAACAGCTTCGTGGCGCGCATGCCCGCTGAGATGTCGCGTTACCGTGCCGCGGGCATCGTGCCTGCCGATGGCGCGTATGCCGTGGCCATCGCCAGGGCGGCCGCGGATAACGACAAGGCGAAGGTCACGCTGTCCACCCAGAATGGCTACGGCACGATCCGATACACCACGGATGGTTCAGCCCCGACCGCTCAGTCCACGGCCTATACGGCGCCCTTCGACGTACCGCTGCCGACGACGATCCGCGCGAACGCCTTCGACAACAGCTTCGCCCTTGCCGGCCCGCGCGACGAAACCGTCGACGCGAAGTCACTCCTGCGGCGCAGCAGCGACCAGCTCGATACCTGTGGCGACAAGCTCGTCCTGCGCATCGAGTCGCCGGACGCGGTCAACGGTGCGCGACCGGTGTACAAGGTCGACATCATGAACACCTGCTGGGTGTGGAAGGGCGTGAAACTCGACGGTCGCTATGGCGTTGACGTATCCGTGGACCGCCTGCCGTACAACTACGCGCTGTGGAAGGACACGGTGGGCATCGTTTCACGCAAGGCCCGCTCGCGTGCCGGCGAGATCGAGGTGCATCAGGATTCGTGCGACGGCCCGAAGATCTCGACCATCGCGCTGGACAAGGCGAAGGACGGGCGGGCGACGTTGCAAGGCATCTTGCCCAAGCGCGAGGGCGTGCACGACCTGTGCTTCGTGATCACCGGTAAGCCGGGGCCGAAGATCTGGGTGATCGGGGATGTGCAGCTGCGCTGAGGAGCATCGCCGCTGAAGCGGCTCCCACAGGGAGCGACAGCCCGCTCTGTGTGGGAGCCGCTTCAGCGGCGATGCCTTTGCCTCAAAACGACATCGCCGTCGGAAATGTCGCGTGCCTCTGCAATGCCGAACGCGCGTCCCGTTCGTCATCGCCCTCGAGTGGCATCAGCGTGACGAACTTCCCGGCGATCATCGCCGCCAGGGGCATGCCGTCACGGATGGCGATACGTGTGCCAAGCACCGCAGGAATCTTTGCGGCTCCTGCGATGATCGTGCCGACAAGATTCAGCGGATCGGTGCCCGCGATGCAGACCATCTCTCCGTCATGCTCGCGGTGACGGATCTGCCGCAGGGCTGCGAGTGCTTCCGGTAGCGCGAACTGCTCGCCCACCAGACCATCGACGAAACGGCCGCCGCGGATTTCGCCGCGTGCCTCCAGGCGATGAAACACCCGGCGCAGGTCTCGCCATGCCGGCAACCAGGCCGCCTCACGTTCGAGAATGCGCCAGCTGACCACGCCATAGCGGCGCAGCAGTGTGCGTGCCATATGGTCGAGCCCATCGGCATCGTTGCGCTGTTCGGTCGGCCGACGCGCAAGCGACCAGCGCCCCGCATCCTCGATACCACTCATCATGTGCCGTCGCGCGCGGCGCTGGCGACTGCCGTTGCGCTTGGACGCCGGGAGCAACAAGGCCCGCAACCCGGCAAAGCTGTCCGCGGTGACGCGGCCGGCAGCCACCAGTTCGCCGAGTGCGTCTTCGAGTTCGGTGCGCAGCAAGCGCGTGGTCGATGCGAGCTCATCGAAGAACAGCGCGCCTTCGTCGCGAAGCGCATCGGCCACGGCCTGCGCTCGCGACGACAGCGGCAATTCGTCGGAGATCGCCGGTGCCGCCGCCGACCAGATCGGCAACTGCCGGCGCGGCAACAGCACGATGGGCGTGGAACGAACGGGCCCGCCGCTGCCCGTACCCAGGCGAAGGCGACTCCATACCACGCGACCGGCCCGGCAAAGGTCATCGAGCCAGCCGATGCTGTAGTCGCTGACACGGGCCGGCAGAAGTTCGGCCTCCCAGCCACCCGCGGCGGCCTCGAAACCTTCGAGCTGCGCGATCACGCCGGCCAGCGCGTCGGGCCCGGCGACCTGCGTGTTGCGGGTCACGTGCTGCCAGTCGAGCAGGAAGCGCATGAAGTCGCGCGGGGCGACCGGTTCGATCTCGCGGCGCAGGCGCCCGATCGTGTAGCGATGGATACGGGCGAGCAGATGGCGCTCGCACCATTCGACCTCCGTGGTGCCCGGCGAGAACGGTCCGCGCATGACATAGCCTTCGGTCTCGAGGGATGTCAGCGCGAGGTCGAGAGCGCCGGCATCCACACCGAGCGACGAGGCGAGCACGCGGGCCGGCACGGGGCCAAGCCCGCCGAGGCGCCCTCGGACGATATCGACGAGTGCGGATTCCGGCGTCCATGCCTGCACCTCGAACTCAGCCGGGGCGGCCATCGCGGGCGAGAGCGATGCGTCCGGGTGGATGGCGCGCCACGTCGGCAGGCGCTCAGCGGCCACCCACAGCGACACCTCGCCGTTGGCAAGTTCGGTCGCGCGCGCGTCCCTGGCCAGGCTGCGTAACAGCCCCGTCCACGAAGGATGCTCGCGCATGTCGTCCCCGGTCACCGCGCCAAGGAGCATGAGTGCCTCATGCATTTCGTCGGCGTTACGGGCTTCCGGCCATGCTTCCTCGCGTACGGCCGCGATCGCCTCGGCGTCGAGCCGGCCAAGATCGTCGGCCGTCTCCGCCTCGTTCCAGCGGCGCGACTGCACCGCCTGTGTCCGGCGCTCTTCCAGTGGCGCGTCGTCAAGAAAGGCATACGGCGCCGCATTGAGTATCTCGGCAGCCAGCGGCGACGGCGTGGCGAGGTCGCGCGAAAGCATGCGGATGGCGCCCGATTCCAGTCCGCGCAGGATGGTGAGCAGACCTTCGCAGTCCATCGCTTCGTGCAGGCAGTCGTCGAGCGTCTGGTTGACCAGCGGATGGTCGGGAACCTCGCGCTCGCCGACGAGGTTTTCGGCGCACGCCACCTGGTCGGGAAAGACGGTGGCGAGCAGGTCTTCGCTCTTCATCCGTTGCAGCTGGGGAGCGACCTTCTTGCCGCCGGTGAAGCGCGGCAGCGCCAGTGCCGTGGTCGCGTTCCAGCGCCAGCGCACGCCGAACAGCGGCGCGTCGAGCAGGGCCTGGATCAGCACGTGCTCCGCGGAGTTCGAGTGCAGGTAACGCGCCACTTCTTCCAGCGGGAAACTATGGCTGGTGGACAGTGACAGCACGATGGCGTCTTCGGTCGCGGCAGCCTGCAGTTCGAAATTGAATTTGCGGCAGAAGCGCTTGCGCAGCGCGAGGCCCCAGGCGCGATTGATCCGGCTGCCGAACGGCGTGTGGATGATGAGCTGCGTGCCGCCGGATTCGTCGAAGAAGCGCTCCATCACCAGCGTGTCGCGCGTGGGCAGCGCGCCGAGTGCCGCGCGTGCACGGAACAGGTAGTCGACGACCTGTTCGGCCGCCGCCTTGCTGAGGCCCAGATCGCCGGTCAGCCAGTCGAGCGCTGCCTCGCGGCCACCTTCGTCGAATTTCTCCGAGATATCCGTGCGCAGGCGGGACACGCCGATCGAGAGTTCGTCGGTGCGTCCAGGCGCTTCGCCCAGCCAGAAGGGAATGTTCGGTGGCTGCCCCTGCGCATCCTCGACACGCAAGCGGCCCATTTCCACGCGCATGATGCGATAGGACCGGTTGCCGAGCTGGAACACGTCACCCGCGAGGCTTTCCACAGCGAAGTCTTCGTTCACCGTACCGACCACGATCGCCTGGGGTTCGAGCAGGACGTTGTAGTCGCCCGTGTCCGGAATGGTGCCGCCGGAGGTCACCGCGGTGAGCTTTGCCCCGCGTCGCTCACGAAGGCGCTTGTTGACCGCATCGCGGTGAATGTACGCACCGCGCGGGCCGACACGCGTGGTGAAGCCCTCCGCCAGCATGCGCACGGTCTCGTCGAAGGTCTCGCGCCTGAGTGCATGGAACGGATACGCGCGACGCACGAGGTCGAACAGCGCGTCCTCGTCCCATTCCTGGCACGCGACTTCGGCAACGATCTGCTGGGCGAGTACGTCGAGCGGCTGAAGGGGCATCACCAGGGCATCGAGTTCGCCGCGACGCACGCAGTCGAGCAAGGCGGTGCATTCGACCAGGTCGTCGCGCGATGTCGGAAACAGACGCGCCTTCGGCGTGCCGCCGACGGCATGGCCGGCGCGACCGGCTCGTTGCAGGAAGGCGGCGATGGAACGTGGCGAGGCGATCTGGCAGACCAGGTCGATATCGCCGATGTCGATACCGAGTTCGAGCGAGGCCGTGGCGACCAGGGCACGCAGCTCGCCCTTCTTCAGGCGTTGCTCCGCGTCCAGGCGCTGTTCGCGGGACAGGCTGCCATGGTGGGCCGTGACCGCCTCGCGCCCGAGCCGCTCGGAAAGGTGTCGCGCCACGCGTTCAGCCATGCGCCGCGTGTTGACGAAGATCAGGGTAGTGCTGTGTTGCTCGATCAGGTTCGAAAGCCGGTTATAGACCAGCTCCCACATGTCGTTGGACATCACCGCTTCGAGCGGCACCGGCGGTACCTCCAACGCGAGATCGCGCTTGCGCGTATGGCCGATGTCGATGATGGCGCAGTCTTCCTTCGCACTGCCGGTGAGGAAGGCGGCCACTTTCACGATGGGCTTCTGCGTGGCCGAAAGCCCGATGCGCGTGATACGACGCTGCGCCAGCGATTCGAGGCGCTCCAGTGACAGCGCGAGGTGACTGCCACGCTTGCTCGACGCCACGGCATGGATTTCGTCGACGATCACTTCGCGTACGTTGGCCAGCATCGCGCGGCCCGACGCCGAGCCGAGCAGCACGTAGAGCGACTCCGGCGTGGTCACCAGGATGTGCGGCGGACGCTTCTTCATGCGCTCGCGGTCGGACGATGGCGTATCGCCCGTGCGCACGGCGGTGCGTATCTCGAGATCCGGTAGCCCCTGCTTGCGCAGCTCCTCACGAATGCCGGCCAGCGGGGCCTCGAGGTTGATGCGGATATCGTTCGAGAGCGCCTTGAGCGGCGAGACGTAGAGGATGGTGGTCCGGTCCGCCAGGCCGCCGTCGCGTACGCCCTCGCGCACCAGCATGTCGATCGCCGAGAGGAAGGCGGTGAGCGTCTTGCCGGACCCCGTGGGTGCGGCGACGAGGGTGTGTCGGCCGGAGCGGATCGCCGGCCACGCAGCCACCTGCGCGGCCGTGGGCTCCGGAAACGTGTTCCCGAACCAGGCGGCAACCGCCGGATGAAAGGCGTCTAGCGTTGTCGACTTTTGTGAATTCATTGAATCACTTAAGTGGGGTCCAGGGGTCCACGGGTCAAGTTCCAGCCTAACGCGAAGCGGTCTCGTGGGTTGCGATGAAAACGTTACTGAGGGAACGTGGCGCTTTCCCCCCGGATCGACTTCGTGACCATGCCCGATACCGCGCGCCGCACTGCCCTCGCCTTCGCCATCACCGCAGGTCTCGCCGCCACCGCCAGCGCGGCCACGCCGCCGCCCTCCCGGCCCTGGATGGATCGCTCGCTGTCGGTGGATCGCCGGGCCGAGCTCGTCGTCGCGGCCATGACCGACGATGAGAAATTTCGCCTGATCCGCTCCGACTTCGGCCTTGTCAGCGATAAGCACGGTGTGCCCGAGGGCGCCGTGGGTGGCGCAGGCTACGTGCCCGCCCTGCCACGTCTCGGCCTGCCCGCCATCAATGAGACGGACGCCGGGCTGGGCGTGAACAAACCCGGTATCGACGGCAAGGGTGCCATCTCGCTACCGGCCGGACTGGCCACGGCGGCCAGCTTCGACACGGCGGTGGCCCACGCCGGCGGCCGGATGATCGGCGGTGAGGCCCGCGGTAAGGGCTACGGCGTGCTGCTGTCCGGTGGCGTCAACCTGCTGCGCGATCCGCGCAACGGTCGTAACTTCGAATACGCCGGTGAGGATCCGATCCTGGCCGGCAGCATCGTCGGCGCCACCATCAAGGGCATTCAGGAACGCAAGATCGTCGCGACGGTGAAGCACTTCGCCATCAACGACCTCGAGTCCGGTCGCAACACGCTCAGTTCGGACATCGATCCGGTCGCCCTGCGCGAATCCGACCTGCTCGCGTTCCAGATCGCGATCGCCCATGGCGACCCCGGTTCGGTCATGTCCTCGTATAACCGCGTCAACGGCACCTACGCCGGCGAACACGACTGGCTGCTCAACCAGGTGCTGAAGCAGGAATGGGGCTTCAAGGGTTTCGTCATGTCGGACTGGGGTGGCGTGCACAGCGGCGCCAAGGCGGCGCTGGCCGGCCTCGACCAGGAATCGGCGGGCGAGGTGTTCGACGCGGAGGTGTTCTTCGACAAGCCGTTGCGTGCCGCCGTCGCCTCGGGTGAGGTGCCGAAGACGCGCCTGGACGACATGGCCCGGCGCATCATGCGCAGCCTGATCGCGCACGGCGTCATCGACGATCCCATCCCGACGAAGCCCACCACGCCCGTGCCCTACGACGCCGACCGCAAGGTCGCCCGCGACACGCTCGAGGCCGGTGCCGTCCTGCTGCGCAACCAGGGCGGCCTGTTGCCGCTGGCGCGCCAGGGCCAGTCGGTCGTGGTGATCGGCGCGCACGCCGACAAGGGCGTGCTTGCCGGCGGTGGCTCGTCCACTGTCACCGACGAAGGCGGCGACCCCGTGCCGGGGCTGCAGCCGACGGGATGGCCGGGGCCGGTGCGTTACCACGCCTCCGCACCGCTGACCTTCATGCAGAAGCTGGGGACGAAGGTGAGCTTCGACCCGGGCACCGACCCCGCCGCCGCGGCGAAGGCCGCCGCTGGCGCCGACGTCGCCGTGGTCTTCGTCACGCAGTGGGCCGCCGAGTCCTTCGATGTCGCCGACATGGCGCTACCCGATGGCCAGGACGCGCTCGTCGCCGCCGTGGCGAAGGCCAATCCGAAAACGGTGGTCGTGCTGGAAACCAACGGCGCGGTGAAGATGCCCTGGCTCGACAGCGTCGGTGCCGTGCTGCAGGCCTGGTATCCCGGCTCGGGCGGCGGCGAAGGCATCGCGCGCCTGCTGTACGGCGAGACCGCGCCCTCGGGTCGCCTGCCGATGAGCTGGCCGAAAGACGAAACCCAGCTTCCGCGTCCGACCATCCAGGCGGCCGGCCTGTACTCGAAGGAGAAGCCGGCGGACAACGTCGACTACAACATCGAAGGCGCCGATGTCGGCTACCGCTGGTTCGAGAGAACCCGGCGCGAGCCGCTGTTCGCCTTCGGCTACGGCATGACCTATACGAGCTTTGCGTACAGCGACTTTGCCGTGGATAAGGACGCCAGGGGCCACGCCGTCGCCCACGTTACGGTGAAGAACACCGGTAAGACCGCTGGCGCCGATGTGCCGCAGGTCTACGTCACCGCCCCGGGCGCCGCCACGCGACGTCTGGCCGGCTGGAGCAAGGTGTCGCTGAAGCCTGGCGCGAGCCGCCGCGTCGATATTCCGCTCGAGTCGCTCGCCCTGGCGCGTTACGACGATGCAGGCAAGCGCTGGCGCGTGGCGCCGGGTACGTACGCGGTGAAGCTCGGCCGCTCGGCCAGCGATATCGCCGCCGAGGCCACGGTCACGGTGGGCGAGAGCTTCCCGGTGGTGAAGGCGCCCTAGGCGCCTGCACGACACGGCGACACGGGATAGCCACAATGCGCGCATGAACCTGCGCCCCGCCCCGATCGTCGCCACCCTCCTGTGCCTTGCCTCGGCACCTGCCTTCGCCGACCCGCCGGACTTCGACCGGCCCGGCGCAGGCTTCGCCACCAGCGTGCTCCCCGTGGGCACGCTGGCGCTCGAACAGGGTCTGCCGACCTATGAGCGCCAGCGTCAGGACGGGCTGCTCGACAAGACCTACACCGCCGATAGCCTGGTCCGCATCGGGCTGGGCGGCCCCGCGGAACTACAGGTGGGTGGCTCGACGTGGAACCGGCTGGAAGAAAGCGGCGGTGGCTCCCGCCGTCATGCCGTTGGCCACGGCGACACCAGCGTCGGCCTCAAGATCGCGCCAGGGGGTTCCGGTGAGACGGGCACGTTCAGCTGGGCTGCCCTGGGTCAGGTCACGTTCGCCAACGGCGATCAGGATTTCAGCAACGGCGCGAAGGAGTACACCCTTGGCGCCACCGGCCAGTGGAAGCCGAACGACACCTGGCAAGGCACCTTGTTCGCCAACGTCGATCGCCTGCAGGGCCGCAACACCTGGACCCTGGCACCGACCTTCGGGCGCAAGCTTGGCGACAACTGGATGGCTTACGTGGAAACGGATGCGATCCACGATGCCGAGGACGGCAACGAGTTGCAGGCAGGCGGAGGCGTGGCATACAGCATCGGTGACCATGCCCAGCTCGACGCCTACGCCCTGCACCGCATCGGCACGCACGGCCCTTCAGTAGTCGCCGGCCTCGGCGTCTCGATCTTCTTCGGCAAGAAGAGCTAGCGATTGCTTCTACGCATGGCGCGCACCAGCAGCGCCGTAAGCACCAGGCCGATGACCAGCCCGATGCCACCACCCCAGACGGCGCCCGTGCGCGAGTCGATCGCGTAACCGATCCCGAAGCCCATCAACATGAACAGTGGTAGAGGCAGGCATCCCATGGCTCGATGCTACCGAGAAACCCACCCGAGATAAAAACATGGCCCTCGCGCTCACGCGGAGGGCCATGACGGACGTCCCTTGGTCCGGTGGCATGAGCCACACCAAAACGCGGCCCGACAAAGCCGGCGCGGCGTTATCGCCGATGAAGGGGGGATCGATCCTGTTACCAGGGACTGACGGCATCCTGCCATCGGATCGGTCATCGGCGATTCGGTCGTCCCGACTGGCTTCTGGCCAGGCGGGACACGGGATCTATAGTGCGTAGGTGCGCCGACGACGGATATAGGAGGATTCTTAAAAACGTCCGCTCATTTCTGACGTCGATGCTGCCTGCGTGTTATGTCAGGCGCTGGCGTGGCGCTCAGGTCGCGGTCGGACGCGGCGATCGTGCGCATCGCGCGCCGGTGTCGGCGGCGCCGGTTTCGGTACGGCCTGGGCCATGGGCGTGCCACGGCTTGCGAGGCTGCGTAGCCGCGCGCAATCGGAGGACCCGTAGTCTCGTTTTCCCGGTTCTCGTTGCATCGATCGTCTCCTGCCTTCGTCCCCCCGAGCAAACAGCGTGATCCGGAAAAGAGAAAATTCCGGTGGCGCGGCGGTGAACGTTTCGTGACAGGTCTTCACGGGCCCGGAGGCCCGGGAACCGTTAAGGCGGCGTGGAGACGGATGCCGCGGCAGCGGGCATCCGCTCGATCAACTCCGTGGCGAGCTGCTCGTAGTTCTCGTCGAAATGGTGCGAGCCGGCTTTCTTGTAGACCGTGACGAACGAAGGCAGCTTCGGATCGGTGCAGCCACTGTCGCTCGCATCTTCGGTTCCGTAATAGCAGGCCATCGGCGGCTTGCCGCCGAGCGCCAAAATCGGCGGGACCGCGTCGGTATGGACCACGGGATTGAGCCACTGCAGGAGGTTGTGCGTGTGCGTCGTCCACCAGCCCTGCTGCATATAGCCCTCGAGCTCGATCTCGAAGTTCACGTCACGGCTGGCGGACAGCAGGACGAGCTGGCTGAGCTTCGCGCGGTTATCCGGGCGCAGCTTGCCGACGATGGTCGGCAGCACGTCGGCACCGAAGGAATAGCCGATCAGGAGCACGCGCTTCTTGTTCCACTGGGCGGTGTAGCGGTCCAGCAGGCGATCGAGGTCGTGGGCCGATTCATCGGGCGAGCGGTAGCGCCAGAAGTACTTGAAGGTGCTCACGCCGGCGACGGGGATGCCGCGTTGCGTGAACACCGCGCCCAGGCGTTGGTCGAGATCCCACCAGCCGCCATCACCGGAGTAGATGACGACGAGCAGGTCTTCCTCGCCGGCCGGCGCGGCCTTCAGTGCCGGCAGTTCGACGGTCGATACTTCCATCGAAGCGTGTGTCCACGGATGCCAGGCGAGCAGGCCGAGCACGACCGCCGCAACGAGGACGATCAGGATGTAACGCAGGACCTTTTTCATCGACGCACCACGCCGCCCAGACCACCGGAAATCAGGCTGGCGACGTTGGCCAGTGCCAGCGGCAGGCCGATGCCTCCGCCGACGGCGATGTAGCGCGGCTCCCATTCGGGATCGAACTTGTCCTTGTAGCGATGCAGCCCGCGGAAGTTGTAGAAGCGTTCGCCGCGGCCGAACACCATGGCGCCGAAACGGCTCCACAGCGGCGCGGTGCGACGGTTCTGCAGACCCGATAGCGGAGCCATGCCGAGGTTGAACCAACGATAGCCTTCGGCCTTCGCCCAGACCATCAGTTCGATGAACAGGAAATCCATGATGCCGGAGGGTCCGTCGGGCAGGTGGCGCATCAGGTCGACGGAGGCTTCTTCCTTCGTCGCCGTCACGAAAACATTGGCGAAGGCGACAGGCTCATCGCCCTGCCATACCACCGCCATGGGCGTACGCGCGAGATAGCGCTCGTCGAACAGGCCGAGCGAGAAACGCTTTTCACGCACTTTCTTGTCGCGCATCCAGGCGTCCGAAATCAGCTTCAGGCGCGGCAGCAGCGCGGGAACGCCTTCGACGGGAACGATTTCCATGCGCAGACCGTCACGGGCGAGCTTGTTGACGGTGCCGCGCAGGGTCTTCTTCGACTTACCGTCGAGGTTGAAGGTTTCCAGGCGCACGCGCGCCTCCTCGCCGATCTTGAGCAGGCTCATGCCGACCTCGAGGTAGAGGTCGAGGTCCTCCGGACGGACCTGGTAGAATAGCGGCCAGCCGCCAGCGCGTTCGCATTCCTCGCGGAAGCGCCAGACCAGTTCACGGCGCGCATCTTCGTTCTCACCGACCGGGTCGCCCATGGCCACCCAACTGCGGCCTTCGATGTCGTACATGATGAAGGCGCGGTCGTCCGGCGCGAACATCAGCATCTTGTCGCCGACCAGGGCGAGGTGGGCCTGGGCCGAGGAGAAATGTTTCAGCAGCGGCATGGCGCGCGCCAGGTCGGCGTCGCCCGGCAGCGCACGGCGGGTGCGTGCGGGACGGATGAGGTTGGCCAGGGCGAACAGCATGACCACCGCCGTGGCGCCCACCAGCGCGCGCAGCGCGCGCGGGGCGCCACCGTGGTGAAAGCTGAATTCCCACCAGAGGTTGTTGCTGTATTCGACATGCTTGAAGCTGAAGAACACCAGCCACGTGGCGCAACCGAGCACGGCGGCGATGGCCGCCATCCAGCCTACCGAGAAGCTGGCGCGAAACAGCGAGGCACGCCGGTAGAAGTGGCGATGTGCCGGGGCAAGGGCGAGTGCCAGCAGCGATAGCAGGGTCGCTTCCTCGTAGTCGATGCCCTTGAGCAGCGACAGGACGGCGCCGACGATCAGCAGCACGAGGGTCAACACATAGGCGGCGTCGAGACGGCGCTGCAGGCCGCGGGCGAGGATCAGCAGGAGCATGCCGACGACGCTGGAGAGGAAATGCGAGACCTCGACCAGGGGCAGCGGCACGAAGCCACGCAGGATTTCCATGCGCCCCGGTATCGCCAGGGTGGCGCCCGAGAAGAGCAGCACGGCGCCGGCAAGCAGCGTCAGGCCGGCGAAGAACGGCGGCAGCAGGCTACTGAACCACGGCGTGATCAACGCCGTCTGGCGCAGGCCGCGGATCTCGCGCCAGATGACCATGAGGGTGGCCACGCCAAGCGGCAGGAGGTAGTAGACGAGACGGAAGGCCGTCAGTGAACCGAGGATCGGGGCCTCCAGGCCATGATTTCCGGTAGCACCGAAGCCAGCCAGCATGACCGCCTCGAAGACGCCCAGGCCACCCGGCACGTGGCTGATCAGTCCGGCCATTTGCGCCAGCACGAAAATCGCCAGGAAGTGGCCGAATCCGCCCACGATTTCCTGCGGCATGAGGACGTAGAGCACGCCCGAAGCCAGGCCCCAATCGAGCGCGCCAATGAGGATCTGCCGGGCCGCGACCTGTGGGGTCGGCGTATGGAAGGCCCAGCGCCCGATGCGAAGGGGTCGACGCACCAGCGCGGCGGCGGCGAACCAGGCGAGTGGAACCAGGGTGAGCAGGATCGCCAGCGGAATACGCAGGCCCGACAGCGGCACTTCCGGCGGAATCGGCACGATCAACAGCGTCACGCCGGTCAGGGCGGCAAGGCCGAGCCAGAAACTCAAGGTGGTGTAGAGGACCACGCGGGCTACTTCGCCCGTGCTCAGTCCAGCCTGCACATAGAAGCGATAGCGGATCGAGCCGGACACCAACAGGGACATGCCCAGCGCATTGGAGAAGGCGTAACTGATAAAGGAGATGAAGCCGACGCGCTTCGCCGGCAGGCGCCGCCCGATGCTGGCCAGTCCGAACCAGTCGTAGAGCGTCATCACGGCGAAGCCGGCGCCCGTGAGCACGATGGCCAGGGCGATGTCGGCATTGGGCAGGCTGTGCACGTAGGCGCCGATCTGCCGGTACGTGACCTCCGTGGCCATCGCGTGCAACGCCCACAGCGCCAGGCACAGGAGCAGGAGGGACAGCAACGGGCCGCCCGCTCGACGTAGCAAAGTCGCGTACATCGCGGGCTTCGTCAGGGGCGTGTCGTTCATTGGCAGCTCCGCCCTCGTCTCGTGCTCCACTGCGTCCGCGGCTCCATTGGTTATCGTAAGGTCGTGTAGGGTGCCACAGAGCGCGTTCAGGCGGCAGGTCGCCACGTGCACGGCGTTCATTATGGGGCCCGGGCGGCTTCGGAAGCTTGCGGTGGGGGCTGGGAAAGCCTTACGTAAGCTGCCTTAATTACCCTTTTGGCACACTCTGCCCGCTTTCCGGCTGGCGACCTTACGCGAGGCACCATGCGTTCAGATCCTTCGGCACAAGGCGTCCTGCGCCAGCGTTTCCGGCCCCTCCTCTGGTTCGGCGTCCTTTTCGTCGGTGTGGCCTTCCTGGTCCGCCTGATCCTGCTGATCAAGACCGGACACGATATTCCTGCCGAACCGGGCAAGTGGCTCTACCTGTTCGCCGTGGGCCTGGGCTACGACCTGGTCACCTTCCTCTACTTCGCCTGGCCCATGCTGCTGGTGCTCTGGCTGCTGCCACGCCGGGCCTACCTGTCGCGCTGGGGTCACCGGATCTTCGTTGGCTTCTGCTTCGTGCTGACCTTCGCCGTGCTGTACCTGGGTGCCGCCGAGCTGGTCTTCTGGGGCGAGTTCAGTGCCCGCTTCAATTTCATCGCGGTGGACTACCTCGTCTATACGCACGAAGTGGTCGGCAACATCCAGGAGTCGTACCCGATCGTCACCTGGTCGTTGCTGCTGCTGCTGGCGACGGTGCTGGTGATCTTCTTCAGTCGGCGCACCCTGAAGGCGCGCGACGAGGGCTCGCGCTTCGCCGGCCGCTCGGCCGTGGTCGGGGTCTGGCTGGTACTGACCGTGGCGGTGAGCTTCGCCGTCGACGGCTCCATGAAGGACCGTTCGACCAACAACTACGTCAACGAGCTGGCCGGCAACGGCATCTATCAGTTCTTCGCGGCGTTCCGGAACAACGAGCTGGACTACGCGAAGTACTACCCGACGATTCCCGACGACCAGGCCTTCAGCAACCTGCGCGAGCTGGTGAAGACGCCCAACGCCACGTTCACCAGCAACGACCCGAAAGACATCACTCGCACCATCGTCGCCGACGGCACCGAGAAGAAGCTCAACGTGGTGCTGATCAGCGTGGAGAGCCTGTCCGGCGATTACGTCGAAGGCCTCAACGTCAGCAAGCACATGGGGCTCACGCCGAACCTCGACGCCCTGGCCGCGAAGAGCCTGTTCTTCACCCAGCTCTATGCCAACGGCACGCGCACGGTGCGCGGCCTCGAAGCGCTGTCGCTGTCGGTGCCGCCGACGCCCGGCGAGTCCATCGTCAAGCGTCCGGGTAACGAGAACCTGAATTCGCTGGCCGACGTGTTCAATGCGAAGGGCTACACCTCCGAGTTCGTCTACGGCGGTTACGGCTACTTCGACAACATGAACCACTTCTTCGCCAGCAACGGCTACACAGCGGTGGACCGTAACGTCATCGACAACAAGGACATCCACGCCGAGAACGTCTGGGGCGTGGCCGACGAAGACCTGTTCACCCTTGTCATGAAGCGGATGGACGAGTCGTACGCCAAGGGCAAGCCGTATTTCGGCCATGTCATGACCACCTCGAACCATCGTCCGTACACCTTCCCCGAAGGTCGCGTGAATGCGAAGCAGGGTGCGCGGAATTCGGCGGTGCGTTACACCGACTGGGCCCTGGCCGACTTCCTCAAGCGCGCGTCGACCAAGCCATGGTTCGACGATACCGTCTTCGTCATCACCGCCGACCATTGCGCCAGCAGCGCGGGCAAGACCAGCCTGCCGGTGGACAAGTACCACATCCCGCTTTTCATCTATTCGCCCAAGCACATCGCACCGGGTCGCGTGGATCGCCTGATGAGCCAGATCGACATCCCGCCGACCGTGCTGGGCCTGCTGAACTTCAGCTACACCTCGCACTTCTACGGCTACGACCTGTTCAAGCTCGAGCCGGGCCGCGAGCGCACCTTCATGAGCACCTACCAGGAGCTCGGCTACATGCGCGATGGTCGCCTCACCTCACTCATTCCGCGTGAGCCGGTGAAGGAGATGACGCCTGATCTGGTCTCGGGCGATGCGACCGTGGCAAAGGCCGACCCCGTGGATGCGAAGGATGCGATCACGTATTACCAGACGGCCGCTTATCTGTTTACGCATGGGCTGATGACGAAGAAGGGCAGCGCTGCGACAACGCCCCCCTAAACGTCCTGTAGGAGCCGATTCATCGGCGAATGGGTGCTTGCGATGACCGATCCCGCTATCTAGCGACCCGCGGCAGCGCGTTCGCGCACGTCTGCGAACGTCCAGTCGCGCAAAGGCTCGCCGTTCTCCCACACGGTGACCATCGCTTCTTCCCAGCCGGGCTCCAGATCCTCCGGTGCGAGCGACACCGCATCGTCCGGTAACGCCACGGTACGGTAGCTGCCGTACTCGCGATGGCGCACGAGGGTCATGCGGCCGCGCTTGGATGTCTTGCCCTGGTCGGTGACGGGATCCTTCCAGACGTCGCGCCACTCGCCTTCGATGCGCACCGCCGAGCATTTGAGCGCGAACTTCTGCGTATCGCGGGTGAGCTTCTGCAACAGTGCGCCGCCCATGCCGAAGGCGAGGTTGTCAGCGGCGTAGCCGGCGCCGGTGATGCGTTCGAGGATGGCCCGGATGCTTTCCGGATTGACGCCGTCGCCCTGGATCACCCGCACGTGGTTCAGTACACGAAAGCCCTTGCCGTTCACCGTGCTGCCGAAGGCCTCGTCGAGCAGGGTCACGCAGCGGTGCACGACGTCGACCGGGTCGCCGGAATCGGGACGGACGATGACGGTGGCGCCGGAAGCGATGACCTCGTCGCGCAGCGTCTTGCCCCAGTGTTCGGCAATGGCGTGGAAGATGTCGTAGCTGTCGGACACCACGGCAACGAGGCCGCCAGGCCTGGCAAAGTGCTTGAGCATGTTCCGGTACGCATCGACTTCATGCTCGCGGCCCCAGCTGGTGATCGTGCTGTGCTCGGCGGCCGGAATCGAATAGCCGGCCATCGGCTCGCCATAGAACGCCCGTGCGGCGAGCACCCCGGAAACGGTGTCGGTGCCCATGAAATTGACCAGATGCGCCATGCCGCCAAGGCCGGCGGACTCCGCGCTGGAGACGCCACGCGCGCCGAAGTCGTGCAGCTTGAAGGGGATCTGTCCGGCAGGATCGTCCGAGGTCTTTTCCAGGTACTGCAGCAGGGTCCGGCGTGCCTGCCAGCTGATCGTCGCCACGGTTACCGGGTACCAGAGGCGCAACAGCAGGGTTTCGAGGTACGACGGTAGCCAGAAAGCCTCGGGGTCGGTCGACTCGATGGTGACTAGCGCCTGGTGTGTGGGTACGACGGAGCCTTCGGCTACGGCGCGGATGCGCACGGGCAACCTGCCGCCGTGGACATCCACGATGCGTCGCCAACCGGTTTCATTGAAGGGCTCGCCGTGGGCGGCGAAGAAGTCACGCGCCGCATCCACGTCCGCATGCGTGACGGCGCGGCCGAGGCGTGATTTCAGGACGGCCTGGAGGCCGAAGAACACCGTGCTTTCGTACGTGCCGCCACGCGATTCCACGTAGAAGAAGGTGGCGTCGGTTCCCGGCGGGTACTGCAGCCAGTGGCTGGCTTTGTAGCTGTCGGTGTCGAGGATGGGGTTGTCGAGGTAGGACATGCCGTGGGTCGTCATGACCCACAGCATACCCCTGGTGTGACTTATGCCGCGCTGTCGACCAGCACCAGTTCGGCATCGGCCGAGGCCGTGATGCGAAGCGTGGTCTCGTCGCGGATCGCGGCGCCGTCGCCCTTGTTGAGCGTCTTGCCGTTGACCTGCACCGAGCCTTCGGCCGGCACCATGTACGCGAAGCGACCCTCGCCAAGCGTGTATTCCACGGTCTCGCCGGCCTTCACGCTGGCGCCGAGGACGCGGGCATCCGTGCGGATCGGCAGCGCGTCGCCATCACCGGCCATGCCGCTGGCCAGGGTGACGAACTGGCCGGAACGCTCGCCCTTCGGAAACGGACGGGTGCCCCACGACGGTGCCTTGCGCTCGCCGTCCGGAATGATCCAGATCTGGAAGATCCGGGTGGCTTCCGGCTCGGCGTTGTACTCGGCGTGGCGGATGCCGGTGCCTGCGCTCATCACCTGCACGTCGCCCGCCTCGGTGCGACCCTTGTTGCCCAGGCTGTCCTCGTGGGTGATCGCGCCTTCACGGACATAGGTGATGATTTCCATGTCCGAATGCGGGTGCGCCGGGAAGCCGGTGCCGGCGGCGATCGTGTCGTCGTTCCACACGCGCAGCGCGCCCCAGCCCATCCGCTTCGGGTCACTGTACGAGGCGAAGGAGAAGTGGTGCTTCGCATCGAGCCAGCCGTGGTTGGCACCGCCAAGACTGTTGAAGCTGCGGACGTCGATCATGTCGTGCTCCCCCGGAATTACCGGACTGGGTGAGTGAATGGGTGTATTTTCCTCCCCCGTCGCGGGCTGTGGAGCATCGTTCCGCCGAACGGATTGTTTCCCCGGGATAGCTTGTGAGGGTTGCAAAACGCCCCTCTCCCGCCCATCTGCTACGGATTGGCGGTTCGCCCGCCTCCCCCTTTCAAGAGGTGTCTGCGGATGATTCCGTTCTCGGTACTCGACCTGTCCCCGGTGGCGCGCGGCTCCACCCCTGGCCAGTCGCTGCGTAACTCGCGCGACCTCGCCCAGCACGCCGAAGCGCTCGGTTTCCATCGCTACTGGCTGGCCGAGCACCACAACATGACCGGCATCGCGAGCGCCGCCACGTCCGTCGTGATCGGTTTCATCGCCGAAGGCACGAAGACGATTCGTGTCGGCTCGGGCGGCATCATGTTGCCTAACCATGCCCCGTTGGTGATCGCCGAACAGTTCGGCACCCTCGCCTCGCTGTATCCGGGTCGCATCGACCTTGGTCTTGGCCGGGCGCCGGGCACCGACCAGGGCACCGCGCGCGCCTTGCGCCGCTCCATGGGGCCCAGTGACGACCGTTTCCCGGACGACGTACAGGAACTGCAGCTTTTCCTCGGCCCGCAGCAGCCGGGCCAGACCGTACGCGCCGTGCCGGGCATGGATACCAACGTGCCGCTGTGGCTGCTGGGCTCGAGCCTGTTCAGTGCGCAGCTCGCCGCGCATCTGGGCCTGCCCTTCGCCTTCGCCTCGCATTTCGCGCCGGACATGATGATGAAGGCGCTCGAGGTGTACCGGCACATGTTCCGTCCGTCGGAGGTGCTCGACAAGCCTTACGCCATGCTCGGCATCAATGTGGTGGCTGCGGCCACCGATGAAGAGGCGCGTCGCCTGTTCACCTCGCAGCAGCAGGCATTCTGGAATCTGCGCCGCGGTGCACCGGGTACGCTCCCGCCGCCGGTGAACTCGATGGACGGCGTCTGGACGCCGATGGAGAAGGCGCAGGTCGACCATGCGTTGTCCTGCGCGGTGGTCGGCTCGCCGGATACCGTGCGCGACGGTCTTGCGGAGTTCATCGAACGCACGGGCGCCGACGAACTCATCATCACGGCGCAGATCTTCGACCATGCGGCCCGCAAGGAGTCGTATTCGATCGTCGCCGCGCAGCACGCGAAGCTCGCTGAGCGTTCGGCGGCCTGATCGCGTGCGCGTCGTCCTGGACACGAATGTCTGTCTGGACGCGTTCGTGTTCGACGATCCACGCGCCGCGACGCTCGTCGCGGCGCTTGTCGCCGGTGACGTCGAAGCGGTGACGCGGGCCGATTGCCGGGATGAGTGGCTCGGCGTGTTGGCGTATCCCGCGCTGAAGCTGGATGAAGCGCGTCGTGCGGAAGCGGCGACGCGTTTCGACGGTGTCGTTACGTTACTGGATGGCGTCGCCGCCGGTGAGGTGACGGCCGACGGCGGTCGGGATGCCGTGCCACGTGTACCGCTGCCGCGTTGTCGCGATCCTGACGACCAGAAGTTTCTCGAACTTGCCCAGGCGTCGGGCGCGTCGGTGTTGTTTTCACGGGATGCCGAAGTGCTGCGATTGGCGCGGCGTACGGTGCGTGACGGGTTGTTTGGGATTCTGAAGCCTGAGGATTGGGCGGGGTCTGTGTAACCGATTCATCGGCGATGCTCTACTCCCCACCCCACCGCCAGTCCTCCTTGAGCCTCTCCGCACAAAACTCCACGAAGCGCCGCACCTTCGGCGCCAGATGCTGCGCATTCGCATAGACCGCCTGCAGCGGCGCGGCAGGAATGGTGCAGTCCGGAAGCACGCGCACCAGGCGCCCGTTGCCGAGGTCGTCGCCCACGTCCCAGATGGACTTCTGCACGATGCCGCCGCCTGCCAGCGCGAGGGTGTGAGCGGCCTCGCCGTCGTTGGTGATGAAGGCCGGATTGACGCGCACCGAGACCGATTCGCCGGCGTGCTGGAAATGCCATTCGCGCGTCGGTTGCTCGCCGAACACAATGCAGTCGTGACCCGCCAGGGCCACCGGTTCGGCCGGCATGCCACGCCGGGCAAGATAGGATGGCGCCGCGCACAACACGCGGAAGTTCGGTGCCAGCGAGCGGGCGATCATCGAGGAGTCGGCCAGGTTGCCGAAGCGGATCGCGAGGTCCACACCTTCGTCGACGATATCGACCAGCGCGTCGGTAAGGGTGAGATGCACGTTGAGCTCGGGATGCGCCAGGCGGAACGCGACGGTGAGCGGGGCGATACGACGGCGCCCGAAGGCACGCGGGGCGGTCACTCGCAACACGCCCGCCACGGCGTCACGGCTGCGCGATACCGCTGCCTCGGCTTCCTGCACTTCGGCCAGGATGCGCACGCAACGGGCGTGAAACGCCTCGCCCTCTTCGGTCAACGACTGACGGCGCGTGGTGCGCTGTAACAGGCGAACGCCCAGCCGGGTCTCCAGCGCGCTGAGGCGCTTGCTGACGACCGCCAGGGAGAGATCCAGCTCACGCGCGGCGCCGGAGAGGCTGCCGGCGGAAACGATCCGGGCGAACACGGTCAGCTCAAGCAGGTTGTCGATCATTCTTCGGTCCCGGGCAAGAGTCTTTCAGCCTCACAAGCCTTTGTCGGCTCCTGGGCAAGGATCATAGTGATCCCACCTTCTTCCCGCTTGTAGAGGCTCACCATGTTCTCTTTCACGAATCAGGATGTCCTTGTGGTCGGCGGTAGCTCCGGTATCGGCCTGGCCACCGCGAAAGCCTTCGCCACCGCCGGAGCGCGCGTCACGATCGCTTCGCGTTCCAGCGACAAGCTCGAGGCTGCGCTGAAGGAACTCGGCGGCGACGCGCGGTCCGAGGTGCTCGACACCGGTGACGCGCAAGCCGTCGAGGCCTTCCTGTCCGGGCACACATGGAACCATGTGGTCGTCTCGGCCGCGAAAACGCCCAGCGGCCCCATTCGCCAGCTCTCGCTGGAAGACGCGCACAAGGCCATGGAGAGCAAGTTCTGGGGCGCCTATCGCGTCGCCCGCGCCGCGCGTATCAGGGAGGGTGGCTCACTGACGATCGTCTCGGGATTTCTCTCGGTGCGCCCGAGCGCCACGTCCGTGCTGCAGGGCGCGATCAATGCCGCGCTGGAAAGCCTGGTGCGCGGCATGGCCCTGGAGTTCTCGCCGGTCCGCGTCAACGCCGTGTCGCCCGGCATGATCCGCACGCCCCTGTGGAGTGGCATGGATGAGGACAAGCGCGAGGCGATGTTCGCCGCCGTGGCCGAGAAGCTCCCGGCGAAGCGTGCGGGCGAGCCCGAGGACATTGCCAACGCGATCCTCTATGCCGCGGCGACGCCATTCACGACCGGCTCCACGATCGTCGTCGATGGTGGAGGCTCGATCGCCTGAGGCCCGGTTGCCTCAGTCCACCGGCACCAGCGCGATGAAGTTACGCATGCTGTAGTAGCGATCGTGCTGCGGCCACTCCACCGACGCGACGGCCTTGTGCCCGGCGGCCCAGGGCTCGTTGTCGAGCAACACTTCGACCTGGGTCTTGCCGTCGCCGACATTGCCGTAGAACACGCGGATCCAGTGCACGTCGTTGGTTAGCGGCGCCGTGGAAATCGCGGCTTCGAGGGCGGAGAGGCCGTCCTCGGGAATCTCCATCGGGGCGTCCTTCTCACCTCGCAGCGTGAAATCACCGATGTAGGCGGTGAAACGATGCACGCCGGCGGTGAGTTCGTGCACGGCAAGCTTTTCCTTGTTCACCGCGTGCCAGCACGCGGCCAACACCACGTGGAAATCGTTGCGCGCAAAGCTGTCCAGCGCGTCGCGACAGCCGGCCTTGCCGGTGCCGATGCCGCCGAAGCTCTCCTCAATGGTGCGCTCCTCGTCGAGCACGATATCCAGGTCGAGGCGACCCATCCCGCCTTCCTTGCCTTCGTGCCAGATGCCGCGCAAGGCGGGGTAGTCATCGCCTTCGGTGAGCAGCCAGTCTTCGTCGGGCTCGAGTTCCACGCCATGCTCGGCGAAAAGGTCGATGAGGGTGTTCTGGATGAGACGGTCCATGGGTCGTCCATTATGAAAAAGAGGAGATTACGCGTTGTCGGCGAGCTTGCCGAGCGCTACGGCGGCCGACGGATTGCGTTCCTTGGCCGCCGAGATGAAATAGACGAAGACATCCCGGGGCGCGCCGTTGGCCAGAGCGTCGCCGACGTGGGGCAGGTCGAGGGGATCGCCGCCGGAAGCCCAGGTGGTGGAGTGCTTCGCCCAGGCCTTCAGCTCCTTCGCCGGATAGCCGGTTTTTTCGGAAGCCCGGCTGCGCATCAGCCGCGCATAGACGAAGGGCCCGGTGAGATCCGCGAAGGAGGGATGTTCCGCCGAGTCGGTGAACACGGTGGCTACGCCGCGCGCCCGTGCCAGTTCGAGCCAGCGCTCATCCATGAAACTCTCGTTGCGCACTTCCACGGCGTGCCGCAGGGCGATGCCGCCGGCCTTCTCGGGCAACAGGTCGAGAAAGGCCGCCATGTCGTCCGGGTCGAAGGAGCGGGTGGCCAGGAACTGCCACAGGATCGGTCCGAGACGGTCGCCGAGCGCGCTGGCGCCCTCGACGAAACGGTCGATACGTTCGCCCGCGGTCGCCAGTTGCTTCGTCTGCACGATATGGCGCGGTGCCTTGACCGAGAAGACGAAGCCTTCCGGTGTGTCCGCCGCCCATTTGCGGTACGTCGCCGCGTCGGGCGCACGGTAATAGGTGCCGTTGATCTCGATGGCCGTGACCTGCCGGCTGGCGTATTCCAGCTCACGCTTCTGCACCAGGTCGTCCGGATAGAACACGCCACGCCAGGGCGCGAACACCCAGCCACCCATGCCGGTGCGGATGTGTCCGGGAGTGAGGGTTTTCTTGCTGTCGCGCCGGGTCGCCATCATCGGTCGATGCTCGCAAGGTCGGAGTGGAGGCGGTGTCGTTATACTGCGCCCATGCCGTCCATCCGTATCATGACCGTCGACGACCATCCCCTGCTACGCGAGGGCATCGCCGCCGTCATTGAAGGTCAGGACGAGCTGGAACTGGTTGCGGAGGCGAGCACGGGCGAGGAGGCGATCGACCATTATCGCCGGCATCGCCCGGACCTCACCCTGATGGACCTGCAGATGCCGGGCATCGGCGGTATTGCCGCGATCGAAGCGATTCGCAGCGAATTCCCGGATGCACGCATCCTGGTCCTGACCACCTACCGCGGCGACGTACAGGCACTACGTGCCTTCCGCGCAGGCGCCCAGGGTTATCTGCTCAAGAGCGAACTGCGTAAGGAAATGCTCAGCACCATTCGACAAATCATGGACGGCAAGCGCCGCATACCCGAGGAGATAGCGCACGAAATGGCAGGCCACGCAAACGACGACGAACTGACCCCCCGCGAAACCGAAGTACTCACCCATGTCGCCATGGGCGAAGCCAACCGTAACGTCGCGTTGGCGCTGGGTATCGCCGAGGAGACGGTCAAGGCTCACATGAAAAGCATCCTGTCCAAGTTGGCCGCGAACGACCGCACGCACGCGGTGGCCATCGCGCTGCGCCGGGGCATCATCGAACTCTGAAGTTATGGCGTGTGGGCGTGCGCGTGCCGTTTGCGGTACTCGGCGGGCGTGACGCCGACACGGCGCATGAAGGCGCGCCGCAGACCGTTGGGGTCGGCATAGCCGCAGCGCGACGCGACGCGCTTGGGTGTTTCGTGGCCTTCTTCGAGCAGGCGCCGTGCGGCTTCCACGCGCATCGTCTCGACGAACTCCGCCGGCGTCATGCCGACCTCGTGGCGGAATATCCGTGCGAAGTGGCGCGGACTCATGCCAACACGTTGGGCCATGGCGGTCACGGAGTGTTCTTCGGCGGGATGCGTGGCCACGTAACGCTGCAATTCCTGCAATGCACCGCGGCCGGCGGGTGCCGCCTCGCCGTGGCGGCTGAACTGCAGTTGCCCGCCCGGGCGTCGGTAGAACACCACCAGCTCGGCGGCCACGGCCATCGCGATGTCGCGATCGAGGTCTTCCTCGACCAGGGCGATGGCCAGGTCCATGCCGGCGGTGACGCCTGCCGCCGTGCATACCGGGCCATCGCGGACGACAAAGGCATCCGCCTCCACGCGTAAGGACGGATGCCGCTCGGCGAGCAGGCCAGCCACCTTCCAGTGAGTGGTGACGCGCCGGCCGTCCAGCAGGCCCGTCTGGGCGAAGAGCAGGGCGCCGCTGCAAATCGAGCCATACCGGCGGGACACGGCCGCGTGCCGGCGCAGCCAGTCGAGCAGGCTGTAATCGGTGGCGGCACGGGACAGGTCGGGCGACCCCGCAACGAGCAGGGTATCGATACGGTCGAGGTTCTCGAGCGTGCTTCGATCCGGCAGGAAACGCATGCCGGACGACGCCGTGACCGCCAGCGGGGCCGTGCCGACGGTGAGCACCCGATACACCTCGCGCCGCGCCTGCCGGTTGGCCTCGGCGAACACGTCGGCGGGCCCGGAAACGTCGAGCATCTGCACCCCGGGTGGGGCGACGATGACGATCGTGAGGGGAGGCGGCGACTGCATGGGGCACAACATGGCAGAAATTGCTACCGCGCGTCAAATGAAGACGGGAGGGTCAGGGCGTCAAATAGCTCTACCCACCGCATGAGGCCCAACGCCATGTCCACCACCATTGCCGGTATCGCCCTTCCCGACAGCGCCCTCGCCCGCGAGATCACCGATCTGGTCCGTGATACGGAAAGCGATCTGCTGTACCACCACTCGCGCCGCGTCTTCCTGTTCGGCGCCCTCACCGGCAAGGCCAAGGGCCTGGCCTTCGATCCCGAGCTGCTCTACGCCGGCGCCATGTTCCATGACATGGGCCTGGTGCCTGCCTACTCCAGCAAGACCGAGCGCTTCGAAGTCGACGGCGCCAACGTAGCGCGTGATTTCCTGCGCTCGAAGGGCATCGACGAGGCGCAGATCGACATCGTGTGGGCTTCCATCGCGCTGCACACCACGCCCGGCGTGCCGCAGCACATGAAGCCTGAAATCGCGTTGTTGACCGCCGGTGTCGAAATGGACGTGCTCGGCCTTGGCTTCGAGAACGTGGCCACCAGCGACCGCGAGACCGTGGCGCAGGTCCACCCACGGGGCGGTGCCTTCAAGGAGGGCATCATCGACGCCTTCTACAATGGCGTGCGCAACAAGCCGGAAACCACCTTCGGCAACGTGAAAGCGGACGTCATGGCTTATAAGCAGCCCGGCTTCCAGCGCACCGACTTCACGCAGTGCATTCTGCACAATCACTGGCCGTCGTAAGAAATCAGTAATTGATCTGATAATCATTCGCACCTACGATGACGGCCTTTCGCTTCCCGCAAGGCCGTCTTCATGCCGCACGCGCGCCGTTTCCGTTCCACACTGAAAACGATGCACCTGTGGCTCGGCCTCAGCCTCGGCCTCGTGCTGGCGCTGGTCACCCTCTCCGGCAGCATCCTGCTGTGGGAGGACCCGTTATTCGCCGCCGGGCATCCTCAGCTCACCTCGCGACCCCTGCCGGACCTGGCGACGCAAGGGCGCTCGCTGGCAACCCTGCTGGCCTCGCCGGACGGCAAGGGCTTGCGCGGCCTTTCCCTCCCGGACGACGAACTGCCGGTATGGGAAGCGCAGTCGCGTGCCGGCGGCCGTAGCTATTTCGATGCGACCACGGGCGAGTTGCTATTGCGCCGCGAGAAGACCGGCGACGTGATGCTGCTGCTGATGGACTGGCATACGCATCTGCTGAGCGGCGAAGTGGGCGAGACCATCCTGGGCGTCGTCGCCTGCACCGGTCTCTTCATGCTGTTCTCCGGCGTGTGGCTTTACTGGCCCGGCCGTCGACGCGCGCTGAGGCACCTCAAGCCACATACCCACCCGCCGGTGCTGCGCTGGGCGAGTTTTCACCGCTTCGTCGGCGTGGCCGCCCTGCCCTTGCTCATCGTCATGATCGGCACCGGCACGACGATGGCGTATCGCGGCGCGGTACGTAACGGCCTCGCGTCGGCCTTCAGCGAAGCGCCGCCGGCGAAGCCACCGAAGCTGCCGCCCGCGCACGGCAACATCGACTGGCCGGCCGTGCTGGCCGCGGCACAGGCCGCCGCGCCGGACGCCGAGATCACGCGGCTGATGCTTCCGCAGAAGGACAGCGGCACGCTTGTCCTGCGCGTTCGCCGGCCCGGCGAATGGAACAAGGACGGCCGTAGTTCGTTGTGGATGGATCCGGTGGCCGCGCGCGTCATCGGTGGCGATGACGCGACGCGACTCGGTCCGGGCCTGCGTCTGGCCAACGCCCTGTTCCCGATCCATTCGGCGGCGGTGGGCGGCCTGCTCTGGCGCATCGTGGCCTGCCTGACCGGCACGCTGCCCCTGTTCCTGCTCATCACCGGCTTCCTCTTCTGGCGTGCCCGCCGGCGACGCTCTGCCGCAGGCGCCGATTCATCGCCGAACGCTCGCTAGCCACACCGTCGCCCTCAACCCGACACCTCAACGCCCTACCCGCCCGCCTATCCTGCTTCCCGCCTTCCAACGGGAAAGACCGTTATGCGCCGTACCCTGCTCGCCCTCGCCTGTTGCATCGCCCTGCCCGTCGTCGCACACGATGCCGCGCCCGTGACGATCGGCGCCAATCCGACGTGGACACAGCCCGTGCCACCCCACGTGATCTACGGGAACACGTACTTCGTCGGCACCAAGGGACTGTCGTCGGTCCTGATCACGTCGCCCCAGGGTCATGTGCTGATCGACGGGACATTGCCGGGCAACGCCGGACTCATCGAAGCGAATATCCGCAAGCTCGGTTTTCGCGTCGAAGACATCAAGATGATCCTGAATACGCATGCGCACATCGACCATGCGGGAGGCATTGCCCAGCTGGCAAAGGACAGCAAAGCGTCCGTGAGGGCAACCGCGAAGGGCGCCGAAGCCATGCGTCTGGGTGGCCGCTATCCGGAGGACCCGCAGTACAACCCGAGCGACAAGGCGTATCCGAAAGTCGATGCGATCGGCGACATCGTCGACGGTACGGTGGTGCACGTGGGACAGCTGACCCTTACGGCGCACATCACCCCGGGCCATACCCCTGGCGGCACGGCATGGACGTGGCAGTCATGCGAAGGCACGTCGTGCAAGAACATCGCGTTCGCCGACAGCCTGTATGCCTTCTCGGCACATGGCTATCGCTTCAGCGACCACCCGGTGTATGTCGCCGACTACCGCAAGACGTTCGATCGCGTCGCCGCGCTGCCCTGCGATGTACTGATCACGCCACACCCCGAACAGGGCGAAGGCGAAACCTGCAAGACCTACGCGGATGCCGGCCGTAAACGACTCGACGACGTCCTCACCAAGGAAACCTCAACCCCGTAGGAGCCGATTCAATGGCGATCCCACGGCAGCGGGCCCGAACTAGCGGCTGAGCATCGCCGTGATTCGCGCATCCTTCTCCGCCCAGAGCTGGTTCACCCAGTTCTGGAAGCGTTCGCGGTACACCGCGTCGTTCTCGTAGTCGCCGCGCATCGACGGATCGATGGACAGGCGTCGCACGTGGATGCGAATGTCGCGGATGCGGCCGGCGATCAGATCCATCATCGTGCCCGGCCCCGCCGGGTAGACAATGGTGACATCGAGCATCTGGCGGATCGCGTCACCCATGGCGTCGACCACGAAGGCGACGCCGCCGGCCTTGGGTCGCAGCAGGTGCGTATAGGGCGACTGCTGCGCATCGTGCTTGGCCTTGGTGAAGCGGGTGCCCTCGGTGAAGTTCATGACCGAGACCGGCACATGGCTGAACTTCTCGCAGGCGCGGCGCGTTGCCTCGCGGTCCTTGCCGCGCAGCTCCGGCCTGGCGTCCAGTTCCTGCTTCGAATGACGCTTCATGAAGGGGAAGTCCAGCGCCCACCAGGCTGGGCCCAGCAGCGGCACCCAGATCAGCTGACTCTTCAGGAAGAAGCGCATGAAGGGAATGCGCCGGTTGAAGATTTTTTGCAGCGCGGGGATATCCACCCAACTCTGGTGGTTGCACACCACAAGATAATTCTCACGTGTGCTCAACCCCTCCAGGCCCTCCACCTGCCACTGTGTGCGCGTGAAGGCGCCGAACAGCCAGGCATTGACGCTCAGCCAGCTCTCGGCGATATGCACCAGGACGGGGGCAAAGGCATCGCGCATCGAGCGCAGCGGGATGACCAGACGGACCGCCGTCAGCAGCAGGAGCGGCCCGACATGCAGCACGGTGCTGACGAACAGCAGCACGCAGGCGAGGGGGATGCGCAGGAATCGGGGGAGCGAAACGAACATAGGGTCGTCACGGAAGAATGAACCGGCAGTTTACTTGGATCGTCCCTTCAGCGTGCCGCGAGCACCTCGTCGACCGCTGCCAGGTCCTGCGTGATCTCGTCGATGCCCTCCCAGGGATCCTTTTTCAGGCGCGCGAGCCGCTTCGGCACCGTCGCCAGGTCGAAGGCACTGCCGGATTTGAGTCTTCCCAGTTCGTCCCAGCGCAGCGGCACGGCCACCGGGGCACCTGGCCGCGACCGTAGCGAATAGGACGCCACCGCCGTCGCGCCCCGGCCGTTACGCAGGTAGTCCAGGTAGATCCGGCCGCGCCGGAAGCGCTTGCTCGCCGTGGCGACGAACTCCAGCGGATGCAGCTGAGCCAGCGCTTCGGCAAAGCCGCGGGCGAAGCCCTTCACCGTTGCCCAATCCGCCCCCGGATTCAGTGGCACGACCACATGCAGTCCCTTGCCGCCGGTGGTCCGCACGAACGAGACCAGTCCGAGTTCCTCGAGAAAACCACGGACCATGCGCGCCGCTGCGATGACGCGACGCCACTCGACATCCTCGCCCGGGTCGAGGTCGAAGACGACGCGGTCGGCGATGTCCGGCGATCCGATGTGCGAGCCCCAGGGATGGAACTCCACCGCGCCGAACTGGACCAGTTCGATCACCCCGGCCTCGTCCTTGGGATACAGGTACACCGCCTGGGCGCCGGTCTCCTCCTTCAGCTTCGCCGTGCCGACGTGTTCGAGGCCGGCCATCACGTGCTTCTGAAAGAAACACGGCGAGCCGATGCCTCCGGGACAGCGAATCGTCGAGGTGGGCCGGTCGGCGATCGCCGGCAGGAGCCATGGCATCACGGCACGGTAGTAATCGACGACCTGCTGTTTGGTGATGCCGTCGTCGGGGAACACGACGCGATCGGGATGCGTAATGACCATCGAGACGGCGCTGTCGACGGCGGGACGTTTTGCCACTCGTTTCGTCGTCGGCCTGCGGTCGGAATCGCGCAGGTCGGCGGGCGCCTTGTCCACGCGCAGTGCCTTGAGGCTGGGCTGGCGTAGCAGGGATTTGTTGCCGATGCCGCGGTAATAGACCTCCGCGACCGCCGTCGGCGGTACCCAGAGCGCGCCACGCAGCGTCGGGTCGATGGCGTCGATACGCACGGTGGGCTTTGTCGATCCACCCTTGGCGAGCGTCTTGCCAAGCTCGCGCAACATCTCATCGGTAAAGCCCGTACCGACGCGTCCGACATACGTCCAGCCCCCGTCGGCGTCGGGCCGGGCCAGGAGCAGCGAGCCGAAGGTCAGCCGCGAACCCTTTGCCGGCGTGTAGCCGACGACGGCGAACTCGTCACTTTCCAACCGTTTGATCTTCAGCCAGTCGTCGTTGCGTCCGCTGCGATAGCCACCATCGGCGCGCTTGGAGATGATCCCTTCGAGCTTCTGCTCCATCGCCATGGCGAACGCCCGGTCGCCGTCGCCGAGGTTGTGTGCGCTGTAGGACAGCAGATGGGGTGCATGCGAAAGCAACCTTTCGAGCAAGGCCTTGCGTTCGGTGAGCACGACCTTGCTGAGATCGTAGCCCTGCAGGTATGGCATATCGAAAAGCATATATGCCAGCGGCGCCTGCATTTCGCCGGACAGTGTGCGTTGCAGTGCGTTGAAATCGCTGCGGCCTTGCGCATCGAGCGCGATGAGTTCGCCGTCGAGGCGCGCGCTCTCCAGCCCGAGTCCTTCGATGGCGGCAACGATTTCCGGCAGCCGATCGTTCCAGGACAGGGCGTTGCGTGACCACAGCGCCACCTTGCCTCCGGCTACGCCGGCGAGGATGCGATAGCCGTCCCATTTCACCTCGTGAAGCCATGCGTCGCCTTGCGGAGGTGCCTCGCGCAGACGCGCGAGCTGGGGTGCGAAGAACGCGGTCGTCGCTTTCGCCTTGCGCGCGCCGTCGAGCGCGCCTGCGGCCCGGGTCAGGGTGGCCGTCGGTACACGACGGCTCTTCGGGGCCTTCTTCGCAACGACCTTGGCCGGGGCCTTCTTCGTCGCACGATGAGTGCTCTCGCGCATCGTCGCGTCGAGCAGATCATCGGCTTCGACATCGCTCACGTAAGCGTCGTTCGCCTTGATCAGGAACCATGAGGGCTGGCGCTCCTTCTTTCCGCTGCGCACCAGGTGCCAGCTCCCTTTCAGCCGTTCGCCGAACAGTTCGAAGGTGAGATGACCTTTACGCAGCTGCGCCTCGGCGTCGCCGCTGGTGGACCACACGCCGCGGTCGAACGTGTCGACATGGCCCTTGCCGTAGCCCTCGTCGATATCGCCCTCGAAATCGGCGTAGGACACGGGATGGTCTTCGACTTCCACCGCGAGCCTTTTTACCTTCGGGTCGAAGCTCGGTCCCTTGGGCACGGCCCAGCTTCGCAAGACATCGCCAACCTGCAGCCGGAAGTCGAAATGCCGACGTGACGCATGGTGAAGCTGGACAACGAAGATCGCCCGCCCTTTTCCGCGCGAGGAGCCCTCGGGCGAGGGCTCGCGTGTTTTGGCGAAGTTCCGCTTGCGGCGATATTCCTGCAGGCTCATGGCGCGATCATTGGCGGGATACGGTGAATAAGCCGTGCATCTCTGGTGGTGCGCTGACGGCGCCTTTTCAGAATCCTCCGATGGGCACCGTGTGGCGCCGCCAGCAGACTCGACGCAGCCCCCCCCTCGAAGCCACCGTCATGCCCAGCCGCTACGTCGTCCGCCTTGCCTGCCTGCTTATCCTGTCGTTTGCCGCGCCGGCCCATGCAGGGTGTCTTGGCTATCCTTCCCAGGGTGCCGCACAGATGCTCTCCTTCGGCACGGTTCGTGTGCCTGTCGACGCGCCCGTGGGGACGGTGCTTGCGGAAAAGCTCACGCCGGCATGGACCTCGTCCAAATTCAAATGCCTCTACCCGACGCGCACCTCGAGTCTCGGCCTCTTCACTACGCCCAGCGCGCGCGGCGACGGTATTTACCAGACCAACCTGCCCGGCATCGGCATCCGCACCTATTTCGACAACGGTAACCACGGTGAACGGCTCGTCCCGGAGCGTGCGTCCATCCCTTTCATCTTCGACGCGACCCTCGCCAACACGCACTACCGCGTGCAGCTCATCAAGACGGACGCGGTCGATGTCGGCGGCCTGCTGACCCCGGGAACGCTGGCGCGCGGCGGCTATGACGATCACGCCCAGGTCTGGGTGGACCTCGCCAACACGCAGATCGAACCCGAGCGGCCCACGTGTGCCTTCGTCACACCCCGACTGACCTTCGCCCTGAACAAGGTCGACGGTCGCGATCTGCTCGTGGCGGGTAGTAGCCCCTGGGTAACGCAGGCGCTGGTCTCGACAGGTTGCAGGAACGCCACCCAGATACTCATGAGCTTCAGCGCTCTTGCGGACGACCAGGACAGCTCGCTCTTCAAGGTCACAGGTGTCCATCCCGCCACGGGTGTCGCGGTGGAGTTGCGTAGCGACGAACCCGACGCACAGGTCATACCCAATAGCCCGTCACCGCTTGTCCTGCCAGCGGTGCGCGAAGGACGCAGCTACGGCTTTCGCGCCCGCTATCGCCGCGTCGGTCAGACGGTGGCGCCCGGCGAGGCCAATGCCTCCATCGTGGTCAACGTGAGCTACCGATAGGCCGCACGGAGCCTCCTCCAGAGTTGTCGCCCACCGACGATGGTCGCTACGCTCGGCTTCTTCTCAGCGTTGCGGGCCCGGAAAACGATATGCGCGACCACGGCGAACCGACGATCCATCTACCGCGCCGCCGTTTCGTTCAGGGGCTGGCGGTTGCCGGTGTCGGGCTCGGATTCGGCGTCGTGCGTCCGGCGTCCGCGACAGAGCCGATGCGGCATGCGGGCGAGCTGGCCGGCCCCGACATGACGCTCGACATTCGTCAGGCCGCCGTCGACTTTACCGGTCGCGCCCGCACCGCCGTCACGGTGAACGGTGGCGTGCCTGGTCCGACCCTGCGCTGGCGAGAGGGCCAGTCCATCACCTTGCGCGTGCGCAACCAGCTCGACACCGTCTCGTCGATTCACTGGCACGGTCTGGTGGTTCCGTTCGACCAGGACGGCGTGCCGGGCCTGAGCTTCGACGGCATACCGGCGCGGACCGAATTCACCTATCGGTTTCCGGTCAGGCAATCAGGCACGTACTGGTATCACGCGCATAGTCGTTTCCAGGAGCAGAGTGGTCTTTATGGCGCGATCGTCATCGCGCCGAAGGACGGTGAGCGACAGGCTGCGGATCGTGAGCACGTCATCCTCATCAGCGACTGGACCGACGAAGACCCCGAGCGCGTCTACGCCCGGCTTCGCTCGCGAAGCGACTTCTACAACTATGGTCAGCCCACCGTTGCCGATTTCCTGCGCGACGCGCGTGCGAAGGGCTTCGGCGACGCTATCGCGATGCGTCGCATGTGGAATCGTATGCGGATGAATCCCAGCGACCTCGCTGACGTCTCGGGCGCGACGTACACCTATCTGGTCAATGGCACCGCGCCGGCGGGCAACTGGACCGGCCTGTTCAAGCCCGGCGAACGGGTGCGCCTGCGCTTGATCAACGGCTCGTCCAATTCGATCTTCGACCTGCGCATCCCCGGACTGCGCCTGAGCGTCGTGGCCGCCGATGGCCAGGACGTGGAGCCGGTAGGGGTGGACGAGCTGCGTCTGGCGGCGGCGGAAACCTACGATGTCATCGTCGAGCCGCGCGAAGACAAGGCGTACACGATTTTCGCCCAGTCGATCGACCGCTCCGGTTTCGCGCTCGCCACGCTTGCGCCGCGCGAAGGCATGCGGGCCGATGTGCCGGCACTCGATCCACGGCCGCGTCTGGCCATGCGCGACATGATGGGCTCGATGGGTGAGGACAGCGATGCCGGCGGCACGATGGTGATGGCCAATCACGCAAGCACCGAATACGGTCCGGGCACGGACATGCACGTCGACATGCCGCGAACCAACCTCGACGATCCGGGTGTGGGGCTTCGCGAGCGCAGCCACCGCGTACTCACCTATGCCGACCTTCACACCGTCGGCGGTGCGCTCGACACGCGCGAGCCCGGACGAACGATCGAGCTTCACCTCACCGGCAACATGGAGCGCTTCGCGTGGTCGTTCGACGGGGTGAAGTATTCCGCGGCGACGCCCGTGCATTTTCGTCGCGGCGAGCGCCTGCGCGTGCGTCTGGTCAACGACACCATGATGAACCATCCGATCCACCTGCACGGCATGTGGAGCGAGGTCGAATCGCCCGATGGCGATTTCCAGGTGCGCAAGCACACGGTCAACGTGCAGCCCGCCCAGCAGGTGACTTATGCGGTGAACGCCGACAATCCGGGGCGGTGGGCCTTCCATTGCCACATGCTGTATCACATGGAAGCGGGCATGTTCCGCGAAGTGGTGGTGTCGTGAAGCGCTTCGTCTTTGCCCTGTCAACGATGGGTGCGATGGCATCGGTGATGGCGCAGGATGCGCAAGGCATGCACGACATGGCACCCATGTCCGGCATGACGATGGGACCGATGCAGGGTGGCAAGGCGCCCGCCGACGCGCGCAGCCCCGACTGGTCCGACGGTGTGCCGTCCAGCAGCATGCACGGCATGGCCATGAACGACATGGACGACATGGACGACACCGCCCCCGTTGGCATGCTGTTGCTCGATCGCCTGGAGTCATTCGCGGGGCAGGGAGGTCACGGCCAGTCCTGGGAAGCCGAGGGCTGGTACGGCAACGACAGTGACAAGCTCTGGTTTCGTAGCGAGGGTGATCGCGAAGGGCGCCGCTTGCGCGACGGCGATGCCGAGTTGTTCTGGAGCCACGCGGTGGCGACGTTCTGGGACACCCAGTTGGGCGTGCGGCGCGATGTCGGCGAAGGTCCGAAACGAAACTGGGCCGCGTTCGGCGTACAGGGTCTCGCACCGTACTGGTTCGAGTTGGAAGCGACAGCGTATGCGGGGGAGGGCGGTCGTACCGCCGCACGCGTGCGCGCGGAATACGAGCTGCTGTTTACCCAGCGCCTGATTCTCCAGCCCGAGATTGAAGTGAACGCGTACGGCAAGGACGATGAGCAGCGGCAGCTTCGCTCGGGCGTGTCGAGCGTTGAAGGCGGTTTACGCCTGCGCTACGAAATCCGCCGCACTATCGCGCCTTACGTTGGCGTGTCCTGGGAACATCTCACCAGCGGCACCGCCGACCTGGCGCGCAACGACGGTCGTCGTATCACCGACCGTCGCTGGGTGGCAGGCATCCGTATCTGGCTCTGAGCCCTTACCAGGGCAGGGTCTGGCCCTGGTAGTTGACGTAATGCGCGCCGGCCTTGCCGCGGTGTGCCTCGATCACGTCGACCACGCGCGGAATGCTTTCCTCGATCGACAACGCCGCATCGGCGCCGCCCATGTCCGTACGCACCCAACCGGGCGCGATGGCAAGCACCGCCCGCGGGTCGCCCTTGCGGGCATTGGCGAAGCTGCGCAGCATCTGGTTCAGGGCCGACTTGCTGGCGCGATACACCGTCCAGGCGCCGTCCACGTTGTTCTCGATGCTGCCCAGCCCGGACGACATCACGCCCAGCGTGCCCGAACGAGGCACCAGGGATTCGAACGCCTCGAGCACGCGCATTGGACCGAGCACGTTCGTCGCCATCACATGGGCGAACTCCTCGTCGGAAATGTTGGCGCCGTTCGCGTCGCGCGCCTGGGTCATCACGCCGGCATTGACGAAAACCAGGTCGAAGGCCGTCCCGTCCAGCGTGCGGCGCAGCGCATCGATGTCGCTGCCACGCGCAATATCGGCGTGCTCGACGCGAAGGCGGCCATCCGACGCGGTAACGAGGTCGGCTAGCGCGGCCGGGGTGTCGCCACGAACGGTCGCGACGACATGCCAGTCCCGGCGCAGGTATTCCTCGACCAGGGCGAGCCCCAGGCCGCGGCTCGCGCCGAGGATAAGAGCGATACGTGCGTGTGAGGCGTTCATGGGGGAGACTCCGGGGAAGGGATGATGGACAGCTTAGACGCCGCGATCTATTGACGGAATATGCGCCGAGGCAGATCTTTCGTGACTCACGATCACGAGTCGTCCCCTTATGTCCTCCGATGGCCGCCTGCTCGGCAACCTCAGCGTTCTCGTCTCCGTCGTCGAGACGGGCAACTTTGCGCGTGCGGCCGACGCCCTCGGGCTTTCCCCCTCGGGGGTGAGTCGCGCGATCAGTCGGCTGGAAGAGCGGCTGGGCGTGCGCGTGCTTCACCGGACCACCCGTTCGGTGACCCTGACCGATGAAGGCGAGCGTCTGTATGCGCAGGTGGGACCGTTGCTGTCGGGCATCGAGGACGCGGCCCTCGCCGCCGCCGGCGACTCGCAAGCGGTGCGTGGCCGGCTCCGGGTCAGCCTGGACGCGATGTTCGCTCGCCAGGTCATCGCGCCGCAGCTCGCCGCCTTCCTGGCCCGCCATCCGGCCCTGGAGCTGGAGATCGTCACTCGCGACGAGCTTGGCGACCTCGTCGCCGAGGGTATCGATGTGGCCGTCCGTTTTGGCGTCCCGCCCTCGTCGTCGCTGATCGGCCGCAAGCTGCTCGAAACCCGGGTGCTCACGGTCGCGGCGCCGGCCTACCTGGCCGTGCATGGCCGGCCGGCGGCACCGAAGGATCTCGTGAACCACCGCTGCATCCAGTTCCGCGACCCGGTCACGCGGCGTCCGTTTGAATGGGAGTTCCACCGGAAGGGCAAGGTCGTGCCCGTCGAAACGACCGGCCCCCTGCTGGTCACCGACTCGGGAATCATGTTCGCCGTGTGCATTGCCGGCGCGGGTATCGCGCAGGTGCTCGCGGTGAGCGTGCAGGACGCCCTGGCCGATGGTCGTCTGGTGGAGCTCTTTCCGGACTGGGCAGAGGAGCGTTTTCCCTTGTACGCCTTCTACCCCTCGCGGAAAAACTCGCCGCCCAAGGTGCGGGCCTTCGTCGACTTCTGCGTCGAGCTCGCGTCCCCGCACTGAGCCAGATCGGTCACTGGCCACCCATTACACCCGGGTAAATACATGAAGAACGCGACCATCTTCACAACTTAAATGTGATGCACATCACACTTATCGGCTAGCATGCCGCAAACGCGCATGTGTCGAAACGGCACGGCGCGGCCCGCAGGGGGGCCCTATAGCAACCATCTCGACTCGGCTGACGCTGGGTACGCCTCTGCTTATCGCACGCGCTCACGACCGAAGGTTGCTCGAATGAATCGTATCTACCGTCTGTGCTGGAACGCCGCCACTTCGCAGTGGGTCGCTGCCAGCGAACTTGCTCGCAACAGCCGTCCCGCGGCGCGGTCCGCTTCGGCGTCGAAGGGCCTTCGCGCCGCCTCGATCGCCGCCAGCATCGCAATGGCGCTCGGCGCCGCTGGCACCGTCCATGCCGGCCAGACCGGCGGGCAGGTCGTTTCCGGCAGCGGTGCGATCAACCAGAACGGTGCGATCACCACGATCAACCAGAACAGCCAGCACCTCTCGCTGAACTGGCAGACCTTCGACATCGCGCCCAACGAGACCGTGAACTTCGTGCAGCCGGGCAGGGATGCGATCGCGGTCAACCGGATCCTCGGCAACAGCGCGTCGGAGATCTACGGTCATCTCAACGCCAACGGCCAGGTGTGGCTGATCAATCCGAACGGCGTGCTGTTCGGCCAGGGCTCGCAGGTGAACGTGGGTGGCCTGGTGGCATCCACACTCGACACCTCCGACGACTCGCTTTCGTCGAACTCACGCAGCTTCAGCGGTAACGGCAAAGGCAGCATCGTCAACAAGGGTTCGATCCGCGCGGCCAACGGCGGCTATGTCGCGTTGCTCGGCAACACGGTATCCAACCAGGGCACGATCAGTGCGCAACTCGGCACGGTCGCCATGGGCGGCGGCAGTGCGGTCACGCTGACGTTCGACGGCAGCCAGCTGCTTCACCTGCAGGTGGACCGCAGCACGCTGGATAACCTCGTCGAGAACCGCCAGCTGGTGCAGGCCGATGGCGGCCGTGTGTTCATGACGGCGGGCGCGGCGGATTCCTTGCTGGCCAGCACGGTCAACAACACCGGCGTCGTCCGTGCGCAGACGGTGGAAAACCACAACGGCCAGATCGTGCTGCTCGGTGGCATGCAGGCCGGTCACGTGAATGTCGAAGGGACGCTCGATGCGAGCGCACCGAACGGCGGCAACGGCGGCAGCATCGAAACCTCGGCGGCCTTCGCGCATATCGGTGTGGCATCGATCAATGCCAGCGCACCCCAAGGCAAGGCCGGCACATGGCTTGTCGACCCGTATGACCTGACCATCGACGCGACGGCGGCGGCGACCATCTCGGCGGCGCTCAACGGGGGTTCCAACGTCACCGAGACGACATCGGCCAACAGTGCCGGCGGCGACGGCATCCAGAACGCTTCCGGGGTCGGCGACATCAACGTCAACTCGGCCATCTCATGGAACAACGCGGCCACGACGCTCACGCTCGACGCGTACCGTGGCATTAACGTCAACGCGGCGATTTCCGGTGCGGGTGGCGTCGTACTGAAGGCCAACGGCACGGGCGGTACCGGCGGTAACATCACGCTTGCCGGCGGCGGCACGATCGCCGGAGGCACCGGCGTGACGCTGACCGCGGCGAACAACTTCATCAACAACGCCGGCGCCGCGGCGCTGAGTTCGACCTCGGGCAAGTGGCTCGTCTACTCCTCGGACCCGTCGCTGGATACGCGCGGCGGACTCGCCCCACAATTCATCCAGTACGCGGCCAATGCGGGCGCCTCCCCGCTGGGCAACGGTAACGGCTTCCTCTACAAGCTGGCGCCGTCGCTCACCATCACGGGCCTGACCGGCACGGTGACCAAGGTCTACGACAACACGAACGCCGCCAGCTTCTCGGGTGCGAACTTCACCAGCACCGGCCTGGTCGACGGCAACAAGATCACCAAGGCCACCGGCGGCACGTACGCGACGGTCAACGCGGCATCGAACATCTCGGTGACCTCGCCGGGCGCGATCGGCAACTTCAGCATCACCGACAGCACGGGCGCAATCGCCGTGTACGGCTACGCCCTGGGCGGTTCGGTCGTCAGCGCGAAGGTCGGCCGTATCACGCCTGCGCCGCTGACCGCGCAGATCATCGGCAATCCGACCAAGACCTACGACGGCACCACCACGGCCACGCTCGGCTCAGGCAACTACCAGGTCGACGGCTTCGTCGGTGGGCAAGGCGTCACCGTGAAGCAGCCCAGCTCGATCGCCTATGCCGGCTCCGACGCGGGCAGCGTGGCGCTCAACGCGACGTTCTCGGTGACCAACTTCACCGCCAACGGGGGCACCAATCTGGCGAACTACATCCTGCCGACCGTCGCCACCGGCATGGGCACGATCAACCGGGCGCCGCTGTTGATCAGCGGTTTGCTGGCCAGTAACAAGATCTACGACGGCACGACGAGCGACATGATCCTTCTCGGCGGCGCCAAGCTGTTCGGTGTGATCCAGCCGGACAGTGGCCATGTGGAGCTCGACACCACCGGCATCTTCGGCAACTTCGCCGGACCCAACGTCGCCAATGGTATCGGCGTGACAGTCGGCGGTTATGCGTTGACCGGTGACAAAGCGAGCAACTACGTGCTGCAGGCGCCGACCGGGCTGAGCGCGAATATCACACCCAAGACGCTGACCATCGACCAGGTCACCGCCTACGACAAGATCTACGACAACACCAAAGCCGCCACGCTGAACACGGGTGCCGCCACGCTGGATGGCACGGTGGGCAGCGACAATGTGACGCTCAACACGGCCGGCGCCACCGCCACGTTCGGCCAGACCGACGTCGGCAGCGGCCTTGCCGTGACTGCCAGCGGTTTCTCGCTAGCGGGAACGGCCGCTGGCAACTACATGCTGGCCGCGCCCGTGCTGACGGCCAGCATCACGCCGCAGCTGCTGACCATCGTCATGACCGGCAATCCGACCAAGACCTACGACGGCACGAATGCCGTCACGCTGGGTGGCGGCAACTTCTCCATCAGCGGGTTTGTCTCCGGGCAGGGCGGCACGGTGGGCCAGAGTTCGGCCACCTATGCCACCGCCAATGCCGGCAATGGCATCGATGTCACCGCCACCCTGCAGCCGTCGGACTTCGTGCCGGTCGGTGGCACCTCGATGTCCAACTACACGTTTGCGCGGACCGTGACCGGCCTCGGCCTGGGCGTGATCAATCCGCTGCAGTTGACCGGCCAGATCGTCGGTAACCCGACCAAGGTGTATGACGGCAACACCAACGCCGCCCTGACGGCGTCGAACCTGCAGGTGCTTGGCCTGCTGTCGGGCCAGAGCATCACTGCCAGCTTCAGCGGCACGGTGCCGGGCCAGTACGACAATCCGAACGCAGGCGCGCGCGGTGCCACCGCGGGAGTACTTCCCGGCGCAGACTTTACGGCCGGTAGCGGCACGCTGCTGGGCAACTACATCCTGCCGACCAGTTACCTGGGCTCGGGTTCGATCACGCCGGCGCCGCTGACCGGTGCCTTCACCGTGCTCAATGTCGGCATTGTCAACGCGAGCAAGGTCTACGACGGCAACTTCAACATCGGCTTGCTGCCGGCCAACTTCACTCTGAGCGGGTGGGTCGGTAGCGACAGTGGCGTGGTATCGCACACGATCAATGGCACCTTCGGCCAGAAGAACGTGGGCACGGACCTTCCGCTATCGGCCGAGCTCTCCACGGCCGATCTGACGCCCGGTGGCAGCACCAACCTCTCGAACTACGCCATCAACACACCGGTCCTGGGCATCGGCAACATCACGCCGGCACAGTTGACGGTATCGATCGTCGGCAATCCGACCAAGACCTATAACGGAAGCATCGATGCCGCCCTGGCCTCGGGCAACTTCAGTGTCGGTGGCTGGGTCTCGGGCGAGAGCGGCACGATCAATCCCAGCGCGACCGCCAGCTACGACAGCGCCAATGCGAGCGCGCTCAACGGCCGTACCATCAGCGCAACGCTGACGCCGGGTAATTATGTCCTCGGCAACGGCACGCTGCTTTCCAACTACAACGTCGATCTGGTCGCCACCGGCACGGGCACGATCAACCGCGCGCCGCTTTTCGTCACCGGCGTGTTCGCGACGAACAAGACCTACGACACGACCGCGGCCGACACGCTCAACCTGACAAGGGCGGGCCTCGCCGGTCTGGTAGATACCGACGCCGGTAACGCCTCCAGGGTCGCGCTGAACCTGTCCGGTGTGACCGGCAGCTTCAGCCAGAGCAATGTGGGCAATGGCCTGACGGTCACCGCGGCCGGCTTCGGTATCACCGGCAGCGAGGCGGCGAACTATATCCTGCAGCCGGTCGCCGGCCTGATCGCCAACATCACCCGCGCCACGCTCACGCTCGGCGGTGTGACGGCAAACGACAAGACGTACGACGGCAATGCCAGTGCGACGCTTACGATCGCGGGCAACGCGGCGCTGGACGGCATTTTTGCCGGTGACACCGTGGGCTTCGACGGAGGCAGCGCATCGGGCCAGTTCGGCACGTCCAACGCCGGTAACAACCTGGGCGTCACGGTCGGCGGGTTTACCCTGAACGGCGGCAGCGCCGGCAACTATCACTTGCAGCAGCCGACCGGCCTGACCGCGACGATCAACCCCAAGCAGCTGACCGCGGTCATCACCGGCAGCCCGACCAAGGTCTACGACGGCACCGATTCGGCCACGCTGATTGCGACCGATTACGACCTGCAGGGCTTCGTGGGCACGCAGGGCGCTTCCATCCCGCAATCGGCTACCGCCAACTACGTCACGAAGAATGTCGGCACCGGCCTGGGCGTCGCATCCACCCTGGTGACCTCCGACTTCGTCGCCAACGCGGGGACCGATCTTTCCAACTACATCCTGCCGACCACGGGCGCGGGCAACAATGGCGTGATCCAGTCGAAGGTCATCGACCTTACCGGCACGCGCGTGTACGACGGCACCGCGACGGCTAACAGCTCGCTGTTCGGCGTCCTGCAAGGTGTGAACGGCGAGACCCTCGGCGTCACGGGGAGCGGTACGCTGGTCGACAAGAACGTGGGTGACGAGAAGTCGTTCTTCGCCATGGGCAGCCTCGCACTCGCCAATGGGAGTAACGGCGGCCTGGCCAGCAACTACACACTGGTCGGCGGTATCGACTGGGTGACGATCACCCCGAGGGCACTGACCGCCGACTTCCTCGCCCATGACAAGACCTATGACGCCAACAATGCCGCGACACTGAACGGTCCGGCCACGCTCGATGGCCTGGTCGGTGGCGATCTCGTCACGCTGAACAATCCGACCGCCGCGCATTTCTCGGACAAGAACGCCGGTACGGGCAAGACGGTGACGGGTGACATGTCGATCACCGGCGATGACGCCGGTAACTACACCTTCACCCAGGGCACGACGACGGCGTCGATCGACCCGCTGCACATCACGGTCACGGCGACGGGCAAGGACAAGCAGTACGACGCGACCACGGCCGATCCGGGTGCCACGGTACACAGCGGCGGCGTGATTGCCGGCGACACCGTCGCGTTCGGCTTCAACCCGGCCACGTTCGGCGACAAGAACGTCGGCAACAACAAGACCGTGACGGTAACCGGTGTCACCAGCGGCGGCACCGATGGCGGCAACTACGTGGTGGACAACACCACGGTGACGACCACGGCGAACATCACGCCGTTCGTCATCAACCTGAGCGGGACGCGCATCTACGACGGCGCGACCGACGCCGATGCCAGCCTGTTTTCCTCCGGCGGCGTGCTGTCGACGGGTTTCGCGGGCGAGACGCTGACCCTCACGGGAATCGGCGTGACCGACAAGAACGTTGGGAACAACAAGATCTTCACCCTCGGCACGCTCAATATTGCCGACGGCGGAAACGGGGGCCTTTCCAGCAACTACACGCTGGCAGGCGGTACGGACAAGATCACCATCACGCCTCGCGCGCTGACCTCCACGTTTGACGCCAACGACAAGACCTATGACGGCACAAGAGCCGCCACGCTGGCCAACGCGGCACTCGTCCTGGCCAACGGCTCGCTGACGAGTGGCCTGATCGCGGGCGACCATGTCTCGCTGACGAATCCGACCGTCGGTACGTTCGACAACAAGAACGTCGGCATCGGCAAGACCGTCACCGGCAACATGAATATCGCCGGGAGCGACGCCGGCAACTACACCTTCACCAACGGGACCGCGTTGGCCGATATCGCCAAGTTCGCCCTGACGGTGGGCGCGCAGGGTAAGGACAAGGTGTACGACGGTACGACCAGCGACCCTGGCCTCAAGCTGACCAGCAATGCGATCGCCGGTGACAACATCACCCTTGGCGACACGTCCGTCGCGTTCACCGACAAGAACGTGGGTAACGGCAAGACGATCAACGTCGGTGGTATCTCCGTAAGCGGCGGTGACGCGGGTAACTACGATCTGCAGAACACCACGACCACCGCCACGGCGAACATCACGCCCTTCGTGATCAACCTGCACAGCAGCCGCGTGTACAACGGCCAGACCGATGTCAGCTCGCTACTGTTCGGCAGTGGCGTGGTCAACGGCACGAACGGTGAGACGCTCACGCTCAGCGGCAACTCCAACGTTGCCAACAAGAATGTCGGGGTGAACAAAGCCTTCAACGGGGTAGGCGACATGGCCCTGGGCGACCTCGCCGGCTCCCTGGCCAGCAACTACGTGATCGGCACGTCCACGCTGGACATCACGCCGCTGGCGATCACCGGCGCGATCACGGCCGATGGCAAGATCTACGACGCCACCACCGCAGCGACCACTCATGGCGTGCTCACCGGCGTCATTGGCAGCGATGTCGTCGCCTTCAATACATCCGGCCTGTTCGATACCAAGAATGTCGGTACCGGCAAGACCGTTACCGTAAACGGTGCGCTTTCCGGCGGCGATGCCGGTAACTACACCTTCACGGCCAATGCCACGACGACGGCCGATGTCACCCCACGGACGATCGTCGTGGGTGCCACCGCCGACAATAAGGTCTACAACGGGAACGACGCCGCCGTGGCCACCCTGGCCAGCAGCGGCATTCTTGGCACCGATACGGTGAACTTCACCGGCAATCCGGCCACCTTCAGCGACAAGAACGTCGCCAACGGCAAGACCGTCACCGTCAACGGCATCACGGCGACCGGCACGGACGCCGGCAACTACGTGTTCAACACCGTTGCGCAGGCCCTGGCCAACATCACACCGCTGGCGATCACGCTCGATCTCACGGCGCAGGACAAGATCTACGACGGCACGACGACGGCCGTCACAACCCTGGTTAGCGCAGGCGTCCTGGGTACCGATACGGTCGTATTCAGCGGTGACCCGGCCACCTTCAGCGACAAGAACGTCGCCAATGGCAAGACGGTCACCGAGAACCATATCGTGGCCAGCGGCGCCGACGCGGGGAACTACACCTTCGTCAACACCGCGACGACCACCGCCAACATCACGCCGCTGACCATCGTCGTCGGCGCCACCGCCGACAACAAGGTCTACGATGCCAACACGACCGCCAACGCCCAGGTAGGCAGCAGCGGCGTGCTGACGGGAGACACGGTGGACTTCGCCGCGGGTTCGGCCAACTTCGTCGACAAGAACGTGGCGAACGGCAAGCAGGTCGACGTCAACGGCATCACCGCCTCGGGCGCCGACGCAGGAAACTACCTGTTCAACACCGCGGCGCAGACGACGGCGAACATCACCCCGTTGAACATCGTGGTCGGTGCCAGCGCGAGCAACAAGGTTTACGACGGCAATAATTCGGCGGTGGCAACGCTCGGTAGTACCGGCATCCTCGGTACCGATATGGTGAACTTCACCGGCAATCCGGCGACCTTCAGCGACAAGAACGTCGCCAACGGCAAGACCGTCACGGTCGGCGGTATCGTCGGCAGCGGCACCGATGCCGGCAACTACACCTTCAACAACGTCGCGCAGACCACTGCCAACATCACGCCGCTGGCGATCGTCGGCAGCATCGTCGCGGGTAGCAAGACCTACGACGGAAACACCGGTGCGCAGACCAGCGGCACGCTGGCCGGCGTGATCGGCGGTGACCAGCTCGGCGTGAGCAGCAGTGGCAGCTTCGCGGACAAGAACGCCGGTAACGGAAAGACGGTGAACGTGGCTGGCGTACTCACCGGCGCGGATGCGGGCAACTACACTTTGACCACCAATGCCACCACGACAGCCGACGTGTACAAGGTCGTGCTGAACCTCGATGGCACGCGTGTCTACGACGGCGGTACGGTGGCCTCGTCCGGCATGTTCGGCAGCGCGGGCGTGATCGCCGGTGTGGCCGGCGAGAGCCTGATTCTCAGCGGCCAGGGCGTGCTGGCCAGCAAGAACGTGGCGACGAATCGTCCGTTGGCGGGTCTCGGCTCGCTGGCGCTGAACGACGACGGTGCGGGTCTCGCTTCCAACTACACCCTCGTCGGCGGAAACCATATCGCGACGGTGACGCCGTTGGGCATAAGCGCCGGCATCACGGCGGACGACAAGGTCTACGACGGCAATACGGGCGCCGCGACGCACGGTGTGCTCAACGGCGTGCTCGGCGGGGACCAGGTGAGCCTCGCGACCCATGGCACCTTCAGCGACAAGAATGCGGCCAATGGCAAGACGGTGAACGTCGACGGCACGATCGCCGGTGGCGATGCGGGCAACTACACCCTCGTCGTCAATCCCACCACCACGGCCAGCATCACCAAGCGCCCGGTCATCGTCGACGCACAGGGCACGGACAAGTTCTTCGACGGCAACACGACGGATCGCGCCACGCTGTCGAGCAACGGCATCCTTCCTGGCGACGTGATCGCCTTCGGCGCAGCGACTGCGCTGTTTGGCGACCCGGCGGTGGGCCGCGGCAAGGCCGTCTCGGTCGATGGCATCTATGCCACGGGCGCCGATGCCGGTAACTACGCGTTCAACACCTCGGCGCAGACCACCGCCAACATCAACCAGAGCTCGTCGCAGGGTGCATCGGCCATCGCGTTGACGCAGCTCGACGCGGTGCTGGGCCCGGACGTCATCGCGACGCCTTACGGTGTCGCCTCGAACGTGACCGTCGGCCCGTTCTCGGGTAACCACAAGAAGACCCGCCAGCCGATCGAGAAGAACATCCAGCGCGCGGACTTCGTGCCCGGCCTCTCCTTGCAGGTCGTCGATGGCGGCGTGCGGCTCCCGGCGGACGCGATGCAGTGACGCATCGCACCGTCGCGCATGACCTCATTCACTCTTTCGTATCGGCTTCCTGATGACCATGGCAAATCTTCCCAAGCGCGCCGCAAACCTTCTTGGCGCATGCATCCTCCTTGCACTGACCGCCACGGCCACGGCACAGGTGCGCCCGCCGCAGAGCGGTGACCTGCTTCGCCAGGTGCCGGTGGCGCCGCAGCCGAAGAAGGCTGACGACACGGGGCTCAAGGTCGTACCGCAGGCCGCGGCCGACCAGGGCGACAGCGCGCCATTTCACGTCACGACCATCCAGATCACGGGTGCGACGCTGATTCCCGTCGAGACCCTGCACGCACTGGTCGCGTCCGGCGAGGGCAGGGACATCACGCTGCGCGAGCTCAATGCGCTCGCCGACCGGATCACCGCCGAGTACCGGGCCAAGGGTTACCCGCTGACCCTGGCTTACGTGCCCGCGCAGACGCTCAGCGGCGGTACGGTACGCATCGCCGTGCAGGAAGCGCGCCTGGGCAAGGTGGTGCTCGAGAATCACAGCGCCACGCACGACGGCCCCCTGAAGGCGACGCTGGATCCGCTCACGAGCGGCGCGCCGATCACCTCGCACGGCTTCGATCGCAGCTTGCTCCTGCTGGGTGATATTCCGGGCGTGATGGAAACCTCGGCGCTTCGCCCGGGCGATGAGCCGGGTACCTCGGACCTTGCCGTACGCACGGACGACCGTCCGCGCTATACGGGCTTGGTCGCGCTCGACGACTACGGCAACCAGTACACCGGCCGCGCGCGGCTGACGGGCACGTTCAACGTCAACGGCCTGTTGCACCAGGGCGACCTGCTCGATGCGACGGCGCTCTCGGCGGGCTCGAACATGAACTACGGCCGCCTCGGCTATCGCTATCTCCTCAACGGCGAAGGTACGGTGGTCGGCGCTTCCGTCTCCTCGCTCGACTACAAGCTCAAGGGCGACCTGCGCGTGCTCGACGCGCATGGCACGGCACAGGTTGCCAGCCTGTTCGTCAGCCAGCCGATCATCCGCTCCACCGACGGCAACCTCTACGGCCAGCTCGGTTACGACCGCCGCCATCTCAACGATTCGATCGACATCGTTGGCGTGCGCACGTTGCGTCACACCTACGGCTGGACCGCGACGCTGGCCGGCGACCAGCGCGATGCACACGGCGTGACCAACTTCAATGTCGCCGCGACCTACGGCCTGCTCGGTTTCGATGACGCCTTCGCGCAGTTCATCGATGCGATCAGTGCGCAGACCCGGGGCCACTACCTGAAGTACACCGTCTCGGTGGCGCGCCTGCAGCAGCTGTCGGAGAACAATGCGATCTACCTTGGTTTCCAGGGCCAGTGGGCGAACAAGAATCTCGACACGGCCGAGCAGTTCTATCTGGGCGGCGCCAACAACGTCCGCGGTTACGACACCGGCGTGCTGGCCGGCTCCCAGGGGCAGATGGTCAACCTCGAGTTCCGTCGCAGCCTGCACTTGGGTCTTCCCGGCAGCTGGACGGCGCTGGCCTTCGCCGATGCCGGCCGCGTGAACCTCTACAAGGATCGCTTCGCACCGGGTACGAACAGCGCCCACATGCAGGACGTCGGCCTGGGCATGCGTTGGCAGGGCGACGACCAGTGGTCGTTGAGCGCCGATGTTTCGCATCCGATCGGCGTGCGTCCAGCGCTGGCCGGCGAGACTCACGACACACGCGCCTGGGTGCAGATTCAGAAAGGCTTCTGATCGAGATCGTCGTCCCGCTTTCGTGGGAGCCGATTCATCGGCGATCCCGCGGCAGCGGGCCAGGGTGCCGCGAGTACCCATTCGCCGATGAATCGGCTCCTACATGGATTTTGGTTTTGGGGAGGGTCGGATCATCAACCCGGCCGCGATGGCCGATAGCACCGCCAGCCCCGCCGAAAGCAACATCACGCGCCGGAACCCCGCGACGAACGCCCCATCGATAGCGTGCCGCGCTGCCTCGTTCGTCACCTCGATGCCGGCCAGCTTCGCCTTTTGCGCCATCACGCTCTGCACCACGTCCGCGGGTATGCCCGAAGCAAGGCCTTCCCGCAGTGCCGCGTCGAAGCCCTGCGTCAGCACGATGCCGAACACCGCGATGGCCAGCAGGCCAGCTACGCGCGACACCGCGTTATTCACCCCCGACGCCGTGCCGGCAAGGTCCGGACTCAGAGCATTCATCACCGTGGTCGTCAGCGGCGCGATGGTGATGCTCATGCCGAGACCCAGCACGCATGCGGCCGGAAAAAAGGTGGTCCAGTAAGAACCGCCTACGCCGGGCAACGCATAGAGCGCAAAGCCCGCGCCGGCAAGGGTCGGCCCGACGATCAATGGGAGGCGCGCACCGACCACGTCGACCAGCCGACCGGTCCATCGCGACAGCGCGAACATGATCACGATGAAGGGCAGCAGGGAGGCACCCGCCCCGGTCGCGCCGTAGCCCTGTACCTGGATGAGGTTGAGCGGAACAAAGAACAGGCTGCCGCCGAGCGAGGCATAGAGCAGCAGGGTGAGCACGTTCGCGCCGGCGAAGTCGCGATCACGAAAGAGGCCCAGGGGCAGCATGGGCGCGGCGATGCGCATCTCCACCACGACGAAGATCGCCAGTCCCGCGACGCCGACGACGGCGGACGTCAGTACGGCAGGCGAGACCCAACCGTGCAGCGGCGCTTCGATGAGCGCGTAGATGACGCCGGCCAGCCCGATCGTCGCGAGCACGGCGCCCACGATGTCGATGTGACCGGCATCGACCCCCTTGCTTTCCGGTACCCGCCAGTAGCAGATCGCGATGAGCACGATGCCCAAAGGCAGATTCACCAGAAAGGCCCAATGCCAGGACACATGCTCGACGAGGAAGCCGCCTAGCACGGGTCCGATCGCTGCCGTGATGCCACTGAATGCCGACCATGTGCCGATGGCGGCGCCGCGACGCTCTTTCGGAAAGGCCGAGGTGATCAGCGAGAGGCTGCCCGGAATGAGCAAGGCGGCGCCAAAGCCTTGCAGCGCGCGCATGCCGATTAACCACGTCATGCTTTCGGACGCGGCGCAGCCCAGCGACGCGAGGGTGAAAACCACCGCACCGATGATGAAGACCCGGCGCCTTCCGTAGTGGTCTCCAAGCACGCCTCCGACCAGCAACAGGGCCGAGAGCAGCAGCGCATAACTTTCCATCACCCACTGGGCATCCGCCGTCGTCGCATTCATGGCCCGCTGAATGGCCGGCAGGGCGACGTTGACGATCGTGCCGTCGACGAAGGCCATTCCCGAGCCGACGACCGCGGCGACCAGGGTCCAACGTCGTGCGGCTTCGCTTTCGGGAGGCGTCATCGCCACAGCGTAGCGCGACCATGAGCCCGCCGCCTTGAACGTTGCTTTGACGGCGGTGGTGGTCTGCTAGGCGTTCGGAATGCGGAGCCCCTCATGAAAGAGCGCGACCCCTACGACGAACCGACCACCGGATCCGGCGATCCCGGCCACGCCGAGGGTCCCAAGCCGGTCGAGCCGGTCAATACCGGCTCGGGCGACCCGCAGCACAAGGCCGAGCAGGCTGACTGACACCGGGCCTGCCCGATCGTCCCAACGAAGGAGGTCACCATGTCAGGCAGCTTCCAGCGCATCACGCCCTTCCTCTGGTTCGATACCCAGGCCGAGGAAGCCGCGAACTACTATGTCTCGATCTTCCCTAATTCACGGGTTACGAGCATCACCCGATACACGAAAGAGTCGTCCGAGGCCTCCGGTCGAGCGGTGGATTCGGTCATGACGGCGGCCTTCGAGCTGGACGGCCAGCAGGTCACGGCGCTCAACGGCGGGCCGCATTTCACGTTCAACGAAGCGTTGTCGCTGGTCGTGCGCTGCCACGACCAGGCCGAGATCGACCATTACTGGAGCAAGCTTTCTGCCGGCGGCGATCCGAGCGCCCAGGCCTGCGGCTGGCTCAAGGACAAGTACGGCCTGTCCTGGCAGATCGTGCCGGACGACATCGAGGCGCTGGTGCAGAGCCCCGGCTCGGTCGCCGCCCTCATGCAGATGAAGAAGATCGACATCGCGGCGATGAAGGCGGCGGCCTGAGCCGTTCGCGTTACGCCTGCTTCCAGGCGGCCGCGGTCTCGCGTGCGAAGTCGCGGTAGTTCCGCGGTGCGCGGCCGAGCAGCGAGGTCATGATATCCGTGGCGGAGGCTTTGGCCAGCATGCCTTCGGATTGGAAGCGGGCGAGCATCAGGCGCAGGTCGTACGCGGCCCACGACGGTGCGTTGCGGGCGATCGCCGCCTCGGCGGCATCGAGATCGTCGCCACCATAAGCGACGGGACGGCCCAGCGTGTCGCTCCAGATGCGTGCAGCCGACTCACCGGTGAGTGCATCCGGTCCCGCCAGTTCGATGACCTCGCGCGGCAGTGCCCCCGGCGACCGCTCACGACGCAGCAAGGCCGCGGCGGCGATATCCGCGATATCGCGGATGTCCACCATCGACACGCCGACCTGACCTAGCGCCATCGGATAGACGCCATGCTCGGTGAGTGGCACCTGCAGGCTCGCATCGTTCTGCATGAAGTAGGACGGGCGCAGCACCGTCACCGGCAGGTCGTACTGCTCGATGGCGCGCTCGATCGTGTACTTGCCGGCGAAGTGCGGTACGTCGGCGAAGCGGTCGCCATTGAGGACCGAGAGGTAGACGATGCGGCGGATGCCGGCATCACGGGCGAGTCCCAGGGTCGCCAGGCCTTGCGTCAGTTCATCGGCGGTGACGGCATTGAGCAGGAAGAGGGTATCGACGCCCTCGAGTGCGGCGCGCACCGAGGGGATGTCGGTGAGGTCGCCGCCCACGGCGCGAACGCCCTTGGGTGCCTTCAGCGTGTCCGGGCTGCGGGTGAGGGCGCGCACATCGGCGCCTGCTTCGGCCAGTCGCGCGGTGACGGCGGAGCCGATGTTGCCTGTGGCGCCAGTAACGAGAATGCTCATGATCGATGGCCTTGCGTGAGTGGATGAGACCTAGATTGGGCGTTCCATCGGGGGGACGAAAGCCGCAGAATCGGGACACCTCGTCTCATCGGTGGAACGACCATGGACCTCCTCGCTCTCGCGGATTTCGATGCCGTCGCGCTTCACCGCGGCTTCGGAGCGGCCAGCCGCGCCACGGCGCGCCCCAAGGCCACGCTCTCGCGGCATGTCCGTGAACTCGAGGACGCACTCGGCGTACGCCTGATCGAGCGCGGCGCTCGCCCGTTCCGGCTGACCGAGGAAGGCGCGACCCTGCACGCCGAGGCCCACGCGATGCTCGGCCGCATCGAGGACGTGGCCGAGGGACTGGTCGCCCGCGCGGGCGCCCCGCAGGGCGCGCTTCGCGTCAGCGCCCCGGTGCTCTTCGCGCACCGGGGCCTGGGACGTCTCGCCGCCCGTTTCGCCATGAACTTTCCGGCCGTGCACCTCGAGGTGGTGGTGGACGACCGCTTCGTCGATCCGCTCAAGGAGGGCTTCGATGTCGTGATTCGTGCAAACCCCGCGCCTTCGACCGAGCTCGCTGGCCGATGCTTTCTTCGCGACCGGCTCGTGGTTGCCGCGGCGCCATCGCTTGCCGAACCTGCCGACGGCGGCTCCTTTCCGGCGATCGTGCTCGGCGGCAGTCAACTGTCGGCATGGCGGCTGGGCACCGAAGGCCGGACGAAGACGGTGCTGCCGCACGAGGTGGTCCGTCTTTCCTCCATGGCCCTGGTGTATGACGCGGTGCGTGAAGGTGCCGGTGCGGCCATGATGCCGGCCTCACTCATTCGCAACGACATCGCCGCCGGCACGCTGGCATCGTGGGGCGAGGTGGACGGCCGCTCCATCGAAGTGTGGGCGCTGTATCCGCCGCAGCGTCACGTGTCCGGCAAGGTGTCGGCCTTCGTGAACATGCTCGTCGAACACTTCCACGGCGGATCGCCAGCGCATTTCGACACCCTCTGACGGGGTAGTCGTGGCTCTGTATGATGGCCGCGCGGTGATTCATCACGCGGAAACAGGGGCGGGGCATTGGAAGACGTACAGATCTGGCTGGGCCTGAACGGGCAACGATTCGGGCCGTATGCGCTGGCGCTCGTTCAGCGCTGGCATCAGCAGGGCATGCTCGACAACGGCAGCCTGTGCTGGCGTGAGGGGATGAGCGAATGGTCGCCGCTGGAGACCTTCCTGCGCGAGAACGTTGCAGCCGCGTCCTTCAACGAGCCTCCCTCGTTCGAGGTACCTCCGCCGGGCCTCGCGCCTCGCGCCTCCGTCGCCGTCGCCGTCGCCGTCGCCGTCGCGGCACGCGATACCGCTCCCGTCGCTCCCTCGCTTCACTGGGGCCTGGTCCTCCTGTTCGGTGTGCTGACGCTGGGCATCTTCATCCTGGTCTGGATGTTCATCCAGTCGACGTGGGTGAAGAAGATCGATCCGGCCAGCCGCGCGACGACGTACCTTGCCATCGGCTTGGTCGTCGGCCTCAGCGGCGCCTTCGCGGGCCCCGACTCGCAGCTCTACTACGTCTTACAGCTGATCGATGTCGCTTTCGTCGTCATCGGCTACTTCTCGATGTCCGCATCGCTGAAGCGCTTCGGCATCGAACGGGGGCTGCCCATGGCGATCGGTGGCATCACGCTGTTCTTCTTCACTACCTTCTACCTGCAAGGCCAGCTGACCCGACTCGCCAACTGGCAGCGCACGGGCGTGGTCGAAGAGGCGCCGAAAAGCATCTTCTGGACCCTCTATGCCGTCGTGTTCGTCTTGTTCGCCATGGTGGCTGTCGTCGCGTTGCAAATGTTCCACTGAGTTCACGGAACGCGTCGCTACCGTTTGACAGGCGCGACGCTGGCAGCGAAAGTCGGTCGTCATCCCATGTGGAGCGCGGCCGTTGAATCGACGTGAGTTCGCCAAGGCACTGGCCGTGGCCAGTGTCTTCGGAAGTGGATCGTGGTCCGCATCGCGGGCCGACGCAGCCTCGGCAGGAGCGATCGCCACGACGGCAGGCAAGCATGTCGCCGTGGATCCGCAACGGATGCAGATGCTGCAGCAGGCCTTCCTCGACCTGCGCTTCGGCATGTTCATCCACTTGAACATGGCCACGTTCGAGGAGCGCGAATGGGGCGACCCCGCGCTGTCGCCCAAACTGTTCGATCCGAAGCACCTCGACACCGACCAGTGGGCGCGGGCGGCGAAGTCGGCGAACATGGGCTACGCGTGCTTCACCACCAAGCATCACGACGGCTTCTGCCTGTGGCCGACGAAAACCGGCAGTGCCAACGTCATGCAGTCGTCGTACCCGCATGACGTGGTGCGCCGCTACGTGGACTCCTTCCGCAAGGCGGGCCTCAAGGTTTGCCTATACTTTTCCATCCTCGACCTGCGTGCCGATATCCGCGCACGCACGGTGACGCCGGAGAAGATCGCGCTGATCAAGGCGCAGCTCACCGAGATCCTTACCCAGTACGGCCCGCTCACGGCGCTCATCCTCGATGGCTGGAACGCATCGTGGTCGCGCATTTCCTACGCCGAGCTGCCTTACCGTGACATCTACGATCTGGTGAAAACGCTACAGCCCGATTGCCTGGTCACCGACCACAACGCGGGCAGCTACCCGGGTACGGCCCTCTACTACACGGACATCAAGCAGTACGAACAGCACGCGGGCCAGAAGATTCCGCCGAACAGCCCCGTTCCCTCACAATCGGGCACGACATTGCAGAGCGACTGGTTCTGGAAGAAGGCGTATCCGACCTCGGAACTCGCTTCGGCGAAGACCATCGTCGACGAGTGGCTTGTCCCGTTCAACGACAACCACTGCAACCTCATCCTCAACGTCGCGCCCAACCGCGATGGCCGCTTCGACGACAACGCGGTGGCCCGCCTCGCCGAGATCGGCCAGTTGTGGAAAAACACGGGTCCGGCGCCGAAGATCGGCCGCTCGGTGACGATCACCACGCCGGATCTCGCCGCCGGCAAGCCCGCCTGGGCCAGTGCCAGCGATGAGGCCGTCGGCCCCGACCAGGCATTTGACGACAACTTCCGCAGCTACTGGCTGGCCGACCGCGGCAAGACCGACGCCTGGATCGAAGTGCGTTTCGAGCAGCCGGTGGCATTCAATACGTTGTGCATCGTCGAAGCGGTGGGCGCGGAGGGATACGGCGAGACGAGTCGCATCGCCAGCTACAAAGTTGAAGTGGAGCGCGATGGTGCGTGGATCGCGCTGGTGTCGGGTGAGAAGCCCTCGCACTACCAGTTCCATGAGGTGCCTCGGACGACGGGCAGCCGGGTGAGGTTGAGTGTGACCGGGCAGCAGCCAGGTATTACCGAGTTCGGCATTTACGATGAACCGCGCGGGTGAGGTGACAGGGACCGCGCGCGCCGGCGGGCGCCTGGATCGCCGATGAATCGGCTCCTGCCGAGCAGGTCGGCTCTGCCTGGTAGGAGCCGATTCATCGGCGAAGGGTGCTAGCAAAGCCCCCTCAAAAATCCGTCGACAAAGCCAGCTCACGCCACTGCGCCAACTCTTCCGCGACGGAGCGGTTCTTCGCCTCGATACGCGCCACCGTGTCGCTACCCAGCGGCAGTCGCACCGGCGGATGTTCCGCATCCGCTAACACCATCAGCGCCTTGGCCAGCATCGCCGGGTTGCCCGGCTGTGCATGATTGACGTCGGTCGCGAGGCGGCGCATCGCACCAACGGTCTCGTCGTAATCGTCGATGACGTTGGCCGAACGATGCAGTGAACGCTCGTCAAGGAAGTCCGTACGGAAGAATCCGGGCTCGACAACGGTGGCGTGAATCCCCAGCGGCTTCAGTTCCATGGCCATGGCCTCGGTGATGCCTTCGATGGCGAATTTGGTCGAGCCGTAGACGCCCCAGCCCTGGTAGGCGCTGTAGCCGCCGATCGACGAGATGTTCATCACGTGACCTGAGCGCTGGCGGCGCATATGCGGGAGCACGGCGCGGGTCACGGCGAGTACGCCGAACACGTTGGTGCGGTACTGGTTGACGATTTCCTCGGCGCTGGCCTCTTCGACGGCCGAGAGAAGGCCATAGCCGGCGTTGTTGACCAGCACGTCGATGCGACCGAAGCGGCGCACGGCCTCGGCGGCGGCCGCGTGAGCCTGGCTTTCGTCGGTGACATCCAGAGGCAGGGCAAGCAGGCGCGACTGGCCGGCGTAGCGGCTGATCAGCTCGGAGGGATCGCGGGTCGTGGCGACCACGTTGTCACCGCGGGAAAGGGCTTCTTCGACGATGAGGGCGCCAAAACCACGGCCGGCGCCGGTAACGAACCAGGTACGCATGATGACTTCTCCTAGCGGGTGGGGTGACTGCGTGGGAGAAGTCTGGACCGGCGGCTTTCATGTGATAATCCCAAAAGAATCGCATGGGTTTATGAGAGGAATTCAGTAATGCGTGGCATCAAGCCGGCTGACCTCATGAGCTTTCTCGCCGTGGCCCGGCAGCTGAGCTTCAGCCGCGCCGCCACGGACCTCGGCGTGTCGCCTTCGGCACTGAGTCACACCATTCGTGGCATCGAGGAGCGCCTCGGCGTGCGCCTGCTCAACCGCACCACGCGTAGCGTCGCGCTCACCGAGGCCGGGGAGCGCCTTGCCGGCAGGATCGGTCCTGCGTTCCGCGACATCGACGATGCACTGGACGACCTCAACGCCTCCCAGGGGCGCGTCGCCGGGAAGTTGCGCATCAGCGTCGGTCTCATCGCCGCGCGGCTGGCAGTCATGCCTCTGGTCACCCGCTTCATTGCCACTCATCCGGACGTCGAGGTGGAAATCGTCAGCGACGACGCGCTGATCGACGTCGTATCCGAAGGCTTCGATGTCGGCGTCCGCTTCGGCGAACGTATCGAAGGCGACATGATCGCCGTGCCTCTTGTGCCGCGCATGCGCTCGGCGGTCGTGGCGACTCCCGAGGTGTTCGCGAAGCACGGCAAGCCGATCACGCCACAGGACTTGCGGGGGATGCCGTGCATTCGACAGCGCTTTCCCAGCGGCGCGATGTATCACTGGGATTTCGAGCGGGGTGGTATCGAGCTTGAGATTCATGTCGACGGACCCCTGATCCTGCGTGAGATGAGCCTGTGTGTGCAGGCCGCGCTGGACGGTGCCGGTCTCGCCTTCGTCTTCGAGAAAGCCGTTGAAGAGGACATGGCGTCGGGACGTCTGGTTCGCGTCCTCGAAGACTGGTGCCAGTACCACCCTGGCCTGTTCCTCTACCACCCGGGCCGGCGCCAGATGCCTGCCGTGCTCAAGGCGTTCGTCGACTTCGCGCGGGCCCATCCCGGCTGATCGCCTCACGCCCTTTGAAACCAACGGCTTGCCACCATATCGGTACTCTGAGGCTAGCCGCCGGGAGGTGACCCATGGCAACCGGATGGGCGGGCGATACCGCCGTGCAGGACCAGATCGACGCGACCATCGAGGACGCGGTGAAGCGAGCGCGCAGCCACCTACCGAAGGGGCCGAGCCTCGAGCGTTGCGAGGAATGCGACAAGCCCATTCCCGAAGCACGCCGCAAGGCGGTGCCCGGCGTGCGGCTGTGTGTCGCCTGCCAGGAACAGGCCGATCGCGATGACGCCAGTTTCAGCGGCTACAACCGCCGCGGCAGCAAAGACAGCCAGCTGCGCTGAAACCTCTAGACTATGCCGTTCCCCACACCTGCACGGACGACCCGCGCGATGCTCGAACATGTGATCCTCGCCCGCCACGGTGAGACGGAATGGAATATCGCGGGCCGCGCGCAAGGGCGGGCCGATAGTCCACTCACCGCCGCAGGCATCGAGCAGGCGCAGGCTCTGGGTCGCACCCTCGCCGCACAGGGCATTGAGCACATCGTCTCGTCGACACTCGGTCGCGCATTGCATACCGCCGAAGTCGTTGCGGAGATCATCGGCTGCGAAGTCAGCGTCGACGAACGCTTCGTTGAGCGCGCCTTTGGTGAACTCGAAGGCCGTTTCGTCGCGGAGGCGCTCGTTGAGAACGCGCAATGGGCGGAGGTGGTTCGCGGTCACGATCCGCTCGCTGCCGCCGGCGGCAGCGAATCGTTGCGCGATGTCGCACAACGCGCACTGCCGGCCCTCGAGGCCCTCCATGTGCTGCCTTATCGCCGCGTCGCCGTCATCACGCATGGTCATTGCCTGACGGCGCTCCTCGGCGCACTGCGCGACGGCGGCGACTACGCGAGCTATCGCCATGGCAACTGCGCGTACACCCCGCTTACCGTCGCTAGTGGGGCCTATGTGGTCGACCGCTGGAACGTCGACAGCCAGGTGCTCGTCGGCGCCTGATTGCCGCGGCGGACGACGATGCGTAACGTCGCTTGTAATAAAAGCGAAATAACTGATTGCAAACGGTTTTTCTAAAGTATTGCCGCGCTCGGCCGTTACCCCTCGCAGTTCCCCGGCCCTCCGATGACGATGCCTATGAACACCCCTACCGGCGGTCGCGAACCGTCGCTGATCGAGCAGGCCCTGGCGGGAGACTCGCTGACGGCGGTTTTCCAGCCGGTGATTCGTGTGGATACGGGTGAAGTGGTAGCGCACGAAGGGCTGATTCGTTCGTCCTTGCCTCACTTCAACCTCACCCCGCCGGACCTGCTTGACCTTGCGCGCGCGCGCGGGCGCCTCGGCGAGTTCGAGCTCGCGGCGGCGCATTGCGTCGCCACGAGCTTTGCGGCGCGTGCGCTCACCGGTCGCCTGCTCGTGAATCTCAGTGCCCAGGCAATCATGCAGGACGGCGTACGTGCCGAGGACGTGCTCGAAGCACTCTCCATTCCGGGCTTCGACCTGGGCAGGGTAACGATCGAAATCACCGAACGCGACATCGTCGATAACCCGGCGAGGCTGGCCCACGCGCTCGGCTTCCTGCGCGCACGCGGCATTCGCGTCGCGCTGGATGACTTCGGTAACGGGCATTCGAACTTCGAGATGTGGAACGAGGTGCATCCGGAAATCGTCAAGATCGACCGCTACCTCATCAACGGCCTGGCGCACAGCGTCGAGCGCCTCGCCATTGTGCGTGCCCTGATCTCGGTGGCTGAAACGCTGGGCGCGGAGCTGGTGGGTGAAGGTGTCGAGGAAGAAGCGGACCTTCTCATGCTTCGTGAGCTCGGCATTCCCTATGCGCAGGGCTTCCTGATAGCACGGCCGTCCGCCGGGTCGACCATCGAGGCACCCGCGAACGTTATCGCTGCGCTGTCCGTCACCCACGTGCCGGTGCCACCGCGGCCGCGCGGTCCGGTCTCGGCACGGCCGTTCACCGCCGGCCACATGCTGATCGATGCACCGTGTGTTTCGCCGACGCAATCAAACGAAGACGTGGTGGATCTGTTCGCGGCCCATCCGCGTTTGCATGCCGTCGCGGTCGTCGAGGACGGACTGCCCGTCGGCATCGTCAACCGGCGCACGTTCACCGAGCGCATGGCGCAGCCGTTCGCGCGCGAGCTGTTCGGGCGCAAGCCATGCACAACCTTCATGCATCCGGAGCCACTGCTCTGCGACGAAGAGATGTCGTTGCAAAGCATGGCCGATATCCTGCGCGGTGAAGACCAGCGATACCTGAGCGACGGCTTCATCATTACCTCGCACGGGCGCTATCTCGGGCTGGGCACCGGCGAAGCGCTGGTGCGCCGTGTGACCGAAATTCGCGTGGAAGCCGCACGCTATGCCAATCCGCTGACCTTTCTCCCGGGCAACCTGCCGGTCACCGAACATATCGTGCGTCTATTGCAGACAGGCCGTCCGTTCGCCGCTGCGTACTTCGACCTCGACAACTTCAAACCCTTCAACGACCAGTACGGTTACTTTCGCGGCGACGAGATGATCCGCCTCCTCGCCAGCACACTCACGGGCGACCTTCGCCAGGACGCCGACTTCGTCGGGCACATCGGTGGAGACGATTTCCTCGTCATCTTCCAGGGTGACGATTGGGTCGCACGTTGCGAAGGCATGCGCCTGCGGTTCAATGCGATGAGCGGCAACCTCTTCGATGAGGCCGATCGCGTGCGCGGAGGCATCGACAGCGAGGATCGCCACGGGCATCAGCGGTTCTTTCCGGTCACCACGGTGGCGGTCGGCGTGGCGTGCTTCGTCGATGCCTATCCGGTCGACCCGGAGACCGTGGCGAGTCTCGCGGCGTCGGCGAAGCGCGTGGCTAAAAACACGGGCACCGGGTTACACATGGTGACCTACGAAGCGCAGCTTCCTGTTGGCGTGTAACGAGATATTCAAGCCACTGAAATAAAAGCATAACCTGCAAAAAATAACGCTAAAGTTGGCGAACAGGCGGCCGACAGGGAGGCATCCCCGTCCCCCGAGTACGCCATGCGATTTCCCCGAATCCCGTTGCCTGTGCTGACGCTCCGCGCCCGTTTGTTGATGCGCATGGCTGGCACCATCCTTCTCCTTCTCGCCCTATGGATCGTCGGTGGCTTGCAGCTACGCACCGCCGACCAGCGGTTGCAATCCGTCGTCGACGAGACGCTTGCGCCTGTGGCCGACGTCGGCCGCATCCAGAACGATTACAACGATCTGCTCGACGCCCTCGTGCATGCGACGCTCACCCGCCTGCCGTCCTCGGTCGATGATGCGGTCACCGCCATCGGCAGCGATCGCCACGACATCGACAAGCAATGGAAGTCGCTGGTAGCCAGCGGCCTGGGCAAGGCGCAGAGCAAGGGAGTGGCACTCGCTGCCGAGCACCGAAAGGCGGCGGACAAGGCCGTGGACGACGTGATCGAGCTGCTCAAGGCGGAGCAGTACGATCTCGCACAACTGCAGCTGTCAAACGATGTGCAGTCCGCCGTGGGTCCGCTCAAGAGCGACTTCTCCAATCTGTTCGCGCTGGCGCTGGATGGCGGCAAGGCCGAGGCCCAGGCGCAGCATGAGGACATCCGTCGCGGTGGCATCACCTCGGCGATCCTGCTCGGTATCGCCTTGCTCCTGGCCAGCGTCGTGGACCTCGCGATCATCCGTTCGCTGGGCCGTCGGCTTCGCCAGGCATCCGGGGTCGCAGCCGCCATTGCGCGCGGCACGCTGGGCGCCCGCATCGACGTGGGACGCGGCGACGAGATCGGTAGTCTCCTGTCGTCGTTGGCGGCCATGGATACCCAGCTCGGCAACGTCGTGGTGCAGGTGCGCGATCGCGCCGACCACGTGGCCCAGGCGGCCAGCGGTATCGAGCGTGGTAACGATGCGTTGAACGACCGTACGCGCACCCAGTCAGGGCACCTGCGTTCCACCTCGGCATCGATGAACGACATGGCCAGCGCGGTGGCCGGCGGACTCAGCCATGCCAAGGCCGCGCATAGCGCCGTAGCGCAGACGCGCTCCATGACCGACGAAGGCCACCGCGTGGCGATGGACGCCATCGGCAACATGCGCGAGATTCGTCGCAGTACCGAACGCATGACCGAAGTGCTCGACGTGGTCGACCAGTTCGCCTTCCAGACCAACCTGCTCGCACTGAACGCGGCCGTTGAAGCCGCACGCGCGGGTGAGCACGGTCGCGGCTTCGCGGTGGTCGCCTCGGAAGTGCGTGACCTGGCTAAACGCTGCGCCGCTGCGGCACGTGACATCCGCAGCCTGATCGCCGAGAGCGACGAAGCCGTCCAGGCCGGCGTGGATTCCGTCGACCGCGCGGGTGCCGTGCTCACCGGCATCGGCGAGCGTGTGAACGAGTTGTCCGGCCTGGTCGGCTCGGTCATGGACGCGACACGGAGCCAGAATGACGGCATTGCCCGCGTTAACGGCGCCATCCACGGCATCGATGAAACCACTCGCGAGAACGCGGTGCTCGTGGAGCAAGCCGCCGCAGCCAGCCGCGCCATGCGCGAAAGCGCGGAGATCCTGCGACAGGAGGTGGCTTACTTCGTGTTGGAGGATGAGGCAGCCTGAGGGCTATATCGCCTCGCGCACGGCCTTGAGTGTCTTGTACAAGGTCGCGCGCGAAAGGCCGAGCAACTGTGTGATGTACGTTGCTGCGTGGCGAACATCGAACAGGCCCCGTTCCTCGAGCAGCGTAACGAGGGCCTCGCGGTCGACGATACCCATGCCGGTTAGCGTCGTACCCCGGTCACTGAGGAACTGGCCGACGATGTCATTGACCTCCTCGCGCCAGTCATTGCGGAACAGTGCTGCGGGACGCGGCGCTGACTCGGCAAAGCGCAGGAAGTCCTTTGACATGGCCTGCATCGCCTCGAACATGCTCACGTCCACATTGATGCAGAGCAGGCCGATGGGTTTGCGACGGCCATCGCGCAACACGGCCGTGATCGATTTCAACGACCGGCCGTCCGCGTTCCTCTTGGGGTAAGGGCCGATCACCGCCTCGTCCAGCGCGCCAAGGTCTTCCAACTCGGCCAGCGAATCGTCGCCAACCTTCCGCGGCGACATCCGATTGGCGATATGACGGATCGTCCCGCTGCCGAGGTCGTGGATCACCACCTCGGCATGCGGCTTGAACACGGTGGCTATCGCGTCGGCGACGGGGACGTAGGGGGCAAGGTAATCGACCATGCGCCGATCATCGGGGCCTTTATACGGATTGTCCAGAATGGACTTCCTGTTTTTTCAGCCGGTGTAGTCAAGGCTCGGATACCACGTGGGTCGCCGCCCCTCCGGCGTCGAATCCAGCACCGTCCACAGGGGCATGAGGTCCGGTGCGCCGCGCGGGTCTTCGCCGGGATCCGCCGAGTCACCGCCCATTTCCCCGGCCCAGAACAAGCGGATCGTGCCGTCGCGGCGGGTGAATACGTTGAACGCCGGTATATCGCCGCCATCCTTGCCGATGGCGTGATAGTTGCGACTGAAGCTGCCGTTGAGGTCCGTGTACAGCTTCAGATGCTGCCAACCACGTTCCTTCTTGAAGGCCAGTAGCTTCGATAGCGGCGAACGCGCCACCACTGCCAGCGCCACGTTCTGCTCCATGTCGCGGGCTTCGCCGTCCCACGCGCTCAGCAACGAAGTGCACATGGGGCAGGGGCGCTCGCGTTCCGGGCCGAACATGTAGCTGTAAACGACCAGGGTCTGCTTGTCGCCGAACAGTCCGGCGAGGTCGACCGGACCGTTGATGCCTTCAAACCGGTAATCGCCACGCACCTCACCACCTGGCGGCAGTGCGCGGCGCATGGCTGCGACACGCTCGATGTGCCGACGCAATTCGATCTCTTCGGCAAGCAGTGCGTTACGCGCACTGCGGTACTCGTCGCTTTCGTTCGGCATGCGGACGGTGTTGCGGCTCGCCAGTTCGCTGGCGGGCGTGAGCGGTTGGGTGCTCATGAGCATTCTCCGGAATCAGTCGCGGTCAGGTACGCCAAGGGGAAACAGTGCCCGCCGCCCACCCACTCCCGGTCGGCCATGACCTTGTCCAGCCATGCATAGGCCGTGTCCAGCATCTGCCGGCAATCGGTGACGCCGCAGGGGTCGCGCTGGCCGCCGGGGCGCAGCACGTCGAACACGATGCGCTGCTGCGGCGTCGAAATGTAGTTGTCGAAGAACCGGTCCATGGCGCGCACCTCCAGTGCGGCCTTGCGGTCCTCCGGCAGCATCGGCGCAGGACCCGGGTGATAGAGGTCGAGGTACTCGACGATGGTGCTCGCCTCGGTGACCGTGCGCTTGCCGTCGACCAGGATCGGAAAGCGGCGCAGCGGCCAAAGATCGGCGAACTCCGCGTAAACCTCGGGCTGCTCCGGCGAAAGCATCTTCCACTCGAACGGCGTGCCGTTCTCGTAGAGGGACACGAGGGCTTTCTGGCAGTACGACGAAAAGGCGTGGGCGTAGAGCTTCAGGGGCATCGCATGCACCTCGGTCGGGGACGTGAAGGCAGGGTTCTTCTTCACGTCGAACGGGAAGCGGGCATTTCGACACGCGGCGGGCATCGCCGCTGGATCGGTCTTGCTATCCTCCGGTATCAAGGAGGACCACGGATGAAAGTTGCCATCGTAGGCTACGGAACCGCAGGGCAGGCAAGTGCCATCCTGCTGTCCGCGCAGGGACACGACGTTACCGTTTTCGAGAAAAGCCCAGCGCTGGGACCGGTTGGCGCGGGTTTCCTGCTGCAACCCACCGGCATCGCCGTGCTGGACCGCCTGGGTCTGGCCGGCCGCGCCATGGCGCTGGGCCAACGCATCGACGAGTTGCACGGCGCCACGCCACGGGGCCGTCCGGTCATGGCCATGCGTTACCGTGACCGCCGCGCCGGCTGCTTCGGCCTGGGCATGACGCGAGGCGCGCTCTTCGAGCTGCTGCGCGAGGCGCACCACGAGGCAGCGCAGGTGCGCACGGGCGTTTTCATCGCCGGCTACGACGCAGCGACGCGCTGTGTCGTCGACAACGATGGCACGCCGCATGGCCCCTTCGACCTGACCATTGCAGCCGACGGGGCGCACTCGGTGCTGCGCGCTCGTTGCGAGAGCCAGGTCAGCCGCGAATCGCTCTATCCGTGGGGCGCCGTGTGGTGCCTGCTGCGCATCGACGACTGGGCCACGCCCACCCACCTGCTGCAACGTTATGCGGGCACCCGCGCCATGATCGGCATGCTGCCGGTCGGCACGCGTCCAGGCCATGACGGTCGGTGGGTGACGTTCTATTTCAGCCTGCCGGGTGAGCAGGTCGATAGCTTCGACGACCTCGCTGTCGCGGCGATGAAGTCCACCGTCGCCGGCATCTGGCCCGAGCTCGCACCGCATCTGGCGCATCTGGAGCATTCCGAGCAGCTCAACCGTGCGCGCTATCGCGACGTGGTGCTGCGCCGGCCGCATCACGATCGTCTCGTCGTCATCGGAGACGCCGCGCACGCCATGAGCCCCCAGTTGGGGCAGGGCGTGAACATGGCCCTGCTGGACGCGGCTGCGCTGGCCGACGCGCTGGGCGAGCACGACGACCTCGATCGTGCCCTCGATATCTACCGGCGCCATCGCCATGGCCACGTGCGCATCTACCAGCGCATGAGCCGCTGGCTGACGCCGCTGTTCCAGTCGGATCGCACGGCGCTGGGTTGGTGTCGCGACGTGCTGTTCGGCCCGTTGGGCAAGATGCCCGGCGCGCGCGGGCCGATGCTGAGCATCCTCACCGGCGAGGCTGGCCATCGGCGAACGCCGGGAGGCGAGGACATGCAAGCGCAGGAGCTTCCCGCTCCGTAGGATGCGCAAAAAACCATACTCGCGCGTTCGGCCACACTCGGTTTACGCTCTGCGCGAAGGGGAACCTCGGAGATCCGGATGAAACGCGTTGCCGCCGCCGTCGTACTGCTCGTGTCGCTCACCACGGCGTCGTTCGCCGCCAATCCCATTCCGGTCTGGGGCGCCAGGCAGTCCAGCCCCGCCGATACCCGTCCGGGCGACCTCAAGCCGGGGCAGTGGATATGGGGTGGGCGGGGTGCCTCGCCCGGCCCGATGGCGGTGATCGTGAGCATCACCGAGCAGCGTGCCTACGCGTACCGCAACGGCATCCTCATCGGGGTGAGCACGGTCAGCACGGGCAAGAAGGGTCACGAAACGCCCACCGGTGTGTTCACCATCCTGCAGAAGGACAAGGACCACCACTCCAAGAAATACGACGACGCACCGATGCCCTACCAGGAGCGCCTGACCTGGGACGGCGTGGCGCTGCATGCGGGCGGCCTCCCTGGCTACCCGGAATCGCACGGCTGCGTGCACATGCCCACCGAGTTTGCGCGGCTGCTGTTCGATGCGACCAACATGGGCATGACGGTGGTCGTCGCTGAGGCGGGTACAGCGCCGGTCACCGTGGTTCACCCCAGCGCGGTGATCCCTATCGACCCACGCAACGGCAGCGACCTGCCACTGGAACCGCTGGCCGATGGTGTGCCGTACCGTTGGAATCCGGACGCTTCGCCCATCGGTCCCATCTCGATGGTACTCAGCGTGGCCGACAGCCGCGTCATCGTCTTCCGCAACGGTATCGAGATCGGCCGTAGCCGTGTCGAAGTGAAGGATCCGCTGATCGGCACGCACGCCTTCATCGTCGCTTCCGGCTATATGCCCGACGCGCCGGAGCGCGCCGGGCTGCATATGCCGAACTGGATCACCATTGGCATTCCTGGCCACGGCGACGAAGCGGGCAAGGTGGTCGATGAAGCGCTGGTCGACCGCGTCTCCGTGCCACGCGAGTTCATGGAGAAGATCGTGCCTCTGCTGGCGCCGGGCTCCGTGCTGCTGGCCACGGACGAAAGCGTGCAGCCGGAAACTACGGGTGGCAAGGTGCAGGTGATCGATTCGAACCCGCCGGGCGTTTGAGTCAGCCGTCCGTCGAGTAGGCGAGGTCGCGCTGCGCTTCGAGTGCGGCAAGGCGCTCGGTGAGCTGCTTATGCATCACCGTGTAAGCGTCCGAACCCAGGGCAAGGCGCTTCGGTGCGGGGTTCTGATCGACGGAGGCAATCATGCATTCGACCATCTTTGCAGGATCGCCGATGGCCACGGCCGTGCCTTCCTCGAGCATGCGATTGACGTGTCGCGACGGCGATGCGTCATAAGCGGCGATCTTCGGTCCGACGCGCGAGCTTCCGTAGCGGAAGTTGGTTCGTGCGCCGCCGGGCTCGACCAGCGTGCAACCGATGTTGAAGACAGCCACTTCCTGCGCCACGGCATCCACGAAGCCTTCGATGCCCCACTTGCCCGCGTGATACATCGAGCCGCCGGGGAAGGTGGCCTGGCCACCGACGGTGGAGAGCTGGAGAATGCGACCGCCCTGTTGCTTGCGCAGGTGCGGGAGTGCGCTGCGAATGAGCTGGATTGAACCGGTCAGGTTCGTCTGCAGCTGGTGCAGCACCTGGTCGTCGGTTGCTTCCTCGGCAGCGCCCAGCAGGCCGTATCCCGCGTTGCTGACGACAACATCGATTCGCCCCAGTGCGGCGAAGGCTGCATCCACCGTGGGCCGAATCGCGGCGAAGTCGGTCAGGTCCAGGCGGTGTACCCGCAGCGCATCGCCGTGCTGCGCCTTCAGGTCATTCATGCTGGTCACGTCGCGCACGGTGCAGGCCACCGTGTCGCCTCGTGCCAGCAGCTGTTCGGTCATGAGGCGGCCGAAGCCGCTGTTGGCGCCGGTGATAAGCCAGTTACGTCGGGTCATGGTCAGGGTCTCGGTGGGGGATGCACCCAGCGTAGTCGCGAGAGGCGAGACGATGAATGCTTGTGGGTCCACCATTCATGCGTGAAAATCCACGCATGACCGTCGATCCTCTCTCCGACCTGCTCCAGCTGCTCGACGCCCGTGCGGTGGTCGCGGGTGGCCTCGTCGGTGGCGGCGACTGGGCCGTGGCCTTCCCCGGTTCGGACCGGATCAAGTTCTGGGGCGTGGTTCGCGGCAGCTGCTGGCATGTGAGTGAGGACGACACGGCACCGCTGCAGCTCGTGCAGGGCGACGTGCTTTTACGCATCGCGCCGCTGCGTGCAAGGTTGTGCAGCGCCCGGGACGTCCCGCCCGTCTGGCTCGCCGACATTCGCGGCGACAGCAGCGATGCGGTGACACAGGTAGGGCTGGGTGACGACTTCTTTATGATCGGGGGTATGGTCGAACTGGGCGAAGAGAGCGAACGCCTGCTGCGCGATGTGCTCCGTCCCTTCGTACACCTGCGCGGCGACTCGGCGGAGGCCGAGCCGATCCGCTGGCTTCTCGGGCAACTTCTGCACGAGCGCGAAGGCGATCGACCCGGACGAAGCGCCGCGTCCGCGCAGCTGATCCAGCTGATGTTCGTGCACATCCTGCGCGTCTATATGGCGACAACCGAGGGCATGCCACCGGGATGGCTTCGTGCGTTGAACGATCCGCGCCTGGCACCGGTGTTGCGGCTGATGCATGCCGATCCGTCGCGCGCCTGGACACTCAACGAACTCGCGGCGGCAGCGTCCATGTCGCGCGCCGCCTTCGCCGCGTACTTCAATAAGGTCGCAGGCATCGCGCCAATGCGTTACCTCACGGAATGGCGCATGCGACTTGCGCAGCGGACGTTGGCCGAAGGTCGCGTGCCGTTGGCGAAACTGGCCGAGTCGCTGGGCTATGCCTCGGAAAGCGCCTTCAGCCACGCGTTCAAGCGCGTCATGGGCCGCTCGCCCACGGCACGAAGGCGTCAGTGATCGAAGCCGTTCTCGCCGATCGCCTCGACGAGATACGTCACCAGTGAGGCGATGCGCGCCGAGATCGCCGTGTTGCGGTAATACACCGCGTTGATCGGCTGGCGATACTCGATGGTGTGCTTGGGCAGCACCTGCACCAAACGCCCTGAGTCGCGATCCTCGCGCGTCATGAAGTCGGAAAGGCAAACGATGCCGTTGCCTTCGAGCGCGAGCTGGCGCAGCGTTTCCCCGCTGGACGAGCTGATAGTCGGCCTGATGTGTACCGGCTGCTTTTTCTCGTCCAGCAGCGGCCAGTCATTCAAGGTGTCGGGTTCGGTGAAGCCGAGCAGCGAATGCTTCGCCAGTTCGGACACCTTGCGTGGCGTGCCGCGTGCTTCGAGGTACGCGGGGCTGGCCAGGCAGCGAATACGGCTGCTGCCGATAGGGCGCGCGTGCAGCGTGGAATCCTTGAGCCGGCCGATGCGTAGCGCCACGTCGGTACGGCGTTCGAGCAGGTCGATATAGCCCTCGTTGCTGTGCAGTTCGAGGTCGACATCGGGAAAGCGTTCGCGATAGCCGGCGATCAGGGGCACCACGACGTGCAGCATGAAGGGTGACGCGGCGTCGATGCGCAGTCGGCCGGCCGGACGGCTGCGACGCGTCGCCATCTGCTCTTCGGCGTTCTCGACCGCAGCGACGATATCGCGCGCGCGTTCGAGAAAGGCCTCACCTTCGTCGGTCAGTTCGATGCGCCGCGTGGTGCGACGGAGCAGGGTGGTTTGAAGCTTCTCTTCCAGCCGGCCGAGCGTTCGGCTTGCCGCCGATACGGTCTGGTCCAGTTGCTGCGCCGCCTTGGTGATGGAGCCGGTATCGACGACCGCGATGAAGTTCTGGATCTCGTCGAGGGTGATGTTCATCGTTGATTTTCGCGAAAGGCTGGTTCGCTTATACGTGGCTTTTTGCGCAAGAGTAAAGCTTCGCCGCTGAAGCGGCTCCCACAGGGGGTTGGGCTCCTGCGGGGCTTGGGCTTCTACGGGGCTTGGGCTTCTACGGGGCTTGGGCTTCTACGGGCTTGGGCTTCTACGGGCTTGGCTTAGCGCGAGCTGCAGCCTGCGACCGTGGGCTTGTCCGGATCCACGCGGGCATCGTAGAGATTCCCTTCGCGGCCCTTGGTCCACCACACGATCGACCCGGCGGCATAACGCACGCCATCGGCGGCCATCGTGTCGACCAGTAACCTCGGTTTGCCGGCGATCGGCATCAGGGCGAAGCTCTGTCCGTTATCGCCGTTCCAATAGGTCACGGTGAACGGCTTGCCAGTGGCGCAGTGGTAGGTGGCGACCACGGGCGGACTGAATGTCACCTGCGGAACCATGAGCGAATCCGACGCGGCGCCGGTGGCGACAAGCAGGAAGGCGGCGGACAGGAGGGCTTTCATGGCAGGGCAAGCTCCGTGGCGGCCTGGAGCAGGGGTTCGCCGGATACGCGCAGAACGCCGGTATACGGTGCCTCCAGCTCCATGATCAGGAAGATCGAGCCGGAGAACGCCAGCGCAGCGCAGAACAACACGAGGCGAACGGACGCGTTGTGCATGGCGAACGTACCCATGCCGATGAAGATCAGCACGATCCACGCCGTGACCACGACGAGCAGGAACGTGGGTTCGGACGAGCGTTCGTGCTCGGAGGTCAGGATGCGTTGCTTGCCGAGGTCGGCGGTAATGTCGAGCGCACGCCGCTGAAACCAACGCTTCGCGTCTGAATCCGGTTTCAGGTTGAGGATGGAAGCCTGCAGCTGGGTGATCAGGCTGAGGCTGGTATGCGGCAGGCGGAACACCACCTTCTGCATCTCACCATCGGGCGCGACCCGCTCCGTGGCATGAGCCAGGAACGCACGGAGGTCCGTACGGATCTGCACCGTCTCCGGGCCGTAGCCGGAGAGCGCGCGATCGAGAAGGAGGATCGACGTGGACACGCCGACGATGTCGTCATTGGCGCGGTCGAAGGTGGCACGCGCCGAGGTGACCATGAAACCGAGGACCAGGGCGGTCAGCGTGGCCATCATGCTGATGCCGAACTGGGCGGCTTTCTGTGCTTCGTAGACGAGGTGATCTTCCGGCATGCGCCGGGCGATCCAGCCACCCAGGATGAGGCTTCCGCACGCCAGCACCAGTACGGCAAGCGAGACGACGATCGCGTACATCGATGGTGCTCCCCTTAAGACGTCGACGGTTTGCCGCGCAGCTTATGGTGGCCGCCGTCCGCCCGGCTGCCTTCTCGAATGCCACGGTTTTGTCGGAAACGAAAGGTCGCTCGTCAGGTACCAGCGGCCGCGACGTGATCCGCCGCGCGTTCCGGCGCGGAGCGCACGCTGAGGGTGTACCAGTGTTCCTTGCCCTTGGCGTCGTGGTACTTGCGAAGAACCGGCTCGAGGTCGTTCTCCTCGCACCAGGTCACGAAGGGTTTCCACGCGGCGTTGTACGGGTGCAAAGGATTGCGGATGTCGTAATCCGGCGCCCAGCGGAACGTCTGCAGGATCAGCGCGACCGTGGTGTTCTGGCCCGCACCCAGCTGGATAGGTTTTACCTCCGTACCGGCGAGGATGCGCGTGGTGAACTGGGTCTTCGCCGTGTCGAGAAACTCCTGGACCAGGCGAAGGTCTTTTTCGGCGGAGGGACCCTGCAGGTTCGCCTGTTGCTCGAGGTCGCGCAGGCAGTCGGCTTTCGCGCATCTCTCAGTGACGCGAAGCATCGCACCCAACGTCGTTGCAGCCATGGTGGCGGTCTCCTGAAGCGGATGCGTTGATTATAGGACGGACATCATCGGGGTATCGGCATTGCCGCGTCGCATCATTCCGTCGCGGGCGATGCGGTTGTCGGCGCGTCGCCCCAACCGCCACCCAGCGCGCGAATCAGGTTGACTGTTGATGTCGCCTGGGTGCCACGCAGACGCACGGCAGTGAGGCGCGCCTGAAGCACCACGCGCTCCGTATCGATCACGTTGAGATAGGCCACGGAGCCGTCTTCATACTGTGTCTTCGACAGTTCCGCCGCCCGCGTCGAGGCGGCGACCTCGTCACCCTGCACGCGCGTCTGGTTTTCCAGAATGCGAAGGTTGGCGAGGTTGTCTTCCACTTCCTGGAAGGCCACCAGCACCTGTTGACGATATTTCGCCACGTCCTCCTCGTAGCGCGCCTTCGCATTGGCCAGGTTGCCCTTGCGCACGCCGCCGTCGAAGATCGGCAGGTTGGCGGCTGTGCCGACCAGTGGACCGAGCAGGAAGCTGCGGCTCGACCACTTGAACAGATCGCTGAAGGCGGACGACTCGTAACCCCCGGTACCGGTCAGCACAATGGAAGGAAAATAGGCCGCGCGGGCGACACCGATGCGGGCGTTCTCCGCGGCCATCGCCCGTTCCGCGGCGGCGATATCAGGGCGCCGTTCGAGAAGCGACGACGGCATGCCGGGAGGGATATGGATCACCACCGGTTCGAGCGGCCGCGGCGCGACCGAGAATTCGGAAGGCGCCTTACCCAGCAGGACGGCCAATGCGTGCTCCGACGCCGCACGCTGCCGCTCCACGGTCATCGCGTCCGAGGTCGCGGAGGCGAGTTCCGCCTTCGCTTGCGCAAGTTCCAGATCGCTCACCTCGCCGGCCTCCGCACGATGCTGAACGAAGGTGAGCGCCTCGTTACGCAGCTCGACGGCGCGGTGATACACGGCCAGTTCCGCATCGGTTTCGCGCAGGTTGAAATAGTTCTGGGCCACATCCGCTTGTAGGGCCAGCTGCACGGAACGGAACAAGGCCTCGCTCTGTTGTGTATCCGCGTGGGCTGCATGCACTGAGGAAGCGACGCGGCCGAACAGGTCGACTTCATACGAGATGTTGGCCTGCGCGCGCCATACCGTCTGCGCGTCGGGGCGCGGGCCGCCGGGCGGCACACCGAGCGAGTCCGGCGCGTTCTGCTGGCGCGATGGACCGAAGCCGGCGGACAGGCTGGGAAAGCGCGCCGCACCGGTCACGCCCTCGATGGCACGCGCTTCCTGCACGCGCGCCGCGGCCGCAGCGAGGTTCTGGTTCGCCGCCAGTGCCTGGCCTTCGAGGTCGTTGAGCTGGCTGTCGTTGAACACCTTCCACCACTCCCCGCGTGCGGCATCTTCGGCGGGTACGGCGGTCTGCCAGGTGCCGGCGTCGGCGGGGCTGAGGGTTTCCTTGAATGCCTGCGACTCCGCCGCCAGCGGCACGCTGTACTTCGGAGCCAGGGAGCAGCCGCTCAGGCCAGCCAGCAGTAGACCCCAACAGACGAACGTGGGCAGGGTTTTCATGTCGGACTCCCCGGACCGGCGTCTTCGATGCCGATGACGCGCCCGTTCTTGCCGTGCTTGTCCTCGAGACGATGGCCGCCCGAGAGATGGCGCAGGATCACGTAGAACACCGGCGTCAGCATCAGGCCGAACAAGGTGACGCCAAGCATGCCGAAGAACACCGCAATGCCCATGGCGTGCCGCATCTCCGAGCCCGCGCCGGAGGAAAGCACCAGCGGCAGCACACCCATGATGAAAGCGATCGATGTCATCAGGATCGGTCGCAGACGCAGTCGGCTCGCTTCGATAGCTGCGTCGACGATGGAACGGCCCTGTATCTCCAGCTCCCGGGCGAACTCCACGATCAGGATCGCGTTCTTCGACGCCAGGCCCACCAGCACCATCAGGCCCACCTGGGTGAAGATGTTGTTGTCGCCGCGATCCAGCCACACGCCGATCAGCGCGCAGAGCAGGCTCATGGGCACGATCAGGATCACCGCCAGCGGCAGCGTCAGGCTTTCATAGAGCGCGGCCAGCGTGAGGTAGACCAGCAGCAGGCTGACCGGGAAGACGACCAGCGAGGCATTGCCGGCGATGATCTGCTGGTAGGTAAGGTCGGTCCACTCGAGCTTGAAGCCGCGCGGCAGCGTGTCGGCCGCCACGCGCTCAACGGCGGCCTGCGCCTGTCCGGACGAGTACCCCGGAGCAGGGCCGCCGTTGATGTCGGCCGCGGTATAGCCGTTGTAACGCACTACGGATTCCGGACCGAACGTGGTCGAGACCTTCACCAGCGACGCCAGGGGAATCATCTCGCCGTCCGCATTGCGTGTTTTCAGCAGGCCGATATCGGAGGGGTGGGCGCGGAACGGCGCGTCGGCCTGCACGCGCACCTGGAATACGCGACCGAAGCGGTTGAAGTCGTTGACGTACTGCGAGCCGAGGAACACCTGCATGGTGTTGAACACATCGGTGACCGCCACCCCGAGCTGCTTGGCGTTGTCGCGATCCAGGTCTACCTTAAGCTGCGGCACGTCGATCTGATAGTTGGTGAACGTGGGGCCGAGCTCCGGTGCCTTTGCCGCTTTTGCCAGGAAGGCTTTTACCGCATCGTTGAGCGCCGTATAGCCCTGCGCACCCCGGTCCTCGATCTGGAACTTGAAGCCACCCAGCGTGCCCAGACCGAGCACCGGCGGTGGTGGGAACACGGCGATGTAGGCGCCCTTGATAGCCGCGTACTTCTGGTTCAATGCCGCAGCGATCGCGCCCGCCGACTCGCCCGTGCCGTGGCGATCCGCAAATGGTTTGAGGGCGAGGAACATCACGACCGAACTGGACGAGTTCACGAAGCCGTTGATCGACAGGCCCGGGTGCTGCACCGCGTGGTCCACGCCCGGCTGCTTCATGCCGATCTCGCCCATCTCCCGGGTGATGACCTCCGACCGATCCAGCGAGGCGCCATTGGGTAACTGCGCGATGGCGATGATGTATTCCTTGTCCTGCGCAGGCACGAAGCCACCCGGCACGATTCGTCCCATCATCACCGCGCCGGCAAGCAGCACCACGTAGAGAATGAGCATGCTGCCCTTGTGTGCGATGACCCGGGTCACGCCATGACCGTACCCTTCCGACGCGCGATGGAATCCCTTGTTGAAGACGCGGAAGAATCCGCCCAGTCCGCGATCCATCACGCGGGCGAGCCAGTCCTTCGGTTCGTCATGGCCCTTCAGCAGCAGGGCGGCCAGTGCCGGTGAAAGTGTCAGCGAGTTGAAGGCCGAGATCACCGTCGAGATGGCGATCGTCATGGCGAACTGCTTGTAGAACTGCCCGGTGAGCCCGGACATGAAGGCAAGCGGCACGAACACGGCGACGAGCGTCAGCGCGATGGCGATGATCGGTCCACTCACCTCGCTCATGGCCTGGTAAGTGGCCTCTCGCGCAGACAGCCCCGACTCGATGTTTCGTTCGACGTTCTCCACGACCACGATGGCGTCGTCGACCACGATACCGATCGCCAGGACCATGCCGAACAAGGACAAAGCGTTGATCGAGTAGCCCAGTAACAACAAGAGGGAGAACGTGCCGATGATCGACACCGGCACCGCAAGCAGGGGAATGAGCGACGCGCGCCAGGTCTGCAGGAACAGGATCACCACGAGCACCACAAGGCAGATCGCCTCGATCAGCGTATGAATCACGGCCTCGATGCTGGAGCGGACGAACGTGGTCGGGTCGTAGACGATGCTGTATTCGACGCCCGGCGGCATGTCTTTCTGCAGGTCCTTCATCGCCGTGCGAACATCTTCGGACAGCTGCAACGAGTTCGCACCCGGCAGCTGGAAGATCCACATTGCCACGGCCTGCTTGTTATCGAGCAACGCACGCGAGCCGAATTCCGCCGCGCCCAGTTCGACGCGGGCCACATCGCGGATATGGGTCAGTGCGCCGTTCGTACTCTTGAGCACGATGTCACCGAACTCCTGCTCACTCTGCAGACGGCCCTTGGCATTGATGCTCAATTGCAAAGGCACCGCACCGGCCATGGGCGACCCGCCGATGACACCGGCGGCGACCTGCACGTTCTGTTCCCGGATAGCGGCCACGACATCCGACGCCGTGAGGCTACGTTCCGCCAGCTTCTTCGGGTCCAGCCATATGCGCATGGCGTAGTCACCCGATCCCTTGAGCACCACCTGGCCAATGCCATTGAGGCGTTCCAGGCGCTCTTTCACGTTGATCAGGGCGTAGTTGCGCAGATAGGTCTGGTCGTAGCGGGCGTCGGGTGAAATCAGGTGGACCACGAGGGTCAGCGTGGGTGACGACTTGATGGTGGTGACGCCGAGCAACTGCACATCCGGCGGCAGGCGAGGGAGTGCCTGCGACACACGGTTCTGCACCAACTGCTGGGCCTTGTCCGGATCGATACCCAGGCGGAAGGTGACCGTCAGCGCCATGTTGCCGTCGCTGCTGGCCTGGGACTGCATGTAGAGCATGCCTTCCACGCCGTTGATCTGCTCTTCCAGCGGCGCGGCGACCGTGTCGGCAATGACCTTAGGGTTGGCGCCCGGGTACGAGGCATAGACCACGACGGAGGGCGGCACCACTTCCGGGTACTCGGAAATGGGCAGCTGGAACATGGCGATCACGCCGGCCAGGAGGATCAGCGTCGAGAGCACCCCGGCAAAGATGGGCCGGTCGATGAAGAAGCGGGAGATATTCATCAGGGGCTACTCGCCACGGCATCTTCGCCCGCCATGGGAACGACCTTGGCGTGTACCGGATCGCCCGGATGCACGCGTTGCAGGCCGTTCACCACGATCTTCTCTCCCGGTTTGAGGCCTGAATCGACCACGCGCAGGCCATCCACCATCAGGCCAGGGAAAATCTCCCGGTACTGCGCGTGGTCCTTGTCGTCGAGTACCAGCACGAACTTCTTCGCCTGGTCCGTGGAGATCGCGCGGTCGTCGATCAGGACGGCCGGATGCGCCGCGCCACCGCCCACGGCGACGCGGGCGAACATGCCCGGAAGCAGCACGCCATCGGCGTTATCGAAGGAGGCACGTACACGGATGGTGCCCGTGGTGCTGTTGAGCTGGTTGTCGACGGAGGAGATCTTGCCCGTGCGCGAGAAGCCCGTCTCGTTGGCAAGCCCGAGGCGCACCGCGACATCGTGGTCGCCCGCCCGGCTGAGGTATTTGAGGTAGGTCTGCTCATCCACGTCGAAGCCGGCGTAGATGGGATTGACCGAGACCAGGGTGGTCAGCGGTGGCGAGCTGAAGCCCGCCGCGACGATATTGCCGACGGTCTGTTCCGCACGCGACATGCGCCCATCGACCGGCGCGAAGATTCTCGTGTAACCGAGGTTGACCTTGGCATCCTCGAGGGCGGCCTCGGCCGCCTTGACGTCGGCGGTGGCGACGAGGGCGGCATTGGAGCGGTCGTCGAAGTCGCGTTTGGAGATCGCGTTGCCTTGCAGGAGCTTTTGCGCTCGCTGGGAATCGGCCGAGGTGAACTTCTCATGGGCGTGCGCCGCGGCGAGTTGCGCGGAGGCGCGGTCCACCGCGGCCGTATACGTGCGGGGATCGATCAGGAAGAGCGGGTCGCCCTTCTTGACCATCTGCCCGTCCTTGAAATAGACGGCCATGATGGTGCCCGGGACCAGGGCCCGGATGTCCACGTGATCGATCGCCTGCAGGCGGCCGGAGTAGCTCTGCCAGTCGGTGATCGGCTTGTAGACCACCACGGCCGCGTCGACCTCCGCCGGGCCGGCAGCGGGTGCCGCGCCGTGTCCGCTGCAGGCGGCGAGAACCAGGGCGCAGGCCACCGGAAAGATGAGACGTATGCCAACCATGTTGCGTTCCCCACTCCGCCCCGTCGCGAGGGTGCAACGGCAACCTGAGTGTCAGACGGCCATGGGGGGCCGGCTAGCAGGGTTCGGCCGGCTTTTGGCGAAGGGTGCTGCGTGACGAAGGCGTGGAAGCAGGGAGACGGTCCGGGTTGTTCAGTCGACGTGAAAATGTGCGCTACGTCACACTTCGGTGCTAGCGTGTGTTTTCGGGCCGCTGGGGGAGGCTGCTTCCGACCTGCGGGGTACTGCGCGTGTCGACCGAAGGTTTCATGGGACCGGACTACCGGTACCGCGCCTTCATCAGCTACAGCCACCAGGACACCCCCTGGGCGGCGTGGTTGCACCGCGCCCTGGAAACCTACGCCATACCGGACCATCTCGTCGGCCAGCTCACGGCGGCAGGTGTCATCCCGCGACGCCTTACGCCTGTGTTCCGTGACCGCGACGAACTGGCCAGTGCCGGCGACCTCGGCCGCACGGTCAACGCCGCACTCGCGCAATCGGAATGCCTGCTGGTGATCTGCTCGCCGCACGCAGCTTCCTCGCGCTGGGTCAACGAGGAAGTGCTCTCGTTCAAGCGCCTCGGCCGCGACGAGCGGATCTTCTGTCTTATCGTCGCCGGCGAACCGAACGCCAGTGACCTGCCGGGACGCGAAGCCGAGGAATGCTTGGTCCCGGCGTTGCGCCATCGACTGGATGGCGCGCCCATCGAGCCCATCGCGGCAGATGTGCGTCAGGGTAGCGACGGCAAGCTCAACGCCCTCATCAAACTCGTCGCCGGCATGCTCTGCCTCGGCTTCGACGACCTTAAGCAACGCGAGATGCACCGACGCATGCGCCGCGTCACGATCCTCGCCGCCGTCGCCCTCGTTGTGATGGCCGTGACCACGGGCCTGGCGATCAGCGCCTTCATCTCGCGGCATGCGGCGGTGGTCGCCAGCCATGTCGCCGAACGTCGCCAGAAAGAAGCGGAGGACCTGGTCAGCTTCATGCTCGGCGACCTCAACGACAAGCTGGCCCAGGTATCGCGCCTGGACATCATGGAAGCCGTCGACAACCAGGCCATGAAGTATTTCCAGGCCCAGCCGCTCGACGAAGTGACCGAGCGGGCCCTGGAGCAGCGTGCCTCGGCACTGGAGAAGATCGGCAGCGTACGTCTCGACCAGGGCCAACTGGCCGCCGCCATGACCTCGTACCGGGCTGCGCTTGCCGTGGCCACGCGTCTGGGCGACGCCGCGCCGACGAACGTCGACCGGCAGCTGGCGCTCGCCGATGTCTGGGCCTACATCGGCATGACGCAGTGGCGACAGGGCAAGCTCGATGACGCCCAGCGAAGCTTCGCCAGCGCCCAGGCCACGTTGCAGCGGGCCGCCGTGCATGCGCCGGGAAAGACACAGCTGGCCTTCCAGCGGGCCACGCTCGACAACAATATCGGCCACGTTATGGAAGCGCGTGGCGAGCTGGACCAGGCCGCCACCCAGTATCGGCACATGCTCGCCCAGATGCAGGATCTTGTGACGGGCCAGCCGCATAACCCCGACTGGCTCGAGTATCTCGGCTCCGCCTACAACAACCTCGGCAAACTCGCCCTCATGCGCGGTGACCTCGCCGAGGCCGTTGCCCAGTACGGCGCGGACGAGCGCATCCAGTCCGGGCTCTCGGCCTCGGATCCGAAGAACATGAGCCGCCGCGACAACCTGCTCACCGTCCACGCCATCCTCGGACGCACACAGGCGCTCACCGGCGATGTGGCCGCGGGGATGGTGCGTTTGCAGCAAGCGGTGGATATGGCGACGCAACTGGGTGCGCTCGACCCGAGCAATACCGACTTCCAGGATCACGCGGCGTTGTATGCGACGCAGCTGGCGCGCCTTCGTCGCCTCACGGGCGATCTTCCCGCCGCCAACGCGCTTACCTCAAAGGCGCTCTCAATCTATGCCGAGCTGACTCGGCGTGACCCCGATAACGCCGCGTGGCAGCGTGAATACGCCGAAGCCCAGCTGGAGCACGCGGCGCAACTGGGTGACGCCGGGCAGCAAGATGACGCGCGCGACCACGCAGCGATGGCATTGCGTGCCCTCGATCCGCTGATGGCAAAACTGCCTGACGACCGTTCGACGCTACTGGCGGGTGTCGCCGCACGACTCTCGCTCGCAGCCGTGACCACGGACACGCTGGCTGCCCGGCAACTCCGTACGGAAGCGTTGGACAGGGTGCAGGCAGCGAAGAGTGGCCAGGGTGATCCGCGCCTGCAGGCGCTTCGCGCCGAAACCTTGCTGGCACTGACGCGCAGGCCGGATGCCACACCCGTCATTCAACGCCTCTGGGCCAGCGGGTACCGCGACGCAGGGCTATTGCGCGTACTCCGGCGCGAGCACATCGACTACCCGGTCAACCAGGCGTTCCAACACGAACTACTCGTGGCCACCGGCGGCGGGCCACCGCAAGAGAAGGAGTAACAGGGCCGTCCCACATCACCATGCACTCAACGGGAGTACGTCATGTCCAAGCTTGGCAACCCGCAAGACCAGGACGAACCGAACGACCCCCTCGACGAAGAGACCGAGACCTCGCGCGAGCACGACGCCGACGAAGAGCGGGGAGGCGGCCCGTCCAGGGTGACCACTAACCCGGGCATCAAGAACACCTGAGCCCATGCGACAGCACACCGATCCAGGCGGCAGGGACCCGATCGGTTCCTTCGGTGGTGACCGGCGACGGTCGCCGCCTGGGGAGCATGTACACGCAAAATCCGCCATGACCCCACTGGTCATCGGCGTTACGGGCCACCGCGACATCCCCGCCGACGAACTCGAGCCGATCCGGCAGCGCGTGCGTGCCTTCTTTACCCAGGTACGCGAGGAATTTCCCGAACTGCCGCTGGTGGTGCTTTCGGCGCTGGCCGAGGGAGGTGACCAGTTGATCGCCGAGGAGGCCCTGTCTTGCGGCGCACGCTTGATTGCCCCGCTGCCTCTACCTCCTGCGCTCTACGTCGACGACTTCTCGACGCCGGCTGTCCGCGCCAACTTCGACGTCCTGTGTAGCCATGCCGAGGTGGTGCTCCTTCCCCGTCTGATGGCACAGCCTCATCACGTGATCGGATCCCGCGGCGCCGCGCGCGACCGTCAGTACGCCAAGGCGGGGGTCTACATCGCCAGTCACTGCCACGTGCTGCTCACCATCTGGGACGGCAACGGAGCCGCCGGGCTCGGTGGCACCGCACAGATCGTGCATTACCACCTCACCGGCACACCGCCGGGCCTGGTGCTGCGACACGCGCATTCGCGTCACGTGCTCACGGGAAGCGACGAAAGCCTGCTGTATCACATCGTCTGCTCGCGCGACGACGAGGGACCGGCGTCGGGCCTCCAACCGCTGCAGGCAGGCTGGCGCAGCGCAGAGAACATGGCGTTCCAGACAAAGCTGCCGGACGACTTCCGGCTGATGTTCTCGCGCATGGCGGAATTCAACGACGAGTGCGCCCGTCACGCAGCGGCGATCGATGATGCACCGCGCGAGATGGCAGGCGCACCCACTGGCTCGACGGCCGAGATCGACCAGCTGTTTCACGCCGCCGACTGGCTGGCGGTGCACTTCCGCCGTCGCGTCATCATGGCCATGCGCCTCACCTATACGCTGGCCGGTCTCATGGGTATCGCCTTTACCTTCTACGCGCACCTGCCGGGAAACAACTTCCTGATCTACCTGTTCCTCGTCATGTTTGCCACGGGCGGCGCTGTCGCCATCCTCGCGCATCGCCACGGCTGGCATCGAAAGTACCTCGACTATCGCGCGCTGGCGGAAGGCCTGCGTATCCAGTCCTGCTGGCGCCGTGCGGGCATCGTCGCGAGTGCGGACCACGAGTTCGCGCACGACAACTTCCTGCAGAAGCAGAACATCGAGCTCGGCTGGATACGCAATGTGATGCGCGCCGCCAGCCTCCACCCGTCGACCCATCCGGATGTCCCGACCAACGAGGATCTCGCCGCTGTCATCGCCGAATGGGTGGGCGAATCCGGAACATCGGGGCAGCTCTACTACTACGAGCGCAAGAGTGCCGAACGCAGTGGTGTGCACCACATGACGGAAACCATCGGGCGCGTGAGTCTGTGGGGCGGCATTACCATCAGCGTATTCCTCGCCGCCTTCGCCCTGAAACTGGGCGAGGAAGCCAAGGTGGTCCTGGTCACCATCATGGCCGTGCTGTCGATCATCGCCGCCGTGCGCGAGGCCTATTCCTATCGCAAAGCCGACCGCGAGCTGATTCGTCAGTACCGCTTCATGCAACGCATCTTCGCCAGCGCGCGGGCCGCACTCGACCGCACCCAGGACCCCGCGCAACAGCGTGCGATCCTGCTGTCGCTGGGCGATGCGGCGTTGACGGAACATGCGGAGTGGACCTTGATGCAACGCGAGCGCCAGGTGGAGCACAGCAAGCTCTAGCGCGACTCAGGCCGCCGTAGCGGTGTCGTTCTCGGAGTCGGCGATGACGCGATTACGGCCGGCGCGTTTCGCACGGTAGAGCGCGGCATCGGCTTCACGACAGAGGCGCTGTAGTTCGTAACCGCATCGATCCGTCGAGGCGACGCCTACGCTGGCCGACAGCGACACGATGCGCCCGTCGTCTTCGACCGGTGTCGCTTCGATGGCGACGCGCAGACGGTCGGCTGTCGCCACTGCCTGGCTGCTTGAACAGCCGACGAGGAGAATGGCGAACTCTTCGCCACCGAGGCGACCGAACAGGTCGATCGGGCGCAGGAATTGCTTGAGGATCGCTACAGTGCGCTTGAGCACGACGTCGCCCATGGCGTGGCCATGTGTGTCGTTGACTTGCTTGAAGTGATCGAGGTCGATGGAGATCAGGCAGGCGCTGCCGAGTTTCTTCTCCTGGATGCGAAGAACGCGTTCGGCCTCGCTCATGAAATGCTGGTGGTTGAGGATGCCGGTTAGGCCGTCCAGGGAGGACATTCGTTTGAAGCGGAGTTGCGAGCGTTTTACGCGGAAAAGCAACAGGCCGATAGATGCAAGGACCACCGTAAGAAGCGCGATATAGAGTCGGCTCGTTGCGACTGCGCCGGCGTCGAGCGCCTGCTGCAAGCGAAGAATTCTGTTCTGCTTGCTTAGGCTCTCCGTTGCGAGATTCTCCACCATCTCGTGCTGCTGGGTCACTTCGTAGGCGAGGCTCCTGACACTAATGTCGTTGAGATAGCCCTTGTCCTGCGCCACAAAGTGTTCATAGCTCAAAAGAGCGGCTAGCGCGTTGCCTTGGCGCTTCTCAGCACGGTAAAGAACTTCGTAAGCATCCTTTAGCCAATCGCTTATGTCGTCTGGCTTATTCATCGCTACGACGGATAGCGCAGCCTTCTTTGCTTCGACATCGTTTCCAAGTTGGGCATAGGCCTGAGCGCGTTCCAGGTGCGCCAATTCCACGTGAGGAAAATAATGGTTAATACGTATGCTTGGATCGATTCGATCCAAAAGCGACATTGCCTTCAGTGGTTGGCTTTCCTTTAGGAATAAGCTTCCCATTAGGAGGAGCGCACTGTTCGTGATCACTGTTTCCCGCGCAGCGACGCACGTATCCACGGCTCGCGTGAGCTCAGGGCTGGATGACTTCAGGCGACTTCCGCTGTAGAGGGTCGCGGCTTTAAGCCAAACGGCTTGGCACGCCGCCTCGCCTGTTGGGGAATCGCTTTCGATCATGTCCGCATATTTGAGAGCGAGATCGGTCTGGCCCGCAAAATTCATCATCTGCGAGAGATTCGTCAGAAGCATCGATCGGGCTAACGGATCCGTCACCGAAGGCAAAGTGGTTGCCAGCCGATTGGCCAATGCGAACGCTTCTTCGTAGCGTCGATTGAATGCCAGGTTGCTTAAGAGGAGGGCCGACGCTTTTGTCGCGAGGACGGGATCGCCAGAGCGTTTGATGACTTCGTTAAGCTGCTCTTCTGATTTTGCGTAACCGCCCTCAAACATCGCTTCCCACGCTTCGAGATAACGCAAATGCCATTTCTCGGTATTGGTAAGGTTGGCGGCGTCCTGTCGAATCTGTGAAAGTCGCTCAACAAACTGCGGGTGGTCCTTCGCGCGTAGCCTTTCGGTCACGTCGAGAAACGCAGCATGATCGCCCAAATCTGCAGCGATAGAGGGCTGCACAAGCACGCAAAGTGTCAGGGCCGTTCCTACAGCCCGTGACACGAGGCGGCTTGGCAGCCAGGCCATCTTTACTTGTTCGGCTTTTCGGTCGGCGATTTCCCGTCATCGGGCGTCGAGGGGACGTCTGACTTGTCGTCGTCTTGATCGGTCTCGTCTTCCTCATGGCCCGGGGTCTGAATGGCCTGAGGCAGATAGTTGGGGCTCTGACCGAACTCTCTTGCGAGGAGTGAGCTGTCCCCTGAGGCTGCCGCAGCCGTCAGGGCGTCGGAGGCCTGCGAATGATGGAGAGCGTTTGCCAACTGCTCCGACGAGGCGTGTCGTAGAGATGCATCGCGGCCAATGGCCTCAAGCAGTTCAATGGTGTCTGACATGTAGTCCCCTGTTTGCGTGATTGTATAAGGCATGGTAACGGCAGCTGCCGCCGTTTCTTGAGGCGTCCTGTCGAGGCATCCTGCCACTCCTCAGATTCTTCGCAGTCCACTTGGAGCGGTATGCTGCTCCCGGTGGACTGTGTTCCAGGTCGCGATGGCACGCTTGGCGTCCGGTGGACTTCCTCAGAGCTCTAGATCGGAGAAGAACTGTCCAACTTGAGGTGCCCACATAGGCTTATGCCCAAGCTCTGCCAGTAATCGGGAGCTGTCGCCAGTAGCAACGGCGGAGGTCAGTGCTGGGGACGCACTCGCTCGTCGAAGGGCCGTGCTGAGTTCGTTCGATGGTGCATGACGTAGCGAGGCGTCACCGCCAATCGCTTCGAGCATCTGAATCGTGTCCATCATTCGTCCTCTACCGGTGGTCGTTGTCAACCCGCATGACGGTGAATCCTCTCACAGACCGACACGACCAGATTGTCTTCGACTAGGAATAAGTTTGGACGATCTGTGGCAATAACATTGTGTTGTTACCGAATTCTCGTGCTAACAGTGACGTATCATCAGATGCGATGGCCGCGGTGAGGGCGTCGGTGGCCTGCACCGATTCAAGCAGATTCGTGAGTTCTTCGGTCGACGCGTAGCGCAGGCCGGCATCACTGCCAATGGCTTCCAGTATTTCAATCGTGTCCATCTTTATTCCCCTTTTGGGTGTCGTTTCTAACTGTGTGCCAGCGGTAACTCGTCGTGAAGGGTGGGACAGGTCTGGATCAACTAGGAAAAGCTCTGTATGACCTGAGGTAGAAACATCTGCCTGTGGCCGAATTCTCGGGCCAAGTGGGAGGAGTCCCCAGATGCGACCGCTGCCGCGAGAGCTTCAGAAACGTCAGCTCTGTCCAGCACGCTCGCCAGGTTTGTCATGGACGCGTAACGCAGTGAGGCATCGCTTCCGATAGCTTCCAGCATATCTAGTGTGTCCGTCATACAGTTCCCTTCCTGTGGTTATCGCGTAGACGGTCGACATTGGACTCGCTCGTCGACCGGGTGACCCGCTTGGGGCCGCCTAAAGAGACAATATCGTCTGCGTAGACGTCTTAGTTGAGATCCGACGAAACGAAGCTCTGCGTGGCTTGAGGCACGAAGTTCGTCATGTCACCGAACTCCCGTGCCAGGTGGGAGGCATCGCCCGACATAACAGCTGCCGTAAGGGCCGTCGTTGCCTGACCCTGGTCAAGCAAATTCGTAAGTTCCACCGTCGACGCATAGCGCAACGAGGCGTCGCTGCCGATGGCTTCCAGCATTTCAATCGTGTCCAGCATGTCCTTGCCCTTCCTGTGGTTGTGGGTTCGGTAAAGCGATGATGACGATCCGGCTCAACCTGGATGGTCGCGTGCTGCTTACTTATTGAGCAGAGGAATCACTCCAGGTCGGACGAAAGGAACGTCTGAGTGGCCTGAGGCGCAAAATTCTTCGCATGGCCGAATTCGGGAGCCAGGTGAGAAACATCGCCGGATGCCACGGCGGCCGTCAGGGCGCCGGTGGCCTGAGCGCGCTCGAGAACGTGAGTGAGCTCTACCGTCGACGCATAACGCAACGAGGCGTCGCTGCCGATGGCTTCCAACATTTCAATCGTGTCCAGCATGACCTTGGGTCTCCTGCGCTTGTCGATTTGGCTAAGTGCCGACCTTGGCGTCACACCAAGGTCGTTACCTGCGAAGCTAGTCCGTCAGGAGAACGGAGTTTGATCCGCAGAGAAGAAACTCTGCGTAGCCTGAGGGTCGTACATTCTCCGGCTACCAAATTCCTGCGCCAAATGAGAGGCATCACCGGTGATCGCGGCCGCCGTCAGTGCATCAGAGGCCTTGGCCTGCTCGAGCACAGTCGTAAGTTCCACCGTCGACGCATAGCGCAACGACGCATCGCTGCCGATGGCTTCCAACATATCAATCGTGTCCAGCATGACCTTCCCCTTCCTGCGGTTGTTGATGTGGTAGTTGAATGAGTGGCTTATGCCACGGATGCTTCTTTTTCCAGCTTGTCCAGCGCAGCCAGGCGCTCGCGGATTTCGTGGTTGGGCTTGAGCGTGGCGGCCGGCGGCAGGATCACCGTCTCTTCGGTCGGCACGTCCACAAACGGCAGGTCGCGCAGGGCGATGCGGCGGATGCGCGGCTTCTGGATCGGCAGGGTGACCGCGCGGTACAGAATGATCTCGTGATCCAGCGGGTAGTCCTTGCTCAGCACGTCGACCAGCACCTGGCGGTAGGCGCCGCTGGTGGTGAAGCGGGCGAGCGAACGATCGCCGACCAGGCCGACCTGCCACAGGACGAGATAACCGCTGGGATCGATGCGGCGTTCATAGAAAAGAATCTGGCCGGCTTCGAAGTGCTGGCAGCCGACGGTGCCCGGGTCGATACCCAGGTCGGCGTAGAGGCAGTCTTCGGCGGAGATGCCCGGTTCCATGTGAGCCTGGAAGCCTTCGGCACGGGCGACTTCGATGACCTTGTGCGGCGACCAGGCGAAGATGCCCGGGTGGCCATAGAAGACGCCGCAGACGCGCTTGCCCGCGCGGACTTCGGTCATCATCAGGTCGACCCATTCCTCGTAGGTCTTCCGGCGCGACTTACCTTCCTTGTAATAGGGCTGCAGGCTACGCACGTCGGCGTTCATGCGCTGGAGCCACTGCTCGACGATGTTGTCGGAGAGCCCGGCAAAGATCACGTCAGCCTGTTCGATGTGGCTGCGCGACAGCGGGGTGAGATGGGAACCCAGGGTCATGCCCATGCCGACGACGGCGAGGCTGCCTTGGCGCGTATCCTTCGGAGGTGCCACGAGAGGTGTGTTCATCTTGTGATAGTAGGCGAAGTTCTGCGACAGAAGCACGCTCGTTCGCCCTTGCCGAAATTGCATATTCGACTTGGCAAGGCGGACGTGCGCCCGCTAGCATCCATGCTGGTTGAGCATAAATGCCGGGGGCCGCTTGAAGGACATCCTTACGTTCCGGCTCTATACCCGCGTCGCCCGGCTCGGCAGCTTTTCCGCGGCCGCGCGCGAGAGTGGCCTGGCGCAATCGCAGGTCTCGCGCATGGTGGCCGAGCTGGAAGCCAGCCTCGGCGTGCGCCTGCTATCGCGGACCACCCGCGCCGTCCTGCCGACCGAGGCTGGCCTGGAATTTCTTGCGCGCATGGAGCCGATCCTTGCGGCCATTGAGGATGCCGAGAACAGCGTGCGCGAGACCGGTGAGCTGCGTGGTGTGCTGCGGGTCGGCATGCCGTCGACGCTGGCCATTCGCGTGGTGATCCCGCGGCTGTCCACTTTCACCGAGCGCCACCCTTCGCTCCAGGTCGAGTTGCTGCTCGACGACAAGCGCCAGGACATGGTCCGCGAGGCGGTGGACGTCGGTATCCGCGTGGGGCCTCTTCCCGACTCGGGTGGTACCGCCCGGCTGATCGGCAAGATGCATCGTGTCATCGTCGCCTCGCCGACCTACCTGGCTCGTTGCGGCACGCCGCAGCGGCCCGAGGATCTCGTGAGCCATCGCATCGTTCGTGGGCCGGCAGGCATGGCCGTGACCTCGTGGCAGTTCGAGCGCGATGGCGAATCGACCTCGATCGACGTGCAGCCGAACGTCTCCACGAATGACACGGAAGGGGCGCTGGCGGCAGCGGTGGGTGGCCTCGGCATTACCTCGACCACCTCATGGGCCTGCCGCCGGGAGTTCGACCGTGGTGCGCTCACGCAGCTGCTGCCGGAGTGGAAGATGGCCGACTTGCCGGTCCATGCGTACTTCCCGTTGGGCCGTGCCACGCGCATGGCGGCGCGGACCTTCGTCGACTTCATCGCCGCGGAGCTGGACGCCGGCGCCTAGCGCCCGGAGGTTATCGCGGGCGCTTCACCGCCCGAACCACGGCGCTGTTGCCGCCACCGCAGAAGAAGCCGTCCTTCCCGTCGGATTCGAGGCCGGACACGTGCGCCCCGGTCGGCATGTCCAGGCTCTCGAGTACCTCGCCGGATCGAGGGTCGACATGCCGCAACTCACTGACATCGTCTTCCCAGGTGGCGTGCCATAACTCGCCGTCGACCCAGGTGACGCCCGTGACGAAGCGATTGGAGTCGATGCTGCGAAGCACGGCGCCGGTCTCGGGGTCGACCTGATGGATCTTCCGGTTGCGGTATTCGCCGACCCATAGCGTGCCCTCGGCCCATGCCATGCCGGAGTCGCCACCGTTACCGGGCGCCGGGATCGAGGCCAGTACTTCGCCGGTTTTCGGGTCGACCTTCTGGATGCGGTCCTCGGCAATCTGGAAGAGATGCGTGCCGTCGAACGCGGTGCCGGCATGCGCCATCACATCGATCGATCGCACGATCTCGCCACTGTCGGGGTCGAGGGCTCGCAAATGGTCGCCGGAGGCGAGCCACACTTGCTTGCCGTCGAACGTCACGCCGGCGACTTTGTCGACACCCGGGAAGGGACCGTATTCGCGTATGAGTTGAGCTGTTTTCGTCTTCATGGGCTCATCCTAGTCACCCGGTAGCGGGGTGGTGAGTAACAAGCTCGTCGTGAATCCCGGCATGGGTGGCGCGATCCACCGGCGCGCCCGCCCGCGCCCGAACGATTGCACCTTGCCCGACGCGTGAAGCGACTCGAGGCCGCGCTGCACATTCCGTTGGCTGGTATCGAGCGCGAGCGCGAGGGCCGAGCTCGACCAGGCCTCACCGTCAGCCAGGAAGGCGAGCAGGCTGGCGTGCACTTCCTCGACGGGACGGGCCAGCACGACCACCTCGTCGGCGTCGCGCGGTATCAGGATGAAGCCACGTGGCGTCGCTTCCACGTCGGCGAGCGGTCGCAGCAGGTCACGCAACCGACCGATCTCTACGCGCAACCGCGCGCGATGGGAGTCATCCGGATGCTTCGTACGAAACACCAGGGCGATCAGCGCCTCGCGAGGAACATCGGCGGGCCAGCCTTCCGCCAACGCACGCGCAAGAGAGAACAGGACGGGTCGTGTCGCCAGGGAGGTGAAGACGCCTGCGTGGCGCACGATGTTTCGGCAGGCATCGATGATGAGGCCGTGCGAGGCCATCAAGGCTTCGACATCATCGAGCAGAAGGTTTCTCTCCGAGCCACGCGCCAGCAGACGAGCCACGGGCGTGTCGAGCGTGAGCCATGCACTCTCGACTTCCGCGATGAGTGCGGGGATTCCCGCGAGACGTGCTCCGCACTCGGCGCGCGAAAGGGCGGCACGCGCATCGCCTGCGCGCAGGCGATGCATCGCCACCCCGGCGGTCACGAGTTCGCATGCAGTCATCAAGGCAGGCGGCAGGGTGTCCAGGGCCAGCGTTGCGAGGGCACGCTCGGCCTCGTCGAGCCGGCCGATGAGAAGCCATCGCCTGCTTTCCAGATAGCGTGCATGCGCGGCGTTCGTGCGATCGCCGTGGTTTTCGAGGGTTATCCGTGCGGCGTCGAGCGTCTCGGTCGGCCATCCCAGGTCACGCGATGCGAGGGCGATCTCTGCGTCGGCCACCACGCAACGGGCGCGAGCGATGGACTCTTTCGATCCGAAGGCCCGGGCGGCGCGCCGGACGAGCACCTTCGCCTTGGCGAAATCACCCAACTGCGCCATGGCGATCCCGCGGAGGGCGAGGGCAGGCGCGTCGTCGCGCAAGGCGACCCGTTTCAAGGCACCCAAGGGATCGCCCGCGGCGAGGGCCCGCGCCGCTGCGGTGATCAGCGAGTCCATCGGAATCCCGCCACGCTTGTCACTCCCGCCCCGGTGGAATCGAACCTACTCTAGCTCACGACCACCGGAGGAGCCCACCTAGGATTCTCGGGCGGGATACCTTCATTTTCGCCGACGGAAGCACGCGATAGATCTTTGCATCAGCGCCACTCTTACAATCCTTTCTTTCGCCCCCGCGACGGTGCGGCGGTATTTCGCGGGGCGCGCGCCGCTGGACCCGTGTTCCTCCGGGCGAGCGTTGCCGCGGTGGCCTTCTTCACTTCCGCCCACACGTCGTCGTGAGCGTGCAAAGTAGCAACACCCGACTCTTCCTGCTGTATGGCTTCATCGACCTGTGCTCGGAACCATTGCTCGTGTTCCAGTGCGGCAGCGGCGCGCTTGGCGCGTTCGGTCACATCGGTTCGCGGCGCGCGGAGCAGCCCTTTCTCGTAGTGAGAGATGTCTACGAGGAAGGAAGACAGGCCCAGTCGCGCCAGCTCCTTCACGGCGGTGTCCGTCGTCGCGAACATTTTCACCTGACCTACCTTGTTCGCCAGGATGCGTTCCTGCAATCCCGTGCTCGCCAACACGGCAAAGCCGCCTTTCTGGCCGAGGATGGTCGCCGTCTTCACGGCGCCCATAGAAATGAGATCGCGCAGGTTTTCGAGCTTGATCGGTTCAGCCATATCGGTCACCCGTTTATATATAAACGTTTACCGATTAATCTTAACCCGCGCCCGCCCCTCTGTCGAACGCCCATCGGACGCGATCGGTCTCTGGCTACGTTGCGTCGGCGACCAGATTGCAGGTGATGCCCTCGACGACCAATGGCTCCGTGCGGTCCGCACCGATGTCGTTCACGCAGCAGTACTTCGTCTGCGACTTCTGCCATGGTGTTTTCCTTTGACGCGATCCTGTCGCACCACGCACTTCTGATGATCACTCGTGTGATCTGCAAAGATCAGGTCACGCAGGTCCTTGTCGGCGTCGGGCATGGCGATCTCGAACGAGAGCAGCACGCCATATCGGACACCGATGTAGTTCATCCATTCATGGACCGGCGGTGAGTGCGGCATCTGGTAGTCGAAGACGACGGTGCATCCGTCCGGGCGGGAGAGGTGGAGTGGAGAATGCTCGGCGCGAGGCCGCGGCCAATCCTCGTCGGCATCGGCACGCCAATCCTGCATCGACCGGGGGAAGTAGGGCGCCGCGTACTCCAGGGCGCAACCGGCGCAAACGACCATGCCCGAGTTCATCCACCCGGACGCTTTGCCGCCCGGAGCCTCATAGCCCACGGCGAGGGTCGTGTCCGAGGTGAGCATGGCGTACGACATCTTCCAGCCGCGCGGCACCAGGGACCAGTCACCATCGAGCACCAGCATGACCCTGCCGCGAAGTGCGTCGGGAATGACGCCGGTAAACGGAACGGGCGGACCGCCTTCGGTCCAGGCGCCATCGGTGTCGCGAAACCCCAGCTCGAACGCGGGAATATCGGTGATCGGCTTGCCGGCTCCGTCCTTGGCCACGATCGGGGTCAAACGGAAATCCTCGCCGTTCCCATAGTCGCCCTTCGTCGTCGGCTCCGGCGGCATCTGCGCTGCGGCGGCCACGATAAAAAACAGGCCGGCTATGCCAGCTATCCACCTGCGACCTGCCCGCATCGTGCGCGCTCCCCTGTCAGTGCCTGGCGACTTTATATCGGAACGCGCAGGCCGGCATAGCGGTACAGTCCGAGCCACTGTTCCGGCAAGTCAGGCGAGGGTGTCCGATGGACTTCATGCGCATTCTGCAGTCGCTCGAAGAGTTCCTCTACGAGATCATGGGCTGGTTGGTGTTCTATCCACGCGCGCTATGGAGGACGCTCACCCGCCCGGTCGCCGTCGCGGTCTACACCGGTGAGCAGCTGAAACAGCCCCGGGACGAGCAGTTCACCGAGATGGTGAGCCCGCCGCTGATGCTGATCCTGACGATCGTCCTCGCGCACCTTGTCGAACTGGGTACGCGGAACGGCACCTCGACGATCGACACCGTGCTGGGTAAGGAGCTGTTCTCCTCAGAGCAGATGGTCATCGCGACGCGCAGCGTCGTGTTCTGCTTCTTCGGGTTGTTCGGTGCCATGAGCATGCTCAGGCATCAGCGCCAGCCGACGAACCGTGACTCGCTCCGGAAGCCGTTCTATATCCACTGCTACCTGCTCGCGCCGTTCGCCCTTGGCCTCGCCGTTGCGTCGACCGTCATGACCTTCGCGAAAGGTCATTGGATCCTGCTGGGCGGGGCGCTGCTGCTCCTCAGTTGCCTCTGGTACGCCTGGGCGCAGACGGCCATCTACGTGCGGATCCTGAAGATCTCGTGGTGGAAAGCCGTGGCCACGGCCTCGGCCGCCAATCTTCTGGCCACGGGTGTGATCGTCGGGCTGTATCTGGTGGTCGCCGGCGTGCGGTGAGTCGTCCGCTCAGGCGTCGGTCGGCTTGAGCGGCGAGTAAGTGGCCCGATAGCTGCGCGGGACGACGAAGGGCATGATGAAGCGGCGAAGCGGATAGGGCAGTCGCGCCGACTTCGACAGGCGATCGGTCATGGCCTGCACATGCGCCACGCGCGGCTGGCGCGCTTGTTCGAAGCGGCGCCCGACGGCTGCGACATCGTCGGTCTCGGCAACGAAAGCGGCGAGGGCAAGCGCATCCTCCATCGCCAGGGCAGCGCCCTCGGCCCAGACAGGCGCCGTGGCGTGTGCCGCGTCGCCGAGAAGGATCACGCGGCCTTCGTGCCAACGGGAAAGGCGCACTTCCTCGATCGGCGAGTGGTACAGCGACTCCGGATGAGCCAGCGCCCAGGCGAGTGCCTTGCGTACCCGCTCGGGGAAGTTGCGGAACGCGTGGTCCAGCTGCTTGAGGTCGTCGCCTGCGACGTTCGGGGAGCTCACGGCGACCCAGCCGTAGACCGTCGTCTCATCCACGGGAAGCAGCAGGATGGTGCCGTGCTCACCTGTCCACGCGGTCCAGCCGTCGACGCCGGGATTGGGTGCCATGAAGCGCCAGCTGGCGGAGGCGATGTGTGCCGCGGAGGGCTGCGATGCTCCCATGACCGCCTGTCGTACCGTGGAGCGTACGCCGTCCGCGCCTACCAGCAGGCGGGCGGACAGATCCTCGCCGTTGTCGAGGCGGACATGAGCGGCCGACGCGTCCTGGACGACCGAGGCGATGGCGCGGTCCGCCCTGAGGCTGGAGGCTTCCAGGCCGGTGCTGAGCATCGTCATGAGGTCGGCGCGACGGACGGCGCGGGGACGGAGCGACTCTCCCCAGAACGCGTCTTCATCGATCGCGGCAAGCAGGCGATCGTCCCGCGAACGGTACTCGCGCTTGCGTACGGGGTAGCCCAACCGCGCGATGTCCGTGCCGAGGCCAAGCTGCTCGAGCGCCGCCATGGCATTGCCCGGCAGGTTGATAGCCAGGCCACCATCGGCTGCGACGGGCCGGCGTTCGACCACGAGGGATTCGATGCCCCGTTGCTTCAACGCGCGCCATGTCGCCAGGCCGGCGATGCCGCCGCCAGCGATGACAATCCGCTGCGAACTTTCGATTGCCATGATGCGCGTCCTTCGATAGACAATCGCCGATTATGCCTCGCCCGGAAGCGGGTCGGTACATCCGCTCAAGCGACCACGATGTCCACACCCCGCGCACGGAGCTGACGACGGATCGCTTCAGGCGCGCCGCTGTCGACGACGATGCTGCTCACCGTGTCGACGTCGGCAATCACGTAGGGCGACGCGGCGCCGAGCTTCTCTGTCGAGGCCAGCACGACGACCTCGGCAGCGCGGGCGGCGAGGGCACGCTTCACGTAAGCCTCTTCGAGGTCACCCGTGCTGAGCCCTGCGGTCGGATGGACACCGGTGACGCCCATGAAATAGACGTCCGCCCGGATATGCGCCATGGCTTCGACGGCCGAGGCGCCCACGGCGACCATCGAGTGCTTGAAGAGCCGGCCGCCGATCAGCAGCACGTCCACGAGGGGGTGCGCCGCAAGCTCGACCGCCACGCTCGGGCTGTGCGTCACGACGGTGATTGCCAGGGTGGGAGGCAGGCAGCGCGCGAGCTGCACGCATGTGGTTCCCCCGTCCAGGATCACGACCTGCCCGGGCAGGATCATGGCGGCGGCCCGCATCGCGATCGCCCGTTTGGCGTCGGTGCCGATGTCCTGCCGCTGCACCATATCGCCGACGGCGGCCGAGGCCGGGAGCGCGCCGCCATGCACGCGCTGCAAGCGTCCCTCCGCCGCCAGCTCGCGAAGATCCCGGCGTAGTGTGTCCTCGGAGACGCCGAACGATTCGCTCAGCGTTTTGGCGACGACCTGGCCGTCGCGCTTGAGCGCGGCGAGGATGGCCTGCTTTCGGTGAGTGGTCAGCATGGATGCACGAAATTCATTGACATTGCACGAAACTGCACACTACCGTACCGACGTTCTCCCGTCCAGTGTGCAGGCCTGCCATGTCCGCTCCGTCCGAACGCGTCCGCATTGTCGAAACCCGTGTCCTGTCCGATAACTGGTACACGCTGAAGACCACCACCTTCGACTTCCGCCGCTCCGACGGCAGCTGGCAGCGCCAGCAGCGCGAGACGTATGACCGCGGTAACGGCGCCGTGGTGCTGCTTTACCAGCGCGAGACGCGGCGCGTGGTCCTGACGCGACAGTTTCGCTTCCCCGCCTACGTGAACGGTCACGACGGTATGCTGGTCGAGGCGGCTGCCGGCCTGCTCGACGATGCAACGCCCGAGGAGCGCATCCGCCTGGAAGCCGAGGAAGAGACCGGCTACCGGATTCACGACGTGCGCAAGGTTTTCGAAGCTTTCATGAGCCCCGGTTCGGTCACCGAGAAGCTGCACTTCTTCATCGCGGAGTACGACGCCTCGACGAAGGTTGGCGACGGCGGCGGACTCGAAGGCGAGGGTGAAGACATCGAGGTGGTCGAGGTCGCGTTCGACGAGGCGCTCGCCATGATCGAGCGCGGTGACATCGTCGATGCGAAGACCATCATGTTGCTGCAGTATGCGGCGCTCCACCTTTATTCCCGCTAGGCCAGGCGCTCCGCGTGGACCGGAGCGACGCGATGCTGTTGCATGCCATCGTCGTCAGGATGTCGCTCCTCACTTGATGACGTGCTGCGGCCGGCATTGCTCCCCATCGCAAGTGATGAGTACGCGGTAGGAGCTGCATTGCGCGGTAAACGTGTTATTGCCGTTGGCCCGCACGTCGCTGCATCCGATCTGTGATGCCGTCGCCTCGGCTGCTGACAGACCGGGGGACGTCATCGACGCGGCGGACGCTTCAACCACGGGAGGCGTCGGCGTGTCCTGAGGACGCGCGCGGGGTGCTGGCGGGGGAGGAGGTGTGACTCGTGAGTCCGCAACCATCGGTCCGTTCGGCATGGCCGGTGGCTTGGACACGTCGTACTGGTCGATCGGACGTACCGGAGGGTGGGGCCTCGTCCGCGCGACTTGCGGGTGTTCCTGAAGATACTGGTGAATATTTACCAGCCTGTGATCCGTGGTCAGGCCGAACGCAGAGCGTTCAAAAATTTCATGCTGGTCCGGAGGCATCGACTTGCCGTTGGTCCGGATGTACTCGGCGAGGGCATCGATGATCGTCTGGGCGTGGTACACCGCCCTCTGCTCGGGAATGTCGCTGTTGTACATTGTCACCACGGCGTTGGAATGCCACGTAGTGATCGTTTGGCCGGGTACGTAGATGTAACTCACCCCACCGCCGTGCACGTCGATCACATGGCCGTCGGCATCGCCGCGCAGCACGGTATCTGCCAGATGAGGTTGGTCGTCATCGGGGTTGAAGCTGGTGTTCTTGAGCTTATTGGCGAGCGATTCAAGTGAGAAGTAGGTATAGCCCTTCTCCTTCGTCAACTGCGCACACCGGTAGATCCAGAAATGCCAGACGCGGTCCTTGTCGGCGAATCCATTGCCATCGAATTTAACGATGTAGTGCGTGTCGTCGATCTTGCTGTCCGTGTAGCCCCCGGTAACACCGCGCTTCTGGTATCCCGTGGCGCAGCCAGCCAAAGCGGCAATCGCGAGCAGACCCGCGAGCGCCCTCATGAGCGTTTTCATAACTCCCTCCCCTGTTGTCCCTAGGCGACGGGAGTCCTCACCGTCGCACCCCTGTTCCCCACGCCGATCTGGCGCGACCGGATCATACGAGGAGCGCAGGGGTCCACGCCAGATCCGTCCCGCTCACTCAATAGCTTCGACGCCCTGTTGCTTGAGGTACGCCACGCGATCCCGCATCGCCTTGAGTTGCTCGGCGGGGTGGCCCGTCCAGTTCAGAACCTCCCCGGTGACGCGGAACGGATCCCGCGAGCGATACGACTTCGTGATGTTTCCCGGAAACTTCTTGTCCGTGAGATTCGGATCGTCTTCGATGGGACCGGTAGGCTCCACGACATAGATTCTCCCGCGCCCTGCGCCGATGGCCAGCTCGGCGCCCCATATGGCGGCGTCCATGGTCGCCGTCAGGTAAACGAAGGCCGCGTGCTTTCGTTGGCCGAAGTTCGAGGCATAGCCCGGAGTGATGAGATCCCCGGCTTCCAGATCGGCCTTGGTGCCGTGGTAGTACGTTTGCGAATCAGCCACGTCGTCACTCCTGCATTGCTGTCGATTCGACAGAGCGGCGATGCTGGACTACGCCCCGGGTCTTCCGGCAAGCCCCCCTGTGTTGTATAAATTAGCAACGGGAAGAGGCGCTCTGGCCGTGAACATCCCCGGCCACGATTCGAACTGATCCGCCGCATCCCTTTTCTGGCTGCGGAGCCACGGTCATGGCAATCAACGAAGAGAAACTCAACGCCTTTCTGGGTAGAGCGGTAGGTGATCTCGGCGCCGCATTCAGCGCGGTACTCGTCCTGCTTGGTGACGAACTGGGTTTGTATAAGGCGCTCGCAAAGGAGTCCCTGACACCTTTCGAGCTTGCCGAACGCACCGGCACCAACGAACGCTACATTCGCGAATGGCTTGGCAACCAGACCGCAGGCGGTTACGTCGACTACGACGCCGTAGCGGGAACGTACCGACTCAACGACGAGCAGGCCGCGTGCCTGGCCGACCCCGCCGGACCGGTCGATCTGGCTGGCGCCTATGAAATCGCGCAAGCACTTTTTCATACCTATCCCCGTGTGCGCGACAACTTCCGCAGCGGCGCCGGCATGGAATGGGGCGAGCATCATCCCTGTCTGTTCCATGGCGTCGAACGATTCTTCCGCGGCGGATATCACGCCCACCTCCTGAACGCATGGCTGCCTGCTCTCGATGGTGTCGTGGACAAGCTACAGCGCGGTGGCAAGGTGGCCGATATCGGTTGTGGTCATGGCGCGAGCACCGTGCTGATGGCCAAGGCGTTCCCTGCGTCCCACTTCGTGGGATACGACTACCACGCACCTTCGATCGACGTCGCACGCGAGCGGGCACGGGAAGCGGGAGTGAGCAATACGACATTCGAGCAGGCGGATGCGTCCAGCTATGAAGGTCGTGACTTCGACCCCATCACCTTCTTCGACTGCCTGCACGACATGGGCGATCCCGATGGCGCCGCGCAACACGCAAGAGCCTCGTTGAAGGACGATGGCACGTGCATGGTGGTCGAACCGCATGCCGGCGACGCCGTGGCAGAGAACATCAATCCGGTCGGACGTGTGTACTACGCGGCGTCGTCGATGATCTGCGTGCCTGTGTCGCTCGCCCGGCATGGTCCGGCGCTGGGCGCCCAGGCCGGGGAAGCCCGTTTACGCAAGGTGATCGTCGATGCCGGCGGGTTCAGGCGTCTTCGCCGTGCCGCGGAAACGCCATTCAACATCGTGCTGGAGGCGCGACCTTGAGGCGCGCGCCAGGGTCGCCGAACCATTGCGATAGACGCTGAGCGAGGGCATCGGGGACGGCATCGCCCTCGCTGGTCCAGGCAACCACCCCGTCTGGCCTCACGAGCAGGGCGCTCAGGCCGAGTCGGTCCCTGGTGTCGCCAGCGATGTACGCGACGCTGTCTTCCCACTGAGTCGCCAGTGCGCGAAGCGGTGTGCGCGCGTCGAAATCCAGCAGCAGCCCCTTGCCCGTTTTGAGGTGTTCGCCCAGACGTGTTCCGTCTGCCAGTTCGATATCGGGCGCACTGCGGCCGACGAGTGGATGGTCGTCGCCAAGGTCATAGCGCAGCGACACGCCCCACACCCGCTCGGCGAAGTACGTCGCACCATCACGCGTGTCGATCAGGTCGCGAACGATGGCTTCGAGCGCACGTGAACTCCGGCTCGGACGCATCAGCCCAACCTGGGCGCGCGACCAGTCCAGGACCTGCGCGCCCACCGGATGCCGTTCCGTCGTATAGGTGTCCAGCAGGCCCTCCGGCGCGTCGCCACGGATCGTCGCTGCCAGCTTCCAACCGAGATTCATCGCGTCACCGAGGCCGAGATTGAGACCCTGGCCGCCCAGTGGCGAGTGAATGTGCGCTGCGTCGCCGGCGAGCAACACCCGCCCACGGCGATAGTCGGTCGTCTGGTAGGCGCGATCGGTCCATGTCGTGGCGAGTCGAAGTGCTGTCAGCGTGACATCCGTACCCGAGACGCGACGGAGCACCGCCTGGATGTGTTCGAGCGTGATCGGGTGCATCCGGTGAGACGCGCCGCCATCGAACTCGACCATACCGATGGTTCCGGGCGGCCCGTAGGTGTACATGCCCGTCGGTGTGTAGTGGCGTCCGGGTCGAAGCGGATTCGGCTCGGCGATATCGACATCGACGGAGTATCCCGTGAATTCGGGGTCGGTGCCGACAAAGGCGAAGCCGGCGGCCTTGCGCACTGTGCTTCGGCCGCCGTCGCAGCCGACGAGCCAGCGTCCGCGAAACACCTCGCCGCCCGCGCGGACGAGTACGGTTTCGGCGTCCTGCTCGAGGCCCTCGACACCCAGGCCACGCCGGATCGTGGCGCCCATCGCGTTCGCGCGTGCCTCCAGCGTCCGTTCGAGGGACTCCATATCGACCATCATGCTCGTGCCGACAGGACCGGGCAGGCGCCACGGCCAGCGCGAGCGGTCGATCTTGTCCTCGTAGAACTGGATGCCGGCAAAGTGACCACCGGGGCGTCGCGGCTGGCCCAGCCAATGCGCTGCACCCGACGCGCCAGGCCGGGCGCTGTCGTTCGACGGCTGGCCTGCCGCGATGTCGTCCAGCAGGCCGCGACGGTAGAACCCGTCGATCGAGGGGGCGGAGAGTCCGCGCATCCCGAAGGGGAGGCGCTTCGAGGGGGAGCGCGGGTCGTCCTGCGGCTCCAGCACCAGCACGGACACCCCTGCGAGCCGCAATTCGCAGGCCAGGAACAGGCCGACCGGCCCCGCGCCGGCCACCACTACGTCGTAGATCAAGCGATATCCTCAGGTAAGCGGCCGGAGACACTCTGGCCCTAAAAAGTTACACTGAGTGTAAGTTTCTACAGGGCGAATGGCCTGATGTCAAAACCGGACGGGCTTCGGAACCAGAAAAAGGCGGAGACGCGACAGGCGATTTCCAACGTCGCCACGCGCCTGTTCGTCGAGCGCGGCTTTGAGAATGTCTCGGTGGCCGAGGTCGCACGCGAGGCGGGGGTCGCCCGTAAAACCGTGTTCAATTACTTCCTGCGCAAGGAGGACCTGATCTTCGATCGCGAGGAGGAAGTCCGAACGCTGGTGCGCGACGCGATCGTGAACCGGGGGAGCCAGTCGCCTGTCCACGCATTCCAGGCGCTGATGCGAACGCTGGCAGTCACCGGACACCCGATATTCCATATGTCCGCCCGGCCGATCCAGTTCTGGCGCACGGTGGTGGAGAGCCCCGCACTGACGACGTACGCGCGGGAACTTCAGGTAACGCTGGCCAATGATCTGGGCGAAATGCTGGCCGACGCGGTACACCGCCCGCATGCCGATCCCGATGCGCGCCTCGCCGCGGCGATGCTCGTCTCGGCGCTCGTGGTGGCATACGGCGACGCACTCCGCGCGTTTCGTGAGCAGCAGGATCCGGAAGCCGCCTTCATAAGCGTGATGGAGCGGGGCTTCGTTGGCGTGAACGCCACGGTCGTCGGGACGCCGTATGCCTGAGGCGAGGGGCCGGCGACGTGTCGAATGCAGGGCCGCTCGTTCGACGAGGTAGTGAAGGCAACGCAACCCAATGGCCCGAAGGCCGCTTCAGGAGACGCTAAAGATGACCATCACCATTACGGCCTTTGAACGCTCACCTGACGGCGGCAAGGGCCTCGCACGTGACACGCGCGTTCGCTGGGCGCTGGAAGAAGTCGGCCAACCCTATACGGTTCGGCCGCTTTCGATGCAGGCGATGAAAGAAGCCGCGCATCGGTGCCTGAATCCTTTTGGCCAGATCCCGACCTATGAAGAGGGCGATCTCTGCTTGTTCGAGAGCGGCGCGATCGTCTTCCACATCGCCGAGCGGTGTGCGGGCCTCTTACCGGCAGAGGCGAATGCACGGTCCCGGGCGATCATGTGGATGTTTGCCGCGCTCAATTCCGTGGAGCCCGCGATTCTCGAAATCGTCGTCGTCAAGTTTGCGGAGGGCGACAAACCCTGGGCAAGCGAACGGATGCCTCTCGTCTTCGATCGCATTCGCCAGCGGCTTCGGCCGCTGTCCGACCGTTTGGGCGAGGCGGAGTGGCTCGATGGCGCCTTCAGCGCGGGCGACCTGATCATGGTGTCCGTACTGCTGAGGTTGAGACTCTCGGGCATCCTCGACGAGTTTCCGAACCTCGCTGCTTATGTCGCCCGCGGCGAAGCACGGCCGGCTTACCAGCGCGCTTTCGTGGCCCAGTTAGCGCAAGCGACGGGTAACCCGGCTCCCGTCTGACTGGCTCGTCGTCAAGGCCGAGGGATCATCTATTGGTGCGCGGCGATCACCTCGGTGATTCTCCGTGTACGGCTAGTGATCCCGCGCCACGCCGCGCATCCTCCTCAAGGAAGATCTTGAGGATTTGCACATGACGCACCGCCATCGTTTCTGTCGCGCATTTCTGGCCAGCGTGCTGGTCATCGGCATCGGTTCGACCTTCGTCACCGAGCACGCATCTGCCGCCGCGCCGATCGTCGGCACACAGGCGCCCGGCTACTACCGCCTGATGTTGGGCGACATCGAGGTCACCGCGCTCAGCGATGGCACGATCGATTTTCGTATGGACAAGCTACTGATCGGCGCGTCGGCCGACACGATCAAGGGTGACTACCGTAGGGCATTCCAGTCGATTCCCGCCGAATCGTCGATGAATCAGTTCATCGTCAACACGGGCAGCAGGCTGGTGCTCGTCGATACAGGTGCTGGTACCTTCTATGGGGCCACCTTGGGAAAAATGACCGATAACCTGCGGTCGGCGGGCTATGCGCCCGAACAGATCGATGAGGTCGTCATCACCCATATGCACGCCGACCATATCGGCGGACTGGTGACGAACGGTGACAGGACATTCCCGAATGCGGTTCTTCGCGTCGACAAAGCCGAGTTCGATTACTGGATGAATCCCGCGAATGAGGCCAGGGCATCGAAAGCTGTTCGAATCAACTTCGACGTCGCCCAGAAGACCTTCGGTCCGTATATCGCAGCCGGCAAAATACAGCTGTTCGATGGGGAGACACCCATCGCTCCGGGCATTCGGGCTATTCCCCAACCGGGCCACACGCCTGGTCACAGCTTTATTGCGGTAGAGAGCAAGGGCAAGAAGCTGGTTCTGTGGGGCGATGTCGTTCATTCCTCGGTGGTGCAATTCCGTGACCCATCGGTACGTATCGTGTGGGACAGCGACAATCGCGAAGCCGAACGCGTGCGCCTGGCAGCATTTGCCGACGCGGCAAGGAATGGTTATCTCATTGGCGCAGCCCACCTGCCGTTTCCATCGTTCGGTCACGTTGCCAGGTCCGATGACGGCAAGGGCTTCATCTACGTACCGCTGAATTACACGCAGAACCGGCAGGGTGAGGCGAAGTCGGACTGAGGCATGTGATCCGCGGGATGGTTAGGTGTCGTTACGCGCGTCCAAGAAACATCTCAGTGGAGCGGCTCGCGCGTAGTCCATCAACATGTCTTCGAGCGTTTGCCTACGACGTATCGGGTGAATTCTTCGCTTCTGCGATAGCGCTGAACGACGACGTTGTCCTACGGAAGGTCGATATAATTCGCCGCATGACAACCAAACGAATGAAGTTTCCCATTCAGGATTTTCCCATCCGGGGGACCATCCTGACTCCTGCGGTACGTGCGGCAGCGATTCGCGACGCGGTGATGTCGCTTGCCGCTGAAGGTGCGCTGGTGCGTGGAAAGTATCTCGGCTGCCCGCCTGTTAAGGCAATGAAGAAGCGCTGAGTCATGGACTCTCGGACACGGAAGCCCTTCACGAGCGTCTTCATCAATTGTCCGTTTACTGAGGACTACGCTTCTCTCTTCGAGGCCATGGTTTTCACCGTTCTCGCATGTGGATTTCGACCGAGATCCGCCCTTGAGAAGGGGGATAGTGGCGAAGTACGCATGGATAAGATCACTCGCCTTATCAAGGCTTCGCCCTACAGCATCCATGATCTGTCGGCCGTCGAGTTGGATGTGGCAAACCAGCTTCCGCGCTTCAACATGCCCTTCGAGCTCGGTCTCACGCTTGGGATCAGGGCCGCTGGTGGTGAGCATGCCGGCCACATGGTGCTGGTTCTCGAGCGCCGGGAATACACCTCCCAGAAATGCCTGTCCGACATTGCTGGCCAAGACCTGCAAGCGCATGGCGGGGACGAAAGGTCCGGTGGCTGCACCCTGCGCGCGGCCACCGGATCTTCTCAGGTATGACTAATTACTTACCCTCGGGAACGAGGTTAGCCAGCTTGCCCTTCTTGTCGAACTGGCAGCTGAAGTTCTTCTTGCCGTCCATGCCCGCATCGGCGGTGCCGGCGATGGAGTAGCCGGAGCCGGAATCAGCGGCCTGGATCGGCTGCAGTTGGATGTAGTCGTTCTTTACGTCGTACTTCTTCGCTGCGGCATCGAGGCAGCGCGTGGTGAGCTTGCCCGGATCGGGTCGGTCGGAAGCAAAGGCGTTCGGGGCCAGGATCAGGCCGAGGGAACCGGCCAGCAGCAGGGCGGAATGGCGCATGGGTCTTTCTCCGTACGAGGCACGAGGCCGGGGTTATTGCCGGATCGAGTGTGCCCTTCGGTTCCTTGCGGCAGGATGAATTCCGGCGCCGAAAAGGTTAAAACCATGTCAAATCAGTGCATTAGGGTCGAATCAGTGCGACGAGACGAACGGGGAAGGCGTCAGCGCCTCCGGCATGGCGAAGTTCCGCTTCATCCGCGCCACTTCTTCCACCGGGGGCCTGCCGAACAGTCGCCTGAATTCGCGGCTGAACTGCGATGCGCTTTCGTAACCGACGGCGGTCGCCGCCGATGCTGCCGTGGTGTGTTGTCGAAGCATGAGCAGCCGCGCCTGATGCAAACGCGTGGACTGCACATAGCGCATGGGCGATGTACCCGTCATCGCGCGAAAGTGCGCATGGAAGGTAGGCGCGCTCATCGCCGCTTCGCTCGCGAGTTCGCCGATGGTCAGTGGTTCGCGATAACGGCTGTGGATCATGCGGATGGCTCGGGACACCATGCCGAACTTGCCCTGTTGCGCGAGCGCAGCGCGCAGCGAACCGCCCTGCGCGCCGGAGAGGATCCGATAGTAGATTTCGCGCACCAGCGCAGCACCGAGAACGACGCCCTCTGGGGGTTTTACCAGCGCTTCGAGCAGACGCAGGACGGACGCTGAAAGCGCTTCCTCCATGGGTGAGGCATACAGTCCTCGCGGGGTCGCCGACGACACCCCGCGCAACGCGTCGATCTGGACGCAGAGCTCCGCAGCCATTGCGTGGTCCAGCCGAAAGTAGATCGCCAGCAAGGGCTCGTCCGCGGAGGCGTCCGTCTCCATCGTGAACGGCACGGGGACGGACACGACGAGGTAGTGCTGCGCGTCGTAAACGAATACGTCGTCGCCTAGCAAGCCACGCTTGCGCCCCTGCACGACGATGACGATGCCGGGCTCGTACAGCACAGGTGTACGGCTTAACGGCCGATCGGCGCGGAGAAGACGCACGTCCGGCAGCGGCGTCAGCGTGTAGCCCTCGCCCGGTGCGAGTTCGCGGAGCAGGGCGACCATGCGGTCACGGAGGGGCGATTCCATGCGCTCACTGTCCGCCTTCGCAAGCCGCCCCGCAAGCGCCTCTCATAGGATCAGGCAATCACGCCACATGCCGGGCCATGGGACGCAGCGCATCCGGGAATTACGATGGCTTCCGTTCCTGACCAGGAGGCTATCCATGTCCCGTAAGACCTTTTTCATCACCGGCGTCAGCAGTGGCTTCGGCCTGGCCCTCTCCCGCGAAGCCTTGTCCGAGGGCCATCGCGTGATCGGCACCGTTCGCAACGACGACGCTCGGCGTGCGTTCGAGGCGCTGCACGACGAACGCGCCCATGCCGTGTCGCTGGATGTCACCGATATCGAAGCCATTCCAGACGCTGTCGCCGAGGCGGAATCGCGTTTCGGTCCGGTGGACGTTCTCGTAAACAACGCCGGATACGGCCACGAGGGCATCTTCGAGGAGTCGCCGATCGAGGCCATGCGCCGGCAGTTCGAGGTGAACGTCTTCGGTGCCGTCGCGGTCACGCAGGCGTTCGTGCCGCGATTCCGCGAACGTCGCCACGGACACATCGTCAACATCACGTCGATGGGCGGATTCATTACGATGCCCGGCATCGCCTATTACTGCGGCAGCAAGTTCGCGCTCGAAGGGATCAGCGAGGTACTGGGCAAGGAACTGGCGCCTTTCGGTGTGCACGTCACCGCCGTTGCCCCCGGTAGCTTTCGTACCGACTGGGCCGGGCGATCGATGCAGCGGTCGCCGCGAAGCATTGCCGACTACGACGCCCTCTTCGACCCGATCCGGCGAGCTCGACAGGAGATGAGTGGCAAACAGCTTGGCGATCCCGCTAAAGCGGCCAGGGCTATCCTCGCCCTCGTCGAGCTACCCGACCCGCCTGCCCACCTGATCCTCGGCAGTGACGCTCTCTCCCTCGTCCGCGGCAAGCTGGCCGCCATGGTGGCGGATATCGACACGTGGGAGATCCTGACGCGATCGACGGACGGCTAGTCGCTATCTACTGGTAGTCATCGCGTATCACGCGCTGTGCTTCAGCCGAAGCCAGTCGCGGAGCCGCTCGCTTCGCTTTCATTCCAAAGGCGAGGCGCAGCGCGGCGAACCTCCGCACACATCCTTCGTAAAGGATCACGCACGTGCCCATGCTGAGGGCCAGAACGACGACGTACTTCGTCCACGGCGTCCACGACATCGGAATGACGTAGTACCCGATCGCGACGATGACGGTCTGGTGCAGGATGTAGACCGGGTAGCTCGCCTCTCTCGCCCAGCGAAGCAGTGGATTCACGAACGAGAGGTAGCGATAGCCATAACCGACGAACACCATGACCCATAGCCAGGTGAAGATATTCGCGCCGACGCCATCGGCTATCGAATCGTGACGGATGATGCCCGTGTTGAACCCCGAGACCAGCAGGACGAACACGGCGAGCCCCATGATGAGCGACCAGCGGCGAACATCGGAAAGCCACTTCCAGGTGCCCGGGATGGATGCCATGACGTATCCGTAGGCGGTCAGAAGCAGGTAGTGATTGAAGATGTACCAATCGCTGACCAGGTTATGCGTCTCCGGAAACACCGGTTTCAGGAACGCCTCGTTGATACCAAGCGGGATGCCGAGCAGAAACAGCCAGGCGCCGGGGGGCAGCCGCGGCGAAAGTCGCTTCCACCAGAGCATCGCGGGAAGCAACAACAGGATGTAGACGTAGAGATAAGCGATGAACCACAGGTGGTGCCAGCTGAAGTCACCCGCCGGGTAGGGATGAAACTGGAGCACCCGCGTCACGTAGAACGTCAGGTAGTCGCCCACCCATTGCCCACGAAGCAACCGTTCGTAGTAGATCTGCGGTGGAACGACCAGGAACATGCCGATGACCAGAGGCACGAGTAGTTTTCGTGTTCGTTCCCGAAGGAACTGTGCCGTACTGCGTCGCTGCAAAGCGAACCACATGCCCGCGCCGGCAATGACGAAAAGCAGCGGCATGCGCAATCGATGGGCGATGTCCATGGGCCATTGCAGGGCCGGAATGGTCTGGGCATTGACGACGTGCCAGCCCCAACCGACGAAGATCATCCCGGTGTGGAAGAAGAACAGCACGAAGATGGCGATGACGCGCAACCAGTCCAGGAAGTCGTAGCGTTCCTGCCGTTCGTCGGTAGCATGCATGGATTCAGTCCCCTCTCCTGGCGATAGGCGGGAGCCTGAGGCATCGGTTGTCGGTCCGCAGCTGAAAGGGGGCGAGCGGAGTGATTTGCGGGGTGAGCCGGCCGCTATCGACCCATGCGGGCAAATAACGCCTCGCGATACCGTCGACTGAGTCGGAGCGTGCGGCCGTCGCGAAGATGGATGTCGTAATCGCCTTTGAAGAGGGGCGTAAGCGACCCGACCGAACCCAGATTCACCGCTGTGGACCGATGTATCCGCACGAAGCGCTGCTCACCCAACTGCGAAAGCAAGTCCTGCAGTGTCCTGCGCAGCAGGTAGGTGCGGGAAGCCGTATGCACATGAACGTAGTTGTCGTCCGCTTCGAGCCATTCAATGGAAGCCGCGTCGATCAACTGTAGCCGGTCACCATCGGGCACCAGAAGGCGCTCACAGCGCGGTGTCTGTGCGCGCCCCATCGTCACCGCCGTCGCGCCGGATTCATGGGAGTTCAGCCTTTCCCGAACGCGTTGCACGGTACGCACGAAGCGATCCCGATCGTACGGCTTGAGCAGGTAGTCGATCGCGTTGAGGTCGAACGCCTTGGCCGCGTGGGCGTCGAATGCGGTGACAAACACGATCAGCGGAGCGCTCGATGGCTCGAGCTGCGCCGCGACATCGAGCCCCGACAGCGTCGGCATCTGGACATCGAGGAAGGCAACATCGGGACGAAGTTGTTCGATACACCGCGCTGCCGACAGTCCGTCTTCGGTCGATCCGACCACGGTGATGTCCGGTTGCTCAGCCAGCCAACGTTCGAGTTTCTCGCGTGCCGGGGCCTCGTCGTCGGCGAGCATGGCGCGGATCATCGGATCGCGCCCGCCAGGGGTATCGAGACGCGCGCAGCCACGCCGTCGCCCTCGTTGCGCACCTCCAGGAAGGCCGCCTCGCCGTAGATGATGCTCAGTCGTTCCCTGCAATTACGAAATCCCACCCCGTCATGGTGGCCGGGTGGCAGCAAGGAACCCGAGTTGCTCACGACGATGTGCAGCGCGCCCTCTGCGCGCCGGACTCGAATGCCGATGCGCACCGGCGTTACCGTGCGCTCGACGCCGTGTTTGAACACGTTCTCGAGCAAGGGCTGCAACAGGAGTGCCGGAACGGACACGTCGATGAGCGTCGGATCCGTCTCCCAGTCGAGCGTCACACGGTCGCGGAATCGCTCGCGCATGACATCCGTGTAAAGCGCCAAGGTGCGAAGTTCCTCCGCGAGCGGCGTCATCTCGTTCTCCGTCGTCCGAAGACTGATGCGCAGCAGGTCTCCGAGGGTCGCGACCAGACGGTCGGCCCGCGCCACGTCGGTCTGCATCAAGGCAGACACGGTGTTGAGTGCGTTGAACAGGAAATGCGGACGCAGCTGGCCCTGGAGTTGCGCGAGCTGCGCCTCGGTCAGTGCTTTCTGCGTCTGCAACAGACGGTGTCGCTGGAGTTGCCACTGCCCATAGGAATCGATCCCGAACAGGATCCCGAGCCACAGTCCTGTGAACAGCGTCAGCTTGACGCTTTCGTAGGCAAGCACGAAGCCCCAGCCCGAGTGCTCGTAGGTACGGCCCATCGAGGCGTAAACGCCATGCCGTATCCCATATGCCCCGGCAATGAACGTGACGATAATCAGAGGAAGCCACCGCAGGTAGCTTGCGAACCAGGTCAGGGGCTGGTTCAACAGCGGCGCGTAGCGGCCGCGAACCCGGACGGCGAGCCACATCCATCCTGTCGCGATCAGTGCGGAACTTCCCTCCCACAGCACAGGCTCCCACCAGCGGGTGAGCGGATTGCGTGAGGCGTCCTGGAGGGCGGACGTGATCATGAGTAACCAGAATGCCGTCCAGATCACGGACAAGGCCGCCAGCGGAAGCGTGGCACCGTGATCGGGCTGGGCGCCTGCCGGCGCCGGGCGAGTGGACAGGTTCGTCATGATGCGGGAGTGTACCGACGCCCGTGGCGACGGGCGTCGACTATGTGGCAAGCGGGACCTGTAAGGGGTGAGTGGCCACCGCCGCGACGGGCGGCCGGCGCCCCCAAAGTGCCTCATTTCAGCCACGGCGTGAGCCGCTCGCCCCGCAACCATGGGCGTCCGTTACTCCTGGGAATGCGTACCGATGATGATGCAACTGCTCCGTGGGATGGTCCTGTCGTTGGCGGTGGGCGCCGCCTTTGCCGCACCGGCCGATACGAGTCTGAAGGCCTTGCTTGATCACGTGGCGAAGGAAGCGCGCCCCGGCACGCTTGGCATCATCGTTATGGATCCGGCTAGCCGGAACACCATCAAGGTGAATGATGGCCGCGGCTACCTGATGATGAGCGCCTTCAAGGCGCCCGTTGCGGCCGCGGTGCTCGCTCGCGTCGACAGTGGTGCGATCAGGCTCGACCAGAAGGTGCATCTGGTACCGGCGGACATCGTGCCGGGTTCGGCGGTGCCGTCCCTTGGCAAGCGGCTGGAAGCGGGGCCGGTGGATGTCTCCGTCGAAGAGCTGCTTCGAGCCGCCGTGACGCAGAGCGACAACACGGCCGTCGACGCATTGCTCAACCTCCTGGGAGGTGGTGGTGTCGCCACCCGGTTCCTCGAGAGCAAGGGCGTCCATGGCATGCGCATCGACATGGGCGAGCGCGAGCTGAGCCGGATGTTGAACGGAAGGAAGCCCGGTGAGCAGCCCCTCGCCGGCGAGTCCGACGAGGCCGCCGATGCGCGTGTGAAGAGGGGCTTCGAGGCGGTACTGGCCAGCAAGGTGAACACGACGACGCTCGATGGCGCGGTGGCTTTCCTCGACAAACTCCAGTCGGGTGCACTTGTCTCGCCGTCCTCGACGAACATGTTGCTGGGCATGATGACCGCGCAGGTCATTCCCAATCGCATTCGCGCCGGGTTGCCCGCCGGATTCCAGTTGGCCGACAAGACGGGTACCGCTGGTACCTATAGCGATCGTCTGGGTGCCTGGAACGACATGGGTATCGTGACGGCGCCTGATGGCCGCCGCATGATGGTTGCGGCCTTCCTGAGCGACTCCCCCGCCAGCCCGAAGCAGGCCGATGCGTGGTTCGCCGAGATCGGGCGGTTGGTCGCAGGCTCGATGCAATGATCGTCCGCGTATAGTCAGGGCGTCGCGTATTCCGGAACCTCCGATGAGAAAGCTACGTATCCCCCGTACGATCCTGGCCAGTTGCGTACTCGCCTCCATGGGCAGCATAGGCACGGTCAGCGCCCAGGGCGCCCCGGCAAAGCCATCTGCCATCGAAGCCTTCGGCAAGGGCGTGCAGATCTACACGTGCAAGCCGGCCGCAGCAACTTACGCATGGACACTGAAAGCGCCCGAAGCGACGTTGAGCGACGCAAAGGGCAACGTCATCGGTAAGCACTTCGCAGGGCCGAGTTGGCAGGCGAACGATGGCAGCACGGTCGTCGGCGAAGCGCTGAACGCGTCGCCCTCGCCGGATGCCGGTGCCATACCGTGGATCGTTCTCCATGCGAAGTCGCAGACGGGCAACGGCGTGATGAGCAAGGTCGCGTATGTCGTACGTACCCGCACGGAAGGCGGCGTGGCACCCGCCACGGGTTGTGACGCCAGCCACATCAACGCGGAAGTCCGCGTACCGTATAGCGCCGTCTATATCTTCTTCCCCGGCTAGGGTCTGCACCCGCGCGGCGAGAGGCATTCGTTCGTCGATACAACGTCGATCTTGTAGGCACAACGTCGTGGCACTTTAAACCAGAGCACCTCGTCAGGCATCGAAGCAAGCGTCGCTGTCGTCGGGGAGGTAGCCTGTGAAGTCAGTTCACTGGTGCGGAAGGATCGTGGCGCTTTGGATGCTCGTGATCTCGGGTAGTGCGTGCGCATCGGAAGGCAGCGTTGTCGCCCTTGATGCTTACCTTGACCAGGCTCGCCAGGCGGGGCTGCTGAACGGCAACATCCTGATCGCGAACCACGGAGAAGTCATCCTTCGCCGGGCGATGGGATATGCGGACGGATCGCAAAGCGTGCCGTTGGCGTTCTCGGACCGATTCGATATAGGGTCCATCGCTAAGGAATTCGATGCCGTCGGCATCATGATGCTTGCGGAGGAGGGACGCCTCTCCCTCGACGACACCGTATCGAAGTTCATCCCCGACCTGCCCTCATGGTCGAAGACCATCACAGTGAATGATCTTCTGCACTATACGAGCGGCCTGCCCGACGTTGACTGGAATACGGTAGACAACGACGCCGACAATTTCAGGAACCTGCGCGCTCTTAAAGCGCTCGATTTTCCTTCTGGTACGCACTATGCGTACAACAATAACAATACGTTCCTGCGCAGGCGGGTGATCGAGAAGGTCAGTGGCCTGAGTTTCGAAGCCTTCCTGAAGAAGCGGGTCTTTCCAAAGGCCGGTATTCGCGATGCTGTCGTCGATCCCGTCGAAGGGTCGCTCCGCGTCGCCAAGGGATTTGACGCGAATTTCAAGCAGGACCCGACGAGGGTCTATCTCACGGGATGGACAGCGCTGACGGTCGATGACTTACTGACATGGTCAAACTGCGTGACGACGTTCTGCCTCATCAGCCCGAGAAGTACCAGCCAGATCCTGGCTACCTCAAACCCGAAGTGGCAAAGCGGGTTTGGACATGGGGAAATGGAAGGCGGTCGGGTCGTACGCCACGTGCACGACGGAAACGACCACAACTTCCAGGCACTCTTGATGGCGGACCCACCGAAGGGCCGCACGATCATCCTTGTAACGAGCCAGAATCGAAACGACGTATACGCCGTCGCCGAGGCAATCAACGCGATTCTCGATGGCAAGGCATACCTGCCTTTACGCGAGGCAGCGGTGCGGCGCCATTGACCCCTCCGGCACCGGGCGGGGGCGGAATTGGCGCTATGTGCAGGAAAATGTGAGAATTAAGGGTCAATGGCGGCCCTCGCCATGCTACTGACCCAAGAGATACCTTGAAGACCCCCCTAGGCCTGCAGCCGTTGATCGACGACGGCATCATTGACGACGTGCTCCGACCGCTGAAGAGCGGCAAGGAGGCGGCCGTATACGTTGTCCGTAGCGGCAACGACGTACGCTGCGCCAAGGTCTACAAGGACATGGCTCAGCGTAGCTTCCAGCAACGCGTGCAGTACCAGGAAGGCCGCAAGGTCGGCAGCAGCCGCGAGGCGCGCGCCATCGGCAAGGGCAGCAAGTACGGGCGCAAGCAACAGGAAGTGGCCTGGAAGAACGCGGAGGTCGATGCGCTTTACCTGCTGCGCGACGCTGGCGTTCGCGTGCCCGAGCCGTTCGGCTATTTCCACGGCGTGCTGGTGATGGAACTGGTGACGGACGCCGATGGTCTGTCCGCACCCCGCCTGGGTGAGGTCGATCTCAGCGCCGATGAGGCGCGGGAATACCACCGGATCCTCGTGCAGCAGGTTGTGTTGATGCTGTGTGCCGGTCTGATCCATGGCGACCTTTCCGCGTACAACGTCCTTATCGGCCCGGACGGCCCCGTGGTGATCGATTTTCCGCAGGTCGTCAGTGCGGCAGGAAACAATGCGGCGCGCACCATGCTGCTGCGTGACGTCAACAACCTCACCGCTTACCTTGGCCGATCGGCGCCCGAGCTGCTGGACACGTGGTACGGCGAGGAAATGTGGGCCTTGTTCCAGGCCGGCGAACTCCGCCCGGACACCGAACTGACCGGTCATTTCGAGCCGGATGAAACCGAGGTCGATCTGGACAGCATCCGGGAGTCCATCAACGACGCCCGAGAAGAATGGCTCATCAGGCAGCAGGGCCGCGAGGCGGCGGAAGAAGACTAGGGCAGGGCTGCGCCTTACCCAAATTCGGGCCCGTAGCTCCAAAGCTCACTCCACGCCTTGCGCGCAGGGCCGCAGACAAAGATGTCGGGATGATCCCGGCTCTCTTCATTGACGACGCCCCACGCGTTACCCGAGTGTCCCGCGAGCCGGCAATCGCTGAAGAGTTCATCGGCGCGCTCGCGTGAACTGCCCAGCACGATCACGGTGTGTGGCGGCGTCGTTGGGTAGCCACGCAGCCATCCGGTGTTCACCGCAGTAATCGGCGGCGGCAGGTCATAGGCCTTCCCGAGTAGCGCGATAGCGCCTTGCTCGCCGTAGTTGCCCACCACGATGCCCAGATCGGCCCGTTGCTCGGCAGGAAGGGCATCACGAATGGTGGCAACCCGTGTGACGAGCTCGTCCCAACCGATCTTCTCGCGCAGGTCGTTGTTCCTCTTGAGCGCGAAGTCCCGCAGCGGACCGTTTGATGCCAACGGCATGATGATTAATGCCGCGTAGATGCCGATAACCGCGACACCGCTGAATAGCAGTGTCGCTGTTCCGACCCGCCATGCAGGGCGGAGGGTGCGCAGCCACCGCTCTCCCATGACGGACCCCATGGCCAGCAGCATGGGATACGCCGCGCTGACGTAGTAGAAGCGGCCCCGCAGAAGCATGAACAACAGCAGGGGGACGACGTACATCCAGGCCATCATGCGGTAGCGGCGCGCCCGGAAGTAACCGACCAGACCCGCGATCCAGACCGGCGCCGCAACAAGGTTGGCATTGATGAGGAATTGATCGCGCAGGAAGCCGTCCGCGCGTCCTTCATTGACGTCACGGGCGTGGATCGCTTGTAGGAACCGATAGGAAATGAAGTCGTGCCTGACCAGCCAGGCGAGGTTGGGGGCAAAGACCAATATCACGACAGCTCCGCCGGCCCAGAACCAGCGGTTCGTCAGGTATCGCCGTGCGTCGGTCAGAAGCACGCCTACCAGCACGCCCACGAGCTCCATCGCTATCGAGTATTTGGTCTGCAGGCCAAGCCCGGCAAACAGGCCGATCGCGACCCACCAGCGTGGGTCGTGATCACGCAGTAAGCGGATCACGCTCCAGGCGATAAGCACCCACCACAACATATCGAACGACGAATACTGGAACATGGTGGCATTGCCCATGGGCGCGGGTGACAGCCCGATGGCGGTGGCCGTAAAGACCTGCGCCAGACGTCCACCACCCAGGTCACGCGCCATCAGGCCGCCGACCAGAATCACCACGGTTTGGGCCAGTACCGAGAACAGCCGCAGCCCGACCAGCGACAGGCCGAACATCTTGAACGCCAGATACTCCAACGCAGACGTCAGCGGTGGGTAGGGTACGAAGCCCCAATCCAGATCCTGCGCGTCGTTCAGGAACTGGAGTTCATCCCGGTGGAAGCCGTATTGCCCGTTGGTCAGCACGTGGGCGGTGCCGAAGAGCACAGCAATGATGAGTACCGGGGTGATGCTTGCCGTGGGGAGCACGGCTCCCGTCGGGAGTTTGGACAAGTAGCGGCTGTGCACGTTGGAATTCCCCAGGATCGTTGGGCCCAATATTCCCGGTTGGTCGTTCCCGGAACAGATGTAAAGGGTCGAGTTGACCGGATTCAGGGACGAAGGGTGGTCGCATGGGGATAAGTGGTGCTCCGCCGTGGTCCTCCCTGCCGGTACAAGCCGAACCCCTGCGAATCTGTCCTGTTGCGGCCCCCGACCAACCTCCCTACATTGGTGCAATGCACGCACCAGATCAGGCTGACCTCCTAACCTTGCTCGGCACCGGCCTCGCCGTCATCGGCGCGGACCTTTGCGTGAACTGGCTCAACCCCGCCTTGGGCGAGGTCCTCGACGTCGGTCCCCGGACGGCGGTAGGCCAGCCGTTGCCGGTGCTGATGCGCGAGCCCTCACTAGCCTCCCAGCTAGAGCGCACGCTGCTGGAGCGCCGCCCCTTCAACCTCCGTGGCGCCACCTTCGGCGTGGCGCGGGGGCGCGAGATCACTGCCGACCTGACCATGCAGCCACTGGACGACGGTCGGCTGCTGGTCGAGGTGCACCCGCTGGCGCCCGAGCTCAACGCGGCAGCCGGCACGCCGCTCTCGGCCACGCTGCGCGGCTTTGCCCATGAAGTGAAAAACCCCCTGGCCGGCCTCCGTGGCGCGGCCCAGTTGCTCGAACGCCGGGTGGCCGACAACGACCTCCGCCAGCTGGCGAGCATGGTGATCGCCGAAGCCGACCGCCTGGCTGCCCTCGCCGACGGCCTGCTCCGGCATCGTGGTGCAGCACGCCTTGGCCCGGTCAATGTCCACGAACTGCTCGAGCGTCTCGAGGGTCTGGTCGGTGCCGAAGCCGACGCGCTGCGCGTTCGCCACGACTACGACCCCAGCCTTCCGGACAGCCTGGGTGACACCGACCGCCTGCTTCAGGTGCTGCTCAACCTCACCCGCAATGCCAGCGAAGCCGGCGCGACGACGATCACCCTGCGCACCCGCGTCGAGCACGGTGCCCGTCTGGGCGAGCGCACGGTGCGCGCGGCGCTGCGCATCGACGTGATCGACGACGGCCCGGGCGTACCCGACGATCTGCGTGATTCGCTTTTCCAGCCGCTGGTCTCGGGCCGTCCCGATGGCACCGGCCTCGGCCTCGCCTTGTCGCGCGAGATCGCGCTCGAACACGGCGGCGACCTGCGCTTCACCAGTCGCCCCGGCGAAACGGTGTTCTCCCTGTACCTTCCGATGGAGCGGCACCATGACTGAAATCTGGATTGCCGACGACGACCGTGGCGTGCGCTTCGTGCTCGCCGAGGCCTTGCGCGATGCAGGGCATACGGTGCGCGAGTTCAGCGCGGGCGATGCGGTACGTGCGGCGTTGGCGGAAGGAAGGCCGGGCTTGCTGGTCACTGACGTGCGCATGCCTGGCGAAGACGGACTGCGCCTGCTCGAAGACCTCACTCGCCGCAACATCGGCCCCGTGATCGTCATGAGCGCCTACACCGATGTCGCCACGACGGCGGCGGCATATCGCGCGGGCGCGGCGGATTATCTCGCCAAGCCCTTCGACCTCGACATGGCGGTGGAGGCCGTAGAACGCACGCTCGCCGCCGCGCATGAAGAAGTGATCGTTCCCGCTGGCCGCGTCGATGCGCACTCGCTGCTCGGCGAAAGTCCGGCGATGCGCGAAGTGTTCCGCTTGATCGGCCGCGTCGCCGCGAGTGATCTCAATGTGTTGATCACCGGCGAAACCGGCACCGGCAAGGAGCTCGTGGCGCGTGCGCTGCATGAAGAAAGCGCACGCAGTGGCAAGCCCTACGTCGCGTTGAACACGGCGGCCATTCCGGCCGAGCTGCTGGAGAGCGAACTCTTCGGTCACGAGGCGGGTGCATTTACCGGTGCCCAGCGGCGCCACGCCGGGCGCTTCGAGCAGGCCGAAGGCGGCACCTTGTTTCTCGATGAAATCGGCGACATGCCGATCGCCTTGCAGACGCGCCTGCTGCGCGTCCTGGCCGGCGGCGAGTTCTACCGCGTGGGCGGTCGCGAGCTGATGCGTGGCAACGTGCGCATCATCGCGGCGACGCACCAGGATCTGGATGCGCGTGTGGCCGCCGGCCTCTTTCGCGCGGATCTGAAACATCGCCTGGATGTGGTGCGTATCGAGCTGCCGTCCTTACGGCAGCGTCGCGGCGACATCCCCGTGCTGGCGCGCCACTTCCTCGCCCAGGCCGCGGCCGAGCTGAAATTGCCACCGAAACGTTTCTCGCGCGGGGCGATGAAACTGGTCGAGCAACGCGACTACCCGGGCAACGTGCGCGAGCTGGAAAATCTGTGCCGCCGTCTCGCGGTGATTGCACCGGGTGCGGAGATTCTCGCCAGCGACCTGGGTGCGCTACCCGCACGCGAAACACGCAGTAGCGAATGGACCGATGCCTTGCGCATCTGGGCCCAGGACGCGTTGGCGCAAGGCGAGGTGGACGTGCATGCGCGTGCCCGCGATGCGCTCGACAAAACCCTGCTGCAGGCCGCCCTCATCGCCAACGACGGGCACAGGCAGCACGCCGCCGCCGCCCTCGGCGTCGGTCGCAATACCCTCACGCGTAAACTTGGCGCATCGCGCAAGCGACGCCCTTCCAACGGATAACGGCATGACTCTTTACATTCGCCGCGCAGGCATCGACGACGCGGATGCGATCGCTGGCTGGAACATTGCCATGGCCTGGGAAACGGAGAACAAGACGCTCGATCCGGCGACCATCGGCCGTGGTGTGCGCGCTGTATTCGATGAGCCTCGACGAGGGTTCTATCTGATAGCCGAGCTCGATGGCGTGGCGGTCGGCTGCCTGCTGGTCACTTACGAGTGGAGTGACTGGCGTTGCGGGGACTTCTGGTGGGTGCAGAGCGTTTACGTGGCGCCCGAGGCACGGCGTGCCGGGGTGTTCCGTGGGCTTTACGCGCACGTGAAGGCGATGGCGGGTGGCGCTGGGGCCGTGGGTGTGCGGTTGTACGTCGAGACGGAGAACGAGCGTGCGCAGGCAACGTATGCCGGTCTCGGCATGGAACGTTGCCACTACTACATGTACGAGGCGATGCTGGAATCGTGATTCGCCTCCTACGAAGAGCACGGCACCTGGCTAGGTCTGGGGGACGCGGGGGTCGCCCATGTCGACGGCGGCGATGCGTTCTTCGAACTCGCGTGCGGGCACGGCCTTGCCGAAGAGGAAGCCCTGCATTTGCGGGCAGCCGGCGGAGCTCAGGAAGTTAGCCTGTTCCACGCTTTCGACGCCTTCGGCGAGCACCTTTTTGTTCATGCCGCTGCCCATCGCGATGATGGCGCTGACGATGGCGGCGCTGTCGTTGTCCCACGCGACATCACGGATGAAGGTGCGGTCGATCTTCAGGGTGTCGACGGGGAAGTGCTTCAGGTACGACAGGCTGCAGTAGCCAGTGCCGAAGTCGTCCAGGCTGAGCGACACGCCCAGTGACTTGATCCGGTGCAGGAGGTCGGCAATGTGGTCGCCACCTTCCATTACCGTGCGTTCGGTGAGTTCCAGCTCGAGCAGGGTGGGATGGAGTCCGGTCTCATCGAGCACGCCGCGCAGCGACTCGAAGAAGCGCGTGTGCTGGAATTGCAGCGCGGAGACATTGACCGACACGGAGAGAGGCCGATACAGGCGCGCCCAGATCTCTGCCTGCCGACAGGCTTCGCGCAGTGCCCACTCGCCAATCGGCACGATAAGCCCGCAATCCTCGGCCACCGGAATGAATTGCTCCGGCGTATAGATATCTTCGCCATCCACTTGCCAACGCAGCAGCGCTTCGGCACCGACCACCGTACCCAGGTTCACGTCCACCTTGGGCTGGTAGTGCAGGCTGAGTTCGTTGCGTGCGAGCGCCTTGCGCAGCTCCACCTCGATGCGGACACGCGCGGTGTTGCGCTCGTTCATGCTGGCGTTGAAGAAGCGATAGCCGTTACGGCCCTGCATCTTCGCTTCGTACATGGCGGTGTCGGCGTTGCGCAGCAGTGACTCCGCGTCGAAGGCGTCGTCAGGATACACGCTGATCCCGATGCTGAAACTGATCGCGAGCGCCGATGCATCCACCCCCACGGCTTCGCTGCAGGCTTCGAGTACGCGCTCGGCGACAGCGGCCGCATCGGAGGCGCCGTCGACGTGAGGTAGCAGGGCAACGAACTCGTCGCCACCCAGCCGGCTCACGGTGTCGTCCGGGCGCACGGCGGCGCGGATACGTCGCGCTACTTCCTGTAGCAGGGCATCGCCCGCTGCGTGGCCCATGGAATCGTTGATCTGCTTGAAATGGTCGATGTCGACAAAGAGCAGGGCAGCACGCTGGTTGCGACGGGCAGCCACGGTGACCGCAAATTCCATGCGCGATTGCAGCAGCGCGCGGTTGGGCAGGCCGGTGAGCGTGTCGTGGTGCGCCAGATGCGCCATCTTCAGCGCGAGTGCACGGGTTTCGCTCACGTCGTGGAACACCACCACGCCGCCGACCACGTTGCCGGCGTGATCGTGAATCGGCGCGGCCGAATCCTCGATCGGGCTGTCGAAGCCGTTGCGATGCACGAGGATAGCGTCCGTGGTCAAGCCGATGATGGTGTTCTTGGTCACCGCGGTAAGTAGCGGATTGGGAATAGGCCGGCGTGTGAGCGGGTCGCGCAGCTGGAAGATGTCGTCCATGGGTCGACCCACGGCCTCATGGCTGGACCAGCCCGTCATCGCTTCGGCGATGGGATTGAGCGAGGTGACGATGAGGTACGGATCCGTGGTGATCACGGCATCGCCGATGGACTTGAGCGTGACCTCGGCCAGCTCGCGCTCGCGGAACAGCGCGTCCTCGAAGGCCTTGCGCTCGGTCATGTCGATGACCTGGGAGATGAAGTACAGCGGTTCGCCGTGTTCGTCGCGTACGAGGGAAACGGTGAGCAGCGCATGCACGATCTGCCCGTCGCGGCGGATATAGCGCTTTTCCAGATGATAGGAGGCGCGCTCTCCCGCGATGATCTTCTGCACCAGCGCGAGGTCCGTCGCCAGGTCGGCCGGGTGGGTGATGTCCTGATAGGCGGAGGTGAGCAGCTCCTGATCGGAGTAGCCGAGCATGGTGCACAGTGCATCGTTCACCTGCAGCCAGCGTCCGGTCGGCAGGACGAGTGCCATGCCGATCGCGGCGTGGCGGAAGGCTTGCGAGAAACGGCGCTCGCTTTCCTTCAGGCGCGCTTCGAGCATGTGCCGGCCGGAGATGTCGGCCAGGAGGATGGAGACACCACGGATGCTGCCATCGGGACCGACATCCGGCGTGAACGTGGCTTGGGCGTAACGCTGGTCGTCGTCGCGACGTATTTCGCGATCGGCAATGACGGGTTCGCCGGCAAGGGCGGCAGTGACGCCTGGTTCGATGCGGGCGTAGACCGAAGGCGCGATGACTTCATCGAGCCGGCGTCCGATGAGGCCGTCTCGCTCGATCCCCATCCAGGCCGTATACGCGGGGCTGGCGAAGCGATAACGCAGCGACGTGTCGACGTAAGCCATCATCGCCGGCGCGCGGTCCAGCAGATAGGCCGCCCAGTCGGTCGGGGCATCGGTGGTGGGTGGCGCTGGATGACGCATGCGGTCGCCGAAGGGACGATGCCTCAACTCTAATGCGTCCCCGCGGCTGCGTATATCGAAGGATTCTTAAAAACGTCAGTGCAACACGGGCGCCGGTGCGGAAAGCGCACCCTGTGCGTCCAGCAGCACTTTGCCGAGCGCGTGGACCTCGGTGGCCGTGTCATAACGCCCGGCCAGCGCATCCAGCAGTGGCCCCAGGGCATCGGGGGCGAGCGGGTAGCCATGGGCGAGGATGCGCGCCTTGCCCGGCGAGGGCTGGGCGACGGTCACCACGGCCATGCCCAGGCCCGCGGCTTCATGGGCGTAAAGCAGGGGCTGCGGCAGGGCGGGATCGGCATCGGCCATGGCTTCGATGAGATAGCCAGCGGTCTGCGCCGGCTCCCCCTCCAGGTGCAGGGGCACATGGTGGGCGGCGAGCAAGGCAGCATACTGGCGCAGCTCGAAGATGGTGCCGGCGAACTCGTGGGCGGGATTGTCCCGCTGGGTGCCCGCGCGGGCGAACCAGCCGGCTATGCCGGGAATGCCGACGCGACCTTCGGCGTAGCGCAACGGCAGGCCGCGCGAGCCCAGCGCGGTTTCTTCTTTATATGGCGTGAGCAGAGCGGCTTCGAGCATGGTCCACAGCGGCGCCAGGTTCACGTGCTCGTACTGCACGCAGGTGAGCGCGAGGAGGTCGTCGCGGCTTAGGTAGCGCGCATGCTCGAGGCGCACGCCGAGGGTCCGCATGAGGAAATCCGCCGTCGCCGAGCCGGCTTCACCGCGACCGACCAGCTCCACTTCCATCTTCGCGGTGAGTTCCTCGGCGAGCTCCACCGGCGCCAGCAGCATCCAGGGAACCAGGCGCATGGGGCCACCCGCATAGCGCGCATCCGGCACGAGGGGCTGCGCGGGCATGTGGCCTTCGTGGGGGCCGAAGGCCACCACGCCACCGGCGGTGGTCACGCGAGGCACGCGCCGGGCCAGCTCTTCGAGCGTGGCGAACACGGGAAAACCGGGGCGCAGCAGCTCCACGCCATCGAACAAGGCACCAACCAGGGCGAAGCGCGAGGCCTCGACCCCAGGCAGCAGCGCGCGGAGGTCGTCGGCGACCAGGGCGGCCAGCGTCTGCGCTTCGTCCCGGGTCAGCTCGAGCCGATCGGGCATCTCGCCCTCGGCCAGTTCCAGCGCCAGGAGGGCGGGGCAGGCGATCAGCGACTCGTTCACGGCAGGTTTTTCCGAACGGCAAAGGAACGCGATTCTATCATCCACGCATATCGGGCTTTCGCCCGGAGGGGATGCGGGTTAGCCTTGCTGATACGCGTTCGTCGGCGATCGTCGGCGTCCGCGAGCCCTTCGCCTGCAAACGGCTATCGCCGCGGCACCCCTTTACGATCCTGGATTGTCCTTTTAAGAGCATGGAAAAGTCGCAAAAGCGCGTGGGTGTGGTCGGCGGCGTCCGCATTCCCTTCTGCCGCAACAACACCGCCTATGCCGATGTCGGCAATTTCGGGATGTCGGTCAAGGTGCTTGGATCGCTGGTCGAGAAGTTCGGCCTGCATGGCACCGAGCTGGGTGAGGTGGCCATGGGCGCCGTCATCCGCCATTCGTCGGACTGGAACCTGGCCCGTGAGGCCCTGCTTTCGTCGGGGCTTGCCCCGACGACACCCGGCATCACCACGGCGCGTGCCTGCGGCACGTCGCTGGACAACGCGATCATCATCGCCAACAAGATCGCCGCCGGTCAGATCGAGGCCGGCATCGCCGGCGGCTCGGACACCACCAGCGACGTTCCCATTGTCTACGGCCAGAAATTTCGCAAGCGACTACTGGCGCTGAACCGTGCGAAGACGCTCAAGGAGAAGTTCGCCGTCGCGACGCGCGGTTTCTCCCTGAAGGAACTGAAGCCATCCTTCCCCGGCGTGGCCGAGCCGCGCACGGGCAAGTCCATGGGCGACCACTGCGAGCTGATGGCGAAGGAATGGAAGGTCGGTCGTCTCGAGCAGGACGAGCTCGCACTCTCCAGCCACAAGAAGCTGGCTGCGGCGTACGAAACCGGCTTTTTCGACGACCTCGTCGTGCCGTTCCGTGGTCTCAAGCGCGACGGCTTCCTCCGTGGGGATTCCACACTGGAGAAGCTGTCCTCGCTGAAGCCGGCGTTCGACAGGACCACCGGCCAGGGCACGCTGACCGCGGGAAACTCCACCGGCTTGTCCGATGGCGCGGCCGCCGTGCTTCTGGCCAGCGACGAATGGGCGTCCAACCGTGGCCTCTCGATCCAGGCCTACCTCACGCACGCGCAGATCTCAGCCGTCGACTTCGTCCATGGCGAAGGCCTGTTGATGGCGCCGACCGTGGCCGTGCCGCGCATGTTGAAGCAGGCTGGCCTCACCCTGCAGGATTTCGACTTCTACGAGATCCACGAAGCCTTCGCGGCGCAGGTGCTCTGCACGCTGCGTGCATGGGAATCCGACGAGTATTGCCGTAACCGGCTGGGCCTAGATGGCCCGCTGGGATCGATCGACCCGTCGAAACTCAACGTCAACGGCTCCAGTCTCGCGGCGGGTCATCCCTTCGCGGCGACCGGTGCGCGCATCGTCGCCACGCTGGCGAAGATGCTCGAGCAGAAGGGTTCGGGCCGCGGCCTGATTTCCATCTGTACCGCGGGCGGCATGGGCGTCACGGCGATTCTCGAACGTCCCTGATCCCCATCCGTCAGATCCGCATGCTCGCACTTCGCACCAGTACATCGTTCAGCGCCCTCGGGCTCGTCGTCGGCATCGCCGCGACGAGCTGGCTCACCGCGCTCACCTATGAGCGCGCACCTGCGACCCGCCCGCTGGCCGAAGTCGTCATGCCGAAGCTGTCGTCCAGGCCCGCGTGGACACGGCCGTCCGCGCCGGACTCGTCGGCGTCCGCGCCGCGAGCCCGCACGCACGTGGCTCCCGAACGCGCGGCTCCCGAACGCGCGGTTGCCTCGCGCAGCGACGCCGCGGCCACGCCCGATCCCCTCGTGCCCGTCTACATGCCCTCGCCGCGCTACCCCATGGCAGCGCTACGCGCGCAACGCGAAGGCCAGGTGATCCTCAATGTCACGGTCACCCAGGACGGCGACGTCACCGATGTCAGCGTCGGTCATAGCAGCGGCGACCTCGACCTGGATCACGCAGCGACCGATGCCGTTCGGGGCTGGCGCTTCGCCGCGGCGGACAATCGTCCGTCCCGTTACACCGCCGACCTGCCCATCCGCTTCGAACTCACGCGCTTCTAGAGAATGCCGGCCGCCGATGAGCCGAACGCGGTAATCATGCGGGTGTAGATGAGCTTCAGCGAGACGTCGACTTCGGGGAAGTCGCCCACCGGCTCGTAGCATTCGAAGAAGCGGGGATCGGTCCAGCGCATCGGAATGCAGCCTGGCTTGAGCTCGTAGCTGGTGGCGTAGCGGAATGGCCACAGATCGAAGAACGGCAGGCGCTCCGAGACATCGCCGATGAACTCGTTCACCGACGACAGCACGGGGATCTTCTTCTCGCGCGGGCCGATGACCCAGGCGTTGCCGGGCTCGGTGTCCTGCATGATCGAATCGCGCAGGCGGTCCGAGAAGCGCTTGTCGTAGATGATCACACCGGATTCGGTGTTGTAGTGGTCGGAGCGCGGATCGAAATTGTGCGTGCCGACCATGGCGAACGTATCGTCGACGACGATCGACTTCGCGTGGAGTCCGAAACGGATACCCTCGGTGCTCAGCGGTGCGGGGCGATGACGCGCACCCCGTCGCGAATGACTCCCCGCACTGAGGAAGCCGGACGACTCCGAGGGCTGCAACCCGCCATCGGCATCCGTTTCCCTGGATGCACGTCGGCTATGGCCGCTGCCCGAGCCAGTGGCGGCAAACGGTGGTTTGGCCGGGGCCGTCGACGGGTTCTCGAGCGCGTCGATGTCGGCGTTTTCGGGGTGCGGCTTCAGCTCGTAAATCTCGAAGCCGTAATCGGTGAGGTAACGCTTGCGGTGTTTGTAAGACAGCGCATACACAGCGAACGCATCGGTCGAGGCCAACGAGTTCGTCGAGACGACGATGCGCGGCGGCGTCGGCTGCTCGTGCAGGCGGTTGAAGATCTTCCGCGCCGGTTTGCTCATGACCAGGTAGGGCGTCTGCAGGATGATCTCGCTCTTCGCGTTACGCACCAGACCCATGATGTGTCGGGTAAGTTCACGTGCTTCGCGACGCTTGGGCTCGTCGGTTTTGCCCGGGAGGTCCGAAAGATACTCGATGCGATTCATCCGCAGCGTGGCGCGCATGATCCGGTCTTCCAGCCACCCGGCATCTTCGGCATCGCTGATCATCTGGGCGACGCGGTCGGGATGATCGTAGGTCGGCGGCAACCAGTGCCGCGTGTCGTCGGTGTCGGCGATGAGCTCACGGTTCACGTCATGCAGATGGGTCAGCCGGACCGAGCGCTTATGCGTCCAGAACTGTTCGAAGCTGTCGCCCATGGTTTTCGCGGCGGGACCGCCCACCATGACATCGCGGTCGATGTAGTCGAAGCTGCCGTCCCAGTCGAAGTAGCGGTCTTCGTAGTTGCGACCGCCGGTGATGCCGATGAGATCGTCGACCACGATCAGCTTGTTGTGCATCCGCTGGTTGAACTTGTAGAAGCAGCAGAGAATGCCGGCCGCGAACTCCAGCGGTGGCGTCCGGGCGCTGTGGAAGGTGGGGTTGTAGAGGCGTACCTCCAGGTTGTCGCTGGCGCGGGCGAGCGTGGCGAGCAATCCCGGATCGCCGAAGGAAAACAGCTGGTCGGCGAGGATGCGCACATGGACGCCGCGCCGCGCGGCCTGGATCAGTTCGTCGAGGACCAGTTTGCCCGCGTCGTCCTGCTCCCAGATGTAGGTCTGCACGTCGATGCTCTTCGTCGCCGCACGAATCAGGTTGACCCGGGCGGCCATGGCCTGCTCGCCATCCTCGAGCAGCGTTGCCACATGGACCGGTTTGTCGGCGGTCGAGGCTGCGTTGGCTTCCTTCGCCGCGTCGATCAGGGGGGACGGTGTCGCGCAACGGTCGGCCTGGTCACAGGTGAGCTGACGGTCGACCGTCAGGGTGACGACCGCGTCCGCCTGCCGGATGCGCGTGCGCGACAGCGAGCAGCCGCCGGCAAGGAGCGTGGCGGTGAGGAGCAGGATCGTAAAGAAGCGGCGCATGCCGCAGATGATAGGGGACCGGTGACAACGCCAGGTGAGCTTGAGGCGCTCGCCGGGGTTGTCAGGACGCCTCGAGCACGATAGCCATGCCCAGGTTGACACGGTCGGACAGGGCACCACGGCGGCCGCGCATCTCGAAGTCGGTGCGGTCGATCGTTCCCTGAAGCTGGAGGACGCAGCCGGCCAGGGATTCTGGCGGACAGCGGTTGCCTTGCAGGTGGAAGGTCACCGGTTGGGTGATCCCGCGCAGGGTGAGCTTGCCCACGACATCGCCGCCCCGGGTAAGGATGAGGAGGGGCGTCGGCAGGGATTCAAAATGGATAGTGGGGTAGTGGACGGAGTCGAAGAACTCCGGCGCGAGTACCCAGCGCCGGAGTCGGGCCGATTCCATACGGATACTTTCGGTATCGATGTCGGCGCGGACCACGGCGGTCTGTGCGGCGTGATCGATCGAAACGTCACCACGAATACCTTCGAAAGCGCCCGAGATGTTGCTCACCCAGAGCAGGCGAACGCTGAACTCTGCGCGTGAACGCACGGGATCGATTCGCAGGTCGGCGGCGGCCAGAGGCGCCGCCGACAGGAGAAGAGCGATCGCCGCAAACAGGTGACGCATAAAGCTACTCAGTTTGGTGGAGACCAGAACGTCTCAAGCTTGGCTTTGCCGGGTTCCAGCGGACCATCGAAGACGAGCCGGGCCATGCCACCGGGCGGCATGCCGCGGTAATCCTCGGAGCGCCCTTCGACAAGGAAGGCTACCAGTTGTTCGATGCCAGGATTGTGACCGACGAGGACCACGCGCTCGACATCCGATTGCTTGTCGAGGAGGTCGTACAGATCGCCGACGGTGGCGTCGTAGATCTTGTCGTCGTAGGTGGGCTTGATCTGGCCGAGGGCCAGCGCCGCGGTTTCTTTCGTGCGTTCGGAAGGGGAGCAGAGCACGCGATCGTAGTGGATGCCGTGGCTTGCGAGCCATTCGCCCGCCGCGCGGGCTTCGTTCTGGCCGTGCTCGGTGAGTTTTCGCTCGCGATCGTCCTTGCCGTCCTTGCCGTTCGGAGATGCTTCCGCGTGACGCAGCAGGATGAGTTCGTGCATGGGTACCGTTCTCCGCAATGCCACGTGACGTGGCGTGGTGCAACCAACGCGTTCCCCATCCGGCTCAGGTGCTGCGCTTTATCCAGCGAAGCAGTTTTGCCCAGTCGTCCTGGTGTCCGCGTACGTTTTCCGAGTGGTAATCGAAGATGCCCTTACCGAGCGCCGTGAGCAAGACGTACGCTTGCGAGTCGCGAAGTTCCGCAACCACGGGAAAAGGAGCGCGCTCGCCGAGTTCGGCGACCGCAGCCTGGCTGGCATTGGTCCAGGGTTTGAGACGGTTGCCGACCAGGGCGACCGGCAGCTTGCCGCGCTTGACCCGCGGGATGGCCTGGAGCACGGCGAGGAAGTCGAGCGTCGCGTCGAGGTCGAAGTGCGAAGGCAAGACCGGCACGAGGATGACATCGGCCTTTTCGAGGTAAGGCTCCAGCTCTTTCTCGCCGACGCCTGCAGGGGTGTCGACGATGGTTCGCTGGATCTCGGCCGGTAGCCGGTCGAAGGCCCGGCGGCTGCCCTCGACGGCGGTGACGCCCGGGACGTTCTCAGGGCGTCGACTGACCCAGCGCAAACTGGACTGCTGTCGGTCGGCGTCGATGATGGCCGTCTGCTTCCCGGCCTGTGCCCAGTGGGTGGCGAGCTGGGTTACCAGCGTTGTCTTGCCACACCCACCCTTGCTGCTTGCTACGAGCGTCGTAAGCATTCGCGCGCACCTGCCTTGGGAGGCCTCCTAGCCTACACACCCTGTCGACCCACGCAAACGGGTCAGAACATCTTTGCGCGGACTTTCGGCAGGACGACGAGAATGAGGGTGGCCACGGGGCCGAGGAAGAGCGAAAGCGCCCACCAGGCCAACCCGCTGCGGTTCTTGCCTTGGGCCAGACCTGCGTTGATCAGCGTGAGGGTGCCCCAGCCGACGAAGAAACCAGCCGGTGCGCTGGTGAAGAGGGCAAAGTGATCCACTGTAAACTCCTGTTCTGTCGCAGGATTGATTGGTGCGGTCATGCGGACAGCTGTCCCGATCCCCCCGCGCTCAGACCGATAGTAGCAATGTCTTCGCTTGGTGAAGGCCTGACGGCGCAGCTTCCGTTCATGGTCGAACCGTATTCTTGTCGTTTTATTTCACGGAGATGGCCCATGCGGCGACGCCGCGTCGTGACCCTGGCCCTTGCTGGCCTGCTTTCGCTCCCTACCTTCGCGGCTACGCCGTGGCCCGGTGCGGCGACGGGACCGGCCAAGGGACCGGTAGCTCAGAAGGACCAGACCAAGGCCCTCCTGCAGTTCCAGAAAGACCTCGCCAGCGTCCTCGCGCTGCGGACCGAATCCGAGCCCCTGCTCGGTGCCGCCCTGCTGGCACGCCCGCTGGTCAACCCGCCCGAGGTACTCACCTACCACGCCCTGCTCGAACGGGCGTCGCGCAACGAAGACGCCGGTCCCCAGGTCGCCTGGGCACGGCTGGCCGATTGCGAGACCAAGGCGGACGCCTGTCCGAATGCGGAAGCCCTCGCCACCTTGCAGAAGCAGGCGCCGGACAACGCCGCCGTATGGCTACTCAAGCTGGGCGTTGATGGGCATAACAATGCCTCCAAGGCAGACATGCGGGCCGATCTCACCCGCGCCGCCAACGCGAAGGTCTACGATGACTACCTCGGTGCCAGCCTGAAGGCGCTGGCCAACTCGGTCACCCAGCTGCCACCGCCGGCCGACACCTTCAACCCCCTGCAGGGCGCCGGTGCCGCGGGCGTGCAGATGGTGCTGGTGTTCGGCCTGGCCAGCGCTCAGCCGATGCCCGGTTTCCAGGCCACGGCGAAGTACTGCGACGACAACAAGGAAGATGCCTCGGTTGTCGGCGACTGCCTGAAACTAGCCAAGGTGCTCGAATGGGGCAGCAGCCCGCTAGGCCGTTCCCTCGGTCTGCACCTGCGTGAAACCCTGTCGACGGACGCCTCCGACCAGTCCTCCGCGAAGACCGCGCGCCTCAACCTGATCTGGGAGATGCAGCGCTTCGCGCAGCTCAACCTGCAGGCGCAGGGCGACAAGGCCACCGCGCAGAAGCTGCTCATGCTGGCGCGCAGTGGCGGCACCGAGATGAGCGTGATCCTCGCCTCGCTCCGTGCTTACGGCATGCCACCGGAGGCACCCGCCGGCTGGGAACCTTCCAAGCCAGCGGGCTAAGCGGTCTCAGCTACCGAGGGCGCAGAGGCCCTCGCATCGCTCGTCGGCAAACGCACGGGCAATGGTGTCGAGCGAGGGTTGGTCGGCCGCGGCGGCCGACGGCCTGACGCGGACGGCCGTCTGCTGGATCACCTTCCGGTCGGCCACCGGCAGGATGGCGGCGAACGTGGATGCCACGTCCGCGGCGGCACTGACGGCGAGATGCCGGTTCGCCGCAGAGATGCCGGTCTGGATGCTGCTGGTGATGGCGCCGACCATCATGTTGGCGACGCCGCCGCGCATCTGGCGTAACCCACCCATGCGAACCGGCGTCCGCTGCTCGGCCGGCAGCGTTCTCATGAATTCGGTCAGCAAGGGCAATGCCCGCATCATGCAGCGCGCGCTGAAGGCGCCCATCGGAACGATGGCGTCCTGATAGGCAATCACATTGCGACTTTGCAGTTCGATCACACGGGGCTTGAGCGCTTCGGGGTCAGCAGTCTGCCCCGCCGGCGGCTTTAGCGAGGCGATGTTGGCCAGTGCGTAACCCACCGTGATCTGGTTGGTTTTTCCACACAGGTCCATCACCGGCCCGAGGTCGGCGGCCGTCAGTTTGACGTTGCCGAAGATGGCTTCGATGTTCGCCGCCCTGGCCAGGAGGGTTTGCACCCGTGGATCCGTGATCGGCGGCGGAGGCGAGACGCCTGCCTCGCCCTGTGCGGCAATCACGTCATCGGCGGCTTTCAGGAAGGCCGGGCCACCGGGTAGCTCGGTCGCGGCTGCCAAGCCGGGCGCGAGGACGAGGACGAGGGTCAGCAGGAGCGCACGTTTGGGACGAAGGTGGTGCATGGGATTCCTTTCCTGTTCGTAGGAATGTGGTCAAAGAGAAGGGCGCCGCAGCGCCCTTCCGTCACAGGTGCGACCGATCGAAAGATCAGTCGCCCAGCGCCTCGCGCATGAACTCCGGCTGCGCCAGTGCACCCTTGTGGATGTCTGCGTTGTAGTACTTCGTGGGGAAGTTCTTGCTGATCGCGCCGCGCTCGCGGAAGCCCGACAGGTCGCCGTCCTTGCGCGCCATGGTGCAGCTCCACCAGCCGGTGGGGTAGCACGGCTGCGGGAAGGGCAGGGTACGCACGGCCTTGAAGCCCGAGGTGCGCATGGCCGAACGCATGGCCTTGATCAGCTCGATATGGGCCATCGGCGACTCCGACTGCTGCACCAGGATGCCGCCGTGGCGCAGGGCCTTGTAGCAGCTGGCGTAGAAGGCAGCGTTGAACAGGCCTTCAGCCGGGCCGACCGGGTCGGTCGAGTCGACGATGATCAGGTCGATCGACTCCGGATCCACCTCGGCCATGTACTTGATGCCGTCGATGAAGAGTAGTTCGGCGCGCGGGTCGCCGTTGGCTTCGCACAGTTCCGGGAAGTATTCCTCAGCCAGGCGGGTGACGCGCTCGTCGATCTCCACCTGGGTGGCCTTCTCGACTTCCTCGTGCTTGAGCACCTCGCGCAGCGTGCCGCAGTCGCCACCGCCGATGATCACGACGCGCTTGGCGCGGGCGTGGGTGAACAGCGCCGGGTGGGTCATCATCTCGTGGTACAGGAAGTTGTCGCGGCCGGTGAGCATCACGCAACCGTCGATCACCATCAGGTTGCCCCAATCGGTGGTCTGGTAGATCTCGATGGTCTGGAACTCGGTCTTCTCGGCGTGCAACAGGCGCTCGACGCGGAAACCGATGGAGGAGCCCGAGGCCTGGTGGGCTTCGGTAAACCAGCTGAGCTGCTGCTGCGACATGACGCGAGTTCCTGGAAACGGGAAGGGGATCGAAAGCGGGGATTGTACCGGCTCCGGGCGACCAAGCGGCCAACGGCCTCGCCCTCGGCAGATGTAGGTGATACACGGATGTCATGGCGGACCGGTACAATACGCGGTCTGCCGACGGCCTCCCCGCCGCGCAGGCCCAGTCTGGTCGGCCCCGCGGCGTGCGAGGCTCCCGGCCGCCAGGCCCGCTTCAGGTCAAAGTTCGCCGCTGCGACTGTTCCGCGCACCCCCGAGTGGGGGACACGACACAATCACCTGGAGATCTTCCGCCCATGGCGAACTGGACCACCGACCGCGCCAAGCAGACCTACGCGATCCCGCACTGGAGCAATGGCTACGTCGACGTTGCCGATGACGGCCACCTGCTCATGTGCCCCCGTGGCGAGGAGGGCCCGGCCCTCGACCTGCCGGCCATCGTCGATCAAGCCACGAGTGAAGGCCTGCGCCTGCCGCTGCTCATTCGTTTTCCGGACATCCTCGCCGACCGCCTCGCCCGCCTCCAGCAGGCGTTCGCCAAAGCGATCGACGATGTCGACTACGCCGGCTCCTACACGGCGATCTACCCGATCAAGGTGAACCAGCAGCGCGGCGTGGTCAGCGAGCTGGTCGCCGCGGGCGAACACGGCTTCGGTCTCGAAGCCGGCTCCAAGCCCGAACTGATGGCCGTGCTCGCGCAGGCGCGCCCCGGCAGCATGGTTGTCTGCAATGGCTACAAGGATCGCGAGTACGTCCGTCTTGCCCTCATCGGTCTCAAGCTCGGTTTGCGCGTCCACATCGTCATCGAGAAGCTGTCCGAGCTCGACCACGTCTTCGCCGAAGCCAAGGCGCTCGACGTCGAGCCACTGCTCGGCGTCCGCGTGCGCCTGGCCTCGATCGGTGCCGGCAAGTGGCAGAACACCGGTGGCGACAAGGGCAAGTTCGGCCTCAGCCCGGGCCAGATCCTCGAGCTTATCGAGCGTCTGGATGCCGCAGGCCTCAAGCACACGCTGAAGCTGCAGCATTTCCACATGGGCTCGCAGATCTCCAACGTGCGTGACATCGCCGCCGGTATGCGCGAGGCCGTTCGTTATTTCGTCGAGCTGCACCGCCTGGGCGTGCCGATCGACGTGGTCGATGTGGGCGGCGGCCTGGGCGTCGATTACGAAGGCACCCGCTCGCGCAGCTATAACTCGATCAACTACAGCCTGGGCCAGTACGCGGCCAGCATCGTCCAGCCGCTGGCCGAGGCCGTCGCCGAGCACGGCATGAAGGCGCCGATCATCTTCACCGAGTCCGGCCGCGCGATGACCGCGCATCATGCGGTGATGATCGTCAACGTGAGTGAGGTGGAGCCGGTGCCGCAGGGCGCCGTCCCGGCCGGTCGAGCGGGTGAGCCCAGCGTGCTTCGCCACCTGCGCGAAACGCATGCCGAACTGGACACCCGTCCGCCGCTCGAGCTGTTCCACGAGGCGCAACATCACCTGGCCGAAGGTCTTTCGCTGTACGCGCTCGGTCAGCTCGACCTGCGCGATCGCGCCACCCTCGACGAACTGTTCTACGCCATCGCCAACGCCGTGCGTCCGCGCCTGCTGCCCGCGGAGCGCGCCCATCGCCAGGCGCTGGATGACCTCGACGAGAAGCTGGTCGACAAGTACTTCGTCAACTTCTCCGTGTTCGAGTCCGTGCCGGACATCTGGGCGATCGATCAGATCTTCCCGATCGTTCCCATTTCGCGCCTGGATGAAGAGCCGACGCGACGCGGCGTCATCGCCGACCTCACCTGCGATTCGGACGGACGCATCGATCACTACGTGGATGCCGAAGGCGTCGACGTGAGCCTGCCGCTGCACGCACTGAACGAGCGCGAGTCCTATCGCCTGGGCATCTTCATGGTCGGCGCGTACCAGGAGACCCTTGGCGACATCCACAACCTGTTCGGCGACACCGACGCGGTCAATGTCCGCGCCACGGCCAGCGGCTACGAGTTCGCCCACATCCGCCGTGGTGACACGACAGACCTGATGCTCGACTACGTGGGCTATGACCTCAAGGCGCTGCGCCAGTCGTACGTGGACCGCCTCGCGGCCGCCGGTATCGTGGGTGCCCAGGCCGAAGAACTGTACGCCTCGCTCGACAAGGGGCTGACGGGCTATACCTATCTCGCGGAGACGACAGCATGAGCACCAAGGCAGCGTTTATCGGACTTGGCGCGATGGGCGCGCCCATGGCCGGCCACCTCCACACCAAGGGCCTGCTCGTCGCCGTCGGCAACCGCACCCAGGCTCGCGCGGATGAACTGGCGAAGGAACTGGGCGTCGCTGCGCCAGACCTCGCCGGCATCGCCCACTCGGCCGATGTCATTGCCCTGTGCGTCAGTGCGGACGCGGACGTGATCAGCGTGGTCCAGGCGCTCGCTCCCTCGCTGAAAAAAGGCAGCATCGTCGTCGACCATTCCACCGTGGCTCCGGCGACAGCCAAGCGGGCGGCGCGAATTCTCGCCGACGTCGGTGCGGATTTCCTCGATGCTCCCGTATCGGGCGGTGTGGAAGGTGCGAAGAACGGCAAGCTCTCCGTGATGGTCGGCGGCGACGCGGCTGTGCTCGAACGCGCACGCCCTGTGCTCGAAGCCTATGGTGCCCGTGTCACGCACATGGGCCCCGTCGGTAGTGGCCAGGCGACGAAGGCCGTCAACCAGGTGTTGGTCGCAGGCATTGCCCACGCCGTGACAGAAGGGCTCGCCCTTGGCGAGGCGCTGGGCCTCGAAGCCGATCGCCTGATCCCGACGCTCGCTGCGGGCGCGGCCGGCAACTGGTTCCTCGACAAGCGCGGCGCCACGATGCTGCGCAACGAGTTCTCGGTGGGGTTCAAGCTGGCGTTGCTGCACAAGGACCTCGGCATCGTTCGTGGCATTGCCACCGAGGCCGGCACGGATCGCACCATCATCGAGCAGTCGCTCGCCGACTTCGGTGAATTGATGGCCCAGGGTTATGGTGATGACGACATCTCGGCGTTGATTCGTCTCAAGCGCGGGAAGTGACATCCGGCAGCCGTTGAAAAGAAAAAACCCGCCGGCGACGGCGGGTTTTTTGTGTCAATGCGGCGAGGAAAACCTCAGCTGCCTTCCTTCAATGCAATCGCACTGATGCCTGCTGCCTGCAGGTGCTGCTTGGTGCTTTCCAGGTCCGTGGCCGACTTGAACGGTCCCAGGCGAACACGGTTGTAGGTCTGCGCGCCGACCTTCACCGCCTGTACGTTGGCGACGAAGCCCTGCAGCGCCAGCTTGGCCTTCAGTGCTTCCGCATCGGCGGCGCTCGGGAACGCGCCGACCTGAAGCAGGTAGCCCGAGCTCGCGGCCGGAGCGGCGGGAGCCTGTTGGGCAGGCACGGCCGTGACCGTCTGTGTCGTCGCCTTCGGCAGGTTGGCTGCGGCGGCAGTAGCCTGTTGCTGCTGCGCCACCTCGGCCTTCTGGGCCGCTGCCTGCTGCTGGGCAGCCTGCTGTTGCTGCTGCTTCTGCTGCGCTTCGGCGCTGGCCTGTGCGCGGATCTCGGCATCCGGAATGCGTACTTCCTTCTCGGAAAGCACGGAGTAGAAGTCGTACGACGGCTTCTTCGGCTTCTCGGGCTCGGTCTGTTCGACGACGCCCGGATCGCTTCCCTTCTGCGCCGTGGCCTGAGGGTTCGGCTCAGGGCCGTCGTGCTGGCGCATCATGGGCATCCATGAGCCGCGCATCGCGAAAGCCATCAACAGGGCGCCGGCGAGGATGCCGATCAGCGCCCAGCTCCAGCCGGGCATGCCGCTCGAGCTGTTACGGACGGCCTGACGACCCTTTGCCTTCTTGCGTGTTGCCATTTACATGCTCTCCGGGGCGGAAATGCCCAGCAGATCCAGGCCGTTCTTCAAAACCTGTTGCGTCGCCGCGACCAGCGCAAGGCGGGCGTCACGCAGGTCGGCGTCGTCGACGATCCATTTGTGCTCGTGATAGTAGCTGTGCAGCGAGCCTGCAAGCTCACGCAGGTATTGCGCGATCAGGTGCGGTTCCAGGTTGGCGGCAGCCGACTCGACCATCTCCGGGTAGCGTGACAGCTCGACCATCAGCGCTTGCTCGTGCTCGGTGTCGAGCAACGGCAGCTTCGCCAGGCCGTTGCCACGGTCGCTGGACAGCCCCCGATCGGCCAACTCGCGGAAGACGCGGCTGGCGCGGGCGTGCGCGTACTGGATGTAGTACACCGGGTTGTCGTTGCTTTGCGAACGCGCCAGGTCGATGTCGAACACCAGCTGCGAATCGGCCTTGCGGGCGATCAGGAAGTAACGCGTGGCGTCGCGACCGGCTTCGTCGATGAGGTCGCGCAGCGTGACGTAGGATCCGGCGCGCTTGGAAATCTTCACTTCCTCACCGCCGCGCATCACGGTGACCATCTGGTGCAGCACGTATTCCGGCCAGTTCTTCGGAATGCCCGTATCCAGCGCCTGCAGACCGGCTTTGACGCGAGCCAGTGAGCCGTGATGGTCGGAACCCAGCTCGGTGATGGCGCGCTCATAGCCGCGCTGCCACTTGGTCCGGTGGTAGGCGACATCAGGGAGGAAGTAGGTGTAGGTGCCGTCGGACTTGCGCATGACGCGGTCCTTGTCGTCACCAAATTCCGTAGAACGCAGCCAGAGGGCGCCGCCCTCTTCATAGGTGTGCCCGTGGGCGACCAGCTCGCGCACGGTTTCGTCCACCTTGCCCTCGGTGTAGAGGGAGGACTCGAGGTAATAGACGTCGAAGCCGACGCCGAAGGCCTTCAGGTCCAGGTCCTGCTCATGCCGCAGCGAGGCAACCGCGAAGTGGCGCACGTCGTCGAGGTTATCGGCGTCGCCTGAGGCCGTCACGGTTTCACCGTCGGCTTCCACGGACTCGCGGGCCAGGAAGGCACGAGCGACCTCGGCGATGTAGTCGCCGCGATAGCCCGATTCCGGCCAGCCCGGCTCATCCGGCGCGATGCCCTTGGCGCGAGCCTGGGTGGACAGCGCCAGGTTGGCGATCTGGACGCCTGCGTCGTTGTAATAGAACTCCCGGGTCACCTTCCAGCCGCTGGCGTGAAGCAGCCGGCTGATGCTGTCGCCGATGGCCGCGGCGCGACCGTGACCCACATGGAGCGGACCTGTGGGGTTCGCCGAAACGAACTCCACGCCTGCCTGACGGCCGCCACCATCGTGGTTGCTGCCATAGCGGTCAGCTTCGGCGAGTGCCCGGCTGATCTCGGCATGGAAGGCAGCCGGGGCCAGGAAGAAGTTGATGAAGCCCGGCCCGGCGATCTCCACCTTGCCCACGAGCGCCGACGGCGGGAACGCCTCGGCCAGGTCGGTGGCGATGTCTCGCGGCTTACGGCCGGCAGCCTTGGCCATCATCATGGCGACGTTGGTCGCGAAATCGCCGTGTTCGCGGCTGCGCGTGCGTTCGATGACGAACGTCGGCGCCACGAAATCGGACGGCAGTTTGCCGGACTCCCGCAGAGCCCCGATGGCCTGCAGGACGAGTTGTTTGAGCTCTTGTTTCACGGGAGTCGGGACACGGATATGGAACCGGCAATCCTATCAGAAGGGGCGCCCGGGCCGGTCGCCACGGACCGTCCGGTTCATCCCCCAGCCTGTGGATAACTCTGTGGGCAACAACGGCCGAAACGAGAGCTGCAAGGGGACGACAGGAAATGTCTTCGATGCGTAACATCTAAAGTTGCGATAAATCATGGTGTTAAGTCGGTGACCTCTGCGAGGACAGCAGATGTGACGCCCAAGTGGAAAACGTGGTCAATGTGCATAAGTCAATTCCTTCAAGGCGTCATGAGCTGTTTTTCGGCACGTCACGGCGCTGTAACTGGTCGTCGTCACAATTCCTCTTGTGCCCGGTGGCTCCCCGGCCGACGGCACAAGGGTTATCGACGCCCCTCCCTCGAAAGATGGCCCCCAGACGGCGCGAGCGGCACTCGCGCCGTCTTTTTTTGTGGGGTTCAGAGCAAGCCCAGGTCGGCCATCGAGGCGGGCTCACCATGGCCGATGACCAGGTGGTCGAGCACCCGGATGTCCATCAGGCCCAGGGCCTCCACCAGTACCCGAGTGATCTCCCGGTCGGCCCGACTGGGTTCGGCCAGGCCCGAGGGGTGGTTGTGGGCAAAGATGACCGCGCTGGCGTGGTGACGGAGACAGGCCCTGACGACTTCCCGGGGATAGACGCTTGCCCCGTCGATGGTGCCGCGGAACAGTTCCTCGTAGGCCAGCACCCGGTGGCGGGTGTCGAGGAACAGGACGGCGAAGACCTCGTGGGACAGGTGACGGAGCCGGGCCCGGAAATACTCGGCGCTATCGGCGGGGCTTTCGATGCGGGGCAGGTCGGTGAGGCTTTCGCCCAGTGAGCGGCGCGCGAGTTCGAGCGCGGCGACGATGCGTGCTCGCTTGGCTGGCCCGACGCCGCTGACGCGAGGCAGGTGGTCGGGGTCGGCCAGCAGCCTTCCGAGACTGCCGGCTTGACCGAGCAGGGCCCGGGCAGTGGCGACGGCGTCGCAGCCCGCCGTGCCGTTGCCGATCAACACGGCGATGAGCTCGGCATCGGACAGCGCGGCCACGCCGTGGGCCAGCAGGCGTTCGCGGGGTCGTTCGCTTTCCGGCCATTGGTGGATCGGCCGTGGCCGGTATGCCGTCGGCGTCCCGGCCGCATCGCGGACACCGGCGTGATGGGTCGTCCCCCGCTTCATCAGTTCGTGTTTCCTGTCTTGCCATCGTGCGTGACGGCCCGACGAGCAACTTAGGGTTGCGACCATCGCCTTGGCGATAGAACGATTCTGAAAAAATGGGCTTCCTGAAATCCGTTAAGCTAACTGGCCCTCCGAAGCAGCGTCGTTCCGCCATGAGCCTTCGCCAGCGTCGCATCCTGATTGGCGTAACCGGTGGCATCGCCGCTTACAAGATCTGCGAACTCGTTCGTCGCCTTCGCGATCTCGATGCCGAGGTGCGCGTCGTCATGACCGAAGGCGCGACGCATTTCGTGACGCCCACCACCTTCCAGGCGCTCTCCGGCCAGCCGGTACGCGTCAGCCTCTGGGACGAGGCGGGCGAAGCCGCGATGGGCCACATCGAACTGGCGAAGTGGGCCGAGAGGGTGCTTATCGCCCCGGCCAGCGCCGACACCATCGCACGGCTCGCCCATGGCTTCGCCGACGACCTGCTCTCGACCGTGGTGCTTGCCACGGCGGCGCCCGTGTACATCGCGCCCGCCATGAACCAGCAGATGTGGGCGAACCTGGCGGTGCAGGCGAACGTCGGCACGCTGCGTGTCCGCGGCGTGGGTATCCTCGGCCCTGCCGACGGTGACCAGGCGTGCGGGGACATCGGCTCCGGTCGCATGCTGGAGCCCCACGAGCTGCGTGACATCCTGGTTGCCTCCTTCGGTGAGCAACCCCTGCGAGGTCGGAAGGTACTGGTCAGCGCCGGCCCCACGTACGAAGACATCGACCCGGTACGATTTATCGGTAACCGCAGTTCCGGCCGGATGGGATTCGCCGTCGCCATGGCTGCCCGCGATGCGGGCGCCGACGTCACCCTGGTCGCCGGCCCGGTCTCGCTCCCGACGCCCGCCGGCGTGAACCGGGTCGACGTGCGCAGCGCACGGCAGATGCAGGAAGCCGTGCTGAAGGCGGCCGCGCGTGCCGATATCTATATTGGCGCCGCCGCCGTCGGCGACTACCGGCCAGCAGACACCGCCGACCACAAGCTGAAAAAGAACGACGGCAACCCGCTTCGCCTCGAGCTGGCGGAAAATCCCGACATCATCGCCTCTCTCGCGGCACTCCCCGACCGACCCTTCCTGGTCGGCTTCGCTGCCGAGACCCGCGAGCTGGCGACCTACGCGCAGGACAAGCTGCTGCGCAAGGGCATCGATATGATCGCGGCCAACGAGGTGGGTCCGGGGCGCGGTTTCGAGGTCGCCGAGAACGCCTTGCAGTTGTACTGGCGCGACGGCGGCGCCGCGCTGCCCCAGATGCCCAAGACCGAGCTGGCGCGCCAGCTCGTCGGCCATATCGCGCAACGTTTCCTCGCGGGCATCGGAGCCTGAGCCTTGATCGACATTGAACTGAAGATTCTCGATGCCCGCCTGGGCGACACCATCCCCCTTCCCGAGCCGGCCACGAACGGTAGCGCAGGGATGGACCTCCGGGCGGCTGTCGACGCGCCGGTGACGCTGGCGCCGGGCGACAGCGTGCTGGTGCCGACCGGCCTTGCCATCCATATTGGTGACCCTGCCTGGTGCGCCCTCATCGTGCCGCGTTCCGGGCTAGGTCATAAGCAAGGCCTCGTGATGGGCAATCTGGTCGGCGTGATCGACGCGGATTACCAGGGTCCTTTAATGATTTCATGCTGGAATCGTGGAAACGCGATACTGACCATCGCGCCGGGTGACCGGATTGCGCAATTATTGCTGGTGCCGGTAGGACGGGCACGCTTGCGCGTTGTCGACGGGTTCGCCCCTTCGCTGCGGGGCGAAGGCGGATTCGGTTCGACAGGCATTGGCTGACAGGTGACGGGGAGCAAGGGGCAGCATGGGGCGTAACGAGGGAGGGGCGAAGCGGGGGCTTCGTATCGACGTGCGACGCGTGCTGCCGTTGATCGGCGCCACGTTGCTCACGGTCGGCGGTGCATTTTGCGCGTGGCAGGCATGGCTTATCGCCGACGAGAGCGATGCGGCCGAACGTACGCGTTCGGCACAGCGTCAGGCCGTCCACGACCTCGGCGAGCTATATGCCGGCCGACACAGCCAGCTGATGCAGGCCGTAGGCAATCCGGAGGTCGCAGCGGGCATCGACGATCACGTTGCCACCGCCGCACGCCTGCGTGCCTTGCTTCCGGCCACGTCCGATATTGAAATCTATAGCGGTGGCCTGGATGAAGTCGTCCGGGCGAATTACCGCGAGTTCGGCTACGCCAAGGCAGCGCAGTTGATGGCGGCATTGGGTACGACCGGGGCGCCTCTCGCATCGAGCTCCGTGCACGGCAACGACCGCCGGCTGACGGTGGCCGAGCCCGTAAACGCCGACGGCGCGGTGCGCGCCTGGGTCTGGCTCGAATACCCCTTCGACGACATCCGCCAGAAATTCATGGCGTCGTCGCCGTCCAGCGGTCGTCTCGAATTGCGCCAGGGCAACGGCGGGGACAGTCTCATGCTCGAGTCGGTCGGTTCCGCCGCGGGTGAGACCTCGCCGGATGCCCAGCAGGTTCCGGGCACCTCACTCTATGTCTATGCGGCGTTGCCGAAGGCGTTCATCGTCATTCCGCACTCCGAGCTGCTTGCTGTCCTGCTGACGCTCATCGGCATCGGTGGTGGCGTCCTGCTGCTTTGGGCCCGGCAGCGGCCGCAGCCGCAGGCCGAACCGGAACCGGAGGAAGTCCTCATCGCCGACGTGGAGCGCAAGCCGCGTCTGCCGCCGGCACCGACGCTGGGTCGGGGCGACACGCCCGCGCCCTCGGCGAAACCGGTGGCGCGGGCGTCCGTAGTGGCGCTCGACCCGGCCATCTTCCGCGCTTACGACATTCGCGGCATCGTCGGCACCCAGCTCACAGCCGATATCGCACGTCGCATTGGACAGGCCATCGGCGGCCTGATGAACGAGCGCGGCCTGCGTGAAATCGTCGTGGGTCGCGACGGGCGCCTGTCGGGCCCTGAGCTCGCTGGCGCGCTGATGGATGGCCTCCGCGCCGCCGGCATCGATGTGATCGATCTTGGTGCGGTACCGACCCCCGTGGCTTACTTCGCCGCGTTCCACTTCGGTACCGGCTGCGCCGTGTCGGTGACGGGAAGTCATAACCCACCCGACCACAATGGCTTCAAGATCGTCGTCGGCGGGGAGACGCTTGCCGAGGGCGCGATTGCCGACCTGCATCGCCGCATTGCGGAGGGTCGCCTCGAGGAAGATGGCCTGGGCGCATGGCGCGAGCAATCGATCATCGATGCCTACGTGGCGAAGATCGCCGGCGATGTCTCCGCCGAACGTCGCCTGAAGGTCGTGGTCGATGCCGGCAATGGCGTCGCTGGCGCCGTCGCCCCCCGCGTCCTCGAGGAAATCGGCTGCGAAGTGGTGCCCCTGTACTGCGACGTCGACGGCACGTTCCCGAACCACCACCCCGATCCTTCCGATCCGCGCAACCTCGGCGATCTCATCGCCGCCGTCCATACCATCGGAGCGGATCTGGGTATCGCGTTCGATGGCGATGGCGATCGCGTCGGCGTGGTCACGGCCAGCGGCGAGATCATCAACGCCGACCGCTTGCTCATGCTGTTCGCCCAGGACGTGCTCGCGCGCAACCCGGGCGCCACGGTGATCTTCGACGTGAAATGCACGGGCCACCTGCGCCGGGTGATCCAGGAATCCGCCGGTGTTCCGCTCATGTGGCGCACGGGCCATTCGCTGATCAAGGCAAAGATGCGCGAAACCGGCGCCGCCCTGGCCGGTGAGATGAGCGGGCACTTTTTCTTCGCTGACAACAATCGTTGGTACGGCTTCGACGACGGCATCTATGCCGCCGCACGCTTGCTCGAAATCGTTGCCGGTGACCTCGAGGAGCGCAGCGTCGCGGCCCTGTTCGAAGGGCTGCCTACCAGCATCTCCACACCGGAACTGCGGTTGCCGATGGAGGAGGGCGCGCCCTTCCGTTTCATCGAAACGTTCCGCGCATCCGCCACGTTCGAAGACGCGCGAGTCACGACGATCGACGGTATCCGGGTGGACTGGCCCGACGGCTGGGGCCTGGTTCGCGCATCGAACACGTCGCCGGCGCTGGTGTTCCGCTTCGACGCGGACACCGCCAAGGCGCTCGAGCGTGTGAAACAGGCGTTCCGCCAGCGTCTGCTGGCGGTGGACCGGACGCTTGCCTTGCCGTTCTGACCGGCTGATCAGCCGCCGTTGATAGCGGCGGCCTTCAGCTGGCGGTAGTGCTGCAGCTGGGCGTCGACCTTCACCTTGGCGGCGTCTTTGGAGGCCTGCTGGCGCTGGAGGGTGGCGCGAAGCGACGCCACTGTGTTGCGTTGCTCGGTGATCCGCTGGCCGAGGTAGGGCGGCACCGGCTGCTTGGCGCGTTCCAGGTCACCGGCTCGCGTAAGGAGGTCGGCCAGTGCCTTCTCCTGCCCCTGCAGATTCATGCGGGTCGTGCGTGCGGCCTGCTCGAAGTTTTCGATTTCGGCATTCTTCGCCGACATGAACGAGGCTTCGTTGGGGTAGGCGGTGAGCATCTGGGCATCGTCACGCTGGCGCTGCTGCTCGACCAGAAGGGCGGCGGCCTGCTGATCGGCGACCTTCTTCGCCGCCGCGCGTTCGTCGGCTGTCAGCTGGCGATCCACGTGGCGCACGGTGACACCCTGCGCATTGACGACGTCGTAGCCGGCCATCATGGCGTCCGGCGTAAGGCTGTCGCTGAAATACGAATGTCCCGACGTGTCTTTCCACTTGTAGCGGAAACCGTTGTTGTTGCTCGTATTGCTTTGGGCGGCGGCAAAGCCGGCCGTGCCGAGGCACAGCGTTGCTCCCGCCAGGATGTAACGCACTGCACGCATGGTGTCCCCTCCTGTCGGGGGAGTATAGCCAGCGAGCGGCATCAGGCGATGCAGGGTCGGCAGGTGGTCCGGCCCTGCGTGACGCAGTCGCCGTTTTGCTCAGGCCTTGACGCCGTACTGCTCGCGATAGGCCAGCAGACGGCCATGTTCGGCGGCCAGTTCGGCCTTTTCGCCCGCGTAGGTGAGGACATCGGCCAGGGTGGCGATGGCGATCACCGGAATACCGAATTGCGCCGCCACTTCCTGGGCCGCCGACAGGTCACCCTGTCCCCGCTCCTGGCGGTCCAGAGCAATGAGCACCCCCGCCGGTTCAGCGCCCTGCGCCCGGATCAGCTCGAGGGATTCGCGAACGGCCGTGCCTGCGGTCATGACATCGTCCACGATCAGCACGCGACCCCTGAGCGGTGCGCCAACGAGCGTGCCGCCTTCCCCGTGGGCCTTGGCTTCCTTGCGGTTGTAAGCCCACGGCAGGTCGCGGTCCTGCGTGTCAGCCAGCGCGATTGCGGTCGCGGCAGCCAGGGCGATGCCCTTGTAGGCAGGGCCGAACAGCATGTCGAACGGCAGGCCGGAACGGCTGGCCGCTTCGGCATACGAGCGCCCGAGCCGGGCCAGTGCAGCGCCCGAGTCGATCCGGCCCATGTTGAAGAAGTACGGGCTGATGCGGCCCGACTTGAGCGTGAATTCGCCGAAGCGAAGAACGTCGCGGGCCAGGGTGAGCTCGATGAATTCGCGCTGGTAATCGTGCACGTCGGTATCTCTCTCAGGGGTTCCAGGGATGCAGCGGTCGCCACAGCACGAACTGCGGCCCCGCCAGCCCGCCATGGTACAGCTCACCGCTGTCGCGATAGCCCGCGCGGCGATAGACGTGCACAGCGGCTTCGTTACGAACGTTCACCGTCAACAGGATCCGTTCGCGATCGGGGTGGCGTCCGGCCACGTAGGCGTGAATGGCGTCCAGTGCGCGGCGGCCAAGGCCTTCACCCTGGCGGCCGGCGTCGATCATGAAGCTGCGCAGGGCGACGGCACCATCGGCCAGGGGATGGTCACCCATGGCGGCCGCGCGCCGGTCGATGCGCACGTAGCCCACCACGGCGTCGTCGACGACCAGGGCGAGCGCCTCGCTACCGGGACACACCGCCGCGTCGGCCAGGGAATCCGCGACGTGGCCGACGAAGGGCCATTGTTCGTCCTGCACCCGCAGGGCGAGCACCGCGGCTCGAAGGTCGGCATCCACGGGCAAGACTCGAATGACACTATTCATGCCGCCATTATGGGCCCGGTATGATGGGCGGATTCGTCAAACGCACCCCAAGGTCCCATGCGCATCATTTCGCTGAACGCCAACGGTATCCGTTCCGCCGCCACCAAAGGCGTCTTCGAATGGCTGCGCACCCAGGACGCCGATGTCGTCTGCCTGCAGGAAACCAAGGCACAGGAATCCCAGCTGACGGATCCGATGTTCCGTCCGGACGGTCACCACTGCTTCTATCACGATGCCCGCAGCAAGAAGGGTTACAGCGGCGTCGCCATCTATTCCAAGCGCGAACCCGACGAGGTACGCGTATCCCTGGGCCGTGAGGATTTCGACTGCGAGGGCCGCTACATCGAGGCGCGCTTCGGCAACCTCAGCGTCGTTTCGTTCTACATCCCGTCGGGCTCGTCCGGCGACGAACGCCAGCAGTACAAGTTCCGCATCATGGAATGGCTCACGCCCATCCTGCGCGAATGGGCCGCCAGCGGCCGCGAGTACGTGCTCTGCGGCGACTGGAACATCGTCCATACGAAGAACGACATCAAGAACTGGACCTCCAACCAGAAGAACTCCGGCTGCCTCCCCGAAGAGCGCGCGTGGCTCGATCTGCTGTTCAAGGAGATCGGCTGGGTGGACAGCTTCCGCGCGATCAAGCCCGACGCCGTCGAATACACATGGTGGTCCAACCGTGGCGCGGCCCGTGCCAACAACGTGGGTTGGCGTATCGACTACCAGATCGTGACGCCGGGCCTGGGCGCCCGCGCGCGTGACTGTTCGGTCTATCGCGATGAACGCTTCTCCGACCACGCCCCGTTTATCGTGGACTACGCCGAGTGACGGAATCGACCGGGGTGGTCCGCTACAAGGGCCTGCGCGGCGCGGTCGCGGCGTTTGCCCAGCCGGGCGCGGTCACCATGTTGTTCTTCGGCCTGGCGTCGGGCCTGCCGTTCCTGCTGGTCGGCAATACGCTCTCTGCCTGGCTGAAGGAATCGGGCGTGGACTACGGCGCCATCGGCCTCGCGAGCTACGTCACCTTCAGCTACAACTTCAAGTTCCTCTGGGCGCCCCTGGTAGACAAGTTCCGCCTGCCGCTGTTCTGCCGGCTTGGCCAGCGTCGCGGCTGGCTGATGTTCGCGTTACTTCTGCTCGCCGCGGGCCTGTTGCTGATGGCCTTCATGCCTCCCACGGCATCGCTACCGAACTTCGTCGGCGCGACGATCCTTGCGGCCTTTGCCGGTGCGACGATCGACATCGTGGTCGACGCGTACCGCGTGGAAATCGCTCCGCCAGAAGCACAAGGCGCGCTGGCGGCGACGTACACCCTCGGCTACCGCTTTGGTCTGATCGCCAGTGGCGCCGGCATCCTGCTGATTGCCGACCAGGTGGGTTGGCAGCGCGGCTATGTGACGATCTGCCTCCTGTTGATCGTGCCGATCGTGACCGTGCTCATCGCGCGTGAACCTGAGCACCGGGTGCGCGAGCGCCTGCCGCTGCGCGTCGCTGTACAGGAGGGCTTCATCGGCCCATTCCGCGACTTCTTCTCGCGTTACGGCCTGGGACTGGCGCTGGGACTGTTGCTGTTCGTGGCCCTGTTCCGCCTGCCCGACCAGATGCTTGGCGTCATGGCCTACCCGTTCTACCTCGATGCGGGCTTCACCAAGACGCAGATCGCGGAGGTCTCGAAGGTCTATGGGGTGATCATCGGTATCGCCGGTGCCTTGCTCGGTGGTTGGGCAGTCACCCGATTCGAGATGCGGCGCCTGCTGGTGGTCGCCGCCCTCGGCGTTGCGCTGTCGAACATGCTGTACCTCTTGATGGCACAGAACCCCGGACAGACGTGGGCCTTTGTCGCGACGCTTTCGGGTGACAACTTCGCGCAAGGTTTTGCGGGGCCGGTCCTGGTTGCCTTCATGTCCGGCCTGGTCAATCGCAGCTTCACCGCCACGCAGTACGCACTGCTCAGTTCGCTGGCCAACCTGCCCGGCAAGCTGATCGGCGGGATGTCCGGATTCCTCGTCAAGGATTCCGGCTATCCCGCCCTGTTCGTCATAAGCACGGTATCGATCGTGCCCACCCTGTTGGTTCTGGCCCTGCTCTGGCGGCGGTTGCCGACCCCGACGGACAGGCCATAAGGCCAGCACAACGCACTGCCGAAACTGTGTAAGATCTGCCGCACAGGGGGCATGCGCGAGGAGGTAACGCACGTGCCAGATATCGTGGTGCGACACATCGACGAGCAGATGGCCGAGCGGATCAAGACGCTCGCGCGCGAACGCCGCTGGTCGATCAATGAAGTGATCCTGCATGCGCTGCGCTATGGCCTCGGCCTCAGTGCAGGCGACGTGTTCAGCGAGCTGTTGCTGCAGCCCGGTGACATCGCGCACCTGACCGGTGCGTGGGATGCCGAGGAGCAGGCTGCTTTCCAGGAAGCGCTGGCAGCGCTTGCCCAGGCATCGCCTTCGTCACTCGCGGATGCGGCCCAGCGTCAGGCCAGCGTGTCCGACGAATCGTTCTGACGCCGCCGGCTCAGGGCGCCGCGTAAAGCGCGCCCAGCAGGCGCGGGCCACGTGCGCCCGTGACGCTTGCCAGATTGCCCGGCTCGCCGCGAATGCGGCGATAGGCCAGCCAGGCGAAGGCCATGGCTTCCATGAAATCCGGATCGATGCCGAACGCCGAGCTCGTCACCATCTCGCGTCCCGGCAGACGCTCCGTGAGCGCGCGCATCAGGGCCGCGTTGTGCACACCGCCACCGCAGGCGACGATGTCGCTGGCATCCCCGGCATGGCGTTCGATAGCGTCGGCGATCGACACGGCGCTCAACGCCAGCAGGGTGGCCTGGACGTCTTCGGGCGTGTTGTCGGCCACTCGTGGATGCGCATCCAGCCAGGCGAGGTGAAAGTGTTCGCGGCCGGTGCTCTTCGGAGGCGGCAAAACGAAGTACGCATCGTCCAGCAGCTCGGCGAGCAGGGTCGCATCGACGGCACCGGAGGCGGCAAACCGACCGTCGCGATCATACGGTTCGCCGCGGTGACGCATGCACCACGCATCCATGAGTCCGTTCGCCGGGCCCGTGTCGAAGCCGGTCACCTCGCCGGCGGCGGAAAGTCGCGTCACATTGGCGATGCCACCGAGGTTGAGCACCACGCGCGCGCCGTTCGCCGGCCGCAGCACCGTGGCGTGGAAGGCGGGCACCAGCGGTGCGCCCTGGCCACCGGCAGCCACGTCGGCGCGGCGGAAGTCGGCGATCGTGTCGATGCCGCTACGTTCGGCGATCACCGAGGGGTCGCCGATCTGGAGCGTGAAGGGTAGAGGGCCGTCAGGTCGATGGCGAATGGTCTGTCCGTGCGAGCCGATCGCCTTCACTGCGGTGGAGGAGACCCTCGCTCGTTCGAGAACGGCCTGCGCCGCGTCGGTGAAAGCATGCGCAACGGCGACATCGAGACGACCGTAGTCGTCCAGGGCGAGGCGGTCTTCATCTTGCGCGACGGCGAGAATGCGTCGCCGCAGGGTGGCGTCCCACGGGTGCGTGATGCCGGCCACGAGGGACGGGCGCCCCTCTTCGAAGCGGACCAGGGCGGCGTCGATGCCGTCGGCACTGGTCCCGGAAATAAGGCCCAGGTAAAGGCCGTCCGCGGTCGGCACGAATCAGTCGTCGCCGCGCGAAGCGGTATCGGCGCGCGCGAGCTTCGTGTTGTTGTCGACCTGGTTGAGGCGGGCCAGCTGCGGGCCGACCACGTCCTTCTTGAACTTCGCCAGCTGGGCCGCCGGCAGCGGTTCCGGCTTGGGCAGCGTCACCGTCTGCGGATCACGCTGCACATTGTTGACACGGAACTCGTAGTGCAGATGCGGGCCGGTCGCCAGGCCGGTCATGCCGACGAAACCGATGGTGTTGCCCTGGCTTACGCGCTGGCCGACACGCAGGTTGGCGAAGCGGGACATGTGGCCGTAGGCGGTGCTGATCGTCGCGTTGTGCTGGATGACCACAAAGTTGCCGTAGCCGTTCATCCAGCCGCGGAACTTCACCACGCCATCGCCTGCCGCATGGATCGGCGTACCGGTCGGTGCGGCGTAGTCGACGCCCTTGTGTGCGCGCATCGTGCCGAGGATCGGGTGCATGCGGCCGGCGCTGAACTGCGAGGAGATGCGCGTGAAGTCGACCGGGATGCGCAGGAAGGAGCCGGTGAGCGGGCGGCCCTCTTCGCTGAAGTAGCTCCACTTGCCGTCGGTGTTCTTGAAGCGATACGCGGTATAGCGCTTGCCCTGGTTGACGAACTCGGCGGCGACGATGTCGCCTTCGCGCAGGTACGAACCATCGCTGTAGACGTCGTCATAGATGACGGTGAAGTTGTCGCCGACGCGCAGGTCCTGGACGAAGTCGATGTCGAACTTGAACACCTCGGCCAGCTTGAGGACCATCGCGTTGCTCATGCCGGCCTTCGAGGCGGCCCCAAACAGCGAGCTGTCGATCGCGCCGTGCGCGATGTGCTCGCGGCGCTGCACATCGCGGGTCTTCGTCGAGAGCTGCGGCGATGCGCCGTCCAGGCGCAGGGTGGCGATGTTCGCCTCGTCCTGGTCGAAGCGCACGCCCTTGAGCGTGTGGTCGCTGCCGACGAGGAACTGGAATTCCTGGCCCGGCTTGATCTGGTGGAAAACCTTGGTGCCACCCGAGCCGTCGATCACGTGCTGCAGGTCGGTCATCGACAGACCCTGGGCAAGGAAGATGTCGGCAAGGGTTTCGCCCGGGTGCACCTGCACGGTCTGCCACTCTTCGACGGGAACGACCGGCTTGATCGTGGCCGGGTCCATCTTCGGCAGGGCGAGCGGCACGATGGCGTGGGCGAGAGGGTCGCTGGTGACCAGCGCGGTGGCGACTGCCGAGGAACGGCTCGCCATCGACGTCTTTGCCGGTACGGCAGGCAGCGTGGCGACGGACGACTTCATGGCGCCGGCCCAGGCCGGGATCACGAGGGCGGAAAGGATAACCAGAAGGAAGGCGGTGCCCGCGAGGATCCAGCGCTCACGCGACCAACTCAACGGCTCCGATGAGGCATTTCGGCTGAACGACCAATGCGCACGACTATCGTAGAAGTGCGAATGACGGCGCTGCGCCTTGCGGCGGATCGCCTGCTTGCGGGCGCTGTGCGCGCCTCTGTTTTCATCAGCCATTGTCTTTCTTGTATCCGCTCGCCCCGAGTTGTCGCGTACCATAACGGCCTCGTGCAAACGGCGTCAACGCCTTTCCCATCAAGGCTTTGCATCGCATCTTTGGGTTAACGCACAATTAACCCCCACGGCCTCTTCACACACATATGTGAAGGCCGCAGACCCATGACTACTAGAGAGAAAGCATGAACGAGCTGGAGCAGGCCCTGGCGCTGATCGCGCGTGGCGCGGACGAGATCATCAAGAAGGAAGACCTCGAAGCCAGGCTCAAGACGGGCCGCCCCCTGCGCATCAAGGCCGGTTTCGATCCGACCGCCCCGGACCTGCACCTGGGCCATACCGTCCTGCTCAACAAGATGCGCCAGTTTCAGGATCTCGGACACCAGGTCATCTTCCTAATCGGCGACTTCACCGGGATGATCGGCGACCCTACCGGCAAGAACGTCACCCGCAAGCCGCTTACCCGCGAGGACGTGCTGGCCAACGCCGAGACCTACGCCGAGCAGGTCTTCAAGGTGCTCGACCGGGACAAGACCGAGCTGCGCTTCAATTCCGAGTGGTTCGGCAAGATGGGTGCGGCGGACATGATCCGCCTGGCCGCCCAGCACACCGTGGCCCGCATGCTCGAGCGCGACGACTTCGCCAAGCGTTACAAGTCGGAGCAGCCCATCGCCATCCATGAGTTCCTCTATCCGCTGGTCCAGGGTTACGACTCCGTGGCGCTCGAATGCGACGTGGAGCTCGGCGGCACCGACCAGAAGTTCAACCTGCTGATGGGCCGTGCCCTTCAGGAGCACCATGGCCAGCCGCCCCAGATCGTCCTGACCATGCCCCTGCTTGAGGGTCTGGACGGGGTCAACAAGATGTCCAAGTCCCTGGGCAACTACATAGGTATCAATGAGCCGGCCATCGACATGGTCACCAAGACCATGAAGATCGGCGACGACCTGATGTGGCGGTGGTTCGAGCTGCTTAGCTTCGATGTCTCCATGGACGACATCGCACGTATGAAGGAAGAGATCGCCTCGGGTGTACTGAATCCGCGTGACGCCAAGCTCCGCCTGGCCCGCGAACTGACCACCCGCTTCCACGACGCCGCAGCGGCCGAGCAGGCTATTGCAGGCTGGCACGCCGTCGTCACGGGGGAGGGCGACACCAGCCTGCTTCCCATGGCAGATATCGAAACACCGGCCGAAGGCTTTCGTCTGGCCGCGCTGTTGACGGCGGCGGGCGTTACGCCCAGCAACTCCGAGGCGAACCGGAAGCTGAAGGAGCGGGCGGTGCGCATCGATGGTGAGGTAGTGGACGACGCTTCCCGGGTCTTCATGGCCGGTTTCGAGGGCGTGCTGCAGGTCGGCAAGAGAAACTTCGCTCGTATCCGCCTGATTTAACGCGGCTTTCAAAAAAGATTCACAAAAGGGGTTGCGGGAGGCTCAGGAATCGGTATTATTCGCCTCCCGCAGCGGCCCACGTCGAAAGACGAACGCTTCGGCAGCTATATCGCTTCGGCGACAACCTCGAAAAAAAGATTCACGAGGGTGTTGACGGAAACGAAAAACGATATAG
>NZ_JAAVUW010000008.1 GCF_018449605.1 Luteibacter sp. dw_328 | reverse complement strand
ACTGGGTAATAACGCGACGGCGCTCGGTGCGAATGCCTGGGCGCTGGGAGAAAACTCGGTAGCGCTCGGCGCGGATTCGCAGGCCGATCGTGACAACACGGTGTCGGTAGGCACCGCAGGCCATGAACGGCAGATCGCGAACGTTGCCGCAGGAACGGAAGACACCGATGCGGTGAACAAGGGCCAGCTCGATTCGTCGGTGAGTGGCGCCACGCGCTACTTCAAGGCGAACGGTCTGAACGACGGCAGCGACGATGCGCAAGCAACTGGCCAGTACGCAACGGCTTCGGGTTCCGGTGCTCTCGCCGGCGCTGATGGTGCCACGGCGACCGGTAGTGGTGCGGTAGCGACGGGCGTCAACGCGACAGCGACGGGTTACGGCAGCGTCGCCACGGGGCAGAACAGCGCTGCGTATGGCGCCGTTGCGCAGGCCGAAGGTGCGAGTAGCACGGCCATCGGCGAGTCATCCTACGCGTCGGCGGCAAATTCGGTCGCCCTCGGTGCCGGTTCACTGGCTGACCGCGCGAACGCCGTCTCGGTAGGCAGTGCGGGTAGCGAGCGTCAGATCACCAACGTCGCCGCAGGTACCGAAACCACGGATGCGGTGAACAAGGGCCAGCTCGATGCCGTGGCGGGTGGCGTAATCGACGCCAGCCACTACTTCAAGGCGAACGGCCTTAACGACGGTAGCGACGATGCGCAGGCGGTGGGTGATTTGGCCACGGCGGCGGGGTCGGGCGCTTTCGCGTCGGGTACCGGTGCGACGGCGACGGGTGCGGGCGCCAATGCGGTGAACCAGTTCGCCACGGCGAACGGTTACGGCAGCACCGCCAGTGGAATGAACAGCGCTGCCTTCGGTGCGGGTGCGCAGGCGACGGGTGCCGGCAGCGTCGCGGTCGGAGGCAATGCCGTCGATGAGGACGGTAACCCCCTTATCTCAGACAGCAATGGCAACCCCGTCGACACCGGCGCGACCAGCGCAGGCGTCGGCGGTACGGCAGTTGGCGCAAGCTCCCAGGCAGGCGGCTTCGCAGCGACCTCGGTCGGTGTCGGCGCCTACGCCAGTGGTGCACAGTCCACGGCCCTGGGTGCCGTCGCCAACGCCACCGGCGACTACGCGACGGCCGTGGGTACATCGACGACGGCTTCGGGTGCGGGCTCGGTAGCCGTCGGTGGACCGAGCAACCTGCCGGGTGTGGGCCTGATCTATACCGGTGCGACGGGTGACAGTGCCGCCGCGTTCGGCGCGGGTGCGCAGGCCACGGCGGATTACGCCACGGCGCTCGGTGGCGTGGCCGCTGCCGAGGGCGTCGGTAGCACGGCGCTGGGTTACTTCGCCTACGCGCCGGGCGGAAATGCTACCGCGCTGGGTATCAATAGCTGGGCATCCGGTGCCAGCAGTGTCGCGGTGGGTGACTTCTCGACCGCCTTGGGCGCGAACAGCGTCGCGCTGGGTTCGAACTCGCTCGCCACCCGCGCGAATACGGTGTCGGTGGGTGATCGCGGTAGCGAACGGCAGATCACCAATGTCGCAGCGGGCGTGCAGGGTACGGATGCCGTCAACGTACAGCAGCTGCATACCCTGTCCGACAGTGTGAGCAGCGCCAGCCACTACGTATCGGCGACGGGCGCGGCCGACGGCTCGGACGATGCGAGCGCCACGGGCCAACTGGCCATCGCGACCGGGGCGGGGAGCAGCGCGAGCGGCGACCTGTCGACCGCCAACGGTGCCTTCGCCACCGCGAGCAAAGAGTCGTCGACGGCGATCGGTGCCTCGGCCAATGCCGGAGCGGCGGGTGCCACGGCCATCGGCGACAGTGCCAGGGCCCTGGGCGTCAATTCGGTCGCGCTCGGTAACGGATCGCTTGCGACGCGAGCCAATACGGTGTCGGTGGGCAGTGCGGGGAACAACCGCCAGATCACCAATGTGGCATCGGGTACGCAGACCAACGACGCGGTGAACGTCGGCCAGTTGAACACGGCACTCTCAAGCGCCTTCTCGGGCAGCTCGAACGTGGCGGGAAACGCCATGGCGATGGCCCTGGGTGGTGGCGCAACGATGGGCGCCAATGGCTTCGTCGGCCCGGTCTATCGGGTGCAGGGGGGCTCGTACGGTACGGTGGGTGGCGCGGTCGGTGCGCTGGACGGCGCCCTGACATCGCTGAACAGCCGTGTGGGCAGTCTGGAATCGAAGTCGGCAGGCGGTTCCGGCACCGGAACGACGCCGATTCGGCGTGATGCGGTCGCTGCAGCACCGGCATCGGTCAGCAGTCCGGGCGTCATGGCGGCCGCCGTCACACCGGCTGTCACATCGGCCGCCGTGGCGCCTGTCGTATCTGCTGCTGCGGCAGCGCCGCCGGTGACGGCCCAGGCCGTCGTGCCAGGGACCGGCAACGGCATCGCGATCGGTACCGGCAGCTATGCGAAAGACCCAACGGACATCGCGGTTGGCAACAACGCCAGCGTCGGCGCCGATAACGGCACGGCGGTCGGCAACGGAGCGACGGTGACGGCGGCAGCGACCAACAGCGTGGCCCTTGGCGCCGGGTCGGTCGCTGACCAGGCCAACACGGTGTCGGTGGGTGCGGTGGGCGCCGAACGGCGCATCACCAACGTCGCCGCCGGCACCGCGCCCACGGACGGGGCCAATGTCGGGCAGGTGGATCAGGCCGTGGCGACTGCGAAGGCCTATTCCGACCAGGGCGATGCCGCCACCCTCAACAGCGCCAAGCAGTACACGGACCAGAAGTTCGGGGATGTCGTGAGCGGCGGGGCCTTCAACGAGTACAAGAGCCAGGTCGACCACCGCTTCAACGACCTCAACGACCGCCTGAACAAGGTAGGCGCCATGGGTGCGGCGATGTCGCAAATGGCGTTCAGCACCCAGGGTGTCAGCGGGGACAACCGGCTTGGCGTGGGCGTCGGTGGGTACAAGGGTCAAGGCGCGATGTCGGTTGGCTACTCGCGCAGCCTCAGTCCCAAGGCGACTCTCACCTTCGGCGCCGCGATCAGCGGCGGTGAGACTTCAGGAGGTGTCGGTGTAGGCATCGGCTGGTAATCAGCCCGGCGATATCCTACGAGTCAGCCCGAAGGGCGCGAAAGCCGGCGATGACGTCGGCTTTCGCTTGTTGCGCCATGTCGCGGAACACGGGATTCACGGTCGCCGTCGACGCACGGTATGTGCTACCAATAGCGGCCCGCGTGGTCTGGATCGATCGCGTGGATCGACCGCTTTAACGGACCGTGAGGAAGGCATGTCTGCAATGACTGAGCATAGGGATATGCTGACCGGGGAACCGGGAGAAGCTCACGTCTGTGCGCACCTGGTGGCGCATGGCCGCCTTAAGGACACCGACCTCGCGCGGGCCAGGCGCCTGCATGACGAGACGCCGGAGGGTACGCTTACCTCGTTGATGGCCCGTCTTGGCCTGGTGTCGGAGCGCGATCTGGCCGATGCCTGGGCCGAATTGCTCGGTCTGACGCTGCTGGCAGCCAAAGACGCCCCGGACCTGCCCCCGGCCGATATCGAACTGTCGGTTCGCTTCCTCAAGCAGTACCACGTCATTCCCGTTCGCGAAGGCGAGGGCGGTCTGGCGCTTCTGGTTGCCGATCCCGCCGACCCGTACCCGTTGCAGGCTGTCCGGCTCGCCACGGGTCGCGACCTGCCCCTGCGGGTGGGACTGCGTTCGGAGATCGACGGACTCATCGAGCGCTATTACGGCCAGGGCCGTTCTGCCATGGGCAGCATTGTCGAGAGCCTGGATGGCAGCGCGGCCGAAGAGGACGATGTCGAGCACCTGCGCGATCTCGCCTCCGAAGCGCCGGTGATTCGCCTGGTCAACCTCATTCTCCAGCGCGCCGTAGAACAGCGGGCGTCGGACGTGCACATCGAGCCGTTTGAGAACCACCTCAAGGTCCGCTACCGCATCGATGGTGTGCTGCACGAAGTGGAAGCGCCACCGTCGAGTTCCACCGCTGCGGTCATTTCGCGCGTGAAGATCATGGCCCGTCTCAACATCGCGGAGCGGCGACTACCGCAGGACGGCCGCATTCAGCTGCGCGTGCAAGGCAAGGAGCTGGACCTGCGCGTGTCCACGGTGCCGACCAGCTTCGGCGAATCGGTGGTCATGCGTATCCTCGATCGCGAATCGATCATTTTCGATTTCGCCTCGCTGGGCTTCACCGACAACTTCCGCGATCGTTTCGTCGAAGTGCTCGACCGCCCGCACGGCATCCTGCTGGTGACCGGCCCGACCGGCTCCGGCAAGACGACGACGCTGTACACCGCGCTGTCACAGATCAATACGCCGGACGTGAAGATCATCACGGTCGAAGATCCGGTCGAGTACCAGATCGAAGGCATCAACCAGATCCAAGTCAAGCCGCAGATCGGCCTGGACTTTACCGGTGCGCTTCGCTCCATCGTCCGACAGGATCCGGACGTCATCATGATCGGCGAAATGCGCGATCTCGAAACCTGCCGCATCGCGATCCAGTCGGCGCTGACGGGGCATCTGGTGCTGTCCACGCTGCATACCAACAGCGCGTCGGGCGGCATCACGCGCCTGCTCGACATGGGTGTGGAAGATTATCTGCTTGGCTCGACCGTGAATGGCATCCTCGCCCAGCGCCTTGTTCGCCGGCTGGATCCGGAAACGGCGATCGCGTACGAGGCTCTGCCCGAGGTGATTGAACAGTTCGAGCTGCACAAGTACACCGACGAGCGGCCGATCCGCTTGTGGAAGCCCGGAACCAGTGCGACCAACCCGACCGGCTACCGCGGCCGTCGCGCGATCATGGAATTCCTCGTCATGAGTGATCCGCTTCGTCGCCTCGTGATGCAGCGTTCCGATGCCGGCGAAATCGAACGGCAGGCGCGGGCCGAGGGCATGCGCACCATGTACGAAGACGGCCTCGCCAAGGCGGTGGCCGGTGTTACCACGATCGAAGAAGTCCTTCGCGTCACCCAGGAATCCTAGGCCCTCCCATGAGCCAGTTCCGTTACCGAGCTATCAGTGCCGCCGGCGAAGCGCTCACCGGCAGGATGGAAGCTGCGTCCGTTGAAGACGTGGTTGCGCGCCTCCAGGATCAGGGCCACACGCCGTTGGAAGCCGCACCCGCCGACGGCGCGGCGAGCGGTGGCGGATTCGCGGCGTTGTTTCGCAAGGGGGTGTTCACCGGGGATCAGCTCGCCCAGTTCACTCACCAGCTCGCCACCCTGCTCAGCGCCGGCCAGCCACTGGATCGTGCGCTTGGCATCCTGCTCGACCTTCCCGAAGGCGAGCGTGCGAAGAACCTCGTCGAGCGCGTGCGTGACCGCGTCCGCGGCGGAACGACTTTGTCCACGGCACTCGACGAAGAGAACGGGGTCTTCCCGCGTCTCTATATCAGCCTCGTGCGGGCGGGCGAAGCCGGTGGCTCGCTCGACGAAACGCTGCGCCGCCTGGCCGACTACCTGGAACGGGCACAGGCGCTCCGCGGCAGCATTATCAACGCGCTGATCTATCCCGCCTTCCTGATGGTCGGCGTGCTCGGTTCACTGGTGCTGTTGCTGGCTTACGTCGTGCCGCAGTTCGTGCCGATCTTCGCCGACATGCAGGTGCCGATCCCACTCATCACCAAGGTCGTGCTCGCCCTGGGTACGGTGATCAGTGACTGGTGGTGGGCGCTTGGCCTCGCGCTCTTCGTCCTGGGCGTCTTCATCCGCCTGCGCCTTCGTGATCCCGACGCGAAGCTGGCCTTCCACGCGCGCCTGCTCACCATGCGGGTATCCGGGCCGTTGTTACTCAAGGTCGAGACCGCACGTATCGCACGCACCCTGGGTACCCTGCTGAAGAACGGCGTGCCCTTGCTTTCGTCCTTGGCCATCGCACGCCAGGTCACCGGCAACCGCGCGCTCGACCTGGCGCTCGAACAGGCCGCTGAACGTGTCAAGGGCGGCGCCGGTCTCGGCAGCTCCCTCGCCCAGACAGAGCGCTTCCCCCGCCTTGCGCTGCAGATGATCCAGGTCGGCGAAGAGGCCGGCGCGCTCGATACCATGCTGCTCAAGGTCGCCGATACCTTCGATGTCGAAGCCAAGCGCGCCATCGATCGCCTGTTGGCGGCGCTGGTCCCGGCACTCACCATCGTCATGACCGTCATGGTCGCTTTCATCATGGCGGCGATCCTGCTGCCTCTGCTCAGCCTTACCAGCAACATCAACTGACCGTATTCGTTCCAAGGAGCTCTGCCATGCGCGCGACACGTACGCTTCGACCCCGCCTCTCCCGTGGCTTCACGCTGCTCGAAATGCTCGCCGTCATCGTCCTGATCGGCATCATCGGCGCCATCGTCGTGACCCAGGTGGGCAAGAACGTCGACAAGGGCAAGTACGGCGCGGGCAAGGCCCAGGTCGTCACCCTGGGCCAGAAGGTCGAAAACTACGCGCTCGATAACGGCGCGCCGCCGCACGATCTGGGCGACCTTGTCGCCAAGCCCGCCGATGCACAGAACTGGCAGGGTCCTTACGCGAAGGAGTCGGACCTGAAGGATCCGTGGGGCCATCCGTTCGGCTATCGCTACCCGGGCGAACACGGCAGCTTCGACCTCGTGTTCTATGGTCAGGACGGCAAGTCCGGCGGCGAGGGCTATTCCGCCGACTACGGCAACTGGCAGTAAGCGACCCGGCACGGCCATGCATACGCGCGGATTTACGCTGTTCGAAATGCTGGCCGTGATCCTGCTCATCGCGATCGCGGCGGCGGCAGTGTCCATTCCTATTACCCAGGGGCTCGCCAGCGCACGCGTGAATGCGGCCAGTGGCGAGCTCGCTGCTGCCTTGCGCTGGACCCGTGCGCAGTCGATCGTCAAAGGCGAAAGCCTCGCCCTCGAGGTGGACACGTCGGCATCGACATACAAACCGCCGGGCAAGTCGTTGGTCACCCTTCCGAAGGATATGCGCGTCTCGATCACAAGTGCGCGCGAGGACCAGGCGAACGCCACCACCGGACGCATCCGCTTCTTCCCCGACGGCAGTTCGACGGGTGGTCGCGTTACGCTGACGCGTGGGCAACGGGAATGGCACGTCAACGTCGCCTGGCTCACGGGTGCCGTCAGCGTCGTGGATTCGAAGTGAGCTATCCCGGTCGCCAACGCGGGTTCAGCCTGCTCGAGATCATCGCCGCCATTGCCATCCTGGCGATCGCCTTCGCGGCGCTCATGCAGGTTGCGGGCAGTTCCATGAGCCTCACGGCACGCGCTAATGAACGCACCCAGGCGGCGCTGCGCGCGCGCACGCTACTTGACGGTGCCTTCGTCATGGAGCCGCTGCGCGAAGGCGATAGCGAAGGGCGCTTCGACGATACCTACCGCTGGCACATGAACGTCACGCGCTATGTCACCCCCGATGTGAAACCTCCGGCGGACGGCACCGCCAGCCGCGTGTATCGGCTGGATCTGGATGTCAGCTGGGGTGTGGCCGACAACGAGCGGCACGCGCGGTTTTCAACGCTGCGCATGGGTGGCGCGAACACGGACGGCTCACCGTGAGGCGCGCGGCCGGTTTTAGCCTTATGGAAGTGCTCGCGGCGCTGGCGTTGCTGACCATCGTGTTGCTCGGGGTCTACTCGGGCATCAGCACGGCGTCGCGCATCGTCCGTAGCGGCGACCAGGCCATCGAGCGCATGGATGAGATCCGTTCCGCGCAAACGTTTCTTCGCAGCGAACTGGCCCAGGCGCTCGCCGTGCCGTTCGACGAGACCGACGATGGCGATCCGATCGTGTTTTCCGGTACCTCGCGCACGCTGCGGTATGTCGCCCCGATGCCGGGTTACCTGTCGAAACTCGGCCCGCAATTACAGACGGTCTCGCTGGTCGACGATGGCCGTCAGAGTTATCGCCTCGAAGTGACTCTTGCGATGTTGCCTCCGGATGGCGGAGCGCCGCAGCCGATCGGCGAGCCCGAAGTCCTTCTTCGTGGCATTCGCAAGGGCTCGATCTCATATCGTGGCATGGACGATCAGAACCGCCCTGGCGACTGGCAGGACAGCTGGGATGACGGGCGGCGCACGCCGTCGCTGGTTCGCATCGAACTCGATGTCGGCGGCAACGTGACCTTTCCGACCCTCGTCGCACCCATCCGCATCGACGCGTCGGCATCGCGGAACGGTCTGTCGCTGACGCGTGGCACACGCGGGCCGGTGATTCGATGAATCGTGAACGCAACCGAGGTGTCGCGCTGCTTATCGTCCTGTGGGGCTGCACGTTGTTGGCCATCATGCTTGGCGGGTTCGCCGCACTGGCGCGAACCGAGGGCTTGCAAGCGCGCTACCAGTTCGCCCAGACGCGTGCCCACTATGCCGCGGAGGCAGGCATGGTCCGCGCCATCGAGGGTTTACAGACGACCGACCCCGACGGGCGCTGGATTGCCGACGGACGCCCTTATGTGTTCGAGTTCGATGACGCCAAGGTCAACATCACTGTCGTCGATGAAGACGGCAAGGTGGACCTCAACGCCGCCTCCGACCAGGTGCTGACCGGCTTGTTCAAGGCGGCCGGCGCCAACGACGACAAGGCGAAGAGCCTTTCCGCCGCCGTCCAGGACTGGCGCCGCCCCGGCGATGCCGCTTCGCCCAACGGCGCGAAGAAGCCCCAGTACGAAGCAGCGGGCCTCGGGTACGGGCCACGCAACGGGCCCTTCGCCACGGTGGAGGAGGCGCGCATGGTGCTCGGCATGGATCCGGCCATCTGGACCGCCGTCGCGCCCGTCCTGACGATCTGGTCCGGTCGCGAGCGACCGAACACCGAGCACGCCCAGCCGCTCGCACTGGCTTCGATTCCCGGACTTGGCGAGGCGGGTGCCCAGGCCATCCTGGCCACCCGCGGGCAGGCCAACGGTGCGTCGGTCGCCGGGGGCAACGGTGTCACGCACACGATACGTGCGGAGGCCATCCTTGACGACGGAACTCGGAGTTTCCTTACATCGACCGTCCGACTGCGTGGGATAAGATCCGGTAACCAGCCCTACGCGATATTGCGTTGGCGCGAAGGAGATGTTGAATGACCGCTTTGCAGGATGCCTCCCAGCTTCAGCTCGACCGCCTGCGCCGTGCCTGGCGCGGCAGCGTGCTGCCGGGCTTTCTGCGCTGGTGGGGTGGCGAGTTGTCGGCGCTGCTGCCGGTACGCTGGCGACAGGCCTTCGCCGGTGGCGAGCGCTGGTATGTCCTCGAACGCGGCGACGACGTCTGGCAGCTTCGTCGCGCCGGCGAAAGTCTGTCCATCGCGGACGCCTTCGACGCCGACACCGCCGAACACCGTGCCGCCCTGCTGGCGCGTGCCCTGGACGAGTGCGATCCCGCCGATCGCCGTATCGCTTTGCTCATGCCGGCCGCCCAGGTGCTCCGGCGTCGTCTGGTGCTGCCGGTCGCCGCACGCGACAACCTGCGTCAGGTGGTCGGCTACGACATCGACCGGCAGACACCCTTCCGCGCTGAGGACATCCACTTCGGCGTGCGCGAACTGGGCGAAGGTGGCCCGGAGGGCCGCTTCGTTGCCGAGCTCGCCGCCACGCCACGTGCCTCCCTCGATCCGCTTCTCGACGAACTCGCGGCCTTGCGGGTTGCCCCCGATCGCGTCGATGTCCCCCAGGGCTACGGACTGGCCGGTGTCGATCTGTTGCCGCCTGCGCGTGCGCCGCGCCGCGTGGATCGTCGACGCCGATTGAACCTCGCCCTGGTTGCGGCCATCGTGCTCCTGCTGTTTGGCGCCATGGGCGCATGGCTGCACAATCGAAACGTCGCGCTCGAAACCATGCGTGCCGACGTCGATGCCATGCAGTCCGATGCACAGCGGGTGAAGGCCCTGCGTCAACGTCTTATGGATAGCGCGGGCGCCTCGGGCTTCCTCGTCCGTCGCAAGAGTGAGTCTCCTTCGATCCTGCCGGTACTCGACGAACTCACCCATCGGCTGCCCGACGACACCTGGCTGGAGCGCTTCACGCTCAATGCCACGGGTCAGATCGGCTTTCAGGGCCAGAGCCCGCAAGCGGCCCGCCTCATCGACGCGCTCAAGGGAGCGCGCAGCATTGCCGAGCCGAGCTTCCAGGGCACCATCCAGACGGATCCCACGTCCGGCAAGGAACGCTTCTACATGCAGGCGAAGGCGTTGATGGCGAAGCCTGTGACTGCCGCACCTGCAAGGGTAGCGTCCGCGCCCGCGCCGGCAGCCGCATCGACGAAGGCAGCGGCGACCCCGACCGCCCCGATCAAGGAGGATGCCCGTGCGCATGAAGCCCGCTGAATCTCGCGTCGCCGCGATCCTGCTTCTGGTCGTAGCCATCGCCATCGGCTATTTCGTGTTGATCCACTGGTGGTTCGTATCGCCCCAATTGGCGATCGCCAGCGACATGAATGACCTGCGCGACACGCAACGCCGTTACGCCGCCGCGATCGCCGAGCGACCACAGCTGGAGAAACGTCTGGCTACGCTCGAACAGGGCCAGACACGGAGCGATGCCTTTCTCGCCGGCGACGACACGAACGCTGCCGCGGCGGGGCTCATGCAGCGCATCGTGGATGTCGCCGCAGCCCACAAAGAAGATGGCTCCTGCGACGTCGTGCAGAAAATGCCCGTACCAAGCCAGGAGAAAGCCGGTGATCCGTACCGGAAAGTCACCGTGAATATCAGCCTGCGCTGCCAGGTGCAGCCGATGACCGCGGTGCTTCACGATATCGAGGAAGAAACGCCGTACCTCTTCATCGAGGACTTCAGCATCTATCGCAATCCCGTTGCTGCGCGAGCCGGTGGCGCTGCGCCGATGGAAGTGCAGTTCACCGTGTCCGGTTATATCCATGCCGCCCGCGCGGCGAAGGCGGCCACATGAACGCGGCCGGTCAACGTCGGCTGACGCCGGTGCTCGCCATCATTGCGCTGGCCTTTGGTTGCACCGCTGTCGCCTTTGCCATGGGCGTAGGGCAGGGCGTGCGCTGGGACGATCCGGCGCCACCGGAGGCCTTGCCACAGCTGCGCGCCGCAGCGATGCCGCCCACCTCGCCACTGAATCGCTATGCCGAGGTCTGGCAGCGACCGCTGTTCATGGCTGACCGTAAACCCGTGGCGGCAGCGGACACGGACGATTCATCCAGCAACATCGGAGATCTCGAACTGACCGGCATCATCATGACCTCAGACCTGCGCATGGCCTTGCTACGCGATCGGGGCAAGGACATGACGGTGCGCGTCAAGGAAGGCGCCGCGCTCGCCGACGGTCACTGGACGCTCGCCTCGCTGACGCCCCGCAGCGCCGTGTTCGACAACGGCGGCCAGCGCCGCGAATTGACGCTGAAGGTCGCCGCTCCCGAGGCACTGACCAAGGACCCAGGTCGGCAGGGAGCCGTACCGGCAGCGGGACAGTCGCCCCAGCCTCCGCGCACTAACCCTGGCCTTTCGGGCAGCGGTGTGCACGTGGAGCAGGCGTCCGGCATGACCGGCCCCGCACTGCCTCGTCCGCCTGCCGCACCGGCGCGGGATGCACCGCCCCGACAGGACGACAGCGCGCTCCAGCAAGCCAGGATCGAAGCCCTGAAACAAGCCGTACAGAAGCGCCGCATGGAGCAACAACAACAGCGGCAGCAAGCGCAGGACTCGCAGTAGCGGGCGCATGAGGCGCCCACCACGGAAGGAAGGACATCATGAAGCGACTCAATCTCGGCATCGCCGTCGCGGCGGCTTTGCTCGCGACGGGCTGTGCCCCCCACGCGACGCGCTCGACCTATGGCGATATCGCGCGTGAAGCCCTCGCCGGCGTCGACCATCCCGTACCGGAGCCGTTGCCACTGGCCCCGGCTTCTGAATCGCCCCCGTCGACGGCGCAGCCCGCCGGGGCCCAGAGGGAAATCAGTCGCGGCAGCGGAACCTTCATCCACCCGCAGGCGCTGAAGGAGCCTCGCCAGACGGTGGCTGGCGAGGGAGCGGTCACACTCAACTTCGAAGACCAGCCGATCGAGGCCGTCGTCAAGGCGATCCTCGGCGATCTCCTCGATGCGAATTACTCGCTCGCCCCCGGCGTGCGCGGCACCGTATCGTTCTCGACATCCAAGCCGGTCAAGCGCGAAGACGCCTTGCCGATCCTCGAGAACCTGCTGTCGTGGACGGGCAATGCACTCGTCAGGGAGCACGGTCGATACACGGTCGTGCCCACGTCGCAGGCCGTCGCCGGGCGGCTCGCGCCAACCCTCGGTGCGAATGCCCCTCGCGATGGCCTCGGTGCCCGGCTATTCCCGTTGCGCTTCGTCGCCGCACCGGAAATGGCCAGGCTTCTCGCGCCGTTCGCGGCGACGGACGCCATCCTCCTGTCCGATCCCGCAAGGAATGTCCTGGTGGTCGCGGGCACGCGTGAGGAACTGGATAACGTGGCACAAACCATCGACACCTTCGATGTCGATTGGGTGAGTGGTATGTCGGTAGGTGTCTTCGGCCTGAGAAATGCCGGTGTGGCTGAGTTGATGCCTGCGCTGGATTCCGTATTCGGGCAGAAGAGCGGTGCGCCTGTCGCGGGGCTTATCCGGTTCATCCCGATCGAACGCACCAACGCGATCGTCGTGATCGCCACGCAGGCCGCGCACATCGAGCAGGTGGGCGAGTGGATCGAACGTATCGACCGTGGCGGCGGCAACGAACCGCGCCTCTTCGTATACGACGTTCGAAACCTTCTCGCCTCGGATGTGGCCCGCTACGTGGGCAACATCTTCGGAGGTGCCGTCAGTGGCGACACCTCATCCGCGCAAGTAGGGCCCGGACTCAATGGCATCGCCTTGGGAGGAAGCGTGGGCGACGGAGGCAACGGCTTCGGTGATGGCAGTGGCGGTGGAACAGATGTCGCCCCGGACAGCGACGCGTCGTTCTTCCAGGCGCCATCCGCGGCGTCATCGGGCGATGGAAAGTCCAACATCCGCATCACCGCGATCGATGCGAACAACCAGTTGATGATTCACGCGCGGCCGTCGCAGTGGGCCGATATTCGCCAGGCCGTCGAGCGGCTCGACGCCGTTCCGCTCCAGGTGCAGATCGAAACCCGCATCCTGGAAGTCGTGCTTCGCGACAACTTCCGCTTTGGCGTGCAGTGGTATCTCGAGGGTCTCGCCGGCGGCAGCGGTGACTTGAGCCAGCCCGGCAACAAGCAGCAGTGGGCGCTAGGCAGCGGAGGTGGCAAGCCTTCGGGTAGTGACACGCTCTTCTATTCCTTCGTAAACAAGAACGTCCAGGTCGCGCTGCGCGCCATGGAAACGGACAGCAACACGACGACGCTCTCCGCGCCGTCGCTGGTGGTGGTGAACAACCGCAAGGCACGTATCCAGGTGGGCGACCAGATTCCCGTCACGCAGACCTTCGTCAACCCCGGCCTGGGTAGCGATAAAGAAGTGGGCCAGGTCACCTACAAGGACACCGGCGTCATTCTCGAGGTGCGTCCGCGAGTGAATCCGGGTGGCCTGGTTTACCTGGACGTGACCCAGGAGGTCAGCCGGGCCGACGAGGCCGTTGTGCCGGGACAGAACGTCGCCATCGCGAAGCGCAAGCTGGATACCCAGGTGGCGGTGCGCAGCGGGCAGACCGTGTTGCTGGGTGGCCTCATCAGGCAACGCGACAACCGTGGACGAGCGGGGGTGCCGGGACTGTCGCGCATCCCATTGCTGGGCGCCCTGTTCCGCAGCCGCAACGAAGATCTCATGCGGACGGAACTGATCGTACTGATCACGCCGAAGGTCATCGCCAGCGGCGACGATGCGAAGCGTGTCTCCGATGAGTACCGACAGCGCTTTCGTTCGCTGCAACCGCTCGAAGCGGCGACGCCGGAGGCCGCGACCGCATCGGCCCCAGCCGCCAGCGCGGGATGATTCCGGGCGATCCTGCGTCGGCTTGCGTAACATAGCCGGCGCATGACTCCCGTCTTCCCGATCACACCGCTCCTCCCAGACATCGTCGCTTCGCTCGCGGAGCGTCCACGCCTTGTCCTGGAGGCGCCGCCAGGCGCAGGTAAGACCACCCAGGTGCCGTTGGCCCTGCTGGCTGCACCGTGGCTCGCGGGAGCCCGCATCATCGTGCTCGAGCCGCGCCGTATCGCGGCGCGTGCCGCAGCGGCGTTCATGGCCGCGCAGCTCGGCGAGCAGGTTGGCGAGACGGTTGGCTACCGGATCCGCTTCGAGTCCCGGGTGGGGCCCCGTACCCGGATCCAGGTCGTTACCGAAGGCATCCTCGGCCGCATGATCCAGGACGATCCGACACTGGATGGCATCGGCGCGGTGCTCTTCGACGAATTCCACGAGCGTCATCTTGCCGGCGATCTGGGGGCCGCGCTCGCGCTGGATGTGCAGGCGAGTCTCCGCCCTGACCTCCGGCTGCTGGTGATGTCGGCAACGCTGGATGGTGAGCGCATCGCCCGCTGGCTCGACGCGCCCCGGCTGAGTAGTCCCGGCCGGAGCTTCCCCGTCTCCATCGTGCATTCCCCTGCGCGACCGCAGGAGACCACCGAGCAGCACCTCGCGCGGACCGTGCTCCAGGCGCTGCGTGAAAATCCCGGCGATGTGCTTGCCTTCCTGCCGGGTCGGCGTGAGATCGAGCGCGCCCGCAGCATGTTGGAGAAGCACGACGACGCACTCGAAGTAGTGGCATTACACGGTGAGCTGTCGCTGGCCGAGCAGCAACTCGCGCTGGCGCCGGCGGACCCTGGCGTGCGCCGTGTCGTGCTCGCGACCAATGTCGCCGAATCGAGCGTCACGTTGCCGGGTATCCGTGCCGTCGTCGACGCCGGTCTCGCGAGGGAGCCGCGATTCGATCCCCAGTCCGGCTTCACGCGACTGGAAACCGTGCACATCTCCCAGGCTTCGGCGGACCAGCGCGCGGGTCGCGCCGGTCGTGTCGCCGAAGGCACGGCCTACCGACTATGGCCGCAAAGCCGCCGTCTCGAACCATCGCGCACGGCGGAAATCGAACAGGCCGAGCTTTCCGGTCTCGCGCTCGAACTGGCCGGATGGGGTAGTGATGACCTGCCGTGGCTGGACGCGCCGCCGGCCGGCGCGATGAGCCAGGCGCGTGACTTGCTGCGGAGGCTCGGCGCACTCGACGAGACCTCGGCGATCACCGCGTTAGGCCGCGACATGTTGGGCTTGGGTGCGGCCCCGCGCCTGGCCGCCGCGGCATGGCGGACGCCGCCGGAGCGTCGCGCACTGGTCGCCGATCTGCTTGCCTTGACCGAAGCCCGCTCGCCGCTGCGGGGGGAGCTCGGGCGCACTGACGACTTCCGCCAGCGCGTCGCCGCACTGCATCTCTGGCGCGACGCGGGAGCGCGCGGTGCACGCGCAGGCTCGGCCGACATCGGCGCACTCGCGGCGATCGAGAAGGCCTCTTCCGGTTGGCGTCGACGACTCGACGTTCGTTCCGCCGCCAGCGGCGTGCCCGACGCGCACGCGGTCGGTGACCTTCTCGTTCATGCCTTTCCCGATCGCGTCGCCCGCCGTGACGATAGTCAGCCGATGCGCTACCAACTCGCCAACGGCCGCGGTGCGCGCCTGCACGAGGCGAGCGCGCTGCTCGGCGAGCCGTGGCTGGTCATCCTCGACCTGCGTCTGGACGCTCGCGACAGCCTGGTCTTCGCCGCTGCGCCCTTCGATCCCGACGTGCTCGAGCGCGACCACGCGGATCGTTTCATCACCGAACGCGTGTTGCGGTGGGACGACGAGCGGCAGATCGCCGAAGCCTTCGAGGAACGACGTTTCGATGCACTGGTGATCTCGCGCAAGGCCATTCCGGTGCGTGGCGATGACGCCATGCCGGCACTCCTCGCCGCGATTCGCGCGCGAGGTATCGCCAGCCTGCCGTGGAGCGACAACGCGCGGCGCCTCCGTGCGCGTATCGGGGCCCTGCACGCATGGCGTCCCGAGTTGAACCTGCCAGACGTCGCCGATGCCACGCTGATGCGTTCGCTGGAATCCTGGCTCTCGCCGTATCTCTCCGGCAAGCGACGGCTCGAAGCCCTGCAGGCGGCGGAACTGTCCGAGGCGCTGTCGGCCATGCTGGACTATGAGCAGCGTCGCGCGCTCGACGCGCATGCACCGGAAGAACTGAAAGTGCCCAGCGGGATGACCCGTCGGCTGGAGTACGGCACACGCGAAGACGACGCCGGTGCGCCGCCGGTGCTCGCCGTAAAACTGCAGGAATTGTTTGGCCTCGCCGATACGCCGCGTGTAGGCGACGGCCGCGTGCCCGTGATGCTGCACCTGTTGTCGCCCGCGGGCCGTCCGATCCAGGTCACACAGGACCTCGCCGGCTTCTGGAACCGCACCTATCCGGAAGTGAAGAAGGAGTTCAAGGGACGCTATCCGCGGCATCCCTGGCCCGACGACCCGTGGACAGCCGTGGCGACGCACCGCGCGAAACCACGCGGGACCTGACACGCGCGCGGGACATTGCCGTGCCGCTGCAGCGGCGCGCGCCGCTACTGCCTGAGCCACCTCCCTGCTGAACTACGTCGTCTACTCGCATCTACCGGACAAGGAGTTCCTGGTATGCCGTCGACGAACGTTCCCCAAGCACGCCAAGGTCGACGCATGCGTCACCTGGTCTGGATCGCCTGCGCCTGGTGCGCGGGAGCGGCAGCGCAGACGTCCGTGCCGCTCGCGCATTTCCTCCAGCCACCTGCCGGTGATTTCATTGCCGAGTTGATGAGCGAGCGCTTGTGGCGCCTGACGCCGTCCGCTTCGCCGCTCCACGACGACTCCGATGTGGAGCGACTCTCGCTGGTCGATCCGACGAACATGTATACCGAGCTGGCGCCTCTCAGCGAAAGGACCATGGACGCGACATGGCGCGCGGCGTGGACGTCCCTCGGACAGCGCGGCTTCGCCATGCCGCTCCCGCAAACCCAGGCGATTTTCCGCTGGGATCTCGGTCTGACCCGTGCACGCCCCGGTATCGAAATGCCTCCGCTGCGGCATGTGGAGGAACTGGGGAAACCCTGGGTAGCCGCGAACATCATCAAGGCTGGCGTGGACCGTGACCTGTTCGTCCAGGCGCGGCTGCTCGCCGGTCCCGGCAATGGGTTGATCGCGGCTAATCTGGCCCTGGCGGGGCAGCTCTTGCGCGAAAAGATCGAAGCGGCACAGGCATCGGGCGAGATCTATGCCGGCCTGTGGTCCGCTCCGCTTGAACACATGGTGGCTGCGCGTCGGGCGCATGCGCTGAGCGCGGTGGAGACCTCCTATCTGATGCGACTGCTCGAGAACGAGCTTTCCTCATCACGCGATCGTCCCCTCTCCGTCTATGGCAGTCGCGCGGTTCCCACGGCCGTCCGCGTAGCGCGTGCCGCGGCGGCGTATCGCTCGGAAAACTACACAGCGCCCTATCCCTGTTCCGACGATGGCGCCTTCGTCCCCGGCGTGGCGTCGACGAGCCTGGCTGACACGGAATCTGCTTTTTGCTTCACGGACATGATCGATCGCCGCGTCCTCGCCTGGTACGGCGCCGCGTTGCGCGACGATCTCGCCGCAAAGCTCGAGGATCCCGAGGTCATGGTGTCTGCGGTCGGCCCTCTGATCGAAGCCATTGACCGGCTGCGGCCCGCATGGTTGGGTGCCTTCGTTGGCGACACCCAGGATGCCTCGCTGGATACCGACATCGTCGCGGCGACGGTGGGCCGGGAACTGGTGTGGCAAGGACGGATCTCCGCGGAGGCCCAGGCCGCGCTGGAAGAACTTGCCGTCGACCGAATGTGTCGAGGGAGTGCGCTATGAAGCGCTCGAATCTGCGTTGCCTGGTCCATACCGGATTTGCCGTGTCGTGCCTGGTCGCGAGCCTGTCCGCTGCGGCGGTCGTTATCGGCAGGCGCTCGGTAGACGACGATCCCAACGGCAATGTCGTGAACGCGTTGATGAATGGCTTTCGCTTTTATGCCGATGGTTTGTCGGCGCGATACATCGATCGGGCCAACCAAGGCGTCGCGCCTGCGACCGGGCAGACGTGGCGAGCGTTCGAGCAGCGTATGATCGGCTCCACCTTTGTCACCCTGCTTTACACCTACCAGAGCGCCGATGGCGTGTCGCGCTCGCGAACGTATTACGCCATGTCCGGCAGCAGGGGCTCGGTCGACAGCCGAGCGGAGACCCTGCTGACCCCGGATCTCCCGGACTGGCTGGACCCGTGGCCCGGCGAAGTCATGGCGACCTCACAGGACGGCGCCAACTCGCGCGTGCCCTGGCAGATGCCGATGATCCGACCGGAAGCACCTTGGGATCTGCAGGACGCCGAAATGAAGGCCGTGCGCACGCTGGAGACGGACCTCAGAGACGGGACGGTCGAGAAGGGTGGTCTTGCCACTGTCTTCGTCAGCGGGCCGCTGTGCCTGGCCTGCGATCAGGCATTGAACAACTTCGCCAATGCGTATGAGCTGAGCCTGGTGGCGAACGAGAACGTGTGGGGTGGCTCGCAGGCGAGCGCACTGTTCCATGGCAAGCAAATGGCCTATCTGGCCACCGTGCGCAGTTCGCTCATCGGCCGCGAACGGTTTCGTCCCTCGCATGCACCGCCGGCACGGGGCAAGGTCCCCGACATGTGTGTCGCGGGACGTCCCGTCGTCTCGTTCCCGCTGGCGGTCAGGCCGTCGACCCATAGCGCGCTGGTGACCCTGATCCGCGCGTATGCACGGACGAAAGGTGATGCTTCCTACGTTCTCTCCGGCAGCGACGAGAGCTACGCGCGTTGGGTACTGGTCGATCCGTCGTCGCCGTATTCGGAACCCGCGGAGCGCGACCTCTCGAGCATGAACGACGCCGTCCGTCTCGCCGCACAACTGCTCGCCATCGAAGGCCGCGTGCCCGGGCAGCGTGAACTGAGCCTGCGCAAACAGCGCGAACTGGGCTTCACCAAGAGCCGGCCCTGGACGGACGTTGACGACTACTACGGTCCCCCTATCAACACGTATCGCGGCGTGCCCAGTCATACGAAGGCAGGCGTTCATGCCAACATCGTGATCGGTGTGCGGGACATGGTCGGCCATGACTATCCGGCTATCGGCGCGTTGTATGCGGTTGCTGCACAGCTGCTTCGGGAGAAGCTCGACGCGACGCCGGTCGCTGAGCAGCGGCGGCTCGGACTGCGCCCGGAGGTCCTGCAAGGGCTGGTCTCGACCCCGCGCGAGTGGCGACCGACCGAGTTCGATCGACAATACCTCGCCATCCTGCTCGACGGTGCGATGCGCGAGTGGGATATCGGTGCGCCACACAACAACACGCTTCCCCGTTTGCCGGTGGCCTTGCGCATCGGGCGCATGGCGGCGGCGTATCGCGACCAGCAGCCGTTCGATGTGGACCCCTGCCTCAATGCGAGGGATCACGACCCGGCGACGGCCGGCAAGGGCGGTGGCGATCCGCGACCGTTGTGCTTCAACGATGCGACAGACCGCGCGGTCTATGCATGGTTCGTCGACGAACTTCATCGCGAGATGGCACCCAGGCGCCCATCTGAGATCGGCGATCCTCATCGGGAGAAGATCGCGGGCCCCTTCCGGTACACCCAGTTCGCCGAACGATCGCTGGGCGGCGCGTCGCTGCACGCGGCGGTGCGCAAGGAAGTGGTGGAGATGAAGATCGTCAATCGACTGGTCGCCGACGGCGACCTCTCCTACGCAGCGTCGCTGCCGGTGATCCGTCGCGCCGTCAACCTTATGCAAGCGAAGGGGAACTAGTCATGCGCCCATCATCCATGACGTCTGCCGCACGGCTGGCGCTTGCCGTGGTGCTTTGCTTCGGCGGCGCAGACGCGTCGGCCGTCCGTAGGAAGCCCGCGCCCAAGCCCACGCCTGCGCCGACGGAGCTTCCCGACCCTTCACCAGGTACGGTCGTCGAAGCCGGGTATACGGAGGATGTCGAAGGCACGATGACCGATCGCCTTGGCTTCCTGATCAATGTCTATGCGCACGGCATGCAGGGCTACATCAGCGACGCCGTGCGCGACCGCAGCCGGGGTGTGGGTGAGCCGTCAATGGAGCGGTTTCGGAACCAGCTGATGAGGGCGACCTTCGCCTTCTTCGAATACAGCTGGCACGTCGGGGATGTTCGCTACACGCGCGTCTACGTGTCGCGTTCGAATCACGAATTCGAGCGGCTCATACCACACGGCGATTCGGATCTGGTCGTGCCGGGAACGCGGGAGGCGGATTACCTGCCCGACGTGAGTGTCTTTCGCTTCGCAAGGACGAATGTGGAGGTGCCGGGTTCATCGGTCAGGCCGAGCCACGATCCGCTGGCCAATCGGGCCAGCGATGCAGAGATCAAGATTCTGCAGACGCTGAAGAACGATATCTACCTGAATCCCGAGATGGCGAATGGGGAGCTGGTCGGCTTCGTCAGCCAGAAGCCCTGCATATCGTGCAGCCCGGCGCTTCGCCGTTTCGCCAGCGAGACCGGTGCGACGGTACGGGTCAACTACGTCGACGGTGAAAATGCCGATGGCAGAAGGACACCCTTGTTCCTGTCGTTGCGGCAGATTCGGGAAGTCGCGGCGACGCTGCTGGTGAGTTATTTCTCCCACATGCCCTGACGAGTGGGACGTAACCTCGGGTCTTTGCGCCGTGCCGCGTTCGTACTGAGGTAGCTCGGGAATCAGCCGAGCGGTCTTACCCGGAAGTTGCGGCCCTTGATCTTGCCGGCGCGCAGGCGCTCGAGGGCCCGGTTCGCGAGATCCCTGCGGATGGCTACATAGGCGCGCGTGGCGAAGACATCGATCTTGCCGATGTCCTTGGCCTCGAGACCGGCATCGCCGGTGAGTGCGCCGAGGATGTCGCCGGGACGGAGCTTGTCCTGACGACCGGCGTCGATCACGAGGGTTTTCATGGCCGCGAGGTTCAGCACCTTGCGGCCATCCCCGACCGGCTTTGCCGGATAGCGCAGCATGGGGCCGCCAAGACGTTCCTCGATGGCGCGAATCTTCGGCTGTTCGCGCGAACCGACCAGGGTGATGGCGAGACCCCTGGCGCCGGCGCGGCCGGTGCGCCCCACGCGATGGGTGTGCGTATCGGCATCGTGGGCGACGTCGTAGCTGATCACCAGTGGCAGGTCGATGATGTCCAGGCCACGCGCGGCCACATCGGTGGCGACGAGGATATTGCAGCTGCGATTGGCGAAGCGGACGAGCACTTCGTCACGATCGCGCTGTTCAAGGTCGCCGTGCAGGGCCAGCGGCGAGAAGCCACGGCGATCGAGCTCCGCGGCAAGCGTTTCGGTGTCCTTGCGCATGTTGCAGAACACCAGGGTGGCTTCCGGCTTCTCGTGGGTCAGTATGCGCGACAGCACGTCGGGCTTGTTCGCCGGTTCCACCTCGATCATGCGCTGCTCGATGGTGTTCTCGTCGTGCTTTTCTTCGACGGTGACCGTGACCGGATCACGCTGCACGCGACCGCTAACGGCACGGATCGCATCGGGATAGGTAGCCGAGAACAGCAGGGTCTGGTGATGCTTCGATATGCGCTTGACGATGTCGTCGATCGCTTCCTCGAAGCCCATGTCGAGCATGCGATCGGCTTCGTCGAGCACCAGCACCTTGATGCCGCCGCCGTGCAGGCTTTCACGCTTGAGATGTTCCTGCACTCGTCCCGGGGTACCGACGACGATGTGGGGGTCGTGTTCGAGCGAGGCGAGCTGGGGGCCCAGTGGCATGCCGCCGCACAGTGTCAGCAGCTTCACGTTGGGCAGGTTGATGGCAAGGCGGCGAATCGCCTTGCTCACCTGGTCGGCGAGTTCGCGCGTCGGGCAGAGCACCAGCGCCTGCAGCTGGATCTTCGTGAGATCCAGTTGCTGAAGAAGCCCCAGGCCAAACGCCGCGGTCTTGCCGCTGCCCGTCCGGGCCTGGGCGATCACATCGCGGCCGTCAAGGATAGGCGGCAGGCTTTCCCGCTGAATCGGTGTCATCTCGGTGTAGCCGAGGGAGTCCACGGCGGCAAGGAGGGCGGGCGAAAGGGTGGTCTGGGCGAAGGCATTCATGTGCCCATGATCGCATGCCGGGTCGGACGCCGCCGCTTCACGCGGTCAGCAGCCGGTGGCAGGGTCTTTTGGAACGCGGGGCCGCGGTGGGGGAGATCCTTCGGATGAGCCCTCGGAGACGCGCTGTAACCGAATCGGGTTCAGCCGGAACGAGCGTCGGGCCCAGGGCATTCCCTTGAAGGACCGGCCCATGGCGCGGGGGCTCAGTGACCGCCTGATCTGGCCTTCGCGAGCACCCCGCAAGAGATCCGCTGCCAGCAGGGGGCGGTCGGTGACCGTATCGACCAGCATGGTCCCTCTCAAGCGGGCGCGGCCCGAGGCGATCAGCTCAGCCTGGGCATGACGGGACATGGAGGGGAAGACCTGGGCGAGGCGGACATCGACAGCATACGTGTCCGAAAAGCGTTTCATCGCGTACTTGCACGACGTGCACGCCATGCCGCTGACGCTGCCCTGAATCCTCCCGCCGCTTGGGATGACTCCCGTACGAAGATCCCGCTCGATGGCACGCAAGGCCTTGAACTCGGGATCGAAGGCCCGGTTCTCGCCTTCGACGAGGAACGCCTCCAGCGCCGAGCTATCGTCGGCCATCATGGGGGCTCGCACGTTGATCTCATCGAACTCGGTGTAGAAGCGGTTGTCCTCCAGGTCCGCGGCGACCTCGTCCACCGCCGGCAAGGCACGCACGGAACCCTCGTCCTCGGATTCGATATCCATGGGGCTGGCCGGTGTGTCTGGCGTGCCCGGACGCGTCGGTCCTTCAAAGATCGACTTTGCCAGCGAGCCCAGCGGGCGCCCGCCCATCGCGTGGTACACCCGGACGTTGGCGACACCGTTGACGGCGAAGTGATATTCAAGGCGGGCGATGGGCGCATCGCGCATGACATTCTCCAGGGCTTCCCAGCGAATGGCGCGATACTCGTCCTGGTAGCGCTCGCTGATCAACGAGCGCATGGCGTCGACGTAGTGTTGGCTGGTCGACTCCAGGAGCGCCGTGACGTTGCCCTCGTCGAGGGTGATTCGATCGGTCTCCACAACACCGCCCATGCACGCTGAGGAAATGGTGGACGCGAAAATCGCGGCTGAAAGCGTCGCAATGAGAGCGGGGCGCATGGCGGTCACTCCGGAAAGGGGCAGAAAAGATGGTCAGCGCGTTCGGCAGCCATGTCGGCCTCGACCGGCGTGAGCCATTCGGCGGTGACGAGATCGTCGGCGGCGACGGCCTCGACCACCTCGACGAGCGGCGCGAGGTCGAGCAGGGTGAGCACTGCCGCGGCGAATCCCGCCAGTCTCAGCATGCCATCGTGCTCGCGTTCCGGTACCCAGATCGCCTGTCGTTGTGCTTCGTCGATATACCAACGGTGGACGGCACGATCGGTTGCCGCGACGAAACAGAGCGGGCGATCGTCCCCCTCGACACCGGTTCCCGCGCGCCCGGCCACGGGCGTTGCATCGGGTCGGCAGGGATAGCTACCGAGATACCCTTGCGCATCGCGATACGCGGCGGCCGCGCGAGCCACGCGGTAGACCGTGGGGAGTGCCCTCAGGCCCGATCGGGAGCGCTCTCCCGGTTGCCAGTGGATCAGTCGGTGTTGAACCAGCGTGGACAGGTACTGCATGTCATAGGTGGAAACCTGATCGAGATAGGCAGCCTTCATGACACGGCTAAAGACCGCTTCGTCGATACCGAGCAGGGCACGACGTTCCGGTATCGTCGCCTGAACCTGGTCGCGCAGCATCTGCATGGCGACGGCATAGGTCGCGGCCCGAGCGGAATGGCGGAAGCCGGTCAGGTCGATCATGTGCCAGAAGATGTCGGCGTCGACGTCAGCCTTCGTCGCGCTCGCGGCCACGAAGGTGTCCTTGTAGCCTGGATGCGGCTCGACGTCGTGTCCGGGCCTGGCGCGCGTCAGGCCGAGATCCCAGTCGAGAACGGCCACCGCCGAGGCCGTGGAGAGATTGCCCGGCAGACCCGCGAGGACCTCCGGCCACTCGGCGTCGTTCGTGAAGTCGGGTTCACGCACGGTCTCCGAATAAGGCGATGCGGGGTCGGTGAGCAACTGGAGCATCAGCTCGCTCTCCGATCCGGCGAAGGCCTGCTCACCGCCAACGCGTGCGACGCGCTCGCGCTGCAGGTGCGACCACACGTCGACATCGACGATCGTCGTCGCCTGGGCGAACGAGCTGCCGATCACGACGAGGCTGACGCTGAGAGCGCGGATGCCATGGCGCACGTCAATCACCACACGGTTCGATGGCCTTCGATCCGGCCTCTTCGGCTTCCAGGGCCTTGACGCTATCCAGGCCGATCCACGATCGCTTCCCGGGGTCCGTGACGGCATTGCGCCTGAAGTGCTTGCTGGCGTACGCCTTGCGCGAGTTCTTCAGCGCCTCGGACGACGTGTGGCTCGCCTCCAGTGCGGGATCGAGCGCGACCGTGTTCTTGTCACGCTCCACTAACTGTTGAATCGTGCCATTGATGTCGAAGTGTTCGGCAAGGTCTTCCGAGGCAGGACCGCACGATTCGCACATCGCCTTGCTCACATATCCGGTGAGTGTTCCACCACGCGTGACGATGCCATCGTTGATGTCGGCTTCGATCTGCCGGAAAATTTTCAGCTCCGCGTCTGCCTTATGAGTGTCCTTGCCGCCGACGAGACGCGACTGGATGACGGAGTCGCTGCGTAGCGGAAGATTAGGAACGCGCACGTTGAACGGGGTGTCTGCCGGGTAATACACGCGCTCAGCGAAATCCTTCGCAATGTCCTCATCGGAGATCTCGTAAGGCCGGGATCCTTCGGACTCGTTAGCGCTCGATTCGCCCGCGGATGCATCTGTCGACGGGGAGAAGTCATACCGGCTCAGGACGACCTCCATCGCGGGGCCACTGCGCGCATGATAGACACGCCGGAGCGTGCGTCCGTCCTTGGTGTACACGTACTCCATCCGTGCGAGGGTCGGGGAATGTATGCCGTGTCGCACGCGACCCCATGTTCCGCTATTTCCAACCGTGTCCAGCTGCGCGTCGATGAGCTTCGCGCGATAGGCATCGGCGAAGAAGATCGACTCGCCGTCCAGCATGGCAACGACGCCCTCACCGGAAGCGAACTGTCCAACGGTTTCGATCTTTCCCGCGTATGCCAGCGAAGCCGAAAGGCCGAGCATCAAAGCGCCCAGGCGGACAGAGAAGAGAACGTTACGATTGATCATGAGCGGAGCCTGCAAGTCAGTTGATTGGCGCGTTCTTCGGCGTATGCCGCCTCTTCCTCGGGGATGGCGCCCTCAGCGCTCATCTCGCCGAGAAGGCCTGCTTCACCCATTTCGACAAAGCCTGCGAGATCGATCAGGAGCAGTGCGCCGCTGAACCAGGCCATCAGACGCGTGGCGGTCTCGTCGCGATTCTCATGTGCTTTACGTATAAGGGATGCTTCGTGGCGCATCTGGCGGCGGAACCACGACTGCACGGCACGATCGGTCGCGGCGACGAAGCAAAGAGGACGGTTGTCGTCGATGGCGTCCGCTCGGGTCGGTTCATCCGGATGGGGATCGTTGCCCCGGCAGTAGCCGTGCGGATTGAGATAGCCTCCGGCATCCGCGAAGGCCGCGGCGACGCGTGCGACACGATATGCGGCCGGGAGTTGCCTGTGTCCGTCCGTGTCGATCGTGAAGTCCTGCCTGGACAGGGCATAGCGAAGGAGGTCGGCGAGGTAGGCCTGGTCAAACGCGTCGATCTTCTCCGGATTGTTCTGCTGGAGATAGCGGCTCAGCACGCCGGGTTTGATCCCGAGGGCGTCATACGTCTCCGGCGCGTTGCTCCGGACCTGATGGCGAAGCAACTGCAGCGCGACGGCGTGGCCGGCGCCGATGGTGGTCATCCGCCCGTTCATATCCCAGGCCTTCAGGAAGATGTCGGCGTCGACGCCAGCCTTGATCGCACTGGCCGCGGCATATTCGCCCCGATAGGCGCGGACAGACGCTTTGTCGACGACCACATCGATTCCGATTCTGGCCTTGGTGAAGCCACCCTGCCATTGCAACATGTCGAGAGCAGCGTCACTTTTCTCGGTCGCGTCGATCGGAAGGCTGTCGACGAAGTCGTACCACCAGATTTCATTGGTGATGGGCGGATCGATCCGCAGATCGCTGTACAGCGAATCCGGGTTGTCGAGGAACTTCGAAACGTACGCGTGCGTGTCGTATCCGAATGCCTTCTCCGCACCCACCGTAGCGGCGCGGTAACGAATGAGTTCGCGATAGACGTCGACGGTTGTTTGCCCTGCAGCCAATGCGGGGCCGGGAAGAAGGGCGGCGAGGCACGCCAGCCGGAGGAGGGGCTTCATGTCTGAGGAACATCCTTGTTTGAATCACGGTGCCGTCTTCATGTCGGCCCACGTAGTTTCTGACAAGGCACGACGGGTCGCCGCCGGGGTTGCCCCAGACGGTTGTGGTCCTATCTCGTTTTGCTATGTCAGTGGAAACGCAGAGGCTGTAGGCGTTCGTGCCAGAGCCGTGCCGGCTCTACCAGCGCGTGCGTTCCGGCAGCAAGCCCTGGAGCTCAGCTTCGGTCAGGTTTCGCCACTGCCCCGGCTTGAGATGCCCCAGCTTCACGTTGATGATGCGCACGCGTCGCAGTTGGGTCACGCGATAGCCGAACGCCGCAGCCATCAGGCGGATCTGTCGGTTGAGGCCTTGCGTGAGCACGATGGAGAAGCCGAATTTCGCGATCTTGCGCACGCGGCAGGGATCGGTCATCTGGTTGTGTACGCGCACACCCTTGGCCATGCCGCGGATGAACTCGTCGGTCACGGCCTTGTTCACCGCCACGAGGTATTCCTTTTCGTGGCGGTTTTCCGAACGCAGGATCTCGTTGACGATGTCGCCATTGCTGGTCAGCAGGATCAGGCCTTCGGAATCCTTGTCGAGCCGGCCGATGGGAAAGATGCGCTGCGGATGGTCGACAAAGTCGACGATGTTGCCATCGACGGTCTGGTCCGTGGTGCAGGTGATGCCCACCGGCTTGTACAAGGCGATATAGACGCCGCGGTTCTTTGCTGACTCGGGGGCCATCGTTCGCGCGACGACGATCTCGCCATCCACGCGCACCACATCGCCCTCGAGGGCCTTGGCGCCCATGCCGACCACGTCCTCGTTGATCGTCACGCGACCGGCGACGAGCAGTTCGTCCGCTTCGCGGCGCGAGCACAGGCCGGCCTCGCTGATGTATTTGTTGACCCGCATGTCGTTACGAGCGCAGGCCCACGCCGCGCGAGAGCAGGCGCAAGGCGATACCACTGAGGCCGACCACGAAGACCAGCATCACGATGAAGGCAGTGACGATGGGCACGTCGCTCACGCCGAGCACGCCGAAGCGGAAGGCGTTGACCATGTAGAGGATCGGGTTGGCCAGCGAAATGGTGTGCCAGGGCTCGCCAAGCAGGTCGACCGAATAGAACACGCCACCGAGATACGTCAGTGGTGTGAGCACGAAGGTCGGCACCAGTGCGATATCGTCGAACTTCTTGGCGAATACGGCATTGACGAAGCCGGCCAGCGAGAACACGGTTGCACCAAGCACCACGGAGAGGAAGGTGATGATCGGGTGGGCCACATGCAGGTCGGTGAAGAATAGCGCAATCACCAGCACCAGGGCACCGACGATCACGCCGCGCGTCACTGCGCCAGTGACGTAACCCAGCAGGATCACCCAGTTCGACATCGGCGAAACCAGCATTTCCTCGACGAAGCGGCCGAACTTCGCGCCGAAGAACGAGGAGGAGATGTTGCCGTAGCTGTTCGTGATGATGCTCATCATGACCAGGCCCGGCACGATGTACTGCATGTACGTGAAGCCATGCATCAGGCCGATACGGCTGCCGATGAGCTTGCCGAAGATGACGAAGTACAGCGTCATCGTGATCGCGGGCGGGATCAGCGTCTGCGTCCAGATGCGCAGGATGCGCGCGATCTCGCGGCGAACGATGGTGTTCAGCGCAACGAGGTTGGTGGCAGCGCTCATGCCGCGTTCTCCCTGCCGTGCTCGACCAGTCGGACGAAAAGCTCTTCCAGCCGGTTGGACTTGTTACGCATCGAAGTGACGGTGACACCGTGCGAGGAAAGCGCGGCGAACAGGGAGTTCAGGTCGTGGGAGCGGGACATCTCGGCTTCGATGGTGTGATCGTCCAGCGTGCGGAGAACCACGCCGGGCAGGACGGGAAGGACGCCCGGTGCGCTGGGAACGTCCAGCACGAAGGTTTCCACGTCCAGCGTGGCCAACAGGCTCTTCATCGACGTGTTCTGCACGATGCGACCCTGGTCGATGATCGCGATGTTGCGGCAGAGCTGCTCGGCTTCCTCGAGATAATGCGTGGTGAGGATCACCGTGGTGCCGGCAGCGTTGATGCCGCTGACGAACTGCCACATGGAGCGGCGAATCTCGATGTCGACGCCCGCGGTGGGCTCGTCGAGGATCAGCAGCTTCGGCTCGTTCATCATGGCGCGGGCGATCATCAGGCGGCGTTTCATGCCGCCCGACAAGGTCCGTGCCTGGCCGTGTGCCTTGTCCCACAGGCGCAGCTCCTTCAGGTACTTCTCCGCGCGCAGGGAAGCCTCGGCGCGACCGATGCCGTAGAAGCCGGCCTGGTTCACGCAGATGTCGAAGGGCTTCTCGAACTGGTTGAAGTTGAGTTCCTGGGGCACCAGGCCGATCAGGCGCATCGCCTCGCTGCGGTGCTTGTGGATCGACACCCCGAAGATCTCCGCGTCGCCCGAGGTCGAGTTGACCAGGGAGGAGAGGATGCCGATGAGGGTCGACTTGCCGGCACCGTTGGGGCCGAGCAGGGCGTAGAAGTCGCCCGGTTCGACGGTCAGGGAGATGCCTTTGAGGGCCTCCACGCCGTTGCCGTAGGTCTTCCGTAAATTATTGACGTTTAAAGCAGGAGTGGTCATGGGCTGCGCCGGGATGACAAGCCGCCTATTATACCGGGCTTTGTCTGTCCACCTTGTTCCCGCACGTCAACAGAGACTTTCCATGGCCGAACAATTCCAGCTCCGACTCGCCGACAGCTTCATGCTCGCCCCTTCGGTGCGGCACCTGTCGTTCGAGCGTGCCGACGGCCAGCCGCTGGCCTTCGTGCCGGGGCAGTTCCTCCAGGTCCACTTCCATTACGACGATGGCAAGCCGACCAAGCGCAGCTATTCGGTAGGGACCATCGGGGACGGAACCGGGCCGGTCGATCGGGTCGAGATCGCGGTGAGCTACGTGGATGGCGGGGCGGCAACCAAGCTGCTAGGCGGTCTGAAAGCGGGTGAGACGATCGACGCGAGCGGCCCGTATGGCCGTTTCTGCCTGATGGACGCCGACCAGAACCAGCGCTACATCCTGATTGCCACGGGTACCGGCGTCACCCCTTACCGCGCCATGTTGCCGCAGATCGCCAGCCTCATCGCCAGCCGTGGCTGCCGTTTCGTGCTCCTTTACGGCGCCCGCAACGAGGGAGAGCTGCTCTACGGCGAGGAGTTCGAGGCGTTTGCCCGTACTCACGAGGGGTTCGATTTCCACCCCTGCCTGAGTCGGGGCGCCCGGCCGAACCCGCGTCCCCACGACCGCCTCGGCTATGTCCAGGACATGCTGGCGGAGCTGCAGCCCAACGGCGAGCAGGACATCGCCTACCTGTGCGGCAACCCGAACATGGTCGACGCCGCCTTCGCCTCGCTGAAGGAGCATGGGCTGTCGGTGCAGCACATCCGCCGCGAGAAATACATCTCTTCGCGCTGAAACGGCGCCCCGGCCTATACTTCCGCCCCATGCACGCCCACGTCCTCCCGCCCCATCTCACCCCGGAAATGCGGCGCTATGCGGCGCTTGACCAGCGGCTGCTGGCCGCTGTCCGTGCCATCCGCATCCTGCCGACGGTGTCCTGGCCGGCATCGGTCGAAGAGCGCCTGATCGAGGAATTCGGGGCCGGGCGCCTTTCGCTGCCGGATATCCGTTACCGGCCACCCGATCTGGGGGGCACCCGGGCCGAGTTGGAAGCGATCGAGCGGGAGGTCTGCGAAGACCATCCGATTGCCGAGTACCTGCGCCGAACGGCCGAATCCTGGCGCGTGGCCACCGAGATGCTCGATGCCGCCGGCACCGATGGCGTCACCGTCGCCTCGGTGGCGCTTTACGGCAAGCCGGGCGACGCCATCCCCGGAAGCAACCGCAGCAACCTCGATGCCGCCCGCTATTTCGTCGACCTGGCGGACGAGTTGGGTGCGGATCTGGAAACCGAGGACGCCACGGGCACGATTCCGGCCGAAGAACTGCGCCGCGACATGTCCGAGATGCTCGATGCCTTCTTCTCGCCGGGAACGATCTCGGTCGAAGTCGATCCCGAGCTCACCGCCAAGGCCGCGGCTGGCGCGACGCGCATCCGCCTGCGTGGGGGCATCCACTTCACGGAATACGATCGGCACCAACTGCTCGCGCACGAGGCCTTCGTCCATTCGCTCACGGCGCTCAACGGCCGCGAACAGCCCGTGCTCGCCTCGCTGGCGCGTACATCGCCGCGTGTCACCGCCACGCAGGAAGGCCTGGCTGTGTTCGCCGAGCTGATGTCGGGTGCGATCGACATTTCGCGGCTCAAGCGCATCAGCCTGCGCATCCTTGCGATCGACATGGCGCTGAACGGCGCGGACTTCGTGGACGTGTTCCGTTATTTCCGCGAATGCGGGCAGAACGTGGGCGACAGCTTCCATTCCGCGCAACGGGTCTTCCGCGGCGTACCGCTGACCGGCGGCTCGGCCTTCGCCAAGGACAACGTCTACCTATCCGGCCTGCTGGCGGTGCACACGTTCTTCCGCTGGGCCTTGCGCCAGCGCCGCCTCGACCTGTTGCGCAACCTGTTCGCCGGCAAGCTCGCCCTGCATGACGTGATGAGCCTCGAAGCCCATTTCGCCAGCGGCGATATCGTCGCGCCGCGCTATCTCCCACCGTGGATGCAGCACGTCCATGGCCTGGCCGGGAAGCTGGCCTTCTCACTCTTCGTCAACCATATCCATATGGCGGGCGTGGAGGCCGAGGAAATCTCCCTCGGCCTGTAGCGCGTACCCGTTACGGGCCGGGCACGATCGTGAAATCGCCGGGCGACACGGCGAAGAAAGGTCGCCAGTCACAGCGCAGGCGCATGCGTGCATGGTCGGTCGGCGTCTCCAGGGTGGGCAGCATCACCTCGGCCTCGCCGCTGTTCCGCACGTCCGTTGCGATGGGCGTGGCGAGCCACGTGTCGCCGCCATCGACGGAAAGATCGATCTCGAGAAAGTGACAGGAGATCGGTTCGCCCGTGGTGCCGGCGACATCCCAGCGTACGCGCAACGCCTGTCCACCGATGCCTCGCGCCGCCGCTTCCGGCGATAACACGGCGAAGGGCCGGCCGGTATCGACCACGCGCACCCGGGTGTCGGTGCTGGCGACCGTCGCATGCTCGCCGCCGTTGTCTCTCACGGTGAGTCTGAAATTGAGCCGGCGCGATGTCGTCGGCAGGGTTTCGCCGGGCTCTGCGGTTTCACGGCCAAGCACCGCGGCCATCCTCGGGAAGCTGCGGTTGCCCGAACGTGTGGGCGCGAACGAACGGAACAGGGGGCCGTTGCCTTTATCCGTGAGTGAACCACGTTGTTCGTCGCCGACATCCATCTGCTCCCAGGTGTAGGTCAGGCGACGCGCACCCGCTTCCTGCTCCGCCATGCCTTCGAGAGCGAAGGGCGTGCGGGCCGGGATGACCTTCTCCTCGGCGAGCGGCTCGGGGTCGAACCATGGGGCGGACACCGGATTGATACGCTTGCTGGCGCAGCGCCCACCGCGTGACCCCAGCCACGCCTGCATCTGTTCGATGTTCGCGGCATGGAAGTACAGGTCTGAGCGTGCCTGCAACGCCTGCGCGTCGCCGCCGCAGCCGGAGGGCGCATAGCCCATCGCCGTGCTGCCGCTACCGGGTTCCACCGCGCGATCGGGGAGGGTCGGGCGGCTGCATCCGTTGGCGGTGGGCCACGCACCCAGCTGGCGGCCGAGCACATGGATCATGAACCCGATGGCATGCGGGTCACTCTCGGGATGCGCGTGGCCGCTCCATGCCGCGGCCTTGTGCGTGGCAAGGAAATCGGCGCGTCTATCGTCACTGCATGAGGTGCCGATATGGCTCTCGCCACCGAATAACGTCGTTACGGCATGGCCGATGTCGTAGTTGCGCTTGCCGATCTCGCGGTCGATCAGCGTCACCGTGGCGGGGCCCGGGTCCATGCGTCGGTAGGGATCATGTCGCGGATCGGCACGGATGATCCTGTCGTTGTCGTCGACCAGGGTGAAATGCACGCCGACATCGGTTTCGAAGACTTCATTGGCGCGATTCACGGCATGGACGATCTCGCCGAGCGCGTCTTCGACCGTGCCACCGAGTTTCGCGACATAGCGGCTGTCTGCGGCGACCGCAAGGCGGAAGTCGTAGCGGATGCCACCTCCACGTCGTGCCACGGTCATCCTTGCGGCAAGCCCTGAATCCTCTGTCGGCGTGGCGGCCAGCGCGTCCGCCTGGGCAACCGGCGCGTCGTCTGACGCGACGTTCGCCATCCTTGCCACCTCGCCGGGTCGAAGGATCCACTCGGCATGCCCGTCGCGAACGCTGGCGCGCATGCCTGCCTTCGACAGGTCCAGCCGAACGGTTCGCCCCTGCGTATCGCTGCCGCGAAAGCTCCGCATGCCGGGAAACTTCTTCGCGAGGGCAACGGGGAGGGTGCCCGAATCGCGCACGCGAAACCGCGACGACGAGGTGGCGCTCGTCGGGAGGGTCACCTCGACGCTACGACTCGCGTCCTGGGGCAGTCGAAGCAGGCTCCGGCGCAGCGCCGGCTCGTCGACCACGACGTTCGCCAGTGACAGGAGGGGGAAAAGGCCGCCGACCAGGGCGGTAACGATAGCGAAACGCGACATGACGATCCTCGACGTGCAAGAAGGACCGTCGACGGTAGGCGCGCCAGCGTGGGCAATCTGCCGGATTCCGCATGGCTGACATGTAGCGTTTTCATATCACAGGATGTCGCAATGCAACACACCCCGGGTCGGGCGAATCGCCATGGCGGTGCTAACATCGACGCTTCACGGCGTGGCTGCAGGCCCGCTGTTCGTCCCTTTTCATTGAAGCTCCCACAGGACCCCATGGCCATCTCCGAGGAACTGCGGCAAGCCGCGCTCGAGTACCACCGCCTTCCCCGTCCGGGCAAGATCAAGGTCACACCGACGACGTCATTGCTGACCCAGCGCGATCTTTCCCTCGCGTATTCGCCGGGCGTCGCCGCGGCGTGCGATGCGATCGTCGCCGACCCGCGGGAGGCCGCTGAGCTTACCGCGCGCTCCAACCTTGTCGCGGTGATCACCAACGGCACGGCAGTGCTCGGCCTGGGCAACATCGGCGCACTGGCGAGCAAGCCGGTGATGGAAGGCAAGGGCGTCCTGTTCCAGAAATTCGCCGGTATCGATGTGTTCGACATCGAGATCAATGAGAACGACCCGGACAAGCTGGTGGATATCATTGCCAGCCTCGAGCCGACCTTCGGTGGTATCAACCTCGAAGACATCAAGGCGCCGGAGTGCTTCATCGTCGAGCGCAAGCTGCGCGAGCGCATGAAGATTCCCGTGTTCCATGACGACCAGCATGGCACGGCGATCATCGTCGGCGCGGCGGTCATCAATGCGTTGCTGGTCACCGGCAAGAAGATCGAGGACGTGAAGCTCGCCACCACGGGCATGGGCGCCGCAGGTATTTCCTGCGTCGACATGCTGGTGACGCTGGGCCTGAAGCGCGACAACATCCTGGCCTTCGATCGCGACGGTGTCCTGCACACCGGCCGTACCGACCTCGACCCGGACAAGCAGCGCTATGCGCGCGATACCGACAAGCGCACGCTGGCCGAGATCGTCGTCGGCGCGGATATCTTCCTGGGCCTTTCCGCCGGTGGCATCCTCAAGCCGGAGATGGTCGCGACCATGGCCGAGCGCCCGATCATCTTCGCGCTGGCCAATCCGAACCCGGAGATCCTTCCGGAGGACGCCAAGGCTGTCCGCCCGGATTGCATCATGGCCACGGGCCGTTCGGACTACCCGAACCAGGTCAACAATGCCCTTTGCTTCCCCTACCTGTTCCGCGGCGCGCTCGACGTGGGCGCGTCGGTCATCAATGAGCAGATGAAGGTGGCCTGCGTGAAAGCCATCGCCGAGCTGGCGCGCCGTGAAGCGTCGGACGTCAGTGCACGGGCTTATGGCGGCAAGCCGCCGAGTTTCGGCCCCGAGTACCTCATTCCACAGCCGTTCGATCCACGCCTGCTGATCCAGCTGCCGCCGGCGATCGCCCAGGCCGCCATGGATTCCGGTGTGGCCGAGCGTCCCATCCAGGACTTCCCGGCTTACATCGACCAGCTCACCAGCTTCGTCTTCCGCACCGGCCTGCTGATGAAGCCGGTGTTCGATCGCGCCAAGGCCGATCCGAAGCGCGTGGTCTACGCCGAAGGCGAAGAAGAGACCACGCTGCGCGCCGTGCAGACGGTGGTGGACGAGGGTCTGGCCCGGCCGATCCTGGTCGGCCGCCCCGACGTGATCGAGCGCCGTATCGCGCGCGCCGGCCTGCGTCTGAAGCCGGGCGTGGACTTCGAGATGTGCAACATCCACTCGGATCCGCGCTTCGAGGATTACTGGCGCCTCTACCACTCGATCATGGAGCGCCGCGGCGTCACGCCTGCCTCCGCGAAGGCCGTGGTCCGTTCGCGTCCGACCGTGATCGCCGCGCTGATGGTGGAACGTGGCGAAGCCGATGCGATGATCTGTGGCCTGGTCGGCACGTATCACAGCAAGCTGGACTACATCACCGACATCATCGGCCTGGACGAGGGCATCGCCGAGGCATCCGCCATGGCGGCGGTCTCGACGGAGAAGGGCACCTTCTTCTTCCTCGACACCTATGTGCAGGACGACCCCACTGCCGAGCAGATCGCCGAGGCCACGCTGCAGGCTTCGCTCCGCCTGAAGCTGTTCGGCATCCAGCCCAAGATCGCGCTCCTGTCCAACTCGAACTTCGGCGGTCGTGAAACCCGCAGTTCGAAGAAGATGCGCGAGGCCCTGCGCCTGATCCGCGAAAAAGCGCCGCGCCTCGAGGTCGAGGGCGAAATGCAGGCCGACGTGGCCCTTACCCCGGAGCTGCGCGAGAAGATCTTCCCGAACTCGCGCCTGGAAGGTAAGGCCAATGTGTTCGTCTTCCCGAACCTGGATGCTGCGAACACGGCCTACAACATGATCCGCGTGCTGTGCGACGGGGTGGTCATCGGCCCGATCCTGATGGGCGTGGCCAAGCCGGCCCACATCCTGACGCCGCAGGCGACGGTGCGCCGGGTGGTCAATATGACCGCGGTGGCCTGCGTCGAGGCACAGATTCGCGCCGGTAAGCCGCGTACGGTTGTAAATGATTGATTGAGCGGCGCTTCGCGCCGCATCGCCGATGAATCGGCTCCCACCCAGCAAGCCCCTCCTTGCTCGGTAGGAGCCGCTTCAGCGGCGATCCCGCGGCAGCGGGCCAGTTCGCCGAACCCCCCGTCCCAAACCGATTTATCACGAGACAAACCCCCATACCGCCGCGTATGTGAAAACTTCGCGGTATCATGGAAAGGTTTTCCCGCCACCCCAGCGGGCTCTACAGACCTCATGAAGCGCGCGCCACGCGCGAGCGGAGCATCCATGGACCAGATCGACGATATCCTGAACCAGGACCTCGACCCCACCGAAACCCGTGAATGGGTCGAGTCGCTCAACGCCGTCATCAATCACGACGGCACCGAGCGCGCGCATTTCCTGCTGGAGCGCATGGTCGACTCCACGCGTCGCTCGGGCGGCTACCTGCCGTTCGACCCGACCACCGAGTACGTGAACACCATCCCGCCGCACATGGAAGCGCGCAGCCCCGGTAACGCCGCCATCGAATGGCGCATCCGCTCGCTGATCCGCTGGAACGCGCTGGCGACCGTCGTGCGCGCCAACCGCAAGCCGGGCGACCTCGGTGGCCACATCTCCAGCTTCGCTTCCTCGGCCACGCTGTACGACGTCGGCTTCAACCACTTCTGGCGCGCACCCAGCGAAGACCATCCGGGCGACCTCGTGTTCCACCAGGGCCATTCGGCCCCGGGCGTGTACGCGCGTTCGTTCCTCGAAGGCCGCATCAGCGAAGAACAGCTCGACCTCTTCCGTATGGAAGTGGAAGGCAAGGGCAAGGGTCTTTCCTCGTATCCGCATCCGTACCTGATGCCGGACTACTGGCAGGTACCGACCGTGTCCATGGGTCTCGGCCCGATCCAGGCGATCTACCAGGCGCAGTTCTGGAAGTACCTCGAGCACCGCGGCCTCATTCCGAAGTCCGATCGCAAGATCTGGTGCTTCATGGGCGACGGCGAGTCGGACGAGCCGGAGTCGCTCGGCGCGATCTCGCTGGCGGGCCGCGAAGGCCTCGACAACCTCATCTTCGTCATCAACTGCAACCTGCAGCGCCTCGACGGCCCGGTTCGCGGTAACGGCAAGATCATCCAGGAACTCGAAGGCGTGTTCCGTGGCGCCGGCTGGAACGCGATCAAGGTGGCGTGGGGCAGCTACTGGGATCCGCTTCTCGCCCGCGACACCACGGGCAAGCTGCGTCAGCTGATGATGGAAACCGTCGACGGCGAGTACCAGGCCTGCAAGGCTTTCGGTGGCGCGTACACGCGTGAGCATTTCTTCGGCAAGTACCCGGAAACGGCCGCGCTGGTCGCCAACATGTCCGACGACGACATCTGGCGCCTCAACCGCGGCGGTCACGATCCGCACAAGGTCTACGCGGCCTACCATGCGGCCGTGAATACCAAGGGCATGCCGACCGTGGTCCTCGCCAAGACGGTGAAGGGTTACGGCATGGGTGCTGCGGGCGAATCGCAGAACCCGGCGCACAACCAGAAGAAGATGGATACGGACGCGATCCGCGCCTTCCGCGACCGCTTCAACATCCCCATTCCCGACGACAAGCTCGAGGAAGTGCCGTACTACCATCCGGGCAAGGACTCGGAGGAAGTGCAGTACATGCTCGAGCGCCGTCGCGCGCTCGGCGGTTCGCTGCCGCAGCGTCGTCGCAAGTCGGACAAGTCGTTCACCGCGCCGACGCTCGAAGCCTTCGAGCAGATCACCAAGGGCACGGGCGAGCGCGAGATCTCCACGACCATGGCCCTCGTCCGTGGCATGAACCTCATGCTGCGTGACAAGGAACTCGGTCCGCGCGTCGTGCCGATCGTTGCCGACGAGGCTCGCACCTTCGGCATGGAAGGCATGTTCCGCCAGATCGGCATCTACGCGCCGTTCGGCCAGAAGTACCGTCCGCAGGACGCCGATCAGCTGCTGTACTACCGCGAAGACCAGAAGGGCCAGGTCCTCCAGGAAGGCATCAGCGAAGCCGGCGGCATGAGCGCGTGGCTGGCTGCAGCAACGAGCTACAGCATCAGCAACGTGGCGATGCTGCCGTTCTTCATCTACTACTCGATGTTCGGTTTCCAGCGCATCGGCGACCTTTGCTGGGCGGCGGGCGACATGCGCGCGCGCGGCTTCCTCATCGGTGGCACGGCAGGCCGCACCACGCTCAACGGCGAAGGCCTGCAGCACGAAGACGGTCACTCGCACCTGCTCTCCGGCGCGATCCCGAACGTCATCTCCTACGATCCGACCTTCTCCTACGAGCTCGCGGTGATCCTGCAGGACGGCACGCGCCGGATGATGCAGGAGCAGGAAGACGTCTACTACTACATCACCGTAATGAACGAGAACTATGCCCACCCCGACCTGCCCAAGGGCAGCGAGGAAGGCATCGTCAAGGGCATGTATCTGTTCAAGGACGGTGGCAAGGCGAAGAAGAACGAGCCGCGCGTGCAGCTGCTCGGTTCGGGCACGATCCTGCGCGAAGTCATCGCCGCGGCGGAGCTCCTGGAGAAGGACTTCGGCGTGACGTCGGACATCTGGTCGGTGCCGAGCTTCTCGGAAGTCCGTCGCGAAGGCTTCGACGCCGAGCGCTGGAACCGCCTGCATCCGGAAGCCACGCAGCGCGTGCCGTACATCACCGGCCTGCTCGGTGAACGTCAGGGCCCGGCGGTTGCCGCGACCGACTATGTCCGCGAGTTCGCCGACCAGGTCCGTGCGTTCATGCCGGACGGCATGCGCTACACGGTGCTGGGTACGGACGGCTTCGGTCGCAGCGACTCGCGTGCCAACCTGCGCAGCCACTTCGAGGTCGACCGCTACTGGATCGCCCACGCCGCCCTGGCCGCCCTCGCGAAGGATGGCAAGGTCAACGCGAAGGATGTGAGCCGCGCCATCAAGGAATACAAGCTGGACGTCGACAAGCCGAACCCGCTGTACGCCTGATAGCAGGGAAACGAAGAGGGGCCGGAGCAATCCGGCCCCTTTTTTTGTTGGTGTCCTGTGGGAGCCGATTCATCGGCGATCCCGCGCCAGCGGGCCAGCCCACGGCAAGCACCCATCGCCGATAAATCGGCTCCTACCGCAACGTCACATCGTGTCCATGGCTTTGCCACGCCGAAGCTGGTATCTCTTTGGGCATTCGACTTCGGATTCCCGCCATGCGCTCCGTCCTTCTTGCTGCCGCCGTCCTCTCGCTCGCTGCCTGCGCGACAACGCCGTCCGACCACGGTTCGCGGTCGCGCCTGCTGTACATCGCCGGCAGCAAGGTGCCGTGCACGAATGGCGTCATGAAGACCGAATGCCTGCAGTACCGCGAGACGCCGAAGGACGCCTGGCAGATCAACTACGCGCCGGTCGAAGGCCTCGACTGGAAGCCGGGCAATGAGTACCTGGTGAAGATCACCGAGGTGCATGCGAAGAATGTTCCGGCTGACGCTTCGCCGGTGACGTGGCATGTCGACAAGATTGTCGAGCAGCATCCGGTGCCGTGAGTCGGTTTCTTGCCAATCACTACTTAAAATGCAGCATGTGAGCGATTTCAACAGCTTCCATGCTAACTGCCGGAACGGCGTTGCGATTCCGCCGTCGGCGCCGTGGTTATCAACGTAGGCATCTTGTTTGCCCGTTTCCAAAGGGCGAGGCTCCTCCTTGAGTCATGAGTTCATTGCACGCAGGCATTCACGAATGCGCGTGTCGATGCTCATCAGCCACGGAGAGGAGCACCATGAAACGACGTCACTTCATCCAGGGTATGGCCACCGCCGCCTTCGCGTACGCCGCGACCCGCAGTGGAGCGCTAAAGGCACAGTTGAGCTGTTCATCGATCTACGTGCGCCGCGACTACTTAGCGCTATCCAGTTCCGAACGGGCAAACTTCGTAGATGCCTTAAAGCGAACGAATCGACCTCGGCTTGGTCTTCCGTTGCCGACGGTGTACGACGGCTTTGCCCAAGAGTACTCGACATATCAGAAATCGTTCCTGACGTGCGGTGCCGATTCCCAAAGCGGGCTTAGTCGTCTGCGGCAGTTCCTTATGCGTTTCGAGCGAGAGCTTCAACGGATTGATCCCTCGGTGAGTCTTCCGTACTGGAACTTTCCGCTCGACTCGCAGGCGCCGGAAAGGTCTCTCGTCTTTTCACCTGACCTCATGGGAGGCAATGGCCAGGGGTCCCACTCCGAGGTAGTAGACGGATCGTTTGCTCATTGGACGCTCGGTTACCCGGGACTACTGGATCTCGTGCCCTTGCGGCATTTTCTGCGTCGTGCGTTCAATGACGGCGACAGGATCGCGCCTTGGACTTCGCCGGAAGAGGTGGCCGCAGTTCTTCAACAGAGCCAGACCATCGATTCTCTTACTGCGGGACTGATGGATAGCGTAGTGCCAAGGGTGTTCGCAGGAGTAGGAGGCGACATAAGTACGGGCCTGTCGCCCAACGATCCACTCTTCTGGCTGGTAGCTTGCTGCATCGACAAGCTCTTCGGTGACTGGTTGAAAATTCACCCGGAGGCGCCGCAACCCGATGTGGTTTGCTACCAATACGCCTGATTGTGAGCTCGACGAAGGTCGCTACGTATACGCTGATTCAGAGAAGTCGAGGGGCGACTACAGACAACCGTAAGTTGATTTGATACGGTCGCATCGTTGCCTGCGTTGTCGATTCGAAAACACGTCGCAGGCAACCATCGCGCAATGCGGTGAGAAGCGCGGCCCGAGAGTGCATCAACACTCCCGGACCGCTGATCAAACCAACTGTTCTGGAGCTGATTTGACTACGTCACATCATACGGCAGTCGCTCGCCCGCCGAATCCCCTCGGCGACACACCCACCGGTTACCGGGACGTCTGCTTACGTCGCAGACACGGTTGACGAACCGCAGCGGCAGTCGCTTTCATGAGGTTTTCTTGGCCGTCCTATCCGGCGCGTAGCCGCGTGGGTCAGCGACCAAGGCTGACGCTGCACTCCACTTCATCAATAACGCCACCCGGCGCCCGGTCACGGGCAGCCGATGAACCCGCGAGTCCGTATCCACCCGCGGCACGTTGCGCTGTGCGTGACGTGCCGCACCTCCGGGCGCGCGTGGCCCTTCAGAGGAAGAACACGATGAACGCATCACGCAAAAACTGCACGAGTTGTCGGGCCGATGCCTGCGCCAATCCTCACGATCTGCTGAACGAAGCGACCGAGTGGCTGCAATACGCTCGAGGTCTCACACAGCTGCTTGCAGAACTCATCCACGAATCGGACGCCGTCGACTGCGGCCGCATGGCCATCGGTCTTGAAAGCATCGCTGCGATGACACGCATGGGCCTGCAATGCACGGCGGACGCGCATGCGCGGATGTCGTGGGAGCGAGCGGCAGCGCGTGAGAACGGAGGACGGTGCGAATAGAAGAAATCGGAAAAGTGCGCCCAATACGAGCTTAGCCCTCTCATTCGTTTGTCACTCGAATCATGCTTATAAATCAACGTTACGGTGGCGGACGGCAAGCGCATGAGCGGCAAGATCAAGGCAATCACCGTGCTAGTCCTCGGGCTGCTCGGTCTGGTGGGTGGCGAGTATCTGGCGGGGTTTCTGACGCTTTGGGTCCTTGGACTCAAGCAGGTACCGCTTGGGGCGACGACGTACTGGGAGTACTTCAGAGCGCTGGAGCTTCCTCAAGTCGCACCGTACGTCACGAAGATAAAACTATGCGGGGCCTTCGGCTTCGGTGCGCCTTTGCTGGCTTGGCTATGCCTGCTGATGCCGGTGTTACGCGCCAGGCCCGAGTCAATGCATGGCGAGGCGCGTTTCGCCAAGCTTTCCGACCTCAAGAAGGCGGGGCTGCTCAAGCAAACGTCGCAGAGCATCCTCATTGGCAAGTACAAGGGGCGCTACCTGTGGCTCGGCGGGGCGCAGCACGTCATCACCATTAGTCCGACCCGTTCGGGCAAGACCACCAGTGTCGCCATCCCGGTGCTGCTGTCCTATGAAGAGTCGATGGTCGTGCTCGACCTCAAGGGCGAGCTTCACAAGGCGACGAGTGGCTGGCGCGAGGCGCTCGGCCACGACATACGCGTTTGGGCACCTTACGACGAGAACGGAAACACGCATCGCTTCAACCCCATGACGACGCTCGCCGGTATGAGCCCGGAGAAGCGCATCGGTGAGATCCAGACCATCTCCGCCATTCTGTATCCCGACCAGCCGGGCGGCGATCCGTTCTGGACGTCGCAGAGTCGTGCGGCGTTTACTGCCTTTGCGTCCTTCCTCTTCGAACGATGGGACGACAAGGTGGCGCGCTGCATCGCGGGCGCACAGGACGCCCCGGACATCAACGCGTCTCCGGATTATCCGAGCTTCGAGCGCGTCCTTCGCCTCTCCAGCGGGGAAGACATGGACGGAACGAAGGAATTCCTCGATGCCGTCCTCAAAGACCCGACGTTCGTCTTTATGACACCGCAGACCCGAACGGTGTTCGGCAACCTGGCGGGCCTGGCCGAGCAGACGTTCTCGTCGGTCATCGCTTCCATGCAGGCGCCGCTGCAGCAATTCCTCAGTCCCATCCTTGCCGCAGCGACCAACGCCAGTGACATCGATGTCACCAGCCTGCGGAAGAAGTTGACCACGCTCTACGTCATCATCCCGACGAACAAGCTGGACGAAAGTGCGAAGTTGCTGAACATCTTCTTCAGTACGGTAATCGGCAACAACCTGGGAAAGCAGCTTGGCGAGGAGCCCGACCTCAAGTACCAGATGTTGATGCTCATGGACGAGTTCACGGCCATGGGTCGGGTGGACGTCTGGGCCAAGCGTATCTCCATCTCCGCCAGCTACGGCGTGCGCGACCTCTGCATCGTGCAAAGCCGTGCCCAGCTGCGTGCCGCCTACGGGGACCACGACGCGGAGAACTTCATCACCAACCACGGTGCGCAAATCGTCTTTGCGCCGCGTGAGCAGAGTGACGCCAACCAGTACAGCGAGATGCTCGGCTTCAAGACCGTGCGGAAGGAACATCGAAACACCAGTCGCGGCAATGGCTCCCATCAGGTATCTACCAGTCACAGCGAAGAGCGCCGCGCCTTGCTGCTGCCGCAGGAGATCAAAGAGTTGCCGGCTGACGAGGAGTTGATCTTCTACGAAGGGTGCAAACCGATACGAGCCAGGAAGAACTGGTTCTTTAAGGACAAGATGTTCAAGGAGCGTGCGGGTGTTCCGCCCGTGGTCGTCCGAGGTAAGGAGCAGGCTCACCCGCAGTCGCAGTCGATGGCTCCAACGACATCGGGTAAGCCGAAAGCGACGGATCCATTCACTGAGTCGCCGAAACGAGCTCGCGCCGCATGATCGGCTCGACGCGAGCCACCGTGGCAGATGACGCGTTCGATAAGGACGAAGGCGCACGGCCTTCGTCGCTACAAGCCGTACATCGGCTGACCGCGGCAGATCGGCACTACGACCTCCAGCTGTTTCGCGATCTTGAGATAGTCAATGCGCAGACGCGTCGTGAACTCGGCCGGCTGCCGGCGGGTGGGCTTCCGGTGGAGTTCAAACGGAGGCCGAAATTACCAAATGCGCCCTCGAATGCCGAAACGAATGGCAACGATATAAGGGAGGAAGAAACGATGGATATGAAATATCTGGCCATGGCAGCTGCCATGACGGTGACGAGCGGGTGTCATTCGGGGATCAAGTCGTGGCACATGAAGTCGAAGGTCGAAAATGGGGTGCTGAAAATGCCGTTCTACGACCACAGTTTCGGCGCTAGCTGTTTCGACACGCTTAGGTGTCGCGTGCTCTACGAGAACGCGTACATTGTGAATAGCGGATCGCCGAGCGGGCCATTTACTGAGCGCGATCGAGACAACCTAGACGCGAGTTGGGGAAACCTCGAGTTCCCTACTGTCGTTCGTGTTTCCTGGACATCGAAGGACGGTACTAACCACGACGAGAAGATCAATCTTGGCGAGATCTTCCACTCTCGGTTGGTTCGTTATCCAGCCGACCTGGATGTTAATGACGTAAAGACCAGCGTGCCTCCCAGCGCACCGCACATCATCCTCGTAGTCGAGGACCGTGCGATACGCATCTACATGAGGGCATGGATTCCGCTACTTCGGCCGCGATTCCCCGGCAGAGTGCACTCAGACTTCAGACACGATCCTGTCATAGCGTATTCGCAGACGTTCTAACCGGAGTACATGGACGTGGTAGAGAAACACAAGCGTGACAGCAAGGGTCGCCTGCGCGACGACGTGCGAACAGATCCGGTGACGGCGGCCGATCGGAAGGCATATGCCAAGGCGGCCCAGGAAGTTGGCGATCTGTCTGTACCGCGCATGTTCAATTCATCGGATCCGCACTCTCGATTCTACATCGCGAACTTCGACGGCACGGGTAACGACCTATGGAAGGATCCCGAGCACGCGACGAATGTCGGAAAGCTTCATCTTCAGCTTGCAGAAACCGGTAAGCGAGAGCCTCGGATTCATTCGGGTTACATCAAGGGAGCAGGAACCCAAGAAGGTGCGATTGTCAGGACAATCGACAGCGCAACCGGTGGGTCTTACGACGAGCGTATTGAGTGGATGTACTTTGAGTTCATCACGCAAGTGAAGAAGTGGCTCGACGCAGATCCCGATGCTGACATCCGAATCCTGGCTACAGGCTTCAGCCGCGGAGCGGAGCAAGCTGCTGGATTTCTTCGCTTGGTCCACGAGCGAGGAATCCAGAATCCGTTGGGCCGAGAGGCAATCCATCACGCGTTCGGTCCCGACACTTACGAATGGCACCTTCCGCCCCTGAGAGAGCCAGGCAAAACTCTGATGAGTGAGGCCCTCTACGATCCTGTCGGAACAGGCGCGCCCAACAATCATGACCGACAGCCTACAAGCGCGATGGCGTCAGGGATACAGATTACGGCCGAAGACGAACGTCGTAATGCGTTTCCGTCGACTCAGATCATTCCGCCCGGACGTTCGGCCGACGATCGGTTCGTCGGCATGACCTTGCCCGGCGCTCATTCAGATATCGGTGGAAGCTATCACCAGAATGGCCTTTCGATCCTCACCTTTAACATCGTTGCGGACTACGTCAATGCGCTCGCGGGTGAGGCGGTCGCCCACAGGTTAATGGTGCCGACCGATCCGGGCATGTTTGTCATCCATCGCTCCGAGGAACACCTCCGTATCTACAGCACGTCGGAATTCCGGCACGACGGCTACCGCGACATCATGGGATCCCAGGCTTCGCCGCCGCACTGCAACGACAAGCGCAAGATAATTCTCTGTGCGCCACCCGATAGGTTCGATCCGCGCCTGGAGGATCAGGTGGGTCCACGTTATCCCGTGGGCGTCCATGGTCCCGATGCCATCCGCGAACTCAGCGATCCGATGCATCCCGATCACGGCATGTATCGCTCGGCCAGCGTGCAGCTTGCGGAGTTGCATGCTCGATCAGGCATTGACCTCAATCGGGATCAGGTCGATCAACTGACCGCTGGCCTCGTCATCGAGGCCAAGCGCGGCGACATGACGGCCATCGAGGATGTCCAGTTCGGCAAGGACTTTAGTCCGGAGAGCCCGACGCTCCGGGCGTTTGAGGTGTTCGGTGACGACATCGACAATCCTCGATCCAGGACGGCGAGCATCGATGCGCTGAAAGCTCTCGAGGTTCCGCTCGAGGTTTCAAACCAGCAGTTGCACATGCTCAATCTCGGGAGGGGGGCGGTTGTTGGTCGAGAGCAGGAAGTACCCCTGTCGAGAGACAAGCCCTTCGTGCCGGAGCCTTCGGCTTCCGCGCCGGTGCATCCCGCGCCAATCGTAAGCCCCTCGCAGGCTGCCGCCTTCGAGCAAACTGACGGCAACGCCATCCGCACACTCCAAAAAAACCTCAACATGCTCGGTATCCGTGACATGGCTGGCGACCCGCTGGCCACCCACGGCGTTTACGACGTGGCGACACAGACGGCCGTGGCGAGGTTCCAGTCCAGTCATGCGTTGCCAGTAACGGGGCAAGCCGATGACGCGACTTGCAACAGGATTCAGGGGCAAGCTTTTATCGCAGAGTTGCAGCAGCCGGGTCAGGTCAGGATGCCTGCCGAGGCTCGCGTATCCCAGATCGCGACGCCTTCGCCCGCCATGGCCGCGTACGAGTCGCCTATGCAAGACACCCTGTCGCGGGCATCCGTGCCGGCAATGTTGGCTCAGCCCTCCCGCAGCGACCCACGCAATCCGAACAGCGCCGATCACGCGCTCTACAACAAATTGCAGAATTCTCTCCCGGAAGCAACGGAAGAGCGCCTGATGCAGTTCACTGCCGCGTGCCACCGGCATCGGATCAACGCTGGCAACCTCAGCGGTCTGCATATGGACTACGACGGCATGACGTTGACGATCAACTCGCATGGCCTTACGGCAACACCTGCTGTCGTCGATATGAGCACTCCCCCGCCTGAGTCCGAGCAGTCGATCAAGCAGATCCAGCAGTTCGATCAGCAGATGGATCAGATCGCTCAGCAGAGTCAGGAGCGGAGCGCCCAGATGGCGCAGCAGGGACTTGCTATGTGAGGTTCCGCAAGTGTATCGCCGACGAATCGTCTTCTCGGTTCAAATCGTTCCCTTTCGCCGCTTCAAGGTACGCGACTATGTCGAAGAAAAACGTTACACCAGCACTACTGTATGCGCCGCTGATGCTCATCTCCGCAGCTGTCCATTCCTCTTCTCCACCATCCGTCGTAACCGTGAACGCGGACGTTAGTGGCCAGCAAGCGTCGCGAGAAAGTGTGGAGGACGTGTATGAGAGAGCCGCAACGTTAGGGAGGCAACGGCATGCGCCGGTGAAATCCTTCGGAATGCCCCATATCACCGACGCGGAACTGTACGCGCTGCCCGAGGCAGACCTCAAGATGTATGCCGCAGCGGACTTCCTCGGCTTCTACACTATCAACGTCCATAGCTTTTCTGATGTTTGTCGGGCGGAGGGAGTGAACCTGGCAACATACGCGCGTGCCTTCCGAGCCAATCACGCGGCAGAGTTTGCCCAGGCAGAGAAGATCACGAAGGGATCCAGGTTCTCCGCCGAGAAGATGGCTGCAATGACGACCGCCACTCGGGAGATTCTGGAAACCAGCGTCCGCCACCAGATGATCGATCTCGCAGCGGCCCTCCATAAGACAACGGTAGCCGATGGTTGTGCGTACGTTGCCGCGAACGTGGTCGATGCCAAGTCCGCACCTTCGTATGCAGAAAGAGATCCTAAGCTAGAGTCAATCCTAATGTCCGATGACACGCCAATAAAAAGGCCGGGATCTCTCCCGGCCTCCAATCCTTACCTAGGTAAGCCAATCAATCGTCGTCACGAAGCGCATGACGAATCAGGAGAAACGTCCCGATAGCCGCGGCGGCGATACCGATGGTCACGCCCGGGTTGCGACGCACCTGCTTGCGCAGACGACGGTACTGATACGTCGCTTCATCGGCGAGATCTTCGGCCAGGTAGCGAACCTTCTGGCTGCTGCCGCTGTTGCGCTTGGCGAACTTGTTGGTGACGCGACGGGTGCGCTCGAGCAGGTCGCTGCCTGCGCCGGTCGCCTCATCCGCGTAGTGGCGAACGCGGCCGGAGACGCCGTTGACGGCGCTTTCGACCTGCTGCGCGAACTCACGATTTCTGCTCATTGGATGGCTCCCTCTCAAGCGTTGCTGACGGGAACCGACTTTGCGGCCCGGGTCGTGAGGGTCGTGTAAACAGGCAAGTGCCCGATTGAACAGGGATTCAGGCTCGTCGTTATCACGCGAAATCGTACTTGCCGCCCTTGGTGAGCGCCGCCTGGTAGGCCGGGCGCGCGTGGATGCGCTCAAGGAAGGCGTGCAGCTTCGGCCGCGATGCGTCGAGACCGCCCCGGCTGGCCGCGGCCTCCAAGGGGAAGCTCATCTGAATATCGGCCGCTGTGAACTCATTGCCCGCGAACCACTCGGACTTGCCGATTTCGCCCTCCATGTAGTCCAGGTGCAACTTGAGCTGGGGGTCGACGAAGGCCTTCTGCGCGCCCTTGGCGAGCATCCGGGCGACCGGCTTGGCAAAGAACGGCACCGGCGCCGTCTCCATGCGGACGAAGACCAGCTTGAGCAGCAAGGGCGGCATCGCCGAACCCTCTGCGTAGTGCAGGAAGTAGATGAAGCGCAGCCAGTCGGGGCTACTGACGGCAGGCTTCAGGCGGCCCTGTCCGTAACGCTCGAGAAGGTATTCGACGATGGCGCCCGACTCGGCCAGCGTCACCTCGCCATCCTGGAGGATGGGCGACTTGCCGAGGGGGTGGATGGCGCGTAGCTCCTTGGGCGCCAACATCGTCTTGGCGTCTCGCTGGTAGCGCACGATCTCGTACGGCAGGCCGAGTTCCTCCAGCAGCCAGAGGACGCGCTGGGAGCGCGAGTTGTTCAGGTGATGGACGGTGATCATGGCTGGCCCGCGCGTGGAAGAGGGCGCAGCGTAGCAGTGCGCCCCGTGCACATTCCATCGACGGCCGGAGAGTAGCGTCAGTGGTCTGCCATCACGAGGACACTGCCATGGGCCGCGAAGCCGACACGATTCATACCGACAAGGGCACGATCGGGCGACTGCAGGCGTTGATCCACGAGCTGCGCGATAACGCGAAGGTCCTCATCCATCTGCAGGATGGTTCGACGATCCAGGGCATCGTCGCTGTCGTGCCCACCACGCAGACCTTCGTCGATGCCGATGGCACCGAGGGGATCAACGGTGTGGTGAAGCTGATCGACAACGATCGGCCGGAGTGGTCTGCGACGGTGTCGTTGGACACCATTGCGCGTGTGGAGCACCTTGATTCCGTGGTTTACGGTACGTCGCAGACGTGATGCACCGCATGCCGTTGTAGGAGCCGATTCATCGGCGATAAGGATTGCTACGTAGCTGGGCCTTTTCGCCGATGCATCGGCTCCTACAAGAGCGGTGTCTGCTTACGTTGCGGGCAAGGTTTCCTGTAGTTTCTTCACTTGCTCCGGGAACGCGGTGCCTTGCGCGGCCACCGTCGCGGCGACGAGCTTGCGTGCTTCCGCATCACGGTTCAGCGCGTGCAATGCCTTCACCCGATACGTTGCAACGCTGATCGTGTTGGCACCGTAAGCCTTCTTCGCTGCTGTCTCGAGGTATGGCAAGCCTTGTGCGAACTTGCCGTTCTCGACGAGACGACGCCCGTAACGATAGTTGTACACGTAGTCATTCGGATAGGCGGCGATCAGCTGCTTCTCCAGTGTGTCGAGTTCGTCGCCAGCTTTCGCCCGGACAAGATAGACGCGAAGGTTGTCGGCGACGTTGCGATCGCTCTTGAGGTCGCCGTGTAACTTCTCGCGGCTAAGGTCGATCGCCCTGCGCAGTACCGCTTGCTCGCCCGTCGTGTCGCCGATGGCAGCGTCGAGGTCGGCGGCAGTCAGGACGGCGCTGCGCTGGTCGGCACAGATGGGCGAGGCGACGAAGATCTGTGTCGCCAGGTAGTCGTCGAAGGCGGGTTTCTGGGGAGAGAGCGAAGCCTGCCGTGTCGCCGGCGGTTGCGCAGCGGTCGCGGCAATCAGGTCATCCAGCACATAGGGACGATCGCAGCCGATATTTCCGGCGAGCACCTTGGTCGCTGCCGCGGCGATGGCCGTATCGTTCTTGTCGGCCTTGCCTTCGAGCAGCAACAGCTGCTGCTTGGCCAGCGCGACGCGCTTGTCCTGATCGGAAACGTTACGAACCATGGCTGGCAAGGTGTCGAACCAGGCCATGCCTTCCTTGCCCTGGTAGCGCTGCTGGTAGGTGTCGAGCACCTCGGCCACCGATGCGAGCGATCCCTTCACCGCTTCGTCTTTCTGGTGTGAGAGGCGTGCGTCACCGGAGAGGAGTGCTGCGATCTGCGGGTAGAACTTTTCACGAGGTTGTTCGGCGAGTATGCGTCCGAGCTCTTCGCCGTCCGGACCGATGGCGACATAGGTCGGTAGGAAATGGACGTTGAGCTTGTTCATCCATGCCTTGTCGGCCGGCTTATCGGCATCGGCCTCGTAGAAAACGATCTTCTTGCCGAGATCGTCCCATTCCTTGCCGTTGAGGACATGGCTGGCCATGTAGTAACACGAGTAACACCAGACCGCCTGGAAATCGACCAGCACCGGCTTGTGCTCGCGCTTGCCCTGGGCAAGTGCGGCATCGAGGCTGGCAGGACCCTCGTGCGCGGCATAGGCCGGCGCGACAAGGGTGAGAAGGGCGGCGGCGAGCAGGCGCTTCATCGTGGACATCCCCTTTGGCGGTATAGACGTCCACTTTATTAGCACGTTTTCGGCGCCGTGTCAGATGGTGCCGCTGGCCCCTTCGATAGGCTCGGGGTCCGACACCAGGCCCTGGCGGCGTCGCAGCGATGGGAACCACCAGGTCCACAGACCGACCACGACCAGGGTGCCGATGCCCCCGATCAGGGTGGCATTTACTGCACCGAGCGCGGCGGCGAGTATGCCGGACTCGAATTCGCCCAACTGGTTGGAGGTGTTGATGAAGATGGCATTGACCGCGCTGACCCGCCCGCGCATGTCGTCAGGCGTCTCCAGCTGCACCAGTGCGCCGCGAATGACCATGCTGACCATGTCGAAGGCGCCCAGGGCGAACAGCGCGACCAGCGACAGCCACAGCGTGGACGAGAGGGCGAAAACGATGGTGGCGACCCCGAAGCCCGCCACGGAGGCAAACATGATCGGCCCCACTCGCCGCGTCAGGCTGTTGTGCGCCAGCCACACGGACATCAGCAGTGCGCCGACCGCGGGCGCGGCGCGAAGCAGGCCGAGGCCCCACGGACCGGTATGCAGGATGTCTTTGGCGAAGATCGGCAGGAGCGCCGTGGCGCCGCCGAGCAGCACCGCGAAGAGGTCCAGGGAGATAACCCCGAAGACGGCCGGGCGATGCCGTATGAAATGCACGCCAGCGAACAGGGTCTTCAGCGTGGCCGGCTCGCGACGGGGTGGTTGGTGGTCGTAGGACAGTCGCGACATCAGGGTGAAAGCGACGAGGTAGAGCACGGCCGAGACCGAGTAGACGGTGCCGGGGCCGGCGACATACAGCAGGCCGCCCAGGGCGGGGCCGGCGATCATCGCCGCCTGGCCCGCTGAGGCCGTTGAGGCCATGGCACGGGGAAGCACGGACGCAGGTACCAGCGCCGGGAGCATCGACTGCAGGGCGGGAAACTCGAACGCCTTGCCGACACCGATCACGAACACCAGGGCGAGGATTCCCAACTCGTTGATGTGCCCCGTGAGACTGAAAATAGCGAGCAGGGCGATCGCCAGCCATTCGATGGACTGGCAGATCGTGACGATGCGGCGCCGGTCGAACTGGTCGGCGAGATGGCCGGCCGGCAGGGCCAGCAGCACTGAGGGCACGAACTGGACCAGGCCGATGAGGCCGAGGTCGAGGGCACGATGGGTGATCTCGTAGATCTGCCAGCCGACCGCGACCGACATCATCTGGAAACCGAAACTGGAGGCGTTCTTGGCGAACCAGAAATGCAGGAAGGCGCGATGGCGAAGGAGGGATACCGCTTCGGGGGACGACGAAGACATGGGTGGTCCTTGGGGAGTCGGGGGATTCTACGCCCGCCTTGCCAGCAGCCGCGCCAAAGGGCGAAGCTAGGGGTTCGTTCTCCGGGATGCCATCGCCATGCGCCGTTTCGCTCCGCTCGCCGTTCTCCTTGCCACCGCCACGATGGCCGCCTGTTCGCAGCAGTCCGAGCCCCAGGCCGCACAGCAGGCACCGGCGAACAACCAGGCCGACGAAGCGGCGAAGAAGCTCGAGACCTACCAACAGCTGTTGAAGCTGCATAACGACGGCCCCGCCGTGCAGCTCGGCCACGAGATCGTCGACCAGTACCCGGATACGCCCGCAGCCGCCGAGGTGAAGAAGACGCTCGACAACCTCGAAACCAACTACAAGGCCACCAGCGAGAAGGCGCGCCTGACAGCCCTGTGGCTCTACCAGACCTCACCCATGGAGGGTGGTACGCAGAGCACGGCGACGATCCAGTCCAGCAGCCCGACGGGGGAGGCATCGGTACGGCTGATCCTGCGCCGGCATACGGCCTGGGGCCAGAACGCGTTCCTCTACGCCACGGCGGGAAAGGGTTTCGTCTGCAAGGGCGATTGCACGCTGAAGGCGACCTTCGACGGCAAACCGAAGACCTTGAAGGCCTTCCGCCCACCCACGGGCGAGCCGGCGCTGCTATTCCGCAACGACGCACAGTTCATCAAGGACATGGCGAAGACCAAGCGGATCACCATCGACGTGGTGACCGTCAGTCGTGGTGAGACGACGCTGACGTTTGAGACCGGTGGTTTTGACGGGGACAAGTGGGCGCCGCTTCCGAAGAAGAAGTGACGCCTGCGCGAGCACCCGATCGCCGATGAATCGGCTCCTACATGGCAAGTGCGCCATCGCCGATGAGATGGCGCCCACCTTGTGCATCGCTGAGCTGGCTTCAGTGTAGGAACAGCTTCTCGGTGATTCGCGTGAGCGGCCACTCGAGCATGGTGTTGAGTCGGGCCGGCAGGTCGAGGGGCCGCAGGAGCATCTTTACCGTCATCTCGGCGGGGAGGTGCTTCTTGAGCAGACCTTCCGCACGACCCGCGACCCGGCGGAACTCGGCGTCGTCATGTGCCTTGTCGGGATGGCGAACGTTGAAGACGTGACGCAGCGCGATGTCGCTGTCTTCGTTCTTGATCTCGCTCAGGCGCTTGAGCAAGGTGCGCAAGGTGCTGAAGCGACCGATCTTGTCGCGCTCGCGATAGATGCGGAAGTGCTGGTAGAAGTTCTTGTAATGACGGACTTCATCGCTCTTGATGTAGTTCGTCAGTTCGCGCAATACCGGCTCGTCGGTAACTTCGTTGAGTGCACGATACAGGCTCGCCGTTCCCGTCTCGACGACGCAACGCGCGGCCAGTTCCAGGCCACGGTTGGGCTCGAGCTCGTCGGGCGTGCAGACCGAACCGTAGTGCGCGAAGAAGCTTTGGAAACCGGTTTCCCAGTCGAACTCCGGCCAGACGTGGCGCACATAAGCCGCCAGCGCGCGGCCATGCTGCATTTCCTCGTGCTCCCAGTGGTCACGGAGCCACGCTTGCAGCGTCTCGTCGCCGGCGAAGTGGTCGACCAGGAGATGCGTGTACAGGTCCGAGCCGCTCTCGACGAACGAGGAGCTGCACAACAGCAGGAACAGGTCTTCGTTATGCCTGACCTTCTCGATGTCGATCCGCGAGAGGTCCAGTTTTTCGAGCGTCCATGGCAAAGTGGCGGCGTAGCTCACTCGTTTTCCCCGATCGCTTTGTCTTATCGCCCCGAGGGCATCTGACCGAATTGTGACAAAGCCGGGCAAGCATGGCTACGCGGCATCCTTGCGGCTACCTCACCACCGTCACGGGCACGTGGGCCTTGGCCAGCACGTCGGTCGAGGTCGAGCCGACCAGCCAGCGGGCCAGGGCGCCTCGCTCGGTATGCCCGATGACGATGTGGTCGACCCCGTGCCGGGCCACGTACGAGAGCAGGGCGTCGCCGGGGCTTCCATGAATGAGGTCGACGGCCACCGGTACGCCGGCCTCGGGCCTCAAGGCCTTCACCTCGGCGTTCAGCGCCTCGAGGCGCTCCCTGCCGTTGTCCGTCATCATCAGCGCCGCCGTATCGGCACCGTTGTCGATCTGGAGCACCGAGAGCACCTGGACCCTCGCCCCGGCGCAGGCGGCCAGCTCCAGGGCGAAAAGGTAGGCGCGGCGGGCGGTTTCCGAGCCGTCATAGCCAACCAGGATGTGCTTGGGCATGGGATTTCCCTTCAAGGAGCGGCGTTGGATCGATAGTAAGCCGCCTAATGCCACCCGGGGAGCCGGTTCACGGGTCCTCGACGAATCCTCGGCTTTCCTGAACGGGTGTCGGGAGCCTCCGTGTTTCTTCACATTCGTGAGTACAGAATCCGTCTCGCAGCTTCCTGCCATCTACCCACGGAGAAACGAACATGATCAAGCGCATTACCGGTCTGGCTGTCCTGGCACTCGCCGCTGCAGGTACCTTCTCCGCGCAGCCCGCCAAGGCGGCGTCGGACGCTGAGGTCAAATGCCACATGACGTTCAGCACCACGGGTTGGGCTGCGATCTACAAGAAGGCCGATGGCCGTGGCCACGTCCGCTGCGATAACGGCCAGAGCGCCGACGTGATCATCCACGTTCGTGGTGGCGGCCTCACCGCCGGCAAGTTCAGCATCGAAGGTGGCAAGGGTGAGTTCACCCACGTCCACGGCATCAGCGAGATCTATGGCGAATACGCCAGCGGCGGCGCCAATGCCGGTGTCGTGAAGAGCGCCGAGAGCGCGGCGATGACCAAGGGTGAAGTCTCCCTGGCCGTTACCGGCACGGGCCGTGGCTTCAACCTCGGCGTCGACCTGAGCAAGTTCGAGATCGAGCGGATCGGCAAGTAATACCCGCTTCCGTCAGCAAAGGGGCGTCCTCCGGGGCGCCTCTTTTTTTTGCGAATCTCACGCGCCGCCACAACCGAAAGGGACGGAACCCGCATTCACGCGGACGAGTACACTTCCCTGATTCCCACCCACGAGGTTTCCCCATGCGTCGCCTCTTTACGCTTCTCGCTCTTTGCCTGGTCACTGTCTCTGCCTGGGCCGCCACCCCTGCCGGCCCCGCGGTCGGCGACAAGGCGCCCGATTTCAAGCTGCAGGACCAGAAGGGCGAGTGGCATTCGCTGGACACCGAAAAGGGCAAGTGGCTGGTCGTCTACTTCTATCCGAAGGACTTCACGGGCGGCTGCACCACCGAGGTCTGCACCTTCCGCGATGACATCGTCAAGCTCCACAAGGCCGGTGCCGTTGTCTATGGCGTCAGCCTGGACGACGTGAAGTCGCATGCCGAATTCGCCGCGAAGTACCACGTCCCGTTCCCGCTGCTCTCGGACGCAGACGGCGCCATGGCGACGAAGTACGACGTGCTCAGCGACGAAAAGGGCAGCAAGTACGCCCGTCGCGAGACCTTTCTGATCGACCCGACCGGCAAGATCGCCAGGGTCTATAAGGACGTGGATCCGGAAAAGAACTCCGGGCAGGTGCTTGCCGATCTCGCGCAGCTGAAGGCTTCGGGCACCTGAGCATGTTCAAACCACTGAAGGGGCCACGGCAGGCCCGTCCGTTCGCGCCGTGGCGCATCGTGGTCTGGCTGGTGATGTTGCTTGCGGCTGTGGGCTTCGTGATCAACGCCGCTGGCATCGTCGCCGCCGCAGGTGCCATCCGTTCCATCAGCGCCGAGGCGATAGCCGCGGGTACCCCCGATCCGCGTGTCTTCCTGGCATGGTCGGTGGGCAATACCCTCGGGGCGTTTGTCGTCATGGTCGTTGCGCTGGGGACCCTGCGGTGGCGCGAATGGGGCCGAAGCGCCATGCGCATCGCGGCCGGCGTGCTGGCCGTCTGGGCGATCGTGACGGCGGTGATCGCTTTTCAGCAGTGGCAGGCGATCGGAGTGGAGCTCGGCCAGGGAGGTCTCGAGCCCGAACAGCTGCTCCGTGACGTGAAGCTGCGATCGATCCTCGTCGTGGGGATCGTGCTGAAGGCGGTCTCCGTACCCGTGCTGGCCTGGCTTGGCTGGACGCTGGGTCGCGTGTCCGTGAGGCAGCAGTTCGCTCAGCCCGCCTTGTGAGCAGGATGACCGCCCGCGTATTCGCCTTTGTCGTCGCTGCCTGCGTTGCGGGCAGTGTCGCGGCTCAGGACGTCGGCCAGATGTCCTGTGGGGTCGCCAGCAGCTACGACCTTACGGTGCGTTCGGATGCCCTTCTGTTCGAGCGCCCGGAAGTGGCTCCGCGCAGTGTGCGCATGCACGATGGCAGCCTCGCCACGGACGGTCGCGCCGTGGCGCTGCGCCCGGACGAGCAAGACCGCGTCGCCCTTTTCGAGCGCAACGTCCGTGCCCTGGTGCCCAAGGCCAAGGCGATCGCCAGCGATGGTGTGGACGTTGCTGCGCGCGCTGTGCGCGAGGAGGCCGGCCGTGCATCTCCGGGATCACTGAGCAGCGGTGAGCTCGACCGGGCACTTGCCAGTCGCGTTGCCGAGATCAAGCGGCGTATCGCGGCGAGCCAGAGCACCCGCGACTGGCAGGCCGATGCCATGCGCGCCTATGCGCAGGAAATCGTCTCCGATATCACGCCCCTGCTGACCCAGGAGGTCGGCGGTGAGGCCATGCAGCTGGCGATGAATGGTGATCTGGAAGGCGCCGCCGCCCTGCGCGATCGCGTGGCGGATGTCTCCACGGGCGGTCAGGCGCGTGTCATCGCCCGGCTGGAATCGACCCTCAGGCCGCGGGTTCAGGCCCTCTGTCCGGCTGTCCGACAGTTGGTCGACCTCCAATCCGGCCTGCGCGACGCGTCTGGTCAGCCTTTGCTGTTGATCGAGCCCGGCGGCTGACCGCCGGCTGACCAGATACCGGGACGTTTATGACCGGCTAAGTCCGACAGGTCTAACGTTTCGCCCATGGAACGAAACTCGATCCGTGTCGTCAATGGGCTGATTCGCCGAGTCATCGCGGATCGTGATCTCTATGGTCAGGCGGCACGTGGCGTGCGAGAGCCGGGCCTGAAGGCTGTTCTGCAAGAATCCGCCGACTCCCTGACGGCTATCGCTGCGGAGTTACAAGGCGAAGTCACCGCCACCGGCGGGCGTCCGGCCACAGCCGGCGGCCCCATGAGTGGGGTCCGACGCAGCATGATGGAGGCGTCGGCAAAGCTCTCGAACGATCCGGATGTCACCTATATCCGCACTCTCGAACACATGGAGCGTCGACTGCTCGACGCTTTCCTGCGTCTCGAGTCCACCTCGGGAGATCGCGCCATCGTCGGTCGCCACATTGCGCGCCTGCGACTGCTGCACCTCGACATGATTCACATGGGTGGCGCGACCGGACGCTGAGTGTTTCCCTGAGCAGAAGCTCAGGCGGCGCGCCTGATCTCGCTTAGCGTGCGATGCATGTGGTGATCGGCCGAAACGCGAACCGGCCGTGTTGCGATCCGGGTTTCCCGATCGGCAAAGAAGTTTGCGAACGCGATGGCATCGCCGGGATCCTTACGCACGGCGATCTGGACGCCCTCGCGAAAGATGGCCCAGGCCTCGCCGATATCGGCGATGTGGTAATCGATGACGTGCTGATTCACAGGCGACCCCTTGGTCTTGACGCGCCTTAAGGCGTACGTCGATAAGAATCGCGGGTCGGGGTCATCGGAAAAATCAGATGAATCTGAAAAATCCCACTTTCTTTTGAGAATAAGCTCAATCCGTAGACAGTTCCCGCGCCGATTCGATCAGACACTCCACGTGCGATCGCAGCGCCGTGACCACGCTGGGGAGTCGTTGTAGCGCGGCGCCAGCATCTTCCCCGCGCAGCTCCCTTTCGAAGCGTTCGAGCATCGTGGCAGCGCGGGAGGGCCCAAAGACGCGGAGACCTCCGCCGATACGGTGACTCCATGCCGCCGCGTCCTCAGGGCTGCCGAGGTTCCCGACATCGTCGATATCGGCATACGTCGCTGCGGCGAACCGGCTGACCATGCGCGGGAGCGCCGCAAGTCCCCCGAAATCCTCGCGCAAGGCGTCGAGATCCCACACCGCTCCTGTGTCCGTCACGGTCGCCAGGGCGTCGCGCAGCCCGTCGAGCCGGACAGGCTTTGCAACGAACCCGTCCATGCCGGCAGCCAGGCATCGCTGCTTCTCCTCGGGCATCGCATTGGCTGTCATCGCGATGATATGCAGCATGGCGTCGTTCTCTCTCAGGGCCTGCACCAGCGCGTAGCCATCCATCCGCGGCATCTGCAGATCGGTCAGGAGGACGTCGAAGGTCTGCGTCTTTGCCGCCAGCAAAGCCTGTTCGCCGTCGGCCACGATGGTGTGCCGGTGGCCGAGCCGATCGAGCTGTGCGGCGACCAGTTCACGGTTGGTGGCGTGGTCCTCCGCCACGAGCACGTTCAGTGGCACGTCGGTCTGTGCACGTGGGGGCGCTTCTCTCGGCTCGTCCGCCTCGTTGCGGGCGATGACCGGCAGGGTCAGCTCCATGGTCACCCGGGTGCCGACACCGCGCTCGCTGGTCATCGCGATCTGGCCGCGCAACAACGCGGCCAGTCGTCGACTAATCGCAAGGCCGAGACCGCTGCCGCCCGAGCGCGCGGTCGTGGACGCTTCGGCCTGGGTGAAGGGCGTGAACAACCGGGCCATGTCGTCAGGGGCGATACCGATCCCGGTGTCGGCCACCACCAACCGCAACGACTGATGGCCAGACGTCTCGCCCACCACCTCGACGATGACGACGATATTGCCGCGCGTCGTGAACTTGATCGCGTTGCTGACCAGATTGAGCAGGATCTGGCGCAGGCGCGCGCCATCGGTGAGGACGTTTTCGGCAAGACGTTCGTCGATCCTGCGCGCAATGGAGAGTCCCTTTTCGTTGGCCTTCCAGGCAAACAGGTCGACGACCGCCCCGACCAGCTCACGCAGATCGACGGGGCGGCATGCAACGGCCAGCTGTCCGGCCTCGATACGCGAAAAGTCGAGCACGTCGTCGAGGATCTGCAGCAAGGCACCCGCCGAGGTTTCCGCGGTGCCCAGAAGACGTCGTTGCGCGTCGTTGAGCGAGGTCGTGCCAAGCACTTCCAGCATGCCGATGACGCCATGCATCGGCGTGCGGATTTCATGGCTCATGGTGGCCAGGAACTGGCTCTTCGCCCGCGTGGCCGATTCGGCGACTTCCTTGGCCATGGCCAGCTGCGTCGAATGTAGCCGTCGCTCGGAGACATCGATCCAGTAGCCGGTGAACTCGACGGTATCGGCGACGCGCCGGGGCACGGCGTGGGACGCCACCCAGCGCTCCGGTGACGTATCGCGAATGCGCATTTCCGCATGGATGGGTGTCAGGGACGCCGCCGCGCGCGCCACCTCGGCCATGAGCCCCGGCTGGTCGCGTCCGTCGATACGCGCGAACGCGCTGCGTTCGTCATGGATGAACGTCTCGGCCGATACGCCAAAGATGGGTTCCGGATTGCCCCCTACGTAGACGAAGCCGATGCGCCCGTCCGGGTGATAACGAAATCGATAAACCACGGCGGGCATGTGCCGGGTCACATCGGCAAGCTGCGCTTCCGTATGCAGGCGGCGGCGTGTTTCACGTCGCAGGCGCAGGTACGCGTGGCTTACCAGGAGCAGCAACGCCAGAACGAGGGCTCCTGCTGGCCCGACCTTGCGCGCGATCTCCCGCCAGGATGTACCCCAGTGGTAGTCGGAGCGAAGCCAGGTGTTACGAATCGTCTGGCTACGGCGTTCGGGCAGGCGTGCGAACACGCGGTCGAGCAAAGGAATCAGTGGAGCGAATCGTTGGTCCACGGCCATCGACAGACCGGCATGCTCCCCGGTCGGGGCGGCGATCCTGAGTCGTGCCGGGTAGTCGCGCCGAATGAGTACTTCGGCGGTGGCGATGTCTCCCACGTAGGCGTCCGCCTTGCCGGAAGCCACGGCGGACAGGCCCTCGGCCGTGGTGGAAACCGGCATGACGTCGGCCGTCGACATCGGCGCCACCGCGGCCGCCACCGCTCCCTGGGCAAGATTGGCCGCGACCCGGTGCCCACCCAGATCATCTGGGCCCGTGACCAGGAAGCCGTGCTCCCGAGTGACGATCACGACCGGCAGATCGAGATAGGGCGCGGTGAAACCGAAGCGGCGTTCCAGTGCGACGTTGCTCGCGGATGCCGCCGGCAGCACGTCGATGTCGCCGTGCATGGCGCGTTCGACCGTGTCGTGCCAATCCAGGCTGGTCACGGTCTCGGTACGTAGTCCGAGCACGTGGGTGGCCTCGCGCAGGTAGTCGATGGCCAATCCTTGGGCTTCGCCGTCCCGGCCGATTTGCGAGATGGGCGCTGCAGACGGATCGATACCGATGCGGAGCACCGGCAGCGTTGCGAGCCACTCTCGCTCCGCCGTGCTGAGCGGCACGTCGTCAGGCGTGATCGCGGAACTTTCTTGGGGTCTGCCTTGCGATGCCGCGCCCGATGGGGGCGAGTCCACGTCGGTGTGAAAGATCGCGACCCGTTCGTGCTGTCCCGTACCCTCACGCAACATGTCAGCCGCGCTCGCCTGTCGGTACGAAGCGAACAAAATGCCGCAAAAAATGGCCAATATTCTCAATTGCTTCATGGTGTTCCTTCGACCACGTGCGGACGATTACTGTAATCTCCACGATGGTAAGACTGAGTAGCACATCTCATGGAGAGCGGCTGCGCACATCCGCCTACGAGGGAAGACATGGTTTTGCGAACGATCATTGCCGACGATCACCCGGTGGTCCTGATGGGGGCCCGTGCCGCCCTGGAGGCGGGCGGTGATATCGAAGTGGTCGGCGAAGCGGCCAACGGCGACCAACTCGTCGAATTGCTGGCGTCGCTTCCCTGCGACGTGGTCGTGACCGACTTCTCCATGCCCGGCGGCCGTCATGGTGATGGACTGTCGCTCATCGACCTCATCCGCCGGCGCTATCCGCGGCTGCCTGTCGTCGTGCTGACCATGGTGAACAATCCCGCTGTGTTGCAGACCATGCGCAGCCGCGGTGCGCTGGGTCTGTGCGACAAGCGCGCACCGCTGAGGGAAGTCGCCGTCGCTGTGCGCTACGCCGCCACGGGTCGCGCCTACATGAGCGATACGATTCGTCGGCAGTTCGACACGGGCGGCGTGCAGAGCACGGCCGATGGCGTCCGCCTCTCGGCGCGAGAGATCGAGGTGGTGCGCTTGTATGTAGGGGGCATGTCGATCTCGCAGATCGCGGAGCAGCTGAGCCGCAGCGTCAAGACGGTCAGCCGCCAGAAGCGCGATGCCATGCGCAAGCTCGGTATCGATCACGACAGCCGGCTTTCCGAGTACGCCCGCGAGCGCGGAATCGCCTCATGACCCCCTGCCGGAAGTCAGGGCGTGACCAACTACTCATGCTTCCTGCCGCCTAACGGACTAAACCTTAGGCTCGCCGGACGCATCCTACCCGGCGAACATCCGTTTCCTGGGGAGAAGGGCCATGCGCCATCCGATCATCGCCGGCACCGCCGCCGTCGCCTTTGTGCTCGCCGCCACGGCAGGGCGGGCAACGGAGATCAACTTCAGCACGGATACCTGCAAACACGATTACTCGACGCCTTACGACGTCGATGTCACGGCGGCAGGCCTTTCTTTTCACCGTACCGATGGCGTGCCAGCCGAGGTCTTCCTCCATGACGGCGCGATTCGCGTCGATGGCAAAGCCGTTGCTGTCTCAGGCGGGGATGCCGACGCGCTGCGCCGGTACGAGGCTGGCGTTCGTGCCCTGATGCCACAGGTGGCAACGATCGCCCGGGAGGGTGTCGAGCTCGGGTTCTCGGCGATGACCACGGTCACCCTGTCTTTTGCCGACGGCGATCAGCGGGGCAGGATGCTGGAAAAGCTCAAGCGGAAGCAGATCGAAGCCCTGCGTGAGATCGATGAGGGCGTCGGCTCGGGTCACTGGTCGGCCAACCGCATGACCGAGACCGTTGCCGGGTCGGTGTCCGATTCCGTGGGCGAGCTGGTCGGTTCGGTCACCTCGAGCGCGGTGACCGCCGCCCTCTCGGGCGACGCGAGCAAAGTCGCCGCGCTGCAGGCCCGCGCCGACTCGCTGGACAAGGCGATGGACCGCGAAATGAACAAGCGCTCGAAGGCGCTCGAAGCGAAGTCCAACGCCATCTGCCCGCAACTGAATGATCTCGCCAGCCTCCAGCAGGGCTGGGGTGTTCGCCTGGCCAACGGCAAGCCGCTGGAGCTCATGACGATCAAGCCGAAGGGCGAGCATCACGACGATGACCACGACAGCGACAGCGACCACAGCAGGAAGGTCGTCAGCTTCTGACGTGCTTGTCGAGCCACGCGACGACGTTGTTCACGCTGTCACCGTAGAACGTTCGATACATCTCCGCGGTGACGTAGCCAATGTGGGGCGTCACCAGCACATGGGGCAGCGTGCGGAATGGATGGTCTGCGGCAAGGGGCTCGACCTCGAAGACGTCGACGGCGGCGCCCGCGAGCCGGCCGTGCGACAACGCGTCGATCAGTGCTTTCTCGTCGACGATAGGTCCTCGCGAGCTGTTGATGAGTCGTGCCGTCGGTTTCATGGCGGCGAGTTCGGCGGCGCCGATCAGGCCGAGCGTGCGATCGCTCAGGCGCGTATGGATGCTGAGGAAGTCCGATTGCGCGAGGAGCTCGTCCTTCGTCACCCGGCGGACGCCGATGGCGCTAGCGGCTTCGGTGGTGAGGTTCTCGCTCCAGGCGATCACCAACATGCCGAATGCCTGTGCGATCCGGGCAACCTCGGCGCCGATGCGGCCGAGGCCGAGAATGCCGAGTGTTTTCCCGCGCAGTTCGGTACCCAGACCCACCTGCCATTGGCCGGCACGTACCGATGCTGCCTCGACAGCGATATTCCGTGCCAATCCGAGGATGGCGGCCCAGGTGAATTCGATCGTCGGCGTCGAGGAGTAATCCGTGTGCACGACCTCGACGCCATGCCTGGCGGCAGCGTCGAGGTCGATCGACGCATTGCCCCGTCCCGTCGATGCGATCAGCTTGAGCCTCGGCAGTGCCGCGATCAGCGCAGCCGTCATGGGCGTGCGTTCGCGCATGACGCAGACGGCGTCGAACGCCGCCAGTCGCTGCACCAGGGCGTCGTGATCGAACAGGTGATCGTGAAACACGACCACCTCGGCCCGGTCATTCAGCACCGACCAGTCGGCACTCTGCATCGCCACGTGCTGGTAGTCGTCGAGCACGGCCAGTCGGATCGTCTTGTCGGTCATGTTGGGTTCCTGGGTCAGGCGGGCTGGATGAGATCCCAGCCGTTGCCGTAAAGATCGTCGAAGACGACTACGCTTCCATAAGATTCGTGTCGCGGCTCTTCGCGAAAACGGACGCCGTGCTCGCGCATGCGTGCGTGGTCGCCGGCAAAATCGTCGGTGTGCAGGAACAGAAAGACGCGTCCGCCACCCTGCTTGCCCACGTGTTCACGCTGTTCATCGGTGACCGCGCGTGCCAGCAAAAGGCGGGTACCGTCCGACCCGCGGGGAGCCACCGTTACCCAGCGCTTGCCGCCGCCCATGTCGGTGTCTTCGATCAGGCTGAAAGCCAATGCGCGGGTGAAGAAGGCGATGGCCTCGTCGTAATCGTGGACCAGGAAGGTGATGGCACCGAGGGAAGGCATGGGAATCTCCGGAATCGATTTCCAAGCATCCGCGTTGGGCGCCGCGGAGGCAAGGGCATCGTTCTGTCAAAACCATCCTCAGGGCGCGGCGGCGTGCATCCGCCTGATTCGCACCGTGGAGCCGCCCGCGAACGTGATCACGAAGGTCGACCCTTCGTGCTCCTGCTTCGTGACAGGAAGGGGGTCGGCACCGGCGGCTGCCTCGAGTTCGCCTTGGTGATAACGCGCTTCCTCACCCGTCGGGGTGATCGTCATCGGTGGTCCGATCCGCTTGAAGCTGGTGAAGTGGGTGGCACAGGTGTCGCAATCCGGATGGCTGATCTCCGGGAGGCGCTTGGCCCAGATCCAGTACTTGTTCTCGTGGGGAATGATGATGCGTCGATCATTGCCGCCGCCGACAGGATGGCCCGCGATGGAAGACCAGACGCGGACGATGCGGGTATCGCTGCAGTCGGCCGAAGCACATTCCTGGAGCACCACGTAGTCGTTGCCGTTGAGATATTGCGGCTCGATGCTGAGCACGTCGCCTTCAACAAGTGCAGAGGCGGGGAAGACCACGCCAGGCATGCGCGGATCGACCTTGAAGTCGCCGGAAATCAGGTAGCCGCCGTGACTCTCGGTGTAGGCATCGGCGGTGACAGTCACGCCCGGCAGATTGATGTCGCCTGCCGGCGCGGTCTGCTGGCCTGAGGCGGGCAGGGCAATCGCCGTGGCGATCATCAGGGCAGCGAGCATGCGAAGTGCTGGCATAAGGAACTCTCTGCGGCGCGACAGCGTCAGGGTCACCATTCTACCGCCCGGGCGCGGCGACGCTCAGACCGGTTTGTGCCGCTAGAGGTTAGGCGCTTTCAGGTCTGCCCCAAACAGCCGCCATACACCGTCCTCCCCCTCGATACTCAGGTACACCCTGCTGCCGTCGAAAGCGGTGAATCGGGACGCCTGGCGGGCGGCGAACCGCACTGCATCATGGCGGGTAGGAAACGTCTGTTGCTCACCCGAGGGAAGGGCGATAGTCCATTCGTTGTCGGGCACGCGAAACGGTATGTCGAAGACGAAAAACATGTACGTCCGCAGAAATCGTGATGGGTCGACTATGCCCAACGACCCCGGTGCATGTGTCAAAACCGCCTCGACATTTGTGCAGGCTTACGCTTTGTCCGTCGCTTCATCGATGGCTTGGGCGAGTTGGCGCATATCGAAGGGCTTGATGAGGCGGATGGCTGTCGCAGGAGCGCCATCGATCGCTTCGTTCGGGTCCGAGAGCATGATGACCACGGCAAGGCCCGGGTTCTTGTTCCGCGCCTCTTCCAGATAGGCCCCGGCGTGATCTTCGCCGGGGGCGGGTACCGCGGCAATCAGGAAGTCGACCTTGTCCTGGGCGGCCACCAGTCTTGCCGCGCCTGCATGGGTCGAAGCCACCAAGACTTCAAAGCCCCTTGCGTGAAGAACCTCGGCGAGGGTCCCCGCGAGGGGTGAGCGGGGCTCGATGACGGCAGCGAGCGGCTTGAGATTGGTCATGGTGTCTCCCGACATGAAAAAGCGGTTCTAGCAGACCGTATGGCAAGGACGGATGACGCCGAAGGCCCTCGTCCGGGGCGGGGGCGCTTGAGAGGCAGGCGGCCCTTGCGCTCTACGCAGACATGGCAGTCGCGCTGGGAGACATCATGCCGACCTATCGAATCTACGTGATTTACCCGCCGCGTCCGATCACATGGATGAAGGCGCACTCACGCGCCTCAGCGGCCCAGCTAACGAAAGCGCCGCCAAGCTGTTCGATTGCTGAGTCCTCCAAGGTCCCGTATGCAATTGAGCGCCACTTCATCGACCATTATCGACCTCGTCTTGCTCATTGACGCCGTGCATGCCGAAGACGTTGAAGAATCGCGGAGGCTGGCACGGCGCCTTACACGCATAGCACGTGTGAGCGGATGGCCCCTGATTGCGAGGCAAGCCCGCGCGGTGGAATTGTTGGCCATCCTCGACGCTCCGCTCCAGCACGTCGCCGCTGCTGTTGAAAGACTCCTGCTGATGAGTGAGCGGCATATCCAAGGCTCGCCGGTTCCAAGCTGCGAGATCGGAACCTCACCGTCGGATGCCGTCACTTCTCCGGGCGCATCGTTTGCGTCGTACAAGCTCACCACCGTGAGAGCGCTTTTGCGAAAAGGCGCCGTCTAGCCGCGCACGTTGGTCCACGTCGCATCGGCAGGGCGCCGCAGGAACTTTCGAAGGCAAACTTGCAAGTTTGCCTTGCAAGTTGCCCCGCGCGGCCATAGCGTGAAGGAATGGCCAAACAATCCTCTGTGTTCCCGGGCGTCGATGCCGCGGCTTCCGACCTCCTCGCCGCGTGCGGTCAGCTCGTGCGTCGTTTGCGGGCCGAGTCCAACAACCAGGAACTGAGCTGGTCGCAGATGGCCGTGCTGATCCGGCTGGAAGAGGGCGGTCCCACCTCGACAGCCGATATAGCCCGCGCCGAATTGGTAAAACCGCAGTCCATGGGTGCGACGTTGTCCGTCCTGGAGGAGGAGGGACTCGTCGAGCGCAGGCCACATCCGACCGATGGCCGCCAGGTCCTGTTTGCGCTCACGGCTGCCGGCATCGAGGCACGTCGCCGCGTCCGGGCCGCGAAGCGGACGTGGATGGCCAGTGCCATCGGCACCCTCACTGCGGACGAGCAGCGCGACCTGCTGACGGCCGCCGCGGTGATCCGACGTCTCGCTGATTCGAGTACGCGAGATCCGGCGTGAAACCCCTTGCCGACGGCGTCGCGTCGGCCGCGTCCCTGGACCGCCCCTTTGGCTGGCGCTTCGTCTTGCCGTTGGCGATGGGCTCGTGCCTGAACCCGGTCAACTCGACCATGATCGCGACGGCGTTGCTGCCGATCGCCAACGACTTTCATGCCACCGTCGCCGAGACGGGCTGGCTGATCGCCGGCCTCTACCTCACCAGTGCGGTGGCGCAGCCGACGATGGGGCGTCTCGCCGATCTGCTCGGCGCGCGGCGTGTTTATCTCGTTTCGCTGCTGTTGGTCATGGTCGCCGGCTTCGCTGGCCGCTGGGCGCCTTCGCTGAACTGGCTGGTCGCCGTACGCGTGCTGCTCGGCGTCGGCACCTCAGGCGCTTACCCCTCGGCGATGCGCCTGTTTCGTGAACGCGCGGACCTATCGGGTGCCGCGCCGCCACGCGTCGCGATGGGTGTGCTTTCACTGACGGGTATCGCTACCACCGCTATCGGACCGCTGCTCGGTGGCCTGTTGACGGGTGCCTTCGGCTGGCACGCGATCTTTACGGTGAACATTCCGCTGGCGTTGCTTACGCTGGTAACCGTGCTTGCCTGGGTACCTTCCGACCCTCCGCGCGAAAGTGCGCGAGGTTCGCTGTTCGCCGAGCTCGATGTCGTCGGTATCGTTCTCTTTGCCGGCATGCTGCTGGCGACGATGGTGTTCCTGATGGACATGGAGCATCCGCGATGGCTCGCACTGCCGGTGGCCGCTGTGCTCGGTGGTGCGCTGACCTGGCATTCGCTGCGCCGCCGCGAGCCGTTCATCGACCTGCGGATGCTGGCGCGACACATCCCGCTCACCGTGACCTATCTGCGTGCCGCGGCGATCTTCACCGTCATCTACTGTGTTTTCTATGGCTTCGCGCAATGGGTCGAAGGTGCGGGCGGCTATTCCGCGGCGGAAGCGGGTCTGGCCACGTTACCGATGTCGATAGTCGCAGGTGTGGCGTCGCTGGCCGGTGCGCGTACGCGCGGACTGCGCGGTCCCTTCCTGCTCGGCTTCGCTGCGGCGCTCGCCGGCTGCGTCGCGCTGTTCTTCCTGCATTCGGACTCGCCGCTGTGGATCATGGCGGCCGCGGTCACCTTGTTCGGTCTTCCCCAAGGCTTGATGTCGACCGCCACACAGGCTGCCGTGTACATGCAGGCGCCGACGGAACAACTCGGTGCGGCCTCGGGACTTCAACGCACGGCGAGCTACATCGGCGCGATCGCGGCGACGAGCCTGCTCAGCATGGCCTACGGCCACCACGCTACCGACCACGGCCTGCACACGCTCGCGATCGTCATGGGCTGCGCCTGCGCCTTCCTTCTCGTTGCCACTGTTTTCGATCGCACGTTGCCAGTCGCGATCCCGTCTTCCCACCCACGTCCCTGAGGAATTCACCATGCCGCTTAGCCAACTCGACACCAACGCCGCCCTGATCGTCGTTGACCTCCAGAAGGGGATCGTCGCGCTGCCGACCGCGCACGACACCGCGGATATCGTCGCGCGTTCCGCTTCGCTCGCCCGTGCGTTCCGTGCATCGGGTCGTCCGGTCGTGCTCGTGCATGTCACAGGTGCCGCGCCGGGCCGCACCGATGCGGGCGCGCGCGCCTTCCCGTCGGATCCGTCCTTCGTGGAATTCATTCCCGAGATCGAGCGCGCGCCGTCCGATCACATCGTCGAAAAGAAGCGCTGGGGTGCGTTCCATGGCACCGATCTCGACAGCTGGCTGCGCAGCAAGGGTGTCGAGCAGGTGGTGATCGTCGGTATCGCTACCAGCATCGGTGTCGAGTCCACCGCGCGTTTCGCCAGTGAGCTTGGCTACAACGTCGTGATCGTGCCTGACGCGATGACCGACATGGTGGCCAGCGCCCACGACAACAGCGTCAACACGATTTTCCCGCGCCTGGCCGAAACCACGACCACGGCCGACCTGCTCAAGGCGATCGGCTGAAGATCAGCCTTCCCCCGCCGCCCTGTCGAGATTGGCGTTGAGCCGGTCGGGCAGGGCGGCGGGGGTGTTGTTTCTAGGCGTGGTGATCGTGTTCATCGTCGGCTGAGAGGCCCACACCAGCGCCTGCTGCTGCACCGCCGGCCATGCCAGCGCCCATGCCTCCGCCACCCATGCCGCCGCCCATCCCGCCCCCGCCGCCGGCTTTTCCGCCGCCGCCCTCACGGCCGTCGCCCTTGCCGCCTTCGGCGCGCGACTTACCGCCCGATCCACTCGCCGGGCGCGTCGGGCCTTGCTTCGGAATCACGACGCTCGACGGAATCGCATCCAGATCGAGCACGCTGCGGATGAAGTCACGCAGGGAGACGACGAGCTCTGCGGTGTGCGTGGGACGTCCCTCGGCTAATTCGGTCGCCGCGCGCGCAGCCAGCTCCACCTGCTTTTCAGTGCCGAGCAGGATGATGTCCGAGAGCGCGGCCTCTACGGCATCACGCACGCGACGCGCCCGTTCGTTGCCCTGCGCCGCAGCGGCATCGATAGCGGTCTGCTCAGCATCCAGACGCTTGAGATCGCGTAGATGCGTGGGGTCGACCGCAAGGTTTCCCGTGAACGAACCGCCCAATGTCTTGTAAGCCGCAATCAGGGTACGCAAGCGTTCGTTGATCTGCCGGTTCTCGCGCTCACGCCGCTGCTGGATCGTCTGCATCGCAAGCAGCCGGATGCCCACGCCGATGAGCGTGATGACCGCCAGGCCGAAGAGGGTGGAGAGGAGGCCCTGCCAGGAGCTGAAGTCGAGGTTGCGCATGAGAGCATCCTTGGAAACCCGCAGAGACAGTGGCGTGAACCCGCCGGCCATTGCAATCGTAAGGAATATTCCTTACCGTGGGGCACGCGCACAGAGAAGCAGCGAATATGCCGAGCATCCAGGAAATTGCCACCCTCACATCCAAAGGGCAGATCACGCTACCCAAAGCGGTTCGGCAGCTTCTGGGCGTGGAAGCGGGCGGGAAGGTCGCCTTCGAGGTTCGGGACGGCGAAGTCATCGTCACTTCCGCAGCGTTGGCCCACGATGATCCTGCGATTGGCGCCTTTCTTAACTTGCTCGAGGATGACATACGGCACGGACGCAACGTCGGTAACCTTCCTGACGATCTCATCCGCGACATGCTTGCGAGCGCAGCACATGTCGAGGATATCTCCGATGACATTGAAGGCGATGTGGAACTCTGATGCAGGTCAACGGATGGACGCTGCTTTTCCACGAGGGCATTATCGATCAGCTTTCGCGCCTTCGTACCGCTGCCATGAAGGCGCAACGTCAGAATTCGACCGGTTCTGAAAGCAACGCGAACGTAAAGCTGTTTCGCGCATTGACCAGGCTGCTCCTGGAAGTCGTGCCTGGCGACCCTGCTCGCGAGGAGTACCGCCAGGGCACGACACTGGGTGCGGCGCATCGCCATTGGCGTCGGGCGAAAATCGGTCGACGGTTTCGAGTGTTCTTTCGTTTCGACTCGCGTTCGCGCGTCATCGTTTACGCGTGGGTAAACGATGAGGCAACCCTACGAGCCTCCGGATCACGATCGGATCCGTATGCGGTCTTCACGAGGATGCTGGGCCGAGGCCACCCACCCACGGACTGGGATTCGCTCGTTTCCGGTAGCACGCCGGGCTGGAAGGGCCCGCACCGTGTCAATGACCGTCCAGACCCCATCGAACGCCGAGAGTAAAGGGGCGGGCGCTCTCCTGTGCGTCCTACCCGGCTTGATGGATAATGGCGATCCCCCCATTCCAAAGCATGGGTATCACCTTGCTTCTGATGATCGACAACTACGACAGCTTCACCTTCAACCTCGTCCAGTACCTGGGCGAGTTGGGTCAGGAGGTCAAGGTGGTGCGTAACGACGCCCTCACCGTCGCGGATATCCGCGCGCTGGCGCCCTCTCGCATCATGATTTCGCCTGGGCCGGGCACGCCGGACGATTCGGGTGTGTCGATCGACATCCTTCGCGAGCTCGCCGGCGAGTTGCCGATTTTCGGCGTCTGCCTCGGGCACCAGGCCATTGGCCAGGTGTTCGGTGGCAAGGTGATCCGGGCGCGCGAGATCATGCACGGCAAGACCTCCCCGGTGAAACACCGCGGGCAGGGCGTGTTTGCCGGCCTGCCGAACCCGTTCGAGGCCACCCGCTACCATTCGCTGGTGGTAGAGAAAGACTCAGTGCCGGACTGCCTTGAAGTCACCGCCTGGACCGAGCGCGAAGACGGCTCGCTCGACGAGATCATGGGTCTGCGCCACCGCACCCTCGACATCGAAGGCGTGCAGTTCCATCCGGAATCGATCCTCACCCAGCACGGCCACGACCTGCTGCGTAACTTCCTCGGCATGCCGTTGCCGCTCGCCGCGTAAGAAAGGATCCCCGTTCCATGCCGATGACTCCCTCCGAGGCGCTTCAGCGCACGATCGAGCACCGCGAGATCTTCCATGACGAGATGATCGAGCTGATGCATCAGATCATGCGTGGCGATGTGAGCCCGCTGATGACGGCGGCGATTCTCACCGGCCTGCGGGTGAAGAAGGAAACCGTCGGCGAGATCACGGGTGCCGCGCGGGTCATGCGCGATCTCTCCGCGAAGGTCGAGGTGGGTCCGCATCCCCACTTCATCGACATCGTGGGCACGGGCGGTGACGGTGCGTCCTCGTTCAACATCTCCACGGCGTCGATGTTCGTCGCAGCCGCGGCGGGCGCTCGCGTGGCCAAGCACGGCGGGCGCAGTGTCTCGTCGAAGTCGGGCAGCGCGGACGTCCTCGAGGCGCTCGGTGCGCGCATCGATCTGCTCCCGGCCCAGGTGGCCGTGTGCATGGACGAAACCGATATCGGCTTCATGTTCGCGCCGAACCACCACCCGGCGATGAAGGTGGTCGCGCCCGTGCGCAAGGAAATGGGTGTGCGCACCCTTTTCAATATCCTCGGGCCACTGACCAATCCGGCGGGCGCACCCAACATCCTCATGGGCGTGTTCCATCCCGATCTGGTCGGCATCCAGGTGCGTGCCCTGCAGGCGCTGGGGGCGAAGCATGCCCTGGTGGTCTGGGGGCGCGACGGCATGGACGAGATTTCGCTCGGCGCAGCCACTCTGGTGGGCGAGCTGCGCGACGGCGTGGTGCGCGAATACGAGGTGGAACCGGAGGATTTCGGCCTGTCCATGGCCTCCAGCCGAAACCTCCGCGTGGACGACGCCACCGAATCCAGGGCCATGCTGCTGGACGCGATTTCCGGCGTTCCGGGCGTGCCGCACGACATCGTCTGCCTGAACGCGGGCGCGGCCCTGTACACGGCGGATGTGGCGCCCTCCATCCAGGCAGGCATCGATCTGGCCCGGTCGACCATCGCAAGTGGCGCCGCTCGTGCAAAAATGAATACGTTCGTGGCCGCGACGCAGCGGCTCGGCGCCTGATATCGTCGGGGCTCCCCACCCCGTCCTTACCCAAGGAAGCGCTTCGATGCCCGACATTCTCCATCGCATCCTCCACCGCAAGGCGGAAGAAGTCGCCGAGCGTAAGCGCAAGCGGTCGCTGGACGACCTTGCCGCTCGCGTGGCGGACCTGGAAGCCACGCGGGGCTTCGTCGCCGCGATCGACGCCAAGTTGCATGACGGTAACCCGGCGGTCATCGCCGAGATCAAGAAGGCCAGCCCGAGCAAGGGCCTGATCCGCGCCGATTTCAATCCGGCCGAGATCGCGCGCAGCTACGAGCTCGGCGGTGCGGCATGCCTGTCCGTGCTCACCGATGCCGACTTCTTCCAGGGTCATGAAGATTACCTGCGCGAAGCGCGCGAGGCCTGCTCGCTGCCGATCCTGCGCAAAGACTTCATCGTCGACGAATACCAGGTGTACGAGGCCCGCGTGATCGGCGCCGATTGCATCCTGCTGATCGTGGCTGCTTTTGCGAGCAAGGAAGGCGACGATGTGATCTATGACGAGGCTGCGCTGCTGGAGCTTTCCATGCTGGCGGCCGAACTGGATCTGGACGTGCTCGTCGAAGTGCACAACGAAGCCGAACTCGAAGTGGCACTCGACCTTCCCGTGCCCCTGATCGGCGTGAACAATCGCAACCTGCGCACCTTCGAGACCTCGCTCGGTACCTCCCTGCGCCTGAAAGACCGCGTCGGCGATGGCACGCTGGTCGCCGAATCCGGCATCCACACCGTCGAAGACGTAAAGGTCCTGCGCGACAAGGGCATCGACTGCTTCCTGGTCGGTGAGGCGTTCATGCGCGCCGCCGATCCCGGCGCCGAGCTGCGCAAGCTGTTCGGCACGCCTCCGCACAGTCACCCGCACAAACACTAGACAACGAATGAATCAGGGGATTGAAACGGCGGTCGTCGATGACACCGCCGCTGACGCACGACGCGTCGTACTGTTCGACTTCGACGGCGTCATCGTCCGTCACCAGACGCTGGAATTGTTCTTCCGCGAGCGGCTTTCCGGCATCGGTCGCTGGCGCGTGTTGCTGGCATTGCCGTTGTTGCCGTTCATCCCCTTGCTTATCGGTACGGTCGCCGGTAACCGACTGCTCGGGCGCGTCTTCCTCCGTGTGGTGACCTTCGGTCGTCGCGAAGCGACCTATCGTCGCCAGGTCGCCGCCTATGCGCGTACGTATGCACGACGTCCGGGCGTGTTCCTGCGCGATGCCGTGGCCACGCTGCGTCGTCATGTCGACGCCGGCGACCGGGTGATCATCATCAGCGGTAACGATCTCACCATGGTCGAGGCGATCCTCGACGAGGTGAACCTCACGGGCTACGAACTGATTGCGTCACAGACGCGAGGCGGCCTGTTCGGTGTGCACTTCACCCGGCACAACGTCGACGGCGTGAAGGTCACGACGCTCGAGCGGGCCGGCGTACAAAGGCCCTGGGCCGTGGCCTACAGCGACTCCTTGTCGGACCTGCCCATGCTGCGTGCGGCCGAGGCGGCGAAGCTGGTCAACCCCAGCCCGAAAGCCCAACGAAAGGCCGGGCGCGCCCTCGGTGACAAGCTGGAAGTCCTCTACTGGTACTAGTGGCGCGCAAATGCTTGCGCGCGCAAGCCCGCCGCCGCTAGCCTCGCTATCCGTCCCCGTCCCCGTCCCCGGATCCGCGATGTACCTGTCTTCCCTGCGCGAGCTTGCTCTCGGCAGTCGCCTCAAGGCGCTGAGTGACCACTTCTATCAGGCCGTCGACGAGGTCTATCGGGCGTGCGGCGCCGACATCGAATCGCGCTGGTTTCCGGTGCTGCGCTTTCTGCGCGATGTGGGTCCGACCACCGTGACGGATATGGCGACCGCCATCGGCCAGACTCACTCCGCCGTGAGTCAGTTGGCCGACCGGCTGGTCGATGCCGGCATGGTGGTGCGACAGCGCGATCCCCAGGACGGCCGGCGCAGCGTGCTCGCGCTGACCGATGCCGGCGAGCGAGCGCTAGGTGCGCTTGGTCCCGTCTGGCTCGCCATTCGCCGCGGCATGGCCGAGTCCATGGGGCCTCGCGGCCTCGCCCTCCTCGACGCTATCGATGGTTGTGAGCAGGCGCTCGGTGAGCGGCCACTGGTCGACGCGATCCTCGCGCAGCGGACGGCCCTTTCACGGGAGCAGGTCGAGGTCGTGCCGTTCGAGCCGGGTCTGCGCGAGCACTTCCGCCGACTCAACCAGGCGTGGCTGGAGCGCTATTTTCGCGTCGAGGACGTGGACCGGGCCCTGTTCGCCGACCCCGAAGGCATGGTCCTTGCGCACGGCGGTGCGATTTTCTTTGCACTGTATGCCGGCGAGGTCGTCGGCACCTGCGCGCTGCTTTGCGAAGGCGAGGGAGTCTTCGAGCTGTCCAAGATGGGCGTGGACGAGAACTACCGGGGGCTGGGCGCCGGCCGCAAGCTGCTCGACGCGGCGATCGGCGAGTACCGCCAGCGCGGCGGTTCACAGCTGTTCCTGGAGTCCAATAGCAAGCTCGCCCGTGCGATGGGCATGTATGAGCGGGCCGGCTTCGTTCGCCAGCCAACCATCCGCCCGGGCTCGCATTACGAGCGGGCGGATGTCTACATGATCTACCAGGGCCCCTGAGGGCTCAGCGGGTACCGCGCACCACGATGGTCTTGCCGGCAACGTCGATCATCCGCTCTTCCTCGAGCTGCTTGAGCACGCGGCCGACCATTTCCCGGGAGCAGCCGACGATCCGGCTGACTTCCTGCCGCGATATGCGGATCTGCGTACCGTCGGGGTGGGTCATCGCGTCCGGCTCCTGGCACAAGTCCAGGAGGGTGCGCGAAACACGGTTGGTCACGTCCATGAAAGCCATGCGGCTGACCTGTCGGGAGGTGCGCAGCAGACGCTGGGTCAGCTGGGAACCGATCGCGAAGAGCAGTTTGGGGCATTCGGCCGAAAGGGGACCCTCGAGCAGCTGGAACAAGCGTTCGTAGCTGATCTCGGCCATTTCGACGGGCGTGCGGGTGCGCACGAGCGATTCGCGTTGGGCCTGCTCGACGAACAGTCCCATCTCGCCGATGAACTGGCCCCGGTTGATGTACGCCAGGATCAGTTCGCGGCCTTCCTCGTCCTCGGTGCAGACGGCGAGCGAGCCTTCGACCACGTAATAGAGCGTGTTGGCGGGATCACCTGGTCGGATGATCGCCGTCTTCCCCGGATAGCGGCGGCGGTGGCAAGCGTCCAGAAAACGACCCATCGAGGCCGGATCGGGCGCGAAGCCCAGCGGCGCCTGGGACCGTTCGAATGCCTGTTGCAACAGATATTTAAGTTGAGCCACAGCAGATTCCGTTGAGTCTCACTGGCATGGCGTCCCCTTCAGCGGCCGACCGACGGAATTCCGTCAGGTGTCGTTGACTCGCCATGTCCCCGGCGGATTATTGCAGACATCCGGTCGTCAAAATCCACACTTCCACGTGAAAGGTGACCGACGTGTTCAAATTTTCGCCATCTTGCCTCATAATTTCACCCCCTCGGCGCCGGACCCCTTGTCTTACGCCGTTCATAAGGGGGAGGCAGACTTCGGGTTTGCCTGTTCTCTTTCCTCTTTGCGGGGACCCTAGCTGCTAACCCGCGTCTACTGCTGGCCGTCCATTCCCCCGGCCTCGGAGAGTCGCTGTGGTCAAACCGCTTCCCCGCCTTCGCCTGCAAGGTTTCAACAACCTCACCAAGGCGCTGAGCTTCAACATCTACGACATCTGCTACGCCGTCTCTGAGCAGCAGCGCCAGAACTACATCGAATACATCGATGAGCAGTACGACGCCGACCGCCTGACCCAGATCCTGACGGACGTGGCCGAGATCATCGGTGCGAACATCCTGAACATTGCGCGCCAGGACTACGATCCGCAGGGCGCGTCGGTCACCATCCTCATTTCCGAGGAGCCGGTGGTCGAGAAGCTTGGCCGCGATACGATCTCGGGCGCCGTCGTAGCGCACATGGACAAGAGCCACATCACCGTCCATACCTATCCCGAAACGCATCCGCATAACGGCATCGCCACCTTCCGCGCCGATATCGACGTCGCCACCTGCGGCGTCATCTCGCCGCTGAAGGCCCTGAACTACCTGATCGACAGTTTCGAGTCGGACATTGTCATTGCCGACTACCGTGTGCGCGGCTTCACGCGCGACGTGAAGGGCAAGAAGCACTTCATCGATCACAAGATCAACTCGGTGCAGGACTATCTGGCCAAGCACATCCGCCAGAAGTACGAGATGTTCGACGTGAACGTCTACCAGGAAAACATCTTCCACACGAAGATGCACATCAAGGACTTCGACCTCGATACGTACCTCTTCGAGGCCCAGGCCGACGACCTCTCTTTCAAGGAGCGCCAGCGCATCGAATCGCTGCTGCGTCGCGAGATCGAGGAACTCTTCCACGGCCGTAACCTGATGTGACGAAAAGCCCCGCGAAAGCGGGGTTTTTTTATGCCGACGTGTTGGCCTTGATGAATTCGATGAAGGCGCGCAGCGGCGCAGGGACGAGTCGTCGCCCCGGGTAGTAGAGGAAGGGGCCGGAGAAGCTCGGCCACCATGGTTCGAGGACGGGCTCGAGGGCGCCGCTGTCGAGGTAAGGGCGCAGCCAGTCTTCGAACAGATAGACGATGCCCGTGCCGCCCAGGGCCACATCGACGATGAGATCGGTGCCGCCGCCAATGCGCACGATCATCGGGCCCGACGGATCGACGGCGATCTCTTCGCCCTCCCGCTCGAACTCCCAGGCAGGCATGTGGCCGCTCGGAAAGCGTCCACGCAGGCAGTCGTGATCGAGCAGGTCGCGCGGATGTTCGGGGCGGCCGCGACGCGCCAGGTAAGCGGGTGAGGCCGCTGCGGCGAAGCGCTGGAGGCGCGGCCCGATCGGCACGGCGATCATGTCCTGTTCCAGTCGCTCGTCATAGCGAATGCCGGCGTCACAGCCTGCCGCGAGGACATCGACGAAGCTCTCCTCGGTCGTCACATCGAGCCGGATATCCGGGTAGGCCGCGAGGAAGGGTGGCACGATCGCTGGCAGTACGAGGCGCGAGGCGCTGATCGGTACGTTGAGGCGCAGTGTGCCTGCCGGCCTGTCGCGAAAGCCGTTGACCACGTCGACCGCTGCGTCGACCTCGGTCAGTGCCGGTCCGAGTCGCAGGAGCAGGCCTTCACCCGCTTCCGTCGGCACCACGCTGCGGGTTGTCCGGTTGAGTAGCCTCACGCCGAGCTGGCTCTCCAGCCGTCGGACCGCTTCGCTCAGTGCGGAGGCGCTGCCGCCACTCAGGCGCGCAGCCTCGCGAAAGCCCCGGGCTCGCGCCACGGCGACGAAGGCGCTCAGGTCGGATAGATCGGTCTTCATGGTCACGTCCCCGGTGCGGCATTGTGCGAAAACACGCACGACCCGTCCCGATTGTGCACGCTTATCGCGTCGACACCCAGCGCCTAGGATGGACCTCTACCCACGGAGACCGACCATGTCCCAGACCAACGCATCCGGCACGTTCACCCTCGGCAACCGCCCCGTTAAGCGGCTCGGCTATGGCGCCATGCAACTCGCCGGCAAGGGCGTCTTCGGTCCGCCGCAGGATCGCAACGGGGCCCTTGCCGTCCTGCGCGAGGCGGTGGAGAGCGGCGTCGACCACATCGACACCAGCGACTTCTATGGCCCGCACATTACCAACCAGCTCATCCGCGAGGCACTGCACCCGTATCGGGACGATCTCGTCATTGTTACAAAGGTGGGCGCCGTGCGCGGTCCCAAGGGGGAATGGCATCCGGCGTTTTCAGCCGACGAGCTCACCCGGGCCGTGCACGACAACCTGCGCAACCTGGGCAAGGACGTGCTCGACGTCGTGAATCTTCGCGCCATGTTCGACGTGCACGGGCCCGCGGAAGGCTCGATCGAAGAGCCGCTCTCGGTGCTGGCCGAGCTACAGCGTAAGGGGCTTATCCGTCATCTCGGGCTGAGCAACGTCACGGCGACGCAGATCGCCGAAGGCCGGAAGCTCACCGACATCGTGGGTGTGCAGAACCAGTACAACCTGGCGCATCGCGAGGACGATGCACTCATCGACGAGCTGGCTCGCGCGGGCACGGCCTACGTGCCGTTCTTCCCGTTGGGTGGCTTCACGCCGTTGCAGTCGTCGACGCTGTCCGATGTCGCGAAGCGTCTCGATGCCACGCCCATGCAGGTTGCGCTGGCGTGGCTGCTGCAGCGTTCTCCCAACATCCTGCTCATTCCGGGCACATCGTCCGTCGGCCATCTGCGTGAGAACCTCGCGGCGGCCCAGCTGGCGCTTCCGGACGATGCGGTCACCGAGCTCGATGGCATTGCAAGCGGCAAGGGCGGCTGATTGAGCCGGCCGACGCTCAGATGCGATAGGCAACGGCCTTCATAACTGTCGAAGCCGCATGCATGAGCCGCGGCAGGGGCCAGGGCAGGTCGATACCGCCCCGCGCCTGTGCCGCATCGGCGTGGCGGATCTCGTCGGCCTGCATCTGGCGCAGGATGGCGCGACTGCGGTCATCCTGTGCGGGCAGGCGCTCGAGGTGCTCGGCGAGATGGGCCTCTACCTGACGCTCGGTTTCCACGACGAAGCCCAGGCTGATCGGGTCGCCCACGGCGGCGGCCGCCACGCCGATGGCGTAGCTGCCGGCGTACCAGAGGGGATTGAGCAGGCTGGGGCGGCTGTCGAGTTGCTTGAGGCGCTCTGCGCACCAGGCCAGGTGGTCGGTTTCCTCCTGGGCGGCATGCATCAGGTGTTCACGGGTTTCCGCGGTACGGGCCAGGGCCGCCTGGCCGACATAGAGGGCCTGCGCGCAGACCTCGCCGACATGGTTTATCCGCATCAGGCCGGCAGCGTGGCGCCGCTCGGTGTCGTCCAGCGGCGCGTCGGGCACGGCGTCGCCGGGAGAACGACGCGCGGGCTCGGGCGAGCCCGACACGGCTTCCATGGCGCGTTCCAGGCCGCTGAGAAGGCGGTCGAAAGGGGTCAGGGTGCGAACGGTCATGAAAAACTCCTTACGAACGGATACGACGCAGGTTATAATGGGCGCTTCCCGAATCCAGATGAAGACGCTGCGGTCGCTTGTCGCGGTAGCCGCGCCGGAACCGGGACCGCTTGTGAATGGGCCCCGTGATCAATTATGATTGTCGGCCCGAAGCTCACCTGCACGGTGGGCTTGCGCGATGAGGGAAAAGTCCGCTATTCTCTCGCGCCTTTGCTTTCACCGATTCCGTGTTCCGTCTCAACGGCGGCAAACCAGGTATTTGAAATGAAAACGTTCACCGCCAAGCCGGAAAGCGTCAAGCGCGATTGGTTCGTGGTTGATGCCACGAACAAGACCCTGGGTCGTCTTTCGACCGAGGTCGCGCGTCGCCTCCGCGGCAAGCACAAGCCCGAGTTCACCCCCCACGTCGATACCGGCGACTATATCGTCGTGATCAACGCCGAGAAGGTGGCCGTGACCGGTGCCAAGCTGGACGACAAGATGTACCACCGCTTCACCGGCTACGTCGGCAACCTAAAGACCATGAGTCTCAAGGATCTGCTGGCTACCCACCCGGAGCGCGTGATCGAAATCGCCGTCAAGGGCATGCTGCCGAAGAACCCGCTGGGTCGCGCCATGTACCGCAAGCTCAAGGTGTACGGCGGCGCCGAGCACCCGCACACCGCGCAGATGCCTCAGGCGTTGGAAATCTAAGGAATTCACATGGCTACCCAGCAGAATTACGGTACCGGCCGCCGCAAGACCTCCGCCGCCCGCGTGTTCCTCCGCAAGGGCACCGGTGGCATCGTGGTCAACGGCAAGCCGCTCGACCAGTTCTTCGGTCGCGAGACCTCGCGCATGATCGTGCGCCAGCCGCTCGAACTGACCGAAAACGTCGACAAGTTTGATATCATGGTCACCGTCGCCGGTGGCGGCATCACGGGTCAGGCCGGCGCCATTCGCCTCGGCATCTCCCGCGCCCTCGTCGAATACGACGAAGCGCTGAAGTCGCCGCTGCGCAAGGCTGGTTTCATGACCCGCGACGCTCGCGAAGTCGAGCGTAAGAAGGTCGGTCTGCACAAGGCCCGCCGCGCAACGCAGTTCTCGAAGCGCTAATCATCGCGCTTCAAAGTTCGACGCACTAAGGTCAGAGCGTGTCGAGCCAAGGTTTATTGGGAGATCGTCTAACGGTAGGACGACAGCCTCTGACGCTGTCTATCTAGGTTCGAATCCTAGTCTCCCAGCCAAACGGAAAAAGCCCCTGAGAAATCAGGGGCTTTTTTTTTGGCTCTTCCCGGATGACGGGGGCCCGGGCGCTCGGCTTTCAGGCGGGGCATTCTTTCGCACCTCGCACCTCGCACCTGGCTCGCCTTCGGCCTCGCGGGCTCGGCTTTGCCATCGCTCTCTACACTTGGGCGTTTCGCGGGGAGACCTTGGTGCCCACCCTCGCTGCTCAGACACGTCCTCCGCGTTCGAAAAGGACGACCGCTCGCGCGGCCCATGTACTTAACTGGCCTACGGCCGCTCCACTTGTGCGGAACTCGCCTCGAGGGTGGACACCAAGGTCTCTCACGACGATACGGTCAGCTGGAGGGAGAGGCGTTGGGCGTGGGTGCTGCCGCCGAAGCTGGCCGTTACGGCGGTCGTGCTGATACGTCATTTCCGGCGCGGCGAGCGTTTGCCTCGCCGCTGCGCTTCTGCGCGCCGACAATCACGGCGCGCTGGGGTCGACCGTTGGCGATGGCTACGAGCCAGCAGCCGAAGCGGCGCTGCTTTGTCGGCTCGACCCGAACGAACCTCAGCGGTGGGAAGAGTCTTCGGTGCCCACCCTCGAGGCGAGTTCCGCACAAGTGGAGCGGCCGTAGGCCAAATAGGTACACGGCCGCGCAGCGGCCTTTCCGGTACGAAACGCGGAGGACGTGTCTGAGCAGCGAGGGTGGGCACCGAAGGCTCTGCGCCGCCACGTCTACACGCCGAAGGCTCTGCGCCTCACCGTCTTCGGCGTCCCCGGCATTCCGCGAAGAACCTTTTTTGCTACCACGCAGCAACCCAGGCCACCGAGACTGCCCCGAGGCAGCAGGCGCTGATGACCAGCATCGCTAACGTCCTCAGTACACGCTCCCTCCACCGGCGGTGCAGCCGAACGGCGAGTGTCCGGCGCAGCACGCGGTGTCGCGTCCTCTGTTCGACTTGGGTTTGCTCCTCCAGCGCGTGGTCCGCGCAAGCCTGCCGGTAGGTCTCGAAGGTCAGGATCCCGTCGTCGCGCCTCGCGTCATAGAGCCGTCGTAGTAGGGAGGGCAGCACACGCAAGGGATGCTGCATGCCTCGGGCATGTTCGAGCAGGACATCGTCCAGCAGCTGTTCGGTGCCGGCTTCCTGCTCGAACCGCAAGCGCGCCATTCGCGCTGGCAGGCGGATCATCAGGGCGAGTTCTCCCGGTGTGGGATCGGTCAGCTGGAAGGTTACTGGCGGAATGGGCGTGTAGCGGGCGACGTGTCCGTGCTGGGCGGCATCCTGGCAGGTGGCGATGATCGCAATCCTTCCGGTCGCTGCCATCGATGACATGGCGCCGAGAAAGGTACGCGCCATGTTGGCATCCGCACTTTCGCTCAACAGGATATCGAGGTCGTCAACGAACAGCATCAGGACGGCACCGCGCCCGTGAAGTCGGTGAGCGATGCGCCCGAGAACGAGGTTGAGGTCCTTGAGCAACGACCGTGTCAAAGAAGCGCGTTCGCTTTCGACGAAGATCGGCTCTCCGTCGATATGCCATTCACACAGGGCCGTGGCGAGCGCGTCCCAGGGACGTCCGTCGGCCCGATCACCGCGGAGCACGGCGAAAGCAAGGGCACGCAGCCCGTCATATCCCGCAGGGCCCAGCAGAACTGGGGCCACGCCGGCGCATACGAGCGATGTCTTGCCGCTCGCCGGCGGACCGCATACGAGGAGGAGTGCGTTGCCCTGGTTACGTGTTTCCTTGAGGCGCCGAAGCAGGTCCGACGTGCATCGCCTGCGTCCGAAGAATAGCGGCGCGTCCGCGATATCGAAGGGCCGGCCGCCTGGATAGGGCGGCTCGGACGTTGCAAGGGGCGGCAGCTCAACAGCGGAACCACCGTCCGGAAAAGCGACCGACGTGGTCACCCGGTAACCGCGTTTGCGAATGGTCGCAATGTAGCGTGGCGCGCGTGCGTCATCGCCCAGCGCGCGACGCAACTGGGCGATCGCCTTGTGGACCGGATTGTCTCCGTAGAAGTGACCGGCCCAGCAGGTCGTAAGCAGATGGTCGGTCGAGAGGACCTCAGGTGCCCCCAACGCCAGTGCGACCAGGACATCCATCAGTTTCGGCTCGAGCGACACGCGCTCGTCCTGGCGCTCGATGACGCGCTGTCCGGGGCGCACCGTCCAGTCGCCGAACGTGAAGAAGGGGGGCCTCATGGCAATGATGCATGCCGCGGTCAGGCCGGACTGTGCCGCGCTAAGTCCTTAGTTTGTGGGAAGAAGGTCCGCCGTAAGGTTTCCGGAAGGACACCCGAGCGCCTTTCCGACGAGGCTCTACGGCATCTTCCACCTGGACAGCACACATGAATGGACATCCCTTCCCTGGCCCTGAGGCCGGGCGCATTTTGTCACAGGCCTTCAGAGCCAGTGACAGAGGCGCCACCGCCCGCACTACCGTGGTTCTCGCGGACCAGCAAGCCGTCCTGCGCGATGCGGTGGCTGCCGTGCTGCAGGCACACGAGGGCGTGGACATCGTCGGGAGCACGGGTGACGGGCAGGAATGCGTGCGCCTGGGTCAGGACGAGCGCCCCGATCTTCTGATCTTCGACACGGCCGTCGCCGGCATGTCGGGGCTCGAAGTCGTGCGACGCATCGCCAGGGACTCCCCGGGAACGCGGATGCTCTGCCTGTCCGCGCGGGAGCAGGCTCACTGGGTCAGGGCCGCGTTCGACGCCGGTGCCCACGGCTATGTCGCCAAGCGGAATACGTTCGACGTACTTGCACGCGCCATCGACGGCGTGATGCGTTCCGGTTCTTACGTCAGCCCCGATGTCGCGCATGTCCTGGTCAACCGCTTTCGAGGTCGTGCCGCCCATGAGGGAGGCAGCGGAGGTGAACTGAGCCATCGCGAGAGGGAGGTGGCGCGGCTGTATGCCGAAGGACTCGCGACGCGGGAAATCGCCGACCGCCTCCACCTCAGCATGAAGACGGTAGGCACCCATCGCGATCACGTGATGGCCAAGCTCGGCATCCGCGGCATTGCCCAGCTGACACGCTACGCGGTCCGCGAAGGGCTCATCGATGTGGATCACTAAGCCAGCGAACGGGTTCGTCACCCAGAACAAATCAGTGCGCGACCGATACCGTAAACGCTGCTATCAGCGGATAGTTCCACTCAACGGCGCGGAGTTCGCCAACGCAGAGCACACACGGATGGCCGACTTCTCCCGGTTCTTTCCTATCCTCCTCAAGCACGAGGGTGGATACGTCAACCACCCTGCCGACCCGGGTGGCGCTACCAACAAGGGCATCACGCTCGGCACGCTTTCACAGTGTTCGCGCGCATTGCTCGGGCTCCCACCCAGCATGGGCTTACTGCGCGAGCTGACCGATGAGCAGGTCGGCATTATCTACAAAGCGCTCTACTGGGATGCCATTCGCGGTGACGACATCGCCTCTCAATCCCTGGCCAGCCTGGTGTGTGACTTCCAGATCAACGCGGGTGTCGCGTCGTCGCGTTTGCTGCAGAGGGTGCTCAACGAACGCGCCACGCGACCCGCGCTGGTCATCGACGGAATGATCGGACCGCGCAGCCTGCGTGTGGTCAATGCCTGCGATACCGCCCAGGTACATGCCGCATTCAAGACGCAACGCATGGACTACTACCGCGGCCTGGCGAAGCGACGCCCTTCGTTGCAGTGCTTCCTTGCCGGATGGCTTCGACGCACTGAATCCTTTGTCTACATTTCGCCTTGAAGAAGGACATGATACGTGGCTGCAGATACACCGCTTCCCGGTCTCATCGAGGCGATGGCCGGTGCCGTGATCGATGCGCAGGATCGCATCGAGCGGCGCCAGATGGCCTACCTCAGTGAGTACTTCGACGAGGACAATCGCCCGAAAAGCGTTGTCATTCGGATGCCATCCATGCAGCCGGGTGCGACGGTCGAGGACGAAGACCTGTACAGGGCGCCGCTGCTTCCCCTGGTCTCGACGAACCTTCTGCGGATCAAGGACGTCGAGATCAGTTTCGACGCCGACCTCGGTCATCTCGTCGAGCCGACGGCTTCTCCCGCTGCAACAGCACCAGCGGAGGCACGACCCGGTTGGGAAGTGCCTCGCGAAGCGACACGTCCGGTGCTTCAGCTGGACACGACCGCCGCCAGCGGCGGCCGCAAGGCCGGCTCGGTTCACGTCGTGATGCGCGTGGAAGGTAGCGAACCCAGTGACGGGATGGCCCGTCTCATGACCCATTTAGCGCAGACCCAAGGGGTCTTCCAGACGTTCAGGCCGGAGAGCTGAGGCGATACCGGTCGAACCACGCCGCGCATTCCGTGCGTCGTGTCTTGCCAACAGTAAAGGAGTTACGACATGGCAGAACTCGTGAGTATGTCCAGCCAGTTCCAGGGTCTTCCGATGGGCGATCTCATCGGTGCACCGCTCAGCGCTGCATGCGATGGCCAGATCAAACTGGCCCAGGCCACCGCCGACTTCATCAAGGTTGTCGGTTTCCTGCCCGACGCCGACAGCGCGGACGGCATCGGTGACACCCGCACGGCATCGTTCAAGTTCAAGCGTCCCGTCGAGAATCCCGACGGCAGCATCTCCGATGAAGAGGTCGAGATCGACGTCCCGCTGCTCTCCATCGTCAAGGTCCCGAACCTCGCGATCAGTACGGTCGATATCACCTTCGACATGGAAGTGAAGTCGGCGATTACCGAGAAGGAATCGAGCAACAGCTCGCACGCTTACGACGCGAACATGTCGATGAAGTTCGGCTTGTTCAGGGCAAACGTCAAGGTGGCCGGCTCGGTCGCTTCGGCCAAGGAGAACACCCGCCAGTCCGACAACTCCGCGAGGTATCACGTCGCCATTCATGCCGAAGACAAGGGCATGCCCGAAGGCCTTGCCCGCGTCATGGACATCATGCAGTCCGCGTGTGCCCCGCGTAAGGTCACGGCCGTGCCGACCGCAGCAGCGGCGTAACGGATGGCCGCGGCACCCCAATGCCCCTCCCCAGGGTGCCGCGGTTTTCAAGGAGTGAATTCATGTTCGATCTCACGGAAGTCAAGTTCGTCAAGCGCATCGTCGTCGGCACCGACGACCCGAACCAGATGCGTTCGGAGCAGCAGGTCGCCGAAGCCAACGACATGCTCAATCGATGCTTCAACGAGTCGCCGAAGGGTTGCATCATCGGCATGGAGAAGAGCTTCAAGGTTCTCCAGATCGGCGAGCATCAGGTGGTCCTGCAGTGGATCTGCTATCACGTCGGCTTTCCGCGAAAACCCGCCTGGCTGCCGGCAGCGTAGGAGCAGATCATGGCTCATACCTCGCTCGACCAGCTTCTTGACGCCGTCACCCGTGCGCTGCGTGACGCCGATCATTCCCTCAAACGACGTGCCCATCCCGGGCCTCGCCTCGCCGAACTATCCATGGCCTTCGACTTCCGCCTGCGGTATCGCCGTGTCGCGCGTCGCCGGCGCGAACTGGTCATGCAGCTCGGCCGACCGCGCTTTGCCTGGCTGGATCGTCGCCCTGTGCATCAGTTGAGGCTCGTCTGCCTCGCCGCCTCGGACTGGCAACCCTGCGTGGAGATCGACGGCCATCTCATCGTCCCTCGAGGTGGTGCATGAGCACGGCCCGTCTTCCCCGTTCACTCAGCGAACTTCACGTCTCCGCCGAGTGGGAGACGACTTTGCTGACTTACCTCGAGCTGCCGCCCCGCAGGCCGAGCCGATGGCTGGTGCTCGCGCGCGGTGCCATCGTGTTCACGTCAGCACGCATCGCGACGTTCGTTTTCCTTCTTGTTGCTTCCTGACCGGAGATGTCCATGTTACGTACTGTCCTGCTGTCATCCCTCCTGCCTGCGTTGACGCTGGGTCTGTTGGCCTCACCGAGCGCCGCGGAAGACGCGCCTTCGCACGACGGCAGCTGGCGCGGCGTCGTCGCCGCGTCGATCCAGAATACCGTCCGTCTCGACGCGACCATCCATGCACAGCGCGCGTCCCTGCAATTTGGCGAGCCCGCCAACTGCAAGATCGTCGCGGACCATCTTCGCGATGTCGATGGCAGCAGCTTCTATCGCTTTCATCCATCGACGAACGGCGGCGGTTTTTGCGCGCGCCTGTATCCGGGCGAACTGATGGTCGATACACCTGCTCCGGGATCGATCGCCATGGCGTTCCAGCGTGCGGAGTCGCGCTGGGCCGGTGTCCTCCGGCGAGCCAACAGCGCGAAGGAGTAGCGTCATGGACCCCACCCTGATCGATCGCTTATGGCTGCTCCTGGCCGCTGTCGGCGGAGCGGTGATTCCCGTCGCGTTATCGGATAGCTCGCGAGGCCGCGCTGTCGTCAGGGTCATATGCGGCACGGTGCTCGCCGTCTTCCTGGCGCCTGCGATCGGAAAGCGGTACGTGAGCGATTACGACCCTGAAGTTCAGGCGGCCGTCGCGATTCTTATCGGCTGTTTCGGTCTGAACCTCACGGCGATCGTGCAGGGTGTGATCGAAGCGCATGTCGAGAAGGTAACCAAGCGCGTCTTAGGACGCTTTCTTCGAGGTACCGATAAATGATCATGATAATGACGTGGTTCAATCTCGTCTGCTCGTCCCTGATCGCCGCCGCCGCGCTGTGGCAGGTGACCGACGCGACGCAGCCGCGCCTGGAGCGACTCTGCATGACACTTCTGGCGTGCGGAGCGGTCGTCAACGTGGTTGGCGTGTCCGAAGCGGTGGCAGGCACGGGTACGGGCCTCCTCTCGCAGGCCTTTGCCTGGCCCAGCGAGGCCGCCCTGAACCTCGGCGCGGCCGCCATGCTCATTCGCTGGAGCTATGCGGCCTGCAAATGCCGGGGGACCACAGGTCGACGGCCCCAGGAATGAGCGAATTCGGCAGGGTGTCCGCCGCACCCCGACCGATGAGGGAAAGTGCGGGTATCGATCATGGGCTGTCCGGCCCTGAACGGCCCATGGTCGAGCTACCGGTCCGGCGCGATACCCGCGCGGGCTCGCCAACCTCCCATGGGACTTTCGACATGCGTACATCGACACGCTTCCTGCTCTGCTCCCTCCTCGCCCTTCCGCTGGGCGTCACCGCCGTTCACGCACAGACCGCACTCTCCGGCCTGGGACAACCGTCGACCAGTGCCGTGGGTGACGTCAGCTCCAGCGCGAACTATCACGTCTACGTCTTCACCCGCGGCGGCACCCGCTACATCCAGGTGAACGACGCCGGTGGCGCCGTGCGTGGTGCCTTTGCCGTCACGGCATACAAGGCGGTCGGTCTGCCGATCGGTTCGGACGCGAGCCGACTGGCGACGCCGGACGAACCCCTTCCCGCCCCAGCCTCGACCACCGGCGAGACGGTCTACTCCGATAGCTCGACGCATGTGTTCGTGGCGCCTCAGCCCGACGGCACGATGCAGATCAATTTATTGATTGGCGATTGCAAGAATCCGGCGGAATGCAGCTCGCACGGCCCCTGACCGATGACAGGCGCCGGGCTACAGCCCGGCGCTCTCATCACCTCAGCCGAGGTGGTGGGAGCCGGTGTGCGCGACCAGGGAGTGGCTCGCAGCGAGGCGCCGGGCCACCCTGACCCCGAACAACAGGGAGGTGGAGATGACGAAGGCCAGGACGACCTGTGCCTGGATCATGGCCGGGTCGCGAAGCTCGAACGACGTCGCTGCCAGGGCAATGCTTGCCAGCATGCCGCCGATGGCGGTGCCGTGCCAGCCGTGACGCAGCGTAAGGACGATGACAGGAACGGGCATGGCCATCCGTACGCACTGCAGCGCCATGCCATCCAGCTGTGAAGCCGCGATCATCAGCAAGGCGAGCGTCGGAACGGCAATGAACAGGGCGTCGCGCGTCAGGACGCTGTGCCACACGGCCTTGAGTGTCACCATGCGGCCGGGCTGCAGGGCGAGGCGCTCGCGCAGGGCGAGGATCATCGGGGTGAGGGTCAGGGCGCCGAGGTAGGCACCCAGGAACCACGCGAGGAAGAGGGGAATGGTCACCGCTGGCGCTTCGGATCCGTCGCCCATCGACACGTTGGCGAGTGCCGCCCCGTTGGCAATACCGTTAATCACCGCGCAGACCATGGTCGCGGCCATGATCATGCCCATGTGGATCTGACCATCTTCACGGAACAAGCCGAAGTGACGGCGCATCCAGGCGACGGCCGGCATCATCAACGCGATAGGTGGGATCGAGACGATGATCGCCCAGAGCACGCCGAATGCCGACGCATGCAGCGCGGCCATTTCAGCGATGGGCAATGTTTCACCGACAGCCAGTGCGAGCCAGTAGCGCCGTGGCACCAGGAAAAGGCAGGCCATGCGCAGGCCGGCGGGCAGCATCCAATGCGAGAAGGACACGTTGCGGGTGAGCTCGTAGCAGGCGGCATAAGCCCCGGCGACGGCGATATACCGTCCCCAGACTGCCGGATCCCTGCTGATTGAGCCCATGGTCGCCCCGCTGCATCGATGCGTCTAGTTTGATGGGTTAACGGCCGTGCCGCTATCGAATACACGGCCTAGGACGACATTTGCCGATTCCGCGCGCGGATCGTGGGAGAGGGTGACAAGTTCTTGCGATGGGGCTTTCAGGGCGCTTTCTGCTCAGTCGGTATCGCCCGGGCCGCCGTTGCCACCGGTGGTTCCCAGGTGCAGTTCCTTGTCGAAGGCTTCCTCGACGTCGCAATACGGTTTTGCCGCCTGGGTGACGTGCGTCTGTCGGAAATACCGCCAGGGTTCCCCTGGCGCTTCGTCTTCATTCTTTGCCAGGTCGTACCAGGTGAAATGGACGGCGGCAGGGTCGGCAAAGCTGTCGCCCATGTCGCGCTGGGCGATCACGAGCATGACCCGCTTGTCGTCGTCCGAGCGGAGCAGGCGGAAGTCGTGGAGGACGCAGTCGGCGCCGCCGCCGATGGTTATCTCTAGACGTTCGCCCCCGTCGCTCTTGCCCGCCTGTCCGAACACGGGGACGAGGTTCCAGAACGCCTTCTCGCCGGCGGTCTTGTCACGAATGTAAAAGCTCACGACATCGAAGCCGTGGGCGTTGTAGTTCTCACGCCACGCGCGCACCGCCATGGCAGGCTCGCCGAGCAGCGTGAGCTGATTGACGCCGTTGTCCACGGGAATCACCTTGAGGCCCGCGCCATCGGCAGCGGCAGCGGAGGTCACGACGAGGCCGAGCAGGGCCAGGAACCGGAACGATGTCGGACGGAGCATGCGTGAAGCATCCACGGGAGCGAAGCGCGCAGCCTACCAGCGAAGCACGCGAGGGCCGATCAAGGCACCGATCGCGGCCGGGATAGCCATGCCAAGCGGATACCAGGTGGACCAGAATGCCGGCGACATCTCGGGGCAATGCAGGCAATACGCCACGGTGGCCGTCGCGCCGGCAAGCACGCCCACGGCCGCGCCCGTGACCCGCGGCCGTACCGGTGCCATGCCGCGCACGGCCCAGAGCATGGCCAGAAAGGTCGGCGTCGAGAGCAGGGCGATCAGGATCGGGCAGACGCGCCAGGTGTGGCCGAGCAGCAGGGCCACGCGCGCGTCGGTCGGCGCATGCGCCAGCACGACGGCCATGCCGACCCAGGCGACGGCAACCGGTGCCGCCAGGCTTGCCCAACGGGCACCGATGCGAAGACCCGGGCGCGACAGTCGCAGCGTGAGCCACAACGCGGCTATGCCGATGCACGCGGCGAAGCCGATGCGCAGCCAGAACATCGGCAGGTGTATCGCATCGGCGAGATCCGGACGCAGCCCCAGTCCGGCGGCCATCAGCAGGGTTGCCGCGGCGAAGCCCAGCAGGAGGGCCAGGGCGAAACGACGGCCCGGTGCGCGGCGATCGACCGGCGGGGCCTCATTTGCAAGCATGGCGATGAAATCGTCGGTCTTCATGAGCTGCCTCGAATACGGGCGGCGAGTGCTTTCAGGCCACGATGCACGCCTACCTTCACCGCGGATTCGGAAATGCCGCAGCGTTGCGCTGCCTCGGCAACAGACAACCCCTGCAGCTTCACGAAAACGATGGGTAGACGATGGCGGTCGGGGAGGGCTTCGAGCAAGCGGCCGACATCGCGGCGTGCGTCGGCAGGTTCCACATCGGACTGGACGAAGAGGCTGCCGTCGTCCTCGAAGGGCTCGTGAAGCGCCTCGCGTCGCGCGTGGGCACGGAAGAAGTCCATCAGCTTGTAGCGCGCAATGGCATGCACCCAGGCGGTGAGCGGCTGGTCGTCGCGGTAGGTGTGTCGCGCATTGTGCACGGCGAGCAGGGTCTCCTGGAGGATGTCTTCGACGTCGGCCTGCGCACGCGGCAGGCGCCTGCGCAGGTACGCGCGCAGGTGCGAACCGAGGCCGTGGAGAAAGAGCCGGTACTGGGCGGCATCGCCACCCAGGCCGAGGACGAAGCAGGCGCGGAGCTCGTTCTCCGTCGCCGAAAAGACGTCAGCTACCCGCTCCGTCGGGGATGTCGCTGTGATGGCTGGGCTGTCCATGGACAGCGATATAGCCATGCCCGGCTCGCTATCGCAAGCGTCGCGGGCCGAGCGTGGCGACGACGACATGGTGGGCATGTTCCTCAGTTCGCTCGCCGCGGACATCCGGTTACAGCACGACCGAAAAAAAAAGACGCCGCCGCGTGTAACCGACCTATCCGGCCCCGCGAACTCATTCGTGAAGCCGGACATCGTGTCCGGCCCTCCCCGCAAGGAGTTCCCATGAACCATCGTCACATTGCCTCCGTCGCCTTCACCCTCGCCGCCCTGGTTGCCGGTGTCGCGCAAGCCGATACCCAGAAAGATGCGAAGAAACCGGCCGTCGAGAAGTGCTGGGGTGTCGCCAAGGCAGGCCAGAACGACTGCGCCGCAGGCCCGGGCACGACCTGCGCCGGAACGGCCAAGGCGGACTACCAGAAGAACGCCTGGAAGAACGTGCCTGCCGGCACCTGCACCGCGATTCAGACGCCCAAGGGCAATGGCTCGCTGACCAAGGTCGGTTGAGCAGCCTCATGAGCCTGTCGCCCGCCGCCGGCATCGGCTTCAAGCCCCAGCATTTCGACGACGTCATGCGTTGTCATGCCGATGGCTTGTGGCTCGAAGTGCATCCCGAGAACTACATGGTCGATGGCGGACCACGACTGGCGATGCTGGATGCCTTAGCGGAACGCTTTCCGCTGTCCTTGCACGGCGTATCGCTTTCGCTTGCTGCAGCTGCACTGCCGGACGCCGTGCACCTGCAGCGCCTGCGCCGCCTCATCGACCGCGTGCAACCGGCGCTGGTGTCCGAACACATGGCCTGGTCGACGTGGGCAGGCCGCTACGTGCCGGACCTGCTGCCGTTCCCGCGAACCCACGAGGCGCTGGCACACCTTGTTCGCAATGTCGTGCATACCCAGGAGCGCCTGGGGCGACGGGTATCGTTGGAGAACCCATCGCATTACCTGGTACTGGATGGGCACGATTGGAGCGAGACCGATTTCCTCGCCGAACTGGTACGTCGCAGTGGCTGCGGTCTGCTACTCGACATCAACAACGTCTACGTCAGTTCGCATAACCTGGGCGCCGATCCTGTCGCTTATCTTGATGCGTTTCCGCTTCGCGCCGTTACGGAAATCCACCTTGCCGGCCACGCCGCGGATGACACCGACCCGACACTGCTCATCGACTCGCACGACGCACCGATTATGGACGCGGTGTGGTCGCTCTATCGTCACGTCGTGTCACGCGGCACTTCCCTCCCGACGCTGATCGAACGCGATGGCGACGTCCCCGCGTTTGCTAACCTGCTCGCCGAGAGGGGGCGGGCCCAGACCCTGCTGGAGACGGTAGGGATGGCCGCATGAGCGCCCTCGCACGTTTCCAGGACGACTTCGCGGATGCCCTCTACGACGAGAGGGCATTTGCCCCCGTTGACCAGGCCGCCTTCGCGATCTATCGCAATACCGCCATGCGTGCCTGCCTGGACGCGCTGGAGGCGAACTATCCCGCCGTCGTCTGCCTGGTCGGACGCGACTGGTTCCGCGCCGCCGCCGCCCTCCACGCCTCGCAGTCGCCGCCGCGCGATGGGCGGCTGTTTACCTATGGCGACGATTTCCCCGATTTCATCGGGACCTTTCCGCCAGCATCCGACATGCCGTACCTGGGTGACGTCGCACGACTCGACCGCCTCTGGGTAGAGAGCCTCGTCGCCGCCGACGCCAGCGTCCTGGACGCGGCGACGATGACCACCCTCGGACCCGACGGCATCGCTGCGCTCAGGCTGCGGGTGCATCCAGCGACGCGAACGTTCGCTGCCGCATCACCCGCCGTCACGATCTGGCAGGCAAGCAGGGCTGGCGTCGCGGTCGGTGCCGACCTTGTATGGCAACCCGAGTACGCCATCGTTACCCGGGGCCATCTCGAGGTCGGTGTCGCGGCGGTAGAGGCCCCGGTCCTGCGCTTTCTCGAGGCCATCGCCGAAGGGGTTTCGCTGGCCGATGCCGCCCTTTCGACCGTTGCCATCCACCCCGATGCCCGCATCGACCTCATCCTGGCCAGCCTGCTGAACGCTGGCGCATTCGCCACCTGAAGGACCCGCCATGGACTCGCTCACCCGTTCGCTCGTCACTCGTCCGACCCCCGTCTCGCGCTGGAACGCCCTCGCGGACCGCGTCGGCCAGCTCGTGGGCCATTCGTTCCTCGCGCTGGTTGCCCGCGTCTCCATCGCTGCGGTCTTCTTCCAGTCCGGGCGTACCAAGGTCGAAGGTTTCCTGACGATTACCGACGGCACCTACGAGTTATTCGCCACCGAGTACAAGCTGCCGCTTGTGCCGCCCGAGATCGCCGCGCATATGTCGGCGTATGTCGAAACGTTCGTGCCGATGTTGCTCGTGCTCGGTCTGGCAACGCGACTATCGGCGTTCGTGTTGCTCGGTATGACGACGATCATCGAGATCTTCGTCTACCCGGATGCGTGGCCGACGCATTTGTCCTGGGCTGCGATCCTGCTGTACCTCATCGCACGCGGCGGTGGCCGGCTGTCTGTCGATCATGCCATGGGCGTGCACTGAAAAAGATTTTCGCTTCGTGTAACCAATGCCCCCGGTGACGCGAATTCATTCATGCCACTTCGGCAAACCCTGACCTCCCGGAGAACGACCATGCATACCGCCACCCATAGCATCGCCGCTGCCGCCGCCATCTTCGCCGTCTCTGCCGCGGCGATCTCCGCCCCGGCGCAGGCTGCCGATCAGGCTGCCGGCAAGACCGTGCATTGCTACGGCATCAACAGCTGTAAAGGCACCTCGGACTGCAAATCGGGCAACCATGCCTGCAAAGGCCAGAACGACTGCAAGGGCCAGGGCTTCAAAGCGGTTTCGATGAAGGAATGCTCGGCCCAGGGCGGTAGCACCACCCCGCCGGCCCAGTAATCCTGCCTGCCCGGTCGCACTGGCGACCGGGCCTCTCCGGAGCACATCATGCCCGTTCAATCGCCGCCCGCGTTCCATGGCTTCGGTCTGGGCTTGCGTGTTCCGCACTATGCCGATTTCATCGCAACGCAGCAGCCGGTCGACTTCGTCGAAGTGATCTCGGAGAATTTCATGGTGGACGGCGGGCGCCCGCTCGACATCATCGACCGTGTTCGTGAGCGCTACCGCGTGGCCCTGCACGGGGTATCTATGAATCTCGGTTCGGTAGACGAGGTCGACATCGCCTACCTTCGCCGATTGAGCGCGTTGGCGCGTCGGGTCGATCCGCTCTGGATCTCCGATCACGTCAGCTGGACCGGTGTCGATGGCTTCAACGCCCATGACCTCTTGCCGCTTCCCTACACGGAAGAAGCGCTCGACGTCCTGGTCGCGAATGTGTCGATGGCGCAGGATGTGCTCGGTCGCGCGCTGGTGCTCGAGAATCCCTCGACCTACATCGCTTTCGCGGACTCGATGATGACCGAGGCCGTCTTTCTTTCGGCGCTGTGTGAGCGCACCGGATGCCTGCTTCTGCTCGACGTCAACAACATCTACGTGAGCGCGACCAATCACGGGCTTGACCCCGATGAATGGCTGGAAGGGCTGCCACTGGAGCGCGTCAGGCAGGTCCATCTTGCCGGACACAGCCAGGGGCGTGACATGCTGATCGATACGCACGACGCGCCGGTGCCCGATCCGGTCTGGCGGCTCTATGCGCGCTTCGCTTCGCGACTGGGTCACGTGGCCACCATGATCGAGCGGGACGACCATATTCCACCCCTGACGGACCTGCTCGCCGAGCTACAACAGGCCCGCCTCATCGCCGCGTCGGCGGCACGTCAGGCCGCATGAGCCTCGGTGATCTGCAACGGCGTTTCATCGCCTCGGTGTCCGGTACCGCTGCGCGGGGGGCTTTCGACGCGCGTGGCATGCGCGTGTATGCGAACAACTATCGTGGCCAGCTCATGACGGCCATGCGGGATGCCTACGCGAAGACACGGTTGTGGCTGGGCGACGAAGCATTCGATCGCGCGGCGGACCGTTACATCGATGAACACGTTCCCTCGTCATGGACGTTGGATGCTTATGGGCACGACTTTCCCGACATGCTCGAACATGACTATCCCGACGATCCGGATGTCAGTGAGCTGGCGTGGCTGGATGGGACCCTACGTCACGCGTTCAGTGGTCACGATGGTGTAGCGATCGACGCTGGCGCGCTCGTCGCCGACGATTGGGATCGCGTGGAGTTCGTCTTCGTACCGACCCTGCGGTTTCGCCGCATGCGCAGCAATGCAGTGGCGATCTGGAAGGCGCTCGCTGACGAGATCATGCCACCGGGAGCGGTGCAGGCCTCCGCGGGCGAAGGTGTCCGTGTGTGGCGCGGGGGGCTGTCGCCGCGGTTCGCCAGCATGGACGCCAGGGAATGCGCATGCCTTGACCTGGCCCTCGCAGGTGCCACGTTCGGCGAGATCTGTGAGCGGCTGCGCCAGTGGCACGCCTCCGCGGCGATAGCGGCCGAGGCGGGCGGGCTGCTTAACGCGTGGCTTGGCGATGGCCTCGTGATGAGCCTGCGCCAGGGATAAGCTGGCTGTAAGAAAGCAGTCAACGGTTGACCCCGCGGACACGGGCACCGACAATCCGCACACTTTCAGCCCCGCGAGACATCCATGGACGACGACCCCAGGCCTCCGTTTCGACGTCGCTAGTGGTCTTTCCGTTCGTATTTCGCGGCCGGTAGCCACCTTGGCCACCGGCAGGTCACCCCGTGACCCGCCTCCCTCTACCCCGGCCGCAGCGTTCGGCAGGGAGGTATGCAACATGCGCAACATTCTCCTCTTCGTTTTCGGAACGATCCTCGCCCTTGCCGCGTCGCCGTCGATGGCCTCCGGTGGTAGCTATCTGGTCGATGACGCTTCCACGGCAACACCCGGTCGTTGTCAGCTGGAAAGCTGGTTACAGGTGTTTCGCGGTGGCGCGCACACTGCATGGACGGTGCCTGCCTGCGGCGTCGGGCCGGTTGAGTTCGGGCTCGGGCTCGGCGGTCAGTCCCATCCGGGATACAACCTGCAGAACCCTTCGATCAAATGGCAGCTGCGAAATGGCGACGACGCCGGTATCGGTCTTGCCATTGCCACTGACACAACCCTGCAGAACGGTCATCGCATCGGCTCGAATGTCTACGCCGCGAGCAACTTCGGCATCGACGACGAGCGCCGCCTGATGGCGAACGTGAACCTCGGCATGACCCGGGCGGAACAGGGTGCCTGGCGAGGCCTGGCCGGCGTCGGCTTCGAGTTTGCCGTCACGAAGGAGGTCGCTTTGCTCGCCGAACGGCTATGGGCGGCGCGCCTGTCCCAGACGACGCAGGCAGGTGTGCGTTACTACTTCGGCAAGGACGATGGCGACAGCGTCGACCTCGTCGTCGGGCGTGAGCGCGAACATGCGTCGCCGGTTTCGCGCTGGGCCACGATCGGTCTGAACCTTGCTTTCTGAAGGCAGCGGTTAGACTGCGCCGATGAATGACGACACCCACCTCGCCCATGGTCTTGCCGGCGACGAACTGACACCGGACTGGCCGCCGCTGACCCTGGCCGAGGTCGAGGTGCTCCTGCGTCGTTTTCCGCCAGGTGGCGCCGTCGAGGCGCTGCACTGGCGTAGTCCCCGTCCGTTGTCGGCCGCCGCGCTCGTGCGTACGTCGACGGGCGAGGTCTTCGTAAAACGTCACCACCGGAGCGTGCGCTCGACGGCGACGCTGGCCGAGGAGCACGGCTTCGCCACACACCTGCGGCAACGCGGTATTGCCGTGCCGAAGGTGATGACGGACATCGACGGTGCGTCGGCGGTCGCGATCGGCGAGTGGGTCTACGAAGTGCATGCGCCAGCAATCGGTGTCGATGTCTACCGCGACGCCTTCTCCTGGTCGCCGATCGGCGGCATCGCCCATGCGCGAGCCGCGGGTGCGATGCTGGGGCGGTTGCATGCGGCCGCTCGGGATTACCGCGCGCCGCAGCGGACCACGCAACTGCTGGTGGCGCGGGCAGACATTCTCTCGTCGGCAGATCCGTTGCTGGCTATCGACGCCGCGCTTTCGTCGCGTCCTTCGCTGGAGGCGTACCTGCGCGAGCGCGACTGGCGTGCGGAGATCGGCGAGGCCATTGCACCCTGGCATGCGCGTGCCGTTGAGGGTATCTCCCGCCAACCACGATCATGGACCCACGGCGACTGGCACGTATCGAACCTGTGCTGGAGCGACGGCGGCGATGGGGCGCGGATCACCGACGTACTCGATCTGGGTCTTTCCGCCGTGACGTTCGGCTTGTTCGACCTGGCGACGGCGATCGAACGCAACGCCATCGCATGGCTCGATATCGCGCAGGGAGACATCGGTCGGACCGACCTCGCGCTCTCCCTGATCGAGGGCTACCGGGAGGTATGCCCCTTGGCCGCCGACGACCTGGATCTGCTCGCCGACCTCCTGCCGGTCGTCCACCTCGATTTCGCCCTGTCCGAGGTCGAGTACTTCGAGGGCGTGACGGGTCGTCGCGACCACGCCGATGTGGCCTACCACACCTTCCTGCGCGGGCATGCCGCCTGGTTCATCGGGGCGCAGGGGCAGGCGCTGCTCGACGCGATCCGCCACGCGGGCGGCTGATTCGTGGTTCAATAGCTGTTCTAGAAGCGGGGGTGCCTGGCGTTGCCAGGCTGAGAGAGTCCCTTGGAACCTGACCCGGTTAGTACCGGCGTAGGGAGCTTGCAGAGCCACGGACGTCCCGGGACGACGTGGCTCGCCGTCGCTTCGTCCGTGAACCTGAAGACGACGATGACTTTTTGCCGTACCCCGCTGGCCGTGGCCTTGTTCTCCCTGCTCGGTGTTGCGCACGCCGCCGACGATACGACGCCCCAGAAGGCGCGTACGCTGCCGACGGTGGATGTGAACGCCACGACCACCACCGGTTACCAGGCCGCCGATTCCCAGCTGGACACCTTCGGCAGCTTCGGCAACGCGCCCTTGCACGATACGCCGGCGGCGATCACCGTCATCACTCGCGCGCAGCTCGACGACCGTCAGCCGAGGACGCTCAGCGAACTGGTACGCGGTGATTCGGCGATCAACGACAACTACGCGCCGGCGGGCTACTACCAGGACGTTTCGATCCGCGGCTTCCCGCTGGACCTTGCCACGGGCTTTCGCTTCAACGGCATGATCGAGTCGGCCGAGCAATTGCCCGGGCTCGAAGGCAAGGAGCGCGTCGAAGTGCTGAAGGGTCTTGGTGGCCTGGAGGCCGGCGTGGTCGAGCCGGGTGGCCTGATCAACTACGTGAGCAAGCGTCCTGCCGACGTGCACAGCGTGACGATCGGTACGGATTCGCACGGGTCCAGCTACGAGGCCGTCGATCTGGGGGCATGGTTCACACCCTCCTTCGGCCTGCGCGTGAACGCGGCGAACGAGCAGACGCACGCCGCCATCGAACATACCGACGGACGACGCAGCTTCGTGTCCCTCGGTGCCGACTGGAAGATCACCGACCAGGCGACCTTGCAGCTGGACTCTGACTACCAGACCAGCGGTCAACGCTCGGCATCCGGTTACCAGTTGCTGGGTGGTACGCAGATTCCCGAGCATCCCAGTCGTACACGCCTGCTCGGTTACGAGCCCTGGCAGCGTCCTGTCGGCATCCATTCGAGCAACACGTCGCTGCGCTTCAACTATCGCTTCGACGACAGCTGGAACGCGCAGGTCTCGGCGGGTCACAGCCATACGGTGATCGACGATAACGTCGCCTTTGCGTACGGCTGCTTCTATGCCGCGTCTTGTGCGTCGGGCGCGACGCCGGGCTACTTCTTCGCTCCCAATGGCGACTACGATGTCTATGATTACCGTAGTCCGGACGACACGCGACAGAACGACGAACTGCGCGCGGTCGTCACGGGAACGTTCTCGACGGGTGCGATCGACCACGAAGTGAACGTCGGTGCCAGCGCGTTCCGCCGCACCGTGGATCAGCGTCCCTACGTGTACGACTACGTCGGCACCGCGAACATCGACGATCGTACGCCGCCGTATTTCGACCCGTCACCCAACGAGCCGGGCCCTTCGGCGCGCCGCCTGACCAGCTGGCAACGCACGCTGTTCGCGATCGACCGCGTGCATCTGGGCGAGACATGGCAGGTCCTTGCCGGTGCTCGCCTGGTCAAGCTCGACGAGCGTGCGTATGACGACAGCGGCGCCCTCGAGCGCGATACGCGTATGACCAAGACGCTGCCGCAGGCGGCCGTGCTGTGGCAGCCGACGGCGCCCCTGACGACCTACATCAGCTACGGCGAAGGCCTGTCGCTGGGGCGCGAGGCACCTTACTGGACATCGAACGGCGGGACCACGCTGGCACCGTTGCAGTCGCGCCAGGTCGAGGCCGGCGTGAAGTATGCGGTCAGCGATGTCCTGGACCTGCAGGCGGCGGTCTACCGGATTCGCCAGGCCTACCAGTTCGCCCGTCCCGACGACACGCCCGAAGGCTTCACCTTCGTCCAGCAGGGACAGGAGGTGCACACGGGTATCGAGCTCAACCTGGCCGGGCGCGTGACCGACAATCTTCGGCTGACCGCCAGCGCCAACGTGATTCGTGCGCGTGCCGAGAATACGGGCACGCCGGATTATGAAGATCATCAGGTCGTCAACGTACCCCGCTGGCGGACGGCCGTGTACGCCGACTACACCTTGCCTTTCGCCCCGCAACTGGCGGTGCTCGGCGGCTGGCGCTATGCGGGTACGAACGTGGCGACGCCGAACGGGGACACGCGCGTCCCGGCGTACCATGTGTTCGACGCGGGCCTTCGTTTCGTCACGGCGGTCGGCGGTCATGCGATGACCTGGCGGCTCAACGTGGACAACGTGTTCAACCACTTCTACTGGCGCGATACGGGTACGTCGGGTGGTGATAGCTATCTCTTCCCCGGCATGCCGCGACTTGCCCGCCTTTCGATGACTTATGACTTTTGAGCTTTCGCTGTTCGAACTCTCCGCCGCGCTGGTCAGCGCGGCGGGCGTCTGGCTGACCGCGCGGCGCAGTCCCTGGTGCTGGCCGGTGGGCCTGGTATCGGTGATTGCCTACGCGTGGATTTTCGTCGATGCCAAGCTGTACTCGGATACGATGCTGCAGGTGATTTTTGCCTTCCTGATTCTTTACGGATGGCATCGATGGTCGCGTCACCTCGACGGCAGCGGTCATGTCCGCGTTGCGGAACTGGACACGCGGAGCGCAGCGCGGCACCTCGCCGTCGGCACGGCCGCGGCGCTGGCGCTCGGGTACGCGATGCACAGGTACACCGACGCCTCGTTGCCGTGGCTCGATGCAGCGCTTACCGCCTTCAGCCTCGTCGCCCAGTGGTGGCAGGCACGTCGACACGCCGCTGCCTGGTGGCTATGGATCGCGGTCGACGTCATCTATGTCGGCGAGTACGTCTACAAGTCGCTGCCGATCACGGCCGTCCTGTATGCGGGATTTGTCGTCCTCGCCGCCATAGGCCTGCGCGCGTGGCGACGAGAACGTGCCGAACCAGTGACAGCCTGATAGTTCTCGGACAGCTAGAGCTTCGGGATGCGGATGCGGCTGACCATCAGCGCGCCGGATGCGGCGAACATCAGCGCCAGCGGATGCAGGCCGAGCGAAGCGATCCGGACATTGCCGAGCCAGAGGTTCTCGTGCAGGGCGCCCATCGAGGCGGCGATGCAGAGCACGGCGACCAGGACGATCGACGTCGGAATGGGCGTGCCCTCGAAGTAAGTGACCTTGCCCTCGGCGTTCGAATGATCCTCGGCCGTGACGTTGTATCGCGCCAGGCGTGAGACGCCGCAGCAGACGAACATGAGCAGGATCGCGCGGTCCAGGCCGCCCTGCATGCCGCAGCCATAGCCAATGACGGCGGGCGCCACACCGAACGAGATCACATCGGCAAGGGAGTCCAGTTCCCGGCCGAGCAGCGATGCCCGCTGGCGCCACCGCGCAATACGGCCGTCGAGGACGTCGAAGATCAGCGCCAACAGGACCAGTGCGCACGCCATGTAAAGGTGCCAGACGCCGCCTTCCTGCAGGTAGGTCATGGTCGAGAAAAGCGCGCCGACACCACTGGCCGCATTGCCCAGCGTGAACCAGTCGGCCAGTGCGAAGTCACGAATCATGGAAAACGGGCGCGGTTTCGTCGTCATCGGTTCGCTCGGGCAGGTGGTCATGCGAGTCTACAAGGGACGGCGGTCGGGAAGACGTGGACGGCGGATCGCGCTAGCCTCGGCGGACCCACCTCGCACGATGGCAGGCTCATGACCCGACGCGCCAACGAACTCGCCGCGAAGCTCATCCGCAACTTCAACGACGCACCCGCCGAACGATTTGTCCGCGAGCCACTCTACGATGCCATTGGCATCCGGCTCGGCACCGGGACGGCTGCCGAGAAACTCGGTGCCTCCTTCGATATCGTCGCCCCGGGCAAGATGTCGTGCCCGTATCACTTCCACTATGCCCAGGAAGAAATGTTCGTGGTGCTGGAAGGCGAGGGGACGCTACGCGTTTCCGGTGAACATCTGTCCGTGCGTGCGGGCGACGTGGTCTTTATTCCTCCAGGGCCCGATTACCCGCACCAGTTCATCAACACGTCGGATGCGCCGCTGAAGTATCTGTCCATCAGCACGCGCGAATCGCCGGAGTTCGTCGAGTATCCGGACTCCGGAAAGCAGTCGTCCATCGTCAGGAAGCCCGACGGCTCGCGCTTCAGTTTCGTGCAGCGGATGGAGAACGGCCTGGACTACTGGGATGGCGAACCCTAGAGGGCGCCCGCCGGCTGCACGAGCACGTCGAGGAAGGCCTGGGCGAGACGGCCCGGTGCTTCGCCTTGACGGGCGCGGTATCCGACGACGATTTCCCAGCACGGTTCTTCGGCCTCGGCGATGTCGGCGAACGCGATGGGCCTGGCGTGGCGGTCGTCGCGGCGAATCTTCGCGATCGACTCCGGCACCAGCGCGATGCCGAGGCCCTGCGCGGCGAGTTCAAGCAACATGCCCATGTCGTTGACCTCGAACCGGGTACGGCGACTCAGGCCTGCCTCGGCGAAAGCGTTGTCGATCAGCTGGCGCATGCCCCAGTCGGAGCGCAGATCGACATAGCTTTCCTGCGCAAGGTCACCCAGCGTCACATCGTGGGCACCGGCCAGCCGATGCTTGGGCGGGCACACGGCCACGAGGCCTTCGCAGACCAGCAGCTTCGTGACCACGTCGGCGACAGGCAGCGCAGGTGGCTGGGTAAAAGCGATATCCAGGTGGCCGTCGCGCACTTCTTCCAGAAGATGGGCGGTGCCGTCGAAACGAAGCTCGATGTCGATGCCGCCAAAGGCGTCGCGGAATCGCCCGAGGGTGGTTGGAAGGTCGATGAAGGGGGCCAGGCTCTGAATAGCGCCGATGCGCAGCCTTCCCCGGGCGAGACCGTGCACCTGGGTCACCGCCATACGCGCCGAGCGTGCCGCATCGAGCACCCGGTGCGCTTCCTCCAGCAAGACCGTGCCCGCCACCGTGAGCGCCACGCTCCGCGTGGTGCGGACGAACAGCGGGCCACCGAGTTCGTCTTCCAGGCTGCGGATGGTCTGCGAAAGGCCGGACTGGACCACGTTGAGGCGCTGGGCCGCCCGCGTGAAGTGACGCTCCTCCGCGACGGCGACAAAGTACTCGAGTTGCTTGAGATCCATGGGTATTGAGTGTGCCTGGTGCTTAATACGATCAGAATTTTCCATTTTACAGATGAATGAGGCCGACGCTAACGTGAGCGGGTTTACTCCCCACAAGGAATCCCCATGGAATATCGACTGCTTGGCCGTTCCGGCCTCAAAGTCTCCACCCTCACGATGGGCACGATGACCTTCGGCGGCCAGGGCAAGTTCGCCTCGGTCGGCAACTCCGGCGTGGATGAAGCTCGCCGACTGATCGATATGTGCATCGATGCCGGCGTGAACCTCATCGATACGGCCAACGTCTATTCGGACGGTCGTTCGGAAGAGATCATTGGCGAAGTGCTCGGCGGCAAGCGTCCGAAGGACGTGCTGATCGCTACCAAGGCCCGCTTCCCGATGGGCGACGGGCCCAACCATGGCGGCCTCTCACGCTATCACTTGATTCGCGAGTGCGAAGCCAGCCTGAAGCGTCTGCGCACGGACGTGATCGATCTCTACCAGGTGCACCAGTGGGACGGTCTGACGCCGCTGGAGGAGACCCTGGAGGCGCTCGATACGCTGGTTCGCGACGGCAAGGTGCGTTACCTGGGCTGCTCGAACTATTCCGCATGGCACCTGATGAAAGCGCTCGGCGTGAGCGAGCGTGAGCACCGCCAGCGCTTCATCAGCCAGCAGATCCATTACACGCTGGAAGCACGCGAGGCCGAATACGAACTGCTGCCGATCTCGATCGACCAGGGCCTGGGCGTCCTGGTATGGAGTCCGCTCGCCGGTGGCCTGCTGTCGGGTAAGCATCGCCGTGACACGAAGGCGCCGGAAGGATCGCGTCACCTCGAAGGCTGGACGGAGCCGCCGATCCGCGACGAAGAACGTCTGTGGCGGATCGTCGACGTGCTTGTCGGGATCGCCGAATCGCGCGGTGTGTCGGGCGCACAGGTCGCCCTGGCCTGGTTGCTCGAACGTCCTGCGGTGACGTCGCTGGTGATCGGTGGCCGCACGGAGGCCCAGTTCAAGGACAACCTGGCTGCCGCCGAGCTGAAACTCACGGTCGAGGAGCGTCAGCGCCTGGATGAGGTGAGCGCGCCGCCGGTGCTCTACCCGTACTGGCACCAGTTGATGACCGCATCGGACCGGTTGGGTCCGGCGGACATGCCGTTGCTGGCGCCGCATCTGAAATAAGTTTTTTTCAGAATCCTTCCATGGGCTTGAGCAGGCGACTCGCGCATCATGTGCCGGTCGCCGCAAGTCACGGGTGGCAACGGTCGGGGCGTGGGACGCGTCCCGGCCGTTTTTTATGGCTTTGCCGTTGAACCCCAGTCTTCGGGGGTGAACGACAGGTGCAACACCGTACGGTTGCCGTCTTCCAGTGGCGGATGGTAGTCGAGCGTGGTGCAACCGCTGGCTAGCTGGCGCTTCGAGGCCAGGGCCATCGATTTCGCCATCTGTGCGCCATACGCTGGCGTGCCTGCCCGCGTGAGCTTCAGGGCCATGCGAAAGCCATCGGCGCTGACGCCGTCGGGAAGGTCGCCCGGCGTTGCCTCGCCTGGCTGCAGCGCCACGACATCCATGCTGCGACCACAGGTGCCGACACTGATGATGTCAACGCCGTCCAGAAGACCACTGATGAAAGGGTCGGCATTTTCCGCGAGCGAGTCCACGGCATCGACGGTGGTCGTCAGCCGGATTTTCACGTAGTACAGCTTCCGGTAGAACAGGTAGGTACGCGACGTCAGCATGTCCTGCTGGGCATCGAAGACGATCGGCAGGAAGCGGCCCTCGAGTTTCTTTCCGCCGGCCAGCGATGCCGTATAGGCGCTTTCGTCACCCCACCAGACGTTCCGGTAGATCTGCTGCCGCTCGGCATAGGCGACCGATTCGCGGAAATCCTCCGATGCCCGATGCAGCATCTTCGGGCTGTCGCCTTCGCCCGCCGGATAGATGAAAACGTCGGCGATGATCCAGTCGGCGTGGTCGATGCGATAGCGCAGCGACACCCCGGCCGCGATGTCGCCTTCATCGGCGTAGTTCTTGACGGCGGACAGCGTGGCATCGGGCAGTCGCTTGGGCGCAATGATCCACGTGTCGTCCACCACGCCGCGATGGCTGCCTGCATCGGGCAGGGAAAACGGGGGCGCCGCAGGCGCCTCTTGCGCATGTACACCCAGGCCTGCCGTCAGGCCGAGCAGGACGGGAATCACCTTCCACCGCAACATCGTCAACACAACCCCTGAAATATCGAACGCGAACCCCGTGTGAGCACTATAGCCATCCGTTCGTCTCAACGGGAGCGTCGGGATACATGGAGCCGTCGACGTAGAAAAGCCAGAGTCAGGGTTTCCAATTTGCGGGGGAAAACGACACCCGTTTCCGGCACCCGACGGTGCAATTCACCATCGAACCAGCCCGCGAACACCTCCGGATGGATGTACGACGCGCGACACACGGCCGGCGTGTTGCCGAGCACGGTCGCCACCGATTTGACGGCCGCGGCGAGGGTCGCCTTGACGGCCCGTTCGCCACCCTCGTCGGGGACGGCTGTCGCCGCCAGCACGGCGACGGCGTTTACCGTGCCGCCCCAGGTGCGGAAGTCCTTCGCCGTGAACTCTCCGCCGGTCACTTCTCGCAGGTAATCGTTCACCATGCCGGAATCGATGGGCTGGCGTTGTCCTTCGTCGTCCAGATACTGGAACAGTCGTTGACCGGGAAGCTCCTGGACTTTGCGCACGGCTTTCACGAGTTTGCGGTCGTCGAGCGTGACATCGCGCCACTGGCCGCTCTTGCCACGAAAGTGGAACTCGATCCGGTCCTTGCGCGCGGCGACATGGCGCGAGCGCAGGGTGGTCAGGCCGAAGGAGTTGTTCTGTTTGGCGTAGGTGTCGTTACCTACGCGGATCATGGTCTCTTCCAACAGGCTCACCACGAGTGCCAGCACCTTGTCGCGCGGCAGGCCGGGCAGGCTGAGGTCCTTGCGCAGGCGACGACGCAGGTGGGGGAGCGCTTCGCCGAACTCCAGGATCCGCTCGAACTTGTCGCAATCGCGCACATGCCGCCACTTCGCGTGGTACCGGTACTGTTTGCGCAACCGGGCGTCACGACCTGTCGCCTGGAGATGGCCTCGCTCGTTGGGGCAGATCCATACCTTCGTATAGGCCGGCGGAATGGCCAGGGCGCGTATACGCGTCAGCACGTCCTCATCGGTTATCCGCTTGCCCTCGACATCCATGTACTGGAAGGCCCGCCCGCGCTTGCGTCGCGTGATGCCGGTGTCGGTGTCGCACACATAGACCAGGCCCGCCGCTTTCGCGTGGGCCCGTTCGACATCCGGCACCACAAGGGCGTCGTCGGGTGGTTTCCTGGACATGGCCGGCAGTGTGTGCCGGCCAGCGATCAAGACACGGTGAACGCGGCGTCAGTCGACGCGGCAGTAAACCGCCTTGAGGTAGCGGTTCTCGGGGACGTTACTCGCCACCGGGTGGTCTGCGCCGGCCCCGTCCACATGGAGGATCTGGATGTTGCGGCCCGCATTGAGGGCGACACGGCGGATCATTTCGATGAAGTCGTCCTCGCCGACAAGACCCGTGCACGAGCAGGTCAGGAGGATCCCGCCGGGGGCGATCACGTCGAGCGCCGTGCGGTTCATGGCGAAGTACTTCTTTAGTGCGTTGACCACCTGGTTGCGGTCGCGCGTGAGCTTGGGCGGGTCGAGCACGACAGCGTCCCAGGTGTCGCCGCGGGCAATGGCAGCGCGCAACCACTCGAAAACGTCGCCCTGTTCGAACGTCGCCTCGACGCTGTTCAGTCGGGCATTTTCACGGGCGACGTCGAGGATGGCCGCATCGGCGTCGACGCCGATGGCCTCCCGCGCGCCCGCCTTCATGGCGTGTACCGCAAAGCCGCCGGCATTGCAGCAGAGGTCGAGCACGCGGCGCCCGCGCGCCAGCTGGGCAAAGCGGCGACGGTTGTCGCGCTGGTCGGCGAAGAAGCCGGTCTTGTGGCCGAGGCCGGGTGCGGCATGGAAGGCTAGCCCGTGCTCGTGCACGTCGACGGCGGCAGGCGCGTCGTTGGAGCGGACATCGAACGACTCCTGCCGCTGCACGTGATCTTCGGCGAACCAGTAAAGCGACGCGCCGGGGAAGTGGCGTTGCAATTCCGCGTGAATGGCCTCACGGAAGCGCCACATGCCGGCGGCAAAGTACTCCACCACGAGATGGTTCGCGTAACGATCCACGACCAGGCCGGAGAGGCCGTCGCCTTCGCTGTGGACCACGCGCCAGGCGTCGCTCACCTCGTCCAGGCGGAGCAGGTCGCGACGGAGTTCCACGGCCTTGGCAATCCGCGAAGCGATCCAGCCGGCGTCGATGGCCTGGTCGGCGTCGGTGGTGAGCAGGCGCAGTGCCACGCGCGCATGGCCATTCCAGAATCCGCGCCCGACAAAACGGCCCTTCGCATCGAGCACGTCGACGACGCTCCCGGGCGGCAGGCGTTCTTCGGGCTTGACGATCTGGGCCGACCATACCCACGGGTGGCCGGGGACGCGGTCGGTTTTCAGGCGGATGGTGGGCGTGGCAGGACTGTTCATGCCGCCATGATACCGGGGCTTAGCGACCGAAGCGCAGGATCAGCCAGGAAACCAGGGCCAGCAGGTTGATGCCCAGGTGCGCCGGCGACGGTCCACCGAGGGCGAGCTGCCAGCCATGTGTCGCGATAGACCAGTCGAAACCCAACCGCGGGGCACGCTGCAGGGTGATGAAGAGGTTGACGAAGGCGCCGCTCGACAGCGCGTAACTGAAGACGGGCGTCGCGATCAGGGGCGCCTGGAGGAATTGCGCCCAGATCGACATTTGCGTGCCGCGACCATCGTTGCTGGCCAGCAGTATGCCGGCGACGAGCATGAAGGCGAACAGCAGTACGCCGAGCACGGCGACGATGGCGTCCAGGCCGCTGAAGCGTCCGCCAAGGAGGCGATCGAACTGGTGGACGAGGCCGAACAGGCCGCCGGCGATCTCAAAAACGGCGATGACGCGGGTGAAAAAAGAATGCATGGGTTCTCCGTGGATTAGAGGTCGTCGGCGATCTCGTGGAGATCGGCGATGTGCTGTTCCCACCAACGCGCTTCGGCGGCGAAGGGGAAGGCGGCGGGGAAGGCGGGATCGTGCCAGCGTTCGGCGATCCATCCGGCGTAGTGGACCTGGCGCATCGCACGCAGCACGGGAATCAGGGCCAGTTCGGTGGTATCGAAATCGCGGAACTGTCCGTAGCCCTCGAGCAGGGCTTTCATCATGGCGTCGTCACCGGCGAGCATCCAAAGGTCCTGCACGGCAGGGCCGGTACGGGCGTCGTCGAGGTCGACGAAATGCGGACCCGCATCGGTCCACAGAACGTTGCCGGGATGGCAGTCACCGTGAAGGCGAATGCGGTGCACCGGGCCGACGGCCTCGATGCGGTCCGCGACGGCGGTATCGACACGGCCTGCCGCGAAACGGTAGGCGTCGAACAGGTGCGCCGGCAGCAAGGCGGAGCCGAGTGTCGCGCGCATGGGCGCTTCGATCATCGTCGGCCGGTCCAGGGTGCCGCGAGCGTGGAAGTGGCCGCGCGCTCCCACGGCGTGCATGCGTGCCAGCAGCCGGCCCAGCCATTCCAGCTGGTCCGCCGATTCCAGCGAAGGCGCCCGTCCGCCACGTCGCGGGTAGATCGCATAACGGTAGCCGGCGTGGCGCAGCAATGTCTGGCCCTCGAACGCGAGGGGCGCCACCATCGGCAGCTCGGCGGCGGCCAGTTCGAGGGCGAAGGCATGCTCTTCCGCGATCGCTGCGTCCGTCCATCGGCCAGGGCGGTAGAACTTGGCGACGACGAAACCGCCTTCCTCGAGTCCCACCTGGAAAACACGATTCTCGTAGCTGTTAAGGGTCAGCAGGCGGCCGTCGCTCCACGATCCGGCGGCATCCACCGCGGCGAGCACCACGTCTGGCGAGAGCGCCGCATACGGCGCACCTTCACTCACGAGCGAAGATTTCCCGGGGCGCCACCCGGCGATGGAATCACCGCCATGGTCAGCCGCGACAGGCAGACCAGCTTGCCGGCTTCCTCTTCGATGCGGATTTCCCATACCTGGGTGGTCCGCCCCAGGTGAATGGCTTTTGCCGTGCCGGTGACCAGGCCACTGCGTACGCCACGGAGGTGGTTCGCATTGATATCCAGGCCGACGGCGATTTCCTTCTCCACGTCGAGCGTGAGCAGGGCGGCGGTGCTGCCCAGCGTCTCGGCCAGCACCACGGACGCGCCGCCATGAAGTAGCCCGAACGGCTGCTGCGTGCGGTGGTCGACAGGCATGGTGCCGCGAATCCAGTCGTCACCCGCGTCGACGAAGCGTATGTCGAGCGTCTCCATCATCGTGCCCCGGCTCCAGCCGTTGATCCGCGCGAAGTCGATGGGTTGCTTCCAGATGGCCATGGGCAGGCATCGTGTAATGAACAAGCCGCCATTGTCCTACAATGCGCGGGTGCCCACCGTAACCCTGACATCGTCCGGCAAGCGATTCGACGCCGCTGCCGACGAAACCGTGCTCGAAGCCGCCCAGCGCGCGGGAATCGCCCTCCCGTATTCGTGCCGAGGCGGCGTGTGCGGAAGCTGCAAGGCCACCCTCGTCGAGGGTGAATGCTCGTACCCGCGCAATCCGCCAACGGCCCTTTCCGGTCCGGCACGCATGCGTCACGCGATCCTGCTCTGCCAGGCCGTTCCCTGCGGTGACATCGCCATCCAGGCGCGCGAGATCGCGTCGGTGGAAGACATCCCGCACCGTCGTGCCGAGACCGTCGTCGTCGAGCGACGCATGCTTGCACCGGACGTAGTAGGTATCTGGCTGAAGCCGCTTGGCGACGATCGGCTGAACTGGCTGCCGGGTCAGTACCTCGACGTGATTCTCGAGGATGGCAAGCATCGGCCGTTCTCGATCGCCAGCGGCCCGCGCGCCGACGGAACGATCGAGCTTCACGTACGCCATGTGCCCGGCGGTGGCTTCACTTCCTGGGTGTATGAATCGTTGAAGGTCGGCGATCGGCTGACCATCGAGGTGCCGCTGGGCACCTTCGTGCCGCGCGAGGATTCCGAGCGACCCATGCTGTTCATGGCCGGCGGTACCGGCTTTGCACCGGTGAAGGCGATCGTCGAGCACTTCATCGCACTCGGGACGCGTCGACCGATGCATATTTACTGGGGTGCGCGGATCGCCGAGGACCTTTATCTCGCCGACCTCGCGCGCGGCTGGGCGGCGGACACGCCGACGATCACCTTTACGCCGGTGTTATCCGATCCCGAGGCGGCCCGCGCCAGCGGGCTTCGCGAAGGCCTCATTCACGAGGCCCTGCTGGAAGACTTTCCGGACCTCGCCGCGTTCGACCTCTATATGAGCGGTCCCCCCGCGATGGTCGCCGCCGGACGCCAGCTCTTCATCGATGCGAACCTGCCGGAAGACCGGCTGTACTTCGATTCATTCGACGTGGCGCCCGACGTGCTGGATGCGATCCTGCGGGGTCGGGCGGGGATCCACGGTCTTTGAAGCGTTAAAGCTCACGCTGCGGCGGGCGCGGACGTAGCGGCGCAGAGCCCTCGGTGCCCACCCTCGCTGCTCAGACACGTCCTCCGCGTTTCGTACCGGAAAGGCCACTGCGCGGCCGTAGGCCAGTAGGTACATGGGCCGCGGAGCGGCCTTTCCTTCTCGAACGCGGAGGACGTGTCTGAGCCGCGAGGGTGGGCACCAAGGTCTCCCCGCGAGACGCCCAAGTGTACGAAGCGACGGCGAAGCCGAGCCGCCCAGAAACGCCTATTTCTTGCCTTTCGCGAGCGGTAGCTGGGCGGTCTGCCAGGCATAGGTGCCGCCGTCGAGCACGAAGACCTTCTGGAAGCCGGCCTTGATCAGGCGGTTGGCTGCCTTGCCGACGCCGCGGCCGTCCTTGTCGATGAGCACGACCGGAAGGTCCTTGGCCTTGCTGAGGTCCTTCTGCGTTTCCGGGTCGAACTGGCTCATGGCCACGTTCTTGGCGCCCGGAACATGGGCTTTTTCGAAGTCGGCGCTGGCCGAGAGGTCGATGATCAGCGGTGTATCGCGGTTGATCAGCTGGGTCAGGCCAGCCGGGGTGAGCATCTTCCACTTGCGGAAGAGGGTCATCACTTCGCCACCGAGCAGGGCGAGCAGGATCGCCACGAACAGCGCGACCAGCAGCAGATGGTTGCTGGCGAATTCGGGCAACTTGTGCAGTACGTCGTTCATCGGGTTATTGCGCGTCCCAGTGGGGATAAACGGCCGATTATATAGGCTTTACTTCGGCGAGAAGTCGGGCAGGCCGGTCATCAGCCACCACTTCTTCTTTTCCGGGTCGTAACGCCAGCGCTGGCGGTCGACCACGGTGCGCTCGGACTGGGTGTTGATGTTGACCACGTTGATCTGGACGACCTGGACGACTTCGTTGTCGCCATCGGGCCGCGGGCCGCCGCCCTCGTCATAGCCGGTGATGCGCAGCTGGCCGAGCCGGCCCTGGTCGACGGAGCTGAGCGGGTGGTCGGCGATGTAGTCCTTGTCGAGGAAGCTCTGCGCACCTTCCCAGTCACCCCATCGGACCGCCGACGCATAGGCGTTGGTGGTGCGGGTGAGCGCTTCATTACGTATGTCGGTGGCGCAGCCGGACAGCAGGGATACGGCAAGAACGAGGAAAAGCAGGGCGATACGGCGCATGGCAGGTTCCATCGTGGCGTCGGCCGGCATTATGCCCGGCGTTTGGCGACGAAACGCGCATCCAGGCTGGCCATCGGTTTCCCGTCCGCACCCGGAACCACGCAGGTGAAGTCCCCACGGGCCCGTCCACGGGCTTTCAGCATGCCAAAGAAGCCCTTCCAGTTGGCCCCGGGGGCAAGGGTGGCCTCGGCGCGGAGGTCGTCCCAGATGGGGTCCAGGTAGCGCACCGTGGAATCGGCGACGAAGACATCGCAGTCCTCCCCGCGCTCGCGGAGCACGGCCTCGACCAGGGCCCAGCAGGTCAGGGTCATCAGCGCCACGATGCTTCCGCCGAAGGCACAGGCCTTGTCGTTGATGTTGGGCAGCAGCGGTGCCGTCATGACCAGACGCATGCCATCGAAGCTGTCGATGCTCACCGCCATGGCCCGCGCGAGGGGAATGCCATCGAGGATGAAGCGCTCGAGATCGGCGAGGGAAATGTCGTTGGGAGTCATAAGCAGCGAAGTCTACGAGGCAAGGCAAACCGTTCGCACCCGTATGGCCGAACCACGACCTTCGGCAGTGGCCCGCAAGGCGGCCGCTTCCTATCCTGAGCGCTCAGTAGCAGGATGCTTTCGTGAGCCGTAACTACCCTCTTCGCAACGTTACCGTCGTCATCACCCGCCCTGCGGGCACTGCAGGCCCGCTCTCCCGTCGGGTACGCAAGCTGGGAGGCATTCCGGTCAGCGTGCCTGGGCTATCGCTCCGCGCCATCGAAGACGCCTCGGCGGTGGACGCCGCGCTGCGCGCCGCGCTCGAGGGTGACGTGCTGGTTTTCACCAGCCCGGCCGCCGTCCGCTTCGCGGCGGACGTGTTGCCCCTGGCGACCCGGGCCACGGTGATCGCCGTGGGTCGTGGCACCGCCCGGGCCCTGAGAACCGCCAACCTCACCGATGTGCGTTTTCCGGAAACCTCGCAGGACAGCGAGGGCGTGCTCGGCCTGCCCGAACTGGCGGCGGTGGCGGGTAAGCGGGTCGCCCTGATCGGCGCCCCCGGCGGCCGAGGCCTGCTGCGCGAGCAACTCCTCGCGCGCGGCGCGGTGCTCGACGAAGTCCATGTCTACCACCGCGTGGCCCCACGCATCGACCGCCGTCATATCGATCCCCTGCTGAAGCTCGGCCGCCGCTCGGCGGTCCTGTTGTCCAGCGCCGAAGCGCTGGATCACCTGCATCGCGCCCTGATCGCCCCGGCCTGGCGCCGGCTGGTCCAGGCCGTGGCCGTGGTCAGCAGCGAGCGGCTTCGGGACATCGCGTTGGAAACCGGCTTCGAGCGCGTCGTCGTGGCGCGTTCGGCCCTTCCGGGCGACCTGCTGGCGGCCGCTGCGGAGGTCTCGTTCACGCGCCGTTGAGGGATGTATTCCATGCGTTGGCGTATGGCCTGCTAGCATGCCTCGCATGACGACCGAGACCCCACCGACCGCACCCATTCCGGCGACGCCGGCCCCGGCCGCCGCGCCTGTGTCTGCCAGCCCACGGCGGACTGCCGACCCGGCACCTCGCCGTGGCGGTGGCGCACTTGCCCTGGCGATCCTGATCTCGCTGGCCGCCCTGGGCGCCGCCGGCTACACCGCGTGGACCGTCTGGACCATGCGCCAGGACGTCGGCGCCGCCAACGGACTTCGCGGACAGGTCGACACGCTGCAGGGCACGGTCGACGGTCTGCGTGACGACAATGCCAACCTGCGTCGCCGTGTCAGTGACGCAGACGGCGTCAATCGCTCGGCCCGCGAAGAGATGCTCGGTGTCTCCGAACGTACGAAAAATCTTGAAGACGCCGTCGCCAATCTGTCCGAGCGAAGCCTCAGCGGGCACGACGCGATGCTGCTCGACGAAGCGGAGTCCTTGCTGCGCATGGCCAAGGAGCGCTTCGCGCTGTTCGGCGACGCCAGTGGGGCGCTTTCCGCCTACGACCTCGCCGATAGCACGCTCGCGGCGGTGAACGACAGCGCGTTCGCGGCCGTCCGGCAGAGCCTGAAGGCGGAGCGCGACGCGCTTGCGGCCGTGGCGCCATCGGCGCGGGCAAGCGATCTTGCCGCGCTCGCCGACCTGCGAGCGCAGATTCCTACCTTGCCGCTGAAAGATCTCGATGCGCCGACAGCCGCGACCGAAACGCGTGGTTTCTGGCAGCGCGCCGGCGATGCGCTCGGCAGCATCGTCAAGGTAAGCCATGACGACGGCACGCCGTTGGGTCTCGCCGACGATCGCCTTGCGCGCGAGCTCGCGGCGCTGGATGTCGCCCACGCCGAGGCCGCCGTGTTGGCCTATGACGACGTGGGTCGAGCTGCCGCGCTGAAGCGCGTCGACGCGACGCTCGCGGCGCGTTTCAATCCGAACTCGCCGACGGTGCGGGCCGCTCGCGTACGGATCGCCGCGCTACTGGCCAGCCAGGCCAAGGGTGCCGCGCCGAAACTGGGCGCTGCGATGAACGAACTGCATAACCTGCGTTCGGTGCATGCGCTGCAGCCCGGCCCGGCCGCCGCACCGGCGCATGCAGAGTCTGTCGCCCATCCCGCATCGGCTTCGACGGCTGCTCCGAAGGCCACGCCATGAAGCTATGGCGCTGGATTGTCGGTTTTATCCTGGTCGCGGTGCTCGCGGCGTTCGCCTGGCATTGGGTAGCGGATGATCCGGGCTCGGTTCTGATACGGCTGCGTGGCACGACGTTGCAGATGACCGTCGTCAGCGCCGTGGTGATCCTGTTGCTCGCCTGGGCCGTCATCGCTGCGCTGGTCACGTTGATCCGCTGGCCCTTCGGTGCGCTGAACCGCCGTCATCGGCGACTCAGTCGTCGTCGGCTCGCCGATGGTCTCGTCGCGCTGATCGAAGGCCGTCACGGCGAAGCCGAGCGCGATCTGAATCGCGCGGCGCGCTACCCGTCGGTGCGTGGCCCTGCCTTGCTCGCGGCCGCCGAAGCCGCCGAGCGCCACGGCGAGTCGACGCGCGCTCTCGAAACACTCGATCAGGCGGCCCAGGAAACGCCGCGCGCCGCGCGCGTGTTACGCGCTCGCCTTCTTCGTCGCGCGGGTCGCGCCGCCGAGGCGGCGACCCTGCTGGCGCCCGAAGCGAACAGTGGATCGCTCACGCCGTCCGGCTGGATCGAATACGCCGAGGCTTCGCTGGAATCCGGTGACGCGCGTAATGCCGTGCGCGCCCTCGATCCGTTACAGAAAAGCGGCGAGCTCGGTGCACGTGCGTTCGCCGAACTGGAAAGCCGGGCGGTCGCGGCGAACATCGCCAGCGCGCCCGATGGTGCTTCGCTCTCCACGCTTTGGTCGCAGTTACCGAAGGGCCAGCGCCGGCTGTCGGCTGCCGTCGATGCGTATGCGCGCCGTGCGTCGGGATTCGGCCAGAGCATGGCGGCCATGGACGAGATCGAAACCGCGCTGCGTCGCGAGTGGTCACCGACCCTCATCGCCACCTATGGCGGCATGGGCGCGGAGGATCTGGAACAGCGGTTGCGGCGGGCGGAAGGCTGGGTGGATACACACCCGAACGATGCCGCGCTACTGACGGCCGTCGGTCGTATGTGCGTGCGTGCGCGTCTTTGGGGTAAGGCGAAGCCCTTCCTCGAACGTGCGCTTGCTATCGCGCCGAACGCCGACGCGTGGGAAGCCCTCGGTGATGTCTATGTCGGCGAAGCGCATCCGGAGCTTGCCCAGCGTTGCTACCGGAACGCGCTGGCGTTTGCTCGTGGTGAAGCCACCGAGGCGTTGCCTGAGGCGCGCAACCATCGCATCGACACACGAGTCACCGCGGTCGAAGAACGCGACCAGCACGGGGTGCCGCGACTTTCCCCGTAGGTCAGTCGCTGGTGGATCGGCCCCAGCCGTGAAAGTCCATGTAAACGGTGTTGCTCGCCACGTACTCGCTCTCGTCGTGGGGCGCGCCGTTTGCGTCGACACTGCCGCTCCCGGTGACGGGCTGCGTATATCGAATCGTGTAACGCCTCTCCGGAAGGAGGTCGTAGTCGACGGAAAGGTCCAGCGCATTGGTCAGCGTCTGTCCCGGATCGAGGCGGAGATAGAAGCTCGCCGGATCCCTTGCGTCGGTAGGGTTCTCCAGGCCCCTGAACCTCGGCCGGATGCCATGCTGGTCGACGATGGTGAACAGGGGGCGGCCGACATGACCATCGCGCGTCATCGGCGGAGTCAGAGCCTTCCTGAGGAACAACGGTGATCGCCCACGATTGGTGAGCGTGATGACGATCCATCCCTTGCCCTGCCTGGCAGGGGCGACGGGCTCGGCGAGAGCGACTTGCAGATCGTTCGAGACCCTCCGGCCCATGGGTGCCGATGCCGCGGGAACCGAAGACGGCTCGGCAAGGGCCGGCCGATGGTCCAACGTGCCCTGATAGAGAGACGGACGAGTCAGGACACCGAGTGCGACGATGACCACGACGACCCAGACGGGGGCCAGTATGCGTAGGCGACGTTTCTTTACGGGCGTTTCGAGCGCCTGCCGCTCGGTTGCGGGTAACGCGTCGTAACACAACGCCCATTCCTGCTGGCGCGGGACCGTCAGGTACAGGCCAAGGTAAGCCGGAAATCGTCGAAAGTCGTCGCGGACTTCGAACCAGCGCCTGACGATCTGCGAGGGTAACGCGCCCTTTGACGCTTCGGCTCGCTCGATCAGGGAAAGCCTGTTCGCGCGAATGAGCGGGGGCAGGCCGGCCCAGGCCATGCGTTGCGATTCCACGGCATCGATCCACATGCCCTTCGGGCCGAGCGCCGCGAGGTGGCCGATCTCCTGCCAATGAAAATGTTGCGCGGCGAAGTCGAACACGTACGCACGCTTGCGGAGCAGGCCTCTTGCGAGACGATCGATCAGAACGTCCTCGAATATTCCCGGCGCATCGATGTATTGCAGGCGAAGTTTTGCGGTACAGGCTTCCAGATCCTGCCGGATGTCCGACGCCTCGCCGTACGCGATGCGCGTGGCGAGCCAATCGATGAGTCGTATGGCCTCTTCCTGCGGATTGATCGCCACGACGGCCGGGAGCGGGCTCGCATCGTCGACCCGCGCCGGCTCCGGCTCTGGCTCCGCGGCAGGAGGAGGCGCTTCAACGTTGACGTCGACGATGTGGTCCTCGTCAGCCACCCAGGCGCGCGCTGCTTCGTAAGCCTCGCGTAATTGGGCAAACCCCGCCGGGTCGGTTGCCGGGTCGATCAGCTTGAGGCGAAGGGCGTAGGCGCGGCGTACCGAACGCTCGTCGGCGTGCGGGGGAAGCTGCAGCAGTGCCAGGAACCAGGGCATCGACATAAGGCTATTCCTTAGTCCGCCAGGTCGGGTGCGAAGTGATCGTTTGCCTCGATGCCTTGCAAGGCATCGCGGAACAACGCGGCGTCGCGTGCGACAAGGCGCGGATCCTGCGTCGCCAGCACCTGCTCGAAGCGCAGGATCATCTGGCCCAGATGGTCGCGCGCCTGGTCTAGCAATTGTTCGTAGAGGCGTTCGGCACGCGCGAGCAGCGTGCGGTTCTCGAGCGTATCGCGTGGATGCACCTTGAGTGCCGCCAGCGCTTCGAGCCGTCGTGCGATCTCGTCGGGCCCCAGGCTTCCTTCATGACCTTCGATGACGAGGTGGCGCGTTTCCGACGTTGCAACGAGGGTGACTTCGACTTCGAGAAGGCCGTTGACGTCGTAAGTGAAGCGTACATCCACGCCCTCCGCATGGCCGGGACCAGGCGTGAGGGGCACGGTCACTTCGCCGAGCAGGATGTTGTCGCGAACCAGTCGCGACTCGCCCTGGTAGACATCGATGCGAAGGGACGGCTGGTTGGGGTCGACAGGCACGTAGCGCTGAACGCGGCTGACCGGCACCACGGTGTTGCGTTGGATGATCGGCGAATAGAGGCCATCGGCCCGTCCACCACCTTCGATATGACGCGAGACGGCGGTGCCAAGGGTGTACGGACACACGTCCGTCATCACCATCTCCTGGAGCGCCTTGTCCTTCATCTTCAGTCCGGCCTGGACCGCGGCACCGAGTGCGACCACTTCGTCCGGGTTGTGTCCCATGGCGGGGAACCGTCCGAACATGCGCGTCGCCAGGGCGCGAATCATGGGCATTCGCGTCGCGCCCCCCGCGAGGACCACGTTATCGAGATCGGCGGCACGGATGCGAGCGTCGCGAAGCGAGCGTTCGATCGGGCGCCAGAGTCGCGTGAGTAGCGGCTGCGAGAGCTTCTCGAATGCTTCGTTATCGAGTTCGACGCGGGCCTCGTGGCCCTTCCAGGTGACGTCGAAGACCACACTTGCCTGGGTACCCAGTTGGCGCTTGGCCGCTTCCGCACGCGCCGTCAGACGTTGCATGAATACGGGGTCCGTACTCGCCGCGTCAGGAATGCCGTTCTGGAAAGCGAGGCCCGCGATCAGGGTGACGAAGTCTTCGCCACCGAGCATGTTGTCACCGGCGCTGGCGCGCACTTCCATCACGCCGTCGAACATTTCCAGGATCGAGACATCGAACGTGCCGCCGCCGAGATCGAAGACGAGGAACTGCGTCTCGCCCTGAGCGTCGTGGAGGCCGTAGGCCAGTGCGGCGGCGGTGGGCTCGTTGAGCAGGCGTTCAACCTTGAGGCCGGCGAGCTCGCCGGCGACACGAGTGGCCTTGCGTTGGGCATCGGAGAAGTAGGCCGGAACGGTAATGATGGCTTCGGTGACCGGGACGCCAAGCGCGGCCTCGGCGTCGGCCTTCAGCGAACGGAGGACGAGGGCGGAAAGCTCCTCTGCCCGATAGTCGCGATCACCAAGACGCACGGTCCGCGCACTGCCCATGTAGCGCTTGAAGAGCGAGGCGGTCTGCTCCGGATGGGTCTGCAGGCGTTCGCGTGCCGCTTCGCCCACCAGCACGCTGCCGTCCTGGTCGATCCCGACACAGGAGGGCGTGAGCATCCCACCCAGCGCATTCGGGATCAGGCGCGGAGCGCCGTCGATCCACGCCGCGACGAGGCTGTTGGTCGTGCCGAGGTCGATCCCCACGATCATGTGTCTGTTGCTCCCTGGTGCGGTTCGCGCTGCCGCTCTCAGGGCACGCCACGACGCTCCCGTGGATGGGAGCGTGGCGCGTTGGAGCCCCTTACAACGCGGTCAGATTCGCGTAAGCGTAAACCAACCACTTGCTTCCGGCATCCTCGAAGTTCACCTGCAGGCGCATATGGGCCCCGGCGCCCTCGGCGCTGACGACCGTGCCTTCGCCGAATTTGGGGTGGCTGACCCGCTGGCCGAGCGCGATGGGTGAGGCCTCCACCAGGGAACTACTGCCGCCACCGCCTGAATAACGGTCGGCGTAGGCCGGTCGCGATACCTGCACGCGGGGGCGCAGTTCGTCGATCAGCTCCGGCGGGATCTCGCCCAGGAAACGCGAGGGCCGGGCCAGCATCTCCGTGCCGTGCATGCGCCGCGACTCCGCGTGCGACACGTACAGGCGTTCGCGCGCACGGGTGATGCCGACGTACGCGAGACGGCGCTCTTCCTCGAGCCGGTTGTCTTCCTCGGTGGAACGCTGGCTCGGGAACAGGCCTTCTTCCATGCCGACGAGGAAGACGATGGGAAACTCGAGGCCCTTGGCCGAATGCAGCGTCATCAGCTGCACGCAGTCGTCCCATGCTTCACCCTGGCCCTCACCGGCCTCCAGTGAAGCATGCGACAGGAAGGCCGAGAGTTCGTTGAGGCCGGCGTCGACGTCTTCCGGGGTCATCTCGAAACGGCTCGCGACGTTGACCAGCTCGTCCAGGTTTTCGACGCGCGCCTCGCCATTGCCACGCTTGTCGTTTTCGTAGAAGTCGCGCAGCCCGGTGTGGAGGATCGCGTGCTCGATCTGCTCGGCGAGACTCAGTGCCGTGGGCGATTCGTCGCCATCGAGCCTGTCGTGGCCGCCGAAGGTGCGCGCGAGGTTGTCGACGAGGCCGATGAAAGCCTTGAGCGCATTCTTCGCGCGGCCTGCGAGGCCGCCGATGGATGCTTCCGTCAGCATGGCCTCCCACATGGAGCTGCTGTCGGTACGTGCGCGCCGGCGCAGCTCGTCGAGCGTGCGGTCGCCGATGCCGCGCGGCGGCGTATTCACGGCACGCTCGAAGGCGGCATCGTCATGACGGCTCGACGCCAGGCGCAGGTAGGCCAGGGCATCCTTGATTTCAGCGCGTTCGAAGAAGCGCAGGCCACCGTAGACGCGGTAGGGCAGGTCGCGCTGGATCAGCTGTTCTTCGAAGTTGCGTGACTGCGCGTTGGAGCGGTAGAGGATGGCGCAGTCGCGTGCGTTCCCGGTTTCAGCGATGTGCTCGCGAATGCGCTCGATGACGAAGCGCGCCTCGTCCTGTTCGTTATAGGCGGCGTAAAGCGCGATGCGCTCGCCTTCGCCGCCATCGGTCCACAGCTGCTTGCCCAGACGGCCGCCGTTGCGCGAGATGACTGCGTTGGCCGCGTTGAGGATCGTCGAGGTGGAGCGGTAGTTCTGCTCCAGGCGGATCGTCTTCGCACCGGCGAAGTCGTTGAGGAACTGCTGCACGTTCTCGACTTTCGCGCCGCGCCAGCCGTAGATGGCCTGGTCGTCGTCACCGACCACGAAGACCTGGCCGGTGCTGCCGGCGAGTACGCGAATCCACGCGTACTGCAGCGTGTTGGTGTCCTGGAACTCGTCGATCAACAGATAGCGCCAGCGATCCTGGTAGTGCTTGAGTACCTGTGGGTCTTTCAGCCATAGCTCGTGCGCACGCAGCAGCAGCTCGGCGAAGTCGACCAGGCCGGCGCGCTGGCATTGTTGTTCGTAGGCCTTGTAGATCTCGACGAAGGTGCGCGTGACCGGATGGTCGCGATGCTCGATCGCGTCCGGGCGCTTGCCTTCGTCCTTCCAGTTATTGATCTGCCAGCTGGCCTGACGCGGCGGAAAGCGTGCTTCGTCAAGGCCAAGTCCGGCGATGATCCGCTTGATCAGGCGTTGCTGGTCGTCCGAATCGAGGATCTGGAAACCTTCGACCAGGCCCGCCTCGCGCCAGTGTCGCCGGAGAAGGCGATGGGCGATGCCGTGGAAGGTGCCGACTGTCAGGCCCTGCGTGCCCCCCGGGATGATTCCGTCGAGGCGCGTACGCATCTCGCCGGCCGCCTTGTTGGTAAAGGTCACGGCGAGGATCGCCCACGGGGGCACCCGCTCGACCTGGGTCAGCCAACCGATACGGTTGATCAGGACACGGGTCTTGCCGGAGCCGGCACCGGCGAGGATCAGATAGTGCCCGGGCGGGGCGCTGACGGCCTCGCGCTGGGCGTCGTTGAGGGAATCGAGGAGATGGGAAACATCCATCCCCCCATTGTACCGGGTGGGGCTCAGTTCTTCCGGGAGAATCCGGCGACGGCAACGATGCTGCCCAGGACGATGCCGGCGATGCCTACCCACTGCGGAATCGACTTGTCGTGCGTGGCCTCGAGCTTGGCCGAGCCGATCGAGGCGACCGTATCGGTCTTCTGGTAGCTGCCGTTGCCCAGGGTGACCCACAGCCCGAGGCCGATAAGGATGACGCCGACGACGATGAGACCTGCGCGCATGGTGATTCCTCCCGTTAAGTGGCGCCGAGGATGCGGGTGTGAATGTGCAGGCGGTGTGGGCAAAAAAAACCCCGAGAGCCAGGGGAGCTCTCGGGGCGGGGTGGAAGACCGGAACCAGGGGAAGAACCGGTCCACCTTGAGGGGGCCTCTTAGGGAGGTGAGGCCCACCGATGGGACGCCGTTGCGTGCGTCCGAATATATAGACGTGCGGAACGAGGCAAAGTTGCATCATCGATGCAAAAAAAAATCAGCCCGCGTTCATGGGCTGATTTTTCAACGACTTGCCACTAAACGAAATGTACGACTAAACGGAAAACTTACGTTTGGACGGCCAAGTGCGGCCGGAAACGCTTAGCGGCAGCTTAGTGTGCCTCGTCCCAGTTCGCCCCGACGCCGATATCCACCTGCAGCGGGACGCTCAGCGAGGCCGCCCCGGTCATATGTCGCTCGATACCTGCGCGCACGTCGTCGACGGCATCGGCGCGGACTTCGAAGACCAGTTCATCGTGCACCTGCATCAGCATGCGCACGTCATCGCGCGGTTCGATCCATGCGGAGACGGCGATCATGGCGCGCTTGATGATGTCGGCCGCCGTGCCCTGCATGGGCGCGTTGATCGCTGCGCGCTCGGCGCCGGCACGGAAGGCCTGGTTACGAGAGTTGAGGTTCTCGAGGTAGAGGCGGCGACCGAACAGCGTCTGGACGTAGCCATCGCGATGCGCCTGTTCGCGCGTGGCATCCATGAAAGCGCGCACGCCCGGATAGCGTGAAAAGTAGCGGCCCATGTAATCGGAGGCTTCGCCGCGGTCCACGCCGAGTTGCTTGGCCAGCCCGAAGGCGCTCATGCCGTACATCAGGCCGAAGTTGATCGCCTTGGCCGCGCGGCGCTGGTTGGTCGTGACCTCGTCGGCAGGCACGCCGAAGACTTCCGCGGCCGTGGCGCGATGCACGTCGCCGCCCTGCTTGAACGCCTGGACGAGGCCTTCGTCGTTGGACAGGTGGGCCATGATGCGCAGTTCGATCTGCGAGTAGTCGGCGGCGACGATGCGCCAACCCTCCGGTGCAATGAAGGCCTGGCGAATACGCCGGCCTTCTTCGGTGCGGACAGGAATGTTCTGCAGGTTCGGATCGGACGAGCTGATGCGTCCCGTGGCGACGGCACCCTGGTGATAGCTGGTATGCACGCGGCCCGTGCGCGGGTTGACGATGCCGGCGAGCTTGTCGGTATACGTCGAGCGCAGCTTGGCGAGGCCGCGATACTCGAGGATCAGCCGCGGTAGCTCATGGGTTTCGGCGATGGCTTCGAGGGCTTCCTCGTTGGTCGAGGGCTGGCCCGTGGGTGTCTTGATCTTCGCCGCAAGCCCAAGCTCGTCGAACAGGACGGCCTGCAACTGCTTGGGTGAGTCCATGTTGAACTCATGGCCGGCGGAGGCATGGGCAAGCTGCTGCAGTTCGACCATGCGCTTGCCGAGCTGCTGGCTCTGCAGGCGCAGCACATTGGCGTCGATGAGTACGCCCGTGCGTTCCATCTTCGCCAATACCGGCACCAGCGGAATCTCGATGTCCGCGTACACCGCGCGCAGCGACGGCTCGGCTTCGAGCTTCGGCCAGAGAGCGTGGTGCAGTCGAAGCGTCACGTCGGCATCTTCGGCGGCGTAACGGCATGCGGTATCGCAGTCGACCTGCGAAAACGAGATCTGCTTGGCGCCCTTGCCGGCGACCTGCTCGTATTTGATGGTGGTGTAACCGAGATAACGCGTGGCGAGCGAATCCATGTCGTGGCGCGTCGCCGTCGCGTTGTAGATGTACGACTCCAGCATGGTGTCGTGCAACAGGCCCTTCACGTCGATGCCGTAATGCGACAGGATGTTGATGTCGTACTTGCCGTGCTGCCCGACCTTCGGACGTGACGCGTCTTCGAAGATCGGCTTCAATGCGCCGAGCACGTGATCGCGCGATAGCTGGGCCGGGGCACCCGGATAATCGTGCCCCAGGGGAATGTAAGCCGCCTTGCCCGTTTCGACGGACAGCGATACACCGACGATATCGGCGAGCATCGCGTCGATGCTGGTGGTTTCGGTATCGAAGGCGATCAGCGGCGCGGTTTCGAGCTTTTCCAGCCACGCGGCGAAGCGGTCTTCGGTGAAGATCAGCTCGTACTCGCCTTCAGCGGAGAGCGAGGCGTCGAGGGGTGTGTCCGCGGCGGCAGGCCTGGCGCTGGCGGCCGCCGCCCCGGCGGTCGGTGCCGGCACGGTCGTCGCGGCGGCACTGTCCAGATCCTTCAGCGCGGCCTTGAAGTCATAGCGCGCGTAGAGCTCGCGCAACGCGTCGGTGTCGCGATCCCGCATGGCCAGCTGCGTGGGCCGGAACTCGAGCGGCACATCGGTACGGATGGTGACCAGTTCGCGTGATAGCGGCAGGCGTGGGATGGCAGCGCGCAGGTTCTCGCCGATCTTGCCACCGACCTTGTCGGCGTTGGCGAAGAGGTTCTCGAGGTTGTGGTATTCGCCGAGCCACTTGGCGGCCGTTTTCGGGCCGCATTTATCCACGCCGGGCACGTTGTCGATGCTGTCGCCCATCAGGGTGAGGTAGTCGACGATCTGGTCGGGACGCACGCCGAACTTGGCGAACACGCCTTCCGCGTCCATCGTGGTGTTGGTCATCGTGTTGACCAGCAAGGTATGCGGGCCAACCATCTGTGCGAAGTCTTTGTCGCCGGTCGAGATGATCGTGTGGATGCCTTCCTCGGCCGCCTGGCGGGCGAGCGTGCCGATCACGTCATCGGCTTCCACCCCGGGGATGCAGAGGATGGGGAAACCCAGTGCGCCGACGATCTTCATCATCGGGTCGACTTGGGCGCGGAGGTCGTCCGGCATCGACGGGCGGTTGGCCTTGTACTCGGGGTAGAGGTCGTCGCGGAACGTGCGGCCCGGTGCGTCGCAGACGAAGGCGACGTAATCCGAGCCGGCCTTCATCGTCGTGCGCAACATATTGACGATGCCGAACAGCGCGCCGGTAGGCTCGCCGAAGGCGTTGGTCAGGGGAGGCAGCGCGTGGAACGCGCGATACAGGTACGACGACCCGTCAATGAGCGTGAGCGTAGGCATACCCCCGATTCTCTCATGGCCGAACAGCGGCCGTCCGTTCACGGGGAAAGCGGTGTCCGGCTTGCTATCCTCGTCACCCCGCACGGAGATTTCCCATGAACCGCACGCACGCCCTCGTTGCCGCGCTCGCCCTGGCCCTGGCGCTCCCCGTGGCCGCCCAGACCGCCACGGACCCGAAGCTGACGCCATTGCCACCGCCGCCGGGGCTCAACGATCCGGGCGTCAAGGCCGGCGAGCCGGATCGCTCCGGGCTGAAGCCCATCGAGCGGCCGGTGACCTACGACGAAGCTCAGGACGGCCGCACCACGCCGGCCACATCGGATGCCCAGGGCTCGCCCCGTTCTCCGGTCGCGCTGCCCTCGATGCAGGACAACGGTGGTACGGACGCGCGTGGCCAGGAACCTCCCCAGGTGACGATCCGCCAGCAGGGCGATGACCAGGTCCAGGAATACCGTTCCGGCGGCAAGTTGACCATGATCGTGGTGACGCCGAAGCATGGCGTGCCGCAGACCTATATGGCCGACCCCGACGGGAAGTTGCACGACCCCAAGAACGGGCCGGTCGATCCGGTTTATTACAAGGTCTATGAGTGGGGCGCGGCGCCCAAGCCCGTCGACACGAACTGAAGCCGGCTCAGCCGTCCAGTTCAGGGTAGTGGCGGAAAATGCCGGTCGTGTTGAACGGAATGCGCCGTTCCGAGGCCAGGTAGGTTGCGATGTTCGGTCGCTCCGCCACACGTTTCTGCAGATCGCGAAGCAGGGGAACCTTCTGCTTCGCCATGGCCTTGGGGAACGCATAGTCCAGGCCCGCCATGATCTGGAAGAAAGAAAGGTCGACATAGGAATGCTGGCGTAGCGGGAACCTGCCGCCACCACGCTCCACCGCTTTCTCGAAGTAGCCGAGGAACTTGGGAATGCGATGCTCGCGGAAGTCCTTCGAGCGCTTCCTGGCTTCCGCCTGCTGGTCTTCGTAGTAGAGCTCGGAGGCGACCGGATGGTGCGTATCGTGCACCTCGGCCACCAGGTCGGTGATGGTCAGTTCGAGCTGGTGCGCATACAGGCGCTTCGACTCGCTCTCGGGCACCAGGCCGTGGCGTGGCCCCAGGTACTGCAGGATATTCGCGACCTGCGCGATGACGAGCCGGCCGGAGGTGAGGAAGGGCGGCGCGAAGGGGATGGCGCCCTCGTGCTCGCCGTCGAGAAAGGGTGTCATCACATCGTCGCCCTCAATGCGGGCAACATCCGTGTATTCGGCCCCCACGTCCTCCAGACACAGCCGCACGAACTCTCCGCGGCCCTGCAAACCTGTCCAGTAGTACAGCTGATAGCTCATCGCGTGCCTCCTGTCGGAAGGCGGCGATCATGCGTGGATATCGCTCACGCCAGCGTGAGCGCCACGTCGTGAAAGACGTTCCATACGGTCTGGGCAGGCGGAGAGAGCGATCGCGCGCGCCGTCGAAGGAGGGTGACCTCGCGGAAAACGTTGGGGGTCACGTCGAGGGCGACGAGGCCGGGCCGCAAGGCATCGAGCGAGAGCGCAGGCGTGACCGTGATGCCCAGCCTCGCCTCCACCATGCGGAAGGCGGTATGGGGATGACCCACCTCCAGCGCCACGTGCATCGGAAGGCCTCGCGTGGCGAATGCTGCGTCGATCAGCCGACGGGACCCCGAGGCATGGTCCAGGAGAATGAGCGGCTCATGCTCGAGGGCTTTCCAGGTGACGTGACGTTTCGCGGCGAAAGGGTGGTCGGCACGGCAGACCACACGAAAGGGATCGCGCAGGAGGGTTTCGGCATCGAATTCTTCCGGTGTCGCCGGTTCCACGGTGAGCCCGAAGTCCACTTCGCCACCGCGGACGGCATCCAGCACCTGCGCCTGGCTCTGGTCGCGCAGGATGATCTCGATCGCCGGGTGGTCGGTCGCGCATCGCGCGATGCACGGGGGGACCAGCCCGGCCGACAGCGTCGGGACGGCGGCCAGGCGCACGCGGCCGCGCAAAGGGTCGGACTGAGTCCGCACATGGGTCAGGACGCCGTCGAGCTCGTCGAGGACGCGCGCGGCGGCCTGCTCGAGATACCGTCCGGCTTCGGTTGGCACGACTTCGCGTGTGCTCCGGTCGAAAAGGCGCACGTCGAGTGCGGCTTCAAGGTCGGCAATCAGGCGGCTCACTGCGGGCTGCGTCAGGTGCAGAGCCTCCGCCGCGCGACGGAAATGCCGGTGGCTGGCCACGGCGAGGAAGGCGCGAAGCTGGCGCATCGAGACATTCATGCGATTAATGTATCACCGGATCAGATAAAACGATTTGTCTTATGAGTCTCGGGCGCGTGCAATAGCACCCTCCCGTCTGCCCGCCGGTTATTCCCATGCGCCGCTTCCTGCCCGATGGCTTCACCCTGTCGCTGATCGCCACCGTGCTGCTGGCGAGCTTCCTCCCGTGTCGCGGCGTGGCTGCCCAGGTCTTCGGCGGGCTGACCGACGTCGCCATCGCCCTGCTGTTCTTCCTGCACGGGGCCAAGCTGTCGCGCGAGGCCGTCGTGGCAGGCATGACCCACTGGCGGCTGCATCTCACCGTGCTGGCGAGCACCTTTGTCCTGTTTCCCGTGCTGGGGTTGCTGCTGAAGCCCGTGCTATCGCCGTTGGTGTCGCCGGACCTGTACCTGGGCATCCTGTTTCTCTGCACGCTGCCCTCGACGGTGCAGTCGTCGATCGCCTTTACCTCGATCGCCCGGGGCAACGTGCCTGCCGCGATCGTGTCGGCGTCCGCGTCGAGCATGCTCGGCATCTTCATCACGCCGTTGCTGGTCGGGGTGATGATTGCCGGCACGGGGCAGGGCGGGCTGTCATGGCACGCGGTGGGCGCGATCGTGCTGCAGTTGTTCGTGCCCTTCGTGGCCGGACAGATCGCGCAGCGCTGGATCGGTGGCTGGGTACGCAAGCACGCCGTACTGCTCACCTTCGTCGATCGCGGTTCGATTCTTCTGGTGGTCTACACGGCCTTCAGCGCGGCGGTACTGCAGGGCCTGTGGAAGCAGTTGCCGCTGCCGGTGCTGGCCGGGCTGGTGGTCGTCAACGTGGTCTTGCTGGCCTGCGCGTTGCTGGCCACGCGCTACGGTGCCCGTGCACTGGGCTTTGCACGAGAGGACGAAATCACCATCGTGTTCTGCGGCTCGAAGAAGAGCCTGGCGTCGGGCGTGCCGATGGCCAAGGTGTTATTCGCCGGGCATCCGCTGGGGCTGATCGTGTTGCCGATCATGTTGTTCCATCAGATCCAGCTGATGACCTGCGCGGTGCTGGCGCGCAGGTATGCGGTGCGGCGTGAGGCAGCGTTGAACCTGGTCGCGAGTACCCTTCGCCGCTGAAGCGGCTCCCACAATGCGCTGCCTGCCTACGAAGCGGCGGTTGTGGGAGCCGATTCATCGGCGATTCCGCAAGGGCTCTTAATGGCGGAAGTGCCGAACGCCGGTAAACACCATCGCCATATCGTGCTCATCCGCTGCCGCGATCACTTCGTTGTCGCGCATCGATCCGCCCGGCTGGATCACTGCGCGGATGCCTGCCGCAGCGGCCGCATCGATACCGTCGCGGAACGGGAAGAACGCATCGGAGGCCATGGCGCTGCCAGGCACCACGAGGCCGGCTTCCTCGGCTTTCAGGCCGGCGATCTTCGCACTGACCACGCGACTCATCTGCCCGGCACCGATGCCGACAGTGCGGTTGTCACGGGCGTAGACAATGGCGTTGGACTTGACCATCTTGGCCACGCGCCACGCGAACAGGAGGTCGTCCAGTTCGGCCGGTGTCGGCTGGCGTTTGCTGACGACCTTGAGCTCGTCGCGCTGCACCTGGCGATCGTCGGCTGTCTGCACGAGCAGGCCGGAACCGACACGCTTGATGTCGTGCGTGTTACGGCCGTCGCCCAGCGGGATCTCGAGCACGCGAACGTTGGCTTTCCTGGTGGCTTCCTCCACGGCACCGGCATCGACCACCGGTGCAATCAGCACCTCGACGAACTGGCGCTTGAGGATCACCTTTGCCGTTTCCGCGTCCAGCGGGCGATTGAACGCGATGATGCCGCCGAACGCCGACGTGGGGTCCGTGGCGTAGGCGAGTTCGTAGGCGGCGAGCGGGTCGGCAGCCACGGCGACACCGCATGGGTTCGCGTGCTTGACGATGACGCAGGCGGGCGCGTCGAACTGGCGTACGCATTCCCAGGCCGCATCGGCGTCGGCGATGTTGTTGAACGAGAGTTCCTTACCCTGCAGCTGGCGGAACGTCGCCAATGTGCCTGGTGCCGGATACAGGTCGCGATAGAAGGCACCCGCCTGATGCGGATTCTCGCCGTAGCGGAGATCCATCATCTTCACGAAGCGCCCGTTCGACTGTTCGGGGAATGGCGCATGGCCCGCGATGGCGGTGTGGCTTTCATCGAGCGTGACGCCGGAGAGGTAATCGCTGATCGCCGCGTCATAGTTGGACACGCGATTGAAGGCCGCCACCGAGAGCTTGAAGCGCGTGGCGCGCGAAAGACCGCCCTTGCCTTCGATCTCGGCCAGCGCGCCTTCGTACTGCGCGGGGTCGGTGAGGACGCCGACATCGTTCCAGTTCTTCGCTGCCGCACGCAGCATCGCAGGGCCGCCGATATCGATGTTCTCGATCGCGTCCTCCAGGGTGCATGCCGGGTCGGCCACGGTGCGTTCGAACGGATAGAGATTCAGCACGAGGAGGTCGATGGGGAGGATCCCGTGTTCGGCCATCACTGCGTCGTCGGTGCCTCGGCGGCCGAGCAGGCCGCCATGCACGCGCGGGTGCAGCGTCTTCACGCGGCCATCCATGATCTCGGGGAAGCCGGTGAGGTCACCGACATCGCGCACGGGGACGCCGGCGTCGCGCAGTGCTTTCGCGGAGCCGCCCGTGGACAGGATTTCGACATCGGCCGCGACGAGGCGTCGGGCGAGTTCAGTCAGGCCCTGCTTGTCGGAAACGCTGACGAGCGCGCGGCGGACGGTAACGAGATCGGGCGTGGGCATGGGCACTTCCGGGGAGGAAAGCGCTCCATTATAGCGGCCCTTTAGGAAATGCCGTGGGCGGCCAGCTTCTTGCGCAGGGTGGCACGATTGATGCCAAGCGCAACGGCAGCGCGGCTCTGGTTGCCTTCGTGGAAGGCGAGCACTTCACGTAGCAGGGGACCTTCCACTTCACGGATGACCAGCGCGTGCAGACCTTCGCCGCCTTCCGTATCGCCGATGTCCGCCAGATAACGACGGACGGTACGGCTGACGCATTCGCTGAGGGCACTCTGCATGGAGGTCTCGTTGGCGGCCTCGCCGGCAGTCAGTCTCACAGCGTTCAAGGCATTCCCCTCTCGCAGGCCGGGGTACGAATCCCCGGTCGGTTCTTTTCAGTATGGTCGCTTGGATTGCGACACGGCCACACCTTGAAGGGGTGTCGATCGTCGCGAAGGGAATCGAGTGTACTCGTCCCGGGAGGGGATGTGCAGGCTTGTAAAAAGAAATTTTTTCGAACGATCAGTCGAAGCTGAATGCGAAGGCGACCGCCCGCTGGCCCGGGTCTTGCACTTCGAACACCATCGCCGTGGTCGCGCCACCATCCAGTCCGTGCGCACGCGCCCCGGCATCGCCGACGTACTCCGCCGGTTCAAACCGGCGCATGGCCAGGCGCTGGCCATTGGCATCGGAAAGCACGATGGTGACGACGGGATAGGGCTGTGCGAACGACGCATCGTTTCGCACGCTTGCGGTAATGAGCAGGCCGTCACGCACGGCCGGATGCTGCTCGACATCGCGGGCGAGCAGGCGCAGGCGCGTGGGCGCCGCGACCAGGGGCAGGCGACACCCGACGACCGAGCAACCGGTTTGCAAGGCAGGGCCGATGGTCGGATCGGCGATGAGCGAGTCCCGCTTGGCCCAGGCGAGCTGGGCACCGAGGCCGAGCATCAGCGCCAGGCAGACCGTTACCCATATGGCGCCTTGCCAGGATCGCCGACGGCTCTTGGCGAACTTGGGCGTGAACGTCAGCTGCGAGAAATCTTCCGCGGCAGCTCCACTATCAGCCGGGTCGCTGCCTGTCTCGTCGGGCGCTTGGGGCATCGGCCGTGGGCGGAACACGGCCACCTCGGCGAGGGGTGGCTCCTGGTCCAGAGCCCGTTCCGGCAACCGCGTGAAGGGCTCCGGCGGCAATTGGTCGGCGAGCGTGCCGAGGGCGTTGAAGACGGCCTCGCAGTGCCCGCAGCGCACGCAGCCGCACGCGGGCACCAGAAGCTCGGCTTCCAGTTTGTAAACCGTGAGGCACTCGGGACACTGCGTATACATCGTTAGATCATAACGTGGGCGACCGGTAGAATCGTCGATCCGTCCACCGAATGGCCGTCCCGATGCCCTGGCTCGAACTCTCCCTGACGATCCGCGCCGCCGAGCAGCCCCGGGTCGAAACCGCCCTTGAAGACCTCGGCGCGCTGTCCATCACCCTGCAGGATGCCGATGCCGAAACGCCGGACGAAGAAGCCATCTTCGAGCCGGGCGTGGGCGAGCTTCCGTTGTGGAACCAGATCGTGTTGAACGCCTTGTTCGATGCCGACGCCGACAAGCGTGGCCTCACGGAGGCGATTGCGGATGACCTTCCCTTCATCGAGCCCGCCCAGATCACCTGGCGCGTCGTCGACGACCAGGACTGGACGCGCGCCTGGATGGATCAGTTCAAGCCGATGCCGTTCGGGCGGCGCCTGTGGGTCTATCCGTGGAACATCGAACCGCCGGTGGAGGGTGACATCGTCGTCGTGCGTCTCGACCCCGGCCTGGCGTTCGGTACCGGAACGCATCCGACCACGGCGATGTGCCTGGAGTGGCTGGACGGGCAGCAGATGGCCGACAAGCTGGTCCTCGACTACGGCTGTGGCTCGGGCATCCTCGCCATCGCCGCGTTGAAGCTGGGTGCCGCCCGCGCGGTCGGCATCGACAACGATCCGCAGGCGTTGATTTCCTCGCACGACAATGCGGAACGCAATGGCGTCCATGCGGATCTGGCCGTCTATCTGCCGGGTGAGGCCCCGTCCGAGCTTGCCGACGTTCTCGTCGCCAATATTCTCGCTGGTCCGCTGGGTGAGCTCGCACCGACGTTCGCTGCCGCGATCAAGCCCGGTGCGCCGTTCGCGCTGTCGGGCATTCTCCACGGCCAGCACGAAGAGCTCCTCGTGCGCTACGCGGAATGGTTCGAGGATCTCGAGGTGCGCACACTCGAGGATTGGGTGCGCATCAGTGGGCGTCGTCGCAGCTGAGGCGGATAGCTCGCTTTGCGAGCTCATGTTTTTAGCGGCGTTCGCCGCCTCACGCTTGCGGGTGCGTTGGGAGCCGCGAGGGGCAAGGCCCTTGGGGCCGCGGCGCGGCTCTTCGAGACGGGCCGTAGCGCCTCTGTCGCATTCCATGTGAACTGAGCGGCCCTCAGCTTAGGCGTCCCCAAGGGCCTTGCCCCTCGCGGCACCAAACGTCGAGGTTGCGTGTCGTCGAGCACACCGCCAGCGAGTCGCAGCGCCGCTCTTGTAGGAGCCGATTCATCGGCGAACCCTCAACGATGATCGTCGCGAACGAGGCATTGCATCGCATTGTGTCGGCGGTTCAACCGCTCGCCCGATCACCACAAGGCCTCATTCGCAAACGCGATAGCCTGAGGGTTCGCCGCTGAAGCGGCTCCTACAGAAAGCAGCGTGGTCGTTCACCAAACCTTGAGCACGAAGCGGCGTTGCGCATTTGGTGCACGTAACCCGACCGCGACTCTCCCGAAGCGCGAGCCGCTGGATCGCAAGCTGCGGCATCGTTGCTCCGTTGGCTTTTCGCCGATGAATCGGCTCCCACAGGTACAAAAAAAGCCGGACCCATGCAGTGAGGTCACTGCACGACTCCGGCCTCTTATCGAAACGTCACACCGAAGGCGGCGTTTCTTTCTGCTCGGCCATGCGCTTCTCCAGATAGTGGATGTTCTGTCCACCCTGCTGGAAACCGACATCCGCCATGATGCGCTGCTGCAGCGGGATGTTGCACTTGACGCCTTCGATGACCGTCTCGGTCAGCGCCATGCGCATGCGCGCGATGGCGGTGGCGCGATCGGGGCCGTGCACGATGATCTTGCCGATCATCGAATCGTAGTTCGGCGGAATGCGATAACCGTCGTACAGGTGGGTGTCGACACGCACGCCCGGGCCACCCGGGGCCTCGAAACGCTTCACCGTGCCGGGGCTCGGCATGAAGGTGTCGGGGTCTTCGGCATTGACGCGGCACTCGATTGCATGACCGGTGAACACGATGTCTTCCTGGCGAATCGACAGCTTCTCGCCACCGGCGATCAGCAACTGCTCGCGAACGAGATCGATGCCGGTCACCAGTTCAGTCACCGGATGCTCCACCTGGATACGGGTGTTCATCTCGATGAAGTAGAAGCGGCCGCCTTCGAACAGGAATTCAAAGGTTCCGGCGCCGCGATAGCCGATGCGCAGGCAGGCGTCGACGCAGACCTTGCCGATTTCGGCACGCATTTCCGGCGTGATGCCAGGTGCGGGCGCTTCCTCGACGACCTTCTGGTGACGACGCTGCATGGAGCAGTCGCGCTCACCCAGGTGAATGGCGTTGCCCTGGCCGTCGGCGAGCACCTGGATCTCCACGTGGCGGGGATTTTCCAGGAACTTCTCCATGTAGACCTGATCGTTGCTGAAAGCCGCTTTGGCTTCCTGCTTGGTCATGACGATGGAATTGGCGAGGTGGGCTTCGGTGCGCACGACGCGCATGCCGCGACCGCCGCCACCGCCGGACGCCTTGATGATGACCGGGTAGCCGATCTCGCGGGCGATACGGATGTTCTCTTCCGTGTCGTCACCCAACGGACCACCCGAGCCCGGGACGCAAGGCACGCCGGCGGCCTTCATCGCGCGGATCGCCTCGACCTTGTCGCCCATCAGGCGGATCACGTCGGCGGTGGGGCCGATGAAGACAAAGCCGGACTGCTCGACCTGTTCCGCGAAGTTCGCGTTCTCGGAAAGGAAGCCGTAACCCGGGTGGATGGCCTGGGCATCGGTGATTTCGGCGGCGGCGATGATGCGCGGAATGTTGAGGTAGCTTTCGGCCGAGGGACCCGGGCCGATGCATACCGATTCGTCGGCAAGGCCGACGTGCTTGAGGTTGCGGTCCACGGTGGAATGCACCGCGACCGTCTTGATGCCGAGCGCGTGGCACGCGCGCAACACCCGCAGCGCAATTTCGCCGCGGTTGGCGATGACGACCTTCTCGAGCATAACGACAGACCTCAGGCGATGACGAACATGGGTTCGTCGAATTCGACCGGCTGGCCGTTCTCGACCAGAACAGCGACGACGGTACCCGAGACGTCTGCCTCGATCTGGTTGAACATCTTCATCGCTTCGATGATGCCCAGCGTTTCACCGGCCTTGACCTGCTTGCCGACCGTGGCGAACGCCGGAGCGCCCGGCGTGGACGACGCATAGAAGGTGCCGACCATCGGTGCCTTGGTCACGTGACCGGCCGGAAGACCGCTTTCGACGACAGCAGGTGCGGTCGGCGCGGCGGCCACAGGGGCGGCAGCAACCGGAGCGGCCTGCATCGGGGCGGCATACATCTGCTGCGCGGGGACGGTGCCCTTGGGCACGCGCGACAGGCGGACTACTTCTTCGCCTTCCTTGATTTCCAGCTCGGCGAGGTTGGATTCCTCGAGCAGGTCGATGAGTTTCTTGATCTTTCGCAGGTCCATGGGACAAACCTTCTTGTGGAATGGGGATTTAAGCCGCGGGCACCGCGAGGCGGAGCAACGCCGCTTCGAGCGCCAGGCGATAGCTGTCGCCGCCGAAGCCGCAGATCACGCCGGCGGCCACGTCGGACATATACGAGTGGTGGCGGAACGCCTCGCGCGCATGCGGATTGGACAGGTGGATCTCGATGAACGGGATCGACACGCCGGCGAGGGCATCGCGAATGGCAATGGAGGTATGCGTGAACGCGGCCGGGTTGATCAGGATCCAGGCGACACCTTCGTCGCGTGCCTGATGGATCCGGGCGATCAACTCGTGTTCGGCGTTTGACTGGAACCAGCTCAGCTCGTGACCGGCCGCCTGGGCGCGGGCCTGCAGCGAGACGTTGATGTCAGCGAGGGTCTCATGACCGTAGACCGACGGTTCGCGGACGCCGAGCAGATTGAGGTTGGGTCCGTGCAGGACGAGGATCCTGGCCACTGTTCACCTGTGCCGTGGGTCCGGGGTTCCGGAACGCCGCGCAGTGTGCGCCTGTCGTCTCGGCTTGTCCAGTTCGATGAAGTTCGACGTAGATCGCTGGAGATCGCGACTTTCCATGCTGCAGAGTATGGAGGGGCGTCAGCCCATTCACTAAATCAGCCTTGCAGCAGCATAGGCGGGGTGGGAGCCGATTCATCGGGGAATGGTAAATAAACCCGCGGGGCAGCCGCGCCCTTGAGGTTGCTAGCCTCGGTTCCCACCGAAGGAAGAGCATCGCCGATGAATCGGCTCCTACAGGAGGTTTCAGTCTTCCGGAAACAGCTTCTTCCAGCCCTCGATGCCCAGCTCATCCAGCGTCGCCATATTCGCTTCGAAGATTTTCGAGGCGTCCGGAAAGGCGGCCACGGCCTTGTCGATGCTTTCCTCGCGGAGCAGGTGCAGCGTCGGATAGGGCGAGCGGTTGGTGTAGTTGGTAATGTCGTCGGGGCCGGTGCCCTCGAACTGAAAGTCGGGGTGGAAGCTGGCCACCTGGATCTCGCCATCGAGGCCCAGGTCGTCCACGGCGAGGTCCGCCACCTCGAGGAATTCGTTGAAATCCTCGAAGTCACCCAGTACGCCCGGGTGGATCAGCAGCGTGGTGTCCACCGTTTCGGCGGGCACGTCACGCAGGTATTCGAGTTCACGTTTGAGATCGTCGAGCAGTTCGAGCGGCTGCGTGGCGGCACTGAGGACGTAACGGACCTGGCCTTTCTTGTGCACGGCTTTGGCGAACGGGCAAAGATTGAGGCCGATCACAGCCTTCTCGAGCCAGAGGCGGCTCCGGTCGATCGCTTCGTCGGGGGATGGCAGACCATCCATGGGAACTTCCTTCATCGTGCGGGTGCGAGCCATTCGTCGAGTTCGGGACCGGTGAAGGTACCCACTTTGCGGCGCAGGATACGCCCGTCTTCCCCGATCAGGACGCTATAGGGCAACACCCGGCGCGTGTTGCCGAAAGAAAGCGAACCACCGGGCGCATCGGCGTCCACCAGCATCACGGGGTAACTCACGGGTTGCTTGGCGAGAAAACCGCGAACCCCGGCAGCCGTGTCCTCGGCGAGTCCGAGGACCGCGACATTCCGGTCGCGATGTCGCGAATACGCTGCGTCGAGCAGCGGCATCTCGCGTCGGCACGGTCCGCACCAACTGGCCCAGAAATTGATCAGCACGCGCTTGCCACGCCAGTCCGACAGTTGGCGCGGCTTGCCATCGACGGTGACGAAGCTGGCCACCGGCGCCAGGTCGCCGATATCAGCCACGGTGACGCCCTGTGGCGGTGGCGGATGCAAGCGCCGGTGTTCGACCCATAAGCCGCCCGTCGCTCCAAGGATCGCCAGCACGACGATCCAGAAGGTCGGGCCGCGCGTCATGGTGACGCGGCGGCTTCGAGTGCCTGCTGCACTGTGTCGTAGGTGAGCACGGTGGACAGCTTGTGTCCGTCGCCGCCGCCCTTCGGGTAGACCACGTAAAGCGGCACGCCCACGGAATGGTACTTCTCGAGGAAGGCGGCGATCGTCGCATTGACGTCGGTCCAGTCGCCGCGCATGTACACGGTGCCGGTGCGCTTGAGCAGGGCCTTGAACGCATCCGTGTCGAGCACGGCGTGTTCATTGGCCTTGCAGGTGATGCACCAGTCCGCCGTCATGTCGACCAGCACCGGTGTGCCAGCGGCACGCAGTTCGGCGAGTTTCTCGGGCGAGTAGGACACGATGCCGTCGCTGGCGACCGTGGTCGCGGTCTGCGCCGGCAGGCCGTGCACGGTCCACAGCGCCGCCACGGCGCCCACGGCCAGGACCGCGGTGAAGATCCAGGACAGGCCGCCGCTGCGATGACGGGTGCGGCCGTACCACCACAGCGCCATGGCGAGCAGCACACCGCCGGCCAGCACCAGTGCCGTCGCATCGGCGCCGCGCTGCTTGGTCAGTACCCAGAGCAGCCATACCGCCGTGAGATACATCGGGAAGGCGAGGGCCTGCTTCAGCGTCTCCATCCAGCGGCCGGGACGCGGCAGCAGGCGGGCGATCGCGGGCACGAAGCCTATCAACAGGAAGGGCAGCGCAAGGCCCAGGCCGAGCGCGAGAAAGATCAGGAAGGCCACGCCCACCGGTGCGGCGAACGCGAAGGCGATGGCCGACCCCATGAAGGGAGCCGTGCAGGGGCTGGCCACGACGACGGCAAGCACGCCGGTGAAAAAGTCGCCCGACGGGCCCGAGCGCGAGGCCAGGCCGCTGCCGACGTTGCCCAGCGAGCCGCCGATCTCGAAGAGGCCGGACATCGACAGACCCACGGCGAGCATCACGTAAACCAGGATGCCGATAGCCAGTGGCTGCTGGAACTGGGCACCCCACTGGATGCCATGGCCGGCGGCCCGGATGCCGACGATGATCACGCCGAGTGCGGCGAAGGCCACCAGTACGCCGGCGGTGTACCAGAGAGCGTGCTTCCGCGCGGCGCCCGGGCTCTCCCCGCTTTCCAGGACCGTGATCGCCTTCAGCGACAGCACCGGCAGCACGCAAGGCATCAGGTTGAGCACGAGACCGCCCAGAAGGGCGAGGCCGATGGCGGCGATGAAGCCGAGCGGCGCCTCGCTCTTGGGAACCAGGCCCGCGGGCGGGGGTGTCGGTGCGACTTCCTTCACCATGGCGGCCGTAGCAGCGACCGGCGCCGCAACGGGCGTACCGACGGTCGCCGTACCGGCGCCAAAGTCCACGCTGATATGGCGCTTCATGACCGGATAGCAGATCCCGTTCTCGAGGCAGCCCTGGTAGGCGACGTCGAGCTCGGCGGTCTTCGCGTCCGCCGTGCCCTTGAGCGGGACGGGCAGCTCCACCTGGTCGAAGTAAACGATGGTGTCACCGAAGTGCTCGTCGTGGTGTGCGACACCACTCGGCCAATCAGGCTCGCCCGCCGTCACGCCAGCCGGGGACGCGACTGTGATCTCGGTCTTGTCGCGATAGAGGTAGTAGTCCTTCGGCATCGTCCAGCGCAGCAGCAGCGCGTCGCGTGACTTCACGATGGCTTCGAAGCGGAACGCCTGCTCGGCCGGCACGGCGGTCGCGTCCGTGCCCGGCACCGCGGCCGGCGCACCAAGAAGCGAGGCGCCGCCAGCCACGGGGGCGGCGGCTGCCGGCGCGGCAGTGGGTGCGGGGCCGGTAGGAATGGTCGATGCGCCACCGATGGTGAGCTTCAGGTGCTCGGTATTCGGCGGATAGCAGATCTTCGGTTCGACTTCGTGGCAGCCCTGGTACTGAATGTCGAGGGCAAGCGGTGTGGTGGCGGTGGCGAGCAGCTTGTACGGCACGCTGGCTTCGATATCGCCGTGGTAGATCTCGACATCGCCCAGGTACTCGTCATGCTTCTTCAGGCCGTCGGGCAGCGTCGGGTCGCCGAGCGACACCGCGGCAGGATCCGCCGCCTTGATCTTGATCCGGCCACGGTAGAGGTAATAATCCGGCGCGATGCGCCAGTGCAGCTTGACCATGCCCGGCTGGCTGGCATCCGTCGTGAGGTGGAAAGCCTCGGTGACGGGCAGCAGGTCGTCGTCGCTTTGTGCGAACGCGGGCAGGGCAACGAGCAACAGGCCGAATGCGGCGACCAGGTTCCGCGCAAGGCGGCGAAGCGACGACATGGTGATCTCCGTGGAGCAAGAGCGGTGACGAGGCGCGTGGGGCGTCGACCATTATGACCGGGCGAACCCGGGTTAGCTTGCGTCGACGCCGACGCTGGCCTCCAGCCACGCCAGGTAGGGCGCATGCCCGGCCACGACGGGGAGGGCGACGATTTCCGGTACGTCATAAGGATGTCGCGCCAGGACGAAGCGCTCCAGGGCGGCGAACGCCTCTCGGGTCGTCTTCGCCACCAGCAGGTCTTCCTCGTCGGTGACGATCTCGCCTTTCCAGCGGTAGGTGGAGCGCACTCCCGGTAGCCGGTTCACGCAGGCGGCCAGACCCGCCTCCACAAGGGCGCGGGCGAGCGATTCGGCGGGTTCGCCTGATGGGCAGGCAATGAGGACAGCGATGGGTTCGGACATGGGCCGATTGTCGTCTCTTCCGCCCTTTTTTGAACCCGGGGCCTTGAACGGTTTCGTGCCGCCGCCATCTGTCGAGCAACCGCAGCTCTTCCGAATCAGGAAAGCTTAGGGCTAAAATTCTGGCACTCACCCTGAGCAAGTGCTAACAGGGTGGACCTTTTTCCTTATCCGTCAAACACATGTTTGGAGAAGTCATGAGCAAACTGCGCCCGCTGCACGACCGCGTCATCGTCAAGCGCCTCGAAGAAGAGCGCGTTTCCGCCGGTGGCATCGTTATCCCGGATAGCGCCACCGAGAAGCCCACCCGCGGCAAGGTCCTCGCTGCCGGTACCGGTCTCCTCCTGGCCAGCGGCCAGCTCCGCCCGATGGGCGTGAAGGAAGGCGACGTGGTCCTGTTCGGCAAGTACGCCGGCCAGGAAATCAAGGTCGACGGCGAAGACCTGGTCTTCCTGAAGGAAGACGACATCGTGGCGGTTCTGGAAGGCTGAGCGTTCGCTCGCCCCGTTCTCCCCGATCTCATCCACTAAATATCTAAGGATTCAAAGACCATGGCATCAAAAGAAGTCCGCTTCGGTGAAGACGTCCGCGCTCGCATGCTGAAGGGTGTCAACACCCTCGCCAACGCGGTCAAGGTCACCCTGGGCCCGAAGGGCCGCAACGTCGTGATCGAGAAGAGCTTCGGCGTCCCGACCGTCACCAAGGACGGCGTCTCGGTCGCGAAGGAAATCGAACTCGCCGACAAGTACGAGAACATCGGCGCGCAGATCGTCAAGGAAGCCGCCTCGAAGACCTCCGACGTGGCCGGTGACGGCACCACGACCGCGACCGTCCTCGCCCAGGCGTTCATCCAGGAAGGCCTCAAGGCGGTTGCCGCCGGCATCAACCCGATGGACCTCAAGCGCGGTATCGACCAGGCTGTCATCGCCGCCGTCGCCGAGCTGAAGAAGCTGTCGAACCCGACCGCTGACGACAAGGCGATCGCCCAGGTCGGCACGATCTCGGCCAACTCCGATTCGAACATCGGTGACATCATCGCCACGGCGATGGGCAAGGTCGGCAAGGAAGGCGTGATCACGGTTGAAGAAGGTTCGGGCCTCGAGAACGAGCTCGACGTCGTTGAAGGCATGCAGTTCGACCGCGGCTACCTGTCGCCGTACTTCATCAACAACCAGCAGTCGCAGCAGGTTGAGCTGGACGACCCGTTCATCCTCATCCACGACAAGAAGATCTCGAACGTTCGCGAGCTCCTGCCGGTGCTCGAGGCTGTCGCCAAGGCCGGTAAGCCGCTGCTGATCGTTGCCGAGGAAGTCGAAGGCGAAGCCCTGGCCACCCTCGTCGTCAACACGATCCGTGGCATCGTCAAGGTCGCCGCCGTCAAGGCGCCGGGCTTCGGCGATCGTCGCAAGGCGATCCTGGAAGACATCGCCGTCCTCACCGGTGGCACGGTCATTTCCGAGGAAGTCGGCCTGGCGCTGGACAAGGCCACGATCACCGACCTCGGCCATGCCAAGCGCGTCGTGATCACCAAGGAAAACACCACGATCATCGATGGTGCCGGCGAAGCCACGCTTATCCAGTCGCGCATCGGCCAGATCAAGGCGCAGATCGAAGAGACCTCTTCGGACTACGACCGTGAGAAGCTGCAGGAGCGTGTTGCCAAGCTTGCCGGCGGCGTTGCCGTCATCAAGGTCGGCGCCGCGACGGAAGTCGAAATGAAGGAAAAGAAGGCCCGCGTCGAAGACGCCCTGCACGCTACGCGCGCAGCCGTCGAAGAAGGCGTGGTCCCGGGCGGCGGCGTCGCCCTGATCCGTGCACTGAAGGCGCTCGAAGGCCTCAAGGGCAAGAACACGGACCAGGACCTCGGCATCGCGATCACGCGTCGCACGCTGGAAGCTCCGCTCCGCGCCATCGTCACCAATGCCGGTGAAGAGGCTTCGGTCATCGTCAACCAGGTCAAGGCCGGTGAAGGTAACTACGGTTACAACGCCGCCACGGGTGAGTTCGGCGACATGATCGCCTTCGGCATCCTGGACCCGACCAAGGTCACCCGCTCGGCACTGCAGTTCGCCGCGTCGGTTGCCGGTTCGATCATCACGACCGAAGCGGCCGTGACGGAATTGCCGAAGAAGGACGACGGCCACGGCCATGGTGGCGGCGGTGGTGGCATGGGCGGCATGGGCGGTATGGACTTCTAAGTCCAGCCCTCCGGCTCGCTATACGAAGAGGCCCCGCGAAAGCGGGGCTTCTTTTTTGTATGCGAGCGCGAACATCCTTTCATGGATCAGTGCGTCGAATCGGCAACTACACGTAACGTCTTGCGGACCACGCGGCGGCGGCGTAGAAAATGATCGTGTACACACCCAAGGAGTACGACCATGACATGGAAACTGAGTCTTCTTTCGCTTTGCCTGGCGTTCGAATGCGCCGCCTGCCAGACACATCTTTCGCGGCCGCAGGCCGCCGGTGACGACACCGCGTCGCGGCTCAACGCCCGTTACGACAAGACGGATATGGCCTGTGACGGCGGCAGGGCCGCCTATTACTGCAACGGCGTGCTGATTCGCGCGACCGATGCGGTTCCGACTGACGATGAACCCGATCGCCACGCCTGGGAGCCGTCCCCGGGGACCGGGACGCCGGAGGCACTTTCCTTTAGCTATCTGCGCAAAGACGTGGGCAGTCGCATCCTCTACGGCGAGCACGCACGTCCCCATGGGCTGATCCTGAAAGAGGCCGAGGTAAGCGGTAGCCCCGATACGTTTCCCATCACCCTTTTCTGCTCCTTTCCCCACGATGCCATTACGGGTGGCAGAGGGCCGAAGGGGTGCGGAGCCAGTTCTCTGTATCCCGTCGAAAGTGTGCCGTGCAAAGAGCAAGGCATCGACACCGTCGACGCGTGGCGTAAGCACTTTGCGGCGGTGACCTCATTTCCCAACCAGTTCAATCACCAATGCGGCTTCGGCGTCGACCAGTCCTCGTTTGCGCTGAGCATCGCCTCTCGTGTGCCCGCCGGCATGGTCGACGTGATGCAGCACATGGAGCTGATGGTCGCGACCTGGCCACTGGATAAGCCGCAGGAGGTGCCCTTCGAGGCGTTCTTCTACACCGCTGGGCCCTACGAGGAGAAGGGCCTGAAGGGAGCGCAACTCATTCAGCGCGATTACCAGCTGGTTACGGGCCGGGTTATTCCCATCGTCCGCTTCACTGTGGACGAAAATATCGAGCCCTTCAGTTACCGGGTGGAGGACCAGGCCGTCGTTCGCTGACGATCAATGCACGTCCCTGCGCGCCGCGGCAACTACTGCCCGGCGCCTGACTCCGCATCATGTTCCGCCTCGCCCGGCTGGCGGGCGACATCGATGCCCGCGTCGGGCAGGGCGTAACGCGCAAGCAGCGGATCAAGCTTGTTCGTCAGGCGAAGCAGGGCGATGTTGCCCATGGCGGTATCGGTCTGCTTCGTGCCGGCGTCTTCGGGCGCGGCGTTCGCGTCCGGCGACCGAGTAAGCGAGGCGAGCTGGCTGCCGAGCACCTGGGTGAGAGCGAAATACGCGTCGTCGTGGATGCCGGCGCGTTCCAGTACGAGGCCGGGCAACATCCACGACGCCATATCGCCATGAACTGCCGGCGGGCCGTCGTTGTGTGCGTCTACAAGCACCCACGGGACCATCTGCGTATCGAACGGCTGGCCGTCGCGAAACCCGGCGTGGTTATACGTGTTGGTCAACGCAGGAAGATGATCGCCGTAGAACAACAGGATAGTCGGACGCTCGCGTTTCGCGAGCAGGTCGGCCAGACGGCCGAGTTCGGCGTCCGCGTGATGCATGTGATAGACGTAGTTCTGCCACTCGAGCTTGTCCTTGCCCTCGACGCCGGCCGGGACGGGAATGGCGTCGCGCTCCGCGACGTTCGTGTTGTCGGAGCCATCGTAAGGGCCATGCGCCTCGATGCTGATCGCGAAGATGAGGCGCTGTGGGCCGGCGTCAGGCAGCTGCGCCATGATCTCGTCGGTCATGGCGCTGTCAGCCATATAGGTGCCGTCGTTCTTCGCGTTCGCGGGGAAGCCGGCGCGCGAGACGAACCGATCGAAGCCGATCGCCTTGAACGCCGCCGGGCGGTTCCAGAAATTGGGGTTGTGTCCATGCAGGGCCACGGTTTCATAGCCGTGCGAACGCAGGGCGCGAACCATGCTGGGAACGACCTGGTTGTGCAGATCCAGGTACGGGTAGCGCATATTGCCGAAGTACCGCAGCGAGAGACCCGTGAGTACTTCGAACTCGGTGCGGATGGTCCCGCCTCCGAACGTGGGAACATGCAGGCCGCCGCCGCTGCCTTCCTGCGTGAGGCGATGCAGGTTGGGCGCGACATCCTCGTCGTAGCCATTGACACCCGAAGGATCGAAGAACGATTCACTCTGGATGATGACGATGTCCGGGGGCTGTCTCGTGTGCTGTGACGCGGCGGCCATGTGCTCACGCAACGCACCGTCGTTATCGCCGATCAGTTGCAGTGCCGCCTTCGGATCGTCCTTGGGCTTATTGCGTGAGGCCTGAAGATGGAACTGCATGAGGTTGGAGACGACGCCGTTGTATCCCGCGTTTTCCGATGGCGACCAGGGCATCATGCCGAGGCGCTGGCCGTTGTAGATCTTGGCCCAGCCCGGTGTGCCCGCGAAGAGTGTGACGAAGAGGGTGCCGAGGGCGAAGGTGGCGACGATGCGCCGGCCGTAGGTGCGGCGTGCGAAGACCGGTGGCTCGAAACGCACCAGCAGAACGACGACGGCGATCAGTGCCGCGATAGCCAGATACGGTGCGATCTCCCGGGGCAGATAACCCGAAAGGAGCGACAGACCACCGTTACTCAGCTGACCGACCAGCCCGAAATCCGCAGGCAACAGCGGCGTACCAAGATTCTTGACCTTGATCGCGCTCACCGCGAACACGATGCCCTGGGCAAGGAACGCGATGCCGAAGGACAACCAGGTGCGGCGCGTGAGGGTGAGCAGAAGGGTGGCCAGCATCAGGCCCGGCATGGCGTTGGCGATCAGGTGGCCGGGGCGGGCCATCCACTGGTCCGTACCGACGCCCGGATTGCCGTCGATGAATCCGGTGAAGAGAACGAACATCAGCGCCGAAACCACCGGGAGCGCGATGCGCCCCGCACGGTCACGCCAGGTTTTCGATTCGCTAGACATATAAGCCGACGTCCGCATCCAATCCCACTGGGGGTAGGGACTGTAACGGAACGGACATGAATCGGTTGTCATGGGAAGTCGCGGACTTTTCTACGATTCTTCGTAAGTTGACGCTTCAGGCACAATGGTGACCTCATGAACGCCTCCACGCCGGCTCCGCGCGAAAGCCCAGAACTACGCGCACTCATCGACCATCGTTACGCAGACGTGATGGCGGCATGCCGGGCTGCCCGGATTCCCGTTCACGACGACGCCGGCGTCGCCGAGCGTATCCGCCGTACGCTGGTCGCCTCCGATTTCGCCTTCGACGTCTTCCGCCGCCAGCCGGAGCTGCTCGCGCCGGCCGGCCTGGAGCGGCTGCGCGCCAGCGCAGACGCCGCGACGCGCGGTGGTCTGCTGGACCTCCCGGCGGACGAAGACCGCTGTATGTCCATACTGCGTCGGTTTCGCCATGCGGAAGCCGTTCGCCTTGTGTTTCGTGACGTGAACGGTCTCGATGACATCGACGAGACGCTCGCGTCGACAAGCGCCCTTTACGAGACCCTGCTCACCGCCGCCTTGCGTTGGTCGGAGAACTCGCTGCACGCGCGGTTCGGCGTGCCCCGGGACAGTGCGGGCGTCGAGCAGCGCATGGTCGTCGTCGGCTTTGGGAAGCTCGGCGGCAATGAACTGAATTTCTCCTCGGACATCGATCTCATCCTGGCGTACGCCTCGGCGGGCGACACCGACGGTTCGCGTTCGCTCGACAACGGCGAATACTTCATCCGCGAGGCACGCCAGCTGGTGCGCCTGCTTGCGGAACCGACCGTGGACGGCATCTGTGCACGGGTGGACCTGCGCCTGCGTCCGTTCGGCAATGCCGGCCGTCTCGCGCTGCCGTTCGCCGCCATGGAGCAGTACTACCAGCGAGAAGGTCGCGACTGGGAGCGCTACGCATGGATCAAGGCGCGTCCCGTTGCAGGCGATCGCACGGCAGGACGCGAGCTTCAGGACATGCTGCGTCCGTTTGTCTACCGGCGCTACCTCGACTACACCGCCTTCGCCGGCCTGCGCGAGATGAAGTCGCTCATCGATGCCGAGGTGGCGCGCAAGGATCTCGCTGGCAACCTCAAGCTCGGTCCCGGTGGCATTCGCGAAATCGAGTTCGTGGTCCAGCTGACGCAGATGATCCGCGGTGGCCGCGATCCCGCGCTGCGTGTGCGCGGCCTGTTGCCCGCGCTGCGTGCGTGCGAGGCACGCGGCTACATTCCTGCCGCGCGTGCCAAGCTGCTCCGCTCGGCCTACCTGTTCCTGCGTCGCGTGGAGAACCGCCTGCAGATGCTGCGCGACGCCCAGACGCATGACATTCCCGACGACGAGCTGTCTCGCGAGCGCCTCGCCCTGGGCCTGGATTATCCGTCGTGGGACGCCCTGGCCATCGAGCTGGCGGCACACCGCACGGCCGTCTCGGCTGAGTTCGCCGCCGTGCTCGTGCCCGAAGCGGGGCAGACCGCGACGGCCCCGGTCGCCGACATCGAACTGTGGACGGCGGCACGCGACGGCTCGCTAAGCGCGGCGACGCTGGAGGCCTCGGGTTTTACGGGCGCCGTCGACGCCGCGGAGCAGCTGACCAAACTTCCCCAGGCTGCAGCGGTACGTTCCATGTCCGCCCGCTCCGGCGAGCGTCTCGAACGACTGATGCCCCAGCTCATTGGCGCCGCGCGTGCCAGCGCATCGCCGTCCGCGAGCCTGCTGCGCATGGTCCGGCTGGTGCAGGCCGTGGCGCGACGGTCCTCTTACCTTGCCTTGCTCGACGAGCAGCCGAATGCGCGGCGCCGCGTTGCCGGCGTCTTTTCCGACAGTGCCTTTCTGGCGGAGCGCGTCATCGCGCAGCCCCTGCTACTGGACGACGTGCTCGATCCGCGCATCGACCAGCTTCCGCTGAAGCGCGCGGATATTTCCGCGGAGATCGCGCGCACCCTGGGCACGCTGGATGAACGCGACGCGGAGCGTGAGCTGGAACGGCTCAACGAGTTCCGTTCGAGCATCGCGTTCCGTCTCGGCCTGGCCTTCAACGACGGGCGAGCCGACGCGCCGGCCACGGCGCGTCGGCTCGCGGGCCTTGCCGAGGCCATCGTGGCCGCCGTGCTGGCGCTGGCGACGCGCGAGCTGACGGCGCAGCACGGACGCCTGCCCGGCGAGGGGGGTGGATTTACCGTGTTGGGCTACGGCAGCCTGGGTGGCGAGGAGCTCGGTTTCGCCTCGGATCTCGATCTTGTGTTCGTCTACGACGGCAGGCTCGCCAACGCGATGAGCGATGGTGCCCGACCGGTTGACGGGACACGCTGGTTCCAGCGCCTTGCCCAACGCGTCATGCACTGGCTGAGTGCGCAAACGCACGCCGGCAAGCTCTATGACGTGGATACGCGCCTGAGGCCAGATGGCTCGAAAGGGTTACTGGTTGCCAGTGTCGATGCCTTCGAGGCCTACCAGCGCGATCGTGCATGGACCTGGGAGCACCAGGCCCTCTTGCGCGCACGAGCGGTAGCGGGCGACGTGCGGCTGGGTGGTGTGCTCGCCGATATACGCCGCGACATTCTTTCCACGCCGCGCGATAGCAGCCGCGTGATCGCTGAGGTCAGTGCGATGCGGCGGCGCTGGCGTGCCGAGCGCGATCGTTCGGATGCCATGCGCCTGGACCTCAAGCAGGGCGTAGGGGCACTCATCGATATCGAGTTCGTGCTGCAGGGCATGGTGCTGGCTCACGCGGCCGAGCATCCGGCGATCCTCGACACGACGTCCAGCAGCACGTTGATCGACGCGCTGCGTTCGGTGGGGCTGTTCACCCAGCCGCAGGCCGACACGCTGCACGTCGCACACGCCGACCTGTTGCAGATGGGTCTGGCGTGCACGCTTGACCTGCGATCACGCATCGCCCAGCGCACGCCGGCGCTGGACGCCGCATGCGCGGGTGTAAGCCAGGTGGCGCGGGAGCTGGGTTTCGACCTGGAAGGCGTCGACGCCACGTCGTCACAGGCTGTCTGAACCGGGCGGCCGGCGGTATGCTGTCCGGCCGCTCACGGACCTGACCTGCGATGACCCGACCCTCGTTGTTGATCGACACCGACCCCGGCGTGGACGATGCCCTCGCCATCCTCATGGCGCACGAGCACGCCGATGTAACGGCGCTCACCGTCGCTGCCGGTAACGTCGGGCTGGGTCACACGTTGCGCAATGCGCGCACGCTGGTCGAGTTGGTCGGGGCGAAGACGCCGGTGTTCGGCGGTTGTCCCTCGCCGCTGGTGCGCGCGCCGGAGGAGGATGCGGCCTTCGTCCATGGTGCCGACGGCTTCGGCGATGTGGGCTTCGCGGAGCCGGCGCATCCCGTGCAGGCGGAGCACGCGGCCCTCGCGCTGATCCGACTGACCCGTGAACGACCGGGTGAGCTGACGCTCGTGGCCCTGGGTCCCCTGACGAATCTCGCCCTGGCGGTCCGGCTCGATCCTTCCCTGCCGCAGCGCGTAAAGCGCCTCGTTGTCATGGGGGGCGCGGTGACCGGGCATGGGAATACCGGGAAGATACCGGCCGAGTTCAACATCGGTTTCGACCCGGAGGCCGCGCATGTGGTTTTCGAGGCCTTCGAGGCGTTCGACCTGGTCGACTGGGAGGCGACGGTGCGCCATGCCTTCTCCGACGAGGCCTACGAAGGCTGGGTCGCCGCCGGCGACGCCCGCGCTTCCTTCTTTGAAAAGATCTTCGGTACGGCCCGCCGTTTCAACGCCGAGCACGAGCGGACGGGCTTCATCGCCGCCGACGCGCTCGCCATGGCCGTGGCACTGGACCCGGACATAGTGACCCGCGCCGAGACGCGCCATGTGGCCATCGAACTGGACGGTCGGCTCACCCGCGGTGCGACCGTGGTCGACTGGCATCGCAGGCTCGGCGGCAAGCCGAACGCCCGGATCGTGCTCGAGGTGGACCAGGCCCGGTTTGGCGAATTGATTGCCCAGGCGCTAGGCGTCGCCTGATCGCTGCCCCTGTAGGAGTCGATTCATCGGCGATCCCCCGGCGGCGGGCCAGGAGCTGGACTTGATGTCCCGACCACCGCTGGTTACAATGCCGCTCTTTTCACCCCGCTAATTCTTAGAGTCACGCCATGAAAGAGAACATCCACCCGAAGTACCAGTCCGTCGTTTTCCAGGACCTGTCGTCCGATTTCGCGTTCCTTACGCGTTCGACCATGTCCAGCAAGGAAACGGTCAAGTGGGAAGACGGTAACGAATACCCGGTGATCAAGCTCGATATCTCGAGCCACTCGCACCCGTTCTACACCGGCAAGCAGAAGACGCTGGACGTCGGCGGCCGCGTCGACAAGTTCCGTCAGCGCTACGGCCAGAAGTAAAACGGTTCCATCCGCGCGCCGCCTGCGGGGTGGCGTTTCGCGAGGATAGACAGACACGGGGCGAGCCCACGGCTTGCCCCGTGTCTTTTTGCGTGTGCGATTCGGATGCTGGCCAACGGACGTTTGAATAGCCTCTGTGCGATAATGGGGAACTTCGGCCGCACGCGGCGGCCGGTACGACACCTCTCCCCCGGGGTCGTTTTTCCCAACATCGCTACGTTTCGCCAGTTGCTGGCGGAACGGGTACAGAGAGAAAGAGGAGCTCGCCGTGTCCGACGCCAAAACCGTCAAATTGGTCGATGAATCCAACAAGCCCGTGAGCGAACTGCCGGTCATCGGTGGCACGCTTGGCGCCGAGTGCGTCGACATCGGCACCTTGTACAAGGACACCGGTTACTTCACGTACGATCCGGGCTACGGCAGCACCGCCAGCACCAAGAGCGCCATCACCTATATCGATGGTGACAAGGGCGTCCTGCTGTACCGCGGCTACCCGATCGAACAGCTCGCCGAGAAGTCCACCTTCCTCGAGACCTCGTACCTGCTGCTCAACGGCGAACTGCCGAACAAGACCGAGTTCGCGAAGTTCGAGCACGACATCACGCATCACTCGATGATGCATGAGAACCTCAAGTTCTTCCTGCGTGGCTTCAACCACGACGCGCATCCGATGGCCATGCTGGCCGGTTCGATCGCCTCGCTGTCGGCGTTCTATCACGACAAGCTCGATGTCGATAACCCGGAAGACCGCAAGCTCGCTGCTATCCGCCTCATCGCGAAGATGCCGACGATCTCCGCCGCCATCTACCGTCACTCGATCGGCTGGCCGACGCGTTATCCGCGCAACAACCTCGAGTACGTCACCCGCTTCCTGCACATGATGTTCGAAGTGCCGAGCGAGCCGCTGGAGCTGAACCCGGTCGTCGCCAAGGCGCTCGACCTGCTGTTCATCCTGCACGCCGATCACGAGCAGAACGCCTCCACCTCCACCGTCCGCCTGGTCGGTTCGACCGGTGCGAACCCGTACGCCTCGATCGCCGCAGGCATCACCGCGCTGTGGGGTCCGGCACACGGTGGTGCGAACGAAGCCGTGCTCAAGCAGCTCGGCGAGATCGGCACCGCCGACAAGGTCGAGACCGCCGTCAAGCGCGCGAAGGACAAGAACGATTCCTTCCGCCTGATGGGCTTCGGCCACCGCGTGTACAAGAACTTCGATCCGCGCGCCAAGATCATCCGCGAGATGTGCCACAAGGTGCTCGAGGAACTCGGCGTCAACGATCCGCTGCTCGATGTCGCGATGAAGCTGGAAGAGGCCGCGCTGAAGGACGACTACTTCGTCGAGCGCAAGCTCTACCCGAACGTCGACTTCTATTCGGGCATCATCTACAAGGCACTGGGCATCCCGGCCGAGATGTTCACCGTGATGTTCGCCATCGCGCGCACCTCCGGCTGGATCTCGCACTGGATCGAGCAGCACGAAACCCCGGGCGCCCGCATCGGTCGTCCCCGCCAGATCTACACCGGCGCCGACGTTCGCGACTACACACCGAACGACAAGCGCTAAGAAGAAAAAGCCCCGCGGAAAGCGGGGTTTTTTTTGGTTCATCGCGGATTACCGGGCCCGGGCGCTCGGGTTTCGGTCGGGGCATTCTTTCGCACCTCGCACCTCGCACCTGGCTCGCCTTCGGCCTCGCGGGCTCGGCTTCGCCGTCGCTTCGTACACTTGGGCGTCTCGCGGGGAGACCTTGGTGTCCACCCTCGCTGCTCAGACACGTCCTCCGCGTTCGACAAGGAAAGGCCGCTCACGCGGCCCATGTACCTACTGGCCTACGGCCGCTCCACTTGTGCGGAACTCGCCTCGAGGGTGGACACCAAGGTCTCTCACGACGCGACGGTCAGCTGGACGGAGAGCCTTTGGGCGTGGGCGTTGCCGCCGAAGCCGGCCGTTACGGCGGTCGTGCAGATACGTCATTTCCGGCGCGGCGAGCGTTTTCCTCGCCGCTGCGCTGCCTCGCGCGGACGATCTCAGCGCGCTGGGGTCGACCGTTGGGCGATGCCGACGAGCCAGCAGCCGAAGCGGCGTTGCTTCGTCTCGACCCACACGAACCTCAGGGATGGGAAGAGTCTTCGGTGCCCACCCTCGAGGCGAGTTCCGCACAAGTGGAGCGGCCGTAGGCCAAATAAGTACACGGCCGCGCAGCGGCCTTTCCGGCACGAAACGCGGAGGACGTGTCTGAGCATCGAGGGTGGGCACCGAAGGCTCTGCGCCGCCACGCCTGCGCGCCGAACGCTCTGCGCCGCCACGCCTGCGCGCCGAACGCTCTGCGCCGCCACGCCTGCACGCCGAAGGCTCTGCGCCTCACCGTCTTCGGCGTCCCCGGCATTCCGCGAAGAACCTTTTTTTGCTCCTACCGATCAAATGCAGGTGTCGACGCGTTGAACGCCTCGATGTCTTCCTCGGCAAGCAATGCCTGCACCATCGACGCGGTCGCCCGGCGCATCGGTCGGTCGTCCACGCGGTCCAGCGGTGCCTGACGCAGGGCATCCAGCGGCAGCACGGTCAGGTCGAACGGGATGCCGTCGGCGCCGAAGAGCAACACGGGATGCTCGCTTTGCTCGTTGCCCGACCAGCGCAGCCGCCGCGTCTGCGTCTCCAGGGGAATGCCTTGCTCCTGGAGAAACAGCACCGGTGCTTCCGGATCGTCGCTGAAGACATGCAGGCAAACGGCGGAGTGTTCATCGGCCGTGCCTTCGAGGACGGCGCCTACCAGTCGAGCGTCGAATCCGCGGAGGAACCGCAGCGCTTCCACAGCGGCTTCGCGTCGCGCGCGCAAGGCCTGTGGTTGCGAATCCGCCTTGAAGATCCGCTGATGTTCGCGAAGCGCATCTTCGATCTCGTTGTTACGGGGCAGTGCTTGCGTGTCGGCGATGCCGAGTCGCTCGGCGGCCTTCACCTTAGCGTGGTGGAAGTCGCGGATACCGTGCTCACTCATCAGGCGCGCCGCTTCCTGGGCGACAAGGGCGCGATGACGCTGCGTCCGGTCCTGTGCGTGGATTTTGTGGTGCTCGCCTCGTGCCATGACTCACCCCCGTGTGGTGTGTATGTGTACGTCAGAAAATATCGTAGGCGTGGTCCTGCTGTTCCTCCTGCTGTTTCTGCGTTGCCTGCTCGCGAAGACGGTCGACATCCTCGACCTTCATGATTTCATTCATGCCACCCGGTGAGGGCAGGCCCGAACCCGCATCGATCTGCAGCGTGGCGATGCCTGGCGGCATGGCCAACGTGTGCGACGGCTTGTCCTTGAGTACCGCGCCCATGTAGTCCATCCAGATGGGCAAAGCGGCCTTCGCGCCGAACTCGCCCCGACCGAGCGAGCTGAAGTCGTCGAAGCCGACCCAGACAGCCGTGGAAACGTCGCCGTTGAAGCCGACGAACCAGGCGTCGCGGTGGTCGTTGGTCGAGCCCGTTTTGCCGGCGAGGTCGTCGCGACCAAGGGCTCGCGCTGCCGAACCGGTGCCGCGCTTGATCACGTCCTGCATGAGCGACGTCACCAGGTAGTCGTTGCGCACGTCGATCACGTGGGGAGCGAGCTTCGGCACCTTCGCCTGGTCGGCGTGGGCATCGGCGGGAAGCACGGCATCGCCCGTGCCGTTACCCCCCGTGCTGCTGGCAGCCGCCGGTTTGGCCGGAATGAGGGCGGTGGAAGGCTGGGTCGGTGGGCCGGCCGGAGCGGGATTGAGCAAGCGTTCCTGGCAATCCGCGCAGGCGCGTTCCGGGTTGGCGAGGTACACCGGATTACCGTCACGGTCGTCGATGCGCGCGATGAAATACGGGGTGACGAGGTAGCCGCCGTTGGCGAATACGGCGTAGCCACGCGCCATGCTCATTGGCGAGACCGATGCGGTGCCGAGGGCGAGTGACAGGTTCTGTGGCAGGGCGTCCGGCGTGAAGCCGAAGCGCGTCATGTATTCGCGGGCATAGCGCACGCCGATGGCATCGAGCAGGCGAACCGAAACGAGGTTCTTCGACTGCACCAGCGCCTCGCGCAGGCGCATCGGCCCTGCAAACTTGTTGTCGTCGTTCGCCGGCGTCCACATGCCATCGGGGCGCGACGGATCGGGGAAAGCGACCGGCGCATCGTTGACGATGGAGGCGGGCGTGAAGCCTCGCTCGAAGGCGGCCGAATACAGGTATGGCTTGAAACTCGAACCCGGCTGGCGCGCTGCCATCACGGCACGGTTGAACTTCGAACGAAGGAAGCTGAAACCACCCACCAGCGCACGGACGGCACCGTCTTCGGGGTCGACCGAGACGAGGGCGGCCTGCACGGCGGGGATCTGGGTCAGGTGCCAGGCGCCCTTGCCTGGATCGGGCTTCGCTTCCGTCGTGGCCTTCGCGGTGTCCGATGCCTTCGCGTCTTCGTTGATGTCGTCCTTCTCGCTGCGGATGAGGCGAATCACGTCCCCGCGCTTGAGGACGGCGTCGACACGCGTCGGTGCCGCGCCCGCGCGTCCCTCATTCACGTAGGGCCGGGCCCAGGCGATCGAGTCCAGGCTCAAGGTCGCCGACTCCTTCGCGGACAGGTACACCGTCGCCTCCTTCGCCCCGGTTTCGGTGACGATGGCCGGCATCATGCCCGCCACGCTCGTGTAGCCGGCGAGAACGCGGTCGTAGTCCTCGGGGCCAGCCTGGGCAGAGAGCTCTTCATGACCTTCCGGGCCACGGTAGCCGTGGCGCCGGTCATAGGCGGACAGCCGCCCGCGGAGCGCATCGTTGGCGGCCGCCTGGCTGTCGCTCGGCACGGTGGTGTGGACCACGTAGCCCTCGGTAAGGGCGTCATTGCCCAGTTTCTCCAGAACCTGCTGGCGCACCATTTCGGCAAGATACGGCGCGTCCACCTCGATCTGTTGCTCGTGCGGGAAGGCGTCGTTGGGTTCCTTGACGGCCTCGTCGTACTCCGCCTGGGTAATGAAGCGGTTGGAGAGCATCTGGCCGAGCACCCAGTCGCGACGGGCGATCATCCGCTTGGGGTTGTTCAGCGGGTTGACCACCGAGGGCAGCTGGAAGGTCGAAGCCAGGGTGGCACTCTCGGCCACGGTCAGCTGGTCGAGCGTCTTGCCGTAGTAGTACGAGGCCGCCGCCGCGAGGCCGTACGAGCGATGGCCGAGGAACATCTTGTTGATGTAGAGCTCCAGGATCTGGTCCTTGGTGAGCTCGTTCTCCATGCGCAAGGCGATGAATACTTCCGTCAGTTTCCGCGAATAAAGCTTTTCGGGGCTGAGGAAGAAGTTGCGTGCGACCTGCTGCGTTATGGTCGAGCCACCGGGGCCCTTGTCGCCGCCGGACACGATGACGTGGATGCCGGCGCGGGCGATACCGTGCCAGTCGATGCCCGGATGACTATAGAAATCGGCATCTTCGGCCGATAACACAGCATTCTTGAGCCGTGCCGGCACGTCGGCGATGTGCACCGGAATGCGTCGGGTCTCGCCGAAGGAGGCGATCAGCCGTCCGTCGGAGCTCAGTACCCGGAGCGGAACTTGCATGTGATAGTCGCGCAGGACCGCGACCGAGGGGAGGCGCGGGGCCAGCAGCCAGTAGGCGACGCCAATGGCGCCTGCCACGAAAAGGATGCCGGCCAGGGCGAGGTACAGCGCAATGCGCAGCAGACGCTTGAGGATTCGCATGGAGGGGGAAGGGGTCACCGCCGTGTGGGTCGTGGCGGAGTATAGAGCTAAGCCGGGGACGCGAAGGGCTGGGGGACGCTCGACCAGCAGTGAAGGGTTTTCGCTAACCCAGTGACAGGATTTGTGAATTAGTGCCGGTAAGGGTCGATTTCGCCCGTTGCCAATCTGTTAAGTTTTAGATCTAATGCCTTCGCGCCGAAGACCAATTCCGACAAAGGCGCGGGGAAGGGGGACAACGTGGGGCTCTTTACACCCAAGGCGGCGCCTTTGATAGGCGTCGACATCAGTTCGACCGCAGTAAAGCTGCTGCAGCTCAGTCAGGCAGGTGGACGCTATCGCGTCGAACACTATGCCGTTGAGCCGCTGCCGCCCAATGCCGTCGTCGAAAAGAACATCGTTGAGGTCGAAGCGGTGGGCGAGGCTATTCGGCGGGCACTGGCCCGATCCGGATCCAAGCTCAAACACGGCGCTGCTGCCGTGGCCGGCTCCGCCGTGATCACCCGTATCATTCCCATGTCGGCCGACCTCTCGGAGGATGACCTCGAAGGTCAGATCCAGGTCGAGGCGAACCAGTACATTCCCTACCCGATCGAGGAAGTTAGCCTCGATTTCGAGATCGTAGGGCCGGTTCGCGACAATCCCGAGATGAACAACATCCTTCTCGCCGCCTCGCGGACCGAGAACGTGGACATGCGCATCGCCGCGCTCGACCTGGGCGGACTCACTGCCCGGGTCGTGGACGTCGAGGCCTTCGCCATGGAGAACGCTTTCGCCATGGTGGCCGACCAGCTGGCGGTCTCCCGGGATGCCCTGGTGGCGGTCGTCGACATCGGCGCCACCATGACCACCCTGGCCGTGTTGAAGAACCAGCGGACGATCTACTCCCGCGAGCAGGTCTTCGGCGGCAAGCAGCTCACCGACGAGATCATGCGTCGCTACGGTCTCTCCTACGAGGAAGCGGGTCGGGCCAAGCGCAAGGGTGGCCTGCCCGAGTCTTACGAGATGGAAGCCCTGGAGCCGTTCAAGGAATCGCTGGTCCAGCAGGTGAGCCGTCTGCTCCAGTTCTTCTTCGCCGGTAGCGAGTACAGCCGCGTCGACCAGGTTGTCCTGGCCGGTGGCTGCGCGTCCATCGAAGGGATCACGGAACTTCTCGAGCAGCAGCTGAGCGTGCCCTGCGTCGTCGCCAACCCGCTGGCCCGGATGGCGCTTTCCAGCCGTGTCCAGGCCCAGACCCTGGCCCAGGATGCGCCCGCGCTGATGATTGCCGTCGGCCTCGCCATGAGGAGCTTCGACTGATGGCACATATCAACCTGCTTCCCTGGCGCGCCGAGCGGCGCAAACTCCGCGAACGCGAGTTCTACATCCAGCTCGGCATGGCGTTTGGCGCCGCTCTCGTGGTGTTGATCGCGTGGTCCTTCTGGATGGACGCCCGCATCGACAACCAGGCCGAGCGCAATACGTACCTGCAGGGCGAGATCAAGCAGCTCGACGACCGCATCGCCAAGATCAAGGACCTCGAAAAGGTCCGTGCGGGCCTGCTCCAGCGCAAGCAGATCATCGAGCAGCTGCAGGCGAACCGGTCGCAGATGGTCCACCTGTTCGACGAACTGGTGAAGACCATCCCGTCGAGCGCACGCCTGGCAGGCATGAAGCAGTCGGGTGACTCGATGAGCCTCGACGGCGTCTCGCAGTCCAACTCCAGCGTGGCCGAGTACATGCGCAACATCGAAGCGTCGCCGTGGATGGGCCATGCGGACCTGCGCAAGACCGAAAACACGCACGACGCCTCGCGGATGCCTTACGTGTTCGGGCTCGACGTTCGCCTGAATCATCCGGGCGATACGCCGGATGGCGCGCCGGCAGGCCCGTCCAGCAGCGCGGCTCCGGCGTCGGCTTCGTCCGTCGCGACGGTTCCGGCGGCACTGGTCAACGGGGCGAATGCCGTGGTCGGCAAGCCCGCCACCGCTCCCGCTTCGACGACCGCCGCCGCGGCCCCGGCCGCCACTCCGGCCGTTGCACCGCGTCCGGCTTCCGCCACCACGGCAGGAGCCAAGCCATGAAGTTCTTTGACGATCTGCGTAACCTCGATCGCCATAACGTCGGCGGCTGGCCGAAGTCGATCAAGCTGTTCTTCACCGGCCTGCTGTTCGTGGTCGTCGTGCTCGCCGGCTGGTACTTCGAGATCAGCACGCAGCAGGATGACCTCGCTTCGGCAGAGGCCAAGGAAGAGTCGCTCAAGGTCGAGTTCTCCCAGAAACAGGCCAAGTCCGCCAACCTGGAAGCCCTCGAGCAGCAGCTGACCGAAATGCAGGACATGCTGCGCACCCTGCTGCGCCAGCTGCCCAGCCGTACGGAAATGCCCGAGCTGCTCATCGACATCTCGCAGACGGCGCTCGCCGCCGGCATCGAGACGGAGCTGTTCCAGCCGGGTCCGGAGACACCGAAAGACTTCTACGCCGAGAAACCGATCACGCTGCGCATGGTCGGCACGTACCACCAGTTCGGTACGTTCATCAGTGGCGTGGCGTCGTTGCCTCGCGTCGTCATCCTGACGCTGCACGACGTGTCCTTGTCGCCGAAGCCCGGCGATAAGAACAGCGCCAACTCCGGTCAGCTGGTTCTCCAGGGTACGGTGAAAACCTATCGCTACCTGGAAGACGACGAGACCACGGCCCCGGCGACTCCGATCAAGGGGGCCAAGTGATGAACGCTATGTCCATCAAGCTGCGGCCTGCCGCTTCCATGCTTTTCGCGGCCCTCGCCCTGGCTGGCTGCACGAAAGGAACGTCGGACCTGCGCGAGTGGGTCGACGCCGAAAAGCACAAGAAGGGGGAGCCGATTCCGGTTCTTCCGGTGATTCGCACGTTCGAGACGTTCGCTTACCAGGACCAGGGCGCTCGCGACCCGTTCAGCCCGAGCACGGCTGAAATGGACACGAACGTGTCTTCGGGGCCGCGGCCGGATGAGAACCGTCCCAAGGAGCCGCTCGAGATGTTCTCGCTCGACACCCTGAAGATGGTTGGCACGGTGGGTGCTGGTTCCAGTCTCGAAGCTCTCGTAAAAGATCCGGGTGGGGTGATCCATCGCATCCACCGCAATGAATACATGGGGCAGGCCTACGGTCGCGTGACGGCCGTCGGGGAGGATCGGATCGATCTGGTCGAACTGGTGCCTAACGGCCAGGGCGGTTGGATGGAGCGTCCGGCAAGCATCGCGGTCGGCGAAAAATAAGAACTCGGGGATGACGCACATGACGACCAACTTCCATCATCTGCCGGGTAGCGCGCGCCAGCGCGCGCGCCGCTGGGTGCTCGGCGCCACGCTTGCTTTCACCGGCGTGTTCGCAGGCACCGCATCGGCGGCCAACGCCCTGCAGAATGTCAGCTACGATGCACAGCCCGGGGGGCGCATCGAACTGACCCTCGCGTTCTCTGAAAATGCGCCGGATCCGAAGGTCTTCACGACCAACAATCCGCCACGCATCGCCATCGATCTGCCTGACACGACCAACGCGTTCAGCAGTCGTCACATCGACATCGCCAAGGGCTCCACGGCGGGTGTCTCGGTGGTCGCCGCCGGTGGGCGCACTCGCGTCACCATCGAGCTGTTCCGCGAATCGGCCTACCGCACGCGCGCCGAGGGCAAGAACCTCATCGTCACCGTGAACAACGGTCCGACCGGCGCGACGACGACCACGGCCATCGTGTCCGACCCGACCAAGGCACTCCCCTCGAGTGCGGGTATCCCGGTGTCGAACATCGACTTCCGGCGCGGTCCGAATGGCGAAGGTCGCGTCATCGTGACCCTCGGCAGCACCGCGACGACGCCGGAAATGCACCGCGAAGGCGATCACGTGATCGTCAGCCTGGCGGGTTCCAGCCTGCCGGCAAAGCTCGCCCAGCGTCTGGACGTGCTCGACTTCGCCACGCCGGTCCAGTCGATCGACTCCAAGGCCTCCCCGGGCGGCGCCCGCCTCGACATCCGTACCAAGGGTGAAATCGAGACGTCCGCCTACCAGAGCGGCACCGAGTATGTGATCGAAGTCGCTGCAAAGAAGACTGCCGCGCTGACGGGCAAGGCCGCCAAGGGTCAGGAACCGACCTATTCGGGCTCGCGACTGACGTTCAACTTCCAGGATATTCCGGTGCGCTCGGCCCTCCAGCTGATCGCCGACGAAGCCAAGCTCAACCTGGTCGCGTCCGACAGCGTCGGTGGCAGTGTCACCCTGCGCCTGGTCAATACGCCGTGGGACCAGGCACTGGACGTGATCCTGCGTGCCAAGGGCCTGGACAAGCGTCGTAGCGGCAACGTCATCTGGATCGCCCCGCAGGCCGAACTCGCCAACTACGAGCAGAGCCTCGCCGATGCGCGCCAGAAGGCCGAGGAATCGGCGGAGCTGATCTCCGACTACATCCCGATCAGCTACGGCAAGGCGGAAGACATCGCCAAGCTCCTGACCTCGGGAAGCATGCAGAGCTCGGGTGGTGGCGGTTCGTCATCGGGTGGTTCGCGAGGCTTCCTCTCGACCCGCGGCAGCGTTTCGTTCGACGACCGTACCAACACCCTGCTGATCAACGACACGCCGGACAAGATTCGTGACCTGCGTGAACTGATCGGGACGCTCGACCGTCCCGTGCAGCAGGTGCTCATTGAGTCGCGCATCGTCGTCGCCACCGACCAGTTCACCCGTCAGCTCGGTGTTCGCTGGGGCGTGCAGGCGTTCAAGACGAACCCGGGCGGCCAGGTCATCGGCACGACACCGGACCTGAGCAGCGGTACCGGCACGCAGCTTGGTACGCCGGGTCTGCTGACCAACGTCCACAACCTGAACAACGGTACGCAGACGGACAACACGCTTACCTTCCCGGGTGGTTACAACGTCAACCTGCCCGTCTCGAACCCGGCTGGCAGCATCGGCCTGGGCATCCTCGGGGCGAACTATGCGGTTGACCTGGAACTCTCGGCGGCGCAGACCGAAGGCCGTAGCGAAGTGATCTCCAGCCCGCGTGTCATTACCGCCAACCAGCAGGAAGCGGTGATCAAGCAGGGTACCCAGATCGGCTACGTGACCTACCAGGCCTCGAGCTCGGGCGGCGGTGCGCAGAACGCGACGGTCCAGTTCAAGGACGCCGTGCTCGAACTCCGCGTCACCCCGACGATCACGGCCGACAGCCGCGTGTATCTGAAGATCAACGTCAAGAAGGACGCGCTGGCCAGCCAGACCCCGTCGCCGGGCGGTGGCTTCGTGCCCTCGATCGATACCCGCGAGATCAACACCTCGGTGCTGGTCGACAACGGTCAGACGGTGGTCCTTGGCGGTATCTACGAGATCACCAAGTCCAATACGACGAACAAGGTGCCGGGCCTGGGCGATATTCCGGGTCTGGGCGTCCTCTTCCGCAACACGAACCGTCAAAACAACAAGGCCGAACTGCTGATCTTCGTTACACCGCGAATCCTTTCCGATTCGTTGCAATAACCTGGCTGCAGTGAAAAAAAGGGGCGGCCTCAGGGCCGCCCCTTTTTTTTCGCCCCTAAACTTCTCCGGCCGGCTGTGGTCTCATCGTCCCTCTACCCGCACGAGAGCCCCCGATGTCCGAGCTGCCGATTGCCACGACGCCTCTCCAGGAAGCGTTCGTCCGCCTGCGTGAGGAGTTGTCCCGCGGCATCATCGGTCAGCCGCACCTGGTCGAATGCCTGCTGATCGCCCTGCTGGCGGACGGGCACCTGCTCGTCGAAGGTGCGCCCGGGCTGGCCAAAACCACGGCGATCAAGGCCCTTGCCACCCGCGTGGAGGCGGATTTCCACCGTATCCAGTTCACCCCCGACCTGCTGCCCGCCGACCTCACCGGCACCGATATCTTCCGTCCGCAGACCGGCACCTTCGAGTTCGAGCGGGGGCCGCTGTTCCACAACATCGTTCTGGCGGACGAGATCAATCGCGCGCCGGCCAAGGTGCAGTCAGCCCTGCTCGAGGCCATGGCGGAGCGACAGATCACCATTGGCCGACGCACCTGGCCGCTGCCCGATCTGTTCATGGTCATGGCGACCCAGAACCCCATCGAGCAGGAAGGAACCTTCGCCCTGCCGGAGGCCCAGCTCGATCGCTTCCTGATGCACGTCACCATTGGCTATCCCGACGCCGATGCCGAACTGGCGATCCTTCGCCTGGCGCGCGACCAGGCACGCGAAGCCATGCACCCGGTGCCGCCTCCCGCTCACATGCTGCGTCCGGCTGACGTGTTCGCCGGGCGCGACGCCGTGCTTGCCGTACACATGGCCGCGCCGCTCGAGCTGTATATCACCCAGCTCGTGGTCGCCACCCGCAACGCTGCGAAATATGGCCCGGAGCTCGCGCGCTGGATCGCCTGGGGTGCCAGCCCGCGCGCCACCATCGCCCTAGATCGCTGCGCCCGCGCGCATGCCTGGCTTGCCGGTCGCGATTACGTCATCCCGGAAGACATCCATGTCATTGCGCACGAAGTGCTCCGTCACCGTGTGTTGCCCAGCTATGAGGCCGAGGCGGAAGGCGTACGCATCGATTCGGTGATCGATCGCCTGCTGGATCTCGTGCCGCTGCCGTGAGTGCCGTCGTCCCCATTCCGGAGGGGCGCGTCCACGTGTCGCTGCCCGAACTGATCGCACTACGTGCACGCGTGGCACGTGCGCCGACGCCCCCTGTCGTGTCGAGGGTGCAGCGCAGCGGCCAGCGGCCCGGCCGGCTACACGGCCGGGGCATGGATTACGCCGAGTCTCGCGTTTACCAGGCCGGTGACGACGTACGGCGCATGGACTGGCGACTGACCGCACGTAGCGGTGTCGCGCATACCAAGCTCTTCGAGGAAGAGCGTGAAGGTCGTCTCCTGATCCTTCTCGACAGCAATGCGAGCATGCGCTTCGGCACCCGTACGCGATTCAAATCCGTGCAGGCGGCACGCGCCGCGGCGATGGCCGCGTGGTATGCCGTGCGCGGCGGCGATCGCGTCGGTGTGCTTGCGTTCGGTGGTCAACGCCGCCTGCTTCGTCCCCTTGGCGGGGCTCGCGGGGCACTTGCCGTCGTGGGTGCGATCGCCGCATGGGACGCGTTGCCGCCCGGCGCGGACGAAACCCTTTCGTCGGCCCTGCAACGTGCGGGCCGTCTCATGCACGGCGCATCGCGTGTGCTGATCGTCAGTGACGGTTTCGCCGTGGACGATGCCGCGCGCGGACGGATGCTCGGGCTGGTTGGCAAGGCGGAGGTGTCCGTGCTCACTGTCGCCGATGCGCTGGAGCTCGCCCCGCCGCCGGCAGGTCGCTACCCGCTTGCGCACGGCGGCATTCACTACGACATCGTCCTTGAGGGTGAGCGCCAGCGCGCGGATTTCGCGCGCACGCTCGGTGAAGGCGTGCGGCGACTATCCGTGCTTGCCGATGGACTCAGCGTGCGGGCGCGCACGATCGACACCACGGCCGATCCGCTCGATGCCGTGGTCGCGCTACTCGGTTCGGGAAGGGCACGTTGATGCCGACCCCGGGCCCCGAACTGCGCGACATCCACGTGCCACAGGTATCCATGTGGTGGCCGCTGGCCCCCGGGTGGTGGGTCCTGTTCGCCCTGCTCGTCGCGGCGACGGTCGCTGTCATAGTGTTCCTTCGTCGTCGTGCGGCGTGGAACCGTCGTGTCGATGCCGCGCTGGCCGACCTTCGCGACGCCACCGCGCGTTGCGCGCAAGACGGTAATGTCGCCGCGTTCGCCACCGTTGCAAGCCAGCTTCTGCGTCGCGTCGCCCGCACGAACGACCCCCGCAGCGTGGTGCTGAAAGGCGTGGCGTGGCGCGATGCCCTCGCCGCCATGGCACCCCGACAGGACGTCACGCGCCTGGCGCGGATTGAAGACGCCATCTACCGTCCCGAGGCAGCGCTCGACGTGCCGTCGACAGCGCTCGATGTCGAAGCCTGGGTGCGCGTCGCCCTGCGACGGAGGTTGCCGCATGTCGCTTCCTGAGTTCGCATGGCCGTGGCTGTTCGCTGCCCTGCCGTTACCGTGGCTGTTGCGTCATGTGTTGCGCCCCTTGAAACCCGCGCAGGCCATGAACCTGCCGCAGCCGGGCCTGTCGCTCGTGGCGGCATCCGTGACCCGGGCGCCGTTCTCGGCAACCTTGTTGCTGGCGCTTGCCTGGCTTTGCCTCGTCACCGCCGCGGCCAGACCGCAGTGGCTCGGACCGCCGGAGCCACAGCGGCGCAGCGGACGCGCGACCATGCTCGCGGTCGATCTCTCCGGCAGCATGTCGCTCGACGACATGGAGCTGGCTGGCCGCAACGTCACGCGCTTTGCCGCCGTCGAGGCGATCGCCGGCGACTTCATCGATCGGCGCGCGGGTGATGAGCTGGGCCTCATCCTGTTCGGTTCGCAGGCCTACCTTGTCACACCGCTCACTTACGATCTGGATGCGGTCCGCGCGCAGTTGCACGGTGCGGTGGTCGGCTTGCCCGGTCGGGAGACGGCCATCGGCGATGCCCTGGCTGTCGCCGTGAAGCGCCTCGCCGACATGCCCGAACAGGCGCGCGTGGTCGTACTGCTCACCGATGGCGTAAACAATGCGGGATCCATTTCGCCGCGTGAGGCGGCGCGCGCCGCCAAGGCTGCCGGGGTTCGCGTCTATACGATCGGTATCGGCGCGACGTCCATGCGCGTTCCGGATTTCTTTGGGAGTCGCGAGGTAAACCCTTCGGCCGATCTCGACGTGTCCATGCTTACCGATATCGCCAACCAGACGGGCGGGCGATTCTTCCGCGCGACGGACAGCGCCGAACTCGCCCAGGCTTATCGCGCGATCGATGCGCTGGAGCCCGTACCTCAGCAAGGCGCCGCCCTCAGGCCGCGCTACGAACTGTTCCGCTGGCCGTTGCTGGCCTCGCTCGTGCTATTCGCCATCGGCGCGTTGCCGCGCTATCTCGGGCGGAGGGCCTTCGCATGACCGAGTGGCTCGGCCATCTGCATTTCATCGAGCCACGCTGGCTCTGGCTACTGCTTTCGGTGCCCGTGCTCGCGTGGCTTGTCGGCAGGCGGTCGGCGGCAGTGCGCATGCTAACGCGCCTCGCGGATCCGCTCTTGTTGCCGCATCTGCTCGACGGTAAACCCGGTGCGTCACGCGCTCCCGTGGTCGCCTTTATCGCCGCCGCCATCCTCGCCGTTCTCGCCCTGGCCGGCCCCGCCTGGGATCGCCAGTCGCAGCCGCTTTTCGCCGAGCGTGCCGCACAGGTCGTGGTCGTCTCGATGTCGCAACACATGCTCTCGCACGATGTCGTGCCCGACCGGCTCAGTCGTGCGCGCTACAAGGTGCGTGAACTCTATGCCGCGAATCGTGACGGGATGAACGCGCTGGTTGCCTATACCGGTGAAGCGTTCACGGTGGCTCCTCTAACGACCGACGCTCATAGCGTGGACGACCTGCTCACCGCGCTGGCACCCGACACGATGCCCGTGGCCGGTGACGATCCGGGCAAGGCGATCGACATGGCTACCGAGCTGATTCGTCACGCCGGTATTCGCGGCGGTTCGATCGTCCTGGTGACCGATCACGCCGACGCCTCGGCCGCGGGGGCTGCCAGCCGCGCACGTGCCGCCGGGAACACCGTGTCCGTTCTCGGTCTTGGCACCCCGCGTGGCGGACCGGTTCCCGGTGATGACGGCGGCTTTCTCAAGGACGAGCAAGGCGCGATCGTCATGGCGGCCCGTAACGACGCGTCACTGTCCGCTGTGGCTGTCGCCGGCGGTGGCCGTTATGTCGTCACCACCGACGACCAGTCCGACGTGGCCTCGCTCGCATCGGCGCTGCATGGCGATGGCGAGGGCAAGGCCGTCGAAGGCGCCACGTCGGGCCTATGGCAGGATCGGGGGCCGTGGTTGCTCATTCCGCTTCTGCCGATCGTCGCCCTGGCATTCCGGCGTGGATGGTTGCTCGTGCTGGCCTTGATGTTGATGCCCCTGGCGCCCGCGCGCGCCGACGGCGTCACGAACGCATTCCGTACGCGCGACCAGCAGGCGGCGAAGGCGCTGGCCGATGGCGATGCGAAGCGCGCGCAGTCGCTGGCGACGAGCAAGGGCCTGCTCGGCGCAGCTGCCTATCGGGCCGGTGATTACGCGGGATCAGAAGCCGCCCTTGCCCAGCGTGCCGATAGCGATTCTCAATACAATCTCGGTAACGCGTTGGCCAAACAAGAGCGCTACGACGATGCGCTTGCCGCGTACGACCGTGCCCTGAAAGTGAATCCAGGCAACGCGGATGCTGCGGCGAATCGCAAGGCGGTTGCGGATTTTCTGCAGAAGCAGAAGCAGAAGCAGAAGCAGGACAAGAAAGACGAAGGGCAGAGCGGAAAAAGCCCGCAAGACAAGAAGCAGGGCCAATCGGGCGATCAGGGCAAGGACCAGCAGGGCGAACAGGGTCAGCAGGGGCAGCAAAGTCAGCAGCCCGGCGCCGATGGCAAGGACGGACAGCAGAAACAGCAGGGTTCGCAGGACAAGACCGGCGAAGGCGAAGGTGGCGACAAGGGCAAGGAGCCAGGCAAATCCCAGGCGCCCCAGGGCGACGCGGAAGCCAAGTCCGCTGCCGAGCGCCAGCAGGCTGCACAGGCCCAGGCCGCGTTGAAACAGCAGATGGATGCGGCGCTTGCCGGCAAGAAAGGCAAGCCGGCCGATGACAAGGGACACGACCTCGGCGAGCTCTCCGCCGAAGACGCCTCGTCGAAGCTGCCGGCCGACGTGCGCCGCGCGCTGATGCGCGTCCCCGACGATCCCGGTGGCCTGCTGCGAAGAAAATTCATGCTCGAATACCAGCGTCGTCACGGCGCCGAGCCGGAGGAGTGACGATGCGTTACCTGTTGCTGGTCCTTGCGCTAGCGATTCCCTCGATGGCCATGGCGCAATCCGCGCCGCCGGTTGCTTCGCTCGATCGCAGCAGCGTGGGCGTCGGCGAGACGGTGACGTTGAATATCGAGATTGGCGATGAGTCCGTGGACGAACCGGACCTGTCGCCGCTACAGAACGACTTCGTGATCCTGGGCACGTCGACCAACCACTCCCTCAGCATCGTCAACGGACGTCGCGAAGCCCACACCATTCTTGGCGTTTCGTTGAGTCCGCGGCGCGAGGGGCATGTCACGATCCCGGCCCTCGTCGTCGGCGGTCAACGCACCCAGCCGGTACCGCTCGATGTCGCGACGTCATCGAACACGAGTGCACCCGCGGCCGATCGTCCGGTCGTGCTCGAAGGCAAGGCCGAGCCGACGCAGGCCTATGTCGGGCAACAGATCGACTACACGCTGCGTCTTTATCTCGCGGTGAACCTCGCTGACGGTCAACTCGGCGATCCTGCGGCGGAAGGTGCCGAGGTCCGTCGCGTGGGACAGGACGCGAACTACCAGGCTATGCGTGGCGGTCGGCGATTCAATGTCCTCGAACGTCACTACGCCATTTTCCCGCAGCGCGCAGGCAGCCTGGATATCCAGCCACCGACTTTCCAGGGAACGGCGATCGATCCATCCGATGGGGGCTCGTTCTTCGGTGCCGGCGCGCCGGTCAGCGCCGTGGCCGAGCGGCTGCGTGTGACGGTTCGCGATCGTCCGGCGTCGGCACCGGACGCCGCCTGGATTCCGGCGCGCGAGCTCAGGCTCTCCCTCGAAGGCCTGCCGGCCGATGGCAAGGGGCGCGTCGGCCAGCCGATCACGTTGACGATGCGGCTCGACGCCGTCGGCATGCCTTTCGAAGCGTTGCCCGCGCTCTCGCTGCCCAGGATCGACGGCGCGGACGTCTATCCGGACAAAGCCGTCACGGGTGGTGGCAGCAACGGGGCATGGATAACCGGTCGTCGCCAGCAGGGTTTCGCCGTCGTGCCGACGCGCAGCGGAACGCTGCACATTCCCGAAACCACGTTGCACTGGTGGAACGTGGTGACCGACAAGCCGGAAGTCGCCACGGTGCCCGCCCACGATATCGAGGTGGCATCCGGCGCGGGCGCGACACCGCCACCCGTCTCGGGCGCATCCGTCGCGCAGCCGTCCGCGGTCGCTTCGACCTCTGCCGCTACCTCACTGGCGCCGTCAGCTTCTTCCACGCCTTGGCGCTGGCTGTTCCTGGCGGCGGTGCTGCTGTGGTTGGCTACGGTCGCGGCGTGGCTGTTTTTCGGTCGGCGCCGTGGGCCGGCGACGGCAGCGGCAAACGCCGCGGCGCCCGTGTCCCACGGTCCTGTTCGCGAACGACCGGCACGCGATGCGTTTCTTTTCTCGACGTCCGTTGATGCCGGGACGTTGGACGCTCTGCTGCTGGCCTGGGCACAGGCGGTACGGCCGTCCCTTCGCAGCACAGGTGCTTTGTCGGAGGCGCTGGCCGGAGAGGATCAGCGGGCCGCGATCGTCATGCTCCAGCGCGCGCGCTTCGCCGGTGGAGCGGTCGACCCCGTCGTGCTGAAGGCAGCGTTCACACGGGGATTCGACTGGTCGACCCTGCCGGATGGGAAGGAGCCGTCGGGCCTTCCGCCCCTGTATCCCCGGTAGTTTCGATCAGAGCAGTCGCTCGTACGCCTGCGTCATCGACGGCCCGAACGTGCATAACACCACGCGTCCAGGACGCCATGGCGCCGCGCGCAGCGTATCGACCGCGATGCGCGCGGCGGCATCGGCCGGGTAGCCGTAGACCCCTGCGCTGATCGCGGGAAACGCGATGGACGCGATGCCATGCGTCTCTGCCATTTTGAGAACATTCCTATAGCAGGCGGCCAGTCGGTCGGCCTCGTCCCGGCCACCGCCCTGCCACACGGGTCCCACCGTATGGATGATGAAGTGGGCGGGGAGGGCGAAGCCTGCCGTGAGACGGGCCTCCCCGGTTGGGCAGCGCACACCGGGGGCTACTTCCGGGAGCGCCCGGCAAGCGGCCAGCAGGGCCGGTCCTGCGGCCCGGTGGATGGCCCCGTCCACCCCGCCGCCGCCCAGCAGGGACTCGTTGGCGGCGTTGACGATGGCGTCGACCGCCAGCCGCGTGATATCCGTCTCGATCAGCTCCAAAGCCATCTCGCCTCCTTCTGTGACGGTGGCGCCGCAATTGGCTACGATGGATGTACTCCCTTTCGCAGCATGCTCCAGGTTATGGCCGATCAGCTCAAAGTTGAAGACATCTCGTTCGGCTACCTGCTGAATGACGTTACCTTGCTCTTTCGCAAGCACTTCGACCGCAGAGCCGTGCGTTTCGGCCTGACTCGCGCCCAGTGGCGTGCCCTCAAAGCCCTTCACCGGCGCCCCGGCATGCGGCAGAACGAACTGGCTGAACAGCTGGACATGGAGCCGATCGCGGTGGGACGCGTCATCGACCGCCTGCAGGCCGCCGGCTTCGTGGAACGACGCGCCGACCCGAAGGACCGGCGCGCCTGGCGTCTTCACGACACCGAGCAGGCGCGTGGTGTCATCGATGGCATGGAAGATATCGCCCGTGGCCTTCGCCGCGACGCCACGGCCGGCATCTCTCCCGATGACCTGACCATGATGCTTGCGGTCCTGGACCGCATGAAAGAGAACCTCCAGAGCCTCGACGGCCCGTCCGAAGAAAGCTGACCGGCCGGTCAACCAAACGCCACGACCTGCGTTTGTACGAAGGATGTCCGAACCAAAACCAGTCCGCGCTCCCGAGCGCGGCGACCGGACCCCCAGGATTCGGCCGGAGCCCACATGCAACGTTCCCCAGGGAAGAAATTTCTCGTCATAGCGGTGCTGGTCGCCGTCGGTGCCATTGCCGCGACGATCTGGCGCCACGACGCCGGCGGTAAGGACGGCCCGAAGCCCGGCGATAAGACCGCGGCCGGCGTGCCGGTAACCACCGCGCTCGCGACCCGCGGCGAGATCGACCTCTCGCTGAAGGTGATCGGTCGGGCCGAAGCGTATTCCACGGTCAATCTGCGTTCGCGGGTCAGTGGGCAGCTGGAGGCACTCGCGTTCACTCCCGGCACCCACGTCAAAAAAGGGGATCTGCTGGCCCGGGTCGATCCGCGGCCGCTGAAAGCCGCCTACGACCAGGCGCAGGGCAATGTGTCACGTGACCAGGCGCAGCTGGTGAAAGCCGAGGCCGACCTGGCCCGCTACGAAAACATGCTTGGCAAGGGCTTCGTCAGCCGCGCCGATTACGACCTGTACAAGGCCAACCTCGGTGTCGCCCGTGCGGCACTGGAAAGCGATCGGGCCGCGGCGCGAGCCGCGCAGACCCAGCTCGACTTCACCACGATCAGCGCCCCCTTCGACGGGGTGACCGGCGCCCCGCTGGCCTACCCCGGCGCCACGCTTACGGCCGACACGACCGACATCGTGGTGCTCAACGAAGTCGACCCGATCCGTGTCGCATTCTCCATTCCGGAAGACAGCCTCTCCGCCGTGCGCAGCAGCGTGCGCAAGGGCCCGTTGCCCGTGCAGGCGAGTATTCCCGGCGACAAGGGCACACCGCTGCAGGGCGAACTCGAGTTCATCGACAACGCGGTGGATCCGACCACGGGAACGATCATCCTGAAAGGCCGGTTCCACAACGCGGACGGTCGGCTCACGCCCGGCCAGTTCGCCGACGTGACCCTGCCCACGACGCGTCTTGCGGACGCGGTCAGCGTTCCGGTGATCGCGCTGCAGAGTTCCACGTCGGGCTCGTTCGTCTTCGTCGTCAAAGCGGACAAGACCGTGGAGCAGCGAAGCGTCACCACCGGAGCGACCACGGCCGATCGCGCGGTGATCGACAAGGGTCTCGAGGGCGGCGAACAGGTCGTCACCGAAGGGCAGATGCTTCTGGTGGACGGTGCGCGCGTACGCGCCGACAAAGGCTGAGGAAGGCGCATGAACCTGCCGGAACTCTGCATCCGTCGCCCGGTGATGACGACGCTGCTGATGGCGGCACTGGTCATCTTCGGTATCGCTGCGTACCCGCGGCTGCCCGTGAACGAACTGCCGAACGTCGATTTTCCCACGATCAACATCAGTGCCTCATTGCCCGGAGCGTCGCCGGAGACCATGGCGTCGTCGGTGGCGACGCCGCTCGAATCGCAGCTCTCGACCGTGGCCGGCATCGACTCGATGACCTCGTCCAGTTCGTTGGGCTCGACCACGATCACCGTGACGTTCTCGCTCGATCGCAGCATCGACGGCGCGGCGCAGGACGTCCAGGCCGCGATCTCCGCCGCGCAGCGACAGCTGCCGCAGGACATGCCGACGCCGCCCACCTACCGCAAGGTCAACCCGGCCGACGCACCGATTCTGTTCCTTACCATGCAATCGACGACGCTGCCGTTGTCCACGGTAGATGACTACGCCGAGACCGAGCTGGCGCAGCGGCTCTCGATGGTCGATGGCGTGGCACAGGTGAGCGTGTACGGCTCGCAGAAGTACGCCGTGCGCATCGCCGTGGATCCGGACCGGCTCGCCGCGACGGGCATCGGCGTCGACAAGATGGTCGACGCGATCGCCGCCGCGAATGTCAACAAGGCGACCGGTTCGCTCAATGGTCGGCGGCAGCTGCTGTCCATTCGTTCGGATGGCCAGTTGATGCGGGCTGCCGATTACGGCCAGATCGTCGTCGCTTATCGAAATGGTGCGCCCGTGCGGCTCTCCGATATCGCCGTGCCGCGCGACAGCGTGCAGGACGACCAGAAAGCGAGCTGGTACAACGGCAATCGTGCGATCACCCTGGCCATTCAACGGCAGCCGGGTGCCAACACCGTGGAGACGGTCGACAAGATCCTCTCCCTGCTGCCTGCGTTCAGCGCCACCTTGCCACCGTCGGTAAAGCTGGACGTGATGTACGACCGCTCCGACTCGATCCGCGATTCGGTGCATGACGTCCAGTTCACCCTGATCCTCGCCGGTATCCTCGTCGTCATCGTGATCTACCTGTTCCTGGGCAATGCCTCGGCGACACTCATTCCAGCCGTCGCCTTGCCTATCTCGGTGCTCGGTACTTTCGGTGCGATGTTCGCGCTGGGCTACAGCCTGGACAATCTCTCCCTGTTGGCCCTGACCCTCGCGGTGGGATTCGTCGTCGATGATGCGATCGTGATGCTCGAGAACATCATGCGTCACATCGAGCTCGGCGAGACACCCTTCGACGCCGCCGTGAAGGGTGCCAACGAGATCGGCTTCACGATCTTCTCGATGACCTTGTCACTGGTCGCCGTGTTCATCCCGGTGATGTTCATGGGCGGCATCGTCGGTCGGCTGTTTCACGAGTTCGCGGTCGTCATCAGCGTTTCCATCCTGATTTCCGGCTTCGTTTCGATCACGCTCACCCCCATGTTGTGCAGCCGCTTCGTCAAGGCGCATGCACACGACAAGCGCAGCTTCATCGTCGTCTGGTTTGATCGTGGTTTCGCGTCGATGACCAACGGATACACGAGCACGCTCGCCTGGTGCATGCGCCATCCGCGAACCGTGGTCGGCGTGTTTGCCCTGAGCCTCGCTGCGACGGGCGTGTTGTTCGTGATCACGCCGAAGGACTTCATTCCGGCAGGTGACAGCGGTCAGCTGCGTGTCACCACGGAAGGTCCGACCGACATTTCCTTTTCCGCGATGTCCGCACGCCAGCAGTCGCTAGCGGAGATCGCACAGAAAGACCCGAACATCGAAGGCGTCATGTCCAGCGTGGGTGCCGGCGGCGCGCGCGCGACGATCAACTCCGGCTCGTTGCTGCTCCGGCTGAAGGATTCCGCTGAGCGCGGGCACACCACGCCTGACCAGATCATCCAGGAACTGCGGCATAAGTTCGCCGAGGTGCCGGGCATCCGCACGTATATCCAGAATCCACCGTCGATCCAGGTCGGCGGGCGCCAGTCGAAGGCGCAGTACCAGTACACCGTGCAGTCGACCGATCTACATGCGCTTTACGACTGGTCCGGGAAGCTCGTCACCGCGTTCCAGAAGCTGCCCGGCTTCCAGGACGTCACCACCGATCTCGACCTCAACAGTCCGTCGATGGTCGTCACCGTCAATCGCAACAAGCTCGCGCCGCTGGGGCTGACGATGGACCAGGTGCAGACGGCGCTCGGTTCGGCGTTCGGTGAGAACCAGATCTCGACGATTTACGGTTCGGCCACGCAGTACTGGGTGATCCTTCAGGTCGAGCGTCGCATGCAGGACGACCCGGCGGTGCTGTCGAGGCTTTATGTCACCTCAGACAGCGGCAAGCTGGTGCCGTTGAATACCGTGGCAAGCTTCGAGCGCAAGCCGCAGGTGCTGACGGTCAATCATCAGGGCCAGCTTCCGGCCGTAACGGTATCGTTCAACCTTGCGCCGGGTGTGTCGCTCAGTGATGCCGTGACGAGCATCGGTCGCGCAACGACGGAGCTCAAGCTGCCGCCGACATTGAGCGGGAGTGTGCAGGGCACGGCGCAGGCCTTCCAGGATTCGGTCAAGGGCATGGGTCTGCTGCTCTTGCTCGCGGTGTTCGTGATCTACCTGGTATTGGGCATCCTCTACGAGAGCTTCATCCACCCGCTGACGATTCTGTCGGGGCTTCCCGCTGCAGCCGTGGGTGCGCTGCTGACGCTGGTGATTTTCAACGCGTCGCTGGACCTGTTCGCGTTCGTCGGCATCATCATGCTGGTGGGCATCGTGAAGAAGAACGCGATCATGATGATCGACTTTGCCCTGGAGCGTCAGCGCGACGGTGGCGTCGCGCCGTCCGAGGCGATTGCGGAAGCCTGCCGTGTGCGTTTTCGCCCGATCATGATGACGACGGCGGCCGCCTTTGCGGGCACCCTGCCGATCGCCCTCGGTATCGGCGCCGGTGCCTCCACACGACAGCCGCTCGGCCTTGCCGTCGTGGGTGGCCTCGTGGTGTCGCAGATCCTGACGCTCTACCTCACGCCGGTGATCTATCTCTACATGAACCGCCTGCAGGAGCGCCTCGCGCCCGCGAAGAAGCTGCAGCCTCATCCAGTGCACTGATGTCAGTGCTGTTGTAGGAGCCGGCTGTGCCGGCGAACCCTCAGCTCAACCGATCTGCGAGTGAGGCTTTGCCCTGATCACGCAAGCGGTTAAACCGTCGCCCGAGTCAACACAAAGCCTCTCTCGCTACATCATCGCTGAGGGTTCGCCGCTGAAGCGGCTCCTACAGGGCTGCGGCGTGCTTCGGCATGGATCAATCGTGTGCGCCATCCTTCGCGAACGCGCCCGGCTTCGAGCCGAAGTCGCCATTCGCCTGCGCCGCCATGTAAGCGAACGTCGCATACACCGCCACGTTCTGCGCCAGCGCCTTCGGATCGATCTTGTCGAGCGTGTCGTTAGCGTTGTGGTGGTAGTCGAAGTAGTCCGTGCCGTCCTGCGTGAGCGACAGGGCGGCCATACCCTTGCCGTGCATCTGCGACAGGTCGGAGCCGCCGCCGCCGGGCTTGCTGGCGTCGTAGGCGACACCGATCGGCTCGACCACCTTCGCAATCTGCTGGATCGCGCCGAGGGCTTCGGGCTTCACGCTCGCGCTCATGCGCCAGATGCGTCCGGCGCCGAAGTCGGACTCGGTGCCTAGCTGGAACTTCGCCACCTCTTTCGCATGGGCCTCGGCGTAAGCGCGGCCACCCCACAAACCCATTTCTTCGTTCGAGAACGCGATGACACGAATGGTGCGGTCCGGGCGCTGCGGCATGTCCTTGATGAGCTTTGCGGCTGCGGCGGCGATGGCAACGCCGGCACCATCATCGATCGCACCAGTGCCCAGGTCCCATGAATCGAGATGGCCGCCGATAGCGACGACTTCGTTCGGGTATTTACGACCGGTGACTTCCGCGATCACATTCGCGCCTTCGTATGTCCCGGCAAAGCCGACATCGAGATCGAGCTTGAGCGTGACCGGCTTGCCTTCCTTCAGCACGCGCTCCAGCTGGTCCGCGTCGGGCAGTGAGAGGGCGGCGGCGGGGATGGCCTGCTTCGGGTCGGTGAAACCGGTGACGCCGGTGTGCGGCGTGCGGCTGTGCGCATCGGTGCCGGCGGAGCGGAGCAGGTAGGCGGCAGCACCCATCTGGGCAGCGAGCACGGCGCCGTGGGTACGCGTGGCCGAACCCAGGCCGTAGTCGTGACCGTCTTTCTGCTGCTGCATGTGGGTGCTGACGTAGACGATCTTGCCCTTGACGGTCGACGGATCCGCCGCCTTGAGTGCGTCGAGGTCGTTGAAGGCGACGACTTCGCCGGTGAGGCCCCCAGCCGGGGTGCCTGCGGAATAGCCGAGCGCGGTGAGCGCCAGCGGCTGCGGGAAGGGTGCGACGATCGCGCCATGCTCGCTCCGGCGCTGCCACAGCGGGTAGCTCACCTTCTCGGTGTAGACCTTGTCGAAGCCCATCGCCTTGAACTTCGCGACGGTCCACGCGACGCCGCGGGCGTCGGCGGAGCTACCGGCGAGGCGCGGGCCGACTTCGGTGGTGAGTGCGGAAACGAACTCATAGCCCGTGTTGTCGTTCATTGCGCGGTCGCGCAGTTCGGTCGCCGCGGTCACGGCCTTGTCCGGAATCGTCGTGGCCTTGTCGGCGGCATGGGCGGAAAAGGCGAGCACAAGGCACGCGGCGAGCGCGTGGAGACGAAGCGTATGGCGCATGGGGACCCCCGGGGACGGAAAGGTCGATTATGACCCTACGCGAGGGTGCTCCCGCGTAGGTAGGAAGTCATGGATGGCCAGGCTCAGCTGCCTGGAGGCGCCGTGGCGGGCAGGCTCACCACGGCGCGAAGGCCTCGATCCTTGCGATTGCGCAGCGTCACGGTGCCACCGTGATCCAGGACGATCGCACGAACGGTGGCCAGTCCCAGGCCGATCCCACCGGTGTCGCGGTTGCGCGAGGCCTCGAGGCGGAAGAACGGCTCGAACACCTGCTGCTGCATGGCTTCGGGAATACCCGGTCCATCGTCGTCGATCTCCAGGATGCAGCCGTCGCCGGTGCTACGCAGTCGCAGCCGCACGCGTTCACCGTATTTCAATCCGTTCTCCACCAGGTTCACCACCGCGCGACGCAGCGCGATCGGGTCCCCCTCGATCGTGATGGCCGAACCCTCCTGTACGGTCACGTCGTGGCCGATGTCGGCCAGGTCGTCGACGACGCTTTCTACCAGCAATCGGACGTCCAGGCGCTGGCGATGCACACCGAGGGAACGGTCGCGAATGAAATCGAGCGCGGCGGAAATCATCGCCTTCATCTCCTGGATGTCGGCGTCGACTTTCTCCGCGAGCGGCGAGGGCAGTCCATCCAGGCGGAAGGTGAGACGTGTGAGCGGCGTGCGCAAGTCGTGCGCGATCGCTGCGATCATTTGCGTCCGCTCCTGCAGCAAGCGATTGATCCGCGCTTGCATGGCGTTGAAGGAGTCGACGGCCTGACGCATCTCTGGCGGCCCTTCGCGCACGACGGGCGGCGCGCTGGTGTCGCTGCCCAGCCGCTGTGCGGCCTCTGAAAAACGCCGGATCGGTGCGGCAAGGGCGCGGGCGAAGAGGAAGGCGAGAGGCAGCAGGACGAGGATGCCGAGTGCGAGTAACAGGAAGACCTGCTGCTGGAGCACGGTGGGGAACGACTCGACCGGAACGGTGGCCACGCGCCAGCGGCCGTCCGCTTGCTTCAGAGCGACCACCGAGCCGCCTCCGAGACCGAGGCGCATCGGGCCATGCGCGCCGGGCATGTCGTGCTCGGTAATGAACACGCGAACCTGGTCGCTGGATACCTTGAACATGTCCGCCACGTGCATGGCGATGCGTTCGGAACCTTTCTCGTCGAATGAGGCCGGGGCGCTTGGCGGGCCCGGCATCGTGGCGACCTCCAGGTCGGCGTCGCCGCCGCGGTCGAAATCGGCGCCCGGCGGCGGGCCGCCTTCGCCGGGGAAGGGGTGTTGTGCGCCGAAAGGCCGGTTGCCGAAGGGCGAGGTTTCCGGCTGCAGCACGGCCGCCAGTTCGAACAGGCTCACGGCGGAAAGGCGCGAGGGTGGCCTGATGAACAGCACGGCAAAGCCGATCGCCGCGGCGACCAGTACCGCGCAGATCATCATGAGGAACGTGCGGGAGAAGATTGAAAGGCGGGACAGATGCATCACAGGCGCGACACCCTGGGGACCAGCATGTAGCCCTCGTTGCGCACGGTGCGGATCATCTCCTCGTGCACGCGGTCGTTGAGTTTGCGTCGCAGACGGCTGATCTGGGTGTCGATCGCGCGGTCGAATACTTCCGAGCGCCCGCCATGCACAAGGTCGAGCAGCTGGTCGCGACTGAGAATGCGTTGCGGATGCTCGACGAAGCTTCGCAGCAGAGCGAACTCGCCGTCGGACAGGTTGATGAAGATGCCCGTGGGATCGCGCAGGTCGCGGCGGGTCACGTCCAGGCGCCAGCCGGCGAAGCCGTAGGGGCGTGCATCCTCGACCGCTACCGGTTCGCTGTTGCCGGTTCTGCGCAATACCGCACGCACGCGCGCGAGCAGTTCGCGCGGATTGCAGGGCTTGGCGAGGTAATCGTCGGCCCCGACCTCCAGGCCGATGATGCGGTCGGTATCGCCGCCCAGGGCGCTGAGGATGATCACCGGCGGCCCCTTGTCCGCGGCCAGGCGGCGGGCGGCACTCAGGCCGTCCTCTCCCGGCATCATCACGTCGAGTACGACCAGATCGGGACGCTCACGCTCGATCGCCAGGTTCATCTGCAGGGCATTCTCAGCCGCCTGCACCCTATAGCCGTGACCACCGAGAAACGCCGTGATCAGGCGGCGCAGTTCGGGGTCGTCGTCGACGACAAGGATGAGCGACTGGAGATCCATGGCCATGCGATAGCTTGATACCAGACCAGTCTACGGCGCGTTTGTCAGCCCGGCAAAAAACCCGACACAAACCGGACACACACGGACAACCGGTGGTGACGGGCGCCCCTTAGTTTGGCTTCAACGTCGGTCCATGGATATCCAACGCATGAAGCCCTTTCCCACGCTGCCCTCCCTGCTGTTCGCTTTCGGCACGGCGCTAGCGGCGGTTGCCGCTGCGCAGGAGCCGCCGCGCGCCCCGCTGCCCCAGGACCCGCAGCTCGCGGCCGCGCTGGACGATTGCTGGATCGACATCGATGGCAAGGCGGACGACCCGGATGACGGCGTCGATGCCGACCTGATGGACCTGTGCATGGACGACAAGGGCTTCGATGCACCGCCCGGTCCACCGCCAGGCCCGGACGGCGGGCCCCCGCCGCGCCGCCCGATCCGCTGATCAAGGGAGTTAGCCTCCGTTGTCGACCCAGTTCCAGGATTCATCGCCGCTCCCGGGTGCCCAGGGCGGAACTGTCGCTGCCCGGACCTTCTGGCAAAGCGTCTGCCAGCGGCAAGGCATGAGCGTGATGCTCGACGGCTACGCCGGGGAGCGCCTTCGGCTGGGAACCTTCCGCCATGCGCCGCATATCCTGACCGGCGACAACGTGGCGCGAATTCACCGAGGCGCCGCCTTGCTCAGCCACCACCTGGAGGGCAGCGCATCGGTGGAACAACACGGCCGTCGCGGCGACATCTCGCCGGGGGATTTCTGCCTGATCGATCTGTCCCGTCCCTTTCGCCTGCAGACCCATCAATCCACGGTACAGACGCTCTACATGCCGTTGGCCGCCTTGCGGGAGACGATGCCGCGGCTGGACCAGATGTCGGCGGTCGGCCTTCACGGACACCTCAGTGCCGTCGGCTATCTGCGTGTTCTCTTCCAGGAACTGTTCGCGCATGCCTCCGAGCTCACCGAGGCCGTGGCCGACCGCGTGGCGGATGCCGTCCCGCACATGCTTGCCGCTGCCTTCGAGTCGATGGTTTCGGTGGAGGCTTCGCCATCGCAACTTCGACAGCAGTACAAACAGCAGGTACGCCGCTTCGCGCGGGATCATCTTGCCGACCCGAAGCTATGCGTGGAAATGATCGGCGCTGGCGTGGGACTTTCGCCTAGCTACCTCTTCGAGCTGTTTGCCGACGAAAAGCTGACCCTGATGCGCTGGGTACGTGCCGAGCGAATCGCGCGTTGCCGTCGTGAACTTGCGGATCCCGCATTGCGTCACCGCAGTATCGCGCAGATAGCTCAGTCCTGGGGCTTTGGCGACATGACCCACTTCAGTCGTTCATTCCGCGACATTTTCGGTGTTTCCCCGCGCGGATACCGCCAGGCTGTCCTCGACGGAAGTCATACGGCGAAAGCGATTACGGACGTCCATACGTCCGATTAATAGTCAAGTTACGTGGCACTTTCGGCCGCATGCGAACGTCGTCTTAACACTAAATTGAGGTCGTGGGGATTGCCACGTTCTCTGGGGAGTGTTTAAAAGTGCGAATCAATAAACTTCAATGGGTGCGCCTAAGCCGGATCAGCCTTGCGCTCGGCGTGGCCCTCGGAAGCGCAGGGGCCATCGCCCAGTCGACCACCGGTAGCATCTTCGGCCAGGCGCCTGCCGCCGAAGGCGAGACGGTACAGGCGAAGAGCTCGTCGGGCCTGACGCGTGAAGTGGCGGTGGGTGCGGACGGTCGCTACAGCATCGGCTCGCTGCCGCTGGGGTCATACACCGTAGCGCTCATGCAGGGCGGCAAGGCCGTCGATGCACGTAACGATGTCGCGCTACGGGTCGGTTCGGGTACGGAAGTATCCTTCGCCGCCGCTACCGGGGCCGCCACGAGCCTCGGCTCGGTCACCGTTTCAGCCAATGCCTTGCCGGCCATCGACGTGACGAGCGTCGACTCGCGTACCGTGATCACCTCCGAGCAGCTGGCGAAGCTTCCCCTCTCGCGTAGCGCCGAAGCGATCGCTTTGCTCGCGCCGGGTGTCGTGCCGGGTTACAGCGGCTTCACGGGCAATACGTCGGGTGGCTCGCTGGTCTCGTTCAGCGGTTCGTCGGTCACCGAGAACGCCTATTACCTCAATGGTTTCAACACGACGGATCCGCTGAGCGGCTTTGGCGGCATCAGCCTGCCGTACGGCGCCATCGACCAGGAGGAAATCCTCAGCGGCGGCTACGGTGCGGCCTATGGTCGTTCCGACGGCGGCGTCATCAGCCAGAGCGGCAAGCGCGGGACGAACGAGTGGCATTTCGGCGCGCAGGTGCAGTGGTCGCCGGCCTCGCTCGAAGGCGTCAGTCCGAGCTCGTACTACGTCTCGGGTGCCAGTGCGGGCGACATCTATCGTCGCTACTCGAACAACACGTCGTGGACGACCACCGAAAGCGCGTATGTCGGCGGTCCCCTGATCAAGGACAAACTGTTCTTCTTCGCCGCCGTCGAGCAATCGAAGAACGTCGGCGACAGCGTTGGCGCCGTGACCTCGTCTTACAACACGGCGTACGAATATCACAATCCGAAATGGTATTCGAAGGTCGACTGGAACATCACCGACAACAATATCCTCGAACTGACAGGCGCATCGCAGAAGCATTCGTACAAGGGCAACCTCTACGACTACGACTATGCAACCAACACCACCGGCGCCCTGAACAGCTACGACACGTCGACGAAGAACAGTGCCGATGTCTACGTTGCCAAGTTCACCAGCTACATCACCGACGACCTGACGCTTACCGCCCTCTACGGCAAGCAGAAGATGAAGTACTACAGCGAAACGCCGGGCTACGATCCGACGCTGACGTACATCAATGGGTCCGAGTTCGAGAACCCCGGCATTACTGGCGGCAACCCCATCGTCAATTCGCAGACGGTGCTGACGGCCAACGACCCGAGCCACCGGGCGACGACGAATAATCTGCGCATCGATCTTTCGTGGAAGATCGGCGACCACACGATCACCGGTGGTATCGATAACCTCAACTCGCACGACATTGACGATGGTCAGACCGCTACGGCCTGGGACTATGGTTCCGGCGACCCTGGCACCGCGATCAGTGACAGCCCCTACGTGGCCGCGCCCAATACAGGTGCCGGCGGAGAAGACGGCTATTACGTCTCGAAGTATCTCTACGATACCGCCGCCTCGGTTCGCGTGAAGCAGCGCGCGCAGTACATCGAAGACAGCTGGCAGGTGGATGATCGCTGGTTGGTGAAGATCGGCCTGCGCAACGACCAGTTCACCAACTACAACCCGAACGGAGACGCTTTCCTGCGCATGACCAAGCCGCAGTGGGCTCCGCGACTCGGCTTCAGCTGGGACGTGAACGGCGACTCCACCCTCAAGGTCTACGGCAATGCTGGTCGTTACTACCTCGCCATGCCTGCTTCGGTTGCCCTTCGCGCCGCTGCTGGCTCGCTGTACACGAACGAGTACTACACCTATACCGGTATCGACGGTAACGGCAATCCAACCGGCCTGACCCAGCTTGCCTCGGCGACGGGTGGCGCGGTGTCGGCGAACAACGAGTACGGCCAGTCGCCGGATGCGAAGACCGTCGCCGCCAGCAACATCCAGTCGGAATACCAGGATGAGTATCTGCTGGGCTTTACGCAGCAGATCAACCCGGATTACGTTTGGGGCATGAAGGCGCAGGTACGTAAGCTGCGCAATATCCTCGACGATATCTGCGACACCGACACGATCACCGCCAAGGCGAACTCGCTCGGCTACGCCGTCGATGCCAGCCAACTCAATGGTTGCTATCTGTCGAACCCGGGTCGAAGCAACACCTACCGTATCCCGGATGGTGCCGGCGGTTACAACAGCGTCAGCGTGTCGGCGGACGATTTCGGCATGCCAAAGGCAAAGCGCAGCTACTACGGGCTGGAAACGTTCCTCGAGCATCCATTCGACGGCACGTGGCAGGCCAAGGTGGACTATGTCTTCTCGCGTAGCTACGGCGACACGGAAGGCCAGGTTCGCTCGGATATCGACCAGACCGACGTGTCTGCGACGGTGGACTGGGACTTCGGCAAACTGATGGAGAATTCCAACGGCCTGCTCTCCAACGACCGCAAGCACCAACTCAAGATCTACGGCTCGTGGCAAGCGGCGAAGGAATGGATGCTGTCGGCGAACATCGCGATCATGTCTGGCACGCCGAAGACCTGCCTGGGTTACTACGGTGCGGATGAAAGCAATCCGGTGGGGTACGGCAGCTACTACCACTACTGTGACGGTCTTCCGTCTTCACCGGGTGCCGCCGGTCGCCAGCCCTGGCAGCACATTGTTTCGCTCTCGGCGGAATATCGTCCGATGTGGGCCAACCAGAAACTTGGCTTCAATGTGATGGTCTATAACGCATTGGGCGAATCCGTCCCGACTGCCACGTACGTGATTGCCGGCAGCTCGACCACGCCCAATATCAACTACGACAAGGTCACGTACTTCAGCCAGCCGCGTTATGTCCGCTTTGGCATCAACTACGACTTCTGATAACGACCGTGTTCAACGCTGACCACAAACTACCCGAATACCAATAATAAGTGCCCGAGCCGGTGACGGCTCAACTCCCGGGCATAACGAGTCTCCCCAGATAGGCCGCCGATTCCCAATCGGCGGCCTCTTTTTTTTGCGGATCGCTCGCTGCGCAGGCGTAGGTTCCAGCGGCGAACCTTCGGATTGTCGCGCTTGCGAACGAGGCATTGCGGTGATTGGGCGAGCGGTTGAGCAGCTCCCACGATGAAACGCAAACCCTCATTCGCAATATCACCGCTGAGGGTTCGCCGCTGAAGCGGCTCCTACAAGTGCGTCAAGCTCACTTCCCTTGCTGCGAACGAAGCAGATCGCGGATTTCCGTCAGCAGTACAACGTCGGCCGCCGGCGCAGCCGGGGCTTCTTCCTCGCGACGGGTGAGGCGGTTGATCGCCTTGACCACGACGAAGATCGCGATGGCGACGATCAGGAACTGGATGAGTACGTTGATGAAGACGCCGTACTGGATCGCGACCTCGGCTTTCTTGGCAACCGCATCGGCGGGCTTGAGCACCCACTTCCAGTCGGAGAAATCGATGCCACCGATCAACCAGCCGATGGGCGGCATGATGATGTTGTCGACGAGCGAGGTAACGATCTTGCCGAATGCCGCACCGATCACGACACCGACCGCCAGGTCGACGACATTACCGCGTAGAGCGAATTTCTTGAATTCCGCGACGAAACTCATCGGTCTTTCTCCTTATTGGCTGAACGTGGAACGTTGGAAACTAGCGGGACGGATGTCGGCACTTCGCGAAGTCAGCTGACCCGGCCTTCGAGCGTCGCGACGCCGTCGAGGGTCGCACGGAACGTGTCGCCGCGCACGAGGGCGGAGACGCCTGCCGGCGTGCCGGTGTAGACGATGTCGCCGGCCTTCAGTTCGAACAGCTTCGACAGCGCACTGAGGATGGCGGGCACGTCCAGGAGCATGTCGCCCAACGTGGCCTCCTGGCGCAGTTCGCCGTTGATCTCCAGCGCGATACGGGTGGACGAGGTCGGTGTGACTTCCGACGCCGGCACCAGGGCCGAGATCGGAGCCGAATGGTCGAAGCCCTTGGCGACATCCCACGGTGCGCCCTTGGCCTTGGCCTGCGCCTGCAGGTCGCGGCGGGTCAGGTCCAGGCCGACGCCGTAGCCCCAGACCAGCTTGCCGGCCTGCTCGACGGAAAGGTCCGAACCGCCGGCGCCCAGGGCCACCACCATTTCCACTTCGTGGTGGAGATCGCTGGTTGCCGAGGGGTAGGGCACGTCGGCGCCGTCGGTGACGATGGCATCGGCCGGCTTGGTGAAGAACATCGGGTTCGACATGTCGACCGACGCGCCCATTTCACGGGCATGGTCGGCGTAGTTACGGCCGATGCAGAAAATACGGCGGACCGGAAAACGCGCAGTCTGGCCGAGGACGGGGATGCTCGGCTGGGCCGGCGCGGGGATGATCGTATTCATCGCATCAGGTTAGCAGGTGACACCTGTCACGGCAGATGACTGATGGGCGGAAGTGGTGCAGCGTCGCCTCGGGTCGCATGATCCTGCCATCAGGTGGGACCGCAGGGGACAGAGGGAAGCATGAATTCGAACGCCGAGCTGCTGAGGCAGCTGAAGATCGATAAATCGCACAAGGAATCCCACGGGGGTGGGGGTGGCGGCAAGGGATTCCGGCTCGCGCTGGTCACGGTCGGGGTGGTCGCCGTCCTGCTCGCGGTCGGTGCCGGTGCATGGGCCTTCGTCGCCCATCGCCCGGTCGAGGTGAGGACCGCCACCGCCGTGTCGCCTTCTGCCAATGCGGAGGCCGGGGCGGTGCTCCAGGCCACCGGCTACGTGACGGCTCGCCGCCAGGCAACTGTCTCCGCGCAGATCACCGGCGCCCTGACCGAAGTGCTGATCGAAGAAGGCGACCGTGTGAAGAAGGGTCAGGTGCTGGCCCGCCTCGAGGACAACGCCCTGCGCGCCAGTCTGGACGCTGCCCGGGCAAGCGCGGCGGCGGCCCATGCCACCGTGGCCCAGACCCAGGCCCAGCTCGACCAGGACTTGCGCGACGCCGACCGCGCCGAGGCGCTCGTCGGGCGCGGCCTGGTATCCAAGCAGGTATCGGAACAGGCCCGCACCCAGGCAAACACCTTTCGCGCGCAGCTCAACACGGCGCGGCGCCAGGCCGACTCCGCCGATGCGCAGGTCCAGGTCGGGCAGGTCAACCTCGACTACACCGTGGTTCGCGCCCCGTTCGATGGGGTGATCACGGACAAGGCGGCCCAGGTCGGCGAAATCATCTCGCCCCTCTCGGCCGGCGGTGGCTTCACGCGGACCGGCGTCGGCACCATCGTCGACATGGATTCGCTGGAGATCGATGTGGACGTCAACGAGGCCTATATCGGCCGTGTACAGCCGGACATGCCCGCGGAAGCCGTCCTCGACGCCTATCCCGACTGGAAGATTCCCGCCCATGTGATCGCCATCGTGCCGGCCGCCGATCGTGGCAAGGCCACCGTGAAGGTGCGCGTCGCGCTGGAGCACAAGGACGGCCGCATCGTCCCCGACATGGGCGTGCGTGTTTCCTTCCTCGAGCGTCGTGCACCGGCCCAGTCCGCGGCGCCAAAGGGGGTCTTCGTTCCCGCCGCGGCCGTCGTGCAGCGCGATGGCCATGACATCGTTTTCGTCGTTGCCGACAACACAGCGAAGCGCCGGCCGGTGACTTCCGTGAAGCCGGCCAGCGGCGACATGCGCCTGGTCACCGACGGCGTGACCATGGGCGAAACCGTCGTCGTCGCACCGCCCGAATCCCTCGCCGACGGCACCGCCGTCAGCATCGCTAAAACCTCACCCTGACGCGTCCGGAGACATAACGATGGCTACCCTGATCGACATCCAGGATCTCTCGAAGGTCTATGAGCGCGGCCGGCAGAAGGTCGAGGTGCTGCACGGTGTGAACCTGAAGATCGAGGAAGGTGATTTCCTCGCGCTGATGGGGCCATCGGGCTCGGGCAAGACCACCCTGTTGAACCTGATCGGCGGGCTGGATACGCCGACCGGCGGCAGCATCACGGTCGCCGGCGAACGTATCGATCAGCTCGGCTCGGGCGCGCTGGCCAAGTGGCGCGCCGCGCACGTCGGGTTCGTCTTTCAGTTCTACAACCTCATGCCCATGCTTACCGGCCAGCGCAACGTGGAACTGCCCTTGCTGTTGACCAAGCTGTCGGCGGCACAGCGCAAGCAGAACGCGTCCATCGCACTGCAGTTGGTCGGTCTTTCCGATCGTGCCACGCACAAGCCTTCCGAGCTTTCCGGCGGTCAGCAGCAGCGCGTGGCGATCGCGCGCGCCATCGTGTCCGATCCCACGCTGCTGGTCTGCGACGAGCCGACGGGCGATCTGGACCGCCAGTCTGCCGAGGACATCCTCGGGCTGCTGCGTGAGCTCAATCGGGAGCACGGAAAAACCATCGTCATGGTGACCCACGATCCCAAGGCGGCCGAGTACGCCAACCATACGCTGCATCTCGACAAGGGTTCCCTTGTCGAGCAAGCCGTGGCCTGAGCGAGGAATGCCGGCATGAAATACATGCATCTCATCTGGGCAGCGTTGTTCCGGCGCAAGTCCCGCACGTTCCTCACCCTGGTCTCGATCCTCGCCGCCTTCCTTCTGTTCGGCATGCTCGACGCCACGCGTGCGGCTTTCGACTCAGGCGACAGCGTAATCGGTGTGGATCGCCTGATCACCACCTCGCGTTACTCGATCATCCAGTCCCTGCCGGCGAGCCTGCAGACGCGCATGGAGGCCATCCCCGGAGTGAAGTCCGTGGGCTATGCGAACTGGTTCGGTGGCATTTACCAGGACCCGAAGAACTTCGTGCTCAGCTTCGCCGTCAGCGACAACTACCTCGACATCTACCGCGAGATGGAATTGCCGGCGGATCAACGCAAGGCTTTCGAGACGACGCGGACAGGTGCCGTCGTGGGCGAAGCGTTGGCGAAGCGTTTCGGCTGGAAGGTGGGCGACAAGATTCCCCTGCAGTCGACGATTTTCCCGCAGCGTAACGGTGACAAGACCTGGCCCTTCGACATCGTCGGCATCTACACGCCAGCCAAGGGCGCCGCCAACGGCACGGACCAGCAATTCTTCTTTCATCACAAGTATTTCGAAGATGCCAACGCGTTCCACAGCGTCGGTACGACGGTGGGCTGGTACGTGGTGAAGCTCACCTCCGCCGACAAGGCGGACAGCGTGGCAAAGGCAATCGATGCGTTGTCGGCCAATTCGGACCATGAAACCAAGACGCAGACGGAACAGGCTTTCAACGCCTCGTTCGCCAAGCAACTCGGCGACATCGGACTTATCGTCTCGGCGATCATGGGCGCGGTGTTCTTCACGCTCATCCTGCTGACCGGAAACACCATGGCGCAGGCCGTGCGCGAACGCACGAACGAACTCGCCGTCCTGAAGACCATCGGCTTCTCCAGTCAGAGCGTGCTCGGCATGGTGCTTGCGGAAGGTGTGCTGCTGCTGGTCCTGGGCGGCGTGCTGGGACTGGCGGCTGCCGGAGTCGTGGTGCCTATCGTCACGACGATGAGCGGCGGCGCGCTCAACCTTCCGCCCATTGGTGCTTCCACGTGGATTCTCGGTCTCGTGTTGATGGTGGTGATCGGCGCGCTCGTCGGTGCCTTGCCTGCCATCCGTGCGATGCGTCTCAACATCGTCGACGCGCTCGCCGGGCGCTGAGGAATACGACATGAAATCGATGAAGAAACTCGGCTTCGGCCTGTTGATGCTCCTGATCGTCGCCGCTTTCCTCGCGCTGTGGATCGCGCTGCCGTGGCAAGGCATCGCGGCGCTGGCGGTGATCCTCGTGCTGTGGATGGCGCTTACCCGACGTGGCCGGCAGACCTGGCAGGTGACCCGTGTGGGACTCGCCACCGTGACCCAGCGACTGGGTTCGTCATCCGTCGTGGTAGTCGGGATTGCCGGTGTCGTCGGTGTACTCGTGGCCATGCTCGCGATGAGCGACGGCTTCGCCGAGACACTCCGCTCCACCGGCAACGACCGCACCGCCATCGTGCTGCGCGGCGGATCGCAGGCGGAGCTCAACTCCATCCTCGATCGCGACAGTGCCAACGTCGTGATGCAGGCGCCGGGCGTAAAAAAGGATGCGCAAGGCAAGCCGATCGCGTCGGGCGAACTCGTGGTCGTCGCCAACCTGCCGCGCAAGGGCGACCCGAACAGCGATTCCAACGTGCCGATTCGTGGCGTGAGTGACGATGTCTGGACGCTCAGGGACCAGGTGAAGATCGTCGAAGGTCGGAAGTTCCGACCCGGCCTGGGTGAGATCATCGTTGGCAAAGGGGCGAAAGCGCAGTTCGACGGTATCGATGTCGGCAAAACCCTCCGCCTTGCCGGGCAGACCTGGACGGTGGTCGGTGTGTTCGAATCCCACGACGCCCTCGAGTCTGAGCTGTGGGCCGATACGCAAAGCGTGGCCTCTGCCTATCGGCGCGGCAGCAGCGTGCAGTCGGTCACGGTCATGCTGGACTCGCCCGCCGCCTTCGACACCTTCAAGGCCAACCTCGTCGCCGATCCGCGGCTCAAGGTGGACGTCAGCACGACACAGGATTACTTCAGCAAGCAATCCGAAGGCCTGACCAAGGTGCTGCGCGCGGTGGGCATCACGGTGGGCGTCATCATGGCCATCGGTGCGATCTTCGGGGCGCTCAACACGATGTTCGCCGCGATCCAGGCACGGGCCCGCGAGATCGCCACGTTGCGTGCCATCGGCTTTCGCGGGGTCCCCGTCGTGGTCTCGGTCATGCTCGAAACGATGATGCTCGCCCTTCTCGGTGGACTCATCGGGGCGGGCGTGGTGTGGCTCGTCTTCAACGGCTATACCACGTCGACGCTTGGCGCCAACTTCAGCCAGGTGGTGTTCCGCTTCCATGTCAGCGGAGAACTGCTGTGGACGGGCATCAAGTGGGCGCTCGCCATCGGGTTCATCGGCGGGCTGTTCCCGGCACTGCGTGCCGCGCGCGTGCCGGTCACCACGGCACTGCGCGAACTCTGAGGCGAACCCCTGCGCGAAGCCCTAAAAGGCTTCGCGTCGTTCGTGCAGGCCCGCCTCGCTTTGCTCGATGCAGGCGTGCGCATGCATCAGCCATCGACCGCCGCGGTCGAGGCAGGCGTCGTACTCCAGGTAATCCGCGACGGGCGAGGAGGCGCCCGTCGCTGGCCCCTCCCTAAAGGTCTGGCACGAGGCCACGGCGAGGATGGCGATGCCGAAGAGGGTGCCGCCGCGTGCGCAGCACAGGTACACGCGCCGCGAACACCGCGACGATTTCGGGGTAAGACGGGACATCGGGCGCTCCTGCGACTGAGAACCCGAGCCTAGGTGTCGCTATCGCGGACAAACATCGAATAATTCTGAAAAGTGCCCTACATGGGCCATTTATGCGACGGATTTCACAAACTGCGGCCTTCAGGCCTTGCGCGTACGCATCATTGTGATAATGCCGACGCCCACCAGGATGATGGCCATGCCGGCGAGATCGAAGGGACCGACATGTTCGCCGGCCACAGCGACGCCGAACAGCACGGCCACCGGTGGGTTGACGTAGGCGTAGCTCGTGGCCAGCGCCGGGCGCACTGTTTTCAGCACGTAGAGGTAGGCGCTGAAGGCGACGATGGAGCCGAACACGATGAGGTAGCCCAGGGCGACCGTGGCGCCGACCTGCGGATGAGCGGGGAAACGCTCGCCATGAAGCAGGGCGATGATCGAAAGGGAAACGCTTGCACAGAGCATCTGCGCCGCGGTGTTCATCGGCCCCGACGGCATGTCCTGGCGCTTGGACCACACCGAGCCGAAGGCCCACGCCATGGCGGCACAGATCAGTGCGATCGCACCGAGCGGTGACCCGGACAACCCGGCGCCGAGATTGAGCACGACGACGCCGACGAAACCCAGCATCAGGCCGATCGTTTCTCCACGCGTGGGCCACTCGCGATAAAGGCCGCCGAACACCGCCGCGAACAGCGGCATGCTCGCCACCGCGACCGCGGCGATACCCGAACTCACCGATTGCTCGGCGAAACAGACCAACCCGTTCCCACCAGCGAGGAGCAAGGTGCCGACGATGGCTGCGTTCTTCCACTGGCGGGCCGTCGGCAACGTGACACCACGCAGGCGCAGCACGGCGAACAGCACCACACCGGCAATGGCGAAGCGGATCGCCGCGAGCATGAAGGGGGGATAGCTCACCAGCGCATAGCGAATGCCGAGATAGGTCGAGCCCCAGATCAGGTACATCGACAGCAATGACAGCGGCACCAGCCAGCGGGGGCTGGCGGCGGCGGGAGCTTCTTGCGCGGTACAGGCGGCGTCGGACATGGGCGATCCAGGCTGAATCCGGAACGATATCGTCGCCGCGGGTGCGGCGGTAGCGAAACGTTCGAAGGTCAGCCTTGAGCGGCGCTCATGGCACGCTCCGTGGCCAGCAGTTGCCGTTTGATTTCCATGCCCCATCGCCAGCCGCCGAGGCTGCCGTCTTCGCGGATGATCCGATGGCAGGGGACCAGCAGGGCGAGCTTGTTGCTGCCGCAGGCGCGACCGATGGCTCGCGCGGCCTTGGGTACGCCAAGCTTGGCGGCGAGCTCGCCGTAGCTCAGGGTTTCGCCGCGCGGTATCCGCGTCAGCGCATCCCAGACGCGCCACTGGAATGCGGTCGCGGCCACATCGATGGGCGGCATCGCCGGTGTGTCGCCGTCACCCCAGCCGAGATCGCGGGCGACGCGAGCGATCACGGCGTCGAGCCATTCGTCGCGACCTTCGTCCACGCGCTCACGTTCCGCCAGGGGAAATTCATCCGCGAGCCGCGTTTCCAGGGCGGTATCGTCTTCGCCGAGCGTTACCGAGCAGATGCCTTTCGCCGTCGTAGCGACCAGCAGGCGGCCGAGTGACGTGCCGGTGGTGGTGTAGCGGATCGAGGCGCCCGCGCCGCCTGCGCGGTAGCTGGCTGGCGTCATGCCGAGCCGGCGGTCGCTTTCCTCATACACGCGGCTGCCGGAGCCGAAACCGGCCTCATAGACGGCGTCGGTGACCGCGACACCGTCACGAAGCGCCTCGCGGAGCTGGCCAAAACGGCGCGCGCGGGCGTACTCGGCCGGACTTACCCCGTAACGGCGACGGAAGGCGCGTTGCAGATGGGTTGGGCTGAGCCCTGCGACGGCCGCAAGCGTGGCGAGGTCACTGGCGCCGTCCTCGCTGTCGAGCGTGGCGCGGGCACGTTCGAGAGCATCGTCGGTGGCGCTGTGCATGAACTGGACCTGGGTTTTCATCGTGGTCTCCACTCGTTGGAGACCAGCGTAGACGGGGCGAAGCCCCCTCACCATCCGCTTCTTGCGCGCGGTTTTAGTGGTGGACCGGATCGCGCTGGTGGATCACCACGAACTCGCCCTCGAGGACCTTGGGATCGTCGGTGGGGCGCGTGACTGACGGCTGGGCCGCCGCGGGACGGCCACCGCGGGCAAGCTTCCACTGGCGCACGGCCAGGAACACCAGGCCACCGGCCAGCAGGACGCCGATGACGACCACGCCGAACACCAACAGGACGCCGAGCACGGCCAGACCGGCCACGACGGACAAGGCGCGGGCGAGCGGATTACGCGAGCGGCGAACGGGCGGGAAGACGAAGCGCATTGGTTAAAAATCCGTATGGCACAATGACATGCGTGGTTCCCCTTTACCTTGGGGCAACCCACCCCCACAGACAAGTGCCATGACTCCTAACACCGATACCCCTCCCCTCTGCCTCCTGGCGGACATTCCCGACGGCAACGCCATCGAGGTCGACGCCGTCGTCAACAGCGAGGTGGAGTCGCTCATGGTCTATCGGCATGGCGATGAGGCTCGCGCCTATTTCAACGTCTGTCCGCACGCGGGCCGGCGGCTCGATTACGCGCCGGGCCGGTTCTTGGTGCGCAACGGGACGATCATCTGCGCGGCGCACGGTGCCACCTTCACGGCCGACACCGGCGACTGCACTGCGGGACCCTGCCGGGGCGATCGCCTGCGTGCGGTACCGGTGACGGTGCTCGATGGCGCGGTGCGGCTGGCCTGAGAAATTTCGCGGCTCAGCGGCTGGCCCTAGCGGCTGCCCTTAGCGATACATGAAGTTGATCGTGACCAGGGTCAGGGTCAGCACGATGATCGTCAGGGGCAGGCCGACGCGTAGGAAATCCCTGGCGCGGTAACCGCCCGGGCCGGCCACCATCATGAGTGCCGGATGGCCGGAAGGCAGCAGGAACGTATTCGACGAGGATACGGCCACGATGAGCGCGTAAGCCGAGGGGTTACCCCCGGTGCTCACCGCCACGCTGATGGCGATCGGCACCATCATCACGGTCGCGCCCACGTTCGACATGACCTGCGAGAACATCAGGGTGAGTACGGCGATGGACAGCTGCAGGGTCCACTGCGGCGCATGGCCGAGCACGGCCAGGACTTCCTGGGCGATCCACGAGGCGGTGCCGGTGGAATCCATCGACCAGCCCAGCGGAATCAGGCAGGCCGTGACGAAGATGGTCTTCCAGTTGATGGCCTTGTAGGCCTCGTCCATGTTCAGCACGCCGGTGAGAAGCATGCCGACGGCACCGGTCATCATCGCCACGGACAGGTCGAGGTGGGTGAACAGCGCCAGGCACTTCGCCAGCACGAAGAAGAAGACGGCTTGCCAGATCTTGCCGGGACGCGCCTCTTCCTTGGGCACGTCCGTGACCACCACGAAGTCGCGGTCTTCCTCGGCCAGTATCAGGTCGCGCCACTTGCTGTGCAGCACCAGCGTGTCGCCGGCGCGCAGGCTTACCGAGCGGACGTCCTCGCGGAAGACTTCGTCGCCGCGATTCACCGCAAGCACGGAAATACCGAAGCGCTTGCGCAGGCGCAGTTCGCCGACGGTTTGCTTGATGAAGCGCGAGCTCGGCGGTACCACCGCCTCGGAAATGCCGGCGCGCGTGGTGTTGAATTGCTCGCCGAGCTGGCGCATGCGCATGGATACGCGGCATAACTGGTTGTTGGCGAAGGCATTGATGGCGTCGCGAGGGGCCAGCACGCCGAGCACCGTACCGACCCAGATCATCTGATCGGACGGTGGCGCGACACGGCTTTCGTTGCCGTTCTTGATGGCCAGGATCAGTGGAGCTCCGTGCAACTGCTCCACTTCGCCGATGCTCATGCCGACCAGCGGACTCTCCGCCGTGACGGTGAGTTCGGCGGTTTCACCGACGATGCCATAAGTATCGGCGAAGTAGCTCTCCGTGCGGCCCGGTGTCACCTTGAGGCGATCGTCTTCGCGCTCGGGCAGGAGCTTGCGGGTGAACAGGTAAAAGAACAGCACGCCGACCACGGCCAGTACCAGACCCACCGGGGTCACGCTGAACAGGCCGAACTTCGGGATGGTGTGCGCGCCGGGAGGCAGGTTGCTGTTCGCGCTGGCGATCAGGTCGTTGAGGACGATCAGTGGCGAGTTGGCGATCAGCGTGGTGTTGGTGGCGGTGAGGATGCAGAACGCCATGGGCAACAGCAGGCGCGACATCGGCACGCCCGTACGGGCGGACAGGCGGCTGGTCACGGGAATCATCAGTGCCGCCAGCGCCTGGCTGGGAATGACCGCGCTGAACAGGCTGGTGACGCTGTTCACCACCACCCCCAGTCGCGACTCCACTCCGCGTGCCATGCGCATGACGAAGGCAGCGGTGAGGTTGAGCACGCCGGCGCGGTCGAGGCCCGCACCCATGATCATGATCGCGATGATCGCGATGACGGCGTTGCCGGCGAAGCCGTTGAACACCTGGTCGCCGGGAATCAGGCCGGTCAGGCCGATCGTGACCACGACGAGCAGGGCCACCATATCGGCCCGGATCCACTCCAGAACGAGCATGAGCATGGTGAAGCCCACCAGGCCCAGCACAAGCATCATTTCGGGAGTGAGGGTAAGAGCCACTAGCCGGCTATCCGGATCCGGTCGGTTGGGACGTGCGGTGGCATGGTCTTGCCAGGCGGCGATTGATGCCGCAGGAGTATACGCGTTGGGGGTGGCTCCCGGCTGAAGCGGGCCGTGATACGGCCCGCTTTTCGGGTCCTCAACGACTCAGGTTGCTCAGGGCCAGGTCGATGATCGAATCACCGCGTCCGCTCATTACGGCCTTCAACGCATACAGGCTGAAACCCTTCACCTGCTCGCCGCTGATTTTCGGTGGCATGGACAGTTCGAGGCGATTGCTGACCACGTCAAGAAGGGCAGGGCCGTCGTGCGAAAGCACCTCGGCGACGGCCGAGGGCAGATCACTGGCGCGGCTGACGCGACGGCCGTGGATGCCCATCGCATTCGCCATGGCGGCGAAATCCGGGTTCTTTAGTTCCACGCCGGTTTCCAATAGTCCGGCGGCCTTCATTTCCAGCTCGACGAAGCCCAGGGTGCCGTTATTGAGCACGATCACCTTCACCGGGAGGCCTTGCTGGGCGAGGGTGATGAAGTCACCCATCAGCATGGTGAAGCCGCCGTCGCCTGAGAGCGAGACGACCTGGCGATCCGGATGCGACGCCTGTGCGCCGATCGCCTGAGGCATGGCGTTGGCCATCGAGCCGTGCACGAAGGAACCCAGCAGACGGCGCTTGCCGTTCATGCGCAGGTAGCGCGCGGCCCACACGGTGGGCGTGCCGACGTCCACAGTGAAGATCGCATCCTCTTCCGCCAGCTCGCTGACCAGGCGCGTGAGCTGTTGCGGATGGATCAGGTCGTGGCCGGGTTCGATCACGGCGAGTTCGTCCAGATCCTGGCGAGCGCGTGTGTAATGCGCGAGGCAGCGATCGAGATGGCCGCGCACGCGCTTGGGTTCGATGCGGGGAAGCAGGGCGCGGATCGTTTCGCCCACGTCGCCGACGACGCCGAGGTCGACGCGGCATCGCCGACCGATATTGCCGGGGCGCAGGTCCACCTGGGCAATCTTTGCGTCCTCCGGATAGAACTGCCGGTACGGGAAATCGGTGCCAAGCATAAGGAGGGTGTCGCAGTCTTCCATCGCGTAGTAGCCGGAGCTGAAACCGATCAGGCCTGTCATGCCGACGTCGAACGGGTTGTCGTACTCGACGTATTCCTTGCCCCCGAGCGCATGCACGATCGGCGACTTCAGGGCATCGGCCAGGGCGATCAGGTCGTCGTGGGCACCCGCGGTGCCGCGGCCACAAAGCAGGGTGATGCGCTTGCCTGCGTTGAGCAGGGCGGCGAGGGCATCGAGTTCGCGCTCGGCCGGAATCACCTTGGGCTTGGGCGGTAACAGTCCAGCGGCTGGCGTGACCGCCTTCACGAGTGCCTTGCGCATCGCCACGTCGCCGGGAATCACCACCACGGCCACGCCACGCTGGCCGACCGCGGCGCGGATGGCCGAGTCGAGCACATGGGGCATCTGCGCGGGATCGGACACCATCTCGCAGTACACGCTGCATTCCCGAAACAGCTCGGTCGGATGGGTTTCCTGGAAATAGCCGCTACCGATCTCGGCGCTCGGAATATGTGCGGCGATAGCCAGCACGGGAGTGCGCGAGCGGTTGCAGTCGAACAAGCCGTTGATCAGGTGCAGGTTACCGGGGCCGCAGCTGCCGGCGCAGACCGCGAGTTCGCCGGTCAGCTGGGATTCGCCACCGGCAGCAAACGCGGCCGCCTCTTCATTGCGCACATGCACCCAATCGATGCGGTTGCGTTCGCGCAGGGAATCGGTAATGGCGTTGAGGCTGTCGCCGACCAGGCCGTAAATGCGGCGGACGCCGGCTTCTTCGAGGGTTTCCGCAATCAGATCGGCGACGCTTGAAATGGACATCGGGGGGACTCCGTAAGCACGAAGCCCCCCTTATGCCAGTTAAGCGGTCAAGGTGTCGTGGTCAAACCGCGCCATTCGTACAAATAATCCCAGACGCCATGGCCGAGCCGCGTGCCGCGACGCTCGAAGTGGGTCTCGATGCGCCACGCGGGCCGCTCGGCGCTCACGCCCGGGCCGACGCGGTTATGCCAGCCTTCGGCGGCTTCCATCGTCTCGCGCATGTGTTCCGCATACGCCTCCCAGTCGGTGGCCAGGTGGAGCAGGCCGCCCGGGGCCATGCGTGAGGCCAGCAGCTGGACGAAGGCCGGCTGGACCAGTCGGCGCTTGTTATGGCGCTTCTTGTGCCAGGGATCGGGAAACCAGATGCGGACTTCGGACAGGCTGCCCGCGGGGATCTCGTGCTCGAGGACCTCGACGGCATCGTGCTTGTAGACGCGCACGTTGCTTGCCTCGCGGGCGGCGAGCGCGTTCATCAGGCGGCCGACACCCGGGCTGTGCACCTCCACGCCGATATAGTCGCGAGCCAGATCATGCTCGCTGGCCCAGGCGAGTGCCTCACCATTGCCGAAGCCGATTTCGAGCACCCGGGGTGCCTCGCGGCCGAACGTTGCGCTGAGGTCTCGTTCGCTTGCGTTGTAGTCGAGCCCGAAACGGGACCAGTGATCGTCGAAGGCGCGTTGCTGCGCCGTCGTCATCCGGCCTTCGCGCAGGACGAAGCTGCGAATACGGCGGAGGTAGGGTGCGTCGCCCGGGGTGTCGTCGTCTTGCGTCATGTCAGCCGACCAGCCCATCGATGGGGCTCGACGCCGAGGCGAAGCGCTTGCGCGGAATGCGGCCGGCATGGAACGCGGCGCGACCGGCTTCGACGGCAAGCTTCATCGCATGCGCCATCAGTACCGGGTTCTTGGCACCGGCAATCGCCGTATTCATCAGTACGCCGTCGCAGCCCAGCTCCATCGCAATGGCGGCGTCCGAAGCCGTGCCGACACCCGCGTCGACGATCACCGGTACCTTCGCGTTCTCGATGATCTCGAGCAGGTTGTAGCGGTTCTGGATGCCGAGCCCCGAACCGATCGGTGCGGCCAGCGGCATGATCGCCGCGCAACCGATGGCTTCGAGGCGGCGCGCGAGAATCGGGTCGTCCGAGGTGTAGACCATGACATCGAAGCCATCGGCGACCAGTTTTTCGGCGGCGACCAGCGTCTGCACCACGTCGGGGTAAAGCGTGCGCTCGTCACCGAGCACTTCGAGCTTGACCAGATTGTGGCCGTCGAGGAGTTCACGGGCGAGGCGGCAGGTGCGCACGGCGTCGTCGGCGGTGTAGCAGCCGGCCGTGTTCGGCAGCAGAGTGAAACGATCCGGCGGCAGGGCATCGAGCAGGTTGGGCTGGCTCGCGTCCTGGCCGATGTTCACCCGGCGGATGGCCAGGGTGACGATCTGCGCACCAGCGGCTTCCGTTGCCCGACGGGTCTCGTCGAAATCCTTGTACTTGCCCGTGCCGGTGAGCAGGCGCGAGTGGAACGTACGTCCGGCAACGGTGAGGAGATCGTCGCCAGCGGGGGAGTAGTGGTTCATGCGGGGTCTTCCGTCGGTGGGCGCGGCTCAGCCGCCGCCAATGGCATGGACGATCTCGACCCGGTCGCCGTCGGCGAGCAGGTGGGTCGCGTGCGCGCTGCGCGGCACGATCTCTAAATTCACTTCCACGGCCACGCGCTTGCCGGCATAGCCGGCGGCATCGAGCAGGGTCGACACGGATGTGCCGGGCGCGCAGTCACGCGCATCGCCATTGAGGGTGATATGCATCCGCCGATTGTAACGGGCGGCCGTAGCCGCCGCGAACAGGAGGCCTCAGCGGCCGTGCCCGTAACCGTAGCCGCCGCCGTTGTTACCACCGCTGCGGAGGGGTATGCCCGTGCCGGGTTGGTTGCCGGTGCCCATGCCGGTTCCGGGCTGGGAGGGGCGATTGGCGTTCACGCCGGTGTTGACGGGAATCGGCTGGGGATAGGCATTCCAGCCGTTGTTGCCGTTGCGGTTCGAGTCGCGGTCCTGCCTGGGTGGCGGAGCGACCTTGACCATCGGCTTGCCGGTCGGCGGCTTGGGCTTCAAGACGACGGAACTCGAGTTGCCGGGCGGCTGGTAGCCGTTGCCGCCGTTGCCACCACCATTGCCGGGGTATCCACCATTCCCTGGGTAGCCGCCGTTGCCGGGATAGCCGCCGTGGTCGTGGTCATGACCGTGGCCGTATCCGTTGCCGCCGCCAGGGTAATTGCCATTTCCGGGATAGTTGCCGTAGCCGCCCGAATAATAGCCACCACCGTTGGTGTTGGCGGTCTGGTTGTCATAGCCTCCATTGCCATAGGCCCCGCCCTGGCTGTCATAGCCACCATCCGAAACCTGGCCGTTCACATAAAGCCGGGCGGGCTGGGGCAGGGTACCGGTGCTCACGGTTTCCCGGCGCTCCGGCGTCGAGGGGCCGGAGATATAGCTGACGCCGGGCTTGGGCATGTCGGCGGTGGACACCGTTCGGGACTGGGCCGAGGTCGCACCGATCGCGCCCAGAGCCAGCGCTGCGGTGATGGAAAGCGAGAGCAATCGACGCATGGCCCGGTCCTCGTAAGAATTCCCTGGCACGATTATGCGCTTGCCGCCGAGGGCCGGCGGGGCGCCTCCCCGGAGCGTTCAGCCGGGCGCCACCTTTCCCCTCACTGCGCTGACGTATTACCATCCCCTGCCGACGCGGGTGTAGCTCAATGGTAGAGCTGTAGCTTCCCAAGCTACTGACGAGGGTTCGATTCCCTTCACCCGCTCCATTACTAAGGCCTGCCTCGCACCGGTGAGCGGTGTCGGTCCGATATCTGGGCGATACGACTCTTCAGAGTTGCCTTTGTTCCACGGCGGGACTAAAATCAGGCTTGCCGTATCCAAACTCCACACCAGGCGAACAGAGCCGAAATGTCGAGTGGGATGCGGTTTTTTTATGGCTGCCATAAGAGCAGCCCCGCTTGCGCCCATCGCGCGATTCGGTTCGGGCCTTCCTTGGCGTAGATGCTCGTCACTTCATTGACGAAGTCGGATCGACCTACCTGGCGACGGGGAGCGACCGGCACGACAATGGGATGGCCGCCGTGCAGTTCAAAAGTAAGTACCACCACCGAGCCTGCCTGCGTATCCGACCGGAAGATCGCTTTGGGGGCGCCGACGATGTCTGGCAGCCGTTTCAAGAGAGCAAGTGCGACGCAATGGTCGAAGTAAGCCTTTCCAACAGTCTTCGCCTTGATCACCAACGGTAAGTCTTCGAAACCCACGCCTTGAACACATTGCGGCGTCGCTCCTATGTGCAACACCAGTTCGTGACGTGGGTGACCGGCAGTCTCGGCCTGGATGACAGCGTCGACCAAGGCCTGGTAGTTCGAATCCATTCAAGGCGCTCCTGCGCGTGCCGCGAATGCGAACCTACCATTGGACCGATGGGAGAGTCGCGTCACCCGTGAGTGGCGATATCGGTAGGTCGATCAACGGGCTGTTCCGAGCCAGTGCGTCGGTGTTGCGAGGGGATGCTCTCAATACCATCGAGCACTGCATGTGCACGAAATTTCGCATCCGGATACGGGTACGTGGTGCAGGCGCAGGCCCGAGTCAGAAGAGCCCAACGATTCTCCACAATGGCGTAGACCCGTTCCCCGCAGTCTTCTCCCAGCACATTCACACGTGAGCCTGCGCCGTGCATTGCACGCCCATCTGGGTCAGTGCGCCGATCGCTTCCAATCCAAGCGCCATGCGCTGGCAGTCGACCATATCGGCGTCGTGCACCAGATCGGCCAGTAGTCCAGTAAGGCCACGATCAAACTGAAGCCATTCGGTGGCGGCATTCATCAGCTCATGGGCTGTTGCCTCGGGATCAACGTGATAGGTGTTCGACGCCATCATTGCTCTCTCTCCTTAAGCTCGCAAACTCGTGCGGACATGTCGCATTTTCGCGCCGTTCTCCTGGGATATTTCTGCAGCTAGACTTTGCGGAATCACGGAGAGATACACGATGCCTAAGTCACGTCGGAGCATGTCATCAGGTCGCGTCGGAACGGCCCTTCTTACCGTTCTGCTCTGCCTCGGCGCGCCAGCGCTCAAGGCCCAGGATGCTCAAACATCGACAGCGCCGCCTAGCAACGAGCAACTGGCCGCCGCAAAGTGCATCTCGGGTATGGAGAAGTTTCTCCCCGGTGAGTATTTCTATTGCCTTGCCACCCAGAGCTACGGCGAGAACAAACACCGCTACGCCGATAAGTTCTTCAAGGAAGCAGCGAGCTGGGCCAGCAAACCCGCGCAGTATGTCCTGGGCGTCATGGCCCTCAACGGTGACCAGCAGCCGGTGAATCGGCCGCTCGCCCTGGCCTGGTTCGCGTTGGCATCCGAGCGACATACGCCGCGTTTCCAGGCGCCCTACGACGAGTTGAAGGCTCAGCTGAGCCCTGCGGAACTGGCCAAGGCGGACGACTACCTCGCATCACTGAAGAAAACCTACGCGGATGCTGTCGCCGCGCCGCGAGCCGAGCAACGTTATCAGGACGGCACCCGCCGTCTGGTCGGCGCCGCCGCGACCGGGACCTATTGCATGGAGGGCACGCGGGATGCACGGGACATGGGTGGTCCGGGGACCCTGGACGCCGGCGCGATGAGCTCATTGGCGGCTTCGTGTCCGCCGTCGCCGGTCGTTGTGAAATACGTCGACAGCAAGGCTGCCGACGTATTCGAGGACTGGAGCGGGCACGTCAGCGTGGGCGCCATCGACCCGGTGTCGCCCCCGGTGACCTCGAAGTAGCGCATGGCGCAAAAAGGTTGGGAAAAGCCTTCTCGGGGATCATGCTGCCCTCGATCCCTGCCGATACCGAGCCCGCACCCCCGCCATGCACCTCCTCCTGTTGGAAGACGACGCCGAGCTGGGCGAAGCGATCAAGCACGCGCTTGAGCAGCAATCCTACGCGGTGACCTGGCTTACCGACGGCCGCCACGGCGCGGCAGCACTGGCTGATGGCTCGGTCGACCTGGTGCTGCTCGACCTGGGTCTGCCGGGCAAGGATGGCCTGGAAGTCCTGCTGGAAGCCCGGCGGGCGGGGGTGAAGACGCCGATCCTTGTGATGACGGCGCGGGACGCCCCGGAGGCCCGGATCAAGGGTCTCGACCTGGGCGCCGACGACTATCTGGTCAAACCCTTCCACCTGGGTGAGCTGGCCGCTCGTATTCGCTCGTTGACGCGCCGGGCCCAGGGTCTGGTTGACAACCGCGTGGAGGTCGGCGGCCTGGTACTCGACCTGGACACGACGGATGTCACCTTTCGCGGCGAACGCATTGCGCTCACGCGCCGTGAGTTCGCCGTGCTGCGCATCCTTATGGAACGCGCCGGCCGGATCGTGAGGCGCGAGTCCCTCGAGGGTTCGGTGTATGGCTTCGACACCGTGGTAGACCGCAACGCCATCGAGGTGCACGTGCATTGGCTGCGTCGCAAGCTGAGCGCGGAGGTGATCCAGACCGTGCGCGGCATCGGCTACATGATGCCGAGGGAGCCGAAGTGACATCGAGCAGCCTCCGCGCGCGCATCACATGGTTGATCATCCTCGTGCAGGTGGTGGTGCTCATCCCCTTGGGTGTTTTCAGCTACCAGAGCGAACGGCATGAGATGAATCATCTGCTCGACGGACGCCTGGCCGAGGCTGGGCGCACGTTGGGTACGCTGATTGCTTATGGCCAGGGCGGCTATGCGGGGCAGGACCCCACCCGCACATTGCAACTGGCCACCGAGGCCCAGCACGGCGCCGTCGTGATCTCGGTGCATGCACGCAACTACGAGCCCGAGGTCGGCTTCCAGGCGTACGACCCTCATGGCACCCTGATTGCGGCCACCGCCAATCTCGCTGACCTCCCGCCGCCAGGGCACGGTGAACACGGCTTCAGCGACATGGAGCATGGTGGCGCGCGCTGGCGGTTGTTCACGCTGACCAATCGTTTCAATCTCACGATTCGCATCGGCGAGCGCGCGGATAACCGAAGTGACATTACAAACGGACTGATCCTGGAGCACGGTCTGCCCCTGGTGATCGGCTTGCCGATGCTCGCGTTTCTGGCGGGCCTTGCCGTCAGGCGTGGCCTCAGGCCGGTGGACACGCTTACCCGCGTCCTTGCGCGCCGCGAACCCGGCAGCCGCAAGCTGATTGCCGTCGACGGCTCGCCGGACGAGATCAAGCCACTCATCGTTACCCTCAACCAGCAACTGGAGCGTCTTGAGGACGCCATTGAACGCGAGCAACGCTTCGCAGGTGATGTTGCCCACGAACTACGGACGCCGCTCGCCGCCACCATGATCCACATGGAGAGCGCGCTCATCACCGACGATCCGGTGGAGATCCAATACACGGTGCGTAACGCGCGCCGCAGCCTCGCACGGCTCGCACGCCGCATCGAGCAAATCCTGGCTATGGCGCGGCTCGAAGCGGGCGCCGCGTCACAGCACCGTGTACCGCTCGACCTGGTCACCCTTGCTACTGAGGTGGTTGAGGAGCTGGCGCCGGGCATCGCCGAGAAAGAAATCGAACTCAGTCTGAACCACGACGAGCCTGAGCTGATCGTGTCCGGTCACGAAGTGGCCCTGACCGCAATGATTCGCAACCTGGTGGAGAACGCACTGCGTCATACGCCCGACCGCAGTCGTGTGGACATCGGACTGGCGCGCGAGGGAGGCAGGGCGCTGATCACGGTTTGCGACGACGGTCCGGGTATTCCCGCGGAACGGCGCGAGGCGGCATTCCAGCGTTTCCACCGTGGGGCCGATAGCAAGGAGGCGGGGTTCGGTCTCGGTTTGAGCATCGTCCAGCGCGCCGTCGAACTGCACGATGGCTGGATTACCTTGTTGGAAGCACCGTCCGGGCAAGGCCTTCTCGTGCACATTTCGATCGCGGCCCGCTAGGCGAGCTGGCGTTACACCGGATTTCCTTCGCAGACAAAAGATTTCCACAAGCATCGGTACGGAGAATGACCCCAGGCACTCATGCCAAGGTCAGATGCCATCGATACCGCCGATGAAACGTAACGCGCCAAGACAATCCGCGACGCGACAAGAGTTTTCTGCATGCTGGCGCTAGTCCGCATCGCATTATCGCGTCCATACACCTTCATCGTGCTGGCCCTGTTGATCCTGATCGCGGGACCGCTCGCCGTCCTGCGCACGCCGACGGACATCTTTCCGAACATCGGCATTCCGGTGATCAGCGTCGTCTGGACCTATAACGGTCTGCCACCGGACCAGATGTCCGGACGCGTGATTTACTACTACGAGCGACAGCTCACCACGTCGGTCAACGATATCGAGCACATCGAGTCGCAGTCGTTGCCTGGCGTGGGTATCGTGAAAATCTTCTTCCAGCCGGGCGTGGACATTCGCACGGCGACGGCACAGGTCACCTCCATTTCGCAAACGGTGGTGAAGCAGATGCCACCCGGGATCACGCCGCCGCTGATTCTCAACTACAACGCTTCCACGGTGCCGGTGTTGCAGATGGCATTGTCCAGTCCGGTGCTATCGGAAGCCACCATCCGTGACATCGCGCAGAACTTCATGCGGCCGACACTGATATCGGTTCCCGGCGTTGCCATTCCGACGCCGTACGGCGGCAAGCAGAAACAGGTGACGCTGGACCTCAATCCCCGCGCCCTGGCAGCCAAGGGCCTTTCCGCGCAGGACGTGAGCAGTGCATTGGCCGCGCAGAACCAGATCATTCCCGTCGGCACGGCGAAAATAGGCACGTTCGAGTATCACGTCCAGCTCAACAACAGTCCGACCGCAATCGACGAACTGAACGATCTGCCGATCAAGACGGTCAATGGCGCCACGATCACCATCGGTGACGTCGCCCATGTTCGCGACGGTGCGCCACCACAGAACAATATCGTTCGCGTCGACGGCAAGCGCGCAGTACTCATGCCAGCGCTGAAGAACGGCAACGCATCCACGCTCGATGTCGTCGCCGGGATCAAGAAGCTGCTCCCTCTGATCGGGGAAACCCAGCCCAAATCGCTGACGATGAGTCTGCTGGGCGATCAGTCCGTCTTCGTGAAGTCCGCTGTGGCATCGGTTGCGCGCGAGGGGGTGATTGCCGCGGTGCTTACCTCGGTGATGATCCTGCTGTTCCTGGGTAGTTGGCGATCCACGGTCATCATCGCGCTATCCATTCCTCTGTCGGTCCTGTCGGCCATCGCCCTGCTCGCTTTATTCGGGCAGACCCTGAATGTCATGACCCTGGGTGGCCTCGCGCTTGCCGTGGGCATCCTCGTCGATGATGCGACGGTCACCATCGAGAACATCAACTGGCACCTGGAGCAAGGCAAGGGCGTGATGACCGCCATCATGGATGGCGCGAAGCAGATCGTTACGCCAGCCTTCGTCTCGCTCCTCTGCATCTGCATCGTGTTCGTGCCGATGTTCATGCTCGACGGGATTGCCGGTTTCCTGTTCCGCCCGATGGCGCTGGCGGTGATCTTCGCGATGGTGTCGTCTTTCCTTCTTTCGCGCACGCTGGTACCGACGCTGGCCATGTTCCTTCTGAAGCCGCATCACGTCGAAGATGGCGGGGGCGCTCACCCGGAGGACGCCTACCTCAATCATCACGAAGGCGACCAGCATCGCCCGACGCAGCATGGCGTCGTGGTGCGTGGCCTGCTGGCGTTTCAGGCCGGGTTCGAGCGGCGCTTCACCCTCGTTCGGGATACTTACTACGGCACGCTCGCCATCGCGATGGATCATCGCAAGCGTTTTGTCGTGGGCTTCCTGGGTTTTGTTCTGGCTTCCTTCGCACTCGTTCCTTCGCTCGGTCGTGACTTCTTTCCCACGGTCGACTCCGATGCCATCTCGATGCACGTGCGCGCCCCCATGGGTACGCGCGTGGAAGAGACCGCTTCGGAGTTCGACCACATCGAGCGAGCCATTCGCGATGTCATTCCCCCCGACCAGCTGGACACCATCATCGATAACATCGGTCTGCCCTTGAGCGGCGTGAACCTGGTCTACAGCAGTAGCGGCACCATCGGGTCCCAGGATGGCGACATACAGATCGTGCTGAAGGAAGGGCACCGGCCGGCGGCCGACTTCATCAAGCGCTTGCGGGAGACGCTTCCGCGCCGCTTCGCCGGTACGCAGTTTGCCTTCCTGCCATCGGACATGACCAGCCAGATCCTCAACTTCGGCTCTCCCTCGCCGCTGGACGTATCCATTGCCGGCCGCGACAGGAAAGGCAATGAGGCATACGCGGAACACATCATGAAGGAGCTGCGCAAGATCGATGGCATCGTCGACGTGCGCCTTCAACAAAGCTCCAGCTACCCGCAGCTCAACGTCAAGGTGGACCGCGTGCGTGCCGATAGTCTGGGTATCACCGAGCGCGATGTCACCAACAGCATGGTGTCCTCGCTGGCCGGCAGCGCCCAGGTGGCTCCCGCCTTCTGGTTGAATCCGAAGAATGGCGTTTCCTATGCCATCGTTGCTTCCACGCCGCAGTACCTCATGGATTCCATGGCCGACCTCAAGGCCTTGCCGGTGACGGCGTCCGGCGACGGTGCCGCGCAGATCCTGGGTGGTGTCGCCAGTTTCACCCGTGGGCCGAGTGACGCGGTCGTGTCCCACTACAACATCATGCCCGCATACGACATCTACGCCTCCATTCAAGGGCGTGATCTGGGTGGCGTGGCCAGCGACGTACAAAATGTGCTGGCCCGATTTGCATCGCAACGGCCCAAGGGCTCGCTGGTCAGTCTGCATGGCCAGGTGGGCACGATGAACGAGGCCTTCAGTGGCCTGCTGTTCGGTCTCGTTGGCGCCGTCGTGCTGATCTACCTACTCATCGTGGTCAATTTCCAGTCGTGGCTCGATCCCTTCGTGATCGTCACGGCGCTTCCTGCGGCGCTCGCCGGCATCGTGTGGATGCTGTTTCTCACTCACACGAGCCTTTCGGTGCCGGCGCTTACGGGCGCGATCATGTGCATGGGCGTGGCAACCGCGAATGCGATCCTCGTGGTGACCTTCTGCCGCGAACGGCTCGCCGAGCACGGCGATCCCGTCAGGGCGGCGCTCGAGGCAGGCTTCACTCGTTTCCGCCCGGTATGCATGACCGCGCTGGCGATGATCATCGGCATGCTGCCCATGGCGCTGAGCCAGGAGCAGAACTCGCCACTCGGCCGTGCCGTGATCGGCGGCCTCCTGTTTGCGACGTTTGCCACGCTGCTTTTCGTACCCGTCATCTTCGCCATCGTGCACGGTCGCGTCGCGACTGTCCGGTCTGGCCACCACCTCATCGGAGAGCAGCCTCATGTCGCATGATGCCATCACGCCGGCACCGGGGCGGCCACTCCGCGTTCGGCTGGCCCTTGCCATGGGCGTCGTGATCGCATCGGTCGGCGTCGTTGCCGGGCTTGCGTTACGTGCTGTTGAATCACGCGACCTCAGTGCGTGGACACAGGCGCAGCTCACGCCGAGCGTGCAGGTGATCTCGGCATCCGCATTGAGCGGTACGCAAGGGCTCACCTTGCCGGGCCACCTCGATGCATGGATCGCGGCCCCCATCCACGCACGCGTTGGCGGCTATCTGAAGCAATGGAACGTGGACATCGGCGAGAAGGTGCACGCCGGCCAGTTGTTGGGGCTGATCGAGACGCCCGAGCTGGATCAGCAGTTCGAGCAGGCCAAGGCCGAACTCGTGCGTGCTCAGGCCAGCGTGCGTCTGGCCGACACCACAGCGCGACGCTGGAACAACCTGCTCGCATCGCACTCGGTGTCGAAGCAGGAAGCCGACGAGAAAGCCAGCGAGGCCGAGACGGCAGGGGCGAATGAGCTTGCCGCACGCGCTGACGTGGATCGCCTGGTGGCGCTCGAATCGTTCAAGCGCATCGTCGCGCCGTTCGACGGCACGGTGACGGCGCGCAACACGGACATTGGTGACCTCATCACGGCCAACACGAACGGCGGAGAGCCGCTGTTCTCCGTCGCGGACACCAGCAGGATGCGTCTGTACACACAGGTGCCGCAAGGATATGCGTCGTCGATCGTGCCCGGTATGAAGGTGAGGCTGCTGGTCCTGGGTCACGGCGGCGAAACCGTGGAGGGCACGTTGATTGGCACCTCGCGGGCCATCAACCGGACATCAGGCACGTTATTGGCGCAGTTCGAGGTTGAGAATCCGCAGCAGGATCTGCTGCCGGGTGATTTCGCCGAAGTCCATCTGAGCACGCACGCTGCCGCGAACACGGTGACGATACCAGCGACCACGCTGCTGTTCCGTGCGGCTGGGCCCCAGGTTGCAGTGTTGGGCCCTGACAGCAAGGTCCTGTTGCGCGACGTCCACATCGCGATGGATCTGGGCGACACGCTCCAGATCGATCAGGGCCTGCTCCCGCACGACCGGATCATCGACCATCCCACCGACTCGCTGAGCCAGGGCGATGTCGTACGTCTGGCGCTGCCGCAGGCCGATGAGAGCCGCCATGACAAGAGTGCATGAGTCGACCATGCGCGCGTGGTGCTGCGTCGTGCTGCTGGCCCTGGGTGGTTGCTCGCTCGCGCCGGCCTATGTCAGGCCGACCGTGGGCGAGCTGCCTGCGGCGTACAAGGGAGCTGCCTATCCGAAAGGCTGGAGCATGGCCCGGCCTGATGACGCCGCTGGGAAGGGCCCTTGGTGGAAGGTATATGGCGACCCGGTGCTGGATGACCTGGAAAACAAACTCAACGCCAATAACCCGGATATCGGCGTAGCGGTGGCGCGGCTGGACGCCTCGCGCGCGTACCTGCAGGAGCTGGGGTCACAACAGGCCCCACACGCGGGCATCGAAGCAAGCCCCACGAACGATCGGCAGTCCGATAACCGGCCGCTACGTGGTTCCAATCAGCCCAATGAGTACGACAGCCGGACGGTCGGCTTCCGTGCCGGATACGAGCTGGACCTGTGGGGTCGTGTCCGTAACGAAGTGGCGCAAGGTAAGGCACGGAGTGAAGCCGCCCAGGCCGATCTGGCAACCGTCCGTCTCAGCTTGCAGGGCCAACTGGCCGACCTCTATATCGAACTGCGCGGTGACGACGTCGAACTGCGCATCCTCCGGGATTCCCTAGTCGCCTTCGGCGACGGCCAGACGATGACACAGGACCGCATGGCCGGCGGTGTTTCGTCCGGACTCGATGTCGCCCGGGCAAACGCGCTGTATGCGGATGCCGAAGCCCAGGCCACGGACCTGGATGTTCGGCGCGCTCTCACGGAACACGCGATTGCGGCACTGATCGGCGAGCCCGCATCGACCTTCGCGCTGGAAGCTCGTGCTACCGCGTTGACGCCGCCAGTGATTCCCTTGAGCGTTCCGTCCACGTTGTTGCAGCGTCGGCCGGACATCGCAGCCGCGGAACGTCGCGCCTTTGCGGCCAACGCAGGCATCGGCGTCGCGCGCGCGGCCTTTTATCCGACGCTGAGCCTCGGCGCCGCCTTGGGCTGGCAGGACGTCGGTCATGGCGACTTGCTGGCCGCCGGCAATCAGTTCTGGAGCCTCGGCCCATTGGTGTCGTTGAATCTCTTCGACGGTGGCCTGCGTCGCGGGCGCGAGGCTGAGGCGCGGGCGGAATTCGCCACCGCCTCGGCCCAGTACCGCAGCGTGGTGCTGAAGGCCTTCCAGCAGGTGGAAGACAACCTGTCGTTACTGCAGGCCCTGGGCCGCGAACGACGGCAAGAGAACACGGCGGCCGAGGCAGCGAAGTCATCGCAGGCGCTCGCCACCAACCGCTACAACGAGGGCGTCGTCAGCTATCTCGAAGTGGTAACGGCCCAGGCGACGGCCTTGAAGGCCGAGCGCGCGGCTGAGCGTGTACGCACTCGTCAACTGCAGGCCAGCGTCGACCTGATCCGCGCCATGGGCGGCGGCTGGAACGGCGGTGAGCCTGGCGGTCCCCCTCTCGTTTCACGTTACCCGGAGAATCAACAGCATGCCATGCGTCAATAGAACCCTTCGATACGCCCTGTTCATCGTCGTCAGCACAGGTTTGTCGGTCGGGTGCAGTGCGATAACCAAGACCAGTACGGTCGAGGCGTCCGACACGTACCTGCACTGGTCCGAACAGATGGATCACATGCCGTTCCTGTTCCACTTCCCGGACGGTCGTATGGAGGCCTTCGACGACCATGGAAAGGTTTGGGCGGATGCGGGCAGTCACGTCGAGGCCAGTGGCTCGGATCGTGTCGAGGTGTACGTCGGGAATGTCCCGGGGCCCTCCGAAACCCTATGCGTCCTTGAACCGAAGACACGGCTTCCCCCCGTGAAAGCTGACGGTGCGAACGTGGTATCGGCCTTGTGCGACCAGTCGCGCACCGTGGTTTCGTTCAGAGACCATGCCAGGCCGAGGGTGCTCGCGGCAACTGGGGACTATGTCGGCAGGGTTCGCCATCTGCTCTTGAACGGCATATGGAAGAGCGTTGCGCAGGAACCGGACCCGAGGCCCTATTAGCGCCGGCTCTTTTTAACCGCTGACGAAACCCTGACATGACACCGGCGAGGATGGTGCCTCCATGACAACGCCGGGAACGCCATGTCCGAGACGATCTTCGAAGCCCTCCGCGAAAGCCACGTCATCCAGCGCTCGCTGATGCGCAAGCTCATGCGCTCCGATCCGGGCGAGCATCGCGTGGAGTTGTTCACCGCGCTGCGCATCGAGCTGGCCGCCCATGAAGCGGCGGAGGAGCGCTTTCTCTATGTGCCGATGCTGATGGATGACCGCGGCCTGCATCCGTCGCGGGACGCGCTGGCCGACCACCACAAGATGGACGATCTCGTGGAAGAGCTGCAGACGGCGACCCATTCCGGCCGCAAATGGACCGCCAACCTCAGCAAGCTCTCCGACGAACTGCACGACCATCTTCGCGAGGAGGAGCGCAGTTTCTTCCAGCTGGGCGGCAAGATAATTACCGATCGGCAGAAGACCTCGCTGGCGAAGAAATACCGCAAGGAGTACGTCGCCCTGCACAAGCGGCTCGCCAGCGAGTAGCCCTCAACGCTGCCGAAGGAAGCCTTCCACGGCGCTCGTGAACGCCTGCGGCTGCTCCTGGTAGCTGAAGTGGGCGCTCTCGTCGAGTTGCACGAAGTGGCCTTTTCTTAGCTCCTTCGCGAAGGCTTTCAACGGGGCGGCGCCGACGGAGAAATCGTACTTGCCGACGATGACGAGCACCGGCATGGACAACGCCGCAGGATCCGCGCGGTAGCAAACGAAATCGGACTTCGGCCCGAAGACGGCGCCCGCGACCTCGCCCGAGCTGCGGAAGCCACCCTCGGCGTCGATACGTTTCTGCTCGGTCTTTCCCTCGGGCTTACGAAACTGCTGCATGGTGTAGAACACCGTTGGGTCGGGGAGTTTTTCCGCCGCATCCATGACGAAGGCAAATCGTGCCCTGCTCAGGGCGCAGCGGTCTTCCGGATCGGTCGCCGCGAGCGCGCGGCCGGGGTCGGACGCCTGTTCCGCTTTCCAGGCGTCGGGCTGGCTCGCCTTGAGTGCATCCATCCACACGCCCATCGCCGCCGGCATATCGATGGCCGCATCGACCAGGATCAGGCGATCCACGTGCGCGGTGTACGTCGTGGCATAGGTGGCCGCCACGGCCCCGCCGAAGCTATGCCCCATGGGGATGATGCGATCCACGCCCATGGCCTTGCGCACGCCTTCGATGTCGGCTGCCATGGCGCCCAGCGAATAGTCCTTGGAGAGGGGGCGCTCGCTGGCGCCGGAGCCGCGCTCGTCCATGTAGACCATGGGCGCGTCGCCTTCGAGTAGCGGCCCCGCGGTGCGACGGAAGCTGTAGCTGTTGTAGCCGGGCCCACCGTGCAGGAAGACCACGGGCGTATCCGTCGGCTTGATGTCTCGGGAGGTCCAGTAGGTGATGCGAACGCCGTCCACGACGGTGTCGTGGCGGGTCTGTTCGGCGTGGGCGGAGGTGACGGCAAGCGCCGCGAGAGCTACGACGGCTTTGAGCATGATGCTTCCTTTCCCCTGGGCCCGTGGCGGGCTCGAATTCATCGTAGGAGCTTGCGATGGCCGGCAAGCGTGCGATTAGTCATGCCATGCCGAATGGCATCCCGTCGCGGTACCCTTGGCGCCTGTGTCCCGTTTTTCTGTAAGGAATTCCCCGTGACCGACCGCAAGAACGTTGCCTGCTGGCTGACCGACATGGACGGCGTCCTCGTCCACGAGAACAAGGCCTTGCCGGGAGCACCTGAACTGATCCGCCAGTGGCGGGATCGCGGTACGCCGTTCCTGGTGCTGACCAACAACTCCATCTTCACCCCGCGCGACCTCAGTGCGCGCCTGCGTACCTCGGGCCTGGACGTGCCTGAAGAGCAGTTATGGACGTCCGCGCTGGCCACGGCCACCTTCCTCAAGGACCAATCCCCCGGCGGCTCGGCCTTCGTCATGGGCGAGGCTGGCCTCACCACGGCGATCCACGAGGCGGGTTTCATCATGACCGACACCGCGCCGGACTATGTGGTGCTGGGCGAGACGAGGACCTACTCCTTCGCTGCGATCACCAAGGCGATCCGTCTGATCGGCAACGGCGCGCGTTTCATCTGTACCAACCCGGATGCGACCAGCCCCAGTGCCGAGGGTCCGTTGCCCGCGACGGGCGCCGTGGCCGCGCTCATCACCCGTTGCACCGGCCGCGAGCCGTACGTCATCGGCAAGCCCAATCCGATGATGTTCCGTTCGGCCATGAACAAGCTCGGCGCGCATTCGCACAACACCGGCATGATCGGCGACCGCATGGACACCGACGTGGTCGCGGGTATCGAAGCGGGCCTGCACACGGTGCTGGTGCTCAGCGGCATCGCCACCCGGGCGGACGTCGATAGCTATCCGTTCCGTCCTGCGGAAATCCTCGACTCCGTCGCGAACCTCCTCGAGGACTGACACGAATCATGAGCTCGACCCTCGATACTGCGGCCCGCCGCACGCTCAACCGTGGCGATGTGAAAACGCTGCTCCTGTCCGCCCTCGGTGGTGCGCTGGAGTTCTACGACTTCGTCATCTTCGTTTATTTTGCCAAGACGATCGGCCACCTGTTCTTTCCACCCGGTACGTCGGAGTGGCTGGCAACGCTGCAGACGTTCGGTATCTTCGCCGTCGCGTATCTCGCCCGGCCGCTCGGCGGCATCGTGATGGCGCACTTCGGCGATCGCATCGGCCGTAAACGGATGTTCATGCTCAGCGTGTTCCTGATGGCCGTGCCGACCCTGCTGATTGGCGTGCTGCCGACCTACGCGACGCTGGGCGTACTGGCGCCGATCCTGCTCACCCTGCTTCGCGTCTTGCAGGGCCTGGCCATCGGCGGTGAAGTGCCGGGGGCCTGGGTGTTCGTGGCCGAGCACGTGCCGCAACGCCGCGTAGGGATCGCCGTTGCCAGCCTCTCGGCAGGCCTCACCGCCGGCATCCTCATGGGCTCGCTGCTGGCGGCATGGCTCAATGCCAACCTTTCCGAAGCCGATATGCTGGACCACGGTTGGCGAATCGCCTTCATTCTGGGTGGCGTTTTCGGCTTCATCGCGGTGTACCTTCGCCGGTGGCTGAGTGAGACGCCGGTATTCGCGCGCATGCGGGAGCGCAAGGAGCTTTCAGAAGAGCTTCCCGCGTTGGTCGTCGTTCGCGATCACTTGCCGGGTGTGTTGCTGTCGATGGCGGTGACCTGGGTGCTCACCGCGGCGATTGTCGTGGTCATCCTGACGACCCCCACGGTGATGCAGACGACGTTCCACATTGCTCCGGCGCGCGCGTTTGAAGGCGGAAGCATCGCGGCGTTCACCCTGTGTCTGGGCTGCATCGGCGGCGGCCTTCTCGTCGACTGGATGGGTACCGCCCGCGCCATGTTGCTGTCGTCGATCGGCCTGATGCTCAGCACCTATGCTTTGTACATCGACTTGCAGGGCGGCGGTGCGAACCTGTTTCCGCTCTATGCGCTTGCCGGCGTGTTCGCAGGGGTAGCGGGCATCGTCCCGGCTATCCTGGTGGCTTCGTTTCCGCCGGCGATCCGCTTTTCCGGGATATCGGTCTCCTACAACGTGGCCTATGCCATCGCCGGCGCCGCCACGCCGGTGCTCGTGGCCATCCTCGCCAGAACCGCCGGTGGCCTGGGGCCGGCGCACTACGTGGCCATCGTCTCGCTGGCTGGCGTGGGCGCGTCCGTCTACATGATGGTGACCGGGCGGGGCTCCCTTCGCCCTTGAAAGCGCCTCGGACCCCTTGCTGTTCACGTCGATTTCATGGGCGTGACAGTCTGGAGGGGTCCGATGATCGTGCCGGTTGAAACCCGGCACCACCTTCGGCATGCTTTTGCATCCGGACCGTTCCCCCGGTCCACCGCCGTCCCCCTACCTTCGCACCAGACCCATGACTGATGTCATCACCCTAGGCTGGCGCGAACGGCTCGCACTTCCGTCGCTCGGCGTCGCTGTCCTCAAGGCCAAGCTCGATACGGGCGCGCGCTCGTCGTCGCTGCACGTCGAATGGCTGGAGATCGACGAGCGAGACGACGGCACATGGCTGCGCTTCCAGGTGCGCACGACCCGAAAGGGCGGCGTGTCTGATCCTTGCGAGGCCAAAGCCATCGGCCAGCGTACCGTGACCGATTCTGGCGGCCATGCGACCACCCGCTGGTTTATCCAGACCGAGATCGAGCTGGCCGGACAGACGTTCCTTGCCGAAGTGAACCTGACCGACCGGCGGCACATGCTCTTTCCCCTTTTGCTCGGCCGGACGGCGCTGAACGGGCGCTTCCAGGTCGATCCTTCGCTTTCCTATTCACAGACGCCGCGCCGCGCCGTCCGGGAACCCACATGAAGATCGCCATCCTGTCGCGCAATGCGCGGCTGTACTCCACGCAGCGACTGGTGGAGGCGGCGCGCAAGCGCAAGCACACCGTCCGCGTGATCGATCCGCTGCGTTGCTACATGAGCATCGCGCCGCAGATGTTCGCGATCCACTTCAAGGGCAAGCCGCTTGGGCCGATCGACTGCGTGATACCGCGCATCGGCGCCTCCAGCACCTTTTACGGTACGGCCGTGCTCCGCCAGCTCGAGCTGATGGGCGTGTTCACGCCTAACCCCTCCGACGCCGTGCTGCGCGCGCGGGACAAGCTGCGCAGCCTGCAGATGCTGGCGGTGAAGGGCGTGGACATGCCGGTCACCGCCTTCGGCGACAACCCGGATGACACCTCCGACCTGCTGGCGATGCTGGGCGACCCTCCGCACATCATCAAGCTGAACGAGGGTACCCAGGGCACCGGCGTGGTCCTGGCCGAGAAGCGCTCGGCATCCCAGAGCGTGATCGAAGCCTTCCGTGGCCTCTACGCGAACTTCCTCGTCCAGGAATTCATCCGGGAGGCCAATGGCAGCGACCTGCGCTGCTTCGTGGTCGGCGACCAGGTGGTCGCGGCCATGCAGCGCTCTGCGGCGCCGGGTGAGTTCCGCGCCAACCTGCACCGGGGCGGCACGGCGGCTTCGGTCGAGCTGTCCGACGACGAGCGCCGGGTTGCGATCCAGGCGGCTTCGGCCCTGGGTCTGGAGGTCGCGGGCGTGGACCTCCTGCGCTCGTCCCGTGGCCCGTTGTTGCTGGAGGTGAATGCCTCGCCAGGCCTGGAGGGCATCGAGGGCAGCACCGGCGTCGACGTGGCCGACGCCATTATTGCCCACTGTGAAACCCGCCTTGCCGCCCGCCCCGCGGTCGCCAAGCCGCGCCGCCCAAGGGCCCCGAAGGGGTTAACAGCGATTTAAACGGGTGTCGCCTATAAAGGTTTCACTGTGATTCCGCGACGCGGGGTGACGGTATCGGGGCAGTAGTTCTTTCGGCCCGGGCGGGGTTTCCCGTCCGGGCCTCTCTTTTACTGCTGTCCGCTTCACGGATTCGGCGTTAAGCTTCCGGTCGCAATACTGATAAGACTCACCCGCGACCGCACAATGGAGTGCCGAATGCGCGTTCTGGTCATCGAAGACAACACCGACATCGCGACCAACATCGGGGATTACCTCGAGGATCGCGGCCATGTGGTCGATTTCGCCGGCGACGGCGTCACCGGGCTGCATCTGGCTGTCGTACACGATTTCGACGTCATCGTGCTCGACCTGACCCTACCGGGCATGGACGGGCTGGATGTCGCCAAGAAGCTCCGCCACGAGGCGCACAAGCAGACGCCGGTGCTCATGCTCACGGCGCGCGACTCGCTGGACAACAAGCTGGTTGGCTTCGAGTCCGGTGCCGACGACTACATGACCAAGCCTTTCGCCCTGCAGGAACTGGCGGCGCGGCTGGAAGTGCTTGCGCGTCGGGGCAAGGGTCCGCAAAGCCGCGTGCTCAAGGTGGACGGTCTCACCTACAACCTCGACACGCTTACCGTGACCCGCGAAGGTAAGTCGATCCAGCTCAATCCGATCGGCCTGAAGCTGCTGCAGGCACTCATGGAGGCCAGCCCCTCCGTGGTGACGCGGCAGGATCTGGAGCAGCGGGTCTGGGGAGAGGAGCTTCCGGACTCGGACTCGTTACGCGTGCATATTCACGGGCTGCGTGCGGCCATCGACAAACCTTTCGAGAAGCCGCTGATCCACACGCGTCACGGTATCGGATATCGCATGGTCGATCCGGATGCGGTCCAGACGTAAGCTTCGTTTTCGCCTGATTGTCACCTTTACGCTGTTCGGTCTCGGGCTGAGCGCTCTTTTCGCGTTCGCGGCGATCAACATCCGTGAGCGTGTCGAAGAGCAACTGATCAACTCGGCCTTGCAGGATGAAGCGGACTCGCTCAACGCGCAGGTTCGGGCGAACCCGGCTGAGAGGCCGCAGTTCAACATCATCCAGGCCGCCACCTTCAGCGAACGTACGATTTACAAGGCGCCGCTGAACTGGCAGTCGCTCGATACGGGCGTGCACGAGCTCTACGAGACCGGCAAGGACGGCAAGCCGCGCCACTTCAAGGTGGCCGTCCGGCGCGAAGGCGGCATCATCAACTTCCTCCAGTTCGACGTCTCGCGCGACGAACTCGGCAAGCGCCAGCTCATCACCAGCGTCATCGCGGCGGTCTTTCTGTTCGGGTTGTTCTCGCTGGTGCTTGGCGTGTGGCTTTCGGCGCGCGTCCTGCGCCCGGTGACCGATCTGGCCAGGCGCCTGCGTGACTTCCGCCGCGTGGGCAAAGCCGAGGCGCTGGCCCCGCACTTCGCCGACGACGAAGTCGGCGAGCTGGCCGTGGCGCTCGATGAATACGCCATGCGCCTGACCTCGGTCGTCGAGCGCGATCGCGAATTCAACTCGGACGTGAGCCACGAGCTGCGCACCCCGCTCGCAGTGATCGCCAGCACGACGGAGCTCCTGCAGGGCTCGCCCGATCTGACAGACAAGTTGCGCGAGCGACTGAAGCGCATCGAGCGCGCATCGCGCCAGGCAACCGAGATGATCGAAGCCCTGTTGCTGCTGTCGCGCGCCGAACGTCGAGGTCCCACGCGCGGCGAAACCACCGACGTGGCCAAGGTCGCCTCGGATGTGATCGAAAGCCAGCGCCCGCAGATGGGCGGCAAGCCCATCGAGATCGAGTTGGTGTCCGATGGGTCGGTGTCGGTAAACGCGCCGGCCTCGGTGCTTTCGGTGGCCCTGACCAACCTCATCGGCAACGCGATCAAGTACACGATGGAAGGCAAGGTCACGGTGCGCGTGCTCGACGGCCGCGTGGACGTGATCGATACCGGCCCCGGCATCAAGCCGGAAGACGCCGAGAAGCTGTTCCAGCGCGGTATTCGCGGCGAAAGTGCCACGGGCGGTGGTGCGGGCCTAGGCCTCGCGATCGTGCGTCGCTTGTGCGAACTGTACGACTGGGACGTTTCCCTGCGACCGCGGGCCGACATGGCCGGCGCGATTTCGACGATCGATTTCCGCTGAGCGAAGACGGACGTCCAGGCGTCCTGTCACAGGGGCTGTCACTAAGCTGCCATTTTACTGCACGACTATCCGACGCTTCCACGGCGCGTGATGGGCACCCTCAGGGGAGGTGTGCCGCGACGCGTCCGCGAGTGTAAGGATGCAGTCCCTTGTTCAAGCAGACCGTTCTGGCCATCGCCCTCGGCATGGCCCTGTCTTCCGTTGCCTACGCGACCGACACCGATACCACCGACACCAACGCCCCGGCTGATAACGCCAGCGCCACAAGGCGCGACAAGGTGCAGGACCTCGATGCGGTCTCCGTGATCGGCACGGGCGAGACGCGCCAGGTGCAGCGCCTGCGTCCCTCGGACCAGAAGGCCCTGCCGCCCGGAACGAGTCTTCAGAAAGTTCTCAACACACTGCCAGGTGTGAATGCACAGTCGGTCGACGCGCTGGGTACCAACGAACAGTCGATGACGCTCAGCCTGCGCGGCTTCAGCGGCACGCGCCTCGGGTACACGCTGGACGGCATGCCGCTGGGTGACAGCGCTTACAACAACTACAACGGCTTATCGATCAACCGCGCGCTGATCTCCGAGAACTTCGCCGGCGCCGAACTCTCCGAGGGCATCGGCAATCTCGGCACCCCGTCGACCAGCAACCTCGGCGGTACCATCGCCTATACATCGAACGATCCGACGAAGACGATGGGTGGTCGCGTCTCGCAGACCTTCGGCAGCGACGCCAATCGCCGCACGTATGCGCGCTTCGACACGGGTGAGCACAACGGCTTCTCGATGTACCTGTCCGGCGCGAAAACCACGTCCGACCTGTGGAACGACCAGACGGCTTACAACGGTTCGACGACGAAACAGTTCAACGGCAAGGCCGTGTGGGACCTCGACTGGGCGCGCTTCACCGGCTTCGCAGACACCTCACGCACGTCGCAGGCGGATTATTTCTACCTGTCGAAGAGTGAGCTGGCGCGCGGCCTGGGTTGGGACTGGGGTGGCTCGGCACCGAACTGGCAGAAAGCGATCGGCAAGGCTTACTGCAATGCCGGCACGCTCAACGCCAAGCTCTGTGACAAGAGCGGTGCGGATACCGACGCGGACGGTGCGTTCACCGCTGGTCAGATCCTGCGCAACGACGATCTTTACTACCTCGCCGGCGACTTCTTCCCGAGCGACTCGGTCACCATCCACGCCCAGGTCTATCACCACGAGGATGCGGGCGAAGGACACAACTGGAACAGCGGCACGTATTCCTACCCGGGCACGCCGCAGCAGTTGCCGATCATCTTCCGCAACACGCTCTATACGATCAATCGCTCGGGCGCCGTGCTGTCGGCAGCGTGGGACATCGCGAACCAGCACATCGAAGGCGGTGTCTGGTACGAGCACAATGTCTCTACGGCGTCGCGCTACAGCAGCTACGTCACCGGGCCGCGGGACCTCAGTGGTCCGATCGACGCCACGCCGGACCTCGGCGTTTTCGACCAGCGTACGGTATGGAACACGCGACAGGCCTTCCTGCAGGACACGATGCGCTTCCTCGACGATGCGCTCACGATCGATGTCGGCGTCAAGAGCCCGCATGTCACCTCGCGCGCCGAGGCTTTGCCGGGCGACGCCGTGAAGCCGATTCCCGCTAACTCAAACAACCAGTTCGCCACGGGTTCGCTCAGCGCAAGCAAGGCATTGCTGCCGCAGTTCGGTGCGCGATACAAGCTAGCCGAAGGCCAGGAAGTCTTCACCAGCTTCTCGAAGAACGTCGCGATGTTCCAGGGTGGGTTCAAGCTCGGTCCGCAGGCAGTGGCCCAGTCCATCTGGGACACGCAGGGCGACCTCAAGCCCGAGAAATCGCGCAGCCTCGAGGCCGGCTATCGCATCGAGACGGACCAGGTGGCCGCTTCGGTCGCCGCATACAATGTGCGCTTCGACAACCGTCTGCTGCAGTACAACCCCTGCGACTCACGCCAGCCGGTCGGGCCGAGCTGCGGTAATCGCTTCTACAACGTCGGTGGCGTGAACAGCCACGGCGTTGAACTGACCTTCGTGTGGCAGCCGACCAGTCACCTGCGCTGGTACAACTCGGCCTCCTTCAACCGCTCGACGTATGCCAGTGACTACGTGCAGGCCGGTGTCGTCCAGCACACCAGCGGCAAGATCCAGACCGACACGCCGACCAAGCTGTTCGCGACGCAGATCGACTGGACGCAGGGGCCATGGTTCGCCTCGCTACGCGGCAAGTACACCGGCAAGCGTTACTACACCTATACGAACGACCAGGGCTTTGGTGGATTCACCACGTGGGACGTGTCGGGTGGCTATGACTTCGGCCCGCTTTCGGTGGCGAAGGACGTGCGCCTCTCGCTCAACGTGACTAACCTCACCGACAAGCGCTATGCCAGCAACTTCGACTCGAGCGCCTTTGTGCCCAGCGACCCGGCCGGTACCGCCTATGTGTTCCACGCATCCGCGCCCCTGCAGGTATTCGCGACGCTGGATGTACGGTTCTGATGGCTCGCCGCATCGTCGGTCTGGGCTTGATGCTACTTCTGGGCAGCGCGTCGGCGCAGACCGTCGATGTTCGTACGGCGGATGTCGCGCAGGCGCCGCTGCCGCGCTCGGTCACGTTCGGCGGGAAGACGTATGTCAATCAGGGGCTGGTCGCCGCGGGATCATTGCCCGCGGGGACCATAGATTTTCTCGGCGACACGCTGGGGTCGTTCTCGTCGTTGATGATCGAGCCGGGTAGCTGGAAACGCGACGGGGACACCTATACGGGGGTGCTCTGGACCTTGCCCGATCGTGGGAGGAACGATCCCGAACATAATGTGTTCTTCGATTATGAGGGGCGGTTACATCGGTTCAGGTTCACGTTGACGTTGGCGCAGGCTGGGATCGCCGCTGAAGCGGCTCCCACAGGGGGCAGCGTGTCGCTGGTGGTTGATGGCGGGCTTGCTTTGCGGGACTTCGATGGGAAGCCGTTTACCGGCGCCGAGCCTGCGAAGGGACTACGGACGGAGCGCGCTATCGTCCTTCCTTCGCCGGCCAGTGGTATCGGTGCAGGGAAGGTCTCACTGGACGCGGAGTCGCTGCAGTTCACTCACGATGGCGGTTTCTACGTCGGTGACGAGTACGCGGCAAACGTGTACCGGTTCGACGCGAAGGGGAAACTCACCGGGGTGATCGTGCCGCCCAGAGCCGTGCGTCCGCTGGACGCGGACGGCAAGCCGGACTTTACGTCGCTGAGGCCGCCGGTAACCGGACGACGCAACAACCAGGGTGTCGAAGGGATGGCGTTATCGCCGGACGGCACACGTCTGTTCGTTGTGTTGCAGAGCGCGTTGATCCAGGACACGGCGACCCGCGAGGCACCGGGCGACGCGTCCGGGCGCTCGCTAACCCGCGTGCTCGTTTACGACGTGAGTCGTAACGACGTACCGAAAACGCCGCTGGGGCACTACGTCGTTCGGCTGCCTGTATACGCCGACCGCGGTGATGGAAGCGCTCCCAACAAAACGGCGGCGCAAAGCGAAATCCGCGTCCTCGACAACCACACCTTCCTCATGCTCTCGCGAGACGGCAACGGCTACGGCGCCGATGGTGGAAAGCCCCTCGTGTACAAGAGCGTGCTGTTGGTCGACACCGATGGCGCGAGCAACCTTGCCAGGACGACCTACGAGACGTCGACGAGGTCGGTGCTGGGCAAGGATGGCGAGCTGCGCAGCGACATCCGCGCCGCGGCGTGGACGCCGCTGGTCAATCTCCTGGATCCGCCCGACCTGGCGCGATTCGGTCTGGGCATCGATGCCGACGTTACGGGCAGGGCCCAGCTCTCCGAAAAGTGGGAGGCCATGGACCTCCTTCCCGTGCTGGATCCGGCGCGTCCCGACGACTGGTTCCTTCTCGTCGGCAACGACAACGACTTCATCGCGAAGCATTGCGTCATGGACGGGCAGAACTGCGACTCGCCCATCGACAACGACAACCGCATCCTCGTGTACCGGCTGACTTTGCCGGGCATGCGTTCCACCGCCGCCTTCAACCACCGATAAAGGGTTATGCGCATGATGAAACGTACGGTTCTTTCGCTGCTGTCGGCAACCCTCATGCTGGGTTCGATCGCCAGTCATGCCAATACGCCGGCTTACGTCGACAGCAAGGAATACAAGGTCCTGGTCGACCCCACGCGCTTCGCCAGCAATCCGTCGAGCGCGGCGGCTACCTTGCTGACCAATCTTTCCGCCCGCCTGTCGGCTCTCGGTTTCGACAAGACCGTCACCGGCAACTTCGCTGCTGGCAACCGCGACACGCTGGCTTACTACGACACGCCGGGAACGTGCCCACTGAACAAGCGCGGCTACTCGCTGCGTACGCGTGCCGGTGACGATACCGACATCCAGTTCAAGTTTCGCCATGCGGACGAAGAACTGTCCTATTGGACGGACGTGTCGGGTGCGGGCAAGAACAAGTCGACCAAGCTCGAGACCGACGTGACGCCGGGCAACCTCGTGCTGGCGCATTCGACCAAGCAGGACGCGACCACCACGCCGACGACGGTCGCCGCGCTGATCAAGCTATTCCCGGGTGCAACGACGCTGTCCGACGTATCCACCTCTGCGCTGTCGAAGGTGGCTGGTGTCACGGTGACCCAGCAGGAATACGACGGCCCCGTGTCCGACATCGGTGAGTCCGTGGCAGAGTTCACCCTGACCTTGTGGTACATCGATGGCGCCACGACGCCGGCGCTGGCCGAGCTGTCGTTCCGTGTCGACGCGGACGCGGACAAGTACTTCACCACACCCATCCTCACGCGGTCGCAGACGCTGAACACGGCGATCGGATCAATCGGCAACAACTGGAATATCGCCAACGATGGTGGGAAGACGAGCTGGCTTTATGCCTATCGGTCGTCTTCGTACCCGAACGGGTTTTGCAACTAAGCGGGATCGAGAGCATCGCCGATGAATCGGCTCCTACCGAGCAAGGCGACACCCCGCTCGGTAGGAGCCGACTTGTCGGCGATGCTTTGTCTTACCCCTGCGGCGCGCCTTCGTGGCAGTTCGCCCCATTGCAGACGATCTCCAGCGCACTTCCGCCGGCCGGGCACGTGCTGTACAGGCGTGCGTTATCTCCATCGACGCTACGGACGCGAATCATGCGGTCGCATTGATGGATGGCGGCGAGGTTCTGTGCGGCGTTGAACATCGGTACGGTCACGCGCGGATCGAGGGAGGCTGGACCACCTTCTGCCTGGACCGTCCCGACGGCGGGCGCGGTCGCGTCAGCGGTCTGCGCGCTGATGGAAGCGGGTGCTGCTTCGGCCGGAGCCGACGCTGGAGTCGCTTCAACAGCGCGGGCGGAAGCGACGGGTGCGGCGACCTTCGGCGTGCTGTCGTCCGGCAAGCGGAACGCCGGTGCGTCGGTGCGTAGTAGAGCGCACTCGCGAACGCCGTCCTGCCCCTTGTCGGTGTCGACCTGGTGCAGCATGCTATTCGCGGACCACATGCCCATCTTCACTTCCTGCCAAACGTAATACGTCTTGCCAGCCTGTGTATCCAGCGAGAGCGACGAGATCTTTTCGCCCCTGGAGGTGATGGTATGCGGGCCAGGCGGCAGGGCGAGTTGCAGGAAGCTCTTCGGTCCGGTGTCGCCAACGGCGGTACCGTCGACACTCACGTGCAGCTTGATGGCCGAGCCAAGGATCTCGTCGCGATAAATGTAGACGACGGCCTTGTCGGTGATCGGCGAGAACGTCTTTGCTTGTTCGCTGGCATCGCGGCCAGCCTTGTTGACACTGGCGCACCCACTGACCAGGCACGCAATGACGATCGCCGCAACGGCGATATGACGGATCTTCATGTGTTCCCCCTGTTGATTAGCCAGTCCTGTTGGCTCGTTCCCTGGCGGGGGCATCGTAGCGCGTCCGTGCGCTACGGAGGAGGGGGCTTAGAGTGCCTCGAGCCAGCCCCAGCGGTCGGCGGTCTTTCCGCTGAACAGGCCGAAGTAAAGCTCCTGCAGGCGACGGGTGATCTGGCCGCCCTTGCCGTTTCCGATCTGTTTGCCGTCGACCGCGCGGATCGGGGTGACTTCCGCCGCCGTGCCGCACATCAGGATTTCATCGGCGAGATACAGGTACTCGCGCGGCAGGTCGCGCTCGACCACCTCGATGCCGTCCTCGCGGGCGAGGGTCATGAGCGTGTGGCGGGTAATACCGGTGAGGATCGACGCGCTCGCCGGCGGTGTATGCAGCACACCTTCGAACACGAGGAACAGGTTCTCGCCGGCGCCTTCGCTGAGCAGGCCGGTCGAGGCCAGTGCGATGCCTTCGCCGAAGCCGAGACGACGCGCTTCACGCGCGATCAGCTGGCCTGAAAGGTAATTGCCGCCCGCCTTGGCACCGGCCGGAATGGTGTTCGGCGCGAAGCGCTGCCAGCTGGACACGCAGGCGTCGATGCCGTTCTCCAGCGCCTCGGGACCGAGGTAGGGGCCCATGGGCCAGGTAGCCACGGCGACGTCGGTGGGGCACTCGGCCGAGAGGCCGAAACCGCCCAGGCCGCGGAAGGCGACGGGGCGCAGGTAAGCGGCCTTGAGGTCGTTCTTCTTGACTACGTCGCGGCACGCCGCGGCGAGCTCGTCGATCGAGTAGGGGATCTCGATGTCGTAGATCTTGGCCGACATGTACAGGCGCTTGAGGTGGTCGGTGAGGCGGAAGATGGCCGCGCCGTCCGGTGTCTCATAGCTGCGGATGCCCTCGAACACCGAGGATCCGTAGTGCAGCGCATGCGCCATGACGTGAACGGTGGCATCGCGCCAGGGCTTGATCTGCCCGTTCTGCCAGATCCAATCGGGGTAGTTCTGCATGGGTTCGCTCTCCAGGGGACCGCCCATGATAACGCGCGGCGCCAGCGAGGCCATGGCGCGACGCGTCAACGGGCGCCACCAGGCTCAGGCCGGCGGGCGCAGCCAGAGGCAGCCGGAGTCTCGCACCACGCTGAAATGGGCGCGGCGGGTGGCGGCGTCGTTGCCGGGCCGCGAGGTCACGGCGTCGAGCCCCCCGGCTTCATTGCCCTCCACCGCCAACAGGGGCTGGTGGACCAGCGCCTCCATGTTTCGGATGTTCTCTACCGCGCCACCGCTTCCGTAGCCGTTCCACAGGATCAGCCCGCCGATGCGGTTGGCATCGCGGTTGGCGAAGGCCTGGGCGATGCCCTCGCGTAGACCGGCTACGTCTTTCGCACACAGGAGGCCGGTGCTGGGTCCGGCAGGCGCGTCGGCGGCGCTGGAGCTGGCTGCCGGAACCGGCGGCGGCATGATGGATGTCGCGCCGATGCTCGTGCACTGCTGGTCGGAGAACACGGGGCGGCCGTCCGTGCCGACGCAGCGGTGGATCGTCGTCTGCGCGGCGGCAGGCAGGGCGATCAGGAGCAACAGCAGGACGAGGACACGTTTCACGAGGGCGGCACGCGTGGCGATGGTGCGCCATCATCCGCGTACGCGCTTCAGCGGAGAGTGACGGTGCGCACGTTTAGCGCGCGGCGAGTCGCTCCAGCACGCTGATCGTCGCCTTGGCCCGGTTGATCGTATAGAAGTGCAGGCCGGGCGCGCCGCCGTCGAGCAGGCGCTGGCAGAGTTCGGCCACCACGTCGGCACCGAGGTCGCGTACGGCGGCTGCGTCGTCGCCATGGGCCTGCATGCGCTTGACGATCCAGCGCGGAATTTCCGCGCCGCATTGCTCGGAGAAACGGCGCAGCTGGCTGAAGTTTGCGATCGGCATGATGCCCGGCACGATCGGGACCTTCACGCCCAGCTTCGTCACGTCATCGATAAAGCGGAAATAGGCGTCGGCATTGAAGAAGTACTGGGTGATGGCACCGTCGGCACCCGCGTCGACCTTTGCCTTGAAGTGGTGCAAGTCGTGGAGGGCGTTTTCGGCCTGGGGATGCGTTTCCGGGTAGGCGGCCACTTCGATGTGGAAGTGGTTGCCGCTGTGCTCGCGGATGAAGGCGACGAGCTCTGCCGCGTAGCGGAAGTCACCGGGGGACGCCATGCCCGAGGGCAGGTCGCCACGCAGCGCGACGATGCGGCGGCAATCGGTGGCTTTGTAGAGGTCGAGCAGGGCGGCGATCTCGGCGCGGGTGCCACCCATGCAGGACAGGTGTGGTGCCACCGACAGGCCATGCTCGACGCGCAGGCGCTTCACCGTCTCGTCCGTATAGCTCAGGGTCGAGCCCCCGGCACCGAAGGTGACCGAGACGTAGTCGGGCGCATGCGGTTTGAGACGGGCGACGGCCGCGTCGAGCTGGGCGCGCTGCTCGTCGGTCTTGGGCGGGAAAAACTCGAAGCTGATGGCGGGCATGGGTGCGGTTCCCGGTACGATGACCTGAGTATATATCTTTCCATCCAGATGGAAAGATGGCTATTCGGTATCGACTGGCCCCCGGCCGACTTGCGTGGCCCCTGTAGGAGCTGATTCATCGGCGATCCCGCGGCAGCGGCCAGGTCGTCGCGAGCACCCATTCGCCGATGAATCGGCTCCTACGACAGCCCGGACAAAAAAAGGCGCCCCGAGGGGCGCCTTCGATATCGCAATGAAGCGATCGATCAGTAGCGGTAATGATCCGGCTTGTACGGGCCTTCCACCGGCACGCCGATGTAGTCAGCCTGGTCCTTTGTCAGCACGGTGAGCTTCACGCCGATCTGCGCCAGATGCAGGCGAGCGACTTCCTCGTCGAGCTTCTTCGGCAGGCGGTACACCGTCTTCTCGTAGGTGTCCTTGTTGGCCCACAGGTCCAGCTGCGCGAGCGTCTGGTTGGAGAAGCTGTTCGACATGACGAAGCTCGGGTGGCCGTGGGCGCAACCGAGGTTCACCAGGCGGCCTTCGGCCAGCATGTAGATGGCGTTGCCCTTGGCGAAGGTGTAGCGGTCGACCTGCGGCTTGATCGTCTCGCGGGTGACGTCCTTCGCGCCGTTGAGGCGATCCATCTGGATTTCGTTATCGAAGTGGCCGATGTTGCAGACCAGGGCGTTGTTCTTCATCGCCGCCATGTGCTCGAGCGTGATGATGTCCTTGTTGCCCGTGGTGGTGACATAGATGTCGCCGAGGCCGAGGGTCTCTTCGATCGTGGTGACCTGGAAACCTTCCATCGCCGCCTGCAGGGCGTTGATCGGATCGATCTCGGTGACGATCACGCGGGCGCCGAAGCCCTTGAGCGAATGCGCGCAACCCTTGCCCACATCGCCGTAACCGCAGACGACAGCGACCTTGCCCGCGACCATGAGGTCCGTCGCGCGCTTGATGCCGTCGGCCAGCGACTCGCGGCAACCGTAGAGGTTGTCGAACTTGCTCTTGGTCACCGAGTCATTGACGTTGATGGCCGGGACCAGCAGCTTGCCGGCTTCGGCGAGCTGGTACAGGCGATGCACGCCGGTGGTGGTCTCTTCCGAGACACCGCGCCATTCGGCGGCGACCTTCTTGAACCAGCCCGGACGGGCGGCGGCGGTACGCTTGACCAGGTCCTTGATGACCTGCTCTTCGTGGTTGCCGCTGGGCGTGTTGACCCAGTCGCTGCCGTCTTCGAGTTCGACACCCTTGTGGATGAAGAGCGTGGCGTCGCCGCCGTCGTCGACGATGAGCTGCGGGCCGAGTTCGCCCGGGTGGGTCAGCATGTCGAGCGTGCAGTCCCAGTACTCTTCCAGCGACTCGCCCTTCCAGGCGAACACCGGCAGCTCACCCTCGGCGAGCGCCGCGGCGACGTCGTCCTGGGTGGAGAAGATGTTGCAGGATGCCCAGCGCACCGAAGCGCCCAGCTCACGCAGGGTTTCGGCGAGGACGGCGGTTTCCTTGGTCACATGCAGCGAGCCGGAGAGGCGCACGCCCTGAAGCGGCTTCTCCTTGGCGTAGCGCGCACGGATCTGCATCAGGCCCGGCATTTCTTCTTCGGCCATGCGGATGCGACGGCGACCGAGGGCGGCCTGCGTGATATCGCGGACCTTGAAGTCCTGGAATGCGGTGTCTTTGGTAACGGCGTTCATGGGGCGTAGCTCCGATTGGTTACGGGGGCGCCGTTGTACAGGAGGCCGCGCCGAGCCTGGCCTATGGGGGACCCCATGGTCGCAGCGCCCCTCGGCGGGCAAAACGGTCTCCCATTGTATCGCGGAATCCGGATGCAGGGATGAACACACTTTTTTAGGTACTCTCGGGGTTCCGATGACTGCAGAGCGCCCGATGGAAGCCGCACGCGATCCCGAATTCCTGCCCCACGACGGCCCCCTACGCGAGGACGTGCGCCGCCTCGGTACCCTGGTTGGCCAGATGCTCGCCGAGCAGGGCGGCCAGGCCTTCTACGAGCGCGTGGAACATGTAAGGACGACGGCCATCCACCGCCGGCGCAGTGGCGCCGCCGTGGATGCCCTTGCCGAGCCGCTGACCGGCCTGGAGGCGGCCGACGCCGAATCGCTGGCCCGCGCCTTTGCCACCTACTTCCAGGCGGTGAACACGGCCGAGCGCGTTCATCGCATTCGCCGTCGTCGCGACTACCAACGGGAAGGCGGCGCGCCCCAGCCGGAGTCACTGGCCGCCGTGCTGACCCGACTCAAGAAGGACGGGGTCAGTCGCCAGGAGCTCACCGCGCTGCTCGGCCGCCTGGATGTCGAGCCGGTCTTCACCGCGCATCCCACCGAGGCCGTCCGCCGCTCGCTGCTGGAAAAGGAGCAGGAGATCGTGCGCGCGTTGGTCGACGAGTTCGACCCGACGCGTACGCCGCAGGAGCTTCGCGACGACGACGCACGCATCCTGATGGCGCTGTCCGCCGGCTGGCAGACGGCGGAGGCCTCGCCGGTACGGCCGAGCGTGCAGGATGAGTTCGATCATGTGGGCTTCTATATCGCCCGACCGATCTACCGTGTGCTGCCGGCGCTTTACGAAGCGCTGGAGCAGGCCATCGCGGAGACCTACGGTGAAGGCGTGACCCTTCCGCGTCTGCTGCGTTTCGCCACCTGGGTCGGCGGTGACATGGACGGTAATCCGAACGTCAATGCCGAGACCATCGCGGCAACGCTCGGTGCGCAGCGTTCCCTGGTGCTGGAGCGTTACCTTGACGACGCCGGCGAACTGGGTCGGCTGCTCAGCCAGACCGACGACCGCGTGGCGCTCGACGACCAGCTCGTTCGCCGGCTGGAGCGCTACCACGACGAACTCCCCGCCGCCGCGGCGGCTATCCGTCCGCGCCATGCGGATATGCCGTACCGAAGCTTCCTGAAGTTCGTCGCCGCACGCCTCGAAGCGACGCTGCATGAAGAGCCCGCGGCCTATGCCTCGGCAGACCAGTTCATCGACGACATCGCGCTGATCCAGAAGAGCCTTGTCGCGCACGGCGGCAAGCATGCCGGTGCCTACGCTGTCGGGCGCCTCCTCTGGCGCGCGCGTACGTTTGGCTTCCACCTGGCTCGTCTGGACGTACGCCAGGATGCGCGTGTGCATGACGAAGCGCTGTCCGCACTGCTCGACGACGCGGAGTTCGCGAACCACGACACGCCCACCCGGGTAAAGATGCTGCGTCCCTACGCCGCCGGCGAGCGCAGTTTCGTCGCCGGCGATGGCAACGAGGCCGCGACGATGCTGCGCGATGTATTCGCCACCCTGGCGGATTCGCGCAAGCGTTACGGCCAGGAGGCTACAGGCCTGTACATCATCAGCATGGCCGAAAGCGCGGCGGACGTGCTCGCCGTGCTGGCACTGGCGCGGCGCGGCGGACTGGTCGAAGACGGACGCGTGCCGCTCGACGTCGCGCCCTTGTTCGAGACTATCGACGATCTCGCCGGCGGTGCGGAAACCCTGCAGGCCCTGCTCGACGACCCGGTCTATCGCGAGCACCTGAAGGCCCGCGGCGATCGCCAGTGGGTGATGCTCGGCTACTCGGACAGCGGTAAGGACGGGGGCACGCTGGCGTCGAAGTGGAGCCTGCAGCGCGCCCAGGTCGATCTGCTCGAGGTAGCGGAGAAGGCCGGCATCCGTGTGGCCTTCTTTCATGGTCGCGGCGGCTCGGCCAGCCGTGGCGGTTCACGCATCACGCCGGCCCTGATGGCCTCGCCGCGGGGTTCCGTCGGCGGCGTGCTGCGCGTCACCGAGCAGGGCGAGGTGATTCATCGCAAATACGGTATTCGCGCGCTGGCCGTGCGCAACCTCGAGCAGACGCTGGGCGCGGTGATGCGCGCCTCGCTGCGCCCGCGCGACGTGGAAGTACGCGAGCCGGGCTGGAAGGACACCATGGCGAAGCTCTCGGCGGAAAGCCGCAAGGCGTATCGCGCCTTCGTCGATACCGAAGGCTTCGTCGATTATTTCCGTGGCGCCACCCCCATCGACGTGATCGAGCGCATGACGCTCGGCTCGCGTCCCGCGCGCCGTCGCAGCATGAAGGGCGTCGAAGATCTGCGCGCCATTCCGTGGGTATTCTCCTGGACACAGTGCCGCGCCGTGCTCACCGGGTGGTACGGCCTGGGCAGTGCTCTGGATGTCGTGGCGAAGGAGTGCGGGGAAGAGCATCTCGTGAACATGGCACGCGAGTGGCCCTTCGTCTCGACCATGCTGGACGACGTGGAAATGGTGCTGGCCAAGGCAGACATCGACATTGCCGAAGCCTTCTCCCGACTTGCCGGCCCCCTGCACGAGCGCTTCTTTCCGATGATCCGCGCGGAGTTTGAAAGAACGGTGGCCTGGGTCCTCAAGCTCAAGGGTGCCGACGAATTGCTTGCAGGCGATCCGCGCCTGGCCACGTCGATCCGCCTGCGCAATCCCTACGTGGACCCCATGAGCCTTCTCCAGGTCGACCTGCTCAGGCGCTGGCGCGCCACGGGCGGCAAGGACGATGCCCTGCTCAACGCGCTGGTGGCCTGCGTCAATGGGGTGTCCCAGGGTCTGCAGAACACCGGCTGAGCGATTTGCCAGACAAGAACGATTTGCCAGACAAATCGGTGAGACGGCGGTTTTCGCCGTCTCACCAGCCCGGGAGAATGCGCGCCAAGGCCTAAAGTCCGCCGGAAGTCTGCCGACAACGCCGGTGTAAGGGTGTCCGCAAGGGATGCCCGATGACTTCGCAAAGGCTTCATATGAACAGGATCGGTAGTCGCGCCTTTGCGCGCAGCATGAGCGTGGGCGCCCGCCTGACGCTGCTCGTCGTCGGCATCGTGGCCCTGGGTGTCGCGGCACTCACGATCGTGGTGACCACCATGGTCTCGCGGGAGCTGGAGACGCGCGCACGTGACGACCTCGCGCGGGGCAACCGGGCCATCATCGCGACGGTAAACACCTTCAGCGGTGCGTTGCTCGCCGAATCGGATCGCTTCCTCGGCCTGTTCGAGAGCTATTACCCGGGCACGTTCTCGGTGGATGACAAGCACCGCGTGACGATGGGCGGGCATACCGTGCCTACCCTGTTGCATGACGGCAAGGTGCTCAACGGCGAGTTCGGCCAAGTGGACGAGTTCTCGTCGCGGGCGCATGTGGTCGCGACCCTGTTCGTCCGCGACGGGCCGGACTTCATTCGGGTCAGTACGTCGCTCAAGAAGGAAGACGGCTCACGCGCAGTCGGTACGTCGATCGACCACGCCCACCCGGCCTTCCCGCAGTTGCTGTCCAATAAATCGTACGGTGGCCCCGCGGTCCTGTTCGATCGCCCGTATATCACGCGTTACGAGCCGATCCACGACGCGTCCGGCAACGTGATCGGCGCCTGGTTCGTTGGTGTCGAGATCACCAGTGAGATGGCCAATCTTTCCCAGGAGATCGCCTCGATCCACATCGGCCAAAGCGGCTATTACTCGGTTATCGATGCCAGCGCCGGCAAGCGCTACGGCACGTTCATCGTGGATCCGATGATGAAGGATGCCGCCGCCCGGATCGACGGTGCGGCGCTGAAAGTGATGGATGTGGACGGTCAGCCGGTGTTCGGCCGCATGCTGTCAGGCAAGCAGGGCGAATTGCGTTACAGCGCCAGCGCGGACGGCCATACGGTGGATCGTCTTGCCGTCTATGCCACCGATCCGGCCTGGAGCTGGCTGGTCGCCGGCACCGTTGACATGGACGAACTGTATGGGCCGGTGCGACATCTGCGCATGGTTGCGATCGGTACCGCTATCGGCATGGTCGCCGTGCTTTGCCTGCTGCTCTTCATCGCGATCCGTGCGCGTATCACCCGGCCGCTGTCGCACGCGGTCGAAGCGGCCAGGCGGCTTGCCGAGGGTGACCTTACGGCACGCCTGGAGACCACGCGTGGCGACGAAATCGGTCAGTTGATGCGTTCCATCGACGGCATCGGCGACGGACTCGGCGACATCGCCCGCTCCGTGCGCAAGGCGGCGGCGAGTATGGCGGGAAGCACGTCGGAAATCGCGGCGGGTAACGCCGATCTGTCCACGCGCACCGAAACCCAGGCGCACGAGTTGCAGATGACGGCGTCGAGCCTCGACGAGTTGACGCGTACCGTGCGTGACAACGCCGGCAATGCGGCGCGCGCCAGTACGCTGGCCGAACATGCCAGCGTCGCCGTACAGCAGGAGGCGGGAGCGATGCAGGGGGCGGTGGAGGCGATGAACGGCATCCAGGCCTCCGCCCAGCGTATCGCGGACGTCATTGGCATCATCAACGGGATCGCCTTCCAGACCAACATCCTGGCGTTGAATGCGGCTGTCGAGGCCGCTCGCGCCGGCGAGCAGGGCAGGGGCTTCGCCGTCGTAGCGGAGGAGGTACGCAACCTCGCCCAGCGCAGTGCGACGGCGGCGAAGGAGATTGAATCGCTGATCACCGAATCGGTCGAGCAGGTTGACGCCGGCCACGGCCTGGTCACCGAAGCGGGCCGCAACATGACGACGGTGCTCGGCCGTATTCGTGACGTGGCCGACCTGATGGGCAGCATCAGCCGGGCGACGAACGATCAGTCCGAACAGATCGGCCGAATCAACCACGCCGTCTCGCGCATGGACGATTCGACCCAGCAGAACTCCGCGCTGGTGGAGGAGGCCGCTGCCGCGGCGAAGAGCCTGGAGGATCAGGCGGGTGAGTTGGCGCGGGTGGTGGAAGTGTTTCGGTTGTAACGGAGGAGCACCGCCGAGTAGGAGCATCGCCGATGAATCGGCCCCCACCGAGCGGGATACTGCGACCTGCTCGGTAGGAGCCGCTTCAGCGGCGAAGGGTGCTCGCGATCACGCGTGTTGCGCGATCAACCTTCCAGCTCTTCCCACCGCGCGAAAGCGGTATCCAGCTCGGCCTGAACCTTCGCCAGTTCCTCGTTGCCGCGAGTGATCGCCGCGGCATCCTGCTGGAAATACTTCGGATCGTTCATCGCCGCCGTGCGTTTCGCGATTTCGGCCTCGAGTTGCTCCAGCTTCGCCGGCAGGAGATCCAGCTCGCGCTGTTCCTTGAACGACAGCTTCTTCTTCGGAGCGGTGGCAACCACGGGTGCCGGTGTCGGCGCGGGCGCCGGTGCCGACTTCGCATTCGATGCGCGCGCCGCGGCGATGATCGGCTTCTGGCGCAACCACTCGGTGTAGCCGCCGATGTACTCGCCGACCTGGCCATCGCCCTCGAGCACCAGGGTGCTGGTCACCACGTTGTCGATGAAGTCGCGGTCATGGGACACGAGCAGAAGCGTGCCGGTGTAATCGCCGAGCAGCTCCTCGAGCAGTTCCAGCGTTTCCACGTCGAGGTCGTTGGTCGGCTCATCCATCACCAGCAGGTTGGACGGCTGGGCGAACAGCTTGGCCAGCAGCAGGCGGTTGCGCTCGCCACCGGAGAGACGGGTGATCGGCGCGCGCGCACGTTCCGGCGAGAACAGGAAGTCCTGCAGGTAGCCGATGATGTGCTTGCGCTGGCCGTTGAGCTCGATGTACTCGCGGCCTTCGGCCACGTTGTCCAGCGCGTTCAGGGTGTCGTCGAGGGTGGAGCGGTGCTGGTCGAAGTAGGCGATCTGCAGGCCCGTACCGAGCGTCACTTCACCCTGCTGAGGTTTGAGCTCGGCAAGCAGGATCTTCAGTAGCGTGGACTTGCCCGCGCCGTTCGGTCCCATGATGCCAACGCGGTCGCCGCGCATGATGGTGGTCGAAATATCGCCCAGCAGCGTGCGGCCGCCGTAGGCCTGGGTGATGTGCTTGGCGTCGACCACCTTGCGTCCACCCGCCTGCGCAACCGCGAGCGTGATCTTGGCCGTACCCGACTGCTCACGACGCTCGGCGCGCTCGTTGCGCAGCGCCTTCAGCGCGCGCACGCGGCCTTCGTTACGGGTCCGTCGTGCCTTGATGCCCTGGCGGATCCAGACTTCTTCCTGGGCCAGCTTGCGATCGAAGTGCGCGACGGCCTGGGCTTCCGCATGCAGGCGCTCTTCGCGGCGGCGCAGGTAGTTGTCGTAGTCGCCCGGCCAGCTGGTCACGTTGCCGCGGTCGATCTCGACGATGCGCGTGGCCAGTGAACGCAGGAAGCTGCGGTCATGGGTGATGAAGACGATGCTGCCGCTGAAGTTCTTCAGGAAGGTTTCGAGCCAGGCGATCGCCTCGATGTCGAGGTGGTTGGTCGGCTCATCGAGCAGGAGCAGGTTGGGGTCCCGCACGAGTGCCTGACCCAGTAGCACGCGCCGTTTCATACCACCGGAGAGGTCGGCGAAATCGGTATCGGCGGGTAGTTCCAGCCGCTCGATCACCTGCTCTACGCGCGACTCGAGGTCCCAGGCGTTCAGCGTCTCGATCTTCGTCTGGACTTCGCCCAGCGCGTCCATGTCGCCCGCTTCGAGCGCGTGATGGTAGCGGGCGAGCAGATGACCCAACTCGCCCAGGCCATCGGCCACGACGTCGAACACGCTGCCCGTGGTGTCCTGCGGCACTTCCTGGGTCAGGCGGGCGATGCGGGTGCCGCCTTGCAGGCGGATCTCGCCGTCGTCGGCATGGATTTCGCCGGCGATCAGCTTGAGCAGGGTGGACTTTCCGGCGCCGTTGCGCCCGACGATGCAGACACGCTCGCCGGCATCGAGGGAAAGATTGACCTGTTCGAGCAGGAGCGGGCCGCCGACGCTGTAGTCGACATTGAGGAGTTGGATAAGGGACATCCGCCCATTCTACCCGCCCGGGGCCCTCAAGGCTCTTGTGGGAGCCGATTTATCGGCGATGGGTGCTTGAGGCAACCTTGCCCTCTGGCGCGGGATCGCCGATGAATCGGCTCCTACAGAGGTAGGTCCGATCAGGCGGTATCGACCTTGTAACGCGTGTGCTGGCGCCAGGTGACCCCGGGCCGCAGGATCGCTCCTTCGGACTCCGGCGAGTTGACCTGGTCGGGAAAGGCCTGGGCCTCCAGGGCGAAGCCGGCGAACGGGCCGTACGGCTCCGGGTCGCGGCTGGGCTGGCCGGTGAGCTTCTGGCCACTGTAGAACTGCAAGCCCGGCCGATCCGTCTCAACCGTCAGGCGACGACCACTCGAGGGTTCACTGACGACCGCCACCGTTCGCATCGCCGAGCCCGTCGGTCCACGCGGGATGTAGCAGTGATCGAACCCGCCGACGAGGCGAAGTTGTGGATCGGGCCAATGCAGGCGCGATCCGATCGGCGCCGCGTCGCGGAAATCGAACGCGGTGCCCGCCACGTGCTGCCGGCCGACCGGAATCGCCCCCGCGTCGATGGCAAGGAACTCGTCCGCATCGATCCGGATGACGTGGTCGCGGATATCGGGCCGACGGTCATTGAGATTGAAATAGGGGTGGGCGGTGAGGCTCAGCGGGGTCGGCGCATCGGACGTGGCTTCGTACTGGAGGTCCAGCGTGCCGTCGTCGTCGAAACGGCAGCGGAGTTCCACGCGTACCTCGCCCGGGAAGCCGCCGTCGCCCTCAGGTGAAACCAGGCGCATCACCAGCGACTCGCCGTCCGCTTCCACGTCCCAGCGCTGCAGGTGGAAACCGTACTGCCCGCCATGCAGATGGTTGCCACCGTCATTGCGGTCTACCTTGTAGTCGATGCCATCGAGGCGAAAACGCCCGCCGCGTATGCGGTTGGCCCAGCGACCGACGATGGCGCCCATGTAGGCATTCGAGTCGAGGTACTGCTGCGCCGTGGCATGGCCGAGCAACACCTCGCCCAGGCGCCCCTGGCGATCGGGCGATTGCCAGCCGAGCAAGGTGCTGCCGAGATCGGTGATGTCGATCTGCGCATCGCTCGCGTTGCGCAGGGTCCAGCGGTGGAGCGGTCGGCCGTCGGGAAGCTGGCCCCAGGCGGTGGCGTTGAATACGGGCATGGATAAAGCGATCCCTGCGGGCAACGATCAGGTTGCGGCCGTCTTGCGATGGAGGTCGAGGTACTGGCGCGGCGTACAGTCGTATTCGCGCCGGAATACCGCATACATGTATTGCAGTGAGGTGAAGCCACAGCGCAACGCGATGTCGGCGAGCGATACGTCCGAGTTGGCGATGAGATCGCAGGCGGTATCCAGCTTGTGCGTGAGGATCACCTGGTGCACGGTCTGTTTAAGCTCGCGTTTGAAGTGTTCTTCGAGCACGGTGCGTGATACGCCCACGTAGTCGGCAACCTGTTCGGTCTTGATGCCGAGGCAACCGTACTGGCGGATGTAATGGCTGGCGCGCATCACATGCGGGCTGCGTATCGGATGGAACTTGCTCGACGCCTGCACGTTGATACCGACCGGTGGCACGAGCACGCGGGTGCCAGCGCAGTCCATGCCACGCAGCATCTGGTGCAGCAGATGGGCCGCGGTGCGGCCCATTTCCTCCGCGCCCTGAATCACCGAAGTGAGCGGGATGCGCGTGAGCAGCTGGGCCATCGGGTCGTTGTCGATACCGACGATGGCGATCTGCTCAGGTACCGCGATGCCGCCCATCACACAGGCCTGCAGCAATTGCCGGGCGCGCGCATCGGTGACTGCCACGATGCCGATGGGCTTGGGCAGCTCGGCCAGCCAGGTCACCAGCTCTTCGACGGCCTGCCCCCAGCCGCCGGCACTGGTCGGAGAGCCCTGGTAGACCAGTCCTTCGACCGATTCTTCGTCCACGATGGCGCGGAACGCGTGCTCGCGTTCATGGGCCCAGCGGCTGGTCGGGTGCGGTGGCAGGCCATAAAAAGCGAAACGCGTCAGGCCCTGCTCAATCAGGTGGTCGTAGGCGAGGCGGATCAGCCGGGCGTTATCCGTGGCGATGTAAGGCACGTCGGTCGGGTAGTTGGCCGGGTCGTGATACGAGCCGCCCACCGCCACCACGGGAATGTGGAGGTCGCTCAACATGTCCGGTGCCTCGGGGTCGTCGAAGTCGGCAATGACCCCGTCGCCGCGAAACTGGTGGATATCGCGCATGCGGCTGCGGAAGTCCTCTTCCATGAAGAGGTCCCACTCGACGCGCGTGCTGTTGAGGTAATGCCCAATGCCGGCGATGACCTGACGGTCATAAACCTTGTTCGCGTTGAAAAGAAGGGCGATGCGATGGGGTGCCATGACCGTGGAAATTACCACGCCGCGCGTTAAACCGGTCATGACGCACCGCGGCAAAGAAAACCACGGGAACGGCGAGGGAAATCGCAATTGCGCCGCATGGCCCTTGATCGTCAGCATCGTCGGGATTCGTCCCCACGTTCGTCAAGGAATTGTTATGTCGTACTTTTCCAACATCCCCAAGATCGCCTTCGAAGGCGCCGGCTCGGATAACCCGCTGGCGTTTCACCACTACGATGCCAATAAGCAGGTCCTGGGCAAGAGCATGGCCGAGCACCTGCGCCTGGCCGTGTGCTACTGGCACACCTTCGTCTGGCCGGGCTCGGACGTGTTCGGTGCCGGCACCTTTGACCGCCCGTGGCACACGGCCGGCGACCCGATGGACAAGGCACGCGAGAAGGCCGACGCGGCGTTCGATTTCTTCACCCGCCTGGGTACGCCGTTCTATACCTTCCATGACACCGACGTATCCCCGGAAGGCGCCAACCTCGCCGAATACAAGAACAACTTCGCTGCGATGGTCGACGTCCTCGAGAAGAAGCAGGCCGAGACCGGCGTGAAGCTGCTCTGGGGCACGGCCAACGTATTCAGCAACCCGCGTTATGCCGCGGGCGCCGCGACCAATCCGCAGCCGGAAGTCTTCGCCTATGCGGCAACCCAGGTCCGTCACGCCATGGAAGCCACGCATCGCCTCGGCGGCGCGAATTACGTGCTGTGGGGCGGCCGCGAGGGTTACGAGACCCTGCTCAACACCGACCTCAAGCGCGAGCGTAACCAGCTCGGCCGCTTCTTCCAGATGGTGGTGGAGCACAAGCACAAGCTCGGCTTCAAGGGCACGATCCTGATCGAACCCAAGCCGCAGGAGCCGACCAAGCACCAGTACGATTACGACAGCGCCACGGTCTACGGTTTCCTCAAGGACTTCGGCCTGGAGAACGAGGTCAAGACCAACCTCGAAGCCAACCACGCCACGCTCGCCGGTCACTCGTTCCAGCACGAGGTCGCCACCTCGATCGCGCTGGGTCTGTTCGGCTCGATCGACGCCAATCGCGGCGATCCGCAGAACGGCTGGGACACCGACCAGTTCCCGAACAGTGTCGAAGAGCTCACCCTCGTCACCTACGAGATCCTCAAGGCCGGCGGTTTCACCACGGGCGGTTACAACTTCGACACCAAGGTTCGCCGCCAGAGCAGCGCACCGGAAGACCTCTTCCACGGCCACATTGGCGCCATCGACGCGCTGGCGCTCAGCCTGGAGCGGGCGGCAAAGATGATCGAGCGCGACGCACTGGCCGACTTCAAGGCCAGGCGCTATGCCGGCTGGGATGCGGACTTCGGTAGCAAGATCCTGCAGGGCGGCTTCACCCTCGCTTCGCTTTCGGACGAGGCCATCTCCCGCGACATCCACCCGAAGCACGTGTCGGGCGGACAGGAGTTGCTCGAGAACATCGTCAACCGCTATATCTATGGGTGATATGAAACCCGACATGGAAGCTTCGGCACGTATGTACCTCGGCATCGACCTCGGCACCTCCTCCGTCAAGGCGGTGCTCGTCGATGACGCGGGAGAGGTGCGCGCCAGCGCCACCAGCCCGCTCGAGGTATCCCATCCCAGGCCGCGATGGTCCGAACAGGACCCCGCGACCTGGTGGTCGGCGACCGAGGCCGCCGTTGCGGATGTCCTCAAGGGAACCGATGCCCGCCGCGTGGCGGCCATCGGTCTCTCGGGGCAGATGCACGGAGCCACGCTGCTCGATAAGTCCGACAACATCCTGCGGCCCGCCATTCTCTGGAATGACGGCCGTTCGGATGTGGAATGTGCCGAGCTGGAAAGGGTCCCTGGCTTCCGCGAGATCACCGGCAACCTTGCCATGCCCGGCTTCACGGCACCGAAGCTGGCCTGGGTGCGCAAGCACGAGCCCGAGGTGTTCGGTCGGGTCGCCAAGGTGTTGCTGCCGAAGGATTACCTGCGCCTGCTGCTCACCGGCGAGTACATGACGGATGCCTCGGATGCTGCCGGTACGCTCTGGCTGGACGTGGCAAAGCGCCAGTGGAACGACACCATGCTCGCGGCCACGGGGCTTGACCGTTCGCACATGCCGCAGGTGTTCGAAGGCAGCCAGCCCGCTGGCCGGCTGCGCAAGGAGCTGGCCGAGCGCTGGGGCATGGACACGGTGCCGGTGGCTGCCGGAGGCGGTGACAACGCGGCAGGCGCGGTCGGTGTCGGTATCGTTCGCGATGGCCAGGCCATGCTGTCGCTGGGCACGTCCGGTGTCTACTTCGCTGTCTCCGATGGCTTCCGCTCGAGTCCAGAGCAGGCCGTGCATAGCTTCTGCCATGCCTTGCCCGATACCTGGCACCTGATGTCGGTGATGCTCAATGCCGCCAGTTGCCTCGACTTCACGGCACGCCTTACCGGCCAGAAGGACGTGCCGGCGTTGCTCGCCGAAGCCGAGGCGAGCGGCCTCAAGCCCGACGGTCCCCTGTTCCTGCCCTATCTCACGGGTGAGCGCACGCCCCACAACGACGCCCATGCCCGGGGTTCCTTCACGGGCCTGGGTCCGGAGACCGATCGCGCCGATCTCGCCAATGCGACGCTCGAAGGCGTTGGCCTCGGCCTTCTGGACGGGTTGCTCGCGGTGGAATCCACCGGCCTGGTGGCCGAAGAGATCACGGTGATCGGCGGTGGTTCACGCAGTGCCTACTGGATCCGCATGCTGGCTGACATTCTCGGCAAGCGGCTGGTCCTGCGCAGCGGTGGCGAGGTCGGTCCGGCGCTTGGCGCGGCCCGTCTGGCCCACCTCGCGGCGGATCCCACGGCCACGTTGGAAGAGGTTTGCCCGATGCCCGCCGTGACGGCCACTTACGAGCCCGATGCAGCGCGTCATGCTTATTTCCTGCAAACGCGCCACCCTTTGTTCCGCCGTACCTACGAGCAGTTGAAGTCCCTGACTACCGACGCCGCTCGCGGCGACGATTTCCGCCCTTCCTGAGGGGCGATTCCATAAGCACGGAGATAAGCATGAAGCAGAAGGCTCTATACACGGTCCTCGCCGTATCGATGGTCGCCGCAGGCGTGTTCGCCGCTCCGCAGGCGCACGCCAGCAAGGAAAAGCCGGTCATCGGCTTCTCCATCGACGATCTGCGCGTCGAGCGCTGGACCAAGGACCGCGACTACTTCAAGGCCGCTGTCGAAGCCAAGGGTGGCACCGTCTCGGTACAGTCCGCCGACGCCAACGAACAGAAGCAGATCTCGCAGATCGAAGGGCTGATCGCCCGCAAGGTCGACGTCATCGTCATCGTGCCGTTCAACGCCAAGACGCTCACCACGGTGGTCGGCGAAGCGAAGAAGGCCGGTATCAAGGTCATTTCGTATGACCGCCTGATCCTCAATGCCGACGTCGACGCGTATATCTCGTTCGACAACGACAAGGTTGGCCAGATGCAGGCGCAGGGCGTGGTCAACGCGGCTCCGAAGGGCAACTACTTCCTGCTCGGTGGCGCCCCGACCGATAACAACGCGAAGATCCTTCGCGAGGGCCAGATGAAGGTGCTCAAGCCGCTGGTCGACAAGGGTGACATCAAGATCGTCGGCCAGCAGTGGACCAACGAATGGCTTGCCTCGAACGCGCAGTCGATCATTGAGAACGCGCTTACCGCGAACAAGAACAACATCCAGGGCATCGTCGCTTCGAACGACGGCACCGCTGGCGGCGCCATTGCCGCCCTGACCGGCCAGAAGCTGGCTGGCAAGGTGGCCGTGTCGGGCCAGGATGCCGATCTCGCCGCGATCAAGCGCATCAAGGCCGGCACGCAGACCATGACGGTCTACAAGCCGATCAAGACGATCGCCACCGATGCCGCCAACCTGGCCATCGACCTGGCCCAGGGCACCGCGCCGCAGTTCACCTCCAAGATGAACAACGGCAAGGGTGACATCAACACCATCCTGCTCACCCCGACCCTGCTGACCAAGCAGAACGTCGACCTCGTGGTGAAGGACGGCTTCTACACCCAGGCGCAGGTCGGCCCGTAAGCTAGCGTTAGGCGTAAGATCGACGACGCCCCGCCTGATGGCGGGGCGTCGTCCTGCCAAAGGAAATATCGGTGAGCGAATACCTGTTCGAGATGCGCAATATCGTCAAGGAATTTTCCGGCGTACGCGCGCTCAATGGCATCGACCTGGCTGTGCGGCCAGGCGAATGCGTCGGCCTGTGCGGCGAGAATGGCGCCGGCAAGTCGACCCTGATGAAAGTCCTCTCCGGCGTGTACCCCTACGGTACCTGGGAAGGCGAAATTCTTTTTGACGGCAAGCCCCTGCGCGCGGCATCCGTGCGTGACAGCGAGGCGGCCGGCATTGTCATCATCCACCAGGAGCTGATGCTGGTTCCGCAGCTCTCCGTTGCCGAGAATATTTTTCTCGGCAACGAGATCCGCAAGTTCGGCGGTGTGATGGATTACGACGCGATGTATGCGAAAGCCGATGCCTTGCTTGCGCGGCTCAAGCTGAAGGACGTCAACGTCGCGGCACCCGTGATGAACTACGGCGGCGGCTACCAGCAGCTGTTCGAAATCGCCAAGGCGCTGGCCAAGAATGCACGTCTGCTCATCCTCGACGAGCCCTCCTCATCGCTGACCTCCTCCGAGACCGACACGCTGTTGGCGATCATCGAGGACCTCAAGCACGATGGCGTGGCTTGCGTGTACATCTCGCATAAGCTCGAGGAAGTGGCCCGCGTCTGCGATACCGTCACCGTGATCCGCGATGGCAAGCACATCGTCACCAAGCCGATGAGCGAGATGACCACGCATTCGATCATCACCGCGATGGTCGGCCGCGATATCGAGAACCTGTTCCCGAAGGTGGATCACGACATCGGTGATGTGATCTTCGAAGCGAAGCACGTCACCTGCTGGGACCTCGCCAACCCGAACCGCAAGCGCGTGGACGATATTTCCTTCCAGCTTCGGCGGGGCGAAATCCTCGGCATCGCCGGTCTTGTGGGCGCAGGCCGTACCGAGCTTGTCTCCGCGATCTTCGGCGCCTATCCGGGTCGCTACGAGGCCGAACTGGTCCTCGAAGGCAAGCCGATCAAGATCAAGAGCCCTGAGCAGGCGATCAAGGCCGGTCTCTCGCTCGTGCCTGAAGACCGCAAGCGCCAGGGTATCGTTCCGTTGTTGGGCGTGGGCGACAACATCACCCTCGCGACCCTCTCGCATTACGCGCATGCCGGTCAGATCGACCGCCAGGCCGAGCTGCAGGTGGTCGACGCCGAGATCAAGCGCCTTCGCGTGAAGACGGCCAGTCCGGAGCTTGCCATCATGGGCCTTTCCGGCGGCAATCAGCAGAAAGCCGTGCTGACCAAGATGCTGCTGCCCGGGCCCAAGGTCCTGATCCTGGACGAGCCCACCCGTGGCGTCGATGTCGGCTCCAAGTACGACATCTATAAACTCATGTTCGAACTGGCCGCCAAGGGCGTCGCGATCATCATGGTGTCCTCGGAAATGCCCGAGGTGCTCGGCGTGAGCGATCGCGTCCTCGTCGTCGGCGAGGGTAAGCTGCGTGGCGACTTCAAGAACGTCGGCCTGACGCAGGAGCAGGTGCTCGCCGCCGCTATCTCGCATGCCGCCGAGGGGCCCGCACACGCGGCCTGATCCTCAAACCTATTCACGCGTTACCAGGGAAGCTCCTCCATGCAGTCGCAGCAAATCCAGCAACTGTTCGTCCGTTACAAGATCCTCGCGCTGCTCATCGCCGTCGCGCTCATCTGGCTGTTCTTCCACATCAAGACGGATGCAGCCTTCGTCACGCCAGGCAATCTGTCCAATCTGTTCCGACAGATGGCGATCACCGGCATGCTTGCCTGCGGCATGGTGTTCGTCATCATCGCCGGCGAGATCGATCTGTCGATCGGTTCGCAGCTCGGCCTCCTCGGTGGCGTGGTCGCCATCCTCACCGTGAACCAGGGCTGGGGCACTTGGCCCGCCATCGGTGCGGTGCTGGTACTCGGCCTGCTGATCGGCGCGGTCAACGGCTACATCGTCACCAAAATGCGCGTGCCTTCGTTCATCGTCGGCCTGGGCGGCATGCTCGCCTTCCGCGGCATCGTGCTCTTCATTACCGGCAGTTCCACGATCGCGCCAGCACCAGATAACCTCATCGCGATCGGCCAGGGCTTCGTCCCACCTGGCGTGTCGGTGTGGATCGGTGGCCTGATCTTCCTGGCCATGGTGGCATTGACCGCGCGCCGTCGTGTACGCCGCGCCAAGCTTGGTCTGCAGCAAGGCGCCTTGTGGATCGACGTGGCGAAGATCGTGGCGATCGGTGCGTTCATCTTCGGCTTCGTGCGGATGCTCAACGACGCCAACGGCATCCCCATTCCGGTGATGATCCTGCTCGGCCTGCTTGCCGTGTTCACCTACGTCTCCACGCAGACCGTGTTCGGTCGTCACATCTACGCGGTGGGCGGCAACATGGAAGCCACGCGCCTTTCCGGCGTGAACGTGGCACGCGTCAAACTCGTGGTGTTCGCGATCATGGGCCTGATGTGCGCCTTCGCCGGCATCATTACCGTGGCGCGTACCGGCTCGGGTTCACCGTCCGCCGGTACCGGTGGCGAGCTCGACGCGATCTCGGCCTGCTTCATCGGCGGCACCTCCATGCGCGGCGGCTCGGGCACGGTCTACGGCGCGCTGATCGGCGCACTGGTCATGGCCAGCCTCGACAACGGCATGCAGCTGATGGACGTCGACAACTCCTGGCAGATGATCATCAAGGGCGTGATCCTCGTCCTGGCCGTCTGGGTTGACGTACTTTCTGGCTCCAACCGCAACGGCTGATCCGTCGCCAAAAGCAACGCCGATGAATCGGCTCCCACACAGAGCGCGATCACGCTCCTTGTAGGAGCCGATTCATCGGCGAACGGGTGCTAGCCAAAACTTTTCACGGAAGAAAAATGAATGACCTAGAACGTCTCCAGGGCACCTGGACCCAAAGCCGCTTCGAAGAAAACGGCGTCATCGATCCCCCTGACGTCCACGGCGGCAACGGCGCGATCACCACCATCGAAGGCAATACCTTCGCCGTGCGTCTGGACGATGGCGAACTCCTGCTCGCAGGCCGCTTCATCCTCGACGCCAGCACTACCCCGCGTTCGATCACCTGGATCGACAGCATGGGCGACGATGCCGGGAAGCTTTTACCTGCGAGCTATGAGCTTGACGGCGATTCGTTCGTCTTCATCGCAGGGGATGAGGGCATGCCGCGGCCGGTCGAGTTCGTGACCTCGCCGGGGTTGACGTTGCGCGGGTTCGTCCGACGCAGCGCTCCGTAGACATCGCCGGTAAATCGGCCCCTACATAAGCGAGGCATGCTCCTGTAGGAGCCGATTCATCGGCGATGGGTGCTAGCGATCCCGTTGCGTTTCGCAATCACTTCCCCGTATTCAAAGCCCGAGCCATCTTCAGATGCTCCTTCAACGTAGGCAGCGTCTTCGTCGCAAACGCCTGCAGATCCTTGTTCGACCCCTTCTCCGCCTCGACCTCGAAAATCGCGACAGCCTTCTGGTGGTCAGCCACCATGATCTTGGCGAACTCCTTGTCGAACGCCGCGCCGTTAAGCATCTTCAGCGCGTTGATGTCCTTCTGGTTCGCTGGCGGCGGTGATTCGGCGGTGGCATAGCCGCGGTCGCCCGCTGCGAGCGTCTTCAGTTCCTCACCCGCCTTGGTGTGATCGGCCACGATCTGCCGCGCAAAGGCTTTGACCTTGTCCGAGCCGGCGTTCGTCTCGGCCAGCTTGCCGGCTTCGATCTCGGCGAGGCCGGCGCCGCTGGCATTGGTGACGAAACCCGCGTCGGTCGGTGTGCCGCCCTTGGAATCGGTGTGCTGGGCGAGGGCGGCCATGGGTAGGGCAGCGGCGAGGAAGGCGGTGGCCATGAGGCGGGGCAGGGTGCGTGACATGGTGAATCTCCGTAGACGAGTCTCAGATGTCGCACCCGAGCCATGAAATGGCTGTGACCGAAAGGTGGTGCCTCGAAAGGACGGCCCTCACGGCCTGCCAGCTCAATTCGCCATCGCTCCGACAACCGGCTTACCGTCGACGAAACTCCGTATGGCGGCTACCGTGGTGTCCGTCGCTTCTTCCATCAGCCAGTGGCCTGCGCCGGGAATGACCAGGCCCGTGACGTTCCCTGCTGCACTGCGCATGACGATGGCCTCGTTTGCCCCGAATGACTTCTCTCCGCCAATAGCGAGCACAGGCATGGGCAGTTTCGTCGCCAACGACGCCTGGTTGATGTCCGCATCCTGGCGAATGGCGCGGAACTGGGCGAACGCGGAATGCATCGCGCCCGGGCGGGCATAAATGTCGGCATAGTGCCGACGCGTGCCCTCGTCTATCTTGCTCGGGTCGCCGGCGAACTCGTTCCAGAATCGATCCAGATAGATTCGCTCGCGTCCGGCGACCAGGCGCTCCATGTCGGGACCGCCGAAATCGAAGTGCCAAAGCAATGGCGAGCGCACGATCTGGTCCCAGGGAGGGATGCCGGGAACGGGCGCATCCATCACGACCAGGCGCTCGGTTTTGTCCGGATAACGAGCTGCGTAGGCATAGGCCACCATGGTGCCGATGTCATGGCCGACGACGACGGCCCGGTCGATGCCGAGCCGGGTGAGGACCGCGCGTATGTCCCCCGCCTGGGTCTTCTTGTCGTAGCCACCGTCCGGATGTGACGACAGGCCCATGCCCCTGAGATCGGGCACGACGACGGTGTGGTCCCGGGCGAGGTTCTCGGCAAGCGGCGCCCACATGTCGCCGGTATCGCCGAAGCCGTGCAGCAGCACGACGGCCGGACCTTTGCCGCCAACGCGGACATGGATGGTGGCACCGTCGGTAGGGATGTCCTGGACGCGGAAGGACGCTGGAAACGGCCTGACATCGGCTATCGCTGGGAGGCTAAGTGCAGCAAGTAGTATCGCGGCGCATAAAAAACGAGCCATGAGTCTGCTTCCAGTCGGATTCACTGCACTGTGCCACAGGTGATGATTCGAACGTCACATCCGCGGCTAAGTGGCTTCCACGGGCGATCTGGCGCGTGCAGGCTAGCGCCGGGTACGATGCTGCCCGGGGAGGGGCCTATGACGACCATGGACATCGTGCCGGACAACGACACGCATACGTTGCGCTACCGCTCGTCTCGCGTCGAGATCTGGCGGATCTACTGGCGCGCCTGGAGAAAGAAGTTCTGGGTGATCCATGTGATTGTCGCCGCCGACCTTGCCTGGCTTTGCAGCAACAACACACTGGTGTCGATGGCACTGTGGTTTGCGGTTTGGCTCCCCGTCGTCGTTATCTGCCTCGCGGTATTTCCCCAGATCATGTTCAAGCCTCAGGAGCGCACGTTGCACCTGACGCCGGAGGGATGGTCCACCACGATTGGACGCAAGTCCGGGTCGAAGCCCTGGAAGGAAATCCGCGGCATGGCGGACACGCCTGAAGGCTTGGTCATCGTAGGAGCCAACGGAAACGCCATGGTGGTTCCGCAGCGTGCCTTCAGTGACGAGTCCCATCGGGCCGCCGTGGTTGCCGACGTGAGAAGCTGGTTTGCTGCCTCGCGAACGGCCGCCTGAGGGATCACGATGTCGCCGACAACCGTCCTGACGCTCGCACGGCACAAAAAAAACGGGCGCCAAATTGGCGCCCGTCTTCGTGTCACCTGTCGCGAACCGCTTACTTGCTGCGAGCAGCCTTCACGCCAAGACCCGCGGCATCGCGCAGGATCTCGGCCTTGTCGGTCTTCTCCCACGAGAACGCCGTGAACGTGTTGCCGTTCTTGTCAGTCATTTCGTAGGGCTTGCGGCCGAAGTGACCGTTCGAAGCGGTCTGCTGGTACATCGGGTGCACCAGGTCGAGCATCTTGATGATGCCGAACGGACGCAGGTCGAAGTGCTTGCGGATCAGCTTCTCGATCTTCTCGTCGGCAATCTTGCCGGTGCCGAAGGTGGTCACCGAGATGGACGTCGGCTCGGCGACGCCGATGGCGTAGCTGACCTGGATTTCGCAACGGTCGGCGAGGCCGGCCGCGACGATGTTCTTGGCGACGTAACGCGCGGCATAGGCAGCCGAACGGTCGACCTTGGACGGATCCTTACCCGAGAACGCGCCACCACCGTGACGGGCCCAGCCGCCGTAGGTGTCGACGATGATCTTGCGGCCGGTCAGGCCGCAATCGCCCACCGGGCCACCGATGACGAACTTGCCGGTCGGGTTGATGTGGAACTTGGTGCCCTTGTGCAGCAGCTTCGCCGGCAGCACGGGCTTGAGGATCAGCTCGCGCACGCCTTCGATGAGGTCCTTCTGCTTCACGTCCGGATCGTGCTGGGTCGAGAGCACGACGGCGTCGATGGCGACGGCTTCGCCGTTCTCGTAGCGCAGGGTGACCTGGCTCTTGGCATCCGGGCGCAGCCACGGCAGCGGCGAGTTCTTCTTCTTGCGGACCTTGGTCTGCTGCTCGACGAGGCGATGGGCGTAGTGGATCGCCGCCGGCATGTATTCGCTGGTCTCGTTGGTGGCATAGCCGAACATGAGGCCCTGGTCGCCAGCGCCCTGTTCTTCCGGCTTCTTGCGGTCCACGCCCTGGTTGATGTCCGGGGACTGCTTGCCGATGAGGTTCAGCACGCCGCAGGTTTCGCCGTCGAAGCCGACTTCCGAGGAGTTGTAGCCGATGTCGAGGATGACCTTGCGGGTCAGCGCTTCGAGGTCGATCCAGGCGCTGGTGGTGATTTCACCCGCGACGATGGCGACGCCGGTCTTCACCAGCGTCTCGCAGGCCACGCGGGCACGCGGGTCCTGGGCCAGGATGGCGTCCAGAACGGCGTCCGAGATCTGGTCGGCGATTTTGTCCGGATGGCCTTCGGAGACCGACTCGGAGGTGAAGAGGAAGTTGCTCATCGCAGGTATATATCCTTCTTTACGGATAAAGAGATAAATGGGGGCGCGCCATGATACACGGCCTTTGCCGGGTTTGCAGAGGGAAGGGTACGCCGGGGTGGTGACGATTGCATGGATGTTCAGGCGCCCGGGGCGTCCGAACGGCTGCGGGGTGCCTGGTGGGAGCCGCTTCAGCGGCGATCCGGGTGCGCCAGGGCGTTGCCCGATGGCGCGGGATCGCCGATAAATCGGCTCCTACCAGGCGGGTGCCGTCAGGCCACGGCGGCCAGGCGCTCCCGGGCGGCCTTTGCCACCGCCACCATGCCCTTCAGGGCCTCGGAGACCTCGGGCCAGCCTCGGGTCTTCAATCCGCAGTCGGGGTTCACCCAGAGCTGGTCGGGTCGGAGCACCTGGAGGGCCCGGGCGAGCAGGTCGGCCATTTCGACCTCGGTCGGCACGCGGGGTGAATGGATGTCGTAGACACCCGGACCGATCCCGTTGGGATACTTGAAGCGGGTGAACGCGTCGAGCAACTCCATCCGTGACCGGCTGGTCTCGATCGAGATCACATCGGCATCCATGGCGGCCACGGCCTCGATGATGTCGTTGAACTCCGAGTAACACATGTGGGTGTGCACCTGGGTCGCGTCGCTGACCCCACCGGCCGTGATGCGGAACGCATCGACCGCCCAGGCGAGGTAGGCGTCCCAATCCGCGCGACGCAAGGGCAGGCCCTCACGCAACGCCGGTTCGTCGATCTGGACGATGCCGATACCGGCCTTCTCGAGGTCGTGCACTTCGTCGCGCAAGGCCAGGGCGATCTGCCGGCAAACGTCCGATCGGGGGAGGTCGTCGCGCACGAACGACCACTGCAGCATCGTTACCGGGCCGGTGAGCATGCCCTTCATGGGTCGGTCGGTGAGTGACTGTGCATACGCCGACCACGCCACGGTCATCGGTGCGGGACGCGCTACATCGCCATAGATGATCGGCGGCTTGACGCAGCGCGAGCCGTAGCTCTGCACCCAGCCGAGCGACGTGAACGCATAACCGGCCAGCTGCTCGCCGAAGTATTCGACCATGTCGTTGCGCTCAGGCTCGCCGTGCACCAGCACGTCGATGCCGGCCTCTTCCTGGAAGCGAACGACACGCCGCACTTCGTCGCGCAGGATGCCGGTGTACGCATCGTCGTCGAGCTTGCCCGAACGGTGGGCGGCGCGGGCGATACGCAGGTCGTTGGTCTGCGGGAACGAGCCGATTGTCGTCGTGGGCAGGTCGGGAAGGTCGAAGCGCTCACGCTGCACGGCCGCGCGGAAGGCGAAGGCCGAACGACGCTGGCCGAACTGTGGGGTGAGCTGGCGTACGCGGGCGCGAACGTCGGCACGGACTACCTCGCCAGAGCTCTGGCGGCCGACGACGATCTCGTGCTGGCGATTCAGCGTTTTCCGCGCGGCTTCGTCGCCCGCGACGGCATCCGCGTAGCGACGCAGCTCGGCGATCTTCTGCCGCGCGAACGACAGCCATTCGGCGAGGTGTGACGGCAGGTGCTTTTCTTCGGAAACGTCGATCGGCACATGCAGCAGGGAGCACGACGTCGACAGCCACAGGCGATCGCTGCCGAGGCGTGCGAGCAGGCGGTCCACGCGGGGAAGGATGGTCGCCGGATCGCTCAGCCAGATGTTGCGGCCATCGAGGACGCCGGCGGAAAGGACCCGGTCGGCCGGCAGGGCATCGAGTACGGCGTCCAGCTGGTCGGGCGCACGGGCAAGATCGACGTGCAGGCCGGGAACCGGCAACGATGTGGCAAGTTCGAGATTGGCACCGAGCTCACCGAAGTAGGTGGCGAGCAGGACGCGCACGCGGCCGTGTGCGGCGATAGCCGCGTAGGTGCGCCGGAAAGCCTCGCGCCACTCCGCGTCCAGATCGAGCACGAGCGTCGGCTCATCCACCTGCACCCAATCGGCGCCTGCCGCTGCGACGGCATCGATGACACTCAACCATGCCGGCAACAGGGCGTCGAGAAGAGCCAGCGGATCGCTGCCATCGACGGTCTTGGACAGGCGCAGGAAGCTGACGGGCCCGAGCAGGACAGGGCGCGCGACGTGACCGGCGGCGATGGCCTCGCGGTATTCGGCGACGACCTTGTCCGGGCGTGCCGTGAAGGATTGTCCCGCCTCGAGCTCCGGGACGATGTAGTGGTAGTTCGTGTCGAACCACTTGGTCATCTCCAGGGCATGCAGATCCACATCGCCGTCCTGATGGCCGCGGGCCATCGCGAAATAGCCCGCCAGGGGGTCGCGGGAGGCGAGTTCGCGGTAGCGCGCGGGGATGGCGTCGACCAGCACGGCGGCGTCGAGCACGTGGTCGTAGAGGGAAAAGTCGTTTACCGGGACACTGTCGGCCCCGGCGTCGCGAGCGAGCTTCCAGTGGCGCTGGCGCAGTTCGCGCGCGACGGCGAGCAGTTCGTCGGCGCGGCTCTCTCCCTTCCAGTGGCTCTCGAGGGCGCGCTTGAGTTCGCGGCGTCGGCCGATACGGGGGAAGCCCGGGTAAGTTACGTGTGGCATGGATGATTCCTCTTCGTGGCAAAGAGGAGGGAAGGGCGGCTGGTCGCGAACGCACGCGCACTGCCGCGACGAGGCATGGCAGGCGTGGGGCGTGATGCAGGCTAGCCGTCGACCTTCGCCCCCGCGGGCGAACCGGATGCCGCCCCTTGCGGGGCGCCCATCCAGGTCGGGCGGACCGCCCGCGCCCATGACGGCGCGGACGGTCCGGTCGGCGGCAGGTCTTCGGGCTCGTGGATGTGGCACCGGGCTGGTGCCGCCTTGTTCGTCGCTTCCCGGATCCCGTTCGATCCAGTGCCTGTGACGGACTCGTCTCCACATACCGCTGCGGGGCAGCGCCGGATTGACACCGGCTTCCCTCTTAGCTTTATCGCTCTATTCGAATAAAGAGATAAAGACCGCTGACGGGCGGAAAATTAGCCGTATGGACGCCTGAAGTCAATCGATGGCGATGCATCGCCTCGACATCCTGGCGGCGACCATGTGCCGACACCCAGGGAGCGCCACATGACCGCAAGACACATCGTGATGGCGACGGTCGGCTCGCAGGGCGACCTTTTCCCGTTTCTGGCCGCGGGGCGGGAGCTTCGGCAGCGCGGGTATCGCGTGACGATTGGCGCCCAAGGCATTCATCGGGACGCCGTGGGCGAGGCGGGGCTCGATTTCGTGCTGGCCAGCGGCATCGCCGAGCCCGAAGACAAGGCGGCGTTCGCGGCGAGGGCCTTTCATCCCTGGCGCGGACCGCGCTTCGTGGTTCGCGACCTCGCCGCCGCGGACGTCGCGAGCAGCTATGCGGCGCTCGCGCCCGTTTGTGCCGATGCGGATGCCATCGTCACCTCCACGCTGGCGTTCGCCGGACAGATCCTTGGCGAGACCCGACGGATCACCTGGCTATCGGCGGCGCTGTCGCCTGCCGTCTTTCTTTCTGCCTTCGATCCACCCGCCACGGGCATCGAGTGGCTGGACCGGTTCCTGCGATCGTCGCCCCGGCGTGGTGCCTGGGTGCGTCGCATCGGCGAAACGGTGACCTCGCCCTGGACGAAAGCGGTGCGAAGCTTCCGGCAATCGCTGGGGCTCGCAACGGTGTCCGCGTGGGGCGATCCGTTTCATCGTGGTCAGCACGCGCGCGATGGCGTGCTGGCCATGTACTCGCCCTTGCTGGGCCGCCCACCACCGGATTCACCCGCACACACCGTGGCGACGGGCTATTGCCGCTACGTGCCGTCGGGGGATGTGCTTCCGCCAGATATGGCCGCGTTCCTCGATGCCGGGGACGCTCCGTTGGTGTTCACCCTTGGCTCGGCCGCGGTGCACGCCGGTGAGGCCTTCCTTCGCGAAAGCATGACGACGGCGGCCGCGCTGGGTCGTCGCGCCGTACTCCTGACAGGATCGCCCGAGATGCGTGCGCGCTTGCCCGTCACGTTACCCGGCGAGGTGTTCGCAGCGTACTACGCACCGCACGGCGCACTGTTCACACGCGCGGCGGCGGTGGTGCATCACGGCGGGATCGGAACCACGCAGGAGGCGTTGCGCGCGGGCTGCCCCGAGCTGGTCGTGCCCCATGGCTTCGACCAGCCGGACAACGCGGCGCGGATTGTCCGCCTTGGCGTGGGCGATGTGTTGCCCGCGTCGCGCTATCGCGCAGACGCGGCTACGACGCTATTGCGCGCCCTGTTGAGCGACGAGGGTGTCGCGTCGCGAGCGCAGCGTGCTGCGGCGGTCATTCGTGCGGAGAACGGTGCGCGTGTCGCGGCGGATGTTATCGAGCAGGCGATTGCGCGGCGTCTGCGGAAGTAGGCCCGCAGACGCGCGTTCGCCGATTCATCGGCGATGGGTGCTCGCGTTTACGCCGCGACTTTCGCCCTGACGCCATACCGCGACGCCGGCACCGACTTCGACAGCTCCGGGAACAAGGCACGACGCGCCGCTTCCAGGGCATCGACAAGCGACGTCGTTTCCACCGAAGGAATCGTCACCAGTTCACCCGCGTCGAAACCAGCCAGCGACGCATCGACCATGTCCTCGGCGCTCATCACCCAATCCGGCGGAAGATTCGCCACGGCGGACCCGGCAACCGGCCAGAAATCGGTCGCGGTCGCGCCCGGCAAGACGGCCTGTACCTTGACGCCCTTATCGGCGAGCTCGTGATGCATTGACTGGCTCAGCGCCAGCACGAATGCCTTGCTTCCGCCGTATACGCCATTGAGCAGCTCCGGCGCGATGGCAACGATAGAAGCGATGTTGATCACGGCGCCCTTGCCACGTGCAACGAAGCCCGGCACGGCCTTGTACGCCAGGCGTGTCGGAGCGGTCACATTCAGCGTGATGAGATCGGTCATCTTGCCGATGTCCGCCTGCAGCAGTGGGGCAGTCGCGCCCACGCCGGCGTTATTGACCAAGAGGGTGAGGTCCGTTGCGCCACCGATGACCTGCTCGACGCGCTGAAGATCGGCGTCCCGCGTGAGGTCCGCGGCCACGATGCTGACGTTCCGGCCGGTCGAACTGGTGATGTGCTTCGCAAGCGTGTCGAGCTTGTCCTTGCTACGTGCGACAAGGATGAGGTCGTAGCCGCGACGCGCAAGGCGGTCGGCGTAGACCGCGCCGATACCGGAGGACGCGCCAGTGACCAGGGCTGTGCCGAGAATGTTGGTGCTCATGAATGGTGATCCCGTGTAAGTATGTGTGTATGCACTGCTGTGGGCAAAAAAAGGGTCAGCCCATCTGACCCATGCGATGAAATGCGTCGCGTGCGGCCTCGGCAGCAGACTCGCCACCGAACTTCGAGACGAACTCGGCCTGAGCCTCCGCCCACAACTGACCCGCCTGGGCCGACTTGGCCAGGCCTGCCGGGGTGAGGACGTAGACGTGTTGGCGCGCGTCTTCCGTCGAAGCCGCGACGGCGATCAAACCATCGCGCTGAAGGGGTTTAAGCGCACGAACCAGGCTGGTCCGGTCCATGACCATCTCCTCGGCGAGGTCGCGCATGCCGATCCCTGGGCGGTCTTCAAGCACCACCAGGATGGAGAACTGCGAACTGGTCAAGCCGCTGGGTGCCAGGTGGCGCTCGTAGGAGCGCGTCAGCGCCCGCGCCGCCTGGCGGGCGGCGAAGCAGTTGCAGAAGTCGTTACGGGTAGCCATGGATCCATACTGATCGTGCATACACACACATGTCAAGTGCCTCATGCTCCGCCGTAGGAGCCGATTCATCGGCGAATGGGTGCTCGCGACAGCCCCGCCAACGGGTGGCCGCTGCCGCGGCCTTCGCCGATGAATCGGCTCCTACCAAGCAAGAGAGTGGCGGCTACTCGAAGCCGGCGACGGGGTGCGGGCCGTACGCCTTCTCCAGCGTCGCGGTTTCTTCGTCGGACAACACCAGGTCGATCGCGGCGACCGCATCGTCGAGATGGTGCGGTTTCGAGGCGCCGACGATCGGTGCCGTGACGCCGGAACGATGCGCCACCCACGACAGCGCGACCTGTGCACGCGGCACGCCCCGTTGTTCCGCGACCTTTTTCACCGCCTCGACGATGGCGCGGTCCGAATCCTCGGTGGCGTTGTACAGCGTGCGTCCGAAGACGTCGCTCTCCTGACGCGTGCTGCTCTGGTCCCAGTCGCGCGTAAGGCGGCCGCGCGCAAGCGGGCTCCACGGGAGGACGGCGATACCCTGGTCTTCGCAGAAGGGAATCATCTCGCGCTCTTCTTCGCGCTGCAGCAGGTTGTAGTGGTCCTGCATGCTGGCGAACTCGGTCCAGCCGTGCAGGCGAGAGGTGTAGATCATTTTCGCGAACTGCCAGGCGTACATCGACGAGGCACCGAGGTAACGCACCTTGCCCGCCTTGACCAGGTCGTGGAGTGCCTCCAGCGTTTCCTCTACCGGCGTGGTGTGATCCGCGCGATGAATCTGCAGCAGGTCGATATAGTCGGTACCCAGGCGAGCGAGGCTGTCGTCCACCGAGTGGAAGATCGCCTTGCGCGAAAGACCACCGCCGTTCGGTCCCTTCCGCCAATGGAAGAAGGTCTTCGTGGCAATGACCACTTCATCGCGTCGCGCGAAATCCTTCAGCGCGCGGCCGACGATTTCTTCCGAGGTGCCATCGGAGTAGGCGTTCGCGGTGTCGAAGAAGTTGATTCCAAGATCCAGTGCCTTGCGGATGAACGGGCGGCTCGCCTCTTCGTCCATCGTCCACGCATGGTTCCCGCGGTCGGGGACGCCGTAGGTCATGCAACCGAGAACGAGTGGGGAGATATCGAGGCCGGTGCGGCCGAGTTTCACGTAGCGCATGGGGAGCTCCGGTTAGGACTGCCGGAAGTGTGATCCCTAAAACGGGAGCGGGAAATGAAACTTGTTTAATTCTTTGCGGGCCTCTTTGTATTCCAGGCGGCTGCCGCCCCTTGAAACCTGCCCGGGCGTCCCTAACTAGGGCCCAGCGAAGACGCGACGACCTTGCCGGCCCTCACCGGCGGGGCGTAGCATCTCCCCCTCACCAAGAGAGCCCAGCCATGTTCCGCTGCAAGCATGATTTGATGTTCGTCACACCGATCGCCCCATGGGCGCGTCGCGGGTGCGCGCGTCTCATGCCTGGCGGCGTGTCGTTCACGTAACGGCACTCCGGCCTCGAAGAACACGACAAGCACCCGCAAGGGTGCTTTTTTTTGCCTCGAATCTGAACGTCCTCACCGGAGCAGCGTGCCATGAAGAACAGCCGCGACCCTCGATCCTGACCGTCCCGCTCAGCCAGGGGCGGCGGTAACAGGATCGGGGAGTGCCTCGCTCGACGAACCATCGAGCCCCTGGCGACCCATCAGGAACCGTTAGCCATGAGTACCACCACCCGCGAATCCACCATTCCCGTCGGCCGTTGGCGCAACCTCGGCATCATTGCGCACGTCGATGCCGGCAAGACCACGCTCACCGAACGCCTGCTCTTCAAGACCGGCACGATCCATCGCACCGGCGAAGTGCACGACGGCGCCACCACCACCGACCACATGGAGCTCGAGCGCGAGCGTGGCATCACGATCGGCGCCGCGGCCGTGCGCGCGAACTGGACGCCCGACGGCGGCCAGCCGCATCGCCTGACCCTGATCGACACGCCCGGCCACATCGACTTCGCCATCGAGGTGGAGCGCTCCCTGCGCGTGCTCGACGGCGCGGTCACCGTGTTCTCGGGGGTCGCTGGCGTGCAGCCCCAATCGGAAACCGTCTGGCACCAGGCGCGTCGTCACGGCGTGCCGCTGATGGCCTTCATCAACAAGATGGACCGCCCCGGCGCGGACTTCGACGCCGTCGTCGCTCAGATGCGCGACAAACTCGGCGCGAATCCGTGGGTTGTCGCTCGCCCGATCGTCGAAGGTGAGCACATGACGGGTCTGGTCGACCTCGTTGGCGAACGGATCTGGCGCTTCGACGATGCCGGCACGCCGAGCATCCACTCATGGGACGACACCGAGCGTGCGACCCATGCGGGCGCGCGTGCCGATCTCGTCGCCGCGGTGGCCGATCGCGATGAGGTGCTGGCCGAACTGTGGCTCGCCGATCAACCGATCGACGCGGCCGCGCTCACGGCTGCCCTGCGTCGCGGCACGCTGGCGCGCGCCGGTTCGCCGGTGCTGCCGGGCTCGGCATTCCGCAACGTCGGCATCGAGCCGCTGCTCGACGCTTTCGTCGCCTACCTGCCGTCGCCGCTGGATCGCCCTGCGGTGGTCGCACATACCGACGACGGTGACGTAACGGTGGCGCCCGATGCGAACGCGCCATTCGCTGCGCTGGTCTTCAAAGTGGTCAACCAGGCGCACGGCCCCCTGGCGTTCGTTCGTGTGTACTCGGGCCGCCTGCACGTTGGCGACGCGGTATGGCGCAGCGGCACGGATCGCGTGCAGCGCATCGGCCGTCTTGCTGTGGTGCGCGCCGAAGACACCGAAGCGGTCGACGCCGCGGAGGCGGGCGACATCGTTGCGATCGCGGGCTGGAAGGACGTCGCCACCGGTGAAACGCTGACGGACTCGCATCACCCATTGCGTCTGGAAACCATCCAGGCGCAGCCGGCGGTGCTGTCGTGGCGTCTTTCGCCGGAACGTTCGGCCGACCTGCTCAAGCTCGGCAACGGGCTTGCGCGCCTTGCGCAGGAGGATCCGTCCTTCCGCGTGGGTACCGATCCGGACACCGGCGAGACGCTGGTCTGGGGTATGGGTGAACTGCATCTGGAAGTGATGGTGGAGCGTCTGCGTCGCGAGTGGGGTGTGCAGGTCCGCACCGGTTCGCCACGTGTGGCCTATCAGGAAACCCCGGCCTCGGCGTCAGGCTCCGTGGAAGGAAAGGTCGCCAAGCAGACGGGCGGCAGTGGCCAGTATGCGCGCGTCGTGCTTTCGGTCACGCCGACCGGTGAGGAGATCAACCGCTTCGAGGACAAGACCACGGGCGGCGTGATTCCCAAGCAGTTCCAGCCGGCGGTGGAGAAGGGCGTGTTGTCGGCCCTGATCGAAGGCCCGCGTGGCTATCCGGTGGTCGGTGCGCATGTCGTGGTCACGGACGGCCAGGCCCACGCGGTCGATTCGAACGAGATGGCGTTCCATCGTGCCGCGCAGATCGGTGTGAAGGCGGCCCTGGAGGCGACCGGCACGGTGTTGCTGGAGCCGGTGATGCGCGTCTCGGTGAGTTCGCCGGGTTCGGCGGTGGGCGACCTGCTGGGCGACCTGCAGCGTCGTGGTGGCCAGATCGTCAATCTGACCGACACGCAGGAGCGCACGGAGATCGAGGCCGATGTGCCGCTCGCCCAGCTGGAGGGCTACAGCACGGCGCTGCGCTCGTTGAGCCAGGGCCGCGCTTCGGCCACGGTGGCGTTTCATGCCTACCGACCGGCGGCCGTGCAGGAGGCGTCGCGCAAGATGGCGTGACGTGATGGGTGATGGCGAGGCTCCGCCGGGTTACGCTTCACCCATGATTTCCTACCCCGATGCACTGGCCCTGTTACTAGGTGAAGCCGACGCGCTCGATGGTGAGCGCGTCGGCATCGACGCCGCACCGGGACGTTTTCTGGCACGTGACATCATCAGCCCCGCTTCTTTGCCGGGCTTCGATAACGCGGCCATGGATGGCTATGCGGTGCGCGCGCCCGGCGAAACGATTCCTGCCGAATCCACCTATGCCGTTGCCGCCATGCACGCGGCCGGTGACGATACCTATGACTACCCCGACGCGGAAGCCTGCGAGATTGCCACCGGGGCGCGCATGCCGGTGGGCTTCGATACCGTCGTGCCTGTGGAGCGCACTGAGCGCCAGGGCGATCGCGTGCGCTTCCTTGCGGACGAGCGTCGCGCACAGAACGTGCGTCATGCCGGTAGTGACATCGAGGTGGGCGATGTCGCCTTGCTTGCCGGAAGGCGCGTCGACCCTGCGGCGATCATGTTGCTCGCTGCCCTGGGCATCGACCGCTTCGACGTCGTGCGACGTCCGCGCGTGGCCATCGTCAACACCGGCAGCGAACTCAATGCGGGTGGTCCGCTCCCGCTGGCCGGCATCCACGACTCCAACGGACCCTTTCTGGCGTCGAGCCTCGCGCGCTGGGGTGTCGAGGCGATCGGCCGCACGCGAGTTGCCGACCATGGCGATGCCTTCCATGTCGCAATCCGCGATGCCCTGGCCAGCCATGCCGACCTGATCGTGACCACCGGCGCAGTGTCCGCAGGACGTTTCGACTTCGTGCCAGCCGCGCTCGCGTCGCTGGGTGCCCATGAACTTTTTCACAAAGTCGCCATACGCCCGGGCAAGCCCTTGCTGGTGGCGCGCTTCAAAAACGGGCCACTCGTCATCGCCTTGCCGGGCAATCCCATCGCCGTGGCCGTGGGCTACCGTTTCTTCGTGGCGCCGGTGCTGCGGGCGATGGCGGGGCTGCCGCCCGAGCGGCCGTTGCGCGTGCGTCTGGAAGCGCCATCGGTCGTGCGCGAGGGCATGCAGCACTTCGGACTGGGTGAGATCTCGCGCGACGAAGAGGGGCTCGCCGTCGCCCGCATGACGCCCTCGCAGGCGGCCTATCGCATCCAGCCGTATACGCGTGCGAACACGTGGCTGTCCGCGAGTGATGCGTACACGGCGTCGGTTGATGCGTGGCCACTCGATCCCGTCGACGCGCCATGATCATCGGCCTGATTCTCGCTGGCGGACTGTCGTCTCGCATGGGTGAGGACAAGGCGCTGATGGTGATCGACGGCGTGACGATGCTCGACCGAACGGCTCACACCCTGCGCTGCATGGGTGCCGGCCTGGTGGCGGTGAGCGGCTCGCGCCCTGGGGGCATCCCCGACCGTTGGCCGGCGGCCGGACCGGTCGGCGGCATGGCCAGTGCCGCGGAGGTGCTTCCCGATGCCGAGTTGCTGGTGGTCCCGGTGGACATGCCACGGATGGGGAGCGCCGTGCTCTTGCCCTTGCTGACCGAGCGTCGCCAGCGAGCGACGCGATGGGCGGGGCATCCGCTGCCGATGCGACTGACGCTCGACGCCACGACACGCGACGCGCTCATTGGCATGATGACGCTGACCGGTCGCGACTGTTCGGTGACTGCCTTGCAGACGCGCATCGGCACGACCACACTGCCTCTGGGCGGGCTGGACCCGATCCTTCTGGCTAACTGCAACACCCCTGACGAATGGCGCGAGGCGAACGCATGAGGGTACAGCTGGAGAACGACACGGTTCGCGTACGGATCGACGAGGATGAGCTCGGGGAGCTGCTCGGCAACATCGCCTTGCTCGGCTCGACGGCCTTCGGCAAGGCCTTTGTCATGCGTTATTCGGTCGACGCCACGGAGGCAGCCTCGTGCACGCTCGAGGGCAATGCCCATGAGTGGCGACTGAAGGTCCCGGTAACCGAACTGGCAGCCTTGCAGTCGCGCCTGCCGAGCAAGGAGGGCCTCGTGTTCGACATTCCCGGTTACGACACGGTCGCCACCACGGTTCGTTTCGATGTCGACGTCAAAGACAGCCTGCGCCGTCGCCGGAGCTGAAAGGCCCTGTCGAAGCGCTCTTCAGATGATGCGCTGCGGCCGGCTATAAACATTGAATCGCCCGGGCCGGGCAAACCCGATCAGGGTGACGCCACAATCGCTGGCAAGATGCACCGCCAGCGCGGTCGGTGCGGAAATGGCGACGACGATGGTGATGCCGGCCACCGCCGCCTTGGTCACCATTTCGTAGCTTGCGCGACTGGTGATCACGACGAAACCGTCGCTGGCGTCGATGTGCGCCGTATGCATCGCACCGATCAGCTTATCCAATGCATTGTGGCGACCCACATCCTCGCGCACACAGACGATGGCGCCGTCGGGAAAAGCCCAGGCCGCGGCATGGACCGAGCCGGTAAAGGCATTGATCGGCTGCGATGCGCGCAGCGACTCCAGTGCCCGCTCGATCGCATCGACGCCTATCGTCGGTCCGGCACCGACGGGCTCAGGGTGGCGCACCACGTCTTCCAGCTCCCGGCTTCCGCAGATGCCACAGCCACTGCGTCCTGGCAACTCGCGTGGCAGGCGCTGCTCTTTGTAGGAGCCGATGTCATCGGCGACCCCTGCGGAGCGCTCCGGTGACGATTCCGGCGAGCGCCCATCGCCGCTGAAGCGGTTCCTGCAGGTTTTCGCGGTACGGATGTTGACGGTGATCCCTTCGAGGACCTCCTGCACATCGATGCGCTCGATCTCCGCGATCGAGTCGACGCGACCTTCGGTCAGTGCAAAACCGCGGGCGAAGTCTTCCAGGTCCATTGGCGTCGCCATCATCACCGCGAACGGCTCGCCGTCGAAGTGCATCGCGACAGGTACCTCCTCGGCCAGCCGGTCGTCGTCCGGCGTTGCGACACCACGTTCGACACGCAGGACCGGTCGCGTGGTCGAGCCGCGGGGCGTCTGTCGATCAGACGGCATGCGCGACCCGTCCCTTCGGCTTCTTCTTGCCCTGTACAGCGGAAACGGTGATCCGGACCGGGACGGACTTATAGGCTGGCGTGCCGGAACGGCGGTCGTGGCTTTCCAGGGCGATGAGCGCATTGCCTTCGGGGTAATACATCGCCACGGAGCCTTCTGCGATGTCGTACTCGACGGCAACAAAGCCGTCCACGGCGCGACGCTTGCCGTCGGCGGCATTGACACCTGTCGCGACCACGTCGATCCGGTCGCCGTGCTTGAGGCCACGGGCGGCGAGATCCTTGGCATGCATGAAGATCACGTCGCGCCTGCCCGTTACACCGCGATAGCGATCGTTCAGCCCGTAAATCGTGGTGTTGTACTGGTCGTGCGAGCGGATCGTCGTCAGCATCAGGTCGCCTTCGTCCGGCACCGGGTCTTCGTCGAGACCGCGCGCGAGAAGGAACTGCGCGCGCTTGTCCGGCGTGGCCCAGTCGCGTTCGCTGGCCGCCACGCGCAGGCGAAAGCCACCTGGCTGGCGAAGACGTTCGTTGAAGTCGAAGAAGATCGGGAAAACCTTTTCGATATCTTCGCGGATCAGGTCGTAATCGCCGACCAGGCGATCCCAGTCGACCCGCGTATGCGGAAGGGTCGCTTTCGCGATGCCGCGTACGATCCATGGCTCCGATCGCAGGTGTTCGGAGGCTGGCTTCAGGCTACCGGCCGAGGCATGCACCATCGACATCGAGTCCTCGACGGTGACCGACTGCGCACCCGTCGCCTGCACGTCCAGCTCGGTGCGGCCGAGGCAGGGCAGGATGAAGGATTGCCTGGCCAGGATGAGGTGCGAACGGTTGAGTTTGGTCGCGATGTGCACCGCCAGATCGAGCCCGCGCATCGCCTCGAACGTCTCTTCGGTATCCGGCATGGCCACGGCGAGGTTGCCGCCGAGGGCGACCAGCGCTTTCGACCGGCCATCGCGGATGGCGATCACCGCGGCGACCGCATCGTGGCCGTGTTCCACCGGTGGCTCGAAGCCGTAGGTGGTACGGATGCCGCGGTTGAGCCCGTCGTCGGGTTTCTCGGTAATGCCGACCGTGCGGTCGCCCTGTACGTTGCTGTGTCCACGCAGCGGGCAGATGCCGGCGCCCGGGCGACCGATGTTGCCGCGCAGAAGGAGCAGGTTGGCGATCTGCTGCACGTTCTCGGTGCCATGGGCGTGCTGGGTGATACCCATGCCGTAACAGACGATCACGCGGCTGGCCTTGGCGTAGATATCGGCAGCAGCTTCGATATCGACCCGGCTCAGGCCTGACTTCGCCTCGATGGCGTCCCAGCCGGTGGCGTCGACATCGTCGACGAGGGCCTCGTAGCCGGTGGTGTTCGCTTCGATGAACTCGCGATCGATCACGCCGGGCAGCCCCGCCGCAATCGCTTCCCGGTCGGCGGCGAGCAGGAACTTCATCATGCCCTTGAGCACGGCCACGTCGCCGCCGATCTTCAGTTTGTAATACGTCGACGCGATGCGCACCGAACTGTTGGTCAGCATCTCCACCGGGTGCTGCGGCGAAGTGAAGCGCTCCAGTCCGCGCTCGGGCAAGGGATTGAGGACCACGATGGGCACGCCGCGCAACGAGGCTTCGCGCAACGTCGAAAGCATGCGGGGATGATTGGTGCCGGGATTGTGGCCGATGCAGAAGATCGCATCGCAATGGTCGAAGTCCTCGAGTAGCACCGTGCCTTTGCCCGAGCCGATCGATTTCGGCAGGCCCACGCTGGTGGCTTCGTGACACATGTTCGAGCAGTCGGGAAAGTTGTTCGTGCCGTATTCGCGGACGAACAGCTGGTAGAGAAAGGCCGCCTCGTTGGAGGCACGACCGGATGTATAGAACTCCGCCATGTTCGGATCGGGCAGGGCGCGCAGCCCCTCCCCGATGCGACGGAAGGCCTCGTCCCATTCGATCGCCTGGTAGGTGTCGCTTGCACAGTCATAGGCCATCGGGTGCGTGATCCGCCCCAGGCCTTCGAGGGTGTAGTCGCTGAGGTTCCACAGGTCGGCGACCTTGTTCCTGGCGAAGAACTCCGGTTTCACCCGCTTGGCCGTGGCCTCCCAGGTGACCGCTTTGGCACCGTTCTCGCAAAACTCGAAGGAGGACGTTTCCTTCGGGTCCGGCCACGCGCAGCCCGGGCAATCGAAACCGGTGGGCTGGTTCATCCGGTGTAGTGCGATGGACTCGCGCCCCAGGGCGAGTTGGCCGCTTACGGCGCGCGCCACCGCACCGAGGGCGCCCCATCCGCCGGCAGCGCCTTCGTAGTCGCTGATGCCCGGAACGTCCGGGAGGTCTTTCTCGCTCATGGCCACGCCTCGTTCGCTACGCCTGGGGCTAATCGTAAACGGGCCCGCGTAATTAATCGCTCTAGCCGTCGTCGCGGCTCTTACCCGGGATTCACGTCGCCTTGGCAGGCGCTTCTGCAACCTCCGCGCGGCTCGGCGCCCTCCCCAAGGCGCCTGGAAGAACGAAGTGTCCCTACAAATACGTGCTGCCGTTACCCAGGAACGGCCGTCGGCCTACGGCCTGCCCATTGGCGATCTGCGTGGCTTTGGCCGGGTCAGGGCCGATGCGTCGGTGGTGCAGCTGGCGCTGGACCGGGGCGCTGGCCTCCTGTGCCCGCCCGACGCAGAGCGGCCGCTGCTCGCTATGACGCTGAGCGGAGACCCCGTGTGGACCAACGCCTACGTCCCGGGAACCAATGTTCTGGAATCGACGGCCCGCACGGCCACGGGTGAACTGCGGGTGGTCGACTTCATGGCGCTGGCCGAAGGCCGGCCCGGCCAGGCCGAGTCGATTCCGGCGGGCCGTTTCGTGAGGATCGTGACGTGCACGGAAGGGGAAGTGGACGGCGAGCTGGCTTGCGCCGCCCCGACCGAGGGTGGCTGGCATCTCGCTTGCTCGCTCCCGCTTTCCCTGGCGGACGGCAGGGCCACGCTATCCGTGCGCCTGACGGCCGGCAAGAGCGTTGCCCTCGTCGTCAGCGAGAACGCTACGCAGGGTGGCATCCCGCTGGTTGCGTCGGCCCTGCATGCGTTGGGAGACACCATCCATTACTGGACCTGGTGGAGCGATCGCTGTCGCCACAGCGGTGAGGATTTCGACACCGTCCTGCGCGAGGCGCTCATGCTGAAGCTGGCTTGCTCGGCGGCCGGGCTGCAGGTCGAGGACCCGGGAGCGACGGGCTTCTCGGCCGCGCCACTGGGGGATATGTCGCGTGCCGCGGCTCGCTTCCTGGAGCTTGGGTACCGGCACGAGTGCGCGGAACTGCTCGGCTTTGTCCATGACCACGCTGCCTCCGGCGGCCACGGTCGCTGGACGTGCGAGGAGGCCTTCGCGGGGACGCTTGGGCACTACCTGGCCAAGCACGGCCCAAGCGGATTGCCTGAATCCCTGCGCGCCGCGGCACATGTGCCACCGCCGCAATCGCGTATCGCGTGACCGGGGCAGGGCGCCCGTTCAAGTCCCTTGCCCGATGCTGCGATGCACAATATTCATGACGTGATGCAAGTCATGCGTTTCATGCATACCTGATAGTTTCCCGATCGCATTGTTCTACGGCCTTCGGGCCGACAGCATCGCCCCCGCTCCGCCATCCTCCGGCGGCTTCCAGGGGCTCCACTGATGATCCACCGCTTTGCCATCGCTGCATTGTTCGCCTTCGTCACGTCGGTTGCCGTGGCACAGACGACTCCCGACGCGCAGGAACCCGGCCAGACGACACCGGATAGTCCGAAGGACAGCGGTGGCCCGGTGGACCGTCTGCGTGACGACGGCGTCTCGTTGCGCTTCGTCTGGGCCAACGACTGGGCGGCCAGCGTGCGCGGCGGCGAGCGTCTCGGTGCGACCAACGGTGGCGGCGCTGTCGGCGGGGCCGACCTCGACATGGGCAAGCTCGCCGGTATCGACGGCGGCAAGATGCACATCACCTTCGCCCGTTACTACGGTCATAGCCTGGCGGCCGACGATATCGGCACGCTGCAGAAGATCCAGGGCTACTGGTATCCGAAGCGTCAGTGGCAGCTTGCCCAGTTGAGTTGGGAGCAGCAGTTCTCCGACAGCCATATCAATGTGCTTGCCGGCCGGCTCAACGCGACCTGGCAGTTCGCGCGGTCCACCTACGGCTGCCGTTTCGTCAGCGCGCCGGATTGCCCCTATCAGCTCACCAACACCAGCGGTGGTTTCAGCGGCTTTCCTTACGTGAACTGGGGCGCGCGGGTGAAGTACCAGCCGGACGCCCGATATCTGTCGATTGGCGCGTTCGAGGTCAATCCCGACCGGCGCAACAACAACGGTCTCAACTGGGGCTTCAACAACGCCACTGGCGTGATGATTCCGCTGGAAGCCGGTTATGAAACGAGCTTCGCCAACGATCCCTATCCGAAGCACCTGAAGATCGGTGGCTGGTACAACTCGGCCGATTTCACCGATCCCGAACTCAACACGAAGGGTCTGCATCGCGGCCTCGTCGGTGGCACCGCACGGAACTACGACGGGGGTCGCTACGGTGTCTACGTGCTGGCGGACAAGGTCGTCTGGAAGCCGGATGCAAACAGCAATACCCGTAACCTCGCCGTATTCGGCTCGGTCACCGGCCCGCTGGACAATGCCGAGAACTACACCTTGCAATCGACCTTCGGTCTTCTGTGGACCGGTCTGTCTGCCGCGCGCCCGAATGATTCGCTCGGTTTCCAGGGCACCTTGTTCCGCTTCAGCCGCAAGGCTGTCGGTTACGAGGACGATCTGATCCACAAGGACAGCGGCACGAACGACCACTTCGCGCGCAACGAATGGATGACCGAACTCAACTACAGCTACAAGCTCCTTCCCGTGGTCAGCCTGGTGCCGAACCTGCAGTACATCGTGAGCCCGGATATCCTCGGAAATACGGTGGGCGTCAAGCGGGTGCCGGCCAATGCGATCGTGATCGGCTTGCGTGTCATGGTGAACATGGGCGGCCCGGGCAGCCAGTGACGCTGACCGCGCCGTATTCGCGCCATAATCGGATCACCCTGGATAACCGGTGCGCGACGCAACCTTGGACCTGAAACACCTGCAGAGCTTTATCCGCATCGTCGAGTTCGGCAGCCTCACGCGGGCCGCCGCGACGCTGGATGTTTCGCAGTCGCTGCTCAGTCGTCAGGTGCGACAACTGGAAACGGAGCTGGGCACCCACCTGCTGGAACGCAACGGCCGCGGCGTCGTCGCCACGGAAGCCGGCCGCGAACTGGTCGAGCACGGTCGAGGCATCCTTCGGCAGGTGGAAGTGGCGCGCCTGCAGTTGGGTCAGGCCCGCGGCGTGCAGGCCGGCAAGCTCGCCATCGGTGTGCCGCCGAGCGTGGGCTCACTGCTGACGGTCGAACTGGTCATGCGTTTCCGCGAGCGCTATCCAGCCGCGCAGATCAGCGTGGTCGAGGCTTTGAGCGCAAGCCTGCTGGAATGGCTGCAACTGGGCCGACTGGATTGTGCGCTGCTGTACAACCCCGCGGTAAACGCGAACATGCGTTTTCGCCATGTGCATTCCGAGGAGCTCTACCTGATCGGCAGCACGCGCGACGGACGCACGTTACCCGACGAGATACCGCTGGCCACGCTCGGTCAGTATCCGCTGATCATTCCCTCACCCCTGCATTCGGTACGCCAGCTCATCGAAGCCGACGCCGCGCGCTACGGTGTCTCGCTGGATATCCGGCTCGAGATCGACGCCGTTCGCTCCCTCCTCGACCTCGTGGAACGCGGTGTGGGATACGGTGTGCTCTCACGCAACGCGTTGCTGGCACGACGTGGCGAACATCATCTGCGCGCCGTGCCGATCGTGATGCCGAGCATCGTCACGCGGCTGGTCGTCGCCACTCCCACGCAACGGCCGATGAGCACCATCACCGAGCGCACGCTGGTCCTTGTCGACGAACTGATCGCCGAAGGGCGGCTCGATCCGCTGGAATAAGCCTGCTGCATTGCATCAAATGCAATCCGCACACTCTGTCATGAAGATTGTGCATAGCAGATAGGCGCCGCATCGCGTTGTTCGCCCTGGCCACCAGGACGACCATCGTCCCGGTTCAAGACCGTGGTGATAGCGATGGCTCATGAGATTCCCTGCTGGTACATGCGTGGCGGCACGTCGAAAGGGCCGTTCTTCCTCGCCAGCGACCTCCCCGGCGACAAGGCCACGCGCGATGCCGTGATCCTTGCGGTCATGGGCTCCCCCGACGAACGCCAGATCGATGGGCTCGGCGGCGCGCGGACCCTTACCAGCAAGGCAGGGATCCTCTCCCTTACCGAGGATGGGTCGGCGGATCTGGACTTCCTTTTCGCCCAGGTAGGTATCGCCGACGCCAGCGTCGACACCACACCGAACTGCGGCAACATGCTCGCTGCGGCGTTGCCGGCGGCCATCGAGGCGGGGCTGCTTGCGGGCGACCACGGCAGCACGACGCGCCGCGTACGCACGGTGAACACGGGGGTGATCGCCGAGATCACCATCGAGACGCCGTTCGGAAGTCCCCTCTACGACGGCGACGCCCGTATCGACGGCGTGCCGCGACCGGCGTCACCGGTGAGCTGCGGCTTCCTCGACACCGAAGGCTCGGTCGCGGGGAGCCTGTTGCCGACCGGCAACCTGCGCGACGCCATCGACGGTATTGCCGTCACCCTGATCGACAACGGCATGCCGGTGATGATCATCGCGGCAAGCGATCTCGGCGTGTGCGGCGATGAGCGCCCGGAAGCGCTCGATGCCGACACGGCGCTGAAGGCGCGCATCGAAACGCTGCGGCTGAAAGCCGGGCCGATGATGAATCTCGGCGATGTGAGCAAGAAGCCGATTCCGAAGATCACCCTGGTGTCCGCACCGCGTGCTGGCGGTGCCATCGGCACGCGCACCTTCATTCCACACGACTGCCATAGCTCGATCGGCGTGCTGGGCGCGGTCACCGTCGCCACGGCCGTGGTCTTGCCGGGCACCGTCGCCTATGACCTGGCGGTCGCCGGTGAAGGCGACCTTCGCACGTTGTCGATCGAGCACCCGAGCGGCGAGTTCAGCGTCGAGGTCGGGCTCGAGGGCACGCGCGTCATCCGCGCGGCCTTGCTGCGAACGGCCCGGCTACTCATGCGCGGCAGCGTACCCATCTCCCCCTCGATCTGGCGCGGTCCCGCCGCCTGATTCCCTCCCTGGAGCAGTAACCCATGTCCGATACGAAGACCGCGCTCGTCGTGAGCGCCCATTCCGCCGACTTCGTCTGGCGTGCCGGTGGCGCCATCGCGCTGCATGTGGCGCAAGGCTGGCGCGTGCACATCGTCTGTCTCTCCTACGGCGAGCGCGGCGAGTCCGCCAAGCTGTGGCGCCAGGCCGGCATGACCATGGACCGCGTCAAGACCGACCGTCGCGCCGAGGCCGAAGAAGCCGCCGGCATCCTCGGCGCCAGTGTCGAGTTCCTCGACATCGGCGACTATCCGATGCGTGCCGATCTCGATGTGGTCTTTCATCTGGCCGGGGTGTACCGCGAACTTCGCCCCTCCTTCGTGTTGAGCCACTCGCTGAAAGATCCGTATAACTTCGATCATCCGCTGGCTACGCATATCGCCCAGGAGGCGCGCGTGGTCGCGCAGGCGCACGGCCATGAGCCGCAGGTGCCGGTGATCGGCGCACCGCCCGTGTTCCTCTTCGAACCGCACCAGCCCGAGCAGTGCGAGTGGAAGCCGGAGTTGTTTCTCGACATCACGCCGGTGTGGGAGAAGAAGCGTGCCGCCTTCGAGACCATGCGCGCGCAGGAACACCTGTGGGAGTACTACACCCGCGTTGGCCTCCAGCGCGGCGCGCAGGCTTCGCGCAACTCGGACTTCAAGATCACCTATGCGGAAGCGTTTCAGCGGGTGTTCCCGCACGTGACCCAGGGGGCGCTGGCATGATCGGCGTCGTCGTGCGTAACCGCCCGGAGATCAGCGACGACCAGGCCGCCACGCTCGCGGCGATGGGCGTGGCCACCGTCCACGAGGCACAGGGTCGAACCGGCCTGTTGCAACCGCCGATCCGTGCGATCCAGCAGGATGTGGCTATCGCGGGCAGTGCGGTCACCGTCCTCGCGCAACCGGGTGACAACTGGATGCTTCACGTCGCCGTGGAGCAATGCCGGGCGGGCGACGTACTGGTCGTCGCCTGTACCACGGAGAACGAAGACGGCATGTTCGGCGACCTGCTCGCGACCTCGCTGATGGCCCGCGGCGTGGCCGGCCTGGTCATCGACGCGGGCGTGCGTGATACCTCCGAGCTCCGTCGCATGGGCTTTCCCGTGTGGTCGCGTGCCGTGCATGCGCGCGGCACGGTCAAGGCGACGCTGGGTTCGGTCAACGTGCCCGTCGTCGTCGGCGGCCAGTACATCAGGCCCGGCGACGCGATCGTCGCGGACGACGATGGCATCGTCGTCGTTCCCTTTGCCACCGTCGATACGGTCATCTCCGCGTCGCGCAAGCGCGTGCTCAACGAGGAAGCCAAGCGTGCGCGTCTCGCCGCCGGTGAACTCGGTCTCGATATCTACGACATGCGGGAGCGCCTGGCCGAGGCCGGGCTGCGTTATGTCGACGACCTCCCCAACGAGTGAACGATGAAATCCTGTCTTCCCCCCGATCCGAATCCGACGAAGCCCGAACAGGCCATGCCACGGCAATCCTGTGACGCCCACTGCCATGTGTTCGGCCCGGCCGATCGCTTCCCTTATGCGCCCGATCGTAGTTACACGCCCCCTGATGCACCTTACGAGCATCTCGTGGCACTGCATGATTTCCTCGGCTTCGACCGCGGCGTGATTGTCCAGGCGAGCTGTCACGGCACCGACAATACGGCCATGCTCGATGCCATCGCGCGCGGCCAGGGCCGCTACCGTGGTGTGGCCATTGTCGACGATGGCATCGACGAGACGGGTCTGGCCGAACTGAACGCCGGCGGCGTGCGCGCGGTCCGCTTCAACTTCGTGCAACACCTGGGCGGGCGCCCGGACATGCGCGTGTTCTGGCGTGTCCTCGATCGCGTGGCCGAGATGGGCTGGCACGTGGTGCTGCACCTGGATGCCAACGACATCGTCGAACTCCAGGACGTGCTGCGGAAGATCCGCGTGCCGTTCGTCATCGACCACATGGGCCGCGTGCAGGCCGCGCAAGGCGTTGAACAGGAACCGTTCCGCCTGCTCGTGGCGTTGATGCGCGATAATCCGCTGGCCTGGGTCAAGGTGTGCGGTGCGGAGCGCGTCTCCGTCGGCAAGCGTCCGTTCGACGATGCCATCCCCTTTGCCCGCACCCTGATCGAAACGGCGCCGGATCGCGTGCTGTGGGGAACGGACTTTCCGCACCCGAACATCTCCAAAGATATGCCCAACGATGGCGGTCTGGTCGACCTGATGTTCCGCTTCTGCCCGGACGAGACGCTGCGCAAGCGCCTCCTTGTCGATAACCCCGCGCGCCTGTACGACTTCAACTGAGCATTCCCATGTCCCCAGTCACCACCGCCAACAGCCTTCCGCCGCCGAAGCCGCGCAAGCCCTTCTACCGGCAGCTCTACATCCAGGTGCTGGTCGCGGTGGTGATCGGCGTGATCCTCGGCTACCTGTCGCCCGCTTACGCGGTGAAGATGAAACCGTTGGGCGACGCGTTCATCGCGCTGATCAAGATGGTCATCGGGCCGATCATCTTCTGCACCGTGGTGACCGGCATCGCCGGCATGCGGGACATGCGCAAGGTCGGTCGCGTGGGTGGCAAGGCGCTGCTCTACTTCGAGATGATCTCGACGGTGGCGCTGTTCTTCGGCCTCGTCGCCGGGCACATCTTCCATCCGGGCACGGGCTTTAACGTGGATCCCACCACGTTGAAGTCCGGGGAGATCGGCAATCTCGTCGCCCAGGGACACAACATCGAGTCGATCGAGTTCCTTCTTGCGATCATCCCGAACACCTTCATCAGCGCATTCGCCAAGGGCGACGTGCTTTCGATCCTGCTCATTTCGGTCCTGTTCGGCTGCGCACTGGCCGCGACGGGGGATCGAGGCAAGCCTGTGTACGATGTGATCGAAGCCGGTGCGCAGGTGTTCTTCAAGATCGTGCACTACATCACCGCCGTGTCGTCCATCGGCGCCTTCGGCGCCATGGCGTTCACCATCGGCAAGTACGGCGTGGTGTCGCTGGTGCCGCTGATGGAACTGATCGGCAGTTTCTACCTGGTCTGCGTGCTCTTCGTGGTCGTGGTGCTCGGCATCGTCGCGCGCTTCGCGGGCTTCAGCATCCTGCGTTTCTGCGCATATATACGCGACGAGCTGCTGATCGTGCTGGGCACGAGCTCGTCGGAAGTCGTGCTGGCGCCGCTGATGCGCAAGATGGAGGAACTGGGTTGCCCGAAGGAAACGGTTGGCCTGGTTGTGCCGACCGGCTATTCGTTCAACCTCGATGGCACCAACATCTATCTCACCATGGCGATCCTGTTCATCGCGCAGGCGCTGAACATCGATCTGACGCTCGAGCAGCAGATCACCGTGGCCATCGTCGGCATGCTCACGTCGAAGGGCGCGAGCGGCGTCGCCGGCGCGGCGCTGGTCATGCTCGCCTCGACGCTGAGCGTGGTGCCCGTGGTACCCGTCGCGGGGATGGTGCTCATCCTCGGCATCCATCGGTTCCTGGGTACCGGCCTGGCGATGACGAATCTTGTCGGCAACGGCGTCGCGGCGATCGTCGTGTGTGCCTGGGAGAAGGAACTGGACCGGGAAAAGTTGAAGGCGGTCCTCGACGCTGCCTGATCAAACCCTTTCGGCCTGCACCGCCTTCAGTCTGTAGGAGCCGATTCATCGGCGATCCCGCGGCAGCGGGGCAGGTCATGGCAAGCACTCATCGCCGATGAATCGGATCCTACCGAGCAGGGTCGATGCACTGCTCAGGCAGCCAGCGAGGTCCCGGCGGCGAGGGCATCGAAGTAGTCGCGGGTGAGGCGCGTCTGCGTGGCGGCGTCTTCGGCACGATTGACGACGTCGCGGAAGGCCGCGTTTTCCGGGCGGTCCTTCGCGTACCAGCCCAGGTGCTTGCGTGCGATGCGAACGCCCATCTTCTCGCCATAGAACGCGTAGAGATGTTCGAGGTGGCCGCACAGGATGTCGCGCACTTCGGTCGGTGTCGGCTCGGCGAGGTGCTTGCCGGTCTCGAGGAAATGGGCGATCTCGCGAAAGATCCACGGACGCCCCTGCGCACCGCGGCCGACCATGATGGCATCGGCACCCGTCGCCGCGAGTACCTCACGCGCCTTCTCGGGTGTGACGACATCGCCGTTGGCCATGACCGGGATGCGCACGCTGGCTTTCACCGCGGCGATGGTCGCGTACTCGGCGTCACCTTCGTATTTGTCGGCGCGCGTGCGTCCGTGCACGGCGAGCGCAGCGATGCCGGCCTCTTCGGCGATGCGGGCGATGGTCAGGGCGTTGCGGTTGTCACGATCCCAGCCGGTGCGGATTTTCAGGGTGACCGGAATGTCGACGGCCTTGACGACCGCGGCGAGAATGCGCGCCACCAGGGGTTCGTCCTGGAGCAGGGCGGAGCCCGACCAGACATTGCAGACCTTCTTCGCCGGGCAGCCCATGTTGATGTCGACGATCTGCGCGCCGTTGTCCGCGTTGTACTTCGCGGCCTCGGCGAGCATGCCGGGGTCGTACCCGGCGATCTGGACACTTACGGGTTCCGGCTCACCGTCGTGGTCCATGCGGCGCAGCGACTTGGTCGTATTCCACAGGCGCGGATCGGCGGTCGTCATCTCGGACACGGCCAGCCCGGCCCCCATGCGCTTGCAGAGGAGGCGGAAGGGCTTGTCGGTGACGCCAGCCATGGGCGCGAGCACCACGCCGGGCGCGATGGAGTAGGGACCGATACGCATGGGGCGATTTTACGCGATCCGCGACAGCAGGGTGTCGGGGGCTCTGACGCAGGCTCAGCGAGGGGCTTTGCCGCTCTTCTTCAGGGCAGCGACAGCGCCCGCGGCATTCACTTCCAGCATCCCGTGCTTGGTCGCACTGCTGCTCAGCAGAATGGCGTGGATCGAGGCGGGGTCGAGCCCCGGCGCCAGGGCGAGCATCAGGGCGACGATGCCACTGACGTGGGCGGTGGCCATGGAGGAGCCGGAGCTGAAGTCGTAGCCGCCACCGGGTTGGGTGGTCAGGATGTCGTTGCCGGGGGCGCTGACGACGCCGGGTGGTGCAGGCGTCGTGGCACTGGTGCGCACAACAATGACGCCGGGCGCCCCGTCGGGGAAGCCGCTCAGCTTGCCATCCGGTGGCATGGCCGTAATGACGATGCGGCCTTCGCTGAGGATCTTGGCGAGAAGCCGGGTCAGTAGCGGGTCGGCGGGACCACCCAGGCTAAGGTTGACGATGCGCGCGTCGGTATCGTTCACCGCAGCCAGTGCCTTGGCCAGGGTGAACGAGTTGCAGCGCGCGCCACCTTGCGATTCGGGGGGATACCAGCAGGCCTTGTAGACGCTTAGCCTGGCCTTGGGCGCGATGCCGACCATGCCCTGGTGGTTGTCGCCGATGGCGGCGATGATGCCGGCGACTTCGGTCCCGTGGCTGTCGTGGTCGAAGGCGGAGGTGTCATCGTCCACGACGTTGCGGGTATCGCCGATGTGGCCGCGCAGGTCCGGGTGGGTCATGTCCACGCCGGTATCGACGATGGCGACACGAACCCCTTCGCCCTGGCTCGCGTTGTGCGCCAGGGCAGCGTCGGTCTCCACGAAACCGCGCTGCAGGTCGGCGTAGGGATCGTTGTACTTGTGCGCGTCGCCGGTGTCGGTGGAGTACACCGAGTAATCCTGCAGCGGCTGCGCAAGCTGCACGCGCTCGTCCTTCTGCAGGGCGGCGATCAGCGCATCGCGATCGACACCCGGCTCCGGATGGAGCACGACGCAGTAAAGGTCGAGGGCCTTGATCGGCCAGCCGCTCACTTCCTGCAGGCCGTAGCGTTTTTTCAGGTCCGTGAGTTCGGAGACGGCCCGTTGGCCTGCACCGTAGTGCGCGGAAGGGGCGTAGCCGAGCAGGCTGGAGCCGGCGTGGGTCGAGGCGGGCGCGAGCGGATTGGCTACCGCGAGCACGATGTCACGACGGCTGTCCATGCGATCGACCGCGCTAGCCGGCGTCGCGTTCACGCTCGAATCGATCGACGGAAGGGGCCGTGCCGGCGCGCACGCCGACAGCGTTACGAGCAGCCCCAACAGCGCGGCGACCCCGATCTTCATGGACTGGCGTTCACCGGCTCGGCGAGGCGCACACCATGCGCCGTGCGCAGGCGCTGCACCACCTGGGTCGATGCCGCGGCACCGCCCGCAGGCATGACCGTGTACGCGCCCACGTCATTCGGGCCACCGATCACCTGCAACTGCATCGAACGGAGCAACGTGTTCCAGTCGGCGAGCTTCATGCCGGTATCGGGAACGACGTGTATGGCACCCGCCGGCACGTGCGCAGCCTCCTGGCTCAAGGTGCGGTAGGCCGGCTGCGGCGTGCCTTCGGCCCAGAACCGGGCGCCCAGCGTACCCAGCCCGACCGCCTGGATGAGGACCGCCGCCACCAGTGCACGGGTCAGCCAGCTCCCGCCGGCGCCGCGTGAGGGCGCGGTCTCCATCACCGGCGCATCGATGCGGGCGAGCAGTCGGCGCAGGCCGAGTTCGGGATCGATGGACACATCCGCCGGCAGCGACATCGCCAGGCGCAGGCGCTTCTGCTGTTCGAATTCGGCGCGGCAGCCATCGCATTCGGACAGATGGCTCATCAGCCACTCGGTCTGTTCCTGAGCCGCGCTGTCCTGGAGTACCCAGGGCATGGCTTCCCAGGCGCGGGCGCAATCGCGGCCGGTATCCGTCGGCATCCTCATGGCGCATTCTCCTTTGTAGCGGATGTGACACCGGCAAGGCCCGGAAGCACGTTACGCAGTTTCACGCGGGCGTGGAACAGGCGTGCTTTCACGGTGCCGACCGGGCACTGCATGATGACGGCGACGTCGTCCAGGCTGTGGCCGACGCCGTAAACGAGTTCGACCACGACCCGCTGGTCTGCCGTGAGGCGGTCCAGCCCCTTGCCCAGCCAGTCGCGCAGTTCACGGTCTTCATCGGGATCGTGGGAGGGCATGCGATCTTCGGGGACCGAATCCTCATCCACCGGTTCGCTGCCATGCTGGCGCAGCGCCTTGAGTCCACACCGGTAGGCGATGCCCATGATCCAGGTGGAGACGCGCGAGTCGCCGTGGAAACTGCCGGCTTTCTGCCAGGTGATCCACAGGCAGTCGTTGATGACTTCCTCGATGATGTCCGCGCGGCGTGTCAGGCGCGACAGAAAACGGGACAAGCGCCCGTGGTAGCTGCGGTAGAGCACGCTGAGTGCCGTGCGGTCGCCCGCCGCCATCCGTTGCAGCAGGAGGCGGTCGGTGGTGTCGGCGTCGGTGTCCGCGTCATTCATGGTTTCGTCGGAGCAAGTCGGGAGGCCAGCGTGAGTACCCCTTTAGAGGGGAAAGGTTGCGCTGGCTCAGAACGAGCGCGAGACAGTCGCATTCCACGGTGAGACCGCGGGAGACCCGTCAGGCCGCGGTGCGTGCCGGGTCATGATGTGATTGAGCTCGACCCGCCACCTTTCACTCTCCCATATGAGGCCGGCATGCCCGTATTGGTAGCGAGGATAGTCGCGGTTGTAGGGCGGAATGAGGTACTGGGCCGTGCCGACACCGGCCGACACCGCAAGCTTCCAGGCCAGCGGCCAGCGGAAGCCGATATCGGCGGCCCCGCGCGGTCCGCGACCGCCCGTATGAACGAGCTGGGCCGCAGAGACGCCGACGGTGAGGACGTCGCGGTAGATCCAGCTGGCGCCCAGTTCCACACGATCGTAGATGCGCCAGTGGGAATCGTTGCCGTAGCGGTAATAGAGCAGACTCGTCTGCATCTGCCAGTCGGCGGACAGCGACCACGCATACGAGGCCTGGGCCAGGGCCTCGACGATCTTCCCCGGTGCGCGCGTTTCGGTGCTGGCCGAAAGGCCGAGCGACCAGCCCGAGGGCGTCGTCCAGGAAAGGGCGCCCTGGAGGACAGGGGTTTTGGGCGTGACCGCCAGCCCGCGATCGACGAGTTGGTTGCTGACCGCGACCACCCCGCCAAAACTCGACGATTGCGCGTGCGCAGCCACCCCGTAAGTGCCGAGCAGTAGCGCCGACACAACGATACCGAGCCGCACACAGGTACCCGTCGGCAGGGTGGCGAACCACCGTGCCGACCGCATACCCCTGTGTGTGGACCCGGGGTGGCTTTGCCGCATCACGTCGTCATACAGATGTCGTCAGTGCACGCTGCTCAGGTAAGACAGGAGATCGTCCAGCTGCTTGGCGTCAGTGAGTCCATCGTATTTCATCTTCGTGCCTGGATTGGCCTGTTTGGCCGGTTGGGACAGGTACCAGTGGAGTTTGTCCGCGGTCCACGTCCAGTTCGCCTGCTTGAGCGCATCGGAGTAGCTGTAGTCGGCGATGCTGCCCGACTGCCGCCCGACGATACCGAAGAGGCTGGGGCCTTTCTTGTTGCGGCCCTCCTTCACGGTATGGCACTCGGCGCATTCGGACTTGAAGACATCGGCACCGGCTGTCGCGTCACCGGCCCGAACGGCGGGGGAAGCCGCGAGCCAGCCGAGGGCCAGCCCGGCCAGCGCAACCCCGTGCAGCCAGCGGCCGCGGTGAGCCTCAGAACGCGAGGCTGGTGGAAAGGGTGAATGCATTCAGATCTCCTGCATTGATAGGTTGGGCGCCGGGGGGAGCGCCGAAGATGTTGTGCCCGCGACCATTGAAATTCGTGATGCGATACCAGGTGGCAGCGAGCTTCAGGTTGGCGATGGTGGTGTACGAATCGTCCTTGCCGAACGGCGCCCAGAACAGCGTGATGACGTTGCTGGTGGCGTCCGGGTCACCGAAGGGCGGGTAGCGCACGTCGTCGCGGGTGCCGGTGCTGAGCATGTGCGACACCGAGAGGCTGTAGGTCTGGTGGAACGTATAGGTGGCGCTGAGCGTCTGGTCGCGGACATCACCGCGGTTCGGCGCGGCGATGCCGCCGGGTCCGAACAGATCCGCCCCGTAGTGACGCTGCTCGAGGATGTTGACGTAGGCCAGCTGGAGGATGTGTTCGCGGTTGCCGAGGTATTGGTACGTGAGGTCGTAGCCGAGATCGGTCAGGTTGTCGCTGGGCCCGGACCTCGGCAGCGACCGATGTGTGGTCAGTGCAACGACACCGGCCGAGAAGAATTGCTTCTTCATGTCCTTCATGTATGCGAAGCGGAAATAGCCCGTGTCGTGCAGCTTGCCGGGGTCGCTGGCGATGTTGTATCCGAGGTGATCCTGGGTCGACGTGGGCAGGGAGCGGTAGGTGCCCACTTCGCTATACCAGTTCTGGTCGTAGAGGGCGTACATCGTCGCGCCGATCACGCGGTCTGTCGGTGCGTTCGGGGTGGCGAGACTCAGCAGCGAGCCGGTCACGCCGACCGGCGAGATGAACGAGGCATTCGGCAACGCCGCGATGGGATCCTGGAAGCCCGGGCTGTTGTTGACGCTCACACCCAGGGTGAGGTCCTTGCCGCCGAGCTTCAGCTCCTTGGCGACGAAGCGCAGGTCCACGTTGCTCAACCGCGTGTTGTACGTGTCGTGTCCGGTGCGATCGGCCTCGACCTTCACGAAGCCGCCGATCTGGTCGGTAAGGCGTCCGGCCACATAGAGGTCACCCTCGGTAAGGTCCGTCGTGCTCTTGCCCGTCGCCGGATTCGTGTAGGTTTCCTTCAGCTGGCCCGATACCGGCACTTTGAAGCCCTTGCCGTCGGTGTCGGTATAGCCGTTGAGCTTGAAGCGCATGCCGTAGGGCGTGAGTTGCGGACCATACGAACCGGCGTGGCAATCGGCACACGCCGAGCCGGTCTGCCGCGCATAGGCGGGAATCGCCTGGGCGGCCGTGCTGGCGAGCATCAGCAGTGCCGCGACGGCCCAGCCAAGATGTGCTGAGCGAGCCCAGCGGGCAACGCGTCGGATCAGATGGGACAACATGACAGTTCCTTGTTTTCGTGTGGTCAGCGACGGCGTTTGGGCCACATCCGGCGGAGCACGCCGTCGCGCATGACGAAGTGGTGCCAGAGCGCGGCGGCGATATGCAGGCACACCAGTCCCAGCAGCACCCAGGCGGCATTGAGGTGCCAGGTCTGCAGGGTGTCGGCGAGGTCTTCGTCGGCCGCCACGAAGTTGGGCAGCGTGGCGCCGAAGAGATGCACGGGTTTGCCTTCCGCGCTGCTCAGCGCCCAGCCGAGCAGGGGCAGGGTGACCAGCAGGGCGTAGAGGGCGATATGGGTCAGGCCGGCGGCGGCGCGCATGGGCCAGGGAGCCTCACCTGACGAGGGCAGTTTGCCGACCCGCAGGCGAACGAACACGCGGATGACGAACAGCGCGAGTACGAACAGGCCGAAGTGGCGGTGCCCCTCCAGCAACCACAGGCGCACGTTGCGTCCATCGAGCTGGTCACGGGTGAGGATGAAAGCGGCTGCCATCACCACGCAGATCACCGTTAGCCAGTGCATGACGCGCAGCCGTCGCGGCAGGGGTGTCAGGGCAGCCTGGCCCGAGCCCCTTGCCGGTTTGCCCCTCACGGGACCGCCTCTCAACGGTGTCAGTGGATTCAGTCCCATGCCCGAGCTGCCCTTCACATCGCTGCCAATGCGATTGAGTGCCGCGTGGGCGGCGGAAGGTTGCCGCAACCTTTGGTGACAGGGCCGGCACTCAAGTTCGTACGACGCCATCAACGAAACAGTGCCTGGCCGACACCATGGAAATCGAGCGAATCCAGTTACAGAAGCACGGCGATAGCCGGGGCATGCTCGTTTCCCTGGAGCAGAACCGGAACGTGCCGTTCGAAATCCGGCGGGTGTACTACATATTCGCCAACACGCCGGATGTGCATCGCGGTCAACATGCCCATCGCCACCTCACGCAGCTGGCGGTGCCCGTGCGGGGCTCGGTCACGCTGTTGCTTGACGACGGCACCGGTCCGGCGACCGTCGTGCTCGACGATCCCACGCAAGGCCTGCTCCTGGGCAGCATGGTCTGGCGCGAGCTCTACGATTTCAGCGACGACTGCGTCCTGATGGTGCTGGCGGATCAGTTCTACGACCCCGCCGACTACATCACCGACTACGCGCAGTTCCTGCGGGAAGTGCAGGGCACGCGCTACGTGGAAGGGCTGGCCCTGTGACGAAGCCCGCGTAATGGACGTACCTTTTCTCGATGTGCGTGCCATCAATGCACGCCATGCCGACGAACTGAAGGCCGCCGCGGGGCGCGTCATCGACTCGGGCTGGTACGTGCTCGGCCAGGAACTGGCCGCCTTCGAAAGCGAGTTCGCTCGATGGTGCGGTCTGCCGCACGCTGTCGGTGTGGGCAATGGGCTGGATGCGTTGTCACTGATCCTTCGTGCCTGCAAATCCCTCGGCCGGTTAGCCGATGGCGACGAGGTGATTGTTCCTGGCAATACGTTCATCGCGAGTTTTCTCGCGATCACGCAAAGCGGACTGGTACCCGTTGCCGTCGAGCCAGACCCGTCCACCTTCAATCTCGATCCCGCGGCCATCGAGGCGGCCATCGGACCGCGGACGCGCGCGATCATGCCTGTGCACCTGTATGGCCAACTGGCCGATATGCCTGCCATCACCGCCGTCGCCCACCGGCATGGCCTGCTGGTGATCGAGGACGCGGCGCAAGCCCATGGCGCCACCTGGTCGGGGCGTCGTGCGGGAGCCTTCGGCGATGCCGCGGCCTTCAGCTTTTTTCCAGCCAAGAACCTGGGTGCGCTGGGTGACGGCGGCGCGGTCGTCACCGCCGATGCCGAACTCGCCACGCGTGTCGCGGCGTTGCGCAACTACGGGTCGCTGGAGAAGTACCGCCATCTTTACCAGGGCGTGAATTCACGGCTGGACGAAATGCAGGCGGCGATGCTGCGCGTGAAACTCAAGTACGTGGATGCGGATGTCACCCGTCGTCGGGCGATCGCACGGCGCTACCTCGCGTCGATCCGACATCCCGCGATCGGCTTGCCGGCACTCGCGAGCGAAGAACGCCACGCGTGGCACCTGTTCGTCGTCCGCAGCGCCCAGCGCGATGCGTTGCAGGCGCACCTGCTGGCCGAGGGTGTCCATGCCCAGGTTCACTATCCCGAGGCGCCGCACCGGCAGCCGGCCTATGCCGGAGCGTTGCCTGTGAGCTTGCCCCTGACGGAGTGTCTGCACGACGAAGTCCTGAGTCTTCCGATCGGACCGACACTCGGCGACGAGGCGGTCGAACACGTCATTCGGGCGTGCATGAGCTTCCGGCCGTCGACATGAGCCTGGCGCGCGCCGGTTTCTATTCAGCGATAGGCACCGCCGCGCGGCTGCTGGCCGGCCTGGTCGTCATCAAGCTGGTGGCATGGTTCGCCGGGCCCGAAGGCGTCGGCCGGCTGGGGCAGTTCATGAGCCTGATGTCGCTGCTGGCGGTGCTTGCCGGCGGTGGTATCAGCGCCGGCATCGTCAAGTATGTGGCCGAGTATCGCGGCGACCCGCAGCGCCTTTCGCGCCTGCTCGCCGCGGCGCTTTCTTACGCGCTTTGCGCATCGTGCCTGATGGGGTTGGCCGCACTGGTGTTCAGCCGGCAGTTGGCCGTCTGGATTCTCGGCGACGCCGGTTTCGAGAGCCTTATCCGCGTTCTCGCAGTCGCCCAACTGGGGATCGCTGCCGTGAACTACGTGCTGGCCGTGATCAATGGTTTCATGGACGTGCGGCGCCTGGCTTTCATCCAGGTGATCGGTTCGGTGCTCGGCATCGCCATGGCCGCGTGGCTGGCCAGTCGTTTCCAGCTCTACGGCGCGTTGCTCGCCCTCGTCCTGGGCCAGTTGGCGTGGCTCGCCGTGGCCCTTCCCTCGTGGTGGCGCAGCCCGTACTTCCGCCAGAGCCTGCCGCGGCTGCGCTTCGATCGCGAAATGAACGGCCGGCTCGCCGCCTTCTCGTTGATGACGATCAGTTCGGCCTTGCTTCCGCCGCTGGTGAACATCGCGGTACGCGATCACCTCGCGCTCCAGTTCGGCTGGCAACAGGTCGGCAACTGGCAGGCCGTGAGCAAGGTGTCGGACGCCTACCTGCTGTTCCTCACCGCGGCGATCAATATCTACTACCTGCCAAAGCTCGCCTCGATCAGTGAACGTGGAGCGCTGGTCGGCGAGTTGCGTAATGCCTACCGGCACATCCTGCCGGTCGTGCTCGTGCTTGCCGCCCTGGTGTACGTGGCCCGCGACTGGGTGACGCGGATTCTCTTCAGTGCGGACTTCACGTCGGCCGAAGGGCTCTACGCACCGCAACTGGTGGGCGACGTGGTCAAGATTGCGTCGTTCGTACTTTCCTACGTGATGCTGGCAAAGGCCATGACCCGCCTGTTCGTGGCCTCCGAGATCGCCTTCGGTGTGAGCTACCTGCTGCTCGTCTACCTGTGCACGGCACATTTCGGCCTGGTCGGCGCGATGTACGCCTTCGCCATCAACTACGTGGGCTACCTGATCTTCAACCTGCTGGTGGTCCGGCACTACCTCGGAGGGCTGCGCACATGACCGTCGACCTATACGAGTGGTCACATGCTCCGCTGGTATCGGTACTGATTCCCGCGTTCAATCACGAGGGTTTCGTGCAGCGATGCCTTGATAGCGTGCTCGAGGATCCGTACCCGGCCAAGGAGATCGTCATCATCGATGACGGATCCACCGACCACACGGCCGAGCGCATCGCCCATTGGGTGGCGGCCCACGGCAGCGAGATTCCCGTCGAGTTCGTCCGCCGCGAGAACCGCGGCATCGCGGCGACGCTCAACGAACTGGCCGCCCGCTCACATGGCGAATACCTGCGCATCGGCGCCAGTGACGATTACCTCTTGCCTGGTGGTCTGGAGGCGCAGGTTCGCTACCTTATGTCGCACAGGAACAAGGGCGCGGTCATCGGCGATTCGATCGTCATCGACGGCGAAGGCAACCGGCTCCACGACAGTGGAATGATCGATCTGCACGGCGCCGACAAGCGGCTCTACGACTCCAGCGACGGTATCCGTCGTGCCGTGATCGGGCACTGGGCGATCGGTGGGCCGGTGACACTGCTGCGCAAGAGCGTGCTGGAGACCGTTGCGCGCTGGACCGAGGGCCTGCGCATCGATGACTGGGACATGTTCCTTCGCCTGGCCGCACGTGACGCGATCGGCTTCATCGATGTCACTGTGTGTGCCTATCGGCTGCATGGCGCCAATTTCAGCAAGACACGGCACACCGCGACGCGGATCGTGAACCTGGTCGAATCGCGCGAGGTGGCGATGAGCCGGCTTTGCCTGTTCGACGAGCCGTATCGCACGCTGCTCCGTGCGCAGGCACAGTACATCGGCGCGAAGATCGCTTTCCTGCAAAAGCGCCACTCACGCGTGGCGCTGCACCTGGCTACCTACGTTTCCCTGATTGCGCTGTCGAGGCTGCGGCTGCGCCGTACGGCGCACTCGCATGCGGAGGGCGTATGAATCGCATTCTCCGCCAGCCGTCGAGCTATATCGCGTGGCCGCTGCTGTTCGCTTGCGGGCTCACCGCGCTCGCCTACGATCTGCCGGCGGGATACCTCGAAGGCATGTTACTGCTGGTGATGGCGGCCGTCGGCATCATCCTGTTCGATGCCTTCGCGGCGATCCGCCTGCCTTCGATCGCACGATTCCGCGCCCGTGACTACACGGGCAGCCGCGAAGCCTTCGTCGCCCTCGTTTTCGCCGCGGTCGTGATCGTCTTTTGCGGTCTCGACCTGGCGCTGTTTCCCATACCGTTGATCGACAATCCGGCCTCGTACGCCACGATGGAGCCAGGGCGCGAGCACGTGCGACATATTTCCTCACTTTGTTGGACGCTGCCGCCCATCGGATTGCTTTGCACGCGTAAGCGCGGCCTTCGTAATGCACTCATCATGATCGGCCTGGTGTTTCCGGTGCTGGTGATCGACCGTAACCGTATCTTCGCAGCGCTGTTTTCTTTCGCTCTGGTCATCCTGTTCCGTCGCGACGTGCGCCGTCCGTTGCCGTGGAAGTCGGTCGGCTTCATCGGCATTCTCGGCGCGACCGTGTTCTCGGTGCTTGGCGCGGTGCGTTCGGGTTCGCTGGACAACGTGAACCTGCCCTTCAGTGCGCTTTACCGCGCTGCGCCGCAGGGCATCAAGTGGCTGGCGCTTTACGTCAGCGCCGGTCCTTACAACTTCGCATCGATGGTGACCAAGGGCTATACGGACGCGGCCATCCTGATCGGGCAGCTCATTCCGCTCAGCGGACCCACCACATTGGCTGCGGCGGATATTCCTTTCGATGCGCCCAACATCAACGTGGGTACGGAGTTCCTGCCGTTCCTGCTGGCCTACGGCCCCTGGGGCGCCGTCGCTTCGATGCTGCTGCTCTACGCCCTGCTGCTGTGGAGCGTGCGCCGGTTACGCGCCTCGGTGTCGCTGTTCTCGCTGCTGATCTTCCTGCGCATCGCCTATGTCTGCCTGATGTCACCCTTCGCACCGCAGGCCTTCATCTGGACCAATGCCGCCTTCGTCATCCTCTGCCTGCTCATGCAGCTGTTCGCTGCCTTGCTGCCGACGCGGCGTGACGATGTCACTCTCCCACTTCCCCACGAGCCCCACGCATGGAACAAGACGAGATCTATCTGATCGACCTATGGCACATCTTCCTTCGGGAGTGGCGCTGGTTCGTCGCCGTGCTCGTCATGGTGCTCGGGCTCACGTTTGCCTGGGTGCACACGGCACGCAGCCAATGGGAAGCCACCGTCTGGATACAGGTGGGCCAGGTGGGGTCCGCGCCGACCGGCCAGGATATGAAGGTCGAGCCGTTCCAGCGCGTGATCTCGCGGTTGCAGACCGCTGCCTTCCGGGACAGCGTGGTTGCCAGCCTCGGTCTTTCGTCCGGTTCCTCCGAGGCGAGCCTGTATAACAGGAGTTTCAAGGTCGATCCCGAGCCCTATGCCAACCTCTTGAAGGTCAGCGTCCGTGCTTATTCGGCGCAGCAGGCGAGCGATCTGGCCAAGGCGACACTCGACCAATTGCAGGCCATCCACGCGCGCATCGGCGCCTTGCCGCTGAAGCTGGCCAACGATCGCCTCGATGAACTCGACAGCAACCTGCATATCGCCCTCGCCGACCGCGACCGCCTGGTGAGCGCTACCGCGTCCGCCGACCATGCCGCGGCAGCGCTCGCCGGTGTCCTGCTGGCCAGCAAGAACGAAGACATCCGCGCGCTGCAGCAGGCGCGCAGCGAACTCGTCGTGCGCCTCGCGCCGAACTATACCTACGACACCTCCACGCCATGGCCCATCTTTGCGCCCGCAGGTCGTGCCTTCCCCAACAGCGTGCTCGGCATCGGTATCGGCATCGTGTTCGGCCTGTTCCTTGCCGGCGTGGCGGCGATCGGACGCAATGCGCTACGGCGTCGTTCAACCAAAGCACGTTCGCCCGGCACTCACTGATCCGACACACCGGAAGACGAACGACTATGAGTGCCCAATCGACACCTGAACCGATCGACGACGCGCGTCTGCTCGACACGCAGCGGGCGTTCGACAGTGTCGCCGCCGACTACGACGGTCCGCGCGGCAACAATGCACTCATCCAGCGCATGCGCCAGACACTCTGGGATACCGTCGTGGGCGAACTGGGTCGAGGCTCGCACCTGCTCGATATCGGCTGCGGCACAGGTATCGATGCGTCCGAATTCGCGAGGCGCGGCTACGAGGTGATGGCGACGGACTGGTCGCCATCGATGGTTGCGCGCACGTCGGCCCGTGCGGGCGACCCCTCGTTGGGCGGTCGCCTCACCGCCAGGCACCTCGGTGTCCAGGAGCTCGGCCGTCTCGATGACACGTTCGACGGCAGCTTCGACGGCGTCTATTCCAACTTCGGACCGCTCAACTGCGCACCCGATCTGCACGACGTGGCCGCGCAGTGCGCGCGCCTCCTGCGTCCGGGCGGCGTCATGGTCTTCTCGGTGATGGGCCGCATCTGTCCCTGGGAAGCGGCGCACTACGCCCTGCGCGGCCGGTTCCGCAGGGCGGCGGTGCGTGGAGCGCGTGGCGCGACGGCGGTGGGTATGAATCGCCATACCATCTGGACGAAGTATTACCTGCCGCGCGAGTTCTATCGTCCCTTCGCCGGGCAGTTCCGGCTCGCCGGCTATAGCGCACTGAGCCTGTTCATGCCGCCGCCGTACATGGTCGATCGCTACGAGCGTCGGCCGGGCTGGTACGAGCGCTTGGGTCGTCTCGACGATCGCTTCGGCAAGCTGCCACTGTTGCGCGACATGGGCGATCACTTCCTCATCGTGATGCACCGGCGCTGACGACATGCGCGCGCCGCATACCGCCATGGATGCGACTCTTCTGGGTGGCATAACCATGCTTCCCCAGGGAGTGTCGCGCGCGCCGCTGCATCTTCGGGCGGGACGCGTGTCGGCCTCGGCCGAGGGCAGGGCGCTCCGCGTCGACGTGCGCGGGCACCGGATCTTTCCCGGGCTGATCAACGCGCACGAGCATCTGCAGGTCAATGCCATACCTCCGCTGCGACGCGCAACGCCCTTCCCGAACAGCTACGCGTGGATAGACGCGTTCCAGCAACACTTCGATGACGCCGATGTGGTCGCCGCGCTGAGCGTGCCCAAGGCGGTGCGCCTGCGCCACGGCGCGCTGAAGAACCTTCTTGCCGGCACCACCTGCGTCGTCCACCACGATCCCTGGCACCCGGCGCTGGACGCGGAGGACTTCCCGGTCGCGCTGCTCCGCGGCCACGGCTGGAGCTACGCACTGGGTGGTCCCGGTTTCGGGCCGCCGGTACGCGAGAGCTACCTTGCCACGCCCGCCGGGCAGCCCTGGATGATCCATCTGGCCGAGGGCACGGACGAGGTTGCCGCGGCGGAGCTCGCCGAGCTCGACGCCCTCGGTTGCCTCGGCACCAACACGGTATTGATCCATGGCGTCGGGTTCGACGACGCCGATATCGAGCGCGTGATTGCCCGGGGTGCCGCCGTCGTCTGGTGTCCGGGCAGTAACCTTGCCTTGCTCGGGCGTACGCTCGATCCGCGTCGACTCCACGCCGCCGGCTGCCTCACGCTGGGCAGCGACTCACGGCTGAGTGGCCGCCGTGATCTGCTTGACGAGCTCGGCGAGGCCTCCGCACGCGGGGACCTGCCGAGTTCGGCCTTGCTCGATCTCGTTACCACGGCCGCTGCCCGCATCTTTCGCCTCGGCCTGCGCGGCAGCCTGGCGACAGGCGCCCCGGCGGATATCGTCATCGTGCGGGATCGCGACGGCCTTGCCGCCGACAGCCTGGTCGGCCTCGCTCGCAGGGATCTCCGTGTCGTCGTGCGCGACGGCGTCCCGTGCATCGCCGATCCCGATTTTGCCGAATGGTTCGACGCCGCTGGTGTCGATGCCGTTCCGGTCCTGCTCGACGGCTGGCCGAAGCTGATCGCGCGCTCCCTGGTCGAGCACGCGGTGTTCGCACTCGAGCCAGGGCTCGACGTATCCCTTTCCGATCACGAACGCGAGGCTGAACTCGCCATGGAGGCACGGTGTCACTGACGTCCCCCTTGCCGGTGCTCGAGCCGCTTGAAGCCTATGCGCTCTGGTCATCGTGCTACCCCGCGCACGCGCACAACCCGGTGATGATGGCCGAGGAGCGCGCGATGCTGGCGCTGATGCCCGAGGTGCTACGAGGCCGGCACGTACTCGACGCGGGTTGCGGCAGCGGTCGTTACCTGTTGCATGCACTGCGTCGTGACGCAGCCCATGTCACTGGCGTGGACCTTTCGCCCGCGATGCTGGAGCGCGCGCGTGAGGCCCTTGGCAGCGCTATCGCCGATGGCCGTGCCGACCTTCGCCAGGGCGATCTCGCCAACCTGCCGTTGCCCGGTTCGCTGGCCGACCTGACCGTGTGTGGCCTGACCATCGGGCACCTTGAGGCGCTCGCGCCCGCACTGGCGGAACTGCGTCGGGCGACGCGTCCCGGTGGGCGAATCCTCTGCAGCGACGTGCACCCGATCGGTCATGCACTGGGCTGGCAGCGCGATTTTCGCGCGGAAGGCCGGCGCTATGCCGTACGCCACACGCGGCACCTCTACAGCCACTGGCACGCGGCGTGCGCGGCGCTCGGCCTGGCCATCGAGCGTGTGGAAGAACCCATGCTCGATCCTGCCGATATCCCCGTCGGCGCACATTTCGACCCGATGGCCCTCGAACTTCCCGTGGCCCTGGTCTTTCAGCTGAGGCGCATCGCGTGAGCCTATTCGACACATCGACGCCTGACATGGGGCGTTTGCCGAGGACGTTGCTGATCAACCCGACGATGACGTCGCGTTCGAGCGCACGCTTTCCCCTTGCGCTGCTGAATCTGGCGGCCGCGTTGGATCACAACGGGCATAGCCAGATCATCGACGGCAATGTCGACCGCGATCTCATCGGGGCCACGCGGGCCGCGATCGAGGGCGATCGCTTCGACGCCGTCGGTATCAGTGTGATGGGCGGTCCCCAGGTCGCGCCATCCATCGAAGTCTCCCGCTTTATCCGCGAGCGCTATCCGCAGCTGCCGATCATCTGGGGTGGCTACTTCCCGACGCTCTACACGGACACGGCGCTTTCGGCGTCGTATGTCGATTACGCGATACGCGGGCAGGCCGAAGAGAGCCTGCCGGAACTGGTCGCGGCCCTGAGCCGACCCGGCGAGCCCGCCGTCTCGAACATCGGCAGCCTGTCCTGGAAGCGCGATGGGGCGGTTGTGCACAATCCCAACCGGCGTTTCTCGCTGAGTGACGGTGGCATCGTGCTTCCTTATGACAAGCTGGGCGATCCTCGCCGGTACCTCGCGCGCACCTTCCTGGGCGAGCGGACGGCAGCGCACCAGGCGTCCATCGGTTGCCGCTTCCGCTGCACCTTCTGCGGTGTGAACGCGATGTTCGGCGGCATGACCGCCTTGCCCACGGCCAAGCGGCTCGAACGCGACCTCAGCTACCTCAAGTACGAACTGGGCGCCGACTCGATCCAGTTCTTCGACCACAATTTCTTCGATCGTGAAGTGGAAATGATTCCGTTGCTCGAAGTCATGGCGAAGCTGGAAATGCCCTGGTGGTGCTACGCCCGTTCCGACGCACTGCTTAATCTCTCCGAGAGCACCTGGGAACTGGTGCGCGCAAGTCGCCTGCGCATGGCCTACGTGGGTGCCGAGTCGCCGAGCGGCGCCATGCTGAAGGAAATCCGCAAGGGCACGCGCCCTGACCAGACCCTGCAGGTGGCGGAACTGTGCCGCAAGAATGGAGTGATTCCCGAACTCTCGTTCATGGTGGCGCCGCCGCAGAACACGCTGGAGGAGACCGAGCACACGTTCGAGTTCATCCGCGAACTGAAGCGGATCAATCCGGCGTCGGAAATCATCGTTTACATCTACACGCCGCTGCCCGAAAGCAGCAAGCATGAGAAGGATCGCGGCAAGCATGCGTCCATGCCACTGCTCGACCTGCATGGCGAGCCGGTGGTCTTCCCTTCCTCACCCGAGGAGTGGACGGAGCGTCGCTGGGTGGACTATGCCTGTCACGCCGATGCGCCCTGGCTCACCGACGAGCTGCGCCGGCACATCCAGGACTTCGTGACCGTGCTGCGCTGTCGCTTTCCGACGGTGCAGGACCTGCGCTCGCCGTCATGGGCCAAGCGTGGCCTGAGCGCGATGGCGTCATGGCGCTACCGTCGCCGCCAGTACGACCGGCCTTGGGAGCTCAACCTCGCCAACCGGCTCGTGCGCCTGCGCATGCCCCAGGTCTCCGGTCTCTAGGCGAGGTAGGCCTGTGCATGTCGCCCAGATAAACTTTCTTCGCGCGCCGGCGGATTGCTCGCCCGAGGAATTGTTCGAGCGCTGGCCGTCGCTGGCGGATATCCCCGAGGCGGCAGCAGCGTCGGGAACGCGCGTGTCGGTGATCCAGGTGGCGACACGGCAGCAGCTGCTCCGTCGACATGGTATCGACTATCACTTCGTCGATCTTCGCGGCATGCATTCCCCGAAGACGCGGGGCCGCTTTCTCGCCGACCTGGTCGCCGATATCGGCAGCCAGGTGGTACACGTGCACAGCCTTGGCTTCGCCGCCGACGCCTTCGCCGTCGCCCGACGCCTGCCGCGCGTGCCCATCCTGATCCAGGACCATGCGGATCGACTACCACGATGGTGGCGGCGGGCGCGGTGGCGCACGTGGTACGCGGCGGCTTCCGGCATCGCTTTCACCTCGCCGGGACTGGCCGGGCCATTCACGCGTGCCGGCCTGTTCGCGCAGCGCACGCGGCTGTTCGCCATCCCTGAATCGAGCAGCCGCTTTCAGCCGGGCGACCATCAGGCCGCACGCGTCGAAACAGGATTGCGCGGCGATCCCTGTGTGCTGTGTGTGGGGCATCTCAGCCACGGCAAGGATCCGCTGACCGTGCTCGAAGGTGTCGCGCGCGCCGCGCAGCGCCTTCCCGGCATACAGATCTACTTCGCCTTCGGCAGCGCGCCCCTGCTGGACGAGGTACGCCACAAGATCGACAGCGATCCTCGCTTGCACGGCCGCGTGCATCTTCTTGGTAACCAGCCGCATGCGCGTGTCGAAACACTCATGCGTGCGGCCGACCTCTTCGTGTCGGGTAGTCACGCCGAGAGCTGTGGCTTCGCGCTGCTCGAGGCACTGGCCTGTGGTGTCACGCCGGTCGTCACGGATATTCCGTCGTTCCGTTCGTTAACGGGTAACGTCGTTGGCGAGCTTTGGCCTTGTGGCGATGCGGCTCGCCTTGCCGAGGTGCTGGTGCGCGCGGCCGGCATCCGGCCATCCCGGGCGGACGTACGTGCGTTCTTCGATGCCACGCTTTCTTTCGCCGCCGTGGGCCGGCAATGGGCCGATGCGTACACGCGCCTGCTCGCCGACAGGCGGGAGGGTCGATCGTGAAGATCGCTGTCGTGGTGCCGGGTGGCATGGATCGTACCGGCGAGTACCGGGTGATCCCCGTGTTCCTTGCCCTCATCGCGCGGCTCGCGCGCCACCATGAGGTGCATGTATTCGTCCTGCACCAGGAACCGCTACCGGCCACCTGGCAGCTGGCAGGCGCGACCATACACAATATCGGCGAGGGCTGGCCACGTCTGCGCGCGATCGCCGCGATTCGCGCAGAGCACCGTCGGGCCCCGTTCGCCATGGTCCACGCGATCTTCTCCGGTTCGTGCAGTTTCGTCGCCGTCGCGGCGGCGAAACTGTTGCGTATAGCAAGTCTGGTGCACATCGCTGGCGGCGAGCTCGTCGCTTTCCACGCCATCGGCTACGGCGGACGTCGCCGCTGGAAAGGACGGCTGCGCGAAGCGATCGTGCTGCGCATGACGGATGCCGTGACGGCGGCCAGTGCACCGATCATCGATGCGCTTGCCGCGCTAGGTATCACGGGACGCCGCATCCCGCTCGGTGTGGACATCGCGGCGTGGTCGCCGTTGCCCCCCCGGCGCCGCGCTACGCCGCGAGCGCGCCTGATGCATGTGGCCAGTCTCAACCTGGTCAAGGACCAGACAACCTTGCTGCGCGCACTGGCCGCACTGCGCGACGCCGGCGTGGACTTCCAGATGGATATCGTCGGTGTCGACACCTTGCAGGGGAAAATGGACGGGCTTGCCCGCCAGCTGGGGCTCGAGGCGCACGTGCGCTTCCTTGGTTTCCGAACCCAGAGCGAGTTGCGTCCCCTGATCGCAGCGTCCGACCTGCTGGTGATGTCTTCAATCCACGAAGCCGGACCGCTCGTGCTGCTTGAAGCGGCGATCGCCGGCGTGCCGACGGTCGGTACGGCCGTCGGGCATATCGCGGAATGGTCGCCGTCCGCGGCGCTCGCCGTCGCGGTGGGCGACTGGGTGGGCCTGGCCACCGCGATCCAGCGCGTCCTGGTCGACGAGACGCTGCGTTTCCGCCTGGCCGAAGCCGCGCAACGCCGCGCGCTCGCCGAGGATGCCGACTACACCGCACGGGCCTTCGAGGCGTTGTACCAGGAGTTGCTCGCACGTCGCGGCGCCGTGGTGGCCTAGGAAAGCGGCGCGGCAGGCTCGAGCGCGGCGCGCACGACGTACAACGTGTCCATGCGCGGCACCGGCCGGGTCAGCCAGGTGAGAATGCGGCGACGATGTCCCTGGGTCACCCAGCTCTGGCCCTGCAGCCACACCTGCGTGCGCACCATGTCCGCGCGTTCCTTCACGCTCTCCGCCGAGGGCTGCAGGCGATTGCGCACACAACGTGCCACCTCGCCCAGACTGCGGGACCACTCCACGCCTGGCAGCGCATGTAGCCACAGGTCCGAGCAGGACACATCGGTCAGCGTCCACCGTCGCGACAGGCGACGTAGCAGGGGAGGGCACTCGCGTTCCAGCCGTGCGAGAACCATGGGCGGCACGGCGTGCGGGTAGTAGCGCGCCACCAGGCGAAGCGGTGGCAGTGCCCACCATGCGGAGCCGGGTGCGCCGTCGTCCCACAAGGACTGCCAGTCGCTGGCCAGCATGCGGGTTGCCAGCAGCGAGATGTCGTTGAGATGCATGAGCCGCAGGCTCCGTCCACAGACGTTACCCGCGGCGTGCAGTAGCAGGTGGCTCATCAGTGCGCCGTTCGACGGGTAGGGATTGAGCCCGGGTCGCGCAGGACGAGGGTAGACGCGCGAGGTGATATCGACGGTGGAGATCGGAAGCCGCTCCTGGATGCGCACGTGCAGTTCGATATTGACCGGTGTGTCGCGGTGTTCGCCGAGGCCGGCGATGATGCTGCCATCGATCGGCTTGAACACGCGGTGCTTCCATTGCGCGAATGATTCCTCGTAGCCGAGCTCCAGCAGCAGGGCGGTCGTGGGGCCGACATCCTGTTCGCGAACGAGAAGGTCGATATCGGCCATGGGACGGTCACCCGGAGCGTAGATCCCCAGCGCGTGCAAAGCCGAGCCTTTCAACGGGACGATCGCCACACCGATGTCGCGTGCTCCGTCGTCGATACGCTCCAGCAGGGCGGCGATGCGGCCATGCCGCTGTTCGACATGCTCGCGCTGGGCGGCGAGGAACGCCCGCCACGCAGGCTTCTGCCAGGTCGACAGGCGGCTGAGCAGGGGCGAGACGCCGTGCGCCACGGCCACCGCGGAAGCCAGTCGCCATTCGAGGTCGGTCCACGCGGGAACCCGGCTGCCCGGCCTGGCCAGTGCGAGCTCCGCGGCGAGCGCCTCGGTGGTGCGGTGCAGACCGCTACGGACGAGCTTCAGGGAGGGCATCATGGCGATATCTACAGTAGGGGCAAGGCGATCGTCTGCATCGCCGAGAACGGCGATGGCGTGGGCTGTTCCGAGCGATGCTCGGCCTCATGCGCGAACAGCGTGTTCCAGTTCGCTTCGAGCAGGGCATGCGCCTCACTGCGTCGAGCGGCTGAAAGTGTGTCGCGCGACTGGCGCAGGTTCACCTGCTGGTGAAGCAGGTCGCGCATGCTGCGATAGAAGTCGGAGTCATAGGCCCCACGAAACATCATCGCCAGGTCGTTGCTGTCGCGCCAATGCGTCTTCCTGCCAAGTTGTTCCTTCACTTCCTCGTAGAACTTGGTGCCCGGTAGCGGATACGACACGCTCACACCGATATCGTCGGGCGCGGCCTCGGCGACGAGGTCGCGCGTTGCAAGCAGGTCGGTGAGCTGCTCGCCGAGGTAACCCAGCTGGATGAAGAAGCCCACGCGTACGCCGTGCTCGCCGAAGCGGCGGCGTGCCGCGATCAGTTCGGCCACGGTCGTGCCCTTGTTCATGCGATCCAGGACGCGCTGGCTTCCGCTTTCCGCACCGATCCACGCCTCGGCGCAACCCGCCTCGGCGAGGGCGGCGACCATGCGGTCGCTGCCCAGGTCGGCTCGGGTCTGGATGGTGAAGGGGATGGAGCCGTCGGTATCGCGAAGATGTTCGGCAAAGGCCGTCACCCAGCCGACATGGAAACCGAAGATGTCGTCGGCCATCCAGATGTGGTCGGGTTGAAACGTACGCTTGAGATAGGTCATCTCGGCGGCGACGTCCTCGGCGTTGCGTTGCTTGTAATGGTTGCCCCAGATCGGCTTGGCGCACCAGTTGCAGCGGAACGGGCAGCCACGTGATGCTGCCATGTTGAGGCTGAAGTAGCCGTGCCGTTCCTGCCAGAGGGAGCGGTAACGTTCGATGTCGACCAGGTCCCAGGCAGGGCGACCCACCACGCGGGGGTCCGGTGGTACCGCTCCCACGCGCACCAGCTGCGTCTGTCCTTCGACGAGGGTGGCGACGCCGGGAAGGCCAGCCGTCCAGCGCGCGGGGTCGATATCCGGCGTGTGTTGCAGCCGGTCGACCAGGGCCGCGAGCGCGGCGATGCCTTCGCCGACCAGCACCGCATCGGCTCCCGCGGCAAGAAACGCCTCCGGCTGGTCCGATGCGTCCGAGCCGGCAACGATGACCCGAGCGCCGCTGGCGCGGGCCTCGGCGATCATCTGGCAGGCCGCATCGCGCATGCGGCTCAGACACATCTTCGTCAGGTAATTGAAGTTGTCTTCGTAAATCACCACGAGGTCGGGCTGCGCGGCACGCAGCGCGCCGGCGTAGTCTTCGACGCCGTCGGCCAGCATCGCGTCGAACAAGGCCAGTTCATGGCCCATCTCGCGAAGCAGTGCGGCCACCTGGATGGTGGCGAGCGGTGGATAGGGTTTGCCACGTTCCCACTGCTTCGGGTCGTATCGAAGGAAGTAGGAGTGGCCGACCTGAATCTTGAGCATGTCGGGAGCGCCTCGATGATCGCGTTTGGCTGGTGAGTGCCCCCGTGCGATGCGAGGGTTGCCTCGAAAGTCGCATTGCCGCGTTCGCAAGCTCGTGCGCAACCTTTCCGCAGGGCTGCCGCACCCACGGTTACACCAGCCGGGATGCCGCATGGCCCAGATCACCCCTCCGGGCATTGGCGACATTGGCGCCGATCCCTTCCTCGAGCGCTCGCCTTATCCCTTCGTCATGGTCAAGACCATCCTCGGTGCCCGTTTCCGCTTCGACAGCACCCATCCGGAGCTTCTGGAGCCGGTGGAGGCTGCCTACGGAGGTTTGCCGCGCGACGTGCCGGACACGCCGCTGCCGGGCTTTCATATCGAGCTACGCCTCTCGCCGCGGCGTCACGCGCCGGCCTGGGACGAGCCGCCGCCGGTGCTCACGCAATCCGGCGCGGGTCTGCTGTGCGGCATCATGGATGCGTCCAACTACGTCATCATCGACCACGGGCGCCAACGGGCCCTCGTGGTCGTGTCCGAAGACATGCTCGACTGGCCCTATCACGTACGTTACGAACTGATCGAGTTCGCGGTCTTCGTGCTGGCCGCACGCGGGATGGATCTGCTCCCGTTGCACGGTGCCTGCCTGGGCCTGGACGGCCGCGGCGTACTCCTGCTCGGAGCGAGTGGTGCGGGCAAGTCCACGCTTGCCCTGCATGGTCTGCTCGAGGGAATGGAGTTCGTCGCCGAGGATGCCATCTTCGTCGATCCCCGCAGCATGGAAGCGCGTGGCGTCGGCAACTTCCTGCATGTGCGCGAGGATGCCTTGCGCTTCATCGACGAGGGTCCGCTGCGCCGCTGGATCGCGGATTCGCCGACCATCCGCCGTCGCAGCGGCGTGGAGAAGTTCGAAGCGGATCTTCGCCAGGGTTACGGTCATGTCGCGACCGCACCCCTGGCCCTGGTGGGTGCCGTGTTCGTTTCTGCCGAAACGGCGGCCGATGACGCCGACATGCTCCTCCCGCTCTCCCACGACGACATTGCCGCACGATTGCTCGCTGACCAGCCCTATGCGGCCGGTCAGGCCGGATGGCACCGATTCGTCCATCGGCTTGCGGAGATGGATGTCCACGTACTCCGGCGTGGAAGGCATCCGCGTGCTTCGGTGGATGCCTTGCGGCCGTTGCTGGCCTCACGCCACCTCGCGAGCGCCTGACGATGAATGTCGCGACGCCGCGCGCCGGTCTGCGTGATCTGTTGAGATCGCTCGCTAGGACTCTACCGCTGGCAGACCGCTGGAAAGTCGGTATCTACGTTGCGCTTTCCCTGGGCTCGGCATTCGCCGGCGCTCTCGCCGCCGTGTTGCTGGTGCCGCTGGTGCAGCCGGATGCACGGTTACCGTTCGACGGTCGCTGGTTCCATGCCTCCATGAGCGTGGGCTGGCGCATCGCGGCCTTTACCGCCGTCACGCTTTCCTTCGCCCTGCTGCGCTGGCAGGCCGCGTGTCTCGGCGCGCGCCTGACCGGCCGCTACGGCATGCGCCTGCGCCGGCAGGTGCATGCACGACTGATCGCCGCCGAGATCGGTCCGCTCGCCGGCGTCAGCTCGGCGGAGATCGCCAACGTGTTTACCCACAACGTGGAGATCATCGTGCAGGCCTTCAGCGCGCTGCAGCAGCTTCTCGTCGCCGGTATCACCGCGGCGGTCAGCCTTTCGCTGGCGTTCTGGGTGTCGCCGCTGCTCCTGCTGGTCGCACCGCCGCTGGCCGTCCTTGCCCTGCTGGCTTCGCGTTTCTACGGCCGCGAACAGGTGGAGGTGGCCCGCCGCTACGTCGCCGACATCACCCGCCTTTTCTGGCACAGCGAAGACTTCCCCCGCCGGCTGCGACACGTACGCTCATTCGGCCGCGAGCACACCGAACGCGACAGCTTCGGCGAGGTGTCAGAAGACCTCTCACGTGGCTATGCGCGCCAACTGGAGCTGATCGCGTCGGGCCGGTTGATGCTCGAACTGCTGGCGGTAGGCGGTATCGCCCTGCTCTTCGTCGTTGCGCAACGCTGGCACGGCATAGATCAGGGCGCGCTGATCGCAGTGTGCCTGCTGCTCGGCCGACTGTTGCCCTACCTGGTCTCGACGCGGCAGAGCATGCAACAGATGCGCTCGGCGGCGCCCGCCTTCGCGCTGTGGCGGCGCTACATGAACCTGGCAGCTTCGGACACGCCGCCCGCGTCGACCGCGTTGCCGGCGATTCCGGCCAGCGGCATCCACCTCCGGCGCATCCACGTCACGCCGCCGGTTCCCGGCATCGAACTTGTCGACCTGGTCATGCGTCCCGGGGAGCTCGTCCTCATCCAGGGCGATTCCGGTATCGGCAAGAGCAGCCTCGTCGATGTGCTTGCCGGCATGGCGCGACCTGCCATCTTTGACGTGCGTGTCGACGGGCATGCCATCCACTACGACGCATACCGCGCTTATGTCAGTCATGGCGCCTACGTCAGCCAGAGTGTGCGGCCATGGCAGGCGACCGTCCGTGAGTGCCTGCGTTGGGCTGCGGCATCGGCGACGGACGGGCAACTGCGCGAGGTCCTGCGCGAGGTCGGCCTCGACAAGCCTCTGGACACCACCTTGCACGACGTGTCGAGTCGTCTTTCCGGCGGCGAGTTGCAACGGTTGCTACTGGCCCAGGTCATCCTTCGCGAGCCCGCCGTCGCCGTGCTCGACGAAGCGACCGGAGCATTGGACGCGGCCTCGGAACTGGCCGTGCTCTCGGCGATGAAGCGTCGCCTGTCACGAAGCCTGCTGATCGTCGTGTCCCATCGGGAAGGCGTTTCCGTCCTGGCCGACCGTTGCGTGACCGTCGGCCCCACCTTTCGGTCTATTGTTCCTTCACGCGCCGGAGCCTAACGTCGGCGTCGTCCACCGGGGGGAAGGCCATGCGCGTCACCACGAAATCCATCGCGATGCTGGCCGGGCTCGTCTTCGCCCTCGCCTGCGGTCGCTTACAGGGGCCCGGGCAACCGTCATTCGACGGTGTCGCCGCTTCGCATCGCGGCGACTTCTGGAGCACGGACCCCTGCGGTCCGCATCGTCCCATGGTCGCCATCTGCCGCATGCTGCGGCCCGTTCGCGGCTGAACCGCCAACTGAGCTAGGCTAGCCGCGGGACACAGGGGATTCCTATGCGCTGCCTGCTCGCCGTTGCGACCGTACTGATCCTGGGCGCCGCACCGGCCCGGGCCGGACGGGTGGTTATCGAGGTCGTGGATACGAACGGGCATCCCGTGGCGGATGCGGTGGTGAGCCTTGCACCCATGCCTGGCACCACGTCACGCACGATCCCAGCGGCCACCCGCTACGTCGACCAGAAGGACGAAACCTTCCTCCCCTATGTCACCGCGCTGCACGCCGGCGACAGTGTGATCTTCCGCAACAGCGACAACACGCGGCACCACGTCTACTCGTTTTCGGACATGGTCAAGTTCGAATACATGCTCGGCCCCGGTGAAAGTTCGCCCGCGCTGCTGATGAAGAACCCCGGCAACGCCGCGGTCGGCTGCAACATCCACGACCAGATGCTCACTTACCTCTATGTGACGAAGGATCCCGAGATGGCGACGACCGACGCACAGGGCAGGGCGAGCATCGATGGGGTCAATGACGGGCAGTACCGCGCCCATGCCTGGCATCCGCAACTGCGTCCCGGGGTGACCTTGCCGATCCAGGGCGTCACCGTGAGCGAGGCCGCTCCGGCCACCGTCCGTTTCAACCTCGCCCTGCTGCCCGATCCGCGCGGCGCGATGGATCGCGAACACATCGGATACTGAGCGGACCATGCGGGTCCTCGGCTTCCGCACCCGGCTGGCGATGTTCTTCGTCGCCACGCTGATCCTGGTCCAGGGCCTCACCGCCGTACTGGCTTACGATGTCGCGCGACGACAGCTGGTCAAGGAAGGTGGCCGCCAGCTGAGCGCGAATGCCGGCGCCTTCGTGGCGCAGATGAACGATCTGTCGGCCAGCGTCGCCAACGGCGTGCAGATCATGTCGCTGGACTACGGCCTGCGCTCGGCCATCGGTGCGCGGGACAAGGAAACCATTCTTTCCGTCCTGCGTAACCACGGCCGTCGCGTCGGTGCGTCGCGCATGCAGCTGCTCGGTCTCGATGGCAAGGTCCAGGCCGATACGACGGCCGGCGCCGATGACGGCCAGCCGTTTGCGTTCCCTGATCTGCTGGGCCGGGCCTTCAACGAACGCACGGCCGCCGTTGCCGTTATCGACGGCAAGGCCTTCTGGGTGGTCGTCGTTCCGATCTACGCGCCCCAACCGGTCGGCCTGGTGGTCGCCAGCATTCCGGTCGACGACGCCTTGATCGCGCACATGCAACAGCTTTCCGCCTTGCCTCGTGACATCGAGCTCGCCACGCCGAGCGGTTCCGGTCATTACGCGGTGATCGCGCGTGGTAGCAGCCATTCCGAGCTCACGGTGAGTTTCTCCGCCAGCGACCGGTCGCTGCCTACTCAACCCACCGCATTGACCATCGGCGGTCGCGACTACCTCGTGCTCGCGCAGTTACTTCGCCAGCCGAAAGGCAGTGGTGCAGTCTATGCGGTACTCGGCTACTCGCTCGACGACGCGTTGCGTCCCTATAAGGCTGTCTGGAATGCGTGGTTGCTCCTGCTCGCGCTCGGCCTTGCCGCCGGTTTGCTCGTTTCCTGGCTGGTGGCCCGAGGTGTTTCGCGCCCGGTCGAGGCCCTGGCTGCCGCGGCGCGGCGCATCGCCGGTGGGGACTACCGGGATGCGCCCGAGGTGCGTCGCCGTGACGAGATCGGCGAACTGGCGACCGCCTTCCGCACGATGGGCGACGCGGTACGCGAACGCGAACTGCGCATTCGCCACCAGGCCATGCACGACGGTGTCACCGGGCTCCCGAACCGGGCGGCAGCCGAGGAGGCGATCGACCAGGACCTCGCCACCGCGCCGGGCCAGCAGGGTGCGCTGTTGATCGTCGGCGTCACACGCTTGCCGGACATCATCAAGACGATCGGTCACGCGTTGGCCGACCGCCTCATGCGCGATGCCGGTGCGCGCGTGGGCCAGGCCACGGGTACGCATTACGTTGCACGTGCCACGGATACGCAGTTCGCGGTGTGGCTTCGCGGCGCCGACCGCGCGGAAGCGATCTCGGTGGCGTTCCGGGTGATGGATGCCCTCGGCCAGCCCTATCAGGAGGCCGAGGTCAACATGGATATGGGGCCTGCGGTAGGTATCGCGCTGGCGCCCAGTCATGGGGAGCGTGCGGCTGCCCTGTTGCGTCGGGCCGAGGTCGCGGAATTCTCCGCGGTGGGATCGGCACGAGGCGTGGACGTGTACGACCCGAAAGCCGATCCGCATCGCCCGGAGCGACTCTCGCTCATGAGCGAACTGCGCGCGGCCATCGACACCGATGCGCTGGAGCTTTACTACCAGCCGAAGCGCCGTCTGGCCGATGGCCGCATTGACGGTGCGGAGGCGCTGGTGCGCTGGCCGCGGCCAGGGCGTGGCATGGTTCCGCCCGAGCAGTTCGTCGGAATAGCCGAGGAAACCGGCAATATCGGCCGGCTGACCCGATGGGTGCTGGCGCGCGGTATCGCCCAGGCCGCGGAGCTGGCCCGCGCAGGGCAAGCCATGCGCATTTCGATCAACCTCTCGGCACGCGACATCGGCGACATCGAGCTGCCCGACCGCGTGGCCCATCTTCTGAGCGTCCACCGCCTGCCCGCCACCTCGCTCACCCTCGAGGTGACCGAAAGCGCGGTGATCGGCGAGCCGGAGGCCGCACTTCAAGTCCTTCGTCGCCTGGCCGATATGGGTATCGACATGGCGATCGATGATTTCGGCGTCGGCCAGACCTCATTCGCCTACCTTCGCCGCCTGCCCGTCAGGGAACTGAAGATCGACAAGATGTTCGTCCAACACCTCGCCACCGATGAAACCGACCGCGTGATCGTCCGATCGCTGGTCGAGCTCGGCCATCGCCTGGGCTACCGGGTGACCGCCGAAGGCGTCGAGGACGAAGCCACCGTCGCCTTCCTCGGCAGCATAGGTTGCGATCATGCCCAGGGGTTCCACGTCGACCGGCCGATGACGTTCGCGGCCCTGGTCGCGCGCCACGGTGCGCAAGGCGTGGGATCCGCGTGAGTCGGTTCCGCCACGCCGTTGCCGCCATCGCTGTCTGCCTCGCGACGCCCTTCGCCAGCGCGCAGGACGTGAAGGTGCATGCGTATGCGGACCTGCGCCTGACCGACGCCGCCAACGATCCGAGCTTCGTCAACGGCGGACCGGGACGCCTGCGTTACGGCAGCGGTGACACGCAGGCACGCTTCGGCGCGGCAGCCCTCGTCGTCACCGCGCAGTTCACGCCGGCCCTGTTCGCCCTGGCCGACATGCAGCTCCAGCAGACCGACCATGCGAGTCCCCAGCTGACGGAGGCCTTCCTGCGCTATCGCCCCGTGTCGCTTTCGGCGTGGCGGGCGTCGATCAAGGGCGGGCTGTACTTCATCCCCATGTCGCTCGAGAACGAGGGCATCGGCTGGACCAGTCCATGGACGATCACGCCCTCGGCGATCAACAGCTGGGTCGGCGAGGAACTGCGTGGTCTCGGTGTCGAAGGCCGCGAAGCATGGCGCGGCGAAAGCGGCACGCTCGATTTTGGTGGCGGCCTGTTCCGGCACAACGACGTCGCCGGAAATATCCTCGCGATGCGCGGCTGGTCTCTGAGCGACCTTGTATACGGTGTGGGCGGCCGTTTGCGCGAGCCCTCCGACGACGGCACCCGCGAGCAGTACGCTCCATTCCAGAGCATCGGTGGTCGCACCGGCTGGTATGCAGACACTGGCTGGAAGAGCACGAACGGTCTCGACGTGCGCGTGCTGCGCTACGACAACGGGGCCGATCCCCGCGCCTACCGGCTCTACGCGGACGGCGACAAGCTTTTCGCCTGGCGCACGCGCTTCTGGTCGGCGGGCGCCAGTTACGTCACGGGGCCGGTGACCTGGATTGCGCAGGGCATGGATGGAGACACCGAGGTTCAGCCGCACCAACGCACCCTGCTGACTCATTTCCAGTCGGCCTTCCTGCTGGCAGGCTGGAATCGCGGTGCCTGGCGTCCGACCCTTCGCGTGGAGCGCTTTCGTACGTGGCCGTCCGGCGAGCGCGGACGCGCCCTCACCGCCGCCTTGAACTGGCGGCCGAGCGACTGGCTCCGTCTCACCGGCGAATGGCTGCATGTCGACGCCACGCGCGATGACCGCGCAGACGCGGGATTCTCACCTCACGAACGAGGCAACCAGTTGCAGTTGCTCGCCCGGGTGCTTTATTGACATGAACGAGGGCGACGGCTTGGACCAGGACGTCTGGGAGCGCAAATACCATCTCGCCCTTGAGCGGATGGAGCGAGACGAGCACGACTTCCGGCGGCTTGAAGAGGGGTTGCGGAGGCTTGTCCTGCGTCTCACTGCGCTAGCGCGTGGGCAAAGCGCGCAAGCCGACCGCCTCCTCGACCAGCTCGGTGACGGCCTGGGTCTCGCCTCCGATCCGGACGCTCTCGATACCCTGCTCGATGCCCTGGCCGAGGCAGTGACCGCACTGGAGCCGCGGCCGGCTCCGGCGCCACACCACATGACCGAGGCGCTTGAGCCCGTCTTGCTCGCCGCAGCCGTCGATACCGTGCAGGAGGCGATGGAGGCCTTGCGACAGGTGCTGTTCCATGTCGTGCTCATGCCCGCACTCGCGGGGCGTGTCGACGCACTGCACGCTTCGCTGGGGCAGGCCCGCGACACGGCGGCTATCTCGGCGGCGGCCCGCGGCATCGCCGATCTGGTCAACCTGCAGCGTAACGCGCTGCGCCAGGACATCGCCCAGCTGCAGGAACTTCTGGCCGATGTCAGCGGAAGGCTCGGTGACATGACTCGTTATCTCGTGGCCGAGACCGAGAACACAGACGTGGGCGATGAACAGGGTCGGGACCTGGATGCGACGGTGCGCGAGGAAATGCGGTTGCTCGTCGAACAGACGCAGGGTGCCACCGATCTCGAAGCCTTGCAGGCGCAGGTCAACGCGCGCCTCTCCATGATCGACGAACATTTTCGTGTCTTCCGCGCGCGCGAGGACGAGCGCCTGGCGACGTATCGCGATCGTGCGGAACGCATGAAGGATCGCGTCGAAGAACTCGAAATCCAGGCGACGTCGCTGCAGGACTCACTGCGCCGCGAGCATGAGCTGGCGCTCACGGATCCACTGACCGGCCTGCCCAATCGTCTGTCGTACGAGCGGCGCATGGCCGAGATCGAGCGGGATGTCCGCGATAACGGTGGCGTCGCTTGCGTGGGCGCGTTCGACATCGATCACTTCAAGGTGATCAACGACAGCTTCGGGCATGCGGCGGGCGATGCCGTACTGCGTATCGTCGCCCAGACCCTCACTCGCGAACTGCCGGAACCGGCCTTCGTCGCCCGATACGGTGGCGAGGAGTTCGTCGTGGTGTTCGCCGGCGTCCCGGCCGAGGAAGCTATCGCTGCCGCCACGGCGCTGTGCGAAACGGTCGCTGCACTTGCCTTCCACGCCAGCCAGAAGCCCGTGACCGTCACTATGTCCGGCGGCATCACACGCTTCCTCGTCGATGACACCGCCGCTACCGTTTTCGATCGCGCCGACCGCGCCCTCTATGCCGCCAAACGCGCAGGACGCAATCGCTGCTTGCTGCTCTGAGCGGGGCTGGCTCGCCTTCGGCATTGCGTTATGCGCTCGCGTCGCGTGGCCCCGAGGGTGATACCCGCCGGCTCTTGCGACGCAGCGCAACCGCGAGCCCAAAGGCGAGCCCGCCAGGAAGAAACCCCGTGACCCACCAAACAAAGGGTTCTTCGCGGAATGCCGGGGACGCCGAAGACGGTGAGGCGCAGAGCCTTCGGTGCCCACCCTCGCTGCTCAGACACGTCCTCCGCGTTTCGTACCGGAAAGTCCGCTGCGCGGACCATGTTCTTATTGGCCTACGGCCGCTCCACTTGTGCGGAACTCGCCTCGAGGGTGGGCACCGAAGACTCTCCCGGACCCTGAGGTTCGTGTGGGTCGAGCCGACAAAGCAGCGCCGCTTCGGATGCTGGCTCGTCGGCACCGCCAAACGGTCGACCCCAGCGCGCTGAGATCGTCCGCGAGTCAGCGCAGCGGCGAGGAAAACGCTCGCCGCGCCGGAAATGACGTATCTGCACGACCGCCGTAACGGTCCGCTTGGGCGGCCACACCCACTCCAACGGCTCTCCTTCCACTCAACCGTATCGTCGTGAGAGACCTTGGTGTCCACCCTCGAGGCGAGTTCCGCACAAGTGGAGCGGCCGTAGGCCAGTTAGGTACACGGGCCGCGTGAGCGGCCTTCCTTTTCGAACGCGGAGGACGTGTCTGAGCAGCGAGGGTGGGCACCAAGGTCTCCCCGCGAGACGCCCAAGTGTAGAGAGCGATGGCGGAGCCGAGCCACCCGCGAAGCCGAAGGCGAGCCATGCGCGAGGTGCGAGGTGCGAGGTGCGAAAGAATGCCCCGACCTAAACCCGCGCGCCCGGGCCCCGGTAATCCGCGAAGAACCAAACAAAAGCCCGGCACGAAGCCGGGCTTTTGTTGCGCTGATTCCGGAGCGGATCAGTCGCGACGAGCGAGCAGCATGCCCACAAGGATGCCGACGCCAAAGCCGCTCAGGATCGCGCCAAGGGGGCGGTGGGCGATCACGTCGCGGGCGGTGTCGACGGCCTCGCCAGCCTTGGCCTGGACGCGCCCGGCCGTCTCACGGATGGCGCCTTCGGCTTCGAGGCCGTGGTCGCCGCCCAGGGCGCCTGCTGCGCGCTGCACACGGCCGCCGATGGTATTCGCCGCGCCACGGATCTGGTCTTCGTTCATGGTCCCGCTCCTCCGTTGATTGAAGAGGTGAAGGTGCCGACCGGGAAGTGCACGGCGCGGCAAGACGCCGTCAATCCGATGCTTTCACCGGTTCCATGCGGCAACGCGTCATAATGGTGTACCTCGCGTCTAAGAAGGGGGCTCCACGCCCATGGAAGCCACGACAGACCACCGGCCCGATGCTGGCGCAGCGGCCCATCCCGAGGCCGTGATCGAGCGCGCCGAGGTGCGCTTCACCGTGCTGACGCCTCGGCTCATCCGCCTGGAATGGAGTGCCGTCGGCACCTTCCGCGACAGTCGCACCCAGATCGTGGTGCACCGGGCGTTGGACGTACCCCGATTCCGGATTGCCGAAGACGACCAGGCGATCGAGATCGACACCGGCGCGCTGCAGGTGCGCTACCTGAAGGGCAGCGGGCGCTTCACCTCGGGCAACCTTTCGATCCTGGTTCGTCGGGCCGAAGGCGACCTGACCTGGAAGCCGGGCGATCTCCAGAAAGACAATCTTGGCGGCACTTACCGCACCCTGGACCGGTACGACGGGGACACCTGGCAGGACGGCAGCAAGCTGCCGATCGAAGAGGGGCTGATCGCGCGGGACGGCTGGCATGTTGTCGACGACACCGCCGGTTTCGGCATCGATGACGAAGGCTGGGTGCTCGAGCGCCCGGCCGGCGAGCGTCAGGATCTGTATTTCTTCGGTTACGGCCACGACTACCGTGCCGCGCTGGGCGACTTCGCCGCCATCGCCGGTCCCCAGCCGATTCCGCCGCGGTTCGTCTTCGGGTACTGGTGGTCGCGATACTGGAACTACACCGACGAGGAACTGCGTACGCTCGGCGCACGTTTCGAGAAGGAACGTATCCCGCTCGACGTGCTGGTGCTCGACATGGACTGGCACACCACGCCGGGCCTGTCGCTGCGGCCGGGACACGAGCACAAGGACGTCTTCGGTGAACAGTCCGGCTGGACGGGCTACACCTTCAATCGCAGCCTGTTTCCGGATCCGAAGGCCTTCATGCGCTGGGCACACGGGCAGCATCTTCGGGTGACCCTGAACCTGCATCCCGCATCGGGTGTCCTGCCGCATGAAGAGCAGTACGACGCCATGGCGAAGGCGCTCTCGTGGGATACCTCGACACAGGCGGCGATTCCTTTCGAAGGCACGTCGCAGCCGTATATGCGTGCCTTGTTCGACACGGTGCTGCACCCGCTCGAAAAGGTCGGTGTCGATTTCTGGTGGCTCGACTGGCAGCAGTGGCCGGAGTCGAAGGCGCACCCGGGCCTGTCGAACACCTGGTGGCTCAACCACACGTTCTTCACCGAGATGCAGCGCGACGGCGATCGGCGTGGGCTCATCTATCACCGCTGGGGCGGCCTCGGTAACCACCGTTATCCGATCGGCTTCTCCGGCGACAGCGTGATCTCCTGGGGCTCGCTGGCGTTCCAGCCACACTTCACCGCCATGGCTTCCAATGTCCTCTATGGCTACTGGAGCCACGACATCGGCGGGCATACCTTCCACAAACATATCCCGCGACCAGAGCGACACCTCGAGCCGGAGCTCTACGCCCGCTGGATGCAACTGGGCGTGTTCAGTCCGGTGCTGCGCACCCACTCGGCGAAAGAAGCCAGCCTGCACAAGGAGCCGTGGCACTTCGGGCCGCCTTACGGCGACGCGATCTTCGCCGCGATCCGTCTGCGCTACCAGCTTGCGCCCTATATTTACGGGGCCGCACGCCACGCCTACGACACTGGCCTGTCGATCGTGCGCCCGATGTACTACCACTGGCCCGAACACGAAGAGGCGTACAACCATCCAGCGCAATACATGTTCGGCAACGACATTCTCGTCGCGCCGGTCACGGCGCCCGTCGGCGAGGACGGCGCCGCACCGTTTCCCGTGTGGCTTCCGCCCGGCCTCTGGTACAGCCGTGATGGCGCCGAGTCGTTCGAAGGTGGGCAGATGATCGAGCGGCACTACACGCTCGAGGAGATTCCCATCTTCGTGCGTCCGGGAAGCGTGGTGCCGCTCTACCCCGAGGGCATGCGTAACCTCGCCAGCGTGCCGGATGCCCTGATCCTGCAGGTTTTCCCGGGTGACGAAGGTGCCACCGAACTGTACGACGACGATGGCGAAAGCCAGGGCTACCAGCGCGGCGAGTTCGCACGTACCAGCGTGCGTAGTCGTCGTGGCGATCGTGCGCAGCGCGTGCACATCGACGCCATGCGCGGTCATTACAAAGGTCGCCCCGGAGCCCGCTCGTACATCGTCGAGCTGCTGGATGCCGGTATCCCGGAAAGCATCGAAGTCAATGGCATGGCATTGCCGTACAGCGAGCCGCCCGCGCCGCAGACCTGGCTGTTCGACACCGCGTCGCTTTGCATCCGCATCGATCTGGGTTCGGTATCGCTGGACGAACCCCAGGACATCGTTGCGCGTTTCACGCCGGAACATTCGATGCCAGCCGGCCTGTTGCACCGCATGCGGCGCGCCGGCATCGCCGTGGATTACCTGAAGCAGGTATGGGGCGACATCTCGGCACTGCCCGATGACGTCGACCTCGCAGGGCAGGCGGCACGCGTGCTGGCCTATGCGGTGGAAGAGGGCGACGACGAAGGTCGTGCCGGTCGCTTCATGGCGGCGGTGCTCGCCTTCGAAGCACGCTTCCGTGGCCTGCCGGCCAGCGTGGATGCCACGCCGATCGACGAGTCCTACAAGCGTACGTTCGCCAACCTGCTAGGGCGCTGACCGTTGCGCCGGCTGCTCGGTGTCCTGCTCGTCCTGCTTGCTTTCGCGGCGCACGGGCAGGCTGCGGTGCGGGTGGGCTCGAAGGCGGACAACGAAGGTGCGGTGCTCGGACAGATCCTGCTCCAGGTACTTCGCCATGACGGCGTGCCGGTGATCGACCGGACCCAGCTCGGCCCTACGTCCATCGTGCGTCGCGCCCTGCTCAATGGCGATCTGGATGTCTATCCGGAGTACACCGGCAATGCCGCGTTCTTTTTTCACCGTGAGAACGATCCCGCCTTTCGCGATGCGCGGAAGGCCTATGCGCTTGCCGCCTCGCTCGACCTCGCCGCCAACCGCCTGGTCTGGCTGGCGCCCGCGCCCGCCGACAACCACTGGGCCATCGGCGTTCGTGGCGACGTGGCACGCGCGAAGAAACTCGCCACGCTCGATGATTTCGCGCGCTGGGTGAACGGCGGCGGCGACGTCCTCCTGGCCGGCTCTGCCGAATTCGTCGAGAGCGATGCGGCGCTTCCCGCCTTCCAGGCCGCGTACGGATTCACCTTGCGTGGCGACCAGCTCCTCGTGCTCGCTGGCGGCGATACGTCGGCGACGATCAAGGCGGCCGCCGAGGGCATCTCGGGCGTCAACGCAAGCATGGTCTATTCGACCGATGGCGCGATCGCGGTCACCGGCCTGGCCGTCCTTGCCGATCCGCGCCACGTGGAAATCGTCTACCAGCCCGCCCCTGTCGTGCGTGAGGAGGTGTTGCAGCGCTATCCATCCATGCGCAACTCGCTGGAAGCCGCCTTTCGACCGTTGACGGTGGACGTGCTGCGCAAACTCAATGCGCGCACGCAAATCGATGGTGACGATCCGGCGGTGGTCGCCCGGGACTACCTGCGCGACGCGGGCCTGGTGCGATGACCCCGCGCGCGCTGCCTGTTGTCCTACTGGCCTGCATCGGCTTCGTCGCCGCGCTCGCCTTTCCGTTTCTCTATGTCACGCCAAACCGACTGCTTAGCGGCGAGCCGCACAGTCCGCACGTCGTCGCCTTGGCCCTCACGTGCGTCTTGCTCGCCGCGGCGGGCGTGACCTCCGTGAGAGGGAGCCGGGTGGCGGTCGCACTCCTTGCGTGGGCACTGATCGCCGGCCTGCCGCTCCTGGCCAGCATCGATGCGCGTACCCTGCTGCTCGCGGCGGCGCCCAGTGCGCGTGTTCCCCTGGGTGCGGGCTTCTGGTTGATGTGGCTCTCGGCGAGCCTCCTTCTGCTCGACCGGCTGCGCGCGATACGCATGGCCGGGCGGGTCGTTGCCTGGATCGCGCTACTCGTGGCAATCGTCGTCATGGGAAGCGCCGGCGCGTTCGATACGCTGGCGCTGGTCCGCGAATTCCATGCCCAGCGCGGACCCTTCATGGACGCGCTGCTCACCCATCTGACGCTTGCCGCGACGACCCTCGTGCTTGCGCTGGTCATCGGCGCGCCCCTGGGCTGGTGGGCCTGGCGCACGCGCCGAACGGATGGTGCTGTCGTCGGCATGCTCGCCTTCCTCCAGACGGTGCCGTCGCTCGCCCTGTTCGCCTTGCTGATCGGCCCCTTTGCCTGGTTGGCTCGCGCATGGCCCGCGCTCGGTGCGCTCGGTTTCGGTGGAACGGGCGCCGCCCCTGCCGTCTTCGCGCTGGTGCTCTATGCCCTGCTGCCGGTCGTCCGATACACCATCGCCGGTCTCGGCGCGGTACCCGCGGATGCGCGCGAAGCGGCGCGTGGACTCGGCATGACTCGGCTTCAATTGCTATCGCGCGTGCAGCTGCCGCTGGGTTGGCCGGTGCTGCTTGCGGGCCTGCGCATTGTCGCCGTACAGACGATCGGACTGGCGGCAGTCGCCACCCTGATCGGTGCAGGCGGCCTGGGCCGCTTTGTCTTCCTCGGTATCGGCCAGGGGGCTAACGACATGGTGATGTTGGGTACGCTGGCGATCATCGCGTTGGCGCTGGCCGTCGATCTCCTATTCCAGGCCATGCTCGCTTTTACGGAACGACGCCCATGATCGAGTTCGAGCACGTCTCCAAACGCTTCGGTGAGCACGTCGTCATCGACGACCTGTCGCTTCGCGTGGACGACGGTGAGTTCTTCGTCCTCGTCGGACCGTCAGGTTCGGGCAAGTCGACGCTACTGCGCACCGTGAATCGCCTGGTCCCTATCGACGCGGGAAGCGTGCGCATCGATGGCGTGGATGTCGCGACTCAGGCGGTCGAGCCGCTGCGCCGTGGCATCGGCTATGCCATCCAGTCCGTCGGGTTGTTTCCGCATCGGACCGTCGGCGAGAACATCGCGACGGTCCCGCGTCTGCTTGGCTGGTCGGACGGGGACACCCGTGCGCGGGTCGCGGAATTGCTGGTCCTGCTCAAACTGGACGAGCCGGGCATCGCCGATCGCTATCCCGATACGCTTTCCGGTGGTCAACAGCAACGCGTCGGCGTCGCGCGTGCACTCGCCGCGCGACCACGCATCGTCTTGATGGACGAACCGTTCGGCGCACTCGATCCCGTGACGCGCGAGTCGCTCCAGGCCAGTCTCAAGGCGATCCAGCGCGATACCGCCACGACCATCCTCTTCGTGACCCACGACATGGACGAAGCCTTCGGTCTCGGTCACCGCGTGGCCCTGATGCTCGACGGCAAGGTGGCCCAGGTTGGTACGCCCCTGGAACTCATTCGTCATCCGGTGAACGAACGCGTGCGCGAATTCGTCGGTGGGTCGCGCGCGCGACTGCGCGAACTGGCGGTGCGCCAGGTACGCGACAGCATGCGCAAGGGTGAGGTCGCCGATGGCGATGCGATCGATGGTGGGGCCTCGTTACAGGATGCGCTGGGGGCGATGCTGACGCAGGGCCGCGACCGCTTGCCTGTCTTCGACGACGGGCAGCTTGCCGGCGCGATCCTGCTCGCCGACCTTGTGGCCTCGCGCGAATGAAGGTGATCGTCGCCCCGCTATTGCTGGTCGTCCTGCTCCTGGCACTGCCGCACAGTGCGTCATGGTTTCACGCGTGGATGCCCACGCTGTCGCATCCCCTCTATACGCGCACCTCGTTTCTCATGCTGACGCTCTCGCATCTCTGGCTGGTCGTCCTGGCGACACTCGTTGCCGTCGCCGTCGGCCTCACACTGGGTGTGCTGGCTACCCGTCCGAACGGGCGGTCGTTGCTGCCGACGGTGCGCGCGGTCGCCGTGATCGGGCAGACGTTCCCGCCGGTCGCGGTGCTCGCGATCGCCGTGCCCTTGCTGGGCTTCGGTGCGGCGCCAACGCTACTGGCGCTGACGCTCTACGGCGTGTTGCCGGTGCTCGGGCAGACGGTGGCAGGGCTCGACAGTGTGGCGCCTGCGGCGCTGCATGCGGCGGACGGCATGGGTTATGGACGCTGGCGACGATTGTGGGATGTGGAGCTGCCGCTGGCTGCCGGCCCGATCATGGCCGGCGTGCGCCTGTCGGCCATCGTCGGCGTCGGCACGGCCACCATTGGCTCGGCCGTCGGTGCGACGACACTGGGATCGCCCATCGTGGAAGGGCTGGTGGGGAATAACACCGCTTATGTGGTGCAGGGGGCGTTGCTGGTGGGGGCGTTGGCGTTGTCGATCGACGGTGTGTTGGGGTTGGTTGAGCGGCGCGTTCGTCGTTTGCGTTGATCGCGGTAGGGCCGTGGAGCATCGCCGATGAATCGGCTCCTACCGAGCGGGGTGTGCCTGCCTGGTAGGAGCCGATTCATCGGCGATGCTCGTACTCGATGACGGGAAGCCTCAGCCCCTTACCAGATCTTCACGCGCTGCTTGGGGTCCAGATACAGCTTCTGCCCCGCTTTCGGCTGGAACGCGTCGTACCACGGATCGAGGTTACGCACGGTCTGCGCGCGGAATTCTCCCGGTGCGTGACCGTCGCCGATCACCTGTGCGCGCAGGGCCGCGTCACGTGTTTTCGTCCGCCACGACTGGGCGAAGGCGAGGAAGAACCGTTGGTCGCCACTGAGTCCGTCGATCACGGGCGCCGGTTTGCCGTGCAGGCTCTCCTTGTAAGCCGCATAGGCGATCGTGAGGCCCGAAAGATCGGCGATATTCTCGCCAAGCGTCTGCTGGCCGTTGATGTGCAGGCCGGGTAGCGGCTCGTACTGGTTGAACTGCTCGACGAGACGCTGGCCGGCGTCCTTGAAGTGTTTCTGATCCGCATCGGTCCACCAGTTGGCGAGCCTGCCCTGTGCATCGAACTCGGCACCGGTGTTGTCGAAGCTGTGGCTGATTTCATGGCCGATCACCGCGCCGATCGAGCCATAGTTCGATGCCGCATCCGCCTTCGGATCGAAGAACGGGGCTTCGAGGATCGCCGCCGGGAAGTTCAATGCGTTTTGCAGCGGCAGGTTCACCGCATTCACCGTCTGTGGCGTCATCCACCACTCATCGCGATCGACCGGTTGGGACAGCTTGGCGACCTGGTGATGGTATTCGGCCAGCCTGGCGCGTTCATGGTTGCCGAGCGCGTCGTCCGGACGAACCTCCAGCTTAGAGTAGTCGCGCCAGGTATCCGGGTAGCCGACACCGACTTTGATCGTCGCGATTTTTGCCTTGGCTTTCTGCCGGGTCTCCGGCGACATCCAGTCCAGGGTGTCCACGCGCGCATCGAACGCCTTCAGGATGTTCTTCACCATGTCCTGCACCAGGGCGCGGGAAGAGGCGGGAAAGTACTGTTTCACATAGATCTGGCCTACCGCATCGCCGAGATCGGCGTTTACACGACCGATGCCGCGCTTCCAGCGATCGCGCTGCTTCGGCGTGCCGGTGAGGGTCTTGCCGTAGAAGCCGAAGGACAGGTCGTCGTAGGCGTGGGGCAGAAGGCCGTTGGCCTCGGCGTTGATGGTATGGAAGCGTAGCCAGGCCTTCCAGGTATCCAGCGGCTCGCTGGCGACCAGGGCGGCGAACTTCGTCACGGTGGCGGGCTGCCAGACGATGAAGGTGGGTTGGTCATCCAGCTGGGCCGCTTTGAAGTAAGCCGTCCAGTCGATGCCCGGTGCCTTGCTCGCGAACGACGTGCGCGGCCAGGGGTTGTTCGCCTTGTGGATGTCCTCGCTCTCGACGATCGAGGCCTGGGCCTGGGCGATCTTCGTTTCCAGCGCAAGGATGGCCTTTGCCTTCGCGGCCGCGTCCGGCGTGCCGGCCAGGGTCAGTACGGCCTCGACGTAGGCGGCGTACTTGGCCCGCGTGTCGACCATGTCCTTGTCGGTCTTCAGGTAGTAGTCGCGGTTAGGCATGCCGAGGCCGCCCTGCAACAGGTACGGCATGTTCTTCGACGGATCCTCGAGGCCCTGGGCGACGAACAGGCCCAGGAGGTGTTCGGTGTCGAGGCTGGTCGCGTTGATCGGGTCGACATCGGCGCGCAGTTGCGCACCGAGCGCGGTCGACAGCGCACCCTTGTCCTTGATCGCGTCGATCGAAGCCAGCGCCGGTTCCAGCGGTTTCAATCCGGCCTTCTCGATACCGGCTTCATCCATATAGGCCTTGTAGTAGTCGGCAATGAGGCGCTGCTCGCTCCCCGCCGCCGGGTGGCCTTCGCCAGCGGCCTTGATCAGCTCCGCATTGCGCTTCTCGGCCTTCTGGAACACTTCCAGGAACACGCCCGTGCTGGCCCGGTCGGCGGGGATGACGGCGGTCTTCTTCCAGGTGCCGTTGGCGTATCCGTCGAAGTCGTCACCCGGCTGCACCGAGTGGTCGATGCCCTTGAGGTCGACGCCAATGGGTGCACCAGCGGCGGCAACACTCGTTGAGGCGAGGCCGCAGGCGATGGCGGCGGCGAGGATACGGTTGATCGTGGCCATGGAAGGGAAGTCCTTGCATTCGGGACACCCACGATAGACCCCCGCCGCACCGGATGTGTCCATGACGAATGGGCTAGGCGATTCCCGGCGCAAGGCTCGCACGCATCTTCAATTTTTGCCGGAAAAGTGCACTGGTGGTTGTGCCCTAATGATCGTCCGGCCCCGCAACGGGACCGGCATGGCGGGCCGCGGGTCGCCCGGGCCTGCCTTGACTTCCATTGGCAGCAGATCCCTAGGGAGATCGTTATGAATGCACGTTTCGAACTGACCGGCTCACAGACCGACATCGCCAGCTATCCACTCTGGGCTCAGGACATGGTCTCGTCCTGTGAGGACACGCGGGCACAGATTGTCCGTCATGAGATGTGGTCGGCGATGGTCGCCGCCACCCTCGACCCGGATACCACCCGCAACTTCATGATCGGCGTGTGGCCGGTCATCGAGCGTTTTCCGGGCTACATGTCACAGAGCCTGCTGAAGACGCGTTACGGCCGCAGCCCGGGCGACGACCTCGCCCGCCGCTGGCTGGTGCGTAACATCCGGGTGGAACAAAATCACGCCGAGTACTGGCTGAACTGGGCGGAGAGTGCGGGTGTGTCGCGCGAGGATGTGCTCCGGGCCGAACCGCCCAAGGGCACGCAGGCCCTGGCTCAGTGGTGTGAGGAGGTGAGCCGCGACGATTCGCTGGCCGCGGGTATCGCCGCGACCAACTACGCGGTGGAAGGAGCGACGGGCGATTGGTCACAAATCGTCTATGAAAGCGCGGCCTACGCGGAAAGCCTGCCGATTACGGGCCGTAAAGCCGGGCTGCGTTGGCTTCAGCTTCACGCCGCTTATGACGATACACATCCGTGGGAAGCGCTGGAAATTGTCTGCACCCTGCTGGGCACCAATCCCCCGGTGGATCAGATCGAGCACATAAGGGAGTGCGTCCGTCGCAGCTACGTCAGCATGAGCATCACGCTCGATCGTTGCATGGATGCCACGGCTTCGATTCGCAAGTGGAACGAGGCCGCCGCGTAACTCGCAAGTTGGGCGCCATGTGGCGCACTATCACGATCGGATGAGGATATGAGGGAACGATGCAACGCGTTGAGGCCAGTCACCAAGTACCCCTTTCGAGGCGCCTGCGGCCACTGGCCTATGCGCTCGTCGCGGTCGTTGGCCTCATCCTTGCCCTCACATGGGTAGCGCTCCAGACCCAGGTGACTCTCGCCGGTTTCCTCAACGGCGAGAGTCTTTGGTCCAAGGCGCAGAAGCAGGCCGTCATCGATCTGGACGAATACGCCACGCACGGACGTCCGGCGGACCTTGCCGGTTTTCGGCGAAATTACGCTGTATTGATGGCCGATCGCTGGGCGCGTGACTCCATCGCCAGTGGCGATTTCGTTTACGCCGAGGTCTACGATGCCTTCGCTCGCGGAGGTGTCATTCCGGAGGCCATTCCGGGAATGGTCTTCATCTTCCAATATTTTTCCGGTATGCCGTACGTGCGCGAGGCCGTGACGGAATGGCGTTCCGTGGATGCCAGCCTGAACGATCTCGCCGATACCGCCGACCGGCTCGATCGCGCGTATGCGGCAGGTACGCCGCCCACCGCGATGATCGACGCGGAGCGCAGCCATATCGCGGCGCTCAACAGTTATGTCGAACCCCGTGCCAAGGCGTTCTCGCTCGACATCGCCAACGGCGCGTCGTGGATCGGCCGCGTCCTGTTCTTCACGGTGTTCGGTGTCGCCACGCTCGCATCGCTTTTGTGGCTGCGCATGGCCGGGCGTATCGTCGCCACCATTCGCGGCACCGAGGAGCGGTATAGCCTCCTGTTCGACAGCGCAGCCGATGCCATCTTCATGGTGGACGAGGAGAGCGGGCGCATCCTCGATACCAACCGAAGAGCCGCGAACTGGCTTGGTTGTTCGCGTGCCGAACTCATCGGCATCCAGCTTTCCAGTCTGTTCGTCGAAGGCTCCGACCACGCCGGTACCGGTGTGCTGCGCAATGCCGACGGCAGCACGCGGCCGGTGGAGACGCAGAGCAGCCTCGTCGTCTGGGGCTCGCGTCAGGTGTGCCAGGCCATCGTCCGCGATATTTCCGATCGGGTAGCCATGGAGCAGGAGCGCAAGATCGCCGCCGAGGCGCTTGCCAGCATCGCCGAAGGCGTGATCATCGCCGACGCCGATCGCCGCGTGACCACGGCGAATGCGGCGCATGCCAAGCTCACCGGCATTTCGTTGCAGGCGCTGCGCCGCACGCGTTTCGATGCCACGCGCACCTTGCCCGATGGCCGACCACTGCCGGCGTCGCTATGGGAAGACATCGCCTCCGGTGACAACTGGCTTGGCGAAGTGGAGAGCCAGCGCGCCGATGGCAGTACCTATCCGGAGCTGATGAGCATCAGCACCATTCGCGATAGCGAAGGGCGCCCTCAGCATTATGTCGCCGTCGTCTCCGACATCACCGCCCGCAAGGCCGATCGCCAGCGCCTGCAGCACATGGCCACGCACGATCCGCTCACCGGCCTGGTCACGCGTGCCGAGTTCGAGCGCCGTTGCGCCGAAGCGATCACCCGCGCGGCTCACGAGCGCGGCGCCATCGCCGTGCTCTTCGTCGACCTCGATGCGTTCAAAGTCGTCAACGACAGCTACAGCCACGCCACCGGCGACGCGCTCCTTATGCGTGTGGCCGAGCGCATTCGCGCGCAGCTGACACCGGAGGATGTTGCCGGCCGTATCGGTGGCGACGAGTTCACCGTGTTGCTTGCCGACCTGCGCTCGCGTGAGGAGGCACTCGTGGTCGCCGAGGCCATGCTTGCCGCGCTCGCGCGGCCCTTCGACCTGGGCGACTACGAACTCTTCGTCAGCGCGAGTATCGGCATCGCCGGTTACCCGCTCGACGGCAACGATGCGGTCACCCTCATCGCCAATGCGGACGCGGCCATGTACGTGGCCAAGACCGAAGAGCGCAATGCCTTGCGCTTCTATACGCCGAAGATGCATGCGGATGCGCGGCGTCGCCTCAAGCTCGCTTCCGAACTACGCCAGGCCCTGACCCGTCACGAGTTCCATCTGGTCTACCAGCCTAGCGTGGAGATGAAGAGCGGTCGCATCGTCGCCGTGGAAGCGCTGATCCGCTGGCGTCATCCCGAGCGTGGCAACGTCGGCCCGGACGAGTTCATTCCGCTCGCCGAAAGCCTCGGCCTGATTCGCCAGATCGACCAATGGGTACTCGAGACCGCGTGCGAGCAGCTACGCCTTTGGGATATCGCGCGGCTGCCGTCGCTGCGGCTTGCCGTGAACGTGTCGGCGGGCTCGTTCGGTCATCCGGATTTTCTTGCGGGGGTGAGCCAGGCCGTACTCACCACCGGGATCGCCCCCAAGCGCTTGTTGGTGGAGCTCACCGAAAGCGCGATCCTGCGTCTTGGCGAGGATACCGAGCGCGCCATGCTCGCCCTGCACAAGTTGGGCGTGGGTGTGGCGATCGACGATTTCGGCACCGGCTATTCCTCGCTGGCGTACCTGAAGCTGCCGGCGGTGGCGTACCTGAAGATCGACCGCTCTTTCATTACCGGCCTGCCGACCAACGGCAACGACGTGGCGATCACCGAGGCCATGGTGGCTATCGCGCGCAGCCTTGACCTTCACACGATCGCCGAGGGTATCGAGACCGAGGCCCAGCACGACTTCCTGCTGCGCGCCGGCTGCCAGGAAGGGCAAGGCTTCCTCTACTCACGGCCGCTGCCGCCGGACGAAATCGAGCGCCTGCTGGCGCCGAATTCGAAAACGAGCGGGGGTACCCGGCTGTCCCTCGTGCCCCCGCGGCGGGCGTGATCGGGTTCGCCCATACAAGACCCCGTAGGCCCCTTCGGTCCACGATGAGCATCCCCATATAGGCGGGAAGCTACCCGTGCAAGGATCCATCGTGTCCACCCGCGACCCCATCGTTTTTCTGTTTGACGTCGACAACACCCTGATCGACAACGACCGTTTCAGCGCCGACCTTGCCGCACGCCTGCTGCGTGACTTCGGCGAAGCGGGGCAGGCGCGCTATACCGCGATCGACAAGGAGATCCGCGGCCAGGTCGGTTACGCGGACTATCTCGGCGTGCTGCAGCGCCTGCGTGGCCAGGACAGCAGCCTGGCCTTCATGGAGATGTCGTTCTTCCTGCTGGACTATCCCTTCGATGAGCGGCGTTTTCCGGGCGTCCTCGAGGCGATCGACCATCTGCGCACCCTCGGCCGGCCGGTGATCATGTCCGACGGCGACACGGTATTCCAGCCGCGCAAGATCCGTCGCGCCGGATTGTGGGACGCCTTCCGCGAGGACGTGCTGATCTACGTGCACAAGGAAGACATGCTCGACGACATGCAGAGGCGCTACCCCGCCGACCATTACGTCATGGTCGACGATAAACCGCGCATTCTTGTCGCGCTGAAGAAACTGCTGGGCGACAAGGTGACCACGGTGTTCGTCAAGCAGGGTCACTATGCTGCCGCAGCAGGCGCCGAACTGCAGGAGACGCCGCCGGACATCACGATCGACACCGTCGGTGAGCTGGCGACGATGGGTCGCGAGGCCTTCCTGGTCACCGCCTGATCCCGAGGGGGGTTCCGTAGGAGCCTCTTCTTCTGTGTGGGAGCCGGCTATGCCGGCGATGGGGGCGTCGGCTATACCGCTCCGTTGGCTTTTCGCCGCTGAAGCGGCTCCCACATGTATTTACTGGGCCGCGTCGAACGCCCCGCGCACCCACTCGACCGTCTCCCCCTCGAACGCCAGCACATCGAACCGGCATGGGCGCTGCGCATCGTGCGGATGCCATGCCAACCAGAGATGCGCCGCGCTGATCAGCTTTCGTCGCTTGGCCACCGTGACCGAGCCCAGCGCGCCACCGAACGCAGCGCTGCGCCGGTAGCGCACTTCAACGAAGACGAGGGTCTCGCCGTCACGCATGACGAGGTCGATCTCGCCGTGGCGACAAAGAAAGTTGGCGCGCACCAGGCGCAGGCCACGCGATTGCAGAAACGACAACGCCGCGCCCTCGAAGCGATCTCCGGTGGCGCGGCGTGCGGTGGTCTTTTTCGTTGTGGTGGTCACGCGGCACTCCCTGGCCGCGCCGGCGGGAATCAGCCGCCGCCGCTTTCCACGTTCGGGGCCGCTGCCGGCGCTTCGAGTTCGAGGCTACCCGCGACCGGGTGGGCCACGCCGTCGGTGAAGCGCGCCCAGATCAGTACGCGTCGCACGCGTCCGAACTCGTCCGCCACCAACTGGCCGGTGGCGCCCGGCAGGTAACTGCCAGGATGGCCGCGCATCCAGTCGATGTAAGGCACGAGGCCCCAGGCGTCCATGCCGAAGGCGAACAGCCGTGCGGCGACACCCTTGGTCGACGGCAGTGCGGACGACAGGTCGGAGCGACGGGGCAGGCCCGGTTGTCCATCGAACAGCCAGGGCGCGTCGCAGAATTCCACGCCTTCCAGGTCGCGGTCGGCCGTGGCGTCATCGCCGCCGCTGTACACGTGCGAGGTCGCGAACACCGGCAAGGTGATCTTCGCCAGGCGCAGTTGCGGCAGGAGCAGGCGCGCCTGTTGCGGCTTCATGCTGATGAAGACGCCGCCGGTGGCGGGGTCCTGGTCGGCCGGGGCGGAAAGCTGCGAGGCGAAATCGATGCTCGCCGAGTCCAGCGTCGCCTGGCTCGTCACGGTGCCACCGCGAGCCTGCCACTCGGCCTTGAAGGCGTTGCCGGCACGGCGGGCGAAATCGTCTGTGGAGACCACGACGAGGGCCGTGCGCATGCCGCGGTCGGCCATGTGGTCGGCCACCTGGGCGCCTTCGGTCTCCGGTAGCAGCCCGAACTCGTTCGCGCCGGCCGGCGGAAGGTTCTTGTTGTCGTTGGGGTAGTTCAGGGTGAGCATCGGCGCGGGCAGGGCGCCCTTCGCGAAGATGGCGGTCACGCCGTCACGATTGAGCGGGCCCACGACGAAACGGGCGCCCTCGGCGACAGCCTTGTCATACGCGGCGACGGCGTGCTGCGCGTCGTTGCCGGCGTCATAGACGACGATTTCCGGGCGCGGCGCGTTGGTGTGCGCCGCTTCGATGTAATTGGTGAAGAAGCCGTCACGGATGGCTGCTCCCGCACCTGCCAACGGCCCCGTGAGGGGCAGCAGCAGCGCCACCTTGGTCGGTACCTTGTAGCCTTCGCGAACGCCCTTGTCGCCCGTGACCGTGCCGACGGCCTGGTCGAGCACGGCGGGGGTGCGCGTTACGCTACCGAGCTGACTCTGCGCTTCGATCACCCACGGCCGCATCGGGTCAGTGGCCGATAGCGCATCGCCGCGTTCGGCCAGGGGCTGGGGTCCCATCCCGATGAGCAGGGTGAGGATTTCCCGTCGGTTCTGTTCGCGATCGAGGCCACGCAACTGAGTGTCGAGCTCCACGCGGGTCTGTGCGGCGCTCCAGGGGTCGTTCGACGCGGCCTGCGCGCGGGCGCGCAGTTCAGCCAGCCGCTGCTCGATCTGTGGCGATACGCGCGACGAGGGCTTGCCCGTATAGGAAAGCGCGCTCGCCGGGTCGTTGTTCTTCAGGGCGATCTCGGCGCGCAGGGCATCGAAGCGCAGCGCGTCTTCGCCCTCGAGCCGGGAACGGCGGATATCGGCGACGATGGGCGCCGCGCGATCCAGCGCGCCTTCCTGGCGGTACGCTTCGGCGGCGAGAAGGTTGTAGTAGTCGCGGTGTGACGGATCCTGGCCGGCCAGCGCGATATAAGCCTGTGCGGCCTGGTCGAACTGGCCCTTGGTGTAGAGCGCCTGTGCCGCCTGCGTGGCTTCACCCGAAGGGGCGGAGCCGTGTTGGCTCACGCCGCCCTGGGTCACGCAGCCGGCAAGACCGGCGCAGAGCAGGAAGCCGAGGGTAGTGGCGCGGATCGGTCGCATGCAGGATTCCTTGGGCAGCACGGCGGCGCCCCTCCGGCGCCGAAACGTCAGGATCATAGCCCATCGCTTCGCGAGGCCGATGTGAGGCGCCCTCCGCGATTCATGTGGCGATCAACTGCCGTAGAGCGCCTTGCGCGGTGCACCGGTGATCGCGGCGGCCATCTTCGCCGCCTTGGCCGGGGGCAGTTCCTCCTTGAGGATGGCGAACACGCGCAGGCCTTCGGCCAGTCGTTCGTCCTCGCCCTCCTCGCGCCCGGCCACCATCACGACGAACTCGCCCTTCTGCTGGTTGGGATCGGCCGTGACACGTTCGACCAGGCTGGCCAGGCCCCCGTCGAGGACGGTCTCGAACATCTTGGTGAGTTCGCGGGCGATCACCGCCTCACGATCGGCGCCGAAGGCGGCGGACATGTCTTCGAGGGACTCGACGATGCGATGGGACGATTCATAGAAGATGAGCGTGCGCGATTCGCCGGCCAGTTCATTCAGGCGGGCGCGCCGTGCGCCGGCCTTGGCCGAAAGGAAGCCCTCGAAGATGAAGCGGTCGCTGGGCAGGCCGGCGACAGACAAGGCAGCGACGACCGCGCTAGCGCCCGGGACCGGACTCACCCGTAGTCCCGCCGCGCGAGCGGCGCGAACGAGCCGGAAACCCGGGTCGCTGATCAGGGGGGTACCGGCGTCCGACACCAGGGCCACGTCGTCACCGCCGCGCATGCGCTCGATGAGGCCGTCCACTGCCGTGCGCTCGTTATGGTCATGCAGGGCGACCAGCGGCGTGTCGATACCGAGGTGTTGCAGCAGGGGGCGCGTGTGCCGGGTGTCCTCGGCGGCGATCACCTTGACCCGGCGCAGTGTCTCGATGGCGCGTGCGCTGATGTCGTCGCGATGACCGATCGGCGTAGCGACCACGTGAAGCATGCCGGGGCGGGAGAGGGGCATCGGGAAATCCGGTGGGGGTAGCCGCGCATTGTAGGAGCCGATGCATCGGCAATAAGTACATGTAGGAGCCGATTCATCGGCGAATGGCGAATAAACCCGCTGCGCAGCAGCGCTCCTCCCAGGTTGCTAGCCCCATTTCCCATCGAAGGAGGAGCATCGCCGATGAATCGGCTCCTACAGGGGGGGAGGGGGCGATTTTTGCCGTATAATTCTAGATGGAGTCGGCCGGACAGTCGCGTCACGCCTTCGGGCGTATCGAGGAAAGTCCGGGCTCCGTAGGGCAGGGTGCCAGGTAACGCCTGGGCAGCGTGAGCTGACGGCCAGTGCAACAGAGAGCAGACCGCCGATGGCCCCGCAAGGGGATCAGGTAAGGGTGAAAGGGTGCGGTAAGAGCGCACCGCATGCGGGGCTAACGTCGCATGGCACGGTAAACCCCACCCGGAGCAAGACCAAATAAGGGAACTATGACGCGGCCCGCGTCGTTCCCGGGTAGGTTGCTAGAGCCTGGTGGTGACGCCAGGTCGAGAAGAATGACTGTCACGTCGCAAGACGAACAGAACCCGGCTTACAGGCCGACTCCTTTTCTTCAAGGCATCGCGGCGCCGTCTTACGACGGCGCCGCTTTGTTTTTTGCTGATTGGCCCCTTGCCCCTGTGGGAGCCGATTCATCGGCGATGGGTGTTGCGACACGGTTAGGGGATCGCCGATGAATCGGCTCCTACACAAGCTGCATGAGTCGCATGAACGTGAGTTCAGTCACACATTCGATTTCACATTTGCAGGGCCCTTGAAACACCGAGGCGATTCGCAAAAAACCTCAACGATTCAACCACCTTCCGCCCCTTCCTAAGAAACGGCTGGAATTGGTGATGAACGTGAGCTTTCTCCTTGATTCACAAGAAAAATTTCCTTGACAGTCTCAGTACCCGAGACTATCGTGGGCCCCAGTGTGAAATCGTGGGATTTGGTGGGGCGGCCAACGAAGATGTTTCAAGGTGAGACAGCCATTACGGTCGACGACAAAGGTCGTCTGACGATTCCGACGTCGTATCGGGATCTGGTTGCCGGCGCCTGCGCGAATCGTCTGGTCGTCACCTACAACCCCTTCGACACGGGCTGTCTCTGGATCTTTCCGTACGCGGAATGGGAACAGGTTCGCGACCAGGTCAACGCGCTGCCCAGCGTCAAGGCCGTCCATCGGGCTTTGCAGATGAAGCTGGTGGGTGCCGCGGCCATCGTCGAGCCAGACGGAGCGGCCCGCATCCTCCTTCCATCGAGTCAACGCTCGGCGGCGGGCATAGAAAAAAAGGCCGTCCTTCTCGGCATGGGTAACAAGTTCGAGCTTTGGAGCGAACAGGCCCACCTCGCCAAGATCCGACAAACGATCGGCGAGGACGAGATCAGCGACGACATGGCGGAACTGCGGTTGTGACGAACTAATTCGAGGTCTTGGTGGAACGGGAGCGGGATGTGGTGATGGCGGGGCGCGATGTTCACATCCCTGTGATGCTCGACGAAGCGGTGGAGGGCCTCGCCTTGCGCGAGAACGGGCGCTATCTGGATGGGACCTTCGGCCGTGGCGGTCATGCCCGGGCGATCCTTTCGCGCCTGTCCGCCGATGGCCGCCTGTTCCTGATGGACCGCGACCCCACGGCGATCGCCGTGGCCGAAGCCGGCCTCGCCACCGATCCGCGTGTCGCCCTGCGCCACGAAAACTTCGCCACCATGGGTGACTGGGCGGCGCTCGAAGGCGGCCTCGACGGCATCTTGCTCGACCTCGGCGTGTCCTCGCCCCAACTCGACGATCGCAGTCGCGGCTTCAGCTTCATGGCCGATGCGCCGCTCGACATGCGCATGGACACGTCGCGCGGCATCAGCGCCGCCGACTTCCTGGCCGAAGCCAGCGAGTTCGACATCGCCGACGTGCTCTGGCGCTTCGGCGAAGAGCGCTTCAGCCGTCGCATCGCCAAGGTCATCGTCGAGCGTCGCGCCACCGCGCCGATTACCCGCACCGCCGAGCTGGCCGATCTCGTCGCCGGCTGCGTCGGCCGCCGCGAGCCCGGCAAGAACCCCGCCACGCGCACCTTCCAGGCGTTGCGTATTCGCGTCAATGCCGAGCTCGAATCCGTCGAGCAAGGCCTCGCCGCCGCCCTCGACCTGCTCAAGGTGGGCGGCCGTCTCGCCGTGATCAGCTTCCACTCGCTGGAAGACCGCACGGTGAAGCAGTTCATCCGCTCGCACGAGGGCCGCGTGCAGGGCAATCGCCGCGGACCGCCGCCCGAGGCGGCGCAGACCCGCCTCAAGCCCGTGGGTAAGGCGATTTTCCCCTCCGACGCCGAAGTGGCCGCGAACCCGCGTTCGCGTTCCGCCGTGCTGCGCATCGCGGAGAAACTCGCATGAAGGTGTTCGGCGCGATCTGCCTCTCGATCCTGCTGCTGGCGGTCCTCGCCAGCGCGATCGGTGTGGTCTGGACGCGCCACGAGAGCCGCGTGCTCTTCGTCGAGCTCTCGCGCATGCAGAGCCAGAAAGACGACCTCGGTGTCGAATACGGCCGGCTCGAGCTGGAGCAGGCCACCTACGCCGAGCCTGCCCGTATCGACGCAGAAGCCCGCGCCAAGCTCGGCATGATCACGCCGAAGCCGCAGGACATCCAGTTGGTGCGCCGATGAAGGCGCGTTACGGCAAGCCGGTCGTACCCAGCCGCCGTCGCGGCCAGGGTCCGAGCCCGCGCAAGCGGATGACCGTCGTCGTCGCGCTGCTGTGCGTCTGCGCGACCGGCCTCGTCGTCCGCGCGTTCGACCTGCAGGTGGTGCGCAAGCAGTTCTACCAGGACCAGGGCGACGCCCGCTTCCTGCGTGAAATGCCCATCGCCGTCTCGCGTGGCACCATCTTCGATCGCAATGGCGAGCCCCTGGCCGTGTCGACGCCGGTCGCCTCGATCTGGGCCAATCCGCCTGAAGTGCTCGAAAACGAAGACCGTATTCCCGAGCTGGCCAAGGCGCTTCACGTCGACGCGGACGACCTCAAGCAGAAGATCGCCGCGCGCGCCGACAAGGAATTCATGTACATCGCCCGCCAGTTGCGTCCCGAGGATGCGCAGGCGATCGTCGACCTGAAGATCCCGGGCATTGCCTCCCAGCGCGAGTACCGCCGCTACTACCCGTCGGGCGCGGTGAACAGCCATATTCTCGGTTTCACCAATATCGACGACCACGGCCAGGAAGGCCTCGAGTTGGCCTTCGACGATTGGTTGTCCGGCAAGCCAGGCGCGAAGCGCGTCATCCGCGACCGTATGGGACATGTCGTCGAAGACGTGGAACTGGTGCGTGAGCCGCAGCCGGGCCGCGACCTGACGCTGTCGATCGACCGTCGCATCCAGTACCTCGCCTATAGCGCCCTTAAAGACGCTCTGGAAAAGAACAAGGCCGATTCCGGCTCCATCGTCGTGATGGACGTGCACACGGGCGAAGTCCTCGGCATGGCCAACCTGCCGACGTTCAACCCGAACGCCGTGCGTGGCAGCACGCCGAACGATCGCCGCAACCGCGCGCTGACGGACGTCGTCGAGCCGGGTTCGACCATGAAGGCCTTCACCATGGCCGCGGCGCTGACCAGCGGCAAGTACACGCCCACGTCGCCGCTGATCGAGACCTCGCCGGGCACCTGGATGATGGGTGGGCACCCGGTTCGTGACACGCATAACTGGGGCACGCTCACCCCGACCGGCGTGATCACGAAGTCGTCCAACGTCGGCGCGGCCAAGATCGCCATGACGCTCGATACCGACTTCCTCTACAACATGTGGAAGTCGTTCGGCATCGGCAACAGCACCGGCAGTGGCTTCCCTGGCGAAGCGGCCGGTTACCTGCCGGTGAGCCGTACCTGGAAGCCGATCGAAAAGTCGCGCATGGCGTACGGCTACAACCTGAGCGTCACGCCGTTGCAGCTGGCCACCGGCTACACCGCGATCGCCAATGGCGGCGCGCTTCGATCACCGAGTTTCATCAAGGGCGCCGATAATCCGCCGAGTCAGGTCATCACTCCGGAAGTGGCGCATGAGATCGTGCGGATGCTCGAGACCGTCCTTCAGCCGGGCGGCACCGGTTTCGGGTTCGCGTCGGTGGCCAATTACAGTGTGGCCGGCAAGACGGGTACCTCGCATAAGTTCTCCGTGGGCGGCTACTACGCGAAGAATTACATCTCGCTCTTCGTCGGCATGATCCCGGCCAGTGCGCCGCGCATCGTCACGGTCGTCGTTATCAACGATCCGCAGGGCGGTCACTATTACGGCGGCTCGGTGGCCGGTCCGGCCTTCGCGCAGGTGATGCAGGGCGCCGTGCGCCTGCTCGACATTCCTCCCGACAACGTCGGCCGCTGGTACGTCGGCGGTCCGAGTGTGGGCGGTCTTATCGGCTCCTCGAATGCACCACCGCCGGCGGCGGACGACAGCGCGGCGGAAGAGGTGGTCCCATGACCATGCCTCTCGCCGAGCTGCTCCTTGGTTTCGCCGACGCCTCCGGTGCCGGCGACATCGTCGTTTCGGGCCTCTCGCTGGATTCCCGCGAGATCGTCGACGGTAATGCCTTCATCGCACTGCGCGGCGGCAAAGGCCATGGCATCGATTTCGCGGCGAAGGCCGTGGAGCAGGGTGCCAGCGTGATCCTCGCCGAACCGCCGTTCGCCAAGGTCGATGCCGGCGTGCCGGTCATCGCGGTGGAAAAGTTGCGCGAAAAGGCCGGCGCCATCGCCGCTCGTTTCTTCGGCGAGCCGTCGCAGGCGGTCGATCTGATCGGCGTCACCGGCACCAATGGCAAAACCTCCACGGTGCAGCTGATCGCGCAGGCGTTGGCCTTCCTTGGCCGCAAGCCGGCCACGGTGGGGACGCTGGGTGCCGGCATGCATGGTGCGGTCGTCGAAGGCGAGCGCACCACGCCGGATGCCATCAGCATGCAGGCCCTTCTTGCGGGCTTCCGCGATGCCGGTGCGTCGCACGTGGCGATGGAAGTGTCGTCGCACGCTCTCGAGCAGGGCCGGGTGAACGCGTTGGCGTTCGACATCGCTGTGTTCACCAACCTCACCCGCGATCATCTTGACTATCACGGCACCATGGAAGCGTACGGTGCGGCCAAGGCGAAGCTGTTCGCCTTCGAAGGCCTGCGCGCCGCGGTGATCAACATCGACGATCCGTTCGGCGCGAAGCTGGCCAAGGGGCTCGGCGAAGGTTTGGCGAAACTGCGCACCACGATGGCGGGCGAGAGCACCGAGAAAGATGCCGAGGTCCGCGCCGACATCATCGTGACGTCGGCCAAGGGCCTCTCGTTCAACCTCAATACGCCGTGGGGCATGCGCACCGTGCGCAGCGCGCTGCTCGGCCGCTTCAATGTCGCCAACCTGCTTGCCGTCGCCGCTGTGCTCGGCGCGCTGGGCGAGCCGTTCGATCGCATCCACACCGCGCTGGAAGCCCTCGAGCCGGTCAATGGCCGCATGAGCCGCCTCGGTGGCGACGGTCGCAAACCCCTGGTCGTGGTCGATTACTCGCACACGCCCGATGCACTGAAGCAGGCGCTGTTGGCGCTGCGTTCGCATACCAAGGGCAAACTCATCTGCGTGTTCGGTGCCGGTGGCGACCGTGACCAGGGCAAGCGCCCGATCATGGCCGCGATCGCCGAGCGCCTGGCCGACGTCGTCATCGTCACAGACGACAACCCGCGCACCGAAGACGGCGACACCATCGTTGCGCAGGTCATGGGCGGCTTCGCACACCCTGACACCGTACTGGTCGAGCGCGACCGCGCGCAGGCCATCGCTTTGGCCCTGGCCGACGCGAAAGCCGACGACGTCGTGCTCATCGCCGGCAAGGGTCACGAAACCTATCAAGAAGGTCCGCAGGGCAAGTTGCCCTTCGACGACCTCGCCGTCGCCCGAGAGGCGATGGCCAAAAGCACAAAGGGAGTCCGCGCATGATGCGCCTGTCCGCCGTTGCCCTCTGGACTCGCGGCCGCCTGCAAGGCGCCGACGTCGAGGTCACCGGCTTTTCCATCGATACGCGCACGCTCAAGCCGGGTGACATCTTCGTCGCCCTGCCGGGCGAGCGCGTCGACGCGCATGACTTCGTTGCCGCGGCGGCCGAGCGCGGCGCTGTCGCCGCCCTTGTCACGCGGCCGGTGAACGTGGCGATTCCCCAGGTGATCGTCGACGACACCCAGATCGCCCTGGGCGATCTCGCCAGTGCCGTGCGTGCCCAGACCAGCGTGCGCGTCGTCGGCATTACCGGTTCCAACGGCAAGACCACGGTGAAGACGCTGACCGCGTCCATCCTTTCGCGCCATGGACGTACCCATGTGAACGCAGGCAACTTCAATAACGAGATCGGCATGCCGCTGACCTTGTTGGCGATGCCGCAGGACACGCAGTACCTCGTCCTCGAGATGGGCGCAGGCAAGCCGGGTGACATCGATTATCTCGCTGCCATCGCGCGGCCCGATATCGGCCTCGTCAATTCCATCGCCCCCGCGCATCTTGAGCGCATGGGCACGATCGAAGGCGTCGCCGAAACCAAGGGCGCGCTCTACCAGTCGCTGCCCGTCGATGGCGTCGCGGTGATCAATGCCGACGACACGCGTTTTGCCGGCTTCTTCGCCAACCTCGCCGGCACACGCCGGATCCTGCGTTACGGCCTCGAGCATCGCGCGGACATCGGTGCGGACATCGTCGAGGAGCGCATCGACGGCACGCACTTCGTCCTGTCCACGCCGCACGGCGACGGCGACGTACACCTGCCGATGGCTGGCCGTCACAATGTCGCCAACGCGCTCGCCGCTGCCGCCATTGCGACGGCGCTGGACGTGCCGGTCGACCTCATCGTCGAGGGCCTGGAGCAGGTGCCGCAGGTTGCCGGTCGCCTGAACCTGGAAGCGATGCCAGGCAACTGGACCCTGATTGACGACAGCTACAACGCCAACCCGGGCTCCGCTGCCGCCGCGATCGACACCTTGGCGCTGGCACGCGGCGAACGCTGGCTGATCCTTGGCGACATGGCCGAGCTCGGCGCGGACACGATCAAGCTGCACGCCGGTATCGGCAAGCTCGCGCATGAACGCGGCATCGAGCGCCTGCTCGCCACCGGGCCCAAGTCCGCGGCCGCGGTCGAGGCCTTCGGCCCGGGCGCGCAGCATTTCGCTACGCAGGAAGCGCTGATCGAAGCGGCCTGCACGCAGATCCATGAGGGCGTGACCTGCCTCGTGAAGGGGTCACGTTCGTCCGGCATGGACCGGATCGTGGCGGCAATGAAGAAACACGCTGAAGGAGCATCCGATGCTGCTTGAACTGGCGGAATGGATGGCTCGGCACTTCACGTCGTTGCATCTTTTCCAATACATCACCTTCCGCGCGATCATGGCGGCGCTCACTGCGCTGGCCGTGTCGCTCCTGCTCGGCCCGGCCCTGATTCGCAAGCTGGCCGCGCTGAAAGCAGGGCAGGTGGTGCGCAGCGACGGTCCGCAGACCCATCTTTCCAAGGCCGGTACGCCCACCATGGGCGGCACGCTGATCCTGTTCTCCATCGGCATCGCCACGCTGCTGTGGGCCGACCTCGGCAACCGTTACATCTGGGTGGTCCTGCTGGTCACGCTCGCGTTCGGTGTCATCGGTTTTTACGACGACTACCGCAAGCTGGTGCTCAAGGACAGTCGTGGCCTGGCCAGCCGCTGGAAGTACTTCTGGCAGTCGGTCTTCGGCCTGGCCGCGGCCGTGTTCCTCTACCACACGCACCAGGCGCCGGCTGAAATCGCGCTGTACGTGCCGCTGTTCAAGCAGGTGGCGGTACCGCTGGGCCTGTTCTTCGTGGTGATCGGCTACTTCATCATTGTCGGCTTTTCCAACGCGGTGAACCTGACCGACGGTCTCGACGGCCTGGCGATCATGCCGAGCGTGCTGGTGTCCGGCGCACTGGGCATCTTCGCTTACCTTGCCGGTAACAAGCTGTTCTCCGAGTACCTCGGCATCCCGGCCATTCCCGGTGCCGGCGAACTGGCGATCTTCTGCAGCGCGCTCTCCGGCGCAGGCCTGGGCTTCCTGTGGTTCAACACGTATCCGGCCCAGGTCTTCATGGGTGACGTGGGTGCCCTGGCCATCGGCGCCGCGCTCGGTTGCGTTGCGCTGATCGTTCGCCAGGAAATCGTGTTGCTGGTGATGGGCGGCGTGTTCGTGATGGAAACCGCCTCGGTGATGTTGCAGGTCGCCAGCTTCAAGCTGCGCGGCAAACGCATTTTTCGCATGGCGCCGATCCACCATCACTTCGAACTGAAGGGATGGCCGGAACCCCGCGTCATCGTTCGCTTCTGGATCATCAGCGTCGTGCTGGTGCTTATCGGTCTTGCTACGTTGAAGGTGCGCTAAGAATCATGTTTGGCTTCGGCACAAAACAGGCGCAACGCCGACAGGGCCCACGGGGGAGTTTCGACCTCCCGTTGCTCCTGGCTGCGCTCGCGCTCGCCGCGCTGGGTGTGATCATGGTCACCTCAGCCTCGATCGCCGTTGCCGACGGTTCCCACCAGGGTGCGTTTTACTACCTCAAGCGCCATCTCGTGTTCCTGTTCCTCGGTGGCTGCTTCGCCGCCGCCGCGATGCGTACCGAATTGAAGACGCTCGAGAAGCACAGCTTCCTGCTCCTGCTGCTGGGCATCATCATGTTGTTGATGGTGTTCCTGCCCGTGTTCGGCATGCGTATCAACGGCGCGCGTCGCTGGGTGAACCTGCTGGTGACAAGCTTCCAGCCGGTCGAGGCGGTCAAACTCATCCTCGTCGCGTACCTTGCGAGCTATCTCGTGCGCCATCGCGAAGGTGTGGAGTACGAACTGTTCGGCGTGGTCAAGCCGGTCGCCGTGGCGGGTCTCATCGTGCTCCTGCTGCTCGCCCAGCCCGACTTCGGTTCGGCCGCGCTGGTCGTCGCCACCACGGTCGGTATGGTCTGGCTGGCCGGCGCGCGCATGCGCAACCTGCTCTTGCTGGCGACGCCCCTGGTCCCCGCGCTGATCTACGCAGCGACCGCCGAGGACTACCGCATCAAGCGCCTGACCTCGTTCCTCGATCCCTGGAAGGATCCGTTCAACGACGGCTTCCAGCTGACCCAGGCCCTGATCGCCGTGGGTCGTGGCGAGTGGACGGGTGTGGGGCTGGGTTCGAGCGTGCAAAAACTGTTCTACCTGCCCGAGGCACATACCGACTTCATCCTTGCCGTGCTCGCCGAAGAACTCGGTCTCGCCGGCATCGTCCTGGTCATCTTCCTCTACGTCGTGCTGGTTGGCCGCGGTCTGTACCTGGGCCTGAAGGGCGTCGAGCTTGGCCACCGTTTCTCCGGCTACGTCGCCTATGGCATCTCACTGATGATGGGTTTCCAGGCCATGGTCTCGATCGGCGTGAACCTGGGCGTGCTGCCGACCAAGGGCCTCACCCTGCCGCTGATCAGCTCGGGCGGTTCGTCCGTGCTGATGACCTGCGCCATGGTCGGTGTGCTGCTGCGCGCCACGTTCGAGATCAATCGGGCCGAAGACGCGCGCCAGACGGCCGTGCGCCTGCCTGCCAACGCGGTGCCGGACGCCAACGCGCCGCTCGGAGGCATGGCATGAGCGCCCCCGTGCTGATCATGGCCGGCGGTACCGGCGGTCACATTTTCCCGGGGCTCGCCGTGGCCGACGAGCTGCGTTCGCGCGGCGTGGCGGTGGCGTGGCTGGGCGCCGAGGGCGGCATGGAAACGCGCGTCGTGCCCGCACATGGTCTCGACCTGCATACGGTCGCGGTGGGCGGCTTGCGCGGCAAGGGCGTGGCGACTCGCCTGATGGCACCGCTGATGCTCGCGCGCGCGCTGTTCGCCTCGCTGAAAGTGCTGCGCCGGTTGCGTCCGCGCTGCGTGCTCTCCATGGGCGGCTATGTTGCCGGACCGGCAGGTATCGCCGCGCGCCTGCTCGGCATCCCGCTGGTCGTGCACGAGCAGAACGCGGTCGCCGGTTATACGAACCGCAAGCTCGCCGCGTTCGCGAAGAAGGTACTCACGGGTTTCCCCAACGTGTTGCCGAACGGCGAGTGGGTAGGTAACCCGGTGCGCGCCCGAATCGCCGCCCTGCCGGCTCCCGACCAGCGCATGGCTGATCGCAATGGTCGTCCGCGCCTGCTGGTGCTGGGTGGCAGCCTCGGCGCGCGGACGTTGAACCTCGCGGTGCCCAAGGCGCTGGCCTTCATGCGCACCAAGCCCGAATTTGCCGCCTGCGAGCCCGAGGTCGTGCACCAGACCGGTGAACGCGGCCTCGAGGAAGCCCGCGGCGCTTATGCATCCGCAGGCATCACCAACGCCAACATCGTGCCGTTCATCGAAGACATGGCTGGCGCTTACGAGTGGGCCGATCTCGCCGTGTGCCGCGCTGGCGCGCTGACGGTGGCCGAACTCTGCGGCGCCGGCCTCGAAGCCCTGCTGGTACCGTTCCCGCACGCGGTTGACGATCACCAGACGGTCAACGCCCGTGCGATGGTCGACGCCGGCGGTGCGTTGCTGCTCCCGGACTCCCTCGCTGCTTCGCCCGAAGGTGACGAGGTGATCGCCACGCTGCTCGCCACCATGCTCGGCGACCGCCAACACATCCTTTCCGCGGCCAATGCGTCCCGTACGCTGGCCAAGCCCGACGCCGCAGCAACGATTGCACGTCACTGCATGGAGGTTTCCGCATGACGCCCGGTCGTTTGCGCGCTCACGATGATTTCATGACTTCGTTCCGCCGTGTCCACTTCATCGGTGTGGGCGGCGTCGGCATGAGCGGCATTGCCGAAGTGCTGAAGAACCTCGGCTACAGCGTGTCCGGTTCCGACCGTGCGCCGTCGCCCACGACCGAACGCCTGGCCAAGCTCGGTGTGGAAGTCCACATCGGTCATAGCGCCGCGAACATCGATGGTGCCGATGTGATTGTCACCTCGAGTGCGATCCGTCAGGACAACCCCGAGATCGTCGCTGCGCAGGCCGCGCGCGTGCCCATGGTGCCGCGTGCGGAAATGCTCGGTGAACTCATGCGCTTCCGTCGGGGCATCGCCATCGCCGGAACGCACGGCAAGACGACCACCACCAGCCTGGTTGCCAGCGTGCTTGCCGAAGCGGATTACGATCCGACCTTCGTCATCGGTGGTCAGCTCAATGCCGCCGGCGCCAATGCGCGTCTGGGCACCGGCCAGTACCTGGTCGCTGAGGCCGACGAATCGGATGGCTCGTTCCTGATGCTCTCGCCGGTCATGGCCGTCGTGACCAATATCGACGCCGATCACCTCGAGAACTACAACGGCGATTTCGCCCAGGTGAAGAAAGCCTTCCGCGACTTCCTGCATCGCCTGCCGTTCTACGGCATGGCCGTGCTGTGCATCGACGACGAGGAAACGGCCCTGCTCGCGCAGGACACCTCGCGTCGCATGCTGACCTATGCGATCGACAAGCCGGGTGCCGACGTCACGGCGACCAACGTGCGCCAGGTCGGTTTCGAGATGCATTTCGACCTGCACCTGCCGGGTATGGCCGGCACACTGCCGGTCACGCTCAACCTGCCGGGCCGGCATAACGTGCAGAACGCACTCGCCGCGGCGGCAGTGGGTTGGCAGCTCGGCGTCGAAGCCGAAGCCATTGCCCGCGCGCTCGCCCGTTTCGAGGGTGTCGGCCGTCGCTTCCATCGTCGCGGCGAAGTCGAGCTCGACAGTGGCAAGGCCCTCCTGGTCGATGATTACGGCCATCACCCGCGCGAGCTAGCGGCCGTGTTCGCCGCCGCTCGTGGTGGCTGGCCGGACCGTCGCCTCGTGGTTGCGTTCCAGCCGCATCGCTATAGCCGCACACGCGACCTGCTCGACGACTTCGCCAACGTGCTGGCTGAAGTGGACGTGCTCGTGCTCACCGAGGTCTACCCGGCCGGTGAGTCCCCGATCGCCGGAGCCGATGGTAAAGCCCTGGCCCGTGCCATCCGCGCGCGCGGCAAGACCGACCCGGTGCTGGTCGACCATCCGCGCGATCTGCGCGACACGTTGTCCGCGCTGGTGCGCGACAACGACCTGATCATGCTGCTCGGCGCTGGCGACATCGGCGCGGCAGCCGTCGAGCTGGGTAATGCCGGCCACCTGAGGACGAACAAGTAATGGATGACACACGTTTCCCCCGCCTGATTACCGATGCCGCCGACTTTGGCCGCGTCGCCGTGGTGATGGGCGGCAATTCGGCTGAACGCGACGTCTCGCTCGATTCCGGTCGAGGCGTGCTGGAAGCGCTGCGCTCCCGTGGCGTGGACGCCCATGCCATCGACGGTATTCCGGCCCTGCTCGACGCGGTACGCGCCGGCCACTTCGCGCGCGTGTTCAATATTCTTCACGGCGCTGGCGGCGAGAACGGCGAGCTCCAGGGCGCGCTGCAGTCGCTCGGTGTTCCCTATACCGGTTCCGGTGTGCTCGGGTCCGCGCTGTCGCTCGACAAGGTCCGCGCCAAACAGGTGTGGATCGCGCTCGGTCTGCCGACGCCAAAGTTCCGTGCACTGCCTCGTGGCGCCGACGTGCATGCCGCGGCACGTGAGGTGGGCTTCCCGCTTATCGTAAAACCCGCATGGGAAGGTTCCAGCGTCGGCGTGACGCGCGTGTTCGACGAAGCCGGCCTCGACGCCGCCGTGGAACTGGCGCGTAAGTATCCCGGCGACATGCTGATGGAGACGCTGATCGAAGGCGACGGCAGCGAGGGTGGCGAATTCACCGTCGGCATCCTCGGCCGTGAAGTCCTGCCGACGATCAAGATCGTGCCGAAGGGTGAGTACTACGACTACAACGCCAAGTATGTCGCCGAAGACACGCAGTACATCGTGCCCGGCCTCACCGCGACTGCCGAAGACGGGATGCGCGCCCTCGCGCTGACCGCATTCGATGCGCTCGACTGCTTCGGCTGGGGTCGCGTCGACGTGATGCGCGACCGCCATGGCAAGAACTGGCTGCTCGAAGTGAATACCGCGCCGGGCATGACCTCGCATTCGCTCGTCCCGAAAGCCGCCGCCGTGGCGGGCCTGGATTATCCGGCCCTCTGCTGGCGCGTCCTCGAAACCTCCATGGAACGGGAGGGTGCGAAGGCATGAAGGGAGCCGCCGCCACGCGAATCGTCGCCTGGGGTATCGCCATTACGTTGGTGGTATTGCCCGTGGTCGGCGTGATGCAGGGCTGGTTCGCCGCCGGTCGCTGGCCGGTGACGAACATCAAGGTCGAGGCGGAGTTCGCGCATGTCAGTGCCGAACAGATCCGCAGCGCCGTGCTGCCTCGGCTGGGCAAGGGCTTCTTCGCAACGGATCTGGAAGACGTGCGCCACGCGATCGGTACGCTGCCGTGGGTGGAATCGGTGGAGGTGCGCAAGCGTTGGCCCGATACCCTGCTGGTGCGCATCTACGAACGTCAGCCGTTCGCGCGCTGGAACGAGGATCGCCTGATCAGCCGCCAGGGCCTCGTCTTCGATGCTCCGGGCGCCGACCAGATGGGCGACCTGCCGCGCCTGCGCGGCCCGGATTCCCGCCTCGCCGAAGTGGTGAGTTTTTACGCGCAGGCCCAAAAGGCTTTCGAGGGCAGGGCGCAGCTCGCCATTGTCGGCGTGAGCCTGAGCGAGCGCGGTAGCTGGAGCGTCACGACGGAAAGCGGCGCTGAGATCGTCATCGGCGACCGTGACCAGGCCGACCGTCGCCTCGCCCGCTTCCTCGATGTCTACCCACAACTTGTCGCCGGTCGGCGTGGCGGTTTCGCCTATGCCGACCTTCGTTACACCAACGGATTCGCCATCCGGTGGCCGGAATCGGAAACCACGGCCGCACCCAAGGTCGGAAGCTGAGCTAAACCATGAGAAACAAGAACGACAAACAGCTCGTCGTCGGCCTCGACATCGGAACGTCGAAGGTCGTCGCGATCGTCGGCGAATACGAGCCGGGTGAACCGATCGAGATCATCGGCATCGGCACCCATGTGTCGCGCGGCATGAAGCGCGGCTCGGTGGTCGACATCGAATCGACGGTGCACTCCATCCAGCGCGCGGTCGAAGAGGCCGAGCTGATGGCCGGCTGTGACATTCGCTCGGTCTACGCGTCCATCTCGGGCAGCCACCTGGAAACGCGCAACTCGCACGGCACCGCAGCCATCCGCGACCGTGAAGTGACGGCCGCCGATCTGGAGCAGGTGCTCGAAGCCGCCAGCGCAGTGGCGATCCCGGCCGACCGCAAGGTGCTTTACAAGGAATCGCAGGAATACCGCATCGACGGCCAGGATGGCATCCGCCACCCGGTCGGCATGAGTGGCGTGCGCCTGGAAGCCAGCGTGCATCTGGTCACTGGTGCGGCCAGCGCGGTGCAGAACATCTCCAAGTGCATCCAGCGTTGTGGCCTCTCGGTCGACGAGCTGGTTCCGGCGGCGGTCGCCAGCGCGAAGGCCGTGCTGACCGAAGACGAGCTCGAGCTCGGCGTCTGCCTCGTCGACATCGGCGCCGGCACCACCGATATCGCCATCTATACGCAGGGTGCGATCCGCCACACCAAGTCGCTGCCGGTCGGTGGCGACCAGGTGACAAACGACATCGCCTACGGCGTGCACACACCGACCGCTCACGCCGAAGAGATCAAGATCAAGTACGCGTGTGCGCTCGCCCAGCTCGCGCACGCGGAAGAAACGATCCAGGTGCCGAGCGTCGGCGATCGCCCGCCGCGTCGTCTCGCGCGCCAGGCGCTCGCGCAGTCGGTGCAGGCGCGCTACGAGGAAATCTTCGAGATGGTGCAGGACGAACTGCGCCGCTCGGGTTACGAGAGCCTCGTCGCTGCCGGCATCGTGCTCACCGGCGGTGCGTCGCGCATGGAAGGCGCGCTCGAGCTGGCCGAAGAAATTTTTCACAAGATGGTCCGCATCGGCGTGCCCCAGCACGTGTCGGGTCTGGGCGATGTCGTATCCAGCGAGCTGCATTCGACCGGCGTGGGCCTGCTTCTGCACGGTTCGCGGTCCAGTGGCGCATCGCGTAACACGAGTTCCGCCGTCGGCAACGTCGGCAGTGTGGTCGAGAAGTTCCGAAGCTGGTTCACCAAGAATTTCTAAGTAGAAACCGGATTGTCGGTGCCCGATGGAAGGGGGGCGCCGGGGCAAGAGGATGGCCCGCAACCCATGGCCGACAGGAGTCGGACGTGGGACATAAACCATAAAAACTAAAAGTTCTGCGGAGGACGGGAAATGTTTGAACTCATCGAAAAGCTGGCACCGAACGCGGTCATCAAGGTCATCGGCGTGGGCGGCGGTGGCGGTAACGCCGTGGCGCACATGGTCAACTCCAATATCGAAGGCGTCGAGTTCGTCGTCGCCAATACCGACGCGCAGGCCATGAAGAGCTGCAACTCGCGTACGCACCTCCAGCTCGGTGGCAATGTCACCAAGGGCCTGGGCGCGGGTGCCAATCCGGAAGTCGGCCGCCAGGCCGCGCTGGAAGACCGTGAGCGCATCGAGGAAATGCTCGAAGGCGCCGACATGGTCTTCATCACCGCGGGCATGGGTGGCGGTACCGGTACGGGCGCGGCCCCGGTCGTCGCCCAGCTGGCGAAGGAAAAGGGCATCCTTACGGTCGCGGTCGTCACCAAGCCGTTCCCGTTCGAAGGCCGTCGCCGCATGCAGGTCGCCCTCAAGGGCATCGAAGACCTGTCGCAGCACGTCGATTCGCTGATCACCGTGCCGAATGAAAAGCTCCTTTCGGTGCTCGGTCGCGAAGTCACCCTGCTCAACGCCTTCAAGGCCGCCAACGACGTGCTTCAGGGTGCCGTGCAGGGCATCGCCGATCTGATCACGGCTCCTGGCCTGATCAACGTCGACTTTGCCGACGTCCGTACCGTGATGAGCGAGATGGGCATGGCGATGATGGGCTCTGGCACGGCTCGCGGCGACGACCGCGCGCAGGCTGCCGCCGAGGCCGCCATCAACAACCCGCTGCTCGAGGACGTGAACCTCGCCGGCGCTTGCGGCATCCTGGTCAATGTCACCGCCGGTCCGAACCTGACCATGCGCGAGTTCGACGAGATCGGCCGGGTGATCCACGATTTCGCCTCGGAAGACGCGACCGTGGTCATCGGCACCTCGCTCGACCCGGACATGCAGGACGATGTCCGCGTGACCGTCGTCGCCACGGGCCTGAATCGTGCGGGCGTGGCGTCGAAGCAGCCGATTCGCCAGCCGGTTCAGCAGCAGGTGGAAATGCGCCAGCGTCCTCGTCCGGTCGTGCTGCGCACGGGTACGGGCAACGAGGTGGTCGACTACGCGCAGCCCGACGTCGTCTCGTCGACGCGTTCGGAGCCGGCGCCGTCCAAGGGTGCCGAGCCGACGATCGACTACCTGGACATCCCGGCGTTCCTGCGCCGCCAGGCAGATTGACTGTCTCGACACGTACCTGATGGCACGTTAAGGAAAACGTGAGGCTGGCCCGGCACGATGCCGGGTAGCCCGACGCTCCGCCGCCGATCCCGTCCGGGCGGCGGAGCGTTGCCCTGTCGACGGGAGAAACCGGCCAGGTTTTTCAAGTACTTGAATGACCGTGGTTTCAGTCGCAAGCCAAATGAGAATGACTTGCGTCCGATGCTGAAGGAAGAGTGAAGCGGTGCAAGACTGGCCCGTTCAGTTCATCTAGCCCGAGGTTAAGACTGTGTTAGCCTATTCGCCACTTAAGGCTGCTGCCGGCTAAGGTTTGACCCAATATGATTAAGCAGCGCACGCTCAAGAACATCATTCGCGCCACTGGCGTCGGTCTTCATACCGGCGACAAGGTGTATATGACGCTTCGTCCCGCGGCGCCGAACACCGGCATCGTGTTTCGTCGCACCGACCTGAATCCGCCCGTCGAACTGCATTCGCGTCCCGAGAACGTCGGCGATACGCGTCTTTCGACCACGCTGATCAAGGATGGCGTTCGCGTGTCCACTGTCGAGCATCTGCTCTCGGCCATGGCCGGGCTCGGTATCGACAATGCCTATGTCGACCTTTCCGCTCCCGAAGTGCCGATCATGGACGGCAGCGCCGGTCCGTTCGTGTTCCTCATCCAGTCCGCGGGTATCGAGGAGCAGGAAGCCGCCAAGCGCTTCATTCGTATTCGCAAGCCGGTCATCGTCCAGGACGGTGACAAGTGGGCCAAGCTCGAGCCATTCGACGGCTTCAAGGTGGGTTTCTCGGTCGAGTTCGACCACCCGCTGTTCAACAAGCGCAATTCCCAGGCCGAGATGGATTTCTCGACCACGTCCTTCGTCAAGGAAGTCAGCCGTGCCCGCACGTTTGGCTTCATGCGTGACATCGAGATGCTCCGTGAGCGCAATCTCACGCTCGGCGGCTCCATGGACAACGCTGTCGTGCTGGACGACTACCGCGTGCTCAACGAAGACGGCCTCCGTTACGACAACGAGTTCGTCAAGCACAAGATCCTCGACGCCATCGGCGACATCTACATGCTGGGCCACAGCCTCATTGGCGCGTACTCCGCGCACAAGTCCGGTCATGAGCTCAACAACAAGCTCCTTCGCAGCCTGATGGCCGATGTCACCGCCTGGGAAGAAGTCAGCTTCAAGGACCCGGCCAAGGCGCCGATCTCCTACGCCCAGCCCGCCCACGCGATCTGAGGCACGGCCCTTCGGGGCACTCGCCACACGAAGAAAGCCGCCCTCGAGGCGGTTTTTTTTTGGGTCTTCGCGCGTGCGGGCTCGCCTTTGGCATTGCGTTAAGCGCTCGCGTTGCGTCGCGAGAGCCGGCGGGTGCCACCCTCGGGGCCACGCTGCGGCGTCCCGCTAAGGAGGGCCGCAAGAGCGGCCGTTTACTTATTGCCCTTCGGGCCGGGCCGGGCTTCGGCTGGGGGTTTTCGACGCGACTCCTGTCGCGCGAAAACGGCCGGCCGTCCTGGCCGGCCCCCTGCGGGCCTTATCCAGCCGAAGCCCTCGCCTCCGCTACCAGCCCCGAGGGTGGCACCCGCCGGCTCTCCCCCACGACGCGGCAGGCTGCTGGTCTGTAGGAGCCGATTCATCGGCGAATCCTCAGGTTCTCGCACGGGCGAAGGAGGCCTTGTAGTGATGGGGCGAGCGGTTAGACGCCAGCGCGATTCAACGCACGGCCTCGTTCGCGATAGCACCGTCGAGGGTTCGCTGATGAATCGGCTCCTACACACGAGCTGCGTTGCGCTTCATCGAAACATCGCCCATCAGGCCGCAAGCGGTTGCTCGACCCCACGAACCTCACCGCTCGGAAGAGCCGGCGGGTATCACCCTCGGGGCCGGTAGCGCAGGCGAGGCGTCCCACCGGAAAAAGCCCGCAGGGGGTCGGCCATGGATGGCCGACCGTTTTCGCGCGACAGGAGTCGCGTCGAAAACCTCCGGTGGGTCGCCGCAGCGTGGCCCCGAGGGTGATACCCGCCGGCTCTTGCGACGCAGAGCGAGCGCAACGGCGAGGCCGAAGGCGAGCCCGCCAAGAAGCGCTCCCAAGCCCCCATACCCGCGTGACAGCCGTCACGCCCCTGTGAACTTTACGTCCATTTTAGGTGTTCATAGGGAACATGCGTGCTATAAAGTTTGCCGCTCCGTCCGATCCGGTGCTGCTTACGGATCGAGCTTTTGGCTCGTAAGTATAGAATTAATCTGAATTTTCGGCCTCGGAGGCCAGTTTCAGGAACAGATCCCGCAACGTGGGGTCGGAGAGTGACGCTGCAGCGGCTCGCAGATGGCGGGCGGCTGACGCGGAAAGCGGTTTATGTCGGTCGGGAATGACTTCCTCGACCGGTAGGGGGGCCACTTTCACGGCAACCGAACTGGCTTTCGCGCCGATGGCGCGGGCGGCCTCGAGGATCTGCGTCTGGTAAAGGCGTACCCGCGAGGCCCAGGCCGAGGAGGGCGCAAGGAAGACGAGCCGACCGTCGCGCAGGTCCGCGAAGCGGACGTTGTCGCGCAGCGGTTGAGGCAGCGTCGCGCGCAGCTGGCGGTCCAACGTGTCGAGTTCGCGGGCTCGTTTGGCCAGCGACGCGACAGGCCCGAATTCCGAGATGGACTTCAGTCCATGGGTGGATCGTCGGGTCGGTTGGTACGGCGGTGGCATGGACCGGCTTCAACTATTCGATGTGGAACGTATGCAGATCATACTCGTGTCTCGTGGCCAGAAAGGGCCGAAAACGCTGGATCTCACCTGCCGGCGCATGCGCTGCAAGGTGACGGCGATGGCCCTGGCCGGCTTTATCGGCATTGCCGGGGTCGGCGCCGCGGTGGCTCTGGTGGTCGCCAGTCCGAAAGATCGCGCGCTGGGTCATCTCGATGGCCTGCAAGCGCAGGTCGGCGACCAGAGCGCCCAGGTGGCCGCGATCAAGCGCGACGCCCAGCGCGATCTCGACGCCCTGGCGGTCAAGCTGGGCCAGCTCCAGGCCCAGTCGGTGCGCCTCAACGCGCTCGGCGAGCGCCTGACCCAGGCCGGCAAGCTGGATGACGGCGAGTTCAACTTCGACGAGGAGCCCGGCCAGGGCGGCCTCGAGGTCAGCAATGGCCCCGATACCAGCGCCTATGCGCTTCCCGAAACGCTCGGAAAGAGCATCGACCACCTCTCCGGCCAGTTCGACGCCCAGCAGGCCCAGCTCGAAGCCCTGCGCGACCTGCTGATGGACCGCAGCATCGAATCCAGCCTTCGACCGACCGGCATGCCGGTCAATGGCTACATCTCTTCCTATTTCGGTGGCCGCCCCGATCCGTTCAGCGGCCACAGCGCGCGCCACACGGGTATCGACATCGCCGCGCCGACGGGTACGCCGGTGACGGCCGTGGCTGAGGGCATGGTCACTTTCGCGGGTCAGCGCAATGGCTATGGCGACGTCATCGAAATCGACCATGGCAACGGTTACATGACCCGATACGCCCATAACAGCGCGCTGGTCGTGCATCCGGGCCAACGTGTCCGGGTAGGCGACGTGATCGCCAAAGCCGGGTCCACCGGCCGTTCGACCGGTTCGCACGTCCATTTCGAGGTCTGGTACCACGATCGGGTCGTCAATCCGCTCGCCTTCGTGAAGAGTCATCGCTGACCGGGCTTGAATCCGGGCACGCCAGTCGCCACCCCGAGGAAAGCCGGGGACGCCCGTAGTATGATCGTCCCTTCGTGCCGGTCGGCTTAGCGCCTTCCGGCAGCCCTTTTCGTTTCAGATCCGGATGATCGATGTTCAATCGTGCACTGACGAGTATTTTCGGCAGCCGTAACGAGCGGGTGCTGCGTGACCTCTCCAAGACGGTCAAGCGCATCAACGCCCTCGAGCCGGAATTCGAAAAGCTTTCCGACGACGCGCTGCGGAGCAAGACCGACGATTTCCGTCAGCGTCTCGCTGCCGGCGAGACCCTCGACGCCCTGCTACCCGAAGCTTTCGCGGTCACCCGTGAGGCGGCAAAGCGCACGCTTGGCATGCGCCACTACGACGTGCAGCTCATTGGCGGCATGGTGCTGCACGGTGGGCGTATCGCCGAAATGCGCACGGGTGAGGGCAAGACGCTGGTCGGCACGTTGCCGGTTTATCTCAACGCCCTCGAAGGTAAAGGCGTCCACGTCGTTACCGTGAACGACTACCTGGCACGACGCGACTCCGCGCAGATGGGCCGCCTGTACAACTTCCTCGGCCTTACGGTCGGTGTCGTTTACCCGGGCATGGACCACGCCGACAAGCGCAGCGCGTACCAGGCAGACATTACTTACGGTACGAATAACGAGTTCGGCTTCGACTACCTTCGCGACAACATGGCGCTCAGCAAGGAACAGCGCAATCAGCGCGGCCTGCACTACGCCATCGTCGACGAGGTCGATTCGATCCTGATCGACGAAGCGCGTACGCCGCTGATCATCTCCGGTCCCGCCGAAGACTCCCCGCAGCTCTACATCGCCGTGAACAAGATCGTTCCGGGTCTTTCTCGCCAGGAGAAGGAAGACGCCGGTGGCGACTACTTCGTCGACGAAAAGGGCAAGCAGGTACACATGTCCGAAGAGGGCATGGAGCACGCCGAGCAGTTGCTGCGCGAAGCCGGTGTCATCGAGCCGGACAGCGGTCTCTACGATTCGAAGAACCTGGCTGTCGTTCACCACATGAACGCGGCATTGCGTGCAAACGCGATCTACCAGCGCGACGTCGACTACATCGTCCGCGATGGCGAAGTCATCATCGTCGACGAGTTTACCGGCCGTACGCTGGCAGGCCGTCGCTGGTCCGATGGCCTGCACCAGGCGGTCGAGGCGAAGGAAGGCGTGCCCATCCAACGCGAGAACCAGACACTGGCGACGGTCACGTTCCAGAACCTGTTCCGCATGTACAAGAAGCTGGCCGGCATGACCGGTACGGCCGACACGGAAGCCTACGAGTTCCAGACCGTCTACGGCCTGGAAGTGGTGGTGATCCCGACGCACCAGCCGATGATTCGCGTGGACAACCCGGACTCCGTGTTCCTCGGTCCGGATGCCAAGTACAAGGCAGTCATCGACGACATCAAGGCCTGCTTCGGGCGCGGTCAGCCGGTGCTGGTCGGCACCGCGTCCATCGACGTGTCCGAACTCGTGTCGGGTCTGCTGAAGAAAGAAAAGATTCCGCACGAAGTGCTCAACGCCAAGCAGCATGAGCGCGAAGCGCACATCGTGGCCCAGGCGGGTGCGCCAGGCTCGGTCACCATTGCCACCAACATGGCCGGTCGCGGTACGGACATCGTGCTCGGTGGCAGCCTCGACGCCCTGCTGGCCACGTTGCCCGAAACGGCAACCGACGCCGATCGCCAGAAGACACGCGAAGAGTGGAAGAAGCGCCATGATCAGGTGCTTGCTTCAGGCGGTCTGCATATCGTCGGCACGGAGCGTCACGAGTCGCGTCGTATCGACAACCAGCTGCGTGGTCGTTCGGGTCGCCAGGGTGATCCGGGTTCCTCGCGTTTCTACCTGTCGCTGCAGGACAACCTGATGCGCATCTTCGGCGGCGAGCGTATCGGCCGCTGGATGCAGATGTTCGGCATGAAGGAAGACGAGGCCCTCGAGGATCGCCTGATCACGCGCCAGATCGAAAAGGTGCAGCGCAAGGTCGAGCAGCACAACTTCGACATCCGCAAGAACCTCCTCGAATTCGACGATGTCGCCAACGACCAGCGCAAGGTGATCTACGCGCAGCGCGACGAACTCCTCGAAATCGACGACATCTCCGACATGATCGTCGACATCCGCCAGGATGTCGTGGTGGCGCTCGTGCGCAAGTACGTGCCCGCCGACAGCATCGACGACCAGTGGGATATCGCCGGCCTCGACCGCGAGCTGGCCAGCGAGCTCAACCTTCGCATCGACCTGCCGCACTGGGTCGAAGGCCAGAAGGACGTCGACGCGGAAGCCATCCTCGAGCACGTGCGTGCTGCGGTGGATGCGCTGTTCTCGGAGAAGGAAGTCCAGGTCGGTGCCGAAACCATGCGCTCGCTCGAGAAGCACGTGATGCTCTCGGTCGTCGATAACGCCTGGAAGGAGCATCTGGCGAGCATGGACTACCTGCGCCAGGGCATTTACCTGCGCGGATATGCGCAGAAACAGCCGAAGCAGGAGTTCAAGCGCGAGTCGTTCGAACTGTTCTCCGAAATGCTCGATCGCATCAAGAGTGAAGTGGTCCAGATGCTCGCGCGCATCCGCATCCGCAGCGAAGACGAAGTCACCGCGATGGAAGCCGAGCAGCAGCGTGCCGCCGAAGGGCAGCGCCTGCAGTTCCAGCACGCCGATGCCCAGCCGATGGGTATCGGTGGTGACACCGCGGCGGCCGAACCGGTGATCGCACCTGTACTCAACGACGGCCCGAAAGTCGGCCGTAACGATCCTTGTCCTTGTGGTTCGGGCAAGAAGTACAAGCACTGCCACGGTCAGCTGAGCTGATAACAAGAAACCCGCCGAAAGGCGGGTTTTTTTAGGTTCATCGCGGATTACCGGGACCCGGGCGTTCGGCTTTCGGGCCGGGCCTCGCACCTCGCGCCTGGCTCGCCTTCGGCTTCGCGGGTGGCTCGGCTCCGCCATCGCTCTCTACACTTGGGCGTCTCGCGGGGAGACCTTGGTGCCCACCCTCGCGGCTCAGACACGTCCTCCGCGTTCGAAAAGGAAGGCCGCTCACGCGGCCCGTGTACCTACTGGCCTACGGCCGCTCCACTTGTGCGGAACTCGCCTCGAGGGTGGACACCAAGGTCTCTCAC
>NZ_JAAVUW010000007.1 GCF_018449605.1 Luteibacter sp. dw_328 | reverse complement strand
GAAGATCTGCGTTCTTACGCAGGCTCGACGGGATAAGCCGGCTCGGCATCCAGCGACGACGCACACACCGCGGCCAATTCCAGCAACCGCAAATCCGAGCCACGCGCGCCGACCAACTGCATCCCGATCGGCATGCCGTTGGCCAGCGTACCCATCGGGATGCTGACCGCCGGACACCCGGCGAGGCTGGCGAAACTGCACAGGTCCGCCTGCGACGCCGGCGCGGGGCCATCCAGCGGGAAAGCCCCCTGCGATGTCGTCGGGATCACCAGCACATCCACCTGAGCGAACAGGCGACGCATTTTCAGTGTCGCATCGTCGAGCACCCGATCCGCGGCGACGTAATCGGCGGCCGACTTGCGCGCGGCGAAATCGACCATCTGCCGGAAACCCGGTGAGACCGGATACGCCTCATCCGCCAACTCATCCGCGAAGGTGTTGAGCATCTCCGCTTCCATCAGGAGAAGCCCTGCCCGGCGCGTCCTGGCGAAGTCCCAGTCCGAGAAATCGACGGTACGACGCTCGCCCAGCTCGCCGTTGAGCTTGCCCAGCGCCGCCTCGAAGACATCGATCACGTCACTGTCGACACCGACGGCGGCCAGGTCGGGCAGGAAACCGGAGCGCAGGTTTCCCGGCTCCCAGTCCGGCGGCGAGAACGCTACCCGGCGACGGCGCGAGCGGGCGTCGTCGGCGTCGTAACCGGCCAGCGTCTGCAGGAGCACCGTGAGGTCGTCCACGCCACGCGCGAGCAGGCCGACCGCATCCAGACGGCGAGCCGCCGGCACCAGGCCGCGGGCCGAAATCTCGCCATGCGTGGGTTTCAGGGCATACACGCCGCAATAGCTGGCCGGAATGCGGACCGACCCCAGCGTGTCGGAGCCGATCGCCGCGACCGCCATGCCGGAGGCAACGGCAGCGGCCGCGCCACCGGACGAACCGCCGGCGGTATAACCGTGACGATGCGGATTGTGCGTCGCGCCATGAAACGGATTGTTGGTGGTGACCCCGAGCGCGCCTTCGTCCATGTTGGTCTTACCCAACAACACCGCGCCCGAGGCACGTAAGCGCGCGACGATGTGCGCGTCCTGATCCGGGATCGCGCTGCGCCGCCGCATGCCGACCCGCGTGGGCACGCCGGCGACATCGAAGTTGTCCTTGATCGCGATGGGGATACCGTCGAGGCGACCGATGACGCCGTCACGGCGACGACGGTCGGCGGCGAGGGCCTGCTCCTGGATAAGGGGTGCACTGAAGTCGACGAAGGCATTCAGTCGCGGATTCAGCCGCTCAATGGCGTTCTGGTAAGCATCCGAAAGGGCCTGGGGCTGGACCCTTCCAATCGCCAGCCAGTGCAGGATCTGCAGTAGCGTGGCGCGGCGCATGTCGGTGTCAGCCACCGGCGGCATCGTATTCATGAACTCTCCTTGCGCATGGGCCCGATTATGAACGCGCAATGTGAACATCATGCAAGTCAGACTGTTTGAAACGGCGATTTGCCCGCGCGCGGGGGAAGCCGGACAATGACGGGTTGATCCCTGAAGCCAGCCAAGATTGAGTGAGCCAGCCATGAGCGAACGCGAAACCATGGAATACGACCTCGTCGTCGTCGGAGCCGGCCCTGCCGGCCTGGCGTTCGCGATGCGTACGAAACAGCTCAATCCGGAGATCACGGTCTGCGTGATCGAGAAGGCCTCGACGATCGGTGCACAGATCCTGTCCGGCGCCGTAATCGAGACCGCGCCGCTGGATCGCCTGCTGCCCGAATGGCGCAGCAACCCGCCGCCGGTATGCGTACCGGTGACGAAGGATGAGTTCTGGCTGCTGCGCGATCACGCGTCGGGCACCAAGGCGCCCGTGACGCCGCCGCAGATGAACAACCACGGCAACGTGATCGTCAGCCTCGGCGCGCTGTGCGCGTGGCTCGCACCACAGGCCGAAGCCCTGGGTGTCGACGTGTTCCCGGGTTACGCCGCATCGGAGGCATTGTTCGACGAGGCCGGCGCCGTGAACGGCGTGCGCATTGGCGACATGGGCGTGGCGCGGGACGGCACGCACAAGCCCGGCTACACCGAGGGCATCGACATCCGCGCGAAGGTCACCGTGCTGGCCGAGGGGTGTCGCGGTCACATCAGCAAGTCGCTGATCAAGCATTTCGACCTGGACAAGGACAGCGATCCGCAGACTTACGGCATCGGCATCAAGGAACTGTGGCAGCTTCCGCCGGGTCGCGGCGAAGCGGGCAAGGTCGTGCACACGGCCGGCTGGCCGCTGGCCAACGACACCTATGGCGGCAGCTTCCTCTATCACCTGGACAAGGATCGCGTGGCGGTCGGCTTCGTCGTCGGCCTCGATTATCCCGATCCGAAGTTCTCGCCCTTCGAGGCGTTCCAGCAGTTCAAGCACCACGCAAACGTGAAAGGCCTGCTCGAGGGCGGCACCATTCTGTCGGCGGGCGCGCGAGCGATCATCGAAGGTGGCTTCCAGTCACTGCCGAAGGTCGAAATGCCCGGTGCGATCTTGATCGGCGATTCCGCCGGCCTGGTCAACGTGCCGAAGATCAAGGGCACCCACCAGGCCATCGCCTCGGGCATGCTCGCCGCGGAACACCTCGTGGCCACCACGTTGAACCCGACGGGCTGGGACGCGAAGCTGCGCGCTTCGGCGGTGATGAGCGAGCTGAAGAAGGTGCGCAACATCCGCCCCGGCTTCAACAAGGGCCTGTGGTTCGGCCTGATCAATGCCGCGTGGGAAACCGTCACCGGCGGTCGCTCGCCGTGGACGATGAAGAACCACGCAGACTGGTCGTCGCTGGATAAGCTGGGGCAGTACGAAGCGCCGAACAAGGATTACGTGGACCGCACGCTCGCCCCGCGCGACCGTCTGGCCAGCGTTTACTTCGCTGCCACCGAGCACGACGAGGACCAGCCGGTGCACCTGAAGGTGGCCGACACGTCCATCTGCATCGACCGCTGCACCACCGAGTACGGCAATCCCTGCGAAAAGTTCTGCCCCGCGGGTGTCTACGAAATCGTCCAGGACGAGGCCGGCAAGCGCCTGCAGATCAACTCGGCGAACTGCGTGCATTGCAAGACGTGTGACATCAAGGATCCGTACCAGATCATCACCTGGGTGACGCCGGAAGGCGGTTCGGGTCCGAACTACCAGAACCTCTGACGACGTGTCCGGCAAGATCACCTGGCGTTACCGCCGAGCCGTTTCCATCGCGCAGCGCCTTCGCTCAAGCGTTGCCCTGCGCGGATGGCGTGGGACGATCTCACGCATCTCGCAGGAGTTCGCCACGCGGCCCGAAGTAGACGATTCGCTCAGTCTGCTTCCGCTGGAGGTGACCTTCGAGCCGTTCGATGTCCCATCGAGCGAATCACCCCGGCTATCGATCGTCATTCCGGTCTACGGCAAGCTCGAATACACGCTGGCCTGCCTGCGTTCGATCGTTGCGAATCCGCCCACGGATGCCTTTGAAGTCATCGTGGTGGACGATGCATCGCCGGACGATAGCGCAGGGACGTTGGCGAAGGTGTCGGGTATTCGTCTTCTGCGCAACGCGACGAACCTCGGCTTTGTCGGCAGCTGCAATGCTGGCGCCGCGGCCGCCACCGGCGAATTCCTGATCTTCCTCAACAACGATACCCAGGTGATGCCCGGCTGGAGCGAGGAGCTGCTTCGCTGCTTCGCGTTGCGTGCCGATTGCGGCATAGCCGGGAGCCAGCTGGTTTATCCGGACGGTCGTCTGCAGGAGGCCGGGGCCTGGGTGTTCGCCGATGCCTCGGCGTGGAACATCGGGCGCTTCGATTCACGCAGTGATCCCGCCGTGCGCTACGCGCGCAAGGTGGATTACGTGTCGGGGGCGTCGCTCGCGATTCGCCGGCACGTCTTCGCTGAGCTCGGTGGCTTCGACCTGCGCTTCGCGCCCGGTTACTACGAAGATACCGACCTCGCCTTTGCCGCGCGCGCGGCGGGCTATTCGGTCTGGTACGTACCGACCAGCGTCGTGGTGCACGCCGAAGGCATCAGCTCCGCCGGCAACATGGAAACCGGCATGAAGCGGTTCCAGGCGATCAACCAGGTGAAGTTCGCCGACAAGTGGCGCACGGCCCTGGCCGCCCAGCCGGCGATGGGCACCGCGCTCGCCCTGGTGGCGAAAGCGAAGCGACGCGGCACCATCCTTGTCGTGGATGTGGCTACGCCGGATGCATCGCGCGATGCGGGTTCGATGCGACTGATATCGATGATGCGAATTCTCGTCGAGGACGGCTGGCACGTCGTCTTCGCACCGGACGATGGCCGCGCTGACGACGCAGCGATCCGCGAACTGGGCCGCCTCGGCGTCGAGGTGATCGCCCGTCCCTGGGTGGACGGCGTTCCGTCGTGGCTGACACGTTTTGCCGACGACCTGCATGCGGCCATCCTCAGCCGGCACATGGTCGCCGCGCAGTACGCGAGCTTCGTTCGCCGGCATGCGCCACAGGCGAAGGTGATCTTCGATACGGTGGATCTGCATTTTCTGCGCGAAGAACGTGGCGCAGAGCGCGCCGGCAATGCATCGTTGGCACGCCAGGCGGCGACGACGCGGGAGCAGGAGCTGAAGTTGATCGCGGAGGCGGATATCACGTTCGTCGTGAGCGACTACGAACGCGATTTGCTGAGCCGACTGATGCCGAGCGCGAATGTCGACCTGCTTTCGACGATCCAGGAGGTCCATGGGCGGACCGGGGGCCACGCCGGGCGCCGTGATCTCCTGTTCATTGGCGGGTTCGGCCATCCGCCGAATGCCGACGCGATGCACTGGATGGCATCGGAGATCCTGCCGGCGCTGCGGCGCGTGGTGCCGGATGCCAACATCCTTGTCGCCGGCGACGTACCCGAGGGCCATCGTCGCTCGCTGTCGGACACCGGCCTGCGCATGCTCGGTCGCGTGCCGGACCTCGAGCCGCTCATGTCATCGGCGCTGGCTTCGATCGCCCCGCTTCGTTTCGGCGCCGGGGTCAAAGGCAAGATCAATATGGCAATGAGTCATGGCCTGCCGGTGATCGGGACCACGGTGGCCGTCGAAGGCATGCGGCTGGAGGACGGGAACGACGTGCTCGTCGCCGATACGGCAGAGGCCTTTGCCGACGCCTATGTACGCCTGGTGCACGACGCCGGCCTGTGGAGATCTTTGTCGGACCATGCGATCGACAACGTGCGCACGCATTTTTCCGCCGAGGCCGCGCGCGATGCACTGCGTCGCGCAATACTTTGAACATGCCCTTGAACGACCGCCTCCGCTCACTCGTCTTCCAAAGCCTTCGGTTCGGCTTTCGGCTGGCGCCGATGCCCACGGCGACGCGGGATCGCCTTCGCCAGCGGTTCCTTGCACGCCATGCGGACCTCGTGCCGCAAGGACCCCTCGGCCAGAGTGCGGCAGGGCTGTCCATTCGTCCTTACGATCATTCGGCGCACCGCGCGCTCGGCTACATCCCGCGCCTGAGCGCTCCGTTGCCGGATCCATTACCGGCAACCGTCGTCGCCTTCTACCTGCCTCAGTTCCATCCCATCCCTGAGAATGATCGCTGGTGGGGACCCGGTTTCACCGAATGGCGCAACGTCACGCGGGCGCTGCCGCAGTTCGAGGGCCACCTGCAACCAAAGCTCCCGACCGACCTGGGCTATTACGACCTGCGCCTGCCGCAGATCATGCGCGAGCAGATGACGCTCGCTCGCGAGTATGGCGTGGGTGCCTTCTGTACCTATTTTTACTGGTTCGCCGGCAAGACACTGCTGGAAGCCCCGCTCCGCCAATGGTTGGAGGATCCCACCCTGGATCTGCCCATTTGTCTTTGCTGGGCGAACGAGAACTGGTCGCGGCGATGGGACGGCCGTGAAGACGATCTGCTCATCAGCCAGAAGCACAGCGCGGAGGACGATCTCGCCTTCATAGCCTACGTAGCGCCCTACCTGCGTGATCCTCGCTACCTGCGGGTTGACGGCAGACCCATGCTTCTCGTCTATCGCCCTGGCCTCCTTCCCGACCCGCAAGCCACGGCGAGCCGGTGGCGTACGTGGTGTCGTGAGAACGGCGTCGGCGAGATCCATCTCGCTTATGTGCAGAGCTTCGACAATGTCGATCCGTCCGACATCGGCTTCGATGCGGCCGTCGCCTTCCCGCCGAACAACACCAGCCTTTCCCCGATAACCGCGACCAAACGACTGATCAATCCCGCCTTCAGCGGCCAGGTGCTGGACTGGCGCGAACTGGCCAGGGCGAGCATCGCCGCGCCAGATCCTTCGTATCGTCTCTACCCGGGCGTCAATCCGGGCTGGGACAACGAAGCACGCCGGGCCGGCCGGGGCCGGAGCTTCGTGCACGCGACACCGCATGGGTTTTCCACCTGGACGCGTGAGGCGATAGCGATAGCTAGACGACGTGCGCCGACCGCGCCACTGGTCTTCGTGAATGCGTGGAACGAATGGGCCGAGGGCGCCGTCCTCGAACCCGACACGACGTTCGGTTATGCATGGCTTGAAGCGATTCGTCGCGCACTGATCCCCGCCGCGACACCGACTGGCCGGCCCTGCGTGGTCGTGCATCTCGATGACACGGACGGCCTGGAAAATATCGTGGCGGCCATACGCACCACGGGCGTGCCGTTCCGCACGCTACTGACCGTACCGGGCGGCTCCAGGGAGGCCATCGAGCGCATGCTGTCACGCCTTTCGTTCGCGGCGGAGCTCCTCGATGCTCCCGGTCCCGGCCGGGACATACTGCCTTTCCTGCAGGCGGCCACGCTGTTGCGCGACCAGGGTGAGGCGCTTGTCCTCAAGCTGGACCCTGCCGATGCGCGGGACGCTCTGGCACAACGCACCGTCCACGCCATGTTGAACACGTTTGCATCGAACAGGGACATCGGCGTTGCCGTCGCGGCGAGCGGCTTGCGCAGCGCCCCCGGGGCTACCGAGTCAAGGTCGGCCACGCTCGCCTATCTGAGCTCCGTCGCGGGCATCGGCCTCCCGGCGGCTGACGCATCCGTGGTCGAAGGGAGTTTTTGGTGTCGCCTCAGCGCCCTGGCGCCTCTCCTGGACGCGCCGCTCACCGTCGCCGAGTTTGGCCAGGCCCCGACGGGGTCAGGGGACGCCATGGCGCAAGCCATCGAACGCTCGATCGCTGCCGCGGCCTCCCACATGGGCTTCCGCACGGTCCAGGCGAGTTCCGGACCCGCCTGACCGAGATTGGCTAGAATAGTCGTCTAACTACGATGAGCGCCCTCCGGGGCGCCCTTTCCAACAGGAACCGCGAATGAAGATTCTGGTCGGCTACAAGCGCGTCGTGGACTATAACGTCCGCATCCAGGTGAAGCCTGACGGCACCGGCGTGGTCACGGATGGCGTCAAGCTCTCCGCCAACCCGTTCGACGATATCGCCCTCGAAGAGGCCTTGCGCCTGCGCGAGAAGGGTGTCGCCGAGGAAGTCATCGTGGTCGGCATCGGCCCGGCCGACCTCACGGCCCATCTGCGCAACGGCCTGGCCATGGGCGCCAATCGCGCCATCCACGTCCAGACCGCCGATGCCGTCTCGCCGCTCACCGCCGCCCGCACCTTTCTCAAGCTGATTGAGAAGGAACAGCCGGGCCTGGTGATCCTGGGCAAGCAGGCCATCGACGACGATGCCAACCAGACCGGCCAGATGCTGGCCGCCCTGTGGGATCGTCCCCAGGCGACGTTCGCCGGCAAGGTGGAGATTGCCGACGGCAAAGCCACGGTAACTCGCGAAGTGGACGCCGGGCTCGAGACCATCGAAGCCGACCTCCCGGCCGTGATCACCACGGATCTGCGCCTGAACGAGCCGCGCTTCATCAAGCTCCCGGACATCATGAAGGCCAAGGCCAAGCCGATCGACGTGATCGAGCTGGGTTCACTGGGCATCGATGCCGCCGACCACATCAAGACCACCCACTACGCCGCCCCGGCCAAGCGCAGCAAGGGTGTGATGGTGAAGGACGCCGCCGAGCTCGTCGCGGCCCTCAAGCAGAAGGGCCTGCTGTAAAGCAGCCGACCGGAGAATTCACATGTCCAAGATCCTCGTCATCGCCGAACACCTCGACGGCAAGCTCAATGGCGCCACGGCTCGGGCCGTCAGCGCCGCGGTTGCCGTCAAGCCGGAATCCATCGACGTCATTGTCCTGTCCGACGCGCCCGACGCCGTCGCTGCCGAAGCCGCGAAGATCGACGGCGTCAGCAAGGTACTGACCGTGGCCCGCGCCGAGAATGCGCACGCCATGGCCGCCATCCTCGCGCCGCAGATCGCCAAGGCCGCTGCCGGCTACTCGCATGTATTCGCTCCCTCGACGACCTTCGGCAAGGACCTCGCCCCGCGCGTGGCCGCCCTGCTCGGCGTGTCGCAGGTGAGTGACGTGATGAGCGTGGAAGGTGCGCACAGCTTCAGGCGCCCGATCTACGCCGGCAACGCCATCATTACCGTGGAAGTAGATACCGCCTCGACCGTCGTCGCCACGATCCGTACGGCTTCCTGGCCGGCGGCAGCCTCAAACGGCTCCGCACCCGTGGAAGCCCTGACCGTCGATGTCGCCCTGCCCTCGCACACGCGCTTCGTGAACCTGCAACAGGGTAAGAGCGACCGCCCGGACCTTCAGGGCGCTGCCAAGGTGGTCAGCGGTGGTCGTGGCGTGGGCTCGAAGGAGAACTTCGACATCATCTACAAGTTCGCCGACAAGATCGGTGCAGGCGTCGGCGCGTCGCGTGCCGCCGTCGACGCCGGGTATTGCCCGAACGAGATGCAGGTCGGCCAGACCGGCAAGATCATCGCGCCGGAGCTCTACATGGCGATCGGTATCTCGGGAGCGATCCAGCACCTGACCGGTATCAAGGATGCCGGCACCATCGTCGCTATCAACAAGGACGGGGAGGCGCCGATCTTCGAGATTGCCGACATCGGCCTGGTCGGGGATCTGTTCAAGATCCTTCCGGAGCTGGAAGCCGCGCTGTGAAGCGCGCCATCCACGGAGGGCTTAAACGCCTTTCGTGGATGGCACTCGGGTCGGCCCCCGCCCCTCTGAAACGAGTGTGCTACGGTTTGCAGGAATTGCTTACCGTGCATCCAGGCTTGCGAGGGCGTGTGGATATGCTGGCTGAAACACAGGCACACACGTCGCACGCGGGCTATTGCCCGTGCTGCCGCCACCGTACGACGTTCACCATCCATGGCCCCTGGCTCCGCGACGAGTACCTCTGCGACCGTTGCCAATCGATCCCTCGCCAGCGCCATCTGATCAGGATCCTGGATACGCTGTTTCCGCGCTGGCGATGGTCCTCGATGCACGAATCATCGCCCTCGCTGCCCATTCTGGCGAAGCAGTGCTGGCGATACAGCTATTCGCACTACCTGCCCGATGTCACGCCCGGTTCGACGAAGGACGGCATTCGCTGCGAGAGCATCGAAGCCCTCACGTTCGCCGATAACAGCCTCGATTTCTTCGTGACCCAGGACGTGCTCGAGCACGTATTCCATCCCGATCGCGCCTTGCGCGAGATTCATCGCGTACTCAAGCCGGGTGGTGCGCACATCTTCACCGCGCCGAAGCACGAGGCCCTGGCCGTCACGCGTTGCCGCGCGACGATAGCCGACGATGGCAGCATCGACTACCTGTTGCCCGAGGAGTATCACGGAAACCCTGTCGGTGACGGGAAGGCTTTGGTGACCTGGGATTACGGCTCGGATTTTGAGCGGCTCGCCAGTGAGTGGGTGGGCGCAACCGTGGACACGTTTCACACGGTTGACCGTACGCAAGGTATCGATGCTGCGTTCAACGAGGTCTTTGTCATCGTCAAGCGGTGACGCCATGCCGGTGTCGGCGATGACGACCGGGACGAGACACGTTAAGCTGGCCGGGTTCTGCCTTTACCGCAATCCGTCACAGGCATGCCTGAATACATGAAACGTCGTTCCCTGGTTGCAGTCGTCATCCCGGCCTATAAGGTCAGGGCGCATATCCTCGATGTGGTGACTTCGATCGGCAGTGAAGTCGACATGATCATCGTCGTCGACGATGCATGCCCCGAACACAGCGGACAACTGGTGATCGATACCGTTACGGATCCGCGTGTCCAGGTTGTCGTTCTCGAACAGAACCAGGGCGTCGGCGGCGCGGTGATGACGGGCTATCGCACCGCTATCGATGCAGGTGCGGAGATCATGGTCAAGATCGACGGAGACGGCCAGATGGACCCCAGCCTGGTCGAGGCCTTCGTCACGCCCATCGCGGACGGGCATGCCGATTACACCAAGGGGAACCGGTTCTACAGTCTCGAAAACATTCACAGGATGCCGGCGGTTCGCATCTTCGGGAATGCTGTCCTCTCGTTCATGACCAAACTTTCGACGGGCTACTGGGATCTGTTCGATCCGACGAATGGCTACACAGCCATCCACCGCGACGCCGCCCTCGTCCTTCCCCTGGATAAGGTCAGCAAGCGCTACTTTTTTGAGACCGACATGCTTTTCCGGCTTGGCCTGGTACGCGCGAAAGTGGTCGACGTGCCGATGGACGCCTTTTACGGAACCGAAGTCAGCAACCTCAAGATTTCAAAGATCCTCGGCGAGTTCCTGGGCAAACACACCAAGAATTTCTTCAAGCGAATCTTCTACAACTACTTCCTTCGCGGCATGTCCATTGCGTCGCTTGAGCTCATCGTCGGGCTGGTGGTCTTCGTCTTCGGCATCGCCTTCGGCGCCTATCACTGGATCTGGTCGGCGACACACCAGGTGGCGACGCCTGTCGGCACCGTGATGATCTCGGCGCTTTCGGTACTGTGTGGCTTGCAGCTCGTGCTGGCTTTCCTGAGCTTCGATTTCGCCAGCGTGCCGCGAAGCGCCCTGCACCTGTTGCGACGCCCTCATCGTCCCCGTAGCGGGGACTAGCCCGCCAGACGAGCCGCCATGCCCCGGCCAATGCGATCCGCATTGGCCATGATTGTCAGCGTGTGTGATTTGGCCGACAGTGCCGACAGACTCGCTCCGTCGGCTACGAAGATGCCAGGCGCGCCAAAGAGTTCACCGGCCGCCGTGCACTGGCCCGGACCAGGATCGGAAAGCATGGGCAGCGAACAGGCGTAGTGAATGTCGGCACCGGGCGCACTCGGCGTAAAGCTCCCGGGAAGCATCCACGCACCCAGCCGCCGAAACGCCTTGCCCAGCTTGACCCGCGCCTCATTCAATGCCGGATCGAGGGCAGTGGCGAAGCCACCTTGGAAATGCACCGTACCATCCGTCAGCAGCGTTGCCGAATTGTCGGACAGGCTCCCCGGGAAGAAGGCATTACCTAAGATGCACGAGCTGAGCAGTGTTCTGAGAACATCCGCGCCATAGCGACGGCTCAGCGGGAGATGACGAACGAACTCGGCGACGGGAAGTCCTGTCGACGAGAAGGTCGAGCCGAACGCGGAGAGGCCTCCCTCCAGGGCAAGTGAGAACGAAAGCTGCCCTAAACCGAAGCCGGGACGGCGTCCAGCTCCGAGCTGCGCAGGCAGCCAGAGGAGAAACGCGGCCGTTGGCGATGTCTGCACCGCGAGTGGTCGTGTCATACCGAGCGACCTCATGGCGATCGCCGTCGTCGCAAGCGTGCCCGCCGCGAGGACCGTTCGCCGACCCGGGATGGCCTCGGACATGCCACCCTGATGACCTATCACCTCTTGGTAGCCATCATGGGTGACGAAGCGATCGACGATGAAACCGGGGCGATAGGTGAAGTTATCGGCGTCACGCAACGTAGCAAGGTCGCTCACTGAGCTATACAGAGCCCCTCGGTGACACCCCCACAGGCACATGCCACTCAGGTCGCATGCGTTGCGCCCCGAGCGGGGCGTCGACAGTGCAGCGACCCGCGAACGCCCAAGGAGGAAGCCCATCTCGCGCAGGCCAACGCGCGCCTTGCTGTATTTCCTCATCACCCCGTCATGAAGATCGTCGAGCGGCACAGGTTGATCGGCCCACTCGTCGACACCGAAATAGTCCTTCATGTCGTCAGGCCCCGCGCCGCTCATGCCGATGCGGCGCGACACCGTGGCGTACGACGCCCGCATCTCGCCCTCGTCGACAGGAAACGCCTGGAGCTCGCCGGGACTCAATGCGGCTACGCCGCAGCCCCATGCATTCGAAAGGCCGCCGCGTGCAAGGGACCCCATCAGGGCAAAGTTGCTGCCACTCACCCGATTGGCACCTGAAAAATCGACAAAGGTGGCGGCCTGCGTCGGCGCCCTCAGCTTCGGCGATACGGCCGACACCTGACGCAGAGCGTGAAAGTCTGCTCCTACCATCCAGCGCGACTGGTCCCGTGCCCGGGCACGCTCGACCAGGTATTGCCCGGCAGGCGGTTCCACGCGGTTCTCTCGCCCGCCGTCGATCATCAGAACCCGCAAACCGGCGGCCACCAGCGGGAAACTTGCGGATACGCCTGCAGGCCCGCTACCCACCACAATCACATCAAACACGGGCGCTCTCCTGCAACGCGCCGATACGACGCAGCCACATCGGCGCCAGGATGGGCCGCACGACGCGCCAGGCGATCTCTGCGAGCACCGCACGGGCCAGCCTCATCACTGCCGTGGGTGTCGCCTCGCGCTGCCCCCCTCGCATGAATCGACGAAATCCGGCCGGACTGGCCTCACCGATGACGGTAGCCGCGTCGATACGCCACCGGAGCTCCTCGTGATTGCGAAGAATGGCCGGCGAATCGATGGCGGCGACGAGCGCCGGCATGACGACCATCGATCGTGGCAATCCGAGAGCGCGCCCTTGGCGGACCGACTCGACCGAGCGCACGTATCTCGACAGAAGCTGGCCAGAGGGCGCGCTGCGCAGGACGTAACCGATAAGCGCACGACCTTCTTCGAGCAGACGGCGGCGCCCGTTGCCTGCCTTCGGCATCCCGTCGTCCAGCGAGCGCAACGCGAGCCCAAGTGCACTCATATCATCGCCACTGGAAACACGTGGAACATCCAGTAGCGAGTCGAGTTTATCCAACACCGGGAGGGAAACACCGATTCGTCGAATGCCGTAAATAGCGCCTCGTAATAGCACGGTTGGGAACGGAATGAAGACGACGCGCTTCCGCACCCGATCGCTTGCGATGCGGCGCAGGAATTCCGTGAACGTCACCGGTTCCGCGGCAGCGAGGTGGATGACGTGAAGCCCAGCCGGCTTCATCAGTGCGACACGCAGCAGCCCCTCAGCGCAGTCCTCGACGTGGATGGGCTGGATCAGTGGTCCAGGAACCAGGGCGGGCAGCACGGGCAATCGCCTGAGCAGCGAGGTCAGGGTTCCGAACAGGCCAAGCTCCGGTCCGCCATAGACTTGCCCAGGCCTGACCACCCAGCCGCCACGCGCCAGCACGCGTTGTTCGATCATCCATTTACTGCGCCCGTACGCTGTCGGCGCGTCGGCGCGCGCAGTCTGGCTCGATACGAAGACGAACGGAATATCGGCTGCCGACGGGGCGTCCATCAGCGCGACGGCGGCGCGAAATTCAGCCTCCGGGTCATTGATTGCACCCGTAGTGTCCGCAGCCATGTGAACAATGACATCGACATCGCCGGACAAGGCGATGGCGTCGCCGAGCTGATAGGGAATCCACTCACCTACCGGCGAACGGCGGCGCGATGCCGTCACGACTCCGTGACCGTTCGCGAGCGCGCGCCGAACGAACACCGAACCGATATAGCCTGTTGCGCCTGTAACGAGGATCTTCACGCTTGCGTCAGCCCGGCCGGCGATCGCGTCGGGCGCCGAATATGAACACCTTGCTGACCCAATAGGTGAGCGCCACGTTGGCGACGTCCGAAATAAACTTTGCGAGCCACGGCGGCCCGATGACGTATAGAAGCGCCTTCATGAGCCCAGCCGATATCGGGATATTGCAGGCAAGCGTGATGAAATACCGCGCGGCCTGCGACGAGGCGGTTGCATTGTCACGCGCCTCGAAAGTGAAGTGCCGGTGCACCAGGAAAGCGAAACAACCAGCGACAGCCTTTGCACCTATGTTTGCCAGGATAGGATCGGCATGCGCCGCCTTGGTAAGAAGAAGGAAGCTGCCCATGTCGACGCCATAGGCGACGACCTGGACCGCTACGTATTTCGCAAACTTCACTGAACGCGTTTCCTTATGACTACTACATGATGGAGCGATGTCCACCTATTAAGCGGGGAGCCCAGCCTCTGTACTGCACTGACCACAGGGATCATCCAGTTAGGGACAAGTTGACGAAAGTTGAGTCCACCTGAAAGCAGGTACTCGAGATGATTGCCGCAGACTTCCTGGTGGACTATCTCGAGACCGGGAAATCTCTTTTCGAACGTTTCACGGTCGCGGACAAAAACGATGTAGCTCAGCGCCTGGTTCGCACCGTTCATCGGTCCCGTGGCCGGTGTCTCCCAAGACGGGTAATTCTTGTCGAACCCCTCGGTCGAGAACAGCCGCGGAAACATCCAGGATGCTATCGGGCCGTAGTAGGGCTCGAGCAGGATCGCACCGCCGCCTGGTGTGAGCACACGTTCGAGTTCGCCGAAAAAACGTTCAGGCTCAGGGAAATGATGGAAACAGTTCTGTCCATAGACAGCCCGGACCGACCCGTTCCCGAGATCCATATCCTGGGCGTTCAACGTGCGATCGAGTTGCTCGCTGTAAACGACGTCTGTCGCAAGGACATCGGGAAACGAGTTTCGAATGGGTGCAACGCCGGCACCAAGCTCGATCCGCTGACCCTGACCAGTGAAGAACTGCTCGTCAAGGCGCCGAAAAACGCTATGGAATTCAGCAAACACCTTCTGCAACATCGGCTTGCTGGCCAACACCTTCTCGTGCGCCGCGATACGGTCGGCACCATCCACGTCGATCTCTTCCATGCCAGAGATACGAATGCGGTCGAGTAATGACTTCACGATGCTTTCTCCGTCGAGCCTGTGGATCCTTCAGCGATCTTATACGAAAAGAATGAATTCATGCGGCAAAAACTCATTACTTCAAGCAGTTACCGGCGCTCCGGCGACCGACTTGCGAAACAGTCGCTTACCCCATTCCATGCCCGGCTTCTCGATCAACTCGTAAGTCACGGAGGCAAGCGCGACCACGATTCCGATAGCCACGGCCATGGAAAGAAAGAAGCTCCATGCGTAGTGCGATGGCATCTTCTCGTGCAGCCACATGTAGACGCCATGCTGGCCCAGCTCCCAGGTGATATTCGGGTGCAGAAGGTAGACGCCGAAGCTGATCTTGCCGACATAACGCGTTGCCGCGTTTGAGATGAGCCACGTCGGAAATATGGCAGCGCCGAGGCATAGGAAGAAGAACGGCAGACCCCAGAGCGACGCATGTGCCCGCGTCATGTCGTATTTATAGAAGAAGCCCGCCAAGCCAAAGTCCTTGTACATCACCAGGAGCAACGCGACAGCCACGAGGCTTAGGCCGATGCCGGCAAGGTGGACGCGAGCAACCGGAATCCGCGGAAGCAGCCATTGGTGCACGTGATAGGCGAGGACGCCCCACATGAAGAATGGAACATTCGCCATCACATTGTGGTAGTTGAACGACTGCGATATGCCCGTCGCGTGATTCATGTCCGCGGTGTATTTCGTCGCCACGAAGATAGCGAACAGCAACGCCACGGCCGTCCGCCGGATCGACGTACAAAGTAGCACCACGAAGGGAAATACAACGTAGAACACCATCTCGATCCCGATCGACCAGCTTGCCGGAACAATGCCGTCAGTCAGGCTCGGGACGAAATTGAAGACGAAGAGTGCATTCGCAAGAATGTCTCCGGGGGAGAACGTGACATTTACCCTGAAGTAGAGATAGATCACCTGGAACACCAGCATCGCGTAGAACAGCGGCGCAATACGCGCGAACCGGCGAACGAGATACTGCTCGACATCAGCCATGCTCTGCAGCCGGCCGAAATACCCATACGACAGGCTGAAACCGCTGATCACGAAGAACAGCGGCACGCCCATGCCGAAATGCGTCCGGAAGAAACTAAACCCCAGCGGGAAGTTGTCGCCGACCAGTGCCGACACATGGAAGAAGATGATGGAAACGGCGGCGAAGGCGCGAAGTGCTTCGATGCCTTCGAAATGTTTGCGTGGTGACGCGTCCAGCGTGTTAGACATGCCTGATTCCCGTGATTTCCAAGACGGCAGCGTCGTTCGCTGCCGTTACAACGCTGAGCCGCCCTGCCCGTGGTCAGGGGCGCTGGAACTGGAGTCTGGCCATGGCGACGCCCAACTGTCGCGGCCCCGACGCTTCAAGATGATGGCAACGAACGAACATCCGTTCGGCTTCCTTGCCAGGCGAAAGGGTGACGGTGTAGTCAGCCCCCTTGCCGGTGATATGTACCGTCGCCTTGCTGTCGCCGAGTTCCAGCGTGACGTCGTCACCCTCCGGCGTGGCCGACCAGGCGAAGAACGTGACCACCACGGTACCGCTCACACGCACGGGCAGCGCGATGGACGCGTCCGTGCCGGAGGACCATCGCCCCCAGGGCTCAGCGGCATTGAAGTGATCGAACGTCGTCAATCCCCCCGCATCCGACGGTGAAATGAGCAGCGGTTCGCCGTCCCACACTTTCCGCATCGGAACCGTTGGCCAATTCACGCCACTGCCCAGAAGGTACAGCCGGTACGGCCCGAAGGGCAGTTCCGCCGCCGACGGCAGGTCGACCTCGATGTCCGAGCCGGCGACAACCCACTGCACGCCAGCGGGTACGGCGGATTCGCGGAGAGTCTGACCAGGGCGCAGCACGTCCACGTGTTGCAGTGAGTCGATGGCGGCCAGAAGGTAGCTCGCCTGACCGAACCGGTCGGTGGTGGCAATCATGCCTTTCCCCGCCGGCTGATCGCCCAGATAGGCAGCCACCGCGTTGCCCGCATCGATGCTCACCTGCGCATAACGCGACTGGGCGGCCAGCCACGCACCCGCCTGAAAATGGGCCAGCACCATCACAGCCAGGACAAACACCCCGTACACCGCTCGGCGATAGCGCGATACGGCGAACCCCAGCCATGCCAGCGTGCCGGCGATGAGGGTCCATGTACATGTCCACGGAAGCGCGCCGTCGAAGGACCATCGCCCTGGCGTCGGCGTGAAGAACCCGAAGGCATCGGGATAGTCCCAGGGGTAGAGCTGGAAAATCTGCGTCCCGAACCACGCAAACGTCCACAAGGCAAGCAAGCCGAGCGCGGCGAGAACCTTCGCCGGGGTCTTGTACACACCAGCGACGGCGTAGCCGAGCAGCAGGGGAAAGAGAAGGGCCAGGTAACGCCCGTGAAGACGCCCCTTCTCGAAATCGCTCCCGGCGGCGGCGGCGTCTGTGAACACAGCCACCATTGCCACCAACGCGAGCACCAGCAGCAGGACGAACAGCGCCATGGCGCCACTCGAGAAAGGCTTGCCGGCGATGCGTCCGGGCGCCTCCCGCCCGCGCAGCCAGGCCCAGCTCTCCGCTATGAGTAGCGGAAAAGCGGGCAGGAAAAACACGCAGAGCAGCCAGAGGTGGCCCGCGGCATACATAGCCGTCGTGCCCGCGTGTTCGAGCAGGTAGTGCGGGTCTCTGAGGCCTTTGAGGTACTGGGCGTAGAAGCTCGCGACCACGGTGCCCGACGTCCTGGGGTCAAGGAGCCGACCAAACACCTTCATGAAGACGTACGTCGCCACGAGGAACAGCAGCATGCGCCAGGCAGCACCCCCGATCCGGCGACCGAGGGGCGCGTCATAAGGAAGCCGCAGGCCGGCGACGCCGAGCCAGGCGACACTCGCCAGGATCGCCGCTGCCGCATGCGGCTTGGTCAGGTAGCCAAGCGCCCCGGCGGCGCCCGCGAACAGGATGCGTTGCCATGACGGCAGCGGGGTGCCGAATACCCAGATGGCCACCAGCACGTAGACGGTGAACTGGAACTCCACCTCCGGCAGCAGCATCGTGGCGTAGATCGAGAACGGAAAGGTCAGGTAAAGCAAGGCCGAGATCAGCGCGACGCGCCGGTCGAACAGGCGCTGGAAGATCGCAAACAGCAGGAGCGCGCAAACGCTGTAGAGGAAGGCGTTGAAAAGGCGCCCCACATCGGCGACCCGCTGCAGTGACGCCGTCGACCACAGCTTGTACAGCCAGGGATAGACCTTGTTGTCCACTCGCTGGATGTTCGTATCCAGCAGGAACAACTGGTCCCGCGCCGCGTCGAAATGGGCCGACTGGAAATAGGCGTACTCGTCGCTACCCATGACCGGCGAGTCGATCGCCACCACCCGGACGGCGAGAAGGGCAAAAATTACGAAGACGCCCAGAATGAGGGAAGTCGGAAAGAAATCACGCCGCCATGAAGACCACGGCAAACCCTTGAGCACCATCGAATAGCGTCCTTGAATATCTGCGGCCCCCGGTCCCCGGAAACTCTTGCGATCGATTATCCGCGACGGGACGCCATGTCCGCCACCCGCGTGGACCGCGAGCTCGTCTTTGGTCTTTCTTAACAGCCACTTAGCCGGCGCACCCGTTGCCGTGCTTTCCACACTCGCCACGGTTAAGATATGCGGTCGCCTTACGCCCCGCCTCCGTCCCTGGTTACGCGGTGCCGGCATCCGGGTAGACCACGTGACCAAAGCCTCGACGTTCACTTCCCTCGCGCGCCATCGGGCCAGTCCCCGGGCCATGCTCGGCCACGGCCGGCACAATCGCGCGCTGATCATGTCCCTGATCAGGCGGGACATTGCCAGCCGCTACCGGGGTTCCGCCCTCGGCATGGTGTGGTCGGTACTCAACCCCTTGCTCATGCTGGCGATTTACACCTTTGTGTTCAGCCAGGTGTTCAAGATGCGCTGGGGCGCCGCCTCGGCCCCTTCCGAATTTGCGCTCATGCTGTTTGCGGGCATGCTCGTCTTCAATTTCTTCTCGGAGACCGTCAGCCGGGCTCCCGGACTGATCACCGGCACGCCCAACCTGGTGAAGAAGATTGTCTTCCCGCTGGAAGTGCAGGCCTACGTGGTCATCGGCTCGGCGCTGTTCCAGAGCCTCATCAGCCTGATCGTCCTGCTCGGCGCACATCTGCTGATGAAGGGCATGCCGCCCGCGACGACCGTACTGATTCCGCTGATCTTTATCCCGCTCAGCCTGATGTGCCTGGGATTTGTCTGGCTGCTGTCCGCCCTTGGCGTCTACCTTCGTGACATCGGCCAGCTGGTGGGTCACGTCATCATGATGACGATGTTCCTGTCGCCCCTCTTCTATCCCGAAACCGCCGTTCCCGAGCGTTTCCGCAGGTTCATCGACGTCAACCCGCTGGCTATCCTCATCGCGCAGTCGCGAAAGGTGCTCATTCTCGGCGAGTGGCCGGACTGGGGCGTCCTGGGCGGATTCACGCTAATCGCGTTTGCATTCGCCAGCCTCGGCTTCTGGTGGTTCCAGCGTACGCGCAAGGGGTTCGCCGATGTCCTCTGAAATCGCCATCAGCGTCCGCAACGTCAGCAAGATCTACAACATCTACGACAGCCCCATGCATCGACTGGCGCAGTCGCTTTATCCGCGTGCGGCGGCCGTCGTCCACCGGGTCGGTGCACGCCGGCTGGCCGGCTCGCTTCGCGAGCGCCGCGGCTTTCGCGAATTCCACGCCCTGGACGATGTCAGCTTCGAGCTGCGCCGCGGCGAAACCGTCGGCATTGTCGGTCGTAACGGCTCGGGCAAGTCGACCCTGCTGCAGATGATCGCCGGCACGCTGGCGCCGACATCGGGCGAGATCGTGGTGGCCGGGCGCGTCGCCGCCCTGCTCGAGCTCGGATCCGGTTTCAACCCCGACTTCACCGGCCTCGAGAACATTCGCCTCAATGCGGCTGTGCTGGGCCTGTCGACCGAAGAGATCGATAGCCGGATGGATGCCATCCTCGCCTTCGCCGACATCGGTGAATTCGTCAAACGGCCGGTGAAGACGTATTCCAGTGGCATGGTCGTTCGCCTCGCCTTCGCCGTGCAGGCGCAGGTCGAACCGGACGTCCTCATCGTCGACGAAGCCCTCTCCGTCGGCGACGCCAAGTTCCAGTCGAAGTGCTTTGCGCGCCTCGATACGCTCAAGCAGAACGGCACCTCGATCCTCTTCGTCTCGCACTCGACCGAGCAGATCGTGACGCATTGCGACCGCGCAATCCTGCTCGACGACGGCGAGCTCCAGCAGGACGGCCAGCCCAAGGACGTCGTCCACACCTACCTCGACCTCCTCTTCGGCAAGGGCCGCAAGGTGAAGGGGGGAACGCTCGAGTCCGACGACCCCAATGTGCCGGCGACGAAGGACGACGCTCTCGTGGAAGTGCCGGATGGCGCTTTCGAGCTGCGCACGAACTACAACCCCTATGAATATCGCTGGGGCGACAGGGCCGCCGAGATCAGCGACTTCCGGCTGACCACCCCCGACGACGCGGAGCCCGGCAGCATCGCGAGCGGCACGCCGCTCCGACTGGCCCTGAGCGTGGTCTTCCACCAGGCGATACGTCGTCCCATCTTCGGTCTCACGATCAAGACGAAGGACGGCATCACGGTGTACGGAACGAACACCGAAGTGGCCGAGACGCCGCTGCCCGACACCTTGGGCGGCAAGGGCACGCGCACCCAGATCTCATTCGAACTCGACAGTCGCCTGGGCCCAGGCGACTACTTCATTTCTGTCGGCGTAGCCAGCCACAACGGCGAAGACGTGATTCCCCACGACCGCCGCTATGACGCCATCCATCTCAACGTCCATGGAAAGGGCTTCTTCGGCCTGACCAACCTGGACGTGCGCATCGACGCCCAGGAGCTCACGCAGTGACCGCACCTCTTTCGCTCCCCCGCCGTATCCTCGCCGACGCGGGTTACGCCGCCGATGTCGCTCATGATGTCTGGGTCCGTACCGGACACAACGCATCGGCGTTCGCCTATTCGGACGGTGACGAAGTTGAAGAGCGCATCGCGGCAGCCATCAAGGACAGCACTGACGTCTCCTTGCAGTCCGAGCAGTTGCGCGGGTTCCAGGTGGATTGGCCGTCGATCTACCACCTCAGCGCCACGCGTGCGAACCTGCTTCGCTCGATCGGAAGCCTATTCAAGGGCGCCAGCGTCCTCGAGATCGGTGCCGGCTGCGGTGCCATCACGCGTTTTCTCGGTGAAGCCGGCGCGCACGTGGTTGCTCTCGAAGGTAGTCCGCGCCGCGCGTCGATCGCGGCGTCGCGTTGCCGCGACCTTCCCGACGTCGCCGTCGTCAACGAACGCTTTGATGCCTTCGCACCGAAACAGCGTTTCGATGTGGTCACCCTGGTCGGCGTGCTCGAATACGCCCGCATGTACACCGCCGGCGACGACCCGATCCAGGAGACCCTGCGTCGTGCCCGCGACCTCCTGACCGACGACGGCGTGCTCATCATCGCCATCGAGAACCAGCTCGGACTAAAGTACTTCGCCGGCGTCCCCGAGGATCATATCGGGCGGTCGATGGCAGGCATCCAGGACGATTACACCGATCGTACGGTGGTCACGTTCGGCAAGGCCGAACTCGAAAGGCGCCTCGCCAGTGCGGGATTCGAGCGCAGCGCATTTGCACTGCCCTTCCCCGATTACAAGCTTCCCTTGAACATCGTGCTGCCATTGGGCGTCGATCATCCGGGGTTCGATGCCGCGACGCTTGGCGCACAGGGAACGCGAGCCGACCGCCAGGTGCGCTTCACGCCGTTGTTCTCCATCGGCCGCACCTTCGACGTCATCGGTCGTAACGGCCTGCTGGCCGACATGGCCAACTCGTTCCTGATCATCGCCGGTAAATCGGCGGCGTCGCCGTCGTTCGCCACGGCTGCTCCGGACATCCTGGCGGAACAGTATTCAACGGAGCGTCAGCCGGCTTACAACAAGGCGGCACGCTTCCGCGAGACGAACGGCGCGATAACGGTGGAGCGCTTCCTACTCTCACCGGATGTCCGGTCGAACTCGCGTGTCATCGCCCATCACATCGAAGACGAAGCCTATCTCAAGGGCCGCCGCTGGCCCGATCGACTCGATGCCATCCTGAGCCGACACGGCTGGACGCTCGACGAAGTCGCCGACTGGTTCGAGGTGTGGCTGCGCGCCATCCTGCGTGAAGCGAACCTCGAAGGGCCTGTCACGCTGGAGCAGCCGATCCCCGGCACCCTGATGGATGCCATGCCGGGCAATCTCATTGTCGACGACGACGGCAACGGCACCTTCTTCGACCTCGAGTGGTCGCTCCTTTCGCCGACCACCCTGGGCTACCTTGCCTTCCGCGCCATCAAGCTCTCATTGGGACAGTTGACGGCGGTAGCCATGCCGCAGGACCAGCAACTCCTGCATACGGACACGCTGCTACGCGTTGTCCTGCGGCGCTGCGGATTCATCCTGACCACCAGTCACGTGCAGCAATACCTCGATACCGAAGCGGCGTTCGTCGCCGAGGTGCTCGGGGAACTCACCCGCGACATTCCCATCGGCCCATACAAGACCGAATCCCTCGCCGTACTGCCTGACGTGGCCGTGCTGCTCACGCAGCACACCTCGGCAACCGCGGAGGCGCTGCGCAGCAGGGCAGCTCTTCAGAATGAGATCGACCAGCTGAGAGCGTCACTCGCCGCCACGGAAGCCGAACTCACCGACACCCGCTCCCATGCGCTGCATACGGATGTCCAGCTGTCAGACGAGATCCGGAAGGCGTTGAATGACGCCACGATCACCCGCACGGATGCCGTGAGCCGGCTGGAAATCGCACGGCGGGAGAACCGTAGCCTGCAGCGTATGGTTGCTTCGCAGGAGCACGAACTAGGCCTGGTCAAGCGCTCGCTCAGCTGGCGGCTGACCGCGCCGCTGCGCAGGGCAAAGCGAATTGTCTCCCGCGTCCGCGGTGGCGCGCGCCGTCGCCTGGTTTCGGGCGCCAAACGCGTCTACACGGCGGCTCCGCTGAGGCCGCAGTACAAGCGCGCGGTGAAGGGCTCGATCTTCCGTGTGGGCAAGCCATTCCTTCGTCGCACGGCGGCTTACCAGCGATGGGAAGCCTACGAGCGAATCTCGAAGCCCACCTTGCCACGAGCCACCGCTTCGCGGCCGACGTCCGCCGGTGTCGTCGACACCTCAGTGGGCAACGTCCTCTGGCAGGCCGATGGCGTACGGGAGTGGAGCGATTACGCAGAGGTCCGCAATCGGATCGACGTTGAGACGCAAGCCTCGCGAGCGAGCCGGACCGCCACCCCCGTGCCGCAGCTCGACTACTCCCGTGTGACGCCAGAGGATGTCGCAGGCCGTGTCGGCCTGCCCGCGACCAGCAAGCCGCACGTCACGATCCTCATACCCGTCTACAACCATCTCTCGACGACACTGGAATGCCTGGCGTCGATCGTGGCGTCCATGACGCCGGAGGACCCGTCGTTCGAAGTACTGGTTGCCAACGACGCCTCGACGGACGCCACCGCACAGGTGCTGGCCGGCGTAAGCCATCTTCGGGTGGTCAACCAGCCGTCGAATCTCGGTTTCCTGCTGAACTGCAACACCGCGGCCGCGCATGCGCGGGGCGATGTGCTAATCCTGCTCAACAACGACGTCCAGGTCACCCGCGGCTGGCTGGGCAAACTGGTCGCCTGCCTCGAATCCGATGAGCGCATCGGCGCCGTCGGTCCCCGCATCCTGTACCCGAACGGTTGGCTGCAGGAGGCCGGCACGCGACTACATCGCGACGGCAGCGCGGAGATGCTTGGGCTCAACGACCAGGCCGATCTGCCCCGTTACCAGTACACCCGGGACGTCGATTACTGCAGCGGTGCCTGCCTGGCATTGCACCGTGCCGATTTCGATCGCCTCGGCGGTTTCGACACCGGTTACGCTCCCGCTTACTGCGAAGATTCCGACCTTTGCATGCGACTGCGGTCCGAAGGCCGCCGTATCGTCTACTGCGCCGACACCGAAGTGGTCCACCAGCTGAGCGCGACGTCCGATGCGATGCCGAGCGAATACAAGCTCAGCTGCATCGCACGCAACCTGGATCGTTTTGCAACGAAGTGGCGTGAAGATCTCGATCGCATGAACGAGGTCCGCACCATCGCATTCTATCTTCCGCAGTTCCATCCGATCGCGGAGAACGATGTGTGGTGGGGCCCCGGCTTCACCGAATGGACGAATGTCACCAAGGCCCGGCCCAACTATGTCGGGCACTACCAGCCCCGTATGCCGGCCGACCTGGGCTACTACGACCTTCGCCTGACCGAGGTCATGGAGAAGCAGGCCGAACTCGCACGTCGCTACGGCGTGGGTGGCTTCTGCTTCTACTACTACTGGTTCGCGGGCAAGCGTCTCCTCGAGCGTCCCATCGAGCAGATGCTCGAAACGGGCAAGCCCGATTTCCCGTTCTGCCTGTGCTGGGCGAACGAGAACTGGACGCGTCGTTGGGACGGCCAGGAGAACGAGATCCTGATGGCGCAGAACCATTCGGATGAGGATGATCTTGCCGTCATCCACGACCTCATGCGCTACTTCCGCAGCCCGAACTACATCCGCATCGACGGCAAGCCGCTGATCCTTGTGTACCGCATCACGCTCTTCCCTGACTTCAAGCGCACCGCGTCCATCTGGCGCGAAGAGTGCCGGCGCGCGGGCTTGGGCGAGATCTATATCGCACAGGTGGAATCTTTCGAGCTGGCGGCGGCAGGAAGCAATCCGAAAGACATGGGCTGCGATGCCGCTGTCGAGTTTCCGCCACAGGGCATGGGGCAGCCGATCGATCTGACCGAGCCGCTTCTCAACCCACAGTTCCAGGGGGTCGTGTCCGACTACCGCGATATCGCCGTGCGCTACGCCACGCGCGAGATGCCCGCATACAAGCGCTTCATGGGCGTGATGCCAGGCTGGGACAACACCGCGCGACGCCAGGACAACAGCTACAGCTTCGCCGAGGCGACACCTGGCAGCTTCCAGGCCTGGATGGAAACCACTGTAGCTCGCACCAAACAGCAGTTCAGCGGCGATGAGCGCCTGGTGTTCATCAACGCGTGGAACGAATGGGCGGAAGGCACCTATCTCGAGCCCGACCGTCGCTTCGGCCACACCTTCCTGGAAGCGCACCGCAATGCACTGGACGCCGACTATCTCGCACGCAAAGACAAATACTCGCTGGGCTGATGACCATGGATAACCACGACATCGTCCTTGTAGGACATCCTTACGCCCCGATCGGCTGCGGCGAGAGCCTGCGCTGTTCGTACCGCGCGCTGCGATCGGTCGCCATGCGCCCCGGCCTGCTCGATGTCTATGGAATGAATGCGCCCGAAGCCGATGCCGCCCGCGAGTTCGGTGGCGCCATGACCAAGAAACTCGGCCGTATCAACGTATTCCACCTCAACGCGGACGAGGTGGACGCGTCGCTCGCTACCTTGCCTGCAAGCGATCTCGCGCGCTCGTACAACATCCTTTATCCGAACTGGGAGCTGTCACGCTTTCCGTCCGAGTGGTTCCCACTGCTCGAGCGTTTCGACGAGGTCTGGGCGCCGTCGAAGTTCATCGCCGACTCGATCGAAGGCCATATCTCAAAGCCGCTTCGCCACCTGCCGGTGAGCTGCGAAGTCGACCTTTCGTCGCTGCTGGCACGGCGCTACTTCGGCATCCCTGAAAGCGCTTACGCGTTTATCTTCTTCTTCGACTTTCGCTCTTTCGCCACACGCAAGAATCCGCAGGCCGTCGTCGAAGCGTTCCGCCAACTGGTTGCCGCACGGCCGACGAGCGATTGCGCACTGGTTATCAAGGTCAACGGAAGCGACCGCGATCCCGAGGCGCTCGCCCGCCTCAAGGACGAGGTGGCGCAGTACCAAGACCGCATCGTCCTGATCGACCGCACCGTGACCGACAACGAGGTGAAGAACCTCATCCGCTGCTGCGACTGCTTCGTCTCGCTCCACCGGTCCGAAGGTTTTGGCCGCGGCCTGGCCGAGGCGATGTACCTCGAGAAGCCGCTTATCGCGACGGCTTACTCAGGCAACATGGATTTCATGGACGAGCAGTCCGCCCTGTTGGTCGACTTCACGTTGATCCCCGTGCGTGACGGCGACTATCCGAAGCATGAAGGCCAGGTCTGGGCTGATGCTGATGTCGAGCAGGCCAGCGCGCACATGATCCGTCTCGTCGACCAGCCCTCGCTCGGACGAGAGATCGGTAAGCGCGCAGGCCGGATGGTCCGTGACCGTGTCGGCTATCGCCACGTGGGCATGACGTACCGGAATCGCTTTGCCGAGATCGAAAAGGGCCTTAACACCCTTTGATTCCGCCGCCAGCCCCGAGATCATCTCGTCGGGGCTGGCGAGCAATCAGCCCTTCAGGCGACGCAGGTCCGCGTCCACCATCATGGCAATCAGTTCTTCCATCGTCGTGCGCGGCGACCAGCCGAGCTTCGCCTTTGCCTTCGCGGGATTGCCGAGCAGCACGTCGACTTCGGCCGGACGCATGAACTTTGCGTCGATCGCGAGGTAGTCCTCGTAGTTCAGGCCGACATGCTCGAAGGCAAACTTGCACATGTCGCGCACGGTATTGGTGACGCCCGTGGCTACCACGTAGTCGTCCGGCGTCGCCTGCTGCGTCATCAACCACATGGCTTCGACGTAGTCGCCGGCAAAACCCCAGTCGCGCTTGCTGTCGATATTGCCGAGGCGGAGCTCTTTCTGCAGCCCGAGCTTGATGGACGCGACGGCGTGCGCCACTTTGCGAGTCACGAATTCGATGCCGCGCAGCGGCGATTCGTGATTGAACAGGATGCCGCTCGACGCGTGCATGCCGTAGCTTTCGCGATAGTTCACCGTGGCCCAGTGGCCCATGAGCTTCGCGACGCCATACGGGCTGCGCGGATAGAACGGGGTGCTCTCGTCCTGGTGGTCGGCCTGGATCAGGCCGAACATTTCGCTGGTGGAGGCCTGGTAGAAGTGGGCATCGCGATTGACGATGCGAACCGCCTCGAGCATGCGAACCGTGCCGGTACCGTCGATGTCGGCCGTGAGCAGCGGCTGCTGCCACGAGGTGCCGACAAAGCTCTGCGCGCCCAGGTTATAGACCTCGCTGGCACGCGAGGTTTCCATCGCACGGATAAGCGAGGAAAGATCCGCCAGGTCGCCATCGATCAGATGGACATCGCCGGCAACGCCCAGCTCGCGAAGACGCCATGACGTATCCGTACTGCGCCGCGGCGCGAGTCCGTGGACCTCGTAGCCCTTGCCGAGCAGGAACTTCGCAAGGTAGGCGCCATCCTGACCGGTAATACCGGTGATCAGCGCGGACTTAGTGGAATTGCTCATGCTCGGCCTCTTGCATCAATAAGTACATCGTTCAATGTCTGACGGATAGGAACCCGTGGTTCCCACCCGGTGTGTTTTTTCAGCAACGCGGCACTCGCCACCATGCGTCGCTGCTCGGCGGGGCGCATGCGGGCGGGGTCCTGCCTGATCTCGACGGATACGCCGACCAGTTCGCACATCATTTCAATGAGCGTACGCATGCGGTACTCGTGGCCACTGGCGACGACGTACGTCGAGCCGGCCACGCCAGCCCCGAGGACGGCCTCATAGGCACGAACCACATCGCGCACATCGGTGAAGTCGCGCGTGGTGTCGATGTCGCCGGTCTCCAGGACCGCCGGCGCGCCACGCTCGATCGCGACGATCTGCGCGGCGAAGGACGCGACGGCGAAATTCGGCGCTTGCCCAGGACCGATATGGTTGAAAGGCCGCACGACGACAGCGTCGAGACCGAACGTACGATGCCACATCAGGACCAGCTGCTCGGCAGCCACCTTGGATACGGCATAGGGATTCCGGGGTTCCGGGGCTCGATTCTCATCCACGGGCAACGCATCGTCGGGAACCAGCCCGTAGACATCGCCGGAGCTGACATACACGAAGCGGCCACTGAACTTCGTCGCCGATAGCGCCCGGAGGAGGTTGAGCGTGCCGCCCAGGTTGATATCGAACGTTTCCTGGGGGGCCTCGAACGAGCGCGGCACGAAGCCCTGTGCGGCCAGATGGAGCACGCCGTCCGCCCTTTCGGAGGCCAACCATGCGTCGACGGCGACCGGATCGCGCAGGTCGAGGCCAGGCGGCGCAACCGTGAGCGACCAGCCCGCGAAACCACCCTCGCGTGCGGCCGCGCGGATCGTCGAGCCGACGAAGCCGCTGCCGCCGGTGATCAGCAGGCGCCGGGTCGGGCTATCAGACACCAGAGAGGACCTCGTCGAGTTCCGCGCGCAGATCCTCGACGTTTTCCACGCCGACGCTCAGGCGGACCAGGTTATCCGTGATGCCAAGGCGTGCGCGGACTTCGGGTGGCACCGAGGCATGCGTCATGATCGCCGGATGGTTGACCAGGCTTTCGACACCGCCCAGTGACTCGGCCAGCGCGAACAGCGACGTGCGCTCGCAGAAGCGCGTCGCCGCGGCAGGGCCACCCTTCAGATAGATGGAAATCATGCCGCCGAAACCGTCCATCTGGCGGCGCGCGAGTTCGTGCTGCGGGTGGCTCGCCAGTCCCGGGTAAATGACCTTCTCGATCGCCGGGTGGCCGGCGAGCCAATCCGCCAGCTCGGCCGCGCTCGCGCAATGTGCGCGCATACGCAGGTGAAGCGTCTTGAGGCCGCGCAGGGCCAGGAAGCTATCAAAGGGCCCCTGGACGGCACCCGTGGAGTTCTGCAGGAATCCCACGCGACCGGCCAGCTCCTCGTTGGCCGCCACGAGCACGCCGCCAACGATGTCGGAGTGCCCGTTGAGGTACTTGGTGGCCGAGTGGAGGACGAGATCCGCGCCGTATTCGATCGGGCGCTGGACCATCGGCGAGCAGAACGTGTTGTCGACGACCATCAGCAAGCCGTTTGCCTTGCAAAAGGCGCCGACGCGTTCCAGGTCGACGAGCTTGAGCAGCGGGTTCGTCGGCGTCTCGACCCAGACCATCCGGGTTTCCGGCCGAAGCGCCGCCTTCAGGGCCACTTCGTCGTTCAGGTCGAGGAAGGTGAAATCCAGGCCCGCCGAACGGCGACGGACGCGCTCGAACAGGCGGTACGTGCCACCGTAGAGGTCGTCCATGGCGATGACGTGGCTGCCACTGTCCAGCAGGTCCAGCGTACATGCGGCCGCGGCCAGGCCTGAGGCATAGGCGAAACCCGCGACCCCACCTTCGAGATCGGCGATGCATCGCTCGTACGCCATGCGGGTGGGGTTCTGCGAGCGCGAGTACTCGTAGCCCTGGTGCACGCCGGGACTCGACTGGACGTACGTCGAGGTGGCGTAGATCGGGGGCATGATCGCGCCCGTCGAGGGATCCGGCGCCTGGCCGGCATGAATGGCCCGCGTTCCCAGTCCCAGCGGTCGAAGGGTGCTGTCGTGTGGCTTGGTCATTTGGCTTCCGTACTGTCGGGTGGCGCCGACGTGGCGTGTCAAAAGCGGCCATCTTACTCCGTTTGGTCCTGAGCCCAGGCACTGCCAGAGCCCCCGACCGACCGGCGATCACGGCGGAGTCGTTCAGGATTCGTTTGGAGGGAGGAGCCCAGACGAGGCATTATTCCCTACCTAGGAAGGCTCCGGCCCCACCCCCTCACACGAGTGCGACCACCGATGACATCTTCGAGCCAGCGGCACAAAACCCTGCTAGTGACCGGCGGCGCCGGCTTCATTGGCGCGAATTTCGTTCTCCAGGCCGTGGCCGACGGTCTCAAAGTCATCAACCTGGACAAGCTGACCTACGCCGGCAACCCGGACACGCTGGCGCAGCTGAAGGGCAACGACCTTCACGTCTTCGCCAAGGGCGACATCGGCGACCGCACTCTCGTGGCGCAGCTTCTGGCCGAGCATCGGCCCACGGCTGTCATCAACTTCGCCGCCGAGTCGCACGTCGACCGGTCCATCGACGCGCCGGCCGACTTCATCCAGACCAACGTCGTGGGCACGCTGGGCCTTCTCGAATGCGTTCGCGACTACTGGCGCTCGATGGCCACGGAGGAACAGGCCGCCTTCCGTTTCCTCCACGTGTCGACCGACGAAGTGTACGGCTCGCTGGGTGCCGAGGGCCTGTTCACGGAAACGACGCCCTATGCGCCGAACTCGCCCTACTCCGCGTCCAAGGCCTCGTCGGATCACCTCGTCCGCGCGTTCCACCACACGTACGGCCTGCCCACGCTGACCACGAACTGCTCGAACAACTACGGCCCGTTCCAGTTCCCCGAGAAGCTGATCCCGCTGGTGATCCAGAAGGCGCTGGCTGGCGAGTCGTTGCCGGTCTATGGCGACGGCAAGAACATCCGCGACTGGCTCTTCGTCGGCGATCACTGCACCGCGATCCGTCGCGTCCTCGAGGACGGTCGCGTCGGCGAGACCTATAACGTCGGCGGCAATGCCGAGCGCCAGAATATCGACGTGGTCGGCACCATCTGCGACCTCCTCGACGGCGAGGGACCCCTCTCGTCGGGCGCCGATCGCCGCTCGCTCATCACCTACGTGCGCGACCGACCAGGCCACGATCGCCGGTATGCGATCGATGCCGGCAAGCTCAAGCGAGAACTCGGCTGGACGCCGGCCCATACCTTCGAGACCGGCATCGCGGACACCGTGCGCTGGTACCTGGACAACCAGCCGTGGGTCGCTCGCGTCCTCGACGGCAGCTATCGAATGGAGCGCCTCGGAGCATGAGCAAGACCAAGGGAATCATTCTCGCGGGGGGATCGGGAACGCGTCTTTATCCCATCACCCAGGCTGTGAGCAAACAGCTCCTGCCCGTGTACGACAAGCCGATGATCTACTACCCGCTTGCCACGCTGATGCTGGCAGGCATCCGGGACATCCTGATCATCAACACGCCGCACGAGCAGGCGCTCTTCCAGCGCCTCCTGGGCGATGGCAGCCAGTGGGGCATCAACATCAACTATGCCGTGCAGCCGTCGCCGGACGGCCTGGCGCAGGCCTTTCTCATCGGCAAGGATTTCATCGGCAGCGATCCGAGCTGCCTCGTCCTCGGCGACAACATCTTCTATGGCGTGGGCCTCACCGAACGCATGAAGCGCGCTGCGGCTCGCGAGAGCGGCGCGACGGTGTTCGGCTACTGGGTGCGCGATCCGGAACGCTACGGCGTGGCCGAATTCGATGCCAGCGGAAAGGTCATCGGCCTGGAGGAAAAGCCAAAGACACCGAAGTCCAACTACGCGGTGACCGGCCTCTATTTTTACGATAACCGCGTGCTCGACTACGCGAAGGACCTGAAGCCCTCGCCCCGCGGCGAGCTGGAGATCACGGACCTCAACCGCTGCTACCTCGACAGTGAAACACTGCATCTCGAACAGCTCGGCCGCGGCTACGCGTGGCTGGATACGGGCACGCATGAGTCGCTCATGGAAGCCGGTGAATATATCCAGACGATCGAGAATCGGCAGGGCCTCAAGGTCTGCTGCCCCGAGGAGATCGCCTACATGAACCAGTGGATCGATGCGGAACAGCTGCTTCGCCTGGCCGAACCGCTGGCGAAGACGGGCTATGGCCAGTACCTGCAGAACCTCATCAAGCAGGGCTACGTCGGATGAAGTTCATCGAAACGTCCCTGCCCGGCTGCATCGTCGTCGAACCCCAGGTGTTCGGCGACTCGCGAGGCTTCTTCTACGAAAGCTACAACGAAGCCAAATACCGGGACGCGGGAATCGACCGCCGTTTCGTGCAGTCGAACGTATCCCGTTCGGCGCGCGGCGTGTTGCGCGGCTTGCACTACCAGTGGCCTCATCCGCAGGGCAAGCTGGTGAGCGTCCTCGAGGGCGAAGTCTATGACGTCGCCGTGGACATCCGCCGTGGCTCGCCGACGTTCGGCCAATGGGCCGGCGTCATGCTGACGGCGGAAAATCATCGCCACTTCTGGATCCCCGAGGGCTTCGCCCACGGCTTCTGCGTCGTCTCCGAGCACGCGACATTCTCGTACCAGTGCACCGATCTGTACGACGCCAAGGCCGACGGCGGCGTTCGCTGGGACGATCCCGCCATCGGCATCGACTGGCCCGTCTCGGAACCGCTGCTTTCGGACAAGGACAAGAAGGCACCGCTTCTTGCCGACGTCCCCGTGGATCGGCTACCGGAATTCCTTCCGTGAAGTTCCTGCTCCTCGGCGCCAATGGACAGCTGGGTCAGACGTTCCTGAGCCAGGGCGGCCTCGCCGACCGAGGCGAGCTTGTCGCAGCGACGCGCGACGGTTCGCTCGCGAACGGTGCACGTGGCGTGGTGGGCAATCTTGCGGACCCCACCAGCCTCGAAGCGCTGCTGGAGACGGAGCGGCCCGATGTCATCGTCAATGCCGCTGCCTACACGGCAGTGGACAAGGCGGAATCGGACGAAGTCACGGCCTCCCTCGTGAATGGTCACGCCCTCGGCATTCTGGGTGATTGGGCGGCTCGTCACGGCGCAATGGTCATCCACTACTCGACGGACTATGTGTTCGACGGCGAAGCCACAACGCCTTACACCGAGGATGCGACGGTCGCGCCAGCGGGTGCCTACGGGCGCTCGAAGCTCGTCGGCGAGGGGAAGCTCCGCGACAGCGGGGCGGCGCATTTCATCTTTCGCACCGCGTGGGTCTACTCGTCGGTCGGCCATAACTTCCTGCGCACCATGCTCCGCCTTGGCGCCGATCGGGACCAGCTTGCCGTCGTCGCCGACCAACAGGGCACGCCCACCGATACCGGACTCATCGTCGATGCCACCCTGGCCGCGCTGGACCGATGGGTGGCCGAACCGTCGTCGCGCGGCGCTGTCGAAGGCACGTACCATCTGACGGCGACGGGAACGACGACCTGGCACGGTTTTGCGGAAGCTATTTTCGACGGGGCTGTGACCCGCGGCCTGCTTGCCCGCCCTCCTGTCGTCAAGCCCATCGCCACGGCGGAATTTCCGACACCGGCACGTCGTCCGTCTTATTCAGTACTGGACAACCGACGCTTCGCCCAAACGTTCGGCTTTGATTTCCCCACCTGGCGCGCTGGCGTCGAGAAGACCCTGGCGATCCTCGCCCAAAGCAATGGAATAACGATCCCATGATCATTCCCCTGATTCTCAGCGGCGGTAGCGGGACACGGTTGTGGCCGATCTCACGCAGGAACCTGCCCAAGCAGTTCCTTGCGCTGACGGCCGCCGAGACGCTCTTCCAGCAGACGGTGATCCGGGCCGCGCGCCTGCCTGACGCGGCGCCGCCGATCGTCGTGGCGGCCGACGATCACCGGTTCCTCGCTGCCGAACAGCTTCAGGAGCTGAAGGTTTCCGGCGCGAGCATCCTGCTCGAGCCGACGGCCCGCAATACGGCACCCGCGATCGCGGTCGGTGCCTTCCACGCCCTGGAGAAGGACCCCGATGCCCTGCTGCTCGTCCTCCCTGCCGACCACCTGATCGGCAACGACGACTTGTTCGCCGAGGCGGTAAGCCGCGCGCGCCCCCTCGCCGAGGACGGCTGGCTGGTGACCTTCGGTATCCGTCCCGATCGTGCCGAGACAGGTTTCGGCTATATCCAGCGTGGCGACGCCATCGGCGGTGCCAGCTTCAAGGTCAACCAGTTCGTGGAGAAACCCGCGAGCGATCTCGCCACGCGTTATGTCGCCTCCGGCGATTACGACTGGAATTCGGGCATGTTCATGTTCCGCGCCTCGCGCTACATCGAGGAGCTCGGCAAGTATGCGCCGGAGATGGTCGAAGCAGCGCGCGCCGCCTATATCAAGGCAAACACCGATCTCGACTTCATCCGGCTGGACGCTGAGGCATTCGCCGCGGCGCCCAGCGACTCGATCGACTACGCCGTGATGGAGCGCACCGAGCGCGCTGCCGTCGTGCCCGTGAGTTGCGGTTGGAGCGACATCGGTTCGTGGGACGCGCTTTGGCTTTCCGCGACGAAAGACGCGAATGGCAACAGCACCGAAGGCGACGTCATCGCGCTCGACACGCAGGGCTCCCTCATCCGCTCGCACGCACGCCACCTGGTGGCGACCATCGGACTGGAGGACGTCATCGTCGTAACTACGCCAGATGCCACCCTGGTAGCGCGTCGGGATGCATCGCAAGAGGTCAAGAAAGTCGTCGACGAGCTGAAGGCCGCCGGCCGCACCGAGCACGACCTGCACCGTGTCGTTCGCCGTCCATGGGGAAGCTACGATTCGCTCGAATCCGGCGATCGCTTCCAGGTGAAACGCATCGTCGTGAAGCCGGGCGCAGCGCTAAGCCTGCAGATGCACCATCACCGCGCCGAGCACTGGATCGTGGTGAAGGGCGTCGCCGAAGTCACCTGTGACGATAAGGTTTTCCTGCTTGCCGAGAACGAGAGCACGTATCTCCCGCTCGGCGCTCGCCATCGCCTGCGCAACCCTGGCAAGGTCCCTGTCGAGCTGATCGAAGTGCAGTCCGGCAGCTACCTCGGAGAGGATGACATCGTCCGCTTCGACGACGTGTACGGACGCGCCTGAGGCACCCGTACACGCCTCCCTGGATTACTGGGCGGGATCGCTGATGCTCGGCATCCCACTCTCCATCCGTCCCGCGAACCGGTAGGCAAGTGCCTCGCCGGTGACCGAGAAGTCGTACCAGTTACCGACCGAGTCGATCTTCCATGCGCGCTCGGTGGCCGCTCCGGCCGGCAGGGACAGCGTCGCGCCACTATCGAATTTCCGATAGGCGTTGAAGCGGAGATCAAGATTGACGGCGCGCGCACGCTTATTGGTCAGTGTAAGCACCAGCTCCCGGGCATCCTTGCGATAGGCCATGGCCATCTCGACACCGGCGTCGTGTTCATTGAACACATCGCCCTGGAACGAGCGAAAGAAACCGTTGGGTCCGAACACTTCTAAATCGTAGTGCCCTCCGTCGACCGCCGACGGACGCCAGATGTCGTCGTCCAGACGCGCACGGGCGGCAACGGTGTAGCGCCGCGGTATGTTGGCCAGGTGCTTCTTGTCGTACACGTGCAGGACCGCGCCTTGTGCCCCGTTGTTGACGAAGTCCAGGCGCAGGCGGCCGTCGGGTCGAGGCGTCGCGTACACGGCGAGGTCATAGGGCAGCGGGCGCGAGTAGCGCACACCGGGCTCCCTGACCATGGGTTGCTCGACCGCGGGCGGCCTGGCAACCGGTAGACGCGCGGACGCCGCTTCCACCGCCTCGTAGTTGGCCATGCTCGGCAACGCGGGCAGGCTCGGGCTGTTCGGGCTGCTGAAGTCGAAGGCCGATGTAAGGTCGCCGCTGACCGTCCGATGCCAGCGACTGATGGCGGGAATGGTGATGCCGAAGCGCTTCTCCAGGAACATGCCCATCGAGGTGTGATCGAACACCTGCGAGTTCACCCATCCACCCTTGCTCCAGGGTGAGATGACGAACATGGGAACGCGCGGACCCATTCCCCATACGCGCAGGTCGCCCGTGATGGTGTCGGAGGGATGGACGTACTCCGGCTTGTTTACGGCGAAGTACATGCCCTCCACGGGAACGGACGATTTGCCGGCGAGGTTGCCCTCAGCGTCATAAGACGGTACGGCCGGTGGCGGCACGTGGTCGAAGAGACCGTCGTTCTCGTCATAGGTGATGAAGAAGGCGGTCTTGCTCCACGAGTCCGGATTACCCGTCAACGCCTGCAGGATACGCTCGACGAAATGGCCGCCGCGTCCCGCGCTCGACGGAGCAAACGGATGCTCGGATTCCATCGGTGTGGGCAGAATCCAGGTCACGGCGGGAAGCGTTCCGGCCATCACGTCGCTCGCGAGATCGTCGATGGAGTGATGACTCATTCCCTTGTCGTAGTGCGCCGATCCCGGAAGCGCGCTGCGAAAGCTGTCGAACGCGAGACCGCCGTGCATGAGGCCCCACCAGTTGTTGTTCGGGTCCTGGTAGATCTTCCAGCTGATGTTGTTCCGCTCGAGGACGTCGGGAATGGTGTCCCAGGTGAACGCACTCCCGGTATAGGCATAGCCCGGCGACGGCATCTGGCCCACGACGTTGCAGCGAATGTTGGTTGGCTCAGCCGTGGTGTCGTCGCAATTGATGCCCGCGTCCCGAAGCCGGGGATCATGGTTGGATCCCGACCAGAACATGATGCGATTCGGATCCGTGCAGCCTTGCACCGAGCAATGGTAGGCATCGCAAATCGTAAACGCGTCGGCCAGCGCGTACTGGAAGGGTGCCTCACTCCGGGTGTAGTAGCCCATGGAGCCGTCCGTCTTGTACTGCGGCCAGTGCCCGTACTTGCCCTGGTTCCACGCCGCCTGCGCGTCGTAGAAGAAATGCGGCATGTCCTTGATAAGCGCCGCGTTCATCGTGTTCTTGTCCAGATGGAACGGTTTGACCACCCGGGTACCGTTCGACTGGTCCCATACGCGCCCGCCACCTTCCAGGGGAATCGGAAATCTGTCGCCGAAGCCGCGCACCCCTCGCAGGGCGCCAAGGTAGTGATCGAACGACCGGTTCTCCTGCATAAGGATGACGACGTGCTCGATGTCATTGATCGAACCGGTCGCGCTGTTTCCCTTGATGGAAAGCGCGCGTACGAGGCTGGGCGGAAGGCCGACCACGGCGGCCGCCGCGGCGGCGCCGCCGGCTATCTTGATGAATTTGCGACGCTGAAGATCGGTCATTGTGAGCTGGCATCCGACCCTTCTGGGGGTCCGTAGCATCGTGTGGGAGCAACATATCGACGGGATTCGGACACGATCACGGCGGACCGCCAAGGGGCGGCCCGACAGGATGCGTAAGTTTCATTTCTGTTTCCTTACGAATTCGCAAAACGGCGGCGGCAGGATGTTGCCGTCCTGACGACACCCGAGGGTGTGCGTCAATAAATTGGCAGCCATAACAAAGGCCTGGCGATATGACTATCGCCAGGCCCTGGTTTTATTGCCGCGAACGTTTTTGCGAAAAAACGCAGGAACTTACATATTAACCCGCAATCAGGGCGGACAGTTCGGCGGTCTTCGCCTTCATCAGCGCCTCGTCGGCTCGCGCCTCAACGTTGAGCCGAAGCAAGGGCTCGGTATTGGATGACCGGAGATTGAAGCGCCAGTGGGTAAACTCCGCGCTGACGCCGTCCACGTGATCGATGCGCGGCGCTTCCGCCTTATAGAAGGCCATGACCCGGTCGACGGCGGCCTTCGCGTCGTCCACCACGAAGTTGATCTCACCGCTGCACGGGTAGGCTGCCATCCGTTCGGCGAGCATCGCGGCGAGGCTGCTGCCTGTCTTCGACAGCCGTTCGGCGACGAGCAGCCAGGGAATCATGCCCGAGTCGCAATACGCGAACTCACGGAAGTAGTGGTGCGCACTCATCTCACCGCCGTAGATCGCGTCTTCCGACCGCATGCGCTCCTTGATGAACGCGTGACCGGTCTTGCTCTCGATGGGAATCCCACCGGCACCCTTGACCATGTCGATGGTGTTCCAGGTCAGGCGCGGGTCGTGGATGATCTTCGCACCGGGGCGCTTCTCGAGCAGCTGGGCCGCGAGCAAACCGACAATGTAGTACCCCTCGATGAACTGGCCCCGCGCATCGAAAAGGAAGCAGCGATCGAAATCGCCGTCCCAGGCGATACCGAAGTCGGCGCCATGGGCGATGACGGCGTGGGATGTCGCGTCGCGGTTTTCCGGCAGCAGGGGGTTGGGGATGCCGTTCGGGAAGCTACCATCCGGCTCGTGGTTCACGCGGATGAATTCGAACGGCAGGTGGGCGTCGAGCAGGTCGATGACACCACCGGCGCCCCCGTTGCCGGCATTCACCACGATCTTGAGCGGACGCAGCGCGCTGGCGTCGATGTAGCCGAGCAGGTGGCTGACGTACGCCGACTTGTCGTGATCGTGAACGACGTTCCCTCGCACGGCGGCCGTGTCGCCGAAGGTGTTGTCTTCGACCAGGCGCTCGATGTCACGCAGCCCCGTGTCGCCACTGATCGGGCGTGAGCCCTCACGAACGAGCTTCATGCCGTTGTAATCGATAGGGTTGTGGCTGGCGGTCACCATGATGCCGCCGGCGACCTGTCGATGGAATGTCTGGAAGTAGACCTCCTCCGTTCCGCACAGGCCGATGTCGATGGCGTCGCGGCCCTCGTCATTCAGTCCGCGAACGATCGCCCCCGCGAAAGCAGGACTGTCGCGGCGGATGTCGTAGCCCACCACCACGGCACCCTCGCCCACCGTGCGCGCAAAAGCGCGACCGAGCCGATAAGCGATGTCTTCATTGAGCTCGTCGGGAACGCGACCCCGGATGTCGTAGGCTTTGAAACACTTCATGGCGGCGTTCCCTTGGAAACCACCATTTTCGATCACCCGGGGCTGCGGCTCAAGGCATCGTCACCGATCGCGTCGTCGACCTGACCGATGACCCGTGCGGGATTCCCGACGACGATGGCACGGGCGGGCACATCACGCGTGACGACCGCACCCGCTCCCACCATCGCTCGCTCGCCAATCTCCACGCCCGGCAGGATCGTCGCGCCGCCCCCGATCGAAGCACCCCGGCGCACAACGGTTTGCGGAAAGTTTTCGGGATAGATCCGCGAACGCGGCATGCGGTCGTTGGTGAAGGTCACGTTGGGACCGACGAAAACATCGTCTTCCAGCCGGAGGCCATCCCAGAGCTGCACGCCGCTCTTCACCGTGACACGGTCACCGACGACCACGTCGTTCTCGATGAAGCAGTGCGAGCAGATATTGCAATCCGCGCCGATTACCGCCTGCGGCAGGACAACCACGAACTGCCAGATCCGCGTCCCGGCGCCGATCCTCAGCGCCTGGACATCGGCCGTGGCATGCACGAACGGCATGCTGCTCACTCGACGGTAACTGACTTGGCCAGATTTCGGGGCTGATCGACGTCGGTGCCACGCTGCACCGCAACGTGATACGCCAACAGCTGCAGCGGAATCGTAAATACGGCAGGCGCAATCAGATCGCCACCGCCATCCACACGCACCATGGCCACGTGCTCGGTGCCGTCGTCCATCTCGGCGCGCTCATCCGCAAAGACAATCAACTCGCCGCCGCGGGCACGCACTTCCTGCAGGTTCGACTTCAGCTTGTCGAGCAACGGGCCATTCGGCGCCACCGCCACGATGGGCATGTTCTCGTCGACCAGGGCCAGCGGACCGTGCTTCAGCTCACCGGCGGGATAAGCCTCGGCGTGGATGTACGAGATTTCCTTGAGCTTGAGCGAGCCTTCCAGCGCCACGGGGAACTGCGCGCCGCGCCCGAGGAACAGGGCGTGCTGCTTGTTGATGAAGTGGTCGGCGATCTTGAGGATCTCCGGCTCGATCTTCAGCGCGTTCTCGATATAGCGCGGCAGCGACTGGAGCTCCTTGCAGTGCTCGAGGTACTTCGCGTTATCCAGGCCGCGACGGCGGCCGAGGTCCAGCGCCAGCAACGCGAACGCGGTGAGCTGGGTGGTGAAGGCCTTGGTCGAGGCGACGCCGATTTCCGGACCCGCGCGCGTCATCAGGCGCAGGTCGGATTCACGGACGACAGACGACTCCGGCACGTTGCAAATAGCAAACGTGGCCAGGTAACCGCGGCGGCGCGACTCACGCATGGCGGCCAGCGTGTCGGCGGTTTCACCCGATTGCGATACCGCGACGAAGAGTGTGTTTTCCGGCACGACGACGTCGCGGTAGCGGTACTCGCTGGCTACTTCGACAACGACAGGGATGCGTGCAAACTGCTCGATCCAGTACTTCGCGACCATGCCGGCGTGATAGCTGGTGCCGCAGGCCACGATGTGGATGGCGCGCGTTTTCTCGAGGATCGGGTCGGCGTCGATACCGAAGATGTTCGGCAGGATGCCGTGCGGACCGATGCGACCCTCGAGCGTGTCGGCGACCGCGCGCGGCTGCTCGAAGATTTCCTTCTGCATGTAGTGACGGTACTCGCCACGCTCCACGGAGTCGGCGCTGATTTCGCTCTCGTGCGCCGTGCGGTCGACACGCTGGCCGTCCAGGCCGAAGACTTCGACGGTGTCGCGCGTGATTTCGACGACGTCGTCTTCCTCGAGGTACATCATCCGGTTGGTGACCTTGATCAGCGCCTGCGCGTCCGAACCGAGGAAGTGCTCACCAATGCCGATACCGACCAGCAGCGGGCAGCCACGGCGAGCGCCGACGATGCGCTCGGGCTCGTCCAGGCTCATCACGGCGATGGCATACGCGCCTTCGAGTTCGCGCACGGCGGCGGTGACGGCTTCGCGCAACGACTTGCCGGCCTGTACGTGCTCGTCGATCACCGCGCCCATCACCTCGGTATCCGTCTCCGAGTGGAAGGTGCGGCCTTTGGCCCTGAGCCCGTCGCGCAGGGATGCGTAGTTTTCAATGATGCCGTTATGCACGATGGCGATACGACCCTGCACGTGCGGGTGCGCATTCGCCTCGCTGGGAACGCCGTGCGTCGCCCATCGCGTATGCGCGATACCCGTGCCGCCCGGCACCGGATCGGCGTCGTAGAGGGCTTCCATCTCGCGAACCTTGCCCTTCGCACGGACCCGGCGGATCTCACCGCCATCGGCGATGGCCATGCCAGCCGAGTCGTAGCCGCGGTATTCCAGGGCCTTCAAACCGGCAATGAGGATCGGCGCGATATCACGCTGCGCGACAGCGGCAACAATTCCACACATGAGTCGTGATCCTTCTTAATTGACTTTGCGGCGCAGGTAATTGAGCAGGTCGATCCGGGTGATCAGTCCGAGGAACTGTTCGCCGTCGACCACGATGGCGACGTGGCCCTTCTCGAACACGGGCAATAGTGCATCGATCGGTTCGCGGACCTGGAGCATTTCCGGCGAAGCCATCATGGCCGTGGAGACGGGGTCTCGGAACCGGGTTTCGTCCGAATGCACGTGCATCAGCACGTCGGACTCGTCGAGGATGCCGACGATGCGCTCACTCTCCATCACCGGCAGCTGCGAGACGTCGTACAGCTTCATGCGGTTATAGGCGGTGACCAGCATGTCGTCCGGCTTGATCACCACCGTGTCGCGTTGCGCATAGGGCCGCAGGATGAGGTCGCGCAGGTCGCCGTAGCGTTCGCGCTCGAGAAAGCCGTTGTCGAGCATCCAGTAGTCGTTGTACATCTTCGACAGGTACTTGTTGCCGGTGTCGCAGACCAGGGTGACGACACGCTTGGGTTCGGTCTGCTCGCGGCAGTACTTCAACGCGGCGGCCAGCAGGGTGCCCGTGGACGAACCACCGAGAACGCCCTCCTTCGCCAGCAGTTCGCGAGCGGCGAGGAAGCTTTCCTTGTCACTGATGGCGAAAGCCTTCTCGACCATGGAGAAGTCGCTGATGGAGGGTAGGAAATCCTCGCCGATGCCTTCGACCATCCAGCTGCCGGACTTCTCCGACAACACGCCGTCATTGATGTACTCGGCGAGGATCGATCCAACGGGGTCGGCCAGCACGATACGCGTATGCGGCGAATGCTTGCGCAGGTAGGCGGTGAGGCCGCTCATCGTGCCTGAGGAGCCGCAGCCGACGACGATCGCGTCGACCTTGCCGTCCATCTGCTCGAGGATTTCCGGGCCGGTGGTCTGCTCATGCGCCAGCGGGTTGTCCGGGTTGCCGAACTGGTTGATGAAGTACGCCCCCGGGGTCTCGCGAGCGATGCGCTCGGCCATATCCTGGTAGTACTCGGGGTGGCCCTTGGCCACGTCCGAACGGGTAAGCACGACCTCGGCACCCATGGCCTTGAGGTTGAAGATCTTCTCGCGGCTCATCTTGTCGGGCACGACGAGGACCAGGCGATAGCCCTTCTGCTGCGCGACCAGCGCGAGGCCCAGGCCGGTATTGCCCGCGGTGCCTTCCACGAGGGTGTCGCCCGGCTTGATCTTTCCGGCGCGCTCGGCGCCTTCGATCATCGACATACCGATGCGGTCCTTCACCGAGCCGCCCGGGTTGGCGCTTTCCAGCTTCAGGAAGAGCTCGCAACGGCCAGTATCCAGACGCTGGGCGCGCACCATGGGGGTGTGGCCGATCAGATCGAGGACGCTGTCATGAACACTCATTGGAACTCCGTCTTTTTCCGGGCACGGTCCCTGCGACCCCACCCTCTGGGCGCACATGATAAAGCGTGGCGCCCTGAACCGATGCCCGGCTTCTCGGCCGATCCAAAACGGTGTAGGGAACGACCATAAAAAAAACGGGCACGTTCCCGTGCCCGTTCTCTGGAATTTGTGAACCCGATGAAGGGGTCAGTGTCGTGATTGCTGCCAGCTGTCCCACATTCGCTGGAGCTTCTCCTTTGCCTGCAGCTTTTCTTTCTTGAGTCCCGCCAGGCTTTGATCGTCCATGGGCAGACAGCCGGTGTTGGCGTCATGCAGCTTGGTGTCGAGTTCCTGGTGACGGTAGAAGAGACGACGGGTGTCGGCATCGGCGTGGACGAACTTTTCGACGTCGTCGGGCTGCTGGTTTTCGAACATAGCGAACTCCTCGCGTTGGGGAGGGCCATCACGTGTTTTTCGCGTGACGGGAGTTCGAAGCTACTCCGCTCGAGGAGGTGCTGCAAGACCGATCTTTCTCAATTCACGCAGGAAAAAATGGTTGCGAGAGCAACGGTTTACGCGTCAGGCAACCCCGACCCCGCCATCTGGCGGGGCCGGAGCGGCTTGTGTAGGAGCCGATTCATCCGCGATGGGTGCGGCGGAGCGTTGAAGTTCTCCGCGAGCACCCTTTCGCCGATGAATCGGCTCCTACAGGGCGCTGTGGCCTTAGTTGCCGTTGCTGCTTTTCTTCTTTTTCGGGCTTGGCGCGGGGTCGGCCGCACCGTCGGACGAGCTCGCATCACGCATGGCGCGTGCCGCGGCCTCGGCCAGGGCCGCCTGCTTCTTGGCGGCGTTGGCGACCTTGGCCTGGGCAGCGGCGACCTGGCGGGCCTTGTCGCCCTCGGCCTTGGCCTGATCCAGGGCCTGGGAGTACTCCACACCCTGCTGCTGCAGGCGGGCGGCCTCTTCCTGGATCATCTGGTTCTGGGCGCGCTGCTGCTCGAGCTGGCGGCGGGCCATCTCGGCGTCGAGGCGGCTGGCCTCGAGCAGGATGGAATCGTGCTCGCGATCCAGCTGGGCCGACTTGCTCTGCGCATCCTGGAACTGGGCCATCGCCTTGGCGATGTCCACGCGGCGCTCGGCGATGTACAGGTAGTGCGCGTGCTCCTTTTCCTTGGGCTTGAACTGCGCCATCTGGTTGATCGCCTCGCGGGCCCGGGCCTGCTCCGCCTGGGCGTAGCCGCCGAGAACGGGGTCGGCCGAGAGCTGGTCCAGGCTGGAGTTCAGCCGGCGGATGTCCAGGTCGTCCGTGGCGGCCATGGCCGACCCTGCCGAGAAAACGGCAAGGACCAGGGCGGAGAGGAGGATAGTCGAGCGCTTCATCACTGGCCTCCCTGATGGTCGTTCAGCGGCTGGGTCTGGCCACCCACGGGCGGCGGAGTGTTGTCGGTCGGCTCAGGCAGGACGCTTTCGGTTTCCTGCACGTTGGTCGGGATCGGCACCGTGTCGTTCGCGTGGTTGTCGATCATTTCGACGCGCATCCGCGAATTTTCCTGGCTCTTGGTCTGGTTCTGGGCACGGGCGGCACCCAGCCGGGCCTTGGCCCGGGCCAGTTCACTATCCGCGCGCGACTCGTCGGCCAGCACGGCCGCCTCGTCGTATTTGCGGCTCGCCATGGCTGTTTGCGCCTGGCGGAACTTACCCTGCGCATAGTCGAGGTCGACCGGCGCATAATCGGCTGCACCTGCGTCACGCGCCGCCTGTAGCTGAGCTAGTGCCTGATTCATGGCACCATCCGGCGGCGGAGCGCTGGCGCAGCCAGCGAGAGTAGCAATCGCCAGGCCAAGGGAGGCCAGGGCGAGGAGCCGGCGGCCCTTGGAAAGGGCTTTCGACGGCAAGATGTGCACCATCACTCGTTATCCTCTTACAGGTTTGCGAGATATTGTCGATATATGAAGGTCTAGGGAGACCTCGTCTCGATTGTAATGCGAACGCCCGGGGGTTTAGGTGGATATCGGTTATTTCCTGAAGCTAATGGTGGACAAGGGCGCGTCGGACATGTTCCTGACGACCGGTGCCCCTGTGAACATCAAGGTGGAAGGCAAGCTCTACCCGTTAGGAAACACAGGCCTGCCCAGCGGCATGGTCAAGAAAATCGCCTATTCGCTCATGGACGAGGGCCAGGTGCCCCAGTTCGAGCGCGATCTCGAGCTCAACATGGCCCTGGCCGTGAAAGAGGCGGGGCGCTTCCGCATCAACGTCTTCAAGCAGCGCGGCGAGATCGGCATGGTCATCCGTGCCATCAAGAGCGAGATTCCGTCGCTTGAAGAACTGCGCCTGCCCACGATCTTCCGTGACCTGATCATGGAGCCGCGCGGGCTGATCCTCTGCGTCGGTGCCACGGGGTCGGGCAAGTCGACCACGCTGGCCGCCATGCTGGACCACCGCAACAACAACAGCTCGGGCCATATCCTCACCATCGAGGATCCCATCGAGTACCTGCACCGCCACAAGCGCTCGATCATCAACCAGCGTGAAGTGGGCCTGGACACGCACAGCTACCACGAGGCGTTGAAGAACGCGATGCGTGAGGCGCCGGACGTGATCATGATCGGCGAGATCCGCGACACGGAGACCATGGAGGCCGCCATCGCCTTCTCGGAAACCGGTCACCTGTGCCTGGCCACCCTGCATTCGAACAATGCGGACCAGACGCTTGAGCGCATCCTGAACTTCTTCCAGGAGGCCTCGCACAAGAACGTGCTGATGAACCTCGCCCTGAACCTGCGTGCGGTGATCAGTCAGCGTCTGGTGATCGGCAAGGACGGCCGCCGCATGCCGGCGACCGAGGTGCTGCTGAACACCCCGCTGATCCGCGACATGATCCGCCGCGGCCAGATCCACGAGGTGAAGGACGCCATGGACCGCAGCCTGCAGGAAGGCATGCAGACCTTCGACCAGTCGCTCTACCGGCTGTTCAAGGACGGCCACATCACGCTCGAAGAGACCCTGAACAAGGCCGACTCGCGCGATGGCCTGGCCCTGAAGATCCGCCTGTCCGAGGGTTCGTCGAGCAACGAGTTTGCATCGAGCGATCCGTACGGCATCGGCGTTTGACCGTCGAATAGCGACCTGTGGGAGCCGATTCATCGGCGAAAAGCCAACGGTGCGGTGAAGCCGGAAAGCATCGCCGCTGAAGCGGCTCCCACATTTCCTTACTGGGCGTCCGGCTGCGCCTCGGGCGCGGCCTGCTGGAACGCTTCCAGCGCCTGGCATGCCTCGACCACCCGGCGGATCGTCGGGTAGGGCGCCAGGTCCACGCCCCAACGCACCGCGTTGTAGAACTGCGGCACCAGGCAGCAATCGGCCAGGGTCGGCGTGTCCCCGAAGCTGAAGCGCCCTGACGGCCCCTGCGCCAGCAACGCCTCGATGCCGTCGAAGCCCTGCTTGATCCAGCGCCGCGACCACGCCTCCTTGACCGGCTGGTCCGCACCGAACTCCGCCTCAATGGCTCTGAGGACGCGCAGGTTCCCCAGCGGGTGGATATCCGTGCCCACGGCCTGCATCAGCTCCCGAACACGCGCCCTGCCCAGCGCGTCGCCCGGCATGAGCGGAACCTCGGGGCGGGTCTCGTCCAGATATTCCAGGATGGCCATGGACTGGCGGATCGTGCGGTCGCCATCGAGCAGGGTCGGCAACTGGGCCTGGGGGGAAATTTCGCGGTAGGCGGGCTTGAGGTGTTCACCGCCTTCGTTGATCAAGTGCACCGGACGGGCCTCGTACGGCAGGCCCTTAAGGTTCAGGGCGATCCGGACACGGTAGGCGGCGCTGGAGCGCCAGTAGGTATAGAGGACGAGGGCCATAGGGCTTCCTTGTGAGAACGAGGCGGATTCTAGATCGCCCCCCAATTACAATGGGCGTTTCTCCGAACCGAACCTGGAGTCCAACGTGTCCGTCATCCGCATGCAAGACCTCGACCTGCGCGGCAAGCGCGTCCTGATCCGCGAGGACCTCAACGTCCCGGTCGAAAACGGAAAGATCACCTCCACCCAGCGCCTGGACGCCTCGCTGCCGACCATCGTCGCCGCGCGCGACGCTGGGGCGAAGGTCATGGTTATCTCCCACCTGGGCCGGCCGAAGGAAGGCGAGTTCGATGAAGCCTCCTCGCTCAAGCCGGTTGCCGAGTGGCTGGGCAAGAAGCTCGGCAAGGACGTCCGTCTGGTGCGCGACTACCTCGATGGTGTCGAGGTCGCCGAGGGCGAAGTGGTGGTGCTCGAGAATTGCCGCATGAATGTCGGCGAAGGCAAGGACGACGAAGCCCTGTCGAAGAAGTACGCCGCGCTGTGCGATATCTTCGTCATGGACGCCTTTGGTACGGCGCATCGCGCCCAGGCCTCCACGCACGGTGTGATCCGCTTCGCTCCGATCGCCGCCGCCGGCCCGCTGCTGGCAAAGGAACTCGACGCGCTGGGCAAGGCTCTGGAAAACCCGGACAAGCCGCTCCTGGCCATCGTCGCCGGCTCCAAGGTGTCGACCAAGCTCGAACTGCTGCAGAATCTCGTCGGTCGTGTGGATCAGCTCATCGTCGGCGGTGGCATCGCCAACACCTTCATCCTCGCCGAAGGCCACAAGGTCGGTAAGTCGCTGGTCGAAGCCGATCTGCTCGACATCGCGAAGAAGATCATCGCCGACGCCAAGTCGCGTGGCGCCGACGTGCCGGTGCCCACCGACGTGGTCGTCGCCACCGAGTTTTCCGCCACCGCGAAAGCCACGATCAAGAACGTGACCGAGGTCGCCGACGACGAGATGATCCTCGACATCGGTCCCGACACCGCGAAGCGCTACGCCGAACTGATCGCCAAGGCGGGCACGGTCGTCTGGAACGGCCCCGTCGGCGTGTTCGAATTCGACGCCTTCGGCAAAGGCACCGAAACACTCGCTCGCGCGATTGCCGCCTCGAAAGCGTTCTCCATTGCCGGCGGCGGCGACACGCTGGCGGCCGTGGATAAATACGGCATCGAAGAAGGCGTCTCCTACATCTCCACCGGCGGCGGCGCCTTCCTCGAGTTCCTCGAAGGCAAGGAACTGCCGGCCGTCGTCGCGCTGAAGGCTCGGGCGGAGAAGAAGTAATGCTCTTCCTCTTCGATCTCGATGGCACCCTCATCGACTCTGAAATCGGCATCTTCGCCGGCGTTCGCCATTCCCTGGCGGCCGTCGGCGCGGAGTCGCCGGATGACGCCGCCTTGCGGGCCTGGGTTGGCCCGCCGCTGCGCGTAAGCTATGCCGCCATTCTCGGCGACGACAACGAACGCATCGAAGCCGCCGTGGCGGCGTACGGCGAGCGTTTCCGTGACGTGGGCTGGTCGGAACACACCGTGTACGACGGTATTCCCGAACTGATCGCTTCGCTATCTGCTGCCGGCCATCGCCTCGCCGTCGTCACCAGCAAGCCCCTCCCCCATGCCGGCCCGATCATCGCCCACCTACCCTTCGGACACTTCTTCGAGCGCGTCTACGCACCCGACCTGTCCACTGCGCACAGCGAGAAGGCCACGATGATCTCCGCCGCACTCGCCGACTTCGACCAACCGGCCGAAGACACGATCATGATCGGCGACCGTCTTTACGACATGGAAGGCGCCGTCGCCAACGGCGTGCGCGGCATCGGCGTGCTCTGGGGCTTTGGCGATCGCCGAGAGCTGGAAGGCGCGGGCGCGTGGAAGATTGCCGACAAGCCGGCCGATATCGCGACGTACACCGCCGCGGTCATGGCCGATTAACCCCCGCAACGGTAGAAGCAACGTTCCTCACAAATCAGGCTGGCGCGTCATGCAGGGTATCGGTCGGCTCCTCGTTCTCGCCTTGATCGCCGCCGGCCCGGCGCATGCATCGGAGGGGCCGCAACCGCTGCCCCTCCCTTTGCCGGCTCCGGCGCCGCGAGATGTTCCTTTCAAGGGGAGCATCGGGCTCGCCGTCGACGCGACGGACACGGCGCAACGTATCTACCGCGTGCACGAATCGATACCCGTCCAGTCGGCCGGACCCATGACTCTCCTCTACCCACAGTGGGAAACGGGAAGCCATGCGCCGACAGCGTCGGCCACCGCGCTGGCCGGGCTCGTCATCCGTGCGCAAGGTCGGCCACTCACATGGCAACGCGACACGGTGAATCCGTTCGCTTTCCATCTGGACGTTCCTTCCGGCGTGACCACGCTCGATATCGTTTTCGAGTTCCTGTCGCCCTTCTCCGCGCGACAAGGCTTGGTGAGTGCGACGCCAGACATCGTCACCGTTCCGTGGCAGAGCGTGGTTCTCTACCCTGCCGGTTGGTTCGTGCGGAACATTCCGGTGACGGCACGACTGACGCTGCCGCCAGGTTTTGGATACGTCACCGCGCTCGAAAGCCGGTCCGGCAGTTCCGTTGAGTTCAACACGACATCCCTGGAAGCGCTGGTCGACTCGCCCGTCTTCGCAGGCCGGCACGTCGAGCGATATGAACTTGCTGCGGCGGGCGACGCGCCGGTGCGACTGACCACCCTCGGCGGGAACGCCGATGACGTAACCGTGGACGTGAAGGAACAGGAACGGCTGCGCGCGATGGTGCAACAAGCACGCAAGCTGCTGCCGACGCGTCACTACGACCACTACGATTTCATGCTGGCCCTCAGCGACACCCTGCCCGGCCCGGGAGGCATCGAGCAGGCGCAGTCCAGCAGCAACGTGCTTCCTCCGGATTTCTTCCGGAACAACGCAAACTACCTTGTCGACCGCGATCTGCTCGCTCACGAATTCGTGCACTCGTGGAACGGCCGTTACCGTCAGCCCGCCGACCTGTGGTCGGCTACGTTCAACGAGCCCATGCGCGGCAGTCTGCTCTGGGTCTATGAAGGCCAGACGGAATTCTGGGGCCGCGTGCTCGCCGCGCGCGCTGGGTTGCGCAGCAGACAAGAGACCCTCGATGCGCTCGCGGTGGGTGCAGCCGGTGTCCTTGGCCAGAGCGGGCGTGAGTGGAAGTCCCTGCAGGACAGTACCAACGATCCCCTGATCGCCGCGGGCCATCCACTCTCATGGCGCGACTGGCAACGACGCGAGGACTACTACGGCGAAGGGGTTTTCCTCTGGCTCGCCGTCGATGCCGAGATCCGTAAGAAAACGGGCGACAAGAAGAGCCTCGACGATTTCGCACGTGACTTCTTCGGCAGCGGCCAGGAGGGCGACATGACGACGTCGACATACACCTTCGACGATGTTTGCACAGCCCTTCAACGCGTCGCCGCAAACGACTGGCCAACCTTTCTGCGCTCCCGCCTCGACAGCCATGACGCGGCCCGTGTAACGGATGGCCTGGAACAGGAGGGCTACCGTCTCGTTTTCGATGCCACTCCTGGCGAGTATTTCCGGCAAAGTGAAATCGACGCCGGTGCCCGCGACTTCTCCAGCGCCATTGGCCTCACCGTCGGCAAGGGCGGCATCGTAAAAGCCGTGTCGTGGAACGGCCCGGCGTTCCACATGGGCTTCGCTCCAGGTGCACGCATCGATGCGGTGAACGGGGTCGCCTATCGACCTGAGTTGCTCGAAGATGCGCTCAAGGCGGCGCGGCCCAGCCCTGTACGGCTGACGACAACGACGGACGGGAGGACATCCACTGTCGCCATACAACCGGCGGGACCGCTCCGCTATCCGCATCTTCAACGCATCGAGGGCACGCCGGACCGCCTCAGCGCACTGCTTGCCGCCCGGCGCTAGTAGGTTGCCACGCCGGCTGTCGATGGCACGGGCTGGAGTTGACGAACCGCCTGGGTAAACGAAGGCAACAGCAGACGGTTGGCAAAGCCGCTCAGGTGATCGCCGTCGAACATCAGTGGTTTGCCGTCGAGAAAGCCATTGCACTCTGCGCCCACCGGGCAAAGCAGCGGGAAGGGATCCCAGACAGCCGAGCCGGGCACCTGGCCTGCCAGCGAATGAATCGAGGCGAGCATCGGTGCGCGAAGGTGCTCGAACTCGGCTCGGTTCACCGTGGTGCCGTCCGCACACACCGGGTTACTCGCCGTCCACACGTCCGCGCAACGGAACAGGGGTGCTTTCAACACCAGGTTCGGCGCCTCGATCATCGGGCGCGCGCCGGTGGCCCGGATACGCTGGAGAATCTTCGCCCCCTCCAGCACGGCGGCATCGCGTTCTTTCGCCGCGGCATCGCCGAAGACGAGTTCCTGCATGCCCTCCTGAGGCAGGCGAGCCCACTGGTCCACAAATCGCGGTACGCGCAGCGAAGGCATGAACACCACGTCGCCCGCGCGCAACCGAGGCAACATGTCCTCCAACGCCTGTCCCGCCACCTTGGCACAATGAGGCATGCGGTCACGCCAGGGTTGCAGGCTCAGGAAGGGGCATCCGCCATTGTTGTAGAGCATCACCTGAGCGCCGGTATCCAGCACGTAGTCACTGAACATCGTGCCATAGGCCATGGCGTGCGAGTCACCAATGGCGAACACCCGGGGCGCGGTCACCGGTCCGCGACAGGCCTTGCGTTCGAAGACGACACGAAAGCCATCGCCGACGGGTACGGGCGTCGGCGTTACCGAACAACCTGAGGCATTGGTGATGACCGGCTTCTTCGACGGATACCAGTCATCGGCGTGACGCGCGACGGCACTGATCGAGAGCACCGGCTGGCGTCGAGCCACCCAACCACTGATCCACATGCCCGCATAGAGCGCCACGACACCACAGGCGACCACGGCAATGCGCGGCATGATCTTGAATCGGTGCGCGCGGCGCACGGTCGTCTCGACATAACGCCAGGACAGCACGGACAGGATCACCGCGATCGCCACGGCGGCGACGCGCGTGGCCAACGAACCGGTGCCTACCGTCCAGCGGAACAGCACGAATACCGGCCAGTGCCACAGGTAAAGCGAATACGACAGCCGACCGATCCGGAGCATCGGATGCCAGGTCAGCGCGCGCACGAGCGGAAAATCCATCGGGCGTCCGTGCAACAGCCCGAGCAAGGCGGCGGTCGCCAGCACCGGAAGCACGGCGCCCGGCGCGGGGAACCTGGTCGGCTGCGATGTGATCAGGCTTACCAACAAGCCGATCGACGCGAGGGCTACCGCCGGCAACAACCAGCGTGGCGTCACCGGGTCGAAGGCGTCAAAACGCCGCCCCGCCATCGACATACCAAGATAGAGCACGACGCCCACCGCCAGTTCCCAGAACCTACTGGGCAGCAGATAGAAAGCCGCGGAAGGATCGGTGGAACCCAGCTGCACGGCCTGCACGAACGACCACGCCCCGCCGATGACGAACAGACCGGTAACGACGCCGCGCCAACGCCCGCGAAAACTCCATAGCCAGAACAACGCCGGGAACAGCAGGTAGAACTGCTCCTCTACACCCAGCGACCACGTGTGCGTGTACGGGTTGTATTCGGAGATCGGCGAAAAGTAATCGTTATTGTGCTGCGCCAGGATCACGTTGCCGAAGCCGAAGAACGCGAACTTTCCCGTGCGTTGGTTGCCGTCGCTCAACCACGCGTCGGGGATGAAGACCGCCGCGACCAGTCCGGTGACCAGCAGGCAGACGATAAGCGCAGGGGCGATGCGCAGCATGCGCCGGGACAAGAAATAGGTGATGAACGAAGGAAGCGACGTGCGCTCACGCTCGCCCACCGAAGCCGCCACGACGAAGCCCGAAATCACGAAGAAGATGTCGACGCCCGCGAACCCGCCGGGTAACCACGCCGGATTCAGGTGATACAGGACGACCGCGATGACCGCGATCGCTCGCAGTCCATCGACGTACGGGAGGTACGCGTGGCGTTGGGGGGTCGGCGTCATGAAGGGAGGCATCGGCGGCGCGGAACGCCAAGATTACCAGAGCCACGCCCGGCACTCCCTTCGCACCTCGACCCAGCGTAAGATCCGATTCGACCCAGTCGGGCAGGCAATCCATGGAGGATTTATGCGTTCCATCAGCACCGCATTCGGACTTGTTGTCGCAATAGCCTTACCCGTTGCTGCGCATGCCGCGCAGGATCCGATCCTGGCGCCGGGCCCGTGGACCATCGCACCACCTGTCGCCGCCACCCAGAATCCATCGTGGCGCACGCCTCTGCTGTCGCACGTTGCGGATCCCTCGCCAGGCCCCAGCGCCGTGATCGCCAACGGCTTCAGTCACCCGCTCCGCTATAGCATCGGGACGGAGTGGGCGGTACGTGCTGCGGTTGTCGCGCTTCAGGCCACGGGGCACGTGACAAGCGGACAGCGCAGAACGACCGGAGATAGCGCCCAGCAAGCTGCGGTTTGGCCAGAACCGCTACTGCCTCCGATCAACGTCAAAACCGGCTCCAGCCAGACCGCTTTTTAGTAAGCGCGATCGCTGAAACCCATCGCTGCCAAAAAAAGAGGCCTCCTTTCGGAGGCCTCTCTCGTAGTACGTAGAGCCGCTCTACTGACTTACTTGATCACACTCTTGACCGCATCGACGATCTTCGGCGTCGTGATTCCGAAGTGCTCGTAGAGGTCGTCGATCTTGGCCGAAGCACCGAAGGTGGTCATACCGATCACCTTGCCGTCCAGGCCAACGTACTTGAACCAGAAGTCCACGCTGGCCGCTTCAACGGCGACGCGAGCGCGGCACCACGACGGCAGCACGCCTTCGCGGTATTCGACCGGCTGTGCGTCAAACTCTTCCGTGCAGGGCATGGAGACGACGCGAACCGGCACGCCCTGGTCACCCAGCGACTGCGCGGCTTCCACGGCGATACCGACTTCCGAGCCCGTGGCGATGATGATCGCCTTGAACTTCTCCGACGGTTCCCAGAGGACGTAACCGCCCTTCTCGATGTTCGCCAGCTGCTCGTCGGTGCGCGGATTGTGCTTGAGGTTCTGGCGCGAGAAGATCAGGCAGGACGGGTTGCCCGCACGTTCGATCGCCATCTTCCAGGACACCGCCGATTCAACCGCATCGGCTGGACGCCAGACGCGATTGTTCGGGATCAGGCGAAGCGAACCAAGGTGTTCGACCGGCTGATGGGTCGGGCCGTCTTCGCCCAGGCCGATCGAGTCGTGCGTGTACACGTGGATGGCGTGTGCCGGAATGAGGCACGACATGCGCACGGCATTGCGGGCGTAGTCGGAGAACACCAGGAAGGTCGCGTCGTACGGAATGAAGCCGCCGTGCAGCGCGATACCGTTGGAGATCGCCGTCATGCCGAACTCGCGCACGCCGAAGTGGATGTAGTTGCCTTCGGCACCACCGGTCGCGATGTTCTTCGAGCCCTTCCAGATGGTCAGGTTCGACGGGGCAAGATCCGCGGAGCCGCCGATGAGTTCCGTCAGCAGCGGACCGTACGCGTCGAGCGACATCTGCGATGCCTTGCGCGAAGCGACGACCGGACCTTCGGTCTGCATCTTCTTGATGAAGGCGGCAGCGCCTTCCTTCCAGTTGGCCGGCAGCTCACCGGACAGGCGACGCTTGAGCTCGCTGGCAAGTTCCGGGAACGCCTTGGCGTAGGCGTCGAACTTGTCGTTCCAGGCCTTCTCGGCATCGGCACCGCTTTTCTTCGCGCTCCACGAGTCGTACATGGCCTGCGGGATTTCGAACGGACCGTATTCCCAGCCCAGCTGCTTGCGGGCAAGGGCGACTTCTTCCTTGCCCAGCGCGGCGCCGTGCGAGGATTCCTTGCCTTCCTTGTTCGGCGAACCGAAGCCGATGATCGTCTTGCAGATGATCAGCGAGGGCTTTTCGCTCTGCGAGGTAGCGGCGGAAAGCGCCTTCTTGATCGCTTCGGCATCGTGGCCGTCGACCGGCTTGTCGTCGTCGCCAACCACCACGTTCCAGCCGTAGGCGCGGAAGCGCTCGGCGGTGTTGTCGGTGAACCAGTCGTGCACTTCACCGTCGATGGAAATGCCGTTGTCGTCGTAGACGGCGACGAGCTTGCCGAGCTTGAGCGTGCCGGCCAGCGAGGACACTTCGTGCGAGATGCCTTCCATGAGGCAACCGTCACCCACGAATACGAAGGTGTGGTGGTCGACGATGTCGTGGCCCGGGCGGTTGAAGCGCGCGGCGAGGACTTCCTCGGCAATCGCGAAACCGACAGCATTGGCGAGGCCTTGGCCGAGCGGACCGGTGGTCGTCTCGATGCCGGGCGTGTGATGGAATTCCGGGTGGCCAGCGGTCTTCGAACCGAGCTGGCGGAAGCGCTTGAGCTCGCCGATCGGCAGGTCGTAGCCGGTCAGGTGAAGCAGAGCGTACTGCAGCATCGAGCCGTGACCGTTCGACAGCACGAAGCGATCGCGATTGGGCCAATGCGGGTTCGTCGGGTTGTGATGCAGGAAGTCGCCCCACAGAACCTCGGCGATATCGGCCATACCCATCGGCATGCCCGGGTGGCCGGAATTGGCGGCTTCCACACCATCCATGGCCAGGGCGCGGATCGCATTTGCGCGTTCGCGACGTGTCGTCATCGGCGTTCTCCAGTTAGCAAGCGGCGGAAAAACCATGATTGTCGCGCATTGATCACATCTTGTCGTGGACGTTCATGCTGCAAACGCAAAGTTAACTCCCGCTTAATCTTTCCGTTCTGTTTTTCGAGTCGCTTCAGGTTCGAAGGACTCTAATCGACCACGGCAACCGATCTTCCCCCACCCCCACGGATCGATTGCCGCCCCGAAAATAAGAGGAACACCCCCCATGAAAAAGGCAGCACTTGCCCTTGCAGTTTCTTGCGCTTCGTTTGCGGCCATTCCGGCCTTCGCCCAGGACAGCAACCCGGCTGTCAGCGGCAATTATCAGCCCAGCCAGGCCGTGGGTAGCGGTAACTGGTTCATCGGCGCCAACGTCGGTCGCACCAACGGTAGCGACACCGGTGGCTTCGGTAGCAATGTCAGCGGTTTCAATCCCCTGCACGGCGAACAGGGCCGTCGCACGGGCTACGGTCTTCTGGGCGGATACCGCTGGAAGGTCGGCCCCGATCTCGGCCTCGGCCTCGAGGCCGGTTACACGGATCTCGGCAATTACCGCGTAAAGAACGTGTTTGAGGCCGATCAGAACGTCGACCAGAAGAACACCAAGAACGCGCTGCGCGGCTGGATGCTCGGTGTCAACGGCAAGATCAACCTCGTCCCCGGCTGGTACCTCAGCGGCCACGGCGGTTACTTCCGCGCCAACGACAACAACAACAATTACAACAACAGCGTCGGCCAGGACCTCGGCTTCTCCAATGGCGGCCGCCCGAACCGCGGCAGCTGGTACGCCGGCGTCGGCACCGGTTGGGACGTCAACGAGCACTTCGGCGTCGGCCTGACCTATGACTACTTCCACGCGAATGCGGGCAAGGTCATGGACAACACCACGGGCGAGACCAGCGTGGGCCTCAAGCGCTCCACGGGCATCATTTCGCTCGCTGGCGAGTACCGCTTCTAAGGTTGGATGAATTGTTGTTCTGAAGTAACGAGCCACGGCGGAAACCCGCCGTGGCTTAATCTTCTCTTAATAGTGAACTTACGGGTATTGAATCTATTGCGGCGCCGCCGCATGTAGTACCCGGACACACGGCACCCCCGCTCGTGTGTTGTGGCGAGTCGGCATCCCCATGCCGCCCGCATCGAACGCATAAAGAATAAGCAGGAGTTTTCCCCATGAAAAAGACCCTCATCGCCCTTGGCCTCATGGCGGCCGGTATGGTTGCGGCCCCGGCTTTCGCGCAGGACGCCAATGGCGCCGGCTTCTTCGTCAACGGCAGTGCCGGCCGTGCGCAAGTGAACAAGGGCAATTACGACGGGCATGACGTCGCATACGACATCAACGGCGGTTATCGCTGGGCTGTGAGCCCGTCGCTCGCGCTGGGTGTCGAAGGCGGCTACAACGACCTGGGTAACATTCACGCCAAGCACCTTGTCACCGGTGGCAACGCCATCGATGGCCGCAAGTCGAGCCTGCATGGCTGGACCGCCGGCGTGAACGGTCGCTTCAACATCGATCCGAAGTGGTACATCAGCGGCCGTGCCGGCCTCTACGCCTGGAAGGGCGACGGTGTGAGCCACGACGACATCACGCGCGACAACTTCGACAAGACCAGCTGGTATGCCGGTGCGGGCGTGGGCTACAACCTCACCCAGAACTTCAGCCTCGGCGTGAACTACGACCATTACGACGCGAAGAAGCACGGTCTCAACCTGTCCACGAACGTGGCCTCGGTGAGCGCTGAATACCGCTTCTGAGTCACCGGGGTCGTTAATCCCCCTGTTGGTGAAATAAAAAACCCGGCGCCGCGAGGCGCCGGGTTTTTTGTTGTCGCGGGGACATGCCACGAGACGCGCCGTGAGACGCGTCACGCAGCACGCGCCGATCAGCCGCGCTTCGTCCAGCGACCCAGCGCAGCGTCGCCATTTTCCTTGGCGCGCTCGTGGACAACCTTCTGCGCCTTCTCGTAGTTACCCTTGAGATCCTTCGACCAGACGTTCAGCGCCTCGGCAACCAGTGCGCGGCCGTAGGAGAAGCTGACCGGCCACGGGTGCGGGCCCATCTTGTTGATGAGGTCCAGGTGCTCGGTGGCCTGCTCGTCGCTCTGGCCGCCGGACAGGAACACGATGCCCGGCAGGCTTGCCGGCACGGTGGTACGGAGCACGCGCACGGTTGCCTCGGCGACTTCTTCCGGCGTGGCCTGCTCGTCCTTGGGCGCATTCTTGCCCGGAATCACCATGCTCACCTTGAGGATGACGCCTTCGAGCATGACGTTATGCGAATACAGGGCATTGAACAGGCTGCGCAGCACTGCTTCGTGCACTTCGTAGCTAACGTCGAGATCGTGCGTGCTCTCCGGACCGTCCATGACGATCTCCGGCTCGACCATCGGTACGAGACCGGCTTCCTGGCACAGCGCCGCGTAGCGAGCCAGGTTTTCCATGTTGGCCTCAATGGCCGTGGAGCTCGGGTTGTCGTCGGTGATGTTGATCACCGCACGCCACTTGGCGAACTGCGCGCCAAGCTGGGCGTATTCCTTGAGGCGGTCACGCAGGCCGTCGAGGCCTTCGGTGATCACGTCGCCCGGGAAGCCGGCGAGCGTCACCGGACCCTTGTCGACCTTGATACCCGGGATGATGCCGGCCTTCTTCATGGCGTCGACGAGCGGCGTACCGTCGCTGGTCTTCTGGCGGATGGTCTCGTCGAACAGGATGGCACCGGAAATATGCTCGCCCAGGCCCGGCGTGGTCAGCAGCAGCTCACGATAGCGGCGACGGTTTTCCTCGGTGTTCTCGACACCGGCGGCTTCGAAGCGCTTCTTGATGGTGTTGGTGGATTCGTCGACGGCAATGATGCCCTTCCCCGTGGCCACCATCGCCAGCGCGACCTGTTCGAGATTTTCGATGCTCATGACAACTCCGTAATGGGTGTAGTGGTATGCCCCTCGTCGAGGGGCTAAGCGAGGACAAAAACCGGCGGAGTATAAGGGACTACTCCGCGAAAGCCGTTGTGCGGCGCGATTAAGTGGTCTGGTAGCCCGACAGCTTGCACTGGTCGAGGATCGCCGCCTTTTTCGCGGGATCTTCCGGCAGGTTGAAGCCGGTCACGTAGTAGGTCTGCACCGGTTCGGCCGTGCCGTTCTGGGAGCCCTTCACGTAGGAAAGCTGCTTGACGATGCTCACGCCGACCTGGCCCAGGTCGCCTGCGGGCACGACCTTGGAGATGGTGGCGTTCTGGGTGCGGCCGTCGGAGCCGATCATGTAGGTCACCGCGACGCAGGTGGGCTGGTCGAGGTTCTTGCCGGTATTGGGGACATCGGGGTTGACTGACTTGTTGGTCAGGTACCAGTAACCGGTCAGGCGTTCCGGAGCGACGCGGCGGACGTTCTGCGCCTCGGCAGCGCCGGCGACGAGCAGAAGAGCGGTGGCGGCAATGGCGCCGGTACGGAGCTTGAGTCGGATCATGACGCCCTCGGTGATGTGCCAGGACCTCAAGTTTAACCCTGCGCACGCATGCGATGCGTGTGAAATCGTGCGGTGCCGGTGCGCCACCCTGGTTCGGTAGGAGCCGATTCATCGGCGATGGGGGGCTACCCCACCCTGGTTTTCGCCGATGAATCGGCTCCTACAGACATATCAGAGGTCGCGCAGGCTGTCGGCGATGCCGTCGTCACCGACGACCAGCAGCTTCAGCGTGTTGGTACCACCGCCACGACCGATGTGGTCACCGTGGGTCAGGATGACGCGGTCGCCCTTGGCCAGCTTGCCCAGCGCGAACAGGTGCTGGAGCGCGGCGCGGGCGGTGTGTGCCGGATCGAGATTGCTCTGCTCGAAGTCCACCGGCTGCACGTCGCGCAGCATGAGCATGCGGCGGCGGGCCATGTCCGACGGGGACAGCGCGTAGATGGGCACGGCGAAGCGGTAGCGCGACAGCCACTGGGCGGTGGCGCCCGACTCGGTCAGTGCGACGATCGCGCGCACACCCACCTGGGCGGCGAGCAGCATGGCGGCGAGGGCGATGGCCTGGTCGCTGCGGTCCAGCGAGTGGGTATCCGGGCGGAGGTCGTCACGCGGCTCGAACTGGCGCTCGGCACCCAGGCAGATGCGGCGCATGGCAGCGACGGCTTTGTCCGGATGCGCACCCGCGGCGCTCTCTTCCGAGAGCATGACGGCATCGGTGCCGTCGATGACCGCGTTGGCCACGTCGAGCACTTCGGCACGCGTCGGGATCGGCGCACGCACCATCGACTGCAGCATCTGCGTCGCGGTGATCACCGAGCGGTTGCGCTGCACGGATTCGCGAATGATCTTCTTCTGCAGACCCGGCAGTTCGGCGTCGCCGATTTCCACGCCGAGGTCACCGCGGGCGACCATCACCACGTCGGACGCGTCGATGATTTCGCCGAGCACAGGGATGGCGTCGGCACGCTCGATCTTGGAGACGATGGCGGCGTCACCACCGGCCTCGCGCATCAGGCGACGGGCTTCATGAAGGTCGTCGGCGCAGCGCACGAAGGAGACCGCGAGGAAGTCCGCGCCCATCTCGGCGGCCAGCTTGATGTCGTTGCGGTCCTTGTCGGACAAGGCGCTGACGCTGAGGCCGCCGCCCTGGCGGTTGAGGCCCTTGCGTGCCGACAGGCGACCGCCGATGACCACACGGGTGCGGATTTCGCTGCCGGAGATCTCGATGACCGAGAGCGCGATCAGGCCGTCGTCGAGCAACAGCACGTCGCCGGCGACCACGTCCTTGGGCAGGTCGTAATAGCTCACGCCCACGCGGCTCTGCGTGCCGGCCGGTGCGTCGGGGCGGCAGTCGAGCACGAAGCTGTCGCCGGCCATGAGGTCGATCGGGCCGTCGGCGAACTTCTCGATGCGGATCTTCGGGCCCTGCAGGTCGGCCAGGATGCCGACCTCGCGACCGACCTTCTCCGCGGCCGCGCGCACGGCGGCAGCGCGGGCACGGTGGTCGTCCGGGGTGCCATGCGAGAGGTTCAGGCGGACGATGTCCACGCCCTCTTCAAGGATTTTCTCGAGCATGCCCGGCGCGTCCGTGGCGGGTCCGAGGGTGGCGACGATCTTGGTGCGGCGAACCTGGATATCGGTCATTTTTTTAGTCCAGCGTGTGGTTGAGCAGGTCGGCGAGACGCTTGCCTGCAAGCCGCAGGCGGGTCTCGGCGACCGGAAGGTATTTGGCGACGTAGGCGTCGTCGACCGTGTGGTTGCCCGGATAGAAGCCGTTCGCGGCGACGATCTGGCAGGACTCTTCGGCCCACTGGGCGTACGGGTTGTCCAGCGGCGGAATGGGCTTCGGGAGGGTCACCGGGCCTTCGGCGGCGAGGCGGTCGGTATAGGCCGGCCACTGCAGGTCGCGGGTATAAAGCATGCTGGAGTCCCAGACCTTGTGCAGGTTGGAGCCCTTGCCGTCGAACTGCACCTGGTAGTCGTTACCGCCCTTGTCGTCGCGGTTGCCGGCGTGGAGCGGCTGATGCACGTCACCCACGAAGTGGACGACGAACTTCAGCGCTTCGGCGCGCTCGGCATTGGACTTGTGGCGGTCGCCGAGGATGGCGACGTACTTCTCCAGGCCGCCGACGACACATTGGCCGTCCTTGCAATCCACCGGCGGCACGTAGACACACTTGCCGTCCAGGAAGTCCATGTAGTGCAGCTTGGCGGTGGCCTTGCCCAGTTCCTTCTGGTCCGGATCGTTACGCAGGTGGTCGGGCCAGCTGGCCACATCGGCCAGGGAATCGGAGCCGTCGGCCTTGAGCAGACGCTCCACTTCGGCCTTGGCCGAGGGGTCGAGCTGGCGCCAGGCCAGTTCGGCGACGATGCGGTGGCCGATGTCGCCCCAGGCCTGGACGGTGGTCGCGAAGGCGGGGACGGTGAGGGCCAGTAAGGCGGCTAGCGCGCGCTTATGAGTCGTTTTCATGGAGCTGTAAACGTTTCCGGACGGGCGAACGGCCAAGTTTGCCACATCCGGACTGAGACCCGGATGACAGATCGCGGCGGCGCAGCAAGCCGGCCCCTGCGACGTTCCGTTACCATGGACGTTTACGCCACCCGCCCTTACCTAGTCAGCACATCCCATCCGGAGGCACGCCCTATGACCATCAAGGTCGCCATCAACGGTTACGGTCGCATCGGTCGCAACATCCTGCGTTCGCTTTACGAAGCCAAGAAGAATGGCCAGGACATCCAGATCGTTGCGATCAACGATCTCGGCGATGCCAACACCAATGCCCACCTGACCCAGTACGACACGGCGCACGGTCGTTTCCCGGGTGAAGTGTCGGTTGACGGCGGCGACCTGATCGTCAACGGCGACCGCATCAAGGTCTTCGCCGAGCGCGATCCGTCCAAGCTGCCCTGGGGCGAGCACGGCGTCGACGTGGTGCTGGAATCCACCGGCTTCTTCACCTCCAAGGCGAAGGCCAGCGCGCATATCGCCGGCGGCGCCAAGAAGGTGATCATCTCGGCACCCGGCGACAAGGACGTGGACGGCACCTTCGTCATGGGCGTCAACGACGACAAGCTCACCTCGAAGCTCGAAGTCATCTCCAACGCCTCGTGCACCACCAACTGCCTGGCTCCGCTGGCCAAGGTGCTCCACGAGAAGATCGGCATCGTGCACGGCCTGATGACCACCATCCATGCCTACACGAACGACCAGGTGCTGACCGACGTCTACCACTCGGATCTTCGCCGCGCCCGTAGCGCCACGCACAGCCAGATCCCAACCAAGACCGGCGCTGCCGCCGCGGTCGGCCTGGTGCTGCCGGAACTCAACGGCAAGCTCGACGGTTTCGCCATGCGCGTGCCGACGATCAACGTGTCCGTGGTCGACCTCGTCTTCACCGCCGCCCGCGCGACGACGAAGGAAGAGATCGATGCCGTCATCAACGAAGCCGCCAATGGTTCGATGAAGGGCATCCTCGCGGTCAACACGCAGCCGCTGGTGTCGATCGACTTCAACCACAACCCGCACTCGTCGATCTACGACTCGACGCAGACGCGAGTGATGGAAGGCACGCTGGTCAAGGTCCTCTCGTGGTACGACAACGAGTGGGGCTTCTCGAACCGCATGCTCGACATGACCAAGGCGCTGATGAACGCCAAGTAATGTGGGAGCCGCTTCAGCGGCGATGGGCGCCACCGGCGCCCTACCCATGAAACAAGGCCCGCACGGCAACGTGCGGGCCTTTTCGTTTACGCCGACCGCTTCCTGTAGGAGCCGATTCATCGGCGAAGGGTGCTCGCGACAACCTCGCCCGCTGCCGCGGGATCGCCGATGAATCGGCTCCTACACAGAGCGGTTATGCCTTGGCGATGACCTGCTCTATCGCGCCGAAGATCGACGCGCCTGAGGCGTCGGTGACGTCGATCTTCACCGTGTCGCCGAAGGACAGGAACGGGGTGCTTGGCTTGCCGTCGCGCAAGGTTTCCACCGTGCGCTGCTCGGCGAGGCATGAAGCGCCCTTGCCCGTGTCCTGGTTGGCGATGGTGCCCGAGCCGACCAGCGTGCCTGCGGTCAGCGGGCGCGTCTTCGCGACGTGGGCCACCAGCTGCGAGAAATCGAACTGCATGTCGACGCCGCACTCGGCTTCGCCGAACCACGTGCCGTTGATCCAGGTGCGCATCGGCAAGTGGAGCTTGTCGTCGATCCAGGCATCCCCCAGTTCATCCGGCGTGACGAACACCGGCGACAACGCGGAACGGGGCTTGGACTGCACGAAGCCGAAGCCCTTGGCGAGTTCGCCCGGAATGAGGCCACGCAGCGAAACGTCGTTGACCAGTCCGACCAGCTGGATATGAGCGGCAGCCTGCGCCGGCGTCACGCCCATCGGCACGTCGTCGGTGATGATGAGCACCTCGGCCTCGAGGTCGATACCGAACTCTTCGCTGGCGACGACGACCGGATCGCGCGGCCCGAGAAAACCGGCACTGGTCGCCTGGTACATCAACGGATCGACGTAGAACGACTCCGGCACCTCGGCGCCACGCGCACGACGTACGCGCTCAACGTGCGGAAGGTAGGCACTCCCGTCGACGAACTCGTACGCGCGCGGAAGCGGCGCGGCAAGCCTGGCCATGTCGAGATCGAACGCGCCCTGCGCGCCCCCCTCGTTGAGGTCTTCCGACAACGCGTTGAGGCGCGGCGCGATCGTGCTCCAATCGTCCAGCGCAGCCTGCAGCGTCGGCGCAATGCCGGTAGCCTTCACGGCGCGCGACAGGTCGCGGCTGACGACGATGAGCGTGCCGTCACGGCCGCCCTCCTTCAATGAAGCGAGTTTCATGCGATTCCTTGTCGATCAGGCCGACGGCGGCGTGAAGTGTTTCTTCAGCCCGCGCCAGCATTCGTAATAATTGCCCTGCAGCGACGGCGACTCGAGCGCCTGTCGCGTCGGACGGATGACTTTGCGCGTCTCGAACATGAAGGCCATGGTGCCAACGATATGGTCGGGACGCGAGACGTCCGCATTCGATGCTTTCTCGAAGCTCGCCGCGTCGGGGCCATGGCCGCTCATGCAGTTGTGCAGGCTCGAACCACCGGGCACGAAGCCGCCTTGCTTTGCGTCGTAGGCGCCGTCGATCAGGCCCATGAATTCGCTGGCGACGTTACGGTGGAAGTACGGCGGCCGGAACGTGTGCTCGGCGACCAGCCAACGCGGCGGGAAGATCGCGAAATCCATATTCGCCGTGCCCGGTGTGTCGCTGGCCGAGGTAAGTACGGTGAAGATCGACGGATCCGGATGATCCACGGCGATGGAGCCAATGGTGTTGAAGCGCCGCAGGTCGTACTTGTACGGTGCGTAGTTGCCGTGCCAACCGACCACGTCCAGCGGCGAGTGGCCGATGCTGGCCGACCATAATTCACCCTGGAACTTGGCCACCAGTGCGAAGTCGCCTTCGAGGTCTTCGTACGCGGCGACCGGCGTCAGGAAGTCGCGCGAATGCGCGAGCCCGTTCGCACCGATCGGCCCCAGGTCCGGCAGATGCAGCGGCGCGCCGAAATTCTCGGCGACATAACCACGGGCTTCGCCGTCGGGAAGCTCCACGAGAAAGCGCACACCGCGCGGCACGACCGCGATCTCCAGCGGCTCGACCTCGACCACGCCCAGCTCGGTTCGGATGCGCAGGCGTCCTTGCTGCGGAACGATCAACAACTCGCCGTCGGCGTCGTAGAAGTAGCGCCCCTTCATCGAGCGGTTGGCACAGTACAGGTGGATACCGACGCCGGCCTGCTCTTCGGCGCCGCCATTGCCACCGAGCGTCACCAGGCCTTCGACGAAGTCGGTCGGCGTCGACGGCATCGGCAACGGATCCCAGCGCATCTGGTTGGGCGTGGCCGGCGCTTCGTGGAAGCGGTTATGGAAGGTCGTGTGCGCTAGTGCCGAAAACGGCGAATGCTGCGCGGCCGGGCGAATGCGGTACAGCCAGCTGCGTCGGTTGCGGTGGCGCGGCGCGGTGAACGCGCTGCCGGAAAGCTGCTCGGCGTAGAGGCCGTGTGCCACCCGCTGGGGAGAATTCTGGCCGGTAGGCAGCACGCCAGCCACGGCTTCCGTGGCGAACTCATTGCCGAAGCCGGTCTGGTAGCCGCGCGTGTCGTCGGTGTGGCTCATCGTGGGGATCCTTGGGATGAACGCATCGCGGCGCGGTCCGTCTCAGGACCGCGCCGCGCTTAGTCTAGCTTTCGCGAAGGCCTCGCGCGCTTAGAGCACGCCGCGGCGCATCTGGTCGCGTTCGATGGATTCGAACAGCGCCTTGAAGTTGCCGTTACCGAAGCCTTCGTTGCCCTTGCGCTGGATGATCTCGAAGAAGATCGGACCGATGGTGTTCTGCGTGAAGATCTGTAGCAACAGCTTCTTCTTGGTCTCGTCGTCGGCGTCGATCAGCAGCTTGTTCTTCTGCAGACGGGGAATATCCTCGCCATGGTCCGGCACGCGGATGTCGATCACTTCGTAGTACGTGTCCGGCGTTTCGAGGAAGGCCACGTCCAGCGCGCGCATGGCTTCCACCGACTCGTAGATATTGTCGGTGAACAGCGCGATGTGCTGGATGCCTTCGCCGTTGTACTCACGGATGTACTCGTTGATCTGCGACTTCTCGTCCGCCGATTCGTTGAGCGGAATGCGGACCATGCCGTCCGGCGCGGTCATCGCCTTGGACACCAGGCCGGTCTTCGCGCCCTTGATGTCGAAGTAGCGGATCTCGCGGAAGTTGAACAGACGCTCGTAGTAGTCCGACCACTTCTGCATGTTGCCGAAGTGCAGGTTGTGGGTCAGGTGGTCGATGAAGGTCAGGCCGAAACCCTTCGGGCGACGGTCGACGCCAGAGATAAACTCGAACTCGCTGTCGAACACGTCGCCCTTGGCGCCGTAGGTATCGATCAGGTACAGCGCGCAACCACCGATGCCCTGGATGGTCGGCACGTCCAGTGCGAGGGTGTCGGCCTTGTGCTCGACCTTCTCGGCGCCATTGGACAGCGCGGTGGCCTGCACGTCGGTCGCCGGACGGTTGAAGCGGATGGCGAAGCCACAGGCGCTCGGGCCATGCTCGGCGGCGAAGTCGGAAGCGAACGAGTTCGGCTCTTCGTTGACCAGGAAGTTGCACTCGCCCTGGCGATACAGGGTGATCTTCTTCGTCTTGTGCTTCGCCACCGCGGTGAAGCCGAGCTTCGGGAACAGCGTGTGCAGCAGGGCCGGATCCGGCGCGGCGAATTCGACGAACTCGAAGCCATCGACACCCTGCGGGTTTTCGAAGGTGGTGACTTCCATACCGATATTGGGCTGGGCGCTCATGGGCGATACTCCTGGCATTGGGCACGGCTTGCGCCGACTACCCGCACGTTATAGTTTCACTTGTAACCAATTGCAAGGACCAGCACAGCATGACCCTAGAACCCGTTGCCGCCCATGCCCCGCTGGAGCTCGAGCATTTCCTGCCCTATCGCCTGTCCATCCTGTCGAATACGGTGAGCCAGTCGATCGCCACGGAATACCAGGACCGCTTCGAGCTGAGCATGACGGAATGGCGTGTGATGACCATCCTGGCGCGGTTTCCGGAGATCTCGGCACGGGAGGTGGTGGACCGCAGCGCCATGGACAAGGTGGCGGTGAGCCGCGCGGTGGCAAGGCTGGTCGACGCGGGCCGCGTGGACCGCGGCATCCACGACGGCGATAAGCGCCGCTCGGTGCTGAAGCTGTCCGAAGCCGGCTGGGCGATTCACGACGAGGTCGCGCCGCTGGCCCGGGCGCACGAGCGGGAGCTGCTGGCCCGCCTCGACGAGGGCGAGCAGGCGCAGCTGAACAGCATCCTGGACAAGCTGCTGGCGTTGTAAGGAATCGGGCCGGCGATCTTTGAATCGGAATCGCGACGCTTGGTAGGAGCCGATTCATCGGCGATCCACGGTTGCGACACCGTTAGGGATCGCCGATGAATCGGCTCCTACCGAGCAAGGGCGATCGCCAGAGCGCGGCTTATTTGACGCCGTGCATCAGCCGGTTGATTAGCGGCGCGATGAGGAAAAGCAGGATGCCCGCGCCCACCAGCAGCTCGAAGCTGAAAGTGAAGCCGCTCAGCGCCGAGCCCACCGTCATGCCGGTTTCGCCGCTGATATGGCCAGCGAGCAGGCCCGAGAGGTTGTTGCCAATGGCCGTGGAGAGGAACCAGCCACCCATGGCCAGGCCCACCACGCGCATCGGCGCCAGCTTGGTCACCATCGACAGGCCGATGGGCGACAGGCACAGCTCACCGATGGTCTGCAGTACGTAGCACGCTGCCAGCGGCCAGAACGGGATGAGGCCGTCGCCGCCGACCAGGCTCTTCAGCGCGTACATCAGCACCAGGAAGGCCAGCGCGTTGAAGATCAGGCCGAGACCGAACTTGCGCGGGATCGACGGCTCCTTGCGGTGCCGGGCCGACCAGCCCCAGGCCAGTGCCACGAGGGGTGCGAAGACCAGGATCGCCGCCGAATTCACCGACTGGAACCAACCGGTCGGGAATTCCCAGCCGCCGAACATGTGGCGGTCGACGATGTTCTGGGCGAGGAAGTTGAAGGAACTACCGGCCTGTTCGAAGAACATCCAGAACAGCACGTTGAAGGCGAACAGCAACAGCATCGCGATCACGCGATGGATCTGGATGCGGTCGTGACGCACGGCTTCGACCACCAGCATCACGGCCACGCCGATGAACAGCACGCCGAGCAGCCAGGCGATGAAGATCGCGCCGGCCTTCGCCATCAGCAGGTACACCAGCGGAATGGCGATGAGAATGCCGATGATGACGCCGATCAGGTTCTTGCCCTCGTGGCGCTCCGGCGGCGGCAGGCCGACGCCCTTCAACTGGCGCTTGCCGATCAGGAACCAGACGAAGCAGACCACCATGCCGAAGCCGGTGGCGGCGAACACGGCCTTGTAGTTGTCCTGCAACGGCGTGTCGGTCAGTACCGAAGCGAGCCAGCCGGTCACCAACGGGGCGAGGAAGCCGCCCATGTTGATGCCCATGTAGAAGATGGTGAACCCGCGGTCGCGACGATCGTCGCCCACCGGGTAGATCTGGCCTACCAGGGACGAGATGTTCGGCTTGAACAGGCCGTTGCCGACGATCACCGTAGCCAGGCCGATGAGAAAGATGTCCTGGTTGGGCACCATCACCATGAACAGGCCGGCGCCCATGACCGCCGCGCCGACCAGGATGGATCGCTGGTAACCGAGGATGCGATCGGCCACATAGCCGCCGAAGATGGCCGACGCGTAGACCAGCGCCAGATACGAGCCGTAGGTTCGGCTGGCATAGCCCTGACCTGCCTGATCGCCGTGGAAGAACTGCGCCACGATGTACAGCGTGAGCGCCCAGCGCATGCCGTAAAACGCAAAGCGTTCCCAGAACTCGGTCATGAACAGCATCCACAGGGGACGCGGGTGACCCAGGGTCTGCGGGTAATCGGGCACGGGCCTGGCGGTGGCTGGGGCGGTCGGTGTCATGCATTTCCCTTGGGCGTGAAGACGCTTCGTGCAGGGTGTTTAACCGTCCGGGCAGCCGCCCGTCAAATATTTACGTTCCCAGGATGGTGCGTACTTCGATCAGTTCGGGGAAGAAACTCTGTTCCAGCGCCTTGCGCAGGAAGGCCACGCCGGAGGAACCGCCGGTACCGGCCCGGAAGCCGATGATGCGCTCCACGGTCTTCATGTGGCGGAAGCGCCAGAGCTGGAACGACTCTTCGATGTCCACCAGTTCCTCACTGAGATGATACTCAGGCCAATGGTGGGCGGTGTCCTCGTAGATCCGCTTGAACACGGGTAGCAGGGCGGGCTGGCTTCGCCAGGGCTGGGTCAGGTCGCGCTCCAGCAGGTCGACCGGCACGGGGTGGCCGCGGCGCGCGAGGTAACGCAGGAATTCGTCGTAAAGCCCCGGCGCCTCGAAGATCGCCTTCAGCCGCTCATGCGCCACGGGATCGTGCTCGAACACGCGAAGCATGTCGGCGTGCTTGTTGCCGAGCAGGAACTCGACCATGCGGTACTGCAGGGACTGGAAACCCGACGAGGGGCCCAGCACGTCGCGGAACTGCAGGTATTCGGCCGGTGTGAGCGTCTCCAGGACGCCCCACTGCTCGTAAAGCTGGCGCTGGATGGCCTTGACCCGGGCCAGGATCTTCAGCGTGCCGTCCACGTCGTCCGCGCGCAGGTGCGCCAGGGCGGCGTCCAGCTCGTGGATCATCAGCTTCAGCCACAGCTCCGAGGTCTGGTGCTGGACGATGAAAAGCATCTCGTCGTGGTGGGCGGGCTGGCTGCGGGGTACCTGGGCACTGAGCACCTGATCCAGCCTGAGGTACTCGCCATAGGTAAGGCGGCCGTCGAGATCGGTGCGGATACCGGGTTCGAGGTCGCGCTGGGAATTGGCCATGGACGATTTCACATTCAGGGTGGACCGGCCGCAAACGGCGCCGTGGCGCGGTTTTGGGACTGGCGATGGCCGGTTCTATGCTGCGCCGTGCCTTGCCGGGCCATAATACCCCTGATATCTAGTCCGGCTCGCAACAACCCGAAAGTCGCTCGTGCCCCACTGGATGGGCCCGTCCGCTTCCCCAATCGTGCGTGTCGTTTCTAACCCTTCCCCTGGGAGCGAGTCGTGTCCATCGCCGCCAAGTTCGAAATCGAATATCTGCAATACCTTGACCAGGACGGCAAGGAAACCGGAAAGGAACTCCCCGCATTCGCCAAGGACCTCGACCACATGGTCGAGCTCTACAAGCTGATGGTGTCCACGCGGGTGTTCGACGCCAAGTCGATCGCCCTGCAGCGCACCGGCAAGCTCGGCACCTACGCCTCGTGCCTCGGCCATGAAGCCGCTCACGTGGGCATCGGCAGCGCCATGCGCCGCGAAGACTCGCTGGCCGTGTCATATCGCGAATACGGCGCCCAGCTGTATCGCGGCGTAAAGCCGCGCGAGGTCTACACCTACTGGGGTGGCGACGAGCGTGGCAACGACTTCGCCGACGCTCCCGCCCACGACTTCGCCTGGTGCGTGCCCATCGGTACGCAGTGCCTGCACGCCGCTGGCTCCGCGCTCGCCTTCAAGATCCGCAAGGAGGCCCGCGTGGCCGTCTGCACGATCGGTGACGGCGGTTCGTCCAAGGGCGACTTCTACGGTGCGATCAACGTGGCCGGCGCGCAGCAGCTGCCGATGGTCGCCGTGATCGTGAACAACCAGTGGGCGATCTCGGTGCCGCGTCGCATCCAGAGCGGCTCGGGCACGCTGGCCCAGAAGGGTATCGCTGCCGGCCTGCCCTGCATCCAGGTGGACGGCAACGACATCATCGCCGTGCGCGCTGCCATGGAGATCGCGCTCGAGCGCGCACGCTCCGGCCAGGGCGCCAGCGTGATCGAAGCGGTGACCTACCGCCTCGGCGACCACACCACCGCCGACGATGCGCGCCGTTACCGCGGCGAGCAGGAAGTGAAGGACGCCTGGGAACGTGATCCCATCCCGCGCCTGCGCAAGTGGCTCGAAGGCAAGGGCAAGTGGGACGAGACGAAGGAAGAGGCCTGGAAGGCCGAGTGCGACGACTGGATGGACAACGAGGTCAACGCATACCTGGAGACGAAGAACCAGCCGGCAACGGCCATGTTCGACTACCTGTATGCCGAACTCCCCGCCGACCTCGAAGCGCAGCGAGAGATCGTCGCTTCCCTCGATCGCACGTCGTAAGGAACTCTTCCCATGGCACAAATCACTCTTATCGAAGCAGTGACCCAGGCGCTCGCCTACGAAATGCGCAACGACGAAAGCGTCGTGGTGCTCGGTGAGGACGTCGGCGTCAACGGCGGCGTGTTCCGCGCCACCCAGGGCCTGCAGGAACAGTTCGGCGAAATGCGCGTCATCGACACGCCGTTGGACGAAGCCACCATTGCCGGCCTGACCATCGGCCTCGCCGTGCAGGGCATGAAGCCCGTCGCGGAAGCCCAATTCGAAGGCTTCATCTACCCGATGATGGAGCACATCGCCTGCCACGCTGCCCGCATGCGCAACCGCACGCGCGGCCGCATGACCGTGCCGGCCGTGTGGCGCGCCCCGTGGGGCGGCGGCATCCGCGCACCGGAGCATCACTCCGAGGCGAACGAGCATCTGTTCACCAACATCCCGGGCCTGCGCGTGGTCATGCCGTCGTCGCCGGCGCGTGCCTACGGCCTGCTGCTCGCCGCCATCCGCGATCCGGATCCGGTGATCTTCTTCGAGCCCAAGCGCATCTATCGCCAGTACAAGGAAGAAGTGCCCGATGACGGCGAGGCACTGCCGCTCGACGTCTGCTTCGTGCTGCGCGACGGCACCGACGTGACCCTGGTGACCTGGGGCGCGCAGGTGAAGGAATGCCTCGAGGCCGCCGACGAGCTGGCACAGAAGGGCATCAGCGCCGAAGTGATCGACGTGGCCACGCTCACGCCGCTCGACTTCGACACGATCGCCGAATCGGTGACCAAGACCGGCCGCTGCGTCATCGTGCACGAAGCACCGAAGACCGCCGGTTTCGGTGCGGAAATCGCTGCCCGCCTCGCCGAAGAATGCCTGTACAGCCTGCTTGCACCGGTGCAGCGCGTTACCGGTTTCGATACCCACATCCCGCTGTTCCGCCTGGAAATGAAGTACCTGCCCAGCGTCGAACGCATCGTCGAGGCCGCCGAGCGTACGCTCGCGGCATCCTGAGGAACCTATCGCAATGGCCGACATCAAGACCTTTTACCTGCCGGACCTCGGCGAAGGCCTGCCCGACGCGACCGTCGTCGAATGGCACGTCAAGGAAGGCGACACGATCAAGCTCGACGCACCGCTGGTGTCCATGGAAACCGCGAAGGCCGTCGTCGATGTGCCCTCGCCGTATTCCGGCACCGTGAAGAAGCTGCACGGCGCCGTCGGTGACATCATCGAAACCGGCGCGTCGCTGGCCGATTTCGAGATCGACCCGAACGCACGCCAGCGCGCCGAAGCCGAATCCACCGGCCATCACCATGGCCCGAAGAAGAGCGTCGGTAGCCAGGCGCCGGACGACGCGTCCAAGGTCATCGCTTCCGACGACGGCGGCGAGATCGATTCGGACGGCCCCGCGCCGGCCAAGCGCGAAGACGAAGGTACCGTCGTCGGCGCCATGGTCAGCGGCAACGCCGTGCACACCGAGCAGGTCTCCAGCGCCGGTGGCGTCAAGGCCGTTCCGGCCGTGCGTGCCCTCGCCAAGAAGATGAAGATCGACCTCACCCGCGTGCAGCCGACCGGCGCCGGTGGTGTCATCACCATGGGCGACGTGAAGAACGCCGCCGCCAACGGCAGTGCCGCCGTGGGTTCGGCTCCGGCAGCACGCCCGGCCGCCGCGCAGCACCTCGCACCGACGCTTCCCGAGCCGGGTCCGGCGCCTTCGCGTACGCCGGTGTCCCTGGCCGGCAAGGCCGTTCGCACTTCGCCCCCGGGCAAGGAAGCGATGGGTCAGCCGGAGCAGCTCAAGGGCGTTCGCCGCAACATGGCGCGCGTCATGGCCGATGCTCACGCGCAGGTCGTCCCGACCTCCATCGTCGACGACGCCGACCTGCACGCCTGGATCGGCAAGCAGGACATCACCGCCCGCCTCATCCGCGCGGTCGTGGTGGCATGCAAGGCCGTGCCGGCGCTCAACGCCTGGTTCAACGGCAAGGACCTCACGCGCACGCTGCATCCTCACGTGGACATCGGTATTGCCGTGGATACGGACGACGGCCTCTTCGTGCCCGCTCTGCGTAATGCGGACGTGCTCGACGGTGCCGGTATCCGTGCCGCCATCAAGCGCCTGCGCAGCTCGGTCGAAGATCGCAGCATCGCGGCGTCGGAGCTCTCGGGCTACACGATCAGCCTGTCGAATTTCGGCATGTTCGCCGGCCGGTACGCCACCCCGGTGGTTGTCCCGCCGACCGTCGCCATCGTTGGCGCCGGCAAGCTCAGCCACGACGTGGTCGCGGTCATGGGCGGTATCGAAGTGCATCGCCGGATGCCGCTGTCGTTGACGTTCGATCATCGTGCGGCAACGGGTGGTGAGGCGGCTCGGTTCCTTAAGGCGATGATTGACGATTTGGGCTTGCCGAACTAAGGGCATCGCCGCTGAAGCGGCTCCTACAGAGGGGCCGCGATGATCGACGATTCCGGTATTCCGAACTAAAGTAGACGTCCGCGCCCCTTCTGGGGCGCGGACTACTTCGGGGGAAGGATTCCATGCAGTTCCTACAGATCGAGCACTTCGCGCCACACCTCAACGACACCTTCCACGTCGACGTCGGCGAAGGTGATTCCGCCTTCGTGCTGGTCGAAGTGAAGCCCCTGCAGGGCGCGGGGCCGACGATGCAGGGCGCGGTCCGCGCGGGCTTCTCGTTGCTGTTCCACAACACCGCCGCCATCGTCTTTCCGCAGCGCATCTACGCGATGAAGCACCGAGGGCTGGGCGAATTCGGCATTTTCCTGGTGGCCATCGCGCGCGACGCGAACGGCTTCATCTACCAGGCTATCTACAACTAGCGCGCATCTGCCGGTGCATGCCGCCGGCCTCACCTTCATCGACGAATCCTAGTCGCGCGTACAGACGCATGGCGGCGGGATTGTTCGTGGCCACGCTCAGTGTGACGGCGGGAGCGAGCGCCCGGGTTGCCTGGAGCAAGGCCGAACCGATGCCTTGCCCGCGTCGTTCTGCGAGGATCGCGATATCCACGACGTGCCAGGCATCGTCCTTGATGTCGAGATAGTAGCGACCGATATCGCGATCGCCGCAGCGCAGTCGCAGGAAATGGGCGTTGGGGAAATAACGCACGAAATGCGTGTGCTGCAGATCGAACTGGCTGTTGGCGAAGGCCGCCTTCGTCGCTTCCTGCCAGCCGGTGAACGCGAGTTCGTCATCGCGCGTCTGCCGATACAGGGACCGCAGGAAGGGCATGTCGCTGTCGTCACATGCATGCAGCGTGACATCCGCGATCGACAGCGACGCCGCGATGGCGCCGCTGTCCGCACGAGCCCTGGGAAATGCGGGCAGGCTCACTGGAACGCGGGGAAAGTGCCTTGAAGGGCGATGCAGAAGTTCAGCCCCAGGAAGGGCTGGCAATTCTCGTGTGGCTGATTGCCACCCGTATTGCTGACCGCCGTCGGGGCGAAGGTGGTCGTTGGCGTGGCGCCCGCAACGAACGGCGACGTGGTAGCTGGCGTCACCAGCGCGCTGCCCGGGGCGGGAACCGACGTAAGCAACGCCGCATTGTGCTGCACGTACACCGACATGCTGTGGTTGTGCGACGGCATTTCCTGCACCGTAAGCGTGTGGCCGAACTCACCGTACGTTTCACCGGCGACCCGTGGTGTCGTCGCCGGGGCGCCCGCACCGATCCCGCCGGGTGCACGGGAGGCGAGGTTCGGCAACTGGAAAGTCGACGTGCCATTGCCACCGTAGGTCGTACCGATCAGCGCGAACAACGAGGTGTTCTGTTGCAGCGCGAGGGTCGCGCCGTTACAGAAAGCCCAGTTCATCGGTGCGAAGTTGAAGCCGAAGACCTGGATTTCGCCGAGAAAGGGTTGCGTCATGAGAATGTCTTCCAGGCGAAGGTCAGGATTGCGAAGGAAAAATGCCAGCCCAGGCGATGCAGAACGCCACGCTGAGGGTCGGCATCAGATTGTTGTGCGGCCCCGAACCACCCTGTGCGCCGATCGCAGTGACGCCCAGTGGATAGGCAGTCAGACCGGCGACACTGGAGGTGTACATGGTGTCCGGAGCGATGCCGCCGAACACAACCGTGGGACCCGGCGTGGCCGTGGTACCGGTATCGGTCGTCGCCACGCAGGCGTGGTTGTGCACAGGCAACTGGTTCGGTAATAGCGTGACCGTTTCGGTACCGGTCTGCTGACCGAGCACATACCGACTCAGGCCAGGACCCTGTCCCTGTTCCACCGGAATGCGGCCCCGCAGATCGGGGACGGCGAAGGTCGTCACACCGTCTCCACCGTAGGTCGTACCGATCAAGGTAAAGAGAACCTCGTAATCGGCGATCGAAAGCAGGCTGCCATCGCAGGCTTGCCAGCCCTGGGGAACACGACTGAAACCGAACATACGGATTTCACCGACATAACACTCAGACATGATGTGGCTCCTTTGTGCTGCGTCAGCCGCGCGAGGGGTAAATGCCCGACAGCGCGATATTGAAGCCCAGCACGCTCAGCGGCTGGATGTTGCTGTGCGAGGTGCTTCCACCGTTGGGGCCCACCATGGGAGGGGCCAGCGGCGTGGGGTGCGCATTGGCTGCGTAGAACGATTCCGTGCCAGAGCCGCCATAGAGCGCATTGGCTGGAGACCTGACCGCGCCGGCTGTCGTCGTTGCGCTGAGCGGATGCGAGTGCGTCGGCATCTCCGTTTGCAAGAGTGTCACTGACTCGACGCCTGCCAACATACCCACGGTATAGGTCGGCGGCTGCCAGGCCGCATCGACCGACGAGACCGCGCCGACCGGCGTACGGCTTCGCAGGTCGGGCAGGCCGAAGGTCACGGTGCCGTTACCACCGAACTGCACACCTAAAAGTGAGAACAAGGCGGAGTTCTGGTTGATAGGCAACAGCTGACCGTTGCATTGCGCGAAGCCTCTCGGCGCGAAGTTGAACCCCGCGAGCATGATTTGCCCGAGGTAGTAATTAGACATGGTGCGTCCCCTGGTTGGTTGGCGCACGCCCCCACGCCGTGGGTCGCACTCTCGTGGATGCGATGAGGGCTAACAAGAGGCATAGCCGGCACTTTTGACGACGCTGCCGTTTCTGCACATTGCTGGATCGCACTCGCCCCGATACTACCCGCGCCGCTTCGCAAGAAGGCGCGCGTATGCGCGACAGGACAGCGGCGTCAGGGAACAGGGGACATTATGAAAACGCTTTTCTTCGGAGACCGCACGCCGGTCGCCTCCGGTCGCACGCGCGTACGCTGCGCAAGGTGGCTTGTCTTCTTTTGTCTGCTGATGCTGGGTGGTGTGGCACATGCCACCACTTGCCCGGTTGAGCACATCACTGTCACAGCGGGCGGCAGCGGCACCGCCGATGCAAGCGATTGCTCCGTATTCGGCATCGCCGGCGTGATACGTCCGCCCGAACATGGGTTCGCCCCGGATGGCCCCACGGCGAATCCAAGCAACCTCAACGGCAGCGGTATTATTTATTACACCCATACGGCCGGGGACACTGCCACCAGCGACAATTTCTCTGTTCGCGATTCTGGCGATAACACGGCGATCGAGGTGACGGTCACCATCATCCAGACGAACCCGACGATCACCACGGCTGCCTTGCCCAATGGTGCGATCGGCGCGGTCTACAACCAGACACTCGCCGCCAGCGGCGGCACTGCTCCCTATACGTGGTCGCTGAGCAGCGGCGCGCTCCCCGCGGGCATCACCGTTTCCTCGGCAGGTGTCGTCAGCGGCACACCCACGCAAGCCGGCAACTTCAGCCCGACATTCACGGTAACCGACAGCGGCAGCCACACCAGCGCGAAGAATCTTGCGTTGTCAGTGACCGCGCCGACGGCGATCAATCTGGGCGCGCTTCCGAACGGCAGCGCCGGTGTGCCGTACACCCAGACCGTCACCGCCTCCGGCGGTACGGCGCCCTACACCTTTCAGCTCATCAGCGGCGCGCTTCCCCCCGGCCTGGTGATCTCTACCTCTGGCGTCGTCTCGGGTACGCCGACGACGGCGAACGCCGCGACGTTCACCCTCAAGGCTACCGATAGCTCGACGGGTACGGGAGCACCGTTTACCGGACAGCTCGCCTACACCGTGACGCCAGCCGCTCCCGTCATCGCCATCACGCCAGCGACCTTGCCCGCGGCGACGGCAGGCGTCGCCTACTCGCAGTCGCTCAGCGCGTCCGGTGGATCGTCGCCCTACACGTTCGCCGTCACGTCCGGCTCGCTGCCCAGCGGGATAACGCTCACGGGCAACACGCTATCCGGCACCGCGATGGCGGGAGGCTCTTTCCCCATCACGATCAAGGCGACCGACGCCCTGAACTTCACGATGAGCACCGCCTATACCCTCACCGTGAACGCCCCGACGATCGCCATCGCGCCGGCGACGTTGCCAACCCCAACCGTTGGCGTTGCCTATTCGCAAGTGCTCACTGCGTCGGGTGGTACGCCTGGCTACACCTTCGCCATGACGGGCACCCTGCCCGCCGGATTGACGTTTACCGGCGATACGATAAGCGGAACGCCGACGGCGGCCGGGCCGTTCAACGTATCCGTCACGGCAACCGACAGCCTCAGCTTTTCCAGCTCACCGCGAGCGTACAGCGGCACCGTGGCTGCGCCGACGATCACCCTCACGCCAGGCAGCGTCCCTGCGGGTGTGGTGGGTCAGGCTTACTCGTCGGCGTTGATCGCCGGCGGCGGTACCGCTCCCTACACGTTCAGCTCGACGGGCACGCTTCCGCCCGGCGTTTCCCTGTCGCCGTCGACCGGCGTACTGTCAGGCCAACCCACGGCAGCGGGCACATATAACTTCACCGTCACCGTCACCGACAGCTCCACCGGCACGGGTGCACCGTTCACGAAGCAACTTGCGTACACGCTGACCGTCAGCCCACCGACAATCACGATCGCGCCGACCACCTTGCCGGCTCCCGCGATCGGGACGCCCTACACGCAGTCCGTCACGGCCACCGGGGGAAGCGGCACCTACACTTACGCGGTCACTGGAGGCGCGCTGCCGGCAGGTCTGACGCTCTCCGCGGGCGGCACGCTGTCCGGTATGCCGACTGCCGCAGGCACCTTCAGCGTCACGACGACCGCGACCGATGCCTTCGGCAGCACGGGAAGCCGGCTCTATAGCTTCACCATCGCCGCGCCGACCATCACGGTCTCGCCGGGAACATTGGCGAATGCCCATGTCGGGCAAGCCTTCACCGGAGCGTTCACCGCGAGCGGCGGCACGCCTGCTTATACGATCACCGAAACCGGTGCACTGCCCCCGGGCCTGAGTTTTGCCAACGGTACGATAAGCGGCACGCCCACCCAGGCTGGCAGCTTCCCGGTCACGGTCCATGCGACGGACAGCACGACCGGCACCGGCGCGCCCTTCAGCACGACGATCAACACGACGCTGACCGTCGATGCGGATCCGCTCGTCCTGTTGCCAGCGAGCCCGGCGCTTACGGCGACCTACGGTGTGAGCAGCAGCGTCGCCTTTACCAGTAGCGGTGGTTCAGCACCGCGCACGTTGTCGCAAACGGGTAGTTTGCCCGCGGGCATGACGTTCGATGCGGCAAGCGGACTGCTGAGCGGCACGCCGACCGTGACGGGGAGCTTCCCCTTCACCGTGTCGGTCACCGACGGCAGCGCCGTTCCCGTGACGGTCAGCCGTGCGTATACGCTGACGATCGCAGCCGTCACCGTAGGCATCTCGCCGGCTACCTTGCCGAACGGCATCGTGGCCACTGCCTACACCACGACACTGACGGGAACCGGCGGTGTCGCGGCTTACACATTCATCGTCAGCTCGGGTGCTTTACCGCAGGGCCTCACGCTATCCCCGGGCGGCATCCTTGCCGGCACCCCGACGGTACACGGCCCGGCATCGTTCACCATCCAGGCCACCGACGCGCACGGCATGACGGGGACGCATGCTTATACCGTCACGATCGGCGATGCCATACCGGTTGCCGTGGCCGATACAGCCAGCACGCCGGCTAACCAGGCCGTCTCGATTCCGGTCACCACCAACGACACCGGCGTGATCACGTCGGTCACCGTGGCGAGTAATCCCGCACACGGTGCGGCGGTCGCTAACGGCCTGTCGATCAGCTACACGCCTGCCGCCAACTTCTTCGGTACCGACACCTTCACTTACACGGCAACCGGTCCCGGCGGTACATCGAGTGCCGCCACAGTCACCGTCACCGTGCAGGCGGGTGCCGTCCCGATCGTAACCAACCAGGCCGTCACGGCGACGGCCGGCAATCCGGTCACCGTCAATGCCACCACGGGCGCCACCGGCGGCCCCTTCACCACGGTGGCTATCGTCACCGCGCCCACCGTCGGCACGGCCACCGTGAACGGCACGAATATCGTCTACGCCGCACCTGCGGATGCCAGCGGTATCCAGCACTTCACCTACACCGTGTCCAACGCCTTCGGTGCATCTCAGCCGGGCACGGTGACGGTGACGCTGCAGGAACGACCCGTCGCTCCCGCGTTGAGTGCGACGGTTGCCGCGGGACAGAACGTGCAGGTGGACCTCACGTCCGCTGCGCGTGGCGGTCCGTTCACCGACGCCACGGTGGTTTCGCTTTCACCCACGCAAGCAGGGCACGGAACGATCGTGAAGACGGCGAACGGCTATCGCCTTGACTTCGCGGCAGCGGCCGCTTTCTCCGGCCAGGCACAACTGGTCTACACGCTCGCCAACGCCTATGCGACATCGCAACCGGCGACCGTGACGATCACGGTGACCGCGCGGCCGGATCCGTCGAAGGATCCGGAAGTGCTCGGCGTCCTCGGTGCGCAGGTGGATTCCACGCGGCGCATGGCGACGGGGCAGATCTCGAACTTCCAGCAGCGCCTGGAATCGTTGCATGGGGCCGCTAACTCACGCTTCAGCAACGGGCTGAGTTTCAGTTCCGGTGGCGGTCGCACGCCTACGGATACGACTCGTCCGGGTAAGGGTGTGGCGGATGCGATGACCGATCCGAACGGCCCGAACTTCCTGCAGCCGGAGCCGAAGGGTTCGCCGGTGCAGGAAGGATCGAGCTCGCCGGATGATGTCGCCTTCTGGACCGGCGGTGCCGTGAACTTCGGTTCGACCGATCGCGGCGCCGCGACCAACGGTGTGGACTTCACGACATCAGGCGTCAGCGTCGGCGCGGACAAACGTCTGTCGAATGCCCTCACGCTGGGCCTGGGTGTCGGCTACGGCCACGACAGCAGCGACATCGGCAAGATGGGCAGCCACAGTTCCGCGACGGCTTACAACATCGCCCTCTACGCCAGCCTGCGACCAAGCGACGCGACGTATATCGACACGCTGATCGGCTACCAATGGCTGGACTTCGATGCCCGCCGCTACGTCACGGCGGATGGCGGACGCGTCACCGGCAGCCGCGACGGCAAGCAGGCATTCGCATCGGTCGCGGTCGGATACGAACACGACAACGGCAGCATGCGCCTGACGCCGTACGGACGCCTGGACCTGGCACGTGCCCAGCTGGACGGCTATACCGAGCATGGCGACTCCACGTACGCGCTCGACTACCGGGGTCAGAACGTGCGGACCTCGACCGGTGCCCTGGGCCTGCGCGCGGAATTCCGCCTCAAACGCGACTTCGGCATGTTGGTGCCGCGCGTGCGAGTGGAGTACCAGCGTGATTTCCAGGGAAGCAGCGACGCCACCATGAGCTACGCGGATCTGCTCGCCGGGCCGCTCTATCGGGCCAACGTCGGCAGCACGGCGCGCAACCACGCACTGCTCGGGATCGGCGCGCAAGCGCAGTTCAATAGCGGACTTACCTTGCGGGTGGAGTACCAGGCCCTGTTCGATGCCGCGACCCACGCCAACCAGTCGATCCTGCTGGGCATCGAAAAGACGTTCTGAGCCCGAACGGACCCGGATCAGCCTGATGGGAGAGGATTCTCTTCCACCAGGCTACCGCTTCAGCGGCGTCCTTCTGTCGGCGGGCGTCACCCTCCCAACGGCGCGGACCCTCTGTGGGAGCCGCTTCAGCGGCGATAGGACCCGCCTCAGTGCTACCCTATGCGCATGCTCAACAACGACACCCTACGCAGCATCCGCTACATGCTCGACCTCGGTGAGGTCCATGTGGTCGAGATCCTCAAGCTCACCGGCTTCGAAGCCAGCCGTGAATCCGTCGACCCCTGGTTGCTCAAGGAAGACGAACCCGGCTTCGTCGAGATGCCCGACCTGGCCATGGCCCATTTTCTCGACGGCCTGATCCTGCAGCGTCGCGGCCGCGACGAAAGCCAGCCGTCACGCCCCGTCGAAGCACGCATCAACAACAACGTAGTGCTGAAGAAGCTACGCGTCGCCTTCGAGCTGAAGGAAGACGACATCCTCGAGCTCATGGCCGCCGCCAGCTTCAAGGTGACCCGTGGCGAGATCAACGCCCTCTTCCGCCAGCCCAAGCACAGCAACTTCCGCCTCTGCGGCGACCAGTTCCTGCGTAATTTCCTCAAGGGCCTGACCAAGCGCCTGCGCGGCTGAAACCGCGCGCTTTACGGAGCGCGAGGCTTCCAGACGATCTGCCGGATGATCAGCGCGACGACCAGCACGGCAACGAACGCGCCGTAGCCCCACAACGCAGGGACGACCTGCTGCCAGATGGCACCGCTCTTCGGACCGAACTTGTCGGCAGCCGGTATGACCACGGCATCGAAGGACGTCATCGCCGCCTGCACCGCCGTGGCGACTGCCGCGACCAGGGCCAGCACGTCGAACGATCGACGCGTGACATTCTTCAGCAAGGCTTTCGGGTAAGCCCAGTAAGCCCAACCCAACACGATCAGCCAGGGCGCCAGCAGCATGAGGGCCAGATAGCGCATGGTCAGTCCTGTGCCGCGGCGAGGGCGTCCAGGGCAGTCCGCAGTCGAAGGACCGCCGCGGCACGCGCGACTTCGTCCGGATACGACGCGCCATTGGCGATCACCTCACCGTTGACCAGCAAGGCCACATGGTCGCCTTGCGATTCGATCACCGCCTTCGTCCCACCCACCGTCGACAACGTCTGGCGCAGCACGCCTGCCGCCTTGGGATCGGCAAAGGACGTCGACAGCAGCAGCTCTTCGCCATCGGTGCCAAACAGGCGGAAGCGGAAACTGCCGTCGTCGTCGCGGAAGCTGGCGAAACGCGGTGGCTTGACCTTGGTCGCCGCCTTCGTGGCGACAGGCTCGACGCTCGGAGCGCTGCGACGGCGCGCGCTGCGCAGGCCTACGGCGTCGCGTAGCGTCTCGACCAGGGGGCCGGCAATCGCACGCGCCTTGGCCGCGCCGGCAAGCAGGATGTCTTCCATGTCGTCCGGCCGGGACATCAGTGCCTCGTAGCGCTCGCGCATCGGCGCGACATCGGCCTCGACACGCTCGAACAGCACCTGCTTCGCTTCGCCCCAGCCAATGCCACGGTGCAGCGCGTCGGCAAAGGCCGAGGTTTCGGCCGGCGTGGCGAAGGCCTTGAAGATGGTGAACAGCGCGGAGTCGTCGGTGTCCTTCGGCTCGCCCGGCGCACGCGAATCGGTCACGATCTTCATGATGGCGTCGCGCAGGCCCTTCGAACCACCCTCGAAAAGCGGCACGGTGTTGTCGTAGCTCTTGGACATCTTCCGGCCATCGAGGCCGGGCAAGGTGGCGACCTGCTCTTCGATCTGCGCCTCGGGCATGACGAAGAATTCGCGCCCGAAGGTATGGTTGAAGCGTTGCGCGATGTCGCGCGCCATTTCAATGTGCTGGATCTGATCGCGTCCCACCGGCACCTTGTTCGCGTTGAACGCGAGGATGTCGGCGGCCATCAGCACCGGATACATGTACAGGCCCGCGGTGATGCCGGCGTCCGCATCTTCATTGGCCTCGACATTGCGATCCACCGCTGCCTTGTAGGCGTGGGCGCGATTGAGCAGGCCCTTGGCGGTCACGCACGTCAGCAGCCACATCAGCTCCGGCACTTCGGGAATATCCGACTGCCGGTAGAACGTGGAGGCGTTCGGGTCCAGGCCGGCGGCGATCCAGGTCGCAGCAATCTTGAAGCGCGAGGCCTCGATGCGGTCGGGGTCGTCGCTCTTGATCAGGGCGTGGTAGTCGGCCATGAAATAGAACGCGTCGACGTTCGGGTCCTTGCTGGCAAGGACGGCAGGACGAACGGCACCGACGTAGTTGCCGAGATGCGGCGTGCCAGTGGTAGTGATGCCGGTGAGGACGCGGGTATGCATGGGGACCTTGAGGGCTAGCGACGATAACCCTTTGAGTTTAGCCCGCCTCAACACCTCACCGCATCAGGGTCGACTTCCCGAACAATGACTCGACGAGATCCACCGCCAGTTTCGCCGTCTGGTTCCGCTTGTCGAACGCCGGATTCAGCTCGACGATATCCAGCGAGCCCACTCGCCCGGTATCGGCGATCATCTCCATGCACAGCTGGGCTTCGCGATAGCCGGGACCGCCACGAACGGTGGTGCCGACGCCCGGGGCGATGCTCGGGTCGAGGAAGTCGACGTCGAAGCTCACGTGCAGGTGGGTGTCCTGATCGACGCCAGCCAGCGCTTCTTCCATCGCTGCCTTCAAACCGATCTCGTCGATATAACGCATGTCGTAGATGTCGATGCCGACCTCGTGGACGAAGCGCTTCTCACCCTCGTCCACCGAGCGGATGCCGATCTGGCGGAAAACATCCGGTGTCGTCGCCGGCACGGTGCCGCCGATGTGAGTGAGCTCGTCCGGGCCGTAGCCGCAGAGGCAGGCCACGGGCATGCCGTGGATATTGCCCGACGGCGTGATCTGGCTGGTATTGAAGTCCGCGTGGGCGTCCAGCCACAGTACGCGCAGGTTCTTGCCCGCATCGCGGCAGTAGCGCGAGACCGCGGAGATCGAGCCAATGGCCAGGCAATGATCGCCGCCCAGCATGATCGGCAGGTTCCCGGCAATCAGTTCGGCGTGGACCGCTTCGTGCACGGCGGTATTCCACGCCACGGCTTCGCCCAGGTGACGATAGCCATCGATCGGCGGCAGCCATGGGTTGAGCGGGCCGGAGACATTGCCACGGTCGACCACATGCAGTCCGCGCCGGGCCAGGCGCTCGCCCAGGCGCGCCACGCGCAATGCTTCAGGACCCATGGAACTGCCGCGGTGGCCTGCGCCGATATCGGTGGGGACGCCGATCAGGGCGACGGAACGTGTAGTTGGGCTCATTCCGCAAGTTTACACCGGCCTTCAAAACACCCACGTTGCACCGCGTCAGGCGGTGAATTGGGGCAGGATAGGCCGGTATTTTCACCGGTACGCTGAGAATGATCCGACTGGATGACCTGCAAGTCTTCGTGCAGACGGCTGACGCCGGCAGCTTCTCCGCCGCCGCCCGGCTGATCGACACCACGCCAGCCATGGCCAGCAACGCCGTCCAGCGGCTCGAGCGTGAGCTCGGCGCCCGCCTGTTCGTCCGGTCCACCCGTAGCATGCGGCTCTCGGACGACGGCGAGCGTTACCTGCCCCACGCCCGCGCCATGCTGGCTTCCCTGATGGGCGGTAGCCAGGCCCTGGCCGAAGGACGGGGCGAGATTGCCGGACCGCTTCGCCTGTCCCTGCCTTCCGATCTGGGGCGCAACGTGCTCGTGCCCTGGCTGGACGAATTCCAGACACGGCATCCGGGCATCTCCCTCCAGCTGTGGATCAGTGACCGTGCCGCCGACCTGCTCCGCCATCCCATCGATGCGGCAATCCGCTACGGCGCACTGGATGATTCCGGCCTCGTCGCCCAGCCCCTCGCGCCGGATAACCGGCGTGTGCTGTGCGCCTCACCGGAATACCTCGTGCGGCATGGCTCGCCGGCACATCCGGACGATCTGCACAGCCACAATTGCCTGTGCTTTCTGTGGGGTGAGCAGATCCACGACCGCTGGACCTTCGACCTGCCCCGCGGCCCACACACGGTAAGCGTCAGCGGCAACCGCATCAGCGACGATGCCGATGTGGTCCGCCGCTGGGGCCTGGCCGGCCACGGGGTGATCTACAAATCGCGGCTGGACGTGGTGGCCGACATCGCCGCCGGCCGGCTGATCGAGCTGTTGCCGGGCCTGGGCCAGCGGGCGCCCGTGAACATGGTCAGCGCGCACCGCGCCCAGCTCACGCCCGCCGTGCAGCACCTGAGGGATTTCCTACGCGAAAAGCTGGCTGCACTGGCGCCTTAACGGGCGAATGGCCGATATCACGGCAAGCCACCATTTGGCGTAGAATATCGCTCAAATGGAGAGCGCCATGATCGCCTATATCGCCGATGCCGACCCCATGCCCTATGTCATCCGAGAAACCGTGTTCACCCGAATGGGCCGTCTGCTCGACCTCAAGCTCGAATCGGATGCCGATGCCGTTCGTCTGGTCAACAAAGGCATCACCGTCCACGCCTATAAGCACGTCGCCGAGAAGCTGCGTTTCCCGGGCAATCTGGTCGCCCCCGAAAGCACCGTCCGGCGGCGTCTCACCGAAGGCCGCTTCAGCGAGGTCGAGTCGGAGCGGGTGGTACGCGTGGCGCGCGTCTTCGCCGAGGCGGTCGAGCTCTTCGGTGACGAGGACATGGCGCTGACCTGGTTCACGACACCAGCCGACTACCTCGAGGGCGAGGAGCCCGTTACGCCGATGACGCTCGCCGCGACCGACAACGGCGCCCGCCTGATCGAATCGCGCATCCTGCGCACCGCCCACGGCATGTTCTGATGCGGCTCTGGCGTATTTCGTCCTACCCCGGCCTGAGCGGGGTGGGCGGCTACCATGCGGACGGTCGCTGGCACACGCGCGGCAAACCCGTCCTCTATGCGTCCGAGCACCCCGCGCTGGCGATGGTCGAGGCGATGGCACATATGCGCCTCGGGGTCACGGCCATACCGCTGACACTGAAGTTGATCGCCATCGATGTGGTCGACGCCGTGACTATTGCGCCGACGCCCGGGCTTCCCACGGGCTGGCAGGCCAACGAACCCACGAGCCAGGCCATCGGCGATGCATGGATCGCGCGCGCCGAGACGCTCCTCCTGCGTTTACCGTCGACCATCCTCGCGCACTCGACCAACTACCTGATCAATCCGGCGCATCCGGACGCAGCGACACAACTGAGCGAGGTCGAAGCCGAACCGTTCTGGTTCGACCGTCGCTACCTTCGTTGACGCGTTCGATCGCGGTTACTCAGAACCGAAGCGCCTGGCAGAACTCGTCCGTGCGAAGAATGCTGTTGTGACCGGCAGCGATGCGATCCCAGCGGACCGGCGGCCGCGGCAGCAACCGGACAAGTGCCTCGGTGCGCGCTGAGCCGATCACCTGGTCGTTGGCGGCCTGCAGCACGTACACGGGCACAGCGCCAAGGCGAGCAGCTGCCGGGCCGCTCTCATAGTGATCGCGCAGCAACCAGCCCAGCGGTATGCCGAAGGTCTCGCTGCCCACGTTGGTTATGCTGTCGTAGGGCGTGACGAGCACGAGTCGTTGCGGATGCTTCTCGGCGGCAACCTGTGTCGCGATACCGCTGCCTAGACTGATGCCGACAATGGCGACGTGGGCATGCTTCTTTGCTGCCTCGTCGACGAGGGCGATACCGTCGCCGACCAGGTCGCGCTCCCGCGGGGTACCCGCCTGCCCCTCGTAGCCGCGGTAGGGCAAGAGATAAATCGCGCGACCGGAGCACTGGCCCAGGCGCGATGCAAAGCGCGACAGGCTCATGCCGTTGCCACCGAAGACGACCAGCGCGTCGCTCGCTTCCGGATGCAGCACCCAGCCGCGAAGCATCAGGTCAGGACGCGCGACCGTGAGATCGCCGAAGGTCTCGGTGGCTTCAGCCCCCGGATAAAGCAGGCGGTCCTGCATCAGGTAGAGGAAAACGAACGGCGCCACGATGAGGACGATGACGATCGCGATGATCCATCGGACGAGCTTCATATTTGTCCCTTCTCGGTGGTATCTCGGTGGCCGACCGTGCCTAGTCTATGGCCTGGCGACGATCGGCAGGCAACTCTGTCACAGCGGTGACATCTGAATGCCATTGACCCGGCCAACCATCCGACCGATGCTCCGGGTTCCAAGAAACGTTAAGGACAACCGTGTCTGCCAATATCACTGAAATCGGGACTTTTGCCGTCGAGGATGCCCTCCAGTCCTATGTCGACAGCGCCTTCGCCCACGGTCTCGACCACGGGTACGAGAGCCTCCGACACCTCAATACCGAGAGCGTTGGCAAGCTGCTCCTCGGCGTTCCACCCAGGCACAAGCACGCCGCTGCCGCGCTTCCCCGCATGGCGGCCGAGGAGGTGCAACGGAACTGGACCGGCACCTCGGGGGAGGCCCTGCTCACCCAAAGCACGGCATTTATCAACGCCGTCATCGGTCGATACAAAAAGCACGTCTTCACTCCGATCTCCGAAGCGTCGGTGCTCGATTACGGTTGCGGCTGGGGACGCCTGATCCGGCTTATGTACGCACACTCGAAGCCGGAAAACCTGTTCGGTTGCGATCCTTGGGACAAATCGATCGCGCTATGCCAGGAGGCCAACCTGCGCGCGAACCTGGCGGTCAGCGATTACGTGCCGACCTCGCTGCCCTTCGAGGCGCGCTTCCATCTCATCTACGCGTTTTCGGTGTTCACCCACCTGTCGCAGCGTACGGCCGACGCCGTGATGTCGACCCTCCGGAATTACATCGACCCGTACGGCGTGCTGGTCATCACCATCCGGCCGGAAACGTACTGGCCACATGATCCGAAGTTCTCCGACCAGGCCGAGGCGTTGCAGCAGAAGCACCGCGAAGAGGGGTTCGCCTTCGTCCCGCATAAACGCGCGCCGATTGACGGTGATATCACCTACGGCGACACGTCGATGACGCTCGAATATGTGGCCGAACGCTGGCCTGACTGGAAGATCGTAGAGACCGAGGTTCACTCTTACGATCCGCACCAGCGGGTGGTGTATCTCCAACCCGTCTGAAAAGAATCTGGTGCCGACACCCGGATTCGAACTGGGGACCTACCGCTTACAAGGCGGTTGCTCTACCAACTGAGCTATGCCGGCGAAGGCGGGGAGTTTATCAGAAGCAGCCGGTCGGTTTGGCGGTCGCGCCGGGGCTGCGGATGCCCCGGCGAATATCGGCATTGGCGTCATCGGGCACGACCACGTCCAGCCACCAGACGGGCGTGACTTCGGTCCGTTCGCTCATGCGCGCCGGGAAGCCTGCGGCGATGACTTCGTCGCGGCGCTTCTTTGCATTCGCAGGGTCGTGGAACAGACCGAGGGCCACGGAGTTCTGCAGCTCGCCGGTGGCGGTGACCACGAAATAATCCTTGATGCCCTTGGCCTCGAGCCGGCGCGCTTGCGCCAGCGCCAGATCCCGCGTGGCCTGCGCCGGAAGGAAGACACGCCAGCCATGGGACTCGCTGGTCTGCTCCTGACGCTGACGGCTGCGTACCGTGCGCGGTGCGATCGCGGTACGCGTGCTGCGCAGGTCCACCTGATTGGTGAAGGGGCCGATGGCGAGGCAACGGTAGCTGCGCTTGGCGCTGGTCGCGGCGCTTGCGGTGGACGCCGCGGCGAGGAGGTCGGGACTTGCCGTGGCCTCTGCGGGTTCCTTCTTTCCCGGTTCGCGCGTCGCCGGCTTTGCCGCCGAGGCAGCCGGGGCGACAGCGGGCGCGGCGGCCACGACGGGAGCCGCCGTCGACGCCTGCGCGGGTGGCGCGACCGTCACAGTCGAGGCGGGTGCAGGAAGTTCAGCAAGCAGCTTGAGCGTGGGCACACCCTTGTCGGCCGGATCCACCGCATGCGTGCCCGATTCGCCAAGCAGCAGCCAGGCGGCTACCGCGATGTTGAGGGCGATCAGCAGAACGAACATCAGACGCAGAAGCATGGCGGCCTTGGGTTTCCGGTGAGGCCAGCGCGCGTTCCCCTGTAAGAACCGGTGGCGTCGCGATTCTAGGCGAAATGATCCGCTTGAGTGTGCGCTTTGGCCCAGACGGCCAACCCGCGCAGGACCGTATCGGGCACGAGCATCACCTCACGCTGGAGCAGGGGCGCCAGCACGGTGGCGTCACCGCCGCCCAGGGTGACGGTGGGCGCACCACCGAGCAGCGCAGCCGAGCGGTCGGCAAAGCGGTCGACCAGGGCCGCGCAGGCTTGCCAGCATCCTGACGCCAGACCGTCGGCCGTGTTGTCCGCCAGGTCGCGAACGGCACCCGGCTGGCCTGGCCGCACCTGCACGGTCGCGCCGAGCACGGACTGCTGCATGAGCAACGGGCCGGGCGCGATCCAGCCGCCGAGATGTCGACCCTCCGCGTCCAGCGCATCCAGCGTCAACGCCGTACCGACACTGGCCAGCACGCACGGAGCGCGCCCGGCGGCGTGCGCGTCGACCATGGCGAGGAAACGATCGACACCAAGACGGTGCGGCTCGGCATAGGCATTGGTCACGCCGCAGGCCTGCGCGGGTGTCCGGACCCACACAGGTTCAAGGCCGAACGCGTTGCCGGCGGCCACGGCAACCGCCGTCTCCCGCGCGGTGTCGACAACGGACGCGCCGACAATGCGCGTCGGTCGGGGCCATGCGGCCCACAGCGTTGCCAGTTCGTGGGCGATGTCCGCGTCCCAGCCGAAGGCACCGCGATGGATGAAGCTATCGCCGTCGAGCATGGCGAATTTGAGACGGGTGTTGCCAAGGTCCAGGAGCAGGATCATGCGGCACTCCGTCGGACCGAGATTTCCGCGCTATCGACGGTCACCAGCTCGCCGGTGGCGCGCCGCACGCGCAAGGCACCGCGCTCATCGACACCCTCGCCCGTGGCGTTGTACTCGCCGCGCGGATCAATCACGCGTAACGGCTGTCCCTGCAGAAGATCGTTCGCACCGTATTCCGTGGCAAATGCCGCGAAGCCGTGGCGCTCGAAACTGCGGAGGCCCTCGCTCAGCGAGGCGACCACGGCCGCTGCCACGCGATTGCGCCCCGGCGGCTGACCGCCGCTCAGCGAGGCCAGGTCGGTGATGGGCTGGTCCGCGCGCTCGTGGAGGGAATCCGGCAGACGGATGTTGAGGCCCACACCGATGATCGCCGCACACGGGCCCGAGTATTCACCGGACAACTCCACGAGGATGCCGGCCAGCTTGGCGTTACCGGCCAGGACGTCGTTGGGCCATTTGAGCCCGGCGGTCCGGATGCCCAGCTCGTCCAGCGCGCGGATGAGCATGACGCCCACGGCAAGCGAGAGGCCCGACAGCGACGCAAAGCCCGCATCGAAGCGCTTCAGGACGGACAGATAAAGGTTCATTCCCGGCGGCGAGAGCCACGTGCGCCCTCGCCGGCCACGGCCTGCCGACTGCGTCTCGGCCATGACGAACGCGAGGTCGTCCAGCACGGGAATGCGGCGCGCCAGCTCGCTCGATGTCGAGTCGATATCCCAGTGCACTTCGATCATGCCGACACCGGCCAACGCCGCGGGCGAAAGGCCGCCGCGAATACGCGGCGCGTCGAGCAGTTCGGTCGGCCATGGCAAACGGTAACCGCCGCCGACCTTGGCCTCCACGGGGACACCTTTCAGGCGCAGCGCCTCGATCTGTTTCCAGACCGCCGCGCGCGTGACGCCGGCCGTCCTGGCAAGAGTGGCGCCGGACACGGCATCGCCTCCAGCAAGGGCTTCGAGAAGATCGCGTGCGAGCATGGGTAGCCGTCGGGCCGTCAGGCGGCCGCTGTCGGGGGTGGGGAAAACCAGGACATTCGGCGATTCTAGGGCAGTAGCAAGAATTTCGCCCGTATTGGCCGGGAAAGTCCGTTTGATGGACCTCCAGCACTGGCAGCTCTGTGAAATTTCTGAGAGGATCGGTCGTCCCCCGGCATGTCCGGAGGTTTTTCAGGGTTTACCGATGAACGCCAGACCCTACATCTTCGGATGTCTGTGCCTCGTCGGTGCCACCGGCACCGCCGCCGCTTCCGACATCGACCTGACCGGTAGCCTGCTCTCGCTGGGCGGTGGGGTGTCGTCGTCGTTCGAGAGCAACAGCGCGCGTTCGTCGTCGGGCAGTCGCGACTCCAGTTCGGCCGATGCCATGTCCAATCGCTCGGGCAACGCGCCCCAGCGCAGCAATAATCCCGCGCCCGTGCCGTCCCCTGTCGACCCCGACGAAGGCCCGCACGATGGCGCTGCGCCGATGCGCTCGCCCTCGCCCAGCTGGCAGTCGATGCTCCCTGGCTCGATGCTCTGAGTCCGTCTGGTAGTCACTAATGAGCTTTGTCCAGTCGTTACTAGCGCGGTTTCGCGCGCCGGTACCCCCGATTGACGACACGCTCTGGCGGCAGGCGGTCTCCCGACTCCCCCTCGTCCGCGCACTCGACGAACCCCGCACACACTATCTACGCCAGCTCGCCGCCGGCTTCCTGCATACCAAGCGCTTCCACGCCCTGGGCGACGCGGCGCTGGACGACTTCTGGCGCCTGGTCATCGCCATGCAGGCAAGCCTTCCCGCCCTGCCACAGGGCCCGAAAGCGTTCAAAGGCTGGACCAACGTGCTCGTCTATCCCGGCGAGTTCAACGTGCGCCGCAATCACTACGACGCGCCCACCGGCGTGGTCACCGACCGTGACGACACCCTGATCGGCGAGGCCTGGGAACGCGGGCCCATGGTGTTGTCGCTTGCCGACGTGGCGCTGGACATCGACGCGCCCTGGGATGGCTTCAACGTGGTCATCCACGAGATGGCGCACAAACTCGACATGCTTGCCGGACCCGCGAACGGCGTGCCGCCGCTGCCGTCGTCGATCAATCGCCGTGAGTGGATCCAGACGATGCAACGTGGCTTCGACACCCTCTCGAAGCAGGTCGGCCGTGGCCGCAAGACAGCGATCGATCCTTACGCAGCCGAAGCGCCGGAAGAGTATTTCGCGGTCACCAGCGAGCTGCATTTCTCGCAGCCGGCTGTCCTTCGCGAAGCCGCACCTGACGTAGCGCGCCTGTTAGCCGCTTTTTACGGACCGTCACCGGCCAGTTGACCCGCCGCAACGGGATCGGCCGTGGTCAACCCGGCGGAAGACGAACACTGAAACGGGCGCCGCCGAGTTCTTCGGAGCGGTCGACATGCAGCTCGCCCTGGTATGCCTTGACGATGTCCTGCACGATCGACAGTCCGATACCGTGGCCCTGGACGCGCTCATCGCCACGCACGCCGCGCTGCAGGATTTTCTCGATCTTGTCGTCCGCGATGCCGGGGCCGTCATCTTCGACGATCAGCTCGAGACCGCTACGACCCTTCCCCTTGCCGCTACTGCGCGCGGTAAGCAGGACACGATGCGACGCCCATTTAAAGGCGTTCTCGACCAGGTTGCCCATCAGCTCGAGCAAGTCGCCCTGCTCGCCCGGAAAAGCGGCGCCATCGTCGATCTCGAATTCGCACAGGACGTTCTTGGCGGCGTAGACCTTCTCCAGGCTTTGCACCAGATCCTCGGCGTGACCCGCGATGGGCTCTTCCGCAGCGATCGTGCGACGACCTGACGTGGCCGCACGCGACAGCTGGTATGCGACGATTTCGTCCATTTTTCGCACCTGATCGAGGATGTCGCCGCGCAGGCTGCGCGCGTCGCCATCGGTTTCCAGTTGCGAGCGCACCACGGCAAGCGGTGTCTTCAGGCTATGCGCGAGATCCGCAAGCGTGTCCCGATAGCGAGACCGCTGTTCGCGCTCGCTGTCGATGAAGGCGTTGAGGCGACGCGTCAGTACGGTGAGCTCGACCGGGTACGGTCCATCGAGGTGGTCCCGGGTACCACGTTCGATGTGTGCCAGGTCACTCGACACACGACGCAGCGGCAGCAGGCTCCAGCGCAACAGGAACAGCTGCAGCAGCATGAGCATCATGCCGAGCATGGCCAGCCACAGGAACTGCGTACGCCGGTAGGTGGCCACCTGCCGCTCGAACTGATCTTCGGTCTGCGCCACGGCGAAGGTCAGCGGCACGCTGCGCTTGTCGGTGGTATCCAGCGATACACCGTAGCTGAAGACATAGAGCTTGCCGCTACGCGTCTCGACCGGTTCGAACGCGGTCTCGCCGGGCGACAACATGCGCACGAAATCGAAGTCGCGACCCAGGGCCGACGACGACTCCCAACGAAACCCATCGTTGCCCACGATGATGGCGTACAGACCCGAGCCCGGACGCGAAAAATCGGGATTGGGCTGGCTATCCGGCGTGGTGACCTTGCCGGCACGGGTCGTGTCCGTGCCGGTGATATAGGCGATGGCGTAGTTGTGCAGCCGGTCGTGCATGGCCGACAGCTCAGAGGCGTAGTTCGCCTTGTTCTGCGCCAGACCGGTCAGGCCCAGGAAGGCAGCGAGCGCGAAACCAGTCGCCAGCGCCGCGCGCGCGGCCAGCGAAAGAGGCCGACGTTTGGTGGATGAAGCGTTGTCCATGCTTCGAGCTTACCTCGGGGCGGCGCGACGTCTCGATCGCGCCGCCCCCGGATGGATCAATCTTCGTCCGCTTCGTTACGCGGGATGGCGAAACGATAGCCGCGGCCACGCACGGTCTCGATGGGCTTGAGCGCGCTTTCCGGGTCCAGCTTGCGGCGCAGGCGGCCAATGAAGACCTCCAGCACGTTGGAGTCGCGATCGAAGTCCTGCTGGTAGATGTGCTCGGTGAGGTCGGCCTTGGAGACCAGCTCGCCTGCATGCAGCATCAGGTATTCCAGCACCTTGTATTCGTAGCTGGTGAGGTCGACCTGGCGGCCTTCGACCGTCACCGTCTGCGCCGTCGTGTCCAGCTTGATCGGGCCGCAGGCCAGCACCGGCTTGGACCAGCCGCTTGCGCGACGGACCAGGGCGTTGATGCGGGCCAACAGTTCTTCGACGTGGAACGGCTTGACCAGGTAGTCGTCGGCGCCGTGCTTGAGGCCTTCGACCTTGTCCTGCCAGCTACCCCGGGCGGTGAGGATCAGGATCGGGTAGCGCTGACCGTGCTCGCGCAGGGCCTTGACCAGATCCATGCCCGACAGCTTGGGCAGACCCAGGTCGATGATGGCCAGGTCGAACGGCACCTCACGACCGAGATACAGGCCTTCTTCGCCGTCCTGGGCGGCGTCCACGGCGAAGCCGTCGCGCTTCAGGCGCGCGGCGAGGGTCTCGCGCAGCGGGGCCTCATCCTCTACAAGCAGGATTCGCATCAATGTTTCTCCTTGTTATCCCCGGCGCTCGCGTCCAGGGGCTTGGCAGTTTCGGTTCGGATCGGTACCACGCGGACGTGACCGTCCAGCGTGAGCACTTTGACCCGGTATTCGGTAAAGCGGCCGCGCTCGACGAGCCGCGTATCCGCTGACAACACCTTGCCCCCGGTGTCTTTTTGCACCTTGCTTACCGCCTGCTCCAGCGTCAGAGACTGGTCGGCCTGCACGGCAAGGGGCGACGCAAGGCAAAGTGCGGCGAAAAATAGCGGACGAAACGTGATTTTCATGTCTGGCGCAGAAAGACTGGTCGGCCGATCATGCCCACGCCCGACCAGCCCGAAGCTGAACGAAATCAGGCTGCCTGGCGAAGTGGCGCCATAGCGGCCTCGATCAGGCTCCAATCGGCACCCGGAAGGTGGGCGCCTTCGCTCAGGTGACGGCGGAAGCCGCGCGCTCCCGGCTCACCCTGGTACAGCCCCAGGATGTGCCGGGTGATGTGCTTGAGCTGGCCACCCCGCGCCAGTTCGGCCTCGATATAGATACGCATGCGCTCCAGCACCGCCCCGCGATCCGGCAGCGGCGTGCCATAGAGGTCAGCTTCCAGCTTCGCCAATACGAAGGGGTCGTGGTAGGCCGCGCGGCCGATCATCACACCGTCCACCTGGCCCAGATGCTCGCGGACCGCCTCGACGGTGGTGATGCCGCCATTGATGACGACCGTGAGCTCGGGGAATTCGCGCTTGAGGCGGTAGACGCGCTCATAGTCCAGCGGGGGAATCTCGCGATTCTCTTTCGGGCTGAGACCTTCCAGCCATGCCTTGCGAGCGTGCACGACGAGGACGCCCACCCCGGCTTCGATCATGGTGGTGGTGAAACGCTGGAGGTCGGCGTATTCGTCCTGGTCGTCCACGCCGATGCGGCACTTCACCGTGACAGGCACGTCGACCACATCGGCCATGGCCCGGACGCACTCGCCCACCAGGCCCGGTTCGCGCATGAGGCAGGCGCCAAATTTGCCTGACTGCACGCGGTCCGACGGGCAGCCCACGTTGAGGTTGATCTCGTCATACCCGGCCTCGGCGCCCATCACGGCCGCCTTGGCCAGCTCTACCGGATCGCTGCCACCCAGCTGCAGGGCCACGGGATGCTCCTCGTGGCTGTGCTCGAGGAGGCGGATCTGGTTGCCGCGCACGAGGGCCGCGCTGGTCACCATCTCGGTGTAGAGCCGGGCATGGGGGGAGAGCAGGCGGTGGAAGTAGCGGCAGTGGCGGTCCGTCCAATCCATCATGGGGGCGACGGTGAGGCGGAAGGCTGAGGGGGGAGTGGGTTGCATGGCGGCATTTTAGCCGGTTCGGGGAATTGCCATCGGACGACACGGGATCGCGTGTTGACACCTACCGAGTCGGACACCTAAGGAACTAGTGGCGTAACGCCGGACCGAAAGCGCGTATGCGTCACATGTTCATCCATCGACTCGTTCTCGCAGGAACATCAGCAGCAAGACGAAGGGCGCCACGACCGCACAACCGAATAGGGTCAACCACCCCAGATTTCCCCACCATGCGCGCATGCTCCCTCCTATGCTCACCGATGGGTAATCTCGAAGATAGGTCACCTCGACCGGGGCTCCGCTCCACGTGTCACTGCAACTGTCCGGAAGTATTTTTGCGTGTCCCCGGCCGACATACGCATTGCCACTTACTTCGAACCGGTAGTCGAACGTCGGTGTCTTCCCTGCGCACTGCGTGGCCGTGACGATACCCTCAGCGGGTACCGGGTCAAATAGGACGGGATGCACGTCAACCAGCCAGAGCACCAGGAGCGCCAGAGGCACCCCGATCACTACGTAACCCGTGCGCTTGCGATTGCCCACGACAAACCGCCAGTAGGCTGCAACGAATTCCTTAAGTGCCATCACGGCAACCCAAGTTGCCGTCCATGCCACACCTGCCTGGCGCCCGATCGACCCTTGACGGCTATCTTGTCGATCAATCCCAGTCGCTTTGCTTCGTTGCTCGGAAGCTTCAGGAAATACACGCGGTCTTGCACGACCGAAGCGCAGGTGCTCCCGCAGACAAACATGGACAGTAGAGCCGTCCAGAATCGTGACCTCATCGGATGCCGCCCCCATTGTGTCCCGAGCCGAATAGCAAGAAAGTTTCCGGCCTGTTGCTCATTTCTGAAGCTGACGGGGCGGATCCAGAGCCCAGGCCATGATGATCAGACCGACGACAGCGGGCACCAGCCACAGCAGGATGCTGGCCAGGCTCGGTGCGGCAGGCTCCAGCTCCATGGCGCTAAAGGGATTGATCGCCCCGACGGGAAGCATGATCGCGACAAGCAGGCACAGCGAAGCGGCAATGCGGCGCGCCAGTCGATGCATGCATAACAGGCCGACGCCGAGAGGACCCAGCACGGCGCAGAGGAATGCGGTCGCGAGCGGTGCGCCATTCGCCCTGAAGGCATCAAGGCAGGCGTCGAGTACGCGCCACAGGCATGCGGTGCCAGCCAGATAAGCCACCGCGCGTCGCAAGATATCGGTCGGTGTCATTGCGGTATCAACTCGATCTCCGAGTCCATGATGTCTGCGACCCAGCGAACACTTCTGTCGTCGTTGAAACAGACAACGATGCCCATCGACTCGCCGTTTGGCCCGGTGAACCCATGGTCAAGCTCGACGATGTCACCCACGGCGGGGCGGCTGCTGCCATCACCCGCCCTCATATCGACGCGCTGCATGGGAATGTCGGCGATCAGGCGGGCCTTCAGGGGAGTGCCGATTGAGGCATCCGACGCCCTGCAAGGTTCGACCGAATCATCATCGTCACTCATCAGCCAACCCTAGCCTTCTCCTAGCCCGGGCAGATCATGCCGTCGATTCGGCAACGTTGTAAATGCAGCCATCATGTCGGGAGGCGACATATGGCTGGCCCCGCGGCTCGTCGCTTAGACTCCGGGGCAGACCCACGGGGAATGACGCCATGCAACGTTCAGGGCTTCTGGCTTCCGTTTGCATGCTTATGGCTCTCGCGGCCGGAGGCCGAATGGCCTCGGCGGAGCCTGCCCGGATGGTGCACATCGCCCTTGGCCATTCGACCGCGCCCTTGAACGGGCCATGGCGATTTCAGATCGGCGATGATCCTCACTGGTCGTCGCCGGACTTCGATGATCGCTCGTGGGAAGCCGTCGATCTCACCCCTGCTCCGGGCGCACACGACGGCGATGTCGGCCTGCCGGGGTATGTCTCCGGATGGAGCCGACGCGGCCATGCCGGGTATACGGGATACGCGTGGTACCGGATGAAAGTCAGCGTCGATGCCGCTACGGATGCGCCGCTCGCGTTGGCGGGACCCACCCTGGTCGATTCCACGTACGAACTGTATATCGACGGGGAATCACTCGGTGGTTCGGGCATCTTCAGGGGCGCAACGCCAACAGTGTTCGGCGTGCGACCGAGTGTCTTTCCCCTGCCTGCGTCGCCGACAAGCACGAGAACGTACGTCATCGCATTCCGCGTGTGGATGGACCCGCTCGATGCCGGCGAGGACAACGGTGGCATCCACGTCGCGCCGGTGATCGGCGATGCCGCCGGCATCGATCTCCTGCATCAAGTGCAGTGGCTGCAGACGTTCAAAGGCTACGTGGTGGATGCGATCGAGCCGATAGCCTTTGTTCTTCTCGCGCTCATGGTCTTCGGATTGATGGCGTGCCGAACCCGTGACTCCTATGGCTGGCTCGCCGCTGCCTTGTTTCTCCTTGCACTGCTACGCGCGCATCAGGTGCTGTTCTACTGGACGGACGTCCTGAGTCTGCGCTGCTACGACACCCTGACGACCGTGATACTCAGGCCCCTCACCCTGGCAGCGTGGACGATGGCATGGCGGCACTGGTTTCGCCTGGATAAGTACCCAAAGCTGGGCCACATCATCGGCGCGCTTGCTGTGATCTACCTGGCCTTCGCATGGATCAGCCGTCCGTGGTTCGCGCCGGACGCGACCGGCGGCCTCAAGGGGGCGGCCGACATTGTGATCGAAGGCGCGCGCCTCGCGTTCGCCGCACTCTATCTGTGGATTGTCGCGTTCGGCGTACTCCGATCGGCGAGACCGTCTTCTTACATGGCAGCGCTTTGCGCCACCCTGGTCGGCATAGGTCTGTTCGCGACCGAGCTCAACGCCTTGGGCGTTCCAGGGATATGGTTTCCATATGGAACGGGCGTGGCGAGAGGCCAGTACGCCTACGCCGCCTTCATTCCACTTATGTTCGTGCTGATTGTGGTGCGTTCCGTGGGTTATGCGCGAAGCTCACCCTCCGAACGGCAAGTCGCCGGGTCATGAGATAATCGGGAGACTGATGTCCCACAGGGACGAGCAGCCTGCCAAATTATCGAATTACCCGGATTATCGCTCAATGAGTTTACCCAGCACGGAAGCGTCGTTCTCGACACCCGCCCCCGCCGCAGACAGCCCCAAGACGCCCATCCATCTGGGGTACAGACCGGATATCGATGGCTTGCGTGCCGTCGCGGTGCTTAGCGTCCTCTGCTTCCACGCGTTCAACCGGCGACTCCCGGGCGGATTCGTTGGCGTCGACATTTTCTTCGTCATCTCCGGGTTCCTGATCAGCTCGATCATTTTCAGGAACATGGAGCGCCAATCATTCAGCTTTGTTGACTTCTACGTTCGACGGACCAAACGAATCCTCCCGGTCCTGATCGTGGTCCTCGCCGCCTGCGGAGCGTACGGCTGGTTCGAGATGTTTCCGGACGAATTCCGTGCGCTGGGCAAACACGTCGCAGCAGGCGCAACGTTCAGTTCGAACTTCGTGTTGTGGAATGAGGCGGGCTACTTCGATGATGCTTCGTCGACGAAACCGCTGTTGCATCTCTGGTCGCTAGCGATCGAGGAACAGTTTTACCTGCTTTGGCCCATCCTCGCGCTGGTCAGTTTTCGCCTGCGGATGAGCTTTCTCAAGGTCAACGTGGTGATCGTGCTGGCGTCTTTTGTTGCCGGCATCTATCTGATGCACACCGATCGCACCGCGGCGTTTTATTCGCCCGTTTCCCGATTCTGGGAGATCGGTGTAGGAAGCGCCCTGGCCTGGTTCGTTTTCCGGCATCCCGTCACCTACGCAACGATCGTAGGCAAGAAGCGCCAGGCCGACGCGATCTCCTTGTTGGGCGCGCTGGCACTCGCTTTCTCGATCCTGCATTTTTCCGAACGCCTGGCGTTCCCTGGTTACTGGGCCTTACTCCCCGTCATGGGGGCGGCGGCCGTCATCTTCGCCGGGCCACAGGCACTGGTGAACAAGTGGGTCCTGTCCCATCGCGTGGCGGTCTGGGTGGGCCTGATCAGTTATCCGATCTATCTCTGGCATTGGCCGTTACTTACCGCAGCGAACTTGTCCACGTCACCGTTCGTCACCCAGCACATCACGGCGGTGAAGTTGGCCATCATGGCGGCAAGCATCCTGCTTGGCTGGTTGAGCTACACCCTGATCGAGACGCCGGTGAAGCGCGTGCGCGCGGACAAGCGGCTCGCTGCCGGCATTTTCGCCACGCTACTACTGCTGGGTGGCGCTGGCATCTACACCGTGCGTGCCGCGGGATTCCCAGAGCGCATACCTGAAAACCTGAGGGCGCTTGGCGCTATTACCAACCCCTATGCTTACTTTCAGTTCGGCGAGGCCATCCGGGTCGATACCTGCCACATCATCGTGAAGATGCCCGAAGGCTTTCAACGGCCGGCACAGTGTTTCAGCAATCAACGCCCTCTCGTGATGCTCTGGGGCGATTCCTATGCCGCAGCCCTTTATCCCGGTCTCGATGTCCTGGCCCGCACGGCAGGATTCGGCATCACCCAGGTGACGGGAGGAAACGCTTCGCCGTTCTTCGACAAGACGAAACTCGCTGCAGACAACCTCAGCCTGTACGACGAAAACATGCTCGCGCTCGACATCGCCACCCGCTCGCATCCCGATGTCATCATCATGAGCTGGATGGTCACGGGATCCAATGCCGTGCTCACGGCGAGTGGCACCGTGGATCAGAAGGGCACGCTTGCCGCTTTCGCGGACACGGTGCGGCGAATCCACGAGGCCACTCCCTCCAGCCGGATCGTCCTGGTCGGCCCTTTCCCGCACTGGGACGGAACGCTCGCGAAGGTGACGATCAACTACCTGAAGAACCATCCGCTTGGCACGCAGATGCCTATGTACACGACATTCGGGCTGCGACCGGAGATAAAGGACTGGGACGACTATTTCTCGGTGGCCATTCCGAAACTTGGGGTGACCTATGTTTCGGCCTACAAGGCGCTTTGCAATGCGTCGGGCTGCCTCACCCATGTAGGGCCGCTGCCGACCGACCTGACCGCGGTCGACTGGGGACACCTGACGAAAGCCGGGTCGGAGTACCTGTTAACCCGGATCGGTCCCGCCATCGAGGCCGAGCTCGATGCGTCGAATCGAGCCGCTGTGCCAGCGACGGCAAGCAAGCAACCTTAGGCCCGGGTCAATCGTTGGCGCCGTTCGGAACGGACCTCGTCACGACTCGACCGTCGGCTTGGGAGCGGTGACATCGTCATTCTTCGTGCCCGCTCGTAAGGCGGGGACGAAGAAGGCCGAGATGCGATCGGCGAAGAACAGCAGCGCCAGCCCCATGATCGTCTCCACGACCGCATGATTGATTTCTGCCAATACGTTCAGGCTTCCCGAATTGAGGCCTTTTTGCGTGTCGTACGCGGTCACCAGATAGCTGATGGCACTCATGATCGACGCGGCGCCGAGATAGCGCAGGACCAGTGCAAACCACATGCGTGGTGTCATATGCGTTCCCCTTCCTTGTTGAATGACAGGCGACCCCGGCATGCGGGGTGAGATCCGATTCTTTCCGATCCTCATCGATTCGGCAACTGGTGCTCCACTCGCGCCCGGGCCGTGAACACGCTTAGACTGAGACCACTTTCATCCGAGCGAATCCAAAGCGCCATGATCGTTACCGAACGCCTGATCCTCAGTCCCACGTCCGTTTCCGATTTCGACGACTGCCATGCAGCGCGAACCGATCCGGAGGTCATGCATTTCATCGGCGGCCCCGCGGCATCCGAGGACACCTGGATCAAGCTGCTACGGAACATTGGTCACTGGTCCGCCTACGGGCATGGCCTGTTCACCGTGCGGGAGAAAGAGGGTGGTCGCTTCGTCGGCGACGTCGGACTCGCAACCTTTCACCGCGACCTCGGCGACGACTTCGATCCCTTTCCGGAAGCGGCCTGGGTGCTCGCACGGTCCGCACACGGAAAAGGCTACGCCACCGAAGCCGTGCAGGCCGCGCACGACTGGTTCTTCGCGCATCGCGAGACAGGACGTACCGTCTGCATCATCAATCCCGAGAATGTTCCCTCGATTCGGGTGGCGGAACGGCTGGGCTACCGGGCGTTCGGCGAGGCGTCCTACAAGGGATCGACGGTGACGAAGTTCGAGCGCCTTCCGTAAGCCGCTCGAGGCTCAGGCCACCTCGATGTTCTGAGCTATGCGCCATAGCACACCGGTAGGGTCGATCAGCACGAAGTCGCGCATGCCCCAGGGTTGGTTCGCCGGCGGCACGACGCGCACGCCGTAGCGCTTGGCGATGTCGTGCGCCAGCACATGTTGCCACCAGGCTTCCACGTCGACGACGAGCATGTGCATCATGACGTTCTCGGCTTGTTCCTTGACGTAGAAATTCTGCAGAAGAAAGCTGGTTTCCCCTGCCCTGAGATAAGCCAGGTCGTCGGACGACCACGCCACCGTGAATCCGACGTCTCTGTAGAAGCGTTTCGACAACTCGAAATCCTTCGCAGGGACGAAGGCCTTGATCTCTACGGTTTCCATCGTCACCACGTTCTCCTCGTTGGACATGCCAGGTCAGGCGGACTCGCGATCCTTGCGTCCGATCTCCACCAGGGCAGCGAGGCCTCGTTTCAGACTTCGAAGGCCGCTGTCACCGATACGGGCGTGAAGGTCCGCGTCGATCCGGTCACGTGCGGCGCCTTGCACGGCTGCAGCGTCACGACCGCGTTCGGTCAGCGTGATGACCAGCTTGCGGCGATCGACGGGATCGCCTTCACGCGTGAGGTACCCGCGAGTGACCAAGGTATCGACGAGCTGCCCGGCGGCCTGCTTGGAGATGCGAAGCTCCTGGACTAATCGACCCAGCGGCACGTCGCCGGCGCCCTTCGCCAGTCCACCGATTACGTAGAGGCCGTTTTCGGGGATATCGTCGTAGCCGGCTTCGTCGAGCGCGCCGCGCATGGCCGAGGCGTAGGTACCGCGGGCATGCCTGAGCAGCGCAGGCACGACGATGTCTTCATACCAGGCGGGTTGACCATGGGACACGGCGGCGCACCTCATCAACGGGGTTGATAGTCAATTTAGTTGACTATCAACCCCTTCGCAAGTGCTCTGGCAGGGGCGGCCCATAAAGAAAATGGAGCACCCGGCGGCTCCCCGGCGAGCGCCCCTTTGCCGACGAATGGATCAGCAACGGCCGCAACACAACGACACCGCCGCGCTCGACCACACAAGGCACCTTGCCTGCCGCAGCCGCGGCCCGGAGAGCCTCGCTCGACAGTCGCCCCAACACGTGCGTGCCGGGCACGACTTCCAGGGGCCCTGTATCCGCCGCGTTGTCGTCGAGCTGCAGTCGCACCGCCACCATCTGTTCAAGCACGGCCACGGGCGGCTGAACGAACCACGCGCCTTCCTTGCGCGACCAACCAGACCAACCGGCCACGTCACGGCGTTCGTGAACCGGAATGCTCAGGTCCTGATGCGGCGTCACCGACCACGTGGACCCATCGGATTTGGAGAACAACGTGCACTGGACTGCTTGCGCACCGGCCGGAAGCAGCGCTGCAATCGACGGACTATTGGCCAACAGTCGTCCGAGCGACGCGACGGCATCAAGCGACAAAAGCTTTCGTGAGCCGGCACCCGTCAGCGGCGCAGCTTCGACAGCGGCGATCAGCGCATGACATGCTTCACTCGTAAGGAGGGGCGGCAGGATCGTGAATCCGTCGCGGAAGAACCCAGAGCCTGCCAGAGACTCACTGGGCGACGCGCTCACGTCAGGGGCTCGCCGCTATCGAACGTTCGAGTCGGCTCAGCCGAACGAACTCGTTAAGCAGCCACACGACGCCGGAAAGGCCCAGCAGAAACTGCAGGGTCAAGAAAACCGCGATGCCGACAGGTTGCGACATGGTCGAAAGGATGCGTGTCAACGATCCAAGATGCACCCAGGGCAATCCAACGATTGCCTGGATAAATGCAATGAAGCTCCCAGCAGCCAGTAAGAGAAGGCTCTTGTGTCGGGAACGTGCGTACGCAATCAGCTGCAGACTGAGCAGCGCCAATTGGCCGAATACCGAAACGACCATCAGGTACATATAGAAAACTGCCGCATCACCCGTCATTTGCGTGCCCCGTCCATGAAATACTCCACGGTCATGTACCCCAATGGGTTGGGCAACGTTAGGTTGGATCGCACGACATCGCAAGCGCCCCCTTGCGAGCCGAACCGTCATCCAGCAAGCTCTCTTGGCCACGCCACAGGGGAAGTGCATGTCCGAGCGCCGATGGAAGGTAAACCTGGTCTGGTTCATCATCGTTCTCGCGGGAGGCATGACGAGCTTTTGCCTGAGCTCCTATACCGTGGGGTACGTCCTCACGCAGATCGCCTGGCAGAACGACCGCGGGGAGCACTTTGGCAACGTAAAAGCGGCCGTCTGGCTGTTCACGCAGAACGACCTGGCGTCCTATCACCGGTTTTCCATGACGCAACTACGCGACGGCATCGGGCATCTCGCCGCGGAGGACGGCGATTTGCGTTGTTCCGACAACCAGCGGAGAACGTTATCGCACGCCGCGTCCTGGTTGAAAGATCACCCTGATCGCGATCCAGGTTACACGCCGCTCCAGTCGTTCATGGCGAGGGGCTTGCGCGCATGCGACAGACCATAACCATGCGAAACCTTGCCGCGTCACTCATGCGGGAAGTAAGACGACCCTGGATGGTCCATTTCTGGTGGTTCGTCGCACTGGTTGTCGTGTGCGTGACCTGCGCGACGCTGGGCCGCCGAACTCTCGACTGGGGAGTTTCACCCCTTGTATGGCAAGGCGAGCGCACAGCGCAGTTCGCCAAGATTTCAACGTCCTTGGCGGAACTGGAGACGGACGACATCGCATTCTCCGAGGGCCTCGCCATCGACAGGCTGAGAACCTCTTTCATCGCACTTGCCTCGGAGGACGATGGCTGGCGCTGCGCAAACTACGAAAACAAAACACTGTCGAACGCGAAAGTCTGGTTCGACGCCCACCCGGACCACAAAGCAACACGCGAACTCCGACCCTTCATCGCAGAAGGACTCCGTGCCTGCGAGACGCGGATGTGGCCACGGGCCGCCAGCTCATCGGCAGGTAAAGCTTAATCGCAATTCAAAGCCTTGCCTGTCGTACCAACGAACCGCGGTTTCGTGAGCACCACCTGAAACAACGCACCTGGCCACATTTCATACGAATGACCACCCGCCTTCACCGGACAACTGGAGGTGGCGAGGAGTTTCGTACCGTCGAGCGGCATGATGGCCATGTTGAATTTCAGCGGCCGATCAAACGGATTGCTGAGCGAGAGCATCATCGTGCCCTTGGCCGTCTGCTCCAGATGAGCGGTGAATGTCCTGGATGGATGCGTCACGGTGTCGACGACCCGAAAGTCCGACACTGTATCGCCAGTGACGTCCGCCTCGAGATTCACCGACTGGCCCGCGATGATCGCCAGCCCGAACGGTTGCACGGTACCCGGCAGCACGTCGAATGTCTTGTCGAACGTGCCACCATCCTTGGTTTTCAATGTGACCCGGACATCGTGCTGGCAGAGCGTGTGCTTGCACATTTCCTCCTTGCCGGCCACGTCGCTCACGTCGGCGGCGGCATGAGCGTGACCTCCGGCGAAAGCCAGACCAAACGCAAGAATCGTCCCGCACCATGGTTTCGACATCATCAACTCATTCCCCTGTCTGGCGTGACCTTCAGCGACCGGCCGTGGCTTCGGCATACGCTGCATTGATTTCCTTTGCCTTCTGCTCGGCCAGCGCGCGGATATCCGGACCGAGGTTGGCCACTTTATCCGGGTGGTACTCGCTCATCCGCGCCCGGTAGGCACTGACGATCTGCTCGTGAGTCGCATCGCGCGCCACGCCAAGCACGTCGTACCAGGGCAGCTGGCGCTGAAACAGATTCGGCGGTTCGGGGCGATGACCTTCGCTCGTTGGCTCGTCCGACTTGCTCATCATCGCCGAAACGAACTTGTAGCCGATCGCCAGGCAGACCGCGATAACGATGATGTCGACCAGGGTCATGCCAGCGCGCCTTCGATCTGGTGGAGATAGGTCGTCAGCTGAGCGTGACGCTCGCTGTCCGTGTCTTCGATGTCCATTTGCCGATGGAGCTTGGCACGGATAGTGTCGGCAAGGCGGGCCCGCTCGCTGGCATCCAGCAGCCGGTGCGCGGTGGAAACGAGGTCGAAGCGGTCGGCGACGCGCAGACCCTGTTTGCGCACCAGATCGAGTGCATAGGGCGCGCACAGGAGCGCATCGGAAGCGATGCTCGCGCACTCCTTGCCGCCCAGACCGGTGACGTTTCGAAGGCGCCACACGCGCGAGACGGCGAAGACGATGGCCGCATACAGCACGATCATCCAACCGAGCAACACGAAGGCGGAGCCCAGCAGCACGACGGGAAGCGCGGCGAAAACCACGACCAGCAACATCACCGGCGTCGCCGATGCCGCGACGCCGATTCGCCATGCACGAAGGCCACGCGGCGACGGCCGGGCCAATGGTGGTGTCTGCAACGATGACCACCGCAGACGAAGTAGGGCACGCTGCGGCGCCAGTAGAGCGGGAACGTAGACGTGCCTTCCGCCAAGCTCGAACTCGGCGCCCGCCGAGAACGACCACGTGCCGTCGCGTCGCTCGAAGAAGACGACTTCGTTGTGGTACAGCAGCAGGACGGCGTCGTAGACATACATGCCTGCGACGCCGAACAACAGCCACCAGGACGAAAGGAGCATGTCGCCTATTTCGCCTTGCGGGTGAACAAGCGCTTGATCGCCCCGCTCACTGCGGCAAAGCCGATCAGGATGAATTTCCACGCCGCAGCGAGGAACGTGCCGATGATCGCGAAGAAACCCTTCTTCGCGGCGACGGCGGCAACGCCACCGGTAATCAGCGCCGCAAGACCGTATTCGGCGACCTTGTCGCCACTATGGAAATCGGTGTACGCCTGGCCCGGTGCGAATGTGAAGCCACCCATCGTGCCCTTGAACTGATCGACGGCCGTGGTGAGCGCATTCGGGTCGGCGACGAGGACGACGTTCATCACGCCACCGCGTCCGAGAATACGCGTGTTGTAGTTCACCACTTCGGCCTGCGACTTGTCTTCGCGCGCAACGAACGACCAGGCGAGGGACTTCAGCTCGTTGTCGTACTTCGGTGGATTCTTCCAGCCAATGACAGTGAGCGTGTCCCAGCCGCGCGAACGGCGTTCCTTGTTGCTCTGCTCGGTACCCTCGCGGACATTCTTCAGGATGTCGTCGGCATCGAGCTTTTCGTCGTCCTTCACATACCCGACATCCTCGTAGGTAAAGAAGGCGATCCACGCCTTGTTGTCCGGGGCAAGCGTATACCTGTCGGCCTGGTGCGGCGGGTTATGCATCAACTCGTTGAGCCGCCTGGTGCCTTCCGGGTCGAGGAAGGCATAGCCCTTGGGTACGTCCAGCGTCGCTTGCGATCCGACCTGCACCTTGGCGGGGCCGAACTTCCAGGGCAGCTCCGATACCGGAGAAGCCTGCGCGACGAGTACCACCAACGACAGCGCGAGCGCGGCTGCCAACTTCCTTGCAAATCCAGTCATCGTGTTCTTCCCAAACCGTGCGCCGAGCGCAAGCGCGATCAGACGCGCGCCGTGGCGCGTATCCGGTGTCCTTCATGGGTCGTGGAAGCCCCTGTCACGACAGTTATAAGTTTGCAACAAAAGCCGGCCGGAGGGAATCGGACGCACCGAAGCCCCTGCCCCCTCCGGGGGCTTCCGGTAGAATGGAGGGTTGTGGTTTACAGGGCAGCTCCTCATGCACATCGTCGTCAACGAAGAACTCAAGGCTTACATCGACCCGCTGACACCCGACGAGTACGAGTCGCTGGAGCGCAGTCTGCTCGCCGAGGGCTGCCGCGACGCGCTGGTGCTCTGGGGCGACACCCTGGTCGACGGCCACAACCGCTACGGCATCTGCCGCAAGCACGACATTCCCTTCCAGACCGTACAGAACGAACGTTTCCGCTCGATCGACGATGTCCACCTGTGGATGATCGAGCAACACCTGGGCCGGCGCAGCGTGTCGGACTTCCAGCGCGGCGTGCTCGCGCTGCGCAAGCGCGAGATCCTCGCCGAGCGCCGGGCGCAGCTGGCCGAGTCGGACGTGCCCTTCGACACCACCGATGCGCAGCCGGCCGCCCCCAAGCCGCCCAAGACCGCACCGGCCGATAGCCGCAAGGACATCGCCCGCGAGGCGCGGATCAGCAGCACCCAGGTCGGCATGATCGAGAAGATCCGCAAGGAAGCTGCCCCCGAGGTGGTCGCCGCAGTGAAGTCCGGCGCCCTCTCGATCAGCGCGGCCGCTGCGGTGGCCAGTCTGCCTGAGGACGAGCAGCGCGCGGCCGCCACCGGAGGCGACGATGAGCTGAAGCAGGCCGCCAAGCGGGTGCGTGAGTCCAAACGGAAGCCCCGGGAGAAGCCCTCGGACGATGTCATGGCCTTGCGCGAGCAGGTGGCCGACCTGGAAGCCGAGAATCGCAACCTTCGCCGCGAGATCGATGCCCTGCGCGCCCGCCTGGGCGAAAGCGTGCCCGAGGACGCCGACGAAGCGCTCGCGGAGTAAGGTGAACCGTGCCGGCCGGGAACTCCGACCGGCATCCGGCGATCAAAGGCCGGTACACCGGACGCGCTCTCGAGCGTTCGAGAGTCTGTCCCCGGAGCGCTCCCATGAAAGCCATCATCGTCCTCGCCGCCCTCTCCCTCGCCGCCACGTCCACATGGGCGCAGGACACCAGCAAGCCCCTGAACCTGCGACTGCCCGCCGACTATGTGCCCGCACCGGCCAGCAGCACGGCAGCCGCCCCTGCGGCGGCCAGCAGCGTTGCCGGCACCGCACCGAAGAACGGCGGCAGCGTGGCGGTCACCCCCACCCGCCCGAAAGACCCCCCGGGTGCCTACTACGGCGACACCAGCGGCCGCATGGCCAACACCGAGACCGACAGTGGCGTGCCGCGCTGCGACGACGCCACCTATAACAAGCCTCAGGTCCACGGCAGCCTCACCACTGGCGTGGTCAGCGCCAGCCATGGCGGCAGCGGCAGCTACCAGGGCGGCGCGGTCAGCCTCAGCCAGGCCTTCGGTAGTTGCGAGCACCCGACCGGCGGCGTCAGCATCTCCGTCGGCGGCATGAACAACAACTTCGGGGGCGGTCGCGGGCGCTGGTAAGCCTAGGGCCGGGAACGAAACACCACGATGCGATCCGTCGCCGACGGATCGGGATCGTCGCAATAGAGCCAGGGCATCCGCGCGAACGTGCGCGCACAGGGCCCGAGCGCCACAACCCGAACCGGCCGCCGGGCTGCCTCAGCTTCGATCCTTGCCAGCACGTCACGCAGCACGGTGCCAAGGAAGGGAGTGAACAGGTAGAACACGTCGACGCCGGCAAGATCCACCTCCCGGGCGTCCGCCGCGATGAACGTCACCTCGGCCAGGGCCAAGGCTGAGGCCGCCCTGGTGGCGCAGTCCACGTACACGACCTCACGCTCCACGCCGCGCGTACGCGCGCCGGTGAGCAAGTGGACCAGCATCGGAACGTGACCGAGCCCCGAACCCAGGTCGAGCACCACATCGCCAGCGGAGATGCGCGCTCGCCGGATACCGTCCACGATGTGTCGCGCCGGACTCGGCTGGTAGCGCACCATCTCGGGCGGGAGTGACGCGCTATCGATCTCAGGCTCGTCGATGGCCAATAGATCGGCAAGCAACGCGTCCAGCGCGTCGTAGTGCTGGCCCGGCAACACTTCCGTCCTGATCCAGGGCGACAAGGCAGCGCCACCTTCGCCACGACGAACGCGCTCGCGCAGATCGTCGTAGAACACGCTATCGATCGCCTCCATCGCCTCGATCAGGCGCTCCGCGCTGTCGCGCGAATCGCCCGGCTCCACGCCCACCAGGTAGAGGTCGAGACGATCCATCGCATCGGCGCGGCTAAAGAAGGCTTCCGGCTCGCGCCAGCGCCGATCCGCCGCAAGCTCGGCGATCAACAAGGACAGCGGCGTCTCGTCACCCATGCTGCCCCAGGCCCTGCGCGAGATACTCGATAAAAGCACGTGCCGCGGCGGTCGCGGCACGTCCGGCGGGAAACACCGCATAAAGGCGCGAGGGAGAGAGCGCCCAGTCCCGTAGCAACGGCACCAGTTGGCCGGCGTCCAGCTCGTTGCGACACCCCCAGTATCCTGTCGACACGACACCGAGCCCGGCGACCGCGGCAGCGACCGCGCCTTCGTTCGAGGTCACGGTGAGTTGGCTCTCCACCGTCACGGCAACCGTACGGCCGTCCTTTTCGAACGTCCAGGCGCCCGCTGTGGTTCCCGGCGGACCAAGCACGATGCGATGCGCGCGGAGATCGTCGGGGTGCGTCAGCTCACCAGCCTGCGCCAGATACGAAGGCGCAGCGGCGAGAAGCCGGGGATTCGACCCGACCACCCGGGCCACGGCAGAGGAATCGGCCAGGACACCGAAGCGAAGCGCCACGTCGATGCCTTCACGCAGCAGATCCTGTCGCTGGTCCTCGACGCGCAGTTCGATGCGGAGCGCCGGGTGCGCACTGATGAAAGCGGGCAACCGTGGCACGACTTCCCGTGACGCCAGGCTGGTCGGCAGCGCGACACGGAGCAGGCCACGCAGGGCGCCCGTGCCGCGCGCCGCTTCATCGGCTTCGTCGAGACCTGCAAGAAGTATCTCGATGCGAGCGAGATAATCCGCTCCCGCATCGGTCAGCACCACGGCGCGCGTGGAACGCGTGAAAAGAGCAACACCGACGTCCGCCTCGAGCGCGGCGATCGCCCGCGAGGCGGACGGCTGCGAAAGCCCAAGCTCGCGGCCCGCACGCGAAAAACTCCGGGTCCGAGCCACACGGACGAAAAGACGGAGCGCAGCGAGACGGTCACTCATGTCGCCCACGTATAAGAATAAGTCGTCTGGACATACTACACGCGACTGAGCGCATGAATCACAGTAGCGCCATCCTTTCCATCCCAGAGATAATTCCCATGAATGCTCAGGTCAAATCCGCTTCCCAGCCCCGCCTCGCCGGCAAAGTCGCCCTCGTCACCGGCGCGTCCAAAGGCATCGGCGCCGCCATCGCTCGTGAACTCGCCGCCCAGGGCGCGTCCGTCGTCGTCAACTACGCGTCGAGCAAAGCGGACGGCGAGCGCGTGGTCGCCGAGATCAAGGCCGCTGGTGGTGAAGCCGTCGCCGTCGGCGCAAGCGTCGCCACCGAAGAAGGCATCGAGGCACTGTTTGAAGGTGTTCGCACCGCTTACGGCCGTCTCGACATCCTGGTGAACAACGCCGGTGTCTACACTTTCGGACCGCTCGAAGGCGTCACTCGCGCCGACATCGCCAGGATGTTCGACGTCAATGTCGGCGGCCTGATCATGGCTAGCCAGGCGGCACTCAAGCTGTTCCCGGCAGAAGGCGGCAACATCGTCAACGTCGGTTCGGTAGTCGGCGAGATGGCCCAGCCTAACTCGGTAGTCTACGCGGGGACCAAGGGCGCGCTGAACACGATCACGCGCGTGCTGGCGAAGGAGCTCGGTGCGCGGAATATTCGCGTCAACGCGGTGAATCCCGGCGCGACGGCTACCGAAGGCTTCAACAGCATGGAAGGCAGCGCGGATTTCGAGAAGATGGTGATCGGCACGACGCCGCTCGGCCGCCTTGGCCAGCCGAATGATGTCGCCACGGTCGTTGCGTTTCTCGCGTCGGAGGACTCGCAGTGGGTTACCGGCTCCCTGGTCGACGCGGCCGGCGGTTGGCGCTGAATCACCGGCGGGAGCGCGCTAGCCGCGTTTCCGCCACCAACGGCGCCACCATCCGGCCCGCGAAGGAAACACGCGGTTCATCGCCGCACGCACGATGACCTCGGTCCCGCCTTCCACGCGCGACGCAAACGCCGCGGTTCCGCCAATGGCGTGAGCGCGCTCCTGGATCCCGCGCAGGCCCCAGTGGCCCGCGCGACCGCCACCGCGGAGGACGGCATCATCGATACCCCGGCCGTCGTCGCGAATGCTCATCACCAGCTCGGCACCCTCCGTTTCGATGACCACGTCGATACGCGATGCCTCGGCGTGGGCGATCGCGTTATGCACGGCCTCCCGCGCGATGCCATAGAGTTCGTCACGCGCCAGCGGATCCATGTCACGCATGTCGATCGACGCTTCCACCAACACAGGTACGGTGTGTTCCGTGCGGAAGACACGCGCCAGCTCGACAAGCGCGACATCCAGGGAGAACGACTCGCCAGCGTGGCCGCGCAGGTCACGCACGCGATCGCGTGCTTCCACGAGGGCCTCTTCAGCGCGATCCAGTGCCCCCTCCATCGCGATCCGCAACGGTTGCTCATCGGGCACGCGATTGGCGATGGCCTGAAAACGCATCGTCAAGCCCTGGATACTCTGCAGCAGGGTGTCGTGCAACTCGCGGGCGATGCGTTCGCGCTCGGCGTGGCGCTCGTGCAGACGGGCACGTAGCTGCGCTTCCATCCGACGCATACGCAGGTAGAAGGCGAGCCAAAGCGCGGCGAACGCGATCAACAGGCAGATGACGACGAACCAGGTCGTCTGGAAGAACGTCGGCGCGACGACGATCGTGATCGAGGCGCCCTCCTCGTTCCACACGCCGTCCTCGTTGGCCGCAGTGACGCGGAACCGATAGCTGCCCGGCGGCGGGTCCGTATACACCGCCTCGCGCTCTGTCCCCGCATCACGCCAACGCGTGTCGATACCCTCCATGCGGTAACGGAAGCGTACGCGCTCGGGCATGGAAAGACTGGTCGCCGTATAGCTGATGCGCAGGCGCTCCGTGTGCGCGGGAAGATCCACCGTGGCAGCCACAGGCCAGGTTCCCGCATCCGTGGTAACGGAGCGAATCGACACGGGCGGGGGCAAGGGATTGCGCGACACGTTGGCCGGATCGATCGAAACGACGCCACTGGTGGTGGCGAACCACAGGCGCCCGTCGTCGGCGACCACCGCCGTAGGCAACGGACGGAACTGGGCCGGCGTGCCGGGAAGGCCGTCCAGCGAATCGAACAGGCTGACCGGCGGACGGTACGACGGATCCTGCAACGCGCGCGCCATGTGAGCGGCGGCGATGCGCGCCACACCCTGCGCAGTGTTCGCCCAGAAGTCGCCGCGCGCATCGCGAACCAGACCCGAGACGCCGCGCAACGGTTCCCCCAGCGTGGACACCGTTCGTGCCTGCCTGCCGACGACCACGCCGATACCGAGTTCGCCGCCCAACCACACCGCGTCGCGATCCTCGAGCAGGGCCGTGACGTTGCCGACGGCCAGGCCATCCGATGGCCCCAGCACCATATCGTGCCCCGATTCGCGAATGACGACGGTGTTGCGGGCGAAGGCCATCCACAGGCGCCCGTGCGAATCGTTCATGAGGACCAACGGAGCCGGATCGTTGGCGATGGTCGGCATCGGGTCGTGCACCCATTTGCCCTCGGTGAAGTGATAGATGCCCGGCCGGTTGATCGACAGCCACGCACCACCCTTGCCGTCACCCACGATGGCCTGCACACCGGTGTAATCCTCGGCGGGCAGCGGTGCGAATCGGTCGGGAACGCCGTCCTTCAGGCGCCACACCCCTTGCGGCCCGCCCAGCCAGGTCCCTTCGCGATCGCGCGATGCCGCCGTAATCGCTTCGGGAAAATCGCCCGGATCCACTCTGGTGGCGTCTACACGCGTCAACGGGCGATTCTTCGTACCGACCCAGACACCGTGGCCTTGCGCGGCCACCAGTGCGAAGTCCGTCGCTCCCGGCGACAGCGGCGCGGGAAGAAGACGGCTGACGCGAAAACGGTCGAGCCCTCGACTGCCGCCGACCCAGATGTTGCCCTCACGATCCTGGATGACCGCCGTGAGATAGTCGGAGCTGAGCCCGTCGCGCTCGACGAACCGCTGTGCCGCCGTGCCGCTCGCCTCGATCTGTTCGCGCGGCAGGTCGACGACGCGCGGCACGCGACGAATGCCGTCGCCGAGCGTGGGCATCCACAGGGCGCCATCGCGATCGAACAACAGGCCCGCCGATGAGAGATTAAGGCTCGGGCCATGGTCTTCCGGCAATGACGCGCTGACCCAGGCCGGTCGCACGCCGCCATCGGCCTCCGCGACCCAGATCGAGCCGTCCGGCGCTTCAGCGATGCGATTGATCCGACCGACCGAACGCGTCGCCAGCTCGAAACGCGTGCCGCCCCGGGGCAGCCAGGCGAGCGCCTGGTCGGTGGCGACCCAGAGGCGTCCTTCGCGGTCGACCGACAGGTTGCGCGCACGATTACCGGGTAAACCCATCGACGCGCCGACGAGGGACCAGTGTTGCCCGTCGAGACGCGCAAGGCCATTGAATGTCGCTGCCCAGATGCGCCCGTCCGGCGTGCCGCCGATAGCGTAGATGGTGGCCGTGGGCAATCCTGAGGACGCGGCGTAGTGGGTCGCGCGGTCGCCTTCGATGAAACTGGCCACGCCATAGCGAAACCCGACCCACAGCCCACCGGAGGGTGGCGCGTAAAGGGACGCGACGGTGGAGGCAAGGAAGTCGCCGCCTTCGCGCGGCCGGTAACGCTCGAAGGTCACACCGTCGAAGCGGTAGAGACCCGTCTGGGTGCCCAGCCAGAGATAGCCATCGCTGGTCTGCGCCAGCGCCGTGACCTGGCCAGGCGCGCCTTCGCGGACGGTCCAGGCCGTGTGATAGAACTGGTCGATCGCGCGATCGCGACTGTCGGCCGCGCGAACACCGGGCACGGCGAGGCTCCAGCCGACGACCAGCCATAACCACACAGCCACCCCGCGAGCCAAGCGCACCCGTTCACCCCCACACCCTTCAAGGGCCAAAGATAACGCGTGGCAGCTTCACTGCGTTAGACCGACGTCGCGCAGGAAGGCCAGCGAATCGGCGAGGACACGCGCCGCCGCCGGCGAGCGTTCGGGTGACGCAAGCACATGCGCTGCATGATCGTAAGCCACCGTCCGACGTTGTGACGCCGGCGTACCCAGCCAGCCAAACGCAAGCCGCATGGCGCTCACCGAGTTAAGCGTGTCGCGATCTCCCTCGCCGCCATCCCACATGCCGAAGAAGACGGGGCAGACGACGTCCTGCAGGACTTCCGGTCGCATGCGCTCGATAAACAGACGGGCGATGGCCCGGTAGCCGTCGGTATGCACCATCGACGACCAGTAGCGCCGCTGAAATGGGGTGCGCTCCCCGGGGGGTGCCACGGATCCCTGAAGCGTCACTGCGGCACGCAGTTGCGCGGGATCGTGGACACGAATGCCGGGCGACCAGGCAACAACACCCGCCACGACATCCGGCCGGCTCGCTGCCAGGTCCAGTGCCAGCGAGCCGCCCATGGACGTACCGACGAGAAGTACGCGCTCGCCCAGCTGGAGACCGATGTCCAGCGCATGCCGGACGTCGGCACGCCAGCGCTCCGGCGACGCACCGGCCATGGCGTCCGGCGCATCGCTGCCGTGATCGCGCAGGCGGGCCAGGTAGAGGTGAGCGCCCACGGCCTGGGCGATCTCACGGTGGGCCGGCGCCCCTTCGCCCTGGCTCGCCGTGAACCCGTGAAGGTAGACGACGGCGAGTGGACGCCGACCATGCGGCGCTTCGCCATGAAAAACGATGCGTGCCTCGTTATCGGGTTTGATCGCCATCGCCGCCAACTCGCCCTGCCCGACCTCGCGCGCCAGGCCGTCGAGTTCGGTCACGCGCCGGCGTCCGCGGCGGTGCGTGCACCCTGGCGTTGGGCATCGATAAAACGATGCACCGAACGACCGAGGGCATCCAGCTCGACCACGGCGGCGCGCATGTCGCCGCCGGCATCGATCAGCACGGAGAGATCGTCGCAGACCCTCGATGCGCCGGGCACGCCGAGGTTGCCCAACACGTTGCGCAGGGCATGGATGCACTCCGCGGCCGTGGCGATATCACGCGAGAGCACCGCGTTGCGCAAGGTTTCGAGATGGGTCTCCGCCGCTTGCGAACACAGGTCGATGAAGCCGATGTATTCCTCGACGCTGGTAAGCGCGCGCATCTCATTCAGCGGCGTAGCCACCGCACCACGCTCCGTCGGCTCGTCCAGCAGCGGCTGTTGCCAACCGCGCGCGGTTTCTTCCATGCGCCGCTCGGCCGCGATGGACTCGATCACGTCAAGGAGGCGCTGCGCGGCAATCGGCTTGGTCAGGTAAGCCCGTGCGCCAGCCTTGAAGGCGATGCGCACCGCGTCGTGGCTGGAATCGGCGCTGAGCATGACGATGGGCGGCACGCTTGCGGTGCGCCGGATCACGTCGATACGGCCGAGCACGTCCCAGCCGGAACTCCCGGGCATGTGCAGGTCCATGAAGATCAGGTCGAAACCGTCAGCACGCAGGCACGCCAGCGCCTCATCGCCGTTCGCACTGAAGACCGCCCGGTGCCCCGCGCGCTCGAGGATACGCCCGACGATCTCACGATTGGCCGCGTTGTCGTCCACCACCAGGCAACGTTGCGATTCCACGCGCGCACGGTGCTCGTCGAGCAGCTCGACCAGCGGGGTGTCCGCCACGCTGCGCGCGCCCGCGGCGGCACGCGGCAGCGGGAAGCGCCAGGTAAAGACTGCCCCTCCCATCGGGTTGTCGGTGACATCGAGGCCACCCTGCATCTGCTCGGAGACATTGCGCACGATATACAGCCCCAGGCCAACGCCCTCCTGCCGCCTGCTCTCGCCGGCGCTGAGCTGATGAAACGGGTCGAAGATGCGTTGCTTGTCGGCATCGGCGATGCCGATGCCCGTGTCCGAAACACTGCAGGTGATCGTAGGGTCGCGGCCACCGACGCCCTCATGGAGCTCCACGTGCACGTTCACCGAACCACCCGGCGGCGTGAACTTCAGGGCGTTGGACGCCAGGTTGGAGAGCACCTGCTCGATGCGCCCCGGATCGCCATTGAAGACACCCTCCACCGACGCGTCGCGGGCGAGGCTGAAAGCAATGCGCTTTTCTGCGGCGAGGGGGCGGCAAACCGCGCCCACCGTCGCCAGTACTTCGTCGAAGGAGAACGCCTGGTGGCGTAGCGTGAAACTGCCACCGGCGAACGAGGCCACGTCGAGCACCGCGTTGACGCGATGCAGGAGGGCGTTGGCATTGGTCGACAACAAGGCGACAAGGCGGCGCTGGTCGTCGCTCATCACCGCGGTGTCGATCAGGGAGGCCGAGTGGATCACCGTGCTCAAGGGCGTCCGCATCTCATGGCTCATCATGGAGATGAAGCGATGCTGGGCCTCCCGTGACGCAATGGCCTCGGCCGATACCTCGCGCAGCGCGTCCATCATCCGGTACAGCGTCATGGGCAGGACGATGACCAGGGCCAACGCGTAGAGCGCATAGGCGGGCCGGCCGATCCAGTAACCGTCCGGCGCGCTGACAAGAAGAATCGCCACCGAGGCGACAACGCCGCCGGCGAAAGCCCGTCGGCTATACCGCACGCCGACCGCGACCGAGAGGAACGGCAGGACGGCGGTCACCGTGATCACCAGCATGAAGGCCGACTTGAGCAACAACGCGACCATGGCGAAGTTGGCCACGCTGCCTATCACGTCGACGGTGCCGCTCTGCCCTTCCTGACGCGCACGGATGAAAAGCATCCACAGCGTGCTCACCGCGAACAGGGCAAGCGCGACGGGGAAGGCACGATGGGCTTCCAGCGCCATCGTCGTGGGGCCGTGCAACCAGGCGGCGGTCCAGATGACCACGAAGCCGAGGATGACCGTGCGCATGAGCGATACGCGGTACTCGCGGAAGCTCGCCACGATCCGGTCGATGCGGGGATTGCGCAGCCGTTCGGCAACCTCGCTCAGCATTACCGGCTCGGGGCGATTCACGCTGCCGCCATCGATCTTCATTACCGCCCGGTCCGCCCCCTCCCCTGATAGCTGCCTAGTCTAGGACTTGGGCGGGTGGTGGCAAGTGCGGGTTGCAGGGAGCGGGCATGCGTAAACGCTTACATTGGCGTTTGGGCGCGAATTAACCGATTTCAGCCAGCGCGGGGGCCGGGTTTCGCCCGTTTCGTTGCCGCCAGCTCGACCCACGTAGGGGCATGGTCACTGGCCTTGGGCAGGTCACGCACCCAGCGGTCCACATTGGCGTCCTTCAACCGGGCGGCTAGATCCTTCGACAGGAGCAGGTGGTCGATGCGCAGGCCCCGGTCACGGGGCCAGTGCTGGCGAAAATAGTCCCAGAAGGTGTAGATGCGCTCGTCGGGGTGCCTCTGGCGCAGGGCGTCGGTCCAGCCCTGGGCCAGGAGGCGGGCATAGGCCTCCCTGCTCTCCGGCTGGAGCAGGGCATCGCGGCGCCAGCCCTTGGGGTCGTAGATATCCTCGTCCGTGGGCACGACGTTGTAGTCACCCGCCAATACCACAGGGTGACCACTTTTCATCAAGGCCGAAGCGTGGCGCAGGAAGCGTTCGAACCACGCCAGCTTGTAGTCGAACTTCGGGCCTGGCTGCGGGTTTCCGTTGGGCAGATAGAGGCAGCCCACCAGCACCCCATGCGCCGCCGCCTCGAGGTATCGGCTCTGCGTGTCCTTCGGGTCGCCGGGCAAGCCGCGCCGGCTCTCGACCGGGTCCACCCCCTTCGCCAGGATAGCCACCCCGTTCCAGGAGGTCTGGCCCGCCCAGAGGGCGCCGTAGCCGGCGTCGTTGATCGCGTCGACCGGAAAGGCCGCGTCCGCCGACTTCAGCTCCTGCAGGCAGGCAACATCCGGCGCCTCCCGCTCCAGCCAGGCGAGCAGATGGTCGAGGCGCGAGCGGATCCCGTTGACGTTGAAGGTGGCGATCTTCATGGGGCGCAATGTCGGGCACCCCCGGTCGACGCCCGGTGACGGCGGCGCTCGACTTTTCTGGCACGGGATTTGCCACGATCCAAGACCGAGGACATTTTGTGAAGGTGAATTACCAAACCACCGGTTTTTTTCGGTTTTCTTTACGGGCCTCGAAGAGCCGCCCCGCCTTGGTTCCATGCCATGCCCTGTAAGTACAAAAAACCACCCAAATACCCATAGTTACACCGTTTTCTGCTGCGCCGCGCCATTCCATTTAGACGGCTGGACGGCCATCCAAACGCCCGTTCGAAGCTCTGGACATCTCGAGGCGCCTGCTGTAAACCGTCAGACCAGTTCATTTGGATCGAGACAAATGAACGTTTCAGCGATGGAGTGCGGGGAGGGGTCTTCGGGGCTCCGTTCACGGCGATAGGCGGGGGCCCGTCGCCGCGGTCCCGTGCTGCCGTCATTTCGGGGCAAACATTTCGGGGAAGGCATGAAAAACCAGTTTCTTTTTCGCAGGAGCGCACTCGCACTGGCGGTATGTACCTGCCTGGGCGGCGTTTCGAGCGTCTATGCGCAGTCCACTACCGGCAGCCTCAACGGCAGCGTTCCGACCGGCGGCAATGAGACCGTCGTGGTCGAAAGCGGGACAGGCTTCCGCCGCGAGTTCGCCGTGGACGCACGCGGCCGCTACGCCGCCAACCAGCTCCCGCTGGGCACCTATACGGTGACCCTCATGCGTGACGGCGCCGTTGCCGATTCACGCAAGGACGTCACGCTTCGCGTCGGCGCCAGCACCGATGTCTCCTTCAATGCGCCGGCGGCACAAGGTTCCGCGACGCAAACCGACGCGACCAGCCTCGCTGGCGTGACCGTAAGCGGTACCGTCCTGCCGAGCATCGACGTCACCTCGGTCGACTCGCGCACTGTCATCACCTCCGAGCAGCTCGCCAAGCTGCCCTTGGGTCGCAGCGCGGAAGCCATCGCGCAGCTCGCTCCTGGCGTCGTCAACAACGGCGGCGGCTTCAAGAGCGACAACGGTAATTCGGTCGTCAGCTTCGGCGGTGCCGCCGCCAATGAGAACGCGTACTACATCAACGGTTTCAACACCACCGATCCGCTCAATGCCATGGGTGGCCTGCAGCTGCCCTATGGCGCGATCGACCAACAGGAGGCTTACACGGGCGGCTACAGCGCCCAGTACGGCCGTTCCGACGGTGGCGTGATCAGCCAGGTCGGCAAGCGCGGTACGAACGAATGGCACTTCGGCGCTCAGGTGCTCTGGGAGCCGGAGTGGGCGCGTGCCTCGGGCCCGAACCTGCATTACACCAACACGCCTGCCTCGGCCCCGGCAGGTGACATGTACCAGCCGAAGAGCCAGGACACGCAGTGGACCACGACCACCAGCATTTACGCCGGTGGCCCGCTGATCAAGGACAAGTTGTTCTTCTTCGTCGCCGGCGAATTCGAGAAGGAGAGCCAGCGCAACGTCAACGAAGTCGGCAACACCACGCCCGCGTCTGACAACACTTACAAGAACCCGCGCTGGTACAGCAAGCTCGACTGGAACATCACCGACAGCAACATCCTCGAACTCACCAGCGTCGGCGACAAGCGCGAGGGCTCGGGTACGCGTTACAAATACGATTACGCGAACCTTGCGCGCACGACGACCATCGGTCCGGTAGACAATACGAAGACCGGCGGCGACCTGTGGGTGGCCAAGTACACCGGCTACATCACCGACAATCTCACCGTGAGCGCTACCTACGGCAAGATGTCGAGCAAGAACTACGACCAGGCCGGCGATTACGACCCGACCCTCGCACGCGTGGATAGCTCGACTCAGCAGAATCCCGCGCTGAACGGTGGCAAGCCCATCCAGAACAGCCAGGTCGCTGACATCAGCTTGCCGGGCCGTGGCAACAAGACCAACAACCTGCGTTTCGATGTCGCCTACACCGCCGGCGATCACACGATCTCCGTCGGTATCGACAACGTGAAGTCGCAGATCCTGGACTTCGGCACCAACAGCCCCGGTCCGGGCTATACCTGGACGTATGGCGTGCAGAAGGACCCAACCGTCGCCATCGACAACACACCGGGCCAGAACTTCGTGCCGGCGCCGGCCCTGTTCCCGAATGGCCAGAGCGGTTACTGGGTGAACAAGGCCGTCGTCGCGAACGCGGTGAACGTGCGCTCCGACCAGAAGGCGCAGTACATCGAAGACAAATGGCAGGTCAGCGATCGCTGGCTGGTCTCCATTGGCCTGCGCAACGACCAGTTCACCGACTACAACCAGAATGGCGAGGCCTTCATCAAGCAGACCTCACCACAGTGGGCTCCGCGCCTGGGTGCCGCGTGGGACGTCAACGGTGACGGCAGCTTCAAGGTCTACGCCAACGCGGGCCGTTATTACCTCGGCCTGCCCCTCAACCCCGCTACCGGCGCTGCCGCTGGCTACACGGCAACCCAGCAGTACTTCACGTACTCCGGCATCGACCCGGTGACCGGTGCGCCGACGGGTCTCACGCAGTTCAGCAATGTCGTATCCGGCAACAACTCGTACGGTATTGCTCCCGACCCGCGCACGGTTGCCGGCAAGGGCCTGAAGGCCGAGAACCAGGACGAGTACATCGTAGGCTTCGACAAGACGCTCACCGAGAACTGGACTTACGGCGCCAAGCTGACGGTCCGCAAGCTGAACTCGGTCATCGACGACTTCTGCGATATTGGCCTGGTAACCGACAAGGCTGCTGCGCTCGGCTATTCCGTGGGTTCGACCAACAGCTGCTACCTGGTGAACGGCGGACAGGCCAACACCTTCACCATTCTCGATAAGAGCGGGAATGCGCAGGAAGTGCCGCTCAGCCGTGAAGAGATGGGGATGCCGAAGCCGAAGCGTCGCTACTACGCTGCGGAGCTTTACATGACGCATGAGTTCGACGGCGTCTGGTACGGCAAGTTCGACTATGTGTTCTCGCGCTCGTACGGCGATACCGAAGGCCAGTCACGCACCGATACGCGTCAGAACGGTGCCGCCGGCAGCGTCGACTGGGACAACCAGTACGTCATGGCCAATTCCAATGGCGAGCTCGGCAACGACCATCCCCATGTGTTCAAGGCCTACGGCTACTGGCAGATCGCTCCTGAGTGGCAGGCGTCAGGCAACTTCACGGCCGCCAGTGGCGGCCCGCAGAATTGCCTCGGCTACTATGGCGACGGCGTCACCGACCCGGATCCGGCGCACTACGGCAGCTCGTACCACTCGTGCGATGGCAAGCCGTCGCCTCCGGGTTCCGCGGGTCGTCTGCCCTGGACCTTCCAGCTGGATCTCGGCGTCACGTACCGTCCGGAGTGGGCGGCGTCGAAGCTGGCGTTCTCTGCGAATGTGTTCAACGTGCTGAACGAGCAGCGTGCGACGTTCCGTTACCCGACCGAGTACAGCTCGCCGGGTACGCCGCATCCGATCTACGGCGTTGCACTGATCACCCAGGACCCGCGTTACGCGCGCCTGGCTGTGTCATACGACTTCTAAGAACGCTGAAACCCTTTTACATCCCTGTGTAACTCTTGCGCCCCCTTCGGAAACCGGCTCCTCCCCAGCCGGTTTCCGAAGTCGGGCGCTCTTTTTTTGAAAGGAAATGTGGGAGCCGCTTCAGCGGCGAAAAGCCAACGGAGCGGGGACGCCGTGCGCCTTTTCGGCGCGAGCTAGCGAACCTCACCCGAAGCAGCCACCACCATTTCGATGTAACCAAGGATCTCCGCCACGCTGAGCTCGAAGACCCCCGCATCGCCATTGTCATAGGCCTGGCGCCAGACAGCGTAGCCACTCTCCCAGGCCCTATCCTCGTCGGATGCCGTGGTCAGCTCGCGCAGGCTCTTGTCCAGCGTGGTGCGCAGCACCGCCGCGTGGTGCATCGCAGGCTGGGCGCCGCCCGGCACCCGGTGGTTGCGCAGCTTCACGCCGAGGATGGAGATGTGGAACACCTCCCCGTCGTCCGGCTCGATGCCCACCTTTCGGATGACAACGCGCGAGCCTTCCTCACCGGGGCGGTGGTCGTAGGTCCAGACCTGGCCCTCGGCGTAGTCGGGCTTCGTCATCGGTAGCACCTTGTTCCAGCGGGGATTTGCATCTTAAAGGTTGGGTCCCCCCGAGGATATGGATTATCCTTGACAGAACGACGCGCGAGGCAGCGCGGCCCCGAGGGCCGCTTCCCCAGCTGATCCCCGGCTTCCGCGCACGGTGCGGCGGTTCCGTCACTACGACTTCGAGGTTCGAACAGACCATGGTGGCATTGGCGACCGAGCACGTCATCGACGTGCACCACTGGAACGACACGCTTTTCAGCTTCCGCACCACACGCGATCCCGGTTTTCGCTTCGAAAGCGGGCATTTCGTGATGATCGGCCTGGAAGTGGAAGGCCGCCCGCTGATGCGGGCGTACTCGATCGCCAGTGCGCATTACGAAGAGCACCTGGAATTCTTCAGCATCAAGGTGCAGGACGGCCCGTTAACCTCCCGGCTGCAGCACCTGAAGCCCGGCGACCCGATCATCGTCAGCCGCAAGCCCACCGGCACGCTGGTCCTGAACGACCTCAAGCCGGGCAAGCGGCTGTACCTGTTGGGCACGGGCACGGGCCTGGCGCCCTTCCTCTCGATCATCCGCGACCCGGAAACCTACGAGCGCTTCGACACCATCGTGCTCGCGCACGGCGTTCGCCACGTGAACGACCTGGCTTACTCGGAATACATCGAGAAGGTGCTGCCCGAGCACGAGTATCTGGGCCCACTGGTGCGCGAGAAGCTCCTCTACTACCCCACGGTCACGCGTGAAGAGTTCCGCAACCGGGGTCGCATCACGGATGCGATTGCCGATGGCGAGATGGCACGGAGTCTTGGCCTGCCGCAGATCAATCCTGCCGAAGACCGCGTGATGCTCTGCGGCAGTCCTTCGATGCTGGACGATATCTGCGTGCTGCTGGACGGCGAGGGTTTTCAGGCGTCGCCGCGTACGCGGGAGCCGGGGGACTATGTGATCGAGCGGGCGTTTGTGGAGAAGTAAGCTGGCCCGCTGCCGCGGGATCGCCGCTGAAGCGGCTCCCACATGGCCTGATCTACATGACCTGATCTACATGGCCTGATCTGCATGGCCCGATCTACATGGCCTGATCTACATGGCCCGATCAGCGGCGGATGCGGCCCTGGCCCTCGTTGTCCCAGTAGCCGAAGATGCGCCGTGCGATGAGCTTGTAGAGGCGTTTCCCGGTGGCGCGCCAGAGCCGTGAGTGGGGCGCTGGCGCCGAGAGGATCGCCCGCTGCCGGGCGGAAAGACGGTCTGGCGCATAGGTTCGTTTGTGCTTGAGCAGGTGGCGCAGGTCTTCTCGCGCCAGCAGGCGGAACAGGCGGCCACGGCGGCCGCGGGTCCACGCTATCTGGAAGTCCACCAGGCCAGGCGAGCCGTCTTCGCGAACCAGCCAGTTCGGTTCCTTGGCCAGGTCGTTATGAACGATGCCGCGCCGGTGCAGCCTCGCGAGCAGGCGCAGGGCGTCACGGTAATACGCCGGATCCAGCGGTTTTCCCACCTGCATCGGTTCGCCAGCCATGTAGCTGCGCTCGAGCACGCGCCCGTTCCACGCCAGCAGTCGCGGAACACCATCCATGCCGTCGAGACGGCCCAGCGCGCGCGCTTCACGCGCAGCGGCCCGGCGGGCAAACCCGCGCGCCCACCAGCGCGCCGCGGCAATGTCGCGACGAATCAACAGCACGCCATGGCGCTCGACACGCTCGATGCGGCCGAGCTCGTCGGCTTTGAGGAGGGTGACGGTTTCTGTCGTCGCGTCGTGCACGCTTTTCCTTCGGTTCGTTGACGCTTCCTGCGCTGCGGGAGGGCTACGCTAAGATGCGAGCCTTGCAGGGAGGAATTGCCGACATGCTGGTGCGACACATCCTGTCGCTGGTCTTTGCCACGGTCGGCCTTGCAGCCTGCCGCGGCGGAACGGACCGGACGAACGGCGGGGACTCGCCGCCGCCCGCACGGGCGAGCGTCGACAAGGATACCGAATCCGGCCAGGAGGGCCTGTATACGATGGAATTGTCCCTTCCCGACCTGCCTCCGAAGGCCGAGCCGCTGCGCGCGACCATCGAGCGCTACGTGGGTCGGCAGAAACGCGCCTTCATGGACAGCCTGGAGGCCCCCGGCGCGCGTGAACGCGCGCGGGAGCTGCCCTGGGACCTGAACCTGGATATCGCGATCGCCTCGCGTACGGACCGCTTCATCAACGTGCAGGTCGACGGCTCCGCCTTCACCGGAGCGGCGCATCCGGCAGCCATCGTGGACAGTTTCACCTACGATGTCGAAGCCCGTCGTGTCGTCGGCCTTCGCGAACTGTTCGCCGATCCGCATGCCGCCGAGAAGGCTTTTGCCGCCGAGGCGCGCCGCCAGCTGCTTACCGCCCTGGACGACCAGGACGAGCCCCTTGCGTCGGACAGTCAGCAGATCGATGCCGGTACGGAACCGGGCAAGGATCACTTTCGCGTGTTCAGCCTTCTGACGGGGCCGGACAACAAGGTGCACGGCCTGACCTTCATCTTCCCGCCCTACCAGGTGGCCTCGTACGCCGCCGGCCCGCAGGCCGTGGACGTGCCCAGCGACGCCTTTTCGGCCTACCTGAAACCAGAATATCGCGGGGCATTTCGTTGATGGACCTCTTCCTCTACGTGCTCGCCACCGTCCTGATCATCGGAGGCCTGGCGGGCGCCATCCTGCCCGTCCTGCCCGGTGTCCCGATGATCTTCGGCGGTATCTGGCTGGCCGCCGCGGTCGACGAGTACAACCACCTCGGCTGGGGATGGCTGGTGGCGATCGGCGCGGTCGCGGTACTCGGCATCGCGGTGGATTTCATTTCCGGTTCCCTCGGTGCAAAGAAAATCGGCGCCAGTCCGCGTGCGCTCTGGGGCGCGGGTATCGGAACCACCATCGGCATGTTCTTCGGTCTTCCCGGGCTTCTCATCGGCCCTTTCGCGGGGGCGGTGATCGGCGAGCTGTGGTCGGGCAAGAGCATCCTTCGCTCGGCCCATGTCGGCGTCAGCACCTGGTTCGGCATGCTGCTTGGCGTCGTTGCCAAGGTCGTGCTTTCGTTTCTGATGATCGGCATGGCCGGCCTCGCCCTCCTCTTCAGCTGACCGGCCATTCGGCACATTGGCCGGACCCGGGCACAGCGGCTAGTCTCGGCGGATCATCACGGGGAGACACCCATGTTCCGACGACTGACCCTCGCCGCCGCCATCACGCTCACCATCGGCGCCGCCCATGCGCAGGACACCAAGCCGGCCGACTGGATCGCGCGCAGCAACGCGGACGCCCAGACCCTGCTCGACATCACGGCACGCTTCAGCCCGGAAACGGCAACCGATATCGGGGTGAAGGGCTACGATGAAAAAACGGCAGACCTGGGCCCCGACGCCGACAAGCGACAGCGCGAGGCGCTCGTCGCCGCGCGCGCGAAGTACGCGCAACGCCTTGCGGACGAAAAGGATCCCAACGTCCATCAGGACCTGCAGATCCTGCTCAAGCAGATCGACGGCAGCATCAAGGGCATCGACCTCAACGACAAATACCTGCTGCCCTGGTACGACGCGGGCCAGATCGTCTTCAGTGGCGAGTTCTCGTTGCTCAACCAACAGAGCACGCCGGAACAAAACCAGGCCGCCCTCGGCCGCCTGAAGTGCTATGTCGGCATGGCCCCCGGTTGCACGCCGCTGGTCGACGAGGCGCGTGCGCGCACCAACGAGAAGATAGGCGATAAAGCGTTGCTCGGGCCCGTGAAGGCCGACGTGGAACAGAAGCTCGGCAACACGCAGCGCTATGTGGATGGCATCCGCAAACTCTTCGCCGAGAAGAAAGTCGCGGGCAGCGAGGAGGCCATGGCGAAGCTGGACAAGCAACTGAAGGATTACAACGCCTGGGTAACCAAGACCGTGCTACCGCACGCGCGCACGGACTTCCACCTGCCCGAGCCGCTGTATACCTACAACCTCGAACAGGTCGGCCTTGACATCGCGCCGCGTGACCTGATCGGTCGTGCGCAGCTGGAGTTCATGGAAACGACCTATGCGTTGCAGGCGCTCGCGCCCGTCGTCGCAAAGGCCGAGGGGCTACCCAATGGCGACTATCGCGAGGTGCTCAAGGGGCTGAAGAAAAAGCAGCTCGCCAAGGACAAGGTGGAGCCCACCTATCACGAGGTCCTGCTGAAGATTGAAGACACGATCCGCAAGCAACGCATCGTCGAGCTGCCGCAGCGGCAGATGGCCATGCGTGTTGCGTCCGAAGCGGAGAACGCGCGCACGCCCGCGCCGCACATGGATCCCCCGCCCTTTGTCGGCAACACCGGTCAACGTGGCACCTTCGTCCTCACCACGGGTAACCCGCCCACCAGTGGCGAGAAGACGCAGATGTACGACGACTTCACCTTCGAAGCCGCGGCGTGGACGTTGACGGCACACGAGGGTCGGCCCGGTCACGAGCTGCAATTTGCCGCCATGGTCGAGCAGGGCGTGTCGCTCACGCGCAGCCTGTTCGCCTTCAATAGCGTGAACGTGGAAGGCTGGGCGCTCTATTCCGAAATGGAAATGATGCCGTACGAGCCGCCGGCAGGTCAGTTCGTCGCGCTGCAGTTCCGCTTGCTGCGTGCGGCGCGCGCCTTCCTCGATCCGATGCTCAACCTGGGGTTGATCGATCGCGATCGCGCGCACGACATCCTCGTCAACGACGTGGGCCTGTCCGAGCCCCTGGCACGCCAGGAACTCGATCGCTACACGCTGAACAGCCCCGGTCAGGCTACGGCCTACTTCTACGGCTACACACGCATTCTGCAACTACGCGCGGAAACGCAGATCCGGCTGGGCAAGAAGTTCGATCGCAAGGCCTTCAACGATTTCCTGATCGCCCAGGGCCTGCTCCCGCCGGACCTGCTGGCCGAAGCGGTGCGTACACGCTTCGTTCCGGAACAGGAAAAGAAAGGCGGCTAGCCGGCGACGCGCCGGCCCGTGGTCAACGCGCCGGCGCGTCGGGGATGACGTAAAGCAACACCGCCAGGAAATGCAGGACGCTTCCGGCCAGGACGAAAACATGCCAGATGGCGTGATGGAAAGGCAGCTTCCGCGCCAGGTAGAAAGGCACGCCCAGCATGTAAGCCAGGCCGCCGCCGAAGAGCAGAAGCAGGCCGCCCGTTTCCACGTGCTCGCGCAGCGGCTCGATCGCGATCACCGCGACCCAGCCCATCAACACATACATCAACACCGCGGCCTTGCGGTACCGCTTGAGGATGCCGAGTTCGGCCAGGCTGCCGATGATCGCCAGGCTCCAGATCGTGCCGAAGAGGCCCCAGCCCCACGCGCCCGGCAGGGCAAGCAGCGTGAACGGTGTGTAGGTTCCGGCAATGAGCAGAAAGATCGCGATGTGATCGAACGTGCGTAGGACGCGCTTGGCCGCGACGCCGGGGATCGAGTGGTACAGCGTCGATGCGGTGTAGAGCAGGACCAGCGTGCTGCCGAAGACCGAACTGGCCACCACGGCGCGCTGGCCGCCATACATCGCCGAGAACGCAACGAGGACGGCCAGCCCGGCGATGCTCAACACGAGGCCAATGGCGTGGATCACGCTGCTGGCGACTTCCTCGGCGAAGGGATAGCTCGGTTGGACGCTTTCGGTGGCCATGGCAATTCCGGACGACACAAAGAACGGAGCGTAACCGATGCGACGCGTTGTTGCGAAACACTCTCAATTGGACCCACGGCGCGGACACGGACATTGACCTGCATGCATCCCGCGTTGTTCCATGGGCCATGACACTCGAACTGCTCGTGCACATCGGTCGTCTTCCTCCGCAAGGCGCAGGGCTGCGTGCCGCGCTGGCCATCGCCACGCGCATCGACGCAAGACTCGACGGCATGCACGTGGTGGACCTGCCTGCCGCCGCCTTCACGGTTCCCGAAGCGGTACCGATGCAGCTGGATGCGGTCCGGCAGCGCTCCACCGACGCCAAGGCGGTCGGTGCGGACTGGACGGCACTGCTCGAGTCGCGGGGCCTCAAGGGCAACTGGCGAGTGGGCAATGGCGACACCGTCACCCTCCTGTGCCATGCCTCCGCCGGTTACGACATGCTGGTCATGGAGCGCTCGTCGACCATGCGCGGCGATGCACCGGTCGGCTTCGGTGTCGTCTCACGCACCGTCTTCGGCGCCAGCCGCGGGGTGCTCGTGGTACCCGAGGCGGCACCCGTCGAGACCCTGGGCGAACACGTGCTGGTGGCCTGGAGCGGAAGCCGCGAATCCGCGCTGGCCGTGCGCTCGTCGCTTCCGCTACTGCGCAAGGCCGCCCGGGTCACCGTCATCGACGGTAGCCGCGATGAAGATCTCGATACCTGCGCCCTGCCCGACACCGACATCTGTGGCTGGCTCGACACCCATGGCGTGAAGGCCGAGGTGCGCCGGCTGGATGCTGCCGCCCAGCCAGCGCCGGGACCGGCGCTGCTCGACCTCGCGCATCAGGAGGGGGCCGATCTCATCGTCATGGGCGCCTGGGGGCGGTCGCGGTTGTCGGAGATGGTCTTGGGCGGGACCACCCGATTCCTGTTCATGCAGTCCGATGTGCCGATGCTGGTTGCGCACTGAGGCGACCCCGGAAGAGCATCGCCGCTGAAGCGGCTCCCACAGTTACCTACTGAGCCGTCTAGACGGCCCTCTTGCAAGTTCCTTCGAAGCCTGCCTACTCTGCAACCGGACCTGAACACGATCCCCGCCGGTCCCCACCGGCCGTGTTCCCGACCATGCCTTACCTTCCCCCACGTTGCAGGAGGTGGCTCATGTCGTTCGCTCGTCCGCAATCCCTGGCCGGGGTTCACCCGGATACCGTCCGCATCGTCGCCATGAGTGCAGCCATTGCACTGAATGCCGCTGCGCTCATTGCCGTCATGCGACCCATGGTCGCGCACATGGTCGACGCGCCGGCGTTGCCCAAGGCATTCGTTCTCCAGTTCGTCGAACCCCCTCCGCCGGTGAAACCGCCCCCGCCGATCGAGCTCGAGCGCCTGCCGACCAAGGCACCCGTCATTACCCACGTGCAGAAGCAGGTCGAAGCACCGCCGGTCGTCGCACCGCCCGTCGCCAGCGACGAAGGCTCGGCACCGATGGTGCCGCCCGCACCGGCGGTCGATACGATCGCCCCGCCCTCCGTCCAGGCCGGACCGGTCGAGGCCACGCTGGCCTACGTCGCCGCACCCGCGCCGAAGTACCCCGCCCAGGCCATTCGCGGCCACATGCAGGGCACGGTGACGCTACGCGTGCTTGTGGACGAGACCGGTAAGCCGCTGGATGTCGTCATCGAATCCAGCAGCGGGCACGATCTGCTCGACCGCGCCGCTCGCGATCAGGTCCTGGCCAGGTGGCGCTTCCAGCCGGCGCAGGCAAATGGACACACGGTCCAGGCCTGGGCGCGTATCCCGGTCACCTTCGACCTCAGAAGTATCTAAGGCGCGGCAACGAAACGCCCCGGCTAGGCCGGGGCGTTTCACTCAGCGGTGGGTAGCGGGCATCACGACCACGTCCGGGCGGCGCGACGACCGCGCAATGGCCCAGACGATGAAGGCCAGTAAGGCCACCGGGAGAAGCACGGGCAACAGGGCCAGGGCGACGACAGGCGCTACCAGCAGCATCGCCACGCCGCCGATCACGGCGCCCAGGATGCCGCCGACGATGCTGAAAACGCCGCCAATGATGCCGAACACCAGCTTCAGCACGGCGCCGAGCAGCGCGAAGACCAGCCAGAAACCAACGGCAAGGACGACGAGCGAGGTGAGGACGATCATGGCTTTACTCTCCGTGGGTCGATAGCCGCCAGGTGGCGGTTCCGACAGTTCGATGCGGCCTGTGTGGAAAGAGTTTAAACCGACTCTCGAAAGTCCCGGGTTACGAGTGTTTAACGGGGCCCATGCTCCACTTCCCGCCAGTTGATTTCATGTGGACGGCCTCGGGCCATGGGTAAGCGCTCCTCCATCATCAAGACCTTGCGGGACATCGCGCTCGATCATTCGGACGTGGAGCACCCCGACCTCGCCTCCATGGGGCGGGAGATCGGCCGCGTGCTGCATGGCCGCAGCGCCGATGTCATCGAAGCACTGGGGCCGTTGCGCGAACGTCGCCGCGGCTTCGAACGCTGGATGGTCGCCGAGCGCGCCCGCCCGGGTGTCAGCATCCTGGTCCTCGCCTGGCCGCCGGGCTACGCCACGCCGGTGCACGATCACGGCGGACTCTGGGGTCTCGAAGCCATGATCGCGGGTGCTCTGGAAGTGGAATCGTTCGACAAGGACGACACCGACCATTCATTGCGCAGCACCGGCCGGACCTGGCTCGGCCCGGGCGATGCGACCTGGTTCGAAGCCGCCGAAGCCCACGCACACCGCTGCCGCAATTTGTCGCGGCATGACACGGCGCTCACGCTTCACGTGTACGGTGGCGATCTGGCACAGTACCTCGCGTATGAGCAGCCCGGTCCTTCGGGACACTGGATCGCACGACCGAGGCAATCGATTATTGCGGGACGCCTGACGGCCTGACGGTCTAACGGCCCTCCACCCCAACCCAAGGGCGAAGGACCAAAGCATGTTTCATAAAGTCGCCATCATCGGCGGTGGCGCAGCAGCGGCGACGCTGGTGAGCGAATTGCTGGAGCGTCGTACGCCCCGGCCGTTGCACCTGAACTGGTATGCCGGCGCCCCGGGCGCCGGGCGCGGTGTCGCCTACGGCACGCCGTCCGAACGCCACCTGCTCAATGTCCGCGCCGCTTCCATGGGCATGTTCGTCGGCAAGCCGGGCGGTTTCCTCGAGTACGCACAGGCGCTGGATCCGACGGTGAAAGGCTCGGATTTCCTGCCTCGCCGCCTGTATGGCGATTTCCTGCAGTCTCGCGTCGAACAGGCGGTCAAGAACGCCGGTTCGTTCGGACACGACGTGAACGTCATTCCTTTCATGGCCGAGTCGTTGGTGCCTTCCAGTGAAGGCGTGACGATCGGTTATGGCGATGAAGTCGCGCAGGCGGAAGCGGCGGTGCTGGCCATCGGCTCACTGCCTCCCCGCCCGTTGCCCGGCGTGGAAGATGCCGCCATCGCCAGTGGCCGATACGTCACCGATCCCTGGCCGTACCTCGTTTCCGCGCCTGCGGATGAGCGGCCGCTGCGCGTGCTGGTGATCGGTCTCGGTCTCACTGCCGTCGATGTCGTGCTCGAACTCTCCGCGCGCTGGCCGAAGGCGAACTTCACCGCCCTCTCCCGTCACGGCAAGTTGCCCGAGCCACATCTGGCTTCCGCCTCTGCGCCGGGTGAGAAAGACGCCGAACTGATCGAATCGTTACGCGACGACGCCAACGTGCGCGCCTGGATACGCGCCCTGCGCGAGGCCGCGGCGGAAGCCGACGACTGGCGCACGCTGGTCGACGGCCTGCGACCGTATACGCAATCGTTGTGGGCCGACTTGCCCGAAGGCGAGCGTGCACGATTCCTCCGTCACGCCCGTTGGGCCTGGGAGCGGGCGCGCCATCGTATGCCGCCGCAGGTCGCGGCCTCCATCGCCGACCTGGAGCGCGCCGGCCGCCTCACGCGTGGGCGTGGGCGCATGCGTGGCGTATCGCTTTCGCTCGAGGGTGCGCTGGACGTCAAGCGCTTGGTTCCGGGTGGCGGTGAAGCGGTCGAGTCCTACGATATCGTCATTCAGACGGTCGGCCTCAATACCGACACGCTGCGCACCGAGCATCGTCTGGTGCGCCAGCTGGTGATCGACGGCCTGGTCAAACCCGATCCGCTCGGCCTGGGCTTCGCTGCGCTGCCGGACGGCCATCTGCTCGATGGCAACGGCCGGCCGCGCTCGAATCTTTTTGCGATCGGTAGCCTGCTTCGTGGCGCGTTGTGGGAATCGACGGCGATCCCGGAAATCCGCAAGCAGGCCCAGAGCGTGGCGAACATGCTCATGGCCGAGAGTGCCGAGCGCGTCCACTCGCGCTAGGTCAGGAAAAGCCCGCGAGAACGACCTTGCCGATGGTCTTGCCGCTCTCGAGCATGGCGTGCGCCTTGCGCAGGTTGGCCGCGTTGATGGCACCCACGTTCTCGCGCATCGTCGTCCTGATCACGCCCGCATCGACGAGGTTCGCCACCTCGTCGAGGATCCGGCCCTGCTCGGCCATGTCCTCGGTGTGGAACAGCGAGCGCGTGTACATGAGCTCCCAGTGCAACGACAGGCTCTTGCGCTTCATCAGGCGGATGTCGATCGGCTCGGCGGGGTCGTCGATCAGGCCGAACTTGCCGTGCGGCTTGAGCAGCTCGACCAGTGCCGGGAAATGCTCTTCGGTGCGCGTCAGGCCGAGTACGTAGTCGACACCCTCCGGCGCCACCGCCCTCACTTCATCGACCAGTGACTTCGAGTGGTCCACCACGTGGTGTGCGCCCATTGCCTGGACCCATTCACGCGTTTCAGGGCGCGACGCCGTACCGATGATGGTGAGGCCCGTGAGCCGGCGCGCGAGCTGCACGGCGATGGAACCGACACCACCCGCCGCACCGACCACCAACAACGTGGCAGGACGACCCGGCGTGCCGTGTGCAATGCCCATGCGCTCGAACATCAGCTCCCACGCGGTCACGGCGGTGAGCGGCAGGGCCGCGGCTTCGGCCATGCTCAGCGTGGACGGCTTACGGCCGACGAGACGTTCGTCGATCACGTGGAACTCGCTGTTGGCACCCGGCCGGTCGAGCGCGCCGGCGTACCACACGGCGTCGCCGACCTTGAAGCGCCGCACTTCCGGGCCAACCGCGACCACGGTGCCTGCGGCGTCCCAGCCGAGCACCTTGTCGGTACCTTCCGGATCGGTGTTCTTGCGGATCTTGGTGTCCACCGGATTGACCGAGATGGCCTCGACCTTCACCAGCAGGTCGCGCCCCCTCGCCTCGGGCGTGGTCAGCTCGACATCGAGCAGGCTCTGCGGATCGGTCACGGGAAGCGGGGTGCGATAGACGACGGCTTTCATGGAGCTCTCCTGGAAGTCAGGCGCCTTCGGCCACCGCGGTCACGGGACGGCGGCGTTCGAGCGCAACGCTGGCCATCGTAGCAAGCAGGCCGGCCACGGTGACGCCGGCGCCGGTCAGGCTCACCATCGGCATCGAATAACCGGCCGCGAGCACCGCGCCACCCAGCCACGCGCCGCCAGCGTTGCCCAGATTGAAAGCGGCGATGTTCAAGGTGGACGCCAGGTTTGGCGCATCGCCCGCGACATGCACCACACGGGACTGCAACGGCGCGATCGTGGCAAACGCAGCAATGCCCCAGAGGAACACGGTGACGATGGACGCGACGGTCGAATGCATCGTCCAGGCAAACGCGACCAGAAGCGCGGTAAGCACCACCAGGATCCCCATCAGCGAGGGCATCAGCTTCCAGTCGGCCAGGCGGCCGCCGAGCATGTTGCCGATGGTGGTGCCGAGGCCGAACAGAACGAGCACGGCACCGGTCCAGTGGGGGCTGACATGCGACTGCTCCTGCAGGATCGGCGCGATGTAAGTGAACACGGTGAACACGCCGCCGAAGCCCAGCACTGTCATGCCCAGGGCGATCAGGGCCTGCGGCTCGCGCAGCACGCGCAACTCGCGACGCATGTCCGGCGCCTTGAGGTTGGGCAGCGAGGGAACGAAGCGGGCCACACCCAGCGCGGCGATCACGCCCAGCGCCGTCACCGCCCAGAACGTGGAGCGCCAGCCAGCCCACTGACCAAGGAACGTACCGAAGGGCACGCCAAGCACGTTAGCCAGCGTAAGTCCGGCAAACATCAGGGCGATGGCACGAGCGCGCTGGTTGGCTGGCACCAGGTGTGCGGCGACGACGGCGCCGATGCCGAAGAACGAGCCGTGACAGAAGGCGGCCACCACGCGCGCCACCATCAGCACGTCGTAGTTCGGCGCGATGGCGCACAGGGCATTGCCGAGGATGAACAGGCCCATCAGCAGCAAGAGGGCGTGTTTGCGCTCCATCTTCGCGGTGAACGCGGCAAGCAGCGGCGCGCCAACGGCCACGCCCAGGGCGTAACCGGAGACAAGCATGCCAGCGGAGGGAATACTCACCTTCAGGTCGGTAGCGACTTCCGGCAGTAGCCCCATGATCACGAACTCGGTGGTACCGATCGCGAAGGCGGCTACGGCCAGTGCCAGCAGGGGCAGGCGGGACGGAGAGGGGTTCATGCGTTAGGCTCGTTGGAAAGCGATAACGTGGATTGTCCGCCCCAGGCCCTTATGCACATACACCCGCACGCGACAAAGACTCTTGCCGCAGGATTGAAGATCGGGGTCGGAAGCCCATGATCACGTCAATGATCGCGATCGCCGCGTTGGCCCTGCATGTCGCGGGGATCTTCGCTGGCATGCATGCCGTGATGCATACACGCACGGCGCAAGGGGCCTTCGCATGGGTGCTTGGGCTGGTCTTCCTGCCCTACGTGACCCTCGTCCCCTACTTCTTCCTGGGCGCCAGCCACTTTGGCGGCTACGTCGACCTGCACCGCCAGCGCCAGGCACGCTTCTTCATGCTCCACGAGGAAGCCGAACTCTCGGCGCGGCCAGGCCTGCTTCCGGTGACCACCCCCGTGGGCGATGAGCGATATGACGCCATCGGCCGCATGCTGAAGACGGCGATGCACGGCGGCAACGGGCTGGCGCTGCACATCGATGGCGAGGCCGCCTTCAAGGCCATGTTCGCCGCCATCGCACGCGCGGAACATTACGTCCTGGTGCAGTTCTTCATCATCCACGACGACGTGCTGGGTCGACGCCTGCGCGATGCCCTGCTAGAGCGGGCGGCCGCCGGCGTAGAAGTCTGCCTGCTCTACGACGGCATCGGCAGCCACGATCTCCCCTCCAGCTATATCGAGGCCTTGCGCAGCGGAGGCGTGAACGCACACCGCTTCGCGACGCGACGCTGGCGCAACCGATTCCAGCTGAATTTCCGCAATCACCGCAAGGTGCTCGTCGTCGATGGCGTGCGCGGTTTTGTCGGTGGCCTGAATGCGGGCGACGAATACCTGGGCTCGAAGCCGCCGCTGTCGCCGTGGCGCGATACGCACATGGAAATCGAAGGCCCCGCCGTCGCCGACCTGCAACGCGTCTTCGCCGAAGACTGGTACTGGGTCACCGGTGAACGGCCGCCGTCGTCACCGCCGCCGGAGCGCTGCGGCCGCGCCAATACGATGATCGTCGCGACCGGCCCGGCCGACCGCCAGGAAAGCTGCTCGCTGTTTTTCACCCAGGCCATCCATGCGGCGAAGCACCGCGTATGGATTACCACGCCCTACTTCGTGCCCGACCAGGCCGTGTTCGGCGCGCTGCGTCTGGCCGTGTTTCGCGGCGTGGACGTGCGCATCCTCATTCCCTGCCGTCCCGACCATCGCACCGTGTTCATGGCCTCCACGCTCTATGCCCACGAAGCCACCCTGGCTGGCATCCGCATGTTCCGTTACCAGCCCGGCTTCATCCACCAGAAAGTGATGCTGGTGGACGACGACACCGCCGTCGTCGGCAGCATGAACATGGACAACCGAAGCTTCCGCCTGAACTTCGAGATCACGGCGTTGAACGTGGACGAGACGTTTGCCGGCGAGGTAGAAGCGATGCTGACCCACGACTTCGCTCAGTCCGAAGAGGTCAACCAGAACGACTACGATCGACTGACCTACCTGCAACGCGTGGCGCTGCACGTGGCACGCCTCTTCGACCCCGTCCTTTGATATGGGCGCCTTTGTAGGAGCCGATTTATCGGCGATAGGGTGCTCGCGAGAACGTTGCCCGCTGCCGCGGGATCGCCGATGAATCGGCTCCTACAAAAAAACCAGCTTAGGGAACCGACATGCTCCGCAGCCTCGCCTTTCTCACCGCCATGATCGCCACCGGCGCTTCCGCCGCCCCCGCGACATTCGTCGAACGCAGCGTGGACGTCCATGGCAAGACCTACCGCTACCAGGTGTTCGTTCCCGTCGATGTGGAAGGCAAGCATCCCGCCGTGGTCCTGTTCCTGCATGGCAGCGGCGAGCGCGGCAACGACAACCAGGCGCAGCTGTCGCAAGGCCTGCCGCCGTGGTTGAAGCAGCACACCGATTTCCCGGCCGTCGTGGTGATTCCGCAGGCGCCGAACGATACCGAGTGGACCGACAAGGCCGATGCCGACATGGCCCTGGCCGCGCTCGAGAAAACCGTGAAGGAATTCCACGGCGACCGTAAACGCCTGTACCTCACCGGCTTGTCCATGGGCGGTTTCGGCTCGTGGCAGATCGCTGCCGATCACCCGGGCATGTTCGCCGCCGCGGCCATGATCTGCGGTGGCGTCGAACCGCTCCCGGGCGACGGTCGCAACCTTTACGTGCACGGCGTACCCAAGGGCGACGATGCGTATGCCTGGGTGGCGAAGAAGATCGGCAAGCTGCCGGTGTGGATCTTCCACGGTGGCGACGACAACGTGGTGCCGACCGAACAGTCGCGCCGAATGAACGCGGCGCTGATCGAGCGCCACGCCGTCGTGAAATACACCGAATTCCCCGGCGTGAATCACGGCTCGTGGGAAAAGGCCTATGCGACGCCCGACCTGTGGGACTGGATGTTCAGCCACAGAACCTGAGGATACTTTCTGTAGGAGCCGATTCATCGGCGATCCGGTGCTCGCGATAACCCGGCCCCGCTGCCGCGGGATCGCCGATGAATCGGTTCCCACAGGGAATAGCGCGTTACGAAGAGCGCATGCCAGCAAGGAGGCGCTTGAAGCCGCCGGAGAACATCGCCCAACCGATGCACGCGCCGATCAAGGCGCCGACGATGTCGAAGAACACGCGCAGGCCGATGGCATCCGGATCGTGCACGGCGGCGAGCTTCAGCTGCAAGAGTGTCAACGACTGCAGCGGCGCCATGGTGAAGTAGAGCAGGTCCCACATGTCCTGACCGCCGCCGATCGCCACCGCGAGAACGAAGGCGATGGAAATCTCCTTGCCATCGCTCCAGCCGTTGGGTTTACCGGCGAAGGCGTGGAGCAGCGCGTAGACGATGATGCCGACGAGCAAGGCGATCCCACCCGATTCCAGGGCGCCGAGAACGCCAAAGTCCATCCAGCTGCGGTCGTACGGCATGTAGGAAACTCGTAAGGGATCAGGCGGCCATTATGCCCGTGCGTCGGCCCTTTGATCGCGCGGCGGCGCATCGCGGCCGAAACGCATGTATAGCGATACCGAAAGGATCGCCGCGGCGAGCGAGGTGAAGCCCGCGACCAGGAAGATCGCAGGGTAGTCGTACAAGCCTGCGATCCAGCCGCCGACGGGCCCGGTCAGGCCGAGCGCGACGTCCAGGAAGACCGAATACGCGCCGAGGGCGGCGCCGCGGTTGTGCGTGCTGACCCGACCGACCGCTTCCACGCCCAAGGCCGGGAAGACCAGGGCAAAACCCGAACCCGTCAACGCGGCACCCGCCAGCGCGGCATGCGGCGTCGTGCCCAGCCAGAGCAGGATCAGGCCAAGGCACTCCACCAGGAACGACACGATCGCCACGCGATAGCCGCCGAAGCGGTCGATCGCGTTACCGAAGATCAGCCGGATGCCAATGAAGCAGCCACCAAACACCGAGAGGGAAAGCGCCGCATCGGACCAGTCACGGCTGGCGTAATACAACGCCACGAAGGTGGACAACGAACCGAAGCCGATCGACCCGAGCGCCAGTCCCACGCCATAGGGCATGACGCGAGTCAGCACGCTCTTGAACGGCAGACGCTCGCCATGGCTTGGCGCGACGCGCGCTTTCATCAGCGCGAAGGGCAGCGCTACGAGACCCAGCGCGAAGGTGAGGATACCCAGCGCAATGAAGCCATGGTCCCGCGCCAACATCACGCCCAGCGGCGCGCCGACGGCAATACCGCCGTAGGTGGCGATGCCATTCCAGGAGATGACGCGTGCGGTGTGCTCACCGCCGATGCCGCCGATGCCCCACGTGATCGCTCCTGTGCTGACCCAGCTTTCGGCGAAACCAAGACCGAGCCGGCTGAGCAGGATCAGGGCAAGCGACAGCCCCGGCATCTTCGGCACGATGGCGCCCAGTGCCAGGAACAGGCCGGAAATCGCCAGCACGACCAGACCGGCGACCACGGTGCGTTTCGGGCCCATCGCATCCGCCATGCGCCCGGCATGAGGTCGACTGAGCAGGGTCGCAAGATACTGCGCACTCACGGCCAGGCCGGCGATGATCGTCGAATAGCCGAGGTCCAGATGCGCGAAACCTGGCAGCACGGCAAGCGGAATGCCGATGCACAGGTAGCAGACGAAGGAAAAGACGACCGAGGAAAGGATGCGCGCGGTCACGGCGAAGCGCCGGCCGCGGGTGGGAACTAGGGAGGGGAGAGACATGGCCGGCCCATTATACCGTGGCGTTGCTGCGGTGCGTCATAGTGGGTTTATGAAGGGTTTTTCATGGGGGATCACCGCCAGCACCTATCGCCCATCGCCGCTGAAGCGGCTCCCACAGAGAGAGCGAGGGCTGAGGGAAGCCGTGACCCTGTGGGAGCCGATTCATCGGCGATGCTCTTCAACCCGCCTCAGTCCAACAAAACCGGCTGCCCGCTCTGCAACGACTCCCGCAACGCAATCGCAATCCGCGTCGCCTCGACCGCATCATCCATGGTCAGGTCGAACGGCGTGTCATCCAGCACCGCATCCACGAAATGCTTCGCCTGAGTCACGAACGCCGGTGCAAACCGCTCATAGAACGACGGCACGACCGTATTACGCACACCATTCGCATCGGCAATCTCGACACGGTCCGCACGGGGATTGCGACCCACGCTCAAGCGCCCCGCCGTGCCCGTGATGTCGGTATGCGTGTCGTGCCCATGCGCCTGCGTCCGCGAGGCGTAGAACATCGCCATGCGGCCACCTTCGAACTCCACGATGGCGATGCCGTTGTCCACGTCACCCATCGCTTCCAGTGGCGGATACATCGCCACCGTGCCGGCCGAATACACTTTCTTCGCCTTCGGACGGCCGAGCAACCAGCGCGCCAGATCCACGTCGTGCACGCTGCAATCGAGAAAAATGCCGCCGCTGGTCGGCGCGAACTTCAGGAACGCTCCGCTCGGATCGGCCAGATCGGTGGTCTGCGAATAGACCAGGAAGGGACGGCCGATACCACCCGCCTCGATGTGCTGGAATGCGTGCTGGTAGCTTTCGTCGAAACGACGGACGAACCCCACCATGGCGCGCTTACCCGCCTTCGCCGCGTGCGCGGCAGCACGCCGGCAGTCCTCCAGCTCGAGCGACAAGGGCTTCTCGCAGAACACATGCTTGCCCGCGTCCAGTGCTTGCTCGATCTGTGAGGCATGCAACGAGGTTGGCGTGACCAGGAAGATCGCGTCGAGCGAGGGATCGGCGAGCATCTCCTCGTAGCCGTTATAGATGGTGGACACGCCAAGCGTGTCGCGTGCCCAGGCACGCTCACTCTCGACGGGACTGCATACCGCCGCCAGCTCCGCCCGCGGCACGGCGCGGGCGAGATTTTCAGCGTAACGCTGGCCAAGCCGACCGAGGCCGGCCAGACCGATGCGAAGGGAAGTCATCTCGGATGCTCCCCTCAGATGTTCACGGCCACGGCCTGGCCTTCACGCCAGGAACGTGCGGCGGCTTCGGCCAGTTCCAGCGCCTTGATGCCATCGGCGATCGTAGTCCGCACTGGCGTGCCTGCGGCAAGCGCGTCGAAGAAATGGGCGATTTCCGCGGCATACGCCTCGCGATAGCGCTCGAGGAAGAAATGCTCGGGGAGGTCATGGGCGATGTTCTTCGCCGTGTGCGAAACCACCTGGGTAGGCGACACATTGCCGGCCTGCAGCATGCCCTTGCTGCCGAGCACTTCGAAGCGCTGGTCGTAACCGTAAGCGGCGCGACGCGAGGTATTGATCTGGCAGAGCCGGCCCTTCTTCGTGCGGATGGTGACGGCGGTGGTATCGATGTCGCCCGCGGCTTCGATCGCCGGGTCGGTGAGGCAGCTGCCGGTGGCATGCACGCTGACGGCCTCGTCGTCGAGGATCCAGCGGAAGATGTCGAAATCGTGGATCAGCATGTCCTTGAAGATGCCACCCGAGCTCTTGATGTAGCTGACCGGCGGTGCACCCGGATCGCGACTGGTCACGACGAGCAGCTCCGGTGTGCCGATCTCACCCTCTTCCAGGCGCTTCTTCAACGCGGAGAAGGTCGGATCGAAACGACGCTGGAACGCGATCATGCAGACCACACCGGCTTTCTCGACGGCGGCCTGGCAGGAGCGCGCGCGCTCGACGTCCAGGTCGACCGGCTTCTCGCAGAAAATCGCCTTGCCTGCGGCGGCGGCGCGATGGATCAGGTCCGCATGCGTATCCGTGCTGGAGCCGATCACGACCGCGCCGACGGCGGGATCATTGAGGGCCTCGTCCACCGTGGCGACCTTCGCGCCATGCTTGTCCGCAAGTTCCTGCGCCGACGGCGCGTGCACGTCCACCACGTAGCGCAGGTGCGCTTCCGGGTGGCGGGCGACATTGCCCGCGTGAATCTTGCCGATGCGACCGGCACCGAAAACGGCAACTTCAATCATCGTATTCTCCTCGGGGAAGTGTTTCTTCAACTGTGAGTTCGAGCCGATAGGCCAGCGCAACGAACAGCGCCTGGCACAGGCACATGGTGCTGGTGAGGCCACGGAACGCGAACGCGCTCCCCTCCTTCACCTTGAGCAGAACGTCCGAGTGGCGCGCGAGTGGACCGAGATCGCTCTCGGTAATGGCGAGCACACTAGCCTTGTGTTGTTGCGCGACGCGCATCGCGTAGAGGGTTTCCTTGCCGAAGGGCGGGAAGCTGATCGCGATGAGCGCGTCGCCCTTGCCCATGCTGCGCAACTGCTCGCGGAACATGCCGCCCAGGCCACTGACCAGGTGCACGCGTTTCTGCGTGTGCTGCAGCGCATAGGCGATATAGGCGGCGATGGCGAATGAGCGGCGCACGCCCATCACGTAGATGTTCTCCGCCGTGGCGAGCATGTCCACGGCCTTCTGGAAGCGCGTTTCATCGAGTTCGTCGGCCAGTTCATCCAGGCCGGCACGGCTTGCATCGATGAAGCGCGAGGCGATTTCCACCGCCGGCATGGTCGAGGCGCGGTTCTTGATGACACTGCGGATGCGCTGCTGGTAGCTGCGCGAGGGCGAGGCCTGCGCCGTGAATGCCTCGCGGAACACCGCCTGCATCTCGGTGAAGCCGGAATAGCCGAAGCGCTGGGCGAAGCGGACCACCGCCGACGCATGCACCCCGCAGCCTTCGGCAATCTCACCGACGCGCAAGACCATGATCGAACTGCGATGTTCCTCAAGGTACCGGGCCACCCCCTGCAACTGGCGCGGCAGGGCCTCGAACTCCTCGGCGATGCGCTGCATGAGGGCATCGGCTTCGCTGCGTTTGGCCATCGGGGCACTCCATGGGGACCGGCCGCATTGAAGCACGCGATAGAACATATTTTCCATTTATTTTTTTGCTGCAATGCAAATTGCAACGCTGGAACAGCCGGTCCATGCTCGGTCCGCTCTCGGCAAAAAAGCGGCCTGCACGGCCGCATCGCGTTCGACACCCGTCCGGCCGGTAGAACCGGTCTCCTGTGGAGGCACTATGCGATCCAAACTGATTCAAGCCACCCTGGCTGCAGCCCTTGCCCTCGGTCTCGGCCTCGCCGCCCCCGCCTCCCAGGCGGCCCCGGGCGACCGTTATGTCCTCGTGACCCACGCCGCCGACTCGGACTCCTGGTGGAACACCATCAAGAACTCCATCAAGCAGGCCGGCGAAGATTTCGGCGTAGACGTCGACTACCGCGGTTCAGGCAACGGCGACCTCAGCGAAATGGCCCGCCAGCTGGAATCGGCCGCCGCCCGTAACTACCAGGGTGTCGCCTTCGATATCGCCAGCTTCGCCGTGCTCAAGGCGCCGGCCGCCAAGGTCTCGGCCAAGGGCATTCCCATCGTCACGATCAACTCCGGCACGCCGGACGAGAGCAAGAAACTCGGCGCGATCCTGCACGTCGGCCAGGGTGAGTACGACGCCGGTAAAGCCGCCGGTGACCGCGCCAAGGCGGCCGGTGTCACCAGCTTCGTCTGCGTGAACCATTACGCGACCAACAACGCGTCATTCGAACGCTGCCAGGGTTTTGCCGATGCGATCGGCGTGAAGGACTGGCGCAAGACCTCGATGATCGACACCGGCATGGACCCGACCGTGGTCGCCAGCAAGGTCAGCGCCTACCTGCGCAGCAACCCCAAGACCCAGGCCATCCTGGCCCTTGGCCCGAATGCCGCCGAGCCGACCATCAAGGTGGTCAACGACATGCACCTGGTCGGCAAGATCAACTTCGGCACGTTCGACCTGTCGCCCGCGATCATCGCCGGCATCAAGTCCGGCACCATCCAGTACGCGATCGATCAACAGCCGTACCTGCAGGGCTACATGGGCATCGCCGCCCTGGTGATCGCGCATGACCAGAAAACCAACGATCCGGCAAAGATCATCGCCACGCTGAAGGCCAACCCGAAGTTCCAGGCGCGCCTGAAGCAGTACGACCTGCACCCGGTCTATACCGCCACCGGCGTGAGCTCGGGTCCCGCGTTCGTCACCAAGGACAACGTGGCGACGGTTGAGAAGTACGCCGGCACGTACCGCTAAGCGATCGGAAGGACCAAGAACCATGAGTGCCATCAACGAGAGCGTTACGAACATGATTGAACCGAAATCCACGGACGAACGCGTACGCAAGCTGTCACCGTGGCGCATCCTGCTGGACCGCCCCGAACTGGGGTCCATTGCCGGCACGGTGCTGGTCTTCGCCTTCTTCGGCGTTTTCGCCGGCGGCTCGGGCATGTTCGCGCTCGATGGCATCATCAACTGGGCCCAGGTGGCCGGCTACCTCGGCATCATCGCCGTGGGCGCCTGCCTCCTCATGATTGCCGGTGAATTCGATCTGTCGATGGGTTCGATGATCGGATTCGCCGGTGTCATGGTGGCCATTCCACCCATGTATCTCGGCTGGCCGCTGTGGGCCGCGGTGATCTTCGCCTTCGTCGGCTCCATGGCGTTGGGCGCGCTCAACGGCTACCTCGTCGTACGCACGAAGCTGCCGTCGTTCATCGTCACGCTCGCTTTCATGTTCATCCTGCGTGGCCTCACGCTGGTGCTTTCCACCAGCTTCGCCAACAGCACCATCGTCAGCGGTATCGGTGACAAGTTCACCGACGACCCGGTCATCTCGGCGCTCTTCCAGGGCACCACGTTCCACTGGCTGTTCAATGGACTGGCCAGCATGAACCTGATCACCAAGCTGCCCAGCGGCGACCCGGTGGTCGGCGGCCTGCCCAAGGTGCTCGTGTGGTGGATCGTCATGGCCCTGGCTGCCGGCTTCGTGCTTGCCCGCACCCGTTTCGGCAACTGGATCTACACCGTCGGCGGCGATTCCAACGCCGCGAAGAATGTCGGTGTGCCGGTACGTCGCGTGAAGATTTCCCTGTTCGTGCTCACCGCCTTCTGTGCCTGCCTGTTCGGCGTGCTGCAGGTGGCCGACGTGGGTTCCGCCGCAGCCGATCGCGGCTTGCAAAAGGAGTTCGAGGCGATCATCGCCGTGGTCATCGGCGGCACCCTGCTCACGGGTGGCTTCGGTTCGGTCATCGGCGCGTGCTTTGGCGCGCTGATCTTCGGCGTCGTGCAGATCGGCATCTCGTACACCAATATCGATTCCGACTGGTACCGCGTCTTCCTCGGCGGCATGTTGCTGCTGGCGGTGCTGTTCAACCATTACATCCGCAGCCGCGCTGCGGCGACGAAGTGAGGAGTGCCACCATGGCCGACGATTACATCCTCGAGCTCGACGACGTAAGCAAGTTCTTCGGTACCGTCATTGCCCTGCAGGGCGTCACGCTACGCCTCAAGCGCGGCGAGGTGCACTGCCTGCTCGGCGACAACGGTGCCGGCAAGTCCACCCTGATCAAGACCCTGGCCGGCGTGCATCAGCCGAGCTCGGGCTCGTATCGTGTCGATGGCGAGGAAGTGCGTTTCAACTCGCCACGCGAAGCCCTCGACCGCGGTATCGCCACGGTCTACCAGGACCTGGCGCTCGTGCCCCTGATGAGCGTGGCGCGCAACTTCTTCGCCGGTCGCGAACCGCGGAAGAAGCTGTTCGGCGTCATCCCCGTCATCGACATGAACTACGCCAACGAAACCGCGCGCGACAAGCTGGCCGAGATGGGTATCCGCGTGCGCGACGCCAGCCAGCCCGTTGGCACGATGTCCGGTGGCGAGCGCCAGTGCCTGGCCATCGCGCGCGCCATTCATTTCGGCGCCAAGGTGCTCATCCTCGACGAGCCCACGGCCGCTCTCGGCGTGAAGCAGTCCTGCAACGTGCTCAAGCTCATCCATCAGGCACGCGCGCGTGGCATCTCGGTGATCTTCATCACGCATAACGTGCACCACGCTTACCCGATCGCCGACAGCTTCACGCTGCTCAACCGCGGCCAGTCCATGGGTACCTTCGCCAAGAAGGACATCACCAAGGAAGCCGTGCTCGACATGATGGCCGGCGGCACCGAGATCCAGAGCCTGGTCGACGAACTGGAAGGCCGCGCGGCCTGATTACGGAACCCTTATGCGAAGCCCCCTGCCCCGTTCCCCCTCCCGCCCCATCGACGTCGCCTGCCTTGGCCGGCTCGCCGTGGACCTCTACGCCCAACAGATCGGCGCCCGCCTCGAAGACGTCACCAGCTTCGCCAAGTACCTTGGCGGCTCCTCGGCCAACGTCGCTTTCGGCACGGCCCGACTGGGCATGCATTCGGCGATGCTCGCCCGCGTTGGCGACGACCACATGGGCCGCTTCCTCACCGAGACACTGGCCGCCGAAGGCAGCGATGTCAGCCAGATCCGGATCGACCATGAGCGCCTGACCGCGCTGGCCATCCTCGGCATCAAGGATCGTGAAACCTTCCCGCTGCTGTTCTATCGCGAGAACTGCGCCGACATGGCGCTGACCGCGGACGATATCGACGAAGCGTTCATCGCGACATGCCGGGCGCTCGCCATCACCGGTACGCATTTTTCCGAGCCGGGCGTCCATGCGGCCAGCTCGCGTGCGATCGAGCTGGCCCGCAAGCACGACGTGCGCACCGTGCTGGATATCGACTACCGCCCCGTGCTCTGGGGCCTGACCGGCCGCGGTGAAGGCGAGCAGCGTTTCGTCGCCGCCGACCACGTCACCCGTCACCTGCAGGCCATTCTTCCCGGTTTCGATCTCATCGTCGGTACGGAGGAAGAGTTCCATATCGCGGGCGGTAGCGAAGACCTCATGGCCGCCCTGCGTGCCGTTCGCGGTATCACTGCGGCCACCCTCGTGGTCAAGCGTGGCGCCATCGGCTGCAGCGTCATCGAGGGCGTCATTCCCGCGAGCATCGACGATGCACCGACGTATCGCGGCAGCCGCGTCGAGGTGCTCAACGTGCTCGGCGCCGGCGATGCCTTCCTGTCCGGCTTCCTCACCGGCTGGCTGAGTGGCGAGAGCATCGAGCGTGCCTGTGCCTTCGCCAATGCCTGCGGCGCCATCGTCGTATCTCGCCACGGTTGCGCGCCAGCTATGCCGAGCCGCGCCGAACTGGATGCCTTCCTCGCCCGTGAAGGCGGTATCCCGCGACCGGACCTGGATAAGGAGCTTTCCCATCTGCACCGCACCTCGGTGCCGCGCAAAACCTGGGACGATCTCTACGTCTTTGCCTTCGACCACCGCACGCCGTTCTTCGAACTGAGTCGTGATGTGGGCGGTCACGAGGCGAACATTCCGCGGCTGAAGGAACTGCTGGTCGAGGCCGTCGCCGCGACGGAGCGCGCCGGTCAGCTGCACGGGCACATCGGCCTGCTTGCCGACGACCGTTACGGTCAGGACGCGCTGAACTCAGCCAGTGGCCGTGGCTGGTGGATCGGTCGTCCGGTGGAAGTCCCCGGCTCCAACCCGCTCGAATTCGAACGCGGCCGTTCCATCGGCACGCAGCTGGTGAGCTGGCCGAAGGAACACGTCATCAAGTGCCTGGTCGCCTTCGATCCGGACGCCGACCCGATGCACCGCGTGGAGCAGGAGACCCAGCTGCTGGCCCTGTATGACGCAGCAAAGGTGAGCGGCCACGAACTGCTCCTCGAGGTCATTCCGCCGGGCTGCAAGGACGCCGCGCACCGCGACGACCAGGTGCTGCGCGCGATGAAGCGCATCTACAACCTCGGCATCCGGCCGGACTGGTGGAAGCTCTGTCCGCCGCGTCGCGAGGCCTGGGGCGCGATCGATGCGCTCATCCACGAGCGGGATCCCTACTGCCGAGGCGTCCTCCTGCTCGGCCTCAATGCGCCGGTGGAAGCGCTGGCAGCCGGCTTTACCGACGCCCTCGACAGCTCGACGGTGCGCGGCTTCGCCGTGGGCCGTACGCTCTTCATCGAGCCCGCTTCGGCCTGGCTGGCCGGCAAGATCGACGACGCCACCCTGGTCGCACAGGCCCGCGCGGCGTTCGAACGCATGATCGCGCTGTGGCGCGACGGACGGCGCACGCCGGACCAGCGAATGAAGGAAGGCGCGGCCGCATGAGCGCAACCATCCGTCTTACCACCGCCCAGGCGCTGATCCGTTACCTGGCCGCCCTGCGCGGCCGCGACGCGGACTCCGATGAATCGGCGCCGTTGTTCGGCGGCGTCTTCGCCATCTTCGGCCACGGCAACGTGGCTGGCATCGGCGAAGCGCTGTACGAAGCCCGCGACAAGCTGCCAACCTACCGCGCCCATAACGAGCAGGCCATGGCGCATGCCGCCATCGCTTATGCGAAGACGAACATGCGTCGCCGCATGATGGCCGTGACCACATCCATCGGTCCCGGTGCCACCAACCTCGTCACCGCGGCCGCGCTCGCTCACGTGAACCGTTTGCCGGTACTCCTGCTGCCAGGCGACATCTTCGTCTCCCGCGCGCCGGATCCGGTACTCCAGCAGCTCGAGGATTTCTCGGACGGCACGGTGTCGGTCAACGACACGCTGCGCCCGGTCTCGCGTTACTTCGATCGCATCGTCCGCCCGGAACAACTCCTCGTCGCCCTGCCCCGCGCGATCCGAGCACTGACCGATCCCGCCCTCTGCGGGCCGGTGACACTGGCCCTTCCGCAGGACGTGCAGGCCGAGGCCTGGGATTTTCCGATCTCGTTCTTCGAGCCACGCGAAATCGTCTTCCGCGCACCGCAACCGACCGACGACGAGTTGATGTACGCACTGGACGCGATCGAAGCCTCGGAGCGCCCGGTGATCATCGCCGGCGGTGGTGTCCTTTATGCGAAGGCCTCGCACGCGCTGCTCGACTTCGCCGACAAGCACGGCGTACCGGTGTGTGAGACCCAGGCCGGCAAGGGCGCCTTACCCTGGAACCATCCCCTGCACCTCGGGCCCGCCGGCGTGTCCGGGTCATCCTCAGCCAACGCCCTGCTTCGCGATGCCGACCTGATCATCGCGGTGGGCACGCGTCTCCAGGACTTCACCACGGGCTCGAACGCCCTGTTCTCGCACGTACCCATCCTGTCGGTGAACGTGAATGCGTTCGACGCACTGAAGGGCGAAGGCCTCGAAGTGATCGGCGATGCACGTCAGGTCCTCGACGACCTGAGCTTCGGTCTCGAAGACTGGGCCGCACCCGATGCCTGGACCACACGCTCCCGCGATGCCGCCAGCGAGTGGGTGCACGTGGTGTCGCGCATCACCGAACAACGCAGCGCACCGCCGGGCCGCCTGCCTTACGATGGCGAAGTGATCGGCGCGGTGCAGCGCTCGTCGTCGCAGTCGACGGTCAACGACATCGTGCTCTGCGCCGCCGGCACCCTGCCCGCCGAACTCGAGAAGCTGTGGCGCACGGAAACCCCGGGCGGCTATCACATGGAATACGGCTACTCGTGCATGGGTTACGAGATCGCCGGCGGCCTGGGCGCGAAGATGGCCGCGCCGGAGCGCGAAGTCGTCGTCATGGTCGGTGACGGCAGCTATCTGATGATGAACTCGGAGATCGCCACCTCGGTGATGCTCGACGCCAAGCTCATCATCGTGCTGCTGGACAACCGCGGCTACGGCTGCATCAACCGTCTGCAACAGGCGACCGGAAGCGCGCCCTTCAACAACATGTTCGACGACTGCCTGCAAGGCGGCCACGGCATGCCGATGATCGACTTCGCGGCGCACGCCCGTTCGCTTGGCGCCATCGCCGAGCACGTGGCCGACATCGCCGGGCTCGAAGCGGCCATGGAGCGGGCACGCGACGCTGACCGTACCTATCTCATCAGCATCGATACCGACCACACGCGCACGACCGAAGAAGGCGGCGTATGGTGGGAAGTGGCGGTGCCGGAAGTTTCCACGCGGGAAGCCGTGCGCGACGCGCGCGCGGGCTATGAATCCGCCACCGTGGGCCGCAAGGCCAGGAACACGCCAGCATGAAGAATGATCCCATCCGCATCGGCATCAACCCGATCTCCTGGAGCAACGACGACCTCCCGTCGCTCGGTGGCGAGACACCGCTTTCCACGGCGCTCAGTGAAGGCAAGGCCATCGGTTACGAAGGCTTCGAACTCGGCAACAAGTTCCCGAAGGATCCCGCCGCGTTGCGCGACCTGATGGCCGGCTACGGACTCGACGTCGTCTCCGGCTGGTATAGCGGCCGCGTCGCGGCGCGCCCGGCGAAGGACGAGATCGTCGCCGTGGAGACCCACCTTCGCCTGCTCGCCGAGAACGGCTGCAAGGTCATGGTCTACGGCGAGGTGGCCGATGCCATCCAGGGCGAACCGCATCCGCTCTACAAGCGTCCGCGTTTCCGTACGGCGGACGACTGGAAGCGTTACGGCGACAACCTCACCGAGTTCGCGGCGTTCACGCTCTCCCGTGGCGTGCGCCTGGCGTACCACCACCACATGGGTGCCTATGTGGAATCGCCCGACGATGTCGACCAGCTCATGGCCAACACCGGCGACGACGTGGGCCTTCTCTTCGACAGCGGCCACACGTATTTCGGGGGCGGCGATCCGCTCACTGTCCTGAACAGGCATATCGATCGCATCTGCCATGTCCACTGCAAGGACGTACGCCCCGGCATCGTGCGCATGGCGCGCAACCGCCACTGGACCTTCCTCGAATCCGTGCTCAACGGTGCCTTTACCGTGCCGGGTGACGGCTGCATCGATTTCGCCGGCATCATCGACCGGCTGAAGTCCCACGGCTACAAGGGTTGGCTGGTCGTCGAGGCCGAACAGGATCCTTCCGTCGCTCCCAGCTTCGAATTTGCCGAAAAAGGCTACAACACGCTGCGTTCGCTGCTCGATGGCGTGTCGGTGCGGGAGGTCGCATGAGCCTGCTGGTCAAGGCCGCCGCCAAGGGCGAGGCCATCGTTCGCGTCACGCCGGAATCCGCCCACTGGAAGCACGTCGGGTTCGAGGCACGTCGTCTCGTTGCCGGCGAGACGACCGAGATCGCGTTGCCCGCCGACCGTGAAGGCTGCCTGGTGATCCTTACCGGCACGGTCGACGTCATCGTCGGCGGCCACGACTGGAAGGGCCTGGGTGGGCGCGAGAGCGTGTTCGAAGACCGTTCCACCCACGCCATCTACGCGCCGCCGTCGTCGGTCTATAAGGTGACCGCGCAGTCCGACGCGGAGCTCGCCGTCGCCTCGGCACCCGCCAGTGGACGCCTGGACGTCCGCCTGATCGAGCCCGGCTCGATGAAACGCTCCGTGCGCGGCACCGGCGCCAACACGCGCTACGTGTGCGACGTGCTCCCGGAGACCGAGCAGGCCGAATCGCTGCTCGTGGTCGAAGTGCTGACGCCCGCCGGCCACTCCTCCAGCTATCCGCCACACAAACACGACACCGACGCCCTCCCCGACGAAAGCGTGCTCGAAGAGACCTACTACCACCGCATCGATCCGCCGCAGGGCTTCGCCTTCCAGCGTGTCTACACGGACGACCGCGATATCGACGAATCGATGGCCGTTGGCGACCACGACGTCGTGATGGTGCCGCGCGGCTACCACCCCGTGGTGATGCCGCACGGCTACCGCGGCTACTACCTCAATGTCATGGCCGGTCCCCGCCGCGAATGGCATTTCCGCAACGATCCCGCCCACGAATGGATGATCGCGCGCTGAGGCGCCGCGATCGGAGAAACCACCTCATGTCCGCCCAGCCCTCCCGCAACACCCTCCCCCGCATCGGTCACTTCATCGCCGGCAAGCCGTATGCCGGTACGCCCTCAGGCACCGCGCCGGTCTACGACCCGGCGCGCGGCGTCGTCGCTTCCGAGGTCGATCTCGCCTCCGTCGCCGATGTCGACCATGCCGTGCGCGCCGCGCATAACGCGTTCCCCGCCTGGTCGCAGCTTCCTCCGCTCAAGCGTGCGCGCGTCATGTTTCGCCTCAAGGAACTGATCGAGCGCGACATGGACCGCCTCTCGCGCGTCATCGTCGCCGAGCACGGCAAGGTGCTGTCGGACGCAAAGGGTGAAATCGTGCGCGGCCTCGAAGTGGTCGAATACGCCTGCGGCATCCCCGAACTGCTCAAGGGCGAGTACACCGAGCAGATCGCCAATGGCATCGATGCCTGGACCATGCGCCAGGCCATCGGCGTCTGTGTCGGCATCACGCCGTTCAACTTCCCGGCGATGGTGCCCATGTGGATGTTCCCGATGGCGATCGCCTGCGGCAACACCTTCGTGCTCAAGCCCTCCGAGCGCGATCCCTCGCTCGCGGTGGAACTGGCCAAGCTGCTCAAGGAAGCCGGCCTTCCCGATGGCGTGTTCAACGTGGTCAACGGCGACAAGACCGCCGTGGATGCGCTGCTCGACCACGAACTGGTGCGCGCGGTGAGCTTCGTCGGCTCGACGCCGATCGCTGAATACATCTATGCCCGCGGCACCTCCCAGGGCAAGCGCGTGCAGGCACTTGGTGGCGCGAAGAACCATATGGTCATCATGCCGGATGCCGATCTGGACAAGACCGCCGATGCCCTGATCGGCGCGGGCTACGGCGCCGCCGGCGAGCGTTGCATGGCGATCTCGGTCGCGGTCGCCGTCGGTGAAGCGACCGCGGACGCATTGGTGGCCCGGCTCGCACCGCGCGTGAAAGCGTTGCGTATCGGCAACGGCATGGACGAAACCGTGGAGATGGGTCCGGTGGTCACCGGTATCCACAAGGACCGCATCACCGGCTACATCGACGACGGTGTCGCCTCGGGCGCCGAGCTCGTCGTGGATGGCCGTGGCTACCAGGTCGCCGGGTGTGAGCAGGGATTCTTCGTCGGCGGCACGCTGTTCGACCGCGTCACACCGGCCATGCGTATTTACAAAGAAGAGATTTTCGGCCCGGTGCTTTGCGTGGTTCGCGTGCCTGACTTTGCCAGTGCATTGAAGCTGGTCGACGAACATGAATATGGTAATGGCACGGCGATCTTCACGCGCGACGGACAAATAGCGCGAGAATTTGCGCATCGTGTTCAGGTAGGCATGATTGGCGTGAACGTGCCTATCCCGGTTCCCATGGCATTCCATAGCTTTGGTGGATGGAAGAAGAGTCTCATGGGAGATCACCACGCGCACGGCCCTGAATCCGTGCGCTTTTACACAAAACAGAAGGCCGTTACACAGCGTTGGCTGAACCACGATGAAAGCGCTGGCGCGGAATTCGCGATGCCCACACATTAGTACGACAAAAACACTAGAATGCGGCGGTTGAATGCACGGGGAGTATTGTGCGTTGCAACTTAAATAATCAAAAGCCACAAACTAAAAAGCTTAAATTTTTTCAGGGAGAAGGGTAAATGCTCAATCATTTTTCTAAGCGTCCCCTCGCCGGTCTGATGCTCGCTTGCCTCGGTCTCGGCGCTACCGCCGCTCACGCAGACGACACGATGAAGTCCGACTTCAGCGACATGTCGACCAGCAAGTACCTCTTCGGTGATTGGGGCGGCACCCGCTCGCGTCTCGCCGATGAAGGCGTCACCTTCGATCTGGGCTACGGCTCGGAACTCGCGCACAACTACTCCGGTGGTGACCGCGAGATCACCCGCTACACCGACCAGTGGAAGCTCGGCACCTCGTTCGATCTCCAGAAGCTCTGGGGTTGGAATGGTGCGAAGTTCACCATCGTCGTGACCGACCGTAACGGCCGCAACCTCGGCGCCGACGCAAACATCGGCAACAACCAGCTCATTCAGGAAGTCTACGGTCGTGGCCAGACCTGGCATCTGACGATCTTCGCTCTCGAGCAGAAGTTCCTGGACGATCGCCTGACCGTGAAGCTGGGTCGTCTGCCGGTGGGCGAAGACGTCAACCAGTTCTCGTGCGACTTCCAGAACCTGACGTTCTGCGGTGCCCAGCCGGGTAATATCGTGGGCGACTACTGGGTCAACTGGCCGACCAGCCAGTGGGCCGCGGTCGTGAAGTATGCGACGTCGGAAAACACCTGGGTGCAGATCGCCGGCTACCAGGTGAACCCGAAGTACGTCGACGACACGTACGCCGAAGAGAAGGGCCTCCTGCCGGCCTTCCCGAGCGGCACCACCGGCGCGCTGATTCCGCTGGAGTTCGGCTGGAAGCCGACCGTCAACGGCCTGCCGGGTTCGTACCGCGTCGGCGTCTGGTACAACACCTCGCACGGCAACGATCTCTACCTCGACGCCAACCACGAGCCGATCGCGCTCACCGGTGCACAGCCGCTGCAGCACGACGGTCGCAAGGGTGCGTGGATCACGTTCTCGCAGCAGGTCACGGGTACGGCTGGCGGTGAAGGCGCGACGGTGTTCCTGAACATCACGTCCGCCGACCACGCTACCTCGGCCACGAACAACCAGGTCGCGCTCGGCATGGAGTACAAGGGCCCGTTCGGTCGCCCGAACGACTTCATCGGCGCCGCCTTCGGTGGTTCGTACGCCAGTGGTTACGCCGCGAAGAACCAGCGCCTGATCAACGAGATCACGGGTTCGAACACGATCGTCAACCGTGGCTACGAGCGCGTGTCTGAAGTGTTCTACAGCTGGTCGCCGATTCCCTCGATCGCGATCCGCCCGAACCTCCAGTACATCCAGGATCCGGGTGGCAGCAGCCAGCGTAACAACGCTTTCGTTCTTGGTCTGAAGACCAGCGTCGCGTTCTAAAAAGAAGAAAAGCTCAGGCTTGACTTGTCAGAGGCTCGGGGAAACCCGGGCCTCTTTTTTTTGGTTCATCGCGGAATCCCGGGGACGCCGAAGACGGTGAGGCGCAGAGCCTTCGGTGCCCACCCTCGCTGCTCAGACACGTCCTCCGCGTTTCGTACCGGAAAGGCCGCTGCGCGGCCGTGTACTTATTTGGCCTGCGGCCGCTCCACTTGTGCGGAACTCGCCTCGAGGGTGGGCACCGAAGGCTCTTCCCATCCTTGAGGTTCGTGTGGGTCGAGCCGACAAAGCAGCGCCGCTTCGGCTGCTGGCTCCTCGCCATCGCCACCGCCAAACGGTCGGCCCCAGCGTGCCGAGATCATCCGTGCGAGTCGTGCAGCGGTGAGGAAAACGCTCGCCGCGCCGGGAATGACGTATCTGCACGACCGTCGTAACAGCCAGCTTCGGCGGCAACACCCACGGCCAACGGCACTCCGTCCAGCTGACCGTATCGTCGTGAGAGACCTTGGTGTCCACCCTCGAGGCGAGTTCCGCACAAGTGGAGCGGCCGTAGGCCAGTTAAGTACATGGGCCGCGCGAGCGGCCGTCCTTTTCGAACGCGGAGGACGTGTCTGAGCAGCGAGGGTGGGCACCAAGGTCTCCCCGCGAAACGCCCAAGTGTAGAGAGCGATGGCAACGCCGAGCCCGCGAGGCCGAAGGCGAGCCACGTGCTACGTGCGAGGTGACGAAGCATGCCCGGCCTGAAAGCCGAGTGCCCGGGCCCCGGTAATCCGCGAAGAACCTTTTTTTGCTAAGGCCCGGATGAATCCGGGTAGTGTTTTTCATTCGCCGATGAATCGGCGACGCTCTCCACGATCACCCATCATTCTCGGCCGACGCGGTCAGGTCGAAACTCTCGTCCCCCTCATCCACCACCAGCCGCATCACGATCGGCCGGCAGCACACCTGGCAATCCTCGATATAGGTCTGGCTGCCGCCCGATGTATCGACCGCAACCTCGATGGTTTCGCCGCAATACGGGCAAGCGATGTCGGTGAATTCATAGCCGGGCATGATGTTTCTCGTAGCGCGCTTCGTGGTAGCCGATTCATCGGCGAATGGATGCTCGCGCTATCCTACCCCACCGCCAAACTCCGGATCTTGCACCCATGATCGACCTGGTCGGCTTCGACGGCGACGATACGCTCTGGCACAGCCAGGAGTTCTACGACCGTGCGCAGGACGAGTTCGAGGCCATCCTCGGACGTTATATCGACCTCGGCCGTGAGGGCCTTCGCGAGGCGCTGCTCGACACCGAACGCGGCAATATCAAGCTGTTCGGCTACGGTGCCAAGGGCATGACGCTGTCGATGATCGAATCGGCCATCGAGCTCACCGAAGGCCGTGTGGAGGCCCAGGACATCCATCGCGTCGTGCGCCTGGGCAAGGACGTACTCGCTCACCCGGTCGAGCTGCTACCGGGTATTCGTGAGGCGGTCGAAACCGTGGCCCGCGACCATCGCGTGGTCCTCATCACGAAGGGCGACCTCTTCCACCAGGAATACAAGGTAGCCCGCTGCGGCCTCGCCGACGTCTTCCACCGCATTGAGATCGTCTCGGAAAAAGACCCTGCCGCCTACGCACGGCTGTTCCGCGAGTTCGATGTCACTCCGGACCGTTTCGCCATGGTCGGCAACTCGCTGCGTTCGGACATCGCGCCGGTCGTCGAACTCGGCGGCTGGGGCGTTTACATGCCTTACCACAGCACCTGGTCGTATGAGACCGACACCGACTTCGCCATGAACGAGCGCGTGATCGAGGTGAAGGGCGCCGAGGGCATCCCTGGCGCCATCGCCCGAATGCACACGGCCCCCGGCCCGCGCTCCTTGTAGGAGCCGATTCATCGGCGAACGGGTGCTCGCCACGACCGGGCCCGCTGCCGCGGGATCGCCGATGAATCGGCTCCTACACGAGCTCAGGTGCCACTCCACGCGATTTTCGCGTTGCCACCGCGAAGCTGGGCTTGCTAGCGAGAAAACGGAGACCGACGCGTGCATTCAAGGCTAAAACTCGGCTTGACCGTGGTCCGCACCACGGCGAAGGGCTTCAGCGACGACGAGCTCATGACCCGGGCGGCCGCCCTGGCCTTCTATTCCGCGCTGTCGTTCGCGCCCCTGCTGGTACTCCTGCTTTGGGTGGTGGCTTCGCTCCGCCCGGAATGGCAGGCGCAGCTGATCGACAGCCTCAACGGGCTGGTCGGGGCGCGGGCCTCCGAGGCCGTGCGTCTGGTGATCGAGAATGCCAAGCAGAAGCCCAGTGTCGGCAGCATGGCCGGCGTGATCGGCCTGGGCGTGACCCTGGTCGGTGCCTCAGCGGTCTTCGCCCAGCTCCAGGGCGCCCTGAACCGCGTGTGGAGCCTGCAGCCACGGCCGGGCAAGGCCAGCCACGCGATTCTCGGCTGGCTGCGCGCACGTCTTCATGCGCTGGGCCTCCTCCTCTCCCTGGCCTTCCTGCTGGTGATCTCGTTTTCGGCCAGTGCGATGATCGCCGTCTTCGTGCGCGGCGGGACGACGGGCTGGAACGTGCTGGAGATGGTCGTCTCTTTTGGCGTGTTCGTGCTGATCTTCGGCGCCATCTACAAGGTGTTGCCGGATGCGGTGATCGAATGGCGCGATGCCATGATCGGCGCCAGCCTGACCGCCCTGCTCTTCGCCATCGGCAAGTTCGCCATCGGCATCTATCTGGAACGCAGCAACGTGGGCGGCCCCTACGGTCCGGCCGGCGGCGTCGTGGTGCTGCTGGTCTGGGTCTATTACTCGGCGTTGATCCTGCTGCTCGGCGCGGAGCTGACCGAGGCCGTGGCGGAGGCCCGTGGCACGCCGATTAAACCGCGGCCATACGCGATGTCGACCAAATCGACGGACCAGGCGCCTATTGACCCACCCGTCACGGTAGCGGCGGTATCCCTGAAGGCCACCGAGAAGGAGGACCTGCCATGAAGACCCATCTGCTCGCCGCTGCGGCATTCGCACTCGCCACCGGCGCTGCCGTGTCTGCCCCGCCGGCCCAGGCCCAGCACCGCAGCCAGCATCAGGAGTGCCGCGACGTCGAAACCAAGCAGATCAACTCCAGTGACGACCACCGGGTGGCCGGTACGGCCATCGGTGCCGTCGCGGGCGGCCTGCTGGGCAATCAGGTCGGTCACGGCAAGGGCAAGACCGTGGCCACCGTGGGTGGCGCCGTTGCCGGCGGCGTCGTAGGCAACCAGGTTCAGAAAGCCCACCAGAACAACAACGCGACCTACGAGACCCACCGCGAGTGCCATTGGGTGGACGATTGAGGCCGCTGTAAGCCTTAGGCGGAAACCCCGGTCTTAGTGGGAAGGGCGCGATCTCGCGCCCTTCCTTGCTTACGGAGGCTCCATGCGCAGCACCGATCCCGACCGCCGCCGCTTCCTGGGTGTCTTCGCCGCGACTGCGGTCGCGTCGATCTCCCTGCCCTTCATCCTGCGCGGCATGCGCCCCGCCATGGCTGCTGACGCGCCACGGCCCAAGGGCGGTAACGTGACGCTGGACGAGTTCGGCGCGAACAAGAAGCTGATCGACACCCGTTCCCTGCCCCGCGTCGTGATGACCGAGGAGCAATGGAAGGAGAAGCTCAGCACGCAGTCGTATTACGTCACCCGTGAAGCGGGCACCGAAGCGCCGTATAGCGGCGGCAAGGTCTACGAAAGCCACGCCAACGGGCTGTACCGCTGTATCTGTTGCGATACGGCCTTGTACGACTCGGCGACGAAGTTCGAATCCGGCACCGGCTGGCCGAGCTTCTACCAGCCGATTTCGAAGCGGAACATCGCGCAGAACACCGACCGCAGTCTGATCGAGGAGCGCACCGAGGTGAAGTGCGCGCGCTGCGATGCGCATCTCGGGCATGTGTTCGACGACGGCCCGGATCCGACCGGGCTGCGCTACTGCATGAATGCGGTGGCGATGACGTTTGTCGCGTATGCGGCGTAGAGGCGGCTCTTTGTGGGAGCCGGCTATGCCGGCGATGGGTTGAGGCGACCTGGCTTTCGCCGCTGAAGCGGCTCCCACATTTTTCACGCAAGAAAAAGACCTCGCTTCGCAGCGAGGCCTCCCCGTCGTTCGTCACAAGCTAAGTCATGCACGTGAGCCACACAACAACGCTCATCGGCCGCAAGCAACTTTATAGACAGTGGGCTTTGCCACAACGCCATCTGCGTCTCTCGCTTCGACCGAAATCTCCGCAAGCGGCTTGCCAACATCATCGCGGGTACACAGGTACTGGACCCTGTGTTTTTCAACATCGGCCTGACTGAACAAGCTCGCCGACCTCGAATGGCAATAGCGTCCCGAGCAGTTCAAGGCCCGCGACGTTACGTGAATAGGAAAGGCTGGATTGCCCGTCAACTCGACCGGAAGGTGCACGTCATACCCAACGCGACCAAAGGCTTGCAGTACGGGCTTGACCGAGAAATCCTCGCAAGGCTTGCCTTCGCGGAACAAGCGGTAGCCCTTCGCAACGCCTCTCATGGCGAGACCCTGGAACTCGCTATTGCGAAGCAGAAGCGCATCCTCGGGATTCGTGTGGAAGCCGACCTCGACGATGACGGACGGCATCTTGGCATGTTTGTTCTCGCCTCTGCCAACGAGAGGCATCGGCTTCGACGGGATGGGGTACGTGCTGAATTCATCCTTCGAATGAATCAGTTCCCGCATGCTGCAGAGGATATTGACGGCCAGCTTTCGATCCGGAGCGCGTTCCTGGATGACCGCTTGTGCACCGCGCGGTCTTGATGTGTCGTGTGCATTCGTATGAACGTGCAAGAAGGCGTCGGCGCCAAGGAAGTTGGCATAAAGGGGACGGCTTCGAAGATCCTCATCCCGTTCACGAAGCGCGTGGTCCGCTCCCTGGAAGGCATGCCATATTTCCGGATGATCCGGGAGCTTTTCTTCGAGCTGATATCTAGCCCCGAGTCGCCACCACGGCTGACCGCTTGGCCTGTGACTCAACACGTTGCCCTCCGGCCGAAGGTTGTGCACGGTCACGCCGTCGCGCTGTAGTGCCGAGGCGAGCTGACCGGCCATGACGGGCGTTATGTCGTCTTCGAGAACTCCGTTGACTGTTTCACGGTGAGGGCGCCAGTCTTTGAAGCCGTGGTGATAGTAAAGACCGTGACCCGGCGAAATGGCGACAACGGGCGCTGTGGCACGCTGCGTCGGTTGGACGAGCGGGTCGTCATCAGGTTCGTCTTGCGCCGGCTCGGGAAACCAGTGAGTTGAAGGCTTTCCGCCGAAGAGAAATCTTATTCCCATCATCCCCTCGATCCGATCGTAGTGCTCCAGAATCGAGAAACGAATCGTATCGAGGAAGTCTTCCGTCTCGGATCGCTCAGCTCGTGGCCCGATCCTCTCATCCAGATCAATCACGACAACGTTGTTGTCGATGTCGAGGCTTACCAAAGCAGTAACCGGTAATGGGTCTTCGTAGTAGAAGAAGCCCTTATCGCCGACCGCTTTCACCGAGGCGTTCATCTGACTAACCAGAAGCGTCCGCTCTTCTGGCGACATCTCAGCCAGGGTAGCCGCACCCACGTCCATCGATACGCACGCCGTCACCAAGGCAAAGATCATCGTGCTCAGCCTGCGCCGCCTAACCGCTCCTATGGCTTGCAAGAGGTTCATTCACGTCACCCGTAAGGCCGCGGATTGCGGCCCACTCATCGTCGCGGGAGGGTCCTTCGACGATCAGTCACCGGGGCCCGCGCCGAGGTCGAGGGCGTGTCCGCTTATTGCATGAGTGTCTGCTGACAGGGTGTCGGAGTGGGCGCGGTGTATGCGGGGGGCGTGGTCGCGGGGGGGGCGTTGCCTCTGGGGCGTGGAGACGTTATCGCCAGCACCCTTCGCCGATGAATCGGCTCCTACCAGGCAGAGCGCGCCCCGCTCGGCAGGAGCCGATTCATCGGCGATGCTGCTCAAACGCCATATCAGTCCGATCCGGACCAGTAGCTACGAAGCTGCCCGGACGATGCGTCGCGCCGCCACACGCAATGCAGCCCGCTGCGACGAAGACCATCGCTGCGGGAAGGCACATGCACGGAATAGGCTTTCGCTGCGACGCCGCCGAAAGCGCCCCGCAGGGCGAACAGGGAAACAAGAATCTTGAACATGGCACACCTCCAGCCCACGGCCGGAGGTGAGCGAGTTACCCGTGACGGATCTCGCCCACGCCTTGCGCGCGGACATGCACGTTGGGGGCGATCACAAACGCGAGATTCGCGATCGCCTGTCGACTCGGATAACTATCCATGGGTTCCACTTGAGTGAAAGACCGACCACACGATCGGCGCGGGGATCGTACGCCTTCCGTAAAGACCGGGTCAATATGAGAAATGTCTAAAAAAAGGCCCCGCTTCGCAGCGGGGCCTTCTTCGTTCACCAACCTGTGCTGGCCATCAGCCGCCGGGCGGCGTCATCGGCGTGAGCTGGTATTCCTTCGGCGGCGTGCCGCCGGCGAGATTGCGCACGAAGTAGTCCCAGCGGCGACGCGTCATGTACGTGGTAGCAGCGCCGTAGCCATGGTGAGCATTCGGGATCATCACCAAGTCGAAGTCCTTGTTCGCCTTGATCAGCGCATCGACCACGAGCAGGGACTCGTACGGCGGCACGTTGTCGTCGAACGTACCGTGGGCGATCATCAGGTGGCCCTTGAGGCCCGCGGCCCACTTCTGGTTGGCCTGGTCGTCGTAGTTGGACTTGCCGTCCTTATCGGTGACCAGCAGGCCCTGCCACTTCTCGGCCCAGTCATCTTCGTAGTTGCGGTTGTCGTGGTTGCCCGACTCCGAGATACCGACCTTGAACACGTCCGCATAGCGGAACATGGCGGTCGCCGTGGCGTTGCCGCCGCCGGAATGACCCCAGATGCCGACCTTGTCGGCGTCGAGCCAGCTGTACTTCTTGGTCAGCTCCTTCACCGCCGCGACCTGGTCGGGCAGCGTGTTGTCGCCGATGTTTTCGAAGTACGCGTCGTGGAACGCCTTCGAACGGAGCGGCGTACCCATGCCGTCGACCGCGATGACCACGAAGCCGAGCTCGGCCAGTGACTGGTTGTCGCCGTGCGATGCCACGAAGCTGCGCGAGCGCACCGAGCCGACCTGCGGGCCCGGATAGATGTAAACGACGAGCGGGTACTTCTTCGACGGGTCGAACTTCGTCGGCTTGAACATCTGGCCGTAGAGGTCCGTCTTGCCGTCACGCGCCTTCACCGTAAAAGCGGTGGGCGGAATCCAGCCCGTGGCCTTCAGGCGCGAGATATCGCCATGGGCGATTTCCTTCACCGTGGCACCGGTATCGGCGCGACGGACCACGGCGACCGGCGGCGTCTCGATGGTCGAATACGCGTCGAAGAAGTACGTGCCGTCCTTCGACATCGAGACCGAATGGTCCATCTTTTCCGGGGTGAGCAGGGTCAGGCCCTTGCCGTCGAAACCCACCTTGTAGAACGACTGGTAGTACGGATCGACACCCTTCTCACGACCCACGCCGCGGAACCAGATCGTTTTCGTCTTCGCATCGATGTGCAGCACCTGGGTGACGTTCCAGTCGCCGGTGGTGATCTGGTGTTCGAGCTTGCCGGTCTTCAGGCTGTACATGTAGAGGTGGCCCCAGTTGCTCCGCTCGGAGAACCAGATCACTTCGTCGGTCTCGGGCACGTACTGCCAGTTGACCATGTCGTTGCCGCTTTCGAAGTAGGTCTTCGCTTTCTCGCCGAAGACCTCGCGCACGTCACCCGTTTCCGGGTTCGCCACGCGGAACCATTCCTGCTTGTGGTCACGCGAGGTGGAGACGAAGGCGATGCTCTTGCCGTCGGCGGCCCAACGCACGTCGTCCCACAGGCCCGGGCTGCACGACACGTCGTCGCAGATCGTCGAGCGATGCTGGTCGGCCGGCATCTTGAAGCGCACGGTCTTCTTCGTCGGCACGTCGATGACGACGCGCTCGATCATGGTGACGTCCTTGTCGCCCGGCAGCGGGTACTTCCAGGTATCGACCTTGGGGTGGCCGACGTTGGTGCTGACGAGGGTCATTTCACCCGTCTTGCGCTGGTCCTGCTGAAAGGTCGCGAACTTCGTCGAGTCCGGCGACCACACGCCGATGGCGTCGTCGGTGTGCTTCCAGCCAGCGTTGTCGGTGGCGTAACCGTAATCCTTGACGCCGTTGGTGGTCAGCTGCGTTTCCGCACCGCTGGCCACGTCGCGCACCCAGAGATTCCAGTCGCGCACGAAGGCTTCGGACTTGCCATCCGGCGAGACCAGACCCGGCTCTTCGCCGTACGCCTTGCCGTTGGCATCTTTCTTCACCGCCGCCAGGTCGCACTTGTCGGCGGCCTTGTCGCAGAGGTAGTGCTTGCCATGCGAGGTGATATCGAGGGTGCCGTCCGGACGCACCGTGAATGCGGTCACCGGCAGCTTGGTTGCATCGACCTTCTTGCCCGTGGACGTCGACAGCGCCGCGGCCACCTTGTCGCGGTCGAATGCGCGCGTCGCCTGACCGGTCGAGGCGTCGACCGTGATGAACTGGTCGCCGTCCTTGTCGTGGTCGCGATACCAGAAATGGGTGTCGTCGACCCACGTGACGCGGGAGACCGAATGGTCCACCAGTGGCGCCGTATTGGTGCCGAGGAACGAGTCCGCGCGGCGGTAATCGTCGGTGGTGACGGTCTGCGCCGAGGCGGTGGCCCCGATCAGGCCAAGGAGGACGGCGCCGGACAGCGCCGCGTTACGTTTGATCGACATCGATGGTCCCCGTGACGGCAACGCGGCGCGGAAAGCGCCGCAAACCGGACGAGGCTAGCCCCAGGCGGCCCCGGCGGCCTATGCCAGAGGTCACGGGTCGACCGGCCAGCGCCCCTGTAGGAGCCGATTCATCGGCGATCGGGTGCTAGCCGTAACCGGACCCGCTGCCGCGGGATCGCCGATGAATCGGCTCCCACCACCGTTGGCGGCGGCGAGTTACCCGGAATGAGGCCCCGACCGGTACCGCTTGCCTTGCCTTTCGATCATTTTCAGGGCCAGGGCGTCCGGCATCAGCTTGAACAGGGCCTTGATCGCCCGGTTCACCCCGCCGTTCACGTAGACCGCCTTGCCGGCCTCCACCGCGTCCATGCCCTGCCGGGCCACGGTCGGGGCGTCCATCCACATGAAACCTGGCATCTTCGAGACGAGATTGCGCGAGCCCGTCACGTCGTGAAACTCCGAATACGTGAAGCCGGGACACACCGCCGTGGTGTGCACGCCGCTGGCCTTGCCTTCGAGCGCCAGCGACTGCGAGAACTTGATCAGGTAGGCCTTCGACGCCGCATAAAGCGTGTGCCCTGCTGAACCCGGAACATGGCCGGCCAGCGACGCGACGTTAACGATGCGACCGTAACCGCGCGACTTCATACCGGGAATCAACCGGTAGGCCAGTTCGGTCGGCGCCGTCATCAATACCTGGATGAAGGCAGCATGCGTCGCCCAGGGCTGCTCTTCGAGATAGCCGGTGACGCCGTAGCCCGCGTTGTTGATCAGCACATCGATGGTCAGGCCCTGGGCATCGAGGGCCGCCACGAGTGCTTCGGGCCCATCGGTACGCGACAGATCGAGCGGCGCGACGATGGCGTCGATGCCATAGCTGTCGCGTAGTTCGGTCGCGAGCGCTTCGAGACGCTCCGCACGACGGGCCGTGAGGACGAGGTCGTGGCCGCGACGGGCCAGTTCCCGGGCGAAGGCTTCGCCGATGCCGGCTGAGGCGCCGGTGACGAGCGCGCGACGACGATTCGATGCCATGAACGGTATTCCGTGTGTGTCGTGAACGTTGAGTATGCACCGCATGAGCATGAACAGCGTCTGGGTGTGTTGGTCTGCGCGACGCTTATTTCACGAATCCGTGCACCCCTTCGCGGCGAAGCTTGATGTCCCCGAACGACTCACCGTGAGTCACCCAAGGAGCCACCACCATGACCAGCACCGACCACGACATCAAGGTTCTCAACGGCCTTATCGAGACCACGATCGACAGCGCCGAAGGCTATGGCGAGGCGGCAAAAGATGCCGACAACACCCGTTATGCCGCATCGTTCCAGAGCCGCGCTGCCGAGCGTCGCCAGGTGGCACAGCGCCTGCAGCAGCAGGTCAGCTCGCTCGGCGGCACGCCGGAAGATGACGGCACCGTTCTGGCCAAGGCCCATCGCATGTTCGTTGAGCTGCGCGCCAAGATGAGCTCGAAGGACGACACTGCCATTGTCGACGAAGTGGAGCGCGGCGAAGACCACATCAAGGCGAAGTACGAAGACGCCCTGAAGGATACCGACGTCACCGCCGGCACGCGTTCGCTGATCAACGAGGCCTATGTCTCGGTGAAGAGTGGCCACGATCAGATGCGCGACCTGAAGCACGCGCTGCACGGTACGCACTAAGATCTCGAGTGATTAAAAAAAGGGCGAGACCGTGAGGTCTCGCCCTTTTTTTGTGCGAGCGGCGGATCAGTTACCGGTCGCGTCTTCGTTCATCAGGGCGTTGATCTGCGCCTTGTGCGACTCGTAGAAGGCCACGTTCTTCTGGTTCACCTTCGACTGGTCGACATACGCCGCCATCTGCGGATTGTTTTTCGCTTCCGACGCGATGGCCGCATTGGTCACGGCAAGGTTGGCGAGCAGGAACTCACGCGGGGTGAAGCCGTACTTCTTGATCAAGGGCTCAATGCGCGGATCGGCGGCGGTCACCTGCGCGGCGAGATCGTCGAGCGAATGGATCTTCGAGAAATCGGTCTTGGCATCCTTCGGCTTGATGCCTTCCTTCTTTGCTTCCTGCGAGACCTTGACGATGCGGGTGAACACGTCGTCGTTGAGGTTGTAGTTCTGGATGGCCTGCTTGTCTGCGGCGGGAATCTGAGAGGCAGGATTGGCGGCAGGCGCGGGCTGCTCGGCCGGAGCGGCCTGCTGGGCGAAAACAGCCGCCGGGGCGACAGCAGCGGTAGCGAGCAGTGCGGCAAGGATGTAACGAGACTTCACGGGCATCTCCTGAGGTTCGCTGTCCGTGGCGGACGGTGTGGCAGCATAAAGCGGCAATTGTTACGTATGTGTCTGCGCGGTCACGCTTTCTTCAGGAATCTTCGGCACATTCCAGCCCATGGCGTTATAGAAGTGGTATCGGGCAATGCCGACGTACTCGTGAATGGCGAAGTCCGCATAGGAGAGGTTGTCCGAGCCCGGCAGCCAGTCGTAGCGCGCCGTGACATAGTCGCCGCGCACAGGTTCGCCATGAATGGCGAAGTGCGCGAAGTACAACACGGCCCGTTTCAGGTGCACCGCGGAAGAGACCAGCACCACCTTGTCGGCACCGTAGCTCATCAACAAGGGCTTGGTGAACTGCGCATTCTGGAAGGTGTTCATGCTCTGCGCTTCGAGAATCATGTCCGCGCGCGGCACACCGAGCCGGTCCAGCGAGATCGCGTAGACATCCGCTTCGGCCTGCTTGAGCTTCATGGCATCGCCGCCGCTCACTTCCACCTTGCAATCGCCGCCGGTGGCCTTGCACGAGCGATACAGTTCGGCGGCCCGCAGGATACGGCCGTTCGCGTAGAGGCTGGGCTCGATCGCCCCTGCGCCGCTACGCACGGTACCCGCACCGAGCAGGATGATGACGTTGCGCTGGCCCCAATGGGCGATGTCCGGCGCGAAACCGGACTGCAGGTTGCCCAGCAGCATGCCGGTTAGCGGACCGCAGCCAGCGAAAAACAGCCAGGCGATACCGATGACCAGCCACGCCGATCCAGCGCGTGGACGACGGCGCCAGAGCAGAACGAGGGCGATGAGCAGCAGGAGCAGGAAGAGGATAAGTGTCATGCCGCCGAGCGTAACCGGATGCGCATGACCGCTCCACCCCGTAGGAGCCGATTCATCGGCGATCCCGCGGCAGCGGGCCAGGCTGAGGCAAGCACCCATTCGCCGATGAATCGGCTCCTACAGGGGGCGCGATACGTTACGCGACCGGGACAGTGCCTGCTCCAGGCAGGTCACCAGCGTGTCGCCGTGGAAGGGCTTGCCGAGGTAACAGAACGCACCCGCCGCCATGACGCTCTCGCGCACGGCCTCGTCGAGGAAGCCCGAGACGAAGACGATCGGATAGGTGCGGCCACGTTCAATCAGGCGGCGCTGCAAGGCGGTGCCATCGATCCCCGGCATATGGACATCGCTAACGAGGCAGTCGATGCCTTCGTCGCCACCGGGGCGGAGGAAATCTTCAGCGGAAGCAAAGCCTCGCACTTCGTGTCCCAGCGACCGCACGAGGCTGGCGGTCGCCAGTCGGACCGCTTCGTCGTCGTCTACGATCGCCACAATCCTGTTCGCGGCCAAGCTGTCGTCCTCATCCAGCACCATCGTGCGGGCCTACAGTGCGCGCCCGGCTCCAGGTTGGGAATCATACGGAGGTGTGCGGTCTGTCACCCCTTGGCTTCAAGGGTGCGTAGCGAGGGCCTCAGCCTGGCGCACCAGCTCAGCCAGTGAGCGGGCGGCCATTTTGCGCATCACGTTGCCGCGGTGGATCTTCACGGTGATCTCGGACAGGCCAAGCAAGCCGCCGACCTGCTTGTTCATCAGGCCCGCCGTGACATGGTGCATCACCTCGCGCTCCCGGGGGGTGAGTGAGGCATAGGCCCGGCGCAGGGCCCCGATGGCGTCGGCCTCACGACGCCCGGCGGCATCACGCTCGATCGCCATGCTCACCGCATCGAGCATGTCCTGGTCGCGAAAGGGCTTGGAGAGAAAGTCGAGCGCTCCGGCCTTCATCGCCCGCACCGACATGGGAATGTCGCCGTGCCCGGTCATGAAAACAATGGGAAGGCGGTTGTCCATGGCCGCCAGCTGGGCCTGGAAATCCAGACCGTTAACGCCGGGCAGGCGGACATCCAGCACGAGGCAGCCCGGTGCGTTGGCATTCTCGCGGGCGAGGAAGTCGGCGGCGCTGCCGAAGGCGGCCACGTTGAGGCCGACCGAACGGAACAGGGAATCCAGGGCTTCGCGCACAGCGGCATCGTCGTCGACGATGCAGACGACAGGCGCCTGCGCCGTTGTCAGGGGGAGCGGCATTCGGGTCACGCGCCAGCCTCCTCGGCTACCGTGACCGGCAGCGTGAAATGGAAGGTCGCCCCGCCTTCCGGTCGGTTCGTCGCCCAGAGGCGCCCCCCGTGAGATTCGACCGTCGACCGGCAAATGGCAAGGCCCATGCCCATACCGCCACCGCGCGTCGTCACGAACGCGTCGAAAAGATGGGCGGCGATATCCTCGGGAATGCCGGTGCCGCTGTCTTCCACCTCGACCAGGATGCCTTCCTCACCATCGGCCCGGGCACGCAGGACCAGCGAGCGCGTTCCCTCGACGGCGGACATCGCGCGGATCGCGTTACCCATCAGGTTCAGCACCACCTGCTGCAATTGCACGCGGTCGCCGCGGGGCAAGGGGGCTTCGGGAGCTATGTCGACACTCAGCATGACGTGATGCTGGGCCATCTCCCCCTCCAGCAACAGCGCGCATTCGGCAACCAGCGCGCCGAGATCGACGAGCACGTGCTGGCGTGGTTCCTTGCTGGCCAGGCTGCGTACGCGGTGCACCACCTCACTCGCCCGGCGTGCATCACGAACCACCCGCTCGATCGCGTCGCAGGCTTCCTGGAAGTTCGGCTCCTGGCGGCGAAGCCAGCGCAGGCTGGCTTCGCCATGGGTGACGATGGCGGCCAGCGGCTGGTTCACTTCGTGCGCAATCGAGGCGCTCATCTCGCCGAGCGCCGTCACTCGCGCGGCCTGGGCAAGCTCCGACTGGACCGCCATCAGCGCGCGCTCCGCCCGCTTGCGGTCGGTGATGTCGACCACGCTGACCAGGACACGATCGAAGCGCGTCGGACCCAGCGGCATGTTCAGGGCGAACAGCACGGTAAGCCGCTCACCCTTGAGATTGGCGATATGCGTTTCACCTTCCGCCACGCCGCCGCCTTGCGCAATGGTCAGTATCACCCGGCCGAATGTCGTATCCGTGGCGGGCAGAAACCGGTCCAGCGGCCCGAGCAGGTCTTCGCGGCAAGGTGCGCCAAGCATGCGAACGGTGGCGTCGTTGACGTCGGTCACCTGGGTGAGTTCGCAGCATTCGCGGACGAACGCCGGATGGGCCTGAAGGTAAGCCGCGAGGTCGACCATACCCTCCTCGCGCAGCTGGGCGATACGGGCCATGACCTGGGTCCAGTCCTCTTCCCAGAAAGAAAACCGGGCCTTTTCGAACATGCTGCGATAGCGGCCCTCGCTTTCGCTCAAGGCCGCATCCGCCGCACGGCGGGCAGTGACGTCGGTTCCCGCCTCGAGGATCACCCGCGCCTTGCCGCGATCGTCGCGTAACAGCGCGCAACGGGCGGCTACGATGACAAGGCGGCCATCCCGATGACGCTGCGTCACCTCGCCCTCCCAGCGCCCGGCACTGAACAGCGCGGCGTCCACGACGGTGTGATGGCCCGGCAACGTGGTGCCGAGCAGGTCGCTGGCGCGATGCCCCATGGCTTCGCTCGCCGTCCAGCCGTAGAGCTGCTCGGCGCCGGAATTCCACAGCACGATGACATCGTCCATGTCGCGCACGTAGATCGAATCGTGGGTCAGTTCGATGAGCCGGGCCTGCCCGGCGATCGTCGCCATGCGGTCGCGTGCCCGTAGCGACAGCACCGCCGTGATGGCGATCGCCGAGAGGCTGACCAGGCAACGCAACATGGCCGCATCCAGCCCGGGCCAACCATGACCACGGACGAAGGAAACGAGGGTCAGCGCCATGCAACCGAAGGCGGCCCCACCGATGGCACGACGGCTGCCACTGGCCGCCACCAGCAGCACCACAACCAGGTACACCACGGCCACGGCGCCTTGCAGCGGGGTAAAGGTGTCGACGAGGAAGACGGCCAGCGACAGCAGGGCGCCCGCCGTCATCAACAGACCGGCCACGGCCCGGCGTGGCCCGATGAGGGAACCGCCGGCGCTGGCTTGGAGGGGTCGGTAAGGTGGCATCGAAGGTGGCTCGGCCCGATCGTCTTGTGCAGATTCGGCCTGAAGCGTGGCCGAATGATGTCAGATCGTCTTGCACGCCGGTGATGGTTTTTGACCGTTACGGCACGACAGCTACAAGATATTCCGACAAGGGAGGGTTTAACCCTTTGGTATGAGCTTTACAGTCCCTTTGTAGAATTCAGTACACCCCCGCATCGCGACTAGGCTGCAAGTGTGGGCAGACCGCCCACGCCCGTTGCCGTGGAGCTCACGCTGATGCGATACGAAACCAACACGTTCGCCGGGACCGGTGGTGCGCGCACCACCGAGGCCATGCATGTCCTTGCGCCCTTCGCCATCGATGCCCCCGCTGCCGAGCAGGAACCGACGGTCACCCGCCTGCTCGAGCAGGCCCTCACCGCCGTCGAGACCGATCTGGCCACGACCCGCGCGTGTGTCGCACGTGTCGCCGCCCTCCTCGATCGCGAGGAAATCCACGCGGAAACCGCCAGCTCGGCACGCCGCCGCGTCGGTGCCGGCCTCGCCCCATGGCAGGCACGTCGTGTCGCTAGCCACGTCGAGGAAAACCTCGGTTTCGCGATCACCATCGACCATCTGGCCACGATCGCCGGTCTGTCGAGCAGTTATTTCTGTCGGGCGTTCAAGGACACCTTCGGCGATCCCCCGCACGCCTACATCATGCGTCGCCGCGTCGAGCGGGCGCAGACCCTGATGCTGCAAACCCGCGAACCGCTCAGCCAGATCGCCCTGGCCTGCGGCCTTTCGGACCAGGCCCACCTGTGCAACCTGTTCCGCCGCCTCGTCGGGCAGAGCCCGAGTCATTGGCGGCGTTCGCAGTGGCAGGAAGCGTAATCGTCAACCGAACAGCTTCGTCGCGACCTCGGCAATGTGTTTGCCCTGGAAACGTGCACCAGCCAGTTCGTTTTCGGAGACCTGACGGGAACCGTCGGTGCCTGCGATGGTCGTAGCTCCGTAGGGTGCACCACCCGTGACCTCGTCCAGCTTCATCTGACCCTGGAAACTGTAGGGCAGGCCCACCGGAATCAGACCCAGATGAAACAGGTTGGTGATGATCGAGAACAGGGTCGTTTCCTGGCCACCGTGCTGCGTCGCCGTCGAAGCGAATGCGCCACCGACCTTGCCGTTGAGCGCACCACGCGCCCACAACGGACCGGTCTGGTCGAGGAAGCTGGCCATCTGCGAGGTCATGCGGCCGTAACGGGTACCGGTGCCGATGATGATCGCATCATAGGATTCCAGTTCGTCGACGCGCGCGATGGGTGCGGGTTGGTCAAGTTTGAAGTGCGCGCTTTTGGCAACATCGTCGGGGACGGTTTCGGGCACGCGTTTAATATCGACGTGCGCGCCGGCTTCGCGAGCGCCTTCAGCCACGGCGTTGGCCATTTTTTCGATATGGCCGTACGCCGAGTAATAGAGAACGAGGACTTTTGCCATCGGGGTAACTCCTCTGCGAAAGAATCGGGAAGGGAAAGATAGGCACGCTGGTCGTCGAGGTGAGGTTATGGGTATGTCGTACGCACAGATTGTCGATATTCGCTCCGCCGCCGATGGGCCGGCGCGGAAGTCACACGCCTGGAAGGTGCTGCGCGAAGCCGCGCGCGTCGAGCCTGACGAAGCCCGTCGGATCGCCTGGTACCGCAACGACCCCATCGAGCACCTGGACCTGCAAACCGCCGAGGTCCTGGTGGCGTCCGGACGCTACGAGGAAGTGCTCGCCTTCTTGCGTGGCGTAAAGATAGATCTGGGTCTGGAGGTTTCCGTGGGGTTCGGGGCGTTCTGACGACCGCCCTCAGGCGCGGTAGACGCGTGCCTCCCCCGGGCGAAGCAAGGCCGGGGACGAGCCTGCCACGGTCGAGATGACCACGGCCCCCGGCACGGGCAAGGGCAAGGGCAACAGCCTCTCGCCGTCGGTGAAATTGAGCGCCACGACATAGCGCTCGTCGCCATCGCAACGTTCGTACACCATCACGGCGTCATCGACGGCGAGCAGCCGAAAGCTACCGACGCTCAGCGCGCGACTGTCACGGCGCAGGCAAAGCAGCGCTTTGTAGAGCGACAGCAGGGACGCATGATCCTCCGCCTCGCTGGCCACGTTGCAGGTCGCGATGTGGTCGCCCACGGGCAACCAGGGAGTACCACGGGTGAACCCCGCGCCTTCACGGGGAAACCAGCGCATCGGCGTGCGTTGCGGATCGCGACCGAGGCCCTTGCCGGGCTCGTTGAGTTCGAAGGGGTCACGCACCTGGCCCGGCGTGATCACCCCGTCGTGCATGCCGATCTCGTCGCCGTAATACATCGTCGGCGTGCCCCGCAGGGTCAGCAGCAACACCGCGGCGACGCGGGCCTGCAGGTCACCTACGCGCGAGGCGACGCGCGGCTTGTCGTGATTGCCGAGCACCCAGTTAGGCCAGCCGCCGGCGGGCAACGCCGCTTCATAGCGCTCGACCAGGCTGGCAATGGTTCGCGCCTCCCAGGCCGTCCCGATCAGCAGGAAGTTGAACGGCAGGTTCGCGCCGTCCAGGTTCTCGCCGTAATAAGCGACGATCCGGTCCAGCGGCAGGTAGAGCTCGCCGATCAAGACCCGCTCGGGAAACTCATCGATGACATCGCGCATGGCGGTCACGATGCCGAGCACCTCCGGCAGGTCGGCCGTGTAGACGGGAAGGAACCGGTTCGCCTCCGAATCGATGCCCTCGCGATACGCCGGGTTGAGCGGGTTGTCACGGAACTGCGCGTCCTTCATGACGTGGTAGAGCACGTCCACACGGAAGCCATCGACGCCACGGCGGAGCCAGAAGCGCATGGCGTCGTACATGGCTTCGCGGACGACCGGATTGCGCCAGTTGAGGTCGGGCTGTTTGTCGAGAAAGAGGTGCAGGTAGTACTGGCCCGTGGGCGGGTCGAAGGCCCAGGCGCTGCCACCGAAATTGGACAACCAGTTGTTCGGCGGACCGCCACCGGGCGCGGGATCGCGCCAGAGATACCAGTCGCGGAAGGCGCTGTCGCGCGAACGCCGGCTTTCGCGGAACCACGGATGTTCGTCGGAGGTATGGTTCGGCACGAAGTCGAGGATGATCTTGAGGCCCAGGGCATGGGCATCGGCAATCAGGGCATCCATGCTTTCGATATCGCCGAAAAGCGGGTCGATGCCGCGATAGTCGCTGACGTCGTAACCGAAATCGGCCATCGGTGAGGGAAAGATCGGCGATATCCAAAGCGCACGGACGCCCAGGCCCGCCAGGTAACCGAGTTTGGCGCGGATGCCTTCGAGGTCGCCGATGCCGTCGCCGTTGGCGTCCGCGAAGGAGCGCGGGTAGATCTGGTAGATGACGCCGTCTTGCCACCAGAGGGGGTGTGTCATGCCCGTACCTTGTTGATCGATGTGAGGCGTCGCTGCGGGCCATCGCCGATGAATCGGCTCCTACATGGAGCCGTGGCCAACAGAATGTTGGGGGGAATGTGTAGGGAACGCCTTCACGCGACTCCTCGTAGGCTCTTGCTCCTACCTCGTGCACCGGCTGCCGTCATGATCAACGACCTCTGGTACAAGAACGCGATCATCTATTGCCTCTCCGTGGGAACCTTCCAGGATTCCAACGGCGACGGCATCGGCGACTTCCAGGGACTCGGGCGCCGGCTGGATTACCTGCAAGGCCTGGGCGTGACCGCCGTGTGGCTCATGCCGTTCCAGACCTCGCCCTGCAAGGACGGCGGGTACGACATCAGCGACTATTACAACGTCGACCCGCGCTACGGCACGCTGGGCGACTTCGTCGAGTTCACCCATGCGGCGCATCAGCGCGGCATGCGCGTGCTGATCGACCTGGTGGTGAACCACACCTCGGACCAGCACCCCTGGTTCCGGGAAGCCTGTCGCGATCCCGACTCGAAATATCGCGACTGGTACGTGTGGTCGAAGACGCGACCGGCCAACGCGAACACCGGCATGGTGTTTCCCGGCGTGCAGAAAAGCACCTGGAATTACGAGAAGAAAGCCAAGGCCTGGTACTTCCACCGCTTCTACGATTTCCAACCCGACCTGGACACCTCGAACCCATACGTGCAGGCAGAGATCCTCAAGATCATGGGGTTCTGGACACAGCTGGGCGTCTCCGGCTTCCGCATGGACGCCGTGCCCTTCGTCATCTCGACCAAGGGCGCGGACGTAACGAAGCCGAAGGAACAGTTCGACATGCTGCGCTCGTTCCGCGAGCTGCTGCAGTGGCGCCAGGGCGACGCGATCATCCTGGGCGAAGCGAACGTGCTGCCGAAAGACGATCTGGAATATTTCGGCGACGACGGCGACCGGCTCCAGATGATGTTCAACTTCCAGGTCAACCAGAACCTGTTCTATGCGCTGGCCGCCGGCGACGTCAGGCCGCTGGTCGGCGCACTGGAGAAGACCCGGCCCCGACCGTCCACGGCGCAGTGGGCCATGTTCCTTCGAAACCACGACGAACTCGACCTCGGCCGGCTGACGAAGCGCCAGCGCGATCGCGTGTTTGCCGAATTCGGGCCCGACAAGGACATGCAGCTCTACGATCGCGGCATTCGCCGGCGCCTTGCCCCCATGCTGCGCAACGACCGTCGCCGGCTGGAGCTCGCGTACAGCCTCATGCTGACCCTGCCCGGCACGCCGGTCATCCGCTATGGGGACGAAATCGGCATGGGTGACGACCTCTCCCTGCCCGAGCGTGAGTGCGCACGGACGCCCATGCAATGGTCCACCGAGCGGCTCGCCGGCTTCACCGATGCGCGGCGTGCGGTGAGCAAGGTCATCGGCGACGGGCCGTTCGGCTTTCCCCACGTCAACGTGGCCGAGCAGCGACGCGACCCCGGCTCCCTGCTCAACTGGATGGAACGTGTCATCCGCATGCGCAAGGAGGTGCTCGAAGTGTCCTGGGGCGATTTCGACGTGCTCCCGCTCGATGACAACGCCATCCTGATGGTTCGCTATACCTGGCGCGGCAATGCCGTGCTGTTTTTGCACAATCTTTCCGACGCGCCGTGCGAGGCGGCATTCACCCTCGCCGAGCCCCTGGTCAACCTTTTATCGGACGACCACAGCCAACCCGAGGGCCGGGGAAAACACCGGATCCTGCTGGAACCGTATGGCTACCGCTGGTTCCGCGAAGGCGGGCTGGGCTACGTGCTCCAGCGGAAAGAAGTCGACGGCGTGTGAGAACCAGGTGTTGCATATGTGACATACCCCATTAGGGGGTGGCCGGCGATCCTTGCGTGCGCAATGCTTCGATTCACATCCGATTTCCCATGAGGATCGGCCCATGTATCGCGCCGAAGCAGCCTGTATCGCCACGACACCGCGTACGGCCACCGTCATCGTCGACCTGGCCCAGCGCTCCGCCGCGCTGGATCGCGGCGACGGACCGAGGGGAAGGCATAGCCTGCTGCACGAGTTGCGCCAGCGCGATGAAGTCATCGAAATCCTGCTCGAGGCCGTCGACGGTCTCGAGGACGAGCTGTTGCTCGTTTATCGCGCCAATCGCATGGCGGACGAAGGAACGGGGGCCATCCTTTTCCGGCGGCAACGCCCGGCCGGCGCCGAGGCGGTGCACCCGCCGGCCGTGCACACCCTGGCCCAGGTGCTTTTCGACAGTCTTCGGGCCGAGGCGCCAAACGCGCCCCTGCTCGCCCACGTGGCACTGGCCCTGCGGGCCATCCTTCCGTGTACGCCCGGACGAGACGACCCCGGCGCCCCACGCGGCGGTCTCGCGGGCTGGCAGGAGCGCCGGGCCATTGCCTATATGGAAGAGCGGCTCGACCAGTCGTTCCCGGTCTGCGATGTCGCCGAGGCCTGTGGCCTCTCCGTCAATCATTTCTCACGCGCCTTCCGCCGCAGCATCGGCAAGCCACCGCACCGCTGGCTCCTCGACCGGCGCATCGAACGCGCGCAGGACATGCTGCGGATCAATCATCTCTCGCTGGCGGATATCGCGCTGGCCTGCGGCTTCGCCGAGCAGAGTCACTTCACCCGCGTATTCACCCGCACCGTCGGCATGCCGCCGGGCGCATGGCGTCGCTCTGCCGATTAAGACCTACAAATGCGGGTCGGAAATGCCAAACGATTGTGCTTTCAGTCAAGCCATCATTCCATCGGCTACGTATCCTTTCACGTACGACAGCGGCATCGGCAGGAACATGAGCGGCGACGACGATAACAACAGCGGGGCGGCGCTCGACCTCGGCCGAGACCTCATGTTGGCGGGATCCCGCCTGCGCGATGCCGTTGGCCGTCGCGCCCAGCGCGAGTTCGGCATCACCGCGCTGCAGAGCGACATGCTCCTGCTGCTGGCCACGCGTGGCAGCATGATTTCCACCGAGCTGGCTTCCGCCTGCGGCGTCAACGCCAGCACCGTCACCCATGCAGTGGATGCAGGTATCGAGCGCGGACTGATGCGCCGCGTCCGTAACGAAGCCGACCGCCGTCTGGTCGACATCGGCCTCACGGTCGCTGGCAAACGCATGGCCGAGCGCGTCCGCGCCCTGGTGGCCGATCTGGCGCGCAGCGCGCTTGAAGGCCTGGGCACACCGGACCTGGCCGTCCTGGCGGAAAGCCTGGCCCAGGTCACCCGGAATCTCGAGAAAGACTAGGCCGCGCGGCGACCGAAGATCAGGTACAGGCCGAACAGCGAGAAGATCGCCCCGGCCCCACCGTCGATCCAGCGACTGGCCCGGACATAGCCCCGGCGCATGGCCGGCAGGGCGAAGATGCCGGCGACCACGGCGAACCACAGCATCGTTTCCACCGTGATCATGGCCCACAAGCCCCAGCGTGCGCCCGCCGTCATTTCATCGCCGACGAAGGCCGAGAAGATCGACGCAAAGTAGATGGCTGCCTTCGGGTTGGCCAGGTTGGTCGCCAGCCCGCGTACGAGTGCCTTCCAGGGACTGGAGCCGCGCACGTCCACCGTCGGCGCCACGGCGTCAGGCTTGGCCCGCCAGGCGGCCCGGAGCAGCTGAAACCCCATCCAGCACAGGTAAGCGCCGCCAAGGATGGCGATACCGCGCTCCAGCCACGCCAGCCTTTGCAGCAGCACGTGCAGCCCGAGCAGGGCCAGGGCGGCCCAGGCGGCGACGCCAAGGGCGATGCCGACGACACCGGCCAGGGCCTCGCGTCTCGACCGGCTTGCCGCCAGCTGGGAAACGAAGAAGAAATCCGGCCCCGGCGTGATCAGGGCGACGATGTGGACGAGGGCGATGGTCAGGAAGAGGCTCATGCGCAAAGGGTAACCCAGACCGCTCTCAGTCCCAATTTCGCGGGCTACCTTGCCCCACAAGGCCACCTCCCGTAACCTCCCGTCTCTCAACGAGTTCACGAAAAGCGGTCACGGGGCTACCCCCGGCCTTCATAGGGGTAAGTCACGATGCTCGGTCTGTTGGGCCATGTAGGGTTTGGCCTGTTCGGTCTGGCGATGCTTCTCGCCATCGCCTTCTGTTTTTCGAACAACAAGCGGGTTGTCGACTGGAAGCTCGTCGCCACCGGCATCACCCTGCAGATCGCCTTCGCGGCGGTCGTGCTGAAGGTGCCGCTGGGCCGCGATGTCTTCGACGCCATCGCCACCGGTTTCGTCCACCTGCTCGACTACGTCGACGTCGGCTCGCGCTTCATTTTCGGCAGCCTGCTGGACAGCTCCAGGTTCGGCGTGATCTTCGCCGTGAAGGTACTGCCGACCATCGTGTTCTTCGCCGCCCTCACCGGCGTGCTCTACCACATCGGCGTGATGCAGCAGATCGTCAAGGGCATGGCCTGGGTCATCACCAAGGTGATGCGCGTCTCCGGTGCGGAGACCACCAGCGTCTGCGCCAGCGTGTTCATCGGCCAGACCGAAGCGCCGCTGACCATCAAGCCCTATATCGAGCGCATGACCCAGGCCGAGCTCATGACCGTCATGATCGGCGGCATGGCGCATATCGCCGGCTCGGTGATGGCCGCCTATGTGGCGATGCTCGGCGGCGACGATCCGGCGCAGCGCATGTTCTACGCGAAGCACCTGCTTACCGCGTCGGTCATGGCGGCCCCGGCCACCATGGTGCTGGCCAAGATCCTCGTGCCCGAAACGCAGGAGCCGCTCACCCGCGGCACCGTGAAGATCGAGGTCGAGAAGACCACCGCCAACATCATCGATGCCGCTGCCACGGGCGCGGGCGACGGCCTCAAGCTGGCCATGAATGTCGGCGCCATGCTGCTCGCCTTCATCGCCCTCATCGCACTCGTCAACGGTCCGGTGCAGTGGCTCGGCACGCTCGGTGGCGACCACAGCCTCAATGCCTGGCTGTCCGCCGCTAACGGCCACGAGATCAAGCTCAGCCTCGAGACCATCTTCGGCTGGGTGCTTTCGCCCATCGCCTGGCTGATCGGCGTGCCCTGGCAGGATGCGACCCTCGTCGGCAGCTTCATCGGCGAGAAGGTCGTCATCAACGAGTTCGTCGCCTATGCCGACCTCGCCAAGCATCTCGACCAACTGCTGCCGCAGAGCCGCCTCATCGCGACGTATGCGCTGTGCGGCTTCGCCAACTTCTCGTCCATCGCGATCCAGATCGGCGGCATCGGTGGCCTCGCTCCGAACCGTCGTGGCGACCTCGCCCGCCTCGGCCTGCGCGCCGTGCTGGGTGGCTCCATCGCCACGTTCATGACGGCGACCATCGCCGGCGTGCTCGAGCAGTTCTAAGGAATGACCGCCGTACGTCTTATCGTCATCGGCGGGTACAGCGAAGAAGAGCGCTGGCAGACAGCGCAGCTTCCCCGCAATGGTGAGCCCGCCTATGCCGACAACTTCGAGCGTCGGCCAGGCGGCAAGGCATTTCATCAGGCCGTCGCCGCGTCGCATGCCGGCGTGGCTGTGGGCCTTATTGCTGCGATCGGCGATGACGTGATCGATCCGTCCGGCTTGCCGCCGTTGGTCGACGCGCGCTGGCAGATGACGCCGGGTGTGCGTACCGGGCGTACGGCTTTGATTGTCGATGCGAAGGGGCAGACGATTTCCGCGCTGTCCTCAGGTGCCAACGATCATCTTTCCGTGGACTTCGTTGCCACGCAGTCGGATCTTTTCGACTCGGCGAAGGTACTGTTGATCTCCGCCGAAGCGAATATCGATACGGTGGCGGCCACGCTTGAGCTCGCTGGCTCGAAAAGGCTGTTGCGCATTCTCGATCCCGGCCCGCTTCCGCCTGCCCTGTCGGTCCGCGAGTTCGCCAGCACCGACGTGTTGCTGTTGAGCCTGCACGAGTTCGCACGCTGCTGCGGCCGCTTCCTCTCCATCGACATCACCGCCAGCACGGTAACGGGCATGGACGACACCACCATCAACGCCCTGGCCCGCCGCCTCTGCGCCGGCACGGTGGTCGTCTCGCTCGACAAGACCTGCCTGGTCTCCCACGGCACCGACCGCCACGGCGACAGCGCCGACGTCTACCGCGCCGGCTCCTGCGGCCTCGGCGACGCCTTCAAAGGCACCCTCGCCGCCAAGCTCGTAGACGCCCCCTGCTTCCGCGATGCCCTGACCGCCGCCTGCCTGGCTTAGCTCTCCGCCCAAGAAACAACTACCGCCCCACCCTCACCTCATAAACCGCCTTCCACCGCTTCCCGGTAACGAACAGGCGATCGTGCGCCGCGTCGTACGCGATCCCATTCAGAACATCGTTGGCAGGGTCGCCCACCGTCTGCGCCTCCACCAGCTTTGTCATGTCGATCCACCCCACCACGTGCCCCGTCTTCGGATCGATCTGCGCAATCCGCGGCGTCTGCCACACGTTGGCGTAAATCTTCCCCTTCACCCACTCCAGCTCATTGATCTGCTGCAACGGCACGCCGTTCGCCGTCACGCTGATCGAACCGGTCTGCGCGAAGGTCTGCGGATCCAGGATGCGGATGACCGGCGTGCCGTCGCTCATGTAGATGTGGTCGGCATCGCGCGTCATCGCCCAGCCTTCGCCCGGATAGCGAATCTGGTCGATGAGCTTGAACGTGGCCTTGTCGTAGATGAAGCCGACGCCCTGCTGCCAGGAGAGCTGCAGGATGCGCTGGTTCGAAGCGATGATGCCTTCACCGAAATAGCCTGCTGGCGTGTCGCGGCGCTGGACCACTTCGCCGGTTTCCAGCTTCACCTTGCGCACGCCCGCACCTTCGAATTCGCCGGTGCTTTCGTAGAAGTAACCGTCTTCGTAGAAGAGGCCTTCGGTGAAGGCGGTGGGGTCGTGGGGGTAGGTGTGGATGATGCGGTAGGGGTGGACGGGGATGTTGTCGGCTTGGGCGCAGGCAGCTGGGACCAGGGCGATGGTCAGGCAGGCCCACAAGGTTTTGCGGGCGATGGGGTGATTCATTGCGAAGGGTCCAGCGTTCGGTAGGCGGCAGTGTAAGCGCGGTTACACGATTGCACGCAACCCCTTGTCAGCGAGGATATTGAGCAGCTTGAGCGCGGGGCCGGTGGGACGTGTGTCGCCCTGTTCCCACTTACGTACGGTAGACGTGGATGTGTGCAGATGAAGTGCGAATATGGGCTGGCTGAAATTGAGCTTGTCGCGCAATCCCCTGATGTCATCGGCACTGAAAGCACGCACGGGCGGAGGACAGATGGCGTCAAACTCACGCATCGTCACCTTATCGACTATTCCAAGCCTGTGAAATGCAGCCATGTCACTCCGCACTGATTCGATGATCTTGCTCGCCACAATAAATCTCCATTAATTTGCCGTCTTCCACGGCCCGCGACACGTCCTCAGCGGATAGGCGTAGAAGAATCTTCCCTTCAAACTGCAGATGCCTACGCTCATCGTCCGAAATGTTTGCTACCGCATGCTTGGCGAAGCCGTGCAGAAACACGTGGCGGCGTCCGATGCTAGCTGCCAGCAGCGTGCGGTAACCACCACTCTTGCCAGTGCCCTGACGTGCCACTCTTTTCTTAAAAAGACAGCCGCCAAGATCCGCATCAACAAGGCCGCCTTCCATCTCCTGCACCGCTTTGCACAACGCGGCATCAGGAAGACGTTCCCGTGCCTGCCATCGCGCAAAGTCCCTTCGCTTGAGGACCCTCATGTCCAGCCCGTCCTTGTGAGTATGCCCGTAGCGGGCATGTTTCTCCACTTTAGGTGCCGGCCCATTGGGCGGTAAGGCGGGTCAGCCGATAGCGCGTGACGGCGATTTACGCTTTCATGTGTAGGAATGCATCGGGTCGAATGCGGCGTAAAGCGAGCGAATCTTGGACGGACCCGTAGCGAGTCGCGAGCACCCTTCGCCGATGAATCGGCTCCTACCGATCCAGCGCCGAGCTGTTGCGGCGAGATGGGATTTGCGGAGGAGCCGCTGGGACATGAGCTGCGCAGCAGCTAGCCGCTTACGCATAAAAAAACCGCCGGCAAGGAGGCCGGCGGTTCGGTCACTCAAAGCGATCTATCAACCGTTCTTTTTCAACCAGGCATCCACCGCCGGCAGGCGCTGCGTGCGCACCATGTTGCGGTAACGGATGGTGGTCACCGCGGTCTCGGCATCACGACGCGAGGTCGGGGCGATGCTCTTCTCGGCGAAGGCCTGCAGCTTGTCGATCGTGGACAGTTCGAGCGAGCCGGAGGCGAGGCGCGGGTAGTAGCGCGAAGCGGAGGTCGAGTCGACGAAGCTGTCGACCTTGTCCTTGTGCGCCACGGCGAAGTCGAAGGCCAGTTCCGGATGGCGACGGGCGACACCCGAGATCAGTGCCGCGCTGTTGGTCTCGCCGGCTTCACCGGTCAGCGCGAGGTCGAGTGCACGCTTGGCCAGGGCTTCGTCTTCGGTCTGCGCGAGCAAGCCGTACAGGCGGTCCTTCACCAGCGGGGACTTCTCCGCCTTGGCCGCCTCGTGCATCTTGTCCCAGGTGGCCGCGTCAGCATGCTCGGCGACGACGCTGAGGATCACCTTGCGCAGTTCGGCCGGCATCGTGTCGGTCTCGTAGCGATGACGTGCCTCGGCAATGACCTTGGTATCGCCCAGGATGCCAAGCGTGGCGATGAGGGACGAGCGCAGGATCGCGACCGGTGCCTCTTCGCCTGCCTTCGCTTCCCATCCGACCTGAGCGAACTTCGGCGACAAACGCGCGATGGCGTACTTGCGCAGCACGGCCTGGCGCTTGGTGTCTCCGTGGTAATAGGCGTCGAGGGCGTTGAAGTCCCCCGCAATGCTGTCCCACAACTGCGGCGGCGCATCCAGCGGCGCGACCTTGATGAGGTCGAGCACATCCGACGCCGGCTCGAGGCCCGCCATGCCCAGCGACCACACATCGGCGAAGACGCCGAGCTGGTCGATCGGCTCGAGCTTGGCAAAGTTACCGGTCAGCGCCTTCACCTGCGCCGGCTGGTACAGCGTGCGGAAGTAACCGGTCTGGCCGGCGTTGACGACGACAGGAGCGCAACCGGCCACGGTGATCGTGCCCGAACCGTTCTCGAGCAGGGTGGTCGTCGCCGCGCCGCCGATCGTCTTCGCAATCACCGGCACGTGCCAGGCAATCGCCTGCTTGTCGGGGCGGTCGCGAGTGAACTCACCCTGCGCCAGCTTCAGCGTGGTCGAACCATTCGTGCACGTCGCCGATTCCACGCGCACCAGCGGAATGCCCGGCTGCAGCGTGAAGTCGTGCGCGATGGTGCTCACCGGCTTGCCAGCCGCCTTATCGATTTCCTTCCAGAGATCGTTCGACACGGTGTTCGAATAGGCGTGCGCCTTGATGTAGGCCTGCACGCCCTTCTGCCATGCATCCGGACCCACATAGGCCTCGAGCATACGGATGACGGACTCGCCCTTTTCGTAGGTGATCTCATCGAACGCCTGGCTGGCCTGCTCCACCGTGTCGATCTTCTGCACCACCGGGTGCGTGGTCGCGACAGCGTCGCGGGACATAGCGCCCTCGCGCGTGGCGATCGCGTAGAGGTTCGTGTGCCATTCCGGATGCAGGCGCTCGGTGGTGCGCGACGCCAGCCACGAGGCGAAGCCTTCGTTGAGCCAGAGGTCGTCCCACCAGCGCATGGTCACGAGGTCACCGAACCACTGGTGCGCCATTTCGTGCGCGGCGGTGTTGAAGACTTCCTGCTTATCGGCCTGCGTTGAAATCGACGGATCGAGCAGCAGCGCGTATTCGAAGGTGTAGATAGCTCCCCAGTTTTCCATCGCCGCGAAGAACTGGCTCTGGCCCGGCGACGCAATGTTGTCCAGCTTCGGCAACGGATACGGCACACCGAAATACGCGTTGTATTCCTTCATCACGTCCTTGCCCGTGTCCAGCGTGAACTGGGCCTGCGAGGTCAGTCCCTTCTGGGTGATCACGCCGATCTCGACGCCATCGGACATCGTGGTGGCGCGGTCGAACTCACCCACGCCGAAGAAAAGCAGGTAGGTCGACATCTTCGGCGTCTGCGCGAAGGTCACCTTCTTCAGGCCGTTGCCGAGATCCTTGCTCGACGCGACGGGCATGTTGTTCACCGCCATGTCGGCGGCGGGCACGGTCGCGTCGACGGTGAAGGTAGCCTTGTACGCCGGCTCGTCCCACGAGGGGATAAAGCGGCGCGCGTCGGAATTCTCGAACTGCGTGTAGAGCGCGCGCTTCTTGCCGTCGCTCTTGGTGTCGTAGTCGATGGCGAACAGGCCGTTGGCCTGCGTGCCGATCTTGCCCGTGTAATCCATCGCCAGGCGATAGCTACCGGCCGGAATCGCGTGGTCGAAGGTGAACGTCACCATCTGCGCGGCGGCGTCGATGGCCACCTTCGGTGCAGCGAACTTCACCTTGCCCTTGACCGGCGTGAGCGTGACGTTGGCGAACGTCATGTCTTCTGCGTTGAGCGTGATGGACGAGGTCGAGTCCAGCACGTCCACGGCGATCGCGACCTTGCCTTCGAACGCCAGCTTGTCGGCATGCGGTACGACGGAGACGTCGTAATGCGTCGGACGGACGCCGCGCGGAAGCTGGGTGGTGGCGAGCTGATCGCTGGTGTCGGCGGCCGGGGCGGCAAACGCCGCGGTGGTCAGGCCGGCGAGCGCGAAGGCAATCGCAGAGACGAGAGGTGTACGCATGATGGAGATCCCAGGGGGTGCGTCGCCCTGCCGGCAGCTCCGGCGGAGTCGATTACCCTGATGCTGGGGCACCCGTGGGGGCCGGAGAAGCGCCGGAAGTCATGGTCGCAGGATCTTGCGGGTGCTGTTCTGGCTTCGCCGCTACCAGAACTTCCACCAGGCGGGCTTCTCCAGCCGGCGCATCGCCTTCAGGTGGCCGCGCTTGGCCGCCTTGCGGTACCAGGCGCGGGCAATGGCAGCGTTGCGCGGCACGCCTTCGCCGCGCTCGTGAAGCAGGCCGAGCTCGAACTGGGCGTCGGCATGTCCGCCGCCAGCGGCGGACCGGTACAGACGCACCACCTCCTCGAGGTTACGCGGCACGCCGCGCCCATGATCGATCATCTGAGCCAGGGCGTACTGAGCCGGCACGTGACCGCGATCGGCGGCCAGGGCCAGCCATCGAACAGCCTCCGGTTCGTTGCGAGCGACACCGTCGCCCGAGGCCAGGCGCTGGCCGAGGAGGAACTGGGCAGGGGCATCCTGCGGGCCGATCTGGCTGATACGTTCGGTCCCGGCGGGAGTCTCCGCGGCCTCAGCGTCCAGCTCGGTCATTCGCTGCTTCGCTTCACTGTCGCCCTGGGCGGCCGCGCGACCCAGCCACAATCGGGCCTGCTCGCGGTCGCCGGGAAGATCGCTGGCTTCCAGGTACATCTTGCCGAGGGTGAACTGGGCGATGCTGTTACCCAGCTCAGCCGCGCGGCGGAAGTGATGCGCACCCATGGCGGCATCGCGGGTCACGCCGATGCCGTCCACATACATGTGGCCGAGGCTGCACAACGCGTCGCTGAAACCCCGTGCTTCGGGGTGCCCGCGCTCCACCGCCTTGCTGTAGAAGGCGAAGGCAAGCTCGGCATCGCGTGGCACGCCGCGACCGAAATAATGGGATACGCCGAGATTCACGCACGCCTGGACGTGACCCTGGTCGGCGGCCAGACCCCACCAGTGCAGCGCTTGCGCACGGTCCGCATTGACGCCGTTGCCCCGGGCATAGAGGGTGCCGAGTGCGCATTGCGCGTCGGGAAAACCGGCCTCCGCCGCACGGCGGAACCAACCGGCAGCCTCGAAGGGATCCCGCGGTACGCCCATGCCCTCGGCATAGTGCGAGGCGAGGCGGCACTGGCTTTCCAGGTGTCCCTGTTCCGCCGCGCGGCGAAACCAGTGCACGGACCGCGAGCGGTCCTGGGTGATGTGTTCACCCTCGAAATACATGGTCGCCACACGAAACTGTGCCTGCACGTCGCCGAGCTGGGCATCCCGTTCGAGGGAGCCGAACCGCTGCAGTGCATCCATTTCCGCGGCGAACCGACGGTCGCCCAGCAGCGTGCCTGTCTTCGCTTCCGACATCCCGTTCCCCTGAACCGCCTGCCGATCGTGCGCGCATCATAGGGGGATAAGCGGCCGGAAGATATCGGCTTTTTGGGCAGGTTATTTTCCCTCTGGCGATGAAACTGATCACGCGTTCCGACGGTTTTTCCCGGGGCCCCCAGGGCGGACCATAAGCCCCTGCCCAACGGAGAACCCCATGAAAGCCATCGTCTACACCCAGCACGGCCTGCCCCTCGACGACGCCAATGCCCTGGTCGAGATCGAATTGCCGAAGCCGCAGCCCGGTCCACGCGACCTGCTCGTCGCCGTCCGCGCCGTGTCCGTAAACCCCGTCGATACCAAGCTCCGGGCCGGCGTGCCGGTCACCGAGCCGCGCATCCTCGGCTTCGACGCCGTCGGTACGGTTGCCGAGGTGGGCAGCGAGGTCAGCCTCTTCAGGAAGGGCGACGAGGTGTTCTACGCCGGCTCCATCGTCCGGCCCGGCAGCAACGCCGAGTTCCAGCTGGTCGACGAGCGCATCGTCGGACACAAGCCGGCCAGCCTCGACGATGCCCATGCGGCCGCCCTCCCCCTCACCGCCATCACGGCGTGGGAACTGCTGTTCGACCGGCTGCGCGTGCCCGAAGGCGGCGGCGAAGGTGAGACCCTGCTGATCATCGGCGCCGGTGGCGGCGTCGGCTCGATCCTGGTCCAGCTGGCCCGCAAGCTCACACGCCTCAACGTCATCGGTACGGCCTCGCGCGAAGAGACCTCACGCTGGGTGCGCGACCTCGGTGCGCATCACGTGATCGACCATAGCAAGCCGCTGGCTGCTCAGCTCGCCGCCCTCGGTGTCACCCACGTCGACCACGTGGCGGGTCTCACGCACACCGCCGGCTACTACGAGCAGATCGTCGACATCCTCAAGCCGCAGGGCCAGTTCGGGATCATCGACGACCCCGCCACCCTCGATGCCATGAAGCTCAAGAAGAAGGCGATTTCACTGCACTGGGAGTCGATGTTCACCCGTTCCATGTTCGAAACGCCGGACATGATTCGCCAGCACGAACTGCTCGATCGCGTCGCGGCATTGATTGACGACGGCACGCTGTGTACCACGCTCGGCGAGAACGTCGGCAAGATCGACGCGGCCAATCTGCGTCGCGCCTATCAGCTCGTCCAGAGCCACAAGGCCCGGGGCAAGCTGGTCCTTGCCGGCTGGTAGTCCCGCGATTTGGCGGCCCTTCCGGACGTCGCTGCCTAGTCGAACATAGCGTGGACACTGGCCAGCAAGCCTTCGATCTCGAAGGGCTTGGTGATCATGTCCATGCGGGTGCCGAGAAAGCGCGAGCGCTGCAGGGCGTTCTCGGCATAGCCGGTCATGAACAGCACCGGCAAGGTCGGACGCCAGGCCCGCGCTACTTCGGCGAGGTCCCGGCCGTTCATGCCGGGCATGCCGACGTCGGTCAGCAACAGGTCGAGACCCTCATCGCCACGCAGCACACGCAGGGCGTGGTCGATGTCGCCCGTGGCAATGCATTCATAGCCGGCACGGACCAGGATTTCCTCGGCCATCATGCGTAAGGCATCCGTGTCTTCGACGATCAGGATGCGCTCGCCGTTGCCGCCGCTGATCGGGGCCGTGCGCTGCATGAGGGGAACCACTTCACCCTGGCCGACCGGCAACAGCAGGGACACGGCGGTGCCCTCACCCACCGTGCTGACGATGCGCGCCTGGCCGCCCGACTGCCGGGCAAAGCCGTAGATCATCGACAGGCCCAGGCCCGTGCCCTGACCGAGCGGTTTGGTGGTGAAGAACGGCTCGAACACCTTCTCGAGAATCTCCGGCGCGATGCCCCCGCCGTTGTCGACCACCGTAAGGACCACGTACTCGCCGTCGGCGAGCTGGGCATCACGTTCGATCCGCACCTGCGCCGTGGTGACCCGGATCTCGCCCTGGCCATCCATCGCGTCACGCGCGTTGATGACCAGGTTGATCACCGCATTTTCCAGCTGGTTCGCGTCGACGCTGGCGATGGCGGGCGACGCACCGAGTTCGAGCGCCAGCGAGATGTGCTCGCCGATCGTCCGGCGCAGCATGTCTTCGAGCGAACGCACACGGTCGTTGACGTCGGTGGCCTGGGCATCCAGCGGCTGTTGGCGCGCGAAGGCAAGCAGGCGGTGGGTAAGTGCCGAAGCACGTCGCGCCGAGCCGAGCGCGGCGTCGGCGAAACGCTGCACACCCTGAGTCTTGCCCGCTTCCACCGAGCGATTGATCAGGTCGATACCGGTAATGATGCTGGTAAGCAGGTTATTGAAGTCGTGCGCGATACCACCGGTGAGCTTGCCCAGCGCGTCCATCTTCTGCGCCTGCAACAGCTGCGACTCGCTGCGCTCGCGCTCGGCGATCTCGATCGCCAGCTGCGTGGTCGCCGTGTCGATCTGTTCCAGCTGCGATCGCTCGCGCAGGCGTTGTTCGGTGACATCGTCGATGAAGACCAGGCCTGCGTCGTCGCGGTAGGGCGTGACCCGCCACTCCGTCTCGCGCACGCCCAGCGCACTGTGCATGGACAGATCCCCGCGCCAGCGCTGCCGTGTCGCGAGGGTCTGCCGCATCTCGCCGAGCAGCTCGTCCTGGCCGGCGATAAAGCAGCCGTCCAGTGAATCGTCGCAGCCCGCGTCGCCGGCCAGCCGACGAAACGCGTCGTTGGCCTCGATGACCTTGAGATGGCCGTCGACCACGCCGATGGGTGCGGCGATATTGATGAATATCTCGCGGAAGCGCGCTTCGGACTCGCGCAGCGCGTCTTCGGTTTCGCGCACGCGCAACAGGGTGCGGATGGTCGCCAGCAACACGTCCGGATCGACCGGGTGGATCAGGTACGCATCCGCGCCGTTGTCGAGGCCCGTGATCATGTCACCGGTTTCGATCGAGGCGGCCGACACATGGATCACCGGAAGGAGCTGCGTCTCCGGCGAATCGCGCAGTTTGCGCACGATGTCGAAGCCGGTCATGTCCGGCAGGTTCACGTCGAGGATGAGGCCGGCGAAGTCATTCGCGGCGATCATGTCGAGTCCTTCCGATCCGGTACCCGCCTCCAGCACGGTATAACCGTGACGCTCCACGGTGCGACGCATGGCATAACGCGTGGCCGCGTTATCGTCGACGATAAGCAGTCGGTTATTCGGCGGCATCGAGGGCATCTTCGGCCACCTTCAACGGCAGCACGACATGGAACACGGAGCCCACGCCCGCCTTGCTCTCCAGGCCAACTTCGCCTCCCAGCAGGTGTGCGAACTGCCGGCATAGCGACAGACCGAGGCCCGTGCCGCGCAGGCGTTTCTGCAGCGGCGAGTCGACCTGGGCAAAATCCTCGAACAGCACGCCCTGCAATTCTTCGGGAATGCCTATGCCGGTGTCACTCACGGCAAAGCGTACGTGGTCGGGGCCTTCCATTCCGGCGGAGACACGCACTTCGCCACGCGGCGTGAACTTCAGTGCGTTGGAAATGAAGTTGCGCAGGATCTGGGAAAGCTTCTTGTCATCGGTATACAGGCGCGGCATACCCTCCGGCGCTTCGAAGATCAGGTCCGCTTCGGTGCCATCCACGATCGGACGAAACATGCCGCGTAGCGCGGTGAACAGATCCATCAGCTCGAACCAGGCCGGCGAGATGGTGATCCGACCGGCCTCGATCTTGGCCAGGTCGAGCAGGTCGTCGACCATGTCACTGAGGTCGCGCGCGGCGCCGCTGACGAAGGCCAGCTGCTTGTGCTGTTCCGTGGTCAGTGGGCCGTCCAGTTCGTCATCGAGCAGCCGCGTGATGCTGAGGATGGAACCCAGCGGCGTGCGGAACTCGTGACTCATGTAGGAGAGGAACCGGCTCTTCAGTTCCGAGGCCTGTCGAAGCTGCTCGGCCTGGTTGTCCAGCTCCGCATACAGCGCGAGCACGCCCTGGTTCGTTTCGTCCAGTTCCGCGCGCAAGGCGTCGTTCTGGGCGCGAAGGCTGTCGATGTCGTCGGGGCCACTCATACGGAAGTCTCCAGGCGGATCGCAAGCACGGCCGAATCATCGCGGCCGCGCGAGAAGTCCCGATGCAGCAAGGCGGTCACCACGGCTGGGTGACGGGTCACCAGGCCAGGATAGTCACGCAGGTTCCAGCGCGACTGCAGCCCGTCGCTGTGCAGGATAAGCAAACGGCCCTGCACCGGCGAGAACTCGAACGGCTGCCGGGGTCGCGCCTGTGTGCCGACAATACCCGGATGCGACGCAAGACCGCGCGTGCCTTCCAGGTCCTGCAGGCTACCGGCGATATTACCCAGGCCGGTGAAGCGAAGCGTATCGGTCTTGCGGTCGTAACGTGCCACCGCCACGGCGCCGCCGCGCGTGCCATGCATCGCGGCATCCATCGCGGCAAGCGCCGTGACCGGTTCGCTGCGCGCCTCGGTGAGCCAGGCGTCCGTGCCCGCTCGTGCGGCGGCATGCGCCAACGGCCCGTGCCCAAGCCCGTCGACGACCATCGCCGAGATGGCCTCGTCACCCAGGCTCATCGCCCAGCCGTCGCCACTCACGGCCTCGGTATGCAGGGGATGGTGGCTCGCCCCGAAGCGCACATCGGCGCGGGCGAAGCCTTTCGGGTACAGGCGTGCCAGCAGGACCGAACCCCGCTGGTCGGCATACATGTCGAGCACGTCGGCGACGCGCTTGACGGCACCCAGCCCTTCTCCTCGTGTTCCGCCCGTCGAAAAGCCGTCCGGCAGGCAGTCGGCAAGGTTGAATCCGGGGCCGCGATCCACGGCGATGAGTTCCACGCCACGCGTTCCCACGCCGGGAACGATGGCGACATGAATCTCGCCGGTTCGCGCGTGCTTGAATACGTTGGTAGCCAGTTCGGTAGCCACGAGTGCCACACGGGCTGCGTCCGTCTCGTCGAAACCCGCCCGCGTGGCTTCACTCACTGCCACCCGGCGCGCATGCCCGATCTGGCTGCTGTCTTCTACGCGGAGCACCACCGTGGGTTCTCCGGCAAAGGTCACGTCCATTTGCAGATCATGACCCGCGTACCCTGCCCAGGCGCACTTTCCACGGAAAAGTCGTCTACCAGGCGCTTCGCGCCGGTAAGGCCAAGGCCGAGGCCGCCGCCCGAGGTCCAGCCATCGGTCATTGCCAGCTTCATGTCCGCAATACCCGGGCCCTGGTCGCGAAAGGTCAACCGCAGGCCCTTGCGACGCTCTTCTTCGAGGATTTCCCAATCCATGTCGCCACCGCGGCCGTAGACCACGGTGTTGCGCGCCAGTTCGCTGGCCGCGGTCACCAGCTTGGTCTGGTCGACCAGACGCAGGCCCGCTTCCACCGCGAGCTTGCGCGCGGTCTGTCTTGCCAGCACCACGTCCTGTTCGATGCGAACCGCCTGGGTGCCGCTTCTGAGAACGTTCATTCCGACTGCACGCGTTCACGCAGGAGGCTCATGCCGCGCTCCACGTTCAGAGCGGTGATCACGCCAGGAAGCGTCAGGCCGAGTTCGACAAGGGTGATCGCGACAGCGGGTTGCATGCCGACCACCACGGTCTGTGCGTCCATGATTCGCGACAGGCCGGAAATGGTGCCGATCATGCGGCCGATAAACGAGTCGACCATGTCCAGCGCGGAGATGTCGATGAGCACGCCGCGCGCCGACGTCTTGCTGATCCGGTCGGAGAGGTCGTCCTGCAGCGTCATGGCGAGTTCGTCGTGCATGTCCACCTGGATGGTGACCAGCAGGAAGTCGCCCATGCGCAAGATGGGGATGCGTTCCATCAGGTCGCCTTGGTGACGGTAAGACCTGCGCGCTTCAACGCGAGCGCCAGCGCATCGGCGAGGTTCGCCTTGGTCACGATGCCCTGCAGGTCCAGACCCAGGTGCACGATGGTCTGCGCGATCTGCGGACGCACGCCGCTGATGATGGCGTCGGCACCCATGAGGCGGATGGCCGTCACCGTCTTGAGCAGGTGCTGTGCGACGAGGGTATCGACCGTGGGCACGCCGGTGATGTCGATGATGGCGATTTCCGCACCGGTTTCCACGATGCGCTGAAGCAGCGACTCCATGACGACCTGGGTGCGCTGCGAATCCAGCGTGCCGATCATCGGCAGAGCCAGCACGCCGTCCCACAGCTTCACCACGGGCGTCGAAAGCTCGAGAAGTTCTTCCTGCTGGCGGGCAATGACTTCCTCGCGCGACTTCTGGAAGGCGCGGACGGTGTACATGCCCAGCGCGTCGAGGAGTTCGGTCACTGCCCAGAGCTGACTGCCGAGCTCGGTCGGGTTGCTTGCGTACTGGGTGTGGACGAGTTCGAACAGCGGGCGTTTCAGCGAGAAGATGAAGTTGGCCGTGGTGTGCGAGTCGAAGCCCTGCAGCGCTCGGCTGCGCGAGAGACCGTCGAGGAATGCGCGAACGTCCGACCATTCGCTGGCGGCGATGTTGGCGCTGTCGCCGTTGTTGGTACCGGCCAGCAGCAGGCGCAGAAAATCACGCGTCTGTGTCTCGAATTCGGCGTGGTTGATGCGGGAATCGCGCGAGGCACCGCTCGCGTCGAGGTTGGCCTGCCAGCTGGCCAGCAGCTGGCTCTCGTTCTTGCGGGTGGCGTCAATCGTCTGCTGGCTGAGTGCTGTCATGGTCATCCCCTTAAAGCACGTATGATGCGGCCCAGCCGTAAGCAAGGGAATAGCACACGGCATACCGGGTCCGTTGACGCCGGGTTCACACCGAACCCGTTATTTGCGTCGCCGATAACATCATCGATTACCTCGTGAAGTGCCCTTCCATGACCCAAGATAAACCCCTCTTCGTTCTCCTTGTCGAGGATGATCCCGCCATCCGCGAGATCTCCGCGATGATCCTCGAGGACGCGGGCATGACCGTGCACACCGCCTCCAGCGGCGATGAAGCGGAACGCTGGCTCGAAACCGGCAAGGCCGACGTACTGTTCACCGACGTGCGCATGCCGGGAGGAATTTCCGGGCAGGAGCTCGCCACACGTCACGCCGACATGAACGTGCTGGTGACGTCGGGCGAGGCCAAGGAGCAGCATGCGTGGCTGCAGGCGAGCATGGGTTACCTGGCCAAGCCGTATGACCGGAAGGCGTTGTTGGCGGCGCTTCGGGACGTGGCTGCCTGAGGATTGTCGCGGGGTGATGGGTACTTGCGGCAGCCCTACTTCGCGCCCACCGCAACCTTGACCCCACGAACCTCATCCAACCCAGCCTTGGCCTTGGCGTCGTCGGGCTTCAGTTTCAGGCAGGCCTGGTAGGCTTTCGTTGCGTCGTCGTAACGCTTCAGCTGCAGCAGATCGAATCCCTGCCCGGTATGCGCCCGGCACAGGAAATCGTTCTTCTCGGCGTCCTGCCAGGTATCCATGAGATCGATGTTCCGGATCGCCGCACGATAGAGCTTGTACGAGTCGTCGTAGCGACCCTGGCGCTGGTTCACGAACGCCAGCTCGCCCAGGAACTGCGAATCCTTCGGCGATAACTGCAGCGCCTTGTTCAATTCGACATCGGCTTCCGGAAAGCGGCCGAGGTCGCCATAGGCATACCCGCGCGCCCAATACGCCATCGCCCAGGCCGGGCCGATGTTGAGTACACGCTTGCCGGTTGCCGGGTGTTTCTTGTCACCGGTCGCGAGGGCCGCATAGTCCAGGGTCAGCGCCGGTCCGCGAGCGGAATAGATCTGGTCGGGGCTGTTCGCGTATTGCTTCTCCAGCCGGGTCACGACATCCGCCAGGGGGCCGTCGATCGCCGCCTGCGGCTTCCCGGCCTTGATCATGCTGATGCCGTCGCCCACTTCCTTGTCGTCGGAATTCAACTTGACCGGCTTCTCCGACTGCGGCGTCTCCCTCGGAGGAAGCGCTGCCGCACAGGCGGCAAGCGACACCACCACACACGCAACCGCGGCGCGCTTCCAGACCGTGAACATCGCAGGCACCCTCATTTTCGATGAGGCAAAGCTTGGGAAACGCACCTGTCGGCAGGCTTTCAGCAAGAAATCACGGCTCATCCGCGATCGATGATGCGGTTGATCTTGCCGTTGTGGAAACCGAATTCCGAGGTGCCCTGCATCTCGATGATGCTGCCGGCACCCGGACCATCGGGGATGTCCTCGGCGATCTCACCGTGGAATTCGATCGTCGCGATGACGACGGTGCCTTCCTCGTGCATCTTCAACAGCTTCTGATGGCGCGAGGCGAACAACGCCGCGCCCACGCGGGCCAGCTTTTCCAGCTCGGCCTTGCCGTTGGTCGCCACACTCAGTTCGTCGCCGGTGTGGTGCTCGAAGCGCACGTCGTCCGTGACCAGGGCCAGCATGCGATCGATGTCGAAGTGGTTGTACGCGTCGATATAGGCATCGATGAGAGCGTGGCGTGCGGCGTCGATCATGGTCGCGGATTCCTGGGTGGTGTCGAAACGTGGCGTTCGCGGAAAAAGTCGATGAACACGCGCAGCTTGCGCGGCACGTGCACACGGCTGGGATAGTACAGATGGAAAGCGCTGAACGTAGGCCAGAAGGCTTCCAGCACGGGCAGCAGCCGGCCGCTGTCGAGGTCGGGCCGGACCAGTTCCTCGAAGTGGCAACCGATGCCGACGCCCTGCCGGGCTCCCTCGATCAGCAGGTCGGCATCGTTGCTGATCATCGACGGCGTGGCCTCGACCTCGATGAGACGGCCGTCCTGCTCGAAATCCCAGCGCATCAGGCTGCGCTCCTGGTCCAGGCGAATGCACGCGCAACGATGGGCAAGCAGGTCGGCCGGCGTGCGCGGCACGCCGTGACGGGCCAGATAGGCCGCCGAGGCGAAGCTCGCCAGCCGGTGCGGCCCGCCGATGGGCACGGCGACCACATCGTTAGCCAGGCTTTCGCCCAGGCGAAAGCCTGCGTCGAAGCCGCCCGCGATGAGGTCCTTGAAGCGGTTGTCGCAGTGCAGCTCCACGACCACGTCCGGATAGGTGTCCATGAACTGGCCTAGGTGAGGCATGACCACGAGGTCCGCCACCACGCGCGACAGGTTGATGCGCAACACGCCGGCGGGCGCCTCTCGCGACTCGTCCACGGCATCCACGGCCCGGGCAATGGCGGTCAGGCCGGTCTGCGCCTCGGCCAGGAACCGGCGCCCTATTTCGGTCACACCGACCCGCCGGGTCGTGCGGTCGAGCAGGCGCACACCCAGACGCCCCTCCAGTGTGCGGACGGTCTGTGAGAGGGCCGAGGGCGACACGCCCAGTTCCCGGGCCGCGCGCGTAAAGCTCTCGTGGTGAGCGACACGGGCAAAGGCGGAAATCGCGGGCAGCAGCTCGGGCGGCATCGCAGCGTCCATTATGAAGCAGTACTTCAAAGCCTATCCCCTGATAGCCCGTTTATCCAGGGGCAATCGCGAGCCTATCGTTGGCGGCATCCCTCCACGGAGTACGCCCCCATGAGCAAGCGCCTGAACGACTACATCACCCTCGGCCGCTCCGGCCTGCGCGTCAGCCCCGTCTCGCTGGGCACGATGACCTTCGGCGAGGAATGGGGCTGGGGTGCCGGCGAGACCGAGTCCCGCACCATGCTCGACACCTACATGGAACGCGGCGGCAATTTCATCGACACCGCCAACTTCTATACCGGCGGCACATCGGAAACCCTGCTCGGCAAGTTCCTCGCCGGCCGCCGCGACCACGCGGTGATCGCGACCAAGTACTCGCTGACGACCGATCCCACCAACGCCAATGCCTCCGGCAACCATCGCCGCAACATGGTTCGGGCGGTCGAAGACAGCCTGCGCCGCCTCGACACCGACTACATCGACCTCTACTACCTGCACGTGTGGGACGGCCTGGTGCCGGTCGAGGAAATCATGCGCGCGTTCGACGACCTCGTCCGCAGCGGCAAGATCGTCTACGCCGGCATCTCCGATACCCCGGCCTGGCAGATCGCCCGCATGCAGACACTGGCCGACCTCCGCGGCTGGGCGCCGCTGGTCGCGCTGCAGATCGAGCACAGCCTCATCGAGCGCACGGTGGAGCACGACCTCCTGCCGATGGCACAGGAACTCGGCCTCGGCGTGCTGGCGTGGTCGCCGCTGGGCAGCGGCGTGCTGTCGGGCAAGTACTCGCGCGCGGACATCGAAAAGCATAAGGGTGGCGACATGTTCAACGGAGGCCGCGCGGCCGTCGCCGCTGGCATGGGCTCGCTGAGCGAGCACAACCTCGACATCGTCGATGCACTGAAAGCTGTCGCGGAAGACGTGGGGCATACCCCGGCGCAGACCGCCATCGCCTGGCTGCTCGCGAAGCAAGCGCCGACGATCATCCCGATCCTCGGTGCACGCACCGCCGCACAGTTCGAAGAAAACCTCGCCGCCCTGGAAGTCACCTTCACCGACGAACAGATCCGCAAACTCGACGAAGCCAGCGCCATCAGCCCGATCTTCCCGCACTCGTTCCTGCCGCGCGTACACGACACCGTCCGCGGCGGCGCCAACATCACCCGCGCATAGGTGCGTTCTTCTGTAGGAGCCGATTCATCGGCGAACGGGTGCTCGCGGTAACGTTGCCCGCTGCCGCGGGATCGCCGATAAATCGGCTCCTACCGAGCAAGGGGATGCGCGTCCGGGGTGTCCACGGGATACGTCCGCGGACACACCCATGGTTGACGAGATCCGGCCTTGCCAACGACTCTCCCTTGGCCCACCCCTTGCAACGCCGCCCCCGACCACAAGGAGCGGCTATGGCAGGCATATCGAAGCGGGTGTGGGTTTTTCTGATCGCAACAGGCGGCATGACAGCACTCGCCCACGCGAACGAACCACCCCCGGTGCATTACGACATCGGCCTCGACGTGAAAGAAAACACCGTCGGAGGCATCACCGTCCGGGCTAGCGTGCGCACCGGCGACGATGGCACCGTCGACTTCGATCCACCGAAGCAACCTCCGGCCGAGGTGCATGCTGAGCGCGGCCAACTCGACACCTCAGTGGCCGGCCGCTGGCGGGTAACAGCCACACCCGGCACGGACATCGTGCTTGCGTGGCGAACCCCGACGCCCGAGCCCATCTCCGCTCCCGACTGGGTGGCCTGGGAAAAGGTCATGCGCCCTAACGGCGCAGTGTTCTCGTATGGCGCGATCTTCCTTGCCATTCCGAGAGGTCCCGCGACGCGGGAGGCAACCGCAACGATCGCATTGCCCTCCGGTTGGCGTGCCTCCACGGCCCTGGCAAACGACACGCTGACCACAGGGGATCTTGCGTATACGTCCATCCTGGCTTCGCGTGACCTCTACTCGACCACGCGCCCGATCGGAACGACCACATTGCGCATCAGTTCCATCGGCACTCGCCAGCAAGAAACTGACGCGATCGCCACACAGATGGCCTCCTTGTTGAGTGCATTGCGCAGCAGTGCAAACCTCCATGGCACCCACAGCGACAACGGCTCCACGCAACTGACGGTGAACCTGACGACTTTCAATGCAGGCGGAGGCCAGGGCAGCAGCGCCGGCGGGTCATCAGCAACGGTGTTTCTTTCTCACGAGGATCCTGCGCGAGGCTGGCTGTCCGAGGTACTGCGCAGTCTGGCGGCGGCGAATGACCCGGCGGCAGACACGTCCAACGCGTGGTTTACCCAGGGCTTCAACGCCTATCGCGTGGCCCGTGTGCTTCGTGCAGAGGGCATGCTCGACAACGTCACGTTCGCCCAGCACGTAGATCGAACGCTCGGCGCGTACGGTGGATCGCCCCTCCGGCGCGTGTCGAACGCGCGGGTAGTCGAGGACTACGACCGTATTCGCGAGATGCAAAGCCTGCCCGCCGCGCGTGGCGAGCTCTTCGCCTGGCTGGTCGATGCGCGAATGAAAGGGGCGACCCAGGGCCGAAAGGACCTGGCGGATGCGCTCCGCAGGATGGACGCCGAACCGGCCACGATGAGCGCCACCCGGGACCGGGGCCCCACCTTGATCGCTGCCGTCGCCGCCGAAGGTGGTGGCGACATCGCGCCGCTCTACCAGCGCTACATCGTCGATGGCGAGCTGCTGCAGCTGCCACGTGATGCGCTCGGCCCCTGCTTCAGCATCGGCACCGTCGTTTACGACTACGGCTGGCAGCAACAGCATGTTTTCGCCAAACCACCAAGCCAGTGCAACACCGCCGCCATGTAGGAGCCGTTTCATCGGCGAACGGGTGCTTGCATCGAACTGGCCCGCTACCTCGGGATCGCCGATGAATCGGCTCCTACCGGGCGAGCGATGCGGTCGCTAGCCTTGCCGGATGGCGGCCACCCCCGTATGTTCCGTTCTTCCGTCCCGATCGAGCCACCGCCGATGTCGCACCCGCAGGAATCGCCACCCGAACAGCACCTCAGGCGTAGCCTGTCGAACCGACACCTGCAGCTGATTGCCATCGGCGGCGCCATCGGTACCGGCCTGTTCATGGGCTCGGGCAAGACGATCAGCCTGGCTGGGCCGTCCATCCTTTTCGTTTACCTGATCATCGGCGTGATGCTGTTCTTCGTCATGCGCGCGATGGGCGAGCTGCTGCTCTCCAACCTGGACTACAAGTCGTTCATCGACTTCTCCACCGACCTGCTCGGTCCCTGGGCCGGGTTCTTCTGCGGGTGGACGTACTGGTTCTGCTGGATCATCACCGCCATCGCGGACGTGATCGCCATCTCCTCGTACGCGCAATTCTGGTTTCCCGGCCTTGCGCCATGGATACCCGCCCTGCTCTGCGTGATCCTGCTGCTGGTGCTCAACCTCACCACGGTGAAGCTCTTCGGTGAGCTGGAGTTCTGGTTCGCGCTGATCAAGATCATCGCCATCTGCGCGCTTATCGTCTGCGGCTTCGGCATGGTGGCCTGGAGTTTCCATTCGCCGAACGGCCACGTGGCCTCCCTGAGCAACCTGTGGAATGACGGCGGCATGTTCCCGACCGGCCTGGGCGGATTCTTCGCCGGCTTCCAGATTGCCGTGTTCGCCTTCGTCGGTATCGAACTGGTCGGCACCACGGCCGCCGAAACGGCCGATCCGGAGCGCAATCTGCCCAAGGCGATCAACTCGATCCCCGTGCGCATCATCCTGTTCTACGTCCTGGCCCTGGTCGTCATCATGTCGGTGACCCCGTGGCGCGAGGTCCTGCCGGGCAAGAGCCCGTTCGTCGAGCTGTTCGTGCTGGCCGGCATTCCCGCGGCGGCGAGCCTGATCAACTTCGTGGTGCTCACCTCGGCCACGTCGTCCGCGAACAGCGGCATCTTCTCCACCAGCCGCATGCTGTACGGCCTCGCCGAAGAAGACCACGCGCCGTCCGCGTTCAAGCGCCTGTCGAAGGCGGCGGTACCCTCGCGCGGCCTGCTGTTCTCGTGCATCTGCCTGCTCGGCGGCGCCACGCTGGTGTACGTCATTCCCGACCTCGTCACCGCGTTCACCCTGGTGACGACGCTGGCCGCGATCCTCTTCATGTTCGTCTGGTCGCTCATCCTCGCCGCGTACATCGCGTATCGCCGCAAGCGTCCCGAACTGCATGCGGTGTCGAGCTACAAGATGCCCGGCGGCGTGTTCATGTGCTGGGTCTGTCTGGTTTTCTTCGCCTTCGTGCTGGTACTGCTGGCATTGGAAGACGATACGCGCAAGGCACTCATCGCGAGCCCGGTATGGTTTGCCATCCTGGGAATCGGCTACGCGTTGCGCCGCCGTCGCGCGTAACGTAATCGACGCACGCGGCCTGATTTTGTAGGAGCCGATTCATCGGCGATCCCGCGGCAGCGGGCAGGGTTGTCGCAAGCACCCTATCGCCGATGAATCGGCTCCTACCGAGCAGTGCGAGATCGAACCCTCAGGGTGCGGACAGCACCGCTCCCTGCGCCAGCGCCGCGGTGATGAAGGCATCGGGCTGGTCCGGCGACAGGACCAGCTTGCTCCCACCGGCCAGCACCACCACCACGCCGTTATCGCGATTGCGCGCATAACTGCGCACGAAGCCAATCCGGCGGGAATAGAACAGTCCGTCGAAGGCGAAGAAGCCGCCGTTTCCGAACACGCGCGTCATGCCCTGGAACGCGAGGGCGTCGCGGCTTACCGACGCGCCGCGCAGCTCGAACGACTTGCTACCCAGCACCTTCTGCACGACCAGCCGGCCGTTGGAAATCTCGTACTCGCGCGTGGAAACCAGGTAGGTGCCACCGAGAATCAGCACGAGCACGCCGCCCAGGTACGGGCCGGCCGATTGCCCCGCATCGCGCCCGAACAGGATGACCAGGGCAACGACAAGAATCGCTACCGTCGTCAGTCCCAGCCAACGGACGTGGGGCGACATGCTTGTTGAAAACGTCGACATGCCAAACATCCCGGTCAATGCGTCACAGGCGGCGATGCCGGCACGGGTGCCGACAACAGCAGGCTACCGCGCACCACATTCACGTACGCCGACGCGACCGGCTCCAACTGGCCGTTCTTCAACCGCCACGCCGAAACCATCCAGTCGTCGTTGGCGCGCCAGCCCACATGGCCGTGGCCGATATAGCCGAGCAGTGTCTCGCCGCGGAAGGTGAACGGAAACATCGTCGCTTCGCTGTCGTAGCCGGTCATCGAACCCACGGCGAGGCCATCGCTGCCGAAGTCCGGAAGCGTCGGTGAGTCGCCCTTCGAGGCGATACCGCCCGGCGCCTTTGCACGCGCGACCGCGGCGTCATAGGCGGCTCTCTCGCTACCCTTCAGGGCACGATCCAGCGTACCTCCCTGCGGATTGCGGTCGTACTTCGCCACATAAGTCATGGCCGCCGTACCGAATTCGTCGCACGGCGACTGCTTCGGTGCACACGCCGAGCTATCGAGCTTCAATGCGTGGTCGAAACGCAGGATCAGATCCTCTGCTGGTCCAAAGCCTTTGCCCGCCCAGCGACTGGCTTCGATGGACTGCTGGTTGGGATCGCCGATATCGACGTTCATGGCGGCATAGTCGTCGCCCAGCTTCGCGACGAGGTGGTCCGTCATGCAATCGTCCCCCCAGACCGGTGGCCCGTCGATGGCGAACGCTTTCTTCCCATCGATGCGGTATGGCGCCTCGGTGAGGCAGTGCGCGGTGCCACCCATCGCGTACGCGGAGCTGAAGGGCGCGCCGGCGAGGACGCGGTTGTTGGGGCTCTCTTCGAGCTCGGTGATGGCCTTCTTCAGCGCGTTGTCCGCCTGATAAGGGAAGGCGGATACGTCCTTCATTTCCACCTCTTCAGCCAGCGCGATCGGGGCGCCCTGCTTCTTCAGGTCATTGAGGATGTCACGGGAGCCTGATGGCAGCTTCGGCAGTGCATCCGAAACAACCGTGAGCGGCGCCTTTGGCTTGCCGGCATCCAGGCCCGCAAGGAAGTCGATGCGCTGCTTGTACTGCCCGGCCAGGAAGTCTGGCAGCTGCTTGCCGAGGTCGCCGCTGAGGTACGTCCACGCCGAGTCGTCGCGACTGGCCAGCCAGTGACGTTGGTCCAGCTTGAGGGCGTCCGCCTTGTCGGGGTGATTCTTCAGTGCCGTGAGGAAGACATCGGCCAGCTTGCCGTCCAGCGCCGAGAGTTTCGGCGAGGCGCAGACGGCCTTCTCGCTGGGCGTGCGCGCCTTGGCGCAGTCGAAGCCGGCGGCATGGGCTACCAGCGGCGCAACAAGAAGCACCGCGACGCTGGCGACTCGTAATTTCCTGAACACAGGCGGTCCTTCGTCTTGCCGGCGGGGAGCGGCAGTGCCTGCATCTTGAACAAAACCGAAGGTGGCGCCAAGGGTTTGGCTTACATCAGACGTTGTAGCCACCAGCGACTTCGATCGATTGCGCGTTGATCCAGCCGCTCGCGCCGGACAACAGGCTCGCGATCACACGACCCACGTCGTCCGGCTCACCGACCCGGCCGAGTGCCGTCTGCCCCGCGAGCATCGCCTCGAACTCCGCGTTGAGACCGCCGCCGAGTTCGGTGCGGATGGCTCCCGGCGAGACCGCGTTGGCGCGGATCCGACGCTCACCGAATTCCTTCGCCATGTAGCGCGTCAGCACCTCGAGACCACCCTTGAAGGCGGCATAGGGCGCCACGCCAGCCGTAGCGACACGGGTGGTGGCACTCGTCAGATTCACGATGCTCGCGCCGTCGGCAAGCAGGGGAAGCAGCGCCTGGGTGAGGAAGAACGGTCCTTTCAGGTGCACGTTCATCAGGCCGTCGAACTGCTCGTGCGTCACGCTCTCCAGCGGATTGAAAAGGCCGTACCCCGCATTGTTTACCAGCCCGGCAAGGGAACGGCTTCCCCATGCGGAGGCAAGCGTGTCGCGGACGGTCTCGCGAAACGCTGCAAAGCTGTTGGCATCCGATACGTCCAGCGGGAGGGCGACCGCCTTGCCACCCAGCGCTTGGATCCGTTGAACGACCGAAGCGGCCGCTTCCGGCTGACTCTTGTACGTCAGGATGATGCCCATGCCCTGCTCGGCGCACTGGATGGCGGCGCTGGCGCCGATGCCGCGACTGCCGCCCGTGATGACGATGACTTTCATGCGTGGAAACTCGCTGTAGTGGGTAGAGATCCACCTTAGAAGTCGCAGCGATACGCTTCGCACCCGTTCCTGCTCCATACCTGCCCAATCCTCCCAACCGCTCCGGATGCCGCCCCGTCTCCCGCTACCATGAGGCATGAAAGACGCATTGCAGGAATTGAGAGCCCTGGCGGCGGGCGCCCGGAATCGCCTGACGGAGACGGGCATTCCGCGCGTGGCCATGGTCCAGGGCGTGATCCCGCAGCATCAGCTCGCAGCGGTCTACGAGCCTATGATCAACCTGATCCTGCAGGGCGGAAAGTCGATGACCGTCGGCGATCGCACGCTGCACTACGACCCCGCGACGTACTTCGTCATGTCAGTCGAACTGCCTGCCGTCGGCGCCGTTCGGCCGTCGGAACAAGGGGACCCGTATCTCGCGGTCAGCCTCACACTCGATCCCACCGTGCTCGCGACGCTGCTGACCGATCTTCCACCACCGTCACCGGACAGTCGCGGCGTCTCGGCTTTCGAGGTCGCCGCGGTCACCCCGGCGTTGATGGATGCCTGGGTGCGGATGTTGCGCCTCGTGCGGCACCCGGAAGACATTCCCGCACTCGCGCCCGCGTATGAGCGCGAAATCCTCTACCGCGTGCTCCAGGGCCCCCTCGGATGGATGCTGAGCGACATCGCCGCGCCCGATAGCGCCCTGGCTCGTATCGGGAAGGCCATCCAATGGATACGGCAGGAATTTGCCCTGCCGTTACGCGTCGAGTCGCTTGCCGAGCGTGCGGCCATGAGCTCGTCCGCCTTCCATCGTCACTTCAAGGCGGCCACCGCGCTCAGCCCCTTGCAGTACCAAAAGCGCCTCCGGCTCCTGCAGTCGAGGAAGCTCCTGTTAGGCGGCGCCGGCAACGTCACTTCCGTCGCGATGGAGGTGGGCTACGAAAGCCCCACCCAGTTCAGCCGCGAATACGCGCGTGCCTTCGGCCTGCCGCCCACCCAGGATGCGGCGCGGATCATTGCCGATGCGCGGCGCCATGGGGTCAGGGCGTTGTAGGAAACGGCCTACAGAAATCCACACGAAACCCCGCTATATTCCCCGAGTCCCAAGGACCCGCCGGGGGGCGGCGTCGCGTTGGGAAATCACAGGGGGAAGTCATGGAAGTCCTACCCGGCGCCCATGGGCGCCACTCGATGCCGTACCTAGAGGAGTCGCGCCGATGAGGCCCGGCATGAAGTCCGTTCGCCATCGTCACGACGATGCGCTGAGCCGGCTCACTTGGGGAGCATTCGAACACCTGGTGGCCGAGCACTTCCGACGACAGGGCTATCGCGTCGAACACACCGGCGCCGGCGAGGGCAACCTCCCGGACGGCGGCATCGATCTCAAGCTCCACCGCGACCAGGAACTCATCGTCGTCCAGTGCAAGCACTGGAACTCCTTCCAGGTGCCGCACAACGACGTGCACCAACTCATCGGCGTGATGCATACCGTCGGGGCCACGGGCGCGATAGTCGTCACCTCGGGCGAATTCACCACCGCAGCCATGGAGGCCGCGGTGAAGTTCCGGCATATCCGGCTGATCGACGGAAAGACCATACGGGCCATGCTCGGGCCGGTCGCGGAGCCCATCGGCGAAGCGCCTGCCTCGCCCGAGTTCCCTGCATGGTCGGGCGCGGCAAGACCGCCCGTCCGGCACACGCATACTCGCCAGGCGAGAATCGATCGCGCATCGGCCGTGGCCGCTGTCGCTGCCGTCGTCGTGATGGCGGGTGCCCTGGTGATGCTCTACACGTTCTACATTCACGAGATCCAGCAGGCGCAGATGGCGAGGTTGCTCGAGTCACGGAAGCCCGTGGCCACCGAGCAACAGCCGGTCGCCTCGCTACCCTCCGTACTCCCGGGGCTGAGATCTGGTCTGAGGGCAGTCGAAGCGATGCGGACGCACCCGCCCGTGGTCCACGACGCCGCCAGGGAACGTGAAATCGTCGCTTCCCTCGACGACAAGAAGCCGATCGCCACTGCCATCAAAGATCAGTAAGACCGCCTGCGATGGGACACAGGAAGGCAAGGTTCCGCCACGCCGATCCCCTGGCCAGCATGCCGTGGGACGAATTCGAACGCCTGATGGCGCGGCACTACGCGGCACGAGGCTATCGGGCCGAGCACTCGGGGACGGGGGTACAAACGTCGCGGAAGACATTCGACGGTGGCATCGACCTCAAGCTCTTCCGTGACGGTGAATACATCGTCGTGCAGTGCAAACGGGTGAACTTCTTCGAAGTGACGCATAACGTCGTTCACGAGTTGATCGGCGTGATGCACACGCAGCATGCCACGCGGGCGATTGTCGTTATCACGGGATCGTTCAGTGCCGCCGCCATCGCCGCAGCCGCTGAGTTTCCGCAGATCGAATTGATCGACGGTGTAGCGCTACGGCACATGCTCGCGGAAACGGGAGATTTGCCGACGACGTATTGGGCCGATGACGTGCTTTCATCCATGGCCGGTGCGAAGCCAACGGGTCCGTCGTGGACGCGGCGCAACCGGATGCCTGTAGCCATGCTAGCCGCGGCAATGCTGACAGCCGGGATAGCTGTACTCGGCTACTACGTCGTCATCCCCGCCGTGTTCCGGAGCATGACCTCATCCATTGTCCCCGCCACCCAGCGAGCGCCAACCGCGCGACCTGCGCCCGTCGTGGTGAGAGCGGTTCCTTATGCAGCCGCCGGCGCCGTGGGCAGCACGCCCAGCGGCGAGGCAACCGCCCCGCCATCCCCTCAGTCGCCGCCTGCCTTTACGAAGCTCAGCAAGAAAGAGGCGGAGGAGTGGGACAGGAAGAACGCCGAATCGATGCGGATTCTCGAGAAGACGACGCCGTCGCTGCCTTGAGACGCTAAGCCGGGGCAACCGCCTCGCAAGGCGTCGTCGACCTCATCGATCGCCTTAGGCGAATCGCGCACGCGCTCGAGCGACCGCCGAATGGTTGGCTACCGCGATCTGCCGAAAATCGTCGCTGATCTCCGTCCGCTCGGCCACACGCTTCCAGTAGATCTCAGCCCACGCAGCTGCTGTTGTCCAGTACGGCAGATCAGAAGGTGTCGGTGCAGGCGGCTGGAACTGACGCGCGACGACCTCACCCGTGCTGGCCGGCCTGTATAGCATCGGCAGCATGTCGTAGCTGGGAGTGACGCGAAGCGGCAACGTGTCGTCGAGGAAGAAACTCAGGTTTCCGAAATGCATGTCCGTATTCGCGATCATGCGCCCGAACCACCAGCGCTGTCGGACCTGTTGCTGGGTATCGTTGTTCACCCAACCGCCCTGCTGCATTCGCAGTGTGGCGCTCGGCCAGTCGTCGCGTTCTCCGTCATGCGCATCGCTCCATGCGGCGAGTGTTACGCACCCACGCCTTCCGTACGCTCCCACGCGATCGAAACGAGTCACTTCGAGGCAGAGTCGTCCCTGAGACCAGACCAGATCGGTACGAGCGCTGTCATTTCCCTGTTCGGCGAGCAGCTCGCTGGCGAGATGTTCGCAGATAAGGAGATCGGCCCACCGCCGTGCAGCCGGATGGTTGTCGACCGGCTCACTGAACTTGACGATGACGTGGCGCAGATGTTCGTCGCCGTCGTCGACGGTTGTGGTGAACTTGGGTTGCTCGCCGGCAGCGGACGAACCTACCGATTCGCCTGCAAGGGCAGCGACCGCGAGTTCTGCGTAGCGATGCGTTCGGGACGCACGAGGCGTGACTTCGGGTTCAGACTGCAGAGCACGTGCAAGAGCTCCTTCGCCGAGTACAAAGTCTCCAGGCCCGTCTTCTCCGTGCAGCACGAAGGCGGCGAGCACCGCATCATCGTTCCAACGAAGGATGTCCGCCGGGAGTCCAAGTTCGCGAGACCAGCGTTGGGCAAACTGTCGACCGAGGAAGCCTTGTGGCCGCTGGTCGTCGAGAAACCACGGCACCCCGGGGAACAGTCCATCCACGAAATCATCGCGAAGCCAATCGACCGGTTCTGGTGACGAGACGAGGCTGCCAGCGCCATAAAGCGAAGTCAGGCTGCCGAAGTCGTGTGGTCGCCCATGCGCATCGATTCGAAACAACGGCCATGTTGTGCCAAGACCCCGTACGTCTCGTAGCGCGGCGTAACGAGTGCGGCGGCCCCGGCCTATCTTGGCCACGCGGTCGCCAACCTCAGTGAGCATGCGCGAAATCGTCGGCTGACTTACCCCCAGCGCAAGGCCCAAATCGCGCGCGCTCGAAGGTCCTCGCAGGCGGAGGGCGTCAAAGAGAGGTCCGGAGCGGTCTACTTGGGCGGGCATGATTGAATAGATACTTGAATAGATTTTATAAGTCAACGATTAGCTATTTCAATGACTTACTCAGATCAACATGGGTCATATGAATAGATTTATATGGCGATTTTTGCTGATGCTGCATTTCTGCCGCGGCTTGAGGCTAAGAGGCGTCGGGTATCGCAAATGCCCATCAGTTCAACTTGCCGCAGAAGCCGTAGCCGTTGACTCTGCACGTGAACCCGTCGACATCCGATATTCGGTCCACCAGCGGTTGAATACGGCGCTCGATGCCCTCGCCCAGCCGATCGAGGGCAAACTCGTTAGGGAGCGATTGGACGCTGCTTCCATAAGAGGACTCCAAGAATAGCCAGTCAGTCGGGCCGTCCATCATCCTGACGACGCCATCCGACCGGTATCAGCGCAAGGCGTGGCGATTGTCGGGCGCGCCCGTCCCCACTCATCCCATTCCGGAATGAGCCCCATCCCATAACCCGCCTACTGACCGCCCTCGATGCCCCGACCTATGGCGCAACCGGAAGCCGCAAGCCGCTTCCCAACGCCCATCGGTCATCGAGGAAACGCTCATGTCTCGCCTGTTCTCACCCATCAAGGTCGGCCGTTACACCCTCTCCCATCGCGTGGTGCTCGCGCCCATGACCCGGCTGCGTACGATCCAGCCCGGCGACATCCCGAGCCCGATGATGGCCACGTTCTACGGTCAACGTGCTTCGGAAGGTGGTCTCGAGATCATCGAGGGCACCAGTGTCTCGATCAGTGCGCGCTCGTACCTGGGTGCCGCGAGCTTCTATCACGATGGTCAGATCGAGGGCTGGAAGGCCGTGGCCGATGCCGTGCATGCGAAAGGCGGTCGCGCCTTCATGCAGTTGATCCATGGTGGACGGCAGAGCCACGTGGAGATGACCGGCGGCGTCGATCCCGTGGCACCTTCGGTCGTCCCGTTCGAAGGCGTCGCCCTGACCAAGGACGGCTTCGTCCCGGCATCCCCACATCGTGCACTCGGCATCGAAGAGATCCCCGGCATCATCGAGGAGTTCCGCGTTGCGGCACAACGCGCTCTCGACGCTGGCTTCGACGGTGTGGAACTGCACGGAGCCAACGGCTATCTGGTCGACCAGTTCATCCAGGACGGCACCAACCGTCGCACCGACGCTTACGGCGGCCCGATCGAGAACCGAGCTCGCTTCCTGAAGGAAGCCGTCGAAGCCTTGATTTCCGTCTGGGGCGCCGATCGCGTCGGCGTGCGTATCTCCCCATCCGGCCAGTGGGGTGGTATTTCGGACAGCGACCCGGAAGCGACCTTCAGCTACGTGGCCAGGCTGCTGGACGGCTACAAGATTGCCTACCTCCATGTTGTCGAGCCGCGCATCAAAGGCGATGACACGCTACATGAAGGACAGGAGCCGGTCGCGGCCCACTACCTGCGGCCGCACTTCACGGGCCCGATCATCGCGGCAGGTGGATTCGACAAGGCGGGAGCGGAAGCCATCGTTGCTTCGGGTGACGCGGACCTCGTCGCCTTCGGTCGCCACTTCAGCTCGAATCCCGATCTGCCGCATCGCCTGCAGCACGACATTCCACTGACTCCGTATGTTCGCGCGGCATTCTGGGGCGGCACCGAGAAGGATTACACGGACTTCCCGCGTACGGAGCTGGTCGAGCCGGCCTGATTGCACCCGCACCCGCGGAGCCGATTCATCGGCGATCCCGCGGCAGCGGGCCAGTTCGAGGCTAGCACCCTATCGCCGATGAATCGGCTCCTACAACAGCGTCGCGAATCACGATCAATCAGCCAGGCAGCTCTCCACGAAAGCGGCGAACTGCCTGGCTTTCGTGCTGGCCATGCGGCCCGTGGGATACACGGCCGATACGCCGAGGCGCGGCAAAGCCCAGTCATCGAGCACCGAGACGACCTCACCGGATTTCAGTTCCGGCGCGAACGACCACGCCGACGCGATCGCCACACCCATATGGGCGAACACCGCCGCGCGAAGGCCCTCAGTCGCATTGATCTTCACCTGGCCGTGCAGCTTCACGTCCACCGCATCGGTTCCCTTACGGAACGTCCAGTCTTCGCCGCCGCCCATGTCGCGCGTGTAGATCACGGTTTCGTGGGCGAGAAGGTCTACCGGTGCTTTCGGTATGCCGTGTCGCTTGAAATATTCGGGCGTGCCGACCACGCGGCGAGGTGCTTCAGCGAGCAAGCGCGCCGTCATCGACGAACTGGCCAGTGGTCCCATGCGCAAGGCGATGTCGATGCCTTCGTCGACGAGATCGATCGTGCGGTCGTCGAGCACCAGCTCGAGGTCGAGCTCGGGATGCTCCTGAAGGAACTCCGGCAACCTCGGCACAATATGCAACCGGGCGAAACATACCGCCGCCGACACGCGAAGTTTGCCGCTCAATCCGGAAGCCGCGCCGCGCGCTGCGATCACCGCCTCACCGGCCTCCTCGATCGTCCGCAGCGAGCGTTCGTAGAAGCTCGTTCCGGCTTCGGTCGGGGTGACTGACCGCGTCGATCGCAGGAGCAGCTTCACACCCAGCCACTCCTCCAGTTGGGCCACCGCCTTGGAAACGGTCGGCTGGCCGACGTCGTAGTGCCGCGCAGCCGCCGAGAACGAGCCGGTCTCCACGACGCGCACGAACATCTCAATTGCCTCTAGGCGGTCCATCGGGGTACTCCGTCGCGGAAGGACTATCCGATGATACGACGTCGTCCACAATCAGTAATCAAATTCGGAAAGCTTGGCCAGAATTCGGAACTTCCTGTGGCAGGATCATTCTGCCGCTGTCCACTGTAGATCAGTGAACGGGCTCTCGGGGAACGTCGATTGGTTCGTAGATCGCATTCACTCGCCGCGCATGCGTGCGTGTCGACAACTATCCACGCCGTCACGCCAGCGACCATCGGATTCTGGACGATCCTCTCGACGAACCTCAATGCTTTAGGGCAGCGTCTCGCGGGATCATGGGGCGATGCGTAGTAACAAGCCGCCACCGAGATCAATCCAGATCAGTACGGCAAGGAAACATGTGCCGACTTCTGCGACATGGCCGCGCGTATTGCAAACATGCCGCCGATCAACAACAAATCGGACTATGGCCTGGCACGCTACCGTCAGACCTGTCGAGTAGCCCAAACCACCATCTGGCGCCGATGGACTGGAGTGACATGAAGCATTGCCGGAGCCTGCGTTACCTCTTGTCGGCCGTATATGCATTGGCAACCACGTCCTCGGTCGGCGCTGCCGCGACGTCGACCGATCCACCGCCCCTGCAGGGCCGATTTTTTTTCGTCGCCCTCGACCCGTCGGAACCTCCCGTACAGGGGAGCCCGTTACGTCAGCGGCTTTACGCGGCCCCCGCCGATGGAAGCACGTCTCCGGCGGTCGTCGCGAATTTTGCCAACGCTAGTGACCTCGTCGTGTATCCACGGCAGCACGCGCTCGGCGTAAACAGCAAATCTGGGGCAGATCGTGGACCCTTCCTCGTCGACCTGATGGCCGGGCATGCTTACGCGACCCAGAAGGCACTTAGTAGCCCGACCGTCGATCTCTTCACCGCAGCGGACTGGGACGCACCGTCATCGCAGGATCCCGCGCACCGCTATCTTGCTACCCAGGTCACCCTGTCACCGGATGCACGACGCGTCGCCGGCCTCGGCCCCGGAGGGCGAGTATGCGTTGCGCCGATCGACGGGCAAGAGGTGTCGGTCTGCGCATCCGACGTAACAGGCTGTCGAGGAATGTTCCCGACGTGGTCACCCGACGGCAAGACCCTCGCCTTTGCAGGTGGCACCAAGGGCAACCTCACGGCGTGCAATCTGCACGAGGTGTTCCTGATGGATACGGCCACCGGCGCAACGAGGCAGCTCACGGATATCCCTGGCGCCAGGCTCAACAACGAGATGCGCCACAGCATCGTGCGAGGCGGCGACCCCACGGACCATTGGCACCGGACCGGAGATCCGGTCTGGTCGCCGGACGGGCAATGGCTCGCCTTCAGTTCGGCCCAGGGGATCGGGAAAGTGCATCCCGATGGAACGGGGTTGCAGATGCTCGCGCAGGGCAGCAATCCGACATGGTCGCCGGATGGAAGCATGCTGGCGTATCTCGGGCCTCACGGTCACATCTACGTATGTCATGCCGATGGTAGCCATCCGGTAGAAATCGTCCCCAGGCAAGGGACACACCTGGGTATCTCGGACGTAGTGTGGGTCGAGTAGGATCCGCTAGCGTTTCAGCATCTCCGCCGCCTTCAGCGAATCCATATCCCGGTTCACCGTGGCCACGGCGATCACCCGCCCGTCCTTCTCGTACCGCACTTCGGCATCCTTGTCCGCCACGGAGCCTTCCTCGCGAATGGCGTCCCAGTCCTCGGCGTGCCCGACGTAGCGAATGGTCGTGTCGTAGTGGACGCTCCAGAAGAACGGCGGCTCTTCGAACGGGTCATCGATGCCCAGCATCCCTGCTGCGGCGACCTGGCCGTGACGCTCGGCGAGTACCCAATGCTCCACGCGCGCGAGCTCCCCATGTGCACCGGGGTAACGCGCGATGTCACCCGTGGCGAAGATGTTCGGGTCCGATGAGCGCATCGACGTGTCGACAACCACACCGCCTTCGATTCGCACACCGGCCGCTTCGGCCAGCTGTAAGCGCGGCTTCACGCCGATGCCGAGCACCACGCGCGTCGCACGTACCAATGTACCGTCATCCAGCTGCACCAGGCCATCGGCATAGCTTTCTGCGCGACGCCCCAGATGGAAAACCACACCGTTAGCCTCGTGCAAGGCCTTGATCATCGTTCCGATGGACGGACCGAACTTGCTTCGCAGTGGAATGAGCTCCGACCCGATCACATGCACCTTCGCACCACGATGGCGAAGCGATGCCGCCGCCTCCAGCCCGATGAAGCTGCTACCGATGACAGCGACGACATCGGAAGCGGTTACATCCGCGATCACCCGCTCGGCATCCTTCATGCTGCGTAGCGTGTGCACGTGCGGTTGATCGAAGCCCGGAGCGGAAGGGCGTATGGGCTCGGCGCCCGTAGCCAGCAAAAGCTTGTCGTACGAAAGCGTATCGCCCGAGGCCAGCGTGATCGTTCGCGAAGGCGCGTCGATACCGCGGACCACCGTCCCGAGCTTCAGGGAAATGTTCAGGTCCTTGTAAAACGCGTCGTCCTTCAGCGGCATCCACGCCGGGTCGGCCGTGCCGGCCAGGTAGTCCTTGGACACGTTCGGCCGGTCGTACGGTGCGTCCGCGTCGGAACTGATCATGGTGAGCTTGCCCGCAAAGCCATGCTCGCGTAATCGCTGCGCGGCCGCGAAACCCGACGCACCACCGCCGACGATCACGAAATGCTTGTCCGCCATAAGCGCCGGGGCAGAGGGCGCCTCTTCGGGCAGTGCCTCACGAATGAACACTTTGCCGCCCTCCTCTTCCACCTTCCAGCGCGCCACGGGGGCCAGTGCCGGCGCTTTCAATGCCCGGCCGGTCTTCAGATCGAAACAGGCGTGATGCCAGGGGCAGCTGATGGTGTCACCCACACGGAGGCCTTCGTGCAGCGGTCCGCTGTAATGGCTGCAGGCACCACCCAAGGCCACGATGCCGTCGTTGGTGCGCGCCACGATGATCGCCTCGCCATTGACATGGCCGGCGAAGACACCGTCCTCGGGAAGCGTGCTGGCGTAAACGCCCTGGCTGAAATCGGGCCCAACGGGTGAGGCGTCAGAATCGGTGGACATGACAGGTTCCCGTGCTGGCGAAAGCTAGCTTTTGAATGTAGAGGCCAAATGTGACCGTGGCTAGGCGGTTCTGTGTGTACATCGTGATGTGTTGACAGCACCAATGCGCCCTACGTTCCAGGTGTCATGCAATTTCGGAAGAAGTTGATGATTTCGTGAAGACACCGTAGTGAGAACCGGATCTCTTGGCTTTTTATCCTGCGTTCGGCAAGCTCCGGGGTCGCCATAAAGGAGCTCCACGATGAGAACGGCCCACACGCTCGCCATCACCCTCGCCCTCCTCGTCACCGGCAGCAGCGCCTTCGCCGCCGACAGCACCAGCCAGGTGATCAAGCGCCAGGCACCCAAGGGCATCACGGCTTCGTTCTATGCGTGCGTCGACAAGGCCGGTTCCGACACGACGGCGCAGGGCACCTGCCTCACCGCTGAAAAGAAGACGCAGGACACGCGCCTTAATACCACCTATAAGGCGCTCACCGCCAAGCTCACCGGCAAGGCGAAGGACAATCTCCTCGCATCGCAGCGCGCCTGGCTCGAGTTCCACAACAAGAACGGCGATTTCGAAGCCACGCTGTATGGTGATGAGCCGGTAGCCGACCTCCAGGTCACCCAGAACGATATCTTCCGCCTCGCCGAGCGCGCGGACGCCCTGGATAAGTACCTCACCATCGCCAACGATCAGTAATCCGTTCCTTCAAGGAGAGAAGTCATGGCTGGTATCGACACGCACGATGTGAACTCGCTCGCAGGTGCCACGTATTTCGTGGTGGGACGTGGCACCGAAGGCGGTCCGTCTTCGTACCACCTGTCCATCACCGGCGTGACCTCCGGAACGTCCGATCCCAACTGGGGCCATGCGAACAAGATCATCGCGGACAGCGGTTACTCGCTCGGCACCATCCAGGTTGACCTCGGCAAGCGCGGCACCTGGGCGCTGGGTGCCACCGATGGCGCGGCGCTGGCACCCGGCCAGACCACGTATGTGGACGGCATCATCGACCAGTCCTCGCAGTACGCGAAGGATCACGGACTGAGCTACACCAGCGACACGACGAAGCTCCGCCGTGACCTGCTCACGCATGGTAACGGCGAACACGGTCGCACCACGCTCAACTTCATCGACAAGGACACCCGCGACGGCATCAACGCGTGGGCGGGCTCGCAGAACGGCCAGAAGTGGATCCACACCAACATCGACTACCCGCAGATCAAGAACGCGACGCAGTCGGCGATGGACACGTTGGGCAAGTACGGCAAGAACATCCCCGAAGATCGTCGCCTGGAAACCGTCGCCATTCTCGCCAAGACGGAGAACCAGATTCCGTCGCAGATGAAGAAGTTCGAGAAGGTCATGCAGGATGGTGGCGACTACAACGCCGTACTCGCCAAGGCCAACGAGATCAAGGAAACCTACTCGTACTACGACGGCCCGAAAGCCGCCGCATTAGCCGAGCAGTACAAGAATGCATACAAGGACCCGGAAAAGGCCGCCGCACTCGATCGTGCCAGCGCCAAGGTCGGTGATCCAAACTTCGATCCGTCGAAGTCGGGTAATGACGCGGATATCAAGGCGGCGCTGCAGGCGATTGGCCAGGGTGGTCGTGCGCATGCGCCAGCTGGCCATGCGTCGTTGAAGGACGGCTCACATGGCGAGAAGGTGACTGCTCTGCAGACCGACCTGGCCAAGCTTGGCTTCACCGACGCGCATGGCCGTGCGCTGCGCCCCGACGGGGATTTTGGTCCGGGAACGAAGGCAGCGGTCGAGGCCTTCCAGCGTGCCCACGGATTGACTGCCGATGGCGTGGCTGGACCGAAGACGCTGGACGCGGTGCAGAAAGCGGCACATCCACCCCAGGTCAGCCATCCGTCGCCCGTCAGCCTGTCCGACACCAGGCATCCCGGCCATGCGATCTATACGCAGACGTTGGACGGCGTGAAGGCTATCGATGCGCTGCGTGGCCGTACGTCGGACCATCGGTCGGAAAACCTCGCCGGTTCGCTCGCCGTGGCGGCGAAGAAGGAGACGATGTCGCAGGTCGACCACGTCGCCATGAGTGACGACGGCTTGCGCGCCTATGCCATGCAGGGTGCATCGAATTCACCGTTCAAGCGCGTTGCTGAAGTCGATGTCGCCGAGTCTGTCGCAAGGCCGCTGGAACAGAGTAGCGCCGAGTTCGAGAAAGCTCACCAGCAGCAGGGTCAGCAGACCGTTCCACAGCAACAGCAGACGCAGCAGCAAGCTCACGTTCCGCAGCAGGCTCCGGGCGTGCAGCCGTAGCGGCATAGAATAATTCTGAAAAGTTGTGAAACTTAGCGAATTTCAATGGCACGTCCTTGTTGCCATCTGAAGGAACTGCAAGGATGCGCGTCGGTCGACGAACAAGGGCTCACGTATGAGCGCGTCGCCGCCCACCTTGAATGGAATTCAGATGAACAAGCTAAGTTTACTTTTCGCTGCCGCGGCGGCTGCACTCGCACTTTCCGGTTGCGCCACGCCCTTCGACCACAAGACCGGCACGTACGTCGCACCGGAGGCGCTCGCGGGCTTCACGAAAGGAACGACCACGCGCGATGACGTGGTCGCCGCCATCGGTCAGCCACCCGAGAAGAAAGAGGTCATGGGCAAGGAGGTCTGGACCTACCCCTACATGAATTTGCCGGCCAACCCGTATGCGAAGAAGACGCAGGAGACCACTGTGTTCGAGTTCGATCGCAACGGCAAGCTGATCAGCGCGTACAAATCCGGCGCCATCCCGGGAAAGAGCGGCAACCCCCTGTTGGACGCCGCGGGCATGTGATTGCCGCTTACGCCGATAGCGCCCGGGCAAGCACTTTGTAGACGCGCGCGTCCTGTGACTGCGCCACATTGAAACGCACGAAGCCCGTCGCACTCGACGCCTGGCTGAAAGCATTTCCCGGCGCGAGCACCACGCCCTCTTTCAGGCACGCTCGCGCCACTGTGGCCGCATCGACACCCGTCGGTAACTGGCACCACAGGAACATGCCGGCTCCCGGAACGAGCCATGGCTTGATGCCCAGGTCGGCAAGCTTTGCCACGGTTTTCTCCATCGCTTTCGCCAGGCGCTCGCGCACGGTTTCCATGTGCTTGCGATAGCCGCTGTCCGTCAATGCGGCAAACAGGATTTCAGCGGACAGGCGCCCTCCTCCGAAAGAGGTCGCGATCTTCAGGTCGGCCAGGCCCTCTATCCAATCAGGACGGGCCGCCACGTAGCCGCATCGAAGCGATGCCGAGATCGTCTTCGAAAAGCTACTGACGTGAATCACGCGCGAGAGGCCGTCAAAGGCCGCCAGCCTCGGCGCAGGCACGGCTTCGAAGTCGGCAAAGATATCGTCTTCGACGATCACCAGATCCGACGCCTCGGCAAGCTTCAGGAGGCGATGCGCAACGACGGCGGACAACACAGCGCCGGTCGGATTGTGCAGCCCCGAGTTGGTGATATAGAGGCGCGGCGAATGCGCCTTCAACGCTGCTTCGAACCTGCCGACATCCGGCCCGGTTGGGGTATACGGAATGCTGACAACGTTGACGCGATGTGCCTTCAGCAACGAGTGGAAATTAAAGTAGCAGGGATCGTCCACCATCACGGTGTCGCCAGGCTCCAGCAGGAACCGGCAGATCAAGTCGATGGCCTGGATGCCCGACTCGGTCAACATGATCTGATCGGGTGCCGCGTCGACGCCGATGCCATGCATCCGGCGGGCGAGCAGCTGACGCAGCCCGGGGTGTCCCAGCGGCGTCGCGTATTCCACCAGCTCCAGCGTCTCGGCCCTCGCCACGGCGCGCAGGGCGCGGCGCATGCCGGCTTCGAAGAGCCAGTCCGCCGGGAGCCAGCCGCAGCCCGGCTTGAGTAATGTGGCATCCGCTTCCAGCGACTGCCGGGAGATCCAGAGCGGATCGACCTCCCTCTCGACCTTCGGACCCATATCCGCCAGCGCTAACGGTGCCACCGGGCCGGCCACATAAAAGCCGGCGCCTCGTCGGGACGTAATGACGCCCTCGGCGGCCAGCCGCTCGTAGGCTTCCACCACGGTCGAGATCGATAACTGCATGGTTTGCGCTTGCGCACGCACCGATGGCAGTCGCGTACCCGGCAGATAGCTGCGCGAGGCGATGCGCGACCTCACTTCGGTCATGACGGTCTCTATCCGACTGCCGCTACGCATCGCTCGCCTCGACTGTACTGGGTTGGAAAGCATTACAGTTTCTTTTAATTGTACTGCTTTGTGCCTCGTTTGCGCCCTTTCCGGATGCTCAACTTCGTCGGTCTGATTAGGAACGACCGATGGAAAAAGCAGCAAGTGGATGGATCAATGGATTCATCGGTGTCGCCATCTTCGCCGGCTCACTGCCGGCAACGCGTGCGGCCGTGGCGGACTTCGACCCCATCTTCCTGACCAGTGCGCGGGCATCCATTGCCGGACTGTTAGGACTGGCGCTTCTTTTGGTGCTGGGACAACGGCGACCGGCATTCGTCCATCTCGTGCCCCTGGCGATGACTGCTTCAGGGGTCGTCGTGGGCTTTCCGCTGCTGACTGCGCTGGCATTGCGGCATGTCACATCCGCCCACTCGGTCGTCTTCGTTGGCTTGCTTCCGCTGTGCACGGCCATCTTCGGTGTGCTTCGCGGAGGCGAGCGTCCCCGACCCGTCTTCTGGGTGTTCTCGATCTGTGGTGCTGCGCTGATCGCCGGCTACGCAGCCATCAGCAGCGCGGGCGGATCCGCCCAAGGCGACCTGCTGATGCTGGCCGCCATCATCGTCTGCGGCATGGGGTATGCCGAAGGCGCGCGCCTTTCGCGCATCCTGGGAGGCTGGCAGGTCATCAGTTGGGCGCTGGTGTTGGCGCTACCCGTCATGTTGCCCACGGCGCTCGTCACCATGCCCGCCTCGTTCGAGCACGTGAGCCGGGCCGCATGGCTTGGACTTGCCTACGTCTCGGTATTCAGCATGTTGATCGGTTTCGTGTTCTGGTATCGCGGACTGGCGCAAGGCGGTATCGCCGCGGTAGGACAACTGCAATTGGTCCAGCCCTTCATGGGCCTCGCACTCGCCGCGCTCCTGCTGCGCGAAACGGTGAACTGGACGATGTTGCTCGTTACGCTAGCCGCGGTGGCGTGTGTTGCTGGGTCGAAGAGGTATGCAGCCCCGGCGCAAGGTAAGCTTTAGCCTTTCACCTTAGGGGCGTTATTCCGTGCGGACATTCTCGATCGTCGTCATGCTAGTGATCGCATCCATGGCAGGCAGTGCCGCGGCACAAGCCGAAGACTGCGACGAGGCGTCCAGTCAACTGTCAATGAACATGTGTGCCGACCAGGAATTCGAGGCGGCAGATAAGCAATTAAACGCCACGTACCGCCAGGTCACCGGTCGGTTGAAAGGCGACCAGGCCGCGACTTCGCTCCTGATCAAGGCACAACGCGCGTGGCTTTCATTTCGCGATGCACAATGCGAGTTCGCCGCCTCGGCGAACGCCCAGGGGAGCATCTCTCCGATGCTGATTGCCCAATGTCGCAGTGCTGCCACACACGCCCGAACCAAGGAGCTGGAAGCTCTTCTTCACTGTGAGGAAGGCGACATGAGTTGCCCTGTGCCCGGACCGTAATCCCGGGCTATCGTAAGCTTCCCCGTCAAGCAGACATTTCAAAACAGAACATCAGGCGGCTTGTTGACGGTATCGAGGCGTGAAAAGAGGTGTTGATCGAGGACTTCTTCGCGGAAGGTTCGATTGAATCGCTCGATGTACGCATAGACTTTCCCGTACCAGACACGTCGACAGTGAGCGCGCCCCTGCAGGACGGCATGATCAGCACGATGCCGTGAATACCGTCGCTTTCCACTCGCGCGGTCAAGGCAATGCGGCGGTGATCATAGACAGATGGGCTGGCACCCGAGACCGACGTGAAGACGCCCTACTTGTCGATGCAAAGCGAGATCGGTTTCGATCTCACCTCACCTTCGAAGCCTGCAAAATCTTTTGCCATTCCATCGTGGTAGATCGCCGAAATGGTGTAACAACCCTTTGTCAGCATATGAGCGTTCTTGATGATCTGAAGATTGAACATATGCCCGATTATTTGCCCAGGCGTCAGTATGATGTACGTACTTTCAGTAGGAACTTCGGGATTAATGTGCGACGCGTCAGGGAAGACCTTTGCGTGATTTCGAATATCGAAGGTCAGGCTCCCGAAGATCCGATCAAGCAGGAAGTCCTTACGCACCTTGACCGCGTTGTCTTGTGTGTTCGCAACAATAACGTAGATATCGCCCTTGTCACGCGACACTTTCAATGAAAGCTCGTCGGAAGCCTGAGACAGCACAGGAACCGCCATCGCAATTACGAAGGCGATGATCTGCTTCTGGAAATATTTCATATCAATTACCTAAAGGCTTATAGATGCGATGACCAATCAAGGACTTATTAATCGCCGCGGTAGGACAACTGCAATTGGTCCAGCCCTTCACGGGCCTCGCACTAGCCGCGCTACTGCGAGAAACGGTGAACTGGACGATGTTGCTCGTTGCGCTTGCGGCGGTGGTGTGTGTTGCCGGGTCGAAGAAGTATGCAAGCCGGGTCACATGAATTGCGATGCTTCCCGATAGCATCACTTCTACGCCGATGTGAAATACGCCGCGTTCCTCTGAATCGCCGGCTCAAGCACTCTCAGCACGTCGCTCGCCCGGATTCTCAGAGGCTCCCACGAGCGATGCCGCATGGCGGCGATGGATCCCTCGCGACTGTTCGTAGGCAGGCCCTCGACGACGATGGCCTCCTCAGGCAGTTCCTTCAATGCACTAGCCAGCCTAACGAGCGCATCAGCTTGCGCGCCCGTGAAGTAGGACAGCGGGGAGTTGACCATACCTGGAATCGGCCCTGAAACGTCCTCCTGAATTTCCCAGGCGACATTGTAGTTACCCATCACTTCGCACTGCTCGTCCGCACTGAGCTCAAGAATGCGAAGTGCCTTGAGGAAGTAGAAGATTTCGTGCTCGAACCACTCTTCCGCTGATAATTCTTCATTCACGATGGGTCCTCCACCCGACTACCTGCTTGAATCCATCATTGCTTTCACGGCCGCCCTACCCCCGGGGGTCATAAACGGAAGCAGCGCATCGAAGTCCGCAGTGAACCCGATGTCACAGCCGTCTCCCGTCGCCCATTGGTTGAAGGCCATGCCGGTGGCGGTAAGACTGATACGAAACAGCACCGCACCGGTGTAGTTCGCCGTGCAGTTGTCGTCGCCTGCCGGTATATCACCGGGCTTCACGAACTTCGCCAGCAGTGGCGCGGGCATGGTCGCCGAGTCATCGGCGCCTGGGGTACCTTTCGCACCGAACCATCCCCACAGGTCGACACGCTTGCCCGTCACCAGGTCCCAGGTCAGGTCGTGACTCGAAATACCGCTTTGTCCCATGCCAGCCGCCCATGAGTAGAAGTTTATCGACAGGTACCGGCCTAACCAGAACGAAGGTGCCACGGTCGTCTCGTCGTCCATGACGAACCCGCGCGTGCTCAGGTCGTTGCGACGTCGGGCGTTGTACTCAGCCACTGTTGCCGGGCTGTCGTCGATGAACTGGCGAAGGTCGCGGTTGATGGCGTCGGCGGCGGCACCCGGTAAAAGGATCTGGATCGTCGCCTGGTTAACGCCGGATAGCGTGCGGTAGCCGTGACCATTGAAGTCATTGCGCGGGCCGGTGACCACGCGCGGCGCGGTTGGCGCTTCCAGCAGCGCGACGAAGGCATCGCTGCCGCAAGCTTTTGGGTCAGCTACGCCGGCGCGGGTCAGCGCGACAGGCACCCCGACCGCGTCATCCTTTTTCTTCTTCCAGCTGCCGGTGAGCGTGTCGCTCCCTGCGGCCAGTTCGACTTCCCAGACGCCGTCGGCTTCCTTGATGGTCTTGTTACTCGCGTCGAAGCCAACGCTGATCGGCACGAGGTGCTTGAGGTAGTAGTAGCTGCCCTCCGCCCCGTGGGTGTCCGAGCGATTGAAGCAGGCGACGACAGGTTGCCATCCGATGCTGCCTTTCCAGATACCGGGCAGAGCCGCAGGATCGAGTGACGCGGCCATGACCAGTGGCGACGTGATCACCAGCGCAGCGACAAGTATTCGTATGTATCCAATCAGTCCCAGGCGCATATCCGGTGGAGTTCCTTCTCGTGGCGTTGCGGAATCTTACGCCGTACCGCTACACACCTGCGATGGGGCCTCGCACCAACGGCACCGCCGCCCGAATCACCGACAACCCTGTCTGCAAAAACAGCGCAGCCAACGCCGCACCGAAGACCAGGTCGAGCCACCACCAGCCGGTCCACGCGATCAGCCCGCTGGTAACCAGCACCCCTGCATTCCCGATGACATCGTTTCGCGAACACTGCCACACCGAACGCATGTTGATGTCGTCCGCGCGATAGCGTGTCAGCAAGGCCAGGCAGGCGCCGTTGAGCATGAGCGCGCCAGCCGACGCCAGGCTCATTAGGCCCGTGGTGGGTGGCACCCCGTGGGATAACCGGTAGACCACCTCGGCCATCACCACCGCCGCAAAGGCGACCTGCAACCCACCCTTGGTCAACGCGGACATCGCGCGAGCGCGCAGGGAACGACCGACCACCAGCAGACTGATGCCGTAGACCAGGGCATCTCCCAGGCTGTCCAGCGAGTCGCCCTGCACGGCACTGGAATTAGCCAACCAGCCGACGCCGAACTCGCCGCCGAAGATCACCAGGTTGATAACCAGCACGGTCCAAAGCACACGGCGGTGGGCCGACGTATCCGCCAGGGCGCGGGCCTCGCAGTTATCGTGATCACAGCAACCCATGCAGGGAGTTCCACCAGGAAAGGGCTTAGACTGAGGTCCGTAGTAACTACGGAGTCAACCCATGCGCATCAGCGAACTGGCCGCCGCCACCGGGTGCAACCTGGAGACGATCCGGTACTACGAACGGATCGCTCTGCTTCCCGAGCCGCCCCGGCTGGGAACGTATCGCCAGTACGGCGCCGACGACGTGGCGCGTCTGGACTTCATCATGCGGTGTCGGCATCTGGGTTTCAGTCTCGAGGAGACCCGGAGCCTGCTCGGCCTGAGTGCCAGGCGAGACGATTCGTGCGCGGCAGTCGACGTGATCGTCCAGACGCACCTTGAACAGATCGAGGCGAAGCAGAAGGCGCTGGCGGAGATGGCGGGGGATCTGCGCAGCATGCTGGCCGCCTGTGCACAGAAAACCGTCGCCACCTGTAGCGTCGTGCAAACACTGGCGCACTGAGGCCTATTGCGAGCTCACTCCGCAAACCGGCAGCTTCCTCCCTGCCGTCGGGTTCGCAATCCCCAGGAAGTCGAGCACATGCGGCGTCACTCCATCGATCTGGGTCAGCGGATAGCTGGTGAGGTCGCCATGGCAATAAGGAACCGCCGCGGGCTTCCCATACGTATTGTTGAGTATGAACAGCGCATCCCGCTCCGAGGCGCTCTGCCCGCCGTGGTTATCGTTGAGCCCACCGTGGTCCGAGGCCACCACGATCAGCCAGTCCTCATTCGCATAATCCGGCCGGTGGACAAGCGCATCGAGCACCTGTGCGATCTGCGCGTCCTCGTCGAGGATCTTCTGCTGATACACGGCGTTGAGTGGGTCGTAGCAGCAGGTGTGGATGTCCACATTGTGCAGATAGTAAAAGATCGCCGTCGGGGCGTTATCCCAGCTCAGCCATTCCTTAACCACGTCCGTCGCCTGTTGCGAGTTCTTGGCATCGTTACGCGAGACGAAGTCAGCACCCGTCGGCATCAGGCCCTGGGTAAGGTTGGCCCAATCGGCGACCACGGCTGTCGTCGCGTCCGGATAAACTTTCTTGATCAGGTCGAACACGTGGGGCTTCTTCAACACCTGGGAGATGTCGTTCGACGTAACTCCGTGGTCCGCGGCCCAGTACCCCGTGAAGTTGCTTGCCCAGCCCGGGCCACTCAGCGTCACTTGAGGCCCGCCGGCCAGCATGTCGCTGTGGAAGGCTCCGCCATCGATCAGCGCGTTGAGCGAAGGCGGATTCGCGCAGCCCGTACAGCGCACGGCATCGCCCCTGAGACCGTCGATCCCGATAACGAGCACGTGCCGTTTGCCGGGGATGGGATCGGGTGCGTTGACCGCTGGAGAAAGGCTGTAGTGGTCATACGGATTGCCGGCATAGTCCGTTTTCAGTCCACCTACATCCGCTGCCCGCTTGTTGCTCAGGTCGCACTGGCCGGACGCCCGGTAATAGTCGAACGAGACACACCACGCACCGTGGTCGACATCGCGACATGTCGTCGCGCACGCCTCGGGTGTGACGTTGTTCAGATGCTGCGTGTTGAATCCCGAGATAGCCGCGTTCGGCGTGAAGCGGAATTCGCCCAGCGATTGCGCGTGAACTTGCGTGGCCAGGCCAAGCAAGGCAGCCACGCCCGACAAGAAAAGCTTCTTCATGGTCGCTCCCTTCCAGTGAGGTGAATCAGAACTGCACGCGCACGCCGGTCATGACATTGACCGCGGACGTAAAGAGATAGCCGTTCGCCAGGCCGTCCTCGACATGCGAATACATCGCGCCCGCGTACACGTCGAATCGTTTGTCGAACCGGTAGTCGAGGACGGCGGACACCGCGTTGAGTGTGCCGCTGCACGTACTCGCGGAACGATTGGAACAGCCCTTGCCGTCAAAGCTGTCCTGGTCGTAGTGGTACCAGGCGCCCGTCAGCGTGAGCGCATCAGTGAGGCGCATGTTCGAGCCGACCCAGGACACCTTCAACACCTTCTCATGCGGATAGGCATTGTTGTTCACGAAGCTGATGAAGTAGCCGCCCAGCGAACTGAAGCCGGCAGCCAACGGCGACGACGGATTCTCGTAGGTGATTCGTTCGAACCCGCCCATGACATTCCACCAGCCTCCCGGCCGGTACGCGGCGGTCAGCCCATAGGAGTGGTTATCCGAAACGGTCGCCGCCAACGAGTCGTGTGGCACACCCGGCGTCGCCATCTGAGCGGCCGACAGCGATGATGCAAGCAACGCCTGTTTCTTCGAGGCATAGATGGCGTCGACGGCTAAGGCCCCGAACACGCCACCCGCATCCAGCTGAAGTGCCCTACCCGGGCTCGTGTCGTTATGCCCGAACTGATACAGCGCGCCCGCGTGCAGGTTCTGCCATGTGTAGGTGTACTTCAAGGAATCGTCCAGCCGCACGTCCTGGGTGTTGCCGCCACCCGCCGTCGTGCCCGAAGCACCCAGCACGGAGAAGGCGTAGGAAACGGTCAGCGGGTCGAACTTCGTCACGACATCCGTCAGGAAGGTGTTATGACGGCCAACCGTGAGCGTGCCGAAGGTCGGCGAGGCTAGTCCTGCGAATGCCGGACCGTTGAACAACTGCCCCGCGCGGGAGCCATCGGCGCCCGTCGTCTGCACATCCGCCGACTTGCCGTTGTTATGGACCAGAGCGGCCAGCGCGTCGGAGAGCTTTCCAGACTCGGGATTGAAGCCCGACTCCAGGTTGAAGACGAAACGAAGGTCGTCGGCCACCGGAACATCGCCCCTCAAACCCAGCTTCGACTGACTCAGTCCGTTCGGCGCCACTGAGGTGATCGCGTGGTTGCTGTTCTTGGTGACCATGTACGCCAGGCCCGTATACATGTCCTGGCTGAGTGGCGCACCGTGGTTCTGGTGAGCCACGCCAATGTCCACCGTGCCGTAGAGCGTGATGCCGCTCCAGGTGAGGCTATTGTCATCGGCGGCAAAGGAAGTCTGCGTGATGCCCAGGGCGGCGAGACCGATGATCGCGCCGAGTTTCTTCCGGTGTGCCGGATTGTCGTGTCGTGCCACGTTGTAACCCCCGTCGAACGTTGCGAATGAGTGGGAAAACGATGGATTCAGGCAAGCCGCCCCCATGGCGCATCGCGTGGCGATGCGCCCGAACAAGACTCGTGGAGTGAAATCAGTGCGTGTGAGTGTGCGAGAGCGTGCCGTACGGCTGGCTGCGTGCGGCGGCTTCGCGAGCGCGTGCCGTTTCCACGCTGCCCTCTTCGAGCGAGACGTTGCGGGTCTCCTTACCCATGCGCCACCACAGTGCGGCGGCGATCGGGCCCGGCAGGGCCAACGTAATCAGGACGATCAGGGCAGACGAAGGCACGCCGGACATCTGGTAGGCATAGGTCAGCAACAGCGGCGAGATCATGGCCCCCACCCTTCCGACCGCCACCGAGATGCCCAGGCCCGTGGCCCGCATGCGGGTCGGCAGTACTTCGGACGAGATCACGTAGCCGGAGATATACGCCCAGGTCACCCCAAACTGGATCATGCAGTACGCGGCGACCATGCCGGGCAACGTGTGCAGTACATAAAGCGGAACGATCGCCAGGGCCGTGAAGCTGTAGCTCACCAGCAACGACCAGCGGCGTCCCCAGGCTTCCACCAGCCAGGCCGCCGTAAGGCCGCCAAGCAACGCCGCCGCATTGCCGTACACATAGTAGATCGGCATGCGATCCGCAGGCACCTTCATGTACGGCAGGATCACCAGGGCCATCAGTGAGAGAACGCCATATACCACGGCTGCCTGTGAGAAGTTCAGCGCGCTGGCGAGGCCGCAGCGCAGGCGGTATTGGCCGAAGAGCTCACGGATATTGCGCAGGAAGGCCGGCGTCGTCGGTGTGTACGGTACAGCCGGGTAGCGCTTGCGGGCCTGGAGCTTGTGATCGACCGACGTACCGGCGCGCTCGGCACTCGCGGCGATGCGATCCACGATCGCTTCCGTCTCCGCAATGCGCCCTTGCTGAAGTAACCAGCGCGGTGACTCGGGAATCACGCGACGAATCCAGAAGAACATCAGCGCCAGCGTCGTCCCCAGACCAAAGCCCACACGCCAGGCGATATTGCCGGGAAGCTGGTTGAGTAGCAGCAGCGTGACGGCAGCGGAAGTCAACGCGCCCAGCGGAAACCCGGAAAGAATCGTTGCGTCCGTTCGTCCGCGATGCCGCTTCGGAATGAACTCGCCCATGGTCGCCGTCACCGCCGAGTACTCACCGCCTACAGCGAGCGCCGTCATTACGCGAAAGAACAGGAAGGACTCGTAGTTCCACGAGAACACCGTGCCCGTGCTGAACACCGCATACCAGAGAAGCGTGCCAAGGAAGAGCCTCTTACGGCCGTAACGATCAGCGAGATAGCCGAATCCGATCGCACCGATGAGCATGCCAATCACCCAAAGGCTCACGGCGAGCGACCCCTGCGTGGACGAAAGATGCCATTGCGCTTTCAGCACACCGAACACGCTACCGATGATGTTCGTCTCGAACGAATCGAGTGCCCAGCCCACGCCAAGCGCAAGGGTCAGGATGGTGTGGAATCGCGTCCACGGCATTTCGTCGAGGCGCGCAAGCGCATCGGTCTGGATACTCTGCTGCGCCTTCATAAGGATGCCCCTACGGCTTGGCTGCCCGGTACGTCCACAACGTCCCGAAACGGAAAGCGCTCGATGGCGCCGATGAAGTTGCGACCGCGCACGCCGTCGAACGCTTCGGCGACGACGTCGCGCCACTGCGCCGGATCCATGCCGTAGTCGCGCGAATCCGATGACACGCCGAGGCCGTCGAGGAAGATCCGCAGCGTCTGTGGCGCGCTGCGCAGGTCGCCGAAGAGGTCTTCAAGCGCGCTGTCGCAGGACGGTTCCGCGCCGATCGCGGCCGTCATCACGTCCGGCAGGCAGAACGAGCAGGCGATGCCGTGCGCGATGCCCTGGCGGAGGGTGATCGGGTAAGAGATGTTGTGAGCCAGCGCGGTGCGTGTGTTGGAAAACGCGAGGCCTGCGCGCAGCGAGCCCAGTGCCATCAACGTGCGGGCGTCGAGGTCATGGAGGTCGCCGTTGAGGCGCGCCAGGCCCCGCATGATTTCCTTTGCTGCCTGCACGGCCAGGCTTCGCGTAATTGGGCTGGCGTTCTTGTTCCAAAGGCTTTCCAGGGCATGCGACAACGCATCGAGACCGCTGGCGATGGTGACGCTACGAGGCAAGCCGGCCACGAGTCGCGGGTCCACCACCACCGCTTCGGGGTAGAGATCGTCCCGCGACAACGACAGCTTGCGGTCGTTTTCCGGATCCCACACGGTGGCCCAGCAAGTGACTTCGCTGCCCGTACCCGAGGTGGTCGGAATGGCGATGATCGGCATGGCGCGTGGCACGTCGGCCGCCGGGTTGTTGAGTGCCTCGACCACAGGCTGCCAGCGACCGTGGCCGGTGGCGAGCACCTTGGCGGAGTCCATGACCGAGCCACCACCCAGCGCGACGAGCACGTCCGGCTTGGTCGGTAGCGCCTCCATCTGTGCACAGACGGTCTGCAGCATCGCCAAGGTCGGGTTGGGCTCGATGGCGTCGATGGTCACCAGCGCCGGCCCGGCCTGCGCCGCGATACGTTGCGCGAATCCGCGAAAGATGTCTCCCGCATAAGTCACCAGCGCGTAGCTACGTCCGTGCAGCAGACGACCGATCGTATCGAGCGAGTCCACGCCGAAGTGCACGCGAACCGGGTTATGAAACGACCAGTCCTTCATGGCGCCACCCCATCGGCAAGACGCGCTTCGATGGCATCGATCACCGGCAGCAGGTCCGCGATGGTCTCGATCACGAAATGCGCGCCCGCGGCTTCCAGGCGATGCCGCGCTACCCCCAGCCGTTCCTGCTGCTGTGTAGAAGGCAGCGCATGCCAATCGGCCAGCGACAGACCCACCTCGTTACCACTCGCGGAAACACCCACTGCCCACATGCCGGCAGCGCGTGCCGAGAGCAGGCCACTCGGGCTGTCATCCACAACCACGCAAGCCCTCACGTCCAGCGCCTCGAGGACCAGCGCGTTGACCAGGCACATGTCCGGCGCCGGACGCCCACGCGGCACGTCGCTCACCGTGCAGGTGTGGTCGGGTTCGTAGCCCTGAGCCTTCGCTAGCGGAACAAGGTTAGCCATGACTTCATGCGGATAACCCGTCGTGCTGCCGATGCGCAGGCCACGTGAACGCAGGGCAGCCATGGTCTCCAGGGCACCGGGGATGAGCGCGCTGTGGCGCTCCACGTTCGCGGCATCCGCGCTGAGAAAGGCGGCGTAGAGCTGGTCCAGATCGCCCGCGGTCGGCTTATGACCCCTCACGGCGTGCCAGCGACCCTCCACCTCGCTCATGGCCAGGATCATGGCGATGTGCTCGCGCTTGGCTGCGCCCATGGGCAGCCGGGCTTCGGCGATCGAGATCGGCACGCCGGCCGCCTCGAACACCTGACGGAAGGCGTCCACCGGCGCCATGCAGCCGAAGTCGAGCACGGTGCCCGCCCAGTCGAAGATCGCGGTGGTAAGCGGCCCGGGATAGCTACCACCCGAGGGCCGGGACGAAGGAATAACCGAAGACATGATGATGAGCGCCGCTCTACTGCCGATGATGGAGGCAGGTTAGAGACGCCAGGTTGCACCTCAATGATCGAATCCCGCCCCCTTAACCGATGGTTCCATCGGTTTTTTCGGTGGATAGATGTCACATGGATCGTTCAACCTATGGCGCAAACGATCGGACCGCCCCCATGACCCTCACCCAGCTCCGCAGCTTCATCGCCGTTGTCCAGCATGGTGGATTCACCGCTGCGGCGCGTGCCATGCACACCAGCCAGACCACGGTGACCTCTCAGATTCAGGCACTTGAAGAAGAACACGGCGTGGAGCTGTTCCATCGGCGCGGCCGCCGCGTGGACCTCACGGCCACAGGTAGCGAGTTCCTGCGCATCGCGCGGCAGATCGTGGATCTGGAAGACGACGGGCGCGTGCTATTGGAAGACAGCGGTTCCATGCGTCGCGGTTCGCTGAGGATCGGCGCGGTAAGTCCGTTCCATGTCACCGAGATGATCGACAAGTACCACGCGCGTCATCCGCAGATGTTCCTGTCGATGTCGCTGGGTAACTCGGAGAAAGTGCTGCACGATCTGGAGCACTACCTCTGCGACGTGGGCGTCATCGCAAAGGGAACCGTCGATACGCGGTTCCATATGCAGCCTTACGCGACGTACCCGGTGATCGTCTTCGTACATCGGGAGCATCGGTGGGCGAAGCGCGAGTCGGTCAGCCTTGAGGAACTCAGCGCCGAGCCGTTGCTGGTGCGAGAGCCCGGATCCACCACGCGGCTCGCACTGGAAGCAGCGCTGGGCGAGCAAGGACTCGCCGCGACGGTAGCGATGGAGATCGGCAGCCGCGAGGCACTACGCGAGGCGGTGATTCGTGGGTTGGGCGCAGGAACCGTGTCGAAGTCGGAATATGTGCCGGATGAACGACTCGTTCCGCTACCGATCGAGGGCGAACCAGTGGTGACCCATATCCAGGTCTGTTGCCTCAAGGAGCGTCGAAGAACGCAGTCGGTAACTTCGTTCTTCGACGCGATCAAACCTACTTCCGCGCAGCAATAATCTCGCTCAAGTCATCCGGCGTCCCATGTGCGCAGGAAACCGTCGCCACATGTAGCGTCGTGCGCAAACTCGCTCATTGATTCGCCATATCGTGCCCGCCCAGTATTCGATGCCTAGCCCATTTCCGTTGGACTGGAGGTACTCCGTACCGCCGCCAGTCCATGACTTCAGGCATGTATTACCATTAGTATTCAGATACTTAGACATACATGGCAGCTGTACTGACCCCTTGCCGCCTTCCAGGACATGCTCTAAACTGCACTTGTGCAAGAACCTGTACAAGTTAAGAAAGACATCAGAAGTACATAGAAAGGTAAGACACACAGGAGAACCCCATGCGAGTCGTCAGCTTTTCGGACGCCCGTAACAACCTCAAGGGTGTGCTGGATACCGTAGCGAGCGACTGCTCCATCACGGTCATCCATCGCCGTGACCACGAGGACGCAGTAGTCATGTCCCTTGCGGACTACAACTCGATGGCAGACACCATTCACCTGCTCAGCAACAAGGCAAACCGCGATCACCTCGCCAAGTCCATCGCTCAGTTCAAGGCGGGCAAGACTTCGAAACGAGAGCTGATCGAGGAGAAGGAAACCGCTTGATGGCACGGAGTATCAAGTTCACGGACGAAGCCTGGAAGAACTATCAGGATTGGACCGAAGATAAGAAGACGCTGAAAAAGATCAACTCCCTTATCAAGGATGTGCAGAGGAGTCCGAACGACGGATTGGGCGATCCACACGAATTGAGCGGTGATCTGGCTGGCTTTTGGTCCAGATCCATCAATAAGAAGGATCGACTGGTCTACGCCTTCGACGATGAGTGCATCTCCATCATCAGCTGCAAGTTCCACTACGGTGATCACTAAGCCGAAGCGCAGCTTCAGCGAAGACACAGCCGCATCGGGAGATACGGCCGTGTCTTCGGGTCAACGTTAGCGGGTAACTGCCTACTTCCGCGCAGCAATAATCTCGCTCAAATAATCCGGCGTCCCATCCACCCGCACCAGATGCGGATACTGCAGACCACCGTGATAATCCACGGGAACGGTACGGAAGCGACCCTGGTACTTCAGCGTCAGCTCGATCGGCGTCTTGCTGTCCTTGGCGGCGGTAATCGCCGTCGTCAGCACATCCTTCGAATAGGCGGCGCCATTAACCGCGACCACGGTGGCACCGCTGCTGACGCCTGCCTTGAACGCAGGGCCATCCCAGCGCACGTCGCCCACCTTGCCAGCGTCGGTCATCGTCAGGCCGATCGACCAGGTGAAGTTCACCAAGTGGCGAAGCGCTTCCGGCCGGGCGTCGTACGCCTTCTCGTAGTCGCTCTCCTTGTCGTCGTAGACCAGCTTCCAGCCCGTGCCCGCAAGGCCATCCTGCAGCTGCGGATTGATCGAGGCGACATGCGCCTTCAGGAAGGTTGCCCAGTCGTACTTGGCAACACCATCTAACGCTGCCACCACGTCCTCGAACGTATAGGTCTTGGGCACATAACTGCCATTCTCGACACCGAAGAAGCTGCGCGCGAAATCGTCGAGTGACGACTTGTCGTGCGTGAGACTGCGCAGCTTGGTGTCCACGGCCAGCCACATCATCTGGCCGCCGCTGTAATAGTCCTCACTCATCTGCCAGCTGCGGTACGGCAGGGGCCGACGCTGCGCGACGGTCGGATCATTCGTGGTGTCCTCGAGCGTGCGCCACTGGAAACCTTCGCGGTTGCGCTCGTAGTTGGCCGCGACCAGCGCCAGCCCGTCACGGAACTCCTGCGGCGACCACATACCGGCGCGCGCGGTCAGTACAAAGCCCCAGTACTGCGTCTGGCCCTCGTACACCCACAGAAGTGAATCGCCCATCGGTACGTTGAAGTTGGGAGTCCACAGATCGGCCGGACGGCGGAACTTGCCGTTCCACGAATGCGTGTACTCATGCGCCAGCAGGTCGCGCTCGGATGCCGCGTCCTTCCAACCGGTGAAGTAGTCGGCGCCCAGTCCGTCTTCGCTGGACTGGTGATGCTCCGTGCCGTTACCCGCCAACTGATCCGACAGTGAGAACAGGAAGTCGTAATGGTCGTAGTGGTGCGAGCCGAACAGCTTCGTCGCCTGCGTCACCAGGTTGCGATGCACCGTGAGCTGCTCGGGCGTTATCTCGAGGTACTTCGGCTCGTCGGCGACCACGTCCAGGAACACCGGCGCCTTGTCACCCGGATTGAGCGCGACGCGCTTGAAGTACTGGCCCGCGTAAACCGGCGAATCGACGAGGTTCTCGAAGGACACCGGCTTGAACGTGGTGGTGTCGCCTGCCTTCGAGGCGGTCTCCAGTGCGGTGCCGAGCTGCCAGCCGTGCGGCAGCGTCAGGCTGGGCGCGAAGGTGATGCCGCGCGTGTAATAGCCCGCGGGATACAGCGCCACCTTGCTCCACTCCATCGACATCAGGCGATCGGTGATCTCGAAGTCCGCGTCATCCCCGCGCTCGGACAGGTACTGAAAGTCCGCGTCGATCGACGAGACATCCGCCGGCACGTCGAGATGGAAGGCGTAGACGTTGTACTCATCGCGCTTCCACGCGAGCGGCTTGCCATTGGCGCTGAGCTTAAGGCCAGCGAGCATGGCGATCGGGCCGGTGGGCGAGTGGTCGCCGGGAATCCACTGCGGGTACAGCAGGGTCAGCGCGCCCGCCTTCACCGGAATGGATTCATGGACGCGGAAGATGCCCTGCGCCGTATCGTTCGCATCGACGTGGATCGCCACCGTCCCGACGTACGGCGTGTCCTGCGGCGGGGGTACATGGTCGGAGACAGTCCATTGCGCGGCCGCCGTGCCGGAGGCGAGGGCCAAGGCAAGGGAGAGAGAGAGGCGCGAAAACTTACGATGCTTGGCAGCCGGCACACCGGCGAAAGGGACTGAGTGCATGAAAGGCTCGACGAGTAAGTGAGGAGGGGCACATGCGAACCATGCGGCCGCCGTGAATCATAGTGCCCATTCCGCTCTTACCCGAGTGCCTTTACGCCTCGACGTTTGGCAACCGCCGCGCGCTTGCCTGCCGCCTTCGCGACGTTCGCCGCCGGCGCGCAACTACCACCGCTACCCGCGCAGCAGTTCTCGGTCAGGTAACCGACAAGGCCATTCACCGCGGCGATCACCGGCGCGTAGTAAATGAAGCGACCGCTCTGGCGACTGGTGACAAGGCCCGCGTGCAGCAGCTCTTTCAGATGGAACGAGAGGGTGGCACTCGGAAAACCCAGACGTTCGCCGATCACCCCCACGGGCAATCCTTCCGGCCCCTGCTCGATGAGCAAGCGGAATATCGCCAGGCGCGACTCCTGAGCGAGCGCGGAAAGGACCTTGATGGCGTCGGCGGTTTGCATGGCGGTTGCGTCGTTCGTCTCGATATCTCTAGAATGATAGAATCATTAGCGCCAGGCAACCCTCGGAGAGCATCGTGACGTCAGTCGATCTTCCCCACCTGACCGGCAACCTGCCGCTGCCCGAGTGGGAACGCCTCACCGTCCAGGGCGACGGCGGCCATGCGCCGCGCATCCTGATCCTGTACGGCTCGCTGCGACCGCAATCCTTCAGTCGCAAGCTCGCCTACGAGGCGGAGCGCATCCTCCAGCACCTGGGCGCCGAAACACGCGTGTTCGATCCCGCCGACCTTCCCATGCTCGACAGCGTGCCCGCGAGTCATCCGAAGGTGCAGGAGCTTCGCGCGCTTTCGTTGTGGTCGGAGGGCCATGTCTGGGTCAGCCCCGAGCGGCACGGCAGCGTGACCGGTGTATTCAAGAACCAGATCGACTGGCTACCGCTGGAAGACGGCAGCGTGCGTCCCACCCAGGGCAGGACGCTGGCCGTCATGCAGGTATCGGGTGGCTCGCAGTCGTTCAACGTGGTCAACGCCTTGCGCGTACTCGGCCGCTGGATGCGCATGGTGACCATCCCGAACCAGTCCTCAGTAGCGAAGGCCTGGAACGAATTCGATGCCGCCGGCCACATGAAGCCGTCGCCGTACTACGATCGCGTGGTTGACGTCATGGAGGAGCTGATGAAGTTCACGCTTCTGGTCCGTGGCCGCAGTGATTATCTTGTTGACCGCTACAGCGAGCGCAAAGGCGCCGCTGAGGCCCGTGCACTGGCTGCCGCTGCAGCCGTAGTGGAACCTACGTCATGACCATGAACGCAACGATCTATCACAACCCCCGGTGCGGCACCTCGCGCAACACGCTGGCGATCCTTCGCCATGCCGGCATCGAGCCGACCGTGATCGAGTACCTGAAGACCCTGCCGGATCGAGTGACACTGCTGCGCCTCCTCGTCGATGCGGGGCTGACGCCCCGCGAGGCGGCGCGTCAGAAGGAACCGCTGTTCGGTGAGTTGGGCTTAAAGGACCCGTCTGTCAGCGACGAGGCGATTGTCGACGCCATGCTTGCGCATCCGATCCTGATCGAGCGGCCGTTTGTCGTCACGGATCGCGGAACGCGCCTGAGTCGTCCGTCCGAGAAGGTGCTCGAGATCATCCCGCCGCTGCCCGGCCCGTTTACCAAGGAAGATGGCGAGATCATCGCCCCCTAGAGCGACCCGATGAGCCGCGAACCTCATATCCATTGCCCGCGTTGCAGCTGGGAACCCAAACCCGAGAGTCGCTGGGTATGTGCACCCGGCGAACCCGGCTCAGGATGCCTTACGCAGTGGCATACCTTTTGGACCGCAGGCTGCTGTCCAGGATGCGGCCATTTCTGGACCATGACCGCTTGCCCGTCGTGCAAGCGGTCGTCTCCCCACGAAGCGTGGTACCACTTTCCGCCGCCGGACAAGGATGAAGAGGTGACGAAGGAGAAGGAAGAGGTGGCTGTGGGTTGAGGCGTATGCCCGGAGCAAGCTCACCGGGACGTGACGCGTGAATCCGTGCTTCAAGAAACGCGCGGAAGCGTCAACCGGAGCGTCCTGTACTCAAGATCAGAGACGCGCTTCAAGAGTGCCGGGAAAAGCATCCTTTCGCCGCCGTGAATTACCCTTAAAAAATCGAGGTCGGCCTGCATCAGATCGAGCTCGTCGTTCAGAAGCGAATGCACCGAGCCATCCGACTGCTGAACGAACAGATCGATCGTGTCCGTTTGTGCAGTGACGGAGTCGACGATGAGTTCGATATCTCCGCTCTCGACGAAGCCCAGCAGGTTGCACGCCATATCCACCGCATCGATAGCGGCCGACGTGTAGTCAGAGTCGTACCGGCCTTCGGAATCCGGCACAGCACGCTCGCATTCCGCGACGGATACGAACTTGACCGCCTCGGCCGGACTACCCTCCAGCACCGCCCAACACCGGGCAACGGCCGCGCGCATGACGCCGCCGCCGACCCACCCCGTGTCACATTGGAACTGAAAGAAGGCCGGCATGGCCCGCTCAAGCAAGCAGATGCCGAACGCCAGGGCCTTCGCGTCACCAAGCTCCCTGATGCCGGCCACCAGTTGGTCAATCTCCGACAGCTCACTCATATCAAGGAACGCCAGTCGGAAGCTGAGGTGCACTGCCCACGTAGACCGAAAGGAGATTCTTCCCTGACGACTGCACGGTGTAGATGCCGAAATCGGCGGGGACGCGGTAGCTGACCGACATCTCGTTCGGCAGTCGCATACAGGCCGACGACATGTAGACATCGCAGGGATACTTCCGCAGATCTTTCTCGGCGGCACGTACGCTTCCAAGCGTGCAAACGCAGATGAAAAGGAGGCACGCCAGCCTCTTTGTAAATGCCATACGTCATTGCTCCAACGGGTCTGGTGCCGCCAATCGGTAGGGACCTATCCTTGGCGCCAGCTGCCGCCAGACCGTCCACGGAGACCTGCGATGACATTCCCTAAGCGCTTCATACTCGGCTTCGCCACGCTTGTCACCCTGCCCTCAGCGCATGCCTTCGACACCCAGGAGTCTCGCCGACCTACGTGATGCTTCCAGCGGATCACGCTTCGCTTCCACGTACCTAGTTGCCGGTATCACGCGTGTTGGTTCGCGCGTAAGTCGCCACCCATCGCGCTACATCGTCTGCCTCTAGCTTCCGCCCGGCAGGATGCAACGTCCAGCTGCCTTGCAAGTCCAGCAGGCGGCCATGTCGATCCACGATGCCAAGCGTTGGATACATCGCGATGTTGGCCCTGTCGAAAAAGGAGACGGCGCCCGTGACGATTTCCCACTGCATCCCGTACTTCTTTCGGAAGGCGGCTAATCCTTCCTTTGCCTCGTACGTTAACCCCAGCGCACCGATCTCCGGATGCGCCGCGTGGAATGCATTGAGCGCAGGAATCTCGGCGATGCATCCAGTGCATTCGTAAAAGAAAAAGTTGACGACGGTGAGGTCATGGTCGAAGCGATGCGAGCGGATGGTGCGGCCTTCGCTCGAGGGCAACGTGAAGGCAGGTAGCGGATCGCCGATGACCAAATCGCCCCACTTGTTCAGCGGCTTCGAGGGCAGCTTGCTGAGCGTCAGCGTGACAATGCCGCTACCCGGGTCAGGAATGAAAGAGAACTCACCGCCCGGAGCGTTCGCGCCAGCCAGAAACGCCTTGATGCCGATAGGTGAACCATCGCGACCGCGCAGCACGAGTTTCGAATGGGGGTCGATGCTCAGGCGTTGCCGTAGCGTGGCTTCGTCGGGAAAGGCTTTGGGCCGACTGTCAGCCACCACCGTGCCGGTCGCCAACATGGCTAGCAGGAAGAGAACACCGATCTTCTGCATGGCATGACTCCGTCGCGATGGATGGACGCGCTTCAGGACACCCAGTTGCTCCGGCTAGAAACGATGCGCCAGCCCCAATGGTCGTGAGATACGACGGATGTCATCGAGCCTGCGCACATCACGCCGCAGTAGTGCCCGTACGTGACGTCGTAATTGCCATCCGGCCGTTTCTGCGGGAGGCCGATGCTGATGTGATATTCGCCTTGCACGGCGTTGTCGCTCGCCGTGGCACTTGGCGCGGCACTAGCCGGAAGGATCGTAATGCCCGCGATCTGTGTCCTGGCGATGGCGGCTGCTGGGAGATCGACAGGTTTTTCGCCGCCAGTGCTGACGCTGACGTACCAGGTGCTTCCGTAGCCTCCTGAGGAAGGCGGTGTGCTGGGAGCCATCTTGAGCAGGACCGTGAGCCAGAGGTCTTCGAGATCCGGTGGACGATGCAGCCCTGCCTCTTCGGCGGCCTGGGCGGTGGCCTGCATCTGAGGAAGCGCGGGAGAGCCGACGGAGATGGCGGGGGTAGCCAGAAAGCCCAGTAGGGCCACTACGAGCCGACAGGTACGGAGATCGAGGCTACGAACGATCAGCGTGCTCATGGACGTCCCTATAAGTAAAAAGAGAGTGACTACCCCAATGCCGATACGCGTCGCCCCCTCCCTCGGCGATGCTCACTCTAACAATTTCGTGATACCAAGGCGTCCACGAGGATGCCCGAGCCGCGCCCAGTCATGTGCTCTGCCGTTTTTGTATAACCCGGACGCAATGGATCCGCGCTACCGGCCACCCTGCCCGGCGACCATGGCGGCCTTTGTCTCCGCATAGGTGCCATCCAAGGCGTAGATTTCCCTATGAAGGTCTGACCCAGGTTCGTCCCGCGGACGAGCCGCCAGGCACACGCCGAGCACTTCAGCCAGACGAAGAGAGTTCGCCGACCAGTGGGTCGCACCACAGCTGACATGCTGCACGATCAGGCACAGCTGCCGGTGATCGGGCGGCTTGTGGCTGGCAGCCTCGCGAAGCAACAGACCTTGGGCCAACTTGACGGCAAACAGGATCCCGTCGAAGGACGTGTTCGGCGGCACATCGCTCAGCCAAGGCTCCCCGAGGCTGACTTCTCGGGCCTCGAGGACGCGCATGGGATGTCGTCCTGGCTGACTGGCGAAGCGTTTCAGCCGTGCCCAGAGCCTCGCCAGCGAGGAGGCGGTACGAACGACCAGCCAGCGCACGTCATCGTCGGTCAGAGGGTCAGGTAGGGCTGCGGTGGTCATGCGGCCGATCGTGAGCCTCGGCCGTATCAAATCTTGCGAGCGGCGCTAGAGCCATCCCATGGCCGACCCCTGCTCTATCTCCTGAGCATGGTGCTGGCTCTGCTGCACGATCTCGGATCCTTGTTTTAATGGTACCACATATGATACCATTTTGGCATAACAAAGGATTGGCTGATGGCCACAATAGTTCAGGAATACGTTTCATCAGACGGGCGAAACCACTACCGCGAGTTTTTCAACAGCCTTGCTCCGCAAGCAGCAGCTAAAGCGGCTACTGCCGTTGCCCGCATGGCTGCTGGCAACACCAGTGGACTAAAAGGCCTCGGAAGCGGGCTCGCAGAATGGCGCATTGATTGGGGACCGGGCATCCGCCTCTACGTTCACCAGGATGGCGATCAACTGGTGGTGATGCTCGGAGGTAGCGACAAAGGCAACCAGTCCGCTGAAGTCACCGCTGCCGCCACGCTGGCAGCAGAATACAAAGAACGAAAGAAAGCGGCGGCGAAGACCGCCAAAGAAGCCAGCAAGGATGCGAAGGTTCAAACTGGCAAATCCACGAAACGAAAATAGCCCTCTAAACGACGGCATCAATATCCTGATTAAGGAAAGCCTTCATGGCACTTACAGTGGACTACCGCGACACGATCGCGAACCGCATCAAGGAAGATCCAGAATTTGCAAGCGCGCTCTTGGACGAAGCCATGGCACTCATGGTCAACGGCGAAGCCGAGGCCGCACGTCTGCTAATGCGTGACCTCACTCATGGCTTGCTTGGCTTCGAAACTCTCGCACGGGTCACGGGAACGCCGCCGAAGTCGTTGCACCGAATGCTTTCACCACGTGGCAATCCGAGCATGAACGCCTTGTCCGGAATCTTTGCGGAACTGGTGAAAGCCACGATCCACGCGCCGGCATTGGTGCACGTGAGCGCCGCACCGACCGTCGCCTGATACCAGTCATGAACGTCCGAATCGCTTCGACCGTTACGTGGCGCCTCTCCGCCACTAATGGCGGCTCGATGCATTTCAGCCGCATATCCGAAGATGGACCCACAAGCCGATAGACCACGAAATATCGCTATGCCATCGTGAACGCTGGCATCGAAAACATGAACCTTGAGAATGGCGGATTCGACGATGAATGTGTAAGAAACATCTTCGGCATAGAGAAAAATCCGCTTTCTGCACTTTGAAGAAAAAGTTCGAACCGCGCATCATCATTCACGAGATCCTCTCGCGAATAGATATCTTCGTCATACCCAAAATACTTAGGCATAAGTCTTTCGGGGAGAGTTCCAAGTGACGACAGCACTCGCTTGAGACTGTCTTTTTGAAATGCGTGCTGAATATCGATCATAGATCTCGACTCAATCTTTCGGACCCAGGCTGTCTCGTCGCTCTTGAGCAATCTCCTGCCGGCGATCTTGTGGTGACGGCTCGTTCTGGCACCGATACCTCACCTGGCCCAGCCGCACTGAAAGTCATCAACCACGATCGAATCATCGACAGCCACCCCATTCCTGTCGCGAGTGCTTCCACTGCGCTCGCCATGTACGGTGAAGACACAATGTTCGCTGACACGGGGAAGCTTCGTCGCGGCTGAAACATAGGCAAGTTTCAGCTTTGTCGTCGCGGTCCCGTGCTCAGTCACCGTAATATCCACCCAGCTGATGATGACGCCTGATGGCACCCTCGGCGTTTCTGATACCGCGATGACACGCGCATTCATCGTATGCGGCGCGGAAGCGCTGGCCGAGAAAGACAGAAGAAGCCCCACGACTAGTAGCGAAAACTTGCCCAAGCGGTACATGCTCGACTCCAGATCATGGCGCACCAGCATTCTTAGGAATAGCGAACGTGGTCTCGATCACCTCCGAAAAGCAGCCCGGGCCAGGATCCAGCTTGAGCCTCCAAGAGACCGCGACGGCCGACCGGGTCAGCGTCGATTCGAGGTCAGGAAAGATTGAGACCAGATCGAACTCCCGGACGAACTTATCCTTGGCTCGAATTGTGATCGGCGAAACGCCTGGTGACACTAACGGAACCAGTGTACGCAAAGGCCGATTGTTTTCTTTCTCGACGGCGCTCAATCGAAGCAAGTCTGACTCGAAGTAGAATGCCATGAGGTCGACTGCGACGTCCGTTGGATTGGTGACGGTAAGTACGAGTTTGTGACCGCCATCGGTCTTGATCAATGAACCATTGGCAGGCAATGAAGTGCAGACAGCAATACTTTCGGCGGCCACTGCGGTGTTGGACGTAGCGCCAGCAAGCAGCAGGAGAAACACAAAGCAGTTCCTGATCGTCGATAGGTTCATGCTATTTCCCCCTAGGTCCCGGGCTAGCAATGACCTTGATGCGTTCCTCCGGACGGGCGCCAAGATCCAGTCCCGTTGATCCGCACACCATAAGGCTGACACCGTAAGACGAGGAATCCGCGACGAAACGTCCCGTAATCTCTACGTACTTGCCCGTCAACGTCTTTGCCATGGATCCCAGGCTTCCCGCATTCAAAAGGCTCAGACAGCCTGAGTTTTTCTGCCACGCATCATCGTTGTCGAATTTTCTGTCGACAATGTACAACTGCTCGGGCCCGATCCACAGGTAGCCCTTGAGCCTGACGTCCTTACCGTCAAACTCCCCCCTACGTTGATTGAGAGACGAAACCGTATCAACCGACGTCGACTCAGAGGCGCTCGTCGATGCGGACAGAAGAAGCCCCAACACTAGTAACGAGAACGCAGGCAGATGTGCGCGCATCAGTAACCTCTCGACACACATTGACGTAAACGGCGTGAACGGACCCAACAATAGGATTGATCAGATGATCGTTAGGTTCGTTCCGTTCGCCTTTCTATTCGCGGAATTAGCGCGGAACGCAACAGTTCTATCCGGCTGCGCAACATGTCCGCGTGCTTGACAGTTGGCTCGGCCGATACCGGAAACACTTTGCTAAGGTCATCGGCGCTGCGAACCGCGGCTATCCACTGATCCATCAATTCGCAATATCGCTCAAGCGCCTGCGCCTCGTCGTCCATCGGCTCGACAACTAAATAGGCGCTAGGTACGTCACCAACGACTACCCAAAGCTCCTCATCGTAGCCTTGGATTTTCTGAAGAAACTCCACTATGAACACGGCGACTACTCCGCCAACCCCGCACGCGAAGTACATGTCCTTGATCGGTGGGCACCAAGAGAAGGACTGTATGTAGGCCTTTGCAGTATCCGCATCATCACCCCCAATGATGCCAGTGGCCTTTTTATAGTGCTGCTTGCTCATCATGGGATGAATCGCCGTTGTCCTTGTGATCCTGCCTATGCCCGGCAAGTGCGCGCCCCACTTGACAGGACCCAGGTCCAGCTGTTCTAGAATACCCCGCCATGCGTCCCCGCTTCCGCCTTAGCCGCCGCCGTCGAGCCCTCTCCATCGGGCTGGTGATGTTCTGCCTGCTGTTCCAGCAGCTGGCGATGGCGGCTTATGTGTGCACCCTGCCGACCCAGCCGACCGCCATGGTCATGGCCGGCGGGTGTGCGGACATGGCGATGGCCGCCGCGCCAACGAGCCACGCCCCCAGCATGCACGGCACCGATCCGCGCTGCGCGGAACACTGCGCCGACCACACCTCGGCCGTGCCCGATGCCCGCGTGCCGACGCTGCCGCCCTTGCTCCTGCCCGCCGACTGGCCGGTCCTGACGGCCACGCTGTCCGATTGCCCGGAACGCGTCGCGCTGCCGGACCCGACCCTGCTCCGGCCTGATCCACCGCCCTCGCTGCGGTTCTGCACGCTCCTGATCTAGACCCCGATCGCACGTCCCTCGTCGGCCGTGTGCGCACGGCCGTGTGTGTCTGCGATCGGAGATCATCATGGTTTCGTTCAAGCGGCTTTTGGCCGCTCTCGTTCCTGCGTTAGTACCCGTCGTGGCGGCCGCGGCGTCGCCACCTATCCTTACCCTGCAAGCCGCCGCTGATCAGGCCGTGGCGCAGGCGCCGTTGCTCGAAGCGCGCCGCGCGCAGGCGGAGTCCGCCCGTCAGGAAGCCGCCCGCGCCGGTGCCCTGCCCGACCCGCAACTCACCTTCGGCATCGACAACCTGGCGACGCAAGGGCCGGGCGCGTACACCGCCGGCGGCGACGACATGACCATGCGCACAGTCGGGATCAGCCAGGCGCTGCCCTCGCGTAGCAAGCGCAACGCAGAGCGCGCCATGGGTCAGGCGCAGGCCGTGGTGGCCGGCGCCACCGAGGTGGCGACCTCGACATCCGTCCGGCAAGCCACCGCCGAGGCGTGGGTCAGTGCCTGGGGCGCACAGCAGGAAATCGCGATGCTTCGCGCCCTGCGCTCGGCCTGGAATCAGGACATCGACGCGGCGACTGCCCGCCTGCGTGGCGCCTCCGGTAGCGCGGCGGATGTCCTGGCGGCGCGCATGGAAGCGCTGGATCTGGATAACCGTCTCGACGAAGCGACCGCGCAGGAGGCGCAGGCGCGGGTCAGTCTGGCCCGCTGGGTCGACACGGCGAACGATGCGTCGCTGGCGGATCCGCCGGACTTCACCGTGCTGCCTTTCGACGAAAAAGGCCTGCTCGCGCATGTCGACGCGCAGGGTGCCTTGCTGGCGTGGCCCGCGCGCGAAGACGCCGCAGCCGCCGCGCTCACCGCCGCGCAAGCGGACAAACGCCCCGCTTGGAATCTCGGCGTGAGCTACGGCTCGCGCGTTCGTGGCCTGTCCGACATGGTCTCCTTGCAGGTCGGCGTCAGCCTGCCGCTGTTTACACGCAACCGACAGGACCGTGGCATCGCCGCGCGTGCCGCCGATCTGGATGCCGTGCGTTTCGAACACGAAGACGCAAGGCGTGCGCAGATCGAGGCCATCCAGCGCGCATGGTCGCAATGGGAGGCGTGGGGCGCGCAAGTGCGTCGCCACCGCGATGTGCTCCTCCCTCTCGCCCGCGATCGTGTCGCGCTCGCCCTCGCCGCCTACCGCGGCGGTGGCGACATCGCACCCCTACTTAGCGCCCGCCGCGACGAACTCGCCCACCACGCCGACTACGCACGCATGCAAGCCGAGTACGGCCGCGCGTGGGCGGCCCTGGCTTACCTCATTCCCGCCGGAGCTGACCGATGAACCGCCCTGCCCGTCTTGCTCTTGGCGCGTTGCTTGTCGTCGTGATCGCGACCGCCGCTTATCTCGCCGGCCGCCACGGCGCGACGCCACCCGAAGCTTCCCCGATGCAAGCCACCGCGAAGGCGCCAGCGAAGGCCGTCCGCTACTGGTACGACCCGATGGTCCCCGAGCAGCACTTCGACCATCCCGGCTTGTCGCCCATGGGCATGGAAATGGTGCCCAAGGTCGATGACGCGAGTGCACCCTCGGGTGGCGTTCGCATCGACGCCGCCACGGAACAAAACCTCGGACTGCGAACGGCCCTCGTCGCGAAGCGCAGCCTGGCATCCGCCGTGGACGTGCCCGGCAACGTGACGTGGGATATGCGCCAGGCCGTCACGGTCAGCGCGCGCGTCGATGGCATCGTCGAGCACCTGGATGTCCGTGCACCGTATACGACGGTGACCAAAGGCGCGCCCTTGCTTGCGCTTCTCGCACCGCAGTGGCGCAGTGCCCTAGCCGAAGCCGAGGCACTGCGTCACGTGCAATCGCCCGACGCGAAGGCCTTAAACGACGCCTCGCAAGCGCGCCTGCAGGTGCTCGGCCTGTCGCCGGCCGATGGTGCGACCGCGCGCAACGATGGCGCGGCGATTCGACTCAGCGCGCCGATCGGCGGCACCATCACCACGCTCGATGTCCGCGAGGGCCAGCGCGTCACCGCCGGCCAGACACTCATGACCATCAACGGTACGACATCGGTCTGGGTCGAAGCGGCCGTACCACAGGGACAGGCATCAGCGATTCGGCCTGGCACGCCGGTGTCCGTACGCGTCGACGCGTGGCCGGGTCGCATCTTCAGCGGTCAGGTCGAGACCTTGCTGCCGGAGATCGATGGTGCCACCCGTACGCAGCGTGCGCGGATCGTGCTGAGCAATCCCGATGGTGCGCTCGCCGCAGGGATGTTTGCGCATGTCACGCTGAGTCCCGCCTCGGAAGCGCCCGTCATCGTCGTGCCCGATGAAGCCTTGATTGCCGATGGGGAGGGCACGCGCATCATCGTGGCCGAGGGCGAGGGTCGCTTTCGGGCGGCGGTGGTCACGCCGGGCCGTACCTCCGGCGGCATGACGGAAATCCGCAGCGGACTGGCGGAAGGAGACCGCATCGTTGTCTCCGGACAGTTCCTGATCGATTCCGAAGCCAACCTGTCGGGTGCGCTGGATCGTCTGGAGCATCACCCATGATCGCGCGCCTGATCCGCGCGTCGATCGCCCACCGCGGCTGGGTGCTGCTGGCTGCCCTGGTGCTTGCCGCCGCCGGTATCTACTCGGCGGCACGTACACCCATCGACGCCCTTCCCGACCTCTCCGACACCCAGGTGATCATTCGCACCAGCTGGGCCGGCCAATCGCCGCAGATCGTCGAGGACCAGGTCACCTACCCCCTCGTCACCACCATGCTCTCGGTGCCCGGTGCGACCAGCGTGCGCGGCTATTCCTTCTTCGGCGACTCCTACGTCACCGTGCTGTTCGACGAGCAGACCGATCTGTACTGGGCGCGCTCACGCGTGCTCGAGTACCTGAGCCAGGTGCGCGATCGCTTGCCGACCGGGGTCTCTCCCGCCCTCGGTCCCGACGCGACGGGTCTTGGCTGGATCTACGAGTACGCGCTGGTGGACCGCACCGGTCAGCACGACCTCGGGCAACTACGAAGCCTGCAGGACTGGTTCCTGCGCTACCAGCTGAAGACCGTACCGGATGTCGCCGAAGTCGCCAGCGTGGGCGGCATGGAGCGCGCGTGGCAGATCGTGCCCGACCCGGCGGCGCTCGCCGCACGCGGCATCACCGTGGATCGCCTCGTCGACGCGGTGCGCGCCGCCAACGGTGCCAATGGCGGTTCCGTGATCGAGCAAGGCGAAGCCGAGTTCATGGTGCGTAGCGAGGGCTATCTGCGAACGGCCGAGGACTTCGCCACCGTGCCGATCACGACATCGGCCGGAGGAACACCCGTGCTCCTGCGCGAGGTGGCCACCGTGCAACGCGGCCCGACCTTCCGTCGCGGTATCGCCGAGCTCGACGGCCAGGGCGAGGTAGCCGGCGGCGTGATCGTGCTGCGCTCGGGCAAGAACGCGAAGGCCGCCATCGCCGCTGTGAAAACGAAACTGGAAACACTGCAACGCAGCCTGCCCGCCGGCGTGCAGATCGTGCCGACCTACGACCGCTCGCAGTTGATCGACGCCGCCGTGGACAACCTCACCGGCAAGCTGATCGAAGAGTTCCTCGTGGTGGCGCTGGTGTGCGTGCTATTTCTTGGACACCTGCGTTCCGCCCTGGTCGCCGTGATCACCCTGCCGCTGGGTGTACTCGCCGCCTTTGTGGTGATGCACATGCAAGGTGTCTCGGCCAACCTCATGTCGCTGGGTGGCATCGCCATTGCCATCGGCGCGATGGTCGACGCCGCCGTCGTGATGATCGAGAACGCGCACAAGCACCTGGAACACTGGCGGGATCGGAACGATGGGGTGGAGCCCTCCTCGGCCGAGCGCTGGACACTGATCGCCGAAGCCTCGGCCGAAGTCGGTCCGGCGCTGTTCGTCAGCCTGCTGATCATCGCGCTGTCCTTCGTGCCGGTGTTTGCGCTGGAGGCGCAGGAAGGCCGGCTGTTCAAACCGCTGGCCTTTACCAAGACCTACGCGATGGCTGCGGCGGCCGGACTTGCGGTGACACTCGTGCCAGTGCTGATGGGTTACCTCGTGCGCGGGCGTATTCGTGCCGAGCGTGACAATCCGCTCAACCGTGTGCTCATCGCTGCGTATCGGCCGATTCTCGATGCGGTGTTGCGCTTTCCGAAGACGACCCTGGCCCTCGCCGGCCTGCTACTGCTGAGTGCGCTGTTTCCGTGGAGTCGGCTTGGTAGCGAATTCATGCCGCCGATGGATGAAGGCACGTTGCTTTACATGCCCACCGCCTTGCCGGGCTTGTCCGCTGGCAAGGCGTCGCAACTGCTGCAGCTGACCGACCGGATGATCAAGACGGTGCCTGAGGTCGACCACGTCTTCGGCAAGGCCGGCCGGGCGGAGACCGCGACCGATCCCGCACCACTGGAGATGTTCGAGACCACGATCACCTTCAAGCCCAAGGATCAGTGGCGTCCCGGCATGACGATGGCGAAGCTCAAGGACGAGTTGAACCAGGCGGTGCACGTGCCCGGGCTGACCAATCTCTTCGTGCCACCCATCCGCAATCGTATCGACATGCTGGCGACCGGCATCAAGAGTCCGATCGGGATCAAGGTACTGGGGAGCGATCCGTCGAGCTTGCAGCAGGTGGCGGATCGTATCGAAGCGGTAGCGCGTGGCGTACCGGGTGTGGCCTCTGCCGTAGCTGAGCGCAGCGCGAGCGGGCGCTATGTCGATGTGCGGGTACGCCGGGACGACGCGTCGCGCTACGGTCTCACACAGGCTCAGGTGCAAGGCACGATCGCTACCGTCGTTGGCGGTGATCCGATCGGGCAGACCGTCGAAGGGCGCGAGCGCTATCCCATCGTGGTGCGTTATCCGCGGGTGGATCGGGATTCGTTGGCGGCACTGCGGCAGCTGCCATTGGTCGCCAGTGGCGGTGCGCAGGTAACGTTGGCGCAAGTGGCCGACATCACCGTGGTCGCCGGCCCGCCGATGCTCAAGAGTGAAAACGGGGCACTGGCGACGTATGTATATATCGATACGGCGGGGCGCGATCTTGGGTCGGTGGTTGCTGACCTGCAACGTACCGTCGGTGCGCAGGTCGTGTTGCCTCCGGGCACCACGCTCGCGTGGTCCGGTCAGTTCGAGTATCTCGCGCGTGCGATGGCGCGGTTGGTCTGGGTCGTGCCTGCTGCGCTGGTGATCATCTTTGGCCTGATCTACGCGGTGTTTCGTCGTGTCAGTGAGGCGCTGGTGATCATGGCTAGCGTGCCACTCGCGCTGGTCGGCGGACTGTGGCTGATCTGGGCGATGGGTCACGCGATTTCTGTCGCGACGATCATCGGGTTTATTGCGCTAGGTGGCGTAGCCGCCGAGTTCGGCGTGGTGATGCTGCTGTATCTGCGCCACGCCTGGGACCGCACGTTGGCGGCGCATCCCGATGCCGGAGAGGCCGAGCTGGATGAGGCCATCCGCGAGGGTGCCGTGCAGCGTGTGCGGCCCAAGGCGATGACGGTGGCTGTGATTCTTGCTGGCCTGTTGCCGATCTTGCTGGGGCATGGCGCTGGGTCCGAGGTCATGCAACGCATTGCGGCGCCGATGGTCGGTGGAATGCTGACCGCGCCGCTTCTTTCCATGTTGGTTCTTCCTGCTGCTTTTCACCTTCTGGTTCGTCGGCGCTTGCGTCGGCGGGCTGGAATGCTTCCCTCCCCTCACTAAGGAACACTTCGATGAAAACGATGTTTGCTCTTCTTGCACTTGCCAGCCTTGGAACCGTCACTGTGGCTAGCGCACAGCAACCCATGGACCCGCACATGGCCGGCATGGACCACGCTGCGCAGCCGGCAGATGCTCAGGGCGTTGGTGTGATCAAGGCGATCGACACGGCCAAGGGGACGATCACGCTGCAGCATGAGGCGATCAAGGCGATTGGGTGGCCGGCTATGACGATGGCGTTCAAGGCGGGTTCGCCAGAGTTGCTCACGGCTGCCAAGGTAGGTGATCGGGTGCGGTTTGGATTGAAGCCGAATGGGATGGGTGGGACGGTGACGTCGATCGCGCCGGCGGACTGAGTCGATCAGTCACATGGACGTACCACCCATGCGGGTCGTGCGTCCATGTGACCGCTCCCCCCTATGCGCTGATCCATCGCGACTATTCGCTCGTACCGAAAGCCGCCCCCACCAAGGCGATCAACCCGGCCACGCCCGCAACAAGCGCAATCCCCGCGAGAGCCAGTACTAGCAGCGTCCCATCTCCCCCGTGCACAAGGGTGATGCCGTAAGCGGCTGCTCCTGCCATGCCCACGCAAACAACCCCGTATACGCCCGAGCCTTTCCGCGCTGCTCGTGAGCGACGTGCCCTGATCGCCCCGAACAACGCCAGTGAAGGCAGGCCGAACAGGATCAAGCCGGCTATGGCGTACATGATATAGGTCGCCGTCTGTTCCACGGACCGGCGTGCCTCGTCCGCTGCGCGCTCACGTGTTCCCCGCTGCTCCTCCTGGCGCACCTCCTCGGCCATCTCGCCGGAGGCTGCCACGAGGCCGCTTGGCCAGGTTATCTTGGCCGCAACCATGCCTGGTGATGGACCTTCGGTCTGCAGCTTGACCAGGCGGTCGAGCAGGGGCGCATCTGCCTCGTCATTCGCCCGCTGGTTGAGCGCCGGTAAAGAGCAGTAGCCGTGGCTCGGCGAAGAAGGTATCCAATTGCCCACACCACAGGACAGAACAGCCTCGGGAACACCCGGAGACGGCGGAAAGCGAAAGCGTGCCTCGGCCGACCAGTGTGCTAACGCGACGTCAGGACGCACGCTGACACGGATGATGTAAAGATCCGGCGCCTGGCTAGCGGCAGACTCGATAACAATGGCCCTCCACACCCCCGGACGCACAAGCGTGGTCTTGGTAGGCCACCTGCCCGCACTAGGCGGGTAGCGGGCGTCTTCGGCCTCCCATGCAGCAAGGGCTGTCTGCGACAGATGCGCACGCCACTGGAAGTCGTAACTGAGACCCGTTGTCGCCAGACGCGCCTTCATCGCATCGAGGCTCACCCGCGTCGCGAGCTCGCGAGCCTGGGTGCTATTGAAACGGATGTCATCGGCCAGGGGCTGGCCTGCGGCGGCCATGAGCGTCTTACGCTTTTCGAACTCCTCACGCGTATCCGCGGCATGGCCGTTTGGCAGTGCCGAAGGGGGCGTTAGGTGGACATAGGCCACGTACAACACGGCGCACAGCACTATCGCCGGCAGGAGCCAGCGGAGTTGTCGCTTGAGCATGTTTTCCCCCTTGCATGCAGACCGTCCTGTGGTTGCATTACGTCGGCATGCTGCCGGATTTGCGGCGGGATGTCACGAGGAGGGCGGCTGGGCGTGGCCGGGGGCATATGACCAAACTATCGATCATTTCGCCGCTCTGTCCCACTACGGCCGTTCGATGGTCACCTGGGAACAAGCCGGTTCAGGCGCAGCCGGTAACAAGCGGACAGTATCCTGCCTAGCAAGATGTCCAGCGCGATCTGATGTGCCATCGCCGAGCCGAAGTCCGTCGCGGTGAGGACAGCCCTGGCCGCGATAGCTACGCCATCGCCTAGTTCCGTGAACCACCGCTCCGATACTTCGAGCGATGCATCGGTCGAAGGTTCATCTGAGTTGATCAAGTGGAGAACCTGCGCCGTGAGGCTGGCCCTCATGTCGGCCGGCGTAGTGTCGAAGGTCCACGAATAGTGGACAAGCCACCGACTCAGCGTTCCACCCCAGGGCAACGTGAACTCTTGCAGATGACTGGCGTCCTGTTCCAGGTCTTCTACAAAATGGAAGAAGTCAGGAAACTCTTTCCTTCGCTTGCCTCCCGACAGAGAGGTGCCCAATTCAAGCGCGACTTCCAATCTTCGAAGGAAGGCGGCGCGCTCGTCTTCGGTCAGTGTTTCGTACTCGTCGCACCCTGTGATCACGGCGGGTAGTTGGGTGGTCACGTCCAGCACTCCTTTAGAGCCGACGTCACCCAGCTTACGTTGCTGTCGGCCTCAACGATGAACACAGCATTCTACTCTCGAGACTAAAGGGTGAGGCACGATGGGGTGAAGGTGTAGTGAGTCGCAAGAACGCAAAACCCATAAGGGTCGTGCGTTTCAATCATGGGACAGGGCCTGAAGGTCGATCTCGGGTGAATAGTCCAGATCGGCGTCGACCTCTCCGATCAAGTGGATTAGCTCACTGGGCACGTAGAACCCACGGCGATCATCATCCTCCTTGTAATAAGCCGAGATCTGGATGGATATCTTGCCACCACATGCCCGAGCCGCTTTGAGTTGCGCCTTCAGCGATGTCAGTAGGTTAATGCAAGCAACCTCCGGTGACTCGAGGACCTTGACAGGCTTGGACACCCAGTAACTATCCCCTAAGCCTCCTGGCACCGCACGATGGCCAAGGTACGGCCGAACTTCGCCGGCACCTTCTAGCGCGTGATTTTCTGCAAATGCTTGAGGACTAAAGTTCGAACCGCTTATCTTCAACCGCACTTCAAATCGCATGTCGACTCCACATTGATCGACGCATTACTTCCGCCGATGCCGCAGGTGCCTACGGGCTTGATCACAATCGATCCATCGTCACATGCACATAGGTAGTTCAGCCCGCTCTCGACATCGTAGTACTGGCCGGGTAGCCCTTATTTGCATTATTCAGGTTGGGTGCGCGGACGGTCATAACGAATCTCGGCGAGCTTACCTCCAATAAAGCGAAGCTCGTAGAACGCGCCCCCAGGCTTCTCTACCAACTCGAAACTCCAGCAATCAAATTTCATCAGCGACGCAGCCTCTGCAGATGACAGGCCCTTTGGTTTGAAGAGCTGGGCCCGATCGATATGGTTCTCGTACGGAGGAATGCCGATTGCATAGACGTCGAGTGACTTTGCGCGTGCAAGCGCTGCGGCCTTGTCACCGCCAATCTGAAATCCATTGAGCCCACCCTGCGTGACAACCTCGTGCTCAGTCAAAACGGCATCGACACATCCCGAGCACGCGCCGAGACAAGCCAGTAGGACGATTACTACAGCAATCCGCGCGGCGCACAACATCTCTATCCTCCCATCGGCCGAGGCGGCGCAATATAGTAGTACTCAGCAACTGCGCCTGGTACGTCCGGAATGTTTATGTTTGCGTGGCCTCCATCTTAGATAATTGCAGCTGCTGCGGTATTGGAGTTCGGTCCAGTCAGACTGTATTGACCTTGCGAATAACTGGGGGGACGTCGGACAAGCCAGACAAGTCCGAGTCGAGCCGTACTTCAGGCGTTGCTCACGGCTGGCAAAGCGGGGTTTGTGTGCGCTTTGGTGAGAGCTACCAAGCATGCGAGCACGGTGATGTCGATCGTGCCAGCAAATGAGCCGCGGGGACGCACGACCTATGTGGGCCCACGTCAGGCCGTGCATCCTTGGGATAACTTACTGCGTCAAACCCGCATCGATCGCCCCGGCATACGCCGCCGACAGCGTCTTACCGTTGTACGTCTTACCCGCCACATCGTCGTAAAGCCAAAGGAAACCACCAGTGACGCTGCACTCATCAGCCCAGTTGGCGAACTTACTCTGCGCGCCGGGTACCGAGTCGCCGCCGATCGACGAGTCACCGATGCCGGGATAGACAGGAACACCGCCGAAGTCCCAACCCGAACAGGGACTATTGCCCGCGCCACCAGCATAGGCCTGCAGATGCACACCATCCACCGTACCGGCGCGCTGGCTGTTGATCTGCTTGACCACGGATGTCCAATAGGAGGCGTTCGTGTAGGCATCCGGCATGACGTGGTAACCGAGCTTGCCGAGCATCACGGAGAACACGACGGTTGATGCGGTGTCGTAGCCGTTCTCGTCATCCAGGTCGATGGCATCGATCGAAGGGATGGCCTTCTTCAACGCCTGGAAGTTCTTGTAGAGCGTGCTCTTGGTGCCGGTGCCGCCGCCGGTGGCGGTGCTGTTCACCAGGGCTTTGATGTCCTGGAAGTCGCCGAAGTTGGACGAGCCGATGCTGAAGGTGATGCGTTTGACGCCCGCCGTCTTCAGGCTGGCCAGGTTGGACACGAAGTTCGGATACGTCTGGTTGCCGATATAGGCGCCGTTGGAGACGATGGGGAATTCACCGTTGAGGTTGAGGTCGCCATTCGCCTTGACCTCGACACTCCACACAATGACTTCCGTAAAACCCGACTGGCTGAGCTCGGTAATGTTGTTGTTGGCGTTCTTGTAAATCGGTCCGCCGCCGAAAATGCCTATATAGCCAGTGGTGTCGGCGAGCGATGCTGAGGAAACGGTCAATCCGGCGATCGAGAGAAGCAAAGCAGCTGTGACGCGCGTGCGCTTAAACCGAGACTTGGGACTCATTAACCTGCTCCGATGGTTGTGTATGAGGCCACGCCACTACCCAACGCGCACTCCGAATCCTTCGCTATCGGAGCGATGTTCCGCGTTACCCCTTTGATGGCGTGTCGTATTTTCTTGCAGAGTGCATTGCGGAACGCTGCAGCGCTCCGTGCCGGTTTAGATCGATCTAAATGCCGGCTTGGGAAACTCTATAGCGGTGCGTTCGGTGACGCACGCTGCGATGCAAAAGGAAGGTGACCCAGGTCACACTTCATCGGCTCTCAGGAAAGAGACATCCGCCGTTGCGGACCAGCGTCTTTACCTTTTCGCTCGTCTGCATGGGGCTTCGGCTTAAGCGAGCAAGGAACTCTTTGGCGCCCCGCACGTACGATTTCGAATCGTGCTTCGCGCTCCAAAGGACGATGTTAAGCACCACGGGAATGAGGTCCAGGCCCTTCTCGGTCAGCGTGTAAAAGTCCTTACGACCGTCGTCGGGGCTGGGTGCCCTCGAGAGAATCCCTTGCTCTTCAAGAAAGGCCAGGCGCGATGCAAGGACATTGGTCGCGATGCCCTCCTCCGACTTCAGGAACTCGCCATACGTCTTCTTACCAACGAAGACGATGTCGCGAATGATCAGGAGCGACCAACGGTCGCCGAAGACCTCCACGCCGTAGTTCACAGCGCAGTGGGACCGGATGTCTTCTTTGCCTGTCGTCTTCATGACCCGATCTTAACATCACTTGCGCGTCGCAAGTAACATCACATACTTTCACTTGCTATTTGCAAGTAATGAGGCCAGCATGATTTGAACGTTGAACGAGGAGACGGCGCATGAGCACTATCAGCATCATTGGCTCAGGAGGTATGGCCGCAGCCATCGGAAGCCTTGCCGCCAGGGCCGGACACGCTGTCGAGGTGACCAGTCGCGATGCCGCCAAGGCGCGAGCGCTGGCCGGACAGTTAGGAGCCGGCGCGACAACAGGAACGTTTGGCGCCGCCCCGGCCGGGCACGTCGTGATCCTGGCGGTTCCCTACTCCGCCGTTCTCGACGTGGTGGAGCAGTACGGCGATGCGCTGGCAGGCAAGCTACTCGTCGACATTACCAATCCCGTCGGCTCCGACCTCACGAGCTTTGTGACTCCGGAAGGCAGTTTCGGCGCGCAGGAGATCGCTAGGGCCGCCCCTGCCGATGCGCAAGTCGTCAAGGCGTTCAACACCCAGTTCTCGCACGTCCTGGCTGCCGGTCCCCTCGAGGGCCACCCGTCGGACGTGTTCCTCGCCGGTGACGACCCGCAAGCGAAGCTGCGCGTCTCGTCGTTCGTCGAGAGCATCGGACTGCGCCCGCTGGACGTTGGCTCCTTGCCCATGGCGCGCACGCTCGAGCACGTCTGCCTTCTGTCGCTGGGCCTCATGACGCACGCCGTCAAGCACACCCACTTCGCCATCGGCCTCAGCCTGTTCGGCTGAGTACGCCGGCACCACGACGTCTCGAATCACATCACCCACAAGGATTATCAGCATGCATGTTTTTGTTACCGGCGGAACCGGCCATTCCGGTCCGTATATCATTTCCGACCTCATCGCAGCCGGTCACACGGTTACTGCGCTAGCCCGGTCGGATAAGTCTGCGGAGGCAGTGTCCGCCCTTGGCGCCAAGGTGCGTCGCGGCGATCTTGATGATCTCGACGGGCTAAAGGCGGCAGCTGCAGATGCCGACGGCGTCATCCACGTCGCGCACCGGCAAGACCTGCTTCCCACCGGAGGCCTCGACGCGGTGGCTGCCGCGGAGCACAAGATCATGCTCGCCTACGGTGAGGCTCTGAAGGGGACCGGAAAGCCACTCGTCACGTCCGGGAGCATCGGCTCGCCAGGTTGGGAACATCTCGGCCGTCCAGCCACCGAGGAGGACCCCACCCTCTCTGGCGGCGAGAAGTTCAAAGGCACCTTGCGCGTTCGCAACATTGTCGAAACGACGGTGCTCGGCCTCGCCGAGCAAGGCGTGCGCTCTTCGGTCGTGAGGATTCCTACCATCATGCACAGCACGACCGACAACGCCGGCTTCCTCCCGATACTGATCGGGCTTGCGAAGGAGAAGGGCGTCGTAGGCTATCCCGGTGACGGCCAGAACAAGTGGTCGGCCGTGCACGCCCGCGACCTCGCCACCGTGTTCCGTCTGGCGCTGGAGGAGAGCCCCGCCGGCAGGAATTGGCATGCGGTTGCCGACGAGGCTATTCCCTTCCGCGAGATCGCCGAAGCCATCGGCAGCCGCTTGAACCTGCCAGCCGTGCCGATTCCCGCGGATGAGCTGATGCTGCCAGGCTTTTTCGGGTTCCTCGCGAATCTGGTGAAGCTGGACGTCGCCGCATCTAGTGCCATTACCCGTCGGACCCTTGGCTGGGAACCCACTCAGCCCGGCCTGCTCACCGACCTGGACAACGGCCATTACTTCCCTGCCGGCTAAGCCATACCCCATCTCATCAGGAGACTGCATATGAGCACCATCAGCATCATTGGATCAGGCGGCATGGCCGCAGCGATCGGTGGCCGTGCCGCCAAGGCCGGACACGCCGTTGAGGTGATCAGCCGCGACGTCGCCAAGGCACGGGCGCTGGCCGACCGGCTCACGGCCCCAGCGACCACAGGGACCTACGGCGCCGCGCCGAAGGGCGACATCGTCATCCTCGCCGTGCCGTACAGCAGTGCGGCAGCGGTGGTCGCCGAGTACGGAAACGCGCTCGACGGCAAGCTAATCATCGACATCACCAACCCGGTCTCCAAAGACGCCAAAAGCCTCGTCACCCCCGCAGGTAGTTCGGGGGCGCAGGAGATCGCCAAGGGCGCGCCGGCCAGCGCGCATGTCGTCAAGGCGTTCAACACCCTCTTCGGCCCCGTACTTGCTCAGCGTGGACGCCTCGACGCATTCATCGCAGCCGACGATGCGGACGCCAAGGCCCGCGTCTCGACCTTCATCGAGAGTCTCGGTCTGCGTCCGCTCGATGTCGGCGGCCTGCACATGGCGGCGACACTTGAAGCGGTCGGTCTGATGCTCATCGGCCTGGCCCAAAACGGCGCCGGCAGCTTCGACATCGCGATGAAGGTCGACCTCGGATGAGCGTGCAAGAGAATGTCCAGGTTGTGAAGGACTTCTTTGCAGCCATGGGCAGCGGCGATAAGGAAGGCCTGCTCGCGTTGTGTGCCGACGATATCGAGTGGATCGTTCCGGGCGAGGATTGGTCGCTGGCCGGTACGCACCGGGGGCACGCGGGATTGCGTGCCTTCCTTCAGAAGGCCTCCGAAACGATGGAGACTTCATTCCCGGAGCCTCCTGAATACGTGGCGCAGGGAGACCGGGTTATGGTCGTGGGCTTCGCTACGGGAAGAATCAAAGCCACGAACAGGACGTTCGAGGACGATTGGGTGTTCGCCATTACCGTTCGAAAGGGCAAGGTGGCGAAGATTCGGGAGTATGTTGATACGCAGGCATTGGCGCGGGCGTCGACAACGCGTTCAGGAACGCGGTGATCTCGTGCTCGGCCAAACGCATGGTGTGCCGTCACGCTGTGCGTATGCGTCAGGAGATCCAGTTCATCCGGCTCGAAATGAGGTGCCATCCCCAATGGTCGTGAGACATAACGGCTGTCATCGAAGCGGCGCAGACCACGCCGCAGTAGTAACTGTACGTGACGTCGTAGTTTCCGTCCGGGCGCTTTAGCGGGAGGCCGATGCCGATGTGGTACTCCCCTTGCGTGACGGCGCTGCCCACTGTGGCGCTTGGCGCGGCACTTGCCGGAAAAATCTTGATGCCCGGAATCTGTGCCTTGGCGATGGCGGTTGCTGGGAGATCGACAGGTTTCTCTGCACCCGTGCTGACACTGACATACCACGTACTTCCGAAGCCTCCCGGCGAAGGCGCCTTGCTTGGAGCAATCTTGAGCAGGACCGTGAGCCAGAGGTCTTCGAGATCCGGCGGCGGATGCAGCCTTGCCTCCTCGCTCGCCTTGGCAACGGCCTTAGCTTTGGCGATCTCATCGCTCGCGCTGCCCTCGGCGGCGCATTTGTCCTGATGTTCGAACAAGGCACAGATTTCTCCGGTGCTCTCGTCCAGGGTAACGATGAAGCCATCCCCCGTATTCCGCTTGAACAGGGTCACCCAGCGAAGATTGGCGGCCTCGTAAGGCATGGGGGCGATAACCAGATCGGTCACCCCAGGCACCTGGCGGGCTACGCGACTACTAAGGTCGATAGCCTGCATCTGAGAGAGGATGGGTGCGTCGTTGGCAAAGGCAGGGGCGGCGATGGAGGCCACCAGGACCAGCGCCGGCCAGCGGGCGTGGAGGCAAAGGGTGCGAGCGGTCACTGTTCTCATGAACTTCCCCTACTCCCACCGTTCCTGTGGGCTTGAGGCTGAGCATAGGATTGCGTGCGGATGAAGTCGAGTCGTCCGGGGGGCGTTCCTCACGCACTCCAAGGACCTCCGTTCCTACAAGCTGTAACTCACCTTCGTTCCATCAATGACAGCGTGACCAGCCTTAACCAGTTCGCCCAGAACGGCCTTGATGTCGCTCTCGCCCAGCTGCTTCTGAAAGAGCGCCCCAATGGTGCTCGACAGAGTCTTGACCGTACGGGGCCGCGCGCTGCCCCGCTGCCGAAGATTGGCTACAACGACTTCGACCTTCTCGGCCAAGGTTTTGGTATTGGCGGCCTTCAACAACGGGATATCGCTGACGTCCTTGTGCCGGGCTGCGAGAATCTTCTTGGTCTTCAGGTGGGCAATTAGTGGATCAAAGCCCGCGTCCTTGCTGATGATATGGAAGAAGGCTGTCGGATCCTCACAGGCAATCCGGCCGATGTAGTAGGCGACATGAAAATCCAGCGCGTTCGATCCATTGCCGCTGATCTTGACGTAGCTGGCATTTCCCCCGAGTGCCTGCATGGAATCAGCGACCTCGAAGGTCACCTTCGCCTGGCTGGCACCGACGAACAGCAGCACCTTGAAGGGCTGGTCACCTGCGAGTGCCGCCAAGGATTTAGGTTGGACGTTCTCGTAGTCCACCAGGACATAGTTCGTTCTCATGAGCCCCCTCCTCGCAGTTCAAGCCAATTGAATCGTCCAGCCGATCCAAGCGCTGGTCAACCGTATGAAGGAAGAGGGGTCACTCGGGCCATGTGCACGACTCCGACAGCCGCTTCATCTCGCCAGTCGCAGCTTCCGAGTCGTCACGCATAAGATGCGCCGTGATAGGGACGCCTTCGAGCGCCGCGTTGGTCGCGCCTGCCAGGCCACCAACGATGCGAAATCCCATGCCGGGGGACGAGATCGACGCCCTCGCCAGATACGATCCCTGCGATGCCGCCTGAACCACCATGATGGCAACGCCGCCGACGACGGTCCCAACAACTGCGCTGCCTTTGTCAGGCGTCTTGGCCGTGGACGCATCGGCATCGCGGACGACGCCACAGAGGTTCTCACCCCGCTGCACGATGGCAAGCCTCACAGCGTTGCACTGCTCGGCCGCGCCCTCCCTCGCGGGGTAGCACTCGGCATTCTTCCAGGTTCCGGTGAAGACATCGGGAGGCGGTATTGTTCCCTTTGGCTCGAGGTATCTGGCCGCGTTGCGGTCTGCGTTCCAACGGCTGACGGCTGGGTACTCCGAGGGCTCTCCCGGAACCGCCATTTCATACTGCGAGCCTGACAGAACCTTGCCCACACATCGATACGTGAAGTCGTTTGCCCCACTGGACGAGATGAACGTTCCGTCCTTCAACTTGCCGACACTGATGTAGCTCAGGCGTCCCTCGTACTCGGCCTTATTCTTTCCCGTGTCGACAACGCCTTTGGAGTTGAAGAACTGGTTGGTCCAGTCCGAGTCGGTACTGGGCTTGGCGGAACGCAGCCCCTCCAGCACGTCCCTGTACCGATCTTCCAGCATGCGTCGGCATGCCGCGAAGCTGGAGAACGTTTCAGGCGGTATGTCGTATGGACCGATTTGTGCGCTTGCACTTGCCTCGGGAGATACGGAGGCCATCGCCGCAATGAGGAGGCCGAACATCGGTGCGTGTTTACTGATTGACATAGTCCCTGTCCTTTTCTCTCGTTGTGGGAATGTAGCAGCTGATGGGTCGGCCACGTCTCCCTGACCCAGTTATCGCGCGTGTTGCCCAGCAGAAGCCGGACCGTCGTCCCAGCTGATTGCTGCGGTACTGCAACCACTCGCTGGGTTGGCTCAAGAGATCGCCAGAGTCAGCCAACTACATCGACATGCCTTGCTGGCCCAACTGGGCGCTCTGCGCCTGGAATGCCTGTGCCATCTGCATCTCTTGCTGATCGAACTTTTGAATCTGCTCGACTGCCTGCTCCGGCTGCGGAGGCGGAACGCTCAGGTCGATCTGCGCGGCCGTGGTGAGTGGTCCTGATCCGCGGATATCCAGCGTCATCTTCTCTTCGTCCAGATGCACTGTGGTCAGGTTCTCCGCGGTGATCATGTTCTCGTGACAGGCGGCCGTGAACTGCAGGAGTCGGTTTTCTGAGGCGTCAGGGATGCACCGCTGTAACTCGTTATAGAGCGCATGAGTCGGGCTGTCGGGGTTTCTCGGGTCGTTAACTGCGAGGCCAATGTTCGGCGGATTCATCACTGCCGCTGGGCGCGTCACGTTCACCTGTGCAGGCGTGCTCTGCTCGGCTTCCGGTGAGCGCATTGCCTCCAAGACCGGGGTCTCTCTCGCCGCCCTGGATGGAGCAAGCTGCTGCAACTCTGCGATGAAGGCCTGGCTCTGAGCCATGGAACGTGTCGCCTCATCTGCGTGGCCAGTGATCGGTAGATCGTGACCTGACTGGAATCTCGCCACAGCACTGAGGGTAGATGGACCATACAAGCCGTCCACCGCCAGTGCCTCGCCCTTCATATCTACGACCCCCAGCGTATTCATGTTCTCCTGCAACGCGCGCGTCGTGTCGGGATCCGGACGACCGAAAGCAGCTGCTTGCAGCGCATCCGTTCTCGGCTCGGCCTGTGTAGAGCTGACATCCGGTAGGACCGGCGTTGCAAAAGTCGGTTCGGGGGCCAGTGAATGATAGGCAGCCAGCGCTTCGTTGGGTTCCTCGGCTCGCAGGTACGGTGCGTCAGGCTGACCTATGGAGCGCAGCTCAGTCTGGACGGCGTGTTCGATGGCGGCGAGCGTGGCGCGACCAGCGACGCCATCGGCTTTCAGCTGGTGCTCGCGCTGGAAGGCTTCGAGGGCTAGACGGGTTAGCCGGCCGAAGTCTTGATCAGCGGCAAGAGGTGTTCCATCGGGTGCCATATAGCCGAGTCGGCGCAGCCGGTTCTGCAGCTCACCTACGGCGTCCGAACGATCGCCTTCTCGAAGGGTGCCACTCCTGGACGACCCGGCTGCCGTCGTGCGCGCGACCTCTTGCCCGCTCGCCAACGCGATGCTGCGGCGCATCGTTGGACCATTGAATACTTCGAGAAGTCCCTCGACGTAGTGCTTGTCCGTAGCGAAGCCCGCCTTGTACAAGGCTTTAGCTTCCGCCTCAATGTCGCCAAGCGTGCCTTCGTCAAACAGACCTGCTTTCGCGTATCGAGGGTTCTCCGTAAGGAACTTCGCGCGATCCCTGAACGACTCCTCCACCGTTTTATAAACCCGGAACGGATGGTCCTCCCAAGTTTTCTTTCCGGTGTTGTCGTACGTCTCGTCGACATGGGCGGTCTTTTTCTCGCCAGACCACCGGCCAAACGCCTTGACGTTAAACATGTTGTTCGTGCCCGGAAGAACATGCCTTCCCCAACCGGTCTCTTTAGCGGCCTGAGCAAGCATCAGCTCCCAGGAAAGGCCCGTTTCAGCGGAAATCTTCCTGGCGATCGGGTACAACCTTGCAATGAATTCTTCGTTGGTTTCCATGGAGTGCTCGCGGAATAATTACTAGGACGGCTACATCTTGATCGTGACGGAGAACGGAAAGTCGTCTTCCGTATCCAGATATCGATACTTTCCTGTAACAAGGAATGCGTCATTGACCACCTTGAGTCCGTCGTCATCCCAGACCCAAGATGTATATGGTCCCTTGGCATTGGGTACTGGAACGTCTTCCTCGCCCTCGGTGCTGCCGTCTGCTATGCGAACTTTCACTATGCTGAGCAGAGTCTGCGAGAGCGACCGTGGGGCCTGGGTATCGAGCTGGAGAAGCACATACAGTGCGTCTCCCCGCCGCACGCAGTGAGTCGCCCTGCCCTCATAGAAGTCGTCCGGCATATCCATATACCTGGCCCATTTGATTCGCTCGCCCGCCGCGTCGGCGACATAGACGTAGGGGCGGGAGAACATGCCGTCTTCGTCTGTCACCTTTCCAGCCACGCATTTGCTGTTGTCACCCACCGGTGTAGTCGAGTAGAGGTCGAAGTACTCGGGAAGTCCGTGGCTCGTAGCGGTTCGTGCCTTGGCCGGACTCGAATCGTGCGACGATGCATTTGCAAGGCCGCCTGCAAGAGTGACGGCGCCGATAGCTGCGGCCATCGCAACGGATTGAAGTTTCATGATCTCTGCCTCCTGAGGGTCGTAAGCCATCTGAGTTTCGGAATCGCCAGGCGACGGTGTCGCAGCACCGGTAACGCGCGCGGCATCACCGTGCGAATCTGCCGCTTTGGGAATGCTGGGCTTTCTCTTCACCGCCACGGGCACCCCATCGGGTGGAAGGTGTCCGAGTTCGACGCGGGTGCGCGCGTTTGCTATTTCAAGGTCACGCAGAAGCTGCGAGTCGTAGTGGATATCGCGGCTTGACAGCTTGTGTACGGAGAGCAGGGACGACGGCCGTGCGCCTTCGTCCTCGTCCCAGGAGTCTTCTTGCGTCGTCATGTTGCCTTGGGTCAGCTTTCGAGGGGTGGAGTGGCTCGCGCCACTAACTATTACTGGGCCAGCGCCGCGAGCACTCGAGCGTTAGTTTGCTTCCGCACGGCCTGGGCGCGCGCCAACGTACGTGACACCTGCCCCGCATGGGCCACTACAGAAACTGGCATACCGGCGCGCGCCTGCAGCCTCTTGTCCTTGAAGAACCAGTTCTTCCTTGCCCGGATCGGTCGGCAACCTTCGTAGAAGATGAGCTCTTCGTCGGCCGGCAGCTCCTTGATCTCCTGGGGCAGGAGAACGGCTCGGCGCTCCTCACTGAAGCTCGTCGACACCTGCGGCGCTCCGCCACCCCGACTGGTGCTCCGGTGTTCCTTCCGGACCGTTTTGTAGCCCAGCATTTCGCTGTATTCGTTGGCGTCGCTCTGCTCTCGCGGTGCGAAAACGATCTGCGCACCGTGGTTCGTGATGAAGTTCTGGGCGTCGTTCTCGCCGTAGGCGGAGCGCAGCTGGGCCCGACTCTGGACGATGCACAAGTCGCGCACGCCATAGCTAGCGGCGATGGATATTCGCTTCGCCCATACATCGACCCTTCCCATGGCGGTGAACTCGTCCATCAACATGAGCATCTGATACTTGAGATCAGGATCTTCTCCGAGTTGCTTGCCAAGATTGTTTCCGATCACGGTGCTGAAGAAGATGTTGAGTAGCTTGCTGCTCTCGTCCAGCTTGTTTGTGGGGATGATCACGTAAAGGGTGGTTGGCCGCTTGCGCAGGGCGCCGATGTCGAAATCCGTGGCGTTCGTCGCTGCGGCGAGGATCGGGCTAAGGAACTGCTGCAGGGGCGCCTGCATGGTGGCGATCACTGACGAAAAGGTATCTTCCGCCATGCCTGCGAGGTTGCCGAAGACGATTCGGGTCTGCTGGCTGACAAACCTGTATCTGGGCTTCCGGAGAATTGAATCGATGACCTCTTTGGTGCTTTGGGTGTCCGTTCCACTTGAGAAATGCAAGATGCGCTCGAAGCTGGGGAAATCCGGCGAGGTGTTTATATCCGCCATGAGCGGTTCGGTACCGTCCACTGCCTGCGAGATCATCTGGTCGTCCCAGGCTTCGAAGAGGTACGAAGCCATGGCGGTGAATGCCGCACGGCTCTGCGACGTCCAGAATGGATCGTTGCCTGGCTGGTCCGGGTAGAGAATGGCGGCGATGGTCTGGATCTCGCCAATACGCTTCGCAGGATCGACACCCGCCAAGGTGGTCATCGGATTGAATCGATGCGTGTTTCCCGCGTCATCGTAGGGCGCCCATACGTAGACTTTCTGCTGCTGCGATTCGCGCCAGCCGCTGGTCGCCTTGTACAGCTCACCCTTCAGGTCCAGCACCACCATTGAGTGCTGGTACGAGAGCAGCGCCGGAATGGCAATGCTGGTGGTCTTACCGGATCGTGTAGGGCTGATGGTAATGACATGCTGGGCGCCGCCGAGCCAGAGATAGCGACCCTTGTACTTCCCCATGAGGATGCTTTCCGGAGTTTGCTTGAGCAGCCCCGCCTTTTTCATGTCCGCCAGCTTTGCGAAGCGTGCGTCGCCGTGCATGGTTTCTGGTTTGGACCTCAGTACCGGCATGAAAAGACTCAACCATGCCGCCAGCGGCCCACCGAATCCGAAGGCACCGCACAGCTTGATCTTAAGGACGTACGGCGCGACCTGGGGCAGATCGAGTGCGCGGAAGTATTGCCAATACGTGGTCACCTCCAGAGACACCTGGCCGAGGCCAAGAATCCATAGGGTAAGGAAACCCGCCAGGTACTCTCCGCCCACCAGGGCAAAGAGTCCAAGTACGAGCAACGTTAATGCCTTGTACATTCCGCTCATCTAACTGTGTTCCCTCACGCGAATGCCAATCTGCGAGCATGCTTTAGTCCGGGTCAGAATCGGAGTGCGCCGCACACGTCTGGCCCACTTTTCAGAATTCTTCTATCCGCCGTGGCCGCGGTTCTCACGCCCGCCCTGCCCGCTCCCATGTCATGCGCGCATGCGCCTCCGCCGTACAGCGCACCCCCAAGCGCGTCAGCGCACTGATGGCTTCAAGCCCCATCGCCATACGGTTGCAATCGACCGCATCGGACTCGTGCACGAGTTCGGCCAACAGCTCGGTAAGGCCTCGGGCGTATTGCAGCCACTCGGTGGCCTGGTTCAAGAGATCGTGGGTGGAGGTTTCGCTTTCGTTGATTTCACTCATGGTCTTCTTCCTTTCGGATGGCCGCCCCACGTTTAAGTTGCGGCACGCCGTGCAAAGCGCGGCGTGCCGCGGACCATAGGACTCGCGGGTTCAACGACTGCCCGTGTCCGGGCGCCGGCGGCGTAATTGACGAAGTGGATCGCGGCGTCAGCCCTGACCACCGACCCAAGCGGCTACGTGCCGGGTAAGACGGCGAAGAAAGTTCTTAGAAAAAGCGGCCGCCGCCGCGGTTCTTCAACCGTGTCTGCGCGGTATGCAGACTGGCCGGTAACCGTTGGGGGTGTCGCCGAGGGGGTTCGGCGGGCGAGCGCGTGCCGTATGATCGGGGGTAGCCATTGTCGACTTCCTGAGAGTTGGTCATGGTCAGCAGGCTGAGGGTGTTGGTAGCACCCTTGGTCTGCGCTTTTCACCGCTTTAGCGATGGTTGTCTGCGCGTGTGTGATGGCGATGACGCAGTCAACGGGAATGACCGTAGCAAAACAACCTTCGGTTGTCTGTAGGGGACCAAACGATCAAGTGCTTTCAAGCTTAAGCAAGGGCGCTCGTCGATGACCCGTGTAAATGGGGCAATCGGCCGGCGAAGCTTTCGTGATCCAATTCTCAAGGACTTGCGATGATCTCGATCTTCTTTTCCGCCGCATTGATGATCGGCGGAATCAGTGGCGAACTACAGCTGACGGCACCCGCACAACCCGAGAAGATCAGCTGCTTAGACGGACCGGTCAGGCACACTTTCGGTGGCGCTCCATGGCTCGTCTTTGCGTGCTCGGACGAGCGTGTGATGGCGGTTTTTTCGACGCCGGAGGGTCTCGACGGCTCGTTCTACTTTATCGTCAAGGCGGACGGTGGAACCACCAGCGTCATGGGTGAGGGCACTGGTAGTAAACGTGTGACCGATGCGGCGCATGACGAGCTGCAGAAGCTACCAGCGGACGCCATCCGTGAACTTATTCACGAGGCCAAAGCCAAGGGCTCGCAACCCTAGCAACCCGGCTGGCTATTCTGTGGCGACGCCATCGACGCTGGTCTCGATAATTTGGTCATGGTTAGCAGGCTGAGGGTGTTGGTAGCACCCTTGGTCTGCGCTTCTCAAAGCATTAAGCAATGGTTGTCTGCGCAGCACCGATAGCGACGACGCAGGCAACGGAACGGCCGTAGCAAGACAACATTCGGTTGTCTGTAGTCCTGCGCGATGACACGCGTACATTCGCCCGACCTCGGGTGCTCTCGTCAATGCTTTTGGGATAGCAAGGATATGACGGTACGTCACTGGGCAAAGCAGCATCGCCTTCGTCTCGCCTGGATAGGCTTTGCCTGCCTCGTGGCGTACTTCTTGACCCCTGTATTGATACTTGTCTTCATGCTGGATCAGTGGGTACTCAGTCCCTCGCGCTCGGAGGCGACCCATGAACAATGGCGACACGTCGTAACCACAAACCAAGGACGCGGCGTAGCTCTTCGCCGCTACAGCAATGGTCTTGACGGCAAGTGCGCGATCTTCTTCCCCGGCCAGCACGGCGGAATGGCGAGATACGAACGAGACCTCCTCCCCTTGATCCGAGTCGACGGCGTCGCCCTCTATACGATCTCGTATCCCGGCCAGGATGGCGCTCCAGGGCAAGGCTCGCTCAAGCACCTCTCCGAGGACGTGGAACGTACGCTGAGATTCCTCGCAGACGACGGCCTCTGCACGATGGCGCAAAGCCTCTTTGTCGGCCGCTCCTTGGGCGCAAGCATCGCTGTCGTGGAAGCTGCGAAGTTACGACCCAAGGGCGTATTGGTGGAAGGCGTATCTCCGGACCTGGCGACTGCTATTCGAGCCTGGATGCGTCGGCACATCGCAACATGGGCCTGGCAGTCGTTACCCATCCGAGCCCTCGTACCGATGGCAGGGGAGCTGGAGCCGGCGGTAAGCCGTTGGCAGGGTCCGCCCATGATCGTTTTCCAGGGCACCGACGATAAAGTCGCACCCTTCGATGCGGCGAATGCAATCATGCTCAACCGTCCGGGCGTGAGGTTCGAAGCCGTGCCCGGGGGCAATCACGAGGATACCTTTCTAATCGCGGGGCCAGCCTATCGAGCCGCGCTTCTCGATCTTTTAGATCGATAGAGCAAAGCACCCAGAAACAGTAGCCTAGTCAGTCAACGAGCTTCTAGGCGGATCGGCGGCTGGCCGTCAAACGACACGCTCACCCCGCCGGGCGGAGCTCTCCTTGAGCGCTGCGTATTAAGGCTATATACCTCAGCTGGCCGGTGATCGAAAACCGCCTGCACGAGTTGCAGACACAGACTGCTGGATTGCTTGAATTTTCGGGGAAGGCTGAGGTGCTGTTCGAAGGACTGAAGCACATCTTTAGCGTTGGCACCCTCGCCGAGTGAACCCGTCATGATCACGACATCCTCAAGCAAGTCGACCTCTCCGCGCGAGGCGAAGTCCGCATGGCGGCTCGCCGCGAAGTCACCCCAGCGCTTCGGATGGAGAATTCCGCCGAGGTTCTTCGCTTCGTGCACATGCGATCCCGTGACTTTCACGCGGTGCTTCTGTAGCCGCTTAAGGATGCCCTCGGGCTTCGCTTTGTCGTCGGCAGCTATGCCCACGTAGACCGCCGGGTACGGATCGAGAAAGCCAATGACGTACACACCGTGCCGGTGCGGCAGCTGCTTGCCCGGGACGAGCTCCAACCCCCGCGCATACGAAATGAAGGATGCCAGTCCTCGCGCGGGCGTTCTTACAAGGCTACGGCCCTCCCTGGGACGAGGTACCGCGTCGTATTGTCCGTCCCATGCGGTGAGGTCCGGCTTAACGGTGAAAAGGTCGCTTAACTTGAGACGAGGTGCAAACGTGAGAAGTGACGACATAGACGATTCCTTGGGTCAGTAACGAACGTGCTTCGCCAACGTCAAGTATCAATCAACGCGGCGCCACGGCATCAGCCGCTCCACAAGCTGCTCGATATCTGTGGACTCACGCCGAATCATATTCTCACCCCCGCAGGCAGGGCAGTGCTTGAAGTAGGTGAGCCCCTGCATCAGGACATCACCTGCAGGCGGCGACGTCTTGCGCCAAGAGCAGTCCAGACATTCGGAGGTAAGATTTCTTGCCTTCCCCCACATCGCCTACTCCTCGACCGTCGAATAATTGACGCGCGCCAAATAAGTAGATATGCCAAGAATGGCGAAGCCGTAAACAACTGTTGCACCGATAATTTTGAACATGAAAGTCTTCCGTTGAAGTGGTGGGCTCGCGCAATCGCGATAGATGACATGCGGCATCCTCGCCGCGGCAAGCGTTCCCTCATATCCCATTCTGCGTTTCGATGCGACATACTGCGTCGCACATCGATGCATCATGGAGAGCATCGAGGGCCGCAGGGGGCGGAGTTGTGAGCACTGCAACGAATGACACGATTTGGCGCCAATGGACCCTGTTGCGCTTGATTCCGCGGGCGCCATGGCGAACCACCGCATCAGATTTGCGCGGCTCGCTCAGCCGCCAAGGCATTGAAGTCACCCGGCGGACCGTCGAACGAGACCTCCAGACCCTGTCTGTGCGTTTTCCCCTTGTCGCGGACGAATCCAGCAAACCCTTTGGCTGGTACTGGGCCAGAGATGCAAACTTCGAGTTCACTCCAAAGCTAAGCGTTTCGCAGGGCATCGCGCTTTTGCTCGCGCAGCTCCACCTTCGCACTTTGATGCCCGATAGCTTGATGCACGAACTCGCGCCGATCTTCGATATGGCAAACCAGGAGCTCGCAGCGGGCGCATGGAACGAGTGGCACCGGCGCACCGCGGTCATCCCGTCGGCGCTCGCCCTGCTGCCACCCGCAATTGATCGGTGCGTACTAAGAGATGTGCATGAGGCGCTCGCCACCCGTCGCCAGCTGATCGCCGGTTATCGATCAAAAGGGGCGTCTGATGTTCGCGATCTCACAATTCATCCATTAGGGCTACTGGTTCGTGGGTCTGTGCAGTACCTGGTATGCACCCTCTTTGATTACGCAGACATCCGTCAGCTAGCACTGCACCGACTGTCGGACACACGACCAACACATGACACTGCCCGCGTTCCAGTTGGTTTCGTCTTCTCCACCTACGCAAGAGTCGCCGCCAAATACGAGTCGCAGGGCGAGATACGGCTTGTCGCTCACTTCACGCCTGAGGCCGCGGAGCACTTGCGTGAAACACCGCTATCCGCGGACCAGACAATCACTGATCTACCAGCAATCCGCCGAGTGGCGGTGACGGCGACCGTAGAGTCGGATCAGACGCTCCGCTGGTGGCTGAAAGCCTTCGGCAGCGGCGTTGAGGTGCGCGAACCAGTTGCCCTCCGCGACGAGTTACTAGAAGAAGCCCGTAAAACAGTTTTCAACTATGTGGGCGCCTGAGTTTCCGAGCGATCCTGCAAGCCCTGTCAAAGGAATGTAGACCATGTTGCCGTCACAAGAATCACTCTGTCGCTACGCCGATGATGTCTCCGCCATCCTCGATGGAGTCAGCATAGATTCGACCGCGTTCTCGGACATAAGTCACGATCTGGCACGCACAGACGTAGTTATTCCGGTAGTCGGAGGATTCAGCGCTGGAAAGAGTTCGCTACTCAACGCGCTGCTCGACCGACCCATTCTACCGGTAGGCCTCACTCCGGAGACGGAATTGGCGACAGAGCTTCGCTACTCGGTCGATGAGCACCTGCTCGCGTGGCGCAGTGATGGGACGAGCGAACGCATGGAACTGGCGAATATCAGCAGCATCAAGACGCGAGCCGCCGAGTTCACGCATCTGCAGGCTTTCATCGATAGTGCCTTCCTGGCTGAGCGCCCGGAACTCGTTCTGGTGGATATGCCAGGGTTTGGATCGTCATTCGCCAACCACGACAAAGCCGTCGCTTACTACCTGCCTCGCGGTGCCCATTTTATTGCGGTAATCAGTGTCGAGGACGGTAACCTTACACATTCGATGACGAGGCAGTTGTCCGAGATTCACGGCCTTGGCCGGTCGTTGACCTTCGTGCTCTCTAAGACCGATCTTCGAGCGGCAGAGGATGTAGAGGCCGTCGCCGAGCTCGTGCGGGATCAGGCCGAGGTCGCGTTCGACGGCCGCGTTGACCTGCACCTATTGGAAAGAGATGCGGGAAAGGGCATGCGTGCTCTCGTTGAGATGCTAGACCCTGACGAGATTGTGCGGAGCGCCTACACCCCCTTGTTGAAGAACGAAACATTGGAAGTCCTCGGCCGCATCAACATCGCCGTTGCCGCCTTCCAGCGCGACGACACTCAGAATCGCAGGCGTCGAGACGAGCTGGCCTCAGGCCTTCAGGCAGTCGAAGCCAAACGCGACGACATCATCAAGGAGATCCAGGGGGCCCGCGTCGATCGGGCGGTCGACAGATGCATGCGCGAAATGACACGCGAGCTTGATCAGGCTCAGGGCGAGTTCGTGCAAGCCGCGATGTCGGGCAGCGCTGACGCCCTCGGCGTCGCAATCACGCAGATCACGCGGAATGTTGTCGGTCGGGTAATGCAAGGCGAACTACGAGATGCGAGCCAGACTATCGCCTCAGCAGTTGCTGGAGCGCTCAAGCCCGTAGGAAGCGGCGCGGCCGAGCCCGCGGGCCTGGGCCAGGAACTCTTGGTGACCGTGCAGAACAGTCTCAAACTGGCAGGTGAGACGCTCAACTCGTGGTCTACCGCGATGTCGAGCCGTAACGCGGCCGAAACGAAGAAACTCAAGGAGGAAATGAACTGGAAGCAAGGGCAGCCGATTCCGAGGGCTGCTTACCAGGGGCTGACGACGGTGCTTGCAGTGACCACTAATGTCGTCACCCCACTAGTCGAGCTGGCTATCATATTCCTGCCCACTATCATCGATTGGGTAAAAGAATCTCGCGCCCGCGATGCCATAGGCCAGCGCATTGCGAATGACATTATTCCTGCTTACATCCGCGGGCTTCGCGATGAATTGCCCGCCATAGTCAGCACGGAGGTCGCCGCACTCGTCGAGGCGGTCACTCAGCGCTTCGAAAACGAGATCGAGGAGCAACGCCGGGCAGTGTCGGAAGCACTTGCGATGTCCAACGCCAGCCAGGGAGGCGCAGCAGTCCAGATCGCCGCCTTGTCGACCGCACGCAATGCCGTGCAACGGTTGGCCAACGAAGTGCTGTACAGCGAGGCTGTCGCATGATGTCGGTTGCTTTGGTCGAAAAAGTACGCAGGCTGCACGCATGGTCCGATACCTACCAAGACGTCATCGGAAGGGATTTTTCTGTCCAGGCATCCAAGCATGGCGTCGATACGCATGACCGGCTCGCCGCGACCATCGCGGGAGCTGAGGATGCGGGGCGCCTCCTGACAATCGGCATCGTCGGTCGAGTAAAGGCTGGTAAATCATCGCTGCTCAACGCCCTGCTGTTCGACGGCAAACCAGTCCTGCCGAAGGCCGCCACGCCGATGACGGCGGCCCTGACCACGCTCGCGTTCGGCGAAACGTTCCGGGCGGAGGTCCAGTACTTTTCCAGTGCTGATCTGGAAAGAATCTCCGGTGACGGAAAGCGCTTTCAAGACAGGCGGAAATTGATTGCCGATGGGATCATCGCCTCTACGTTGTCGCGGGCGCGCGAGAACGCGCAGCCGGCGCCCGACATGAATCGTCTACGTGATCTCGCGGAACGCCAGTCGTTGCGTACTGCGACCGAGGAAGCGCCATCCATGGCGGCGTCCCACGATCAGTGGCGGCGCATTGAAGCGGCGCGTCATGGCGTCGATTCCGAACGGCCCGGCGCGATCGATGGCAGTTCGCCTGAAGACCTGGCGGCACGCCTTATGGACTTTGTTGGTCCCGAGGGCCGGTATATGCCTTTCACCAAGTCTGTCGACATCTATATGCCAATCGAGTGGCTAAAGGATATCCGTATCGTCGACACGCCAGGCATGGATGACCCGGTACAGTCCCGCGAGGAACGTACCCGTCAGCTACTCAAGGATTGCGATGTCATCTTCATCGTGAGCCCAGCGGGCCAGTTCCTGAATCATCGCGATATTGAGGCGATGAGCCTCATCACCCGCAGGGAAGGGGTGAGGCACCTAGCCGTTGTCGCAAGCCAAGTCGATAACCAGCTCTTCGGAAGCGAGAAGCGCGCGACGCCTGAGGCGACCTTAGAGGGCATTAGCTCCGTACTTCGTGGTCACATGAGAGGCACGCTTACTCGGCTCACCGATTCTAATCCCGAGTTCCGCGGTGCCTTTGATGAGCTTATCAACGCGGCTGAAGAAACACTCCTCTGGACGTCGAGTGCATGCCAAGGCCTTGCAACTAGATTTGACGAAACGGACAGCTGGGACTCGACGGATCGTACTGTCTGGCGCAACCTCAGCGAGCACTTTCCCGAATTCTTTGACGAGGGCAATCCAGAAAGAAGCAAAGCCACTCTTCGCTTGCTTTCTAATATCGATCGGCTGAAGGCATCCATCGACGAGGTGCGGAAGCGCAAGGCGGCCCTCATGGCCAGTAAGCTGGATGATCTGGTGACAGCAAAGTCGATCGCTGTGAGAGACCTCAAGTCTGCGCTTAGGCAAGAGGTGGAGAAGCGCAGCGCGGAGCTCGACGCCACAGATGTCAAGGCGCTAAGGGGACAGCGGCTGAAGCTTGAGAACGCCGCCACCAAGGCCGGCCACGCCATCGACGGGGCCTTCGTTGCATGGAAGCACAGCTTCCTTGATGCCATGACAGTAGAGCTCACCAAAGCGCTGGTGACGATTTACGACGAGGCGGTCGAACGGTCTGCCGACGCAAAGCACGTGGTGAAGGGGGAGCGAACCGGCGACGGCGTAGGAAACTGGCTTGCTGACGTTCTCTGGGACGGCGGAAAGGTCAAGACAGAAACGCTCACGGTTTTCCGAGACCAGGCCGTAACGGCCCTGGAACTATTCGCGCGACAACTCAATGACCGAATTATTACCACATCGGAACGCAATGAGACCCGCGCTCGCACCGATATTGAGACGGCGCTGGTCCGAGCCGCAGAGCATCAACTCATTCGGGCTTATGAGATAAGTGGCGGCGCTGATGACGATGATAACGAACTTGCATCTGAGACGATCATCTCGTGGGTTTCCCGGGCAGTGACTGTGGCAGTGAACAGCCTGAAGGTTGATCTCCCTGCGCCGGTAAAGGTAGATCGCAGCTGGCCATCAGAACAGAAACTCGTCGGAAGCGCAGCGAACTCATTTATCGAGGACGTGCGCATGACATTTCTCGCCCTGCGCGACGATGCGACCACGAACATTCATGATTTCGTAGCGAGCATGCACGCATCACTTCCGAAGACGCTTGCACATGTCGTATTCGACGACCTACTGGGGCGAGTCGATTCACTGATCGGACATATTGAGAGCCTCGCCATCAGTCGCGAACGTTTCGCCTTGATGAAGAAGGAGCTTGAGGCGATATGACAGAGAGATTAGTAGCCGGCGAACTGTTCTCCGCACTCGATCGTGTCGGGAAGCCGTTTGTCTGGAAGCGACGCCGGCTCGCCAGCGAGATTCGAACGATCGTACTGGTAATGGACGAACAGGTCACCACCCTGAGCGCGCGGAGGGACGAGTTGCAGGCCAGCCTGGAGGTCTCCCTGCGCAGGGGGGCTGAGCTTCTAACGGAAGTCGAGGCCCTGAGCGACCTTGTAGAGGCGTCCACCCTGCGAACTGCCCACCTGGCCGCGGTACACGACGACCTGGCAAAGAGATTTGCGTCAACGTCAGCCATGTCCACCCTGATAAGCAAGCTTCACGACGCCAAACCCGAGCCAAATCCGGGTGTCGGCGAGTTCAACCGCTTGCTCGCGGACGACTACCTTCGCTTTGCCGACGCAGAGTCGTCACTTGCGGCGGAAGCCAAATCGCTCATGATGCTGCAATCGGTGGCCGGTGAGCTCGAGATGCTCGCCCGCTTTCCCGACATCCACCGACGCCGCATCGTGAGTATAGTCGGCGGTTTTAGCGCAGGAAAGTCCAGTTTCATCAACAGCTTCATCCAGGACGCCGATGTTCGCCTCGCTGAGGGAATCGTACCGGTAACAGTCATTCCTAGTTACGTCATACCAAGTGACCGGTCTGCTATCGAAGCCTGCGCGGCCAGTGGAGGAAAAATCGACCTCGATCCGTCGTTCTACGCCACCCTGTCACATGATCTGGTTCGCTCGATCGGCTTCGACCTGAGCGACCTGATGCCGCTCATGTTTGTCCGAACTCAGTTGAATCCGGAGCTCTTTGAGCATCTTTGCCTCATCGACACACCAGGCTACAACGCCGGCCACGGCGTATCGGAGGGCGGCGCGCGAGACCGTCATCAAGCCTCCAATCTCGCACACCGCGCTGATGAGCTGGTCTGGATGATCGGAATCGACGTAAACGGCGTGATTCCGGAATCCGACATGGCCTTTATATGCGAGATAGGGCACGGACGCCCCATATACGTGGTGCTTAACAAGAGCGATCAGCGTTCAAAAGAAGATATTGAAGAGATCATAGACGCCGTATCGCTTGCTCTCGATCTGCGTGGGATCGATGTCGCAGGTATTAGTGCCTACAGCGCGGCATTGAAGCGAGAACTCGCGTTTATGGGTCTCTCACTGCATGACTTTCTGCGCAAGGCCAATGTGCCCGGCGACGCGGGCTCGTCCCTTGTTAACCGCATCCACGATGTATTCGACATGTACGACGAAGCACTGGAGAGTGACCGCGAGCTTTCTGAACGCCAGCGCATGCTGGTCTCCCGCCTCGATCTCGCCGCTTTCGCATCCGGCGGAACCGAATTCCGCGACAAGATGGCGCCGAACATCACGGAGCTGAAGAAGGCACTGTCCGTAGCGCCTGTGAAAGCTCTTTTTGAGCAGTCGCGTCAGCTGAGAAAATGCTTCGTCGAATGCGTCGAGGTCGTCACCGGTCCGGTGTCGGGCATTTCGCGACCAGTGCGCGCCGAAGCTGTCGCCCCCCTGTCTTGGGCTTCCATGAGTTCCTCGGCCGGCCCCCTAGGCCATGGAGACACTTAGGGCTTAAATATCAGCGCTTCGGGCATTTCGAAGGGTGAATCCACCGGTAGCGTCTGCATAAGCAGCTCGACCAACGGGTAGCTTACCGACAATAAGCAACGCTTAATCTTATACAGGGACAAGAGAATCATGCGGCTGGATCCGAAACATTACACGCTTGCACAACTTCTTCAAGGCAGACTTTTCCGCATTCCTGACTACCAGAGGCCGTATGCGTGGCGGAAACAGCAACGCGACGAACTCTTTTCAGACATCGAAGAAGTGCAGGAGACAGACCAAGATCACTTCATGGCTACGGTGGTTGCGCTCGTTAAGGATAGGCGAAAGATTGTTGCCGACGAGTACACCGCCGTCGACCTTGTCGACGGTCAGCAACGCATCACCACGCTGATTGTCCTGCTGAAGGCAGTCGAGCAGGCACTGGATCTCGACGACAAGGTAGAGTCCAAGATCCGGTCTGAGATCAAGGACCTTCTCGTCAAGACTGACGATCATTCGCTGTTACTGCTTCAGACGAACCACGACAGTACCAATGTGTTCGCCGATTACATCCGATCGGGAGCGTATGGCGCCAACGCCCATACGACTGAGGCCGAGCGAAACCTAATCGACGCCTGCATGGAGTGCCAGAGTTTCGTAACTAGATGGCAAAAGACCTCCACCTTGATTGACCTGGTTTCGATTCTCAGAAATCGGCTATCGATGATCTATCACGAACTGACGGACGAAGCTTCTGTCTACCGCGTATTTGAGGTGTTGAATAGCCGCGGCTTGGACGTTAAGCAGGTTGACAAGGTCAAGAGCCAACTCATGGCGCTCATTTTCTCAAGCGCCAAGGGCGGCGCAATGGAGGAAGCCCTAGACGAGATGCGGGAGATATGGCGGCGCATCTACCGGACGGTCGGCCTTCGCGGGACCCTGGCAGATCAGGCGCTGAGATTTGCCGGCACGCTGCAACTGAGTTACATACCCAATCGCATACTTAGCGAAGAAGATGCGGCGGCGGAGCTTATTCGGGCGGCAGGCAAGGATCTTCCTTCGATCATCAAGGTCGCCCGCATCCTTGAATCGATCGTCGAATCCATCGATAAGCTCGATCAGAATCATCGGATCAAGGCCGTTACTAGTGTCATGCAGGCCAGATTTGCCGCCACCTGCATCGATATACGGAAGTTGGCTGCGAGTGACGCACTTCGCACGATGAAGGCATGGGAGCACGTCACGTTCCTCGTGTATGGTCTCGGTGGATCCGATAAGCGAAAAAAGGTTGGCGAGTACACCCGACTCGGACACGAGATAGTGAATGGATCGATGAGCGCCGATGCCATCTGCGATCGCCTCATAGCGATCCCAGGCAGTGACCATCATATCGACAAGGTCTTAGCAAATGCCGACTGGAGTGACTGCTACTCCGGCTGGGCGGAGCCGCTCCGATATATCCTGTATCGCTACGAGGAGCACCTTTCCAGCAAGCACGGGGAAAAGATCAATGTAGGCGAGTGGAAGAAGATCTGGCAGCAGGATCCCTCAAAATCCATTGAACATATAACTCCTCAGAGCTCAAATCGGAGCTTCATCCACCAACTCGGCAACCTTACGATGTTGCCACCCGGCGTGAATTCGTCGTTGCGCGATAAGTCACCGGCCGACAAGATCAAGGCTTACGAAGATTCCGGCATCCGTGCCACGCGCCATGTCGCCGCGGTCGTTCGCAAAGAAGGTTGGAAAGCGAAGAATGTGGAGACCCGGACCAACGAGATCATCGAGTTCATCCGGGAGGAATGGTCGCTCTGAGTTGATCTCCTCGATCGGTGGGCTGCACTGGATTTATGCGGCCCGCCACCGTCTTCATGAGCGCTGCATCGCGGGCATGTCAATAAAGAAGAACGAATCGCACGCAGCGCGACGGACGTTCTCCTATGACGAAGCCAGGTCGACGCGCCGAAGCGGCTCTTCCGCACAAAAATCGGGCGGAACTCAACTTCGTATCGCGGGTGCCCGCCCAGAGCATTACGGCCGGAGCGCTGGTCCAGCCAATTCTCTGCGGCGATCAATTGCAGCGAGCGGATGCCTAGACGCCCGCCACCCGGGCACATTGAACGCGAACGACCTTACCATCTGCCTTGAGGAGTGCATCGCCCTTGCCGTTTAAGACCTCTGCGCCGGCCTCGTCGATCAAGACCCGGCTTTCCGTTGCGCTCTTAACCCGCAACCCAAGTTGAGCAGGCAGGTTGGACCGCAGATTGGTACTGATGACATCTGCACTTGGTTTTTGCGTAGCGATAATCAGATGGATACCGGAAGCGCGCGCCTTCTGTGCCAGACGCTTCAACTCCTGTTCGATGTCCTTCTTCGATTGGGCATCGTTGGTGAGATCGGCGTACTCGTCAAGAACAATGACCCACCACGGCAACCGCTCATCGGATGGCGCAACGGAGTTGTAGTCGGATATCGTCCTGGTTCCCAGTGCTTTGAAAAGTGCGTATCGCCTCTGCATCTCCTCTACTGCTTCCTTCAAAAGTAACAGGGCGTCCCCATCGTCCCAGCCAATCGTCCCGTGAAGGTACGGACTGCCTTCAAACGGTAGGAGCTCAGTGCCCTTTGGATCTACCAGGAGTAGACGCAGTTCAGAGGCTGCGTAGAAGTGACAGAGACCGAAGAGGATCGTATTCAAGGCTTCAGACTTGCCGCTTCCCGTGGTGCCACCAACGAGAAGATGCGGCGAATTTGACGAACTGAAACATATGCTTATGATCTTTCCGAAGCGATCCTCGCCAAGAGGCGCCTCCAACACGCCGACTGGACGAGTCCAACGACTCCACATCGCCTCGGCGGATACAAAATATCGCTGCGCTGAACTCTTTGGCACGTCAACGGTTACGTAGCCGGCATCAATACCAAAAGCGACGTTCTGCTCTTCGGAAAGACGAAGGCTCAGCTTGAGCGCGGCGGACTTTTCCGAGAGCTTCTTCGGGTCGACCCCATGGCCAGGCTTCACACGGAAGAGTATCGACGCCGGCCCCTCCACGAATGGTACGTCGTCGTCGGGGGCTCTTGAGACCTGGACGTCGTGCTCGGCAAAGCACCCCAAGACCTCGCCGTAAATGCGAAGAAGCTCTTCGTTCGTCATTCGCTTGCGCGCAACGCCATCGGGACCGGGAGAAGCAGATGTCAACGGCCCCGGTGCATGCGAGTCCGTGGCATCCATTGCAAAGTGGCCTGCCGAGGTCGAGTCATTGGGTTCAGTGACCGCTATAGATACTGCGCCAGTCAGTTCTGGGTGAACCGTCGGCTCGAAAGCATGCAGTTCTGCGAGCGCGGGACTCTCAAATAAATTGCTCGGTGATGTGGCGACGAATAGCGCTCTGCCTGCTGCCCGGACGACCGTAATGCCCCGCTCATCCTGAACCTGCTCAGCGGCCTCCAGCTCGTCCCACAGCGTGATGCAGTACAAGCCAGTCAGCGACCTAAGAACGAAACGCCCCTCACGAATACTAGCTCGGATGTCAGCAGGAATTGCCCCTCCTCGCGCCCTCTCTTCTGCCGTTACGCCAAACGCCTGCCTCGCCTCAACAGCTGTGGATTCCATTGCTGCCAAAATCCGCTCATTCCACATCTCGGAGTCGATTCTATCCTTTGTCGATTGATGGCTAAGAACGCCAGAGAAGAACGAAACGCCCCGAAGGACTTGCTCGACACCATGTGCGTCATACTGTTGACGAAGCTTTCCCTCCAGGACAAGGACGTCGAGAAGGACGCTACCGTCATCTGCCCGTTCAAAACAGAAGCGACACATGTCAGGGCGCACTTGCCCTTGGCCTCCGAACCAAGTTGCGTGATCATCGAGACTCAGCCAGACGCGAAATCCATCCTTAGGCGTTGCAGGGTACAGCCTCTCGGCGGTGGATCGAGCGACATACAGTCCGAGGATCTCCTCTGTCACCCGCGAAATCCCCATGGCGCGAAGCGCTAGGTGAGGCGCAATGCGACGCGTCTCATCATATATCTGAGCTGCCAGAATCGGCAGGACTAACGAAGCATCTGCTTCCCTATCATGGGGTACAAGCCTGCCAAGCTTTCTCGAGATCCGAGACTCAATAAGGCGACGACCCGAGCTCGACGACACTATCAACGTGCTCAATCCATTGTTACCGATCTGGTCCTGGATGCTAAGAACATCTGGCGCACCGGCCTCTGTCGATTCGATCTGCTGTCGAGAAATATGGCGCTCCAGAGTAATCACCCAATGCGAAGCTTGATGTAGCGCATTGAACAACCTCGCAGAGTCTTCAAAGTTCACTCGAAGCTCGACGAAATCTATATTCTCGGGTTGATCCGGCGCGACCGGACGGGTCCTGTTCGCACGGACGACAAGTGTCGACCAAGCCTCCAAGAGTGGATCTGGGTCGCGCGGACGCATGACAACCGAAATGGAGCCTCCGTCACCTTGCTTATCGAGGCGAACTGGTCGATCAAGAAGCGGATCGAACCGGCCCGGTCGCGCACTCGGCGCTTCCGTGTTCGGCTGACAAAGCACACTATCCTGCAGGATATGCGTAACTATCGAGAGGTCAAATTCGGCGTCACCAATGGCACCCGCGATGTCACCGCCGCGATCGAACTCAACGAAGGTCAGATCGAAGCGAGGAAATAGGCCAGCGCGTTTGCCGATGCTATCCGAGGAGTCAAGCTGCTCGAACTTTCGAGCGATCGTCTCCCAACGACCTTTAGGCGCTGCGACTGTCATGGACGCCCTCATACGACGCCATCGGCCGCGGGCGGTCAGCTCGAGCAAAGTCGCAGGGAAGTCGTCCGACGAGGGAAGCACAGCGAGCATCGAGAGACCAGCCTCCTTATATGGGTGGGCCTCTAAATACTTCGTAACCTGTCCCGCAATACTGTCTAACGCGTACCGATCGGACGAGACGTCTGTTACGTCATCGTCCAGCGCCCCGAACTCTTCGAACCAACCGGCCTCTCCCTTGGCATAGAGAAGAGTGCCTTGCTCATCCGCAGCGACGGCCGGCGATTCGTGAGGAGAATGATCCTCCAACCAAGCCAGGTAGTCTGAGCCGTCTGAATCGGAGAACTTGAGGTCACCCGAAAGACAGGCAACCGATAGGTCGACGCATCGCCCCAGATAGCTCGCCAACCACCTAAGCCTGATCGGGTGGGTCGGCAGCATTACTCTTCGGCCGTCGGGACCGACGACAACAAAGTCTGTCGTCAAGAAAGCGTCCATCTCCGGGATATGCCGCCCGTTGGGAACATAGGTTTCCCTGGCCCGTTCGAGATTACCCAGCCAACGGTCGCCATATACGTTCAGTATTTCGGCACTCAAACCCTCGCCGGCTACCGCTGAACGAAGCCACTCTCTGTCTCTAACAACCTCGAGACAGAGCGAGTCGAGAGTGAGCGTCGAGTTACTCTTCAGCGAGGCCAAACTAGCGATGCGCTGCACGTACCGTAGGTGCCACTGAGCGGGATCATCCTCAGCTGTCACCCTCAAGCTTCCCATTGTCGAACTCAACGGAGACTGCGCATCGACAACAAGCAGCCAGAACATCGCATGGAGGCCCATCGAATCGCTAGCCCATCGAACCTGATCGGCCACTTCTATCACGCTACCGCCGCTGCCAAACGCAGTGAATCGAAGCGCCAGCTCCTCCCACTCTATTGCCGCCTCCTCTTCATCGTCACCCGCATCTGCATCAGGTTCGACGATTAAGCTCGGGATTGGCCGCTGCCGCACAAGGTCCTCGGATAGCACCAGCTCGCAGGACGAGGGAAGGCCTTCGATGCTTCCTTGAATCGCCCTGAGGCTACCCGCAAAAAGAAACGTAAAGAGACCGAGGGAGGGTGAGTCCGTTCGAACATCTGCGGAAAGCTGTACTTCGATCCGCGCAACCCTCTCGCCTGCCACGGCCGCCTGGTTATAGAAACGCACCAATTCGATGCACGGGTTGAAGAACCGCCGAACTCTAGGGGTCGCAACACGTTCGACCAAGCGTTTTGTGGCTGCGGTGAGGAGATCAAAGATCCGTGCATCTCCAGGGACCAATGGCTCGGCCACCATAAGCCTTTCAGCGTCGGACTGAATCTTCGCATTAAGGCCCGTGACCACATCCAAGGCTAAAAGCTCGGCTGATCGACTCGCGCCGACCAATGAAATTTCATTAGTGACGCGATCGCCGAGGGGTTGGCCAACGCTATCTAGCGCAAAGAGCTGCTCAAAGATAAAGAAGTCAATGAGTCTCAGCTTTTCAGTTGAAGGCCCTTGCACGTAATCTGCGCAAAGACTTCTGAGCCGAACTTGCTCCGCTTCTGCTAATGGAAGTCCCGACTGGTTATTGAACTTCGTCTCTCGAATTCGCTTGACCAACATGTCGGCATCGAGATCACCGGATGGGCTAGATAGGTCGGCCAACCGCGAGTTCGTCGTCAGTCGACGCTTCGTCCTGGCGTCGGACACTGTCGAGCGCCAGTTCATATCTGGGAACAATCCCAACAGCCAAAGATTGCTTCCAATCAGAGTCGTTGCTGCCTCGGCATCAAAAGCTTGGGCGCTGGATCGCCATTGTGTAGAGACAGCTTCGGCGAACGTTGCGAAGCGTCGAACTGGTATCGGAATCAGTTCAGGGTGAAGTATTGAAAGGAGCTCCTTAATCAAGGACACCAACAGGCGAGGAGCCTTCTCGCCGGATCCTGATCCGCCCGTGACACCCCATGCCATCTGAACAATCAGCTCTGGAACCGAGTCCTCTCCTGCAGCCGACTTGTCGAAACTTCCGTCAAGAAAGTTGCTGTCACGCAGAGTAAAGATATTCTGCAGGCCCTGCTCGTCGCTTTGAACTCTGGTCTCAAGGTAAACGAGACCACCTGGGTTATTGTTCCGGTAATAAGTGATCGATCGACCAGGCTCTGCAACGAAGGCGTCGGGAATTGCACCGCCCGCTGATTCCGCCGAAACTAGACGAACATTCTCCATGCTCGGGCGACTGGAGACTGCGGGCCAGAGATTCACGAAGTGGCCGACCTCTTCTGCGAGCAGATTCTTTACTCGAAAGCATCTGTGGCTCGCGTCTTCCGTCTCTTTGAGAACATGTACCGCAATTGCAAGGGCCGTCCTTGCGATGGTCCGATAGCTCATTGCACAGCTCCTGCCGCGACCATTCGGGTCGCATCCGAATAGACTCTTAGCATCCCGGTGGCGCGGATTCGCTCTGCCAAGGCTCTCTCGTTCTCTTCAAAAATTGTGGCGTCGAACGTGTCCAGCAAGCTAGCCGATTCAGCAGCGCTTCTACCTATCACCAGTTGGCATCGACCGAACAACCAATCACCCGCAAAAGATTCAAACTCGCGTTCCTCCCCCTCGCAAACGGAAGCCATCACCAAGCTCTCAATTGCGTCGAGCTTCAGAGTAAAGTGACGGCGGCCCTTTGCAGAATTCAGAAGCCCGCAAGTGCTAGCCGTGCTCGCAAAGAATCCTTTGATTTGGCCAAGCTGACTGGCATTGAGCTTGGAGCCCAGCTTGACTGAAGCAGCGAGCGACGCCTCTCCTATCACTGAAAGCGACTCCTTAAGCGACCGCTGGGCGGCTCGTCGCAGCTGCGCATGCTCTCCGGCGCAATCCAGAATAATTCCCTTATAGGACGCGTTGACGTATCGCGAACTCTCTGATGCCTGCAAGAGCACAATCCAGATACCTGTCCAGCTCATCAGCGCACGAACACGCTGAACGGAGGGCAGACCGACGTAACTTAGTATGTTTGCGACGCCGTCTCGGTAGAGCTCGGTCCACCTACTCTCGACAACGACCGACTTCCGCTCGATGACGTCTTCGACCGGGTCACTGTCCACGTATCCTTGCGCGCGAAGCACTGCCGCGATGCGATCGAGCGGCGAGTCATCGTGCAGAGGGTAGAGAAGATTGAAGCCGTCTTGGATGGCCTGGCGCCGCCCTACATTCGGGTCCTTGCGTAGCACAGTGAACGCGTACGCTCCACCGCCGCGCAGATAGATCCGCTCGGCAGACACTTCTTCGCCTTTCGCTCGATATCTTACTCTTGCATCCCAATGCACCAATGAGCGCGAATAGGGAAAGAAATGTGTTCTCCCCCAACTCTTTGCTTTCACGACGTTAGGAGTTGGGAGCTCTAAGCACCGAAAGAGCTTACCTACAGCAACTTCGGTGTGCTCATCAAGGATGACGTTCCGCCGGACGGCCTCAGTGAGGCCGCCGTCACGAATTAACCTTCTGGCAAAGTCATGTGCGACACGACGAACTTGCACGATGTCACCTGACGGCAGCGGCCCATCAAGCGACGTAACGACAAGATTTATCAACTCAAGGCCGGGGTAGAAACCTGAGCCGTCAATGACAAAGGTCCCGCCGAATAGCTCAGTGGTCACTTCCGGAGCAGCTGGCGCCGAGCTCATGACACACCCCCTACTTGGACAACGCCCATGTCAAGCGACACGTTCTGAACGGCCCCATTGATGAATAGGGAAACCTGAGGCTCACCGGCTTTGCCGCGGTCCGCCAACGTTCCCAGGAAGGACCGCACTCTTCTAAGTTGACTTGCGTAGAAATCTTCCGAGACAAGGCCTGATGCCGCCCTTGCCAGACACTCAAACGCTAGAAGATCCAATTGAAGATCGGCGATGCCGCCGGATGCATCTTCCACGCGAAGAACGATAAAGCGATCGATCCAGTCGACTGACTTCTCAATCGGCCACTCTCGGTGCTCGCGCATCCACGCTTCCCCGGAAGGAATGAGTGTTAACGCGCTCGTCGGCAGGCGCCTTGCAATAATTGCCGCGTCAACACTCGCACGCCCGAACGCCGGATCAACGAGATGAAGCATCGTCTCCGTCCGAGAGAGACGCAGCCCCTGAACGGCGTGAAGGCCCGCGACAATCAAGTTTTTCAGTTTAATTGTGACTTGGGCAGACAGGCGACCAGCAACCAAGTCAAGGAACTCACCACCAAACCTGAAACCGAGGCGCGCTAATAGCTCGCTCGCGGTGGTCTCGTCGTCAAAGAAAGACCGTCGCCTGAGAGCTGCAACTACAGTGCCACATAGCGCGGACTCACGTAGCAGGTCCGAATGGCTCTGCGGATTTCCGATAACCTCATCGATCCCAAGAGCGCCATCTACCGGATAAGCCCTACCGGGGTAGCTAAACTGCAGGTCTAGTTCGCCTTCCTTAAAGGAATGCCCTTCGTTCAGAAGTCGCTCGTCTAATGAGCGGTTCGCCACCGCGCCCGGATCCAGAGTCTCGAGGGCGGTCAGGATCGGTATTCCCTTGTGAAGTCGGTCGCGGGGAATTGTGGGAACGCGTGCGAATATCGCGTTATAGAAACTATAGTCAGTTTGCCAGCCTGGGGCGCTTCCCCGACTGTGAACGTCTGTGCACGTCAGACCGCCGGTGATTGCGTACGAGACCAACATAAGCATCTCTCGGATGGTTATGACGTGCCCCAAACGCTCAACCGTTGCGCACAGTTCTTCCAGTTTCCCCACGCGGCGAGGCGACAGCTCCGCGTCCTCCGCCAAGAGGTATCGATTCCGACGTATAGGACACACACTCTCGGATTGGCAGCTTCCGCACGCCGACTGGCCCCATCTGCGACCGTCGCCCACCCATCTCTCAAGGGTCCGACGGACCAAACTCGCTTCAGGCGGAGTTACCGCTGCGACGGATTGGTAGTTCAGGTTAATTACGTGGATTTTACCGTCGGCTGACGCCACGCCCGTCACGAAGCTCTGTTTGAAGAGCTCCCGGATCGTCCTGGCCACTGAGCCAGCCGATGGCTGATTCAGAACCGCCCGAAGTCGACCCTCGTTCGCGCAGACTATCAACGCCTCACCGTAATGCGTTGGCGCGCCTTCAAGGTACCGAGCGGCCATCTCGGGTGCCGTCTCGGAGAAGTCCTTGTGAATCCGCAACCTTTCTGATGAACCAAGAACGTTACTCAAGATCGCTGATTCACCGTCACAGGCAGAATTCAGCAGCGCGCGTGCCTCGTGACCTGAGTATCCGAGATGCTCTTGCAGAAGACGCCGACACATATGGGTCTTTCCGTGACCAGCGTCGCCCGTGAGAACGATGCAGGTCGCACCTGAGAAAAGAGCCTTCTTGGCGTAATCGATCGCTACAGTATCCAAGTCAAGGGCATCGTCCTCTGTCTGATACTCCTCGTAGATCTGATCATGAGCGGCACTGAAGGGTAAAAATCTACCCAATCTCGTGACATGGCCGTTCACCTTGAATGACCGATCGATCTGCATGTTGATCTCCCCCTTGGAAATCATTAGTTACGATTCTTATCTTGGGCTACGAGAGCTTCGAGATGGCTCAATGCACGTTTAGAAGAGTAGCCACTATTTGTGCAACTTTTGCGGCAAGAAGCGGTGGCACAGCGTTGCCGACTTGTACATATTGCTGTGTTCGATTGCCTACAAAAAAATAGTTATCTGGGAACGTCTGGATGCGAGCAGCCTCGCGCACGGTGAGGCTGCGGCATTGTGCCGGGTCGTAGTGAATGAAGTAGTGGCCGTCTTTCGCAATATGACTCGTTACGGTCGTCGCGAATCTATTCTCAACCTGCACTCGAAACCTGTCCGCAAAGTGACCCGAAGCGAAATTACTATGGGCTGGGATTAGCGACTCAGGATAGTCAGATGGCTTGGGAAAAGGGTGCAATGAAGGATTGCCCTGTGCCACCTTTGCCCAGGCGGAGCAATATAGATACCTCTGCAAGTCACCGGGCATATGACTTCGCGACTCGTGATTGCATAGCAACCCCCTACCCGATGGGTCCGCGTACCAACGGCGCAGCGATCGAGGCATGCTCCCGAAAATCCGCGCCGGAACAGAGTCCGGCGAAAAATTCTGCCCACGAGAATCGGGAACGGTAAGCGATTCGTCGATCGCTGCTCGAATTTGCTCGACGACACGTGCCCCTGCATGAGCTCGCACCTCAGCCAAGTTGGCCTTCAGGCCCGACATAGCGGCGCGCCAAGTATCGCGATTGTCATCGGTCCGCGAGACGCCGCTGCGCAATTTCGGCAAGCCGCCAATGACATCTCTTACCGTTAACTCAGCGGCTTGCTCCAACAGCAGGTTCGGCCGCCATCGCGGCGCAACGTCCTCGCGGATGCCGAACAGAAGAACGCGGTGTCTCGCTTGGGGAATCCCGAATCGCTCCATCTTAACCACGTAATCCGCGGGGTCGTCCAGAACCCCAGCATCGACGCCCGAAGGAACCGCGAGCGAGTAAATGCGATAGCCCAGTCCGCCCTTCTTAGAGCGCCCCCAAGGGCGCTGCAGGTCCTCCAGAATGCGATGAAAGACGCGCTCCCCCCCGACCTCCGCAGATAGCATCCCCTTTACGTTCTCCATAACGAACGCGACAGGACGACACTTGGTGATAATACGCAAGTACTGTTGGTACAAGAAGTTTCTGCCGTCGTTTTCCGCCACGTATGAGGCGTCGCTCATTCTTCTCGATCGGCCGACAAGCGAATAGGCTTGGCAGGGTGGACCGCCGATGACGACACATTCACGATTCGAGCCCATTGAAGTATGGAGAGCGGCATCGATCTCGTCGTCGTGCTCGCCTAAGGTAAGACAGCGAGCCTCTTCGCGAGCACGGGCAATTTGTTTCCGGAATTTTGCGAGTGAGTACAACGAAGACTCCGGACGCGGCCCGAGCCTGCCGGAGATAAAATCGTAGTATTCAGAGGGGGCCTCGCCATGAGGGAACTGGCGATAGAACGCACGGAGGAGCAGCGTCGAATGAGCGCTGCTTTCCTTCTCGATCGAAATGGCTGTCTGGAAAGGCGATTGGCCTTTTCCATTGACAAACGAAGAGAATCCCTCGTTCAACCCCCCTGGCCCAGCGAAAAGGTCAATGACGCTGATTTTACTCGACATAGATGTACGCGCCCCTAGAGACGCATAGGATATCAAGTCGAGGGACTTTCGCCAGGAGTTGTCGCGTGACAGACATTGTAGACTCAGCTAGGCGCTCACGGATGATGGCCGGAATTCGCGGTAAGGACACCAAGCCGGAGCTGACCGTTCGCCGTCTCCTTCATGCCGCTGGCTTACGGTTTCGACTCCATCGAAAGGATCTGCCGGGACACCCCGACCTAGTCCTTCCACGCTATCGCACCGCGGTGTTCGTTCATGGATGTTTCTGGCACAACCACGATTGTTACCTGTTCAAGTGGCCAAGTTCGCGACCTGAATTCTGGCGGGAGAAACTGATCAGGAACCGACAGAGAGACCTTGCCGCGCTCAATGCGCTGCATGAAGGTGGCTGGCGGACGCTCGTCATCTGGGAATGCGCACTCAAAGCCAGCCCCTTTAAAAGCGATTCGGAAGCGCTTCGTAATGGAATTGTAGAATGGCTAGATGGATCGAGCCGACATGCGGATATATTCTCGATAGGATCGAGGCAAGCTGCCCCAACGCTTGTGAGCTCGCCGTAGCGGCAGTTAGCGAGTTAGCCGGCTCCGAGAGCAGAGTCCTTCGCTGAAGCCTGTTCGGCACCTTCGAGCTACGCGAGAAGTGCCGCGTCGCCCCTCGATGCGTTAGTCGGAAGTGACGTCGGACCTTCTTTCAGACACTTTAAAACTAGAGTCGAGCCGCTTCTCACGTTGCTTCCCGTCCTTGTTGTGCGTAGACGCTCGGGGTCAGATGACCAAGGAGGCCGCACGACCTCGAAGCAAGCGAACCCTCTATCGATGGCGCCGCCTAAGCCGCCACGGGCAGCTCGTCAGGAATATCTGTCAGCTTGGGGCTGAAGAACATCACCTCAGACCCGATGTATCGACGACGGGCCGTATATCTAAGGCCGTACCCCATTCCCTGGACCCCTGAATACATTGCTCGAATCTCTGGCGCGTCGTCATAGGAAACCACCCAGCGCCTCGGAAACTTCGAGCGTTGCAGCAAGCGAGAAATGGCCAAATGATCATCGTGCTCGTAGAAATTACGGTAGAGCCCCTGCCCCTTGAGGTAGTACGGAGGGTCTAAATAGATGAGCGAGCGCGATGGAAGAAAGTCCTTGCACCGCGCCAGCAGTGCGAGCGCGTCCTCGCCGTAGACGTTGATTGCCGTCGAATGCTGCTTCAGGAGTTCTAGGCGACCGACCAGAACATCGCGCTTGTATCGCGCGTCCAATCGGTAGATTCCGGACTGCGCCTTCCCCCCAATCACCCCGGCTTTAAGAATTCCAGACCGGTTGGTGCGATTCATAAACAAGGTGGCGAAGCCACGGTGGAGAAGGCTCGCTTTGGTCTCCCCGAAGAGAACCGAGCGCCAATGGTGCCACGCGTCCATCGTGACCGGCTCGTCCTGCACGAGACGAATCAGGGCATCGGTCTGGCGCGTCGCAACCATCCAGAAATCGTGTAGAGCTGGGTCAGCATCGTTGATATGGATGTCGGTCACCACGCCGTCGTACAGCAGTTCAAGCGCTACGCCGGCACCTCCCGCGTAGGGCTCAAAGTAGTGACCGCCTTCCAACCCGTTGGCTCGCATGATGTCGGCGATGTAGGGTGCAAAGCGGCCCTTACCACCGGGGTATCGCAGCGGAGTAAAGAGTTTGTTCGAATACATGGACCCGACTCTAGGGGTTAACAGGCATTTTGGCGAGCGTCCGCAACCGCTTGGCGACCACTTTCACCGCGGCCTCGAAATCCTTATGGAACTGCTCGACCATTGCTTGGTTTTCAGCCATCCAAGCCTCGAACAGCTTCCAAGACTTAATGACGTTAGCCCGATCTTTCCACCACTTCTTTGCATGGGATCTCTTCGACAGATCGTCCTTCCAGTCTAAAAGGTGGGCATTGATCTGGTCGGTCGTTATGTTCTTCTCGGTCAAGATGCGCCACGTTTCGGGATGCGCGTCTCGGTTGCTGATCAAGTCTTGAATGAACGCAAAAAGAGTACGCTCCGGGGAGGCTTTCGCAGCGCCCGGCAGCTTCACGATGTTTTGGTATTTAAGGTGCTTTGCCCGGATATTGGCATCAGCATCTAGTGCGAACAAAGCGAGCTTAAAGTGCGAGTCAATCGAGGTCAGGTTTGCCAAGCTATCGCATCCCACGCCCATAGCGATGGGCTTGATGGCCACATCGTACGCTGCGCCTAGCGCGCGCTTGCGCGCCGCCGGAATGAGCAAATTGAAGATGGTTTCCGCTTCTTTGTCTTCCAGATAGGTCCTGAGCACCGGTCGCTTTGATACTGTCTCAAGACCTGGCGGAATCAGATCCATGTCATCTAGGATGCTTTGGAGCGTTCCGGAGCTCATCAAACGAGGCGCACGGGTATCCATAAGATACGCGACAACATTCTTCGCGGACCGACTGTTAGCCCGAGGGTAAATGGCTTCGATGAGCTTGGTGGAGTGTGTGGTGGCCACAATCTGCAAATTGAGATCTTCGGCCGCTTTCGCCAGCTGCTCAACGAGCCGCTTAATCGCATGGGGATGAAATCCTGAATCCAGTTCGTCGATGACCAAGAGGCCACCAGGGTAGTCCACCCAGTCCCTTTTCAGCATTTGAAAGGATGCGATAGCCGCTGCGATGCTACCTAGGCTGTCCTGCCCGAGCGAGACGCACCTAGCGTCGTAGCCGTATTGGGGATGGCTAGAGAACTTACTTGTCCCTTTGATGCGATTCGAGGTGACCGACGCCTGCTTCGCGTCCGTGCCAACGATGACTGCGTTCATGAAGTCAGCAATGAGCTGCCTATCCGCGTCGGGCATCGTCTTCAACACCTCACTGTAACCTGACCCTTCTTCTGCTTCGCCCAAGGGAAACACTCGGGTCATGCCCAGGTAAAGCGTAGGAAGCGGTACTTTGGAAGCATCACCAATAGTGATGGTGTCGTCAGCTGACACAAACTTCTTACTGGACGGATAGAAATTACGGGGCACGATGCGGGCACGTCCTTCTGTGCTGCGGTCGGTCAGCGCGCATCGCTTTTGGAAACTTTCCTGTCCGTTAATTTCGTAGGTGATGATGGGCCGCGGTAGGGCGTCTGCTTCCTGCGCGCTCAGGAATTCGCCTTCGTAGTCGATGAAGATGATTTCAGACAGATTCGCTTGGAAGGTCTTGCCGAAATACGATTTCGGGGCCTTAGTGAGCTGTGTCAGTCCTGAGCTATTTGCCAGAAGCCCCAAGATGGTGGATTTACCGATGCCGTTATGCCCAGACACCAAAGTAATCCTGCTCGCGATGTCGACACTGAAGTCCTTCAGCTTACGGAATCCAATATCACCGAATTCGATACTCTTCACTTTGATGTTTGGCACTTCGCCCCCCTTCTCCATAAGAAAGTACTACCGCCTAACTCGGCGGCACTACCGGCGGGCGCCGCCTTTGTGGAAGCGCGCCAGCCACTCAGCGTTCTCCGGGGCGCAGGCCCGCTGTCGAAACACCGCCTTGCTGTCAGTTAGGTTTGAACCGGCCCCCGAGGTACTGCGAAGCCGCAGCATACTTGGAGTCAGGGGCGTAAGCGCGGGCTTAGCTGCAGCTTGATAGCTCGCGCTTAACGGCCGCTCGACGACAGCCCAACCGGCCTGAGCGAGAAGGCTCAGCGCTATGACAAAGCAGGACACTGGAACGGTAAACCAATTGATGCTTAAGGCGTATGGCGTGTTGAGCGAGAGACTTGCACCACAACAAAAATCCTGAGAACGAAAAAGCCCTGAAAAAACAGGGCTACTGGGGGCGAGGCCTAAAGACCAAGATTCAGGGCAATTTATCAACGATCAGCGGTCACCTGGCAACGACGAGGCTTTACCCGCACTTCGAATACCCACAATTCAAACAAGTCTGGCACCCATCCATCAGCACCAACGCCTGGGTATTGCACTTAGCGCAGAGCGTGGCGCCAGCGGGGAAGCCTGAGGCGTTCATGTGGGCGGCTTCTGCGGCGGCCTGGGAAGCAGGAGCATCGCCGGCGGAGCCGGCTCCTACAGGAACAGCTGCGGGAACGGCAGGCTTGGCGGCCTTTTCGTAAGCAGCACGCTTCTCGGCAATCAGCGCGCGAGTCGCGTCGCTCATTTCCGGGTCGTGAATCAGGCCGATCGACTTCATATGCTGCTCAACCACCGCGCCGATCTCGGCAACGATGCTCGGCATATAAACGCCGCCAGCCTTGAAGTAGCCGCCGCGCGGGTCGAAGACCGCCTTGAGTTCTTCAACAATAAACGTCACGTCGCCACCCTTGCGGAAGACGGCGGACAAAATTCGGGTGAGCGCCACGATCCACTGGAAGTGGTCCATGTTCTTCGAGTTGATGAACAGCTCGAAGGGGCGGCGCATTTCGTGTTTGGTGCCGGCGTTCAGGACGATATCGTTGACCGTCACGTACAGCGCGTGCTCGAAGAGCGGCGACTTGATCTTGTACGTGCTGCCGACGAGGGTCTCCGGTCGTTCCAGGCTTTCGTGCATCTGGATGACTTCAGCCACGGGCGCGGCTTCTTTCACCGGCACGGGCGCGGGGGCCGGAGCGGCCTTGTCTTCGGGCTTAACGACGTTATAGCCCTTGATCTTCTTTTCGATCTTGATCGCCATGACTCTTCTCTTATAGGTATTCCGCCCGGCGCCTGGCGCCGGGCGGAATAGGTGCTACTTACTTACGACGGCCACGAACGGCGCTCTTGCGTGCCGCCGTACGACCGGTCTTGCTGGCAGTGGACCTCTTGACCGCCTTGGGGGCGATCTTCTTGCTGGCGGCCTTGCGGACCGTCTTCTTTACAGCTGCGACGCGGCCGGCGCTCTTGCGAGCTACCTTGGCTACGCCCTTCTTGACGGCCTTGCGAGCCGTCGAGACCTTCTTCGCAACGCGACCGGCAGCCTTCTTGACCGTCTTGCGGACGGCGGCTGCCTTCTTCACGACGCGACCGGCTGCCTTGCGGACAACCTTCTTGACTGCTGCTGCCTTACGGGTCGAACCCTTCTTGGCGACCTTCTTCGAGGCAACCTTACGAGCCGGCGCCTTCTTGACGGCCTTAGTCACAGCCTTCCTGGAAGCGACCTTCTTGGAAGCTGCCTTCTTGACCGCGACTTTCTTCGTGGCCTTCTTGGCGGCAACCTTCTTAGCAACAACCTTCTTGACCGCAGCCTTCTTCACGGCAGTCTTCTTGGCCGGTGCCTTCTTGGCGACTGCCTTCTTCGCAGCCACCTTCTTCACCGCAGCCTTCTTGACGGCCTTCTTAGCCGTAGCCTTCTTGGCAGCAACCTTGGTCGGCGCAGCCTTCTTGGCAGCAGCCTTCTTACCAGCCGCCTTCTTCGGAGCAGCCTTTGCCGCCGCCTTCTTGGCCGGAGCCTTCTTGGCAGCAGCAGCCTTCTTCGGCGCAGCCTTCTTAGCGGCAGCCTTCTTCGGCGCAGCTTCAGCAGGTGCCGCCTTCGGAGCCGCCTTCGGAGCCGCCTTGCGAGTTGCCTTCTTCGCAGCCTTCTTGGCCGGAGCCGGCGTCTCCACCGGGGCAACCTCGACAACGGCAGCCTTCTTCACCGGCGCCTTGCGAGCCTTCTTGACGACCGGGGCCGAGTACGGCTCCGACACAACCGACTCGGAAGCCGGCTCCGACACGAAGTCGGGTTCGCCAAGATCGTGGTCGCTCGAAGCGGCAGCAGCCGGCTCGGGCGTCGGGTCGATCGTCTTGATCGCGACCGGCTTCTTCTTGACGACTTTCTTCGCAACCACCGGCGACGGCGTCACTTCAGCGGCGACATTCGTCTCCGCTTCGGGCGTCTCGACGGTGTCATTGGTGTCGATATCGGGCAGCTCACCCTCGACAACCTGGTTTTCGTTGGACATGTTTTTCCCTCTCCGCGGGGTCAGAACTTACCGTAATAGCCTTCCTTCAAAGCATCAAAGAGGTTCGCGGCGGTGTGCATTTCACCGTCGTATTCGACCTCTTCATTACCCTTCAGTTCGACAACGCTACCGTCTTCCAATTCGAAGCGATAGAGGGTGTTCTCCAGGTCGGTTTCTTTTACGAGCACGCCCTGGAACGCGGCGGGGTTAAAACGGAAGGTTGTGCAGCCCTTCAGACCCTGCTTATGGGCGTACATATAGATGTCCTTGAAGTCCTCATACGGATAATCCGTCGGGACGTTCGCGGTCTTGGAAATGGAAGAATCGATCCACTTCTGCGAGGCCGCCTGGATGTCTACGTGTTCTTTCGGGCTGATGTCGTCGGCGGAGACGAAGTAATCCGGCAGGCGGGTCTTCGGGTCGTCGGAGAACGGCAGCGCCTCGGAATTGATGAGGGCGCGGTAGGCCAGCAGCTCGTAGCTGAAGACCTCGACCTTCTCTTTCGACTTCTTCCCTTCGCGGATCACATTGCGGGAATAGTGGTGCGCAAAGCTGGGCTCGATGCCGTTGGAGGCATTGTTGGCCAGGCTGAGCGAAATCGTGCCGGTGGGCGCGATGGACGAGTGGTGGGTGAAGCGCGCGCCGGTCTCGGCCAGGGCTTCGATCAGCTCCGGGGCCACGTCGGCCACGCGCTGCATGTAGCGAGAATACTTCGCGTGCAGCACGCTGCCACGGATAGCCTGGCCGACCTTCCAGCCGTCGGTGACCATCTCCGGGCGCTTGCGCAGCATCTCGGCGGTGACGTCGTACTCGCGGCTGAGGACCGGCGCCGGGCCCTTTTCCTTGGCGAGCTCCAGGGCCACTTCCCAGCCGGCGACCGCCATCTCACGCGAGACTTCCTCGGTGAAGGCGACCGCATCGGCGTTGCCGTAGCGCATCTTCAACATGGTGACCGTGGAGCCGAGGCCCAGGAAACCCATGCCGTGGCGACGCTTGGAGATGATCTCTTCGCGCTGCTGGGCGAGCGGCAGGCCGTTGATCTCGACCACGTTGTCGAGCATGCGGGTGAACACGCGGACCACCTCGCGGTATTCCTCCCAGTCGAACCGGGCCTTGGGGCCGAACGGATCGCGGACGAACACGGTGAGGTTGATCGAGCCCAGCAGGCACGAGCCGTACGGCGGCAGCGGCTGCTCGCCGCAGGGGTTGGTCGCGCGGATGTGCTCGCACCACCAGTTGTTGTTCATCTCGTTGACGCGGTCGATGAGGATGAAACCCGGCTCGGCGTAGTCATACGTCGAGACCATGATCATGTCCCACAGGTGCCGCGCACGGATGTGGCCGTAGATCTTGCAGGCGACCAGGCCGTCTTCGCGCGTGACGTAATTCTGCTTGGTCGGCCACTCGCGCCAGAGGACCTTGGCGGCGTCGTTGAGGTCGATCTCGTGCTGCTCTTTGACGTGCACCGGGAAGACCGTCGGCCAGTCCTGGTCGTTCTCGACTGCTTCCATGAAGCCGTCGGTGATCAGCAGCGACAGGTTGAACTGGCGCAGGCGACCGTCTTCGCGCTTGGCGCGGATGAATTCCTTGGCGTCCGGATGCGCGATGTCGAAGGTACCCATCTGCGCACCGCGGCGACCGCCGGCGGAGGAGACGGTGAAACACATCTTGTCGTAGATATCCATGAACGACAGCGGGCCCGACGTGTGGGCGCCGGCGCCGGAGACGTAGGCGCCGCGCGGGCGCAGCGTCGAGAACTCGTAGCCGATGCCGCAACCGGCCTTCAGCGTCAGACCGGCTTCGTGCACCTTCTCGAGGATGTCGTCCATCGAGTCGTGGATGGTGCCCGAGACCGTGCAGTTGATCGTGGAGGTGGCCGGCTTGTGCTCGAGCGCGCCAGCATTGGACGTGATGCGGCCAGCGGGAATGGCACCGCGGCGCAGGGCCCAGAGGAAACGCTCGAACCAGTGTGCGCGCAGCTCGTCGGTGCCTTCGACATCGGACAGTGCGCGGGCGACGCGCTGGTAGGTGCCGTCCACCGACTCGTCGACGGGGTTACCCGACTTCGCCTTCAGACGGTACTTCTTGTCCCAGATGTCGTACGAGGCGGGCTGAAGCGGAATGGCCGCGGTCTCAAGCCCCATGGCTTGCGCACGTGCAGTGCTCATGTATGTGTCGTCCTCGAGTCTCGGCCTTTGTAGGCCTTTTATTGGTATGCGGTAACGCAACCACCTCGACAGCTCTCCCCCCGGAGCCTCTGCCGACCATCCTTGCTCCCTCGTCGACCCCCGAAAAGCCTTTGCCGACGATGGTTTGAAGCCTGAACCTGAGTAACCGCAGCACCAGTGCTAGGTAACAAGTCAGCCTGGGAACACAAGATGTTGTGGTTACGACCGGAGTGAACCTTAAACCCGGAAGGGGTCGAAGTAAAGTGTCGGTGATCGTTGTCTCAGGGTTTGAAATTCACCAAAAAGGAGTTCTTGCATGACCGCCAGCGCTTATCGGCGAACCACGATTTTTTCCGTCCTCGCGACCCTGGGTTTTGCCCTGGCCTCGCCCGCCTTTGCCGGCCTGCCACCGTCCATCAACGGTGAGCCGATGCCTTCACTGGCACCGATGCTGGCCAAGGTGACGCCAGCCGTGGTGAACATCTCGACGAAGACCCGCGTGCGTACGCGCAATCCGTATTTCGACGATCCGACCTTCCGCCAGCTGTTCGGCAACCAGGGCGTCCCGCGCGAACGCGTGGAGCAGAGCCTGGGCTCGGGCGTGGTCATCGATGCCGATAAAGGCTATGTGCTGACCAACCACCATGTCGTCGGGGGCGCGGACGATATCACGGTGACGCTGCAGGATGGTCGCGACTTCAAGGCGAAACTGCTCGGTAGCGACCCGGAGACGGACGTGGCGGTGCTGCAGATTCCGGCGGAGCGCTTGCAGGCGCTGCCGATCGCGGACTCGTCCGCGTTGCGTGTCGGTGACTTCGTGGTGGCCGTGGGCGATCCCTTCGGTCTCGGGCAGACGGCGACGTCGGGGATGGTCTCGGCGCTGGGTCGGTCGGGGCTCGGCAAGGGCTTCCAGAACTTCATCCAGACCGATGCCTCGATCAATCCCGGCAACTCCGGCGGCGCCCTGGTGAACCTGCGCGGCGAGCTGGTCGGCATCAATTCGATGATCTTCACGCCGTCCGGCGGCAATGTCGGTATCGGCTTCGCCATTCCGACGGATCTGGCGACGGGCGTGATGAAGCAGCTGCTGTCTTACGGCAAGGTGCGACGCGGGAACCTCGGCGTGGAGGTGCAGGACATCACGCCGCGCATCGCCCAGGCGCTTCGATTGAAGGACGCGAACGGGGCGGTGGTCACGCGGATCAATGAGGGCTCGCCGGCGGAGGGCGCGGGTCTACAGACGGGTGATGTGCTCACCGCGATCGATGGGAAACCGGTGCGCTCGGCGCAGGATGTGCGCAATACGGAGGGGCTGCTGCCGCTGGGCGCGAAGGTGAAGCTGGCGGTGCAGCGCGAGGGAGCGTCTCGCGATGTGGTGGCGACGATCGCCGCCGTGGCGATTGCGTCGTTGGATGGCGGGAAGGTGGATCCGCGGTTGGCCGGGGTGACGCTGAGCGATCTCACGGCGGAGCAGAAGGCGGCGGGGGCGTTTGGTGTGGTGTTGAGTGGGGTGAAGCGTGGGTCGGCCGCGGCGGGGGCGGGGTTGAAGGATGGGGATATTGTTGTGGGGATTCAGCAGCGGAAGGTGGCGTCGGTGAAGGCGTTGCCCTTGGGCCGCGGGTTGGGTGGGGGGCAGTTGTTGTTGACGGTGGTTCGTGATGGGGATGTGTATTACGCGGTTTTGTAGCGCCTTTCGCCGATGAATCGGCTCCTACCGAGCAAGAGCCCCTTGCTCGGTAGGAGCCGATTCATCGGCGATGCTCTCCCCACAAATCCCCGACAGCCTACGTTCCGTTTCCCCCCGGCAGGATGCCGATTGACGTCAAAGGGTGCGCCGACGGCCTCAATAGCCCACAATTGCGCCCCAATGCCCAACCCCGCTTCCGTCCCGAGGTTCTTGCCGTCCATGTCTCTCCGTCTTGCGCGACTGTTTACCGCCACGCTGATCGGCCTTAGCGCCTCTGCAACCCTTTTCGCTGCCGATACGGCTCTCATCTGGCGTGGCGATATCACCACCGCGCGCGGCGTGGTCATCGACGTCGCCAAGGCCTGGGAGAAATCCGGCAAGGGCAAGTTCGAACTGCAGCCCTTCAATACGGCCTCCGGTATCGACGCTGTCGTCAAGGGCACGGCGGATATCGCCGGCTCCGCGCGTCCGGGTGTCGGCGCTGCCGAGCAGTCGCTCACCTTCACGCCTGTCGCGTGGGACGCCCTGGTGATGGTCACCTACCCGTCCAACCCGGTGAGCAACATCACGCTCAAGCAGCTCCATGAGATCTACATGGGGCACATCACGAACTGGAAGGAGCTCGGCGGTGCCGATGCCCCGATCAACCTCTACGCCGTGGCCAGCCCGGCCGACGGTGTGGAATACAGCATGCGTCGCCTGCTGTTCGGACGCGGCAACCAGCCCGTCGCCGCACCGCGCCTGTACGTCAACGTGGCCAAGCTCGAAGAGGGCGTGACCCTCGACAAGCAGGGCCTGGGCGCTACCACCCTCGCGGGCGTGGCCTCGAACAAGAAGGTGAAGATCCTGCAGATCGACGGCGTCACGCCGTCGGCATCGACGGTCGCCAGCGGCGCCTACGTGCTCTACAGCGAGATCTACCTGGTCACCAACGACACCAACCCGAAGGCTGCCGAGATCAAGGAATTCCTTGCTTTCGTCACCTCGAGCACGGGTAGCGCCCTGCTTCGTTCGCACAGCCTCGTGCCGTACGCCGATGGCGCCTCGCTCGCCTCGGGCGATGCCGCTCGCCGCGCGACGATCGCTTCCACCGTCGGCACCCGTGCCAACGTAGGCCAGGCGATGACCACCGCGCCGACCGTCGCCGCTGCCGCTCCGGCGGAAGCCGCGAGGGAAGTCGCTGTCGCCAAGGCAGAGACCAAGGGCAAGGGCGCCAAGGCGGCTAAAGAAGCCAAGGGCTCCGTTGCCACCACGGCTGAGCCGTCGCAGTTCGCCGCGGTCGTCGCCAGCGTCAGCACCTCGGCGCATGTCGGCTTCTCCGGCGTCCATTCGGAAGCCTTCTCGGTCTCCGACAACGCCAAGGTCGGCGGCAAGTTCGCCAAGGTCCTGGCCGATGCCGTCACGGTGAAGGGCAAGATCGCCGCCAAGCCGCCGATCGACAGCTCCGAGAAGTCGAACAAGGTCGTCCTGCCGAAGCTGAGCGAGGCCAAGCCGGCCGCTGCGAAGCCGGAAGCCAAGGTCGCGGCCGTCAAGGAAGCGAAGAAGCCGGCCGCCATGGTCGCTTCGCGCACCTATAAGGTCTCCGCCGGCGACACGCTCTATTCCATCGCCAAGAAGAACGCGGTGGACGTGAACCAGCTGCGCGCCATGAACGGCCTGAAGGACAACAATGTCCATGCAGGCCAGGTGCTCAAGGTGAGCGCACGCTGAGCCCTATGGCCGTCCGCGCCGTCTCCCTCGACCTCGACGATACCCTGTGGCCGGTTCTGCCGGCCCTTATCGAGGCCGAGCACGTCGTCGACCGCTGGCTCAGGCAACACCATCCCGATGTCGCAAGCGCATGGCCTATCGAGGCCATGCGTGAGCTTCGCGAGCAGATCGCCCGCGACAACACCCATCTTTCCCACGACTTCAGCGAACAGCGCCGGATGACCATCCGCGCCGCCTTCGCGCACTGCGGCATCGACGATGCCCCGGTGGATGAACTGTGGCGGCTGTACTTCGCCGCCCGCAATAACGTGGAGCTCTACCCCGACAGCCTGCCGGCGCTGGAGCGCATTGCGCACCGCGTGCCCATCGTCAGCATCTCCAACGGCAACGCGGACCTGGAGATCATCGGCCTGCACCACCTCTTCCACACGCGCATCAGCGCCGGTGGACTGGGCGTGGCCAAGCCGGACGCTCGTATTTTCCTGGCCGCCGCGGAAGCCCTGGGTATCGAGCCCGGCGAGATCCTGCATGTCGGCGACGATCCCTTGCTGGATGTCGTCGGCGCGCGCGAGGCAGGCTTGCGCACCGTTTGGCTCAATCGCACGGGTGAGGTGTGGTCGCATGGACCGGCGCCCGACATGGAATTTCCGGATATGACCCATTTAGCCGATTGGGTAGAAGCGTCGGCGGTTACGGACAGCTAGAATAGCGGTTCACCGATTGCAACAATCCATTGACGCGGTTGCCAATGACCGCGAGGCACGGGAGGCCTGATGTCGCCGCTGATCGAACGCAAGTCCGGGAAACGTATCGTCATCCCCATCGAGACCGTCGATATGGCAGGCATGCCGGCGGCCGAGGGTCGGCTCGATGCGGTGCATCGGCAGTGGTTGATCTCGACGGCCTTTCGTCCGACACCGGGCGCCATCCTCGTGCTCCCCGATGCCAGTGGCGCCATCGCCCGCATTCTTGTCGGCGTCGACCGCGCGGATCCCATCGCGGCGCTCGGCTCCCTGCCCTCGCGCCTGCCCGAAGGTCTGTACGAGCTCGCCGCTGAGAGCGTCATCGAAGACCGCGACCTGCTGGCACTCGGCTGGGCACTCGGTGCCTACCGTTTCGATCGTTACCGCGCGCGTGCGCGTCCGCCGGCACAGCTGGTCGTGGACGCCGCGACGCTGCGCTCCGTGCAGCCGGTGATCGACGCCACGACGCAGGTGCGCGACCTGGTCAATACGCCCACCGAAGATATGGGCCCGGAACATCTCGCCGCCGCCATCCGCGCGCACGCCGAGGAACACAAGGCGAAGGTGCAGGAATGGGTAGGCGATGAACTACTCGCTGCGAACTTCCCGACCATTCATGCCGTAGGCCGCGCAAGCCATCGTGCGCCGCGCATGATCGAACTGACCTGGGGCAAGAACTCCAACCCGAAGCTGGTCATCATCGGCAAGGGCGTCTGTTTCGACACCGGCGGCCTGGACATCAAGCCGTCCGATGGCATGCGCTGGATGAAGAAGGACATGGGCGGCGCGGCACACGCTATCGCGCTCGCCGGCCTGGTGATGCAGGCGCGCCTGCCGGTACGCCTCACCCTCCTAGTTCCTGCGGTCGAGAATGCGATCGCCGGGAATGCCATGCGCCCGGGCGATGTCATCAAGACGCGCGCCGGACACACGGTGGAAGTGGACAACACCGATGCCGAAGGTCGCCTCGTTCTCTGCGACGCCATCGCCTACGCGGTGGAGCAGGCCCCGGATCTGATCATCGATTTCGCGACGCTGACCGGCGCCGCGCGTGTGGCACTCGGTCCCGAGCTGCCCGCGCTGTTCACCAACCGCGACCAGCTCGCCGACCACGTCATCGGCTCAGCGGAACTCGTCGGCGATCCGCTCTGGCGCTTGCCGCTGTGGCGTCCGTACCGTCGCATGCTGGAGTCGTACGTGGCGGACTTCGCCAACGCCGGCCCCTCACGTCACGCCGGCGCCGTCACCGCCGCGCTCTACCTCGAGCGCTTCATTCCCGAGACCCAGAACTGGATGCACCTGGATACCTACTCGTGGAACGACACCGACCGCCCGGCCCATCCGCGCGGTGGTGAAGCGCAGGGGCTGCGTGCATTTTATCGGTTCTTGTCCGAGCGTTATTCGTAACCTCGCCCGATGAAAAGGAAGGTTCGCTAACGCGAACGTTTCTCTTCAGGCCCTGCCGGGCCTGTGCTCGGTAGGAGCCGATTCATCGGCGATGGGTGCTTGCAACAACAGTGTGGGAGCCGGCTATTGCCGGCGATCCCGCAGCAGCGGGCCAGGTTTCGGCAATCGGGTCATCGCCGCTGAAGCGGCTCCCACATAGAGCCGGATCCCACAGAGAGCCGGCACACACATAGAGCCGGATCCCACAGAGAGCAGGCACACACAAAGCGGCCCTTATTCCGCGACCCTCATTCCTGAGGCTCGCTTTTCGCCGCATCATCGTCGACCACAACCCCAACCGAAGCCGCCTCCGCCGCCGCATCAATCGCCTCGGCCTTCTGCTTCTTCATCGCAACCACCGAGCGCAGGTTCCGCTCCAGCTCCGCGATCGACAGCGGAAAGTACGCGTCGTCCTGATCGTTCACTTCCCAGCTATGCAGGCGCTTCCCGGTAACTGCCACACCGGAAGCCACCAGTGCCGCACGGACCTCGTTCGGATCCAGGTCGGTCGCCTGCAGGATCAACTGCCAAAGCCAGTTCATGCGCTGCGGATCGACACCGCGCGTCATCGGCGGACGCGTGTATTCGCGCGACGGCGCGTCAAAATCGCTCATGAGAAACCCCTGTTTTGGCCCGTACGCCCGATTATGGCATCGACCTCCTCCGATCGGCACCGCACCCCGTTCGGTAGGAGCAGGCGGGCCTTATTCCTCAGGCTCGCTCCCGGTCATCGTGACTTGGGCCCGGCGTCTAAAGTATCAGGCGGCAGTCCGCTATCGCACTGCTCGTCCTTGCATTCATAAAGACGTTGATCCTGCGAGGATGGACCGCGCGCGCCGGTACACCATTCGTACGCAACCAGATTGCTCTTCAGATCGTCGCAGACCCCGGGATATTCAGGAGATCTTACGTACACGATGTCACGGTGGGTGATTTTTGAAATGGGCGTCATGAGGACGGTGCCATCAAAAAAGTTCGCCCGTTTGAATGACGTCGGCTCCTGCTCGGTGCCCTCTCCGATGACCAGGTCGTGGGAAGCCATGCGAAGGTATAAACCCACCGGCCGTTTAAGTGATGGATACTTCGCCCTCAGCGCGTCAATCTTGGCAAGCGCCGATTCGTAGGCATCATCCTTTGACTCGTTAGGACCTCGCATCCTGACGGCGGCACTGAAGTCGACCCCCTCGGAGGCGCATTTCGCAAACTCGTCGAAGCGCTGGGATGTGATGTAAACGACTTTTGATTCATCGGCGTTCCGAAACGCGTCTTTCCGCCAGTCGACCTGCTTGAGACACCCCGGCGTCTTGTCTACTACCCCGGTCACCACACCGGCGAGAGATGGCATAGAAAACAGAGCGCACACCGCTAAAAAATAGTACCTGCATCCCTTCATGTTCATCACGAATCCTTTCGGGCGAACTACCCGGTTGACTGCATGGCCCCCGGGAAGAGTATCTCCCGGTACCGCCGCAGATGGCGCAGGGCGGGAAAAGTCAGCGCTCTCGAAAGAGCCCGTGCTTGTTGCCGTTAGCTGGAAAGCGTCCGATTTCGCATACAAAAATTGCGACCGGGATAAACCCGCGGGCGAGTCAGCCCCGCCGGGGGCTGTTGAAGCCGGTTCATTGGCGATCGGATGTTCGCGGCGCCCTGGCCCGCTGCCGCAGGATCGCCGATGAATCGGCTCCTACACGGAGCTTGGGATATGGTCGGCATCTGACTGCACCGGAGTTCCGTCATGCGTCGCACGCTCATCGCCCTCGCCCTCGCCCTGCTCTGCATCACCACGCCGCTCCTCGCCGACGACACGCCCACCATCAAGGAACTCGGCCCGCGCCTCGAACGCGTCGACTACCCTTACCCGGTCACGATGTTCCCCGTGCAGAACCAGGGCCAATCGCTCGAGATGGCCTACATGGATCTCAAGCCGGAGAAACCGAACGGCCGCACCGTCGTCCTCCTGCACGGCAAGAATTTCTGCGGACCGTATTGGCAAGCGACCGCCGAGCATCTCCGTGTCGCCGGCTTTCGCGTGGTCATCCCCGACCAGATCGGTTTCTGCAAATCATCCAAGCCGCGCGGCTACCAGTACGGCATCGCCCAACTCGCCGCGAACACGCATGCGTTGCTGGCGAGTCTTGGCGTCGACAAGGTCACGGTCGTCGCGCATTCGATGGGCGGCATGATCGGTGCGCGCTATGCGCTCATGTTCCCGCAGGGCGTGGAGAAGCTGGTGCTGGTCGATCCGCTGGGCCTGGAAGACTGGAAGGCCAAGGGCGTGCCGTGGCGCAGCGTGGACGCGTGGTACGCGAGCGAGATGAAGACCTCGTACGCCACCATCCGCGCTTACCAGCTGAAAAGTTACTACGACGGCAAGTGGAAGTCCGACTACGGCCGTTGGGCGGTGATGCAGGCCGGCATGTATGAAGGCAGCGGCCGCGAGACGGTGGCCTGGGCGGGCGCGCTTACGTACGACATGATCTTCAGCCAGCCCGTGGTCTACGAGTTTCCCGATATCCGCGTGCCCACGGTGTTGATCATCGGGCAGGCGGACAAGACGGCGATCGGCAAGGATGCCGCGCCGTCGTCTGTGCAGGAGAAGCTTGGGGATTACGCGACGCTGGGTAAGGAAGCGGCGGCGAAGATTCCAGGGGCGAAACTGATTCCGCTCGATGGGTTAGGCCACGCACCCATGATCGAAGCACCCGAGCGCTTCTATAAAGCGCTCGACGAGGCCCTGTAACGGCACTCTCGCTCTTTGTAGGAGCCGATTCATCGGCGATCCCGCGGCAGCGGGCACGGTTACCGCAACCTGGTTATCGCCGATGAATCGGCTCCTAAAAAAGCGTGGCCTTGCACCATCAGGCGACTTGCTCGCGAGGTGGTATGAAGCGGTCGAGCTTGCCGCTGAAGATGCGGTCACGGTTAGCGGGATCTTCCAGCAGCGAACGCGGAAACACCGGACGCAAGGCACTGACCGCATCGAGCCGTTCGATCTGCTCAGCTGACAGCGTGACCTTCGTTGCCGCCAGATTCGCCTGAAGCTGCGCGACGCTGCGCGGGCCGATGATGGGGAGCGCGCCCTTGCACGCTACCCAGGCGATAGCGACCTCACCCGGCGTGACATTCAGTTCGTCGGCCGTCGCAATCACGGCATCGAGGATCGCCGTGCGTTGCGTCGTGTCTTCGGCCTGGAACACACGCCCGCCGAAGCCTTCGGCGCGACCCTTCTCACCTTGACGGTACTTGCCGGTGAGCATGCCGCCGCCGAGCGGCGACCACGCGACGACGCCCAGACCCAGCGCTTCGCCCATCGGCAGCAGCTCCTGTTCCGTCGTGCGCTCGACAAGGCTGTGCTCGACCTGCAGGCCGGCGATCGGGATGCTGCCGCGCAGTTCGGCGATGGTTGCCGCGCGTGACACGCGCCATGCGGGGAAGTCGGACAAGCCGGCGTAGAGAATCTTCCCCGCGCGTACGAGATCGTCGAAGCCGCGGACAATCTCCTCCATGGGTGTCACACCGTCGGCGTAATGCACCCAGTAGAGATCGAGGTGATCGGTGTTGAGTCGCTTCAGGCTCGCCTCGAGCGAGGCCACCATCGCCTTGCGGCTGTTACCGGTGACCAGGAGGCCTGCGTTGGCCTGGGCACTCTGGCTGAACTTGGTGGCCAGGACAAACTCGTTGCGGCGACCCACGAGCAGTCGGCCGAGGATCTCTTCCGACTCGCCGAACTGATAGCTGTCGGCGGTATCAATGAAGTTGCCGCCGGCGTCGGCGTACGCGTCGAGCATTCGGCTCGCCTCGTCCTGCTCGCTGCCATGGCCCCACCGCGTGCCGAAGCTGCCGGTGCCGAGCACCAGCTCGGAGACGCGCAAACCCGTGTGCTTACCAAAGAGCTTGTAACGCATGATGTCCGATTCCTCTGTTATGCGAGAAGGCCCTCACCCCTCGGGCGAGGGCCTGAGTGCTTACTTGCCGGCGGCTTCTTCGATGACCTTGACCACCACGTCGGGGTGCGAGAGGAACACGGTGTGGCTCGAGCCAGGCACCGTCGTGACCTTGGCCTTGGCGCGGTCGTACATCCAGCGCTGCAGGTCCATGTTGATGGTCTTGTCGGCACCGGGCAGCACGGCCCAGGAGGGTTTGGTCTTCCACGCCGCCGCCTTCGCTGGCGTGCCGAAAGCCTCGACGGACAGGATCACCTGCGAATGCGCCATGAAGGACGCCAGCGCCGACGATGAGTCCGCGGCGAAGTTTTCGCGGAACTTCGTGGGGTCCATGTAGAAGAACTTGCCGTCCGCGGTCTTCTTGACGTCGTTGTTCGGCGCCGGGTACTTCGCCATCGTCTCGAGCGTCTGGGTGCTCTCACCGACATCGGGCACGAGCGCCGCGAGATACACGAGTGATTTCACCTTCGGGTCGGCACCGGCTTCGGTGATGACCTGGCCGCCCCAGCTGTGGCCGACAAGCACGGTCGGGCCGTCCTGCTGGTCGATCACGCGCTTGGTGGCGTCGACATCGGCGGCGAGGCTGGTTTCGGGAATCTGGACGATCGACACCTCGTAGCCCTTGGCGACGAGCGAGTCGTAGACGGCGCGCCAGCCTGAGCCGTCGGCGAAGGCGCCATGGACGAGTACGACGTTGTGGATCGGGGCCGCCTGGGCGGCGGGGGTACCTGCAACACCCAGGGTCAGGGCACTGAGTGCGAACAGCGTGGAAAACCTCGACATGGCGAATCTCCTTCGTGGCGGGTTATGATTGCAACTGCAATCTAATATCTTTTCGTGGCGGTTGCAATCAAAACCGTCGGAACGGTTCAGGAGTGTGAAATGCGTGTTTCCAAGGAAAAATCGGCCGAGAACCGCGAAGCCCTGCTCGCAGCGGCGAGTCGGCTGTTCCGGGAGAAGGGCGTTGATGGCGTCGGAGTGGCGGAAGTGGCAAAGGAAGCCGGGCTGACCCACGGCGCCCTCTATGCCCACTTCCCCTCTAAGGACTTGCTCGCGGCCGAGGCGTTCTCGCACGGTTTCGCGCAGCGGATGGACCGTGCACGTGCCTGGGCGGGTGATCGGCATCCCTCGTTCGAGGAATACCTGGGCAGCCTCTACACCACGCTCCAGCGAGACGACCTGACTACGAGTTGCCCGATGACAGCATCTGCCAGCGATGTCGGACGCCAGGGCGAGGCACTCAGCCGTAGCTTTGCGCAGGCGTTCGAGGAAGAGGTAGCGATGATGGCCGGCGCTATCGACGAGACGGTGCCGCAGGACGTGCGGCGGCAGTTGGCGGTGGCGTCGATTGCGGCGCAGATCGGCGCGATCGCCGTCTCGCGTGCGGTCGCCAAGACCGACGCCGCGCTGTCGGATGAAGTGCTAGTGGCGACGCGCGATGCGATTGCGGCGGCCTTCGCGGCGCGCACCGCGACGGAATAGGAGCCGATGAATCGGCCCCACACTCACTGCACGAATGAAATCTCGCGCTGCACGGGCCGGATGACGTAACCAACGGGCATCCACCCTGCACTGCCCGGCGCCAGCGATACGGTCTCGAAAAGAATCGCCCGGGCGAACTGCGCGATGAAGATCACGTTGAGGTAATCGCCGGGGGGCAACCCGACCGGGTCGCGAACGCGGGTGACTTCGAACCACTCGCGGCTGTTCAGTGCCCCGCGATCGAGACGAATCTTCCGCAGATACCGAACCCAATCCGCACGCGGCACCAGGCGCTGCATCATCGCGCCGGCTTCGAGCCACATGGCATCGGGGCGGCGCGCTGTGTTGGATAGCTGTACCCAGTGCGTGGCGTTGGCGACGGCATTGTCCAGCGAGTTCGGCTGGGGCCCGAGACGTGGCTCGTGGGCAACGGTGAGCAGTGCCCCGAGGGCATTCGTGCCCGTCAGCCGCGGCGCGGGAATCTTTCGTGCAACGGCGCTCGCCGGGGCCATGAGTTGCCTCCACCTTATCGTGGGGTCCAGCTTCCGGCGCGCAGGCGGCTGTGCCAAGTCGGCCGGAGGGTATACGGCGGTTGGTGGAGGCTGCTCTGCTACGGACGGCGGCTTTGTGTGGGAGCCGATTCATCGGCGATAACCAGGTATCGGGAACCTGGCCGGCTGCCGCCGGATCGCCGATGAATCGGCTCCCACAAGGGGGAGGCAAGCTTTAGCGGCGGCCGAAGGCCAGCACTTCCGAGGTATAGGTCTCGATGACCAGGCTGAAGGGCTGGCTGGCCTCGTTGAACAGGACGGCGCGGTGGCGCAGCAGCTCGTGGGGGATCGTCAGGGGGCCCTTGGCGGATGCAGGCAGCGGCGCATCCATCTCCCAGCCCTTGGGCAGCGGCGACCACAGGAGGTCCGCGCTGATCGTCTGGCGGCGGAAATGCAGCGGCTGGACGACCTTGCCGAACGGCTGGTCGGTGCTGTCGAGGATCTGGTTCATTTCCGGGGTGAGGCGCGACGGGACGTACCAGTTGTCCGCCTCGGAGAGCACATGCTCCCCGCAGGCCAGTTGGACGCGACGATATTTCACCGGCTCTTCCGGACCGATACCGAGCGTCTGCCGTCCGTCATCCGGGAGGGGCTTGTCCTGCCCCTTCACGCGGCGGGCGAGGATCTTCGCGTCGCCAGCCAGCGCGTGGTCGCTGCACCAGCGCTCCAGCGTGAGCGTCGCGCTGGGGTGGCTGAGCAGGTCGGCATTGAGCGTTTCCAGCAGCGCCAGCGCCTGCGTGCGCGAGGCGACATCGTCACTGAAGGGCTCGCGCGCCTGTACCGACGGCGCCGAGGTGGCGGCCATGACGGCAAGACTTCCGGCGGCGATGAAGGTACGCGTGCTGCTCATGAGTTTCATTCGGTCCGTGACGTTGGTGCCAGAGGTATCGGAATCGGTTGCGCCGCAGGTTTTTCTGTAGGAGCCGATTCATCGGCGATCCCGCGGCAGCGGGTAGGTAGCCATAAGGATACCGCTAGCACCCGTTCGCCGATGAATCGGCTCCTACCGAAGGAGCGTGTGGCACAGGGGCTTTATTTGCCCGTATCCATGAAGAAGATCGCGAAGACGTTCTCTTCGACCTTGATGCTGCCTACTTGCAGATCGATTTTCGGAAGGGTCGCCGCGGTGACCGTGACGCTGGAGAGATCGCTTCGTCCCCCGACGTAGGCCGGTGAATCCGTGACGGTATAGAGCGTGCCGAGCTTGACCCCGTAAGCGTCCGCCATAGCCTTGGCGGAGCGGATGGAATCCTTAATCGCGTCGCGACGCACGTCCTGCCGGACCGCTTCGATATCGCTACGGGTGACGGTGGTTCCGGTGATCTGCAACTCCTGGTCGGCCTCGACGCCGTCGATGAACTGGCGAAGGTCGTCCAGGTTCGCGAACACCGCATGGGCCGTACGCGAGACCTGCGTCCCGAGGAAGGCGTCCTTGTCGTCGCGGTACTCCGACTTGGCGTCGACGCTGATCGCCGTCGCGTCGATTGACTCCGGTATCGCGTGGTGCGCCTTGAAGCCGGCGAGTACACCGGCCATCAGTTTCTCGACGCGGGTGCGCGCCACGGCCGGCTTCATGTCCACGGCGATGACACGCAGATCGATGCCGAACCGGTCCGGCTGGACGCTGCGCTCGGCGTGGCCTTTGGCGGAAAGGTAGGGAGAGGATGGCGTCTCGGACGCCGAGGCGAGCACAGGTAAGGCGGCAAGAGCGACAGCAAGCAGATAACGATTCATACCCGACGATCTCCTTTCGACACGGATGACGGCAACGCACTGTTCAACGGCAACGCATTCTTCCGACGGCAACGCCCGCTTTCTGTGGGAGCCGATTCATCGGCGATCCCCGCGGCAGCGGGGGAAAGGGTGCGGCTAGCACCCTATCGCCGATGAATCGGCTCCCACACAGAGCATCGCCGATGAATCGGCTCCTACAACAGCGCTAGCAGTTAGAGGCCTTTCGCGGCTTGGGCTACTGCGCGGAACAGTGCGCGACCCTTGTTCATCGTCTCTTCCCACTCGGCCGCGGGGTCGGAATCGTAAACAACGCCACCGCCGGCCTGCACGTGCAGGCGGCCGTCCTGGATCACGGCGGTGCGGATGGCGATGGCGGTATCCGCGTCGCCCCACCAGCCGAGCCAGCCGATGGCGCCGGCGTAGATGTTGCGCTTGAACGGTTCCAGTTCCTGGATGATCTCCAGCGCGCGGATCTTCGGCGCGCCACTCACCGTACCGGCCGGGAACGTCGCCTTGATGACATCCATGTAGGAGAGGTCGTCGCGAATATCGCCTTCGACCTGGGACACGATGTGCATGACGTGCGAGTAACGCTCGACCACGAAGGATTCGGACAATTCCACCGTGCCCGTCTTGCTCACGCGGCCGACGTCGTTGCGACCGAGGTCGATCAGCATGAGGTGCTCGGCGCGTTCCTTCGGATCGGCGAGCAGCTCGGTTTCCAGCGCGACATCCTCCGCTTCATCGGCTCCGCGACGACGCGTGCCGGCGATCGGCCGCAGCACGACGCGACCCGCCTTCAGGCGCACGAGGATCTCCGGCGACGAGCCGACGATCTGGGTCGGGCCCATGTCGATGAAGAACATGTACGGCGAGGGATTCATCGCGCGCAGTGCGCGGTAAACATCCACCGGCCGTGCATTGAACTTGACGCTAAGGCGCTGCGACGGAACGACCTGGAAGATGTCGCCGGCGCGGATGTATTCCTGTGCCTTGCGCACCACTTCCTCGTACTCCTCGCGGGTGAACGAGGATTTGAAATCGGACTCGTCGATCGCCGCCGGCTGCAGCATCTGCGGGTACGAGACGCCACCCTGGCGCAGGCGGAAGGCGAGCGCATCGAGACGGCGCGAGGCATCGGCATAGGCCTGCGGCTTCGACGGGTCGGCGTGGACGATGAGGTACAGGCGGCCCTTCAGGTTGTCGAACACCGCCACTTCGTCGGCGAGCATCAGCAGGACGTCGGGCGTGCCAAGTTCGTCGTGCTTGTCCCACTGGGCGAGGCGCTTTTCGATATAGCCGATGGTTTCGAAACCGAAGTAGCCGACGAGGCCACCGGTGAAGTCGGGCAGGCCCGGCAGCTTGGGCACGTCGTACTGCTTGCGAAGCACTTCGATCTCGGCGAGCGGATCCTCTAGATGACGACGCTCGATGACCTCCCCACTCTCCTCCACTTCCAGCTCATGACCGCGCAGGCGATACACACGCCGCGCCGGCAGGCCAATGATGGAATGGCGTCCCCACGTGGCGCCGCCCTCGACCGACTCGAAGAGGAAGGTATACGGGCCATCGGCCAGCTTCAGGTACACCGACAGCGGCGTGTCGAGGTCGGAGAAGACCTCGCGCACCAGCGGAATGCGCGTATGGCCCTGCGCGGCGTAGGCATCGAATTGTTCGCGGGAAATCATTCGGGGCGTCGAATCGGGTGGGGTGACCGGGGATTGTAGGATATCGGGACCCGGGCAGACCCTGCCCAGATACACGCAGGTCTTATGTAGGAGCCGATTCATCGGCGATAGCCAGGTTGCCGCGAACTCCATTCGCCGCTGAAGCGGCTCCCACAGGGAGCATCGCCGATGAATCGCCTCCTACAGAGAGCTGGGCACACACCGTGGGGGTTACGCCAGACGCTGGCGCGGCAGACCCCTCAGGTGCAGCGTAAACGCCACGCCACCCTCGATATTCCGCGCGCTGGCGCTGCCCTGGTGACGCTCCGCGACCAGACGGACCACGTAGAGGCCCAGGCCCAGGTGCGGTGCGTCGCCAGGGGTGGCCTTGTCGCGCAGGCTGACCAGGGAGTCGAACAGACGCCCCTGCATGGCGGCCGGCAACGACGGACCTTCGTTGGCCAGCTCCACATCGGCACCTTCGGCGGTCGGGCTGAGCGTGATGCGTAGCCAGCCGCCCGGTGGGGTGAACGACAAGGCGTTGTCGAACAGCTTGTCCAGGGCCTGCGCGATCAGTTCCGGCGAGACATGCATCGGCACGGGCCCGGGCGGCAGGACGGCGTCGAGCGTGCGGTCGCCGGCCAGGCCGCGATAGCCGTCCGCGCAGCCACGCACGATGTCCGCGAGGTTCACGTCTTCCGCTTCGGCCGACGCGATGGCGCGCTCCATGCGGCTCGCTTCGCTCATGGCGCGAACGAGCGCCCCGAGACGAGCCACGCCGTCGCGCGCTCGGGCGAGGTAAGGCTCCGCTTCCGGCGGAAGGCCGGCATGGTCGAGGTTGTCCAGCGACGACTTCACGATCGCCAGCGGCGTGTTCAGCTCATGCGACAGCTTGGACGCCAGCGTGCGCAGGTAGTCCGTATAGCCACCCACCACCTCGAACAGCCGCGCGAAGCTCCGTGCGAGGTCGCCGAGTTCGTCCGTGGCATCGATCAGCGGGAACGGGCCATCCAGACGGCCGTCGTTGTCCTGCGCCCGCTCGGCGGCGTTGCGCAGGCGACGGAGGCGGAAGGTGAGCCGCGTGGCGAACAGCAACAACACGCCGCCGGCAATCAGCAGTACGGCGAAGCTGGTCAGCAGCAGGCCGAAGAGTGCGCGGTTGGCCAGCAGCGGCACCGCGCGACTGGGCTGTTCGAGCAGCACCACGCCGTGCAGCTTGCCACCGCTCTGAATCGGCAAGGCCGCGGCGAGCACGACGCTGCCGCGCGATTCGCCGGCGCGCCATGCGGTCGCGGGTTTGCCCTGCAGCGCTTCGCGCACTTCCGGCAGGTCGATGCGCGGTGCGTCTTCGGCCCAGCCACCTTCGGCGTCGAGTCGCGTCGCCAGCAAGGAGCGATACACCAGCGAGGCGAACCAGCCCGGCCGTTCGTTGGCGGGAAGGTCCGGCAGGTCGAGCTTGCCGCTCTGTGCCACCAGCCAGGCATCGGGCGAGAGCACGCGCACGCGCACGCCGTCGGGCGCCAGCCGCGCCAGCTCCTGCGAGAGCGGCGTGGAGAAATCGATCAAGGGTCGTGTCTCGGCGGTGAGCGGCTCGCTGTCGCCATCGGACGTAATGTGCACGCCGAGGCCGAAGTGATCCAGCCGCAGTCCACGCGGCAGGCGGAATTCCGCACGGAAACCGCTGCCGTCTTCCTGCCATTGGGCGTTGATGCGGTCGGGCAGCACGCCTGCCTCGGGGTCGAGCGCGATGGCGGTCGTCGCACCCGGCGCCGCGCTGGCCATGAGGTAGCGCTGCGCATCGTCCGCGCTGGCGATGGAAATGATGAGGTGGTCGGCGTTGAGCGCGAGGCGGTCGCCCGCATCCGCACGGTGGCGTTGCGTGGCGCGTACGTCGATGTAGAAGTACAGCCAGCGGTCGTCCTCGGCGAGCATCACGCGCGCGTTCTTGCCGAAGCTCTGCGCCCAGGCACTCAGCGAGGCCCAGTCGTCCGCATAGCCGTCCATCGTGATGGGGGTCGGCGTGTGCTGGATGTACCAGGCGTTGCCCGCCGGCGGCAGCGGTGCATCGACCACCACCAGGCTGCGCGCCAGCGCCCGCCCCGACGCGACCAGCGCCTGCGCCTGGCCTTCGCGAAGCAGCGTTTCCATCTGCCGCACATACAGCCACCCAGCCACAGGAAGGGCCAGCGTGCAAAGCGCAACAAGGAGGAGTTTCTGGCGAAGAGTCATACGTAAACGCGCTGTTGTAGGAGCCGATTCATCGGCGATCCCGCGGCAGCGGGCAACGGTGCCGCAAGCACCCAATCGCCGATGAATCGGCTCCTACAGAAATCAGGAGGTCCAACGATAACCGACCCCATGCACCGTCTCGATCGCGTCGAACTCCGGCGCCAGCGCGATGAACTTCTTGCGGATACGCTTGATGTGCGAGGTGATCGTGGCATCGTCCACCACCAGCTCGGCTTCGCGCATCAGCTGGTCGCGGTTCTTCACGTGGCCCGGGAAACGCACCAGCGTGTGGACCATCCAGAACTCGGTGACGGTGAGCGGAATCTCGATGCCGTTCCACAGGATGCGCATGCGCTCGGACTCGAGCTTCAGCGGACCGTGCTCGATGACCGTCTCGCTGGAGGCCGGGGCCTTCAGCGATTCGATACGGCGGAACAGCGCCGCGATGCGCGCCGCGAGCTGGTGCAGGCTGGTGTCCTTGGACAGGTAGTCGTCGGCGCCCAGGCGCAGGCCCGAGATGACGTCGAAATCCGAATCGCGCGCGGTGAGGAAGATGATCGGCAGGGTGGCCGACTTTGCACGGAGCTCGCGGCAGAGGTCGAAGCCACCTTCCGGCTCGTCGCCCAGGCCGATGTCGATGATGACCAGTTCCGGCAGGCGCATGGCGAAGGCCATGGAAGCCTCCCCGCGTGAGCCGTAGCCGCGGGCCTCGTAGCCGAAGCGGTTGAGCGCCTCGACGTAGTTGGCGCGGATGAGGGGTTCGTCTTCGACGATGGCGATGCTGCGGGCCATGGGCATTCCGTTGAGGTGAATTTGCCAGCGCAGGTTCCTATGCGCACGGCCCGTCCGCAAGGCCCCGGCAGCGATTGCCCGCGTCTTGCCCCTTCTCGCACCCCTGCCCGGCCCGGGCGCCTACACGTTTTGTTTGCCCGGGATTTGCCACAAACGGCCTGCGGATTGCCCGAATGCGGACGCTCCGCCTACCGACCCGGCGCCGAGGATAGGAACCATGAAAACCAAACCCGACGCTGACAACACCGAACTGGAACGCGACTTCGAGCCGCTCCGCGTGGCCCTGGCCATTGGCGCCCTCGTGTTGGGCGTCCTGTTCGGCATGCACTGAGACGGGAGAATCCTATGGATCTTTTCGACGACTTCGTGGAACCGGCCATGGAAGGCCTCGGCGCGGCTGGTGCGCACGGAAGTGCGCCAGCCGCTGGGGTGGCGGAGCCTGATCCCGAGTGGCTGCCGATTTAGCGATTCCGCACGCCCCGGTTAATCCGGGGCTTTTGGCGTTTCGGCGACGACCTGGCCGATCGGCACGAGGTTGACGGGCGTAACTTCGCCGACGGTGACGGTACCGGCCATGCCACGGAAGAACTCCTCGCCCGCCTTGTTCAGCGTCCGGTTGACGGCGAAGCCCGTCTGACCGGAGACGCGTGAGGTTTCGCCGTTGGCGAACTCGCCAAACCCCGGACCATTGGGCGGCGTGATGCCGTCGATGAAGACCGAGCCGCCGAACATCGAAGCGGCCTCGATGTTGCGCATTTCATTGGTATACCGGCGGCGCGCGCGCTGCCCAGCCACGGCGTCGCTGTAATCCTCTTTCAGCTGCAACCAGTATTCATTGGCCTGTGCGCGCTCGGCTGGCGTGGCCTGCGCGTAGGCCTTGATGAAGGAACCTTCGAAACGCGGGTCGTGGCGTTCGTCGGCCAGTGCCAGCCACGCGATCCCGAGCGGCCGGTTCGACGGGCCTTCGTCACCGTTGAAGTACATCAGGCCGAGGGCGTACTGCGCCGGTTTGCTCGCCCAATGCGCGGCGTCGCGCAGGCGTTCGCGCGACAAGCTGTTATGCCCGTGGCTGAGGTCGCGCGCGGCGGCGCAGAAGTAATAGTCCCCGGGCAGCAGGCGCTCCAGGCCCTGGGCACAGCCCTGGATGGTCTTGCGGATCTGCGCCTTCGCATCGGACGCCGAGGTGGCGGCGTCCGATGCCGAAGCGACACCGGTGACGGCACAGAGAAGGGCAAGTGCGGCGACATGAAAATGCTTCATGGGGTTCTCTCCTTGATCAATCGTCGGTCTTGCGTGCCACGACCTGGCTGACGGGCACGAGCTCGGCTTCGCCTACGAACACATGGCTATCGTAACCATAGAAGTACATGGCTTTCTGGGACTGAAGCAACCGCGCGACACTGAAGCCGCTCAGCAGGGGTTCGTTGTCCGCCGTCGGCGTGGAGACCGTGGGCATGAACACGCCATCGATAAAGACACTGCCGCCGAAATTCGCGGCCCATTCGATCTCGTGGTAAGCCCGGTCGAACTGCTTTCCGGCGCGCGGCGCGGCGACGGCATCGGCGTACACGGGCTTGAGCTCCTTCCAATACGCGTCGGCCTGCGCGAGTTCTTCGGGCGTGGCCTGGCGGTAGGCGGAGATGAAGGCGGGCTCGTACGCGGGGTCGTGTCGCTCGGCGGCGATCGCGAGCCACGCCAGGCCGAGTGGCCGATTCTTGTCGGCGTGGTCGCCGTTGAAGTACATGACGCCAAGCGCGTACTGGGCCGGCTTGCTCGCCCAGCGGGCGGCGTCTTTCAGGTTTTCGCGCGCCCGGCCCATATGGCCGCTCCAGAAGTCGTTGGCGGCTGCGCAGAAATAATATTCACCCGGAAAGAAGCGCTCCAGGCCACCCGGACAGGGCTGCAACGAGTCGGCGACTTTGGCCTGCTGGTCAGGCAAGGGGACCGGGCGATCGGCGGCCTGGGCGGCCGTCGATGCGATAAACAATGCGGCGGTAAGGCTCAGTACGGACAACGCTTTCATAAGCACATCCTCGACTGTGACCCACCCCGAGTCTTGATTACAGTACCACCCAGTTTGCTTTTTATTCGTGAAATCTTTTTTATGACCGGCCGCGCCGGCGCAATTACTTGCCGTCGATGGCCGCGTGCATGCGGCGGATCACGTCGGCGTAATCGGGCGCATTGAAGATGGCCGAGCCGGCCACGAAGGTGTCGGCACCGGCCGCCGAGATCGCGCCGATGTTGTCGGGGGTGACGCCGCCGTCCACTTCGAGACGGATCTTGCGGCCGCTGGCGTCGATACGCTCGCGCACCTGGCGGATCTTCTCCAGCGCCGAGGGGATGAACTTCTGCCCGCCGAAGCCCGGGTTCACCGACATGATAAGCACCATGTCGATCTTGTCCATGACGAAGTCCAGCCACGACAGCGGCGTGGCCGGGTTGAACACCAGGCCAGCCTCGCAGCCTTCGCCCTGGATCAGCTGGATGGTGCGATCCACGTGCTCGCTGGCTTCCGGATGAAAGCTGATGCTGCGCGCGCCAGCCTTGGCGAAGTCCGGCACGATGCGGTCCACCGGCTTGACCATGAGGTGCACGTCGATGTGCTCGGTAATGCCGTAGTCACGCAGCGCCTTGAGCACCATCGGTCCGATGGTGAGGTTGGGCACGTAGTGGTTGTCCATCACGTCGAAATGCACCCACTGCGCGCCGGCGTCGAGCACCTTGCGCGTGTCCTCGCCCAGGCGGGCGAAGTCGGCCGAGAGGATGGACGGGGCGATGACAGGGGATTGCTTGGACATGATCGATACCATGTAGAGGTTGTGTAGGAGCCGATTCATCGGCGATCCCGCGCCAGCGGGCCAGCTACCGAAGAACATGGGGCCTGGCCAAGCGTGATCCAGTGGGGCGGTTATTTCTAGTGTGTGTGCGCTTTGGGCGAGCACCCTATCGCCGATGAATCGGCTCCCACATTGCCTTATTTGAAGCCGCGCTCGGCCTTGATCCGCTCATACGCCGCGTTGATCTCGCTGGCCCGCGACTCGGCACGCCGACGCATATCCTCCGGCAGATCGCCGAGGCGATCCGGGTGGTGCTCGGAAATCAGCTTGCGGTAGGCGCGCTTGATGCCGCGGTCGTCGGTGTCGCGCTGGATGCCGAGCACCGCGTAAGGGTCCGGCCCTTGCGCGCTGCGCTGTGGCGGCACATAGCCACCACCGGTACGACCCTGGCTACCGCCGTACGAGCGGCCGCCGGCGTTGGCATTCCAGGCATAACCCTTCATGGCCATGAGGGCCATCAGCTCCATGTCGCTCACGCGCAGGGCGAAGGCGAGCTGGCGCAGGATGGCCATCTTCTCGGGCGACGGGTTGCCCTCGGCGAGCACCGTTTCGATCACCACGTCGATCACCGGGAACGCGTGGTCGCGACGGTGGCCGACCCACTGACGAAGCTCGTCGATCACTTCGGCGGCGTTGAACTCCGGCTGCTTGCCTTCATTGAAGGCGCCCACCGCGATCGTGCGCTGGTCCTGGTCCAGGCCCATGCGTGCCATGAGGCGTTCGGCGATGGCGATCTCGGCTTCGGAGATGCGTCCATCGGCCTTGGCCACCGCGCCGATCAGCGCGAACAGCGGCGAGATGTAGCCGCCCTGTGCGGGGGCGCGCCGGCGCTGGTTCTGCTGGCGACTGGCGTCGAACATGAAGCCGAGGGCGCCGCCGATGAGGGCACCGAGCAGGTTGTGGGTCAACCAGATGCCCGCGACGATGCCGATGAAGGTACCGGTAAAATTCATGGAGCCGCTCTGGAAGGGGTTTGCGCGGAGAACCACTGGGCCAGCTGGTCCAGTTCCGCATCGGTGAGGGGGCCGGTGGCTGCGCGCATCACGGGGATGTCGCGGCGGCCATCGCGGTACTGGCGAAGCGCTTCGCGAAGATAATCGAGTTTCTGCCCGGCCAGATTGGGTGCGCCGGGAATGCGTGCCATGCCGTCTTCACCGTGGCACGCCGCGCACAGTCCCAGGCGCGCCGGCTTCGTGGGCGGCGTGGCAAGGACAGGGGCGGATAAGGCCAGGGCAAGCGCCGCGGTCGTCAGGATTCGCATGGCAGGGCAATGGGGGCAGTAACCCTAAATTCTAGCAGGCCAACGCCTACGGCCTTTCCATCCTGCTCGGTAGGAGCCGATTCATCGGCGATCCCGCGGCAGCGGGCCAGGTTGTCGCCAGCACCCCATCGCCGATGAATCGGCTCCTACACCAGCGGGGGCCCGGTACAATGGCGGACTTCGAACCGCCCTACCCCGGAGTCCTCGCCGTGCCTACGACCCTGAGCCAATCCGACCTGCCCGGCCTGGACCTCATCCATCGCGGCAAGGTCCGCGACGTCTATGCCTTGCCGGGCAACCGCCTGCTCATGGTGGCGACGGACCGGCTCTCGGCGTTCGACGTGGTGTTGCCCGATCCGATTCCGGGCAAGGGCGAGATGCTCACGCAGATCTCCAACTTCTGGTTCGGCAAGACCGCCCACATCATTCCGAATCATCTCACCGGCGAAGACGTCGCCTCGGTGCTGCCGGCCGGCGTGGATGCCGCGCTGTACGCGAAGCGCGCCGTGATCACCAAGCGCCTCAAGCCCGTCCCGGTCGAAGCCATCGCCCGCGGCTACATCATCGGCTCGGGCTGGAAGGCGTATCAGGCCACCGGTGACATCTGCGGCATCAAGCTGCCCGAAGGCCTGCAGATGGCCGCGAAGCTCCCGGAGCCGATCTTCACCCCGTCGACCAAGGCCGCCGTGGGCGACCACGATGAGAACGTCAGCTTCGAGGCTGTCGTCGCCCTGGTCGGCGAGGACATGGCGAACGCCGTGCGCAAGGCCACGCTTGAGATCTACGCCTGGGCCGCGGCCTATGCCGCCGAGCGCGGCGTGATCATCGCCGATACGAAATTCGAGTTCGGTACCGACGAGAACGGCGTGCTGCACATCATGGACGAGATGCTCACCCCGGATTCCTCGCGCTTCTGGCCGGCCGACGACTACCAGGTCGGCATCAGCCCGCCGAGCTACGACAAGCAGTTCGTCCGCGATTACCTCGAGCAGATCGGCTGGAACAAGACGCCACCCGCACCGAAGGTGCCGGCGGATGTCATCGACGGCACCGCGGCCAAGTATGCCGAGGCGCTGGACAAGCTCGCGGGCATCCGACTGGACTAAGCTCTGGCTGGAAGGTTCTTACAGGGGTACGACCATGCGCGACGCAGCCACCTGGTTCGACAACTACGCAGCCGATCATCAGAACCCGACGAATCGGCTGATTCACTGGATCTGCGTACCGGCCATCACCTGGACGGTGGTCGCACTGATCTGGCTGATCCCGGTGCCCGGCTGGCTCGGTCGTCCGGGCCTGTGGGCCGTGCTGGCCATGTTCCTGGCCTTCTGCTTCTACTACTACCGGCTGTCGCGCAAGATCGGACTGGCCATGGCCGGCGCCTTCCTCTCGCTGGCGCTGGTTACCGATTCGCTCTACCGCAACATCGGCAGCAGCGGTCTGCTCTGGCTGGCCATCTGCATCTTCGTGGTGGCCTGGATCGGCCAGTTCATCGGACACAAGATCGAAGGCAAGCGTCCCTCGTTCCTGACCGACCTCCAGTACCTTCTCATCGGGCCGGCATGGCTGATGAGCAAGGCACTCGGCCGCTTCGGCCCGGCGTACTGATGGAAGCCATGTGACCCAGCCTCTCCTGACCTTCCTCTCCGCCGCTATCTGGTGGGTGATCTACTCCAGCGCCGCCGCTGTCATCCCTGCCCTTATCGTCTGGGGAGCCCTACGCTTACTCGAGAAGACACCGGTGGTGTTCAACCGTGCCTATATGGCCAGCCTGATCTGGGCGCTCATCGCAGTGCTTACCGGCGGCCTGGCGATCGCCGCGCAGCACGGCCAGGCGCCGGGACAGTCGATCTTCGTCCTGCCCTGGATGCGCGCCTCGCTGGTGCTGGACATGCTGATCGGCGCCTTCCTCATCTGGCGGCTGGTTCCGCGGATCGACGCCCGCCGGGTCAAGCCGACCAGCGCCTGCATGGCCGTCGCGCTGGTCATGGTCGTGGCGATGGTGCTCGGGACAACGATTCGTCGTTGAGGGTCGTCGGTCGATAGGGAACTCCTATCGATTCGATGCGAACCATCAGTTGGACTCGGGGCCCGCCATCCCCATAATGAGAGTCATTCTTATTGGAGAGTCCGGCCGTGGCCAGGAAAATCAAATACGCGGCGACGCACTTCAGCATCGCCTTCTCGATGAGTTACGCGGTGAACCAGAACGTGGCCCTCAGCGCCATCGTCGGCCTCGCCGAGCCGCTGGCCTTCGCCTTCGGCCGTGAAGTGGCCCGCGAGACCCGCAACGGCTTGCAGCTAGCGCCCGCCGCCTGAGCGCGCGTTCACGTCGGTGACGGCGCGCGTGAAACCCTCGAACGGGATGTCGGTGATGCCGACCAGGCCGATATGGCTGTTCTCCCCGTCGAGGATGCGACCGGTGACCGGCTGGTCGACATACTGAAACCAATGCGTGCCGACGATGACGCCCGATGCAACGGCGGCATCCACGAAGCGCGCGTAAGCCTTACCCCGCTCGTCCTCGCTGCCTACCGCGGCGACGCCATTGCCGAAGGGCCCGCGATCGGCCGAGCCGAAATGGAACTCGGTGATCATCACCGGCTTGTCGAACTTGCGAAACTCGGCCACGTCGAAGCCGTGCTCGGGCAGATCGGTATAGGTGTTGATGCTGGTCACGTCGGCGTACGTGGCGCTCGCCTCTTCGGTCTCCGGCGTGCGCACGGCAAGCCGGCCGCCAAGGAAGAGATGATGCGGATCGGCCTTCTTCAGCGTCTGCGCGACGGTGCGGAAATACTGTCCCGCATAGAGTTTCAGGAAGGCGATGTAGTCCACCGCGACGGCGGGATGCGCTTCGCTCGGGTCGGGTGCCTTGAAGCCTTTCGCGGCCACCTGGTCCCACGATGACGCTTCGACGCCCCACGCCTTGGCAAACGCCGCGGCCTCACCATGCGTCTTCTTCAGGTAGGCGAGAAACGCCTGCTTCGCCGGACTCTCCGGCCCCTGCGCGAGGCTGCCGACGGCGAGCGCCCAGCGGCCTTGCGGTCCCTGCCCTGCCCACGCCAGTTCGTTGTCGGCAAAGTAGCCGAGCAGCCAGGGATCGTCGCGCACGCCCTTGCTCGCCGCGGCGACGGCGGCTTCGGTGGCCTTGACGAAGCGCGGGTCGAAGGGATCCGGCATGCGGCCCCAGTAGTCGTAGCCCGTGCTCACCGTGTTGAAGTCGCCGTGGATGAGGATCGGCACGGTGTAGGCAATCCGGTGGTCGCCAGCGAAGCCCGGATCGCTCCAGTTGCCGAGCGTGTTGAAGCGCCAGGCCTTCAGGCGATCGACCGTGCGCTTGCGCCACGCGGCTTCCGGATGGTCGCCCAGGGTCAGCGCGATATTGTTCGCGTAGATGTCCCACCAACGGCCGTGGTTCATGCCGTTTTCGCGCTGCGAGCCGGCGTCGCTGCGGCTGTCCGAGGTGCCACTGAACGGTCCGTTCGCCACGGCAGGGTCGGCGAACATGAACTCGCGTCCCTGCACGTAGGTGCGGCCGTCCGTCATGTTCACGGCGTTGACGCCGAGCGAGAAGAAGGCGTGGCCTTCCGGCGTGACCAGCCACCAGCGATTGCCCTGCTTCTGCGTGTGGAACCATCCGGTTTTCTGCAAGGCGGGCAGATCGGTGCGGCCGCCGTATTGATCGAGGCCTTTGACAGGGGCCGCGGCCGGCAACGCGTTCGCGCGCTGCTTGAGCGCTTCGGTGTTGGCCACCTTCTCCGGCCATGCGCTGCGCGTGTACTGGCCAGATCGATCGACGAGGACGGCATATGCCTGGCGAAGATCGACATCGTCGGCCACGGTGTCCAGTTTGCCGAACAGCAGCGTCTGCGCCGCGCCCGGCTGTGGCATCGACAGCGTCACCGAGGTGATCGCGCCAGCGTCGACCTGGCCTTCGACCGCCGTGGCGACGAGCCACTTTTCCCTGCCTTCGTCGAACGGCATCGGTGGCCCGACCTGCATGCCGAAGGCACGCGGCGAGGTCGGCTTCAGCGAGACCGACAGTGTCTGCGGCGGTCCCGGAGGCACGCCGACCGTGGTCATGATGTGCTTGCCGTTCGAGGCGATGTCGACGATGAGCGTGACGGGCCAGGGCATGCCGTTCTGCACGCGAAGGCGCATGGCGCCGTTCGCCGGCCACGCCCAACTCCCCTGCTTTGGAGCGATCACCAGCGAGGGCGAAGGCGACGGCTGGAAGGTCACCGCGACCAGCTCACTTCCATCCGCCGCTTTACAGATGGTGGGATCCAGCGAGGCACCCTTCGGCGTCATACGCACGGCATCCGGATGAGCCAGATCCACCGTCGCGGCCTGCGCCGACACGGTGGCACCCACAAGCAAAAATGAAAGAAGGGTTCGCATCCCCCGATGCTCCCACGTTGTGGAAGCCGATTCATCAGCGAGGCCCCCGCCCGGTAGGAGCCGATTCATCGGCGAGCTCTATTCCACCGGCAAGCGCTACATCACCAGCAAGCCCTAAACCGCCCGCCTCTTCCGCCACATGTAATAAACCGGCACACCAATCGCAATAATCACCAGGCTCATCCCCGCATCACCCGGCTGCGTAATCGCCGAGGCGGCAATCACGCACAACACCGTCACCGTAAAAATCAACGGCAACACCGGATACCCCGGCACCAGATACGGCGACGGTTCCGACTTCAATTTCTTGCGATACCAGAAGATGGTCGCGATGCCGAACGCATGCGATAGCCACTCGCCCACGGTCGTGTAATTGAGCAGTGCATTGAAGCTGCCGGAAACCAGCAGGACGATCGCCCAGCCACCCAGCGCGACGAGCGCAAACTGTGGCGCACCCGTGCGCGGCTCGATACGCGCGATCGGCTTGAAGAACATCCCGTCCGCGCTCATCACCTGCAGCACGCGCGCACCACCGGCAATGGCGATGCTGCAGTAACCGAACGTGGAGCATGCGATACCGACGGCGATGATGGTCGCGCCGGATTCGCCGAAGACGCGACGCATGAGGTCGGCTGCCGGCGCGGTGCTCGCGGCCAGACCGGCATGACCGAGGCCGGTCATGTAAGCGATGTTCACCAGCACGTAGCAGACCACGACGCTAAGCATGCCCAGACCCAACGCACGCGGCAGCGTACGTTGCGGATCACGCACTTCACCCGCGAGGTCGTTGAGGTAGTGGAAGCCGCCATAGGCGAACAAGGCCGGAAGGATCGCACCGATCACCGTACTCACGGGCACGTCGTGCGTCGGATCGGCGGCGAAGGCGGCACCGAGATGACCCTTCGCAAGGAAGAGTCCGACCACGATCAGCAAGGCCACGGCGCCGAGCTTGAGCACGGTGAAGATGTTCTGCACCAGGGCACCGGCGCGAATGCCGAACAGGTTCACCGCGACGATGAAGCTGATCGCACCCACGGCCAGTGGCTTGACCCACTCATGCGGCAGGCCCATGGCGCGGCACGCATAGTCGGCGAACGTGGTCGCCACCGCGGCCACGCTGCCCGGGTAGTTGATCAGCGCCATGGTCCAGCCGAACAGGAAGGCCGGCAACTGACCGAAGGCCTCGCGCAGATACACATACGTGCCACCCGCCTGCGGCCGCCGCGCACCGAGTTCGGCATAACAAAGCACCCCGGCCAGGGTAAGCAGGCCACCCAACGTCCAGAAGAGGATGACTTCCCCGCCCGAACTGGTGAGCTGCGCGACGGTGGCCGGCGTACGGAAAATACCCGCACCGATGACACCGCCGATGACGATCATCGCGGCATCCCAGATACCCAGGCGACGGAGGTAGTGAGCAGGCTGAGGGGCAGACATCCCCGGACGATGCCATAAGGCTGAGAATTTGTCCCGAGGCAGGACGCAGATCCGTACAGGGCACCGCGCCCCCGCTCGGTAGGAGCCGATTCATCGGCGAACCCCTAACCGTGTCGCACAACCCATCGCCGATAAATCGGCTCCTACCAAGCAGGGGGCCGATGCGTCAGCGAGGCGGCATTAAAGCCAAGCAGCATTCCAATACGGATACTCCCCAACGCTCTCAGCAAGCCCCGCACGCAACGGGTTGGCCACCAGATACCTCGCCGCAGCCTTAACATCGTCATCCGACCGCAACGCCGCATCATGAAACGTCCGTTGCCAGACCGGCGACTTCCGCCCCGTCTTCCGCTTGATGTTGCTCGAAACCATCGCCTTGAACCGGGCGATCGTCCGGGAAAGATCACCCTCATGCAGTTCAATCAACCCATGCCAGTGATCAGGCATGACCACCCACGCAAGACACGTGGCATTCGGCCATGTCTTCGGGCTATGACACACACGGGAAGCGATACGTGCGTTGCGCACATCGCGAAAGACAGGTGCCCGATTCCAGCACACCGAGGTAATCAGATAGATGCGGCCGGGTTCCGACACACGGGCCAGGCGAAGCCGATGGGATTGCAGCAGGGGGGAATGCATCACCCCACGATGCCGCCAACGCGTCACCCGCGATGCCGTCCGGCACCGCGGGTGAGCGTGGGTTACTTCTTCTTCGGAATGTACAGATCCGTGATCGTGCCTTCGTACACCTCGGCAGCCATGCCGACGGATTCACCGAGCGTGGGATGCGGGTGGACGGTGCGGCCGATGTCACCGGCTTCGGCGCCCATTTCGATGGCGAGCGCGAGTTCGGAGATGAGATCGCCAGCGTGGACACCGACGATGCCGGCACCGACGATGCGGTGGGTCTCTTCATCGAACAGGAGCTTGGTGAAGCCTTCGGTGCGGTCGATGCCGATGGCACGGCCGGAGGCCGCCCAGGGGAACTTGCCGACGCCGATCTTCAGGCCCTTTTCCTTCGCCTCGCGCTCGGTCACGCCGACCCAGGCGATTTCCGGATCCGTATAGGCCACCGACGGAATCACGCGTGCGTCGAAGAAGCTCTTCTGGCCGGCGGCCGCTTCCGCAGCGACCTTGGCTTCGTGCGTGGCCTTGTGCGCCAGCATGGGCTGGCCGACGAGGTCGCCGATGGCGAAGATGTTCTTCACGTTGGTGCGCATCTGCCGATCGACAGGAATGAAACCGCGGTCGGTGACTTCGACGCCGGCCTTGTCCGCACCGACCTTGTTACCGTTCGGCGAGCGGCCGACGGAAACGAGCACGCGGTCGAACACCTTGGTCTCGGGAATGCTTTCGCCTTCGAAGGTGACTTCGATGCCGGCCTTGGTGGCTTTCGCTTCGACGACCTTGGTCTTGAGGTGGATGCCCTTGTAACGCTTGGCAATACGCGCCTGCAGCGGCTTCACCAGGTCGAGATCGGCACCTGGCATGAGCTGGTCGGCGAGTTCGACCACGGTGACTTCCGAACCGAGGCGAGCGTACACCGTGGCCATTTCCAGGCCGATGATGCCACCGCCGACGACGAGCATGGTCTTCGGTACGTCACGCAGTTCGAGCGCGCCGGTCGAGTCGATCACGCGTTCGTCGTCCCACGGGAACGACGGCAGCTTCACCGACTGCGAGCCTGCCGCGATGATGGCATTCTCGAAACGGATGAGCTTGGTGCCTTCGGCCGTCTGGACTTCCATTTCGTTGGGCGAGATGAAGGTGCCGACGCCGGTGACGGTGCGGACCTTGCGTGCCTTCGCCATCTGAGCGAGACCGCCGGTGAGCTTGCCGACGACCTTTTCCTTGAACGAGCGCAGCTTGTCCAGGTCGATGGTCGGCTTGCCGAAGGTGATGCCGTGCGCGGCGATGGCTTCGGCCTCGTCGATCACGGCAGCGGCGTGAAGCAGCGCCTTGGACGGAATGCAGCCGACGTTGAGGCAGACGCCACCGAGGATGGCGTAACGCTCGACGAGGACGGTATCCAGGCCGATGTCCGCACCACGGAACGCGGCGGTATACCCGCCCGGACCGGAGCCGAGGACGACGAGCTGGCACTCGATGTCGGCCTTGCGACCGGAGTCGGCGGCCGCCTTTGGCGCAGCGGACGTCGCGACAGGAGCGGGAGCCGGCGCTTCCGATACCGTCGTGGACGGCGTCGCAGGTTTCGAAGCGGCAGGCGCCGCAGCGGCCGGCTTCGCAGCCGCAGAAGCCTTGTCGCCCGCTGGCTTCTCAGCCGAAGCCGAAGCGCCAGCCTCGGCCTCGATCAGTGCGATCACGCTGCCGTCGTTGAGCTCGTCGCCGACCTTGACCTTGATCTCGACGATGGTGCCACCCTGCGAGGCCGGCACGTCCATCGTGGCCTTGTCGGATTCGAGGGTGACCAGGCTCTGGTCCTTGGCGACGGTGTCGCCCACCTTCACCAGGATCTCGATGACCGGCACGTCGTGCGAACCGCCGAGGTCGGGGACTTTCAGTTCAATCGTGTTTGCCATGGCGATGCGTCCCCGTCAGAGCAGCAGGCGACGGATGTCGCCGAGCTGGTTGGCGAGGAAGACGGCAAAGCGAGCGGCGAGCGCGCCGTCGATGACGCGGTGGTCGTACGACAGCGACAACGGCAGGATCAGGCGCGGAGCGAATTCCTTGCCATTCCAGACGGGCTTCATCGCGGCCTTCGAGACGCCGAGAATCGCCACTTCCGGGGCGTTGACGATCGGCGTGAACGCCGTGCCGCCGATGCCGCCAAGCGAGGAAATCGAGAAGCAGCCGCCCTGCATGTCCGCAGCGGTGAGCTTCTTGTCGCGCGCCTTCTTCGAGATCTCGCTGAGTTCCGCCGCCAGCTCGAGCAGGCCCTTCTTGTCCGCGTCGCGGATGACCGGAACGACGAGTCCGTCCGGCGTATCGACCGCGATGCCGACGTTGAAATACTTCTTCAGCGTGAGCGTCTCGCCCGCCGCGTCGAGCGAGGCGTTGAACTGCGGGAATTTCTTCAGCGCCGCAACGACCGCCTTGATCTGGAAGACCAGCGGGCTGACCTTGACGTCCTTGTTCTCTTCGCCGAGCTTCTTGCGGAAGGCTTCCAGCTCGGTGATGTCGGCGTCTTCGAACTGCGTGACGTGCGGGATCATCGCCCAGTTGCGGGCGAGGTTCGCGGCGGAAATCTTCGGGATGCGGCCGAGCGGCTTCTCTTCGATCTCGCCGAACTTCGAGAAGTCGACCTTCGGCCACGGCAGCAGCGAAAGACCGCCACCGGCAGCAGCCGTACCACCGGCGGACGTCGGCACGCCCGCGGTCATGACCTGCTTCACGTAGCCGGAAATGTCTTCGCGCTGGATGCGACCACCGCGGCCGCTGCCCTTGACCTGGGCCACGTCCACGCCGAGTTCGCGAGCGTAAGCGCGCACGGACGGGCTGGCGTAAGGCACGGAGTCCGGCATGACGACGCTGGCATCGAACGACACGGGCGGCGTGCGCGGTGCGCCACCGGCCGGAACGTCGGCGGCGGCTTCGCGCTTCGGTGCTTCGGCAGGCGCCTCGGCAGCGGCCGGCTTGGCGGCTGCGGCGGCCGGCTGTGCGTCGGCTTCGGCAGCGGTGTCGCCGCCCTCGCCTTCCAGCACGGCGATCAGGTCGCCGTCGTTGACCTCGTCGCCGACCTTGACCTTCAGTTCCTTGATCACGCCGGCGGACGGCGCGGGAATATCCATCGTGGCCTTGTCGGACTCGAGCGTCATCAGGCTCTGGTCCTTGGTGACGGTGTCGCCGACCTTGACCATGAGCTCGATGATCGGCACCGGCTTACCGCCGATGTCGGGCACGGTGACGTTGATCGGGCCGGAGGACTTGGACGCGGACGGCGCCTTGGCGGCGGCCGGAGCCGGCGCGGGTGCGGGTGCGGCGGCCTTGGGCGCATCGGCCTTCGGAGCATCGGCCTTGGCGACCTCAGCCTTGGGCGCTTCCGCCTTCGGTGCGGCGGCAGCCGGGGCGTCGCCGTCGGCTTCGACCAGAGCGATCACGTGGCCTTCGTCGACTTCATCGCCGACCTTGACCTTCAGTTCCTTGATGACGCCAGCGAACGGCGCCGGCACTTCCATCGTGGCCTTGTCGGATTCGAGCGTCACCAGGCTCTGGTCTTTCTCGACGCGATCGCCGACCTTGACCATGATTTCGATGACGGGGACCGCGCTGCCACCAATATCGGGGACACGGGCTTCTTTGACGTCGGCCATAGGAACTCCTGAAGCAGGCGTCGGCGGGCGGCAAACCCACCGGCGGGGGAAGGACGGGCGCCGCTGGACGGCGCAACCGGTCGATTGTAATCCCTCAGGCGGCGTTTCCCACGATTCAAACGGTTGTTTGCCAGTATTTCAGCTAGAACCAAAGGGCGTTAACGCCGCCTGTGCCCGGTAGGAGCCGATTCATCGGCGATTCGGGCCCTCGGCAACCTGGCCCGCTGCCGCGGGATCGCCGATGAATCGGCTCCTACGAGGGGCTGGTCGCGTCCGGGGCTGCGGGCGTGGGGGCCTGGACCAGGCGAATCTCGCTCTGCGGATACGGGATAGTGATGCCGGACTCGTCGAACCGCTCCTTGATGCTGCGGATCAGCGTGGTCTGGGTCTCCCACAGATCGCCGGTAGCGGTCCAGCCCCGGACGACGAGGTTCACGCTGGAATCGCCGAGGGCTTCGGTCCAGACACCCGGGACAGGATCCTTGAGGATGCGCGAGTCGGCGGCGAACAGGTCGCGCACCACCTGCATGGCCTTGCCGATATCGTCGTTGTAGCCGATGCCGACCTTGATCTCGAAGCGACGCGTACCGCGAACATTGAAGTTGATGATCGCGTCACCGCCGACCTTGGCATTCGGCAGAACGGCCTGGCGATTGTCCGGCGTGATCAGGTAGGTGTGCATGAGGTTCACGCTCTGCACGTCACCTTCGACACCGCCGATGGTGACGTGATCGCCCACGCGAAACGGACGGAACAGGATCAACAGCACGCCCCAGGCGAGGTTGGACAGCGAGCTGTTGAGGGCCAGGCCGATGGCCAGCCCGGCGGCGCCGATCGCGGCGATGAACGAGGCCGTGGGAATACCGGCCATGCCGAGCACCTGGATCAGCAGCAGCGCGATGAGGATGCCGTAGATGATGTTGCGCAGGAACATCGCCAGCGTGACATCGACGCGGGCGCGCTCTAGAGCACGCCGACCCAGGTTGGCGACGCGTGCGGAGATCCAGAAGCCGATCAGCAACAGCAGCAATGCCAGGGCGATGCGGATCGAATAGGTGACGATCAGCGCGCGCGTGGCCGCGTCGATGCCGAGATGATCGAGAAAGTCGTTCATGGGGTGTGCCTCCTGCCGTTTCTAATTCGGCACTGAGGCTAGCATCGCAAGCCCTTCTGTAGGAGCCGATTCATCGGCGAATGGGTGCTTGCGACAACCTGGACCGCTGCCGCGGGATCGCCGATGAATCGGCTCCTACACGGAGCAGAAAAAAAGCCCGCCAGTGGCGGGCTTCTTGTTTTACGGCGTGGTCGACGCCGGAGGGCTCGACGGCACCTGCGCCGTTTGCGGGGCGTCGATTTTCCGCCCGCCGTACGGCAGCACCTGCGCAGCGACCTTCGGGTCCGCCTTGATCAGCGAAACCTCATCGCCAACGATGTGAGCGGCTTCATCGAGCGGCGTGTCCTTCGCCTTCTTCGCATCGGCTTCCGCCTTGATCTCGGTCTTGAGGCTGCGCTCGTTGGCATTGAGGCCGTCGTCGCCGTTGTTCGCGTCGTCACCGGCGCCCGCCGGGCTGCCATCGCCACCGAAGATCGCCTTGCGGCGGTTACGGAAGTCGGTCTGCAGCGCGTCGTACTGCTTGCGCTCGGCCTGGCGTGCGGCGAAGTTCAGCGAGATGTCGGTCTTGTCGCGCAGCTTCTTGTACTCGGCCATTTCGTCGAGCATGAGCTTCCACGCCGGCGAGTTCGCCACGCGCGCTTCGTGCTTGGCGTTGAGCGGACCGACGATCGGCTTCAGGTCGGCGACCGGCTTGTAGTCCGCCGGATCGATGTGACGCCACGGCAGTGCGTTGTCGTAGGTGGACTCGCCGAATTCCTTGGCGTCGCCGTTCTGCGGGAACATGACGTCGGGCGTGACACCGCGCAGCTGCGTGCTGTCACCGTTGATGCGGATGAACTCGGCGATGGTCATCTTGAGTTCGCCGTACTTGGCATCTTCACCCGTTGCAGCCTTGCCGAACTTGTCGAGGTCGACCAGGTTCTGCACGGTGCCCTTGCCGAAGGTCGGCTCGCCGATGATGACGCCGCGACCGTAATCCTGGATCGCCGCGGCGAAGATCTCCGACGCCGATGCCGAACCACGGTTGACCAGCACGGCCATCGGGCCATCCCACGACATGCCCGGCACGTCGTCACCCTGGGCGTCGATCTGGCCGCGCGCATCGCGCACCTGCACGACCGGACCGGTATCGATGAAGAGGCCGGTGAGCTCGGTCGCCTCGGACAGCGAACCGCCGCCGTTGTTACGCAGGTCGATCACCACGCCCTCGACCTTCTGCGCCTTGAGCTCGGTGAGCAGCTTGGCAACGTCGCGGGTGGCGCTCTTGAAATTGGTATCGCCGGCGCGGCGTGCACCGAAGTCCTGGTAGAACGTGGGCAGGTCGATCACGCCGATCTTGCGCGTGACATCGCCGTCCTTCACGTCGATGACCTTGGACTTGGCGGCCTGCTCTTCCATCGTGACCTTCTTGCGGATCAGCGTCACGATGTCGTGCTTGCCGTCCACGCCGGCATCGGCCGGAAGGATCTCGATGCGGACCGTGGTGTCTTTCTTGCCGCGGATGAGCTTGACCACGTCGTCCTGGCGCCAGCCAACCACGTCGACCATGGGACCGGTTTCGCCCTGGCCGATGGCGACGATGCGGTCGCCCGCCTTCATCTTGCCGGACTTGATCGCCGGGCCACCCGGGACGAGCTCGCGGATGGTGGTGTAGTCGTCGCGTGCCTGCAGCACCGCGCCGATACCTTCCAGCGACAGGCGCATGGCGATATCGAAGGCGTCCGCGGCACGGGGGCCGAGGTAGTCGGTGTGCGGATCGGTCGAGTTGGCGTACGCGGTCATGAAGGCCTGCGTCGCGTCTTCGTCATCGAGCTGGCGCACGCGGCTGATGTACGTCGCGTAGCGCTTGTCGAGCGTCTTGCGGATGTCGTCGTCGCTCTTGCCGGCAAGCTTCAGGCGCAGCCAGTCGTTCATGGTGCGCTTGCGCCACACGTCGTCGAGCTCGGCCTGGTTCTTCGGGATCGCGGCCTTCTTGCGGTCGAAGTTGAAGCTGTCGTTGCCGCTGAAGTCGAAGCCCTTCTTGAGCAGGCCGCGCGCGTAGTTCATGCGATCCACGGCGCGCGTCACGTAAAGGTTGAACACCGAGAACGGACCGGTGAGGTCCTGGTTCCAGATCGCGTCGTCGAACTGCGTCTTCAGCGGCGCGAACTTGTCCATGTCTTCCTGGGTGAAGAAGACTTTTTCGGCATCGAGCGAGTCGAAGTAGGCCTTATAGATCTTGGCCGACATGGCGTCGTCGAGCGGCTGCGCCTGGTAGTGGAAGCGCGTGAGAAAGCGCGCCGACAGCTGCGAGGCCTGCGCTTCGGCGGCGGTCGGCTTCAGTGGGAGGCTGGACTCCTTGCGCTGCGGCTCCGGCGAGGTCGCCGCTTCGGAGGCGTCCTTCGGCTGCGGTGTCGCGGCCTTCGTCGCCGGCGCGGCCGCGCCCGGCTGCTGCGGGGCGGCTGTCTGTGCCTGGGCACCTGCGGCGGAAAGGGCCAGCAGGAGGGCGAACGCGGGGCGAAGGGTCATGTAGTCGAAGCCTCGGATTGCTTTGGGGCGTTTATTCGACGACGCCGGCGGCGTGAGCCATCAGGTCGGCATGGTAGGAGGATCGCACCAACGGGCCGGAAGCGACATGGCCGAAGCCCATCTCTTCACCGGCGACGCGCAGCGCCTCGAATTCGTCCGGCGTCCAGTAACGGACCACCGGGTGGTGATGCGCCGTCGGCTGCAGGTACTGGCCGATGGTGATCATGTCGACGTCATGGTTACGTAGATCGCGCATGGTCTCGAGCACCTGCTCCATCGTCTCGCCCAGGCCCAGCATGATGCCGGACTTGGTCGGCACCTCCGGGTGCTGTGCCTTGAAACGCTTGAGCAGGTCGAGCGACCACTGGTAATCGGCACCCGGACGGACTTCGCGGTACAGGTGCGGCACCGTCTCGAGGTTGTGGTTGAAGACATCCGGCGGGAAGTCCTTCATGACTTCCAGCGCGCGCTCCATACGGCCCTTGCCGCGGAAATCCGGGGTGAGGATTTCGATGCGGATGTTCGGGCTGGCGTGGCGCACCGCACGGATGCACGAGGCGAAATGCTCGGCACCACCGTCGCGGAGGTCGTCGCGATCGACGGAGGTGATCACCACGTACTTCAGGCGCATGTCGCGGATGGTCTCGGCCAGACGTGCCGGCTCCATCGGATCCGGCGGCTGCGGGCGGCCATGGGCCACGTCGCAGAACGAGCAACGGCGGGTGCAGACCTCGCCGAGGATCATGAAGGTGGCGGTGCCCTTGGAGAAGCACTCGTGGATGTTCGGGCAGGAGGCTTCTTCGCACACCGTGACCAGCGAGTTCTCGCGCAGGCGCGCCTTCAGCTGCTGCACGGCATTGCCCTGGGGCAGTCGCACGCGGATCCAGCTCGGCTTGCGCAGCGTGGGCACGTCGGTATCGAAGTTCGCGCGGTTGAGCGCGATCTTGTCGTTACCGAGCATCTTCTCGCCCGGCTTGTCGACGACGGCGATGGGAATGCTGCGGGAGGGGGAAGTGGAGGGTTGGCTCATAACGGCTACGACCTCAGACCGCAATGCGGGCGGGGAGTTCGGGGAGGGAGGGTTCGGCTGATACGGCGTGGAAGCCAAACTGCTTGCAGAATTCCTGTACCAGGACGTCTTCCACGTCTGCCAACCGCGACGGACCGCCCAAGTCTAACACCTGGGTGACCTCCAAACCCTTGTAGCCGCAGGGATTGATGCGGTGATAGGGCTCGAGGTCCATGTCCACGTTGAAGGCCAGCCCATGGAAGCTGCAGCCCCGGCGGATGCGCAGCCCGAGGGCCGCGACCTTGGCCCCGGCCACGTAGACGCCCGGGGCGCCCTCAAGGCGTTCGGCGCCGATATTCCATTCGCCCATGGTGTCGATGATGGCCTGCTCGATCCGGTTGACCAGCTCGCGCACGCCCACGCCGACGCGGCGCAGGTCGATCATCGGATAAGCCACGATCTGGCCGGGACCGTGATAGGTCACCTGGCCACCGCGATCCACACGCACCACCGGGATATCCCCCGCCGCCAGCACGTGTTCCTCCTTACCCGCCTGCCCCAGGGTAAACACCGGGTCATGCTCCAGCAGCCACAGCTCGTCGACGGTGTCGTCGGTGCGGTTGTCGGTGAAGGCGCTCATGGCCTTCCACGTGGATTCGTAGGGGACGCGCCCCAGCCGGCGGACGTTGAGCGGGAGGGTCATCGGGATCGGGTCGGAGGGGATGTCGAGGAATTGTGGGCGCTGGCCCAGTGTTACAAGGCTGATGGAGCGCTGATGGTGGGGCTGATGGTGGGGCTGATGGTGGGGCTGATGGTGGGGCTGATGGTGGGGCTCTGTGTGGGAGCCGCTTCAGCGGCGATCCGGCGGCAGCCGGCAAGGCCCATCGCCGCTGAAGCGGCTCCCACACAAGGCATCGCCGATGAATCGGCTCCCACAAAGGGCGTCACATCGTAAAGCGGATGTTCTCGTCAGCCCGCAAGGTGCTGTGCGCTTCCAGGTACTTCTCACGACTCGGTGCGACGAAGCTCACCGTGACCGACTGGTAATTCCCAGCCGGGGTGAGCTTGGTCGACAGGGTCTCGTGCAGTACTTCCAGGCCGATGGCGTGGAGCAGCGCCGGGATGTGCTTGTCGAGGCCGGCCGCGGCATTGCCGATGGCCGTAATCTCGAACTCGCCCGGGAACTGGAAGCCCTTGCCGTCTTTCTGCGCATCGCTGAAGTCGATCTCACGCATGGTGCCGCCCTCTTACTTCTTGTCGCTGTCGCTGTGGAACCACAGCATGATCGTGTCCCAGAAGCGGGAGAAGAAGCCGCCTTCCGGTGCATCGTTCAGGGCCACCAACGGCGTGGTGAGCACCGGCTGGCCATCAAGCGTCACGCGCAGCGTACCGACCTGCTGGCCCTTCTTGAAGGGAGCGATCAGCGTGGCCGGGATGTCGAGATTGGCCTTGAGCTTGTCGTAATCGCCGCGCTTGACCGACACCAGTGCGTCTTCGGCAACGCCGAGCGGGATCGTGTTTTCAGCGCCCTTCCACAGCTTGGGCGTTGCCAGCGGCTTGTTGGCTTCGTACAGCTTGTGCGATTCGTAGAAACGGAAGCCGTAGTTGAGCAGCGCCAGCGCGGCGTCGGCGCGGCCCTTCTCGCTGCTGGCACCCATGATGATGGCGATCATGCGGGCATCGCCCTGCTTGGCCGAAGCGGCCAGGCAGTAGCCGGCAGCGGCGGTGTGACCGGTCTTGATGCCGTCGACGGTGTTGTCGCGCCACAGCAGCAGGTTACGGTTGTGCTGCTTGATGCCGTTCCACTCGAACTCTTTCACGGCCGAGATCGCGTAATCCTCGGGGAAGTCGTGGATGAGTGCGCGCGACAGGATCGCGATGTCATGAGCCGTCGTGTAGTGATTCGCTACCGGGTAACCCGAGGCGTTCTGGAACTGCGAATGCGTCATGCCGATCTGCTTGGCGTACGCGTTCATCAGGTTGGCGAACGCCGGCTCGGAGCCCGCGGTGTGCTCGGCCAGCGCGATGGCGGCGTCGTTACCGGACTGGATGATCATGCCGTAGAGCAGGTCTTTCAGCGGCACCTGGCTGTTGAGCTTGAGGAAGCTGGTCGAGCCGTCGGTGCTCGCACCGCCGCCGCGCCAGGCGTTCTCGCTGATCGTGACCGGATCGGAGTTGTGGATCTTGCCGTTGCCCAGCTCGGCCGAGACGACGTAGTCGGTCATGATCTTGGTGATCGAGGCCGGCTCCAGCTGCACGTCCGGATCCTTCGAGGCGATGATCTGCCCGGTGTTGTAATCCATCAGCACCCAGCTCTTGCCCTCGACGTCCGGCGGCGGCGGTACCGGCGCTTCGGGAACGACCGGGCGCGGAACGGGCGTGGGATGCGGCGGGGTCTGCTGCGCCACGGTGACGCCGGCGACGAGCGCAGCGGCGGCGAAAGCGAACAGGGAGCGTGGGAAGAGCTTCATCGTTTCAGCGATCCAGTCAAAGCAAGAAAAAAGGAGGTCAGTCTACCGCGACCGACGGGCGAGGCAGGCCCATGCCGGATATCTGGTCGGTCACGCGGTCAGCGGTGTCGACATCGGCCAGAGGGCCCACGCGCACGCGGCGCACGCTGCGGCCGCCCACGGCGGTCTCGATAACACTGACAGGGCCCAGACCCGCTTTGTTCAGCTGGTCGGCCACGCGATTGGCATTCGCCACGTCGGAAAAGGCGCCGACCTGGAGGTAAATCGTGGGTTTGCCCGGGACGGAAGCGACGGTCGGCCCCTGGGCAGGCGTTGCGAGGCGCGGCATCGCGCCGGACGAGGCGGCGGGACCCGGTACTGACTTCTGGCCCGGCATCGGCGGTAACGCCTCGGCGGCGGAAACACCGGTCATCCCGGGTACGGGGCCGTCGTCGCCCTCGCCGTCGGCTACGGCGCTCGCGGGCGGTGTTCCACTCGGCGTGGCGCGCAGCGGTACGGCACCGACAGGCGCAGATATGGCGGCGCTCGGCGCACGCGTACCGGAAGCGACGACCGGCGCGGTAGCGGCGGCCCCGACGAAGCGTGAGGACGACGGCGGCGACGAGGTCGCCATCTCCGGCGTCGGCGCCGTGCGCGCAGCCGGCGGCGCAGCGGCAAAGGCCGGGCGCGGCGGCGGCACCGGCGCGGTCACGGGCGCCGGCTTGGGTGCGGTGTTCACGTACGGCGCACCGCGATCGCTGTTCGCTTCACTGGGATCGATGGCGCGCACTTCGACCAGGCCCGTGCCTTTCGGCCAGACGCCGAGCTTCACGGCCGCCGCGAAGGACAGGTCGATGATGCGGTTCTCGTGGAAGGGACCGCGGTCGTTGATGCGGACGATGACGCTCTTGCCGTTCTCGAGATTGGTGACACGCGCATAGCTCGGCAGCGGCAGCGTCTTATGCGCGGCGGAAAACTGATACATGTCGTATTCCTCGAGGCTCGAGGTCTTGTAGCCGTGGAACTTGTTGCCGTAGAACGAGGCTATGCCGCGCTCGACGTACCCGCGCGGCGTGGGCAGTACGTTGTAGGTCTGGCCGAGAACGGAATACGGCGACTTGTTGCCGTAGAGCGCGCGCGGCTCCACCTTCGGGACCGGCTCCGGAAGCTTGCTGACATCCGGTATCTCGGTGGGCACGCTGTCCGAGCTGGAGCGATAGCGCGAGCCCTGCGATTTGCTGATGTCGTCGTGACCGCCCCGCGAGGAGGAGGACGACGAGCCACCGCTGCTGCGTGCCGACGGGCGGGTATTTTTCGAACCGCCGCAGGCGGCGAGGAGCATGGCTACGAGGCAGATGAAGGTGAGGCGTGTCGCCAGCATCCTTCGCCGCTGAAGCGGCTCCCACAGGGAGCCCACCGCAGCCTGCAGGCTGCCGGCTGTATGTGGGAGCCGGCTATGCCGGCGATCCCTGCGAAGCACGGAGATCACATCAGCGACATTCCCCCCGCCAGCGCCGCTCATCGCGCCGCAGACCCATGCGTCCGTTCCCGAATCGCCTGCGCCAGCTGATTCACCGCCATCGCATACATCGGACTACGGTTGTACGTGGTGATCACATAGAAATTCTGGAAGACGAACCAGTACTCCGGACCCGATGGCCCCTCCAGACGAACCAGCTGCGCGTCGCGCCCCGGATTCAAATGCTGCAACGGCGCGAAACCCTCGGCGACGAAGGTTTCGACCGGCGCCACGGGACGCCAGTCCTTCGGCAGGGCGGGATCGACCACGCGCGCATCCGGTTGGGCGCGCACGGCGAGCGGGCCGCCGGTTTCCCAGCCGTGCTGGGAGAAATAGTTGGCCACGCTGGCGAAGATGTCGCCCATCGAGCCCTTCATGTCGATCTTGCCGTCGCCGTCGTAATCCACGCCCCAGTCACGGATGGACGAGGGCATGAACTGGCCCCAGCCCTGCGCACCGGCATACGAGCCCGTGAGCGTGTCCAGCGGACCGGCGAGATGGTTCGGCGGCAGTTCCAGCAGGGTTTTCAGCTGCTCGCGGAAGAACGGCCCACGCTTGGGGTAATAAAACGCCAGCGTGGCCAGCGCATCGAGCACTTTGTACTTGCCGGTGTTCTTGCCGTAGAAGGTTTCCACGCCGACGATGGCCACGATGTATTCCGGCGGCACGCCGTACTTCTTGCCGATCGCATCGAGCAGGGCGCGATGCGTCTGGTAGAAGTCGGCGCCGGCCTGGATCCGCTGCTCGGTAAGGAAAATAGGCCGGTAATCGCGCCAGGGCTTGCCTTCCGCCGGGCGGTTCATCGCGTCGATGATGGACTGCTGCATCTTCGCGCCGTCGAGGATCGCGTTCAGCGATGCCTTGCTCTTACCCGTGTCTTTCGCGACTTCGCTCACCAGTTGCGCCTGGCCCGGATGGGTCTCGGCGAACACCGCGGGGGCGAACATCAGGGGGAAGAGGATCATCGCGCCAGCGAGGCGCGGGAATAAACGTGCGAGGCGTGCGCAGTGCGCGGCGAGAACTTCATCCATGCGCCGAAGCGTAGCACGCAGGAAAGGCGCGTCCGGGGCGCGCTTCGGGAAGCGTTCAGGCATCAATCGTGGAGCTTGCGATTGGCATGGATCGACATCAAGACCCCGAAGCCGACCAGCAGCGACACCGCGGACGTACCGCCGTAACTGATCAGCGGCATCGGCACGCCCACCACCGGCAGGATGCCCGCGACCATGCCGCCGTTCACCGCCACGTAAACGAAGAAACTCATGCCAATGGCACCGGCGAGCAGGCGCGAATAGGTGTCGCGCGCATTCATCGCGATCCACAGGCAACGGCCGATGATGAAGGCGTAGAGCAGCATGATGGTGATGACGCCGATCAGCCCGAATTCTTCCGAGAACACGGCGAAGATGAAGTCGGTGGTGTGCTCGGGCAGGAACTCCAGGCGTGACTGCGTGCCGTGCTGCCAGCCCTTGCCGAAGATGCCGCCCGAACCCACGGCGATCTTCGACTGGATGATGTGCCAGCCGTTGCCCAGGGGATCCGATTCGGGATCGAGCAGCGTGCGCACGCGATTGCGCTGGTACTCGTGGAGGAACTGCCAGGCCACGGGAATGGCCGCGCCCGCGCCACCGACGAGCAGGCCGATGCGCCACCAGGCCATGCCGGACAGGAACAGCGCGAAGGCGCCGGCCGCCGCCACCAGCAAGGCGGTGCCCAGGTCAGGCTGCTCGGCGATCAGCGCCGCCGGCACGGCGATCATCAGGCCGACCACGATGATGTCCTTCCAGCCTGGCGGCAGCTGCCGCGGATGCAGGTACCACGCCACCATCATCGGCATGGTGAGCTTGAGCAGCTCGGACGGCTGGAAGCGCATGAAGCCGAGATCCAGCCAGCGATACGCGCCGCGCCCTTCACCCAGCGCCGCCACCACCACCAGCAGCGCCGTACTGCCCATGTAGAGCCAGGGCGTCCACGAGCGCAGCACGGGCGGCGGAATACGCGAGATCACCACCAGCAACACCGCGCCGAGCACGAAGCGCGCCGCCTGACCGCCGACCAGCGAGAGGTTGGCGTTGCCGGCGCTGTAAAGCGTGGCGAGGCCGGCGCAGGCGAGCAGGAACAAAGCCAGCAGTAGCGGCAGATCGAGACGCGGCCGCGTGAGCAGGCGCAGGCCGAAGCGTTTGAGACGAACGGAGAGGTTGGCGAACATGCTTATTGATCCTCGCCATTGTCGTCGGGTGGCAGTTCCGCGCTGGACGGTGCGGCAGGCTGTGCACCCTGTACAGAGCCAGCGCTGGCCGGTGCGTCTTCGACAGGCGCGGCCTCGGCCGGCGCATCGGAGAGCGTAATGGGACCCGGCGGCAGCGCGGTCGGGCGCGCGCCGCCCGAGTCGACAACCCACTGGTCAAGAATCTTGCGGGCAATAGGGCCGGAATCCGCCGCACCCCACGCACCCGCCTCGAGCACCACGGCCACGGCGATCTTCGGATCCTCCGCGGGCGTGTAAGCGATGAACAATGCACGGTGGCGGTTCGCCAGGTATGCAGTGTTCTTGTTGTTGTCATAGGCGTCGGATTTGCGCGAGAAGCGCTCGGCCGTGCCGCTCTTGCCGGCGATGACGAAGGGGAAACCGATGCCGAGCTTCTTGCCGGTACCTGCGCCCGAGTTGATCACCGCGATCATGCCCTCGTTCACGGTGTCCCAATCCTGCGGTTTGCGGATCACCGAAGGACCCGTCGGCGGGAACGACTGCGGCACGCGCGCGGCATCCACGCCGTCCTGCGTATCCATCAGCAAATGCGGCGCATAAGGCACGCCGTGGCCAGCAAACGTCGCGACGGCGTGGGCCAGCTGAATCGGTGTCACCGCCCAATAGCCCTGGCCGATACCGGAAATGATCGTTTCGCCCGGATACCAGCCCGCCTTGCTGTGCTTCGCCTTCCATTCGCGTGAGGGCAGCACGCCTTCGACTTCACCGGTGAGGTCGATGCCGGTCTTGCTTCCGAAACCCAGGCTGCCCATCCACTGCGCAAGGCGGTCGATGCCCATGTCGAGCGCGAGCCGGTAAAAATACGTGTTGGTGGACAATTCGATCGCGCGAACCATATTCACCGTGCCGTTGCCGCCGCGAACATCGTCACGATAGCAACGCGATTGCCCGGGAATGCAGAACTCACCCGTGGAGAGCACCGTATCCGACGGCCGGCGAATGCCCATGGTGAGGCCGCCGAGCGCCAGGAACGGCTTCACCGTGGAACCGGGCGGATACACGCCGCGTAGAGCACGGTTGTAGAGCGGCTTGTCAGGTGCCGTCATCAGGTTCTTGTAATCGACCGAACTGATGCCGTTGACGAAGAGATTGGGGTCGAAGTCGGGGACGCTGGCGAAGGCCAGGACCTGTCCGTTACGCGGATCGATGGCGATGGCGGCACCGGAACGACCCGCCATCGCGTCGAGCGCTGCCTTCTGCAGGCGCACGTCGATGCTGAGGTAGATGTTCTTGCCCGGTGTCGGCGGCGTGGTGTCGAGTACGGCTTGGGTGCGGCCGTCCGCGTTCACCTCGACCAGCTCGTAGCCTGGCTCACCGTGCAGCAGCTTTTCGTAGGACCTCTCGATACCGATGCGGCCGATGTGCGTGGTGCCCTTGTAGCTGGCCTCCTCGTCGTCGTCCATGTTGTTCAGGTCGTCCACGTCGATGCGGCTCACGTAGCCGATGACATGCGCCAGAGAGGGTCCCAGCGGGTAGCGCCGGGTGAGATACGGCACGACGTCGACGCCAGGGAATCGCCAGCGATTCACGGCGAAGCGACCGATCTCGTCCTCGGTGAGCTTGAGCTTGAGCGGAATGCCTTCGAAGCGCCGGCCCAGCTTCACCTGCTTCTTGAACGTGACGATGTCGTCGTCGCTGATCGGCACCACCGCGCTGAGCTTCTGCAGCATGTCGTCCATGTTGGCGACCTGCTCGGGCGTCACTTCGAGGCGGAAAGCGGGCACGTTGTCGGCGAGCAACACGCCGTTGCGATCGTAGATGAGACCGCGCGCGGGCGGGATCGAACGCGGCTTCACGCGGTTCTGCTCCGAACGCGTCACGAACTCGTCGTGATGGAATACCTGCAGGTAGACATAGCGGCTGCACACGGCGATGAGGCCGAGCAGGAGCAGGAAGAATCCCGCCAGGGCGCGCCGTCGGAACAGCGCTACCTCGCCGCGGACCTCCTTGATCGAGGCGCGACGCCGGCTCATGTGTCGTGGATGCGCAGACGCGCGCGCAGGTCGTCGAGGATCAGGAAGACGAACGGCCACAGCACTGCGCCCACCAGCGGCGAGATCCAGTATTCCGGCGGCGGTAGCGGATCGCCGGCAAACACCCGGATGAGCAGCAGGAGCACGCGGTCGTTCAGCAGCAGGCCGAGCACGGCCAACGACTGCTGCCACATCGGGAAGAAGCGCAAACGCGAGCGGAAGCGCAGCGCGATGAAGACCATGGCCGTAAGGCGCAGCGCCTGTTCACCGAGCAGCACGCCGTCGAACAGATCGGCGCCCACGCCCAGGCAGAACGCCAGGCCGAGCGTGACGCGATCGCCCGACTGCAGGCACCAGTACAGCAGGATCAGCGCCGGCCAGTACGGCTTGAACGGCGTGAGCGGTCCCGGTAGCGGAATCAGCATCAGGAACAGCGACAGCAACAGCGTTGCGGCGAACCACAGCTGGCGGACACGAAGCTTGTTCATGGCGTCGTCCCCGCTGGCGATGTTTCCGTCGACGAGGCCGCGCGGGCGGGCACCGGCGTCGTGGTCGGCGAGGTCACCTTCGGCAGGGTCGGGGTCACCGGTGCGGTCGGCGGCGCGTTCGGATCCGGCGCCATGCCGGCCGGCGGCCCTGCATTGGGTGCGAGGGGTGGCGGACCGTCCTGTTCGGCGAGATCGTGGAGCAGGAGCACATCCTCACTGCGATCGAGGTCGGCGGCGGGCCGGGCCTGCGCAGACAGGAAGGTGCCCGAGGCCGTCTGCGCCACGTCGCGGATCTCGCCGACCGGGAAGCCCGGCGGGAAGCGCCCGCCCAGGCCCGAGGTGACCAGCTTGTCGCCGGACTGCACGTCGGCGGAGACGGGAATATTGGGTAGCACCAGCATGTCGCCGCCGCGCGACCCATAGGCCACGGTGCGCAGGCCGGTGCGCTCGATCGTCACGGGAATGGCGTGGTTCGGGTCGGTGATCAGCATAGCCACGGACGTGGTCGGCATCACTTCGACGATCTGGCCCATCACGCCGCGTGCGTCGATCACCACCTGGCCGGCCTGCACCTTGTCGCGCGCGCCGACGTTGAGCACGATCCGGTGACGGAAGGTGCCCAGGTCCACGCCGATGAGGCGCGCGAGCTGCACGTTGAGCGAGAGGCTGTGCTGGGTGTCCAGCAGTTCCTTGAGACGCTGGTTCTGCTCGGCCACGGACGCCATGCGATTGAGCTTGGCGTTGGCCAGCAGGAGATCTTCCCGCAGGCGCTGGTTCGTTTCGGTAAGGCGCTGGCGATCGGCGAACGCCACCGTCGCCGCCTGGAAACCCTGCGACGGCAGGCCGGCGATCCGGTAGATCGGTTCGACCACGATGGACAGCCCGTAACGAACGTTACCGAGCCAACCGCCGCGGTGATCGAGCACCATGAGCACACAGGCGAGCGCGAGATAGACGATCAGGCGCAGGGTCCCCGCCACACCGGGCGCGAACAGCGGCGACTGATCGTCGCGATTGAGGGCCATGGCTCAGCGCGTTCCGGCCAGCGCGCCGTCGCGCGCGGCCATCATTCGAACGCGAAGAAGTCGCTGCCGTGCTGGTCGATCATCTCCAGCGCCTTGCCGCCACCACGGGCGACGCAGGTGAGCGGGTCATCGGCCACCTGCACGTGCAGGCCGGTTTCCTCGGAGATGAGACGATCCAGATCGCGCAGCAACGCGCCGCCACCGGTAAGTACGATGCCGCGCTCGGCCACGTCGGAGCAGAGCTCCGGCGGGGTCTGCTCCAGCGCAGCCTTGACCGCTGCCACGATGCCCGACAGCGGCTCGTGGAGGGCTTCCAGGACTTCGTTGGAGTTGATCGTGAACATGCGCGGCACGCCCTCGGCGAGGTTACGGCCGGAGATTTCCATCTCACGGACTTCGCTCTGCGGGAAGGCGCAGCCGACCTCGAGCTTGATCCGCTCGGCGGTGGATTCGCCGATCAGCGTGCCGTGGTTGCGGCGCACGTAGTTGATGATGGCTTCGTCGAAGCGATCGCCACCGACGCGGACCGACTGCGAGTACACGATGCCGTTCAGCGAGATGACCGCGACTTCGGAGGTACCACCGCCGATATCCAGGACCATCGAGCCGCGGGCCTCATGCACCGGAATACCGGCGCCGATGGCCGCTGCCATGGGCTCCTCGATCAGGAAGACGTCGCGGGCACCTGCGCCCTCGGCCGATTCCTTGATCGCGCGGCGCTCCACCTGGGTGGAGCCGCAAGGCACGCAGACCAGCACGCGCGGGCTCGGACGGAGCATGCGCGAACGGTGCACCTGCTTGATGAAGTGCTGCAGCATCGCTTCGGTCATCGTGAAGTCGGCGATGACGCCGTCCTTCATCGGGCGGACCGTGGCGATATTGCCGGGGGTGCGACCAAGCATGCGTTTTGCGTCACCACCGACGGCGGCAACGGTACGCGGGCCGCCCGGTCCACGATCCTGGCGGATCGCGACGACCGACGGTTCATTGAGGACGATTCCCTGGCCGCGCACGTAAATGAGCGTGTTGGCCGTACCGAGATCGATGGAAATGTCGTTCGAAAAGAGACCGCGGAACTTCTTAAACATGATGCGGCGGACGCCAGTAGCAAGAAAAAGTAAGCGTGCGAGTCTAGATTGGCCTACTCCCCCACGCAAGGGCAGAGAAGTTAAGAAAGCCTTGTAAGTCCGGATGATGCGAGAGGATTCTCGCCCGACCCCGTAAATCTGTACGACTTTGGGAGTCGCCTCGGCGCCCGATTTTGGGTACGATCCGTCGGTTTGCCGAACCCGTCGCGTTCGGCCCTCGCTGCGGCCGGGTCACGGCCGCGCCATTTATTCTTTTCAGGGTCACCTAACGCATGACTGCCGTTATCTGCGGATCGCTCGCCTACGACACCATCATGGTGTTCCAGGACCAGTTCAAGAACCACATCATTCCGGACCAGGTCCATATCCTGAATGTGTCGTTCCTGGTGCCGGCCATGCGTCGCGAGTTCGGCGGCTGCGCCGGCAACATCGCGTACAACCTCAAGCTGCTCGGCGGCGCACCGATGCCGGTGGCCACGGTGGGCCAGGACTTCGCGCCGTATCGCGCGCACCTGGAGAAGTTCGGCATCCGCCTCGACGGCGTGCGCCAGTTCGACGACCAGTTCACGCCGCAGTGCTTCATCACCACGGACCTGGACAACAACCAGATCACGGCCTTCCATCCCGGTGCCATGTCCAGCGCTCACGAGAACCACGTGCGCGACATCCCGGACTACTCGTTCGGCATCGTCGCACCGGACGGTCGCGAAGCGATGCTGCAGCACGTGAACGAGTTCGCCGCGCGCGGCGTTCCCTTCATTTTCGATCCGGGCCAGGCGATGCCGCTGTTCAACGGCGACGAGTTCCGCGCGATGATCGAGAAGTCCACGTACGTCATCGTCAACGACTACGAATCGCAGCTGCTCCAGCAGCGCACGGGCTGGAGCGCGGACGACATCGCGTCGAAGGTCACCGCGTACATCATCACGCAGGGCCCGCGCGGTTCGCTCATCCATGTCGGTGGCGAGATCATCACGGTGCCGCCGGCACGCGAGCGCAAGGTTGTCGACCCGACCGGTTGCGGCGATGCTTATCGCGCCGGCCTCATCTTCGGCATCATGAAGAACTACGACTGGAAGACCATCGGCAACATGGCCTCGCTCATGGGCGCGCTGAAGGTCGAACACCCCGGCACGCAGAACCAGTACTTCACGTACGACCAGTTCGCCGCGGAGTTCAACGAACAGTTCGGCTACGCGCTACCCTGAAGTACCTTAAAAAAAGGGGCGGCGCATCACTGCGCCGCCCCTTTTTTTTGCGTCAGCCCCGCTCTATGTAGGAGCCGATTCATCGGCGATAACCAGATGGCGACAACCTGGCCCGCTGCCGCGGGATCGCCGATGAATCGGCTCCTACAACGTAAGCAGGCCTTGCCAGCTTACTTACGCGGCTTGAAACCCATCGTCGCATTGACAGCCTGCTGCCAGCCTTCATACAACTCGTCGCGCGTTTCCTTCGTCATCGACGGCTTGAACTCGCGATCCACCGCCCAGCGCTTGGTGATATCCGTCTGGTCCTTCCAGAAACCGACTGCCAGACCGGCAAGATACGCCGCGCCCTGCGCGGTGGTTTCCTGCACCTTCGGACGCAACAGAGGAACCCCGAGCATGTCCGCCTGGAACTGCGCCATAAAGTCATTGGCGATCGCGCCGCCATCGGCACGCAATTCCTTCAACTTGATGCCGGAGTCGATTTCCATAGCCTCGAGCACGTCGCGTGTCTGGTAAGCCATCGACTCGAGCGCGGCGCGGATGAACTGTTCCTTCGTCGTGCCGCGTGAGAGACCGAAGACGGCGCCACGCACATCGCTTCGCCAGTAAGGCGCACCGAGACCAACGAAGGCAGGCACGAAGTAAACACCGTCGTTGTCCTTCGCGCGCTCCGCGTACGACTGCGAATCCGACGCCTTGCCGAGCATGCGAAGGCCATCACGCAGCCACTGGATCACGGAACCGGCGACGAAGATGCTGCCCTCCAGCGCGTATTCCACCTTGCCGTTGAGGCCCCACGCGATGGTGGTAAGCAGGCCGTTCTTCGAACGCACGGCCTTCTCGCCGGTGTTCATCAGCATGAAGCAGCCGGTACCGTAGGTGTTCTTGGCCAGGCCGGGTTCGAAACACGCCTGCCCGAACAACGCGGCCTGCTGGTCGCCCGCAATGCCGGCGATCGGCACTTCACGGCCGAAGAAATGCTTCGCCAGGGTGTTGCCATAGACCTCGCTGGACGACTTCACTTCCGGCAGCATGGCGCGCGGCACGTTGAGCATCTTCAGCAGCTCGTCGTCCCACTCGCGCTTGAAGATGTCGTACATCAGCGTGCGCGAGGCGTTGGTGTAATCGGTAACGTGCACCTTGCCGCCGGTGAGGTTCCAGATAACCCAGGTGTCGATCGTACCGAACAGCAGTTCGCCCTTCTCCGCGCGCTCCTGTGCACCTTCGACATGGTCGAGGATCCAGCGCACCTTGGTGCCGGCGAAGTAGGCATCGATGAGCAGACCGGTCTTCTCGCGCACCATCGGGTCGAAGCCGTCTTCCTTGAGCTTGTCGCAGATGTCCATCGTCTGACGCGACTGCCACACGATCGCGTTGTAGATCGGCTGGCCGGTGGCCTTGTCCCACACCACGGCGGTCTCGCGCTGGTTGGTGATACCGATGCCTTCGATAGCGCTGGCGTCGATGCCCGAGCTGCTGATGACCTCGGTCATCGTCGACAGCACGCTGGTCATGATCTCGCGTGGGTTGTGTTCGACCCAGCCCGGCTGCGGGAAGATCTGCGGGAACTCGCGCTGCGCGGTGCCGGCGATGTTGCCGTCATGGTCGAAGAGCATCGTGCGCGAGCTGGTGGTTCCCTGGTCGATCGCCAGGATGTAGCGCTTGTCCTTGGACTTGTCCATTGCTGGCCTCACCGAGTCGTTTGGTTGGAAGAGTTGCGACCGGCGGCCTGGCGCGCTTCTTCAAGCGCACGCTGACGTGCCGGCAGGAAGGGATGCACGAGCAGCTGGTACGCGCCGCCACCGACCACACCACCGATCAGCGGGCCGACGATCGGCACCCACCAGTAGTTGTCCGGCGAAGGCAGCGCCGAGGAACCCCAGCCCGCGAAGAACGCGAACAGGCGGGGACCGAAGTCGCGCGCCGGGTTGATCGCCCATGCTTCGAGGTAACCCATCGACGCACCGATGGTCGCGACCAGCAGGCCGATGATCAGCGCGCCGCTGTTGGCACCCGGTGCCGTCTCGTTGTACTGCTCGGTGATCGCGAAGATGCCGAACAGCAGGAACGCCGTCAGGATGACCTGATCCAGAAGCGCGTGCATCGGCGTGATGGCCAGACCCGGATGGGTGAAGAACACGCCTGCCGCGCCTCCGGCCTCACGAGTGAGGTTGTGCGTTGCATTGAAGTGGTCGATGACCGGTCCGAACAACACATAGACGATCGCGGCGCCGAGGAATGCACCGATGACCTGGGCGATCCAGTACGGGACGACCTTCTTCCATGAAAAGTCGCGGAAGATCGCGAGTGCCAGCGTGACGGCTGGGTTCGCATGCGTACCGGAGACCGACGCCGTCGCGTAGATCGCGATGGTGACCGCCAGACCCCAGGCGATACAGACGCCCCAGTAAGCGTTGAGGTAGGGACTAGGGTCGTAGAGCACGTACATGCACGCTACGGAATCGCCGAACGCAATGATGATGAACATTGCGAGGGCTTCGGAAATCAGCTCGCCTATCTGTTGTCGCATGATCCGTCTCTCCATCGGGTTTCATGACTGGGAAAGCGCCAGGGCGCTACGGGTTGGTGGCAGGCCCCTGGGGGACGCGCCGGTTCAGGTACTCGGTAAGGCGACGCACGTCGTCGGGGCCGACGCGCAGGCCGATCTTGCTTCGGCGCCACAGGATGTCTTCAGCTTCGGTCGCCCATTCGTGGCGGATCAGGTAGTCCACCTCCACCTGGTACAGATCCGAGCCGAAGTGCTCGCCGAGCGCGGCGAGGCCGTCCGCTTCACCCAGCAGGTCGCGGGCGCGCGTGCCGTACATATGCGTGAGCCGCCAGGCAAAGGTTTCCGGCAGCCAGGGGCGCGACGAGCGGATGTCGTCGGTGAGCGCATCGATATCCCGTTCGCCACCACCCGGAAGCGGACGCGCATCGGCTGTCCATGCGGGTTTGTCGTTACCCAGCAGCGGGGCGAGTTTATCGACAGCCTCTTCGGACAACTTGCGGAACGTCGTGAGCTTGCCGCCGAAGACGTTCAGCAGCGGCGCACCGTCCTGGTCGATGTCGAGCAGGTAGTCACGTGTGACTTCGGACGCGCTACCGGATTCGTCCTGCAGCAGCGGCCGGACGCCGCTATAGCTCCAGACAACGTCGGCGGGCGTGAGCTGCTTCTTGAAGTAGCGGTTCACGGCCTCGCACAGGTACTGCGTTTCCTCCGCTTCGATCACCGGGTGCGACGGATCCGACTTGTATTCGATATCGGTCGTGCCGATCAGCGTGAAGTCGCGCTCGTACGGAATGGCGAAGACGATGCGACGATCCGGCTGCTGGAAGATGTACGCGTAGCGGTGATCGAAGATCTTCGGGACGACGATATGGCTGCCCTTGATCAGGCGTAGCGTATGCGAATGCTTCAGGTGGACGACGTCGTCGAGAAAGCTCGCCGCCCAGGGACCGGCGGCATTGACCAGCGCGCGCGCCTTGACGAAGTGGCGGCTGCCGTCGCGCGATTCGAGCTCGGCCGTCCAGCCATCCGCATCGCGACGTGCACTGATGCATTTGGTATGGGTCTCGACCTTCGCGCCACGATGCACGGCGTCCATCGCATTGAGGACGACCAGGCGTGCATCCTGCACCCAGGCATCGGAGTAAACGAAGCCCTGGTGGAACTCACTGCGCAGCGGCTCACCGGTGACGTGTTTGGCAAAGCGCACACGCCGCGAACCCGGCAGGGTACGGCGGCCACGACCCAGGTGGTCATAGAGGAACAACCCGATGCGAATCATCCATGCCGGACGCAGATGCGGTTGGTGCGGGAGGATGAAGCGCAGCGGCCAGATGATGTGCGGCGCGGCCCTGAGCAGTACCTCGCGCTCGGCAAGCGCCTTGCCGACGAGGGCGAACTCGAATTGCTCGAGGTAACGCAGCCCGCCGTGGATCAACTTGGTCGCCGCGCTGGATGTGTGCGATGCCAGGTCGTCCCTTTCGCACAGCCACACCGATAGCCCGCGCCCTACCGCATCACGTGCGATACCGACGCCGTTGACGCCACCACCGACCACCAGAACATCGACCTGCTCGACCATCGCGCACTCCGCTTGGCTGGAGGCACCACTTCACTGAGAGGGGAATAGCCATGTTCGGCTGCGCTCGTTTTTCCTTGCGGAGGCGCCCGAGGGGCGCATAAACGAACATTTCACACGGTCAGCAAGCGGCGCCTGCGTTAAAAGTGAGCATATTCGAACATAAACGAACATGGCACGCTGCAGTGCAGCGCAGGGTTTGTTTGAAACAAGGCCCTCAGTCGTGGGTAGATGCCTGATAGATCGACACTTTCTGCCCTCGGCGTGGTTTCAGTCCACGGCTGCCCAGGCAGCCTCCCCTAAAAGAAACCGCAATTCGTGCTGCTGTAGGAGCCGATTCATCGGCGAAAACACATCACCTCAGTCCCCCGCGACATGCAACTGCGTCCCCGCAGCCTCCAGCACGGGCATCAACGGCTCAGGCGGCGCCTTGTCGGTAAACCAGGCATCCACCCGCGAGAAATCACCCAGCCGAACCATCGCGTTGCGTCCGATCTTGGTGTGATCGGCGCCCAGGTACACCTGCCGCGAGTGCTCGATGATCGCCTGCGCAACGCGTACTTCGTGGAAATCGAAATCCAGCAGGGTCCCGTCCAGCTCGATACCGGAGATTCCGATGATCCCGTAGTCGACCTTGAACTGACGAATGAGCTCGATCGTCGCCTCGCCGGTCACACCACGGTCGCGACCGCGCACGACGCCGCCGGCGACAATCACCTCGAAGGTCGGGTTGTCGCTGAGCAGGAGCGCGATGTTGAGGTTATTGGTAATCACACGCAGGTCGCGGTGATCGAGCAGCGCGCGGCCGACGCCCTCGTTGGTGGTGCCCAGGTTGATGAAGAGCGAGGAGCCATCCGGGATCTGCTTTGCGATCGACGCCGCGATACGGTTCTTCTCTGCGGCCTGGAGCGTCTGACGCGCCGCGTAGGCGACGTTCTCCACGCTCGAGGAAGGACTCACACCGCCGTGGTATCGACGAATCAGGCCGCTGTCGGAGAGCAGGTTCAGGTCACGGCGAATGGTCTGCGGTGCAACGTCGAAATGACTGGCCAGTTCATCGACACCAACGAAACCCTCGCGCTGCACGATCGCGATGAGCTCTTCCTGACGTCGGTTCAATCGTGGATCCATCGTTTTCCCGTTACTGCACAACACGCGAGCATGATGCCGGGTCGCGACAAGCGTGTCATGCGGCGGTTGCGATGCAGGGCCGGACGTACCCCCGCAGGAGCCGATTCATCGGCGATCCCGCGGCAGCGGGCTGGGCCGCCGCAATCTGGTTATCGCCGCTGAAGCGGCTCCCACAGGGGCCGA
>NZ_JAAVUW010000006.1 GCF_018449605.1 Luteibacter sp. dw_328 | reverse complement strand
GTATATCGTTTTTCGTTTCCGTCAACACCCTCGTGAATCTTTTTTTCGAGGTGGTTGGTGAAGCCGAAGAACTGTCGCGTGGGTGACTTTCGTCGCGACCAGAAGAGAAGTATAGGCTCGGGGAGCACTTCTGTGAAGGGGTTTTCGACATCTTTCTGAAAAAAAGTCACACGCTAGACTTATAACTTCGGATCACACTAATAAGGTGTAAAAAAATGTTCGCACGCCTTCTTCCCGCAGCACTGATATTCCTGTCGCTGGGCGCCCACGCTGCAACGTCCCCTACCGTCACGCTACACGGTAAGACCTTCGCTACGGAGTTCGCCACGGACGACGCGTCGCGGGAGCACGGACTGATGGACCGGACCGAACTGAGGGCCGATCAAAGCATGCTCTTCTTCTTTCAGGACGATGAGCCGCGCGCCTTCTGGATGAAGAACACCCTCATCCCGCTGGACATCCTGTATTTCGACGGTGCGCGCAAGCTTGTCTCCATGCAGCTCAACGCGCAGCCCTGCAGGGCCGATCCCTGTGCCATCTACCCAAGCGACGGGAAGGCCCGTTACGTCCTGGAGCTTCCGGCGGGTACCGCGGGCAAGCTGGGGCTGAAGCTGGGCGAGCCGCTGACCATCACCGGTGATCCGGGTACGGTGCGCTGATCCGGCAGGAGGCCGCGCTCGCACGGCACGCCGGTGTGATACGGGACAAGCGATGCCGGATCGACGCCGGCCAGTTCGTCCCATTGGTCTTCAAACGGAATGAATCGCTGCATGACGGGCTTCCTCCACGGGATCGGCGCACATTGCGTGACCTCGAGGACTATGGAAGCAGGCTTTCCTGCCTTATTACTGACCGAATGGGGCGAAACGATGTCAGCCCCATCGCGGCGATCGGGACGGTAAGGATTTACCGCTCCGTTGGTTTTTCGCCGATGAATCGGCTCCTACACTATCAGTCGATCTCGACCATTTCGAAGTCGTCTTTGGTCACGCCGCAGTCCGGGCAGGTCCAGGTATCCGGGATATCTTCCCAGCGGGTGCCGGGCGCGATGTCCTCTTCTGGAAGGCCCAGGGCTTCGTCATAGATAAAGCCGCAGACGACGCACATCCATTTGCGAAGGGTGGTTTCGGTGCTCTGGCTCATGGTTTTGCGTACTGTCGTGAATCTGAGAAGTCACCCATTCTGTCACCCTCCGGCGCAACGAGGCTAGCGCGCCACCGTCACCCCCAAGGATTCCCATGAGTACCCTCCTCCGAACCCGACTCCGCGGCCAGGGCGTCTATGCCATCACAGACGGGCCCCGCGACGACCTGTTTGCGGCTGTCGAGGCCGCCCTTGCAGGGGGCATTCGCCTCTTGCAGTACCGGGACAAGACCAACGACGCCGGGCGCCGCCTGGCCGAGGCGACTGAGCTGGCGAGCATGTGCGCACGTTATGACGTCCCCCTGGTGGTGAACGACGACGTGCCGCTCGCCCTCGAGGTCGGTGCCGGCGTGCACCTGGGCCGGGAGGATGTCTCCATCGCCGAGGCCCGGGCCGCGCTCGGCGCGGACGCCATCATCGGTGTGTCCTGCTACGGCTCGATCGACCGTGCCCGTCAGCTGCAGGCCGAAGGGGCCGATTACCTGGCCCTGGGCGCCATGTACCCGTCGACCACCAAGCCGCACGCCCCGGTCGTGGCACACGACGTATTGACGCAGGCGAAGGCCCTGGGCCTTCCCGTCGTGGCGATCGGTGGCATCACCCCCGACAATGGGCGGGTGCTGATCGACGCCGGCGCCGATTACCTGGCCGTGGTGTCCGCGATTTTCGCGGCCGCTGACATCCAGACGGCCGCCCGGCAGTTCGCCGACCTATTCGACCCACGCCCCGGAATCATTCGATGACCACGAACCATGACCTCTTCGCCCGTGCCCAGAAGCTGCTGCCCGGCGGTGTGAACTCACCCGTGCGCGCGTTCCGGTCCGTCGGTGGCGAGCCGTTCTTCACCGAGCGGGCCGACGGCGCCTATCTGTGGGACGTGGAGGGTAAGCGCTACATCGACTATGTCGGCTCATGGGGCCCGATGATCGTCGGCCATAACCACCCGGCCGTGCGCGAGGCCGTGGAGCGCGCCATCCGGAAGGGTCTGTCGTTCGGCACGCCCTGCGCGGCCGAAGTGACCATGGCCGAGACGATCGTCTCGCTCATCCCTTCCGTGGACATGGTGCGCATGGTCAATTCGGGCACGGAAGCCACCATGTCGGCCATTCGACTTGCCCGTGGCGCTACCGGCCGCTCGAAAATCGTGAAGTTCGAAGGCTGCTACCACGGCCATGGAGACAGCTTCCTGGTGAAGGCAGGTTCGGGCGCACTCACCTTCGGCGTCCCCACGTCGCCCGGCGTACCCAAGGCCTCGGCCGACCTGACACTCACCCTGCCCTACAACGATATCGACGCCGCGACGCTGCTGCTCACCCAGGAAGGCAAGGAGATTGCGGCCCTGATCATCGAGCCGGTCGCCGGCAACATGAACTGCATTCCGCCCAAAGAGGGTTACCTGCAGGCGCTGCGTGAGTTGTGCACCGCGCATGGCGTCCTGCTCATCTTCGACGAGGTCATGACGGGCTTCCGCGTGGCGCTGGGCGGGGCGCAGGCCCACTACGGCATCACGCCCGACCTGACCTGCTTCGGCAAGATCATCGGCGGCGGCATGCCGGTGGGTGCCTATGGCGGTCGCCGCGACCTCATGGAACAGATCGCGCCGTCGGGCCCGATCTACCAGGCGGGCACGCTCTCGGGTAATCCTGTCGCCATGGCCGCCGGTCTCGCCATGCTCGGGCTGATCCAGGCGCCGGGTTTCTACGACGACCTGACGGCGCGTACGGCCCGGCTCACCGACGGCATCCTCGCCGAAGCGAAGAAAGCCGGCGTACCCTTCAGCGTGAACCGCGTCGGCGCGATGTTTGGCCTGTTCTTCACCGAAGAAACGGTGGAAAGCTATGCACAGGCAACCAAGGCCGATGTCGCTGCGTTCAACCGCTTCTTCCACGGCATGCTGGAGCGCGGCGTGTACCTCGCACCGTCGGCGTTCGAGGCCGGGTTCGTCTCCAGCGCGCACGATGACGGTGTCATCGCCGAGACGATTGCCACGGCAGGCGAGGTGTTTGCCACCCTCTAAACAACATGGAACTGTAGGAGCCGGCTTCGCCGATGAATCGGCTCCCACAACAAGCCGATGGTGGACGCGCAACAAGCCGGCGACAGGCCGGCGTTGTCATCAGGCGACTTTCGCTTCCTGCGCGAACGCCGCCAGCGAGGCGTGGAGCCGTTCGAGACCTTCCGCGGTTTCCTCATCCGTGATCGTCAGCGGCGGGACGATGCGCAGCACGTCGGGGCCGGCCTGGAGGATGAGCAGGCCGTGGGCGGCAGCGAGATCGAGGATTTCGCCGGCCCGGCCAGCGTACGCGCCGTCGAGCACCGCGCCGATCATCAGCCCGCGACCGCGGATTTCCGAGAACAGGTGGAATTCGTGGTTGAGCTTGTTCAGGCCCGTTCGGATGTCATTGGCCTGACGCTCGACGTTGAGCATGACCGCCGGCGAGGCGATCTTGGCCAAGGCCACGCGTGCCACGGCCGCGGCCATCGGGTTGCCACCGAAGGTCGTGCCATGGGCGCCGAACTGCATCACTTCGGACACCTTGGGCCCGACCAGCATGGCGCCGATCGGGAAGCCGGCGCCGAGTGCCTTGGCCAGGGTGACGATATCGGGCGTGACATGGTCATGCGAATGGGCGAACAGCGTCCCGGTGCGGCCCATACCGCACTGGATTTCGTCGAGGACCATGAGGGCCCCGTGCGCGTCGCACAGCTCACGAACCTTCTTCAGGAAGCCCGGCTCCGCCGGCATCACACCGCCCTCGCCCTGCACCGGCTCGAGCATCACCGCCGCCACGTCACCGTGAGCCATCGCTTCCTCGAGCGCGGCCGGGTCGTTGAACGGCACATAGCGAAAGCCCCCGGGAAGTGGCTCATAGCCTTCCTGGTACTTCGGCTGGGCCGTCGCCGTGACCGCGGCGAGGGTGCGGCCGTGGAATGAACCCTTGAAGGTCACGATGACGCGCTTCTCGGCCGGCCGCCCCTGCGACGCCGCCCACTTGCGCACCAGCTTGATCGCTGCCTCGTTGGCTTCGGTGCCGGAGTTGCAAAGGAACACACGCTCGGCGAACGGTGCGTGCTCGACCAGCTCCTGGGCAAGGTGCAGCGGCGGCTCGGAATAGAAGACGTTGCTGGCGTGCCACAGCTTATTGGCCTGGCCAACCAGGGCGGCAACGAGATCCGGATCCTGGTGACCCAGGGCATTCACGGCGATACCGGCGCCGAAGTCGATGTAATCGCGGCCTTCCGTGTCCCAGACGCGGGAACCCTTCCCGTGATCGAGGATGACATCGCGCGGGCGATAAACGGACAGCCAATAACGCTTGCCCAGGCCAACGAGATCGGAGGGTGTGACAGGGTGCGACGACATGGTGCTGACTCCGGGCCCCGGCCGCAGCGCCGACGCCCCTACAAGAACGGATGGAATCGCACGGTACGCTCTGCGGTCCGACATCGATCCGAAACCACATCATCCTATAAGGCGCGGCCCGCGCCGACAACGCGCGGCGTGTACCGCCGGTGCAACGTTTTGTTACACGTCGCTACACCGCCTGAACGCCCGGTTTCAGCGCGTCTGCCGGAAATGCCTTGAGAATCAAAGGAAGGCCCCCGTGGCACGGCGCTTGCTGCCGTAGTGGGCAAGGCCCTGTGAAGCCCGCGATGTTCGTTCGCCCGACGACCCTGCCAAGCCGGACGACGAATGGGAACTCCCGGTCCCCAGAGGGCCGGGAGTTTTCTTCACTCCCGTCACCGGAGGGGCCGAACCCGGTCAGCGCAGCTGGTCGAGAGCGAGTTGGTGTTTTTTGCAGAGGCGGTAGACGGTCACGCGGGATACGCGCAGGCGCCGCGCGCATTCGCTGATGTTGAACGCGCTTGCACGAAGGCAGTCGACGATCGCCTCGCGTTCGGCGGAGGTGCGCGCGCTGCCAAGGCTATCCCGGTCCGCGCCAGGGAGGTCGGCGCTCAGCTCCAGATCCTCCGGCGTGATCAGCGCATCGTCGGCGATCACGGCCGCGCGCTGCACGCGGTTCATCAGTTCGCGCACGTTGCCCGGCCAGGCAAAGGCGCTCATCGCCTTCCGGGCGCTCGTGCTGAAGGCCCTTGCACGCGTTCCATAGCTCTCACGGAAAGCGTCCAGGAAATACTGGGCCAGCAGTTCGATGTCGCCATTGCGCTCCCGCAACGGTGGCATGCGCAGGCGCAATACGTTGAGGCGGTAGAAGAGATCTTCGCGGAACCGTCCCTGCGAAACGGCCTTCTCGAGATCCACATGGGTAGCGGCCAGCACCCGCACATCGACCTTGATGGACTGGCAGCTGCCGATGCGTTCGATGGTGCCTTCCTGCAGCACCCTCAACAGGTTGGTCTGTGCATCGAGGGGCAGGTCGCCGATCTCGTCGAGGAACACGGTGCCGCCGTCGGCGGATTCGAAGTGGCCGATGCGCCGCGCCGTGGCGCCGGTGAACGAGCCGCGTTCGTGCCCGAACAGTTCGGACTGGACGAGGTTGGCCGGCAGCGCGCCACAGTTGATTGCCGCGAAAGGCCGTTCGTGGCGTGCCGAAAGCTGGTGCAGGGCCCGCGCGGCCATCTCCTTGCCCGTCCCGGTCTCGCCGGTGATGAGCAAGGGCAATTCGACCGGCGCGAACTTGCGGATGTTCTGCGAGAGGGTGCGGATGGCCTGGCTGTCGCCCGTGAGGATGCTCGGACGGGTGTCCACGGCGGCGGGCGCATCGCCCGGCGCGCGTTGCAGCGCCAGGCGCAAGGCGGTGAACGACGATGCGCCGTCGATGATCTCGAGGGCCTGCGGCAAGGCCAGCCGGATCGAGGGCTCATGTGCCGGCGTACGGGAGCCCGTCAGGCCGATCCAGGCCATGGCCGGGTGGTTTTCACGAAGTTGGTGGAGGATGCGGACGGCGGCGAGCGCGCTTGCCCGCAGGTCGACCACGGCGATGGCCGCGTCTCCGCATTCGGGTAGTGCCTCACTCTGGGTGGCCGGATCGGCCACCAGGGTGCGCCAGCCCGCCCGGAGCAGACCAAAGTGTTCTTCAACGCTCGGTCTGCCTACCCAGACGACACAACGCCCCGACATTTCCCCGCGCGACATGCCTGCTCCTCACCCGTTACGTGGCCTGCTAGCCGGCTTCGCGGATTCAATCCTGGACCCGCCGCCGGCACCCCTGCAGGCCGGCAAGCCCCACATCGTCGCGCGTGTGTCAGACGACAGCGACGGGGATCGAAGTTATACCGGCGTGCCGAAAGCGGCCATACACCAAACGGGCTAGCCTCCAGAGCCATACGGGTGCATCGCCGCGCTAGCTACAGAAACAAATCCGGTAGTAGCGGGTTGCCCGGTGCCACGGCGTAGCGATTGAAGTCGGTGATGCCCTCTTCACGCAGCACGTCTTCGTCGATGTAGAACTGGCCGGTGTAGTCACGCGAGCGACGGGTAAGCACCGCGTGCGCCGCATCCGCGACGATGTCCGGCGTGCGGCAGTTTTCGACGCGGACGCCATCGATCATCGCGATCGCGGCCGTGGCGATGACGGTTTTGGGCCACAGCGCGTTCACCGCGATGCCCAGCGACTTGAATTCGGGCGCCATGCCGAGCACGCACAGACTCATACCAAACTTGGCAATGGTGTACGCGACATGTGGTTCGTACCACTTCGGATCGATGCTCGGCGGAGGCGACAGCATCAGCACCTGCGGGTTCTCTGCGTTCTTCAGGTACGGCAGGCAAGCCTGTGTCGTGAGGAAGGTTCCCCGCGTGTTCACCTGCTGCATGAGGTCGAAACGCTTCATCGGCGTGTTCTCCACGCCGGCCAGCCAGATGGCGCTGGCATTGTTCACCACGATGTCGATGCCACCGAAACGTTCGGCGGCCGTGGCCGCGGCCATGCGCACTTCGGACTCTTCGCGAATATCCACTTTCAACGGCAGCGCGACACCACCGGCCGCTTCGATCTCGGCGGCCGCGGTGTGGATCGTGCCGGGCAGCTTGGGGTTGGCGACGCTGCTCTTCGCTGCGATGACGATATTGGCGCCGTCGCGTGCGGCACGCAGCGCGATGGCAAGCCCGATGCCGCGCGAGGCCCCGGTGATGAAAAGCGTCTTCCCTGCGAGGGTCGTCATGGCAAGTCCATTAAGGGCGCTGGAAGCGCGGGAGAATGTCACGCAACTCGGCAAGCCGTTCGAGTGGGTCGTCGAGTTCGAGCATGTGCTGGCACTCGTTCGGATCCAGCGGCAGCAATTCGGAGAGGCGGAAGCCGACCCAGCTGGCATCGTCAGAGCGCGTGGCGACGTCATGCCGCCAGGGTGGCTGCATCTGGTCGACAAGGCGCTCGAGAATGGTCGCGAGCAGACCGAATTCAGGCGGAAGCGGCGTGATGTCTTCGGCACGCCACGTGGCGATGTCGCCACGCACCTGACCGTCCGAACGGATGCGCGTACGCGTGACGCGAAAACGCAGGCCACCTTCGGCGACGATGCCGAGCAGGCCGTCCTCACCCGTGTGGAAGTCCGTGATTGTCGCCAGCGTGCCGACGGCCGCAGGCACCGCGGGATGCCCGGCTTCGCTGCCCTCGAGGATCATGCAGACGCCAAAGGGTCGGCCGGTTCGTGCGCATTCGCGCACGAGGTCGATATAGCGTGGCTCGAAGATGCGCAGTTGCAGCTGACCGCCCGGAAAAAGGACGTTCGTCAACGGAAACAGCGGGAAGTCTTGTCCGGGCGTGGTGGCAGCCATGCCCGCCAGTCTAACCTGCGTCGAGCGCGGTAAAAAAGCGCCGCGGCGCACCTTCGAAGCCGCCGTTGGACATGAACACGACATGGTCGCCTTCCCGCGCATCCGCGGCGAGCGTGGCCACCAGCGCCTCGACCGTCGGCACGGCCTTGCCACGACCATCGAGCGCCGCCGTGACGCGTGCCGCGTCCCAGGCGAGCTCGGGGCGATGCAGGAAGACCACGCCGTCGGCATCGGCGAGCGACGGCGCAAGGGCCTCCGCGTGCGCGCCCAGACGCATGGAGTTCGAACGGGGCTCGAGCGCGACGAGGATGCGTGCGCCGCCGACCTTTGCACGCAGGCCGGCCAGTGTTGTCGCGATCGCCGTCGGGTGATGGGCGAAGTCATCGTAGACCGTGATGCCACCGGCCTCGCCGATCACTTCCATGCGGCGACGCACGCTGGTGAAACTGGCGAAGGCCGGTAGCAGGCTCACCGGATCTGCACCCGCCGCCGTTGCCGCCGCGAGCGCGGCCAGTGCGTTCATCACGTTGTGCCGACCCAGCGAGCTCCAGTGGATCTCACCGAGCACGGTGTCGCCACGACGCACGCGGAAATGCGAGCCGTCGGCGGCGATCAGTTCGGCGCGCCAGTCGCCCTTGTCGACGCCGAAGGTTTCCACCGGCGTCCACGCACCCATGGCCAGCACGTCGGCGAGATAGGCGTCTTCCGCGTTGACGATGAGGCGGCCATTGCCCGGCACCGTGCGCACCAGGTGGTGAAACTGGCGCTGGATCGCTGCCACGTCGGGAAAGATATCCGCGTGGTCGTACTCGAGGTTGTTGAGGATGGCAATGCGCGGACGGTAGTGGACGAACTTGGAGCGCTTGTCGAAGAAGGCCGAGTCGTACTCGTCGGCCTCGATGACAAAGGGCTTGCCCTCGCCGCGACGCGCCGAGACATCGAAGTTGCCGGGCACCCCGCCAATGAGGAAACCCGGCGAAAGGCCGGCCGTCTCGAGCAGGTGGGCGAGCAGGCTGGTCGTCGTGGTCTTGCCGTGCGTGCCCGCGACCGCCAGCACCTCGCGGCCGCCGAGCAGTGTCTCACCCAGCCACTGCGGACCCGAGATGTAACGCAGGCCTTCGTCGAGCATGTACTCGACGGCCGGGTTGCCGCGCACCATGGCGTTGCCCACCACGACCAGATCCGGCGCGGGCTGCAGGTGTTCCGCCTTGTAGCCCTGCATCAGGCCGATGCCGAGGGCTTCGAGCTGGTCGCTCATGGGCGGATAGACGTTCGCGTCCGACCCTTCGACGGTGAGGCCGAGCTCGCGCGCGAGCGCAGCGACGCCGCCCATGAAGGTGCCGCAGATACCGAGGATATGGACGCGCATGGGTCGACTCATGGGGGCCCGCCGAAGCGGGCCGTGAGGGTCAGGCGCTGGCGGCCTGGATATCGCCCGGGAGGACGTCGAGAACGCGCTGGGTCACTTCATCGAGTTCGCCGACGCCCTCGACGACCTGCAGCTTGCCGCGCTGCTTGTAGAAGTCGGCGACGGGCGCGGTCTGTTCGGCATAGATGGCCAGGCGCTTCTTGACCGTATCCGGGTTGTCGTCGGGACGGCCTTCCTTCTCGAAGCGGACTTCGCAGCGGCCGACGATGGCCTGGTCGGGCACATCGAGCTTGACCACGACATCCAGCGGCTGGCCGATCCGGGCCAGCACTTCGTCCAGCGCAGCGGCCTGGGCCAGGTTGCGCGGGTAACCGTCGAGGATGAAGCCCGGCTTGGCGTCCGGCTGGCTGAGGCGGTGCTCGATGATGCCGAGCATGATGTCGTCCGACAGCAGGATGCCCTGGTCCATCAGGCCCTTGGCCTTCAGACCCAGCTCGGTTCCTTCCTTGATCTCCGCGCGAAGCAGGTCGCCGGTGGAGATGTGGGGGACGCCGAGGCGCTCCTTGAGGCGGGTGGCCTGGGTGCCCTTCCCTGAACCGGGGGCGCCGAATAGCACGAGTCGCATTGATGCTCCGATACGTCGGGCGACAGGGGGTTAACCCCAGCGCCGGACACAAGAAAATGGGTCTCAAGGTAACGGCACGGCCGCGCTCGCGTCAAACGGCCGACACCGGAGGCGTGTAGGCCGCGGCCCGCTTCCAGCGGGGAACGACCAGCCGGCCCCGCTTGCGCGCCACCAGGAACAGGCCCAGAGAGACCAGGCTGCACGCTACCAGGGCAACGATCGACGCCTCGGCGCCGAATTCTCCGCCGGAGAGCCAGTCCGGCCCGGCGAGGCGCGAGGCCACCAGCCCGTGCATCTGGAGGCCCGAGGTGGGTACGCCGAAAACCAGCGACTGGGTGATATTCCATCCGGCATGAAGGCCCATGCAGGCCAGCAGCGAGCGGGTCGCCACGTAGAGCAGCCCCAGCATGACGCCCGCTTCCAGGGCGATCGCCAGGCTGGTGCCGATCGTCGCGTGGGGGTTGAAGGCGTGGGCGAAGCCGAAGAACACCGAGGAGATGAGCAGGGCCCAGCCGGTGCCCAGCGCCTCCTCGCAGGCGCGGAAAAGCACGCCACGGGAGATCAGTTCCTCGCCGATGGCCGCGCCAACCCCCGCGCCCAGGACGATGCCCGGCCAGTCGGCGGCCGTGTCCGGTCCGAGGGGTACATAGGCGCCGAAAAGCCACAGGCTGCCGACGACCACGCCCATCAGGGCCACGCCGCCGACCAGCCAGAGCGGGCCGGCCGCCCAGGTCGGCCGCGAGAATTCGGTAAGGGGACGGCGCTCGACGAAGCGAACCAGCACGCCGTAAGCGAGGATCGCCGGCACCGCACGAATCAGCATTTCCCCGATGCCGCGGGCCAAGGTGCTCACATCCTTGCCCGCAAGGCCGATGGGCTTGAGCAGGTGGCTGAGCAGGATCGTCAGCGCGATGGTCAGGATGGCGAAGAGCCCGATGCGGGCGCCGGCGCTATAGAAAAGACCACGCTGCCAGCGCGTGGCGTCGGCGGGCGGGGCATACAGCGTATTCGGTAAGCGCACGGCGAGCCCCTTCCCCTTGATCGTTCCTGAGTCTAGCGTGTCATCGTCATGCCGCACGCGCTACGCTCGGCACTCCCATGGTGACGAGGAAGTGCGTATGGCCGCCGGCAAAATTCTTTACGCCCAGTCGGGCGGCGTATCCGCCGTCATCAATGCCTCCGCCGCGGGCGTGATCGAAACGGCTCGCGACAAGGGCATCATTGTTTATGCCGCGCGTAACGGCATCCTCGGCGCGCTTCGCGAGGAGCTCATCGATACCTCCAAGGAAGCCAAGGCCAATATCGCCGCGCTCAAGCACACGCCCGGTGGCGCTTTCGGTTCCTGCCGCTACAAGCTCAAGTCGCTGGAAGAAAACCGTGTCGAGTACGAGCGCCTGATCGAGGTGTTCAAGGCACACGACATCCGCACCTTCCTCTACAACGGCGGCAACGACTCGGCTGACACAGCGAACAAGGTCTCGAAGATCGGCCAGACGCTGGGCTACGAGGTCAACTGCATCGGCGTGCCGAAGACGATCGACAACGACCTCGTGGTGACCGACACCTGCCCTGGATTCGGTTCGGTCGCGAAGTACACCGCGATCGCGGTGCGCGAGGCCAGCCTGGACGTGGTCTCGATGATGGATACCTCGACCAAGGTCTTCATCATCGAAGTGATGGGTCGTCATGCGGGCTGGATCGCCGCCGCTGCCGGTCTTGCCGGATCGGCACCCGGCGACGCGCCCCACGTCATCCTGTTTCCGGAGAACGTGTTCAATCCCGAGACCTTCCTCGCCAAGGTCAAGGCCACGGTGGAAAAGGTCGGCTACTGCACCGTGGTCGTTTCCGAGGGCGTGAAGGACAGCAACGGCACGTTCCTCGCCGAGTCCGGCGCGCGCGATGCGTTCGGCCACGCGCAGCTGGGTGGCGCCGCCCCGGTGCTCGCCGCCCTGGTGCGCGAGAAGCTTGGCTACAAGTACCACTGGGCCCTGCCCGATTACCTGCAGCGCTCGGCGCGGCACATCGCTTCGAAGACCGATCTCGAGCAGGCCTATGCGGTAGGCAAGAAGGCCGTCGAATACGCGGCCGAAGGCCTCAACGCCGTGATGCCGGTGATCGTCCGCACCTCTGACGAGCCCTACAAGTGGAAGATCGAAGCGGCGCCGCTGGACAAGATCGCCAACCACGAGAAGAAGATGCCGAGGAACTTCATCTCGAAGGACGGCTTCGGCATCACCGCCGCCGCGCGACGCTATCTCGCCCCGCTGATCCAGGGTGAAGCACCGCCGCCGTATGGGCCGGACGGTCTGCCGGTGTACGTGACGCTGAAGAATGCCTCGGTGCCGAAGAAGCTGAAGAAGTTCAAGATCGGCTGACGGGCTGGGTACAACTGCTGTTGTAGGAGCCGATTCATCGGCGATTGGGTGTTGCATCGACCTTGCCCGCTGCCGCGGGATCGCCGATGAATCGGCTCCTACAGGAAATTTCGCAGGAGACGCAGGTCGCGGACGAAATCCGCATACCCCTCTTCTCGCGCCTTCTCATCCGTCAGGCGCAGCAGGTAGGACGGGTGCACCGTGGCCATCGCGCGGCGCCCATCGGGCAGGTCGAGCCACTGCCCCCGTTGCGCCATCAACCGAAACGACGCCCCGAATACCGCCTGCGCCGCCATCGCCCCGAGGCAGATGATCGCCTCCGGGCGGATGCGGTCGATTTCGGCGGCCAGCCAGGGGCGACACGCCGCCTGCTCCTCGGCGTTGGCGCGTTTGTGCAGGCGCCGCTTGCCGCGCGGTTCGAACTTGAAATGCTTCACCGCATTGGTGACATAGAGCGCGGCGCGATCGACACCCGCTTCCTCCAGCGCGCGATCGAACAGCTTTCCCGCCGGGCCGATGAAGGGCCTCCCGGCCAGATCCTCCTGGTCACCCGGCTGCTCACCGATGACGACGATGCGCGCATCGGCAGGGCCGCTACCGAAGACCGTCTGCGTCGCCGGCTTCCACAGGTCGCAGTGGCGACAGTCTTTCGCCTGCTTTCGCAGCGCCGCGAGGCTTCCCTCGGGCGCGTCCACGGCGGCCTTCTGCAGCGGCGTGACCTTTTTCCTCGGCACCGTGGGTTGTTTCTCGACCATTGCCTGCATCCTCGGCAGCGCATCGCGCACCAGTTCGGGTATGAGCCGCGCCTCCGGGAGATTCTTCCAGTACTTCACCGGCATCTCCCGGCGCATGGCATCCACTTTGAGGCGCGCGGGGTTGAAGATGCTGGCGTAGTAGGTGCGCCAGAGATCTTCGAGGGCGTCGCCGGAAGGCGCGTCGCCACGCTTCGCACCGGGCCCGAACGAGAGCGTCGTGCCGTCCCAGTGGGCGCTGCGTGAGGGCGTCAACAAGGACCAGCGCATACCGGTGAACCGGCGGACGAAGAATGGTGCCACGCGCGTGACGATGTCATGGTCGGGTTCGAACCACGCAACATAGACGGTGCCGTCGTCGACCGGCAACTCGCGAAAGCGCACGAAGGCCTTCATCTTGTGCATGTCGCGGTTGACCTGCTTCACGCAGGTGTGGGCCCAGGCGACATCGTCGTCCGTGGCGATCGCCAGGAGGTTGCGTTCGCCGTGCGTCAAACGCCACAGCATGCGGTAGAGCGTGGCGTGGCGTCGCGGATCCGAATGCGCCAGCACCGAATTGACGAGGCTGAGGAAATCGCGCGGAACGGCCGGGGCCTGCGCATGCCGTGGCTCGGGCATCGCGTCGTCGCTGCCGAACAGGCCGCCGTCCGGTCCCGCGAGCCATTCGACCTGCGACGGATCGACCTCCGCCAGCAGCAAGGCACGCGCCTTCGCGCGCCATGCCTCCGCGTCCGAAGCATCGTCGAGCCGGACGCCGAGCATCAGCCGAACAGGTCGGGCTGCGCCGGCTCGCGCAGGTCACGCTGCAATGCGGCGCTTTCGTGGTCACCTCGGGGACGGTGATCCACCGTTTCAACAAAGGGCGCGACCTTTTTCACCGGCACGCGCAGGCGGATGAGGTCGGCGTAGCGAATGCGCTGGTGCGCGCGCATCGCGATCATGCGGTCCACGGTCTTCACGCCCAGACCCGGAACACGCAGGAGCATGTCGCGCGGCGCCCGGTTGACGTCGACCGGGAAGCTTTCCCGATGACGCAGCGCCCAGGCCCGCTTCGGATCGACCTCGAGCGAAAGCATGCCGCTGTCACCGGGGGGAGCGATTTCGTCCGCGCGGAAACCGTAGAAGCGCATCAGCCAGTCCGCCTGGTACAGACGATGCTCGCGCACGAGCGGCGGCGGCTTCAGCGGCAGGATTTTCGACGCATCGGGAATCGGGCTGAACGCGGAATAGTAGACGCGGCGCAGGTGGTAGTTCGTGTAGAGGTTGGTGCTGGCCGCGAGCACATCGCGATCCGTCGCCGCATCGGCGCCGACGATCATCTGCGTGCTCTGCCCGGCCGGGGCAAACTTCGGCGCTTTCTTTTCGGCCTTCGCCTCGTCGATAGACAGGCGCAGGCGTCCCATGGCACTACGGATATCGCCCAGGTCTTTCTCCGGCGCCAGCGACTTGAGGCCTTCGGCCGTCGGCATCTCCACATTGATACTCAGGCGATCCGCCCAGCGTCCGGCGGCGTCGATCAACTCGGGCGACGCATCCGGAATGGTCTTGAGGTGGATGTAGCCGCCGAACTTGTGCTCGGTGCGCAGCGTGCGGGCGACGCGAACCAGCTGCTCCATGGTGTAGTCGGGCGACTGGATGATGCCCGAGGAGAGGAACAGGCCTTCGATGTAATTGCGGCGGTAGAACTCCATCGTGAGTTCCACCACTTCCTCGGGCGTGAAGCGGGCGCGCTGCACGTTGCTGCTGCGCCGGTTGACGCAGTACACGCAGTCGTAGACGCAGAAATTCGTCAGCAGGATCTTCAGCAGGGAAATGCAGCGTCCATCCGGCGCATAGGCGTGGCAGATGCCCATGCCTTCAGTCGAACCGATGCCACCCGAGCGCAGCGAGTTGCGGCCCTTGCCGCCACTGGACGAGCAGGACGCGTCGTATTTGGCCGCGTCGGCCAGGATGGCGAGTTTGTCGGACAGTTTCATGGGGAAAGCCATGGTGCCAAATGGCGCCGACCTCCGCGTGAAAGCGCGGATCACAAATAAGTACATGTGGGAGCCGCTTCAGCGGCGATGCTCTTACCCCTGTAGGAGCGATCGAAAGCAAAGGCATATGATTCGGGCTTTACTGCCAGAGTCGACCGACATGGACCTGATCATCCGCCACGCCAGCCTTCCCGACGGGCGCCGCGACGTCGATATCGGCATCGCCGACGGGCGCTTCGCAGCGATCCAGCCGGCGCTACCAGCGAAGGGCCTGGAGGAGATCGATGCGGGTGGCCGACTTGTCTCACCGCCCTTCGTCGACGCGCACTTCCACATGGATGCGACGCTGTCGCTCGGCCTGCCCCGCCTCAACGCCTCCGGCACCTTGCTCGAAGGCATCGCGCTGTGGGGCGAGCTCAAGCCCGACCTCACGATCGACGCGCTGGTCGCCCGCGCCATGGCCTATTGCGACATGGCAGTGGCGCAAGGGCTGCTCGCGATCCGCAGCCATGTCGACATCTGTGACGACCGGCTGCTGGCCACCGAAGCCTTGCTGGAGGTGAAGCGCCGCGTGGCGCCCTACCTGCACCTGGAGCTCGTCGCTTTCCCACAGGACGGCCTGCTTCGCTCAACCAGCGCGAAGGCCAACCTCATCCGCGCGCTGGACATGGGCGTGGACGTGGTCGGTGGCATTCCGCACTTCGAGCGGACGATGGCCGATGGCGCGACGTCGATCCGCTGGCTCTGCGAGTTGGCCGCCGAGCGGGGCCTGCGAGTGGACATGCACTGCGACGAATCCGACGATCCCCTGTCCCGGCATATCGAGACGCTCGCCACCGAAACGATCCGTAGCGGCCTGCAGGGTCGTGTCACCGGCTCGCATCTCACGTCCATGCATTCGATGGACAACTACTACGTCTCCAAGCTGCTGCCGCTGATCGCCGAAGCAGGCGTGCATGCCATCGCCAACCCCCTGATCAACATCACCTTGCAGGGCCGGCACGACACGTATCCGAAGCGCCGTGGCATGACCCGGGTGCCCGAGCTGATGGCCGCTGGGGTCAATGTCGCCTTCGGCCACGACTGCGTGATGGACCCCTGGTATGGCCTGGGCTCGGGCGACATGCTCGAGGTCGCACACATGGGGCTGCACGTGGCGCAGATGACGTCGACCACCGGCGTGGCGCAGTGCTTCGACGCTGTCACCACCAATGCGGCGCGGGTCCTCGGCCTGGAAAGCTACGGGATTGCACCGGGTCATCGCGCGGACTTCGTCCTGCTCCAGGCGGGCGACACCTACGAAGCCATCCGCCTCAAGGCGACCCGGCTGATGGTCGTTCGCGGCGGAAAAATCATTGCCCGCACGCCTGAACGGCGAACGTCGTTAAATCTTGCGGAACGCGCGCCAGAGCTCACTCTCGAGTTCGGTCCGGGATCGATTTCCTGAACGCGGTGGTTCAACAGCTGTCGCGTCTATGAATGCTTTCGCGAAACTTTCGATTCGTAGGACTTCGCGTTCAGGAAAGTCTGCCTATCTTCCAATCGTCGATCAGCCGTAGCGACTTGCGGCGTGATGATCGTCCTGGAGAGATGCGATGAGAATGATGCTGCGTACCGCGTTTGCCGCCCTTGCCCTGGTCGCCACGACAGCGGCGTTTGCCGACGATCATCGCGACCACGACGGCGACCGCGATCGCCACGGCCACGACCGCGGCCATGATCGCGGACACGACGACCGCGGCCGGCACGATGATCGCCGCTGGCACGATGATCGTGGCTGGCAGGGCCGTCGCGAGCCGCCACGTTACTACGGGCACGGCTACTACAACGGTCCGGCCTACTATCATCGCCCGCCCCCGCCGCGTTACTACGGGCACTGGGAGCGCGGCCATCGCTACTACGGCGGTAACACGGTGGTGTACGACTACGGCAGCTACCGCCTGCGCCCGCCGCCGCGCGGCTACCACTGGGTCCGCGAGAACAACGACTTTCTGCTTGTCGCCGTGGCGACCGGCATCATCTTCGACATTGCCACACGCTAATTCGGGAGCATCCGCATGAAACTGCTTAGCAAGATCGCGCTTACCGTCGCCGCCTCGGCCGTCATCGCCCCGGCGTTCGCCTTCAGCCCGGCGCCTTTCCAGCCGGCAGGCGTCCAGCAGTACCACGACGACCATGGCAACGATCAGCGTGACGATCACCGCGATGACCATCGTGACGACCACCGCGACGATCGCCGTGACGACCATCGCGACGATCACCGGGACTACCGTGCCAATAACTGGCATCCGGGCCCGGGCGGCCATTGGGAGCGTGGCCACCGTTATGACGGCCGCGTCATCGTGGTCAACGATTACCGCGAGCGCCACCTGCGCGAACCGCCACGCGGCTACCGCTGGCAGCGCGCCGACAACAACGACTTCCTTCTCGTCGCTGTTGCCACGGGTGTGATCGCGGACATCATTTCCCAATAACACCGCACCACCAGGCCGGGCCCCGCATCGCGGGGCCCGGCCTTTTTTGTGGTTCCTCGCGGAGCTCCGGAGACGTCGCGGCGGGCGGGGACGTAGCGGCGCAGAGCCTTCGGTGCCCACCCTCGCTGCTCAGACACGTCCTCCGCGTTTCGTACCGGAAAGTCCGCTGCGCGGACCATGTGCTTATTGGCCTGCGGCCGCTCCACTTGTGCGGAACTCGCCTCGAGAGTGGGCACCGAACGCTCTTCCCATCCCTGAGGTTCGTGTGGATCGAGCCGACAGAGCAGCGCTGCTTCGGCTGCTGGCCCGTCGCCATCGGCAGGCGGTCAACCGCAGCGCGCCGGTCGCGATCATCCGCGCGACGCGGCCCAGCGGCAAGGAAGGGTCTCACCAAGTCGGAATGTTCGTACCGGCACGACGGCCGTGACAGCCGGTTTCGGCGGCCACCCCGCCCAACGGCTCTCCCTCCAGCTGACCGTATCGTTGTGAGAGACCTTGGTGTCCACCCTCGAGGCGAGTTCCGCACAAGTGGAGCGGCCGTAGGCCAGTTAGATACATGGGCCGCGTCAGCGGCCTTCCTTTTCGAACGCGGAGGACGTGTCTGAGCAGCGAGGGTGGACACCAAGGTCTCCCCGCGAGACGCCCAAGTGTACGAAGCGACGGCGAAGCCGAGCCTGCGATGAGCCTTTCTTGTGGGCTGTCCCGCAGCGCACAACGCCTTCGGCGGTCTCCCCTGCCTATACTCGGGTCGAGCCCCATGGCGGGCTCCCACAACTTGGGGAGGCTTCGATGCTGCAACAGTACGGTTTATGGATCGCGCTGGCATGTGCGGTCGTTGCGATTCTGTACGGCGCGTTTTCGGTCAGCTGGGTGCTTGCCAGATCGCCAGGCAACGAGCGCATGCAGGAGATCGCCGCGGCCATCCAGGAAGGCGCACGCGCATACCTCAACCGCCAGTACGCCACCATCGGCGTCGTCGGCATCGTCCTTCTGCTCCTTATTGGTGTCTTCCTCGACTGGGGAACAGGCATCGGCTTCGCGCTGGGGGCGCTCCTGTCGGGGGCTACCGGCTACATCGGCATGAACGTGTCGGTTCGTGCCAATGTTCGTACCGCCGAGGCCGCCAGAAGCGGCCTTTCTTCTGCCCTCGCGGTGGCTTTCCGTGGCGGCGCCGTCACTGGCATGTTGGTCGTGGGACTCGCCCTGCTCGGCGTCGCGGGCTACTACGGCATCCTCCTGCACATGGGGTATGAACGCACCCACGCGCTGCACGCGTTGATCGGCCTGGCCTTCGGTTCGTCGCTGATCTCGATTTTCGCTCGCCTCGGTGGTGGCATCTTCACCAAGGGTGCCGACGTGGGCGCGGATCTGGTCGGCAAGGTCGAAGCCGGCATTCCCGAAGATGACCCGCGCAATCCGGCGGTCATCGCGGACAACGTGGGCGACAACGTCGGCGACTGCGCCGGCATGGCGGCCGACCTGTTCGAGACCTACGCCGTGACCCTGATCGCCACCATGCTGCTCGGCGGCGTGATGGCGACCGAGACCGGTCCGTCGGGGGTGCTGTTCCCGCTGGTGCTGGGCGGGGCGTCGATCATCGCGTCGGTGATCGGCACGTTCTTCGTGAAGACCCGCGGCGGCAAGATCATGAATGCGCTGTACGCCGGCGTCTTCGTTTCCGCCCTGCTCGCCGCGATTGCCTTCTGGCCGATCACCCAGTCGATGATGGCGGATTCCGCCTATGGCGCCGGCCGCATTTACGGCTGCGCGATCATCGGCCTGGTGCTCACGGGGGCCATGGTGGTGATCACCGAGTACTACACGGCAACGGAATACGGGCCGGTGCGCCATGTGGCCAAGTCGTCCACCACGGGCCACGCGACGAACATCATCGCCGGCCTCGGCGTCTCGATGAAGTCCACGGCCCTGCCGGTGCTGGCTGTTTGCGCAGCCATCTGGGGCGCCTTCGCGTTCGCCGGTCTCTACGGGATCGCCATCGCGGCAACGGCCATGCTCAGCATGACCGGCATGATCGTGGCGCTGGACGCATACGGCCCGATTACCGATAACGCCGGCGGCATCGCCGAGATGGCGGACCTGCCGCCCGAGGTGCGCGGCGTCACCGATCCGCTCGACGCCGTGGGCAACACGACCAAGGCCGTGACCAAGGGCTATGCCATCGGTTCGGCCGGTCTCGCCGCCCTCGTGCTGTTCGCCGATTACACGCACAACCTCAACGAACACTTTGGCGGCACGGAGATACGCTTCGACCTTTCCAACCATTACGTGATCATCGGCCTGCTGATCGGCGGTCTGATTCCGTACCTGTTCGCAGCCATGGCCATGGAAGCGGTGGGTCGCGCGGCAGGGGCCGTGGTCGAGGAAGTACGGCGCCAGTTCCGCGAGATCTCCGGGATCATGGAGGGCACGACCAAGCCGGACTATTCCCGCGCGGTGGACATGCTCACGCGTTCGGCGATTCGCGAAATGCTGGTGCCTTCACTCCTGCCGGTGCTGGTGCCGGTGGTGGTGCTCTTCGGCTTCAAGTGGCTGGGCGGCTCCGAGGCGGGCGCGCAGGCGCTGGGTGGCGTGCTGATCGGTACCATCGTCACCGGCCTGTTCGTTGCCATCTCGATGACGACCGGTGGCGGCGCCTGGGACAACGCCAAGAAGTACATCGAGGATGGCAACTTCGGTGGAAAGGGTTCGGACGCGCACAAGGCCGCCGTCACCGGCGACACCGTGGGCGACCCGTACAAGGACACGGCGGGCCCGGCGGTGAATCCGCTGATCAAGATCATCAACATCGTGGCGCTGTTGCTGATTCCGTTCCTTTGAGCCGTGTTGCCTCTGGCTAGGTAGGAGCCGATTCATCGGCGATCCCGCGGCAGCGGGCTAGGGTGCGGCGAGCACCCGATCGCCGATGAATCGGCTCCTACCGAGCAAGGGGGTTGTAGCCCGGAAGTCATGGGCCTTCGGGCCCGCCGGGTAAGCTATGGTCCGGGTTCCGCTCAATCTCGGAACCCGGAACCATGCATCGACGCTGGATTGCGCTCGTCATCGCCCTTACCTTCAGTGGCATGACTCAAGCCCACGACACCCCGCATACCGCCGCTCCCGCCACCCAGGCCGGAGCCGATGACGAAAATCTCTGGCTGGACGATATCGACGGCGCCAAGCCGCTCGAGTGGGTCAAGGCGCGTAACGCCGAGACCGTGGCGAAGTACGCCGAGAGCCAGGACTTCAAGACGCTGGACGCGCGCCTGCTGGAGATGCTCGATTCCGACGCAAAGATCCCGATGGTTTCGAAGATCGGCGACCACTTCTACAACTTCTGGCGCGACAAGCAGCACCCCAAGGGCCTGTGGCGCCGTACCACGCTGGCCGAGTACCGCAAGGACAAGCCGGCCTGGGACACCGTGATCGATCTCGATGCGCTCGCCGCGTCCGAAAAAGAGAACTGGGTCTGGCACGGCGTGCAGTGCCTGAAGCCGGACTACCGCCGCTGCCTCGTCTCGCTGTCGCGCGGCGGTGCGGATGCCGACGTGATCCGCGAGTTCGATCTCTCGACCAAGGGCTTCATCAAGGACGGCTTCGCCCTGCCGGAGGCCAAGAGCCAGGTCGCCTGGATCGACGACGACCATATCTATGTCGCCACGGATTTCGGCCCGGGCTCGATGACCACCTCGAGCTACCCGCGCATCGTCAAGGAATGGAAGCGCGGCACGCCGCTGGCTTCCGCTCAGACCGTGTACGAAGGTAAGGACAACGACCTTTCCATCTCGGCCTATCGCGATCGCACGCCGGGCTTCGAGCGCGATTTCGTGCAGCGCGCACTGGAGTTCTACAGCTCCGAGACCTTCCTGCGCGGCAAGGACGGCTCGCTGACGAAAATCGACGTGCCCAACGACGCCGAGACCGATGTCGAACGCGAATGGCTGCTTGTCGAGCTGCGCACGGCGTGGACGGTCGGCGGCAAGACCTATCCCTCCGGCTCGCTGGTCGCCACGAAGTTCGACGATTTCATGGCTGGCAAGCGCGACTTCACCGTACTTTTCACACCCGACGAGCACACGTCGCTGGCGGGTCATTCGTGGACGCGCCACCATCTGATCCTCACCGTGTCGCGCGATGTGGTCACCCAGATCAAGGTCCTGACGCCAGCCGATACCGGTGCCTGGAAGGAAGATACGCTCAGCGGTGCACCGGCCCTCAGCAACATGCAGGCCGGCGGTATCGATGCCGACGACACGGACGAATACTTCCTCACCGTGACCGGTTTCCTGCAGCCCACCACGCTTTATTACGGCACGCTGGGCCAGGGTGAGCGCGAGGCGATCAAGCACAGCCCGGCCTTCTTCGATGCCTCGAAGTTCGTCGTCAGCCAGCACTTCGTCACCTCCAAGGACGGCACCAAGGTGCCCTACTTCGAGATCGCGCCGAAGGCCCTGAAGGCCGACGGCACTAACCCGACCCTGGTCTATGGTTACGGCGGTTTCGAGATATCGCTCGAGCCGGCCTATGCCGCGGGTGCCGGACGCGCCTGGCTGGAAAAGGGTGGCGTGTACGTCATCGCCAATATCCGCGGTGGCGGCGAGTACGGTCCGCGCTGGCACCAGGCGGCGTTGAAAGCCAATCGTCCTCGCGCTTACGAGGACTTCGCGGCTGTCTCGCAGGATCTGATCGACCGCAAGATCACCAACCCGAAACACATGGGCATGATGGGCGGCAGCAACGGCGGACTGCTCGCCGGCAACATGCTGACCCAGTATCCGCAGCTGTACGGCGCGGTGGTCAGCCAGGTGGCCCTGCTCGACATGAAGCGCTACACGCACATGTCCGCCGGTGCTTCGTGGATGGCGGAATACGGCGATCCGGACAAGCCGGAGGAATGGAAGTACATCCAGACCTTCTCGCCGTATCAGAACCTGCATAAGGGCACCAAGTACCCGCCGGTGCTGTTCACCACCTCCACGCGCGACGACCGCGTGGGCCCGGTGCATGCCCGCAAGATGGCCGCACGCATGCAGGCCATGGGCTTCGACGCCAGCCTCTACGAGAACCTCGAAGGTGGACATGGCGCCGCAGCGGACAACAAGCAGTCGGCGTTCATGAGCGCCCTGGCCTATACCTACCTCTGGGAACACCTGAAGTAAGCACATCCTGTGGGAGCCGCTTCAGCGGCGAAAAGCCAACGAAGCGGTTTAGCGGGTGAGTCCATCGCCGGCATAGCCGGCTCCCACACAAAAAACAGGCACTTTGCCGGGGCCATGGCCGGGCGGTATCCTATTCGGCCGCCTTAACCCCCCGAATCACCAAGGAATCCCATGGGCCTGCACCTCGTTCCCGCCGGCAAGAATGTGCCGGACGAAATCAACGTCATCATCGAAATCCCCAAGGATGCCGAGCCCGTCAAGTACGAAGTGGACAAGGAAAGCGGCGCGATCTTCGTCGACCGCATCCTGTCGACCCCGATGCGCTACCCGTGCAACTACGGCTACGTGCCGGGCACCCTGGGTGGCGACGGCGACCCGCTCGACGCGCTGGTGATCCTGCCGCTGTCGCTGGTACCGGGCTCGGTGATCCGTTGCCATCCGGTCGGCATGCTGAAGATGACCGACGAAGCCGGTGCCGACGAGAAGCTCGTCGTGGTTCCGGTGGACAAGGTGTTCGCCGGCTACGCGCACATCAAGGATATCGGCCAGGTTTCCGGTCACTGGCTGGAGCGCATCGGTCACTTCTTCGAGCACTACAAGGATCTCGAGAAGGGCAAGTGGGTCAAGATCGACGGCTGGGTCGGCGCGGAAGAAGCCAAGGCGGAGATCGTCGCTGGCATGGGTCGTTACAAGGCCGACCACTGATCTGACGCAACCTGCTTGGTAGGAGCCGATGTATCGGCGATCCCTGCGAAGCCCGGCGACCATGATCGCCGATGAATCGGCTCCCACAAGGGAGCCGATTTTTTTAGCCGCGGCCTAACAACGTACGCAAGTCGATGATCGCCGCGTTGGCGCGCGAGATGTAGTTCGCCATCACCAGCGAGTGGTTCGCGAAGAAGCCGAACGGCGAGCCGTTGAGGACCACCGGGCTACCCAGCGCCTTCTGCGATTCTTCCAGTTCGCGAATGACTTGCTGCAGGCTCGCATCCGCGTTCTTGCTGCGAAGGATCGGCGCGAAGTCGTGGCGAATCGCCTTCAGCTGCTCCAGCAAGGCCCAGGTGTAACCGCGCGCTTCATAGAAGTTGTCGTCGATCTTGTTCCAGGGCGTCTTCACGTACACCGCCTTGGATGGCCCCACTTTGCCGGAGACATCGGCGTTGGGCGCCGCATCCACCTTGAGCTGCCCGACGCTCGCCGAAAGTCGCTGCGACAGCGAGCCCAGACGGGCGGACACGGTCTGCAGGTAATCCGCAAGGTTGTCGGCGCGCGCGTAGAAGTGCGCGTTGGCGTCCTCGGAGTCACTCAGGCGGACGAGGTACTTCTCCAGGTCGTCCGTCGCCTTGCCGTATTGCGATTCGGAACTCGGCAGCAGCCAGCGATCGTTCGGGCTGTTGAGTAACGGGTCGGCCTCACCGAGATCCTTATCTTCGGTGGACTGCGTTTGCGAGCGACTGAAGCTGTTGCGAAGCGCCTGTGCGAGATCGCGCGAGGCCATCAGCGAGCCGAATTCCCAGTTGGGAATATTGTCCATGAACACGCCAGGCGGCAGCTTGTCGTTGCTCAGGTAACCGCCACGCTTATCCATCAGCGTATTCACCGATTCGATCAGCGTGTACGTGGTCACCGCACCGGTAGCCATCGGCCGGCCGATCTCCTTCATGTGCGCCGTGGTCACCGTGACCGGATCGAATTGCTCGGGCTCCTTGTCCCACCACCACATGGTGATGAGCACCCACAGGATGAGAAGCGCGATCACGACCGCCACGGTGAGGCTGATCGGGTTGCGTCGACGACGGGTCGGCGACGGTGACGGGGCGGCGTTCGCGTTCATGCCTGTCCTTTATGTGGGGGAACGTGAGGGGTTAGCTTACCCCGCCGGTGTCGGGCGGACCTTTACGAATATTCTCGGTAGGTCCGGTAACACGGGGTGAAGGGTGCCGCGCCCGTTGTAGGAGCCGATTCATCGGCGATCCCGCGGCAGCGGGCCAGGCTGCCGCAAGCACCCATCGCCGCTGAAGCGGCTCCCACATGAAAGATCGCCGATAAATCGGCTCCTACTGAGCGGGCCGACGCAAGTCGACGCGGGACGACGTGGGACCTCAGGCCTTTTGGTAGACCTCGCTGCCCTGGGCGCGGAATTCGAGGGATTTCTCTTCCATACCGGCGGAGGCTTCCATGCCGGCGGCGTAGTCGCGGACGTCCTGGGTGATTTTCATCGAGCAGAACTTCGGGCCGCACATGGAGCAGAAATGCGCCGACTTGTGCGCGTCCTTGGGCATGGTCTCGTCGTGGAATTCGCGTGCCTTGTCGGGATCGAGACCGAGGTTGAACTGGTCGTCCCAGCGGAATTCGAAGCGCGCCTTCGACAGCGCGTTGTCGCGCACCTGTGCACCGGGATGGCCCTTGGCCAGGTCCGCGGCATGCGCGGCGATCTTGTACGCGATGATGCCGTCGCGGACATCCTGCCGGTTCGGCAGGCCAAGGTGTTCCTTGGGCGTGACATAACAGAGCATGGCCGTGCCGAACCAGCCGATCATCGCCGCGCCGATCGCGCTGGTGATGTGGTCGTAGCCCGGCGCGATATCCGTGGTCAGAGGGCCCAGCGTGTAGAACGGCGCCTCGTCGCATACCGCCAGCTGACGATCCATGTTTTCCTTGATCAGGTGCATCGGCACGTGCCCGGGACCTTCGATCATGGTCTGCACGTCATGCTTCCAGGCCAGTTTGGTCAGTTCGCCCAATGTGTCGAGTTCACCGAACTGCGCGGCGTCGTTGGCGTCGGCGATGCAGCCCGGACGCAGGCCATCGCCGAGGCTGAAGGACACGTCATAGGCCTTCATGATCTCGCAGATGTCTTCGAAGTGCGTGTAGAGGAAGTTCTCGCGGTGGTGCGCCAGGCACCACTTGGCCATGATCGAGCCGCCGCGCGAGACGATACCGGTGACGCGCTTGGCGGTGAGCGGCACGTAGCGCAGCAACACGCCGGCGTGGATGGTGAAGTAGTCGACGCCCTGCTCTGCCTGCTCGATCAGCGTATCGCGGAAAATCTCCCAGGTGAGGTCTTCGGCGACGCCCCCTACTTTCTCCAGCGCCTGGTAGATCGGCACCGTGCCGATGGGCACCGGCGCATTGCGGATGATCCACTCGCGTGTTTCGTGGATGTGCTTGCCGGTGGAGAGATCCATCACCGTGTCGCCGCCCCAGCGGATCGCCCAGACCAGTTTCTCCACCTCTTCGGCGATGCCCGAACTCACCGCGCTGTTGCCGATGTTGGCGTTGACCTTGGTCAGGAAGTTGCGGCCGATGATCATCGGCTCGACTTCCGGGTGGTTGATGTTGGCGGGGATGATCGCGCGGCCACGTGCCACTTCATCGCGCACGAATTCGGGCGTGATCCGGCTCGGCAGCGAGGCGCCGAAGGATTCGCCGGGATGCTGAGCGCGCAGCGCGCTGTCGACGAGGGCCTCCAGACGCTGGTTCTCGCGGATGGCGATGTATTCCATCTCCGGCGTCACGATGCCGCGGCGTGCGTAGTGCATCTGCGTGACATTGGCGCCGGCTTTGGCGCGCAGGGGCATGCGCTGGGTGCCGAAGCGGATGGGGTCCAGGCGCGCATCGTCGGCACGCGCCCGCCCGAAGGCGGAAGACAGGCCATCCAGACGCTCGACATCACCCCGTTCGGCGATCCATCGCGCACGCAGTGCCGGGAGACCGCTGGCCAGATCGACGGCGTGCTCGGGATCGGTGTAGGGACCGGAGGTGTCGTAGACCACGATCGGGGGATTTTCTTCGCCGCCGAACAGGGTCGGCGTGGGGGCCTGGGCGATCTCTCGCAGCGGCACGCGCAGATCGGGGCGGCTACCGGTCACGTGGATCTTGCGCGAGCCGGCGATCGGCGTGATGACGGCTTCGGACAGCTCGCGCGCGGCGCGGGCAAGATCGGAGGGCATGGCGTTCATTGGCTTCTCGTTCCTTGCGGATAAGGGGAGAAGCGGACGGCGCCGCCACGGAAGCACACGTGCGCGGACGCACGTTACCCGTGGACGAAGCTTCCTACGCCGGTACGGACCGGATCAGGTTCGAAGGGACTCTCTCAGCCCGCGCAATCGCTTGGGCACCCCCGCTTCGAGGGGGATTCAACCACGAAGCGGGTGTCGGACGCGAGCGCTCAGCAGTCCGGGCGCGGCTCGTAAGCGCGGATGAACATCTCGACAGCGGCCAGGGCATTGGCCTTGACCTCTTCACCGAACTGCACGGCGCAGTCTTCGCAACCGAACAGGCGACGCAGCAGCAGGTCGCCCTTGAGCAGGGCCAGGAACTGCGTGGTGGCGCGCGAGGTGTCGGCGATCTCGAGCTGACCGCGCTCCGTGGCGCCGTCGAGCAGGCGCTGCATCAGCTTGTGCATGCGCACCGGGCCTTCTTCCCAGACCAGCCGGCCGAAACGCGGGTTACCGCCGGCCTGGCAGTCGGAAAGGATGGCGCGGAAGGTGCCGACCGATTCGACGTTCGTTTCCATTGCCGCGTGGCGGCTGGCGATGTTATTCAGGGTGACGCGGATGTCCGCGCCCGGGCTGAAGTCGAAGAGATCGTCCGGGAGGCGTTCCTGAACGTGGGCGCGGATGACCTCGCGGAAGAGGTTGTCCTTGTCGCCGAAATGGCTGTAGACGGTGAGCTTGGAGACGCCCGCGGAAGCCGCGACGGCGTCCATGCTGGTTCCCGCGAAGCCGCCCTGGGTGAAGAGCGCCTTGGCGGCATCGAGGATGGCCGCGCGCTTCTCCATATCCTTCGGACGCCCGGGACCCTGCGTTTTCATTTTCGGGCTGGCGTTCATGGCTACACCTTCACAAACAAAAATTATGACTTTATTATACGCAGCGGTTCAGTTATTTCCAGCACGTCATGGTTGTCATTCACGCCGCAGGAAAAAGTAAGGGTCTGGCCGCCCGTCTACCTTAGAATGAAGTGGGGCCGGCCCTTACCGTTCCCATGGGCATCAGGCACTTGCGCCACCGGCCGTTCAGGCGCCAGCGAGCCACCGTAGGGCGGGACATGACTTCCGTCAGTTCTGTCCGGTGACTTCCGGCACTTAGTAGGAGTGGCGCGGGGACCGCAGCCTTAACACATTGGGAAAGCGGGCTACGAACGCTTATCCTTTCGAACCTTTTTATAGCTTTTCGTACGGAATCCAACACCATGGCGATGAATTTCGAGCAGGCCCGGCAGAACATGGTTGAAAACCAGGTTCGCCCGTGGGAAGTCCTGGACTTCGACGTCCTCGAGACCCTGAAGGGTATCCGCCGCGAAGACTTCGTCGCAGCGGCCCACCGCAACGTGTCTTTTGCCGACCTCACCCTGCCCCTGGGCCACGGCGAGGTGATGATGAAGCCGGTGGTGGAAGGCCGCGTGCTGCAGGCTCTGGAGCTGAAGAAGACCGACACCGTGCTCGAAATCGGCACCGGCTCGGGCTTTCTTACCGCCTGCCTCGCCCGCCTCTCCGCCCACGTGACCAGCATCGACATGCACGCCGACTTCGTCGAGGCCGCTCGCCAGCGCCTCGCCGCGACCGGGGTGACCAACGTCTCGCTGGAGACCGCCGAGGCCGTCAACGGCTACAACCCGACCGGCGTTTTCGATGCCGTCGTCATTACCGGTGCCGTGCACACGGTTCCCGAAAAGTTCGTGCGCTGGCTCAAGCCGGGTGGGCGCATGTTCGTCGTACGCGGCGATTCCCCCGCGCAGACGGCAGTGCTCCTCACCCACGAGGGTGAAGGTCGCTTCCGCGAGGAATCGCTGTTTGAAACGGACCTTCCCTACCTGGCGCACGCTGCGCCGGTGAAGCGCTTCGTGCTCTGACCCACAAGATTACCCATCACCCACGAGGCGAAATCATGCGCTTGAAGCTGCTCACCGTCGCGCTTGCATTGGCCGCGACGCCGTTCGCGAGCCATGCTGAAGACCTGCTCGACGCCTACCGCCAGGCGCGTGCAAACGATCCGGTGCTGTCGCAGGCCGATTCCACCCGTCTCGCCACCGGCGAAGGCGTGGATCAGGCACGCGCGTTGCTGCTGCCTCAGGTCAACGGCTCGGTCGGTATTACCCAGTCCAACCCGGCAGGCCCCTCGCGTTCGGTGCTGACCGACGCCGCTGGTAACCCGCTCCTCGACGGCAACGGCAATCCGCTGCTGAGCAGCGACATCGGCCACACCCGCGAGCGTACGCTGAGCGCGACGGTGACCCAGAGCGTGCTGAATTTCAGCCAGATCGCCGACCTGCAGGCGGCGCATTCGTCCGCCAACTCGCAGAACGCGACGTACGAAGCCGCCCTCCAGCAGCTGGCGACGCGCGTGGCCACGGCCTACTTCCAGGTCCTGACCAACGACGACGCCCTGACCTTCGCCAAGGCCAACGAGCAGGCCCTCGCCCGCCAGCTGGAGCAGGCGCAGCAGCGTTTCGACGTCGGCCTGTCCGCCATCACGGACGTGCAGGACGCCAAGGCCCAGCACGACACCTCGGTCGCCTCCGTCATCACGGCTGAGAACACCCTGGCCGACTCGCGCGAAGCCCTCACCCAGATCACCGGCAAGCCGGCGGACAACCTGAAGAAGCTGCGTGAACAGCTGCCGATGGATCCCCCGACCCCGAACGATCCGAAGGCCTGGGTGGCCGAAGCGGTCAAGAGCAGCCCGAGCATTCTCGCCGCTCAGTACAGCGTCGAGTCGAGCGAGCACAGCATCTCCTCCGCCCGCGCCGGCCATCTGCCGACGATCGACGCGTCGCTGGGTTACAACAAGAGCACGGCCTGGACGCAGAACGGTGGCGCCGGTTCCGCGGCCACCTCCGGCACCCTCGGATCGTCCGGCAGCAACGGCCGTGGCGCGACCTCGGTCGGCCTGACGCTGAACGTGCCGATCTTCTCCGGTGGCCTCACGCAGTCGCGCGTGCGCCAGTCGATCTACCAGCGCGATGCCGCCCAGGACTCCCTGGAATCGGTGCGTCGCCAGGTGGTGCGTGACACGCTCAACTTCTACCGCTCGGTCGTCGCCGGCATCAGCAAGGTCGAAGCGACCAAGGCTGCCGTCGAGTCGTCGGAGAGTGCACGTGACGCGACGCAGGCCGGCTTCGAAGTCGGCACCCGCACCATCGTCGACGTGCTGATCGCCCAGCAGAACCTCACCTCGTCGCTCAGCGACTACTCGCAGGCCCGCCATCAGTTCATCCTCGACAAGCTCCTGCTGAAGCAGACGGCTGGCACGGTGGACATCAAGGACCTCGAAGCAGTGAACTCGCTGCTGCAGTAACGGCCGCGTTCCACTGCACGATGAAAAGGGCGGGCCTTCGGGTCCGCTTTTTTTTGTGCGGATAGCCGCTGCGCGGCTGGTGTGTTGAGCGGCTTGCGCCGCCTCACGCTCGTGGTTTCCTGGGAGTCGCGGTTGCGTGTGGCACGAGCGTCACGCCGCTTCGCCGCCATGCGTCGCACGACTGCCTCAACGCACCAACGCGCCAACGCGCCTTCGTAGGAGCCGCTTCAGCGGCGAACCCTCAGGCTATCGGGTTTGCGAACAAGGCCTTGTGGTGATCGGGCGAGCGGTTGAGCCGCCTCCACGATGCGATGCAATCCCTCATTCGCAACGACGACCTCTGAGGCTTCGCCGATGAATCGGCTCCTACAACAGCAACAACACATGCTTGCTGGCGGTGCGCTTGACCCCACGCAACCTCGACGTTCGCTGCCGCGAGGGGCAAGGCCCTTGGGGACGCTTAAGCTGAGGGCGGCCCCGACTACCTTACAAAGCGAGAGACCAGCTACCGCCCGTCTCGAAGAGCCGCGCCGCGGCCCCAAGGGCCTTGCCCCTCGCGGCTCCCAACGCACCCGCAAGCGTGAGGCGGCGCAAGCCGCTGGTTACATGTTCCTATTCCTGCAACAGCCGGTCGACGAGTTTCATCACCTTGCCGACGGAGCCGCGTTCGCTGTCGAAGACGTGGCGGGCGGCGGTGCCCATGGCCTGGCGGCGGTCATGGTCGCGCAGGAGGGAGAGGACCTGCTCGCCGAGTTTGTCGGCGCTGGCGACGCGCTGGCCGCCGGACTCGTCCAGCAGCGCCTGGGTGATCTCTTCGAAGTTGAAGGTATAGGGACCCACCAGCACCGGCTTCGACAAGGCAGCGGGCTCGAGCACGTTGTGGCCGCCGATGGGTACCAGGCTGCCGCCGACGAAGGCGACGTCGCAGGCCGCGAAGAATCGCAGCAACTCGCCCATCGAATCGATCACGAAGCACTGGGTGCCGTGGCCCGGCACGCCGTCGGCGCTGCGCGTGCCTACCTGGAAGCCGAGGCTGCGCACCGAGGACTCCACCGCCTTGAAACGCTCGGGGTGGCGCGGCGCGATCAGCAATAACGCGTCCGGCAGGCGTCGCATCACGTCGAGGTGCGCCTCGAGCACGCTCATCTCCTCGCCCTCGTGGGTGCTTGCCGCGATCCAGACCGGACGACCGGTGCCCCAGGCTTCGCGCATGGCCTTGCCAGCCACCAGCGCGTCGTCGGGTACCGGCATGTCGAACTTCAGGTTGCCGCAGACCGTGAGCTGGCTTGGCTCGGCACCGAGCAGACGGTAGCGCGCGGCATCCGTGCGCGACTGGGCGGCGATGTGGCTGACACAACGGAGCGCACCTTTCACCAGCGAACTCATGCGCGAGTACCCGCGCAACGAACGCTCGGAGAGGCGTGCGTTGGCGATCAGCAGGGGGATGCCATGGCGACGGCAGGCGAAATAGAGGTTCGGCCAGATCTCGGTCTCGACGATCACGGCCAGCCGCGGGCGCGTGTTGCGCAGGAAGCTGCGCACCGCAAACGGCAGGTCGTACGGCAGGTAGACACTGTGGACACGATCGCCGAACAACTGGCGGACGCGCTCCGAGCCCGTCGGCGTTACTGTCGTCACGAGCATGGGCGCGTGCGGATAGGCCTCCATCAACGCCTTGACCAGCGGTTCGGCCGCATTGACCTCGCCGACCGATACCGCATGCACCCACAGGCAACCATGCAGGCGAGGCAGCGGGAAGCGGCCGAAGCGCTCGCGCCAGCGCACGTGATAGTCGCCGTAGCGCATGCCACGCGCCATCAGGCGAAGCATCACCAGTGGCGTGAAAAGGTACATGGCGCAGTTGTAGATCAGACGCAGCAGCACGGGGTTCCCTGGACTTCCCGGTGACCGGCCAGTATAGCCGCCCCCATTCGCTACAATGGCCGGACATGCCTGGAATGCCCCGCCCCTCCCTGACCCTGCGCCTGCTTGCGCCCCGCCACTGGGCCGCGTGGGTTGGCGTCGGCTTCATCTGGCTCATCGCGCACCTGCCCTTCCGCACGCTGATGCGCCTCGGACGCGCGGCCGGACGCCTTGCGCTCCACCTGAATCGGGAACGGCGGCGCATCGCCGCGACCAATATCGCGCTGTGCTTCCCCGAGTTGGGCGAGACCGCCCAGAAAGCGCTGCTGCGGGCCAATCTCTGCGACGTTGGCATGATGCTGGCCGAATTCGCGCTCGGCTGGATGGGCTCTGACCGCGCCATCGCGAACGTACCGGTCACCGTTGAAGGCCTCGAGCACCTCGAGGCCGCGCGTGCCGCCGGTCGTGGCGTCCTGCTCGTCGGGGGCCACTTCTCGCACCTCGAACTGAGCGCCCGCCTGGTCTCCTCGCGCATTCGCATCGCCGGCATGTACCGGCGGATGGACTCGGAGGTTTTCGAGTTCACGGTGCTGCGCTCGCGCCTGCACTACGCCGACGCGATGTTCGACAAAGACGATATCCGTGGGACCGTGCGATATCTGAAGAAGGGCGGCACGCTGTGGTACGCACCCGACCAGGACATGCGCAGCAAGGACAACGTCTTCGTTCCGTTCTTCGGTGTCCGGGCCGCGACGATCACCGCGACGCATCACCTGGCCCGGTTGTCGGGCGCGCTTGTCATCCCTTTTTACCACCGCCGCCTGCCGGGCGATGCCGGCTACGCCATGCGCCTCGGTGCTCCGCTTACGGATTTTCCCAGTGACGACGCGGAACACGACACCGCACGGGTGAACGTGCAGATCGAAAGCATGGCGCGTGAAGCACCTGAGCAATACCTTTGGGTACACAAGCGGTTCAAGACGCGCCCACCCGGCGAGCCGAAGATCTACTGATCCGGCTCGACCGCCGTTAATTACGGGCCTAAGCAGGTACTTCCCGTCAGCGACGACGAAAGCTACGCGAAAAAATACGAGCGTAGAAACGATTCGTCTACTCCCTGGACGGACCTTCCCCATGCAGTCGCTCCTCCGTTTCGCGCGCTCGCTGCGCGGCCGGGCCGAATGGCATAGCTCACGTTCACGTGGATTCAATGCCGCGATGACGTACATCGCGCGCGCGCTGCTTCACTGGCGTCGACACAGCGCGTGGCTAGCGTTCCTCGAATCGCCGGCCATGGCCGGCGTGACGGCGATCGACCGCACGCTGATCGAGCGTTACCAGCACCGCTACATGAACCGTCACTGGTCGATGATGCAGCGACTGGCGGCCACGCAGCAACATTACGCCTTCGCTGTGCGCCGTTTCCCCACTCCGTTGTTCAAACAGTTGTACTTACAGCGCGAAGTCGGCGTCGGGCGCCTCGTCCTGCGCGATGGCAGCGGACTGTCACTGGTGCTGAAGGCACCCACGCTCCGGGGCCGCGAGGGCGAATTGAGCCTTTCGCTCACCGACGACTGGGGGCTGCAGATCTCGTACGCGACCCTTTCGTTCGTGGACGACGGCCGTACGGTGATCATCGGTTGCCTGCAAGGTGCCGCGAACAATGCGGGACGCGATGCGATTCGCGAACTCACCCGGCAGTCGCATGGACTGCGTCCGAAGAATCTCCTGCTGTCGATGGTCCGTTCGCTGTCCGAGGCGATGGGCGCGCAACGCATACGCGGCATCAGCAACGAGGCCCATCCGTTCGCGAGCAGGAAAAAGATCAAGGCCGACTACGACGGGTTCTGGCAGGAGAACGATGGTGTCGCCGATGAAGAAGGCTTCTACGCGATGCCCGTGCATGAGCCGGTCCGTTCGGAGTTGACGGTGGAGAGCAAACGGCGCAGCGAATTTCGCCGTCGCGAAGCCTTGCGTCGGCAGGCGTGCGACTTACTCGTCGACGCCTTTTGCGTTCCGGGAATCACGGTCCACCAGGCGGCCTGAGACGCGGCGTTCGTAGAGCTTCGCGTACTTGAGGAACGCGTAGAACGCGTGCACGCGCGCGGCGACGAAGCCCGCCCAGCCGCCACGCCAGTGTCCGCGCCACAGGTAGTAGCGCAGGAAAGCGACCGTCGGATAGACAACCATGCGTGCGCGCAGGTGGCGCGGCGTGCGCGTGCGCCGGTCGCGCACCTGCAACGACGAGTAGCGATTGGCCTTGTCCACGCGACCTTCGATATCGCGTTCGCCGTAGTGGTCGATCACGGCGTCGAGGCGGCGTACCGGCCCGTCGACGACGATGCTCTCGTGCACTTCGTGGCCGCTCATCCGGGCGCGGGTGCGATCGAACAGACGGACATAATGATTCAGCCGGGCATGGTCGGACTGCCAGCGCCAGAACACCCACTCCCGGCGGAGCAGCTCGAAGCCGGCGACATCGGGCGAATCCAGGGCCGCGCGTACGCGATCCGCCGCGGCGACCGGCAGGGCTTCGTCCGAATCCAGCAGGAGCACCCAGCGATGGATCGCGAGGTCGATGGCCGCCTGCTTCTGGGCGCTGTAACCGGCGAAGGGCTGCACTTCGATGCGTGCTCCCAGCCGTGCGGCAATGTCGCGCGTGGCATCGGTCGAGCCGGAATCCAGCACGAGGATGTCATCGGCGAAGTGCACGGAGGCCACGCAGGCCTCGATGGTGTCCGCGTTGTTGAATGTGGTGACGACGACCGATAGCGGCTCACGCGCCATCGCGCGGTTCCAGGTCAGGCAGGTCCGCAAATAGCGCGGCGCACCAGACCGACACGAGCCAGGCGGCAAGGAGGCCCCACCAGGCCGAGTAGAAGGCCATGTGTGTGTTCAGCGGAAAGAGAATGACGACCAGTGCCAGCGTGGCGGGGAAAGCCCGGTAGCGCGCGACGGTTCCGGCGCGCCACCAGGTGCGTACGGCCAGGACCACCGCTGCCAGCCACGCGAGCAGTCCGATGACGCCGGTCTCGGTCGCCACTTCCAGCACGACCTGGTGCGCGTGGCAGGCACCTTCGCCCTCCGCGCATTTCTCGATCGTCAGGAAGTGGTCACCCGGTGTCGCCAGCGCGGGATAGGCATAGCGGAACCCACGGACACCGACACCGTTCACCGGATGCGCGGCGAACATCCGCAGCGACGTGGTCCAGATATCCAGCCTTCCGGTCAGCGCGTTGTCGACGCCTGCGCTGGTGCCCGACAACGCGGGCAAGGTGTGCGCCACGCGGTCGCGGAAACGCGGTGACACCTGCCATGCAAGCAACACGACCACGGCCAGCGAGACGGCGGCCGCCGCGCACGCCACGGCGAATCGGCGCGGCGTCTTTGCCTCGTTCCAGAGAAAACCCAGCGCGACGAGTCCGTAGCAAAGCCACGACGCGCGTGAGCCGGAAAGCAGGACAGGACCGAGGGCCAGCAGGAAGGCGATGACCAGGCCGCGACGTCCCCAGCGCTCACGGGCGCCCCACAGGAGGAAGGGCGCCAGGGCGGAAAGCGCCGGACCCAGCTTCAGGTTGTCTGCGCCGAAGATGCCCGATAGGCGTTCAGCATTCGACGCGCCAGCGAGACCGTAGCCGGTAATGGCCTGTACCCAGGCATCGGCCACCCAGATTGCGACCACCACGGCGGTGGCCAGATAGAGGGCCCGCACCTTGCCCGGCCGACGCATCGCGAAGCAGGTGTACACACCCAGCGGTGCGAAACGGAGGATGCCAGCCACCGTAAGCCAGCTCTTGCCCGGTGCCACGGCATCAATGACCGAGACAAGGGCAGCGCCTGCGTAAGCCGCGAACAGCCACAGGAAGAGCTTCGCGCCGGGGTGATGACGTATGGCCTGCGGCTCGCGAACCAGCAGCAGGATGCTGCCGACCAGGCAAAGGAACACGCCCAGCTCAGCGCTGCGACCGAACGGCAGCAAGGCCGGCACGAGCCAGATCGGCAACAGCGGCGAGGCCAGACCCGCCTTGATCGAACGGGCGACGGTGCCGCTCACGCGGTCGGCTCGCCCTGAAGCAGGCCGGCGTAGAGCGCGAGCGTGGCTTCCTGCATGTCGACCAGGCGGTAACTGCGCGGCGGCGGAATGGGTGGCGCGAAACGCAGCAGTTCAGCAGCACGCTCGACCAGCTTTTCGCGATCGCCCAGCGGTACGCGACCGGCCGGGTAGAGCTCGGCCAAGAGTTCGCCGACGCCGCCATGGGCGTAGCCCATCACCGGACGGCACAACGCCAGGGCCTCGACCACCGTCCGCCCGAACGACTCGGGGCGAACGGACAGCTGCAGGACGAGGGCCGACATAGCAAATATGTCGCGAACATCGTCCCGGGCCGGGGAGATCACCACCTTGTCGTCCAGGCCGCGGGCATGGATGAGCTGACGCAGCTCGGCCACGTAGGCCTCGCGACCGGGCTCATCGGCACCGAGCAGGAGCAGGCGCGCGTCGATGGCCCGATGAATGAGATCGGCGAGCAGCTCGATCGCATCCGCATGGCCTTTCAGACGCGTACCACGGCCCGGGAGGGTCAGCAGCGGGGCGCCGGCCAGTTGCGGGTATTCCTCGAAAAAGGCGCGCTGCCAGGTCTCGTCGGGCCGGTATCCGTAAGGGAAGGCGTCGGTATCGATGCCGCGCGGGATAACGGCCACCCGCGCCGTGTCGATGTCGTCGGGGTAATGACGCAGCACGTAGTCACGCAGGGTCTGCGAGACGACGATGACACGCTCGCCCCGGAGCAGGATGGCGCTATACCGGCCCGGCGAATTCAGTCCATGCACCGTCGTGACGAAATGGGGGCGGGGCTTGACGCCACGCATGGCCCACCAGCCGATCCACGCGGGCAAGCGTGACCGGGCATGGACGATGTCGGGCTTCACCTCGCGCAGGATGCGGCGCAGCTTGCCGACAGTGAACAGCGTGCCGAGCGATTTGTGACCGATCGGCACGGTGAAATGCTCGCTCCCCTCCGCCTCGAGCTGGGCGACGAGGCGCCCTCCCGCGGAAACCACGACCGAGCGGTGTCCCGCAGCGACCAGCGCCCTGGCAATTTCCAGGGTCGAACGCTCGGCACCACCCGAGTGAAGGGCGGGGATGAGCTGTACGACGGTCATCGTCCGATCTGGGAAGACGGTGGCCATGGGCGGTCCGAGAGGAAGGAGTGTCACGGGCAATGCAGGAAGCATGCCCGCGCGGGGCCGTTCAGTCTTTCAATACGTAATTGGCGCCGCAATACGGGCACTTGGAAGTGCCGCCGTCGTCCACGATGGGCAGGTAGACCTTGGGATGCGAGTTCCACAGGTACATGCCCGGCATGGGGCAGGATAGCGGAAGGTCCGCCTTGGTCACTTCATAACGGTTCTCGGCGTTGGCCGGAATCAGCTTGGCGGCCGCGGGATTGGCATGCATGGGGAAACTCCGGACAAGGCCGTGTAACTGGGTCTGCGATGGTAGCAAAAAAGGAATTGGCTCTCGGTGGAATTGCGGTTTTCGGGCTTCCTCCGGGTTCACCCGCTTGAGTGCCTGCCGCGGCGGGCCCAGACGTTGCTGCGCAGAGCCTTCGGTGCCTGGACGTGGCGGCGTCGAGCCTTCGATTCCTGGACGTGGCGGCGCAGAGCCTTCGGTGCCTGGACGTGGCGGCGCAGAGTCTTCGGTGCCCACCCTCGCTGCTCAGACAGGTCCTCCGCGTTCGACAAGGAAAGGCCGCTACCGCGGCCCGTGTATCTATTTGGCCTACGGCCGCTCCACTTGTGCGGAACTCGCCTCGAGGGTGGGCACCGAAGACTCTCCCGGACCCTGAGGTTCGCGTGGGTCGAGCCGAAGCGCTCGGCGGCATCGACCGGCGTGTTTATTCGGAGTCCATTCGCCACGCTTGCGGCTGTCGCCAGGCACAGGCACGGGCAGAGGCGCGAGGAAGGTGTTCGGCAACCGGGTACCCGCCACCGCGTATCCGCATGCGCTTCCGCATCGCCCTAGTGTTCTGTGTGCGGCCGGGACCGATGACGGCACCACGCCAACGGCTCTCCTTCCAGCTGACCGTATCGTCGTGAGAGACCTTGGCGTCCACCCTCGAGGCGAGTTCCGCACAAGTGGAGCGGCCGTAGGCCAAATAGATACACGGGCCGCGTCAGCGGCCTTCCTTCTCGAACGCGGAGGACGTGTCTGAGCAGCGAGGGTGGGCGCCAAGGTCTCCCCGCGAGACGCTCAAGTGTAGAAAGCGACGGCTAAGCCGAGCCTGCGAGGCCGAAGGCGAGCCCTCTGCGCGATGCGCGATGCGCGATGCGCGATGCGCGATGCGAAAGCATGTGCGGCCTGGAAGCCGGGCGCCCGGGCCTTGGTGTCCACGGTGAACAAAAAAAACCCGCGCCGTTACCGACGCGGGTCTGGAAGCGAAGCCGAGGGGCTTGCTTACTTCTTGTCAGCAGCCGAGGCGTCGTGCGCTTCGGTGGTGATGCGGATCTTGATCTCGTCGGAGACGTTCGGCACGTAAGCGCCGACGCCGAAATCCGAACGCTTGATCGTGGCCGTGGCGTCGAAGCCGGCGGTCTGGACCTTCATCATCGGGTGCGGGCCGACCTTGTTCACGGTGACGTCGAGGGTGACCGGCTTGGTGACGCCGTGCACGGTCAGGTCGCCAACAACCTTCAGCTTGTCCTTGCCGGCCGAGGTGACCTTGGTGCTCTTGAAGGTCACGGTCGGGTAGGTGGCGGCGTCGAGGAAGTCCTTCGACTTCAGGTGCTCATCGAGCTTCGGCACGAAGGTGTCGAGGCCGGCGAGCGGCAGGGTCGCTTCGACGGTGGACTTGGTCGGGGCGGCTTCGTCATAGACGAGCGTGCCGTCGACCTGGCCGAGGTTGGCGGTCGGGTTGGAGAAGCCGAAGTGGTTCCAGCTGAACAGGACCATGGTGTGGCCCGGATCCAGCTTATAGGTGACCGGAGCAGCAGCGGCGGTGCCGGCGGTGGCGAGCAGGCCCGCGAGGGCGACGTAACGGAGTGCGCGCATGGTGAATCTCCTGCAGTGGGATGGGTACTGCTGATGGCAGCGGGACCGGATGGTCACCGCGGGAATTGAGGTCAGGCTATTTGTGCCGCTTCGTCGAAGGAAAGACGCGGCAGGCGGTCGAAAAGATTCTTGTCCGGATCGCCGTAGCCGATGTTGATCAGGAAGTTCGACTTGATCTGGGTGCCGGCGAAGAACTCGGCATCCACGCCGGCCTGGTCGAAGCCGGACATCGGGCCACAGTCGAGGCCGAGCGCGCGGGCCGCCATGATCAGGTAAGCACCCTGCAGCGAGCCGTTGCGGGTACCCGAAGCCTGGACCAGCTGCTCGTTGCCGACGAACCAGCTGCGGGCGTCCGCGTGCGGGAACAGCTTGGGCAGGTGCTCGTAGAAGGCGTAGTCGGTGGCGACGATGGCGGTCACCGGCGCCTGCATGGTCTTCTCGGCGTTGCTCTCGGAGAGATACGGCTTGAGGCGCTGCTTGGCGTCCGGCGACTTCACGAAGACGATGCGCATGGGCGAGGAGTTGGCCGCAGTGGGGCCGAACTTGGCCAGATCGTACAAGCGGCGGATCTGCTCGTCGGTCACTTCCTTCGGCAGCCACGCGTTATAGGTGCGGGCGGTCAGGAAAAGCTGGTCAAGCGAAGCATCGGACAACGGAGCGCTCATGGATATCCTTGTACAGTGACGGATCGCCGGGGCCCCGGCATCCCGACAGTGTAAGCGTCATGAGCCGGTCCGTGATCGGTCGGCCAGGGAACGAACTGTGGCAAATACGACAACAATCCTGCCCCACGATGCCTGCTGGGTTGTGACAGACGGCGCGGCCGGCAATCGACGGCAGGCGCTGGCGCTGGCCGAGGCGCTGACCCCATCTATCCGCGAGATCGTAGTGGAGCTGCGCGCTCCCTGGTCGTGGTTCGCGCCCCGGCAATTGCCGGGTTCGCGTATGGCGCTGGGCGGCAACGACGAAAGCCTGCGACCGCCCTGGCCGAAACTGGTCATCGGCTGCGGACGCAGCGCCGCTTGGGCGACCCGGCAGATCCGCCAATGGTCGGACGGCAAGACCCTGGCCGTGCAGGTGCTGGATCCGAGGATCGATCCGGCCCACTGGGACCTGGTGATCGCGCCCAGGCACGACACCCTGCGCGGCGACAATGTCCTCAATCCGCTGGGCTCGTTGCATCCCATCGACGACACCTGGCTGGCCGACGGACGCGATGCCTTCGCCCCGTTCGCCGACCTGCGGTCGCCGCGGCTGGGCGTGTTGATCGGCGGGGCCAGGCACGGCACGCCGTTCGACGACGACGCGGCGGCAGCCTTCCTCGAGGCCGTGAAGCGACGACATCAGGCCGATGGTGGCTCCGTCCTGGTGGCGGCATCACGGCGGACACCGGAAGCACAGCGGGGTCGCATTCGCAGCGCGTTCGCGGGCTTGCCCGGTGTGGTCTGGGCCGATAGCACCGACGGCGCGAACCCCTACCCTGGCGTGCTCGGCTGGGCCGATCGGCTCGTCGTCACCCCGGACTCGGTGAATATGCTGTCCGAGGCCTGCGCGACGGGGCGGCCCGTGCATACCTTCGTTTCGCAGCCGCTGCCGGAGAAGCTGGAGCGGTTTCACCGGGAGCTGCGCTCGGCGGGGTTGTTGCACGATATCGACGCGACGACGGCGACGACGCAAACGCCGCTACGCGAGACCGCGGCGATTGCCTCCGAGGTACGCCGGCACCTGGGGCTAAGCGACGCCGTCGCCCGGTAGGAACCGATTCACCGGCGAGCTCTCTGTGGGAGCCGATTCATCGGCGATGGGTGCTCGCGAGAATCTGGCCCGCTGCCGCGGGATCGCCGATGAATCGGCTCCTACAAGGGGTTTTTCAGGCGTCGACGTAACGGGCTGCGTCGCCTACCCAACGGGCGATCAGACGCTCGCACCGCGCAGGATGGTCTTTCATCATCGCCTCGGCGACACGCTGTACCTCGGGCATGAGATGGCCATCGCGCGTGAGGTCCGCGATGCGAAACTGCAGCTGGCCGGTCTGTCGTGTGCCGAGCACCTCGCCCGGACCACGCAGTTCCAGATCCTTCTCAGCAATACGAAAGCCGTCGTTCGTCTCGCGCATCACCTGCAGGCGTTCGCGCGCCAGTCGCGACAGCGGGTTCTGGTACAGCAGCACGCAATTGGAAGCGATGGCCCCGCGACCGACGCGTCCACGTAGCTGATGCAACTGGGCAAGGCCAAGGCGCTCGCTGTTCTCGATCACCATGAGGCTGGCGTTGGGCACGTCCACACCTACTTCGATCACCGTGGTCGCGACCAGCACGGCAAGTTCGCCGGCCTTGAAGGCGTCCATGACCGCCTGCTTTTCCTTCGGCTTCATGCGGCCATGAATCAGGCCGACGGCGAGATCGGGCAAGGCGATGGTCAGTTCCGCGTGGGCGACTTCCGCGGCCTGCGCGTTGAGCTGTTCGGACTCTTCGATCAACGTGCACACCCAGTACACCTGGCGCCCTTCCATGCACGCGGCGTGGATGCGCTCCATGACGTCGTAGCGGCGCTCGTTGGAGATGGCGACCGTCTGCACCGGCGTGCGGCCCGGCGGCAGTTCATCGATCGACGAAACGTCGAGGTCGGCATAGGCGCTCATGGCGAGCGTGCGCGGGATCGGCGTCGCCGTGAGGACAAGCTGATGCGGGATGAGATCACCCTCGGCACCCTTGTCACGCAAGGCGAGACGCTGGTGCACGCCGAAGCGGTGCTGCTCGTCGACGATGACCAGGCCGAGCTTCGCGAAGCTGACGCCCTCCTGCATGAGTGCGTGCGTACCGACCAGCACATGCGCTCCGCCGGCCGCACGCGCCAGTGCACTCTTGCGCGCCTTGCCCTGCACCTTGCCGGCCAGCCATTCGACCTCGAGGCCGAGCGGTTCGAACCATGCACGAAAGTTGCGCAGGTGCTGTTCGGCAAGCAGTTCGGTCGGCGCCATCAGCGCCACCTGGTAGCCACTCTCGATCGCCGCCAGTGCAGCGAGCGCGGCCACGACGGTCTTGCCACTTCCCACGTCACCCTGGACCAGACGCAGCATGGGATGTGCGCGTGCGAGGTCGCGGGCGACTTCTTTCGATACGCGCGACTGGGCCTTGGTCAGTGCGAACGGCAGTGCCGCGAGGAGTCGGTCGCGCAGGGTACCGGCACTCTTGAGTGCGGGCGATTTGCGCTTCTTCACCGCCGCGCGCATGCGCCGCAAGGTGAGGTGCTGAGTGAGCAGCTCCTCGAAGGCAAGCCGTTGTTGTGCGGGATGCGTGCCCTCCCCCAGCTGCCGCAGGTCCACGTCGGGTGGCGGGCGGTGCACATGAAGCAAGGCGTTACGTAGCGAGGTCAGACCCATGGGACGGCCGATCTCGTCGGGAATCAATTCCAGGCGGTCGTCTGTCGGCAAGTGGGCCAGCGCACGTGAGATCACGCTGGCGAGGCGACGCGGGCCGAGACCTTCCGTCGTGGGGTAGACCGGCGTGAGGCGCTCGTCGACGAGGACCTGCTCGTCCGCTTCAATACGCTGGTATTGCGGGTGGACGATCTCCAATCCCTGCGGTCCCTGCCTGACTTCGCCGAAGCAAAGGAGCCGCGTACCTTTCGCCAGAAGATCCACCTGCGACTTCCGGAAGTGGAAGAAGCGCAACAGCAGGGGCCGACCGGAATCGTCGCCGATGATGAGCTTCAGCTGGGGACGAAAGCGGAAGCCTCGCTCCACGTGTTCGACGATCCCCTCCACCTGCGCGCGGTCACCCGGGCGAAGGTCGGCGATGGGCACGACCGTGGTGCGGTCTTCGTAGCGCAGCGGCAGGTGGAACCAGAGGTCCTGCACCTCGCGCAGACCGAGCTTGCCCAGCGTTTCGGCGAGCGCGGGCCCGACACCGCCGAGTGTTGTCAGCGGTGCACGTCCGGGATCCGCCGGCGGTGTCGCCGGCGTGGTCACTGCGCCTCGGGCCACGGGTCGTGCCGAGGATTACGGCAGGACGAGGATCGCGTCGACTTCGACCTGGGCGCCCTTGGGCAGGCCCGAGACCTCGATCGTCGAGCGTGCCGGGTACGGCTGCTGGAAGTATTCGGCCATCACCGCGTTCACGGCGGCGAAGTTGCCCAGGTCCGTCACGTAGATGCCCACGCGCACGATGTCCGCCAGCTTGCCACCGGCGGCTTCGGCCACGGCGACGAGGTTGTCGAACACGCGACGGGTCTGCAGGGTGATATCGCCCTCGACGAGATTGCCGGTGGCGGGATCGAGCGGGATCTGGCCCGAGAAATACACCGTGTTACCCGCGCGAACGGCCTGGGAATACGGGCCAATGGCCGACGGTGCCTTCTCGGTGGCGATGCTGCTACGGGTCATGGACTTTCCTCGGGGAATCGATCCTCCGAGTCTATCGCATGCGCTCCGGCCGGATGCTCGCAGCTTTCTGTAGGAGCCGATTCATCGGCGATCCCGCGGCAGCGGGCCAGGGTTTCGCGAGCACCCATTCGCCGATGAATCGGCTCCTACCATCGCCGGCATAGCCGGCTCCCACATTTACAGCGGGTGGCGGTAAACGCCGCTGACCACGCCGGTGCGGCGGACGCGACGCATCACGTCGGCAAGGTGCTTGCGATCCTTTACCTCGATGGCGAAGAGCAGCGTGGCGGCCGTGCTGTCGCGTTCGATGTATTCGACGTTTTCGATGTTCGAGCCGGCGTCGGCGATGGCGGCCGCGACCGTGGCGAGTACGCCCGGGCGGTTGAGGACTTCGATGCGCAGCTCGGCACGGTAATCGCCCTGCACGTCGCGGTCCCACTCGATGGCGACGATGCGCTCGGGCGTCTTCCGGAACTCGACCACGTTCGGGCACTCGACGCGATGGACGACGATGCCCTTGCCCGACGACAGGAAGCCGACGATTTCGTCGCCCGGCAGCGGGTGACAGCAGTTGCCGAAGCTCAACACGCCACGCTCCGCACCACTGATGCGTATCTTCTCGGCGTTGTGCTCCGGCGGTGCCTGCGGGTGACTGCCCTCACGCGGCCCGAGCAGGGCGACGAGCTGCGTGGCGACCTGGTCGGCGAAGCGATTGCCGAGCGCGATCTCCGAGAGCAACTCCTCGAGTCGCTTCAGCTTGGCGTCGTCGAGGAAACGATCGAGCGCGGCGGCTGGCACGGAGTCGAGACTGAGGCCGCGCGCATCGAGCGCGCGATCGAGCATGCGGTGACCGAAGTCGACCGCGTCCTCGTGCTGCAGATGTTTGAGGTACTGGCGAATCGCCGTACGCGCCTTGCCGGTGACGACCGCTTCCAGCCACGCCGGGTTAGGCACGGCGGAGGGCGCCGTAATGATTTCTACCTGCTGGCCGGAAATCAGGCGCGTGCGCAGCGGCACGAGCTTCTTGTCGACGCGCGCTGCGACGGCGTGGTCGCCCACGTCGGTATGCACTGCGTAGGCGAAATCCAGGGCCGTGGCGTTGCGCGGCAGCGAGAAAATCTCACCGCGCGGGGTGAACAGATAGACCTCATCCGGGAACAGGTCGATCTTGACGTTTTCGAGGAACTCAGCGGCCGAAGGCGTATTCGCCTGGCTGTCCGCCAGCGCGGAAAGCCACTCGCGGGCACGCGCCTGTGCGCTGTTCGCTGGACCCGAATCCGACTTGTATGCCCAGTGCGCCGCGACACCCCGCTCGGCGACGGACTCCATTTCCGACGTTCGGATCTGGATTTCGATCGGCGCGCCGAAGGGGCCGAGCAGCACGGTATGCAGCGACTGGTAGCCATTACCCTTCGGAATGGCGATGAAATCCTTGAAGCGGGCGTCCACCGGCTTGTACAGGCCGTGCACGGCGCCCAGCGCCATGTAGCAATGCATGGCCGAATCGGTGATGACGCGGAACCCGTAGACGTCCATCAGCTGGGCGAACGATTTGTGTTCGCCGCGCATCTTCGAATAGATGCTCCAGGCCGACTTGATGCGGCTCACCGCGCGGCCGGGAATCTTCTCGGCGGCAAGGCGTCCTTCGAGGGCCATCTCGATCTTGGCCATCGCCTCGCGACGGTTGCCCAGCGCGGCACGGATACGCTCGCCAATGATGCGATGGCGATCCGGATACAACGCCTTGAAGCCGAGGTCCTGCAGTTCGGCCTTGAACTTGTTCATGCCCAGGCGCTGTGCGATCGGGGCGTAGATCTCGAGCGTTTCGCGGGCGATGCGGCGACGCGACTCGCCGTCTTTCGCGCCCAGCGTACGCATGTTGTGCAGGCGATCGGACAGTTTGATCAGGATGACGCGAAGGTCACGCGCCATCGCCAGCAGCATCTTGCGAAAGCTTTCGGCGTCCGCTTCCTGCCGGCTGGAGAAACGCATCTTGTCGAGCTTGGTGACGCCATCGACCAGCTCAGCCACGGTCTCGCCGAATTCGCCGGCGAGTTCGTCGCGCGCGAGCTTGGTGTCTTCGAGGGTGTCGTGGAGAATCGCCGCGATGATCGTTTCGGCATCCAGGCCGAGTTCGGCCAGGACCTGCGCCACGGCCACCGGGTGCGTTATGTAGGGCTCACCCGATTTGCGTGTCTGTCCGTCGTGCGCGGCGGCGCCGATCAGGAAGGCGCGGCGGATGCGCAGCACCTGATCCCTGGGCAGGTAGGCGCCCACGCGATCTTCCAGCGCCTGCACGTACGGCGGCACCGAGCCATCATCGACCACGTCGGTCAGTTTTTTCGCAGGGACGACTTCCATGGGAGGGTCTCGCGCCTAGCCGGCGCAGCCTCCCGCACGCGGCCTCAGCAGCCGCGCGTCAACGTGCGCAGTGTTCCGTTTATGACAGGGCCGACAGCGACCCGGTGTCATCAGTCATCCCCGCCCTTCGAGAGGTCGTCGTCCACTTCCGTGGCGGCCCACTCGAGGGCTTCACGCTCGGCGCGCTCACGGGCGGCACGGTCGATTTCGTCGATCATCTCGTCGTTGACGCGACGGTCGGCGATTTCGCGCAGGGCCAGCACGGTCGGCTTGTCGTTGGCGGGATCGATGGTCGGCTCGGCGCCCTTGGAGAGCTGACGGGCACGCTTGGTCGCCATGAGCACCAGCTCAAAGCGGTTGTCGACTACCTCTAGGCAGTCTTCGACGGTAATACGGGCCATTTCAAATCCTTGACAATAAAGACACTTCTGGTCGGGCAGTTTACCGGTCCGGCCGGTTGGCTGGCAATCAGGGGAGGGGTATCATGCGCGGTTCTGGCCAGGATGGACGGGTATTAGTGCAAATAATAAAACCAAGCGGTACACTAAAGTATCGCCCCACCCGCAAAGTCGCCCCGATGCACCTGAATCTGATCTCCCGGATCGCCAGACCCGCTTTGGCCGTGTTCGCCACCGCCCTGCTTGCCGCGTGCCATATCGCACCGCCGCGCACGGACGATCCGAACGAACACTTCAACCGGAACATGTACGCCTTCAACGACAAGCTCGACAAGGCGGTCATTCGCCCCGTGGCTGTCGGCTACCGGAAGGTCACCACCCCGGCCGTACGCACCGCGGTCAGCGACTTCTACACCAATATCCGGCTGCCGATCACGGTGGCCAACGACCTGCTGCAGGCTCGTCCGAAGCAGGCGATCCAGTCGACCAGCCGCTTCGTCGTGAACCTGACGATCGGTTTCCTCGGCTTCAAGGATCCGGCAAGCCTGCTCGGTATTCCCCTGGAAGACAACGACTTCGGCGTGACGCTGGCTCGCTGGGGCTTGCCCGAGGGCGACTACCTGGTGCTGCCGCTGGTCGGCCCGACCACGGTCCGCGACGTCTGGCGCCTGCCGGTCGACAGCTATTTCTTCGACCCGCTCAGCTACTACTCGCGCAACCACAGCTACAAGTACGGTCAGGAATACATCCCGTCGGCGCTCTATCTCGTGACCCTGCGCTCGCGCGGTATCGATGCCGAGAGCTTCCTTGCCTCGGCCTACGATCCGTACGTGTTCATGCGTGACGCCTACCGCCAGCAGCGCCTGTACCAGATCTACGACGGCAACCCGCCGGACGCGGTCATTGAACAGATGCAGGGGCTGAACGACAACCAGGGCTTCGATCCCGACAAGCTGCTCGATGAGCAGCACAAGTGGGAACGCCAGAACGGCGAAAAGCCCGAGTAAGGAGAAGGCCCCGCGAGGGGCCTTCTTTTATGGTTCGTCGTCGATTTCCGTGGAGCCTTTTCCTGGTCGCTCGTGCGCTTGATGCCTGATTTCCGGGCTTTCAGGCCGGCGATTCTCTCGCGCCTCGCGCCTCGCGCATGGCTCGCCTTCGGCTTCGCGGGGCTCGGCGTTGCCATCGCTCTCAACACTTGGGCGTCTCGCGGGGAGACCTTGGTGTCCACCCTCGCTGCTCAGACACGTCCTCCGCGTTCGAGAAGGAAAGGCCGCTCACGCGGCCCGTGTATCTATTTGGCCTACGGCCGCTCCACTTGTGCGGAACTCGCATCGAGGGTGGACACCAAGGTCTCTCACGACGATACGGTGGAGTGGGCGGAGAGCCGTTGGCGTGGGCGCTCCCGGAACACCCAGCCGATGCGGAAGCGATTGCGGGCAACCGGTTGCGGAACGCCTTACTCGCGTCTGCGCCTCCACCGGCGTGCCTGCTTGCCTGCGAGCCTGCCGACGATGCTGCCGTGCTTTCGCTCGACCCACGCGAACCTCAGGGTTGGGGAGAGTCTTCGGTGCCCACCCTCGAGGCGAGTTCCGCACAAGTGGAGCGGCCGTAGGCCAAATAAGTACACGGCCGCGCAGCGGCCTTTCCGGTACGGAACGCGGAGGACGTGTCTGAGCAGCGAGGGTGGGCACCGAAGGCTCTGCGCCGCGCCGCCTGAGCACCGAAGGCTCTGTGCCGCTACGTCGGGGCGCCGAAGGCTCTGCGCCTCACCCCTCACGCAAGCGGCGGCTTGAGTTGGTAGGTCGAGGCAAGCGGCCGATCGCCGATGAATCGGCTCCTACATACACGCACAAGCAGGAGCCGGGATCTGGCGTTGGCGTTAGAGCAGGTTTTCTACGCCCGAGACGCGGGCCAGGGCCTGCAGGCCTTCCGGTGTGTTGGCGACCGCGAGCGTCTTGCCTTGGGTTCGGGCGTGCGCCAGCAGGGCCAGTAGTGTGGCCAGACCGGCGCTATCCGCATGGGTAACGCCGCTGAGGTCGAGCGTGGTCTGGCCGCTACGGTCGAGGTCGGCACGGGCCGTCTCGAGCGCGCTGGCCGCCGTGGCGAACGTCAACGCACCGGACACCCCGAGGGTGCCCGGTGCCGTGGTCGTCAGCGAGAACGACGCCGGAATCACTTCTGGGCGCCGCCCTTGGCGCCACCGGTATCCTTCTGGATATCGTCGATCGCGGCACCGCCCTTCGATTCGAGGTCGGCGGTCAGCTTGTCGAGGCCTTCCTTCTTGATCTCGGCGTCGACCTGGTTGCGATAGTTCGAGATGTACGAAATCCCTTCGATGATCACGTCATACGCCTTCCAGTCGCCGCTGGCGCTCTTGCGGAACGCGTAGTCGACCGAGACCGACTTGCCGTCGTCGAGCATGACCTGCGTACGGACCACGGTGCGCTTGTTGTTGAGATCGCCGGTGAACGGAAGGACTTTCACGCGGCCACGGGTGTAGTTGAGCAGGCCTTCGGCGTAACGGTGCGTGATCGAGTTGTAGAAGGCCTTGGCGAAGCGCTGGCGCTGCTCCGGGGTGGCCTTGCTGGCGTTCTGGCCGAGCACGAGGATCGACGCGTAGTCGATATCGAAGTGCGGCAGGAAGGTGTCGTCGATGACCGCGATCAGCTTCTCGTGATCGTTCTTGAGCTCGGCCTGGTGACCTTCGATGGCCTTGGCAAGGTCATCGGAAATCGTCTGCACGATCGCCTCGGGGCCGGGACCCTGGGTGGCGGACGCCGGCGCGGGGTCCTGGGCAAACGCGGGGGCGGCGATGACGCCACCGACGGCCAGAGCAATGGCAAGGGAAAGCTGACGCAACATGCGATGTCTCCTGGGTTCCGGCCTTATTTCTTGCCGGAGTTGTCGGGTTGGGTGCCGCCCGAGGCGCCACCGGATTTGTTGTCGCTCGGCGAGCCGTTCACGAGGAACTTGCCGATCAGGTCTTCAAGCTGGAGTGCGGACTGGGTGAGGATCAGCTGGTCGCCTTCGGCGAGGAAGGTCGGCGAGCCGCCCGGCTGGATCGCAACATACTGGCTGCCGATCAAACCGCTTGTGAACACCGCGCCGGCCGAATCATCCGGTATCTGGGAGTAGCGCTTGTCGATCGCAAGGGTCACCGTGGCTTCGCTGCTGCCCGGCTTGATCGTCACCGCGTCGACGCTGCCGATCGGCACGCCGGCCATCTTCACCGCCGCGCCCGGCTGCAGGGCACCGACGTTGGTGAAGTTGCCGGTGACATGGAACGTGCCACCCAGGCGATCCGGGGCGCTGCCGCCACCGAAGAACTTGCCGATCATCTCTTCCAGCTGCTGCGCCGGACGGGTCAGGCCGATTTCGCCACCTTCCTTGACCGGGGTCTTGGACAAACCGAACTGGATGCCGACGTACTGGTCGCCGAGCAGGCCGCTGGTGAAGATCGTGGCCACGGAATCCTCGGGGATGTCCTTGTGGCGGTCGTCGATGGACAGGGTGACCTTGGCTTCTTCCTTGCCGGGAACAAGCTCGATCGCCTGCACGGAGCCGACGCGGACGCCGGCGATCTTCACCGGCGCGCGGTTCTTCAGCTGGCCGATGTTGGCGAAGTGGGTTTCCACCGTGTAGCTGGAGCCCTGGCTGGCGTTGGCGACCGACGTGGTCTGCGTGGCCAGGTAAGCGAGGGCGGCGAAGCCGAGCACGATGAACAGGCCGGTGCCGAAGGCATAGGAACGTCTCTGGGTCACGGCGCGATCCTCGAACGGGTAAAGAAGGAATGGACAGTCATGGCGGGTCTCCGGTGCCTCAGATCAGGAACGAGGTGAGGACGAAGTCCAGCGCCAGGATGGCGATGGACGAAGCGACCACCGTGCGGGTTGTCGCGTAAGCGACGCCTTCACTGGTGGGCGGCGTGGTGTAGCCCTGAAACACCGCGATCAGGGAGACCACGATGCCGAAGGCGAAGGATTTGAGCAGCACGCCGTCGATGATGTCCTTATGGACATCCACCGTGGCGGTCATGTTCGACCAGAACGTGCCGTTGTCGATGCCGAGCCAGGTCACGCCAACCAGATGGCCGCCGAACACGCCCATGGCGCAGAACACCACGGCGAGCAGGGGCAGCGCGACCACGCCGGCGAGGAAACGCGGGGCGATGACGTAGGCGATGGGATCGACCGCCATCATCTCCATGGCGTCGAGCTGGTCGGTCGCGCGCATCAGGCCGATCTCGGCGGTGACCGAGGTGCCGGCACGCCCGGCGAACAACAGCGCCGTCACCACAGGGCCCAGCTCGCGATAGATCGCGATAGCGACGACGGTACCGGTGGCCGAGGTGCCGCCGAAGATCGAGAGCACGTCATACAACTGCAGGCCGAGCACCATGCCGACGAACAGGCCGCAGGTCATCACGATGGTCAGGCTCATCGCGCCGACGAACCAGATCTGCCGGACGGTTTCGCGACCGTGGCGGAAGCTACGGGGAATCGCCGCGAGGATCGTCAGCAGGAAAAGCCCGCAGGCGCCGATCTGGGTGAGGCTGCGGACGACGACATTGTCATTCCTGGCCGTCGTCATGCCTTGCCTCCTGGGAAACCGAGCGCCGTGGCGTAGTCGCCGGCGGGATACTGGAACGGGACGGGACCGTCGATCTTGCCGCCGAAGAACTGCGCGGTCCACGGCGAGCCGTCACTGGCCAGCGTGGCCGGCGCACCCTGCGCGACGACCTTGCCGTTGGCGATGAGGTACACGTGATCGGCCACCTTCTGCACGGCGGCCAGCTCATGCGCTACCAGCACGGACGTAATGCCCAGCGTGTGGTTGAGCGTGCGGATGAGCAGGAGCACCTGGTTGAGCGAAATCGGATCCAGGCCGACGAAGGGCTCGTCGTAGAGGATCAGCGCGGGATCGAAGACGATGGCGCGAGCCAGGGCGACGCGCCGGGCCATGCCGCCGGACAGTTCCGTGGGCGACAACCGCGCCGCACCGCGCAGACCGACCGCCTCGAGCTTGTTCAGCACGATGTTGCGAATCAGTTCTTCGGGCAACTCGGTGTGCTGGCGCAGCGGAAAGGCTACGTTCTCGAAGACGTCGAAATCGGTGAGCAGGGCCGAATTCTGAAACAGGTAGCCGATGCGCTCGCGCAACTCGAAGAGTTTCTCGCGAGAGAGCGAAGGCACGTTCTCACCGTCGACCTCGATGGTCCCGGCATCGCCGCGCATCTGCCCGGTGATGTGCTTGAGCAGGGTGGTCTTGCCGGTGCCGCTGGGGCCCATGATCGCGGTGACTTTTCCGCGGGGGATGTCCAGATCGAGATTGTCGAAGATGGTCTTGCCGTTGAGGACCGTGGTCAGTCCGCGTACGCGGACGATGGCGTCGTCGGTCATGGTGCGAGAAGCTCCTCGATCAGCGCCTCGTGGCGGCGAGCCGACGCAGGCGTGCGCTGGCGGACGGCGCGAACGATCGCCTGGAGGTCCGCCAGGGCGTCCTCGAAACGGTCGTTGACGATGATGTAATCGAACTCGTGCGCGTGGGCGATCTCCTCGCGCGAGTTGAACAGGCGACGCTCGATCACCTCGGGGGCGTCGGAGCCGCGGCCACGCAGGCGGCGCTCCAGCTCCACACGCGACGGCGGCAGGATGAAGACGCTGACGCAGTCGGGCTTGCCCTTACGCACCTGCCGCGCGCCCTGCCAGTCAATCTCCAGAAGTACGTCGGCACCTTCGCAGAGCTTGCCTTCGACCACGGTGCGTGAGGTGCCGTACAGGTTGCCGTGCACCTCGGCGTGTTCGAGGAAGATGCCCTCGGCGATCTCGCTCTCGAAGTCCGTTCGCTCTACGAAGAAGTAGTGGCGTCCGTATTCCTCGCCCACGCGCGGCGGCCGCGTCGTATGCGAAATGGACAGCGAGATGTCCGGCTCGCGCTCGAGCAAGGCGTTGACGAGCGTGGACTTTCCGGCTCCCGAGGGCGCGGCGACCACGAACAGGGTGCCGTCGATCATCCGCGGGTCTCTGGTTGGACGTGCATGGTTTCTCCCGGAGCCGGCATCGCGAGCTGGGCAAAACGCGATTGTAGCGAAGTCTCGGTCGGACCGCCTTTCACCAGGCCGTCCGAACCGGCGCCACTTCGCCCCGATACTCTCCATGCCATCCCAAACACACCCTCCCTGTAGGAGCCGATTCATCGGCGAAAACCAGATCGCCCCAGCCCTGGCCTTCTACAACGACACCTCCGCCCCCGCATAACGACTCGGCGAAACCCCGACAATCCGCTTGAACGCATGACTGAAGGCGCTCTCGGACGCGTACCCAAGGTCTCTTGCCAGCACGGCCACAGGAACGTCGCCCTGGCGCAAGGCGCGTTCCGCAAGCCTCATACGCCACCGCGCCAGGTAGGCCAGAGGAGCCACCCCCGCCGCCGCCTTGAACTGGGAAGCGAAGATGGTCCGCGACATCGCCGCCGCACTGGCCAGCTGGTCGAGACGCCAGGGCTTGCCAGGCTCGCCATGCATCATCCGCAGCGCCACGCCCAGGCGAGGATCGGCCGCCGCACGCAACCAACCGGCCTGTAGCGGGCCACCCGCCGACAGGTGGGCGCGGAGAATCTGCACGAACAGAAGGTGGGCCAACTGGGTCCTCGCCATGCCGGAGCCGGGCAGATCGCCACGACTTTCCTCAACCATCCGGTCGAGGATCCAGCGCATGGTCACCGCTTCCGGCGCCGATCCGCGCACGTGGATCATCGGCGGCAGGGCTTCGTGCAGCATCGGCGCGTAGGTCGGATGCAAGCGGACATGGCCGCCGATCTGGAGCATGTCATCGCCCTGGCCCAGCGCCACGATCGGCGTGGTGCGACCGGCGAACACCTCACGTGCGTCGACCGGCGGGAGGGTGAGATCGCTGGCCAGCACGAAGCCGCGCTCGGCGACGAGGAGGACGATGTCGCCCGCTTCCATCCGCACCGTCGCGCCTTCGTCCAGGCGCAGCCAGCACCCGCCTCGCAGCGCGGCGAAAAACTTGAGTTTGTCCGGCGGCGGGAAGCGAATTGCCCAGTCGCCCCCTGCGGTGAAGCCGCCGGAAACCACCGACTCGACATCGGCCAGTCTCAGTACCTCGGAAATCGGATCGTCAGCCATACCCGTACGATTGAGCATGGATGACGGACTTTCAAGCATTCATCGTTCGGATGGCGAGGCCTAACCTTGTCCGGACCCTACGAGGAGATCCCCATGTCCAGCGTCCAGACCCCCATCCATTCCGGCTTCAGCATGGCCAGTACGGCGGACGAGGTGCTCGCCGGTATCGACCTGACCGGCAAGACCGCCATCGTCACCGGCGGTTATTCGGGCATCGGCACCGAGACCAGCCGGGCGCTTCGTGCCGCCGGAGCGCGGGTCATCGTCCCCGCCCGTGACCTGGCCAAGGCCCGGAAGACCCTCGAAGGGATCGACGTCGAGATCGAGCCCATGGACCTCGCCGACCCCGCTTCCATCGACGCCTTCGTCGAGCGCTTCCTCGCCCGTGGCGAGCCCCTGCACATTCTGGTGAACAGCGCCGGTGTCATGGCGATGCCGTTGACCCGAGACGCACGTGGCTACGAAATGCAGTTCGCGACCAACCACCTGGGCCACTTCCAGCTGACGACAGGGCTTTGGCCTGCCTTGAAGCGCGCTCACGGCGCGCGTGTGGTGTCTGTGTCGTCTCGCGGGCACCGGTTTGCCGGCGTGGACTTCGACGATCCCCACTTCGAACGTCGCGAGTACGACCCGTGGATGGCGTACGGCCAGTCGAAGACGGCGAATGTGCTGTTCGCGCTCGGCGTCGACAAACGCGGTGAAGCCGAAGGCATCCGCGCCTTCGCCCTGCATCCCGGTGCGATCATCACCGATCTCATTCGACACATGAGTGAGGACGACCTGCGCGCTCGCGGGGCGATCGACGACGAAGGCCGCCCGGTGGTCGATCTTGCTCGTGGATTCAAGAGCGTGCCGCAGGGCGCGGCGACCAGCGTCTGGTGCGCTACGAGCCCTCAGCTCGACGGCATGGGTGGCGTGTATTGCGAGGACGTCGAGGTGTCGCCTGTCCTGGTCGACGCGGACAACACACCGGGCCGTGTCAGCAACGATGTCGGCGTGCGTCCTTGGGCGATCGACCCGGAGGCGGTGGAACGGCTGTGGACGTTGAGCGAAAAGCTCACGGTGTAACCATCGCTTTACGCTGATCCATCAAGGAAACGACGCGCCGTTAATGCGCAGCGGCGCATCGTTTATTTGCCCCGCGTGAAGGATCCGCGGCGTGCACCCGACCCAATGAAAACCCAGCCTGCGCGGCAGTTCGCGACGGGCGGGAATGCGAGTTCTGCGCGATCCGAGGCATCCCCATGCGCATTGACAATCCCAACGGTTCCTTTGACTCCTATCCGTACCGCGTGCAGTTCGAGACGCTCCGCGATATGGAGAACGCCCGCCGCCACAACTGGTCGCCCGGCTACTACGACACCGCCGAGGGCACCTGGGGGCGCCGTCCCGGCGAATTAATCGACATCCCGCTCGCCGATGGCGAGCCGGGGCCGGACCAGGGCGACCCACCGTCGGATCCCGAGCCGATCGACGTCAAGCCGAGCGGCCGGGAGACGGCCGACGTCTACTGAGACGACGACTGCTGAGGCGACGACTGCTTGTAGATCACACCACCCTTCATGACGAAGGCGACGTGGGCGAGCGTGCCGATGTCCTGCGTGGGGTCGCCCGGCACCGCGATGATGTCGGCGTCGAGGCCTGCTTTCAGCTGGCCGATGCGATCCTGCTGGCGCAGCACCTTCGCGTCGACAGCGGTGGCAGCGAGGAGTGCGCGCACGGGAGACATGCCGTCGCGCACCATCCAGGCGAGCTCCTTGTAGTTGTCGCCGTGGGTGAAGACGCCGACGTCGCTGCCGTTGCCGATGGTCACGCCGGCATCGAGCGCGAGCTTGAATGCGTGTGCCGCCTTCTGCATGGATTCGGTCGGCGGATCGCCCGGCTTCCAGCCGCCGAAGTATTCCGACGTGGCCGCGCTGGCTTCGAGCGTGGGCATGTACGCGACGCCGTGCTGCTTCATCAGCGCGAAGACGTCCGGCGTGCCGTCGTAGCCGTGCTCGATGGTGTCGACGCCGACCATGACCGAGCGACGCATGCCTTCGGCCGTCGTCGAGTGCACGGCTACCGGCAGGCCCATGCCATGCGCAGCGTCCACCGCCGCCTTCAGTTCCTCTTCGGTGAACGTCGGCACGGAGCCCTTCGCCTTGCCGCAGTGGTAATCGGCGTAGAGCTTGATCCAGTCCGCGCCGTGCGCCGCCTGGTCACGCACGGCATCCAGCATCTGCGCCGGCCCGCTCACCGGGATGCCGCCCTGCGGAATGTCCATGTCGTCGCGGAATCCAAGCGGGCCGGGCCCATAACAATGGGCGGCGATCGTGGCCCGCGTGGCGACGAAAAGATGCGGCCCAGGGATCACGCCTTTATCGATGGCCCGCTGCACGTCGACATCGGCGTAGCCCGCGCCTTCGGTGCCAAGATCGCGAAGGGCGGTGAAGCCGGCCATGAGTGTGTCGTTGGCGTGCTTCACGGCTTCCACGGTGCGGAAGGCGAGCGTCTCTTTCATCACCTGGTCGTTCCAGGGTGTCTCGTTATACGGGTGCAGGAAGATGTGCGAGTGCGCGTCGATGAGGCCAGGGAGAATGGTCGTGCCGGGCAGGTCGATGGTCTGGGTACCGGGCGGCGCGGCGACCTTCCCGGCTGGCCCGACATCGAGAATCTTGTCGCCCTGGACGAGCACCACCCAGCCTGCATGGGTCTGTTCGCTGCGTGCGTCGAAGACGCGATCGCCCTTGATCAGCCAGGGGTGGTCCGCCGGCTTTGACGTGGCCGATGGCTCTGCCGCGAACGAACCGCAGGCCATCGTCATGCAACCTGCGAATGCAAACGCCCTGCCCCACCCCGCCAACTTAGCCATGCCGCCCCCTGATCGATTCATCACTGTCCCGGATGATAGGTCCGTTCGATGTGCCCCTGCCGTTCCTCGGGCCAGAAGTACACCGTCCGCAGATTGCCGGTGGTGTAACGCTCCGCTTCATCGTTGAAGTGCGGCGAATCGGGGTGCCCGCTTTCTCCGCCCGCCGTGATCGCACGCGCATGCACCTTGTCGCCGAACTCCACGACGGCCACGAAGCTGTTGCCGCTGGTGCCGTAATAGCGCTTCGTCCCCAGCCAGCGATGGGCGCCGAACGAAGCCAGCGAGCCCCACCGCGACGACGTGAACGGCACCGGGATACTCGGCTTCGCATCGTCGAAGGGCTGCACGATGGCACCGTCAACGCGCTGAAAACGATTCACCTCGCCCCAGGGAACGCCCCAGCTACCGAAGTCATGCTCGAGACGGTCGGTGGCCTCGACCAGGGCATTCAGGCGCACCTGCGGACCGGCCTTCTCCGCCATCCTGTCGTAGACCGACAGCCCCTCCTCCGAATCCAGCTTGCTGGCCTTGTCCCAGAGAATGTCGCCCCAGAAGACGGCCAGCGAGGTCGGTATGGAGGCAATACCCCAGCGGTAATCCCAGGTCCGCAGCAAGCCGATGGGTCCGGCGAGCTTCTGCTTCAGCGGGTCGCCTGCGGGCAACGCGTCGTAGTCGGCAATGAGGATGGGCAGCTGCCGCGCGAACGCCGGCAGGTAAGAATCGAACGCGGCATCGATCAGCGAGGCAAGCGTGAAGTCACGACGCCCGGCGAGCACGCGCGTCGCGTGCAGGCCACGGGGATTCTCGCCCACCGCATCCATGTATCGCGGAAAGTCGGCCTGCTTCGGGCTGTCGGGACCTGCCGCCGAGTACGGCCAGTCGTTGGTGTTGAATATCCAGCCGGTGGGCGGATTGAACAGACGCGGCGCCTTGTCCAGCGGCAGCAGTCCCTGCCAGTCCGTCGCCGGATCGCTGCCATCGACCGGCTTCGTATAGTCGAACCGGTCGTCGCGCTTCGGAATGAACTGCGGATGCAGGTAGGCGATGTTGCCCTTGTCGTCTGCGTAGATCGTGTTGTTCGACGAGTTCGCCTTGAGCTCGGCTACCTTCATATACGCCGCGTAGTCGTTGGCCTTGGTGCGAAGCCAGCTCTGCTGCAGTGCCTCGAGTGGCTTGTTCATCAGGGCGATGGCGATCCACCTGTCGCCCTCTGTGCGCACGACCGGACCATGGTGCGTCGCATAGACCGTGAAGGTGCGTGCGGCGCGCGTGCCGTCCACCGCGCGATATGGCACGACGATCTCGCGCGAGGTCACGGCACGCAGTTCCTTGCCGTAGCGGTAGAACGGCTTGCCATCCTTCTGCACGATGGCCTCGGCGAATTCATCGACGACATCGGCACCGGTGGAGGTGTGCATCCAGCCGACGTGCTTGTTGAAACCCTGGTAGATGAAGAACTGTCCCCAGGTAACCGCACCATACGCATCGAGGCCTTCGTCGCTCGACATCTGCAGTTCGGAACGGAAGAAGAACGAGGTGTGCGGATTGATAAGCAGCAGCGCGTGTCCGTTCGCGGTGAGTTTCGGTGCGATGGCGATGCCGTTCGAGCCAGTCGGCTCCTCCCAACTGGAAGGCGGCGTGAACTGTGCGAGAGCGCCTTCCGGATCCTTGCCGTAGAAGGCCTGCAATCCCTTCGTCGACACCCTCTCGATATCCCCGCCGATACTGCCTTCGCTGAAGCTCAGCGCCATCCACGGTTCGAAGTGGGCAATCACACGCGGATGCACATCCGGATGCGTCGCGAGGTAGTAATTCAGTCCATCGGCCCAGGCATCCATCAACGCGACCAGCCAGCGAGGGCTTCGCGCATACATCGCCTTGAGTTGCGCCGGGTCGATGAAAAGCTTCTGGCGCAGGTCCTGCCAGATCGCCGACTCACCCTCAGCCTCGGCCGTTCTGCCGAGTGAGGTCAGGTAATTGGTCTCGACGCGATTGAAGTCGTCTTCCGCCTGGGTATAGGCCATGCCGAACACGGCGTCGGCATCCGTGTGGCCGTGCACATGGGCGATACCCCAGTCATCGCGCTGGACGGTCACGGCCTGGGCTTCGTGCACCCATCGGACGGCGTCGTCCGCGGCGTGTGCACCTCCACCAAGAAGGGCGAGCACCACGAACATGGACCATGGCAGGCGACGTGCGCGCATCCGATCTCCCCAGTAACCGACATGGACGCGCCCTGAAGCGCGCGACACCGGAGTATAGCCAAGCCCCGAGTGCGAAACTTCTCACGAGGATCGCCCGCCGGTCGCCTCGCCGTCCGCTTGCCTGAAGCGATGATGAAAGCAACGCCGTTGCTGTCGCACTGCTTCGAATGGCTTGCGAGACCTCGCCTTGCGCATACCTTTGCTTTTGCTTACACGCTCGTTTCGCCCGATGTCCGCGTCTATCAGTGTCAGACACATCGACATCGACAACATTTCCGACGAAAGTCACGCGCCACGAAACCTGCACGAAACCTATCCCGCGTAGTGTCGACTCGCCAAGCTGTAAACGGCGGAGTCATTCGCAACCAAGGGCTCAGCGCAGGCGAGCAGAAGTGCGATCCGGCCGCACTCACCCCCTCAAGATATCGCGGACTCCCTATGCGCATTCATTACGTAGTTACGAGCCTTGAAGGCGGCGGCGCCGAATTCATCATTCCGGACATCGCCAAGGTGATCATGGATCTCGGCCATGAAATTCATGTCTTCGCGCTCAAGCCTCGCGATCGCCTGACCGAGCCGAGGCTGATCGAGGCGGGCGTTCCCTATACGCTTCTGTCCGACCACGAGGCCTCGAAGTTCGGCAGCATCTACAGATATGCCAAAGCGGTGCGTGCATCCCGACCCGACGTGATATGGACCTCGCTGAGCCAGGCGACGCGAGTGGGTCAGGTCGTTGCCGGGATGTTCGGTATTCCTGTCGTGAGTTGGAAGCACAGCTCCGACGCGAAGGCGCACATCCGCCGAAACCAGCGCCGCTGCAAGTTATGGATTGCCGACTCGCGCGACGTCGCGCTCTACCTCGAAGATTCGATGGGCGTCGAGAAAGACAGGATAGCGATCTGGCCGGTGTTCAATCCCGCCTCTCCGACGACACCGATCCCACGCTGGGATGGAACGGGCCCGCTCCGGATTGGCAGCACCGGCCGCCTTCATCCGCAGAAGAACTACGACCTTCTCATTCGCGCGGTGGATCGCATCCGCAGCGACGATCCGCACATCTACGATCGGCTCGACGTATCGATTGCGGGCGACGGACCGCTTCGCGACGATCTGCAGAACCTTATTACGTCGCTCGCCTTGCAGGACAAGGTCAGGCTGGTCGGCTGGGTTTCCGACATTCCTGCCTACCTGCAAAGCCTGCACCTGTACGTTCAGCCTTCCGTTTACGAGGGCATGTGCATCGGGGCGCATGAGGCCATGGCGGCAGGTTTACCGATCGTCGCGACGCCGGTGGGCGAGCTGCGCCGAAGTGTCCAGCCCGGTCGAACCGGCGCGCTGCTCGGAGGCGATATCGTCAGCGGCATCGGCGCGGCGATACGGGGCTTCATCGCGCGCCCGGAGATGCTGAAAGTCTTCGGCGAGAACGCGAGGGAGTATGTGGAACGCACGATGGGCGCGGGGGCATTTGCTGCGAACGGAGCCGAAGTAGTGCGCCGGATCGAGCATGACGTACTGAAAGGGCGTGTCAGGCCTGCCGCCGCCCGTGCGATCGAGCCCGATGTCGCATCGCGCTCCCGGGCGAGGAGCGACGCGACCGGCCGGCGGCCTCCCGTTGTCACCGGAACGGATTAGCCTTCCGGATACGCCAGGGCGTAATCGAACGCCGCCCGCACCGCCGCCACCTGTGCATCGTTGCACTGCTGCGGTGTAGCGCGAGGACTGTCCGGATAGACCTCGGTCGTCGTGACGTAACGCGCATTGGTGATGCCAGCGCACAGACCCAGCTTCTTCAGGTCGTATTCGATGACGCCGTGCGCAACGACCGGTGATCCGATGATCTCACCGTGCTCATCCGCAGGCGCGATATGGGTGACCTTCGCCACGGCTTCGATAACCGTCTCCTGGAACTCTGGCTGGCGATTGAACGAATCGTCTACGAGGTAAAATCCGTCCGGAATCTCGCCGGGCTCGTATTCCTTGCCATCACGCGCCGCGACCGCCGGGCGGAATTCCGACTCGTCCGAGTCGGTGGTTTCATGCAGGTCGATATGCACGAGCACCTTATTGGCAAGTGGTGCCAGAAGACCTACCAACGCTGCCGATTCGGCGGCCGGACTGTCTTCGCGAAAATTGCGGTTCGGATCGATGGCGTCCGGATTCCAGCGCTGGACGCGCTCGTAGGCCCAGGGGCTGACGCACGGCAGCACCAGCACATTGGCGCGGCCGGCATAGTCGTCGGCGTGGTCGCGTACGAACTGAAGCGCACCCTCGACACCGCTGGTCTCGTACCCATGCACGCCGCCCGTTACCAGTAGAACGGGAAGGTCATCGCGCCATTCCCGGCTCCGGATCGCGAGCAAGGGATACTGCCCTTCCACGTAATCCAGCACGCCGTAACCACTGACGTCGAAGCGGTGACGCAGCGCGTCGATTGCTGTCACGACATCGTCGGCGTAGCTACGGCTTTTTACCTGGCGCGAACGCCAGCCGGCGACTTCGGGAGCGCCCCAGGGTTGCCCGGGCGTGCCAATGGGGTAGGACTGTGATGTGGTCATGGGCCGGATAATAGATCAGGTATCCGTAAGCTTGTATGCCTAGACTCCTGTTAAGTCGGCGTGTCAGCCGACTTCTCGGGGAGACGGGGCCATGGCACTGAAAACGTGGGTATTCCTGTTCACATTGACCGCATCCGCCTCCGCAACCGCCGGCGGTGGGCCACTAGGGATCGATCATCGTCTCCATTACGACAACAGCGGTATATGGAAACGAAGCAACCAGAAGATCCTCGCGGGCGCGACTGCCGTAACGGTTTTCGGCGGCGCCCTGCTACTGGGCGACAACAGCGAGTTTGGCGACACGCTCTGGCGCTCGGTGGATTCGGTGGTCCTGGCCAGTGCGACGACGGACGTGCTCAAGCTGGGCTTCCGGCGACAACGTCCTTCCGAGACGGATGACCCGGACAAGTTCTTTTCCAGTGGAAAGAAGAACAACAGCTTCCCGAGCGGCGAAGTGACCCTCATCTCGGCGGCCGTCACGCCGTTCATCGTCCGCTACGGCGAAGACAACCCCATGGTCTACGCCCTCGCCCTGCTTCCTGCCTACGACATGGTCGCGCGCATGAAGACCCGGGGTCACTGGCAAACCGACGTACTCGCGGGCGCGGCGATCGGCACCGGCTTCGGCATCTGGTCTTCACGCCGGAACTCGCCCTTCATCCTCAGCATGTTGCCGGGCGGCTTCCAGGTGGGGTTCGTGCACCGCTTCGACTAGAAGCGGCTCCCGATCGTTACTCGATGTTCTGAACCTGCTCGCGCATCTGCTCGATCAGCACCTTCAGTTCGACGGCGGCATTGGTCGTACGCGAATCCACGGACTTCGAACCCAGCGTATTGGCCTCGCGGTTGAACTCCTGCATGAGGAAGTCCAGGCGGCGACCCACGGGCTCCTTCAGCGCCAGCACGCGGCGGGCTTCCGAGATGTGCGTGGCCAGGCGGTCGAGTTCCTCGTCCACGTCGATGCGGGTGATCTGAAGCACGAGCTCCTGCTCGAGGCGACCTGGCTCCACGGGCTGGCGCATATCGGCCAACCGGCCTTCGAGGCGTGCGCGCAGGGCGGCCTGGATCTCGGGCAGCCATCCACGTACATCGCCGACAATCTTCTCGATGCCGTTCAGGCGTTCGACCAGCAGCTCGCCCAGCTTGGTGCCTTCGCGGCCCCGGGTGTCGTTGAGGGCGACCAGCGCCCGGTCGAGCACCTCGATCAGGGCGACCTGGAGGGCGTCGGCATCCGTTTCCGCCTGGCGCAGCACGCCGGGGAAACGGAGCAGGTCGGTGAAATCGATTGACATGCGCGGGAAGCGCTGCTCGAGGTCCAGCGCCAGCTCGGAGAGCCGGGCGAGCATCTGGGCGTTGACCTGCAGGCCATCGCTGGCCCCGGATTCGCTGCGCAGGCGCACCGTGAGATCGACTTTGCCGCGGGACAGATGGGCACCGATCCGCTCGCGCAGGGCGCTTTCGAAGCTGCGCAGCTCCTCGGGCAGCCGGGGGCTGATCTCGAGGTAGCGGTGATTCACGGTGCGCAGTTCGCAGGTGAGGGTGCCGGAGGGGCCAGCGCTCTCGGCGGAGGCGTACGCGGTCATGCTGCGGATCATGGATGGCTCGCTTACGCGGCGGGGAAGACCGCAATGGTAAACTGACCCACCGTCCGCGCCCAAATCAGGTTATCCATGACTTTTTCCCGTCCGAGCGGCCGCGCCGCCGACCAGCTGCGCGCCGTCAGCATCGAACGTCACTACACCCGCCATGCGGAAGGGTCCGTTCTGGTGTCCTTCGGGGACACCAAGGTGCTGTGCACCGCCTCGGTCGAAGAGCGCGTCCCACCGTGGCTGCGCGGCAAGGGTGAGGGCTGGGTCACGGCCGAGTACGGCATGCTGCCCCGCGCCACCACGGACCGCACCCAGCGCGAAGCCGCCCGAGGTGGCCAGGGCGGCCGCACCATGGAGATCCAGCGCCTGATCGGCCGCTCCCTCCGTGCCTGCGTGGACCGCGCTGCCCTCGGCGAGCGGGTCATCACGCTCGATTGCGACGTGATCCAGGCCGATGGCGGCACCCGCACGGCAGCCATCACGGGCGCCTATGTGGCGCTCGTGGATGCCGTATCCACGCTGACCAAGCGCAACGCCATCAAGCGCAATCCCATCCTCGGTGCCATCGCGGCGGTTTCCGTCGGCATCTATAACGGCGTGCCTGTGCTCGACCTCGACTACGCCGAGGACTCCAACTGCGATACCGACATGAACGTCGTCATGAACGATGGTGGTGGCTTCATCGAAGTGCAGGGCACGGCCGAAGGCCACGCCTTCCGTCGTGAGGAAATGGACGCGCTGATGGACCTGGCCGCCAAGGGCATCAACGATCTGGTCATCGCCCAGCGCGCTGCCTTGGAGAGCATGCCGTGACAGACGTTCGCCCCGCCACGGCCGCCGATCTGGACGCCATCGTCGAGATCCATCGCGTCGCTTTCGGGCGCGATGCCGAGGCCGACCTGGTCCGCCGGCTGGTCGCGGCTGGTCGCGCTTCGATTTCACTGGTCGCCGTGGATGAGGAAGACACCGTGGTCGGCCACGTGCTGTTCTCCCCCGTGACGATCGAAGAAGGCGACGACGGCAAGTCGCTCGGCCTGGCGCCGGTCGCGGTGCATCCGGACCATCAGCGCCAGGGCATCGGCCATGACCTGGTGGAAGAAGGGATCGGGGCCTGCTTCGTGCAGGATGCGCGCGCGGTCTTCGTTCTCGGCTCGCCCGCTTATTACACCCAGTTCGGCTTCGCCAAGGCCTCCGCGCACGACCTGCGCGATGCCTACGAAGGCGGCAATGCCTTCCAGGTGCTGCCGCTTACGATCGATGGCCTGACCGGCTATCGCGGACGCGTGGACTACGCGCCTGAATTCGCGGCCGAGGGGCTCTGAGCGATGCGCCTCGTACTGGCTTCAGGTAATGCGGGCAAGGTGGTCGAGCTGGAACAACTGCTCGCCGGCAGCGGTGTGCAGCTCGTGCCGCAGACGGCGCTGGGCGTCAGCGACGCCGAGGAAACCGGGCTGACCTTCGTCGAGAACGCACTGATCAAGGCGCGCCACGCGGCGCGCGTGACAGGTATGCCCGCGCTGGCCGACGACTCGGGCATCTGCGTGGATTTCCTGGGCGGCGCGCCCGGTCTCTATGCCGCTCGCTATGCGGGCAAGCACGGCGACAGCGCAGCGAACAATGCCAAACTGCTGCACGAGCTCGCCGGCGTGCCGACGGAAAAACGCGGTGCGTATTTTATCGCCGTGCTGGTGGTGCTCCGCCACGCCGATGATCCGGCGCCGCTCATCGCCGAAGGACGCTGGCCCGGCCGCATCCTCGAAGCGCCGCGAGGCGAAGGCGGTTTCGGTTACGACCCGTTGTTCCTTCCCGCCGGTCACGACCTAGGCGCCGCCGAGCTGGATCCCGCCCTTAAAAATCGCCTGAGCCATCGCGGCCAGGCGCTCGAGGTGCTCAAGGCGCGCTTCGCCGAGCTGTCATGATTCTCGTCCCGCCGCCGCTGTCGTTATACGTCCACATGCCTTGGTGCGTGCGCAAATGCCCGTACTGCGACTTCAATTCGCATGGTGTCCGCGGTACGCCCGCCTATGCCGAGTATGTGGACGTGTTGCTGGCGGATCTCGATGCCGACCTGCGCGATTTCGGCGAGGCCATCGGCGGGCGTCCGGTCGAGACCGTCTTCTTTGGTGGCGGCACGCCGAGCCTGTTCGCGCCCGAGCTGGTCGGCCGCTTTCTCGACGGCGCCCGGCGACGGTTGGCCTTCGCCACCCACGCGGAAATCACCCTGGAGACGAATCCCGGCACGGTCGAACACGGGCGTTTCGACGGCTATCTCGCCGCCGGCGTGAACCGCATTTCGTTCGGCGTGCAGAGCTTCGACAACGACAAACTGCATCGCCTGGGTCGTATCCACTCCGCCCACGAGGCGGAAGATGCCGTGCGACAGGCCAGGGACGCCGGCATCGACAACATCAATATCGACCTGATGTATGCCTTGCCGGAACAGACGCTCGAGGGCGCGCTCGACGACGTGCGGCGGGCCATGGCGCTGGTGCCAACGCATATCTCGCATTACCAGCTCACGCTGGAACCGAACACGGCCTTCGCCGCGAATCCTCCCCCGCTACCCGACGACGACGCGGCGTGGGCGATCCAGGAGGCATGTGAAGCGAGCCTGGCCGAGGGCGGTTACGGCCAGTACGAAGTCTCAGCCTATGCGGCGCCCGGTCGCCGATGCGCGCACAACCTGAATTACTGGCGTTTCGGCGACTACCTCGGTATCGGCGCCGGAGCCCACGGCAAGATCACGGACGCCACCGGCGTCCATCGCCGCTGGAAGACCCGCCTGCCCGCGGCTTACCTCGCCTCCTCCGGTCAACCAGGCCGGATCGGTGGCGATAACCTCGTCGGCACGGACGACCTGCCTTTCGAGTACATGCTCAATGCTCTGCGCCTGATCGATGGCGTGCCCGCGGCGGACTTCACCGAGCGGACGGGCCTGTCCGCGGAGGCGATCGCTCCGGCCCGGGCCGCCTCCATCGCACGTGGCTGGCTGGTCGACGATCCGGCCGTGCTGCGGACCACGGCGCTGGGCCAACGCTTCCTCAACAACGTGATCGAAGCGTTCATGAGCTGATTGCTGCCGTTTCCGCCCCTAGTCCATCCGCTCTAAGCCGTAAGCCGACCGGCATCCCGCTGGCGCCCATAGGGTTCGGACGCCTAAACTCGGCATCAGGCAGGGGAGAAACCAACTAGATGAGCACAGGAATGCAGCCCCCACACGGCAGAATGGGTCAGGCCCCCATTGCTTTGTCGCCACGCGCGGAGCGCGAGGCGCAGCAGGGTCTGTCGCTGTGCCTGACGTGGCTGGACATGCCCCTGCGTGAATCCCTGCGCGATTTCAACCAGCGCCTGTTCGCCACGGCCGAGAACACCCGTAATCACCTCGAGCAGCAGGAATGTTTCGAAAGCCGGAACATCGTCGAGCGTGAGGGGCCGGCATTTCGCCAACGCTTTGCCGCGCACCTGTCCGAGCGCTTCCGTCATCTGGGCGAAAACGTCGACGGTAAATCCGCCACGGGCGAACACCTCGGCCTGGGCATGAACCTGAGCCTGGTGGATCCCGAAGAGCAGGAGCAGACGGATGCGCTGAGCAGCATGGCCGCACGCGGTGAAGCGCGTAGCGCCAGCAGCCTGTTCGAACTGGGTTACCGCATGGCCGTGCTTGCGGGTACCCCGCCGCTGGAAGGTGAGGCGTTGCCGGCTGGTCCGCGTGCGCTCACCGCTGCCCTGGAGGCGGCGGTCGCACCGTTGCCGTTGACCAGTGCGCATCGGTTATTGCTGTTCCACGCCGTCGACACCCATGTGCTCGGCCATAGCGAAGCGTTTTACGGCGCGCTCAACGAGCATTACCGGACGCGCGGCATCCTTCCCGGTTTCCGCGTCTACCCGAACGTTCGCGTCTCCGCGCCACCGGCGGCGGAGCGTCGCGGGCGGCCGGGAGACGCATCGGCGCCGGCGGCCACCACGGGCAGCAGTGTCCAGGGCGGCACGGGCGCGGGCGGCAGCAGTCACGAAGCCGCACCGGTCAGCGCCACCAGTGAAGGTCACATCGGCGTGCTCGAAAGCCTGCGCGACCTGCTGGCCAGCCGCGTGGCCACCCAGGGTCGCGGTGCCGGCTTCGCGCCCGACCGGCTGGTCTCCGAGGACGAGTTGCAGACCGCGCTCTTCGCCTTGCAGGGCCATGTCTCCGAAGTCGCCGACGCCGCACACAGGGAGATCCGCAGCGCCCAGGCGTTGCGCGACGAACTGCTCAGCCAGCTCAATCGTGGCCGGCCCGTCGGCTCGCCGCCCGCCGAACTCACCCTCGAGCAGGGCGATACGGTGGAACTGACGGCCATGCTGTTCCAGAACCTCGGCCAGCAACTCGGCACCGCGAGCCCGGGTCGCGCCGTGCTCGGCGGCCTCCAGTGGCCGATGCTCCGAGCGGCCGTGAACGACCGCGGCTTCTTCGACCGCCCTGAACATCCGGCACGCCAGCTGCTCGATACCGTCAGCGAGGCCGCTCACCACTGGCTCGATCCGGCCGAAGGCGAACCGGACGCGGCACTGATCGATCGGCTCGAACGCCTGGTGGTCGAGGCCAGCCACGCCCAGGTGATCGATCCCGCCTGGCGTTCGGAGATCGAGCAACAGATCACCCAGCTGTCGCGCAAGGCACACGTGGCCGAGCGCCGGCAGATCGAAGCGATGGAAGGTCGCGACCGCCTGGAGCGCGCGCGCCAGCGCGCCGCCGAGATCATGGGCGAGCGACTTGGCAGCGGTGCGGCGCCACGCGGTGTCCTGCGCATCCTGCTGGAACGGACCTGGGCGGACGTGCTCGCCCTGCACATTCTTCGTGGCGGCGAGACGGGCGAAGCCTTCCTCCACTGCCTGGGTGTGACCGATCAGCTCCTTGGGCGCCGCCCTATCGCCGACGTGCAGAAGCTGCGCGTGGAGGTGGAACGTGGTCTCGAACACCTGGGCATGCATCCCTCCGAAGCCGCCCAGGTGGCTGCCGGCCTGTTCGAAAGCCCGGCCACGCAGACCGACGATGCACTCACCCCGACCGATGTCGCCCTGCGCCTGAAACAGCGCCCGAGGCTGGGCGAAGGCACGGCTCACGGCGAGCCGGTGAAGCCGGTCGAACCAACGCCGCTCGATTCCGCCGCGCGGGCCGTGTACGACGGCTTCGTCACGCTGCGCTTCGGCACCTGGTTCGAGTTCGTCCACGAGGACGGCAACCTCAGCCGGCGCAAGCTGGCCTGGTTCTCACCCACCACCGGGCGTTGCCTGTTCGTCAACCAACGCGGTAGCCGCACCGACGATATCGACCTCACGCGCCTGGCCCGCCTTATCGCGACGGGCGAGGCTCGCGAATGGCGGGAACAGCGCATGTCCTTCATCGATCGCGCCTGGCAGGCCGTGGCGCGCAGCCTGCGCCGTGACGGGCTGCACGAAGCACGCATGGCAGGCCACGCATGAGCCGCGAATTCGAACAACGCCGCGCGCCGCGCAAGCGGGTCACCTCGCCCATGCCCATCGTGGACGGCATGACCGAGCGGGTGATCGGCCAACTCGGCAATCTTTCCGCCACCGGCATGATGGTGCTGGCGACGCAGGCCCCACGTAGCGGCGCCGTGCATCAGGTGAGCTTCACCCTGCCGGACGCCCAGCACCGCGAACACCGGGTCGAGATCGGTATCCAGGAGCAGTGGCACGAACCCGCCGCTTCCGCCGGGCAATTCTGGGCTGGCTACCGCATCGTGGCGGCCAGCGACGACGACGTTCGCGCTATCGACGAATGGATCGGTCCGCCGCCGGACTGAACGGGAGGTCGCGACCATGCTTTACGACGCACCGCACAGGGGATCACCATCGCCCACCATGAGCGATGCCACTACTATTTTGGTCGACACCGACCTTGAACGCGACGACGCCGCGGCCGCCGCGACCGGCCTTTACCTGCGGCTGGTCGGCGACGGCACGATCTCGTCGGTCTACGAAGTGGAAAGCGAGCCGCGTTTTCGCGTGCTCGACGAACGCCTGACCGAGGAAACCGGCGTCTATGCCATCGGCCTGCATGCCAGCAGCCACCGCTGGCGGGACGATGAACACGGCGGTTCGCATCTGATCGAGGGCGGCCCGGAAAACGGCATTTTCTGCCGCTACGACGGCAGTTTCACCATCCGCTGCCCGGAATGCCGTCAGCCCCTGGCCCCGGGTGACGAGGGCAGCGAAGCGCTGGAAGAAGCCCTCGCGGTGTGGTGCGACGCGCCCAACTCCGCCTACGTAGCCTGCCCGGGTTGCGCCGCCTGGACGCCGCTCACGCTGTGGCGCTCCCCCGCCCATGATTTCGCCGTGGGCCACTTCGCCATCACCCTGTACGGCGCGCATCTGCGCAGCCTGACCGACGGCGACCACGACCACTCCGCCACCCTGCTGCGCCAGCGCCTGGGCGACGTGGCCGGCGATTTCGCCGTGGTCTACGCCAAGGCGTAGTGCCGCCGGGCCCCGGCACCGCCGCCAGGGGCCGTGGCGCCGCCGCTCGACCCCTGTAGGAGCCGATTCATCGGCGATCCCGCGGCAGCAGGCCAGGTCGCCGCGAGCACCCATCGCCGATGAATCGGCTCCTGCCAAGGCTTGGCTACCGGGTCGTCGAGGCGCACCATTGGCGTTTGCCCCATTCCCCTGCCCCGGAGATCGACGATGAACGACGCGCTGGCCGCGCTCTACCCGCAGCACCTCGCCACCCTGCGTGAGCGCACCGACACCGCGCTGGCGCGCGGCGGTTTCGACCACCTTGTCGTCCCGGCCGGCCGACCGATCACCAAGTTCCTGGACGACCAGGACTACCCCTTTATCGCCAATCCTCATTTCAAGCACTGGCTGCCGCTGGTCGACGCGCCGGGCAGCTGGCTGGTCTACACGCCGGGCGAGAAGCCCAAGCTGATCTTCCTGCAGCCGCGCGATTACTGGCACGTGGTGCCGGAGGCACCGTCGGGCTACTGGGTCGATCATTTCGACATCGTCGTCGTGCGCAAGCCGGCCGATGCGATCGCCGAACTGCCGCAGTCGCTCGCCCGCTCGGCGATCATCGGCGACCAGTACTGCGCGCTGGACGAGGTCTGCGCGAACAATCCGCCGGCGGTGATAGACCACCTGCACTATCACCGCGCGTTCAAGACGCCCTACGAAATCGAACTGATGCGCGAAGCCAGCCGCCGCGGCACGCGGGGTCACCGCGCAGCCGAGCAGGCGTTCCGCAACGGCGAGAGCGAACTCGGCATTCACTTCGCCTACCTGAAGGCCGTCGGCCAGATCGATGCGGAACTGCCGTATGCCAGCATCGTCGGACTCAACGAGCACGGTGCCGTGCTGCATTACACCAACTTCGATCGCAAGGCGCCGGCCGAAAGCCGCTCCTTCCTGATCGACGCGGGCGCGAGTGCCTCCGGCTACGCGAGCGACATCACGCGTACGTATGCCGGCAAGAACTTCGGTGAGTTCCAGGCGCTGATCGATTCGGTCGATGCGGCAGAGCAGTCGTTCGTGTCGAAGGTGCGCGCAGGCCAGAGCTACCCCGAACTGCACGTGCATGCCCACCACGTGCTGGCCGGCGTGCTGCGCGAACATGGCTTCATTCGCATGAGCGCGGAAAGTGCCGTCGAGTCCGGCGTCTCCTCCGCGTTCTTCCCGCACGGCCTCGGCCACGGCATCGGCCTGCAGGTGCACGACGTGGCCGGCTTCGCCGCCGGCGAAACCGGTGGCACCATCGCCAAGCCGGAGGGCCATCCCTACCTGCGCCTCACGCGCAACCTCGAGGCCGGCATGGTGGTCACCATCGAGCCGGGCATCTACTTCATCGACATGCTGCTGGCCGAGCTGAAGAACAAGCCGTTCTCCAACGACATCGACTGGGCCAAGGTCGACGCGTTTCGCAAGTACGGCGGCATCCGCATCGAAGACGACGTGGTTTGCACCACCGATGAGCCCGAGAACCTGACGCGCGATGCCTTCGCGCTAATCTGACGCTGCCTGCCGTCGCTTCTGTAGGAGCCGATTCATCGGCGATTGGGTGCTCGCTGCACACTGCCCCGCTGCCGCGGGATCGCCGATGAATCGGCTCCTACCGAGCGGGGTACCTCACGCCTCTGCCTCGCCGCGGAGTCGCCGCTGAAGCAGCCACGTGGCATAGCCAAGCAGCAAGAACACGGCGACAGCAAGCGGAATCAGCAGCATCCCAAACCCCGCCATGCGAAGTATGGAGCCCCACGATGTGTCAGACGACGCGCGAAGCACGATGATTACCAAGACAGAGTAGGGAAGCACCAGAAGGACCGCAGAAACGGTTCCGGGCGTGATTGACCTCCGCCTGAGCGACATGACGATGTGACCTAGCGCGTTCAACGTGAGCGCAAATGTCGCCACCACGAAGATCTCGGTGAACACCTCGTTCTGAGATAAGCAGGCGAGAAGACAGACGACCGCGGCGACCAGCGTAAGAAGCACACCAGCGTTGCGAATGACGGGGCGGCCCAGGAATCGGGCAGCGACACGGCCGTGGTAGTCGCGAACGAAATCGCCGTAGCGCAGGTATTCCTCCGCGTTGTGGATGCCGAGGATCACCGGGAAGACCAGGCTGAGGGTAGCGATGTTCATTGCGAAGCGGGCTTCGGCTGGTCACGGCCCCTCGTGTTTGGGCATTGGATCGCGCTTCATCGCCGCCTCGTCATCCGAATGCACCTCGTACCACATCGCGTTGAGGATGCCGAAGGCGGCGGCCAGGCCGAGGCCTAGTATCCAGGCGAAATACCACATGGCTCTATTGCTCCTTCAGTACATGCTGTGCGACTTGCGCACGTGTTCGAGGGTGACCCGGCCGCGCATGACGCGGTAGACCCAGCCGGTGTAGAGCAGGATCAGCGGAATGAAGACGACGGTGACACCGAGCATGATCAGCAGCGTGCCGCGGCTGGACGACGCATCCCATACCGTGAGGCTCGAGGTCGGGTCGGCTGCCGAGGGCATGAGGAAGGGGAACAGTGCGAACCCCGCGGAGAGAATGGTGCCGGCTACTGCAAGGCAACTGCAGAAGAAACCCTTGAAGCCGCGCTTTCCGACGAATAGCTGCAAGCCGAGGGCGCCGATGAAGGCAACGACAGGACCTGCCCAGAAGTACGGATGCATGAGGTAACTGGCGAACCAGGTCCCGCCCACGGCAACCTGCTTGTTCATCGGATTGGACATGGCGTCCGTCACCACCGGCCCGGAGACGGCGTAGCCCGGAATGCCGTAAGCCAGCCAGATGCCTGCGAGCACGAACAGCACGATGTACACCGCGGAAGCCATGCGCGAGACCTTCGCCGCGCGTTCCGCGATCACGTGATCGGCCTTCATCGCCGCCCAGCTCGCACCGTGCGCGAGCAGCATGCTGAGACTCACCAGCCCGGAAAGCAGCGCGAACGGCCGGAACAGCTGGAAGAAGCTGCCGTCCCACGTCATCCGCAGATCGCCGTCGTAGTGGAAAGGAAGGCCGAGGAACAGGTTACCGAAGGCCACCCCGCAGACCAGCATAACGATCACACCCGATGCGATCAGGCAGGTATCCCACACAGCCCGCCAACGCGGATCGTCCACCTTCTCGCGAAAATTGAAGCCGACCGGACGAATGATGAAGGCGACAAGCAGGACGAACATCGCCACGTACAGGCCGGAGAACGACGCTGCATAAAGCAGCGGCCACGCGGCGAACACCGCACCGCCGCCAAGAATGAACCACACCTGGTTACCTTCCCAGGTAGGCTCGATAGTCTCCAGCAGAACGATTCGCTCGTGCTCATCACGGCCAAGGATGCGCAGCAAGGCGGCCACCCCGAAGTCGAAGCCGTCCATGATCGCAAAGCCGATCAGCAGGATGCCGATGAGCGCCCACCAGATCACCCGCAGTGTTTCGTAATCGAACATGGCGTTCTCCTCAGACCGTCTGCGCGGTGACGGGAATGGCGTCCGGTCGCTTCGGCCACATGCCGAGGCCGTCCGGTCCCTTGCGGGCGAACTTGAGCATCAGGTAGCCATCGACAAACGCCAGCGCCGTGTAGAACAACACGAACCCGCCGAGCGAAATCCAGACCTGCCCCGCCGTCAGCGAAGAAGCACCCAGCGCCGTCGGCAGGACGCCTTCGATCGCCCACGGCTGCCGCCCGTACTCGGCGACAATCCATCCCAGTTCCGCAGCGACCCACGGCAGTGGCAGGCTCCATAGCGCCACCTTCAGGAATCCGCGGCCGTCGAGGCGCCGCTGGGTGGAACGCCAGAACGCATAAGCGAACAGGAAAATGAAGTACATGCCGCAGGCCACCATGATGCGGAACGACCAGAACAGCACGGGCACATTCGGGATGGTGCTATCGGCCGCCTTCTGGATATCCGCTGGCGTGGCCTTTCGTGGATCGTCCATGAAGCGCTTCAGAAGAAGCGCGTAGCCCATGTCCTTGTCATGCGCGGCGAGAATGGCCTTCGCCTGCTCGTCGCCCTTGTTCTCTCGCAACACGAGCATGGCGTCATAGGCCTTTATACCGTCCGCGATGCGAATCTTCGCGTCGTCGACCAGCGCGGCGATACCGGGGATCGGCTGATCGATGGAACGCGTGCCGATCAGGCCCATGACCCAGGGCACGCGAATGGCAGCGTGCGTCTCTCGCGCCTTCGTATCCGGTATGCCGAAAAGGGTAAACGAGGCCGGCGCCGGCTCGGTCTCCCACATGGCCTCGATCGCGGCCATCTTCATCTTCTGGTTCTCGGAAACGGTGTAACCGGACTCGTCGCCCAGCACGACGACCGACAGCGAGGCGGCGAGACCAAAGCTGGCGGCCACCGTCATCGAGCGCTTGGCGAAATCCACATTACGGCCGCGCAAGAGATACCACGCACTGATCGACAGCACGAACATGGCACCCATCGTGTAACCCGCGCTCACCGTGTGCACGAACTTGGATTGCGCGACGGGATTGAAGATCACTTCCTTGAACGAAGTGACCTCCATGCGCATGGTCTGTGGATTGAACGCGGCACCGACCGGGTTCTGCATCCACGCATTGGCGATGAGAATCCACAGCGCGGAGAGGCTAGTCGCCAACGCGAGGAACCAGGTCACCAGCATGTGTTTCAGCGGCGAGATGCGATCCCAGCCGAAGAAGAACAACCCGACCAGCGTGCCCTCGAGGAAGAAGGCCATCATCCCTTCGATGGCCAGCGGCGCGCCGAAGATGTCACCGACGTAATGCGAGTAGTACGCCCAGTTCGTCCCGAACTGGAACTCCATGGTCACGCCCGTGGCCACGCCCATAGCGAAGTTGATGCCGAACAGCACGCCCCAGAACTGGGTCATGCGTTTCCATACTTCGCGGCGGGTCATCACATACACGCTCTCCATGATGGCGAGCATGAAAGCGAGACCGAGCGTGAGCGGGACGAAGAGGAAGTGATACAGCGCCGTCAGTGCGAACTGCAGGCGCGACAGGCCGACGACATCGGGGTCGACGATCATGGCTGGGATCCCTGGGTAGAGGCGGAAGCGGGCGCGAGCATCCTTCCGACACCGGCGGGCGAGACGTCCGCGCGGGGTAACGGCCGGATGGCCACGTACCAGATGAGCATGAGCAGGGCGAGCTTGGCGACGACGATCAACGACAGCTCGAGGGCCAGCCTCGGCAGGGGCTTCTTGTCGCGCCAGCGGCGGCGCCCGGGTGCAACCTCCACAACCATCGGTGCGACTCCCTCGATTCCCTGACCATCTGCCGGACATCGTATGCCCGGGACGACGAGCGCGATCCATGGCCGATTGTCGCAACCGGCTGACCGCGTATCCTTCGGTTTCCTCTTCCAGCCTAAGCCTATCCCCGGGATGTCCTTGAATAAAGTGCGCTATGCCTCAGTCGATGTCATACGTGGAATGACGGTTGCGGCGATGCTTCTGGTCAACGATCCGGGCGATTGGGGCCATGTGTGGTGGCCTCTGGAGCACGCCGAGTGGAACGGCTGCACGCCGACCGACCTCGTTTTTCCCCTTTTTCTCTTCATCGTGGGTGTGTCGGTCTCGTTGGCCATCGTGCCACGCATCGAGGCCGGTGCGGAACGTGCACCGATTCGGCATGCGGCGTTGCGCCGCGCTGCGCGCATCGTCGGATTGGGCCTGCTGTTGAACCTCATGGCGTGGGTTGCGATCCCGGAGGCGCATCTGCGGATTCCCGGCGTGCTCCAACGGATCGGCATCTGTTTCGCCGCGGCGGCGTTGCTCGCCGTTGATACGCGGCCGCGCACGCGGGATGCCATCGGCATCGCGCTCCTGGTGGGGCACGGGGTGTTGCTGTTGGCCGGGGGCTCGCTCGATCCCTGGATCAACGTCGTGAGCCGCGTCGATACGACCGTGTTCGGACACTTCGTCTACATCACCGACCCCGCCACGGGGCGCGGCCACGATCCCGAAGGCCTGTTGGCTACGCTACCCGCGCTGGCGACCACGCTGCTTGGCATGCGTGCAGGGGCGTGGCTTCGCGCAGGCGATACGCGTTGGCTGATTATCGCCGCCGTCATCTGCGCCGTGACGGGCTGGTTGCTGCAGCCGCTGTGGCCGTTCAACAAGAACCTGTGGACGCCGAGCTACGTGCTGTGGACAGGCGGGTGGTCCTTCGCGTTGCTGGCCCTTTTTCACGTACTGGTCGACCTGCGCGGCTGGAAACCTCCAGGACGCGCTTTCGGTGTCAATGCGATCGCCGCTTATGCGGGCTCCGGGCTGATGGTCTACCTGTTGATCGCGCTCGGGGTCACCGCGCCCCTGTACCAGTGGGCCTTCGCTTCCTGGATGACGCCGCTCTTCGGCCCCTATGCGCCTTCGGCCGCCTGGGGCGTGGTCTTCGTCGCCATCTGGTGGCTGGTCGTCCGCTGGATGGACAAGCGCGGCATTTACCTCAAGGTCTGAAGAGCCGAACCCCGCTTGAGTAGGAGCCGATTCATCGGCGATCCCGCGGTAGCGGGCCGGGTTGCCGCGAGCACCCGATTCGCCGATGAATCGGCTCCTACCGGGCATAGAGACGCCAGGGGGACGGTGCCTTCAGCGCTCCAGGGCGCCGGGGGATTTGGGGACCATCGCGGTCAGCACGTCCGGTGCACCCTTGGTCACGGCCACGTCATCCTCGATGCGAATGCCGATGCCGCGCCAGCGCTCGTCGACGGCCTTGTCGTTCGGCGGGACATAGATGCCGGGTTCGACGGTGACGACCATGCCTTCCTCGAGCACGCGCGGCTCGCCGTCAATGCGGTAATCACCCACGTCGTGCACGTCGAGACCGAGCCAGTGGCCGGTCTTGCTAGGGAAGTAGGTTTTGTAGCTTCCCTCGGCGATGGCCCGGTCGGCGCCGCCCTTGAGGATGCCGACGGCGCAGAGGCCTTCGGCGATAACGCGGACAGCGGCGTCGTGTGCCGCGCCGAACGAGAGCCCCGGGCGCACCGCGTCGATCGCGGCGAGCTGCGCCTCGTGGACGATGTCGTAGAGCGCGCGCTGGGCCGGGGTGAAACGCCCACCGACCGGGAACGTACGCGTGATGTCCGAGGCGTAGCAGTCCACCTCGGCGCCGGCATCGATCAGGAGCAGCTCGCCGTCCTTGAGCGTGGCCCGATTCGCCTGGTAATGCATGATGCAGGCGTTGGCGCCACCGGCGACGGTCGGCGGGAACGCCGGCACCGCGCCCTGGCTGCGGATGCTGCGAAGGATCTCGCCTTCGATTTCGTATTCGGCTGCCCCGGGGCGTGCCAACGCCATGGCGGCGATGTGGGCCGCGCCGGCGACTTCGCCAGCGCGTCGCATCAGGGCGAGTTCGTCGCGCGACTTGAACAGGCGCAGGTCGTGCAGCAAATGCCCCAGCGCGACCAGGTCTTTCGGCACGACGCCGCCGCCACGCGCGGTACGCAGCCGGCGGATCCACCCAAGCAGGCGGGCGTCGAAATCCGGCTCCTGGCCGAAGTGGCAGTACACCCGCGCCCTGCCCTCGATCATCCCGGGCAGGATGTCGTCGATGTCGTCGATGGGAAAGGCGTCATCGAGGCGAAGTTCGCGTGCGGCACGATCCGTGCCCATGCGCTCCCCGTCCCAGCGCTCGCGCTCGGCGTCGCGTTCCCGGCAGAACAGCACGGTTTCGCCATGGGCCCGGCCCGGCAACAGGGCAAGCACGGCTTCGGGTTCGCCGAAGCCGGTGAGGTAGTGAAAATCGGAGTCCTGCCGGTACGGCCACGGGGCATCGGCGTTGCGCATGCGCTCGGGAGCGGCGGCGAGGATCAGTACCGAATCTTCGCCCGCCATGCGCATCAGCTCCCGGCGGCGCCGGGCGTACTCCGCGGGCGCGATCAATGCAGGGTGTCGCTGGCCGGTCGTGATACGCGACTGAATTCGGCGTGCAACAGCAGGGCACCGGTGCGGACGTACTCTTCGATTTCGGTCAGGTTTTCGTCGTTGACGTCATCGTCCTTGTCGAACTCGAACTCCGTCGTGGCGATACCCGCCATGTCGGTAAGCACTTCACGCGCTTCTTCGCTCATGCTTTTGTTGGTTTCGGGCGAACCGCCCAGGCCGAAACCGCCGAGGAAGCCCTCGGCCCACTCGCTCAGACCCTCCGCACGCTCGTGGATCGGCGCGTCGTCGTCGGGTAACCAGGGCGAAAAGGTCAGGTCGAGGTCGGCAAGCCATTCTTCGGTCTGGTGACGGAGCCGGGTGAGCATGGCCTGCTCTTCCGCCGTAGGTGCCTGGTCGGGCTCGAGTTCGAGCGCCGCCAGCACCGACCCGTGAGGGAAACGGCCACCGGCGCTGATGTAACCCACCAGGGCGCCATGGAATTCGCTCACCGACATGGCCAGCTTGCAGCGCCCGATGAGTTCGGCGATCTCTTCGGGATCGACGGTCTGATTGGCGGACATGGGGGTACTCCTCGATAACTTTGCTACGCAGTCTAATACAGGTGCCATCACCCCCTGCCGACAAGCGCGAACGTCCTGTTATAGTCCGCGCATGACGAACCCGGACGCCTTCAAGACCGAAGTGGAAGCCCTGAGCGCGACGCTCGACCGGCTCGTCGATACCGTTCGCCGCCTTAACGAGGAAAACCGCAGCCTGCGGCATAGCCAGGAACAGCTGGCCAACGAACGGGCGGGACTCATGGCGCGCAACGAACAGGCGCGCGGCCGCGTCGAAGCGATGATCCAGCGCCTCAAGGCGCTCGAGAACACGGGCTGATCTGTCACATGAATGCCACCGCCAGCGAACCGGTATCCCTCCGCCTCCTCGACCGCGAGTTCCATATCGCGTGCGCGCCGGAGGAACGGGCCGGTTTGATCGCCGCCGCCCAGTTTCTCGACGGCAAGATGCGCGAGCTCAAAGCCAATGCCAAGGCCCCCGGTTTCGACCGGATCGCCGTCCTGACGGCCGTCAGCATCGCCCACGAGCTGCTTTCGCTCAGAAAGGAGCACGAGTCGCAGGAACAGGTGCTGACCGACGGATTGGCTTCCCTTCGCAAGAAGCTTGATGGTCTGCTCGACGCACCGGTAAAATAGCGGCAGGCGTTCCCTGCGGTGTTCGCCAGCGCACTTTACATTTGCCTTGTTCCTACATACGACCCCGGGTCGGCTATTCGTGGCTGTTGTGCATGTCCGCCTTCGTGCGGAAAGCCTAAATGCTGCGTGGCTCTCCCACCTGATCCTTTGGATCAAGGTCGTTTGGTGCGCAGCGGCATCGCGGAGAACGCCTCTCCTTAATCAGCCGATCGGCCGCAGGGCCGGTCAGCGCCCCTGTCGCGGCACCGGCTGGGGCGGCTCGACGGCAACCTTCGACCGTGCCGTTCAGCTGAGCCCCCCATGTCAAAGCTTCCCGAGAGACGCGAACTTCGAGCCGACCTCGTCCAGCGCCGACGCCAGCTGAAGCCGGCCGAGCGCGTTGCGGCGGCCCAGGGCCTGCGCCATTCGCTGGAACAGCTGCCCGAATTCCTCACCGACAAGCACGTCGCGGGCTACTGGGCGACCGGTGGCGAGCTCCCGCTCAACATGGCCATTGCGCCGCTCGCCGAGCGCGGCCAGACCTTTTACCTGCCGATCGTGACCAAATCGGGTGGCAAGCGCCGCCTGACCTTCGCCCCGTGGACCACGGGCGAGGACGTCGAATCCAACGACATGGGCATTCCCGAGCCGAAGGCCTCCGAGCGCATCGTCGAGGCGAACAAGCTGGACCTCGTGCTGGTACCCCTGCTGGGTTTCGATCGCAAGGGCAATCGCCTCGGCTTCGGTGGCGGCTACTACGACCGCAGCTTCGAGTTCCTGCACGGCCAGCAACGCCCGGCGCAGCCCCTGCTGGTCGGCGTCGGCTACCACTTCCAGGAACTGGACGCGATCACGACCGCCGAGTGGGACATCTCGCTCGACTACATCGCGACCGACAAAGAGCTGATCGACTGCACGGGCAACGCCCTATGAATTACTGGCTCATGAAATCCGAGCCGGATGCTTTTTCCATCGACGACCTGAAGCGTAAAGGCAGCGAACCCTGGGATGGCGTTCGCAACTATCAGGCGCGCAACTTCATGCGCGACGGCATGAAGGTCGGCGACAAAATTTTCTTCTACCACTCGAACACGGATGTCCCCGGCATCGTCGGCATAGCGTCCGTCGCTTCACCGGCCTATCCGGACGAGAGCCAGTTCAACAAGAAATCGAAGTATTACGACGAGAAAGCGACCCGCGAGGAACCTCGATGGATGCTTATCGACGTGAAGTTCGAGCGCAAGCTCGCACGCACGATTTCGCTCGAAGAACTGAAGAACCGCGACGAACTCGCCGACATGCCGCTGGTGCGCAAAGGCAACCGGCTGTCGGTCATGCCGGTCGCCAAGAGCGACTGGGATTTCATCCTTACGCTGGAAAAGCCATGAGCCAGGACAACGAAAAGCGCCTTGCCGCCGAGACTGCGGTGCATCGTTACGTCGAAAACGGCACGTTCAAGGGCGGCATCATCGGCGTGGGCACCGGCTCCACGGTGAACTTCTTCATCGACGCGCTCGCGCCCTTCCGCGACAAGATCAAGGCCGCGGTATCCAGCTCGGAAGCCTCCAGCGATCGCCTGCGCAAACTCGGCTTCGATGTCCTCGATCTCAATGCCGCTGGCCGCCTCGACCTCTATGTCGACGGGGCCGACGAGTGTGATCCGCAGAGGCGCCTGATCAAGGGCGGTGGTGCGGCACTCACTCGCGAGAAGATCGTGGCTGCCGCGTCCGACAAGTTCGTCTGCATCATCGACTCCACCAAACAGGTGGACGTCCTCGGCAAGTTTCCCCTGCCGGTCGAGGTGATTCCGATGGCGCGCAGCCTGGTGGCCCGCGAGATCGTGGCCCTCGGCGGTCAGCCGGTGTGGCGCGATGGTGTCGTCACCGATAACGGCAACTGGATCCTCGATGTGCACAACTGGCACATCACCCAACCCGTGGAACTCGAGGCCACGCTGAACCAGATCGTCGGCGTCGTCGCCGTGGGCCTGTTCGCGAAGCGCCCGGCGGATGTCGTCATCGTGGGCAATCGCGAACTCTGAGACGGTCCGGCGCGAGACTGCCCTACCCTCTGTAGGGCCGATTCATCGGCGATCGCAGCCATGTGGGAGCCGCTTCAGCGGCGAAAAGCCAACGGAGCGGTTTAGCCGCAGCGCCCATCGCCGGCATAGCCGGCTCCCACACAAGCCGGTGTACCCTCTCGCCCCATGACGCTCGAAAGCATCCTCCTCATTGTCCTCCTGGTGCTGGCCATTGCCTGCATCGCTCTTCTTCTCGTCCTGCTTTCCCGCGGAAAACACGACGACGGCAACGCCGGCCGCCTCGACGCCCTGCGCGAAGACACCCGCCGGCTCGAAGGCGTGCTGCGCGACGAACAGCGTGCCGGCCGTGGCGAGCTCGGCGAGAGCTTCAACCAGTTCCGCGCGCACGTTCAGGAGCAGATGCAGCTGGCCGCCGAGCGGCAGCACGAGCGCATCGAAGGCTTCGGACGCCGCCTCGACCAGCTGACCGAGCGCACCGATACCGGCCTGCAGTCGCTGCGCCAGGGCCTGGCCGATGACTCACGCAAGACCCGCGAAGAATCCGCGCTCACGCTCAAGCACTTCGGCGAACTGCTCGACCAGCGCTTCACCGCCCTGACCACCGACAACGAGAAGCGTCTCGGCGAGATCCGCGCCACCCTGGAGGCCCGCCTGGCGGCCATCCAGCAGGACAACGCGGCCAAGCTCGAACAGATGCGCGCCACCGTGGACGAGAAGCTGCAGTCCACCCTGGAAACCCGCCTGGGGCAGTCCTTCCAGCTCGTTTCCGAGCGCCTTGAAGCCGTCCAGCGCGGCCTCGGCGAGATGCAGGCCCTGGCCGCGGGCGTCGGCGACCTGAAGCGCGTGCTGACGAACGTGAAGACTCGCGGCACCTTCGGCGAAGTCCAGCTCGGCGCCCTGCTCGAACAGATCCTGGTGGCGGAGCAGTACGCCGCTAACGTCGCCACGGTTCCCGGCTCCGCCGACCGAGTCGAATATGCCATCCGCCTGCCCGGCACCGAAGACGGCACCCCTGTCTGGCTGCCCATCGACGCCAAGTACCCGATCGAGGACTACCAGCGCCTGCTCGACTTCCAGGACGCCGCGGATGCCGAAGGGGTTCTCGTCGCCGGCAAAGCGCTCGAACTGCGTGTGCGTGAAGAGGCCAAACGAATCCACACCAAATACGTGGCTCCGCCGCACACCACCGACTTCGCCATCCTGTTCCTGCCCACGGAAGGCCTCTATGCCGAGGTAATCCGTCGACCAGGGCTGTCCGATCAGTTACAGCGCGACTACCGGGTCACCATCGCCGGTCCCACCACGCTCACCGCCCTGCTCAACAGCCTGCAAATGGGCTTTCGTACCCTGGCGATCGAAAAGCGGTCGTCCGAGGTGTGGCAGGTGCTGGGCGCGGTCAAGAACGAGTTCAGCAAGTTCGGCACAGTGCTGGAAAAGACCCGCAAGCAGCTGGATACGGTGCGCAACAGCATCGACAGCGCCGGCACCCGGACACGCGCCATCGAGCGCAAGCTTCGCGGCGTCGAGTCGCTGACCGGCGACCAGTCACAAGCCTTACTGGAGCTGCCGGCCGATCTCGACGACACCGAGGCCGACGCCACGCCCGATCAGTCCGAGGACTGATGGCCGCGAGCACCCATCGCCGATGAATCGGCTCCTACATTCCTTATAATGAGCGTTTGCAGCCCAAGGAATCCCTCCCGATGAGCGACGACGCCAAGTCCCGTCCGGTCACCCGTGAACAGGCCGAAGAAGCGGTACGCACGCTCCTGATCTGGGCGGGTGAGGATCCCAAGCGCGAGGGCCTGCTGGATACGCCCAAGCGCGTGGTCAAGGCCTACTCGGACTGGTTCAAGGGTTACGACGAAGACCCCGCCGAATACCTGCGCCGCACCTTCAAGGAAGTCGAAGGCTACGACGAGATGATCGTCCTTCGCGATATCGAGTTCGAAAGCCACTGCGAACACCACATGGCCCCGATCATCGGTCGCGCCCACGTCGGCTACGTGCCGACCGACCGCGTCGTCGGCATCAGCAAGCTCGCCCGCGTCGTCGACGGCTTCGCCCGCCGCTTCCAGGTGCAGGAAAAGCTCACCGCGCAGATTGCTCACTGCATCGAAGACACCCTGCGCCCCCGCGGCGTCGGTGTGGTCATCGATGCCAGCCATGAGTGCATGACCACCCGCGGCGTGCACAAGCGTGGCGTCTCCATGGTGACCAGCCAGATGCTGGGCAGCTTCCGCGAAGATCCCCGCACACGAGGCGAGTTTCTTCGCTTCGTCGGCGTCGACCGTCGCTGACGTTGAGCGGACCGACCGACACCACCCTCCACGACGAACGCCTGCAGGATCTCTTCCGCGACGGCTTCGTCGCCGAGGACCTTCCTGCCGTCTTCCCGCTGTTGCGCGGGCGAGGCCTGCTGCGTGCGTTTTCCGCCCTGTTCCACGGCAGCGAGGCCCAGGTGCTGCTGCGCCTGCTGGTGTTGCGCACACTCGGCGCACGCTCGCATGCCCCGGAGTGGACGCCGCAGGAGATTCGCGACCATCTCGCCTTTGTCGACGCGGTGAAACTGGAAACCGTGGTCCAGCGACTGAAGGATCACGAGCTTCTCGTCTATGACGGTGAAACACAGCGCTATCGCGTCGGCCCCCTCGGTCGCAAGGCACTGGCCGCGCTCGCCGTCATGCTGGAGTTCGAGAACGACGATGACGACGGCCTCGGTTACCTCACGGCGCAGCTCGCCGCGGGTCAGGCCGTCGGCCGTGTGTCGGTGGACGAGCTCGGTCACCTGTTGTCGCGCCTGAGCGAACTGAAGGAAGACTTCGATCGCGCCGTTCTCTCGGGTTCCGAACACCGGATCCGCCGCGCCGCCGAACGCCTGGATTCAGTCTGGACGTGGGTCGAGAAAGGCACCGAAGTCGTTGCCGGCATCACCGAGAAGGAGGAACTGGAACCGGCGGCGCATCGGCTCGCCCAGGCCGTGGGTCGTGCGCAGAGTGCCCTGCTGCGCCAGGCCGGTATCTTCCAGCGCGAACTCAACAAGATCGACCAGCACCGCGTGCACCTCGGACGTACGGGCCTGTCCTCGTCCGACCTCGTCGGCTGGCTGCGCGCGCTGGATGTCGACGCACTCGCCGCCTTCGAGGACGGTCAGCTGCTGATGCCCTTGCCGGCGTCCTTCATCCACGACCAGATCGCCCTGGACGTGGCGGAATTCGAACTGCTCGAGCGCGAACGTCTCGCCGCCGAAAGCACGGCACTCCCTGGCGCCGAACAACCACCGGACACCGCCGATCTGCCGATGGATGAGGAAGACCTGCGTTTCCTCGAAGACTGGCATGCCGAGCTCGCTGCCATCGTGAGCCCGCGCGAACTCGCCGATACGCTGATCGGCGACGACTATGCCTTGTCCGCGTATCGCCTTTCCCTGCTCGGCCTGCTCGGCGACCCCGAATCGGCGGCACTCGAAGGCGGCACGGCCGATCTTGCGCGCCTGCCCCTCGCGCTCGAGATCGAACCGACCCTGATCGAAACCGACCTGCCACAGATCGCGCTGGTGAGCGCAGGACGCCTGCGTCCGCGAACCGTCGCGAAGGACACCACCGATGCATGATGAAACCGCCACCCTGGTTACCCGGCTGCTCGCCCAGCGCTGGTTACCGCGCGACGACGTGCAGGCTCGCAAAGCCCTGCTTGACGAAGCCTTTCGCGAGGAACTCGACCGCCGGCTTGAGTCGGTCGGGCTCGAACTCCGCGAACATCCCTATGCCGCCTACATCGGCCTTGCCGTGGCAAGGAAGAGCGAGCGCGCCGTCTTCGGTGGCAGCGACAGCTGGATATCCAACACCTTGCAGCTGGACCGCGACGGTGTCGCGCTGCTCGTCGTCATCTGGGCGTTGATCGTGTTGCCGAAGCGGCAGCGCCAGGTCGAGCGCCAGGATGTCGAAGCCGCCGCATCGCAGAGCCAGATGTTCGCCGAGCAGAAGCCTATTCCGCGAGACCCTACGGTGTCGCCGGTGATCGCCGAGCGCACCCTGCTCGCCGACTTCGGCGAGAAGCTCGGCGGCAAGACACGCGTCGGTTTCAACCTGGGTACGCTCAATCGACTCGGCTTCATCATCCGCCGCAAGGGTGAGGTCGCCGAAGGTCCGCTTCTCGACCTCGCCTTCGATTACGAGCGCACCGCACGGCGGATCCTCGATGGCGCTCTCGGCGACCTGCTGGCGGAAGCCGCATCGCGCCCGCCGTCCGCTCCGGTGCACGACCTGGACGACGACGAAGAGCCCATGGACGAAATCGAGGAAAACGCCGATGTTTGATTTCCGCAGCCTCGAGGTCGTCCACTGGGATTACTGGCAGCGCTTTGTCCTCCCGCTGGACACGAACATCGTCACCGTCGTCGGGCCGAATGGCTCCGGCAAGACGACCCTGCTCGATGCGTTGCGCACCCTGCTCACCATCGACTGCGCGGGCAATCGCGACTACAAGAGCTACCTGCGCCACAACGGCAAGCCCTTCGCCTGGCTGCGCGCCCGTGTCGGCAACACGCCGGGGCCGAGCGGCGAGCGCCCTTTCTTCCCGCTGATGGACCGTGAGGTCACCCTAGCCTGCCGCATTCAGAAGAAAGGTGGCGAGTGGACGCGACACTATGCCGTGGTCGGCGGCGATGTCAGCGTGGAGGAAATCGAGGCCCGCAACGACTTCCTGGGACTGCGCGAGTATCGCGTGCGTCTCGAAGGCGCCGGCTTGTCACAGGCCATCCGTCGCGTGCTCACCCTCGAACAGGGTGCGACGGACAAGCTCTGCCAGATGCCACCGAAAGCACTGTTGGACCTGGTCTTCGATGTCTTCGGCGACAAGGCCGTGCTCGACGACTACCAGCGTGCGCGCAACGAGCAGAACGAGGCCGACCGCGAACAGCACGGCCTCGAGCACCAGCTTTCCCTCATCGGCGTAAGCCTGCAGGAAGCCGAGGCCCGCGCGCGTTCGTTCCAGGAATGGAATGCACTCAAGAGCGAGCGCGTCGACCTGGTTGCCGACATCCTGCCGAGAACCGAGCTCGCCGAGCTTGGCGCCGGCATCCGCGGTGCGCGACCCCCGCTGACCGGCGTCAAGCGTCGTGTCGGCGAACTCGAAGCGCGCGATGCCGAACTCACGCGCCAGCTCGGTGAGTTCGATGCGGGTGGAGAGACCCTTCGCGGCGAGCAGCACGAGGCCGATCTCGCCCGGCAACAGACCCAGAAGAGCCTCGATGCCGCTCGCGCCGAGCTCGCCCAGAACGATCTTCTGATCAAGCAGGAGCTACGCCTGCGTGAGATGGTCGCCGCGCAAGGCGGCGCCGATCACGAGCGCCTGGCCGATGTGGCACGCGATGCCCGCGCACGTGTCAATGCGCTTCAAGGCGAAGAGACCACGCTTCGCCAGCAGCTGACCACGCTCACCAGCCAGCTCTCGGCATGGCGTAGCGGCCGCCGCTACACGCCCGATTTCGAGGCCGACTTCCGCCGCGCACTCGAAGGCGCGGGCATCCGTCACAGCATGCTCAGCGAGATTGTCGAGATCGTCGAACCGCGCTGGCAGCCGGCCGTGGAAGCGGTGCTGGCGGGCTATCGCCATGTGGTCCTGCTCGACGATCCGCGCGACCGCGAGAAGGCCTGGAAGCTCGGTGAGCAGCATCGCTACAAGCACTTCGTCGTGGCCGATCGCGCACCCGCGGAGAAGGCCGCGCGTGGCTCCCTTCTCGAGGTCGTCGAGTTCTCCGCCGCGGCGCCGGATTGGCTCCTGCGCAACCTCGATCGCATACGCCGCGTAGAGGATATCGCCGACGGTTCGGCGTTCGGGCGCGAGCAGGACTGGATCACCCCGCAGGGTTACTTCCGCGAACGTCGCGGCGGCCGACACCTCGGTGTCGACGATATGTACTTCGGTGCCGGCGCGCGTGACCGACAGTTGCGCGATGGCGAGGCGAAGCTGCGCGAGATCGAAAGCCGCCTTCGCGACATCGCGAGCGAACGCAAGGAAACCCTGGCCCGCGCGACCGATGCCGAAGGCGTGCTTCGCGGTGCCAGTGCAAGCAGCCAGCTCGCCGACCGCGCCGACGAATTCAGCGAAGCGCATGAGCAGCAGATGCGCCTGCGAGAAGACGTGCAGCGCACGGCGGACAGCCATGTGGCTGCCGAGAACCACTACGAGGCCGTGCGCGACAGACGACTGAAAACGTCCAACGCACGTGACAACGCCGCCCGCGAACAGCGGGTCGTGCAGAACCAGCTTGCCGATGCCGTGCGCCAACACCATCAGCTGCGCAACGACCAGATCGATCGCCTCAAGGCCTTCCGTGCCAAACGCGCGCATGTCGGCCTCGCCCACCGCAGTCGCGCCGCCATGGCCGCGTTGCGCGAACGCTACGAATCGCCTTCTTCCGTGCGCCGCGAGATCGAACGCATCGAGCGTCGTCTCGAGGAAGGCCATTGGGAGCAGGATGCCAGTGTCGTCGCGCTGCGCGAGAAGCTGTGGACTGACCACGACGGTCTCAAGCTCGATCTCGAGAAGCGCCGCATCCACCTTGAGCGCGCCTCGCGTATCACGCACGAAGCACGTGGCGCGTACATCCAGGTCCTGCGCAACACGGTCCGGCGCTACGCAAAGAACCTCAAGGTACTCGCCGAACTGGCGGGCATCGGCGTGGACGTCGAGCTCCCGGAGTTGAGCAACGACGACCTCACGCTCGCGTCGGCGGCGTTGCATGTGCGCTTCGAGTTCGACAAGAAGGGCTGGATCGGCATGGACGACGGCGAGGCGTCCGGCGGCCAGCAGGTGATGAAATCGCTGCTGTTGCTGGTGGCGCTGATGCGCGACGAAGATCGTCCCGGCGGCTTCGTCTTCATCGACGAACCCTTCGCGCATCTGGATATCTTCAACATCGACAAGGTGGGTGCGTTCCTCAAATCCACGCGAGCCCAGTACATCCTGACCACGCCGGCCACGCATAACGTCAATGTGTTCCAGCCATCGGATCTGACGCTGGTGACGAGCAAGCGGCGGCCGGGAGCGACGTGGGCGCAGCCGTTGGCCGTGTTGCGCAGGCGGCCTGCTGCGGCCGCCTGAATCCGGAAGCGACGGTCTCAGTACAGTCCCGTCTCGCCTGGCACGGGGTTGTCCTCGCCCGTGCCATCGAGTGCATCGCCGCTCGCGTTGGTGGGGCGGTAACGCGTGGGGTCGTGCTCGTCGTACTCGTCCTGCGTAAGTGCCTTCCGGCGGGCGAGCAACCATGCCGTGGCGAGCGCACTCACGCCAAGACCGACACCGATGGCGATGCCCAGTCTCATACGGTTCCTTCCGGCCCGGCCACTAATGGCCAGCGCTTTGGTCGTCGTCAACGCTTGGCTGGCCAGCGTGCCGGCACGTCCGGCGTAGTCACGCGCGTAACCCCGCGCCAGATCGTAAGCATCGCGGGGTGTGTAGTCTTGCGAGAGTTGCCGGGCTTGCGCGAGGAGCTCCTCGCTGATGGTCTTGCGGCGCAAAAAGGTCATGGGGGTCTCCTCTTCAATTCAGGCGACTACCGTGACGACCACGATGTGATGGCAATGCAGCGATCCCGTTCGGAGCGATTAACGGGACCGCCGCTGCGACCGGGCGATCACCCGAGGCTTTCGAGCCATTCGGTGTCGGACCCTTCTTCCACGCCCTCGAACAGGAAGGTCGACAGGTAGCGCTCACCCGTGTCCGGCAGCATGGCCAGGATGACGCTGTCTTTGGCAGCGCCTTCGGCAAAAGCGAGCGCGGCGGCCACCGTGGCACCCGCCGAAACACCGACGAACAGACCCTCTTCTTTCGCCAGCCGGCGCGCGGTGTCGCGGGCCACGACCTCGTCTACCGGGATATTGCTGTCGAAGACCTTCCTATTGAGGACCTCGGGCACGAAGTCCGGCGTCCAGCCCTGGATCTTGTGTGGCGACCAGGGTTTGTCGGCAAGCAGCGGCGCGGCCGTTGGTTCGGAGACGACGATTTTCGTGTCGGGACGGGCCAGCTTGAGCATCTCGCCGACGCCGGTGAGCGTGCCGCCGGTGCCCCAGCCCGTGACGAAGGCATCGAGGCGACGGCCGGCGAAGTCCTGCAGGATCTCGGACGCGGTGGTGCTGCGGTGGTATGCCGGATTGGCCGGGTTGGCGAACTGCCTCGGCAGGAACCAGCCGTGCTTCGCGGCAAGTTCCTCGGCCCGGCGGACCATCCCGCTACCCCGTTCGGCGGCGGGGGTCAGGATCACCCGGGCGCCATAGGCGCGCATCAGCTTGCGACGCTCGACTGAGAAGCTGTCCGCCATGGTTGCGACGAACTTGTAGCCCTTCGCCGCACAGACCATGGCCAGGGCGACGCCGGTGTTTCCCGAGGTAGCCTCGACGACCGTGTCGCCGGGTTTTAGCAGGCCTTTCTGTTCGGCATCGAGGATGACCGCGATGGCCAGGCGATCTTTGACCGAGCCACCCGGATTGAACGACTCGACCTTGGCGTAGAGCGTGACGTGCGAAGGCGCCAGGCGATGAAGGCGGACGATCGGCGTGCGGCCGATCGTGTCGAGAATGCTGTCGTAGATCATCGGCGTTCCCTTGGCTGGAGGGTAAGAAGCCAAAGGTACTCCCACGACGCATGAGGCGACAAACGCGGGGCGATCGCGCAGACTCCCGCCCCATGAATCGACGTCCATACGCCTTCGTGGCTTTCACGCTCTTCGCCAGCGCGGTATCCGCCCAGGACTATCCGCGCACTCCCGCTGAATACCTCCAGCGGATGGATGCGAACGGTGACGGCCGGATCGACGAGGCGGAGTACGTTCGCTACATGAGCCAGGGCTTCCTGCGCATGGATGTGAACGGAGACGGCGTGATCGACGCGAACGACGGGCCCATGCGGCCCGGCGCCCGGCCGATCCATCTCGACGCGTTCCAGCGCAACCTGATCCACCAGTTCCACAAACTGGACCGGAACAATGACGGCTATCTCAATGCGAAGGAACTCTCGCAGCCGCCGATGTGAAGGCGACGGCGGCGACCTACCTCAGGCTTTCAGCTTGCGACCGAGGAAGTCACGGATGTAACCGGCGATCTCGTTCGCATGGGTCTCCAGTGCGAAGTGCCCCGTGTCGAGGAAGTGCACCTCTGCCTCCGGCAGGTCACGCTTATAGGCCTCGGCGCCGGGCGGAATGAAAAACGGATCGTGCTTGCCCCACACGGCCAGTAGCGGCGGCTGGTGCGCGCGAAAATACGCCTGGAAATCCGGGTAGAGCGCGACGTTGCTGCGGTAGTCGAGGATCAGGTCGAGCTGGATCTCGTCGGCGCCGGGGCGGCCCATATAGGCGATATCCAGCGTGTAGCCATCCGGCGACAACCGGCTCAGATCGGTGCCCGTGCCGTACTGGATGTCGCGAATGGTTTCCGGCGCAAGCGCGTCGCGGGTGGCCTCCCGGTTTGCCGGCGTGGGCTCGCGCCAGTAACGCTGCCACGACTCCCAGCCCGCGCTGAAGCCGTCGAGGTACGCATTGCCGTTCTGCGTGATGATCGCGGTGACCCGCTCCGGGTGGGCGAGTGCCAGGCGCAGGCCGGTTGGCGCGCCGTAGTCGAAGATATAGAGCGCGTAGCTGGTCAGGCCGATCGCATCGACGAAGCCACCGACGACCTGCGCCAGGTTGTCGAACGTGTAGTCGAAGTCGCCCCGCTTCGGGGCCTTCGTCTGGCCGTAGCCCGGAAGGTCAGGGGCGATCACACGGTAGCGGTCGGCCAGCAGCGGAATCAGGTCGCGGAACATGTGGCCGGAGGTCGGAAACCCGTGCAGGAGCAGGATCACCGGAGCGTCGGCCGGGCCGGCCTCCCGGTAGAAGACATCGACGTTGCCGACGGCCTGGCTGCGGTAGCGGACGGTCGGAAGGACGGGAGCGGGAGCATTCATGGCGGGTCTCCGGGGGGAATGAACTTCGAGGGCCGATCTGTTAAAATAGATCCGACCGGTCGGTAGTTTATGAGGAAGATTCGATGAAAGCAAGCCTGGGTTCGATCGTGCGCGAGGCACGGGAGCTGTTTCGACATCACGGCTACGACGGCGCTTCCATGCAGGACCTCGCCACGAAGGTCGGCCTGAAGAAGGCCAGCCTGTACACGCGCTTCCCGACCAAGGAAGCCCTGGTACCCGAAGTACTCACCCTGACCAATGACGAACTGTTCGTTGACCTGCCGGAAGCCGATCCTCTCGCCGCCTATGGCGTGGTGCTGGAACGGATCGCCCGTGGCTTGTCGGCGGAGACCCGCTGCGTCGGCTTGCATCTGGCCTATGGCGCATCGGGACCCGATACCCCGGACGCGGCGAAAGCGGTGCGTGGGTTCTTCACCGGACAGCGCGACAGGCTGGCGGCATTGCTGGCACCGTCGGTGGGTGAGGCGCGTGCGCGCGAGCTGGCGGGGGATGCGATCGCGCGGCTGGAGGGGGCGACGGTGTGGACGGTGGTGGAGGGGGACGTCGAGCCGATGGCGCGGGCGTTGCGGTTATCGTTGAGCGAGGCGGCGAGCAGCCATCGCCGATAAATCGGCGCGTGCCCGGCCGGCCGCCGGTGAGCTGGGGTGGTGTTCGTAAGAGTGTGCGGTCCTGTACGCTCTGCCGGGGCTTGGGGAGAGCGAATGAGCACGACGGAACTGTTCTTGATCGCGATGACGATCATCCTTGGCGTGCCGTATCTGATCTGGCGCGTGTTTCGAACCGACTACTGGGCACCGCTGGTGGTGGTGCAGATCCTCACCGGCATTCTGCTCGGGCCTGGGGTGCTCGGAAAAATCTTTCCCGGCTACTACGCGACCGTGTTCGCGCCGCCGGTGATCGCGGCGCTCAACGGCATCGCCTGGTGGGCGGTGATGATCTTCGTCTGGATCGCCGGTATCGAGCTGGATCTGCGCGAGGTATGGAAGCAACGCCGAGAATGCGGCACGACGGCCGCGTTCGCCCTGGGTGCGCCACTGCTCACCGGCTGCCTTGCCGCCATCGGCATGCTGGCGTGGCGGGCAGGCTGGATGGGCGAGTCGGCGAGCACGTGGCAATTTGTCCTCGGCATCGGCATGGCCTGCGCGGTGACTGCTTTGCCCATTCTCATCCTACTGATGGAGAAGATGGGCATCCTGCGCGAGCCGCTTGGCCAGCGCGTACTGCGCTATGCCAGCCTCGACGACCTCGCTATCTGGGCCGTTCTCGCGATCATCCTGCTGGACTGGCAGCGCGTCGGTCACCAGCTCGCCTTCCTGGCCATCTTCGCCGTGGCGGCGTGGCTCTTCCGTCGCCTCATGGCACGCGTGACGGAGATGGACCGCTACTTCATCGGCCTCGTCTGGCTCGCTGCCTGTGGCTATGGCGCCGACTGGTGCGGCCTGCATTTCATGGTCGGTGCGTTCCTCGCCGGAGCCGTCATGGAGCGCGAGTGGTTCAGCCTCGAACGCCTCGACGGGCTTCGGCACAACGTATTACTCGTCGTCATGCCCGTCTATTTTCTTTCCACCGGCCTGCGCACGAACTGGCAGTTCGGCGGCACCGCGGTGTTCGTCGCCGCGGCGTTGTTGCTGGTGGCTTCCGTGGTGGGCAAACTCGCGGGGGTGGGTGTGGCAGGAAAACTGCTCGGCTGGAAGCGCGGCGACGCATGGACCGTCGGGTGGCTGCTGCAGACGAAGGCATTGATCATGATTATCTTCGTCAACGTGCTGCTCGACCGCCACATCATCACCAGCGAAACCTTCACCGCTCTGCTGCTCATGGCGGTGGCGAGCACCATGCTGACGGTGCCCATCGTGGCGCCCCGGCTCAAGCGCGAGGATTTTCGGTCCGCACCGGTTGAGCGAACCACCGGGCCGAACGCCGAATTGCCGAGCTAACCCCCGTGATTTCTCGTAGTATGGCGCACGTATTCGGCAGTTAACGCGACCGTTGGGGCGTGCGTTTGGACAACCAGGTCTGGGAAAGCAAGTATCACGAGGCCGTCGATCGGTTGAGCCGTGAAGAAGCACAGTGGCGGACCGCCGAGTCCCTGCTGCGCCAGCTCGTCGGTTGTCTCGGTCGCGCGGCGCACGGCGCCCATGACCAGGTCGATCCCCACATCGAACGTCTGTCCGGTGCCCTGCAGGGCCCGATGGACGCGATGACCCTCGAGCCCCTTGTCAACGGCCTGACCGAGGCGATGAACAACCTGGGCGCCCGCCCGCGCGGCACGCTCGCTGAACGTTCGATCGCGATCACCCGCCCGACGCGCACGGAGCATGGTTCGTCGGTGCAGTCCGCGCTGAGTCGCCTGGTCGATCGCATCATCGTGCTGCCACGCCTGGCTGACCGTGCCAACGAACTGCGCCACGACGTGGCCGATGCGGGCGACCTGGTCGCCCTCGCCACCTGCGGCGATCGCCTTGCCGATCTCATCAACGAACAGCGCCTCGGCCTCCAGCGCGAGATCGATGCCCTGCAAGGCGTGCTTCGCCACGTCACCAGCCGGCTCGACGAACTCAGCCAGTACATGTCGCGCGAACTGGCCGACCAGTCCACCGGCGAAGCCAATGGCCAGGCGCTGGATGCATCGGTCGCCCACGAGATGCGCCTGCTCAGCGAGGCCGCGCTCGAATACGACGACGTGCACGACCTGCGCGAGCGGGTGAACAGCTGTCTGGAAACCATTGCGCAGTGCTTCAGCGAGTTCCGCGACCGCGAAGGGTCGCGTCTCACCGCGTACCGCGACCGCGCCGAACGCATGCGCCAGCGTATCGAGCAACTGGAAACCGAACGCAACACCTTGCAGCGTTCGTTGGAACGCGAGCACGAACTGGCGCAGACCGACACCATGATCGGCATGCCCAACCGCCTCGCTTACGAGAAGCGCATCGAGGCCGCTTTCGAAAGCTGGCAGACCACGACGCGTCCGCTAAGCATCGCGGCCATCGACATCGATCACTTCAAGAGCATCAACGATACCTACGGCCACACCGCCGGCGATGCCGTGCTGCGGATCATCGGCCAGGCGCTGCTCAAGCACGTGCGTCCCTGCGACTTCGTCGCGCGTTACGGTGGCGAGGAGTTCATCGTGCTGTTCGATGGTGCGGACGAGGCCGAATCCATGCAGGTTTGCGAACGCCTGCGCGGCAAGATCCAGCACCTCGCTTTCCACGCCAGCCGCCAGCCGGTGCGTGTGACTGCCTCCATCGGCCTGGCCCAGTTCCAGCCGGGCGACACGCCGCAGACCGTGTTCGATCGCGCCGACCTCGCCCTGTACACGGCGAAGAACGGTGGCCGCAACCGCTGCGTCTCGGGTTAAGACCGCTCAGACCGCCGCGTCGAAGAGTCGGCCGACAACGGCCGATGAAGCCATCGCCAGCGCACCCCAGAAGACGATACGCGCGACGCTGCGTGGCAGGTTCGCGCCGCCAAGCCGCGCGGAGATCGCACCGAGAAACGCGAGTGCGAGGAGCGACACGCCGACGGTGATCAGCGCCAGTCGCTCCCTGGGTGACCACACCGCCGCAAGAATCGGCAGGATGGCGCCCGCCGCGAAACTCACCGCCGAGGCTGCTGCCGCCTGAAGTGGCTTCGCCGCCGTCGTAACGGAAAGCCCGAGTTCGTCGCGCGCGTGGGCTTCCAGGGCGTTGTGACGCATCAGTTGTTCCGCCACCTCGTGAGCCAGCGTCCGTTCGAGGCCACGTCGCACGTAAATCTCGGTGAGCTCCTTGTGTTCGCCGGTGGGATCCTCGAGCAGTTCGCGCGACTCCAAGTCCAGCTCCGCTTGTTCGCTGTCTGCCTGCGAACGCACGGAGACGTATTCACCCGCCGCCATCGACATCGCGCCGGCAACGAGTCCGGCAACGCCAGCGAGCAACACGCTGCCCGACGTCGCCTGCGCCGACGCCACGCCGACGAGCAGGCTCGCCGTCGACAGGATGCCGTCGTTCGCGCCGAGTACCGCGGCGCGCAGCCAGCCGATGCGATCCAGCCGGTGGTGTTCGCGGTGTTTAGGCCTGAGCATCGGGCGCTTTCTCCTGGTCACGCATGACACGCGTTTCAATGAATGAGGCAAGCCAGCCGATGGCGATCGCGCATAGCGTTCCGAGCACCACTTCGCCGACACGATAGAACGCGATTTCCCACGACGGCCCCTGGCTGGGCACGAGCAGGACGATGGTCGCGGTGATGCCGCCCAGGCGTGCCGCAGGACCCGCGCCGGCGGTCCAACAGGCCAGCGTCACCAGACCCACGGCCAGTGCATAGGAGAGTATCTCGCCGGGGCCGCCGATCCACAGGCCGAGTAGGCCCGCGGCCGCACCGATGGCGGTGCCGAGGCAGCGGTCACGCGCGGCGCCACGGGTGTCGCCGAAGTTGGGTTGGGTCACTGCAATCGCGGTGATCGCCGCCCAGAAGGCCTGCTCCGTGTGCAATGCGTGGCCGATGGCGTACGCCAGCAGAGATGCCGCCAGCACCTTCACCGCCATCATCAGGCCCTGGCTCACGCGACGGTGCAGGGGCATGTCGCGGGCGAGGCGGTCCAGCGCGGCCTGGGCCCGACCCAGCCGGATCAGCCTGAGCAGGGACCTGCGGGGGCCTTCATTCGGTTCGGGAGGACTCATGGCGACATCGTACCCGTAGACCCCGTCGACGCGCCGCCAACGAACCCGCAAACTACGCCGCCGCGGCCAACCGGCCGCTACCCACGACAAGAGTCCCTCCATGTCCATTTCCATGTACCAGACCTGCGTGCCCGTCCTCGTGCGCGCACTGAACAACCTCTCCGCCATTCTCGGCAAGGGTGCTGCCCACGCCGCCGAGCGCAACATCGCACCGGACGTGCTGCTGCACACGCGCATCACCCCCGACATGTTCCCGCTGATCCGCCAGGTGCAGATCGCCACGGACATGGCCAAGGGTGCAGGCGCCCGCCTCGCCGGCGTCGAGCCGCCGAAGATGGAAGACAACGAGACCACCTTCGAGGAACTGCAGACGCGCATCGCCACGGTGATCGCGCAGCTTCAGGCGTACACCCCGGCGCAGATCGATGGCAGCGAAGAGCGCGTGGTGGTTCTGAAGTCGCGTAGCGGCGAACAGACGTTCCGCGGCCAGGATTACCTGCTGGGCTTCGTCCTGCCGAACGTGTACTTCCACAGCACCACGGCGTACGCCATCCTGCGCGGCGTCGGCGTCGTGCTGGGCAAGAGCGACTTCATCGGCAAGCCGTAAAGCGTCCGCTCGTGCTCCTTGTAGGAGCCGATTCATCGGCGATTGGGTGCTAGCGGCACCCTTCCCCGCAACCGCGGGATCGCCGATGAATCGGCTCCTACATTTTGTTTATGCCTTCAGCTTCCAGCCGGTGCGGAAGATCCACCAGACCACGCCGAGGCAGACCAGCAGGAAGCCTACCGTCGCACCGGCGCTCACCAGCACGTTCACGTCGGCCTGTCCGTAGAAGCTCCATCGGAAGCCGTTGACCAGGTACACCACCGGGTTGAACAGCGTGATCTTCTGCCACACGGGCGGCAGCATGTTGATCGAATAGAAGCTGCCACCGAGGAAGGTGAGCGGCGTGATCACCATCAACGGCACCACCTGCAGTTTCTGGAAGTCGTCCGCCCAGAGGCCGATGATGAAACCGAACAGGCTGAAGGTCACCGCGGTAAGGATCAGGAAGGCGAGCATCCAGAACGGGTGCTGGATTTCGTAGGCGACGAAGAAACGCGCCGTCAGCAGGATAAGCAGGCCGAGGATCACCGACTTGGTCGCCGCCGCACCCACGTAACCGATCACCACTTCCACATACGACACGGGCGCCGACAACAGCTCGTAGATCGTACCGGCCCACTTCGGCATGTAGATGCCGAACGATGCGTTGGAAATGCTCTCGTTGAGCAACGACAGCATGATCAGGCCGGGAATGATGAAGGCGCCATAGCTGACCCCGCCGATTGCGCCCATGCGCGAACCGATCGCCGCGCCGAAGACCACGAAGTACAGCGACGTCGACAGCACGGGCGACGCGATGCTTTGCATCAGCGTGCGGAAGGTGCGAGCCATTTCGAAGCGATAGATGGCACGGATCGCATGGATGTTCATACGCCGCCCCTCACCAGGCTAACGAAAATATCCTCAAGCGAACTCTCGCTCGAGTGCAGGTCCTTGAAGTCGATACCAAGCTCGCCCAGCTTGCGCAACAGCATCGCGATACCGGTGTCGTTGCCCTGCGTATCGAAGGTATAGGTGAGGCACTGGCCGTCGCCTGACAGTTCCAGCGGCCATTCGCGCAGGCCTTCCGGTACGGATTCGAGCGGGCTCTGCAAGGACAGCGTGAGCTGCTTCTTGCCCAGCTTCTGCATCAGCGTGTGCTTCTCTTCCACCAGCACGATCTCGCCGCGATTGATGACACCGATGCGGTCGGCCATCTGCTCGGCTTCTTCGATGTAGTGCGTCGTGAGGATGATGGTGACGCCCGACTCGCGCAGGCGACGAACCATCTCCCACATGTCGTGACGCAGTTCCACATCGACACCCGCCGTCGGTTCGTCGAGGAATAACACGCGCGGTTCGTGGGCGAGCGCCTTGGCGATCAGGACGCGTCGTTTCATGCCGCCGGAGAGCGCCATGATTTTCGAATCCTTCTTTTCCCACAGCGACAGGTCGCGCAGGATGCGTTCCAGATGCACCGGGTTCGGCGCCTTGCCGAACAGGCCGCGACTGAACTTCACGGTGGCCCAGACCGTCTCGAAGGCGTCGGTGGACAACTCCTGCGGCACCAGGCCGATCAGGCCACGCGCCGCGCGGTAGTCGCGCACGATGTCGTGGCCATCGACATGCACACTGCCTTCGCTACCATTGGCGATGCCGCAGATAATGCTGATGAGCGTGGTTTTACCGGCACCGTTAGGGCCGAGCAGGGCGAAGATCTCGCCACGGCGGATCTCGAGGTCCACCTTGTTGAGCGCCCGAAGGCCGCTCTTGTAGTACTTGGATAACCCGCGCACCGAGACAATGGCATCGGGTGAGGAAGTCGTGGCTTGGACTGGCGACATGGGGACCCGCGGATCGATGGGTAAGGCGGCCGATGGTAGACCGATTGGGCGAAGACTGCCTGCCTTGTCGGATGCCCTTGCCACCCCCAGATCGAAGCGGATTGCCCAACCCAGAGGCCCTGCCCGCCATGACCATTTCCGCTTACGACGCGTCAGTACCTGTCTTCATCCGTGGTTTCCGCGTGCTGGCCGAACTGCTGGACAAGGCCGAGGCCCAGCCTGATGGCGCCCGGTTCATCGACGCCCGTCTCGCCCCGGACATGCTGACCCTTGCCGGTCAGGTGCAGCGCGCCAGCGACACGGCCAAGTTCGCCATCGCCCGTATCGGCGAGGTGCAGCCGCCGTCCTTCGACGACAACGAGACCACCTTCGCCGATCTGCGCAAACGTATCGACAGCACGGTGGCCTGGATCGAATCGGTGGACCGTGCCGTCATCGAGGCCGGCGAAACGCGCCCCCTGACGCGCAAGTTCAAGGACACCGAACACAGCTTTACCGCCGCGTCGTACCTGCTGACCTTCGCCATCCCCAATTTCTTTTTCCACGTGACGACCGCGTACGACATCCTCCGCAATAACGGCGTGGCTATCGGCAAACTGGATTACCTCGGTTTCAACGCATGACCGATGGCAAGACCCGCTGTGCCTGGGGCGAGTCCGACGAGCTCATGCGCGCCTACCACGACACCGAGTGGGGCGTGCCTGAGCGCGACGGACGCAAGCTATGGGAGAAGCTGATCCTCGACGGCTTCCAGGCCGGCCTGTCGTGGCGCACCATCCTCGCTCGCCGGGACGGGTTCCGACGGGCCTTCGACGGCTTCGATCCGGAGCGCGTGGCCGCCTATGGCGCCGACGATGTCGCCCGCTTGCTCGGCGACGCCGGGATCATCCGCTCACGCAGCAAGATCGGCGCTGCGATCAACAACGCGAAGGCCTACCTCGCCATGCGCGATGCGGGCGAGGATTTTTCCCGGTTCTGCTGGGATGTCGTGGGTGGCGCGCCGATCGCCTGGGAAGGCCCGGTGCCGCCGAACAGCCCTCTCTCGGCGGACATCTCGAAGGCCCTGCGCCAGCGCGGTTTCACCTTCGTCGGGCCGACCATCGTGTTCGCCTGGCTGGAGGCCACCGGCCTGATCAACTCGCATGCCCCGTATTGTTTCCGGCGCAAGGAAGTCGCCCGCAAGACCTTGCGCGACAAGGGTTAACGGGTTTTTTCGGCGGGGCGGCGTAGCGTGGACTCAGCGCCCCGGGGCGCGTTTCGTCAGGTCTACCCATCTCAGGTCTTCCCACCGATAGCGAGGGTTCCCATGGCTTCGAGCTCCGCCCAACTGTTTATTCCGTACAGCGAATCGACACAGGGACCGTGGATCGTACGCCGTGCCTCCATGCCCCTCGGCCGTTACGCCTCGCAGCCCATGGCGATCGCCGCCGCAGAGGCGCTGGCCCCCGGACTGTCCGACAGCCTGGGTCGCCCGGTCGAAATCCATGTCCAGCAAGCCGACGGCACATGGGAAGAACACACCTACGTCGTCGCCGGCCTTGTCGCTGGTACCCCGGTGCCTCCCGTCGGCATCAACCGACACGCCTGAGCGTCGTGAGGTGAGACGGGTATGAGGTAACCTTGGTCGGTTATGCTCACCGACGACACCAAAGCCGCGATCCGCGCGGCGTATACGCGGCTGAAGGACGGCCTTGCGGGGTTCCGCGGGCGTGCCTCGCAGCTGAAGATGATCGCCGAGGTGGCCAAGGCACTGGCGGAGCCCGGCGGCGCGGCCGTGATCGAGGCGCCGACCGGTACCGGTAAGTCCATGGCCTACCTCATCGCCGGCCTGGAGGTCGCTCGCGCCCAGAAGAAGAAGCTGGTGATCGCCACCGCCACGGTGGCCTTGCAGGAACAGCTGGTCCAGCGTGACATTCCCCAGTACCTGACGCTTTGCGGTGTCGAGGCGAAGATCGCCCTGGCCAAGGGCCGCGCCCGTTACCTGTGCCCGCGCAATCTGCGCATGGCCGGTGCGGAGCCGACGGCCCAGGGGGGCTTCGAGTTCGACGCCGACGTCGCGCTTTGGGCACGTCCGCCGGCGGAGCGCGATACCAAGGCCGTGGCGAAACTCAGCCAGGCCTTCGAATCGCGCGAGTGGAATGGCGATATCGACACCAGCCCCGAGCCGCTGTCGGACCTGGTGCGCGGCATGGTGACCACGAGCGCGGGCGGCTGCACGGGTCGCAAGTGCGGTGCTTTCGCGGTCTGCCCGTTCTTCGTCGCCCGCCGGCTCATCGGTGAGGCCGATATCGTGGTCGCCAACCAGGACCTCGTGCTTGCCGACCTGACGATGCCGCGGGACGAAGACACCTTCGGCGGCGTGATCCTGCCCAAGCCGGAAGAGACCCTCTACATTTTTGATGAGGCACACCACGTGCCCGCCAAGGCGATCGACCGTGGCGCCGCCGACGTGCATCTGGCCACGGCCGTGCGTCGCATCGGCCGCCTGCAGAATCAGATCCACGCCGCGTATTCGCTGACCGACAAGGAAAGCATCGGCAACCTCTCGCTCGAAGCGGGCGACGAGAAGCTGGTGACGATGTCCGGCGCGCTCGAGGAAATCGAGCGCGAGATCCGCATGTCGTGGACGCCATCGTCCAGCGAAACCGAACCCGTGTTCCGTGCCTCGCTCGGCCAACTTCCGGAGAACTGGAAGATGCACGCCGAGCATCTGCACCTGGTGACCAAGGACATCCAGCGCTGGCTGCGCACGGTCCGCCGTACCGTGGTGGAAATGGAGGCCGGTGGTCCGACCCAGGAAGCGCTGTCGCGCGAACTCGGCGTGGCGCTGGAGCGCCTCGATCGCCAGGTACGCACCTGGTATGCGTGGTCCACCGACGATCGCGAGAACGCGCCACCGCTTGCTCGCTGGGTCACGATGACGCCCGAGCAGCAGCTCGTCTGCCATGCTTCCGCGGTGTCGGCCGGTGGCCTGCTGCGCACCGTGCTCTGGGACAACGCCTCGGCCGTGGTGATGACCTCGGCCACGCTGAGCGCGGGTGGCAACTTCCGCGGCTTCGCCGATTCGGTCGGCCTGCCCAACGACGCCCTCACGCTCAGCCTGCCCTCGCCCTTCGACCTGGAAAGGCAGGCCACGCTCACCGTGCCCGCACTCACCGCCATGCCGGACGATCGCGAAGGCCATGCGCGCGAAGTGTCAGGCTGGCTGGCGAAGAACCTCGACTGGGACGCTGGCAACCTCGTGCTGTTCACCTCTCGTGCCAAGCTCGATCGCGTGCTGCAGATCCTGCCGATCGAGTTCGTGCGCAAGGTACGCGCGCAGGGCTCGCTGTCGAAGGCGCAACTCATCGCCGAGCACCGTGAAGACATCGAAGCCGGCAAGGGCAGCACCCTGTTCGGCCTCGCCTCGTTCGGCGAAGGTCTCGACCTGCCGGGCAAGCTCTGCGAGACCGTGGTCGTGACGCAGTTGCCCTTCGCCGTACCCACCGACCCGGTGGGCGCGACGTATGCGGAGTGGCTGGAGTCGCGCGGGCGCAATCCCTTCATCGAAGTGAGCGTGCCGGATGCCACGCGCATCCTCACCCAGTATTGCGGCCGCCTGATCCGTACCGAGACCGATACCGGGCGTATCGTGCTGCTGGATCGCCGCGTCATTACCAAACGCTACGGCACGGGCATGCTTCGCGCCCTGCCGCCGTTCGCCCGCAACATCGAGCGCGTCGCATGACCATCATTCCCTTTGCCGCGCTGAAGGCCGTACCGTGGAAGAACGGCCTGGGTATCACGCGTGAGATCGCGGTTGAACCAGGCGGCGCGACGATGGATGACTTCGTCTGGCGCGTGAGCATTGCGGACGTCGACACGGCATCGCCGTTCTCGCGTTTTCCGGGTATCGATCGGACCATCGTGCTGCTCGAGGGCGATGGCTTCACGATGAGGCTGGATGACGATCGCGAGCATGCGTTGACGACGCCTTGCCTGCCGTTTGCCTTCGCGGGTGAGGCAGCCGTCGAGGTCGTACTGGCCGGCGGCGCGACGCGAGATTTCAATCTGATGGTGCGTCGTGGTGCGATGCGGGGCGTCATCGAGGTGATGCGCGGGCCCATGACGTTGACGCTCGACAGCGAGACCGCCCTGGTCTATCTGGCGCGGGGCGAAGCGCATATCGATGGCAACGCGACGCGGCCCGTGCATGCCGGCGACAGCGTGCGTGGCGTCGGCGAGCTCACGCTAGCAGCAGACGCCACGGCCCTGCTCGTCCGGGTCAGGCCTGCGGCGGACTGAGCGGATCGTCGTCGGTCGGGTCGCTATCGATCGTTGGCCGCTTCCACAACTCTACCGAGGCCAGCTGGAAGCGGGCCGGCGGCACCCCCTCCTCCCACTTCTCGATGCCCGGGAAGTACTCGCGCATCACCGCGACCAAGGCCGCGAAGCCGCTATCCAGCTCGGATACCGCCAGCACGGGCTCACCGTCGATATGGAAGAACACAAACACCGTGTCGGCCGTCGTATTGTCCCGGTTGCCAGCCTCGATGCGCCGGATCCGCTCCATCGCCACCTCGCGCGTACGGAACGGGCCCAAGTGAACCACGACAACGCCTGACTCCTGGTCGAAATGGACCTTCGGCCGCCAGGTGAGGTTCTCACGCAGGCGGGTCCATAGGGGTCGGGGCGTTGATTTGGGGCCCATTGCGGCGGTGTCTCTGGTCGGCTCCACCTCGTTATCGGCCGGGAACTCGTAGGATTTAGTTGTAGTTCACCGCCGCAGGGCATCGTAGGGAATCCGCTCCACAGGAATGCACCGCCATGCGCGATCTTTTCGTCGCCCTTTCTCTGGCCATGGCCACGTCCACCGCCGTCGCCACCGTTCCCCTTGCGCCCGTGCCCGACCTCGATCTGGCCCGCTACGCCGGCACATGGCACGAGATCGCCCGCCTGCCCATGTGGTTCCAGCGCAAATGCGAGCGCGACGTCACCGCCCACTACGAGCCGAATCCGGACGGCACGGTCGCCGTACACAACGCCTGCGTCACGGCTGAGGGGAAGACCATCGCCAGCGATGGCGTGGCTCGCCGCCCGGACAATTTCGCCCGAGGCAAGCTGCAGGTGCGCTTCGCCCCGGCCTGGCTGTCGTGGGTGCCGATGGTCTGGGCCGATTATTGGGTGCTCGCCCTGGATAGCGACTACCGATGGGCCCTCGTGGGCCAGCCGGGGCGGAAGTATCTTTGGATCCTGTCGCGCGAACCCAGCATGGATCGGGCGACCTTCGAGTCATTGAAGAAACAGGCCACAGCGATGGGCTACGACCTCACGCCACTCATCGTGTCCGGCAAGATCGACTAAGGCCGCTGCCTGCTAGGATGCCGGTCCCCGAATCAGTGGCCCTGCCGATGCCCCTCTCCACACCCTGTCCCTGTGGGTCCGGCGCCAGCCTCGCGGACTGTTGCGGCCGCTGGCATGCCGGTGAAGCGGCACCGACGGCCGAAGCGCTGATGCGGTCGCGTTATAGCGCCTACGTGCTCGGCCTCGAGGACTACCTGCTGGCGACGTGGCACGAAAGCACACGACCTGTCGAACTCGGTCTGGCGACGCAATCGCCCAAACCGACGTGGCTGGGTCTCAGCGTGAAGCGCCACGAAAACCCGACGCCGGACACGGCGATCGTGGCGTTCGTGGCGCGGCTACGTATGGGCGGTGGCAGTGCGGAGCGCATGCGCGAGACCAGCCGTTTCGTGCGCGAAGGCGGGCGTTGGTTCTACGTCGACGGCGCCCTCGACTGATCTTTCTTAAGCCGATCATTCCGCGACGGATGCGAAGACCGGTGCGCGACAAGATGTTCCTCATTGAGCTCCGCGCCTGACGTAGTCCAGTGCGACGGGGAAGCTGCTGAAACATGCGCGGTGAACTGCCAAAGGCCCCATCGTCCGCCTCGACGACGACGGATACGTCGCGGAAAATGCCGAACAGGAAGTAAGCCACCATGGCTCGAGGGATCGACCGCGACCTCACCAGCGTATTCATCAACTGCCCGTTCACCGCGGACTTCCGGCCGCTGCATGAGGCGATGATCTTCACCGTGCTGGCCTGCTACTTTCGCCCGCGGTCCGCGCTTGAAGCCAACCACAGTGACGATGCGTCTGGACAAGTACGTGGCTGCACGAGAGCCGTTCTACGGTACGGTTGGCTGACGCTTCTTCCGGCGTTTCGCGTACCACCGCCCGAAGGACGGCATGAGGCAGGCGATGACGAACGCCGCGATAGCACTGAACATTCCTTGATCCTGTGCGCCGATCCCAGGTCGGCTATCGCGGCAATCTAGGTATCACGTCCATTATTGTCAATCGCCGTCCCTGGCGATCGGTGCGCGCGTTCAGATAATCGAGCGGGTCACGCCGCCGTCGACGCGGATCGCCGCGCCTGTCGTGCCTGACGCCTGCTCCGAGGCCAGGTACACCGACACGTTGGCCACTTCCTCAACGCTCAGAAGGCGCTTGATCAGCGACGTGGGGCGGTGGGTCTGGATGAAGTCACGCTCGACCTCTTCCAGCGACTTGCCCTGGTCCTTGGCAATCTTGCCGAAGAATTCGCTGACGCCCTCGGACAGGGTCGGACCGGGAAGGATGGCGTTAACCGTCACGCCGGTGCCCGACATCACCTCGGCCAGGCCGCGCGAGACACCCAGCTGCGCCGTCTTGGTCACGCCGTAGTGGACCATTTCGGCCGGCACCTGCACGGCGGACTCGCTGGAGATGAACTGCACGCGGCCCCAGCCGCGCTCGGCCATGCCCTTGGCGTAGTGACGCGAGAGGCGCACGCCCGAGTTCACGTTCACTTCGAAAAAGCGCGTCCACTCCGCGTCGTCGATGTCGAAGAAGCCCTTGGGCTCGAAGATGCCGAGGTTGTTGACCAGGATATCGGTCTCCGGCACGGCTTTGATCAGCGTGGCGGCGCCCTCGGCCGTGCCCAGATCGGCAGCGACACCCTTGAGCTTCGCGTTGGGTACGTCCTTGCGGATGGTGGCGAGGGCTTCGTCCACGCGGGCCTGGGTACGACCGGTGACGACCACTTCGGCGCCGGCGGCCGCGAGACCCGTGGCAATGGCCAGACCGATACCGGCGGTGGAACCGCTGACGATGGCGCTGCGCTTGCTGAGATCGATGTTCATGGGAAAGCTCCGAAAGAGGGGGGAACGATGTCTGACCCACTCATCGTCGGGGCTGGCAGGGTGTGGATCAATCGCCCTTCAGGCAAAAGACTCTCGCTTCTACGCCAACAACCGCTTCGGTCAGGCGCGGGCGACGTCGTAGCGGGTCTCGCCCTGCGGTACGCCGTGGGGGCCGAAGCGGCGCTCCGCGATCACCGCGCTATCGTCGTGATCGACCAGGATGACCGTGCTGGCGCGGGTGCCATAGGTCTCACCGACGATGAAGGCGCTGGAAAGGAATCGCTCGCGTTCGATGCCGACGCCTGTATCGGGGAGGACATCGTCCGGCCACGCACCCTGGTCGGCAACCAGTTGGAATAGCGCATCGACATCGGTCTCCGTGTCGTTGGCCACCCAGGTCGTGAGGTGCTCGACCAGGGCCTGCGTCTTCGGCCAGGGGGCGTTGAAGTCCGCATTACTCAGGCCGTGCACGCCCGGCTCGACCCGCTGCGCCCGGGCGTTCGGATGATTGCCCAGGTAATAGGCATCGTCGTGGTCGAAGGTCAGCAGGTTGAAGGGGCGGTAGCCTTTGGCGCTGGACATCAGTTCGATCGCGTGGGCGCGGGCGGGCACGTTGGAGCCGAGGTAGTCCGCCACCAACAGCCCACGCGACAGCCCGCTGTGGTCCGCCGTCATGTCGCGCACGTTGGTGATGACGCTGACGCGGCCATGCGGCGCCACGCCTGCCCAGGTGCCACCGGCTTCGAGATCGCGCCCGGCGATCACATCGGGTGCTTCAACCCACGGGGCGAGCGGCTCCGTCGGACGCGCGTGGAACTCGTCGCGATTGCCGACAAGCACCAGCCGCCAGCGCGGATGGACATGCCAGGCGAAGGCGATCAGGCACATGGGTGGGGAGTGGCCCGGAGGAGCATGGACCTATTGTGCCCTACCCGCTGCCGCAAGGTTTTGCAGAAACGGCCGGGCTCCGGGCGGTCGATCAGACCGCCACCTTCAACGCCAGCTTCGCATTCGCCAGCATCAGTGCGATCGATCCGGCCGCTTCACGTCCGTCATAGACGGCGCGCACCACGAGGTCGGCGCCACGCACATTATCGCCACCGGCAAAGATGCGTGGATTGCTGGTCTGCAAGGGCAAGCGACCCTCGCCACCGGCGACGATGCGACCACTGCGATCGCGATCCACACCGAAGGCATCGCACCAGTCAGGCGGGCTCGGCTGGAAGCCGAAGGCCTGGATCACCACGTCGGCACGCAGGTCGGTTTCGCTGCCTTCGACGTTGCGTGGACGCGGGCGTCCATCGCCATCGTCGACAAGCTGTGTCTCGACCACGCGAACCGCGGTGACCTTGCCGCCTTCGCCGACCAGCGCGATGGGCTGCTGCTGGAACAGGAAGCGCACGCCTTCCTCACGGCTGTAACCCACTTCGCGCCGCGAGCCGGGCATGCTGGATTCGTCGCGACGATAAACGCAGGTGACCGAAGCGGCGCCGAGGCGGATCGCCGTGCGATTGCAGTCCATGCCGGTGTCGCCGCCGCCGAGTACGACGACATGTTTCCCGGCAAGGTCATAGCCCGGTGCAGGTTCTTCGTCGCGCAGCAGGCGTTCGACATTGGCAATGAGGAAGGGCAGCGCATCGTGCACGCCGCCGAGGTCGCGCCCCTCGAGCTGGCCATCGACATAGGTGTAGGCACCCGTGCCGATGAACACGGCATCGTAGTCGGCGAGCAATTCGTCAAAGGCGATGTCCCGGCCGATCTCTACGCCGAGATGGAAACGCACGCCCATGCCCTCGAGCACCATGCGCCGCGTGCGCACGACGGATTTGTCCAGCTTGAAGGGCGGGATACCGAAGGTGAGCAGGCCACCAATTTCGTGCTGGCTGTCGTAGACATCCGCGGCGATACCCGCACGGCGCAAACGGTCGGCACAAGACAGGCCCGCCGGACCGGCTCCCACGATGGCGACACGCAGACCGGTTTCGCGGACGCGCGAAAGATCAGGACGCCAGCCCTGGCGAATCGCTTCGTCAGTGACCCATTTTTCAACACTGCCGATCGTTACCGCACCGAAATCACCCTGCTCCAGTGTGCACGCGCCTTCGCACAGACGATCCTGCGGGCACACGCGGCCGCAGATCTCGGGCAGCGGGTTGGTTTCGTGCATGAGCGTCGCGGCTTCGAACAGGCGGCCGTCCTGGACCAGCTTCAACCAGTTCGGAATGTAGTTGTGCACCGGACAGGCGTGCTCGCAATACGGGTTGCCGCAATCGATGCAGCGCTCCGATTGCGCCGCCGCTTCCGATGGCGCGAACTCGCCGGAGATTTCACCGTAGCCGAGCACGCGTACCGCCACGGGCACGGTGCGCGGCGTCTGCCGGGGTACCTCGAGGAAACGGAAGTCCTTCGCGCTCATGCGGCACTCCGGAGTTCTTCGGCCAGGGCATCGAGGCTGGCGGCTTTCGGTTTCACCAGCCAGAAGCGCTGCAGCAGGCCGCGGAAATCGCCAAGGACCTTGCGCCCCCACGCGGAGTCGGTGAGTTCGGCGTGGCGGGCGATGAGCTGGCGCAGGTGCTGCATGTAATGTTCCATGCCTTCGTGCGAAATGCGCACGATGTCGACGAGTTCGTGGTTGTAGCAGTCGACGAAGTTGCGCTCGGTGTCGAGCACGTAAGCGAAGCCACCCGTCATGCCGGCGCCGAAGTTGAGACCGGTGCGACCCAGCACCGCGACGACGCCGCCGGTCATGTACTCGCAGCAATGATCGCCCGCGCCTTCGACGACAGCCAGCGCACCGGAGTTGCGCACGGCGAAACGTTCACCGGCCTGCCCGGCGGCAAACAGCTCGCCGCCGGTAGCGCCATAGAGGCAGGTATTGCCGATGATCGACGCTTCCTGGCTGGCGAACGGTGAGTCCGCCGGTGGCCGGATGACGAGACGACCACCGGCCATCCCCTTGCCCACACCATCGTTGGCTTCGCCCGTCAGGTCGATATGCACGCCGGAAGCGTTCCATGCACCGAGGCTCTGCCCGGCTGAGCCGGTCAGGTGCAGGTGGACCGGCTTCTCGACCATGCCGACATCGCCCCAGCGACGCGCAACGTCCCCGGAAAGACGCGCACCGATGGCGCGGTCCGTGTTCGCGATGTCGTAGCGGAACGTTCCGCCGAGCGCATCTGCGACCACGGCACGCGTATCGGCCGAGATGCGGCTGGCCAGCGTGGCGGGATCGCGCATGGGATTACGTGCGAACGTGCAGGCGAAGTCGACCTTCTCGCCCATGCCGTCCTCGGCGATGAGAGGCGAGAGGTCGAGGCGGTCCTGTACGGCCGTCACGCCATCGCGCTGCTCGAGGCGACCACTCTGGCCGACGAGCTCTTCCAGCGTGCGCACACCGAGGCGCGCGAGATGGCGACGCACGTCTTCCGCGACGAAGCGGAAGTAGTTCATCACCATGTCCGGCAAGCCGAGGAAGTGCTTCTGACGCAGCACAGGGTGCTGCGTCGCCACGCCGGTGGCGCAGTTGTTGAGATGGCAGATACGCAGGTACTTGCAGCCCAGCGCCACCATCGGGCCCGTGCCGAAGCCGAAGCTCTCCGCACCGAGCATGGCGGCCTTGATCACATCCAGCCCGGTCTTGAGCCCGCCATCGGTTTGCAGGCGAACACGGCCACGCAGGTCGTTGAGGCGCAGCGTCTGTTGTGTTTCGGCGAGACCGAGTTCCCACGGCGTGCCGGCGTATTTGATGGAGGTGAGCGGGCTTGCACCCGTGCCACCGTCGTGGCCCGACACCGTGATCAGGTCCGCGCCGGCCTTCACGACACCGGCGGCGACGGTACCCACACCCGCGTGCGAGACGAGTTTCACCGAGATGAGTGCTTTCGGGTTCACTTCCTTGAGGTCGTGAATGAGCTGGGCAAGATCTTCGATGGAATAGATGTCGTGATGTGGCGGCGGTGAAATCAGGCCGATACCCGGCTTGGCATAACGCAGGCGGGCGATGGTCGCGTCCACCTTGTGGCCGGGCAGCTGACCGCCCTCGCCTGGCTTGGCGCCCTGGGCGATCTTGATCTGCAGCACTTCGGCATTGACCAGGTAGGTCGGCGTCACCCCGAAGCGACCCGAGGCAACCTGCTTGATCTTCGACGCGCGGTCGGTGCCGTAGCGGGCGGGATCTTCACCACCCTCGCCGGAATTGCTGCGCGCACCGAGACGATTCATCGCGATGGCGAGCGCTTCATGCGCCTCCGGCGACAAGGCGCCCAGCGACATACCGGCCGAGTCGAAGCGCTTGAGGATACTTTCCACCGGCTCGACCTCGTCGAGCGGGACAGGTGTACCTTCACGTGGCACGAGCAAGTCGCGCAACGCCGAGGGCGGACGCGCATCCACGTAGTGCGCGTATTTCGCGTAGTCGTCCCAGTCACCCGTGCGCACCGCCACTTGCAGGCTGGCGATCACGTCCGGGTTGTACATGTGGAACTCGCCGCCATGCACGTATTTGAACAGCCCGCCTGCGCGAAGCGCGTGCGCTTCATCCCAGGCTTCGGCGGCGAGAAGGCGCTGCTCTTTCTCGAGATCGTCGAAGGTCGAACCACCGATGCGCGACGGCGTGCCGGGGAAGCAGATATCCACGACGTCGCGCGACAGGCCGACGATCTCGAAAAGCTGCGCACCGCGGTAGCCCGCGACGGTGGAGATACCCATCTTCGAGAGGATCTTCAGCAGGCCCTTGCGGATGCCGCGACGGTAGTTGCGACCGATCTCGCGCGGCGCGCCTTCGCCGTTGCGGATGTGTCCGCTGCGGCCCATGTCGAACAGGCTCTGATAGGCCAGCCAGGGATAGATCGCCGTCGCGCCAAAGCCGAGCAGGCAGGCGAAGTGGTGAGGGTCGCGCGGCGTCGCCGTCTCGACCATGATGTTGCATTGACATCGCAGGCCACGATCGACCAGACGCGCATGCACGGCACCCGTCGCCAGCAGGGAGTGGATCGGCAGCAGGTCGCGACGCGGATAGCGGTCGCTCAGGAAGACGATCTTCACGCCGCCGCGCACGGCCGTTTCGACGGCGTCGCAGATACGCAGAAGCGCCTGTTCCAGCGTCTCGTCGGCGCCGTACATCAGGTCGAAACGCGGCGTGTCCGCATACTCCGCGTTCGCGAGGATCTGGCGCAGCTTGCGCTGCGAAAGGATCGGCGAATTGAGCAGGATCTGCTTCGCGTTCTCGGGACCGAGATCGAAAATGTTCCGCTCCTGCCCGATCTGGGTCACGAGCGACATGACCAGGCGCTCGCGCAGGGGGTCGATCGGCGGGTTGGTCACCTGCGCGAAGCCCTGGCGGAAACGATCGAACAACGGACGGATCTGTCGCGACAGCACGGCCATCGGCGTGTCGTCGCCCATGGAGCCGGTGGCTTCCGCTTCGGTCTCGGCGAGCACCTTCAGCACCGACTCGCATTCTTCGCGCGAGAGGCCGAAGAGCTTCTGGTAGCGACGCAGCTCCTCGGCAGGCAGCGGCTCGGCGGCGAGACTGGGATCGATGAGATCGGATTCCAGATAGGTGACACCATCGCGCAGCCAGTCGCGGAACGGCGCGCGCTGGCGATTGATCGCATCGATGTCGGCATCACGCAGGAGTCGGTGCTCGCGAAAATCCACGGCGATCATCTCGCCCGGCGCAAGGCGTCCCTTGGCAACGATGCGAGCCGACGGGACATCCCACAGGCCCGCTTCTGAAGCGACGATGAGATGGTTGTCGTCGGAGAGTGCCCAACGGGCCGGACGCAAGCCGTTGCGGTCGAGCGTGCAGGCGGCATAGCGGCCGTCGCACATGACCAGGCCCGCCGGGCCATCCCATGGCTCGCTGTGCAACGCGTAGTACTCATAGAACGCGGCGAGGTCTTCGTCGATGTCTTCGCGCGCCGAATACGCCGGCGGCACGAGCACGCGCATCGCCGTGAGCAGGTCCATGCCGCCCATGAGCAGCACTTCGAGTGCGTTATCGAGGCTCTCGGAGTCCGAGCCGCTCTGCCGCACCAGCGGACCGATGTCCGAGAGGTCGACCAGCTCAGAACGCATGACGGACGTGCGGGCCTGCATCCAGCGACGATTCGCGCGGATGGTGTTGATTTCGCCGTTATGCGCGAGCAGGCGGAACGGCTGCGCAAGGCGCCACTGCGGCGAGGTATTGGTCGAGAAGCGCTGGTGGAAGACCACGGCGTCGGCAACGAGCGCCGGGTGCTTCAGGTCGGGGTAGACATCCCGCAGGTGCCCCGGAGCAGCCATGGCCTTGTAACCGACGACCTCGCCCGAAAGCGACACCACGTAGAACTGCGTGTCGCCGGCAAGCGCGAGCTCCGCACGACGACGCGCGTGGAATAGCTTAGCTTCGAACTGCGCCGTCGTGAGGTCGCCCGGTGCATCGACGAAAATCTGCCGTACGCGCGGCATGGACGAGGCCGCCAGCGGTCCGCAGGCCGCCGTATCGACGGCGACATCGCGCCAGCCGGCCACGTGAAGATTCACGGAGGCGAGTTCGGCCTCGAGTATGCCGGCAGCACTGCCGTCGCCTTCGGGATCGAGAAAGACGACGCCGGCAGCGAAGTGCGTAGCCAGCGCGATGCCGGATTCCCGCGCGAGCGCGCGCAGCCATTCGACAGGCCGGCGAATCAGTACGCCGCAGCCGTCGCCGCTGATGCCGTCCGCGTTCACACCGCCGCGATGCGAAAGTTTGGCGAGTGCCGAAAAGGCGGTATCGACCAGTGCCGAACTGGCATGGCCGTCTATCTGCGCAACGATGCCGAAGCCGCAGCTGTCGTGTTCGAACGCCTCGTCGTAGAGGCGCGGAGTGCCTTGCTTCACCATCCGCCTCCTGGGGCATAAGGTTGTGCTGGGAAATCTGGCGAGCACGTGGCCCCGCGACCTGGAACGGTCGACCATCACGTGCACGCGAAGGGGCTTGCGGCCCACTTTAGTCATATTTGTCGCGCTGCGTCAAAGCGTTCAGACGTCCAAACGGAAAGCGAACGGAATTCTTACGTCGCGCGTGCCTAGACCACTTCGTGGAAACGGGCTACGGGGCGGGTTGAGGGCCATACCAGCCATCGCCGATGAATCGGCTCCTGCCAAGCCACGGCGAGGCCAGCAACCCGACGAATGGGCCGGACCGGGCCCTGCCCCGTACGAGCCGATTCATCGGCGAACCGCCGGCAGGCGGCTCCACCACCGTATAGGTAATAATCGCCCGATGCGCCCACTCCCTCGCCTCCCCCTCCTCCTGACCCTCATCCTCCTCGCCACGGCTCCCTTACCGCCCGCCTTCGCTGCACAGGACGCCAAGACCCGGTCCGAGCAGGACGACGCCCGGCAGAAGCTCGACGGGGTGCGCAAGGAGATCGAGGGCCTGACCAAGGACCAGCGGGACACCGCCAACGCCCGGGACAGCGCGAATGCCGCCCTGGCCAGGCAGGCCGAGCAGGTCTCGGCCGCAGCCAAGGCCGTTCGTGAAACGGACACGGAGCTGGAAGCGCGCAAGCGCGACCTCGCCCAACTGAACGACCAACGGGCCGGGATGCAGGCCGGCCTCGACCAGCAGAAGGGCGCGCTGAGCGACCTGCTCCGGGCCACGTACACGCTCGGCCGCGGATCCGACCTCCAACTCCTTCTCGGCGACGAAGACGTCAACCGCATTTCCCGCGCCCTCGCCTACTCCCGCTACTTCCAGGAGAACCGGGTCGAGCGCATCCGTGGCCTGCTCGCGGATCTTTCCCGCCTGCAGGAGGTCGAAACCGCCATCACCGCCGAGCAGGACAAGCTCGAGGCGACCCGGGCCGAACGCGAAAAGCGCACCGGCGAACTGGAAAAGCAACGCAGCGAGCAACAGAAACTGGTGGTCGAGGCGGATTCCAAATTCAAGGACCAGGCCCAGCGCATCGCCGCGCTCAAGCAGAACGAGCAGGACATGAATGCCCTGGTCGCCCGGCTGCAGAAGGTGATCGACGAAGCGGCCAAGGCCGCCGAGCCCGCTCCCACGCCGAAGGGCGCGCCTGCCGCCGCACCCATGGGCAACCTTCGCGGCAACCTGCCCTGGCCGACCAACGGTCCGGTGCACGCCTACGGTAGCGGTGTGATCATCGTCGCGGCGCGCGGCAGCGAAGTGAAGGCCGTAGCGCGTGGCCGCGTCGTCTTCGCGAACTTCCTGCGCGGCTACGGCATGATGATCATCGTGAACCACGGCAACGGCTTCATGAGTATGTACGGCAACAACGAAACGCTGCTGCACGGCGTGGGCGACATGGTCGAGGCTGGCGAAACCGTCGGTACGGCCGCGGCGCCCGCCGGTGACAACGGCGCCTATTTCGAGCTGCGCCAGGGTGGCAAACCCATCGATGCGCGCGGCTGGCTCGGTAAACGGCATTGACCCCGGAGACAGGCATGCGCCAGCACCCCCTTCGTTTCGCCCTCGCGCTTGCCCTCGGCACCGTGGTGGCGATACCCGCCGCCCAGGCCCAGCAAAAGCCACTCAAACAACCCGATGCTCCTGCAGCGTCCTCGACATCCGCAGCGGCGGTGGCCGCCAAAGCGGACGACACCGTCGACCTGGACGACATCCGCAACTTCACGCGGGTCTACCAGATCGTGCGCCAGGCGTACGTCGAGAAGCTCGACAACAAGACCATCATGAAGGCCGCGATCAGCGGCATGTTGCAGAATCTGGACCCGCACAGCGAGTACCTGGACAAGGAAGGCCTCGACGAACTCGACGAGGACACCACCGGTCAGTACGGCGGCCTCGGCATCGAGGTGCTCCAGGTGGACGGCAACCTGAAGATCGTCTCGCCGATCGACGACACGCCCGCCTCTCGCGCCGGCATCAAGCCCGGCGACACGATCCTCAAGGTCGATGGCATGGTCGTCGACAGCCAGAACATCGACGAAGCGTTCAAGAAGCTTCGCGGCGACCCCGGCAGCAAGATCACCCTCACCATCCTGCATGAGAAGTCGGACAAGCCGATCGACATGCCGCTGGTGCGCGAGCGCATCGCCGTCACCAGCGTGAAGGTGCGCCAGCTCGATCCGGGCTACGTCTATATTCGCCTGAGCCAGTTCCAGGAAGACACGGCGACGGACATGGACAAGAAGCTCGCCGACTTCATCAAGAAGAACGGCGCACCCCGAGGCGCCGTTCTCGACCTCCGCTCGAATCCGGGCGGCCTGCTCACCACCGCCGTCGCGGTGGCCGACGCGTTCCTCGACTCCGGCGTCATCGTGACGACGAAGGGTCGCCTGCAGGACGCGAACCTCAACTTCGACGCGCACCCTGGCGACCTGCTCAAGGGCGCACCGATGGTGATCCTCACCGACAACGGCACGGCTTCCGCAGCGGAGATCGTTTCCGGCGCACTGAAAGACAACCATCGTGCACTGATCATGGGCCGTCGCACCTTCGGCAAAGGCGTGGTGCAGACCGTGCTGCCGCTGGATCAGGATCACGCCGTCAAGATCACTACCGCGCGTTACTACACGCCCAACGGTACATCCATCCAGGCCGAAGGAATCAAGCCGGATATTCCGCTTGCCGATCTTGCGGTGAACAAGAGCGACACGGCGCCGCAGCTGATTGGTTCGGAAGCGGACCTGCCGAATCATCTCGTTAACGAGAAGGCTGCCAAGGACGACAAGAACGCATCCGACGATGATGGCAAGCTGGCCATCGAGGATTACGCGTTGTCGCAGGCGTTGAATGTTTTGAAGGGGATGGCGCTGAATCGGCAGGCGGTCGGCAAGTAAGGTCGCAGGCTGAGTATTGCCTGAGGCACCTACGACAAACGGCATATCGCCGATGAGCGCGCCACCGGAGCAGCATGGAGTGGGAGCCGGACAGACGGCCTCTCATCCCTTTCTGACACAAGGACACGTGCCATGGCCGCCAATACTGCTCTCAAGACTGACATCGTCAAGCTGACAAATGCTTACTACGCAAAGAAGAGCATCAAGAAAACCGTCTCGGAAGACAACTGGGCAAAGATCACCGAGCCGTGCTCATCGGCAGAGGCGAGTGAGGCCGCTATCGACATCTGTGCCAAGTACGGTGTCGAAGTCCCCAGCGATGCAAAGAAACTGGTTGCCGAAGGCCTCGACGCCGTGGCTACCTATATCGCAGAACGCTCGGACTCACCGCTTCTAAGCTGGGGCATCGACCCCGCAAAGACAAAGACATTGCCCTAGTAATCCGGGCCGCTGACATCCCATCTACTGGTTTCAGGCAAGCCGGCAATCGAGGTTGCGCGCTGTCGTGGGCGCTGAATCGGCAACTGGATGACAAGTAGAAGCAAGCGCTCAATTTCCCCAATCGCACCTACAACCAAGGGGGTATGGCGTCGGATGTTGAGCGCACGACAAACTTGAGATGGGCTCCTCCCACGATGAGCCCCTCGAGACGGAAGTCATCCACATTTCAAAGGAGCAACACCCATGAGTGGTGATAGCGAACAAGAAATTCTAGCCAGAATTCTTAAGTATGCCTCAGCGATTGACGAAGACGAGAAATGCGGCCATGTCGTCACAGCCGATATGCAGCTGGATGTCTGTCCGAGCGACAGCAAGGCACTCGAGAACATTGCGACCAAGCTCAAGCAGGTTTACGACCTGTCGTGGCCTGCCAAGATAACGACTCTGGGGACAATCAGGGAAGCTGCCAACTACATCTTCCAGAATAAAACGCAAGGTTAGCCTGGGACGTACGTCAACCGCATGACCGACCCGTCCATGGTCGGTCATGCGAAGCCTACCTGGTACAAAGCGAAAGGATTCGCCATGTCTAAGCCCGCGCCCCTGGCCACCATGCCGGCACCCAATACGTTCGCTGCCGACTACCCGAGCCTGTTCGGCGATCAGGGCATCGACCTCTGTCCGGACGAAGCATTCGAAAGCCGCTTCGGCCCGTTCGCGTACGCGGATTCACTCCTGGTCACCGCACGCAGGCTTGAAGCGAAGGTCGGCGAGCCGCCCGAGAGCCCTCTGGCAAGCCGACGTCGAGATATACCCGACCTACTTCTGGACGAGCCGGCACTGAACCGGCGCGTGCCCCGCCTGGCTCTGGCGGTTGAATACCTCGAAGCCATGGTGAAGTCCACCGACAGCGGCCATGGGAACGCAGCGGTGGTGCTGGCCGCCGCGACATCACCAGCAAACCTGCCCTTCGATCGCGCCTGGGCCCTGGTGGCTCAGGTGCTACGAAGCAAGCGCCAGCATCCCTGGCAGCTGCTGCGCCAGACCGATGAGGACTACCCCAACTTCTCCCATCGAACCATCGTCAACGCCTCGATGCGCAACGCGCTCACCCTGTGCACGGGCCTGGCACCGGCTCAACTCAGAGCGCTACAGGCAACTCAGGCAACCAGCGACCGTGCCTTGTGGACGCGGATGGGATGGCCGGCGGACAGCACGGTCGCCGGCCTCGCCGATTCGGTAACGTTCCTGTCATTGACTGGCCTCAACCGCAAACGCCTGCGTCAGTTGCTCGCCGTCAATGGCGTCGCCAGATCTTCGGACGACGTTAGCCACACCTCGGTGACGATCAGCAAGGAGGGCAAACCCGATGAGGACCCCGATAGCAGCACGTTCGGTGCGCACTTCGTCAATGACGGCCAGTCGCCCGCGCTAAGACTGGTCTCCGGACGCGAAACAGGCAAAGCCACACGCATCGAAAACCTCACCACGGGGCACATCCATCGCATCGATGCGATGCTCCGACTACATGCCGGTACCGGCCTGCCCTTTGCGGCGCTCGATCGTTTGCTCCAGGCCATCTTCGCCGCCCAGCGCCTGGACGACGGCTTCCAGATCGACGTCCATGCCTTGCGCGCGCTTGGCTTGTACTGTCATCTCCGCGACAGCCGCCGGGTGGACCTGAATGCCTATGCGGCCGTCCTGCATGAGATATCTCCTTATGCCACCGGACGCGACACTTCCCACTACGACACGCTGTTTCGCCCCGGTGCCGGCAGCAGCGACCTTGCCGGTTCCGGCGCACTGCTCACCATGGACGGCAAACCGTTCAGCAAGGCCAGCAGCGATCCGACGATGCAGCGCCTTTGCGCAGGCATGGCTGTCGGTATCGACACCCTCTCCACCATGGTTGGATGGGTAACCAAGGCGAGGAACATTCGCGAGCCCGTCCGCAGCCTGTCATTCGTGTCCGCCTGCCACGCCTCGTCGTGGTGCCACGCTGGCTTGGCCTCGACGAGACGAGAGGCCTGGCGCTGCTGCGTCTGTTCAAGCAGGCGCAGCCCACCCTGTTTGCGCAGCTCGCCGGGGAAGCCAAGCTCGCCCGCGGTGATACAGAGAATGCGCCGGATATCATCGATGCGATCGTCACGCTGATGAACCTCTCCGAATGGCTTCGTCGTCACCGCCTCGACGCCATGACGCTCACCACCGTGCTCGGCGATCAAGGGACGCGAGCGACCGACCTGGTCCGCCGCATTCCAGAGCTCCCCCTGCTGAAGCACGCCGCGACTGACGACCGCCTGCAAGACACGTTCCTTGAAATGCCCTTTGCAAAGGACGCCAAACGTTCCCCGACCGAACTGCTGTCGTCACTGATCGACAGCGGCGGGGTGTTCAAGGAAACCGTGTTCGACCTGGACGGCGACACGTTGGACATGATGATCGATACCGCGCTCAAACCGTCGATGGATACGACAGCCGGTCGCCGGGTAGCCACCAGGCAGAAGTTCGAGCGAACCCGAGCGCGCGTCAAGCAACGACTTACCGAGTTGCTCGAAGGCCAGCGTAACCTGTTGGAGACCATCCTCGAGTCCTTGCTTCCCGAGGTCGATGACCCACTCGTGCGAGCCTCCCTGGCCCGATGGGCCGGCGCTACACCCACAGCAGTGCTGGGACTCCTCAGGAACAGGCACGCGCCCGACGAAAGCGCCTCGGCGTGGCTGAAGACGCTGCGCCAGCGGGCGCCACTGGTCGCGCTGCTGGCCGTCGATGCGCCAACGATCGATGCGATCCGCACCCATCGCGAGCGCTTCGACCTGAGCGAGTCGGATATCCAGGAGGTCGGCCTGATCCTCGCTCATCGCCTTGCCGAATGGAACGCGACGATAAGCGCCGTCGCCGCACGCTCCGGCATCGAGAACGAATTGGCACGCGACGCGCTACTCGCTTACCTTGCGACAGCCCCCGACACCATTAAAGGCGAGTCCGCAGCGCGCGTGGCCGAACTCCTGCGCAGCGACAAATCCGTCGTGACGGCCGTGGCAGGCAGGCTTGCCGATGGAACGGCAGGCCGCCTGACCACCAGCAGTCACATCGCGTGGTTGCTTCGCCTGCAAGCGCTCGCCGAACGCACGACGATATCCGTCGACGCCTTGCTCGCGCTGGCGCGTCTTGAACCGGAAAGTGCTACCGCCGACATGGAGGCCGCCGGACACTTGCTACTTGCCACGTGCGAAGCCTCCGAGCGGAACGTCATCGTGGGGATGCACAACCGGGCGTGGTGCGATGCCATGATCGCCTGGCTCCTGGGGCGGGCAAGCGACACGGACGGCAGGAAGTTCGCCAATAAGAATGAACTTTCAACTTGGCTGTTGACCGATCTGGAAGTTGGTCCCGAACCCGAAACGACACGACTGGCCGCAGCCATCGACAGCCTCCAGTTGTATATCCACCGGTTACTCAGCGGCCTCGAAAAGCACCTGGACCCGCGGGTGGATTCCGAGGAAGAACGCCAGCAGTGGAGTGCCCGTCGCGCCCGCTACGTCGACTGGCGACGAGACAGGGAACGCAGGGCCTACCCGGAAAACCACATCCACCCGGCAAACCGCGAGCACAAGACCAGCGCCTTCTTCGATCTGGAGACACAACTGGCCCAGGGCCAGGCGCGCCCCACCGACATCGACACCACCTTGCTGAGATACCTCGCCGATTTCGAGCAGGTCAGCAACATTCAGGTGATTTCCGCCTATCACGACGGCACCAACCCGGCCGAGGACGAACTCAACCTGATCGGCCGCAGGAACATCGAGCCTTACGACTATTTCTGGCAATCCGGTCGGATGAACGTCAAGGCGAACGACAATCAAACCGGCATGCTCGCCTGGAGCGGCTGGAAGAAGATCGACTTGCCGATCAACGGGACACTGACACAAACCAGGATACCGAGACCATCCTTGGGGACGATCGAAAAGGCGCTGACAGACGAAATCGAAAAGAGCAACGAAAGCAAGAAAACGGCCAAAGAACTCCTCAATGCTGTCGACATCGCTACCGACAGGGCGGCTGCCCAAGCGGCGGCCGACGCCGCCGCAGCCATCGCCGCCGCCGACATGAAAGCCGTCCGCGCCGCGACAACCGCATTGACCGTCGCTCGCTACGACGAAGACGATTCCCGGGACAGCATCGAGACGATTCGGCCACTCATCGTCGACGGCAGAAAATATATCGTCTGGGTGGAGCGAGACAGCACCGCACTCTCCTTCGACAACGAGACCAAGGTCAGTCCGTACTACGCGTTACGCGTCTGCTACAGCTACCTGGATACCAATGACAACTGGAGTGCATCGAACACCCTCCTGAAGCTCGATGGGTACATGGATGACGGCACGCGACCGAACCCCGCGCCCTCGTCGAGTACCGATCCGTTGTCGGCTGCGGACATGCCCGAGCGGAAGCTCTTCACTCGCAGCTTCCGACCCGGCCTCATCGTCATGGAAAACCGCAAGGGCCAACGCGAAGCCGAGCCCTACCTGGTCGCGATGCTTTTCGACAGCACAAAACAGACGATACCGGACGAGGCGAAAGACTGGACGGCGAAGAAGGACTACTACCTGGCGGTGCGTGACCTGCTGCTTATCGACGAGAAACATCTGGACGGCGAGAAGGCGGGCGGCGAGCTGGAGAAGCGACTCGTCCGCAACTGGTACAGCCTCTTCCGGGATCCGCGTGTCGTGCAGCATCCTTACATCGGCGCGAAGTACGAATTGAAGACCAACGGCGATCAGGTAAGCAAGCCAGACGACACGAGGGTCAAGGCGCTGGCGGACAAACTCTTGATGAAAGGCCCGGAGAGCGCCGGCCTCAGCGCTTCACTGACAGCTGACGGAAAACAGATCGAGATTACTGGCATCTTTGACGACGTGTGGTTGCCGAAGCAGGGATCGCGGAAACCGGTCGAAACCATCAATGACATTGAGCTTATCTCCATCGATTATGTCATCCGTGTGAGAAAGTTCGTCGAATATGAAGCGCAAGGACCGAGAGTAAAGAAGGACTTCGGTGTAGTTGCCGAGTATGCACTGAAATCGCATATCGCCCCTGACTCGTGGGACAGCACGAAGATCCATTTCGATAGCATCGATATAAAGATCATCCATGAATCGACGTTCGGCAAACTCGCCAAAGATCGGGAGGCTACCGCGATCGGCTACATCGAGGAAATAATCCCGGGACTCGATGTTGAGGCCAAGTCACTGGAGATAAGAACGACACTTCTCGATTTATTGGAGAGTAGAGCCTTACCGCTAGTAACCAGCCTCGTCGAGGCGGATGGCAGCGGAGTGTCGACACTGCATATCGGTACCTACGCAGGAGCTTCGCCAGTGGGACCCGATCTCGACATTCCCTGCACACTCAGTGGCGCCCCACAGCAGGACGATCCGATTTCGGTGAAAGCCGAACTCATCCGCGTCGGCAACGCGCAATCGCCCGCGACATCTGCGTCCGATTCGGTCGACCTGGAGAGCCTCAAAAAGCGTTACCCGACCGTCCCATCGGAAGCGCTGGATACGCTCCACGCACTCGCAACGACCAACCAGGCCGCCCTGGGCGCTTGGCTGCCGCTACTCACCGACACATGGCGCATCCCAGCCAGCGACTACTATCAGGCGCTTCGCGACGAGGAGATTGAGTTTGGCACCTCCGACAAAAGCGCGCTCTCTGGCGAGTTACCGTTCCTGCAGGCTACGCATGCAACCCACAGGAAAGCGCTGCATAAAGCCTTCATCGGTCTTATGGTCGATCAGTTGGGCGCATCACTTCCCGAGACGACTCGCGCGGCGTTACCTGCCGAGGTTCGCAGCGCGCTAGTCCGTTTTGCCGCAAGCGAACAGGCCAGCTACCGCGAACTCATGACAACGCTGGACAAACTCGTCGGCGGTAGTAGCACCGATGTGGTTATCAAGACCGTGATGTTGGACGCTCACACTCGTGGGACGAAGCGTATCGTCGCAAGCATCCCCGTGAATATCGACGAGACGGATTACACCTTCCGTCTGGTCCTCAGTGCCTCGGACGATCCGACGACGAAGACCGTCGACGACGCCTACGACGAGTGGACCCGTCTCACCGCGCCGTATGCCCTCGTCAACCTCATCGAGGCGGCCACCCTGAGCGCAGACGACCTCGTACCCACCGCTCGTGTGCGCCGCAACCGCGCGCAGGCGCAATACCTCGATCTGGACGAGTCCCGCCAGCCACCGATCCGTCTGAACACCTTGTTCGGCAAGCAGCTCGTCGCCCGTGCGACGCGCTCGGTGGACGCTGCGCTGTCGATCGATGCGCAGACGCTACCCGAACCCGCCCTGCGTGCCGGCGGCAGTGGTGGGTTCGTGGACTTCCGCGGCGCCAACGGACTGTACTTCTGGGAACTGTTCTTCCAGGTGCCCTGGCTGGTTGCCTGGAGCCTGCGCGAGAAAGGCCACTACGAAGAGGCGTGGCACTGGTGCCGTCGCTATCTTTTCGACCCCTACCGCGGGAGCGCGACCAAAACGTCGGCGCCGATTCCTTTCTGGAACTGCCTGCCGTTGGTTTATCCCCTCGATGGGGCCAGCGACACCGGTGCCGCACCGGAGCTGGCGGGCTACGCGAACGCCATCTACTTCCGTAAAGCCATCCACGCGTTCCTGGTCGACCTGTGGCGCAAAGAAGGCGACGAACAGTTCCGGCGACTGAGCCCCGACACCCTGCGTGACGCGAACCTTTGCTACCAAAAAGCGCTGCAGCTCATCGGGACGCTCCAGGAACCCGCTGAAACGCGCCCGTGGGCACCGATGAAACTGGGCTCAGTGCCGCGTGACGCGTTTGTCCAGCCCGTCGATCGAGTATTACTGGAACGTCGCGCGTTGTTACTGGGCCGCCTCGAGAATCTCCGTCACGGGCGCACCATCGACGGCGTGCTTATCCCCTACCTGGGTTACGGCGACGAAGATGCGGAAGACAGCTGGAGTGGCGGTCGTCGCGGATCGACGAGTGGCTTGCGCTTGCTTTCGCTCCACACCATGCCCGCCTATCGTTTTCGTGAAGTGGTGGCCATGGCGCTATCGGCGGTGGAACGCCTGACCGATCTGGGCCGGTATCTGTTCCGGATCTACGAACACGAAGCGGACAACGCGCTGGAAGTCGAACAGCTGAAGAACCTGGTGGCCCTGGCCGACTTCGATATCTCTCTCAAGCGCAGAGCGGTCGAAACCGCCAGGCGCGAACGCAATACGCTGCAGTTGAGCCAACAGGCCACACAGACGCGGATTAAGTATCTGACGGGGCAGCTTGCGTTCCCTCGTAGCGCGATCGAGGTCGCCGGCACGACGACAGCCGCTTTTGGTATAGCTTTGCAGCTCGCGCGCCTGGTACCCATCGGCGCACAAGGTGGACTGAAAACGATCCCGAGGATCCTCGGTATGGCCGTCGGTAACGCCGACCCCGCGGGAGTACCCCAGGCGATCAGCGATGCGCTAGGCGCCACTTCCGAAGCCAGCCGCCTGCTTGCCGAAGATCTCCGGGTTGAAGCCGCCTACGAGCGCCGTAACGAGGAGTGGACGCACGACAAGGCCCAGGCCGAGCACGATCTCACCATCCTTGCCTCGCAGATGGAGGAGCAGACGTCGCGTGCCGAGTCGGCAACGATCGAACTTAACGAAGCGATCATGCGCCGCAACACGTTACGCAGCGAATACGAGGTGCAGACCACCGGGTTCGCCACCGCATCCACGTACACGTGGATGCTGGGCCGCCTCGGCGAGCTGTTCGCCTCGGCCTACCAGTCCGCTTTCGCCCTCTGCCTGGACGCCGAGGCAAGCTATCGTTATGAAACCGGCGACTTCGATAGCCAGCACGTGCGGCTCGATGCATGGGATGGGGCACGACGCGGCATGTTCGCGGGCGAGGCCTTGCAGAACGATCTTCACATCATGCAGGGCGCCTTCCTGCGGCGCCATGTGCGGCGCCTGAGCATTCACAAGACGATTTCGCTCAAGAAGGAGCTGGGAGAGGCGGCATGGAAAACTGCCCTGTCAGATGGAAAGCTATCCTTCCATTTGACTGAAGAGCTCTTCGACAAGGACTTTCCCGGTCACTACCTTCGCCAGATACGGTATCTCGCGGTCGTCCTGGTGCCGACGGAGGGAAGCCCAAAGGTGCCCACTCCGAAGCTGAACGCCGATACGGAGATCCGCGCCGTACTCACGCAAACGTCCAGCGCGCTCCTGTATCGACCCGATCCCATGGGCGTGGAGTCGCTCTACGACCCGACCAAGGGTAGTGCGGAAGCGGTCCTGCGCGACCTGCGTGGCGACCAGCAGATCGTGCTCTCGCACGCGTCGCCCCGACCGGGCGCCGATCCACTGGAAACCATCGCGCTGCGCAACGAATTCGCGGATGGACGCTATGGCATGTTCGAGGGTGCCGGCGCCGTCTCGTCCTGGAAGCTCGATCTTCTTGACGACGCGAGCATCCGCGGCCAGATCGCCGATATAGAGATTCGCCTCGACTACTCCGCCGCCTGGGGTGGTATCGAGTTCAAGGAGAAAGTGGACGACTTGCTCGCGTCACTACCTGGCAAGACCACAGGGGACGTGTCGCCCCCCGCTCAGACCGTTAAAGAAGACCTTGCAACCGACGTTCCTGTCGACGCCACCGTCTACCCGACCCCGCGTGCGCTGGACGCTCGGGGCCTGAACGCCATTGATCGACGCGACGTTCCCAACGGTGCGGCCCTTACGATCGCGCCCTGGCCCTCTATTCGTAACGGCCAGCGGATCTGGCTACAGTGTTTGGGAACAAGAGCGGATGGCACCTCCGTGCCCCGCTCGCTGCGAGGGTCCAGCAAACCCGTCACTCTTGACGAGGTCTTGCAAGGCATCGAGGCAACCATCCCACATGCTTATCTGGAAGAGCTCGGTGACTACGCGCAGGTAAGGGTCGTATTCAAGGCGTCACTCGACGGAAGCGGCGCATCGAGCACGGCGACGATGTTTCCGGAACTCACGCTCGATATCCCGAAGTGCTCCACGTTGCGCGTGCAGATGGATGAGGTTTCCGAACTGGAATCCCTTCCCGATCCTTCGTTGCCATGCGACTACGGCTACGTCGCGACGTCCGCCGAGGAAGGGCCCACGTCGCTCTCGTTGGATGGCACCGCGAAGTTCCTGAATGTCCGGCTGGTGGACACAAACGAAGAGAAACGGATCGTCCGATGCCGGCTATCTCGCCGGGTTTTCACGGAAGACGTCCACGCCATCAATACAGGGTGGGACAACCCCTCGGAGGCGAAGGGCCGGGACCATCTGAATTCCACAAGACTGCTCGCCGTCGTCAGGCCCGAACACAACCCGAACCTGCCGTTCGGTACGTACCGGGGACTTACCACGGTCCAGCTCATGAGCTGGGCCGTGCCGGGGATGCGAGCGAGGGTGCGGGAGTCCATTCGGCTCGAGGTGAACTTCACGTACGCGGCTCCAACCACTCCGCTGGCTCCTGCTCCAAAGCCGCCTCCGGCATCTAACCCTGAGCCTGCTCCGAAACCCGTACCCTCGCCGGTTCCAACCCCAAAACCGGCTGTGGCACCGAAGCCCGCTCCCGTTGCCGACCCAAAGCCACCACCGTCTGGCAGCACCGCAAACATCGCGAACCTTCCTCGCCCGGTGCTTGCCGAGGTCCTCGCGCGCAATGCGCTCGACTGCCGGGACATAACGAACGGCGGCAAACTTACCGTAGCGGCGTGGCCCACTATCCAGGAAGGTCAGCGCATCTGGTTACGCTGCCAGGGAACGAAGCAGAATGGTTCCAAAAATGACCTGGACCTGTTTCCTTCGCCAAGAACCGTCACGAAGGATGAAGTCAGTGCGGGACTGAGCGTTACGCTTCCTTACGTCTACCTCAACGGACTCGGCACCAAGACCGAATTGCGGATCGTGCTCAAAGTTGCCCTGCATGGCGGCGACGATGAAGCGTCTGCCGTGGAGTTCCCAACGCTTTCGCTCGACATTCCGCGGATTACGGCTCAATTTGTAGATGGGAAGAAGCCCGTTCTCCACATATCGCCAGCCACACCAGGAATCGGCTCCCGTCCGGGTTACCTCGCGATCTCCGACGATGAAGGTCCGACATCGTTAGCCGCCTCCCCTCCAGCGCCTACCCTGCTCAGCACGACGGTCGTCGACGACAATGGCCGCAAATACTCCCTCAAGCTCAGAGGAACACTGACCTGGGCAGGCGAAGCGGCCTTCGGCATAAACCATTCCGCCATTGCCAAAGGTGGAGCAGCCGACAACTCAGGCGAAAGTGTTCTATCCATTGAATACCTCGCCTCGGACAATCCCGATCTTCCTCAGGGGAAGTCCTACACGGGGCAATTGGTTCTCCAGGAAGTAGGACAGACGGGAAAGGTGGTGCAGTCGCTACTCGTCGGGATTGGCATCAGGCGATGACCGGTCCAGCGTGAGGCCATCGGCCGCTCCCTGAAGTTGTTACGGATGCGGCCGAGGGCACCGTATAACTCAAGGAGAACATGGCATGGATACCCGCCACCCCATCTATCGGTTTTCAACCCCCTCTTGTCTGGGTGCATGGATCGCTATCGTGTGCATAGCTGCTATCCCTTCGGGAAGAGCCGAGGCCGCTAAGACACCCATCCAGGTTTGCCAGACATCCAAGGATGCGGCGAAGGAATATTTGAGCGGGAAAGGAATCGAGACGACCGATGCGAGCGCGGACGAGGACGTGGGGAGCGACCACTACAATCCGGCAGACTGCTCCGCACCGAGTTGGAGGGCAAGCTTTGCTGAAGTCTCTGACTACGAGGAAGTGAAGGATCAGCTGACAAACCTGTGCACCGAAACAGGCGGAACGCTATCTGAAAGAACAGGATCACACCCCAATCAGACGATCATCGCCACATGTCATCTAAAAAAGCCAGCCAATCCGACCAAGACGCCAGTCCAGGCGTGCAAAGACACCGCCGATAAAGCGAACAAAGCTCTGCGTCGCTGGGATGGAGGCACAAGTTCGTCGAGAATCTCCCCGGACCCCGACTACTGTTTGCCGCTGAACTGGAAGCTGATCATCCACACCGAAGACGAGGACGCCGAATACACGAAGGCCGACCGTCAAGGGATAGAGGAAATCTGCAGGAAAGCCCGCGGCGTTCTGATTAATCCCGAGAAGGACGAACCTGACGTCATGTGTAGCTTCGAAACCTATGCGAAGTGACGCAGCATTTCCTGATGATTAATTCGACACACCCATGAGTTACTCCCCTTCGGGTGGTTTCAGCAGGAAGCGCACCGACAGCAGGCCCACTTCGTACAGCAGGCACATAGGCACGGCCAGCATCACCATGGACAACAAATCCGGTGGAGTGATGAAGGCGGAGATGGCGAAGGCGCCGACGATGGCGTAGCCCCGGCCCTTGCTGAGCTTCTGGGCGTCGACGACGCCGATCGCCGCCAGGATGACCACGGCCACCGGCACTTCGAAGCAGAGTCCGAAGGCGAAGAACATCAGCATCACGAAGTCGAGGTAATGCGTGATGTCCGTCATCATCTCCACGCCTTCGGGGGTGACGGCGTTGAGGAACTTGAAGGCCGCCGGCATGACCACGAAGTAGGCGAACGCGCAGCCGGTGTAGAACAGCACCAGCGACGCCACCAGCAGCGGCCGCGCCAGACGCTTCTCATGCTTGTACAGACCGGGACTGACGAAGGCCCACAGCTGGTACAGGATCATCGGCATGCTGATGAACAGCGCCACGAAGAAGGCGAGCTTCAGCGGCGTCACGAACGGGCTGGCCACTTCGGTCGCGATCAGGTGCGCGCCCTGGGGCATGCGCTCGACCAGCGGCCTGGCCAGTTCGGCGTAGAGATGGTTGGCCACCGGCACGAGGGCCAGCAGCACCAGCAGCAGGACGACGACGGCGCGAAGAAGTCGGGAGCGCAGTTCGATCAGGTGGGAAAACAGGCCCTCTTCGATCGCGTCGTCGGCGGACGGACCGGGGTCAGCTGCGGTCATGCGGTTCATCCGTAGTCGGCGCAGGTGGCGTCGTCACACCGTGGGCCAGTGGCAGCATGTCGCGCGCCGGGTCGGCCTCGCGGCCTTCGATACGCGCTGTCTGCGTTTCGGTAAAGGTGTCGCGGACGCGGTCACCGGTGTCGCGGATGTCCTTGCCGGCGCCGCGGATCTCGTCGCGCATGCTGTCATGCGCGGAACGGGCGCTTTCGGCCGTCTCGCGCAGCGTGCGCTTGATTTCCTCAGCCTGGATTTCGCGTTCGACCTCGGCCTTGACGTTATCCCAGCCGTTGCGCATGCGCCGCAGGAGCAAGCCCGCGGTACGCGCGGCGTGCGGAAGCTTCTCGGGGCCGAGGACGATGAGCGCCACTACCGCGAGCAGCAGCAATTTACCGAAGCTGATCTCGATCATGGCGCCGCCGGGATCACGGAGCGCGGTCGCGCGGCTCGGTGGATTCGGTGTGGGTCGGCGGGACCTGACCCGTTACCGGGGGATCCGCGCGCAGCTTGTCTTCACGCTCGCGGGCCGCCTTGGCCTCTTCGTCGCCATCCATGCCCTTCTTGAAGTCGCGCATGGCACCGCCCAGGTCCGAGCCGATGTTGCGCAGCTTCTTCGTGCCGAAGATCAGCACGACGACGAGAAGCAAGAGGACGATATGGGTAATGCTCATGAAAACCTCGCAGGCGCCCGCCAGGGCACCGATGGGACGGACCAGCGCCCTTGCGTGACGCCGGATGGTTCAGATTCAGCGGTTAGTGTACTCCTCCAGCGTGTCACGGAAATTGACGACATAGGCTGGAGCGTTGGTGATACCGCCTGTCTCGAAGATGCGGCGGGGGGTGATACCCGGGCCGTAGACCTCCTTGTTGGTGTCGTCATCGATGCTGAAGTGGGTGCCATCGAGGGCCACGCCGGCGAACAGGCCGCGCGCGCGCGAATAGGTGTAGATCTCGGCCTTGAGCTGGCCATCGGTGGCCGCCGTGGCTGAGCGGCCCACCGGGCCGGCGGCGGCGGAGGCGTTGGCGCCCAGGGTGAACTTACCGTCGATGATGCCCTGCACGCCCCGATCGGTACGGAAGACCAGGATCACGTCGGCCGACTGGATCCCGATCTGGAAGCCTACCCCGGCACCCGCCATGGAGATGAAGTTGGGGTTGGACCAGGTGCCATCGGGGCTCTTGATCGAGATCAGGCCTTCGCCCTTGGCCCCCGAGAAGACGAAGCCGCCCTTGACCATGTCGGGGAGGACGGCAATGGCCCTCGCGTTCTTGAGGAGGTCGGCCGGCAACTGCTTGTCCGGGGCATCGTCCATGATTTCCTTGAGCACGCGCACCGCATTCTCTGCCTGCTCCTTCGGCGGGTCGGCGGCCTGGACTGCCGAGACCGGCAGCAAGGCAAGAAGGCCGAGAACAAGCAGGCGGGAAAGACGTGGGGTCATCGCGTGGCTCCTTTCATACACATGACGGCTTCGGCGTTACACCGCGCTATGGCAGACTGCGGGAATTCCCGCGAGTGCCCGACGCCGATGCCAGGTACGCCAAACTATACCGGCCTTGCCGGGTATTCCCATGACCACCTGCCCCAGGTCGGTGTGCTGCTGGTTAATCTCGGTACACCTGAAGCGCCTACCGCCGCTGCTGTACGGCCCTATCTGGCGCAGTTCCTCGGTGACCCGCGTGTCATCGAATACCCGCGCCTGCTCTGGCTGGCCATCCTGCACGGTGTGATTCTGCGCGTGCGACCGAAGCGGTCGGCACACGCTTATGCGCGGATCTGGACGGAGCAGGGTTCGCCGCTAAGGGTAGGTAGCGAAGCGCTCGCCGCCGCCTTGCAGGCCGAACTGGGTCGTCGTCGGCCCGGCCCGATCCGCGTGGCGCTCGCCATGCGCTACGGCAAGCCCGCCGTGGCGGAAACCATTGCGCAGTTGCAGCGCGAAGGCGTCAGGCGACTGCTCGTGCTGCCGCTTTACCCCCAGTACTCGGCCACCTCGACCGGGAGTGTCTTCGACGCGGTGGCGGATGCGGTGAAAGGCCTCCGCTGGCCGCCGGAGCTGCGCCAGATCAACGACTACCATGCGGAGCCGGGCTATATCGCCGCGCTGGCCGATAGCGTGCGGGCCCACTGGGATCGACACGGTCGCGGCGAGAAATTACTCATGAGCTTCCACGGCATTCCCGAACGCTACGTGCGTAACGGTGATCCGTATTTCTGCCAGTGTCACGCCACGGCGCGCCTGCTGCGCGAAGCCCTGGGACTGTCCGAGGTCGAGGCACCGCTCAGCTTCCAGTCGCGCGTGGGTCGTGAGCGCTGGCTGCACCCCTACACGGATGAGACGGTCAAAGTCTTTGGCGCCAATGGCATCAAGCGGATCGACGTCATCAGCCCCGGTTTCGCGGTGGATTGCCTGGAGACGCTCGAGGAAATCGCCATGCAGAACGCCGACTTCTTCAAAGAGGCCGGCGGCGAAACACTGAACTACATTCCCTGCCTCAATGCGACGCCCGCCCATGTCGGGACGATCGCCGACCTGGTGCTGAGGCATGCGCAGGGCTGGCCCGAGTTCGCTGCGGACTACGACGCTGCCGAGGCGGCGCGCCGGCTTGCCGCCAGCCGAGATCGCGCTCGACAGGTCCGCGACGATGCGTGAGTTGCGGACTTCCATCTCCGGGCTGGAGCTTTCCGGGCTGACCTGGGGTGAGCCGGATGCGCCGCCGCTCGTGCTCCTCCATGGGTGGCTTGATAACGCCGCGAGCTTTGCCCTGCTGGCGCCGTTGTTGGCTGAGCGCTTCCATGTCATCGCCCTGGACCTGCCAGGCCACGGTCATTCCGACCATCTGCCGGAAGGCACGATTTATCAGCACGTCGACTACACCCGGGCGGTGCTGGCAGCGGTCGATTCGCTCGCCCTGCCCCGGTTTCATCTGCTCGGCCATTCGCTCGGTGCGGGCGTGGCGACCATGGTCGCGATCGCCGCGCCGGAGCGCATTCGCGCCCTGGCGCTGATCGAAGGCCTTGGCCCTCTCGGTGACGACGGATCCCGCACGCTCGAGCGCTTTCGCGACGCATTGGCCATCAAGGACGAGGGCAGCCGTCCGCTGCGCGTATTCCCGTCTATCGACGATGCAGCCCGGGCGCGGGCGCTGGCCAGTGGGCTGGACAGCTCGCTGGCCCGGCATATCGTCGAACGCGGATTACGGGAGGTAGAGGGTGGCTACAGCTGGCGCAGCGATCCGCGCCTGTCGAAGCCGACGGCCATCCGCCTCGCCGAGACGCAGGTGATGTCGCTGTTGCTCGGCCTTGCGGCGCCGACGTCGCTGTTACTGGCGCGACCGCATCCGCCGTATCTGGAACCGGAGGCGTTGCAGGTACGGATCGATTGCGTGGATGACATCACCGTCACGCGGATGGACGGGGGGCATCATTTGCACCTGGAGCATCCGGGGGCTGTGGCCGAGTGGTTGCGCAGCGCGCTGTAGGATCGCCGATGAATCGGCTCCTACACGGGCATTGAAGTCAGACCACCGGCTCCAGCCTAAACGCCGGCTGCACCATCGGATCCACCAGCCAGTGGTCCGCCAGCAGGAAGGCAAACAAGACCATCAGGTACACGATGGAATAGTTGAACATTTTCATCGCAAACAGCTCGTCCGGCGGGTTGAGCATGCGGATGGCGTACCAGAGGAAGCCCGCGCCGAGGATCACCGCGCCGAACAGGTAAATGAGCCCGCTCATGCCGGTGAAGAAAGGCAGCAACGTCACCACGCAAAGCAGGATCGTATAAAACAGGATGTGCCAGCGCGTGTAGACCACGCCATGGGTCACCGGCAGCATCGGCACCTGCGCACGCGAGTAGTCATCGACGCGGAAGATCGCCAGGGCCCAGAAGTGCGGCGGCGTCCAGACGAAAATGATGAGCAACAGCTGCAGCGCATACGGATGCAGCGAAGCGGTCACCGCCGTCCAGCCGAGCATGGGCGGCGCCGCACCAGCGAGACCACCGATCACGATGTTCTGCGGTGTCGCACGCTTGAGGTACGCCGTGTAGATCACCGCGTAGCCGATCAGCGAGAAGAAGGTCAGCACGGCGGTGAGCATGTTCACCAGGAACACGAGCACCAGCATCGACACGATGCCGAGCGACATCGCGAAGATGAACACCTGCATCGGCGTGAGTTGACCCGTGGCAAGGGGACGGTGCGAGGTGCGCGCCATCAGCTTGTCGATGCGCTGGTCGATGAGGTGGTTGAATGCCGCCGCGGACGCCGACGCCAGCCAGATGCCGAGCGTACCGAAGACCGCCGCATGCCAGGTCGGCAACACGCGCTGGCCGGAGGCATCGACGGCGAGGAACATGCCGATAACCGCACAGAAAACCAGCAGCGCGACGACGCGCGGCTTGGTCAGTTCGTAGTATTGGGCGATCTTGCTCACAGGGACTCCGTCGTCGCAGGCAGGCGCTGCGTGCTGGCCAGGGCCGCGAGCAGGGTGAAGAGAAGCAGGGCCGCCACGCCATTGTGCGCCGTCGCCACGGGCAGCGGCAGTCCGAGGTGGACATTGCCGACACCAAGAAGGACTTGCGCGATCAGAACCACGCCGACCGCGATACCGATCCTGCGCAGACCGGCGCGCGCCAGCTTGTGCGAGAGCCACGCCAGGTAACAGAACGTCACCAGCGCACCGATGCGATGCGCGAGCTGGATTGAACTGCGTGCCGCCATATCGAGCACGCCGCCTTCATAATTCACGCCGATGCCACGCCAGAGTACGAAGGCCTGTGGAAAATCGGTCTGCGGCCACCACTGACCGAGGCACTTCGGAAAATCCGTGCCGCAGGCGAGCGCCGCGTAGTTCGAGCTCGTCCATCCGCCCAGGGCGATCTGGCAGACCAGCACGACGATGCCGATCGCGATGGGCGCACGCAGTGCGGCGAAGCGGTCGTCCGGCGTTCCTACGCGCCACCAGCGCAGTGCAGCCCACGCTAGCAGGGCGAACGTAGCAAGGCCCCCGAGCAGATGGCCCATCACCACGATCGGCTTCAGCAACAGGGTCACCGTCCACATGCCGAGCATGGCCTGGAAGATGATCACCGCCAGCGCCGCGATGCCGATCTTCCACGCACCCGGTCGGTCGAGCGTTGCCGCGGCGATCAGCGGCAAGGCAATCGCGAAAGCGGAAAGGAACGAGGAGACGACATGCTCGCCGCGCATGTACATCACGACGCCCACCACCGCGAACGCGGCGGCGAGCAGTACCGCGACCACCGCCACGCGTCGGCGCCAGGCCGAGATCAGCGCGATGGCCAGCACCATGAAGCCCAGGCCACCGGCGAGGAAACGATGGACCTGCTCTCGCCAGGCCTTGTGCGTTTCGTAGGGGCGATCCGGGAACGCTTCGTTCGCCTGCGCGATGTCCTGCGCGTGGCCGGGCCACGAGGCCTTGCCGTAGCAGGTCGGCCAATCCGGACAGGAAAGCCCGGCATTGGAAAGACGGACGAAGGCGCCGAACATTACGATGCAGAAGGCGAACAGTGCAGCGAGAAGCCCGAGCGTGCGCAGGATTTTCACGGTACGCGGGGGCATCAGCGGATCACCTTCTGCATGTCCTTGCGCAGGCCGCTCGGGTCGAAACCGGCGGGATAGTAAGACAACGCGGTGCCGTTGGACTCGATAAGCACGGCGGAGACACTGTCCGGCTCGGTCGAACGAAATTCTCCGAAGGCATCGGCGATATCACCGCCCACCTTCCAGGAAGGCATGACGCCATCGGCACCCGGCGCGGTCGGCGGCGTTCCCAGATAGAGCAGGCGCAGGCGATCCGCATTGGCGTTGAGCACGATGCGCGCGTTGCGCATCAGCGCCAGGGTCTGCAGGCAATGGTCGGCGCAGCCGGGACCCGGCAGGGCGATCAGGGTCAGGCGTGGCTCACTGTCTCGCCACACCCAGGGCTTGCCGTCCACGTCGATACGCACGTCGTTGACGCTGCGCTGAGGCACGATCGGCCGGCCGTTGCCCTTCCCTTCCGGCTGCCAGCCGCTGAGCGTAAGCAGCCCCGCAGCGATGATGGGCGCAAGGAACACCAGCATGATCAGGATCAGCTTGATGCGGCTGCTACGGATGTTCTTGGTGGAGACGTTCGGATCGGTCATGGTTGCTCGGGCCGCTTCGGGCGTCGCTGGCGATGCAGGAGGACGAAGATCACCACCGCGGCGAGCGCGAAGGTGAACCACTGGAATGCATAGGCGCGATGCCGCGCCGGCGGCATGAAGCCAGGCGTCCAGTCGCGCGTATAGATGCTGGCCGGATCGGCATCGAGCAGCAACACGCGAGGATACAGCGCGCGGCCGACGTCGGCGCCGATCTCCTTTATGTCGACATACACCATCGATTTTTCCGCACCGTGCTGTTCCGGCAGGCGATCGCCGCCCAGGCGAACACCGACACCGGGCGACGGCACGTACAGCCCGCGAATCGTCGTTTCGCCCTTGGGCAACGGCGGCAGTCGCGGGTTGGCGCCGGCCTCCTTGGCCAGGAATCCGAGGTCCACCAGCACGTACGGCACGTGTCCGTGCGGCGAGAACGGCACGTAAACATGGATGCCGACCTGGCCCGCATGGGTCTGGTCGTCGAGGATGTAGGTGTGGCCAGGCACGAACTGGCCATGCAACGCCACACGAGGGTAGCGATCCACCGGAGGTGCGTCGGCAATCATGCCGAAGTCCTCCACGGCCGCGGCGGCGGATGCGGCGTAGCGCCGCAGCAGCTCGTCCTTCTCGTCGGCGCGATCCAGCTGCCAGACACCCAGGCGCACGAAGGCCAGCACGCCCACCACGGTAAGTGCGACAGCGAACCACGTCGGACGACGCAAGAAGGTCATGCCAGACGCCCCGTGGCCACCGCTATACTCGGATTGTCGATATCAGGCGGAAGGGTCACGTGGAAACCATCTATAAGTACGCGCTGGTGATCCTGCTGTTGGTTGTGCTTTTCAACCTTGGCCAGGCCCTGTTCTTCATGATGACCGACAAAGGCCAGAGCAAGCGCACGGTGTGGGCGCTCACCCGTCGCATTGGTCTGTCGTTGCTGCTCATCGCCATGGTCGCGCTGGGCATCTTCATGGGCTGGCTGCACCCCCATGGGGTCGGCCAATTCTAACGCGCCCGGCCGGGGGGCCAAGGCGCGGTGCGGCATTTGGTGCCGTGGGGTAGCGATAAGGGGGAAACAGGGATGATGTCAGTACCACGCAAACCATTACCAACCGCGCTTTTTCTCGCGCTGATTCCTGTCGGCTGGCTGGCCGTCACCGTCGTCATGACCGGCCTTGAAGGCCTGTTCGGCATCTTTCCAAGCCGCTTCGCGGCTGCCCTGAAAAGCTTTCACGACGCATCGCCAGCCCTGCTCGTCGGTTGGGGTGCTACTGCCGCGATGGCCGCCGGCGCCTTCCTTACCCGCGGCCGTCGACCCTACGCCTGCGTCCTGTTCATGGCCTTGTTCCTCATCGGATACGCGGGCCTCGCGCCTGCGATGTATCAGCGCGTCATCTTCGGCGTGTGGATCGCCGGCATGGACGGAATTCTTGTTGTCGTCGGTATCTGGCAGCTGACACGTGAACGCAGCGACGAATCGGTGGCTCGCTCGACGAGCGAATAGGCTCACTTGCCCACGGGTAAGTCAGGCCAGGGCAGCAAGCACGTGCTTGGGGTCTTTACGAATGGCACGCAGAAGCGCCCGAGCCGGACCCGTCGGCGCCCGCCTGCCCTGCTCCCAGTTTCGCAGCGTGCCCACGTCGACATCAAGAAGAAGAGCGAACTTCGATTGCGAAAGGCCGGTCGTTTCCCTGAGCTCCTTGATAGCTGCCGGGTCGACCCAGAACACACGGGATGCCTGCCGTTCGCCGCGAAGGATCTCGTCCATTTCCTGGACGCTCTCCATCAGGTCTTCAAAAAACTTGCTCATAGTGTCGCTTCCAGGTCTCGATGATCTTTCGGAGTGCCTTCCGATGCTCTGCTGAAAAGGTCTTCCCGCTCGCGCTTTGCGAATATCAGCAACATCGCCATGTGAGAGCGGGGAACGAAGTGGTAGTAAATCACCCGCGCCCCGGCACTTTTGCCGACGAAGATCACGCGACGAAGGTACGCCAATGACGCACATGCGTCAATGGCGTACCCCTCAGGATGGTGTGTTCCATGATCCCTCCTCAGATCGCGCGAATTGCGCGTCTGGAAGGATCCGGACCCGCAAGGCGCAAGGTCAGTGGGCGCGGCTCAACACGGCGGGAAGGCGGCGGCTCCCAAAAAGAGCTTCAGCCAAAAAAAAACCCGCCTCACGGCGGGTTTTTCGATTCACACGGCTGTCGCTTACGTCAGGTCAAAGCACGTAAACAAACAGGAACAGCGCCAGCCACACCACGTCGACGAAATGCCAGTACCAGGCGACGGCTTCAAAACCGAAGTGGTCGTCCTTGGTGAAATGGCCCTTGGCGCAGCGGATCCAGATGATCGCCAGCATGATCGTGCCCAGCGTCACGTGCAGGCCGTGGAAGCCGGTGAGCATGAAGAACGTGGCGCCGTAGACGCCGCTGCCCAGCGTGAGGTTGAAGTGCTCGTATGCTTCGGCGTACTCGTGGGCCTGGAACCACAGGAAGCCGCAACCGAGCAGCACCGTCGCACCGAGACCGATCAGCAGCGCCTTGCGGTGACCAGCCTTCAGCGCATGGTGCGCGATGGTGATGGTCACGCCGGACGACAGCAGGATCAGCGTATTGAGCAAAGGCAGGCCCCAGGCCGCGATGGTCTGGAACGAGCCGCCGATCTTCTGCGGACCACCGCCACCGTTCGCGCCCCACGAAGCCTCGTAACCCTGCCAGACGAACTGGTGGGTAAGGACACCATGGCCTTCACCGCCCAACCAGGGCACAGAGAAGATGCGGGCGTAGAACAGCGCACCGAAGAAAGCACCGAAGAACATCACTTCGGAGAAGATGAACCACATCATGCCCATGCGGAACGAGCGATCCACCTGGCCGTTGTAGCTTCCCGCCATCGATTCGCGGATGACCGAACGGAACCAGCCGAAGAACATGCCCAGGATCATGGCGAAGCCGACCCAGAACATCGGCTTGCCGAAGGCGCTGCTGTCGCCGGGCTGCGAGTTCAGCCAATGCGCGGCACCGTACACGGTGACGAACATGGAGACCGCCGCCACGATGGGCCAGTAGCTCTTGCTCGGTACGTAATAGACGTCTTGTTGCTGGTGACCCATGGTGGTTTCCCGTGGATGTCGCTTGGTTTAGCCGCTCAGACCTTCAGCATCTGCACGATCGAGAGTAGGAACACCGCCACCGCGAAGCCGCCCGCGATGAGTGCGGTAACGCGGGCGCGCTTGCGGCGCGCCGTCATCTCGATGTCCGTCATGTCCTGCATCGATCAGTGGTCCGTGTTGCCGTGGGCGAGCTCGTCGTCGTGGATGACCGGCGGCACGTCGAAGGTGTGGAACGGTGCCGGCGACGGCACGGTCCACTCCAGGCCCTTGGCGCCTTCCCACGAGCGGTCCGCCGCTTTCTTCTTCGAGAAGAAGACGCAGTGGATGATCACGCCGAGGAAGATCAGCTGCGAGGCGCCGAACCAGAAGCCGCCGATGGAGCTGATCATGTTGAAGTTGGCAAAGGCGACGTTGTAATCCGGGATGCGTCGGGGCATGCCCGCCAATCCGAGGAAGTGCTGCGGGAAGAACAGCACGTTGACCGAGATCACGCTGGACCAGAAGTGGATCTTGCCCCAGGTTTCGCTGTACATGTGGCCCGACCACTTCGGGATCCAGTAATACGCGGCGGCCATGATCGAGAACGCGGCGCCGGTTACCAGCACGTAGTGGAAGTGCGCGACCACGAAGTAGGTGTCGTGGTACTGGAAGTCGGCCGGCGCCAGGGCCAGCATCAGGCCGGAGAAGCCGCCGATGGTGAACAGGATCACGAAGGCGATCGAGAACAGCATCGGGGTCTCGAAGGTCATCGAGCCGCCCCACATGGTCGACACCCAGTTGAAGACCTTCACGCCCGTGGGCACCGCGATCAGCATCGTCGCGTACATGAAGAAGATCTCCGCGCCCATCGGCAGGCCCACGGCAAACATGTGGTGCGCCCAGACGATGAACGACAGGAAGGCGATGGAAGCGATCGCGAACACCATCGCGCGGTAGCCGAAGATCGGCTTGCGGGCGAAGGTCGGGATGATTTCCGAGATGATCCCGAAGGCCGGCAGGATCATGATGTAGACCTCGGGGTGCCCGAAGAACCAGAAGATGTGCTGGAACAGGACCGGGTCACCGCCGCCGGCGGCGTTGAAGAAGTTGGTGTGGAAGTACTTGTCGGTCAGCAACATGGTGACTGCGCCGGCAAGCACCGGCATCACCGCGATCAGCAGGAACGCCGTGATCAGCCAGCTCCAGACGAAGACCGGCATTTTCAGCAGGTCCATGCCCGGCGCGCGCATGTTGAGGATGGTCGCGATGATGTTGATCGCGCCCATGATCGAGCTGATGCCCATCAGGTGGATCGCGAAGATCACGTAAGCCACCGACTCGCCCTGCAGCGACAGCGGCGGGTACATCGTCCAGCCGCCGGCGGGGCCGCCGCCCGGCATGAACAGGGTGGACAGCAGCATGAAGAAGGCGAACGGCAGAATCCAGAACGACAGGTTGTTCATGCGCGGCAGCGCCATGTCCGGCGCGCCGACCATCAGCGGAACCATCCAGTTCGCCAGGCCGACGAAGGCCGGCATGATCGCGCCGAAGATCATCACCAGGGCGTGCATCGTCGTCATTTCATTGAAGAAATACGGCTGCACGAGCTGCATGCCCGGCTTGAACAACTCCGCGCGGATAACCATCGCGAAAGCGCCGCCGATGAAGAACATCGTCAGCGAGAAGATCAGGTACAGCGTGCCGATGTCCTTGTGGTTCGTGGACATCACCCATCGCTGGAAGAAGCCCTTCGGGGCTCCGTGGTGATCGTGGTCGTGGGTGGCTGCGTGCGCCATGGCCTTGCACCTCTACCTGCAAAAGACTGTTCGGTTAACCCTGGGGGACCGGGGCGGGAGCGTTCTGGGCGGTCTGCGCGGCCTTCTGGATCTTGGCCTCGTCTTCCTGGGTCGCCAGCCATTGTTCGAACTCGGCCTTCGGCACGGCCTTCACGACGATCGGCATGAAGCCGTGGTCCTGGCCGCACAGTTCGGCGCACTGGCCGCGATAGACACCGGGCTCCTTGATCTTGGTCCAGGCCGCATTGGCGATGCCCGGGATCGCGTCCATCTTCCAGCCAAGCGCCGGCACCCACCAGGAGTGGATGACGTCGCCGCCGACGATGATGAAGCGAATCTTGACCCCGACCGGCACCACGAGGGGCTTGTCGACATCGAGCAGATAGGTGTTGTAGCCGTCGACCTGGATCTTGTCCGGGTCGAGGTTGGACTTGAGCTGGCGGGTACGGTCCGAGGACTCCTCCAGCTTGGACACGAAGCCGACCTTGTCGACGCCCTTGCCCTTGTAGTCGACGTAGTCGTAGCGCCACTTCCACTGGTAGCCGGTGATCTTGATCGTCATGTCGGCGCCGGTGGTGTCGGCGAACGTGGTCAGGCCCCCCGTGGCGAGGTTGGCCAGGAAGATCAGGATGATGACCGGGACGACCGTCCAGACGATTTCCAGTTTCGTGCTGTGCGCCCACTTCTCGGCGACAGCCCCGCGCGATTTCCGGAAACGGAACATCGCGATGAACATGGCGCCGAAGACAATGACGCCGATGACCACGCAGACCCACAGGGCCACCATGTGCATGGCGTAAGGCGACCACTCGCTCACACCCTGGGTCATGTTCATCTGGTTAGGAACGGGATTGGCCCACGCCTCCCCGCCGAACAGCGCCATCGCGCCTGCCGCCCACGCCGAAACCGATCGTCCGATGCCGCCAGATGTCATGTCTTGCACCTTTAATGAACCTACCTGCGCGTCTGGCTCGAGACTTCGGCCAGCAGCACCATGAGTTTCCTTGACACCTCGACCCGTTCCTCTTCCCCGAGAAAGGCGCCGATTTCGAGCTCGTTGCCATGCGACTTGAGCAACAGACGCTGGCGTCCGTCCCCCGGCGCCAGACCCACCCTGACCCAATACGTCTGGAAGCGCTGCACCCGGCGTCCGGGCACCACCCTCACTTCCAGCGTATCCAGCCCGATGGCGATACGTTCACCCCTGTCGCCGGCCTTCCAGGCCGCGCCAAGCGCGAACCCCACGACGAAGGTTTCGATCAGGGCGAACACGGGAGCGAAGACATTCCCCTGCCACGCGCCAAACGACGCCGTCGCCAGGGCTATCGCCGCCAGACCCATGATCAGTCGACGCAGACCAAGCTTGTCCAGCGCACGGTTGGGCCTGAGCCACAACACGCGCGGCTGACCCGCGACGGTCGGTCGAAGCACGTTCATGGAAAGTCCAGCGTGCCTGGAACCCGAGGGATGATAGGGCGCTGGTCAAGAAGCGGCAAGGTTGGGAAGGGACGTGTTGTCGCAGGCCGCACGCCGCAGGGCACCCTTCCGCTATGCAACACACACCCAGGGCCCCGCTCCCCTACAATGGGCGGTCTCCTCACGCACCCCACTCCCCCGTGAACCCATCGATCCTCCTCCCCGAACTCCCGACTGGCGCCGAGCCGGCGCGCGCGCGTATCACGGCCGCCTGGCTGCGCGACGAAACCGAGGCCGTCAACGACCTGCTGGTCCAGGCCACCCTGCCGCCCACCGAGCGCGAACACGTCATCGACGTCGCTGCCGGCCTGGTCACGCGCGTCCGCGCGCGAGCCAAGGACCAGAGCGCGGTCGAGTCCTTCATGCGCCAGTACGACCTCTCCTCCGAGGAAGGCGTCCTGCTGATGTGCGTAGCCGAGGCCCTGCTTCGCATTCCGGACAAGGCGACGGCGGACAAGCTCATCCGCGACAAGCTCGGTGAGGCCGACTGGAAGAAGCACCTGGGCCAGAGTGAGTCGCTGTTCGTCAACGCGTCCACCTGGGGCCTGATGCTCACCGGCCACCTGGTGAACCTCGCCGAAGAGACCCGCCACGACTTCACCTCCGCGCTGCGCCGCCTGGTCGGTCGCGCAGGCGAGCCCGTCGTGCGCCTGGCCGTGCGCCAGGCCATGCGCATCATGGGCCACCAGTTCGTCATGGGCCGCACCATCAAGGAAGCGCTGGACCGTTCCGCCGAGAAGGAACACGCGGTCTACCGTTACTCGTACGACATGCTCGGCGAGTCGGCGCTCACCCAGGAAACCGCCGAGCGCTACCAGCAGGACTACCGTGACGCGATCAACGCGCTCGGTGCCCGCGGCCCGTTCAAGAGCAATCTCGAAGCCCCGTCGATCTCGGTGAAGCTCTCGGCGCTGCATCCGCGCTACGAAGTGGCCAACCGCGCCCGCGCGCGCATCGAGCTCGGCGCCAAGCTGCTCGAGCTGTCGCAGCTGGCCTACAAGAACGGCATCGCGCTCTCGGTCGACGCCGAAGAGACCGATCGCCTCGAGCTCTCGCTGGACATCATCGGCGATGTCTTCGAGCACGCGTCGCTGGAGGGCTGGAACGGTCTCGGCATCGTGATCCAGGCGTACCAGAAGCGCGCGCCCTTCGTCATCGACTGGGTCACCGAGAAGGCCCGCGCCACCGGCCGTCGCTGGTTCGTGCGACTGGTCAAGGGCGCCTACTGGGACGCCGAGATCAAGCGCTCGCAGGAAAATGGCCTGACCGGCTACCCGGTGTATACGCGCAAGCCGAACACCGACGTTTCCTACCTCGCCTGCGCACGCCGCCTGTTCGCCGCCGGCGGCGACGCGGTGTACCCGCAGTTCGCCACGCACAACGCGCATACGATCGCCGCGATCAACCACCTGGCGCAGGGCCGTCCGTACGAAAACCAGCGCCTGCACGGCATGGGCGCGGACCTCTATGCCGAAGTGATCGGCAAGGACAAGCTCAACGTACCGTGCCGTGTCTATGCGCCGGTCGGTACGCATGAAGACCTCCTGCCCTATCTCGTGCGCCGCCTGCTCGAGAACGGCGCCAACACCAGCTTCGTCAACCGCGTGGTCGACGAGAGCGTACCGGTGCGCGACCTCGTCGCCGACCCGTGCGAGACGGTGCGCGCCTTCGCCTCCATTCCCCATCCCCGCATCCCCCTGCCGGTCAATCTGTACGGTGAACTTCGGAAGAATTCCATGGGCATGAACTTCGCTAACGACAACGAGCTCCACGAGCTCGCCGACGCCGTCAACCGCCACAGTGGTCCGTGGACCGCCGCCCCGCTGGTCGCCGGTGGCGCCACGGGTGGCACGAAGGTCGAGGTGACCGATCCGTCGGATCGTCGCCGCATCGTCGGCACGGTCGAGAACACGGACCCGGCACTGGTCGATCGTGCCCTGACCGCCGCGGTGAAGGCCCAGCCCGCGTGGGACCGCCTGCCGGCTGCCAGCCGCGCTGCGATCCTCGAGCACGCCGCCGAACAGCTCGAGCACAACCGCGCCGAGTTCATCGCGCTGTGCGTGCGCGAAGCTGGCAAGAGCCTGCCCGACGCCATCGCGGAAATCCGCGAAGCCGCGGACTTCCTCCGCTACTACGCCACCATGGCGCGCCGCCTGTTCGGTCAGCCCGAGCAGCTGCCCGGCCCCACCGGCGAGAGCAACCAGCTGTTCCTCAACGGCCGCGGCGTCTTCGTCTGCATCAGCCCCTGGAACTTCCCGCTGGCGATCTTCCTCGGCCAGGTCGCCGCGGCGCTCGCCGCCGGTAATGCCGTCATCGCCAAGCCGGCCGAGCAGACCGCACTGATCGGCTATGCCGCGGTGAAGCTGCTGCACGCCGCGGGCGTACCGACCGACATTCTGCAGTACATGCCGGGCGACGGTGCCACCGTCGGTGCCGCGCTCACGCGTGACCCGCGCGTGGCCGGCGTGGCCTTCACCGGCTCGACCGACACCGCCTGGGCGATCAACCGTGCCCTGGCCGCGCGTAACGCGCCCATCGCCGCGCTGATCGCCGAGACCGGCGGCCAGAACGCGATGATCGCCGACTCGTCGGCGCTGCCCGAACAGATCGTCAAGGATGTGATCGCTTCGGCCTTCCAATCCGCAGGCCAGCGTTGCTCGGCGGCACGCGTGCTGTTCGTGCAGGAAGATATCGCCGACAAGGTCACCGCGATGCTCGCCGGCGCCATGGCCGAGCTGAAGATCGGCGATCCCGGCCTGCTCTCGACCGACGTCGGCCCGGTGATCGATAACGACGCACTGCAGATCCTCGTCGACCATGCTGCACGCATGGACAAGGAAGCGAAGAAGATCGGCGAAGTGCCGCTCAACGACGCCACCGCGAACGGTACGTTCTTCGGGCCGCGTGCTTACGAGATCCCGTCGCTCGACGTGCTCACCCGCGAAGTGTTCGGCCCCGTGCTGCACGTGATCCGCTGGAAGGGCTCGGAGTTGGACAAGGTGGTCGAGCAAATCAACGCCACTGGCTTCGGTCTCACGCTCGGCATCCACAGCCGCATCGACGACACCATCGATTACATCCAGAGCCGCGCGCGTGTGGGCAACTGCTACGTCAACCGCAATCAGATCGGTGCGGTGGTCGGCGTGCAGCCGTTCGGCGGTGAAGGCCTCTCCGGCACCGGTCCGAAGGCCGGCGGCCCGCACTACCTGCTCCGCTTCGCCGGTGAGCGCACGCTCACGATCAACACCACGGCGGCGGGTGGCAATGCGTCGCTGTTGACGATCGGCGAGTAAAACCCGTTTCGCATGATCCGGGCCGCGCTCCGCAAGAAGCGCGGCCTTTTTTTCGCAAGAGTTTCTCGCTCGGAAAGTTCTTGCACTAGAATCCCGAGAGCATCCAGGGCAGGAACTCATCAGTGGACCACGAAGCCATCATCGATACCGCGGCGCTGGGCCTGGCCGAACGACACGCGGAGGCGTTCGCCACTGCCCAGCCCTTCCGCCATGTCGTCATCGACGGGTTCCTCGACACCGCCTTCCTTGCCGAGCTGGTGCGTGAGTTCCCCGCCTTCGAGCGCGGCAACTTCATCGGTGACGACGGCCGTCCGGGTGGTAAATCCACCGTGGACGCCATGCCGCAGCTCGGGCCTGCTTACCGGCGGCTCGACGAAATCATTCAGACACCGGCGTTCCTGACTTACCTCGGCCGTGTCACCGGTATCGAGGGCTTGTTGTACGACCCGTTCTACCTGGGCGGTGGTACGCACGAGAATCGCGACGGGCAACCACTCAGCCCGCACATCGATTTCAATTTCCACCCCAGCGAGCGATGGCACCGACGACTGAATCTCATCGTGTACCTGAATCCCGAGTGGGACGACGCGTGGGGCGGGCTGCTCGATCTTTACAAGGACCCGTATGCCGACCCACAGCCAGCGGTGCGCGTCGCACCGTTGTTGAATCGCTGCGTGATCTTCGAGACCACCGAGACCAGCTGGCACGGCTTCGACCGGATCGCCTTCCCCGCCGACCGCCCTGGGCTTTCGCGCAAGTCCATCGCGCTGTACTTCTACACGAAGGACCGGCTGGCGGAAGAAACCGCGCCCCGTCACACGACCCATTACGTCAACCGGCAGCTCCCCGACCATCTGGCACCGGGTTACACACTGACCGAAGCCGATGTGTTCGCACTGCGCGAGATGATTGCGTCGCGGGACAACCTCTCCAAGATGCTTTATGCGGAGAACAGCCAGCTCCTCCAGGCGCAGGACAAGGGGTTCGGCGGACAGGTGCTCTATCTCATGAAGCGCCTCTACATGCGGTACCGCCGCCGCACGGCACAGGTTCGCAACGCCGCCGACGGCTGACACCTATAACGAAAGTTATATTGCGGACGGGTCCATTTTGATGCCTGCTTAGCGAACATCGCGCCGACCGGAACTCGGCGCCCATCCATCCTGGAGGGCCGCGACATGATGTTGCAGATGTCCGCTACACCTGCGTCACCCGCAATCCGAGCCGAACCCGCACCGACGCCCGTGCCAGGGAAGTCGTCGGGCCCCAGACCGTCGTGGAACAACAAGCAACTGCAAGCGTTCATGACGAGCGAGCAAGAAGGGTATAAGCGACCCGAACTGGGCGCGCTCGCGCCATGCAAATGGGACGAGTCTTTCGAGAATGCTCCCCCCGGCACGGTAAAGGCCGGCTCCATGCTGCAGTTGAACAACACGATGATCGTGGCCGTCAGCGATGTCATCATCGAGGAGACGGACAAGGGCAGCGTGGTGGTGACAGGTACGCGCGGCAGGAACAACGAGTGTCGCTTGATCTTTCGCCGTGCCTATGGCCACGTGCGCTGTGACATACGCATCCCCAACGGGGCCGCGGAGTCGCGCATCACGTACCTCAGATCGCCCAGTGCGAAAGCACCAGGGCTTGCCGAACTCCACTCGTTCAATATCTGCCAGCCCTTGCAGAGGATGCATGGTGACGCCGGGGGATTTTCGATGAACCTGGATTACCACGCCGATCCGCTCAACGAAGTGCAGGGGATCCTTTGGCGCGGTGGTTTGTTGCAGATCTCGCGGATCAGTCTTACGCCTTAGCGAGATCGCGAACAGAGCCGCCTTTCCGGCACGGGCGGCGTGACGGCGATCCTTTCGCCGAGAAGGAGTGCCGGTAAAAGAGCTGGCCAGGAGCATCGCGAATTCGCCATGCGCGGCCAGGATTCATCAGACAAGGAGCAAGTCATGGGATTTCCCAAATTTTCCAACAAAGGTCGCGACACGGGTCGGCAGATCCGTACACAGGCACGAAGCACGATCATCGACTTCAATAGTCTGTCCCCCGGCGAATGGGCCGAAGGGTCGGTGCATGCGGACCTGGCGCCAGGGGTTACGGCATACGTGCTGCCCGAGGGCCCGTTTGCGGTGCTGAGAGTGGGCACGGACAAACCTTATGTCTCTGGCATCGCGCTCGGCAACACCTCCGTATACGCGGCAGGACTGGCACTCGTGTTCGACAAACCCTACCGCCAGGTCAAGTTCGGAGCCCATTGGGGCCATCCGCATCAGGAGATGCCGAACTTCTTGTATTCGCCCGAGAAAATTGCCGATCCGGAGTACCACGACAACTGGAAGGACGGCGTCAGTCCACCTATCCAGCACCCCGGTCAGTCAGTCGGTATCGTGCCCGATGAGGACGAGAAGATCTGGGGCATCATTCTCTGGGTCTTCGATGGCGAATTGATCGACAACTTCGAACTCATTCTCTGACGTTGGCGTTACCAGACGGGGGACACTCAAGTGTCCCCGTCTTCCATGCCATTACTTCAACCCACGATCCTTAAGCATCGGCTCGATGCTCGGCTCCTTGCCGCGGAAGTCGCGATAGAGCTTGCCGAGTTCCTCGGTATTGCCGCGCGAGAGGATCTTGTCGCGGAAGATCTGCCCGTTCTCGCGGGTCAGGCCACCGTGCTCCTTGAACCACTCGAAGGCGTCGGAATCGAGCATCTGCGTCCACAGGTAAGCGTAGTAACCCGCGGCGTAGCCGTTGCCCCAGATGTGCTGGAAGTAGCTGGAGCGGTAACGCGGCGGCACCTGCGCGAGGGTGAAGCCGGCCTTCTTGAGCGCGTTCGCCTCGAAGGCATCGACATCCTGCTTCGGCGCACCCGGGGCAATCATGTGCCATTGCATGTCGAGCAGGGCTGCCGAGATGAGTTCGCTCATCGCATAGCCCTGGTTGAAGCTGCTCGCCTTCTTGATCTTGGCAACGAGTTCGTCCGGCATGGCCGCGCCGGTCTGGTAGTGCTTGGCGTAGTTGGCGAAGACCTTCGGGTCCGACGCCCACTGCTCGTTGAACTGCGACGGGAACTCGACGAAGTCGCGGGCGGTGTTCGCGCCGGACAACGACGCGTACTGCGTGTTGGCGAACATGCCGTGCAGCGCGTGACCGAACTCGTGGAACATGGTGGTGACATCGTCGAACGAGAGCAACGCGGGCTGGCCAGCCGCCGGCTTGGTGAAGTTAGCGACGTTGTAGACCACCGGCTTGGTACCGAACAGCTTCGACTGGTCGACGAAGTTGCTCATCCACGCGCCGCCGTTCTTGTTGTCACGCTTGAAGTAGTCGCAATAGAACAGCGCCATGGAGGTGCCGTCCTTGTCGAACACTTCGAATACGCGCACATCCGCCTGATACACCGGGATGTCCTTGCGCTCCTTGAAGGTCAGCCCGTAGAGCTGGTTGGCCGCGTAGAACACACCGTTCTGCAGCACGTTGTCCAGCTCGAAGTACGGCTTGATCTGCGCTTCGTCAAGGTCGTACTTCGCCTTGCGGACCTTCTCCGCATAATGATCCCAGTCCCATGCCTGGACCTGGAAACCGCCCTTGTCCTGGTCGATCACCTGCTGGATGTCCCTGGACTCCGCGGTCGCGCGGGCGACGGCGGCCGGCACGAGACGCTCCATGAACTTCTCGGCAGCCGCCGGCGTCTTCGCCATCTGGTCGTCGAGTTTCCAGGCGGCGTAGTTCGGGAAGCCGAGCAGCTTCGCGCGGTCGGCGCGGACCTGGGCGATACGGGTGATGATCTCGCGCGTGTCGTTGGCGTCGCCGTGCTCGGCGCGCTCCCACGATGCCTTGAACAGCTTCTCGCGCGTGTCGCGGTCGTTCATGCCCTGCAGGGCCGGCTGCTGCGTGGTGTTCTGCAGCGTGACAACATATTTGCCGTCGAGCTTGCGGTCCTTCGCAGCGGCCGTCGCGGCTTCGATATCCGCGTCCGACATGCCGTCGAGCGCCTTCTTGTCGTCGACCACCAGCGCACCGGCCTTGGTCGCGGCGAGCAACACGTTGGTGAACTTGGTGCTGAGGGTGGACTCTTCCTTGTTTAGGTCCTTCAGCTTGGTCTTGTCGGCCTCGGACAGCTTGGCTCCGGCGTGCACGAAATCGTCGTAGGTCACCTGAAGCAGGCGGCCGGATTCCGGGTCGAGCTTCAGTGACGCCCGCTTCTCGTACAGGGCCTCGACCCGCTTGAAGAGCTTGTCATTGAGATAAATCGCGTCGCTATGAGCGGCGAGCTTCGGCGACTCGTCTTCGTCGACCTTCTGGAGGGTGTCGTTCGTGTTGGCACCCGTGAGTGCGCTGAACACGTTCTGGGCGCGCTTGAGCAGGACGCCCGACTTTTCCAGGGCGACGATGGTGTTGTCGAAGCTCGGTGCGTCTGCCGAATTCGCAATGGCCTCGACCTCGGCCAGCTGCTGCTTCATGCCTTCTTCGATCGCCGGCTGGAAGTCGGCATCCACGATCTTGTCGAAGGGCGGTGCCTGGAACGGCAGCTCGCTCTGGGTCAACAACGGATTGACGTGCGCCGCCGGCGTGGCGGCAACCGCCGCCGTGGTCGCGGCCGACGCAGGCGCGGAGCCTGCCGGCGCCGGTGCGACAGCCTTGTCGGCGTCGTTCGACGAGGAGCAGGCAGCGGTAAGGGCGATCGAGGTGGCGATCACGAGGCTACGGACCTTCAGCATGGGCAACGAATCCCTGACGTGGGCAAAGCGGCCACTCTAGCGGCGCGAGGCTGTCAAGGACAACGGCCATCGGTCAGGGGCCTGGTCAGGGGTCAGCGGGTGTCGCGCAGCTCCCAACTCGAACCGATCAGCAGGTTCAGGCGATGCTTGACGATGCGCATGGGCAGGTTCGTCGTCAACTGCACGTCCGTACGGTCGTTCGACAGCTCGCCCTTCGCTGAGGCGCTTCCGTCCGTGACGCCGAGGCCCGGATCGACCTCGTCCGGCTCGGGTTGCTTGGCGCGCCAGCGCTGGAAAAGGCTGTCGCTGCGCATGGCGTCGGCGATGTCGGCGGCCAGTTTTTCCGGGCCGATGCCCTCGAAGGAAAGCTCGGGGTCGGGGCCCTTGGCCTTGCTCATGTCTTTTACGGAGAGGAAATAGGTCGTCATGGGAATCTAGTTATTCCGGGGCGCGTGAATTTGCCGTCAGCCGAGCGCGTCGAGGTCGAGCAAAAGCGCCGCTTCGCGCGGTGCCACGCGATGCGGAAGCACGCCCAGGCACGGCGCAGGCAGCAGATCGCGCAATGTCGCGATGTTCTCCTCGCGCAGCGGCATGTCCGATTCGATGACGTTGGCGATCCAGCCCGCGAGCCGGCAGCCATCCGCCACGATGGCCCTCGCGGTGAGGCGTGCGTGACTGATGCAGCCCAGGCGAATGCCGACCACGAGGATGACAGGCAGGTTCCAGCGGCGCGGGATGTCTTCGGTCGACATGCCTTCACCCAGCGGAACCATCCAGCCACCCACCCCTTCGACGATCACCCGGTCGTAGTCGCGGGCGAGCGCCTCGAAACCCGCGTCGAGCGGCGGCCACACGATCGGTTGCCCCGCACGCGCGGCGGCCAGGTGCGGCGCGACCGCCTCCTCGAGCGCGATGGGATTGACCCGATCGTACGGCGGCGCCGGTGAGCTCGCCGCCTGCAGGTCGAGCGCGTCCTGGTTACGCAGGCCCTCCGGGTGCCGGGCGGATCCGCTGGCGATCGGCTTCATGCCGGCCACGCGTTCACCTGTCTCGCGAAAGGCGTAGACGAGGGTCTGCGCGCCGTGGGTCTTGCCGATGCCGGTGTCGGTACCGGCCACGAAGAAGTGTCGTGACATGAGGCCTGGAGCCTTGCGGGGGCGGGGACGTGGCACCATACACGGTCCCAGATACCGAATTCACCGGATAACGTCATGTTCGAAGCCAAGGCCATCGCCACCGACGACAAAGCCACGCTGTACGCGGAGCTGGTCCAGCAAGCCCGGGGCCTGCTCGCCGGCGAACCGGACATGATCGCCAACGCGGCGAACTTCTCGGCCCTGGTGTTCGACGCCGTACCGGACATCAACTGGGCGGGCTTCTATCTTTTCGACGGCAAGGAACTGGTGGTCGGTCCGTTCCAGGGCAAGCCGGCGTGCATCCGCATCGCGATCGGCCGCGGCGTCTGCGGCACCGCCGCGCAGACGCGCGAAACCCAGCTGATCCGGGACGTCCACGAGTTCGCCGGCCACATCGCCTGCGACGCAGCGTCCAATTCGGAGATCGTGGTGCCGCTGGTCAAGGCCGACGGCAGCCTGCTTGGCGTGTGGGATGTGGACAGCCCGTCCGTCGCCCGCTTCGACGACGAAGACCGCAAGGGCATGGAAGCGCTTTGCCGTGTCTTCATGGCGACCCTGGCCTGAGCCAGGGCGTTCAAGCCGATGAGGGGCGGGTCAGAGCTCGTGCGGTCGCGGTGTTGCCAGTAGCTCCATGACCCGTGCACGGGCCTCTTCGACGCCGGTCTTGGTGGCGCTCGAGGAAAACACCTGCGCCGTACCCGGCACGTTGGTGTCGCGGAAATGCTTGCGCATGGCATCCAGCGCTTTCTGGGCCTGGCTGCGCGAGATCTTGTCGGCCTTGGTCAGCAGCACATGGCAGGGCAGCTGGGTGTCGGCGCAGAACTGAAGCATCGTGGCATCGAATTCCTTCAGCTCATGGCGGATATCCACGATAAGCACGATGCCACGCAAGCTGCGGCGCATCTTCAGATAGGCATCGATCTCGCCGCGCCAATGCTTGCGCATGGCCTCGGGCACTTTTGCGTAGCCGTAGCCGGGCAGGTCGACCAGCCGGCTGTCGAGCGGCTCGGCCCCTTCCACTTTCAACCGCGGCAGGTCGAACACCACCATCAGCTGCGTGCGCCCCGGCGTCTTGGAGGTGCGCGCCAGCGCGTTGTGGCCGGTCAGCGCGTTCAACGCGCTGGACTTGCCGGCGTTGGAGCGCCCGGCGAAGGCCACCTCGGCACCCTGATCGAAGGGCAGCTGGACGATTTCGTGGGCGGCCAGTACGAAGGTGGCGCCGTTCAGCGGATTGGAAGACATGAGGGGATAGCCCGCCGGGCGGGAAAAACGATGGTCGGGCAGTGTATGCGATACCGCGCCCCGTCGCGCGCTGATGCGGTTTGACCCGGCTCTCCCGAGCCCCTCATAATCTTTTGGTTGCGGCGCGTGGGGAAGCGCGCCCGATCCAGAAGCATCCCCCTTGGAGAGACTTATGAAGTTTCGGCACGCCGCCGCTGCCATCACCGCGATGCTCGTCATGAACGTAGCCGCGGCCCAGACCGCAGCACCCGCCAAACCGGCCGCCGCGCCGGCGCCGGCGACCACCGCGGCGAAGCCAGGGGCGAATCCGGCGACCGATCCGGCGACGCCGGGCATGCCGACGAACGAAACGGCCACGGTCGCGCCCGGCGCTCCCGGCGGCGACGCGACGGCCGCGGTCAAGCCAGGCGATGCCGCCACCGGCCAGGGCAAGGCCGCCGCTTGCGGTGCCTGCCACGGGCTGGACGGCAACTCTACCGATGCCCAGTACCCGCGCCTCGCGGGGCAGAGCGAGCAGTACATCGTTCGCCAGCTCACGGACTTCAAGGCAGGCAAGCGCCAGAACCCGATCATGATGGGCATGGCCGCGCCGCTCACGCCGCAGGACATGCACGACATCGGCGCGTATTTCGCCAAGCAGAAGCCGCTGCCCGGCGTCGCCGACAAGGCCCTGGTCGATCAGGGCCAGACGCTTTATCGCGAAGGCGATACCGCGCGAGGCATTCCCGCCTGCATGGCCTGCCATGGTCCGGATGGCCGCGGCAATCCGGGCGCCATGTACCCGCAGCTGACCAGTCAGCACGCGAAGTACATCGAAGCCACGCTGAAGTCCTGGCACGACGGTACCGCCTGGGGCGACGATGCCCACGCCAAGATCATGCCCTCGATCGCACAGAAACTGGACGAGAAAGACATCGCTGCGCTGGCCAGCTATATCGAAGGCCTGCACACAAACGAAGCGGCGGACGCACCCGCGACACGCTGATGGCGTTAAAGTTGGAAGATCGAACGGGCCCCTTCGGGCCCGTTCTCGTTTAGAAGGTTAGAAAAGGAATCCCGATGCGACTGCGCCTTCCCTTGCTCTGCGCCGCCCTGATCGGTCTGGCGGCCTGCGGCTCCGGTAACAACGATACCGCTGCACCCACCACGACTTCCCCCGCAGCTGCCGCCACGACGCCGACTCCCCCCGCGTCGGCACCGACGCCCGCAACGGCTTCGACGGCCGCGCCCGCCGCTTCCGGCAGCACCGCCGGCGTAGCCGCCCCCGCCGCCGCCCCGACGGCGGACGCCGACGACGCCAACCGTCCCGCCCCCAAGCCCTTCGTCGATGACGGCAAATGGGTCGAAGGCAAGAACTACTTCCGTATCGATCCCGCCCAGCCGACCAGCACGCCGGGCAAGATCGAAGTCACCGAGGTGTTCTCGTACGGCTGCCCGTTCTGCTACCAGTTCAACGGCCTCGTCGAGCAGATGGCCAAGGACCTGCCCCGTGGCGCGGTCATGACCTATACCCCGGCCTCCTTCCGCCCCGACGAGAACTGGCCGCTGATGCAGCGCGCCTTCCTCACCGCCCAGGCGCTCGGCATCGAGAAGCAGAGCCACGACGCCATGTTCGACGCGGTGAACAAGAGCGGCGAGCTGGGCATCCTGGACAGCACCTCCAACCGGCGCAAGCCCGAGTCCGCGTGGCCGACCATCGACGATGTCGCGAAGTTCTACGCGAAGTACGGCGTGAAGCCGGAGGAGTTCGTCGCCACGGCCAAGTCCTTCACCATCACTACGAAGATGAAGCGCGCGGATGAACTCGTGCGGGCTTACGAGGTCGATGGGACGCCGGCGATCATCGTCAACGGCAAGTACCGCCTGTCGCCTACCAGCGCCGGTGGCTATCCGCAGGCCGTCGAGCTCACCCAGTGGCTCGTCAGCAAGGAAGCCGCGGGTAAGTAACCGCGTTCTCGACCTCTCCCGGAGATTTTCATGTTCAAGCGCCTCTCGTTCCTGTTCGTCGGCCTGACCCTGGCCACCGCCTGCTCGGCGGGTGGTGCCAATCCGGCCGCCGCCGGGGCCGCGCCCAGCTTTACCGACGATCAGTACGCCACCATCGCCGCGCCGGTGCGCCTCGATCCGAAGGACGGCAAGGTCGAAGTCGTCGAAGTGTTCTCGTACGGCTGCATCCATTGCTCGCACTACGAACCGAAGGTCGAAGAACTGCAGAAGACATTGCCGAAGGGTGTGGTCTTCCATGCCATCCCGGCGGCTTTCAACGATGCATGGCTGCCGTATGCGCAGTCGTTCTACGCCGCACAGAAGCTGGGCGTGTTGCCCAAGACGCACGCCGCGCTGTTCCACGCCATTCACGACGAGCACTATCCGCTGCGCACGCTGGACGAGCTCGCGGACTGGTATGCCGCGAATGCCGGCGTCGACAAGGCCAAGTTCCTTGCCATCGCCGACAGCAAGGAAACGCATGACCGCATCATCGCCGATACCAAGCTGATCCAGGCCTGGGGCGTGGACGGCACACCGTCGATCATCGTCAATGGCAAGTACCGTCCCGCACAGTTCAAGGACTTCGACGAACTCAACGCCATGACCCTGTTCCTGGTCAACAAGGAACTCAAGGGCGGCAAGTAAGTCACTGAGCCGATGCCGATGCCCCCCGTTCACACGGCGGGGGGCATCCTCGGCAGTCACGGCCCGACGTGGTAACCATCGCGAAACCCATGACCCGCTCCTCGCCGAATCCGTCCTCCGCTCCCGAGCGCACCCTGCGCCTGCTGAGCTGCAACATCCTCGCCGGCGCCAGCGTCCAGCGTTACAGCGACTACGTCACGCGTAGCGTCAACGCCGTGCTACCCGGCCGATCGAAGCTGGCCAATCTCGATTCGCTGGCCGAGCTTCTCCATGAATTCGACGTGGTCGGCCTGCAGGAAGCCGACGCGGGGAGCCTCCGTTCCGGCTTCCTCAACCAGACCCGTTACATCGCCGAAGCGGCGGGCATGCCGTTCTGGAGCCACCAGCCGAACCGGCCAATGGCCCGCGTCGCCCACTCGGCGAACGGCCTGCTCAGCCGCATCGAACCGGCCGAAGTCATCGATTACCCATTGCCCGGCCGAATCAAGGGCCGTGGTGCGCTGTTCGTAAGATTTGGCGAGGGCCCGGATGCGCTGGTGATGGTCGTGGCCCATCTTTCACTCGGCGCGCAGGCACGCATGGGCCAGCTCGCCTTCATCGCCGAATTGCTTGCGCCTTATCCGCACGCGGTGCTGATGGGCGATCTCAATACCGAGCCGAACAGTCCCGAGATGCGCGTGCTCTTCGACAAGACGGCGCTGCAGATGCCGACCGTCAACACACTCACGTTTCCCAGCTGGAAGCCGCGCCGCGCGCTCGACCATATCCTGACCTCGGCGGACATCAAGCTCGAACGCACGTGGACATTACCCCGTGCCTTCTCCGATCATCTGCCTCTTGCCGCCGAAATCCGCCTGCCCCTCGCTCTTGCCGAGGCAGCCGGCGCATCCCGACCGAGGTAACACGCGCCATGAAACCCAGCCTTCGCGCCGCCCTGCCCTGGGCCATCATCGTTCTGGTCGCCGCCGGCGCGGCGTGGCTTCGCTATGGCTTCATCGAGCCCTCGGACATGGCGCACGCCTGCGACAGCGCTGAGGGCCCGTGGTGGTGCGCGACGCGTACCCTCGTCGTGCAGGGCTTCCTTAGTTATGGCTACGGCTATGCGGCGGTGCTCATGGCACTCGTCGCCTTATTCTGGCGCAATACGGCCGCAGCCGTGCTCGCCGCGAGTTTCGGCGTGATCGCACTGCAGCTCTACTGTTACGAGGGCGGCGCACTGGCGCTGCTGATCGGCGCACTGCGACTGGTGCGCGTGCAGTACGACCGTCAGCAGGTTACCGCCGAAGCCTGACGGGCTAGTCGCGCCGCGCCCGGTACCAGGCCATCAATACGGGCAAGGCCAGGGCCAGGTTGAGCAGCATCCAGCCCCAGGACACGGCGTTCGCGCCGAGTTCCTGTACCACCACCGCGATACCGAGACCGGCAATCCAGATGCCCAGCAGTCGTTCTTCGACCAGCGGCATGAGGATGTCCTCTCGCGTGCGCAGGACCGCAAGCAGCAGGAACCCCACGCACGGCAAGGCGAACAGGCCGATCGGGAAATCGCGATAGCGACCGTTGAACACCATCAGGATGCCGTAGAGCGCCAGTACGAACATCCAGAAAAACCGTTGCGGGGTAAACGCGTCAGACCAGACGATGCCCAGGCGACGGCGTTCGACAGGACGTGGCGCGATCGCGGCGGGGTTCACCGGCGAGGCCAGACGTGATGCCACGGCGCGGGACAACGACAGCGCGGTCAGCAGCGCCAGAACGCCGACGATCACACCCGTCGCCCATTCCACGTTGTTGCGAGCGGAGAAAAGAAGAAGGCGTGCGTGGGCCGCCAGCGCCGTGCCGGTGGCGAAACCGGCGAGAACCAGAGCGAGCCAGCCCGATGCGCCATGCCAGCGGCGCCGCACCGCGCCCACGACGAGAAACAGCAGCGCGCCGACACCACCAGCGCCGATGGCCCAGGTCCAGCGGGGCTCTTCGACGATCGGACCCTGCATCGCGAACTTGGGTTTGGCATCGGCATCGAAGATGCCCCAGTAACCACCGACGGTGCCCTCGAGGTCACGCTTCCACGGCTGGTCGAAGGCCTCGATGACGTTGTAGGGCATGTCGACGGTGGCGGCGTAGTTGAGGAACTCGCGCATGTAGCGCGCCTCGTTGACCAGACTCGCGCTCGCGTCGCGGCGCGTGCGCCCCTGACTCGGCCAGCCGGTCTCGCCGATCATGATCGACTTGCCAGGAAACTCCTTTTTCATGGCCTGGTACACATCGGCGACGTGATGCACGGCGTCGGCCGGTGCTACGGGTTCGTCTTCCCAATACGGCAGGATGTGGATCGTGATGTAGTCGGTGTCCTTCGCCAGTTCCGGGTGTTTTTTCCAGAACTCCCAGACATCGGCATAGGTCACCGGGACGTCGGTCGCCGCATTCACGCGTGCGATGTAGGCGCCGAGGGCTTTCGGCGACAACTCGCCTCGCAGCAGCACTTCGTTGCCGACGACGATGCCGCGCAGCGTGTCGTGATCGCGACGCGCCGCATCCAGCGCGAGTTTGATCTGCTGTTCGTTCGCGACCGGATCGCGACCCAGCCACACACCCATCAACACCTTCATGCCGTAGCGCCCCGCAAGGTCCGGCACCGCTTCCAGACCCTGGTTCATCGCGTACGTGCGCACGCAGTCGAAGCGCGTGGACAGGGCCTTGAGGTCCTCCTCAACGCGTTCGCGCGAGACGAAGGCATGGGGGTCCATCGGGTTCTCGCCCTTCAGCCGGAAGGGCGCATACGAGACGCAGGCGATCCTCGCCGTGGGCGAATCCGGCAGCGGAATCGGGCGGCCGAGCGTCCACCAGTAGCCTGCACCAAAGAGCGCGGCGGCGATGAGGGCGATCCATGCGAGGGGGCGCGCGAGGCGCGCGTAGGGCGTGATGGGCGGCATCCCGCTAGCTTAACGGGCCCAAGGCGTCAGGGCGATTCCAGACGGATGCCTTCGTTCATCCGACCTGCGCACCGCCTTCCCCTACAATCAGGCAGTACATCCCCCGTATCCCGTAAAGGAAGACCCGATGGCACTCGCCCCGGCAGCACGACGCGTCGATCGCTCCCTCCGCCTGCTGGGCGGACTCGCCCTCGCCGTCTGCGGGCTCGCCGTCAGCCTGTCCGCCTTGGCCAGTGGCACCGACGCCGAGCGCGCCCGCTTCCGGCAGGCCTATGCCGTCGCCCAACAAGGGGGTGATGCCTGGCGCTCGCAAGCGACGGGCCTGGAGGGCTATGTGCTCTTTCCTTATCTGGAAGCGGCATCGCTGGAACACGACCTGCGCACCCTCGACCGTGCCCCGGTAGATGCTTACCTGGCGCGCTACCCCGGGATGATTCCCGCCGCCGACCTGCGCAAGGATTTTCTCAGTGAACTGGCACGTCGCAAGGACTGGACGACCTTCAGTGCCATGTATCAGGCGGGCCTTGGTGATGCGCTGACCTGTTTTTCCTTGCAGGCGAAGCTATCGCGTGGCGAGCCACTCGTCTTCGAACGCGATCTTGCCGACCTGTGGAAGAAGGCCAGCCTGCCGAATGCCTGCGATCCGGTCTTGTCGGCCGCCCACGACCAGGGACTGCTGACGCCCGAGCGTGTGTGGACGCGCATCCAGATTGCCGCGGATGCCGGCAAGGGCGGCACCGTTGCCGCGCTGGCGCCATGGCTGCCCGCTGACGACACGATCGCGGCCCAACGCATCGCCCAGGCCCTCAACGATCCGACCACTGCGCTAAGCGACGCCGCGAACTGGCCCGATACGCCGCGTCATCGGCAGGCCGTCACGCTCGCCTTGCAGCGCATGGCGCGCAAACAGTCCACCGTCGCCGATAGCGCGTGGAACTCGCTGTCCTCGCACTTCACGCTGAGCGAGCAACAACGCGGCGCGATCGAGAATGCACTGGCGCTGTTCCATGCCACGGACTTCGACGAATCCGCACTGGACCGACTGGCCGCCCTACCGCCTGGCGCACAGACCGACGCCACGCGCGAATGGCGCGTGCGGGTGGCGCTTGCACGGCAGGACTGGACCGCGGCGCTCGCCGCGCTGGATGCGCTGGGCGAATCCCAGAAGGACGACGGTGAATGGCGTTACTTCCGCGCCCTGGTCCTCAGCAAGCTCGGTCGTCAGGGTGAAGCCAAAGCGCTGTACCAATCGGTGTCCCAGGAAGCGACCTACTTCGGCTTTCTCGCCGCCGACCGTATCGACACCGCGTATGCCATCTGTCCCGCCACCATGGCGACCGACGAGCGTCGCGAGGCGGCGCTGCTGGCCGAACCGGGTCTCGACCGCGCCTTCGAGCTTTACGCCGTGGGCCTGCAGAAGCAGGGTCGGCGCGAATGGACGGCCGCCCTCGCCGGCCGCGACGCCGACACCCAGCGTCTCGCCGCCGACCTCGCCTTCCGCAAGGGCTGGTACGACCGCGGTGTCTTCGGCTTGTCGTCCGGCGATGCCCTGCGCCTCTACGAACAGCGTTTTCCGCTCGCCCGACAGGACGGCGTGGTCGAGCAGGCCAGCCAGGCGGGTATCGAGGCGCCCTGGGCTTACGCGATCATCCGCGCTGAAAGCGCATGGATGACGGATGCGCGCTCGGGCGCGGATGCCCGCGGCCTGATGCAGCTGCTTCCGGGAACGGCCTCCCTCGTGGCCAAACGGAACGGGCTTTCGTGGTCCGGCGGCGACAGCCTTTACGATCCGAGTACCAACATCGTGCTCGGCACGCGCTACCTCTCGCAGATGGCGGCGCGTTATAACGGCGCCCCCTGGCTGGCCAGCGCGGCGTATAACGCAGGCCCGAACAAGGTCGACCAGTGGCTCACTGCACGCGGCACACTGGATCCCGACCTGTTCGTCGTGAGCATTCCCTACAAGGAAACGCGCGAATACGTCGCTCGCGTGATGGCCTTCGCAGTGATCTACGACTGGCGTCTGACGGGCAATGCGTTGCCGATCAGCTCGCGGATGACCCGGATCGGCGCGGCTTATTCGCTGCCTTCTTCCGGCGCCCTGCGCAAACCGGTCTCGTGCCCCGCACCTGCCGCCGCCGTGGCACGACGTGGGCTGGACACCGCTCCCGCGGCGCCCGCCGTCATGCAGCCGGCGCCGGCTGCGGCGTCTTCGGCACCTGCCTCACCGGACGCCCAGCCATGACCTGCTTGGCGCCAGCCCCTTGCGGGCATAGGCTGGCTCCATGAAAACCCAACGGATCGTCATACTCGGGGGCACCGGCTTCGTCGGCGGCGCCCTCATTCCGCGCCTTGCCGCGGACGGCCATGAACTGATCCTGCTCTCGCGCAACCGGCAAGGCCGCCGTCATAGCGTCGTCGGGCGCAACGTCACGGTGGCCAGCGCGGATGTCTACGACCCTGCCACCCTGCGCCGTCACATCGCCGGGGCCGACGCTGTCATCAACCTCGTCGGCATCCTGAATGAGAGCGGCCGCAACACGTTCGAACGTGCGCATGTAGGACTGACACGCCTGCTGGTGGAGGCCTGCCGCGACACCGGCGTGCACCGCTTCCACCAGATGAGTTCGCTCAAGGCAGGTCAGGGGCTCTCGTCCTACCTGCGTACGCGAGGCGAAGCCGAAGCGTTGGTGAAGGCCTCCACCCTCGACTGGACCATCTATCAGCCGAGCACCATCTTCGGACCGAACGACGGCCTGGTCTCGCGCTTCGACAAGCTCCTGGCGTTCGTCCCGGCGATGCCGCTGCCCCGCCCCAACGCAAAGATCGCGCCTGTCTACGTGGGCGATGTGGTCGAGGCCATGGCGCGGGCCGTCGCCGATCCGACGATCTCGGTGTTGCGCACGTTCGAACTTTACGGCCGCGAAACCTGGTCGCTGATCGACGTGGTGCGCGCTATTCGCGACGCGCGCGGTCGTCGTCGCTGGATCATTCCCATGCCCGATGCGGTGGGCCGGCTGCAGGCGCAGTTCGCCCAGTTCGTGCCGGGCAAGCCTTTCACGCCGGATAACTTCCGCACGCTGCGCACCGACTCGGTCGGCAAGGTCGACGGGCTCGCCCAGCTCGGCATCGTGCCGCAGTCGTTTTCCGCGTGGCTGCCTCGCCTTCTCGGCCAACCCATTCGCCAGCGTCGGCTGGACGAAGCACGCGCGCGACGCCGCCCCTGAAGCCTCCCATGGACATCTATCTCGTTGGCGGCGCCGTCCGCGATCACTTGTTGGGCCGCCCGGTGGTCGATCGCGACTGGGTCGTCGTCGGTGCTACGCCCGAAGACATGCTATCCGCCGGTTACAAGGCCGTGGGGAAGGATTTCCCCGTCTTCCTTCACGGCGATACCAAAGAGGAATATGCGCTTGCCCGCACCGAGCGAAAGACCGGGCGCGGCTACCACGGCTTTGCATTCCATGCCGACCCGGGCGTCACCGTGGAGCAGGATCTCGAACGTCGCGATCTGACGATCAATGCGATCGCCCAGCACGAGGACGGAAGCCTGGTCGATCCCTTCGGCGGCGTCGCCGATATCGCCTCGCGTACGCTGCGCCACGTGTCGCAGGCGTTCGTTGAGGACCCGGTGCGCTTGCTTCGCGTGGCTCGTTTCGCGGCCCGTTATGCGCCGCTGGGTTTTCGCGTCGCCGATGAAACCATGGCGTTGATGCGACGCATGGTCGACGACGGCGAGATCGACCATCTGGTGCCGGAGCGGGTCTGGGCGGAAACGCGCAAGGCGCTGAGCGAACCTGCGCCGTCCGTCTTCCTGCAGGTGCTCCGCGAGAGCGGCGCGCTACGCGTGCTGTTTCCGGAAGTGGATGCGCTCTACGGCGTGCCGCAGCGACCGGAGTTTCATCCGGAAGTGGACACCGGCATTCACATCGAACTGGTGCTCGACGCCGCCGCGCGGCTCGCGCCCGGCGACGCGCTGGTGGGCTGGTGTGCGCTCACCCACGACCTGGGCAAGGCCTTGACGCCGCCGGATGTGCTGCCAAGGCACATCATGCACGAGCAGCGCGGTGTCGAACCCGTGCGGGCGATCTCGGCGCGATTGAAAGTGCCGGTGGAATACGCGTCGATGGCCGAACTGGTCTGCAAGCACCATCTCAACGCGCATATGGCGTTCGAGCTCAAGCCCTCGACCATCCTGCGTCTGCTCGATGCCGTCGGTTCGCTAAGGCGGCCGGAGCGTCTGGAAACGTTTCTTCTTGCCTGCATGGCCGACAAGCAAGGGCGGCTGGGTAGCGAAGAGGCGCCCTATCCGCAGGCGAATTTTCTACGGGCCTGCCGCATGGCCGCCGCCGCGATTACCTCGCAGCCGTTCGTCGAGAAGGGGCTGCAAGGTCCCGCCATCGGCGAGGCCATGAAAAAAGCCCAGGCCCACGCGATCGCATCCGTCCCGAAGCCCGCCGCCACCCCGCTCCTGTAGGAGCCGATTCATCGGCGAATGGGTGCTTGCCAAACCCTGGCCCGCTGCCGCGGGATCGCCGATGAATCGGCTCCTACACAAACTGGCCCGCTGCCGCGGGATCGCCGATGAATCGGCTCCTACAACAGCGGGGTCCGCAGGGATTAGAGGCGGGAGCCCTGGTCGGCGGCGAGGATGCCTTCGGGCAAGGCCGAGGCCTCGATATCCTTCGCAAATAACATCACCTGAAACCGCTCGCCCATCTGTTCGGGCAAGGTCAGCTTCTTCACTTCCTGGGCGAGCTTGTAGCGCGCGGCTTCATCGGTGAGCATCAGGTAATCGTTCTCGAAGAACTCCTGCATGCCCGCGGCTATCAGGAACGGGGCCTGCGGCATGTACGCGGCGACACCGAAGCCGGCGTTATTGCCTGCTTCGGCAAGACCGGTGAAGTCGACCGAGGCCGTGAGGTCCTGCAGACCGGGTAAATAGAACGCGTCGTCGTGCATGCGATGGCGATAGAACGCGCGCAGCGTGCCGTCCGTGCGCTCCGGCAGGTAGAACTCGCCACGCGTGTAACCGTAGTCGGCGAACAGCATCGCGCCACGGCGAAGCGAGCCTGCCACGGCCTGCATCCAGTAAGGCAACTGCGGGAGGATCTCCGTGCGATAACCGTTCTCGAAGTCCCGACCGAGATCGCGCTCAACATGGCGGACGGCGCCACTGACCAGTGCATCGGCCGGCCGGTCCGTCCGATGGAAGCGCCCGTCGCCGTCGAGGACCACGTATTCTTCATAGACCTCGCCATCACGAACCGTAAAGCGCGTGGTCGGCAACGCATCGATGACTTCGTTGGCGAAGAGCACACCGTCCCAGTCCTGCTCCGGTGGCCCATCGAGCCATACCGCGCGCGCAAACAACGCCGCCGGCAAGGCGGCATGCAACCGCTCGCGCTGTCGTTCGCGCAGGTCGGCGCTGGGTTCGAGGATCATGAAACGACGCGGCAACCGACCCGCGGCGTCGAGCGCCAGCAAGGCGGCTTCCGCGAAGGCGCCACTACCGCCGCCCAGCTCGAGGAAATCGGCGTCGGGACCCAGGGAGGCGAGGACAGGCTCGAAGGCGCGGACCACGCAACGGGCGAAGAGCGTGCCGATTTCCGGAGCGGTGACGAAGTCGCCGTCCGCGCCAAACTTGGCCTTGCCCGCGCTGTAATAGCCCAGGCCCGGCGTGTACAGGCAGCGCTCCATGAAACGCGAAAAAGCCATCGGGCCGTGGGAGGCGATCTCCTCGCGCAGGAGGGCGGCGAGATGATCGGAGTGGGCGCGCTCGTCGGCGCCGGGTTCGGGAAGCTTGGCGTTCATGCCATCAGGATAACGGATGCCGCGCCCCGCTTCAGGGGCGCGGCATCCGGGGCCGATCAGAAATCCTGCTGCAACGACAGGAACACGCCACGGCGCGGACCGAACTGCGGGGCGCCCACACCGATGCCGGAGCCATCGCGGATTTCATAGGTGCGATCCAGTGCGTTGACCAGGGCCAGCTGGGCATGGGTCTTGCCGACGCTGGTCAGGTCGAAGTCGTGCGCCACGCTGAGATTGAGCTGGAAGTAGCCCGGCAGCGTATCGCCGTTCGGCACGGCGCCGTCGCGACGCAGGCCCGAACCGAACAGATAGTCCGCACCCACGCGGGTGCCCTCGGAGAAGGCGTAGCTGATACCGCCCGACGAGGTGTACTTCTGGTCGTGATCGAGGTGGATGTAGTTGTTGTAGATGTAAGCGAGATCGTCGGGATTGAAATTGTACTGACCCGTGATGATCCGCTTGCCTACCGAGCGGTTGTACGCGAAGTTGAAGTACGCGGTGAGCGCGCCATCGGTGTAGTTCACCGTAAGCTCGTCGCCCTTGATGCGACCCTGGTCGTAATTGAAGGTCGAATACACGAGCGCCGTACCGAACTGGCCTTCATCCTGGATACGCGAGACCTTGCGGTAGTAGCTGTCCAGGCCCACGGTCCACTTGTCGCCGATCTTCTGCGAGATGCCCACGTCGTAGTAGCTGGAGCGCTCGGCCAACGGCGTATCGTCGCCATTGTCCGGCAGCGCATTCGTCGTGCCGGCGAACTTCGCGATGGAGGTCGGGCTGATCTGCTCGCTGGCCGGCGGCGTGAAGTAGCGCGAGTAACCCGCGTGGATGGTCGTGCTGTCGGTCGGCTGGTAGACCAGGCCCAGGCGCGGGCTCAACTGGCTCTCGGTGCGGAAAGCTTCATAGCGATCGCCGCGAACGCCGTAATTCACCGTCCACTTGTCGCCGATGCTCCATTCATCCTGCAGGTACACCGCATAGGTGCGCGCCAGGATGCGGCTGGAATCGAGGATGTTCAGTGGCGTGGTCGAGGTCTGGTTGCCGTCGGCATCGGCCGGGAAGACCAGCGAATCGTTGCTCGACGACGCACGCTCGAATGAACCGTACAGGCCGTAGCGCAGCGTGTGATTGTCGCCCAGCGGCGTGGAGAAGTCGGCCTGCAGGGTCGACGCGCGGTTGGCGCGACGCACATCGGAGGCGATGCCGTTGAACATCAGGTCGCCGATGTCGTCCGGCGTGAAATCCAGGCTGCTGTAACGCTCGCCCGCCGACACCTGGTACGCGGTCGAGCCCATCTTGCCCTGCAGGCTGAGGACGCCGAAGCGCGTCTTCTCCTGCTGGCGCTCGTCCAACTGCGCCGAATCGAAGTTGGTCACGTCGAGGTAGCCGAACTGGGGCGTCTGGCCCGGATTGTTCGGGATCTCGAAGCGATTATTGGTGACGCCGAACATGAAGCTCAGGCGCGTGTCGTTATTGATCAGGTAGGAGACATCGCCAAACGCCTTCACCTGGTTGGTGTGGTCGTGGATCGGCTTGCGGCTGGACGTGGGATTCTCGATGCCGACATCGTTCTCGAGGTAGTTGGCCGTCAGGAACCAGCTCCAGTCGCCGGACTTCCCGAAGAGCGTCGCGTTCGGGTTCAGCGTGCCGAACTGGCCCCCGGTGATACCGACGGTGCCGCCCACGCCGTCCGTCGGGGTGCGCGTGGTGATATCGACAATGGCCGCGGTGCGCTCGCCGTACTGCGCGGGGAGCGCGCCGGTGAGCAGCTTCACGTTGTCGATCATGCGGGCGTCCAGCGTCTGGCCGAAGCCGCCGATGCTTTCCGGGATGAGCACGCCATTGATGCGGTACTGCAGGTTGGCGTGGTCGCCGCGCACGTGCAGTTGGCCGTAGGAATCCTGGACAACGCCGGGCGCCTGCAGGATCACCTGGTTCAGCGGCGTGGAGTCGCCCAGCGGCAGCGCCTGGATCGTCTGGCGGTCCATGACGTACTGGCTGCTTCCCGTGTCCGGGGAGAGACTGTTGCGCGCCTCGTCGAGTCGCGCGCTGACGTCGACCGCGCCAAGGTTCGTGGCCTTCTGCGGGTCAGTGGTATCGGTCGTGTCGTCCGCAAACGCGGGAGCGGCGGACAGGGCTAGGGCGATGCAGAGCGCGAGGCGTGCGGGGGTCATCGGGGACTCTTCTTGGGGTAGCGATGTTATAACGTATCATAACGAAGTCGAAGGATCGGGGAAATCCGTCGAAAGTCACTATCTGCGCGAGGGGTTTCATGGTCCTTTCGCTTCATGGCGGACTCACGTGGCCCACGCGAGGATGTCTCCCATCGCATGCCTGGAGAGACCGATGTCCAAAAAGGACGCTTCCGCTTCGACCTCGAAGGAAATCGTTCCCGTCTCTGCCGACCGAGGCGAAAGCCCCGTCGCCAAGGCGATCCTCGAGTTCGTCAGCCGCATTCCCGCGAGTGATATTCCCCGGGTGAAAGGTGACGCCGCCGAAGAGTGCCGCCGTCTCGCTGCCTCCGCGGCGCAAAAGGCCGCCCTGACGGCGGGCACGCTCGCCCTGCCCCCCGGCCCGTTCGGCTGGTTGACCGTCCTGCCCGAACTCGTCGCCATCTGGCGCATCCAGGGTCAACTGGTCAGCGACATCGCCGCCGCTTACGGCAAGACCCCCAAGCTCGGCCGCGAGCAGATGCTCTGGTGCCTGTTTCGCCACACCGCTGCGCAGGCCTTCCGTGACGTGGCCATCCGCGTGGGCGACCGCCTCGTCTTCCGCACCACCGCCACCAGCGTGCTGCAGCGCCTGGCCGGACGCATCGGCGTGAGCGTGTCCAAGCGCGCCGTCGGCAAAGGCATTTCCCGCTGGCTACCTGTCGTCGGCGCACTTGGCGTGGGCGCCTATGCCTACTACGACACCGGCCAGGTGGCGAAGACCGCCATCGACCTCTTCAGCGGCGAAATCCACATCGACGACGAGCCCGACGGTAGCGAGCCCGACAAAAAGGCAAGGCCGCGCGCGGCCGAAGCCTCAACGACCAAGGTCGCCGCTACGCGCTCGGTAGGAGCCGGCTCTGCCGGCGATAATCCCGCCACGAAGTCGGCCGCCCGCAAAACCACTCCCGCCGCCATCCGAAAACGCGCCACCACCAAGAAGGCCGTCGCCCGCAAGTCCGCAGGCACCAAGGTCGCGACGTCCACCACGGCTAAGCCGGCCCCGAAGAAAGCGGCAAAGAAAGCCACGAAGAAAGCCACAGCCGGCCGAGCTCCTGCCAAGAAAGCCACCGCTCGCCGAGCTCCCGCCAAAAAATCCACGACGCGCAGACCGAAAGCCGCAACGTGACGCGCGCTCCTGTTTGCGGCAAGCTCCCTGCGGATTAAAAGGGAGTCGCGATGAACAAGCAGCCGGTCATCCTGGTCACCGGAGGTGCGCGCCGCGTCGGTGCCGCCATCGTGCGGCATCTGCATGCTGCCGGCTGTGCCGTCGCTATCCACTTCAGGAGCTCGGCCGACGAAGCCGAAGCGCTTGCCCGGGAACTCAATGCCGCGCGGGCTGACAGTGCCGCTATTTTCCCGGGTGCACTTGAAGACGACGCCACACCTGGCGCACTGATCGCCGCCGTGCTCGAACACTTCGGCAGGCTCGACGGCCTCGTCAACAACGCCTCGGCGTTCTACCCGACGCCGATCGGCGAAACCACCGCTGCACACTGGAACGATCTCTTCGCCGCGAACGCGCGCGCGCCGTTCTTTCTCGCGCAAGCCGCGACGCCAGCCCTGCGTGGAGCGCGCGGGGCGATCGTCAACATCGTCGACATCTATGCCGAGCGACCGCTTGCCGGGCACACCGTCTACTCGATGGCAAAGGCCGCGCTGGTCATGCTGACGCAGGCGCTCGCCAAAGACCTCGCACCGCAGGTGCGCGTGAATGCCGTCGCGCCGGGTGCCATTCTCTGGCCCGCATCAGGCAAGCCTGAAGAAGCTGCGGAAGCGCTGATCGCGAAGACGCCGCTGGCGCGCAAAGGCGAGCCGGACGACGTGGCCGAGGCGGTGCGCTGGTTGTTGCTGGATGCGCATTACACGACGGGGCAGGTCATTCGGGTGGATGGTGGCAGGGCGTTGAGTATTTGAGGGGTGTCGCGAGCGGGCCGCGCCTTTGGCGCGGATCGCCGATGAATCAGCTCCTACAAAACGACAAGGCCCCGACGTGTGTCGGGGCCTTGTTCGCCAGAGGTACCGGCGATTACTTCTTTGGGCGAAACGCCGATTCCAGCAGGGCGCGATCGAAGCCCTGCCCCGGATCGCCTTCTTCGGCGAAGCGATACAACGCAGCGGAATAGACGCCGTGCATCGCGGTCTGGAACAGGCTGAGGGCGACGAGGCCGATCACAGCCGCGGCGCCGACGACGAACATCAGCGCGACGGAGTGTGTCGCGACGGCACCGAAGAAGAGCATGGCGCTGATAAGGATCAGGCCAAAGGTCAGCAGACCGCCTGCCACGCCGATGCCGGCGTTACCGATGAGGTTTTCACCCCAGGTGCTCCGCAACAGCGACGTGCTGCGCTTGATCGCGTCGATGGGACCGACGTCCTGCGCGGCGAGCACCGGCACGACCAGGAAGGTGGCCACGGTCCAGCCAAAACCAAGCATGCCGACGACGATGCGACCGATGATGCCGAAGCGTTCCTGCAGCGCGCGAAGGATCATGCCCACGGTGGCGGCAATGAGCGCGTAGCCGATGATGTTCGGCAGCTTGCCCATGGCCAGGCGGATGCCGTCGCCGACGGTCGGGTTGCCGCCATCGAGGCGGATCATCGCGGCCGACGCCAGCGCGGTGTTGAAGAAAATCACCACGGTGTACTGGACGAAGTAGAACAGGAAGCTCACCAGCATGAACATCGGTGAGGCATGCCCACGCTCGCCCTCGAAGCCAGCGCGGTGATGTGCGATGAGGGTGAATACCGGCCACGCGAAGGTGGCGATCACGGCAAGCGAAGCCAGACCCGCGAACAGCGGAAAGAGCATCAGCTCCTTGTCCTGACGGAGGATGTTGGCGCTCGCTTTCATGAGCGCCCAACTGCGTGCGAACTTACCCATTTCCCTATTCCCTTTGGCCCCTTGGTGGAACGCGTTGTAGCACCTTGGGGCAGGAGTTCGCCAGAGCCATTCGCCTGCGGACCGCCTAGCGGGAAGCCCCGACCGCCGTGGTGCACGCATCATCGACAGTCAGCGGCTCGCGTTCCTTCGGGAAAACCGCCCACAACTCAGCCATGGTCCGGCCATCGACGGGATGGCGAACGGACGGTGCGATGTCCGCCATCGGCTTGAGCACGAAGGCATGGCGCAGCTCCCCGCGCGGCAGCTTCAGATGTCCCTTGCCGCTCAGGACCAGATCGTCGTAAAGCACGATGTCCACGTCGAGCGTGCGGGAGCCAAAGCGCGCACCGCCGCGGATGCGACCGTGGCGATCTTCGAGCGCATGCAGCCAGTCGTTCAACGCCTCGGGCGCGAGATCGCTGTCGATGGCCACGGCCAGATTGAGGAAGTCGGGGCCGTCGAAGCCGACCGCGGCGCTGCGGTATACCGGCGAGACATCGATCTTGCCGAAGCGGGCACGAAGCTCGGCAACGGCAGCGGCAAGCCAGCGCTCCGCGTCGATGTTGGAGCCGAGGCTCAGGTACGCACGGCCGGTTGCGGTCATTCCGGTCGGATGCCGCGTTCGATGCGGACACCCACCGCCTTGGCACCGCGCACGGCGCCGGGTTTGGATAGTTTCAAACGCAGCCAGGCCACGCCGAACTCCTCGCGCACGATGTCGGCGCAGCGCTCCGCCAGGGTCTCCACCAGGCCGAAGCTCGACGCTTCCACATACGACTGCAGGCGCTTGGAGATCGACTTGTAGTTGAGCGTATCGGCGATGTCATCGCTGGCGGCAGGCCGGCGGTTGTCGAAGGCCATTTCCAGATCGAACGACAGGGTCTGCCGGATCCGGCGTTCCCAGTCGTAGATGCCGATGACCGCGTCGATACGCAGGTCTTCGATGAAGACGATATCCATGGAGGGGGCGTGGTGCGCTAAAGAGGGCCTTACAGAGTCCGCGACCGACTTGAATTGCGCAAGTAGAGCCGCGCAAGTAAAGCGGCGCAAGTAAGGCCCCTCCTGTCAGGCCGCGGGCAGGCTTTCCAGACTCCAGCGTGGATGCACTTCGATCGTGGCGTCCTGATGCTGGCCGGACGCCAGACGGATCGCCCCGGCGAGGGCGATCATGGCGCCGTTATCGGTGCAGAAGGCCAGACGCGGGAAATACACCCGGAACCCGTCCTTTGCCCCGGCTTCGGCCAGTTGCTCGCGAAGACGCTTGTTCGCACCGACACCGCCGGCGATCACCAGGCGCTTCGCACCGGTCGCCTCGAGCGCACGCCGGCACTTGATCGCCAGCGTGTCGACGATGGCTTCCTCGAAGGCCCGCGCGACATCGGCGCGGGTCTGGTCGCTCTGGTCGCTCGCCTTCCAGGCCAGCAGCACCTGGGTCTTCAGGCCGGAGAAGCTGAAATCCAGCCCCGGCCGGTCGACCATGGGGCGCGAGAAGCGGAACTTGCCCGGGGTGCCCTGCTCGGCAAGCTTGGCCAGGGCCGGACCACCCGGATAAGGAAGGCCCATCATCTTGGCCGTCTTGTCGAAGGCCTCGCCCGCGGCGTCGTCGAGGGTGTCGCCGAGGATGGTGTACTCACCAATCGCCTTGACCTCGACCAGCATCGAGTGACCACCGGAGACCAGCAGGGCCACGAATGGGGTTGCCGGCGGATCGTCTTCGAGCAGGGGCGCCAGCAGGTGACCTTCCATATGGTGGACACCGATGGCCGGTACGCCGAGCGCCCAGGCCATGGCGCGAGCCGCCGAGGCGCCCACCAGGAGGGCCCCGACCAGGCCGGGCCCGGCCGTATAGGCGACCCCGCCGAGGTCGGCCGGGGTCAGCCCGGCCTCCTTAAGAGCCTCACGTACCAAGGGAACCAGCTTGCGGACATGGTCCCGGCTGGCCAGTTCGGGCACCACGCCGCCGTATTGGGCGTGCAGGGCGATCTGGCTGAAAAGGGCATGGGAAAGCAGGCCGCGGCCCGGCTTTTCAGGGTCCCAGCGCAGCAGGGCCACCCCTGTTTCATCACAGGAGGTTTCCACGCCCAAAACAGGCTTTGAAATTTTCGAATCGATCACGTTATAATCCACGGCTCGCCCGGGTACTCCGGGTCAGTTTAATCAAGTGGAGTTTCCATGCCGAGCGTTAAAGTCCGCGAGAACGAGCCTTTCGAGCTTGCCCTCCGCCGCTTCAAGCGTACGTGCGAGAAGGCTGGCGTGCTGGCCGAAACGCGTAAGCGCGAATTTTATGAAAAGCCGACCCAGGAGCGTAAGCGCAAGCGCGCCGCTGCTGTGAAGCGTCACCTGCGCCGTCTGTCCCGCGACACGACGCGCCGGACCCGCATGTACTGATGCCCATCCCGGTCCTTCGCGACCGGGTATGGTACCTCGGCAGGCGCCCTGCGCGCTGCCCGGTGTATTCAGAGCGGAAATCCCGAGCCGGCTTTGCCGAAAGGTAAAGCCGGCTTTTCGTCGTCCCGGAGAAAGCGCATGAGTCTCAAGGCAAAGATCACCGAAGACATGAAAGCCGCCATGAAAAGCGGTGAAAAGGACCGCCTGGCCGTGATCCGCCTGATCCAGGCCCAGATCCAGCAGCGTGAAGTCGACGAGCGGATCGAGCTGGACGACGCCCAGGTCCTGGCGGCGCTCGAAAAGATGCAGAAGCAGCGCCGCGACTCCATCGAGCAGTTCGATAAGGCGGGTCGCACCGACCTGTCCACCATCGAGCGTTACGAGATGGGCGTGATCGGCGCCTACCTGCCGGCCAAGCTCGACGAAGCCGAGCTGGACGCCATCATCGCCGCCGCCATTGCCGAATCGGGTGCCACCACGGCACGCGACATGGGCAAGGTGGTTGCGCTGATCAAGGAAAAGGCGGCGGGTCGTGCGGACATGGCTGCCGTGGCAGGGAAAGTTAAGGCAAAGCTCGCGTAAGCGAGCCACCGCCATGTAGGAGCCGATTCATCGGCGATCCCGCGGCAGCGGGCCAGGGTGTCGCGAGCACCCAGTCGCCGATGAATCGGCTCCCACAAAAGATGCCACCCGATATCAGGTGCCCCAGCATCGGCTTTCACAAGGGCGCCACACGCTTGTCATCATTCTCCGCCGCGCGGCTGGCGGACGTTCCTCCGGCGCTGACGGAGGAATCCCATGCTCAAGTACGCCATCATCTTCGGCCTCATCGCGCTGGTTACCGGCGCGCTAGGCTTCAGCCGCGTGTCCGGCTTCGCCGCGACGATCGCCAAGGTCTGTTTCGCCATCTTCCTGATCCTGTTCGTGATCGCGATCCTGGCCGTCATCGGTGTCTTCCACCTGGCGTTCTAAACGGTGATTCGGTCTCCATTCGGACGCGGATGCATGGCATCCTAGGCGACTGATGCGTGGCCGAATTCCCGACAATTTCATCGACGAACTGCTGACCCGCGTCGACATCGTCGACGTGATCGAGCGTCGCGTCCCGCTGAAAAAGGCGGGACGCGAGTGGACCGCCTGCTGCCCGTTCCACAACGAGCGCTCGCCCTCCTTCTACGTGAGCCCGCAGAAGCAGTTCTTCCACTGCTTTGGCTGCGGCGCGCATGGCAGTGCGATCAAGTTCCTCATGGACTACGACCGCCTCGAGTTCCCCGACGCGATCGAGGAGCTCGCTCAGTCAGCGGGCCTGAAGGTGCCCTATGAGGGCAACCGCGACGACAAGCCGCGGGAAGATCGCAGCGACCTCTATACCCTGCTCGACGAAGCCGCCAGCTTTTACCAGCGTGAGCTGGGGAACAGCCCCGAGGCCACGTCCTACGTGGACCGCCGCGGCCTCGACGACGAGATCGTCAAACGCTTCCGCATCGGCTGGGCACCCGCGGGCTTCGACGGCGTGATGAAGGCCCTGGGCACGAACGATCGCCGGCGCCAGCTGCTCAATGAAGCCGGCATGGTGGCCAGCAACGAGCGCGGCAACAAATATGACCGGTTCCGTGAACGGGTGATGTTCCCGATCCTCGACCGCCGCGGCCGCGTGATCGCCTTCGGCGGCCGCGTGTTGTCGTCGGACCAGAGCCCCAAGTATCTCAATTCGCCCGAGACTCCCCTCTTTCACAAGGGCAAGGAGCTGTTCGCCCTGTGGCAGGTGAAACAGGCGAACCAGACCGTCACCCGGATCATGGTGGTCGAGGGCTACATGGACGTCATCGCCCTGCACCAGGCGGGGCTGCCGATCGCCGTCGCCACACTGGGCACAGCGACCACGCCCGAACATGCCGAAGTGCTTTTCCGTACGGCGCCCGATGTCTATTTCTGCTTCGACGGCGACCGCGCCGGCAAGGCAGCGGCGTGGCGCGCACTGGAATCCGTGCTGCCGCGCATGCGCGACGGCCGCCAGGCCCACTTCCTGTTCCTGCCCGACGGCGAAGATCCCGACACACTGGTACGCAAGGAAGGCAAGGACGGCTTCGAGAAGCGCATGAAGGAGTCGATGCCGATGTCCGAGTACTTCTTCGAAGAGCTCGCCAGGGACGTCGACGTCACCCGCCTGGACGGCCGCGCCCGCCTCGCTGAACGCGCCCGCCCGCTCATCGCCAAACTGCCTGACGGCGCCTTCCGCGACCTCATGGGCCAGGAGCTGGAGCGGCGTACGGGCGCCAAGGCCGTGCTCGAGCCCGAGCCGGCGCCGAATCGCTCGAACCAGGTACGCCCGGCCAACGTGCAGCGCAGCCTGGTTCGTAGCGCGATCACCCTGCTCCTGGCGCAGCCGGCGCTGGCCGATGAGGTCGAGCCGCCGTACGCCTTCCTGCGCCTGGACCGTCCCGGCGTGAACCTGCTGTCGGAACTGATCGACGTGGCGCGCTCCCGGCCAGGGATCAATCCCGCCGTGCTGGTTGAGTATTTTCTTGACCGGCCCGAGTACGCCTCTCTGCAAAAGCTCATGCAGGCCGAGGTGGTGGGCGACGCCGATATGCAGCGAGTCGAGTTCCTTGGTTCGCTGGACCAGATGCAACGCCAGGCCGTGACACAACGCCGCGAGTACCTTATCGGCCGTAGCCGCGAAGGCGTTCTCGACGATACGGAAAAGGCCGAACTACGCGTCCTGCTGGCTGCGCGCTCCGCACCGACCCCGGTGGACGAATGATGCGCTGCACCGCGAGATTAACGCGATCCGTGGGATCATCCGACCCTCGTACCCTGAAGGGACCGGCCGGGACCGGACTTGCGCGTCGCTGATGGATTTATTGAATCACCTCGTCGATCTTTTCGGGCAGAACGGCTACGCAGCTGTTTTCCTCGCCCTGATGCTCTGCGGAGCAGGGGCGCCCCTGCCGGAAGACATCACCCTGGTGGCTGGCGGCATCATCACCGGCCTCGGTTACGGCGACGTCCATACGATGGTCGGTGTCGGCATGGCGGGCGTGCTGGTCGGCGATTCCACGATGTTCCTGCTCGGGCGCCATTTCGGCGCGCGCATCCTGCGCTGGCGCTTCGTTGCCCGCCTGCTCACTCCCGAACGCTACGCCAAGGTGCAGGAGAAGTTCGAGCGCTACGGCAACCGCATGATGTTCGTCGCCCGCTTTCTGCCGGGCATGCGCACCGCCGTGTTCATCACCGCCGGCGCCACCCACCGCGTGGGTTTCTTCCGCTTCCTTCTGCTCGACGGACTGGCCGCGGCGATCAGCGTGCCGCTGTGGGTGTACCTGGGTTATTTCGGTGCGCATAACCACGAATGGCTGGCCATGTGGATCCACCGTGGACAGACCGGCATCTGGCTGGCCATCGCCGCTGCGCTGATCGCGCTCGCCGCGTTGTGGTGGCGCCGCAAGAAGGCGACTCGGGACTGCTGAGGCTTTTGTGAGAGCCCGCTTTGTGTGGGAGCCGGCTATGCCGGCGATGGGGTTGAGGCGGCCTGGCTATCGCCGCTGAAGCGGCTCCCACAATCGCCGATGAATCGGCTCCTACAGAGAGCCCTGGCCCACTTCGGCGAACAGCCACTCGCGGAACACCATGGTCTCTTCACGCGATACCGCGTCGCGCGAGATCGCCAGGTAGTAGGTGTGCTGAAGCGGCACATCGATCCGGAACGGCTCGGCGAGTCGACCTGCGGCGAGGTCGTAGGCGACGAGCAGGTTCTGCGCCAGCGCCACGCCCTGCCCTTCGATCGCCGCCTGCAGCATCATCGTGCCGTCGCCGAAGCCCATGTCGCGCGAGACCACGGCGGTCTCCAGGCCGGCGCGCTCGAACCACTGCTCCCAACTGACTGCCGACGCGGCGCGACGACCGGGCCGCTCGTGCAGTAACAGGTGGTCGGCGAGGTCGGCCGGGCCGTGGATGCGCTCGGCGAGGGACGGCGCGCAGACGGGGGTATATCCACTGGTGGCCAGGATGGACTGGTCACCCCCTTCGCTCAGGCGATCGTCAATGGCGAGGTCCCAACTTGCCTCGTCCGCCCCGTCGGTGACGACCTCGACGGCGATATCGGGGTGCCTCGAAAAGAAGCGGAAAAGCCTCGGTACCAGCCATTTCGTACCGAAGGTCGGCGGTACGGAGACCCTCAACGAGGCATTGCGCTCGCCCATCACCTGGTCCGTGGCGTGTTGCAGTGCACGAAAAACGTCGCGGACTCGCGGGAAATAGTTCTCCCCGGCGGCGGTCAGCGAGAGTCGATTGTTGCTACGCACAAAAAGAGCTGTGCCCAAGTACCCCTCAAGCAATTTGACTTGCGCACTGACCGCAGCCGCCGTCAACGAGAGCTCTTCACCGGCCTTGGTGAAGCTCAAATGTTGCGCTGCAAGTTCGAAGACTCGCACGGCGTTGAGAGGTAACGAGCGCTTCATTGCGGACTCATTCAAAAAAACTTGGGGAAGCCCCGGAGAAATTCTAGTTTGCCTGTCTCGACAGGTGCCGCCAATCATCCGTGGCGCTTTCGAACGGACCCGCGATGAACATCCTCACCATCGACACCGGTACCACCAACACCCGCGTCACCGTCTGGACCGACGGCGAGGTGGTCGCGCAGGCCGCGCGGCAGGTCGGTGTGCGCGATACCGCGATCACCGGCAGCACGAAGAAACTCGAGGATAGCCTCCGCGAAACCATCGCCGAGGCGCTGGTTTCGGCCCAGCTCGAACGCACCGATATCGGCCTTGCCGTGGCCTCCGGCATGATCACCTCGAATGTCGGGCTGTGCGAAATTCCGCACGTACCGGCCCCGGCAGGGATCGATGATATGGCCAGGGCCATGCGCGAACACCGTGTCGAGAACGTCTGGCATGCGCCGATCTGGTTCGTTCCCGGCGTACGCAACGCGGTCGAGCACATCGGCCTGCACAACTGCGAAGCGATGGACATGATGCGTGGCGAGGAGGTCGAGTCGTTCGCCCTTGTCGAGCGCCTCGGCCTCAACGAACCGACAGTGGTGGTGCTGCCGGGCTCGCATTCGAAGTTCGTCAGCATCGACAAGGACCGCCGCATCGATGGCTGCGTGACCACGCTGGCGGGTGAGCTGCTGCACGTGATCTCGCATGACACCATTCTTGCCGGCTCGCTGAAAGAAGGCTTCGCCAAGCGCATCGATCCTGAAATGCTGCTGGCTGGCGCTGCTTCGGCGAACAAGATCGGTCTGGGCCGCGCCTGCTTCAGCGTGCGCATCCTCGACCAGTTCGCCGTGTACGACGCCAACGCGCGCGCGAACTTCCTGCTCGGCGCGGTGCTTGGCTCCGACCTGCTCACGCTCAAGAATTCCAGCGCGATCCGGATGAGTCCGGGTACACGCTTCGTCGTCAGCGGCAAGCCCATCCTGCGCGAAGCGATCGCGCGGCTGGTCGAGGGCGACGATTTCTTCTCCGGCACCGTCACGGTGCTGGGCGATGACGAACAGCGCGACCTTGCGGGATACGGCGCCATTGCCGTTGCCCGTCGTCGCGGCCTGGTCGACTGAAAACAACGAGTCATTCGAGGAGGGAACGCATGAAGATGAAGATTGCCCTGGGCCTACGCGCCCTTGCCGTGGCACTGGCCATGGCCTCCGCACCGGCCTTCGCGGCCGATGAGCCGGTCAAGATCGGTTTTGTCGTCAAGCAGGCCGAGGAACCCTGGTTCCAGGACGAGTGGAAGTACGCCGAGCAGGCCGCCAAGGAAAAGGGCTTCACCCTGGTCAAGATCGCCGCGCCCGATGGTGGCACGGTGCTCACCGCCATCGACAACCTGAAGGCTCAGCACGCGCAGGGTTTCATCATCTGCACGCCGGACGTGAAGCTCGGTCCGTCCATCGTGGCCAAAGCCAAAATCGACAACCTCAAGCTGATGACGGTCGACGACCGCCTTATCGACGGTTCCGGCAAGCCGATCGAAGCCGTGCCGCACATGGGCATCTCGGCGAGCAAGATTGGTGAGCAGGTCGGCCAGGCTATCGCCGCCGAAATGAAGAAGCGTGGCTGGAAGCCGGAAGAGACCGGTGCGCTGCGCATCTCCTACGACCAGCTGCCCACAGCCAAGGACCGCACCGATGGCGCCGTGGCTGCGCTCACCGCGGCCGGGTTCCCCAAGGCCAACGTGATCAACGCGCCCGAAGCCAAGACCGATACCGAGAACGCGTTCAACGCGGCGAACATCGCGATCACGCAGAACCCGAAGTTCAAGCACTGGATCGCTTTCGGCCTGAACGACGAAGCTGTGCTCGGTGCTGTGCGTGCCGCGGAAGGTCGCGGTTTCCGCGCCGACAACATGATCGGCGTGGGCATCGGCGGCAGCAAGTCGGCGCTTAACGAGTTCGCCAAGGCCGAACCCACGGGTTTCTTCGGCAGCGTGCTGATCAGCCCGAAGCGTCATGGTTATGAGACCTCGGTGAACATGTACGAGTGGGTCAAGAACGGCAAAGCTCCGCCGCCGCTCACCCTGACCACCGGCATGCTCACCACCCGCGCCAATGTCGCCGAAATCCGTAAGGAAATGGGTCTTTGACGATGACCGACGCACCACGCCTGGAATTCCGGCATATCGGGAAGACCTTTCCGGGCGTGCGTGCGCTCGGAGATGTCAGCTTCGCCGTGCGCGCCGGTAGCGTGCACGGCCTGCTCGGTGAGAACGGGGCAGGCAAGTCCACGATGATGAAAATCCTCGGCGGGGAGTACATCCCCGACGAGGGCGAGGTGGCGATCGACGGCCAGGCGAAGCATTTCCGCAAGGCCGCCGACGCCATTGCCTCCGGTGTGGCAGTGATCCACCAGGAGCTCCAGTACGTACCGGAACTCTCGGTCATGGAGAACCTGCTGATCGGCCGGCTACCCACACGTTTCGGCCTGGTCGACCGCCGCAAGGCGCTCGCCTGGACCCGCGAGAAACTCGATGCCCTCGGCGTGGATCTCGATCCACGCGCGAAGCTCAAGCAGCTTTCGATCGGCCAGCGCCAGATGGTCGAGATCGTCAAGGCGATCCTTCGCGACGCGAAGATCCTCGCCCTCGACGAACCGACCAGCTCGCTGTCCCACCGCGAGACCGAAGTCCTCTTCCGCCTCGTGCGCGACCTGCGTGCGCAGGGCAAGGCGATGATCTACATCTCGCATCGGCTCGACGAGATCTTCGAACTCTGCGACGCAGCGACGATCTTCCGCGACGGCCGCAAGGTGGCCGACTTCGACACGCTCGAAGGCGTCACCCGCGACCAGCTCGTGCAGCGCATGGTCGGCCGCGAGATCAGTGACATCTTCGGTTACCGACCGCGCGAACACGGCAAGGTGCGTCTCGCCGTGCAGGGCGTGACGGGACGTGCCGTCCCGGCACCGGTCAGTTTTGAGGTGAAGGCGGGTGAGATCGTCGGCTTCTTCGGCCTCGTCGGTGCGGGTCGTAGCGAAGTGATGCGCGTGATCTATGGCGCGGACCGGCGCACCGCGGGTGCGGTGCACGTGGACGGTGAGGCGATCAAGGCCTCGCATATCCGCGACTCGATCCAGCATGGCCTGGTGTTCTGCCCGGAAGACCGCAAGGAAGACGGCATCATCGGCGTGCGCTCGGTGTCGGAGAACATCAACATCAGCGCGCGGCGCAACCACCTCGTCGCGGGCCTGTTCGTCAACGACCGTAACGAGGCGAAAGTCGCCGACACCTATATCGATCGCCTGCGCATTCGTACGCCGAACCGACGCCAGGAGATTCGCCTGCTCTCGGGCGGCAACCAACAGAAAGCCGTGCTCTCGCGCTGGCTGGCTGAGAAAGACCTGCGTGTGCTCATTGTCGACGAGCCCACCCGTGGCATCGACGTGGGCGCCAAGAACGAGATCTATAACGTCCTCTACGAACTCGCCGAACGTGGCGTGGCCGTGGTGGTCATTTCCAGCGAACTGCCCGAAGTGCTCGGTGTGTCCGACCGCGTCGTCACCATGTGCCGTGGCCGGATCACCGCGCAGTTCCAACGTACCGAGGCGAACGAGGCGGACGTGCTCGCCGCCGCGCTTCCCGAAGGCGCCAGCGCCACCCCGATGAGGAACACCTGAGCCATGACCGAGACCAACGCCGCCGCTATCGGCGCGAAGCAAGCCGAAACGCCCGACGCGCGACGACGCGCCATGTTCTGGCGCGTCGTCGACGATTACAGCCTCATCGGCATCTTCATCGTGCTGTTCGGCGTGCTGAGCGCCACGGTGCAGTACTTCTTCTCATGGGACAACATCGTTGGCCTCGCCCTGTCGGTCTCGCAGATCGGCATGGTCGCCTGCACGATGATGTTCTGCCTGGCTTCGCGTGACTTCGATCTTTCGGTCGGCTCGACCGTCGCCTTCGCCGGCGTCTGCTGCGCCATCGTCTCCAACGCCACCGGCAGTGTCGCGCTGGGCATCGCCGCCAGCCTGGTCGCCGGTGCGCTGATCGGCTTCGTCAACGGCGTGGTGATCGCCAAGCTCAATATCAACGCGCTGATCACGACGCTGGCAACCATGGAAATCGTCCGCGGCCTCGCCTTCATCACCTCGCAGGGCCAGGCGGTCGGTGTCACCAGCGAAGCTTTCTTCACCCTGGGTAGCGCCGAGCTGTTCGGCCTGCCTGTACCGGTCTGGGTCACCCTGGCCTGCTTCGTGGTCTTCGGTGTCCTGCTGAACAAGACGATCTACGGCCGCAATACCCTGGCGATCGGCGGCAATCCGGACGCGGCGCGCCTTGCCGGTGTCTCGGTGGACCGCGTACGTATCGCCATCTTCCTGATCCAGGGCCTGGTGGCGGCACTGGCGGGCATCATCCTCGCCTCGCGCATGACCAGCGGCCAGCCGAACGCCGGCCAGGGCTTCGAGTTGAACGTGATTTCGGCCTGCGTGCTGGGCGGCGTGTCGCTCATGGGCGGCCGTGCGAGTATCAGCGGTGTGCTCGTTGGCGTCCTCATCATGGGGACTGTGCAAAATGCCATGAGTCTCATGAACATCGACGCCTTCTACCAGTACCTCGTCCGCGGCACGATCCTGCTGATTGCGGTGCTGGTGGACCAGCTCAAGAACCGCAGGCAATCCCGCTGATGACAGACACCTTCATTCCCCTCTCCGCCCATCGACAGGCCCACGCCGAAGGCGTGATCTGGGACGACTTGATGGGCCTGGTCCGCTGGACCGACATCGGCGCGTCGCGGCTCTACACGTATGACCCGACCACCGGGGCCACGACCGAGACGAGCCTGCCCGCTCGCCTGTGCTGTTTCGCCCTGACCGACGAGCCCGGCGTGCTGCTGCTCGCCCTCGAGAAGCAACTCGCCCGCTTCGACACGCGTGTCGCCGGGTCCCTGGTGGTGCTCGAGGACATCGAGCCGGAGCTGCCGGGTACGCGCGCCAATGACGGTCGCTGCGATCGCGGCGGCAACCTGATCTTCGGCACGCTCAACGAGCGCGGGCCGGAACAGGTCGCCTCGTTCTGGCGGTATTCGCGCGAGGGCAAGCTGGCCCGGCTCGCCCTGCCCAAGGCCGCCATCACCAACAGCATCTGCTTCAGCCCGGACGGTGAAACGATGTACTTCACCGACTCGCCCACGGCGAAGATCATGGCCTGTCGCTACGACGCGGCCAGTGGCGAGGTGGAGCACATTCGCGAGTTCGTCCAGCTTGAGAAGGGCCTCGAGCCCGACGGCTCGACGGTCGATGCCGAAGGCTTCGTCTGGAACACCCAGTGGGGTGGATCGCGCGTGCTGCGCTATGCGCCGGACGGACGCGTGGACATGACCATCGAGCTGCCTGCCCGTCAGCCGAGCTGCGTGGCCTTCATTGGTCCCACGCTCGACCGCCTGGTCATCACGTCAGCCAGCAAGGGCCTCGACGACGCTGTCGTCCGTGCCGAACCGCTGAACGGCGCTATATTCATCGGTACGCCGGCGCGAGGGCGCGGGCTGCCAGAGGCCCGCTACGGGCAAGGAACCCAGGCATGAGCACTGCGACACAAGCCGATCCGCGCACGACACCCCTCCCGCGACTGGCTGGAAAGGTCGCCATCGTCACCGGCGCCACGCAGGGCATCGGTGCGGCAACAGCAAAGCTCTTCGCCGCCCATGGCGCGAAAGTGGTGCTCAACGTGCTTGAGGACAACGCGCAGGCACGTGCCACGCTGGCCGGTCTGAACACGGACGACGCCATGTTGTTCGAGGCCGACGTGACCGACGCCGCAGCCATCGCCCGCATGGTCGCCGCGGCCACGGAACGGTTCGGCCCGCCCGACGTCCTCATCAACAATGCCGGCATCAACGTCTTCAACGACCCGCTGTCGCTTACCGAGGACGAGTGGACACGTTGCTTCGACGTGGACCTCAAAGGCGCCTGGAATTGCGCCAGGGCCGTCCTGCCGGGCATGCTCGAGGTAGGTCACGGCAGCATCGTGAACATCGCATCCGTGCACGGCCACAAGATCATTCCGCACTGTTTTCCCTATCCCGTTGCCAAGCATGGCCTGATCGGCCTGACCAAGGCACTGGGCATCGAGTACGCCGCCCGCGGCATCCGCGTGAATTCGATCTCGCCGGGCCTTATCCTCACCGCCATCGCCGAGGCCGGCTTCGCTGCCGCGCCAGATCCCGCCGCGGAACGGAAACGCCAGACGGATATCCTGCCGAACAAGCGGATCGGCGAACCGCAAGAAGTTGCTTACACTGCACTCTTCCTCGCTTCCGACGAGGCGCGCTACATCAACGCCGCCGATATCCGTATCGACGGCGGCCGCTCACAGCTTTACCACGAGAACTGATATGGCCTGGCCCACCGCGCTACCGCTCATCGCCATCCTGCGTGGCATCACGCCCGGGGATGTCGTCGAGCACGTCGAAGCACTGATCGAAGCCGGGTTCGACGCCATCGAGATCCCGCTCAACTCGCCGGACTGGCAGACCAGCATCCCGCTGGCCGTGCGCGCAGCCGGTGATCGCGCGCTCGTCGGTGCGGGTACGGTACTCAGCGTGGATCTCGCCGGCCAGGTTGCCGACCTGGGCGGTCATCTCATGGTCACGCCGAACACCGATCCCGACGTCATCCGTCATGCACGGCGCCGCGGTCTTTACACCGCCATCGGCTTCATGACGCCGAGCGAAGCGTTCGCCGCGCTGGCCGCCGGTGCGCAGTCGCTCAAGCTGTTCCCGTCGTCCAATCTCGGTCCGTCGTACATCAAGGCGATCCGGGCGGTGTTGCCGCCGGATGTGCCCCTGCTCGCTGTGGGCGGTGTCACACCCGAGAATCTCGGCCAGTTCCTCGATGCCGGTTGCATCGGCGCGGGCCTGGGCGGCGACCTGTACAAGCCCGGCCAGCCCGTCTCGCGCACCCGCGAACAGGCCGCCGCTTTCGTCAAAGCCTATCGCTCGAACTGACCATGAAGATCACCAAGCTCACCACCTACCGTGTCCCGCCCCGCTGGATGTTCCTCAAGGTCGAAACCGACGAGGGTGTCGTCGGCTGGGGCGAGCCGGTCATCGAAGGCCGCGCACGCACCGTCGAAGCCGCCGTGTCGGAGCTCTCCGAGTTCGTCATCGGCAAGGACCCTTCGCGCATCAACGACCTCTGGCAGGCGATGTATCGCGGTGGCTTCTATCGTGGCGGCGCCGTGTTCATGAGCGCCATCGCCGGTATCGACCAGGCGCTCTGGGACATCAAGGGCAAGGTGCTGAATGCCCCGGTGTTCGAGCTGCTCGGTGGCCGCGTGCGTGACCGCATGAAAACCTATTGCTGGGTCGGCGGTGATCGTCCGGCCGACGTCATCGCGCAGATCCGCGAGCGCATGGCGCACGGCTTCGACACGTTCAAGATGAACGGCTGCGAAGAGCTGAGCATCATCGCTTCGAGCAAGGCGGTCGACGCCGCCGTCGCGCGCGTGGCCGAAATTCGCGAGGCCTTCGGCAACACCATCGAGTTCGGCCTGGATTTCCATGGCCGCGTCTCGGCGCCGATGGCCAAGGTGCTGGTGAAAGAACTGGAGCCCTTCCGCCCACTTTTCATCGAAGAACCCGTCCTCGCCGAGCAGGCCGAGTACTACCCGCGCATCGCCGAGCAGACCTCGATTCCGATCGCCGCGGGCGAACGCATGTACTCGCGCTACGAGTTCAAGCACGTGCTCGAACGTGGTGGCATTTCCATCCTGCAGCCGGATCTCTCGCACGCCGGTGGCATCACCGAATGCGTGAAGATCGCCGCGATGGCCGAAGCGTACGATGTGGCGCTCGCGCCGCACTGCCCGCTCGGTCCCATCGCGCTCGCGGCCTGCCTGCATGTGGACTTCGTCAGCTGGAATGCCACGCTGCAGGAACAGAGCATGGGCATCCATTACAACAAGGGCGGCGAAGTCCTCGACTACGTGCTCAACAAGGACGCGCTGAAGCTCGACGATGGCGGCTACGCGCAGCCGTTTACCGGACCCGGCCTCGGTATCGAAGTGAACGAGGAACTGGTGATCGAGCGCAGCCGTGAAGCGGCCGATTGGCGGAATCCGCTGTGGCGGCACCCGGATGGATCGGTCGCCGAATGGTAAGAACGGCCTTTGTGTAGGAGCCGATTCATCGGCGATCCCGCGGCAGCGGGCAAGGTTGCCGCGAGCACCCATCGCCGATGAATCGGCTCCTACCGACCAGGGTTCGCATCGATGACGCGCACTTGCCCCAACCCCAAACCATCCAGGCGATAGCCGCCCACCGCCTCGCGAATCAGCCGGAGCGTCGGCAACCCAACGGCGGCCGTCATGCGCCGCACCTGCCGGTTGCGCCCCTCGCGCAGCACGATACGCAGCCACGCATCAGGCACTGTCTTGCGAAACCGCACGGGCGGATCGCGCGGCCATAACCACTCGGGTTCGTCGATCGCTTCGACGCCCGCAGGCAACGTCGGCCCATCGTTGAGCGTGACGCCGCGACGCAGCCGCTCGAGGGCTTCCTCGGTAGGAACCCCCTCGACCATGACGACATACGTCTTCGGCTGCTTGTGCGTCGGACTGGCAAGGCGATGCTGCAGCTTGCCGTCGTCGGTCAGCAGGAGCAGCCCTTCGCTGTCGTGATCCAGCCGTCCCGCCGCATACACGCCTTTCTGCGGAACGAAGTCGGCCAGCGTGCGCCGGCCGGCTTCGTCGGTGAACTGGCAGAGCACACCGAAGGGTTTGTTCAGTGCGACCAGCATGTCACTTGGCGGTGGCAGGCTTCACGAAGCGCAGGGTCATGCGGTCCGACTCGCCGATGGCCGTCCACTTCGCCTTGTCGACCTCACCCATGTCGTACGAAGGCGGCAGCGTCCAGACGCCCTTCGGGTGGTTGTGGTCGTCCTTCGGATTGGCGTTGATCTCGCTCTGCGCATCGAGCTTGAAACCGGCGTCGGTGGCGAGCTTGATCACGTACTCGGTCGGCAGGTAGCCGGAGTTGACCACGTCGTCGAGCTTCTTGCCCGCATCGGCACGGTGGTCTTCCACGCCGAGCACGCCACCGGGCTTGAGCACGGTGAAGAACGACTTGAACATCGCCTCCGCCGTACCGTCCGCGGCCCAGTTGTGGACGTTGCGGAAGGTCAGCACCATGTCGGCCGAGCCCGGCGCACCGAGCACGGGCGCCTTGTGGTTCACCTCGACGAGCTTGGCGTTGCCGTACTGCGCCGGCGCGAAGGAGAACTTCTTCTGCAGCGCGGCCATGCCCTTCGAGCCGTCTTCGATCACACCGATGTAATGGCCGTTGTCATGCAGGAACGGCGCGAGGATCTCGGTGAACCAGCCGCCGGACGGCCAGATTTCAATCACGGTCATGTCAGGGCGGATGCCGAAGAAGGTCAGCATTTCCTTCGGGTGACGGTACTGATCGCGCGCCTTGTTCGCCGGCGAACGCCAGCTGCCGGCGATGGCCTTGTCCAGCTGCGAGGCAGTGAGCTGCCCGGCACTGGCCGGCGGCGTAGCCTGGGCCGGCTGATCGACCTCGGTGGCCGCCAGGGAAGCAAACGAGACGGTCAGACCGAACAGACCAGCGCAGGCGAGAGCGAGCTTCTTCATGGCGTCACCGGGGTAGAGGGGATGTGGGCGGGAAGGCTAGCACGACCCTGTGGGAGCCGCTTCAGCGGCGATGGGTGCTTGCGACGAACCGGTCGATCCCCGCTACAAGCTTCGGTCTTGAGATAACGCATACACTCTCTTGAGCATCATGTCGTATCTCCTGCAGGGTCCCCGCATGACACTCCCCTCTCTACGCCCGCTGACTGGCGCCGTTCTCCTTGCGCTGGCCGGCGCCGCCACCGCGCAGGACGCGCCAAAGCTCGCGCCTGTCGTGGTGACCGCCACGCGGACCGCCCAGACGCCGTACGACGTCCCCGCGGCGATCGACGTGGTGGCCACACCTCCGGACGGCAGCCTCGACGTGAACCTGTCCGAGCGGCTGCAGACCATCCCGGGCATCGTCGCGCGCGACCGGCAGAACTACGCGCAGGACGAGCAGATATCCATTCGTGGTTTCGGTGCGCGCTCGACCTTCGGTATCCGCGGCATCCGCCTTTACACCGACGGCATCCCGGCCACGATGCCCGACGGCCAGGGACAGGTGTCGCACTTCAACCTCGATTCGGCCGACCGCGTCGAAGTATTGCGCGGGCCGTTCTCCGCGCTCTACGGCAATGCCTCGGGTGGCGTGGTCCAGCTGTTCACCGCTGACGGCACCGAGCCGCCCGAACTGCGCGTCGGCATCGCCGGCGGCAGCAACGGCAACTTCCGCACCTCGGTCAATGCGCGCGGCGTCGAGGGTCCGGTCGACTACAACGTGGACCTCAGCCACTTCCGCACCAGCGGGTATCGCGATCACAGCGCAGCCCGGCGCGAGTCCGGTAACGCAAAGCTCGGCTGGAAGATCGACGACGATCGCAAGCTCACCCTCGTGCTCAACACGGTGGACGTCCCCGGCGCCCAGGATCCGCTCGGCCTGACCCGGGCCCAGTACCAGGCCAACCCGCGACAGGTCGCCTCGGTGGCCGACACCTACGACACGCGCAAGTCGGCGAACCAGCAGCAGGCCGGTTTGATCTACGACCAGCGCATCGACGAGTCGAACAGCCTGCGCGTGATGACCTACTACGGCCAGCGCGACATCACCCAGTACCTCTCCATTCCCAAGGCCACGCAGGTGTCCCAGCCGGGCAATTCCGGCGGCGTGGTCGATCTCACCAGCCAGTACGGCGGTGGCGATGCGCGCTGGACCTGGAGCAACACCCTGGCGGGACGTCCGTTCGAGATAGCCACGGGCATCGCTTACGACAACCAGCACCAGCATCGCCTTGGCTACAACAATTTCGAGGGAGACACCCTCGGTGTTCGCGGCGACCTGCGCCGCGACGAAATCGACCGTGTGTTCGACTTCGACCAGTACGCCCAAGCGACATGGCGTGTGGCGGAGGACTGGACACTCATGGGAGGCGTACGGCACAGCGACGTGCACTTCAGCTCGACAGACCGCTATATCGTGGCGGGGAATCCCGACGACAGCGGCACGCAGTCGTACAGTGCCACCACGCCTGTCTTCGGCGTGCTCTGGCGCGCGGCGTCCTGGGCGCACGTGTACGCCAACTGGGGCCGTGGCTTCGAAACGCCGACGTTCTCTGAAATCGGCTACCGCGCCGACAATGGCCCGGGCCTCGCATTCAACCTGCAGCCCTCGCGTTCGCATAACGAAGAGGTGGGCATCAAGCTGCAGCCCTCCGACAAGACACAGGCGGGCATCGCCTTGTTCCGTGCGGACAGCGACAACGAACTGGCGGTGGCGACCAATATCGGGGGCAGGACGACTTACCAGAACATCGCGCGTTCGCGTCGCCAGGGCATCGAAGCGTCCTTCAACACCGAACTCGCCCGCGATGTCCATTTCGTTGCGTCGTATACGCACCTCCAGGCCAGCTTCCGCACGCCGTTCCTCACCTGCGTGTCCACCGGCTGCGGCGCGCCCAACACGCCGGTACCTGCCGGGACACGCATCCCGGGCGCACCGCGCTCCACCGGCTACGCCGCACTGAAGTACGGCGGCGATCGTGGCTTGCAGGGCACCTTCGACGTGCAGACGATGGGATCGACGTCAGTCAACGACCTCGGCACGGAGTCCGCGCCGGGCTATGCCTTGTTCGGTCTCTCCGGCGGCTACGTGTTCGACCAGGGCCCGTGGCGCGTGAACACCTTCGCCCGCGTGGACAACCTTGCCGATCGGCACGTGATCGGCTCAGTCATCGTCAACGACGGTAACGGCCGCTATTACGAACCGGCTCCCGGCCGAAGCTTTCTGGTCGGCGTGGACCTGACGTGGCGATGATTCCCGGTTAGCCGGAGATGGCGAGACGTTCGGAACGGTAGAGCATGGCGGCGCCCCACACCGCCAACACCGCCGCCACGAAGCCGCCGGCCAGGCAGAGGCCCAGCTGCCAGCCCGGCACGCCATCGCCGCGCAGCAACTGCACGATGCCGAGGTTCTGGGCGAGCAATGGAACCGTATACATCCACGGCTCGGCTCGCACGGGAATCACCGAGAGCAGCACGCTCGGCAGGATCGGGATGATCATCAGGATCGACAGATACGTCTGCGCTTCGCGATAGCTCTTGGCGAAGGCCGAGACCAGCGACTGCAACGCGGCCAGCAGCAGGATCAGCGGCAGCATCAGCACGATGACCTGACCGCTGAAACGCCAGCCCAGATCCAGCGCGATGCCGAGCTTCTCGGTCGGAATGAACCACGGTGCCGTCATGAAGGCGCCGACGGTAAGCAGCAGGCTGACCAGCGAGAACGTGCAGATCGCCGCGAGTTTGCCGGCAAGGATCTTCCAGCGTGCGACCGGATTGACGAACAAGGGCTCCAGCGATTGCCGCTCGCGCTCGCCCGCCGTCAGGTCGATGGCGAGGTACATGCCGCCGAGGAACACGGTGAGAACGAAGAAGTACGGCAGGAAGGAGAACATCAGTCCCGAGCGAGACTGCGAGGTGGCCTGGTCGCGATCGGCCACCTGCACCGGCCACGCCGTGGAAGGCGACAGCCCGCGTGCGATCAGGCGCATGGCACCCTCGCGCCGGCCGTAGCTCTCGACGACGCTGCGCACGCGCATCACAGGCGTGGAGGCATCCCGTCGCGACGAGTCGTAGATCAATTCCACCTGTACCGTCTGACCCTTGTTCCAGGCCTTCGCGTAATCGGGCGAGATGCGTACGACGATGTCGGTGCGCTGTTCGCGGACAGCGTTCTCGGGATCGGCCAGCGCCGGCTGCGCATCGATGCCTGCACTCTTCAGCGCCGCCACGAGGTTCGGCGCCAGCTCGGCACCGATCACGGGCACGGCGATGGGGCGATCGGCCTTGGCGATCTCGCGGTTGATCGTCACGTTCATCAGCATGATGAACATGACCGGCCCGAGAAGCGGCCCGGTCACCAAGGCGTTGATGAGCGTGCGACGGTCGCGGAGGTTCTCGCGTACTTCCTTCCAGTAGACGGCGGTGAAGGCGCTCATGCGGCGAGGCCCTCGTCGGTACCAATGATCTTCACGAAGGCATCCTCGAGACTGCTCTCTCCGGTCTGCGCGAGAAGTGCGGCAGGGGTTTCGTCGGCAACGACGCGGCCATGCGCGATCACCACGATGCGATCACAGAGGGCGGCAACCTCCTGCATGATGTGACTGGAGAAAAGCACGCAGCGACCCTCGTCCTTCAATTGCCGCATGAATCGGCGCATGGCGCGCGTCGCCATGACGTCCAGGCCGTTCGTGGGCTCGTCGAGAAGCACGTTGCGAGGATCATGGACGAGCGCGCGGGCAATGGCCGTCTTCACGCGCTGGCCCTGCGAGAAGCCTTCGGTGCGGCGGGTGGCGATGTCGCGCATGTCCAGGCCGTCGATCAAGGCTTCGCGGCGTTGCGCCAGCAGTGCCGGCTCCATGCCATGCAGCTTGCCGAAGTAATCGATGTTCTCGGCGGCGGTGAGTCGCTTGTAGAGGCCGCGAGCATCGGGCAGTACGCCGAGACGGCGGCGCACGGCAAGGGCATCGGTATAGGCGTCGACGCCGTCGACGAGGACCTGGCCGGCGTCGGGCTTCATCAAGGTATAAAGCATCCGCAGCGTCGTGGTCTTGCCGGCGCCATTCGGACCGAGCAGGCCGGTAATCTCGCCATCGCGCGCGGTGAAGCTCACGCCGTTGACGGCGCGTACGTCACCGAAGGCCTTGTGCAGGTCCCTGACTTCGATCATGGCGTGGCTCCGTTGAATCCGACGAACACCGGCAGCGGTGCGAGACGATCGAGGCAACGCGCGTCGAGGGACTTCGCGTTGGCGCTGTCGATGAACTGATCGAGCAGGCGCGGCATGCAGCCGCGCGCGACGACGTTGTGTCCCTGCCCCTTGAGGACAAAGTGGCGGCCGTTGGGCAAGCCTTCGAGCACCTGTTCGCCGTAGCGCGGTGGCGTGACCGGATCGAACTCACCGGACATCAGCAAGGCCGGCACCGGACTCTTCAAGGGCTGGTGAAAATCCGCCGGACGCTTGCCGTGCGGCCAGACCGAACAGGCGGCGCGGAACGCCTCGATCATGCCGTCACCGAGGATCGTGTCCTTGTCCTGCGGGCGCGACGTGAGCAGGTCCGCGTCTTCGGAACAGATGACCGAGTACTGCATGCCGCCGTCCATGGTGTCGCCCAGGTCACCCGTGAGCAGCTTGGCCTGCCCCAGCAAGGGACCGACGTCGCCATGCGCGGCGGCGTCGATCGAGAGCGGCAGCAGTGCCGCGGTTTCCGGTGAGTAGGCAAACATGCGGACGACCGTGGCCAGGGCATGCTCGCTCAGCACGCGTTGCACGGAAGCGTAGTTCTGTGGATCGCGGAAGCTGACCTTATGCGGATTGGCGCGCAGCGCGTCGCGCAACTGGAACAGCGTCTGGTAAGGATCGCTGAAACGTGCATGGCAGGCGCTGTCCGCATCGCAGCGAGCGAACTGGGCTTTCAGTGCGGCGTCGAGGTTCACGGCGAAGTCCTCGCCAAGGACAAGCTGGTTCGGCGCAATACCGTCGAGGATCAGCGTGCGTAGACCCTCGGGATGACGCATGGCGTACTGCTGGGCCACGCGTGTGCCGTAGGACACGCCGAGCAGATCGAACTTCGGCGAGCCGAGCGCGTGGCGTGCCTCTTCGAGATCGGCGACGGCGTCCGTCGTGGTGTAGAAGCGCACGTCGGCATCCGGCGAGAGCTGATCGAGGCACTGGCGGGTTTCCTTGCGGACCGCATCCGTCTCGGAACCATGCGCCGCCGGCGCGCCGTCGGGCGCACCGGGCTCGTCGTCACGACAGCTCAGCGGATGCGAGCCGCCGGTACCGCGCTGGTCGAGCAGGAGCACGTTGCGATGGGCGAGCAGCGGTGCCATGGCCGGCGCGATCGCCGGGTAGCTCTCCACTGCCGACTGGCCCGGACCACCTGCGATGAAGGCGACCATGTCGTCCGCGGGCACCTGGGCGCTGCTGCGGATGACGGCCAGGCGCATCTTGAGCTTGCGAGCCTCGGGGTGCTCGCGATCCTCCGGCACGTCGAACGGCGCACACCAGGCGGCCACCGAGGTTCCCGAATGAGGTTGCGCCAGCTCGCAGGGGCGAAGCTCGAGTGAACCGAGTTTCCACACGCGCGGCGGCGCCGGACGCGTGGCGGCGGGAACGGCGGCGACGGGCTTTTCCGCGTCGTCAGCGACCGGTTTACGCATGAGCTGCCGGGTGGCGAAAGCCCCCGCGACGATAACGAGAAGGATGGCGATACGTTGCGCGCGTTTCATACCGTCAGGCCTCTGGCGTAAAAATGGATTCGATCGAAAGCGCGAAGAGCGCCGCGATCTTGAAGGCGAGCGGCAGGCTCGGATCGTACTTGCCGGTCTCGATCGCGTTCACCGTCTGCCGGGAGACATCGAGCCTTTCGCCGAGGTCGGCCTGCGACCAGCCCAGCGCGGTACGTAGTTCGCGAACGCTGTTTTTCATCGGCTGCGGTAATGAACCCGGACAGCACATTTGCATACGCCGAAGCAGGCAATCAACACGGGAAGCACCCAGATGGCGATCGCTTCTGCCGGCGGCGCGGCAACGACCTTTGCACTAAGCAGCATGCCGTAGGTAAAGAAACCGAACCCCCCAATGCCCCCAGCCAGGGCAACTGCTTCGAGGTCGATTCGACGTTCGAACTCGTCCTGGTCGCGGATCACACGAACCATGGCTCGGATGACGAACGCGATCGGGAGTACCGGCAGCAGCGTGACAACCGCACGGGCAGCCGTACCTTCCAGGGTCCTGAGCCACTCCGTCGAGAGGAGGAGAACGATGACGTAAGCAAGCATGGCCGGAAAAAACTCTCGCATATAGCGCCTGTGTACCGGGCGCATGCCAGTCCACCAATCAGTGCGCATGGTGGGCGGCCGGAGCGAGCGCGGCGAGTCGGAAAGCGACGCGGTACGACATGACGAACCTCCAGATGACCAGGCAGCGTGTCAAGCACGCTTGACATCATCCTGGGCCGAACGCCCGGCCATGTCAAGCATCCTTGACATAACGCTAAGCTGATTCGGCATCGCTAAGTCGATACGGCAGCGACCGCCGGAATTCACACGCGTGACGGCTTCACTCCCCCGATCCTTGCAGCCGACGGACACACGTCACAGGAGATCCACCATGAATTTCCGTCTGCTCATCACGTCCGCACTGATCGGCCTCGGCCTTACGTCGGGCGGCGCCCAGGCCGCGACCGCCACCACCACGTTCAATGTCCGCATCACCATCACCACCGCGTGCGACATCAGCACGACCGCACCCACCGACGTGAACTTCGGCACGCAACCGTCCACGGCGACGAATGTCGACAACCAGGGCGCCCTCAACGTCAATTGCACGCCGAGCTCGCCGTACACGATCTCACTGGACAACGGGCAGAACGGGACAGACGCGAACACCCGGAAGATGAGCAGCGGCACCGCACAGGTACCCTACCAGCTGTACCGCCTGGCCACGCGCACGGCAGCGGACATCTGGGGCAGCACCACCGGCACCGGTGGCAACATCTACGCCGGCACGGGCACGGGCACGGTCCAGACGGTACCGGTCTACGGTCGCGTACCCACCACGAACTTCCCGGCGGGTTCGTACGCCGACGTCATCACCGCCACGATCACGTACTGACGGTGTGCCCGTGGCCACGACGCGTGGCAATAGCCTGCGCGCTGGCCGCAGCGTTCCTGCTCGTGCCTCCGGCACCGGCGAGCGGCCTGCAGGTCTCACCGATCGGCCTGCGTCTGGCCAGCACCGCGCAAGCGGACGCACTGTGGCTGACCAATACAGGCAGCGAGCCTGTACACGCACAGGTGCGCGTTTTCCACTGGTCGCAAGTCGACGGCAAGGATGTGCTCGAGCCCTCGCGCGATCTTGTTGTGAGCCCGCCCATGGTCACCATCGCTCCGGGCGACCGGCAGATGGTGCGCGTTATCCGGCAGGTGCCTGCGCCCCCGGCAACCGAGGCGTCGTACCGGGTCATCGTCGACGAGCTGCCGATCGATGCAGGCGATCGCGCGGGGCTGAAGTTCATCCTTCGCTACTCCCTACCCGTCTTCCTGGCGCCCGTGGGCGACCCTCCCGTGAAGGTGGCGCTGCAGGCGAGCTGGGACAACGCACCCGACGGCCCGATGTTGCGCGTCAGCAACGCAGGAAACGGCCATGCGCAAATCGCCGACGTCGTATGGCGTGGTGCGGAGGGACAACACACGGTGCTGCTTGCCGGCCTGGTGGGCTACGCGCTGCCTGGCAGCACCATGAGCTGGCATCTGCCACAAGGCGCCTCGCCGACGGATGGCGCGATCAAGGCGAGGATCAATGGTGAAACGTCCGAGTCGACGCTGGTCGTGGACCCGGACGGCCGCTAGCCTCCTCGTGCTGGACGCCGCCACCATGCACGCCACAGCGAAGGATGCCGACCCGGTGCCACCGCCGGCGACCGTGCAGCCACGCGTGCGCCTGGTGGGCGAAGAGCTTTACCTCGAGGTGGTGCTCAATGGCAGCGCGACCGAGCGCCTCGTCCACTTCACTCGCCGCGGTGAAGCACTCTGCGCCACGGCCACCGACCTGCGCGGCATCGGCTTCGCTCTTCCCCCGGGTGACGACGAACGTTGCCTGCCCGACATTCCCGGACTTCACTACACCTACGACGTAGGCCAGCAACGCGTCACCGTGGATGCGCCTCTGGACCAGCTCAACCTCCCACGGCAGATCCTCAACAAGGCCGAACGCAGCGCCACGCCGCCCACCAGCGGGACCGGCGTGCTGCTCAATTACGATATCTATGCCGCCGAAGGCGGTGGAGTCGGCAACGTCAGCGCCCTGACCGAACTGCGCGCCTTCAGCGACGGCCTCGGTGTATTGAGCAGCACCGAACTGACTCGACGCTACCAGACGCCCGGACAGGGCTGGCAAGGTGACACGGTGCGCCTGGACACGCAGTGGCGGCTCGCGTTTCCCGCGCAGTCGCTGGCCCTGACGGTCGGTGACACCTTCACGGGCTATCTCTCCTGGACGCGCGCAACGCGCATCGGCGGTATCGGCTTCGGCACCGATTTCGCGCTGCAGCCGTATCGCGTGACTACGCCGCTACCGCAGTTCTTCGGCCAGGCCACCGCTCCCTCGGCGGTGGAGCTATATGTCGACGGCATCCGCCAATACAACGGTCGCGTCCCGGCGGGCCCGTTCCAGCTTACCGCGGTGCCGGGCGTGGATCAGTCCGGCCAGGCCCAGGTGGTCCTTACCGATGCGCTCGGACGCAGCAGCACGGTGACGTTCCCTTTCTATTCCGCGCGTCAGCTGCTCCGCGGTGGCCTGGACGACTGGTCCGTCGAAGTGGGTACCGTGCGCGAGGCATACGGCATCGCGTCGTTCGAATACGGTAACGCGCCGATCGGAAGTGCCACCTGGCGCCACGGCGTGAGCGATACCTTGACGCTTGAGACGCATGCCGAAGCAGGTGATGGCCGCGGCACCGCCGGCGTGGGTGCGGTATGGAATCCGGCGGGCGCCAGCGTTCTCAACGCCTCGATGGCGGGCTCGCGCAGTGGCGGCTCGCAGTATGGTTTTGGCTATGCCTGGACGGGGCGTTATGTGAACGCCTCACTGGACACCGTGCGCAGCGACGCCAGCTATCGTGACGTCGCTTCCAATTATGGTTCACCGCCGCCCCGCGCAAGCGACCGTGCGCTCATCGGCTTCAACGTACGTGAATCCAGCTTCGGCGCGAACTTCGTTCGACTGCGCTACGCGGGGCAATCCGCCTCGCGCTATGCAGGTTTGTTCGTGCTGCGCAATCTCGGCCGCGGTGTGTCGGTCAATCTCAGCTACAACCAGAACCTGGACGCGTCCAGCGACCGTAGCATCTTCCTCGGCGTCACCATGTCGCTCGACCAGCTCGCCACGTGGAGTGTCTCGGCACAACGCGACCGCGACCAGACCTTCGCGACCGTGGACGCGAGCCGGCCGGTCGACGGTGACGGCGGGTTCGGCTGGCATGTCCAGGGGCGCAGCGGAAGTGACGGCGGTGGCCTCGCCGAACTGGGTTGGCTCGGCAACCGCGGTCAGCTGACGGTGGGCGCGAGCAATGTCGGGCCTTCGTCGTATAGCTACGCGGATGCCAACGGCGCTGTCGTACTGATGGGTGGCCATGCGTTCGCCGCGCGGCGCATCGACGATGCCTTCGCCCTGGTCAGCACCGAGGGCACACCGGATATTCCCGTGCTGCTCGAGAACCGACGTACGGGAGTCACGGACAGCAACGGGCTGCTTCTGGTGTCCCGCCTCAATGCCTATCAGGACAACCGACTCGCCATCGATCCGCTCGACCTGCCTGCCGACGATCGCGTGCAGCGCGTCGAGAGCATCGTCGCGCCGTCGGACCGCTCCGGCGTTGTCGTCCGTTTTCCGGTGAAGCGCGTACGAGCGGCCTCGGCGATCCTGGTCGACGAAAACGGCACGCCGTTGCCCGTGGGCTCCGTGGTCAACGCCGACGATGAGCCACCTGCGTATGTCGGCTATGACGGCATGGTCTACCTCGACAACCTCCACGGAAGCACGGATCTTCACGTCAGCCTGCCAGATGGCCACCACTGCGCCGCGTCGCTCACCTACCCGGCCAGCGCACGTAACCTGCCACTGATCGGGCCGCTGGTCTGCCGGACGACGGTGCCATGAAATGGCTGGCGCTCCTGCTCATCACCCTGGCGGCGCTGTGCGGATCGCGACGCGCCGAAGCGACGACGACGTGCACGGTCACCAGCATCACCAACGTGGCGTTCGGCACCGTGGACCCGACGGGAAGCTTCGTCGACACTACCGCCACACTCAATTACAGCTGCACGTATAACGGCCTGTTGGGTGCCCTCTACGGCACCTACGTCACGGCGTGCGCCAGCCTGGGTGCCGATGACCTTGGCAACCTCTCGCCACGCACGATGATCGACCCCAGTGGCGACCGGATGCAGTACCAGCTCTACAAGGATTCGACGCGCACGACGGCCTGGGGCACGGTCGCCAACGCCACCTACACCGCACGAACCTTCAACATGAGCATCGGCATCCTGTCCAACGGCGCGGCGGTGTCCGGAAACCTGACGATCTATGGCCGCGTACCTGCCCTTCAATCGAATCTCTCGCCCGGTAGCTATGCCGCCACCCTGGCCAGTGCACTCACCAGCAATGCGCTGACCTACAGCTACAACGAGGCATTGCTCAGCCTGGGTGTGGCGCCGACCACCTGCCAGGCCGGCGGCACGGGTGGTCCGATCACCGTGACCGCACCCTCGGTGGGCATCACGGCGTCCGTGTCGGCGAAGTGCACCGTGGGCACGGCGACCGACCTGGATTTTGGCAGCGTGTCCGGATTGCTGAAGACGGCCACCGACAAGACCTCCCTGGTGCGCATGACCTGCACCAACCGTGCGGCGTATCAGGTCGGTCTCGACAATGGACAGAATGCCCTCGGTACCACGCGGCGAATGTCATCCGGCAGCGGTTTCGTGACATATGACCTCTACCGTGATTCCCAGCGCACACTGCATTGGGGAAGCACGCTGAACACCGACACGGCAACCGGCACCGGCTCGGGCAGTGAGCAGACCATGACGGTGTACGGCCGGGTTCCGGCACAGGCCGCCGCCAGGGCGGCCATCTACAGCGACATCATCATGGTGACCGTCACGTACTGACCGGCCACCACGGTCGTCCCGGTTCTCAGAACGGGTAGATCACGCCGGCGCGGGCGCTCATGCCGGACTCGCCACCGTGGCCGACCCGCGAACGCGCGGTGACATCGACATACGCCGTGAGGTCATGGCGAAACTGCCATGCCGCGCCCGCCGCGAGTTCAGTGGCTCTTCCCGCGCTGCCCGTGGCCAGCCGGACGCCCGAGACATCGACCGACTCTCCCGAACCGCGTGTGATGACGTAGCGGGTGTCGATGTACGGCGACCAGGCGGCGAGCACGTCGCCCCTGGGTTCGAACCGCATGGACGCTCGCGCGCCGCTGCGCAGGGTCACGCGGCTGGGTGAACCCGGCCGTACGAGCAGGCCATCGCGATCCGTGGCACTGACAAAGCGGAGACGTTGCCAGAGCAGGGAAGCCGCAGGCTCGAGTACCAGGCGCTCGACCGGATGCCAACGGAAGCCACTGCCGATCGACGCTTCATTGGCGTTGGCACGAAACCGTCCTAGTACCTCGCCACGCAGGGGCGTGTTCACATCGATGCGATGATGCGTATACCCGTACGACGCTGTGGCATGCCAGCCATCTTCGGTATCCAGCACGTAAGTGGCCACCATACCGCGCGCGTTGGCCCTCGCGCGACTCACGCCATCGACATCGCGTGGTGCGATACGCGTCGACCCCGTGGTGAGGCCCAGCCCAGCACGCATCGTCATGGCACCCGATGACCATGCGAGCACGTCGCCGGCTATCTGCAGGCCACGATCCGATCGCACGTAGTCGGTGGCGTAGCGCTGGAACGGCAGGGTGCTTCGGTAGGCTGCATGACCACCGAACGAACGAACGCGCCATGCCGGATCTCGCGTCGCGGCCGGGTCGTCCGGACGCCAGGCATCCATGGACGCGCGTCCGTAGCCGAAGAGCGCATGGGCAAGCACGAGATAGGCAGGTCCCTGGGGCACCAGTCGTGCCCGCGTGGCGGCACCGCGCACGGAGGCTTCGTCGTTTACCGGGTTGCCGAAAGCATCGATACGGTTGCTCTGCAACCGATAGTCCCAGTGGTCGTTGCCCTCGCCGACGACCAGACGCTGCCGTGCATCGGACGAGCCCGGTGCATAGGCAACGAGGCCGTATTGCCAGGGACCGGCGGCCACATACCCACCCGCAAGCTGGAAGGAATCCGTGCCGGCCTGCCCACCGACCTGCACAACACTGATCCCGTCACCGGCGTGCGGTTCGCGCGACAGCGGCGACGTATCCGCACCGGCACCCCCCCGCGTTGACGATATGCAGAGTCGTGGATCCCGTGGCGTCTCCGGAGACCAGTAGCCGGTCGGCGAGTTGGCCGGCTGCGCCGCCGACATCCAGCCGGGCCCGCAAGGTCACGCTACCTCCGTTGCCGGGGTTGGCGAACGTGCCGACATGCAGGCTGCTCGCTGGCGAGGCCTCGTCGAAGGCGATCCGTCCATGCCCGAGCAAGGCCAGGTGTTGCACCGAACTGTCGCCGGTCGCTTTCCAGGAGCCGTCGGCGACAGTGAGTTCGGCAACGCGCTCGCCCCTGCCAATCCACGACGAATTGGCCAGCCTCACACGTAGCGGGCCGCTTCCCGTGCTGACGATGTCACCGTGCACATGGCTGTTCTCGGCGGAGAAGGTCAGCAGCTGATCCGCGTTCTCGATGCGACCGGCGATCTGCGCACCGCCGCTCACGGTGACGGCGACATCGCCTGGATCACCATGCACGGCGCGGATAGCGTGACCTGCGCCACGCACTTCGCCACCGTCGACGGTCACCGTGCCACCCGCGAGGGCGATGGCGGAGGCGCCAACACCTTGGGCGATGATCCGCGTGTCGCCCACGGCGAGTATCGACGTGGCACCCCGGATCGATACCGTGTCCACGGCAGGCTGTTCTGTCAGCAGGGAACTGTGGGTGAGTGCGACGTTTGCGCCACCACTGATGGCGATGGCCTCCGCCACCTCGAACGCCTTACCCGCGCCGCCGCGTTTCCCCGCGTGGACGATGGAAAGTCCCGAGCCGACGATACGAGTATCCGTTCCCGCGGCGAGAACCCCGATCGCGTTCTCACCATCGACGCGCAACCTCACACCATTCGCGGTGACCCGGCTACCCGAACGCGATGAGATCCCGATGCTATCCGCCGCGCTCATGGTCAGCGCTACATTTTGAAGGGTGATCCTGGAGATATCCTGGGCATGGACGCCGATGGAACGTGTGCCGCTACCAACCATGCGGCTGTCACCAACGAACGCACTTGCCTCGCCGAAAGCCAGCAGACCGTACGCATGGCGCGCGGCATTGCCTGAGCTGTGATTGATGATATCCACGTCGTACGCGTCGAACGAACCGCGTCGCCTGACCTCGACGGCGCGGCCGACGCCGGGTCCGTCGATGGTGATCCTGTCGCCAGGGTCCAGCGAAAAGGCCTCACCGTCGTTCACGACGACGCTGTGGGGATAGTGGGTGCCCCGCGCCGGGACGACCAGCGCACCGAACAATGCCAGGGCGAGCGCGCTGCGCCCATACGAATACACGGCCATGATGCCTTCCTCGTTTTGTCGATGAGGAAAGCAACTTAGTTATCGGCGCACACCGCGTATGTCGGGAGCTGTCGCTCCGTGAGTCAGCCGTCGCCGCGGCGCCATTCGCCACGCTTGGGCTTGCCGACAGGCTTTGGACCGGCCTTCCGTTTCAGGCGTGCTTCCAGCGTGGCGGCCTGCTCTTCGCGTTCGTCGTGCAGCTTGAGATAGTTGCGCCAGCGTTGCGGCGAGAGCTCACCCGAGGCAAGCGCAGCCTGGATGGCGCAGCCCGGTTCGTTGCTGTGTCCGCAATCGCCAAAGCGACACTGCGACGACAGGGTTTCGATGTCGGCGAACAGGTCCAGGTTCTCTTCGCCGGTAAGTTTCAGCTCGCGCATCCCCGGCGTGTCGATCAGGCAACCACCCGTTGGGAGACTGAGCAGTGCGCGGTGGGTCGTCGTGTGCCTGCCGCGGCTATCGTGCGAGCGCACGGCGGCGGTGGCCATGCGGTCATAACCCAGCAGCGTATTGGTCAGCGTCGACTTGCCTGCGCCCGACGAACCCACCAGCACGGCACTGGATCCGGGGCCGAGATAGGCACTCAGAAGGGCCACGGTGCTAGGGTCTTTCGCGTTGATCGCATGCACCGCCGCATCATCGGGGAGCCGTTCGCGCAGGGCAGTGACGGCACCCTCGACGTCAACCTCGGTGTCGGCCTTGGTCAGCAAGACGACGGGACGCGCGCCGGAGCCTTCGACCAGCGTGAGGTAGCGTTCGATGCGCGACGGATTGAAATCGCCGTCGAGACCGGTGATCACCAGCACGTAGTCAATATTGGTCGCGATGATCTGGCGCTCGTAGCGCTCGCCGGCCGCCGCACGCGTCAGGACCGACCGCCGAGGCAGGATCTCCTCGATCACCGGATGATTGGCATGGTCGAGCAGGACGAAGTCGCCGACAGACGGTCGCAGCGAGGGATCGAGGCCACGCTTTAGGAAGTGCCCGGCAGGCTGTGCATTGAACGCCACCGAGCCGTCGTGAACTTCGTAGCCGGCACGATGCTGCGCCACGACGCGTGCGAGGCGGCGTGGATCGTCGGGCAGGGCGGGGTCGCGCCAGCCGATATGGCGCAGGCGCGCCAGGTCCGATGAGTCGGTCATAGTCGTGATTATGCCCGCTTCCGACCCTGTTTCCGCCTCGCGAGCCCGTTCGTACGCTGTTAGGATCGGACGACGACCGCCGGGAACGCGCCCGGCGGCAAGCACCGGAAGTCCTGCACGTGTCCTCGATCAAGCCCAGCGCGCACCTGGCGGAAGTGCGCTATGAAATCCGCGGCGCCCTCACCCGGCGTGCCCGCGACATGGAAGCGGCCGGCCAGCCGATCATCAAGCTCAACATCGGCAACCCTGGCCGCTACGGCTTTGCCACCCCGCCCCATCTCCGCGAAGCGATAGGCGCCCATCTGACCGATAGCGAAGCCTATGGTCACGAACAGGGCCTGGAAGAGGCCCGCGAGGCCATCGTGGCCCAGCAGAAGGCCCGCGGATCGGTCGGCATCGATGTCGAGCGTGTCTTCATCGGCAACGGCGTGAGCGAGCTCATCGACATATCCCTGCGCGCCCTGCTCCAGCCAGGCGACGAGGTGTTACTGCCCAGCCCGGACTATCCGCTCTGGAGCGCCGCGACCATCCTCAACGATGGCAGCCCGCGCTACTACCGCTGCCTTGCCGAGCATGATCACCTCCCCGACCCCGACGAGATCGAATCCCTGATCGGCCCGCGCACGCGCGCCCTGGTGCTGATCAACCCGAACAACCCCACGGGCGCGGTCTACCCGAAGGCCCTCCTCGAACGCATCGTCGAGGTCGCCCGGCGCCATGGGCTGCTGTTGCTCTGTGACGAGATCTACGACGAGATCCTCTACGACGACACCCCGTTCCAGCCGCTGGCGGCGATTGCCGGTGACCATCCCTGCGTGAGCTTCGGCGGACTTTCGAAGGTGCACCGTGCCTGCGGCTATCGCGTCGGCTGGATGAGTCTCTCCGGTGACCCGCGTCGCACCGCCGAGTACCGGGATGCCCTCCAGCTGCTCGCCGCCCTGCGCCTGTGCGCCAACGTGACAGCGCAGTGGGCCGTGCGCCCGGCCTTGCTCGACGCGCCGACGATCGGTGCCCTGACCTCGCCCGGCGGCCGTCTGTACCAGGCGCGACAGACGGTGCTCGACCATGTCGCTGCCAGCCCGTTCCTCGACGTGGTCGCCCCGGGCGGTGCCATCTATGCCTTTCCGCAGATCCGCGCGGATGCCATCGCCCATTTCGACGACACCGCCTTCGCGCTCCGCCTGCTCGAGGAAGAGAGCGTGCTGGTCGTACCAGGCACCAGCTTCAACCTCTCGGCGAGCCGTCATCTGCGACTCACCCTGCTGCCCGAGCCTGCCCAGCTGGCCGAGGTGTTCGTGCGCATGGATCGCGTGCTCGGCCGGATGGCAGACGAGGCCACGCCCGCGGCCAGCGCGGTCGCCTGAGCCGTGACCGAAGCCACCTTTCTCGCCCTCGGCGATTCGTACACCATCGGCGAAGGCGTGCCTGTCCAGGGACGATGGCCGGTGCAACTGGTCGCGCGCCTGCGCGAGCGTGGCGTCATGGTCGGCGATCCGCGCATCATCGCCACCACGGGCTGGACGACCGATGAGTTGTCGATCGCGATGGACGAGGCCGCCCTTCGCGGCAGCGTCGGCCTGGTGACCCTGCTGATCGGGGTGAACAACCAATACCGCGGCCGCTCCGCCAGCGAGTACCGCGAACAATTCCTCACCCTGCTTCATCGCGCTATCGCGCTGGCCGGCGATTCGCGCCGGGTGATCGTGGTGTCGATTCCCGACTGGGGCGTCACCGCCTTTGCCGAAGGCCGGGATCGCGCGGCGATCGCCAGCGACATCGACACCTTCAACGCCATCGCGCATGACGAGACCATTCGCGCCCATGCGCGATGGGCGGACGTGACGCCGGCCTCGCGCGCGGCGGGTGCGACGCCCGGGATGCTGGTGGAGGATGGGCTGCACCCGTCGGCCGCGCAGTACGCGACGTGGGTCGATGTGATTTTGCCGGAGGCCCAGGCGGCATTGCGGGAGCTTCATCGCTGATCGCCGATGAATCGGCTCCCACACAAATCCGGCGCGACCTGACCCCTGTGGGACCCCGATTCACTAGTGGGAGCCGCTTCAGCGGCGATGCTCTACCGCAACACACCTGAAACACCCCCGCCACGCCGCGGTTACCTGCCAGGTCGAGACTGATGTCCCGGGACAACCCGGGAAACCGACGTCATGGCCAAGCTCTCCTGCCGCAGCGCCTTCATCTCCGACGTGCATCTGGGCACGCCGGACTGCAAGGCAGCCTATCTCCTGGACTTCCTCAAGAATCTCGATTGCGAGCAGCTGTACCTGGTCGGCGACATCGTCGATCTGGAAGCGCTGGCCAAGCGCCACTGGTGGCATCCCGACCATAGCGCGGTCATCGCCGAGCTCGTCGCCATCGCCGCGAAGGGCACGAAGGTGACCTACCTGCCGGGCAACCACGATTTCCAGATGCGCGGTCTCGCCGGCTCGACCATCGCGGGTATACGCGTGGAACTCGACGCGGTGCACGAAGGTGCCGATGGCCGCCGTTACCGGGTGAGCCACGGGGACGAGTACGACCCCGAGCATATCGGTCGCAGCTGGATCGCCTGGCTGGGCGACAACCTGCATCGTTTCATCTGCTGGGCGAACCGTCGTGTGCATGCGGTGCGCAAGCGCCTCGAGCTGCCGTACATGCCCCTGTCGATCATCCTGAAGTCGCACGTCGGCGCCGCCCTCGCCTACATCCGGGACTATGAGCAGCGGGTGGCCTCCGACGCCCGCGAGCGAGGCTTCGACGGGCACATCTGCGGCCACATCCATTTCGGCCATATTCGGTCGCTGGACGGCATCCTCTACATGAACGACGGCGACTGGGTGGAGCATTGCACCGCCCTCGTCGAGGATGCCACCGGGGCGATGGAGCTCATCCACTGGACCGAGCGCCGCACCCACCTGGGTCGCGCCAGCCGTGAGACCGTGCTGCCCTCGCCCGAGGCCGTCCTCGGCTTCGCTCCGCTGGTCGATTGCCGGGCCGATCTCACGGAATTGACGGCGGAAGTGTCACTAGCGGGTTGAAACGGACTCGAAGGGGGCCCATGTGCCACGGATGCCGGTAAAATGGCCCCCTCTCTTTCCGCGGTGACCCCATGGCCCTCGATACACCCACCCGCGAGCGCATCGAAACTCTCCTCGCCGAGCACCAGGTGGTGCTCTTCATGAAGGGCACGCGCCAGCAGCCGATGTGCGGCTTCTCGGCCGCGGCGACGAACACGCTCAACGACATCATCCCGACCTACCACACGGTCAACGTGCTGGAAGATCCGGAAATCCGCGAGGGCATCAAGGAATACGGCCAGTGGCCGACCATTCCGCAGCTCTACGTGAAGGGCGAGCTGGTCGGTGGTTCGGACATCATCCGCCAGATGTACACCAGCGGTGAGCTCTACACCCTGTTTGGCGCCAGCGCGCCGGACCGCACGCCGCCGGAAATCACCATCACCGAGAAGGCGGCCGAAGCCATCCGTGGTGGCATGGCCAATGCCCAGGGCATGGCGCTGCACCTCGAAATCGGTCCGGACCACAGCGCGGGCTTCCAGCTCGCCCCGGCGGGTGATTTCGACATCGTCGTAGTCGCCAGCGGTATCGAAGTCCACTTCGATCCGGGCAGTGCCGCGCGCGCCAAGGGCGTCGTCATCGACTGGGTCACCACGGTGCAGGGCGAAGGCCTCAGCCTGAAGTTTCCCGGCGCTGTCGAGATCGGCACGCTCAACGTCCACCAGCTGAAGGACCGCCTCGCCGCCGGGGACATCACCCTCGTCGACGTGCGCCCCGCCCACGCCCGCGTCATGGCCGCACCACTCGCGGGCGCGCGCATCCTCGAAGAGGAAGGCTACGAAACGCTGGCCCAGCTGCCGAAGGACGCACCCATCGCCTTCATCTGCCACCACGGCGTCTCCAGCCGCGCCGCCGCCGAGCGCTTCGCCGCGCATGGCTTCACGCAGCTGTTCAATGTCGAAGGCGGCATGGACGCATGGTCCCGCGAAGTGGATCCGACCGTCCCGCGTTACTGATACCGAAACCGCTCCTGTAGGAGCCGATTCATCGGCGATTGCCCGGTTGCCTCAGCATCACCACGCTCAGGCTTCCCATCAGTTCGACAAGACGGCGCCTTCGGGCGCCGTCTTCGTTTGTGCGTCCCGCCAACGCAGGAAAGGCCGTTCCACCGCGTAGTGCAGGACCGCACCACCTGCCAGCGTCGCCACGACATAGATCGCGAAGCGCAGCAGGCCGTCGTCCGCCAGCCGGCCAACGAGGGCCGCCTGGACGAGCATGAAGACGCCCTTATGGCTGAGATACAAACTGTACGACGCCGATGCCAGCCAGCCCGCGCCGGGAATCTTCAAGCGTGCGAACCACGTGGCCCCGGTGCCGGCGGCGACGAAGGCCATCATCGCCAGAGCGACCAACGGATAGCCGGCGACGCAAGGCCAGAAGTCGGCACGTGCCGCGTCAAAAAACACGATGGCAGCGGCGAGCAGCGCGACGCCCAGCGCCAGCAGCAGGTTCACGCGCGCGTGGGCCCAGGCGAACCATGTAGGGCGATAGACACCGCAGGCAGCCAGCGCGACGCCGGCGACCAGGCCATCAAGGCGCGCCCAGGTCGGGTAGTAGAGATAGCGCAGGTATCGCAGGCCGCGATCGTCCGCCGCGCCACCCACGCTGTTTCCGGCAGGCCCGACGAAATGTGTCCAGAGCCACGCACGCAGCAGCATGCCGCCGACGACCACGATGGCGGCGACCACGGCGAATTTCCACGCGGCTGGCTTGCGCGTCAGCGCGTAGGCGAGGAACGGAAACACCAGGTAGAAATGCTCTTCGACGCAGAGCGACCACACATGCGAGAACGCGTAGTTGTCGTCGTTGGTGTACTGAAGGTTGAAGGTGAAGGTGAGGAACTGCCATAGCGGCTGCATGCCCTTCGTTTCGGGCCACGCCGGCCAGAGTTCGTACAGTGCGAGCACGACGAAGAACGCGGGGAGGATGCGGACGAAACGGCGCTTGTAGAAGGCCGGGAAATCGAGCGTCCCGGTCCGTTGCAAGGCCTTGAACACCTGCGTTCCGATCAGGTAACCGCTGAGCACGAAGAACAGGTCCACGCCCATCCAGCCGGACCATTGGAACAACCCGTAGCCTTCACCCAGGCCGCCGATCAGGTAGCTGTGGAAAAGGATGACCCACGCGATGGCGGCGGCACGAAGGGTGTCGAGTCCTGCAAGGCGGGACATGGGCGTTCCTTTGCATGGTTCATGGTGAATGTGCGCGATAGCGGAGCGCGGCGTGGGGCGGGAAAGTGGCAATTCGAAGGCGCGGTGCCATGGCGACTGACGAGGCTACGAGCGCTCCTGATGAAGCGCGGCGAGCAAGGCGTCGATATAGGTGCGGCTCGCACGCAGGGTCGTACCGTCGCGCAGCCGAAGTACAGCATCACGATTGGGCCGGGGCTGGAACTCCGCCACCTGGTCCACGCGGACGATGGCCGATCGATGCACGCGCAGGAAGCGCGACGGATCGAGCTTGCGCGACAGGGTGGTCAGGGTTTCGCGCAGGAGGTGGCGCTGCCCGTTCACGTGCAACGCGGCGTAGTCCCCATCGGCTTCGATCCAGATGATGTCCACCGCCTCGACGAAGCTTAACCGTGCGCCGATGCGGATGCCGAAGCGTTCCGGCCAGTGGCTCGTCGTCGCACGCCCGAGTTGCCGGCGCGCGCGATCGATCGATTCAGCGAAGCGTTCGTCATCGATCGGTTTCAGCAGGTAGTCGATCGCGTTCAGTTCAAAGGCGCGCAAGGCGAAGCTGTCGTGAGCGGTAAGCAGAATGGCTAAGGGGCGCTCAGTGGCGGGGATCGCGGCCAGTGCGTCGAGCCCGCTCAAACCGGGCATCTGAACGTCAACGAAGGCTACATCGACCGCATCCTTACGCAACGCTGCCAGCGCGTGACCATCGCGGCATTCGGCCACGACGGTGACGTCCGGCTCGGCGCGCAGACGCGCGAGCACGCCGCTGCGCGCCAGAGGTTCATCGTCGACCACGGCCACGCGAATCATTCCGCCACCTTCGGCTGCGACGACAACCGCCAGGGCAATTCAACCGTCACGCGCCATTGCGCGCCGACAGGACCCGCTTCGAACCCGTGTGCATTCGGATGCAAGGCATTGAGACGGGCGCGTACGTTGGCTAGGCCAACGCCGTGCCCGTCGCTCGCGACCCCGTCGAGCCTGTCGTTCTCCACCTGAACGCGCAGGATGTCGGCTTCACGCTGCACGCGGATCGACACCGTGCCTCCCTCCCCGCGCGGCGCGATGCCATGGCGGATCGCGTTCTCGACCAGCGGCTGGAGCAGAAGGTGCGGCACCAGCGCATCGAGTGCGCCGGGTCCGGTATGAATGTCGATGCGCAGGCGGTCGCCCAGCCTCGCCTTCTCGATGTCCAGATAGGCGGAGGTGAACACCACCTCGTCACCGACGGTTACTTCGTGCCCATGCGTTTCTTCGAGCGTGGTGCGAAGGAAATCGCCGAGACGGGCGATCATGCGGCTGGCGTCGCGCTTGCGATCGTCGTTGACCAGCGCGGAGATGGCGTTGAGCGTGTTGAACAGGAAATGCGGCTGCAGCTGGTACTTCAGCGCACGCAGTTCGGCGTCGCGTGTCGCCTGCGCGGCGAGTACGAGGCGCTCGCCCTCGGCGCGCAACGCGGCACGATGCAACACCATCGCCTGCAAACCGCAGAACGCGATGAGGGCCAGCCAGCAACCGTCGAGACCGCCAAAGATCCACACCCAGGTGACCTTCGCGCGCATCTCCGCGCTGGCCAGGTTCTCCAGCGCGATCACCGCGTTGAGCACGGACATGGCATAGCTCACCGGGAGCAGCACCGCCGCCATCGTCCACCAGCTGGCGCCACGCCGCCACAGCACACGCTGTATCCAGCCCAGCGGCACGATCCAGGCAAGATACGACAAGGTGTAGAACAGGCGGAACGCCAGCGCCTTCGGGTCGGTGACCGACGAGGGAAAACCCATGATCACCATGCAGCCGAAAATCGGCAGGCCTGCGATCCAGGCCATGCCCGGCGATACCGTGACGTTCCGATCTTCCTGCATGACGACCCTTTCCCTACTGCCACCGCCGATTGTATCGGTCAGAAGTTCGAGGAGTAGAGCATGGCGGCGATCTTCCAGCCGTTGTCGGTGCGGACCAGCTGCCAGGTCTCCGCGCCATGGTTACCGACTTTGCCGTCCATCAGGAACTCGAAATCGAAATAGACCGATGCCACCGAACCATCGGTTTCGATGCGTACGTTGTGGAAACGTTCCTCGACGCTTCCCTTGGCCTTGCCGACGAAATCGGCGAACTCCTGCCAGCTACCCGCCTTGTAGCGGGTTACCTCGGGGTGCTTGGCCTTGACGTTGGTGAAGGATGGTTCGCCCAGGGTGGTGATCCACGCCTTGCTCTCCGGCAGGAAGAGGTCGCCGAGGGCTTTGGCGTCCTTGGCCTTGAGTGATACCTGGAAGCTGTCGACCACCTGCTGGACCTGCGCCTTGGGCGACTCGTCGGCAAGGCAAGGCGCGGCGATGAAAAGCAGGAGCACGGCGACGGGGAGCGCGTTGCGCATGCGGGAGACCTCAGTGGGTGGGTATCCCGAGAGGACCAATAAAAACGCCCTGCCGCAAGGGAACTCGCGGCAGGGCGTTCCGTTACTGCGATGAGCCGGTTACAGGCAGGCGTTGAGGCCGTCAAAGACAGTCTTGCGGGTCATCGGGAGTTTCACCTCCAGCGGTTCCTTCGACGACATCAGCGCCTCGTAGAACGATTCCACCGGCGTGTCCTTGGCAAGGGCCAGCTTGCACTTGAACAGCTTGGCGTTGACCTGCACGGCCCCGGATTTGCCGTTGATCTGCGTATAGCTGCCGGCGAAGGTCCACAGGCACTGCTTCATCGTGCCCTTGGTGGAATCGACCGAGCAGCGCAGCTCCATCGGCCGCAGATTGCCGTAGTCGCCTTCGCAGAAGGTGTCGCCGCAGATGGCGCTGAACGCGCCGGAGAGGTGTTCGGTGAGCTTCTCGAAGCGTTCCATGCCGGCTTCCGACGCCGGCCAGTTCATCGCGTCCACATAGCGCTCGGCGGCGGGCGCCGGTGCCGGTTTCGGTGCCGTCTCGGTCTGTGCCATGGCGATGGCCGGAATGAACAGCAGAGCGGCAGCAAGGGTGTTACGAAGCATCGTGGTGTCTCCTTGGTTGGGGAGCACACATGACACCGCGTTCGCGCATGGGCGTCTGTCCATCGACGCCCATGCCTTTTCGTAGTCTTACAACCAACGTCCGTAGCGGCGGATGTAGATCGTCTTCATCAGCTGGGTGAGTACGCAGTAGCTCACCAACGTCACCGCCAGCCACGCGAAGTAGATGCCCGGCAGCGGCACCATGCCGATGCGCGCACCGAGCCCCGAGTAGGGAATCAGCATGCCGATGACCATGATCGCGCCGGTCAGCGCCAACACGGGGGCAGAGGCCACGCTTTGCAGGAACGGCACCCGCCGCGTGCGGATCATGTGCACCACGAGGGTCTGCGAGAGCAGGCCTTCGATGAACCAGCCCGACTGGAACAGCGACTGGTGGGCAACATCGTTGGCACCGAAGTAATGCCACATCAGCCAGAACGTGGTGATGTCGAACACCGAGCTGACCGGTCCGATCCAGACCATGAAACGACCGATATCGCCGGCGTCCCACTTGCGCGGATGGCGCAGGTATTCCTCGTCCATGCGGTCGAACGGGATCGACAGCTGGGACAGGTCGTACAGCAGGTTCTGCACGAGGATCTGCAACGGCAGCATCGGCAGGAACGGCAGGAAGGCGCTCGCGACAAGCACGCTGAACACGTTGCCGAAGTTCGAGCTGGCAGTCATCTTGATGTACTTCATGATGTTGCCGAAGGTGACGCGACCTTCGATCACACCCTCCTCCAGCACCATCAGGTTCTTCTCGAGCAGGATGATGTCCGCCGACTCCTTGGCGATATCCGTCGCGGTATCGACCGAAATGCCGACATCCGCTTCGCGTAGCGCCGGTGCATCGTTGATGCCGTCACCAAGGAAGCCGACGGTGTGACCGCGACGCTGCAGCGCCTTGACCACGCGCGCCTTCTGCACCGGTGACATCTTGGCGAAGACCGTGGTCTTCTCGACCATCGCATCGAGCGCGTCGTCGTCGAGCTGCTCGATATCGCGACCCAGGGCGGACGCCGTGACATCGAGGCCGACTTCGGTGCAGATCTTCCGTGTCACGGCTTCGTTGTCGCCGGTGATGACCTTCACCGCGACGCCGTGGTGATTGAGTGCCCGGATGGCCGTGGCAGCCGAGTCCTTCGGCGGATCGAGGAAGGCCAGGCAGCCGACCGCGGTCAGGCCGGTTTCGTCGGCCACGCCATAGGCCCGCTCGCCGGCGGGATCGCGACGAATCGCCACGATGAGCACACGCAGGCCGTCTTCGTTGAGCTCGTTCGTCATGGCGCGAATCTCGGCGCGCTTCTCCGACGTCATGGGCTCAACGACATCGCCGATGCGTGCCTCGCTGCAGATCTGCAGCATCTCCTCGACCGCACCCTTGCAGACGAGCAGCTGTTCGCCGCGCCCGTCCGAGACCACCACCGACATGCGCCGGCGCTGGAAGTCGAACGGAATCTCGTCGACCACATGGAAGCGCGAGGCGATCGGCTCGAGGTCGCGGTGCGTGAGCACCGCCTTGTCCATCAGGTTGCGCAGACCGGTCTGGAAACGGCTGTTGAGGTACCCGTATTCCAGGGCGTCGTCGGAGTCGTCGCCGTTGAGATCCACATGGCGCTCGAGCACGATCTTGTCCAGCGTGAGCGTGCCGGTCTTGTCCGTGCAAAGCACGTCCATCGCGCCGAAGTTCTGAATGGCGTTGAGGCGCTTGACCACCACCTTGCGCTTCGACATGGCGATGGCGCCCTTGCCGAGATTCGCGGTGACGATCAGAGGAAGCATCTCCGGCGTCAGGCCCACGGCGACCGAGAGGCCGAACATGAAGGCCTCGACCCAGTCGTGCTTATCGAAGCCGTTGATCAGGAAAACCACCGGCACCATCACCGCCATGAAGCGGATCAGCAGCCAGCTGACCGAGGAAATACCCCGGTCGAAGCTGGTCTGCACGCGCTCGCCCGAGAGGGTGTGCGCGAGGGAGCCGAGGTAGGTACGCGCGCCGGTGGCCAGCACGACCGCCGTCGCCGTGCCGGAGACGACGTTGGTGCCCATGTAGCAGACGGTCGGCAGGTCCAGCGGGCCGTCGGCGGAACCCGCGCCGGTCGTGGCGTTCGGCGCGGCCTTCTCTACCGGCAGGGATTCACCGGTAAGGATCGCCTGGCTGATGAACAGGTCTTTGGCCGCGAGCAGGCGCAGGTCGGCCGGCACCATGTCGCCGGCGCCCAGATGGACGATATCGCCTACCACCAGTTCTTCGACCGGCACCTCGATACGCTCGGCGTGGCCGTCCTCGGCGCGGCGGGTCACCGTGGAGGTGTTGCGCACCATGGCCTTGAGCTTCTCGGCGGCCCGCGACGAGCGAAACTCCTGGGTGAAGGAGAGGAGGACGCTGATACCGACCATCACGGCGATGATCACCGGGCCCGTGAGGTCATCGGAATCCGTGACCAGCTGGACCACGGCGAGCACCAGCAGCACGATGATGAACGGGTTGCGGAAGGCGTGCAGCAGCTGGATCGACCAGTGCGGCGGCTTCTCGTGGCCTACTTCGTTGATGCCGTCGCGGTCCAGCCGCTCGGCGATGGCCGCCTCGTCCAGGCCGTCCAGTCGAGCGTCCAGCGAACGCAGCAGCTCATCGGCCGGACGGTAGGCGTCGGCACTGGCGTTGGTGAAGGCTTTGGCGGCGACGGCCGCCTGCGAGATGTGCTTCTTCATGGCTCACTGCCTTTCCGGACGACGTCTCCGGGCGGGCGCGAGCGGCTCTCAGCTGGCAGCTGAAGGCGTACGCGCCGGCGCGCAGCCGACGTTCGGTTTCCGGGTAATCGTGACGGCGGACGGCGAAAGCCGCGCCGTAGAGTCTATGTCGCTGTTCATGCCTGCGGCAGTTTGCCGCCAGCCTGTTTCAGATTGCTTTCAGTGGCGTCAAGCGAGCGCGGAACGGTGATCGTGCGCTTGGCCGGGGAGGCCTCGGTGGCACGACGGCGGGCGAGAGCGAAAGCGAGACGGCGGCCGAACATGCGCGGACCGGTCTTTTCGAGTTGGATGTACATGGCTCAATCCTCGAATAACGGAAGCTCGCGAGCTTCCGACGAGGAGAGCCGGACTTTCCCTAGCGGAGGAAAGCGCCGACAGACCGGGTGCGGTCGCCGCGGGCGATGAGTTTTGCCAGCGCCGGGCTCCGATGCGAGCGGAAGCCGGCGCGTCGACTAGGGTAGACGTCCATAAGCCTGGGTAAACTAAGAAGGGTGCCACCGCGCGAGAAGTGCTGAGCGGTAGCCCGGGAATTGTCGCGCCGCAGCGAGGATCGGTCAAGCGCTAAGAGCGGTCTTCACCCACTCTTTGTAGGAGCCGATTCATCGGCGATAACAAGGTTGCCGCAAACCCCATCGCCGATGAATCGGCTCCTACAGAAGAATCAGGCCACTCCGGCCGTGATTCCTGCCTCATATTCCCGGGCCTCGCCCAGCAACCAGTCTCGGAAACGGGCCACCCCCGTATGCGACTCCGACCGTTTCGGATAGACGAGGTAATACGCCTCGGCCACACGCAGTCGCTCCTTGCACAGCACGGTGAGCGCCCCGCATTCGATCAGCGAACGCGCCATGACAAGCCGCCCCAGGGCCACGCCCATGCCCTCCAGCACGGCGCGCTGCAGGTGTTCGGTGTTGTCGAAGCGCGCGACGTAACGTGAGGGCAAGGGCATACCGAAGGCTTCGGCCCAATCGTTCCAGCGTCCCGAGGGATCACCGAGCAAGGGCCAGCCTTCCAGCGAGGTAGTCGGCAGGCCACCCATCTTGCGCACCAGTGACGGGCTGGCGATGGGCACGATGTATTCGGCGAACAACTTGTCGGCCTTGGTCCGCGGCCAGGAGCCCAGGCCATAGCGGAAGGCAACGTCGATCGTCGGCTCGCGGTCGAAATCGACGACGGAAACGGACGAGGCCAGGCTGAGCTCGAGCTCCGGGTGGGCACCGACCAGTCGCGGCAGACGCGGCACGAGCCAGCTCGATGCGACCGAGGGCAGCACGCTCAGGGTCACGGTGTCCTGGTGACGGCTCGCATAGCGATTGAGGGCGTGCTCGATGCCGTCGAAGTGGTGGCCGATCGAGTCGAGCAGGTTGTTGCCATCGGCGGTGAGCGTGACACCCCGGGGACCGCGATCGAACAGCGAGCGGTCGAGCCGCTCCTCGAGATTGCGAATCTGGTGGCTGAGGGCACTCACCGTGAGATTGAGCTGCTCGGCGGCGAGCGACAGCTTGCCGGTCCGGGCGACCAGGACGAACCCCTGAAGCTGACCGAGCGGCAAGCGAGACATGTGAAAAATCCTCAAGTCCAGGTTGCAAACATATCGCTTTTTGGCGGGCTACGGAACGGGCACCCTTAACTACACCGATAGTCGCAAGGGGTTGCGACTCCATCCGCAAGGAGTACGTCATGGCTTCGATCTTTACCGGCCTCGCCTTCATGCACGGGCACATCGTCGACCGCGAACTCATCTTCCGCCTTGGCCGCGAGGAACTCGCCGGCGACCGCGGCGCGGGCGCACCGGAAGCCGTGCCGACGCCCCGCAAGGCAGAGCGTAAGGCATCGAACGAGGTTCCCGCCTGTCCGGCCTGCGCCACCTGCTGACGGATACATCGTCTGAACTTCGTGTGCCTCAAAATGGGGGTTTCCGCCCTCCCCGGAGAGACGCATGAAGCTTCGCCCCCTCGGTCGTTCATCCCTGCAGGTCGCCCCGCTCGCCTTTGGCGGCAACGTGTTCGGCTGGAGCGCGGACGAGCCACGCTCGTTCGAGCTTCTCGACGCCTTCGTCGACCACGGCTTCAACCTGATCGACACGGCGGATGTCTACGAAGCCTGGGTGCCGGGTAACGAAGGCGGCGAGTCCGAGACCATCATCGGCAACTGGCTGAAGAAGAGTGGCAAGCGCGACCGCGTCGTCATCGCCACCAAGGTGGGCAAGTGGGCACGCTATCCGGGCCTCGCGCCGACCAATATCAAGGAAGCCGTGGAAGATTCGCTGCGCCGCCTGAAAACCGATCACATCGACCTGTACCAGTCGCACGAGGATGACGCGAAAGTGCCGCTGGAAGAAACCCTGCGTGCCTTCGACGACCTCGTCAAGGCCGGCAAGGTGCGCGTGATCGGCGCCTCCAATTACAGTACTAACCGCCTTGCCGATGCACTCTCTACCAGCGGATCGAAGGGGCTGTCGCGCTACGAGTCGCTGCAGCCGGAATATAACCTGATGGATCGCGCCGGCTTCGAAGAAGGCCTGCAGCCGTTGTGCGTCAAGGAAGACGTTGGCGTCATCAGCTATTACTCGCTGGCCAGCGGCTTCCTCAGTGGCAAGTATCGGAGCGAGGCGGACCTGGAAAAGAGCAAGGCCCGCGGCGGTTCGGTGAAGAAGTACCTCACCGAGCGCGGCCATCGCGTGCTCGCTGCGCTCGACGAGGTGGCCGAGGCACACGCCGCGAAGCCGGCACAGGTGGCGCTGGCCTGGGTGATGGCACAGCCTGCGATCAGCGCGGCGATCGCCAGCGCGACCACCGTGGAGCAACTCGATGAACTGGCAAAGTCGGCGGCACTCGTGCTGGGTGACGACGAACTGAAGAAACTCCGGGACGCCAGCGCGGCTTGAGCTGCTTCCCGCAGAGGCGCTATCGGTCTCCGACCGATAGCGCCTCACCTCAAAGCCTAGATATGTGAAGGAGAACCCCGGCCCATCCCCCAGCGATGGCCGACATTCAAGCACATGGCGCAGGGGCACGATGTCGGCGTCGGAAGAGAGTCTTCCGGCACCCCATCCCCACAGGAGTTCCTCATGTCCCCGATTGGACGCGCCTTCGCTTACGCCGCCGGTTGTGCTCTCGCCGGCTTCGCTCTTGTCTCGCATGCCGCGCCGCAGGCGCCCGCCGTTCAGGGCGGCCCCTTCAGCGAGATCAATACCGGCCTACGCTGCCACTATCGCCTGAAGTCGGACCCGACCGGCGTCGCCACGCGCTTCGTTGCAGCCGACCACATTCTCCGCGGGCAATGGCACAACGCATCGATGCTCAAGTCGCGCAGCATGTTCTTCACGGACGCCGCGCCGGCGACACTGCGCACTGCCTGCATGAAGAAGATTTCGACGATACCCGACGCCAATGGCCTGGCCATGATCGGTGCCGCGGACAATGCGCAGAGTTACAACTACGAGATCTGGTACAACGGCGACCTTGCGAAGGGAAAACCGGTCGAACGCATCGTCTCGTTCGGCGACAGCCTCAGCGACACCGGCAACATGTTCAACGAATCGCAGTGGAAGTTACCCGGTGCGTCGTGGTACCTCGGACGTTTCAGCAACGGCCCGACGTGGATCGAGCACATGGCGGCGCGTACCGGCCTCACCCTGAACAACTGGGCCATCGGCGGCGCGCAGACCAAGGACGCCAAGTTCGGCATCATCCACGGGATCGGCACGCAGATCGACGGCTTTTTCAACTATGCGACCAAGGCAAAGGGCTACGACCCGTCGCGCACGCTGTTCACCTTCCTTATCAGCGGCAACGACTTCGTCAACGACACGAAAACGGCGCCGAAGATCATCGAGGACCAGGAAATCGCACTGCGTCGCCTTGTCGAAAAGGGCGCGCGGAAGATCCTTGTCGTCAATCTGCCCAACGTCTCCGTCGCCCCGGTATTCCGCCTGGGCCGGACGGATGCGAACGGCGTCCTGGGCAAGGTGGAGTACTACAACCATCACCTCGTCCAGCTGGTCGAACGGGTGAACGCCACGACGCCTGCCGACGTCCGCATCGTCAACGTTCGCGCCTACTTCGACGACGTGTTGACGACGCCCGGACGCTTCGGCATCACCAATACGAAGGACTCCTGCCTGGCGATCGACTCGCCGAGCTCAACCTCGTACATCAAGGCGCAGAAACGCCGCGCGGATTGCGTCGATCCTTCCAGGTACGTTTTCTGGGACACGCTGCATCCCACAACACGGGTGCACGAGCTGATGGCCCAATGGGCCATCGAGGCGACGCCCGCGACGTGGGGCTTGCGCTGATACGACCCCGGATACGTTGATTCGACCGTGGGCGGCCCGTCAAAGGACGGGCCGCCCGACCCGATCAACGCGATGCGTTCAATACATCGAGTGCCGCGTTGAAGGTGGGGCTGGGCCGCATGGCGGCGCTGACCAGCGCCATGTCGGGGTGGTAGTAACCCCCGATCTCGACCAGCTTGCCTTGGGCACCGTTGAGCTCGCCGATGATTTTTGCCTCGTTGTCGGCCAGCGTCTTCGCTACGACGGTGAACTTCGCCTTCAGGTCGGCATCGTCGTTCTGCGCGGCGAGCGCTTCGGCCCAGTACATGGCGAGGTAGAAATGGCTGCCGCGGTTGTCGATCTCGCCGACCTTGCGCGCCGGGGACTTGTTGCTGTCCAGGAAGCGACCGTTGGCGATGTCGAGCGTCTTCGCCAGCACGCGGGCATGCTTGTTGTCATAGCGCTCGCCCAGGTGCTCGAGCGACGCCGCCAGCGCGAGGAACTCGCCGAGCGAATCCCAACGGAGGTAATCCTCTTCGACGAACTGCTGCACGTGCTTCGGCGCCGAACCGCCCGCACCGGTTTCGAACAGACCGCCGCCCGCCATCAGCGGCACGATGGACAGCATCTTGGCCGAGGTACCCAGCTCCATGATCGGGAACAGGTCGGTCAGGTAATCGCGCAGCACGTTGCCGGTGACCGAGATGGTGTCCTCGCCCTTGCGGATGCGATCCAACGACAGCTTGGTCGCAGCGACCGGATCGAGAACGCGGATGTCGAGGCCGCTGGTGTCGTGATCCTTGAGATAGCGCTCGACCTTGGCAATCACCTGCGCATCGTGCGCGCGGTGCTTGTCCAGCCAGAACACCGCCGGCGTCGCCGACAGACGGGCACGTTGTACCGCGAGCTTCACCCAGTCCTGGATCGGCGCGTCCTTGGTCTGGCACATGCGCCAGATGTCACCTGTTTCCACGGCGTGTTCGAAAACGATGCTGCCGTCGTCGGCGAGGACGCGTACCTTGCCGTCCGCCAGGATCTGGAATGTCTTGTCGTGCGAACCGTATTCTTCGGCCTTCTGCGCCATGAGGCCGACATTGGGCACGCTGCCCATGGTCGCCGGATCGAAGGCGCCATGCGCGATGCAGTCCTCGATCACCGCCTGGTAAACACCGGCGTAGGAGCGATCCGGGATGACCGCCTTCGCGTCCTGAAGCTTGCCTTCGCCGTTCCACATGCCACCCGAGTCGCGAATCATCGCCGGCATGGAGGCGTCGACGATGACGTCGCTGGGCACGTGCAGGTTGGTGATGCCCTTATCGGAGTTGACCATGGCCAGCGACGGACGGTGGGCGTATTCGGCCTTGAGGTCGGCTTCGATGGCCGCGCGCGTGGTGGCATCGAGCTTGTCGAGACGGGCATAGAGATCGCCGATGCCGTTGTTGGCATCGAAGCCGATCTGCTTGAGGGCGTCGGCATGCTTGCCCAGCACATCCTTGTAGAACTCGCGCACGGCGATACCGAACATGATCGGGTCGGAGACCTTCATCATGGTGGCCTTCAGGTGCAGCGAGAACAGCACGCCTTTGGCCTTCGCGTCCGCGATCTGCGCATCGATGAAGCTGGCGAGCGCCTTCTTGCTCATCACGGCGGCGTCGACGATCTCACCGGCCTTCACGGCGACCTTGTCCTTGAGCACTTTCACACTGCCGTCGACGGCGGTGAATTCGATGCGCAGGTTGCCGGCCTTATCGAGCGTGGCCGACTTTTCGCTGCCGTAGAAATCGCCACCGTCCATGTGGGAGACGTGCGATTTCGATTCGCCCGACCACTTACCCATGCGATGCGGATGCTTGCGAGCGAAGTTCTTCACCGAGAGCGGCGCGCGGCGATCGGAATTACCTTCGCGAAGCACGGGATTCACGGCGCTGCCCATGGCCTTGCCATAGCGCGCGTTGGTGTCTTTCTGTTCGTCGGTTGCGGGTGCATCCACGTAGTCCGGAAGCTTGTAGCCCTGCGACTGCAACTCACGGATAGCGGCCTTCATCTGCGGCACGGAGGCGCTGATGTTCGGCAGCTTGATGATGTTCGCGTCCGGCGTGGTTGCCAGGGCGCCGAGCTCGGCCAGATGATCGCCGATCTTCTGCGTATCCGTGAGGTAATCGGGAAATTGCGAGAGGATGCGGCCGGCGAGAGAGATATCGCGGGTTTCGACGGCCACGCCGGCGGTGCCGGCGAAGGCCTCGATGATCGGCAGGAACGAAGCGGTGGCGAGGAACGGTGCCTCGTCGGTAAGCGTGTAGATGATTTTGGGCGAGCTGGACATGATTCGGCGAGCCTTATGCTTGAGTGGGCCAGGTCATGGGGCCCACCGGCGCAAGCCTCAAGGGCGCACCGGCGAGCGGGAAACCGGTCCATTGTGGCGCGGCCGCTCGAAACGGGAAAGCCGCCCCGCAGCATGGCAGTTATGTGGGAGCCGATTTGTCGGCGATTTGCCTTGCAGCTTCCCCGCTCCGTTGGCTTTTCGCCGCTGAAGCGGCTCCCACATGTACTGGTTGCCGATGAATCGGCTCCTACCGGGCGCTCAGTCGCAGCAGGCGTGCCTCGCGGCGGCGGGCCTTGCGCGCTTTCCAGCGCTCCGACAGGCAGGCGAAGATCACGTACAGGGCCGGCGTCGAAAGAAGGGTCAGGCTCTGCGAGATGATCAGGCCACCGATCATCGCGATACCCAGCGGGCGGCGTAGTTCGGAGCCCTCGCCCAGGCCGATCGCAAGCGGCAGCGCCGCGAGGATCGCCACCATGGTGGTCATCATGATCGGGCGGAAACGTACGAGGCAGGCCTCGCGAATCGCTTCCTTCGAGCTCAGGTGATGCTCACGCTCGGCCACCAGCGCGAAGTCGATCATCATGATCGCGTTTTTCTTCACGATACCGATGAGCAAGACCAGCGCGATCATCGCCACCACGGAGAGCTCCGTATCGGTAATCACCAGCGCGGCCAAGGCACCCACGCCGGCGGCGGGCAGCGTGGAAAGAATGGTCACCGGATGAATCAGGCTCTCGTACAGCATGCCCATGAGCAGGTAGACCACGATGATGGCGGCCAGGATCAGCAGCGGCATGTCGCTCTGCGACTGCTGGAAGCGCCGGAAGTCGCTGCCGGCATCGAGGCGGATGTCGCCCGGCATGCGCATGCCGCTGATGGTCTTCTGGATGATCTCCATCGCCTCGCCCATGCTCACGCCAGGGGCGAGATTGAAGCTCACACCCATGCTGGTGTACTGGTCCTCGTGCACGATCTGGGTCGGTGCAAGGCCCGGCACCTGCTTGGTGACCGCGTTCATCGGCACCATGGCGCCGGAAGCGGCCTTGACGTAAATCTGGTTCAGCGATTCCGGCGTCGCCGCCATCTGCGGCAAGGCGTTGACGATCACGCGGTACTGGTTGATGTCCGAGTAGATCGTCGACACCGCGCGCTGGCCGAACGCGTTGTACAGCGCGCCATCGATATCGCCGATCGAAACGCCGAGACGGCCCGCCGTATCGCGATCGATCACGATGTTCTGGCGCAGGCCGGCCGCATCGATATCGCTGCCGACGTCCTTGAGCATCTTGTTTTTCTTCAGTGCATCGACCAGCTTGGGCAGCCACTCCTGCAGCTCTTCGACGTCGTTGCCCTTGAGCGAGACCGAATACTGGCCACCCTGCGAAGTGCCGCCACCGCCGCCGGTGGGGAGGTCCTGGATCGGACGCAGGCGGAGGTTGAGATCCGGGTATTTATTGGCCTTGGCGGAGATACGGTCGAGTGCATCGAACGTGGTGTCCTCACGCCCATCCGCCACGGTCCTCAACTCGATGTTGAACGAGCCGGTCGAACCGGTACGACTGGTGCCCAGACGTGAGCCCACCGACTTGACGTCCGGATCGGCGAGGAGCATCTCGGTGAGGCGCGCCTGGCGCACCTTCATTTCACCGAACGAGACGGTGGAGCTGGCCGTCGCGCGCGCTGCCATCAGGCCCGTGTCCTGCGGCGGGAAGAAGCCACCCTTGACCATGCCTGCGAGCACGAAGGTGATTCCCACCAGCACGAGAGGCGTGAGCGCCATCAGCAGCGCATGCCGCAGCGACCAGTCGAGCGCACGACGGTAGACACCGATGAGTCGCTCCTGGCCTCGCTCCAGCGCACGGCCCAGTTTCGACTCCGGCTTGTCGTTCTTATGTGCGGTGAGGAAGTGGCCGCAAAGCGAAGGCGTGAGCGTCAGCGAGACCAGGGCCGACACGACGATCGCGGCAACCAGGGTGACGGTGAACTCCTTGAAGAACATGCCGGTGATGCCGCCGGCGAACAACAAGGGAATGAAGACGGCGATCAGTGACGCGGTGATCGATACGATGGTGAAACCGATCTCGCGTGCGCCGAGCAGGGCTGCGTCGAACCGGGAGATCCCCTCATCCATGTGCCGGATGACGTTCTCGATCACCACGATGGCATCGTCGACGACGAATCCGATGGCGATCACCAGCGCCAGCAGGGTCAGGTTGTTCAACGTGTAACCAAAGCAATACATGACCACGAACGCGCCAGCCAGCGACAGCGGCACGGCGAGGCCAGCGATGAGCGTTGGCGCGAGACGGCGCAGGAACAACGCCATCGTCATGATCACCATGCCGAGGCTGATCAGCAGGGTCGCCTGCACTTCATGCAACGACGCGCGAATGGTTGGCGTGCCATCGAAAAACGAGTGCAGCTTGACGCCCGCAGGCAGCCAGGCCTGCATGGTCGGAATCTGCGCCTTGATCCGGTCGACCGTCTCGATGACGTTCGCGTCCGACTTGCGGTACACGTACATCAGGATGCCGGGCTTACCGTTGAACCACGCCGCCTGGTAGGCGTCCTGCTGACCGTCGTAGACGTTGGCGATATCGGACAGGCGGATGGGCACGCTGTTCTTGACGGCGATGACCAGCTTACCGAACTCTTCCGCCGTATGCAGGGAGTCCGTCGCGGTCACGGCGATGTTGCTGTACCCGTCGGTGAGGAAGCCCTGCGGCGAGGTGACGTTGGCGGCGGTGAGCGCGTTGCGAAGCTGATCGGGAGAAAGGCCCATCGCATTGAGCGCGCGCAGATTCACATCGACACGAATGGCCGGCGTGGCGCTGCCGGCGATGTCGACCGAGGCGATGCCTTCCTGCTGACGAAGGCGCTGCGCGAGGATGGAGTCGGCGACGTTGTAGAGCTCGGTCGGCGCGACCGTGTCCGACGTCAACGCCAGCACGATCACCGGATCGTCGTTGGGGTTGGCCTTCTGGTATGAAGGCGCATTGAGCAGCCCCGCCGGAAGGTCCGGCTGCGCTGCGTTGATTGCCGACTGAACGTCACGCGCGGCGGCGTCGATGTTGGTCCCGTTCTGGAAGAACAACAGCACGAAGGTGCTGCCCTCGGAACTGTTCGAACGCATGGACTCCACGCCCGGCACCTGGCCCAGATGGCGTTCCAGGGGAGCGGCCACGGTGGAGGCCATCGTGCTCGCATCGGCGCCTGACTGCTGCGCCTGGACGAAGATCGCCGGGAACTGGATGTTCGGCAGCGCTGCGACGCCGAGCAGCGAGTAACAGATCATGCCGACGACGAAGAGGCCAATGGCGAGCAGTGACGTGCCGATGGGTCGGCGAATGAACGGGCCGGAAATATTCATGCAGTGGGACGGCTTGTCTCGTACTGGATCGCGCGGATCGTCCCTGTCTTAACGCGTATCCCGGAAAAAGGTTTCGCCGGGCGGCGAACCGTCCGGCGAATGAGGGTGGTGCGATCTCCCCCGGTGACGCTTCCCATCAGGAAGCGGGCCGGGCATCGGCTAGCAACAACTCTCGTCGCGCCTTGCGCTCCGCGAGCCAGTCGGAGAATCGCTCCATATAGAGATAGATCACTGGCGTGGTGTACAGGGTGACCAGCTGCGAGAGCAGCAGACCACCGACGATGGACACGCCGAGCGGCTTGCGCAGCTCCGAGCCGATGCCGGTACCGAGCGCGAGCGGCAACGCACCGAGCAGTGCGGCGGCAGTGGTCATCATGATCGGACGGAAACGCAGCAGGCAGGCGCGGCGGATGGCCTCCTGCGCGTTCAGGCCGGTACGTTTCGCCTCGATCGCGAAGTCGATCATCATGATCGCGTTCTTCTTCACGATACCGATGAGCAGCACGATGCCGACGATGCCATCGACGGACAGGGTCATGCCGCACATCAGCAGGGCGAGCAAGGCGCCGACGCCTGCGGGGGGCAGCGTGGAGATGATCGTCAGCGGGTGGATGTAGCTCTCGTAGAGCACGCCCAGCACGATGTAGATGACGATGATCGAGGCCAGCAGCAGGAGCACTTCGTCACCAACCGACGAGGAGAACTCCGCGGCTTTGCCGATGAACTGCCCACGCACCTGCGGCGGGAAGTTGAGCTGCTGCTCCACCTCGTGGATGGCCGCGACCGCCTGGGAGAGTGACTTGCCCTGCGCGAGGTTGAACGAAATCGTCACTGCCGGCAGCTGCTGCAGATGCGTGACGACCAGGGGCGCGCTCGTGACGACGGAACTGGCCAGCGCGGTGATGGGAATCGTGCCGCCACCGCCGACCTGGAAGCCGACATTACCGGTATTACCGATGCCGGCCGGCGTGGCCGAGTTGCTCGATGCCAGCTGGCCGAAGCTGGTGGCGTTGGAGCCCGTGAGGGCGCCGTTACCATTGCCACGCACCGTCAGCTTGTTCAGCAGATCGGAGCTCGTGCGGAATTCCGGCGAGACTTCCATCACCACGCGGTACTGGTTCAACTGGGTGAAGATGGTCGAGATCTGGCGCTGGCCGAACGCGTCGTACAAGGTGTCGTCGATGGTCTGAACCGGCACGCCGAGGCGGCTGGCACTGTCACGATCGATGGTGAGTTTCAGCGCCGTGCCCTGGTCGGCCAGGTTGTTGTCGACATCCGACAACTCCTTGCGCTTGCGCAGCGCGGAGGTCATCTGCTGAGCGTAGCCGGCAAGCTCGGTCGAGTTAACGTCCGACAGCGAGTACTGGTACTCGGTCGCCGATACCTGGGTGTCGAGCGTGACGTCCTGCACGGGCTTCAGGTACAGGGCCACGCCGGCGATGTTCTCCACGGTCTTCTGCAGGCGCGGCAGCAGTTCGTCCAGTGACGCGCGGTCGCCGCGGTCCTTCAGCACGAGCGACAGCTGACCCTGGTTGAGCGTGGGATTGATCGAGCCCGCACCGATGAAGGCGGCGACACCGGCGACGGCCGGATCCCGTCCCAGTGCGTCGGCGACAGCCTTGGTGCGCTGCTCCATCTGCGGGAAGGCGACGTTCTGGTCGGCCTGCACCACGGCCGTGATCAGGCCCGTGTCCTGCTCAGGCAGGAGGCCCTTCGGGATGATGATGTACAGAACGACCGTCAACGCCACGGTGAGCGCGGCGACGATCATGGTCAGCGGACGATGATCGAGCACCCAATCCAGGCTGCTGCCGTAGCCGTCCACGATGCGCGACCAGGTGGTGTGCTTGCCCGAGGCGGAAGCGTGCTCGTGCGCGTCTTCCGCGTCCGGCAGTTCGTCGGCCTTGAGCAGGTAGGCGCACATCATTGGCGTGAGGGTCAACGACACCAGCATGGAAATGGCGACGGCGATCGTCAGCACCCAGGCGAACTCATGGAACAGGCGACCGGTCACGCCAGGCATCAGCAGCAGCGGCAGGAACACCGCGATCAGCGAGACGGTCAACGACAGCACGGTGAAGCCGATTTCCTTCGCGCCGATTTCCGCGGCGGTCTTGGCGTCGTGACCCTGCTCGATGTAGCGGACGATGTTCTCGATCATCACGATCGCATCGTCGACGACGAAGCCCGTGGCCACCGCGAGCGCCATCAACGAGAGATTGTCCAGCGACATGCCGGCGAACGCCATCACGCCGAAGGTACCCACCAGCGACAGCGGCACGGCGACCGACGGGATCACCGTGGCCCACAGGCGGCGCAGGAAGACGAAGATCACCGCCACGACCAGGAAAATCGTCAGGATCAGGGTGTATTGGACATCTTCGACCGAGGCGCGGATGGTGATGGTGCGGTCCGAGAACACCTTCAGGTGCACGTCGGCCGGGAGCACCTTCTGCAGGTCCGGAATGGTCTGCCGGATCTGCTGCACGGTCTGCACGATGTTCGCGCCGGGCTGACGGCGGATGTCGAGCAGCACGGCAGGCTTGCCGTTAGCCCAGGCGGCGAGCTGGTCGTTCTCGACACCGTCGATCACGTTGGCTACATCGGAAAGACGCACGGGGGCGCCATTCTTGTAGGCAATAATGGTGCCCTTGTATTCGGCGGCATCGGCGAGCTGGTCGTTGGTGCCGATGCTGTAGGACTGGGTCTTGCCGTTGAGCGTGCCTTTGGGCGCGTTGACGTTGGCCTGCGTGAGCGAACTGCGCACGTCTTCCATGGTCAGGCCAAGGTTGGCCAGCTGCGCGGGATTGATCTGGATACGCACGGCCGGACGCACATTGCCGGCGATCGAGACCAGGCCCACGCCCTGCACCTGCGCCAGCTTCTGCGCAATGATCGAGTCGGCGAAGTTGTTCACGTCGCGCAGCGGCAGGCTGTCCGAGGTGAGCATCAGCGTCATGATCGGCGCATCGGCCGGATTCACGCGGTTGTAAACCGGCGGGTAAGGCAGGTTGTTGGGCAGCGTGCCACGCGCCTGGTTGATCGCCGCCTGCACGTCCTGCGCCGCGATGTCGATATCGCGATCCATGGCGAACTGCAGCACGATCGTCGACAGGCCCGCCGAGGAATCCGAGCTCATCGAGGTCAGGCCGGAAATCTGGCCGAAGTTACGCTCGAGCGGCGTCGTTACCAGGGCGGCCATCGTGGTGGCGCTGGCACCCGGGTACTGCGTGGTCACGACCATGCTCGGCGCACTGATCTCCGGCAGTGCCGACACCGGCAGCTGGCGGTAGCCGAGGATGCCGAGCAACAGCACCGCCACCATGAGCAGCGAAGTCGCGATCGGTCGGCGAATGAAGAGTGTCGAAAAGCCCACGTTTGTGTCCTGGTGTCTGGACCTTGCGGTCCGTGGGCGACGCGTCCGTCATGGACGCGCCGCGCGCTGCTTGATCAACCGCCGCGCTTGGCGCCCGAGCGACCCTGCTTGCCGGCCGTCTTCGACTTCTGCAGTTCTTCGGCGGTGGGGGCCTCGGGCACCTGACCCGGTGCCAGCGGCTGGATCTTCGAACCCGGCTTCAGGCGGAACTGGCCTTCGGTGACGACCTTGTCCCCCACCTTCACGCCCTTGCTCAGCATGACGTGGCTATCGCCGACTTCGGTGGCCGTTTCCACCGTCTGCATCTTGACCGTGTTGTCGCCCTGCACGAGATACACGTAGTCGCCGTCCGGACCACGCTGCACCGCCTGTGCCGGCACCACGAGACCGTTCTTCACCGTGCGCACCTTCAGCTGCACGTTGACGAACTGGCCCGGCCACAGCTGGGTCTTCTCGTTGTCGAACAGCGAGCGCAGGCGGAAGGTGCCGGTGCTGGTGTCGATGGTGTTGTCGAGCACGTCCAGGTGGCCCATGGCGATGGCGTGCGCGTCGACACGATCGAGCGCGGAGACTTCCAGCGCGGACAGCGAGCCGTCGGTGGTCGAACCGCGGACGAGGTCCAGGTTCTTCTCCGGCAGGTAGAACATGACGTAGATCGGGTGCAGCTCGGTGAGCGTCACGATCGCGTCCGTGGTGGCCACGATGTTGCCGGCGTCCACCGAGCGGATGCCGGCGAGGCCGTCGATCGGCGCGATGACCTTGGTGAAGCCCAGCTGCACCTGCGCCGCGCGGATGGCGGCCTGGTCGGCATTGGCGGTCGCCACGGCCTGGTCGAGGCTGTTCTTCAGGTTGTCCAGGTCCTGCTTGGACACGTACTGCTGGCCGCCCTTGCTGACGAGGTTCGTCGAGCGGTCGAGGTTGTTCTTTGCCGTGGCCGCGAGGGCCTGGTCCTGCTTGAGCTTGGCCACGGACTGGTCGTACTGGGACTGGATCGTGCGGGGATCGATTTCCGCGATGACGTCGCCCTTCTTCACTTCCTGGCCTTCCTGGAAGTTCAGCTTCATCAGCTGGCCACCCACCTGCGGGCGCACGGTAACCGTGTTGCGCGCCTGGACGGTGCCGAGGGCCGTGAGGTAGACCGGCACATCCTGGCTGGCCACCGGAACGACCGTGACCGGTACCGGCGGTTGATCCTTGCCCTGCCCCTCACCGTTGGCCTGCGCGCCTGCGGCGGCATCGGCCCCCTTGGCATGGTGGCTCCTGACGATGAAGAAGCCCGCGACCAGCACGACAACAATGACGGCCAGCGCGATTTTCCAGAAACGCGACATGTAAAACTCCCAGATGAATAACCGCTCGAAGGCACCGCTCCGACCGGGCGCGCCGTGCGCCAAGGGGGTTATACCCCCCGGAGGTTAAGGATCGACGGCGCCAATGTTAGGTGTTGGGGAACGGAATTGAACAATGCCGGTTGACAGGGGTCCCCCATGACTGACGGCATGTTTAGCCCCTTTCCCATGAACCGTTCCAGCGCCGATCTCAAGACCGCTGACTCAAGCAAGGGTTCCGTTATACTCGCCCGGTTCGACGCCGCATCGCGGCCGCAGGCACGCCGGATCCCGGGGAGGGGGACGGCACACCCAAATTCAGTGGAGTCAATGCGTGAGCGGTTCTCCGAGCAAGTCCGACCAGAACTTCCTGCGTCAGTTCTCAATGCTGAGCGCCGGCCTCAGTGTCCTGACCGTCCTGTTGATGGTGTTGGCATACTTCATTTACAGCAACATCCCGAAAGACCAGGACCCCGCCGTTGCCAAGCGGACCGAGGCCCGGATCGCCCCCGTCGGCGCGGTCTATGCCGGTGACACGGGCCGTGCCGCCATGCTGGCGGCCCAGGAAGCCGCCACCAAGCTCGCTGCGTCGCAGGTCGCCTACGGTGGCAGCACCGACGGCAAGACCATCTACGACAACCTCTGCCACAGCTGCCACACCGCTGGCGTGGCCGGCGCGCCGAAGCTCGGCGACAAGTCCGCCTGGGGCGCCCGTATCGCCGAGGGCATCGCCACGCTGACCAAGCACGCCATCGAGGGCTACAAGGGCCCGGACGGCAACCAGATGCCGGCCAAGGGCGGCAATCCGTCCCTGACCGACGAGCAGGTCGGCAATACGGTGAAGTGGATGGTCGACCAGGCGAAGTAAGGCAGCGCTGCCTGTCTGCCGAAACGCCGCCTCCGGGCGGCGTTTTCGTTTTGTAGGAGCCGATTCATCGGCGAATGGGTGCTTGCCCCAGGGCGGCCCGCTGCCCTGGGTCTGGCCCGCTGCCGCGGGATCGCCGATGAATCGGCTCCTACAAAAGCTCGCCTCGAGTCGTGACCCACTCGCGGGCGAAATCCCTCAACTGCGGGAAGAACCTCTCGAAGGTGCCGCGAAGCATCGTGTCCTCGGCTAGCAGTAGCGGCATGGCCTCGGCCACCGGGTTGGCGCGCGACAGGCGTTGGGAGATGCCACGCAGAGCCTTGCCGATCGCCTCGGGCTCGATATAGCCGGCCGGCAGGTCGTTGGCGTCCATGTAACCGAGGAAGCGCTTGAGCGAGTCAGGAAGGATCGGCGTCGCCGCGTGCATCTCGACGCGCAACGCGGTCGAAAACTCGTCGAGGGGACGACCAGACCACTTCGTGAAATCCCTTGCCAGGCAATGGTCGAACCACATGTCCAGCAGGATGCCGGCATAACGACGGAACGGTGCCGGCAGGCGCTCGCGGGCCGCGCGCACCTCGTCGTGGCTGTCGGTGAAGACGTCGATGGCCCGGTGCAGGTAGATCCCATCGCGCACCCGCGCCGGCAGCGACAGATCGGGCGTGCCACGGACGAAATCGCCCATGACGCCGCCCAGCCGCAGTGCCGCGTCATCGCCCGCCAGCAGGGCGTGGGCCAGGATGTTCATGGCGCGGGTATCATGAAGGGCATGAGCGAACATTTATCTGAAGCGCCGGAGCATTTTCCGGACGAGACCGCCAGCTTCGCGCTCGCGGGCCCTGCGGGCAAGCTGGAATGCGAAGCCCGGGCCGCTGCCCCCGATGTCGCCCGCAACGCCATCGCCGTCATCTGCCATCCGTTGTCCACCGATGGCGGCAGCATGCGCAACAAGGTGGTGACGATGATCGAGCGCTCACTGCGCGAGGCTGGCGTCGATACCGTGATCTTCAACTTCCGCAGCGTCGGCGGATCCGAAGGCGAGTTCGACAGCGGTAACGGCGAAAGCGACGACCTCGCCGCCGTCGTCGCCTGGGCCCGCAAGACGCGTCCCGGCGCCGCACTGTGGCTTGCCGGGTTTTCGTTCGGCAGCTACGTCACCCTGCGCAACGCCGTGCCACTCAAAGCCGATGCACTCATCGGCATCGCGCCCCCCGCCGCTGGCCGGGGCTGGGACTTCGGCCCCCTCGAACTGCCGACCTGCCCCTGGCTGGTCGTCATGGGCGACGCCGACGAGATCGTCGACCCGCAGGCCGTCTACGCCTGGATCGACAGCCTGCCGGAGAATCGGCGGCCGCAGCTGGTGCGCATGGAAGACACCAGCCATTTCTTCCATCGCCGCCTGATGGATCTGCGCGGTGCGATCAAGAACGCCGTGAAGGGCTGGCTGCCGGGACCGCGCGCCGCATGAACTGTACGGAATCGACGCCGGGCGAACGCTACCGGGACGGCATTGCCGGGCACCGCTGGGAATCCGATCCCGCGCAGCTGCCCGTCATCGCCGAGTTCGACCGCCTCCATGCCGCGCTCTGCACGCCGGAGCCGCCGGCCGCCGGTCTTTTCGGGCGACTGAGAAATATGCTCGGCAGCGAGCCGCGCAAGGCAGTCCCTGGCTTGTATCTCTGGGGCAGCGTCGGACGCGGCAAGACCTTCCTGATGGATCTGTTTGTCTCCAGCCTCGCGCCGGGGCTGGCCCTGCGTCGTCACTTCCATCGTTTCATGCTCGAGGTCCACGCGATGATGCGTGAGCTTGGCGATCGGCAGAACCCGCTCGACGAAGTGGCCGAGCGCCTCGCCGCGAAGTGCCGCGTACTGTGCCTGGACGAGTTCCTCGTATCCGACATCGGCGACGCGATGATTCTTGCCGGCCTTCTCGATGGCTTGTTCGCGCGCGGCGTGTCCCTCGTCACCACGTCGAATACGCCGCCGTCGGGCCTGTACAAGGATGGCCTGCAGCGCGCGCGTTTCCTGCCCGCGATTGCCGCGATCGAGGCGCAGTGCGTTGTGCACGAAATGATCTCGCCACGCGACTGGCGCTTGCGTGCGCTGAGCCAGGCATCGGTCTACATGGTGCCGCCCGGGGCGGAAGCCGAGCGCTCGCTTGCGCGTATCTTCACCGGCCAGGCGCAGGGGGATACCGTGGACGGCGGTTCGATCGCGCTGAACAACCGCGAGGTTCCCGTGCGCAAGCGTGCCGAGAACATCGTCTGGTTCGATTTTGCCGCCCTGTGCGAAGGACCGCGCGCGGTCGCCGATTACATCGAACTGGCGCGGACCTTTCCCGCGGTCATCGTCTCGAACGTGCCGCAGTTCACCGTGTACTCCGAGAACGAAGCCAAACGGTTCGTGCTGCTGGTCGACGAGTTCTACGACCGGCACGTGAAGCTGGTACTTTCCGCCGCCGCGCCGATCACCGAACTGTACGATGGCAACAAGGTTCGCGCCGAGTTCGGACGCACTGAATCGCGTCTCATCGAGATGCAGAGCGAGGACTACCTTGGCCGTGACCATAAACCCTGATCTGGCGCGGACGCGGACGCCTGTTCGCTTGCCGCCCATCACCTTCATGCTTTACGGGCGGGTCTCCCGCGCCACCTGACGAGGACACCATGGAACATTGCGAACTGGTTCCCGGTCGCGGCATCCGCCGCGACACCACCGACATCTTCTTCGGCATGCCACGCAAGAAGCTTCGCGACGCACTCGGCTGGAAGGCCGGGGGCGAGAACATGTGGGACGACGAAGACGAGTACAGCACGCCCGACGGCAACGACTGGCTCCGCCTGCGCTTCCTCGACGACAAACTCTGCGATATCGAAGTCATGGGCGGCAACCTCGTCCATGAAGGCATCGAGCTGGTCGCCACCACCCTCCCCGACTTGCGTGTCGCCCTGAAGAACTCGGGCATGGCGCTGGAGAAGACCCAGTGGCTTTCCGAAGGACACGACTGCGTGGACCTGCAGGTCGTCGTCGCCTCCCGGGAAGACGCCGGCGATGTCGGTGATGAGATCGAATGGGTCATCACCAGCAGCGACTTCCGCGTCGAATGACACACCGGGCTAGCACCGTCGCCAGGCAAGCGCGCTTTGCGACGGTCGCCCTTGCCCTGCTCGCGATGACGGGTTGCGCCACCGCGCCATCCGTCGCACCACAACGCAGCGCGCTTGCGCACTGGACACCGTCGCCGAACTTCAATGTGCGCAAGGCGCAGCTCATCGTGCTTCACCATACGTCCATCGGCGACGCCACGGCAGCGCTGCGCGTGCTGAGCACACGCAACAGCGAAGGTCCCGTCAGCGCGCATTACCTGGTCGAAGCGGACGGTCGTATCGACCAGCTCGTGGATGACAACGCACGCGCCTGGCACGCCGGCGCCTCGCGCTGGGCCGGCATGACCGACATCAATTCGTCGTCCATCGGCATCGAGATCGACAACGACGGCAACTCGCCGTTCACCCAGCCGCAGATCCAGGCACTGGTGAACCTGCTCGCGGACCTCACTTCCCGGCTGGGCATTCCGCGTGATGCCGTGGTCGGTCACGGCGATATCGCCCCCGGCCGCAAGAACGATCCCAGCGTGCAGTTTCCGTGGGCGACGCTGGCACGCTACGGATTCGGGCTCTGGCCGGACGCGGCGCTCATCCCCGCACCGCCGGCTTTCGACACGCTCGCGGCCATGCGTCTGGTGGGTTACGACGTGAGCAATCCCCGCAATGCGATCATCGCCTTCCATCGCCATTACCGCGCGATGGAAACCGATACGCTCGATGCCACCGACGCCGCGATCCTGTATTCGCTGCAGCGCAAGCTGATGTCACCGCGCTGAAGCCTCCTACATCGAGAACGACGCAAAGGCCGCGATGGTCTTCTCGACGGCGGCATCGTCGATGTCCAGATGCGTCACCAGCCGGATCGACGGAAGGTAACCGATGCTCAGGCGCACGCCGGCGGCCGCCATATGTGCGGCGAGGTCCTTGAGGCGCGCTGCCGGCACGTCGAGGAACACCATGTTCGTGTGACAGGCCGTGACAGTGAGGCCGTCGATACGACGCAAGCCTTCGGCAAGTCGGCCGGCACGCGCATGATCGTCGGCGAGCCGTTCGACGTGATGATCCAGCGCATGCATCGCCGCGGCAGCGAGCATGCCGGCCTGGCGCCAGCCGCCGCCGGTGACCTTCTTCCAGCGACGGGCACGCTCGATGAGTGCGGCGTTGCCGAGCAATACCGAGCCCACGGGTGCACCGAGTCCCTTCGAAAGGCAGACCGAAACGCTGTCGAAGCCGGCAGCGACCTCGCGCGCCGGTCGTCCATAGGCAATGGCGGCGTTGTAGAGCCGGGCGCCGTCGAGATGCAACCCGAGGCCGCGACGGGTGGCCAGTTCGCGGGCCTGAGCCATGTAGCCGAATTCGAGCGTGCGGCCGTGCCAGGTATTTTCCAGCGCCAGCAGCCGTGACCGTGCAAAGTGCGGATCCACGGGCTTGATCGCCGCCTCGACCTTGTCCAGGGGCAGGCTGCCGTCGGCATCCTGCGGGATGGGCTGGGGCTGGATGGAGCCGAGAACGGCGGCGCCGCCGCCTTCGAATCGATAGGTATGCGCGTCCGCGCCGACGATGTATTCGTCGCCGCGTTCGCAATGGCTCATCAGGGCGATCAGGTTGCTTTGCGTGCCCGTCGGCACGAACAGCGCCGCGGCGAACCCCAACTCGCCGGCGAGACGCTCCTGCAGGGCGTTGACCGTGGGATCTTCACCGTAGACGTCGTCGCCAACGGGCGCGCGCAGCATCGCTTCGCGCATGGCGTCGGTGGGCCGGGTGACGGTGTCGCTGCGCAGGTCGATCATTTCCATGGAGGCATGTCGTTAGGGAACCAGCGTCGGATAGTACGCCCCACACTTCACGAATTGTCGGCCCCGGTTGCGGCATGCTTGGCGCCATGATCACTATCGTCATGGGCGTTTCCGGCAGCGGCAAGAGCACGATCGGCGAAGGCCTGGCAGCCCGGCTGGGCCAGCCCTTCATCGACGGCGACAGTCTGCATCCCCTCGCCAACCGCGAAAAAATGGCACACGGCATCCCGCTGGACGACAACGACCGTCAGCCCTGGCTGGAAGCGATCGTGGCGGAGATGAATCGCCATCGCGAGCGCGGCGAATCCCTGGTGCTGGCGTGTTCGGCATTGAAGCGGCGCTACCGCGATTTCTTGCGGGGTGGGTATGGTGATGTGCGCTTCGTTTATCTGCACGCGCCGCGCGATCTGCTCGCCCAGCGACTCGGGCAACGCAGCGGCCACTTCTTCGATCCCCACCTGCTGGATAGCCAGCTGGCGACACTCGAGGAACCCTCTCCCGACGAGGCGGTATTGCGCGTCGGGGTGGGCCTGGCGCCCGCGGAAACGATGGAGCGCATCATCCGTGCCGACTGCGACGCTGCGCAGGTCGGCACGTCCTGAGTCGCGGCGCGAAGGCCGTCGTCAGATGTCGTAACTCACGCCAAGCCGCACGTACCTTGGCAGCTGGCGAACCACGGCCTGGCCGTATTGCGGGTCGGCCACGCCGGGGTCCGTCTGCGAGTACGGATAGCGGTTGAGCGCACGCTGGTCATTGAACGCGTTGAAGACGCTTGCCGTGAATGACAGCTTGCCCTCCGCGAACGCGGGCCGGTAGGTCGTCCCCAGATCCAGCTGGCGAATCCAGGGAAGCCTGCCCTGCGACCCGGGCGTCGCGGCGACACCGTCGCAGTAGTGGTACTGCCCACCGTATTTACCCGGGTCGGTAAGATTCGGGCCGTAGTAGCCCAGGCAAACCTTGGGCGAGCCCGAGACGAAGCTCAGGTTCGCGGAGACCAGCCACTCCGGGGTCAACTGGTAATAGCCATACAGCTTCAGCTGGTGCGTATGGTCGTTGTTCGTCGGGCCGTTGTTGTTTTCCATCAGGTAGCTGTTGTCCCAGTCCGGACTGGTGGAGGCGGCCGTCGCCTGGACATCGGAGCGCAGCTGGCCTTCCGTATCGCCGTAGCTGCGCGAGAACACGTAATCGACCTTGCCGTACCAGCGGCCATCGAACGGATGCTCGAGGAAGCTTTCCAGTGCGTAGTAACGGCGCTCGAGATGCGGAAAGCCGAATTCGGCGTTGGTCATCGGTACGCTGACCAGCTGGCCCGACGTGTCGATCAGATTGAACGTGCTGGCGCGACCGGGGTTGAACAGGTAGCAGCTGTTGGTCGTGGCGACGTCGTAGCCGAGCGTGGCGGCCTTGGCGATGATCCGGTCGGTATCGCAATAGTCGTCGATCGCGCTGCGCAGGATGCGCTGGGTCAGCTTCGCGCCATAAACCCAGTCATGCCCCAGTGTTTTGGTGAAGCCGAGGATGAACTCGTCCTGGTATTCGGATTTCAGGTTCTTCGCGGTGACCGTCTGCGCGTCGGGAAGGACACCGTAGTAGTTGTTGGAAGACACCGGCTTCGAGAAAGACGTCAGTCCGGTCGGCAGGCCCTGCCCGTCGATACCACTATAGGTGAAGTACTGCGAGGTACTCAGCGCCGCGCCCGCTGCGTTCAGGCCAGGGTTGAGCGGAAGGCCGAGGTAGTAGCGACCCGCATTGCCGTACACCTTGAAGCTGGCGTCGCCGTTCACGTCCCAGCTGAAGCCAAGCCGTGGCGCCCACTGCGGCTTGTGCTGCGTGACATAGGCAGCGCCGTCGCGGTTGTAGTTTTCGAACTGGTCGTTGCGCAGGCCCAGCGAAAGCAGCCAGCGGTCGTCCACCTGCCATTTGTCTTCGATGTACTGCGCCCGCTGGCTGGATCGCACGCTCGCAAGCGAGCTCGTGACATGGCGAACGGCGTAGTAGCCATCCTGACCATTGACGATACCGCCCGTCGCGGGCACGCCAAGACCCGTCGAAATGGGCGTGTTCGGGTCGGCGCGACCATAGCTCCAGTAATAACCATCGCCCGACGCCTCCGAACCCTGGTCGATCGCTCGCGTTACCTCGTTGTCGATACCGGCGCTCAACGTGTGGTCGCCGAGCACATACGTGATATCGAACCGGGTGTTGCTGATGCGCTGGCTACGATTGGGATTGTAAAGTTGTTGCACCGTCTGGTTGTTGCCCACCGGATTGCCGCCGTTGAGCGCAGGATTCTGATTGATGAGGCCATCCACGTACGTAAGGCTCGGGTCGTAAGCACCGGGCTGGTCGTACTGGCTCAATTTCATCTTGCCGAACAACGCCGACACCGTCAGGTTATCGGTGATGTAACCGGTGTACTTGCCCGAGAAGACGTGGCCGCCCGTCTTGATGTTATCTGCCGAGCCGATGCGATCGCCGCGACTCAGGTCAGAGTAGTCATAGTCGTAAACGCTGCCACTGGTCTTGCGCGTGTTCGAGGCACCGGTGAGCTCGAGGATGTTGTTGTCCGTGATGTTCCAGTCGACCTTGCTGTACCAGCGGGGCGAATTGTAGCGGTACTGGACGTCCGGACTCGTACTGTCGACGGCCTGGTGCGTCGAACCCTCCTGACGTTCGAACTCGCCGGCGAGGAAGAAAAACAGCTTGTCCTTGATGAGCGGGCCGCCCACATACGTGCTGACCGTCGTGACCCAGCTCTTGTCCTGCGCATTGGGTCGATAGAGTTCGCCGGCTACCGGTGACGATGGCAAGCCATTGGTGTAGTACGTGTTGCTTGCGTCCGCGCGTGCGAATGCAGGCTCCCACAACACCTGTCCACCGGCATGCCATTCGTTGCTGCCGCGTTTGCCGACCTGGTTGATGACGCCACCGTCCGAGCGACCGTACTGCGCGCTGTAGCCGCCCGTATACGTCTCCTGCTGGTCGATGGCGCCGTACGGCAACGAAATACCACCCAGACCGCGCTGCGGATCGGTCACGTTGAAACCGTTGATGTAGTACGCGTTTTCACTGGCTGCCGAACCGCCAAAACTGTTCAGCGAGGCGCCGGTGGGGCCTGTGTAGCCGCCGCTGTTCGATACCACGCCGGGTGCGAGGCGGGCGATCTCGTCGGCGTTGCGCGCCAGTGGCAGCCTGGCCAGTTGATCGGCCGTGATGACCGAACGCGAGTCGACCGTCGTGACATCGATATCCGCCTGCCGCGATGCGCTGACCTTGACGCCTTCGAGGTTGGCCGTTGCGGTTACGAACGACACGTCGGTCGATGCGGCAACTCGCAAACCGATGTCGTTGCGGGTTTCCACCTCTTGACCGTTACGGCGCAGGGTGACTGAGTAGGTACCGAGCGGGAGCTGGCTCGCGCTGTAACGCCCCTTGGCGTCCACGTTCACTTCCCGGGTAAGGCCGTTGCCACCTTTGACGACGACGGTCGCTCCCTGTGGGTCGCTTACCTGACCGGAGATGCCGCCCGTCGTGGACTGCGCGAGTGCCGCTCCGGTGCCGAGCGCCGTTAGCAACGCAGCGGACAGGAGATGGCGACGAATCGTGATTCTGGTTTGCACGGTGGTGCCTCATGAAGTCATCAAGGATGCCCGTTCAGGGCACATATCGGCGCGTACACGCGCACTGGCCGGCACGCTGTACGCGGCCGGAAGATCGGGATGCCGCGCGCGGGAAAACCACACGAGGTCGATAGAAGGGAAAACTGGGGAGGGGGTTATCCGGCCGCCCGCGGGGCGGAGCGCACGGGGCGCTAGGGGATCAGACGCGACGACAACAGCAATACGCACCGATCGAAATGACATCGATCAGAAGGTGCGTATGGGCTGAGCGTTGAATGGTCAAGATCGGGTGCCTGCGATTGGGTCAGCAGTATAGACGTCTAAATGTCTTAACGAGATTGCATGCTGCTTGAGTATTCCGCGAATGTCAACCGTGCGTTCACGTGTGCGTTTCAGGGCCGATAATGGCTCGGCGACTTGCCAAGGACGCGGCGGAACATGGTCGAGAAGCTCGTCGGGCTTTCGTAGCCAAGGTCCAGCGCCACCATCGTCACGGGTTCACCTGCGGCCAGGCGCGGCAAGGCGACCAACAGGCAGGCCTGCTGCCGCCATTGCGCGAAGCTCGTGCCGGTCTCGCGGCGAAAGAGCCGGGTGAAGCGGCGCCGATGCATGCCAAGATCGGCCGCCCAGTCGTCGATGGTCTCGCTCATGCGCGGTTCTTCGAGGAACGCCGCGCAGCGCGCCGCGAGCGGTGCGTAGGTAGGCAGGGGCAGGGCCAGCGGGATGGTCGGCGCCCTGGCGATCTCCTCGACCACCAGGGACATCAGCAGGCCGTCGCGTCCCTCCTGGTCGTATTCACGTGGTACGTCCACGGCGGCGACCAGCAGGGCACGCAGCAAGGGAGCCACCGCAAGCACGCGGCAGTGGTCGCCCAGCGCCGAACTGGCCGCCTGCTCGATATAGACACTGCGCGTGCTCACGCTGCCGACCATGCGGACCGAGTGCGGCGTGCCGCCCGGAATCCAGACGGCACGCTCGGGTGGGGCGATCCACGCACCCTCCGGCGTGGTGACCGCCACCGTCCCGGCCGCGGCGTAGAGCAGCTGCCCCCGGCGATGCTGGTGTGTGGCCAGCTCGAAGGACGTAGGGTATTCGTGGCCGCGCGACACCACCGGCCGGGGCACGGCTTCGAACGCCACGGGGTCGTACTTAGCGATCATTGTCCCGATCTCGAACGTGGATGACCCATATCCTAGCGCGGGACGCACGCTGCCGTGGTCTCATAGGCATCCCCGATCCCCAGGAAGACCCCCATGCAAGCGCCAGCCAGCGCGACGGTGGACACACCGCGCGCGGACCCGACCGTGTTCGGGGTGATCTTCGCGATCAGCTTCTGCCACCTGCTCAACGACATGATGCAATCGCTGCTACCGGCGATTTATCCGGGCCTGAAGGAAGGCTTCCACCTGGACTTCGGCCAGATCGGCTTGATCACGCTGACCTATCAGATCACCGCCTCGATCCTGCAGCCGCTGGTCGGCCTGTATGCGGACCGCCGGCCGACGCCGCTGGCCCTGCCCGGCGGTACGCTGTTCTCACTGGCCGGCCTGTTGGTACTGTCGATCGCGCACACCTACCCGATGCTGCTGGTCGGCGCATCGCTGCTCGGCATGGGCTCCTCGGTGTTCCATCCGGAATCCTCGCGCGTAGCGCGCATGGCCTCCGGTGGCCGACATGGCCTGGCGCAGTCGCTTTTCCAGGTCGGCGGCAATGCCGGCCAGGCGCTGGGTCCGCTCGCTGCCGCCGTGGTCGTCGTGCGCTGGGGCCAGTCGAGCCTGGCCTTCTTCGCCCTGTTGGCGTTACTGTCCGGCGCAATCCTCTGGAACGTCGGCCAGTGGTACAAGCATCACGGCCTGCCGCGACTGAAGGCAAGCGCCGCGAAGCAGCCCGCCGTGACGCATACGAGCGCCGAGGCCAAGCGCGGTATCGCCGTGCTGCTCGCCCTGATCTTTTCCAAGTACGTGTACCTGGCCAGCCTGACCAGCTACTTCACCTTCTACCTCATTCACCGCTTCAACGTGTCGGTGGAGAGCGCGCAGCTGCATCTGTTCGTGTTTCTCGGCGCGGTGGCGGTGGGCACGATACTCGGCGGCCCTGTCGGCGACCGGTTCGGACGCAAGCGAGTCATATGGTTCTCGATTCTCGGCACCCTGCCCTTCACCCTGCTACTGCCGTATGCGAGCCTGTTCTGGACCGCGCCGCTGACGGTGGTCATCGGCTTGATCCTGGCTTCGGCATTTCCAGCCATCGTGGTGTTCGCGCAGGAGTTGGTGCCGGGCAAGGTGGGGATGATTTCCGGTTTGTTCTTCGGGTTTTCGTTTGGCATGGGCGGCCTTGGCGCGGCCATTCTTGGTGAGCTCGCCGACCATATCGGGATCGAAGCCGTGTATCAGATTTGTGCGTTTCTGCCGTTGATCGGGTTGTTGGCCGCGTTGTTGCCGGATACGAAGAAAAGGCGGTGAGGCATCGCTGCTGAAGCGGCTCCTACAGAACGCGCTGGGGATCGTGGGCGAGGAAGGTGACGATGGTCGCGAGGGCCAGGCGCCCTTCGGTGATGGGAAGGATGGGCCAGACGTGGATCATGCGGTCGCCGAGCACGCAGGTGAGGTCGACGCCCTGTGCGCGCGCCTTCGTTGCGAAACGCAGGGCATCGTGGTGAAGGAGATCGTCGGTGCCGGCGAACAGGAGCATCCGGGGGAGGCCGTACAGATCGGCCTGAAGAGGGCTGATCAAGGGATGATCCAGCGGCAGGTCGCCCGCATGCAGTCTTGCTGCCTCGCGCAAGCCAGGCACGTCCAGCATGGGATCGCGGCGCGCCGTCGCCAGGACATCCTCGCTCGTGAGCGCGGCGTCGAGCATCGGTGTGATCAGGACCATGCACGATGGCAGGGATGCGCCTCGCTCGCGGCGACGCAAGGCAAGCGCCAACGCCAGGGTTCCGCCGGCCGAATCGCCCATCAACATGGCGTGCGGCCCGAGGTCATCGAACACGCGATCGGCCACGTCGAGCGCCACCGTGGCCTGGTATTCCGGGGCAAGTGGATAGAGCAGTACGCGAATGCCACGACCGCTGGCCTCGACGAGACGTTGTAGAAACCGCCAGTGGGTCGCGGTGATCGGTCGCACGAATGCACCGCCATGCAGGTAGAGAACGCGTGGCGGCAGCACGCTCCCGGGCGGCGCCAGGGTGTAGACGCGATGGCCACGCACCTCGGTAACGTCCACGCGAAGCGCGCGCTGGAGGCTCCGCGGCGGAAGCGCCGGTCCACGCCGGCGGGCTTCCGCGATGCCCTCCCGCAGGGCGGATACCGAGCCCAGAAAGCGCTTTCGACCGGAAAGACGAAGTACGGCGCTGAAGAGTCTCGCGCCGAGGCTCGGCCGCGCCATGCTCACATGCCGCCAAGTACGGCGGCGACCAGGCCTTCCGCTTTCGCGTAGGGCGCGTAGAAGCTGGCGATCAGATCGCCGCTGCCACGCGTCACCACACCACGCTGGTTGGAAAATTCGCGGAAGCCGTCGACGCCGTGATGGCGGCCCATCCCGCTCGCGCCAACGCCACCGAAACCGAGCGACGGCAGCGATGCCTGTAGCGCGCAGGCGTTCACCGAAACACCGCCGGATGTCGTTTCTGCGATAACCCGCTCGATCTCGTCCGGCGAGTCCCCGAAGACATAAAGTCCCAGCGGCCGCTCGTCCGCGTTGATCCGATCGATGGCCTCATCGAGCTCGTCGTATACCAGCACCGGCAGGATGGGCCCGAACACCTCTTCCCGGGCGAGTCGAAGATCGGGCGATGGATCGACCACCAGGTACATCGGCATGCGCCGCGTCTCGCGATCGATCCGGCCATCATGTTCCAGGGCGACCACGCGCTCGCCACGATCGACCGCCTCGGTAAGCATGGCTTCGAGACGCTCGAGATGTCGCGTGGAGATGATGCCGGTGCAATCGGCGGAACGTGAATAGCCGGGCGCGTTATCGCGCATGTATGACATGGCCTCATCGACGAAGGCCGCCACTTCACCACGATGCACAAGGGCATAGTCCACGGACACGCACATCTGCCCGTTCTTGATGGTCTTGGTCCCGATGACCGACTCGACGTTGGTGGCCGTCACCGAGCCCGGCGTGAACAGCGCGGGACATTTGCCACCAAGCTCCAGTGTCACCGGCGTGAGGTTCGCCGCTGCCGCGGTCATGACGTCACGGCCGATCGCGGCGTTGCCCGTGTACAGGAGGTGGTCCCAGGGCATCGCGGCGAAGGCGCGTGCCAGTTCGACGCCACCGACGGCGACGTACACCAGCGAAGGGTCGAACGTCGCCGCGACCATCTCGTGTAACAGGGCCGCACAGGCTGGCGTGTAGTCGGATGGCTTGATCATCACGCGGTTGCCTGCTGCCAGCATATCGATCATCGGCCCGAGGGCCAGGTCGAACGGGAAGTTCCAGGGCACGATGTTGCCGACCACGCCCTTCGGCTGTGGCCGGACCATCGCCGTCGCGGTGCCCAGCATGGCCGGGTCGATATCCCGTGGCTGCGGCTGCATCCACGCCGCCAGGTGTTCCATGGCGTACTGTGCGCGACCGACCACGCCGAGGACCTCAATAAGATCGGATGCCGGCACCGGATGCGATCCGAAGTCGCGTATGAGCGCTCCGGCAATTCGCTCGCGATAGGTCAGGAGCATCGTGCACAGCGCTCCCAGCCGCCGGCGGCGCTCGTCGAGCGAGGGTGCGCGGTCCGACGAGAACGCGGCGCGCTGCGCTTCGAAGGCATTGCGCAGCGCGGCGATAGCCGCGTCGTCGTCAGCGTTCGCGGCGACAGCCGGCGCGCGCGGGTTCATCGGGATCGACATGGGGGTACTCCGCGGGAGGCGCACGATGCGCCGTGGACGTTCCGAGAATGCGATTCACCTGCGCACGCATGACATGCATCGCAAGTCGGGGCGACAACCGGTAGAGCAGCCAGCCGATGCCGGTCTGCGTCCAGGGGGTGAGACAGAACAGCTTGCGGCGACGGACGGCCGCGAGCACGTCGACGGCGACCTTCTCGGGCGCGGTGCCGTGCCGTGCGTAGTAGGCGACGGCTTCGGATTGATGGGCGAGCGTTTCACCGCGCATACGCGTGGTGGACGCGATCGCGGTGTCGATCACGCCAGGGCACAGGATCGTGACCCCCACACCGCTGCCGTCCAGCTCGGCGGCCAGCGACGTGGACAGGCCCACCACGGCGTGCTTCGACGCGCAGTAAGGCGCCATGCGTGGATGGGGGAAGAGGCCGGCGCCGGACGCCGTGTTGACGATGCGCGACGGCGCCGACTGCCGTTGCATGCGTGGCAGGAAGGCGTGGATACCGTGCACGACACCCATCAGGTTGACGGACAGCACGCGCTGCCAGTCCTCGAGCGAGGATTCGTCGACGCGAGCAGCGTGACCGATGCCTGCATTGTTGAAGAGCAGATCGACGCGTCCGTCTTCGGCGTAGATCGCGTCGGCGAGGGCGGCCACCGCCGCGGCGTCGGTCACATCGAGCGTATGTGCTCGCGCATCGGCAAGGCCGCTGGCTGTCGCCGTCGCCGCCGTGCCGTCGATATCCGCGCAGTGAACCCGTGCACCTTCGGCGGACAGCAAACGGGCGATGGCTCGCCCAATGCCGGAGCCCGCGCCTGTTACGACGGCGATCTGTCCCGCATGACGTCCGCTCGACGCACGTGGCAGTTCCGCCGTATCCGGACGGCGAAAGACAAGCAGCGGATCGTCGACGGGTTCCTTCAGCAACATGAGCCTGTCGCGACCCAGGTGCTGGGTGACCTTCCAGGGATGACGGCTGCCCTGGCGCGGTAACGCACCATCCGCGCGTTTGACGTAACCCGAGGCCAGCGCACCGAGGATGCTTTCGCTCGTCCTGCTGGCGGTCTCTTCGCGCGGTCTGACCTCGCTGGCGCCGATGCGGTCCATGTGGGCGATCAAACGGCAGAGGTAACGGGCGGCGAGTTCGACCTTCAGCGTCCACGGTGCGTTCGCATGACCGAAGACCAGGCCGAGGTTGGGAACACCCTCGACGAGCACGCCCTTGTAGGTCATGCGTTCGTGCAGCCTCACCGGTTCGCCGTCCACGCTGAGCGACATGCCGCCGAGCTGGCTGACGTTGAGCCCCGTAGCTGTGACGATGATATCGGCCGCGATCTCCTCACCGGACACGAGGCGGATGCCACCGGCGGTGAAGCGCTCGATGGCTCCCGTGACGATCGACGCCTTCCCCGACTTGAGCGCTTCGAACAGGTCTCCGTCGGGCACGACGCAGACACGCTGGTCCCAGGGCGCGTACGTCGGCGTGAAGTGCTTCATGTCCACGTACTTGCCGACGCGTGACTTGACGTGCGAGAGAAGGACGGAGCGCATGGCTTTCGGCCAGCGTGTGCTGGCCAGATAAACGCCACGCTGCAGCGCGATGAAACGCCACCGCGTGAAACGGTGGACCCATGCTGCCGGGAGGACACGACCGAGAAGACGGGACAGGCCGTCGACCGACGGCATGGAAACGATGTACGAGGGAGAACGCTGAAGCAGGGTGATCTGCGCGACTTCATGCGCCATCGCCGGCACCAGGGTAATGGCCGTGGCGCCGCTGCCGATCACGACGACTTTCTTGCCCGAAACATCCAGCTGCACGGGCCAATGCTGTGGGTGGATGCGCTGCCCGGTGAACACCTCTTCGCCGGGGAAGGTCGGCAGGTAGCCAGCGTCATGATCGTAGTAGCCGGTGCAGGCAAACAGGAAGGCGCAACGGAACCGTTCGATCTTCCCGCTAGCCTCGTCGACAACGGTGACCGACCAACGCTGCGCGCCGCTCGACCACGCCGCTGCCGTGACGCGGACCCCGTAATGGATACGGTCGTCAAGGTGGAATTCGCGCGCCGTGTCCGCGATGTACTGGCGGATGACGGCGCCGTCGGCCAGCGTGCGTGCGCCCTGCCAGGGACGAAACGCGTAGCCATAGCTGAACATGTCCGTGTCGGATCGGATACCGGGATAGCGAAACAGATCCCACGTACCGCCGATGGCGGCGCGGCGCTCGAGGATGGCGACGCTGCGGCCCGGGAAGGCTGTGACCACATGACACGCCGTGCCGATGCCGGCGAGCCCGGCACCGACGATCAGCACATCGACGAACGTTTCGGTCACGTCAGCGCCCTCGTCAGAGCGAGGCGCGCAACGTCACGCCGAACGTTCGGGGATCCCCGAGGAAGGCATTCTCCGAACCCGTCTGCAGGGCTGGATCGAAGTAAGCCTGCACGTAGGTGCGGTTGGTCAGGTTCTGGCCCCAGAGCTCAACCGTCCAGTGCTTGCCGATATCGCCGACGGTAAAGCGGGCTCCCACCAGCGTGTACGACTTCTGCGTCATCAGCGGATCGGGAAGACCACTGGCGAGATAGTCGCCGCTGTACTTCGCATTGACATTGAAACGACCGAACAGGCGACTGCCCATGTCCCATTGATAGGTCACACCCGACGATGCGCTCCAGCGCGGCGCGTACCCGGGCGTACTGCCCGGAACGTTCACCAGCGTCGGGTCGGCGAGGACATCGTTGCCAAACCGGGCTTTGGTATAGGTCGCCGCTGCCTGCAGCGTGAGCCCGCGCATCGGCGTCTGCCATAGCACGTCCGCATCGAGGCCTTGGGTGGTGAGCTGCGGGATCGAATCGACCACCCAGCTGATTCCGCTGAAGGTGTTGAGCTGGTAGTTGGTGTAGCGCGAATGGAACAGCGCGGCGTTGATCAGCAGGTTGCCATCGGCCCAGGTCGTCTTCGTGCCGAGCTCGAAGCTGTTGACCGCTTCGGCCGGGAACGATGTATCCGTCACAGGAATGACGCCGGAGCCACCACCGACCTGTCCGTTCGCCGACTGAACGCGCGCCAGGTTGTAGCCGCCCGCCTTGTAGCCGCGCGCTCCACTCAGGTAGACCATCATCTGATCGCTGAAGCGGTAGGCAGCCTTCAGGGTTCCCGACCAGTTGCTCTCGGTGAGGTTGTTCTGCACGTTGAGGCCATTGAACAGCGGGTTCTGCCAGGGCAGGCACATATTGCCGATGACCGTCGGCGCCACCAGCGGCACGAGCGATGCCGGCAGGCCTCGCGCAATCAGTGCCCGCCCCACGCCCGTGGTGGTCAGCGCGGCGCCGCACCCAAGGCCGCCATTCGGATCGTCGTAGCGGAAATCGGTTTTCTTCTGCTCGTGCGTGTAGCGCATGCCACCGGTAAGCGAGAAGGCATCGGTGATGTGCCAGGTGGCATTGCCGAAGGCCGCCTCGCTCTTCGAGTTCTGGTTCCACTGGTCGCGCTGGGCGACGCCGGTGAACGACTGCCCATAAGGCGCACCGGTGACCTGGGAAAAGAAATTCTGCGGATTGGCGGTGCTGAACAGGCCCGGCGGAAGCGCCGCGGCGATGCCATAAACGAGTTCGCTGGAGAGGAAGCCCTCGTACTGCGGCTGCTCGGTGATCTGCTCGCTGCGCTGCAGGCGCACGTTGTCGAAGTACACGCCACCCATCCAGTCGACGTGGTCGGTCGAACCGGCGTAGCGAAGCTCCTGTGAGAAGGTGTTGAAGCGTTCACCGTTGTTCGGGCTGAAGTCGTGGATAGCCAGGTTGGCGCCGTTGAAGTCGAGATCGCTCGCGCTCTCGAGGTTCCACTGGCGTACTGAGGTAATCGAGGTCAGCGTCGCGTTGTTTAGCCAGGGGGTATTCCAGTTCACCTCGGCCGACACACCCTTGTCGATGATTTTTTGTGTCGTATCGCTGTTGGCATAAGCAAGCCGGCGCGACGGATCGGCCGAGGGGATGACGCCCAGACCCGGGCCACCCGCGAAGACGTCGGTCAGGGCCGCGATGCCCGGATCACGGTGGGTGGTCACGGCCACGCAGCAGTTCTCGTTGCGCTGGGTGTAGTCGCCGATGATGTTGATGTCCACGTCCTTGGTCGGCTTGAGCAGCAGCTGGCCACGGAAGGAGTGGAAGTCCTGGTCATCGTCGTGGGTCTCGGTGCGCGGCCCCTGGTTGACGAAGACATCGTTGTAGCCATTGTGCTGACGATCCGCCACGTAGACACGAAAGGCCGCCCAGTCGGTGATCTTGTTGCTGTACGACGCCGAGACCCCGGCGGCGCGATAGTTGCCGACATCGAACTCGGCCGAACCCTGCTCGGTGAAGGTCGGACGCTGCGTGGTGATGTCGATGACGCCGGCCGTGGTGTTCTTGCCAAACACGGTGCCCTGCGGTCCCTTGAGCACCTCGATCTGGTTGATCTCGCCGAGGTCGCCGAAGCCCACGCCGACGCGGGCGCGGGGCACACCGTCGATCACCACACCCACCGACGATTCAAGCCCGGCGTTGTCGCCCGTGGTACCGACGCCACGGATGCGCGCCGTGGTGTTCGCCGTGGAATCGGTGCTGGTCACGACCAGGTCGGGCACGAGGATCTGCAGGTCCTTGATGTCGCGAACACCCGCGTCGTGCAGCTGCTGGCGATTCAGAGTCGCCATCGTCACCGGCACGTCCTGCAGGTATTCCTCGCGCTTCTGCGCGGATACCTTGATCTCGTTGAGCTTGGTGACCTTGGGCGAGCCGTCCGGGTTGGTCTCGGCGGCAGTGTCCGCCGGCTTCTTCGCCGCGGCGTCCTGCGCCATGGCGGTGCTTGCCGCAACCGTGGCCAGCGAGGCGGCGATCGACCACGCCAGGATGCGCCGCGAGTAATGCCATGAAGCCATGCCGTTCCCCCGTTGCCGTGCGAATGCACTTGATTCGGGGCGGAAGCTAGCACTTCCTTTTTCGGAAAACGGAACTTGGTACGGGGGTTTGCGCGAGTCATTGTTGCGTCGCGCAAGGCTGTGCCGGCATTTTGTATATTGCTTTAAAAAAGTCCTTTATAAACGACGTCGGCGCGATCCGGTCGATCGCGCCGACGTGTTGCGCAACAACATGGAAAGCAGGTCGCTGCGAGCGAACCGCGCGCTCCCCGTAGGAGCCGATTCATCGGCGATGGGTGCTCGCGACGGCACCCAACACCACGCTCCGCAGGGATCGCCGATGAATCGGCTCCTACACAAAGCCCGCGCGATCGGGCTACGACGGCGCGATCAGGCGACGACGACGTGCTCGCGGTAGCTGGCCAGGCGTTCGTCGGTCGTGCCGTAGCGAAGCTCGAAGGCGAGGAGGCGCTTGAAGGCATGACTGACGTCCAGCTCGTCGGTCATGCCCATGCCGCCGTGCAGCTGGACGGCCTGCTGGCCGATGTAGCGTGCCGCCTGCCCCATCAAGGCCTTTGCCGCGCACAGCGCCTCTCGCCGCTCCGGGAGATCGGGATTCGTGCATTGCGCTGTGGCCAGGTAGCTCATCGAGCGCGCCTGTTCCATGTGGATGAGCATCTCAGCCATGCGGTGTTGCAAGGCCTGGAAGCTGCCGATCGGCGTGCCGAACTGCACCCGCGACCGCGTATAGGCGATCGTCGCGGCGAGGATCCGCTCCATCGCACCCAGGGCATCGGAACAGAGGGCGGCCAGTCCCGCGTCGAGGGCGTCACGCACGGGCCCTAGCGCTTCGCCACCCACGCGGGCAGATACGTCGATGTGGACACCATCCAGTACCACGTCCGCCATGCGCTGACCGTCGACCGACCCGCGCGACGACACGTGCACGCCCGGCGTTTCCGGCGTAACCGCGAACACGCCCGTACCGTCGCCGGTACGTGCGACGACCAGGAGAAGACCGGCCACACCGGCGTGATAGACGCCTTGCAGCGAGCCTTCAAGCCACCACCCGCCGCGCTCCTCGCGCGCCTCGAATGCGGCATGCAGCGCATCTCCCTCGTCAGTGACGAGCACGGCCAGGAGGTCGCCGCTGCCAAGCGCCGGAAGCCATTCCGCGCGTTGCGTCGCCGAGCCGAGGTTGCCGATGACATGCGTGGCGACCACGGCGCTGGCGAGGAATGGCTCGAGCGAGAGCGCTTCACCCAGCGCACCCGCGACGAGCATCGTGCCCACGGGGCCCGCATCGAGCCCGCCATCCTCCTCGCGAATATTGATCGCGAGCAACCCCAGATCGGCCATCTGCGCCCAGACGTCGCGGGACCAGCCCTCGGCCGTCGCTGCAATGGCGTGGCGTACGTCGAAGCTGTAACGACTGGCCACGAAGCGACGCGTGGTGTCCTGCAGCATCTGCTGTTCGTCGGTGAACGAGAAGTCCATGTGCTGCTCCTAGAGACCGAGAATCATGTGGGCGATGATGTTGCGCTGGATCTCGTTGGATCCGCCGAAGATGCTCAGCTTGCGCAGGTTGAGGTAAGCACGGGTCGCCTGGAGCGCCTCGTCGTCGCCATCGGCATCGAGTCCCAGCGCACTGGCACCCAGCAGGTCCACATGCAGTTCGGAGATGCGTTGAAGGATTTCGGTGCCGCGGATCTTCAGCATCGATGCTTCCGGCCCGGGCGCGTGGTTGCGCGCTTCGGCAAAGATGACCCGAAGGTTGGTGATTTCAAGCGCACGCAGTTCCATCTCGACCTGGGCGACGCGGGTCGCGAAAACGGGGTCGTGCAGCCGGTTCCGTCCGTTGCGCGCCAGGCGGGCGGCGACTTCCCGAAGCCGCTGCAGGCCACGCTTGCTCGCCCCGATGCCGGCGATGTTGGTGCGCTCGTGACCGAGCAGGAACTTCGCATACGTCCAGCCGAGATTTTCCTCGCCGATGAGGTTCTCCGCCGGCACCCGGACGTTGTCGAACCAGATCTCGTTGACTTCGAAGGTACCGTCGAGAAGCCGCGTCGGCCTCACCGTGATGCCCGGCGACTTCATATCGACGAGGATGAAGGAGATGCCCTTCTGTGGCTTGACCGTGGGATCCGTCCGCACCAGGCAGAAGATCCAGTCGGCGAACTGGCCGAGCGTGTTCCAGACCTTCTGCCCGTTCAACACGTACTCGTCGCCGTCGCGCTCGGCCTTCATCTTCAGCGAAGCGAGATCCGAACCCGAGCCGGGTTCCGAGTAACCCTGGCACCACCAGTCTTTCCCCTCGATGATGCCGGGAAGGAATCGTGCCTGTTGTTCGGCACTGCCGTAGCGCATCAGGACGGGCGCGACCATCTTCACGCCGAAGGCCAGCTGCATCGGTGCATCCGCCAGCGAGCATTCGTTCTCGAAGATGTACTGCTGGGTCTTGCTCCAGCCCGTGCCACCGAAGTCCGCAGGCCAGGCGGGAGCGCCCCACCCGCGGGCATGCAAGAGGCGTTGCCAGGCGAGGATGTCTTCGCGCACGTGGCTCTCGTCCGCACGTCGCATGCGGTCGCGAATTTCGGCAGGCAGGCTGGTTGCGAGGAACTGACGTACCTCGTCGCGGAAGGCCAGTTCGTCGGGACTGAAATCGAGATCCATGGAAACTCCGGCGCCGTTGGGGCGCAGTCGTCAGGTAGGGTAATAGCGAACGAGCATCTGCGCGACGCAGGCGGGCTTGTCGCCCCCGTCGATCTCGACCGATGCGGTCCAGAACGCCTGGACGCCACCGGTGACAGGCTCGACGCGATCGAGGACGAGGTGGGCGCGAATACGTGCACCGACACGCACCGGGGCCGGAAACCGGACGCGGTCCAGGCCGTAGTTCACGGCCATGCGGATGCCATCGATACGGATGGTGGACTCGAACATCGCGGGCAGCAGGGACAGTGTGAGGTAACCATGCGCGACGGTACCGCCAAAGGGCGACTCGCGGGTCGCGCGCTCCGGATCGGTATGGATCCATTGCTGGTCGCCCGTTGCATCGGCGAAGCCCTGGACGCGCTCCTGATCGATGCGCAGCCACTCACTCACGGCCACATCGTGACCGGCGAGGGACGCGAGCGCCTCGAGGCTGTCGACGATGCGCAGGCCGCCGCCGTCAGACGGCACTCTGGCCACCGTCGATAGCGAGGATCTGCCCGGTGATGTGCTTGCCCGCATCGGACGCGAAGAGCAAGGCCGCGCCTTTCAGGTCCTCGTCGTCGCCGAGGCGCCGCAAGGGCGACTGGGCGATCAACGCCTCCTCACCCAGGGCGAGGATCAGCTTCTCTGACATTCTCGACGGAAAGAACCCGGGGGCCAGGGCATTCACGGTAATGCCGTGCACGCCCCATTCGCCGGCGAGCGCACGCGTGAGATTCACGACGGCACCCTTGCTGGCGTTATACGCGATGGTCTGCATGGTTCCCGGTGGGTTGCCACGCAAGCCGGCCACCGAGGCGACATTGATGACGCGGCCATAGCGACGCGGAATCATCGAGTCCCGCGCGATGCGCTGGCTCAGCAGGAACAGACCGCGCACGTTGAGGTTGAACACTTTGTCCCATGCCTCGAGCGGATGCGACTCGGCGGGCGCGCCCCAGCTGGCGCCCGCATTGTTTATCAGGATATCGACGTGGCTCATCTGTGCCAGTGCGGCATCGGCGAGCGCAGTCACGTCGGTTTCCCTGGAAACGTCGGCGGCGAAGACATCGACGGAGATACCACGACCGCGAAGATGGGTGGCTGCCTGCTCGAGTTCGTCGGCCTTGCGCGCGGAAATCATCAGCCGTGCACCGTATGCACCGAGTGCTTCGGCAATCTGCAGGCCTAGCCCGCGAGAGCCGCCGGTAACGAGGGCGGTCTTGCCGCTGAGGTCAAAAAGGGATCTGTCGTTCACGATGGAGAGTCCTTGCGATCAGAAGAAGTCGTCGTGCATGTCCAGCGGCGTGCGATCCAGACTCGCGAGCAGGTCGAGCTGTGCATCCACGCGGGGCGATTCCCAGCGGAAGAAGTACCGCGCGGCACGGCGCTTGCCCTCGTAGAAGTCACCGGCCCGATCCGCTGCGACCAGTGCCTGTTCGAGCCAGATCCAGGTGATGGCGATATGCCCGAATGCTTCGAGATAGAGACTGGCATTGGCTAGTGTCAGCTGGATGTCGCCGGTTGACCAGAGCTGGCGGGTGACCTCGCCCAGACGCTGCAGTCGTGCGCGCAACGCCAGCGCGTCGCCCTCGAGTGCCGGCCTCGCCACGGCGCGATCGATGGCGCCATTCACGCGCGCGGCGAAGGCGGCAAAGGCGGCGCCGTCGTTCATGACCACCTTGCGCCCGAGCAGGTCCATGGCCTGGATGCCATGGGTCCCCTCATGGATCGCGTTCAGGCGATTATCGCGCCAGAACTGTTCCACCTTGTATTCGCGGGTGTAGCCGTATCCGCCGTGCACCTGGATGGCGAGGTCGTTGGCCGCGAGGCACCACTGGGCCGGCCAGCTCTTGGCAATAGGCGTAAGGATATCGAGCAGCTGGATGATCGCCGCCCGCTCCGTGGTATCGGCCGCCGTGGCGGCCTCGTCGACAAGACGAGCGCAGTACAGCGTGAAAGCGAGACCGCCTTCCACATAGGCCTTCTGCGCAAGCAGCATGCGGCGGATATCGGCGTGCTCGACGATGCGTACCTGGGGCGTGGTCGGGTCTTTGCCTGCCGCACCCGGCGGACGCCCCTGCGGGCGCTGCCGGGCATAGTCGAGCGCGTGCAGGTAGCCCGTATACCCCAGCGCCACGGCGCCAAGCCCGACGCCGATCCGTGCCTCGTTCATCATGTGGAACATATAGGCGAGGCCGTGATGGGCCTCACCGACGAGGTAGCCGATGGCACCACCCTTCCCTTCCGGCGTGTGGCGTGTGCCTTCGCCGAAATTGAGCAGGCAGTTCACCGTCCCGCGGTAACCCATTTTGTGATTGATGCCTGCGAGGCGCACATCGTTGCGTTCGCCGAGTTTGCCGTCTTCGTCGACCAGAAACTTGGGCACGACGAGCAGCGAGATACCACGCACGCCGGGAATCAGCTGGCCATCGGGTCCGGGTATCTTCGCCAGCACCAGATGAACGATGTTTTCGGAGAGTTCGTGGTCGCCGCCGGAGATCCACATCTTGTTGCCGAACACGCGATAACGCGGACCCAGGGCCGACTCGCCGTCGTACTCGGCACGCGTGCGGATATCCGAGAGCGACGACCCTGCCTGCGGTTCGGAGAGACACATGGTGCCGTGGAACCGGCCCTGCAGTTCGGGCTCGACGAAGGTGCGGATCTGCGCCGGGTTGCCATGCGCCAGCAGGAGATTGGCGTTGCCCAGCGTGAGCAAGGGATACGCCGTTGTACCCACGTTCGCCGCGTAGAGGTAGGCCATGCCGGCCGTCGCGACGACCATCGGCAGCTGCATGCCACCGATGTCCGCATCCTGGCCGGCCAGCATCAGTCCGGCGTCGATGAAGGCGTGCAGCGCGGGCGCGACCTCGTCGATCAGTCTTACCTTCTCGCCGTCGAACGTCGGCTCGTGTTCGTCGGCCTTCTTGTAGTGCGGGGCGAAGTAGTCGGTCGCGATCTGCTCGTAGGTATCGAGCACGGCGTCGAAGGTGGCGCGGTCATGGCCGGCGTAGCGCGGTGTCGCCGCGAGTGCCGGCACGTCGAGCCATTCGTAAAGAAGAAACTCGATGTCGCGGCGGGAGAGGAGCAGGGAGGTCATCGAAGGTCAGACCACTTCGAACAGGCCGGCCGCACCCTGGCCGCCACCGACGCACATGGTGACGACAACGTACTTCACGCCTCGCCGCTTGCCTTCGATGAGGGCATGACCGACCAGTCGCGCACCGCTCACACCATACGGATGCCCGACGGCAATCGCGCCGCCGTCCACGTTGAGCCTGTCGTGGGGGATGCCCAACGTGTCCATGCAGTAGAGCACCTGTACGGCGAAGGCCTCGTTCAGTTCCCAAAGGCCGATGTCATCGACCGTCAGACCCGCGCGCCGGAGCAGCTTGGGCACCGCATAGATCGGGCCCACGCCCATTTCGTCGGGCTCACAGCCGGCGACCGCAAAGCCGCGGAAGATACCCAGTGGCGACAGTCCCTTGCGCTCGGCGAGTGCGGCATCCATCAATACGGCTGCCGAAGCGCCATCAGAGAACTGGCTGGCATTACCTGCGGCGATGACGCCGCCCGGGAGTGCCGGACGAATCTTCGACACGCCTTCGTACGTCGTATCGGCACGGATACCCTCGTCGGCCGTGAGCGTGACCTCGCGCGTTAGCAACTGTCGTGTTTCGGGATCGGCCACGCCGGCAAGCACGGTGATCGGCACGATTTCCTTGTCGAAGCGACCCGCTGCCGCCGCCTCCGCGGCGCGGCGCTGGCTCTCGGCACCGTAGCGGTCCTGACGCTCGCGCGAAATGCCGTAGCGCTTGGCCACGGTCTCGGCGGTCTGCAGCATCGACCAGTAGATCGCCGGCTTGTTGTCGAGCAGCCAGCCCTCGGTGAGCATGTGCTGGTTGATGAACGGCTGCACGCAGGAGATGCTCTCGACGCCGCCGGCCACGTGGATCTCGCCTTCGCCAGCGATGATCCGCTGCGCCGCCATGGCGATGGTCTGTAGCCCCGACGAACAGAAGCGGTTCACGGTGGCGCCGGGCACGCTCACCGGCAGGCCCGCGCGCAAGGCGATCTGCCTGGCGATGTTGACGCCTGTCGCACCTTCCGGATTGGCGCAGCCCATCAGTACATCTTCGACCTCGCCCGGTTCGATGCCGGCGCGCGCGACCGCGTGTTCAACCACGTGGCCACCCAGCGTGGCGCCGTGGGTCATGTTGAGGGCGCCCTTCCAGCTCTTGGCCAGCGCGGTGCGAGCGGTGGAAACGATGACAGCTTCTTTCACGTGAATATCCCGATGCAAAGGCGTGGAATGGCGACGGTGGCGTCTCAGCCGTTGAACGAGCCGCCCTCGGCGGCGAGCTTCACCAGCAGGGGTGCCGGCTCCCAGTCGCTGCCCTGGTGGCCCTTGGCGAACCTGCGCATCGAGGCGAGGACGTTGAACAGTCCGACACTGTCCGCATGGAACATCGGGCCACCACGCCATACCGGGAAGCCGTAACCGTAGAGATAGACGACGTCGATATCCGAGGCGCGGGCCGCGATGCCCTCTTCGAGGATGCGTGCACCTTCGTTCACGAGGGCGTAGACGAGGCGCTCGACGATCTCGCTATCGGGGATGTCGCGCGGCGGCACGCCAATGCCCCTTGCGTACTCGGCGACCATCGCCTCGACTTCCGCCGAGGGGTAAGCCTTGCGGTCGCCGGGCTTGTAGTCGTACCAACCCTTGCCTGCCTTCTGGCCGAAGCGGCCCATCTCGCACAGCAGGTCGGCGGTTTTGGAATAGATCAGATCCGGTTGCTCGACGAGCCGGCGCTTGCGGATCGCCCAACCGATATCGTTGCCGGCGAGATCGCTCATGCGGAAAGGCCCCATGGCGAAGCCGAAGGATTCCGCCGCGTGATCGATCTGCTGCGGCGTGGCGCCCTCTTCCAGCAGGAAGCCTGCCTGCCGGCCGTACTGCTCGATCATGCGATTGCCGATGAAGCCGTCGCACACGCCGGAAACGACGGCCGTCTTGCCGATCTTCTTTGCGATAGCCATCACGGTAGCGAGGACATCCTTTGCCGTCGCCGATCCGCGCACAACCTCGAGCAACTTCATGATGTTGGCCGGGCTGAAGAAATGCATGCCGACGACACTCTCCGGCCGTGCGGTCAGTGCGGCGATCCGGTTCACGTCGAGCGTGGAGGTGTTGCTGGCAAGGATCGCCCCAGGCTTCGCCACGGCGTCGAGCTTCTCGAAAACCGCCTTCTTCACGGCGTAATCCTCGAAGACCGCCTCGATGATCAGGTCGGCATCGGCGAGATCTTCGTAGCGAAGCGTCGGCGTCAGCAGACCCAGGCGCTGCTCGACCTGTTCCGCCGTGAGCTTGCCCTTCTTCGCGCTGCTCTCGTAGTTCCTGCGTATCGTGCCGAGACCTCGGTCGAGCGGTTCCTGTGCCGTTTCCAGCAGCGTTACCGGGATACCGGCGTTGAGGAAGTTCATGGTGATGCCGCCGCCCATGGTGCCGGCGCCGATCACGCCGACGCGGCGGACCTCGCGTTGCGGCGTATCCGAGGCCACGTCGGGAATCTTGCTGGCGGCACGATCGCTGAAGAACACGTGCCGCAAGGCCTTCGATTCCGGCGTGTTGACCAGCACGGCAAAGGCTTCGCGCTCGACGAGGATGCCTTCGTCGAAGCTTCGCTTCACAGCCGCCTCGATGGCATCGATGCATTTGAGCGGCGCGGGATAGCTGGCGGCTGCCGCAGCCACGGCACCTCGTGCGAAGCCGAGAAAACCTTCAGGGTTCGGATGTTCGACACGCATGTCGCGCACACGGGGCAGCGATCCACCGACCATGCCACGCGCCACCTCGACGGCTGCCCCAACGGTGTCCGAATCGACCAGCTTCTCGAACAACCGTGTGGCGGCCAGCCGCTTCGCCTTCACCGGCTCGCCCGAGACGATCATGTTTAGCGCAACCTCGAGCCCCGCCGCGCGCGGGAACCGCTGCGTACCACCGGCCCCCGGCAGGATGCCCAGCTTTACTTCGGGCAGGCCGATGAGTGCCGCACTGTCGGCCACACGCGCATTCATACCCAGCGCCAGCTCGAGTCCACCGCCAAGCGCGAGACCTTCGATGGCCGCGACGAGCGGCTTGGTGCTGCGCTCGAAGCGAGCGATCACCGTCGGCAGGGTCGGTTCCTGCGATGCCTCCGGCTTGTTGAACTCACGAATATCGGCGCCGCCCGAGAAGGCGCGCGCATCACCGGTAACGACGACGGCACGAACGGCATCGTCGTCAAGGGCGCGATCGAGCGATTCGACGAGGCCACGGCGGGTAGCGATACCCAGGCCGTTGACCGGCGGGTTGGACATGCGCAGTACCGCGACGTCGCCGCGGATTTCATACGTGACGGACATGTGCTGTGGACCCTTTATCGAATGGGAGCTTGCGAGCGAAAGACCAGGCGAGCTCGGCGAGCGGCTCGACGTACTGTGCGTGTTCGTTGCCCGTGGAATTGCTGGCGATGCCTTCGCTGGCACGCTTGGCGATGCCCTGGACGATGGCGGCGAGACGGAACACGTTATAAGCGAGGAAATAGTTCCAGTCGGCTTCCGCGGCGCCGGTACGTTCGCGGTACATCGCGATGTAGGTCGCCTCGTCCGGAATGCCGAGCGCCGCCAGGTCGAGATCGCGCAGCCCGCGCAGCGCGCCCTGTGGCATGTGCCAGCTCATCAGGTGGTAGGCGAAATCGGCGAGGGGGTGACCCAGTGTCGAGAGTTCCCAGTCGATGACCGCGAGGATGCGCGGCTCGGTCGGGTGGAAGATGACGTTGTCGATACGGTAGTCGCCGTGGACGAGCGACACCTGCGGCGTCTCTTCGGACGGAATGTTCGCCGGGAGCCATTCGATCAGGCGCTCCATCGCGTCGATACGCTGTAGCTCACAAGCGCGGTACTGCCGCGTCCAGCGGTCGACCTGGCGAACGAAGTAGTTGCCGGCTTTGCCGTAGTCGCCGAGGCCGAGCGCGGCCACGTCCAGGCCGTGCAACGCGGCGATGACGCGATTGAGTTCGACATAGATTGCGTGCCGCTCCTCCGCCGGCACGCCGGGCAGGGATTGCTCCCAGAAGATCCGTCCTTCGACGAAGTCCATGATGTAGAAGGCACGCCCGATGATCGATTCGTCTTCGCACAGGCGATACATCTTCGCCACGGGGACGTCGCTGCCGAACAACGCAGACTGCACACGGAACTCGCGGTCGATCGCATGCGCGGACGGCAACAGCTTCGCCGCCGGTGCCGGCTTCGTTCGCATCACGTAGCGTGAGGAAGGCGTGTCCAGGAGATAGGACGGATTTGACTGTCCCACCTTGAACCGGGATATCTTCAAGGGGCCCGCGAAGCCATCGACGTGACTGGTGAGCCAGCGCTCCAGCACAGCGGCATCGAACGGGATGGTGGCGTCGGACAGTGACGTGCTCATGCGACCACGGCGCGCAGGCAACCGTTGAGCAGCTCGGGTACGACGGCCAGCGTGTCGGACTGCGCCGCGTAATCGACTTCGTGCTGCAAGCCATGAGCTCGCATCATGCGGCCCACGCGTGACTGGCCCAGTGCGGTACCCGCGTCGCATCCCCGGTAGAGGAGGAGCGCCGCGAGAGCGGCATCGGAAAGTTTGTAGTGGCCGCTCCGCTCGAAATGCGCAGCGAGATGACCGGCGCCGTAGAAGTCTTCGAGGTTGAAATGATTCATCGAGCCTGCGCACACGAGCAGGACATTAGCCTCGGGATGTGCCGCGACCACATGGGATACCAGGGCGTCGCCGTTCAACAGGGCGCCGGCGTAGACGTGGGCCGCCCCTGCTGCGCCATTGAGCGCGACGGTACCGTTGGTCGTCGCATACACCAGTGTCGTACCTCCGAGCGGTGTTCGAGACAACGCCAGGGGCGTCGCGGGCCCGAAGCCCGGCAGTTCGTCGGCGAGATACTCGCCGGCGAGCGCTGGTTCGTCCAGGCCGTCAGCGATGCGCCGCGCGTCGTCGGCGTCCCGTGCAGGCCATAACGCGTCGAGTCCCTGACCGAACGCGTGCACGATCGTCGAGGTGGCAAACAGCACGTCGAGCACGATCACCACCTTGTCCGCGAGGCGGGCGGGATCCAGCTCTTCCTTCTTGAGCAACACGTGCAGCTTCGGCATGCGGTGTTTCGCTCCAAGTTCCGCTAGACGGAACACTGTTCTGAAATGAATGACTTACGAGGCGATGGGGTGCAGAAGAATAGATGCGCACCCCCATTGTCAAGAGCGGATCACCGGTTCTAGGATGGGCGGCAGACGTGGAATGATGTTCCGTCTGACGGAACTTAAGCCTTAGCTCCCACACAGGATGCGGCATGGATTTCTCGTTCACCCCGAAGGTCGAAGAACTGCGTGCCCGCTTGTTGGCCTTCTTCGACGAGTTCATCTACCCGAGCGAAGCGGCTTACCACGAGGAAATCCAGCGCAATCGCGCTGCCGGCAACCCCTGGCTTCCGCTGCAGTTGCTCGAGCCGCTGAAGCAGCGTGCCAGGGAACAGGGCTTGTGGAACCTGTTCCTGCCGCGATCCGAACGCGCGCCGCAAGGTCTTTCGAACCTGGAATACGCCCCCCTCAGCGAAATCATGGGACGTGTGTACTGGGCGGCCGAGGTGTTCAACTGCTCCGCGCCCGATACGGGCAACATGGAAACGCTGGAGCGCTACGGCAGCGAGGCCCAGAAAACCCAGTGGCTGGAACCGCTCCTGGCCGGCGATATCCGCTCCGCGTTCCTGATGACCGAGCCATCCGTGGCCTCGTCGGACGCGACCAACATCGAGTGCTCGATTCGCCGGGACGGCGACAGCTACGTCATCAACGGACGCAAGTGGTTCTCGTCGGGCGCGGGCGATCCGCGCTGCACGCTGTACATCGTCATGGGCAAGACCGACCCGGCCGCGGCCACCCATCAGCAGCAATCGATGATCCTGGTGCCGGCCCAGACGTCGGGTGTCCGGACACTCCGCGCGCTCACCGTTTTTGGCTACGACGACGCACCGCATGGCCACATGGAGATCGATCTGCACGACGTGCGCGTTCCTGCCGACCACCTTCTACTGGGTGAGGGGCGCGGCTTTGAAATTGCCCAGGGGCGTCTCGGCCCGGGTCGTATACATCACTGCATGCGCACGATCGGCGCGGCGGAACGCGCGCTCGAACTGCTCTGTCGCCGCGTGCAAAGTCGCGTCGCCTTCGGTAAGCGCCTCGCCGAGCAGTCGGTGTGGCATGAACGCATCGCGCAGTCGCGCTGCATGATCGAGCAGGCACGTCTGCTCACGTTGAAAGCCGCGTACATGATGGACACCGTCGGCAACAAGGTGGCACGGCGGGAGATTGCCATGATCAAGGCGGTGGCCCCGACCATGGCCTGCCAGATCATCGACTGGGCGATCCAGGCGCACGGTGGCGCCGGCGTCAGCGATGACTTCCCGCTTGCCGGAAGCTATGCAGGCATCCGCTCGCTTCGGCTGGCCGATGGCCCGGATGAAGTTCACAACGGCACGATCGCCCGCCTCGAGCTGGCGCACTACGCAGGACAAGCCCATGGGTAACCCCAAGCGCAAGATCGACACACTGAGCCTGGCGATTGACGAGAACGATCCGCAGTTCGTCAGCGCGGTAGCCCGCGCGTTTTCGATCCTGCGTTGTTTCGAATACGGGTCGAAGTATCTCGGCAACCGCGACATCTCAGCACAGACCGGACTGCCCAAGGCGACCGTTTCCCGTCTCACCTTCACCCTCGCCCAGCTCGGCTACCTCAGTTACTCCGAGATCCTCGAGAAGTATTCCCTCGGTACCGCATTGCTGTCGCTGGGCCACGCCTATATGCGCGCCAACGACGTCGTTGCGGTCGCTCGCCCCCTGATGATGGAACTGGCCGAGTACACGCAGTCGGCAGTCATGCTCGGCGAGGCCGACCGCGGCCGCATGGTCCTGCTCGAGGTATGCCAGGGAGATCCCTCCTTCGAGATGAAACTCGCCGTGGGCGCACGCGTGCCGCATGGCTCGACGGCGCTGGGCCGCGCCGACCTCGCGGCGCGACCGATCGACATGTTCAACCGCCACCTCATGGAACTGGAGATGGAATGCGAGCCGGGCTACTGGCCCAGGATCCGGTCCGGCATCGTCCGGGCGCGCCAGGACTATGAGCATTACGGGTTTTGTTTCTCGCTCGGCGACTGGAATCCAGAGATTTTCGCGGTCGGTGTCCCGATGGTTTCCGCCGATGGCGGCCGCACGCTGGCGTTGAACGTCAGCGGTCGCGTAGCCATGGTGACGCGCGAGAAGCTGGTCGACGACTTCGGCCCGAAGCTCGTCGCATTACGCGACAAGGTCACCCACGTCATGCGGGGACGGCTCTGATGAAAGCCATCGTTTGCGATGCCTGGGGAGCGCCGTCCTCGCTGGTCCTCCGCGACCTGCCCTCGCCCGTGCCCGGGGCTGCCCAGGTGCTGGTGCGAACACGGGCTGCGGCGGTGAATTTCCCCGATGCGCTGATCGTCGCGGGGAAGTACCAGTTTCGGCCGGAATTTCCCTTCTCACCGGGCGGCGAGCTTTCCGGCGAAATCATTGCCGTCGGTGCCGACGTGAGCCACCTCACGGTCGGCGACAAGATCGTCGGCCTGACGCCTTACGGCGCTTATGCGCAGGAAGTCGTCGTCGACGCCACACATGTGCTGCCGTTACCGCGCGACATCGCCGACGACGAACTCGAGGTCGCCGGTAGCTTCGTGCTCACCTACGGCACGTCCCTGCATGCCTTGAAGGATCGCGCCCAGGCCCAGCCGGGCGAGACGCTGCTCGTGTTGGGTGCCGGCGGCGGCGTCGGTATCGCCGCGGTAGAGATAGGCAAGCTGCTCGGCTTGCGCGTCATCGCTGCCGCGTCGAACGAAGCCAAGCTGACCGCCGCACGCGAGCATGGCGCCGACGAAACGATCGATTACACACGCGAAGACCTGCGTGAGCGCGTTAAAGCGCTCACGGGCGGGCGCGGGGTCGACGTGGTCTACGACCCGGTGGGCGGTGACTTCGCCGACCCTGCGCTACGCAGCGTGGGCTGGCGGGGTCGTTACCTCGTCGTCGGTTTCGCTGCGGGCGAGATCCCTAAGATCCCGATCAACCTGCTTCTGCTCAAGGGCAGCTCGCTCGTCGGCGTGTTCTGGGGCGACTTCGTGCGCCGTGAGCCCGCTCTCAACGCAGCGAACATGAAGCAGCTGCTCACGTGGCTGCGCGAGCGACAGATCCACCCACATATCTCGCGACGCTACCCGCTCTCGCGAGCGGCGGACGCGCTCGATGCGCTGCTCGCCCGCGAAGCCGTGGGCAAGCTTATGATCCTGCCGCAGCAGGTCGACTGACCACGGCGACAACACGATTCTTGGGGAGAGGGGTACCAATGAAGAATGTGACTTTCTGGCCGCCGGGCCTGCCGCAGCATCTGGCACTTCCGCGCACGTCGCTCTACTACAACCTGGAAGTATCGGCGACACGCTATCCCGATAGCATCGCCATCGCCTACTACGGTAACGACATCACTTACGCGACGCTGCGTCGCGAGGTCGACACGCTGGCGGGTTTCCTGCAGTCGAGCATGGGCGTGACGAAGGGTGACCGGGTTGCCCTGTTCATGCAGAACAGCCCGCAGTTCGTCATTGCGTTCTACGCCATCCTGCGCGCCGGTGGCGTCGTGGTTCCCGTCAACACCATGAACCTGCTGGAGGAGGTGCGAAACATCGTTGGCGACAGCGGCGCGCGCGTTGCGATCTTCGGTCAGGAGCTCGCACAAGGCATCCTTCCGCTCCTGGGCAATGAACTGACGCACGCGCTTGCGGCCTGCTACGGCGAGTACCGCGCCGTCGCCAGCGATCTTCCCGTGCCGGAGGTGGTAGCTGCCCCGCGCGTCGCGTTCGACGGCGTCGTCGGCTGGCAGGAGGCGATGACCGCCGACGCGAAGCTCGAACCGGTCACTGTCGTCGCCGACGATCTCTCGGTCATACCCTACACCTCCGGTACTACGGGCACGCCGAAGGGCTGCATGCATACGCATGCCAGTGTCATGCACGCGGCTGTGGGCAGCGCGGAATTCAGCCGCATTCCAAAAGACCAGGTCTGCCTGGCAGCCTTGCCCATGTTCCATGTCACCGGCCTGCAGCTGGGCGTGAACGCGGTGATCTTCGGCGGCGCGACCATGGTGATCATGACGCGCTGGGACCGGCGTTGCGCGGCCATGCTTATCGAACGTTACCGGGTCAGCACGTGGACGGCGATCCCGACCATGCTGTTCGACTTCCTTGCCCAACCCGACCTCGACCGTGTCGATGTCAGCTCCCTGAAGCTCCTTACCGGCGGTGGCGCAGCGATGCCCAAGGCCGTCGCCGAGAAGATCCATGCGCTCTGGGGCATTCCGTATATCGAGGGTTACGGACTTTCCGAGACCATCGCCACCACGCACACCAATCCCGCGCACCATCCGAAGTCGCAGTGCCTGGGCGTGCCGATCCAGGATACCGACTCGATCGTCGTCGATCCCGAGTCACTCCGCGTTCTTGCCGAGGGTGAGGTCGGCGAGATTCTTATCCGGGGCCCGCAGGTCTTCCTCGGCTACTGGAACAAGCCAGAGGCCACCGAAGCGGCGTTCTGCGTCGTTGACGGAATGCGCTATTTCCGTAGTGGCGATCTCGGCTACGTCGACGAAGACGGTTACTTCTTCCTGGTCGACCGCCTGAAACGCATGATCAACGCTTCGGGCTACAAGGTCTGGCCGGCCGAGGTGGAAAGTCTGCTCTATGCGCATCCCGCCGTGCAGGAAGCCTGTGTGATCGGCTTTCGCGATGCGCAGCGCGGTGAGGGCGTCAAGGCCGTGATCGTGCCGCGCGCCGGGCAGGAAGTGGATGCCGCCACGCTCATCGTCTGGGCGCGCCAGCATATGGCTGCCTACAAGGTGCCCCAGGCCGTGGAATTCGTCGAACGCCTGCCGAAGAGCGGCACGGGAAAGATCATGTGGCGCGAACTGCAGGAACGCGAGTTCGCCGATGCCACGTCCACGGCCGGTTGAGGGCACTCCCATGGCAAGCAGTGGCATCAAGGCCGCCGTGCCGGCAACGGCGACAAGCGAACGTTTCGAGGTAGGTGGTCCGCGGGCTACTTACGTCCTCACGGTCTGCTCGCTGCTCTACGCGGTGCGTTACGCCGACTGGCAGATCATGTCGGTGGTGCTCCAGCCGCTGAAAGCCGATCTGGGCCTCACTGACGGACAGGCCGGGCTGGCTGGCACCGCGTACTTCATCGGCGTCATCCTCTTCACCCTGCCCACCTCGCGCCTGATCGATACCTGGAGCCGACGCAAGACCATCGCAATGATGGCGATCATCTGGAGCGTCTTCACCCTGGCGACCGGATTTGCCGGGGGGCTGCTCGCGCTGGCGATCGCCCGTTTCGGCGTCGGCGTCGGTGAGGCGGGATTTGCTCCGGGCGGCACGGCACTCGTCTCGGCGTCATACCCCGAGGCGCAACGCGGCCGGAAACTCGGCATCTTCAATACCTTCATCACGGTCGGCATCATCCTTGGCGCGATCCTCGGCGGCTACCTGTCGGCGCATGCGGGTGGCTGGCGAACACCGTTCTACGTGTTCGGTATTCCCGGCGTCATCCTTGGCGTGCTCGCCTTGTTCATGCAGGACTATCGCCTGAGCAATGCGGATGGCACGCCGTTCCGCCACGCCTCGCTGTGGAGCAATCTTCGGGAACTCTGGGCCATTCCGACGCTGCGCTGGCTCTACGTCGGCTTGGGCATGTACGCGGTGCTGCAGATCTCCGTGGGCACCTGGTTCCCTGCCCTGCTGATGCGTGCGTATGACATCAAGGAGGACAAGGCCGGACTGGTCATGGGCGTCGTCACAATCATCGGTCTCGCCGGCCCGCTGCTCGGCGGCGTGATCGCCGACCGCTGGCACACGAAGCGTCCCGACGGACGCATGCGCCTGGCGGCGATCAGCATCGCCATCGCCACCGTCTTCATGTTGCTTGTCCTTCTCGCCGCGCTCGATATCGGCAATCGTGCGCTCATGCTTTTCTGCGCGGCAATGATGCCCCTGCACAGCATCTTTGTCGGCATGGCGTTGCCCGCGGTGGCGGCCACCACGCAGGACGTGGTGCCGGCGCATCTCAAGGGTCTCTCCTGGGGCGGCGCGATGATGGCGCTCTACCTGCTGGGCGGCGCGTGGGGTCCATACCTCGTAGGTACACTCTCGGATGCGGTCGGCGGCGGCTACCGCGGCCTCGCCTTCGGCATCGGTATCGCCGGCCTGTTCGGCTTTGTCGCAAGCCGCCTCTGGTTCATCACCGGCCGTCACGTCGAGGCGGACCGACAACGGGCCCAGCGGGCATGAGCGCCCGCGCTGGCTTCAGTCATATGCGCGACGGCACGGCGGACGATTGGCGCATCATCGCTGGTGAATTCGCGGACTACGCCCGCGCCTTGCCGGACCGCGTGATGGCCCACCTCGAGTTGCTGCGTGGCGACTTCGGCGGTTTTCCGGTCGATCGATACACCCACTCGCTGCAGACGGCAACGCGTGCGTTTCGCGACGGGCGGGACGAGGAGTACGTCGTCTGCGCGTTATTACATGATATTGGCGACACGCTGGGCAGCTTCAATCATCCGGATATCGCTGCGGCGATCCTGAAGCCCTTCGTGGGCGAGGCGAACCTCTGGATGGTCGAGCATCACGGGATTTTCCAGGGTTACTACTTTTTTCACCACGTCGGCCTGGACCGGAATATGCGCAACCGGTTCGCCGATCATCCGCACTTCGCACGCACGGCCGAGTTCTGCGAGCGCTACGACAGTCCCGCCTTCGACGCTTCGGCGGAGACGCTGCCGCTTGCCACGTTCGAGCCCATGTTGCGTCGGTTGTTCGCGACGCCGCGGCGCAGTGTCTACCTGAGTGACTCGGGCTAAGAGCTCGCCGATGAATCGGCTCCTACATAGAGCATCCCTGTAGGAGCCGCTTCAGCGGCGATGCTTTATGGCTTAGGCAACGCGTAAGCGATAACCCAGTCGCCCTGCTTCGTACCCAGCGAGCCATGCCCACCCGCCGTCACCAGCAGGTACTGACGCCCACTGCTGTCCGCATACGTCATCGGCGTGGCCTGGCCACCCGCAGGCAGGCGCGATTCCCACAGCTTCTTACCCGTACGCACGTCGTAACCGCGGACGTAGTAGTCGAGCGTACCGCTGAGGAAGGTCACGCCACCGGCTGTGGTGACCATGCCGCCGAGGCTCGGGACACCGAGCGGCATCGGGATCGGTAGCGGGGCGCTGTCGATGATCGTGCCGTTCTTGTGGCGCCAGAGCATCTTGCCACTGCGCAGGTCCACGCCAGCCACGTAGCCCCACGGCGGCGCCTGGCAGGGAATGCCCAGCGGCGACAGGAATGCCGAGAGTTCGATGCCGTAAGGAATGCCCTCGGCCTTCTTCACGCCCTCGGTCTCGCTCTTCGCGGGACCGACTTCCATCCTGGCCAGCGTTTCTTTCGGAATCAGCTTCGACTGGAAGGCCATGTAGCTGGGATTGATCAGCATGAGCTGGCGCGTCGGGTCCACCGACACACCGCCCCAGTCGAACACGCCGAAGTTACCCGGGAAGACCAGGGATCCCTGCTCGGACGGCGGCGTGAACATGCCCTCATAGCGCAGCGAACGGAAGCGCACGCGGCACCAGAGCTGGTCGAAGGGCGTCGTGCCCCACATGTCCTGCTCGCGCACCTGCGGCGGGGCAAAGTTGAGGTCGGACAGCGGCTGGGTCGGCGCGGTGTGATCGCCCGGGACGGCGCCCTGTGGGCGAGGCACTTCGTTGATCGGCACGATCGGCGTGCCGTCGCGACGGTCGAGCACGTACACACTGCCCTGCTTGGTCGACGCCAGCACGGCCGGCTTCACGCCGTCGGCCGTCTGCAGGTCCACGAGCGTCGGTTGGCCGCCCACGTCCATGTCCCACAAATCGTGGTGCGTGAACTGGTAATTCCACTTGAGCTTACCCGTCGCGATATCGAGTGCGACCAGACCGGCGCCGAACTTCTCGGAGGTGGGCGTGCGGCCGCCGGCGAACTGGTCGGGCGTCTGGTTGCCCATGGGCAGGTAGACCATGCCGAGGTTCTCGTCGACGCTGAAGAGCGACCAGACATTCGGCGAGTTACGCGTGTAGATGCCATCGGGACCGATCGGCGCGGTCGCGTCCGGGTTGCCCGGATCGAAGTTCCACACCAGGTGACCGTCGTGCACATCGTAGGCGCGAATCACGCCGGACGGCTCGTTGGTCGATTCGTTATCGGTGACGTGACCGCCAATGATGACGAGATCCTTCGTCACCGCCGGCGGCGAGGTGGAGTAGTAGCCGCCCGGCGTGAACGGTCCGATGTTGCTACGCAGGTTGATCGTGCCTTGCTCGCCGAAGTCGGTGCAGGGCTGACCGGAGTCCGCATTGAGCGCGATAAGGCGCGCATCGGCGGTCGGCAGGAACAGACGACGCGGGCATGTCGCTGACGCAGTGGCCGTCAGCGGCAGCGGTGCCGTGGAAGCGGCAGCGGGAACACCCGGGGCGGTCGTCGCCGGGGCGGGAATCACGGCGGACGCGTACTTCGCGTCGTCGTGGTAAGAGACGCCGCGACAGGTCATGTGCTCCCAGTGCTTGAAGCCGACGGGACTCTGGATTTTCGGGTCGAACTCCCAGCGCTTCTGGCCCGTGGCTGCATCGATGGCGATCACGCGGCTATGCGGCGTGCAAAGGTACACGGTGTCGCCGATCTTAAGCGGGGTGTTCTCGGCGGTCGTTTCGGTCGGATCGTCCGGACCGACCTTGTCGCCCGTCTCGATCTTCCACGCCACCTGCAGCTGACCGACGTTGTCCGGCGTGATCTGGGTCAACGGCGAATAGCGTTGACCGTAAGGAGAACTGCCATAGTCGGTCCAGTCGCCATCCGCGCGCGCGGCGCGGTCGCCCTGCGGGCCGGAGACATCGGCCATGGGCAGTTCGCCGGGCAGGTCGTGGTCCACATGGAACACGCCGACGATGCCAACGGCGGCAACGATCAGCAGGGAGACAAAAAGAAAGCCACCACCGGTGTCGCGGGCGCTGTCGTAGTAACGATCACGGCCCAGGCCACGTCGTGGCCATGGCAGCAAGAGCCACAGGCCAAGCACGAACCACACGTCGAGGCGCGGCAGCAGCTGCCAGAAATCCCAATGGACTTCCCACACCGACCAGGCGGCGCTGCCGATCAGCATGAGCGCGTAGAGGCCGACGGCCAGGCGCTGTCGCAGCAGCAACAGGATGGCCACGACCAGCAGGATCGCACCGGCTACCAGGTAGTAGATGGAGCCACCGAGATTGACGAGGCGGATGCCACCTAACAGGGTGGCCACACCGGCCAGCGCAAAAAGAAACGCCGTGAACAGCGTTGCCGGATGAAATCTTCTGACTCGTTTCACGTGTCGCCTCACCATGAGCAGTAACCCCACCCCTATGCGACAGGGTGGTGCTCACAGCGTGAATCCGAAGTAGAGACGACACATCGCGCGTTCTTACGCGCTCGCGTTTTCGGCAAGCTCGGCCATCATCGCTTCCCGCATCAGGTATTTCTGCACCTTCCCGGTCACCGTCATCGGGAAGGCGTCGACGAAACGCACGAAGTGCGGCACCTTGAAGTAAGCAAGATGCCGGCGACAGTAGTCCTGTATCGCGGCGGCCGACACGGCGCTGCCGTCGCGCAGACGGATCCATGCGCAGACCTGCTCGCCCAGGCGCGCATCCGGCACGCCGAACACCTGCACGTCCTGGATATCCGGGTGGCCGTAAAGGAACTCTTCGATCTCGCGCGGATAGATGTTCTCGCCACCGCGGATGATCATGTCCTTCAGGCGGCCGACAACGGTGCAATAGCCGGCGTCGTCGATGGTGGCGAGGTCGCCTGTGTGCATCCAGCGAGCATCGTCGAGTGCGGCGCGTGTGTTGGCTTCGTCGGCCCAGTAGCCGCGCATCACCGAGTAGCCACGCGTGAGCAGTTCGCCGGTGCCACCTCGGGGCACGACACGCCCCGTCTCGTCGACGATCTTGACCTCCACGTGCGGATGAATCCTTCCGACCGTGGATACGCGCAGTTCGAGGGGGTCTTCGGCCACGGTCTGGAAACTGACCGGGCTCGTTTCCGTCATGCCGTAGGCGATCGTGACCTCGGCCATGTGCATGTCGCGCACGACGCGCCGCATGATCTCGATGGGACACGGCGAGCCGGCCATGATGCCGGTGCGAAGCGAGGTGAGGTCGAACTCATGGAAACGTGGATGCTCCAGTTCGGCGATGAACATCGTCGGCACGCCATGAAGGCCCGTACATCGTTCTTCGGCCACGGTTTCCAGCGTGGTGAGCGCATCGAAACCCTCGCCCGGAATGACCATGCAGGCACCGTGCGTGACGCAAGCGAGATTGCCGAGCACCATGCCGAAGCAGTGATAGAAGGGCACGGGAATGCAGAGACGATCCTGCTCGGTCAGGCGCATGGCCTCGCCGATGAAGAAGCCGTTGTTGACGATGTTGTGATGCGTCAACGTCGCGCCCTTCGGTGCACCGGTGGTGCCCGAGGTGAACTGGATATTCACCGGATCGTCGAAGGACAGCCTGGTCTCGATCGCGGCAAGCGTCGCCCGCGCCCCGGCGTCGGCGGCGATATCCGCCCAGCGCCGCGTGCCTGGCGCCGGCTCATCGTCGAGCAGGATGACGTGCCGCAGATCCGGCAGCGCCGCCGCACGCAGTCCGCCAGGCTCGGAGCTCGCAAGCTCCGGCGCCAGTCCGCCGAGAATCTCCAGGTAGTGCGAACTCTTGAAAGCTCGCGGCAGGATCAGCGCGCGGCAGGCCACCTTGTTCAACGAATAGGCCAGCTCGTGAGAGCGATAGGCCGGATTGATGTTGACCAGGATCAGGCCCGCCTTGGGTGCGGCGAACTGCGCCACTACCCATTCGGCCCGGTTGGGTGCCCAGATGCCGATGCGGTCGCCGGGCTCCAGGCCCAGCGCGAGCAGCCCGGCGGCAACGCGTTCGACCTCGGCGTGGAACTCGCCATAGGTCCAGCGGATGCCTTGCTGGCGAACGACCAGGGCCGGCCGCTCCGGCCAGCTCGCGGCGATACGGTCGAGCATGACCCCGACCGTTTCACCGAGCAGCGGCGTGGCACTCGCGCCCTGGACATAACTTGCGGCGTGATCCATGCGGGCGTTCCTCGAGCAGGGGCGTTGCAAGGCAGGATAGGTCAGCTGCCGCGACTCACCAACCCGGCGATCACCTCGTCGACGCCGGTAGGACCCTTCAACGATGACCCTTCGAAGTCGATCCACCCTTCGTTGAAGCCATCAAGCATGCGCATGCGTGGTGTCGGGTTCGTCATACCCTGGGCGATGAAACCCGCTTCCCACCCGGCGCGTGGCGTAACGCGAGCGGTCACGTCGCGGCCGAGCGCCTTGGCAAAGGCGGCGGCGATGTCGTTCGGGCTGGTGCGCTGCGGGCCTTCGAGCTCCACCACCCGTACGCAGGTGGTTGTCTCACCGAGCAGTCTCGCGGCCAGCTCGCCGATGTCCTTCGTGGCGACCATGGGTAGCTTGCGGTCGAGCGGGTAGAGGTAGCTGTCGATAACACCCGTGTCGCGTGCGGAGGCGACGTCCCATTGGGCGTTCTCGAAGAACCAGCCCGCGCGAAGGAACGTCACCGGCATGGGCAGCTTGCCGAGGACGTCTTCCATCCGACCCAGCTGCGACAGCAGGTTTTCTTCCGTGGCATGCGCGCCGACCGTCGACAGGACCACGACGCGATCCGGCCGCGCGGCGAGCAGGCCGTCCCGAATCGACGCGATGCTGCGATTCGACTCCGGGTAGCCTGGCGACGGATCGAACACGGGCGGGAGCAGGATGAAGACCGCCTCGGCGCCTTCGAAGGCCCGCGCCAGCGCCGGGGTATCGTCGATCTCGGCGATGGCCACCTCGGCACCGCGGTCGGCGAAGGCCTTTCCCTTGGCCGCATCGCGGACCACAGCGCGGAAAGGCTTGCCTGCGGCAAACAGGGCGTCAGCCAGGGCGGTGCCGACCTGGCCGGTGATTCCGGTAATGGCGTACATGGCGTTTTTCCTCGTTTTGATAGGGACGAGGAGAACGATAGGCCGCTGGGACTAATGACTGAAGCGACTTATTCTCAGTTGTTTAGTGATCTTTTGTCACCTCAGGCGAATGCGGCCCGGGCGTTGCTACCCTTCGTCGCCGTGCCGGCCTGGCCGAAGCTGAGATCGTGCGCTGCACGCTCTGCCGCCGACGCACGGGCCAACCCCTCGACATGGGCACCGCCGTCGACCGTGAAGAACGCCACCTGATCGCTCAGCGAGTGCGCCTGGTCCTGCATGGACTTGGCGGCGGCCGCAGCCTCTTCCACCAGCGCCGCGTTCTCCTGGGTGACCTGATCGATTTGTGCAATCGCAAGGTTCACCTGATCCACGCCCGCGGACTGCTCGGCGCTCGCCGCCGCGATCTCGGCGACGATGTCGGTCACCTTCTTCACGCTGGCGACGATGTCACGCAAGGCGACCGAAGACTGCTCGACCAGCGCCGCACCAACCTCCACGCGTTCGCCGCTTTCGGCGATCAGGCCCTTGATCTCGCGCGACGCTGCCGCGCTGGACTGGGCCAGCCGGCGCACTTCCGCCGCCACCACCGCGAAGCCCCTGCCCTGCTCGCCGGCACGTGCCGCCTCCACGGCGGCGTTGAGGGCGAGCAGGTTGGTCTGGAAGGCGATCTCGTCGATCAGGCCAACGATGTCGCCTATGCGCCGACTGGAATCGCCGATCTCCCGCATCGCTTCCATGGCTTCGCCAACCACGGCGCCGCCCTTCTCCGCCTCGCCCCTGGCGTGACGCGAGAGACGGTCGGCTGCGTTCGCATTCTCCGCATTCTGCTTGACCGTCGCCGTCATTTCTTCCATCGATGCCGCGGTTTCCTCGAGGCTGGAGGCCTGCTCCTGCGTACGATGGGAAAGGTCATCGTTTCCCCGGGCGATCTCGGCGGATGTCGTGGCAACCACGTGCGCGCCCTGCTGCACTTCGGAAACGATGGAAGAGAGGGTGCCGCGCATACGCTCCAGTGCACCCAACAGGCTGGCCGGAGCATAGTCGCCGCCGTCGTTGCGCAGGTCGCCGCCGGCGATGCGGCTGGCGATCTGCACGGCGTCGCGCGGTTCGCCGCCCACCGTGGCGCGGATGCTGCTCATCGACAGCCAGACCACCAGCAAGGCGAGCGCCGCGATGGCCGCGGACTTGAGCAAGTCCTTTTCCAACTGGGCCCGGAAAGCGGCATCGATGTCGTCGAAGTAGGCACCCGAGATGAAGTGCAGGTCCCAGGGTTTGTACCAGCTCGAGTAACTTATCTTGTCTTTCAGCTCGTTGGTCTTGGGCATGATCTGCGTGTATCGCGTCATGCCGTGGCCGTCCTTCGTATCGGCGTCGAGCATGGCTACGTACTGGTGGAAGCCCTTGCCGTCCACGTCGTCACGAATGTTCTTGCCGATATCGGCGGCGCGCAGCGGATGCATGCGCATGGTCAGCGCCGAATCGAAGGCGAAGACGTAACCGGTGTTGTTGGACCAGCGCATGGCCTGGATGTCATCGAGTGCGGCGATGCGCGCTTCGAGATCGCTCGTCTGTCCCTTCTCGGCACGTGCGTGGTATGCGTCCGCGATGGCGATCGCCGCGGTCACATGCTGCTCCAGCGTGTTGGCGAGTTCCGTCATCTGCACGCGGCGGCTTTCGATCCCCGACATAACGGTCTGGCCGACAAGGCCCAGCACCACCACGGCCATGACCATCCACACCCGCGTGTTCAACGTCGTGCGGCCGAACCAGTTCTTCAATGCGGACATGTACCGTCACCCTGTTCTACTTCCCCGTCTATGCATTAACGGCGGGAAATCGCAGGTCTTTACGGCAATTTTATGAACAAGGCAGGAGCCGATTCATCGGCGATGCCTACGGAGCGGATAAATGATGGTCGCCCGACCCGACGACCGCGTCCGACCGCCCCGGCAATCCCACCACCGCCTCGGCCCCCACCGGCACATGCACATCCAGTTCCACCCGTCCGTCCACCTTGCGCCACGCCACCGAGGCCTCGCCATAAGGCGTCATCACGGCGGCCGAGGCGTGGTCCAGCCACGCCGTCACCGCCGGCCGCACCTCGATCCGCTGCCAACCCGGCGCCAGCGGCCGCAGACCGGCGACATCGCCGAACAGCCAGTCGTCGACGGTGCCGAGGAAATAGTGCCCCCGCGAACGCGACGCCAGCTTCCAGTGCTCCCACAGGCTGGTCGCCCCGTTGTCTCGCCAGTAGCCCCAGCTGGGGAACGTGACCTGCGTCGCGATACGCCAGGCCTCATCCACGTGACCGGTGGACGTGAGCACGGGGAGGATGATCTTGGTTGCCAAGGCACCCGTATCGAGATGATCGCCACGAGCCTTCGCATCCGCCGCCACACCGGCGGCAACGCGATCGCGCAACCCGTCGGGCACCAGTCCAAAGGCAAGCGCCAGCAGGTTGTGGGCCTGCCGGTAGCCCTGGTCGCCGTCGCCGCGATAACGGCCGGCCGCGCGATCGAGAAAGTGCGCATTGAAGGCATCGCGGACCGCATCCGCCTGCGCATCGAAGCCGGCGGCACGTGCGTTGTCACCCAGCACTCGAAGCATCCCGGCGGTCACCCGCTGCATCCGGTACAGGTAGGCCGTGGCGGCGATACGCTTGTCTTCGGGCGCGTTCTCGCCGCCCGGATCGGTTTCCGGGCTCACCCAGTCACCCAGTTCGGTGTCGGCGATGCCGCCGGGAGAACGCGCGTTCTCCATCGCCACGTAACGCGCGTTACCGTCGACGTGCTCTTCCATGGGACGACGGTCGCCGGCATGCATCCACAGCGACCAGGGCACGAGCACATAGGCTGCATGCCACGTGGGTGCGCGAACATCGCCCCAGCCGGGATTCGGCGCGATCAGCAACGGTGCGCCATCCGCTTTGCGCGTGTCGGCGATATCGCGCACCCACTTTGCCAGCAAACGATCGGCATCGACGTTGCGCAGGAACATATCTGCACCGAGCATGCCATCACCGGTCCAGCCGTTCTTTTCGTACATCGGCGTGTCGGTGGGAATGCCATGCAGGTTGTTGAGCAGGGTGTCGACGGTCGCACGGTGGATCCAGTCGAGCAGCGGGTTGGCACTGTCGAAGCGACCGGTCACGGCGACGTCGGTATGGACGACCTGCGCGCTGACGGCGTCGAGCGCCGGCTTATCGCCTGGCCATCCTTCCACCTGTACGTAGCGAAAGCCCTTGTACGAGAAACGCGGATGCCATCGTTCAGGGCCACCGGCGAGGGTCAGGCGGTCCGTCTGGAAACCGGCCTTGAAATAGTGATGTTCGTCGCGCGCATCCACCGTGCCGTCCGGCATGAGTTTCTCGCCGTAGTGCGCGGTGATCGTCGTCCCTGCCGGCCCCGTCGCGTCGAACGTCGCCCAGCCTGCGATGACGCGCGCAAAAGCGAAGACAAAGACGCCAGGCTTCGGCTCGGTGACGGACGTGGCGTGCAGTGTGTCGGTTACGCGGATCGGCTGTTCCGTCTGCGCCACGAGTTTGCCTCGTGGTGCGGGAAGCACGGTAGCCGGCTTCCACGTTGCGGGCATCGTTTCCCGTGCGTCGTACGTTTCGCCACCGTAGAGATCGTCGAGCCGCGTAGGGCCGTCGGCAACCCGCCAGCTATCGTCGCTGACGATGTCCTGTACGCGCCCATCGGCGTACCGCACGCGCAGCAGGGTACGTATGCGCGGCTGCCCATGCCATGGCGCGCGCTCCCAATGCCAGACATTGGGATTGGTCATGCCATAAAAGCCGCGACCGAGTTCGGCAGCGAGCACGTGGTCGCCCGGCGTCAGCGAGACATCGGTGGCTACGACCTCCACGCGCTTGTCGTAGTCGGTGAAACCAGGGGACAGCACGGCGTCGCTGACGGGACGACCATCGATGGAGAGGTCGGCGTAGCCACCCGCTGCGACGTAGAGCGTCGCCCGCTCGACACCTGCCTCGACGTGGAACGGTTTGCGCAGCAACGGTGCCGGAAGGCTTTCCGGGTCGGCCTTGCCGATCCATTGCGCACCATGCCAACCGGCTTCGTCGAGCGCGGTATCGAAGTGCGATGCCACGCTGCCACCGCCGTCGGTGGTACGGATGTCTGCACGCCATTCGTAACGCTGGCCTGGCTGCAGGACCGGGCCGGCATAGTCGATGTCGAAGGAACGCGCCGAACTTACGTTACCGCTGTCCCATACCGGCCGGCCTTCGTGCGTCACGATGATGCGGTAGGCGATCTGTCGTGTTCCGTTGGCGCGGGAGTCGATGAGCCAGGAGAAGCGCGGCGGCGTGGCATCCACGTAGGTCGGTGTATCCGTGCGTTCGACGCGGGGAGCGTGGACGGTGACGCTCGTGCCTGTCGCCGCTGAAGCGGCTCCTACGGGGGGCGAAAGTCCCACGGGGAGCGCGAGGGCGATGGCGAGCACGAGAGGGCGGATGCTTGGCAAGGCCGGGACCTGTCGGGGGATGAAACGTCCGAGCATAACCGGCCAGGAAGGCGCTGCGGCTCCGGTCGCATACATCCATCTAACGCGCGAAGGTTTATCCCTTCCGGACCTCGAAACTCCGGAGCCAACGTCATGAAGACCGTCCTCGCCGGTATCGCCCTCACTCTCACCGTCGCCTCGGGCGCTGCTTCCGCCGCGCAGCTCGACAGCCTTAAAGGGATGATGGGTGGATCTACCAGTTCGCTGACATCGGGCAGTACCAGCAATGCCGCTGGCATCCTGCAGTATTGCGTGACCAACAACTACCTCGGCGGCGACAGTGGCGCCTCGGGGGTGAAGGACCAGCTGCTGGGCAAGCTCGGCGGCAAATCGTCCACGGCCGCTGCCGCGCCAACGCAGGACGCGGGCTATCTCGACGGCGCCAAGGGCTTGCTCAAGTCCAAGGATGGCAAGACCCTCGACCTTGGCGGCGCGGCCGGCTCGGACAGCTCGCCCACTGGCGACATGAAAGAGAAGCTCACGCACAAGGTCTGTAAAGCCGTGCTCAAGCAGGGCAAGAGCATGCTCGGCGGCATGGGCAAATGACATGACGTGGACGGGACATGGACGTTCCGCCCCGTAAACCGGAAAGCCTCCCCCAGAGGTTTTCCCCATGGCAAAGCACGCGACGTACGACCCTTATGCGATGCGCGACCCGCGCACCCAGTATCCGCAGCCGGACTTCTCCAAGCAGCCGCAACCCGCGCCCGGCCTCGCCAGGGAGATGGTGCCGCGCCCCGATCACGGCGAAACCAGTTATCGCGGCAATGGCCGCCTGAAGGATCGCAAGGCGCTGGTCACCGGAGGCGACTCCGGTATCGGACGCGCGGCGGCGATCGCCTTTGCGCGTGAAGGCGCCAGCGTGGTGATCAACTACCTGCCCTCGGAACAGAAAGACGCCGACGAAGTGATCGGTTTGCTTACAGGCGAAGGCCATACCGTGATCGGCGTGCCCGGCGACCTGAAGGACGAGGCGTTCTGCAAACAACTGATCGCGAAGGCCGTGAAGGAGCTGGGTGGCCTGGATATTCTCGCCAATGTGGCCGGACGCCAGCAGTTTGCCAAGTCCATCGACGAGCTGGAAAGTGCGGCGTTCCAGGAAACATTCCAGACCAACGTGTTCGCGCTGTTCTGGCTGTGCAAGGCCGCGTTACCGCACATGCCGCCCGGCGCCGCCATCGTCAACACCGCCTCGATCCAGGCCTACGAGCCGTCGGACATCCTCCTCGATTACGCGCCGACGAAGGCGGCGATCGTCGCGTTCACGAAGGCGTTGGCCAAACAGGTCGCCGAGAAGGGCATCCGCGTGAACGCGGTGGCGCCGGGACCCGTATGGACGCCGCTGCAGCCTAGCGGCGGACAGCCTCAGGAGAAGCTGGTGGAGTTCGGCAAGAACGTGCCGCTGAAGCGGCCCGGACAGCCGGTGGAGTGTGCGCCGGTGTATGTGTTGCTGGCTTCGCAGGAGGCCAGCTTTATTACCGGGGAGACCTACGGGGTGACCGGAGGGCATATGTTGCCTTGAGCCTACGCCGGCCGCGTAATCCGTCCGATCGCATCGATCAGATCGGAGACCCCATACGGTTTGACGATGATCGCCGTGCGCGCGTCGCGCTGGACGCCATTGGCGGTCTGGTCGCCAGTGGCAAAGAGCACTGGCAGCGACGGCTGCACCTCGCGCATGCGCTCAGCCACTTCCACGCCGTTCATCCCGGGCAGGCCGACATCGGTGAGCAGGATGTCGATGGCTTCCGCACCGTGCAAGCGCATGGCTTCGTGACCATCCCCGGCTTCGTAGACCGTATGCCCACGACTTTCCAGCATCTCGGTGACCGCCATGCGGATGAGCGCATCGTCTTCGACTACCAGGATGCGCAAGGACGCCGGAAGGCCATGGGGCGGGGGTAACGAGGGTGCTGGCGCGGCCAGGGGGCCGACCGGCGCGCGCGGTACGCGCCCGGCGAGCACATGGCGAATCTTGCGCGCCAGCGCCTCGCGGGAATATGGCTTGCTCAGCAGCTCCACACCTTCGTCCAGGCGGCCGCCGTGCACGATGGCGTTTTCGGTGTACCCGGAGGTGAAAAGCACGCCGATGCCAGGCTGCCGCTCGACCGCCTTGCGCGCCAGTTCCGGGCTACGCAGTGGACCCGGCATGACGACGTCGGTGAACAGCAGGTCGATCGCAATGCCGCTTTCGATGATCGACAGTGCGCTTTCCGCATCGCGCGCCTTGAGCACGCGGTAACCCAGGTCGGTGAGCAGACCGACCACGGTGTCGCGCACGGCTTCGTCGTCCTCGGCGACGAGTATGGTTTCATCGCCGCCGCGTACGCCCTCCTCGTCGAGCTCGACCACGCGGTCTTCGCCCTGGGTCGAGCGCGGCAGGTAGATCTTCACCGTGGTGCCCTCGCCCGGCTCGCTATAGATCTTCACGTGCCCGCCGGACTGCTTCACGAAGCCGTAGACCATGGACAGGCCCAGCCCCGTACCGCGCCCCTCCGGCTTGGTGGTGAAGAACGGCTCGAACACCTGTCCAAGAATCTCCTGCGGCATGCCCGTACCGGTATCGGTCACGGCGAGCATCACGTACTGGCCCGGGCGGACGTCGGCATAGCCCTTGGCGTAAGCGTCGTCGAGCAAGGCATTGCCTGCCTCGACGGTGAGGCGACCCTGGCCGTTCATCGCGTCGCGCGCGTTGATCGCGAGGTTGAGCAGCGCGTTCTCCACGTTCGAGGGATCCACCAGGGTGTTCCACAACCCGCCGGCGATCACGGTTTCCACCTCGATGGCCTCGCCCAACGCGCGGCGCAACAGTTCGTCCATGTCGCGGACGAAGCGACCGATGTTGACGACCTTGGGTGCCAGCGGCTGGCGGCGACCGAAGGCGAGCAGCTGTGCGGCAAGCTTGGAACCGCGCGTGACACCCGCCATGGCATTGGCGACGCGACGCTCCGCGCGTTCGTTACCGGAGACGTCGGCGGCGAGTAACTGCAGATTGCCGCTGATCACCTGGAGGAGGTTGTTGAAATCGTGGGCCACGCCGCCGGTGAGGTTACCGATCGCATCCATCTTCTGCGCCTGGCGCAACTGCTCCTGGACGACGTCCAGCGCCGCTTCGCGGTCGCGCTCGGCCGAGACATCACGGGCCACGGCGAAGATCAGGCCCTCGCTGGGCACCGCCCGCCACGAGAGCGTGCGCAGGTCACCGCTGGCGGTGCGATAGCGGTTCTCGAAGCGAAGCGTGGTCTCGCCCTCGGCCAGGTGACCGGTTTCCTCCTGGGTGCGAGAAATGTCTTCCGGGTGAACGAAGTCGAGGTAGGAACGACCGACCGTGTCGCGCTCGCTCCAACCCAGGATGGCTGTCCACGCCGGATTGACCGAGAGCAGGCGGGTGTCGGTGTCGGCCACGACCAGGATGTCGCTGGAGAGAGTCCAGACCCGGTCGCGCTCGTAGGTACGCTCGACGACCTGGCGCTCGAGATCTTTGGCCAGTAGCCGGAGCTCGTGCTCGGCACGGCGCCGTTCCACGGCCACGCGCGTGCGGCTGGCTACTTCGCTGACGAAGCTGATCTCTTCCTCGGACCAGTCGCGAGGGTCCGCGTGGTTGAGGTACAGGAGGGCGACGAAGCCGCCCCGTTCCGTCACCGGCATATTGATGAAGGACAAGGCGGTGATGCCGGCCAGGGCATCGGCGGTGGCAGCCGTGCGTGGGTCCGTCCGGGCGTCGGTGATCACCGTGGTCACGCCACGTGTGAGCTCATCGATGTAGCTGCCGTAGTCGCGAAAGTGCAGCACGCCGGCGAGGGTCTGGATCCCTGGCGCATTCCAGTCTCGCTCCACCGTGATGGTTTCGGCCACCGGGTCGATCGTGCCGTAGCCGGCCCGGCTCACCTTCAGCGTCCGGCCGAGTACCTCAGCGACACGGTAGGCAATATCGGCCGGATCTTCCAGATCGCGCAGCAGGTTGCCGATCTCGATCAGGGCAACGCGGCGATCTTCGGCGGCACCGGAGCCGTCGGTGCCCTCTCCCGCCGAACGGATCGTCACCGCCGCGGTGGCTGGCAAACCCGGCCGGGCTTCGAGCGATACCCGCACGTGGGCTCCATCGACCGTGGCGAGGGCCAGCTCGCGCACGCCGTTGCCTGGTATGACCAGCGGCAGCGCCGCGACAAGGCGATCCCGGCTGTCGGGCTCCCACAGGCCGAGGAACCCCGAAGGCTCGTGTTCGCGCAAGCGGGCGGTCACCCAGGCGTTGGCGTAGAGCAGCTCTCCCGAAGCCGACACGGCCGCAAAGCCGAATGGCAGGGCATCGAGCGCATGGGAAAGGAGAGTCTGGTCCTGCAATGCGAACGATGAGGGCATCTGTCGAGCAATCGTGGGTGGCTGGTGGGCGGCGATTTTATCGGTTCATTGTGGTTCCCTTTGTGTAGACGGCCTTCACAGAACCTTCATTGGCGAGCCGTCGAAAAACGCTTGACAACAGGGACTCCCCAGCCGATCAACCACCTACGCCAACACCCTACATCTTGTGTTGACGCACCCCTTCGCCAGCTATATCGTGTGTCTCGTTGGTGTCCGGAGAGGCGCGACTGCCCGTCGGACTTAATAGGGAATACCGGTGTGAATCCGGAACTGCCCCGCAGCGGTAAGTGGAAACGATCCCGTTCAATGCACTGGTCCTTCGGGGACTGGGAAGCGACGGGTAGGCGGACCGCAAGGTCCACGTCCACGAGTCCGAAGACCTGCCAGCAATCGGTGCCCGAGAGGCCTCGATAGTGGTGACGGCTTCCGCGGGGAAGCACGTCGCGGACCGGAGCCCTTCAAAGGCGCTCCGTCCCCGACATTTCCCGTGTTTCGCCCCCATCGCATCGAGCCGACCCTCGGGACGGAGGTTTGACCAAGGCCATGGGGCTGCCAACACAATGACGACGATGGATTCCGCAGCGCGCGAGCGCACCGAGACGGCCGACGCGGCCGCCACTCCCTCCGCAGCAACCGACAAGGCGCCTGCCGCCGGTTACAAGAACGACGCCCCGCCGGCCTTCGCGCTGACGCCGCCGCACAATCCCGGCCAGATGCGCGTGACCAAGCGCAACGGCGGCCACGAAGTGGTCGACGTGAACAAGATCGTGCGCGCGGTGACGCGCAGCGCCGATGGCCTGTTTGCGGTCGATCCGATGCGCGTGGCGCTGAAGACGATCGGCGGCCTGTACGACGGTGCCACCACCCAGGAACTCGACCAGCTGTCGATCCGCACCTCGGCCGCGCTCACGGCCGAAGAGCCGGAATACGGCCAGCTCGCCGCGCGCCTGCTCGCCGCGTTCGTCGACAAGGAAGTGTCGGGCCAGGACATCCAGTCCTTCTCGCAGTCGATCTCGACCGGCTTCGACCTGGGCATCCTCAACGAGCGCCTCCGCGACTTCGTGCAGATCAACGCGCGCAAGCTCAACGATGCGATCGACACGACCGGTTCGCGTCGCTTCGAGTATTTCGGCCTGCGCACGGTGTACGACCGTTACCTGCTGCGTCACCCGACCAAGCGCTTCGTGATCGAAACGCCGCAGTACTTCTTCATGCGCATCGCCTGCGCGCTCGGCGGCAACGACGTGGCCGAGACGCTCGAGCTGTACCGCATGCTCTCGTCGCTGGAGTACCTGGCCAGCTCGCCGACCCTGTTCAACGCCGGCACCGCGCATGAGCAGCTGTCGTCGTGCTTCCTGCTCGACTCCCCGCAGGACGCGCTGGAATCCATCTACGCCAAGTATGGCGACGTGGCCCAGCTGTCGAAGTTCGCCGGCGGTATCGGTCTGGCGTACTCGCGCATCCGCTCGCGCGGTTCGCTGATCAAGGGCACCAACGGTCATTCCAACGGCCTCGTGCCCTGGCTGAAGACGCTCGACGCCTCGGTTGCCGCGGTGAACCAGGGCGGCAAGCGCAAGGGCGCGGCCTGCGTGTACCTGGAATCCTGGCACGCGGACATCGAGGAGTTCCTCGAGCTGCGCGAGAACACCGGCGACGACGCCCGCCGCACGCACAACCTCAACCTGGCCAACTGGGTCCCCGACCTGTTCATGCGCCGCGTGGAGATCGATGGCGACTGGTCGCTGTTCGACCCGAAGATCGTCCCGCACTTCGTCGACACCTGGGGCCCGACCTTCGACGCCGCCTATGAAAAGGCCGAAGCCGAAGGCCTCGCCTCGAAGTCGATCAAGGCCCGCGAGCTTTACGCCCGCATGCTGCGTTCGCTGGCCCAGACCGGCAACGGCTGGATGACCTTCAAGGATCGCTCCAACGCCACCAGCAACCAGACGGCGCTGCCGCAGAACGTCATCCACCTGTCCAACCTGTGCACCGAGATCCTCGAAGTGACCTCGGAAGGTGAGACGGCCGTGTGCAACCTCGGCTCGGTGAACCTCGCCCGCCACGTGGTGGACGGCCAGTTCGACTACGACAAGCTCGCCACCACCGTGCGCACTGCCGTGCGCCAGCTCAACCGCGTCATCGACCTCAACTTCTACCCGATCGCCACGGCGAAGACGGCGAACATGAAGTGGCGCCCGGTCGGTCTCGGCGTGATGGGCCTTCAGGACGTCTTCTTCAAGCTGCGCCTGCCGTTCGATTCGGAAGAAGCCCGCAAGCTGTCGACGCGTATCCAGGAAGAGATCTACTTCCACGCGCTGTCCATGTCCAACGAGATCGCCGAGCGCGACGGCCCGCTGCCGGGCTTCGAAGAAACCCGTTCGGCCAATGGTGAGATGCAGTTCGACTACTGGCCGGCCGCCACGCCGACCGATGCCGACGGCCGCTGGGCCGAGCTGCGCGAGAAGATCAAGGCCAAGGGCCTGCGCAACTCGCTGCTCATCGCCATCGCGCCGACGGCAACCATCGCCTCGATCGCCGGCTGCTACGAGTGCATCGAGCCGCAGGTGTCGAACCTGTTCAAGCGCGAAACACTGTCGGGCGACTTCCTGGTGGTCAACCGCTACCTGGTCGACGAGCTGAAGACGCTGGGCCTGTGGACCGGCGAAGTGCGTGACCAGATCAAGCTCGCCGAAGGTTCGGTCCAGGGCATCACGTCCATCCCGGCTCGGTTGCGCGAGGTATACCGCACCACGTGGGAACTGCCGCAGAAGGCGCTGATCGACCTCGCCGCCGCGCGCGGTGCGTACATCGACCAGAGCCAGTCGCTGAACCTCTTCATGGAGAACCCGAACATCGGCCAGCTCTCCTCCATGTACATGTACGCGTGGAAGTCGGGCGTCAAGACGACTTACTACCTGCGCTCGCGTCCGGCTACGCGTATTGCCAAGACCACGGTCAGCTCCCCGGCCGCCGTGCAGGCACCGATCGCCCCGGCCGCGGATGCCCAGGAACAGGCCGAAGCCGCGGTGTTCTGCTCGCTCGAGAACCCCGAGTACTGCGAAGCCTGCCAGTAACAGTAGAGAAATGTAGGAGCCGATTCATCGGCGATGGGGGTACCGGAAACCTGAGGGAGCCGGCTATTGCCGGCGATCCCGCGGCAGCGGGCCAGACCGACGCAAGCACCCATCGCCGCTGAAGCGGCTCCCACAAAAGCCGCTCATTCTTTCCAGAGGTACCCGATGTCCGCTGCACCGATCACCCGCGACTCCAACATCCTCGACCCCGGCTTCGAACTGACGCTGCGGCCGATGAAGTATCCGCAGTTCTACGAGATGTACCGCTCCGCCATCCGCAACACCTGGACGGTGGAAGAAGTGGACTTCTCGCTGGACACGTCGGACCTGAAGTCGAAGATGTCGGACGCGGATCGCCACTTGATCCATCGCCTCGTGGCTTTCTTCGCCACCGGCGACACGATCGTGTCGAACAACCTCGTGCTGAACCTTTACCAGCACATCAATTCGCCCGAAGCGCGCATGTACCTCTCGCGCCAGCTTTACGAGGAAGCGCTGCACGTGCAGTTCTACCTCACCCTGCTCGACACCTATATTCCGGAACCTTCGGAACGCAACAAGGCGTTCGCGGCGATCGAGAGCATCCCGTCGATCGCAGCGAAGGGCGAGTTCTGCTTCAAGTGGATCGACTCCATCCAGGGCCTCAACCGCCTGGACACCCGCGAACACCGCCGGCAGTTCCTGCTCAACCTGATCTGCTTCGCCGCGTGCATTGAAGGCCTGTTCTTCTTCGCCGCCTTCGCCTACGTGTACTACCTGCGTTCGCGCGGCCTGCTGCACGGCCTGGCTTCGGGCACCAACTGGGTGTTCCGTGATGAGTCCGGCCATATGGCCTTTGCCTTCGAAGTCGTACGCACCGTGCGCGAGCAGGAACCGGATCTGTTCGACGACGAGATGCGCATGCAGGTCGAAGCGATGCTCGAGGACGCCATTGCCTGCGAAACGCTGTTCGCCCAGGACGTGCTCTCCGGCGGCGTCGCCGGCCTGTCGGTCACCGACATGCGCCAGTACCTCGAGTACTGCGCCGACCAGCGCCTTGTGCAGCTGGACATGCCGAAGAAGTACGGCTCGAAGAACCCGTTCGACTTCATGGACCTGCAGGACGTCCAGGAGCTGACCAACTTCTTCGAACGCCGCGTTTCGTCCTACCAGGTCGGCGTTGAGGGCGAAGTGGCCTTCGACCAGTCGTTCTAAGAATCTGGAACCTGGCGGAAATGAACCTGTGGGAGCCGGCTATCTGCCGGCGATCCCGCGGTAGCGGGCCAGATAGAGGCAAGCACCATCGCCGCTGAAGCGGCTCCCACAGTAAAGCGGTTTTGAGGCAGCGGCTGTATCATTGCTGCACTGCAACAGGAACAGCCTCATGACCGACATCGCCCGCCCCATCGAGGCTCGCCTCCTCGAAATCGTCTTCCCCGACCACACCAATCACCTCGGCACGCTGTTCGGCGGCCAGGCGCTGGCGTGGATGGATAAGGCGGCCTTCCTTGCCGCCTCGCGCTACTCCCGCCAGATCGTCGTCACCGCCCGTTCGGAGCAGGTCGACTTCCACGTGCCGGTGCGCAAGGGACAGATGGTCGAACTGATCGCCACGGTCGTGTCGGTCGGCCGCACCTCGATGAAGATCGACGTGGCCATGTACACGGAAGACCTGCTCACCGGCGCCCGTGAGCTCTGCACCCGCGGCACGTTCACGATGATCGCGCTCGACGCCGAACATAAGCCGACCGCGGTCCAGCCGCTCCCCGCCTGACCCCGAACTCGTTGTGGGAGCCGATTCATCGGCGATCCCGCGGCCGCGGGCAAGGCGGCCGCAAGTACCCAATCGCCGCTGAAGCGGCTCCCACAGAAAGCTGCCCCAGAGACAGCAGCCTGCCCCTGTTGACTTCGAGTGCACTCGAAGGCGTACGCTCTTCGAATGCCTAATTCGATGACCATTGCCGAGGCCGCTCTCGCCACCGGCCTCACCACGCATACGCTGCGCTACTACGAGCAGATCGGCCTGATCGATCCGGTGCCAAGGCGCAGTGGCCAGCGCGTCTACGGCGAGGCCGAGATGCGTTTTATCCACTTCGTGCTCAAGCTGCGCGCCACCGGCATGCCGATGCGGGTGATCCAGGAATATGCCGAGCTGCGGCGCCAGGGCGAGACGCCCGAGAGCATCCGCCTGCGTGGCGACCTCCTGGCACGCCACGCCGCCAACCTGCGTGACGAGCTGGTCACGTTGACCGAGACCATCGCCCGGCTGGACGACAAGATCGCCCTGTACCGCTCGATGTACGTCGAAGACGGCGCCCCTTCCCCTGCCGAAACACCGACGCCTCCCGCGCCGGTGCCGGCCGCCCTCCCCTCGAAACGAAGGAGAAACGCATGAAGACCCGCCAACTCGGAACGCACGGCCCCCAGGTGTCGATGCTCGGCCTTGGCTGCATGGGCATGAGCGAGTTCTACGGCCCCACGGACGAGAAGGAATCCATCGCCACCCTCGAGCGTGCGCTGGAGCTCGGCATCACCTTCTGGGACACCTCCGACGCCTACGGCCCGCACACCAACGAGGAACTGCTCGGACGCACACTCGCCGGCCGGCGCGACCAGGTCTTCCTGGCCACGAAGTTCGGCATCGTGCGCGACCCGAACGACCCGAACAAACGCGGCATCAGCGGCCGCCCGGAATACGTGCGCGAGTCGGTCGAAGGCAGCCTTCGCCGGCTGAAAACCGATCACATCGACCTCTACTACCAGCATCGTGTCGATCAGACCGTGCCCATCGAGGAGACGGTCGGCGCCATGGCCCGACTCGTGGAAGAGGGCAAGGTGCGTCACCTGGGCCTGTCCGAAGCCTCGGCCGAATCCATCCGCAAGGCTGCCAGCGTCCATCCCATCGCCGCGCTGCAGAGCGAATACTCGCTGTGGACCCGCGATCCGGAGACCACCGGGACCCTGGCCGCCTGCCGCGAGCACGGCATCGCCCTGGTCGCCTATAGCCCACTGGGCCGTGGCTTCCTCACCGGCGCGATCACCCGGCCGGAAGACTTCGCCGAGGACGATTACCGCCGCTTGAACCCCCGGTTCGTCGGCGAGAATTTCCAGAAGAACGTCGCCATCGTCGACAAGGTGAAGAAATTCGCTGCCGACAAGGGCTGCACGCCGGGCCAGCTGGCCCTGGCCTGGGTACTGGCCAAGGGTGAGGACATCATTCCCATCCCGGGTACCCGGCGTCGGACTTACCTGGACGAGAACGCTGGCGCGGTGGACGTACCCCTGAGCACCGCGGAAGTGGCCGAGATTGACGCCATCTTCCCGCCGGACTCCGCCGTGGGCGACCGCTATGCGACGAACATGATGGGCTTCATCAACGCCTGATCCGTGAACGGCAGCCCCGTCCCCGGTTAACGGGGGTGGGGCTTCCCTCCCTATAATGGGCGGATGTCATCTCCCGATCATTCGCCGCTGGGCAAGGCCACCGTCTACGCCGACCGCTACGACGCCGGGCTGCTCTTCCCCATTCCCCGCCAGGGCAAGCGCGACGAGATCGGCGTATCCGCCGGTGCGTTGCCGTTCCACGGCGTCGACGTCTGGAACGGGTACGAGCTTTCCTGGCTGGACCTGCGCGGCAAGCCGGTGGTCGCCGTGGCGGAGTTCCGATTCCCGGCGACGACGCCGAATATCGTCGAATCCAAGTCCTTCAAGCTCTTCCTGAACAGCTTCGCCCAGGAACGCCTGGCCGATGCCGAAGCCGTGCGCGCGATCCTCGTCCGCGACCTGTCGGCGGCAGCCGGCGGGCCCTCCGAGGTGATCCTGCGCGCACCGGGCGAACTCGACGGCACGCCGATCGGCGAGCCCGATGGCGCGCTTCTGGACGCCCAGGAACTGGATTTCGACAGCTACGGCCCGCCGCGACCGGACTTCCTTCGCACCCACGAAGGCGATGCCCGCGAAGTGCTGGTATCGCACCTGCTGCGCTCGAACTGCCCGGTCACCGGCCAGCCCGACTGGGGCAGCGTGCAGATCGCTTACACGGGGGCGCCGATCGACCGTGCCGGCCTGCTGCGCTATCTGGTTTCGTTCCGCAGCCACACCGAGTTCCACGAGCAGTGCGTCGAGCGCATCTTCATGGATATCCGTGAGCGCTGCGCGCCCCGCGAGCTCGCCGTGTACGCGCGCTACACCCGTCGGGGCGGTCTCGATATCAATCCGTTCCGCAGCACGGACCCCGCCGCCGTACCCGACAATCCGCGTGGCGCACGCCAATAATGAATGCATCGTTCATGCGTTCTTCATTGGTCTTGCCTTTAGTTGTGTAGCCTGTAACCTGCCGCGGCCAAGGGGATAAGGCCCCTGCGCCTCGTCCCATTCGACTTTGATCAGCACTATCGGAATCCAGACATGAAGCTTTCCTTCCGTTCGTCCGCTCTCGCCACGGCCACCGTCGCCGGTCTGCTGGTCCTCACCGCCTGCGGCAAGAAGGAAGATCAGCAGAACGCCGCACCGGCTCCGTCTGCCACCGCACCGGCTGCACCGGCCGCCGCAGGCACTGCTCCGGCGGCTCCTGCTGCCACGACGACCGCCGCTGCTGCCCCGGCTGCCCAGCCTGCCGCCGCTCCGGCTGCCCCCGTCGCACCGGCCGCTGCCGACACGCTGAAGGTCGGTTCGGTGACGCTCGGCAACGCCGTTGGCGGCGACAAGAAGGTCGCCAAGGCCAAGAACGCCTTCGCCCCGTCGGACAAGACCATCTACGCATCGGTCGCTACCGACGGCACCTCCGCCGGCGCCACGCTGAACGCGAAGTGGACCTACCAGGACGGCGAGACGACCACCACGGTCAGCGACATCAGCCAGTCGATCAGCACGGATGGTCCGGCCGTCACCACGTTCAAGATCCAGAATCCGAACGAATGGCCGGAAGGCAAGTACAAGGTCACCATCTCGCTCAACGGCCAGGCCGTGGGCAACGAGGCATTCGACGTCAAGAAGAAGTAATTCACTTCTTCCTGCGCGTGCTTTGAAAAAGGGGGTGGCGCAAGCCACCCTCTTTTGTTTGGACCGGCTTCATTGGCCCGGCTTTTTTTGTGGGAGCCGCTTCAGCGGCGATTGGGTGCTTGCGTCAGACTGGCCCGCTGCTGCGGGATCGCCGATGAATCGGCTCCTACGCAGGGCGCATCTCTGCTCGCCTATTTTTTCAGTAGCGCGTTGAGTACGGGATAGCTGACGGCAGTTGGCTCCGCCTTGCCCATGAACTCGGCTGCCATCCGCGCCGTGTTTGCATAGGCCTCCAGGGACAACGCGATACCGGCGCTCAGGCGTCGCGCGCCAGCCGCGAAAAGCTCGTCCCGCGACGGCAATCCCGGCACCAGCATCACGTTGATTGGCGCCGGCGCGATGGCGTCGGCGAGACGGCGGATGTCGTCGGTCACCGAAACGCCCGGAACGAACATACCGTCCGTCCCGGCATCGATATAACGGCTCGCGCGACGGGTGACCTCTTCAATCGCTGCTTCCCCCGCTGCCAGGCCGCGCAGGTACACATCGGTGCGCGCGTTGATGTACAGGTCGCGACTGCCCAGCGTGGCGCGTATCGCCTTCAGCTTCGCGACGAGAAGGTCGGGCGACTTCGACCCGTCCTCGATATTGATGCCCGACACGCCAGCGTCCACGAGCGTCGCGACCAGCCGAGCCACCTCGTCGGGATCCTCCGAACAACCTTCCTCGATATCGACGGTCAGCGGAAGATCGACCACGCGCAGGATGCGGCGCACGGCGCCGACCATCTCGTCGGCGGGCAGCTGGTCGCCGTCTGGCCAGCCACACGACCACGCCACGCCGGCGCTCGTCGTGGCGATGGCCGGGGCGCCCGCGTGCTGTATCACCGCGGCGCTGGCGGGATCCCAGGCATTGGGCAGGACGAGCAGTTCGCTGCCGCGATGGAGGTCTCGAAGGCGTTGTGCAGTCATGGCGGGGCATCCTGTCGGGAGGTCCGCACACCTTCGCGCCTTGGCGGCGCCGCCGCAACTGGCGTCCTGCGTGTAGGAGATGCATAGGCCCGGTGAGAGAGGGGCTCACCCGTTGACGACACAGGCTTCAGGCCGGCGATGTTCGAATGGCGCCCATCCACCCCATTCCGCTTTTACCGCGCCACTAGAGGAGTCATCGACATGCTGCATTGGGCCGTAGTTTTCTTCGTCATCGCCATCATCGCGGCGGTCTTCGGCTTCACCGGCATTGCCGCCGGCGCCGCCAGCATTGCCAAGATCCTGTTCGTGGTCTTCCTCATCCTGTTCATCCTGTCGCTGCTGTTCGGCGGCCTGCGTCGCGGACCCAGGATATAAGCCACGCGCATACCGAGTAAGAGGGACAACGCCCCGGCCCCAGACCGGGGCGTTGTCTTATCTGGCCCGCTCTGGAGGATGAGTCATGCGCAAGCTCCTCTGTCTTATCTTCGCCCTCAGCCTCGCGGGCACGGCCTCCGCCGACTCGGCGCGAAGCAGCGCCGCCGATACCGACTTCGTCCGCAAGGCGAGCAGCGGCAACCTCACCGAGATCGCACTGGGCAAGCTCGCCGCCGACCAGGCATCGTCGGACGACGTGAAGAAGTACGCCGCGCGCATGGTGACCGATCACACGCAGGGTAACGAGCAACTCGGAAAGCTGGCAGGTAGCAAGGGCATCCAGATCGCGACAGCGCCCGACGTGGCGCAGCAACATGACATCGACCGTCTCAAGGGCCTCGACGGCGCGGCCTTCGATCGCGCTTATTCCGACGTGATGGTTCGCTCGCACAAGCTCACGGCGGGCCTCTACGAGCTCGAGGCGACGAAAGGCGAAGACACGGAGATACGCGCCTTCGCGCACGACACGTTGCCCGTCCTTCGCGAGCACGAGAAGCTGGCGGACTCGTTACCACCGTTCTGACCCGACCCGGGCTCGCCGCAGGCGGCGAATCGGCGGATCATGACGGGCCCGCCCTTCCCATCTTCCCGGACACGCCATGTCTCACGATGCCCTTGCCGCTCTCGATCGCCTTCCCCGCATCGCGCTTCTCGACAACGCCACGGCAATACATCGCCTTTCCCGTATCGAAGAACAACTCGGCCTGGCGCGGCGAGGCATCCGCTTGAGCATCAAACGCGACGATGTCATGGCGCTGGGCGGCGGCGGCAACAAGCTGCGCAAGCTGGAGTATCACCTTGGCTATGCGCGCGACATCGGCGCGGACACGGTGATCACGGTGGGCGGCGTCCAGTCCAACCATGCGCGATTGACGGCGGCGGCTGCCGCCCGTCATGGCTTTGCGTGCGAAATGCTGCTTGCTCGCATGGTTCCCAAGGAGGGAGATGACTATGAGAAGAACGGCAATGTGCTCCTCGATGAATTGTTTGGCGCCACGGTGACCCTGCTGCCGCGCGGTGAGAATGCGCTCGTCCACGCCAATGCGCGTGCCGAGGCGCTGCGGAACGAAGGGCATACGGTCGTCGTCCTGCCCACCGGGGGTTCTACGCCTCGCGGTGTGCTCGGCTATGCGCGCTGCGCGCGCGAGATCTCCCAGCAGGAAGACGAGCTCGGGCTACGCTTCGACCGTATCGTCGTTCCGAACGGAAGCTCCGGAACGCATGCGGGCCTGGTGGCAGGGTTCGCCGCCCTGGGTCGCGATCCGGCACGCGTATCCGCGTATTCCGTTCTCGGCGAGCGGGACGCCACCGCGGCGACGACGCTCGGCCTCGCGCGCGAGGGACTCGGACTGCTGGAGTCCACGGCCGACCTTGCCGCGAACGAGGTGCATGTCGATGGGTCCCAGCTTGGCGACGGCTACGGCGTGCCTACGCCAGCGATGAAGGAAGCCTTGCGTTTAATGGCCAGCGCCGAGGGCATCCTGCTCGATCCGGTGTATTCCGGGAAGGCGTTCGCCGGGTTGTTGCAGGACCTGCGCAGCGGGGTCGTGCGCGATGGGGAGCATGTTTTGTTTGTTGCTACCGGTGGGCAGCCGGGGCTTTATGCGTATCGCGAGGACCTGATGGGATGAAGCGATGCTCTGTGTCGGAGCCGCTTCAGCGGCGATACCTGGCGGTGTCGCCAGCACCCATCGCCGATGAATCGGCTCCCACATTCAGCGCGACCAGCCGGCCTTACGGCAACTCCACGCGCGCAACCAACCCACCACCCGCCCGATTCGCAAGCGTAAGCCGCCCGCCCACCGACAGCATCAACTGCGCCGCAATCGCCAATCCCAACCCGGTCCCACCCGTATCGCGGTTCCGCGACGTCTCCAGCCGATAGAACGGCTCCAGCACACGCGCCAGCTCGTCATCGGGAATACCCGGCCCGTTGTCGGCCACCTCGATACACAAGGCCCCGGCGGACGTGCGCGTCATGCCCACCTCCGCAGCACCCGCGTACTTCAACGCGTTGTCGATCAGGTTGCCAAGCACGCGACGCAGGGCCTGCGGCCGGACGATGGCGGTGCCGTCGACGCTGCCGGTGAGACTCACCGCTTTGCCTGTGTCCTGGTAGTCGAACACCAGGCTTTCGACGAAGGCCGCCGGGTCGATCTTGCGCGGCGTCTCCGTCGCGCCGTGCGCGCTGCGCGCATAAGCCACGCCCTCTCGCACCAGATGCTCCATCTCGTGGAGGTCCTGTAGCAGCTTGCCACGCTCCGGACACTCTTCGAGGCCCTCGGCGCGCAGGCGCATCCGTGTGATCGGTGTCTGCAGGTCGTGCGAGATCGCGGCCAGGATCTGCAGGCGTTCCTTCACGTAGAGGGCAATGCGATCCTGCATGGCGTTGAAGGCAACCGCCGCCTGTGCCACCTCGGTCGGACCGTCCTCGGACATCCGTGGTCCGTCGTTCGTGGGCGTGATGGATTCCGCGGCGCGCGCCAGACGCACCAAGGGGCGCGTCGCCAGACGGACAGCCACCCAGGTAATCACCAGAAGCACGACCATCTGCAGGATGAAGACGAAGGGAAGCCAGTCGGCGAGGGGCATCACCCGGGGGGTCACCTCGATGCTCAGGGGCTCTCCGTCATGCAGGGTGAGATGCACCTGGTAGCGTTCCGGGCCCATCGACACGGTGTTCGCCTTGACCGCAAACGATGGTCCGACTTCGCGCTGGATCAGATCGGTGACGACGCGCGCGCGATTCGAAATCGGATCGGCGCCGGCCTTGCCGGGCCCGAGGATATAGCGATAGTTATCGCGCTGGAGACGACTTATCCATGCCGGCCGTTCCACCGCCGGAAGACGGTCAAGGATCGCGACCGACGTACCGACGTCATGCTCGAGCGTATTGAGCATGACCGTCTTGGCGCTCTGGTAACGCTCGAAGAAGAGCAGCCCGAACGACATGCCATGCGCCAGCAGCAAACCGGCGAAGATGATCAGGTACAGGCGCGACGCGATGCTGCGCGGCATCCAGCGCCGGAGCGTCGCCTTCACGACGCTTCCCCGAGCACCGTGACCGGCATGGTGAAGACGTAGCCTTCGTTGCGGACCGTCTTGATGTACGCCTGTTCGCGCGCATCGTCGACGAGGCGCTGGCGAAGACGACTCACCATCAGGTCGATCGAGCGGTCGAACAACTCGGCGTCGCGACCCTGGGTGAGGTTGAGCAGCTGGTCCCGCGAAAGGATCCGCTGCGGGTGATCCAGGAATACCCGAAGCAAGCGGAACTCCGCCCCGCTCAACGACACGATCGTGCCTTCGTCGTCGAGCAGGTGGCGCGCGGTCGTGTCCAGGCGCCAGCGGCCGAAACCGAGCATGCCGCTGGCTTCGGTCACGCGCAGGTTCGGCGGCAGCATGCGCGTGCGGCGGATCACCGCGTTGATACGCGCCAGCAACTCGCGTGGCGAGAACGGTTTGACCACGTAGTCGTCGGCACCCATCTCCAGGCCGATGATCCGGTCGGTCTCGTCGTCCCGCGCGGTGAGCAAAAGCACCGGGATTGCCCGGTGTTTGCTTGCGCGCAGGTTACGGGTGAGCACCAGGCCATCGTCACCCGGCATCATGATGTCGAGCACGATGAGGTCGACGGCGGTGGTGTCGAGCAAGGCGTTCATCTCGCGACCATCTGCCGCCACGCTGGTGCGCAGCCCATTCTTCTGCAGGTATTGCGCGACACCGGTGCGAATCTCGCGGTCGTCATCGACAACGAGGATATGGTCGACATGGTCCATGCCAGGCTCCGGGTTACCAGGTGAAAGAAAGGGTCAGGTTCACGCCTTGCCGAGCAGCTGGCGGACGCGTGCTTCGGTTTCGTCGTAGTTTCCCTCGCCGTAGTGGCTGTAGACAATCTTGCCGTTCTGGTCGATCAGGTACAGCGCCGGCCAGAAGCGATTGCCATAGGCGTTCCAGGTGGCGTAGCTGTTGTCGACCGCGACCGGGTAGGTGATGCCTTGCTGCCTGATGGCCGAGGCGACACCCCCGAGGTCGTGCTCTTCGTCGTACTCCGGCGTATGGACGCCGACGACGACCAGGCCATCGTTGGCATAGCGCTGGTACAACGCCTCGGTGTGGGGAACCACGTGGACGCAGTTGATGCACTCGTGCGTCCAGAATTCCACCAGCGTGACCTTGCCGTGCAGGTCCTTCAGCGACAGCGGCTGGGAATTGAACCAGTGATCGATACCGGTGAATTCAGGCGCAGGCACGACGGCCGAGGCGGACGCGACATCGCCTGCGCGGTCACGTGCCCAGCCGGCAGGCCAGGAAGCAATGGCGGAGATACATAAGGCGGAGAAGACGAGGAGCAGGCGGGGAGAGGTCATGGCGAGTCATCTGTGCATTGAGGATGACTTATTGAAGCCCCGCCACGTATCCCGCGCGTGTCGCGCAACCGCCGTTTTGTAACCGAACGTAGCGGGGCGGTGGCGCCTGTTCCGGCCATGGAAACCTCGTGTGTAACCGAATGTATCCAGAGGCCCGCGCTACACATTTCGATGCCTTGGGGCGGAGGTGGCGACACACCCGGGATACGCCGCGGGCGTCTCCTAGTCGTCACCTCCAACCGAACGGGATACCACCATGTCACGCATCGAGAACGTCCTCTATACCGGCAAGACCCGTACCACCGGCGGCCGCGACGGCGAGTCGCGCAGCTTCGACGACCGCCTGGTGGTCAAGCTGTCACCCCCCGGCACAGCCGGCACCGGCACCAACCCGGAACAGCTGCTTGCCGCCGGTTGGTCCGCCTGCTTTATCGGTGCGATGGGTCTTGCCGCCCGTGCGCAGCACATCGCCCTGCCCAAGGACACCGAGGTGAACACCGAGGTCGATCTCGGTACCTCGGGTGAGGAGTACTTCCTGCAGGCCCGCCTCAACGTGAGCCTTCCCGGGCTTGACCGCGATGTCGCCCAGTCCCTGATCGACTCCGCGCACCGCACCTGCCCGTACTCGAAAGCGCTGCACGGGAACATCGACATCGTCACCACGCTCGCCTGACGGTGACGCCAGGGGCGGATTAGCCGTTTTGGGTATGTGAGCGACGGCCCGTCGGGCGTAGATTATTGCGAGCCACTGGAGATACGCATGTTTCGTCGGTCGTGGGTCGTTTGGGCGTCGCTGCTCGTTGCTGCAGCGGCACATGGCCAGGAAATGCACGACCACGGGATGCCCGAGAAGCTGGGGAAGGTGACGTTTTCCATCTCCTGCGACCCGAAGGTGCAGCAGCCCTTCGATCGCGCCGTCGCGCTGCTGCATTCCTTCGCCTACGGTCCCGCCACGCAGGCGTTCCGCGATATCGCCGCTGCCGATCCCCACTGCGCCATGGCGCATTGGGGCATAGCGATGACCTACTTCCACCCCGTGTGGGCGCCGGCGCTTCCACCGGACACCTTCGCCGCGGGCCAGAAGGAAATGCTCGAAGCAACCCGGCTGGGCGCAACGACACCTCGTGAGCAGCAATTCATTCACGCGCTTGGCGAGCTCTACAAGGTCGATGCCGGCCTCACGCCGGCACAGCGCACGCTCGCCTACGAGAAGGCCATGGCCGAACTGGCTCGAAGCAACCCGAACGATGTCGAAGCGCAGGTGTTCTATGCCGTCGCGCTCCTGTCGAACGCGGCGCCTTCGGACAAGACCCACGCCCGACAGAAGCAGGCCATCGATATCCTCGAGCCCCTGTTCCGGACGCATCCCGACCATCCCGGCATCGCCCATTACCTTATCCACGCCTGCGATAGCGCCGAGTTGGCGCAACGTGGGCTCCCTGCGGCCAGGAAGTACGCGTCCATCGCACCCTCGGCACCGCATGCGCTGCACATGCCATCGCACATCTTCACGCGTCTCGGCCTGTGGAACGACTCCATCCAGTCCAATCTCGCCTCCCAGGCATCCGCGCGCGCGCACGGCGACACGATGGGACAGCTGCACGCGATGGACTACCTGGTTTACGCCTATATGCAGACAGGTCGCGCGAAGGAAGCCAGTGCGGTCGTCGACGCGATGCGCACCATGCCCTCGCTAGACATGGAGGATTTCGGTATCGCTTATGCCGCTACCGCCATGCCCATCCGTGTCGCCGTGGAGCAGTCGCATTGGGCGGATGCCAGTGCGATCAAGGATGCTTCGGGAGCACCGCCCTCCGTCGTCGCCATCGCCGTATGGGCGAGGGGGCTGGGACTGGCGCGCACCGGGCATGCCGCGGAGGCGCGACAGGAAGCGAACCGCCTGTCACAGATAGCCACGCAGCTCAACGCGGCCGGCGACACCTATTGGTCGGTGCAGACGAGCGTGTTGGCGGACGAAGTCATGGCCTGGTCGGCGCAAGCCAGCGGCGAGCCGGCAAATGCGGTGAGGTTGCTCAGCGCTGCCGCAGACAAGGAGGACGCGCTGGAGAAGCGGCCGGTGACGCCGGGACCGATCCTTCCCGCGCGCGAACAACTTGGCGATCTCCTGCTACTGCAGAACCAACGAGCGGCCGCACTCGCAGCCTTCCGGACCACGCTCGCGCAGTCACCTGGCAGGGCAGGCGCGCTACGAGGCAAAGCCCTCGCCTCCCCTTAGGAGTGCCCGAACCACGCAGGCAGCGATCGCAAGATTTCGCGACCTATCCCGCGGAAAGCCGCACGAATGGCCGGCTCCTCCATGATGGCCATGCCAGAATGCCCTCAACGAATGCCGCGACCAGATATCCCATGACTTCCCCCCGCTCCGTCGTATTCGCCGCCCTGGCGATCTGCGCGACCTTTGCCCTGACCACGGCCACCGGCGCGCCCCAGACGGCAGCGACGGGCGCCCCCACACCGTCCCGGATCGCGCTGGCTCCTACCGACCAGCAAGCCGTCGCCGGAAAGGTCGCCACGCTATTCCTGACCCGGTTCCACTATCGGCCCCGGCCGCTGGACGCCGCGTTCTCGGCTGTCGTCTTCGACAAGCTGGTCGAGACGCTCGACCCCGAGCGCAGCTATTTCACCCAGGCCGACATCGCGCACTTCGCACCGCTCCGTCCCACGCTCGGCACAGCCATCGACCAGGGCGACCTGACGCCCGCCTTCGAGCCGGTGAATCTCTACCTCAACCGGATCGTGGAAGAGTCGCGCTACGCGCAGTCACTGTTGAAGGATGGCTTCGACTTCACGGCCCACGAATCCATCGCCACCGAGCGCAAGGCGCTGCCGTGGCCTGCATCGACAGACGAACTCCATGAGCTTTGGCGCGAGCGCGCCAAGGAAGACTGGCTCCGCCTGAAACTGGCCGGACAGGGTGACGACGCCATCCGCAAGACGCTCACCCATCGCTACACGAACCTCGCTTCCCGCATCGGGAAGACGAGCGCCGACGACGCGTTCCAGCTTTTCATGACGGCGTATGCCGAGTCGACCGATCCGCACACCGACTATTTCGCCGCCGAGGCCGCGACGGCATTCAACACCGAGATGTCGCTGTCGCTGGAAGGTATCGGCGCCTACCTGCGCGAGCACGACGAGTACACGCAGGTCACCGAACTGATCGCAGGCAGCCCCGCGGCAAAGTCCGGGAAGATTCATGTCGGCGATCGCATCACCGGGGTCGGCCAGGGCAGCGCCGGTCCCTTGACCGACGTGATCGGCTGGCGGTCGGATGACGTGATCGCACTGATCAAGGGCAAGAGCGGCACGACGGTCCGTGTCGAGCTGCTACCCGACGAAAGCAAGGGCGATGTCGCTCCACACGTCGTCACACTGACCCGCCGCCATATCAGCATCGAAGACGAAGCCGCGAAGCAGACCGTGCTCCAGGTCGGCGGCCCAAACCATGCGCACAAGCTGGGCATCATCACCGTGCCCTCGTTCTATGAAGACTTCGACGCCCGTCGCGCAGGCGACGCGAACTATCGCAGCGTGACGCGCGACGTCTCGCGCATGCTCGGCGAACTGAAGAAGCAGAACGTCGACGGCGTGGTCATCGACCTCCGCGACAACGGCGGCGGCTCGTTGACCGAGGCCTCGGACATGGTCGGCCTGTTCACGGGCGCGGGACCTGTCGTGCAGGTGCGCAGCGCGGATGGCAAGGTCGATGTGCAGGGCGCCACGAATGCTGCGCCGACCTGGACGGGTGCGCTCGGTGTGCTGGTGAACCATGGCTCGGCATCGGCTTCGGAGATCTTCGCCGCAGCGATCCAGGATCGCGGTCGTGGCGTCATCCTTGGCCAGCGCACCTTCGGCAAGGGCACGGTGCAGAACCTGCTCGACCTGGACGAAGCCGTCGAAGAGCAGCACGAGGGCAAGCTCGGCGAACTGAAGATGACGATCGCCCAGTTCTATCGCATCAACGGCGACAGCACGCAGCTGCTCGGCGTGACACCGGACATCGCCTTCCCGGCGACGGAAGACGAGAAGGACTTCGGCGAGTCGACCTATAAGAACGCATTGCCGGCGTCATCCATCGCTGCCGTGCCGCATACGCACGACGCCATCCTCGGGCCGCTCGTGCCGAAGCTCGACAGCGCGCACGCCGCGCGCGTGCAACATGCGGCGCGGTGGCAGCTGACCATCGACGAGCTTGCCGCTTTCCAGGCCACGGCAGCCCGCACCACCGTTTCGTTGAACCTCGATGAGCGCAAAGCCACCCGCGAGGCCGACCTGAAAGCCTCCGCGGACTTCCGTGCGCGTCGCAACGCGCTGAACCTGGCCGATGGCCTCCCGGCCGACGACGATGCCTCACCCCAGGGCGACGACGGTCTCGACCCGGAAGAGCGCAGCGTGGCGCAGGACAAGCGCCCGGAGCCCACCAAACCGTCGAAAGATCCGTATGTGCAGGAGGCCGCGCAAATCATCGCCGACGAAGCGGCGATGACGATGACGGTAGCTCCCACCCCGAAGGCGGGGTAATCTCACGGGACAGGGATAGGTTTCACATGCTGCGAACGCAAGGAGCACTCCATGAAGCATCGCGCATCCCGCGCCTTCATTCGTCGACTGGCTATCGCCGTCGTCGTGCTGTTCAGTCCTGGCCAGGCGGCCCTCGCCCAGGAAGGCTTTACGCTGGGCCCGGCGGTGACCGAAGCCTACCGGCAGATGACGTCGTCGCACAGGCTCACGTACATCGCCCTCAGGCTCAACGACGCCCAGTCAACGATGGTCATGGACAGCACGTCCGAGTCGGACATAACGGCAACTCCCGCGGCATTCGACCTTTTCGTCAGGACATTTCCCACGCGTGATTGCAGGTCGTACGTCGTGGACTTCCAGTTCACGGACAGGAACGGCGATCCGGAGTCGAAGGTCGTCTTGATAAGCTGGCTCCCAGATGGCGCCGACATGCGGTCCAAGCTCGTGCTGGGTTTACGCAATGAGGACCTCCGCCGGCAGCTGCCTGGGATTTCCGCCTATGTCGAAGCGACGACCGCGGATGAAGCCTCCTACGACACCGTGCTTCGTCAGATCGACCACCCTCGTCGCGGAACACCTACGGCACCGCCATAATGCGCACAGCGGGCGCCCAGCTGTAGTCGTGCACGTGCTCGACCTCCACCACCTGAAAACCGCTCGCGAGAAGCTCGTCGACCCACGCGGCGGCCGGCTGCTCCCAGTTCGAGGGGCTTTGCGCACGAAGCTGGCCGAGCAGCATGGGAGCGAGAAAGCCGGAGGCCACCAACTCCGCATGTTCGCCCTGCTCGGTGGCAGCGAGTTCGTATCGCCTCGCCAGTGATTCATACAGGTCGATGCTCCCCTCCGCGAACATCGGGATATCGAACTCGACGATAACCAAACGGTCCACGTGGGACGCCAGTTGAGTGAGTGCCGGCATCCGTGCATGCGGCGGGATCGACTGGAGCGCGAAGGTCGACTGCGCAAGCTCCCAACGATCGTCCGCTCCCAGGTTCTCGGCGAACGCCTCAAAGCCTTGGTGGTATCCCGCATGTAGCGGAAGTCGCGCGGCGAGTTTCGTGAACATCGTTTCGTTCGGCTCGACGACGTCGACCTCCCGCGGGCGATGGGAAGCGGCAGCGAGCGCGGGAACCAACGCCAATCCGTCACCCGTACCGATGTCGATCATGCGCGCCGGTCGATACCGATCGTAGACCCGGGCAAGCATGTCGCTCATAGCGCTGTAGAGCGCGATGTTACCGCCACCGCGAATGAACGCTTCAAACGCCCGCGGGGCGTCGTAGGCGTTGGCGTCCTGCCTTTCCGCCAGGGATAGGAGCAGCGCGCGTGCCATGAACGATCTCTGCCGGGTAGCTGTCAATGCGACCATGGCATCGTCTTCCCTGCCCTTGGCCAGCGCAGCCAACGCCAGGCCAAGGCCACGGGCATGCGTCACGTCCACCGCCTTCGCGTTGCCACTCATTCGTCCTCGCTCCCGCATGGCGTCGAACGCCGGATGGATGCCTCGATGAAGGACATGATCGAGTTCACCGCCGGGCTTATCAAGCGACCGCCCGTGGGGACGGCCCAGATCTCGTCCGTCGGCAGGCTCCAGCCCGCCAGGACGGGGCGAAGCGAACCATTGGCGAGTTCGGAGGCGACGTCCCATTCCGACATAACGGCGACGCCGGCCTGGGCGAGGAGCGCATCGCGCATGCCTTCGCGTGAATCGACGCGAAGCCGACCCTTCAATTCGACATGCTGCACATCGTGGCCACGGTGGAATGACCAGGTGTTCGACGCTTTGTCGGCCGACCAGATGACTACCCTATGCATCGCGAGTTCATCCGGTGTATGCGGCTCGCCGTGACTGGCGAAATAGGTAGGCGAGCCGACGACAAGCCGGCGGCCCAGACCGATCCGGCGACTTCCCGGAATCTTCCGCCCTGGCTCACCGTGGCGCAGGCAGAGATCGATCCTCGCCTCCGCCACATCGTGGAGCGCGTCATCCATGACGACCTCCACCTCCAGTCCCGGGTTGTGATCGAGGAACCGCGGCAACTCGGAGACCACGTGTCGGCGGGCAAACCCCGGCGGAGCCGACACCCTGAGCTTGCCTGTGAGTTGCTGCGCCTCGGCTCGCACGGCGCACAGTGCGTCCTCGAGTTGGGCCAGCGCGTGCTTGGCGTGCCCGTGCAAGCGACGGCCCGCGTCGGTGGTGCTCATACTGCGGGTCGATCGATGCAACAGGCGGACGCCAAGTTCCGCCTCGAGCCGCGCCATCGCTTTGGATGCGCCGGACTGACTGATGCCCAGTTGCCTGGCCGCCGCCGTGAACGATCCGGTATCGACGATGCGAATGAAGGTCTCCAACGCAGTAAAACGTTCCATGTCGTCGCTCCTCAGCGTGTCGCGACCGGCGTGACGGCCGGAGCCGGGTTCGCCGTGTCGTCCCAGCCACCGCCCAGGGCGCGGATAAGATTGACAGTGGCGATGGCCTGCAACCCCTCCAGCTGCACCGCGTCGCGACGTGTGCCCAGCACGGTCCGCTGCGCATCGAGAACATCCAGGTAGTTGGTCTGACCCTCGGTGTATTGCGCCCGAAGCAGCGACGCCGCCTTCGTGGACGACGCGACGGCGTCATCCTGAGTCCGGGTCTGTTCCTCGAGGATTCTCAAGGTAGCGAGGTTGTCCTCCACTTCCCGAAACGCGAGGAGCACCTGCTGCTGGTACGTCGCCGCCTGTTCCTCATAGGTCGCTTTCGCATTGGCGAGATCGCCCTTGCGCTTGCCGCCGTCGAACAGCGGAAGGCTCAGCGCAGTACCGGTCAGCGGACCAAGCAGGAACGATCGGCTACTCCACTTGAACAGATTGCCGAAGGATGACGATTCGGAACCGCCCGTGCCGGTGAGCGATAGGGATGGGAAGAATGCGGATTTTGCCACACCGATCCGCGCGTTCGCGGCAGCCATCGCGCGCTCGGCCGCGGCGATATCCGGCCGGCGTTCCAGAAGCGACGACGGCAGGCCGGCCGGAATGCGCAGGTTCACCGACACCAACGGACTGGCTGGCATGGTGAACTCGGCCGGTGTCTTGCCGAGCAATACGGCGAGGCTGTGCTCCGATGCGGCACGCAGGCGCTGCGCCGTCATCGCCGCCGAGCGTGCGGTCGACAGGTCGGACTCGGCGCGCAGCACATCCACCTCGGAGATGTACCCCTCGGCGAAGCGACTCTTCAGTAGCTTCAGGCTGTCCTCGCGCAAGGCGACCGCATTCGCATAGATCTCGCCTTCGGCATCCAGCTCACGCAATGCGAAATAGTTCTGTGCGACATCCGCCTGCAACGCGAGCTGCACCGAACGGAACAGCGCCTCGCTGCGCTGCGTATCAGCCCTGGCGGCGTCCACGCTGGAGGCCACGCGGCCGAACAGGTCGACCTCGTAGGAGACATCGGCCTGGGCGCGATATACCGTCGACGGCTGGACGCGTGAGCCATCGGCGAGGCCCTGCGAGGCCGCCGACGGTTGTTGCCGGGTGGCACCCAGCCCCGCATCGACCGTAGGGAAGTAGGCGGAACGGGCGACCTGGTTGAGCGCGCGTGCCTCCTTCACGCGCGCCGCGGCGGCCTTGAGATCCTGATTGGCCTCAAGTGCCTGGCGCTCGAGCTTGTCCAGTACCGCGTCGTTGAAGATCTTCCACCATTCACCGCGCGCCGCCTCTTCCGACGGCATCGCCGCCTTCCATGTGCTGCCGTCGAGCGCCGTGGCCGTTTCCTGCGACCACGAGGGCGAGGCTTCCTTGAAGGCCACATCCGCAGGCGCAGACGGCGCGTGATAAGCGGGAGCCAGCGAGCATGCGGCGAGAATCAGGGTGGCGGCCACCGCGGTGGCGCCCTTGAACAGACGACCCATGAAAACGGCTTTCATGACGTACTCCTCAATGTTTCGACGCAGCGTCGAGCTGCATGTGGGTATGGGTACCGTGCTTGTCGACCAGCGGCTTGCTCCCAGCAAGCTTGCGCAACAGCACGTAGAAGACGGGCGTGAGCATCAGACCGAACAGGGTGACGCCGAGCATGCCGAAGAACACCGCGATGCCCATAGCGTGACGCATCTCCGCACCAGCACCGGTCGATGTCACCAGGGGGATAACACCCATGATGAAAGCGAACGACGTCATCAGGATCGGGCGAAGGCGCAGCCGGCTGGCTTCGATCGCCGCTTCGACGATGCCTCGGCCATCCATCTCCAGCTCGCGAGCGAACTCAACGATGAGGATCGCGTTCTTTGCCGAGAGACCGACGAGAACCATCAGCCCGATCTGGGTGAAGATGTTGTTGTCGCCGCCGGTGAGCCAGACACCGAAAAGGGCCGACAGGATGCTCATGGGAACGATCAGCAGGATCGCCAGCGGCAGGGTGAGGCTTTCATACATCGCGGCCAGGACCAGGAACACGAGCAGGATGCTGATCGGGAAGACCCACATGGCCGAGTTGCCGGCGATGATCTGCTGGTAGGTCAGGTCGGTCCATTCGAAACGTATGCCGCGCGGTAGCGTCTCGGCAGCGATCCGCTCGATGGCAGCCTGGGCCTGACCGGACGAATACCCCGGCGCAGGACCACCGTTGATGTCCGCCGCCGTGAAGCCGTTGTAACGCACCACGGTATCCGGACCATAGGTGGGATTCACCGTGACCAGCGACGACAGCGGAATCATCTGGCCATTCGCATTGCGCGTCCTGAGCTGACCGATGGCATCCGCATTCATGCGGAAGGGCGCGTCGGCTTGCGCACGAACCTGGTAGACGCGACCGAACTGGTTGAAGTCGTTGACGTAAAGCGAGCCAAGATAGATCTGCATCGTGTCGAAGACGTCCGTCACGGACACGTCGAGCTGCTTTGCCTTCACGCGATCGAGTTTGACGTCGAGCTGCGGAACGTTGATCTGATAGCTACTGAACATGGGGCCTAGCTCGGGCGCCTGCGACGCCTTCTTCATGAAGGCCTGGACGGCATCGTTCAGTGCCTCGTAGCCGAGGGCGCCACGGTCCTCGATCTGCAGCTTGAAGCCACCCAGCGCGCCCAAGCCAGAGACCGGCGGCGGTGGGAAGGTCGCGATCTGCGCACCCTTGATCCTCGCGTACTTCGCATTGAGCGATGCGGCGATCTTGTCGGCCGAGAGAGCGTCGCCGCGCTCCTTCGACGGCGCGAGGACCGGAAACACCAGGCCGGCGGATGACGAGTTGGCAAAGCCAGCCACCGACAGGCCGGGGAATGACGGGACAGCCACCACGCCGGGTTCCTTCAGCGCAATGGCAGTCATCTGTTCGATGACTTCATCGGTGCGCTCCAGCGAGGAGCCCGCGGGCAGCTGGGCAATGCTCACCAGATAGTCCTTGTCCTGTGCCGGCACGAAGCCACCCGGCACGGTCTTGCCCAGCACACCGGCGGCGGCGAGCAATACCAGGTAGACGCCGACCATGAGGGCTTTGCGGCCCACCGCGCGACCCACGCCCTTGCCGTAGGCCTCCGAGCCGCGGTTGAAGAGCCTGTTGAACCCGGCGAAGAAGCGACCGAAGACGCGATCCATGCCGCGGGTCAGCCAGTCTTTGGGAGCGTCGTGTCCCTTGAGGAGGATGGCGGCAAGTGCCGGCGACAGGGTCAGCGAGTTGAAGGCCGAGATCACCGTCGAGATGGCGATCGTCATGGCGAACTGCTGGTAGAACTGACCGGTAAGGCCCGACATGAAGGCGAGTGGCACGAACACGGCGACGAGGGTCAGGGCGATGGCGACGATCGGGCCGCTCACCTCGCGCATGGCCTGGTAGGTCGCCTCCCGTGGACTCAGTCCGGCGGCGATGTTTCGTTCGACGTTTTCGACGACCACGATTGCGTCATCGACGACGATACCGATGGCGAGCACCATGCCAAACAGCGACAGGGCGTTAATGGTGTAGCCGAAGGCAAGCATCAGCGAGAACGTACCGACGATGGAAACCGGCACGGCGAGCAACGGGATGAGCGATGCGCGCCAGGTTTGCAGGAAGACGATCACCACCAGCACCACGAGGATGATGGCCTCGAAAAGCGTGTGGATAACCGCATCGATGCTCTCACGCACGAATTGCGTGGGGTCGTACTTCACCGCGTAATCCACGCCTTCCGGCATGTCCTTCTTAATGTCCGCCATGGCGGCGCGGACATCGTCGGAGATCTTCAGGGAGTTTGCGCCGGGCTGCTGGAAGATGATCAGCTGCACGGCTTCCTTGTTATCCAGGCGGGCACGCAGGGCGAACTCCGAGGATTCCAGGGAAACGCGGGCGACGTCGGAGAGATGGGTAATTCCACCGTCCGCGTTCTTCTTGACGATGATGTCGCGGAACTGCTCCTCCGTCTTCAGCCGGCCCTGCGCGTTGACCGAGAGCTGGAGCGGCACGTCCTTCGACATCGGCGCGCCACCGACGATGCCCGCCGCGACCTGCACGTTCTGCTCGCGGATGGCAGCGACCACGTCGGACGCGGTCATGTTCTTCTCGGCAACCTTCTGCGGGTCAAGCCACACGCGCATGGCATAGTCGCCTGCGCCCCACATGACCACCTCGCCGACGCCGGGCACGCGTGCGAGGCGGTCCTTGACGTTGATCAGCGCGTAATTGCGCAGGTAGGTGAGGTCGTACTTTCCACTCGGCGACGTGACGCTCACGCCCATGGTCAGCGTGGGCGACGATTTCACCGTTGTCACGCCAAGGCGCTGGACATCCTCGGGCAGGCGGGGCAATGCCTGAGCCACGCGGTTCTGCACCAGCTGCGCGGCCTTATCAGGGTCCGTGCCCAGCTTGAAGGTCACCGTGGTCGCGGTGTTGCCGTCGGCGTTGGCCTGCGACTGCATGTACAGCATGTCTTCCACGCCGTTGATCTGTTCCTCGATCGGCGCGGAGACGGTCTCGGCGATGACCTTGGGGTTCGCCCCCGGGTACTGCGCGCGAACGACGACGGAGGGTGGTGCGACTTCGGGGTATTCCGCTGTCGGAAGCTTGGTGAGCGAGATGACACCTGCGAGCAGGATCACCGCACTCAGCACGCCTGCGAAGATCGGCCGGTCGATAAAGAATTTGGAGATGTTCATGGGATAGGCTCCGGTCAGTCAGCGGCCTGGGCCGTCGCGAGTGCGGCGCCCATGTCGACAGGGGTTGGCTTGACGACATCGCTGGGGCGCACCCGCTGCACGCCATGCACAACGATTCGATCGCCAGCGTTCAGCCCGGCGGTAACGATGCGCAGGCCGTCGTGCAGGTCGCCAATTTTCACTTCGCGGTACTGCACCTTGTTATCGGTGCCGACCACCAGGACGTACTTCTTCGACTGGTCCGTACCGATGGCGGCGTCCTCGATGAGTACGGCGTCGTGCGGCGTGCCGGCACCCACTTTCAGGCGCGCATACAGGCCTGGTACGAGCGAACCATCGGCATTGTCGAAGCGCGCGCGGACGCGGATCGTGCCGGACGTGGTATCGAGCTGGTTATCGATCGAATCGATCACGCCATGCTTCGAGTAACCGTCCTCATTGGCGAGGCCAAGCGCCACGGGAATCTTCGTGCCATCGCGGCCGCGAAGGTTGCTCAGGTACGTCTGTTCATCCACTTCGAAAGTCGCGTAGATCGGCGACACGGAAACGATCGTGGTCAGGACCGGACCGGTTGCGCCGGCATTGACGACATTGCCCACCGTGAGTTCGGCACGCGACACGCGGCCGGATACCGGAGCGACGACGTCGGTGTAGGCGAGATTAATCCTCGCTGCCGACAAGGCTGCGCGTGCACCCTTGAGGTTAGCCTGCGCCTCGCGCGAGGCATTCACCTTCTCGTCGTAATCGCGACGGGCGATGGCGTTACTACCGATCAAACGCTCGGCGCGAGCCGCATCCGTCGTGGTGTAGGTAGCGCGCGCTTCGGCGGCGGCAACCTGCGCCGCGGTACGCTCGACTTCTGCCTGATAGGGCTGCGGGTCGATTGTCAGCAGCTTGTCGCCCTTTTTGACCAGTGACCCGTCGCGGAAGTTGACGGCGACGATCTTGCCGGAGACGAGGGGACGAATGTCGACCCGGTCCACCGCCTGCAGCCGGCCGGAGTAGCCCTGCCACTCGGTGATGCTGCGCGCGATGACGGGGGCGACGTCGACTTCGGTGGCCGGTGCTACCGTGTCCGCGTGAGCGGCTGCGACGGCCTCGTGACCGTGGTAGGTAGCCATGCCGGCGGCGCCGCCGACGACAAGCAGGGCGCCGAGCGCAACGGAAAGTCGTTTGCGGGTGGTGGTCATGAAGTGTCTCCAGGAACGTGTGTGGAAGAGAAAGAGCTCGTGTCGGTCAGGGCCGGAGAGGGCGCGAGATGCGCGCGGGCATGACGGTCATGACTCACGGTGCATAGATTGGCTTTCGCGGCCTGCGGGATAAATCCGGCTATTTGCGTTTCTTTGGCGCCCCGCCGGCGACAATCGCCAGCGCGCCGTCAAGGCGTCAGCGCCCTTACGGCTGAGGCGAGTGAGTGCACATAGGCGTCTGTCGCCCGCGCGGCGACCAGTTCATCGTCTAGCCGGAGTACGTACTCGGCGTTACTGCCATAAGGGCCGCTCGCCGCTGCGACGAGGGGCGCCACGGTGGCGACGGATGAGTCCACCGCGTGCATCGGGTGGTCAGCATTGGCAGCGAAGACGAGTGACACGACCCTGCGGCCGTCATCGAGTACCGCTGTGTCCCATGTGGGCAGGTAGGCGCCCGTCGGCATTTCGCGCCGCCATAGCAGGCGGAGTTCATCGTGGGCCTGCGCACCGATCAGGCGCAGGGCAACACCGCGGATCGAATCGCCGGGCTGGACGGCCAGCATCCGGCCCGGTTGCTCCGGCGACCCCCTGCCCGCGACCATGCCGAGGCTGAAGCTGCGCTGCCACCCAGGCAGCGTGGCCCAGTGACGCTCGTCAAAGCAAAGCATGGGATTCCAGATCAACGAGCCGTAGCCAAAGATCCAGATCCCGGTGTCCTGCGAAGGCGCTGCGGCCAGCGTCTCGGCAAGCGAGCGCGCCTGACGTTCGTCGTCCCAGCAGATCGCAGGGTCGAGGCCGCGGAAGTGGTCGAGGTACGCGCCGGATTCGATGAGCTTTCTCGTCAGCATGGAGAAAGTCTGATCTGCGCTGATTGACGGATAAATCCGGTAAGCAAATACTCTTTGGCGCCCAGGGGGACACAATGACCGAACGCGCCGATGCTTCCGTACCCGAGATCGTGGCCTTCACAGCCGTTGCCCAGACGGGGAGCTTTACGCGCGCTGCGGAAAACCTGGGGACAAGCAAATCCAACGTAGGCAAGGCGGTGCAGCGTCTGGAGACGCGTCTGGGCACGAAGCTCTTCCAGCGGACGACACGCGCCGTGCGTCTCACCGAAGATGGCGAGATCTACCTCCAGGCTTCGCAGGCGGCGCTTGCGGGATTGCGTGATGCGGAGCAGGCCTTGGCGGCAAGGCGCGCTGAACCCATCGGTAAGGTGCGCATCGATCTTCCGGCTGGCTTCGGCCGGCTGTTTCTACCGACGCTCGCCGCGCTACGAGATACGTATCCGAAGATCGCGCTGGAGCTGGCCTTCGTTGATCGCATCTCCGATCCCGTCGCCGAGGGGTGGGACCTCGTCGTACGCATCGGTGAGCTTCCGCCAGACAGTGACATGTCGGTACGCAAACTATGCACGCTGCGGAATGGGCTCTATGCCTCGCCGGGCTATCTCGCGCGCAAGCCGGCAATCACATCGATCGCCGACCTCAGTGTCCACGACGCGGCGATCTTCCGTGCCTCATCCGGCCGTCTGCGGCCGTGGACCGTACGAGACGGGGACGCCACGCGGGATATCGTGCCGGCGCCCGTGCTCGTGTTATCCGACGGGCAGGCACTCATCGACGCGACGGTCCACGGATTCGGTATCTCTCAGTTGTTCGATCGTGTCGCTCGGCCGCTTATCGCAGCCGGTGCGCTCGTTCATGTGCTTCCGGAAGCCGACATCCCCGGGCCGCCCGTTCATGCGCTCATTCCGCTTGGCCACCGCATGCCTTCGCGCACACGCATCGTGCTTGACGCCCTCGCCGAGTTCCTCCGTTAGGCCAGTTCGGCCTCGAGCGCTTCCGTCAATCGTAAAAGGCAGGAATGATCTTCAAGGTGTCGGTTTGTGCCTTGTCATGATTGATGAATAGCTGGGCATGATAGGTGCCCATCATGGTCCTGACCTTTTCCATCGACGCGATCGACGCGGCCTTATCCGTGTTCAGGGTGGGCACAACGTTATTGCGGAAATTCGCGTCGAGATGGGCAACGTCACCCGACAGGATGATGAAGCCCGACTTCCTCAGATGGACAAGCAGGGATTGGCTTCCGGGCGTATGACCGGGCGTCGGAAACAGCGTGACACTGCCGTCGCCGAACACATCCGTGTTCCCGTCGAGAAGCTGAAGATGCTTCGGTGTTCCCATGAGTTTGCGCGCAAGCGCTTTCAACTGGTTCACGTTCGCGTTCGGCCCGTCGGGCGAACTGATCCATTCGTATTCGACGCGCTGTATCAGCACCGTCGCATTGGGAAACAGTGCGACGTTTCCGATATGGTCGCCATGCGTGTGCGATATCGCGACGTACTGGATATCGTCCGGCTTCAGGCCGACCGCGGAAAGTTGCCCCGAGATTGTTTTATCGAGGTGATAAACGATCAACTGGGGAAGCGTCGACCAGCCTTTCGGGTCGTTCAATGCGGATTCCGGAACCCCGGTGTCCCAGAGTAACCATTTTCCGCCCCGCTTGATCAGCCAGCACGTCGACGAAAATTCGATCGGACGTCCGACGTTTTCCCCGGGTGTCCACACCGATTCGTCGTTCGCGAGCGAATGGCCGCAGTCGAGTCGATACAGGCGATCCGCAAAGCCGGCTCGTGCCGGATCGGGAAGGGGCGTAGCGGCCTTCGACGGCGGCGCGATCACCGATCCGATCAAAGCGGCCAGCACGACCGCCGACATCAATACCCGTGCGCGCATTCCCATCACGTCCACTCCGCTCATGAGTCGCCCGAACATGAGGACACGAGCGTGATACGAAGGATTGGCGAATTGTGCCCAAGGCCACCGGCTGTCCTGGGGCCGCCGGTGGCCTGTTCTCGCGGACCGATCCGCTCAGGCTGCGGCGAGCGACTCGTGCACGGCGACGACATTTGCTTCGTCCTGAAGCGCCTTGCGCACCGACGGCCGTGCGTCGACACGCGCCTTCCATGCCATGAGGTGCTCGAGATGCTCGATGCGCGCGCCGCTGCGCTCGTGCCACATCGTGGCCCATACGTATGCATCCGCCACGGTGAAGGTGTCACCGTTCAGCCAGGCGCGCCCGTCGGCAAGTCGCTGGTCCAGCACGGCGTACGCGCTGACGATCTTGTTGCGCGTCCACTCCGAGCCTTCCGCCGTCATCAGCTTGCGCATGAGCGGAATGTGCTTCTGAGCGATCTCGGTGGCCGCGAAGGTCAGGAGTTGATCGATGCGTACGCGCTCGATCGTACCCGGCGCAGGAATCAGGCCCGAGCCCGGGTGCTGGTCCGCGAGGTAGGACACCACGACGATGGTCTCAGAAAGTTGCTCGGCCTTCGCGTCGTCGAGGACGAGTACAGGAACATAGCCCAGCGGATTGACCTGACCGAAGTCGTCACCGTTCGAGGTGCTCTTGTCGAACACGTTGTAGTGAATGAGCTCCGGCGTCAGGCCAAGCTCATTCGCGATGATCTGTACGGCCTGCGAGCAGGTCTGATTGGCAATGTAGAGCTTGGACATGATGTTGGTTCCTGGCTGTGAAGGGGTGCCGGTCCGCGACCGGACTGCACGCAAAGTCTGCTGATTGCGCTATCGGAGATAAATCCGGTCAGTTGATCAGCTCTGTAGCTTCAGGGGAGACAGTTTCCTCGATCACTGCCGTCCGGCTCAGGAAGGCGAAAACCGTGATGGCGGAGATAACGGTGATCCCCGTAAGGATGTGCAGGAGCGCGCGGAACGCCTCTTCATAGCTCGCTGCCAGTTGCTCATGCGTCGCCGCCGGCAGTGCCGTCACCGCCCTCGCCATGTCGCCGGTAGCCAGGCGCTGCGCCGCTTCGGACAGCTGTGCACCACCATCCGGAACGAGATGACCCAGGTTCGCCGCCGCGAGCCCGGCCAGCACGGCGCTGACAATGGCGAGCGTGATGCCCTCCCCAGCGACGCGCGCGGTGTTGAAGATGCCCGCGGCCATGCCCGCACGCTCTTTCGGAACGACGCTGATCGAAAGACCATCCATCAGGCCCCACGGCATGCCGGCGCCTATGCCCGTCACCACCATCGGCGCGAGAAGGGCGAACATCGAGTCACCCACGCTGTAGAGGCTGAGCCAGTGCAGCCCGACCGCTGCGATGAGGAAACCGATACCTGACAGGACGCCGGCCGGCATCCAGCGCGTCAGCGAGGCCACCGTGATCGGCACGACCAGCATCGGCGCGGACAGCGCGATCATCAGCAGGCCTGCCTGGATCTCGCTCATGCCCTCGACACCGATGAACCGCAGCGGCAGCATGACGACCAACACGATGTAGCAATAGCAGGTGCCGATCGGCAGGATCTGCACACCGACGAATCGCGGCACGCGGAACAGACTGAGGTCGAGCATCGGACGCGCAACACTGTTCTCGATGACGATAAAGGCGAAAAGGCTGGCCACCGATCCCGAGAGCATGCCGACCACCCACGCACTCGACCAGCCGCTATCGGGTGCCTGGATCACGGCCGAAGTGAAAAGAACGAGCGTTGCGGTGAACGTGATCGCGCCGGGCCAATCGACGCCCTGCGCACCGGGGTCGCGGGTTTCACGCATGCGCGGCACGCCGAACACCATGGCGATGGTTCCCAGCACGGCCGTGAGAACAAACACGGAGCGCCAGCCGAATGCATCGATCAACCCGCCGGCGATCAACGGACCGAACGCGAGCCCGATGCCGAATGTGGTTCCGAGCATGCTGAATGCTCGCGTCCGGGCATGACCGTCGAATTCCTGCGCGAGTGCGGCCGTGCCGCTGGCGAGTGCCGCTGCCGCAGCGATGCCCTGCACGGCACGAAGAACGTCCAGCCAACCGACCGACGGCGCAAAGGCGAGGGCGAGTGATAACACGCTATAAAAGGAGATACCGGCCGCGAACATGCGCTTGCGGCCAAACTGATCGGCCAGTGCACCCGCCGCCATCAGCAAGCTACCAAAGCTGAGCATGAAAGCGTTGGTGATCCACGTGAGGCCGGCGGAGCTTCCACCAAGCTCGCGGCCAATCGCAGGCGTGGCGACCGCTCCCCCGGTGAAGCTGAGTGGCAGGACCAGGGCCGACAGGCAGATGGCAGCGAGAATCAGGAGACTCCCGCCGTGCGCGGGGGGACCACCGCGAGCGGGTACGATTTCCTTGGGTGTCATGACGGCGGCCGTACAGAGAAAGAGACCGGCGACTTTCCACCATCAGCCCGGCCCGAAAAACCCGGCGATCCGCGATGCTCTGTCGCCCAAGCCGTGACAATGACGCACGTGCGAGACCCCGGCTATCATGCCTGGACATGATTCCGCACACCCTGAAGGTAAAGCCGCAGCCGTTTCGCTACGGTGTGCTGATCTACGCCGTTTGCGCCTGCGCAACCACGACGGGCATCGCAGCACTGCTCCTGCGGGTGTTCGACCTGTCGAACGTGGTGATGGTGTTCCTGCTCACGGTCGTGCTCGTGGCCCTGCGCTGGGGTCGCGCCGCCGGGGCACTCGCGGCGTTTGTCTCCGTGGGCAGTTTCGACTTCTTCTTCGTGCCGCCGGTCTGGTCGTTTCATGTTTCCGACACGCAGTACCTCTTCACCTTCTTCCTGATGCTGGTGGTGGCCCTGGTCACCGGGCAGCTCGCGGCTCGCCTGCGCGACGAGGCCGTTACCGCAGCAGCCAGGGAGAGACGCGCCAGCGCGCTGGCGGCCGTGGCCACCGACCTGTCGATTGCCGTGCGTAACGAAGACATTTCACGGGTTTGCACGGTGCGTGTCGGTCCCTTGTTCGACGGCCGCACCACGCTTTTGCTACCCGGCGATGCGGACGAAACGGCCGTCACCCGATGGGTGCTCGAAAACGGCCTTCCTGCCGGCCGCGATACCGACATGCTGCCCTCGGGCGAAGCGACCTACCTTCCGCTTTCCACAGCCATGAGCACGCGTGGCGTCCTCATGCTTGAACGCACGACAAGTGGCCCACTGGATGCCGGGCAGATCACCTTGCTTCGTGCGGTCCAGTCACTCATCGCCCTGTCGATCGAACGCGTGCACTACGTCGAGGTGGCGCATGAAACCCAGCTGCGCATGGAGGGCGAACGCCTGCGAAACGCATTGCTTGCCGCCGTATCCCACGACCTGCGAACACCGTTGACCGCCATTCGCGGCATGGCCAGTATGTTGGGCGAGAACGACATCGCGCGTGCTATCGCAAACCAGGCCGGTCGCATGCAACGCCAGGTGGTTAACCTGCTGGACGCGGCGCGCATGCAGGGCGAAGGGGTGCATCTGGACCTGCAATGGCATGCACTGGATGAGGTCGTCGGATCGGCGCTGACCACGGTGCATCTTGGCGGACGTCGGGTCGTGATCGACATACCTCGGGACTTCCCCCTGGTCGAGCTGGATGCGGCCCTGTTCGAGCGCGTACTAGCCAACCTGTTCGACAACGCCGCCAAATACACACCTAACGATGCGACGCTCAGGATCGAGGCTGCCTTCGTCGGCGCCCACATTCACCTGACGGTTGAGGACGACGGCCCCGGCTTTCCCCCCGGTATCGAGGTCGAGTCGCTCTTCGCGGAATTCGCGCGGGGTACCCGTGAGTCCGCCGTCCCGGGTGTGGGGTTGGGGCTGGCGCTTTCACGGCGCATCGTCGAGGCGCACGGCGGCAGCCTGTCCGCGTCACGCGGCAACCCGCATGGCGCACGTTTTGACATCACCCTGGCCGCAGGCGATCCGCCGGCGATCGACCGGGAAGACCCCGTATGAACAAGCCACGCATCCTGATCGTCGAAGACGAGTCGGATATCCGCCGATTCCTTCGGCTGGCCCTCGAGCGCGAGGAGATGACGGTCTTCGAGGCGGGCGACGCGCTACGTGCGCGCATCGAGGCCGCCAGCCGGCAGCCCGACCTGATCGTGCTCGATCTCGGCCTGCCCGACGACGACGGCAAGGTGGTGATCCGTGACGTGCGTGGTTGGTCGTCGGCACCGATCATCGTGCTCTCCGCACGCGACAGTGAAGCGGAAAAAGTGGCTGCGTTGGAAGCCGGCGCCGACGACTATCTTGCCAAGCCGTTCGGTGTTCCCGAGCTGGTGGCACGCGTGCGTGCGCAATTGCGCAGGGCCAGTCTTGCCGGCGATCGTGGCCAGGCCAGCGCGCGCGTGCGCTTCGGCGACATCGAAGTAAACCTGGCGACGCACGAGGTCTTACGCCGGGGCGAGTCCGTGCACCTGACGCCCATCGAGTACCGTCTGTTGACTGCGCTGGTGCGTGGACAGGGCAAGGTACTGACCCATAAGCAACTCCTCCACGATGTCTGGGGCCCGGGCTATGCCACGCGACCGCACTATGTACGCGTCTACATGGCCAATCTCCGGCAGAAACTGGAAGACGAGCCGGCAAGACCACGCCATTTCGTGACGGAGCTTCAGGTCGGCTATCGGCTGGCCGGCCTTGTCTGACGCCTCTTGATGCCATCTTGATATCGCGGCACCCAATAGAACGCCGCCCTTAGACGACGATGCATAGCATGGGTGGTCATCCCTGATTCCAAGGCGTGGCCATGTCGTTCCGTTCCATGCTTCTTCCGCTCGCCCTCCTTGCCATCCTTCCGGCCTTCACCGCCCACGCCGATGAGGCTGCGCCGATCTGTACGGATCGTCCCACCAAGGCCAATGCGCCTTGCACCGTGCCCGAGGGCACGTGGCAGCTGGAAGCCGATGTGGGCAATGCCACGCACGACGCGCACCCCGGCAGCAGCACCGACACGCTTTACTTCGTCAACCCGTACCTCAAGTACGGCATCGGCGCCCACACCGATATCGAAGTGAACTGGGCGCCGGCCGTGCGCGTGACCACGAAAGAGGGAGGCGAACGCCACACCACGCGCGGCTCAGGCGACATCTACGTGCGGGTGAAAACAGCCCTTTACAGCGGCGACGTGTTCAGCGCCTCGGTCATCCCCTTCGTGAAGGCTCCCACCGCCTCGCACGACATCGGCAACGATCGGTGGGAAGGTGGTGTCGCCGTGCCGATAAGCGCAGCGGTGGGCGGCGGATTTTCAGTCACGATCGGACCGGAACTCGATGCGCTGGCGGATGCCGACGGTCATGGGCGACATCTCGCCGTGACGAATCTCGTGAACGTGGCTCACCCCCTGACCAGCCGGCTGTCCGTCGCCGTGGAGTACTGGCGCCAGGACAACCACGATCCGTCGGGCCACGTGAAGCAGGAGTCCGCCGATATCGCGTTTACCTTTCTGGCCAGTCCCGATCTGCAACTGGACGTCGGCGCGAACATGGGCGTGAACAATGCGACGCCGGACCATCAGTTCTATGCGGGGGTATCGTACCGATGGTGACGACGTATGCATTAACACAGAGTTCGACCGCAGATGCGATGAAGATTTGATTGCGGCCTCAGCCTGCTTTTCGGATACTCCGCCGCGGGGAAGACAGGATGCGTACGATGAGCATGAACATTATCTCGGACTACTGCGTTGCCATGGCGCGGTACGCGCGAGTGTCATGGATGGCGTCGGCGCTTTGTCTCGCCGCGTGCACTAGCGGCCCGCCGGTAAATACGCTGCGGGTGGCTGCTCACCCTGACACCATCGTCCTGGGCGAGGTCGCGGCGTACGACGTCCCGGCACGATTGCTTGGAAGCGATTGGCATTTCTCGGTGGAGCCCGGTACATACACGGCCGAGAAGGAAGATGACCAGGGCACCTATTTCCGGGCGCAAGGCTATCCCGTCACAGTCGATACAGGAGCGACGACTAATCTGGTCTGGACGCACGCCGGTGGCATCTGGGTTCCTCGTGATGCATCGAAGTCGCCACGCATCTATTACTACACGGACGAACGACGCCCGAAAGGAATGGTCGAAAATCCTGGCGCGGCGTATGGAGTGATCGTCCATGCAGAGGCCGGGAAAGTCCAACTTGTCTACGATGCCAAAGACGCCAGGTTTGCCGCCACGGTCCGCGCCAATCTCCACAGCGCAACCCGATAGCTGATTGTGCGCGAGAGTGGGGAATCGCCGCTGAAGCGGCTCCCACAGGGAAGTGGGTAAAGATGGTGCGCCCGGAGGGATTCGAACCCCCGACCAATGGCTTCGGAAGCCACTACTCTATCCGGCTGAGCTACGAGCGCGTATTGCAGAGGCGGCATTGTAGCCGAATGGCTAGGAGCGGCCTAGCCTGGGCTGTCAGGCCTTTGCCAGAGCGGGTTCGGCACCGGCCGCGGCGGCGCGCAGGCTTTCCCTGTAGCGCCGACTGCAGGGCAGCACGGTGCCGTCGGCCATGTGCAGGCGCGCGTCGCCGGCGTCCAGCGGCTCGATCGCGGTGACCTGGGCCAGGTGGACCAGGTAGCTCCGGTGTGCCTTGACGAATACGGCCGGATCGAGCCGGGTTTCAAGCGCCGCCAGGGTGCTCCGCAGGGGATAGTCCCGGCCGCGCACGCGCAGGTTCACATAGTTGCCTGCGGACTGTACCCATTCGATATCCGCCGTCGCGACCAGGAAATCGCGACCGAGCTTGCGCACGAGAAAGCGCTCCGGACGGTCGATCGCCTCGACCGGCTGACCTTCGTCAGGCACGTCGAGCAGGCTGGCCTCGCCCTGGATGTGGCGACCGAACCATTCCACCATGTGACCGACGGCGACGATCAGGAAGAAGGTGCGAATGTCCTTCAGGTACTCGTAGATCGCCTGGTTGACCCAGGGGCCTGGCTCGTAGGTCGAACCGGACGCGGAGTAGACGAGCATCCGGATCAGGTCCATGCCGACCACGTGACAGGCGGAGTAGACCACGCTGCCAAGGAAGTACAGCGGCAACCGGCGACGCCAGGTATCCGCGTGCAGCGGCCAGCGATCACACGCCTTCAGCAGGAAGGGCAGCATCAGAAGGCCGAGGACGATGCTGCTGAATTCGTTGGTGGCAATCTGCCAGGTGGGCGTCGGGATGTCGTACCGCATGGCGTCCATTCGGCCGGTCATGGTGTTCCCGATGGCAGCCGTGACGAAGACGAGCACCCAGAAGGCGATCATCAGCACCCGGCGGCGGCGGCGGGCGCGGTCGAGTTCCTTGCCTGGAGGGGTTGGGACGTGGGCTTCCATGCCGGGATCATAACGTCGTCGCGGCCGTCGGTAGACATCCATCCCCCCTGCCCCGCCATTCGTCCCCGAAAGCCTCCCGTTCGGCCCCTCGTGGTGGTGCCGGGCCCGGCCCGAAGCCGATTCTGGCCCTGCCTTCACGACAGGACGCACGGACATGAGCACCACCCGCCGCCACGACATCGATGCCTTGCGCATCCTCGCCTTCGCCCTCCTCATCCTCTATCACACGGCCATGGCCTATGTGGGCGACTGGGACTTCCACATCAAAAGCGCACACACGGCCGAATGGCTGCAGTGGCCGATGATCTTCGTGAACCGCTGGCGGATGTGCCTGCTGTTCCTCATCTCGGGCGCCGCGATCGCCCTGGCCGCCCCAGAGGGCCGGCTTTTGCGCTTCGCCCGCGAGCGCAGCTGGCGGCTGTTGTTGCCGCTGATCTTCGGCATGTTCGTGGTGGTGCCGATCCAGCCCTACTGCGAAGGGGTCGCCAGCGGCCACCTCACGCCGGGCTTCTGGAATTTCCTGGCCAGCTATTGGAACGTGCACCCATGGCCGAAGGACAGCTTCACCGGGTGGCAGTACGGGATCACCTGGAACCACCTCTGGTATCTGCCTTACCTGTGGACGTACACGCTGTGCCTTGCCGCCCTGATGCCACTCCTCGGGCATGCCCGCGTCCGGAACGCTGTCGCGGCCTTCTGCCGGGCGCCCGCATGGTTCCTCGTGGGTGCGCCGACGGCGCTGCTGCTCTTCTTCATCCTGTACCTCGCGCCGATGTTTCCCACGACCGGTGCCCTGGTCGGCGACTGGTACCAGCACGCCAAGTACGGATCGATCTTCCTCGGCGGCTATCTGCTGGCCCGCGAGCAGGGTTTCTGGATACGGGTGGCTGCGATGCGCAAGGCTACCTTTATCACAGCGCTGGTCTCGATCACGCTCTATCTCGGCCTGCGCCTGACCGGCCAGCTGGTCGCCGACGATTCATGGATGCACCGCGTGCCAGACGCGTTCTGGACCGCGCTGTCGCAGTCTTCGCAGAGCCTGTATCTCTGGGCCGCGCTGCTGACCATTCTCGGTTGGGGCAAGGTGCTCCTCGACCGCCCGTTCCGCTGGCTGCCGTATTGCACGGAGGCCGTGTATCCCTGGTACATGCTGCACCAGAGCCTGATCATCCTGCTGGTGTTCTGGCTGAAGCCGATGTCACTGGGGCCGGGGCTCGAACCGGCGCTGGTGCTGGGCGGGACGATTGCCGGGTGCTATGCGCTGCACGAATTCGTGATCCGGCGGGTGGCATTCATACGACCGTTGTTCGGGTTGAAGGCCTTGAAGCGCACCGTGGTGTCCAGTTCGGCGGAGACCATTCCTGCCGGGACCGTTTCTGTAGGAGCCGATTCATCGGCGATGGTGCTCGCGAAGGGACCTGAAGGTATCGCTCCGTAGGGATCGCCGATGAATCGGCTCCTACGAGAGCATGGCCGTCGAAGCGGTTCGTCCACAACGAAGAAGGGCGCCTTGCGGCGCCCTTCATGTCTCATTTTGCTTTGTACAGCTCGCCCAGCCAGTCGGGCTTGCTCTTGTCGCGTTCCAGATGCGGATACATCAGGCCGCCGTGGTAGTCGACGCTGATCGTCTTGTACGTGTCGAAGTTCTTGACCAGCAGCTGGATCGGGGCCTTGCCCGTCTTCGCATCGGTCACGGCGTCCTTCAGCACATCGCCGGAGAACTCCTTGTCGTTCACCGCGACGATATGCATGCCCGGCGAGAGGCCGGCATTGAAGGCGGGGCCGTCCCAGCGCACGTCGGAGATGTCGCCCTTGTTCGACACGGCGAAGCCGGCCGAGTAGGTCAGGTCGGTCATCATGCGACGGGCTTCGAACGCCTTGATGGCGTCGGAAGGCTTGTCGTTGTAGACCAGCTTCCAGCCACCGCGCTCGATGCCTTCGATGTCACCCTTGTGGCCGTCCACGCGGTCGCGCAGGTAGGTCGCCCAGTCATACGGCGCGATGCCGTTGAGGGTCGAGACCACTTCTTCGAAGGTGTACGGGTTGACCTTCCAGTCGCCGTCCTTCATGCCGAAGAAGGCCTTGGCGAAATCGTCCAGGGTGCGCTTGTTCTTGGACAGTTCGCGCAGCTTGGTGTCGACATCCAGCCAGATCATCTGGCCGCCCTGGTAATAGTCTTCGCTCATCTGGTAGTTGCGATACGAGAGCGGGCGACGCTGGGCGATGGTCGGATCGTTGGTGGTGTCTTCGATGGTGCGCCAGGACAGGCCGGGACGGCCCTTGTCATAGGTCGCGGCAACAAAAGCGAGCAGGTCGCGCGCCTGGTCCTGCGTCACCAGGCCGGAGCGTGCGGCGACGACGTTGCCCCAGAACTGCGTCTGGCCTTCGTAGACCCACAGCAGGCTATTGCCCATCGGTACATTGAAGCTTGGCGTGGCCAGATCAGCGCCACGACGGTACTTGCCGTCCCAGGAGTGGTTGTACTCGTGGGCGAGCAGGTCGCGGCCGAGCCAGTTCTTGTCCCACTCGGTGAAGTAGCCCGGCGCGGCGCTGTTCTCCGAAGAACGATGGTGTTCCAGGCCGATGCCGCCGAGCTTGTCGGTCAGTGCGAGAAGGAAGTCGTAGTGGTTGTAATGGCGGGCACCGTAGAGCTTGTCCATCTGCTGGACGAGCTTGCGATGGATCTCCAGGGCTTCCGGCTTGATCTCGAGCGACTTGGCGTTGTCGGCCACGATGTTCAGATGCACCGGCGAGCGGCCGTTCGGATCGAGATCGACGCGCTTGAAATAGCGGCCGGCGAAGATCGGCGAGTCGACGAGGTCGTCGTAGTTGATCGTCTTGAAGTTGACCGTGTCGCCGCTCTTGCTCGCTTCTTCCAGCGCGCTGCCGTACTGGAAACCCGCCGGGAGCTTCACGCTCGCGTCGACCTGGACGCGGTCGGCACGATAGCCCGCCGGATACAGCGACACCTGGTTCCACTCGACATTGACGATGTCGGGCGTCATGACGATGCGGCCCTGGCGGGTGTCCTGCGGGGTCAGCGTCTGGAATTCGACGTCGACGGAGGAAGCACCGGCCGGCACGTCCACGTGGAACGCATAGACGTTGAATTCGTCACGCTTCCACTCGATGCGCTTGCCACCCGAGGTCACGACGAGGCCGGCGAACTGATCGATCGGACCGGTCGGCGAATGGTGGCCCGGGATCCACTGCGGGAACAGCAGGGTCAGCGGACCCGCCTGTGCAGGAATGGTCTCGCGAACGCGGAGAACACGGTGGTCGAGGTCGGTCGCGTCGACGGCGAGCTTGAGCGTGCCGTTATAAGCGGTGTCCTGCGGAGCGGGGACATCATCCGCGCGGACGGCCGTCGCGCCAACGCCGGCGAGTGCCGCCAGCAGCGCGGAGGCAAGAAGGGTGGATTTCACTGAATTCTCCCGTGGAGCGTGTGGGTTGCCCGGCCATCCATGCGAGCGGGTCAGCGCGAGCCCCTGCGGTTCGCGCAAGCCTTCGATGCTAAACGCCGGGGACTGACGTAGCCCTATGCCAGAGGTCACGGGCGGTGCCGACGCCTCATGGCAACCGGGCGTTTCGGTCGCGTGTCGCCGAAAGTGCGGCGCACGCAAATCGCAAGAACTTGCGCCTCAATAATCAGCAAAAAGTGCTTGGCGCAATAAGTTAAAAGATCGTAATATCGCGCGGCCAGTCAAGGGGCCGCCCGGCGAAGGGGCCGGTGCGCACAATCAGGAACACAGGGATCCTCATGGAAAAGCTTCTTCTCACGGCAGCCGCTGCTGCCGCATTTTCGTTTGCCTCGTTCGGTGCCCACGCTTCCAGCGAAGGCACTTTCATCGGCATCAACGGCGGTCGTACCAACTACGACATCGACAACACCGACTTCCACGACAAGAGCGATACCGCTTTCGGCGCCGTCGTGGGTTATCGCTGGGCCGTAGATCGTCCGTTCTATTTCGGCGTTGAAGCCGGTTACGTTGACCTGGGCAAGATCACCAGTCACTACAACCAGTCGCAGATGTACGCCGGAAGCGTCCTCTCGTACAACGAGAAAGACGAGCTCAAGGGTCGCGCTTTGCTCATTGGCGCCAACGGCAAGTGGGAGCTTCCGCACCACTGGACGATCACCGCACGTCTTGGTGTGGCACATTCGCACACGTCTTACGACGTGAAGGCCAATGCATCCTTCAATAACGATAGCGTCTCCAGCCAGAAGTTTCACGATTCGTCGAACGACAACGGCATCTACGCCGGCATCGGCTTCGGTTATGACTTCACGAAGAACTTCGGCGTCACGGTGAACTACGACAACTATTCACTGAAGGCGCAGGGCATCACCGATGACAAGCGTACGGTGAATGTTGGCGTCTGGGGTGCTGCGGCAGAATTCCGTTTCTGATCGTTCGCAGAACGTGTCATGAAGAACGGCCGCTTTCGCGGCCGTTTTTTTGGGACTACTATCGCGCTGCCACGAAAAGGGGCCGCCCGGCGAAGGGGCCGGTGCGCACTACCAGGAACCCAGGGATCTTCATGGAAAAGCTTCTTCTGACGGCGGCCGCTGCCGCCGCGCTTACTTTCGCTTCGTTTGGCGTACGTGCTTCCAATGAAGGCGCCTTCGTCGGCATCAACGGCGGTAACGCCCAATACGACATCAGCCACGCCAGGTTCCAGGACAAGAACGACACCGCCTTCGGCGCCGTCGTGGGATACCGCTGGGCAGTGGATCGTCCGTTCTACGTCGGTGTTGAGGCCGGCTATGTAGACCTCGGCAACATCTCGTCCAGATATAACGAGCGTTACCTCGGCCCGACGATTGTTCTGGGTGAGCGGAAGTATGAGTTGAAGGGCAAGGCCGTGCTCCTCGGCGGAAACGGGAAGTGGGTGCTTCCGCACAACTGGACGATTAACGCGCGTCTGGGCCTGGCTCACTCCCATACCACCTACGACATCCGTGACACTTGGTATGTGGACGGGACCACACCCTCCTCCGTTTCGAAGTCCCGTAACTCGTCAAACGACAACGGCATTTACGCCGGCATTGGTTTCGGTTACGACTTTGCCCAGAACTTCGGCGTGTCATTCAATTATGACAACTACTCGCTGAAGGCGCAGGACATCACCAATGACAAGCGCACGGTGAACGTTGGCGTCTGGGGTGCGTCGGCGGAATTCCGCTTCTGAACGAACCTCGTCATACACCATCGAAAACGGCCGCTTTCGCGGCCGTTTTCTTCTCCTTTCGATCGCTCAGGTGCGTGAAGGAATCTTAAGTCCGCGCTCCACACCCGGCCGCGATGTGCCGCGCTCTAGCCATGCAATGACGTTCTGGAAGTCATCGAAACCGACCAGCTCACGCGCGCCATAGAACGTCACCAGGTTGTTCACCCAACCCAGCGTGGCGATGTCCGCAATGGTGTATTCGTCGCCAACGATCCAGTCGCGACCCTCGAGGCGACGATCCAGCACGCCCAGCAAGCGTTTGGCCTCATCGACATACCGCTGCAGCGGGCGCTTGTCCTCGAACTCACGGCCAGCGAATTTGTGGAAGAAACCCACCTGGCCGAACATCGGTCCGATCGCGGCCATCTGGAAGAATACCCACTGGATGGTTTCCCAGCGCTTCGCCGCATCGGCGGGAATGAACTTCCCCGTCTTCTCGGCGAGGTAGAGCAGGATCGCGCCGGATTCGAACAGGCCGATCGGCTTACCGTCCGGACCGTTCGGATCGATCATCGCCGGAATCTTGCCGTTCGGATTGAGCGACTCGAACTCCGGCGTCTTGTTCTCGTTCTTCATGATGTCGACGAGGTGTACCTCGTACGGCAACCCGAGCTCCTCGAGCAGGATCGAGGTCTTTACCCCGTTGGGGGTCGGTAGCGAATACAGCTGGATGCGATCAGGATGCGCGGCGGGCCAGCGCGAGGTGATCGGGAACGCGGAGAGATCTGACATGCTGCCTTTCCTTCGGGCCGTGACCTTTCGAAGGTAGGTCGTTACCACGCTCGATTCAATGGGCCGACCGTAAGGCAGCGTCCTCATCGAGACCACTTTCCCGAATGCCCCCCATTGCCGTAGGGGTCTGCCGTGGGTGGGCCGCGAGCCACCATGAACGACCTCGACCACGTTATCGTCCGCGCCGCCCCACGAAAAGGACTTCCATGGCTGCGCCCCGCCGCCCACCACCGCTGCGCCCCGCTCTTCACGCACTGGTCTTTTCTGCGCTCGGCCCCCTCCTTGCCAGCACGTCCCATGCTCGTTCGACCAACGCCGTCGACCGTTTCGACGAGGCGATCGCTCGCGAACTACCCCAGACCATCGTGCTTTCCGACGGCAAAGGCGGCGGCGCCCTGGTCATCGAGTCGCTACTCGATGTTGAACTTCACTTCCCCGACGTTTCAGGGGACGTGCCGGGGGCCATGTATCGGGTGACGTGGCAGGGCGAGCAAGCCATGCTAACCCGTTCCGGCGGTCACTTGGATATCAGCGTGCCTCGTTCCGGCGACATGGAAGTCACGACTTTCGACCGCGACGCGGAAGGCAGCCATCAGGGCCGCCCCGATGCGCCTCGTGGCAACGACGAATCTGCAGCGCACCGCGCATCAAGACAACGACGGGCGGTGCCACGAGATGCACGGAACGGCACCACGGCTGCAAGTCGGCCTCGGGCAGCATCTTCGCCCGTCCTGGTCTTCTGGCTTTTCCTTCACGACGACACGCTCGACATGACACGGGAACACATCCACGCGAAGTATGTCGCCTGGTGGATCGCCGACATGAAGAGAATCCTGCCGACCAGGCGCTTGTGGGCAATCTACAGCCAGCAAGTCGACGGACTGACCGATATCGCTTATGGACAGGCTTCATCGCTCAAGGACTGGACGACGGCCGTGGACAGCTATGCACGTCGCGAAAGGCTCCCCCACGTTCGCGGCGAGTTCGAATACAAGTTCATGCTGCTGACGGGCAACCAGGTTGCGCCGGGCGTATCCGGACTTGCGTGGCTTGGCGGCGACCACGCCATGGCTTCACTCAAGGGCCGTTACACCATCGTTGCCCATGAGTACGGCCACACGCTGACTGCCAGCCACGAAGACGCCGAAGTACGCTGGTCGTCAGGCTGGCCGTGCGAAACGAACCTCAAGTCAACCACCAGTCTGCTGCGCGCCAACTGCTACCGCTATTCGGCGGCGAACGAACGGCGCATGCGTTCCTATATGGCCAACGAGTGGACCGTGCCGGTGCGTCCGGACCCGCCGGACACACCGCATTACATGGTCGAATGACCGGAGGGCATCTCAGTCGCGATTGAGCTTGCTGTGCTTCACGCCATAGGTGAAGTAAACGATCAAACCGATCGCCATCCATATTGCAAAGCGCTCGAATGTGATCCATGGCAGGCCCCAGATCAGCGCCAGCGAGAACAGGATGCCCAGCGGGGCGACAAACCACACCGCCGGCGTCTTGAACTTCCGCTCCAGGTCAGGCTTGCGCACGCGCAGCACGAGCACCGAGGCGCAAATCAGGATGAAAGCGCTGAGCGTGCCGATATTGACCAGTTCGGCCACTTCACCGATGGGCAGCAGGCCGGCGACCGCGGCGGTAAAGATGCCGAGAATCATCGTCGGGCGAGCGGGCGTGCCGAATCGCGGGTGGACACGGGCGAACCATGCCGGCAACAAGCCATCGCGCGACAGCGCGAACCAGATGCGCGCCGCACCCAACATGAAAGCGAACAACACGCTGATGACGCCGATAACCGCCGCCACGGCGATGACGTTGCTCAGCCACGGCAGGCCGATGGCATTGAAGGCATCGGACACCGATGCTTCACCATTGAGCGTGCCATAGGGCACGATGCCCGTGAGCACCAGGGATACCGCGATATAGAGAACCATCGCCACAGCCAGCGACAGCAGCACCGCACGCGGAAGATCGCGCTGCGGATCCTTGGCTTCCTCGGCCGCGGTGGTCAGCGTGTCGTAGCCGAACACGGCGAAGAACACGACGCTCGCGCCAGTCAGCACGCCCTGCCAGCCGAAGTGGCCCATGCCCTTATCGTCGAACACGCGCTCGGGAATGAACGGGTGCCAGTTCGCCGTATTGATGTAGAACGCGCCGACACCGATCACCAGCGCCACGCCGATCACCTTGATGCCGACGATCACCGTGTTGAGGCGCGCGCCCCACTCCGTTTTCACCGAAAGTAGAATGGCGACGAATACCGAGATGGCAGCGGCGATGATGTTGAAGCGGTGTCCATCGGTGGGTGCGGCGACCGGATGGGCGAAGCTCACGCCAAGCGGCGCGACGGCATGCTGCCAGTAATACGCCATGGTGTCGGCGCTCATGCTCTTCTGCGCCCACTCGGGCAGGTGCACACCCGCCGACGACAGCAGCACCTGCACGTATCCGGACCAGCCAATGGCGACGACGGCGACCACCAGCGCGTATTCGAGGAGCAGATCCCAACCGATGATCCAGGCGGCGCCTTCGCCGAGTACGGCGTAACCGTAGGTGTAGGCACTGCCGGTGACCGGGATCAGGCCGGCGAACTCGGCGTAGCAGAGTGCTGCGCAGGCACTGCCCAGACCCGCGATGATGAAACTGAGGGCGACCGCCGGGCCGGCATTGAGCGCCGCCTGCTGGCCAGCGAGCACGAAAATGCCCACGCCGATGATGCCGCCGATGCCGATGGCCGTGAGCTGCCACAGACCCAGCACCCGCCGGAAGTCCTTGCGCTGACCAACCTCGGCCTGCAACTGCTCGACGGACTTGTGGCGGAGGAACTTGGCTAACGACATCGGGGGATCCCTGGGACTGGCTGACCGGGGATCATACCTGCGGCAGGCCGCGGTGGGATGCCGCAGCCTCATGTGGGAGCCGATTCATCGGCGAAACCAGCCGCCTCAGCGCTGATCCAGCGCCCTACGCCCCAACGCCGGGTCATCGGTGAAGAACGCATCGATCCCCGCCGCCAGGTAGGCGCGAATCTCCGCTACCGACCCCGCCTCGTTCCGGGCAGTGTCCCCCGCATCATTGCGAAAATCCGCAGCGAGGAAGTGGTTCTCAGGCCGGAACGTGTACGGGTGGACCTCAAGGCCCACGGCATGCGCGTCATGGACCAACGGTGCCACCGGGGCCAGCCGACCGTCTTTACCCAACGGGATGATGCTGCGTGTCGATGGGCCGATGGCGTCGGCATAGACGGCGACCGCCTTGAGGCCAGCCGGCGTCATCATCTCGCCGTACGTCGTGCCTGCATCGTCGGCGGGATGCTCCGCCGCGGCGTCCATCAGCTGGAGGAGGCGGATATTCGGGTGCGCTTTACCTAGCTTCCCGTGCAGGTACTTGAGGTTGCCGATCTCGAAGGACTGGATCTCGACCGGCGCGGAACGCGTGTAAGCGTGGGATGCGAGGGTGGCCAGCACCCGGTCTTCCATCGGCAGGCCAACGCCGCGGAAATATGTGGAGTGCTTGATCTCGGGAATGATCCCGATGACGCGCCCGCGCGCCGACGACTCGGCCGCGACGAACTCGATCATTTCGTCGAAGGTCGGCACGCTGAACTGGCCGTCGAACGCGGTATTGGCCTTACGGATATCGGCGAGACGTTCGCGGGCGCGAAGCGTCTTCAACTCCGCGAGCGTGAAGTCCTCGGTGAACCAGCCGGTGATCTGCACGCCGTCGACCGTCTTCGTCGTGCGACGGCCGGCGAATTCCGGATGAGCGGCGACATCGGTCGTGCCGCCGATGTCGTTTTCGTGGCGGATGACCAGCACCCCATCCTTGGTCGACACCAGGTCGGGCTCGACGAAATCGGCGCCGTCTTCGATGGCGACGGCGTAGGAGGCGAGCGTGTGCTCCGGCCGAAGCGCGCTCGCGCCGCGATGCCCGATAACGAGGACCTTCGCGGCAAGGGGCTTCGCCGGTGCGGTTGCGGCATGCGAGGGCATCGAGAGCGCTCCGAGCGCCAGGGCGAGAGCGCACGAGGATAAGACATACGAGGAGCGCGCATATGAAGAGCGGCCAAGAACCTTCATCAGAAATCCGCCGTGAGGGTGACGAAGCTCTGCCGCGGCGCGCTGGCGTGGAACGCGAGCGCGCGGCCGTTCGGATCCGTCGCCGCGAAGGCGGTCAGGTTGGTCGCGTAGCGGTGGTCGGTAAGATTGGTGATGTTCAGGGCCAGGGTGAGTGCCTTGAGGCTGGCGATGGGACCGAAGTTATAGCTTGCACCGAAGTCGAAGGCGGTGGCACCCGCCACGCTCTGGTCGTTCGTATAGGTGTAGTAACGCTTACCCGTGTACTTGCCCTGCAGGCTGGCCGACCAAGGACCGTAGGTATAGCTGATCTCGCTCGCGAGCATGCGCTTGGGCGTATCGACGGTGGTCTTGCCCTTCACCGGCACGACCTGGCCGCTGGCGACATAGTTGTCGTCATACCTGGAACGGTTGAACGAAGCCGAGTTGTACCACTCGAACCCACGGATCGGCTTCCAGATGAAGGTGAACTCCGCACCACGACTGCTGACCGAGCCGACATTGACGAAGGCCGTGTTGCATTCCGGGCGCGTGCCTTGCTCGATGCTCGGGCACGGATTGAGCGACAGCAGACGATTGTCGAACTTCACGTCGTACAGCGCCACGGATGCCTCGTACCATGCGCCGACGCTGCGGAAGCCGCCATCGATGCTACGCGACTGTTCCGGCTTCAGGCTGGACCTGGTGCCGTCGAACGCAGCCTGCGACACGGAGAGCGGGCCGCCGGCGCCACCACCCTGGAAGGCGGCGATGTTCTTCGCATAGGACAGGAACACTTCCTGGCCGGGTGCCAGCTGGTAGGCGAGACCCGCCTGCGGCAGGAAGGATTTCTCCGCCTTCAGCGTGCCGTTCGCATACGGACTCTCCACACCCGGCAGCTCGCGCGCGGTCATCGTGGTATGCGGGCTCTTCACACCGAAGTCGACACTGAGGCGATCGTCGAGCGCCTTGAAGCTGTCCTGCAGATAGGCCTGTTTCGTCGTGATCGTGTAGTCCTGGGCGAACAGACGACGATCCGGATCGGACAGGTAACGGTCATCGCTCACCGGACCGTCGATGTAATAGAAGTTGCGTTCGACGTGATGATCGTTCTTCTCGTACCAGATGCCGCCTTCGACATGGTGGCCGCCCAGATCCCACGCCAGCGAAGCGATCGCGCCGTTACGATTGATCGTGTAGTTGGTGCTGCGGATCGAGATCGGCAGCTCCTGCGCCGTGCCCGGATACGATTTCTGGCCCGGCGACCACCAATGGCCCTGGCCGGCGTCTTCGTGGTGGTAGACCTGGGTGTGCAGCGTGGCGCCATCGGCAACCGTAAAGTCACCGGCGAGGTAGTAGAGGTCGTCGCTACGCAAGGCGCGGCTCTGGTAGTACGCGTCGTCGATGTTATCGACGCCGCCGGAGAAGCCGCAACGCGGATCGCTCACGCCGCCCTTGGTGTACGTGGGCGAGCAGTAGGCGGCGGCGAGCGCACGCTTCCAGTCCGGTGCGTAAAGGTTCCAGTCCCACCCGAGCCCACGCTTCAGGCCGCTCTTGGACAGGTACGCATAGTCGGCCTGACTGGTGCGCGACGTATCGGCGAAACCGGTGATGCGATTGCCCTCGCCGAACTCATAGACCGCCTTGCCGTTGAACTGCTTGGTGTTGGTCGGCGAGTTCGGGTTGGCCCACATGTCCGCGTCGGTGTGCGCACCGGACAGGTACATCGAGAAGCCCTTGTAATCGCCGGTATCGATGCGCGCGTAACTGCGGCGGTTATGGTCGCTACCGAAGGTCTGTGCAACCTTCCCGCCGAAGGTCTTGGCCGGATCGGACGAGAAGTACTGGATCGCGCCGCCGAGGTTACTGGTGGATGCGGTGCCGAGAGCACCAATGCCTTCGGACAGCTCGACGGTCGCCATGTTCTCCGCGATCAGTGCACGCGAGATGTTCAGGCCGTTGTAGTTGCCGTAGGCGTTATCGCCCAGCGGCAGGCCGTCCAGCGTGTAACCGAGGCGGGTGGCGTTGAACCCACGCAGGGTGATCGTCTGCGATTCCTCATTGGCGCCGAAGGCATCGTTCGACTGCACGGACACGCCCGGCAGGCGGTTCAGGATCTTCTGTGGGCTGGTACCCGGCGGCAGCACCTTCTGGTCGGCGGGCGTGATGCGCTGCACCTGCCGGGTCTCACCCTGACCGATGACCGAGACGCCTTCGAGTTGCTGTGCCTGATCGGCGGTGGCGGGCGGCGGCACGTCCCCGGCGCGGGCCTGGACGGACATGGCGGCAACAAGGGCGAGAAACAGGGTGCGACGGGAAAGCGTCATCGACAGGGAGCTCGTCGTGGGGGAAGCCGACAAGCGTGCAGACTCGATATGTATGTTTTCTTACGATGGGATGTGATTCTTGCGAAGGGGTGACGCCTATCGCACTACCGGCACCTCGTCCCCGAACTGAAACACGCGGGCCTCAACATGCTCACCTTTTATCCTCACGGAAACCCGTCATGCGTCGACTTGCTGCCCTGGCCACCCTCCTCCTTGCAGCGGTGACCGTGGATGCCCACGCGCACCGGGTCATCGTCTTCGTCTGGGATGGCATGCGGCCGGACGCGATCAGCGAGGACGACACGCCCAACCTGGCGGCGTTGGCGAAACAGGGCACCTTCTTCGCGGACAACCACGCGACGTACCCCACCTTCACCATGATCAACGCGTCGAGCTTCGCCACCGGGTCGTTCCCCGGAACCATCGGCTTCTTTGGCAACCGCTTCTGGGCGCCCGGCGCCACGGGATTCGACGCCAAGGGCGCGCCAAGCGACTACAACGCGCCGATCTACACCGAGGACTACGCCGTCCTTCGTGCCCTCGACGACCACTGGCACCACGATCTCCTGGAGGCGCCCACCCTGCTCGACCGCGCACGCAAGGCCGGGCTCAAGACCGCGGTGGTCGGTAAATCGGGACCGGCCTTCATGCAGGACATCCACGAGGGCGGCGTCATCCTCGACGAGAACGTGGCGCTGCCGCTGGACTTCGCCAGGCGCCTGACCAAGGCGGGCCTGCCGTTGCCGGCGAACACGGTTCACGCCTACGACGCGGACCGCTTCCAACTGGAGCCGGACAACGGCGCGCCGACCGCCCAGCTATCGCTGGTCACCCTGAAGGATGGTGTGAGCTCGGACGCATCCGACGCCGCCGGCGCCCCGCCAGCGGCAGCCAACGCCTACCTGATGAACGCCTTCCTGACGTACATCCTTCCGGTTGAGAAGCCTGATGTGAGCTTCGTCTGGCTCCGCAATCCCGACTCCACCGAGCACCTCTATGGCGTGGGCTCGCCCAACTTTCATCTGGCCCTGCGCGCGCAAGACGAGCTGCTGGGCAAGTTGCAGGCACGGCTGAAGGAGTTGGGCATGGAGGCGGATACCGACCTGGTCATCGTTTCAGACCATGCCCACAGCAACGTCTCCGCGCCGCGCGACCTGTTTCCGCTGCGCACGATTGCGGACGGGCGGGTCGGCAAGCCCGATGGCGAGTGGGGCTACTCCGTATCCGGAGCCATCCGCCTGGCCGACGACATGACCCGAGCCGGATTCACCGCCTTCGACGGCTACGGCTGCCTCTATGTGCCCGTCATGTCCGGCATCGAAGCCGACGGCAAGCCGTTACGTCCGACGCGCTTCGACGACGACGGCAAGCTCTGTGGCAAGCCAGGTCCGTACACGACACCCGCCTATAAGGTGCCCGCCGAACTGCCGAAGCAGGCCTTCGTCATCGCGCCCAACGGAGGCAGCGAGTACCTCTACCAGCCTGAGCACGATCGCGCGCAGGTGCTCAAGGCCGTGCGCTTCCTGCAGAGCCAGGAGGCTTTCGGCGCCATCTTCGTCGATGCGCGCTATGGCAAGATTCCCGGCACCCTGCCCCTCGGCAGCGTGCACCTGGCGAACAAGCGCGCGCCGGACATTGTGGCCAGCTACGACTTCGATGCGGAAGCGACCGTGCAGGGATTCAAGGGCACCGTGTACACCAGCATGTCGAACGAGCGCGGCATGCACGGCAGCTTCAGCCCGGTCGACGTGCATAACCTCCTGCTGGTCAGCGGCCCCGACTTCCGCAAGAACACGCGCAGCGAGTTGCCGAGCGGCAACGTGGACCTTGCGCCCACGCTGGCCGCCGTACTCAAGCTGGATCTGGGCAAACCGGACGGGCGTGTGCTCCGTGAGGCCATCGAAGGCCGCAGCGGCGACGGCCTCGCCGTGACGTCGGCGGATGTGACGACCGACACCGCCACGGGCCTGGACGTGCGCCGCGTGGACGGCTCTTCAATGAACCGCACGGGCTACCGCTTCGTCCTCAAGACCAAGCAGCTCACCGACAACGGCAGAACCTACACCTATTTCGACCAGGCCAAGGCCGAACACCTGCCCTGAAAAGGGCTTCTGTGGGAACCGATTCATCGGCGATGGGTGCTTGCTGCATCCTGGCCCGCTTCGTGGGATCGCCGATGAATCGGCTCCTACAGGAGCACGGCCGTTATGCCGCTGCGGCGCTTTCTGCTAGTTTTCCGCCCCGATACCCTACGTCCCACCGGATACCCCCATGCTCAAGCATCTCGCGATGGCCACGCTTTCGGCCGCACTGCTCGCCTCCTGCGCCGGCGCGCCGAAAGACAAGACGGCCCACCCCGCCGCTATCACCGATGGCGCGACGCTGGACCTGGCTATCCTCGAGACGACCGACGTCCACTCGAACATTCTTTCGTACGACTACTACAAGCAGAAGGACGATCCGAGCTTCGGCTACGAGCGCGTTGCCACGCTGATCCGCCAGGCTCGCAAGGAGTTCCCGAATACGGTGCTGTTCGACAGCGGCGACACCATCCAGGGGTCCGTACTCGCCGACTACCAGGCCATGGTCAAGCCGGTGGGCTGCGATACCGAGCTGGGCATCTACGCCGCGATGGACGCGATCGGCTACGACGGCGGTACCGCCGGCAACCACGAGTTCAACTACGGCCTGCCCTTCCTCGCCCAGGTCACCAACACGTCGATGAACGTGGACGGTGTGAAGGCCCAGCAGTGTGCGGGACCGAAATTCCCGCTGGTGCTGTCCAACGTTTACAGCACGCGCGATGGCAAGCCCATCTTCAAGCCGTGGACCATCGTGACCAAGACAGTCAACGTCACCACCACGATGGGCAAGGTGGTGCCGACGACGCTGAAGATCGGCATCATCGGTTTCACGCCGCCGCCGATTCTCGACTGGGACAAGCGCAACCTGCAGGGCAAGGTCACCGTCGACGGCGTCGTCGAAGCCGCGAACAAATACATGCCGGAAGTGCTCGCGCAAAAGCCCGACCTGGTGGTCGCGATCCTGCACGGGGGCCTCAACACCGCGCCGTACACGCCGCAGATGGAGAACGGCGGCTGGTACCTTGCCGGCGTGCCGGGCATCGACGCGCTGCTTCTGGGTCACTCGCACACCGAGTTCCCGGGGCCGCGCTACATGGACATGAAGGACGTGGACGCGAAGCGCGGCATCGTGCGCGGCGTGCCCGCCGTGATGGGCGGCTTCTTCGGCAAGGATCTGGGCGTGATCAACATGACGTTGAAGCGCGAGGGTGATCGCTGGGTGGTGGAGAAGGACAAGAGCCACAGTCAGGTCCGCCCGATCTGCCCGAAGAAGAACGAGTGTGTCGCCGTCGACCCGACTATCGAGCCGATCGTGAAGGACGCACACGAAGCCGCGATCGCCTACGTCAACACGCCCATTGGCGCGACAGACCACGACCTCACCAGCTACTTCGCGGACGAAGGCAACATGAGCGCGCTTGCCGTGGTCAATGCCGCGCAAGCCGACTACGCGCGTGACGAGCTCAGCCGTACGCACCCGGAATGGAAGGACGTCCCGCTGATCTCCGCCGCCTCCGCGTTCCGTACAGGCTTCGGCGGCCCGGACGATTACACCGATGTGTCGAAGGGTCCCCTGACCATCCGCAATGCGGCGGATCTGTACTTCTATCCGAACACGCTCGCCGCAGTGAAGATCGATGGCGCCGGGGTGAAGGCGTGGCTGGAAGAGTCGGCCCGACGCTTCAACCAGATCGATCCCTCGAAGGAGGGGGAACAGGCACTGACCGGCAAGTTCGTGGCGTACAACTTCGACCAGATGCAGGGTGGCATCACCTACACCATCGACGTCACCAAGCCAGAAGGCCAGCGCATCGGCAACCTCCGCTACAAGGGTAAGCCGGTCGACGATGGCCAGCCCTTCATCGTGGTGACCAACAGCTATCGCGCAAACGGTGGCGGCGGCTTCCCGGGCATGAATGGCGATTCCGTCGTCCTGAACGCGCCGGACGGCAATCGCGAAGTCGTGATCAAGTGGGTGGAAACGAAGAAGACCATCACCGCGAAAGATGTCGACAAGCGTTCGTGGAGCTTCGTCCCGGTGAAGACCAAGGGCACGCTCACGTTCACCGCGGCGGCCGGCAAGGAAGACATCGCCAAGGCCCAGCACCTCGCCATCAAACAACTCCGCGACAACGGCGACGGCACCGCCGTCTACGCGCTAGACCTTTCAAAACGCTGATCTTGTTTGTGGGAGCCGCTTCAGCGGCGATGGGCGCTGCCGCAATCCCCATCGCCGCTGAAGCGGCTCCCACAGTTCGCACCTGTCGGCACCTCCGCCAAAATCCACATAGGCCATCCGGCCGGCCCCGACCCGCTTGACAGTCCCCTACACGCGGGCATAACGTCGGGCCCATGCATCCCAACACGCCAGCGCTGCGTTTCACCCCGGCCCTCCCGGCCGGCGCGCTTGCGTCCGTGTCCACCACCGCGACTACAACGACAACGACCACTACCCTGGTCGGAGGATCGGAGTTCGCGCGCGCCTAGTTTCTTGTCGCTGCCGGCCCCGACCTCCCGCAGGACGGGATCGGCGCCGGAACTCCCAGCCAAGATCCCAAACCTGATGTGACGAAGGGCCTCTCACCGGAGGCTTTCATCGTGTCCATCGCTGTCGAGTTACCCCGTTCTCCCTTACGTGTTGCGCCTCTGCGCGTGGCCGTCGCTCCCCTTGTGGTCAATGTCGGTGTCGTCGGACCCGGCAAGGTCGGCAGCGCCTTCCTGGCCCAGATGCGCCTGGCCGCACCCCGTCTGCTGCGCGAGTGCAACCTGCAGCTCAGCCTGCGGGCGGTGAGCGACAGCCGGCATATGTGGCTGGATTGCGACGACGACGCCCTCAACGGTCGCCAGCACGGCGCCCAGATCTGGCGTCCGGCCGAGCTCGACGAGTTCGCCGCGTACGTGGCCGGCCGCGAAGGCGAAGTGGCCGTACTGGCCGACTGCACCGCCAGCGACCTCGTGGCCAACCATTACGCCGGCTGGCTCGCCGCCGGCATCCACATCGTCACCCCGAACAAGCGCGCCGCCAGCGGGCCGCTGGATCGCTGGCACAAAATCGCCCGTGCCTCCGACGCCAGCGGCGCCCGCCTGCACTACGAAGGCACGGTGGGTGCGGGCTTGCCGGTGGTGCAGACCCTGCGCGACCTGATCGACACGGGCGATGAGCTGCTCGCCGTGGAAGGCATGCTCTCCGGTACCCTGGCCTGGCTGTTCAATCGCTTCGATGGCTCGGTACCGTTCTCGGCGCTGGTCCGCGAGGCGCATGCCATGGGCTATACGGAGCCCGATCCGCGTGACGACCTTTCCGGCATGGACGTGGCCCGGAAGCTGGTGATTCTCGCCCGGGAAGCCGGCGTCGGCCTGTCCCTGGACGACGTGAACGTACGCAGCCTGATCCCCGCCGAGCTGGCCGACGGCAGCCGCGAGGGCTTCATGGCGAATCTCGACGCCATGGATGCGCCGATGGCCGCCCTGCTTGCCGATGCCCGCGCCGCGGGCGGCGTGCTCCGCCACGTGGCCCGTCTCGATGGGCGGAACGCCTCGGTAGGCGTGCAGGTGATCGGTGCCGACCACGCTTTCGCGCACTCGCGCCTCACCGATAACGTGGTGCGTTTCGCCACGCGCCGTTACTGCGACAATGCCCTGGTCGTCCAGGGGCCGGGTGCCGGTCCCGAGGTCACGGCGGCGGCGGTCTTCACGGATCTGCTGCGCGTGGCCGGTGCCATGGGAGTAAAACGGTGCGCATGCTGAAAGAAGAATCCTCGCCCCTGGTCCGTGCGGATGTCGCCGTGGCCGAGGCCTACGCCAGTGTCGGCAATGTCGGCATCGGGTTCGACATCCTTGGACACTGCGTCGCAGGCGCAGGCGATCGTGCCGAAGTGCGTCGCATCCCCGAGCGGGAAGTGCGCATTGCCTCGATCGATGGCGTGATCACGGACCTGCCGATGGCTGCCGCGGACAACACCGCCGGCGCCTCGTTGCTGTCGATGATGCATGGGCTGCAACTGCCGTTCGGCTTCGAGCTGGTGCTGCACAAGGGCATCGCGCTGGGCTCGGGCATGGGCGGATCGGCGGCGTCCTGCGTCGCGGCTGTCGTTGCCGCCAATGCGCTGCTGGACGAGCCGCTGTCACGCGAGGCTTTGTATCCGTTTGCGTTGGACGGCGAGGTGGTTGCCAGCGGTAGTCGTCATGGCGATAACCTCGGACCGATGTTGCTCGGTGGCCTCGTGCTCGCCACTGACAAGCGCCTCGTGCGCATTCCGGTGCCGGGCGAGTGGCATTGCGCGCTGGTCCATCCGCACGTGGTGCTGGAAACCCGCCGTGCCCGTGCTGCACTGGCCGGCCATTACGCGCTGAGCGAGTTCGTGGCGCAGAGTGCCAATCTCGCGCTGGTGCTGGCGGGCTGCTATCGCGGAGAAGCGGCGCTGGTTCGCGAAGGACTCTCCGATGTGCTGGTGGAACCACGTCGTGCGCCACTGATTCCCGGTTTCGCTGCCGTGAAGCAGGCCGCGCTCGACCATGGCGCCTTCGGTGCCAGCATTTCCGGCGCCGGCCCGAGCGTGTTCGGCTGGTTCGAAGATCGCGCCTCGGCCGAGGCCGCGTCGATCGACATGCGCGCCGCCTTCAAAGCTGCCGGTCACGACAGTGACGTACTCGTCGCCCCCATCGACGGCCCCGCCGCCCGGTTGCTCTGACCATGCGCTATGTCAGCACGCGCGGCGGTGCCGCGCCCACACGTCTTTCCGATGCCATCGCCGCAGGCATCGCGCCCGACGGCGGGCTGTATGTTCCCGAGACGATGCCGACGGTGCCGCTGCCTCCGGCGAACGGCTACCTCGCGGGGACCGCGCTGCGCATGCTCGAGCCCTTCTTCGAGGGCGATCCGCTCGAAGACGATCTGCCGGCGATCTGCGCCGAAGCGTTCGCCTTTCCGGCACCGCGTCGCGAGTTGAAGATCGAAGGCGCTCATGTGCTGGAGCTCTTCCATGGGCCCACCGCAGCATTCAAGGACTTCGGTGCGCGCTTCCTCGCGGCTTGCCTGAGCCGCCTGCGCCGCGACAGCGATCGCCCACTCACCATCCTCGTAGCCACGTCGGGCGATACCGGTGCGGCCGTCGGCGCCGCTTTCCACAACCTGCCCGGCGTGCGCGTCGCGATTCTCTACCCAGACAACCGCGTCTCGCCACGCCAGGCGCACCAGCTAGGCAGCTTCGGCGGTAACGTGCGCGCGCTACGTGTGGAAGGCAGTTTCGACGACTGCCAGCGCATGGTGAAAGGCGCGCTCGGCGATGCCGCCTTGCAGGCCGACGTGCCTATGTCATCGGCGAATAGCATCAGCCTGGGGCGCCTGCTGCCGCAGATGGCTTACTTCGGGCATGCGTCACTGAACGCCGATGGCGTGATGAATGTCATCGTGCCAACCGGGAATCTCGGCAACGCCGTTGCCTGCCTGTGGGCGCGCGAGATCGGGTTGCCGATTGGGGATGTGGTGTTTGCCTGTAACGCGAACGATACGCTGCCGGAGTTCTTTGCCGGGCAGCCGTACCAGGCGCGCGACGCGGTGGCGACGATCGCCAATGCGATGGATGTGGGCGCGCCGAGCAACTTCGAGCGGCTGAGTCACCTGTTCGGAGGCGATGACAACGCGCGTCGCGCCGGGCACGCCGAAGGCGTCGATGATGCGGAGATCCGTGATGTCATACGTCGTCATTCGGCCAGCGACAGCGAGGTCTTCTGCCCCCATACGGCAACGGCGATCCGCGTGTTCGAGCGCCAGCGCATGGCGGGAGACATCCGTCCCTGGACGGTTGCCGCGACGGCGCATCCAGCAAAGTTCGATGCCGTAGTCGAGCCATTGATCGGACGTTCGGTGGCGGTGCCCGATGCCTTGGGCGCCATGCTGGACCGCGAGGCAAGCGCGGAACCGCTTGCTGCGGACGGAAGGACTCTCGCGGACTGGCTGCGACGCTGGTAAGCACCTCGCGGCTGGGCTATCTCCGCTGAAGGGGCTCCCACGGAAGGCCCGCCCAGCCGCGGATCTATGTGGGAGCCGCTTCAGCGGCGATGCTTTCTCTACCCGAAACGACCGCCAATACCACTTCCTGGAATCGCTGACAGAATGCGATTGCCGCTTGCAAACCACCCCCTCGGACATCTAGCCGTCCAAATGTCCTAGGAAACAAGTTTCAAGAGAAAGTGTTGACATGCGTCGACGAACTGACTTACGTTCGGTGACATGACGCAGCGCACCACCACTGGCCGCTTTGCCCTGAACCGCCTCCCGGCGGCAGTAGGCAAGCTGCGTCTCGGCGGCGGCCTCCTTCTTATTAACCTTGTACTTATTACCTGCGGAGGTGCGGGCTAAGGGCAAGTGTCCAGGTAAATAGAAACAAACCTGAAGACTCCTTAAGAACCCCGCACCCGGCAACGGATGCGGGGTTTTTTATTGCCCCAGGCCCGCCTCATTCACGAGCGGAGCCAGACATGAATCCAGCAAACCAGGGCAGCACCGAATCCGTCGAGAGCGACGTAGGCGGCCGCGTGCGCATCTTCGACACCACCTTGCGCGACGGCGAGCAGGCCCCCGGCTTCTCGATGGACCGACGTGCGAAATTGCGCATGGCACATGCCCTGGAAGCGCTGGGCGTCGACATCATCGAGGCCGGCTTCCCTCAAGCCTCGCCCGATGATTTCGCCGCTGTGGCGGAGATCGCGAGGACGCTGAAAACGCCCACGATCGCCGCATTGGCCCGATGTCAGTCAGCGGACATCGACAGTGCGGGCAAGGCTTTGCAAGGCGCGCGACATTCACGTATCCACCTGTTCCTGTCCACCAGTCCCCTGCACCGCGAGCACAAGCTCGGCAAGAGCAAGCAGGAAGTGATCGATATCGCTGCAACGGCGATCCTCCGAGCCAAGGCCCTCGCTCACGAGGTCGAATTCTCCGCCGAAGACGCGCTGCGCACCGAGCCGGACTATCTCGCCGAGATCTTTTCCGTCGCTGTCGAAGCCGGTGCCTGCGTCCTCAACGCGCCCGATACCGTCGGCTACGTCACCCCGCAGGAAATCACCGAGATGTTCGCCTACCTGCGCAAGCACGTGCGCGGCGCGGACCGCGTGGTGTTTTCCGCGCACTGCCACGATGACCTGGGCATGGCCACTGCCAACAGCCTGGCCGCTATCAGCGCCGGCGCGCGACAGGTGGAATGCACCATCAACGGCATCGGCGAGCGTGCCGGCAATGCCGCGCTGGAAGAAATCGTGATGGCGCTGCACACGCGCCGCCCGCTGTTCAAGGTCGACACCGGCATCGTCACCGAGCGCCTGTTCCCCACCTCGCGCCTGCTCGCCGAAGTCACCAACCAGGCCGTGCCGCGCAACAAGGCCATCGTCGGCGACAACGCCTTCGCCCATGAATCCGGCATTCACCAGCACGGGATGCTCAAGCACCGCGGCACCTACGAAATCATGCGTCCGCAGGATGTCGGCGCGAAGACCTCGCTGGTTCTGGGCAAGCACTCCGGCCGCCACGCGCTGCGCCAGCGACTGGTCGAACTCGAGTACGAGGTAGACGAAGCGACGCTCGACGCCGTCTTCGAAAGTTTTAAAACCCTTACAGACAAACAGCGGTCAGTGACCAACGATGACCTCACTTCGCTGATGGCAATGCATCAGAACACCACCCCAGCCGCCGCCCTCGCGGTCAGTCCCTGAAGGAGCAACACATGGAAGCCCCGACCCATCTCTGGCACAACGGTCGCATCAAGACCTGGGCCGACGCCACCGTGCATGTCGGCGCGCATGCGCTGCATTACGGCTCCTCCGTGTTCGAAGGTGTGCGCGTTTATGCCACGCCCGACGGACCGCGCTACTTCCGGCTGGAAGAACACACGGAGCGCTTGTTCCACTCCGCCCGCATTTACGACCTGACGATGCCCTACGACGCCGACGCGATCAATCGCGCCTGCCGTGACGTGATCGCTGCCAACGGCCTCACCTCCGCCTATGTCCGTCCGATCGTCTTCCGCAGCGGCTTCACCTTCAGCCTCGCTCCCTCACTGGATACCGCGGTGGATGTCGCCATCATCGCCCTGCCCTGGGGCGCTTACCACGGCGCCGATGCCATCGAGAACGGCGTGGACGTGTGTGTCTCCTCCTGGAACCGCGCCGCACCCAACACCTACCCGAGCGGTGCGAAGGCCGGCGGCAATTACCTCAACAGCCAGCTGATCGCCCGTGAGGCGATCAATGGCGGCTTCGCGGAAGGCATCGCGCTGGGCACCGATGGCCTGCTGAGCGAAGGTGCCGGCGAGAACCTGTTCATCGTGCGCAAGGGCACCATCTACACGCCGCCCGCCGCGTCGTCGATCCTCTGCGGCATCACGCGCGACTCCGTGCTGACCCTGGCCCGCGAGCGCGGCTTCAACGTCGTCGAGCAATCGCTTCCGCGAGAAATGTTGTATTTCGCCGACGAGGTGTTCATGACGGGTACGGCCGCGGAAGTCACCGCGGTGCGCTCGGTCGATCGCAAGCCCGTTGGCAATGGTCGGCCGGGCCCGATCACGCGCCAGTTGCAGGAAGACTTTTTCGGCCTGTTCGACGGTCGCACCGAAGACCGCTGGGGCTGGCTGACCGCCATCGACGAGCCTGCCGTTGCCGGGAGGGCCGCCGCATGAGCGCGCGTACATTGTTCGACAAGTTGTGGGACAGCCACCAGGTCGCTCCGGAGACCGAGAGCACACCGGGCGTGCTCTACATCGACCTGCACCTGGTCCACGAAGTGACCTCCCCGCAGGCCTTCGATGAATTGCGCTTGCGCAACCTGCAGGTGCGTCGTCCCGATCGCACGCTGGCGACGCTCGATCACTCCACGCCGACCCTGCCCGCCAATGCGAGCGGCGTTCGTCCGTACTACACGAAGGAAGCCGAAGCACAGGTCGCGAAGCTGGAATCGAATGTTCGCGAGTTTGGCGTCGACCTCATGGGCTGGGACAGCCCGCAGCGCGGGATTGTCCACGTCGCCGGTCCCGAAGTAGGCGCGACGCAGCCCGGCATGACCATCGTCTGCGGCGACAGCCATACCGCCACCCATGGCGCGTTTGGTGCGCTGGCGTTCGGCATCGGCACCACCGAGGTCGGCCACGTGCTGGCCACGCAATGCCTGCTCCAGCGCAAGCCGAAGTCCTTCGCCATCCATGTGGATGGCGCCCTGCAGCGTGGCGTCACGGCGAAAGACCTGATCCTGCACATCATCGGCACCATCGGCATCGGTGGCGGTACGGGATACGTGCTCGAGTACAAGGGTGATGCGATACGCGCGTTGTCGATGGAAGAGCGCATGACCGTCTGCAACATGTCCATCGAAGCGGGCGCGCGTGCCGGCCTGATTGCTCCGGACGAGACGACATTCGCGTGGCTGGAAGGCCGCGAGCGCGTGCCGAAGGGCGACGCATGGGATCGTGCCGTCGCGGCGTGGCGCACGCTCCCAAGCGATACGGGCGCAACGTACGACCGCGAAGTGCGCATCGACGCATCGACGATCCAGCCCTCGGTCACGTACGGCACGCACCCGGGCATGGTCGTCGCCATTCACGCCAATGTGCCTCCCGCCGCCGACGCGGTTGAACAGCGCGCACTCGACTACATGCAGGTGGTCGCGGGTAAACCCATCGCGGGCGCGGCGGTCGATGTGGTCTTCATTGGCAGTTGCACCAACGGTCGCCTCTCCGACCTGCGCGCCGCCGCGGAAATCATGCGTGGTCGCACGGTCGCCGCCGGCGTACGCATGCTGGTCGTCCCAGGCTCGGAGCAGGTGCGTCGCGACGCCGAGCGCGAAGGCCTGCACGAGATATTCCGCGCCGCAGGCGCCGAGTGGCGCGAGCCGGGTTGCTCCATGTGCATTGCCATGAACGGCGACCTGGCCCAGCCGGGCCAGCTCGTCGTCGCCACCAGCAACCGTAATTTCGAGGGACGCCAGGGCAAGGGCGCACGCACCGTGCTCGCCAGCCCGCTCGTCGCCGCCGCGTCTGCGATCGCCGGACGCGTTGCCGATCCACGCGAATACATGACCCAGGAAGTTGCCGCATGAGCCCGACCAGCCGCCCGCTCGCCTACGTGCATTCGTGTACCGCGGTGCTGCGCAACGAAAATATCGACACCGACCGGATCATCCCGGCGCGCTTCCTCACCACGACCGAACGCACGGGGCTGGGCAAGCATTGCTTCGAAGACTGGCGTTATGCCGCCGATGGCAGCGACAACCCTGCCTTCCCGCTGAATCAGGCAAACGCCCGCGGCTGCGCCATCCTGGTCGCCGGCCATAACTTCGGCTGCGGCTCCTCGCGTGAGCACGCGCCGTGGGCCCTGCTCGACTACGGCATCCAGGCGGTCATCTCCAGCGAGATCGCGGACATCTTCCGGGGTAACTCGCTCAAGAACGGCCTGCTCGCCATCGTCGTGAGCGCGGCGGAACACCGCTGGCTGCTCGACAATCCCGGCATCGAACTGCGTATCGACATCGCCGATGGCTCGATCCGCCTGCCCGACGGCGGAACGATCCGCTTCGACCTCGACGCCTTCTCGCGTCACTGCCTGCTCAACGGCGTCGATCAGATGGGCTTCCTGCTGCAACACGAAGCCGCCATCGCCACCTTCGAGAACCGCATGGAGGAAGCCGCATGAAGGCCCAGATCGTCGTATTGCCGGGTGACGGTATCGGCCCCGAAGTCGCTGCGGCTGGCGTAGCTGTGCTGCGCCAGGTCGCCGAGCGCTTCGGTCATCAGTTCACTTTCGCCGAGCATGCGATCGGTGGCGACGCGATCGATCGCTTTGGCGATCCGCTGCCACCGGCAACGCGTGAAGCGCTGCTGGCCGCGGACGCCATCCTGCTGGGCGCCGTGGGCGGCCCGAAGTGGTCGGACCCGAACGCGACGGTTCGTCCCGAGCAGGGTCTCCTGGCCATGCGCAAGCTGCTCGGCGTTTTCGCGAACGTGCGTCCGCTGAAGCTGCACCCGCGCACGGCGGCCCTGTCGCCGCTCAAGCCCGAACGCACGAAGGGTGTGGATCTGGTGTTTATCCGCGAGCTCACCGGCGGCATCTACTTCGGCGCGAAAACGCGCAGTGATACCGACGCAACCGACGAGTGCCGCTACAGCGTCGTGGAGATCGAGCGTGTCGTTCGTCATGCCTTCGAGCTGGCACGCACGCGCAAGAAGAAGGTCACCTCGGTCGACAAGGCCAACGTGCTGGAGACCTCGCGCCTGTGGCGTTCGGTCGCTACACGCGTCGGTGCGGATTACCCCGATGTGGAACTGGAGCACCAGTTGGTCGATTCCATGGCCATGCATCTGCTCACGCGTCCCGCCGAGTACGACGTGATCGTGACCGAGAACATGTTCGGCGACATCCTGACGGATGAAGCCTCGGTGCTGGCGGGTTCGCTGGGCCTGTCGCCTTCCGCATCGATCGGTGGCCCCGGCGCGGGCGTCTACGAGCCGATCCACGGCTCCGCGCCTGACATCGCCGGACAACAACTGGCCAACCCGCTCGGGACGATTCTCTCGGCAGCGATGCTGCTGCGCCATTCGCTGGGGCTGACCAACGAGGCGGCCGTGGTCGAAGCGGCGGTGGATCACGTACTGGAGCACAGCAATCTCACGCGCGATCTGGGCGGTAGCGCGACCACCTACACGGTCACGCGCGCTGTTCTGGAAGCATGTAACGCCAAGGCGGAGGCCGCATGAACGAGAAGAAGATCCCGATCCGCACGCTGCGCAGCGATGCGATAAAGACCGGCCCGGACCGTGCTCCGGCACGCGCGATGCTGCGCGCCACCGGCCTCGATGACGAGGCGATCGCCCGTCCGATGGTCGCGATCGTGCACAGCTGGTCCAACGTGTCGCCGTGCAACCTCAACCTGCGCGACCTGGCAGAAGCGGCCGCCGAAGGCGTGCGCGCCGCCGGTGGTACACCGGTGGAGTTCAACACCATCGCCGTCACCGACGGCATCGCCATGGGCACCTCCGGCATGCGTTCGTCGCTGGTCAGCCGTGAAGTGATCACCGACTCGATCGAACTGGCGGTGGATGGTCATTGCCTGGATGCGATGGTGGTGCTGTGCGGCTGCGACAAGACGATTCCAGCGGCCGCGATGGCGCTGGCCCGACTCAACATTCCGGGTGTCGCGCTGTATGGCGGCAGCATCGCGCATGGCAATCGAAACGGTTGCCCGATCACCGTGCAGGAGGTGTTTGAAGCGGTCGGCGCCCATGGCGCGGGCAAGATCGATGACGCCGAACTCGACGATGTCGAGCGCCATGCCTGCCCCGGCGCCGGTGCCTGCGGTGGGCAGTTCACCGCTAACACCATGGCGATGGTGCTGACCACGCTGGGACTGTCACCCGTCGGCTTCAACGACATCCCCGCCACCGATCCGGCCAAGCGTGACGCTGCCTTCCGCTGCGGCGAACTCGCCATGGCCTGCCTGGATAACAACCGCCTGCCGCGCGACGTGATGACGCGCGCGGCCTTCGACAATGCCGCACGCATGGTCGCGGCGACCGCAGGCTCGACCAATGCCGTGCTGCACCTGTTGGCCATGGCCAACGAGGCGCGCGTGCCGCTGAGCATCGAGGACTTTGAGCCAGCATCGGCGAATACACCGGTGATTGCCGATTTGAAGCCGGGCGGTCGCTATAGCGCCGTGGAGCTGACCGCCGCGGGCGGCACGGCCATCGTCGCGCAGGAACTACGCAAGGCCGGGCTGTTGACGGATACACCGACGGTCACGGGCCACAGCCTGTTCGCAGAGCTGGACGCCGCGCCGCCGGCAACCGACGGGCAGCAAGTGGTGCGCCCGGTCGCTCATGCGTTCAAGCCGCGCGGCGGATACAGCATCCTCTACGGCAACCTCTCGCCGGAAGGCTGCATCCTGAAACTGGCCGGCCACGGTCGCAGCAGCCATGCGGGTCCCGCCCGCGTGTTCGAAAGCGAAGAAGAGGCGTTCGCCGCGGTGCAGGCCGGTCGTATCCGCTCGGGCGATGTCATGGTCATTCGTAACGAAGGGCCTGCCGGCGGTCCAGGCATGCGCGAGATGCTGGCCGTCACCGCTGCCCTGGTCGGTCGCGGACTGGGTAACGACGTGGCGCTGATCACCGACGGCCGTTTCAGCGGTGCCACGCACGGCTTCATGGTGGGGCACATCGCGCCTGAAGCCGCACGCGGCGGCCCGATCGGACTGCTCCGCGAAGGCGACGCGATCTTCATCGACGCGTCGACACGCGAACTGCGTACCGATGCCGACCTCGCCTCGCGCCGTGGCGCGTGGCAACCCACACCACCCAAGGTAACGCGCGGGGTGTTGGCGAAGTACGCGCGCCTGGTTGGCTCGGCGGCGGAAGGCGCGGTGACCCAGGCCTTCGACGACGCGCCGGCGACAGGTACGGCGCCCGCCCGGCGCCGATCCGACGAAGAAGACATGACGCAGGAACTCATCGGTAACTGACCCTATCCAGCACCCCCATCTGTAGGAGCCGATTCATCGGCGAATCCCTGACCGTGTCGCGACCCCCAATCGCCGATGAATCGGTTCCCACAACAAGCCACCACCGAATGACACCTTCGCAATCCCAAGGAGACACCCCGTGACCGACAAGCAAGCCACCACCGCACCGCTGCAGAACGCCCGTATCGCCGTCCTCGGCTACGGCAGCCAGGGCCGCGCACACGCGCTCAACCTGAAGGACTCCGGCCTCGACGTGGTAGTCGGCCTGCGTCCCGGTGGCCCGTCATGGAGCCGCGCGTATGTCGACGGCTTCGCCGTGGCCGAGCCCGGTGATGCCGTCCGCGGTGCGGACCTGATCGCCGTGCTCACGCCGGACATGACCCAGCCCGAGATCTACAAGAACTCGATCGAGCCGAACATCAAGCCCGGCGCGACGCTGTTGTTCGCCCACGGCTTCAACGTGCACTTCGGCCAGATCGAACCACGCAAGGACATCGACGTGGTGCTCGTCGCACCGAAGGGGCCGGGCGCGCTCGTCCGCCGTGAGTATGAAATCGGTCGCGGTGTGCCCTGCCTCTACGCGGTGCACCAGGATGCCACTGGCCATGCCACCGAACGTGCCACGGCCTACGCCGCCGGCATCGGCGGTGCACGCGCGATGCTGATCGAAACCGACTTCAAGGAAGAAACCGAGACCGATCTGTTCGGTGAGCAGGCCGTGCTCTGCGGTGGTGCCAGCGAACTGGTCATCAAGGGATTCGAAACCCTCGTCGAGGCAGGGTATCGCCCGGAGATCGCCTATTACGAGGTGATGCACGAGCTCAAGCTGATCGTCGACCTGTTCTACGAAGGTGGCATCGCCCGCATGCTCGAGTTCATCTCGGAAACGGCGCAGTACGGTGATTACACGCGTGGCCCGCGCATCGTCGACGAAGGTACGAAGCAGCGCATGAAGCAGGTGCTCACCGAGATCCAGGACGGCACGTTCGCCCGCGAGTGGACCGCCGAGTACAAGGCAGGCCTGCCCAACTACAAGGCGTTCAAGCAGCGCGATCTCGATCACCCGATCGAGAAAGTCGGTGCGCAGCTACGCGCCCGCATGCCCTGGCTAGCCACCAACCAGCCAAAGCCAGCCGCCGAACCGGCCAAAGCTGACTGACCGAAACCCTGTAGGAGCCGGCTATGCCGGCGATCCCGCGGCAGCGGGCCGATGGCGGCGAGGACCCTTCGCCGCTGAAGCGGCTCCTACAAGAGCTCAGGCTTTTCGACGTTAAAGGACTCACATACCCGTGAACGCGCAACTGGAATCCGTCGGCGACATTCGCCGTCCAACCGTGAATCATCCCCTGGCTGGCCAGTCCATGACCGGGGCGGACATCGTCGTGCAAGTGCTTGCCGACGAGGGCCTCGACGTACTCTTCGGTTACTCCGGTGGCGCCATCCTTCCTGTGTACGACGCGGTATTCCGCTACAACGAAAGCCATCTCCACGACGACGGCCGCGAATCCCTGCCGCTCATCGTGCCCGCCAACGAACAGGGTGCCTGCTTCATGGCGGCCGGCTATGCACGCGCGTCGGGTCGCGTGGGCGTCGCACTCGTCACCTCCGGACCGGGTGCCACGAATGCCGTGACGCCGGTGCGCGATTGCATGGCCGATTCGATTCCCCTGGTCGTGATCTGCGGCCAGGTTCCCACGGGCTCCATAGGTACCGACGCCTTCCAGGAAGCGCCCATCACCACGATCATGGGCGCCTGCGCGAAACACGTGTTCCTGGTGACCGATGCTTCCACGCTCGAGGCCACCTTGCGCACGGCATTTCATATCTCCCGGAGCGGGCGGCCAGGGCCCGTGGTTATCGACATACCCAAGGACGTCCAGAACGCGCCACTCATCTTCGAAGGCCGGCGCGAACTTGCGGTGCGCGGCTACCGTTCTCGCTTGCATGCGGTGGAATCCGCCGTCATCGACGATACTCAGTGCGCCGAATTCTTCGCCATGCTCGCCGCGTCTAAGCGGCCGCTGATCTACGCAGGTGGCGGCATCGTTTCAGCCGGAGCCGCAGGCGTACTCCGGGAGTTCGCACACGCGTTCGGCCTGCCGGTCGTCACGACGCTGATGGGCATCGGCGGTTTCGATACCACCGACCCGCTCGCCCTGCGCATGCTGGGCATGCATGGCGCCGCCTATGCCAACTATGCCATGGACGATTGCGACCTCGTCTTCGCGCTCGGTGCCCGGTTCGATGACCGGGTGGTCGGGGTGCCGGCCAAGTTCGCACCGAAGGCACGCGCGATTGCCCAGATCGATATCGACCCTGCGGAGATCGGTAAGGTCAAGGCGGTCGACTGGCACCATATCGGTTCATTGGACGCGTCCCTGGAGCGCCTGCTCGCTTACGGCCAGCGCATCGGCTTCACAACCGACTACGCTCCCTGGCACGACCACGTCGCCGCACTGAAGAAAAGCCATGCCATGGACTTCTGCCGCGACGGTGAAACGATCCATCCCTGCGCGGTCATCGAGGCGATCAACCGCATCACCGACGGGCGCGCCATCATCAGCACGGGCGTTGGCCAACACCAGATGTGGGCGGCGCAGTATTTCGACTTCCGCGAGCCGCGTCGCTGGCTGACGTCGGGATCCATGGGCACGATGGGCTTCGGCCTGCCCGCAGCGATCGGCGCGCAGTTCGCCAGGCGCGACCTGACCGTCATCGATATCGACGGCGATGCCAGCATCCGCATGAACATCGGTGAGCTCGAAACGGTGACGACGTACGACCTTCCCGTGAAAGTCGTCGTGATGAACAATGCTGGCGACGGCATGGTGCGCCAATGGCAGAAGCTGTTCTTCAAGGGCCGCTTCTCAGCCTCGGACAAGAGCCTGCATAAGAAAGATTTCGTTCGCGCCGCCCAGGCCGACGGTTTCGAATGGGCGCAGCGCCTCGACAAGCCGGACGATATCGACGCCACCATCGCCGACTTCCTCGCTTTCGAGGGCCCGGCCTTTCTCGAGGTGATCATCGATCCGGATGCCGGCGTCTATCCCATGGTGGGCCCGGGATCGACCTACGCCGAGATGATCACCGGCGACTGGATCGCCAGTCGCCACGCGCCGGCGACCGACACCGCCGAACCCACGGGAATGTTCTGACATGCGCCACCTGATCTCCATGCTGTTGCAGAACGAAGCCGGTGCACTCGCACGCGTTGCCGGTCTGTTCGCCTCGCGGGGCTACAACATCGAATCGCTCACCGTGGCGGCCACGCACGACGTGGATGCGTCACGCCTCACGCTCGTGGTGTTCGGCGACGACGCCGTGGTCGAGCAGATCATCAAGCAAACGGCAAAGCTCGTCGATGTGATCGAGATCGCGGAGATCACCCGGCGCGAACACGTGGAGCGGGAACTCCTCGTCGCCCACGTCGAAGCCAGTGCCGGTGCGGTGGATGCGTGCCTCGCCCAGTTCGGCGGACGGCTCCTGCAACGCGCAGGAAACCAGTCGGTCGCCGAGTTCACCGGGCGCGCCGACGAGGTCGACGCCTTCCTCGATGCACTGCGTCTCGCTGGCGAGATCGTCGATCACGCACGCAGCGGTATCGCCGCCATTGAGCGCCCTTTGGCGACGGCCTGACCGCCGCTCTGTGTACGGTGGGGGCCGATTCATCGGCGATGGGTGCTCGCGACCGGCTGCCCCACTGCGGTGGACTTCCGCGCCGCGACGAAGTGCCCGCGCTGCGGCGGGATCGCCGATGAATCGACTCCTACGGGTTGCGACTAGAAGTAGTTTATTTCGAGCCCGAGATCGCTCGAGAAGCCGATATCCGCCGAAAGGTCGAGCTCGTTCACGGGATTGATCCGGGGCCTCACCAGCAGCTTGACGCTGAGGTCCTTGATGTTGGCCGGCGCTGCCGTGCTCGCCGCCTCCGTGACGAAACCAACCGCGTAACGTCCGTTGGTGATCGGCAGGTTCTCGCGCGGTGACGTTGCCGGCCCCCAGGTGGCTTGCTCGAGGTCATTCACGCGGTCCGCACCCGTCGCGTAGCCTTGGACGCCGTCGATCTTGGTCGATTGGGCATCGAAGAGAAGGAACAACTTGCCGGTATCTTTTCCACTTTCATTCGCCCGCATCGGGAAGATCCTGTCCGATGACGCATCGTTGCCCCCGGCTTCGCGAACGACAAAGGCAAAGCGCCGGGCACTGGGGCAGTTGACCGTCGTCGACACCCGCTGCTCCTCGAGCTCGGTTTCCTTGGAGGGATCCGCCTCGAGCTGATCACGCCTGATCGTACCCAGGTTGAGTGTGCTGCCGACGACCACGCTACATGCTGCAGCCGGGGTAATGGATCCCTTGACGAGAAGATCGGCGCGGGTCTCGCTCGCCACTGCCGAGCTTGCCATGAGCAGCAGCGCTGCCGACGCGCCTAAGGCATTGAAGTGTATCATTCGCATTCCTTGTTGATTTACGTTGCCGGCATCGACGCCGGCATGGATATCGACCGACCCTGGACGATCGCGTGACCCAAGGTCAGAGATACTTGATCTCGAACAAGACATTTCCGGCGAGGACGAGCTCGTCTCCCGGCACCAGATCCGCCTTCGGCGCGATCGTCACGGGGATGAACAACCACATCGACGCCTGCCGTACGAAGTCCGGGCCCGCACTCGATCCTTCGGTCTTGTTCAGGCCGAGGAGGTAGTCCGCCTGGGAAAACGGTATGGGGCTTTTCGACGAGGCAAACCAGAGCTCGCGATCCTCCGTCGCCGTCAGATACGCCCGTTTACCATCGGCCATGAATCCGTCATTGCGCTCGCTTATCGTTATGTGGCCTATCGACTTGTCATTGGACCCAAGGCCGAGGCCGAAGAAATTGCGTCCGTTGCCGCCGCCATCGGACAGGTCCGTGGCCCCGAGAGCGAACCGGGCAGGTCCATTGCAGAGAATGTCGAGTTTGTTCTCCTTGTCGACGAGATGGGTCGGCTGAGTCTCGTCGGGATTCAGGTCCGCGAAGTGGATCACCCCAAGGTCGAGCTGACCGCCGCGCACGAACGCCTCGCACGACGACGGCATGATCGTACCCGCTACGCTCAGGTCCGCCCGATCACTTGCTCGGACCCCGATCGGCGCTAAAGCAAGTGCCACCCCAATCAAACACCCACAAGGGTTCATGACTTTCCTTTGTCCGGCGCTGGACGTCGTTGACCTCGCACGAAGCAGTGGCCCGAGGGCAAACAGGGAAGAACGAAGCGTCAAGGTGGTACCTCCATCGGTTGTGTGTTGCGTTCTTTCGTCAGTAGACGATCTCGAAAGTGACCAGGCCATCTGCCGTTATCTCTTCGCCAAGCGAGAGCAGGTGCTTGGGTGCAATGAAGATCGTCGTCTCCAGGGTCACGTCGAGTACGTTCAAACGCGCAGGACCCGTCGCCGCGTCCTCGGCGCCGACGTAACCCACCCGCCCGGCATTGGCGTGATTGGCGACGATAGAAGCCTCCGTGGATAGCCACGACCGGCCGCCGTCGAGCGACTGTGTCGCGCGAAGGTCGCCCTGGTCGGACGTCGCATGCGCAGCCCAGTGCAATACGTAGGCGCCGATGTTCTCGCCGGCACCTGTCTTGCCCAGGCCAAATAGTTCGCCGTCCTTGTACGACGTTCCCAGGCCGACCGGTGCGGACGCCGTACCTGCGCGTTCGTCACGCATCACACGGAAGGCGAAGGGCATCGGCGCATCGCACACCACCCGTAGCTGGCCGTTCCCGGCCGACGGGATCCGTGTCGAAGCGCCATGGCTATCCAGGTCCATCGAGCGAAGATGCCCGAACGACACGTGGCGAACGATATCCACGCTGCAACGTCCCGGCTGTACGTCGGCCTGAAGGGTGAGCTCGCGCGGCGCCGCGGCACGGCCCATGTCGACCGTACCCGTCACTACCCAGCGCGAGGCGTCACTGACCTTCAACGCACCTTCGTCGACGTACGTATCGATGTCGATCTGCGCGCTGAAATCGCGACCGGTCGCCGCCATGCCGTTCTTCACCGGCGATAATCCCTGGTCAGGCGTCCATGCCAGCCGGTCATCCGTCCGACGTGACATGCCACCGCTGTGGTCCACCCACCCCAGGTCCACGGGCAGGCCGTCCAGACGTCCGTCGCGCAGGCGTAGGGCAAAACGGCCCTGGTCGGTGAAACGAAATGCCACGGCATCGGCAGGCGGCCCGCGGAAGAAAAGCACCATGTCGCCAGGCTCGGAGCAATGGATGTGCAGGGCCACGGTACGAGCCGGCAGGCCGAGCACGCCATGGGCATCGACCGCCAGCGTCGCCCGGCTGAGCCGACCGTAGTCGACGTGCGGCGCGCCGAGCAGCACGTTGCAGGGGTGATCCTGCGCACCAACGGTGGGCACGAACAGCAGCGCGAGCAACCACGCGGCGACATGGGCGAATGCCTTGGCGACAGCCCTCCGTCCGGCCATCATCGAACGGCCTCGCCGCTCACCCGGCATACCGCCGACGCGGACTCGTAATACGTGTCTCGATCGACGTGATCGTCGATGTCGATGTCGAGCTCACAGGGAGGCGTATCGGGGCCGCTCACCCATAGCCGGGGTGTCGCCATCACGTTCGGTACGAAAATCTCGCCCTCACGCTGCACCATGCCGACCACCTCACCCGTCTCGTCCGTCACCGTGGCACCGAACGGCAGGAGCTGCCCGTCCACAGTCTGCGCACGCACGAGGACGCGACGCGTCCTGCTCACCCCGAAGGCGAGTTTCGCCACCGTGCCACGGCCGGCTGAGATGACCGAGGCACCGTGATCGATATCCATGTCGCGCGGGAGCGAATCGGTGGCGACTTCGATGCTGCTGTTGCCATAGGCGCTCAGTTGCGGCAGCACCGCGTAGCCGCGTGCATCGGTCCATACCGGCCCGCCCGGCGTCGATACACGTATGCCAGCGGTATCGCCCACGGAGAGGACACCGAAAGTCTCACGCACGGCATAAGGCGACGCCGTCACGCCCCGATCGTGCACTACCAGACCGCCGCGAAGGCCGAGGCTCGTGGTGCGGCTGCGCGTGTCGTGCGCATACCCGGCGTCCAGCTGGAAGTAACGCGGCAGCAAGGAGACGGCGGCTGACTCGCTGCGCTGGTGGTCGCCGGACCGATATTCCAGCCCGGTACTGTACGAAGCGAACTCGCTCATCTGCCCGGAGAAGCTTGCACCGTAGCGGGTTTCGCCGGCGTACCGACGCACGGTGCTCGCCAGGCGATGGCTATCGCCAAGCGGCACATTGACGTTCAGATAGAAGCTCTTGTTACCGGTGCGACGCTCGTGGCTAAGCGTCCATTCCGCCGACAACGATACCGATGCGCGGCCGATACGGGTACCCCAGGAAGCCAGGGCCCGGCTTGTCGTCTGGCCGTCGAACAGACCGGTACGTGAATATCCCGCACTGAGGTTGCCCAACCCCTGGCGTGACCAGGAAAGCGAGAGCGAGGTCTGGTCGCGATAGCGTGTTCGACGCGCGCCGGCGGCGACGCGCAAGGACGAACCGAGGAATTCACGAAAGCCCGGACCCTGCCTCGAGTGCGAAAGCGCGACCGACCATGCCTCGCCCAGGCGCTGCGACCAGGTCAGCAGCGCTTGCATACCGGTGACGCCCTCGCGCGACGCTCGTGCTCCGGTGATATCGAGTTGCACCTGGCTGCCCGATGCCGACCCTGAGCCGACGCCCGCCCCGATCGCCTGGTAGTTCGATGCCAGCGTGGCGCCACCGCTGACCTTGAGCCGACGACGAGCGGTAGCACTCCAGCCCGCGCTGACCATCCATGGGGCCTCGGTACCGCCTGTATTTCGTGTCCTGCCCAGCGCAAACGAATAGCCGGTGGATGGCGCGATGGCGCCGGCCATGGACATCGGCACGACGAAGTGTTGCGACTCGCCGCCAGCGCCGGCGACGGTGACGTCCAGGTCGGCGCGGCGGTTGATACGCGGAATGTCTCTCAGTACGAACGGCCCTGCGGGTACCACGGTGGAGTAAACGAGCACACCGTCCTGACGGATTTCGATACGTCCCTGGCTCTGGGCAACACCCTCCACGACGGCGCCCGCGCCCGGCGTAGCCAGGGCCTGCTCGCTCATCACCTGCACGCCGGTGATCTGGGCCCCGGGCAGTGCGGGATTCACAACATTGATCTCGCCGAACTGGAGCACCGCCCCGTGCTCGGCAAACGAACGTTGAGCGTACGTGTCGAGTACCTCGGTACGGTGTCTACCATCGATCGATGTCGACACCTGACGGCTGCGGACCACCCAATCGCCAGCGTTGAATCCCGTCTCGGTATTGGCGGACGCGTAGCGGCTGCGTCGCGAACCCCATCGGCTTTCCAGGCCGGTGAGATCGTAGTTGAAGAGCGCCGCTGTTCCACCGCGTGCATACCCCGACATATCTTGCCGTCGCTCGCGCAGTGCATGGGTGGGTACCAGCAGGGAGACCTCGCCACCGGCCGGATCGAGCTCGGCGTGCGCGGTGGGGAACATCGAAGCCAGGCTCAGGCAGGGCTGCGCCTTGGATGACTTCGTCAACGGATCGTGTGTCCGGGGCGACACGATCGCCGCGGCCTCCAGCAATCCCGGGTCGACGCAGAGCCCACCGTGATCGTCGAACCGCACGCTCACCCGTCCCAAGGATTGTCCATTGACCCGCAAGGACACCTCATGGGACCCGGCGGTAAAGCGAGGCGCTTCTCGAAAATAATCGGCCAGCTTCGGGTCGATACCGCGCAGCTTCAACATACCCACATCGAACTCGACCTCGTTGGCGCAGGCATCGGGCAGGTCGAGTACGCAAGCCAGCGGCAGTAACGCCAGCCGCAGATGTGCGCCTCGCAGTCGACGGCTTGGCGCAGGTGAACTCACGGTGCTTAGCGGGCGACCGTGGTCAACGGTGCATCGTACGCGTCCACGGCAAAACCATAGACCGTCGCGGGATACAGGCGAACCGACATGGAAGCGTGCGCCGCCTCGGGAATCGGGACTACGTGGTGGGCACCCGGCAGCACGTACGCGGAGGGAACCTTCACCGACGCCATCGTCGGCAGCAAATGCACTTCCTGGCCCATGCGCACGACATAAGGCGTGTCGTTACGAACGGTCAGCTCGCCGTTCGCGATCGACCAGGTAAGACCCGTCCACGGTTCGCGGTTCAAGGGAAGCCCTTTCGGATGCACGATGACCGGGAGGTTCTGTCGGATATTCACCGCCACGGTGGCACGGCCCGGTTCGAGCTTGTTCTTCGGCGGGATGCCTTCGAACACGACGCGTTTGAGACGCTGCGTCGTCAGTGGTTTGGTATGGCGCAGGATGAAACGGACCAGCTGGTCCTGGCCTGGCTCGACGCGCGACACCGGCGGCGTAACGAACAGCAACGGCTCGACGTCTTCGGGGATGTCCTGCAGGGTAACGTGCAGGAGCGACGGCCGCGTATCGCTGTTTCGCACCTTGATCGCCGCCTCGCCCTTCTCCTCGTAAACGAGGACGACCGAGGTTTCCGGCAGCATGCCGTCTGCGTGCACAGGTAATCCGGAAAACAGTCCGGCCAGCGTCAGGGCGAACACGAAGCGCGCCGGCCGCCTGTGGGGCGCTATCATTCTCGACATGTCAGCTCTCCACACGCGCGTTCCCGGCACGGGGTGCCGGGAACGCCGTTGCTCAGTAAAAGATTTCGATCGTCGCCTGGCCGGCGAGCTCGACCTCGTCGGTAACCACCGGATCCTTGGCAAGGACGGCCTTGATTTTCAGCGGCACGATGAGCGACGCGAGATCCGCGGGTTCCGTGGCCCCCGCACTCGTTGCGAAGGCAAATGCTTCGCCATCGTGATCGAACGCTACCGGCCCGGTCACCGCCGACGCCCAGGCTTCGCCGAGGCCGCCATCGGTCGACTTCAGCACGAAGTTGTTCGTCGACATGGAAGCCGCATCGATGTTCAGCGCAAAGTAGCCGTTGGGTTTCTTTCCGTCCTCGTTGAAGCCCAGGCTGTAATGGGAAGCGCCCGGCGCGGAGATACCGAGGTCCGCCCTGGCATCGGAGGCCTTGAGGCGGAACTTCGCTGAGGCACCCTGGCACTCGATGCTCAGGGAAGCTGTCTTTTCAGGAAGGTGCAGATCCTGACCCGGCGTGAAGTCCGACAGCTTCACCGGATCGAGCTTCACTTCGGAGGCACCTGCCAGCGATACATTGCAGACCGCCGGCGAGATCGTGCCAGTCACCGTGAGATGGGCGGTGTCGTCGGCCATGGCGGAAACGGGAACCAGCGATGCCAGGGCGACGCCGGTAAACAATGCAAGATGACGCATCTGATACTTCTCCTGAAGAGGCCGTTACGGCCGTAAAACTCCTGCACGCCCAGTGCGATGCGTCATGGCTGTGCGACGCGTCCCGCCAGCTATCTGACTGCTGCCGCCGGAGCGCGTTCTGAGAGGTCGGCTATCGTATCGATGACATCGTCGGACCGACATAGGATCACTCCTATTTACGGGCACCGATTCATTGTGGGAGCCGATTCATTGTGGGAGCCGATTCATTGTGGGAGCCGATTCATTGTGGGAGCCGATTCATCGGCGAACCCGCGGCAGCGGGCCCGCGTGCCGCGAGCACCCATCGCCGCTGAAGCGGCTCCCACAGGACATGCGCGCGCCGACACTCACCAGACTTTGTAAACCTGCCCTGTTTGTCGACCCTCGACCGACCGCGAGAACGCCATCGCGGCGCGCGCGGCGCTCACCGGCTCGAAACCACGGAAGTACGGCGCGTAGGCATGCATCGCTTCGGTCAGCACGGTCGGGCTGACGACATTGATGCGGATGCCGCGGGGTAATTCGATGGCAGCGGCGCGGACGAAAGCCTCGACGGCTCCGTTGACCGTGCTCGCCACCGCGCCGGACAGAATCGGCTGCTCGGTGAGGATGCCGGTGATCAGGGTGAACGAGCCACCATCGCGCAGATGCGGCGTGCCCGCGTTGACCAGACGTATCTGGCCGAACAGTTTGTCCTGCAGGCCCTCGAGGTACTGCGCCTCGGTGAGCTCGCCCAGCGGCGCGAACGGTACCTTGCCGGCGGTGGAAATCACGGCATCGACCGGCCCCACATCAAGGAACATCGCCTCGACGCTGTCCGTATCGCGCAGGTCGACGCGCACGTCGCCGTGGGAACGGCTTGCGCCGACGATCTCGTGCCGAGCACCCAGTTCCGTCGCAACCGCCTTGCCCAGGGTGCCGTTGGCGCCCACGATCAGGACCTTCATATTCGCCTCCTTGGTGATTGATAACAGGAAAGAGTACGCTCGGTCGCATGAACCGTCGCGCCGCCCTTTCGCTGCCGCCGCCCATGGCCGATACCTCGGCGCTCGGCCGTGAGCAGGATGTGCTCGGCCTCTCGGACGAACCGTCGATCCACTACCTCGATCATGGCTCGCGTAGCCGGCTCATCCGTTGGCATTACCACCCGGCCTACGAGCTTCATCTCATCGTCGCGACTGAGGGTACCGCCTACGTAGGCGACTACGAAGGCCGCTTCGCGCCGTACACCCTGATGCTGACCGGCCCCAACGTGCCGCATAACTGGGTAACCGATACGACTTGCGAGCCGGCCGCGCTGCGCGATCGCGTGATCCTGTTCTCGGAAGCCTTCGTGCGTCGCTGCATCGAGTTCTTCCCCTCGGCCCGGCACGTGAAGTCCTTGTTGCTGGAGGAAGCACGCTACGGGATCGAGTTCGCGCCGAACCTCGGCCGGCAGCTGGAACCGTACTTCCGCCGGGTAGCGGAGAATCCCGGATTACGTCGCGTGGCGAGCTTCTTCGAGATGATCGAAGCCCTCGCCGACGACCCCACACGACGACCTCTGAGCAGTCGTCCCTTCCAGGCATCGGCCGACCCCAGCCAATCGATGAAACTGCACCGCGCGGTGACCTTCATCGACCGACACCACGCTGGCGACGTGTCGCTCAAGACCGTGGCCGAACGCCTGGGCATGTCCGAAACCGCCTTCTCGCGATTCTTCCACCAGCACACCGGATACCGCTTCATCGACTACGTAAACCAGACGCGCGTGCAACGCGCATGCGAGAAGCTCGTGGCTTCCCCAGGGTCCATTACCGACATCTGTTACGAGGTCGGCTTCAGTAACCTGTCGAACTTCAATCGCCGCTTTCTCGTCCTCACCGGCATGACGCCGCGCGAATATCGGATGCGACACAGGCAACCCGCTGCCGACCTGTAATGGCGCGCCGCGTCACGCGGTAGATGCCCGCCCCTGCCTGGCCCGGCCTGTATACGTACTTTATTGCTGCTCTCACGAGGTGCTGCACCGCAGCATTAGCGGCTTCGCAGCGGGCGTTTCCACGTCCCGCAAGGCACTCAATCTGCAAAAAAGTACGCATCTTCACCGGAAAACGACGAGACACGTATTGGTGGTCGTAGTGCCCTTGAACCTATAAACGCTCATCCATTCGGTTCGCCGTTGAGGGAGGCAAGATGAGCGATTATCGGAACGGCCTTGGAAAAGGTGTCGTCTCCGTCCTGTTCGCGACGTGGCTGGGAACAGCCGGGATCGCGTACGCCGACACCACGCTCACCATCGGCACGGTGAACAACGCGGACATGGTGCGCATGCAGGCGCTCTCGTCCGAGTACGAGAAGAGCCACCCGGGCGTGCACCTGAACTGGGTCGTGCTCGAAGAGAACACCCTTCGGCAGCGCCTGACCACGGACATCGCCACACATGGCGGACAGTTCGACGTCATCACCATCGGCGCGTACGAGGCACCGCTATGGGGCGCGCAGAAATGGCTCAAGCCGCTGGATAACCTTCCTGCCGACTACGATACCAACGACATCTTCAAGAACGTGCGCGAGCAGCTGACGGTCGATAACCATCTCTACGCCGTGCCTTTCTACGCCGAAGCCAGCATCACGTACTTCCGCACGGACCTGTTCGCCAAGGCGAACCTGACCATGCCTGCCGAGCCCACCTGGGATCAGATCGGTGGCTTCGCGCAGAAACTGCACGATCCCGATCACGGCGTGTACGGCATATGCCTGCGTGGCAAGGCTGGCTGGGGCGAGAACATGGCCCTGCTCGGCACCGTCGTCAACAGCTATGGCGGGCGCTGGTTCGATGAGCAATGGCATCCGCAGATCGACACGCCGGAGTGGCACAAGGCGGTCAATTTCTATGTCGACCTGCTGAAGCATTACGGCCCACCGGGCCCCTCCGATAACGGCTTCAACGAGAACCTCGCGCTCTTCGCTTCCGGCAAATGCGCCATGTGGGTGGACGCGAGCGTCGGCGGCGGCACCGTCACCGATCCGAAGGAGAGCAAGGTCGTCGGCAACGTCGGCTTCGCACGCTCGCCCCATGAGGTGACCGATCGCGGTTCGTCGTGGTTGTGGGTCTGGTCGCTGGCCATCCCGGACAGCACCAGGCAGCCGGATGCAGCGCGCGAGTTCATCCTCTGGGCCACCTCCAAGCCGTACTTGAAGCTGGTCGCCGAGAAGTACGGCGCTCAGGCCACGCCGCCGGGCACGCGTGAGTCCACGTATGCCAACCCGGCGTACATGACGGCGGCGCCGTTCGCCAAGGTGACGTACGACTCGCTAAAGGCCGTCGACCCGTCGCATCCGACGCTCAAGCCGGTGCCATACAAGGGCATCCAGATCGTCTCGATTCCCGAGTTCCAGGCAGTCGCCACCCTGGTCGGCCGCGAGATCGCCGGCGCCCTGGCCGGTCGCGGCAATGTGGACCAACTGCTGCACACCGCCGACGCCGCCGTCAGCCGCACCATGAAGCGTGCCGGCTACTACGACCAGAAACCGGTCATCTCGAAGGAGCCGCCGAAATGAGCGCGCGTATCCGCAAACGCCCGGAGCGGCTGCTCGCCCAGCCCGCGATCATCATGTTGCTGGTGTGGATGATCGTGCCACTGGCGATGACGCTTTACTTCTCCACGCAGTACTACAACCTGCTGTATCCCGGTAAATCGGCCTTCGTCGGGCTGGAGAACTTCGCTTACTTCTTTACCTACCCGAGCTTCTGGACCTCGATACTCAACACCATCATCCTGGTCGGCAGCGTCCTTGTCGTCACTGTCGTCGGTGGCGTGCTTATCAGCGTGTTGGTGGACGAGACCTTCCCCGGCCAGGGCATCGTGAGGATGCTGCTCATCTCGCCATTCTTCATCATGCCCACCGTCGCCGCACTGGTATGGAAGAACCTGCTGATGAATCCCGTCTCGGGCTTCCTCGCCTGGGTGTGGAAGCTGTTCGGCGCCACGCCGGTGAACTGGTTCGCCGACTGGCCGCTGTTCTCCATCATCACGGTGGTGTCGTGGGAATGGTTGCCCTTCGCCATCCTCATCTTCGTCACCGCGCTGCAGTCGCTCGACCGCGAGCAGATGGAAGCGGCACGCATGGACGGCGCACGTGGCTTCGCGATCTTCCGTTACCTCACCCTGCCCCACCTCGCACGGCCCATCGCCGTGGTGGTGATGGTCGAGGCCATCTTCCTGCTCAACATCTTCGCCGAGATCTTCGTCACGACGAACGGCGGTCCGGGCGATGCGACGACGAACGTGCCGTACCTGGTCTACACGCAGGCCCTGCTCGAGTTCGACGTGGGCGCGGCTTCGGCCGGTGGCCTGGTGGCCGTGGTGCTCGCCAACATCATGGCGGTGTTCCTCATCCGCCTGATCGGCAAGTCGCTGACCGAGAAGACCTGAGGAGCAACGACATGACCCGGCGCAAACACAATCAAACCGCCCGCACGATCCGCATCATCGCTTCATGGATCGTCGCGATCGTCGTCTTCTTTCCCATCCTCTGGATGCTGCTGACCAGCTTCAAGTCCGAGCTCGACGCCTTCAGCATGCCGCCGCATTTCTTCTTCACGCCCACGCTGGAGAACTACGAGCAGATCCTCGCGCGCGCCAACTATTTGCACTACGCATGGAACTCCATCGTTACCGCGGGCGGCGCGACCATCCTCGGCATGATCGTCGCGGTACCGGCCGCCTATGCCTTCGCCTACCACCCGACACTGAAGACCAAGAACATCCTGCTGTGGATGCTCTCGACGAAGATGCTGCCCAGCGTGGGTGTACTCGTACCGATCTACCTGATCTGCCGCGACCTCAACATGCTCGATTCGAAGACGGCGCTGATCATCATCTTCGCGCTGATCAACCTGCCGATCATGGTCTGGATGATCTACACCTACTTCCGCGACATTCCGTACGACATCCTCGAAGCGGCACGGATGGATGGCGCCAGCACGGGTCAGACGATGTTCCGCGTGCTGATTCCGGTCAGTCGCGGTGGCCTCGCCTCCACCGCGCTGCTCTGCCTGATCCTGTCGTGGAACGAGGCCTTCTGGTCGCTCAACCTCACCACCGCCAGCGCCGCGCCCCTGACCGCGCTGGTGGCCTCATTCTCGAGTCCCGAGGGGCTGTTCTGGGCGAAGTTGTCCGCCGTGTCGACCCTGGCCTGCGCACCGATCCTGGTGCTCGGCTGGCTGTCGCAGCGCCAGCTCGTCCGCGGCCTCACCTTCGGCGCAGTCAAATAGGAGTCGCTCATGTCCCGTCTGGAAATCCGTTCGCTGCGCAAATCGTTCGAGGGCGTCGAGGTCATCAAGGGCATCGACCTGGTCGTTGAGGACCGCGAGTTCTGCGTGTTCCTTGGCCCCTCCGGCTGCGGCAAGTCCACCACGCTGCGCCTGATCGCCGGCCTCGAAGAGGCTGACGAGGGGCAGATCCTTCTCGATAAGGACGACATCACCGACCGCGCCGTCGACAAGCGCGATCTGGCCATGGTGTTCCAGAGTTACGCGCTGTACCCGCACATGACCGTGCGCGAGAACATGTCGTTCGCACTGAGGCTGGCGAAGATGGACCAGCGCGCGATCGACGAGAAGCTCGGCCGGGCGACGAAGATTCTCGCGCTGGAACCTTACCTCGACCGCAAACCCTCGGCGTTGTCGGGCGGGCAGCGCCAGCGCGTGGCGATCGGACGTGCCATCACCCGCGAGCCGCGCGTGTTCCTCTTCGACGAGCCGCTGTCAAACCTCGATGCCGCACTGCGTGCGGCAACGCGACTGGAAATCGCGCGGCTGCATCAGGAACTGAATGCGACGATGATCTATGTCACGCACGACCAGGTCGAAGCGATGACGTTGGCCGATCGCATTGCCATCTTCAACGAAGGCCGCATTGCGCAGATCGGCAAGCCCATGGAGCTGTACCACCATCCGGTGAACAAGTTCGTGGCCGGCTTCCTCGGCATGCCACAGATGAATTTCTTCGAGGCCACGGTCGAAGGCGGCAACGTGCGCCTCGACAATGGCAACAACGTGACCATTCCCGGTGCCAGCCAGTTGAATGGCAAGGTCACCATTGGCATCCGGCCCGAGCATCTTCGCGTCTGCGACGGTGACGGCACCGGCGAAACGGTTAGCGGCAAGCTCTCGGTCGTCGAGCGCCTTGGCAGCGAGACGTATGCCTATGTGGATGTGCCGCAGGTCGGCTCGATCACCGTGCGTGCCGACGGCGATTTCGAGCGGCGCGCGGGACGCGACATCTGCATTCGTCTCGACCTCACGCACGCCCACGTGTTCGACGCCTCCGGCGCCGCCATCCATCATCCCTGAGACCGCCTCATGTCTGTCCCCCTAGGCAACGCCACACTCGACCGCCTTCCCCAGGGCGTCGATGCACCGCCCTTCGATCGCACGAAGGTCACCGCCGGCATCGCGCACATCGGTATCGGTGCTTTTCACCGTGCGCACCTGGCCATCTACACCAACCACGTCCTGGCCGATGTCGACATGCACGGATGGGGCATCCTTGGCATCAACCTTCTCGAGCACGATCGCCCGCTGGCGGAGGCACTCAAGGCGCAAGGCGGCCTGTACTCGGTCAGTGAATTCGATCCACGCGGCGTGCGGAAGACCCACGTCGTCGGCGCGATGGTCGAATACCTGTATGCGCCAGACGACGGTGACGCCGTGCTCAAACGCCTGGCAGACCCGGCCATTCGCATCGTCTCGCTGACGATTACCGAGGGCGGTTACCTGATCGACGAGCACGGCACGTTCCGCCTCAACGATGAAACGGTGGCGCACGACTTGAAACACCCCGACGCACCCAGGGGCGTCTTCGGCTTCATCGTCGGCGCGCTCGAGTCACGGCGCAAGGCTGGCGTCGCACCGTTCACCGTCATGTCCTGCGACAACCTGCGCCACAATGGCTCGCAGGCGAAGAAGGCGGTGCTCGCGTTCGCCAACGCGCGCTCGAAGGAACTGGCCGACTGGATCGACGAGGAAGTGGATTTCCCCAACGGCATGGTCGACCGCATCACGCCGGCGACCACGCCGGAGGTACGCGACCAGCTCAATGCCGCCACCGGCCTCGACGACAAGGCACCCGTCGTCTGCGAAGACTTCATCCAGTGGGTGCTTGAAGACAAGTTTCGTCAGGGCCGCCCGGCCTGGGAACGTCACGGTGTGCAGATCGTCGACGACGTCTCGCCGTATGAAGACGCGAAGATCCGCCTGCTCAATGGCTCGCACCAGATGCTCTCCTACCCGGCCTTCCTTTCCGGGCATCGGCAGGTCGACGTGGCGGTGAGGGATCCGCTGTTCAACACGTATCTGACAGACTTCCTCAACGAGGACGCCGGCGTCTGGCTCACGTCGCTCCCCGGCATGGATCTTGACCCGTACAAGAAGAAGCTGCTCGATCGTTTCAGCAACGCCTCCATCGCGGACCAGCTCGACCGCTTGTGCCTGGACGGCGGTTCGAAGATCCCCGGCTTCCTCGGCCCGACGATCACCGCCTGCCTGGAGAACGGCAAGGATGCGCGACGCCTGGCTTTCCTGCTCGCCGCCTTCGACCGCTATGTGCGGGTGGGCAAGGACGACCACGGCGAGGCTTATTCGCTGCGGGAGCCCAACGCGATGCGACTGGTTCAGCCACTCATCGACAGCGGCTCAAAGGACACCCTGATCGAAAGCGTGGAGCTGGTCGGCCCGCTCCCCGCGAAGGACAGACGCTTCCGCAAGCAGTACGACATCTATGTAACGTCTCTGGAAAAGAAGGGCGTGCGCGCGACGCTGGAGAACCTCGATGCCCTCGTCGACTAAAGGGTAACGGTATCGTCGCAGGCGCTTCACCGCCTCGAACCTACGTTGGATGCCTTCCCCGTAGTCGAGTGAGGTTCCCGCCGATGCCGTACAACCCGAGCAATCCGCAACCGCCCTTCGCCGAGCCGGGCAAGAACCGCCCGGATAGCGAGATCCGCAAGCCCGGCAGCTATAAGCCCGAGTACGATGCGGACCCCGAACCGCCTGAGGACAATGATCCCATTGAGCCGCTCAAGCGTTGATGTGTTTCCCAGGGCGCCGAAAGGCGCCCTTTTTTTGGCTAGACTTCCCCGCATGAGCCCCCCACCCAAGAAGCCCCAGCCGCGGCGCACGGCGCCGCCGTCCGCGCGCAAGGTCGCCCCGCCGAAGCCCGTCGCCCGGCCCGCCGATGCTTCGACCACGGCCGAGCGCGTGCTTGCCTTCCTTCTGAACGGCCTGCCGCCGGCGCGACGCGAGAAGATCCACGCGTACCTCGTGCTCACCCGCATGGACCGGCCCATCGGCGCCCTGCTGCTGCTCTGGCCGACCTGGTGGGCGCTGTGGCTGGCAGCGAAGGATTTTCCGCCGATCGGTTCGCTGCTCATCTTCACCCTGGGCGTGTTCGCCATGCGCTCGGCCGGCTGCGCGATCAACGACTATGCGGACCGCAAGCTTGACCCCCAGGTAGCGCGCACCGCAGGCCGGCCGATCGCCAGCGGGCGGGTCACGCCGCGCGAGGCGCTGTACGTCTTCGCCGGATTGCTGGTTTTCTCGTTCCTGCTGGTGCTGTTGACCAACCGGTTGACCATCCTGCTTTCGTTCGGCGGTGCCGCGCTGGCTGCCATCTATCCGTTCTGCAAGCGCTACACCAACCTGCCGCAGGTGGTACTCGGTGCCGCGTTCGGCTGGTCCATCCCGATGGCATTCGCCGCGGTGACCAACAGCGTGCCGCCCGTCGCCTGGCTCCTCTTCATCGGCAATATCCTGTGGTCGGTGATCTACGACACCGAATACGCCATGGTCGATCGCGAGGAAGACATCAAGGCCGGTGCGAAGTCCACCGCGATTCTTTTCGCCGATGCGGACCTCGTCATCATCGGCATCCTGATGGGTACCTTCCTGCTCACAATGTTGCTGGTCGGTACGCGGTCGGCGCTGGGCTGGCCTTACTGGCTCGGTCTTGCCGCCACGGCCGGCCTGTTCGCGTACCAGCAATGGCTGATGCGCGACCGCGCACGCGATGCGTGCCTTCGGGCGTTCCGCCACAACAACTGGGTCGGCCTCGCTCTATGGCTCGGCATCGTGATCGCGCTGGCTCTGTGACTCAGGAGCCCGGCGTGCCGGGGGTTCCGAACTGCCGCCGCCACGCGTAGGCGACCAGATGCCAGGGATGAAACACGAAGCTCAGGCTGTGATCGCCCGCGGGCACACAGACCGCGCGGAACATGCCGTTGGCCCGGTGCACCGCAAGGGGTATGCCGTCCAGTTCCGCCTCCCATCCGGGATAGTCGAGCTCTCCCGCCACGACCCACCCCGCTTCGGTCGAGCGGGTCAACAGATCGATGCGCGTATGCGTGCTGGCACGGACACGCGCATCCACGATGCCACCGCATGAGAGCGAGGTGGCGCGCCCCACCACGAAGTCATCGTTGTCTCGGGGGGTCAGCCAGAGCGTCGTTGCGAAGTCGGTCGCTTCGAAGTCGGACACAGCCGGCCATTCATCCACGGCCAGCGATCGCGACAGGGTCGGGTTGAGAAAGCGCGGGTAGGCCGTCTCGCGGCGCCAGATGTCGACATCCCTGCCCGCCTGCACCATGTGGTGCTGAGGCGGTGGCGTATATGGCGGCAGGTCGGTGCGATGCCCGACCACCACATAGCGGACACCGAGCAGATCATCCAGCCGGTTCGTCGGACTGACGTTGTACGGCACCCCCACGGCCGGCACGCTGCTGCTCTCTCGCGGCCCGTACCAGGTTTCATACAGCGCATAACGCAGGGGGTTGTATCCCTGCGTGGACGACATGCCCGTGACGATGACCGTGTTGTCCCAGTTTGTATTCGTGTTCGTGGTGGTGATCCGATCGGCCATGCCGACCTGGCCGGATGAGAGCTGCTGGGACAGATAGCGCACGGCGGGATGGCGTGCGAAACGCGCAGCACCGTCGCCGCCCTCGTTGAAGGTGCCATTGAGGTTTAAGCTGCGGTAGTCCGCAACGAGCACCGCCATCAACCAGACGGCGGCGCGCCAGTCGCTGCCGGGTTTTCGCAGCCGCCAGAGGGCAAAGGCGGCGACCGCCACGCAGACGAAGGAACTGCCGTGATGCATCGACGCGGCCAGGACAGCCAGCCAGGCCGTCGCAACGACCAGCAGGACGGTGAGCTCGCGGCGTGACTGCAGGTCGATCCGGCTGGCAGCGATGCCGCTGACGAAGGCTAGGGCAAAGTTGAGCAGGTAGGCCGCATCGGCGGGGCGCCGAAAGTGAACCAGCCCGGGCAACCAGGCATAGAGCCAGCCGTACAGCGGCGTGTGGGTTCCGAGCATGTAGAGGCTGGCAGCGACCGCCACGGCACCGAAGAACACCAGGGTCCGACGGGTCGCGCCGTCCGACCATGCGCGCTTCAGCCCGAACAACGCCAGAAGCGGCACGACGCCGATATAGAGGAAGCCCTCGATCACGTCGACGGGCGAGTGCGCCAGGTCACGCTGCGCGTTGAACGCATTGGGATGGACGAGAAAGGCGAAGGTACGCAGATCGAGCGAGCCGACCGTCGCGAACGAGAGGGGCAATGCGTTCCGGTTCGACAGGCTCATCGCCGCCCAGCTGAAAGCCAGCTGCGGCAGACCCACGACGAGGGCGACGACCAGGGCCACCGCCATGGCCATGGCCAGCGCCCGACGCTGCGCGACCGTGACGGCGGACCACTGGCGCACGACCGCCACGGCGCCGTAGGCGGCGATCATCAGGACGAACAGGTAAGTCACCTGGACCAGCTGGGTCACCATCGCACCGGCGGCGAAGCCCAACAGGCAGCCGAACCCGATCGACGGCCGGGAAAGCAGGTAGCGAAGAGCCAGCAGTACGACGGGAACGTAGGCGTAGGCAATGACGATCGGCGTGTGCTCCAGCCGGGAAGCCGCCACGCCACCGGCCATGAAAACCGTCGCCCCGACCAGACACCCCAGTGCATTGGCACCGTGCCTGCGAAGGAGGTCGAGCATGGCCGCACCACCGAGGAGGAGATGCAGGAGCACGCCCCAACAGAACCAGACGGCACCGGGCTCTGCGCGCAACACCATCCAGGCCATCAGGAGCGGCGAAAACATCATCCCCTGGGGATCGCCGATCTGGGCGTAACCGCCGTAGATATACGGGTTCCACCAGGGCCATTGGCCGCTACGCAGGGCATGCGCGTTGAAATACACCGTGGGATAGAACTGATCGATGGCATCCCAGGGGAGCACCCGCCCCATGAACAGCACATTGAAATTCAGCAGCACCCAGACGACGCAAAGGGCCAGCAGCAGGCGGCGGTAGGAGGTGGTCTCGGGGATCAAGGCGGCGCGCCGGCGCTCAAGGGGGGGCGGCGGGAGTGTATAGGATCTTGCGACAGCCTCAGATTTCTGCGCGCACCGCTCCGTACCGGGCCCGGTCGCCTCACCCGCACCCGCTCTGTGATCGTCGTCACGCTGTGAGCGTCCCATGACGATTTATCACGATTGAAACCGCATGGTCATGCGAGGTGAGTCGATCCGTCATGAGTAACGCATAAGTTCCTACGGGTTGTGTTGCCCCCTCCCCGGAGCGTTAGCCCATGTTGCGTACCAAGCCCCTCCACCGCGCTATTCGTGCGGTGCTAGCCGCTGCTTTGCTCGTCGCCGCCGCCTCGACTGCCCACGCCGACGACACGCCGCCGCAGAAGAAAACCACCGATCTCGACAACGTGGTGGTGACTGCCCGCTCGGGCATCGAGACCCGCACCAAGGCCGAGACGAGCTACTCCATCACCACCATCGACGAAGATCGCCTGCGCATGCAGGCGCCGACGAGCGTCACCGAGGCGGTCAAGTCGGTGCCGGGATTCTGGGTGGAATCCTCCGGCGGCGAGGCCTCGGGCAACATCCGTGCGCGCGGCATCCCGGTGGACGGCTACGGCTCGGTCACCCTGCTCGAAGACGGTATTCCCGTGCAGCACGATCCCGCCCTGGGCTACCTCAACGCCGACCAGGTGTTTCGCCTCGACGAAACCATCGAGCGCGTCGAAGTCGTCCGTGGCGGCCCATCGTCGATCTTCTATTCGAACGCACCGGCAGGCGCGATCAACTTCATTCCGCGCCAGGCTGGCGACACCCCCGAGGGACTGATCAAGTACACGGTGGGTAACTATTCGTTGAACCGCCTGGACTTCTGGTACGGCACGCCCATTGGCGGCGGTTGGAAGCTGGGTGTCGGTGGCTTCTGGCGCGTAGATGACGGCCAGCGCAACCCGGGCTACCGGGCCAACGACGGCGGCCAGCTGCGCGCCACGCTGTCGAAGAAGCTCGAGAACGGCGATATCAGCTTCGACGTGAAGCACATGGACGACAAGGTGGCCCTGTACCTCGGCGTGCCGATGCGAACCAATGGCAACGGCGACATTCGTGCCGTGCCGGGTTTCAACGGCAACTACGGCACGCTGGCAGGCCCGGAGACCGAACACCTGCAGATGCGCGAGGGCGACGGCAGCCTCTACAACTTCGACAATAGCGAAGGCACCCACGTCAAACGCACGCAGGTATCGTTCAAGTTCGATCACGACCTCGGCGACGACTGGAAGCTGGCCGAGTCCATGCGCTACAACACCACGGATACGCAGCGTAATGGCGTTTTTCCCAACGCATTGCAGAGTGCATCGTCGTTCATCACGCAGGACAGCAAGCGCCTTTCGCTCATACCGGGCGCCACCGCGCTGCAGTTCCGCTACGTGGACAACCCGGGCCAGGTGTTCAACACGGCCAACCAGAACGGTAACGGCCTTGTTCTCACCGACGGCCTGCGCGGCGTGACGATGCCGGTGAACGAGTTCATCAACGACACGCGTGTCCTGCGCCAGTTCGAGTTCGGCGAGCAGACGCACGATGTCACCTTCGGCTACTACCACGCGAACTTCCAGCAGGACTTCGACCGCTATTCGTCCACCGTGCTGACGGATGTGCGTGACAACGCGCACCTAATCGATCTGGTTGGCGTGGACCCGAACGGAAACGTCGTCGGCTCGCTGACCGATCACGGCGTATACCGTTACGGTTACGAGTGGGAACACGCAAGCGGCAAGTCCAGCACCAATGCGGCCTATGTCTCCGATGAGTGGACCATCACGCCGGAGCTGCGCATCGACGGCGGCTTGCGCTACGAACGGGTCAACGTGCAGGGCTATACCGAAGGCAAGCAGACGGTGGACATCGGCGGCTCGCCGGCGGCGGCCTCCGTGCTCACCGGCAACGGCCAGTTCACCCACTACGACCAGACATTTTCCAAGACCGGCTGGACGCTCGGCGCCAACTGGCAATTCTCGCCGCGCCAGGGTCTGTTCGCGCGTTGGACGTCGGCCTTCCGCCTGCCCAACCTGAGCACCTACATCACCAGCCCGACCGCCACGCCGCTGCTGCAGACGATGGATCTGGCCGAAACCGGCTGGAAGTTCAGCGACCGCTACATGGACCTGTATGCGACGGCGTTCTACACGAAGTACGACAACGTCAGCTTCACCAACAACGTCTTCGATCGCGCCGGCAACACGTCCACGCCGCAGACCGGCTTCGCGAGCACCAAGACCTACGGCCTCGAGCTCGAAGGCACGCTGTACCCGACCAAGTGGTTCGACGTGCAGTTCAACGCGACACTGCAGGATCCGAAGTACAAGGGCCTGTCGTATACGGACAACGTCAACAATGGTCCGGTGTTGCGCGACTATGACGACAACCAGCTGATCCGCGTGCCCAAGATGAGTTACCGCGTGGTACCTGGCGTGAACCTGATGGAAGGCAAGCTCCGCCTGCAGATGTCGTACGAGCACGAAGGCAAGCGCTTCGTCGACACCGCCAACTCGGTCGTCCTGCCGTCGTACCACGTCGTCGGCGCCAGCGCTCGCTACGACGCCACCCCGGAGCTGTCGCTGTATCTCTACGCCGACAACATCTTCAACTCGCTCGGCCTGACCGAAGGCAACCCGCGTGCCGGTGAATTGGCGAGCTCCGATGCCGGCGCCAACACCTTTATCGCGCGCCCGCTGCTCGGCCGCTCGTTCCGCGCCGCCGTGATGTACCGCTTCTGATGCGCGGACTCATTGCCCTGCTGTTGACCTGCTTCGCTGCCACCGTGGCGGCGGAGCGGGCGCCCGACCTCGTGCTTCGCGGCGCGTTGTCGGGAAAGGACCAGCACACCTATCGCGAAGTGCCGTTCAATGTACCGAAAGGCACGACGCGAATCACCATCGATGTCGCCTACACCGGCCGCGAGGAGAAGACGACCATCGACCTCGGCCTGCTGGGCCCCACTGGCTTCACGGGACAAGATGGTTTTCGCGGGTGGAGTGGCGGAAGCAAGCGTCGCTTCACGGTCTCCGCGACGGATGCCACGGCGTCGTTCCTGCCGGGTGTGATCGAACCGGGCAAGTGGCGACTGCTGCTGGGTATTCCGAACATTCGCCCTGCCTCGACGGCGACGTATACGGCGCAGGTATGGTTGTCGCGCGATGACGAAGGTTTCGGTCCGGAACATGGGCTCTCTGCGCCACTCAATCCCGAAGCTCGCTGGTACCGCGGCGACCTTCACATGCATACGGCGCACAGCGATGGCGGCTGTCCCAACGCATCGGGGACGAAGAAGGTGCCCTGCCCGCTGTTCCTCACCGTCGCCAACGCGGCAAGGCGCGGTCTCGAGTTCATCGCTATCTCCGAACACAACACCATGTCGCAGGTGTCGGAGATGCGCGAGCTGCAACCGTATTTCGACACCATGCTGATGATCCCGGCACGCGAGATCACCACCTTCGAAGGCCATGCGAATCTGTTCGGCGTGTCGCGACCGCTCGACTTCCGCGTCGGCAGCGGCAGCGTGCCCGACTGGAACGCACTACTGGCCGACGTCGCGAAAGCCCGCGGCGTGATCTCGATCAACCACCCGCGCCGCCCGAACGACGAGACTTGCATGGGTTGTGGCTTCACGCCGCATAACGTCGTCGACATGCACGGCTTCCAGGCCATCGAGGCCGTCAACGGTGGCGATGCGGAGCGAGCGGACAGCGGCATCCCGTTCTGGGAGGCGCAGCTCGATGCGGGCCTGCATATCACCGGCATCGGCGGTAGCGACAGTCACGATGGCAGCGACGCGCCGCGGGATACGTTCGCTGGACGCATCGGCTCGCCGACCACCGTGGTGCATTCGCGGGAGCTGTCGATGGAGGGCATCCTCGACGGCATTCGTGCGGGGCATGTGTTCGTCGATGTGGAAGGTACACGTGATCGGTCGCTGGAGATCCAGGCGACCGCGGGCTCGAAGACAGTGGAAATGGGTGACGCGCTGGCTGTTGCAAAGGGAGCGTCAGTGCATGTGGTCGTGCACACCTCGGCACTCGGCGGTCGACCGCTGCGCGTGCTCGACAACGGCAAGCCGATCGATCTCGCTGGGCATGACCTCATCCCGAAGAGTGGCGAGCTGGCGTTCGAATGGACGAGCGACGGCAAGCCGCACTGGCTGCGCGTGGATGTGCGCTCAGCCGAAGGCAAGCTGCTGATACTCGGCAATCCCTTGTACATCAATCACTGACGACCGCCGGGCAAGGGCGTGCGCGCCAGCGCCCAGACATCCACCCGTTCGATTCCCACGGCAAGCAGTGCCTTAGTGCATTCGATGAGGGTGGCCCCGGTGGTCATGACATCGTCGACGATCGCGACATGCTTTTGCACCGGTACGCGGCGTACGGCAAAGGCGCCGCGTACGTTGCCGAGGCGTGCGGCGGCGTCGAGCTCGGATTGAGCGTCGGTGCGGCGTGCTCGATAGAGAACGTCGTGGTTAACGGGGACGCGATAGCGCCTGCCCATCGGTCGCGCCAGCTCGAGTGCCTGGTTGTAACCGCGCGAACGCAGGCGACTCAGGTGCAACGGGACAGGTAACAGCAGTTCGGGCACCGACGGCGGTGGGCCTGCATCCATCCAGGCATCGGCGAGCACGCGGCCCGCGGCAAGGCTGCCGGCGAACTTGAAGCGCGTTTCGAGCGAGTCCAGCGGCCACCCGTATTCGTACGGCACCCAGAGGTCAGCCCAGGGACGCGATGCCATCCGGCATGCATCGCATTCGGCAATCGGCGTGGGTAGCGGAAGCGCGCAACGTCCACAGCAGGCGAGGTTGCGCGGCAAGGCGGCGTAACAGGCGCGGCAGAGTTCACGCGCCTCATTACCCTGGTCACCGCAGACCAGGCATCGCGGCGGGAGGACGAAACGGCCGGCCGCCGCGATCCATCGAGTGAAGCGGGACGCGTCCATGCGTCGGCGAATCGATCAGTCGCGCCGGCGGAACATGGCCGCATCGACGATCGACCACAGATGGATGATCCAGCCAAGCCAGATCACCCACAGAACAGCGGCCAGCACGAACATGAACAGTGCCTTGAAAACGCGCCCCTGCACCAGCTGACCGAGGCCGGGGATGACGCAACTGCAGATTGCGGCAAGTACGTTGCCGCCGCTGCCTTGTCCATCGCTCATGTGGAATCCTCCTGTGTGGACGACTTCATAGTAATTGAGTATCCGGGAGCACGCCGTTTGCCGTTGACCGGCCGTTAAGTTTGGCGACACGCCCCTCTGCGTCATCACGCCGATCGCTTCGAGGGCCAGTGCCATTCGTCTACAGTCCACCGCGTCGGATTCGTGGACGAAGTCATCCGCGCGATTTTTCAGAATCCTCCTAGAGCCAACGCTGCATGGGCGTTGCTATCGTCCGCTTCCCACGCACCCCGACCTTCGACGCACACCGGCGTGAAGGCGCGGCTTACGGGTGAGCCTGCTAGTGCGTTCAGAATGGCAATGCGCGCTTGCGACCGTCGCGCCAGGACGACTAGGCAGCCGTGGACGAAATATTTGATGTCATCACCGGTAGGTCATACGGCATTGCTCACCTCAGGACCAAGGTAATTTCGTACCGCCTACTGCTTGATAAGCAGCAGGTGTCGGTGGACCTGCACGTGTACTACGCCAATCACTGCTATACCCGCTCGCGAACAGCTAAGGATCCTGAGGAGGCGGTTCTTTTCCGCGAGTGGAAGAAGGACGACACGCTCGACGAGCGCGTTTTTTTTGCTCACAGCGATACAAATTCTCTCTTCAGCTTCCACGGCTAATTGAAGATCTAAGCCACGCGGTGTGCTATCGAGGCAATGACAACCACGTCTTCTACCGCCTGAAGAGCGACCCGAAGGCCCGGTGCAGTATCAATGGTTGGTACATCTGCAGCCGACTCGATAGCAGCGCAAGACATCAGCAGTTGCGCTTGAATATCCGTAGCGTCCACTACCGCACTAACCAACCCGGCCGAGGGTGATGGGATTCTGAGCGGCAAGGGTGGGTATCGCCGATGAATCGGCTCTACCGTGCGAGGGCGAGCTTGGTCAACTTTTGTGGATAGTCCAAGGTTGACAGTGACCCTGCCGGCGCCGACACTTCGCGCCTTCGCCACGGGAGCCCACCATGACCGCAGCCATCCGCCACGACTGGTCCCGCGAGGAGGTTGAACACCTTTTCGCCCTGCCCTTCAACGACCTGCTCTTCCAGGCGCAGACCGTGCATCGCCAGTACCACGACCCCAATGCGGTCCAGGTGTCGACCCTGCTGTCGATCAAGACCGGCGGCTGCCCTGAGGACTGCGCCTACTGTCCGCAGGCCGCGCGCTACTCCACCGGCGTGAAAGCCGAGAAGCTGATGAGCGTGGAAGCGGTGCTCGAGCGCGCCCAGGCGGCCAAGGACGCCGGCGCCAGCCGCTTCTGCATGGGTGCCGCGTGGCGTTCGCCGAAGGACCGCGACGTGGTCAAGGTGGCCGAGATCGTGGCCGCTGTGAAGGGCCTCGGGCTGCAGACCTGCGCGACGCTCGGCATGCTGTCCCAGCCGCAGGCCGACACGCTCAAGGCCGCCGGCCTGGACTTCTACAACCACAACCTGGATACCGCGCCGGAGTTCTACGGTGAAATCATCCAGACGCGCGAGTTCCAGGACCGTCTGGACACCCTCGACCACGTGCGCCAGGCCGGCCTGAAGACCTGCTGCGGCGGCATCGTCGGCATGGGCGAATCGCGTTCGCAGCGCGCCGGGCTGATCACGACCCTGGCGAACCTGCCCGAGCATCCCGAATCCGTGCCGATCAACCGGCTGGTCCAGGTCGCCGGCACGCCGCTGGCCGGCACCGAAGCGCTCGATCCCTTCGAATTCGTGCGCAGTATCGCGGTCGCGCGCATCGTCATGCCTGCCTCCGTCGTGCGTCTCTCCGCGGGCCGCGAGTCGATGGACGATGCCCTGCAGGCGCTGTGCTTCGCTGCGGGCGCCAATTCGATCTTCTACGGCGAGAAGCTGCTGACCACGGGCAACCCGGACGTGGAGCACGACCGCCGTCTGTTCGAACGCCTCGGCCTCAAGCCGATGGAAGTCGAGATCGAGCCGGGCACGGTTCACGCGGACATCGTCGAACGCGCCGACGCGGCGTGAGCCGGCCGGACCTCCGTGCCCGTGTGGAAGCCGCGCGGGCACAACGCGAGCGGGATGGCTTGTTACGCCGCCCGCGCACGTGCGAGGTCACGCCGGACGGCCAACGTCTCGTCGATGGGCGGACGCTGGTCGATTTCTGCGGCAACGATTATCTCGGCCTCGCCCGTCATCCGGATCTGATGGCGGCGCTAAGTCGTGCGGCGGCCGTCGAAGGCGTCGGCACCGGCGCCGCGCACCTGGTCTCCGGGCACCGCGGTGAACACGCCGCGCTCGAGGAAGAGTTGGCCGACTGGACCGGTCGCGAACGTGCCGTGCTGTTTTCCACGGGTGTGATGGCCAACCTGGGCGCCTTGCAGGCGTTGCTCGGTGCCGGCGGCCTGCCCGGCCGCGGTGACGCGCTTTGCGTGCAGGACCGCCTCAACCACGCCAGCCTCATCGACGGCGCCCAGTTGGCCGGTGCGGAGCTTCGCCGCTATCCGCATGCCGATGCCGAAGCCGCGGCACGGCAGCTGGATGCGCGGCCTGACCACCCGGCCCTGCTTGCCACCGATGGCGTCTTCAGCATGGACGGGGATGTCGCCCCGCTGGCGGCGCTGGCCACGCTCTGCCGGAAACGTCACGCCCTCTTTTACGTCGACGATGCCCACGGCCTCGGTGTGCTGGGCACCCAGGGCGCCGGCAGCGTCGCCGCGGCCGGTCTCGACGCGACGCAGGTGCCGGTGCTGATGGGCACGCTTGGCAAGGCGCTGGGAACGGCGGGAGCCTTCGTTGCAGGCGATGCCGCCCTGACCGAGGCCATCGTCCAGTTCGCGCGCCCTTACATCTACACGACGGCGATGCCGGCCGCCCTGGCGGCGGCGACGCGCGCCTCCCTGCGCCTGGTCCGCGCCGACGCGGACGGACGCCGCGAGCAGCTCGCGGCAAATATCGCCCGGTTCCGCCTGGGCGCCGGTCAGCTCGGGCTACCCGTGATGCCGTCATCGACCGCGATCCAGCCCTTGCTCATCGGTCCGGCCGAGGGCGCCCTGAGCGCCTCGCGAGCCCTGGAAGCCGCCGGCTTCCTCGTGGTCGCCATCCGCCCACCCACCGTGCCGCAGGGCGCCGCCCGGCTGCGGATCACCCTGTCCGCGGCGCATACACCGGACCAGATCGACGCCCTGCTGGATGCCCTGGGCCGCCTCCCCGGACCCGCCGGGACCGCCGCCGTATAATGGGCGGCCGCGTCCCTCCCCCTATGCCCATGTCGATCCTCAACATTTCCGCCTACAAGTTCGTCGGCCTCGACGACCTGGACGCGCTGCGCGCGCGGATGGTCGAGCGCTGCCACGCCCTGGCGCTGAAGGGAACGATCCTGCTCGCGCCGGAGGGCATCAACCTCTTCCTGGCCGCGCCACGCGAAGCGATCGACGCCTTCATGGAATGGCTGCACGAGGATCCGCGCTTCGCCGACATCGCACCAAAGGAGAGCCTCTCCGATGACGTGCCGTTCGGACGCATGCGCGTGCGCCTGAAGAAAGAAATCATCACCATGCGCGCGCCGTCGATTCGTCCCGAAGAAGGACGGGCGCCGCATGTATTGCCGGTGGATCTCCGTCGCTGGCTGGATCAAGGACACGATGACGACGGCCGTCCGGTCGTGCTGGTGGATACGCGCAACGACTACGAAGTAGCGGCTGGCACGTTCGAGAACACGGTCGAATACGGCCTGTCGAGTTTCACCGGTTTTCCCGAAGCCATCGCCGCGGACCGCGCGCGCTTCGACGGCAAGACCGTGGTGTCGTTCTGCACCGGCGGCATCCGCTGCGAGAAGGCGGCCATCCACATGCGCGAGATCGGCATCGACCATGTCTTCCAGCTCGAAGGCGGCATCCTGAAATACTTCGAAGAGGCCGGTGGTGCGCACTGGCGCGGTGACTGCTTCGTTTTCGATGAGCGCGGCGCGGTCGATCCGACGCTCGCGCCGAGCGACGCGCCGTGAGCGGATTGCACGTCGAGCGTCACGGCGATGGCGAGACACCGCTGGTGCTGATCCACGGCTGGGCCATGCACGGCGGCATCCTTGCGCCGCTGGTCGAGGCACTGGCGTCGCGCTACACGATGTACGTGGTCGACCTGCCCGGTCACGGCTACTCCCGCGACTGCGACATCCCGCTCGAACCGCTGGCGTGCGCAAAGGCGATCGCCGCAGTTACCCCGCCGGCGGCATGGCTGGGCTGGTCGCTCGGCGGGCTGGTCGCGCTCACCGCGGCGCTCGACCTGCCCGACCACGTCACCTCCGTCGTCGCCATGTGCTCCACGCCGCGCTTTGTTCGCACCGAAGGCTGGCCTTACGGTAACGACGCGGCCATGGTGGAGAAACTCGCCGCCGACCTGGAAGCCGACTACCACGGCACGCTGGAGCGCTTCATCGCCCTTGAGGCCATGGGCAGTGCCGATCCACGCGCCGAAGCCCGACGTCTCAAGGAAGAAGCCTTCTCTCGCGGCGAACCCGACCCGCGCGTGCTGATGGAAGGCCTTCGCCTGCTCGAAAGCACCGACCTGCGGCCGCGCCTTTCCGAACTGCGTGCGCGAAGCCTCTGGATAGCCGGCCGACGCGACCGCATTGTTCATCCCGAGGCCATGCGTTGGTGCGCCGAGGCGGCTGGCGGCCGCTTCGAAGAAATCGCCCACGCCGGCCACGCCCCCTTCATCGGACACGCCATCGCCGTGGCCGATGTCCTGACGCAGTTCACCGAAGCAGACGCATGAGCGACTTTCATTTCGACCGGACCCGGATCAGGCGTAACTTCGGTCGCGCCGCCGGCACCTACGAGAAGCACGACGCGCTGCAGCGCGAGGTACAGTCGACCCTGGTCGACCGTCTCGACATGTATGAGCAGGTGCCCGAGGTCATCCTCGATGTGGGTGCGGGTACCGGCCGGGGCAGCGCTGCACTGAAGAAGCGCTATCCGAAGGCCCAGGTGATCGCGATGGACCTCGCGCTGCCGATGCTGCGTCAGGCCCGACAGCACAGCAGCTGGCTGAAGCCCTTCTCACGCGTCGCCGCCGATGCGTACACGCTGCCGATGCCCGACCACAGTGTCGACATCCTCTTCTCCAATCTTTGCTTCCAATGGTGCGAGGACGTCGGCCGTCTGTTTGCCGAGTGCGCACGCGTACTCAAGCCCGGCGGCCTGCTCACGTTCTCCACGTTCGGCCCCGACACGCTCAGCGAGCTGCGCGCCGCCTGGGCGGAAGCCGACCAGCACGCCCATGTCGCACGCTTCCTGGACATGCACGACGTCGGCGACGCCATGTTGAGCGCCGGCCTGCGTGATCCTGTGTTATTCGCCGAGCGCTACACCCTCACCTACCCCACGCCACGCGCGTTGCTCGACGAATTGCGCGGCCTCGGCGCAAACAACGCCGACGCCGACCGCCAGCGCGGCCTCACCGGCAAGCAGCATTACCGACGCATGCTCGATGCCTACGAGGCGATGCGGAACGAGGGCGTCATTCCCTCGACCTGGGAAGTGGTGACCGCACATGCGTGGGGCCCGCCGGCCGGACAGTCGCGCCGCGAAGGCAGCGGCGAGATTGCGAGCTTCCCCATCGAGAACCTGCGCGGCTCGCGGAGAAAGACGCCCTTCTGATCGACGTCCGTCAGCGGCCCGCGCGGTGCTTACAACCGGGCTCGTGACCGTCGACCATGCCGGTGGCCTGCATCAGCGCATAACAGATGGCCGTGCCCGCGAAGCGAAACCCCCGCTTTTTCAACGTCGCGCTCATGACATCGGACGCATCGCTACGCGAGCGCAGGCCGAACATGTAACGCGGCGGCGTGGAGATAGCTTCGCCATCAACGAGGGCAAAAAGAAACCTCGACAGCGAGCCCTCGCTTTCGATCAACCGGAGTGCCGCCCTCGCATTGCCACGCACCGAGGCGATCTTGAGGCGATGACGAATGATGCCGCGGTCACGACGAACCACGGCGAGTTCGTCGTCAGTCATGGCGGCGATGCGCACCAGGTCGTAATCGTGAAAGGCCCGGCGGTAGTGTTCACGTTTTCCAAGCACCGTTCGCCATGACAAACCGGCCGCCGCCCCGCGCAACGTGATCAATTCGAAGAGATGGCGATCGTCGCGGACCGGCAGCCCCCACTCGGTGTCGTGATAGACGCGTTCAGCGTCGCTCTGCTCGGCCCAGGCGCATCGCATGTCCCGTCTCACACGTCCTGAAGAAGGGACGAGAATAGCCACGCAAAGCGGCTGCGGATGTCCGCTTCAGATAGCGTGGGCCGTGCGAATGCTTACCAGGGAAGGTCGTCCAGATCGACGTTGCCGCCAGTCAATACCGCACCGACGCGTCGTCCCCTGATTCGCTCCGGATGCCGCAGCAAAGCGGCAAGAACGGTCGCGCTCGATGGCTCGACCACGATGCGCAACTCGGACCAGAGCAGGCGCATGGCGGCAATGACTTCGGCATCACTGACACGCAGCACGGTGACGCCCTGCTCGCGCAGGACATGAAAGTTCGGTTCGCCGATCAGTGTTCTCAGCCCGTCGCAAATCGTGTGTGGCGTGAACGGCCCGACACGCTCGTCGGCTTCCAGCGAGCGTGCGGCATCGTCAGCGCCCTCGGGCTCGGCACCGAACAACGTGATGGCAGGGTCGATGCCATGAGCGGCGATCGAACACCCCGAGGCCAACCCACCACCGCCCACGGGAAAGATGATCGTGTCGATCCCGGGAGACTGCCGCAAAAGCTCCGGCACGAGCGTTCCCTGACCTGCCATGACCCGGGAGTCGGCATAGGGATGCACGAGGGTCGCGCCCGTGCTGGCGATCAGTTCGGCGGCTTTCGCCTCGCGCGCGGCCGTCGTCGGCGCGCAACGATGTACGGAAGCGCCTGCCGCGACGATCGCATCCACCTTGGTTTTCACGGCGCCTTCGGGGACGACGACGTGCGCCGTGATCCCGCGCGTGCGCGCCGCCATCGCGAGGGCATTCCCGTGATTGCCTGAGGAGTGGGTGACGACACCGCGTGCGGCGTCTTCGTCGCTCAGTGACCACACGGCGTTGGTCGCGCCGCGAAACTTGAAGGCCCCACCACGCTGCAGGTTCTCGCACTTGAAGACGACCGCCGCGCCGGCCAGTGCGTCGATGCGGTCGCTGCGAAGTACGGGTGTCACCAGCGCATGGGGTGCGATGCGCGCAGCGGCGTCGCGTACGTCGGCGAAGGTCGGCAAGGTCACGTATCGAACTCCACACCGCAGACGAAGCGACGCTCCTGGCCGGCGGCCAGTGTGATCAATGGTGTGCAGTCGTCGCGATTGAAGGCATCCGGCATGCATTCCATCGGTTCCAGCGCCACCGACTTGCGCGCATCGCGGTCGGCGGTGTCCGAAGTGAATACGAGCATGACGCCTCGCTCCTGCCACACGGCGATGCCCGCACCCGTTTTCGGGTCGCGCAGATGCGTGCGCGCCTTGCCATCCGTGTCGAGCTGGAGGTCGGCATAGGTGTGGTTGAGCTCGGTACCACCGATGGGGCGCGCCTTGCGGAAATCGAGCGAACGGTCGGCCTTGTCCATCGCCTGCCAGGCGCTGGTGCCCGGCAAGGGAATGAAATCCTTGTCCGTGGCGATGACCTTGTCCGCGGGCACCTGAAGCTCCCAGGTTTCGATCGGATGATCCGAGAGACGGAAGTACGGATGCCAGCCGAAGAACGTGGGCGCGGCGTGTTCGCCGACATTGCGCGTCTTCGCTTCCACCGTGAGACCGTGCTCGTCGAGGGTGAAGGTCACGCTGAAATCGAGCGCGAACGGGTACCCGGGATTGACGCCCGGGCGGATCGCGTCGGTGACGAGCGTGACCGACGCCTTGATGTCATCGCCATGTTCGCGCTGCACGTCGAACAGCGTTCCGCGGAGGAACCCGTGCCGACTGGCGCGATCGGCGCCGACAGCACCTGGCTGCAAGTCGTAAGTGGTTCCTTCAAAGGTGTAGCGCGAATCGTTAACGCGGTTGGCGAACGGCGTCATGATGGCGAAGCGCGACCCCTTATGTCCGACCAGCTCCTTTTCGTTGCGAAAACCGTCGGTCACGGCGCGCGTCTCGTCGCGCCAGCGGGTCGTGATCGAGAGCACGGTGGCGCCACGCCGGGCGATACGGACCTCGCGATCGGCATCGGCATCGACCAGCACCACCAGCTCGTTGGCGCCCAGGGTGGAGCGCGTCACGGTGAATCGGGACATGGGGAGGCTTCCTTTTGACGAATCCGACCGCATGTTAGCCTGCCTGTCAGACCAGAACATGTGTTGTCTTACCGCCATGAGTGATCGTTCCGACGCCCCCACGTCCGTTATCCGCCTCGCCGACTACCGCCCGCCAGCATGGGCCGTGGAGGAGGTGGCTCTCGAGTTCGACCTCGGTATCGACCACACCGAGGTCACCAGCCGCCTTACCCTGGTGCGGCAGGCCGACGAGCCCATTCGCCTGAACGGTGAAGGCATCGAGTTACTCGAGCTGACCCTGGATGGCCGGCGGCTGGGCGACGGCGAGTACATCCTCGCCAATGGCGTGCTGGAAGTCGCGGTGGACGCCGACCGCTGCATCCTGGGTGCCCGCGTGGCGGTCCGCCCGGCGGAGAACACCGCCTTCGAGGGCCTGTACCTTTCCGGCAGCCGCGATCGCGGTTTCCTGCTGACCCAGTGTGAAGCCGAAGGCTTCCGTCACATCACCTATTTCCCCGATCGGCCCGATGTCCTTTCGAAGTACACGGTGACGCTGCGCGCCGACCGCCAGCGTTTCCCGGTGTTGCTCGCCGGCGGCAATCCGGACGGCGAGGGCGACCTGCCCGATGGCCGTCACTGGGCACGCTTCATGGATCCTCATCCGAAGCCGAGTTACCTGTTCGCCCTGGTCGCGGGACGCCTGGAACGGATCAGCCACGACTACACCACGGCCGATGGCCGCGCGGTGGCGCTGCACATCTGGGCCGAGCCCGATGTCATCGATCGCTGCGACTACGCGATGGACTCCCTCATCCGCAGCATGCAGTGGGACGAGCGCGCGTACGGGCGCAACTACGATCTCGATGTGTTCCACGTCGTCGCCACCCACGACTTCAACATGGGCGCGATGGAGAACAAGGGTCTCAACATCTTCAACGCGAAGTACCTCCTGGCCGATCCGGATTCGAGCACCGATGACGAATACCGCCACGTGGAAGCCGTCGTCGCCCACGAGTATTTCCATAACTGGAGCGGCAACCGCGTCACCTGCCGCGACTGGTTCCAGCTCAGCCTGAAGGAAGGGCTCACGGTGTTCCGCGAGCAGAGCTTCTCGGCAGACATGAATTCGGTCTCGCTCAAGCGCATCGAAGACGTCGCGTTGCTGCGCCGTGCGCAGTTCCCCGAAGATGCCGGTCCGCTGTCGCATCCGGTACGTCCGTCGCAGTACAGCGAGATCAACAACTTCTATACCGCCACCGTGTACGAGAAAGGTTCCGAGCTGGTGCGCATGCTCGCCGGCCATCTCGGCCGCGACGGCTTTCGCAAGGGCATGGACCTCTACTTCGATCGCCACGACGGCGATGCCGCCACGATCGAGGACTTCCTGAAGGCCCTGGGCGACGCCAGTGGCACCGATCTGTCTGCTTATCTGGCGTGGTACAGCCAGGCAGGGACGCCGCGCCTGACCGCTGAAGCGCGCTACGACGCGGCGCAATCGCGCTATCGGCTCACCCTGCGCCAACGCACGCCGGCCAGCGCCGGGCAGACGGTCAAACACGCGCTGCCCATCCCGGTGCGGTTGTCACTGTTCGACGCGACGGGCAAGGCGCTGCCGCTGCGGCTCGAGGGCGAGGCCACGACGGGCGCTGCCGAGCGCACGATCGTGCTCGATGGCGCCGAACGCAGCATCGTCTTCGAAGACATCCACAGCGCGCCGGTCCCCTCGCTGCTACGCGGGTTCTCGGCGCCGGTGATCCTCGAGTTCGACTACGCGCCGGAGGAACTGGGCGTGTTGCTTCGCCACGATCCGGACGGCTTCAACCGCTGGGAAGCCGGGCAGCAACTCGCGGGCCTCGCCTACGACGACTGTCGCGACCGCAAGGTCGACGGTGCGGCTATCGGCGCCTGGACCACGGCGCTTGCCCAACTGTTCGGCGATCCCTCCGTCGAAGACGCGCTGCTCGCCGAACTGCTCACCCCACCGGGTGAGATCGAGCTGGTCGAGCGCCAGCCCGAGCGCGATCCGGACCGCATCCGCGCCAGCCGTCAGGCCATGCTGCGGGCGTTGGCCAGCAAGATCGGCGTCCCTGCGCTGCGCGCGCGTTACGACGTCCTTCGCGCCGCCACCAGCGCATCGCTCGATGCGGCAAGCCAGGCCCAGCGCCAGCTGAAGCGTCGTGTGCTGGACCTGCTTTCGCTGGTCGACGAGAACCACGCCCGCGAGCTGGCTCGCGCGCAGTACGACGAAGCACCCGGCATGACTGACCGCCTGGCGGCGCTGGCCACGCTGGCGACGATCGATCCCGCAGGCGCGGCTCCGGCCTTCGCCCACTTCCGCAAGAAGTACGAGTCGAACGCCCTTGCGCTCGACAAGTGGTTTGCCGTGCAGGCGCAGCTGCCGGGCGAGACGGCCCTGGGGCGTATCCAGACGCTGGAACGCGACGACGCGTTCACGCTGAAGAACCCGAACCGTGTGCAGTCATTGCTTGGCAGCTTCGCGCGGGCCAATCCGAGCGGCTTCCACCGTGCGGACGGCGCGGCCTATCGCTGGCTGGCGGACCGCCTCGTGGCGATCGACGCTCTCAATCCGCAGGTCGCCGCGCGCGTGGCGACGGCCTTCAATGGGTGGAAGCGCCTGGAGCCCCTACGTCGCGAGTCAGCGCATGCCGTGGTTGCGGAACTGGCTGCACGCAAGGATCTGTCGCGCGACCTGACCGATATCCTCGCCCGGGTCGCCCTGGGCTGAGCCCAGGGTCGGTCAGTCGTTCATTCCGGCCAGTGCTTCGCGAATGCGCGCGAGGCGCTGCTCGATGCGCGGACGAAGGCGACCCTGTTCCGCGGCGTTGCGTTCGTTGAGCTTCTCCATCGCCATTTCCAGGCTGCCCATTTCGATGAGCAGATCGTGGTGGCGAATCATGGGTTCGTTAGTGGACATGACAGCGTTCATGGCGTTCAGCCCCTTCCCTCGGTGGTCACGATGCTGCAATGCATCGGCCGTGCCACACGTTTCACCGCGCGATAAAATGTGCGCTGGATCACACAGGGTCTCGCTCCGCAGGAGAAACTGACGTACTGCGTCACCAATTGCCGAAATCGAGCACTTCGTTGACGAAAAAGTCACACACAGTTCATTCGTTCGGTGTAGTGTTCAATTCAACGAAAAAAAGCCGAGGCGTTGGCCTCGGCTCTTCGTGCCAGTCACTCGGTTTCTGGCGCCCGGCAGCACGGTCATCCTGGATTCCCCCTGTTCCTGAGACCGCCGGGCGCCAGATCTCATTCGATAAACCGAATGGGGCATCCTTGCCCACATCCCGCTTCCTTCTCCCGGCACACGACCAAACCCCTGTCGTTCGGTCTCGGCGCGCGTGTGATCGCGCAGCGTCTGCCCGGGTGAAGTGCACGGAATAGCAAGCACAAGCCATGCCAGAACCTGCCGAAGGCGAACCGCGTTGCAACGCAGCGCGGTTCGTCCGGCAGGCGTAAAATGGCGGCCTTGGCCCTACGCCCGAAACCCTGACCATGCTGCATACAGAAACCTACGACGTGATCGTGGTCGGTGGCGGACACGCCGGCACCGAAGCCGCGCTCGCGTCCGCGCGCGCCGGCGCCCGCACCCTGCTGCTCAGCCACAACATCGAAACGATCGGCCAGATGAGCTGCAACCCGGCCATCGGCGGCATTGGCAAGGGGCACCTGGTCAAGGAGATCGACGCCCTCGGTGGCGCCATGGGCCGTGCGGCGGATCGCGCCGGCATCCAGTGGCGCACGCTCAATGCGTCCAAGGGCCCGGCCGTCCGCGCGACACGCTGCCAGGCCGACCGCTCGCTCTACAAGGCGGCGATACGGCTCATGGTGGAAACGCAGCCCAATCTCGTGCTGTTCCAGCAAGCCGTCGAAGACCTCATCCTCATCGACGGTCGCGTCGCCGGCGTGCGTACCCAGATGGGCCTCGACTTCCACGCCCCCGCCGTCGTGCTGACCGCAGGCACCTTCCTTGCCGGCAAGATCCACATCGGTTCGGCGCAATACGCCGGTGGCCGGGCGGGCGATCCGCCGGCGTCGACGCTCGCCGCGAAGCTGCGCGAGTTGCCGGTCGCCGCCGACCGCCTCAAGACGGGTACCCCGCCGCGCATCGACAGCCGCAGCATCGACTTCTCGGTACTCGAGGAGCAACCGGGCGACGACCCGATGCCGCACTTCTCGTACATGGGCTCGGCAGCGGAACACCCGCGGCAGGTGAGTTGCTGGATCACCCACACCACCGAAGCCACCCACGACCTGATCCGCGGCTCGCTCGATCGGTCACCGCTGTATAGCGGACAGATCGAAGGGGTCGGCCCACGTTATTGCCCGTCGATCGAAGATAAGGTGGTCCGCTTCGCCGACAAGACCTCGCACCAGATCTTCGTCGAACCGGAAGGCCTCGACACCTTTGAGATCTACCCCAACGGCATTTCCACCTCCCTGCCCTTCGACATCCAGTACGCGCTGGTGCGGTCCATCCCCGGTTTCGAGCGCGCGCACATCACGCGCCCGGGCTACGCCATCGAATATGACTACTTCGATCCGCGAGGCCTGCATCCGTGGCTGGAAACCAAGGGCATTCCCGGGCTGTATTTCGCCGGGCAGATCAACGGCACGACCGGTTACGAAGAGGCCGGCGCGCAGGGGCTCATCGCCGGCATGAATGCCGCGCTTGCCGTGCGCGGCGAGACGCCGTGGTACCCGCGCCGCGACGAGGCCTATATCGGCGTCCTCATCGACGACCTCACGACGAACGGCACGATTGAGCCGTATCGCATGTTCACCTCGCGCGCCGAGTATCGCCTGCACCTGCGCGAAGACAACGCCGACCTCCGACTGACGCCACACGGTTACGCGCGCGGCGTTGTCCCGGAGGAACGCTTCCGTCGTTTCGAGGCCAAGCGCGACGCGGCCGAGCGCGAAACCGCGCGCCTGCGCGGCATCTGGGCGGCGCCGACCAATGCGCTGGGCGCCGCTATCGAGCGCTCGCTCGGTATCGCGGTCAGCCGCGAAACGCACGCCCTGGACCTGCTTCGTCGGCCCGAACTCAACTACGCCACCCTCACCAGCGTGCCCGAACTGGGACCCCCGGTGGACGACGCCGAAGTCGCCACGCAGGTGGAGGTGCAGGCGAAGTACTCCGGCTATCTGGAGCGCCAGCGCGACGAGATCGAGCGTCAGCGCCGACATGAGGCCACGGCGATTCCCGAAGGTTTCGACTACGACCGCGTGCGAGGACTCTCCGCTGAGGTATTGCTCAAGCTGAAGCGGACACTTCCCGTCACTATCGGCCAGGCATCGCGTATCAGCGGCGTGACCCCGGCAGCGATCTCGCTGTTGCTGGTGCACCTGAAGCGCCGCGCCGCGTAGGCGCATGTGCCAACCAGCAGGCGGCGGTGCGCTGGTCCATCTGGCATCATCGGCGATAGTCAGTGCATCAGTGAAAAGGTAGGCCATGCAAGTCTGGATCGGACGTAACGGTGAGCGCTTTGGTCCCTACACGGACGACGAAATCCGTCAGTGGCTGCGTGAAGGCACCTGCCGCGCCGACGAACTCGGCTGGTACGACGGCATGGTCGACTGGCGTCCGCTGGGGGAGCTGTTCCCGGACGAGCGCCCCGCCGCCGCCGAGGGCGTCCCACCCATGCCGCCGTCTCCGCCGCCCTTCCTGGGCGTCACCGACGTGGCCACGCCCGAATACGCCGGCTTCTGGCTGCGCTTCGGCGCTTGGGTGATCGACTACCTCATCCTCATCGTGCCGTTCACCTTCATCGCGCTGGGCATGGGGCTCAGCGCCATCGCGACCAGCTTCATGGAGCAGATGAAGACCGACCAGGTCGCGGCGCTGCAGGCCTATGGCGAGGCCATGCTGCCGATCACCTACGTGCTGATGGTCGTCGGCTTCGTGTACTACACCCTCTTCGAGGCTTCGAAGTGGCAGGCCACCCCGGGGAAGATGGCCGTCGGCATCCGCGTCACCGACACCGAGGGCAAGCGCATCTCGCTCGCCCGCAGTGCCGGCCGCAATGCCGTACGCCTGACCAACGTGCTGCGCTTTCCGGTGCCGCTTCCGCTGATCTGCTACGTGGTCGCCGCCTTCACCCAGCGCAAGCAGGGCGTGCATGACCTCCTGGCCAAGACCTACGTATTGACGGGTCGTACGGACCAGGCCACGGCGCCGGTCGCCGCGCCACGCCATGGCGATAGCGGCCGCTTCGACGCCTGATCGCCCTGCCCGCCCCGGCCTCCCGGCCGGGGCCTCGCCTGTGCTTGCTATCATCTACGGCTCGAACCGACGTTTCGGCCGGCCGAGCAACGCACAGGAACCACATGCAGAGCATCGAACAACGAATTGCCCAGGACATCGCCGCGAAGCCCGAACAGGTGCGCGCAGCGGTGGAACTTCTCGACGGCGGCGCCACCGTGCCGTTCATCGCCCGCTACCGCAAGGAAGTGACCGGCGGTCTGGATGACATTCAGCTGCGTCTGCTCGAAGAGCGACTGCGCTACCTGCGCGAGCTCGAAGACCGCCGCGCTGCCATCCTCGACAGCATCGTCGAACAGGGCAAGATGACCGACGCCCTCAAGGCGGATCTGCTCAGCGCCGACACCAAGGCGCGTCTGGAGGATCTCTACCTCCCGTTCAAGCCCAAGCGCCGCACCAAGGCCCAGATCGCCCGCGAAGCCGGCCTGGAGCCGCTCGCGCTCGGCCTGCGCGAAGACCCCACGCAAGACCCGGAAACGTTCGCTGCGGGCTTCGTCGACGCCGATAAGGGCGTTGCCGACACCAAGGCCGCCCTGGACGGCGCGCGCGCCATCCTCATGGAGTCCATCGCGGAAGATGCCGCGCTCGTCGGCGAACTTCGTGACTGGCTGTGGGAAAAGGGCCAGATCCGCGCCGTCGTCGTTGCCGGCAAGGAGAATGAAGGCGCCAAGTTCCGCGACTACTTCGACCATAGCGAAGCCGTGTCGAAGATCCCGTCGCACCGCCTGCTCGCGCTGATGCGCGCACGCAACGAAGGTGTGCTCGAGATCGACCTCAACCCCGGCACCGACGCCGACCAGGGCCATGCCGAGGGCGAAGGCCGTGTCGCCGCGCGTGCCGGTATCGTCAACCGAAACCGCGCTGCCGATGCCTGGTTGCGCGAAACCGTGCGGCTGACCTGGCGCGTGAAGCTGCATCTCCACCTCACGCTCGATTTGTTCGGCCGCGTGCGCGAAGGCGCCGAGGACGAAGCCATCCGCGTGTTTGGCGACAACCTGAAGGATCTCCTGCTCGCCGCACCCGCTGGCGCGAAAACCGTGATGGGCCTCGACCCGGGCATCCGCACCGGCTGCAAGCTGGCCATCGTGGATGCCACCGGCAAGCTGGTCGCGTTCGATACGATCTACCCGCACGAACCGCGCAACCAGTGGGATCAATCTGTGGCGCGCATCGCGCAGCTGAGCAAGCAGCACGGCGTGAACCTCATCGCCATCGGCAACGGCACCGCCTCGCGCGAGACCGACAAACTCGCGGCGGAAGTCATCAAGAAGCACGCCGACCTCAACCTGTCCAAGGTCGTCGTCAGCGAAGCAGGCGCGTCGGTTTACTCCGCATCCGAGTTGGCCTCCAAGGAGTTCCCGGACGTCGACGTGTCGATCCGCGGCGCCGTTTCCATCGCGCGCCGCCTGCAGGATCCGCTGGCCGAGCTGGTGAAGATCGAACCCAAGGCCATCGGTGTCGGCCAGTACCAGCACGACGTGAACCAGGTGAAGCTCGCGCGTGCCCTGGACGCCCGCGTCGAAGACTGCGTGAACGCGGTCGGCGTCGACGTCAACACGGCATCGGCACCCTTGCTCACACGCGTGGCCGGCCTGTCCAGCAGCGTCGCGGAAAACGTCGTCAAGCACCGCGATGCCAACGGTCCGTTCCCCAGCCGCAAGGACCTGCTCAAGGTGCCTCGCCTCGGTGACAAGGCCTTCGAACAGTGCGCGGGATTCCTGCGCATTTCCGACGGCAGCAATCCGCTGGATGCCAGCTCCGTGCATCCGGAGGCGTACCCGGTGGTCGAGCGCATCCTCAAGCAGTGCGGTCGCGAAGTGAAGCAGGTGATCGGCGATACGTCCTTCCTTCGCGGCCTCAAGCCCGAAGACTTCACCGACACGACCTTCGGCGTGCCGACCGTGCGCGACATCCTCAAGGAACTCGAAAAGCCCGGTCGCGATCCGCGCCCGGAGTTCGTCGCGCCCAGCTTCGCCGAAGGCGTCGAGGACCTGAAGGACCTGAAAGTCGGCATGGTGCTCGAAGGCCGCGTGACCAACGTTGCCGCGTTCGGTGCCTTCGTCGATATCGGCGTCCACCAGGACGGCCTGGTTCACGTGTCCGCGCTGTCGCACACCTTCGTCAAGGATCCCCGTGATGCGGTGAAGGCCGGCGACGTGGTCAAGGTCAAGGTCATGGAAGTGGACCTGCCCCGCAAGCGTATCGCCCTCACCATGCGCCTTGACGACGTGCCCGGTGAAGCCCGCGGTGGCCGCCCGGCACAGCCGAACGATGGCGCGGCCGGTGGTGGTGGTGGTGGTGGTGGCGGAAATCGTCGCGGTGGTCAGGGCGGCGGCAGCCGTCCGCCGCAGCCGCCCAAGCCCGCCGCCGCACCGGCGAACAGCGCCTTTGCCGACGCGTTCTCGCGCGCCCAGAAGAAATAAGGCGACGCTTCCACCGGGCGGGGAGCGCCCGGTGGAAGCGCACTTATTCGGCAACTTCCGAGAAATTTCTTAACGCCCACGGCTTCTCCCGCTCAGGTAGGAGCCGATTCATCGGCGAAAGGGTGCTCGCCACAAGCTGGCCCGCTGCCGCGGGATCGCCGATGAATCGGCTCCTACATTTCACAGCCACGACCTGCGTGGCTGCTGGTGCGGCGGCGCAGCATGCGCCGGCGTATGGCTTCCATTACCGTAACGTTTCTCTAACGCCCCACACACGGAGTGATCTACATGCGTATTCGCTATCTTGCCGGTGCCATTGGTACGGCCCTTCTGTTCAGTGCCGGGGCGCACGCCGACGGGTTCAACCAGGTCGTTTCGTTCGGCGACAGCCTGAGCGATAGCGGCAACGTCTCCATTCTGTCCGGCTCACCGGTCATTTCCCGCTTCACGACCAATCCGGGCTCGACCGCCGTCGAGAACATCGCGAAGTACTTCAATCTCTCGCTGAACCCGTCGCTGGCCGGCGGCACCGATTACGCTTTCGGTGGCGCCCGCGCCACCATCCCGAACCCGGTTCCGGGTACGGGCGCGCAGATCCAGCAGTACCTGACCTCGACCGGCGGCAAGGCCGACCCGAACACGCTCTACACCATGTGGATCGGCGCCAACGACCTTCTCGCCGCGACCGCCAACCCGGCTACCGCGCAGGTTGTCGTCGCCACCGCCGCGTCGCAGGAAGTCGGCCAGATCAAGGCGCTGCAGGCCGCCGGCGCGAAGACCATCGTCGTCTTCAACCTGCCGGACGTCGGCAAGACGCCTGCCGCCATGTCGCAGGGCGCCGCTGCTTCGGCAGGCATCACCCAGCTTACCCAGGTCTACAACGGCATCCTCTCTGGCGGCCTGGCCTCGGCCCAGCGCGGCATCGTGCCGATCGACACCTACGCGCTGCTCAACGAAGTCATCGCCAGCCCGAGCACCTACGGCTTCAGCAACGTCACGGTGCCGGCCTGCACCACAGCCAGCTCGATCACCTGTACGCCGGCAACGCTGCGCGATCCGAATGCTGCGTCGACCTACCTGTTCGCCGACGGCATCCATCCGACGACGGCCGCACACGCCCTGCTCGGCCAGTACGCCCTCTCGATCATCGAAGCACCGCAGAAGATCTCGCTTCTGGGCGAAGCCGGCCTCGCCACGAGCGAAGCGCACACCCGCGTGCTGCGCAACCAGATGATGGCCGACAACTTCGGTGCTGGTACGCGCGTCTTCGCCTCGGCCGAATATGGCCAGCAGACGTTCAAGAGCGGCGACACCTCACCGAAGACCGACAGCGACAACGTCAACCTGACCATCGGTGCCGACGCCAAGGTCAATGAGAACATCTCGGTGGGCGTCGCCATGGGCGTGGCCTCGACCAATGCCGATTTCTCCGGCGGTGGCGGTTACAAGATGACCGATCTCGCCGGCTCGGGCTACGCGTTCTACCACGCCGGTGGCGGCTACGTCGGTACCTTCCTCAGCTTCGGCCAGCTGAGCTTCACCGACATCGACCGTCGCATCGACCTGGGTGCCGCGCGTCGCACGGAAACGGGCAAGGCTGACGGTTCGCACGTCGGCGGTGGCCTGCAGGGCGGCTGGTGGTTCGGTAGCGAGACGCTGAAGACCGGCCCGTTCGTCAGCCTCACCTTCGAACAGCTGAAAGTCGACGGCTATAACGAGTACGGCGGCGACAGCACCGCGATGAACTTCGGCAAGCAGACCCGTAACTCGCGCATCGCCACCGCCGGCTGGCGCGTGCAGGGTTCGTGGCAGTCCGGTAACACCGTGCTGCACCCGTTCGCAGAAGTGGCTTATAACCGCGACGGTCGTGCCGACGCCCGTTACATCGATGCCGGGCTCATGAGCATGAGCGGCAGCTTCGAGCTGCAGGGCTTCACGCCCGATAAGACCTGGGCCACAGCGGACCTCGGCGTCACCGCCGACCTCAACCAGACCTGGAGCGCTTGGGCTGCCTACAGCGGCCGTTTCGCCGACAAGACGCAGCGAGACAACAGCCTGAATCTCGGCGTGAAGATGGCATTCTGATCAAGCCGACCAAGGGGATCCCTACGTGGGATTCCCTTGGCGCTCTGTGTGGGAGCCGCTTCAGCGGCGAAAAAAAACGCCGGCGCAAGCCGGCGTTTTTTGTCTTCGCGAGTAGTGCGAATTACTTCTTGCCGTTACCGCCGGCCTTCGCGTACATCGCTTCGGCCTGCTTGCGCAGATCGTTGGCGGCGTCGTCGGAGAGGACGTCGGTCTTGCTGCCGGCCTGGTTTTCCTTCAGGACCAGCTCACCGGCATCGTTCCAGCCTGCGCGCTCGGTCGAGGTCGGCTTGCCGTCCTTGCTCGGCTTCTTCTCCTGGATGACGACCCAGGGCTTGCCGTTCTTGTAGGCGAAGTCGGTAGCAGTGAAGCCCTTGTCGCCGTAATCGACGAGTTCGCGCACGAACTGGACGTCGTTACCCTTCTTGAAGATCTGCCAGCCATGGGACTCGCCGTCTTTCAGCGCCGTGCCCTGGGTGACCTTCATGCCGCCGATGTTCTTCTTGACGCTGTTGAAGCCGTTGAGCTCCTTCTCGCCCGGCGTGGCTTCGCCGACCAGCTGGATGTTCGCGACGTTCTTCGCGCCCTTGGTCAGGACCGGGGTCTTCAGCGGCGACGAGTAATGACGATCACCGTCCTGCAGGGACACCTCAACGATGTACATGTCGTTCGGATTGAGGTCCGTGGCATTGAAGTCGAGCTGGAACTGCGCCGGCAGGGTCACCGGGGCGATCGTCTTGGTCGCCAGCGGCTGCGAGCCTTCGGCGGTCACGTCGATCAGCTTCAGGTCGAGCTTGGCGTCGGGCGAAAGCTGGGCGCCAGCATCACGCAGGGAAACACTGCCGGTAACGGCGTTGGCCGGGCCGGACGCCTCAGGCGTGCCACCCGCGGCCTGCTGGCCGTTATCGGAAGAGCCGCCGCAGCCGGCGAGGGCCAGTGCGGCCACGGATGCGAGCGACAAGAAAATCCTGCGCATGGTCGAACCTCGTAACGGAACGGAAAGAAGGACTGGGTCACGGAAGATACGCGCGCGCATGGCGCAAGACCTTCCGGGGGAACCTTGGAGCATACCGGCAAATGCGCCGCTGGAAAAGTCAAGGGTGAAAATCCCTAGGAATTCGTAACTGCGGGCCGGTTGGCAAGCTGGCAGTCAGAAATGCCGAAAATCGGCAAGCCCCTGATCGACAAACGGTTTGCGAACAGACCACTTATAAAAAAAAGGCCACCCGAAGGTGGCCTTTTTCCTGCGATCCAGGCCACCAACCCGAAGGCTGGTGGCTTCGATCCGACTTCGATGGATCAGAAGTCGTAGGTGATGCCGAAGCGAGCGTAACGCGGCGTCGACGAGAACACCGTCGCCTTGTAGTTCGACTCCGGAGCACCCGTGATACCGGCCTGCGGATAGATCTGCATCGTCTCGCGGCTGTTGAACACGTTGAACACCGTGATGTTGAACGCGAGCTTCTTGTCGGCCCACACCGGACGGTACTCGGCGCTCAGGTCGAACAGGTACAGCCACGGGGTGTGACCCATGGAGCCCGGCGACGACGGCTGACCGTAGCAGTAGTGATAGAAATCACCGTAGCCAACCGGATCGGACTCATCCGCACCGTACTGACCGAGGCACGACTTCGGAGCACCCGACGAGATCGACAGGTTGCCGGAGAGCAGGAACTCTTCCGTCAGCTGGTAGGAGCCATAGGCCTTGACCACGTGACGGCGGCTGTTGGACAGCTCGCCACCCGAGTATTCCATCAACTGCGGGAAGTCCCAGTCGACCGTCGCCGAGACGTCCTTCTGGTTGATGTCCGAGCGAACCTGGCCTTCCGAGTTGCCGTAGCTCTTCGAGTAGACGTAGTCGAGCTTGCCGTACCACTTACCATCGAACGGATGCTCGAGGTACATCTCGAGGCCGTAGTAGTTACGCTGCAGCTTCGGGAAGCCGAAGTCGCCATTCGACACGTTGGCCTGGTAGTAGCCGCCCTGCGTGTTCGGCACCAGGAACTGCGAAGCGCGGCCCGGGTTGAACAGGTAGCTACCCTGGATCGTACCGATCGTGGTCGGATCGACGCCCTGGTTGATCAGCGTCTGACGAATGATGTTGGAATCGCCAACGTCATCGATGGCGTTACGCAGCTTGCGCAGCGTAGCCTTCGCGCCGTAGACCCACTTGTCGCCCAGGGTCTTGTCGAAGCCGAGGATGAACTCATCCTGGTATTCCGACTTCAGGTTGCGCGAAGCAGCCGTGTTCGGATCACGCTGTACACCGTACTCGCCGTTGGCCGAAATCGGACCGCCGGTGGCACTCTGGATCGGGGTCAGGCCGGTCGGCTGGCCGAGCGAATCGATACCCGTGTAGGTGAAGTACTCGCGGGTGTAGAGCGACTGACCCGCCGAACGCAGGGCGACCGACGCCGGCATGGCGAGGTAGTAACGACCCGCATTGGCGTAGATCTTCAGGCTGGAGTCGCCGTTGACGTCCCAGGTGGCACCCAGGCGCGGCGCCCACTGCGGGCTACGCAGACGCAGGTAAGCCGAACCGTTGGTGTCGTAGTTGGTGAACTGGTCATTACGCAGACCGATCTTCACCAGCCAGCGGTCGTTGACCTGCCAGGAATCTTCGATGTACTGAGCGCGCTGCGTCGTGCGGACCGACGCCGTGGTGTTGTACTTGTACTTGTCGACGTAATAGCCGCCCGGACCCGGGTTGCCGACAAAGTCGCTGTCGCCCGGTGCGCCGACGATCGGCTTGCCTTCCGTACCCTGTGCGTAGACCCACGCATAACCCGGACCGGTCGTGTACTGACCATCGTCCTTGTCGCGGATGTTCTGGTTATCGATACCGCCGGTGATCGTGTGATCGCCGATGTGGTAGCTCAGATCGATGCGCAGGTTGGTGTTGGTCGACTTATGGTTCGGCGCAAACGTAAGGCTGGCCGGATTGTCGTTCGAAATGCCGCCGTTGCCGCCGTTGAGCGTCGGATCCTGGCTGTTCGGGCCGGAGATGTGCGGATTCGTCGACGACGACACGTCGGTGGAGTACGTGCCCTTCATCTTGCCGTAGAGGGCCGTCAGGGTCAGGTCGTCGGTGATGTAGCTGGTGAACTTGGCCGAGTACACATCTGCACCGGTCTTGTTCAACGTCGGGTTACCCGAGGTGTCCTTGCCGATGTACGCGCCGCGCTGCAGCGAGTCGTAGTCGAAAACGTACTGCGAAGCGTTGTAGCTCTGCTTGTTCGACGCACCGGTGACTTCGAGGATGTTGCTGTCGTTGATGTTCCAGTCGAGCTTGGCGTAATACTTCGGATTACGGTAGCTCTGGCTCTGGTAGGTCGGCGTGTCCTGGTTTTCGACGTTGGTCGCTTCGGTACGCTCCTGCTCAGCGGCGAGGAAGATGTACAGCTTGTCCTTGATCAGCGGACCACCGACGTAGGCCGACTCGACGGTGCGGGTCTGCTTGTCACGCTCGTTGTACTTGTAGATCTCGCCGGCGCTGGTGTTCGGGCCGCTGATCACATAGTGGTCGTTACCCGGTGCCGAGGCGGCGCCGTTCGGCTCCCAAAGGACCTGCGCACCGAAGTGCCATTCGTTCGTGCCGCGCTTACCGACCTGGCTGATCACGCCACCGGCCGAACGACCATAGGCCGCACCGTAACCGCCAGCGAGGATTTCCTGCTGGTCGATCGCGCCGTAAGGCAGGGTGATGCCGCCGAAGCCGCTGAGCGGATCCGTGGTGTTGAAGCCGTTGATGTAGTACGCGTTCTCGGTAACCGAGCCGCCAGCGATCGAGACCAGGCTGTTACCGGTCGGACCCTTGAAGTAACCGCTACCACCGACAGCACCCGGAGCCAGCAGCGCGATCGCTTCGGCAGTACGGGCGAGCGGAAGCTTGGCGAGCTGCTCGGAGGTGATGACCGTGCGCGAGTCGACCGTCGAGACGTCGACCGGCGGCAGGCTGTTGGCGGTGACCGTGACCGAGTCGAGCGACTGCGCCGAAGCGGCAGTTGCTGCGGCGGCGAACGAGACGTCCGAACCCTTGCCAACCGTCAGGCTGACGTTCTTGCGGGAATCGACGACGGCGCCGTTGCGCTTGAGGTCGACGTTGTACGTGCCGACGGGCACGTTGCTGATCTGGAAACGGCCGGACGCGTCAACCGGAATTTCGCGGTTGAAGCCGGTGTTGCCGGAGATCTGAACGGTGTCGCCCGGCTGGGCCGTACCGAAGATGTTACCGCTGGTGGCCTGGGCGAAAACGACGCCCGTGCTGCCCAGACCCATCGCGAGGGCAATAGCCAACGCCGAATGACGCAGGGCGGAACCCTGCCGGATGATGCGAGAACTCATGAGCAAATCTCCCCAGATCGACCCAACCGGGTCTGAAAACGAGCAAAAACCGACGCCAGGCCGGTAAAAAATTGGCGGCCTCGTCGGTGCTCGTTTCAAGGGGATGGAATCACCGCCACTCCTCCCAGAGTGACAAGCGCCCCCATAAAAACTGCTCCCGACAAGTCCTACGACTCTTACTGAACGGGAGCAGCATCACAGTTTGTGAATGCCCCGCCCAGATTCGTCGATGCCGAACATAGGCTTAGGGGGCTTGTCGTGTCAACAAAATATTTACAACGGCACACTGTCTACGTAACGCTTGGGAGAGCGCTATCTAACGATGAAATCCTTATCTGACAAGCACCTGCCTCAAAAAGGCCACCGGGAAGCCCGGTGGCATCTGGGGAGACGCTTGGCATTCCGGTCCGTGGATGCTTTGTTCTGATGGCTCGTTTGTTTTTATTCCGGTGAAGGCCACCGGGGCGGATCGCCCCGGTGGCGATGTCATCAGAAGTCGTAGGAGATACCGAAACGAGCGTAGCGCGGCTGCGTCTGGTAGATCGGCACGTTGTAACGCGGATTCACGCTATCCGTGCTGCCGTACTGCGGGAACGTCTGCGTTGCCTTGCGCTGGTTGAGCAGGTTGAACACCGTGACGTTGAAGGCCAGCTTCTTGTCTGCCCACTCCGGACGGTATTCGATGCTGCCAGTAAGGATGTAGGTCCAGGGGTTGTGACCCGCCTTGCCCGGCTGCGACGGCTCGCCGTCACACCAGTGGTAGAACGAGCCGTAGCCGAGGTTCGGGTTGGTCTGGTCCGGACCGTAGAAGCCAAGGCAGCTCTTCGGGGTGCCCGATGCGATCAGGACGTTACCCGAGGCCAGCCATTCCGAGGAGATCTGGTACGAGCCGTACACCTTGAACTGGTGCTTGCGGCTGTTGGCCAGTTCGCCGTTGGAGTACTGCATCACTTCCGCGTAGTCCCAGTCGACCGTCGCCGAGACCGTATCCTGGCGGATGTCCGAACGGACCTGGCCTTCGGAGTTGCCGTAGCTCTTCGAGTACAGGTAATCGAACTTCACCTGGTACTTACCGTCCCACTGGTGCTCGAGGAACATTTCGAGACCGTAGTAGTTGCGCTTGGAGTGCGGGAAGCCGAAGTCGTCGTTGGTCATCTTGACGCTGTAGAAGCCGCCGGCCGTGTTCGGCACCAGGAAGGTGTTCGCGCGACCCGGGTTGAACAGGTAGCTGCCCTGGATCTCGCCGATGGTGTCCGGATCGATACCGCTGGCGACCATCTTGCGCTCGATGGCATCGGCGTCGCCGACGTCGTCGATGGCGTTGCGCAGCTTGCGCACCGTGGCCTTGGCGCCGTAGGTCCAGCCGGCCCATGCCTGGGCATCGAAGCCGAGGATGAACTCATCCTGGTATTCCGACTTGATGTCGGTACCGGCAGCCGTCTTCGGGTCGCGGGCAATACCGTACTCGCGGTTGGCCGAAATCGGACCGCCGGTGCTGCTGGCGATAGGGGTCAGGCCCTGGGGGATGCCGTTGGCATCGATGCCCGTGTAGTTGTAGTACTCGCGGGTGTACAGCGAAGCACCGGCCGAACGCAGCGCGACGCTTGCCGGCAGCGCGAGGTAGTAACGACCCGCGTTGGCGTAGATCTTCAGGCTGGAATCGCCGTTGACGTCCCAGCTGACGCCCAGGCGCGGGGCCCACTGCGGCTTCTTCAGACGCAGATAGGCTTCGCCATTCTGGTTGTAGTTGGTGAACTGGTCGTTACGGACACCGGCCTTCACCAACCAGCGATCGTTCACCTGCCAGGTGTCTTCGATGTACTGGGCGCGCTGCGCGGTACGGACGGACGCCTGCGTGCTGTAGATGTAGCGGGCAACGTAGTAACCCTGGCCGCCCGGCGGAGCAACGTACGCGCTGTCAGTCGGCAGCTTGCCGATGATCGGCTTGCCCGGGTCGGTTTTGCTGTATTCCCAGGCATAGCCGGGGCCCGACGTGGTCAGACCGTCGTTGTTGTCGCGGACGTTCTGGTTATCCATACCGGCGACGATCGTGTGGTCACCGATGTGGTAGCTCAGGTCGACGCGGAAGTTCGTATTGGTCGACTTGTGCTTCGGGTCGTTGACGCGTGCGCTCGGGTTGCCGTTTGTGATCGTGCCGTTGGGCGTGTAGGCCGGATTCTGGTTGCCTGCCGTGAGAATCGACGGGTTCGTGACATCCAGGCCGGGCGCGGTGTAGTACGTGCCCTTCATCTTGCCGTACAGCGCGGTGACGGTGAGGTCATCGGTGATGTAGCTGGTGAACTTGGCCGAGTAAAGGTCCGCACCGGACTTGTTCGGCGGCACGCCAGCCACGTCCGGACCGGTATACGCACCGCGAAGGCCGGTCGCATACGAGTACTTGTAGACCGACGCGTTGTATTCCTGCTTGTTCTGCGCACCGGTGATTTCAAGAATGTTGCTGTCGGTGATGTTCCAGTCGACCTTGGCGTAGATCTTGGGATTCTTGTAGTTCGTCTTGTAGACGAAGGGCGCATCGCGATTGGTGATCTGCTGACCTTCGCGCTTCTCCTGCTCTGCGGCAAGGAAGATGTACAGGGTGTCCTTGATCAGCGGACCACCGGCATACGCGGCGTACGTCGTGCGCCAGGTCTTGTCGCTGCGGTTGTTGTCATAGAACTGACCGGCGTTCGGGCCGATCTGGCGGTAGTAGTTGTACTGGTCGGCCTTGGTGCCGTTCGGCTCCCACAGCACCTGTGCACCGAAATGCCACTCGTTGGTACCACGCTTGCCGACCTGGCTGATCACGCCACCCGCGGAACGGCCGTACGCGGCGCTGTAACCACCGGCGAGGACTTCCTGCTGGTCGATCGCACCGTACGGCAGGGTGATGCCACCGAGGCCGCTGAGCGGATCGGTCGTGTTGAAACCGTTGATGTAGTACGCGTTCTCGGTGACGGCACTGCCGGCGATCGAGACCAGGGCGTTACCGGTCGGGCCGGTGAAGAACGAGCTACCGGCGACAGCGCCCGGTGCAAGCAGGGCGATCGCTTCAGCGCTGCGGCCCAGCGGCAGCTTGGCGAGCTGCTCGGAGGTGATGACGGTGCGCGAGTCGACCGCGCTGACGTCGATCGACGGCAGGGCGTTGGCCGAAACGGTGACGCCTTCGAGGCTGGACGCCTGGGCGGCAGAAGCGGCGGCGCCCGCGAAGGCGACTTCCGTACCGGAGCCGACACGCAGGGTGACGTTCGAACGCGAGTCGACGGCGGCACCGTCGCGGTTCAGGGTGACCTTGTAGTTACCCAGGGGCAGCGAGCCCACCGTGTAACGACCCGCCGAGTCGACGTTGACGGTGCGGCTGACGCCGGTGTCGCTCGTGACGGTGACGGTCTGGCCAGCGCCCTCGGGGGCCTGACCAAAGATGGAGCCGGTGGTCGCCTGGGCGAAAACAGCACCCGACACGGAACCCAGGCCGATGGCCAGGGCGAGCGCGGTGCGACGTCCCAGTGACGCTGCGCGGTATTGACGCGAATTCATTGAATGCTTCTCCCCGTTAAAATCCGCTATCGCAGGAACCTGCGATTAGCGACAAGCCGACCCCGGCCCGGCATACGCCAGGCTCTGGTTTGAATCGGCAGTAAAATGCCCCTCTAAACAACATGATCCAACCTGCGATCACGCTCCCCGAACTATCGCCCGTGGAGGCGACGCGACACATATACGTAAGGTTTCACGAGTAAGCAATGCGAAATTTTTACATTCCATAAACATGTTGTAGCAATTACTTACGCGACAGTGTGCTAAGCGCGAAAAATCTTGCGCTTTACCAGCAGGTTACGGAGGGGTTTCATTTGCTCTCACGAAAACTAGGACTTCGGCCTAGGAAACATTCCTAGGTAAAAAGCTTCATACCAAAGGGTTAGGCTCGTCTACTCAACGGGTTATGCGACGCCTGGAACATCCGCGCGGTACCGTGGAGTCCCTCAAACTTACGAAACTTCTCAGCCGAAAGGCTTTCGAAGGGGAATCGCTGTACACCGATTACGAGGTTCGCGCGTTTGTTCGCGAAATCGCCGGGGGGCGGCCTGTAGAAAACAACGAGGTTCCATGCGCATGAATGACAATTCGAGGGGATCCGTCCTGGCTGATGCCGCCATGGGCGGCCTGGATAACAGCCGTGGAGATGCCAGCGTACCGGCCTCTTCATTCGCCAGCCGCGTTCGCGCGGTCATCAAGATCTCGGGCAGTGTCAGTGAGATCGCCCGCCGTTGCGGGTTCTCGGAAGGTGTCGTACGTAGTTGGCGCGACGGCAATACCGACCCGTCGCGCGGCCGTTGCGTGACCATGGCCAAGACCCTGGGCCTTTCGCTGGTGTGGCTGGCAGCGGGCGAAGGCCCGATGATGCTGGACGGCTCGGGCGATGACCCGGCGACCCGCACCGAGACGTCGGAGTCGATGCGTGGACGCGAAGGCAGCCACCATGCCGTCGGCCAGCCGGCGACGGCACTCGACGCATCGCGCCTGGCGGCAGCGATGAAGCTACTGCAGTCGGATATCGAGATGACGGGAAGCCGTTTCTCGCCGGTGCGCCACGCGGACCTGGTTGCGGAGATGTACGCCATCCTCGCCCGCTCGAACGAGGGCGACTATGCCGATCGTATGATTGCCTTCCGCCGCACCCTGATGTCGCGTATCCAGGACGACAAGGGCGCCGCGGCGGCCTGATCAGCCGGATACGGCAGCCGCTCCCACCACACCTGCTAAGGCAGGCAGGGTGGGAGGCAGCACGGTCGGATCAGAGGCGGGAGATATCGGCGATGGCGCCGAAGGTCGCTTTGAGCTGTGCAAGCAGCGCGAGGCGGTTTGCGCGCACCGCCGGATCTTCGGCGTTCACGAGCACGTCGTCGAAGAACCGGTCCACGGGTGCCTGAAGCGCCGCCAGGCGCTCCAGAGTGCCGGTGTAGTCGCCTGCCGCGAGCAGGCCTTGCGACTCCGCCCGGGCAGCCGCCAGAGCAGCATATAGTTCGCGCTCGGCGTCGAACTCGAAGTACCCGGCGTCGACCGTCGTCGGAATGGGCGCGGCATCGGCCTCTTCGGCCTGCTTGCGCAGGATGTTGGCCACGCGCTTGTTCGCGGCCGCCAGGCTGGCGGCCTCGCTGCGGCGTGCGAACTCACCCACCGCGCGCAGGCGCCGATCGAAGTCGGGCAGCGTAGCCGGAGCCACGGCAAGCACGGCTTCAAACTGGTCCGTCGAAAAGCCCTGGTCGGCGTAATAGCCGCGCAGGCGCTCGAGCACGAAGGCCTGCACTTCGTCGCCCAACTCGCGACGACGTGCACCGACATCGACCACTGGGACCTTGCCGTCTTTGCCCGGCTTCACACCTGCCAGCAGGGCCGTCTCCGGAATCATCTCCAGGGCCTCGGTCAGGGTGGCGCGCAACTCGATGTCCAGGCCACCCTCGATCAGGGTACGAGCCAGGCCCAGCGCGGCGCGGCGCAGGGCGAAGGGATCCTTGTTGCCGCTGGGCTTCATGCCCACGGCGAAGATGCCTGCCAGCGTGTCCAGGCGCTCGGCAACGGCCAGCACCTGGCCGACCTTGCCAGCAGCGATGGCGTCGCCACCGAAGCGGGGCTGGTAGAAACTGTCCAGCGCATCCGCCACGTTCGCGTCGATACCCTGCCGGGAGGCGTAATAGCGACCCATCACGCCCTGCAGTTCGGGGAACTCTCCAACCATGCGGGTGAGCAGGTCGCACTTGGAGAGGGCCGCGGCGTGCGTGGCCTGCCCGGCATCGACACCGACACGGTTGGCGATCACCCGGGCCAGTTCCGCCACGCGGACGGTCTTGTCCCAGAGGCTACCCAGCGATTGCTGGTAGGTCACGTTCTTCAGACCTTCCTGGTAGTCCGCCAGGGGGGACTTCAGGTCTTCGTCCCAGAAGAACTTGGCGTCCGCGAAGCGCGGGCGGATGACCCGCTCGTAGCCCTTGCGGATCTCGGCCGGGTCCTTGCTCTCGATATTGGCCACGCCGATGAAGTGCTCGGTGAGGCGACCCTCGGTATCGAACACCGGGACGAACTTCTGGTTGGTCTCCATCGTGGTGACCAGGGCTTCCGGCGGCACGTCGAGGAAGGCGCGTTCGAACGTGCAGGCGATGCCGACCGGCCATTCCGTGAGATTGGCAATCTCGTTGAGCAACCCGTCCGACAGGCTGGGCACGCCGCCGGTGGCCACGCGGGCGACTTCGTCGCGTACGCGCTGGCGGCGCTCGGCAGGGTCGGCGAGGACGTGCGCGTGGCGCAAGGCGTCCAGCCAGCTGTCCGCGTCGGCAACGTGGATCGGCTTGGGATGGTGGAAGCGATGACCGTTGCTGAGGCGACCACTGGTCAGGCCAAGGATCTGGCCTTCGACGATGTCCGCGCCATGCAGCATCAGCAAGGTATGGACCGGACGCACGAAGCTGTCGTCGCGATTGCCCCAACGCATGGCCTTCGGGATCGGCAGGGCCTTCAGCGATTCAGTGACGATCTCCGGCAGCAACGCAGCGGTCGGCTGCCCGGCCTTCACGGCCCGGAAAACGAACCAGGCGCCCTTGTCGGTCTCGAGTTTTTCCAACGCCGATACATCGACGCCGCAGGACTGCGCGAAGCCGACCAGGGCCTTGCTCGGCTCACCATCCGCGCCAAGGCTGGCGGCAACGGCGGGGCCACGGCGTTCGACGGTCTGTTCGGGCTGCGCGACGGCGACATCGGCGATATGCACAGCGAGGCGGCGGGGCGATGCATACGCCTTCGCCGACGCGTAGTCGGCGGCCACACCGCGCTTTTCCAGACCCTCCACGACGCCGCGCGCGAACGCGGCGGCGAGGTCGTCGAGAGCCTTCGGCGGCAGTTCTTCGGTGCCCAGCTCGATGACGAGCGGCAGGCGCTTATCGGCCATGGACGGCCTCCTTGTGTTTCTTCAGGCCGGGAAAGCCGAGCTTCTCGCGCTGTGCGACGTAAGCCTCGGCCACGGCGCGGGCCAGGGTGCGGACGCGCAGAATGTAGCGCTGGCGCTCGGTCACGCTGATGGCGCGACGCGCATCGAGCAGGTTGAACGCATGACTGGCCTTGCAGACCTGCTCATAGCCCGGCAGCGGAAGGCCCGCGGCGATCAGCTTGGCGGCTTCGCCTTCGCATACGTCGAACCAATGGAACAGTTCGGCCACGTTGGCGTATTCGAAGTTGTAGGTGCTCTGCTCCACCTCGTTCTGGTGGAACACGTCACCGTAGGTGACCACGCCGTGCGGCGCGTGCGTCCAGACGATGTCGTAAATGCTGTCGACGTTCTGCAGGTACATCACCAGGCGCTCAAGACCGTAGGTGATCTCGCCGGTGACGGGACGGCATTCGAGGCCGCCGGCCTGCTGGAAGTAGGTGAACTGCGTCACCTCCATGCCATTGAGCCAGACTTCCCAGCCCAGACCCCAGGCGCCCAGCGTCGGCGATTCCCAGTTGTCTTCGACGAAACGCAGGTCGTGGACCAGCGGGTCGATGCCCAGCGCCTTCAGCGAGCCGATGTAGAGCTCGATGATGTCGTCCGGGTTCGGCTTGAGCACTACCTGGTACTGGTAGTAGTGCTGCAGTCGGTTGGGATTGTCGCCATAGCGGCCATCCGTCGGGCGACGGCAGGGCTGCACGTAGGCGGCTGCCCAGGGCTCGGGTCCGAGCGCACGAAGGAAGGTCGCCGGGTGGAAGGTTCCCGCGCCTACCTCGGTATCGAGGGGCTGGACCAGCACGCAGCCCTGGTCCGCCCAATAGCGGTTCAGGGTCTGGATCACGTCTTGGAAAGTGGGCGCGGACATGGTTCCCGAGTCCTTGATAAAGCGGGCTAGTATAGCGGCGTGGGATTCACACAGGGTCGCAAGCGATGGTAGTCAATCCGCAACTTGGCGCACTCCTGGGACGCCGTGGCCGCCTCGAACTCGACGAGGTGCTGGCCTCCCTGGTGGTCGACGGCTACCTGACCGGGGAAGATGCCAAACGCGTCCGCATGGGGTCCAGGAGCGGCAAGACCGCGATCGAGCTCCACCCGCTCGTGGTCGTCGCCAACGCGAAGCCGGTGAACCGTCGTGAGGACGGACGCCCCCTGAGCCTTGAAGGTCTCATGGAATGGGTCGCCGCCAAGGCGGACCTGCCCTATCTGAAAATCGATCCGATGAAGGTCAACGTGGCCCAGGTCACCCAGGTGGTCAGCAGCGCGTATGCGCAGCGCCACCGCATCCTGCCGGTGTCCTCCACGACCAGCGAAGTGGTGTTTGCCACGGCGGAACCCTTCGACGCCGGATGGGCTACCGACCTCGCCCACATGATTCGTCGCGACGTACGCCGCGTCGTCGCCAGCCCGATCGACATCAACCGCTACCTGCTCGAGTTCTACGGCGTGCAGCGATCGATCCAGCTGGCCCAGGACGCCAAGGGCATCGGCGACACCTCCAAGATCATCAACTTCGAACAGTTGGTCGAGCTGGGCAAGGGTGGCGAACTCGGTGCCGACGACCGGCATGTCGTGCACATCGTCGACTGGCTGTTGCAGTACGCCTTCGAGCAGCGCGCTTCCGACATCCACCTCGAACCGCGTCGCGATGCCGGCCAGATGCGCTTTCGCATCGATGGCGTGATGCAGAAGGTGTTCGAACTACCGCCACCGGTGATGACCGCCGTCACCTCTCGCATCAAGATCCTCGCTCGCATGGACGTCGCTGAAAAGCGCCGCCCGCAGGACGGCCGTATCAAGACGCGTTCGGCCGGTGGGCGTGAGGTCGAGCTGCGTATCTCGAGCATGCCGACGGCATTCGGCGAAAAGATCGTCATGCGTATCTTCGATCCCGACCTGGTGATGAAGGACTTCGCGCAGCTCGGCTTCTCGGAAGAGGAAGGCCTGCTCTGGCGCGGCATGGTCGAGCGGCCTCATGGCATCGTGCTGGTCACCGGCCCGACGGGTTCGGGCAAGACCACCACGCTCTATTCAACGCTCAAGCATCTGGCCAAGCCGGAATTGAATGTGTGCACGGTGGAAGACCCGATCGAAATGGTCTCGCCGGAACTGAACCAGATGCAGGTGCAGGCCTCGATCGACCTGGATTTCGCCGCAGGTGTTCGCACCCTGCTGCGACAGGATCCGGACATCATCATGATCGGCGAGATCCGCGACCTCGAGACCGCACAGATGGCGGTGCAGGCATCGCTCACCGGTCACCTGGTGCTGTCGACGCTGCATACGAATGACTCGCCAAGTGCGGTGACGCGCCTGCTCGACCTGGGCGTGCCGCACTACCTCATCCAGTCCACGCTCACCGGCGTGGTCGCCCAGCGCCTGGTGCGTACGTTGTGCCCGCACTGCAAGCGGGCAACGACGCAGGATCCTGACGAATGGCGTGCCGTCACGCATGGCTGGGACATTCCCGTGCCCGAGCGCGTGTTCGAATCGGTGGGTTGCCTGGAGTGCCGGAAGACCGGCTTTCTCGGTCGTACCGGCATCTACGAAATGATGCCCGTCTCGTCGCGGTTGCGTGGCCTCATCTCCGCCGAACTGGACCTTTCGCGCCTGGGTGCCGCCGCCCTGCGCGACGGGATGAAACCGTTGCGCATCTCCGCGGCGGCGCAGGTTGCCGCCGGCGTCACGACGGCGCGCGAAGTCCTCAACGTCCTTCCGCCCACCGATATCGACGATACAATTTCCCCATGAAACCCCTACTCATCGTGCGTACCGGCCGCGCACCCGACGTGATCAGCGCACGTCACGGCGACTTCCCTCGTTGGTTCCAGCTTGGCCTGCGTCTTCGCGCGACACACCTGCGCATCATCGATGTCGAGCAAGGCGATCGACTCCCCGAGCCCGGTGAGTGTGCCGGCGCGGTGATCACCGGTTCCGCATCGATGGTGACCGAACGACTGGCGTGGAGCGAACGCACGGCCGGCTGGATCCGGAATGCGATGGATGTCGACCTGCCGCTTCTGGGTGTGTGCTACGGGCACCAGCTGATGTCGCATGCGCTCGGCGGCCGTGTCGACTACCTTCCCGGCGGGCGCGAAATGGGTACGGTGAGCCTCACGACGCTAACGGAGCGCGCGGCCGACGAATCACTCGGTGCCTCGCTGCCGGAAAGATTCCACGCCCATGCCACTCACGAACAGAGCGTGATGGAGCTCCCGCCGGACGCCATCGCCCTTGCGCGCTCTGAACGCGATCCGCACCATCTGGTCCGTTACGGAAAGCACGCGGTCAGTACGCAGTTCCACCCGGAATTTTCCGCCGAAGTGATGCGCGCCTACATCCGGCGCAAGCACGACGTGCTTCGTGACGAAGGCCAGGCGCCGGACGACATGCTGGCCGCCGTCGTGGCGACACCCGTGGCCACCCGGTTGCTGCGTCACTTCGTGCGCGAGCACCTGCACGCGCCGCGCGAGATGTCAGCCGCGTAAGCGGCGCACAATGGCCCCGCGCGAAAACAACGCGAAGACGATGCCGAAGACAAAGCCGCCGATGTGGGTCCACCACACGACGGCGCCATAGCTCGCGCCCGCATAACTGAAGAGCAGCTGCACCAGCGCCCAGATGCCGATGAGTACGAATGCCGGCACGCGCACGAACTCGAGGAAGAGGCCCAGAGGAAGCACGAGGCCGAGCTTCGCCCGCGGAAACAGCGTCACATAAGCACCCACCACGGCGGATACGGCTCCGCTGCATCCGACGATCGGCACACCGGTTCCGGTCAACGAAATGGCACCGATCAGGTTCGCCACCACGCCGCCGAGCAGGAAGAGCAGGAGAAAGCGCGGGGAGCCGAGGCTTCGTTCGGCGGGCAGGCTAAAAATGACGAGGAAGAGCAGGTTGCTGACCAGATGCAACCAGCCGCCGTGGATGAATATCGCCGTGAACAGCCGCAGAAGCGCGGGATCGCTGAGCTGCTGCCACAGGGGCAGTCCAGTGCTGAGCAGGTGAGCCGGCACGGTGCCCCAGCGCCGCATGACCGCCAGACGCTCGTCCAACCCGCTCAGGGCCAGCGCGACGAAACACACCACGCAGACGATGACGATGAGGATCGTGGCCCAGCACAGGCGCGAGCGCCTGCGCGTGTCGACATGGACGAACATGCTCAAGGCACGCCGCGGGCGAGATGCGGCCCTTCTGCTTCCAGCGACGACAGCGCGAACATCGTTTCGGGGCCCACGACGCCATCGGCCGCAATGCCGAACCGCTGCTGCAGGTTTCGGACCCGCGCCTCCACCGTCCGATCGAAGGTCGTCGACGGCGATGAACCGCCAGGATTGGCCTCGGGCGGAAGGCGACCAAGCAGCCAGTGCATGCCATCGCCAGCGTCGCCACGAGTCAATTTTCCGGGCATGGCGGGGTCGACACGGAACACGGCATAGAAGCGACCGTTCCATACACGTTCGAAGACGTCACGGGTCAGTTCGACGTATTTGCCGCCCAGATAGAGCCGGATGGCCTGGTCGCCCGCACCGACCAGAAGCACCTGCTGCCTGGCGTGAGCGTCGTCGAGTTCGAGCACGATCGGCCGGTCGAAACGGCGCAGCTGGTCGAGTGAACCCCGCCCGCTGACGCAGGCAAAGCCAGGGAAAATGACCGCATCGCAGTTCATCGCATTGGCGACCGAGGTGTCCTTCGATCCGACCTGCCATCGTGCGAGCAGCTCCCCCCAGACCCTCACCTTCCCCACATCCGCTGCGGGCAAGGCATCACTCAGTTTCGCCAGCGCTTGCTCGGGGGTCACCGTGACAAGGTTCTTCGGCCGCGAGGGACTGCGCCCGGACAGGAACCATGTCGCGGCACCGCCGACGAACAGGATGGCCAGCATGGCGCCCACCGCAAGGAGGGGTTTCCGATAGCGACGGAGCCAGTACCGAGCATGTTGCGGCAGCACCTCTCGGGCGACGAATCCGAGCGCCCGCTCGCCTATCGACTGTTCGCCCCGCTCAGCTGCGCGCTCGAGGGCACGGTGTGCCAACGCGTTGAGGCGGCGAGGGTTGCCTTTGCCATCGTCGCGAAGCGTGCGCAGGCCGAGACGGCTGAAAGGCATGTGGGTCGTGCCTGCGACGTGGAGCCGGTGACGAACATAGCGCTCGCTCTCATCACCACTCAACACCGGCATGGGCATACGGCTGCGCACATGAGCCGCGATCGATGGCGCCGACGGGCCGGACAGTCGTTCGCGCAGTGCCGGCAGACCCGCGAGCAGGATGTGGAAAGGTGCGTCGACGTTCTCGCAGGCGAGGAGCAAGCGCTCGACGATCGCCAGATCGTCATCGGCAAGCTGATCGGCGTCATCCAGGATCAAGAGGTACCGGTGGTTGCCGTGTTGGGAAATCCTCCCGAGACCGGCAGCGAGCCCATCGACCAGATGGTCTTCCGTGTTGGCCTCGGCACTCAGGGGTAACGGCAACCCGAACCCCGCATACATGGCGCGCAGCCACGCTACCGTTTCCAGCGCATAGTCACCGGCAGCCTGACGAACGGCGCGCACCCCGTGGTTGGGTGCATCCGCTTCCACCAACAGGCAAAGCAGGCTCTTGCCGACACCAGCCTCGCCTGTCACGAGAGTCACGCTGGAGGTCGTCGATGTCAGCTCATATTCGACATGCGCGAGAATTTCCCGCTCGCGTGCGAACAGGCAGGCAAAGCGCGGATCCGGTGCGTCGCCAAATGGCAGCTCGCGCAGCCCGAAGGTCTGTAAGTACATGAGCCTAATGTAGCCGATTGGCCCCGGCCGTTGGCCCCTGTAGGAGCCGATTCATCGGCGATCCCGCGGCAGCGGGCCGGGTGCCGCAATCTGGTTATCGCCGCTGAAGCGGCTCCCACAGGGGCCGG
>NZ_JAAVUW010000005.1 GCF_018449605.1 Luteibacter sp. dw_328 | reverse complement strand
AGCGTGCTGGCGATCACGCCCGCCGAATCACGACCAGATGCCGCTCGCCCTCGACCCCCGGCACCGTCAACACATGAATCCCCTCGACGGTGAACCCTTCCGGCACCCCATCCAGCTCCTCAGCCGGATGCTTGCCCTTCATCGCCAGCCAAACCCCACCCGGCGCCAGCAGATGCCCGCCCCAGCCAAGCATGTCCGCCAGGCTGGCGAAAGCACGGGCGGTAATACAGTCGAACGTGCCCTCCACATCCTCGACCCGGCTCTGCAGGGCGCGTCCGTTGGTCAGCTTCAGCGAGCGGATCGCCTCGCGAAGAAAGCGGACCTTCTTGCCGTTGGAGTCGACCATGAGGACCTCGCGCGCCGGCTCGGCGATCGCCAGGGGAATGCCGGGCAGGCCCGGGCCGGTCCCCAGATCGGCAAGCGTCGTGCCCTCGACGAACGGGACGATGGCCAGCGAATCCAGAAGGTGGCGCGCGACCTGCTCGTCCGCGTTACGGACCGCTGTCAGGTTATAGGCCGAGTTCCAGCGCTCCAGCAGCTCGCGGTAATCGAGCAGGCGCGCCACGGCGCCCTCGGGCAGGACGGTGCCAAGCGTGGCAATGCCGCGTTCGAGCTGGGTTTGCAGGGCTTCGCGCGCAGTCATGCGACACCGGGGAATGGTGATGGGGCGCAAGAGTATGAAAGCGCCGGCGCGAAGGCGCCAGCGCGGGGGATCAGGCCGCGTCGAGCTCGACGCGGGTAACCAGCATGCCGCGCGAACGCAGCGAGCCATTCATCGTGTGCTTGAGCTGGGTACCGACGGCGCGGCGGTCGGCCGAATGGGCGGAGCTGGCGTCGCGCAGGGCAGCAACAACATTGCTACGAATCATCTCAGGCGCTTCGTCGATCACTTCGTCGGCCACTTCCGGCTCGAGCACCTGCCAGTAGACCGTGCCGCCGTCGAAACGCAGCGTCTGGCCACCGAGGTCGATCTTGTGGAAAACGCGGTCGATGATCGGCACGAGCATGTGGGTGCCAGCGGTAAGCAACGAGGGCGAGCCGCCGAGGCGACGCACGCTGTAGACCTGTCCTTCCGGAATGCGTCGCACCGAGGCTGCCGCAAGAGCGAAGGCAACGAAGGTGGTGGCAATGAGGATGGTGGTCAACATGGCTGCTATTTCAACGAGTTACCGTGGTTTCCTGTCGCACTACGTGGCGAGACGCGCCAACGTGGTGATTCGTGTGGTGTTAATTCTAATTTAACGTGAGGGTTAACGCTAGTTTTACTTAACCCCCGTATTCAGTTAACGGTCGGTTTGGTCAAAACTTGAGCAGGTGGTGATTTATTGACCAGCGAGGGCCCCCGAACAGGGACGATCCGGCGCTCCGCGACGGATTCTGGTTGTTGTGTGAAATTGACGCCCCAGTTCCAAATGATAATAATTATCAATCAGTCCTTGCCCCGGTCACGCGAATGAATCTCCTCGGCTGCTTGGCGGCCCTCGTCGCCATGGCCCTCGCTTATCTCTCGGCCCGGAACCAGCGCGTGCTGGCGCGTCCGTTGGGGCGCAGGGGCCGCCTTGCCGCATGGGTTTTCGCCGTCATCGCGTTCGCCGCGTGGATCGCCGGTGAGACGTCGCTTCCCGGGATTGTTGCCGCGCTCGCCGCGCTGATGCTCGGCGCGGTCGCTTGGCCCTATGTGGCATGGCTCTTCCGCCCCGCCGCCGAACGGAAAAACCGCTGATGCTCGCCAAGACCTTCGCCGGCATCCTGCTCGGCCTGCCGCTGGCGCTGGCCCTCATCGCCGTGATGATCTGGATCTGGCCGGGCTCGAGCGAATCGGTGACCCTGCCCTTCCTGGTCGCCTTCTTCCCGGTCTGGACCGGGATCATGGGCGGCACCTATATGTTCCGCAGCGGCGCTCGCGCCTGGGTGTGGCTAGCCGTGGCCAACCTCGCCGCGTTCGGCGCGCTGTTCCTTGCCAAGCACACGATGCCGGGGCTCTGATCCGATGAAAGCCTCGACTGTTCGCACGTTTATCGTCGTCCACACCTGGACCGGATTGCTTGCTGGCTTCGCGCTGTTCATCGCGTTCTACGCGGGCGCGCTGACGATGTTCCACGACGAGATCGACACCTGGGCGTCGCCCCGGGCCGAGATGGCTCGTGCCGACACGATGGATCGCGTGGAGAAGATGCTGGAAGGCATCGTCGCCACGCACCCCGGGGCGCGCGATCAGATCGGCGTGACCTTCCCGGCCGATCACCCGTCGCACGAGGTGGCCGCGTACTGGATGGACAAGAGCGGCGACTGGAAAACGCAGACGCTCAACGAGAGCAGCGCGCGCGACGCGGAAGACCACGAGCATGCACTCGCCGACTTCGTCTACGAGCTGCACTACGACCTCGGCATCCCGGCGATCGGTATCTATCTGATGGGTGTCGTCAGCGTGATCTACGGTCTCGCCTTGCTTACCGGCCTGCTGATTCATCTGCCCAATCTCGTGCGCGAGCTGTTCGCGCTGCGTCCCGGTCATAACCTCAAGCGGCTGTGGCAGGACGCGCACAACGTCATCGGCATTCTCAGCCTGCCCTTCCACATCATCTTCGCCATCACCGGCGCGTTGCTCTGCCTGACCATGGTCATGTTGATGGCGTTCAACACGGCGGCGTTCGACGGCAAGCTGTTGCCGGCGTTCGAGCGCATGACCAGCGCGCTTCCGGAAACGACGGCGAAGGGTGGCAGCGCGGTGATGCTGACCCCGGCGGAACTCGGTGCGCGGGCGCGCCAGGCGGCGCTCGCCTCCGGTGCCGCGAACTTCGAACCCGATTACATGCGTTACGTGCACTACGGGCAGAAGGGCGCGGCTGCGGAAGTGCGCGGCACCTCGACCAAGACCCTCGGCGAGTACGGCATGGTCTCGCTCGATGCCGCCGACGGGCATGTGCTGCAGGTGCAGGTGAGCGGGGCGCGCGATGCCAACCACGCGACCTACGCCGCCATCTTCGGGCTGCACTTCGGTTCGTTCGGCAATGTGTCGCTGCGCTGGTTGTACTTCCTGCTCGGGCTGGCTGGCGCCTTCCTCTTCTATTCCGGCAACCTGCTCTATATCGAGACGCGACGTAAGCGCCGCCAGGCCGAGCAGCCGATGAAGGTGCGCGCGATGGCCACGGCCACCGTGGGCGTGTGCATCGGCTCCTGCTTCGCTATCTCGGTCACCTTCCTTGGCAATCTGATCGGACCCTTGCTCGGTGCCACGCCGGAAGCGATCGTCCAACCGGTCTGCTTCACGGCATTCGCGGCGGCCGTGATCTGGACCTTCTGGCGCCGCCCGGCGAAGGCGGCCGTGGATCTGCTCTGGGCGACGGCGCTGGTAAGCGTGGCCGTTGGCGTGCTCGACATGGCGATCCACGGAGATCGCCTCATGCGTACGCTGGCCGAGGGCCGCTTCGCCGTACTGGGCGTGGACCTCGTCGCCATCGCCATGGGCGTGGGCTTCGCGTGGCTAGGCGTCGCCACCCGCAGGCGTGCCGTCGAGGGCGATCCGTGCAGTGTCTGGTCGTCGAAGCGTGTGGTTGCCACCGCCGCCACGTCGACGACAGCGCAGCAAGCGTGAGATTTGGGCAGCACCGCTCTGTGTAGGAGCCGATTCATCGGCGATCCCTAACGGGTCGCGAGCACCCATCGCCGATGAATCGGCTCCTACAGGGGCGAACGAGCGGCGCTTCAAAGCGCAAGAAGTCACGATTTTTCACGTAACGCCCGTTACTAAACGCGGCAGCCATTCATATCCGTGACGTTTTCGCTGAGACAGCTGCTGCGTCGCCGCAAACGTTTACGTACCAGTCAAGTCGCTGACACCACACACGTTTTTAACAGGTGGGGGCGAGTGGTATCGCTCTTCGTCCAGTATCGTACCGCAGCGCAACAAGGCCTTGTTTTCGAAGACTTTACAAGCTCCCATGAAAACGTTTACGTTCCGCGCCGTCAGCCCTCCGGGGCGGGGGATAAGGGCGAAAACGCGTGAGTGTGACCATCAAAGACGTCGCGAGAATGGCCAACGTTTCCGTGGCCTCGGTTTCCCGTGCCCTGAACGGCCATGGCGGCGTGACGGCCGAAACCCAGAAGCGGATTCGCGAAGTTGCGACCCGCCTCCGCTACGTTCCGCACAATGCTGCGCGCAGCCTGATCACCCGCCGTACCCAGACCATCGGCGCGCTCCTGCCCGATCTGCACGGTTCGTTCTTCTCCGAACTCATTCGCGGTATCGACCTGGCCGCACGGGCGCGTGGGCTCTACCTGCTGGTCTCCAGCTCCCACGGCGATGCCACCGAAGCCGCCATCGCCCTGCGCGCCATGCAGGGCCGCGTAGACGGCCTGCTGGTGATGTCGCCGCATGCGGACGAAGCGTTCCTCGACGAGAACCTGCCGATCGTCCTGCCGACCGTGCTGATCAACAGCCACGTGCGCTCGGAACGGCACGCCTCGCTCGACGTGGACGACTTCGGCGGTGCCCGCGCCATGACCGAACACCTGCTGGGGCTGGGTCGCAAGCGCATCGTTTTCATTGCCGGTCCCGAAGTGAACCACGACGTGCAGGAGCGTATCCGCGGTTACCGCGACGCCCTGTCGACCGCCGGGTTTGGTGGGCGTGCGGCTGTGCTGCACGGCGACTTCACCGAGGAATCCGGTTACCACGCCGGCAAGCAGGCGCTGGCCATGGTGCCGCGCCCCGATGCGATCTTCGCCGCCAACGACATGATGGCGATCGGCTGCCTGTCCGCACTCGCCGAGGCGAAGGTGCGCACGCCCGAAGACATCGCCGTGGTGGGCTTCGACGACATTCCCATGGCGCGCTATGTGTCGCCGCCGTTGACCACGGTGCGCATCCGCATCGCCGAGCTTGGTGAGGCCGCCCTCGAGCGTCTCGCCGCCATGATCGAAGCACCCGACGACGCCGCTCCCGAGCCGCATGTCGTCAGCACCGAAATCGTCGTTCGCGCCTCGTGTGGCGGGAGCGACACGGTAAGACGACGGGCCTGACGCCCGTCGGAATACACGGCTTGCCGGGCCGTGGCTGGAACCTCAGGGACGGCGTCAATCACAGGACATCCGAACGAACTTCCGGTCCGCAACCGCGGAACGGGCGGGAAAGCACGGGGGCATAACGCTCTCGAAAAAGTGGCACGACCACCGCGGACGACACCAATGTCGACCTCCGTGTTTCACGCTCCGCCGGGCCGGACAGCACAGCAAGAACCATTTGGGAGAGGGGATTCATGAAGGTTTCGTCGCACTTGAAGAAAAAGCTTCTGGTCAGTGTCATCGCTGCCGCCGTCGCCACCGCGATCGCACCGGGCGCCGCGTTCGCACAGACCGCCAATGCCACGCTCCGTGGCAAGGCCACGCCGGGCGCCAATGTCACCGTGTTCAACCCGCAGACCGGCCTGACCCGTCATGCGACGGCCGGTGCCGACGGCTCCTATGTGATCAATGGCCTGCCGCCGGCGACGTATCGCGTGGACGCGGGCCCGGCCACGGAGCAGAACATCACGTTGACGGTCGCCTCCACGGCCACCGTGAACCTGATGGCCCCGACCTCCCAGGGCACGACGGCCAACGCGGCCAATGCGACGGCCATGGAAGGCGTGACGGTCGCCGCCACGACGATCCAGGAAGTGAAGACGCCGGAAGTCGGCCAGACGATCTCGCTGCACCAGATCGCGACCATTCCGCAGGCCTCGCGTAACTTCCTCGAGTTCGCTGACACCGTGCCGGGCATGGTCTTCAGCGTCGATGCGAAGGGCAATACGTCGCTTCGCGGCGGCGCACAGAACACCAGCTCGACGAACGTCTACATCGACGGCGTGAGCCAGAAGAGCTACGTGAAGGAAGGCGGCGTCTCCGGCCAGAGTGGTAGCCAGGGCAACCCGTTCCCGCAGCTTGCCATCGGCGAATACAAGGTCATCACCTCGAACTACAAGGCCGAGTACGACCAGGTCTCGAGCGCGGCGATCACCGCCGATACGAAGTCGGGCACCAACGAGTTCCACGGTGAGGTGTTCGGCACGTACACCAACGACGCGTTCCGCAACCGTACGCCGATCGAGAAGTTCTCCGGCAAGAAGGTCGAATCCGAATCCAAGGAATACGGTTTCGCGCTCGGCGGTCCGATCATCAAGGACAAGATGCATTTCTTCGTGGCCTACGAAGAGAAGAAGTTCGACACGCCGATTTCAGTCACGCCGAACAACGTCAACAATGCGAATGTCAGTGCGCTGCTTCCCGCATCCGCGCAGGCTGAGATCGGCCCGGCCAATATCCCCTTCAACGAGAAGCTGTACTTCGGCAAGATCGACTGGGAGCTGACCGACCGCGACCGCATCGAGATCAGCACCCAGGTCCGTCGCGAAACGCAGGTCTCGAACGTCGGCAGCGGTGTGACGGCCTCGGCCGGCCTCGACAACAACAACCACGACACGCGCGGCACGTTCAAGTGGGCCCATAGCGCGGACAGCTGGTACAACGAGCTGATCTTCACCTATGAGAACGCTTATCTGCGGGCGGTTCCGACCACGGTCGGCAACGGCGCCACGTATTCGTATCAGCAGGCGCAGGACTCGACGATCCTGACGACGGGCTCGGCCGATCCGCGCGGTATTTCCGACAAGAGCCAGGAAGGTCCGAGCATTTCCGACACGTTCACGTTCAACGACCTCGAATGGCACGGCGACCACGTCGTCAAGTTCGGCTACAAGTTCAAGTCGATCGAGTTGAAGGCTGCCGATGCTGCTGCGTCCAATCCGCAGTTTTTCTACGACGTGAATCCGACCGGCACCTCGGCGCAGCCGTGGAAAGTCTTCTACGCGACGCAGCTGCCGGGCGTGGACGGCGTTGCCGACACCACGTCGCGCCAGTACGGCATGTTCGCGCAGGACGACTGGACCGTTAACGACCACCTCACCCTGAACCTCGGCGTGCGCTGGGACTACGAAGTCACGCCGCAGTACACGAACTACGTGACACCCCAGCGCGTGCTCGATGCCCTCAACTCGCAGGACCCGTACGCGGGTGCACCGGTCGGCCAGACCTATGCGGAATCGCTTGCCAAGGGCGGCGTCAACGTCAACGATTACATCAGCACCGGCAATAACCGCAAAGCCTACAAGGGCGAGTGGCAGCCGCGCCTCGGCTTCTCGTACGACCTGTTCGGCGATGAAGCGCATGTCATCCACGGCGGTGCCGGCCGCGCCTACGACCGCAACCTGTTCGACTACCTTCAGGTCGAGCAGACCAAGCTGACGCTGCCGCAGACCACGCTGAACTTCAATCTTCCGACCCACCCGTGCGACACCGGCGCGTCGAACTGCATCCCCTTCAATCCGGCTTATCTGACGGGCGGCCAGGGTGTGTTGAACAGTCTTCTCTCCGGCGGCAATTCCGGCCAGGAAGTGGACATGCTCAACAACCACCTGAAGGCTCCGTACTCCGACCAGTTCAGCCTCGGTATGTCCAATGCCGTCGGTGACTGGCAGACCGATGCCACGGTGACCCGCGTGTTGTCCAGGGACGGTTTCGTGTTCACCCTCGGCAACCGCTTCCCCAACGGCCAGTTCTTCCAGGGCGGTTCACAGCCCTGGAGCAATGGCGTGCCGAACATGGGCGGCCTGATCATCGGTAACAACGGCATCTCCACACGCACCACGCAGGTCCTGCTGTCGGCGAACAAGCCGTACACGGTGGAATCCGGCTGGAGCACAAGCCTGGCGTACACGTACTCGCATGCCAAGCAGAACCGTGACATCAACGAGCATTACTCGTTCGACGAAGCCACGATCAATGACTACCCGTTCATCACTTCGAATGCGGTGGCGAAGCACCGCTTCGTCGGTACGGGTGCGGTCGACCTGCCGTGGGGCATCAATGCCTCGATCAAGCTGACCGTCGCCACGCCGCTGCCGAAGAACGACAACGCCTGCTACGGCGCGATCCTGCCGACAGGTAGCTCCTGCCAGCCGGTTGCTGGTATTCCCCGCGGCTCCAAGTTCCTGGTCGGTGGTGACATCTGGGGTTACCGCGATATCGACGTGCAGTTCACCAAGGACTTCATCATCAGCGGCGACACCAAGATCTACGCCCGCTTCGATATCCTGAACCTGTTCAACTGGACCAACTACGCCGACTACAACACCGCCTGGGGTTCCGGCGGCGAATTCAATCCGAACGGCGTGTCGTACAACAAGCAGGGCAACATCACCTACCTGCCGCGTACCGCACGCTTCACCGTTGGCCTGAAGTTCTGATCGACGGGTGCATCCGGTACGCCGGATGCACCATACTTTCGGCGCCCGCGAGTCTCCCCGCGGGCGCTGCTTTTGTACGGCAAGCAAAGTCCTCCGGGACTTTTATTTGTCTTGATGGCGTAAACGTTTACATGCGCCACCGCGGGACGTACCAAAGGATTCGCTCAATGAAAGCCACTACGATGAAACGCCTAGCCCTAGCTCTCGGTGTCATGCTCGCCAGTACCGCCCCCCTTGCCCTCGCGCAGAAAGAACCCGCGAAAGCCAAACACGTGTCGGCCGCCACGCTCAAAGACCTCCACGCCGTCCCGCCCATGGTGGTGGAGCTGGAGAAACGTACGTTCCAGTGGTTTTGGGACAGCGGCAACCCGACCAACGGCCTTGTTCCCGATCACTACCCGAGCCCGTCCTTCGCTTCGATCGCCTCGGTCGGCTTCGGCCTGACGGCGTACGGCGTGGGCGTCGAGCGCGGGTATATCACCCGTGACCAGGCGGTCGAGCGCACGCTGGCCACCCTGCGTTTCTTCCACGACGCCCCGCAGAACGACGCCGAAGACGGCGCCACCGGCTACAAAGGCTTCTTCTATCACTTCCTGAACATGCAGACCGGTCAGCGTGAAGCGCGCTGGACCGAAGTCTCTACGGTGGACACGACGCTGCTGCTCGGTGGCATCCTGTTCGCGCAGAGCTATTACGACCACGACAATCCGCAGGAAGCCGAGATTCGCCAGCTTGCCGACGACATTTACCGTCGCGTGGAATGGACCTGGGCGCAGAACCACGGTGCCCTGATCAGCATGGGCTGGACACCCGGCGGCAAGATGATTCCGCACGACTGGGCCGGCTATAACGAAGGCATGCTGGTGTACATCCTGGCCCTCGGTTCGCCCACGCACCCGGTGAACGAGGATGCCTGGCACGCCTGGACGGCTACGTACGACAAGACCTGGGGCGAGTTCCACGGCCAGACCTTCCTCAACTTCGCACCGATGTTCGGTCACCAGTACAGCCATACCTGGGTGGATTTCCGCGGCATCCGCGACGCCTGGGGCCGTGACCACAACATGGACTACTTCGAGAACAGCCGTCGCGCGACGTACTCACAGCAGGCCTATGCGGTAGCCAATCCCGGCGGCTGGAACGGTTACGGCAAGAACATCTGGGGCCTTACCGCCAGTAATGGCCCCGGCGGCCTGATCGTCAAGCAGGGCGACAAAGAGCGCACTTTCGCCGGTTACACCGCACGAGGCGCCGGCCTGGACTACATCTCCGACGACGGCACCATCGTGCCCACGGCAGCCGGCGGCTCGATCGCCTTCGCGCCCGAGATCGTGATTCCCGCGCTCGAGGAGATGAAAAAGAAGTACGGCCAGAACATCTATACGAAGTACGGCTTCGTCGACGCCTTCAACATGACCTTCGACACCAAGACCGAAGTGCGCACCGGCAGGCTGGTACCGGGTTTCGGCTGGGCAGACACCGTGCATCTGGGCATCGACCAGGGCCCCATCGTGTTGATGATCGAGAACTACCGAAGCGATTTCGTCTGGTCGGTGATGAAGAAGAACCCGTATATCCGCAAGGGTCTGCAGCGCGCTGGCTTCACCGGCGGCTGGCTCGATGCCGATACGGCCGCCAACCTGTGGTGAGTCGCGCCACCCGCGCTTGCCGGACCACCCTGGCGCTGGCGCTTGCCGCCGTCGCGGTGGCCGGCTGTGCGAAACCGGACGCGGACGCGCGGACCCTGCAGTTCTGGACCATAGGCCGCGAAGGCGAGGCGGTGGAAAAGCTGCTGCCCGAGTTCGAGCGTGAGCATCCCGGCCTGCACGTGTCCGTGCAGCAGCTGCCGCTTACGGCCGCACACCAGAAGCTGCTGACGGCCTACGCCGGTGACTCCACGCCGGATATCACCCAGCTGGGTAACACCTGGGTGCCGGAACTGGTGGCACTGGACGCGATCGAGCCGCTCGACGCACGCGTCGCCGCGTCGAAGGTCGTCGATCGCAACGACTATTTCCCGGCCATCTGGTCCACCAACGTCATCGACGGCAAGCTGTACGGCGTGCCCTGGTACGTCGACACGCGCCTGTTGTTCTATCGCAAGGATCTTCTCGCGAAGGTCGGTTACGACCATCCGCCGCGCGACTGGAACGAGTGGCAGGCGATGATGGCGAAGCTGTCGCAGCCGCCCGGCAAGACCTATGGCGTGCTGCTACCGACCAACGAATTCGAACAGCTGCTCGCGCTCTCCCTGCAGCAGGATGAGCCCCTGCTGCGCGACGATGGTCGCTACGGCAATTTCCGCAGTGCCGGTTTCAAGAAGGCGCTGACCTTCTACGTCTCGCTGTTCAAGAACAAGCAAGCCCCGATGATGACCAACGTCGGTGTGGGCAACCCGTGGGCGGCTTTCGGCCAGGGCTTTTACACGTTTTATCTGTCGGGTCCGTGGAACATCGGCGAGTTCCGCAAGCGCCTTCCACCCGAGCAGCAGGGCGATTGGGCGACCACGCCGTTGCCGGGGCCCGACGGTCCGGGCGCATCGAACGCGGGCGGCTCCAGTCTTGTCATCTTCCGCGCGTCGAAGCACAAGGACGACGCCTGGGCGCTTGTCGAATTCCTCTCGCGCCCGGCCATCCAGGAGCGCTTCTACCAGATCCTCGGCGACATGCCGCCGCGACGTTCCTCGTGGGAAGCGCCCGCGCTGCGTAACGACGACAAGGCCACGGCCTTCCGCGAGCAGCTCGAGCGCGTGAAGCCCACGCCGCCGGTGGCCGAGTGGGAACGCATCGTCACCGAGATGCAGCTCGTCGCCGCGCAGGCCGCTCACGGCGATCTCTCCATCGACGAAGCCGCCGCCGAGATCGATCGCCGGGCAGACCGCCTGCTGGAGAAACGTCGCTGGATGCTCGACCACGGCCATAAGGCGTCGCCATGAATACCTCCCGCGCCGCCTGGCTGTTCATCACGCCCGCGCTGATCATCCTCGGCCTGTTCTTCCTGCTGCCGGTGGTCGCGGCGCTGATCCTTTCGGTCACCGATTACGATCTTTATGCGCTGGCCGACATCCGCAACCTGCGCTTCGTTGCCCTGCAGAACTACTGGCAGCTGCTGCAGCGCCCGCTGTTCTGGTCGGCACTCGGCCACACGGTGTACTTCGTGGTGGTCGGCGTGCCCTTGTCGCTGATCGCTTCGCTGGGTTCGGCGATGCTGCTCAATTCACCACTCGCCCGGTTCAAGCCCTTCTTCCGCACGGCGCTGTTCGCGCCCGTCGTGACGACCGTCGTCGCCGTCGCGGTGATCTGGCGTTATCTGTTCAACACCAAGTACGGCCTGGTCAACTACGCGCTCGATTCAATCGGCATGCCGACCATCGACTGGCTGGGTGATCCGCACTGGGCGATGCCGACGATCATCCTGTTCGCCGTGTGGAAGAACTTCGGCTACAACATGATCATCTTCATGGCCGGCCTCCAGGCGATACCCGGCGATCTCTACGAGGCTGCGCGCATCGATGGTGCGTCGGCCTTTGCGCAGTTTCGCCACATCACCCTGCCGATGCTGAAACCCACCATGGTGATGGTGAGCATTCTTACCGTGTCCGGTTACTTCCAGTTGTTCGCCGAGCCGTATGTCATGACCGAAGGCGGCCCGCTGCAGAGCACCACCTCGGTGCTGTACCTGATGTACGAAGAGGGCTTCAAGTGGTGGAACCTGGGTTCGGCCTCGGCCGTGGCCTTCATCCTGTTCGTCATCATGTTCGCGGTCACCGCGACGATGCTGCGCCTGTCGCGGCAGGGAGAGAAGGCATGAGCCCACGTCTGGCCAAGGCGCTCATCAACGGCCTGCTGATCGGTGCCGCGGCGATCGCCATTGCACCGCTGCTGTACATGCTGTCCGTGTCGTTCATGCCGCAGGGTGAGGCGAGTGCCTTGCCGCCGCCCATCCTGCCCAAGCATCCGACGCTCGCCAATTACCGGCAGCTATTCCTTAACGCCGGCATGGGGCGTTACCTGGTCAACAGCCTGCTGATCTCGACCGCGATCACCGTGGTCTCGCTCGCCTTCAACCTGATGGCCGGCTACGCCTTTGCCAAGCTGGAATTCAAGGGGCGCCAGCGGATCTTCCAGGTGTTGCTCGGCGCACTGGTGATCCCGGCACAGGTAGCGATGCTGCCGCTGTTCCTGCTGCTGAAGTACATGGGCCTGGTCAACACTTATGGCGCGGTGATCGTGCCGGCGCTGGCGACCATCTTTGGCATCTTCCTCGTACGCCAGTACGCCAGCGGTATTCCGGACGATCTGATGGAAGCGGCGCGCATCGATGGTGCTGGCGAATTCCGTATCTTCGCCACCATCGTGATGCCGCTGCTGAAGCCGATCATGGTGACGCTGGCGATCTTCACCTTCCTGGCCGCGTGGAACGACTTCATGTGGCCGTTGATCGCACTGACCGGACAAGAGCACTACACGCTACCGATCGCGCTGGCGTCGCTGTCGCGCGAGCACGTGCAGGACAGCGAGCTGATGATGGCTGGCTCGGTCGTGACCATCCTTCCGGTACTCGTTCTGTTCCTCGCCCTGCAGCGCTACTACCTCGAAGGTCTGCTCATGGGTAGCGTCAAGGGATAAGCCGTATGTCGCGTTTCGCTTTATTCAAACTGGCCGCGTCTGCGTGCTTCCTCGTCGCCTTGCCGACGTTTGCCACGGACAAGGCACGCACGCTCGACACCTTCGATACGGCGACAGGTTGGGCAGCGATCCACACCGATGATGTGTCGGCTACGCTGCGCCCGATGCCCGGACGCGTGGGACAGGCCATCTGCCTCGCCTACGATTTCAACGGCGTGTCGGGCGCAGCGTCGATACGCAAAACCCTGCCGATCGACTACCCGGATGGCTTCGCGCTGAGTTTCGACGTGCGCGGCCACATGCCGCCAAACACCTTGCAGCTGAAGCTGGTCGACGATAGCGGCGACAACGTCTGGTGGTTCCAGCAACCGCACTTCGTGCCGACCGGCACGTGGACAACCGTCCAGGCGACGAGCCGCCAGGTCGAGTTCGCGTGGGGGCCTGTCAAAGACCGCGCCTTGCGTCATACGCGCGATATCGAGTTCGTCGTCTATGCCGAGGCGCAACCTGGGCAGGCGGCGAATCGTGGCGAGGTCTGCTTCGACAATCTTCGTCTCACACCGCGAAAGCCGGAGGCGGTGGCCGTGCCGCTACCGACGCCGAACGCCGTGTTCGAGTCGCGTGCCAGGCAGGTACGTCGCGGACTTTACCCGCGCGGCTTCTCGGGTGAGCAATCGTACTGGACCATCGTCGGTGTGGACGGCGGCAGTCGTGATTCCGCGCTGCTCTCCGAAGACGGTGCGGTGGAAATCGCACGCGGCGGCTTTTCCATCGAGCCCTTTCTCGTCTCTGGCGGCAAGCTCATCACCTGGGCGGATGTCACGACGACGCAGTCGCTGCGCGACCGCTATCTCCCGATGCCGTCGGTGCGCTGGGCGACAGGTGGACTCACCCTCGATACAACGGTATTCGCACAGGGTCCTGCCGGTGCCTCGCGGTTGCTGCTGAGCTATCGGGTCGCGAACGACAGTGACACCGCGCGCGATGTGACACTGGCGCTCGCCACGCGCCCGTTTCAGGTGAATCCGCCGACGCAGTTCCTCAATGCGCCGGGTGGTACCAGTCCCATCCACGATCTTGCGTGGGATGGTCGGGCATTGACCATCAATGGTGCACGCAAGGTGGTGCCCTTGCAGGCGACGACCGCCTTCGTCGCCAGCGCCAGTGCGCCGAACGCGCTCGGTGAACGACTGGATGCAGGCGAACGCCCGAGCATGAAGGCGATTCACGACGCGGCGGGCTTCGCTCAAGGTGCGTTGCTGTACGACCTGCATGTACCGGCGCATGGTCACGTCGATCTTGGCGTCGTCGTGCCGGTGAAACAGGGCGACGTGGTTGACGTGCCCGCGGACGCTGGCACCTGGCTGGCCGCCCAGGCCGACGCCGTCGCCGCGGTCTGGCACGAAAAGCTCGATCGCGTCGACATGACGGTACCGTCCACGGCGCAACCCATCGTCGACACCATGAAGAGCGGCGTCGCGCAGATGCTCATGTCGCGTGACGGGCCTGCGCTGCAGCCCGGTACGCGCTCGTATGCACGCACCTGGGTGCGCGACGGCGCGATGATGCTCGAAGGGCTGCTCCGCACGGGCCACGAAGATGTCGCCTCTGCCTTCATCCGCTGGTACGCACCGCACCAGTTCTCCAGCGGAAAGGTGCCGTGCTGTGTCGACGCGCGCGGTTCCGATCCGGTACCCGAGAACGATAGCCACGGCGAACTCATCTTCAGCGTGGCCGAACTCTGGCGCTACACGCACGACCGCGGCACCGTTGATGCGCTGTGGCCGCATGTCGAGAAAGCCGTGACGTACATGGACACGCTACGTGCCAGCGAGCGGCAGCCGGCGCGCCTGCGGAATGCCGATCGTCCGCTCTATGGCCTGATGCCTGCCTCGATCAGCCACGAGGGCTATTCGACCAAGCCGATGCATTCGTACTGGGACGACTTCTGGGCACTCAAGGGCTACGACGATGCCGTCGAACTCGCTGCCGCGCTCGGTCGCGCGGACAAGGTCCCGGCATACACGGCTTCGCGCGATCAGTTCCGCGGCGATCTGCATGCGTCCATCGAGGCGGCCGTGAAGGCGCGCGGCATCGACTTCATTCCGGGTTCGGCCGAGCTTGGCGACTTTGACGCTACCTCGACCACGATCGCGTTGTCGCCGGGCGGCGAGCAGGCACGCCTGCCGAAGGCGTTGGTCGAGCGCACCTTCGAGAGGTACTGGCAGGGATTCGTGGCGCGGCGCGACGGCCAGGTGGCGTGGGAGGACTACACGCCCTATGAGGTGCGAACGATCGCCACCTTCGTCCGGCTGGGCTGGCGAGACCGTGTCAACGACCTCATCGCGTTCTTCTTCGCCGATCGCCGGCCGGCCGCGTGGAACCAGTGGGCGGAGGTCGTCGGCCGCGACCCGCGCAAGCCGCGCTTCGTCGGCGACATGCCCCACGCGTGGATTGCCTCGGACTTCGTCCGATCGGCACTCGATCTGTTTGCCTACGACCGCGAGGCGGACGGCAGCATGGTCCTGGCAGCCGGCGTGCAGCCTGGATGGCTGGAAGGCGAGGGCATCGCCATTCGCGACCTGCGCACGCCTTACGGGCGTCTGGGCTACACACTGGTGGCAAAGGGAGCACAAGTCACCCTGACCATCACCCAGCCCATCCATCCGCCGGGCGGCCTGATCCTCTCGCTCCCTTCAGGCGAAACGAAGATCCCCCCGAACGCCAGCACCTTCAAAGCCACCCTGTAGGAGCCGATTCATCGGCGATCCCGCGCCAGCGGGCCAGACAGGGCGAAAGGCCCAGGCTTAGTGCGTAGCGACCCGCGTCCGCAACAGCGCATCCACCGCCTGCTGCCACTCCGCCGATCCCGGCTTCGCCTGCGGAGCCTCTTCGCCCAGCTTGGTATTCACTGCCTGGTCCCAGGCCGGGGTATCCGGTTTCGGACCATGGCCGTCATCGCTGATGGCCAGGGTCTTATCGACCCAGGCGAACCAATCGGGCGATCCCAGCACGGGGTTTGCGGGCGCGGTCTTACCGGGCGCCGGGGCAGACGCCGTCGTCGTCTCAGCCGAGGGTGCAGCCGTTGGCGCGGGCGCTTGCGACGGTGAACACGCCGCAATGATGAGAGCTGCCGTGATGGGCACGGCGGTAAAAAGGAAGCGCATGGGCAATGAAATCCTCGCGAATGCCGATGCGCCGATGCTAAAGGGCCGTTCCCGTCCGGCACTTAAACAGGGTGGGGAACTTCTCGTGCTTGTTCAGGTTTGGGGTTCTTGTTGGAGTCGGCGAATTGGCCCGCTGCGCGGGATCGCCGATGAATCAGCTCCTACAGGGGCCGATTCATCGGATATGGGGGAGCCGATTCGTTGGATACGAGGAACCGTCAGAACTTGCCGGCGCGAAAATCCGCGATCGCTTCGTGAATCTGCACCGGGGTGTTCATGACGAACGGGCCGTAGCGCGCGACAGGTTCAGCGAGCGGACGGCCGGCGACGACCAGGACACGAGCGGACTCGTCGGCCGCGAAGGTCACCGTCTTTCCCTTGGACAACACCGCCAGCTCACTACGCGCCAGCGATTCACCCGCCACCACTGCGGCCTTCCCATCGAACACATAGGCAAACGCGCTGTGTCCTTCGGGCAGATCGAGTTCGAAACGCGCACCTGCGTCGAGGGCGATATCGAGATAGACCGGCTCAGTCGCCACGGCGGACACCGGACCCTTCGCGCCTGCCAGTTCGCCGGCAATGACGCGCACGGCCACGCCTTCCACCGGATGCACCAGCGGAATGTCCGAAGGCGGGATGTCCTGATAGCGCGGCTCGACCATCTTGTCTGTCGCCGGGAGGTTCACCCAGAGCTGGAAGCCCCACATGAGCCCTTCTTCCTGCTGCGGCATTTCCGAATGCAGGATGCCGCGCCCTGCCGTCATCCACTGCACGCTGCCCGGACCGAGATCCCCGCGGTTGCCGTGGTTGTCGCCGTGCTGCATGCGCCCGGCGAGCATGTATGTGACGGTCTCGAACCCGCGGTGGGGATGCTCGGGAAAGCCCTCGATGTAGTCGCCGGGCTGGTCGGAGCGAAACTCGTCGAGCAGCAGGAAGGGATCGAGCATGTCGAGGGCGGGCTGGCCGATCACGCGCTTGAGTTTCACGCCGGCGCCGTCGGCGGTGTCCATGCCGCGAACGCGGCGGACGATGCTTCGTTGGGTCATGACGGGTCTCCGGTAGCTGATGCGACCAAAGATGACGCCAATCGGCGACGGGGCCAAGACGCGTCCGGTGAACGATCTGTCCTGTGGGAGCCGCTTCAGCGGCGAAAGGCCAACGGAGCGGTGACGCGGCAACGCCTATCGCCGCTGAAGCGGCTCCCACATGGAAAACAGTCAGCGCTTTCTTAATGCACCCAGTGGCCCGAGCGCTGCCGCGGCGGGCCTTCTTCTCCGTCCACGCGCGGGCGGGTCATCGCTGCCAGCTCGTCTTCGGTCGGCGCGTTCTGGCGCCAGTACTCGCCGACGGCATTGAGCACCTCGGGCAACTGGCCCAGGCACTCGTCGTACTCCTCGTCGGTGAGCTTCTCGAACTCGGCATCGGCCTGGAGTACGCCTTCATCCACGGCAAGGGCCATGATCGGGCCGAGCAGCTGCATCAGGTTCGGGTCCTCGGCCAGGCGGTTTTCCCACAGCTGTGCGCGCATGTCGATGCCGCGACTGAAGCCTTCACACCAGCCGGCGGCAGAGAGCATGGGACCGTCTTCGGTGTCGATCTCACCGAGGATGGGCTCATAGGCATCGACGTCGAGTTCAGCGCTGATGGAATCGTTGAGCTTGGCTAGCAGGGCGAGCAGCCGGTTCCCTTCGTCCTCGTCCTCGAAGGCGTCGTGCAGGATCTCGTGCAGCCACTCTTCCGGCTTCACTTCGAGCGGCCCGATGGCGATCGCCGAGAGAAGGCCATGCAAGCCGTCGAGCATCAGGTCACCGTCGCCACCGTGCATCCGCAGGTAGGTATCGAGGACTTCGAGCTCGGCGTCATCCAGCGAGCTGGGCCATTCGGACTTGGGTGTGTTCAAAGCATCAACTCCAGCGCGACGGGCGCGTGGTCGGACGGTTGCTCCCACTTGCGCGGGACCTTGTCGATGATCGACGAGGTTACCGACGATTTGAGCGCATCGCTGATCAAGATGAGGTCGATCCGCAGGCCCATGTTGCGGCGGAACCCGGCCTGGCGGTAGTCCCACCAGCTGAAGAGACCGGCTTCGTCGTTGAACATGCGAAAACTGTCGTGAAGGCCGACATCGAACAGCGCCTGCAGTGCCGCGCGCTCGGGCGGGGAGCAGAAGATGTCTTCGCCCCAGGCCACGGGGTCGTATACGTCGCGGTCGTCGCGGCAGATGTTGAAGTCGCCCAGCACGACCAGCTTCGGATACTTCAGGATCTGCTGCTCGAGGAAGTCGCGGACCTTCGCCAGCCAGTGCAGCTTGTAGGTGTACTTCTCGTCACCCAACGCCTTGCCGTTAACCACGTACAGATTCACGACACGGATATCGCCGACGGTGGCAGCGAGGATGCGCCGCTGCGGATCGTCCAGGCCCTCGACATCGGTGACGACATCGGTCAGCTCACCGCGCGCGAGGATAGCCACGCCGTTATAGGTTTTCTGGCCTGAGAACGCGGCGTGGTAACCCATGGCGGCGATCTCATCCACCGGGAACTTGTCATCGGTGAGCTTGGTTTCCTGCAGCGCGATGATGTCCGGCTGCGCCTCGCCCAGCCATTGCTGGAGATGGGGCAGACGGACCTTCAGCGAATTGACGTTCCACGACGCGATCTTCATGGCGATATTGTAAAGGAACGGCTCAGGCCTGCAGACCGTAGCTCTTCAGCAGTGCATCCGGCTGCGGCTCACGGCCCCGGAAGGCCTTGAACGACTCGAGCGCCGGCCGTGTCGCGCCCACGGCGAGAATCTGCTCGCGGAAGCGCTGTCCGGTCGCACGGTCCAGCACCCCGGCTTCCTCGAACGGCTCGAACGCGTCCGCCGACAGGACCTCGGCCCACAGATAGCTGTAGTACCCGGCCGAGTAACCGCCGGCGAAGACGTGGGTGAAGGCGTGCGGGAAGCGCTGCCAGGCCGGCGGGTACATGACGGCTACTTCGTGGCGCACCTGCTCGAGTACGTCGAGCGGACGGGCGCCCTGCGCGGGGTCGTACTCGAGGTGCAGGCGGAAGTCGAACAGGGCGAATTCCAGCTGGCGAACGAGGAATAACCCGGCATGGAAATGCCGCGCATCCAGCATCCGTTGGTAGAGGTCGTCCGGCAGCGGCTCGCCCGTCTCGTAGTGCCTGGCGAACAGGCGGAGCGCCTCGCGATCCCAGGCGAAGTTCTCCATGAACTGGCTCGGCAGCTCCACGGCGTCCCACTCCACGCCATCGATACCGCCGACCGACGGAATATCGACCTCGGTCAGCATGTGATGCAGGCCGTGGCCGAATTCGTGGAAGAGGGTGAGGACGTCGTCGTGCGTCAGCAGCGCGGGAGCCCCATCGGTCGGCGGCGGGAAATTGCAGGTCAGGAAGGCTATCGGCAGTTGTAGGTGGTCGCCGTCACGGAAACGCGACTCACATACGTCCATCCAGGCGCCGCCGCGCTTGCCCGAGCGCGCGTAGAGGTCGAGGTAAGCGCCGGCAAAGATCGAGCCGTCGGCATTCATCACGTCGTAATAGCGCACATCTTTATGCCAGGTGTCGACGTCATCGCGAGGCGCGAAACGCACGCCATACAGGCGCTCGACCACGGCGAACAGGCCGTCGATGGCGCCGGATGCCGGGAAGTAGGGTTTGATCTGCTCTTCGTCCAGCGCGTAACGCTGCTGACGGAGACGCTCGGAGGCGAAGCCGACATCCCAGGGCTCGAGGTTGTCCAGCTTCAGTTCTTCCGAGGCGAAGCGGCGCAGTTCCTCGAGCTCCTTCTTTGCCACGGGCTTCGCCCGGGCGGCAAGGTCGCGAAGGAAGGCGAGCACGACATCGGGCGACGTAGCCATCTTCGTCGCCAGCGATTCCTCGGCGGCATTGGCAAAGCCGAGCAGTTGGGCAGCCTCGTGGCGCAGGGCCACGATCTTCTCGATGCGCTCTGAGTTGTCGAACTTGCCCTTGTCCGGCCCCTGGTCGGAGGCCCGGGTCTGGTACGCGTAGTACACGGCCTCGCGCAGGTCGCGATTCTCCGCGTAGGTCAGCACCGCCTGCACGCTGGGCTGCTTCAGGGTGACCAGGAAGCCGTCGAGCGACTCCTCACGGGCGTATTCGCGCAGCACGGCGCGGCCCGAGGCGGGAATACCCGCCAGGTCACGCTCGTCGGTGATGTGCTTGCGCCACGCTTCGCTGGCGTCGAGCACCGCATTCGAGAACTCCGTGGTCAGCTTCGAAAGCTCCACGCCGATCTCGCGGAAGCGACTGCGGGCCGGCTCCTCCAGCGCGACGCCCGACAGGCGGAAATCGCGCAGGGCATGGTCGACCGCGGCACGCGCCGCGACGGGCAGTCCGGCGAAGTCACCGCGATCCGCCACGGCCTGGACGGCGGCGTAGAGATCGCGGTTCTGGCCAACCTCAATCCCATGATCGGTAAGCTTTTCTTCAGCCGCGCCATGGGCCTTGCGCAGGGCTTCGGAGTCGGCCACCGAATGCAGGTGGCTGACCGGTGACCAGGCACGGGACAGCACCTGGTCCAGGCGTTCCTGGGCCAGCATCACATGGTCGAAATCCCGCACGGCGTCGGCGGCGGCGATCCGGTCGATGGCGGCGCGCTGCTCGGCGATCAGGCTGTCGATGGCCGGCTCGATGTGTTCCGGACGGATCGCCGAGAACGCCGGCAAGCCGTTGGGGTCGAGAAGGGGATTGGTGCTGCTGTCCATCGGTGATCTCCTGTCAGGCGTCCAGCGTGGTGTTGCGGCCCGGTCAAATCAAGCCAGGTAGTCGTCTTTCAGGCGCACGTAGTTGGCCGCCGAGTAGTACAGCTGCGCCACCTGCGCGTCGCTGAGCACCCTGACCATCTTCGCCGGGTTGCCCAGCCAAAGCTCTCGCTCGCCGACCACCTTCCCGGGCGGGACCACCGCGCCGGCGCCGACGAAGCCGTTCTTCCGGATAACGGCGCCATCCAGCACGGTGGCATGCATGCCGATGAGGCAGCCATCCTCGATGGTGCAGGCGTGGATCACCGCGCCGTGGCCGATGGTCACATCCTCGCCGATGATCGTCGGGAAGCCGCCGGGGGTGTACGGCCCGTCGTGGGTCACGTGGATGATCGCGCCGTCCTGCAGGTTGCTGCGGGCGCCAATGCGGATGTGGTGGACATCGCCCCGGGCGACGGCGCCGGGCCAGACAGAGGCGTCGTCGCCGAGCTCCACGTCACCGATGACGGTGGCCGCGGGGTCGACATAGACCCGCGCGCCGAGGCGGGGATGGATGCCCTTGAAGGGCCGGATCGAGGTAGGCATGGCGCCATTCTAATCGGTCGCGCCACGCCCACCGTGGGCATTACATGAACGCGCCGCCCACGATACGGCCGTCGGCGTCCATCTTCGGGAAGTAGCGGCTGTGGTTCTGGCGCATTTCCCGGGTGGTCATCATGTCCGGGGTGACCAGCATGACGTCCGGGTAGGCCGCGTGGAACTGCTCGGGGGTGGGCTTCGTGGCGATAAAGACATCAAAAGCCTTCATGTCAGTGACGAAACCCGCCGTCGGCTTCGGCTGCGCGGCCGGCCCGGTCTGCGGCGCGGTCTGGCAGGCCACGAGGGCCGCGCCACCGAGCACGGCGGTGAAAAAGAGGATAGCGAGACGATGCATGGCGAGGCTCCTTGCCTGGGGAAGCCCGATTATGGCGCGACAAACGGCTCTGGACGATGAACGCCGTTGCGTCTGCCGGGTTTGTGCACCGGTAAATAAGGCGGCCGCGACAACGACGCGGCCGCCGGCCTTACTTAGTGGAAGCTGCCGCCGACAATGCGGCCGTGCGCGTCCAGCTGCGCGAAGTAGCGGCTGTTATCCGTGCGCATTTCCATGGTCGTGACGTCACCCGGGAGGACGAGGCCCACGCACGAGTAGGCCGCGCGGAATTCGACCGGCGTCGGCTTGCCGGCGATGAACTTGTTGAATGCGTTGCTCTCAACGGTGCAGCGCACTTCGTTGCCGCCATGGATCTGGGCCGTAGCCGCGACCGGGGCGGCGACGAGAAGAGCGAGGGCGAGCGGGCGGAGGTACTTGTTCATGATCAGGCTCCTTGCCTTGATGGATAGGTATGGCGTGCCGTCGCTGACACGCGGTACGACTATCACCCGAAAAGCCCTGAAAAAACCTGAATTCGCCTAGCCGTTTCGCCTACGGATTGCGTCAGCTTTCGCCTCGTCTTCGGCCGTGACGACCCGTTGCTGGGCATCGAGCTTCGCGCCCAGGATGATCAGCGTGTAGTTGGTCGGATCGTAGTCGCGCAGCAACGCGATCTCTCGGCGCGCCTCTTCCAGCTCGCGACGATTGATCTGTCGTTCGATCTCCTGCGAAGCGAACGGCAGTGTCTCGCGCAAGGCATCCTGCGCCGTCGCGTTCTTCGGATCGAGCTGGCTGACGCTGAGGTAGTACTCGTAGGCGTTGTTGCCCTGCGGCGCCACGAGGCGGCCTTCCTTCGTGGCATCGCGCGCCAGGCCGAGGAGGATATCGATTTCCGGCGCCGCACCGGACGACGGGCCGGCATCGCTGCTCACCGTGCCCGAGGCGTCGGTGGAGGATGTCGCCTGGTGGCTGCGAAACGCGACGACGCCAACGATGACCGCAAGTGCGGCCACGCCAACGGCAATAGCTAGAACCGTGCGTCGGGGAAACGCCGCGGTGAGTGTCTGGGACATGGGGGTGGTTCCGTGGCGCACCCGCAACCAGGCCGTCCCCCTGTTGGACGACCCCAGCGGGCTTGTCATCTTGGCGGCGAAATGTTGCAGCGACGTTGCGGTCGTGCCGTCAGGCCCGACGACGGATCGGCCCCTGGCCGGCCCGTCACTCATGTTCAGGCCGCCATCGGCTCACGACCGTAGTTCGCCGAATAAGCGTTCTCCACGCCCGGCAGGATTTCCACGATGGAGAACCAGCGGTCCCATATAGGCGTCTCCCGCATGGCCTCGACCAGCAACTCGTAGGCGTGGTGATCGCGCGCCTCCCACATCCATACGTCGGTGACCCGCGTCGCGTAGAACTCCACGTCGAAAAAGCGGAATCGCACGCGCTCGCGATGCGCATCGATGATCGGCTGGAACACGGACTTGAGGTGACCGAAGCGCTCGTCCGGCGACATGCCGAGCCATTCGGGCTCGGTCTTGACCAGCATGAAGACGGTGAGGGGGAAGGTTTCGGCGGTGCTGTTCATGAGCTTTCCTGTGTGATGTCATGCGACGTGAATAGCCTGCGACCAGGCACTCGCCAGGAAAACTCGCCTTCTCATGCCACCGCGCAAGACCCCTCTGGACCCGCGTAAATCCCCGTCGCAGTCGCGTGCGCGGGTGACCGTCGAGGCGATCCTCGAAGGGGCTGCTCACATTCTGGAACGCGACGGCATCGCCGGTTACAACACGAACGCGGTGGCCGAGCGCGCCGGGGTGAGCATCGGTTCGCTCTACCAGTACTTCCCGAACAAGGACGCCCTGACCGCCGCCCTGGTCGATCGCGAGACCCAGCTCCTCATCGATGACATAGGCGTAGCTGCCGGCCATACCGATACGGCGACACGCGTGCGGGCGATGGTCCGCGCAGCCATCGCCCATCAAACCCGCCGCCCGACGCTGGCTCGTGCCCTCGACCTCGAGGAGCGGCGCCTGCCCTTGCATGAGCGCGACCAGCGGGTGATCGATGCGGTAGGCCGGGCACTCCCCGACGACGGCAGCGCGGGCGTCACGGTCGAAGACCTGCTGGCCATCATCCGTGCCGTCGTGGACGCGGCCGGGCAGCGGGGCGATACGGATCCGGAGGCGCTGGAGACGCGGGTCATGAGGGCCGTGAACGGCTATCTCGGCCAATGACTTCCCCTGCCAACCCGCCACCGCGCTAGGTTTGAGCAAGCCACACGCATCCGGCCACGCTTGAATGGGCCCACTACCCAGGAAAGGAATGCCGTAATGATCTTCGTCCTTGCTCTTCTCATCGGCGTCGTCGCCGGCCTGCGCGCCATGATGGCTCCGGCTGCCGTGGCCTTCGCTGCCCGCTTCGGCGGCCTTGCGCTCACCGGAACACCGCTGGCCTTCATGGGCTACGCATGGACACCGTGGATCCTCGGGATCGCCGCCGTTGGCGAACTGATCACCGACCAGCTGCCTTCCACGCCGAGCCGGAAGATTCCGGTCCAGTTCGGTACCCGTGTGGTCACGGGCGCCCTGTCCGGCGCCTGCATCGGCGCCGCACACGATGCGCTGGTCATCGGCCTGGTCGCCGGCGCCATCGGTGCCGTCCTTGGCACGCTGGGTGGTTCGGCATTGCGCACGAAGATGGCCGCCGCGTTCCGCAGCGACCGTCCGGCGGCCATCGTCGAAGACATCGTCGCGATCGCCCTTGCCGCGCTGGTCGTCTTCTTCGCCTGACTTTCGACGGCGCGCCGTCGTCAGAACTTCGCGTTGAGGTTCACGAAGTACTGGCGCGGCGCACCGGCCATCAGGGTCTGGTTGTAACCGTCCGGGTCGGAGGCGACGTAGCCGTTCGTGCCGGTAGACGCGAAGTAGCGCTTGTCGAACAGGTTGGTCACGTTGAAGCCGATGCTCATTTCCTTCAGCACCGAGAGATTGCCGATGTCGTACGCGAGACCGGCATCGACCACCCAGTACGACGGTACGGACGAATCGTCGGTGTAGGTGATATAGCGACGACCGGTGTACTTGCCTTCGACGTTGGCGCGCCAGCCCGCGATCTCGTAGCTTACCGAGCTGGAGAACATCGTCTTCGGTACGCCAACCACGTACTTGCCCGCCGTGTGGACGGTGCCCGAGTTCTGGTAGTCATCCTGGTACTTGGAATTGTTATACGAGAACGAGTTGAGCCAGCTCAGTCCCTGTACCGGCTTCCACAGGAAAGCCACGTCCGCACCGCGGCTCTTCACGTCGCCCACGTTGTTCAGCGACGCGGCGCAGGTCACGACCGCCGGGCAAGGCGTCGTTGCCAGCAGGCGATTCTCGAAGCGCGTGTAGAAGAGGCCCAGCGAGGCCTCGAAGGTTTCGCCGTGCGCGCGATAGCCGGTCTGCCAGGTCTGCGACTCTTCCGGCTTCAGGTGGTCTTTCGCCGCATCGAACGCCGCCTGTGACGTGCTGAAGGGCGTGATGCCAAAAGCGGAGATGTTCTTCGCATACGAGGCGTAGACGTCCTGGTTGGCATCGAGCTTGTAGTCGATACCGGCCTGCGGCAGGAAGCCCTTCTTCGCGCGCATCTGGCCCTGCGCGAACGCGGTGGTCGGCACCAGTGAGGTCGCGTCGGTGGTCACGCGCAGCGACTTCGCGCCGAAGTTGATCGTCAGCTGGTCGTCAAGAAGGTGGATCGTGTCCTCGGCGTAACCCATGCGCGTCTTGGTTTCGTAGTGCTGCAGGAAAGCCCGCAGGAACGGATCCTGGTCGTTATAGACCGTGTACAGCGCCGTGTACTGGCCATTCAGCGTGAAATAGTTGCGCTCCTGGTTGGTGTTCGAATCCTCGCCCCAGATACCGACCTCAATGTCGTTGTTGCCGAGGTTGAACTTCAGCGCCGACGTAATGCCGTAACGATCCAGCCCATAGTCGGTGGTACGCATCGAGATGGGCATGGTCGGCGAGGATGCCTGGTACGGCGTGGCCCACTGACCCTCGCCGCGATCGGCGTGGTAATAGCCCGTGGTGTCGAGCGTGGCGCCGCCGAGATTGAACGAACCCGACAGCCCGGTCAGCGTGTCACGACGAATGCCGCCGCCGGCATAGTAAGTCGCGTCCCCCTTGTCGTAGTTGGCGGGAAGCCCATTGAGCGAGGCCGGGTACTGCCCCTTGCCGTTCAGCGCGTTGGCGATCTGCACGGCCGAGTTCCAGTCCGGCTGCAGGTAGTCCCAGTTCCAGCCAAGCACGCGCTGGCTGGTCAGGGACAGATCCATGTAGTCGTATTCCTTGCGCTTGCTGCTGTCCACGAAGAGGCTGATGCGGTTGCCATCGCCCCACTGGTACAGCGCCTTCAGGTTGGCCTGGTTCGACTTCTGGTCCCCGAAGCCCTTCCACTTGTCCGTATCCGCATTGGCGAACGAGGCGTACACCGAGAAGCCGTGGTAGTCACCGGAGTCGACGCGGACGAAGGTCCGGTGCGTGGAGTCGGAGCCGAGCACCTGGTTGAGGCGCACACCCGGCGTCATGTCCGGATCGGCCGAATAGAACTGCACGGTACCGCCGAGGTTCGTGTTCGACGCGGTACCCAGCGCGCCGGCGCCCTGGGCGAGTTCCACGGTGGCGAGATTCTCGGTGGTGATAGCGCGCGTGACCTGAAGGCCGTCGGTCACGCCGTAGCCCATGGTGCCGAGCGGAATCCCGTCGAGGGTAAAGCCCAGACGGGACTGGTCGAAGCCGTGCAGGGTGATCTGCGTCGACCACTCGTAAGCGCCCCAGGGATCGGCGGACTGGAACTGCACGCCCGGCAGCTTATCGAGTGCTTTCAGCGCGCTGGTTCCCGGCGTCTGCTGCTTGGTGATCTCCTCGACACCGATGCTCTGGATCTGTCGCGTTTCACCCGGCGCAATCACCGACACGGCGTCTAGCTGCTTCGCGTCCTTTGTGGTCGCGGCGGTGTCTGCCGCCGGCGCCGCCTTGTCGTTGTCGTTGTCGGCGGCGTGGACGAAACCGGCATGCAGCGAAAGCGCAAGCGCGGTGGCGAGGGCGGTGCGACGAAGCGAGGCACGTGCGAACGTCATCGGGTCGATCCCCTGGAGGTGTAAAACCAGGGAGAGTCGCGGTTGCGCATGTATCGCCGTTTACTTACAGATGACGGCTAGTTGACGGTGGTTGAAAGCGTGATGCCGGTGCCTTCGCGGCTTTTTTGTCCAACGCGCAGCTTTCGTCCAAAACCACTTCGGACTTCTGGACGTCCGTAAGCTGTAACGTTTTCCGAAACGCGCTACAGTCGAACGTCAGTCTTCCGGCCGCGTTGTCATGATCGATTGGACCGCCATCACCACCGTTCTTTCCGTGTACGTCGTCGGCGTCGTGCTGCCGGGCCCCAACTTCGTGGCCGTCGCGCACAAGGCCGCCTCGACGACAACGCGCGAGGCACTGGCCCTGGTCGCTGGCGTCGTCGTGGTCAACCTGTTCTGGGCGAGCTGTTCCATCCTGGGTATCGGCATCGTCTTCGCGACCTTCCCATGGATCGCCCTGGCCGTGAAGGTCGTTGGCGCCAGCTACCTGATCTGGTTCGGCGGGCGCCTGATCTCCAAGGCCGGCAGCGCCAGCGCCGCACGGATTTCCAGCGGGGGGCGCAGCCTGGGTCAGGCTTTCCGCACCGGCGTCGCGACCAACATCGCCAACCCGAAGTCGATGGCCTTCTATGCGGCCGTCTTCGCCGCCGCCGCGCCGAAGCACGTCTCGAGCCCCACGTTCGTCGGCATGCTCGCCACTGTAGCGATCGTCGCCGCGGCCTGGTACGGCATCGTTGCCCTCGTGTTCGCGACACCGAGCGTGGCCGCGCGTTACCGACGCGGCAAAGCGTGGATGGATCGCGTCTGCGGCGCCATGATCGTCGCGCTCGGGATTCGCCAACTGGTTCGCTGAAAAGACCCGGTCATACCGACAGCCTAGGCTGTGTCATGAGCAGGAGCTTCCGATGAATGTCGCTGTCCGTCTCGTCTGGCCCACCGTCGCGCTGCTGGCGCTGGCGGGCTGTGCCAGCGCACGTACCACGCCCGTGAACGTCGCAGCAGCACCGGTCGCGCCGATCGCCGTGTCCTGCCAGACCGATGCGATTACCGACCAGCCGTGCATCGCGGCCGCCCGCAAGCGCTGTAGCGCACCCACCGTGGACACCATTCGTCTGGTCCTGGCAAAACAGGTACCCGCCGACGCGCAGGACACGCAGAAGACCGTTTACGAGTACCAGGCGACGTACGCGTGCCCGGCGCAGCCCGTGGCCACGGTGCCCTGAGCGACCCCGTCACGCTGGAACGTAGGTCAACCTGCAGAACCTCTCAGTGGGTGGCCGTCGCCCGCTCCAGGCCGGTGATCCAGTCCATTGCGTAATCCCGATCCGGTCCGCACATCTCCGCATCGGGCCGCAGGCCGCCGCAAACCGTCGGCCGTTCCGGCCGACCGAAGATCGCGCAACGGTTGTCGTCGGTCAGCTGCACGCAGCGCACGCCCGCCGGCTTGCCGTGAGGCATGCCGGGGATGGGCGAGCTGATGGAGGGCGCGATGCAGCAAGCACCGCAGCCCATGCGGCAGGACAAGGACATGTTCATGACCGGGTGGGCGTCAGAACCTCTGGCGCAGGAGGTTGTAGACAGGATCCGTATCCGGCCGCGTACCGTGCCAGCGCTCGAACGCATCCGCGGCCTGTTCCACCAGCATGCCGAGCCCGTCGCGGAAGTAGCGCGTACCTGCCGCGGTGGCCCAGCCTTTGAAGTCCGCTGCGGCAGCCCCGTAACAGAGGTCGTAGCAGGTGCTGTGGTCCTGCAGGATCGACATGGGCAGGTCGAACGTGCCGCCGATGACGCCAATCGAGGTGGCGTTGACGACGAGGTCGAAGCACTTTCCCGTCAGGTCGTCCCAATACCGGGTATGGCAGCGGGCGGGCTCGCCGATGGCGTCGGCCAGTTCGTCGGCGCGCTCCGGCGTGCGGTTGACGATGGTCAGCGTCTCGACGCCTGCATCGAGCAGTGCCCAGGCGACGGCGCGTGCGGCGCCGCCGGCGCCGAGGAGGAGGGCATCGTGCCCGCGCAGGTCGAGCGCGTGACGTCCCGTGATATCTCGGACGAAACCGCTGCCGTCGGTGTTGTGTGCCTGGAGCTTGCCCCCGATCAGTGGGGTGAGCGTGTTGGCCGCGCCGGCGCGGACGGCCGCTTCCGAACGCTCCTGCGCCACGTTCAGGGCGGCGAGCTTGTGCGGCATGGTCACGTTGGCCCCGAGGCCGCCTTCGGCGAAGAAGCGGCGTACGGCCGGCTCGAACTGGTCCGGCGCGGCATCGATGGTCTCGTAGCTCAGGCGGATGCCGAGTTGTTCGGCAAAGGCCTGGTGGATCTGCGGGGACAGCGAATGCGCGATCGGATGACCGAACACGGCAAAACGGTGCGCTTCAGCGCTCATGGACACTCCTGGATCGACGCCGGACCGAATCCGCCCGGTAGGCCAATTCTAACGCGGCCTACTGATAACCGGGCTTGCCGACATCGTCGGCAGACTGCGGTACGCGGCGCATCTGCTCGACCGGGAAACCCTGCTGGCGGGCGATGTCGATCAGACGCTGGTAGACGGCATCGTCCATGGTCCGATCCTTCGACATGATCCATAGCAGTTTGCGTGAGGGTAGGCCCACCATGCTGACGCGGTAGTCATCGGACAGGGCGAGGATCATGTAATCGGAGCGGAACGGCCATAGCAGCTGTACCTTCCAGCGGCTGGCGTCTTTCGGATCGGGCAGCCACGCCTTGCCGTGCCAGGTCTTCGCGGGCTGATCGAAGCCTTTCCGGTAGTGGTAGATGTTGTCGATCTGGCCGTCCGGCCGTAGCGAGTACTCGTCCGCCGTGGCCACCTTGCCGCGCTCGGCAAAGTTGGGAATGTTGCCCATGACGTACCAGGTACCCATGTAGCGGGGCAGGTCCACGGGGCCCACGGTCTTCAGCGGGGCATCGGCGGCGCATCCGGCCGTGGTCATGCCGGCGGCGAGGAGGAGGACCAGGGAGAGTCGGTTCATTGAGGCAGCGTGGTCGGCTGGGCGTCACGGTGGGGTCAACGGGTCGCGATCCCTGAGACGGGGGGTGCCTAGCCTGAGTTCACCGACACCGCGCTCCCGCCCACCACGCCGCCGCTTTCCGGAGTTACGCCATGAACGACACGCTCTCGCCCCGCCGCGTTCGCGCCCTGATCGCCATGGCCTGGCTGGCCGTGGGCACCTTGCTACTGTTGGTGACGCCGCTCTCGGCGCATAGCGAGTCGCTGGGCTGGACGCCGGCGTTCTGGCTGATGCTGGCGCCGGCCAGCGTGCTGGTGGCGATGAAACCGGGGCTACCGCTGTCGCTGCTGGCGTCCCTTGTGGGAGCCGCTTCAGCGGCGATGGGGTGGGTGCCTGGGTCCGGCCCGCTGCCGCGGGATCGCCGATGAATCGACTCCTACAAAATCCTGGGCATCAGGTCTTGATGCCCAGGCGCTTGAGTTCGAGGCGGCGGAGGAACTCCTGCATGATGCGCAGGTAGAGGTCCTCGCCCAGGTAACCGTCCTCGACGCCGGCATCGATCGACGGATTGTCGTTTACCTCGATGACCACGGGTCTGTCACCGACCTGCTTGAGGTCGACGCCGTAGAGACCGTCGCCGATGGTCTGCGTTGCCTTCAGCGCCAGCTTGACGACTTCGGCAGGCGCCTCCCGCACGGGCACCGTACGGAATCCGCCGGATTTGGCCGTGCCCTTGGCGCCGTGGTTGTAGATCTGCCAGTGACCGCGCGACATGTAGTACTGACAGGCATAGAGGGGCTCGTGATTGAGCACGCCGATGCGCCAGTCGAACTCGGTGTACAGGTATTCCTGCGCAATCAGCAACGCGCTGTGCGAGAACAACTCCGCCGCGGCCTTCTCCAGCGCTTCGCGCGTCTCCACCTTGACCACGCCCCGAGAGAACGAACCATCCGGAATCTTCAGCACGATGGGCAGGCCCAGGCGATCGGGCAGTTCGCGCACGCGCCTGGCGTCGTCGCGGTAGATGATCTCCGTGATCGGCGTGGCGAGCTTGCGTGCCACCATCAGATCATTAAGGAAGATCTTGTTCGTGCAGCGCAGGATCGAGGTGGGGTCGTCCATCACCACCATGCCTTCCTTTTCCGCGCGGTGCGCGAAGCGATAGGTGTGGTTGTCGCTGGCCGTGGTTTCGCGAATGAACAGGCCGTCGTATTCGGCGAGGCGCTGGTAGTCGTTCTTGCCGATCGGGTCGACCTCGATACCCAGGTGCTTGCCTGCTTCGATGAAGTGCTTCAGCGCCTTCTTGTTCGAAGGCGGCATGCTTTCGTTCGGGTCGACCAGCATGGCGATGTCGTATCGGAAGCGGCGTCGCGCCTTGGGCTTGCGCCAGAGCTTCTTGGAAAACTTGTCCAGCGCCTGGGCGAAGGCGTCTTCCTGGGCGTCGTCCAGCGTGTGCAGGCCCACGGGTTTGATTGACGAGACCTGCCACACACGCTCGCGCTCGAACTCGATGCGCATCAGCGGGCAGGGGAACATCTCGAAGATCTGCCTCGCAAGATCCTGCAGGTCTTCATAAGCGGTCTCGCCGAAGTAGACGAGCACGCCGAAGTCGGTGGTGTCACGACCACCCGCCGGCAGGAAGTTCGCCAGCTTCTGGTTGAGGTCGTCGATGTCCAGGCCGTAGAGGGAACGACGGCGCAGGTCGTTCACCGTGCGCACCGACGGGATCACCTTGTGGCCGCGCGCTTCCGCCAGCAACGACACGTAGTAGCCGGTGCCGAGGTACTTGTAGCTGCGGCACAGGTTGATGACGTGCGTGCGCTCGTCGTCGCCACCCACCGGCTCACGGAGGTAGTCCATGGCGCTGACGACATCGGCGGATGGGTAATAGGAGCCCCAGTCCGAGGCTTTTTCCACGACGATGACGAGCCGGCTCATGAGACCTCGACAGACGACGAATACCTGCGCGGCGACTCCACCTGGAGTCGTTTGTTTCGTCGGTGGCGCAGTGTGGTCCTCCGGTGCCGCGGCGCACAAGCGCCAGCGATGAAGCCTGTTTAAACGAATTCATGAAAAAGTCATTGATCGACCCGGGCCCGAGGTCTACAGTGCCGCGCTTGCCGATTCTCCCCGTCCGGCTCCGCAGCCGTCATCCCCTCGCGCCGGAGTTCCCAAAGCGCATGCGTCCACCCCCGGTTACCGCTGCGGTTCGCGTTCGTCGCGCCGAGGTCAGCGATCTCGACGATCTGGTCGCCCTCGAGGAATCGAGCTTCACCCAGGACCGCCTCAGCCGCGCCCAGTACCGCAAGCATCTGGATAGCGAAAGCGCGTTGGTGCTCGTTGCCAGCGCGAATCATCGACGCTTCCTCGGCACGGCGGTGGTGTTCTTCCGTAAGGGCAGCACCGTCGCGCGCCTGTACTCCCTTGCTACCAAGCCGCAGGCCCAGGGCAAGGGCGTGGGATCGGCGCTGGTCGTTGCCTCGGAGGATACGGCCCGCTCGCGCGGCTGCCGTGCGCTGCGGCTCGAGGTGCGCAAGGACAACGACGTGGCCATTCGTCTCTACGAACACCTCGGCTACCGGATCATCGGCGAGTACGCGCGCTACTACGCCGACGGTGCGGACGCCCTGCGCTTCGAAAAGCCGCTCTGAGGACCGCGGGGCTATACTGGCCGCCGTTTACGGGGAATCGCCCATGCGCCGACTGATCCTGCCGTTCGCCATCGCCGCTACCGCCGCGCTTTCCGGTTGTGGCCAGAAGGGTGACCTGTTCTTGCCCCCGCCGCCGGCGCCGGGTACGACAGCCAATCCACAGGGCGTGCATCCCGCCGCCGCCTCGACGGTGGAGGGCCCCGCACGGGCCACCAGTACCATCACCCCGTTCAACTCCGTCATTCACCAGTAACGACGATGCCCAACCGCTTCACCAAGATGCATGGGATCGGCAACGACTTCGTCATCGTGGACTGGCGCGAGGACGCGGGGCGAACGCCTAACGCGGCCCGCATCGCCGCCCTGGCCGATCGACACACCGGCGTCGGCTTCGACCAGCTGATCAGCATCGAGCCGGCGCGGGATCCCTCCTGCGAGTTCTACTACGGCATCTGGAATGCGGATGGTTCGCCCTCGGGCCAGTGCGGCAACGGCGTGCGCTGTGTCGCCGCGTGGCTGTTCCGCGACGGGGTGATCGAACGCGACACCGATGTTCGCCTGGAAAGTCCCTCCGGACCGGTCACGGTGCGGGTACTGGATGAGGGCCGCGTGGTGGTCGACATGGGCGAGCCGGATTTCGATCCCGCCTCCCTGCCGTTCGATGCACCCGCGCTGGCCGCGACATACACCCTGGAAGTCGTCGGCGAGCGGATCACCTTCGGCGCCGTCTCGATGGGCAATCCGCATGCGGTCGTCTTCGACGATGACCTTGCCGATCCGCGAATCGACCTGCTCGGCCCGGCGCTGACGGCCCACCCGGCGTTCCCGCAGGGCGTGAATGTCGGCTTCGCCCAGCGCCTCGGACCCGATCGCATCCGCCTGCGCGTACATGAACGCGGCAGCGGCTGGACCCGCGCCTGCGGCACCGGCGCCTGCGCCGCGGCGGCGGTGGCCCAGTCGCTGGGCATGGCCGCCCCGGTTGTGCACGTTGAACTCCCCGGCGGCACCCTCACCATCGAATGGCACGGCCCCGGCCACACGCTGTGGATGACCGGCCCTGCCGCCTTCGTTTTCGAAGGCGAAGTGTGACGTTCGCACGCGAACGGGGCACACTCGCTCTAAACAGGAAGCACACCCCATGACCGACACCGCGATCGACGGCGACATCAAGCCAGCCACCGTGGCGTCCTACCTGCGGCGACACCCGGATTTCCTCGCCGATTACCCCGAACTGGCCAACGCGCTCACCCTGCCCAGCAGCAACGGACCGGCGGCATCGCTCGCCGTGCACCAGCTGCGCGGCCTGCGTGACAAGAACGCCGAGCTGGAAACACGGCTGAAGGAGCTGGCCGCCATCGCTGGCGACAACGAGAAACTGATGCGCCGCGTGCACGGTCTGATGCTTGCGCTGCTCAGCGCGAAGGACATCGAAGAGACCGTGCGCAGCGTGGTCCGTCGCCTGACCGAGGACTTCCAGTCCGAGCGGATTCGCCTGGTTTTCTTCGGCGACCTGGCCGGCCTGCCCGATGAGCCGTGGCTGCTTCGCGAGCCTCGCGGCAGCTCGGGCCTGCCGGAGTTCGCCTCGTTCCTGGAGCACGCCGACCCCGTCGCCGGGCGCCTTGCGCCGGACAAGTTGCATCGCCTGTTCGGCAACGAGGCCCCGGATGTTCGTTCGGCCGCGCTGATGCGCGTCGGGCCGGACGCCTTGCTGGCCATCGGCAGCGCCGACGCCGACCGCTTCCACCCGGGCATGGGCACCCTGTTCCTGGACATGATTTCGACCACCGTCGGCTCGGCGATCGAACGGGCGCGGAAGGCGGCGTGAGCCCGCGCGAGGCCGTCGAGGCCTTCCTTCGGCATTTCTCCGCCGAACGCGCGCCGTCTGTCCACACCCTGGCGGCCTACCGCCGCGACCTCGAAAAGCTGCTTCGTTTCATGGAAGCCGAGGGACTGACGAGCTTCGACGCGCTCAGTCCCGATCGACTTCGCGGCATGATCGCCCGTGAACATCGTGGTGGCCTGCAGCCCAACAGCATCCAGCGCCTGCTTTCCGCCTGCCGCACGCTATTCCGTTACCTCACGCGGGAGGGCCAGCTGGCCCACGACCCGGCCGCCGCCGTTCGCGGACCGAAGGTGCGCCGCAAGCTGCCACAGGTGCTGGACGCCGATGAGGCGAAGGAGCTGGTCGAGACGAATCTCGGCGGCACGCTCGCACCGCGCGACTCGGCCATGATGGAGCTGTTCTATTCCAGTGGCTTGCGTCTGTCCGAACTCACCGGCCTGCACTGGGGCGACCTCGATCTCGAGGATGGCCAGGTACGGGTGCTCGGCAAAGGCAGCAAGACGCGCATCCTCCCGGTGGGCCGTTTTGCGATCACCGCCCTGAAAGCGCTCGCCGCCCTGGGCGGGGCCGGGCCCGAGCAGCCGGTGTTCAAGGGGCGCGGCGGGGCGCCGATCAGCGCCCGTGCCGTGCAGATGCGGCTGGCCAAGCTGTCCAGCGGGCAGACCAAGCGAGTCCATCCGCACATGCTCCGGCACACCTTCGCCAGCCACATGCTGGAGTCGTCCGGCGACCTGCGCTCCGTGCAGGAACTGCTCGGCCACGCTGACATCGCCACCACCCAGATCTATACGCACCTGGATTTCCAGCACCTGGCCAAGGTGTACGACGCGGCGCATCCCCGCGCGAAGCGAAAATAGGTAAACGTAGGAGCCGATTCATCGGCGAATAATGAATAACCCCGCGGCGCAGCCGCGCGCCCTAGGTTGCTTGCCTCAGTCTCCACCCGAAGAAAGAGCTCGCCGATGAATCGGCTCCTACCAGGGCACCGCCTACCCCAAGGCTTGCTACCTAAGGCCCCGGCCCCCACGTCTAGCCGACTCCCTAAAGGAACGCGCTATGGAACCGATGCACGCTACGACCATCGTCTGCGTCCGCCGGGGCGACAAGGTCGTCATCGGCAGCGACGGTCAGGTCACCCTTGGCAATACCGTGATGAAGGCCAACGCCCGTAAGGTGCGCCGCCTCGGCAAGGGCGATGTCCTGGCCGGGTTCGCTGGCGCCACGGCTGACGCCTTCACCCTCTTCGAGCTTTTCGAGGAGAAGCTGGTCAAACACGGTGGCAATCTCACCCGTGCCGCCGTGGAAATGGCCAAGGAATGGCGCACCGACCGCCGCCTGGGACGCCTCGAGGCCATGCTCGCCGTGGCTGATAAGGAGGCCTCCCTGCTGATCTCCGGCAATGGCGACGTGCTCGAACCCGACCACGGGCTGATCGCGATCGGCTCCGGTGGTCCGTACGCGCAGTCCGCCGCGCTGGCGCTGATGGAGAACACCGAGCTCGATGCACGCACGATCGTGGAGAAATCCCTGAAGATTGCCGGCGATATCTGCATTTATACCAACCACAACACCTCCATCGAGGAGCTCTGAGCCGATGTCCGAACTCACTCCCCGCGAGATCGTCAACGAACTCGACCGTTACATCATCGGCCAGCAGGACGCCAAGCGCGCCGTGGCCATTGCGCTGCGTAACCGCTGGCGCCGCATGCAGCTGGAGCCGGGCATGCGTGAGGAAGTCACGCCGAAGAACATCCTGATGATCGGCCCGACCGGCGTCGGCAAGACCGAGATCGCCCGGCGGCTGGCCACCCTGGCGAACGCGCCCTTCGTGAAGGTCGAAGCGACCAAGTTCACCGAAGTGGGCTATGTCGGCAAGGACGTGGAGTCGATCATCCGCGATCTCGCCGACGTCTCCTACAAGCTGGTGCGCGACCAGGCCAAGAGCCGGGTTCGTAGCCAGGCCGAGGACGCCGCCGAAGACCGTCTCCTAGACGCGCTTCTCCCGCGCCGCCAGGCCGCCACCGGTTGGGACGACACCGGCGCGCAGGCGCCAGCCATCGACAGCGACACCCGTCAGAAGCTCCGCAAGCAGCTGCGCGAAGGCGCGCTGGACGATCGCGAGATCGAACTGGATTTCGCCACCAACGTCGGCGTCGAGATCATGACCCCGCCGGGCATGGAGGAAATGAGCCAGCAGCTGGGCAAGATGTTCCAGAACCTGGGTGGTTCGAAATCGCAGAAGCGCAAGATGACCATCCGCCAGGCGCGCCCGCTGTTGATCGAGGAGGAGGCCGGCAAGCTGCTCAACGACGACGAGCTGCGCACCCGTGCGGTGGACCTCGCCGAGCAGAACGGCATCGTCTTCATCGACGAAATCGACAAGGTCGCCCAGCGCTCGGAATGGGGTGGTGCGGGCGTGAGCCGCGAGGGCGTGCAGCGCGACCTCTTGCCCCTGGTCGAGGGCTCCACGGTGTCGACGAAGTACGGCGCGATCAAGACGGACCACATCCTGTTCATCGCCTCCGGCGCGTTCTCGCTGGCCAAGCCTTCGGATCTCATTCCCGAATTGCAGGGGCGCCTGCCGATTCGCGTGGAACTGTCGGCGCTCTCCGTCGACGACTTCAAGCGCATCCTGCGCGAACCGCACAACGCGCTGACCAAGCAATATGTTGCACTGCTCAACACCGAGGGCGTCACGCTGGAGTTCACCGAGTCCGGCATCGATCGTCTGGCCGAGGTGGCGTTTCAGGTGAATGAGCGTACCGAGAACATCGGCGCCCGCCGCCTGCACACGGTCATGGAACGCCTGTTGGAGCGCATTTCCTTCGAAGCAGCAGACAAGTCCGGCGAAAAGCATGCGATTGACGCCGAATATGTCGACAAGACGCTGTCTTCGCTCGTCAAGGACGAGGATCTGAGTCGTTACATCCTCTGAACAATGAGGGGCCGCCCCTCTGGTAAACTATTGACGTATATGGGCAAGGTTATTCAACTCAAAACCAACGGCCAGCGTGCGAGCCTGCGTGAAGCGCAGGACAGTCAGCAGCTGGTGCGTCTGTGGCGTGACGAACTCGAACACGGCAGCTTCTGCGGCTACGTGGGCGGAGTCGGCCGCGAATTTTTCCTTCTGTGGGTCATCGGCGACGGCGTCAGCTATGACGGCATGTACATCATGCGGCATCGCGACATCTCCGAATTCGAAGCCCCGGACAAGCACAGCACCTTCCTGGAGAAAGCGCTCGCGCTGAAGGGCATCCGCCCGACACCGCCGGCGGATTTCCCGCTGGACGATATCCAGCAGGTGGTCAAGGCCGCCGCTGCGCACGCGCCGGTCATTGGCGTGCATGTCGACAGCGAAGACGAAGCCGAGGTCTGCTACATCGGCCGGCTTGTCAGCGTGGAGGAAGAAGGCTTCAACATGCAGGAAATCACCCCCGATGCGGAATGGCTCACCGAGCCGTCGTTCTTCTCCTGGGACGAGATTTCCACCATCAGCATGGAAGACGCCTACGCCACCTCGCTGCTCGCCGTTGCCGGCGTCCCGCCACCGATCGAACAGGGCGACACCGGCGGCGGCTTCGGCAGCGCGCACTAAACCAAGGCAGTTCTTTTGCTCTCTTGTAGGAGCCGATTCATCGGCGAAGGGTGCTCGCGGCAACATTCGCGCACACCCCTCGCCGCAGGGATCGCCGATAAATCGGCTCCTACCGAGCAAGGGCAAGGGCAAGGGCAAGAGCATCGCCGATGAATCGGCTCCTACATTTATTTGATTCAAGGCCACCGGCCCATGTCCCGCCCGCGCCCCCTCGATATCGTCCTGCACTCGGCCTCGCGCATCCTCGAGGTCAGTTTCGACAACGACGAACGGTTCCGACTTCCCTGTGAATATCTCCGGGTGAACTCGCCCAGCGCCGAAGTACAGGGCCACGGCCCCGGACAGAAGGTGCTCGTGGCCGGCAAGCGCAACGTCGGCATCACCGCGCTCGAACCGACCGGCCACTACGGCGTCCTGATCCGCTTCGACGACGGCCATGCCAGTGGCATCTTCGGTTGGGACACGCTGTACGACCTCGGTCGCGCCTACGACACGTCGTGGCCCGCTTACCTCGCTGAACTCGAGGCCAAGGGACTCTCCCGGTAAATGGAAAGCACGCGCATCAAAGCATCCTGCGCGTGCAAGGCGTATATTTGCGCGCCATCCCCATCACACCGGCGAACAACGGACGTTCCGAAGTCACCACCGCGGAGCTACATGGCATGACGCGAATCGTCGTCGTCGGAAGCATCAATATGGACCTGGTCACCCTCGCGCCGCGCTTTGCCGGCCCGGGCGAGACACTGACCGGTGACCGTTTCCTAACCATTCCCGGCGGCAAGGGTGCGAATCAGGCCGTCGCCGCCGCTCGCCTTGGCGCCTCGGTATCGATGGTCGGCTGCGTCGGCGACGATGCGTTCGGCAAGCAGCTCTATGAAGGCCTCGTCGCCGAGGGCGTCGACGTGACGCACGTGAGCCGGGTTGACGGTATCGGCAGCGGTACGGCGTCGATCACGGTCGCCGGTGGCGAGAACAGCATCGTCGTGGTGCCTGCCGCCAATGGCCGTGTCACGTCCGCCCAGGTCGAAGCTGCTCGCGACATCATTCGTGGCGCCGACGCGGTGCTGGTCCAGCTGGAAATTCCCCTCGACGCGGTGGACGCCACGCTCCGCATTGCGCAGGAAGAGGGCGTTCCCGTCATCCTCAATCCCGCCCCCGCGCAGTTGCTGCCGGTCGAGTGGCTGTCGCGCGTGCGCTTCCTCACGCCGAACCAGCACGAACTCGCCACCGTGCTCGGCGCGGACGGTGAAACCGATTTCCGCGAGCTCATGCGACGCGCCCCCTGCCCGGTCGTGCTGACCCGTGGCGAGGACGGCGCATGGTTCCGCGACAAGGACGACGAGCCGCGGCACCAGAGCGGTTTCAAGGTCGACGCGGTGGACAGCACCGGCGCCGGTGACACTTTCAACGCCGCGCTCGCGGTGTACCTCGCCGAAGGCCTCGACGTGGCGGTGCGCAAGGCTTGCGCCACCGCGGCGATCGCCGTCTCGCGCCTGGGCGCCCAGGGCGGCATGCCGCGTGCCGACGAGGTCACGGCGTTCCTGGAGACACATTGATGAAACGCAGTGGCCTGCTTCACGCGGAACTCAATCGCGTGATCGCCGCGATGGGGCATACCGATACGCTGATCATCGGCGATGTCGGGCTACCGGTTCCGCACGGTGTTCCGTGCATCGACCTGGCGGTACTGCCCGGTACGCCGGATTTCGCCACCGTGTTCGAGGCCGTGTATGCCGAGCTCGCCGTCGAAAGCGTGACGGTCGCCAGCGAGATCCATGCGCACAATCCGGCAATGGTGGCGCTCGCCGCGCGACTGGGTAAGGACGGTGTGCCCGTGAACGAGGTATCGCACGACGACCTCAAGCGGTTCAGCGCACGCGCCGTCGCCGTGGTGCGCACCGGCGAAACCTCGCCGTACGCCAATGTGATCCTGCATGCCGGCGTGACCTTCTGATGGCCGCGCAGCTGGTCAGCATGCACGACATCCACAAGGCCTTCGGCCCGGTGAAGGTGCTCGAAGGCGTCGACTTCGAACTGGTCGCCGGCGAAATACACGCCTTGATGGGTGAGAACGGCGCGGGCAAATCCACCCTGATGAAGATCCTCACGGGGATCTACGCGCCGGACTCCGGCACGATCCAGGTCGACGGCAAGCCCGTCTCGATCACCACGCCCGCCGACGCCGAGAAGTACGGCATCGCGATCATCCATCAGGAACTCAACCTGATTCCGGCCCTCAGCATCGCGGACAACCTGTTTCTCGGTCGCGAGATCCAGCGCTTCGGCCTGCTGGATCGCAAGGCGATGACGAAGAAGGCGATGGAGTGGCTCGCCCAGGTCGGGATGGAAAAGCTCGACCCCGATACCCGCGTCGAACGCCTTTCCGTCGGCACGCAGCAGATGGTCGAGATTGCTCGCGCGCTCGGCCAGAACGCGCGCGTCCTGATCATGGACGAGCCGACCGCCGCGCTGACCGAACACGAGACGACCACCCTGTTCAAGCTGATCCGTGCGCTTCGCGAGAAGGGCACGGGCATCGTCTACGTTTCCCATCGCATGGAAGAGATCTTCGCGCTCTGCGATCGCATCTCCATCCTGCGCGACGGCAAGTTCGTCGGCACGCGTCCCGTGCCGGGGCTGGCCTTCGACGAAGTCGTGAAGATGATGGTCGGCCGCACGCTCGAAGCGCGCTTCCCGGTCCGCAGCTCCACGCCGGGAAAGGTTCGCCTGCAGGTGGAACACATCAGCGGCGGCATGGTGAAGGACGTGAGCTTCGACCTTCGTTCGGGCGAAGTGCTTGGCGTCGCCGGCCTGCTGGGCGCGGGGCGCACCGAACTGGCGCGTTTGTTGTTCGGCCTCGACAAGCCTTCCGAAGGCCGCGTGCTGCTCGACGGTGACGTGGTGACCGCGACCAACCCCAACCAGGCGATCCACGCCGGCTTCGGTTTTCTCACCGAAGACCGCAAGGCGCAGGGCCTGGTGCTCGACCTCAGCTTGCGCGAGAACATCAGCCTGCCGCGGGTACCTGCGCATGTCGGCCTGGTCGATCGCGGTGGCGAGAAGACACAGACACGGGGCCTGATCGACGCCTTGAAGATCCGCACGCGCGACATGGAGCTCAATGTCAGCGCGCTTTCGGGCGGCAACCAACAGAAAGTCGTGCTGGCCAAGTGGCTGGCACTCAAACCGCGCGTACTCATCCTCGACGAACCCACGCGCGGCGTCGACGTCGGCGGCAAGGCCGAGATTTATCACATCATCAATCAACTCGCGGAGCAGGGCGTGGCCATTCTCATGATTTCCTCGGAACTGCCGGAGGTGCTCGCCATGAGCGACCGCATCCTGGTGATGCACGAGGGCCATGCAACGGCCCTGCTCGACGCCCACGGTGCCACCCAGGAAACCGTGATGACTGCCGCGACCGGAGGCCACTGACATGACGCTTCAACTCAACTGGAGCCAGGCCAAGACGCTGTTCCAGCGCCTCGGCTCGGTCATCGGGCTGCTCCTTCTCTTCATCGTGCTGTCGGTGCTGAGTCCGGACTTCCTTACCACGGGCAACCTGCTCACCGTGCTGCGCCAGGTGTCGATCAACGCGCTGATCGCGTTCGGCATGACGTTCGTGATCCTGTCCGGTGGTATCGATCTGTCGGTGGGTGCGATCCTCGCCTTCACCGGTGCGATTACCGCCGGCCTCATGGCGGCCGGCCACGGCATGGTGCTCTCGGTAGGCGCAGGCCTCGCGCTCGGCGCGGTGCTCGGCATGGTCAACGGTGCGCTGGTTTCGTGGGGCAGGGTGGCGCCATTCATCGCCACGCTGGGCACGGTTACCCTGCTGCGCGGCCTCACGCTGTCGTATACGCAGGGCAGCCCGATCCCCGTCACCAACCCCGGCTTCGCCATGCTCGGTGGCGGCTATATCGCCAACCTGATCCCGCTGCCGGTGATCTGGATGGCCGTCGCCTTCATCCTCTGTGGCTTCCTGCTGCGCGGCACGGTGTTCGGCCGCCATGTCGTGGCGATTGGCGGTAACGAAGAAGCGGCCCGTCTCTCGGGCGTGCGTATTTCGCCGATGAAGCTCGCCATCTACGGTCTTTCCGGTCTTCTCTCCGCGTTCGCGGGCGTCGTGCTTACCTCGCGTCTGTACTCCGCGCAGGCGACGGCTGGTGCAGGCTACGAGCTGGACGCGATCGCCGCAGTGGTGCTTGGCGGTACCAGCCTGGCCGGTGGCCGCGGCTGGCTCTTCGGCACCCTGATCGGCGCCTTGCTGATCGGCTTCCTGAACAATGGTCTCAACCTGCTCGGCGTAAGCTCTTTCTACCAGCAGGTGGTGAAGGGCATCGTCATCCTGATCGCCGTCCTGCTCGACAGGCGGCAGTAAAAAACAAAACGAGGGAATACACCATGCGTAAAGTCACCTTTCTCGCCGCGGCAGCGGCAACGCTGCTCGCGGCCTGCTCGCAGCAGGGTCCGGGCGAATCCACGCCCGCCGCTTCATCGACCGCGGGTGGCGCTGCCGCTTCCGGTACGCCGGTGATCGGCCTGGCCTTGTCGACGCAGAACAACCCGTTCTTCGTCGAACTCAAGGACGGCGCCCAGAAGGCCGCCAAAGACGCCGGCGTGCAGCTGGTGGTGGTCGATGCACAGGACGATCCGGCTCGCCAGATCTCCAGCGTCGAAGACCTGATCCAGAAGCGCGTCTCGGTAATCCTGCTTAACCCGACCGACTCGTCGGCGCTGGCGGGTGCCGTGCAGTCCGCGCAGCGCGCGAACATCCCGGTGATCACGCTCGATCGCGGCGTCGACGGTGCCGAGGTCGCGTCGCACATCGCGTCGGACAACATCGCCGGCGGCAAGATGGCGGCGGACTTCCTCGCCAAGCAGCTTGGCGGCAAGGGCAACATCATCGAACTGCAGGGTGTCGCCGGTACCTCGGCGGCGCGTGAACGCGGCAAGGGCTTCGACGACCAGATCGCCACCACCGGCATGAAGGTCGTTGCGCAGCAGCCGGCGAACTTCGACCGTGCGCAGGGCCTTTCGGTCAGCGAGAACCTGCTCCAGGGCAACACCGACGTCCAGGCGATCTTCGCCCAGAACGACGAAATGGCCCTCGGTGCGGTGCAGGCCCTTGCTGGCAAGAACAAGAAGATCCTCGTCGTCGGCTTCGACGGCACGCCCGACGGCAAGACTGCCGTGCAGAGCGGCGCCATGGCCGCCACGGTCGCCCAGCAGCCGGAAGAGATCGGCAAGCTCGGCGTCGAGACGGCAAAGAAGCTGATCGACAAGCAGACGGTCGACAAGTCGATCGCCGTGCCGCTGAAGCTCCTCACGAAGGAATAAGCGTCGCGTGTGAAAAGGCCGGTCACCTCACGGTGGCCGGCCTTTTTCTTGCGTGCTGTGTTCTTTGTAGGAGCCGATTCATCGGCGATCCCTAACGGTGTCGCAACACCCATCGCCGATGAATCGGCTCCTACAAGAGCAGGGCATGCAGGGTGTCGCTAGTCGGAAGGACCCGGCGCGATGACTTCGCGCTGACCATTGATGCCCATCGACGAAACGAGTCCCGCGGCTTCCATCGCCTCGACCAGACGCGCCGCGCGGTTGTAACCAATGCGGAACTGGCGCTGCACGAACGAGATGGACGCACGGCGAGAGCGCAGCACGAAGGCCGCCGCTTCGTCGTAGAGGGGATCGAGCTCGGCATCGATGCCGTCTTCGCCCGCCTCACCGTCCATGGCTTCACTCGGCGGACCGGCAAGGATCTCGTCCTTGTAATCCGGCTCACCGAACTGCTTCAGCCACGCGACGATACGATGCACTTCTTCATCGGCAACGAAGGCACCGTGGATACGCTGCGGATAGCCCGTACCCGGCGGCAGGAACAACATGTCGCCCTGGCCGAGCAGACTCTCCGCGCCCATCTGGTCGAGGATGGTGCGCGAGTCGATCTTCGACGACACCTGGAAAGCGACGCGCGTGGGAATGTTCGCCTTGATCAGGCCGGTGATCACGTCCACCGACGGACGCTGCGTCGCAAGGATCAGATGAATACCCGCGGCACGTGCCTTTTGCGCCAGCCGCGCAATCAGCTCTTCAATCTTCTTGCCGGCCACCATCATGAGGTCGGCCAGCTCGTCGATGATCACGACGATCATCGGCAAGGTGTCGAGATGCTCCGGCACTTCCGGATGCGCGGGGAAGGGATTGAACAAGGGCTTGCCCGCCGCGCGTGCCTCGCGCACCTTCTGGTTGAAGCCGGCGAGATTGCGTACACGCAGGTCCGACATGACGCGGTAGCGGTTTTCCATCTCGGCCACGCACCAGTTCAGCGCGTTGGCGGCGAGCTTCATGTCGGTGACCACGGGCGCCAGCAGATGCGGGATACCTTCGTAAACAGAAAGCTCCAGCATCTTCGGATCGATCATGATCATGCGGACGTCTTCAGGCGTGGCCTTGTAGAGCATCGACAGGATCATCGCGTTCACCGCAACCGACTTGCCCGAACCCGTGGTGCCGGCAACCAGCATGTGCGGTGCCTTTGCCAGGTCGGCAACCACCGGTTCGCCGGTGATGCCCTTGCCCATGGCCAGCGTCAGCAGCGAATCGGACTCGCGGTACTCCGCGGAATCGAGAATCTCCGACAGCGCGATCATCTGTCGCTGTTCGTTCGGCAGCTCCAGACCCATGCATGTCTTGCCCGGAATCGTCTCGACCACGCGGATCGTGGTGCGCCCAAGGCCGCGCGCGAGGTCCTTCATCAGCGCGACGATCTGGTTACCGCGAACACCGACGGCTGGCTCGACTTCGTAGCGCGTGATGACAGGGCCCGCCGAGGCGCCGACGACCTGCACCGGAACCTTGAACTCGCGCAGGCGTTGCTCGATCAACTCGCCGGTATCGCGGAGATCTTGCTCGGAAATGGCAAGCGCGGCATTCGAGCTGGGTGAGGCCGGAGCGAGCAGGGTCAACGGAGGGATACCGACGGCGCTGACACCGCCGCCGTTACGCAGTGGCCTCACGGGCGTCAGCGTGACGGTGCGGAGCGGCTCGACGTGCGGTGCATCGTTGGCTGCCACGGCGAAGCGCGAGACGGGGGCGATCGCCGGAATGGTCCGCTCGACGACGGGCGCTATGGGTTCCGCAGGCACGACAGGCTCTGCAACCGACGTCACGAGCGACTCGTAAGGCAAGCGCTCTTCCTCGGCGCGACGCAAAGCGGTGAACGAGTGTTCTTCCGCGCGTGCCGGTCCGGAGTTTGCGATGACCGGTCGCTCTGGCGTGCGGTATGACGTGGCGACCCGTGCCGGCTCGCGATGGATCTCGAGGTCGCGCTCCTCGGTGTCGTTTTCGGGGGACGCCGAAGCCAGCGCGCGCGGTGCGAGCCATGGCTCACGAATGACGGTGTCGGGTTTGACGCGATGGCGCGGCAGCACCGGTGTCGATACCGACGGACGCACAGGATCGTTGTTCTTCGGCTCGGCGCGCGGGACGTCGCGTCGGGTGGATGTCGCATGGGCCGGCTTGGCAATCGGCGCTGGGTTGGCAGGCTTCGCAGGCACCTTGGTGCGACGACGCGCGGCTGGCGCTCGGTCGGCACGGCGCACGGCGGATGCAGGGCGACGGCCCGTGGCGCGGGAGGCCGTGCGCGTCATGAGGCGGCGCGTGCCTTCGATGGCCAACGCACCCATCGGCTCGAGAAGCCCGTTCAGACGCACGATGGCCGCAGACCACGACACGCCCAGGTACCAGGGCAGTGCGACGACGAAGGTCGCGAGTGCGATCAGCGAGGTGATGGCGGCGCCGGGGAAACTACCGAACGCGGTGCCAAGCCAGCGGCATACAACGCCACCGACGGAAGGATCGTCGGTGTAATGCGAAATCACGATGCCCTCGAGCGCGGTGCTCGCCAGCAGGACCAGAGCAAACCCCGACCAGAAGCGAATCGCACCGGGCCCGACCGTGGGCGGACGACGCCGACGGAACAGCGCGGCGCCGATGCGCCAGAGCAGGGGGAGTAGCCAGAGCGTGGACAGCCCGAAGGCGCCAAAAACAAAAGAGGGCATGCCGAACCGCAAGAGAATCGAGCGAGCCCCGTAGTTTAGCGCGCATTCGTGCGCGTCGATGTGTAAAGGTGGGATAAGCCGCTGTTCACACTCGGAAGCATGCTGATCGGGCCAGCTTGGCTGGCCCGATCAGCGGATGGCGCCCGGTGCGAACGGCGTTCGCTGTTACACGCGGTAGCGCGGAGCCACGTCCTTGCGCGAGAGGTTCGGGCCCATCGCGAGGCGGGCAGCGTCGTAGGCCAGGTACTGACCTTCGTCCGCGAGCGGCGGAATGGTGACGACTTCGCCGCGATCGAAGCCCAGGAGGCCCGCGTCGACCAGGTCGGCCGTTTCCATGACCATGCCCGGCAGCAGGGCGTCGACGTCCTTGCCCGACTTCTCCCAGATCTCCGAGCGGGTGGCACCCGGCAGCACGGCCTGGGCGTGCACGTTCGTGCCCTTCAGCTGCGCGGCGAGGCCAAGGGTGACGTTGAGCACGTGGGCCTTCGAGCCGCTATAGATGCCGTCGAACAGGTCCGGCACGAATGCCAGAACAGAAGCGATGTTGATGATGCCGCCCTTGTCGCGGGCCTTGAACACCTTGGCAGCGGCGGCGGAGAGGACCGTCGGCGCGGTGATGTTGATGGCGATGAGCTGCTCGATGGCAGCGGTGTCGTTATCGAGGATGCTGCCTTCGAGGGAGATGCCGGCGTTGTTTACCAGCAAAGTGATCGAGGCGTCCTCCTTCAGGCGCTTCTCAACGAGGGCGACATCCGCCTTCTGGGTCAGGTCGGCCTTGAGGGCTTCGACCTTGCGGCCGGTCTTCTCGCCGATGGATGTGACCAGGGCCTCCAGGCGGTCGAGACGGCGGGCGACCAGGATCAGGTCGTAACCGCGGGCGGCGAGGCGCTCCGCGTAGACCTGGCCGATGCCCGAGGAAGCGCCCGTCACGATGGCCGTGCCTTTGTTTTCAATGCTCATGGTGTCTCTCCGGATGGGTTAGTTGCAAAAAGATAGTAACTAGGTTGCCATACGATAGTGACATCGATATCATAATGCAATGGACATCGACAAACTTTCTTCCGGTACCTGCGCGATCTCCCGTGGGCTCGCCTTCGTGGGCGACACCTGGAGCGTGCTCATCCTTCGGGATGCCAGCCGTGGCATGAGCCAGTTCGACCAGTTCAGGACCAGTCTCGGCATCGCGCCGAACATCCTTTCGCGTCGATTGAAGGCCCTCACCGAGGCCGGCGTCTTGGAAAAGCGCCGCTACAGCGAGCGCCCGCCACGCGATGAGTACGTGCTGACGCAGGCGGGGCGCGACTTCATTCCGATCATGGCGGCCATTGGCGAATGGGGCCGCACCTATAACGGCGGCGGCCCGCCCACGAGCCATCTGGCCAGTGACGAGACGGGTGAGCCGATCAAGGCGGTGGTGGTCGACCAGCGCACCGGTACGCCGCTGAGTGCGACACCGATGCATCTGGTGATGCCGGGCTGAGTTCGGCGACTACGGGCGGATTCGGATCGGCCGTCAGAGCGAATATTTCAATCGCTCGCCCACAACGTTCATGACGCAGGTCATGTCGGCGCTCGGCATAAGATCCATCGAGGCCCGACGCGCGTCCAGGTGCGCGAGATCTTCCGTGGGTTCCAATCGCGGGCCCGACTGATCTGCGGGGAACGAATAACGCGTGCCGTACCGCTGTGGCTTTCCCTCGTCTTGAAGGAGCTCGTCGATCAATGTGGCGGCGTCGGCCTTGGGAAGGAGGTTCTGTTTCGTCAGGTCGGTAAGCGCGGGCAACATCGATATGGGAAAGGCGGTGTCCGTGGTGTTCTCTGCAGCATGCTGGACCAGATAGAAGGCTTCGACGACGCCGCGCTCACCCACCTGCGCAACGCTGGGATATCCATTGCGGGTGAACAGTGGCTTGAACCAGGCCTGGTTGTTCGCGTCGACCTTCTTCACGCGCGTCCAGCCTTCCGGCGTCATGCGCGTCGCGGTCCAGGCGTCACGCGCGGCTTTGTCGGCGAGGAATCGCCGATGCAACTCCTCGCGGTACGCGGGCTGGGTGAATGTCTTTCCCGCATCGCGACGCGCACCCGCCTCGGCTGTCTGGTCAGGGTGCGTCTTCTCCATCCGCGTTTTCCATGCCTGCGCGTTCGGGCATGTCGTGGCAATGGCGTCGTCTTGTGTATCGGCCATCGCGACCGTCGAGGTCAGCATCCATGTGGCGACGACGAACCTGCGAACTCGAAACATGCTATCCCCCTGAGTCGTGAGCTACGGGCAGGTCGGAATCTCAAACGTTTGCTTCGGATCACCATGCGTTGAAGCGACGATCGGCTTCTCTCGCGCGGTAGCCACGTGTTGCAGTGGCCACCAGCGAGGGATGACGGGGTGCATCGTGGGTTCCACCGCCTGCCCCGGCTCCGGCACGAGCACGTCCGCGTGGCTGCATGTCGCCGCGGCAAGGATGCGCTCCGGCGGTTCGGTCCACGCATGGTGCGCTAGCTTGATAAGGCCCCAGTGCACGGGGATGAGCACCTTTGCGCGCACCTCCTCGTGCACCTTCATCGCCTGCTCGGGACCGAGGTGCCAGTCCGGCCACTGGGCGTCGTACTGGCCTGATTCGATCAGGCTCACGTCGAACGGCCCGTACTTCGTACCGACGTCGGCGAAGGTATCGTTGAAGCCGGTATCGCCGGAATAGAACACGCGATGTTCCTTGCCGATCAGCGCGTATCCCGTCCAGAGCGTCACATCGCTACGCGCGGACAGACGTCCGGAGGCATGGCGCGATGGCGTGGAGACGATGTCGAGGTTGCCGACTTTCGCGTCCTGCCACCAGTCGAGTTCGGTGATGCGTTCGGCGGGTACGCCCCAGCCACGGAGATGCGAAGCAACGCCGAGCGGCACGATGAAGCGGACGCCAAGGGCATTGAACGCCTGGATGGAAGCGCGATCGAGATGGTCGTAATGATCGTGCGAAACAATGACCGCACCGACATGGGGAAGATGGTCGATGGGAACCGGCGGTTCATACCAACGTTTCGGGCCGAGCCAGGAGAAGGGCGAGGCGCGCTCGCTCCATAGCGGGTCGACGACGATGTTCGTGCCGTCGATCTCGAGCAGCATCGATGAATGGCCGAACCAGGTAACGCGTAGGCCGGATGTCGGCGGCACTTTGTACAGCGCCGAGGAGTCCATCGTCGGAACGGGCGCGTCGGGCTCTTCGCCGGGCGCCGATTTCAACATCTGCAACACGCCGCCTTTCACGTTCGTATACATGGGCAGCGGGTTTTCGAACTTGCCGTTATGCCACTCGGGCGACTTCGCGTCGCGCGCGGTCTGCACGGCGTCGGGCAGGGTGCCGATGTTCGGCCAGGCGCTGATCGCGACGAACGCGAGGAAGGCCGCGATGAGTGCGACCAGGATGAGTGCGTAGCGGAGGAATCGCTTCAAACCGTGTCCTTGGCGGTGGTCGGGTTTGAAGATAGCAGCAAGGGCATCGCCGATGAATCGACTCCTACCGATCGAGAGCATCGCCGGCATAGCCGGCTCCCACAGGGACACTGCAACCTTGTGGGTCGCGACGAACTGGTGGGAGCCGGCTCCGCCGGCGATGGTTGTTACCTCACGCTTTCATGGACAGCTTCGATCACGCCGGCATGGTGGCCATGTCGATGACGAAGCGATAGCGCACGTCGTTCTTCGCAAGGCGCACATAGGTCTCGTTGATCGACGCCATGTCGACGACTTCGATGTCCGAAACGATGTTGTGCTCGGCGCAGAAGTCCATCATTTCCTGGGTCTCGGCCATGCCGCCGATGGCCGAACCGGCGATCGTGCGACGCGGGAGCATCAGGCTGCCACCGACCACGCCGTCGAGGGGCGTGAGCGCGCCAACCAGCACCATGGTGCCGTCGAGCTTGAGCAGGTTGGTGTACGGATTGATGTCGTGGGACACCGGCACCGTGTTGAGCAGGAAGTCGAAGCTGGCACCCGCCGCCTTCATTGCTTCCGCATCCGTGGACAGCAGCACGGCGTCGGCGCCGAGGCGCTTGGCGTCTTCACCCTTCGAAGCGGAGGTGGTGATCATGGTGACGTGCGCACCCATCGCCTTGGCGAACTTCACGCCCATGTGGCCGAGACCGCCGAGGCCGATCACACCGACCTTCTGGCCCTTGCCGACCTTCCAGTGACGCAGCGGCGAGTAGGTGGTGATGCCGGCGCACAGGAGCGGCGCGGTCGCCTTGAGGTCGAGCTTCTCGGAGATCTTCACCACGAAGCGCTCTTCGGTGACGATCTCGGTGGAATAACCGCCCTGGGTCGGCGTGGTCTTGTCCTGCTCGGTGCCGTTGTAGGTGAAGCTGGTGTGGGTCAGGCAGTACTGCTCGAGGTCCTGCTTGCACGATTCACAGGTACGGCAGGAGTCGACCATGCAGCCCACGCCGGCGAAATCGCCGACCTTGAACTTCTTCACGGCCGAACCGACGGCAACGACGCGGCCGACGATCTCGTGGCCCGGGACCATCGGGAAGGTGGAGTTGCCCCAGTCACCCTTGGCCTGGTGCAGGTCGGAGTGACAGACGCCGCTATAGAGGATCTCGATGCGGACGTCGTGCTCGCCCGGCTCGCGGCGCTGGAAGGTGAAGGGGACGAGGGGGGTCGTTGCGCTTTTGGCGGCAAATCCGCGGACGTCGATCATGGCAGTCATCCTTATCGTTGAGAGTTTGATCGGTAGTCCACAACAATACGTCCGCTGGAATGGCGCGGCCAGCGGGGATTCCGGGACGAGCCGTTGAGATATCCTTCACAATCATGCGACCCGACAACCTTTCCCACCTCGCCGCCTTCGCTTCCGTGGCGCGCCATGCCAGCTTCCGCAAGGCAGGGGCCGAATTGACCCTGTCCACGTCCGCGATCAGCTACGCGATCCGCGGGCTCGAGGAGCGGCTCGGGGTCATGCTGTTCCACCGGACCACCCGAAGCGTCTCCCTCACGGAGGCCGGGCAGCGACTCCTCGAGCGCCTGGAGCCAGCCCTTCGCGATGTCGGTGATGCGCTGGAGGAGATGAACGACTTCCGCGCCGCGCCCTCCGGCACGCTCCGGATCAATATGCCGCGGATCACCGCCCAGCTGATCCTGCCGCCGCTGTTGCCACGGTTCCTGGCGGCCTACCCGGATGTGCGCTTCGAGGCGGTGGACAACGATGGCCTGATCGACATCGTGGCCTCGGGCTTCGATGCCGGGATCCGCTTTCTCGAGCAGGTGCCCGAGGACATGATCGCGGTGCCGATCGGTGGCCCCCATCGGAGCGTCTGCGTCGCGACGCCGGGGTATCTGGCGACCCACGGCACGCCGTTGCACCCCAACGACCTGATGCGTCATGAGTGCATACGGTTCCGATTCCCCAGTGGGCGTATCTATAAGTGGGAGTTCGAGCAGGCGGGCCGAAAGCTGGACGTCGATGTGCCGGGCCGGCTGACCTTCGCGGACTTCCGGCTGTCGCTGGACCTAGCCCTGACCGGTGTAGGCCTGACCTTCGTGCTCGAAGACCAACTCACCCAGTTCATCAAGGACGGCCGGCTGGTTCGCGTACTCGAGGACTGGTGCCCGTCGTATCCGGGTTTCATGCTGTATTACCCGCGGCAGCGCAGGGTGACCTCCGCCCTGCGCGCCTTTATCGATCTCATCCGCGATGACGGGGTGGGGTGAGGCGCTTCTGAGATGCGCTTGGTGCAAGCGCATGCAAGGGGTATCCTAGGCGTATGCTGCGGCGCACCACGCGCCGGGCCCCCACGTCCCGAGTCCCCCATGTCTGCTTCCGCACCCGCCCTCGATCCGGGTATCCCGCCCGTCCGCGCGCCGCACGTTGGCCTGGTCATCCTCGCGCTCGCCGTCGGTGGTTTCGCCATCGGGACGACCGAGTTCGCCTCGATGAGCATGCTTCCCCTGTTCGCGCAGGGCCTGGGCATCGACGCGCCAACCGCCGGTCACACCATCAGCGCGTATGCGCTGGGCGTCGTGGTCGGCGCGCCGGTGATGACCGTGCTCGGTGCGCGCGTACCGCGGCGCCGGTTGCTGCTGATCCTCATGACCATGTTCACCGTGTTCAACGGCCTGACCGGGCTGTCGCCGAACTACCACTGGATGCTGGTCTTCCGGTTCCTCGCCGGCTTGCCGCATGGGGCGTATTTCGGCGTGGCCGCGCTGGTCGCGTCTTCGCTGGTGCCTGCAAACCGGCGCACGCGCGCGGTAGGTCAGATGTTCCTCGGGCTCACCGTCGCGACCGTCGTCGGCGTGCCGCTGGCCAGCTGGCTGGGCCAGGCGGTCGGTTGGCGCTGGGCCTTCGCCTTGGTCGCCGTACTCGGTGTGCTGACGATGACCGCCGTCGCGATCTTCGCGCCGAACACGCCGTCCGATGCAAAGGCCAGCCCGCTGCGCGAACTCAGTGCCCTGAAGCGTTCGCAGGTCTGGTACACGCTCGCCATCGGTGCGATTGGTTTCGGCGGCATGTTCGCCGTCTATACGTACCTGGCGGACATCCTGATCAACGTGACGAAGATGCCGCTGTCGTCGGTGCCCTGGGTGATGGGTGTCTTCGGCGTTGGCATGACCATCGGCAATATGGTCGTTCCCGTCTTCGCCGACCGCGCACTCATGCGCACGGCCGGCGTCTTGCTGGTGTGGAGCATGGTGCTCCTTGCCCTCTTCCCATTCACTACCGGCAACATCTGGCTGCTCAGCCTGGACGTGTTCTGCATTGGCATCGGTGGTGCCCTGGGTACGGTGCTGCAGACACGCCTGATGGACGTCGCGGGTGATGCGCAAGGCCTTGCCGCGTCGCTCAATCATTCCGCATTCAACACGGCGAACGCGCTGGGCCCGTTCCTCGGTGGCCTGGCCATCGCAGGCGGCTACGGCTGGACATCGCCCGGCTGGGTCGGCAGCTTGTTGGCACTGGCGGGTCTGGGTATCTGGGCGGCGTCGGTTGCCGCCGAGAAGCGGACGATCTCCGAAGCGGCCGCCGAGCCCTGCTGACCGTCACCGCACGGCGTTGGAGATTCGATGACCACCTTTCGACTTCGCATCGCGACCGCCGACCAGGCGGCGGCGCTCGCTCAGGTGATGGAGCGAACGTTCCGCGCCACCTTCGGCGAATCCACCGCCGAAGAACACATGGCCGAGCATTGCCGGAGCAGCTACCGCGAAGCGATCCAGCGCGCGGAGATTGTCGATCCGGACATCACGACCTTGCTCTGTACCGACGGCGCGTCAATCGCCGGCTTCGCGCAAGTACGCTCCGGCGAACGTCCGGCCTGCGTTCCGGAATCTAGGGCGGTAGAGCTCCATCGTATCTACGTCGATGCGCCCTGGCATGGAAAGGGCGTCGCGGCGCTGCTCATGGATGCTGCGCTCGACGACGCTACGAAGCGTGGTGCTAATGGCGTATGGCTCGGCGTCTGGGAGAACAACCCGCGAGCCGTCCGCTTCTATGCGAAGTTCGGTTTCGTCGAAGTGGGTGAGCATCGTTTCCATGTCGGCAGCGACGCCCAGCGCGACCTGCTCATGTACCGCGCGCTGTAACCGGGAAGCTGGTCCCGAACAGGAATAGGCCGGTGACTGACCGGCAGCGATCGGATTCCGCTATCTTCCATGCAGGCGAGACCTCAATCCGCGGGGTTCGGGATTCCGGCATGAAAGACATCTTCGCGCTCAAGCTGTACACGCGTGTCGCCAGGCTCGGCAGCTTCTCTGCTGCAGCGCGCGAGTGCGGGCTGTCGCAGTCGCAGGCCTCGCGGATCATCGCAGACCTTGAATCGGACCTCGGGGTACGTCTGCTTTCAAGGACGACGCGTGCCGTGGTCCCGACGGAGACCGGTTCGGAATTTCTCGCGCGCATGGAGCCGATCCTGCTCGCGCTCGACGACGCCGAGCACAGTGTGCGCGACGGCGGTGACCTTCGCGGACTCATACGCATGAGCATGTCACTGAGCATCGCCATACGCGAGATCATTCCGCGCCTTGCGTCGTTTTCGACCAGGTACCCCAACGTGGAACTCCAGCTCCTGCTCGAGGACCGTCGGCAGGATCTCGTGCGCGATGCCGTGGATGTCGCGATCCGCGTCGGGTCGAAGCCAGACGCGAGCGGCACGATCAAGCAGTTGGCCGTGATTCCGAGGGTGATCATCGCGTCGCCTGCGTACCTCGCGACAGCGGGAACGCCCACCTCTCCCGACGACCTCGTCAGCCATCGCATTGTTTCCGGACCCGCGTCGATGGTGCCCAGGGGTTGGCGATTCGAGCGCGACGATGACGTCAGGACGATCGAGCTCGGCTCGCACTTCAGCACCAACGAGAGCGAAGGCGCGGTCGCCGCCGTTGTTTCCGGCATGGGCATTACGTCGACGACAGGTTGGGCATGTCGGCGCGAGCTCGCCGATGGCTCACTGGTTCAGCTACTCACCGACTGGCGTACCGAAGAAATTCCTGTCTTTGCGTACTTTCCGCTCGGACGAGCGACACGCGCCGCAGCGCGCGCCGTCGTCGATCATCTCATCGCGGAGTTGGCCATCGATGCCGGTCTTGGTCGCCTGCCCTACTGACGGGCGGCCTTCGGTTATCAACCGCCGCCGAAGATGCTCGACATTTGCGTATTGAAGCCGTCGACGAGCCCGTGCTCCGCGGGGCCCGCGTTGTTGCGAAGGGGGCGTGCGCCTTCAACGAGGATCTCGTCTGCGTCCGTCTCCAGCACGGCCATGGTCTGGGCAATGAACTCATCGAGCGGCATGGCGAGCTCAGCTTCCTGACTATTCATCAGTTCCGTGCGAACCCACGGCGGAGCGATCTCGAGCACTTTGACGCCGTCTTCGCGGAGCAGGAAGCGCTGCGAAAGAACGTAAGAGTGCAGCGCGGCCTTGGTGGCGGAATAGACGGCCGTGAAGGCGAGTGGCACGAAGGCAAGCACCGAGCTGTTGTAGATCACCGTCGCATCGGGCTGTTTCTTGAGATGGTCGATGAGGGCAGAAGTCAGGCGCAGCGGACCCATCAGGTTGGTGGTAATCGTCGACACCATCTGCGCATCGTCCAGGCGACCGACCGCACGGTCGAGTTCCATGATGCCCGCGTTGTTGATCAGCACGTTGAGTGTCGGGAACTCCGCAATGAGCTGCTTTGCGACCCGCTCGATGTCGGCGACATCAGAGACGTCGAGCTGTACGGCGCTCATGCCCGGGTTCGCCGCGACGACGGTATCGAGATGGCCGCGACGACGTCCGCCGATGATGACCTTGTTGCCCTTGGCGTGAAGTGCTTCGGCGAGACCGCGACCGATGCCCGAACCGCCGCCCGTGATGAAGATGGTATTGCCGCTGATTTTCATGGTGTGTCCTCGGTGAGTTAGCCGCCGCCCCGTTAGTCGGGGCCAGCGGCGCATTTCGTTGAAGACAAGTTAGCGATGACCAGGCAGCCGCAGTAGCCATTCATTTCCACTTTGACTTATGTGGGCCCCACATCAATCGGGGACCCACTTCCGGCCATGACCGGCTCCTGCCGTAACCTGGTCCCGGCCTTGACCTGCCCCCCGCCGTAACCTGCTCCCTGTAGGAGCCGATTCATCGGCGAAGCTCTCCCTCAAGCCCCCGCACTCACCCGACCACTCACTTCCGCATACCAGCGCTTCGTCGCAACATGACCTTCCGGCACCGGCATATCGATCGCCTTCGTCGCAAAGTCCACCGTCACCAGCGCCGTGATGTCCGCGACCGAATACCGGTCACCGGCGACAAAGCTCACTTCCGACAACCGCGCTTCAAGATCGATGTAGAAGTTCGCCACGCGCTGCTTGCTACGTTCCACGAGCGCGGGGATCTGCTCGTAATCGTGCGGACCCGCGATAGCGCGGCCCTGCAGACCTGGAAGCACATTGCGAATGGCCTCCATCACCGACGCGAAGCCTTCGAGTTCGACCCGCCGCTCCCACATGGTGATGAGCGCCTTCTCCTTCGCGTTCGTACCGAACAAGGGATGCTGCGGAAAGGCGTCTTCGAGGTAACGCTGGATGGCCGGCACTTCTCCGATCGAGGTGCCGTCGCCCAGTACCAGGGTAGGCACCACACGGCGCGGATTGATCGCCCGGTAGGCCTCTGCGTGCTGCTCGCCCTTGCCGAGATCGACTGCGACGTTAGGGATGGTCAGGTTCTTCTCGGCGATGAAGATGCGCACGCGGCGCGAATTCGGCGAACCGCCGGACTGGTAGAGCTTGAGTGATTCAGTAGTGATGGGTTTTCTTCTAAAGGGGAGATCGGGTCGATCAGAGTTTCGAGCCACCGTCGACGTGCAGCGTCTCGCCGGTCACCCAGCGTGATGCGTCGGAGGCGAGGAAGGCGATCGCGTCAGCGATGTCCTGGGCAGTGGCCATGCGCTTCAGCGCCTGGATGCTCAGCGTGAAGTCACGACCTTCGTCGCTCTTGGCAAAGCTCGACATATCGGTGGGGACCACGCCCGGTGCAACGGCGTTGACGCGAATGCCGCGCTCGCCCAGTGCCGACGCAAAGTGCTTTACAAGCGTGTCGATGGCGCCCTTGGTCGCGGAGTAAGCCGACAACGTGCCGACAGCGGACTTGGCGGCGAGCGATGAAAGCAGCACGACACTGCTGTCCTTGCACATCACCGGAAGGAGCTGCTGCACGAGGAAGTAGGGGGCGCGAACGTTCACGGCGAAGAGGTTGTCGAAGTTTTCGACGGTGGTGTCCTCGATCGTCGCGGAGACAGCGATGCCTGCATTGGCGACCAGGACGTCGAGTCGGCCACCGATGATCTCTCGGACCTTGGCGGCGAGTTCGTGCGGCCCTTGCGCGGCACGGAGGTCCGCACCGACTTTCTCTGCCTTGCCGCCGGCCTGGCGAATTTCGTCGACGACGGCCTGGGCCTCCTGTTCGCCGCGGCTGAAGTGCACGAGCACCTGTGCACCTGCCTTGGCGAGGGCCAGGGCGCTGGCCTTGCCGATACCACGCGAAGCACCGGTCACCAGGGCGGTCTTGCCGGTGAGATCGAAGATTTGGTTGCTCATGACGTATTCCTCAAAGTTATGGCTATTGAACGGATCAGGCTTGCCGTCGGGATCGACAAATAGGTCTACCGGCGGCTTGATGGACAATCTAGGCCGCTCTGGCGCGTCTGAAAAAGACTTTGTAAGCTGGTAGGCATACCTCCGAGGCATGGGCTCATGGAACTGCGGCACCTGCGGTACCTGATCGCCGTGGCTGAAACGGGCAGCCTCACCGAGGCCGCCGAGAAGCGGCTGCATACATCGCAACCCTCGCTCAGCCGGCAGATACGCGACCTGGAAAATCAGGTCGGCGTCGCGTTGCTCACACGTAGCGCGCGAGGTGTCGTCCTCACCGAGTCAGGAAGGGCATTCATCGATCACGCGCGCCTGGCGTTGAGCCAGGTGGATGCCGCCGTCGAAGCTGCGCGTCGAGCAGCGTTACCTTCGAAGCGGCGGTTCGCGCTTGGCTTCCTCACCGGCCTCGAGATGAAGTGGCTGCCTCGTGCGATGCAGTTGCTACATCAGGACATGTCGACCGTCGATGTCACGGTGTCGAGTGACTACTCGCCGGATCTTGCCGATGCCGTCGCACGCGGACGACTCGATCTCGCCTTCATGCGAGCCGAGCCGGATTACGATCTCGAGTATCGCGTTATCGGTCAGGAGGAGTTGGTGATGCTCATGCCGAGCGATCACAGGCTGACGAAGCGGAAAATGGTCGAGCCGAAGGACATGATCGGCGAGCCGTACGTCGCGATGGCGAACAAGGCGAAGGTGCTTCGCGGGGTTATCGATCATTACCTCGAACGATCGGGTGTTGCGATTGAACCGACGCAAGGTGTCGACAATCCTGCCATGGTGATGTCACTCGTGGCATCGACGCGCGGGCTCGCATTGATCCCCGCGTACATCCAGGACCTGATGCCCTGGTCGGTGACCAGTCGCCCGCTGAAGAATCCGCCGATGCTGGATCTCGTCGTGGGGTATAGCAGGAGCAATACGTCGCCGATCCTTGAGGAATTCCTTTCTCGTTTGCGAGAGATCCCCCCAGAGGCAACCGTCGTTCACGCGTAGCTACTTACGTCGTTCACTGCTCACGGCTAACCGACAGAAGAAGCATGCCGAACGGACCGACCGATTGATCGATACGTGCGATATCACCCGAGACCGGTTGAGCGAAGGGCCAGCCGCATTTGTTTACACGGCGCTGAATAGCTGGGTCGAAGAACGAATATCTCATCGGACAACGGCCCGATGTTCGGACCACGTGAATCGGCGCGGTGATCGGCGCGTCAGCTCGCGAGGTCACAAGGACGAAGAGGGACGCTAAGCCGTACACGCAAAGCCAGCACATAAACGCGAGATATCCGCTCAGCATCGTGATGCGGAAGGGAACGACCCAGGGCTTTAATCTCTTGAGCTCGCTTTTGTCCGGAAGCATGAAATTTCTGCATCCGGGGGATCTAGATCGGGATCAACAGAGTACCCAGGACGCAGAGATATATCGTCAGGATCCTCGATCTTGTCCATTTTGATTCGTGCGTCTCCACGGGCGCGGTTTCGAGCTTGGATGACACGACTCAGTACCTTCCCTTGCGTTTAGACGGAACTCGTTACTTCCCGATACAGAACGAACTAAAGATCGCCCCAAGAAGATCATCCGATGAATACGTTCCGGTGATCTCACCCAGTGCTTGCTGCGCCTGACGAAGTTCTTCCGCAGCAAGCTCTCCAGCATGCGATCCATGCAGCGCATCCGCGGTGCGCGACAGATGGTCACGAACCCACTCGAGCGCCACGACATGACGACGTCGCGCGCTGAAGGCACCGTCACCCGCGCCAGCCGTCGCGAGGTCTCTCAATATTGATCGCAGTGCGTCAAGGCCATTGCCGGTCAACGCAGACAGCCACAGCGCGTCGTAGCCTTCGTGGGATTCCCGATGTGCCGATGCTTGGGCCAGATCGATCTTATTGACTATGACTATGCGTGACGCATGCGTCGGTGTGCCTTCAAAGAACGCGAGATCGAAGGCGACGTGCTCGGCGTCAGTGACGAGGAGAGCAACATCGCATCGCTCAAGCTGTGCACGTGCGCGCCGGATCCCTTCCCGTTCGACGACATCCACCGAGTCGCGCAGACCTGCGGTGTCGGCCAGCTCGAGCGTAACGCCATCGATACTGATGGACTCACGGAGCACATCACGCGTCGTACCAGCGATGTCGGTAACGATGGCGCGTTCCTGTCCCGCGAGAGCATTCATCAGACTCGACTTGCCCGCGTTCGGCCGGCCGACGATAGCGACCGTGATGCCGTCATTAAGTCGAACGCCACGGCGCGTCTCCACGAGCAACACATCGAGATTCGCACGCAATGACGTGAGCTGTTCGCCGATAACGGGATCGGCAAGAAAGTCGATTTCCTCTTCAGGAAAATCAATCGCCGCTTCGATATGCACGCGAAGCGCAATCATCTCCGCAAGCAAGGCGTCGACACGTGCCGAGAACACGCCTTCCATCGAACGTAAGGCAGCGCGCGCGCCCGCTTCCGATGTCGCCGCTACGACGTCGGCCACAGCTTCCGCCTGGGCGAGGTCGAGCTTCCCATTGAGGAACGCGCGTTCGGTGAATTCACCCGGTCGCGCCAGACGTGCGCCGAGTTCGATGCAACGACGAAGCAGGGCGTCGAGAAGCACCGCACTGCCATGCCCCTGCAACTCGAGCACATGCTCACCGGTGTACGAGGCGGGCCCCGGAAAGTGCAGCAGAATCCCGCGATCGATCAGCTCACGATGGCCGTCGCGAAACGCAGCGAAGTGCGCGTGCCGCGGTACAGGGTCGCGGCCAAGGAATGCCTTGGCGATGGCGGGAACCAACGGCCCCGAAACGCGAACGGCGCCGACCCCAGCCGCGCCGGCGCCGGTAGCGATGGCCGCGATGGTGTCGTCGCCGTGATTCATTGCCGTACCTTCAATAGCGAAGCGGCGCGTCTTTCGACGCGCCGCTCGGGGGTTATGCGGTCTTGGCCTTGATCTCGGCCCGGTCGACGCTGCGGTTGATGTACCACTGCTGGAGCAGGCTGGTCGCACCGTTGATCGTCCAGTAGAGCACGAGGCCCGAGGGGAAGAAGGCGAAGAAGACACCGAAGATCAGCGGCATGACCTTCATCATCTTGGCCTGGGCCGGATCCATGCCCGCCGTCGGCATCATGCGCTGCGTGAGCAGGGTAACGATGAAGTACAGCACGGGCAGTACGTAAAAGGGATCCGGCGCGGAAAGGTCGTGGATCCAACCGAAGAACGGCGCATGGCGCAGTTCGATGGATTCCGACAACACGCGGAGCAGGCCGATGAAGATCGGGAAGGTGATCAGGATGGGCAGGCAGCCTGCCATCGGATTCACCTTCTCCTTCTTGTACAGCTCCATCATCGCCTGCTGCATCTTCACGCGGTCGTCGCCGTAACGCTCCTTGAGCGCGGCGACGCGCGGCTGCAGCTTGCGCATGCGTGCTCCCGAACGGAACTGCGCATCGGTGAGCTTGTAAAGCGCAGCCTTGATCAGCAACACGAGCAGGATGATCGCCACGCCCCAGTTGCCACTGATCGCATGAAGCTGCGAGAGCAGCCAGTGCAGCGGCTGGGCAATGATGGTGAACCAGCCATAGTTGCTGGTCAGTTCCAGGCCCGGCGCGATGACGTCGAGCGTGCCCTGCAGCTTCGGGCCGATATACAGGCGCGCAACGCTGTCGGCGGATTGACCCGGAGCGACCTGGATCGCCGGACCGAAGGCGCGCACGAGATAACGCGGCGTCGCGGAGTTCGGATCGACGATATTGCTGGTGTAGGTCACGGCCTCGTTGGCCGGCGGAATCCAGGCCACGAAGAAGTAATGCTGCAGCATGCTGACCCAGCCACCGGTGATCTGGTGGTTGAGCGGCTTCTTGGTGAAGTCGGCGAAGGGCAGCGGCTCGAACTTGCTTTCCGGGCTATACCAGGCGGCGCCGAAGAAGCTGTGCTGCGCCGGATCGGTATAAGCCTTGAACCAGTTCACCTTCTCAGCCGGTACGCGCTGCAGCTGATGGTAGGCATTGCCGTTCCACATCGCCGCCGAACCGTTCTCGATGTGCTGGTCGAGGTCGACCACGTAGTCGGTACGCTTCAAGGTATAGCGCTTGACCACCTTCACGCCGGACGGGTCCGTCCAGGTCAGCTCGGCGCTGACCGTCTTCTGGCCATCGGCCAGAATGTTCTCGGTCTTCTCGGCGTGGAACAGCGCGCGATGGTCCGGCGCGGCACCGGTGCTGCTGACCAGACCGTCCTGGGCGGCGAAGAAGTGCGCGCCTTCGTCGTCGAGGAGGCGGACCGGCGGGGAGGTCGGGTTCTTCTTGGTTTCCGGCTCGGTCGGATAAGCGAGCAGTTCCGATCGAACGATGCTGCCACCGCGGGTATCGATGGTCAGGCGGAGCAGATCGTTAGAGAGCGTGACCAACTCGGCCTTGCCTTCCACCGGTGCGCCGGATTCGTTCGGCACGCCGGCGGGGTTCGTCGCGCCGGGTACGGCGGCATCGGCACCGGCCTGTCCGGCCGTGGTCTGGCCCGTCGGAGCGGGGGGAGCCGGCGGGTGGACGTAGTCCTTCTCCCACTCGGTCCACAAGAGATACGCCACGAACATGAGCGCGAAGAAGAGGAGCGTGCGCGTTTGATTCATTGCAGGGCCAGATCCGGATGACGTCTCAGCCAGCTGGCCGGGAGAGACGGGGACGACGGTGAGAAGAAGGTCAACGCGCGATTGTGCCGTCGGCGCCTTCGCGCTTCAACGGCCGGACCTTGCGCAGGAGCATGTCGAGCTCGGCCAACAGGGCTTCGCCGGTCTCTTTGACCGCGCTGTCGCGCGCCATGACCAGAATGTCGACGTGGGGTAGGGCGATGCGCGCGCGGCGAAACGCCTCACGTGCCAGGCGCTTGATCCGGTTACGGTCGACCGCGCGCTTGGAACAGCGCTTGGAGATGGCGAGGCCTAGCCTTGCCGTGTCGACATCGTTGTTTCCGAAGCGCAAAAGAAAACAGCGGCCGCCAAGGCGTCCGCTGACTGTTCGCAAGGCTGCGAAGTCGGCGGCGCGGCGGAGCCGCGCTTCGCGCGGCATGGCTGCGGCTCGCACGACAGACGAACCGATTACGGGATCAGGCGCTTGCGACCCTTCGCGCGGCGGGCATTGATGATCTTGCGACCATCGGCCGTCGCCATGCGGGCGCGGAAGCCGTGGGTGCGGGCGCGCTTGAGCTTGCTGGGCTGGAAAGTCCGCTTCATGACTCTTAATCCGGGTGAAGAATGAATATGGCCGGAAAGTATGGCCGACATTCCGCTGAAGTGTCAACCGCTTGGCCGCGCAAGAACTGCGGCGGTCCGGCCAGGCGAACCCCGAGGCAGGGGCGGAACGCTGGTAGACTTCGTCGTCCACCCCGCGCGCAAGCGCCCTTTCTGTGGCAAGAATACCCGATGAGTGATCTTTGGAGGCGCTGTCTCGAGCGTCTTGAAGGCGAATTGAGCGCCGAGGACGTCCAGACCTGGTTAATGCCGTTGCAGGCCAGGGAAGACGCCAGCGGGCTGCATCTTTACGCCCCGAATCCGTACTCGCTGGACACTGTCCGCGATGAATACCTGAAACAGATCCAGACGATCGCCGAACACCTCCTCGGGCACCCGGTGCCCGTGCGCTTGGAAGTGGGCTCGTCCGGCGGACGACCGGCTCCCCAGCGTCCCGTGGCGTCGTCGCCGGCGGCCGCACCGGCACGGCCTGCTCGCGAGGCGGCGCCGGAAGCGCCCCACGTGCACAACCTGGATCCGCATTACACGTTCGATACGTTCGTGGAAGGCAAGTCGAACCAGCTAGGCAAAGCGGCGGCCATGCAGGTGGCCATGAATCCTGGTCGCGCCTACAACCCGCTGCTGCTCTATGGCGGCACGGGTCTGGGTAAGACACATCTCATGCATGCGGCCGGCAACCTGCTCATGCAGAACAATCCGGACGCCAAGGTGCTTTACCTGCGCTCGGAGCAGTTCGTCAGTGGCATGGTGAAAGCGCTGCAGCAGAAGAACATGGACGAGTTCAAGCGTCGCTTCCGTACCGTGGACGCGCTGCTGATCGACGATATCCAGTTCTTCGCCGGCAAGGACACGACGCAGGAAGAGTTCTTCCACACGTTCAACGCCCTGTTCGAAGCGAAGCAGCAGATCATTCTTACCTGCGACCGTTATCCGAAGGAACTGGACAAGCTGGAGCCGCGGCTGAAGTCGCGCCTGGGCTGGGGCCTGTCGGTGGCGATCGAGCCGCCTGACTTCGAAACGCGCGCTGCCATTCTTCTGTCCAAGGCGGCCGACAAGGGCATGGAAGTGTCGGAGGACGTTGCGATGCTGCTAGCCAAGCGCATCCGCTCCAACGTGCGCGACCTCGAGGGCGCCCTCAACACGCTGGCGGCTCGCGCCAACTTCTACCGTAAGCCGATTACGACGGATTTCGCAGAGGAGACCCTGCGCGATCTGCTGAACACGCATGCCCAGGCCGTGACCGTGCCCAACATCCAAAAGATGGTGGCCGACTACTACCAGGTGCGTCTGTCCGACCTGCTTTCCAAACGCCGTGTGCGCTCCCTGGCGCGTCCCCGGCAGGTAGCCATGGCGCTTTCCAAGGAACTGACCGACCACAGCCTCCCGGAGATCGGTGAAGCCTTTGGTGGTCGCGACCACACGACGGTTCTCCATGCCTGCCGCACCATCCGCGGTTTCTGCGAAAAGGACGTTCGTATGCGTCAGGATTGGGAACAGCTCATCCGCATATTGACGGGCTGAGAACCTGTGGATAATAGGTGGATGGACAGAGGATGGTTTTGACCCTCGAAGTTATCCACAAGCTACACACATGGCACCGCCTCTTAGGCCCAGTCGATATCAACCGATAAGCATCTGAAATATATTGGAAATTCAGGCTTCTCCAGATATCCACCGGCCCTACTACAACCACTATAAAATCTTAAAACTTAAAAGCAGGAGAAGGGGCGCATGCAATTCAGCATCCAGAGGGAAGTTCTGCTCAAACCTCTGCAGCAAGTCGTAGGCGTCGTAGAACGTCGTCAGACCCTGCCTGTACTGGCCAACCTTCTGGTTCGCGCCTCCGGTAGCGAGGTCTCGTTTACCGGTACCGACCTCGAAGTCGAGATGGTCGCCACCACGGCCGCTGACGCGGTCCAGGAAGGCGAGATCACGATTCCGGCCCGCAAGCTCTTCGATATCGTTCGCGCACTGCCTGACGGTGCGAAGATCGATATCAAGCTCAACGGCGAACGCATCGCGCTCAATGCCGGCCGCAGCCGTTTCACGCTGGCTACGCTGCCTGCGACGGAATTTCCGACCGTCGATGAAATCGAACTGGTCGAGCGCGTCTCGTTGCCGGAAGAAGTTCTTCGCGACCTGATGGACCGCACCGCCTTCGCGATGGCGAACCAGGACGTCCGTTATTACCTCAACGGCATGCTGCTGGATCTCCAGGAGCACACGCTGCGCTGCGTCGCCACCGACGGACACCGCTTGGCGCTGAAGGAGACCAAGCTGGAAAGCTCCGTTTCCGCTCGCCGCCAGATCATCATTCCCCGTAAGGGCGTGAATGAGCTGGTGGGCCTGCTCGAGTCCGGTGAAGGCATGGTCGAGCTCGAGTTCGGTCGGAACCATCTGCGCGTCCGTCGCGGTGGTGTCACGTTCACCTCGAAGCTCATCGACGGCCGGTTCCCGGATTACGAGGCAGTGATTCCGCTCGGTGCCGACAAAACGGCCACGATCGAGCGTGATGTGCTGAAAAGCGCGCTGCAGCGCGCCGCCATCCTGTCGAACGAGAAGTATCGCGGCGTAAAGCTCGAGCTGACCCCCGGCCGTATCAAGATCATTGCTCACAACCCTGAGCAGGAAGAGGCCCAGGAGGAAGTCGAAGCGGAAACCGTGGTCGACGATCTCGCCGTGGGCTTCAACGTGGGCTATCTGCTCGACGCGTTGAGCGCACTTCGTGGCGACAAGGTCCGGATCAACCTACGTGACGCCCAGTCCAGCTGCCTGCTCCAGGAAGAGGGCAACGAAGAAGCACGCCATGTGGTGATGCCGCTTCGCCTCTGACGGCAAGGCAAGCTAGAGTTCGGCCCACGACGCCGGGGATGTCTTCGACACCCCGGCGTCGTTCGTTTTGGACGGGAACGTATTTGGCATGAAGTTCGAGTCGCTGAGAATCGCCGGTCTGCGTTGCCTCGAGGGGGTGACGCTGTCACCGGCTGCGGGGATCAACGTGTTCGTCGGGGCCAACGGCGCCGGAAAGACCAGTGTTCTGGAAGCGGCCTATCTGCTTTCGCATGGGCGCTCCTTCCGGGCAGGGTCTCGCGACGTACTGTTGAAGCGGGGTGCTACGGCGCTTTCCGTTTTCGCGGAAGTGCATTCGGACGATGGTCGGATCCGTCGCCTCGGGCTAGGGCGGGAGAGTGGGCGTTGGGTTGCCCGGGTCGACGGTGATACGGCGGCATCGCTGGGCTCCTTGGTCCAGGAGTGCGCCGTGGTGTGTTTTGAACCGGGCTCGCACGACCTGATTGCCGGGGCGTCCGACGAGCGTCGGCGTTACCTGGATTGGGGTCTGTTCCACGTGGAACATTCTTTCGTCGGCCAGTGGCGCCGATACCAGCGTGCGCTCAAGCAGCGCAATGCGCTCCTGAGAAACGGCGGGCCCATAGAGGCCAGTCTCATCGAACCCTGGGAATCGGAGCTAGCGGGAGCAGGGGAGGCCATCACCCTGTTTCGGCGTGACTACATCGCCAGACTTCTCCCACACATCCAGGGCTTCATGGAAAACGTGCTGCCCGAGCTCGGCGAATTCAGCCTCCGCTACAAGCCAGGCTGGGACGAGGCAGCGAATCTGCTGGCTACCCTGTCCGAGCGCCGCTTGCGCGACCTGGGTCGGGGCCACACCACGGTCGGCCCGCATCGCGCCGACTTCACGATCAGTTTCGAGCACGCCCCCTTACGCGAACACCTCTCCCGCGGGCAGGAGAAGTTGTGTGCCCTGGCGTGCCTTCTTGGTCAGGCCTCGCTGCACGCCGAAATCCGCGGAGAGTGGCCTGTCGTCTGCCTTGACGACCTTGCATCCGAGCTCGATCGTACCCATCAAGAGTGGGTAGTCGCGCAGCTTCTCGGCCGCGACGTCCAGGTCTTCGTGACGGGAACCGAGATTCCGTCCGCCCTCATCGAGCAGCCAGTGACTGTGTTCCACGTGGAACAGGGTGTCGTCTCGGCTTTGCTATAATCGATTGACTGTCCCGGGCCCTTCCGCGCCGCCCGGGACCGAAACCTGCGCCATCACCAGGCATCGCATGAACGAACCTCTCGATCCGACCAATTCGAACGCCTACGACTCCGGCAGCATCAAGGTCCTCAAAGGACTGGATGCCGTCCGTAAGCGCCCCGGCATGTACATCGGCGACACCGACGATGGCACCGGTCTGCATCACATGGTCTTCGAAGTCGTCGATAACGCCATCGACGAGGCGCTGGCCGGTTACTGCGACTACGTCACGGTCATCATCCATCAGGACGGTTCGGTCAGCGTGGCCGACAACGGCCGTGGCATTCCCGTGGAAACCCATCCGGAAGAGGGCAGGTCCACGGCGGAAGTCGTCATGACCGTGCTCCACGCCGGCGGCAAGTTCGACGCGAACTCGTACAAAGTCTCAGGCGGCCTGCATGGCGTCGGCGTCTCCGTGGTCAACGCGCTCAGCGAAAAGCTGTGGCTGACGATCTGGCGCGACGGCAAGGAAAACCGCCAGGAATACGCCCACGGCGACCCGGTGGCCCCGATTTCCGTGTTCGGCGACACCAATCGCCGCGGCACGATGGTTCGGTTCCTGCCTAGCCACCTGACGTTCACCAACAACATCGAGTTTCACTACGACATCCTGGCGAAGCGCCTGCGCGAGCTGGCGTTCCTCAACTCCGGCGTCACGATCGAGCTGGTGGATGAGCGCAACGAGCGCAAGGACATCTTCGCGTACGAGGGCGGCATCAAGTCCTTCGTGCAGCACCTGTCCGCGCTGAAGAACCCGCTGCACCCGAACGTGATCAGCTTCAGCTCCGAGAGCGAAGGCATCACGGTCGAAGTCGCCATGCAGTGGACGGACGCGTACCAGGAAACGATGTTCTGCTTCACCAACAACATCCCGCAGCGCGATGGCGGCACCCACCTCACCGGTTTCCGCGCGGCGCTTACCCGTACGCTGCAGAACTACATCGAGAAGGAAGGCCTGGCCAAGAACGCCAAGGTCGCCCTGTCCGGCGACGACATGCGCGAAGGCATGATCGCGGTGCTGTCGGTGAAGGTGCCTGACCCCAAGTTCTCCTCGCAGACCAAGGACAAACTGGTCTCCAGCGAAGTGAAGACCGCGGTCGAGCAGGTCATCAATGACAAGCTGGCCACGTTCCTGCTGGAGCATCCGGGCGAGAGCAAGGCCATTGCCGGCAAGGCCGTGGACGCTGCCCGTGCCCGCGACGCGGCTCGCAAGGCCCGCGAAATGACCCGCCGCAAGGGTGCGCTGGATATCGCCGGCTTGCCCGGCAAGCTCGCCGACTGCCAGGAGAAGGATCCGGCGCTGTCCGAGCTGTTCCTGGTCGAGGGTGACTCCGCAGGTGGCTCGGCCAAGCAGGGCCGTAACCGTCGCACCCAGGCCGTGCTTCCGTTGAAGGGCAAGATCCTCAACGTCGAGAAGGCTCGCTTCGACAAGATGATCTCGTCCGCTGAAGTCGGCACGCTGATCACCGCGCTGGGCACGGGCATCGGCAAGGACGAATACAACCCGGACAAGCTGCGCTACCACCGCATCATCATCATGACCGATGCGGACGTGGACGGATCCCATATCCGCACGCTCCTGCTCACCTTCTTCTACCGCCAGATGCCCGAGCTGATCCAGCGCGGACACGTCTACATCGGCCTGCCGCCGCTGTACAAGGTGAAGCAGGGCAAGCAGGAGATGTACATCAAGGACGACGCCGTCCTCAACGACTACCTGATCTCCAGCGCGGTCGATAACGCGTCGCTGTTCCCGGAAGAGGGCGCGCCGGCCATTGGCGGCGAAGCGCTCGAAAAGCTGCTGCACGACTACCAGACCTCGCTCGACCAGATCGCCCGCCTGAGCCACCGCTTCGACGTGGCGTCGCTCACCGCGATGCTCGAGCACGCGCCAATGGCTGAAGCGGTCTGGACCGACGCTGCCCTGATGCAGGGCTGGCTGGACGGCTTGGCCAAGCGCCTCAGTGCAAGCGGCCTCGGTAAGCCGACCTACACGCTGCGTTTCCGCCCGGCGCTGAACGAGCAGGGCGCGGCAATCGAAGTCGAACGCATGCAGCACGGCCTGAGCCACATCTGGATCATGCCGCAGTCGTTCTTCGGCGGCATCGAGTTCCGGTCCATCCTGGCGATCTCGCAGCAGCTGGCGGAACTGAAGCTGCAGCCGGGTGCCGTGGTTCGCCGCGGAAACGCGTCGCGTGGGGTGCTTAACTTTGCCGACATCCGCACCTGGCTGCTGGACGAGGCGAAGAAGGGTCGTACCATCCAGCGATTCAAGGGTCTGGGCGAAATGAATCCGGAACAGCTGTGGGAAACCACGGTGAATCCGGAAACGCGTCGCATGCTGCAGGTCGGTGTCGAAGACGCCGTGGCCGCCGATCAGATGTTCTCGATGCTCATGGGCGAGGCGGTGGAACCGCGCCGTGACTTCATCGAAGCGAATGCGCTGAAAGTGGCCAACCTCGACGTCTGACGTCGACGCGCTACCGCACGTTAGTGCACAAAAAAGAGCACCCGGTTGCTACCTGCACCGGGTGCTTTTTTGTTCCATACGCCCGCGAATTGAACGGACTGATGCTTCAGCCCAACCTCCGATAAGGTGGGCTGAAAACAGCGTTTTCAAGGGCCAAAAGTTGGCCTAATTTCGTAAGCGCCAACATTCATATAACAAGTCATTGTTTTGACTCCACATTTTTGTGGCACTGCGACTTGTTCTTAGGAATAGAATCAGGTTAACCTCTGTAGTCCCCCGGAGCACGTCACTGTGCGACGACTCCTTCAACCGAGGTCAGTCAATGAAACAGGGTTCCTTGATCAAGATGGTGCTCGCATCCGCGATCGCCCTTTCCCTTGCCAGTGGTGCTGTCGTTGCGAAAGACGCCGCTCCCAAGGATAAGAAAGAAGCGCTGTATCCGAATGCGACCCGGACGGAACCCAAGCTCGACCTGAAGAGCGACAAGGACCAGAAGGCCCTGAACGAAGGTCTCGACGCTGCCAACAACGGCGACAAGGAAAAGGCGCAGCAGATCCTGCAGCCGCTGGCCGACGGTTCGGGCACGAGCAGCAAGTACGCGCAGGCGCTCGCCCTCCAGGGCCTCGCCAACATGAAATACAACGACGGCGACATCAAGGGCGCGATCACCACGCTCAAGCAGGCGCTGGACATCGGCGTGATGCCGAACGACACGTACTTCCAGCTGAAGTACATGTACACCCAGTTCCTCGTTGCCGACGAGCAGTACGCTCCGGCCCTGCAGTCGCTGCATGAGTGGCGCGACCAGGGTAAGAAGGAAACCGCCGACTCCTACGGTCTCGAAGGCAATATCGACTACCGTCTCGAGAAGTATCCGGAAGCGATCGCCGCCATCACCAAGGCGCAGTCGATGCCGGACGCGAAGCCGCAGGCTTCCTGGACCCAGATCCTCGCCGCCAGCTACGCCGAGACCGGCCAGGGCGACAAGGCTGCTGATCTCGCGTCGGCTGAGCTGGCGAAGAACCCGAACGACCCGACCGCCATGCAGAACGCCGCTTCCTCGCTGATCCAGGCGCAGAAGTATCCGGAAGCCATCGCGCTGCTCGAGAAGGGCCGCGCTGCCGGTGCGTTCCACAATGACGAGAACGGCGGCAAGCTCTATGTGAACCTCGCCAAGGTCTACCTGATCGACGGCCAGGAACATACCGAGCGCCAGGACGGTAACGCGAAGAAGGCAGAGGCCGTGCTCGCGGACGGTCTGGCCAAGGGCGCGATCAAGCCCTCCGCCGAGGTCTATAAGCTCCAGGGTGACGCCGCTATCACCGGTGGCGACGAGAGCGGTGCTCTCGCTGCGTACCAGAAGGCCGCCCCGCTCGCGACGGATGGTTCCGTCTCGCTGAGCGTGGCTCGCCTCCAGCTCCAGAAGAATCAATACGCCGCCGCTGAAAAGTCGGCGACGGATGCCATCAGCAAGGGCGTTCAGCATAAAGGCACTGCCTATATGGTGCGCGCGGAAGCCAAGCGTGGTCAGAAGAACAAGCAGGGTGCGATCGCGGACATGAAGCTCGCGGCTCAGGATCCTGAAACGTCTGCCAAGGCCAACGCCTGGTTGAGCAAGGCAGAGAACACTAAGTAAGCCTTTGTAAAGTACCAGAAGGGATGGTTTGGCACTGCCACGATTCTTCCCTTCAGGTGCTATACAAATGCCATATGCTGGTGTAATTTGCTTATCTTTCCGCTTGCAGAAACCAGCGTTTTCGGCATCTCAATCGCCGAACGCCGGAAGAGCAGTGCGGGTTCACTTCCGCTTGATTAGCTCTTGATAGTGACTGATGGCCTCAAGTAACGAATCAACCGGCCAAGCGCCGTTTAGTTGGGGGCGCACCAGCGCGTTGGCAGTCGCCATCGCTCTGCACTCGTTCGCCTTCCTGCTGCTGGTTGCGCCTATGGCGCCACCGAAGTCGCAGGAAAAGCAGAAAGAGAAGGTAGTTCAGGTCGACTTTATTGAACCGCCGCCGCCTCCCCCGCCTCCCCCGCCGCCGCCGCCGGAGCCCCCGAAGCAGCCGCCGCCGAAAATCGTGCAGATATCGAAGCCGCCCCCGACACCTCCGCCGCCGGCTCCGCCGCCGCCGGCAGTTGACGAGGCGAGTTCGAACCCCGTTCCGGCACCGCCGCCGGCGCCTCCCGCGCCGCCTGCACCGCCGGCGGATATCGCGCCGAGTGAAAATCTGTCGTACCGTCAGCGTAACCCGCCGAAGTATCCGCCGCAGGCGGTTCGTCAGCGGCATGAAGGTACTGTGGTACTTCTGGTCCTCGTAGGTGTCGACGGTTCGCCGAAGGACATCAAGGTTGACCAGTCGAGCGGTTTCCGCGAATTGGACAAGGCAGCAGAAGACGCGGCCAGGAATTGGAAATTCAACCCGGGCAAGCGAGGCGGTGCTGCCGTCGAAGGCTATGCACGTGTCCCCGTTACGTTCAACCTAAACCAGCTGTAAGCCCCCACCGCTTACATCTATTAAGTTCACGCTTGACTTCCCAAGGGTAGCGTTATGTTGCAAGACACCTCCGCTCAGCCTGCTAATCCAGGTCAAAACTCCAATGCCGACGCCCTCAAGCAGATGGGCTTCGACCACCTGATTCACAACTTCGACTTCCTCGGTTGGATTGTGTTTGTGGTGCTGGTCGCGATGTCCGTGCTCTCGTGGTACTTCATCGTCGCCAACTTCATCCGTAACAGCATGGTGCGTTCGCGCGCCGACAAGGTTATCCAGGGCTTCTGGAATACCGCGTCGACGCAGGAAGCCATTCGTGTGCTCGAAGAGCAGCCGAAGGGCGAACCGTTCTCGAAGATCGCACTCGACGCCGCTTCGGCCGTCGCGCATCACCAGGCAGCTGCCGGTGGTCGCCTCGCCGAGACCCTGTCGCGTTCGGAATTCATCGATCGCGCCCTGCGCCAGGCCGTTGCTCGCGAGAGCCTGCGTCTGGAAGGCGGCCTGACCCTACTCGCTACGGTCGGTTCGTCGGCACCGTTCATCGGTCTTCTCGGTACGGTGTGGGGTATCTACCACGCACTGATCGGTATCGCCGCCTCCGGTTCCGCGTCGATGGATAAGGTTGCTGGTCCCGTCGGTGAAGCTCTGATCATGACCGCGTTCGGTCTGTTCACCGCTATCCCGGCCGTGCTTGCGTACAACTTCTTCATGCGCTCGAACCGTCTGACCTACGCCCAGTTCGACGAATTCGCGCACGACCTGCACGACTTCTTCGCCACGGGTGCCCGCGTCGAAGGCTCGGGTCCGGTCGTCTCCGTCAAGAAGTGAGGAATTGACCCATGGCTATGAGTAGCGGGGGCAACAGTGGCGGTCCGATGTCGGAAATCAACGTCACGCCGCTCGTCGACGTGATGCTGGTTCTGCTGATCATCTTCATGATCACGGCTCCCCTGATGTCCCATAAGGTCCAGATCGATCTGCCGAAGGCTAATCCGAATGTTAAGGATGACACCCCGGTCGATCCGATGGATCTCGCGATCAAGCCGGACGGTACGTACTTCCTCAATGACGGCGAAGTCAGCGAGGCTGAGCTGAAGGCACAGTTCGCGGTTGCGGCGGCGAAGTCGCCGCAACCGGAGCTCCAGATCCGTGCGGACCGCACCACGGAATACAAAGTGGTGAAGAAGGTCCTTGGCGACGCCAAGGATGCCGGCATGGTCCACGTCGGCTTCATGTCGACTGGTAAGGAGTAAACGAGATGGCTTTCAGCTCAGGTAACTCTGGTGGTCCCATGGCGGACATCAACGTCACGCCGCTCGTCGACGTGATGCTGGTGCTCCTGATCATCTTCATGATCACGGCTCCGATGCTGTCGCATAAGATCAAGATCGATCTTCCGCAGCCGAATCCGAATGTCGTCAACCCAGAGAATCCGCCGGATCCCGTCCGTCTGCAGATTCGCCAGGATGGCTCGCTCTATTGGAACGATACGCCGGTAGACGAACTGGGCCTCAAGGCTCAGATCGCGGTGATCGCCCAGCAGTCGAACCAGCCGGAACTGCAGATCGACGCCGATGACGCGGCTCAGTACGAGGTCGTGGCACGCGTGCTTTCCGACGCCAAGGGCCAGGGCCTGACCAAGATCGGTTTCGTTAACTCGAACTGATCGCGGTCGTCCGGTAAGAACGAAAAACCCCGCTTCGGCGGGGTTTTTTTTGTGCCTTCTGTGGGAGCCGCTTCAGCGGCGATTGGGCACGCGCCAAAACCAGGCCCGCTGCCGCGGGATCGCCGATGAATCGGCTCCTACAGGTAGAGGAGCACCTGGTTACGACAGGATGTTGATGTAGTTCTTGACGGTCTTGGCCAGCCCTTCGTACAGCGCCTCGCCGATGAGCGCATGCCCGATCGACACCTCAGCCAGCCCGGGAATGGCGGACTTGAAGGTACCCAGGTTCGCCTGGCTCAGGTCGTGACCCGCGTTCACCGCGAGGCCGGCCTTCTGCGCCCGCTGTGCGGTATCCACAAACGAAGCGAGTTCCTTCCGCGCGTCACCTTCGGCAAACGCTTCGGCATAAGGTCCGGTGTAAAGCTCGATGCGTTGCACGCCGATCGCGGCGGCCTCGGCGAAACCCTCACCACCGGCGTCGACGAATACGCTGACGCGGCAGCCGAGCTCGCGGAAGGCGGCGACCAGGGGCTTCAGGATCTCGATGTCTTTCGTGAGATCGAAGCCGTGGTCCGAGGTGATCTGACCGTCGCCGTCCGGTACGAGCGTGACCTGGGTCGGTCGCACCTCGCGTGCGAGCTCGATGAGACCAGGGTAGGCACCGCGCGGGCCGGCGAACGGGTTGCCCTCGATGTTGTACTCGACACGGCCGCGCAGCAGGCCAGCCAATGTACGCACATCACCCGGCGTGACGTGACGCATGTCCGGTCGCGGGTGCACGGTGAGTCCGCCACAACCGGCATCGATGCAGGTGTTGGCAGCCGTGGCGATATCCGGTTCATTGCCGCCGCGCGAATTGCGCAGTACGGCGATCTTGTTCAGGTTTACGCTGAGTAGGGTCATCGTTTATCCATAAAAAAACGCACGTCGCCATTGCGACGTGCGTAATGACTGTCGTCCCAGCATAACGCGCCAACTCCGTATGGCGCACGGCTCACCACACACACACTCACAGAACATCAGACACACCTGACTGAGAAAAGGTTCAAAGTGCATATGTGAAGACGCGGACCTTTCGTTCGCTTCCTCGCCAAGCCACCGCGGCGACGCATTCCGCGCCTGCATCCAGCGGTTCGACCCGCCAGGCGGATGCCGGCCCGATCTCACCCTGGAAAGCGACCGGTGTCGCGGCGCCGTTACCGAGTTCAAATGCCACCCGCTCCAGACCATACGAAAGGCCGCCGCCGTTTGCCTTGAGCACCGCCTCCTTGGCGGTCCACAGGCGAAGAAAGCCCTGGAGTTGCCCCTCGACGGGCAGCGCCTCGAGCATGCTGGTTTCATCGGGTGCGAAGAAACGCGCCGCCAGCTCCAGGGCCCTCGCCCGTGGGCGCACGCGCTCGATATCCACACCGAGTTCGAAACCCCCACCACCGCGACCGATCGCGAACAAGGCCCTGTCCCCACTGTGCGACCAGTTGAAGCCGAGGCGGTCGAACGGTGCCGGAAAGCGCGGCTTGCCGTGTTCCCCCCGCTCGATCGCCGGTGCCTCCGTGCCGGCATAGGCGGCCAACAGCGAGACGAAGGGGAGCTCGCCGCTGCCCGATGACCATCGGGTCTGCCACACATGGATCTCGTCGTCGGCAAGCAGCGGAACATCGAAAAGGGTGGAAGTCATTCACGCATGCTGCATCGTCGTCGCCCGAACCTGCAAGTATTCACCGGAGGCCCTAGAATCAGGGCCGTGCCGAACGGGGAGCACTAATCGTGATTGCAGGCTGGCTTCTGCTGCTGGTAGCGCTTGCTTACGTCGGCATGTTGTTCGCTATTGCCTACGCGGGCGACCGTCGTCCGCTCTACCCTCGTCAACCCAGGTTGCGACCGCTCGTCTACAGCCTCGCCCTGGCCGTCTATTGCTCGTCGTGGACCTTCTACGGCGCCGTCGGCACCGCGGCGCGCTCGGGCCTGGCCTACCTACCCATTTACCTGGGCCCCTTGCTGCTGTTCGTTTTTGGCTTCGGCCTGCTCGAGCGCCTGGTGCTCGTCGCACGCCAACGCAACATCACTTCCATCGCCGACTTCATCGCGGCGCGCTTCGGTAAGTCGCACGGCCTCGCCGCCCTGGTCGCGGTGATCGCCGTCGTCGCCATCATTCCGTACATCGCCTTGCAGTTCAAAGCGGTCGCGATGTCCTTCGCCGTCCTCGGCGCCGGCAACTCCGCGTGGTGGTTCGGCGACACCGCGCTGTGGTGCGCCGCCCTGCTCGCTGTCTTCGCCATCCTGTTCGGTACGCGCAACATCGATGCTACCGAGCACCACCACGGGCTGATGCTGGCGGTGGCGGTAGAGTCGTTGGTGAAGCTGATCGCCTTCGTCGCCATCGGCGTCTACGCCTATCTGCACGGCCCGGGTCTCGCGCAGACGTTGCATGCCCCGGTGCTACAACTGGAAAAAGGCAGCATGCCGCCTGGCTTCGTCGCGCAGACCCTGCTGGCGTTCTGCGCCATGTTCTGCCTCCCACGGCAGTTCCAGATCGGCGTGGTGGAGTGCGAGGATCCGCGCGACCTGCGCAAGGCACGCTGGCTGTTCCCTCTTTACATGGTGTTGATCTCCGCGGCTGTCCTGCCCATCGTCAGCGCCGGACTGGGCTTGCCGCAGGTCACCCAGGGTCACGTGGACGCCTGGGTACTCAATCTCCCCATCGCGCTGGGCAACAACGGCATCGCACTCCTCGCCTTCGTCGGCGGATTCTCCGCGGCCACGGGCATGGTCATTGTCGCGGCGGTCGCACTGGCGACGATGATCAGCAACGATCTGGTCATGCCGGCACTGCTGCGCATACGTCGGCTCGATCTCGAACGACGCGGTGATCTTTCGAGCATTGTGCTGCTCGTGCGCCGCGTGTCCATCGTCGCGCTCGCCGCGCTCGCCTACTTCTACTATCGCATCATCGCGAACGCCGAGAATCTCGCCGCCACCGGCCTCCTCTCCTTTGCCGCCGTGGCACAGTTCGCACCTGCCATCGTTTCCGCCTTGTACTGGCGCGGCGCAAGTCGCGTCGGTGTGTATGTCGGATTGCTCGCGGGCTTCATCGTCTGGGCATACACCCTTCTGTTTCCTGCGATGACGCGCGCCGGCTGGATGAACAGCGGCTGGGTCGACAACGGCCCGTTCGGCATGAGTTGGTTGAAGCCGAACGAACTGTTCCATCTCAGTGGATGGGAACCGGTCACCCACGGCACGTTCTGGTCGCTACTTTTCAACGTCTCGTGTTTGATCTTTATCTCGCTGCGTTTCAGGCCCAGCGTGGCAGAGCGACTGCATGCCGCGCTCTTCGTCGACCCCTACGTGCGTAGCGTCACGGGCGCGGGCGACTGGAAGGGCCGTGTGACTGTGCGCGACCTCGGCACCATTGCTGGCCGTATCGTCGGCGAGCGCGTCACGACGCGCGCGTTCAACGAATACGGTGAACGTCACGGCGTGACGCTTACCCCAACGGACTCGGCGGACCGGCCGCTGATCCAGTTTACCGAACGCCTGTTGGCCAGTGCGGTGGGTGCGGCAAGCGCACGGCGCATCCTCATGGGTGCGTTGTCCGGCACGGGGTTGGACATCGCCGAGGCCATGGCCTTGATGGATGAAGCGTCGCAGGAGCTTCGCTTCAATCGCGAGCTCCTGTCGACGACGCTGGAAAACGTATCGCAGGGGATCAGCGTGGTGGATGGCGACATGTGCCTCGTCGCATGGAACCGTCGCTACGTGGAGCTCTTCGACTATCCCGAAGGCATGGTGTACGTCGGCCTGCCCGTTGCCGACCTGATCCGGTGGAATGCGGAGCACGGTGAATGCGGGCCCGGCGAAGTGGATGAGCACGTCGGAAAACGCATTCGCTATATGCGCGCCGGCTCGCCGCACGTGTTCCAGCGTATTCGCCCGGATGGCACCGTGATCGAAATGCGCGGACGTGCGCTTCCTGGTGGCGGCTTCGTCACGACCTTTACCGACGTGACCGCCTACAAATCCGTCGAGCAGGCACTTATCGATGCCAACGAAACACTCGAGCAGCGTGTGGAAGTGCGCACCGCCGAACTGTCCGAAGCATTGACTGCCACGGCCATAGCGCGACGCGAAGCCGAAGCGGCGAATGCATCGAAGACACGGTTTCTCGCCGCGGCCAGCCACGATCTCCTGCAACCACTGAATGCGGCGCGCCTGTTCACTTCAGCCCTGCGTCAGCATCCCGGACTGGACAGCGATGCAGCGCAGCTTGCCGAACGTATCGATGCATCGTTCCGTGCCGCGGAAGATTTGCTCGATGCCCTGCTCGATGTATCGCGACTCGACGCGGGCAGCTACCGTCCGGAAGTCGCGCCATTTGCCCTTGCCGATCTGTTTGACTCGCTGCGCCAGCAGTTCGCCGTTGTCGCCGAACAACGTGGGTTGTCGCTGCATGTCGTGCCGACGACCCTCTCGGTTCGATCGGACGCGCAACTGCTTCGTCGCATCGTCGCCAACTTCCTCTCCAACGCGCTGCGCTATACCCGCGCCGGTGGCGTACTGCTCGGGGCGCGTCGCGACGGTGACGAAATACGCATCGAAGTGTGGGACACGGGTCCGGGCATCGCGAACGAACAACAGGTGCGCGTGTTCGGAGAGTTCCAGCGACTGGAACGTCCGTCGCCCTGGGGTGAGAAGGGGCTCGGACTTGGGTTGTCCATTTGCGACCGTCTTGCCGGCATCCTCCACCATCGCCTGAGCCTGCGATCGCGCGTGGGGCGCGGGAGTTGCTTCAGCATCGCGGTGCCGCGAACGGCGCCCGTGTCGCGCAAGCGCGCGCCAGCCATGGCGCGCCCGGGTGGTGGCGAACAATTGCCGTTGACGGTGCTGTGCATCGACAACGACGAAACGATTCTCGAGGGCATGAAGGCGTTGCTCGGACGTTGGGGCGTCGATTGCCGCGTGGCGATCGATGTCGGCGACGCGCTGCACACGTTGTCGACTACGCATGTCGACCTGATCCTCGCCGACTATCATCTGGGCGACGACATGGACGGACTCGAAGCCTTGCGCTTCCTCGCCGAAAAACTAGGCACGATACCGCCGGCTGCCATGGTCACGGCGGACGGCAGTACGGAACTGAAGCAGCGTGCGCGAGCCCTGGGTTATCCGCTGCTACACAAGCCCGTGCGCCCCGCCGCGTTACGTGCGTTGCTCGTCGCCCTGGCGAAGCGCGCCGGAACGCACGCCGCCTAAGCAGCGGCGACCAGACACAGAAGAACGCGGAGGCGCTCACGGTTCGGGCGAATTTGCGGGAAAGGCCTCTTTGTCCACGTCGAGGTGACTCGCTGCGAGCGCGACCTGGGTTCGGTTGGAAACACCGAGCTTGCGCATGATCGCAGTCATATGCGCTTTGACTGTCGCTTCCGAGACGGTGAGCTCATAGGCGATCTGCTTATTGAGCAAGCCCTCGGCGATCATGTTCAGTACACGAAACTGCTGAGGTGTGAGCGAAGCGACGCGAGCCGCAACATCCGCCTCGTCGGGCTTCAACTCCACATTGCCGCCGACCAGCTTATGCGGTAGCCACACGTCACCATCGAGCACGGCACGCACGGCTTCGACAATGTCGTCCACGGCTGCCGATTTCGGAATGTAGGCGGACGCACCGTGCGCAAGCGCACGCCTGGCTACCTGCGCCTCCTCGTGTCCGGAAACGACGATCGTAGGCAGCCCCGGATACTGGCCGCGAATGTGGGCGAGCGCGGAGTAACCGCGCGCTCCCGGCATGTGCAGGTCCATCAACAGCAGGTCGGCGTCGGGCAGTGACTCGATCAGGGCGAACAAGGCCGGAACGCTGTCCGCGGTGTGTACGGTGGCGTCGGGCAAGGCTGCCAGGACCGCGCGCTGCAAGGCGTCGCGGAACAGCGGATGGTCGTCGGCGATCAGGACATCGGACATGGGGAGCTACTTGATCAGTCGTTCTTCCACCAGGCTCTTCACCACCGAGGGATCGGCGAGTGTCGAGATGTCGCCCAGCTGGTCGGGCTGGTTCTCGGCAATCTTGCGCAGGATGCGGCGCATGATCTTGCCCGAACGTGTCTTCGGTAGTCCCGGCGCCCACTGCAGGAAATCCGGCGCGGCGATCGGACCGATTTCCTTGCGCACGCCGGCGATGAGCTCCTTGCGAAGTTCGTCACTGCCGTTCTCGCCCGCCACGAGAGTCACATACGCGTAAATGCCCTGGCCCTTGATGTCGTGATGGCAGCCGACCACGGCGGCCTCGGCCACCTTGTGGTTGGCTACCAGCGCGCTCTCGACCTCCGCTGTTCCGATACGGTGGCCGGAAACGTTGATGACGTCGTCCACGCGGCCGGTGATCCAGTAGTAGCCGTCTTCGTCGCGGCGAGCGCCGTCGCCGGTGAAGTAGTTACCGGGATAGGTCTTGAAATAGGTGTCGACGAAGCGCTGGTGATCGCCATACACCGTACGCATCTGCCCCGGCCAGGAATTGGTGATGACCAGGTTGCCGCTGCAGGCGCCTTCCTGGGGCTTGCCATCGGTGTCGACGATGGCCGGCGTGATCCCGAAGAACGGCAGTGTGGCCGAACCCGGCTTCAGGTCGGTGGCGCCGGGTAGCGGCGTGATGAGGATGCCGCCGGTCTCGGTCTGCCACCAGGTATCGACGATGGGGCAACGCTCTTCGCCGACGACGCGGTAATACCAGTTCCAGGCCTCGGGATTGATCGGCTCGCCGACCGTACCCAGCAGGCGCAAGGATTTGCGCGAGGTCTTCTTTACCGGTTCCTCGCCCTCGCGCATGAGCGCGCGGATGGCTGTGGGCGCGGTGTAAAACAGGGTGACCTGGTGCTTGTCGACCACCTGCCAGAAGCGGCTGAAATCCGGATAGTTCGGCACGCCGTCGAACATCACCACGGTGGCGCCGTTGGCGAGCGGGCCGTACACCACATAGCTATGGCCGGTGATCCAACCGACGTCCGCCGTGCACCAATAAACGTCATCCTCGCGTACGTCGAAAATCAGCTCGTGGGTCATGCTGGCGTAAACGAGGTAACCACCGCTGGTGTGAAGCACCCCCTTCGGCAGTCCCGTGGATCCGGAGGTGTAGAGGGTGAACAGCGGGTCTTCCGCGTTCATCGGCTCGGGCAGGCAGTCGCTCGATTGCCCTTCCATCAGGGTGTGGTACCAGCGGTCGCGGGGCGACTGCAGATGGATGGCGCCGCCCGTGCGACGGACCACGATGACCGTCTCGACGCTGTGGGTGTGCGGTCGCGTGAGCGACTCGTCCACATTGGCCTTGAGCGGGATCTTCTTGCCGCCACGGCAACCTTCATCGGCGGTGATGACGAGCTTGGCGCCGGAATCGGCAATACGGCCGGCGAGCGAATCGGGCGAGAAGCCGCCGAACACCACCGAATGGATGGCGCCGATGCGCGCGCAGGCCAGCATGGCCACCGCGGCTTCGGGGATCATCGGCAGGTAGATGATGACCCGGTCACCCTTCACCACGCCAAGGTTCTTCAGCGTGTTGGCGAACTTGCACACCTCGGCGTGGAGTTCGCGGTAGGTCAGGCTGCGTGACTCGTTCGGATCGTCGCCTTCGAAGATGATGGCGGTCTTGTCGCCCCGCTTCTCCAGGTGGCGGTCCAGGCAGTTGGCGGCGACGTTGAGCGTGCCGTCCTCGTACCACTTGATGTACAGGTCCTTCGGGTCGTACGAGACGTTCTTGATCGTCGTCGGCGGCGTGACCCAGTCGAGCCGGCCGCTCATGTCCTTCCAGAAGCCCTCGGGATCCGCGATGGACCGGGCATACATGCGCTGGTAGTCGTCCTTGCGGATGTGCGCCCTGGCGGCAAAGGCGGGATCGACCGGGTGGATATCGGACATGCGTTCTTCCTGCGGATGGGCTTGTGGCTATGTCCGGAAGTGTAACGTCGCGGCGCAACATAAGGCTGCGGGGGTGCTACGACTTTGGTCGAGGTTCGACCTTTGGCGAATGGATGCCCGGGCTGGTGTGTCACATGCTCAGCTCGCCAATGGTTGGGGAGACCATGATGAAGACGAACCGTTCCGGTGGCCGCAAGGCCATCGCCCTGAGTGTCGCCTGTGCCTTGATGCTGCCAATGGCCGCATTGCCGGATCTGGCCCACGCCCAGTCGAAAGCGAAGACGAAGAAGACCACAGGCCACGAAGCGGAGCTCGAAGCCCGCGTGAACTCGCTCGAGCAGCAGCTCGCCGAGCTCAAGGCCATGATCCAGGAACAGAAGGCCGAGACCACCCAGGCCACGTCCACGGCCCAGGCCGCGCAGACGCAGGCCCAGGCGACCGACGAGAAGGTGACCAAGGTCGAGAAGGTCGTCGCGACCGTTCCGGCGAAACCGGCCTTTGCCACCGGCACCGCGCCGGGCGTCTCGCTCGCGCTGCACGGCTTCATCGACGTCAGCGCCTTCAGCCAGAACCGGGCTTACACGTACGGTAACGGCCAGAACGCCGAGTACCCCATCCCGTCGGACGGCGCCGGACACGCCAACGGCCGGGTCAGCGGCGTCGACGTGCGCAATACACGCTTCTGGCTCGACTTCGCCGGCGCCAAGTTCAACGAGAACTGGAACGGCAGCGGTCGCATCGAAATGGACTTCTTCGGCGGCTTCAACGGCACGGGTGCCTACGCAGGTTCACAGCCCGAGCAGCGCCTGCGCCAGGCCTACTTCGATATCAGCAATCCGAACTCGGGCACGACGATTCGCGTCGGCCAGATGTGGGACCTCATGTTCCCGCTGGATTACATCCCGCAATCGCTCTCGCATATCGCCTTTCCGCTCGGTTACGGCAGCGGTGTGATCGGCTGGCGTTTCCCGGGCGCGATCTTCATGCAGGATCTCAACCACGGCGCCGAAGGCACCAAGTGGCGGCTGGATGTCGCGGCACTTCAAGGCACCTGGAACGGTCGTGCCGGCGGCACCGATACGAACAACTTCCTCACCCAGGGTAACGCCGGCTTCAGGCCGCAGTTCGAAGCACGCCTGACGGCGAAGGGCGGCAACTGGGCCGCGTTCCTCGCCGGTCACTACAGCAAGATCGACCTGAGTGGCGTCGAGGGCAATAACCCGACCCCGATCAAGAAGAACCTCTCGAGCACGGCTGTCGAACTCGGCGGCATTTGGTCGCCCGGTCAGTTCATCCTCAAGTCCGCGGTTTACTCCGGCAACGCGATCGGCGAAATCTTCGGCAACCTCTCGCAGTTCGGCGACATCAAGGAGAAGGGTGGCTATCTGCAGGCCGGCTACAAGTTCGACACGCACTGGACGCTGTATGGCTTCGCGTCGGTCAGCAAGCCCGATACGGACGACGTGCTGCGCTGGCGTGCCGCGAACACCGTCGGCCTGCTGAAGAACCGCCAGACGGCTGGCAGCCTGCAGTACACCACCGGTCCCTTCGACTTCAGCCTCGAATTGATCCACTCCAACCTCGACTCGACCACCGTCAACGGCCTCGGCCGCGAGAAGACCTCGGGTAACGAACTCACCCTCAACGGTATGTACCGGTTCTGATTGGAGAGCACCATGGCGACTACTGCTAGCGGCCTTCGTGCCGACGGCACCATTGGAACCAGCCACAGACGCGTGATTCTCGCGTCGAGCCTGGGCACGGTTTTCGAATGGTATGACTTCTACCTTTACGGCTCGCTTGCCGCGATCATCGGCAAGCAGTTCTTCACCGGCCTGAACGAGACCAGCCAGTTCATCTTCGCGCTGCTCGCCTTTGCCGCCGGTTTCGCCGTGCGTCCGTTCGGTGCCATTGTGTTCGGGCGCGTGGGCGATCTGATCGGCCGCAAGTACACGTTCCTGATCACCATCATCATCATGGGTACCTCGACCTTCCTGGTCGGCGTCCTACCCGGTTATTCGACGATGGGTGTACTCGCGCCGGTGTTGTTGATCGTGCTTCGCCTGCTACAGGGCCTTGCGCTCGGCGGCGAGTACGGTGGTGCGGCCACGTATGTCGCGGAGCACGCGCCTCCCGGCAAACGCGGCCTCTATACGAGCTTCATCCAGATCACGGCGACCTTCGGCCTCTTCCTGTCGCTACTGGTCATCCTCGGCACGCGCCTGGGCCTGGGTACCGAAAGCTTCGAAGCCTGGGGCTGGCGTATTCCGTTCCTGCTCTCCTCCATCCTGGTCGGCGTGTCGGTGTACATCCGCATGCAGTTGCACGAGTCGCCGGTGTTCCAGCAGATGAAGGCCGAGGGCAAGCAGTCCAAGGCACCGCTGACCGAAGCCTTCGGCCAGTGGAAGAACCTTCGCCTGGTGATCCTCGCCCTGCTAGGCGCGACGGCGGGACAGGCGGTGGTCTGGTACACGGGCCAGTTCTATTCCCTGTACTTCCTGACCCAGAGCCTGAAAATCGATGGCACGACGGCGAACCTGTTGATCGCAGCGGCACTGCTCATCGGAACGCCGTTCTTCGTGTTCTTCGGTTGGCTGTCGGACAAGGTGGGACGCAAGCCCGTCGTGCTCGCCGGTTGCCTGCTCGCGGCGCTGACCATGTTCCCGATCTTCAAGGGTCTGACGCACTTCGGTAACCCGGCGATCGAAACCGCTGCCGCCACGGCACCGGTCGTCGTCACCGCCGACCCGAATGCCTGCTCCTTCCAGTTCGATCCGGTCGGCAAGAAAACCTTCACCAGCTCGTGCGATGTCGCCAAGAGCGTACTGGCCAAGAAGGGCATTCCGTATACCAACGCGGCGGCGCCTGCCGGCACGCTGGCGACGGTGAAGATCGGTGACGAGGTCATCGAGTCGTTCGAAGGCGCTGGCCTGGAGAAGGCGGACTTCACGGCGAAGAGCAAGGATTTCACCGGCAAGGTCACCGCGCAGGTCAAGACGGCGGGTTATCCGGAGAAAGCGGATCCGTCCCAGTCCAACTACCCGATGCTCATCGTGTTGCTTGCCATCCTCGTGCTTTACGTGACCATGGTGTACGGACCGATCGCCGCGTGGCTGGTCGAGATGTTCCCGACGCGTATCCGCTATACCTCGATGAGCCTGCCGTATCACATCGGTAACGGCTGGTTCGGCGGCTTCGTGCCAACCATCGGCTTCATGCTGGTCGCGTGGAAGGGCGATATCTACTACGGCCTCTGGTATCCGGTGGTCGTGGCATTGATGACCGTGGTGATCGGTTTGTTCTTCGTGCGCGAAACGAAGGACGTGCCGCTGGATCATTGAGGACGCAGATACGCTTGTAACGACAACGGCCGGTCCTCAGGATCGGCCGTTGTCGTTACGCCCTGCTCGGTAGGAGCCGATTCATCGGCGATAGGGTGCTCGCCTCACCCTTGCCCGCTGCCGCGGGATCGCCGATGAATCGGCTCCTACGGGGGCGGTCTCGCAGCCGCGAGGCGCAGCTCGGCGTAGGTCTCGACGAGCCGCTCCAGTGAGAACGCAAGGTTCCTGCCGCTGGGATTGGGCAGCACCCAGGCGACGGAGCCCTTCAGCGCGACCGGCTGCCGTCCCCACGAAATCTCTCGCGTCCCGGTGAGCGCGGCGTAGGCCGCCTTGCCCAGGAACGCAACGAAGCGCGGCGCATAGGTCGCGACCTTTGCGTCGAAGCCCGCGGCAGCGTCGACGAAGTCCTGCTTCGAAAGCTCGTCGGCGGCCGCGGTCGGCCGATCGACCACCGTCGTCAGGCCGCAACCGTAGTCGAGGATGCGGCGATCGTCTTCAGGCCTGAGCTCTTCAGGCGTGAACCCTGCCAGGTGGATCACCCGCCAGAACCGGTTCGCACGTCCTTCGAAATGATGGCCGGAAGCGGCGGCGGCCAGCCCGGGGTTGATCCCGCAGAACAGCACCGAGAGCTGCCCGGCGATGATGTCGGGCAAGCCGCTACTCATCCGGCGATCACGCCGACCGCCTTTTGCGCGAGCTTTCGCAGCTCCGCACGGGAGCTGCCTGCGCGGGCGCGAATCGCGATGGTATGCATCGTCGCGGAGACAAGCATGGCGAGTGCCTCGAGATCGGCGTCCTTCTTCAGCTCGCCAGCGTCGCGGGCCTCGCGCAGCCGCGTCTCGAAGTCGGCATCGAGCTTGCGAAAGCCGCCGGTGACCACGTCCTGGATTTCCGGATCGCCCAGCGCCTCGGTAATGGCCGTGCCTACGACGAAGCAACCGCGCACATGCTCGTCACCGGAGAAATAGATGTCCAGCGCGGCGTCGTAAACCCGCATGAGCACCTCGGTCAGGGTGCCAGGGCCGGCCAGCGCCACGCCCATGACGGCGAACTTGATGCCCCAGTAATCGGCCAGGGCGCGCAGGTAAATCGTGTGCTTGTCGCCGAAGGCGGCGCGAAGGCTCGGCCGGTTCATGCCGGTCGCGGCCGAAAGGTCGTCCAGCGAGGTGCCGGCATAGCCGGTTTTCCAGAAGGCGTCGGCGGCGCGGCGCAGGGCCACGTCCGGTTCGTAGGCGCGAGGCCGCCCACGCGGCCGTTTTTCAGTCTTTTCCATTTTTGTACCACCGTGCATAAAAACCCTTGAAGTCGGGCTTGCCCAAACATATTATACGAACCGGTACAAAATTCAATTCTCCTGACCTCACCGGTAGTCGCATCGTATGAACAGCAAGCTGCGCTGGTCCCTCATGGCCGCTCTCCCCCTCCTGATGATCGGGGTGGGCGGCGCCCGGTTCCTCGGCGGACAGGGCGACGTCGAGACCGACGACGCCTTTGTTCGTTCGGCCAGGGACTCGATCAATGCCCGGATCTCCGGCCAGGTGGTCGATATCGCCGTTCACGAGAATGAGCGCGTCCATAAGGGCCAGCTGCTGTTCCGCGTCGACCCGGAGCCCTACCGGATCGCCGTCGAGCAGGCCGAAGCCCGCCTTGGCAGCGCGCGGCTGCAGATCGAGGCGCTCAAGGCCACGTACCGCCAGCAGTTGGCGGAGGTGCAATCGGCCAGGGACTCCGCCGATTTCGACGGGAAGGAATACGAGCGGAAGAAGGCACTGCTCGCCTCCGATTTCGCCTCGCGCGCGTCTTTTGAGCGGGCGGACACGGACGTGAGAGTGGCGCGGCAGCACATCGCCTCGGCCCAGCAGGCGGTGTCCAATACGATCGCCGGCCTGAACGGCGATCCGGACATCGACGTCAACAAGCACCCGACGGTGCTCGAAGCCAGGGCGCAGCTGGACCGCGCAAGGCTGGACCTCTCCTACGCCGATGTCGTCGCGCCCGACGACGGCATCGTGACGCGCGTCGACGACCTCCAGGTGGGCGACTTCGTCAACGGCGGCACGACCGTGTTCTCGATGATGTCGACGCGTGATGTCTGGATCGAAGCGAACTTCCGCGAAACCGGGCTCACCGACATGCGTACCGGCCAGCGAGCCACCGTGGAGGTCGACGCGTATCCAGGGCATTCCTTCAAGGCGCACATCGTCAGCATGAGCCCGGGCACGGGTTCCGAGTTCGCTGTGTTGCCCCCCGAGAACGCCACGGGCAACTGGGTCAAGGTGGTGCAACGTCTGCCGGTGCGGCTCGAACTCGACGCCATCGACCCCAAGTGGCCGCTGTACTCCGGCATCAGTGTCACCGCGAAGGTGGACACGCGCAGCGCCTCGAAAGCCCCATGAACACCCTCGTCGCTCCGCACAGCACGCCGGGCGCGCACCGCATGCTCATTGTGGCGGGCCTCATCGCCACGTTCATGTCGGCGGTCAACATCTCGATGCCGAACGCGGCCCTGCTGCACATCCAGGGCGGCCTTTCCATGACCGACGACGAGGTCGGCTGGATCTTCTCGTCGTACATCGCGGCCAGCGCGATCGTCATGCCGATGACGCATTGGCTGGCGGGACGGTTCGGCCGAAAGAAGATCTTCCAAGTGTCGATGGCGCTCTTCACGGTCGCCCTGCTGCTGGACACGATGGCCACCACGCCCCTGCAGTTCGTCGCGGCCCGCGTCCTTCAAGGCGCGGCCAGCGCCACGCTTGCGCCGCTGTCCATGGCGATCCTGCTGGACGAGCTGCCGCCGCTACGTCACGGCCATATCGGCATCGTCTGGGCGGTGACCGCGCTGCTCGGCATCCTGAGTGGCCCGGCCATCGGCGGGTACCTGAGCGAGTACTACGGATGGCACAGCATTTTCTATGTGAGCTTGCCGGTCGCTGTGCTGATCCTTGCGGCGATGGGCCTGTTCCTGCGTGAGAAGAAAGCCGCGAGCAGCCCGCGCTTCGACTTCTTCGGTTTCGTGACGTTCTCGTCCGGTATCGCCGGCCTACAGATGTTCCTCGATCGCGGCGAGCGGCTCGAATGGTTCTGCTCGCCGGAAATCTGGATCGAGGCGATCGTCGCCGTGCTGGGCTTCTATCTGTACATCGTGCACGTGATGACCCAGGAAGAGCACTTCCTCAACCGGGCCATGTTCAAGGATCGTAACTTCACGGTGTCGGCCGCGTTGTACTTCGTGTTCGGCTTCGTCCTGTTGCCGACGCTGGCGCTCACCTCGCCGATGCTCGAAGAGTTGCTCGGCTACCCAGCTGATACGGCGGGCTTGCTCGCAATACCGCGCGGCGCGGCTCTGATCGGCGCGTTGCTGCTCACCTGGCGCGTACCGAAGCGTCTCGACAACCGCCTGTTCATCGTCGCCGGCATGGCTCTTGTCGTCTACGGCAACTGGCGGATGCTCGGCTACTCGCCGCTGATGGATCGCTGGCCCGTGGTAATCGCCGGCATGTTGCAAGGCGCGGGCCTCGGCGTGCTCATGCCCGCACTCACGCGTGCCGCCTTCAGTACCCTCAGCCCGACGTTGCGCTCGCAGGGCACCGCCTTCTTCAATCTGGCGCGCCTCTACGGAAGCACCATCGGTATCTCGATCGTGCAGACCTACTTCTACAACAATACGCAGGCCGTGCATCTTTCGCTTGCGAAGCACCTGCGGCCTTATGGCCCCGTCGCTGACGCGACCGGCGCGTTGTCGGGTTCCCATCTTGCGCAGATCAACGAGTTGGTGACCGGCCAGGCAGCGATGGTCGCCATGATCGGCCAGTTCAAGCTCCTGATGATCGCCATGCTCGTAGTAAGTCCCCTCGTCCTCTTCCTTCGCAAACCGCGCCCGGCCAACTGACTCTCGGAGTCGCCCATGAAACTCGTCAAAACGGTACTCGCCGCCTCTACGTTCGCGCTGCTCGCCGGCTGTATGGTCGGGCCGGATTTCGAAAAGCCCGCGGCACCCGCCTCGAAGCACTACGACATTCAGGCGGAGCACGCGCTTGCCGGCACCGGCGCGCAGCACATCGACTTCGACAGGAAGATCGACGGTGACTGGTGGTCGTCGCTCGGTTCATCGAAGCTCGACCTGGTGATGCACAAGGCGATCGACGGCAATCTGGGCTTGGAAGCGGCGGATGCCACCATCGCGCAGGCTAACGAGGCCGTGACATCCGTCCGCGGTGCGTTGAGCCCGCAGGTCGATTTCGGTGCGCAGGTTGGACGCGAGCGCGCGGCCGGCGCCAGTGGCTTCGGTACGTCGAATTTCTACGCGGTGGGACCGCGCGTGAGTTTCGACCTCGATCTGTTCGGTGGTACGAAGCGCCGCGTCGAAGAACAGGCTGCGCTCGCAGAATCGCAGAGGCATCGCTTCGACGCGGCCTACCTGACCGTCACCGGGGACGTCGCGACCCAAGCCCTTTCGCTGGCCTCGGCACGCGCGCAGATCGCTGCCGTGGAGAGCCTCCTCGCCAACGACCGCAAAAATCTCGAGCTCGTGCAGACAGCCCATCGCTACGGCAGTGCCACGCAGGTCGACGTCGCGACGGCGACGACGCAACTCGCACAGGACGAAACACTGCTCCCCCCGCTTGCGCAACAACGCGACACGGCGGCACACGCGCTCTCCGTCCTTGCCGGCAAGGGCCCGGCAGACTGGACGCCGCCGGACTTCGATCTCACTGACTTCGCGCTTCCCGCCCAATTGCCTGTGACGTTGCCTTCGGATCTCGCGCATGATCGCCCGGACATTCTCGAGGCCGAGTCGCAGTTGCATGCCGCCAGCGCCGCCATTGGCGTAGCGACCGCCGACCTGTATCCGCATCTGAATCTCTCCGGATCACTCACTCGCGTGGGCCCTGCGCCCGGCATTGGCACGCTGTGGGGTCTCGCTGCCGGCCTGACGGCACCGATCTTCAATGGCGGAACGCTGAAGGCAAACCAGCGTGGTGCGGTCGATGGGTACAAGGCAGCGCTCGCGACGTATCAGCAGACCGTAGTGACGTCGTTGGGGCAGGTGGCCGACGTACTACAGGCCGTCAATCACGACAGCGAGGAATATGCGGCGCAGGATCGTGCGCTCGCGTCTGCCGAACTCAGCCTGCGGTTGAATCGCGAGGGCTACAAGGCCGGCGAGACAGGTGTGCTGCAGGTCATCGACGCCGAGCGCTCCTATCAGCGCGCCCTGATCGGGCAGATCCAGGCGAAGACCGTGCAGTACCAGGACAACGTACAGCTATCCATCGCACTTGGCGGCAATTCCGACGAAGCATTCCAGCGCAGGGCGGCGTACCGTGACGAGCAAGCGATGGCGGGTGAACCCACTAACGGAGGAAAACCATGAGTGCCCTTGATACCTTTCGTCACACCCGTATTCCCCTCGCGCACGGCACGGGGGCCATCCCGGCCGTCGGTTTCGGTACGCTGATTCCCGACCGCGAAAAGGGACGTGCCGCCATCAAGACGGCGCTCGAGGTGGGGTTCCTCCATCTCGACGCCGCCGAGGCGTATCGCAATGAAGACATCGTCGGCGATGTGATCAAGGAAGCGATCGACAACGGTGTCGTTCGTCGCGAAGACCTCTTCGTGACGACGAAGCTGTGGAACAACAATCACAGGCCTGAGCGCGTCAAGCCCGCGCTCGAGGCGAGCCTGCGGCGCTTGCAGGTCGACTACGCCGACGCCTATCTGATCCACACGCCGTTCGCGTTCGCCCCCGGCGACGACCAGTACCCGAAAGATGCCGACGGCGGCCCGCTGTACGACAAAGGCATCACCCTGCTGGATACCTGGCGGGCGATGGAGAACCTCGTCGACGAAGGCTTGGCCAGGGCCATCGGCCTGTCGGATGTGAAGCTCGATGCGGTGAAGGAAATCGTCGCGAACGCGCGCATCAAACCGGCCATCGTGCAGGTCGAGTCGCATCCGTATCTGCCCGAGTGGGAGCTGCTCGAGTTCTGCAAGGCGAACGGCATCGTGCTGCTTGCGTTCGCACCGCTCGGTCACGGCATGGAGCCGAGCCTTCACGACGACCCCGTGCTGAAGGCGATTGGCGAGCGTATCGGCGAAACGCCTGCGCACGTCGCTCTTGCCTGGGCACTGCAACGCGGCACCGCCTTCCTCACCACATCGACCAACCCCGCACACATCCGCGAGAACTTCGAGATCTCCCCTTTGCCCCCCGAAGCACTCCAGGAAATCCGCGACGGCATCACCACCACCAACATCCGGCTCAACGACGTCGTCCACACTGGCCTCCCCGGCTTCATCCCCCGGGAAAACCGTAAATAATCCAGCGCACACCCGCTCGCACACGCGCCCGGTAGGAGCCGATTCATCGGCGAAGCTCTCCTTGACGACCCCGCAGCCTCCCCCTACGATGCGAATCATTCGCATTTAGGGGAGGCCCCATCGCCACGATCGCACGCATCGCCCTCGCCATCGTCGGCGGTTACATCACCGTTTCCCTGTGGACGTTCCTCCTCGGCCGCCTCATTCCCGGTGACCGCCCCGGTGCAGGCTTCACGGCAACGATGCTCTCGTTCCTGCTCTACGCAGGCTGCTTCGTGTGGGTCTTCGGTGCGAAGCGTCTGGGCCGGACCAGCGCGATCATGGCCGCGCTTGCCGTCGCCGCAGCACTCGGCATCGCACTCACATGAGTGTCGGCTTCCGTCAGTCCCAGGCCAGCCTGCACACGTGGTCGGGCCTTATCGTCGGCTGGGTGCTGTACGCGATGTTCCTTGCCGGCACGGTGAGCTTCTGGCGCGAGGAGATCACTCGCTGGGCACAGCCGGAGATCGGTGTGCGCCAGCCTGCCCGGATCGATGTCGCCCATGCGCAACGCTACCTGGCGATCCACGCAGCGCATGCCGCGGAGTGGATCATTGCGCTGCCGGACGAACGTGCGGCGGGCGTCACCGTCGCCTTCCGCGACAAGGGCACGCCGCGCAGCGCAATGATGGCGCCGATCTACCTCGACGCTCATGGCGAACCTGTGGATGTACGGGCCACCGAAGGCGGCGACTTCTTCTATCGCCTGCACTTCGACATGCACTACATGCCGATCCTGTGGGGGCGATGGCTCGCGGGCCTCTGCGCGATGGCGATGCTCATCGCCATCGTCAGCGGTGTCATCACGCACAAGAAGATCTTCGCGGACTTCTTTACCTTCCGCCCACGCAAGGGACAGCGCAGCTGGCTGGACGGACACAACGCGCTCGCCGTGCTGGCGCTTCCATTCCATCTGATGATTACGTACACCGACCTCGTCACCCTCATGACGTTGTATATGCCCTGGGGCGCCGATGGCTCGAACGGCAGCCGCAATGCTTTGTTCGCGGAAATCATTCCCACGTATGCGACACCCGCCGCCGTCGGCGTGCCGACCCCGCTGATCGACCTTCGTCTCGCGCTCGATGCGGCTGGCGAGGCGTGGAACGGCGGCCATGTCGCCACGCTGAGGATTACCCAGCCGGGCGACGCGTCGGCACGCATCGTTGCCGAGCGCGCCGGCTCGGACCGGATCAGCTCCAACCAGGTGACGGTGCAACTGGACGGCAGCACGGGTGCGGTCATCGCCTCGTCGAAGCCGGAAAGCGCCGGCGTCCTCACGCGCGGCGGGATGATCGGCGTACATGCCGGTCGCTTCGCTCCACTGGAAATGCGCTGGTTGTACTTCCTGCTTGGCGTGGTCGGCACCGCGATGGTCGCCACGGGCCTCGTTCTATGGACCGTGAAGCGCCGCGCGCTCTTGCCTGATCCTTCGCGGCCTCACGTCGGCTTCCGTCTGGTCGAGCGTCTCAACGTCGCCTTCGTCGCGGGCATGCCCTTGGCAATGTCCGCCTTCCTCTGGGCGAACCGTCTGCTTCCTCACGCCATGCACGAACGCGCGGAGTGGGAGATCCACACGATGTTCATCGTATGGGCCGTCGCGCTGCTGCATGTGTGTTTCGTCGCACCACGCAAAGGCTGGATCATCCAGTTCGCGCTGGCCGGCGTATCGCTCGTGACTCTTGCGCTGGGTGACGTAGCCTTTGTGCGCGTGGACTTCATGTGGTTCGACGTTGTCATGGCGCTGTTCGGCGTCGCCTGCCTCGCCATCGCCTGGGGTGTCGGACGACACACGCCTGCGCCGAGACGGCGACGGGAGCACGCATGAGCCTGCTCCTCGCCATCGTTGGCTTCGCTTGTCTCGCTGGCGCAATGAATCGCCACCACGCCGAGGTCATCGGTGGAAAGCCGCCGCGGTCGCGTGCTTACCTTCTTCGTCTGGCCGGATCGGTGGCCCTCGGCGCTTTGCTCATTGTCGAGATGACGCACGACGGCGCCGCGTTCGGTGCGCTACTCGCCTTTGGCTATGCAAGCGCTGGCGCAGGTACGGTGTTGCTTACGCTCACGTTACTGTCCCGGCTTCGCGTGCGACGCTGAGCCCGCCACGCACGACGGTCACAGGATCTTTATCGCCGGCTGCTTAGAGTCGGACGAATGATCGGACCCGTCGACCTTCTCCTTCGTCTCCTCGCCGCCGCCGTGCTCAGCGGCGTGATCGGCATCAACCGTGGTCGCCTCGAGTGGACCGCTGGTCTGCGAACCCACATGCTGGTTGCCGTGGGCGCGGCGCTCGCCATCATCGTCTCGGCCTTCGGCTTCGCCGATGTGCTCAATAATCCGCACGTCGTGCTCGATCCCTCGCGCATTGCCGCCCAGGTGGTGACGGGCGTGGGCTTTCTCGGTGCCGGAACGATCCTCTTCGTGGAGCGCGACCAGATCGTGCGTGGCCTGACCACGGCCGCCAGCTTGTGGGCCGTCGCTTCCGTGGGACTGGCTGCCGGTAGCGGCATGTATGCCGGTGCGGTGATGGCAACGGCCATCATCTGGGTGATCCTCGCACTGCTCAAACCACTGGAACGCAGGCTCACCGGCAAGCCCAAGCGCCGTCCGCGTCTCACGGCAAGGCTTACGGGTTCGAGTGCGCTGAGTGTGTTCGAGACCGCCCTGTCCGAACATCATCTTCCCTTCGCGAAGACCATTCTCCGCAGGGAACCGGATGGCGACGACGTGGTGACCGTGCTGTTCACCAGGCCGGTTCGCAAGGATCAACTCGCCGTGCTTGCCGATGCCCTTCGCGATCTCGAGGGATTCAAAAGCGTCAGCTACGACGCGCCCGATGAAAAGGCGCGCCGTAGCTGATCTCGTCGATCAGTCGCCCTTGGCGGCCGCTTCGATCAACTTCGCGACGTCCGTCGGGTGCGACACCATCACGACGTGCGAGGCGCCCTTGATCACGACGGTCTTCTTCGACTTCGCGCGATCGGCCATCCATGCCAACACCTTCGGCGGAATGTTCTTGTCCGCGTCGCCGTAGATGTGCCACGACGGTACGTGCGTCCACGCCGGCGTGGTCTCCGCTTCATTCAGCGCGGCGTCGGTAATCGGACGCTGACCGGCGGCCATGAGCGCGGCGTCTTTCGCCGGTACGTCGGCGGCGAACTGCAACGGGAACTTGTCCTGCTGGATGTAGAGGTCGTTGCCACCCGTCGACAGCGGCACCGGCGGCGCGAGGGTCGGGCCAAGCGTGCTACCGGGGAACTTGCCCGAGAGGCCTGCGGCGGTTTCGCCGGCTTCCGGCGAGAACGCCGAGACATAGACCAGCGCCCTGACGTTGTCATGGCCTTCCGCGGCTTCGCTGATCACCGAGCCACCGTAGGAGTGACCCACGAGGACGACAGGTGTCTTGATGCTGGCGACGAGGGTGGCCACCTCGGCGGCGTCCGTCTTCACGCTGCGCAGTTCGTTGGGTGCGGCGACGACGGTGTAGCCGTCCTTGTGCAGCTGGCCGATCACGCCGTTCCAGCTGGACGAATCAGCGAACGCGCCGTGGACCAGGACGATGGTCGGCTTGTCGGCAGCGAAGGCGGCCGGGCTGACGGCGATGGCCGCGAACAGGGCCGTGCGGATCAGGGAACGGAACATGGTGGAGCTCCTTGTGCGTTGGTAGTGCCCAGTAAACCGGCCGAACCGACATTTCATTTCAGTCGTGCACGGTGAAATATCGTGCTATCCAATTTCAGCACCGGCCGGTTTCGTTGGCTTTGCCCGGAATCGCCACTGTTCGTGGTTCCTTTCGCGTGCTGTCCACAGTCGTGAAATATCCTGCAAAAGCGCATAAACAAAACGATAAAAATCAGGTTATTACGACGTATTTTGCGGGCAATACCTATACCCTGCCGAAACGACGTATAGGCGCGGCGCGCGGCGGCCTAACCTGAGTTGTGTTTATGCATTGAGGATTCTTATGGCTTCGGCGAGACATGTCAGAGGCGTGTCTCTGATCGAGGTCATGATGGCGGTACTGGTGTTCAGTGTCGGTCTCATTGGCCTCGCTGGGCTGCTGATCACCTCGCTGCGCTCGAATCAGGTCGGTTATCAACGTACCCAGGCCGAGTTCATCGCCATGGGCATGGCCGATCGTATGCGTGCGAACCCGCTCGGCGTCTGGTCAGGCGGTTATAACTCCACGACCTATCCGCTGACCGGCACCCAGGCGTGCACGACAGCGAGTGCCTGCACCCCGGCAAAGCTCGCTCTGCGCGACCAGTACCTATGGAGTAGCCAGCTCACGGCTTTCCTGCCCAATGCGACCGCCTCCATTGCCTGCACCAATGGCGCCACGCCCGACCCTACCCAACTGCTCGTCCGGCCGCCTTATGCCGGCAACTGCGTCATGCAGATCAACTGGACCGAGCGCGCCGCCGGCGACAGCACCCATCAGGCGGTGGTGACGCGATCCTACGTATGGAACTTCCAGCCATGACCGTCGCCGACGTCCGCGCCGTCCGTGGCTTCACGCTCGTCGAACTGATGGTCGCCATGGCCCTGGGCGTGATCGTCGCCGGCGGCATCGTCAGCGCTTTCCTTGCGACGTCGACCAGCAGCCTGGTCCAGACCCAACTGGCGAAGCTGCAGGAAGAAGGCCGGTTCGCCATGACGGCATTGACGACCGATCTGCGCATGACCAACGCCCAGTACTGCTCGAACATGGGTGGCCAGTCGTCCACCCTCTCCAACGGGGTCGTGTCACTGGACCGCTACCTGCGCGCACCCAAGGTGCTGGTCTCCGGCGCCGTCTTCCAGGCGGCACTCAACGACAACACGACCGCGTGGGGCGCGACGAGTGGGGGCAACACCTATCCGGCCTCACCCCTGGCGGCCTTCACCATGCCTTCCTTCGTGTCGCTGCGCGGATACGACTGCACCGTGTCGGCATGTACTCCCGTGGATCCCGCCGACCCCAAGGGCGTGGGAATCCCCCAACAAGGAACCACCCTGGGTAACCGCGTGCCAGGCAGCAGCGTGCTCACCCTGCGCTACCTGGACGGCGCACGTGGCTGGGTGCTGGATGGCATCAACAGCACCATCGCACTCAGTGGCACCACGGTCGCCAGCCTCACGGTCGTCCCGCAGCCCGGGGAGCCACCGCTGACGAACGTCGCGAAGGGCGACCTGATGATGCTTGCGGACTGCAACTCGGCGCAGGTGTTCTCGGCGACGGCATCGGGTACGACGTTTACGCCCGGGTCCAACTACAGCGCTGTCGCCAGGCCCTCAGGGGTGACCCCCAAGCTTTTCGACTTCACTCGCGACTTCCAGACGGTGTCGTATTACCTGCAGGTGGTCGACGACAACAACGGTCACAAGACCGGTGCGCTGATTCGCCGGGTCAACGGCGTCAGTGGCGAGGTAGTGCGGGGCATCGAGCGGCTCGACTTTCTCTACGGCGTCATGGACGCGGCGGGCAACACCAGCTATCGCACCGCCGCGGACATCGACAGCGCCACGGTGTGCCCCTCGTCCACGGTTGCCGTCACCGGCACCGACCCAGGTTGCCTGTGGCGTTCGGTAAAGAGCATTGAGGTGCACATACTCATGGATGGCCAGGTACCCCTCTTCGCGCTGCGGGCACCCGAACTTCAATATCAGTACTACCCGGACACCGGCGTCGTCGGCCTGTCCGCGCCTGACAACACCAGCCGTGCCGTGATGCCGAGCCAGCAAGGCTTCGACAATCACATGCTCCGTCGCGAGTTCACGGCGGTGGTCTCCATCCGGAACTACAACCCATGAACGCGCAACGCGGCGTTGTCCTGGTCCTGGCGATGGTCTTCCTGCTGCTGTTGACGATTCTCGCCATCAGTACCTCGGGACGGTCACTCCTGCAGGAACGCATGGCCGGAGCGATGCGCAACGCGCAGCAGGCAGAGTGGTCGGCGGAGAACGCCCTGCGCGGCGTGGAGTGGAATCTTTTCAGCGGAAATGCCGCCATCGGCTGTTACAACTCGAGCAACCCCTCCACGGTCAGCGCCAAGGTCACCGCATTCCGCCGGTCGTCGGTGTGGCTCACCGATGGCGCCACCGAATACAAGGGCTCCGGCGTCGCCATCGACTACACCACCGCTTCCGCGGACGCGGCGCTGTCTACCGCCGTCATGGCACACAACCCGTGGTACATCGTCGAGTTCCTCGGTCAGGACCTGCCGCCGGGAAGCGGCACGAGCGCCGCGACCGAAGCCGGCTCGAGCGGTTCGGGAACGGCCAAGTTCTATCTGTACCGGATCACGGCGCGAGCGTCGGGCGGCAGTCCGAACACGATCCGCGTTGCGGAATCCACCTTCGTCACGCCGAACCTTGTCGCATGTACGCTGACCTGAAGACGCCCCTCATGCAGAAACCCCTCCTCTCGTGGGCTGTCCTTCTCGTCGCAGCGATCGCATGGCTGCTGGCCGCGTCCGCGGTCACGGCCGGCACCGTCACCGTGAGCAAGACGCCGCCCGGCGTCACCTCGAAGGTGGCACCCAACATCGTGGTGACGTTCGACGATTCCGGCTCGATGAACTCCACGTCGATTCCCGATTCGATGGACGACAACACCGCCTCGAAGTACTACTACTCCGCGCAGGGCAACCCGATCTACTTCGATCCGACGATCACCTACGTGATCCCGCCGGATGCGAGTGGCGCTCCCCTGGGCACGCCGACGTTCAAGGCAGCATGGCGCGATGGCTACTGCGCAAACACCTTGACCAAGAAGTGTTGGTCACCCGGCAGCAGCAAGTATCTCAGTCCTATCGTGGTCGACCTCAGCGCCGCGTTCTACGCCGGGTTTCTTGCCAACACCCTGGCGGGTAACTCGCCGTGTTCGCGAAACGCCAATGAGCTCACGACGTGGTACGTGAACGGCAATTGCCCGCAGATGGACATCCCGGCGTCGGTGCGAGGAACCACTTCCACCAGCACGACGACGACGTGTTCAGGGCTCCTCTGCGGGCTCTTCAACGGCGTGCTCGGCACGAAAACGACCACCAACAGCGATGGCAGTGTCACGGTGGCCACCTGCGTGTTGAGCTCGCGGGTGACCACCTGCACGTTGGTCACCACCCAGACAAGCGCCAACACCGGCGGCTTCTACTATGTGTGCACGCAGCCCACTAACGACGCGACCTGTACATTCCACCTTGTCGCCAATGAATCGGCGGCGATCCAGCAGAACTTCGCCATCTGGTACAGCTACTACCGGACGCGAAACCTCAACGCGCGCGCGGCGGTGGGACGTGTTTTCGCCAGCCTTGCGGACGGCTCGGTACGTGTCGCCTGGCAGACGTTACAGACACAGACCGCGAGCGGCAGCTACAACACCGGCGCCGGTAGCTACGCCGGCCAGTACTACGGTCCACTGATAACGACGAGCCAGATTCTCGAGCTGGCGAACGCCACCTCGTGCGTGCCCACGAGCACCGCCGACACATGCTGGCGCAGCCAGTTCATGAACTGGCTCTACGGGGCACCCGCCAGCGGCGGTACGCCAACGCGCGTGGCGACCCAGGTCGCCGGCGACTTCTACAAACGCGCACTGAAGACATCGCCGAATGCGCAGGACCCGTACTGGAACGGCAGCACCAGCACACCGGGTGAGCTCTCGTGCCGCAAGAACTTCAACATGCTGGTCACCGACGGCTACTGGAATGGCGATAGCCCCGCCAAGGGGACATCCCTGGACTCGGTCGGCCTGACGTTACCCGATGGCACGACCTACGCGACGAGTGGCACGCCCTCGAAGATATTCTGGAACCAGGTGGGCACCACCAATCCCTCGCTCGCCGACATCGCTTTCTCATACTGGGCCAACGATCTGCGCACCGACCTGGCCAACAACGTGCCAGCTTATTATCCGGATCTGACCACCGGTGTGACCGGCACTTCGACAACCGTCAACCTGACGACACCCGGCAGCAACAGCGAGGTCTACTTCAACCCGGCGAACGACCCCGCGACGTGGCAGCACATGTCGCAGTACATGGTCACCATGGGTATCTCCGGTACCCTGACCTTCCCGAGCGACTACACCGCGCTGCGCAAGGGAACCAAGGCGTGGCCTACGCCCGACACGGGGGGTGGCGCGACCAACATCGACGATACCTGGCACGCGGCCTTGAACAGTCGCGGTGGATACTTCAGTGCCGCGGATCCGACCTCACTCGTCAGTAGCCTGACCACCATCCTCTCGTCGGTGATCGCAAGCAGCTCGACCTCACTCACGCTCAGCCTCAGCGCGAACGTGCTGACGACGAATGCGCTCGCTTACTACGCGGGCTACAACACGATCGACTGGAGCGGGACGCTGATTGCCAGGGTGGTTGGCTCGAACGGTGCCGTGGGGGCGGCGGTGTGGCTTCCGGCGCCGCCGGGCGACGCCGGTGCCTTCCTCACCAATCGTGCGACCAACGATCCCCGTTTTATCGCCACGAGCACCGGTCCTGGCGCCGGTAAAGCCATCACGTTTGCCTATACCGGCCTGAGTACCACCGAGAAGGCCGCGTTGGACTCGTCCGACGGTACGGGGTCCACAGCGACGACCGACAGCCTGGGCACGAAACGCGTGGACTGGCTGACCGGCGTACGCACACTCGAAGGCACTACGTTCCGTACGCGATCGTCTCTGCTTGGCGCGATCTTCGGATCGCAGCCGGCCTATGTCGGCGCGCCCAACAGCGGCTACGGCGATTCGTTCTCGGCGGGAGCACCGGAAGCGAAGGCCGTCGCCGCCGATCCCACCATGAGCTACTCCACTTTCCTTTCAAAGTGGGCGACACGTCCGGCGGCAGTTTACGTGGGTGCTAACGACGGCATGCTGCATGCGTTCGACGCGCGCCTGGCGTCCGTCTCGGGTGCGCAGCCTGGCCGCGAACTGTGGGCCTACGTGCCGGCTAGCGTTTACGCGAATCTCCCGGCGCAGTCCCGATTGACGAACTTCACCTTCACGCCCACGGTCGATGGCAGCCCGGTCACCGGCGATGTGTTCTTCAACGCAAGTAGCTCGCTGAACAACTCGACCATGGGCTGGCACACGTTGCTTGTTGGCTCGCTGCGCCTGGGCGGCCGTGGTGTCTTTGGCATCGACATCACCGACCCGAGTAAAGCAACGCTCAATACGAGCACGGCTGTAGCGTCCAAGGTGCTCTGGGAATTCAACAGCGACAGCGTTGCCGCCACCGGCACACCCGCAAATCTCGGGTACACCTTCGGCACGCCGGTCATTACCCGGGTCGCTTATGACAATGGCGGTGGCTCCGTGGGCCGCTGGGTGGTTCTCGTCCCCGGCGGTTACTTCCCCGATGGCAACACCTCGGCCGCCGCCAGTAACACGTACAGCTCGCTGTTCGTCCTCGATGCGCAGACCGGGACTCTGTTGAAGGAGATCCGCACGCCGACGGGAACCGGTGCGGTGGTCAGCCATGGCCTGACGACGCCCGCCGTCGGCGACTACGACGGCGACCAGGTGGCCGATGTCGCCTTCGCAGGCGATCTGGACGGCAACGTATGGCGGATCGATCTCTCCACGGCAGCGCTTGCCTCAACGACCCAATCGCAGGGCGTCAGCCTGTTGTTCAAGCCAGCCACCGCTAACGCGCAGTCGATCACGACGTCGCCGCGGTTGCTCGCCGATCCGACGTCGACGTACTTCATGGTGATCTTCGGGACCGGTCGTTACCTGAGTACGGCCGATACCGCGGACACCACGATCCAGGCGCTCTACGGCGTACGCGACCCGGGCACGAACGTGGCTTCCCCGATCACCCTGGCGGGAGGCAACCTGACCAAGCAGACCATGGCGCTGGATGCGGCGACCGGCGCCATCGGCGTCACCAGTAACGTCGTCCCGGCGACGAGTTCGGGCTGGTACCTGCGCCTGGACACGGTGGCCGGGGAACGTGTCGTCGTGACGCCGGCGCTGGACTCGAGCAACAACACCGTCACCTTCAGCACCCTGATCCCGACCGCCAACGATCCCTGCACGACATCGAGTTCCGGTTCGATCATTGCGCTCGACGGCACGACGGGCGGCGCGGCCTTCGGGGTCTCCATCGGTTCGACGGTCAGCTTCGGTAGTGGGTATTCGCTTGCTGGCGCCCACGTACTGGGCGCCGCCAGTTCCGGTTCGCTCTACACCTCGGCCAGTCTCAGCGGGGGCACCTCGTACCTGCCGGGCCAGGTACCTGCGCTGGGTGGTAGTGGCACGCCGGTCGGCGAAAGCATTCCTACTGCGCGCCGCCGCTCGTGGCGCATCCTGAATGGCGAGAACTGACATGCTTGCGATTAAGCGCCGCCGTGGCGGCTTCACCCTGCTCGAATTGATGATTGTCCTTGTCGTGATGGGCATCCTCGCGGCCATTGCGATCACGTCGTACAGCCGCTACGGATTCCGCGCACGACGATCGGACGGACAGAAGTTGCTGATGGCGATCGCCAACGCCGAGGAGCGCTACTTCGCCCTGCACAATGCCTATGCGGATCTAGCCACCATCGGCTACTCGACCACCATCACGGCGACATCGGAGAACAGCTATTACACCGCGTCGGTGACGCCCGCCACGGTCAATGCTGTGGCGGCTCAGGGTTACACCGCTACCGCGACGCCCGTCGGTTCCCAGGCGCGCGATACCTGCGGCGCACTCACCGTGACCGATACGGGCCTGAAGGGCCCCGCGGGCACGACCGCGAACGGCGTTTGCTGGTGACGGTCGGCCGCTCAGGAAGGCGTGCCGCGCGAGGCCTCAGCCTCGTGGAGCTCATGGTCGCGATCATCGTGGCCGCCATCCTCACGGCGATCGCGTTGCCGTCGTTTCGCACGACGCTGCAAAAACACCGGCTGCGTGTTGCCGCCGACAACCTCCAGGCGGCCGTCCAGTACGCCCGCACGGAAGGCGTCCTGCGCGCGACCTATGTGTCGCTGTGTGCGAGTGCCGATGGCGCGACCTGTTCCGGTGCCGCCACGTACGAAACGGGTTGGCTGGTCTACGTCCACCCGGTGGCGACGACCAAGGCGAGCGATGTCTACACGGCCACCGCCTCGGCGGGGATGCAGATTCTTCGCACCTCGCCGGCATTGAATGGCGTGTCCGCCCGCGCGGTGGATGGGGCGGTCGTCACGTTCGGCCAGCAGGGACAACTGGAGGCTGTCGCGTCGCGCACGAATGCCTCCCAGCCCATGGCCTTCGTGCTCTGTGCGCTCAACGCCAGCGCGAGCAGCCTCGGTACGAACACGACCCGGCTCCCGGGATCGCGCATCGGTGTGAGTCCCTATGGCGGCATCGCGTTCACCAAGCTGGCCAGTACGGACATCTGCACGCCCTGAGACGGCCCGCATACACTGCGCAGCTGGGGTGGCAACTGAACGACACGAGGTCAGGACGATGTTGGAAACACGATACACAGCATCAGGCGTCCGAATGCGCCTGCACTCGGCTCGACCGGGCGAACTGAACTGGCTGCTCCTGCCGGGCGGCCCGGGCATTGGCTCCGAAAGCCTGCACGAGCTGGCTGATGCGATGGAGGTGCCTGGCGCGATCTGGTTGGTCGACCTTCCTGGCGATGGATCGAACACAGGACACCTGGCGGATGATCCGTTCCGGTTGTGGCCGCACGTGCTGGTCGAGGCGGCAGAAGCGGTACCGAACGCCATCTTCGCCGGGCACTCCACCGGCGGGATGTATCTGCTCGCGACGCCGGCGGTGCGCAACCACATCTGCGGCCTTGTGCTGCTGGACACCGCACCCGACTACGCGTGGCATGCGGAGTACGTCCAGATGACGCAAGACGATCCGCTGCCGCGGTTCGCCGAGGCCCTTGCCGCCTACGAGCGGGACAAGAGCACGGCGAACCTTACGACACTGGTCGTCGAATCCGCGGAGTGGAATTTCAATCCGGCGGGCGTCGATGCCGGCCGGGAGATGCTCGCCCGTATGCCCTACAACCGGGAAGCGGTCGATTGGTCGGACGCGAACTTTGACCATACTTACGAGGCGCAGTGGTGGCCCACGGACATTCCAGTACTTCGTCTATGGGGTACCGATGATCGTATCGTCAGCCAACGCGGCTGGAGTGCGCCGAAGTACGTCACACCGAACGTCCTTGCGTGCGCCGTGCCAGGTGCAGGTCACTTTCCATGGATCGAGAATTCCCGAGCCGTGACCGAGGCGTTCCGCGACTTTTCCACCAGGCTGGCGTCGCCGAAAGCCGACTAGTGCGCGTCGACCTGCGTCCTGAGCACGCGTCGCCTGGGACGACACATCGTGTGTCGATCGCCGGCTCCCTCCTTCTCCAGGGCGGATCGCTGCTGGTGAGACGGAGAGGTTATACATTTGTACAATGTCGACTGAAATTTCCATGGTCCGCCTGCACAAAGGGCGAGGCGCCGCTTCCAACCCCGAAGGACGGTTCGAAAAGACCCGCTCCGTGCAGGAGGACGACGGCTGGTATCGGGAGGACGACAGCCGTCGTCCGCACACAGAAACTCGGGAGGAGCTCGCTCGCTCGGTGATCAGTCGAAATGACTCTCCCGATGTCGGGTTCGACCAGGCACTGAACCCATTCAGGGGATGTGAGCACGGATGCGTGTACTGCTACGCGCGTCCGTCCCACGGATATCTCAACCTCTCGGCGGGTCTCGACTTCGAGACCAAGCTCTTCGCGAAGACCAACCTCGAGGAAGTGCTGCGCGGCGAGCTGGCGAAGCGGAGCTACGTCTGCAAGCCGATCAACATCGGCAGCAATACGGATCCGTACCAGCCGATCGAAAAGAAGTGGCGACTGACACGTGCGGCGCTGGCGCTGCTCAACGAATGCAACCATCCGTGCACCATCGTCACGAAGAATGCGCTCATCGAGCGTGACCTCGACATACTCGTGCCGATGGCCGAGCGCAATCTCGTCCATGTATTCGTGTCGATCAACGCGCTGGACAACAAGCTGGCGTCGAAGCTCGAGCCGCGGGCCAGTGCGCCGCATCGGCGGATGAAGGCGGTGGAGACGTTGAGCAACGCGGGCGTGCCAGTGGGTGTTTTGGTTGCACCGATTATTCCGGCGCTAAACGAGAAAGATGTAGAGGCGATCATCGAGCAAGCAGGCGTCGCTGGCGCGCGCTCCATTGGTTACACGTGCGTGCGTCTGCCGCATGAGCTCAAGCAGTTATTCCGCGAATGGCTGGAGCTGCACTATCCGGATCGCGCTGCGCACATCATCAGCCTGATTCAGCAGATGAATGGCGGGAAGGATTACGACTCGAACTTTGCGACGCGCATGCGCGGGCAGGGGGTGTTTGCGGACATCATTCGGAAGCGGGTGCAGGTGGCGACGCGTAAGGCGGGGTTGGATCGGGCGTGGGATACGGTGTTGGATGCGTCGCGGTTCGTGCCGCCGAGGATTGTGTCACCGCAGGGGGAGTTGTTCTGATCCAGGCACCGGGCTATGTTGATGGCAACCCAATGAGTTTCGTAGACCCTTATGGGTTCTGGACTTGGGAAGATCCGGTGCCTCGATGGTCGATGGACTATTCAGCTCGCTTTGATGATGCGGCTTCCCTTGGCCTTGCAGGCCTCGAAAGATCAATCGGCTGAGATTCGCCTTGCCTCTATGAGAACGTATCCAATCTACAGTACTGATCGAATTTTATTCGCCTTCGAAATCGATCATGTCTATGTATCGCGCAGAAATACTGCAAAGCTTCTTAAGTCATCTGCATTAGTAGCCGATGTAAATTTACGAGGTCATTTCGGATCTTCGGATGATGTTCGCGTCAAGTTCAATTACTTGGGGCGAGACTTTATCCTGCTGGAACCATACGGCGATAACAGCAGGTATTGGATTGGTCCAGAGGAGCCAGGGGATAGCTTGATCGACGTGGCAGACCTAAAAGAAATCTTTGACGCTCATCGACCATCCCCTTTGCGAAGCATCATTGGCGACATAGCAAATTTGAAGATATTCAGAAGGCCTTAGTTGCACTGAGTCGGTACAGATAGCGACGCCTAAGGCGGGCCGTGCCACCAGAGAACAGACGCTACTCGTCGTTCGGGCTGACATGCGTCTGCTTCGCAGATGCTCATATTCGGCAGACCTCGCCAATGCTGTTTCGATCCGGCCTGGCGCAGCGCAAACGCAACCTGTTCTTCGACGTAGTTGCAAATGCTACCAATGGCGGAAAGCAGGTGAAGGCAAGAGTCCATCTGAGACAGCAATGATCGCGTCGCGCGGTCTATTCGAAATTCCTTGCGGTGAATTGTGAAGACGACGTCACTTCAAAAACGCAACAACGTGTTGACACTTAGCTAACGTCACGCCTATGTTCGAACTCCGACCGCACCGAACTGAACGTTTCGTTAGTTCGGCAGGTTCGGGTTTGTACTTGTCGTGAGTTGACGAGTACACGGCGGGGCTAGCGATCGGCTTCGGAGGAGTCGGTCGCTGTTGGCCTCCCGGACCAAGGGTAAACGTGAAGTCGCTTAGTCCTGGCCATTGGCCGGACTTTCTTGCTTTTTTTGGCCCTTCCAGGGTCGATCAGGGGAGACACGGAATGATTGTTCGCACTATCGGGCAGGCATCGGTCCTGCGTCGTTCGTCTTTGGCCCTCGCGCTCGCGGTGGGCATGGGTCTCACCGGCAACGCTTTCGCCCAGGCCACCACGGGTAGCCTGTTCGGTTCAGCCGAAGCCGGCGACACCGTTCAGATTTCCAGCGGCTCGGGCGTGACTCGTACCACCACGGTCAATGCAGCCGGTCGTTACAGCTTCGCAAACCTGCCGCTGGGCACTTACAAAGTCAGCCTGGTCAAGGGCGGCACCACCGTCGATTCGCGTGACAACGTCGAGCTGCGCGTTAACGCCGGTACCGATGTGTCATTTGCTGCTGCCGCTGCCAGCGCACAGAATGCCGCTAACCTCGAGGGCGTGACCGTTGTCGGCAACGCGCTGCCGCCGATCGACGTTTCCTCGTTCGACTCGCGCACCGTGATCACCCAGTCCCAGCTCAAGCAGTTGCCGCTGGCGCGTTCGGCTGAAGCGATTGCCCTGTTGGCTCCGGGCGTGTCGCAGGGTGCAACCGGCACCGGTTTCCTGAGCCCGACGGGCAAAGCCCTGGTCTCGTTCGGTGGCTCTTCGGTGACCGAGAACGCGTATTACATCAACGGCATGAACACCACCGATCCCATCGCGGGTTACGGCGGCATGACCCTGCCATACGGTGCCATCGACCAGCAGGAAATCCTGACCGGCGGTTACGGTGCACAGTACGGTCGCTCGGACGGTGGCGTGATCAGTATCGTCGGCCGTCGCGGCACCAACGAATTCCATTTCGGCGGTCAGATCCTCTGGACCCCGGACTTCTCTTACGCCGCTCCGATCAACGCCAAATACCCGGGTAGCTCGTCTCTCGATGGACAGACCTACCGCTATCGCAACCTCAACAAGAGCTGGGACGCCATTTACTCGGCCTACGCAGGTGGCCCGCTGATCAAGGACACCTTGTTCGCCTTCATCGCGGTGGAAGGTGAGAAGACCAAGGGCGATAACGTCCAGATCGCCTCCCAGAACAAGAACTACGTGCAGACTTACAAGGATCCGAAGATCTACGCCAAGTTCGACTGGAATATCAACGATAGCAATCTGCTTGAGTTGACCGCTGCCAGCGAAAAGCATGACTACACCGGCCAGGTGTACACGTTCGATAACGACACTCGCCAGGATGGCGATTTCATCGCGCCGGATACCGCGACCAGCACCAAGCAGACGATGTGGATCGCGAAGTACACGAGCTACATCACGGACAGCCTGACCTTGACCGCCCAGTACGGTAAGCAGGACACGAAGCTGTTCACGCAGACCGGTACCACCGATCCGAACCTGATTCCCATTCTCGGTGCCAGAAATCAGGATCCGGCTCTGACGCCAGGCTTCCCGCAAGGCATCACCAATGCGCAGAACCTGACCACCATCACCGATCCGGCCCATGAGAGCAAGGTGTCGAACTACCGCGTCGACCTCTCCTACGTGCTCGGCGACCACACGATCTCGGTCGGTATCGACAACCAGAATAGTCGGGATCTGAACGACGGCGAGAAGGTCTACAACAACGCCGGCTACGAGTGGAGCTACGACACGGTCGCTAGCGGTGGGTCCATCGCCGGCGGCGCCGTCGACGCACCGGTCGGTACGCCGTACTACGTCTCCCAGTACCGTCAGTTGACCGCCGCCTCGGTGCGCGTGCGTCAGCGCGCGCAGTACGTACAGGACCAGTGGCAGGTGTCGGATACCGTCAAGCTGTCACTCGGTATTCGTAACGACCAGTTCACCAACTACAACGGCAATGGCGCGGCCTACATCACCCAGACCAAGCCGCAGTGGGCGCCGCGTCTGGGTGGTACCTGGGATGTCTTCGGCGACAGCACGTTCAAGGTCTACGGCAACGCGGGGCGTTACTTCCTCGCACTGCCGCTGGTTCCCGCGCTTCGCGGTGCGTCGTCTTCCACGCAGACCAATACGTACTTTTCGTACACGGGTATCGATCCGTCCAACGGCTATCCGCTCGGTCTGACGCCGCTCAATACGGTCAACGGCCCAGGTGTGGCGTACTCGCCCAATAACGAGTACGGCCAACCGAAGGACCCTACCATCGTTAGCGCGAAGGGCCTGAAGTCCGAGTACCAGGACGAGTACATCGCGGGCTTCGACAAGACATGGGGCGAGAACTGGGTCTACGGCGCCAAGGCGACCTACCGCAAGCTAGGCAACGCGATCGATGACTATTGCGATACGGGCGACGACCCGGCGGGACGCTTGCAGCAGCTGTTCACCGCCAGCGGTTCCGCCGTTGACCTGAGCCAGGCTGGCGTCAGTTGCTATCTGTTCAACCCGGGTCGTGCCAACACGTTCCTGGCGCCGAACGCGGCCGGTGGTTACGACAGTGTCCGTGCCACCAACGACGAGCTCGGTTTCCCGCAGCTCAAGCGTCACTACTACGCGCTCGAGCTGCATCTGCAGCGCGAAAAGGGCGATGGCAAGTGGTGGGGTAACGTCAGCTACGTCTACTCGAAGCTTTACGGCAACAGCGAAGGCCAGACCGATTCCGATGCAGGTACGCGTAGTGACCCGTCTGTCACGCAGGCGTGGGATAACGCCCCGTTGATGGTGTATTCGAACGGCAAGCTCGCGAACGACCATACGCACGCACTGAAGGCCTACGGTGCCTACGAGATTACGCCGGAATGGCAAGTCTCGGGCAACATCGCCATCGTGTCCGGTGCACCGCGTAATTGCTACGGCGGTTTCGGCCCCGACCAGATCGACGCTGGCTATGGCGTTGAGTCCTACCACTGGTGTGGTGGTGAGCCATCGCCGCCGGGTGCCGTGGGCCGCAATCCGATCACGCACGTCGTCTCGGCTTCGCTCGCCTATCGCCCGGCATTTGCCGACGGCAAGCTCGGCCTCTCGATCGATGTCTTCAATCTGTTCAATGAGCAGAAGAAGACCCAGTCGGATCCTTACCTCGGTACGACGGACGCGCCGGAGCCGACCTACAACGTGCCTATCGCGTTCGAGACGCCTCGCTACTTCCGCTTCGGCGTCACGTACGACTATTGATCGGTCGCACACGGCCCGTTTCACGACAAGTTACGGCTTGAATGGGAACGGGCCCACGCCTATCTACAACAAGAGTCCGGGGCGGATTTACCGCCCCAAAGGCGACGAATAGAGCTCTACCCAGATCGCCCTCGGTTTCGAGGGCTTTTTTTTGTTTCCCTGATGACCCGTAGCCGCCGCGGCACGGCTTTCAGCTGGACTGCCCGTGATGCCGGAAGAAAACATGACGAACGAGCCGCAACCGGATCTGCCACCGGCGTCGCCTTACCCTCCGCCAACGTCACCGCTGGGCGCGCCGACAACCGCGCCGACAACGGTCAGCGGCAGGAAAGACATGCCGTGGCTCGCCTACATCGCGGCGACCGTGGCGCTGATGCTCCTTGCATGGTGGCGGTTCGCCACATTGCTGCCGACGCCTTCCCGCATGCCGCTCGTACTTGCCGCGGCCGCCGGCGTGGTCCTGCTCATACCCGCCGTCGTGACGTTCATCAGCATTCTCGTCGGCTCGCGCTATCGCATCGCCGGCATCGTCACGCTGACCGTGGTCGTGACCCTTCCCAGTGTCATGACGCTGGCCTGGGAAGCAAGCCACGATCCCATGCCTGCACCCAGCCTCACGTGGCCCGCAGGCTGGACGGCGCTTCCTGTGTCACGGGCGGTAGCCGGGAACATGGTAACGAGCAGGGCCGTTTTGACCGTCAACAAGCAATCCGCCGCGAACCTGATCGCCATCAAGGAGGGAAACTCATCCTCCGTGACGCTGGAAGCCGGGATAAACGTGGTCGTCAAGAGTGAGCGTGCGTTTGCCAGCCTGAAGAACATGACGCTCGACGTCTCGCCGCCGGTCGAAGTCACCTGGGACGGCTACCGGGCCCTGGAATACGACATCGTTATGCATACGGACCACGGCCTCGTTCGCCAGCGAAGCATCCGGACAAACGGCACCGGCAAGCTCGCCTGTAGCCTGAGCTATGTCGCGGGCGAGCGGATCTTCGACAACCATCTGGATGCTTACGATGCGATCAAGCACCAGTTCGTTTGCCGGCCGGGCGGCTGATACGGCATCCGACGTCCGGTCGGGGCGTTGCGCCCCGACCGGAAATTGCACCGCAAGTCAGCTCTTGATGAACTCGAGAATGTCGTTGTTAAGCTCATCGGCGTGCACGGTCAGCATGCCGTGCGGGTAACCCGGATAGATCTTCAGCTTCGCGCCCTTGATGAGCTTTGCTGAGAGCACACCGGCATCCTTGTAAGGGACCACCTGGTCGTCATCGCCATGCATGACGAAGGTCGGGACGGTGAACTTCTTGAGGTCTTCCGTCTGGTCGGTTTCGGAAAAAGCCTTGATGCCGTCGTAGTGCGCCTTGGCGGCACCGATCATGCCCTGACGCCACCAGTTCTGGATAATGCCCTGGGACACCTTGGCACCCGGCCGGTTAAAGCCGTAGAAGGGGCCGGAGGCAACGTCGAGGTAAAACTGAGCGCGATTTTCAGCCAGGGCTTTGCGGAATCCATCGAACACGTCGAGCGGTGTGCCACCCGGATTCGCCGCGGTCTTCAGCATCAGCGGAGGCACCGCGCTTACCAGGACGGCCTTGGCCACGCGACCGTTCGGTTGGCCGTAATTGGCCACGTAGCGGGCGACTTCGCCACCACCGGTGGAGTGGCCAATGTGCACGGCGTTCTTAAGGTTCAGGTGCTCGACGACGGCCCATGCATCGGCAGCGTAGTGATCCATGTCATGCCCATCGCTCACCTGCTGCGAACGGCCGTGTCCGCGCCGATCGTGCGCGATGACGCGATAGCCGTGCTGGACGAAAAAGAGCATCTGCGCGTCCCAGTCGTCCGCCGACAACGGCCAGCCGTGGTGGAACACGATGGGCTGTGCGTCCTTCGGGCCCCAGTCTTTAAAGAAGATCTCGACGCCGTCCTTGGTGACAACGGTCGACGACTCGGCCCGGTGCGCTCCGGCAGCGGACTTCGAAGGAGCAGGCGCGGCCATGGCGCCTTGGACGACAGATGCGCCGCCAGCGACGAGGGCGCCGGCCGTCAGGCCCGCCGAGGTGACGAACTTGCGGCGTGGGGCGTCATGTGGCGCGTTAACTTCGGTCTCACTCATGGAATTCCCCTGGAGGTTGGATGACAAAGGCACTATGAAGCGACGCGAGGGGCCAGAATTGCAGAAGATTGCTGTCTTGGTGAATGACCGTTCCAGGGTCGTTCCGTCATCGTCAGCGACTGGGAGAGATTACGGTAGACGACCGGTCTAATTGCGTCTATAGTTCACCCCATGAGCCCCGTTATCGCCCCCACCGAATCGTCCGACGTCCGCGACAAGATCCTGGCCACCGGCCAGCGGATCATGGGCGGCAAGGGCTTTTCTGCCGTCGGTCTCAACGAGATTCTCACCGCCGCCGGCGTGCCGAAGGGCTCGTTCTATCACTACTTCGGTTCGAAAGAAGCCTTCGGCGAAGCGCTGCTGGAGGACTACTTCGAGGATTACCTGGCCGACATGGACCGGACGCTGCGCCAGGCCGGCGGCCCGATGTCGCGTCGGCTCGAGAACTACTTCCAGGCCTGGCAGAACAACCAATCCTTTCAGGACTGCCAGGGCAAATGTCTTGCCGTGAAGCTCGGCGCGGAGGTTGCGGACCTGTCCGAAGCCATGCGCGCGTCGCTCAAGCGCGGCACCTCGGGAATCATCGGGCAGCTTGCCGGTGCGATCGAAGCCGGGTTGGACGACGGCTCGTTAGTGGTCGACGAAGCGCCGGAAGATGTCGCGCAAAGCCTGTACCAGTTGTGGCTCGGCGCGAGCGTCATGGTGAAGATCGTTCGCAACACCGAGCCTTTCCACACGGCGATGAAGACCACGCGCCAGATCCTCAATCTTTCGCCCTGACAGGCGAGCGGCGCTTATTTTTTTACCTGTACTGTAGACGACTGGTCTACTTCAACAATCACCCCCAGGAGAACCACCATGAAAGTCCTCATCGTTCTGACCTCGCACGACGAACTCGGCAACACCGGTCGTAAGACGGGCTTCTGGCTCGAAGAGCTGGCCGCGCCCTATTACACGTTCAAAGACGCTGGCGCCGAGATCGTTCTGGCCTCGCCCAAGGGCGGCCAACCGCCGCTGGATCCGAAGAGCAACGAGCCGTCTTTTCAGACCGACGTCACCCGTCGTTTCGAAGCGGACGCGGCGGCGAACGCCCAGCTCGCCAATACCGTGCGGCTGGACAGCGTGTCGCAGGCCGACTTCGACACCGTGTTCTATCCGGGTGGTCACGGCCCGCTGTGGGATCTTGCCGAAGACAAGCATTCCATCGCGCTGATCGAGTCGTTCATCGAAGCCGGCAAGCCGGTCGCGCTGGTCTGTCACGCGCCGGGCGTGCTTCGCCACGTGAAGGCATCGAGCGGCAGGCCGCTGGTCGAAGGCAAGCAGGTCACCGGCTTCACCAACACGGAGGAAGCCGGCGTGGGCCTCACCGAGATCGTGCCTTTCCTTGTCGAGGACGAACTCAAGGCCAAGGGTGGCATTTACTCGAAGGGGCCGGACTGGGGCTCGTATGTCGTCACCGACGGCCTGCTGATCACCGGCCAGAACCCGGCCTCGTCATCGGAAGCCGCAGCGGTGCTGATGAAACAGCTCTCGGTATGAGTGCATGGCGGGCCAACCGTGGGTGAAGGCCCGCCGATGTTTACGCCGCGGCAGAGCGCACGGCAAAGCCCATATAGGAAATGGAGAGGTCCTTGCTCTGCTTGAGCTTGACCCGCTCACCCAGCTCCGCAAACGTCATCGTTCCCAGCTTGTTCCGGATCAGCGCACCGAGGGCGGTGAATGGATTCATCGCCGGCGAGAGTCCGGCGAGCTCAGACCCCGGCATGCCATGGCGATCGAGGAGCTCAACGAGCTCACTCGGTCGTATGAATTTCTCCCACACGTGCACATCCTGCGGAATGAGCCGGGTCAGACGCCAGTCCTGCGCGAGCTTGATCGCGACGAGCTTGCTCTTGAACGTGCGATTGATCGTGTCGAAGAAGAAAATCCCACCGGGCTTCAACACGCGCGATATCTCGCCAATGACGGCATCGGGGTTGTCCACGTGCTCGAGCACATCGCAGCAGCACACGATGTCGAACGTTCCCGACTCAAACGCCAGCTGTTCGGCACTGCCTTCGAGATAGCGGATGGGTAAACCCGATGCGTCGGCATGCTGCAGAGCGGCGGCCAGTGTCGGCAGGGATTGATCGATGCCGGTCACGTCGCAGCCCATGGCGGCGAACTCTTCCGACAGCAGGCCACCGCCACAACCCACGTCGAGGACACGGAGTCCTCGAGGGTCCCGGCCAAGACGCGAGACCAAAGCCTCGCGAAAGTACGCGAACCGCGGTGGGTTAACCGAGGTACGCAATAACGACATGAAGCCGTCCTGGTCCCACCACGTGGTGGCGACCCGGTCATAGATCGCGTTGTCTATTTCCTGCATGAGCCTTCCTTGTGTCAGTCGGTCTTGCGCTTGTTCCTGGCAATCGCCGCGCTCTCTCGCTTCAGAGGTCCACCCACGGGACAGAAGGTGGTCAGGAAGCTGTGCAGGGTTGCCAGCATGTTCTCGTCGGCCAGACTGTAATGAACGAACTGGCCTTTCTTCTCGCTGCGGACCATGCCCGCGTTCTCGAGAATCTTCAGGTGCTTGGATAACGCCGGCTTGCTCATGTCGAAGCGGTCGGCAATCTCTCCGGCCGTCAGGGTGGCCTCGGACAGATAGGCAAGGATCTTCCGTCGCGTGGTGGAGCCCAAGGCTTCGAAGGCCGCATCAATCTTCATAACTAATTAGCTATTTAGTTAACTAGTGTGTATGGTAGCGCATAGGACGGAGTCTTTCCATCGCCATGAACAGGGGGCGGTCATGAGCACAGCGGTTGGAACAAAGGGCACCCATGCGGTCGCGGACTGGTTTGGCGCCGGATTCGGCGAACTCCATCCGCTGCTCCGGGTCCTGCATGCACAGGACAGCGAACTAAGCGGCACCGTGGATCTGCACTTCGGCGAGGGCGCCTTGGCCAGGGCGTTCGGACGCCATATGGCGCGCAAGCTCGGCATGCCGGATACCGCAGGCCAGCACCGCCTGACCGTTACGATCCGCCACGACGCGAAGACGCTGTCGTGGGATCGGTGCTTCGATGACACCCACGATCTCCGCTCGACCTTCCTTCCCGTCGGCCACTGGCCGGAGGGTCACTGGGTCGAGAAGACCGGTACGCTCGAGCTCGCGTTGGCCGTCGACGTGATCGACGGCGGGTGGTACTGGCGCGTGATACGCGCAAGCCTGCGCGGCATGCGTATCCCCTTGTGGATGATCCCTCGCTCGACGGCCTACAAGCGCATCGAAGATGGCCACTACCGATTCCACGTCGCCTTCGCGGTGCCGGTTCTTGGTGAAGTGATTCGCTACAGCGGCGTCCTGGAACCCCGCCATCATGGATGAGACCTGGTATCTCGGCGACGGCCTGTTGCACGTACGCTTGCCGAACTTCGCCTGGCGCCGCGCCGCGCTTGCCCGGCACGACTTACATCACGCACTCACGGGTTTCCCCCTCACTCCTGCGGGTGAAATGCAGATGGCCGCCTGGGAGTTTGCCGCAGGACGCTTTCCCCATGCTGGCGCGACGGCGTTCTGTCTACCGCTGGTGGGCCTGGGAGCCATCTTTCTGCCCGGACGTACCTTCGCCGCTTTCCTGCGCGGTCGTCACGGCACGTCGCTCTACGGACTGCCGCCGTCGAGCCATGTGTTCACGCTTCCGATTGACGAACTACGCGCTCGATTCGCACCGACAGTCCCGATACGACCGACGGTGGGCCACGTTCTGGCGTACCTGCGCCTCGTCGGCTTGTCGTTCGCGCTGATGTTGGCGCCGATGGTTCCGTTGGTCACCGTAGTGACAATCCTCGTGGTGTAGACGCTGCTTTCAGAAAGACCTTCCTGCCACCTAAGAACGGACGCCGCCATGATCGAAGACATTGCCCAACGCGATCCCTACAAGGTCAACTCGCTTATCCTCGCTCCCGGTGTCAATCCCATACACGGCCACGTGCGTTGGGACCCGATCCGCTCGCTGTGGAACGGAAGCATGCTCACTGCCGCGGTCGTGCTCGCGCCTTTCTACGTCAGCTGGAGTGCCCTGGGGGTTTTCCTGATTCTCTCAGCGGTCACCCTGTGCAGCGGCCATTCGGTAGGTTTTCATCGCCGTCTCGTGCACCGAAGCTTCGCCTGCCCGAAATGGCTGGAGCGCCTGCTGGCGTGGATGGGAGCGCTTGTGGGCATGGGCGGCCCGCTCTGGACCATTCGCACCCATGACATGCGCGACTGGGCGCAGCGTCAGCCGGCGTGCCATGATTTCCTGGCCCACCGGCATGGCCTGCTCAAGGACGGATGGTGGAATCTTCACTGCCGTCTCGTTCTGGACAATCCGCCGGGATTCGATCCCGGTCCGGGCATCGCCGACGATCCCTTCCTCCGGTTTCTCGAGCGGACATGGAAGTTCCACCAGATCCCGCTAGCGCTGGTGTTGTATTACTTCGGTGGCTGGCCGTGGGTGGTTTGGGGCGTCTTCGTCCGGGTCGCGGCCTGCACCACCATGCACTGGTTCATCTCTTACTTTGCCCACACGCGTGGACCGCAGAGCTGGACAGTCGATCATGCCGGCATCCAGGCGCACGACGTTCCCCTTGCCGCTATCCCGACGATGGGCGAGAGCTGGCACAACAACCATCATGCGTTTCCCGGCTCGGCACGTCATGGGCTGTACCCGGGCCAGATCGATCTGGGTTACCGCTTCATCCAGGTGCTGGAATACTTCGGACTGGCGTGGAACGTCCAACTTCCCTCGAACCTTCCGCCGCGCGCCGGCATTACACCGGTTCGCCCCGGTGCCGAGTCAGTCGCCGCGCCCGGACAGGTTGCACTGCGTGCATCGAGCGCAGGCATGCGCTGATATCCGGTTATCAATCCGCGGGCTTCTTGTTGTCGATGCCATTCAGGACGAGGGTCTTCGTCTCGAAGATCCCGGGAACGGACCCTTCGAATTCGTACCTGTCGATCGCACGCCTCGCCGCCAGTTCGAAGGGGGCGTTGCCCGATGTCTCGACAAAACGAAGCCGATACATCGTTCCCCAAGGGGTCAGCGAAAACGTCACCCGAACGCATTCATGCGTTCCTTCCTTTGTGGGGAACTCGCCCACCGTGGCTTCGACAGGCACGGTTCGCCTCACACTCAGCATGGTCTGTGCGATCTCTGCCTTATGCGCAGCAGCACCGCAATCCACCACCGCCGTGTCCGGGCTGGCGAGCAGAAGCAGGGCGAGCAAGGTCTGACTCATCTGGACTTTGACTCCGATTCTGGCCGAGCGTAACGTCCATCGCGTTGCGCTGCCAGTCGACCACCCCCTTTATCTCCAGCTAAGGCATCCCTATGTCGATACCCAGCGCCCGGCCATTCCGGGCTGTATCGCCATTTCTCGATAGGGACACGCCATGAACGCTACACAGAAAGTTGCTCTCGTTACAGGCGCCACGCGCGGCATCGGTCTGGAAACGGCTCGTCAGCTGGCCGAGGCCGGTGTGACCACGCTTCTCGCGGGCCGTGACGCCGGTCGCGCCAAGGCAGCGGCGGACAAGCTCAAGGCCGAGGGTCTGCCCGTCGAGTCGGTCGTGCTCGACGTCACCAGCGGCGACAGCATCGCGAAGGCAGTCGCCGACGTGACCTCGCGTTTCGGCAAACTCGATATCCTGGTGAACAACGCCGGCATCCTCGTCGACGACATGGGCAAGACGCCGTCGGAACAGACGCTGGCCGCCTGGCGCGAAACCTTCGACACCAACCTGTTCGCCGTGGTCGAAGTGACGCAGGCCTTCCTTCCCTTGCTGAAGGCAGCACCGGCGGCGCGCATCGTGAACGTGTCGAGCCAGCTGGGCTCGATCACCCTGCATGTCGATCCGAATTCGCCGATCTACAACTTCAAGCTGCCGGCTTACGACGCTTCCAAAAGCGCGATCAACTCGTGGACCGTGCATCTGGCCTATGAACTGCGTGACACGCCGATCAAGGTCAACGCCATTCATCCGGGCTACGTGCAGACCGACATGAACGGTGGACACGGCGAGATCGACGTGCCGACCGGCGCGAAGAGCAGCGTCGGCATGGCACTGATCGGTGCGGAAGGCCCCACGGGAAGTTTCACCTATCTCGGCAAGACGCTTCCCTGGTAAGGCTATTCCGGCTGGCCGTGCGAGGTGCACGGCCAGCTATCCATCCAACGGTTTTTCAGGAATCGAGTCATGACAACCTACGTCGTCTTTACCCGTGAACGCACCACAGATCCTAAGGAAATGGCGATCTACGCCGAGAAAGCCCACCATGCGGGTGAAGGTCATCCCCTGACGCCACTGGCCTTCTACGGGGACATCCAGACGTTGGAAGGTAGTCCCATCGAAGGTTCGGTGATCCTCAGCTTTCCCAGCAAGGACGAAGCCCTCGCCTGGTACAACAGCCCGTTGTACAGCGAAGCGAAAGAGCACCGGCTCAAGGGTGCCGACTATCGGGTCTTCATGATCGAAGGCGTCTGAGACAGTTCATCGCGCCGCACGATGATGCGTGACACCAGGCCGTACTCGACGGCTTCCTCGGCGGACATCCACTTGTCGCGCTCGATATCCTCACGCACCCGCTCGATGGGTTGCCCGCTCTCTCGCGCGATGACCATGGCGATGCGCTCGCGCGCCTTCAGGATCTCCTTTGCCTGGATGGCGATGTCACTGGCCGGTCCACCGGCGCCGCCGCTGGGTTGATGGATCAGGAAGCGCGTCTGCGGCAGGCAGAAGCGGCGTTCGCGCGGCGCGCCCAGATAGAGATGGTTGGCGGCGCTTCCCACCCAGCCGGTGCCGATCATGTTGACCGGCGAGGAGATGAAACGCACCGCGTCGTGGATCACGTCGCCCGACTCGAGATGGCCGCCAGGCGATGAGACGATCATGTCGATGGGCGCGTTCGATTCGGCATCGAGCGCAAGCAGGCGGCGTACGGTCTCCGAGGCCATCGTGTCGGTGACTGTGCCGAAGACCATTACGGTCCGGGCGCGGAAGGTTTTCTCTTCCAGGAACGCGCTGTTCTGCGGCGGCTGGGAGGTGTTGTCCGTCTCATTCGCAAACATGGGAAATCGCTCCATTGTGGTAGGTTCATCCCATAAACGAACGAGCGGCCACGAACGTGACATCTCCCGTGCATGACCATCCTCTCGCCACAGACGCCGCGCTTCGCCGACGCTTGATGGGTTTGGCCAGACACTGGCTGGGCGATACAGGCGCCGCCGAAGATCTGCTGCACGATGCGTATCTGCGTACGACGGATGGCCCGTTGCCTGCTTCGGAAGCCAGCCAGGAAGCCTGGCTCGTCACGGTGCTGCGTAACCTGTGCATCGATCAACTGCGCCGCCAGGGTCGCTACCAGGCCATCCTTGGACAGCTTGCCGGCGAGTGGACGGCCGAGAGCGACGGCGATCAGCCAGAGCATCTGGCAGCGCAGGCCCAGCGCGTCGACGAAGCCTTGCTCAGCCTCATCCATCACCTGCCGGCCGACGACGTCGCCGCGTGGTTGTTGCATGAGGTTTTCGATGTCAGTCATGCCGAACTGGGCGCCCTGGCCGGGCGCAGTGAGGTGGCTTCGCGTCAGCGGTTCCATCGGCTGATGGCGCGCTTGCCTCGGCCCACCTCCCTGGCGATGCCGGAGGACGAGGACCAGGCTGCCTTGTTCGCCTTGTGCCAGCAGGCACTGGTACGGTGTGAGACAGCTGCGTTGGTCACCCTGGTGCGGACGGCGGCGCCGCAGGCCATGGCCGCGCTCGCAACGAGCGGGAACCGCGATCCAGTCGTTGCGGCAAAGGCACCGAGAGCCGAGGTGGTCCAGGTCGCCGACCAACTGGCCTTGCGGATCCAGGTCGGCGATGGCCCGGTCACCTGGATACCGTTGGGCGAGGCGATGACCGAGGTGGCTTGAGCCCGTTCGCCACAGGACTTAGAAATTTAATCCTAAGGGCCGATTACAACGGTATCTATCGCTCTGTCTTCGTATGTCGGCAGGCGTGAGATGCCGCGCGATCAATTCATCCGGGCTGAGGCTCTGCCACACTTCGACATCGATGCAGTGGCGATCCGTGATGCCAAACAACCGCTGCGTGCTGCGCATGACGGCGCCGACGCCCTGGTCTTGCGGGTCGGTAAGTTGGATGCCGGGTACGGCATTCGCATCGGAACCGGGAACACCTCTGACATCTCGGGCGTGTTGCGCGTTGAGCAGGCGCTGCTGAAAGCCGCCATCTCCCACGGAGGTGTGAATGTTCGCGTCGCTATCGGGCGCCGCGGTCGCGGCAAGTCCAGCCGTTGCTACAGGTGGGGATGATACGTAAGAGGAAGGTGCCTCCAGCTGCGCAGCGATGCGCTGAGGACGTCGGACCCTTGGCGATGCAGGTTCTACCCTGGCTGTCGGTGGCGCGGATGGCATAGGTGTAGTTGATGGCACGGCGATCAATCGAAGTTGAAGTGCCGTGTCGTGATTGTCTATCGGGGGAGTCGTGTTCGCGCGCGGGCACGCGGGCCGCAAGAGAACCATCAATAGCCCGAGATGGCAGCTGATCGCCACGACCATCGCCGCGATTCGCCGGGCCGACCCGAGTGGGTCAGCAGATGTATTCCCCTCGTGTCTCACTGGCCGGTTTCCCCCTGGCAACGCTGCTCCCCTTGTGGACTCTCGGACGCGCGAGGCCCACAACAGCTAATCAGATGTGCCTGGCACGGCAAAGTTCAGTGGCGACAGGTAGACCGGAGCAGCCCGGCGACCAAGAAAATCGCATCGAACTGACGCGATTCGTCATTATCTAGTCAAATTGACGCGAATAGCCTAACTATCGCGCCATTTTGACGCGATTTGCTTATAATCGCGTCAGTTTGACTAGATTTGAAAGACTGCCAAAGGAGTCTGTCCCCGTGACCGCCCTAAACGACATCCTTAAGAACGAGGTTCTCGGGGTAATGAGTCATCTCGCCAGGGCGGGGCTGGCAGCGATAGCCGTATCGGAATTGGCCGAACAGACTGGTATCTCAGCGTCCACGGCAAGGCGCCTCCTGGCTCAGTTGACCCAAAGCGGCGATGTCATCGTTCTGGGTAAGGGCCGCGCGACACGTTACTCCCTGGCAAACGGCACGGTTACGGGAACAGCGGGCGGCGAAGCCGCGCGAACGTCTGCGAGCCGCTGGCAGACGAGGGCCATTCCCTGGTCCCCGGAGTCGGTCGCGCTCTTGCAGAAGCTAGAGGCACCTCTGCACACCCGGCAGCCCATTGCGTACCGCCGTGAACTCCTCGATGACTATAGGCCGGGTGTCGACGCTCTGTTGCCCAAGGTCATCGTGGAAGATCTTCTGGCCCGTGGTCGCCTGCCCGATCAGCAACCCGCGGGCACCTATGCGAGGAAGGTGCTCGAGCAACTGCTTGTAGAGCTCTCCTGGTCATCGTCGAAGCTCGAAGGCAACACCTATTCCTTGCTGGATACCAAGCATCTTTTCCAGCAGGGATCAGAGGGCAGCGACACAGACACGCTGATGTTGCTCAACCACAAGCGTGCCATCGAGTACCTCGTTGCCGAAGCTCCGCTTCGTGGCTTGGTAGTCAGCACGGTGCGGAATATCCATACGCTTCTGATGGGCGAGCTGCTGGACGACGATCAGCTGGGAGCCATCCGCGAAACACCCGTGTACATCGCGGGCACGACCTTTGTCCCACTACAGATCGCCCAACTCGTCGAAGAGTTACTCGTCAAGATCGTCGACAAGGCGCGCGACATACCCAATCCCGTGGAGGCCGCCTTCTTCCTTTGGGTACAGATCGCTTACCTGCAGCCCTTCGTCGACGGCAACAAGAGGACGAGCCGCATCTCGGCGAACATCCCGTTGACGCTGTACAACTGCGCACCGTTGGCTTTCATGGATGTCGATCGCAGTGACTATGCACTAGCCATGATGGGCGTGTACGAGTTCAACGACGTGAGTGCCGCGATCGACTTGTTCGTGTGGACGTACGAACGGTCGATTTTGCGATATAAGGCCGTGATCCAGTCAACGGGTGCGCCCAATCCCCTGGTGATTCGTTTCCGGGATGCACTGACCTCTGCCGTCGGTCGGATCGTTGCCGACGGCCAGTCGTTCGGCGACGCGGTAAAGGCGCAAGGCTTGAATGCCGAAGACGAAGCGCAGTTCGTCAAAATGCTAAGCGAAAGGTTGAACTCGCTGCAGCCTTATAACAATGCACGATATCGCCTGTCCGAAGAGGCGACGGTTCGGTGGATCGCAGCGGGACGTCCCCGATAGCGCTTAGCGGCCGACAGACTCTTGTACTAGACTTACATTGGTCCAAAACACACGGACCCTCGAAGACCTAGGTCAGACCTCTTGAGGTGGCAACCAGGCCGGGAAGAAGGGGATGACATCCCTTCCGAATCTTCCCGCGTAGAGCCCAGGTGCTTCGGCCCTGGGCTCAGTCATTTCTGAGCACGGAGAATCGCGAGCATCTCGTTCGCGCAACTATCCGGCGGCGGCGTGCAACACGATCAGTTGCGCCTACATACAACCCACCGTTGTTTTTGCTACGGTCGTCTCGTCGCCTGCGCTGCCGGTACCAACGTCCCGCAGACGACCACCGCGTTAAGCGGTGAGACGCACGCCAAGGGTGCTAGAACACCCCTGGCGCGCTAACCATAATCAACTTCACGAGAGTCAATGATGGCTAACACCGATCATACGGTAGCCGCTCGCCCGCCGAATCCCTCAGGCGACATCCCCATTGTTTACCGGGCGCTCTGCGAACCTCGCAGACACGGTTGAAGAATTGCGGCGCAAGCCGTTCCTCTGAGCTTTTTCTCGGCCGTTGTATCCGGCACGTCCCCGTGTGCTCTGAACTAACGCGCTGACGCCGCCACATACGTCGTCAATCACACCGCCCGGCGTCCGGTCACGGACAGCCAATGAACCCGCGAATCCGTAGATCCGCGGCACGCCGCGTTGTACTCGGCGTGCCGCACCTGGATGACGGGTCGGTGGTTACGAAAAGGAAAAAACGTGATGCACGGAACCAAGGACAACCACGCGGACCGCAGCATCGGCTACCACGCCGATCCCGACGCATCAGCGCACGACCTGATGAACGAATCCCTCCAGTGGCTTCAGTACGCACGTGGGCTTGCAGGGCTGTTGGCCGACCTCATCCACGAAGCCGATGCGGTGGACTGCCAGCGCATGGCCATCGGCCTGGAGGCGATCGGTGCGCTGACGCATATGGGCGTGCAGTGCACGGCGCAGGCCCACGTGCGCGTGTGCTGGGAGGAGGCGGGCAAGGCGGGTAAGGCTGACCGATAGTGTCCGCCGCCGGGCGTCCGCGGACACCCTCCCGTTCCCGCCGGAGCATCACGGGTAGGCGGCGAATGCCTTGGTCCGGGCGGCCTCGGGCGACGGAGCCTCTCCCTCGGGAACCCCCGGCACGCTACTTGCACTGCCGGTCGCCAAGCTCAATCGGTGCTCAAGGGAACCCCAACCATGCAAACCAGGCTTTTGTCGGCGGCTCTTGCCGGCCTGCTCACGATGACCGGCCTTCCCGCGGTAGCTCACGCGGAAGACCTCATGGACATCTATCGAGAGGCGGTCGCCAACGACCCCGTGCTGGCCAGCGCCGATGCGCGCCGCCTTGTCGTCGCCGAAGGAGTACCGCAGGCGCGTGCTGCGCTGCTGCCCCAGCTCTCGGCCGGACTGAGCCTGCAGCAGTTTCACCCGAGCTATTCGGGGCCGGATAACAATAGCAACGAGAACGTACCGGTGACAGGTACGGGCGACGGCCACAGTCGCGAGCGCGATCTGTCGCTGTCGCTCAACCAGACCGTGCTCGATCTCTCCAAGTTCGCCCGCGAGCGGCAGGCGAAGCAGACCGAGGAAGCACAGGAAGCCACGTACGAAGGCGAGCTGCAGGATCTCTACGTCCGCTCGACGACGGCGTACTTCAACGTGCTGGTCGCGCAGGATCAGGTCGAGATCACCCGCTCCTACGAGGACGCATACAAGCAGTCGTTCGATCAGGCCACCACGCTCTTCGCGCAGGGGCTGGCGCCGGAAGCCGACCTGACGCAGTCACGCGCGTATTACCTGCTCATCAAATCCCAGCGTGTCGATGCGGAAAATACCTTGCGCGACGCACGCCGTGCGCTCCAGCAGCTGACCGGGAAGGAGCCGGGCACGCTGAAGACGCTGCGCGAAGACCTGCCCATGGAGACGCCGACACCGGACACCGCCGCTGCCTGGGTCGACCAGGCGATGCGCCAGAATCCGTCCGTGATCGCCGCCAACCATCTGGTCAGTGCCGACGAGCACTCGATAAACGCGGCACGCAGCGGGCACCTACCCACGCTGAACGCGGCGGTGGGTTACGACAAGAACGGCCAGTGGTCCAACACGGTTCCCGGTCGTTCCAACTACGGCCCCGGAAGCACGACCATTGGTCTGGTGCTGACCGTTCCCTTGTTCAGCGGTGGCCTGACCCAGTCGCAGGTGCGCCAGGCCATTCACCAGCGTGACGAGGACCAGAGCGATCTGGAAAGCGTCCGCCGCCAGACCGCGCGCGATACGACCAACTACTTCAACCTCGTGGTCGCCGGCATTGGCCAGGTCAGCGACTCGCGCGACGCGGTCGACTCGGCGAAGAAGGCCCTGGCATCGATGCGCGCCGGCTACGACATCGGCACGCAGAGCCTGACCAACGTCGTCGTGGCCATTCAGATCCTTGCCGAGATCCGCACGCAGTACACCTCGCTTCGCCACAACTTCATTCTCAATAAGTTGCTGCTCAAGCGTAGCGTCGGCGGGGCGGAACTGAAGGATGTCGAAGAGATCAACCGACTCCTTCAGTAAATACCCGACACACTCTCTGTAGGAGCCGATTCATCGGCGAACGGGCTCGCGACAACCCTGCAACAGGGCCAGACCCTTCGCCGATGAATCGGCTCCTACAGGAAAGCGGGGGGATTCGCGGGGATGCGGGTTGCAATTACCTGCTTATCGACAGCGATATTCGGCAAAGATCGAATCCCCGCTATGGCGTCAAGGTGTCGCCGCGTCCGGGCCTTGAAAGGTCAACACGGCGCGAAAAAGCGCTGGCGAGCGCGTTCTTGCTCAGGTTTGATTCCGATCACCGCCGGAACGTCGCGCCAATAAATGGTCGTCTCCTGCCGTATTTGTAGACAACGCAGGAAAAGGTGCACGCGCTCGCGGCGCCTTGAAAACACGCTAAAAACCCCTCGCCGGATTTGTGCACTCACCCCTGAGAGCGCTCGCATAGGCTGGCCGCGCACGTCGGCCTCATGCACAGGCCAATCCGGCGTCGTTCCTTCAGACGTCTATTTTTTAACGGCCCAGGAAACTGGTGTCGTCGCTGAAGTGCGGCCGGCATTCCCGGAATCCGGGAGTGGGCCGGACTTACCGGGGGTGGTATGAACAAGCGTCAGGTGGAAAGCATTCGTCGTAATTCACTCAGCAGGGGTATTTATCTCGCCCTGGCATCGATGCTGGCGATGCCCTTGTTCAGCGGAACCGCCCACGCCGCATGTACCACGGCCGGTGTGACCATCACCTGCGCCACGGGATCGAATACCAACAACGTTGCTAGCTCGACGAACGCAGTCACGATGACCATTGACACCGGCGCGGTGGTCAGCGTGCCGCCCTTGCTCGGCGGCAGCGCGCTCACCCTCTCCGGCAATGGCATCACCCTCGACAACTCGGGCACGATCGACCCGGCGCTCAACGGCGGTCTGAGTCTGGCCGCATCAGGTGCGGTGCTCGGTAACAACACGGTCGGCGGCAACACGATCAACGTGCACAACCTTGCTGGCGGCAACATCAACGGCCTGGTCAACGTCCTTTCCCTTCTCAGTATCGGTGGCCAGTCACTGACGGTGCAGAACGCGACGGGCGGTGTCACCAACATCACGAACGACGGAACGTTCGGGATGCAGATTCTCGGATTGAATGGGTTCACGACCGCGGATGCACCAACGATCCTGACCTACGGCGGTGGGCAGACGAACTTCATCAACTCCGCGGGCAAGAGCATTACCGGTCGTATTGGCTTCGGTGCGTCGAATACGCCGGGAGCTGGCAACACGTTTATCAATGCCGGCACCATCAATGGCAGCCTCTACATGGGCGACACGTCCACAGGCAACACGTTCACCGCGGTCAGCGGGTCGAGCGTTGTGAATAACGGCATCAGCCTCAACGCTGTCATCCTCACGCTCAACATCAGTCTTGCGGGCGCGGGCATCGTGGACGGCGGGCTCGGCACGAACAATCTCCTCGTTCTGCAGAACTCCGCGACCGGTACAGGCGCAGGTACCGGCGGTGCCGTCTCCACGATCAACGCCGCGAACTACCTCCACTTCCAGCACCTGGTGGTGAACAGCGGTACGTGGAATCTTCAGGGTGCGGCTGTTACGGATGACGCCACGATCAATGACGGCCTGGTCAACTTCGATAACGCGGGCGTCTTCGGCAGCCAGCCGATGACGGCCAAGGGCGGCGCCATCGCCGCATCGACAGCAGGTCTGTCGCTGGCGAATGCCATCAATCTCACGTCGGGTCACCTCGAGCTTGCTGGTACCAACGCATTCGGGCTCGGCGGCGTGATCTCCGGTGCGGGTGGCCTGACGGTCACCGATACCGCGGTCGTCACCCTGGGCGGTGCGAACCTGTTTACTGGCGGCGTGAATCTGAATGCCGGCGGCCTGTTGCTAGGTAACGCGGGTGCGTTGGGTACGGGTGCCCTGACCGTCGGCGGCAACGCCACGCTCGACACCACGGGTGCGTTCAATCTCGCCAACAACGTCGTCGTTAATGGCGGAGGAACGCTCAACCTCCTCGGCAACCAGGCGATGACATTGAACGGCGCGCTCTCGGGCGCCGGCACGCTGGTGAAGCAGGGCGCGAGCACACTGACGCTCGGCGGCGTCGACAGCATGACCGGCGGCTTCTCCCTCACGGGCGGTTCCCTCGCCGTCAGCGCGGGCGGCGTGTTGTCGGCGACGCAGGCCATGTCGCTCGGTGCGGGTACCAGCCTCGATATCTCTGCGGCGGCGGCCAACCAATCCATCGGTTCGCTGGCGGGTTCGGGTACGACGAACCTCGGAGCCAAGTCGCTGACCCTCGGTGGGATCGGCAACACGAGTTACTCAGGAGCGATCGCTGGCACCGGGGGGCTGGTCAAGGTGGGGGCCGGCATACAGACGCTCACCGGCAACAGCAGCTTCACGGGCGGTGTTGCCTTGAACGGCGGTGGTTTGCTGCTCGGCAACGCGAACGCAATCGGTAGCGGTGCGCTCAGCGTCGGCGGCTCGGTCACACTCGATGGCACCGCGCCGTTGTCGCTCGCCAACAACGTCAACCTCGGCAGCACCGGTTCGCTGAACCTCCTCGGCGGCCAGCCGCTGGTCTTCAACGGCATCCTCTCCGGGCAAGGCAACCTGGTGAAGAACGGCGCGACCCTGCTCACCTTGAACGGTGCAAACACGTTCACCGGCGGCGTGACGGCGAACGCGGGCGACCTGCTTCTGGGCAACAGCGGCGCACTCGGCAGCGGTGCCCTGAGTGTCAATGGTGCGGTCACGCTGGATGGTACGACGGCGCTCAACCTCGCCAACAACATGAACCTCGGCGCTGGCGCGTCGTTGAACGTCCTCGGCGGTCAGCCACTGACCTTCGGCGGCGTACTCGCGGGCACGGGTGGCCTGATCAAGTCGGGTACCTCCACGTTGACCCTTAGCGGTGCCAACACGTTTACCGGCGGCCTCAACATCGCCGCGGGCACCGTGCGGCTGGGAGCGGGTGGTCAACTGGCGGCGACCGGCGCGGTCACCCTCAGCGCACCGGGCGCAGGGTTCGATATTTCGGCAGCCGGCAACCAGGCCATCGGCGCCTTGTCCGGTGTGGCAGGCACGACGATCTCCCTGGGTGCGAACACGCTGACGTTCGGCGACGCAACCAACCAGACCTTTGCCGGCATCATCTCCGGCACAGGCGCCATCACGAAGACAGGCGCCGGTACACAGACGCTTGGCGGTGCGAATACCTTCAGCGGCGGCGTGAATCTCAACCAGGGTGGCCTGTTGCTCGCCAATGCGGGTGCGCTCGGTACCGGTACGCTCACCGTGAGCGGCCCGGGTACCCTCGACAGCACGACGGCCCTCAGCCTCGGCAACAACGTCAACCTCGCCGGTGGCGCGCTGAACCTGCTCGGCAGCCAGAACGTGGCGCTCAGCGGTGTGGTGTCGGGCACGGGCAGCCTGACCAAGAACGGCGCGTCGGTACTCACGTTGAACGGCGCAAATACCTTCACCGGTGGCACGACGGTCAACGCGGGCGGATTGCTTCTCGGCAATGCGAATGCACTCGGAACCGGTGCGTTGAATGTCGGCGGCGCGGTGACGTTGGACGGCACGGCCGCCCTTAATCTCGCCAACAGCGTGAATCTCAATGCGGGCAGCGCATTGACCTTGCCGGGCACGCAAGACCTTACCCTCGGCGGCGCGATCGCAGGGACCGGCAGCATCACCAAGAACGGTGCCTCACTGCTGACGTTGAATGGCGCGAACACGTTTACGGGCGGTCTGACCGCGAACGGCGGTGGCCTCCTGCTCGGTAACAGCGGTGCCCTCGGCACCGGTGCGCTGACCGTGGGCGGCGCGGTGACGCTCGACAGCAGCGCGGCGGTCAGCCTGGGTAACGGCGTCATCCTCAGCGGCGGTTCGCTCAACCTGCTGGGGAGCCAGGACGTCGCCCTGGGTGGTGTCGTATCCGGCACCGGAAGCCTCACTAAGAATGGCCCCTCGTTGCTTTCGTTGAACGGCGCCAACACCTTCAGCGGCGGCGTGAACCTCAACGGTGGCGGCCTGCTGCTCGGCAACAACAACGCGCTGGGTACGGGTGCGCTGAATGTGGGCGGCAGCGCCTCGCTGGACACCGGTGCGGTGCTCAGCGTGGCCAACAATATCTCACTCGCGGCGGGCGCGAACCTCACCGAGCTGGGCAGCCATGCGCTGACTCTTGCCGGTGCCCTCACGGGCGCGGGTAGCCTGACCAAGAACGGCACCGAGACACTCACGCTGTCCGGTGCCAACACGTTCACCGGCGGCACGACCATTAACGCTGGCTCGCTGGCGCTCGGCGCCGGCGGAAGCCTGGCCGCGAGCGGCTCGGTGACGCTGGCCGGTGCGGGCGCCGGACTGGATATCTCCGCCGCCGGCACGCAGACCATCGGCGCGCTCTCCGGCGTCGCGGGTAGCACCATCTCGCTGGGTGGCAACACCCTGAACTTCGGCGACGCCACCAACCAGACGTTCGCGGGTGCCATCAGCGGCAACGGCGCGCTAGTGAAAACTGGCGCGGGTGTGCAGACGTTCGGCGGCGCGAGCACCTTCAGCGGCGGCCTTTCGATCAATGCTGGCGGGTTGGTCGCCGGCAACAATGCCGCGTTCGGCACGGGTGCCCTGACGGTCAACGGTGCGGCGACGCTCGACGCCAGCGGCCCCGTCACATTGGCGAACGCCATCGCACTCAACGCGGGCCTGACTGTGCTGGGCAGCAACGCGATGATCCTCAACGGCAACATTGCCGGCACGGGCAGCCTGACCAAGGACGGCGCGGCGACGCTGACGTTGAATGGCGTAAATACCTTTACCGGCGGCACCAATATCAACGCCGGCACACTGGCGTTGGGCGCGGGCGGCAGCCTCACCAATAGCGGCGTCGTGAATCTGCTGGCAGGTGCGACCTTCGACCTCTCCGCGGGTAATGGCGCGCAAACCTTCGGCACCCTCAGCGGCGGCGGCACCGTCAACCTTGGTGCGAACACGCTCACCATCGGTGGTCCCACCAACGGCCTCTTCAGCGGCTCGATCGCCGGGACGGGTGGACTGATCAAGGAAGGTGCCGGCACGGAAACCCTCACCGGCAGCAACACGTTTACCGGTGGCACCGTGATCAGCGCGGGCACGCTGGCGATCGGCGCCGGCGGCAGCCTTGCCGCCAACGGTGCGGTCAACGTCGCGGCTGTGGGTACCGGCTTCGATATCTCGGCGGGCGGTAACCAGGCGATCGGTGTGTTGAACGGCGTGAGCGGAAGCACCGTGACGCTCGGTGCTAACACGCTGACGCTCGGTGGGGTCGGTAACGGAAACTACGATGGCGTGATCGCTGGAACCGGTGGCCTGGTAAAGAATGGCGCCGGCGTCCAGGAACTCGGCGGCGCGAACCTCTTCACCGGCGGTGTGACCCTCAATGCCGGCGGCCTGTTGCTCGGCAACAACGGCGCGCTGGGCACGGGTGCGCTGACCGTCGGCGGCAACGCCACGCTGGATACCAACGCAGCGCTCACGATCGCGAACACCATCAGCCTCACGGGCGGTACCGACCTCGACCTGCTCGGCACCAACGCGCTGACCCTCGGCGGCGCGATATCGGGCGCGGGCGGCCTGACCAAGGACGGCGCCGCGACCGTCACGTTGACCGGTGCGAACACGTACACCGGTGGCACGACGATCAACAGCGGCACGCTGGCGATAGGCGCCGGCGGTAGCCTGGCATCGACGGGCGCAGTGAACTTCACCGGTACGGGCACGCTGGATATATCGGCAGGCGGCAACCAGACCATCGGCTCGCTGGCGGGTGTCGCCGGTAGTGCGGTCGCACTGGGTGGCAACGTGCTCTCGCTGGGTGGCGCTACGGACGCCACCTTCAACGGGTCGATCGGTGGCAGTGGCGGACTGGTGAAAAATGGCACCGGCGTACAGACGCTCGGTGGCGCGAATAGCTTCACCGGCGGCGTCACGCTGAATGCGGGCGGCCTGATCGTCGGCAATAACGCGGCGCTCGGCACGGGCGCCCTGACGGTAGGTGGCGCATCGACGCTGGACTCCGCCAGCGCGATCTCCCTGGCGAACAACATCGTGCTCAACGCCGGCCTGACGGTGGTCGGCACGAACGACCTGACGTTGAACGGTAACCTTTCCGGCGCCGGCGGCCTGACCAAGGAGGGCCTGGCCACGCTGACCTTGAACGGCGCGAATACCTACACCGGTGGGACGAGCATCAACGCGGGCACGCTGGCCCTTGGCGCAGGCGCGAGCCTGTATGCCAATGGCGTCGTGAACGTCGTAGCAGGCGCGACGTTCGATCTGTCGGCCGGCAACGGCACGCAGACGTTCGGCACGCTCACTGGCAATGGCGCGGTGAATCTCGGCGGCAACTCGCTGATCGTCGGCGGTCCGACGGACGGCACCTTCGGCGGATCCATCGCCGGCACGGGTGGCCTGATCAAGGTGGGCACCGGCACGGAAACGCTGACCGGCACGAATACCTACACCGGCGGCACCACCATCAATGTAGGAACGCTGGCAATCGGCGCGGGCGGCAGCCTCGTTTCTACGGGCGCGGTGAACCTGACGGCGGCCGGTACCGGTTTCGACATCTCGGCCGGCGGTAACCAGTCCATCGGCGCACTGAACGGCGTCGCCGGCAGCACAGTGACGCTGGGCGCGAATGCACTGACCCTCGGCGGTGTCGGCAACGCGAACTTCGACGGCATCCTTGCCGGTACCGGCTCCCTGGTGAAGAACGGCCCGGGCACGCAGACGCTTGGTGGTGCGAACACTTTCAGCGGCGGCGTCACACTCAATGCGGGCGGCCTGACCGTCGGCAACAACGCGGCGCTGGGCACGGGTGGCCTGACGGTCGGCGGCACCTCGACCCTCGACACCACCAGCGCGATCACGCTGGCCAACACCGTCGCACTGAACGCGGGTTTGACCGTGCTGGGTAGTAACGACCTGACGCTCGGCGGCACGATCACCGGTGCGGGCAGCCTGACCAAGAACGGCGCGGCCACGCTGACCCTCACCGCAGCGGATACGTACACCGGTGGTACCAACATCAACGGCGGTACGCTGGCGATCGGTGCCGGCGGCAGCCTGGCTTCGACGGGCCCGGTGAACCTGACCGGCACCGGCACATTCGATATCTCGGCGGGCGGCAACCAGACCATCGGTACGCTGGCAGGCGTCACCGGCAGCACGATCGCGCTCGGTGGCAATAACCTCACGCTGGGTGGCGCGGCGAATACGGCGTTCGACGGCAGCATCGGCGGCACCGGTGGCCTGGTGAAGGATGGTGTCGGCACGCTGGCACTGGGCGGCGCAAGCACCTTCAGCGGCGGGGTGACCTTAAATGCCGGCGGCCTGAGTGTCGGCAACAATGCGGCGCTCGGCACGGGTGCACTCGCGGTGGACGGCGCGGCTTCCTTGGATGCGACGGTGGCCACCACACTCGCGAACGACATCGCCCTCAACGCAACGTTGACCCTTCCGGGAAGCAACAACCTCACGCTGGATGGCGTCATCTCCGGCGCCAGTGGCCTGGTAAAGAACGGGGCCGACACGCTCACGTTGAACGGCAGCAATACCTTCACCGGCGGCGCTACCGTCAACGGTGGCACGTTGGTCGTCGGCAGCAACGCGGCACTGGGTACCGGTGACCTCGCCATCAACGGCGCCGCGTTGCAGGCCGGCGCGGCGGTAACGCTCGGTAACAACGTCACCGTTGGCAGCAACGGCGTCACCGTGCAAGGTCCCGACGATCTCACCCTCAATGGAAGCCTCAGCGGCACCGGCGGTCTCGATAAGGAAGGCACGGGCACACTTAACCTGGGGGGGGCACTCGCTGGTTTCAGCGGCGACCTGACGGTCAACGGCGGCATCCTCAATGCAAGCAACCCCTACACCGGTGGCATCTCGGTGGGCGCAAGCGGCACCCTGAACCTCGACGGCAGCGGCAACGCGGTGACCGTGGCCGGACCGATCGGCGGCACGGTGAATCTCGGCGGCGGCAGCAGCATCAATATCGGTTACGGGGATTTGCCAGGTGTGACGGGCACGGTCAACGGTACGGCGCCGGGTTCCACGCTCAACATCACGGGCACGGGTGAAGCCACCCTGCCGGGCGGCTCGTTCAACGACATCACCAATCTCACGGTCGGTGCGGGTACGTTGTCGGTGGACAGTGGAACATCGGTGACCTTCGCCGGTGGCAGCACCATCGGCGGCACGTTGGTGGTGAACGGCAATCTTGGTGGACCGGCAACCATCAACACGGGTGGCGGCCTGGTCGGTAGCGGCACGATTACCGGTCCGGTCACGGTGAACGGCACGGTGGCGCCGAGCGGCGTCAACGGTGCGACAGGTGCGGCGGCGGGTACGGGAACGCCCGGCTCGGTGCTGACCGTCGGCGGACTGACCCTCGGTGCGGGCTCGACCACGGAGATACGCAGCAACAGCGGCGGCACCAGCGACAGCATCAACGTCAACGGCGGCGCGACCCTCGGTGGCCAGCTGGTGTCCACGCCTTCGGCGGGCACGTACGGGCCGACCACCAGCTACACGGTCGTCAATGCGAGCGGCGGCATCACCGGCGCCTACGCCGGCGTCACCCAGAACACGCTGCCCTTCCTCGATGCGAGCGTCACGCAGCAAGGGAACCAGTTGATCCTCACGTTGAGCCAGGCCGGCAGTGGCCAGGGTACCGGCGGTACGCCGTTCGACCAGTTCCCCGGCCTCAACGGAAACCAGCAGAGCGTGGCGGCGGCGCTACAGCAGATTGCTACCTCGGGCGGTAACCCGTTGCCGACCTTGCTGGGTTACGCGCGCGGATTACGTGCCGACCAGGCCATCAAGGCGTTCGATTCGCTCTCCGGTGAAACCTACGCGTCGGCGGCGAATGCGGAACTGAGCGGGCAGGGTCAGTACCAGGACACGCTGTTCTATCGGCTGAAGCTGCAGCGCGATACGGGTGAGCAAGGATCCGCGGTCTGGGCCGAGCCGTATACTTCGAGTAGCGATTTTGACCGCAGCACCGACGCGGCCCACACCGATTACCGCATCCACGGCGTGATCATCGGCGCCGATGCGCCGGTAACGCCTGACCTTCGCCTCGGTGTGCACGCCAACTTTGCCAACTCCCGCACTGAGGTGAACAGCCGCGGCGACTATACCGATGTGGACCAGGCGTCGATCGGCCTGCACGCGCTCTACTTCAATCAGCAACAGTGGTGGGTGGAGGGCCTGGCGTCGTATGGCTGGCAGAATGCCGACAGCAACCGCCGAATCGTTGTCGGTCCCTATGATCCGCAGGCGACCGGCCACTACAACGGCAAGACGACCAACGCCGCGCTGGAAGGCGGCTACCGCTTCGATCTCGGCCACGCCATGCATCTGGAGCCGTTCGCTGGCGCTTACTACACCAAGGTCAAGTACGACTCGTTCACCGAGAAGAACGCCGGTGACGCCGACCTGAGGGTGGGGCGTAGCGATGCGAGCAGCATGCAGTACGGCGTGGGCGCGCGATTGATCGGTGATGTCGACCTGGGCGTGGAAGGGACGCGCCTGCATCCGATCGTTCTGGTGCGTTACCTGCACAACACGAAGAACGACACGGTGTCGGTGAACAACGCCTTCGCCGGCGAGCCGTCGGACAGCTTCGTGGTACAGGGTTCGCGACCGGTGCAGAACCACTGGCAGGCAGGTGTGGGCGTGAGTTTCGACATCACGCCGAAGGCGAGCACGTTCGTGTACTACAACGCGGATGTCGCCTCGCACACCACCAGTAACGCGGTGAACCTCGGCGTCCGCTGGAATTTCTGAGCAAGCGCCAACGGTATCGGAAACCCTTGGATCGGCCCGCTGTTGTAGGAGCCGGTTCATCGGCGAAAGGATCTGGCGTCATTGGCGGGATATCGCGACGCCATTTCGCCGATGAATCGGCTCCTACAAGAGATCGTTTCTATCAGGGTTTATCAGCGAACGGACTTGAACGCGGCGCGCAATTCCTCGGCGAAGAGTTGCGGCTGTTCCCAGGCAGCGAAATGGCCGCCCTTGCTCACCTGGTGGTAGTAGTAAAGGCTCGGGTAGGCGGCCTTGCTCCAGCTTTCCGGTGCCTTGTAGATCTCCTTCGGGAAGACCGTGATCGCGACGGGCACCTTGATCTCGTTGGTGCGCTGCGTGACCGAGCTGAAGTTATTGTTGTTGTTCTCCCAGTAGAAGCGCGACGACGACGCACCGGTGTTGGTCAGCCAGTACAGCGTGATGTCGTTGAGCATCTCGTCACGGGAGAGCGCGTTCTCGGCCACGCCGTTACTGTCACTCCACTGGCCGAACTTCTCGTACATCCAGGCGGCGAGGCCGGAGGGTGAATCCGAGAGCGAATAGCCGATCGTCTGTGGGCGCGTGACCATCATGGCGCCATACGCGGCGTTTCGACCGAAGAAGGTGCTCAATGACTGGTAAGCCTCTTTTTCGTCCGGCTTGAGTTCGGCTGGCGCAGCGTCACCGGCGTTGATGCCCTTGACCAGGTTGCCGGGAATGGTGGCAGGCATGTTGAGGTGGATCGCGAGCAGTCCCTTCGGTGCCTGACGTGCGAGTGCATCGGAAATCACCGAGCCGTGGTCGCCACCCTGGGACACGTAGTGCTTGTAGCCGAGGCGCTTCATCAATACGTCCCAGGCACGCGCAGTGCGCTCAGGGTTCCAGCCAAGTTCCGTGGGCTTGCCGGAGAAGCCATAGCCCGGGATCGAAGGAATAACCACGTCGAAGGCATCTTCCGCGCGGCCACCGTAGGCCACCGGGTCGGTGAGCGGGCCGATGGTCTTGATGAACTCGAAGGTCGAGCCGGGCCAGCCGTGCGTCAGGATGAGGGGCAGGGCATGCGGGTTCTTCGAGCGCACATGGATGAACTGGATGTCGACGCCGTCGATGTTGGTGACGAACTCAGGCAACGCATTGAGCTGCGCCTCGGCCTTGCGCCAGTCGTAGTCGGTGCCCCAGTACTTGACCAGAGCCTGCACGCGGGCGAGCTGCACGCCCTGCGATTCGTCTTTCACCACTTCCTTGTCCGGCCAGCGTGTTTCCGCAATGCGACGACGAAGGTCGTCGAGCTGGTCCTGCGGCACATGGACACGGAAGGGACGGATGCTTTCGTCGACCTTCGTCGTGCCGGTGACAGCCGGTTGTGCGTAAACCGAGGGTGCGAGCATCGCGAAGCCAAGCGCGATGGCGAGCGTGCCTCGGGCGAAGGAGGTGCGGCGGGCGGTGGGGGCGTGTGCGGATGACATCATCGTTCTCCTGTGATCTTCCATAGATAGGGGGGCGTGTTCACAGTCTATGGAGGGCACCCGACGCCCCTCGTGTCCGGAAAGGCGGCTATTTGAAACACTACGTATCCCTCACCGATCCGTATACAAAGCGGTACAAACGCCGGGGAACCAAAAGCACTACTTGTGCAAAGGCCGCCTAAGCAGGCACCCTGCTTCGAGGGCACCCATGCAAGGAACCTGGGTAGGTCAACGCAGCAGGTTCCGGGGGTCAATGGCATGAATGCATCCGTGCGTGCACCACGATGGCTCGGTGCCCTTGCCGCGCTGCTGCTCGCGGGCACGGCCGCCGCCGCCCAGCCCCTGTCGCTGGGCAGCTACCAGCACACGGCCTTCCAGAAGCAGGACGGTGCGCCGGGCGATATCGCCAGCCTCGCGCAGACCGCCGATGGCTTCCTCTGGATGACCGGGACCAAGGGCGTGACACGCTTCGATGGCGTGTCCTTCCAGCCCTTCAGGCCCGTGCCCGGTGAAGCGTTTCGGGCCGCCCAGTTGAACGGGATCTTCCCTGCACAGGGCGGCGGCCTCTGGATCGCCAACTCGGATAGCGGCCCCACCCTGCTCAAGGATGGCCACCTCAGGCACTTCGATTTGTGAAGCACGGCGGCAGCGTTCAATACCCAAATGGATGATTCTTGCTATGGGTACCGGGTCGTGACACGAAAGTGTGAGCGCCGATCCCACGATCGGATGGGCATCTGGCCGAATGAGGATGCCCTTTGCCTAATTTGCATCCTAGTCTGTTGCTGTCGGCGGGATACAGGGGCCGTCTGACGCAAACGACCAGTAAGGCGGGGTCCATGATCTCCACACTCGTGTCGATCGAAAATGCGCTCTCATCGTTCCTTCGGCGTTCCATCGGCGACCAGCAGCCAGCCGATGACCCGGTGTACGAGCACGTGGCGATGGCGTTGCAGGCCTTCAAACAGACGGCCTCGAGGCCGGCGGCGCCGATGTCACGCACAAGCCGCGGCTGCCTCGCTGCCTGGCAGCTACACGTCGCCTGTGACCACCTGACGAATGAGCTGGACCTTGGCACGGCGATTCACCGCGCCGCGGAAGCCTGCAGCGTGTCGCGCAGCCATTTCTCTCGTGCCTTCAAGGCAAGTACCGGTCTGTCGCCGACCCACTGGCGCCTGGAGCAGCGCGTGCGTCGTGCGCAGACCTTACTCGAAGTCGCCGACCGGACCCTGGTCGATATCGCCGCCGAATGCGGCTTCGCCGACCAGAGTCACTTCACCAACGTCTTCTCGCGATTCCGTTGACAGAGCCCGGGCGCCTGGCGGCGCGATGCGGCCAGGCGTTCGGCGCGAGCCTAGTGCTTGCCGTCGCGCTCGAAAACGAATGCTGCCGCCTGGAGATCGCCCCTCATCAGCACATCGATGCCGTGCTCCATCCAGTACGCGCCGCTTGCGACATCCGGTGTACCCGGGGCCGCCATGCCGTGGATGCTGCGATACCGATAGCGGGTCGACGGATCGAGACCGCGAAGGCGCAAGGTCGGGAACGGTCGCGCTTCTTCGCCTTGCCGTTGGAAGGCGAACAGCACGGCCTGGCTGCCATCGCCGGCCACCGATTCCGTCGCGGACCAGGGTGCACGGTCTTGCGGTGACAGCAGGCGATAGAGATCGCCCTTCTGCACCGTACCGCGGATCGCCTTGTACTCGGTGATGTAATGGCGCGCCGTCGTCTCGTCCGCCGGCGTCCACTCGAGCAGGTTCGCGCCGATGCCCAGCCCGCCCTGCATGGATGAGAGGAAGCGGAAATCGAGCGAGCTCGTCCGGTTGTTCACCCAGTTGGGCGAGCCGGTGACCCAGGCCATCATCGTGGCTGGCGCATAGGCCTGGCTGAAGCCGTCCTGGATCGACAGGCGATCCGATGGGTCGGTGTTGTCCGACGGCCAGACTTCATCGGTGAGCGCCATGATGCCGAGATCCACGCGGGCACCACCGCCGGAGCAGGATTCGATCTCGACCTTCGGATGGCGTTTGCGCAGCTCGCGAATGATGTCGTAGAGATTGTTGACGTACGCGACGTAGACCTTCTGCTGCTCGTCGGGCGGCATCTGCGACCAGCCCGGCTCGGACCAGTTGCGGTTGTAATCCCACTTCAGGAACTGGATGTCGTTGTCCTTGAGCAGGCCATCCAGCACCTCGAGCACGTGCGCCTTGACGTCCTCGCGTGCGAGGTTCAGCACCATCTGGTGCCGGCCTTCACTGCGGTCGCGTCCCGGAAAATTCAGCACCCAATCCGGATGCGCGCGGTAAAGGTCGCTGTCCGCATTGATCATCTCCGGCTCCACCCACAGGCCGAAGCTCATGCCGAGCCCGTGCACTTTGTCGACGAGCGGCTTCAATCCGTTCGGAAACTTGTTCCGATTGACCACCCAGTCACCGAGGCCGGCGCGGTCGCTGTTACGCGCGCCGAACCAACCATCGTCCATGACGAAGCGCTCCACGCCGAGCGCGGCAGCCTTCTCGGCAAGGCGTACCTGGCCGGCTTCATCGACTTTGAACTCGGTGGCTTCCCAGGAGTTATAAAGGACCGGACGCAGGGGGGTGCCCGAACCTTCCGGCAGGATGCGGTCGCGTTCGAAGCGATGCAGCAGGCGCGATGCCTCACCCATGCCGTCGCGCGTGTAGCCCGCGTAGAACACCGGTGTATCGAGTGCCTGTCCGGGCTGCAGCTTGTAACCAAAATCGAAGGGGTTGTATCCCCCGACCACGCGCACCTGGCCGAGGATGTCCTCGTCCACGCGGATGCTCCACGAACCGCTCCAGGCAAGGGCGCCGAACCAGACATCGCCGTGGGTCTCGCTCCATGCGTTGCCGCGCCCGATGGCGAACCAGGGATTGTTCTCGTCGCCCGTGCTACCGCGACGGCTCTCGAGCACGGTCGCGCCCGGCGTGATGGCGCGTGTCTGCAGGTGCCATTCGCCAGCCCAGGTGCCGGTGAGGTAACGAAGCGAATAATCGCTGCCGCGCGGCAGGTTCCAGGCGGCGGAGGCGGCGCTGTCGATCACCAGCGACTGTTGTCCGGTGTTCTGGATATGCGCGGAGCGGCCGACGATGCCGGTCGACGCGTCTGCTGTGTAGCGCAGCGTGACAGCGACGCCGGCCTGGGTGTCGCGCAACACGATGGACAGGGCGCCATGGTCGATCGTGTAGCTGTCGTAGCGGAGCACGAGGTCGCGGTTGCCATCGGCAAGGCGAATCTTCAGTGCAGGTGTGGCCGTCATGGCGCCGCCCCAGCCCGCATACTCTTGCGGCGAGAGGCTGCCGGCGGGGTCGAACGACGAACGTTCCGGCGCGGGCGTCGCCGCGCCGAGCGGGTCGCCGGATGCCAGCCGCGCGCCCCAGTAAAGCGTCTGCAGCTTGCCCTGGGGGTCCACACCCATGGCGTAGGTGACACCACCTGCATCGAGGCGGAACACCTTATGTGCGGCGTCGTACGTCGGCGGCGCGGTCGCCGCCGACGTCGTCCGCGTCGCGGAGAAGGCGGGCATGAGAAGGAGACTTCCCGCAACGAGCGTGGCGAACCGGGCGATCCTGGCGTGACGCATCAAGTGTTCAACCTCTTTGTTAATGGAGTGCCATCAGCCCTCGAACACCTCTGCACGAAACACGAAGTGGCGTTCGAGCGTTTCGCCGGCGCCGAGCAGGGTCATGCCGTTTGCTGCCGGGCCCCCCGGAAGATGCACGGCATTGATCGGGTGGTCCACCGGTTCGAAGCAGAAGAAGTCTTCGTCCCCCGGTGTATAGAGTACATAGGCATCGACATCTGCTTCGACATGCAGGCGCAGTGCGTGTTGTGGCCATTCGATAACCGCGCGGCCCGTCCAGCCGGAGAAAGCGTGATTGACACCATCGGCAGGCAGCGGCAGGCCCGTCCGAAAGTCCCAGGGCGCCGGTACCGCGCCATGATGCGTGGGAAGGGGGCCTTGTCCATCGTTGTGCCAGACGCCGGTGGCGGGGGCCAGCAGCGTGGCGCCGCCATGAAGCGGAAAAAAGGGATGCAGCCCGAGTCCGAAAGGTAAGGCGTCGTCGCCGGTGTTGGTGACGCTCAGGCGCACTTTCAGCGCGGCGCCGTCCAGCTGATAGTGCAGGCTGGCGTGGTACGAGTAAGCGTCGCGCGCTGCTTCGATCAGCTCGAGGTGGGCCTCTTCCGCATCGTGCCGGCGTACGGTCCAGCGCCTTTGCCAGCCGCTGCCATGGATCGGATAGGCATCGTCGTCGCGATTAAGCGGCAGGGATACGCGCCGCTCCCCCATAAAAAAGCCGCCGTGGGCAATGCGATTGCTCCACGGCAGGAGGGGGTAACAGGCAAGTCGATTGGGCTCATAGCGGCCGGGGGACCGCTCGGGCTCGCCGAGGCAGGGCCGCATCAGCGGCACCTCCTCGTCGCCACCCAGCCAGTCGAAGCGTGCGATGCCTCCGCCGGCCGACGGAAACAGGCACACGCTCAACCGGTCGTTGCACAGCTGGATCACAGCGACGCGCGCACACCGAGGAAGAAGGTGCGGCCATTGGCCTCGGCATAGCTCTGGCGATCGTCGTACACCTGGTACTGGTAGATGTTCTCGTTGGTCAGGTTGGTCGCATCCACGAACAGCGAGACATGCTCGTTGAGCTTGTAGCTGGCGCTGAGATCGAGCTGGCCATAATCCTTCACCGAGGTCGGCTGGCTCTGGTTGCCCGCGATCGAGGCGAGGTACTTCGCACGCCAGTTGTATGCCACGCGCATCTCCACCGGGCCCTTCTGGTAGTACAGGCTCGCATTGTAGGAGTTGCCGATGCCCGGCACCGCGAACTTGCCCGCATTTGCCAGCTTGTCCTGGCTGATCGTCGCGTCGCTGGTGACGTAGGTGTAGTTGGTCGCCACGCCCAGGCCGTCAAATGGCGAAGGCAGCTTGGTGAACTGGTAGTTGAAGGTGAACTCCGCGCCCTTGATCGTGGCCTCGTTGAGGTTCACCGGCTCGGTCAGCAGGAACGGGAAGCCCAGCAAGGTCGTCTGGGTGGTGATCAGGGTGCTGAAATTGCTGACCTGCTTGCGGAACAGGTTCAACGCCGTGTAGCTGGTCTCGTTGAAGTACCACTCGATGCCGGCATCGTAGTTCTTCGACAGGTACGGCTTAAGCTGTGTGTTGCCGCGCGTAACCGTCTGGTCCTGCGGGCGGAAGCTGTACGACGCCGAGGCGGCCAGATTGCTCAGGTCGGGGCGGGTCAATGTCTTGGATGCCGCGGCGCGGAATACCACGTTGTCGAGCAGGTTGAGCTTGAAGTTCGCCGACGGCAGCCACTCGTGGTAGTTACCGTTCTCCGAGATCGGGCTCAACGCGCCGTACGTCGGAATCGCATTCGTCGGGTCGTTCGGATTCACGGCAATGCCGACGATCGGCACCGAGTACGCGTAAGAGGTGGTGTTCGTCTTCGTATAGCGCATGCCGACGTTGAGGGTCCACGGCATGCTGCCGTCGCCTTCGAGCGTGGCCATGCCGTAAGCGGAACTGATCCGCTCCTTGATCATGCTGTAGGTATTCGGATCCGGAACCGACGTGAAGCCACCGCCGTTGGCGTCGAGCTGTGCCTTGAAGGCCGCCGCGTTGGGCAGCTGGTTATAGGCCGCGGGCGTGGCCAGGTAGGCGAACAATTTGTTCACGTCGTAGCTTACCCAGTCGCGCGGGAATCCCGGCGAGGCACCGTTGACGAGATTTCCCGCATGGAACACCTGGGCGTTGACCGCATCGGCCGGCACATCCACCACGTAGCCGCAGTACTCGGCGCAGCCGAAACTGTTCGGCGTGTTGTACGTCACTTCGGTCTTGGTGCGGTTGGAATTGGACAGGCCGAAGTCGATGCGCGACAAGGTCCCATCAAGGAAGCTCTTGCCGAAGTGCAGCTGGTTTTCGAGGATCTTGTCGCTGACGTTCGGGCTCTGCGTGCCCTGGTTGGTCACGTGGGCATGCAGGTCGTTCACGTCGGTGGACGGAAGCAGGCCGGTGTAGCTGCCCAGATGGTCGTCCCCGTTGTTCGTCCATGTCGGATTCACGCCGACATTGCGCGTACCGAGCACCACGAAGTAGCCGCCTTGCGACTGCTTGTTCCACGCCCCGGATGCGGCGGAATCGAGGTCCAGCTCCATCGACGGATCGATCTGCCAGGTGATATGGCTGCCGAACTGCGTGTTGAAGGCGTCACGCGGGTTGGCCTGTTCCGCGTAGTCGTTCGACATGCCGCCGGACTGGTCCATCACGAAATTCTGCGCGGTGCCGTTCGCGCCGGGCGTGATGTTCTGGATGATGCCGGTATTCGTATAGGAACCGAACGCCTTGTACGTCGAGTCCACCTTGTACTCGGAGAAAAGGCCATCGAGCTTCACGGTCACGTCGTCCAGCGGCTTCCAGTCGATAGCGCCGTTGAACGAGGTGCGCGTGCGGGTCTCATTGATCACCTGGCCCTGCAGTGTCTGCGGCAGCGACAGGTTGGTGTACGACGGATTGATCCGCGAGAAGTCCTGGTTCTGCAGCCAGCCCAGGGTGTCGATGGACTGCTCGATGTGGTCGCGCTTGTAGTAAACGACCGAGGCCAGCCAGCCGAACGTGTGGTCCGCGTTCGTGTTGCCGATGATCCCGGAGACTTTCGGGGTCGTTTTGTTGGCGAAGCCGCCATTGATGCTGTCGTTGACGCCTGCCGCGCTGCCTGCCGCATGCCATCCGTTGAAGTCGAACGGACGCGCCGTGATGATGTTGACCGTGCCGCCGATACCGCCTTCTTCGAGGTCCGGCGTGCTGGTCTTCTGCACCACGGCCTGCTGGATAACTTCCGAAGGCAGTACGTCGAAGTCGAAGGCGCGGTCGCTGGCCGCGGTCGGCATGGTGCGGCCGTTGAGCAGCACGTTGACGAAGTCGGGACCGAAACCGCGCACGGTGATCTGATTGGATTCGCCACCGCTACGATTTACCGACACGCCGGGCACGCGCTGGAGCGCGTCGGCCACGTTCTGATCGGGGAACTTGCCGGCTTCTTCTGCCGACACCGAGTCCACCGTGTTCACCGCGTCGCGCTTGGTCGACTGCGAAAGGAACAACGACTGGAGCTGGCCGGTCACGGAGACGCCGTTGAGGTCGGTGACAGCCTTTCCGTCGGTCGTTCGCTGGGCGTCCTGGGTGGAAGGGGCAGGCGCGTCCTGCGCGTGGACCGGCATGAAACCACCGATGAAACAGATGCCGAGCATGCCCGCCAGTGCGTTGCGCACCGACAGCGCGAGTACCTTCCGCTGCATTCCTTAACTCCCCACTATGGATGAATTTGCGGCGCACGGTTCCCCGGGAAGCAAGTCGCCTTGCCTCCATCACCGTTATCACTCGCCGTTCAAGATTGTCCCGTGGGTCAATTGTAGTATTTTATTATTATATGACCGCAAGCTGCGGCGCAGCATTTGCGTGAAATGGCGCTGCACGGGGCTTCCCGCCGGCCCGCGCTCAGGCCTTGGTCTGGGCCTGGCGGAGAATGTTCGCCCGTGACTCGGCCACCATGGCCAGCATGGCCTTCCTCGCCACCTCGGGCTGGCCGCGACGCACGGCTTCATAGACCTTCTGATGCTGCGGCAGGGCCGCCTTGAAGTTGCTCGCGTTGCGTGCGGAGAGCAGGAAGAACGTACCCAGCGCCGTCTCGATTACCGAAAACAACGACACCATGAGCGAGTTGTTGGTGGCCTTCAGCAGGATCTCGTGAAAGGCCAGATCCGCTTCGGCCCAGGCATCCAGGTCTTCGGATGCCGCCATCGCATCGTAGGCGGCCTTGAGCTCGACGATCTGTGCGTCGGTTCGTCGTTTTGCCGCTGCGGCCGCGGCACCGGGCTCGATCAGCTCACGCATTTCGACCAGCTGTTCGACGAAGCTGTCCGTCGGCATGGAGGCGCAGCGCCAGGCCAGCACCTCGGCATCGAGCTGCTTCCAGTGAATGGCCTCGCGCACGCGGGCACCGGTTCGCTGGCGGGATTCGATCAGTCCCTTCGCCACGAGAACTTTCATCGCTTCGCGCAGCGCGGTGCGGCTGACCTGCAGCTGTTCGGCCAGGAGATCCTCGCGCGGAAGACCCTCGCCCGGCGCAAGCTTGCCGCTGACGATCAGCTGTCCCAGTTCGTGAACGACCTGGTTGTGGAGGCTACGTGCTCCCACGGGCTTCACCATGCAATGCGCTCCTTTGACGATTCGCCCGAGGCATACATCGTACGGGGTGCGAGCGCCGAAAGAGAAGCCACCTGCTCCGACGGTCTTGACCCATGTCTGATTGTGGCAGGCTAGAATCTTCTCATCGCAATGCGTCGACGTACCCTCCTGCGTGCGTCGATGCCTGTTCGTCAGGAATCGCCATGACCGCCTGGATAGATCGCCGCGCCCTCGACCTCTTCGCCATCGAGCACCCCCTGTTACTCGCGCCCATGGCGGGATCGGGTGGGTCAGCACTCGCCATCGCGGTGGCACGTGCCGGTGGCCTCGGAGCCATTCCCTGTGCATCCCTTTCCCTCGACACGATAGACGCGGAAGTGAGGACATTCCGCGCGGCAGCGCCGGGCTCCCGGATCAACCTGAATTTCTTCGCACATACACCTGTCTCGCCGACCGACGACATGACGAGGCGCTGGCTCGACCGACTTGCGCCTTACTTCGCCGAGTTCTGCGTCGATGTCGCTACGCTGCCGAAGGCTGGCGGACGCGCACCCTTCGATGCCGCCATGTGTTCGCTCGTATCGGACCTGCGTCCTGAAGTGGTGAGCTTTCATTTCGGCCTTCCAGACGACGTGCTGCTGGATCGCGTCAAGGCAACCGGCGCTATCGTGATTGCATCGGCGACGACAGTGGCGGAGGGTCGCTGGCTCCAGGATCGCGGTTGCGATGCTGTCATCGCGCAGGGCTACGAAGCGGGGGGGCATCGCGGCAACTTCCTTACCGATGACATGGCCACCCAACCCGGCAGCATCGCGCTCGTGCCGCAGATGGTGGATGCGCTGACCGTGCCGGTCATTGCCGCGGGAGGCATTGTCGACGGCCGGGCCATGGCCGCCGGACTTTGCCTTGGCGCATCGGCGGTACAGCTGGGTACGGCGTTTCTGCTCGCGGACGAGGCGACCAGCGTCACTTCGCATCGCAACGCGCTGCGCACCGCACGCGACGACAACACGGCAGTGACCAACGTGCTTACCGGAAGACCGGCGCGCGGTGTAGTCAACCGGATCATGCGTGAGCTGGGAGTATTGTCGACGGACCCGCTCCCGTTCCCGCTGGCCGGTGGTCCGCTGACTCCTCTGCGCGCCGCCACCGAACCGGACGGGCTGGGCGACTTCCAACCGTTGTGGTCCGGGCAGTCCGGCGCCCTGGCCCGGGAGGCGGGGGCGGCGCAGATCGTCGCCGACGTGGTGGAGCAGGCGGCCCGCCTGCTCCGCCTGTAAAGCGCCGCCACAGGCATACCGAGGCCGCCGCATGGCGGCCTTTTCACATCTGCCTTGAAAAAAAGTCGTGCACGGCCTCTTGAGATTACGCGTATCATCTTCATTAAAAGTACGTTCATAATTTCACTATCCAGCAGGTACCGCCGTGGCCGCCGTCATCGATACTCCTGTCTCCGAAGCTGTGGGACGAAAAAAGAGCTTTAAAATCATCGGCCTCGTTGGCCTCATCGTGGTCGTCGGCCTGTACGGCGCCCATTGGTGGACGACCGGACGGTTCATTGAGGACACCGATGACGCCTATGTCGGCGGCGACATCACCGTGATCGGCTCCAAGGTTCCCGGGTACATCCAGGGCATCGCCGTCACGGACAACCAGGCTGTCCACAAGGGCGATCTTCTGGTGAAGATCGACGACCGCGACTACAAGGCAGCGCTGGAAAAAGCCGAGGCGGCCGTCGCGGCGCAGGAAGCGTCGTTGCGTAACCTCGATGCGGTGGCCCAGTTACAGCACAGCGTGATTGCGCAGGCCCAGGCCGGGCTGTCGGCCGCCCAGGCCGAAGCGAACCGCTCAAAACTCGACGACCAGCGCTACCGCGACCTCGCCGGCCGTTCGGCCGTCTCGGTGGAAAGCGCCCAGCGTGCCCAGGCCGATTTCCAGACGGCCCATGCAGCCACCGACCGCGCTTCGGCGGTGGTCCAGGGCGCGCAGCGACAGCTGGACGTCATCGACACGCAGAAGCATCAGGTCGAGGCCGCACTGAGCCAGGCCCACGCCGAAGCCGACATTGCGAGGCTGAATCTCTCGTACACGGAACTGCGTGCCCCGGTCGATGGCGTCATCGGCAACCGTCGCGCACGCGTCGGCACCTATGCCGCGGCGGGTAGCCAGATGCTCGTCGTCGTGCCCGCCCACGGCCTCTGGGTCGATGCCAACTTCAAGGAAGACCAGCTGGCCCGCATGAGCGTGGGGCAGGTGGTTGATGTTCGCGCCGATGTGTTGCCGGGCAAGACATTCAAAGGCCACGTGACCAGCCTTGCGCCGGCCACCGGTGCGCAATTCAGCGTCCTGCCGCCGGAGAACGCCACCGGCAACTTCACCAAGATCGTCCAGCGCGTACCGGTCCGCGTCACCCTCGACGGTAACGACGGCGACCTCGGTACGTTGCGCCCGGGCCTTTCCGTCACTGCGACGATCGATACCAAAGCGCCATGAACCCGATCGCTCATCTCACCCAGGGCCAGAAGGTCTTCGCTTTCGCGAGCATGTGCCTGGGCATGTTCATCGCGTTGCTGGACATCCAGATCGTTTCCGCGTCCCTGCGCGATATCGGCGGCGGCCTCTCGGCCGGCGCGGACGACACCGCCTGGGTGCAGACGAGCTATCTCATCGCCGAGATCGTGGTGATTCCGCTCTCCGGATGGCTGAGCCGCGTGTTTTCCACGCGCTGGCTGTTCGCCGTTTCGGCGGCCGGCTTCACGCTTACCAGCCTGCTTTGCGGCCTGGCCTGGGACATCCAGAGCATGATCGTGTTCCGCGCCGCCCAGGGCTTTCTCGGCGGCTCGATGATCCCGATGGTCTTCACCACGGCCTTCGTGTTTTTCGAAGGGAAGAACCGCGTCGTGGCGGCGGCGACCATCGGCGCGCTGGCTTCGCTGGCGCCGACGCTCGGGCCAACGCTTGGCGGCTGGATCACCGACCACTATTCCTGGCACTGGCTGTTCTTCGTCAACCTGATTCCCGGTGCGTTCGTGACCATTGCCGTACCGATCCTGGTGAAGATCGACGAAGCCGATTTCTCCCTGCTCAAAGTGGGCGACTGGCTGGGCATCGCGCTGATCGCGACCTTCCTGGGCTGCCTCGAATACACGCTTGAGGAAGGCCCGCGCTGGAACTGGATGCAGGATTCGACCATCCGCACCACGGCATGGATCACCGCGATCTCCGGCGTGCTCTTTGTCTGGCGCGGGCTCACCGCCGAGCATCCGGTGGTGGACCTTCGTGCGCTCAAGGACCGCAACTTCGCACTGGGCTGCTTCTTCTCCTTCGTTACCGGCATCGGCCTGTTCGCGACCATCTACCTGACGCCGCTCTTCCTGGGCCGCGTGGAAGGCTACAGCGCGTTGCAGATCGGCAAAGCGGTGTTCTCCACGGGCGTCTTCCAGATCCTGACCATCCCGATCTACTCGATGCTGGCCAACCGCGTAGACCTGCGCTGGTTGCTGATGGTCGGCCTGGCCTTGTTCGCGGTGTCGATGTTCGAGTTCACCCCGATCACGCATGACTGGAGCGGCACGGAGCTGCTGTTCCCGCAGGCACTTCGTGGCATGGGCCAGCAGCTGGCCATTCCGCCGACCGTCACGCTCACCCTGGGCGGACTGCTGCCCTCGAAACTGAAGCAGGCGTCGGGTCTGTTCAACCTTATGCGCAACCTCGGTGGCGCGATGGGCATCGCCGGATGCGCAACGATCCTCAGCGATCGTACCAATCTGCATTTCTACCGCCTTGCCGAGCACCTGAACCCGACCAACGAAGCGATGAACAACCTCCTGCCCAACCCGGCGGATACCGAGAACTACACCGCCGCGTTGCAATCGCTCTGGCAACTGACCTTCCGTGAGGCGCAGACGCTGACATACAGCGACGCCTTCCTCTCCATCATGGTGTGCTTTGTCATCGCGACGATCATGGTCCCGTTGATGCGCAAGGTGCAGCCGCCGAAAGGGCCTTCCCCCGATGCGCACTAAATTCCTCTTCGCCTTGCTGGCCGTGGGTCTCGCGGGATGCACGGTCGGTCCCGATTACGTCCGGCCCAACATGGCCACCAACCCGACCTGGCATGAGGCCGACGCGCTGGCCGCGCGCCAGGTCGCGGCGCCTGCTCCATCACTGGACGCGTGGTGGAAGGGTTTCAACGATCCCGAGCTGGTTGCCATCGTCGATCGCGTGATGGCGCAAAATCTTGACCTTGCCGCCTCCACGGCCCGCGTTGCACAGGCGCGTGCCGCGGCAGCGCACGCACAGGCCGATCGCATGCCGAGCGGAAGCCTCGACGGCAGCGTCGCCCGGCAGCACCAGTCCACGCGCAGCCCGCTCGGCACGATCGCCAGCGCCTTCCCGGGCTACGAGCGCGACCAGACCATCCAGGACATCGGTGCCGGTGCCAGCTGGGAGACTGATCTTGCCGGTGGCCTCCGCCGCGGTGCCGAAGCCGCCGATGCGGAATACCAGGCGGCAGAGGCCACGCACGTCGGCGTGCGCATCTCGCTGGCTGCCGAAGCGGCCGACGCGTACTTCCGCGTGCGCGGTGCGCAGGAGCGTATCGCCATCGCCGAAGAGCAGATCAAGAACGAATCCGGCCTGGTCGACCTCGTTCGCCTGCGCGCGGAGCACGGTGTAGGCACGGCACGCGAGACGGCCCAGTCCGAAGCGTTGCTCCTGCAGGCCCGGGCGACGATACCTCCGCTGAAGATCGAACTGGAAACACAGCTCAATCGTCTCGACGTGCTCATGGGCGCGGCACCGGGAACCTACGCCGCGGAGATCGGTGGCGCCGGCAAGTCGTACCTCGTGCCCGGCGTGGATGCGGCGGGCGGCCCGGCTGCCCTGCTTCGTCGCCGCCCGGACGTGATCGCCGCCGAGCGCGAGCTCGCCGCCAGCAATGCGCGGATCGGTGTCGCCGTGTCCGAGTACTACCCGTCGGTCTCCTTGTCCGCCTTGCTCGGCTTCAGCACGCTGGGCGCCGGCCACCTGCTTACCGGCGCCGCCTTCCAGCCCCAGGGTGCGCTTGGCCTGCACTGGCGTCTCTTCGACTTCGGCCGCGTGGACGCCGAGGTGCAGCAGGCCAGGGGCGCCAATGCCGAAGCGCTGGCGAAGTACCGCGCGTCGATGCTGCGTGCCACGGAAGACGTGGAGAACGCCATCGTGTCCCTGTCCCAGCTCGAGGCCCAGCACGCGCTGCTGACCGACGAAGTGGATGCGCACATCCGTGCTCGCGACGCAGCGCAGGATGCGTACAAGGGCGGTGCGATCAGCCTTATCGAGGTGCTCGACGAGGATCGCCAGTTGCTCGCATCGCGGGACCTGCTCGCACAGGTCCACGCGAACGACGCGCGCTCCGCCGTGGCCGCCTTCCGCGCCCTCGGCGGCGGTTGGGACGCACCTCGCGACGATGTCGCCACCACGGAGCACTGAGCCATGCGTTACGACAAGGAACACAAGGACCAGACCCGCCAGCGCATCGTCGAGACCGCCGCGTTCCGTTTTCGCGAACACGGCATCGAAGGCGAGGGTGTGAAATCGCTGATGGCAGCGGCGGGTCTCACCAACGGTGCCTTCTACAACCACTTCGAATCCAAGGAAGACCTGACGCGGGAGGCAGTGACGGCGGCGCTCAAGGACCGGGTGGCGCGACTCCGGCATTGGATCGATGGTGGCGAGGGACTCGGCGGGCTCATCCGGAGCTACTTTTCCATTCGCCATCGGGACAATCCCGGACTTGGTTGTCCCTCGTCCGCTGTCGCTGCCGAAGTAGCCCGTCATTCGGACGCCGTGCGAGCGGCCTTCACGGTCGGAGTGAACGAGTTCCTGGAACTGGCAGCCACGCAATGGCCGGCGCTACCACCGGCCCAGGCGCGGTCGCGCGCCATCGCCCTCTACGGCCTGATGGCTGGCACCATGCAGGTCGCCCGCGCCACCAACGATCCAGCCACGTCGGACGAGGTGCTTGCCGCCGGTCGGCACGCGGCGCTCGAACTGGCGGGCATCGAAGAGGGATAATCGGGCCCTGACCCCAAACAGGACCGAGCCATGGCCGTCGCGACCGCCGAACATGTTGGCAAGCGTTTCTCCCTCGAGCAGATGCTCGGTGCCCGCGAGCAGTCATGGACGGCCCTGCGCGATATCGCGTCGCGTGTCGCGCCGGGGATGAGCGAGTCGGAGGCCATCGATCTGGCCGGCGAACGCCTGGCCGCCGCCGGCATGCAGCGCATCTGGCACCCGAGCATCGTCCGCTTCGGTGCCAACACGCTGAAGACGTTCCGTCAGCGTTCCGCCCCCGATACCGTGCTCGCCGCGAACGACATCTTCTTCATCGACCTGGGTCCGGTTTTCGATGGCCACGAGGGCGATGTCGGTGACACCTTCGTGGTCGGTGACGACGCGACGATGCACGCGTGCTCGGAAGCGTCACGTGAGCTCTTCGCCCGCACTGCCGCTCGGTGGCGCGAAGGCGTGACGGGCGTCGCCCTCTACGACTACGCCAGTGCCGAAGCCGAGGCCATGGGCTGGCGCCTCAACCACGCCACCAAGGGGCATCGGGTCGGCGACTATCCGCATGCCGTGCACAAGGCCGGTGCGCTCGGTGGCTTCGACGCAGTCCCCGTTCCGGGGTTGTGGATCCTCGAAATCCAGATCGCGCATCCGACCCTTCCTATCGGGGCGTTCTACGAAGACCTGCTGATGGCGTAGCTGGAGATTTTTCAGGCGTCGTGCGTCAATCGGGTTTTGACCCGACGCGAGGCACCAGGGATGGACCGACGTAGTAGATCGCTTCTCGTGGCGTGTGCCATCTGGATGAGCGCGGCCACTGCCGCGCCGTCAGTGGTCTCTTCAAAGCCGATCGATCCCCAGGTGCCTCCACCCTACGTGCTGGACGACACCGAAGTTCGCACGCTGCATGCCGATGGAACGGATCGCGATTATCAGGTCCTGGTCAGCCTCCCGCCGTCGTACAGGAAGGACCCGAACCGGCGATACCCGGTCATCTTCGTGACCGACGCCAACTACGCTTTCCCTTTGATCCGAAGCATCGGCCGCCGCGTCGGTGACCACGGTGACGGCACCGAAGACTTCATCCTCGTCGGCCTGGCGTATGCGGTGGGCGACACGCCGGAGTACAGCCGGCGACGCGACTACACGCCGACGCCACACGGCACCGCAGACGCGGTGTCCGATATGCCCGGGCGTCCCGTCGTCTATGGCGAAAGCGATCTCTATCGTCGCTTCATCAAGGAGCAGGTCTTCCCCCTGATCGCTGCGAACTATCGCGCCGACATGAGCCGGAAGATCTACACCGGTCACTCGTACGGCGGCTTGCTCGGCCTGGACATGCTCATCGCAGACCCGGGCATGTTCCAGTACTACATCCTCGGCAGTCCGTCCCTGCAGTTCGATCGGCAGGTCGAGTTCACGCGCATGCGCAAGGCCACATCGACGCTGAAGGACATGCCGGCCCATGTGCTGATGGTACTTGGCGCTTACGAAACCCTCGAGCCTTCGTCGCACGATCCACGCTACAACCGCAGCGTCGACATGGTGCGCAACGCGCGGCGTTTCATGGATGAACTCAAGGCGAAGCGGTATCCCGGTTTGCATATCCAGATGACGACCATCCCCGACGAAGATCACCTCACGGTATTTCCTTCGGTCATCACGCGGGGATTGCTGTGGGCGTTGCCGGGGAAGCGGGACTTGCAGAGGTAAGTCCTACATACAGCTGAGAAAAATCGGCATTGCGGTGTTTCGGCGTTAGACGTATCGTTCGTTCTGAACGCACCGCCCGCCTCGGCGTTCATCCGCCCTCCGGGGTCCTCACCAGGAGTGGGATATCCAAGAGATCCGGGCTACGGGGCCCCGCATTCGTGCGGGGCCTTCGCTTTTTTGAGCCGACGCCTAACCCTAGAACTCGATGCAGGAGCACGCGAAAGCGGATTGGTCTTTCCTTTCCCTGGTTACTGGGACGGGTAGCGTAGGCGCTCTGGACAATCAGTCTTACGCAGGGCCGTGGGGAAGCCCCATCTCTTTTCAAACGTCGCAATACGAAGAAGACGCGGTAGTCGCATGGTCTCTCGGCAGTCGATATTCCATCCAGGCTGAGATAGTTCTGATTTCGCGCGTGGTAACACTTGCGTGCCCAGAGATTCTTGACAATCTCGGGAAGTCTGTACGAGAGCGCATAACGCTCCTCGTCGAAGACGCGACACTCGCGCGCGTCCGCGTAGGTCGATTCCGACGAGTCTCCGGCACGGCGCCCACGCGTAAAGGTGTGCATGGAGAATCCTATTTCGATGTCAACATCGATCTCACTCGAGCCTGGCGCTGCGGGCAAGCGCAATGCGAATCTAAAAGGATGCAGGTGATTTAGCGGAAAGGCTTTCCCTGATGATGCAACGTAGGGCCGCCATCTCATAAGCCCCGTAGCCCAGTTCACTCCCATCGAAAAGCCCCACTAGGTAAAGCAAGTAGTGAGGCGTATTCGTTGCGTTGTTCGTTATCGGTCCTTGCGGAAGATCATGTCGGCAATGTGCTTCACGTTCGCTTACCAAGCGCGAGTGTCTACCGACCGTCTCTAAGAAACATCTTCATTGCGGGCTGCGTGTGCTGCACGTATCGTCCTCGGCGAACGTATACCCGGCCCGGCGTTCGTCCGCCCTTCGGGGTCCTCACCAAGAGTGGGATATTCAAGAGATTCCGGCGTACGGCGTCCCGCATTCGTGCGGGGCCTTCGCTTTTCTGCGAATCGCAAGATTGCGCGAGTCAGCGAATTCCTACATCATACAAATGATAGTCATTCGCAATTGAGCTCGTACCGGGGAGAAGGGTCCCCGCGCGACCTACAGGACAACTCCATGATTCTTCGCAGGAATTCGCTGCCGCTCCTGATCGCCGGAGCGTTGCTTCCGTTCGCCGCACACGGCCAAAGTCTCACGCCTAGAGGAGACGCAACCGCTCAGGCTTCCAGCGACAAGGCCGTGCAGCTCGCTCCCGTCGCTGTGCAGGGCCTCAAGCAGGACGAGGGCTACACGCGCTCCGACGCCTCGGGCGCAACGAAGACGGACACGCCACTCATCGAGACGCCGCAAGCGATTTCCGTCATCTCGAACACGCAGATGATCGACCAGGGCGTGCTCACCGTTCAGGACGCGCTGCGCTATTCGGCCGGCGTCCGCGCCGATGCCTATGGCGTCGATAGCCGCGGCGATGACGCGTTCCTGCGCGGCACCTCGTTCACCCAGTACCTCGATGGTCTTCGGCAGTTCTTCGGCAATGCCTATGCACGCACCGAGCCCTACTTCCTCGACCGCCTCGAGATCGTTCGCGGTCCGTCGTCGGTACTTTACGGCCAGGGCACCACGGGTGGCCTCATCGCCCTGACCTCGAAGCGCCCGGAGTTCATGCCGGGTCACGAAGTCGAAGTGCAGCTCGGCAACAATGCGCGCAAGCAGCTTGCTTTCGACTTCACCGGGCCGCTGGATAGCGCTGGGCACTGGGCGTATCGGCTGATCGGCGTGGTCCGCGATGCAGACGCGCAGGTCGCCCATGTTGCCGATGACCGCAAGGCCATCGCACCATCGATTACGTGGCATCCCGATGCCGATACGAACTGGACGCTGCTCGCCAACCTGCAGTTCGACCACAGCGGTTCGACGCTCAACTTCCTGCCGCATGCCGGTACGATCTTTCCGAATCCGAACGGTCGCATCCGTACCGATCGCTTCGTCAGCGAGCCGGGCTTCGATCGCTACAACACCGACCAGCGTTCCATCACGTCGTTGTTCGAACACCGTTTCAACGACACCTGGAAGTTCGTTCAGAACACACGCTACTCGCACGACAATGTCGATTACCGCTCGCTGTATCCCGACGTGTACTCGAATCCGTCGTACCCGTTCCTGGACGACGCGCAGCGCACCGTCGCGCGCTACAGCTATGTATCGATCGATCGGCATAAGCGCCTGACTACCGATTCGCACGCCGAAGCAGACGTCGATGTTGGCGGGATGCATCATCGTGTGCTGATCGGCGTCGACCTTGCGCACTCACACACGGACTCGCGCCAGGGCAATGGCTTCGATGGCGTGCCGTTCGACCTTTACTCGCCTGTCTACGGCAATGGTTTCGTCGCACCGGACATCTTCCCGGTGGCATCGAGCGTGACGCGCCAGACCGGCGTGTACCTGCAGGACCAGATCAACTGGGGCGAGCACTGGATCGGTACCGTGGGCGTGCGCCATGACCGCGCCACGCTGACGACAGGCGATACCCGCTCCGTGGACAACGCCACCACGGCTCGTTACGGGGTGATGTATCGCTTCGATAGCGGCCTGGTGCCCTATGTCAGTTACACGGAGTCCTTCCAGCCGCTGGACAGCCTGGATTTCTACAACCGTCCCTACCAGCCCTTGCGCGGCAAGCAGTACGAAGCTGGCGTGAAGTACCAGCCGGTCGGCAGCGCCACGCTGATCACGGCGACGTACTACGACCTGCGCGAAGAGAATCGGCTGGCGCCCGACCCGACCAATCCGCTCAACCAGATCCAAGCCGGCAGCGCGAAGACCCGCGGCGTCGAACTCGAGGCGTCGACCCGCGTGGCCAGTCACGTCGACCTGATCGGTACCTACACCTGGACCAAGGCACGTCCCGACGACGGCACGATCGTCGCCGGCCTGCCGAAGAACCAGGCGTCGGTATGGGGCGTGTATCACGTCAACGACGCGGATGGCGACGGCTTGAGCTTCGGCATGGGCGCGCGCTACATCGGCGTGAACTACGACGAGACAGGGTCGATTCGCGTCCCGGACAAGACGCTGTTCGACGCGATGGTCGCGTACACGCAGGGCCCGTGGCGTTTCTCCGTCAACGCGGCCAATCTCACCGACCAGGCGTACAGCGCAAGCTGCCTTGCCCGCGGTGACTGTTTCTACGGTCCGCGTCGCAGCATTGTCGGTTCCGCACGCTACCGGTTCTGATAAGCCGTCGTAACCTTTGGACGGCCAGACCCATTAGGATCGAACGTTCGCTAACGTCGAACCGGAGATCGTGATGGGGTTTCGCAAGATGCTTGGGAGCGCGGCACTGGCCGCGCTGCTCTCCACGAATGCGCTGGCCGCGCTGCCTCCGGGCTATTCGGGTAATCCCGTGTTTCCCGGCTGGTACGCCGATCCGGAAGCCGCCATCTTCGGTGGCCAGTACTGGATCTATCCGACCACATCGCTCCCGTACAGCGAGCAGACCCATTTCGACGCGTTCTCCTCGCCCGATCTCGTCCATTGGACGAAACATGCGAACGTGCTCGAGATAAAGGCGATTCCCTGGGCGAAGAAAGCGCTCTGGGCGCCCGCCCTGGTCGAGAAGGATGGCAAGTACTTCTTCTTCTTTGCCGCGAACGATATCCAGAGCGACAAGGAAGTGGGCGGCATTGGCGTGGCGGTGGCCGACAAGCCCGAGGGTCCATTCAAGGACTTGCTGGGCAAGCCACTGGTCGGTGCCTTCCACAACGGCGCGCAGCCGATCGACCAGTTCGTCTTTCATGACGACGACGGCACGTACTACATGATCTACGGCGGCTGGAAGCACGCGAACATCGTCAAGCTGAAGTCGGACTTCACCGGCGTCGAGCCGATGGCCGACGGCACGGTCTTCAAGGAAATCACGCCGGGACCGGAGTACGTCGAGGGCCCGCTGATGTTCAAGCGCAACGGGCACTACTACTTCATGTGGTCGGAAGGCGGCTGGACAGGCCCCAACTATTCCGTCGCCTACGCCATCGGCGATTCACCGATGGGCCCGTTCAAGCGCATGGGCACGATCCTCAAGCAAGATCCGCAGGTCGCCACCGGGGCCGGCCATCACTCGGTGTTCCACAACGCGAAGGACGACAGCTGGTACATCGTTTACCACCGGCATCCCCTGGGCGACACCAACGGTAACGATCGGGTGACGTCCATCGATGTCATGTCGTTCGACAAGGACGGCAGCATCCTCCCGGTCAAGATGACCAACGAAGGTGTCAAGGCGAATCCGTTGCGTTGATCGGCCCTGCACTGATCGGCTCAGGGAAGGGTCACGATCACCTTGCCGGCGGAACGGCCGCTCTCGACCAGATCGAGCGCGGCATCGCCGTCGGCGAGTCTGAAGCGTTGCGCCGATAGCACCGGCACCAGCTTCCCTGCGTCGGCAAGCCGCGTCGCTTCAGCCAGGATGCGCCCATGCTGCTCGCGCCCGTGGCCGGTCAGCAACGGCATCAGGGTGAACACACCGGAGTAGGTCGCCGCGCGGAACGACAGCGGCGCGAGTGAGTGCGTACCCCAGCCGAGGCTGCTGACCACGTGGCCACCGTTACGTCGCGCGGCGACGAAGGATGCGTCGAGCGTCGCGCCGCCGAGAGTGTCGTAAACCACGTCGAAACCCTCGCCGTTGGTGTATTCGCGGACGATCGTCTCGATGTCTTCGACCTGCCGGTCCACGGCGGTCGCGCCCATGGCGGTCATCGTCGCCAGCTGGGAAGCGCTGCCCGTCGCCACGACGCGCGCACCGCGTGCCACCGCCAACCGGACGGCCATGCTACCGACGCCGCCGGCTCCGCCATGGACGAGCACCGACTGCCCGGGCTGCACGTTGGCGCGATCGACCAGGCCTTCCCAGGCGGTGATGAAACCCAGCGGGATGGCGGCGGCATCGGCGAGGGGGATGCGGGAAGGAGCGAGCGCGAGCAACCGTGCGTCGACGGCGGCGAACTCCGCCAGCGAGCCCTGCACGCCACCGACGCCGCCGGTCATGCCGTAAACGGCGTCGCCGGGCGCAAACCCATCAACACCATCGCCCACCGCTTCGACCGTCCCGGACATATCGATGCCGAGCACGGCCGGTGCCGGCTGGCGGGCATGCGCGGCCTGGCCGGCACGGATTTTCGTGTCCAGCGGGTTGAGGCCCGCGGCCAGGATGCGGACAAGGACTTCGCCAACGCCCGCTACCGGGCGTGGAAGGTGGGCAAGGACCAGGGGGGTACCCGGCGCATCGAGGCGCAGGGCGGACATCGGGCGGGGAGAGGTCATGACGGGCTCGGGTGGGCGACGGCGTCGTCCTTGGCGACTACGTTAGTCCTCCGATCACGCATGGAGAACGGCCAGAATTGCACGACGCTCATGCATAAATGCATGATGCGGCATGGAATGGAGCGATCTGCGCATCTTTCTGGCGGTGGCACGGGGCGGCACGCTCGGCGCTGCCGGGCGCGAACTTGGCCGGACCCAGCCGACCATGGGCCGGCGCATCCGCGCGCTTGAAGCGTCCCTGGGCCTGACCCTGTTCCAGCGGACCAGCGAAGGGTTCGTCCTCACCGACGAGGGTGCGGCCGTGCTCGCGCACGCCGAACGGATGGAATCCGAAGCGCTGGGTATCGCTCGTGCCGCCAGCGGTCAGGCGGGCGAACTGGAAGGTGATCTGCGCGTGTCGTCATCGGATTGGTTCGGCGCGCACGTGCTGACTCCCGCGATTGCAGCGATGCATCGTCGCCATCCGGCGGTGACCATCGAACTGATCACGGATGCGCGACGGCTGAGCCTGGCGCGCCGTGAGGCGGATCTCGTCTTCCGCATCGCGCCGTTCGACGAGCCGGACATTGCACAGCGCAGGCTTCTGCATATGCCATACGCGGCCTACATCGCGACGACGCACGACGATACAGTGACGCCCCAACGGATCACGATGGACACCGCCTTCGGCGACATGCCCGACGTGGCATGGCTGCACTCACGCCTGCCCGACACTCGCGTAGCCTTCCGCAGCAACAGCCGCGAGGCGCAGGCACGCGCCTGCGCGCTCGGCGTGGGTATCGCGGTGCTGCCTTGTCCACTGGGTGACGCGACGCCCGGTCTGCGCCGCATCGATCTGGGCGAAACACCTCCCGGTCGCGACGTCTGGCTCGGCTACCACAAGGATCTTCGCCACCTTCCACGCTTGCGCGCCTTCGTCGACGAAGTGCTCCGCGCCACAGGCGATACCGCACCCCCGTAGGAGCCGATTCATCGGCGAACGGGTGCTTGCCTCAACCCCGCCCGCTGCCGCGGGATCGCCGATGAATCGGCTCCTACAGAAAGACTGTTACCGCCCTGTGCCGGCTACGCCGCGGCGCACCATGACGCTCGACATTTCAACCCGCAAGGATTGGTTACAATCCGCTCACGGGCAGGGGACGACGTCCCCAAAGGGAGTAAGTGAGCATGCGTTATGAGAAAGGTCACAAGGAGCAGACTCGGCAGAAGATCGTCGAGGCCGCCTCCGAGCGTTTTCGCGCCGATGGGATCGATGCCGTCGGCGTGGTCAGTCTGATGAACGATGTCGGCCTGACCCAGGGTGGTTTCTACAACCACTTCGGGTCGAAGGAAGACCTCGTTCGGGAGAGCGTCGCCAACGGCGCCACGAGTGCGGCCGAGAGAATGGCCGCGCGCATCGCCGCCTCACGGGGCGAGGGATATCGGACCCTGGTCAACGGCTACCTGTCGGCAGAGCACCGCGACCATCCGGAAACGGGGTGCGTTGCCGCGGCGCTGTCTGCCGAGATGGGCCGCCGGCCGGTCGAGACCCGCGCTGCCTTCACCGAGGGCTTCGGCGAAATGGTGGAGGTCATTGCCGGCACCCTGCCGGACGCCGTGCGTGGCAAACGCCGCCGCACCCTGTCGATGGCCGTGTTCGCCTCGATGGTCGGTTCGCTGTCGCTGTCGCGTGCCGTTGCCGAGCCGGCCTTGTCAGATGAGATTCTGGCACTCGGCCGCCAGTCCGCGCTGGAACTGATCGAAGCCGGTTGATTTGCCGACCGCGGACGGCGGCTTGCCCAGGTGGGCCGTCGTCCTTACCGTCCCTCGCGACGGTTTTATCCAAATAGCGTCCATTTCTACGGACCGCACAACGCCCCATTCGGCGTAACCTGACAGCCTGCTTGTGGATCAGCCAATGGGGCCTCCGGGTTCCACCAGCCGAGGGACGACCATGGTTACGTTGCGCGTGAATGGTGAAGATCGACAGGCTGACGTCCCACCCGATATGCCGTTGCTCTGGGTGCTTCGCGACGTGATCGGATTGACCGGCACCAAGTTCGGTTGCGGTATCGCGCAATGCGGCGCGTGCACAGTGCACATCGATGGCCAGCCGATCCGCTCCTGCCAGATGCCGGTGTCGGCCGTCGGTAATCGCGCCGTGACGACCATCGAAGCGATCGGGCTGACGCCCGAAGGCGCCAAGGTGCAGCAGGCCTGGCTCGCCGTCGACGTCGTGCAGTGCGGCTACTGCCAGTCGGGGCAGATCATGTCCGCGGCAGCGCTGCTGGCGCGCACACCGAACCCGACCGATCGGGATATCGACACCGCCATGGCCGGCAACATCTGTCGCTGCGGCACGTACGTGCGTATTCGCGAGGCCATTAAACAGGCCGCGACGGGGCAACCCCAGGGCCTGCAGGTCGTCGTCGACGGGAGTGCCGCATGAAGACGCGCACACCCCCCGGCGCCGAAGTCGACAGCGGTCGCCGCGCCGCGATGAAGCTTGCGGGTGGCGGCCTCGCCGTCGCCTTCCTGTGGACGGCGGGCCTTGGTCCCGCCGTCGCCCAGATGAATCCCCGTCGGCAGCCGACGGACGAAGCCGCGGCCGCGGCAGACGGCAACCCACCCTTCGCACCCAACGCCTTCATCCGCATCGACGCCGATGGAAGCGTGCGACTGGTGATGCCCAGCGCGGAGATGGGCCAGGCCATCTACACCGGCATCTCGATGATGCTCGCCGAGGAACTCGGTGTCGGGCTCGACCAGATCAAGGTCGAGCATTCGATTCCCAGCGACGCGCTCTATGGCATTGCCCTGCTGGGTGGCGGACAGATCACCGGCGGCTCGACCAGCACGCGCGGCCAATGGCAATCGTTGCGCGAAGCGGGTGCGGTCGCTCGCGAGATGTTGATCGCCGCCGCCGCCGCGCAATGGCACGTCGACCCCGCCAGTTGTTCGGTGTCGCGCGCCACGATCACGCACGTGCCCTCCGGTCGCACGCTCGGCTTCGGTGCCGTGGCTGAAGCGGCAGGCAAGCTGCCACAACCGGCGAAAGTCACGCTGAAGGATCCCAAAGACTTCACCGTCATCGGCAAGCCGCTGCGCCGGGTGGATTCCCCGGACAAGGTCAATGGCGGCACGCAGTTCGGCATCGATGTGAAAGTGCCGGGCATGAAGTATGCGGCGGTGCGTACGAGTCCCGAACTGGCCGGCACGCTCGGCAGCGTCGACGATACGAAGGCGCGCGCGATGGCCGGTGTGGTCGACGTCATCAAGCTCGACAACGCGGTCGCCGTGGTCGGTGAACACTACTGGGCGGCGTACCGCGGCCTGGAGGCTCTGGACATCGAATGGCGTCACGGCGTCAATGAGCATCTCGATACCGCCACGCTGATCGCCGCGCTACAGGAAAGCTCACGCAACGGCCCCGCGCTGATCGGCCGCAAGCCCAAGGGCGAGGCAGCGGCCGGCGGCAAGGCGGTGGAGATGACCTTCGTCACGCCGATGCTGGCGCATGCGCCGATGGAGCCGCTCAACGCCACCGTGCACGTGACACCGGGCAAGTGTGAGATCTGGACAGGCACCCAGGTGCCCACGCGCGCGCAGAAAGAGGCCGCGCGTATCTGTGGCATTCCGCTCGAGGCGGTAACGGTCAACAACCAATACCTGGGCGGCGGTTTCGGCCGCCGCCTGGAAACCGACCAGGTCGAGCAGGCGGTCGCCTTTGCGAAGCAGGTGTCGTATCCGCTGAAGGTGATCTGGAGCCGCGAGGAAGACATCCGTCACGATCGCGTGCGCCCGCTTTATTTCGATCGCATCTCGGCCACCCTGGGCGACGACGGCAAGCCCACTTCGTGGAAACACCGCATCACCAGCGGCACCGTCCTGGGGCGGTGGTTGCCCGCGGCCATGGGCAAGGACGGCATGGATAGCGATGCCATCGAATCGGCCGCTGACCTGCCTTACGACATGGACAACGTGCTGGTCGAGTGGGTACGCCATGAAATGCCTCCCGGCCTCGTCGTTGGTTGGTGGCGCGGCGTCGGACCCACGCACAACCTGTTCATCGTCGAGAGCTTCATCGATCATCTCGCGCAGACGGCCGGGAAGGATCCACTTGCCTACCGTCGGTCGCTGATGAAGGCGGGTTCGCGTCCCCTCGGTGTATTGAACCTTGCCGCGGAAAAGATCGGCTGGGGCAGCCAGCCATTGCCGGCGCGTGTGGGACGTGGCATCGCGGTGGCGTCGCCGTTCGGGAGTCATGTGTGCGCCATCGTCGAGGTCGAGGTGACGGCGCAGGGCGAGGTCCGCCTGCGCCGTGCGGTGGTCGCCGTGGACGTCGGCATCGCCATCAACCCCAGTTCCGTCCAGGCGCAGGTGCAGGGCGGGCTGCTATTTGGATTGAGCGCAGCGCTGTTCAACGGCATCACGCTCAAGGACGGCATGATCGAGCAGAGCAACTTCCACAACTACCGCTCGCTACGCATCAACGAGACGCCGGCTATCGAGGTGTTTACCGTGAACAGCAGCGAGTCACCTGGCGGCCTCGGTGAAGTCGGAACGGCCATCGCTGCGCCCGCGCTCGCCAATGCCATTTTTGCGGCGACCAGCGTGCGCCTGACCGAGCTTCCGGTGACACGTACGTCGCTGGCCGCATCGGCCGAGGCGCTCAAGCACGTCGCGGATAACGGCACCGGTAAGGGGGACGTCGCATGAAACGCTTCCTCGTTGTTGTCGTCCTCCTCCTGGTCATTGGCACCGTGGCGTATTTCGTTCTCAATCGCAAGGATCCGGCTGCCGGTACATCGCCGCTCATCGTCGGCGCGCCGACGAACGCCGATCCGGTCGCGCGCGGCGAATACCTCGCTCGCGCCGCCGACTGCATCGCCTGTCATACCGTGCCGGAGACGGGTAAACCCTTCGCGGGGGGCCTGCCTTTCAAGCTACCGTTCGGCACCATCTACTCCTCCAACATCACCGCAGACGTCGAGACCGGTATCGGTGCATGGAGCGATGATGACTTCGTTCGCGCCGTGCGTGAGGGCGTGCGCAAGGACGGCAAGCACCTGTATCCGGCGTTCCCCTATACCGCTTACACCCAGCTCAGCCGGGCGGACGTGCTGGCGATCAAGGCGTATCTCTTCACCCTGCCGAAGGTGCGCCAGCCGGAACGGCCGAACGACCTGGGCTTCCCGTTCAACCAGCGCTGGGCGATGGGCTTCTGGAATGCGGCGTTCTTCCGCAGCCAGCGCTTCGAGAACGACCCCTCGCGCACGCCGCAATGGAACGCGGGCGCGTATCTGGCCGGGCCGCTGGGTCACTGCGCCGAATGCCACACGCCACGCAATCTCGGCTTCGGTCTGAAACACAGCCAGGCACTGGCCGGCGCGGAGCTGCAGGGCTGGCGTGCCTGGAACATTACGTCCAACGAAACCCACGGCATCGGTAAGTGGAGCGATGAGGCACTGACCCAGTACCTGCGCACCGGTCACGCCGACGGCCATGCTTCGGCCATGGGTCCGATGGGTGAAGCCGTGGCGCATAGCCTGCAGTTCCTCAAGCCCGAAGACACGGCCGCGTTGGTGACCTGGCTACGTACCGTCCCGGCCCGCGAGGGCACGGATCCTGTCGTGGTCGATCCGGCCCCGAAAGCCGTGGTCGCGTCGAACGCCGCCGCGCCGGGAGGCGACGTGGACGGTGAGAACGCAGACGGCAAGCGCTTGTTCGAAGGTGCGTGCGCCAGCTGCCACCAGTGGAATGGCGTGGGACAACAGACCCCATATGCGGGCCTGGCGGGCACGCGCGGCGTGAATGATCCCAAGGGTGCCAACGTCACCCAGGCGATCCTGCACGGCGTGACCATGCGCATCGGCGACACCGATGTCTACATGCCGGCGTTCGGTCACGGCTACAGCGATCCTGAAGTGGCCGCCCTGGCGAACTTCGTGATCGGCCACTTTGGCGGCAAGCAGGGCGAAGTGACGGCGGCGGATGTGGCCAAGCGCCGGGATCTCTAGCGCTGGACCACTCAGTGCGCCGGGACGGGCGGCTTGCCCATGGCAGCCGTCTTCTCGGCGATTTTCGCCTTGATCGAAGGAATCGCGGCAAGCGCCGCGCGCTCGCCCTCGAGGATCGCGACGTTCTTCTGATCGAAGTCGGTCGGGCCGATCTGGCCGACCTTCGGCCTGATCACGATGTCGGCACGGCCGAGCTCCTGCTCGGCCAGCTTGCGTCCCATGATGGTGATCGACTGGCCGACGATGCCGACCATGCCGGCCGGGTTGCTTCCGTCCGGACGTGCGGAGATATCCACGGCGATGACGATGTCGGCACCGAGCTGGCGCGCGGCATCCACAGGGACCGGACTGACCACGCCGCCGTCGACGAAATGCTTGCCGTTGATTTCCACCGGTTCGAACACACCGGGGATGCTGCTCGAGGCGCGCACGGCCTGGCCGGCGTTGCCACGGACGAAAATGGCCCGCTCACCGGTCTCGAGTTCGGTAGCCACCGCCGCGAACGGCGTGTGGAGCTTTTCAATCGGCGTGTTCTTCAGCAGGTCGTTGACGTAGTCCTGCAGCTTCTGCCCCTGAACCATGCCGCCCGAGAAGAAGCGGACATCGCGGATCTTGCCTTCGTCCAGCGAGAAGGCGGTTTCCTGCAACTGGAACGCATCCATGCCGCTGGCGTAAAGGACGCCGACCACGCTGCCGGCGCTGGTTCCCGACACCACGTCCACGTGGATGCCGCTGGCTTCCAGCATCTTGATGACGCCGATATGGGCGAAGCCCTTGGCCGCACCGCCGCCGAGTGCCAGGCCAATCCGCGGCTTGGCCGCCAGCACGGGCACGGCATTGTCCAGTCGGGCATCCGGTTTCGTGCCGCCGAAGCAACCGGAAAGCAGGGCGGTGAAAACCAGCGGAAGCCAGGTGCGGGTGCGGGTGCGAAGCATCATGGAAGCGAACCGAGAGGGGGCTGGCGGATCATCGGGCAGCGGGGCGGCGCACGAATGACGGCTAAGTGGCGGAAGCAGGGCGGCGAGGCGCCGCCCTGCCGGTGGTTCAGTCGCGGGTATCGTCGGCTTCGACGTGGTACCGCGTGGCAATCTCGATCTCGTGCTTCGAACCCAGGAACACCGGCACGCGCTGGTGCAGGGCACTCGGCTGCAGGCTCATGATCGGCTCGCGGCCTGTGGTGGCGGCGCCGCCGGCCTGCTCGACGATGAAGGCCATGGGGTTCGCCTCGTACATGAGGCGCAGCTTCCCGGTGCCACCCTTGGCCGTGATCTTGGCGTCCAGCGGGTAAATGAAGACACCGCCGCGGGTGATGATGCGATGCACGTCGGCCACCATCGAAGCGACCCAGCGCATGTTGAAGTCACGCCCGCGCGGCCCGGACTCACCGGCAAGCAGCTCGCCGATGTAACGCTGCATCGGGGCTTCCCAATGGCGCTGGTTCGACATGTTGATGGCGAACTCGGCTGTCTCTTCGGGAATGGTGATGCCACGGCGCGTCAGCACGAAGCTGCCGTGCTCGCGATCAAGGGTGAACTCGTGCACCCCATGGCCGAACGTGAGCACCAGCACGGTGCTCGGGCCGTAGACCACATAGCCCGCGGCGGCCTGGTCGGTGCCCGGCTGGAGGAAATCCTGCGTTTTCGGTTCGGTGACGCCGTCCGGGCAGCGCAGCACCGAGAAGATCGTACCGACCGACACGTTAACGTCGATGTTCGACGAGCCGTCGAGCGGATCGAACAGGAGCAGGTAGTTTCCCTTGGGATAGGCGTCGGGGATGGGCTGCGGATCTTCCATCTCTTCGGAGGCGCAGGCGGCGAGGTGACCACCCCAGGCGTTGGCCTCGAGCAGGATCTCGTTGGAGATGACGTCCAGCTTCTTCTGCGCCTCGCCCTGCACGTTGTCCGAGCCGGCATTGCCGAGCACGCCGCCCAGGGCGCCCTTGCCGGTAGCCACGGAGATGCGCTTGCAGGCGCGGGCCACCACCTCGATGAGCAGGCTGAGCTGGGCGTTGATATGCCCCTCGCGCTTCTCTTCGATCAGGAACTGGATCAATGAAATCGGTTTCGTCATCGGGACGGACTCAGGCGCTAAACCACGCATTGTCCGGATGCGGGGTGAACGGCGCCAGAGGGCTGCTGACAGAACGCTGTCAGTAGCCCTCCCGCAGACTGTCCTTCCAGTCGAAGCAACGGAGAGGGAAGTCGCATGAATCGCTTTCTCGATCGTCTCGCCGTGCTCTACGCGCCGCTCGGGCGCCGGGGGTTGCTGATGGACGGGCAGTACCGGTTCGCTCCCGACGCGGCGCGTCCGCCGGTATCGCGGACAGGGGCCGTGCCTGCCAGGCCGGCATCGAAGACATCCACGAAGACCACAAGGGAATTGCACGCATGAATGCCAGTCGGATCAAGTTCCACCACGCGCCGAACAGCCGTTCCGGGAGCACGCTGATGCTGCTCGAAGAGCTTGGTGCGCAGTACGACATCCATGTGATGAACCTGGTCGAGGGCGAGCAGCGCCAGCCGGCTTACCTGAAGGTCAATCCGATGGGCAAGGTGCCGGCCATCGAGCACCTGGGCGGCCTGGTCACCGAACGGCCGGCGATCTTCACCTACCTCGCCGACCTGTTCCCGGAAGCCGGCCTCGCGCCCGGCCTCGGCGATCCGCTGCGCGGACCGTACCTGCGCTGGCTGTCGTTCTATGGTTCGTGCTTCGAGCCAGCGGTGATGGATCGCTTCATGAAGCATGAGCCCGCGCCTACGTCGACCTGTCCGTACGGCGACTTCGACACCGTCATGGACATGATCGAAGCACAGCTGGCGGCCGGTCCGTGGATGTTCGGGGACCGCTTCACCGCCGCGGATATCCTCTGGGCCAGTGCCCTGGACTGGACCATGCGCTTCGGTATCGTGCCGCGTCGCACGGTGTTCGAGGACTATGTGGCCCGCCTGATGGCCCGCCCGGCCATCTGCCGTGCCGCCGGGCAGGATGCCGCGCTGGCTCGCGCGCAGACGCTCGCCGTCGCGTGAGGGGTTGGATATGCGTAGCCATGACATTCGTCGCTTCCCGCGCCCCGCGCGGGAGGCGATGATTCGGACATGCGCCGCGCCGACCGCCTGTTCCTCATCATCAACGCCCTGCGCGGGCGGCGTACGGCGCTGCCCGCGCGGCAGCTGGCCAGCACACTCGAAGTCTCCCTGCGCACCGTCTATCGCGATGTCGCCGACCTCCAGCTCTCCGGTGTACCGATCGAAGGCGAGGCCGGCGTCGGGTACGTCCTGCGCAAGGGCTCGGACATCCCACCGCTGATGTTCTCCGCGGACGAACTCGAAGCCCTGGTCGCCGGAACGCGGTTTGTCCGCGCGTTCGCTGGCGAGCGGCTGGCGCGCGAGGCGCAGTCGGCACTGATCAAGATCGAGGCGGTACTGCCGCCCGACCTGCGCGAGCGTTCGGCGCAATCGAAGATCTTCGCGCCGATCTGGCGCGATCCCTTCCAGAACCAGGTTGCCGTGATGCTCGATCGCCTGCACGCGGCCATCGTCGGGCACTGTGTGCTCTGCCTGGACTACCGCGACGCGGAAGGGCGCACCTCCACGCGGGAGGTCGAGCCGCTGTGCCTGTCGTTCTGGGGTGGCGCCTGGACCCTGGGCACGTGGTGTCGCCATCGCCAGGCGTTCCGCAACTTCCGGCCGGACCGCATCGTGGATTGCCGGAACGAAGGCGAGACGTTTGCCGATGCGCCCGGGCGTGACCTGCAGGCTTACCTGGACACGATGCGGGGGCATTACGCGGGACTGGAATGATCCGGGAATGCGATGATCGGGGTTTCCCCGCCAACGGTCTCCTGCATGTCCCCCTGGATCCGCGCCATTGCCTTCGCTGGTGTTTTCGCCGCTACCGCCCACGCCGCCGCGCCGCCCGCGTCGCCGGACGAGGCCTTCAAGGGCATCTATTCGAAGGAATGGACCTGGCGTAACGGACAGGCAGGCATCCTCACCTCCGGCGAGGCCCAGCCCGGTGACGGACGACTGGATACGGTGGATGCCGCCAGCCAGGCCAGGCGACTGGCCTACTGGGACGACGTACTGGCACAACTGGACCGCATCGACCCACATAGCCTGAGCGGCACGGTTCGTGTCGACTACGCCGTGTACCGCGAGCAGATCTTCAACCTCGCGGCCGCACAGCGTTTCGCGCAGTGGCAGATGCCGTTCAACAGCGACTCGGCCTTTTGGTCCGACGTGGGCTATGTGCTGCACGGCGACGACCTGCGCACGCGCGAGGACTACCAGCACTACATCGAGCGCGTGCGGCAGATTCCGGCCTACATGGATCAGGAAATCGCCAACATGCGCCTGGGGCTGGCGCGCGGCTTTACGGTTCCTCGCGAGGTGCTCAACGGGCGCGATGTGTCGATCGCCGCCGTGGCCGAACTGAAGAACCCCGAAGACAGCGCGCTCTACAAGCCGTTCAAGACGCTGCCGAAGTCCATGCCGGCCAAGGACGCCGAGGGGCTCCGCGCCGACGCACGCAAGGCGATCGCACAGGGTGTCATCCCCGCATACGGCAAATTGCTGACCTTCTTTCGCACCGAGTACGTGCCTAAGGCCCGGCCCACGCTGGCCGCCGAATCGCTCCCGGATGGCAAGGCCTACTATCGGCAGCAAATCCGCGAGTACACCACGCTGGAACTGACACCCGACCAGATCCATGCGATCGGCCTGCGCGAGGTGGCGAAAATCCACGAAGCCATGCTGGAGACCATGAAGGACACCGGCTTCAAGGGTGACTTCCCCGCCTTCCTGCAGTTCCTGCGTACGGATCCCCAGTTCTACGCGAAGACGCCCGACGAGCTGCTCATGCGTACGGCATGGGTGGCCAAGCAGGTGGACGGCAAGCTGGGCAAGTATTTCGGCCTGTTGCCGCGCCAGCGTTTTGCGATCGAGCCGGTGCCGGCGGATATCGCGCCGTACTACACCTCCGGCCGCGGCGGCGCGGACGTCTATCTGGTCAATACCTACGACCTGCCGTCGCGTCCGCTGTTCAACATGCCCGCGCTGACCCTGCATGAGTCCATGCCGGGCCATGCCTTGCAGTTGGGGCTTTCCGCGGAACAGGACGGCTTGCCGCCCTTCCGTCGCGACGGCTACATCTCCGCCTACGGCGAGGGCTGGGCGCTGTATTCGGAGTATCTGGGCGAGGAGATGGGCATCTACCACACGCCCTACGAACACTTCGGCTTTCTCACCTACCAGATGTGGCGCGCCTGCCGTCTCGTGGTCGACACCGGCATCCATCATCTGGGCTGGACCCGCCAGCAGGCGATCGATTACCTCACGCAGAACACGGCCCTGAGTCAGCGCGAGATCGCCAACGAAGTGGATCGGTACATCAGCTGGCCCGGCCAGGCGTTGTCCTATGAGCTGGGCTACCTGAAGATCCGCGAGCTGCGCGAGCGTGCCGAAGCCCAGCTGGGCGAGAAATTCGACCTGCGCGCCTTCCACGACACCGTGCTGGCCCTGGGCTCGGTCCCCCTCCCCGTGCTCGAGCAACACGTAGACGCCTGGATCGCCTCCAAAAAATAAGGCTCATCGTGGATTACCGGGGTGAGACGCTCGGCTTTCAGGCCGGGCGTTCTTTCGCCCTCGCCCGCGCGCATGGCTCGCCTTCGGCCTCGCGGGCTCGGCGTTGCCATCGCTCCCTACACTTGGGCGCTTCGTGGGGAGACCTTGGTGTCCACCCTCGCTGCTCAGACACGTCCTCCGCGTTCGAAAAGGACGGCCGCTCACGCGGCCCATGTACCTAACTGGCCTACGGCCGCTCCACTTGTGCGGAACTCGCCTCGAGGGTGGACACCAAGGTCTCTCACGACGATACGGTTGGGTGGGAGGAGAGCCGTTGGGCGTGGGTGTTGCCACCGAAGCCCGCGGTTACGGCGGTCGTGCAGATACGTCATCTCCGGCGCGGCGAGCCCACTGCGCTGCCTTACGCGGACGATCTCGGCGCGCCGGGGGTCGACCGTTTGGCAATGGCGACGAGCCAGCAGCCGCAGCGGCGCTTCTTTGTCGGCTCGACCCGCACGAACCTCAGGGATGGGAAGAGTCTTCGGTGCCCACCCTCGAGGCGAGTTCCGCACAAGTGGAGCGGCCGTAGGCCAATAAGAACATGGTCCGCGCAGCGGACTTTCCGGTACGAAACGCGGAGGACGTGTCTGAGCAGCGAGGGTGGGCACCGAAGGCTCTGCGCCGCTACGTCCACGCGTTCCGCAGCCCGGAATTCCGCGATGAACCAAAATAAAAGATACCGTGACGTGGGTCTATATGTGGGTTATATTGCCAAATAACTCCACAGGTAGAGCAACGATGCACTCAGTCATCCATGCCGAACCCACGCCCACCGGTGATCTCGGTGGTCCCGCGCTCCGGGCCTTCTTCGCCCTGGCCGAACGCTGGAAACTTCGGGTCACCGAGCAACGCACGCTGCTCGGCGACCCGCCCGAATCCACGTACTTCAAGTGGAAGAAGCAGCAGGATGGTGCCCCGTCCCGCGACGTGATCGAGCGCATCAGCTATCTGCTGGGCATCTGGAAGGACCTCCAGATCCTCTTTCCCGATCCTGCCCAGGCAGATGCCTGGCTGCGCAAGCCCAACGACGCCTCGCTCTTCGGCGGTCAACCCGCGTTGGAACGCATGCTGTCGGGCAACGTTGCCGATCTCTACGTCGTGCGTCAGTACCTGGACGCGCAGCGCGGCTGGAACGGATGAGTGCCTCGCAAACGCCGCCGCTCCGGCGCATTCGCTGGACCCATGCCTACCGCATCGTCCCCAGCCGGTTCCCGCCCGTCGGTCTGTTCGACAGGATTACCGAGCCCAGGGACATCGACGCGGTCATGGCGATCGAATCGCTGACCAACCCACGCCTGCGGGACGAAATCGGCGCGTTGCGCCTGGTGCCGCCGGGTCGGCGCGTCTCTGGGCCGGGCACGACGCCGATCATGGCTGCCTTTGCGCACATTCCACCCGAGGGCAGTCGGTTCTCCGACGGGCACTGGGGCGTGTTCTACGCCGCGCACAGCGTGGCCACGGCCATCGAGGAGACGGTATTCCATCGCGAAGCCTTCCTCGCCGCCACGCACGAGCCGCCCACCGACGTGCAGGTGCGTTGTTACAAGACGGCCATCGCGGGCAAGCTGCACGACATTCGCGGCGGCTGGCCGGCCGAGCACGATCCCGACTCCTATGTGGCGAGCGTGAAGCTGGCCCGCGCCCTGCGGGACGACGGCTCCAACGGCATCGTCTACGACAGTGCGCGCCATGAAGGGGGCGAGTGCATCGCGGTGTTCTACCCCGATCTCGTGGCGCCGTGCGTGCAGGCGGAACATCTCATTTATCGCTGGAACGGTATGCGTGTCGAAGCGGTATTGAAGGTCACACCGATAGAGCGCCAGGGTTTACCGCGCAGACCGTAAGCGGTTACGGTGTTTCAGATGAAATGTCTGACGCTTGTTCTCACCCTTTTCGTTATTTCCTTCGGCGCCGTGGCGAAAGATTCCGACCACGGAAAGTGGAACGCGGACATCGAAGCCTTCGAGGCCTCGGACAAGGCCAGCCCGCCGCCCGCCAACGCCGTGCTCTTCATCGGCAGTTCGTCGATTCGCTTCTGGAAGACGCTGGCTACGGATTTTCCGCGCTACCGCGTGATCAACCGTGGCTTCGGCGGCTCCGACCTGGACGATGCGACGGCGTTCGCCGACCGCATCGTGACGCCTTACCACCCCGCGGCGCTGGTGATGTATGCCGGTGACAACGATCTCCAGGGCGGCGACTCGCCGGAGCAGGTCCGCGACGACTTCGCCGCCTTCGTCGGCAAGGTGCGTGAGACGCAACCCGATCTGCCTGTCGCCTTCATCGCGATCAAACCCAGTGTCGCGCGCGTCGCCTTGCTGCCGAACATCCTTCAGGCGGACATGCTGATTCGGCAGTGGGCGATGACTCAGAAGAACGTGGCCTTCCTCGACGTGGTGCCGGCGATGCTCGACGCGAAGGGTCAGCCGATGTCGGATCTGTTCATCGACGATGGGTTACATATGAACGCGAAGGGCTATGCACTGTGGGTTGCACAGGTGAAGCCGTGGCTCGCAGAACACGCGATGGCCGCTGAAGATAAACGTAGGCAAAACGCGCCTACCCCGTAATGCGGGAACTTCACGCGATCGCCCTTATCTAAGTCTGTGATCGCCGAGAGGCGACCTGTTGTCAGACGACCGGCTTCCATTGGTCCCTCTGTCCCGGGTCCCGCTATTTCCCCTGATAGCCTGGACCCGACACCGACCCCGGCAGCTCCTCCCCTGGCTGCCGGGGTTTTATTTTTTGCGGGAGCCGCTTCAGCGGCAATAGGCAAATGTAGGAGCCGCTTCAGCGGCGAAAAACCCACGAAGCGGTGAAGACGCGCCCGCTATCGCCGGCATACCGGCTCCCTCACAAAGCAGCCCCCACAAAGAAACGGGCGGGCAAGTCATAGACCCACCCGCCCATCAGGGAAATCTTCGAAACTGGATCAGATCGTGCGGCTACGGCTCGCGTAGGGCCGGATCGACGTGTCGAACGCCCGCCAGCGACCGTCATTTCCTTCGATGTTCAGAACGATGTCGGATAGCGCGTTGGCCTGCTCAATCCGCCGCGCCTCGCTCACCGCGCATTCCAGGGCGTCGTCCCGCGAGCAAAACTCGCCGTATTCCGTTTCGTTCTTCTGCAATAGCCAGAGACCCGGACCCACGGACTCGAACGGAATATCGAAGACGACCACGATGGACACACCCTGTTCAGCGGAAAGTAAGTCCATCGTAGACGCCGGTTCGTTAGGCGCCCGTTGAGATTCAGTTGTCGGCGCCTGAAGCGAAGCCCTCACGGGTGCCCCGATGGAAGACTTGATCCGTCGAAAGGACATCGCTCGCCGCCACGGACGTGCTCTGGCCGAGCTTCTCGTAGATCGGCGTGAAGTCCGGACGGGTCGCATCGAACAGTTGCGCGAAATCGTCGATGACGAAGTACGTCTGCTGGAACGTATCGATCCTGTAGCGGGTGTTCATCACACGCTCCAGGTCGAAGCCGATGCGGTTCGGCGCCGTGGAGTCGATCGAGTAGATGGACTCGCCCTTGGAGCTGACGATGCCCGCGCCGTAGATGCGCAGGCCCTTCTCCGTACGGATCAGGCCGAATTCCACGGTGTACCAGTAGAGGCGCGTAAGGTTCATCAGCGCTTCGGGTCCGATCGCGTGCGCCTTCATGCCGCCATTGCCGTAAGCCTGCATGTAATCGGCGAACACAGGGTTGAGCAGCAGCGGCACGTGACCGAACAAGTCGTGGAACAGGTCCGGTTCGGACAGGTAATCGAGCTGATCCGGTTTACGAATCCACCAGCTGACCGGAAAACGCCGGTTGGCCAGGTGGTCGAAGAAGACTTCGTCCGGCAACAGTCCTTCCACGGCCACCACTTCCCAGCCGGTGGCCTCACCCAGCACCTTGTTCAGGTCGGAAAAGCGCGGAATACCGCCATCGCCCAGGCCGAAACGCTCCACGCCGTCGAGAAACTCCTGGCAGGCGTAAGCCGGCAGAAGCTCGCGCTGGCGCTTGTACAGGGTGTCCCAGACCTCGTGGTCCGTTGTCGAATAGTTCTCCCACGGCTGCTCCACGGTGCCGGTCGCGTAAACGGGCACATAGCCTCGATCGGTCTGCTGGTGTTCGACGCGACGGGGGGTGTCCATGGCGGGCCTCCTTGGGGCTGCTGCGGGCTGATGAGTGGCCAGCTTAGCGAGGAAGGGCCGCAATAGGCTTGTGTTGTTGCGCAGCAGCGGCCTGATGGTGCAACAATGTGTCTTAAATAGATCAGGTGGCGACAGAATCATGCAAACGGGATTTGACCGCACGGACCGGCGCATCCTCGCCATCCTCCAGTCCAACGGTCGGATGACCAACGCCGAGCTGGCTACCGAGGTGAATCTCTCCCCTTCGGCGTGCCTGCGCCGGGTGCAAAAGCTCGAGGCTGACGGCGTGATCGCCGGCTACGGCGCCCACCTGGAACCGCGCGCGCTGGGGCTCGGGCTCCAGGCCTTCGTCCGCGTGCAACTCTCCCGGCACGAGGCCGAGGCGATCGACCGGTTCACCGAGCAGGTGGCGCAGTGGGACGAGGTGGTGTCCTGCTACGCGCTGACGGGCGACATGGACTATCTGCTCCAGGTCTACGTCGCGGACCTGGAGGGATTCTCTCGTTTTCTGCTCGATCGCCTGCTCAATGCGGCGGGCGTTGCCGACGTGAATACGAGCTTCGTCCTGCGGACCGTCAAGGCTTCAACGGCCTTGCCGCTCGGTAACGTGCCCGGTTAGCACGTCGCAAGCCCGCGTGTCTTAAGAACAAAGACAACTTCCTCTAGCGGCACGGCTCGGCCATCGTTAATCTTGTGTTCTTGATGGAAGCCACCTCCGCCAATCTGAACTCCCGCGACCGCATGCGTCCGCTTCGCTATCTATGGCGAATTCCGCTGGTGCTGCTGCACATCGTGGTCGCCATTCTGATCTGCGCCTTCATCCTGACCTGGGCCAGCGGCGTGATGAAGAACGGCCGCGAGCCGTTCGCCCACCGCGCCATCCGCCTGTGGTCGGTCCTGCTGCTCCGCATATTCGGCTTCCGCAGCCGACGTTTCGGCACGCCGCTTCCGGATCCGGTCCTCTTCGTCGCCAATCACACCTCCTGGCTGGACATCACGGTGGTGCATTCGCAGCGTGCCGCCTGTTTCGTCGCCAAGGCGGAGATCGCAGGCTGGCCACTCGTGGGCTGGATGGCCGCGCGCGGCGGCACGATTTTCCATCGCCGCGGCAGCAACCATTCGCTGGCCTCGGTCATGGCCGTGATGGTCGAGCGCCTCCACGCGGGCCGATCGGTCGCGGTGTTCCCCGAGGGCGGCACCGGGCACAACGGCGTCCTGCGTGTGTTCCACGCGCGGATCTTCCAGGCGGCGCTCGACGCCGACGTGCCCGTCCAGCCGGTCGCGTTGCGCTTTGCGCGCCAGGGCCGCCGGGTGATCGATGCGGGATTTCGCGAAAACGAGACCTTCATGGGTAACGTCATCCGCCTGTTGGGCGAAGCCCCGCTCGACGTCGAAGTGCACTTCCTCGAGCCGGTGCCGGTATCGGCCGATGGCCGCCGGCGCATGGCCGAGGCATCGCGCGAACGTATCGCGCTGGCCCTGGACACCGACACGCCCGCATGAGTCTGCCCAAAGGCTCAGACTTCCTGCCGCCGTGGCCGCTGCGCAGCGGGCACATCCAGACCATGCTTTCTTCCAGCGGCGTTCGTCGCCGGCTGTTGCCTAAACGGGCACAGCAGGTGCAGGTGGGCGCGCGCGAAGTGCTGGTCGACGTGGGGCAGGGCGATCGCCTGAGTGGCCGCTATACGGCGCAGACCACCGGCCGCGAGTCACGCGGTCTGGCCATCCTGTTCCACGGCTGGGAAGGCAGTGTCGACTCAACCTACGTGCTGCAGACGGGCAGCCGCCTGCTCGAAGACGGCTGGGACGTCTTTCGCCTGAATTTCCGCGACCATGGCGATAGCCACGGCCTGAACGAGGCGCTATTCCATTCCTGTCGGATCGACGAGGTGGTTGCCGCCCTCGGTGAGATCGCCCGGATGTTCCCGGCAAAGACCATCGGTGTGGCGGGTTTCTCGCTCGGCGGCAACTTCGCGCTGCGTGCCGCCATGCTGGCGCCCGCGCAAGGCGTGCCGCTGGATTACGTCCTCGCGGTATGCCCTATCGTCGATCCTGCGGAAGGCCTGTTTTCGCTCGAGAAGGAAGCGCCGTGGATCTACCACGCCTACTTCATGCAGAAATGGCGCCGCTCCCTTCGCCTGAAGCAAGAGGCCTTTCCGCAGCAGACCTACTTCGAGCTCAACGAACTCAAGCAGAACATGCGCGAGCTGACGGCCTCCCTGGTGCTTCGCCACACGGATTTCGGTTCGCTCGAGGCCTACCTCGATGGCTACTCGATCGCTGGCGACCGGCTGATGAACATGCATGTTCCGGCCACCATCCTGACCTCGAGCGACGATCCGGTCATTCCAATCGGTGCGTTCCATGCCCTGCGCCTGCCGCCGAATATCGAGCTCGATATCGCCAGCTACGGCGGCCATTGCGGCTTCATCCGCGATTTCGGCATGACCAGTTTCACCGACGACTACATAGCGGCCCGTTTCGACGCGATCGCCCGCTGACCTGGTCTTCGCAGCCGCGGAGCAAGACTGGGCAACCTTTCTTAGAATCCGAGGACATCCCTATGCGCCTGAAGAGCGACAGCATCGAAAACGGCAAGCCGATTCCGGCCACGTACGCCTTCATGGAGATCGGCGAGCCGATCAAGCCGGCGGGCAACGTGACGCCGCACCTGGCCTGGACCGAGGTGCCGGCGACCGCGAAGTCGTTCGCCATCGCCGTGATCGATACGGACGTGCCGTCGAAGCCGGATGATGTGAACGTGGAAGGTCGCGAGGTTCCCCGGCACCTGCCGCGCGTGGAATTCGTGCACTGGCTGATGGCCAACATCCCGCTGGAGTGCCGCGAGCTGGGCGAGGGCGCTTGTGGCGAAGGCGTCGTGGCGCGTGGAAAGAAAGATCCGGTCGGGCCGCCGGGTTCGGTCCAGGGGCTTAACGATTACACGGGCTGGTTCAAGGGCGATCGGGATATGGAAGGTCACTACCACGGGTACGACGGCCCCTGTCCGCCGTGGAACGACTCGATCCCGCACCACTACCACTTCCACGTCTACGCACTGGATGTAGACACCGTGCTGCTCGAAAACGGCTTCTCGCTTGCCGAGTTGCGCGATGTCATCAAGGGACATGTGGTGGACGAGGCGGTAATCACCGGTACCTATTCGCTCAATCCGAAAGTGAAAGCGTGACGACCAAGTGAAGCGCAAGGCTGAACGACTTTTGAGTGAGGTGGCGGGGCTTCACGCGGTATGCGCGGTGGCCGGGACTAAATGGGCTCGCGCCATCCCACCCACTGGAGTACCCCGACCATGCTGCACTACGCCCTCGTCTTCCTCGTCATCGCAATCATCGCGGCGGTATTCGGCTTCGGCGGCATAGCAGGCACGGCCGCAGGTATTGCGAAGATCCTTTTCATCATCTTCCTTATCCTGGCCATCATCTCGTTCTTCCGCGGCCGCAGCGTGTAGCTGCCGTGGGCTGGCGAGGCGTCCTTGTCGCAGCGAGGGGTTCTGCTGCGACAGTCGAGGGCGCCAGGAGCCCGCTCTTTGCGTGGTCCGCCGATCGGGTCGCGAACGGATTGCACCCCGTCGGGCACCGCGGCAATGATGACCTTTACCTCACCCTTCCTGCTTTACCGTGTCCTATCCCGCTTCCGGAGAACTTCGTCATGAACAAACCCGCCGACCATGTCGCCAACGTCGCGACCGCCGCCGCGAACACCGTTTCGGCCGCCGAGCGCATCGACGCCAGTGCCGAGCGAGTGAAGCAGGCCACGTCCGACACCATCGACCGTACGAAGGACGCCGTGGACCGCGCTGCCGACAAGGTTGAGTCGTCGCTGCACAACGCCACCGACAAGGCCGCTTACGGCGCCACTCGCGCTGCCGAGAAGGCCGAAGAGGCAAAGCTCCGCGGCAAGGAAGTGTATGGCGAGGCCGTGGATACGGCGAACGACTGGCTGGACACGGCGCGCGACTACGTTCGCGAGAAGCCGGTACAGTCCATTGCGCTGGCGATCGCTGCCGGCTGGTTGGCCGGTCGCATCCTGCGTAGCTGATCCACTTCTCCCCGGGGGCAAGACGCATGTTGGAAGACGGTCCCTCGGGGCAGAGTGACGTGGAAGAGCCGGTGCCGGGCGCGCAAGCGCCCAAGGGCGCCGGTGTAAAGATTCCCGCCTGGTTCGACGACGTGCGCAGGCTCGGCGTGGGCCTGAAGAGCCTGTTCGGTGCGCAGCTTCGGTTGATCCTCGCCGAATTGAGCCTGGCCCGAAGCGGCATCACGATGATGCTGTTCATGGGGCTGGCGGCTATCGTCTTCGCCGTGGCGCTTGGATTGACGCTGCTTGCCCTGGCGGGCTGGGGGCTCGCGCAGTGGTTCGGCTCCTGGGCCTGGGCGCTCGCTGCGCTCGCCGGTCTGCAGCTGATTCTGCTCGTACTGGCGATTCTGGTCTTCCGTCGGGGCATGCACTGGCTTACCCTTCCGGCCTCTCGCGCCGAACTGGCAACACTTGCCCGGGAAGCGGCGAAGCAGGGTAAGGCCGAAGGCGAGCTCAAGGTTAAGGACTGAACGATGGGCATCTTCAACAATATGGCGAGGGTCACAAAGGCTCGGGCCGAAGTAGCCATCGCACGGGAAAAGACCGTCGAACCGGCCGCGGCGCTTATCGCCCGTGGCTACGAATACCCTCTTACTGTCCTGGGTCTCGCTGCCGGCTCCGGCGTGCTGCTGAGCAGCATCAAGGTCAATCCGCTCGCCATTCCCGGCGTGAGCGGGCTCGTTGCCGGCGGCACCGCCGACATCATTGGCAAAGTGATCTCCATGGCGGCAGGCAGCTTCCTGGGTGACTTCGCCGGTAACGCAGCCGACGCCGCGGCCGACGCTGCCGACGGCACGGCGTGAGCGACTTTCCCAGCCCTTTGCCTGCACCGGTTCCGTCCCCGGCGCCGCCAGGCGTCGCCGTGTCCTCGCTTGCCGTCGCACGGGCGCGCCGGAAACCCGGTAGCAGTCGCAGCACACGACGTATCTCGCGGCACCTGGTCGCTATTCGCATCTCACTGACCGCCATGATCCTGCTGGCCACCGTCTACACGGTGGCGATCGGCAAATCGTTGCTCGTTCCCCTCGTGCTTGCCGCTTTCATCGGGCTGGCACTGAACCCGATCGTCGTGGCCGCGGCGCGCATTCGACTGCCGCGCTGGTTTGCGGCGGTCACCGTCATGCTGCTACTTGGCGTCGGACTGGTCTCCGCCGTCGCAACGCTGTCGACGCCCGCACTGAACTGGTTCCATGAAGCGCCGGCCGCCATGCGCACCTTCGCGCCGAAGATCAAACCGATGACGCAGCAGATCGAAGCGGCGAGTCGGGCCACGCAGACACTGGTCGGCGGCACGGTTGCGCGCAACGCACCGCAGGCCAGCAACGATTTCGCCTTCACCGCCTGGGACATCGTTGCTGGCGCGCCGAAAGTGCTGGCCAGCGTGCTCACCGTGGCGCTACTGGTGTTCTTCTTCCTCGTCTACGGCGACGAAATCCTGCGGCGAGCGGTGGAGATATCGCCAACCTTCGCCTACAAGCGGCACACGGTAAGCATCGTGCGCAGCATCCAGACCGAGGTATCGAGTTATCTGCTGCTTACGGCGGCTATCAATGTGACACTCGGGCTGGTGACGGCCGGCATGCTTTACCTCTACGGCGTGCCCGATCCCCTGCTTTGGGGCTCCGTCGCTGCCATCGCCAACTTCATTCCCTACGTCGGCGCCATCACGACGACGACGATCCTGTCGATCGTCGGCGTGCTGCACTTCCAGGAACTGGGCCCGGCGTTATTGCCTGCGGCCACCTTCGCCGGCATCACGGCGATCGAAGGTAACCTGCTGACGCCGATGCTTCAGGGTCGCCGTTCACGGCTGAGCCCCGTCGCCATCCTGCTATGGCTGCTGGTCTGGGGTTGGATCTGGGGCATTCCCGGGGCGTTGCTCGCCGTACCGATGTTGACCTGCGTGAAGCTCATCACCGCCAAGCTGCGTGGATGGGAGTGGTTTGCGCACATCATCTCGCGCTGAGCCGGCTAAAGCATCTCAGGTGCTTTCGCGTACCTGCATCTCGAATGAAACATCCACACGACGTTTGGTCGGCGTGCGACCGGAAATACGCTCGATCAGTTGCTGCGCTGCGATACGGCCGATTTCATGGCGAGGCGACATGATGGTAGTCAGCGCTGGCGTCACCAGGCTGGCGAAGGGCAGGCCGTTGAAGCCGGCGATGGCGATCCGTTTGGGAACCGCGATACCTTCGCGCTGCGCGCGAAGGATGGCGCCGACGGCGAGGTCGTCGTTGGCGAAGAAAATCGCGTCGGCCTTCGGCTTCATGCTCAGCACTTCCATCAGCGCATCGCCACCGCGCGCGGGATTGCTTGGCTCTTCATACGACAGCGCTTCGCGCCGGGCCAGTCCGTGTTTCGCCAACACGCGATCCATGCCTTTGTATCGCTGCGCGGCGCGATAGTCCGCATCGAGACGGCAGCCGACGAAGACGATCTGCCGGTAGCCACGCGCGACGAGATGTTCGGCCATCGCCTCACCCGCCTTGTAGTGCGACAAGCCGACGTTCATGTCGATCGGCTGCGCGCCGAACTCCATCGTTTCAACGACAGGCTTGCCCCAGCGCTTGAGCAGATGGCGCGTGCGGTCGAGGTGGCGCATGCCGGCAATGATCATGCCGGGCGGTGACCAGCCCAGGAAGGTGGAAACCGCGGTGTACTCGCGTTCGAGGTCGTACTCGGTATTACCCAGCATCAGTTGATACCCGGCAGCTTGCGCCACTTCCTGGATGCCCGCGACGATCTCGACGAAAACGGTGTTCGACAGCGACGGTACGATCACGGGAATGACGTTGGAACCCGCCGAAGCCAGCGCACCGGCCACATGGTTCTGGACATAGCCCAGTGCGTCGATCGCCGCATCGATGCGCGCGCGCAAGGCATCGGAGACCGTCTCGGGCTTGTTCAAGGCGCGCGACACCGTCATCGGCGAGACGCCCGCGTGCTCGGCCACGTCTTTCAGTGTCGCCGTGCGTTCGGCGGGGACTTTGGCGGGACTCATGGGTTGACCGACTCCTTCGATGTTCGCGCTAACACCCTGATTGAAGGGGGATGATGATGCAAACGACGAACGCCTACCAGCCATCGCTGGCGGTGCCTTGTTGTGCACCGCACCATTAAAACCTTTTACATCAATACCCTGAAATGATTGCGCTACCATTTCTACGGGCCTATAGTCCGGCCACACGTGGTACCCGCATTCAAACGCGTTGGTCGGAGGTGTTGTGATTCAGTTGTCCCGCGAACCCGTCGCGCAGGCCCTTCTCGGTGCACGCGGCATCGCAAAGCGCTTCGGCCCCGTTGAAGTCCTGCGCGGCATCGACCTGGAGCTTCGCCCCGGACGCATCCTGACTCTCATGGGTGAGAACGGCGCCGGCAAGTCGACGATGTTCCGCATCCTTGCCGGCCAGCTGCAGCCCAGCGCCGGCGAACTCACGCTCAATGGTGAATCCCTGCGGTTGGCGTCGCCTCACGCCGCTCACGCGCACGGCATTCATCTCGTGCCGCAGGAGCCGCTTTTGCTTCCTGAGTTGACCGTCGCGGAGACGATGTTCCTCGGTCGGCTGCCAATGACCGGCGCGATCTTCCGTCACGTCGACTGGAAGGACGTGCGCCGGCGTGCACAGGCCGTGCTGCGGATGCTCGACCTGGATATCGACATCGACAGCTGCGCAAAGACGCTGAGCCTCGCGCAGCTTCAGCTGGTGGAGTGCGCCAAGGCGCTGTTGCACGACTGTCGCATCATCCTTTTCGACGAACCGACCTCACCGCTCACCTCGCATGAGGTGGACAACCTGTTCGTCATCATGCGCCGCCTCGCGGCCGACGGCTGCACGTTGAGCTTTATCAGTCATCGCACCGAGGAAGTGCTTGAGATCAGCGATGACATCGCCGTCCTGCGCGACGGGCGCCTGGTCGACAGCGCGGAGCGCGGAAGCTTCGACCGGGCCCGCCTGCTTTCGACGATGGTGGGGCGCACCCTGCGCGACATACCGCGGCGAGAATCCAGCTACGTCACCGAACAGACCGTGCTCGAGGTGGACGGCCTGGCCAGCGAGCCCAGCTTCCGTCGCATCGGCTTTCAGCTGCGCCGCGGGGAGATCCTCGGATTAGCCGGCCTGGTCGGCGCGGGCCGCACGGAAATCGCGGAAACGATCTTCGGCGTCCGGCGGCCAACGGCCGGCAGCGTCCGCCTCGCGGGGGAGACCGTCACCAGCAAACCCTGCCACGACCTGATTCGCAAAGGACTGGTGTACGTGCCGGAGGATCGCGCACGCCACGGTGCGGTGCTATCGATGACGATCGCCCAGAACGTCACCTCCGGCCTGCTCGAACGTGTGCGCCAGTCCGCCGGCCTGCTCAGCGACGCGGACGAGACACGCCTGGGTGCGACAGCGGTGCGCGACTTCCGCGTGCGCTGCGCCGGGCTCGACCAACCGCTGCGCGAGCTGTCCGGCGGCAACCAGCAGAAGGTCGTCTTCAGCAAGTGGATCGCTACCGGGCCGAAGGTCGCCATTCTCGATGAGCCGACGCGGGGCGTCGACGTCGGGTCGAAGGAAGAAATCTACGAACTGATCGAAGCCATGGCGCGTGACGGCATGGCCGTGTTGGTGATCTCCTCGGAAACAGAAGAGCTGGTGCGCCTGTGCGACCGCGTGCTTTCGCTCTACGAAGGTGAGCTTGTCGCGGAACTGACCGGGGACCAGATCAATCCTGCCGCAGTCAGCGCGTCGTACCTGGGTAGCGCACATGCGGAGGGGGCGCCATGAGTGCTGTCGCCATGCCTTCGCGCCGGCGCGCCATCGCCCCGCGTTTCACCATGACGCGCGAATTGACCCTGGTCGCCGTGACGGTCGGCCTGACGATAACCGTCGGTCTGCTCAACCATGACTTTGTCGGTGCGCAGAACCTGCGCTTCATGCTGCTCAACTCGGTGGTGCTTTCGCTCGTGGCGCTGGGTCAGACGCTGGTGATCGCGATGCGCGGCATTGACCTGTCGGTGGCACCGATCCTCGGTCTGGCGGCGATGGTCTGCGGATTGCTGGCGCAGACGCACGGTCTGTCCCTCGCCGCCGCGTTACCGCTGGCGCTATGCATCGGGCTGGTCCTGGGGACGATCAATGGCGTTCTCGTGGCGACGATGGACATTCCCCCGATCGTCGTGACCCTGGGTACGTATAGCCTCTACAGCGGACTGACCTTCATCTACTCCGACGGCACGCAGGTCGACGCGGTATCCCCGACGTTCGCGGCGTTTGGTAACGGCCATTTGCTAGACGTCGTTCCCATCCCCACGCCCGTGGTCGTACTTCTCGTGATCCTGGCTTTGTGCTGGTACGTGCTGCGCCACACGGGATTCGGACGCGCGGTGCTGGCCATCGGTAACAACGCTTCCGCCGCGTATGCGGCCGGTCTGCCCGTCACCTGGGTGCGCATTCGCGTTTACGCGCTGTCCGGGATGCTCGCGGCGTTCGCCGGGCTGATGTTCCTCTGCTACACGGGCTCGGCTACGGTCACCGCGGGCACGGGTGATCACATCGAGTTGCAATCCATCGCCGTATCGCTGATCGGCGGCACAGCCATCGCCGGTGGCCGCGGCAATCTCATCGGCACGGTACTCGGCAGCCTTTTTCTTTCCGTGGTACTGACAGCCCTGGTCTTCCTGCATGTGCCGCCGATCTGGTACTCGGCGGGTGAGGGCCTGATGATTCTCGCTGCCGTCCAGGCCGGTTTTGGTCGTCGAGGAGCGCGCGCATGAGCGTCTCGCCCACCGTCGGTGCAACCCCGGGTGACGACCTGACCATGGCGAAGAGGCGACGTCGGCTCTTTTCCCTGGGCGGCTGGGAGCTCTCGCTGCTGGTCCTGCTGATCATCGTGACGACGAGTTTCGGTCTGGGCGTGCCGGGGTTCTTCGACAACCTGTCCGGCTTCCTTGCCATGACCAGCAACTTCCTGCCGTTCGGCATCGTCGCGCTCGGTCTGTCACTGGTGATCTTCACCGGAGGCATCGATCTGTCGGTCGGTGCTACCGCGAGTCTCGCCGCCGTTGTCGCGGCGCAGCTTTGGGCGACGATGGGGCTGAACATCTGGGTGGCGAGCCTGCTCGGTCTGGCCATGGGCGGCTTGCTCGGCGGCATCAATGCGGCCGTCATCGTGCTTCTGCGTATCGAACCGCTGATCGCGACGCTGGCGACGAGTTTCATCTATACGAGCGCAGCGGTGGCCGTCGCTGGCGACTCGCCGCCGTCGGGGTTCCCCGATGCTTTCAACAACATGGGTTCGGGCGCCATGGCGTGGGGCAGTTTCCAGTTCCCGTACCAACTACTTATCTTCATTCCGCTGGCCGTGCTGTTCTGGTTACTGGTCACCCGCAGCGCGTTCGGTCGCAAGCTCGTCACCGTCGGTTACAACAGTGAGGCCGCACGCTATTCCGGCATCCGCGTGCCGCGTGTGCTGGCGGCGGCTTATGTCATCAGCGGCATGATGGCGGCGCTCGCCGGTCTCGTGTTGTCGGCCTATTACAGCGCGGCGCGCGCCGACATGGGCGACGTGCTTCTGCTCACCACTATTGCGATGGTCGTGCTTGGTGGTGTCAGCATCTTCGGCGGCGAAGGCCGCATGGGCGGTGTCATCGTCGCCGTACTCCTGCTCGGCCTGCTTCGTCAGGGCATGCTCATCGCCGGATTCTCGGACATGGTGACCTCCATGCTGACCGGCGCGATCCTGATCGGCTCGATCGCCATCCGCAACATCTTCAGCACGCGGGTCGGCGGCTTCGGTAAGCGCCTGCTCGCACTCATCCGCCGACCCGCCATCGCGGGACCCGACGCCACTCGTCACGACGCGCCCTGAGCGTCGCTATCCATCCACAGGAGGGAGTCATGATCACCGCCCGTCGCATGCTCGTGCTGGCCGCCGCCGCTACCCTGGCCATCGCCTCTGCTGTCTCCGCCCAGACCGTCGATACGTCGAAACGGATCAAGGTGGCCATGGTGCCGAAACTGGTTGGCCTGTCCGTCTTCAAGGCCAACCAGCAGGGCGCCGAGGCGGCGGCAAAAACGCTGAACATCGACTTTCTCTACACCGGCCCGGTCACCGCGTCGGCGCAGGGCCAGGTCGACGTCTTCAACAGTCTCATCGCCCGCAAGTTCGATGTCATCACCACCACGTCGAACAACCCGACCCAGCTTGCACCGGCACTGAAGCGTGCGATGAAGCAGGGCATCAAGGTGGTCTCCTACGACAGTGACGTGTCGCCCGATGCACGTGACTTCTTCATCCAGAATACCGAGTACCCGGCGTTCGGCAAGGCGCTGGTCGACTCGGTCGCCAAGTACATTCCCGCCGATTCGGAAGTGGCGATTCTATCGTCGACCAAGGACGCCACGATCCAGAACGAGTGGATCAATGCGCTGACCGCGTACATGAAGACCGCCTATCCGAAGATGAAGATAGTCACGACCGAATACGGTCAGTCCGATCCGTCGAAGTCGCTGACCGCGGGGCTGAATATCCTGCAGGCGCATCCGAATGTCGCGGCCATCATCGCGCCCGACGGGGCTTCCGAGGTCGGGGCGGCAGCGGCGGTGCAAAAGCTCGGCCGCACCGGCAAGGTTTTCGTTACCGGATGCAGCAATCCCGACGCGATCCGGCAGTACGTGAAGGCCGGCATCATCAAGGCCAGCCCGTTGTGGGACGAGGTGAAGGAGGGCCAGTTGGTGATGCATGTCGCCCGCCTCGCCGCCAACAATGCGCTCAAGCCCAACGACACATTCTCCGTTCCCGGCCTTGGCGACTACACCGTCAAGGACAAGGTGATCATCTTCAGTGAGCCGCTGATCTTCACCGCCGAGAACATCGACCAGTACAAGTTCTGACCCATCCCCCAAGGAGTTTCCATGAAACGCGTCATCTTCACCGGCGGTAGCGGCAAGGCCGGGCGCCATGTCGTGCAGTACCTGGTCGACCAGGGCTATCGCGTACTCAACCTCGACACGAAGCCGCTCGATAACCCGGCAGTCCGCACCCTCATTACGGATATCACGGACTCGGGCCAGGTGTTCAATGCCCTGTCGAGCTACACGGGTCTGCACGAATTCGACCCGAACCTGGCACCCGAGCCCATCGATGCTGTCGTTCACTTCGCTGCAATCCCACGCATCATGATCGTGCCGGACAACGAGGTTTACCGCATCAACGTGATGGGTACCTACAACGTGATCGAAGCCGCCGCGAAGCTGGGCATTCGCAAGGTGATCATCGCCTCCAGCGAGACGACGTATGGCCTGGTGTTCAATCACACGCCGCGCGATCCGGAATATTTTCCGCTCGATGAGGACTACCCGGTCGATCCGCGCGACAGCTATGCCCTTTCCAAGATCTGCAACGAGAAGACCGCGCAGGCCTTCGCCGGTCGTACGGGGATGGATATTTATGCGATTCGCATCGGTAACGTCATCGAACCGCATGAGTACGCAGGTTTCCCCGGCTTCTTCGCCAAGCCCGATTTCCGCAAGCGCATCGCCTGGAGTTACATCGACGCCCGCGACCTCGGCCAGATCGTGGACCTCGGCATCCAGAAGGATGGCCTCGGCTTCCAGATCTTCAACGCCGCCAACAACGACGCCTCGTCCGATCTTCCGACCGCCGAACTGCTCCGCCGCTATTTTCCGAACGTGCCGGTCAAGGGCGAACTCGGCGAGTACGAGACGCTGCTCTCCAACCGCAAGACACGTGACGTGCTGGGTTTCCAGGAGGCGCACAACTGGCGCCGTTACGTGAAGCCCTGAATCCGACGGAGGATGAAACCATGCCTACTCAGACCACGCTCGTAATCGTCCATACCGGACCCGTCACCGTTCAGCCGTTGAGTTCGCTCGGGCCGGAGTTGTTGCCGGGTGTGCGTATCGTCAATCTCGTCGACGACAGCCTGCTCAAGGACACGATGGCGGCCGGCCACGTTACCCCGGCGGTAACCCGCCGCCTTGCCCAGTACATGATGATCGGGCAGGAAATGGGTGCGACCCTTATCCTCAATGCGTGCTCGTCCGTGGGTGAAGCGGCGGACACGGTGCGCCCGCTGCTCTCGGTGCCGATACTGAAGGTGGATCAGGCAATGGCTGAGCGTGCGGTCGCCAGCGCCACGCGCATCGGCGTCGCGGCGACGGTGCAGACCACGCTCGACCCCACGGCGCGGCTCATCGAGCGCGTGGCGCATGAAGCGGGCAAATCCGTACGTGTCACGCGAGCCCTGTGCGAGGGCGCGTTCGATGCCCTGCTTGCGGGTCGTGCCGATGAGCACGACATGATCGTCGAACGGGCGTTGCGTGAACTGGCTGCCGATGTCGATCTCATCGTGCTCGCGCAAGTATCGATGGGGCGCGTCGTCGACAAGCCGGGTGTCCGCTTCGATGTGCCGGTGCTGACCAGTCCGCGCCTTGGCATGGAGCGCGTCGCGGAGCTGCTGCGCGGCCAGCTGGAACGAGCGGCATGAGTCAGTGGGAGTGATCGTCATGCGGCGACACTGCGCCGGTCGTGCCGAACGCACGGGAGAGATCATCGACCTGGGAAGGCGAGAGGATGCGCGGATCGAGGCCGCGAAGGAGCATGTGCAGCTTCGCGGTTTCCTCCAGTTCCTCCATCGCGTTCACGGCCGCCGCGAGCGAGGTGCCCGCGACGACGGGCCCGTGGTTGGCCAGCAGGACGGAAGCGTAGCGCCCGGCCAGGCCGCGGATGGCGTCGGCCACGGCGGGATCGCCCGGGCGATGGTAAGGAATGAGAGCCGTATCGCCGACGCGCATCACGTAGTACGGCGTCAGCGGTGGCAACACGGACGATGGATCGAGGCCGGGAAGCATGGACAGCGCCACGGCGTGCGTGGAATGCAGATGGACCACGGCGCCCGAGCCTGTACGCGATTCGTACAGCGCCTTGTGCAGCGGCGCTTCCTTGGTGGGCTTGTCGCCATCGACGAAGCGGCCTTGCGCATCGAAACGCGAGAGGCGCGCAGGGTCGAGGAATCCCAGCGATGCATCGGTAGGCGTCATCAGCAGCCCGCCATCGTCAAGGACGGCACTGATGTTGCCGGACGACCCATGGGTAAGGCCGCGTTCGAACATCGATCGGGCGAAGAGGCAGATCTGCTCACGCAGGCGTGACTCGCTCATGGCACCGGCTCCTGTGGGTAACGCGATGGTAGCGCAATCAGTCCAACAATCTTCTGGAGAACCGTATGTCGATGAGCGGATCGGACACGATCCCCGGCGTTAATTCGACGAGTCCCCCCACGGCGGACCGATGGGCTGGCCTGAGCGTGGTCGTTGCGGGACTTGGCTCCATGGGGCTCGGTGTCGCTACGAGTCTGCTGCGTGCCGGCGCGCACGTCACGGGCTTCGATCCCGGCGAGGATCGGCGTAATGCCTTTGCCTCGCTCGGCGGACACGTCGCCACATCGGCGACAGCCGCCGCCGAGCTCGCTGACGTCGTTGTCAGCGTGGTCGTCAACGCTGATCAGACCGAAGCACTCCTCTTCGGCACCGACGGCATCGCGACGCGCATGGCGCCCGATGGCGTGTTCGTTTCATGTGCCACGATGGCACCGGGCAGGGCGCGCGACCTGGCGCGGCAGGTCGAAGCCAGTGGCCGCCATTACCTCGATGCACCCATCAGCGGAGGAGCAGGGCGCGCGGCCGATGGCAGCCTGACGGTCATGGCATCCGGAAGCGCCGCTGCCTTCGACCGTGCAGAGTGCGTACTCGACGCGATCGCCGGCAAGGTCTACCGGCTCGGCCATGTCGCGGGGCAGGGCGCAGCGTTCAAGATGGTCAACCAGCTACTGGCGGGCGTGCACATTGCGGCAGCCGCGGAGGCTATCGCCTTCGCTGCCAACGAAGGCCTCGATCTCCAGCAGGTGTACGAAGTGATCACGGCCTCGGCAGGTAACTCGTGGATGTTCGAGAACCGCGTCCCGCACATGATCGACGGTGACTACTCGCCGCGAAGCGCCGTCGACATCTTCGTGAAGGACCTCGGGATCGTCCTGGACATGGGCCGGACCAGCGTCTTCCCCGTACCGCTCGCCAGCGCCGCGCTGCAACTCTTCGTGATGACATCCGCGGCGGGAATGGGGCGCGACGACGATGCCTCGGTGGCCCGCCTGTACGCGCGCATCGCAGGCATCGGCCTGCCGGGTGAACCCGCCACATCCATCGACCGCCGCTAAGGGAATTGCCATGCCGCGCTTTGCTGCCAACCTCACGATGATGTTCAACGAGCACGACTTCCTCGACCGCTTCGATGCGGCGGCGGCGGCAGGTTTCGGTGCGGTCGAGTTCCTGTTTCCCTATGACCATCCGGTGGAGCACGTGGTCGACCGCGTAGAACGTAACGGCCTGGCCGTGGTGCTGATGAATCTTCCCGCCGGCGACTGGGCGGCCGGAGAACGCGGGATGGCGGCCATCCCCGCGCGCGCCGCCGACGTGCGCGCAGCCTTCGAACGCGCCACGCCTTACATCCGGGCGCTACGCGTGCCGCGTGTACACCTGATGGCAGGCATTGCCCCGAACGATGACCACCATTGGCGCGCCTACCGTGAATCGATCCGATGGTGCGCTGAGCGCGCGATGGGGCTTGGGATCGACGTACTGCTGGAGCCGGTCAACCGTCGTGACATGCCCGGCTACTTCATGAGCGACGTCGACGCCGCTCTCGCGCTTATCGAAGAACTGCGCCTGCCGAACCTGAAGCTTCAGCTCGACCTGTATCACGCGCAGATCATTCATGGGGACGTGACCATGCGCCTGCGCCGTGCGATGCCTGTACTTAGTCACATCCAGGTCGCGAGCGTACCGTCGCGCCACGAGCCCGACGGCGAGGAGCTGAACTATGCGTTCCTGTTCGCCGAACTGGACCGGCTCGGGTACATCGGGCATATCGGCTGTGAGTACCGTCCACGCGGACGTACCGAGGATGGCCTCGGCTGGCTGGCACCCTGGACGAACGGCGCAAAGGTGGCAGCATGAGTCTCTATCTCGGCGCCATTGCCGATGACTACACCGGCGCCTCGGACCTGGCCAGCACGCTGGCGGGCAATGGCCTGCGGGTGGTGCAGACGATCGGTGTACCGCCCGAGGGCATGGTGCTGCCCGACGTGGACGCCGTTGTCGTTGCGCTGAAAAGCCGTTCGGTTTCCGCCGACGTCGCCGTGCGACAGTCGCTCGCCGCGGACGCGTGGTTGAGGTCGCACGGCGCGGCACACGTGTTGTTCAAGATCTGCTCGACGTTCGATTCGACGGCCGAGGGCAACATCGGACCGGTGACCGAAGCCCTGGCTATGCCACATCGTGCCATGCCCATCGTTTGCCCGGCCTTTCCGCGCAATCGACGCACGGTCTACCAGGGGCATTTGTTCGTGGGCGGCGACCGCCTCGATGAGAGTCCCCTCAAGGACCATCCGATCACGCCCATGCGGGACTCCAGCCTGCTCCGCCTGATGACTGCCCAGAGCCGTCTGCCGGTAGGGCTGCTCTCGCTGGCGGTGATCCGCGCCGGTGACGACGTCGTGCGGACCGAGCTGTCACGGCTGCGACTAAGCGGCTGCGGTAGCGTGATCGCCGATGCCGTGACCGACAGTGACCTCGAGGTGTTGGGGCGTGTGGCGTTGGACGACCATGTGTCGACAGGCGCGTCGGGCTTGGGTCTTGGTTTGGCCCGAGCCATCGTCGTCGACCGGGAGAGCCTTGGTGATGTCGGCATGATGCGCGCCCCCGACGACTTGCGAGGATCGCTGGTGCTCGCTGGCAGCTGCTCGGCGGCCACCCTCGAGCAACTGGACATCGCCGAACACGAATGGCCAGTGCTGCGTCTTGGCGCCGAAGAGTTGATTGCGGGCACCGCGAGCGTGAAAGCCGCGGTCGACTGGGCCCGTCGGCATCTGGCGGAGGGTCCGGCCATCGTCGCGACCAGCGCCTCCCCCGATCGTGTCGCCGCCCTCCAGGCCTCGCACGGCGTGCAGTGTGTGTCGGCCCTGCTTGAGGGAGCGATCGCCGAGATCGCCTCCCAACTGGCGGACGAAGGGCTCTCGCGGCTGATCGTCGCGGGCGGTGAGACCTCGGGCGCGGTCGTCGACCGGCTCGGCATCGAAGCCTTCCTTATCGGCCGCGAGCTCGCGCCGGGTGTGCCGATGCTGCACGCGCTCGGGCGACGGCACGCGAACCTGCGCCTCGTGTTGAAGTCGGGTAACTTCGGTAGCCCGGGATTCTTCACCGAAGCGATCATCGCCGAGTGAGCGGGGTTCTGGCGGCAGCGCAGCCGTGGCCATGCGGTGAACCGGTGGCCTCAAGGCTTGCGAAGAACGCCCGTACCTTCCTAAGCTTCGCGGATACGCTTCGTGCCGCGTAAGGAAAGGGCACGCACTTCGCTCTTGCAGGTGATCAATGGAACAACGGCATCGCTCGGGCCTCACGTTGTTGGCAGCACTTCTTCTGTTTCCGGTGGCGCATGCCACCTCGACCGACACGCCCGCGGCACGCATGGCGGAACAGCTGAAGATCAATCAGCAGCGTTATGGCATTGCCGGGCAGGCGGTCATTGTCACCCACAACGACGAGGTGCTGTTCCGCGGGGCGAGCGGCAGCGCAAGCGTGGATAGCGTCTTCGAGATGTACTCCGTGGCCAAGCTGTTCACCAACACCCTGGTGATGCAGCTGATCGAACAAGGTGACGTGGAGGTCGACCAGCCGGCCAGTCGATACGTTCCGGATCTCCCCGCCAGCTGGAAGGCGATCACCGTCCGTAACTTCCTCGATCACACCTCGGGCATTCCGGATTATTTCGACAAGGACCATCCGTCCGGGCCGTATCCACCGACGGTGAAAGCGATGTTCGCCGCTCTGGCAGACAAACCGCTGCAGTTCCCCCCGGGAACCCAGACGCGTTACACGCAGGCCAACTACGTGGTCCTTGCAGCGCTGCTGGAGGCACACTACGGCAAGCCCTATCCACAGATCGTGGCCGAACGCATCGTGCGTCGGCTTGGGCTGCGTGGAACGTTTCTCGGTGCATCCGCCGTGCCCGCTGACCGGGCCGTCACGGAATACATCGGGAAGAACGGAAAACTGCAACGTGATCCGCCGATCGTGTGGCCCCTGTATGGTTACGGGCACGCATCGCTGTTCTCGACCGTGGACGACCTGCGCGTTTTCCTCGGTGCCATGGCACGAGGTGAGCTGGTCGACAAGGTGACGCTCAGCAAGCTGTGGCAGAAGTCGACGCTGCCAAACGGCCGAACCGGCGATTTCGCCACGGGCTGGGAATACGGTAACAGCGACCTCTATTGGAACGTCGGGCACGACGGGGGCACCAAGGTCAGGGTGCGCCTCCTCTTCAGAGGTGACCTCGGCGGCGACAGGTACACTGTCATCTACGTCACCAGCGGGAGCGCCAAAAACGTCTGGTCACGCGTACTGGTGGACAGCGCGATGGCCGCCGTTGCGCCCGACGATTTCCCAGCGGAAGCACTGCAGGAGCGCCTCATCGCTTTCGCAACAGGGCCATCCACCGACAGCACCATGGCCGCCATGGAGCGATTCCTTGGCAAGCAGTCCGCGCTCAAGGGGAAGGACCTCGAGCGGGCCGTCAATGCGAGTGGTTATACGATATGCGAGAACCTCGGTGTCGACGCATGCATTCGCGTATTCATCCTCAACACGCACCTGTTCGCGCAGTCGTCGAACGCGTGGGATAGCCTGGCCGAGGCGTACCAGAAGAAAGGCGATCGGGAAAAGGCGCAGTCGCTTTACGACAAGGCCCACCGGCTGGCGGCGGGACAACAGTAACGGCGGGAGACCCCAAGAATTGAGGACTCCAACCAACCTTCTACCAGGCAAGCCTGGCGTGATCCCGGAAGAACCCGCCGTTCGCGGCTTCGCGCTCCGAAAGGAGTGCGGCCCAGACGATCCCTTCGGCACTGTCGGCGACGGGGCGTCCGCCGCTACCTCCGAGCGAGGTGGCCGTCCAGCCCGGACACACCGCGTTCACGAGAATGCCACTGCCCTCAAGCTCGCGCGCCGCCACTTGTGTATAGGCATTGAGCGCTGCCTTGGAAATGCGATAGGCGGGAGCCGTTTCGCCACACATGTTGCTCACGGCGCACTCGCTCGAAACGTTGACCACGCGTCCATACCCATGACGCCGCATCAGCGGTACCGCTGCGGCGGTGAGGCACCACGCTCCGAGCAGGTTAGTTTCGAGTGCGCCGCGAATGAGTTCAAGATCAGGCTTCGACACGCGGGCATCGTGGTCGAAGTAACCACCCGCATTGTTGACGAGAATATCCAGTCGCCCGAAACGGCCATCGATGTTGGCGACGGCCGCCTCGATATCGGCTGCACGTGTCACGTCGAGCTTGATCGCGTACGCGTCACCGCCCATGTCTCGCACCGACTTCAGGGCCTTTTCGCCCTTGCCCGGCTGGCGCATGCCCATGAAGACGGTAACGCCGAGCGATGCAAGCTGCTTCGAAACCTCAAGTCCGATCCCGCGATTGGCGCCGCTCACCAGCGCGATGCGCTGGGTGAGCGGCGGTTCCGCGGCGGTCGGGTTCGATCGCTTCGTCTGCACGGGCAGGCGATGAACCTTCGCGGCGCTCATGGGGCTTTCGCAACCTCGCTACACGCGTTGTTGCCGCAGGCCTGCCAGCCGCCACCGAGCGCCTTGTAGAGCGACACGGCGCGGGTGTTGATGCCGGCTTCGGCTTCCGCCAGCTGATCTTCCGCCGAGAGCTGCGTACGCTCGGCGTCAAGCAGTTCCAGGTAATCCGTACGGCCCGCGTCATAGCGAAGCTTGGCAAGCTCCGCGGCACGGCGGCTTTCCTTGGCCTGCACGACCAGCTTTTCGACGCGGATACGCTGCTGGTTGAAGCCGACCAGTGAATTGTCGACGTCCTCCAGGGCGGTAAGCACCGTGCGGTCGTAGTTGGCCTGCGCCTCTTCGGCCCGTGCACGCGCACCTCTCACGCCAGAGGCCACGCGCTGCACATTGAGGCCCGACCAGGAGATGCTGGGCGCAAGCTGCCATGCGCGCGAATCCGCACCGCCGAAGTCATTGCTGCGGCCGGCAAGGAAGCCGACGAATCCGCCCAGCGTGATATGCGGAAAGTAATCCGCCTTGGCCACGCCGATACGGGCGTTCGCGGCGGCGAGCTCGCGCTCGGCGATGCGGATATCCGGGCGACGCTGCAGCACTTCATCGGCACCGCCGATGGCGAGGCTGACGTCGATCGGCTTGAAGGTAGCCGGCGAGAGATCGATGTCGAGCTCACCCGGGCGCGCGCCGAGCAGCACCGCGATGCGGAACTGGTCGGCCTGGGCCTGGGTTTCGAGCACGGGTAGCTGCGCTTCGACGGAAGCCAGGCGCGCCTTGGCCGAAGCGAGGTCCTGCTCGGCACCCGTCCCGACCTCCACACGCGCATTGATCACCTTCAGCGAGTCCTGCTGGTTGGTGATGTCGCGCTTGGCCACATCGATGCGCAGCTGGGTGCCGCGCAGGTCGAAATAGTTACGTGCGACTTCGGCGAACAGCGTGACCTGGGCGTCCTGCAGGGAGGCCTCACCGGCACCGGCATCGGCACGCGCGGCTTCGACCGAACGGCGGATGCCGCCGAACAGGTCGAGCTCCCACGACGCATCGAAACCGGCCTGATACGAGGTGATCGTCTGGCGCTGGTCGGTGAAGCCCGGTTGTTGTTCCCGGGCACGTGAATAGTCCACGCCGGTCTCGATATCCGGAATCTGCTGCGACTTCGCGGTACCGAGGGCGGCGCGCGCCTGTTTCAGGCGGGCTACCGCGATCCTCAGGTCCGGGCTGCCCTGGGCAGCCCGGACGATCAGGTTGTCGAGCGTCGGGTCACCGAATTGCTTCCACCACTGTGCCTGGAAGGCCGCGCTGGTCTGCTGCGCCGGGTCCACACCTTGCAGTGTGACCGGCGCTTCTTTCGGGGCGTGGTAATCGGGGCCCACGCTCGCGCAACCGGCGAGGACGAGGGCCGCGAACAGGGCCGTACTACGGAGAATGGTTTTCATGATCACGACTCCCGAGCCGCGTGTTCAAGGAGACGACGCTCACGACGTGCAGCACGGTTCGCTGCCGAGCGTTCGTTCCAACCGCGGATCAGCACATAGAAGAGCGGGGTGAAGATCAGGCCGAAGAAGGTGACACCGAGCATGCCGGCGAATACCGCCACGCCCATCGCATGACGCATCTCCGCACCGGCACCGTGCGAGGTCACCAGCGGCACCACACCCATGATGAAGGCGAACGAGGTCATCAGGATCGGACGCAGTCGCAGGCGGGCCGCTTCGAGCACGGCGTCCACACGGTTCATGCCTTCGATCTCGGCCTCGCGAGCGAACTCGACGATGAGGATGGCGTTCTTGCAGGCCAGGCCCACCAGCACGATCAGGCCGATCTGGGTGAAGATGTTGTTGTCGCCGCCAGTGACGATCACGCCGGCGATAGCGGACAGCAGCACCATCGGTACGATCAGGATGACCGCCAGTGGCAAGCTCAGGCTCTCGTACAACGATGCCAGCACCAGGAAGACGAGCAGTACCGACAGCGGGAACACCAGTACCGCAGTGTTACCGGCAAGGATCTGCTGGTAGGTCAGCTCCGTCCACTCGTAGCTCATGCCGTTGGGCAGGCTCGTGTTGACCAGCTTCTCCATCGCTTCCTGCGCCTGTCCCGTGCTGTATCCCGGTGCCGCGCCGCCGTTGATCTCGGCGGTCGGGTAGCCGTTGTAGTGCTGCACGCGATCCGGGCCGTTGGTCTGGCGCATCGTCAGGAACGAGCCGAGCGGCACGAGGTCACCGGCGGCATTGCGGGTCTTGAGGCCGACCACATCGGACGGTTCGTGACGGAACGACGGCTCTGCCGACACGTTCACCTGGTAGGTGCGACCGAAGCGGTTGAAGTCGTTGACGTAGAGCGAGCCCAGGTACGCCTGCATGGTCTGGAACACGTCGCCCAGATCGATACCTTCGGACTTGGCCTTCTCACGATCGATGTCGGCGTCGAACTGCGGCACGTTCACCTGGAAGCTGCTGAACAGATGAGCGAGCTCCGGCGTTTTCTGGCTGGCCCCGATGATGCCCTGGGTCTGCTTGTACAACTCGTCGAAGCCGAGGTCACCACGATCCTCGAGCTGGATGCGGAAACCACCGATCGTACCGAGGCCGTTTACCGGCGGCGGCGGGAAGATCGCGATGTACGCACCCTGGATCGAAGCGAACTTCGCGTTGAGGCGTGCAACGATGGCGTCCGCGGAGAGATCCTTGTCGCGGCGCTCCTCGAATGGCTTCAGCGTAACGAAGACGATGCCCGAGTTGGTGCTGTTAGTGAAACCGTTGATCGACAGTCCCGGGAACTGCACGGCGTTCGCAGCGCCCGGGTCTTTCAGGGCGATGTCGCCCATTTCGCGGATGACGGTTTCGGTGCGGTCGAGCGAGGCGGCATCCGGTAGCTGCGCGAACGCGACCAGGTACTGCTTGTCCTGCGGCGGGACGAAACCGGTCGGGGTCTTCGCGAAGCCGAGCACACCCAGGCCAACCAGGCCGGCATACAGCACCAGCATCACCACCGCGAAACGCAGGATCTTCTTCACGCCGCCGACGTACGAGTTCGAGGCACGCTCGAAAACGCGATTGAACGGACGGAAGACCCAGCCGAGGCTGCGGTCCATCAGTACGGTGAGCTTATCCTTCGGCTCATCACGGCCCTTCAGCAGCAGCGCGGCGAGTGCCGGGCTCAGGGTCAGCGAGTTGAAGGCGGAGATCACGGTCGAGATAGCGATCGTCAGGGCGAACTGGCGATAGAACTGGCCGGTCAGACCACTGATGAAGGCGGCGGGGACGAACACGGCACACAGCACCAGCGCCGTGGCGACAATCGGGCCGGTCACTTCGGTCATGGCCTGGCGCGTGGCCATTTTCGGATCGAGACCATGCTCGATATGTCGTTCGACGTTCTCCACGACGACGATCGCATCGTCGACGACGATACCGATGGCCAGCACCAGCCCGAACAGCGACAGTGCATTGAGGGAAAAGCCGACCAGGTACATCACCGCGAACGTGCCGATCAGTGAAACCGGCACGGCGACGAGCGGAATGATCGATGCGCGCCAGGTCTGCAGGAACAGGATCACCACGAGCACGACGAGGATGATCGCTTCGAACAATGTGTGCACGACCGCTTCGATCGAGCCACGCACGAACACGGTCGGATCGTAGACGATGGTGTAGTCGACGCCTTGCGGGAAGTCCTTCTTCAGCGTTGCCATCTCCGCGCGCACTTCATCGGAAATCGCGATGGCGTTCGAGCCCGGGCGCTGGAAGATCGGAATCGCCACGGCTTCGCGGTTATTCAGCAGGCTGCGCAGGGCATAGCTGCTGGAGCCCAGTTCCACGCGAGCGACGTCGCGCAGGTGGGTGACCGAACCGGTGGGGTCGCTACGCACGATGATATTGAGGAAGTCGTCCTCGGTGACGAGGCGGCCTTGCGTGTTGATGTTGACCTGGAAGGCATTCGAGTTCGGGCCGGGAGGCGCGTTGAGTGCACCGGCAGCCACTTCGATGTTCTGCTCGCGCACCGCCTTGATCACGTCACCCGTGGTCAGGTTGCGGATGGCCAGCTTCTCCGGGTTCATCCACACGCGCATGCTGTACTCGCCCGCGCCGAACAGCTGAACATCGCCCACGCCGTCGAGACGGGCAAGCTGGTCCTTGATGCGCGTACGGGCATAGTTCGACAGGTACAGCATGTCGTAACGGTTATCCGGCGAGGTCAGATGCACGACCATGGTCAGGTCGGGCGAGCTCTTGGTCGTCGTGACACCGAGACGCTGCACTTCCTCGGGCAGTCGGGGCAGGGCCTGCGCGACGCGGTTCTGCGTCTGCACCTGCGCGTTGTCGAGGTCGGTGCCGAGGGCAAAGGTGACCGTCAGGGTCATCTGGCCATCGCTGGTGGACTGCGACGAGGTGTAGAGCATGCCTTCCACGCCGTTGATCTGTTCTTCGAGCGGCGTGGCGACGGTTTCGGCGATGACCTTCGGGTTGGCGCCGGGATAGCTCGCCTTGACCACGACGGTCGGTGGGACGACCTCCGGGTATTCGCTGATGGGCAGCTTGAACACGGCGATACCGCCCGCGATCAGGAACAGCACCGACAGCACGCCCGCCAGGATGGGGCGTTCAACAAAATATTGCGCGATTTTCATGAGGAATCAGTCCTGGGTCTTCGCCACGCTGTCGACGCCGGCGGGACGGGCGGCGGCGACGTTACGCGCGCTTTCCGGCACCAGCGAGGCCATCGCCACGCGCTTCGCATTCACTTCCACGCCCGGGCGCACGCGCTGCAGGCCGTTCACGACCACGACGTCCTCGGCGTTGAGGCCGGAGTCGACCACGCGCAAGCCATCCACAAGGGCACCGGTCGATACGCGGCGGTATTCCACCTTCTTGTCCTTGCCGACGACGTAGACGAACTTGTTACCGAGGTCGGTACCCACAGCCTTGTCGTCGATCAGGGCGCGCGGCTGGGTGTTGCCGCTACGCAGTTCGACGCGCGCGAACAGGCCGGCGGTGTACTCGCCGTCGGTGTTCGGGAACACGGCGCGCAGACGGATCGTGCCGGCACCGGCGCGAATCTGGTTGTCGACGAAGTCGATCTTGCCGATGTGCGGATAGCCCTGTTCGTCGGCCAGACCCATTTCCACGTCGGGCGCATGGCCACTGGCGCGGCGCAGGCGATCGAGCTTGAGGAAGGTCTGCTCGTCCACGTCGAAGTAGACATACATCGGGTCGACGGTGACGACGCTGGTCAGCGTGTCGGTCGGGGTGACGAGGTTGCCGGCGGTGATCTGGGCATTGCTGACCTTGCCGTCCACGGGGGCGCGAACCTCGGTGAAGGAAAGATTGAGGCGGGCGTTATCCAGCGCTGCCTGTACCGAAGCGACCTGCGCCTTGGCGCTGGCGGCGGCGGTATCGAGACGGTCGGCTTCTTCCTGAGACACGGCGTGCTGCTGGACCAGCTTGCTGCCGCGGGCCGCATTGGCGTCCGCATTCTTCGCTTCCGCCCTGGCCTGGGCGAGGTTGGCGGCAAGGCGGTCAGTCTCGGCGCGGTACGGGCGGGGGTCGATGGTGAAGAGCAGGTCGCCCTTCTTCACGGCGGCGCCCTCGCGGAAATGCACCGAGTCGACGTAGCCGCTGACACGCGGCTTGATCTGGATCGTATCCACCGCCTGGATGCGGCCGGTGAACGCGTTGGCATCGGAGACGGGACGCAGCAACACCTGGGCCACGGTGACTTCCGGTGCGGGCTTGGCGGCGGCGGGCTCGGCGGCGTGCGTCGGCGAGCTGCCGGCGCTGAGCCAGAGCGCCGAAGCGATCGCGACCGCGAGCGCGGACGAACCGAACAGGAGTTTCTTCTTCATGACGATGTCCTGAGAGCTTGATAAGTAGGCGGGAAAGTCGTGCGGCGGTGCAGGATGCAACCTCAACCTTGGTTGAGATCAAGCCGGTCCGTCTCAGGGGGCGTAATCTAAGTCTTGCTCGTCAAGGCTTAAATGGGTCTACAATCATCGCGCCTGTGATTCACAGTCACGAATGAAGACCCCCGGAGTCCGCGATGGAAGACTTTTCCGCTATCAGCGTTTTTGTGCGCGTGGTTGAGGCCAAGAGCTTTTCTTCCGCAGCGCAGCATCTTGAGATGACGCCGTCGGGTGTCAGTCGGGCGATTTCCCGCCTGGAGGAAAGCCTCGGTGCCCGGCTCTTTTTTCGCTCGACGCGTTCACTGCGTTTGACCGACGATGGCTCCGCGTTCTACGCACGTTGCAAGGAGATCCTCGCCGATCTGACCGAGGCCACCGAAGCCTTGGGGTATGCGAAAACGAAGCCTGCGGGCAAGCTCAGGGTGGCGGCGTCGTCCGCTGTCGGGCGTGCGGCGCTCATCCCGAACCTCGCCGAATTCGAGGCAAAGTTTCCCGATATCCGCCTCGAGCTGACCATGTGCGACTTCCCGTTCGACCTGAACGAGGAAGGATTCGATTGCGCCATTCGCATGGGTGAGCTGGCCGATTCCAGCCTGATCGCGCGCAAGATCGGTCATTTCAGCAACGTACTCTGTGCCTCGCCGGCCTACCTGGCCCGCCACGGCGTGCCGACGACCATCGAACACCTGAAGACCCATCGCACGGTCAATTTCGTCCACCCGAGCACGGGCAAGCCGTCCCAGTGGCAGTTCGACTCCCCGAGTGGTCGCGTCGCCGTGGACGTGGATGCCCACATGATGATCAACGACGGCGAATCGGTGATCCAGGCGGCCATTGCCGGTCTGGGCATCATCCAGGCACCCCATTGCCTCGCTGCGAGCGCGCTCGACAAGGGCCTGCTCGAGATCATCATGACGGACACGATCTCCACCGGCTCCAACCTCTGGATCGTCTACCCGCAGAAGCGCCACCTCTCGGCGCGCGTGCAGGCCTTCATCGAGTGGACCAGTGAGCTGTTCCAGCGCACCAGCACGCCGCAATGCCAGATCGTGCAGCAGCAGATGGCCGAGCTGGAAAGGATCCGCAGGGGCGAGCCGGCGCGTATCGCGGCGGTGGCGTAAGCGAGACTTCACAAAACTTCACCCGGACGTCAGGCGCTTCATGACGCAAGGCAGTCCACTCGGGGCTCTTCCCAAGGAGCCCCACCATGCGCCGCACCTTTGCCGCCCTGATCCTCGTCGCCGCCTTCCCGGTCGCGGCCAGCCAATACCAGCCGCCCGTAGCCTCCCCTGACGGCTGGTCAGTCGCCGACGCCGCGAAGCTTGGCTGGGACACCGCCACGCTCGCCAGCCTCGACGACAAGATGGTCGACGGCAGCTTCAAGCAGATCACCAGCGTGCTGGTGGTCGACCACGGCCAGCTGGTCTACGAGCACTATTTCAACGACGGCTCGGCCGACCTGCTCAACGACGTCCGCTCGGCCAGCAAGAGCCTGACGGCCATGCTCGTCGGCGCCGCCATCCAGCGCGGGGCGATCCGTGACGTGTCGGCCCCCGTGTACGCATACTTTCCCGAGATTTCCATCGCTCATCCGGACCCGCGCCGGGCGGCGATCACCCTCGAAGACCTCATCACGATGAGCTCGATCCTCGAGTGTGATGACGAGAATGAATTCTCCGCCGGTAACGAGGAGCGCATGTACGTCTCCGAACGCTGGCTGGACTTCGCCCTGAACATCCCGATTCGCGGTTACGCGCCCTGGGTCACCCGTCCGAAGGATTCGCCGTATGGGCGCACATTCTCCTACTGCACCGCCGGTGCCTTCCTGGCCGGCGCCGTGGTGGAGCGGGCGACGAAGATGCCGCTGGCCCGGTTCGCGCACGAAGCGCTGGAACAGCCGCTGGGCATCACCCAGGTGAAGTGGAATACCTCGAGTGAGGGCGTCGGCATGGGCGGAGGCGGCACGCGATACCGGTCCCGCGACCTCGCCAGAATCGGCCTGCTCGCTGCCGATGGCGGTCGGTGGCATGGCAAGCAGGTGCTGCCGAAGGCGTGGGTGACCACCATGCTGACGCCCCATGCCCAGGCTCGCGACGATGCGGACTATGGCTACCTGTGGTGGCAGTTCCGCTTCCCGATAAGCGGTGTGGAAACGAAGGTCTGGGCCATGAGCGGCAACGGCGGCAACTATGTGTTCGTCCTGCCCGAACGCGGCCTGGTCACCGTCGTCACCAGCAAGGCTTACAACAAGAGCTTCGCCCACCCCCAGTCCCAGGCCATCTTCCGCGATTACATTCTTAAGTCCCTGCCGCGCTGATTGCTTTCCTGCATAAGCTGCCGGGTTTTCAGGTCGGCGGGGCACCAGGGCGCCGCAAGCACCCTTTCCCGTTCCGCCGTGACCCGGCGATCGATAGCAGCGAGCACCGCCTCGAAAGCCGGATCCCCGGCGATGGAGGCGAACAAGGGCGAGGCGCGGAGGTAGCCCGCGTCTCGCCACCCCTTGTCCACCGCGTCGGAAAGGGCGGCAATCGCACCGCGCCGATCGCCGGTTGCCTGCAGCAGGACCGCCAGTTCGAGCCGGCTGGATGGCCATGGGTCGTCAACCAGGCTGGAGCGGGTCTGCGCAATACGATCGGCGAGCCACGCCGGGCTGGCAGGAACGCGCCCATAGACGGCCGCGAGTGTCGTCTGGAGCCTTGAGTCGGGGCGAATCGCATGGGCTTCGGCGAACGCGTTGGCCGCGGCGACCGGGTCATTGCGACGCAGGGCGAGTTCGCCATCCAGCTGCGCCAGCTCAGCGCGCGGCGTACCCCGCGCCCGGGCCTGGTCCAGCGCCGCGCGCGCTTCGTCGAAGCGACCGTGCGCGAAAAGGAAGGCGGGCCAGGCAAGGTTGGAGAAAACGTTGTCTGGCGACAGTTCGAAGACGCGTCGATAACGGACCTCGGCCGCCGCGCCGAAACCGAGCAGTTCGTACTCGCGCGCGACCTGGACGTCGCGGAAACGTACGCGTGCCGGGTCGCCGTGCAGGTCGAGATTGGCTCGCAAGGCATCCGCCAGACGCCCTTGCTCCTGATACAGGTAGGCGGCCGACGAGCGGCTGGCGTCGTCGGAAGGTTCCAGTCGCACGGCTTGTTCGTATCCGGCGATAGCGCCGGAGATATCGCCAAGGCAATCGCGCGCATAGCCCAGTGCGGACCACGCGTCGGCGAGATCGGGCCGCAATGCGACGGCGCGCCCCGCCAGCCGTAACGCATCGCGCGCGTCATCCGCCCCGGTGTTGTAGAGACAGGTGCGTGCCGACCGCGTCCGACTCGCACCGGTCAGCGCGTCGGCATCGTCGGGGGCCTCGTGCAAGGCACCGTCGTAGAGGGCGAGCGCGCGTTCGTTGTTTTCGCGCTGGCCCATGGCGGCATACCAATGGGCGCGCTGGAGAAGTTCCTCTTGCGCGGTCGGTACTGGCTTCTGTTCGCGGCCAAGGAAACCGGCACCCAGCGCGACGGCGGCCAGTACGCCAACGGCGGCGAGTGCCGGCCAGATCGCATGCCGTCGCGGCGCGATTTCCTCGGCGAGAGGTTCGGGCGGCGCACCCAGCTGGTATCCGCGTCCGCGCACGGTGCGGATATAGCGTGGCTGGCGCGCATCGTCACCCAGCGCCTGACGCAGCAGGCGAACGCGCTGGGTCACGGTTTCCTCGTTCACCACGGCGGGCGCCCAGACGACCTCCATCAGCTCGTCGAAGCCAACGACGCGATCGCCGCGTTCGATCAGGCACGCCAATAGCTGGAAACTGAGTCCGGCCACATCGAGCGCGATGTCACCGCGCTCCACCCGCTGGCGCGCGAGGTCGATCGTCAGATCGAGCAGCCGGTAGCGGGTGTTCATGGCCGGGCCGGTGACTCAACCACCCGCAGGAAGCAGAAGCAACAGCGCGATGCCGAGGATGATGCGATACACGGCGAACACGGTGAACTTGTGCGAGCGGATGTAACCGAGCAGCCACTTCACCGCGACGAAGGCGACGAGCGTGGAGACGACGAAAGCGACGCCGAGTCCGGTCCAGTCTTCGCCGGCGGCACCGCCCTGCCTGAAGGTCTTCAGCAACTCGTAGCCCGTGGCGGCGTACATGGTCGGAATGCCGACAAGGAAGGCGAACTCGGTGGCGGCCGCGCGGTTACTGGTGCCCGCAAGCATGGCGACGAAGATCGTCGACGCGGAGCGCGATGTACCCGGGAAGATGCCCGCAACAATTTGCGCCAGGCCAACCAGGATCGCCACGCGCCACGTGATCGCCACCTGGTCGGGACGGTGCATCGCGACCTTCTCGGCCGCAATCATCCAGATGCCGCCGATGATCAACGCCCAGGCAATCGGGGTGATCGTCTCCGGCAGTTTGAAACCGAGTTTGGTCACGACCAGGCCGAGGGCTGCCGTGATGAGGAACGCCACGGCGAGCTTCATGACGTAGTCGCGCGTCTCCGGGCGCCGCCAGTTCTGGACCATGCTCCACAGGGTGCGCCAGTAAATGAAGGTCACCGCGAGGATGGCGCCCGCCTGGATCGCTACGTTGAACAGGTCCGAGCGCGCGCCGAGCCAGCGCTCTGCGATGAGCAGGTGACCGGTGCTGGAGACGGGAAGGAACTCGGTGATCCCTTCGACGATGCCGAGGAGGATGGCGCTGATCAGGTCGTTCACTGGCTAAGCATTCCGGGCGAGGGGACGGCGCATAGCTTAGCCGCTGACGGCCACCGTCACGCGGTGCGCACGCGGTGCGCTGATATTTTTCACCGTCGTAAGCAGCCTTCACCTGGAATGCCATGGCGTCCTCCCCAAGCCGGTTCCGTCGCCGATGCGGCGGTGTCCGTATCGCCGTTCTCGGCACCGCCCTGTTCGTCGCCGCCTGCGCGCCAGCGGTGCGCCCGCCTGCCTTCGCGCCTCGGGAGGAGGTGCCGATCGCCGGCTTGCCTACGACCCAGGCCGGTTGGCCGCAGCCGGAGTGGTGGAAGCGTTACGGCGACGCACAGCTCGATCGGATCGTCGATATCGCCATGCGTGGCTCGCCGGACCTGGAGCAGGCCGAGGCACGCTATCGCACGGCGACGCGCGCGGTGGATTCCGCGCGGGCCGATCTGAACCCGCAGGTGCGCGGCTTGCTCAGTGGGACCCACGGATACAGCGATGTCGCCGTCAAAGGCGACGTGCCGGGTGCAGCCGGCAGCGCCCAGAGCTTCCAGCTCAACCCTGGCAAGAGCTGGAGCAACAGCGGGGCAGCCGGCGCGCTGGCCACCTGGGATCTCGACATCTGGGGCAAGCAGAAGGACGCCGTATCCGCTGCCGTCGGCCAGGCCCGTGCCGCTGAAGCAGAGCGCGCGTCGGCGGCGACGTCGCTGCAGTACAACGTGGTCAACACCTATTACGACTGGCAGGCGCAGCAGGCGCGGCTCCAGGTCGCCCGGCACGCGGCGGACAGCTCGGCGCAATACCGCGAGCTGGTCGAGCTACGTGTGCACGCCGGCCTCGACGATCCCACCTCGCTCGACCAGGCCGATGGCCAGCTCGCCCAGCAGCGACGCGCTGTGGCCCAGCTCGAAGGCGCGGCGAGCCTCGACCTCGTGCAGTTGGCCGCGCTTGCCGGCGTCTCGCCCAAGGATCTCGGCACGCTCACGCCGTCTCCCCTGCCGACGCCCGACACCACGCTGCCCGCCGACGCGCGGTTGGGCTTGCTGGCGCGGCGTCCCGATATCACCGCCGCCCGTTGGCAGATCGAGGCCTCCTCGAAGAACATCGACCAGACCCGTAAGGCTTACTACCCCGACGTGAGTCTCACGGGACTGGCGGCCTTCCTGCGGACCTATCCGGATCTTGGGTCGGGCACGCGTACCGACCTGAAGCTCGCAAACATCGGTCCGTCCATCCAGCTACCAATCTTCAGCGGTGGACGCCTTCGCGCCCAGTTCGAGAGCGCCCAGGCGCAGCTCGACACCGCCGTGGCGCAATACGACGGTGCCGTCGTGCAGGCGGCCGGCCAGATTGCCCAGAGCGTCACGACCCTGCAGATGCTCGACGACCAGCGCGTGCAGGTAGACCGGCAGTACGACGCCAGCGCGGCCCAGCGGACCAAGGCGGCCGACCGTCGCTCGAAAGGTCTGATCGACGATCGCACCTGGCTCAACGCCGACATGCAGCTCGACCAGCAGCGCGACGCGCGCCTGCAGCTCACCAGCCAGATGCTTTCGGCAAACCTTTCCCTCATCCACGCGCTCGGCGGCGGTTACTACGCTGACGACGCTCCCGCTCTTCCGGCTGGCAACACCGGCAAGGACTCCCCGCGATGACCCCAGAAAACGACGAGCCGCGCGACGACGGCGAAACCGGCACCGCGCCGCTGCCTTTCAAGTATCGCTACAAGTACCTGCACAAGTACGGTGACGAGTCGCCGCGCGGCGAGCGTGACGAGGAGAAGCACGACGAGAAGGAGGGCGACGACGACGGGGAAGACAAGGACGGCAAGGACAAGGAGAAAGACGGCAAGGACAAGGATGGTAAAGACAAGGACGGCAAGGACGACGACAAAAAAGAAGACCCGAAAGCCAAGCGCAAGAAGGTCATCGTCCTCTCCATCATTGCCGCGGTCTTCATCCTCGCCGCCCTGGGCTGGTTGCTGTTCTATATCTTCGTGCTCTCCAAACGCGAGACCACCGATGACGCTTACGTACAAGGCGACATGGTGACGATCTCATCGCGTGTTGCCGGTACCGTCATCGAGGTGGACGCCGAGGAAACCGAGCGTGTCCATGCAGGCCAGGTGCTGATCAAGCTCGACCCCGTGGATGCCAACGTTGCCCTGATGAACGCGGAGGGCCAGCTCGCGCAGGCCGTACGCGAGGCCCAGGCAAAGATGCAGCAGGCCAACCAGGCCGACGCCGCGATCCCGCAGCGGCGTGCCCAGTACGAGCAGGCGCGCGACGAATACAACCGTCGCCATCCGCTGCTTGAGCGCCGTGCCGTATCCGCCGAGGAAGTCGATAGCGGCAAGCGCCAGATGGAACAGGCGAAGGCCGCACTGGACGCCTCCGAGCGCGAAGCGGCAGCGGCGCATGCGCAGGTCGACGGCACCACCGTCGATACCTATCCGGCGGTGATCCAGGCGCGTTCCCAGTTCCGTAACGCGTGGGTCAACAACGGCCGCAACGCCATCGTTTCGCCGATCGAAGGTTATGCCGCGCGCCGCCAGGTGCAGGTGGGCCAGCGCATCCAGGCAGGCCAGGATCTGCTCACCGTCGTGCCGTTGTCGGACCTGTGGGTGGACGCGAACTTCAAGGAGACGCAGCTCGAGCACATCCGCATCGGTCAGCCGGTAAAGATCACCACGGACATGTATTCCGACGTGGAATATCACGGCAAGGTGATCGGCCTTAACGCCGGCACGGGCAGTGCGTTCTCATTGCTCCCGGCCGAGAACGCCACCGGTAACTGGATCAAGGTGGTTCAGCGCCTGCCGGTACGCATTGCGATCGATGCCGAGGACCTGCGCAAGCATCCGCTGCGCATCGGCCTGTCCACCGACGTCAACGTCGATACGCACGACCGCGATGGTCGCGTGTTGTCCGATACCGCTCGCGGCAAGCCGTTGGCAAGCACGAATGTCTATGAGCAGGAGATGGGCGAAGCTGACCAGCACGCCGAGGAAATCATCCGCGCCAACACCGTGGATGCGACCCCGAAGCCGGTCCCGGCCAAGCGCGGCGGTTGATCGATGGCAGGGCAGAACGGCAACGGCGCATCGAGACCACCGCTGACCGGTGGTGCGCTCGTGTTGCTCACCGCGGGCGTGGCACTGGCCACCTTCATGGAGGTGCTCGATATCTCCATCGTCAATGTGTCGGTGCGAACCATCGCCGGCAATGTCGGCGTGAGCAGCAACGAAGGCACCATGGCCATCAGTGCCTACTCGATGGCAAGCGCGGTCATGCAGCCCCTGACCGGTTGGGTCGCGCGTCGCTTCGGTGAAGTGCGTACGTTCATGATCTCGGTCACACTGTTCGTCGTGTTCTCGGCGCTTTGCGGGTTCTCGACGAGCATGCCGATGCTGATCGTCTTTCGCCTGTTGCAGGGCGCTGTCTCGGGCCCCATGGTGCCGCTGTCGCAGACCCTGTTGCTCAACAATTATCCCGTGGCGAGACGACCCATCGCGTTGGCGCTATGGGCCATGACCGTCGTTGTCGCGCCGGTGTTCGGACCCATCCTCGGCGGTTGGATCACCGATAACTATCATTGGTCGTGGATTTTCTTCATCAACATCCCGGTCGGCATCTTCGCTGTTGTCGTCACTTATGCGCTGCTGCGTGATCGCGAGTCGAAAGTGGTCAAGATGCCGATCGACGCGATCGGACTGTTCCTTCTGGCCGTGGGTGTGGGCTGCCTGCAGTTCATGCTCGATAACGGCAACGACGACGACTGGTTCACTTCGAAGACCATCGTCGTGTTGGCCATCGTATCGCTGGTCTGCATCACCTTTCTCATCGCCTGGGAGCTCATGCACAAGCACCCCGTGGTGGAACTGCGACTACTGGGAAGACGAAACTTCTTCGTCGGTGTGCTCTGTCTTTCGCTGGGCATGTTCGCCTTCTTCGGCGGTACCGTCGTCATGCCGATGTGGGTGCAGGAGGTCCTTGGTTACACGGCGACCTGGGCCGGCTTCGTCGTCGCGCCCATCGGCATCCTTGCGATCGTGCTGTCGCCCATCGTCGGCGTGTTCCAGAGCAAGTTCGATCTGCGTCTGCTGAACACCATCGGCTTTGCGGTGTTCGCGGGTGCATCGTTCTACATGTCCGCGCTGAGTACGAATGCCGCCTACAGCGACATGGCCCTGCCGCGTCTTTGCATGGGTGCGGGCATCGCCCTGTTCTTCGTGCCGGTGAACCAGATCATCCTTTCGGGCATGCCGGACGACGAAGTGGCCAGTGCGTCAGGCCTGTCGAATTTCTTCCGGACGCTGGCGGGCAGCATCGCTACGGCAGTGAGCACCACGATGTACTCGCATCGAACGACTTACCACCACGCCGTGCTAGCGGAAAATGTCAGCGCCGGAAGCCGAACGACGACCGAATACCTGGACCGGTTCCAGGCGCTGGGTGTGCAGGGGCCGACCGCGAACGCCGCGCTCAACCGTATCGTCGACCTGCAGGCTGCGACGCTGGCGGTGAACGATGTGTTCTTCGGGTTCGCGCTGATTTTTCTGGTCGCGATGGTGGCGATCTGGTTTGCGAAGCCGCCGTTTGCATCGGGTGGTACGCCGGGGCATTGAGGGGCGTGCCTGGCGCTGAGGGGTCGGGTTATCGCCGCTGAAGCGGCTCCCACAACGAGCTAAGCGCCTCCTGTGGGAGCCGATTCATCGGCGATGCTCTAACCGACCGCCGGAAAATCCAGCGTCTCCGTAAGATCACCCGCCGCCGGTCCACCCGCCGCAACCATCGCATCCTCTCGCATCTTCAACCCCGGCAACTTCTCCAGCTTGAACCGCCGCGTCAGCAACCGCGCAATCGAGCCCGTGTCGTAGATCGTATGCTCGACATGCCCCTTCTTCGCATACGGCGAGACCACCAACGCCGGAATACGCGTACCCGGTCCCCAACGATCGCCCTTCGGCGGAGCGACGTGGTCCCACCAGCCACCGTTCTCGTCGAATGTGACGATGACGAGCATGTCCTTCCACTGTGGACTCGAGCGCAGCGCATGCACGACGCCCGCGATATGGCGGTCGCCAGCTTCGACGTCCGAATACCCGGCATGCATGTTGAGATCGCCCTGCGGTTTATAGAACGTCACGGGTGGCAGCTTGCCGGCGGCGACGTCGGCAAGGAACAGATTGGTCTTCGCCGTCTCACCCAGGCCACCGTCGCGCAGGTGCCGTTTGCGCGCCTCGGTACCCGGCGCGAGCGTGACGAAATAATTGAGCGGTTGGTGGTGCGGCTGGAAATTCGGCGTCTGCGGGAACTGCTTGTCGTCGCTATCGCCCTCGCCCTTGCCGTCCAGAGCGGCCTGGAAGCCACCGCCATACCAGGCCCAGTCCACGCCCTTCTCCGAGAGCACGTCACCGATGTGCTTGTGCTTCTGCGGAACCAGCGTGTTCGCACTCGTGGCGTCGGCGAGCAACGGATTCTTCGGATCGACGTTGAAGCCCGGCGAATAGGGCGGCCCGATGGTATTGACGGCGAAGAAGTCGGGCGTGAGCTGGCTGTGGTGAGCGAATTTCGGCTTGCCCTGCATGGCGCTGGCCGGGGACTCCTCCGCCATCTTCAGGCGATAGTCGAGCGGATCACCGCTCTCGGTCACCGCGATACCGAACTGCGAGGGACTCTTGTCTGCATCCGGATAGAACGGCGGCTGCGCGGCGACGAGATACTGGTGGTTGAGGAACGAGCCGCCGAAGGCACCCATGAAGAAGTTGTCGCACAGGGTGTACTGCTCGGCGAGGCGCCACAGGCGCAGATGCACCGGCGAGGACGCGTAGTGACCCATCGTCATCGCGCCGTTGTCGCCCCAGGCGACGAATCCGTCGTTCTTGCCGCCGTTGATCTGCAGCTGGTTGTTGTAGAAGGCGTGCACGAGATCGCGGGTGACCACGCCGTGCGGCAGCGGCGTGCCGTCTCCCGTGTGCAGGGCCCACGGCGCGTTCGGAAGGCCGGTGATGTCTTGCTCGCCGACCTTGTAAGGCTTGTGGTCGACCACCTGCTGGTGCGGTACAAGGCCGCCCCATATCGGCGGCAGCGTCGTCAGCGGCTTTCCATCGCGGTCGCGCTGCAGGTAACGCTCCGGAGGCACGGCACCCAGCGGCTGCTGAAGTCCCGGGAACTCGGCAAACAGGTTATTGAAGCTACGATTTTCCGCGTAAATCACGACAACGTGCTGTACGTGCTTTTCCAGCAGCGCGTCGAGTTCCTTGCCGCCCGGCGCAGGCGCAAGTCCTTTCGATTCGCCAGCGGCGACCTCGGCCACCCCACCCAGCGCAAGCACCGCGCCGGTCGTGGCAATGCCGCCCAGCAGGCGGCGTCGGCCGGCATCCGGCGTGTCGTTCTCGGTTTTCTTCGTCATGGATGGATTCGCGATGGCAGGGGTGGGCGCGAGCTCCTGAGGGGGAGAGCTCGATTACGGCTGTACCGGCAGGGTAATCGATGTGTGTTTCAGGCAAAACCTTTCCCTGGGCAGCCGCGGGGCGATGCGATCAGCCCGTCGAGGGCTCCGGGTTCGCCGCAAGCCACGCACGGATCTCCGATGCGGGACCCTGCTGGTCAGCATCGTTCCCGAAGCGAGTGAGGAAGTCCTTGGCCGAGCGATAGCGATTAGGGCTGTTCGTGTCCTTGTCCACGCACGCGCGAATGACGTAACCGTCGGGGTTGGCGGGATTGTGTTGGATCAATTCGTCGGCGATCGCGCCGGCCTTCGCGTAGTTCCTGCCTTCGTGCGAATAGAAATCGCCGAGCGTCGCCAGGACCCAGTCATCGGCGCCATGTTCCGTCGCATACACCAGAAGAGGCTCCGCCAACGCCGGCTCGTGGAGGCGACGCAGCGCGACGCCCGCACTTCCGGTGACCTCAACGGAGCGCGGATGTTCGTGTGTGGCGCGGATGAGTTCCGCCTTCGCCCATTCTCGGTAGTAGCCTTTGCTACCCAGGTTGCCGACGACGTAGAGTGCGTCGTCCTGCGAGTTATCGAATCTCAGCGCCTCCACCGCCAGCACGAAGGCTTCTTCGCGCTGCCCGGCGCGGTTGGCGTCTGCGGCAAGCTGGCTGAAGTCGTGGCCCGTGGCTACGTCACTAGCCAGCGAAAGATATCCGTCGTCAGCCGGTGGGGTGAGGTTCCCGTCCGTCGCGGCCTGAATACGCGCATGGCTTGCCGCGACCCAGAGCAGAGGCGTGTGCTCGGCAGCGGCGGCTGCCTCCTTGGCTTGTTGGTCGACCCAGGCCGCGCTGCCACCCCACTTCCTGCCGGTGAAACTGGCCTGGTCGAGGCGTAGGACGAAATTGTTCGGTTGCACGACATGCCCGCGTTCGATAGCCGCCGTCGCATAGCGACGATCGCCGACCAGTACGCCCATGCGAAGCATGTCGGCGTAGATCGTCGGAACGACCGGCGACATGGCCGCCGCACGATCCAGGTCGCGACGTGCGAACGCCGCCAGCTGTCGTGCTGCGCGCCATTGTTCCTCGCGGGTTTTCGATGCGAGATCGGCGCCGCGCGCCTCAAAGGCCGCCCGCTGGTACTGCATGCCGCTGGCTGCCACGGCGAAGACGCTATCTGGCCGCTGGTGCATCCAGGCATCGATGGCTGCGCGCATTTCCGGGTCGGCATCATCAAAGCCCGCACGGTTTACTGCCTGATCGAAGATGGCCGGATACCGGGCGTCGTGCATCTGCATTTGCAGGTAGCCGGCCAGGATGCGGTCGACTTCGGCGCCTTTGCCGGCGGCGATAAGCGAACGGAATCCCTTGATATCCGCCATTTCGGTAAGGCGGTATCGGCAATACGCGGCCACGCCGTCCGCATGCCAATGCGAGCCGGGCGGGTCGGGCATGTGCAGACAGCGCTCGATCGGGTCGGCGATCTTCGAGGCCGATTGCACCTGCGTCATAAACGCCTCGAAAGCCGACGAGGCCGTGGCCTGGCCCTGACCACTCGCGCGCGTCGCCGCCGGTGGCTGCCAGACCTTTGAAGCGGCAAGCGCTGCGACGGCCAGCAATAGCCCGCCCAACAGAAGAGCGCGTCGATTTCCCTGCTTGATCATATCCATCCCTTTGTCGCCTTTAAAATTCGCGTAGCCACTTCGCCGAGACGCGAGCGACATCGTCCGCTCCAGGGTGCTCGGCCGTTGCGCGTTTCAGCGCGGCCTTTGACCACTCGGCGTAACCGTTATGCCTGCCAACGGCACCGATGACCTCGAGGGCTTCCTCCTGTCCGCTATCGAACCGCAGGGCCTCGACGGCGAGAATCATGGCGGCGTCGCCGTCGCCTCCTAACCGACCCCAACTGGCAAGGTGGCCAAGGTCGCTTGCGGGGGCAACTTCGGGCAGATCGAATAGCGGTTTGCCGTCGTTCGGCGCACCACCGGCGTCTTCCTTGTCGATCGCGATGGACAGGCGACCGGCGACCACCCACATGAGTGGAAAGTGGTCGGCCAGCGCCGCGGCCTCCGCTCGCTGCTGTATCTGCGACTCGCGGCTGCCGCCTTGCTCCCCGCTCGCTACGCTGGCCTGGAGCAGCCGAAGGGAAAGGTTGCCGGGTTGCATCGCGAGTCCGCGCTGCGAGGCAGCTTGCGCGTAGGTCGTGTCCCCGGTCATGGCGCCGACGAGAAACATGTCTGCGTAGATCGAAGGTATGGCCGGCGTCATGGTGGCAGCACGGTCGAAGTCCGCGCGCGCGTTATCTACCGGTGGCGGGGTCGCCGTGCCGCCTCCGCGTTCCGCCTCCGCCCGGTACTGCATGCCGCTTGCGGCAAACGCGAAGGCGCTGTCCGGTCGCTGTCGCTTCCAGGCATCGATGGCCGACCGGGTCTTTTCACCGGCATCGTGGAAGCCTGCCGCGTACATCGCATGGTCGAGGCGCCCAGCAGCGGCCGGGTCATCCATCTGCGCGCGAAGGTAGCCGGCGAACTCGCGGTCCACGGTCGCGGCCTTGCCCTGCGCCATCAGTGCCTGGAACCGTGCCGGGGTCATCGTAGTTACGGCGTGGTAACGGCAGTAGGCAGCCACACCTGCGGCGTTCCAGTGGGTTCCCGGTGGATCCGGCATCTTCAGGCAGCGCTCCAGCGGATCGGCAATCGCCGAGGCCGTCGCGACGTGCTGCATGAAAGCTGCCAGAGGTGACGCGTCCTTGGGCAACCAGGGCGCCGCATGCGCCGCCCCGAAAGCCAGTGCGACCATTACGAACGCGCGTCGATATCCCTGCGATGCCATATCCATCCCCTGTCATGGTGTGCGTTGCCGCCTGATGATAGCCGTAGCCGGCGGGCAGGGGATGCGACACAATCCGCCGAAACCGAAGGGGCAGGGATGGACGCCATGACTCGATCGAAAGGAGGTCGCCGTTTCGCGGCTGTGCCATGGCGTCTCGCGACGACGGCGTCCATCGCCATCGTCGCCTACGCGGCGATGGACATGTGCCATGAAGTCCTTGGACACGGTGTGGCTACGTTGCTCGTGGTCGACGTGACCCCGGTATCGCTGACCACCGTCGCACTTAATTCGAGCGGCGCCATCAGCCGTTGGGTCGCTCTGGCCGGCCCACTGGCGAACGTTGTCCTGGGTGTGCTCGCGATTGCCTGGTTTCGTCGTCTCACGACATTCGGAACGGGAGCGTTCTTCCTCTGGCTATTCGCGACGGTCAACCTGCTCAATGGCACTGGCTACCCGATGTACTCGGGCATGCTCGATTTCGGCGATATGGCTGTCGTAATCGGAGGATGGGAGCCACGCGTGGTCTGGCGTGTCGGACTCGCCATATTGGGTGCTGCTGGCTATTACCTGTCGCTGCGCATCGCTTCGGTGTCGTTGGCCCTCCGGCTCGATGTCGGCGGCATGGCGCGTGAGGCCATCCCTCGCCTCACCTGGCCGTCCTACGTGGCCGGCAGCCTGCTGCTGGTTGCCGGTGCCGCGATGAACCCGATACCGAGCCTCGTTCTTCTGGCCGGAGTGAGCGGCGGTTTCGGCTGCATGCTCGGGCTGCTGTTCGTTCCGGCGCTGACCGACCCGGCGGCAGTCGGCGCGACTGGCGAAGAACCGTGGGGGGCGTCGTGGCCATGGATCATTGGCGCCGTGGTGGTTGCCGCGGCTTTCGTTTTCGGCATCGGGCCGGGCATCGCGCTGCATGCCTGAGCTGGTGCTTCTGCCCGGCATGGATGGCACCGGGACGCTCTTCGGGCCCTTCCTCGCAGCACTGGGCGACGTCACCCCGGCGCGCGTCATCCCATACCCGGCGAGCGGCACGACCAGCTACACGGAACTCACGGCCTGGGTTCGTGACCGTTTGCCTCATCGTGATTTCGTCTTGCTTGGCGAGTCGTTTGCCGGACCCGTAGCCGCGAGTCTGGCCGCGGAGCGGCCGGAGGGTCTTCGAGGACTCATCCTCTGTTCGACGTTTCTGCGTAACCCACGCCCGGTGGCACGTTATCTGTCGCCACTGATCGGCCTGCTCGGCGTCTCACGGGGATTCGCGCGGCTAGCCTCCCCCGCGCTTCTTGGACGGCGGCCCGGTGCCGATATCCGTAAGCAGTTCATCGAAGCGGTCGGTGACATGAACGCACCAACCCTGCGCGGGCGTTTACGGTCTGTTCTCTCGGCGGACGCGGGCACGACGCTTTCCGGCATCGACGTGCCGGTGCTCTGTCTGCGCGCCACACGAGACGTGCTCGTCCCGGCCTCCTCGGCCGAGTGGATGCGGCACGTCCTGCCTGGGGCGCGAATCGTTGATGTGGAAGGGCCGCACGGACTGCTGCAGGCCTCGCCTCAGGCCTGCGCCCGGCACGTGAGTGAATTCATCGACGGCTTGCCAGCGGGGACCTGACCAGGGGAATCCATGGTGCAAGCCATGTGCAAATGCACCACATTGGTGCATTTGCACATGGCCCTCGCCGCCGTTCTATGATGCGAAAGCTTGGTCCTGGCCGGTCCGTCGATGGCGGCTGCGCTGGCATAGCGATTGCTAAATGGACTCCGCCCACCTACCCGAGGTTTTTATGTCCGCCGCTTCGAAAGTGCTGAACCTGATCCAGGACGAGGAAATCGAGTTCGTTGATTTTCGCTTTGCCGACATCCTCGGCAAGCACCATCACACGACGTTTCCCGCTCACGCCATCGACGAGAGCACCTTCGAAGACGGCAAGATGTTCGACGGTTCGTCGATCGCCGGCTGGAAGGGCATCAATGAATCCGACATGGTGCTCATGCCGGATCCGGAAACCGCTCACCTCGATCCGTTCAGCGCCCACAAGCAGCTGATCCTGCATTGCGACGTGCTCGAGCCGAGCACCATGCAGGCGTACGGCCGCGATCCGCGCTCGATCGCCAAGCGCGCCGAGGCCTACCTGAAGTCGACCGGCATCGCCGATACCGCTTTCTTCGGTCCCGAGCCCGAGTTCTTCATCTTCGACTCGGTCCGCTGGCAGAACGACATGGGCCGCGTGTTCTACGAAATCGGCTCCGAAGAAGCCGCCTGGTCGTCGCGCTACAAGTACGACGGCACCAACACCGGCCACCGTCCGGGCGTGAAGGGCGGTTACTTCCCGGTTGCGCCTGTGGACAGCCTGGGCGACCTGCGCGCCGATATGTGCAAGGTGCTCGAGTCGCTCGGCCAGGTGGTTGAAGTGCACCACCATGAAGTCGCCAACGCGGGCCAGTGCGAAATCGGTACGCGCTTCAACACCCTGGTGAAGAAGGCCGACGAACTGATGACGATGAAGTACGTCATCAAGAACGTCGCCCACCAGGCCGGCAAGACCGTGACCTTCATGCCGAAGCCGATCGTCGGCGATAACGGCTCGGGTATGCACGTGCACCAGTCGCTGTCGAAGAATGGCGAGAACCTGTTTGCCGGCGACCTCTACGGTGGCCTGTCGCAGACGGCGCTGTGGTACATCGGCGGCATCTTCAAGCACGCCCGGGCCATCAACGCCTTCGCCAACTCGACGACGAACAGCTACAAGCGCCTGGTTCCGGGCTTCGAAGCGCCGGTGATGCTCGCCTACTCGGCGCGCAACCGCTCGGCCTCCTGCCGTATCCCGTACGTGTCGAGCCCGAAGGGCCGTCGTATCGAAATCCGCTTCCCGGATCCGATGCAGTCGGGCTACCTGACCTTCACCGTGCTGATGATGGCTGGCCTCGACGGCATCCTGAACAAGATCGACCCGGGTGCACCGGCCGACAAGGATCTCTACGACCTGCCGCCGGAAGAGGAGAAGAACATCCCGCAGGTCTGCGCCAGCCTCGATGAGGCGCTCGTCGCCCTCGACAAGGATCGCGAGTTCCTGAAGGCGGGCGGCGTGTTTACCGACGACTTCATCGACGGCTACATCGCGCTGAAGATGCAGGAAGTGACCCGCTATCGCGCAAGCACCCACCCGCTCGAGTTCCAGATGTACTACGCGATCTGATCGCGATCCAACTCGGGGTGAGGGAAGAGGGGCGCTTCGGCGCCCCTTTTTTTGCGCTCGATTCGAAGGGTTTAGCGAATTCCTGCGTGCGCGGTATAGTTCCCTACGAACTCTCAGCTGGTGCCGCCGGCTGATCCCTGGGAGGGGTACCTGCATGAAGAAGATCGTCCTCAGCGCCCTGGCGCTGATCGCGCCCGTGTTTGCGTCGGCTGCCGATGCGCCGGGCAATAACTACGACTGGCGCACTAATTGGCCGACACACTACGTATTCGCCGATGGCACGGACCTTGGCCTGTCCGTGAAGTACCAGTATGACGTCGATCGCTTCTCGCACGATGACGGTCTGTATGAGAACGCGCAGACGAATAGGCGCAAGGAATTCGGCTTCTTCATTCGCAAGAAAGGGGTATACGACGCCACTGTCGTATTCGACTTCCAGGCGAAGACCTGGCTCGACACATTCTTCCGCTTGCAGACCAAGGCGCTCTTCAACGACGACTACGGCGCGGTCCGCGTCGGCTTCATGAAGACGCCGGTCGGCTTCGAAGGCAATACCAGCACGGGCACCACATCGTTCCTGGAACAGTCGCTGCCGATGCAGGCGGTCTATGCGAATCGTCGCATCGGTATCGACTGGGCGCTGACCCGGAAGGCCTACCTCGTGCAGCTGGGTTACTACAACGGCGGCAACCTTCAAGGTGATGTCGACGGCCGGATGGTCGCCGGACGCGCGGCGTGGACCCCGTTGAACGATCCGGGCAACGTGCTCCATCTCGGCGGTTCGGTGTCGCGCGAAACGCCCTATGGCACGACCGACGGCCGCGACCGTTACACGCCACCTAACGTGCGCCTTCGCGCCTTGCCGGAAGCCGGGCTCACTACCCAGCGCCTGATCGACTCCGGCGTTCTGAGCGTGGCGGATCATGTCGACCGGCGTGGTCTCGAAGGGCTTTGGATCAACGGACCCTGGTCGGTGCAGAGCGAGTATCTGGACGCCAAAGTGAAGCTCGAGAACAAGCCGGCCTATGAGGCGCACGGCTGGTACGCCTTCGGAAGCTGGGTAGCCACCGGCGAATCGAGGACCTATAGCGGCGGCAACGTCTCCGACGTTTTGCCGAAGGGCCCCTGGGGCGCCCTGGAGTTCCTGATCCGTTACAGCACGCTCAATCTCGACGACGGCCCCACGTTGGGCGGCACGGAACACGACTGGACGTTCGGCACGAACTGGTACCTCACGAAGTACCTCAAGCTTCAAGGCAACTACGTCCGTGCGATCAGCGACCATCGCGACCTTCGTGTCGATCCCCATATCGTCGAGGTTCGCGCTCAGATCATGTTCTGACCAGCGTTAGCTCGTTCGAAGGCGACGCACGAGTTCATCGCGGACGACGCCTTCGTCCAGAGGTGTTTCGACGCCACGGGCATGCCGCGACGGCGGCGTCGGCACGAACTCGCAGCCGGATAGGCGTTGCCGCGGTAGCTCTCCTTCGAGGAGGAAGCGACCGACGGCTCGCTCGACGCAGGGCGTGGCCGAGCTGCCGAATACCCCGTGCCCAGTCATGCCACGTGCAAGCACCAGGTAAGCATTCGGCGAAGCGTTGAAGGCACGAATCGCCCCCGTCAGCGGCGTCGCTGGGTCGAACTCCGCTTGAACCATGAGCATGGGCGGCGCCTTGGCGAGGCCCGCCAATGAAGGGCGCGACCGCGGGGCCGTGGGCCAGTACAGGCACGTCAGACCGACGGTGACAGGAACGCCGTTGGAAGCCGGATACCTGGCCCCGATGTTGTTGGCCATCCCACGCAACGACGTCAGGTTTTTCTGCCATGGCGTATCGCCACAAACGACCGCGTGATAGACCGAGAAGTCGACCAGGCGCTCGGCCTCGGAATCGAAAGCCAGGCCCTGCTCGGCCGTCGCAGCAAATCTGATCGCGGCACGACGGATATCGTTATCCACGGCGCTATCGCGGCTGAAACGGTGGCCTTTCATGCGCGCGAGAAGATGAGCCTGCGTGCCTTTCCCGTCAGCCAGAATCCAGTCGGCCATCGTCAATGCGGCAACCAGCTCCTCGGGGGTGTCGATCGTCGACGCCCAGGCTTCGTGTGCCCGATGAGGCATGTTGCGAAAACGCGCCATGACCTCGTCGGCATCGCTGCCGACGCCATAAAGTGCCGGCGCGGCAAGGGCAGGGCGCAATGCGGTTCGCGCAAACGACGACTGGCGCTCGTAAGGATCGTCCGCCAGCTGGTCTTCGAAGGTGCCGGCATGATTCATCGCCGAGTCGAGAACGATGCGGCCCGCATGGTCGGGGTACGCGGAGGCGTAGAACGCGCCGACCCACGTGCCGTACGAGATGCCGACAAAGTTCAGTACGTTCTCGTGCAGGGCAAGTCGAGCCTGTTCCATATCCCGAACGTGCTGAAGGGTTCCCACATGCGGATGGAGTGGGTCCGCAGCGCAACCTGCGGCATAGGCTTTTGCATCCTTCGCGAAGCCGTCCCAGTTCCAGTCGGCGAGGTCGACCGTGGGGTCGTGTCCATCGCTCGCCTCGGGATGACGACAGGTGAAGCGCGTACCACCGCGTAACCCGCGGGGAATGACGGCGATCAGGTCGTAACGGTCGGTCAGGCGTCGCTTGTCGCCATCGAGTGGGTGGTCGAGGGAGCGGGTCGACCACAAGTAGCCAAAGCCCGGCAGGAAATCCAGGGGATTGCCACCGGGTCCGCCGAAGTTGAAGAAGATCGAGCCTTCGCGGCGCGCGGGATCGCCGGCCCTTAATCGTACGAGGCCCACGGTGAGTGACCCGAGCGCGGGGGTGTCCGCATCGAGCCACGCCAGCATGGTCCCGCACTCGAGGCGCGCGCCAAGCGCGGCGATCCACCCCGCTTCGAGAAGCTCCGGCGTGCACGCCCGCCAGGTGATCGCTGTCGTGGTGGCCGTTGCGCGGAGGTCGATGGGAAAGATGAAGCAAACTGCGGCGAAAGAGGCGCACAGAAGTGCGTTTGCGTACGACCGACGTGCGAGCGCTAGGTTCACAGATGGGTCCCTCCCACGGGGATCAAGGTGGAACGCATGCCCGAAAGTTCCACGCGAAGTGCAGCGGCGCGTCCCGGATGTGTGAATCCGCGTTCGGGACCACCATGTGCTGCCGGAGTTGCTGCGCAACGGTATTTGCGTCCCGCCGGCAGGATGCCGGTGAGCAGGTAGCGACCGACGGTATCCTCAATGCACGCGGAATCCGTGAAGCCAAAGACGCCATGCTCGTCGATACCTTCAGCCACGAGAAGGTGAGTCGTGGCACTGCGCTCGAACGCGGCGTTGGCACTCTCGAGCGGTGTCGTCGGGTCCAATGCGGCGTGGACCATGAGGATGTCGCCGGCAGCACTCATGCGGCTCAGCGGAGGACGCATGGCCCGCGATCCTCCCCAGTACACGCAGTGGTATTGCAGCCCCAGCCCGTTCACGGTGGGAAGGGCCCGGGCGAGCGTCGCAATCCTGGCTTGATGATGAGCGGTATCACCGTTGTAAGGCATGTCATTGCACATGACAGCCGAGAACACGGAGTCGACCGCGTCGAGCGCAAACGGTTCGGGCTGATGTGTCCCCGGAAAGAGCCGCCATGGCTGGTCTATGACCGCGTTGCGTATCGCCGTGTCGACGGCGTCCTCATGATGGAATCGATAGGCCTGCGCACGCGCGATGAGCGTTTCAATGCTGATGTCAGGCTCGACGCGCAGCCAGTCCGACACGATCAGCGCCCCAAGGAGATCCTCGGGCGTTTTCCAGAATCCGCCCCAGGCCTGCCGGACCCGAAAGGTAAGGCCCTCGACCTGGGCGACAACCGTCGCGACATCCGCTCCGAGTCGATAGCGATCAGTGTCATTTGCAGCGGGTTCGCCGACAAGGCGATCGAATCTTGCCTGCGATGCCTCCTTGCTGCGGGTGACGTTGGTATCCCAATCGGCCGTCCAGTCCATGCTGGAATCGAGCACCATGCGTCCCACTCGTTCGGGGAAGGTGGCCGCATACCAGCTGCCGAGCCACGCGCCGTAGGAAAAACCCAGGTAGTGCAGTCGCGGTTCACCCAATGACTGGCGCGCGACCTCCATGTCATACGCCGTCTGCTCGGTATTGATGAACCGATGGAGCGGATTGGCGCGACACGCGGCAGCGGTCGCACGCATGTAGCTTTCCATCCGCTGGACATTCGCCGGCGAAGAATCGGCGACGATGTCGTTGTAGTCGGTCGACTGGGCGTCGGATGTACACGTAAAGCGAGTGCCGCCTTCGAGCCCGCGTGGAACGACGCCGATCAGGTCGAATTGCGCGGAGAGATGTTTCTTCGTCCCGTGCACGGGGTGTTCGGCATACGCGTCGTCCCAGTACTGTGCCAATGATGGCAGGTAGTGCATCGGGGTTTCGCCCGGCCCGCCCGGGTTGAAGAAGATGGCACCCTGCCGATGCGCCGGATCGCTCGCGGCGACGCGGATGAGGGCGACGTCTATATTTCCGGCCTGGGGATGATGATCCAGCGGAACGGACATCGTGCCGCAGCGCAAGCGCTCACCCAGCCGAAAGGCGCTTGCTCGTACGAGCGTCGGCGAGCATGGAGCCCACGTGATCGTCGTGGCTTGCAACGCGGGGAGCTGCCAGTTCGGTGTTTCCTGTGCGGAACTCGTGCCGTGACATAGCAACATGCCCCACATGGCCAGGGTGACTTGCTTCTTCATAAGGGCAGCGCCTTGTAAGGGCCGCCTACGTTAGGAGGCGGCGCACTCCGTCGGCATCAGCGCACGCACCGGATCAGTGTCAGAATTCGTCGTGATCCGCTGGCACGAGCGGCCCCTCCATGGGCGTGGGTTCGGTCGCAGTCTGGGATGGCCCGCCCGGCATTGCATCGACGGGATTATCGAACACCTCGTTGCACGCGAACGCGCGCGATCGTGTGGCCGGCAGGTCACCGGTGAGCAGGTAGCGTGACGCCGTTCGCTCGATGCATGGGGACGTCGTGAAGTTGAACACGCCGTGCAGGCTCGAGTTACGCACGAGTAGCATCCGCGCGTTGGCGAAGGCATGGAGCACGTGACTGGCGCCTGCCAGCGGCGTGGACGTGTCTTTCTCGGACTGGATCAGAAGGAATGGCGATGCGCTTCCCAGTACGGTGAGATTCGGCTGGCGAGCACCAGGGCCGCCCCAGCGCGAGCATGTGAGCTCCTCCATCGTTGCGTCACCCGTGAAGTTGAAATACCGCGCGGCATAACGTCGCGCGGATTCGCGTATCTCGGCTTCACTCCGCGGCCACGCAACGTCGTTGCAGCCCATGAGGATGCGCACGACGCCGCCGTCCGGTTCCGTGTCCGTGGAGGGATCCGTGGCAGACGCGGAATACAGCGTGCGAGCCAGCTGGCCGGCTTCCCAGCGCAGGCGTCTGTCCAGCGCCTGGTCGTTGCTGAAGATGGTGCGGCCAATGAAGCGCGTCATGGCCTCCAGGGTCGGCGGATCGCCGCTGGCCATCCACTCCACCAGCTTCAGGGCGGCAGCGAGGCGTACCGGCGTATCGAGGCGTCCCGCCCAGGCCTCACGGGCACGCGCTGGAAAGTCGTCGATGGCTGAGGCGACCGTGTCGCGGCTTGTGCCCAGTCCGAAACGGGTGGGGTCACGCAGCACCGGCGCGACGACGTCCTCGCTGAAGGCGCGCTGCTGCGCCGCCAGGGCCATAAGCGCGGCGGCGCGGTACCCGTGCATGAGATCCATGGTCGAATCCAGGAGCAAGCGGCCGGTGTGCGTCGGATACATGGATGCATACCAGGCACCCACCATGCCGCCGTAGGAAATGCCATAGAAATGGAGACGTTCGTCGCCAAGGACGCGGCGAACCATGTCCATGTCGTGCGCGTGCTGTTCGGTGTTGATGTGGCGGGCGCCTGCTGGTGTCGAGCACGCGTCCACCGTCGCCTGGGCGCTCTCGACCACGAGTCGCCAGTTGGCATCGCCCAGATGGGTCGGCAGGAACGCATACGCCGGCGGGGCCGGCGCGTCCACGGCGCAACGGAAGCTGCCACTTCCGACGAGGCCGCGCGGAATGACGGCGATGAGATCGTAGCGGTCCGCGAGCCGCCGCTTGTCGCCTTCGTCCGGGTCGTCGGTACGCATACTCGACCAGCCTTCGCCTATCGATCGGAGCAACTTCCCCGGATGAATGCCCGGACCACCCGGATTGAAGAAAATGGCGCCTTCTCGTCCTGCCGGATCGCCCGCGCGTACCCGGATGACACCGACATCGATCTGTCGTCCGTCGGGGGTCACATGGTCAAGTGGCGCCTTCAGGTTGCCGCACTGCAGACGCGTGCCAAGTACGACGGATGTCCTGCCCACCCAGCTGTCCGGGCAAGCGCCCCACGCTATGTGCGGGGTCGGGATCGAGGTGGCGCCGCAAACGGCGGGCAGGCTGGCTAGCACGACCGCCGCGACAACGGGACGATGAGGAGAATGCATGCTTGGTGGTTCTCTCGTATCGAGGGGACCACGAAGCTACGCGCGGGGGAGCGCTGCCCATATCGGTCATCGGCGCGGTGATTTGCACCATTCGCCGAGGCGCACGTAGGGTTGTCCCGGCTCGCTGGCCGCGACCGATCGTTACTGAATGTGCCAGCCGTGCGTCACGACAAGCGACTGGCCTGTGAGCGCATTCGATTCGAAGCCCGCGAGGAAAAGTGCGGTGTCGGCGATGTCCGTGAGCGTGGTGAACTCGCCGTCCACCGTGTCACGCAGCATGACGTTACGCACGACGTCGTCTTCGCTGATGCCAAGCTCGCGCGCCTGCTCGGGAATCTGCTTCTCGACCAACGGCGTGCGCACGAAACCCGGGCAGATCACGTTGGAGCGGATGTTGTCCTTTGCGCCTTCCTTTGCGATTACCCGCGCAAGACCCAGCAGTCCATGTTTCGCCGCCACGTAAGGCGCCTTGAACTTCGACGCCACATGCGAATGCGCCGAGCCCATCAGGATGATCGAGCCACCGCGCCCGGACGCGATCATCTGACGCATGGCGGCGCGGGACGTGAGGAAGGCGCCATCCATGTGGATGGCGAGCATGCGCTTCCAGTCCGCGAACGGAAAATCCACCAGCGGCGAGATGATCTGCACACCGGCGTTGCTGACCAGAATGTCGACGGGGCCGAGTTCGCGCCCGATGCGCGCGAAGCCTTCGTCCACCTGCGTCTCGTCCGTCACATCCATGGCAAGTGTGACGGCACCGTGCCCCATCGCCGCGGCGGCTTCGCTCGCCCTGTCGACCGCGATATCGGCGACGACCACCCGCGCGCCGGCGCGCGCATAGGCTTCGGCAATCGCGCGGCCAATGCCGCTCGCTGCGCCGGTGACGAGAGCGACTTTGCCCGTCAGGTCGTGCATGTTTCAGGGCCTCCCAAGGACGAAGGTCGCTGCGTCACCCTGCGCGGACGATCCGGCGATCCACACCTGGAAGTCGCCCGGTTCGGCTTCGAACGTCTTGCCGTCACGGTGCGTGAATGCGAGATCCTCGCGGGTCAGTTCGAACGACACTTTGTCGGAAGTGCCCGGTGCGAGGAGGATCTTGCGAAACGCCTTCAGTTCGCGAACCGGCCGCACACGACTCGCGACGCGGTCGTGAATGTACAACTGCACGACTTCCTCGCCCGTGATGTCCCCGGTGTTGGTTACCGTCGCGCTGACCACGATGGCGTCGTTCCAGCCGACCTGCGCCTTCACTTCGGGCGCCGTGTAGGCGAACGTGGTGTAGCTGAGGCCATGGCCAAAGGGATACAACGCGTCGAAGGGTATCTCGCGATAGCGCGATTTGAACGCGGGCGGCTGCTCGGCGAGTTCCGGGCGGCCGGTGCGCAGATGGTTGTAGTAATAGGGCTGTTGGCCAGCGTCCTGCGGGAAACTGACCGGCAAGCGTCCGGCCGGGTTGTAGTCGCCGAAGACGACGTCGGCAATGGCGGGGCCGGTCTGGCTGCCGAGGAACCAGGTGACGAGGATGGCGTTGGCGTCGCGCACCGCCCCGGTGAGAGCGAGCGCACGTCCGTTCTTCAAGAGCACCACGACCGGCGTACCTGTGGCGGCGACCGCTTCGGCCAGGGCCTGCTGGGCTGGCGGTACGATGATCTGCGTGCGCGACTGGGCCTCTCCGGAATAAACCTGGGGCTCACCGATGGCGAGCAGCACGACGTCGGCTCGCTGGGCAGCCGCCACGGCGGCCTCGATACCACCCGCGATCGCGTCCTCGATGCCGCTGCCGGCGATGACCTCGAGCTCGGTGTTCATGTCCAGCGCATCGCGCAGACCAGTCTCGATGTTCACGTGACGCGTCTTGTCGCCGAAAAGGGTCCAGCAACCTTCGAGATTGTCGACGTCCGCGCCAAACGGCCCGATCAAGGCAATCTTCTGGCCGCGCTTGCGCAGCGGCAGGACGCCGTCGTTCTTCAGCATGACGATGGAACGCCGCGAGCCGTCGCGTGCCAGCGCCGCGTGCTCTGCATTCTTCGAGGTGTCGGCTTCCACGGCGGGGTCGAGGGAGCGGTAGGGATTGTCCAGCAGGCCAATCGCGTTCTTTACGCGGAGGACGCGGCGCACGCCTTCGTCCAGCACGTCCATGGGTACGTCGCCCTTCGCGACGAGGTCGGGCAGGTGAGCGGCGTAGAAACCGCTCTGCATACTCATGTCCACGCCGGCGAGGAAGGCAAGGCGCGAGGCATCGCGTTCGTCTTCCGCGAAGCCGTGGGCGATGAGTTCCATGTCGGCGGTGTAATCAGAGACGACGAAACCCTCGAAGCCCCATTCGCCGCGCAGGATATCGGTCATCAGTTCGCGATTGGCGGAGGCTGGCACGCCGTTGATATCGTTGAACGCGCTCATGAACGTCAGCGCGCCAGCTTCGAGAGCCGCCTTGAAGGGTGGGAGGTGAACGTCACGCAGCGTCTGCGGCGCGATCTCCACCGAGTTGTATTCCATGCCGCCGGCCACGGCGCCATAGGCGGCGAAGTGCTTCGGGGTGGCGAGCAGCGAGTCGTCGGCCGTGAGGTCGGTGCCCTGGAAGCCGCGCACGCGCGCCGCGGCGAACGCAGAACCCAACACCACGTCTTCACCGGCGCCCTCGGCCACGCGCCCCCAACGCTGGTCGCGCGCGATGTCGACCGCCGGCGCGTAGGTCCAGTGAATGCCTGCGGCGGTGGCTTCGACCGCCGTCGCGCGTGCGGTGCGCTCGGCGAGGTCCGGCTCGAAAGTGGACGCTTCGCCCAGCGGGATAGGGAAAACAGTGCGCATGCCGTGGATCACGTCGGCGCCGAGCAACAAGGGAATGCCCAGCCGGCTCTCTTCCACGGCTACTCGCTGCGCCTCGCGACCCTCCGTCGCGCCGACGCCGTTGAACAACGCGCCCACGCGCCCGGCGCGCACCTGCTCGAGTACCTCGGCGGCACCACGGGCGTTGGCCTCGGGATTGATATCGGGTGCGAACGGGCGCACGGCATCGGCAAACACGCCCAACTGGCCGACCTTCTCTTCGACGGTCATGCGGGCGATCAGGTCTTCGATGCGGGGGTCACGGATCATGGTGGTCTTGCCCTGGGAACGGTCGGCGCGCGTTCCGGCGCCGTAAGCGGGCAAGGATACCGGCATCGGCACCCCGAGTGGGCACGTAAATAGCGTTACATGTAAACGATTACATCGTTGGGGCACAAAGCATTCGTCGTGGCCGAATTGACCGTCTTCGGCCGCCTCGCGTTTCGGCGAATCCCTTGGGTCGCCTCACGGCAGCGGCTGCCCGGCAGACCGGCATCGTCTAGTTAACGTAAGTCGTAACGTAGATGCGGAAAACGATTGAGTGGAAAGCGCTGATCACAAAGCGTTTCCGGCAAAAGATAGCGACGCGATCCACGAGAGCTTGAGTGCCGGGTCACAATCCATCGACGGGGGTCAATGGGGCGAGGTGGCTACGGTGCAATCGGCTCGCGCTCCCGCGGTGATCGAGATGCGAGGCATCGGCAAGGTCTTCGACATCGGCGCGATGGAAGTCCACGTCCTCAGCGACATCCATCTCGATATTCGTCGGGGAGAGTTCGTCTCGATCGCGGGGCCTTCCGGTTGCGGGAAAACCACGCTGCTGTCCCTGATGGGTGTCCTCGACATACCCACCTACGGGACATTTCGCTTTCTGGGACAGTCGATGTCCGGTCTGGGCAGGCGTGCCCGGGCGCGCCTGCGGAACCAGCACATCGGCTTCGTTTTTCAGGCTTTCAACCTGATCGGCGACATGACGGTCGCCGAGAACGTCGAATTGCCGCTGTCGTTTCGCGATGGCATGAGTCGCCGCGAGCGCGCGGATCGCGCAGCCAGCGCGTTGGCCGATGTCGGCATGGCGCACCGCATGCGCCACTATCCCGACCAGCTTTCCGGGGGACAGCAGCAGCGTGTGGCCGTGGCCCGGGCGCTCGCTGGCGAGCCGTCCATCCTCCTTGCCGACGAGCCAACGGGCAATCTCGACCTGCGCAATGGTGAGACTGTGATGGCACTTCTCAGCCGTCTGCACGCGTCGGGTCGGACCATCTGCATGGTCACGCACGACGAGCGGTTCAGAGGGGTGGCGGACCGCACGATACGGTTGCTGGACGGCTGTGTCATCGATGAGACGACGTTTCGTCAGCGACAGCGTGAGGCCGAAGCGGGTCTGGACGAGCGCCGCAGCACGGAGTCGTTTCCATGAACGTGCCACTGAATGCCCTGGATCGCACCTGGCGGGCACTCTGGCGCCCGCGCGGGTTCCTGCCGCTAGCGGCGTTGACCCTGGGGATCGGCCTGGCTGCCTTCACCAGTGCCCTGACCATGGTCGAATCCCTTCTGACCTCGCCGCCATTCCCCTACCACGACCGCGTCGTCATCTACGGCGAGGCAGGACGCGACCCCGTTGGCCTTGCGGCTTCGCCGAAGGCATACGACGCCATTGGCCGGCCCCCGGGCGTACTTTCGACCGGCGCCGCACATATGGCTGAATCGGTGAATGTTCGTGTGGGTATCCGGCAGGCTCTCGCGCGTGCTCAGCGCGTCGATGCCGGATTCCTACCCACCCTGGGTGTCAGGTCGGTACTGCCGGATGATTCGTCGATCACCGCCGAAAGCAGCGTCATGCTTTCGCACGCGTTCTGGTTGAGCTGGCTCGCCGGTGATACGGGTGTGGTGGGGCGCGGCATCGCGGTAAACGGAGCGGTAATGACGGTGCGCGGTGTACTTCCGCCGGACTACCGCCTGTTCGCCGACATGGACCTGCTCCTTCCGCTTCCGTCGATGCACCTGTCCGGCGACAGTGCGGCGAACCTCGTCGCCATCGCACGGCTTGCTCCCGGCGTATCCGGCGACAGCGTTGCACGATGGCTGCAGGCGCAGACACCGACCCTCCCGTATGGAACGATGCCGCTCGATACCGTCCTGACCAGCAAGGCCAGGCCCGCTGTGCTCACCTTCTTCATGTGTTCATTGTTGGTCCTTGCCATTGCCGGGGTGAATCTGTCCAACCTCCTCTTGTCGCGCGCACTGCGGCGCACGCATGAGACCTGCCTTGCGATAGCCTTCGGCGGACTGGGGTGGCGGCCCAGGCTTCCACTGATCGCGGATGTCGCCGCCATCAGTGTGGGTGGACTGGTCGTGGGACTGCCGCTCGCACATGCCATCGTGACGGCGGTGCGTTCTTTTGTCCCTCCGTCCTGGCTCATCTCGTCGCTGCCGATCGATCTGGACTTACCGGTTTGCCTTGCGACGGTAGTCGCGGCTATCTCTTCGACGACCGCCGCCGCGATACCCGCCGCGATGCACGCCAGCCCGGAACGGGTCTTGCGTGCGCAGTTCACACTGGGAGGAACATCGCCGGGTCCGGCCCGGCGTGCCCGGCACCTGATCGTGCTGATCCAGACGGCACTCGCGACGATGCTGCTGGTCCTGGGTGTGGCGACCGTGACCCGGATGTGGCGCGTGATACAGATACCCCTCGGTTTTCAGGCGGAAGGGGCGAGCTTCGTCGAAATCAGCCCGGACAGCCTGCAGTTCCCTACGCTTGCCAGCGTGGTCCGTGCCGGCGAAGCGCTGCGAATCGGCGCCCTGCGACTGCCAGGCGTCGACGCGGTGGGGTTGACCACCCTGCTTCCGGTGGGCACCGGATTTTTCAGACCGTTTCGGTCGCCGAATGGAGAAATCTCTTACCTTCGGTACGTCATGGTTTCCCCCGGCGCGATGGACTCGATGGGAATCGACCGGGCAGCAGGCCGGGACATCGACGCGGACGACCGGGCCACAGCCCCGCACGTGGCCATGGTCAACCAGGCGTATGTCGACCAGATCGATCGACGCGGCATCGGCGCCTCGGTGATGCCCGCTTCGCAACTCGGTACAACCCGGGCACTTCGCATCGTGGGGGTCGTGGCGGATACGCGAGCTGCCGGCGCGGAGCGATCAACGGAGCCCACGATCTACGTGCCGTTTGCCCAGGTCGACCCGGGTACCTATGCCTTCATCAGACGCTTCGTATCGACATTCGTCGTCGTTCGCGGTCCGGGTAGCAAGCCCGTGGACGCTCAGGTCTTGCAGACGATGGTCGAACGAGCCGCACCGGGTCTGGTAGCGGGGCCGCTGCAACCCCTTCAACGACTCGTTCGCGACGCGACCGCGGAGACGCGACGTAACGCCGCCCTGGCTGCAGCCTTCTCTGGCATGGCGCTGTCCCTCGCCTGCATCGGTCTCTATGCGGTGCAAACGCTGGACGTGATCAGCCGCCGACGTGACATCGCCCTTCGCGACGCACTGGGGGCGACGCCTCTGGACCTGTTTGGCCATGCCGTTTCACGCGGCATGGCCATGGCCATGCCTGGTGTCGCGCTAGGTTTGGTCGCTTCCGTCGTCATGGGGCAGGCATTTCGGCATTCGGCGCTCGAGACCGGCGGGATCGACGCCAGCGTGGCTGCCGCCGTCGCCCTGATGATGATTTTCGCGGCGCTTTGCGCCGTGGCTTTGCCGTCGCTACGCGCCTCCACCCTTCGATCCGTCACCATACTTCGCGGCGAGCTGACGATATCGCCTCGGGGGTCCCGCCGAGAGAGGAGCTTCCGGTCATGACCATGCTCTGCGCGCCCCCACTCCCCGTGCTTATCGTCGACGACCAGGCCGACGTACTGGTTTCACTACGCCTGCTTTTCCGCTCCGCGGACATTCCGTCTGTGGAAGTCACTTCACCTGCGGCGGCCCTTGACGCGGTATCGCGCGTCGAATTCTCCTGTGCCGTCCTTGACCTCAACTACACCGCCGACACAACGTCCGGTCGGGAAGGCATGGAACTGATCGCCCGCCTCCGCGAAGAAGTACCCGATCTCCCGCTCGTGGCGATGACCGCCTGGGGCAGCGTCGATCTTGCCGTCCATGCCATGCGGCTTGGCGCAGCAGACTTCATCGAGAAGCCCTGGATCAACGAACGAGTCGTCCATACCGTGCGCAGCCAGATCGCGTTGCGCACGATTCGCGAGGAGAACCGACGCCTTCGTGCCGAGAACGCGCTGGGCAGGGAGATGACCGACGTGTGGCGGGCATGGGAGTCGACGGCGATGCGCGAGGTGATGAAGCTGGCATCCCGTATCGCTCCGGGCGACTCGAATGTCCTTGTCCTCGGCGAGAATGGGACGGGGAAATCCCTATTGGCCCGCGAGATTCACACCATGTCGTCGCGCGCGGAAGGACCCGTGATCCGCGTCGATATGGGTAGCCTCCCCGAATCCCGCTTCGTCGACGAAATGTTCGGCGACGATGATCCGAGGCCGCGGCCCGGGCGCTTCGAGTTGGCCTGTGGGGGCAGCCTGATCATGGAGGAGATCGGCAATATACCGATGAGCCAGCAGGTGAAGCTGCTGCGGGTGCTCGAAGAAGGTGAACTGGAGCATTCCGGGTCGGCTCGCACGCACCGGGTGAATGTGCGGGTGATCTCTGTCACCAACGCCGACCTGGGCGAGGCGGTTCGTGCCGATCGATTCCGACGCGATCTCCTCTATCGTCTCAACGCGATGCAGATACGTCTGCCCCCGTTGCGCGAACGATTCGAAGACATCGTTCCGCTGGCCCGACACTTCCTCCTGCGCGAATGTCGCCGTCGCCAGCGGGACTGCATGTTCATGGCGCCGTCGGCTGAACGTCTCTTGCGCACCTACGACTGGCCGGGAAATGTCCGCGAGTTGGAGCATGCGGTGGAGCGGGCAGTCTTACTGGCCGATCGCGATGAGATCGATGTGGAGGGCCTGAATCTGAGTAAGCAGACGGGATCGCCTCTGTTGCTGGACCGACTCACACTTCCCGAAGCCGAAGATATGCTCATACGGCAGGCTATGGATCGCAACGATCACAACCTTCAGCGTGCCGCCGATGCACTGGGCATTTCACGACAGTCGTTGTATCGCCGCCTCGACAAGCGCCGTCTCCGAAGCAGCTTCGAGCCTGTGGACTGAGAGGCCGACAGACATGGCCCCGGCTCGTCCCCCGCGCCCTGCCAAGGCGGTGCGCGATCGCTCCACGGTACTGCGCATCGAGGCGACACTCTGGGTCGGGGTCCTCCTGACACCGCTCATCGTGAGCGGCGCGCTGCTTGCCACCCTCGATGGACTCTCCGGGGCCTTGCGGGCCGTTCTGTTTGGCACCGGACTTCTGCTGAGTGTCCTCGTCGGCTGGATACGTGGCAATCGCCTGGTTGCCACGTTGGGGACGGTCTTCGACCTGCTGCTCGCCGTACGTGAAGGCGACTACAGCATGCGCGGAAGGGTTCGTCCCGGCCGCGATCCCCTGCAAGGCATGATTGCGGACGTGAACGTGCTGACCGACGACCTGCGCGCGGGGAGGCGCAAGCGTACTGAGGCTTCCCGCTTCCTGGGCAAGACCCTGGTTGCACTGCATAGCGCGGTTTTCGTCGTCGACGACAAGACTCGCGTGACGTTTATCAACCCGGCCGCCAGGCGGCTGATTGGTGGCGAGCGCGCGTCTATCGTTGGACATGACACGGACTCACTCGGCTTGTCCGTCCCGCTTGGGGCTGCTGACGGAGCCATTCTCACCCACCGGTTTCCTGCGGCCAACGGTCGCTGGGCGGTGCGCCGGGCGGTCTGGTACAGCGAGGGAACGGAGCACACGATGGTGATGCTTCACGACTTGAGTGCCGCATTGAGTGAGGAGGAGCGACGCGCGTGGCAGCGACTGATTCGCGTGCTCAGTCACGAGCTGAACAACTCACTCGCCCCGATCGGCTCTCTGGCGGGCAGTCTCTCAACCCTGCTCGACGCGGGCGATCGCGCAACAACCGTTGACGAGCTCCGCCTCGGTCTCGAAGTGATCGGCCGGCGCGCCCACTCCCTGACACGCTTCCTCGCCGGCTATGGCCGCCTGGCGCGTCTGCCTCCCCTGCAACGTCGCCCCTTCCGCCTCGACGTCGCGTTGCTGCGCTTCGCACGGCTCGAACAGCGGAAGATCATCGACGTCCATGGCGCTTCGGCGGTGACCATCGACGGTGACGAAGACCAGCTGGGCCAGGCTTTCATCAACCTCATGCGAAACGCGGTCGAGGCCACGCTGGCGACGGGCGGCGGCGTTCGCGTCGACTGGCGCATCGAAGAGGACTACGCGCGTGTGACGATCGAGGATGAGGGCAGCGGGCTGCCCGCCAGCGACGGTCTCTTCGTGCCTTTCTTCACCACGAAGCCCGAGGGGTCGGGCATCGGCCTCACGCTGACGCGCCTGATCGTCGAAGCGCACGGTGGAACAGTCGACCTCGCCGCGCGCAGCGATGCGAAGGGCGTCGTGGCCACCGTGCGGCTGCCGTTGTGTCCGGCTGCGGACCGCGCTGTCCGGTTCCGGACAGCGAAGGCACTCAAAAGCGGTCACGCCCGATAGAAATCCATCGAATGCGCAGGTTCATCCCCTGAACGATCGCCCCGGGCACTGGCTGGGGCACTGAACGCACCCTAGATTCGGCTCGAACACATCGCGGAACTAAAGGAATAGTCATGCCACACGTACTCGATCTGCAGAACCTCGCAACCCATCCTGGTTGGGATCACAACGAGGGTGGCGAGGGTGTGACGTCGTGCAGCGACACTCATTGCTCCATCTACCAAATGGACGGCTTCGCGGAGTAACACGGGCAAGCGAAGGCACGCGGGACGGCGTCCGGGCCGCCCCGCGTGCCGGGTTGCATCCGAACAGGGAGGATTGGCTCGCTATGGAACGACGCGCCCAGTTGTTGCAGTACACCGCGGTCGATCGCGAGTTTTTCGAACCTTATGCACGTCGCGCTGTGCAGGAGGCCGACTTCATCTCCCCGGCCAGGCGCGTGCTTCCCGCGCACTGGTCGATCCAGCGGTCGGGTATATGGGTGCACTGTCGGCCCGCGAACGCCGTGCTGCCGACACAAGGTTGGAAGATCCACATCTCCTCGATCGCTTCTACCGCACACATCGTGCTGTCCGTCGCCACGGCGGTTCTCGCCGAGTCCGGTACCGCATTCAAGTTCGCCGCGGATCAGGGCATGCTCGCCGCTATCAACGGCAAACGCTGGCCGCGAAGTGGATCGGGCAAGTTCATTACGGTGTACCCGCGCAATGTGGACGACTTCCGTCAGGTCATGGCCAATCTTCATGCGGCGCTGTCGGGGTATATCGGGCCGTACGTCCTTACCGATCGCCGCTACGATGACTCGCGCGTACTCCACTACCGCTATGGCGGCATCGTCTCGGATTTTCGTGTGTCGCCGGGCGGGCGCCACGAATGGTTGCTGCGGCGCCCCGATGACGCCGTGGAACCCGATGATCGCCTGCCGCGGTTTCGACTTTCCGACTGGCTACGCGACCCCTTTGGCACCGCCGCTCCCACCGAGCCGGCGCCTTCTGTCCTGCTGGGAGGTGGCCGCTACCGGGTGCACGAGGCCCTGGCATTTTCCTCCGCGGGTGGGGTTTACCTCGCCGACGATTTGCACGAAGGGCGTCGCGTCGTCATCAAGGAGGCCCGCCCGTATGTCGGCTATGGCGAAACAGCCAAGGACAACCTACGCAAGGAGTTCCGCCTGCTTCGACGCCTGGCGTCCCTCGGCATCGCGCCGCAGCCGATCGCATGCTTCGAGGAAGGCGAACATGGTTTCCTGGTCGAGGAGTACCTGCGAGGGCCTACGCTTCGATCCTGGCTGGGCAAGCGCTACCCCTGGCTGAAAACACGGGCTACCAGGGACGACGTGGCCGGTTTCCTCACCGATGTCGTCGCGGTATTCGGTCGCCTCGCCGATGCGATCCAGCGGGTCCACGCGGTCGGCGTGTCACTGGGTGACCTCTCATTCCATAACATCATCGTGGATGCCACGGGCGAGATACGGCTGATCGATCTGGAGGCGGCCGTTGAGCACGGGCTCGACGCGCCCATGCCTTTTCGGACACCGGGGTTCGCCTCGGGCGATCCGCTACCCAAGGATCACGAGGCGGCGGTGAGCGAAGATCGCTATGCCTTCGGCGCGAACCTGTTGGCAGCCATGATTCCCGTGAACGCGATGCTGCCCCTGGACCGGAGCGTCGCGCTGCGCTTCGCCCGCCGGCTGAGCGCAGACATGGGATACCCCGACGCGCTGGCCGAAGCGATTGGCCAGTTACTGGATACGAGACCAACGGCACGGCCGTCACCGACGACAGTGATGACCGCCTTACGGGCCAGCCTTGCATGCGTGGAGGCGGGTACCGCACCGGTGCCCCATCGCAATCGTCTTACTCCGCCCTTGGCGGAGCATGCAGATAAGCTGTTCGGCTACGTCACGGCGCAGGCGGTGCACGCAAGACCGGATCGATTCGTGCCCGCTGCCCCCGATGTCTTCGAGACTCACCCCTGGGGTGTCGCCCATGGTGCCGCCGGCATCCTGCATGCCTATCTACGCGGTGCGCGTGTGCCGCCGGACGGGCTGCGCGACTATCTGCTTTCCGGCGTCGATGAGCCCCGGCAGCGTGGCGTGAGCCTGATGTCTGGGGACGCCGGTATCGCATGGGTCCTCTTCGAGGCCGGTGACGCCGAACGTGCGGTGGCGCTGCTGCGCCCGGACTCGCTCGAGGGCGGTATCCGGGAATGCCCCGGGCTGTACGAGGGCATCGCCGGTTGGGGGTTTGCCCGTATCAAGGCATGGCACGAAACAGCGGATGGCGGCTTTCTCACAGCAGCCGCGCGAGCAGGTGACGAACTTTTGTCCGCCGCGATCACCGAGGACGACGAAACGCTGCGCTGGCCCGATGGCGATCAGCAACCGATCGGCCTCGCGCATGGTGCGGCGGGAATCGCCTTGTTCCTTCTCCACCTGCACGTAGCCACCGGTGAACCACGTTTCCTCCGGGGCGCAACGGCCGGCCTCGCCTACGACCTCGCGCAGCGGCGCAGCAATGCGGATGGTGCCTGGACATGGCCGATGTCCCGGGGGCCCTTCCCTTCAGTGCCCTACCTGAGGAGGGGAACGGCTGGAGTCACGGCCGTGGTTGCCCGTTTTCTAGCGTTCACAGGTGAGGCGCACTACCGGGATGTATTGCTCGCCAGCGAGGAAGACTTGCTACGCAGCCACGCGATCAGCCCGGGCCTTTTTGAGGGGCTCGCTGGTATCGGCGAGACGCTTCTGGACCTTGCGCACTTCATGCCCGAACGCGCTTCGATCTATCGCGAAGGCGCCCTTCGCGTGGCGCACGGCATCGAGCCCTTCCTCATCCAGCGCGAGGAGGGGCTCGCCGTGCCTGGTACCGAATTGCTGCGCATCAGTTGCGACCTGGCCACGGGCGGCGTGGGCGTCGGTTCGTTCTTCGACCGACTGCGGCGCGATGCACCGGCGGCCTTCATGCTCGACGAACACCTGCCGACACCGATACGTCAGAGCCGGAACTTGGCCTCCACCAGGTAGCTCCGCGACGGGTACGGGTAATACACGTAATAGCGGCGGTTGGTGAGGTTGTCGACGCCCGCGCCGAGTTCCACGTGGTCACTGACTTTCCACGTCAGCTTGGCATCGAATGTAAGGAAGGCGCTGGCACCGCCGAACGTGTCCGGGTCGATGTCGCTGTGATCGAGGGTGTTGTACTGGCGCCCGGAATAGCGCCCGGCGAGAGTCATGGCGACATGCTCGCTGGCGTGATACGTGCCGATCACGTTCGCCCGCCAGCGCGGAATGCGATAGAACTGCTTGCCTTCGGACGCGGGATTACGCGCATTGGTCACCGTCGTCGCCTGCGTATATGCCGCGTTGGCACTGAGGTCGAACATCGGCCACCAGACGCCGGTGCCGTCGTAGCTCGCCTCGGCGCCGCGTGTGCGTACGAGGCCGACGTTCTGCACGCTGGTGACATTCGGGAATACCGTGGTGTCGGTCTGGCTGAACAGAGTATTGCGCGTATCGCTGCGGTAAATCGTGAAGCGGGCCACACCGTTGGGCTGGTACCACTCCGTGGAAAATTCACGCGAGAGGTCGTTCTCGGGCTTCAGGTTGGGATCGTTGTTGATCAGCGCGATGCCGTTGAACGTGCCCTGGAACAACTCGTTCACCGTGGGGAAGCGATAGGCCCGTGCGCCGGACAGGCGAAGGGTTACCGTGTCACTGGCGTCGTACGCCAGCGAGGCCTTGGGCGAGGTATGTGATTCCTTTCGCTCTGGGTAGCCGACCGTGGCCGTCGACGTCGAGCGCGATCCGTCGAACGCACGCCACTGTTCGTAGCGCGCGCCCACGGTAAGCCGCCAGCGGTCGATCAGCTGCCACGCGTCTTGCAGATAGACCGCCTGCGTTTGCGTGCTGCCGCCGTTAGCGCTCGTCAGGGCACCCGCGTCACCGTTGCGCCAATTGGCAAGGTTGTACGTGGCGTTGTCCAGCGCATAGCCATCAAAGTGATAGCCGAAGCTCACCGAATGTGTGTTGGCCTCGAGGCTGTCGGGCGTATGACTGGCGCGCAGGTCGAGCGTGCGCCAGCGGCTGCCGTCGCCAGCGGTGAGCAGCCCCGCGCCATTGTCGGTCACCGCATTGGCGACGCGGTCGCGGTTCCGGTCCATGTCGAAGTAAGACGCGTCGCCTTCGACGTTCCATCCGCTGTCACGATGGGTTCCCAGTGACACGCCGTACAGATAATTCCGGCTCTGCCGTGTGCTCGGGGCAAAGAAGTTGGCGGGCACGGTGTACTGCTGCCCGCCTATCGTCACCGGTCCGGACAACACGGGCTGGCCGTTCGCATCGCGCAGGAAGGACGCCGTGCGGTGCGACAGGTCCTGCTTCCAATAGCCCGCGGTGACCGCCGCGGTGAGTTCGGGCGTGATGTCATAGGTCAGGCGCGCGTGCGCTTCGTCCTGGCTACTCGCCTCCTGACCCTCGCTATTGATCCCGAGTACCTCTCGCGGCAGGCCGTTGGCGCCCGTGTCGCCGATGGCCCCGGTGACCGGATTGCGCGTGCCCGGCACGGTAGATCGATTCTGCGTGGCGTAGACCAGTGGCTGGCCGTTGGCCTGAAGATGCGACACCCCGATCAGGAAGGCAAAGCGACCATCGCGGTCGCCGAGGGTCGCCGTCTGCCGGCTGCCGCCGTAGTCGCGATCGACACCGTACGTGTGTACGTGCTGGGTGAATGCCTGCACATCCCCCGTGACCTCGAGCTTCTCCGGCATGCGCGTGGTCATCAGCACGGTCGCGCCGATGGCGTTGCCCGGGTAAAGCGCGGAGTAAGCGCCGTAGATCACATCGACGCGCGAGAGGTTCTCGGGGAAGGCCATCGACCATCGCGGCGGATTTGCCCAGTTGTTGCCTAGCAGGTTGGAAAGTAGCAGGCCATCGAGGTAGACCAGCCCGCGCGCACTCTGCTGGTTGCTGGTGCCGCGCACGGAGAAGGTGGCATTTTCGTCGCCGGTGAAGCGCTTGCGGATGCCGAAGGAAGGCAGGTACTTCAGCGCATCCTCGGCGTTGATCACGTTGAGATGGTCCAGCTGTTCGGCGGTGATCGTCTCGACGGCGGCGGGTAGGTCGGGATCCACCGGCGCGCCATGGCTGGCGGCTGAGACACGCACTTCACGCAGGGTGGTCGCGTGTTGCGGGTCATCGGGGCCGTCGGCGGCGTGGACAGGCAGGCAGGCCGCGCCAAGGGCGCAGGCGACGGCACGCGCAAGGGCGCGTCCATCCGTGGGGAACAGGGTCATGGCGATAAGTCCGTGGGTCGGTGGCGTACGGCGGGATCGGGTGCGATCAGGCGTGCGCGGCGACCGGCGGACCTCGTGGCGGTGCGTGCAGGATGGCCACCGGCACGTGCGCGCGTGTGGCCGGAAGGGCGGCGGCAACGTAGCCGGGCGACGGGAGGACATGGCCGATGTGGAAAGCGGTACCCAGCGCGGGCATCTGTGCGAACAGCGTGCAGTAGCCGCACGCCGCGCCGTCACCGGGAGCATCCATGTCATGGCCGGTCGTGGCGCCATGGTGGTCGGACGGCGAGGTTTCACACCACGCCCCGAGGTCCGGGAACACGAAGGCCGCCGATACGGTCCGCGAGACCGACGGCGCCAGCACGGTGAGCCAGACGGCGACCAGCGCCATCCATCCCAACCAGCGGTTTCGTGCCAGACCACGACGCACGTCGGCGTCCCCTATGTTTCAACCCTGGACGTGGGTCCAGGGATGATGTCACGAAGTGGAGTGAACGGGATGCGACACGGTGTCACGTTCTTCAGGGGGTAGCGGCGGCACAGCGGCGGGAGTGACCAGGACGGGGGGCTCGCGCAGGCACATCACCAGTACGACGGCCAACGTGCCGACCACGGCGGCGAGAAGAAATCCATCGAGTATCGACAAGGTGTAAGCCTGACCACGGACGGCACCGAGCAGGAGGCCCGCGCCGCGGGCTTCAGGTGCGCCGGTACCTTGGGTCGATGAACCAAAAATCTGCGTGTAAGCAAGGAGACGTTCGTTCGTCATCGGCTCGCCGGCGACGACGTGCTGGCCGATGAGGTTGGAGTGCAACTGTTCGGCCTTCCGCGTGAAGGTCACCAGCACGGAGGTTCCCAGTTGTCCGCCGAACAGGCGGGCCGTCTGGATGATCGCCCCGAAGGTGATGCCATCCGCCGGCCCGACATGGTGGCCGAAGAAGTAGATGACCGCCGTCAGTTCCAGCGTCTCCCCGATCGCTTGCAGCAGGAGGGCAAGACTGAAGTTCGATTCTGTCCATTCGGAGGTAATGCCCGTGGCCAGAAGAAAACCCGTGGCGGCGATGGCGAAACCCGTGCCGATCGCAAAGCGTGCATCCACGCGGTTGAGCAGCCACGCGACGGTCGGCGCGATGATCAACTGAGGCAGCGCCACCCATAAGGCCGCATTCCCCACTTCTTCCGGACGCAGGCCGCGCACCTGGATCAGGTAATTCGCGACCAGCGTGTTGCTGGCGGTGACCATGAAGCGTGTTGCCAGGACCAGCACGATCAGCAGGAACACATTGCGCCGCATGAGCAACCGGAAGTCCACGCTGGGTGTATCGAGTGTCGATTCATGGAGAAGAAACAGACCCATGCATATGACGCCCAGCGCGAGCAGGGTGACGATCAGCGTGGAGGAGAACCAGTCGAGGCGATCGCCCTGGTCGAGCGCAACGAAGATAAACGTGAATCCTGCCGCACCCGTGAGCATGCCGCGAAAGTCGCCGTTTCGCAGGTAGTCGCGATCGATGGGCAGTCGTCGTAACCCGAACCAATAGAGTAGGAAAAGAGGCACGGCCACGACGGTGTTCTGCCAGAAAATCCAATCCCAGGTCACGTGTTCCACGTACCAGCCTTCGAGCGTCGAGGCCAGGTTGAGGCCGAGCACGATGTTCATCGCGTACGCAGCCAGGCCCCATGGCCAGAGTCTCTTCGGTAGCGCGGTGAGGATGAAAGCGGCGGTCAGCGGAATGAACGTGCCGGACCCGAGCCCCGCCAGGCACTGGAGCACGAGCAGCGCGCGCAGATCCGGTGCGAACGGAACGAGGAACAACGCCACACCGTAGACGACGCAGCCGACCAGGAGCACGCGGCGCGGCGTGAATGCGCGGCCGAGGAAGATCGACAGCGGTCCGATCATCATCTGCGAGGCGGTGAACGCGGTGGGAATCCATGCCCCTTCGTCGAAGCCGGCACTGACGGCGCCGCGCACGTCGGCGAGACCGATCGACGTGAGTCGCGACGTCAGCGTGGTTGCCAGCGCACCGACCAGCACGGCGACGATACCCAGCCAGGGAAGGTTGGCGGGCGGCGCGGGCGCCGTTGTGGCTACGGGAGTGACCGTGTTCATGGCAACGTCGGCGTCGTGCTGCCGGGTTGTCTTGGCACCGTGTCGCCCTCTTTCCATCCACCGCCGAGGGCTTTGATCAGCGAGACCGCGGCAAGCAGCCGTTGCTGGTCGTTCTGGATGACGGCGCGCTGGCTCCCCAGAGCCTGGCGCTCGGAATCGACCACTTCGAAGTAGCCGGCGAGGCCGCGGTCATAGCGCGAGCGCGAGAGTTTTGCCGCCGCTGTCGACGCGTCGACTGTCGCATCCAATGCGCTGCCACGCTCGCGTAGCCATGTGGTGTCTGCAAGGGCGTCCTGCACTTCCCGGAAAGCCGTGATGCCGGTCTGGCGCCATTTTGCTTCCGCACCGCGATACGCCGCTTCAGCCGCTTCCAGGCGCGAGCGATTGCGCCCCCCCTCGAAGATCGGCAGATGCACCGACGGGCCGATCGACCAGATCTGGCTTTCGTTATCGGTGAGGTCGCCCAGGCGTGGACTGGCGAACCCCCCCGATGCGGTGAGGCTCACGGTAGGAAAGAACGCGGCCCTCGCCACGCCGATGCGCGCGCTGGCCGCTGCCAGGGCGCGCTCGTCGCTGGCGACATCGGGGCGGCGCTCGAGCAGCGTCGAGGGAAGACCGGCGGGCACATCGGGCACGTGGGGCGTCCACGGCACCGGCGCCACGCTGAAGTCCGCGGCGTTACGCGCTTCGAGAACTGCCAGGGCGTGTTCGAGATTGTCACGGCGACGGCGAGCATCGGACAGGTCGGCGCGTGTCTGGCTGAGTTCGGCACGCGCACGCAACACGTCCAGGTCGCTGACCACACCCGCCCGGGCGCGTCGGTCGGCAAGGCTGAGCTCGTCCTCGCGCAGGCCGACGGTGCGCGAAAGCACGTCGATCTCCCGATCGCTACTACGCAGGGAAAGATAGGTCGACACGGTAGACGCCGCGAGGCTCAAGCGAACCTGCGCGATCGCGTCGGCACTCCCTTGTAGGTCAGCCCCGGCAGCTTCCACGCTCCGTCGCACGCGTCCCCACAGATCCACTTCGTAAGCGACATCGACCGGCGCCTCCCACACTGTGGTCTCGAGAACGGGAAACCGGTTGGCGATCGTCCCGGAGGTCCGGGCGCGCGAGTAGGCAGGATCGAAGCTCACATCGGGAAATTCATCCGCGCGGGCGACACCGAGCAGGGCGCGGCTTTGGTCGAAGCGTGCCAGGGCGCTGGCCAGATCCTGGTTGGCGGCAAGCGTCGCCGCCACATGCCGATTCAGTTCGTCGTCGCCAAACAGGTTCCACCAGGCGTCCGGCAGTGGCGCGCTCACGGAGGGCGCCTGCTTCCAGGCCGCGGGCACCGGGGTCTCCGGACGCTGGTAGTCGGGGCCCACGACGCAACCGCCAAGGCCGGCGACACACAGCGCCAGCACAAGTGCCCGGGAGGTCATAGGCCGGTTCCGCCTTCCGGTACGCGTATTTTCACGATGGTCGACAAACCGGGCGCCAGCCGCTCCCGATAGCGACGCAGGTCGTCGTCGGAGAAGAGGATTTTCACCGGAACACGCTGGACCACCTTGGTGAAGTTGCCGGTGGCGTTATCCGGCGGCAGGAGCGCGAACTGCGAGCCCGACGCTGGCGAGAGGCTGTCCACGCGACCGATGAAGGTAAGGTCGGGAAGGGCGTCGATGGTCATCCTGGCCTCGGTGCCCCGTTTCATGCCGTGAAGCTGGGTCTCCTTGAAGTTGGCCACCACCCAGACCTGATCGGAGACAATCGACAGCAGGGTCTGCCCGGCATTGACCCGCGCGCCCACCTCGACCGAGCGCCGGCCCACGTAGCCGCTGACCGGGGCGAGCACCTTGGTGTAGCCGTAGGCCAGGTTGGCGTCGTGTAGCGAGGCCTCCGCGGTGGCGACCTGTGCCCGCGCCGATTCACTTGCCGCCGTTGCGGCGACCTTGCGCGCCTCCGCGCTCGCCTTGTTTGCCCGCGCGGAGTCGGACGCCGCTTTGGCCGCGTCGTATTCCTGCCGGGATACGCCCCGGGGCGTTTCGTTGACCAGTTCGCTGGCACGCTTCAGGTCGAGGACGGTCTTCTCCACGCTGGCCTGGGCGGCCACGATCGAGGCGTTGGCCTCGACGATCTGGGCGTCGGCGCTGGCCACCTGGCCCTTGGCCCGGTCGATCTCGGCACGCGCCTGTTCCACCCGGACGTCGAAGTCGCGGGTGTCCAGTTCCAGCAGCACCTCGCCGGCCTTCACGTGTTGGTTGTCGTCCACATGCAGGCTCACGACGGTCCCGGTGACCCGCGGCGCGATGGGGTGGAGACGCCCGGTGACATAGGCATCCGTCGTGGTTTCGGTCCGGTCGAGCCAGAAGAAAATGACGATGACGAGCGTGCCGACCACCAGCAGGCCCCCGATGATCCGTAACGCGTGTTTCATTCCCGCCATTCCTCCATGGGCACGGCGCCACGCTGCCACCGCCCCGGTCAACTTGCTTGGCGAATCCTGCGGGTGCGGACACGATCCGTGTGAGTCCTCACGTTTTCCTTTCGCCCCGATGGCCATGCTACGGGGCCGCTTACGAGGTCGCCGCCATGCCTGATGCCCGATACGATGCCGCCTCGCCGGTGCGCGAAGGTTCCCCCTTTCCGCGCGGCGCCACGTGGGACGGCAAGGGCACGAACTTCTCGCTGTTCACCGCTCATGGCACCCGTGTGGAAGTGTGCTTCTACGACGAGGGCGGCAACGAGACCGGGCGGATCGATCTGCCTGAATACACCGACGAGGTCTGGCACGGCTACGTCCCGGGCGTCGGGCCAGGCCAGCTGTATGGCTACCGTGTCCACGGTCCTTACGAGCCGGAAAACGGTCACCGCTTCAACCCCAATAAGCTCCTGCTCGATCCCTACGCTAAGCAGATCGTCGGCGACCTGACCTGGGCCGACGAACTCTACGGCTACACGGTCGGCCACGCCGACGGCGACCTGAGTTTCGATGAGCGCGACAGCGCGCCGTTCATGCCCAAGGCGATGGTGATCGACCCGTCGTACAAGTGGGTGGAGCACGGCAAGCCGTCGGTGCCGTGGACCCGCACGGCCATCTACGAAGCGCACGTGCGTGGATTCACCATGCGCCACCCCGATGTCCCCGAGCACCTGCGCGGTACCTTCGCCGGCATGGCCACGCCGGAAGTCATCGACTACATCCGCGGCTTGGGCGTGACCTCCGTCGAGCTTCTCCCCGTTCATGCCTATCTCGACGACCACTACCTGCAGGAAAAGGACCTGCGCAACTATTGGGGCTACAACAGCATCGGCTTCTTCGCGCTGAAGACGCGCTATATGTCCGGTGGCGATCCCCGCGAATTCAAGGACATGGTTGCCGCGTTCCATCGCGCCGGTCTCGAGGTGATCCTCGACGTGGTTTACAACCACACGGCCGAAGGCAACGAGATGGGTCCGACGCTCTCCTTCAAGGGCATCGACAACGCCAGCTATTACCGCCTCGCGGAAGACAAGCGGTACTACATCAACGACACCGGCACCGGTAACACGGTGAACCTCAGCAACGCGCGCGTCCTGCAGCTGGTGAACGACTCGCTGCGCTACTGGGCCACCGAAATGAATGTCGACGGCTTTCGTTTCGATCTGGCCACGATCCTTGGCCGCGAACCCTATGGTTTCGACGAGAACGGTGGCTTCCTCGACTCCTGCACGCAGGATCCGGTGCTCAACCAGGTAAAGCTGATTGCCGAGCCGTGGGATTGCGGTCCCGGGGGCTATCAGGTTGGCGAGTTCCCACCGGGCTGGGTGGAGTGGAACGACAAGTTTCGTGACACCGTGCGCGCTTTCTGGAAGGGTGAGGGCGGCAAGCTGGCAGAGTTCGCACGCCGCTTCACGGGCTCGGCGGACCTCTTCGACAAGCGTGGCCGCCGCCCGTACGCGTCGCTCAACTTCATCACCGCGCACGATGGCTTCACCCTGCGCGACCTGGTCAGCTACAACGAGAAGCACAACGAGGCGAACGGCGAAAACAACCAGGACGGCTCCAGCAACAATCATTCGTTCAACCACGGTGCCGAAGGCAACACGAAGGACGCCGGCATCCGCGCCATGCGCCAGCGGCAATCGCGCAACCTCCTGGCTACGTTGTTCCTCGCCCAGGGCACGCCGATGCTGCTGGCCGGCGATGAGCGCGGCAACACGCAGCAGGGCAACAACAACGCCTACTGCCAGGACAACGAGATCAGCTGGATCGACTGGAGCGACGACCCGACCCAGGGTGGGCTCGCCACGGCGGTGCGCGAGCTGGTCGCTCTGCGCGACCGCTTCCCGATTCTGCGTCGGGGACGCTTCCTCGACGGTCGCTATGACGACGTGGCCGAGGTGCGCGATATCGTCTGGCTGAACCCCGGTGGTGGCGAGATGCAGCCGGCGCATTGGGATGATCCGCGTGCGCGCTCCATCGGCATCCTGCTCGATGGCCGCAGCCAGGCGTCCGGCGTCAGGGAGCGCGGCAGCGACCAGACCGTGCTGATCCTGATCAACGCATTCGACGGCGGCGTGGAGTTCACCCTGCCCGAGGGCGCCTGGACGGTGGCCTTTTCCACCGATCTCGATCTGGCGACTGACACACAGGCGGAGGATGGCAAGCTGATCGCGCCACCGCGCAGCTTCGTGGTGCTTGCGGCCGGATAGGACCTCACGTGTCGTCGTTGACCCTGCGCGGCGTGCGTCCCTATATTGCGGAACCCGCCGCCAAGGACCGACTCCCATGCGCCTTCGTCCGCTCGTTGCGCTTATTTTCCTGGTCGGTTCCGGCAGCGCCGCGGCGGCCGACCTCGTCGTCTCCGCCGCCTCCAGCCTGACCGACGCCTTCCAGGCCGTCGGCAAGGCGTATGAGGCGAAACATCCGGGGACCCACGTCGTGCTCAATTTCGCGGCCTCCGATGTCCTGCTTCGCCAGATCGCCAGCGGCGCGCCGGCCGATGTCTTTGCCTCCGCGGACGAGACCGCCATGGACAAGGCCGTGGCCGCCAAGGCGGTCGACCCGGCCAGCCGCCAGGATTTCGCCAGCAATCGCCTGGTCCTGATCGTGCCGAAGGGAGGCAAGCTGAGGGTGACCTCGCCGGTCGACCTCAAGGCGGACACCGTGAAGCGGGTGGCCTATGGGGATCCCGCCTCGGTACCCGTGGGCCGCTACACCAAGGCGGCGCTCGAGCAGCAGGGCCTGTGGGATGTCATCTCGGCCAAGGGTGTGCTGGCGCAGAACGTTCGCCAGAGCCTCGACTATGTCGCCCGCGGTGAGGTCGATGCCGGATTCGTGTTCGCCACCGACGCGACCATCATGAAGGACAAGGTCGAGGTCGCCGCCACGGTGCCGACACCCAAGCCGATCACCTACCCGATCGCCGTGGTCGTCGACTCCAAACAGGCGAAGGAAGCCGCTTCGTTCGAAGCCTTCGTCCAGTCGCCCGAAGGGCGCGGCATTCTCGCCGGGTTCGGCTTCCAGGCGCCCTGACGCCTCGTGGGCGCGATCTGGGTACCGCTCGCGCTCTCGCTCAAGGTCGCGCTGTGGGCGACCGCCATCAACCTCGTGCTCGGCGTCGCGGTGGCCTTCGGGCTGTCGCGGTGGCGATCGCGTGCGCGCGAGGTCGTCGATTCGATCCTGACCCTGCCTCTTGTCCTGCCGCCGACGGTGCTCGGCTATTACCTGCTCGTGCTGCTGGGCCGGCGCGGCGTCTTCGGCGCCTGGCTGGACCGGCTCGGCATCGAACTGGTGTTTACCTGGCAAGGAGCGGTGATCGCCTCGACCCTGGTCGCCTTTCCGCTCGTGCAGAAGGCGGCTCGAGCGGCGTTCGAGGCCGTGGACCCGCAACTGGAAAGCGCTGCGCGCGTACTCGGGCTGCGCGAGGCAGCCGTGTTCTTCCGCGTCTCGTTGCCCCTCGCGGCTCGGGGCATCACGGCCGGTGCCTTGCTGGCGTTCGCCCGGGCGCTCGGTGAATTCGGTGCCACGCTGATGATCGCCGGCAACCTGCCGGGCCGCACCCAGACCCTGTCGGTGGCGATCTACGCCGCGGTGCAATCGGGCGACGACACCACGGCGGGCCTGATGGTCGCCGTGACCTCGGCGACCTGCGTCATCGCCTTGCTGCTTGCCGGCTGGCTGGCGCCAGATCACCTGCGGCGGTCGCGGCCGTGAGCGTCGATATCGCGGTATGCAAGACGCTGCGCTCGGACGATCGTCACTTCGAGCTCGAGGTGGCGATCGTCTCGCAACACCGACGCGTCGTGCTGTTCGGTCCGTCGGGTTCCGGCAAGAGCCTGACCCTCCGCGCCGTGGCTGGCCTGCTCACGCCGGATTCGGGTCACGTACGCATCGACGGCCGCGTTCTCTACGACTCGGTTGCCCGGGTCGACCTGCCCACCCGGATGCGCGGTGTGGCCTACGTGTACCAGGATTACGCGCTGTTCCCCCACCTCACTGTGGCCCAGAACATCGGGTTCGGACTGGACCGCGGTTGGCTGAACCCGCGACGCCGCCAGCGCGACGAGCGCGTTCATCACTGGATCGACAGCTTCGAACTCGGAAATGTCGCCGACAGCTACCCATCGCGCATCTCGGGTGGACAGCGGCAGCGTGTCGCCCTGGCGCGAGCTCTCGCGACCGAGCCACGCATCGTCGTGCTCGACGAGCCCTTCGCGGCGCTCGATCCCGCGTTACGTGGCCGCATGCGCGCCGAACTGCTGGCCCTTCAGGCACGCCTCGATCTCCAGCTGATGGTGATTACCCATGACCCCGCCGATGTCGACGCCCTCGACGGCCACACGTTCGAAATCCGCGACGGCCGGGTGGTGCACGTGGGATGATGCCCGCCTTTCGTGAGTGACTACCCGGCGAGACAGGCGACCGCAGTGACGGCAGGGCACGACAAACAGGGCGGCAGGGTCTTCGTGACACGCGCCATCAAGTACCTGCTCACCGCCGCCATCGTTGCTGGCGCGATCTTCCTGCTGCATCGCTATATCGCGCGGATGGCCTGGAACGACGTGCTTGCCGCCATCGAACGTATCCCACGTTGGCACGTCGGTGGCTCGATCCTGGCGACCCTGGTCAGCTGGGCCTGCCTGACGGCCTATGACGTGTTTGCCGTCGAGACCGTGGTTCCCGGCAAGGTGTCGATGCGGATGAAGATCTTCTCCGGCGTGACCACGCATGCCGTCTGTAATGCGCTCGGCTTTCATGCGATTACCGGCACTGCATTGCGCTATCGCATGCTTTCCACCCAGGGTGTCGGTGCACCCGATGTCGCACGTGTGGTCGGCCTGGTCGGCTTTGCGGTGGGTTTGGGATTCGCTGCCGTCACCGCCATCGCCATGATGCTGGAGCCGGCCATCGCCCATGGCTGGGGTCGGTGGCTCGGGCTGGCGTTGATCATCCTCTTTGTTCTCCTGCTTCGCTGGCTGGCCGGCAAGCACGACGAACTGAAGATCTGGAAATTCACCACACCCGTGCCCTCGGTCCGTTCGGCCGGCGCGCAGATCGTCATCGGCGTGGTCGAAATGGTTGCCGCGATCACCGCGATGTACCTGTTGCTGCCGACCGACATCGCGGGAAACTTCCTCGACTTCGCGCCGATCTACGTCGGCGCCATCCTGGCCGGCATCGTCAGCAACACGCCCGGCGGTATTGGCGCCTTCGAGGCGATCACGCTTGCCGCCTTTCCGCAGGAGCAACGCGCGCAGGTGCTCGCCGCGTTGCTGGCCTACCGCGCGATCTATGGCCTGGGGCCCTTCGTGCTGGCGTCGCTCGCGCTTGGCGCCTATGAAGTGCGCCGGCGCACCAGGAAGGCCGCATGAAGTGCGTGCGTTGGGTCAGCCTCGCCGCTGCGGCCCTGCTGGCCGCGTGCGCCACGCCACACGCCCGTCGTACCGACGTGCTGTTCTGGAATCAACCGCAGCGTGAAGCGGCCTTCCGCGCGATGGAGACGCACTACGCCAGCAACGTCGTACGTCATGGCATCGCACACCCACTCCCTGCGGGCCTACCCATCCAGCCCCACTTCGTCGAGGGCGATACGCTCGACACTTACATGGCGGCACATCACGTCGCCGGCATCATGGTCCTGCAGGACGGCCGCGTGCGCCTGGAACGCTACGGCCTCGGCGCCACACCGGAAACCCGCTGGACCTCATTCTCCGTGGCCAAGTCGTTCACCTCGACCCTGGTGGGCGCGGCGTTACGCGATGGATCCCTTCACAGCCTCGACGACAAGGTCACCCGCTACATCCCCGAACTCGCCGCCGGCGCGTACCGCGACGTAACCGTGCGGCAGTTGCTGACGATGACCTCGGGGGTTCGCTGGAACGAGGATTACGTCGATCCCAGATCCGATGTCGCCATGATGTACGAAGGCGCGCGCCAACCCGGCGTGCCACTGCTCGTGTCCTACATGGCTGGGCTCCCTCGTGAATTCGCACCGGGTGAGCGCTGGGTCTACAAGACCGGCGAGACCGACCTGATCGGCATCCTCGTCACCCGCGCCACCGGCAAGACACTGGCCGCGTATCTCTCCGAGAAGATCTGGAAGCCATACGGCATGGCCTCGGATGCGCTCTGGCTGAAGGACGAGGTCGACGGTACCGAAGCGGGTGGCTCGGGCGTATCGGCAACGCTGGCGGACTACGCCCGCCTTGGGCAGTTCCTGCTCGACGGAGGGATCGCCGCCGGAAAGCCCGTGGTGGCGGAAGGCTGGATAGCCGACGCGACCCACAAGCACGCCGATTTCGGCGTACCCGGTCGCGGTTACGGCTATCAGTGGTGGACGTACGACAACGGCGCCTTCGCGGGTATCGGTATCTTCGGGCAGCTGCTCTATGTCGATCCCGCCCGCCATCTGGTGATCGCGCAGTTGGCCGCATGGCCGGTGGCCACGAACGATGAACAGGCCAGGGCGCGCACCGCCTTCGTCGACGCCGTCATCGCCGGTCTCGACCGCTGAAAGTACGCCTCCGGGGGAATGGGCTTAAAATCCCCGGACCCTCCCCCGATACGTACGAAGGCCAGCCCCATGGCGCTTACCTGGAACGACCTCATCTGCACGCCGGACAAGGAAGCGATCGACGCGCTCGCCGACTCCTGGAACTGGCTCATCGGTGACGCCTTCACGCCGCTGCTGTTCACGGCACTCGGCGACATGTTCTTCGAAGCCGACGCCGGCGGCATCTTCTGGCTGAACACAGGCACCGCTGAGGTCGAGCGCGTGGCCGACAACGTGCCCGAGTTCAACAACCTGCTTCGCGAAGAAGCTGCGGACGACTGGCTCCTTCCGGGACTCATCGAAGCCCTGCTCGAAGCAGGTAAGACCCGCGCGGAAGGCGAGTGCTACAGCTATGTCACGCTGCCGATCTTCGTGGAAGGCGAGTACACGGTCGAGAACCTGAATCCGGTCCCGGCGAAAGAACACTTCGAGCTCACCGGTTCCATCCTGCAACAGCTTGATGACCTGCCCGACGGCGCCAATGTCGATATCGAGGTCAAGCACTGAGACTCGTCAGTAGAGGAAATCATCCTCCCGCTGGTGACGAAGCGCGACGATGGTGACCCGGTTGCCGGTGATGTCGAAGAGTGCGACGTAACCCGTCGCACCGAACGATACGACGAGTTCACGCAGAAAGGGGTTGTCGGGCGAGGCCTTGCGGCACGTGAAAGGAAATGATTCGAGCAACGCAGAGGCGCGGACAATCGCATCGAGCGCTCGGTCGGCCAACGTCGCGTCGAGCTCGTCGATGAAGTCCATGAGCCGACGAAGGTCCGTTAGCGCGGCATCGGTGTAACGGACCTCGTAGCTCATTATTTGCCTTTCGCTTTTCGGGACCGGGCCAATCGCTCGGCGATCTCCTTATGTACATCGGCGGCGGCGTGATAGACGCCTGTGCGTGCCGCTTCGTCTCGTGAGGCAATGCCGCGAGCGATAAATTCGCTCTGCATCCTGCGGCGATCGATGGCTTCGGACATGGCAGTTTCAACAAACGACGAAAGGGTTTCGTCATTGCGAAGCACGCTCTCGGCCTGTTCGCGGAATGCCGGCTCTACGCGGATGGATGGGATGGTGGCGGACTTCATGGCGCCTCTCCTGCATTGCATTTGCGATGCAGCATAGCGTCTGCCGGCGGGCACTGCCAGCCCGGCCAGCTTCGGGCGTTCAGGTGCCGCTACATCCCACTTATTCGACGCATGCAGCCGCGCGCGCTTCCAGCAAAGTGCGCTCACGGTCGTTACGCGTCATGGCGGCGGCACGCAGGAATGCCTCGCGTGCCGCTGCGTAGCGACCGAGTCGAAACAGCAGGTCGCCCTGAACGCTGGGCAGGAGGTGGTAGTCCTTCATCGAAGGTTCGTCCACCAGTGTTTCGACGATATCCAGCGCGACCTCGGGTCCTTCGGCCATCGATACCGCCACGGCCCGGTTGAGTTCGACAACGGGCGAGGGCACGACCTCGACGAGTGCCGCGTAGAGCGCCGCAATGCGCGCCCAGTCGGTGTCCTCAGCGCGTGCCGCTCGCGCGTGACAGGCGGTGATAGCGGCCTGCAGGGCGTAGGGCCCCTTCGCGCCGCCAAGGCGCTCCGCCCGTTCAAGCGCCTTCAGTCCGAGGCCGATCAGCAAGCGATCCCAGCGACCGCGGTCCTGTTCCAGCAAGAGGATCGGTTCGCCGTCGGGACGCGTCCGTGCGCCGGCACGCGACGCGTGGATTTCCATCAGGGCGACCAGTCCGTGTACTTCGGCTTCGGCCGGCATCAGGCCGGCAAGGATGCGGCCCAGTCGCTGTGCCTCGGCGCACAGCGCCGGACGCATCCAGTCGCCGCCCGTCGTCGCCGCATAGCCTTCGTTGAATACGAGATAGACCACGCGAAGCACCGAGGCGAGGCGCTCCTTCAGCTCGTCCCCTCGGGGAACTTCGTAAGTCACCGATGCGTCGGCAAGGCTGCGCTTCGCGCGAACGATGCGCTGCGCGACGGTCGCTTCGGGAACCAGGAAGGCGCGTGCGATCTCGTCCGTGGTCAGGCCACCGAGCAGGCGCAGGGTGAGAGCGACCTGGGCCTCGATGGAGAGCACGGGATGGCAGGCCGTGAAGATCAGCCGCAGCATGTCATCGCCGATATCGTCGTCCAGGGCGTCGATCAGCGCGTCATCGGCCGATTCGAGCATGCCTTCCATGTCCTTGCCCAGGGCTTCCAGCTTGCGTCCGGCCATGCGTTCACGGCGAATGCGATCGATCGCGCGATGCTTTGCCGTCTGGGTCAGCCACGCACCCGGATTGTCGGGTACGCCGGCGGTGGGCCACTGCTCGAGGGCCACGACCAGGGCATCCTGGGCCAGTTCCTCGGCCAGCCCGACATCGCGAACCATCCGTGCGATGGTCGCGATCAATCGTGGCGATTCGATCTTCCAGATCGCGTCGATCGCGCGGTGAGCATCGCGGAGGGTCATGACGACGGATCAAACCACCCGTCGTCATGACGGGGCAAGCTGCGACGCCGCATCAGCTCAACGTGGCGAGCAGCTCCCGCATGGCATACAGCGGTCGGATTTCCAGGCGGGCGTCGTCGCCGTCGGGGAAGGGATAGGTCTGCGTCCAGGCAATGACCTCGTCGAGTGAGGCCACGCGCAGTACCCAGAATCCTGCAACCATTTCCTTGATTTCGGCGAACGGCCCGTCCATCACGGTGGCATGTCCCTTGCTGAAACGAACCCGCTTCGCATGCCGGCTGGATGACAGGCCGAAGCCGGCGATGAGAAAACCAGCCTCGTGGCCAGCCTTGTTTGCTTCCATCATCTTGCCGAGGACGTCCGGGCCCGGATCGAAGTCCGTTTCGCTACGCTCGTTGGCCTTGAGCATGACCATGTAGCGCGGCAGCTCCGAGTCGCCCTCGGCCGGGTTGCCGAAGCCGGACAGGCCGCCCGGGCAACCGAGGGGGCGTACTTCAACCTCGGCTCCGCCATGGGCGTCCTCGGCGGGCCACCCCGATACCCAGGCCACGGCCTGCTCCATCGAGTCGGCTTCGATGATGCTGAAACCAGCGACCAGCTCCTTCGTTTCGGGGAATGGGCCGTCGACCATCACGGGTTTGCGGCCATCCGCGAAATGGATGCGCACCCCGTCGCGGCTGGGCTTAAGACCCTCTCCCGCGAGGAAGCGGCCATCCGCTGCAAGCGTGTCGAGATGCTCGGCCATGGCGTCGACCAGATCGCGGCTGGGTGACGCCCCGGCTTCGCTGTCGGTGTCGGCCTTACGTACGATCAGAAAGCGCATGGGCTGCTCCGCTCAAGGATTCGGATGTTTCTCGGCACCGTTGATCATCCAGCTGGTGCCGAACTTGTCGGTGAACATGCCGAAACGCTCGGCCCAGAACGTCTCGGCGATCGGCATATGAACGTTTCCGCCGGCGGACAAGGCGGCGAACACGCGGTCCGCGTCGGACGCCTGATCGAAACCCAGGGCGATCGAGACACCATGCATCCCTGGGAACGGCATATGGGGCGGACAGTCCGAGGCCATCAACCACTGGTCACCGATCTGTAACCGGGCATGCATGACTTTCTCTTCGAAGTCTTTGGGCAAGGCGGGCTGCCCGGGCTGCGGCGGCATATCCTTGTATCGGCCCATCATGATGATCTTCGCGCCGAGCACCTTCGCATAAAACTCGAAGGCTTCTTCGCAGTTGCCGTTGAAACTGAGGTAGGGGGTAACGGTCATGGTGGTGTTCCTTCAGGAGGAGGGATCAGGACTTCGAGGCGACTTCCGCGTGCATGCGTTCCACCGTGGCGCGGGCTTCGGGTGTCAACGACTCTTCGCCGAAATCATCCATCTCGAACATGCGACGAATCTCAATCTCCGACTCGTCTCCTTCCATCGGGTTGGGGGCCCGTTTCATCCATTCGATGGCCTCGTCGAGTGAACGCGTCTGGATCAGCCAGTAACCGGCGACCAGTTCACGGGTCTCGGCAAAGGGGCCGTCGGTGACATCCCGCCGGTCGCCGGCGAAGCGGATGCGAGCACCGTCGCTGCTCGGGCGCAGCCCATCGGCGGCGAGGAGCACGCCCGCCTTAACCAGTTCCTCGTTGAACTTGATCATCGCCGTCATCAATGCCTCGCTGGGCATCTCGCCGGCTTCCGACGCCTTCGTCGCCTTGAGGATCACCATGAAACGCATGTGCCTTCTCCGTTGCCATGGCCGGGTCGCTCCCGGCCTTCATGACTACGTCGATTGTGCCCTCAGGGAATCGACACGGGCGTACGATTATTTTCAGCGGCGTGTCGCCAGGACCGCGCCGGCGCCTCGAAACAGCAACGGACACCGTCCTCCTCGAAGGCGATCGTCGCTTCCCCGCCCGCCTGGCAGGCCAGTACCCGCTCGATAAAGCGAATCCCGAAGCCCCGGTGGGCAGGGATGACCACGGGCGGGCCACCGCTCTCCTTCCAGGTCATACGCAGGCGTTCGGATGCGGCGTCGAATTGCCAGCACAGGTCCACCCGACCGGATGCGGTCGTCAGCGCCCCATATTTGGCCGCGTTGGTCAGCAACTCGTGCACGGCCATGGCAACGGCCACGGCGGTGGCTGAGGCGAGCATGAGGGGAGGGCCACCGATGGCGATGCGTGCGTTGCCCGGGTCGTGGGGAGCGATGGTGGCTTCCACGACACCGCGTAGCGCCACCTCCTCCCAGGCGTGGGTGACCAGCAGGTCGTGCGCCCCCGCCAGGGCCCGCAGCCGGCTCTCGAACGCAGCAAGGCATTCGGCCATCGGCCGGCCGCCGGTGAAGGTCTGCGTGGCCATGGCCTGGACCACGGCGAGCGTGTTCTTCACCCGGTGGCTCAGCTCGTTGACGAGGATCCGCTGAGCGCGTGCGGCATCGCGATGAGCCGTCACATCGATGCAGCTTCCCCAGTACCCGGCAAAGCGATCGTCCCGATAGAAGGGTTTGCCAGTGTCGAGGAGCCAGCGGTACTCGCCGTCGTATCGGCGAAGCCGGTATTCCATCGAGAACGGCTCACGTGCCTGGAAGGCGCCTCCATAGATGGACAGGCAACGTTGCAGGTCTTCAGGATGTACGCCTCCGGCCCATCCATCGCCCACTTCGTCGATCATCGGGCGGCCGGTGTACGTCAGCCAGGGCGTATTGAACCAGTCGCAGAGCTGGTCCGTACCCGCACGCCAGATCATGACGGGTGCAAAATCGGCGAGCTCGCGAAACTCGCCGTCGCTCGTGCTGAGGGCCCTCTCATAAGGACTCTTGGCCTCGTCGTACATCCCTTTTCCCCTTCGCTCGTCCCCGTGCAGGTCAACCATATCGCAAGTCGCAGGCGCGATGAATGTCTTTGGGCCGAACGCGTGAGATCGATCACGGCGCGGCAAATTCGGGGGAATTTTCCGATTTCTTCTATTGCGCATAGGCTCATACGTATCGGTTCCAGAGATCTCCCGACGGTCCGGTTGTCGGTTCCGGGCGTCCGTCTAAGTAGTCCTACTTAGTAACGCCCGCAAAACTCCCGAAGTCTGGCGCCGCCATGTCAGAATCCGGACGTCGCCGCGACAGGGGTCGCGCGCAACATCTCCTTGGGGACCAACGTCACACTGCCGGAACACCGCCTCGGGCGCGTGGCCGGCGTTGATGTATCCGCGGGCACGGCTTCGCGCCGTCACACGAATCAAAGGATCGGAAGGGAACATGGATCTGCTTCGTTTCATCGCGTCGTTACCCGTGCGCCTGCTGCGCGGCCTGCTCTGGCTGCTCGCGGGCGTCCTCCGGCCCATCTTCGGCAACATGTCCTGGTCCGCGCCCTCCTGGGTACCCGCGACCGGGCGAGCCGCTCGCCAGCATCCCCTGAAGTTCACGGGAACGATCGCCGGCGTGCTCATCGTCGCCGCAGCCGGGTGGTTCGGCTGGCACTGGTGGGAGAACCGACCCAAGCCGGTCGAGCCGAACCGGATCACTTTCGAGGCGCCGGCGCCGGACATCAGCGACTACGACCGTGCCCCCGTGAGCGTTCATCCCCTCACGGTGACGTTCTCCGCCTCGGCGGCAAAGCTCGAGTCGCTGGGCAAGCCCGTCACCGACGGCATCGCCATGGACCCGAAGCTTGCCGGTCAGTGGAGCTGGGAAAGCGACCGTGTGCTGAAGTTCGTCCCGGCCGCCGACTGGCCCGTGGGACGGAAGATCGAGGTCCGTTTCGACAAAGCCAAGGTGTTCGCGCCACACGTGCTGCTGGCGGACGATCACTTCGACGTTGCCACGGCACCCTTCACGGCGCGCGTGGTCAACGGCGAGTTCTACCAGGATCCACAGGATCCGACCAAGAAGAAGACCATCGTCCAGTTGGGCTTCAACTACCCGGTGGACCCGGCGCAACTGGAGAAGCGCCTGGCGCTCGATCTGCGCAATCGTGACGAGAAGCGCGGCGCGGAACTCAAGTTCAGCGTCACCTACGACGAGCATCACCTCAACGCTTTCGTTCACTCGCAGCCCCTGCAGCTCCCACGCGACGATGGCTCGGTGGGTCTCAAGATGGATGATGGCGTGCGCAGCAGCCGTGGGGGCGATGGCACCGAAAAGGCTCTCGAGACCGCGGTACGCGTGCCCGGCCTGTACAGCCTTACGCTCGATGAGGTCTCAGCCACGCTGGTCGACAACGCACGCTTCGAGCCGGAACAGGTCGTGGTGATGAACTTCGGCGGTCCGGTCAGCGATGCCGAGCTGACCAAGCATCTCCGCGCCTGGGTCGTTCCGCAGGACAACAAGCGCAGCTGGTCGACAAGCACCATCAGCGACAGCGATCTTCGTTCCTTTACCCAGCTCAAGCCGGAAGTCGTACCTACCGAGAACGACTGGTCGGCCGCGCAGAGCTTCCGCTATCACGCGCAGCCGGGCCAGCGCATCTACGTGCGGGTCGAGAAGGGCATGACCTCGTTCGGCGGCTATGTCATGGCCAAGCCGCGGGTGGACATCCTCAGCGTGCCCGACTATCCGCGCCTGCTTCGCTTCATGGCGGACGGCTCCCTGCTTTCGCTGAGCGGTGACAAGCGCATCTCCGTCGTCTCCCGGAACATGCCGGGGATGCGCGTCGAGGTCGGCCGGGTTCTTCCCGATCAGCTGCAACACCTGGTGTCGCTCAATTCGGGCAGCTACACCAAGCCCGAGATGTATGGGTTCACGTCTGACCATATCGTCGATCGTTTCGTGAAGAAGGTTTCCTTTCCAGACGAAGGCGCGGGCAAGGCCCACTACGAAGGCTTCGACCTCGGCCAGTACCTTGCTGCCGGCAAGCGCGGTGTGTTCCTGCTCAAGCTGTCCGGTTACGACGAAAAGGTCGATCAGGAAGCACGCGATCGCCGGGTCAAGGCGGCACGCGAAGCGGCAGCCCGTGACGCGGGTGCCGATGCCGACGCCGCAGCGGCTGATGCAGCGAAAGACGATGACGATACCGACCGCGTGCCATACGACTGGCCGAAGGACGAACGCCTCGTCGTGATCACCGATCTTGGCGTGATTGCCAAGAAGTCGATGGACGGTAGCCAGGACATCTTCGTGCAGTCCATTCGCACGGGCTCACCGGTGTCGGGTGCATCCGTTGCGGTGATCGCGAAGAACGGCAGCACACTGTTCACCCAGAACACCGGGGCGGACGGCAAGGCGCACTTCGCTAACCTCAAGGGCTTCACCCAGGAGAAGGCCCCGGCCATGTACGTCGTACGCCAGGGGGAGGATCTCTCCTTCCTGCCCGTGACCTCGTACGACCGCACGCTCGATTTCTCCCGTTTCGACATCGGCGGCGAACCCAACGCGCACAGCCAGGGTCAGCTGTCCGGCTACCTGTTCTCCGATCGTGGCATCTATCGGCCGGGCGACCTTTTCCACATTGGCATGATCGTGCGCGCGAACAGCTGGACGCGCAGCGTCGCCGGCATGCCCCTGATCGCCGAGGTGGTCGATCCCCGCGGCACGACGGTACGCCAGCAGACCATATCGATGGACGCCGCAGGTTTCGCCGAGCTCGACCACACCACGGCCGAGACCTCGCCGACCGGCAACTGGACCGTGAACCTATACATCGCCAAGGACGGCAAGCCGTACTCGCAGATCGGTAGTACCACGGTCCAGGTCAAGGAATTCCAGCCCGACCGCATGAAGGTGTCGGCGAAGCTCTCCACCGCGGTGACTGAGGGTTGGGTGAAGCCCGCGCAGCTGAAGGCGCTGGTCGACGTCCAGAATCTGTTCGGGACGCCCGCCGCGGACCGGCGCGTCGAGGGTTCGCTCACCTTGCGCCCGGCGTTCCCCTCTTTCCCCAGCTACAAGGACTATCACTTCTACGACGTGCGTCGTGCGAAGGAAGGCTTCGAGGAGAAGCTCGCCGACGCGAAGACCGACGACAAGGGGCACGCGGAGTTTGCACTAGACCTGTCCAAGTATGCCGACGCTACGTACCAGCTCTACTTCCTGGCCAAGGCCTATGAAGCCGAAGGCGGACGCAGCGTGGCCGCGGCTACGCAGGGCATGGTGTCGTCAAACGACTGGCTCGTCGGCTACAAGGCGGTCGACAACCTCGACTATGTGAGCCGAGACGCGAAACGCATCGTCAACCTGGTCGCCATCGATCCCACCGCGAAACGCATCGACTTAAAGGGTCTCAAGCAGGCTATCGTCGAAACGCGCTTCGTCTCCGTGCTGACCAAGCAGGACTCCGGGGTCTTCAAGTACGAGTCCAAAGCCCGTGAGACCACGGTATCGGAGACGCCACTGACCCTCCCGGCAGCGGGCCTCGACGTAACGCTTCCGACGGACAAGCCGGGCAATTTCGCGCTGGTACTGAAGAACGCCGAAGGCAAGGAAATCAATCGCGTCGCCTGGTCGGTGGCCGGCGAAGGCAACGTGTCGCGTTCGCTTGAACGCAATGCCGAGCTCCAGCTCACGCTGTCGAAGAAGGACTACGCACCGGGCGAGGCAGTGGATATCGCCATCCGCGCGCCGTATGCCGGTAGCGGCCTGATCACCATCGAGCGCGACAAGGTCTACGCTCACGCCTGGTTCCATGCCGATTCGACCAGCACCGTCCAGCACATCACGGTGCCGGCGGACTTCGAAGGCAACGGATACATCAACGTGCAGTACGTGCGCGACCCCTCCTCGGACGAGATTTTCATGAGCCCGCTGTCGTTCGGCGTGGTCCCGTTCTCGGTGAACATGGATGCCAGGCGCAACGTGCTGGCCGTCGAGTCGCCGCAGCTGGTCAAGCCTGGCGATACCGTCACCTTCCACGTGACCTCCACGACACCGACGCGCGCGGTTGTATTCGCCGTCGACGAGGGCATCCTGCAGGTGGCGCATTACAAGCTGGGCGATCCGCTGCAGTACTTCTTCCGCAAGCGCATGCTGGAAGTGTCCACGTCGCAGATCCTCGACCTGATCATCCCGGACTTCCAGAAGTTGATGACGATGGCCGCCCCCGGAGGCGATGCGGACGGTGCCATCGGCCGCCAACTCAATCCGTTCCGGCGAAAGCGGGACAAGCCGGTGGCGTACTGGTCCGGTATCGTCGACATCGACGGCTCGCGCGACCTCACATACAAGGTTCCCGACTACTTCAATGGCAAGCTGCGCGTCATGGCGGTCAGCGTCTCGCCGGAGAAAATCGGTACCTTCGAGGGAGCGACCACGGTACGTGGTGACTTCGTGCTCTCGCCCAATGTGCCGACGACGCTCGCGCCGGGTGACGAGGCAGAGATCAGTGTGGGTGTGGCCAACAACCTCACTGGCCTCGGTGGCAAGGACGTACCGGTCGGAGTGACCCTGAAGCTCGGCGCGCCATTGCAGATCGTCGGCGATGCGACGAAGACGCTGAGCCTCGGCGAGATGCGCGAAGGTGTGGCGATCTTCCGCGTGCGGGCCACGGACAAGCTGGGTTCGGGCAACATGACGTTCACTGCCGCCTTCAACGGTAAATCCGCGAAGCAGAGTGTGGACCTGTCCGTACGCCCCGCGTCGCCCCTGCGGACGGACCTCGCCTTCGGTCGGGTCGACGCGCACGGACGCGCCGACGTGACATCGCTACGCGACATGCACGATGAATACGCCAAGCGTGACGCTTCGTTTTCGACCGTACCTGTGGTGCTGGCGCGCGGCCTCGCCACGTATCTCGTCGACTTCCCGCATTACTGCACCGAGCAGGTGATCAGTGCCGCGATGCCGGCCCTGATCCTCGGCAAGCGAACGGAGTTCGGCGACGTCAAGCCGGCGCGCATGTCGGGTGACGAGACCGCACCAGCGGATCCGGTCGCTGCCCTGTTCGACGTGCTTCGTGCTCGTCAGAACGGCCAGGGTGGTTTCGGACTCTGGACGGCGACGCCAGACACACATGTGTTCGCGACGGACTACGCAGTTCATTACCTCATCGAAGCAGGCGACCACGGCGTGGCCGTGCCGGCGGATCTGCTGGCGTCGGCGGACAACGCCCTCCGCCAGATCGCTGCCGATGACAGTGGCGACACGCTGGTGGAAATGCGCCAGCGCGCTTACGCGATCTACCTGCTGACACGCCAGGGCAACGTCACCACGAATGACCTCGCCTCGGTGCAGCGTCGCCTGGAAGAGGTCTACCCGAAGCAGTGGCACGACGATCTCGCCGCCGCGTGGCTGGCCGCGTCCTACCAGATGCTTCATCAGGACAAGCTGGCCAACGACCTGATGTCGCGCCCGCGCAAGCTGCTCTCGCGCAAGCCGGCCGATGAGACCTACGACTACAGCGATTACTACGACACGCCCATCCGGGACGCATCGGTCCTTTACCTGCTTGCCAAGCACTTCCCGGAGCAGGCGAAGACCCTACCGCCGGAGACGATCGAGAACCTCGTACGCCCGCTGGCCAAGGGCCACTACAACACGCTTTCCTCCGGCATGATCATCATCGCGCTGGATGCCTGGGCCTCGCAGGCAGGCGGCGACGTGAGCAAGCTCTCGATCGGTGCGGTGGCGGCCAACGGCACGGTGACACCCATCGGCGTCGTGAAGGGGTCTTTGGTGGACGGCCACTGGTCGACCGGGGCGCAGCGCCTGCGTCTGGTCAATGACGCCGAAGCGACGGCCTGGTATGGCGTCGCGCAGACAGGATTCGATCGCAAGCCGTCCACGGATACGCGCAAGGATGGTCTGGAGATTACCCGCACGTATACGGACACCAAGGGCAAATCCGTCGACACGGTCAATACCGGCGACGAGATCGACGTGCACGTGAGGGTGCGCTCCACGACCGATCACGATGTGTTCGACGTCGCGATCGTCGACCTGCTGCCCGGTGGCTTCGAACCGGTGCTGGACACCGCGCCACCTGCCGATGCTGCGGAGGCGGCACCGTCTTCGGACGAGGCAACGTCGGACGCATCGGGCAACGGCGATGCCGATAGCGATGCCGAAGGCAATGGTGGCGCGGCCGATGGCGCCGATGACAACACACCTGCCTGGCATTCACCTATCGGCAACCCCGAGTCCACCTGGAAGCCCGAGTACGCGGATGTCCGCGAGGATCGCGTGGTGGTCTACGGCACGGCCAGTACCGACGTGCAGGAGTTCATCTACCGCATCAAGGCGACCAATGCCGGTAAGTTCGTGATTCCGCCCGCTCTGATCGAATCGCTCTACGACCGCGGCGTCCAGGCACGCGCCCCGGGCGGCGGCGCGATAACCGTCCAACGTAAACCGTAACGGGCCGACACGAAACCAAAGGCGTTTCCGTCGCACCGATGAACAGTCTTCACCGCTTCCGTCGCATCAAATGGCACAACGCCCTTGTGGCGTTGCTGCTGTTTGCCGCTTTACCCGTGGTGCTCAGATGCTGGCCACACGAACCGCTGCGCGCCTGGTTTCCCTCGTCCACGGCGGTCTACGATGCAGACGGACGCCTGCTCCGTCTTACGCTCGCCAGCGACGATCGTTACCGACTCTGGGTCCCGCTCGAAGACATGTCACCCGCCTTCGTCGATGGCGTGCTGCTGCATGAGGATCGCTGGTTCCGTTGGCATCCTGGCGTGAGTGCGTGGGGTCTCGTGCGCGGTGCCTGGGTGACGTATGCCAGGCATGGCAGTCGGCAGGGGGGCTCCACGATCACCATGCAGCTTGCCCGGCTGATCTGGCATCTCGACACGCGGAGTCCTCGAGGCAAACTGGTGCAGGCGATGCACGCCGTCCAGCTGGAGGCCCGCTATTCCAAACACGATATCCTCGAGGCCTACCTCAACGCCGCCCCCTATGGACGCAACGTGGAAGGCGTGGGCGCGGCCAGCCTTGCGTACTTCGGCAAGGCCCCGGCAAGACTAAGCCTGCCGGAAGCGTTGACGCTGGCGGTGATTCCGCAGGATCCGTCCCGGGGACTTCCGGGTGATGTCAACGGCAGCGCCGTCATCGGGACGGCGCTGAAGGCATCGCGCGATCGTCTCTTTAGCCGCTGGATCACGAAGCACCCAGCCGATGCCAACGCCGGACCTCTGTTCGACCTGCCGTTACGGCTACGCCCGCTATCGCGCCTGCCTTTCGAGGCGCCGCACTTCGTCGAGCAGGTACTTGCCGAGCGCCGTCTCGATGGCGACGACGACATGCGGATCACGACCACGCTCGATCTCGGGCTGCAACACAGTCTGGAACGACAGGTGCGCCAGTACGTGCAGCGCAGTGGCGACCGCGGCATCCGCAATGCCGCGGCGATCCTGATCGACACGCGCGACATGGGCGTCAAGGCGATGGTCGGTTCGGCCGACTACTTCGACTCATCAATCTTCGGGCAGGTGAACGGCACGCAGGCTAAGCGTTCGCCGGGCTCGACGTTGAAGCCCTTCATCTACGCCCTTGGCTTCGACCAGGGCCTTCTTCATCCCGAAACCGTACTCCGCGATGTGCCATCGGCGTTCGGCCCGTACACGCCGGAGAATTTTGACGGTCACTTCCTCGGCCCTGTAACGGCGACGCAGGCCCTGGTCCGTAGTCGCAACATTCCCGCGGTGCAGATCGCTGCCAGGCTCGCTAACCCGAATCTGTACCAGTTCCTGCACGACGCCGGCGTCTCACGCATGGCCAGCGAGAAACATTACGGACTGGCCCTCGTCCTCGGCGGCGGGGAAGTCACCATGCAGGAGCTCGGTGGCCTGTACGCCATGCTCGCCAACCGCGGCGAACTGCGCCCGCTGCGTACGCTTGCAGCCCAGCCGCGCACGAAGGGCACGAGGATGCTCAGCGAAGAAGCGAGTTTCATGGTCATGGACATGTTGCGCCAGAATCCGCGGCCGGATGACGCGGTGGCGGCCCAGCCTTCCCGGTTGCCGCTTTACTGGAAGACCGGCACGTCGTGGAGTTTCCGGGATGCGTGGACAGCCGGTAGCTTCGGTCCGTATGTCCTGGTGGTCTGGATAGGCAATTTCGACGGCAGCGGCAACCCCGCGTTCGTCGGCGTGGATGCGGCCGCGCCGCTGTTCTTCCGCATCGCCGACGCCCTGCGTGCCGAACGGCCGGGGCTGGCGGAACCGATCCGACGAAATCCGCCCAACCTCCGCCGTGTGCCGATTTGCCTGGCTAGCGGCGAACTTCCGAATGCATGGTGCCCCCAGGTGGGCAGTACCTGGTTCATTCCAGGCAAGTCGCCGATCCGCGTGAGCAACATCCATCGTCCCGTGGTGGTGGACAAGGACAGCGGGAAACCGGCCTGTCCACCCTACGATCCCGAACGTACGCGGACGGAGGTGTACGAGTACTGGCCGTCCGACCTGGCGCGCGTCTTCGCGCAGGCGGGCATGGCACGCCGCACGCCGCCACCGTTGCCGGATTGCCAGGGCGGTGGTCAGCTGGCCGGCGATCCGCCGAAGATCACGTCCCCGCTGAAGGGCAGTACCTATCAGATTCGCGTTTCCCGCCTGGGCAGCGAACGCATTACTTTCGCTGCGACGACGGATGCCGGCTCCCGGACGCTCTACTGGTTTGCCGACGACGCTTACCTGGGGAGCGTGGCGAGCGGCCAGCCGCTTATGTGGGCGCCCGAACGCACAGGACGTTTCCTCATTCGCGTCGTTGACGACCACGGGCGCACGGATTCACGTGACCTGACGATTGGCGCCGTCGAATAAACCAGATTCGTCAAAACCGCGATTTGTAGGAGCCGATTCATCGGCGATAGCCAGCAATCCGTACGCGAAATCGGCATCTCACTTACAGCTCTTCCCCGCAGGTGTCGATAACAATGATCGAACACCGTCATCGGGCAGGCAACGATCATGCGCATCGACATCGTCACACGTCTTCGCACGCTCTTCGGACATTCGCGAACGGATATGCGCGGAAAGATCGCTGCGATCGATCGCACCCAGGCCGTGATCGAGTTCGCGCTCGACGGCACCATCCTCGATGCGAACGCCAACTTCCTGGCAGCGCTCGGCTATGCGCGCGAGGACATCATCGGCAGGCATCACCGCATGTTCGTCGATCCATCGGAAGCAGGGAGCGCGGCCTATGCCGATTTCTGGGCGCGTCTCGGCAAGGGGGAGCCCGACGTCGGTCTCTATCGGCGGTTCGGGGCGAACGGGCGCGAGGTCTGGATCCAGGCGAGCTATAACCCGGTGCTCGATGGTCGCGGACGCCCGCTCAAGGTCGTGAAGTTCGCCACCGACGTGACCGAGCAGCGTCTGCGTGCCGCCGACATGGAAGGACGCCTCGCTGCCATCGACAAAGCCCAGGCCGTCATCAGTTTCAGTCTCGACGGCATCATCCTCGACGCCAACGACAACTTCCTTGCCACCATGGGCTACACGCGTGACGAAGTGATCGGCCAGCACCACCGGATGTTCGTCGATCGCGTGGACCGCGAAGGCGCCGAGTACCGGGCGTTCTGGGAGAAGCTCGGACGCGGCGAATACGATTCGTCGCTGTATCGCCGCGTCGATAGGCAAGGCCGCGAAGTGTGGATCCAGGGTAGCTACAACCCGATCCTCGACATGGCCGGGCGGCCGTTCAAGGTGGTGAAGTACGCCACCGACGTGTCGGCGCAGACGCGCGCCACGCGCGCACTTCATGCCTCTCTCACGGAGTTGGCCGACACCGTGCCAGCCATCGCCGAGCAAGCACGCGTGACGAATGCGCTGGCCAACGACGCGAGTCGTTCTGCCGCCGATGGCGGCGCCATGGTCGAAGCGGTCATCGCTACCATGGCGGCCATACAGGGCGGTGCACAGGACATCGCGGAGATCGTCAGCCTGATCGATTCGATCGCGTTCCAGACGAATATCCTGGCCCTGAACGCCGCCATCGAGGCGGCGCGCTCCGGAACCCATGGCAAGGGTTTCGCCGTCGTGGCCCAGGAGGTGCGCATGCTCTCGCAACGCAGTGCTGCGTCCGCTCGGGAGATCCGCAGCCTGATCGAGAGCACGCTCGACCGCGTTCGCGAAGGCAGTGAGCGAAGCGGGGAGGCCGGGGCCGCCATGGGTGACATCCTGACCGCGGTCAGCGCCTTGCTCGACCGCGTGTCGGACGTGGCGCAGGCAACGAACACACAGGCCCATGGTATCGACTCGGTTCGGCGCGCCGTGGCCGAACTGGCGTAACGTAGGGGCTCCCCGACGAGGAGCTCACGCCATGAACAGCACGATCGTTCCCTGCCTGCGATACCGGGACGCCCTGGAGGCTATCGATTTCCTCTGTTCCGCTTTCGGTTTCGAAAAACATGCCGTGTACGTCAACGCGGAGCATCAGCACATCGTCGATCATGCTCAGCTGACCTTCGGCGGCGGCATGATCATGCTCGGCTCGGCCCGCGACGACACGCCTTTCAGCCAGCACATGGTTCAGCCCGATGAAGTCGGCGGCCGCGAAACGCAGTGTCCCTGCGTCTTCGTGAGCGACGTGCGAGCGCACTATGAGACCGCCAGGTCCCGCGGTGCGCGTATCGTCGACGACTACGAAGAGAAGGAATACGGCGGCGCCGGTTACTCCGCCCGCGATCCCGAGGGTCACCTGTGGTACTTCGGCAGCTACGACCCGTGGGCTCCTCTGCCTGGTTAACCCCAGCGGCGGCCGTGTTCCACCATATACAGGCGGATTTCATCTTCGGCGATATCCGCCAACGCGCGCAGGCCTTCTTTCTGCGAGTCGTCGAGTCGTCGCGGCATGCGGTCGACAACGCACAGGGTCCCCAGGGCATGGCCGTCCGGACCCCGCAGGGGGCAACCCGCGTAGAAGCGGATATGCGGCTCACCGGCAAGCAGCGGGCTCGCGTTGAAGCGCGCGTCCTGCCGCGTATCTTCGACGGTGACCATGTCCTCGCCGAGAATGGCGTGGCTGCAGAACGCCAGGGCGCGAGGTGTTTCCCGCAGTTTCGTTCCCTGCGCCGACTTGAACCACTGACGCTTCGCGGTGAGCAGCGAAATAAACGAGACCGGGGTGCCTGCGATCAATAAGGCCAGCCGCGTGATGCGATCGAATGCCGGATCGGCGGGCGTGTCCAGCAAGCCCGTACGGCCGACCATACGTAGTCGCGCGGCTTCGTCGTGCGGTACCGGATAGTTCGGAGAGCGCTCGGCTCGTAACTCCTGCGGCATGCATTGGAGGGAGTCCGCGGACATCGCCGTGCGTTCCTCGAGCAGCGCGATGACCGCGCTCTGGCGCATACGGCGATGGCCGCCGGGCGTCTTCCAGGATTCGAGCGCGCCGCTTTCGATCCACTTCTGTGCGGTGCTTACGGAGATGCCAAGCAGGCGCGCGGCGTCGCGCGTGGTGAGGGTGGGATCGTCAATCGGGGAGCGGGAGGAAGACATGAGCAAGGCGGTTATGTGCGTAAGGATTAACAGATCGACGCTAACACAGGCCAATGCTTGTCACGCTTGGCAACGCTCGCGTGTTTCGGTGGTCAACGTCGGAAAATACACGCGGCGACGCGGCAATGACGCATGGTGAACAGGCCAGCGCGTTGAGGTTGCATCCATCATGAAGGCAGTCGCCGATCGCGATAGCCACTCTCAACGACTTTGCCGTTTTCGCGCATTTTCTTGCGGACTCACCCCGTGCCGACACATCGCATACGGGTCCGATACATGTCGAGGCATTCAATGCCTGGCATCTGCCTTTTCGTATAAGGAACCGATCCCATGGATGCCACCGTAAAACAGGAAGCGAAGGCCGCCCACCCGAAGGCGGCCATAGTCACCACGTGTATCCTCGCCGCCCTCGCCGGGCTGATGTTCGGCCTTGATATCGGTGTGATCTCGGGCGCGACCCAGTTCATCCAGGCCGACTTCAAGGTGTCGGACAGCATGGTGGAGTGGATCGTCAGTTCGATGATGTTGGGCGCGTGCGTCGGCGCGCTGGCCGCTGGTTGGATGTCCGCCACACTGGGCCGTAAGCGCTCACTGATGTTCGCTGGCGTGGTGTTCATCGGTGGCTCGCTGTTCTGCGCGGTCGCCGGGTCGCCAACGATTCTCATCGTGGCGCGCTGCGTACTGGGCGTGGCTATCGGCGTGGCGACGTTTACCGCGCCGTTGTACCTTGCCGAAGTGGCTCCGGAGAAAATTCGCGGTGCCATGATCTCCACCTACCAGCTGATGATCACCACGGGCATCCTTCTCGCCTTTCTCTCGGACACGGCCTTCAGCTCGACCGGTAACTGGCGCTGGATGCTCGGCATCATCGCCGCTCCGGGCGTACTTTTCCTGATCGGCCTGTTCTTCCTTCCCGACAGTCCGCGCTGGTTGCTCATGCGTGGCCGTCGCGAGGAAGCCCAGGTGGTGCTTGCGAAGCTGCGCGGCGACGAGGCGGTGGTAAAGCAGGAAATCGCCGCCATCGACGAACAGCTGAAGACCAAGCAGCACGGCTGGAGCATGTTCCGGGACAACGGCAACTTCCGTCGCTCGGTGGGCCTCGGCGTGCTGCTGCAGGCCATGCAGCAATTTACCGGCATGAACGTCGTGATGTACTACGCGCCGCGCATCTTCAAGGACATGGGTTACGACACCCACGCCCAGATGTGGTTCACCGCGGCGGTCGGCCTGACGAACGTGCTGGCAACCCTGATCGCCTTCGGTCTCGTCGATCGCCTGGGCCGCAAGCCGATCCTGTACGCCGGGTTCACCATCATGGCGATCGGCCTCGGTGTCGTCGGCACGATGATGGGACTCGGTATCCACTCGCGCGGCGAGCAGTTCTTTACGGTCGGCATGCTGCTGCTCTTCATCGTCGGCTTCGCGATGTCGGCCGGTCCGTTGATCTGGACACTGTGTTCGGAGGTTCAGCCACTTAAGGGGCGCGATTTCGGTATCGCTGCCTCCACGTTTACGAACTGGGCCACCAACTGGGTGGTCGGCGTGACCTTCCTCAGTCTGCTCAGCGGCATCGGCAATGCGCAGACCTTCTGGCTCTATGGCGGACTCAACGCGCTGTTCATCGTTTTCACTTTCTTGCTGGTGCCGGAGACGAAGGGCGTGACGCTGGAGCAGATCGAGAGCAACCTGATGAGCGGCAAACCGCTGCGCCGGATCGGTCGGTAAACCTGGGGCCTATCTCGGGATGCCGAGCCGGGCTGCGGATCGTCGCAGGTTGGCACGGTCCATCCCGAGCTCTCGCGCCGTGGCCGCCCAGTTGTTGTCGTTCCGACGGAGACTGCGTTCGATGACCGAGCGCTCGTAGCGATCGAGATCGGCGCGGAGTGACAGGCCGGTGATCTGATCGGTGCTCTCGGGTACCGCGACCGGCACAGTCTTCGCTACGGGCAAGTCGAGGTCGGACGCCGACAACGTCAGCGCACGTGCCTTGCTCCCTTGCCGCGACAGCGCCTTCAGTGCGCTACGGCCGATGGTGTGTTCGAGCTCACGCACGTTTCCCGGCCACGTCCAGGCGAGCAGGGCGGCTTGCGCGTCACTGGCCAGCCGGAGGCCTGTCAGACCGAGTCGGCCTCGATTCTCTTCGAGAAACGTACCGGCCAGAAGCAACACGTCGTTACCACGCTCCCGCAACGCTGGCACACGTAGTGGATAGACGCTGATGCGGTGGTAGAAGTCCGCACGGCAGCGGCCGGCCCGCACTTCATCGGCAAGATCGCGGTTGCTCGCGGCAATGATTCGTACGTTTACCCGGTGCTCGCGATCGGACCCGACCCGCTGCAGCTGGCCGCTCTGCATCACGCGAAGCAGTGTGGCCTGCGCCGCGAGGGAGAGGTCGGCGACTTCGTCGAGAAACAACGTGCCGTGGTCGGCGAGCTCGAACTTGCCGCGGCGGTCGGTCGTTGCGCCGGAGAAGGCACCGCGCACGTGCCCGAACAACTCGCTCTCCACCAGATGCTCGGGAAGCGCAGCGCAGTTGACCGCTATCAGCGGCCGGTCGGCGCGCGGCGAGGCCGCATGGATGGCCTGCGCCACCAGTTCCTTGCCGACGCCCGTCTCGCCGCGGATCAGTACGGTGAGGTCGCTGCCGGCGACGGTGGCGATGTCGTCGACCAGCCGCCGAAAGGCCGGGCTGCGGCCAGCAAGCGCGCGGCCGGGCACTTGCCCGGCCGCTAGCCGGAAACCTTCGGCGCGGGCACGCTCGTGCTCGGCGGAGCGCTGCAGGCCGCGCATCCGCTCAGCCACCGAAACCGTGGCAGCGGCAAGACTGGCAAAGGCGCGCACGGTAGTGAGGTCGGACGGTCCGAAGCGACCTGCCTCCAGCGCATCGACGGTCACCAGACCCCAGGGCTTACCGTCGATCACCAGGGGGCAGCCCATGCAGTCATGCACGTCGAGCGGCAAATGAGCCTCCACCAGGCCGTCGTAAGGATCGGGCAGGGGGCTATCGGGCGGGAACAGGGTCGGACCTTCCTGCGCGAGCAAGGCGGCGAACCGGGGATGGTCCGCCACGACGAAGCGACGGCCGAGCGTGTCCTCGGTGAGTCCGTCGACCGCCAGGGGTACGAGCTCGCGACCCTCGAGACGGAGCAGGGCGCTGGCGTCGCAAGGCACGAGTAAGCGCAAGGTATCGAGAAGTCGCCGGTAGCGCTCGGCCTCGGGAATCTCCCTGGAGAGATCGTCGACCAGCGGCAGCAGGGCATCGAGTTCAGGACGAGCTGCAGTCATATCGACCTCGCAAGGGTCGAAGTGACCCGGTCTCGGAGCGGGTCACTTCGACCCTTCGCTATTCTAACTCTATGAACTTTAAACAATGTCAGAACTGGCATGGGATGTGAATAAAGAGGACATACCCAAAACCAGAGGCAGTCCCATGATTTCCGCCGAACACCGCGCCATCGTCCGCTCCACCGTGCCCCTGCTCGAGCAGGGCGGCGAGGCGCTCACGACGCACTTCTATCGCATCCTCCTCGACGAGCATCCGGAGGTGCGTCCCTTCTTCAACCAGGCCAACCAGGCCACAGGCGAGCAGCCGCGCGCGCTGGCCAACGGCGTGCTGATGTACGCACGGCACATCGACAAGCTCGAAGCCCTCGGCGACCTCGTCGGCGCGATCATCAGCAAGCACGTGTCGCTGAGGATTCGCCGCGAGCACTATCCGGTCGTCGGTGCCTCCTTGCTGCGTGCCATCCGCGAGGTATTGGGCGCCGACATCGCCACGGACGCGGTGCTCGAGGCCTGGGGCGTCGCCTACCAGCAGCTGGCCGATATCCTCGGCGATGCCGAAGAAGTCATCTATGACCGCGTGGCGTCGAGCCCGGGTGGCTGGCGCGACGGGCGGACCTTCGTCGTCGCGCACAAGGTGCAGGAGAGCGACGAAATCACCTCGTTCCACTTCGTTCCGGAAGACGGCGGTGCTGTCATCGCTCATGCGCCGGGCCAGTACATCGGCCTGCGCGTCCTCGTGGGCAACCAGGATGCGCGCCGTAACTACTCGTTGTCGGCCGCGTCGAATGAAAAGGGCTACCGGATAAGCGTCAAGCGGGTAACCGGTGGCCTGGTGTCCAACCACCTGCATGACCACATCCAGGTAGGCGACACGGTTGAACTCTTTCCGCCCTCGGGCCACTTCGTGCTCGAGCATAACGACCGCGCACTCGTGCTCATCAGCGGTGGTGTCGGCATCACGCCGACGTTGGCCATGCTGCAGGCCGCGCTGGCGACGGAACGCCCGATTCACTTCATCCATTCGGCGCGTCATGGCGGCGTGCATGCCTTTCGAGATGTCATCGACAACCTCGCGGCGGAGCATTCCAGGCTTCGCCGGTACTACTGCTACGAGGCGCCGCGCAAGGGTGACGCCGAACCCGACGCGACCGGTTTCCTCGACAAGGACCTTCTCGCTGCGTGGCTGCCGGCCATCGACACGATGGACGCCTACTACCTGGGGCCGAAGCCTTTCATGAAGGCCGTGCGGCGGGCACTGCGCGACCTGGGCGTGCCCGATGCCCGGGCGAAGTACGAGTTCTTCGGGCCGGCCTCTTCGCTCGACTGACGCTTACCACGTGAGTGCCGCCGCGTCTTGAGAACGATCCCCAAACGGACGCGGTGGCGCCCTCACTCAACGTAAGAAAACCTTACTTTTGAGTAATCTTCCATATGGATCGAAGGGTAACTCCTACAAACTTCTACTGGCGCTCGCGTTGGTCGAGCTCGGCTGCGTGATGCGCGGGGATGACCCCGTGTCTCCCTGACGCCGGCGGCCGCTTCGGCCGTCGATCAACACAAAAAACAGTAAAAGGTTAATTGGATGAACCTCAAGGCAACACTTTCCGCCCTGCTCTTCGCGGGTCTGGCCGCACCGTCGGCCTTCGCCGCTTCGGACGGTACGATCACCTTCGACGGTGAGATCACCAACGTCTCCTGCAGCGTCAGTGGTGAGGGCGGCGTCGGTCCGGACTTCACCGTCTCCCTGGCCGGCGTAGACGGTTCGAAGTTCACGGGCATCGGCACGCGCGTCGGTGAGACCGGTTTCCGTATCTATATCGGCAAGACCGGTGAAACAACCTGCACCGATACCACCAAGGTGTGGGCCTCGTTCGATCCGGACAGCACGCTGACCGACATCAACACGGGCATGGTGAAAGTCACCAGTGGTACGGCGACGGGCGTGCAGTTCCGCCTCCTTAATGAAAACCTGGCACCCATCGACATCTGGGGCGACCAGCAGGTCGTGAAGAAGGTCGTCGACAACAATCAGGCGATTCTCGCCCACGTCGTGGCCTTCGAGCAGATCGCCGCATCGGTCGGCCCGGGTAAGGCGGGTGGTTCGGTGAAGTACACGATCCGCTTCGAACCGTAAGCAAGACGTCGGTCGCCGTGCTCGATTGGCGACCGACCTGCCCAGAGAACGTTATGAAAAAACACTTCCATCACCGCTCGCGGTGGCTTTGCCTTGCCCTGGTGTTACTCGGCGTCGCCATGAATAGCGCGCCGGCCTTGGCCAGCGTGGTCATGAGTGGCACCCGTTTCGTTTATCGCGAAGGCGAAAAGGAGATCACCATCAAAGTGAGCAACGTGGGCAAGCTCCCCGCGCTCACCCAGGCCTGGCTCGATGACGGCGACGCCAATGCGAAGCCGGAGACGGTGGATGTGCCATTCAACGTGACGCCGCCGATCGCGCGTGTCGAAGCAGGAAAGTCGCAGACCTTACGTCTGGCCTACACCGGCGGCGAACTTGCCGCCGATCGGGAGTCGCAGTTCTGGCTCAACATCCTCGAGGTGCCACCGAAGGCGGAAGAAGTCGATGAGGGCGGTCAGATGCAGCTCGCCTTTCGTTACCGTCTGAAACTCTTCTACCGGCCGAAGGGCCTGGCGGGTTCGCCCGATTCAGCGGCGGCCGGGCTGGTCTGGAAGGCTCCCGGTAGTGGCGGAATCTCCGTCGGCAACGACAGTGCGTTCCACGTCACCGTCAACGACCTGAAGCTCACGATCGACGGGAAAGTGGTGGAAGCAGAACCCTTCGCCCTCGAGCCGCACGGTGTCTACACCGTACCGATGAAAGCAGCTGTCGAGAAAGGGAGTCGTGTCGAGATCGCTTTCCAGACGATCAACGACTACGGCGGATTCGTGAAACACACGGCCACGCTCGGCCACTGATCAGACGCGGGAAGGATCATGAACGAACTCTCAAGGACAACCCCTCGCGTCACGGGGACTCGCCCGTTCGTCCGCCATCCCTTGGTGCTGGCGCTCGCGCTGGCGCTTCCGAGCGCTGCCGACGCAGCCATCGATCCGGTCGGTCCCGACCCTCTTCCCGCGTCGCTTGAGCCGCAGGCCGTGTTCAACGCCGATTTCATTCACTCCTTGTCGTCCGACGTGGACCTTTCGCGCTTCGAGCGCGGCAATGTCACTCTCGCTGGTATCTATCGACCGCAGATCCAGGTGAACGGCCAGCCGGTGCCGGGATCGCGTAATGTCATCTTCCGTCAGGTCGCGGACAGCACCAGTGCGCAGCCTTGCCTGAATCGGGAGATGCTTGTCGCCTTTGGTCTGGATATCGACAAGCTGCGGGCCCGCAGCGAAAACACGGCCCTTCGGCCACTCGACGACACCCTTCTCTGCGGCAATCTGGACGCCGCGGTCCCCGATGCCACCGTGGACTTCGACGATGCGGAGCAGATCCTGCACATCACCGTACCGCAGGTGTTCATGGCAAGCCATGCGCGCGGCTACGTGAGTCCCGACCTGTGGGATGCGGGAGAGGCGGCGTTGATGATCGGTTACAACGCAAATACCTTCCAGCTGCGCTCGAATGGCAGGCGATCGACGTCGACCTTCGTCGGCGTGAACGCCGGAGCAAACGTCGCTGGCTGGCGCCTGCGTCACAACGGTTCGATGAGCGTGACCGAGGGCAAGCGGAGCTGGCAGAACACGCTGACCTACGCGCAGCACGACCTGACGGACGCGCGTGCCCAGTTGACCGTGGGTGAGAGCTACACCAGCGGGGAGATCCTCGACAGCGTCCGCATTCGCGGTGTTTCGATCGCGAGCGATCAGCGCATGTTGCCCGCCTCCCAACGAGGGTACGCGCCGGTCATCCGCGGTGTCGCCGAGAGCAACGCACAGGTGACGGTGCGCCAGAATGGCTACGTCATTGCCAGCACCACGGTCGCTCCGGGTGCGTTCCAGCTCGACGATCTGTATCCCACGGGGTACGGCAGCGATCTCGAGGTGGTGATTACCGAAGCTGATGGCCGCACCAAGACCATCGTGGTGCCGTACACGTCCGTGCCACAGATGCTCCGCGAAGGCACGACGCGATTCGCCGTTGCCGCCGGCCAGGTGTCGGAGACGAGTCTCGTCGCCACACCGTTCGTTTTTCAGGCGACGGTCCAGCGCGGCGTTACGACGAACAGCACGCTATACGGCGGCACAACCGCGTCGAACAGCTACGTCGCCGGACTGCTCGGGGCTGCGGTCAATCTGCCTTTCGGTGCTGTCTCCCTGGATGTCACCGGGTCACGCGCCGCGTTCCGCGCGGCGGGCGTGCGTCGGGGCATCAGTACACGCGTTCGCTACAGTCGGAGCGTCAACACCACCGGGACAAACATCGGCGTCTCTGCCTACCGTTTCTCCACTCGCGACTTCCTCGGGGTCACCGACGCAGCCACCTTGCGCGAGCGCTTTCGTCGCGGCGAGAACGGAACGCGGATCGGGGGCGAGCGTAGCCGCTTCGATCTGACGGTGGCCCAGGCGCTGGGTGAAGGTCGTCTGGTCGCCACTGGGTCGCTGGTCGATTACTGGGGGGATCGCTCGCGCGGCCTCAACTTCTCGCTCGGTTATGGCAACAGCTGGCGCGCGGTGTCTTACAACGTATCGGTTCAACGCTCCCGCGTCGGCGACGCGTTCGGGGGCCGCATCGATGGCCGCCGCAGCGATGGAACCGACACGACGATCTATCTGTCGCTCTCGGTCCCCCTGGGTAGTCAGTCGCGCTCGCCGAATCTCAACGTCAGCCACAACCGTTCCGATGACGGACGTCGCACGACGCTGGCTTCGGTCAATGGCGTGATCGACAACGCGCGTGACCTTACCTACAACCTGTCCGGCAGCCGCTCAGAGCTTCCGGGGCGGGGTGCCAACCAGGGTGGCAACGCCAGTCTTTCCTACCGTGCACCCGCCGGTGTCTACCGCGTTGGCGTGGGTCACAGCGGCAGCACGTCCCAGTACTCGCTCGGCGCCACGGGCGCACTTGTGGCCCATCGCGATGGGATCACCCTTGCGCAGGAGCTCGGCGAGACGAACGCGATCGTCCACGCCCCGGGAGCGGCCGGTGCGCGCATCGACAATCACGGCGGCGCCCGCCTCGATCGGCGCGGCAATGCCGTGGTGCGCGGCCTGCAGCCCTACCAGCTGAACACGGTCTCCATCAATCCGGCCGGCGCCTCGCAGGACGTCGAGCTCGAGAGCACGAGCGAGAGCGTCGCGCCGCGCGCGGGCGCATTTGCGCGACTCGACTACCGCACGACCGTCTCGCAGGCCCTGCTGATCCGGGCATCGCGCGTGAGCGGAGAGCCGCTTCCCTTTGGCGCATCGGTGACCGATAGCCATGGCCAGGTGGTTGGCGTCGTCGGGCAGGGAAGCAAGATATTCACGCGGGGTGTCGCGGCAGGATCGCGCCTCACCGTGCGCTGGGGCGAGGGTCCGCCCACCGCCTGCTACGTCGACGTGCCGCAGTCGCTGGAGAGCACGACCTTGCACGGGATGCATCGCTCTCTTCGTACCACATGCATCGGTGCCGACTCTGCAGCGGCTGTCCCACTGAAGAAGGCCGCCTAGGCCTCGATAGCACCAAGTACGGGTCGCGGAGGCGCCCGTTGTCGACGTATCGCCGGTAGGGACCATGACGGTCGCGCCGGTGCCGGAGTGATCGCAATACACATGGAACAGGGACCCCCTTCCGGCGTATCCGCCGTGGTGAAGGAGCGCGCGCGAGAGAAACTAATGCGCGATCTCGGCGACGCCTTCCTGGATGCCTTCAATGATCCGAAGACCGTCGAGATCATGCTCAATGCGGACACCCGCCTGTGGCAAGAGCGGCTGGGTGAGGGCATGCGTTGCATCGGCAGCATGCGCCCGAGCCAGTCAGAAGCGGTGATCAAGACGACGGCCGGCTATTACGGCAAGGAAATAACCCGCGCGAACCCGGTGCTGGAGTCGGAGTTTCCCTTGGATGGATCGCGTTTTGCTGCGCAGCTTCCGCCCATCGTAAGTGGGCCGACCTTCGCCTTGCGGAAGAAGGCGGTGTCGATCTTCACGCTGGCGGACTACGTGGCGGCGGGTGTGATTAGCGAAGAGCACCGCGACGTGCTCATGAACGCTGTTCTCGGACACCGGAACATTCTTGTTATCGGCGGTACCGGATCGGGCAAGACCACGCTTATCAACGCGCTCATCCGCGAGATGGTCGAGGCGGATGCCAGCGAGCGCGTCTTCATTATCGAAGACACGGGAGAGATCCAGTGTTCGGCTGAGAACTTCGTGCAGTACCGGACCTCGTTCGAAGTCAGCATGACGCAGCTGTTACGCACGTCGTTACGCATGCGGCCGGATCGCATTCTCGTCGGTGAGGTGCGTGGGCCGGAAGCGCTGGATCTCCTCATGGCGTGGAATACCGGCCATGAAGGTGGCGCGGCGACGCTTCATGCCAACGACGCGCGGGCAGGGCTGTCACGGCTGTCGATGCTTATCAGCATGCATCGCGATGCGCCACGGCCCATAGAGCCGTTGATCGGCGAGGCCGTGCATTTGCTTGTCCATATTTCGCGAACCCCCAATGGCCGCCGCGTCCAGGAAGTCGTAGCCGTCGAAGGTTATGAGGATGGGCGGTATGTGCTTCGTAATCTTTGAAGGCTTAGGAAATGTCTATGAAAACTGCAATTCGATCCTTCGGCTGGGTGAAGGGTCTTTCTCAGTCGCTGCGCCTGATCGTGCTCGCCGTCGCCGTAACCCTCTTTCCAGATTCGGCCCTCGCTGTCGGCGAGGCGCTTCCATATGAAGCTGGAATCAACGTCCTTATAGTGTCTCTGCAGGGCCCAGTTCCCTTCATCATTTCGCTGGTCGGTATCGTGGCCTGCGGGGCGATGCTCATCTTTGGAGGAGAGATCAGCGGCTTCATGCGAACGATGGTCTTCATCGTGCTTGTCGTATCGGTCATCGTTCAGGCATCCACGCTCATTTCTATCCTCGGTCTTAAGTGGAAGCCGGTAAGCGGGACGGTGGTCGTCACGTCGCGCCCATTCACTGGAAAGTCGAACTGATGGCAATCCGTACCATTCCAGTCAGACGCGCCGGCAACCGAGACAATCTCGTCCTGGGTGGTGATCGAGAGATGGTGATGTTCGCCGGGTTACTGGCAGGCACACTTATCTTCTCCGCGCACGACATGAAAGCAGCAATCTTTGGCGCTGCCGTTTGGATTGGCGCTGTCCAGCTGTTTCGAGTCATGGCCAAAGCGGATCCAAAGATGCGCTTCGTCTATCTCCGCCAGCGCCGCTACCGTCAGTACTACGCGCCACGTTCGACGCCGTTCCGCACGAATGGCCCGGCTGAGGAGGCGCAGTACCGATGATGCTCGCGATCATCACGGGGATGGTGTCGATTGTCGCCATCCTCGTTGTCCTTCTTTTGTTCCGTATCCGTCGTCTGGATGCGGAGCCGAAGCTCGATCATCGGCGTCCCCACGGCCAGGCCGTGGCGGACCTGCTGAACTATGCCGCCGTCGTGGAGGACGGGGTGATCGTGTGCAAGAACGGTGCGTTCATGGCGGCGTGGATCTTCGAAGGTGATGACGCGGCCAGCAGCACGGATGAGCAGCGCGAGACGGCGTCCATGCGCGTCAACCAGGCGCTGTCGCGCCTGGGAAATGGGTGGATGATCCATGTCGATGCCGTTCGTCGGCCGGCGCACGACTACGCGCCGGCCGCCAGCTCGCATTTCCCCGACCGTGTTTCTGCCGCGATGGATGAAGAGCGTCGGCGGATGTTCCATCGTCTTGGCACGACGTACGAGGGCTACCTCGTCATGACGCTTACATGGTTCCCGCCTCAGCTCGCGCAGAGGAAGTTCGTCGAGTTGATGTTCGACGATGACGCCGAGGTGGCAGGGAAGACCGAACGGACGACAACGCTTATCGCCGACTTTGAGCGGGAGTGCCGTTCCTTCGAGGGTCGTCTTTCTAGCGTTTTCCGTATGACGCGACTGAAAGGCCACAATAGCGTTACCGAGCAGGGGCGTGAGGTTACTCACGACGACTTTCTCCAGTGGCTGCAGTTCTGCGTGACCGGGCTGGACCATCCCATCCAGCTGCCGGACAACCCGGTCTACATCGACGCTCTGGTGGGCGGCCAGGAAATCTGGGCCGGCGTGGCGCCGCGTATCGGTCGCCGGTTCGTGCACGTAGTGGCCATCGAAGGCTTTCCGATGGAGTCGTATCCCGGGATCCTCGCTTCGCTCGCTGAGCTACCGAGTCAATACCGCTGGTCGAATCGCTTCATCTTCATGGATCCGCACCAGGCCCTGAAGGAGATGGAGAAGTTCCGCAAGAAGTGGAGGCAGAAGGTCCGTGGCTTCTTCGACCAGATCTTCCAGACCAACACAGGCTCGGTGAACTACGACGCGCTCTCGATGATGCAGGACGCGGAGGCAGCGATCGCGGAGATCAACAGCGGTGTGGTGGCACAGGGTTACTACACCAGTGTCGTCATCGTCTCGGACGAGGATCGTTCGCGGCTGGATCGCTCCGTGCGGCAGATCGAGAAGGCCATCAATGCCCGTGGCTTCGCCGCGCGCATTGAAACGATCAACACGATGGATGCCTTGCTCGGAAGCATGCCCGGACATGGCGTAGAGAACGTTCGCCGGCCGCAGATCAATACCCTGAACCTGGCGGACCTGCTTCCAAGTTCGACCATCTGGACGGGTCTGGCAGAGGCGCCATGTCCGATGTATCCGCCCAATTCGCCTGCATTGATGCAGTGCGTGACCCAGGGTGCGACTCCCTTTCGTCTCAATCTGCACGTGGATGACCTGGGGCACACCTTCATCTTCGGCCCCACGGGTGCGGGTAAGTCGACGCACCTTGGCATGCTGGCCGCGCAGCTTCGTCGCTACCCGGATATGTCGCTGTACTGCTTCGACAAGGGGCGGTCGCTGTATCCCCTGGTCAAGGCGTGCGGCGGACTGCACTTCGACGTGGGTGGTGATGACGAGACCCTGGCGTTCTGCCCGTTGCAGTTCCTCGATGGAAAGTCCGATCGCGCCTGGGCAATGGAGTGGATCGACGCCATGCTGGCCCTGAACGGCGTGCAGACCACGCCGGCGCAGCGCAATGAGATAGGCAATGCGATTCTCTCGATGCATAGCTCGGGAGCGACCACGCTTTCGGAGTTCGTCCTCATGATCCAGGACGAGTCGATCCGTGAAGCCTTGAAGGTCTATACGGCGGATGGCGCCATGGGGCACCTGCTCGATGCCTCGATCGATGGGTTGCGTCTTTCAGACTTTGCCGTCTTTGAGATCGAGGATCTATTGAATCTCGGCGACAAGTTCGTGTTGCCGGTGCTGCTGTATCTGTTCCGCCGCATCGAGACCGCGCTGAAGGGCCAGCCAGCAGCGATCATCCTCGACGAGGCATGGCTGATGCTCGGCCACCCGGTGTTCCGGGCGAAGATCCGTGAATGGCTGAAGGTGCTTCGCAAGTCGAACTGCCTGGTGATCATGGCGACGCAGAGCCTGTCCGATGCGGCGAACTCCGGGATCCTCGATGTCATCGTCGAATCCACCGCGACGAAGATATTTCTTCCCAATCCCTTCGCCCGCGACGATGACGCGATGGTGCTCTACCGACGCATGGGCCTGAACTCGCGGCAGATCGAGATCCTCGCGACCGCCGTGCAGAAACGCCACTACTACTACATGTCGGACAAGGGGCGACGCCTGTACGACCTCGCGCTGGGGCCGCTGGCCCTCGCCTTCATCGGCAGCACCGACAAGGAATCCCTCGCCACCATTCGCACCCTCGAGGCCCGCCATGGCAACGCATGGGTGGACGAGTGGCTCGCACTCAAGGGGCTACGACTTGCGGACTACGGAGTTTGAACATGAAACCGAAGAAGAGGCGGGCCGGCGCGCCGCGCCCGTTTCCCCATCAGGGGCAGCAGCATCCTTACCTCAACGCCCGGCGATCCTGGAACTCGCACGTAGGTAGTCTCATCGCGTCGCGTACGTTGTGGCAGGCGGTGGCGCTCCTCAGTCTTCTGATCGTCTTTGCTGCCGTCGGTGGCGTTGTCTACATCGGTAGCCAGTCCAAGTTCGTTCCCTATGTGGTCGAGGTCAACAAGCTGGGCGAAGCGATGGCCGTCGCACCGGCATCGCAGGCGGACAAGGTGGACCAACGCGTGGTTCGTGCGGCCGTGGCCGAGTTTATCGTTAACGCGAGGACGGTGACGCCCGACATCGCCATGCAGCGCCGCGTCATCTTCAAGGTATACGCCTTGATGTCGTCGGGCAGCGTAGCCGTGCGCAAGATGACCGCCTACCTCAACGGCTCGCCCGAGACCAATCCGTTCAAGCGCGCGGAGAAGCAGACGGTCGGCATCGAAATTGCCTCCGCCATTCCGCAGACGGCGACGACCTGGCAGGTGGACTGGATTGAGACCCAGCGTACGCGCCGGGGTGAGATCCAGGGCAAGCCTTATCGCATGCGCGCCCTGATCAACATCGAGGCGCGGCCGCTCCCCGCCGAAGTGAATGAAGAACAGCTCCGTCTCAACCCGATGGGCATCTATATCTCCGACTACTCCTGGTCGAAGCAGTTTTGACAGGCACGACATGACAAAGACATCTCTCTTCGCCGTGCTGGCGATGCTCGCTCCGGGCGTCGTCGCGGCCACCACCGAGACGGATCTCGCCAATCAGTTCTTCTCCGCCGACAACCCAAAGCTCACGCCGCAGGAGAAGGCGGGCCTCGATATCTCGCGTAAATGGATTGCCAGCACATCGGCATCGGTAAAGCCGGTGCCCGGCCCCGACGGCACGATCCGTTTCCTATTCGGCCAATCGCAGCCGAGCATCGTCTGTGCGGTGATGCAGGTCTGTGATGTCGAGCTACAGCCCGGCGAGCAAGTGAGCTCGGTGAACCTGGGTGACGCCGTGCGTTGGCTGGTCGAACCCGCCCTGTCGGGTTCGGGCGAGGACGCTATCCAGCACCTGGTCATCAAGCCGCTCGACGTCGGCCTTGAAACCTCACTCATGGTGACGACGGATCGCCGTACCTATCACCTACGTCTTCGGTCTCACCGCACGGAGTACATGCCGCGCGTCGCATTCTCGTACTCCGAGTCCGTCGACGCGAAATGGGTGGCGGTGAAGAAGAAGGTCGCTGCCGATAAGGCCCGCAGCGCTGCGACGGGCGGGTCGAAGAACGAATACCTAGGCAACCTCGACTTCGCGTACCGGGTGTCGGGTAATGCGCCCTTCAAGCCGTCCCGTGTCTACAACGATGGCGTCAAGACCATCATCGAGATGCCGTCCACGTTCTCGCAGGGTGAGGCGCCGACCCTGCTCGTCGTGAGGGACAGTGGCAGTGTCTTCAAGAAGAACGAAGAGGTGATGGTCAACTATCGCCTTCAGGATGGTCGCTACATCGTGGACACGTTGTTCGAGAAGGCGGTGCTCGTTGCGGGCGTCGGGATGGGCCAGCGCAAGATCACGATCGAGAGGCGTCGATGAGGGCCGTGCGTCTCTATCCGTGGCTCATCACGCTCTTGCTCACAGGATGCGCGCCGGTCCCGGTCAGCCCTTCGGTTGCCGACGTGGATCCGTTGCGCCGGGCTGTCGTCGAGGACGTCGTGCTCGGCATGAGCGACGTATTTACGCCGTCCGCCACGGTTCTGGCACCGATGCGCGCGCCGGCGGGTGCGTTTGACAGCGCGTTGCTTGCCGCGCTTCGGGCCAAGGGATACACCGTTTCGCCCGTTGGCGGACGAGGCGCAGCCTTTGACTGCGTCGTCGATTCGATCGGCGGGGGCCTGTATCGCCTCAAGGTCCGCGTAGGGACGTCCACGATGTCGCGCCTGTGGATGAACGCAAGCGGCGGCGTCTCGACGGGCGGTGCATGGACCAGGCGGGAATGAGTGACATGGGCAAGACGAGTCCGGAAACCGATGATGTGGCGCTGGGCGGCGACATCCTCCCGAAGGCCGGCGACTCGGTCACGGGGGTGCGCCGCGTCAACAACATGCCTCTTCTGATCATCGGCGCCGTTCTGGTGGTCTTTATCATCCTCGTGGCGATGGTTGCTGCCCGGCGTGGTGAAAAGAAGTCGGCTATCGAGCCCTCGTCGACAAGTCTGCCCGAGAGCAGTCAGGTGCTGGACCAGATGCTGGCGAGTACCGCAGTGGGCGGGCTGGTTGGCGATCCCGATGACAAGGCAGCGTCCTTCCCGGTTGCACGGGTCTCCAATATGGATGCGCCGCCGATGCCTGGTCGCTCCGGCGGCGGCGGGGACCGCGCTGACGATCCCGTGGCGAACGAAAGGATGAAGCTTTTCCAGACCGCCATGCATGCGAAGACTGGCCTGGCGAAGGCAGTCGACGCGGGCGGGTCACCGTCGGCCACCGCTCCGTCGGCGCCGGAGGATCCCATGGAGCCAGCGCTTCCTGAAGTGCCTGACACGCGGATACCCGTGCACGCGGATGGCGACTATGGACAGTTCGCTGGAGCTGAGGAACGGGACAAGGGCGCCGACCGTTGGTTGCTCGGCAATGGCATCGAGGCACCGCGAACGGCATACGAGGTGCGTGCGGGTTCGGTGATTCCGGCGACCATGATCTCCGGCATCAACTCGGACTTGCCGGGGCAGATCATCGCGCAGGTGAGTCAGGACGTGTTCGATACGCCGACCGGCAAGTATCGCCTGGTCCCACAAGGCTCGCGGCTCATCGGTCGATATAACCACAACATCGTAGACGGCCAGTCGCGTGTACTGGTCGCGTGGCAGCGGATCGTGTTTCCCGACGGCAAGGCGCTGGATATCGGTGCCATGGAAGGTGTGGACTCGGCAGGCTATGCAGGGTTCGAAGACAAGGTGAACCGTCACTACCTGCGCCTGTTTAGCCAGGCCATCCTGATGTCCGGGATTACCGCAGGTCTCACATCATCGAGTATTCGCCCCGAGGACGACCCGTTCGGTACGTCCAACTCCGTCCAGATGAGTCAGGCGCTTGCTCAGCAGGTCGGCGAGGTCGCTACTCAGATGATCAAGCGAAACATGAGCTACGCACCAACGCTGAAGATCCGACCCGGCTATCGCTTCAACGTGATGGCTATTAAGGACCTGACGTTTAAGAGCCCGTATCGGGCGTTCGACTATTAAACATGCGAAACAAGGAGAGAAGAAGGATGAAAGCATCAGCAAGGAATAACGCGTTGACCGTCCTCCTATTGAGCGGACTGACTTGCGCAGGAAATGCACATGCCATTGTCCCGGTCATCGACGTTGTGAACGCCACATCCAACATCATTCAGAACTTCCAGCTAAAGGCTATTAAGCATTCTTTGACCAATACCGGTGATGGAACGATCAATAACTACACAAACAACATAGATAGGTCGACGACGAACATTGACAAATCGATTGTTGAGAATACGGAAATCTCAAATGAGTTCACCTGGATCATTAGCAAGGGTAGTGAGGACGAAGTTGTGCCGATCCCTAGGGAGGTCGCCGAGAAGCTCAAAGCTGTTTTAGGAGAGCACACAAATGATGGTTACGCGGCGCAGTTCCAGTCAGCAAAGTACTACGTCGACCAAGAGAGCCGCGAGGAGTTTACGGAGGTAGGATTCGAGGGTTCGCGTGCTCGGAAGGCGGCCAATGACGCCCTGATAAAGTCTATTGAGATGGATCAGGAAGCGCTTGAGAAAGAGGCCGAATCACTCACTCTTTTCGCGGACAAGAGCAAGGATGCTAAGGGTCGCGGACGACAACAACAGGTGGCCAATGTGCTTGCTGGTACACAGGTCACCCAGTTGATGAAGCTACGGTCAATGATGCTCGTGTCTGAAGCCGCTCGCGCAGCAGAGGCCCAAGCCTCCGCCGACAAAGATGCGCGCGCTATCGCCACCGGCAAGGCCATGCGAGCGGGTCTGTCGGACCAGCGCTATCAGATGGTTGCGAAGCAGCCAGTGTTCTGAAGTCGGGGGCGACGACATTTTCGTCGCCTTTCCTCCTGATGGCGTGTCTACGCCATCCCGTTCCACGGTGATTAATGCAGTTAAGCATTCAAGTTCGCGTCGCGCTGGGTGTCGCCCTCAGCCTGATAGCGTCCGCGGCGGTCGCAGATAAAGTCGACCTCAGCAACCTCCTGACCGAGATTGAATCGGATTTCTCGGGGAGGCTGACTGGCGACGAAGTCATTCTCGACGCTGCCAAAAACCTGTTTGCGGCTCTTGCGACGATCAGCCTTGTCTGGACGATGGGCCTTCTGATCCTGCGCCAGGATATCGGGGAGGTGGTAATGGAGCTCCTTCGCTTCATGGTCGTGACTGGAACGCTTTACTGGCTTTTGATCAACGCTAGCGACCACGCGGGTGGCGAAGACTTCGTGCAGCGCATTGTGGGCTCCTTCTACCAACTGGACCCAGGTGGTTCCAAGGCAGCGTTTCTTACGGGCGGAAACGGTGCGATGCGACGTGCGTTGCACGTCTACCTTCGGGTGATCGAAGACACATCGCAGGGTGATGAAGGCGACCGCATTGTTGGTGGGGTGATGGGTATCATCGTGTTGATCGCGCTGACGCTTCTCGCCGCACAATTTCTACTTGCCTTAGTGATGGCGTGGTTTCTGGGATACGGCGGAATCTTCCTGCTCGGCTTCGGAGGCTCTCGCTGGACGTCGCAGATCGCAATCAACTACTACAAGCACGTTGTCGCGTTGGGCATCTCTATCCTCGCTTTGGGTATCATCGGTGCGGTGAGTGAGAGCGTGTTCGGACGTATCACTCCGGCAAGTAGCTTACGGGCTGAACTTCCTTACGGAAGCCTCGGAGAGATTCTCGTAGTCTCAGTACTCATGCTCGTGCTTGGGTTACGCGTGCCGCAACTCCTCTACACGCTAGTGACCGGTTCTTCACTCGGCATGTTCGCTGGCACGGCAGGCATGGTCGGTTCTGCGATTGCGACGGGCGGTGGCGCGGCCTTTGCGGCGGTCGGCGGTAGAACTCCCGCGGCGGAGGGCGGCGGCGCTCCTGTTGGGTCCGTGGCTCGAACGAGTTCCGCCATGGAAGCGATTGAGCGTTCGGCGGTCTCGGTAGGCGGCATGGCCGACCCTTTTAACGTTAACGGTGGCTCTGACCCATTCGGTGTGCCGCGCAAGCCGGACCCATATCGCAGTTCAACTGGCGGCAGTGTGTTCGGTAGTACTGGCGGGCAGGGCGCGGCGGCAAGGCTGGCATCGTCTAGTGCGCAGGCCGCGACCGAAGATCGTTCGCATAGTTCGGACTACGGTCATCCGTCCGCTCAGGTCGATCCTGGTGCGTACGCGCACGTCGATACTGCGAGTCAGCCGAGTTCGCGTTCGGATGATTCGCAGGATACCGGCGTGAGCACAGCCGGGCTTCAGGACGTGAAGAAGGTTTACGACACGTCTCGGCCCGATTATTTGGAAGAAATGTCTGCCATCACGGCAGCGTGGGGCGAGGATGGTAGGCAGCATCCGGCGTTGATCGGCCGTGGCGCAGCAGCACACGAGTCATTGCAAGCCGATGTAACCTCCGCGATCAGCCGGCCGAGCGACGTTGCCGCGGCTGATGCCACTCACTCGTTTCAGGACGCAACACAAAGCGCGACCCATGCGTCCGGTGATATCTATAGTGGACAGCGTATGGAGGCAACAGGTCACGAGGCATCTATCCTCAATTCGTCGGCATCTGGAGATACTGCCGCCGCGAGCGGCGTGACGGCGAACGAGGTTGGATCCTTGGAATTGACTACGGCAGTCCCACCCGCCGACGGCAGTCCACAGATGGTCGTGCGTGTCGAAGATGATCCGATCGGTGCCTCAACCGACCTCAGCCAGTTCATCGGCACGCCCTCAGTGGGCGTCGGTATCACAGGCCACGCCTCCGCTATCGCGCTGGCCGCCGGTCACATTGTCGGTAGCCCGGAGGGCGCGGTTGCAGGCGAGCACGACGCTCCAGTACAGGTCGACGCACGGCTTGACAACCCTGGCGTCGATTCGTCACCGCAACTGCCCTTGGTTCTCGGTCAGGAACCTACTGTGCCGCAAGGGCCTGACGCGCATCCCTTGCAAGTAGCTAGCACCGATAGCAGCGCACCCCCACCGCAATTCGGCGATGCGAAAACGACAATCGAAGACATCGAGAGCAGCAGGGTATATGCCGAGAGTGAGGCAGTAGCGCAGGTGACACTTGAGATCGTTCGCACGAAAGCGGATGTCGCCGCGTCGCCAGCGCCCCCCGAAGCCGCGGCTCTCCCTCCGGGCAACGGCGAGCCCGACGAAGGCAGATCGCCATGATCGACACCCTCCCAGACATCCCCGCGAAACAACAAGAACTCGTCAGCTGCTCCCTCGGTGCCTCCCTTGCCTACGACGTCCCCGCCAACATCCTCCTGGCGATCGCAGAAAAAGAAGCGGGCAAACCCGGCCAGTGGGTACGCAACACCAACGGAACCTTCGACGTCGGCGCACTACAGTTCAACACCAGCTACCTGCGCGAGCTCTCTCGATACCGCATATCGGCCGCCGATGTAGCCGCGCCAGGTTGCTACCCTTTTCTGCTCGCAGCCTGGCGCATCCGCGGACATCTTCAGAACGACACCGGCGACGTGTGGAAGCGTGCCGCGAACTACCACTCGCGAACGGCTCGCTTCAACGCCGTCTATCGCGCGGATTTGATGCGTCGGGCGGCGCGGTGGACCATTTGGCTCGACACTTACTTCCCCACCCACGATGCGGTGGTGGACGCCAACCCTTAAGGAACGAGGCAAAGATGACATCGATAAAGCTATTGCCGGCCTGCGGATTTATCGCACTGTTGGCAGCGACACAGGCCGGAGATGCTCTGGCAGCGGATGGGTGCGTGCATAGCGCCAATACGAACTACCAGATCGGTCAGACCGCCGAGATCGAAGTGTCCAACGACATCGCACCGGGTACGGTCGTTCGCGAAGGAAAGGCCCGTGGCGACGGGAGCGTCGTAGCGAGCTGCAAGGGCGATGTGACGCTCGATGGCGCATACACGGCGACTCGACCGGATGGCCTGATTCCGCTCACCGTCGGTGGCCAGCCTTCCGGCTTCGGGATCGAGGTCTATCTGGAAGAGGATGCCGGCGCGGGTCGGACTTACGAGTTTCCGCATCAGTACCAGCGCAGCTTCGGAAAAGGCGGCTTTATTCGCAGCAACGACATCAACGTTGGCTACCGCGTCAGGCGTATGCCGGGGAATATTGTCTTCGGTCGGGTTGACCAGACGAAGATCGCCGAACAACGCGCGAGCTCCATCATCGGCGGGTTCACGACGCCGTTCCGTCACATGCAGATCTACGAGATGTGGTTCAAGCGTCCAAGTTGCAGTATCAGCGCCGAAACGCTTAACCAGACGGTCCCCATGGGCAGCTATTCGCTGGCCGATTTCAAAAACCCGGACCGGGCTACGACGTGGGTCAATTTTCAGCTCAAGGTGAAAGATTGCAAGGAGCCCGCCGGACAGATCGCGCAGTTCATCTTCGGTACGCCAGCGGACGCCGACACCAACGCGCCGCAGCTCTTCCGCATGCTCGGCAGCGCACCGGCGCACGTCGGCCTGGAAATCGCCGACGAAACAAAGCACACGATCGAGCCCGGGAAACCCTACCAGGCGAACGCGCTGGCCACTGGCGAGGATTTCGACTTCTACGTGCGCCTGCGTGAGTCGCGCTACAGCGTGGGCGGTGGCGCGTTCACTCGCCCGGTCACGATTCGCGTCGACTTCCTGTGAGGTCAGTAGTCGGCGACGAGCGTATGGAATGGCTTACCCAGCCGGACGCCATCGGCGTCGTAACCCGATACGGTTTTCCCGTCCACAGTGACCTTCCGCGGCTTCATCCGATCTGGCCAGAACACGCGTACGGGCGTCCCCGGTCGGATGCCGTTATCGAGCGTGATGGTCAGTCGTTCGCCGTCGCGTCTCGCCGTCATGCTCAACGACCCATAAGCCACCGGCAGATTTGTCACCGACAATCCCTTCCCGGCGACCCACGAAGGCGGTGCCCCCGGCAACAGATAAAGCCCATCATCCGCCTCCCGCATCAACATCCCGAAGATCGTTCGCGCATACTCCGAGCCGATCCAGGTATGCGGCATGTCTCCGAGGTACCCTGGGTGCCGCGGCCGTGAATGAACCACCTCCGCCCACATGTTCCACTCTGGCGGGCGGCGGTCGCGGACGATGTCAGCAAGTAGCTCGGCGGCATCCTTCGGGCGATCGAGGTAAACATAGGTGAGCACGTTACGCAGCTCATACGGCGTATAGGCGAACAATTCCCCTGGCGCCTCACGCTTGCGCACATCGGCAAGATAGCGATCGAAGGTGCGACGTAGCGCCTCAGCCGGCAGTACGTCCATCTGTCCCGCCGGGTCGAGCGCAATGGACACGCCCGTCGGATCGCCGTCGCCCAGGTCCGCCGCTGCGGGAATCATATCGATGCCCTTCCACGCCATCGTTGCAACGATCGACTTGCGCAAGGATTCGCGCAGCGCGGCGTACTGGGCACGTGCGTAAGCGGCTAGCTCCTTGTCGCCCCACTGCTCGGCAAGCCATGCACCATCGTGCCAGCCCTTCAGTGCCCAGTAGTCATCCCAGTAGCTATGCGTGGGACTCGAATAACCTTCATGACTGATCGACGGTGCGATGATGCCGTGGAATCGCTCGGGTGCCGGAAGATCGCCGAGATAGCCGGGAGCCATGGTCCGTTCGCGTAACTCCTGCATGAAATGCATTGCCGCACGTACCTTCGGTTCGTACGCCTTCACGCTGGCGGGACCACCACCGAAACGCGCCACGTCCCCCACCAGGTTGATGAACTCACCCTGGCTGTCGTACTCGATGTCGGAACCGAAGCCGCGATTGACGCTGCCGTCGGCGTTGAGGATGGGCGAGACCAGGCCGTTCTCGTGCACAGCGTGGGTGGCATACCAGTCGAGGTAGTCGCGTGCGGTCTTCGTCTCACCCATGCGCAGCAGGATCGATGCCGTCGCCGCACCGTCCCGAATGAAGGAGCGGTTGTAGTTGCGAGGGCCCGCCTGCATCGCGTGACCGGTCTGGTTGACAAGCATATAGGCGGCTTGCGAGCGGAGAAGGTTCACGAGCGATTCGTCGGGCAAGGAAATGCCGACGCCGCCGAGGCGCTTTTGCCATTCGTCCGAGACGCGGTCGGACAGCGTGTCGAATGTCTCGGCTTGCAGCGCATCCCGATTGATCGCGGGCGGTTCGGGGAGATGGCCGTTCGTATCCGCCGCGGCATCACCCAGAGGAAACGCCAGCACGATGTCGAGCGTCTCGCCAGGCGCCAAATGCACACGGTAGTCGAGCGCCGCTGCGGCGAGGCCGTCATCGTCGTGCGCTTCACGCACGGGCGGAACCTTGCCCGCGGCAACCGTGCCGGTGATCTCGGTTTCGCCGTGTGCACCGAACGCTGCGGCCCCTGAGGCATCTACCGGTGTGAGCGAGGCCAGCAAGGTGCGCCCCTCGACGCGCACGCTCGTGTGGGATGCATCGCCAACCAGGGCGATGTCATGAATCGGCGAGGCACCACCGTTCTGCCAGGGCGGGTTGACCTGAATCGGCCTTACGACGAGCGACAACGTTCCGTCCACCGTCGTGTTGCCCGTATTTTTCAATCGATGACGAAGCATCACGACGGGCTGCGAACCCTCCTGCTTGGCAAAGGCTTCGCTGCTGACAGCAAGGCCGGGCTGCGCCACCCAGCCTACCGACGGCATCGGCTTCCACCCATCGCGCAGTGCATGCGTCCGTTCCGAACCATCCGAGACGCTGGTGTGCCCGGAAACATCGCGCCAGATGGCCTGCACCAGAGGGCCGCCCTTGTACGGCTCGATATTTCCATACTCGTCGAAGATGGATTTCTGCAAGCCCGCCGGCACGCCGACCGCCGTCCAGTACACCTGCTGCATATGTAGCGAAGAGGGAAACAGGGCCGCATTCATCCGGGAGGCGATTACCTGGTAGCGCTTCATGGCGGTCATCACGCGCAGCGGGCCGAGGAGTCGCAGGCGCTTCACTGGAGGCGCTACGCCTTCCTTCAATCCGACGACCAGACGCAGCGCCTCGATAACGATTGGCTCGCGCGCGGCGAGATACGAGCTGTCCCCCGCACTGCCGGGGTCACTGTCGATCGTGGCCCATCGGCCCTTTGTGTCTCGTCCCTCCAGCGAGGCACCGTTGCGCGGTCCAGCCCACTCGATCTCGAGCCCAGCGATGTTCACCGGCCGTGGCAGGGCGATATCCAGCTGCCGCGTGCCCTTGGGCCCCTTCCCGACGATGGTCCGGGTGGTTCCGTCAGCCCAAAGCGAGGCACCATCGTCCTTGCCGTCGAGTCCGCCAATACGCGCCACATCGCTGGCTGCGAAGGGCTCGAACTCGAACACCGAGACACCCCAGTCGGCCGTCCGCTCCGGCGCGGCCAGCCGCACGTAGCGCGCCTCAGCCGCCGGAAAGACGAGGTATTCCGTGCCGCCCGGCGAATCGGTCACGGCATACACGGGTCGGAACGTGGTGCCGTCGGTCGAGACCTGGATCGAGTACGAAGCCGCAAAGCCACTGTCCCAATGGATGCGAACGCCGCCGATGCTCGCGATCCTGCCCAGGTCCACCTGGAACCATTGCCCCGGGCTGAAGCTGCCGCCCCAGCGCGTGGTCTCGTCGGTGTCGATGGCATGGGCGGGCGCCAGCGCCGGCACCTGCTGCGATGAGCTTGTGGCCTTCCATTCGCTTCGGGGCGGCACCCCATCGGCAGCGAAGGTCGGGGTGGCCAGCAGCCCGAGCAGGGCGAGCGTCAGGCGCTTGGCGCGCCGGGTGTGGCGATCGGACATGGGTGCGTACCTCCGGGGAGGTCACCAAGCCTAGGCACGTAACGCCATGTAACCAAGCCTTCGGCGCTAGAATCGGTGGTCTCGCGACCTTACGAATGCCCCGATATGCGTAATCCACTGCAGGAACAGTTGCTCAAGGCCGGTCTGGTCAAGAAGGACAAGATCGCCAAGGTCGTGCGCGAGCAGGCCAAGCAGCGCCAGGGCAAAGCGCCCGTCGTTGCCGACGAAGCCCAGGTCGACGCACGCAAGCTCCAGGCCGAGCGCGTCGAACGCGATCGCGCCATTGCTGCCGAGCGCAACGCCGAGGCGCGGAAGAAGGAAATTCGCGCCCAGGTACGCCAGATCGTCGAAACCACCCGGGTGAAGCGCGACGGCGAGATTGCGTATCGCTTCACCGATGGCGAAAAGATCACCAGCCTGCTGGTGAGCGAGCCGCTTCGCGCCCAGCTGGCTGGCGGCGTGCTGGCGATTGCAAAACTCGATGACCGCTACGAGCTGATCCCGCGCGCGGCGGCGGACAAGATCCACATGCGTGTCTCGGACGTGGTCGTCTCCGACCATGGCCGTACGGACAGCGCGCCGCTCCCCGCCGACGACGATGACGACTATTACAAGCAGTTCGTCGTCCCGGATGACCTGATCTGGTAAGGAGCGGTTGCCGATGAGCGTTCTGGTCACCGGCAGCGCCGGACACCTGGGTGAGGCGATCGTCCGCCGGCTTCGCGCCGAGGGCCGCGAGGTCCGCGGCATCGACATCAAGGCGTCGCCGTTTACCGATCACGTGGGCTCGATCGCGGACGAGGCCTTCGTCCGCGACGCCATGTCCGGCGCCACGGCCGTGATCCACAGCGCCACCCTGCACAAGCCGCACATCGCCACGCATTCCAGGCGCGAGTTCGTCGATACCAACGTGGCGGGCACCGTGGCGCTGCTCGAGTCCGCCGTGGCGCACGGCGTGAAGGCTTTCGTTTTTACCAGCACAACGAGTGCCTTCGGCGCGGCGCTCTCGCCGCGACCGGGCGCACCGGCGACCTGGATCGACGAGGACGTGGTTCCCATCCCGAAGAACATCTACGGGGCGACCAAGATCGCCGCCGAGGGCATGTGCGAACTGGTGGCGCGCAACGACGGCCTCGCTGTCATCGTGCTGCGAACGTCGCGCTTCTTCCCCGAAGATGACGACAATGCAGGCGTACGTGCCGAGTACGGCACACTGAACATGCAGGCTAACGAGCTTCTCTATCGCAGGGCGGATATCGAAGACATCGTCGAGGCGCATCTGCGGGCGGTCGCCCGCGCACCGGACATCGGTTTCGGGCGATACATCGTCTCGGCCCCGCCCCCGTTCACCCGAAACGACGTGGCGGCCTTGCGCGCGGATGCGGCCGCCGTTGTGCGTAAGCTGTTTCCCGACGTGGATGCGCTTTACGCCGCGCGTGGCTGGAGGCTGCTGCCGAGCCTGGATCGTGTCTACGACAGCGGTCGGGCGTCACGGGAGCTGGGCTGGAAGCCCCGGCGGGACTTCGCCTTTGCGCTCGAGTGCTTACGTCGCGGGGAGGACTTCCGCAGCGACATGGCCCGGGCAATCGGGGTGAAGGGGTATCACGACGTCGCGTTTGATGAAGGCCCGTATCCGGTTATCGGTTGAGGGCCGCCATCGCCGCTGAAGCGGCTCCCACCAGGCAAGGCGCGCCCCGCTCGGCAGGAGCCGATGCATCGGCGATGCTCTCGACCTATCAGGCGACCGGCTTGGACCGATCCGTCTCCAGCGCCTTATTGATCCGCAGCGCCAGCAGCGTGCAGGCCGCGCCCGAAAGCAGGTAAACGCTCACCGCGCCCAGGCCGAAGCGGGTCGAAAGCCCCAGGGCCACCAGCGGGGCGAAGGCCGCGCCGAACAGCCAGGCGAAGTCGGAGGTCAGGGCGGCGCCGGTGTAACGGTAACGCTTGGCGAAATTCGCCGTGACCGTGCCGGCGGCCTGACCATAAGACAGGCCCAGCAAGGCGAAGCCGATCAGCAGGAAGGCATCCTGCGCGACCTTGCCGCCGCCGAGCAGCCAGGGCGACGCAATGGCGAACAGGGCGATCAGCACGGCCATGCTGCCCAGGGTGTTGCGGCGACCGAACTTGTCGGCGATGACGCCCGAGGCCATGGTGCCCAGGATCGCCAGAAACGCCCCGATCAGCTGCACCACCAGGACGTCGTTGATGTCCTGCGAGCGGTTCAGTGCGATCCAGGAAAGCGGGAAGATGGTGACCAGGTGGAACAGGGCGTAGCTGGCCAGGGCGGCGAAGGCGCCGATAAACAGGTTGTAACCCTGGGCCGTCACCATTTCGATGATGCCGATGGGCTCGAGTTCGCGCTCTTCCAGCAGCTGGGTGTATTCCTCGGTCACGACCAGGCGCAGGCGGGCGAACAGGGCCACCACGTTGATCGCGAAGGCGACGAAGAAGGGGTAGCGCCAGCCCCAGCTGAGGAAGTCTTCGGGGGAGAGCTGGGTGTGCAGGAACAGGAACAGCGACGCCGCGATCAGGAAGCCTACCGGCGCGCCGAGCTGGCCGAGCATGGAATACCAGCCGCGACGGCCCTTGGGCGCATTGAGCGAGAGCAGGGAGGGCAGGCCATCCCAGGAGCCGCCGAGCGCAATGCCCTGCAAGAAGCGCAGCACCGAGAGAATCACAATGACGGCGTACCCGTGCGACGTGTTCGCCGGCAGGAAAGCAATGCACACCGTTGACGTGCCCAGCAGGAACAATGCCGCCGTGAGCTTGGTGCTCCGGCTCCAGTTGCGCTGGATGGCCATGAACAATGTGGTGCCGAGCGGCCGGGCGATGAACGCGAGCGAGAAGATGGCGAAAGCGGCAAGGATGCCGTCCAGCTGGCTCAGGAACGGAAAGAACACCGACGGAAAGACGAGGACGGACGCGATGCCGTACGTGAAGAAGTCGAAGTATTCGGAGGCACGGCCGATGACGACGCCGACCGCGATTTCGCCTGGGGCGACGGCGGCGTGGCTGGTCTCGTGCTGGCGGCGGACATCCTGTTCGGCGCCTTCCGCGGCATTGTGATGGGCGTGTGAAATGCTCGACATCGTATTCGGCCCGGTCTTGGGAATTGAGTGCAGGATAGCGAAGGATCGCACCACTCGGCTTGTAGGGCCATGGGACAAAGTGTCCTATGGCCTTGAAAGGCGGTTAGGCGTATTTTTTCGTGTCCCCACGGTTGCCTCCATCATGCGAATGTCCATGAAGATGATGCGCGGATTGCTGATCCCCGCTTTGGTCCTGCTCTTGTCGGGCTGCGACGCCGTGCTGTTTTCGCCCTCCGGCGACATCGCTCGGCAGCAGCGCGATCTCATCATTATTTCCGTGGTGCTGATGTTGATCATCATCATCCCGGTGATCGCGATGACGTTCATGTTCGCCTGGAAATATCGGGAATCGAACAAGAACCACGACGACTATGCCCCGGACTGGAACCATTCCACGGTCCTGGAACTGCTGATCTGGTCGGCTCCGCTGCTGATCATCATCGCGCTGGGCGCCATCACATGGACCAGCACGCACAAGCTGGACCCCTACCGCCCGCTGGACAAGATCGACGCTTCCCGCCCGGTCGCCGAAGGCACCAAGCCGCTCGTGGTCGAAGTCGTCGCGCTGGACTGGAAGTGGCTGTTCCTCTACCCGGAGCAGGGCATTGCCACGGTGAACGAGATGGCGGCCCCGGTCGATCGCCCGATCGAGTTCCATATCACCGCCTCGAACGTCATGAACGCGTTCTTCGTCCCTTCGATGGCAGGCATGATCTATGCCATGCCGGGCATGGAGACCAAGCTCCACGCGGTGATGAACAAAACGGGCGACTTCGAAGGACTTTCGGCCAACTACAGCGGCGCCGGCTTCTCCGACATGCGCTTCCGCTTCCATAGCCTGTCCGACGGCGACTTCAATACCTGGGTGGCCAAGGCCCGCGCCGATGGCAATACCCTGAGCCGCGAGGACTACCTCAAGCTCGAGCAACCCAGCGAGCGCGAACCGGTGCACTACTACAAAACCGTCGCGCCTGGCTTGTACAGCGCGATCCTCAACCGTTGTGTCGAATCGAACCGCATGTGCATGAGCGACATGATGGCGATCGACCAGCAGGGCGGACAGGGCGTGGTGGGCGCGTACAACGTCACCTCGCTCGACGCTGGTACCCGCTCGCGCCTGGGTGTCGCCGACGATGGCAAGCGCTACGTGGGTGCCCTGTGCACCGCCCGCGGCGCTACCGGTGCGCCGGTGACACCTGCCGGACGTCCGCTCTGAGCGGCCGCCTTTTCCGATTCAAGCCTCGCCGAGTCCGGTAATGAACACACCCGATCTAGTCACACTGATCTTCGGACGCCTCACCATCGAGGCGATCCCGTACCACGAGCCGATTCTCATCGGCACGTTTGCCGCGGTCGCCCTCGGAGGCATCGCCCTGCTGGCGGTGCTGACCAAGTACAAGCTCTGGGGTTACCTCTGGAGCGAGTGGTTCACCAGCATCGATCACAAGAAGATCGGCATCATGTACATGGTGCTCGGCGTGGTCATGCTGCTGCGCGGCTTCTCCGACGCCATCATGATGCGCGCCCAGCAGGCCATGGCCTTCAACGGCAACCCCGGCTTTCTGCCGCCGCATCACTACGACCAGGTCTTCACCGCCCATGGCGTGATCATGATCTTCTTCGTGGCGATGCCCTTCGTCACCGGTCTGATGAACTTCGTGGTGCCGCTGCAGATCGGCGCACGCGATGTCGCGTTCCCGTTCCTCAACAACTTCAGCTTCTGGATGACCGTGGCCGGCGGCATGCTGGTCATGGCCTCCCTGTTCGTCGGTGAGTTCGCCCGCACGGGTTGGCTGGCCTATCCGCCGCTTTCCGGGTTGGCGGCCAGTCCGGATGTCGGGGTCGACTACTACATATGGTCGCTACAGGTGGCCGGTGTGGGAACGACCCTCTCCGGCATCAACCTGCTTGCCACCATAATCAAGATGCGGGCCCCGGGCATGACCATGATGAAGATGCCCGTCTTCACCTGGACCTCGCTGTGCACCAACGTGCTGATCGTCGCCGCCTTCCCGGTGCTGACGGCCGTACTCGCGCTGCTCTCGCTCGACCGCTACGCCGGCACCAACTTCTTCACGAACGACTTCGGCGGCAACGCCATGATGTACGTGAACCTGATCTGGATCTGGGGCCATCCCGAGGTCTACATCCTGGTGCTGCCGCTGTTCGGCGTGTTCTCCGAAGTGGTCGCCACGTTCAGCCGCAAGCGTCTGTTCGGCTATGCGTCCATGGTCTACGCCACCGTCGTGATCACGGTGCTGTCGTACCTGGTATGGCTGCATCACTTCTTCACCATGGGGTCCGGTGCGAGCGTCAACTCGTTCTTCGGTATCACCACGATGATCATCTCGATCCCCACAGGCGCGAAGATCTTCAACTGGCTGTTCACGATGTACCGTGGCCGCATCCAGTTCGAAGTGCCGATGCTGTGGACGATGGGCTTCATGGTCACCTTCGTGATCGGCGGCATGACCGGCGTCATGCTCGCCGTGCCCCCGGCGGACTTCCTGCTGCACAACAGCCTGTTCCTGATCGCGCATTTCCATAACGTGATCATCGGCGGCGTGATCTTCGGTGTCTTCGCCGGCATCAACTACTGGTTCCCGAAGGCCTTCGGCTTCAAGCTCGATTCGTACTGGGGCAAGTGGTCGTTCTGGCTGTGGCTGACCGGCTTCTATTTCGCCTTCATGCCGCTCTACGTGCTGGGCTTCATGGGCGTCACCCGCCGCATGAACCACTTCGAAGACCCGTCCCTGCAGATCTGGTTCATCATCGCCGCCTTCGGCGCCCTGCTCATCGCTGGTGGCATCGCAGCGTTTCTCATCCAGATCTTCGTCAGCATCAAGCGTCGTGAGGCCCTGCGCGATGTGACGGGCGATCCGTGGCACGGGCGCACGCTGGAGTGGTCGACCTCGTCGCCGCCGCCGTCCTACAACTTCGCCTTCACCCCGGTCATCCACGAACAGGATGCCTGGTGGCAGATGAAGGAGCGCAACGCCGCGCGTCGTACCGAAGGCTACCTGCCGATCCACATGCCGAAGAACACCGCGGCCGGTGTCTACATCGCAGCCTTCGCCTTCGTCATCGGCTTCGCCATGATCTGGCACATGTTCCTCATCGCCGGCGTCGCCTTCCTCGGTCTGCTGGTGACCGCGATCGGCCACACCTTCAATTACAAACGCGACTACTACATCCCCGCCGACGTCGTGGCCCGGACCGAGGCCGCCCGCACGGAAGAGCTTGCCGCCCATGTCTGATATCCAAGCCACGCCTTCCGCGGTCGTCGCGGACCAGCAGGACCTTCAGTTCTGGATGAAGGAAGACCATCACCCGGAAAACGGCACGTTGCTCGGGTTCTGGATCTACCTGATGAGCGATTGCCTCATCTTCGCCTGCCTGTTCGCCACCTACGGTGTCCTCGGCCGCAGCTACGCGGGTGGCCCTTCGGGCGCCGACCTGTTCGAGCTGCCGCTGGTGGCCGTCAACACCACGATGCTCCTGCTGTCCTCCATCACGTACGGCTTCGCCGTGCTGGAGATGCAGAAGAACCGCCGTGGCACGATGATGGCCTGGCTGATCGTCACCGGACTGTTCGGTGCGACCTTCCTCGGCATCGAGCTGTACGAATTCGCCAACCTCATCCATGAGGGCGCGGGTCCGCAGCGCAGCGCGTTCCTGTCGTCGTTCTTCACCCTGGTCGGCACCCACGGGTTGCATGTGACCTTCGGCATCGTCTGGCTGATCACGCTGTTGGTGCAGGTGGGTCGCTTCGGCCTCACCCCGGCCAACAAGCGTCGCATCATGTGCCTGTCGATGTTCTGGCACTTCCTCGACGTGGTCTGGATCGGCGTGTTCACCTTTGTCTACCTGATGGGAGTGCTGCCGTGAGCGCGCACATCGACTCGCACGACCACCACGACGACCATGGTCACGGTGAAGAGGAAGTCAGCCACAGCACCCTGAAGGGCTACATGATGGGGTTCTTCCTCGCCGTGGTGCTGACGGCGATCCCGTTCTGGCTGGTCATGGGCAAGGTCATTCCGAACCCGCAGACGCTGGCGATCGTGATCCTTACCTTTGCGGCGATCCAGATCGTGGTCCACATGATCTACTTCCTGCACATGGACACGAAGTCACAGGGCGGCTGGAACATGCTGGCGCTGATGTTCACCCTCATCCTGGTGGTCATCACGCTGACCGGTTCCATCTGGGTCATGTTCCACCTCAATTCGAACATGATGCCGGGCATGTCCCACGACATGACCGAGCAGCAGGTGAAGAACCTCCCTTGAGCGTGGGCGCGACAAACGAGCCAAGGACGCCGCGCCCTCCGCGCGGCGTCTTCGTTCTGGGCGTGCTGGCCGTACTCGGCGTACTGGTCTTTGTCGGCTTCATCGCTCTGGGCACCTGGCAGGTGCATCGCCGCGCCTGGAAACACGATCTGATCGCCCGCGTCGACACACGCGTCCATGCCCAGCCGGTCGATGCTCCCGGCCGTGGCCAGTGGCCGCAGGTCAGTGCGGCGAACGATGAATACCGCCGCGTGAAACTCACCGGTACCTTCCTGCAGGACAAGAGCGTCCGTGTCCGCGCGAGCACCGAGCTCGGCATGGGCTCGTGGTTGCTCACTCCCTTGCGCACGCCGTCGGGCGATATCGTGATCGTGAACCGCGGCTTCGTGTCGCCCACCTGGTGTGCGGGCAAGGCCGGCTGCGCGCCGGGTCCGTCCGGGTCGACGACAGTGTCGGGGCTGTTGCGGATCAGCGAACCCAAGGGCGCCTTCCTGCAGAAGAACGATCCGGCCAGGGAGAAGTGGTTCTCACGTGATGTCGCGGCGATTGCGTCGGCGAGGGGGTTGAGCGATGTCGCGCCCTACTTCGTGGATGCCGACGCGGCGTCGTCGCCGGGTCGTGGCGAAGGAAATGACGGCCCGGTCGGCGGCCTGACCGTGATCGCATTCCCGGACAACCACCTGAGCTATGCCATCACCTGGTACGCGCTGGCGCTATTGACCCTGGTGGGCGCGTGGGTAGCGTGGAAGTCTGGCGGCATGGGCAGCGATCGCCGATAAATCGGTTCCTACCGAGCAGGGGGAGCTTGTTCCGCGACGGGCCGACCCGCCGGGGCATGCCGAAGGGATTTCAATTTTTCGGCCCCGGAACGTCTTAAGGGTATGCATCCGCATTACCCCGATCCCACCTCGCTCCCCGACGCCAAGCTTGGCTGGGCTTCCGCCCGGCCCGCACGAGGCGCACTGGCCCTCCTTGTCGATCACGCCCGCCGGCGTGCCGCCTTGCGGCGGCAGGGAACGGTTCGGGAACGCCGGCTGCCTTACCTGCTGCGCACGGTGATGGCCTTCCGTCGTCAGGCCGCCTGGCTCGGGCTGGTCGGGGGATCGCGGGCCATGCGCGACGCGGCCGAATTGAACCCCCGGGTCTACGAGCGCTGGCAGACCCATTACATCTCGCGCAAGTTCGACATGGTGATGCGCGCGCGGGTGATCGACGCCCATTACCGCTTCGTCGCGCGCGAGTTTCCGGAGCGCCTGCGGAATCGACTGCTCAAGGGTCACGACGTCCGTCTTGCCACGCTTCCCCTCGGCGGTGGTGAGGTCGCATATCTCCACGCGCGCACGCCGGAGAACGAATCCACCGGCGAGCTGGGGCTTTACCTGCTCAACGCGGACAAGGAAGTGATCTCCTCCTGCGCGATCACCTTCGCCGGTACGGAAGGCGTGCTGGTGGGGGCGATGCGCGGCTCGTGGGCTTACCTCGGCCGCGGGGCCATCGCGCGCTTCAGTCGCGCCACGGGCGGGTTGCGTCCACGCGACCTGCTGCTGGCCGTGGTTCGCGCGCTGGCCACGTACTACGGCATCGACAGGGTCCGGGGCGTATCGCGCAGCGCTCATCCGCTCGATCGTCGTGCCGGGGTGACCACCGCGTCGTACGACCGGTTCTGGCGGCGTCACGGTGGCGTTGCCGGCGAAGGTGGCTGCTACGAAATTCCCTGCCTGGGGGTATCCAGCGGCCGCGCGGAGCGCGACGCCTTCCGGCGCGAGGCGTGCGAAGTCACCCTGAAGTCGTTCGCGCGCGCGGCCGCCTAGAAGTTGTAAGTGCCGGTGAGCAGCACGACACGGCCTTGCCGTATCGGGACGAAGGTTTCGTCGAAGTTCACGGCGTACAGCGTGCGCGCAAAGAGGTTCTTCACCCCCAGTGTCACCCGCCAGTTTTCGCCGTAACGCGACACATTGGTCTCGACGCTGGCCTGTCCGGGAATGCCGAAGTACTGCCCGTCGTTCGTCGTGCGGCCCTCGCTGCGACTGCGCGCGACGACACCGGCGGCGACGCCCCAGGGTTTGAGCGACCCCTCGCCGAAGCGATAGCTGCCCCACGCCGCCGCCTGATGCTTCGGTGCACCGGTGGGCCGGGTGTCATCGTGATTGCGGATACGCGATTCGGTCAGGCTGGCCAGCACATCGAAGCCCGGCGCGACGCGACCGGTGAATTCGAGTTCGAGGCCGCGATTGGTCTGCCCGGGGCCCGGGGTGGCGAAGAAGGGCGGCTCCGGCGACACCAGGTCCACGCTGTGGTCGACACGGATGCGATAGACCGCCGCGGTCAGGCGCGCTTGCTGGTCGAAGAGATCGACTTTCGTGCCCAATTCGATCTGTCGTGAGGTGGCGACAGGCAGCGGCTGGCCATCCTTGCCCAGTGCTGGATCGGGCTGGAACCCGGTGGATGTGTCCGCGTACAGGGATACCTCCGGCGTCAACTTGTAGACCACGCCGACCTTGGGTATCCAGCGATCCTTGCGCACCGTTCGCGGCGAACCGTCGGACCATCGCGTATCGAGTTCATAGCTGGCGCGGCGTACGGCGGCGAGCACGTTCCAGCGATCGCCCAGGGCGATCTGGTCCTGGAAGTAAACGCCCGCATTGGTCTGCCACGAGCCGCCCAGGGTCTGCACGGTGGTGCTTACCGGCCTGATCAGCGCGTTGTACTTCGCCGACACCGTGCTTCCGGTGCGCAGGTCGTAGGCAAGCGGCCGCGTCACGATGACGGCGCTGCGATCGGCCTCGTCGGTCGTGGTTCCCTCGGTGATGCTGCCACCGCCGCTGTCGCCCGCATGGGTCCGGGCGAGGTCCACGCCGACCAACACGGTATGCGTGACATCGCCCGTGCGAAAGGTGCGGGTGAGGTCGTTCTGCCAGGTCCAGTAGGTACCGGAGTAGCGAAAGCTTCGCGCTACCGCCGACGAAGCCCCCCCGAAGACGAAAGCCGGGCCGGAGGAAAGATACGACCAGCTGTTGCCGTCGCTGTGCTGGCGCACGTACTGCCCGCGGCTGTGGAACGTCCAGTCGTCCGCGAAGTCGTGATCGACTTCGAAGACCCCACGAAGGGTGCGATAGGTGGAGATATCGCCCGGATTCCCCGGCACGGAACGCACGGGCGACGCCGAGGACAGCGACGGCCCGAGCAGCACCGTGTGTTCCGGACCGGGCACGCGGTTGTCGACGAACTCCACGCCGCCCATGACACGGGTGTGCTCGCCCTGCCACGCCAGCGATGGCGCGAGATACGCGCCGCGGCCACCGCCGTCGCCCTCCGGCGTCTTCTCGCCACGCTGTCCCGAGGCGACCAGGCGGTAGGTCAGCGATCCATCTTTCGATGCGCTGCCTGCGAGGTCGACGCCGAGCCGGGCGCCATCGTACTTGCCGACCGTGTAGTCGATCGTGCGTACGGTCTCGGCCTGCGGTCGCTTCATGACGACGTTGATCGAACCGCCAAAGTTGTTGTTCTGCGACGCGTCGCCGAGGATCGCTTCGGGGCCACGCAGGACTTCCACGCGTTCGATGCCGATCAGCGGGGGCAGGTCTTCCGTCCGCGCGATGCCGTTGGGCATGCCATCGGTCATGCCATGGCCGGCATCGAAGCCGCGAATCAGGAACAACGGCGATCCGCCGTAGCCGTCCACGTACTGCACGCCTGCCACATACCGCGCCACATCGCCGATATCGACGGCCTGCTGCGCTTCGATCACGTCACGGGTCACCACCGTGACCGATTGGGGCACATCGGTGAGCCGCGCGTCCGTACGCGTTACCGTGCGGGTGGTGTCCGCCTTGAATCCGTTGTCCTGGACCATGCCCTGGACATCCACGGTGGCCAGCGGCACGACGCTGCCCGGATCGAACGCGACGGCGGGGTCCAGTGGCAGCGGCGTCGCGTTGTCGGGCTTCTGCCGCTGGCGCACGACCACCGTGCGTGCATCGTAGGCTTCGCTTTCGAGATCGGTCCCGGCGAGCAGTTCGTTCAGTGCTGCGTTCGGCGTAAGCGTGCCGCTGGCACCGGACGATCGCCAGTTGGCGATCGAGCCGGACGCGGTCAGTACCTGCACGTTGCTTTGCTTACCCCAGGCGAGCAGGGCGGTCGCCAGGGGTTGCGGGGCGATGTCGAACGGGATGACGACATTCGTGGAACCGCCGCCGGAAGCGTCCGCGGCGCAGGCGACACGGATCGCCCACGCAAGCGCGAGAGCGCCGGTGAGTGCGCGCCGGCGCCCGCGAAGCGAGTACTGCAAGATCTGCCGTCCCAAAGGGTGAGTTTCAGCGCGGCTTCTGACTCCGCGTCATCGATGTCTGGCGAGCCAGCTCCAGCCGGTCGGCGTAGCTATCCACGCGAACCGGGAAGACCCGCGGTAACGCGGACACCCAACTGTCGATGGTATCGACCTCGACGGTACCGGTAAACGTCAGTCGGCCCAGGTCGGCGTCGGCCAGCCGGATCGGCCGTGCGCTATAGCGGTTCACATTCTCCACGACCGAGGCCAGGGGCTCGTTGACGAACTCCAGCCGGTGGCCGCGCCAGGCGGTCGCGGAGGCCGGGGTCACGTCGAGGATGCGCATGGCCTGCGTCTCGGGATCGAACGAGACTTCACGCCCTGCGCCAAGCTCCACGGTGGCCGCATCGCCATCGGTGGCGGAGGGCGATACCCGCACGCGGCCTTCCGTGACCGCCACGGTGACGCGGTTGCCCGTCCGGCGGACGTTGAAAGCGGTCCCCAGGTCGCGGATCCGCAGCGGGCCGGCCGTCACCACGAAGGGGCGCTCGGCATGGGCGACGCGAAAAAAGGCTTCGCCGGCCTCGAGGTCCACGGCACGTTCGTCGCGGCCGTACCTCGCGGTGATCGACGTCGCGCCGCCAAGCTCGATGCTCGAGCCATCAGGCAGCGCGATGTCGCGATGCCCGGCGCGCTCGCTGGCGTACTGGCGGGTCGATTCGGTGCCCGCAGGACGCAGGCCCACGTACAGCCCCGCGCCGAGCACGACGATGGCTACGCCCGCGGCCAGGCTGAGGGCAAGCCGCGGCGGCGACCGGCGGTGCGGCGTCGGCGGCACGTATCGCGCCACGAAAGCCTCGCGCGTGGCGCTATCCATGGCGGTCGCGCTTTCGGCGAGGTCGCACGCGCGGTCGAAGGCGGCGGCATGGCGCTTGTCGGCTTCGAGCCAATCGCTCCATTGCAGCATGGCCTGTTCGGGCAACGCGGGGTCGCGCAGGCGCGACCACCAGTCGGCGGCGGTGTTCTCGATATGACGATCGACGAAGGAAGCAGTGTTCATTGGGGGTTCTCCGCGCGATCGCGGCGTTCGCGGCAGTGCGCCAGGGCATTGGCCACGTGGTAGCGCACCATGCGCTCGCTCAGTTTCATGTCCCGGGCTATCGCGGCGAAGTCGCGTCCGTCGACGACATGCATGACGAAGGCCCGGCTGGTCTTCGGCGGCAGTTCGTCCAGGGACTGGCGGAGGACCTGCCATTGTTCGACCGCCGAGGCGTGCTGTTCGGGAATAGGCGTGACGTGCCAGTCGTCGTTGTCCGGATCCATCGGGGCAGAGGCACGCACGTTGCGCATGCGCAGGCGGTCCACGGCCAGGTTGGAGGCGGCGCGAAAGAGAAAAGCGCGGGGTGAGTCGATCCGGGTCGCCTCGTCCAGCGAGAGCAGCTTGAGATAAACCTCCTGCGCTACCTCCTGGGCATCGGCATGCGAATTCAGTCGCGCTCGCAGGAAAGCCACGAGCGCCGCATTGTGTTCACGGAAGAGGGCAACCACCTGCGCGGCACGTTTACCGCCCGCTGGCGTGCCCGCCGCCTGGGAGGGATCCATGGTGTGTCTGACCGCGTTCATGAGGCTGGGAGAGGGTCACTATAGGTTCGCACGGTGGGAAATCGACGCCCGTACGGGCAGAACGAGCGCCGATTTCCGCACCGGCGAACACCCTAGACGTTCCAGCTCCGGAAAAATGAAATGGAATCGACCAGCGGCCCTTCCCTCCGCTGTAAGGGACTTGTCAGCCGCCCCGATTAGCATGGCCGCCGACCTCGCCGTTTCCCCGTATCCGATGGCCCTCGACGAACGATCCTTTCGCCGTGAACTCGGCGGGTTCATGCTCTTCGCCCTGGTGGTTCTAGCGGCCGGCATCGGCATGCGTGATCCCTGGCCACCGGATGAGCCGCGTTTCGCCCTCGTCGCACGACAGATGCTCGAATCCGGCCAATGGCTGTTTCCGCACCGGGGCCTGGAGCTCTATGCGGACAAGCCGCCCATGCTCATGTGGACCGAGGCCGCCTGGATGGCGCTCACCAACGGCTGGCGCGGCGCCTTCCTGCTCACATCCCTGTTCTCCGGCCTGGGCACGTTGGCCCTGGTCGCCTGTCTCGGGCGTCGCCTGTGGAATCCGCGGGTCGGTCTGCACGCCGCAGCCATCGTGCTGACAACGATGACCTTCGTCGATGTCATCAAGCACGGCCAGATCGATCCCCTCTCCCTGTTCTGGATCACCCTGGCCAATACTGGCCTGTTGCTGCATTGCCTGCGTGGTCCGGACTGGAAGATGTACTGGCTCGGCTGCTTCGCGGCCGGCCTGGGAGTGATCACCAAGGGCGTGGGTGTCATCGCCCTGTTCATGCTCATTCCCTATGCCGTGATGCGGGCACGGCAGTGGCCCGGTCTCGCCCGGACACACGGCGACCGCTGGCGCTGGGCCGGCGGTGCCATTGCCTTCCTCCTCGCGATCTCCGTCTGGCTGCTGCCTATGCTGGTCACCGCTTATGGGTTCCGCACACCCGAGTACGTGGCCTACGTCCAGGACATCCTGTTCCACCAGACCGCCGACCGCTACGCCAACTCATGGCAGCACGAGGAGGCGCCGTGGTTCTTCCTGCTGGTGATCCTGCGCGTGTGGGCGCCGACCTGGCTGTTGATTCCCTTTCTCGTCCCTCGCTGGCGAGAGGCGCTGCGACGTCGCGAACCGCGCGTGTGGATGCCGCTGGCATGGTTCGTCCTTACCCTTGTGTTCTTTTCCATCCCGAGCGGCAAACGCGCGATCTACATCCTGCCGGGGCTGCCCATGCTGGCGCTGGCCATGGCGCCCTATCTCGGTGACCTCCTGAAGACGCGGTGGCTGCCGAGGCTCGCGTTCGGGCTCACCGTGGCATCCGGCGTGGTGTTCGTCGGTGTCGGTGCCTGGGCCTGGAAGGCCGCGCCGAAGGCGGCGCGGCGCATTGCCGAAGGTTATCAACTGGCCGATCACGGCCAGTCGCTGTGGCTGTGCGTCATCGCCCTGGGTGCCGCCTTCCTTGTGGCCGCCGCGGTATGCCGTCCGCGGCGTGGCGTGCTCGCGCTGGTGCTCGGTATCGGCCTGGCATGGATCGTCTGGCCGGTGACCACCTATCCGCTGCTCAACGCCAACCAGTCCGCGACCCAGTTGATGAGCGAGGCCGATGCACGGATCGGTCCCGGCGGCCAGCTCGGTCTGGTTTCGTGGCGAGAGGAAGTGCTCTATCAGGCGCGACGCCCGGTGACCGAGTTCGGCTTCGCGCGCGACGCCGCGTTGCAGATGGCGGATGCCCGCGTCTGGCAGCGGGCCGATCCCGCCCACCGATGGATCCTTCTGAACGAGGATGCACTGGACAGCTGCGTCATCCGCGAAAAGGTCGTGGATATGGGCGTGGCCAATCGCGTGCGGTCAGTGCTGCTGCCCGGCGACGGCAGCCGGGTGGGCTGTGTACCAGCCAGACAAAGCGAACCCAGCCCGGTAGGAGCCGATTCATCGGCGATGCTCTAACCCACAGGCGCCTCAGCCATCGTCCGCTTCACCATCCGCTCGTACTTCTTCTTCGTGCGTGACGCGTTATGCGCGCGATTCATCGAACAATGCGGCACGATATTCTTCTCGCCGAAGCCATCGATCATCACCAGTCGCGGGCCACCGCGCGAGTCCTCCCCATACACGACGTTCCATGCGTGCAGGTCGGCGGCGATGACGTTGTGGCTGAGCAGGCGTGCGTAGAACGCTTCGAGCTCAAGCCGCGTTTTCTCGGTAAAGCCTTCGGCCTGGACCCAGGCATGCAGCGTCGGCGCGAGCTGCCCATTCGGCTGCCGCACCTTCTCCACGATCTGCCCCATGCCGATATCGGTCATCTCCAGGCCGACGATGCGAGCGAGGGGCGAGGTCGCATAGGCGCCCACGTAGAGGCTCGTGACGTATTCCTTGAACTCGCGCACGAAGTCCTTGTACGGACCGCTGCGCGCGATACGGCGGTACCACGGCGCCTGGTTCCAGCGCTCCTCGATCGATGCGCTGGTGATCACTTTGATCAGCAGATCGGAGTCGTCCGGGTGCTGGTACACCTCGCGGATGTGCCCATGGGCGATCGGCTTGGCGTCGGCCAGTCTGAACATCGTCGGTCCTCGTTTGGCGCCTGAAAGGCTGCCGTAAGTCGTTCCTGGGGCGCACAGTGTAAAGTCTTCGGGTCGTTACCGCCCTGATACCGGATACTCCAACGTGCGCAAGCTCACCTGGCGTTTCATCCTTGCCGCCCTCGTCTTCCTGACGCTTTCCCGCGTCGGCCTGTCCGTGTGGCAATGGTCGCGCGTCCACAACGGTGGCGGCCTCTGGCCCGTGCTGATGGGTGGCTGGCGCATCGATCTCTCACTCATCGCGATGATCGTCGCCTTGCCGGCGCTGCTCTCGCCTTGGCTCGGCCATCGCGCATGGCCCACCCGTATAGCGGCCTGGTGGCTGCGCTTCTGGTGGCTGGCCTTCGTGTTGCTGGAAGTTTCGACCCCGCAATTCATCGTCGAATACGACACGCGCCCCAATCGCCTGTACTTCGAGTACCTGACCAGCCCGCATGAAGTGGCCTCCATGCTCTGGAACGGCTACAAGTTGTCCGTCGCAGCGGGCCTGGTGGTGTTCGCGCTGATCGGCTGGCTCGGTTTCCGCCTGCTGCCGACGCGTCAGCCGGATCGTGCACGCGTGCGCGGCTGGATGCGTCCCGTTGTCACCGTGGTCCTGTTCGCCGTGCTTTTCCTGGCCGGCCGCGGCACGCTGCAGCATCGTCCGCTCAACGCCTCGCAGGTCGCCTTCACCAACGACGCGATGGTCAACACGCTGCCGCTGAATTCACTTTACAACGTGCTCAATGCAGCGCTTGCGCTGGGCAACGAACGTTCTGCGTCGGCGGTCTACGGCAAGCTACCCGACGACGAAATGCAGGCGATCGTGCGTCAGGCCGCCGGCCTGGATGGTCCTCCACTGGACGCGACCTATCCCAGCCTGCATCGCCAGCAGGCGACCCGGAAAGGCGACAAGCCACTGAACCTGGTCATCATCCTCGAAGAAAGCCTCGGCGCGCAGTTCGTCGGCAGCCTGGGTGGCGACGGCTACACGCCCGAACTGGACAAGCTCTCCAACGAGGGATGGTGGCTGACCCGAACCTACGCGACGGGCACGCGCTCGGCGCGTGGACTGGAAGCCGTCACCACGGGCTTCCTGCCGACGCCGGCCGAGGCCGTGCTCAAGCTGCCGCGCAGCCAGCGCGACTTCTTCACCCTCGGCGCCTTGCTCGACACCTTCGGTTATCACACGCGCTTCCTCTACGGCGGTGAGGCGCACTTCGACAACATGCGTTCGTTCTTCTTCGGTAACGGCTTCAACGAAGTCGTCGACAGCGCGAGCTTCAAGACCAAGCCCGGATTCATCGGCTCCTGGGGCGCCTCCGACGAAGACATGTTCAACGAGCTGCACCAGCGCCTTCTCGATGACGGCGACAAGCCCACGCTTACCGTGGCCTTCTCCGTGTCGAACCACACGCCATGGGAATACCCGGCGGGCCGGATCACGCCCGAGGGCGAACCTGCCAGCAATGCCAACGCGGTACGTTATGCGGACTGGTCCATCGGCCGCTTCTTCGAGCGAGCCAAGCAGTCGCCGTACTGGAGCCACACGGTGTTCCTGATCGTCGCGGACCACGACGCGCGCGTGTTCGGTGCCAATCTCGTGCCCGTCACGCATTTCCACATCCCCGCGCTGATTCTCGGCGCGGGCGTGCCGGTGAAGAAAGACGATCACATCGTCAGCCAGGTCGATCTTGCGCCCACCCTCCTCTCGCTCATCGGTATCAGCAGTGAGCATCCGATGCTTGGTGCCGATCTGACCCAGCGTTATCCGGACCGCGCCATCATGCAGTACGGCGACAACTACGGTTATCTCAAGGGCGACCGCCTCATCGTCCTTCGGCCGAACCAGCCGGCGACGCAATATCACTATCTGATCGACGGCGAGAAGCTCGACCTGCAGCCGGTGGATTCCCAGTTGGAGAAAGAGGCGCTGGCGCACGCGTTGTGGCCGAGCTGGGCCTATAGCAAGCTGCGGTATCGCCTGCCGCCGGGTGCCGGCGACAAGAAGCCGTAGTACTCCGATCCCTCAGATCTCATCAGGCCACGCATGCTCAGCGTGGCCGCGACACGGTTCGATGCACGGCGTCGGCCAGCGTCGCCTGCGAGTAAGGCTTGGCCAGGCGGGGGATTTGCAGTTGCTGGCCGGCTGGCAGGTCGGCATAGCCCGTGGCCATGATCATGGGGAGATCCGGCCAGCGCTCGCGTATGCGTTCGGCGAGCTGGGTACCGGTCATCTGCGGCATGGCGTGGTCGGTGATGACGAGGTCCACGCAGGTCGCTTCAAGCACTTGCAGTGCCTCGTACCCCGAGCGCGCAGGGATGACCTGGTAGCCGAGGGCCTCCAGCATGTCGACCGTTGTCGTGCGAACCAGGTCGTCGTCGTCCACGGTAAGGATGCTGACGACGGTGTCTGGTGCGCAGCGTCCCAGGACTGGCGTAACGTGCGCCTCGCGTGACGCCGGTAGATCATGGACCTGTGCGGCGGGCAGCCAGATTTCGGCGGTGGTGCCTTCATCCACGCGGCTGCGGAGGATTAGCGTGCCACCGAGTTGCTCGGATAGGCCATGAACCATGGACAGGCCGAGCCCCGTGCCCTTGCCGACGCCCTTGGTGGTGAAGAACGGCTCGATGGCGCGCTTGAGCATGGCTTCATCCATGCCGGCACCCGAATCCGACACCGACAGGCGCACGTAGTGACCCGGGGAGAGCGTGGCGTGGCCCTCCTGCATCCAGTCTTCGTCCGTCGTGATGATCAACGTGCCCACGCCGTCCATGGCGTCACGTGCGTTGACGGCCAGATTGAGCAGGGCAGTCTCGAGTTGATTCGCATCGGCGCGGATGGTGGGGACGCGTGGCCCGAAGTACGTCTCCAGCACGATGGTGGGACCGAGCGACCGACGTAGCAGCTCGGTCATGCCTTCCACGAGCTGGCGCAGGTCGATGCTCTCGGTCGTGAGGTCCTGGCGTCGCGCGAAGGCGAGCATGCGTCGGGTCAAGGCGCTACCGCGTTCCGCGCCTGCGATGGCGGTGTCCGCCAGGCGCAGCAGCAGCGGCTCCTGCGGCATGCGTTCGCGAAGCAGGTCGAGACTTCCCTGCACGGCCATCAGCAGGTTGTTGAAGTCGTGCGCGATGCCGCCTGTGAGATTGCCGAGCGCCTCCATCTTCTGCACCTGCAGGAGGGTTTGCTCGGCCTTGATGCGCGCGGTCTTCTCGACTGCTTCGGGCACCATGGCTACCACATTGCCGGATTCATCCGTCACCGGGCGCATCGAAAAGTCGAACGAACGTACGCCCGTAGGCAGGTTCAATGCCATGCTCATGTGCTCGCTCTTTCCGGCGGCCGCTCTTCGGGTCGCCGCTTCGACAGCCTGTGGCATGCCGGGCGTGCCCCCGAACCACGGCGTAAGCCAGAACGGCAGTCCGATCACGTCGTCCAGCGTCGCTTCGACGCCGGCCAGCGCCGTGGCGTTCGCGTAGACCACGTTGCCATCGGGCGAGAGCAGGTACTGGTAGAGGTGCGAGGTCTCGAAAATGGTGCGCAGGTTGGCTTCACTGCGTTCGAGCGCGGCCGTGCGCTCGGCCACCATGGCCTCGAGGTGCTCGCGAAATCGCCGTTCGCCCTCGCGTACGTTCTGTTCTGCGCGGACACGGGCGGTGGTCTCCACCACGAAGGCGATGACGCCGCCGGGCATCCCGCTCTCATCGAGGACCGGCGAGTAATCCAGGTTCATCCACACCGGTTCGGGCTTTCCATTCCGTTCGAGCGTGAGCTGCTGGTCCTTGTACGCCAGCGTGCCGCCCGCAAGTCCTACCCGCATCACGTTGTCGTTGAAATCGGCGATCTCGGTCCAGCCCTTGCGCACCTCCGAACCCAGCAGTCGCGGATGCCGGGCGCCGGCGAAGATGGAGTACGCGTCGTTGTAGATCATGATGCCCTGCGGGCCCCACAACAGCACGATAGGAACGGGTGAGAGCAGCAGCATGGCGGTAATGGTGCGCAGGCTCTGCGACCACGTCTCGAGCGCGCCCAAGGGTGTGCGCGTCCAGTCGAATGCGCGAATCAGCGCACCGGCTTCACCACCGCGATCCAGCCACGAAAGGCCGTCGGTATCACCAGGCACGAAAGGGGGATGTGGGGTCATCGGGACCGGTCCGCAGGGCTCGTGGCGAGGATTCTAGAAAGCCATACGTGATGGCGACCACAAGACGGGGTCGCGGGCGCGCTACGGGTCAGCGCTGGTTTCGCGTACGGGCTTCGTCCAGCCGGCGGCACAGCACATCCACACTGGCGAGGATCGAGGGCGAGGGCGAGGCGAGTGTGGGGGTGTCGACGGTCATCACGTTATCGTGCTTCACCGCGCTCAGGAAACCACTCTGGCGCCATACGGCGAGGTCGTCGTGGCCGCCGCCGTCGCCGCTGATGATGACGTCGGGATCGCGCGCCAGCACGGCTTCGCGCGTGACGGTGGGCGCTGCCTGCGAGAGGTCGGCGAAGATGTTGTCACCACCGCAAAGGTCGAGCGCGTCATCGATGATCTGCGCACGGCCGATCGTCATCAGGGGACGGTCCCATATCTGGTAGAAGACCTTCAGACGCGCCTTGCCGGCATAGTCGCTGCGAAGCTTCGCCAGCGAGGCGTCGAAAGCCGCCGCGTTCCGATCGGCTACGTCCTGCGTGCCGGCGAGCGTCCCGAAACGTCGCGTGGCGGGTGCGACGTCGGCGAGACGCGTCGTCTCCGAATAGAGAATCGGAATGCCGAGCCGGCTGAGCTTCTCCACCTGTGCCGCCGGCGTGCCGCTTCGCCAGACGACGATGACGTCCGGCTTGAGACCGACGATCCGCTCCAGATCGATCATGGTGGCGTCGCCGATGATTGGCACCTTCTTCGCTTCGTCCGGATGATCGCTGAAGCGGGAGGTGCCCACGACGTAGGACCCTGCGCCGGCGGCGAAGAGTGCGTCGGTAATGTTCGGTGCGAGGCTGACGATGCGATGGGCGGGAGCCTTGAGCGTGACCGTGCGTCCCGCATCGTCGGTCACCGTCACGTCGGCGCTGGCGGCGCTGGCGATAAAAAGGGCGAGAAGGCCAAGGGCGCGAATCATGGGGAACGTCCGTTGAGGCGTCCGGCACGGAAGAACCGTTCGCCGTCGAGTGTTACGCCGTGGATGGGATGGTGGAAGGCAGCCGACAGATGTTCGCTGGTGATGACCTCGTCCTTGAAGCCGGCAAGCGCACCGCCACTGCCGTCCAGGAGCACGGCATGCGTCGCGTGCTGGAAAGCCAGGTTGATGTCGTGCACCGTATACACCACGGATTTTCCATCATGCGCCGCGGTGTGCAACAACTCGTGCAGGGTCTTCATCTGGTGATGCAGGTCCAGCGACGACAGAGGCTCGTCGAGGAGCATCACGTCGACATCCTGGGTGAAGAGTGCTGCGATGTTCACGCGTTGGCGCTCGCCACCGGAGAGGGTCGTCACGTCGCGCTCCGCCAACGATTCCAGTTCGAAGGTGCGCAGGGCACGCTGCGCCGGCTCGAGATCCTCGTCGCCCCATGCCCAGAACGGCAGCCGAGGGTGCCGTGCGGCGACCACCGCTTCCATCACGGTAAGACTGAAGGCGTCGACGATGGATTGCGGCAGGAAGCCACGCAGGCGGGCAAGCTCGATCGGCCGGTACGCCCGTATATCGCGGTCGCCCAGCAGCACGCGTCCCTGGTCGGGTTCGCGCAGGCCGGCAAGCGCACGCAGCAAGGTCGACTTGCCCGCCCCGTTCGGACCGAGCACGCACCAGACCTGGCCGGGTTCGACGCGCATGCTCAACTCGCGCACCAGCATGCGTTCTCGTACGGAGAGGCTGACGGCCTCAGTGGCGAGAACGCTGCTCATCGGCGTTTCACCAGCAGGAACATGAAGGTCGGTACGCCGATCACTGCCATGACGGCGCCGACGGGTAGCTGGATGGGATCGGCGACGATCCGCGAGATCGTGTCGGCCACGACGACAACGATGCCGCCACCGATCGCGCACGCGGGAATCAGCACGCGCTGGTCATTGCCGATGACACGGCGCAGCGCATGCGGAACCACCAGCCCGACGAAGCCCACGGTACCGGCGGTCGTCACCGCGACGGCGGTCGCCAGCGAAGCGATGACGAAGATCGCGGACTTCACTACGTTGGGGCGAACGCCAAGCGCGCTGGCGGACTCTTCGCCGCGACCGAGAAGGTTGAGCTGCCGCCCGAGCGGTACGACGCACAGCACGCCAAGCAACAGGCTGCCCACGGGGAGCAACGGATTGGCCGCGCCGCTGAGGTCGCCCATCATCCAGAACAGCATGCCGCGCAGGTTCTTGTCCGGCGCCAGCACCAGCATCATGCTGACGATGGCGCCGAAGCCGGACGCCAGCATCACGCCGATCAGGATCAGGTCGGTGGAGTCTTCGCGTTGCGCGGCACGCTGGCGGGACAACAGATCGCGATGGCCGAGCACGAACACGGCCAGGCAGGCGAGCAGCGCGCCTGACGCCGCGCCCGCGGCGATCAGCACGGCGCCAAGTCCCCCCAGCATGGCGCCCAGGGCGCCCACCGAGGCCCCGCCGGAAAGGCCGAGCGTATAGGGATCGGCCAGCGGGTTGCGTACCAGGATCTGCATCAGGCAGCCCGACATCGCGAGCAGGCCTCCCACGCCGTACGCCGCGATGGAGCGGGGCAGGCGCAGTTCCCAGATGATCGAATGCATGGGCGTATCCATCGACGACACGAGGCCCTGCCACGATGCGGCGACGGTCGAGTCCCCGCCGCCGATCAGCACGGACGCGAGTACCGCGATGACGGCAATGAGCAACATGCCAAGCCAGAGACGGATCGCGGATCCGAAGGTCGCCATGCGCGGTGCTTTCGCAGAGGGCCTCGTCGTCATCGCATCGAGCGCTCCGCCCAATCGATCTCGTAGCGCGTACTGCGGCCCCCGCCGGGGAGTCGGCGCAGTAGACCTTTTTCCGTGAGGTCGCCCAGGTGACGCGTCGCCGTGGCCTTCGAGACTTTTGCCACGGCCTGGTACTGCGAGGCGTTGATGCCATTGGCGAAGCCGCGTTCACCACCATCGAGCAGACGATTGATCACCTTGCGCTGTTCCGCCGTAAGCACGTGGTCTCCGTGCTCGCGCCAGAACCGCGCCTTGTCGAGCACGCGGTCGATGCGCAACAGTGCCTGCTCGAGGCTGTTCAGCAACGTCTGCAGGAACCAGACCAGCCATTCCGTGATGTCGAGGTCGCCCTTTTGGCTCTGTTCGAGCACGCGGTAGTAGCCGGAGCGGTCGGCAAGAATGCTGGCCGACATGGTGTAGAAGCGGATGGCCTGATGTTCCGCCTGGGCAAGTGCCAGATCGGTGATCGCGCGCGTAAGTCGCCCGTTGCCGTCGTCGAAGGGATGTAGCGTCACGAACCAGAAGTGGGCAATGCCGGCGCGCAGGAGTGGGTCGAGCGTCGATGTCCGCGCACTCGACTCGAACCATGCGAGAAAGGCGTTGACCTGGGTGTCCAGGCCCTCGCGTGGCGGGGCCTCGAAGTGCACGGTCGGCTTGTCGAGGCGGCCGGAAATGACTTGCATCGGCACGTCACCCCGGAGCTCACCGATACGGATGCGTACCGGAAGCCATGTCTCCCGCGCCGGAAACAACAGGTGGTGCCAATGAAACAGCCGCGGGAGGTCGAGCGGCTGCGTGTAGTGCTGGGTGGCGTCAAGCATCAGCTCGGCCAGGCCCTCGCTGCGCGGCGTGCTGCGTCCATCCACCTCACCCTGGAGGCCGAGTCGCCTTGCCAGCGATGACCGTACCGAGGCCGCGTTGAGTGGCTCGCCCTCGATGGCGGAGGACGTGATGATGTTCTGGAGGAGGGAATCCAATTCGGTTTCGAGACCCGCCTCGGCACCGGCCGAACCCACCGCGCCCAGTAGGCGTCCCTGAGCCAACTGGCACGCTCGCAAAAGGGCTGGCACACCGTCACCGTGCCAGCGAAAGGCCGGCCAGTCAGTGTGTTGCCAGATCCATTGGGGGTCGGTCATGTCGCCTCTCTCTGACCCGATGAGCCGAATACCGATGCTATTCGGCTCATCGAATGAGCCGAATATATCGTTTAATCGGCTCACATGCCACGCCAGCGCCCTGTCCTCAGGGCTTTGCGACGAGCTTCACGACGCTGGAGAAGTCCAGCCCGCCATGACCCGCCTGGCTGTTCATGGCGTAGAGATTGCGCGCGAGTTCGCCGAGCGGAATCGATGCGCCCACACCCATCGCCGCCTCTGCCGCGAGCCCGAGATCCTTGAGCATGAGGTCGTTGCCGAAGCCGCCGGTATAGCCGCGCGAGGCAGGTGCGTTCTCCAGAACGCCCGGCCAGGGATTGCAGACTTCGGTGGCCCAGCTGCGGGCCGTGCTCACGGCCATCATCTGCGACAACACGGCGGGGTCCAGTCCGTGGGCGACACCGAGCGCGATCGCCTCGCCGGTGACCGCCATGATGACCCCGAGCGCCATGTTGTTGCACAGCTTGGCCACCTGGCCCGCACCGCTGGCGCCGACGTGGAAGATGTTCTTGCCCATGTTGGCCAGCACGGGGCGCGCCCGCTCCAGCGCGTCCCTCTCGCCGCCCACGATGAAGGTGAGCGTGCCCGCTGCCGCACCCGCCGTGCCACCGGAAACCGGCGCATCGATCATGGTCAGCCCACGTTCGCCAGCCGCCCTGGCGACCTTCTGCGCCGACGCGGGAGCGATCGTGCTGCAGTCGATCACCAGTGCGCCATCGGCAATGTGCCGGAGCAGCCCGGACTCACCCAGGTACAGCCCTTCGACATGGCGACTGGCCGGCAGCATGGAGATCACGACCTCCGCGCCCTGCACGGCGTCCGTTGCCGTGTTCGCGGCGGTTGCGCCGTGGGATACGGCCTGTGCAACCGCCTCGGCGGCAAGGTCGAAAACATGCAGCGTGTGCCCGGCCTTGAGCAGGTTGGCAGCCATCGGGCCACCCATGTTGCCCAGGCCGATAAAGGCGATGCGGCTCATCGTTCATTCCTCGGAGCGGTGTCGTTGCCCAGGTCGCGCAGCGGATGCTCGCCGGCGTTCCAGGGCGCAATGAAGAAGGGTGCGACCCACGTCGGCGTCGCGTCGGCCAGGGTCGCCGGACGCCACCGCGGCGTGCGGTCCTTGTCGATCAGCAAGGCGCGGATGCCTTCGGCGAAGTCGCCGTGGGCGGCGCAGCGCAGGGAGACCACGTATTCGAGGCGGAAGGTGTCGGCCAGCGACAGATGCGAAGCGCGCTGCTGTAATTCAAAGGCCAGCCGTGCGGAACCGGGCGCACCCGCGTCCAGCGTCTGCCTCGCCGTGACCAGCCATAGATCGTCGCCTGGCATGGCCTGGATGGCGGCAACGACCATGCCGAGGTCGCCGTGTGCACAGGCAGACGCGATCGCGGCGCGGTGGTCCTGCAAAGGACCGGACGTCGGCGGCACGGCGAAGCGCCCGAGCACCTCCGTGAGCAGGTGCGCGTTGCGCTGGTTATCGTCCGACCATGCGGCAAGGAGCAGGGCGGCGTCGAGATGATCGCGACTGGCTGCCGGTAGCTGCACGTCAGCGAGGCCGGCATGAATGGCGTCGCCACTGTTCAGGGGCGCGCCTGTGAGCGCAAGGAAAATGCCCGCCTTTTCCGCCACCCGGTGCAGCAGGAAACTACCGCCGACGTCCGGATACAGGCCGATGGTGATCTCCGGGAATGCGAGGCGCGAGCGCTCCGTCACCACACGGTGGCTAGCGCCTGCCATCAAGCCGATGCCGCCGCCCATGACGATACCGTGGCCCCAGCAAAGGATGGGCTTCGGATATGTATGGATCAGGTAGTCGAGACAGTACTCCACCGAAAAGAAGTCACTGGCGTAGGCGTTGTTCCTCACGTCGCCGCTACCGCTGGCTTCGTAGTCGCGCATGGACCGATACAGGCTGTGCAGGTCGCCCCCCGCGCAGAACGCTTTCTCACCGGCGCCCTGCAGCACGACCAAGGCGACGGCCTCGTCGCCAGCCCAAGCGCGCAACCGCTCGTCGAGCAGCCGTGCCATGTCGAGTGAAAGACCGTTGAGGGTCTTCGGTGCGTTGAGCGTGGCAACGCCAATGCGTTTGCCGTTACCGGCAACACGTTCCTCGAAAAGCACCGGCGCTTCGGCCGAGGGCGGGAGAGTCACGTCGCTCATGCGTTCTTCCACGTCGGTGCGCGCTTTTCGAGAAAGGCGAGCACACCTTCCTTCTGGTCCTGGCTGTCGAACAGATCCACGAAGGCTTCGCGTTCGCTGACCAGGGCTGTGGCGTGGGTTTGCGTGCGCGTGGCCTGGACCAGCCGTTTGCATGCCGCGACGCTGGTCGGACTCTGCTTGCCGGCTTGCAGCGCCCAGGCGATGGCGCGAGCGCGCGATTCGCCTTTCGGCACGACGTCTTCGACCAGGCCGATGCGCAGTGCCGTTGCCGCATCCACTCGCTCACCCAGCAGGATCATTCGCTTGGCCCAGCCTTCGCCGACCAGACGCGCGAGGTTCTGCGTGCCACCCGCACACGGCAGTAATCCGACGCCAGCTTCGGGCAACGCCAGTTGAGCCTGTTCCTCGGCGATGCGCAGGTCGCAGGCGAGGGCGCATTCGAGACCGCCGCCCATGGCGTAACCGTTGATCGCTGCGATGCTCACCCCACGGAAGGCGGACAAGGCCTCGAACGCTTCGCCGAAGCGGCGAGCGGCTTCTCGCGCCACGGCCTTGTCGCCATCGGCGAACTGTTTGAGGTCGGCGCCGGCCGAGAAGAACTTCTCGCCTTCGCCCGTGACCACCAGCGCATAGATATCGCGGTTGGCGTCGAGGTCGTGGACGAGGTGGCGCAAGGCGACCAGGCTATCGCGGGTCCAGGCGTTGGCTGGGGCATTGGCCAGCGTGACGATGGCCACGTGGCCGTCGATCTCCAGCGTAAGCCCGGTGTAGCGCGTCGCGGTGTCGCTCATCGCAGTTCCTCTTCGGTATTGAGCAGGTGACGCGCGATGATAACGCGCATGATTTCGTTGGTACCCTCGAGGATCTGGTGCACGCGGGAATCGCGCAACAGCCGTTCGATCGGGTACTCGCGGATGTAGCCATAGCCGCCATGAATCTGTAGGGCATCGTTGCAGATGGTGAAACCGGCGTCCGTGGCGAAGCGCTTGGCCATCGCACACCATACGGTCGCATCGCTGCTGCCGGCATCCAGCTTGCGTGCCGCCGTATGCACCATCTGGCGTGCGGCGACGAGCTGCGTGGCCATGTCGGCAAGTTTGAACTGCAAGGCCTGGAATTCCCCCAGCTTCTTGCCGAACTGCTTGCGCTCGCCCATGTAGCGACGGGCTGCATCCAGTGCGCCCTGGGCGGCGCCGAGCGAGCATGCAGCGATGTTCAGGCGCCCGCCATCGAGCCCCTTCATCGCGATCTTGAAACCTTCGCCTTCGGCACCCAGCCGATGGTCCGCGGGAATACGCACGCCGTCGAAGCTCACGCTTCGCGTCGGTTGACTGTGCCAGCCCAGCTTCTCCTCATTGCGCCCATAGCCGATACCCTGAGAATACGCCGGCACCGCGAAGGCACTTATGCCGCGTGCGCCGCCTTCACTGGTGCGTGCCATCACCACCAGCATGTCCGTCGCTCCGGCGCCGGAGATAAACGCCTTGTTGCCGCTGATCACATACGAGTCACCGTCACGCTCGGCCCGGGTTTTCAATGACCCGGCATCCGAGCCGGCGCCCGGCTCGGTGAGGCAATACGACGCCAGCTTCGTGCCGCTGGCGAGAAGCGGTCCCCATGTGTCGCGTAGCGCCGGCGTCGCGTGTGCGGTAAGCATCCAGGTGGCCATGTTGTGGATGCTGATGAAGGCGGCCGTCGAGGGATCGATGGCAGCGAGTTCCTCGAAGACGATGGTCGCATCCAGGCGCGTGAGCCCCGTGCCACCGGCCTTTTCGTCAACGTAAAGGCCGCAGAAACCAAGGTCGCCAGCCCTGCTTATCGCCTCACGCGGGAACTCGCTCTCTGCGTCCCAGCGCGCCGCATGTGGCGCAAGCTCGGCCAGGGCGAAGGCGTGCGCGGCATCGCGAAACGCGAGCTGGTCTTCGCTCAGGTCCGTTTGTGGCGGTGGTGTCCGGGGAATATCCATGACCGCGGCCATCACTTGAGACTGATGGTGGTGTTGACGCCGACGTGCAGCGTGTCGTCGTCGAACCAGCGCTGTGTCACCGTCTTGGTCTGGGTATAGAACATGACGACCTGCTTGCCGTAGGGGCCGAGGTCGCCCAGCTTCGAGGCGCGCGAGCCGGTGAAGGAGAACAGCGGTACCGGGACGGGAATGGGCACGTTGATACCCACCTGGCCCACGTCGATGTCTTCCTGGAAGCGACGCGCAGCGGCACCGGACTGGGTGAACACGGCCGTGCCGTTACCGTTCGGATTGGCGTTGACCAGCGCGATCGCGTCGTCGAGCGAGTCGGCGGCGAGGATGACCAGCACCGGCCCGAAGATTTCCTCGTCGTAGATGCGCATGCCGGGTCGCACGCCGGAAAAGATGGTCGGACCGACGAAGTTGCCGTCCTCGAAGCCCGGCACCCGCGGTTTGCGGCCATCGAGCTCGAGGATGGCGCCTTGCTCGATACCCGAGGCAATAAAGGCCTCGACGCGCTCGCGCGCCGCACAGGAAATCAGCGGGCCGACATCGGTATCGGCGGCGTTGCCTGCGCCGACCTTCAGCGTCTTCGCCTTGGTTACGAGGTCGGCTATCCAGAATTGCGACTCGCCGACGAGCACCGCGGTCGAAGCCGCCATGCAACGCTGCCCCGCCGCGCCGAACGCCGCGCCCGCGAGCGCGTTGAGCGTCTGCTCCTTGTTGGCATCGGGCAGCACCACGGCGTGGTTCTTCGCGCCCATCATGCACTGCACCCGCTTGCCGGTCTGCGATGCACGGTGATAGACGTGCGTGCCGACGCGCGTGGAGCCGACGAAGGACACCGCCTTGATATCGGCGTGGTCGCAAATCGCGTTGACCACGTCTTCGCCGCCGTGCACCACGTTGAGTACGCCCTTCGGGACGCCGGCTTCGAGCGCCAGTTCCACCAGGCGCATCGTCACCATCGGGTCCTGCTCGGACGGCTTCAGCACGAAGGTGTTGCCGGTGGCGATCGCCATCGGGAACATCCACAGCGGAATCATCGCGGGGAAATTGAACGGCGTGATACCCGCGCAGACACCAATCGGCTGCAGGAGAGTGTAGGTGTCGACGCCGCCGGCCACGTTGTTGGCGAGTTCGCCTAGCTGCAGGTTGCCGATGGCGGCCGCGTGCTCGACCACTTCGAGGCCGCGGAACACGTCGCCTTCCGCGTCGGGAAGGGTCTTGCCCTGTTCGGCGCTGAGCAGGGCGGCCAGCTCGCCCATGTGCTCGCGAATCAGTTGCTGGTACTTGAGGAAGATACGCGCGCGTACGCCGATGGGCGTCTTGCGCCAGGTCTTGAACGCTTGCGTGGCGGCGGCAACGGCAGCGTTCACCTCGTCAGCCGTGGCGAATGGCACGCGCGCGAGGATGGCCTGTGAGGCGGGATTGACGACATCGCGCCATTCGGTGGTTCGGGATTCGACGAAGACGCCGTCGATCAGCAACTTTACGGTCGCGACATCGGCCGCAACTGAGTCCAGCTTGTTCATGGTCCTGCTCCGTACGCTCACCCGCGAAATGGGTGCTGCGGAGCAGACAAGAGGACCCGGAGCAGCGGGTGGCCGCGCCGTATCAGCCCGTCCGGTTGCCCGCCGCAACACCCGAGGAGGCACCCTAAGGCGCCTGCACAGGCCGGTCTCCGGGCTTGCGAGCGATGCGTACCGCACCACCCCGACACCTTCCCGCGCTAGCGCAGTGGTCTCTCGTCGGGTGTTCTCGCTTACCGTTGCGGGGGCAGCGCCGGAATAGGATCTCGCGATCCGCACCGGCTTCCCGTTTCACCCTGCGCGCCGCGTAAGCGACGACAGGACACCTGTGATCTCCCGAGTGTAGCCGGGTGGCCGAACCGCTCAAGCTGCAGTGCGGTAGAACTCAGCGGCCGACGAGCGCCTGCAGGTGGGCCGGATAACGCTCTCCCTGCAGCGGAATCTTCGAGACCGAGTCGTGGATGTCGCGCAGATCCTCGTCGCTGAGTGCGAGGTCGGCCGCACCGAGGTTCTCTTCCAGTCGATGCAGCTTGGTCGTGCCCGGAATCGGCGCGATCCATGGCTTCTGGTGCAGCAGCCAGGCGAGCGCGATCTGTGCCGGCGTGACGTGCTTCGCGTTTGCGATGCTACCCAGCAGATCGACGAGTGCCTGATTCGCCTTGCGCGACTCCGCAGAGAAACGCGGCACGCTGTTTCGGAAGTCCTTGCTGTCGAAGCTCGTATCGGCGTCGATCTTGCCGGTAAGAAAGCCCTTGCCCAGCGGGCTGAAAGGAACGAAGCCGATGCCGAGTTCTTCCAGGGTCGGCATCACTTCGGCTTCCGGCTCCCGCCAGAACAGCGAGTATTCGCTCTGCAGGGCCGCCACAGGCTGCACGGCGTGAGCGCGGCGGATGGTCTGTACGCCCGCTTCCGACAGGCCGAAGTGCTTCACCTTGCCTTCGGCGATCAGGTCCTTGACCGCGCCGGCCACCTCTTCGATGGGTACGGACGGGTCGACGCGATGCTGGTAGAACAGGTCGATCACATCGGTGCGCAGGCGCTTCAACGAGGCCTCGGCAACGGCCCTGATGTGTTCGGGGCGACTATTGAGTGCGCCTGGCACGCCGCCAACGTCGAAGCCGAACTTGGTGGCGATCACTACCTTGTCGCGGAAGGGGGCGAGTGCCTCGCCAACGACTTCCTCGTTGGTGAACGGGCCGTAGACCTCGGCCGTATCGAAGAAGGTTACCCCGCGCTCGACCGCCGCCCGGATCAGGGCGATGGCCGGTTCGCGTTCGGTGGCGGGGCCGTAGCCGAAGCTCAGTCCCATGCAGCCGAGGCCGATGGCGGAAACTTCGAGGCCGGTCGATCCGAGTTTGCGTGTCTGCATGTCGTGTCCTCTGTGAGCTGACCAATCTAGGGGCCCGGTGCTCACGCGAATAGCCGGTTAAACCGGCTTGGTCTCATAGCCAGAATTCATGAATCGAGCCCCAGGGGGGTGCCGGAATGGGGCGATTCCTCGCTGTAGCCCGGCACAGGTGTTCCGGATGCTAAAATCCCTGCGCCATTCATGAGTGGGTTTCACGTGTCATGCGCAAGGATCTCCACGACCTCGTCGCTTTCCTTGCCGTTGCCCGGGAAGGCAGCTTCACCCGCGCGGCCGCGAAACTGGACACCACCCAGTCGGCGCTTAGCCACACCATCCGCAAACTCGAGGGCCGCCTCGGCGTGCGCCTGCTCGCCCGCACCACGCGCAGCGTATCGACGACGGAAGCAGGGCAACGGCTGGTCACCAGCATCGGCCCGATGTTCGATGACATCGAGGCGGAGCTGACGGGTTTGAGTTCGTTCCGCGAGAAACCGGCCGGGGCAATCCGCATCAGCACCTCGGTACACGCCGTGGAAGCCGTGCTCGAACCGATGCTGGCGACCTTCCTGCCGCGCTACCCGGATATCCAGGTCGAGGTATCCGCCAACAACGAACTGGTCGACATCGTCGCCGAACGCTACGACTTCGGTATCCGTCTGGGCGAGCAGGTCGGCAACGGCATGATCGCGGTACGCGTCGGTCCGGACTTCCGGATGGTGGTGGTCGCCGCGCCGTCGTATTTCGAACGACGTTCCCGGCCGACCGTGCCGCAAGACCTCACCGCGCATAACTGCATCAACATCCGTCTGCCCACCTACGGCACCTTGTTCCCCTGGGAGTTCGAGAAGGAGGGCCGCGAGATCAAGGTTCGCGTCGAAGGCCAATTGACCCTCAACAGCACGGCGCACATCCTGCGGGCGGCGCGGGACGGCCTGGGACTGGCCTGGGTACCGGAAGATATGGCCCGGTCACACATCGAGGCCGGAGAGTTGATTGCCGTGCTGGAGGACTGGTGTGCCCCGTTCCCGGGTTACCACCTCTATTACCCCAATCGTCGGCACATGTCGTCAGCACTTACGCTCTTCGTCGACGCGCTGCGATACCGCGGATTGGCGTAATCTTGCGTCAGGCGCGCGACACGCGTGGTAACCCTGACTGAGGAGGCGATATGAGCAAGGGCCTGGATTCAAAGAAGAGCGACAAGAAAAAGCCGGAAAAGACGATGAAAGAAAAGAAAGCCATCAAGGACGAAAAGAAAAAGAACGCCAGGTAACAGCCTGAGTTTTGTGGGAGCCGGCTTTGCCGGCGATGGGGTTCGGGGCAACCCGGCTATCGCCGCTGAAGCGGCTCCCGCAGAGAGAGTAAACGTCAGCTCTTTGTAGGAGCCGATTCATCGGCGATAAGGCACGGCTACGTAGCGCGGCCTTATCGCCGATGAATCGGCTCCTACAACGGCCTGTACCGCCTATTTCGCGGCGGCCGCCGTCACGCGCCAGACCGTATCGCCGACATCGTCCGCGACCAGGATCGCCCCTTCCTTGTCCTGCACCAGGCCCACGGGGGCGCCGAAGAGTTGCTTCTCATCCTTGGAGTAGAAGCCGCTGACCACGGACACGGGTTTGCCGACCGGCGTGCCGTCCTTGAACGCCACGAAGACCACCTCGTAACCGCTCAGCGGTGAGCGATCCCAGCTGCCGTGTTCGCCGATGAAGGCGCCGCCCTGGTAGTTCGCCGGGAGCCCGTTGCTGGCCGACATCAGCAGGCCCAGTGGCGCGACATGCGAGCCGATCGCATAGTCGGGCTTGATCGCCTTGGCGACCATGTCGGGGCGCTGCGGTTTGACGCGGCTGTCCACGTTCTGGCCGTAGTAGCTATAGGGCCAGCCGTAGAACGCGCCTTCCTGTACCGAGGTCATGTAGTCCGGCACGAGGTCGGCGCCGATCTCGTCGCGCTCGTTCACAATGGCCCAGAGCTTGCCGGTGGAGGGCTCCCATTGCAGTCCGGTCGGATTGCGCAGCCCCGACGCATAGATGCGGCTCGCGCCCGTCGCGACATCCACTTCGAGGATGTCCGCGCGGCGGTATTCCACGGCAAGGCCGTTCTCGGTGATGTTGCTGTTGGAGCCCACGCCCACGTAGAGCTTGGTGCCATCCGGGCTGGCCAGGAGCGACTTGGTCCAGTGGTGGTTGATGGTGTTCGGCAGGTCCGTGAAACCGACGCCGGGCGTCTTGATCTCGGTTTCCCCGGTCACATAAGGAAACTTCACGATGCCATCGGTGTTGGCGACATAGAGCGTGTCGCCAATCAGCTGCAGGCCGAAGGGCGAATTCAGGTTCTCGATGAAGATGTGCTTGTCCCATCCACCGCTCGCGTTCTTGCGCAGCAGGGTGATGCGATTGCCGCCCTTGCCCCCCTTGCCCGACTGGTTCTTCACCATGCCGGCGAAGAGCTGCTTGGGTGTGGTCAGCGGTTCCGTGCCCGGACCGTTGGACTCCACGACGAGCACGTCGTCGTTGGGCAGCACATAAAGCTGGCGCGGGTGCATCAGGCCGGCGGCCATGGCTTCGATCTTCAGGCCGGGCGCGACCGTCGGGGTCTGGCCCTGTTTCCAGCCTGCCTTGTCGGGCACCTGCATGGGCGGCACGAGGAAGCTCTGCGCCTTGGGCAGGGGCGGGTTGTCGCCCGACTGCTGGTCGGGCTGCAACGACGCTTTCTCGTCACAGCCGGCAAGGACGGCCACGCAGGCGATGGCCAGCACGCTGCGATAAAGGGTCTTATTCATGGACGAGGCTCCCAGGAGCGGTCGGCTGCACGGCAATGACGATGTGCGAAATGGCCAGGAGCAGGACCGTCAGGGCGGAAAGCCAGACGCCTGCGGGCATCACCGCATACGCGTCGCGGCTGTGCACGAAGGCATTGATGACGGCAACGATGATGGCCAGCAGGTTCAGCCAGAAATCCAGCCGTTCGGCGGCGACCGTGCTGCGCCGGGAGGTGATCCACACCTGCACGAGGTTGACCACGCGCGGGATGATGGCGAACACCAGGCCGATGGCGATGAGCCACGCGGCGGCCTTCATCCAGAGGATCTCGCCGCTACGGCTGTAGACGACATCGAAGATCAGCGCGGCGACGAAGAAGCCGAAGGGAATGGGATTGAGGAGGCCGTAGATGGCGTTGGCCAGGACGGAGCGACGCGGTACGGGACGGTAGCTCATGGGCGGCTGTCTCGATGGGAGGGATGAAGTTCGCTCGCGGGCGGACGCTGCAAGCTAGTCCGGCCCGTGTCGAGGCTATGTCTGGGACCCGGCCGCGGCTTGTACCGAATGCACCTCCTTGTCTACTAAGATCGGCAGCATGGCCCCTGACAGCACATCGACCGATCCGGAAGCGACGCCCCACTACCCCGCCGGCCTCCGCATCATTGCGGTCTACAAGGCGGTCAAGACCATCGGGCTGATTTTCATCGCCATCGCGGCGTTCCGCCTGGATGAGCAGGAGAGCTTCCAGCACCTCGTGCAGTGGCTGGAACACCTGCAATTGACCGAAAGCAACGGCATGCGCTGGAGCCTGGTGCACCTGCTCGAGGGCATGGGCCCAGCCAAGTTCGTCGCTGTCGGCATCGTGGCGTTGGTGTACGCGGCGATCTTTGCCACCGAGGGGATCGGCCTGTGGCTGCGGAAGTACTGGGCGGAGTGGTTTACCGTCATTGCCACCGGCTCGCTCGTTCCGGTCGAGATCTACGAATGCTTCGAGCGTTTCAGCTGGCTGAAGCTGGCCATCCTGGTGGCCAACGTGCTCATCGTGATCTATCTCGTCCGTGTGGCGATGCGTCCTCGTGAAGGTCACGGGGCCCAGCCGGCCAACCCCCGCCCGACGGGCGCCTGAGCGCCGGCCACCCCATTCTCAGGCGCACTGATATTCCCGCGGCATCTGAGACCCGGCGGCCATCGACGTGCAACGGCCTTGCCTGCGTTCGCGTGTAAAATGGTCGTCTTTTAGCCGGTCAAAGCGTGCAAGCAGCACCTCAACGGTCGACGGTCCGGGGCCCGGCGTTCATTCGCCTGCTGACCCGCCTCACCGACGTCGACGCCCCACAATCCGGTGCTTCCCTTCCGGACCGGCTGAGCCACTGGCTCGACTGGAAGCAGGCGGTCGCCTTGTCGACGGCGCTCGATGGCAACCCTTCGGCACCGGACGATGACGTGCCGGCCTTCGGGCAGGCGGCGGAAGACGAATGCCTGCGCTCGCACGATGCGCTGGTCCATGCCATCAACACCGACCGCGCCTTCCTGACCTCGGCGCAGCGGGAGGCCCTTGGCATGCCGAACCTGGATGCCGCTAACGACTACGCGCCGCTTCGTCAGCGCTATATCGCCCTGCAAAGGAAGATCCAGGCGACCACGGGCAGCCTCAGGGGCAACCTGCGCGACATGCTCGCGCAGGGGTCGCCCGAGAGGGCCCGGCTCGCGGAGGTGGACGCGGTGATGGAGCTGGCGCTGAGCCCTCGCGAGCAATCCCTCCTGGGTAAGGTGCCCACGCTCCTGGGCGAGTACTTCGATGGCCTGCGCCAGCGCACCCAGGGCACACCCGCCGACGCGTCAGCCTTGTGGCTGGACGTGTTCCGCAAAGACATGCAGAGCGTACTGCTCGCCGAACTGGACGTTCGTTTTCAACCGGTCGAAGGCTTGCTCGCAGCCCTTCGTGCCAGCTAACTGGAAAGTCATGTTCAGAAATTTTCTCAACCTTGCAGTGTTCGTCGTCGGCCTCGTCGCCGTGTGCTGGATCGGCGTCGGCTACGTGGGCTCGAACCCGCTGGGTGCCGCCGTCGCGCTGCTGATCGGCGCCTGCTACATCGCGGGTGCGCTTGAACTGCATCGTTATCGCCAGGCAACAGGCACGCTACAGCATGCTGTCGCCGATCTGTCTGCCACGCCTTCTAGCCTGGGCAGCTTTCTCGATCGCCTGCACCCGAGCCTGCGCCATGCCGTCCGCTTGCGTGTCGAAGGTGAGCGCGTGGCATTGCCTGCGCCGTCGCTTACGCCGTACCTGGTCGGCTTGCTGGTGCTGCTGGGCATGCTCGGCACACTGTTGGGCATGATGGCCACGCTCCGCGGTACCGGCCTGGCGCTGGAAAGCGCTACCGATCTCCAGGCGATTCGTGGATCGCTCGCCGCTCCCGTGAAGGGACTCGGCTTTGCGTTTGGCACCTCCATCGCCGGTGTCGCTACCTCGGCGATGTTGGGGCTGCTGTCCGCGCTTTGCCGCCGCGAGCGACTGGAAACCGTGCAACTGCTGGACGTAAAGATCGCGACCACGCTGCGCATTTACTCGCAGACCCATCAGCGCGAGGAAGCATTCAAGCTCCTGCAACAGCAGACCGAGGTGATGCCGACACTGATCGATCGCCTGCAGACGATGATGGCCGGCATCGAGCAACACAGCCAGCATGCGAGCGAGCGGCAGCGTGCCGCCCAGGAAGCATTCCATGTATCGACGGGCGAGATCTACGCGAAGCTCGCGTTGTCAGTGGAACAGTCGCTCAAGGACAGTGTGACCGAGAGCGCACGCGCCGCGAGCGCAGCGTTTCAGCCGGTCATGGAATCCACGATGGCCGGCCTCGCACGGGAAACGGCGTCGCTGCATGACACCGTCACCCAGGCCGTGCAGCAGCAGCTCGAAGGCCTTTCCAGCGCGTTCGCCTCGAGCACGGCCGCCGTCGCGGATATCTGGACGGACGCTGTCACCGGGCAGCAGCAGTCGAACGAAACGCTGGCGCGGGATCTGCGCGCCTCGCAGCAACGCTTTGCCGAGACCTTCGAGCAGCGCTCGATCAGCCTGCTCGACGGCGTCACCATACGCCTGGATACGACGGCCGGCCAGGTCGCGGGCGCGTGGAGCGAGGCGCTGGCAAAGCAGGGCACCGCACACGAAGAGCTCGCCGCACGCAATGAGCAGGCCCTCGTCGCCGCATCGGCCGCATTCGAGAAACACGCGTCGTCGTTGGTCAGCGTCGTGCAGGCTTCGCACGAAGATCTGCAGGCGAAACTGCAGGCCGGTGACGCCGAGCGCCTCACGACCTGGGCCGACTCGCTCGCCGCGATGGTCGCCGCACTCGACGCGCACTGGGAGCAGGCCGGAGAGAGCGTCGCCGCTCGTCAGCAGGACATCTGCGACACGCTGGCGCGCACGGCAGGCGACATCGCCACGCAGACCCAGGCGCACGCGAACGAAACCATCGCCGAGATCTCCCGCCTCGTCGACGCCGCATCGGAAGCACCCAAGGCCGCGGCCGACATCGTCGCCGAGTTGCGCCAGAAGCTTTCTGACAGCATGGTCCGCGACACCGCTATGCTCGAGGAGCGCAGCCGCCTGCTCGCCACGCTGGAAACCCTGCTTGAGGCGGTGAATCACGCCTCCACCGAGCAGCGCGTGGCCGTGGACGCACTGGTCACCACGTCGGCGGATTTGCTGGAGCGCGTCAGCACGCGATTCACCGACCACATCGAAGCCGAGACCGGCAAGCTCGAGGTCGTGGGAACGCAGATCGCGGGCAGCGCGACCGATGTGGCAAGCCTCGGCGAGGCCTTCAGTAGCGGCGTGCAGTTGTTCGGCCAATCCAACGAGGCGCTCATGGAGCGCCTTGCCGTCATCGCCACCGCGTTGGACAACTCGCTCGCGCGTAGCGACGAGCAGCTGGCGTACTACGTGGCCCAGGCGCGCGAAGTCGTTGACCTCAGCATGCTCTCGCAGAAGCAGATCATCGAAGAAATGCAGCAACTCGCTCGCCAGCGCGCCTCCGTCGGGACGGAAACGGCATGAGCGACGATATCGAGTTCGAAGGCGAATCGGTCGCGCCGATCTGGGCCGCCTTTGGCGACCTGATGTCGGTACTGCTGGGCGCTTTCGTGCTCATCCTCGTCGGCGTGATCGGCGTGCAGCTGCAGCTGTCGCATCGGCTGGACGAAGAGGTGAAGCAGCGACAGGCCGAAGCGCAGCGTCGCATGACGCTGGAACAGGCGCTGGCCGCGCCACTGGCGGCCGGGCGCGTCACGCTGGTCAACGGGCGCATCGGCATTCGTGGCAGTGTGTTGTTCGCGCTCAATTCCGATCAATTGCAGCCGGAAGGCCGCGAGGTATTGAAGAGCCTTGCCGGCCCGTTGTCGAACTACCTCACGACGCGCGATGAGGTCCTGATGGTCAGCGGCTTCACCGACGACCAGCAGGTGCACGACAGCAACCGTCATTTCACCGATAACTGGGAACTCTCGGCGCAGCGTGCCCTCACGGTCACGCGCGCACTGATCGCGGATGGCGTGCCGGCGCCATCGGTTTTCGCGGCCGCCTTCGGTTCGGAGCAGCCGGTGAGTGCGAACGATAGCGACGAAGGCCGCGCGAAGAACCGCCGCGTGGAGATCGCGCCGATTCCGAAGCCGTCGTCCACCAACGTGACGCCCCATGCGCCCTGATCGTGGGCCGCTCGGACGTCTCGCCGACGAAATCGTCGCCCGCTCGTCGTCGTCGTATCCCGAGCTGGCGGCGCTCGATCAGTTCCAGAAGCTCTGGTCGCGCATGCGCACCGAGAGCCAGCTGCGTCAGTCTCTCGAACACGCACCGGAGAACGCGGGTCCGCTCAACTCGAGTGCCTTGGTCCATCGCTCGATCGCGCTCATGCGCGATCTCTCGCCGGGCTATCTCCAGCACTTCGTGTCCTATGTCGACGATCTCTCATCGCTGGAGCAGCTCGGTCATGGCGCCGCCGCGATGCCCAGGGATGTTCCGCAGGCCGCCACCATCGGTAAGCGGCCCCGGGCCAAGGCGCGCTCGCGTCGCGAGTGATCGCCACGGCGCCGGTCATCGGTCGTCGGACGGAGTCTCCGGTGCCGTCGACGCCGTCCCTCGCGCGACCACGTACATCTGCTGGCTCATCTCCTTGAGCAAGGCATTCGGATCGTCCCCCTTGGCATAAAGGTCCATGTGCGCCTTGTTGGGCAGGAAACGAATATCCGACCTGGCATGCAGCCCGTCGAGCACGGCCTTGAGCTTGTGCACGGCGCCGTCCAGATACCAGCTGTCTTCCGTACCCACGACGATGTGGATCTTGCCATCGAGGTCCGGCTTCAGTGTCGGCCAGTTCAGGCGAATGTATCGCGCAATATCGTAGTGCTCGATCCAGTAGGCCTGGACCTGGGGGTCGATCTGGCCTGAGTAGCGATCGAACAGAAGCATCGGTGTTCCGTCGACATTCCTCGGCGAGAACACCCACTCGTAAGATGACACTTGTCCGCCGTAGGGACCCAGGACGCGTTCCAGCTGCGCGGCATCGGCGAAGGACCCCTCCCCGTGAAAGTGAACGCGGCTGATGGGCCAGAGCATGCCGTCCGGCCTTCGATAGAAGTTCGCGTTGCGTGTGTAGATATCCACGCCGGAGAAGTCATGGAAGTCGACCGGATCGGGCGAGGTCGACCACGTGCCACCGAAGATTTTCGGATACTGCGTCTGCAGCCACAGCGTTGCCCAGCCACCCGATGAGTGCCCGGTGAGAAGGCGGCCGGAGGGCTTGGCATCCATGCGGAATTTCGCCTCGAGCTCAGGGATGAGCTCCTTCGTGAGGGCGTCTCCCCAAGGGCCATTGTTCACCGAGTTGGCGAACTCGTTCGTGCCGGTGGTGCCCGATTGGTCGAGGAACACCCAGATCATCGGCGGCATCTCGCCCTTGCTCGTGGCGAGATGCACCGTGACGACATCGTCGACAAGGCTGTTCTTGTCTCCGCCGTAAGCATGGGTGAAATACACCGTGGGATACCGTGTGCGGGCGCCGCTGTTGTAGCCGGGCGGCAGGAGTACCCATCCGCGCATGTGCGTCGGGCGTCCCGAGAAGTTCGAAAGCAGCCGGCTTGTCACATCGAGCGGTTGGGTGCTTCGTCGGGCCTCGGGCGCATCGGCGCGTATTTCCGGCGTCTCCCAGTCCAGCTGCCAGGGATCGGGATCGGCCTGCACCTGCACCAGTGCGAGGGTCGGAGAAACGACAAGGGGCAGGCGCACGCTGATGATCGGACTGACCAGATCGCCGGTGTCGCGTCCGCTGTAGTTGTAGTTGTGATCCTGGTCCAGCACGGCCTGCAGCAGATACTCGCCCGCCGGTAGTTCCGAGAAGCGGGTAGGGAAGGCAACCGCGTCCGTGTCGATCTCCGTGGTCTGCTCCGGCGCCAGCCTGACGATCTCACGCGCCGCCACGGCCGTCCGCGTGGGATGCCAGGGATCCGCGTCCACCTGGGTCACCTTGCCGCCCTTGGCCTGGGCCTTTGCGTTCTTGGCCAGGGTCGCAAAGACCAGCAAGCGACCCGACACGGGACGCTTCGCCGCGCCGTCGAGCTTTACCAGGACGATGGGCGGCGTATGGCTGGCCCGCCAGCGCAGCGTGACGGCGCTACCTAGCAGCCCTGAGAGCATCAGGGCCACGATCCATAGGGTGGTGCGCGTCGTCATGCTCTTGATTTTTCCTCATTCGGACGATCCCTTGCCCGGGGGGAGATCGTAATACCGAATCGACCCGCCTGACCGAGCCGTGTGTCGATATCTTCCCTTGCCGGCGGTGCCGGCGGCCAGCATCCATCGTCGGTCTTCACGCAGGAAGCTGCGAAGTCTTCTTCGTTTTCGCGCCTGATGCTCTCGGGCGCAGGGGTGGACCAGATGGCGCATTTTTCCGCGGCCGACTGAGCGCTGCATCGGCTTGGTCTATCGGCCCCGCGGCAGGTTCGCTATGCTGAATCGAGGCGAAAAGTGGAAAGCGTAGTGATCCAGGTGAGCTGCAACGTGAGCGACAGGATGTCCGGGCGCCATGGATGAGCGAGAGGTGGGTCCTCGCTGGGCAGTCGCCGCTTCCATCGGTTTGATCTCCCTGCTCAGCCTGGTTGCCCTTTATGTGCCGCGCTTCGTAGCGCCCATCGTGGCGGCTGCCAAAGCGGCGCCCCCGGTCCGTCAGATCATGCCCGCCGTCGACGTTTGGCTGAGCACGGCAGATCACCAATTGAAGCTGGCGCGTCAACCCGATATCGAGGTGAGCGCCCAAGATGCGGCGAGCGCCGATATCGTCATCGATACAAAGACCCGGTACCAGACCATCACCGGTTTTGGCGCGGCGATGACGGACTCCTCGGCATGGCTCCTCCACACCCGCATGAGCGCGCAGCAGCGCGACGACATTCTGCGCGAGCTATATGGCCCGCCGCCCAACCTCAACTTCAACATGATGCGCCTGACCATCGGCTCGTCGGACTTCTCGTTGAACGTCTATACGCTGGACGATATTCCCTTCGGCCAGACCGACCCGCAGCTCAAGCACTTCAACATCGCGCCCAACCTGCAGGACGTCGTGCCTGTGATGCGGGAAGTCCTCTCCATCAATCCCGGGATGCTCACCATCGCATCGCCCTGGGGCGCACCCGCATGGATGAGAACCACCCAGAATCTGCTGGGCGGGGAACTGGAAGAGCAGTTCGAGAGCACGTACGCCGACTATCTCGTCAAGTACCTAGACGCTTACGCGAAGCAGGGCATTCCGATTTTTGCCCTGACCTTGCAGAACGAACCCGCCTACGCGCCGATCAGCTATCCGGGCATGACCATGGGTGCCAAGACGCGAGCGCGACTGGTCTCGCAATATCTCGGCCCGAAACTGGCCAGTCGCAAACCGAAGACCAGCATCCTGGAATGGGACCACAACTGGACCCCTGTCGAAGAACCGTTGGCCGTGCTGGCCGATCCCGACGCCGCGCGCTACATCGATGGCGTCGCGTGGCATTGCTATGGCGGCAGCCAGCATGAGCAGGGCCGTGTGCATCGCGCGCATCCCGACAAGGACGCGTACATAACGGAGTGCACCGGCGGTGAGTGGCCCTTGTCCGTCAACGGCGAGTTGCTCTGGTTCTCACGAAACCTGCTCGTCACGGGAATAAGGCAGTGGGCGCGTGGCGTGGTCTACTGGAACCTTGCACTGGACGAGAATCACGGTCCCCACTTTGGTGGGTGCTCGCGCTGCAAAGGCGTCATCACGATCGACTCGGAAACGGGCGAAGTGACCCGCAACGATGAGTACTACGCGCTGGCGCACTTCAGCCGCTTCGTCGAGCCGGGAGCATTCCGGGTGAACTCCACGGATACCGACGTCAACGACAATGGTGTTGCGAACGTCGCATTTCAGAACGACTCCGACGGATCGATCGCTTTGGTGATGGTGAATCTCAACAAGGAGATTCGACGCGTCTCGGTCGTCGACGGGAAGAATCGATTCGAATACCCGATGCCGCCAGAGAGTGTGGCGACTTTTGTGTGGGATCCGGATCTGGCTGCTGGATGGATACGGCGGGCGCAACGGTGGTTGGGTGGGAATCGTCTCCAGCAACGACTCGATCATTTTTGACGTCCTAGAAGCTCCGAACGCCCGATCTTGATTTTTGCGTCTTCCAGTTTCGGTGGGTCGGAGAATCCAGCGAAGGCATCTCCTAACGGAGCTGCGCCCAGTGCATATGTCTTCTTGTTGCGTAGCCCGTTGATGCCTTCATCCCACGCAAGGAGCATGCGCTTTCCAATGTCCCTGAAAGCCGGGTGTTCCTCCATGGCGACGCGTACCGCCGGTGCCACCTCGCAAACCGCCTGGCCGATGCCTTCGACAATCTCCAACTGCTCTTTCGCTGAAATTCCGAAGGTGTTCGCAATGAATGTCTGCAAGTTCTTGCCAGGCGCCCACGTTTTCTTTCCCATGAACGAGATGGCTGGAGGGTTGTGCCGGTATCCGGCATAGACGCTGGTGGTTAGCATGTCGTACACAGGTGCCAGGTGGACATCGGTTCGCGAGGTGTAGAGAAGAGCGATGTTCTTGGAATGACAGTCGGCGTTTCTTAATGCATAAGTGAGCAGCAGCGTGGTCGCCAGTTGGCGAAAGGTATTGATTCGCAACGTGCCCGGGACATGATCTCGCACCGCCTTCGCGACACGCTCCCAAGTGGCGTCGTATTTCGCTGACGGGCGCATGCCGAGCAGTGCGCAGAAATCCTCCATTCCCCACCGCGGCTGGCCATGCTCGTCCACGTCAAAACGGTGCACCACCAGTGCCTGTCCATCCTGGGAGACTTCGGTTTTTGCGGCCGGTGAGACCTTAGCGGCGACCCGCATGCACAGGTGTTCGTTCAAAGCTGCAAAGGGTAATAAGCGCGAAGAGCCTTTAATGATGTGCCGGCGCGTTAGCAGCGTTGCCTTATGGTGCGGCCCCAATGCTATGCGCTCGTCCTGAGCGTCCAGGAATTTGGGCACGACGCCCGACACACCGCTGGTCGCGTGCTGGCGGACCAGTTCGGCGAACGCTTCTTCGGAATTGTCACCCTTTAGCAGCGCGGAAACTTCGATAGGCTCGGTCGGTTCATCCAACCTGGCGCCAGGCGCTGCGACTTGCAGACGCCCCACCATGTTGCGACCTACGACGGAAAGCAGGGCTGACGGACTGGCGCCGACGTGCGGCCCGAACTTTTCTTGCAGCACCTGGAGAAGATAGCCCTCGGGGAGGTTCATCTGTAGAACCGGAGGTAGCGTATCGTCCCAACCCCAGGACTCGGTGCGTACGCCCATTGTTAGCGAGACGAAATCGTTGGGTGCCGTTCTCGCGTTGTAAGTGAGCACGCTGCGGAAATCGCCCACCGACTCCAGCGTAGCCACGTCGCGCCCCAGCACGTAGACCGACAGCTTCATGTGCCTCCCCGCTCCTTGCGAAGTTCATCCAATGAGCCGGATGCACCCTCTTCGATGAAGTGCAGTTCCATGCCGATGACGGCCAGCACCGCTAGCAGCTTGCGCGAGCCAAATTCCGCCGATCTCCCGCGCTCGAAACGCGATAGCGACTCTGGGGTGATTCCTGCGCTTTCAGCGACCATGGCCTGCTTTAAGCCAAGCGCTTTGCGCCTGGTGGCAACAGCCTCGCCGAGTTCAGCCAGAGTTTGCATTTGATAAATACGTCAAGTATTGGCTAGTTAAGCCAGATTATTGATGTAAATATCAATAAGTGCAAGCGTCTCGGTTCCGGTAGGGAGCGGATGCAGCCGCGCCACTTCCACCGGCTGGACCAACGCGACAGCGAAAACGACCTCATGCCTTAACATATCCGGCGCATCATCTCGTGCTCCCGGAATCGCTTCATCGTGAAGAAAACGCTCAACCCCATCGGCGCGACTGGCGCTGGCGCCGACCGGCTCCTTTCAAAAGGCCAGAAAGCGTTCAACGCGCTGATCGCCAGAATTGAGAAGCGCCGGGCTTCGTTGGCCGAATGGGAGGCGTTCGGTCCCGAATTCCAGCGGCGATACAACGATGAGTTCGAACCCCTCAAGGCTGAGTTCGACACGGTGCGTATTCAGATGGTGCAGCGCCTCGACGGATCGTATGGCGAGAAGGCGCTTACCAAAGGCGAGCGTCAGACGGTCGCCGATCTGATCTGTTACTTCGCGGAGCTCATTCTTCCGTCCGTCGACGATCCTTCGCTCGCTGAGATTTACGAGCGCTACAAGGCGCCGGATGCTGACGTCGAAGCTGAGGCCATGGAGGACCTGCGGAATGACCTGAAGGCCACGTTCGATATCGACATCGGCGACGATGTCGATCTCAGTTCGCCCGACGACATTCTCCGGCATGTGCAGGAGCAACTCGACAAGCGAGACGAGCAAGCGCGGGCAGAGAGGGCGGCGTATCACGCGAAGCGCAAGAAGACGCCAAAGCAGGAAGCGGCCGAAGAGCGTGCGCGCGCCGAGCAGGCGGAAATCCATCTATCGATTCGCGAGGTCTACCGAAAACTGGCAAGCGTGCTGCATCCCGATCGCGAGAGTGATCCTGTCGAGCGCGAACGGAAGGTTGCCCTGATGAAACGGGTGAACACGGCCTACGCCAGCCGGAGCCTGCTCGATCTGCTCGAAATCCAGCTGGAGCTGGAGCACATTGACCAGGCGGCCCTGGAAAATGTCGGCGAGGAAAAGCTCAAGCGCTGGAACGCGATCCTGAAACAGCAGCTGAGCGATCTCGATACAGAGCTCGGTGAGATTCAACTCAGCTATCTGATGAAAAGCCGAATGAATCCGATGTCGTCCGTAACGCCGAAGAACGTCAAACGCGTCTTCACTGCTCAAATCACAAGCTTGCGCGAGCACGTCAAACTGGCCGAACGCGATATGCGTGTGTTCGACGACATCAAGCGTCTTAAGCCTTGGCTGAAGCGCATGAAGTTCGAACTGGCCGCGCAACACAACGACCATCTGTTCGACTAGCCCCTGTCGAGCGAACCACTTACCTTCACCGCCACGCGGTGGGTCGCCCCAGCACCTCGCTGACCATGCGCGACGGCTGATAAGTGAACGTAACCGTGTGCTCACCCGCCGGGACGCAGACGGCGCGCACCAGCCCATTCGCCCGGTGGTGCGGCACCTCTTGCCCGTCGATACGTGTCACCCAGCCGGGGAAATCCTGACCCGACATCACCAGCCACCCTGGCGCCGAACCGGAGGTCTTGATGTCCGTGCGGATGTTGGTTGCCTGCGATGCCCGTATCGTGAGCTGGCCCGTGCAGGTCGCGGCGTCCTGCGTGACCAGGTCAGCGTCCGCCTGATCGCGCGGGGTAAGAAAGACAGTGTGACCAAAGTCGGCGGAGGCAAACTCCGCAGGCGAGGGCAGCGATCCCAGGGGCAGCACGATAGCCTCGGTGGGCGCGACAACGCTGGGTGACGATGTCGTGCGGATGATCTCCGTTTTGTCGTCCGCGTAGACCCGTGACGCTGGCAACACCGGAGGGTGTTGCCAGGAAAGTGTGGATGTCCCCGCGGGCAGCGCGACGTAGGCCACGCCGAGCATACGGTTCATGGCGCCGGAAGGATCCGGATTGTAGACCGTGGTCGGGCGCGGACCGTCCCCGTCCGAATACGCGCCGTACAAGCGGTCGAAGATCACCCAGCGCAGCGGCCCGTAACCGTGTGTCGCCGGCAGATCGCGTAGGACGACGAGATTCTTCCATCCCGCGCCGAGGTCGGTGGCTTCGATACGGGGTGGCAACTCACCCGGTGGGATGTCGCGCAGTCGCGTCGCGAGGAAGGTCACCGCCGCGTTCTCCCTGAACTTCTTTCCCGCATCGCCGCGCTGGTTGAACTCGCCATTGAGGTTGAAGCAGCGGTAGTCGACGACGACTACCGCCAGGAGGGCGATCGCCACGTGCCGGGTATTCGTCGAGCGGCGTGCATGCCATAGCGCCGCGGCCGCAGCCATCGGCGCGACGATGCTGGCGGCCTGCCAGCCCTCGCCCGTCCCGCGCATGGCGAGGCTGGCGAGGAGGAGCCAGCAGGTCGCCGCCGCCAGCAGCCAGGTCATCCGTCGGCGATCAGCGAGGTCGACGTGCGAGGCCCCGAACGCGACGGCAGCGGCAAGTGCAAGGTTCAGCAGGTATGCCGAGTCCGAAGGCCGTCGGAACTGTTTTATTCCTGGCAACGTGTGGTAAAGCCAGCCGTAAATCGGCGTATGGCCACCCACCATGTAGACGATCGCGGCAATCGACGTTGCCCCGAAGAAAATGAGGTGACGTCGTTGTATGGGGACGGCCCATGCCTTTCTCAGGCCCATGCAGAACAGCAGCGACGGAAGGGCGCCGATGTAGAGGAAGGTCTCAATGGGGTCGACCGCGCCGGTGTACTTTCCACGCAGGCTTTGTAGCGCGTTCGGGTCGAACAGGGTGAGGAAGGTGCGCCAGTCGACGGACATCGACGTCGCCGATTCGAGTGGAAGCTGAGGGCGATTGGATACCGCCACAAAGGCATAACTCAGGAGCAGCTGAGGCAGCGCCATCGCGGTCGCGATACCACCGCCGAGGACGGCACCAGCGATGACACGATAACGCAGCTGTGGCGTCCAGGACGGCCAGCGAGCCGCCACTACCCAGGCGGCATAGGGGACGAGCATCAGCCCGATCAGGTAGGTCAGTTGCACCGGCTCAACGAGAATGGCGCCAGCGGCGAGACCCGCGATGGCACCTCGCCACACGGCTGGCCGGTCGAGAAACCAACGCAGTGCCAGCAGCGTCACGGGGAGGAAACTGTAAGCCAGAACGATCGGTACGTACTGAATGCGCGATGCGGCGACGCCGCCCGCCATGAAGACAATGGCACCCAGTGTGGCGCCAAAATCCGTACTGCCGAACCGGCGCATGAGCGCCAGGAACGCACCGCCACCCATCAGCACGTGCAAGAGCGCGGCCCATACGAACCAGGTCGTGCCCGGATCCGTGCGCAGCAGCATCCAGGCCATCAGCAGCGGAGAGAACAGCATGGCCTGGGGGTCCGCGATTTGCGGGTAGCCGCCGAAGATGAGGGGGTTCCACCAGGGTGCGAGGCCCGTCCGGATGCTGTGCACGTTGAAGTACACCATCGGGTAGAACTCGTTCATGGCGTCGCCGGGAAGGACGCGCAGGCCAAGCAGCAGCGGAAGATTGAGAGCGACCCAGGCAAGGACCAACACGCCAAACAGCTGGGCGAACGAGCGTGACTTCATGGGATCGCTTATTTCAGTGAAGAATGACCGGTCGGGTCAAGGATAACCTGACCGGCTTCAGCGAGGGCGAGCGCCAGGTTTCGGAGCGTGATCCTGAAACAACGACTTACGCGCCCAGGAAGGCCTGGGTCGATACCACGTTGGCATACCCGAACTGCAGGGCCGCCATGAAGGCGGCATGGACCTGACTGGCCGGAACCTTCACGCCGTTGAACTCGAGGTCGTGAGTGGCGCAGGCATCGTGGATCACGGTGGCCTTGAAACCGACGTCATCCGAGGCCCGCGTCACGGCGTCGATGCACATGTGGCTCATGTTGCCGACCACCGTCACGTTCTCGATGCCGTGGCTGTCCAGCATCGCCTTGAGCGGCGTTTCTCGGTACGGATTCATGAAGTGCTTCACGATCACGGTTTCATCGGCAAGGTTCATGGCCTTCGTGTGCAGTTCTGCACCGTCCGTCCCGGGGACGAAGAACGGAGCACCTTCGACCAGCGTTTCATGGCGGATATGGACGACAAGGTCGCCGTTCCGGCGAGCGGCTGCGATGATCCGCGCCGCATTGTCCGCTGCTGCTTCCACGCCATCGAGAATCCACTTCCCGCCGGGGAAATAGTCGTTCTGGATGTCGACGACAATAAGCGCTTGCCTGGTCATTTTCGAGCCTAGGAAGAGTTGATGAGCAACCAACATGGTTGCCGTCGGCCCCGGGGGGAATGCCGAAATTTCACAATGCACTATTGTGCAAAATGGATGCACGTCTGGACTGGCCGCCACTCATGCGAGACAGCCGGCTATCGAAACCGATAAAGTTGCGGCTGGACTCCAGGGCCCGGTGCTCCTCAAACAGGATGACGTCGGGAGATCGGAGAATGCATCCAGCCAAGGGGGCAGCATCATGTTCGGTTATCGCTACGTCAAAGCCAGTCCCAGTACCTACGTCATCCAGTACAAGAACGGCGTTGCCGTGCGCGAAGGCACCGGGCTCACGTTTTGGTACTTTGCACCCAGCGCGACGCTGGTCTCGATCCCGCTGGAGAGCGTGGATGTGCCCTTCATGTTCCAGGAGGTCAGCAGCGACTTCCAGGTCGTGACCGTGCAGGGACAGGTCACGTATCGCGTGGCTGCGCCGACCACGCTCGCCAGTCTGATGAACTTCACGCTCAAGCCCGATGGCAGCTATGCGTCGGAAGACCGAACCAAGCTGCCGCAGCGGGTGGTCAATGCCGTGCAGGTGAAGCTGCGTTCGGTGCTTCAGGGGCAAACCCTCCAGGAGCTGCTGCGCGGCTCCGATCACCTGGTCCAGGTGGTGCGCCAGGGCCTGCAAAGCGCCGATGGCCTCTCCAGCCTCGGGCTTGAACTGGTCAATCTGTCGGTCCTGGCGGTGAAGCCCAATCCGGAGACGGCGCGTGCGCTTGAGGCCCAGGTCCGCGAGCAGATCCTGAAGCAAGCCGATGACGCGACCTACGTACGCCGCAATGCCGCGATTGAGCAGGAGCGAGCGGTCAAGGAAAACGAGCTCAATACCGAGATCGCGGTGGAAACCAAGAAGCGCCAGATCCGAGAGACACAGCTGGAAGCCGAGCAAGCGGTGCTGGCAAAGCGCCAGGCGATCCAGGACCAGGAGTTGGCGGGCCGCATTGCCCTGGAAGACAAGAACAAGAGTCTGACCTCCCTGCGAGCGGAGAATGCGCGGACCGAAGCCGATGCCAAGGCCTATGCGGTAGCAGCCACCATGAAGGCGGTGCAGGGCATCGATCCGAAGGTACTGCAGGTCCTCATGGTCGGGCAGGCCGATTCCAGCGTGCTGATTGCGCAGGCGTTCCAGGGACTCGCCGAAGGTGCCGGGCGCATCGGCGAACTCAACATCTCGCCGGATCTACTGCAGCAACTGACGCAACCGCGAGCGAAGTCGCCGGCCAAGGCCTGACGACATGGATGCACTGAACCAGCGGATCGTGCTGGTGACTCGCAAGACGCGGCTGGAGGACTTGATCGTACGCTTCAACACGATCGAACAGGCACGCTTCTACGTCGAGCACCTGGGTGCGGACTTTTCGGACTATGAGGCGGAGCATCGTATCTATCTGGATGCGGTGCAGACGGCCGAGGCGACCCTGGGTCGATTCGGCCGTGTCCAGCGGCTGGATCGTGGATTTCTGTCCAACTACCTCTTCGCACCGGATGCCCTGGTCGTGGTACTGGGGCAGGATGGCCTGGTCGCGAACACGCTCAAATACCTCAAAGGTGCGCAGCCTGTCATCGGGGTCAATCCCGATCCCGCCCGATGGGACGGTGTACTCCTGCCCTTCGAAGTTAAAGACCTCGCCGCCCTCACGCCAGAGGCGATTGCCGGGAAGCGGTCGTTGAATCGCGTCACGATGGCGCGCGCGACGTTAAGCGACGGACAGGAGCTTCATGCGGTCAACGACCTCTTCATCGGTCCGCGAACGCACGTGTCGGCGCGGTACCAGATCCAGCAGGGCAATCGATCGGAGACCCATTCGTCGAGCGGACTGATTGTGTCGACGGGACTTGGATCGACAGGATGGTTTCAGAGTCTGCTGGCGGGGGCGGCTGGCATCCTGGGCCACAACCTTGAAGGTTCCGTACAGGACTTGCGCGAGCACGGATTTGCGTGGGATGCCGACCATTTGCAGTTCACGGTGCGAGAGCCGTTCCCCAGTCGGGTGACGCAGGTCGAGTTGGTGTTCGGACAAGTCACGCGCAACCAGCCTTTGCGGCTTGTCTCGCAGATGGCTGGCTACGGCGTGATCTTCAGCGACGGCATCGAGGCCGACTTCCTCGAGTTCAATGCCGGTATGACCGCGACGATCAGTCTTGCGGAACGATACGGGCAGTTGGTGAACTGACGAAGCCTGTCGACGTAACCCTATGGATCAAAGGATGATCAGTGGACCAACTGTCACGATTTACCTGCTTCGGCCTTGCGACAGCTGCGGAAACTCGGCACTCGTCCAGCATGCCAAGCCTGCGCTCATGGTGGTAAGGGGGCTATCTAAAGCTCAATTGTGATCGTCTACGTCCTGCACAGTGTGGACGACGGAGTTGTGGCTACCGCCGCCGCGTTAATCCTGCGGGCTGGTGCAGGCGGCGTAACGGTCGCCCACCACCTGCGTAATCTCGCCGCGGCCTTCGGTCGTGACGCTGCCTGTGTAGTGCTTGGCGCTGTCGAAATCCACATGCGCCGAAGCCGGCGGGTCCGCCTTGCAGGAGAGCTTCCACGCCAGCGACGTAGTGCGGCGTTGCCGGTCCGTGGCGGTGCAATCGCCCTCCGCCGGCGTCCACGCGGCGAAGGTGGCCCAAGGATCTGCACCTTCATCTACGCAATGCCAATGCACTTCCGGTGCACCTGCCTTGCCGTTGACCACGTGCCGCACCAGGATTTTCCACAGCCCGGGCATGGCGCCGAAGTCACCGGGATCGGCGTGGACAGGTGTGGCCGCAGTCATGGCAAATGCACACGCGGCGATAGCGGCCAGCAGGGAAAGCTTCATCATCATCTGACTCCTTGCAACCACGAAAACCCTGCCCGCTTTCGCGGGCAGGGTCGGTATCGAGCGAACCGTGAGCGATCAGTCAACGATCGCGGTGGTGTCGCTGACGTCCTTCCTGGTGAAGTTGAACATGTCCATGAGGTTGCCGATGGCCGGCGCGTTCACCGGTACATACGGATGCTCCTTGAACGACACCGGGTTAGGCAGGTTGTCGCGGCTGCGAGCGGAGATCTGGTCCTTCAGGTTCCAGTTGGCCTCGACGAATTTGTCGAACGAGACATGGTCGTAGTACGTGTGCACGACCTTGCCGCCGAGGGAGTACTTCGACACCACCAGCAGCGGGATGCGCGTGCCGTCGCCGAAGAAGTCGATCGGCTGGATGTAGCCAGAATCGTAGTAGCCACCACCTTCATCGAAGGTCACCATGATTACGGTGTCGTCCCATACCTTCGGGTTGGCCTGGGCCATTTCGACGATCTTGCGCACGTAGCCTTCGAACAGGTCCAGCTTCGACGATGCCGGATGGCCATCGAGGATGCCGTCCGGCTTGGCGATGGAAACGGCCGGCAGCGTGTTGTTCTGGATGTCGTCGTACAGGTCGTTGATGTCCTGGTTCTTGGCGCGCAGTTCCGGGTTGGTCATGACCTGGGTGGAGTACAGGAACGGATCGCAGATGTTGCAGAAGGTGCCGGCCTCGCCGTCTTCCTTGCCGCCACCGAAGCCTTCACCGTAGTACTTCCAGGAAACCTTGTGCTTCTCCAGCAGCAGCGCCAGGTTCTCCTGCGTGGTCGGCGGGATGGTGAACTGGTCGGCGCCCAGCGGAGCCGGCGTGCCGTCACCCATATAGCCTGGGTTGTAGTTGTTCACCAGGTAGTAGGCCTTGGCCTTGCAGTCCGTGCCCTTGAAAGACAGGTAAGGCAGCGAGCGCAGGTAGTTCTTGACCTGCTTCACGCCCGGCTGGCTTTCGTCAGCGCAATTGACGTACGAACCACCACCGTAGCCGTCCTGCACCCACCAGTTGTTGGTACCGAACTGCGCGTCCGGATTCTCGATCTGGTTTTCCGGCGGGGTGGCCGGATTGCCGTTGGCGTCGGCGTAGTAGATCAAGGTGCCGAAGCCCAGCATGATGTGGTTGGCACCCGTGCCGCCCATCACCGACTGGTGGAAGTTGTCGCTCAGCGCATACTTCTGGGCCAGCTCCTTGAAGTAAGGCGCGTCGCCCTGGTCCATGTTCAGGAACTGCATGGCGGTGGAGCCTTCACCGGTGGTCTGGTCGTTGAAGTTCGCCGGCAGCGGAGCGCCGTTGTTGCCTGCGCCCATGGTGGTTTCAACCCACGGGAACAGGTCGTTTCGGCAACCGCTGGGGTTGGCGGCGGTGGCTACCTTGGTGTCACAGTCGAGCTGCTGCCACATCTGGAAGAAGCGGTGCACGGGGCTGTTGGCGTAGGCGTCGTAGCTGATCGACGCATGCATATCCACCGGCGCGTTGGCGAGCTTTGCCGGGAAACGGGTATCGACCACGCCGTTCGGCAGGCCCGTGCCACCAGCAGCGAGCATGTCGTAGGTGCCATCGGGTAGGGCCGGCTCAATGGCCTGCGCCTGCGCCGCGGAAGCGAAGGGCGCAGCGGTGGGTGCGCCACCGGTGTTCATCTGCGGAAGCGTTTTGTACTTGCCGGCCTTCTTCGGCGACATGTCGTACTTGCCGGTGCTCGAGGCCATGAACTGCGTGGCAAGGTCCACGTTCGGACCCGGCGTGCCGTCGGCATTGACGATGCCCTTGGACAGAAGGTTGTCGACCGACTGCCCCTTCGGCGCCGTGTAGGTGCCAAAAACGTGGTCGAACGTGCGATTTTCGCCGATCAACAGAATCACGTGCTTGATCGGGGTGGCGGTATTGTCGCTGTTGTCCTGGCCGTGCGTCGGCTTGTGCAGCACGACGACGCCGCCGGGAAGGCCAGCCTGGTTCTTGAAGGGAGCCACGGGCACATTCTTGCGGAACTGCGCATCGTGGTCGGGCGGAGTGGTGTCCTGTGCACTGACGATGCCGGCGAGGCCGACAGAAAGCGCACCCATCAACAGCGGCAAAAGCCGCGTGCGGCGCAACGACGTAACCATTGTGAATCTCTCCCTACTGGAAGTCTCCCCCTGATGCTTGTCGACTAAGGTTGTGGGTGGCCCGTCGACTGCCGTGAGCATCTGCCCCGCATGTGACCAATCGTGGTCACGCAGGCGACAATGCGCGGGGGTGTGATGACGCTCACGTGTCAACGCAAGATATTGCGAACAATCGTTACCGCCGCCAAAAAGCAAAAGGGCTTCAGACCAGTTCGTAGGGGCGCATCATTTCGTTGTCTTCGTGCTCGAGGTAATGGCAGTGCCAGACGTATTTGCCTGGCTCGCCATCGAAGCGCGTGATGATGCGGGTGACCATTCCGGGGTCGCAGCGCACGGTGTCTTTCCAGCCGGCTTCGTGTGCGGCCGGTGGTATCGATGGCCCGGTGAACTTCAGTTCCTTGCGGGCGTTCCACGCGAAGAGGTCGAACGGACGGCGCTCCAACACCTGGAACCGCACAAGGTGCAGGTGGATGGGATGCGCGTCGCCCGTCACATTGACGAACGTCCAGGTTTCGACCGTGCCCTTCCTGGGTTTTTCGCTGATGGGATCGCCCCACATCTTTCCATCGAGCAGCATCGTCATCGGATTGCCACCCGAATCGTCCTGCTCGCCGAGTGCAAGTACGCGGTCCTGCACCGCCGTGGATGGATCGATGCGCTGGACCTGCCGTAACGCGGCCGGCACCACCGAGGTATCGCGGCGACCCTTGGGGCGAACGCGGAACTCGACGATGCCGTCGGCCTGGTGGCGTAGCTGCACCGACTGGCCTGCATAAGCACTGAAGTCGACGATCACCTCGGCACGTTCGGCCGGGTAGAGTTCGATGTTCAGGCGATCGGTGGGCGCTGCCAGCAGCCCCTGGTCGCTGCCAATCTGCTGGAACGGCTTGCCGTGTGACAGCGACAGGTTGAAGAAGCTGGTATTGGCCGCGTTGATGAGCCGTAAGCGGTAGCGGCGCGGCTCCACTTCCAGATACGGATACAGCTTGCCGTTGCACAGCACCGCATCGCCTCGGCATTCGGACACCCAGGGCGCTTCGGGATCGTCCGAAATCGGGTAGTAGAGCTTGCCGCTCTTGGCGAGCAGGCGGTCGTAGAGCATCAACGGAATGTCGAATTCGCCCGAGGGCAAACCCAGGGCCTGCTCGTCGTCGTCGTGCACATGGAAGCTGCCGAACAGGCCCGCGTAGATGTTCAGCCGCGTGATGCCCATGGCGTGATCGTGGTACCACAAGGTGGTGGCGTCCTGGTCACCCGGGTAAAGGGCGGTCACCGATTTACCGGGCACGTACCAGTCTTCAGGCCAACCGTCGTTCGGCGCGGAAACGCGCGCACCGTGCACATGGGTGATGGTGCGAACGTCGGGTTTGGATCTCTCCGCGCCATGAATACCGTGATCAATGGGCAGGAAATGCCGGGTGGGAAGCTCGTTGGCCCATTCCACGAGTACCGGCTCGCCACGGCGCGTCACAATCGTGGGGCCCGGCGTAGACCCTGCGTAACCCCATTGCGGTGTCGGCGGCAGATCCCGGTGCACCCTGGCACTGAATGCCCGCATCGGCATGCGGTAGAGCGGCAGCTCCCGGCCTCCGAACGCGGCGTGGGTACGCTTGCCCGTGGGCAAGGCGATCGGTGGCACCGGCAGGACATCGACGAACCTTGCCATGGTCACCGGGTTCACCAGCGGCACGTTCGGCGCGGCCAGGGCCGGCATGGCCATCCGTTGCGTCATCGGCATGGCCATCGGCGACTCCATCGCCTGGGCCACGCGCCATGCATCGACGAAAACGCATGCACCGGCGAATCCGCCGGCGACGCCGAGGAAACGGCGTCGGGAATTATCCATGGGAGATTACCGCTGATTGCCTGTCGAGCAACCAACCGTAGGTCGCCTGAATGACAAGGATGTTTCAGTTCAGGACATCAGTCGTCTTTGAAGCGAGGCTCCGCCAGAAAGGCAGCAATTGCATCAGCGGCCTCTACGACTTCTTCCATACCGCCGTAAGCGAACAAGGATTTTTGCTGGTCTTCTGGAATGTGCTGCTTCGTAAACTCAATACTGGAGCGAGCGGCCATCAGAAATGCCTCCAGCGCCTCTCTCGATTCCGGGGCAAGCTCCGCCTTCGGCGCGACATATGGAGTCTGCATTTCTACCGGTGCCAAACCCGGATTTGCGTGCCAGATCGGCGCGAGTACATTGGTGTAGCTGTGTCCCATGAAGTTACCAACGAGCTTCCCATAGACCTTGACCTGGCCGAGGCTTTGGTGGGTCATGACCACCCGAAGTGATTTTCCGCACTGGTCGGATGCTTCGCTGAAACGGCGTGCTATTTCTCGGGCGACATCATCGGGAAGCATGGTTACGGTCCTTGGACGAATGCGAGGTTAAGTGTCCGATCGGGTCATAAGCGGATCTCTCAGACTATAGCCATAAGCGCTCGCCCGCGCCCCTTGGTCAGCTCCAGCCGGACACTCAGCGAGAACCGGAATTGACGGTCAACCAGACCGGAGTCCGCGCCTTTTCCCATCTGCCGCATGCGGCATATTCGATCCCCAACGCGAAGCGCGCGATGAACGAGTTCCAGCTGTTCGTCAGCAGGTGCCGTATGACTGTGCGCACAAAAAAAAGCCCACGAAATTAGGGCGTAATTGCGTAGCTGGCGAAGAAGGTGGGATTCGAACCAGCTACAGGCTGCGCGTATGCCTGATTTCCAGTCGTGCCAGCGGGGGCAAACTTGGTGGACGTGCGTCGACGCTTGGCCAAATTGACCAAACTATGGTGGATCGCGCATGCGACGCCGTGGCACGCCGCGCGCTTGGTGGGCCCACCAGGACTCGAACCTGGAACCAAAGGATTATGAGTCCTCTGCTCTAACCATTGAGCTATAGGCCCATACGCGGTGCCAAGTGTAACCAATGGATGCCCATTCGACGATGGGTGAAGGCCCACATGGCGCGGAAAGGGGGCGTGACGATACGAGCCGTAAAAAAGGTCGACAGTTCAGCATGCTCCCCGCATGCTTGCCGCGTTTCCTACAAGCAAGGGGGGGTCATGAAGAAGCTTTTGATTGCCATTGCGCTGGCCGTTACGGCACTGGCGATGCCAGCACTGTCGATGGCGCAGTCGCGTCGCGGAGAAGTCGTGCATCACCCGGTGCATCACCGCCCGGTCCACCATCGCCCGGTGCATCACCGCTATCACCACCGGCCGGTCCACCACCGTCCGTACCACCGTCCGCCGCCGCGTCACCATCCGGCGCACCGCCCGGCTTACCACCGCTAAGCCAAGAGCAACAGTTCGGCCGACAACGCCCGCTCAAGCGGGCGTTGTCTCATGCGACGCCGCGGTGTCAGCGAACGTCGGCGACACCCCACACATAGGGAAAGGTCTCGGCAAAGTTCATCCTGTCCAGAACCTTGTCCTGCTTCTTCAGGATGGCCCGGCAGCCGTCGGCCATGCTGTCGCCACTGTGCGATATATCGGCAGCACGCAGTAATGCCTTCTTGAAGACGTCGCTGCTCCCCGCCGAGAGGGCGGAGATAATCGCTTGCTCGCTACCACCGACACTTCGGTAGGCAGCACGAACACGGTCATGCTCGGCTGCGTAACGGTCGGCGTAGGCCCTCTGGTAGTCGGACAGGTCGACGCCTTCCTTCTTGCAAACGGTGGGCAGCAGATTCGAACCCGACCAGTAGAAGCTGAGATAGACCCCGAGCGCCGCCGCTCGCCGTTGGGCGGCCGGGAGGGCTTCTATCTGCGCTTGTACTTGCTTGCGGAGCTCATATCGCTCATGGGCGAGGCTGATCTGGCGGAAAGCAGTCTGGCCCCCATAGACGACGACTACGAGCACGACGAAGCGGAAGATCCATTTCATCCTGGTATGTCCCTGTTGATTCCCCGGTGCACATTAGATCGCAAGAAAGTGCGAGATGCCACCCTGCTGCACAGCGCGAGCGATCAGCCTTTGCCCGAGAGACTTGAAGTGATGAACGTCGCCAGGTCCCGCCGAACGCCTCCTGTCAGCCATTGGGACAGGCGGACCGCGGCGAAACCCACCATGCTGACGCCGATCGCCACCAGCAACAGAACCAGACGTGGGTACAAGCCAGGGTTCGCTTGAGAGGCGACGATGCCCGCGCCAAGCATGCCGGCCATAGCGAAGACACAAGCCCAGGCTCTCACCACGGGCAAGACGCCGAATTTACCCACCAACACCGTCTTATCGCCTACGGCTACGAAGCGACCGACAAAGCGCGGCCGATAAACGTTGCTCACAAAGGGCGTCACCCATGTCAGACGTACGCGTCGTTGAGTGACACTCCCGAAGACACGTTGCCCCTCGTGCGTGCGCAGGCCCGAGAGGAAGCCATCTTTCTCCACGACGGAAGACAAGCGACGGATCGATTCGTCCAGCGAGAGGTCGGTCGGAAAGGCGGCCGGAGAGTCGCCAAAGAGGAATTGCGCGATTCGCATGGTGTCGGGAATCCTTATGAGCACGAACGAGCGATAGCGCTGATCACCATGACGGCCCCGAGCGCCACGAGAGTTCCCACGGGACTCGACCTCCTTCGTGGTCTGTACTCTTTGGCCGGTCGTGCCTGTCCAGGCGGCGCAGGATGAGACTGCAGCCACTTGGTATGGCAGGCCCCACAGAAGAAGTGAGTCTTCTCGTTACGCCACGCTTCAATCGTGCGCTGGTTGTGCGGCGTGAGTGCCTTACAGCGCCAGCAGTTGAAAAACGTGTCATTGGGTTGCCGGCGCGACGAACTTCCACGCATAAACACAATCACCACGAGGAAGGCGATCCCCAGGATCACGCCAACGATGTCTTTAGCCGACAAACCATCCATTGAGCCTTCTCCCGTCCGTTCGACCACCCTAGAAAGTCTTGCCAAATCCGAGCGAAAAGATAATCGGCACGACGATCCTGTAGGTCGTCTCGTCTTTTCCCCGCGGGCAAGCGGACGTGTCGAAGCGCCAGCCCTTGGACCAGGCGAGCGTCACCGAGTCGAGGACGGACGATCCGCTGGTTTTTTTACAGATGCATCTCGACAGCTTCTCGTCGTCGAGACCCCTGGCCATGAGTGCGCGGCGCGCCTGAGCGAGGCCATCGGCGTGCCTGCGTGACATATCCATAGCGATGTACCCCCTGATCCCTGGCCAGCATTACACCGCATGGCTGCAAGGCTTGCCAAGGCCCGGCCAGGCGACAGCCCCCTCCAAAAAAAAGACCGCTTACGCGGGCGTTTTCAGCTAACCAGGTGTCGCTACCGATCCAGTCAAACGCCAGTGAAAGCCCGCTCGAAACTCGCCGATAAGCGCCTGCCCGGCATCGGTCGAATCGGTGCCCCCGGCCCGAACCATGTCTAGCGCTAGCGCGTCCATGAGTCGAAAGTCCGCAAGTAGCGATGCCAGGCGCTCATGGGACGCGCCGGAACAGAGCCCTGCAACATCCCGCCCAAGCAGTCTTGGTGATGCCCGGTCCAGATCGAATTCGACCGCACCCAGGAGGTCAATGGCTTCGCCAAACAGTCTCTCGTGGTTGCCTGCGTCTCCATATTGACGAAGTATGAGGGCTAAATCGAAGGCGTCCTTGTGCGTTGTGGTTCGGCGATCGACCCATGCGAAGTACTTGAGCAAGGTGAGGCCGGGCAAGGTCACCACGTGAAAATCTAAGTCCGACGCAAGCCCAACTAACTCAGCGGCTCTCGCCGCATCTTCGTAACCAGCCACGTTCATTTCGATGTCGTCGTTCTTTGGCCAGCGGAAAACCTCGCCGCCGACCCCCGCACCGTAGGGGACTACATCGACACTCCGAGAAGGCAGTGTGTCCGAGTAGCGGAATAAGATGCGGTGGGCCATAGATTTGTCCATGGTGAACCTGGGGTCGTCAGTCAACGCCCGCGCCACGTTTTCGAATGCTTCCCAATTGGGTACGGCCAAAGCGAAGTCCATGTCCTCAGTGGCCCTGCGAGCAGGAATGTCGTGCAGGAACGTAAGCATGATGTCCCGCGCCGTTGCCCCCACGAGCATGACGGGTACATTCAACGCGTGTGCACTTGAGTTTACGGCTCTGAGAATATCGAGACTTAGCGGGTCGAGGGGGCGATCTTTCGGCAACTTACGCATGATGAAGATGACGTTCCCTGAGTTCGTCGGCTGCTTCGGCGGCTCGCGGATCCAGAAGCGCGAGCAGATCTGCATAAATCAATAACGATGGTACGAGTCCGCGTGCCGTCTGCTCGTTGTCGAAGCTCCAGAACGATTCGACAATCTCGATTGTGCCCTCGTGGTCGGCGCGGAGTTTGTGTTGCTGGACAAGCCCTGCGATGGCCGTCTTGTCCCAGTGTCGCTTCGTGTAGAGCGTCGCTGTAATCGGCTTCAAGTGTCCGTCTAGAATAGCGGCTGCTACTTCGCCGCCCCACAAGAAATCACCCCGAAAGCTTGTCGCTCGCTGCCACCAGTTCGCTACGGTTTCTGGGGCGCTGAACCGCTGTGTTTTGAGTCGAGGCTTCAGTTTGTGGGTGTAATTGGCTGCCCATTCTTCCTGAAGACGAGGCAGGTCCAGAAAGTGGCGTCGCTTGTTGCCGTCGCGTTGCGAAACGAGCCCTCGTAATTCGAGATCGTTGAAGATCCAGCCGACTGAGCCGAGGGAAATTCCTGAGACGCTGACCAGTTCCCTGTACGACGCCCCCAGCAGTTCGGGCTTGCAGATCAGGGCAAAGATGAGGCGGAGCGATCCATAGCTGGTGCCACCGCGGTAATCGGTCGGTACGCTTGGCGCGTCATCAGGTAGCTTGTTGCCTTTGACGAACACGAAGAGACCCTTGTCCTCGAGGTAGCAGTTTCCCGCCGCATCGATGACATTCAGTCCGATCTGTCGGCACTGGTCCAGCATGTTGGCGGACATGCGATGCGTGACCAAGAGGGGCAAAGCGGTTGACCGAACGGCGTCCAGTTGGGACTTCACCTGCAAGAGCATGGATGTCCTGTCGACCCGCGACTTGCATTCGGCAATGAAACGCCTGTGCCCGTCCGGAAGATCCAGATCCAGGAATGCGTCGGTTCTGTAGCCCTTCTGGGCAACACTCGTCGCCTCGGCAGCGACTACCGAGAAGTCGAGGCCGGTCGTCACCCGGACTGCGGCAACGGCACAATGGATGAGCTCATCTTCATTCATGGGGCGGCTCCGTGTTCAATAATTAATTATGTTCACGTAACGCGAACAGAGTAAAGAACTGAACAGACGGGTTGACGTCTGAAAGATGCCTGAAAAAATAAGTTATTGATAGTTCGATAAATTTCATGGGGCCAAAAGAAAACGCCCGCTTGCGCGGGCGTTTTCGTCTAACCAGATGTCAAAACCGATCAATCGATATCGAGGAACGACCGCAGGGTCTCCGAGCGGCTCGGGTGACGCAGCTTGCGCAGGGCCTTGGCTTCGATCTGACGGATGCGCTCGCGGGTGACGTCGAACTGCTTGCCGACTTCTTCCAGCGTGTGATCCGTGTTCATGTCGATGCCGAAGCGCATGCGCAGCACCTTGGCTTCACGCGGGGTGAGGCCAGCGAGCACGTCGCGCACGGTTTCCATGAGACCCGTTTCGGTCGCCGACTCGACAGGCGAGCTGGCGTTGGTGTCTTCGATGAAGTCGCCAAGATGCGAATCTTCATCGTCGCCGATCGGGGTTTCCATGGAGATCGGTTCCTTCGCGATCTTCAGGACCTTGCGGATCTTGTCTTCCGGCATCTCCATTTCCTTGGCCAGTTCTTCCGGCGTCGGCTCGCGGCCGAACTGCTGGAGCATCTGGCGGGAGATGCGGTTGAGCTTGTTGATCGTTTCGATCATGTGCACCGGAATACGGATGGTGCGAGCCTGATCGGCGATCGAGCGGGTGATGGCCTGACGGATCCACCACGTCGCGTACGTCGAGAACTTGTAGCCGCGGCGATATTCGAACTTGTCCACGGCCTTCATCAGGCCGATGTTGCCTTCCTGGATGAGGTCGAGAAACTGCAGGCCGCGGTTGGTGTACTTCTTCGCGATGGAGATGACCAGGCGCAGGTTGGCCTCGACCATTTCCTTCTTGGCGCGACGGGCTTTCGCCTCGCCGACGGACATGGCGCGATTGATTTCCTTGATGTCGGTCAGCGGCAGGTACAGGGTGCGCTCGATAGCGGCGAGCTTCTCCTGTTCACCGTCGATCACTTCACGGTAGTTCTTGATGTTCGGCGACCACTTCTGGCGCTTGCGGCCCAGTTCGGCGGCCCACTCGAGGTTGCCTTCGTTCGACGGGAAGCTCTTGAGGAACTCCGCACGCGGCATCTTCACCTGCTTGACGAAGATGTCCATGAGCACGCGCTCGTGGTGACGGATGTCGTTCACCACTTCGCGCAGCTTGCGCACGAAGCTGTCGATCAGCGCCGACGGGAGCTTCAGGTTGAGGAAGGCTTCCGACATCTGCTCGCGGATCTTGGCGAGCTTCTTGTCGTTGATCTCGGCCTTGGGCGCGGTCTTCTGGAACTTGCCATGGAGCGAGCGCAGCTCTTCCATGCGACGCTTCACTTCTTCCGGATCGGGACCGGTCGGACCGGCTTCCTCTTCCTCGGCGACCGGCGCGCCCTCGACTTCTTCCTCTTCCTCGCCATCGGCTTCGGCGGCGGCAGCTTCGGCGGCCTCGGCGGCTTCAGCCTTGGCGGCGTCCGCGGCTTCCTCGAGGTCGGTGAAGCCAGCCAGGATTTCGCTCAGGCGGCGCTTGCCTTCCACGTGCTGGTCGTATTCCTCGAGCAGCAGCTGAATGGTGAGGGGGAAGCTGGCCAGCGCGGTCTGGACCTGGTTGAGGCCTTCCTCGATGCGCTTGGCGATGGCGATCTCGCCTTCGCGGGTCAGCAGCTCGACGGTACCCATCTCGCGCATGTACATGCGCACGGGATCCGTCGTGCGGCCGACTTCGGCGTCGACGGCCGACAGCAGGGCCACGGCTTCTTCAGCGGCGGATTCGTCATCCGTGCTGGAACCCGGCGCAGCGCCGTCGGAAATGGTGTCGGTGTCGGGCGCGGAATCATGCACCTCGATGCCGACGCCCTTGAGCACCGCCATGATGTCTTCGATCTGCTCCGGATCGACGATGTCGTCGGGCAGGTGATCGTTGATTTCCGCGTAGGTCAGGTAGCCCTGCTCCAAACCCTTGGAGATGAGCTGTTTGATTTCAGACTGCTGCTCGTGAGCTTTATTAGTCATGCCGACCGCCGCGGGTTACAGGAACCGATCAGTATAGTCATTTGATGATTTTTTGACCAGTTTTCAAGTGGATCGGGCTCATCGAGGGGACGCAAGAATCGCGCCATATGGCCGTTTCCGGCCGGGCGTCAGCGTCGCGATGAGGAGGAAAAAGGGCCATGGACCCTCGTAAGGACGCCTCAGCGCACCTCCAGGCGGAAGGTGACCGGACCGTCGTTGATGAGATGTACCTTCATATGGGCACCGAAGCGTCCGATTTCCACCCCCGGGCCGTGGGCGGCGCGGGCCAGCTCGACCAGGCGGTCGAACCAGCGGCTCGCTTCGGCCGGGGGCGCGGCCGTGGTGAAGCTGGGGCGCATGCCCTTGCGCGTATCTGCGGCGAGGGTGAACTGGCTGACCAGGAGCAGGCCGCCCTCGGTATCGGCAAGGCTGAGGTTCATTTTCCCCTCGCTGTCGGAGAACACACGGTAACCGCGAAGGCGCTCGAGCATGCGGACGCACTGGGCTTCACCGTCGCCCGGCTCGACCGCGACCAGCGTGAGCAGGCCGGCGCCGATGGCACCCACGGTTTCTCCCTCGACATCGACACGTGCGGACTCCACACGCTGGATCACTGCAATCATGGGAAGGCTAACGGCGGATGGCGGCCAAGCTTAAAGGAGGCCGGCACGCGGCGGTACACTTCTCCGGATGCGTCCCGATATCTACCTCCTTTACCTCCTGCTCCGGCTGGTCAGCCTTTTTTCGCTGCGGACCGTGCACTCGGTCGGCGCCTGGATGGGCCGGCGTGCGTTGCGTGCCCACTCGCACAGCACCCATGTCACCGCCGTGAACCTGCGCCTGACCCGTCCCGGACTGACTGACGCCGAACGGGCCGCGCTCCTGGAAGAGACGATGGAAGAGGCCGGTAAGTCGGTGACCGAGGTCGCCGCCATCTGGGGCGCCGGTGCCGACCGTTCGCTCGGTCTGGTCCGCGAGGTCGTGGGGGGTGAGCTGTTCGACGCCGCGCTGGCGTCGGGGAAGGGCGTGATCGTCGCCGCCCCCCATCTCGGCTGCTGGGAGTTGCTCAATTACTGGCTCTGCAGCAAGACCCCCATGGCCATCCTTTACCGGCCGCCGCGTATCGCGGCGATCGAAGGGCTGCTCCGAAAGGTGCGCGGCAAGCTCGCGCCGGAGCAGGTGCGCGCCGAAGGTGCCGGGGTCCGCACGCTGTTCAAGCGTCTTGCCGCCGGGGGCACGGTTGGCATCCTGCCGGACCAGCGGCCCCGCGAAGGCGAGGGTGTGTTCGCGCCTTTCTTCGGCGTGGAAGCCTTAACCATGGTGCTCTTGCCAAGGCTGGCGGCGCGCACGGGCGCCACGGTGCTATTCAGCTTCGCCGAGCGCTTGCCCGAGGGCGCCGGGTTCCGCATCCACGTCCTGCCGGCCCCTGAAGGCATCGACAGTACCGACCTCGGCGTGGCCTGCGCCGCGCTCAATCGCGGTGTGCAGCAGTGTGCGGAACGCGCCTTCACGCAGTACCAGTGGCACTACAAGCGCTTCAACGCGTCCGGTCGCAATCCGTACTGGATCAATCGTTCCGCGAAAGGCGCTTGAGGAAGACAGTCATCTCCTTGGCCGCCTGCATATCGCCGCGGCCGGTCGCCGCGGTAATGCCCTGCCGCCACGCCTCCGCGGCGCCAGCCTCGTCGTCCTTCGCCAGCAGCGCCTTGCCCAGCAGTTTCCAGGCCGCGGAATAGGCGGGATCGAAGCCCAGCGCTTCGCGGAAGGCGGTGGCAGCCTCGGCATAGGCGCCATCGCCCAGATGCGCGTTGCCGATGGAGAAGCGCAACAAGGCCCCGTCGCGAACGCCGCCGACCTGGGCGCGCAATCGTTCGACGAGGGGGTCGGTCATCGCGCCGCAGTCCGCGTGCGCCAGTAATCCTGCGGATAAAGCAGCGTCGCCTGCTTCGGCTCGGGCGGCACACGGTCCATGTGCAGGGCGTTGAGCGTGGCGGCATCCCAGATCATCAGCCATCCGGTGCGCGAAGGCTGGATCAGTCGGGCGAAGCGGAAGGCATTCGCCGGTGGCTGCTTGGCGTAGGACACCACGAGGCCATCGGGGTGATGTCTGGCGAAGTCGTCGAGGCTGTCACCGTCATGGACGGCGGCGTCATCATCGTCGTCATCGGCCTGCGGGGCCGCGCCGGGCAATTCGTTGAGGCGCGCGATGGGGTGCATCAGGCGACCGGCAAAGTGGTACTGGCCGTTGTACTCGGTGCCCAGGTTGCCGATGGGACGCCCGGCGGCATCGGCCTGGGCGAGGAAGGCCGACGCCGGGGCGAGGTCGTAGCGATACCACACGCCCATCGTAAACAAGGCATTGAGCGACACCGTGCCGATCAGTCCGGCGAACGCCAGCCGGCGCATCTCACCGCGGCCGCGCAGCAGGAGCAGGGCACCGAGGACGACGAAAATGACCCCGAAGAAGCGCGAGTAGGGAGCCATCCCAACCAGCCAGATGTTGCCCGGGAAGTGCGTCGGCACCACCACCGGCATGGCGAACATCACGATGGCGAGCAGGAAGGCGCCCAGCGAAAGCGGCCACGTGCCGAGGGCGTAGCTCGCAGCGAGTCCCTTGTGGCGTTCGCGCAGGTCGGCCACGGCGGCCGCCACCAGCATGGTCACGCCAGCCAGCTCGGGCAGCAGGTAGTAGAGCTGCTTGCCACCGATCAGCGAGAAGGTCAGCAGGGCAGGCAGCAACCAGACGACGAGGAATTGCAGGCCCGACTCGAGCGGCTGGCGCACCAGCGCCACGAACAGGGGCACCAGCACCAGCACCAGCAGGATCCGGTCCACCACCCGGCGGATCTGGTCCGCATGTGCGTCAACCGGCGGGACCGCTGCTGAAACCAGCAACAGGAGCAAGGCGACGCCGGCGACAACCAGCGCCGCAACCGTGCCCACGCGCCAGGGGCGGCGGAACAGCGTCATCGGCAACGCCACGATGCCACGCAGCCAGCCGCTCAGCGGAAACACGATGACCGGCAGGTAGATCAGGTAGTACCAGGCCGGCCGCGCATGATTCTGCAGCCCCTGGGTACGTTCAGACACCACGCGTCCGGCGGTCTGCGTGAAGAACAGGCGCTGGCGATACGCTTCGCCGCCTGACTGTCCCGCGGGAATGGCCCAGGCCAGCAGGATGGCAAAGCCGAGCAGCAAACCGAGCACACCGAAGCCGTACCAGCGCGCGCGGTTGTCGCGTGCCCAGGTGTTCCACAGCGGTCCGAGCAGGAACGGGAACAGAACGTGCACCACCATCACCGGCCCCTTGGTCAGCAGGCCGAGGCCGACCATCAGGCCGAACAGCCACCAACGCGGCTCGGCGCGGGTGGTCGTGGGGGTGAGGCAGAGCAGGGCCGCCAGCACCCAGACCACGAGGAGCACCTCGTACATGATCTGCAGGCCGAACAGGAAGGCATACGCAAAGGCCATCAACAGCCACGGCGTGGCTTTGGCGACCCAGGGGCGGGTGGGAAACAGCCGGCTGGCGAGGACGGACGCCAGCACCAGCTGCGCGCCACCAAAGATCACCTCGAGGATCCGCGGCCATACGTCGTTGACGCCGAAGACGGCCCAGCCCGCATGGATCATCCAGAACAGCAGGGGGACTTTCTCGCTGTACGGATCGCCGTTGATGTGCGGCACCAGCCAATGGCCGTGCGCCCACATCTCCCATGCCACGGCGAGGGTCCGCGTGGAGAACATCGGCATCGGGCCGTGGGAGAAGATGGCGAGCAGGGCCATCACCGACCACAGCGGCAGCCAGGGCCAGAGGGCACGAAGATGTTCCGAGCGGATATAGGCGCTATTGGACAAGGGCGTCGTCACCGTTGAAGGATCATGAATTCTAAACGTACGGTCAGGGGAATGGCTGACTCCACTCCTACCGCCCCGGTCGTCGCCAGAACGTGGACGCCCCGGCCGGTCAGGCCGGGCCCCAATAGCCGATGCGTCGTCGGATCTTCAGTTTGCGCCACAGATTGAGGGGCTTACGCCGCCGGTTACGCCCGCCTTCGGCAATGAACTGGTCGATCGCATCGAGCACCCGCTCGCTGGATTTGCCGTCGCGGTAGGGGTGGATGCTGGCTCCGAAGTCGTCGATGGCCTTCATCAGCTCAGGCGAACGGGCCAGCGCGCGCTCGATGGCCGGTTCGAATTGCTCCGGGGCGTCGATGTCGATCAGCTGCGGACCGGGCGCCCGGTTCTTGAAGGTCACCACCGGTTTGCCGGTGAGCAGGAACTCACTCAGCGCCGACGAGGTGTCCGAGCACATCATGTCCGCCTGGCCGAACAGGTCGAGGATATTGTCGTCGTCGGCGAAGCGCAGATGCTCGTTCGCCAGTGCGCGGTACTTGGCCGTGGTTTCCGGGTTCATCTTCGGGTGGAAGGTGACGATGAAGCGGTAACGGCCGTCGCGCGAAAGCTCACGGACCTTGTCGTAGAGGATCTCCGCGGCGCTCCACGAGGGCGAGAACGTGGAGTGATAGAGGATGACTGGCGGCTGGCGCAGCGGAGGTACCGGTCGCGCGCCCATCTCGCCCATGAAGGGGTCGAGCTTGGGCCAGCCGGTTTCCTTCACCGCAAAATGGTCCATCTGCGCGGCGATGTCGCCAAAGGCCTTCGTGTCCTTCGGACCGGTGGTGCAGTAAAGGTCGAAGAAACCGCGGATATAAATGTGCCGGGGCTTGCCGGCATTGAAGCCGTGGAAGGTCTCCACCTTCACGCCCGGAAAGAAATGCGGCACGGCATTGCTCGAGGTGACCACCGCAATCGGATTGAACCGGCGCACTTCTTCCGTCGTGCGCAGCCAGGTCTCGCCGGCCACCAGGTCTTCGCCGCCGGGGCCGTCGAAGAACCACGCCGCCTCGTCGCCGCGTGCACGGATGGCGTCCTGCAGCGGGCGCAGGATAGCCAGCGCATAGCGCTCCGAGCCGTAGAGGAGATAGTGCTTCTTCATGTGGAGGTTTCCGAGCCACGGTCCAAGCCGTGACGGTGCAGGGCCGTGGCGGCGGATTCACGCGAGGCAGGGTTGTGCCGCATTTCGTAGTAACGCATGCGCTTGTAAACCGCGTAGCTGGCGGCGGTCTGGGCGATGATGAATCCGCGCCAGCCGTCGAACATCGCGAGGCGGAAGACATAATCCTTGATGAAGGCGAGCATGAAGACAAACGGCGTCTGCCACATGCGCGGCGACTTGCCTTTGTCGGACCAGTCGCGGCACTTCAGTTCGGAATAACGCAGCACTTTCAGCTGTTTCTCGACCAGGCTGGGGTTGTTCACGTGGTCGAACGGGGCGCGAAGCGTACGTGCGGGGCCGTCGAAACGCAGCGACTCGTGCACGCGCGCATCCGTCCAGCGGGCCCGACCGCGGTGCCACAGGCGAGCCATCTTCTCGCCCATCGCCGGGCGGTACCAGCGCATCGGTGCGCCCATGTAGATGGTGCGTCGGCGCAGGAAGGCCGCAGCGTCCGCACTGGCCTGGAGGGCGGGCAAGGCCGCTTCCAGCTCGGCGGCGAGCTCCGGCGAGAGGAATTCGTCGGCATCCAGGGCAAGCAGCCAGTCGTGGCTGGCCTGGGTGGTGGCGAAGTTTCGTTGCGGCCCGAAGCCGAGCCAGTCCTGGTGAACCACGCGCGCCCCGTGCGCCTGTGCGATCGCCACGGTGTCGTCGGTGCTGCCGCTGTCGACAACCACCTTTTCGGCCGCAAACGGCACGCTGTCCAGGCAGCGGGCGATCGTATGCGCCTCGTTATAGGTGATCACTACAAGGGTCAGGGGGAGGCTCGCCATCGGGAAAGTCTAACCGAATCGCCCGCGGGCCCGGACCGGGCAGGGTTAAGGCGTTCCCGTTATCCTTTGCCTCCATGCGTATGACCGTCGCCATCATCACCTACAACTGGCCCGCCGCTCTCGAGCGCGTGCTCGAATCGCTGGCCCGGCAGACCCGCCTGCCCGACGAGGTCATCGTTACCGATGATGGTTCGACCGACGAGACGCGTCGCGTTATCGAGCGGGTGGCCGCGACGTTCCCGGTGCGACTGGTGCACCTCTGGCAACCCGACGACGGTGCGCGCATGAGCCGCGCGCGCAATCGCGCCATCGCCGCCGCCTCGGGCGATTACATCATCATCCTGGACGGCGACATGGTGGCCGAGCCGCATTTCGTTGCCGACCACGAAGCCTTCGCGACGCGGGGCTGCTACGTGCAAGGTTCGCGCGTCCTCAGCGACGAAGCCTTGACCCGCCGCATGCTCGCCGACGAATCCGTCCGCGCCACGTTTTTCACGCCGGGCATCGAGCGTCGTCGCCATACCTTGCGCATGCCGTGGCTGGCGCGCTGGTACGCGAAACCAAGTCAGAAAACGCGCGGCATCAAGAGCTGCAACATGGGCTTCTGGCGCGAGGACCTGCTTGCGCTGAACGGGTTCAACGAAGGAATGACCGGCTGGGGCCGTGAGGATACCGAGCTGGTCACGCGTGCGTTCCATGCCGGTCTGCAGCGTCGTGACCTGCGCTTCAGCGCCCTCGCCACGCACCTGTACCACCGCACACGGAAGAACATCGTCGATAACCCGAACGACCGCATCCTCGACGAAACGCGACGGCTCGGCCTGGTTCGGTGTGAGATCGGTGTGGACCAGCATCTGGCGGAGTTCGCTACGCCGCCACCGGACGCACGCCCCGCTTCAGCGTAAGGCGTCCAGCGCCGCACCCAGGCGCGCGGTGAAGCTGGCCTCGTTGTCGAGGTACCAGCCACGCGCGTTGGCGCCGAGCATCTCCCGCTCCGCGGCGGACATGGCGATCGCACGTTCCACCGCTTGCTCGAGCGCGGATTCGTCGAACTGCCACGTGCGTGCGAGGTGGAAGGCCTCGCCTTCGGTCGCCTGCACGGGCAAGCCGCGGCTGGCGTCGATCATCTGGTTCATCGGCGCGCCATCGCAGCTCAGTACGACGGCGGCACAGCTCATCGCCTCGACCAGGTAGTGGCCCCAGCCTTCGGTCTGCGACAGGCACAGGTGAAACGCGCACGCGTTCTGCAGGCGGCGCACCTCGGCATCCGGCAGGTGTTCGCGCACGATGCGCAGGTTGGTCGCGCCGCCTTCATCTTCGGCCGTGGGGCCACCGCGAAGCACGGTGAGCATGGGCCACTCCGGGTGGCGCTTCCACACCTCGATTAGCCGTGTCGTTCCTTTCAGCTGGCTCGAGCCCGCGGCGTGCAGAAACCCGCTGGCATCCCGCGGGACCGTGGCGTCGTAACGGTCGCGGCTGCGAAAGCCGACTTCCAGCGCGCGCAGGCCAAGGTCGGTGAAGATCCGTGTGGCCTCGTGGGTCTTGGTCAGCAGGGCGTCGTATCGCTCCAGGTAGCGCCGGCCGCGCGCCGATACCCATTCCGGATTGGGCATCAGCAGGTTGCGGCGCGCCAGTCCGAAACTCGCGGGGCGCACATGTTCGAGCGAGAGGTTGATGTCGAAACGCGGGGCGCCCAACAGCATGCGCAAGCGCATGCCGCGAAGTTTCCAGGCGCCGTCATGCCGGCGCGAGCCCAGGCGGGAAACGGTGACCTCGTGACCGAGCTCGCGCAGGGCGTCTTCGACGACGCGGATGTCGTGAGAGAGGCCGCGCTGGTTGTCCCAGGCGAGCAGGTGAATGCGCACGGTCAGGCGCTCGCGAGGGCGTCGCGTCGTCCCGCCGACGGCAGTGCCGTGGCCATGACGAAGCCGAGCACGAGGAACAGGAAGAACGAATGCGGCATGGCCCGGTAGAACACGTTGTCGGTCATGGCCGAAAGCACGTACATCGTGACCACCGCGAGGCCGGCCGTGGCCAGGGTCGCCACCCATTCGTCCCGGTCACCGAGGCGACGGACAAAGTGGACCGCCGGCAGGGCGAACAGGAGCAGCACGATGATCAGCGACGGTATGCCACCGGTGGCTGCCGCCTCCAGGTATTCGTTGTGCGGATGGTCATATTTGGCGATGGCCTGGTTGGCTTCGCCATCGGCGATGCGGGCGCGGGTGTACGCGCCGAACTGATCCACGCCGACGCCCGCGATGGGATGCTCGCTGAACGCGTCCCAGGCGGACTGCCACATCGCCATGCGCTCGCGAACCGCGCCGACGTTGTTGTCCTTGCTGAAGGTGGACATCTCGCTGCTGACCTGGCTGAACCGCTGGATCACCTGATGGTCCAGCGCGGTCGTGGTGGTCGCGACCCCGACGACCAGCACGCCTACGAAGATCAGCGCACCACGCCACTGCCCGGTACGGCGCACGTGCACCGCGATGACAATGAGCAGGGAAGGTATGAAGGCCAGCATCGGGCCGCGGCTCTGGGTCAGGATCGCCCCGTAGACGCCCACGGCGACGGCGATGGCGTGCAGCCAGCGCTCGCCTGTCACGATCCGTGGCTCGATCAACCGGATAATCGAGAACAGGGTCATGCACAGCGTGACCATGGTGAACTCGATGGCGCTCCACTCGCCGCCGTTGATTCCGTAAGCGCGTTCCACGCCCATGAGGTGATGCTGGACGATGCACGATCCACCGAGCACAAGCGTGGTCACCGCGAAGAACGTCCAGATGCCGCGCCAATGCAGGCGCCCGGTAAATGCCGCTGCGGTGACGAGGAACACCAGGGTCTGCGCGGGAAGGTCGAGCTCGTTCCAGCCCAGGTGGTGGAAGCCGATATTGAAAACGGCATAGGCGAAACGCAGCAGGCAAATGGCGACGATCGTCCACGCCACCCGGTAGCGCAGACGGGTCTCCGCGCGCGACACCAGCAGGAAGGCGCCCGTGATCACCAACGCCAGGATCGGCAAGGCCTTGGCCTTCCAGGGAACGGACACGGCAATCGGAATGATCGCCACGAGAGCGCTCAGGAGAAGCGTTCGCCAGGAACGTGTCGGATCAGCGGCCGGAGTGGCTGCAGTCATGCATAACTTCCATGCGAATTACCTGAGATGTTACATCACCGCTTACGCAGCAAGGCGTAGTACATGCCGTCGAGATCGCCCTCGCCCGGGAGAATCTGCCAGCCGATACCGGCGGCACGACCCGCTTGCAGTGCTAACGGCATGACATCCACATCAGTCCGGCTGGCGACGAACGCTCCGACGACGCCTTCGTTCTCGGCGCGGAGGATGGAACAGGTCACGTAAAGCAGACGGCCGCCAGGGACCAGCAGGTCCCAGCAGGCGGCCAGGATACGTTCCTGCTGGGCGATCAGCGTGGGAATATCCGCGCCGCGTCGATGCAGGCGGACGTCGGGCCGGCGGCGGATAACGCCCGTCGCCGAGCACGGCGCATCGATCATGATCCGGTCGAACGACTTGCCGTCCCACCAGCCGGAGGCATCTCCCGCGTCGCCCACGATCACCTCGGCCCGCAGGCCGAGGCGCTCGAGGTTCTGGCGTATCCGCGGGACCCGCTTCGCTTCGGATTCGACGGCGACCAGGCGGACATTCGCCCGCTCCAGTGCGTGGCAGGCCTTGCCGCCAGGTGCGGCGCAGGCATCGAGCACACGCTGGCCATCGGCAAGGTCGAGAAGATCCGCAGGTACCTGGGCGGCGCCGTCCTGAACCGCGAAGTCGCCTTGAGTAAAGCCGGGAAGGCGGGTGACTTCGGTACTGTGCGGCAACACCAGGGCATCGGCCAGCCAGGGATGAAGTTCGACCGTGAGGCCGGCGCCCGTCAGGCGGCCGATGACTTCCTCGCGGGTCGCGCGGTTGCGATTGACGCGAAGCATCAGTGGCGGCTCCTGGTTCGCCGCCGCCATGATCTCTTCCGCCTGGCCGGGCCAGTCGCGGGCAATCGCGTCGGCGAGCCAGGCGGGGTGCGCATGACGCGTCGCCGGCGTGGCATCCAGCGCCACATTCAGGGTCTCGCGTTCGCGCTGCCAGCGCCGCAGTACCGCATTGACCAGCCCTGCAAGCCGCGGGCGGCGCAATTCGCGCACGGCCTCCACCGTGGCCGCGACGGCGGCATAGGCCGGCAACTCGAGTACTTCCAGCTGGATCAGTCCGATGACGAGGAGCGCGTGGATCACCGGATCGTTGCGCCGGATCGACTTGTCCAGAAGCCGGTCGATCGCTGCGTCGAATCGTGGCCACCAGCGCGCGCCCTCATTGAGCAGGGCGGTGAGCAGTGCGCGATCGCGTGAGTCCGGGAGACGGGGAAAGGCGCGATCGGCCACCTCGCGTAGCGAGTGGCCCCGCAAGGCGATGTCGGCCAGTGCTTCGGCGGCCAGGGCGCGAACCGAAATCGGCTTGTTCACGAGGCAGCCTGCTTCAGTTCCGGCCGGGCGTTGAGGTAGTCGGCAGCGCCAATCGGGCGTCCGCCGGGGCGCTGCACGGTCGTGAGGCGCAGCGTGCCACCGGCGCAGGCGATGTCGATGCCGTCGCGGGTCGCGGCGACGACCTGGCCCGGCTCGGCGCCGGACGCAAGATCGAGTGCGCGTGCCGACCAGATGCGGAGGCGCTCACCGGCGACATCGGCCTCGGCAACCGGCCACGGGTTGAACGCCCGTACCTTTCGCTCGAGGGCGATGGCCGGAAGCTGGAAATCCAGCCGGGCCTCCGCCTTGTCGAGTTTGTGGGCGTACTCGACGCCCGCTTCGGCCTGGATGCGTGGGGCCAGCGTTTCGCCGGCCATGATGCGGCGAAGACCCTCCGCAAGGGCGTCCGCGCCCAGGAAGGAAAGACGGTCGTGCAGGCTGCCGCCGGTTTCGTCAGCGGCAATGGGGGTGCGGCGCTCGATGAGGACGGGGCCGGTATCCAGGCCCGCTTCCATCTGCATGAGATCGACACCGGACTCGTCGTCACCGGCCAGGATGGCCCGCTGGATCGGCGCGGCTCCGCGCCAGCGCGGCAGCAGGGAGGCGTGCACGTTCCAGCAGCCGAGCCGGGGAATGGCGAGCACCTTGCGCGGCAGGATCAGGCCATACGCCACCACGACCATCAGGTCGGGCGCGTACGCGGCCAGGCGATCGCGATCGGCTTCCGCCTTGAACGACTCCGGCTGCTCCACGGGGATGCCGGCGGCAAGCGCCGCCGCCTTGACCGGGCTGGCGGCAAGCTTGCGCCCGCGTCCGGCCGGGCGATCGGGCTGGGTGTAGACGGCCACGACCTCGGCGCCGCTGGCGCGGCAGGCTTCAAGGCAGGCGACGGAGAAGTCGGGCGTTCCGGCGAACACCACGCGCAGGGGACGCACCGGCGCGCTCAGGCGCTTGCCTTGCGCTGCTTGTCCATCCGCTTCAGGAGCATGCCGCGCTTGAGCGGCGATAGGTAGTCGACGAAGACCTTGCCGGCGAGGTGATCCATCTCGTGCTGGATGCAGACGGCCAGGGGGCCCTCCACATCCACCATGATCTCGGCGCCCGAGGCGTCCTGCGCACGGACCTTGACGTGCAGCGCGCGGGTCACATCGGCGTAGATGCCCGGGAACGACAGGCAGCCTTCCTGGTAGACCTGCTGGCCGTCCTTCTCGAGGATTTCGGGATTGATCAGCACCATGGGCTGGTCGCGGTCGTCGCTCATGTCCGCGACCAGGACGCGCTTGTGCACGTTCACCTGGGTGGCGGCCAGGCCGACGCCATTGGCGGCGTACATGGTTTCGTACATGTCGGCCACGAACTGCTTCAGTTCGTCGTCGAACACGGTGACCGGGGCGGCGACGGTGCGCAGGCGCGGGTCGGGAAATTCCAGGATGGGTAGGGTGGACACGGTGTCACCTTGAACGTTTACGGGCCACTGTGGCGCGTCTTGCCTGGAAAAATGCGGGCAAGTCGGCGAAATCCAAGCAGCGCGACCCTGTAGGATGGCCCCGTATTCTACGCGCGCACCAGGGGCCGGGCGAGCATCCGGACGTATTGTGCCCGTTAACGATTCAGTTACACTCGCGACAGCACCGGGGAAGGGGGAAATCCCGCATGATCAAGAAGTTCGCCATGCTGCTGGGCGGCATGTTTTTTACCGTGGCCGTTTATGCCGCCGCGGCCCAGCTCCGTCCCAATCACCCGGACACCTATACGGTGCGCAAGGGCGACACGCTGTGGGACATTTCGGCGCGCTTTCTGAGCAAGCCATGGCTCTGGCCGGAAATCTGGCAGGCCAACCCGCAGGTCCAGAACCCGCACCTGATCTACCCGGGTGACGTGCTCAACCTTTCCATGAACGGTAGCGGCAACCCGCATCTCGGCCTCCAGCCGCGGGTGCGTACCGAGGGCGACGCCGTCACGGCCATCCCGCTTGCCGACCTGCGTATGTTCCTGAAGGAAATGCGTGTCATGGACGCCGACGCGGTCGAGCAATCGCCGTACCTGATCGGGTTCGAGGAAAACCATCTCCGCGGCACGCCCGGCTACAAGATCTACGCCAAGAACCTCGATTCGGCGGCGCCGGGTCAGCGTTGGGCGATCGTACGGCCGACCAACCGCTTCCGTGACCACGGTGGCGACACCGGCAACATCGACAATGTCGGCAATCGTGAGCACGGTTCGTTCGTGGCCGACGAGCTCGACAGCGACGCCTCCATGGCGCCGGGTCCGTGGCGCGAGGATACGGCCCACGACACCCACAACGGCCGGGGCACCGACCAGGGCGTCGAGGTCTCCGTCATCGGTACCGCCGAGGTCATCGCCACCAACGGCGAGGTTGCCAGCCTGATCCTCGTCGATTCGACCCTCGAGGTTCGCAAGGGCGATCGCCTGATGCAGGTCGACGACAAGCCGTACGACCCGTATTTCTACCCGCATGCGCCCAAGGCCATGCCGGCGGATCCCCGGGTGATCGGCTATACGGACGCGCTCAATGGTGTCGGCAGCCGTCAGGTGGTCTCGATTTCCGCAGGTACGGCGGACGGCATCGACAACGGCACGACGTTCACCGTGATGTCCCAGGGCGACAAGATCCCCGATGAAGTGTCCGGCAACTACAATCGCCGCGATACCTCGCCCAAGGTGCAGCTGCCCGACGAATACGGCGGTCATGTCATGGTCTTCCGTACGTTCGACCACGTCAGCTACGCCCTGGTCATGGACGCGCTGCGTCCGCTCAAGAAGGGCGACAAGCTCACCCTTCCCGAGTGACGTGCTCGGCCTGTGCCTACCTGTAGTGGGGGCGGGCTTGCTGGCAACGACGATGAAACGGCCGCCTCCTGGGCGGCCGTTTCCACTTCCGCGGGCAGCGGGTCGGGCCTCTACACTGGCCGGATGATCAATTCCGACGACCTCCGTGAGTGGCTGATCCTCCTGCGTACCCCGGGCATGAATGCCCGTCGCCTGCGCGAGGGCCTGGTGAGCCGGGGCGGTGCCGTCCCTTTGCTGCGCTGGCTGGTTCAGCACGGGGGTTCGCTCACCGCCGAAGGGCGTGGATGGATCGCCGCGCCCGACGAGGCCACCCTCGCGCGCGATCTCGCCTGGCTGGCAGCTGACGACCAGCGTCTGTTGCTGTGCACAGACGAGGATTTCCCGCCGCAACTGGAGGCTATCCCCGATCCGCCGGCCGCCCTCTTCGTCAAAGGCGACGCGTCGCTGCTCCTGCGCCCGCAGGTCGCCATCGTGGGGGCCCGCCGGGCCCAGGCGCCAGGCCTTGCCAACGCAAGGCGCTTTGCCGAAGCGCTGGCCGTGGGTGGCCTTCTGGTTACCAGCGGCATGGCCGACGGCGTCGACGGAGCCGCCCACGAGGCGGCACTGGACGCCGGCGAGCCCACCATCGCGGTCATCGGTACCGGTCCGGATCGGGTCTATCCGCCCAAGCACCACGCGCTGGCACAGAGAATCGCCGCTCATGGCGCCATCGTGAGCGAATACCCACCGGGCGTGGCGTCACAGCCGCAGCACTTTCCGCAGCGCAACCGGATCATTGCCGGCCTCAGTCTGGGCGTCCTGGTCATCGAGGCGGGATTGCGCTCCGGCTCGTTGATTACCGCCCGGGTTGCCGGGGAACAGGGCCGCGAGGTATTCGCCCTTCCGGGCTCCATTCACAATGCGTTGGCCGAAGGCTGTCACGCTCTGATCGCTGAAGGCGCCCGTCTGGTCCAGCGCGCCGATGAGATTCTAGGTGTGCTGGGCCCTGCAGCGGTCGAGCTGGGCGCCGAACTGCGGGCCCGGCTAGCGGGCTCCGAGGCCGGTCCGGCAGTGGGACGGCGCAAGACTGGCCCCTTCGACTGGCGCCAGGATGACGAATATCGCCGCCTTCTCGACGCCATGGGTTACGATCCCGCCTCTTTGGACGCCCTGATCGGTACGACGGGCTTCACCGCTGGCGCACTGTCTTCGATGCTTCTGATGCTTGAGCTCGAGGGCGAGGTTGCCTCCCTGCCCGGGAACCGCTATCAGCGTGTGGTCTGATCGCCGACGCTTGACAGCCGTCACGGCGATATGTTTCCAACTAAATATATACATACGCTGGGGTTCACTCGCCCCGACGGACTTCGGAACCGACTAACGCATGGCTAAGAACCTCCTCATCGTCGAATCGCCGGCCAAGGCCAAGACGATCAACAAGTACCTGGGACCCGACTTCCAGGTGCTGGCGTCGTATGGCCACGTGCGCGACCTGCGACCGAAGGAGGGCGCGGTCGACCCCGACCATGGCTTCGCCATGGCCTACGAGGTCATCGACCGGAACGAGAAACACGTCGACGCCATTGCCAAGGCGGCGAAGGTAGCGACCAGCATCTATCTCGCGACCGACTTGGATCGCGAAGGTGAGGCGATCTCCTGGCACATCAGCGAAATCCTCCGCGAGCGTGGCCTTCTTGAAGGCAAGGACGTCCAACGCGTCGTCTTCAGCGAGATCACCCCTCGCGCCATCAAGGAAGCCGTCGCCAATCCGCGCAAGCTGTCCCACGACCTCGTCGATGCCCAGCAGGCCCGTCGCGCCCTCGACTACCTGGTCGGCTTCAACCTCTCTCCGGTGCTCTGGCGCAAGGTGCAGCGCGGTCTCTCGGCAGGACGCGTGCAGTCGCCGGCCCTGCGCATGATCGTCGAGCGCGAGCTGGAGATCGAAGCCTTCACGGCCCGCGAGTACTGGACCATCCAGGCCAACATGGCCCATCCGCAGGGTGATTTCGACGCCCGGCTGGTCAAGCTCGACGGCAAGAAGTTCGAACAGTTCGACCTGACCAACGAGGCCGATGCCACGGCCGCCCGCGCGGCGCTGGAGAAGGCGGCCGCCGGCAAGTTCACGGTCGGCGAAGTCACCAGCCGCGAGCGCAAGCGTCGCCCGGCGCCGCCGTTCACCACGTCCACGCTGCAGCAGGAAGCCGCCCGCAAGCTCGGCTTCTCGACCAGTCGCACCATGCGCGTGGCCCAGGGTCTCTACGAGGGCGTGGCGCTCGGCAGCGAAGGCAACGTCGGCCTGATCAGCTACATGCGTACCGATTCGGTGGCCTTGTCCGACGACGCCGTGACCGAGCTGCGCGAACTCATCGCGCGCGAATACGGCAAGGGTGCCTTGCCCGACGCCGTCCAGGTCTACAAGTCCAAGTCCAAGAACGCCCAGGAAGCGCATGAGGCGATTCGACCCACCTCGGCCATGCACATGCCGCGCACCGTGGCGTCGTTCCTCAACGACGACCAGCGCAAGCTCTACGAGCTGATCTGGAAGCGCACCGTCGCCTGCCAGATGGTCCATGCCACGCTCAACACCGTCTCGGTGGAGTTCCCGGTCGGTGAGTCGGCGTTCCGCGCCACCGGTACCACCGTGATCGATCCGGGCTTCCTCGCCGTGTACGAGGAAGGCAAGGACCAGAAAACCGAGGACGACGACGAGCAGCGCCGCCTGCCGCGCCTGGCCCAGGGCGATGTCGTGCCCGTGGCCGCCGTCGTGGCCGACCAGCATTTCACCGAGCCGCCGCCGCGCTTCTCCGAAGCCAGCCTGGTCAAGACGCTCGAGGAATACGGCATCGGTCGCCCTTCCACTTACGCAAGCATCATCCAGGTGCTGCTCAGCCGTGAGTACGTGCTCCTGGAGAGCCGTCGCTTTCGTCCAACGGACGTCGGTCGTGCCGTAAGCCAGTTCCTCTCCGGTCATTTCGCCCAGTACGTGGATTACGACTTCACCGCCCGCCTCGAAGACGAACTCGACGCGGTGAGCCGCGGCGAAGAAGCCTGGGTGCCGCTGCTCGAACGTTTCTGGCTGCCATTCAAGACCCTCGTGGACGACAAGACCGAATCGGTCGATCGCAACGAGGCCACCGGAGCGCGCGAACTCGGCGAAGATCCCAAGAGCGGCAAACCGGTCTCGGTGCGTCTGGGCCGCTACGGTGCCTACGCGCAGATCGGCACCAAGGACGACGAGGCCAAGCCGACCTACGCCAGCCTGCGCCCCGGCCAGAGCATGCACACCATCACGCTCGAGGATGCGATGGAGCTGTTCAAGCTGCCGCGCAACCTCGGCCAGTCCGAGGCGGGTGAAGACATCACCGTCGGCGTCGGCCGCTTTGGTCCTTTCGTGAAGCAGGGCAGTACCTATGCCTCGCTCAAGCCCGAGGACGACCCGTACACCATCGAGCTGCCGCGCGCGCTCCAACTGGTGCAGGAGAAGCTCGAGGCCATCGCCAACCGCATCATCACCGACTTCGGTAACGACATTCAGGTGCTCAACGGCCGCTATGGCCCGTATATCACCGACGGCGAAAAGAACGCGCGCATCCCGAAGGACCGCGAGCCGAAGACGCTGACCCTGCCCGAGTGCATCGAGCTCCTTGCGGCCGCGCCGATCAAGAAGCCGCGTGGGGGAAAGGCGGCAAAGAAGACGGCCACCAAGAAAGCCGCGGCCAAGAAGGCGGCGACGAAGAAAGTCGCTGCACCGAAGGACGCCACGGCCAAGAAGACAGCCGTGAAGAAAACGGCGGTGAAGAAGACCGCCACCAAGAAGGCAGCGACGAAGAAGGCGGCGGCCAAGAAGGCGCCAGCCAAGACCGCCGCCGCCAAGTCGGTTTCCCCGTCCGTCGACTGACATGCGCCGCTTCACTACGGCCACGGTCGACGCCGCTGCCGCGCTCGTGCGCGGCGGTGGCGTTCTCGGCTACCCCACCGAGGCCGTGTATGGCCTTGGCTGCGATCCGCATGATCGTGATGCCTTCGATCGCCTCTTCGCATTGAAGGGTCGCCCCGCGACGCAGGGCGTGCTGCTCATCGCCGCCGACTTCGAGCAGATCGCGCCCTATATCGACCTGGCTGCTGTGCCGCCGGCCGTGCTCGACGAGGTCCGCGCCTCGTGGCCCGGGCCCCATACCTGGATTTTTCCGCGTAGCGGCCATGTTCCTGACTGGGTGGCTGGCGCGCATGCCGGCATTGCCCTGCGCGTGACCGCGCACGCCCCCGCGGCCGCGCTGTGCCGCGCCTTCGGTGCCCCGCTGGTCTCCACCAGCGCCAACCCCCACGGGGACGCACCGGCGCGAGACGTTGCCACGCTGGAACGTTACTTCGGTGATCGCCTTGACGGTGCGCTCGACGCGGCACTCGGTGACCAGGAGCGGCCCACCACCATCCGTGACGCCCTCAGCGGCGCTATCATCCGCGCCTGAGAGGGGGAGTAAGCCGTTGTCGATCGTCCATTCCGAGATTTCCGGGCGCCCGGGCGCCTCGCCGTTGCCGTTGCTTGTCGGCCCGCCTTCCCGCGTGGTCGCGTGGCGCGACGGGCATGCCGTGACGGCGGCGACCTTCCTCGGCCACGTACACCAGGTGGCGGCGAAGCTTCCCGAAGCCGACAGCGCGGTCAATCTTTGCGAAGACCGCTACGCCTTCCTCGTCGCCTTCGCGGCCCTCGTGGTGCGTGGCCAGACCAACCTGCTGCCACCCTCGCGCGCACCCCACGCCGTCGATGAAGTCATGGCGAATCATCCCGGTGCCTATGCCATCGGTGAGCTCGACCTGTCGCCCGCACCCCCCGGCTACCTCCGCATGCCGGAGCTGGACGACGTGCTGCCGGCCTGTGGCGGCATCCCGTCGGTGCCAGCCGATGCGGTGGTCGCGATCGGCTACACCTCCGGGTCGACCGGCAAGCCCAAGCCGAACGTGAAGACGTGGGGCAGTTTCGTCGCCAGCAACGCGGGCAATGCCGCCATGCTCGGTTTGGCCATCGGCGACGCGTTCCATGTCGTCGCCACGGTGCCGCCCCAGCACATGTACGGCATGGAGATGTCCGTGCTGATGCCCCTGCTTTCCGATGTGAGCGTGCATGCGGGCCGGCCCTTCTTCCCGGCGGACGTGGCGAGCGCACTGGCTTCGTTGCCCAAACCGCGCGTCCTGGTGACGACGCCGGTGCACCTTCGTGCGCTGATTGAATCCGGTGTCAGCCTGCCGCCGCTGGCGGCCTTTGTTTCGGCAACGGCGCCCATGCCGGTCGAGCTGGCCACGTCAGCTGAACAGCGTTTCGGCGCGCCGTTGCACGAGGTCTTTGGCTCCACCGAAACCTGCGTGTTCGCCAGCCGGCGCACGGCCGTCGACGAGGATTGGCAGCTCTACGACGGCGTGGTGCTGCATCCGCAGCCGGACGGCACGCTGGTCGATGCGCCGCAACTGGCCGAGCCCATCGCCCTGGCCGATATCGTTTCGCTGCACGACGAAGGGCGCCGTTTCCGTCTTCGCGGGCGCAACACCGATCTACTCGAGATCGCAGGCAAGCGGGCTTCGCTGGGCGACCTCAACCGTCGTCTGCTCGCTATCGATGGTGTGGAAGACGGCGTGCTGTTCCAGCTGGACGACGGCGATGCAGCGGGCATTCGCCGCATTGCCGGCCTCGTCGTCGCACCCACGCTGACCATTGACGCCGTGCTCAACGCGCTGCGCCACGCGATGGATCCGGTGTTCTTGCCCCGGCCCCTGCGCCTGGTCGACGCGCTGCCGCGCAACGAGACCGGTAAGCTGCCGCGCGCGCAGCTTATCGAATTGCTCGGCATTCGCTGAGCGCGCCCTCCGTGGCGCCGGGTAGAATGCCGGGTTCAAAGCCTGGAGACACCCCATGAAAGTCCTCGTTATCGGCGGCGGCGGTCGCGAACACGCGCTGGCCTGGAAGCTCGCTCAGTCCGCCCGCGTGGACGAGGTGATCGTGGCGCCGGGCAATGCGGGTACCGCGAAGGAACCGGGGCTGCGCAACGCGCGCGTGGCCGTGACCGATATCGAAGGCTTGCTGGCCCTGGCAAAAAGTGAGGGCGTCGAGCTCACGGTCGTCGGGCCGGAAGTGCCGCTGGTCGCCGGTGTGGTGGATCGCTTCACCGCCGAAGGCCTGCGCTGTTTCGGACCCACCGCCAAGGCGGCCCAGCTAGAAGGCAGCAAGGCCTTCGCGAAGGACTTCCTGGCCCGCCACCGTATTCCGACCGCGCACTACGCCGTATTCACCGAACTGGCGCCGGCGCTTGCTCACGTGCGCCAGACCGGAGCGCCCATCGTCATCAAGGCCGACGGCCTTGCGGCCGGCAAGGGCGTCGTCGTGGCGATGAGCCTGGACGAGGCCGAGGCGGCGCTGGAAGACATGCTCGGCCAGCAGGCCTTCGGCGACGCATCGTCGCGCGTGGTGATTGAGGAATTCCTCGACGGCGAGGAAGCCAGCTTCATCGTCATCGCCGATGGCAAGCACGCGTTGCCGATGGCGACCAGTCAGGACCACAAGCGTCGTGACGATGGCGACCTGGGTCCGAATACGGGCGGCATGGGTGCCTATTCGCCCGCGCCCGTCGTGACTTACGCGGTTTCTGCCCGTGTCATGCGCGAGATCATCCAGCCGACGCTCGACGGCATGGCGGCCGACGGCGCCCCCTTCACCGGATTCCTCTATGCGGGCCTGATGATCGACAAGGCCGGCGTGGCCAAGGTGATCGAGTTCAACGTGCGCTTCGGTGACCCCGAGACGCAGCCGATCATGCTTCGCCTCACCTCCGATCTCGTCGACCTCATCGAGGCGGCGCTGGACGGCGATGTCACGGCGGTACGCGCCGAATGGGATGCGCGCCCTTCGCTCGGCGTCGTGCTCGCCGCCGGCGGGTATCCCGGCAAGGTGCGTGCGGGAGACGCGATTGAAGGCGCGGATGCCGATTTTGGTGCGAACGTCAAAGTCTTCCACGCAGGCAGCGCGCTCGCCGCGGATGGGCGGGCGGTCACCGCCGGCGGTCGCGTCCTTACGGTCTGTGCCATCGGCGACGACCTCGCCGCCGCTCGCGCGGCAGCCTATGCCGCGCTGGCGACCGTGCGCTTCGAGGGCGCGTTCTATCGCCACGACATCGCCCATCGCGCTCTGGCGCGGGGCTGACCGCACCCTACGGGGGCTCGGGTACACTCACCGCGAATAAACGGTGGGTGGTCACGGAATGTCCCAGTTCAAACTTCTCGGCACGCGCCGCTTTGCGCCCTTCTTCTGGACGCAGGCGCTCGGCGCGTTCAACGACAACGCATTTCGCAATGCGATGGTCATGCTGGTCGCCTTCCAGATGGCCTTGCCCGACGCACAGGTGTCGCTCTACACGAACCTCGCGCCTGCGCTGTTCATCCTTCCGTATTTCCTTTTCTCCGCGACGGCCGGGCAGATCGCGGAGAAGTTCGAGAAGACGCGACTCATTCGTTACGTGAAGCTATTCGAGATCGCGGCGATGGTCGTGGCCGCGATAGGCTTCTTCACGCACCACATTTCATTGCTGCTCGTGGTGTTGTTCCTGATGGGCATGCACTCGACCATGTTCGGGCCCATCAAGTATTCGATCCTGCCGCAGGCCCTCCAGCGCGATGAACTGGTCGGCGGCAATGCGCTGGTCGAGATGGGCACGCAGCTGGCCATGCTGGTCGGCATGATTGTCGGCAACTCGCTGATGCTGATCGCGGGCTATGGCACGTTGGCGGCGTCGCTGACGACCATCGCGATTGCCGTGACCGGCTACTTCGTAAGCCGCTCCATTCCCGCTGCGCCAGCCACGGCGCCGACATTGAAATTCAACTGGAATCCTCTAAGCGAAACCTGGCGTGTGCTCAAGCTCACCCACGAGGACCGCGCCATCTTCAACGCGGTGCTTGGTATTTCCTGGTTCTGGTTCTTCGGCACCGTGATGATCGCGCAGCTGCCGAATTACACGCGTCACGTGCTCAGCGGCGACGGCTCGGTGAACACGCTGGCGCTCACGCTGTTCTCCATCGGCACCGGTATCGGCTCGCTGCTCTGCGAGCGGCTCTCCGGCAAGCGGGTGGAAATCGGTCTCGTGCCGATCGGTGCCTTCGGCCTGACCGTGTTCGCGGTCGACCTGTTCTTCGCGCATCCGCTCGTACCGGCAGGCACGACCCTCAGCTGGACCGCCTTTCTAATGGCGCCGGGTGCGTGGCGGGTCGCGCTGGACCTCACCATGATCGGCGCGTTCGCGGGTTTCTACGTGGTGCCGTTGTTCGCCTTCGTGCAGAGCCGCGCCCCACGGGAACGCCTGTCGCGCATCATCGCCGGCAACAACATCGTGAATGCGCTGCTCATCTGCATTGCGTCGGGGTTCGGCATTGGCCTCACGGCGCTCGGCTTCAGCGTGCCGACGATCTTCCTCGTCACCGGCCTGATCAACATCGCCGTCGCGGTGTATATCTTCACGCTGGTCCCCGAGTTCATGATGCGGTTCATCACCTGGATCCTCGTGCATACGCTTTATCGCGTGCGCGTGGACGGGCTGAAGAACGTGCCGGACGAAGGCGCCGCGCTGGTGGTCTGCAACCACGTGAGCTTCATGGATCCGCTGATCCTCATGGCCAGCGTGCGTCGGCCCATGCGCTTCGTCATGTACTACAAGATCTTCAACATCCCGGTGTTGAACTTTGTCTTCCGGACCGCGAAGGCGATCCCGATTGCCGGACGCAACGAGGACGCCGCACAGCTGGCGCGGGCGTTCGAACTCATCGACGAGGCGCTGGCCGCGGGCGAGGTGGTCTGCATTTTCCCCGAAGGGGGCCTGACCAAGGATGGGGGCATCGCGACGTTCCGTCCGGGCGTCGACCAGATTCTTGCGCGACGGCCGGTGCCCGTCGTGCCACTGGCGCTGCGGGGCATGTGGGGCAGCATCTTCAGCCGGCACGACAGCGCGCTGCGCCGCTCACGTCTGCCGCGGCGCTTCTGGTCGAGGATCGAGCTGGTGGGCGGCTCACCGCTACCGGCGGGCGAGGCGAATGCGATCGTGCTGGAAGCGCGGGTGGGCGAGCTTCGCGGCGACAAGGCCTGAGTCAGGCGACCCAGGCGGCGAGCACGATCACGGCGACGACGGCAAGCCAGACGATGAGTACGCGGCGGATCACCCGTCGCGCATCTTCGAGTTCGGCGACCGGGTCGCTGACGTCCTGGACGTAGCCGTCGCCAGCCTCGACGTCGGCATCGACACCGGCGCGAGCGACCGCACCGAGGAAATCCGGGTCAAGACGCGAACGCGGGCTTCCCGACGTGTGGTGCCACTGTTTCCACGCACCGATCACGGCGTCGAAATCCGAGACCAGGGCCATGGCGAAGACCATGAGGTGGGCGGGAATCCAGTCCAGCGCATCGCCGACGCGCTGCGCAGCCGTGCGGCTGGCGCTGTCGAGCGCGAGCGAAGCGTCGCGGCTGAGGATCTGCGCCAACCGGTAGCCGAGGCCGCCGGCCGGGCCGAGGAGAAGAAACCAGAGCAGCACACCGAACCGGCGGCGAAGGGCGCCGTAGAACGCTGCCTCGACGAGCGCTGGAGCGAACCAGGTCAATGCTTCCTCGTCGTGACGCAGACCGGCCATCGCTTCGTCGCGGCGCAGCGTATCGGGCGCGCGCAGGATGGCATCGATGTCGGTTTCGATCTCACGCGGGCCCAGTGCGTAGACCAGCACGGCGATCGAGAAGACCAGCCACGCAAGGTCGAAGAAGGGAAGGGAGGCAAGCAGGCCGGCGAAGATCGCAGCGGCGACGACGGGCACGAGCAGGATGACAGCGACGCGGCCGGGGCCGGAGGTGTCGCCCAGGCGATTTACCCAGCCGCGAAACCAGCGGTCGTCACGCCACCGCGCAAGCTGCGGCACGCTCCAGACAATGACGAGGGCGATGAGAACGGCGAGGAGACGTAGAGCCATGGCGAGCGCGATCCGCTGGTCGATGCCCCGATTGTAGGGGATCAGCCCCGGGGCGGCGCACTCGCGATGAGTTCATCGAGGCTGATGCCGCGCAGGCCAAGCCAGTGCTCGATCAGTCGGTAGGACACGGAAAGCGGCGGCGGTACGCCGAGCGCGCCCGTGGCCATGCCGGTCACGATATCGTCCACGGAGAACCAGCGTGCGTCTTCGAGTTCGTCGTCGCGCAGGTGGATCTCGCGCGTCTTCGCGGTCGCGGTGAAGCCGACCATCAAGGACGCTGGCAGCGGCCAGGGCTGTGATGAGTGGTAGGTCGCATGCAGCACTTCGATGCCGGACTCTTCGCGCACTTCGCGTCGCACGGCGTCTTCCAGCGACTCGCCCGGTTCGATGAAGCCCGCCAGCGTGGAATAGCGTCCGGCGGGCCATCCGCGCTGGCGACCGAGCAGGCAGCGATCACCGTCTTCGACGATCACGATGATCGCGGCGTCGGTACGCGGGAAATGCATGTGAGCGCCATCGGGATTCGTGCATTGCACGCGATGGCCGGCAGCGACCACGAGGGTCGGCGCACCGCACTGGCTGCAGAACCGGGTTTGGCGCTGCCAATGGGTGATGCCCTTGGCGAAGGCGAACAGGCCCGCGTCGAACGCGGAGAACACGAGGCCCGCCTCGCGCAGCGACACGCGGCGCGAGCCGGTCAGCGTCGTGAAGATCTCGGCCTGCGCTTCGTCCACGACGAGCGCGAACCATGCGATGTCCGCGGAAAGTCCGAGAAACGTGGCGGGAATATCGCCGAAACGCTCGCTGCGCACGGCGGGTGCCATCCATCGCGGCGCATCGTCGTCGCGGCACGCGAAGGCCTGGCCATCGCTGTCGAGGACAAGGAAGCGGCTGCTCGCGTTGCGTTCGAGTTCCTCGACCCAGAGTCGATCGTCACGCCGCTCCGCCATGCGGTCGATGTCGATGCCCGCGAAGACGTTCTCGCGAGCGCGCACGGCCACGGCCCGGTCACGCTCCTGCTCGATCGTCACGCCGTGCAGCCGCTCATGCGCTGAATGACGAGCCGCAACCGCAGGTCGTCTTCGCATTCGGATTGCGGATGACGAACTGGGAGCCGCTGAAGGACTCCGCGTAATCGATCTCCGCGCCCGTGAGGTACTGCAGCGACAGGGGATCGACGACGAGCGTCACACCTTCGCGCGAGACCGCGAGGTCGTCTTCGGCCTGGTCTTCGTCGAAGGTGAAGCCGTATTGGAAGCCCGAGCAACCGCCGCCGCTGATGTACACGCGCAGCTTGAGGCCGGGATTGCCTTCTTCCTCGATCAGCTGGTGCACCTTGCGGGCAGCGGCCTCGGTGAAGATCAGAGGCGCACCAGCGGACCGGTAGTCCGGGGACGGCGCCATGGGGAAGGGGTTGTTCATGCCACCCATAATGGCGCCGTTCGGCGGCAGGTCAAGCCTCGGCGGGCACCGGGGCCGCCTCGATGGCGGCCTGGGCCAGCTGCCGGACCGTGGCCGGGGCGCGATGGATCATTTTGCCGTTGACCTGGGCGCCGGCGGTCATTTCCAGCACCTGGTATTGAACGTCGCCATCGATCCGGGCCAGCGGGGCCAGTTCCAGGCGCTCCGACACCTCGATATCGCCCGTCACGCCGCCGTTGATCACGGCGTGCGGTACCTCGATGCGACCGATAACCCGTCCCGTCTCACTGATGGTGAGTACGCCGTCGCCACCAGGATCCGCGTGCACCGACCCTTCCACCACGCCGTCCAGGTGCAGGGTGCCGCTGAATTGCACGTCGCCGCGAATGGTGACGCCGCGTGCGATCAGGCTGGTGGCGGGGGCACCGACCGAGGGAGCCTGGTTCTTCCGGTTACTGCTGAACATGGTTGACCTCATCGTTTCGGGTGGCATCTTCCCAGGGAATCGTACTGGTGACCGGCTCCTCGCCTTCGGCGCTGGCGACGATGCGCAGGCGTGTCGGCTTGAACCCGGCCGGCAGGGTGAAGCTCCCCTGGATCTGCTGGAAATACTTGAAGGAGAACGCAAGGCTCTGGGAGGACGTGGCCTGACCTAAGGTCGCGCCTTCGAGCGTCGCGACCTTGTTGCCCTGGATACCTTCCACGGCCAGGGTCAGGCTGCCTTTGAGCACGTCGCCACGCCGCGCGTTCTGGGTCAGGGTGATCACGAGGTTCCAGCCATTGGGCGAACCCTTCACCGGCTCGGTCCGGGCCCCCTGGACCTTCAGGCCATCGCGTTGGCCGTTTCCGCCGACAAGGCGCGAGTAAAACGCGAGGTCTGTGCGCAGCCCGCTGATTTCTTCGTCGCGCTCGGCCAGGTTTCGCTTCAGCTCTTTCGCGGCAATGCCGGCGACCTGGCCTGCGCGCTGCAGGTTCGCGACCTGCTGGCGCAGATCCTCGTTCTCGGCGCCCAGGGCGCGGGTACCGCTCCGGTTCGCCACCGCCGCGGGGGCGTGGCCACCCAGCATCCAGGCGAGCAACCCGACGACGACCAGGCTGGCCGCCCAGCCGCCAAGCAGCATGACGCGCTTGCGGCCCTCACGAACGGTGTCGGCGAGGGTGCGCACGACGAATCGCGGCGGATGCCTGGGGGCCATGGACGATTCCGTGGAGAAGGCGTGAAGGCCGGATGGTATAGCCCGCCCCTCCCTTCAGGGTCAACCGACCCGCTCACAAAAAAGCCGCCTCACGGCGGCTTTTCTAGGATCGATCAGGCGGCGCTCAGTCCGACAGCTTCCCGACCTTGCTCAGCATGTAGCGCTCGGGACCGATGTCCGAGATAAGGCTGAACTGCGTCTCGAGCCAGTCGATGTGCTCTTCTTCCTGACCAAGGATGAACTTGAACAGGTCGCGGCTGACGAAATCGTGGATGCCTTCGCTGTAGGCAATGGCTTCGCGCAGATCCTTGGTCGCGATCATCTCGAGGTCGAGGTCGCCCTGGAGGGCCTCAACCACGTTTTCGCCGATGCGCAGCTTGCCCAGGTGCTGAAGGTTCGGCAGGCCGTCGAGGAAGAGGATCCGCTCGATCAGTTTGTCCGCATGCTTCATCTCCTCGATCGACTCTTCGTACTCGTGCTTGGCGAGTTCGTTGTAGCCCCAGTCCTTGAACATCCTGTAATGCAGGAAGTACTGGTTGATCGCGGCGAGCTCGTTGTAGAGCACCTTGTTGAGGAATTCGATGACCTTTGCGTCGCCCTTCATGAGGGGTCTCCCTGAGTGTTCAGCCTCGACTATACGTCGCCGCGAAAGGGCGTGACGAAACGAGAATGAAGACGGTTCGCGTCCGCGAATACGCTACGAAAGCGCTCAGGCAGGAGTCGGCAGGAAGGTCAGAACCGACCGCGTCTGTTCGACGGCCTCGCGCAGGCACTGGCGGGCTTCCGGTTCGCAGGCTCCGCAGCAATCCGAGCAGCCGGTGCGGGCCTGAAGCTGGGCGAACGATTCCACGCCCTCGGCCGCGGCGCGGCGGATGGCGTGATCGGTGACGGCGTTGCACATACAGATGTACATGGGTGCGCATTCGAATACGAATGCGAACGATTGTCAACTACACAGTTGTGAAGACCGGCGGATGTCCGGACGTTATTCGCCGCCGCGGGCCAGTCGCAGCGCCTCGGCTTCCTGGGGGCAGGTGCCCACCGTGACCGAGCAGGTGACTTCCACGGTGGGCGCGAACTGGCGCAGGGCCCGTTCGTAAACCTGCCGCTTGAAGTTCACGACATGGTTGGCCGGGTACCAGAAATCCACCCATCGCCATAGGTCGAACTCGGGCTTGTCGCAGGCGTCGAGCTTCAGGGCGTCCTCGCTGCCAGTCAGCCGCAGCAGGAACCACACCTGCTTCTGGCCAATGCAGGTCGGCCGCTGGTGATGGCGGACAAAGCGGCTGGGCAGCCGGTATTTCAGCCAGCCGCGGGTTTCGGCCAGGACTTCGACATGGTGGGCATGCAGACCGGTTTCTTCTTCCAGCTCGCGGTACATCGCCTCCAACGGCGTTTCGTCGCTGCGCATGCCTCCCTGGGGGAACTGCCAGCCGTCACGATTCACCCGGCGCGCCCAGAACAGGCGGCCGTCCCCGTTGAGGAGAACGATCCCCACATTCGGTCGATAGCCATCAGCGTCGATCATCCGCCCTCCGCGAACGTGCCGCGCCAGCCGGCGGTGGCCGGATTCACGCGATACGGCCGATTCAACCACACCGCGAGAAGCGTGTACAAGGCGCCACTTGAACGGAAGGCCCGCGCCGATTAAACTGCCCGGCCTTCGTGAGCCCGTCTCGCGAACGACCAGGTTCCACGGCTAGGTAGCTCAGCTGGTCAGAGCGCGGCACTCATAATGCTGAGGTCGGCGGTTCGAGCCCGCCTCTAGCCACCAGAAGAAAAAGAAGGCCGCGCCCCCTGGGCGCGGCTTTTTTCTTGCCCGCCGTCACGGGTCATGCGGCCGGAAGGGTGTGGGCCTCGGTCACGTCCTCGACACGGGGCGGATTATCCAGGACCGCCCGAGCCAGTTCGATCACGTTATGCACCCGCAACTTGGCCATGAGGTTGGCCCGATGCAGTTCGACGGTCTTCGGACTGATATTGAGCTCGCCGGCGATAACCTTGTTGAGCTTGCCCTGCATGATGCCGTCGAGAACCTGGGACTCGCGGCGGGTGAGTCCGACGTCGGGTCGCAATGAGGCCACGGAGTTTGACGCTGGCTCGTCAATGGCCGGCTCGTCCTCGGGAAGGGGCATCAGGAACACAGCCTCGAAGGCGCCGGACTGTGCGTCGATGGCCTGCCGCGTCATGCGGAAGCGCCGGGCAGGAGCGTGCCGGTCACGAAAGATCACTTCGCCAGCGTCACCACTCGGTTCCAGGTGGCTGTCGATCCACGCCGGCCCGGCGCGCCCGCGGCCGATGCCGAACTCGCTGAGGAAGGCCCCGTTGACCATGACCACGCGCCCGCTGTCACGCTGCCAGACCGCGCAGGGCCAGGGCAGGGCGGCGAGCACTTCCTCGGCCAGCCCGCAAAGAAGCGTGCTGTCCGGCGAACCACGTCCAAGGCTCATGAAGCCTCCCGGTTGCTGTGGTTGGCGAAGCCCCCCGGCTCCGCGTTTGTCGTTACCTGGTCCATGGTTATCCCATGAAAGCGGCAGGATCACGCCCGTCATAAGCAAAACTGCGAACCCGGTCGTGAAGGGCTCATTGACGGAAATCGTTTACGTAACTGTCCGTTACAATAGGCGGTCACTCCTTCGATCCGGCTCCCATGCGCATCTTCAAGACATTCAACATCGAGGCGGCCCATCGTCTGCCGAATGTGCCCGAAGGGCACAAATGCTCGCGACTTCATGGGCATTCGTTCCGCGTAGAGCTGCACGTGGACGGTCCGATCGACCCGGTTTTCGGCTGGGTCATGGATTTCGGCGACCTGAAGGCACGCTTCCAGCCGCTTTACGATCGCCTCGACCATCACTACCTCAACGATATCGAAGGCCTCGATAACCCCACCAGTGAGAACCTCGCCCGCTGGATATTCGAGCGCCTTCGCGTCGATGTACCCGGGCTGGCCCGAGTCGTGGTCCATGAAACATGTACGTCGGGCGCCGAGTTTTCCGCCGACATGGCGTAAACGCGGGAACAGTACGAGAGGCAAAAGCTGCCTACGCAGGAATTCGCTGTTGCCGCGCTGCAGCAGACGGGTCTACACTCCGGCACCTCCCCGTTCCCCAACGGTCATATCGATGTCTCACGCAAGCGGTTATGCCGATTTCGCCCGTTTCGTCGAACAGGCTACTGCCGCGCAGGCGCTTGCCTGGCGTGGGATGGAGCGGGTCGCCGATCTTCATCTCCAGGCCCTGGAGGGTCACGCTCGCGCAGCTACCGGCCTGATGGCCGACGCGATGTCCGCGACCGATGCGAGCGCGATGCGCGCGTGGATGGCGCGCGGTGGGGATCTGCAGCGTGAAGGTGTACAGCGCGCCGCGTCCGCCGCCGGCGACATATTCGATGTAGCCGTGGAGACGGCCACGTCCCTCGGCGCACTGGCAGGTCAGCCCGCCCGGGCCTGACCTACCGCGGCTCCCTCGCCAACGACGCGACGGATGTCGCGCCGGCGGGTGGTTATGGCCTTTCTTCGCTTGTCCCGCTGTTTACGGCACTGGTATACTTTTCCAGATTAAACCGTGGCCCGTTGAACCATCTGGTGCCGCCTTCGAGCGAAACCACGGGAGCCTCGCGTTGCTCAACAGTCTTGCAGCCGGTCGTCATCTCGCCATGCGCGTCGTTTTCGCGCAGCTGGTGGTGGCCGTCATTGCCGGGCTCGCATTTCTCCTGCAGGGGCGTCCGGCCGGTCTGGCTGCCTTTGCCGGTGCCCTGATCGTCGCTATCGCCACCGCGCTGCTCGCTGCGCGGGCGTTCAGTGCGCTGGGAGGTGCGGGAGCAACGTTCGTTCGCTTTCTCGTGGGCATGATCCTTCGCTGGATCGTCCTCATCGGCGGACTGGCGCTCATTCTGGTTCAGTGGAAGCTGCCACCCTTGCCCGCGATAGCGGGACTGGTAGCGGCCTTCGCGGTCAATGTATTTGCATTCAGATTCAAGGGTTGAGGCATGGCGAGCGAACCGCAAGGCGGTCTGACCGAATACATCCAGCACCACCTGAAGCACATGACGGTGAATTTCAGCACCGACCATGGCGCTTTCTGGAACCTGCGCGTCGACTCCCTCGTGGTGTCGTTCGTGCTGGGCGCTGTCTTCTGCCTGTGGTTCTGGCTGTTCGCCCGCAAGGCGACCTCCGGCGTGCCGTCGAAGGGCCAGGCGCTGGTCGAGCTGGCGATCGAATTCGTCGACACCCAGGTGAAGGACACCTTCCACGGTGACCGTCGCACGGTCACGCCGCTGGCGCTGTCCATCTTCATGTGGGTGTTCTTCATGAACGCGATGGACCTGCTCCCGGTGGATCTCGCCGGCTGGCTGGTGCACACGTTCGCTGGCGCCGAAGTCGCAGAACACGCTCCTTTCCGTATGGTGCCGACCGCTGACATCAACACCACCGTGGGCCTCTCGCTCGCCGTGATCCTCATCGTGATCGGCCATGGCATCAAGGCCAAGGGCGGCTTCGGTTACGGCAAGGAAATGCTGACCGCGCCGTTCCATGCCGAAAGCCTGTGGGCCAAGGCCATCCTGCTGATTCCCAACCTGCTTCTCAACGTCGTCGAAACACTGTCGAAACCCGTGTCGCTTGCGATGCGACTGTTCGGCAACATGTACGGTGGCGAATTGGTGTTCATGCTGATCGCCGGCCTGATGGTGAGCTGGATCGGCTTCGTGCCTGGCGTCGTATTCAACACGGCGTGGGCGATCTTCCACATCCTGATCATCGCCCTCCAGGCGTTCATCTTCATGATGCTGACGATCGTCTACATCGCCACGGCGCGGGAACACCACTAACTCACCGCACCGACGTTAGACGTTCAATCCATTCTGTTTCGTTTCACACCAACCTTTAAAGATCCCAGGAGAACACCATGGAACTCGCCTCGCTCTTCGCCCACGTCCAGGGCATGACCGCTATCGCCATCGGCGTGATCATCGGCCTCGGCGCGCTCGGCGCCTGTCTCGGTATCGCCATCATGGGCTCGAAGTTCCTCGAGTCGGCCGCCCGTCAGCCTGAGCTGGTTCCGCTGCTCCAGGGTCGTATGTTCCTGCTCGCCGGCCTGATCGACGCGGCGTTCATCATCGGCCTGGCCATCGCCCTGCTGCTCGCTTTCTCGAACCCGCTGATCAACGTCCTGCGCACCGCTTCCGGCGGCTAAGCAAGCGTTTGTCTTCGTCGCCGTGGCCGCAAGGCCACGGCGACCGTCAGTACCCCAGCGTTCGGAGTCTTTGGAGAGATCATGGAAATTAACATGACCTTCCTGGGCCAGATGATCTCTTTTGCGATCCTGGTCTGGTTCACCACCAAGTTCATCTGGCCCCAGCTCAACGGTGCCATCGAAGAACGCCAGAAGAAGGTGGCCGAAGGGCTCGCCGCGGCCGAGCGTGCTCGTGCCGAGCTGAAGGATGCCGACGCCAAGGTCGCTGTCGAGATCAAGCAGGCTCGCCTCCAGGCGACCGAGATCATCGACAAGGCCCAGCAGCAGGCCAACCAGCTTCTCGAGAAGGCCCGCGCCGAAGCCACCGGTGAGATCAACCGTCTGAAGGCCCAGGCCCAGGACGAGATCGCCTCGATGGCCCAGCGTGCCCGTGAACAGCTTCGCGAACAGGTCGGCGCCCTCGCCGTGCGTGGCGCGGAGAAGATCGTGCAGCGTGAAATCGATCCGGCGGCCCACAGGGCGCTGCTCGACCAACTCGCCGCCGAGATCTGATCATGGCCCAGGCGCTCACCCTCGCTCGTCCCTACGCACGCGCCGCTTTCGAAGTGGCGCATGCGTCGGGTTCGCTCGCCGGCTGGTCCCATGCGCTGAGCTTCGCGGCCATCGTCGCGGAGGACCCGCGCGTTGCCGGCCTGACCAACGACCCGCGCGTGTTGCCGGCGCAACTGGTTGCACTGCACCTTCCGCAGGACATGGCCACCGATACGCCCTTCGCGAACTTTCTCGCCGAGCTGGCGGAAAACGGCCGTCTCGTGCTGTTGCCGGAAATCGCGGCGCTCTACGACGACTACAAGCGAGAGTCGGAGCAGACCCTGAAGGTCAAGGTCACGAGCGCACTGGATCTCGATACGGCGCAGGCGGACCTGCTGCGCGCCTCGCTGAAGCGTCGCTTCAGGCGCGAGATCGAACTGGATACGCACGTCGATCCGGCGCTGCTTGGTGGTGTCGTCATCGACACCGGCGAGCAGGTCATCGACGGTTCCGCGCGCGGCCGCCTGCAGCGGCTGGCCAGCGCGCTGACGCACTGATACGAATTAAGGGAAGGCAACCATGTCCAGCACCACACTGAATCCCTCCGAGATCAGCGAGCTGATCAAGACCCGCATCGAGCAGTTCAAGCTCGGCGCCGAGGCACGCAACGAAGGCACGATCATCAGCGTGTCCGACGGCATCGTGCGCATCCACGGCCTGGCCGACGTGATGCAGGGCGAAATGATCGAACTGCCGAACAACACGTTCGCCCTCGCGCTGAACCTCGAGCGCGACTCGGTCGGCGCCGTGGTGCTCGGTGAGTACCAGCACCTGCGCGAAGGCGATGCCGCCAAGACCACCGGCCGCATCCTCGAAGTGCCGGTCGGCCCGGGTCTGCTCGGCCGCGTTGTCGACGCGCTGGGCAACCCGATCGACGGCAAGGGTCCGATCGACGCCGTGGGCACGAGCCCGGTCGAAAAGGTCGCGCCGGGCGTCATCTGGCGCCAGTCGGTCGACCAGCCCATGCAGACGGGCTACAAGTCCATCGACTCGATGATCCCGATCGGCCGCGGCCAGCGCGAGCTGATCATCGGCGACCGCCAGACGGGCAAGACCGCCGTCGCGATCGACGCGATCATCAACCAGAAGCACTCCGGCATTAAGTGCATCTACGTGGCCATCGGCCAGAAGCGCAGCTCGATCGCCAACGTCGTGCGCAAGCTCGAAGAGAACGGCGCGCTGGCCAACACCATCGTGGTCGTCGCTTCCGCCTCCGAAGCCGCTGCCCTGCAGTACGTCGCGCCGTATTCCGGCTGCGCCATGGGTGAGTACTTCCGTGACATCGGCGAAGACGCGCTCATCGTGTACGACGACCTCTCCAAGCAGGCCGTCGCCTACCGCCAGATCTCCCTGCTGCTCAAGCGTCCGCCGGGCCGCGAAGCCTATCCGGGCGACGTCTTCTATCTCCACTCGCGTCTGCTCGAGCGCGCTTCGCGCGTCAGCGCTGAATACGTCGAGAAGATGACCGACGGCAAAGTGAAGGGCAAGACGGGTTCGCTCACCGCCCTGCCGATCATCGAGACCCAGGCCGGCGACGTTTCGGCGTTCGTTCCGACCAACGTGATCTCGATCACCGACGGCCAGATCTTCCTCGAGACCGATCTGTTCAACGCCGGTATCCGTCCGCCCGTGAATGCCGGTATCTCGGTGTCGCGCGTCGGTGGCGCCGCACAGACCAAGATCATCAAGAAGCTCTCCGGTGGCGTGAAGCTCGCCCTCGCGCAGTACCGCGAGCTGGCTGCCTTCGCGCAGTTCGCTTCGGACCTGGATGCCGCCACGCGCGCACAGCTGGACCGCGGCCAGCGCGTCACGGAACTGATGAAGCAGCCGCAGTACTCGCCGCTGTCGATCGCCGAGCTCGGTGTGTCCGTGTTCGCCGCCGAGAAGGGTTACCTCGACGACCTGCCGATCAACAAGGTGCTGCCGTTCGAGAAGGGCCTGCATGCCTTCTTCCGCCAGAACCACGCCGAGCTGATGACCAAGATCGACGAAACCGGTGACTGGGACAAGGACATCGAGGCGACCTTCAAGTCGGCCACGGACGAGTTCAAGAAGACCGGTAGCTGGTAATAGCGAGACACGCGCGGCGGGCGACATCGCCCGCCGCGTGGAACACCTGGCGTCACCCTTTACAGACGAGTAAGCCATGGCAAGCGGCCGCGAAATCAAAACCAAGATCAAGAGCACGCAGAACATGCGCAAGGTGACGCGTGCGCTCGAAATGGTCTCGGCGTCGAAGATCCGCAAGGCGCAGGACCTGATGAAGGCCTCGCGTCCCTATGCGCGCCTGATGCGCAAGGTGATCGCGCACGTCGCCCAGGCCAGCACGGACTTCGTGCACCCGTTCCTCACCGAGCGCGAGAACGTCGCGCGCGTCGGCTTCATCGTGGTGTCGACGGACCGCGGCCTCGCCGGCGGCCTCAACTCCAACCTGTTCCGTCGCACGCTCACCTCCATTCGTGAGTGGCAGGGCAAGGGCGCCGAGATCGACGTGGTTGCCGTCGGCCAGAAGGCCGTCAGTTTCTTCCGCCGCATCAAGGGCGTGAACCTGATCGGCACGGCGACGCACCTGGGTGAGAAGCCGAAGCTCGAAGACCTCATCGGCGTGATCAAGGTCGTCCTCGACGCGTACTCCGATAACAAGCTCGACCGCGTGTTCCTGGTCTACAACGACTTCGTGAACACCATCGTGCAGAAGCCGACCATCGAGGCGCTGTTGCCGGTGTCGCTGGTGGCGCAGGAACTCGAGAACGCCGAAGGCAAGGCATCCGAAGGCGTGAAGGTCGAACAGACCCACGACTGGGATTACATCTACGAACCCGACGCGCGCACGGTGCTCGAGCACCTGATGACGCGCTACATCGAGTCCGTGGTGTACCAGGCCGCGCTGGAGAACCTCGCCAGCGAGCACGCTGCACGCATGGTCGCCATGAAGGCCGCCTCGGACAACGCCAACAAGGTCATCGGCGAACTGACGCTGGTCTACAACAAGGCACGTCAGGCGGCGATTACCCAGGAAATCTCGGAAATCGTCGGCGGCGCCGCCGCGGTCTGACCGAAACCCCAAAGCGATGGCGACGCAGCATGCGGCGCCGAAACAGAACCTTACGAAGATTCATCCGGAGCATTCCATGAGCCAGGGCAAAGTTGTTCAGATCATCGGCGCGGTCGTCGACGTCGAATTCGCGCGCGACCAGGTGCCGGAGATTTACGACGCACTGAAGGTCGACGGCACCGAGATCACCCTCGAAGTGCAGCAGCAGCTCGGTGACGGTATCGTGCGCACCATCGCGCTCGGTTCCACCGACGGCCTGCGCCGCAACCTGATCGCCCGCAACACCGGCGAAGGCATCAAGGTGCCGGTCGGCAAGGCCACCCTCGGCCGCATCATGGACGTGCTCGGTCGCCCGATCGACGAAGCCGGTCCGATTGGCGAAACCGAACAGTGGGTCATCCACCGCGAGGCCCCGGCTTACGACGAGCAGGCTGCTGGCAACGAACTGCTGGAAACCGGCATCAAGGTCATCGACCTGATGTGCCCGTTCGCCAAGGGCGGCAAGGTCGGCCTGTTCGGCGGCGCCGGCGTCGGCAAGACGGTCAACATGATGGAGCTCATCAACAACATCGCCAAGGCGCACGCGGGTCTGTCCGTGTTTGCCGGCGTGGGTGAGCGCACGCGTGAAGGTAACGACTTCTATCACGAGATGAAGGACTCCAACGTCCTCGATAAGGTCGCGATGGTCTACGGCCAGATGAACGAGCCGCCGGGTAACCGCCTGCGCGTCGCGCTGACCGGCCTGACCATGGCCGAGTACTTCCGCGACGAGAAGGATGAGACCGGCAAGGGCAAGGACGTCCTGCTCTTCGTCGACAACATCTACCGCTACACGCTGGCCGGTACCGAAGTGTCGGCACTGCTCGGCCGTATGCCGTCGGCCGTGGGTTACCAGCCGACGCTGGCCGAGGAAATGGGCGTTCTTCAGGAGCGCATCACCTCGACCAAGACCGGCTCGATCACCTCGATCCAGGCCGTCTACGTGCCCGCGGATGACCTTACCGATCCGTCCCCGGCGACCACGTTCGCGCATCTCGATGCAACGGTCACGCTGAGCCGCGATATCGCCTCGCTGGGTATCTACCCGGCCGTCGATCCGCTGGCATCCAGCAGCCGCCAGCTCGACGCCGCGGTCATCGGCCAGGAGCACTACGACATCGCCCGTCGCGTACAGGGCACCCTGCAGCGCTACAAGGAACTGAAGGACATCATCGCCATCCTCGGCATGGACGAGCTGTCCCCGGAAGACAAGGCTTCGGTGTCGCGCGCCCGCAAGATCGAGCGTTTCTTCTCGCAGCCGTTCCACGTGGCCGAAGTCTTCACCGGCTCGCCGGGCAAGTACGTCGCCCTGAAGGACACGATCCGCGGCTTCAAGATGATCCTCGACGGCGAGCTCGACTATCTGCCCGAGCAGGCCTTCTACATGGTCGGCGGCATCGACGAAGCCATCAAGAAGGGCGAGGAAATGGGTGCGAAGAAGGCTGCGTAAGCGCCTTCTTTCCCCACTCCTTACCTAGGAAGACAAACCCATGACCCACACCATTCGCGTCGACATTGTCAGCGCCGAAGCCGAGATCTACTCCGGCGAAGCCACGCTCGTGGTCGCCACCGGTGAGCTCGGCGAGCTGGGTATCGCGCCGCGTCACGCGCCGCTGATCACCCGCCTCAAGCCGGGCCACGTGGACGTGGTTGCTGCCGGCGGTGAGCGCCAGCAGTTCTACGTCTCCGGCGGCATCCTCGAGGTGCAGCCGCAGGTCGTGACGATCCTCGCCGACACGGCCGTTCGCGCGGCCGATCTCGACGAAGCCGCCGCCCTGAAGGCGAAGGGCGAGGCCGAAGCCGCCCTTTCCAACCGTGGCGAGACGCTGGACGTCGCCGAGGCCCAGGCCAAGCTCGCCGAGGCCCTGGCCCAGCTGCAGGCCCTCGAGCGCATGCGCAAGACCCTCAAGCACTAACAGCGAGCCCCCTGCACCCCTGTAGGAGCCGATTCATCGGCGATGCTCTTCAAAGGAAACCGGCGCCTCACAGCGCCGGTTTTTTTTGTTCATCGCGGAATGCCCGGAGTTAGGTGCAGAGCCGCGAGGGGCGAGGTGCCAAAGAATGCTCCGTCTGGAAGCCGTCGGCCTTCATGTGCCTGTGATCCTGAACAAGCCACACTACCCCGGTCGTCCCCCGGTACCCGACCACCATGCACACCCGCTATCGCCGCAGCCTCTGGATCATCGGCGCCATCGCCGTCGTGCTGATCGCCGCGCGGATCGCCCTTCCGTATGTGGTGCTCAACTACCTCAACGGCCGCCTGGCCAAGATGGGGAACTACGCAGGCCACATCGAGGACATCGACATCCACCTGTGGCGCGGTGCCTATACGATCGACCGGATGACCGTGACCAAGACGGACGGCAAGCTGCCCGTGCCGCTGTTCGAAACGGCACGCGCGGAGATCTCGCTGAGCAACACGTCGCTGGTCAAAGGGCGGCTTCGCGGCAAGATCGACTTCTTCGATCCGGTGGTGAACTTCGTCGACGGCAAGGGCGAGGGCGATACGCAGACCGGTAAGGGCGTCGACTGGCGCACACCCTTGAAAGCGCTGGTTCCGACGCGCCTCGAGGAGGTGAACGTCTTCAATGGCACCGTGACCTTCCACAACTTCATTTCGAGCCCCAAGGTCGACCTGAAGATGACTGACGTCAACGGCACCGCCACCAACCTGACCAACGTGCAGCGTGAAGGTGGGTCGCGCGTGGCCCACATGCATGCAACCGCCAAGGTATTGGGCGACGCACCGCTGGAGACGACCGCGGAGTTCGACCCGCTCGAACGCCTGGGCGATTTCCACTACGAACTGAGCATCCGCAACATCAAGCTGGTCAAGGCAAACGATCTCGCGCGTGCCTATTCCGGCCTCGACTTCGCCGGCGGTGAAGGCGACTTCGTCATGGAGTTGCAAGCGAAGGATCGCAAGCTCAATGGGTACGCAAAGCCGCTGTTCCATGGGCTGCAGATCTTCAGCTGGAAACAGGACGTGGAGCAGGATCACAAGGGCCCGGTCAAGCTGGCGTACGAGGCCCTGGCCGAAGGTGTCACAAAGGTCTTCAAGAACCAGTCGAAGGACCAGTTCGCGACGCGCGTGACCATTTCCGGCACCATCGGCGACAAGAACATGTCCGCCTCGGATGCGATCATCGGCATCCTGCGCAATGCGTTCGTCGAGGCCTATAAGCCCAACCTCGAACACCTTACCCATCGGCCAGACGACAAGTAGCCGACTTGGCAGGGGCGATGAAACGCGCGACAGTGCGGCCCTCTCCTTAACGCCAGGCAAGAGCCCCCATGACCGCCACGCCCCTTCATGTCCTGATTCTCGCCGCGGGTGAAGGCAAACGGATGAAGTCCGCGTCCGCCAAGGTGCTCATGCCGCTGGCCGGGCGGCCGCTGCTTTCCCACGTGATCGAAGCGGCGCGTTCGCTCGACCCCGTCGGCGTGCATGTCGTCTACGGACATAACGGTGAGCAGGTGCGCGCGGCCTACGCCGCCGACGGCGCGCTGGGGTGGATCGAGCAGCGCGAGCGTCTCGGTACCGGTCATGCCGTGCGCACGGCTCTCGAGGCCTTGCAAGCCGCCGGAAACCTGGAGGGGCGCGTGCTCATCCTCTACGGCGATGTCCCGCTGATCCGCGGCGAAACGCTTGCCGCGCTTGCGCAGGCTGGCGAGGGCCTCGCGATGCTCGCCACGCGGCTGGCCGAGCCCCGGGGCTACGGGCGGGTGGTCCTCGATGCGACGGGAAACGTGCGTCACATCGTCGAGGAAAAGGATGCGAGCGCGGCGCAGCGCGCCATCGACCTGGTCAATACCGGCATTGTGGCCGGCGACGCGGCGCGCCTGCTGGCGTGGACGCAGCGACTCGGCAACAGCAATGCGCAAGGCGAGTACTACCTTACCGATGTCTTCGAGATGGCTTCGGCCGAAGGCACGCCCGCCATATGCGTGGACTGCGACCCGGTTGAAGCGTCGGGTGCCAACGATCCGTGGCAACTGGCCGGTCTGGAAGCGTCGTATCGCGAACGCATGGCGCGTGAACTCGCGCTCGCGGGAGTGCGCCTCGCCGATCCGACACGGCTCGATGTGCGCGGCAAGGTCACCACGGGACGTGACATCGAGATCGACGTCAACGTCATCTTCGAAGGCGAGGTTTCACTGGGCGACGAGGTGCGTATCGGGCCCTTCACGCGCGTTCGTAACGCGACGCTGGCGGCGGGCACGGTGGTGCTCGCACACTGCGACCTCGATGGCGTGGTGACGCATGGTCCTTGCACCATCGGACCTTTCGCGCGCCTGCGCCCGGGAACCGATCTCGCCGCCGGCGTGCACATCGGAAATTTCGTCGAGACGAAGAACGCGGTGATCGCCGAAGGCTCGAAGGCCAACCACCTGAGCTACCTCGGCGACACGGTCATCGGTAGCAAAGTCAACATCGGCGCGGGCACCATCACCTGCAATTACGACGGCGTGAACAAGAGCCGCACCACCATCGGCGATCGTGTTTTCGTCGGCTCGAACAGTTCCCTGGTCGCGCCTGTGACCCTGCATGACGGCGCCACGATCGGCGCGGGTTCGGTGATCACCAAGGATGCCCCGCCGGAGGCGCTGACCCTCTCGCGCGCCCGCCAGACCGTGATCGACGGCTGGCAGCGTCCAACGAAGAAGTCCTGACACCCAGGCCCGATCAGGAAAGCCGATCAGGCCCGGTAGCGCCAGCCATCGATTTCAACGAGCAACTCGGAGCGGCAGATATCGCCATGGACCAGCAGCAGCGGCGCGTCCGGAAGGTGCCGCGCGGCGAAGGCGCGAACCACCGGTTCGTCCTGGGGATGTCGCACATAGACCTTCAGCGGGGCCAGTCGATCGAAACCGGCGGGAAGCCCGCTGGTCACCAGCAACATATCGAGGTTCCGCAACGTCTCGCCCAGCTGAGCCGCCATGTCGCCCGCGTGCGCCGACGCGTGGCCGACGACCGCCGCCGTCCCCGAGATTGCCAGTACGTCGTCGGCCGGCAGTAACGTGGCGCGTGCGAAGCTCGGCGGCGTACGACCGTACTGACGGGGGTAACGCCAGGCGCTGACCTGACGTGGATTCTCCACACGCGTGCCGGGTCGGTCCGTGGCGAGCAGGTAAACCTGCAACAGGCCCGGATCCCCGTGGTGCCCGATCGCCGTGGCGGCCGGAAAGCCCTGGGCGAAGACGTCACCCATGCCGCGAATCCGGCCTGTGCAGAAACGCTTGTAGCGCTCGTCGTCACCCGATCCTTCGTTGATGGCGTCGAGGTAATTCCAGATGCGTTGCACATGGCGCTCATCGCAGGCCGCGACGAACCGCGACAGCAGCCCGTAGGCGTGGTCCGCCGCCGCCTCGGTGCCACCGTGATCGCTCTCCCGGCACTCCACCGCGACGAACAACCAGCCTCCGCCCCGCGACCAGCGCAAGTCGCCATCGCGGCCGCAGGTCACCTCCGCATCGACTTCCCAGACCTCCTCCAGGCCGGAGCCCAGCGGTTCAAGGGCAACGCGCAGCCAGCGTGGATCGTCATGGTCGGCAGCTTGACGGCCGAAGCCGAAGGCGGCGAGCGTGCCGCGGGATAACGCGCCGGGAAGAGTCCGGTAGGTCACCGTGGGCGCGGGAGGGGCGGTGAGCGGCGAGCGCTCGCGCATTTCACTGCCTGGGGGCATCGGGTATTCCGGTAGTCGTCAGGGCCATCATATCGTTCCGTTGTCAGCGCGGCGTGTGGACCCGGTCGCTTCACGACGCTGAACGGCTGCGAACGGTCGGCGAACGGCTCTGTGGTAATCTGCCCGGTCGCTGCCATCCGGGGGGAGGCAGGTATATCCGGGACCTGGAAAGACCACATGGCAACGCAAACCGCAGCACAGAAAGAACTGGCAGAACTGATCGTCACGAGCCTCAACCTCGAGGCCGTGAAACCGGGTGACATCGATCCCGAGGCGCCCCTGTTCGGCGGCGACCTCGGTCTGGACTCGATCGATGCGCTGGAAATCGCGCTGGCCGTGTCCAAGCGTTACGGCTTCCAGCTGAAGTCCGACAACCCGGACAATCGCACCATCTTCACGAACCTTCGGTTGCTCTCGGAGCATATCGAACAGCATCGCGCCACGGCCTGACGGTCGTTCAGGTCGCACTCGCCCCCGACGTGTTCTGCTGCGCGCAGACACAGGGGCGGCGACCGACGCGCCGCCGTTCCCGACCAGGCCCGGAGCCAGCTGTTGACCGACACCGCCGACATCGCGTCCTACGTTCGCCCGCTGCGCTTCGACGCGGCACACCCGAGCTTTGCCGGTCACTTTCCGGGGCGGCCCATCGTCGCCGGCGTGCTCCTGATCGAGCAGGCCGCTGAGGCACTGCGTGACTGGCGCATGGCTGGCGTGCGCCAGGTGATCGACGCGAAGTTCCTGGCGCCCCTGCTGCCGGATGAAGACGCCGAGCTGGAACTGATCGCCCTGGCCGATTCACGCTATCGCTTCACGATTCGTCGCGGCGCCGACCTCTTGCTGCGCGGCACCCTGGAAGCGACCGCATGAGCCACTGGAAGCAGCGCGAAGGCGGTGGGTTGTTCGCCATCTGGGTGATTCGCACCATTGCGCTGCGCCTCGGCCGCCCCGTCGCGCGCCTGCTGCTGTATCCCATCACGTTCTATTTCTTCCTGCGTCGTGCCGACGAGCGGGATGCTTCGCGCCGTTACCTCGCGCGGGTACTCAATCGCCCCGTGACCTCATGGGATGTTTTCCACCACATCCACATGTTCGCGGCGACCCTGCTCGATCGCCTGTTTTTCCTCGCCCACGGCGAGCGCGACTTCGTTGTCGATGTCGAGGGCCTGGCCATCCTCGATAACTATCTCGACGCGCGTCAGGGCGTGCTGCTGATCGGCTCGCACCAGGGAAGTTTTGAGGCGCTGCGCGCGCTCGGTGGTCGTCGTCCCGACGTGCCCCTGCGTGTGGTGCTCGACAAACAGAAGACCCCTGCACTCACGGCCATACTCGAAGCCCTGGCGCCAGACGTTGGCGCAGCAGTCATCGACGCCGCGCTCGGCGGCACGTCGGTTGCCCTGGCAATGGCGGAAAGCACGCAGCAGGGCGGCATGGTGGCCTTGCTGGCCGATCGGGGCCATCAGAACGAGACCACGCGAATGCTGCCGTTCCTGGGCACGCCCGCGCCGTTTCCCGCCGGCCCGTGGCTCCTGGCATCGGCGCTGAAGATCCCCGTGGTGCTGTGCATGGGCATCTATCTGGGCGGTAACCGTTACAAGCTCATCTTCGAAGCGTTCTCCGACGGCATCGATATTCCGCGTGCGAACCGGAAGCTGGAGCTGGATGCCGTTATCGGTCGTTTTGCGGCGCGTCTCGAGCACTACGCTCGCGTCTATCCCTTCAACTGGTTCAATTTCTACGACTTCTGGCAAGAAACCACCCCTGCCGACGAGTCGGCTGGCGTTGGGGCCGTTCATGCGTCCGGCCAGCCAGACGCCTGATCCGGACGCTGCGTAGATCCTCTATCTTCATGGCCACCATGCTCGCCAAGACTGACTTCATCGACCTCATTCCCCATGCCGGCGATATGTGCCTGCTCGACGGCGTTCTCTCGTGGGACGACACGTCGATTCATGCGACGAGCGTCAGTCACGTGCTCGACACTCATCCCTTGCGGAGTGAGCGCGGACTGCACGCTGTCCACCTCGCCGAGTATGGCGCCCAGGCCATGGCGGTGCATGGTGCCTTGCGCGGACGCGAGCGTGGCGAGACGGCCCCTCGGCCCGGCATGCTGGTGAGTCTGCGCGGGGTGAAACTCTCCGCACAGCGGATCGATAATCGGGAAGGCGTACTCGACGTTTACGCCGAGTGCCTGATCGCTGACGAGAACGGTGCGCAGTATCTGTTTCGCGTCTTGCACAGCGGCGAGGAGCTCGCCTCGGGACGCGCTGCGGTCATCCATCCGTCTCGCTGACAGCATTCCGGTAGCGGATCTGCGCCTACAACCAAAGATATATTGCCTCCAATAAAGGGGCGACGAATACTCATGCGCGTACACGGACGCAACGCTTTCATTTCAGGAGAAATGCAATGAGCAGAATGATTTCTGGTCTGGTCTTTTCCAGCATCGTCGCTGGCGCCTTGTTGAATGGCACCGCTATAGCCAGCAGTCATGTCGACGGTCTGCTTCCATCGACCTCAGCGTCAGTCGCGCAGGCATCCGATACGTCCGACGACGCGGGGCTTTCGGAATCCGCGCAGCCTGTATGCGACAAGTTCTACAACACCATCAATGACAAGAAGAAGAACGAGGCGCTGAAACATAAGGACGCGACCGTCGCTGCCATCGAGCAGATCGAGATCATCCTGAAGGATCGAGACGCGGCGGTGGTTGGGAAGACGATGTCAGTCGCCAGGCCGACGCTCGATGAAGCGGAAAGCAAGATCGACGCCGTAGTGCCTGAAGCCGACCGCAGTTGGTACGCCTTAATCCACAAGTATCGCTATGACTACGATCATAAGTACGCGCCTGTGTGTCCAACCGCCAGTCGTTGATGCTCCACGGGTCATGCGTCGCACAGAAATTGCCGGCCCGGAGGGTCTCGCGAAAGGGGACTGATGAGGAGCCTGACCGCCCCTCCAGGCCGACCAGAGCAGTCTGTGCCGGCGCCGTCTCAGAACCCGCGACTCAGGCAACCCTCGCGAACAGTTCCGTGCGCTCGCCTTCGACGTCGACCAGATCGCCCGCCGCCTCGAGCAATGAGGGATGATCGTCCACCGCACGTTCGACAATGCTCGCGGCGAGCAGGCGCATCATCCTGACGTTCTCGCGCAGTCGTTCCGCGAGTGTGTCGTCGTCCAACGCGTCGTGCAGCGTGCTGTTCATGTCGGCGAACCACGCGAGATCGCGCTGGTCGAGCATGACCCTGCGATTGCGTCCGTCCGACACGACGTGCCACGGCTGGAAGAATGCCTGCACCTTCGTGTTCAACTCGGTCGCGGCGATCAGTTCGTCGCTCATCCTGGCGATGAAGGCGCTGTCGCCAAGGCGCTTCTGGAAGACGATCTGGCAGAGCACGCCCCAGTAGTACGCGTAATCCCAGATCACCTTGATCGGCAGTACTTCCGCGTCGCCGAAGAGGTTGTACTGACCGCGGTACATCTTCAACGTGCCTTCGTAGAAGGAGAAGAACAGCCGCTCGTAGAGACGCGCGTGCGGTGCCACGTTCTCGCCGCGACGGTCATGACCGATCAGCAACGTGATGTACGTGTTGGCGATGGCGATGAAGTCGCTGCCGGGGGAATAGAAGGGGTCGAGGAAGGCGCCGGCTTCGCCAGTGAGAGCCCAGCGATCCGAGGAGAACATACGGGAGCAGCTGTAGGAGAAGTTGCGGAAAAAGGCGAAATCCAGCAGCTTCTCACGACGCTTGACCACTTGCCGGGCAACCAGTGGCTGGTGTTCCTCGAGCCACTGCACGGCTAGGTCGAAGGTCTTCATCTTTTCGATCGGATGCATGGCTGCATCGGCGACGATGCCAACCGAATGCGCGCCGGAGGAAAGCGGAATCAACCACACCCAGTAGCCTGGCCCGCAGAGATGGTTCGTCGAACGCCAGCGCTCGGGCGGCCGGCAACGTTCCTTCCATTCCGCATCGTCACACCAGCCATCGATCTCCAGGCGGTCATCGATCCGGAACCAGACGGCGTTTGCATGATGGCCGTTGTCGCGCGTGAAGTCGAACTTGCGCCGGATCAAGCCTGCGCGACCGGAAGCATCGAGCAGCCAGCGTGATTGCAGCACGGTTTCGCTGCCGTCCTGCGCGCGAGCACGAACGGTGTGGGGTGCCTCGCCCGCGCCTATGTCGAACCCACGTACGGTCACGCCGTCGCGGAAGTCGATGCCACGACGGCGTGCCTCGTCACCGAGATAGTTCTCGAGGATACCGCGGTCGATCTGGTAGCTAGGCGTCGGCAGGACGGCGCTGACGCCAAGCTCGGTCACATCGGCGAGATCGTCCTTGCCTTCGGAGAAGAAGAACCGGAATCCGAACTTGCGGATGTGCGAGCTTTCGAGGTGGTCGCGGAGGCCAAGTGTGTCGGCGAAGTAATGCGCCGCGATCTCCACGGTCGATTCGCCCACCTTGTGCGCGGCCTCGGGCAGGGGGCGCGCCTGGCGTTCGAGCACCACGATGTCCATGTCCGGGTATTCACCCTTCAACTGCATGGCGAGGGAGAGCCCGGCAAGGCCTCCTCCCAGGATGACGGCGTCGTGCGGCTTACGATCCATGTTTCACCTCGGGTGTCAGTGTGCGGTGCGTGGCTCGGCCGATTCGGTGGCGCCGACGATCGTCGGCGCCGAACGTGAGCGTCGGTAGCTTGCAAGGAAATTGCCGTAGTGAAACACCCGGCCCACGGTGTACACCGTTATCCGGGTGACATCACGCACAGGGTTGAAATGGCTGACCCTGAAGTCGCCCTCGTAACGGGAAGCGATCGGCACCGAGACCACGCGCGTGCCACGTTCACGACAGGCAGTGATGAGCAGGGCGGCCTCGAAGACGAAATGCTCGGCGGGAATATCGACCAGGTCGAGGACAGCGCGCGGATACAGACGCTGTCCGCTCTGTGTATCCGCGATGGGTTGCGCACAGGCGCAGGAAATCCCCCAATCGGCGACCGCGTTGGCGCGGCGACGACCGGGGGGTTGCTGGTGGCGGTCGAGTATGCGAGCCCCGATGACGATGCTTCCGGGATACTCCCGGCTCGCCGCGAGGATGGCGGGGATGTCGGACGCAAGGTGCTGGCCATCGCCGTCCATGGTGACCACGGCAGCGAATCCCTGGCGAAGCACTTCACGAAAACCGGTGCGCAAGGCTTCGCCCTTGCCACGGCGCGTCGCGTGACGCAGCAGGGTGACGGGCAGGGCGCTGACGATATCGGGCGTCCGATCGTTCGATCCGTCGTCAACGACGATGACGGGTAGTCCCAGCGCGAGCGCTTCGCCCACCACCCGCCCGATCGCGCCCTCTTCGTTGAGGCAGGGAATCAGGACACAGCAGCGTTCGGCGTTTGCGTTCACGCAGCGAGCTCCACGTCGACATGGATATCGAGTTCACGCGCCGCGGCGACGCGTAGCGCGGTGGAGCGCGCCAACGCAAGGGCGTGTGCCAAAGGGATCGCCTGCGCCGATGGATTGCTGGCGGCGACGCTGTCCAGCCAGGCGTCGCCCGTGGGCTGGCTGCCGCTGTTTCCTGGCGAAGGTGTGATGTCGAGGCGTACGGCTGTCGCATCGGCTCGCGGCGAAAGCACCAGGGCGATCGCAAAGGGCCCGGTGGTGGCCGTCATCTCACCGAGCGGTCCCACGCCGGCAATGTCGTAGCTGGCAAGCAGGACGTCGCGGTCGTCGGCCACGGCGAGCGTCGCCGCCTCGAGCAATCCGGCACCGAATGTCGTCTCGCCGCCGGACACGGCACTCGAGCTCGCGTGGCAGTGCGTGGCGATCGTCCAGTAGCCGGCTGGCGCGTTGTGCACTGAGTTATGGAACTTCGTCGGCGACAGTTCGGTCGGCGTATCGGCGAGTGTCGCGCACATGTAATCGGTGATGGCCTGGTCACCGTGCGCCGAAGCGAAGACGCAGGGCAGAGCCGCCGCCTCGAGACCACTCATCCTGACCGCCTGGCCGGCGACGGCGGCGGCCAGAAGCACGCTTTCCGGTGCGCGCCGGCGTTCGTTGGGCGGAAGGACATCCGCCATCGGTCGCCCTTCCGTGCCCGGCGCATCGCGACCGGCGACAATCTCGCAGAACGCGTGCCAGTCCGCGGCGCCTGGCGCCCATAAGCCGACGCCCTTTACCCACACACTCAGCGCAGCGCTCATGCGGGCTCTCCCACGCGGGCGAACGCGAGGCAGGCATTGTTCCCTCCGAAGCCGAACGAGTTGCTCAGCGCGATGCGTACCTCGCGCTGCTCGGCTGTCCAGGCCATCTGCGGCCCGCACAGCGGATCCGGTGTCGTGGCGCCGAGGTTTGCCGGAACATGCCCGTCCCGCATGGCGAGCAGGGTGATCGCAGCCTCGAGCATGCCCGCCGCACCAAGCGTGTGACCGGTAAAGCCCTTCGTCGAACTCGCGCGTGTCGTAGCAGGAAAGCTGCGGGCGACAAGGGCGGCTTCGACATCGTCGTTCTTCTGGCTCGCCGTGCCGTGCAGGTTGATGTAGTCGACATCGCCCGCTTCGATGCCAGCCCGGGCGAGCGCATCACGCAAGGCGATCTCCGCGCCGAGGCCTTCCGGATGCGGCGTGGACATGTGGTGTGCGTCGCTGGCTTCGCCGTAGCCGATCAGAAGCGGTCCCGTACTGCCATCGGTCACACGCTCGAGCAAGGCAAAGCCGGCCGCTTCGCCGATCGAGATGCCACTGCGGTTCGCGTCGAAAGGGCGGCAGGGTTCACCGGAAACCAGCTCCAGCGAATTGAAGCCGAACAGCACGCTGTCGCACAGCGTATCGGTGCCACCGACCACCGCTGCGTCGATCAGGCCGAGTCGGATCATGCGTTCGGCGTTGCCGAAGACTTTTGCGCTCGACGAACACGCGGTGGCCACCGTCAGGCAGGGCCCTTCGAGATCGAACGCGGCGGCGACGAAGCCCGCGAGCGAATGCGGGGTATGCAGGACAGGGCGATGCAGGTCCTCCGGCATGCGGCCATGATCGAGACGCCGGTAGCCTTCCTCGGTCGCGCCGATACTGGAGGTGGACGTGCCGAGCAGCACGGCCACCCGGGACGCGCCATAGCGCTCACGTGCGTCGCGTACCGCGTCCATGAAGCCGTCCTGGGTCAGTGCCACCCAGGCCAGCCGGTTGTTGCGGCACTCCCATTGGGCAAGTTCCGCCGGCAGTGGCTCGTCCTCCAGGCCGGCCACGCGGCCGATCCAGCAGTCGAGCGGCGCCGAACTGAAGTCGTTGGGGGAAAGGCCGCCCCGTGAGGAGCGCAGGGCGTCGGCGTGGGCATCTAGCCCGCGGCCCAGGGCTGAAGTGGCGGTGTACGCGCGAATGGAAAGCGGAGGCATGGGATGGGGCATACGCGCGAGCCTATCCTTTTTGGCTGGTAGCGTCTCGTGAACGCCGGGTACCGGCTCGGCCGATTGCACCCCCGAGAGCGAATGGCACAGACTGCGGGTCTTCCCGCAACGCCATTCCCTATGTCCGGCTTGCTCAAACCCCTGCGCCGAGGCGTCTGGCGATACCTCAGCGATCGCGACATCCTGCTCGCCGCTCTCGTGACGACCCTCGTGTTCGTCGGCAGCCTTGGACTGGTGTACGTCGCGCACGCCGTCCGCGTGTGGCGACTCGCGCGGCATAGCCCGGCGCTTTCCCCGTCCCGGCGCACCTTGCTCGTCTTCGGTCGCCGCCTGGTCGACGATCGCCCCGAACACGACTTCATCAGCCGGCTCACCTGTGCTCGTGACAACGCGCGGTCCGGCCGTACCGACCGGGTCCTCCTCCTGGGTGGCATGAGTGGCGGCTGCCTCAGCGAGGCGGAGGCGGGGCGTCGCTGGCTCGTCGCGGAGGGGTGGCCGGCCGAGGTCCCGCTTTTGCTGGAACAGATGTCGATTGATTCGCTGGAGAACCTCCGCCACGCCCGCGAATTGCTCAGGCACGACGCCGGAGCCAGGCTTCCTGCGGTGGGTCTGGTCACCAGTCGCTACCACCTGGCGCGGTGCATGTATCTCGCCCGTCGCCTCGGCTTCGATGCCGCACCCATTGGCGCCGAAGCGCGTTTGCGACTCGATCGCCGCTATGTCCTGCGCATGCTGATGGAGGCCGGCTACCTGATGTGGATCGACACCGGCATGCGTTGGGCCGCGCTGATCGGCAACCGGCGCATGGCGGCTCGCATTTCCTGAACTGTCAGCGGCGCGCGGCGGCGTGCCACAGAGAGCGGTCCCGGGTGTCTTGCTAAGCTCTGCCCCATCGAACCCCGAAAGGATGCCCGCGCGCATGTCCGAACAAGCCAACCTTGCCGAGTCGTTCCTGCGTGGTCTGCAGGATCGTATCTGTGCCGCCGTCGAGGCCATCGACGGCACGGCGACGTTCGAGGAGGACGCCTGGACGCGGCCGGCCGGCGGCGGCGGGCGCACGCGCGTGCTGCGTGAGGGCGGTGTCTTCGAGCAGGCCGGGGTCAACTTCTCGCGCGTGTCGGGCTCGCCGTTGCCGCCCAGTGCGACGGCACATCGACCGGACCTGGTCGGTGGCAGTTTCGTCGCCACGGGCGTGTCGCTGGTGTTGCACCCACGCAACCCGTACATCCCGACCACGCACGCCAACGTGCGCTACTTCGAGGCATCGAAAGAAGGCGTTGAGCCGGTCTGGTGGTTCGGTGGTGGCTTCGATCTGACGCCTTACTACCCGTTCGACGACGACGTGCGCCACTGGCATACGGTAGCGAGGGATCTTTGCGAGCCCTATGGCGACGATGTCTACGATCGCTACAAGCGCTGGTGCGATGAGTATTTCTATCTCAAGCACCGCGGCGAGACGCGTGGCGTGGGTGGTCTCTTCTACGACGACCAGAATGAAGGCGGCTTCGACCGCTGCCTTAACTTCATGCGCGATGTCGGTGAAGGTTTCCTCGATGCCTACGTGCCCATCGTCGAGCGTCGCCGCGACACGCCCTATGGCGAGCGCGAGCGTGAGTTCCAGCTATACCGACGCGGTCGCTACGTCGAGTTCAACCTCGTCTACGATCGCGGCACGTTGTTCGGCTTGCAGTCGGGCGGCCGCACCGAATCGATCCTGATGAGCCTGCCGCCGCGCGTCCGCTTCGAATATGGGTTCACGCCCGAAGCGGACAGCCCGGAGGCACGACTCGCCGAGTACCTCAAGCCCCGCGACTGGGTCTGACGACCCCTCGGTGCTCGTGTAGGAGCCGATTCATCGGCGATGGGGGTGCTTGCCCCACCCCTGTCCCGCTGCCGCGGGATCGCCGATGAATCGGCTCCTACAGAGCGCCTCGCTTACGGGGCGCTGCCGGAGAACTTCTTCGCCGTCGCGCCTTCGATCTTGCCGACCGTCGCCGAATCGCTGACGTGCAGCTCGACGTCGCGCTGGAAGGAGAGGGTGCCCTGCACCACGGCGTGCGGGCCGATCACGATTTTCGGGATGCGATCGTTGCTGCTGAAGAAGCTCATCGAGGGCTTCTTGACCAGCAGGCCACCTTCGACCTTCGAGCCTTCGCCGATGGTGACATCCGCGTTCGTGGTTTCGATGCCGCCGCCGACATGCGCGCCTTCGAGCGAGATCTCGCCGTTGACGTTGGACAGCTGGCCCTTCACGTCTGCGCCGCGTTCAAGCAGGATGCGACCGTTCACCGTTTCGACTTCGTCGGAAACGCGTGAGTTCTCGTGCAGGGTCAGTCCGCCGTTGACCGACTTCACGATGGTCGCGGTGGCGCTTTTGCCCAGTTCGACCGCGCCATTGACCGTACTGGCCTTCTGCACCACGGCGTTGTCGCCGATACGGACCGAGCCATTGACGGTGTGGACGTCGCCAGCGTGCTGGCCGGCCTCGACCTGGGCCGTGCCGTTGACCTTGCTGACGTCGTCGTCGGCCAGGGCGGCGCCGGATACGGAAAGGGCGATGAGAAGCGAGATCAGGGTACGACGCATGGTGTGCTGCTCCACGGGTGGACTAGGACTCCTAGGATGCACCTGCCGGCCGCAAGGTTTAGCGTGACTGATGACACGGTCGCCAAAGGCACCAAGTTGACGGCCCCGGGATCAGGTTTCACCATGGGTTTTTTCCTCCCCATCGTTGGACGCCATGTACAAGCTCGTCATGATCCGCCACGGCCAGTCGGCCTGGAACCTCGAAAACCGCTTCAGCGGCTGGGCCGATGTCGACCTTAGCGAGCAGGGCGTGGCCGAGGCCCGCGAGGCCGGCCGCCTGCTCAAGGAAGCCGGTTTCACCTTCAACCTGGCCCACACCTCGTATCTCAAGCGTGCCGTGCGCACGCTTTGGCACGTACAGGACGAGATGAACCTGATGTGGATCCCGGTGGTTACCGACTGGCGTCTCAATGAACGCCACTACGGCGCGCTGACCGGCCTCAACAAGGCCGAGACGGCGGCGAAGTACGGCAACGAACAGGTTCACGTCTGGCGGCGCAGCTACGACACGCCGCCCCCGGCCCTCGAGGCGGGTGCCAAATCCTTTGCCGACGACGATCGCTACAAGGGCATCGACGTGCCCCTGACCGAATGCCTGAAGGACACCGTCGCCCGCGTGCTGCCCTACTGGCATGACGTGCTGGCGCCGGCCATCCGCGCCGGTAACAGCGTGCTCATGGCGGCTCACGGCAACTCGATGCGCGCCCTGGTGAAGTACTTCGACGGTATTTCGGACGACGACATCGCCGAGCTCAACATTCCCAACGGCATCCCGCTGGTGTACGAGTTCGACGCCGACCTCAACCCCGTCAAGCACTACTACCTGGGCGACCAGGCCGAGATCGAAGCCAAGATGGCCGCCGTCGCGAATCAGGGCAAAGCCAAATAAAATGGTCGGGGGTGACACCCGTCACCCCCAACACCTGTCAGTCAGCCCTCGATCGGCACGGCCCCGGACGCTAACGTAGCTCACACCGTCCCACTACCGAGACCTACGCCATGCTGGCTCCGACCGTCGTTCCCTTCATCGTCGCCCCGCTGATGGCCTTCGCCGTCTATCGCCGTGTTCGCGGCAGCTTCGGTCGTCAGCCGATTCGCACAAAGCGCATGAGCATCCGCGTCGCCATCTTCGCGGTTTTTGCTTGCCTCACGCTGACCTCCGGCCTGCAAGACATCCGCCTGGCCGAAGGCGCGCTGGGCGGCCTCGTCGTCGGTGCCGCTCTGGCGTTGGTCGGCCTGCGCCTCACCCGTTTCGAGTCGAACGCCGAGGGCGCCGACTTCTACATTCCCAATCCCTGGATCGGCGCCGCGCTGACGGCTCTGCTTCTCGGCCGCATGGCCTGGCGTTTCCTGGTGTTGGCGCCGATGTTCAGCGATGGAGCGGCCGCCGTGCCGGCCCATACCCCGGCACCGGGCAACAGCCCGCTGACCATGTTGGTGATCGGCCTGACCCTTGGCTATTACATGGCGTACTACGCGGGCGTGCTGTTCCACCACCGCCGCCACAAGCGGCTGGCCCAGGCGGCCTGAGCCCTAGGCCCCGGCCCCTCCAGGCGCCCTCGCTCAGAGGGCGTCGTTGTCCAGTTCGCCGGTGCGGATGCGTACCACCTGCTCCAGCGAGCTGACGAAAATCTTGCCATCGCCGATCTTGCCCGTCCGGGCGGCGGCCTGAATCGCCTCGACCACGCGCTCGATCTGATCGTCGGCCACGGCCACCTCCAGCTTGATCTTCGGCAGGAAGTCGACCACGTATTCCGCCCCCCGATAGAGCTCGGTATGGCCCTTCTGCCGGCCAAAGCCCTTCACCTCGGTCACGGTAACGCCCTGCACGCCGACCTCGGCAAGGGCCTCGCGGACGTCGTCCAGCTTGAAAGGCTTGATGATGGCGACCACCAGCTTCATGTATCACTCCTAGGGCGCAGCCGCTTGCCGGCGCGCGGACGGCCATTGTGCCATTCGGGTCCCGGGGCGTCTTCATGGGGTGTTTGTAGGAAAAACCCTACACTACGTGTAGGCGTAGGCCTATAGCGCCTACAAACCAATCACCTAAACTTCATTCACGACATCGGGGTGCGCAAGATGGATGTGCAGGGTATCGATCAACTCGCACAGCGGTTGGCATCGTTGGTTCCGCCAGGGTTGGCGCAAGCGCGTGAGGATATGCACGCCAACTTCAAAGATATTCTGGCGCAGGGACTACGCCGCCTCGATCTCGTTACTCGAGAAGAATTCGATGTTCAGAGCCAGGTTCTAGCGCGGACGCGTGAACGGCTCGAAGTTTTGGAAAAGCGCCTCGCCGACCTGGAAGTCAGCGCTGCGGCTCCTGGCCAATAAGGACGGCCGACCGTCCCGGGACCGCCCCCGATCCGTCACCCTCACCCCGAGAGCGGTCGGGGGCGGTTATTTTCCCAGTCGACGCAAGGAGTGCGTATGCGAGCCCGATCCCTACAGGATCACGGTAGTTCGCCAGCGATCGGGATCCGTTACCCGTTACGATATCCCCCATCATGAGCCTCGCCGTCACTCTCTCGCGGGCGCAGGAAGGGGTCACCGCGCCGCAGGTCGTCGTCGAGGTGCATCTGTCCGGCGGACTGCCTTCTACCTCTATCGTCGGGCTTCCCGACTCGTCTGTGCGCGAAGCGCGTGACCGTGTCCGCGTCGCCATCCAGAACACCGCCTTCGAATACCCCAACCGCCGCGTCACCGTGAATCTGGCGCCGGCCGAGTTGCCGAAAGATGGCGGCCGGTTCGACCTCGCCATCGCCCTTGGGATCCTCGCCGCCGGTTCGCAGGTTCCGCGCGAGCGTCTCGACGACTGCGAGTTCCTTGGCGAGCTGGCCCTGTCGGGCGAGTTACGCGCCGTCCCCGGCATCCTGCCCGCGTTGATTCGTGCGCGTCGCGCCGGCCGGCGCATCGTCGTTCCCCGCGCCAATGCGGCGGAAGCGGCCCTGGTCGGTGAAGCCGACGTTCTCCTTGCCGACAGCCTCGGCGAGGTGTGCGCCTGGCTCGGCGGCCACGCCATCCTCGGTGCGCCGGCCGCCGCGGTCGATTTCTACGACCTGCCCACCTGCGGGCCCGACATGCGCGACGTGCGCGGACAGTACCAGGCCCGTCGTGCCCTGGAGATCGCCGCGGCGGGCGGACATCACTTGCTGATGATCGGTCCACCCGGGACGGGCAAGACCATGCTCGCCGAGCGCCTGCCGGGCATCCTGCCACCGATGACCGAATCCGAGGCGCTGGAAAGCTGCGCCATCCGTTCGCTATCCCACGAAGCCATCGATCCGGATTGCTGGCGCCGCCGTCCCTTTCGCGCGCCGCACCACACCGCATCGGGCGTGGCGCTGGTCGGTGGTGGCTCGTCGCCGCGTCCGGGCGAAATCTCCCTGGCGCATAACGGCGTCCTCTTCCTGGACGAGCTTCCCGAGTTCAATCGACACGTGCTCGAGGTGCTGCGCGAGCCGCTCGAGTCGGGACAGATCGTGATCTCTCGCGCCGCGCGTCAGTCCACGTTCCCTGCGGAATTCCAGCTTGTCGCCGCGATGAATCCCTGCCCGTGTGGCTATGCCGGCGATCCGACCCACGACTGTCGATGTACACCCGACCAGGTGCAGCGTTACCGCGCTCGCATTTCCGGGCCGCTGCTGGATCGCATCGATATCTGCGTCGAAGTGCCCCGTGTTCCGATTTCCGATCTCACCGCGCCACGCGGCCCGCATGACGACGACAGCGCCACCGTTCGCCGCCGTGTCATCAATGCGCGCGAAAAGGCACTCCTTCGCGCCGGACAGCCGAACTCCGATTTGAGCGTGGTCAACCTCGAACGTGACTGCGCGCTGCCCCCGGCCGAACGCGAGTGGCTGGAAGGTGCCGTCGAGAAACTTGGCGCGTCGGCACGTGCTTATCACCGGGTATTGCGCGTGGCGCGTACCATTGCCGACCTCGAAGGCGGGGCGGGTTGCGTGGAGCAGCATCACCTTGCCGAGGCGTTGCATTACCGGCGGTTCTGATCTCTACAGGGATCGTATGGCCGCCACCGGCGGAACCGCCGCTGCTCGCATGGCCGGCGCCAGCACGGCCAGCTGTCCGAGAACCCACAGCACCAGCGCGCCGACCGGCAGATACCAGAACGGCAGCCTCGGCAACTCGTAGAAGCTCATCAGGATCATGTTGATCGCATACGCCAGGATCATGCCCAGGGCGATGCCGAACGTGACGATGAGGAAGTTCTCGATCTGAAAGTAACGCAGGATGTCTCCACGCGTCGCGCCGAGCGCGCGACGGACACCGATCTGTCGGCGGCGTTGTGCGACCCAGAAACTCGCCAGTCCCACGATGCCCAGTGCGGTCGTGCCGAGCAGCGCGACGATGACGGCGATCAGCAACCCCGTCATGACGCGGTCGTTGAGGAAAAATGTCTCACGGAGTTCGTCGACGGTCCGGCTCTGTGCCAGGTCGAGAACCGCATCCGGGGCGATCTTGAGGACGGCGGTCCGTGCATCGCGCATGACGCGTGGCAGGTCCTCGGGGCTCGCTTGCAAGAGATATTTCCCGGCGAACTGCGGACCCGGCATGGCCGGCACGAGGATCGACCAGTCCGCATCCTTCTCTTCGCCGGCACCGGGTTGCGGAATCGTCAGATGATCGACGACACCGACGACACGAAAGTGGGTGTCCATACTCCAGAGCATCTTGTCGAGCGGATCCTGGCCGGGCCAGAAATGCTCCGCCAGAACGCGTGTTATCACGATCGGGGCTTCATTCGGAACGATTTGCGCCACCGGCATGTACTCGTCCGGTGCGGGCATGCGTCCGGTCAGTGGCCGAAGCCCCATCGCCTTTGCTGCACCGGGACCCGCTACGTAGAAATCGACGACGCCACCGAATTGCTGCCCGGCCGCATCGAGGTGGACACCAGCGATGACGCCGGGCTCTCCGAAAGGTACCGCGCTTACCGTGCTGACCGACTGCACGCCGGGCACCGCGCGCAATCCAGCGACCACGCGCGCGTTGAGGTCGTTCGCCTGCTGTGGTTCGAAGCCCTCGAGTTTGATAGTACCCAGCGCATGTTCATCGACACCGCTCTGCACGTGCATGGCCTGGACGCGGCCAGCAATCAGGAAGCACGCGTTGCATAGCACGGCACACGCCAGTGCAATCTCCCATGCGATGACGATCGTCGCTATGCGGTGCTTGCGCAGTGCGGCGAGAACGGGCTGGATCTGCGGGTTACCCATGTCAAAGCACCTTCAGCTGCAGGGCCGGCTCGACCAGGCTGGCGCGCGCAGCGGGCAACAGGCCCGCGAGCAGGCTCGCTCCTACGGAGATCAGGAGCGTAACCACGAACATCGATACGTCGAGATGGACGAAGTCGGCATAGGGAAGCGGCTGTCGACGAACAAGCCAGAGCCCGAGCACGGTAAGGAGAAGGCCGCCGAGCCCGCCGAGGACACCGATCACGCCCGCCTCAACCAGGCACTGCGTGAACACGGCGCGGCGAGTCGCACCCATCGCGCGTCGCAAACCGATTTCGCCGCCGCGGCGAAGAAACTTCGCCAGTAGCAAACCAACGACGTTACACAGGCAGATCGCCAGGAAGGCGAAGGCCAGCGACGTCTGCAGCTTGACGTCACTCGGGACGACGCCGTTGAAGTCGAGCCACTCCGTCAGGCTGCGCAGCCGTGTGTTGTCCGTGCGGGTGATCCGCCCGAGCGACTGTTGCTGGGCTACGTAGCCATCGAGAAAACGTCGATACGCGTCGACTTTGGCGCTGTCGCCCAGTTGCACCCAGAGGGCGATCCACACGCACTGCGAGTTCTGCAGGTGCCCCGGCGTGATGGGCAGCACCCAGCACGTAAAAGGTTGGAATCCGCCATCGTTGATCTCCAGCGCCGTGGAGAATGGTGTGATCACGCCTTCCGGTTTGTCATAGAAGTTCGCCGTATCGCCACTGGAAAAACGTCCGCCACGCACATCGTAGAAAAGCGGGGAAGGGCGCCATGGAGCGAGTACGCCGACAACGCGCACATCGCTGTTCTTCAGTCGTACTGTCCTGCCGACGCTGTTCTCGCCGCCGAACAGACGGTCGTTGAGATCGGATGAAATCACGGCGACGCGCGCGTGCGCGGTATCGTCTTCCGGCGTCCAGCTTCGCCCGAAGCGAAAGGGGACGTCGAACATGGGGAAGAAATCCGACGTCGTCGATAGCATCGACAGCATCAGTGGTGGAAGGCGTGTCCCGGGCGCCTGCAGCTTGATGTGGCTGTTGACGACGAGCGCCTGGCGGTCGGCGCGATGTGCGCTCCAAAGATCCGTCGCGGACGGGTAATCCAGCATGTCGTAAGGCTGCCGACCCTTCGAGTCCGGATTGGCATCGAGTTGTGGATAAAAGACTTGCCCACTGCGCCCGCGCAAGGGGTCGCCCGAGAGCAGGTGCATGATCGTGAGGGTCGTCATGCTGGCGCCGATACCGACCGCGATCGCGAGGATCATCAACGCCGTCAGCACCTTGTTGCGCCTGAGGCTGTGAGCTGCCAGTTCGACGTAGTACCCGATCATTCCGCTGAGCCCCTCCGTGGCGCGACGCTCGTCCCCACGAACTGTCGGCATGGTCAGCATGCCCCGGTCGGAGGGCCGCGACATGTGCATAAGGTCAGGCAGGGCGCAGCCAGCAAAACACGGGCCAAAGTTGCCCCAGAAGAGTTAATACTTATTTCATGTACTGAGTAGTTGACGAATCCCAGGGGCGAGCGGATAATTCTGTACCAGGCGGTTCTCTAATGGGCTGCCCGCCCCGCTCCGGTGTTGGATACCCCTCCCTCCCCCCGCTCCAGCACCGGAGCCCGGCCTTTTCTTCACCTACTGCTCCTTATGCTGTCCCTATCTCGGCCCGCCTCACGGTGTTGGCCGTTTTTCTTTTTGGGACAAGGAAAGACATGGGCCTCGAACTCGGAATGTTGCTGACCCTGATGCTCGGCATGGGGTTCGTCTGCCAGTGGATCGCCTGGCGGGTCCGGCTGCCGGCCATTCTCTTCCTCCTGCTTGCCGGCATCCTGGCCGGGCCCGTCACCGGACTGCTCCACCCGGACAAGGTACTGGGCGATCTGCTTTTCCCCATCGTGTCCTTGGCGGTGGCGGTGATCCTGTTCGAGGGCAGCCTCACCTTGCGTTTCCACGAGCTGAAGGGCATCGGCCACGCGGTGCGTGGACTGGTGACCTATGGCGCGATCCTCGCGTTGCTGATGCTCGCGGGTGCCGCACACTGGATCGGTGGCTTGAGCTGGGAGCTCTCCTTCCTGTTCGGCGCGCTGACGTGCGTGACGGGACCCACCGTGATCGCACCGATGTTGCGCACGGTCCGGCCGAACGCGCGCATCGCGAACGTCTTGCGCTGGGAAGGCATCGTCATCGATCCGATCGGGGCGCTATTCGCGGTGCTGGTGTACGAAGCGATCGTGTCGCATCGCGAAGGGCATTCCATCCAGGTGTTTCTCGGCACGGTGGCCTGCGGTGCCATCGTCGGTGGCATCGCCGCTTTCGTACTGGGCCGGTTGCTGCGCCGTCACATCATTCCGGAATACCTGCAGAACTACGGCACGCTTGCCGCGGTCCTCGCCGCCTTCAGTCTGTCGAATACGCTTGCCCATGAATCGGGCTTGCTGGCCGTGACCCTCATGGGTATCGCGCTGGGCAACATGCGCGACGTGCACATGGATGACATCATGGACTTCAAGGAGCACCTGACGACCTTGCTGGTGTCGACGTTGTTCATCCTGCTTGCCGCGCGACTGGACTGGCCACTTCCGGATGGTGCGCTGCTTGCCGGCATCCTCATCTTCGTGGTGGCGCAGCTGTTCATCCGGCCGCTATCCGTCTTGTTGTCGAGCGTCGGCAGCGCACTGCCGTGGCGAGAGCGCGCGTTGATCGCCTGGGTCGCGCCGCGTGGCATCGTGGCGGCGTCGGTGTCGGCCTTGTTTGCCATCCGGCTGGAGAAGATCGGCATGGCTGGCGCGGACAAGATGGTTCCCCTCGTGTTTCTGATGATTATCGGCACCGTCGTTTTCCAGAGCGCGACGGCGCGTCCGCTGGCACGATGGCTGAAGGTCGCAGATCCGGAACCGCGCGGCGTGTTGATCTATGGTTCCGACGTGGTGGCGCTCGAGGTGGCACGCGCGCTCGCGGGGATAGAGGACTTGCGCGTGGTGGTCGCCGACGACGACTGGAATGGCATTCGCGCCGCGCGCATGGCCGGGTTGACGACGTTCTTCGGTAATCCGCAGTCGCAGGCCGCCGATCGCAACCTCGACCTGGCAGGCATTGGGCACCTTCTGGCCATGTCCACGCATCGCGAACTGAACTCACTCGCGAGCGTGCACTACAGGGAGGAGTTCGGGCGCGACAAGGTGTACCGTCTGCGCAATCTCTCGCCGGAGGAAAGTCACGGTCGCGCATCGCTCGCGGGCAGTCTCCTCGCCACGGCGCTGTTCGCCGACGACATGACCCATGCACGTTTCGCCGAGATGCTCCAGGATGGATGGCGGATCAAGTCGACGCGCCTGACCGAGACGTTCGACTGGCCGCATTTCATCGAGCAATACGGCTCGCGCACGGTGCCGCTCTTCGGTGTGGAAGAGAAGGGCGACCTCCGCATCGCCTCCGGCCACCGTGAGCTCGAACCCCGTCCGGGCTGGACCGTGATCGCGCTGGTTCCGGCGGTGCACTGACAGCCTTCCTTGACGTGGGTAGGGTTTCGCCTTGAAAATGCCGGCCGCGCTCGCGTGCGTTGTCATTTCCGCGGGCGTGGTCTCCCCCGGACCAGCCAGCCACGCTCGCCTTCGCGATCCAGCCAGCAAGCCCTCCGTTTACCTCAAGGAAGCTTGCCGTGCGTCCCTTCGATACGCTGTGCCGTCGCGCCATCCCGTTTTGTATCGCTGCGCTCCTCGCCGCACCGATGGCTCATGCCGTCGATGATGTGGCCGAAAAAGACAAGGATAAAGTCACCGACCTGCAGGGCGTGAAAGTTCGTGCATCGACCGCGTCCCAGGCCACCGTGGCCACGAAGACCGACGCACCGCTCATCGAGGTGCCGCAATCGGTGTCGGTGGTCAGTCGTGAAGGCCTTACGCTACGCAACGTGCAGAGCCTGTCCGACGCGCTGAACTACACGGCGGGCACCGCCTCCAACGCGACGGGCACCGATCAGCGCTACGACTGGCCTTACATCCGGGGCTTCGACGCCGGGTCTTTCGGTATCTATCAGGATGGCCTGAGATCCCAGCCGGGTGGCCTCAGTCTCCGTATCGAGCCTTACCTGATCGAATCCGTCGCCGTGCTGAAGGGACCGAGCTCGGTGCTGTACGGACAGAGCAACCCGGGCGGCCTCATCGACGTCACGAGCAAGATGCCGACCACGGAGTCGCTGCATGAGGTAGGCGTCCAGCTCGGGAACTACGCGCAGCGCCAGCTACGCACCGATCACGGCGGTACGCTGGACGATGCCGGCCGGTGGCGTTATCGCCTCACTGCGATCGGCTTCGACGACGACACGCAGATCGACCACACCTATAACCGTCGCGTCGCCATCGCCCCTGCGATCACGTATGCGCCTGACGACGACACGAGCGTCACGTTGCTGATGAACTACCAGCGCGACCTGACCAACAGCCTGTATCCGTTCCTGCCGGCGCAGGGAACGGTGCTGCTCAATCCGAACGGCAAACTATCCACGTCCTTGTACACAGGTGATACGAACTGGGACAGCTATCGCCGTACGCAGTCGGCCGTCGGTTACAAGATCGACCACCGTATCGACGAGGTCTGGAGCTTCCACCTCAACGGCCGTGTCGCCCGGCAGACCACGAGTTGGCGCCAGCTCTATGGCAGTGGCCCGCTGTCGCCGGACTACAGCACGTTCAATCGCTATGCGATGGATAACGAGTCGCAGACGAACAGCTACCTCATGGATAACCGGGTAACGGCCGACTTCGCGACCGGGCCGGTGCAGCATGCCGTGCTCATGGGGCTGGATGTTTCACAGACGCACAGCAGCCAGAGCGAAAGCGATGGCCTGGGCAATCCGCTGAGCGCTTATGCGCCCGAGTACAACCTGCCCATGGCGCCGCTGGGTACACCGGGCTTCCGCAATCGACAGAGCCTGAAGCAGACAGGCGCGTACGCACAGGACCAGTTGAAGTTCGGCGACGGCTGGGTGGCACTGGTCGGTGTGCGTCGCGACTGGACATCGATGGGCGGACTGGACCAGATCGCGGACACGGCTAGCCGCCAGGTCGACAGCAAGACGACGGGCCGTGTCGGCCTCGTCTACCAGACGTCTTGGGGTCTGGCACCGTATGTCAGCTGGTCGACGTCGTTCCTCCCCAATAGCGGCTTCGACTATCTGGGCCGCGGATTCCTGCCAACCACCGGTCGCCAGATCGAGGGCGGCGTGAAGTATCAGCCACTAAACGTGGATGCCTTCGTGACGGTCTCGGCCTTCGAGATCCATGAGGGCAACGTGCTTGTGACTGATGCGTTGCACGCTGGCTTTTCCCGTGCTGCGGGTGAAGTGCGTTCGCGAGGTGCGGAACTGGAAGGCGTCGCCAACCTGACCGACGGCCTGAAATTGAGAGCTGCTTATACCTACACGGACGCGGAGACCACCAGGTCGAGTGTCGTGACGGATATCGGTAAGCCGCCTGTCACCGTGCCGATGCACATGGCGTCCCTCTGGGCCGACTACACCGTGCACGAAGGCGTGGCGCGCGGCCTTGGCTTCGGCGGCGGTGTGCGTCGCGTCGGCGAGAGCTATGGCGGTACCTACCATCCCGACGTGACGACGGATGTCACCCGGGATTTCAACGTACCTGCGTATACGTTGCTCGATGCCGTCGTGCGTTATGAGATGCCGAGCGTCTCGCTGGCACTCAACGTCAACAACCTGCTCGACAAACATTTCGTGTCGGTCTGCTATGGCGAACTGGGATGTTCGTGGGGCAATCGCCGCACCGCGATGGCGAGTGCGACGTATCGCTGGTAACCCACCCAATGAACGGGCCGCGCCCCTCTGTCGGCGTGCGCGGCCCACGTGCTGCTGTTCTCTATGCGTGCGCGGCTTATGCCGCGGACGCCGGGTGGAACTGTTCTTCTTCGGTCGAGCCACTCAGCGCCGACAGCGAGCTGAATGAGCCAGAGATCACCTGGTTCACGGTGTCGAAGTAGCCGGTACCGACCTCGCGCTGGTGCTTGGCAGCGGTGTAGCCGTCCTTCTCCGCGGCGAACTCGGCTTCCTGCAGCTCCACGTAGGCCGCCATCTGACGGTCACGGTAGCCGCGTGCCAGCTGGAACATCGAGTAGTTCAGTGCATGGAAGCCGGCCAGGGTGATGAACTGGAACGCGTAACCCATCTCGCCCAGCTGCTTCTGGAAGGTGGCGATGGTCTTCTCGTCGAGATTCTTCTTCCAGTTGAAGCTCGGTGAGCAGTTGTAGGCGAGCTTCTTGCCGGGGAACTTCGCGTGGATGGCCTCGGCGAAGCGGCGGGCCTGCTCCATGTCGGGCGTGGCCGTCTCGCACCAGATCAGGTCGGCGTACGGCGCGTAGGACAGGCCGCGGCTGATCGCCTGCTCGATGCCCTGTTTCGATTCGTAGAAGCCTTCCACCGTGCGCTTGCCGGTGAGGAAGGGCTTGTCGTTCTCGTCGATGTCCGTCGTGACGAGGCCCGCGCCCATGGCGTCCGTACGGGCGACGATCAGGGTCGGCACGCCAGCGACATCGGCCGCAAGACGCGCGGCGATCAGCTTCTGCACCGCTTCCTGAGTCGGAACGAGCACCTTGCCTCCCATGTGGCCGCACTTCTTCGCACTGGCCAGCTGGTCTTCGAAGTGCACGCCGGCAGCCCCGGATTCGATCATGTGGGCCATCAGTTCGTACGCGTTGAGCACGCCGCCGAAGCCGGCCTCGGCGTCGGCGACGATCGGCACCAGCCAGTCGATGTTGTCCTTGCCTTCGGCGTGATGGATCTGGTCGGCGCGGAGCAGGGTCTTGTTGATCTTGCGAACGACATTCGGCACCGAGTCGACCGGATACAAGGACTGATCGGGGTACATGGTGCCGGCGGTGTTCGCATCGGCCGCGACCTGCCAACCGGACAGATAAATGGCCTGCAGGCCGGCCTTCACCTGCTGCATGGCCTGGTTGCCGGTCAGCGCGCCGAGCGCGTTAACGTAGGGCTTGTCGTGGATCGACCGCCACAGGCGCTCGGCACCGCGGCGCGCGAGTGTGTACTCGACCTGCACCGTACCGCGAAGACGTATCACATCCTCGGCGGAGTACGGACGCTCGACGCCGTTCCAGCGATCGTTGTTCTTCCAGTCCAGCGTGATCTGTTCGGCAGTATGCGTCTTCATGGTGTGACTCCTTGGAGAATGATCAGGACAGGTGTTCATAGGCGGGCAGGGTGAGGAAGTCGCGGAGCTCGTCGGCATGCGTCAGCGCAGAGATCAGCGCGGCAGCCTGCTCGGCGCGCGATGCGCCCGGGTGCGAGCTTTCACGAAGGCGGTGGCAGTGCGTCGCCAGCGCGTGGTCGAACAGTGCGAAGTCGATCGGTGCGTGGTCGCTGAATTCCAGTGGCTCGTGATGCAGCCACTGCCAGAGCTGCGCACGTGCGATCTCGGCGGTGGCGGCGTCTTCCATCAGGTTGTGGATGGGCACGCAACCGAGGCCTTCCAGCCAGGCGGCCGTGTAGCGGAGGCAGACTTCCACGTTGTTGTCGAAACCCGGGCGCGTGATCGTGCCGATCGCCGGCGCGATGAGTGCGTCGCGCGAGGCCACGACGTCGTCGCGCTGCACATGCAATTGGTTGGACGTGCGCATGTGTTCGTCGAAGATGGCCTGGGCAATCGGCACGAGCGCAGGATGAGCCACCCACGTGCCGTCATGTCCTGCCGTAACTTCGCGAAGCTTGTCGGCTCGCACCTTGGCCATGGCTTCGTCGTTCGCTGCTTCGTTGCCGCGAATAGGTATCTGCGCCGCCATGCCGCCCATCGCGAAGGCGCCACGGTGATGGCAGGTCCGAATGAGCAGTTCCGAGTACGCCTTGAGGAAGGGCGCCGTCATGCCGACCTGACCACGCTCCGGCAAAAGGCGGTCGCCGTGGGCGCGGAAGGTCTTCAGGTAGGAAAAGATGTAGTCCCAGCGGCCGCAGTTCAGGCCGACGATGCGATCGCGCAGGGCGTGCAGGATCTCGTCCATTTGGAACACGGCGGGCAGCGTCTCGATCAGCACCGTGGCCTTCATCGTGCCGTGGGGCAGGTCCAGTACGGTTTCCGCATGGGCCATCACCGATTCCCACAGCGCGGCCTCTTCCATGCTCTGCAACTTGGGCAGGTAGAAGTAGGGACCGTGATCCCGGGCGTGCAGCGCCTTGGCGTTATGGAAGGCATAGAGGCCGAAGTCCACCAGCGCACCGGCGACCACATCGCCATCGACCTCCGCGTGGCGTTCCGGCAGGTGCCAGCCTCGGGGACGCACCACGAGCACGGCGGGTTGCTTGCCCACGCGATAAACCTTGCCCTCCGCGTTGGTGAATTCGATCGTGCCATCGACGGCATCACGCAGGTTTCGCTGGCCCTCGATCTGGTTCGTCCAGGTCGGCGCGCTCGAATCCTCGAAGTCGGCCATGAACACCTTCGCGCCGGAGTTGAGCGCATTGATGATCATCTTCCGCTCGACGGGGCCGGTAATCTCCACGCGGCGGTCCATCAGGGCATCGGGGATAGCTGCCACCGACCAGTCGGCTTCGCGGATCGCGGCAGTGTCCGGCCTGAAGTCCGGCAGCTCGCCGGCGTCGTAGCGGAGCTGGCGGGCCGTCCGCTCGGCGAGCAGGGCCAGGCGCCGGCTGTCGAAGCGGCGGTGCAGGTCGGCGACAAAGGCAACGGCACCCGGCGTCAGGACGTCGTTGTAGGTGTTGCTGCCGTCGCCGAAGCGGACGCCCGCCAGGGGGTCGATCACGTTCTTGGGAACTGCCATGGGATCTGCCTCGGGCTGCGGGTCTGGTATCCACCCTAGGTCCGAAGCGTTGCTTTTGACAAAACAAATGTTTCAAAGCTTTACATTAACAATGCTAATGTGAGGTACAACATCCTAATTACGTGGACTAAATTCGATGGTCCGTAAGCTGAATCCGCCAAAAAAGGCCCCCGCGAAGAGAGCGAAGCCGCGCATGGCCGATCGTCCTGCCGACGAGGAAGGTGGCCGGTTCTATTACAAAGGGAACCGGCTCAAGCAGCTGAGGGCCTTCGTCTACACGACCCGGCTCGGCACGCTCAGTCGAGCCGCCGAGGCACTCTTCCTGTCTCAGCCGTCGGTGAGCCTCCAGCTCAAGGCCCTGGAGCGGGAGCTTGGGACCCACCTGCTGGAGCGGACCCGGCGCCGTATCACCCTGACGGATGCCGGCGAGGCGCTGTACGAACTGGCGCGCCCGCTGGTCGAGGGCTTCGAAAACCTGGACCGCGAGTTCCAGTCCAAGACCAAGGGCGCCCAGGCGGGCAAGCTGACCGTCGCCGCCGGCTCGTCGACCATTCAGTACCTGCTGCCGGAGCTGGTCAAGACCTACCGCGAGCGTTTCCCTCACGTCCACCTGGCCTTGTCCAACGTCACCAACCGCGACGGGCTGGCGCTCCTGCGCAACGACGAAGTGGATATCGCCGTCGGCTCGATGATCGACGTGCCGCACGACATCGCCTGGGCACCGGTCTACCACTACGACCCGATGCTGATCATGCCGCCGGACCACCCGCTGGCATCCAAGACTGACATTCGGCTGGAGGATCTTTCGCCTTACGGGTTGATCCTTCCGCCAAAGCGTCTGACCACGTATCGCCTTGTCGACATGGTTTTCCAACAACGGAAAGTGCCTTACACCGTCGCGATCGAGGTGGGCGGTTGGGACGTGATCAAGCAGTACGTTGCGATGGGACTCGGCATTTCGATCGTGACGGGGATCTGTATTACGGAGGCGGATCGCGAGCGTCTGGTCGTGAAAAACCTGCGGCAGTACTTTCCGCAGCGAAGCTACGGTGTGGTGATGCGGAAGGGGAAGTTCCTGAGCCCCGAGGCGAGGGCGTTCATCGATCTGATTCGGCCGGGCTTGCTGACACATCGCGACTATGACGAGTCGGGACATTCGGAACGCTAATCACGCGTAAACATCGACGCCCCGGCCATTCAGATAGTCAGTCAACCGTTCAATTCCGAGGAGGGCGTCGATGCTCGTTTCGTAATGACGTATCGCGAGCGCGTACATGATGTCGTCGACTCCGCGGATGGACTCACGTCCGTCCCGGGCTTCCTTGAGCGGATCGATCAATCCCTTGTAATCAAGTTGGTAGTTGCCGAGATGTGTGAAAGCCTCATGAGCGAGGTAACCCTCGTGATGCAACATGAGGATGAAGTTGCTGAGTTCCACCGGATCAATAGAGCGGATATTTACGTTACGAAGTTGCTCCTTGGTAGTTTCGTCCAGCGTCTGCGCAATCTCAGCGATGCTGCCGCCCTTGATCGGCTTATCCCGCAGCATGCAGTGGCTAGTGCGACGGCTCTGAAGTTGCCACGGCTTGCTGGTTGGTGTCGGTGTCCTGAGGACGCTCGCCATGTCCATGGTCTGCTCTCTCGTATTCGTCTGTACGACGAGACTGGCTGAGCGCACTCGCAAGTTGAGTCGGGGATCGGCGCGGTAATCAAGCGGGCGGCACCGTTTCTGCGTGCGTATCAGACGGCACGGCATGGCCCTTAGGGTAATCCTACGTCCATCGGCGAACTCGTCCGGCATCAGCCCGGTACGGTCCTCTCTAACGTGGTCGTGCGCAATGACGCGCTATCTCGGGAGCTATCATGAACTCAGCTTTGAAGGCCGCACTTTTTCTTGGAGCGCTTGTACCGCTTGCATCGGGTTCGGCGGTTCACGCTGCTCAGGCGACAGGGAAGTTACAGGACACACGAGGTCGGTGCTTCGCCTATCCGAAGGACCAGACGCTGCGGGGAGATCTTGTCGCCGGTCAAGTGTATGAATTCTTCAGTTGGACCACGAATTGTACGAGCGCTACGTCCACCTCAGTGACGGGAAGTGCGTGGCTCGAATCATCGTTGCAGCGACTTGTAAATGGCCAGTGGCAAACGCTTGCTAGCGGGTCCTACCTTTTCGCTAACATAGGCCCTGGCACGTACCGAGTGGTGGTGAAGAACACATCGCAAGCTCGTGCCTTCTACACCATTCGTCACGGGCATGCCCTCGGTTGACGCATGCCAGGACTCAAGCGGTCCGGTGCTTCCCTTGATATCCAGCGAACATGGCGCGAATGCGCGTCATGTCTGCTTCCGTATCGTTCGTCGTCTCGACGACGGGACCCAAGGTAAACGTCTTCGTCGGGTAGTCGATGAAGATGGGCAAGATGGGGACATTCGCTGCGCTCGCGATACGCAGGAAGCCGGACTTCCACTGCTTCACTGCTTTGCGCGTGCCCTCGGGGGCGATACCGAGCCACATCTTCTCGCGCGTTGCGAACCTCTCGACCATCTGGCCGACGACATCGGTCGCCGCTTTTCGGTCGATCGGCACCATGCCGAGGCGGCGCACGATCGGGCCGAATGGGCCGTTGAGCACCTCGCGCTTGATCATCACGCCCAGGTCCAGTCCCATTGCCGACTTCATCAGCAAGCCCCACACACCGTCCCAATAGGACGAGTGAGGGGCGCCGATGACTACGACCTTCGGAAGATTCGGAAGCTCGCCGACGAATCGCCATCCGCTACGGCGAATGGCCCAGCGGCTCAGCCTCATCCACCACGAATCGGGTAGCGAAGGAACGTTCGGCGGAAGATGTTCGGGATAGGGGCTCAATCGCTGCTCCAGTCGCGCGAACGCCCACGCTTGGTCTGGCCCCGCTGCGTCTTACCTACGAGACGGCGTTCCTTCGATGCGCGCGTGGGCTTCGTCGCCACACGCTTCTTCGCGACGACGGTGGCCTCGCGGATCACGTCGACCAGGCGGTCGCGCGCGTCGTCGCGGTTGCGGGCCTGGTCACGGAACCGCCGAGCCTGGATCACCATCACGCCCGCATCGGTCATTCGCCTGTCCCGACGAGCGAGCAGTCGTGCGCGCACTTCGTCTGGCAGTGATGGCGACGACGCGACGTCGAAGCGCAACTCGACAGCGCTCTCCGTCCGATTGACGTGCTGTCCCCCTGGACCATCGGCACGCATGAAGCGCTCGATCAGTTCGCTGTCGGGTATCGTAATGTTGGCTGTGACGATGAGCATGGCTGGCGGATTCTAGCAGCGCGCTTCCTGGTTGCATGGTGCGGCGCGAGACCAGAGCGAAGGGCGCGCGTGGCGCCTACATCGCGTGATGGGCTACACCCAGGTTCGGGTCCCATCCAGGCGGGCCAGTATCGGAGGCTCTTTCCTTGAGCCTCTGCATTGGAATTGACTATGTTTAACGTTAATCTTGATCCTTGGTCGCCCCTCTACGCGACCGTAGGCCCGTGCATGGACGACACAATCAAGCTGGCTCGGCTCCGCCTGTTGGCTCAGGCCGGCGCTTTATCGACAGCAACGGTTATCGGTCGCAAATCAGGTTGGACGGTGCGCGTTGACGTGGAAGAAGGCGCGCGCATGTTGTGTTCCGCCGACGGCACGCTGCGCATCTTCTCAACGACGGACAGCGCCATTGCCCAGATGGCGCGTTTGGGCGTGACCCGGTTAAGCGTCATTGCAGACGCGTACGAAGCGGGAACCCTGCGCGCCCCCCGTCCCGATCGTGCGCTAGCACTCAAGGAGACGGCGGAATACGCGGATTGGTTAAAGGCCAAGGTAGAAAAGTCGATGGCCAGGGTCGCCTCCGGCGAGTCGAAGCTGTATCCCCTTGATGAGGCCAGAGCTCGTGTCACGGAGCTGCTTAAAGGCATGGAGGCTCGTAAGAAGCGTTCGCCCTGATGCCTGACAAACGAGTCGACCTGCACCTGTCGGAAGATGCCCTGCACGATATTGAGGCGATCGCTGCTTGGTGCGAGTCTCAGTCAGCTTGGCAGGCAGCAGAGGGTGTTCTGCTAGCAATCATGGATGCAATCGAAAGTCTCGTCGCGCATCCGGAGGCCGGTGGGATGACGGCAAGCGGCAGCCGCGAGCGCGTGCTTTCGGCCGTTCCTTACCGTGTTGTCTATCATTTCGATGCAATGTACGACCACGTGACGGTTCACGCGGCGGTACACACGCGGCGCCAGTGGCCCTTGTAGGTCGACTAAGCGACCGTACTCGCGCGCCGCTAGCTCGCTGCCTTCCACGCCTCGACCTGAGCCTCGTAAGCCTCCGCCCATGCGAACCGCTCAAGCAGCTTGAGCCACGTCTCATCCAGCCCTGCATCGATCGCCATCGGGCGCCCATCGACAGGATGCTCGAACTCCAGCCGCGCTGCATGCAGCAGCAGCCGGTGCGACGAGAAGTACTGCTTGAACAGACGATTGTGATCGCCACGCCCGTGCTGGCTATCACCGACGATCGGGTGATGGATGTGCGCGAAGTGCTTCCGGATCTGGCGAAATCGCCCGGTGCGCGGTTCCGCGACGGCAAAAGCATACCTCTGCTTGTCGTAGCGACCCATCGCGATATCGACTTCCGTCGTGCCCAGCTGCCTGTAGTCCGTCGTGGCATCGCGACGCGGCCCGGTGTCCTTTGATCCCGGCAAGGGATAGTCGATCGTGCCGGCCTCGGGGTCTGGCCAGCCACGAACCACCGCGAGGTAGCGCTTGCGCACACTGCGTCCCATGAACTGCTCGCCCATCTGACTGGCTGCTTCCGGCGAGCGCGCGACCAGGAGAACGCCAGACGTGGCACGGTCCAGGCGATGCGCGAGGTGCAGTTTCCCTTCGACTTGTTCGCGAAGCAGGTCGATCAGGAAGGCGTCATCGGGACCGACGAACTTCGATCGGTGCACCGCGAGATTGGCCGGCTTGTTGACGGCGACGATGTCGTCGTCCTGATAGAGGATCTCGAGCATGGGCTCAGCCGACGCGGCGCGGCCAGCCGGCGGCGAAGGCGATCACGCCCGCCACCGCAGCCACGATGGCCGCCCACGTGCCGTGTGCAGCCAGCGTACCGACCAGGGCGGCGCAGACCAGCAGCGATGAACCCAGCAGGCTGCAGGCCACGAGTCGGCGCATGCGCCGCGCATCGTCGCGGGCCAGCGCAAGCGCGTGCGGGTCGGCCATCTGACGCAGCTGACCGCTGCCGACCTGACGCAGCGCATCCCGCACGAGCTCCGGCACCTGAGGCGCCGTTTGAATCCATTGCGGCAGGCGGCGACGCACATCGCGCAGCGTCGCGCGCAAGCTGTAGCGCTCGCGGAGGATGCGGCGAAGCACCGGATGAGCGACGGCCCAGATGTCGATATCGGGATCGAGCATGCGCCCGACGCCTTCGATATTGAGCAGGGTCTTCTGCAGGAGGATCAGCTGCGGCTGCAGCGTCAGCTCGAACTTTCGCGCGGTCTGGAACAGCTTCACCACCAGTTCGGCGATGGATATCTTCGCGAGAGGCTGGGTGAAATAGGGTTCGCAAACGGTGCGTATGGCCGCCTCGAGCTCGTCCAGCCTGAGCGTGGCAGGCATCCAGCCCGCGGCGACATGCAGCTGCGCGATGCGCGCGTAGTCGCGCTCGAACAGGGCGATGAAATTCTCGGCAAGCCAGAACTGATCGGCTTCGGGCAGGGAGCCCATGATGCCGAAGTCGAGCGCGATGAAACGGGGTTCGTCGACGCGCGTGAGGTCGACCCAGATGTTGCCCGGGTGCGCATCGGCGTGAAAGAAGTTGTCGCGGAACACCTGCTCGTAGAACAGCCGCACCCCTTTCTCGGCGAGGTACTTGCGATCGAGGCCGGCCGCATCGATCGCCGCAATGTCGTCACAGCTGACGCCGTAGACGCGCTCGAGCGTGAGCACGCCCTCGGTGCTCAGGTCCCAATGCACTTCCGGCACGTAGAGATCTACGCCACTGGCGAAGTTGCGACGGAGCAGGCTGGCGCTGGCGCCTTCCCGTCGCAGATCGAGCTCGTTCGAGAGCATTTTCTCGACTTCGGCGACCACCTCGAGCGGACGGATCTTGTCGGCATTCGGATGCCAGCGCTGGGCGAGCTCACCGAGCGCGTGGAGAAGATCGACGTCGCGTGCAATGCGCTTGTCGATCCCCGGACGCAGCACCTTGACGACGACGGCGCGGCCATCGTGCAGCGTGGCAGCGTGCACCTGGGCGATCGACGCGGAGGCCAGGGCGATTTCATCGAAGCTGGCATACAGCGTCGTCACCGATGCCTTCAGTTCGCGTTCGACGATCGCGCGGGCCTCGGCGCCGGGGAAGGGCGGCACCTGATCCTGCAAGAGCGCCAGCTCGTCGGCGATGTCGGTGGGCACGAGGTCGCGACGCGTCGAAAGCACCTGGCCGGCCTTGACGAAGATGGGGCCGAGATCGGTCAGGGCGAGTCGCAGTCGCGCCCCACGTGGCAGCGCCCGAACCTCGGCAGGCACGCCGGGAAAGAGGGGGCGCACCAGCCTCAACGAACGGAAAACCGGCGTCCCATCCGCGAGGTCGTCGAGCTGGTACTTCATGAGGATAGAGGCAACGCGCAACAGGCGCGGCAACAGACGCAGCGGCGTCATGCGTGACGCCCTTTCAAGGCGCGCTCGAGGCGGGCCAGACGGGCCTCGGCACGCTCGGTGCGTTCACGCACGTCATCGACGCCGTCGAGGAAGGCATCTGCCTCGCCGGGTGCGACGGCGACGCGCCCCTCATCACGAAGCCAGTCGGCCCCGTCCTCGGTGAGGTGGGACACAGACTCGCGGGCGTGGGCGAGGCCATCCCGTAGCGCTTTGGCCAACGGCACACCGATGGTGTCGCCAAACGTTTTCGCGAACGCCTCTTCGACGTCCGGTGCGTATTGGCGCGTGAGCTTCTCGAGCCGCCGTGCCAACTCGGCGTCACCCGCGATATCCACCTTGCCGGGAGCCACACCGTCGTCGTCGCGGCGCATGGCCATGGCCAGCAGGCTGGCCGGTGATGCCGTGACACGCAGGCTGCCACCTTCTGCCGGAGGTCCGACGCGAAGGCGTCCCTTCTCGACCGAGATGCGCAGGGCCAGGTCCGGTCCGCTTAGGTGCACCTGTACGCTGCGGCCGTCGAGCACGTCCAGACGGGCGCGGGTGTCCGGGTCCAGGTCGACGGCACGGTTGAGTGCTGCCTCCATGGCACGTCCGGCGAGGACGCGAAGCGGGCGGGGCAGGAATCGATTGGGGCCGGCGTCAGCCGAGGGACGATCGGAAGTCATGCCGCAATTGTAGCCCGCCGGCTCGCGTGCAGCGGCATCCGGGCCGTTCAGGACGCGCCGTCGAAACCCGACTGCCGCCACGCTTCGAACACGGCAACGGCCACCGCGTTGGAAAGGTTGAGGCTACGGTTGCCCGGTCGCATCGGCAGGCGGACGCGATGCTCCTCGGGAATGGCATCGAGCACGTCGTCTGGCAAGCCCGCGGTTTCGCAGCCGAAGAGAAGCGCGTCGCCTTCGGCGAACGAGACATCGGTATGGAGATGCTGACCCCGGGTCGAGAAGGCGAAGACCCGCGGATGGCCGATGGCGGCGAGGCAGGCGCTCAGGTCGTCGTGGACGGCGACGCTTGCGAACTCGTGGTAGTCCAGGCCGGCGCGGCGGAGACGGGCGTCGTCCAGCTCGAATCCGAGCGGTCGCACCAGATGCAGGGCCGCGCCTGTGTTGGCACAGAGGCGAATGACGTTGCCCGTGTTGGGCGGTATTTCGGGTCGGAAGAGGATGACGTGGGGCATGCGCCCATTATGAGGCGATGCGGGGGCAGACGATGCCATCGGGTGGCACGCCGCAGCCGTTGGTGATTGCGCCGGCTGCCGTGCCGACCGTCGCCAGCTGTACCGGGTTGCCGGTGTAGGCGAGCATGTTGCCCAGGATCAGGCCGCAGACGACGAGCGAGGCGACCAGCAGGCTGCGGAGCATCAGGAGTTCGTGATTCATGGCGTAGGTTCCGTAAATTCTTAAAGGGTGGCTATTCAGAACATCTGGCCGAGGGTCAGGCCGCAGATCAGCATCGAGGTCACGAGCAGGCCGCGCATCATCAGCATTTCGTACTTCATGGCGTTCTCCGGATCGATGTCGGGCGGGAAGTCCACCCGGCTTGGCAGGACTAGTAACGCAAACGCCGTGCCAGCTTTTAAGGGCGTGCAATCAGCTGATTCGTATGAGGTTTGTCAGGTGGCGACGCTGCGAGTCGATGTCCGCGGACACTGACCACGTGACAGCGGACACCGTCCGGACCGTGCAGGACGGCTGATTGCGTCCGATGGACCGCGCGGGCTAGCCTCGGAGGGATCGGGCCATAGAGGCCCACAGGAGCCGCTATGAAGAAACGATTCGCCCTGCTTGCTGCCGGGCTGATTTCCGTCGTTGGAGTCGCCGGAGCGGCCACCCCGTCCCCCGACGCCATCCCGGATATCCCCTTCACGCGGTTCCAGTTGCCCAATGGCCTGACCGTCGTGGTCCATGAGGATCACAAGGCCCCCGTCGTTGCGGTAAGTATCTGGTACCACGTTGGCTCCGCCGACGAGCCCGCTGGCAAGACAGGCTTCGCGCACCTCTTCGAGCACCTCATGTTCTCGGGCTCGGAGAACCGCAAAGGAACGTATTTCCAGCCGTTCGAAGTGGCCGGCGCCACCGACATGAACGGCACTACGTGGTTCGATCGCACCAACTATTTCGAGACCGTGCCGACGACCGCGCTGGACATGGCCCTGTGGATGGAATCCGACCGCATGGGCCACCTCCTCGGTGCCATCGGGCAGAAGGAACTCGACACCCAGCGCGGCGTCGTGCAGAACGAAAAGCGCCAGGACGAGAACCGTCCCTATGGCCGCGTCGATGAAAACATCCTGGTCAACACCTACCCGGCCAACCACCCCTATCACCACGACACCATCGGCTCGATGGACGATCTGGACAAGGCCTCGCTCGCCGACGTGAAGCACTGGTTCAACAGCTACTACGGCGCAGCCAACACCACGCTCGTGCTCGCCGGTGACATCACGGTGGCCCAGGCCAAGGCCAAGGCGGAAACGTACTTCGGCGACATCCCCGCAGGGCCGCCGGTGCCGCGTCAGCAGCCGTGGATCACGCCTGTCGCGACCTCCACGCGCGGCACGCAGCATGACCAGGTCGCACAGACCCGCATCGTTCGCACATGGGTCGTACCGCAGCTCGGCAGCGATGACTCCGTTCAGCTCGATCTCGCCACCACGGTGCTCGGCGGCGGGAAGACCTCGCGCCTCTACCAGCGTCTCGTTTACCAGGACAAGCTGGCCGACGATGTAAGTCTCGGCATTGCGCCGTTCGCACTCGCCAGCCAGGTGCAGCTCACCGTCGACGTCAAGAACGGCGTCGATCCAGCGAAGGTTGAAGCCGCTGTGGCCGATGTCTGGAAGGACTACATGGCGACCGGTCCGACAGAAGATGAGCTGGCACGCGCCAAGGTCAGCAATCGCGCCGGCTTCGTGCGTGGCCTGGAGAAGGTCGGTGGTTCCGGCGGCAAGGCCGTCATCCTCGCCGAGGGTCAGGTCTACCGAAACGACCCCGAGGCCTATAAGAAGGATCTCCAGCGCGCGCAGAACGCCACGATCGCCTCCGTGCTCGCTTCGTCGAAGACGTGGTTGTCCAAGGGGGACTACACGCTCACCGTGCTGCCCGCTGCGCCGGGCTTCGACCCCGCTGCCGAGGACAAGGCCGTGGCCGGCCTGAAAGACTCGGCGGGGCGTCCGGCGGCCGTGTTGCCGCAAGCCAAGACCTATACCGTCGGCAAGTCGGCGGTCGATCGCAGCAAGGGCGTGCCGTCGGTCGACAGCTTCCCCGATCTCTCGTTCCCGACCTTGCAGCGCGGCAAGCTGAAGAACGGCATCGAGGTGGTGCTCGCCGAGCGCCATACCGTGCCGATTACCCAGATCAGCCTTTTGTTCAATGCGGGCTATGCCGCAGACCAGGGCCGCAAGCTCGGCACGGCAAGTTTCACCTCGGCACTGCTCGATGAGAGCACGAAGACGCTGGATTCGGTCGAAGTGGCCCGGCGCAAGGAGCGCCTGGGTGCGATCATCGGTTCCGGCTGCTCGCTCGACAACTGCTCGATCGGCCTCAACGCGCTGAACTCCGAACTGACCCCGTCGCTCTCGCTGTTCGCCGATATCGTTCGCAACCCGGCGTTCAAATCCGACGACATCGAGCGCGTGCGCGGCCAGTGGATGGCGGGCATCGCGCAGGAGAAGACCGAGCCTACCGGCCTGGCCCTGCGTACCTTGCCGCCCCTGCTTTACGGCAAGAACCACGCCTACGGCATTCCGTTTACCGGCAGCGGCACCGAGAAGGCGATCGCGTCGCTCACCGCCGAGGATCTCGCCGGATTCCAACGGGACTTCCTGCGTCCGGACAACGTTCGCATTCTCGTCGCCGGCGACACCACGCTGGCGCAGATCCTGCCGCAGCTGGATGCCGTTTTCGGTGACTGGGCCGCGCCAACAAGTGCGCTGCCCACGAAGAACGTCGGCCAGGTCGCCGAACAGCCCAAGCCGCGCGTCTTCCTGATCAATCGCACCGATGCGCCGCAATCGCTCATTCTCGCCGGCCTGCTCGCGCCGTCGACCAAGGCGAAGAACGCACTCGACCTCGGTATCGCCAACGGCGCCTTCGGTGGCACCTTCACCTCGCGCCTCAACATGAACCTGCGCGAAGAGAAGCGCTGGGCCTATGGGGCGGGCAGCATGCTTTCCGATGCCCAGGGCCAGCGACCGATGCTGTTTTATGCGCCGGTGCAGACCGACAAGACGGCCGACTCCGCTGCGGAGATCCTCAAGGAAGCACGTGCCGTCATCGGCCCGAAGCCGCTGACCGACGACGAGATTGCGAAGATTCGGGCTCAGAAAGTCCGTGCGTTGCCCGGAAGCTTCGAAACCACCTCCGCGGTGCTCGGTGCGATGACGGGCATCGTCATCTACGATCGTCCGGACAACTACGTGCAGACCCTCAAGGGCCGCATTGAAGGTGTCGACCGCAAGGCCGCAGAGGATGCGTTGACGGCCGTGATTCACCCCGATGCGCTGACCTGGGTCATCGTGGGCGATCTGAGCAAGATCGAGGCGCCCGTTCGTGCCCTGAACCTGGGCGAGCTCCACGTGATCGATGCGGATGGCAATCCGGCAAAGGACGTGCCGCACGCCAGGACCGGCAAAGCCGGCAAGATCACAAAGGCGACCAAGCCTTCCCAGGATGCCGCCGCCCCGGCGACCGGCAAGTAACTCACGTGAGGGCGCGATCGACGAAGATCGCGCCCTCACGGTAGTCCGGCTAGCATAGGCATCGATCGAATCCCCCGGAGTTCCACATGCGCAAGGTTCTCGTCCTCCTCGTTCCCCTCGCCCTGTCTGCCTGCACCTGGGGCATCAAGCTCGATGACGGCGCGCGAAACGTTCGCACGGCCTGGAACGGCGACGTCTCAAGCTGCAAGGAGCAAGGCAAGGTCACGGTGTCCGTCATGAACCGTGTCGGCCCGGTAGATCGCAACGACCTGAAGGTTCGCGACGAACTCGAGGTACTCGCGCGTAACGAAGCCGCCAAGATGGGCGCCGACACGGTGAAGCCACTGGCCGATCCGAGCGAAGGCTCACAGCCGTGGGGTGCTTACACCTGCGGTAGTCGCAACGTCGGCCCCGCGCGTAGCGGTACGCCCGCGCCCGCCCCTCAGGGCGACAGCGCTCCCAAGGCGGGTTTTGAAACGGTCCCGCTGAAGAACAACTGATCGGACGCTGACGTCACTTCGCTCAGAGCGAAGTGACCCCGTCACGTGCTCGCGCGGCGAACGTCGCCGTCACCCAATCGATGAACACACGTACGCGTGGCGATAGCTGTCGATTGTGCGGATACAGCAGGGATACCGGTGAGGGCGTGGGAGGGTAGTCGGGCAGCACCGGGACCAGCCGACCCGTCGCCAGATCGTCCGCCAGGTGATAACGCGGCACCTGGATCAGGCCCAGTCCCATCCGGGCGAGATCGATATTGGTATCCGAACCGGTCACCGTCACGACGGACGGAAGATTGACCAGGCGTACGTTACCGTTCTCGACGAATTCCAGTGGAAGCGTGCTGCCCGTGGCCGTCGAGAGGAAGCCGATGGCGAGGTGGCCATCGAGGTCGTCCGGTGTTTGCGGCACGCCGTGGCGCTCCAGATACGCCGGGCTGCCGCAGGTCACTTCTTCCAGCATCGCGATCCGACGGCCAACCATGCTGCTGTCGGCCAGGTCGCCGACGCGAAGTACGCAGTCGACCCCTTCACGTACGAGATCCACCCAGCGGTCGCCTTCCCCCAGGTGCACCCGGAGGCCCGGGTAGCGCGCGAGAAAGTCCGGTAGGTCCGGCAGGACGAAGGTGCGGGCGAGCGTGCCGTGCATGTCCACGCGCAGCAAGCCGGTCGGTCGCGCGTCGAGGAAGGCGGCTTCGGCATCTTCCACCTCGGCCAGGATCGCTACGCAGCGCCGGTGATAGGCCTCACCGTCCAGCGTGGGGCTGACATGGCGCGTGGTTCGCTGCAGCAGCCGGACCCCGAGCCGGGTCTCCAGGCGCTTGATGGCCTGGGTCACTGTGGACCGGGGTAGATCGAGGTCGGAGGCCGCCAGGGTGAAGCTGCGCCGCTCCACGATGCGGACGAAGAGGCGCATGGTGTCAAAACGGTCCATGGCATTGTTCCGCTCGGCGGAATAGTGAAGCCATATGGTGATGGATTATCCGGAAGCCGACAACGTCCATCCTGTTCTCGCCCGGCAATGTCGCCGGTACCGGAGAACCCAGATGAACCAGAGCATCCCGAAAGTCGCCATCGTGACGGGCGCTTCGCGCGGTATCGGCGCGGCAGTGGCCAAGCGCCTCGCGCGCGACGGCTTCACCGTTGTCATCAACTATGCCGGGAGCGCCCAGGCGGCCGAGACCGTGGTCCGTGAGATCGAAGCTGCCGGTGGCAAGGCGATCAGCGCCCAGGCCGATGTGTCTAAGTCAGCCGACGTGCGCCGCCTGTTCGATACCGTGCATGAGGTCTACGGTGGCGTCGACGTGCTGGTGAACAACGCCGGCGTCATGGCCCTGGCCAATGTCGCCGATCTCAAGGACGACGACTTCGATCGCCTCTTCGCGATCAATGTGAAAGGCAGCTACAACACCATGCGCGAAGCCGCGACCCGCATCCGCGAGGGTGGTCGCATCATTAACTTCTCCTCCAGTGTGGTCGGCCTCCTGCAGCCGGGCTATGCCGCCTATGCCGCAACGAAAGCGGCTATCGAGGCGACCACCATGGTGCTTGCCCGCGAACTGCGCGGCCGTCAGGTCACGGTGAACGCCATCGCACCGGGCCCGACCGCGACCGATCTCTTCCTCGACGGCAAATCGCCCGAGCTCGTCGATCGTCTCGCGAAGCTGGCGCCGCTAGAGCGCCTCGGCACACCAGACGACATCGCCGCGGCCGTGGCCTTCCTTGCCGGCGCCGATGGCGGTTGGATCAACGGTCAGGTGCTTCGCGCCAACGGCGGCATCGTCTGATTCGCAGCCCTCTATTTTCAACCCTTAAAGAGAACCCATCATGAAGCAGGTCATCCTGATTACCGGTGCATCGAGTGGCTTCGGTCTCCTGACCGCACGCGCCCTGGCCGAGGCTGGTCACACCGTCTACGCGAGCATGCGCGACATCGCCGGTCGCAACGCGGCCAACGCCGATGCTGTTCTGAAGGAAGCGAAGGAGCGAAACATCGACCTTCGCGTGGTCGAACTCGATGTCACCTCGGACGCCTCGGCGGAAGCCGCGTTGAAGGCCATCGTCGGGCAGGACGGGCACCTGGATGTGCTTGTCCACAACGCCGGTCACATGGTGTTCGGGCCGGCCGAGTCCTTCACCGCGGAACAGTACGCCGAGCTATACGACGTGAACGTGCTTGGCACGCAGCGGGTCAATCGCGCCGCGTTGCCGGTCATGCGTGCCCAGAAGAAGGGCCTGCTGCTGTGGGTGTCGAGCAGTAGCGTCCGCGGTGGTACGCCGCCCTTCCTCGCCCCGTACTTCGCGGCAAAGGCGGCGATGGATTCGCTGGCCGTGAGTTACGCCGGCGAGTTGGCGCGCTGGGGCATCGAGACCTCGATCATGGTGCCCGGCGCTTTCACGAAGGGCACCAACCACTTTGCCCATGCGGGAAAGCCGAACGACCAGGCGCGTGAGGCCGAGTATATGGACGGCCCGTATGCAGGTATGCCGGACCGGATCCTCCATGGCCTGGCGGCGCTGGAGCCGGCCGATGCGGACGCCGGGGAGGTGGCCACGAAGATCGTCGAGGTGGTGAACCTGCCCTTTGGCAAGCGGCCCTTCCGAGTCCATGTCGACCCTTCTCAGGACGGCGCCGAGATCGTGAACGGCGTAGCCGATCGGGTGCGGCGGGAGTTGTTCTGGCGTGTGGGCATCGCGGACCTCTTGTCTCCCAAGGTGTGAGGCCTGAATGCGTCGCCGGCGTCTGCCGGCGACGCGGAGTCGCAAGAACGAATAAATAGATCATCTATTGATTATTCATCTCTGAACTATATACTTATGAGGCAATCCGCCAACAGGATCCCTCATGAGCGATTTCGCCCCCACCGAAGCCCGGCTCCAGGTCACCCGCTCGAAGTACCCTGGCTTCCCGCGCGACCCCGCCGCGCTTGTCCGGCTGATCAAGCATCTCTACAAGGAGATCCACGACGAGGCCAACGCGGTGATGAAGCCCTACGGGCTCAACCATCCCGAATACAACATCCTCATGATGATGTATGGCTCGCCGGACAACTCGCTCAACCCGTCGCAGCTGGCCGATGCTGCCGGCGAGAAATCGGCCAACGTCACCCGCCTGACCACGCAACTCTGCGAGAAGGGCTATGTCGCGCGCGCCTCGAGCGAAGACGACCGTCGCAAGGTCACGCTGACGCTGACGCCCGAGGGCATCGCGCTGATCGAAAGCTTCCTCCCGGACATCGTCGCCCTGCTTTTCCGCCAGACGCGCAAGCTCGATGCCACGGAGCAGGCCCAGCTCGAAGTCTTGCTGAAGAAGATGCTCGCCGGATACGGGGAATAAGTAGTACTCGCCATGTCTGCGTCCGATCTCACCATCACGCCACCCGTCACCCGCCAGGTCGTCGTCGAGACCCTGCGCGAGGAAGCCTCCGTGTGGCTGTTCGTCGTGAAGACGCTGATCGCATTCTTCCTCACGGGGTGGATCGCGATGCGCTTCGCCTTGCCGGCGCCTTCGACGGCCATGCTGACCACGGTCATCGTCGCGAATCGCCAGTCGGGCATGGTGCTGGCGAAGAGCTTCTATCGCGCCATCGGCACGCTTGCCGGCGCAGCGGCGGCGATCACCATCGTGGCCTCGTTTCCGCAGCAGCGCGACCTCTTCCTGCTCGCCCTTTCCTTATGGATCGGTGTCTGCGCCGGTGGTGCCACGCTCTATCGCAACTTCAAGTCGTACGCCTTCGTTCTTGGCGGCTACACGGCCGCCATCGTCGCCATTCCCGTGATCGACAATCCGCCCGGCGTCTTCGATTCGTCGTGGGCGCGCATCAGCGAAGTGCTGTTGGGCCTGGCTGTCAGCGGCGTCGTCAACGACATCGTTTTCCCGAGCCGCATGCGCGACGTGTTGCGTCGCGCCGCCCGCGAGCAGTTCTCAAACTTCGTGGGCTTCGTGCGTGACAGTACGCGCGGCGTCATCGCGCGCGAGGCGATGGAGAACGCGCATCTGCGCTTTGTGCGCGCGGCGGTGTCGTTCGAGGACCTGCGCAGTTCGGTGATCTTCGAAGACGCCGAGGCGCGCGCCCGCAGCGGCCACCTGCGCCTGTTCAATCAACGCTTCATGGCGGCCTCGACCAGCTTCCAGTCGCTGCACCATCTGATCAATCGCCTGAAGCGGGCGCACCGTGATCTCGCCGCCGGCATGCTTCTTCGTCTGTACGCGCCTATCGGAACGGCGCTCGATGCGCCGATCGAGGCCGGCGTGATCGCGCGCGAATTGCTGCCGCGACTGGTCGCGGCCCGCGATGCCATGCGCACGCAGACGGTGCCCCTCCGGGACTCGCTGACCGACGCGCAGGATATCCGCGACTTCGATACCGGTGCGTCCCTGTTGGCACGCTTTGTCGACGAACTGCACGCGTATGTCGATGCCGCAGCGTCGCTGCAGGCACCGCGCGTCATCGCCGCGTCGGGCGAGCGGGTGCGCTTCGATCGCGGCAACGATTTTCTCGGCGCCGGGCTCGCCACGGTGCGCGCCACGCTGACCATGCTCGCCCTCGGCGCCTTCTGGATCGGCAGCGCGTGGCCGCTCGGCTCAAGCGCCATGCTGCTCGCCACCGTCTTCGCCGGGCTGTTTGCGACCATCCCCAACCCGACGCGTGTCACCTGGATGGTGATGCTCGGCTACCTCTCGGGCATGGCGGCAGCATTCGTCTGCGAGTTCTTCGTGCTTACCCAGGTGGATGGGTATGCCTTGCTGGTGATCGGCATTGCGCCCTTCCTAGCGGTCGGGCTGGTCATGATGATGAGCCAGCGCCTCGCGTCGTACGGGCTGGGCTGGGCCATGGGCCTGGCTTACATCCTCGCGTTGAAGAACACCCAGGTGTACGACCCCGCGCACTTCATTAACGATGCCATCGCGCAAGTCGTCGGCCTGGGCGCGGCAGCGGTCTCCTTCGTGGTGATTCCGCCGGCGATCGGTAGCGCGTGGTTGCGTCGCCGCCAGCTTGCGCGCCTTCGCGGCCAGGTGGCACTTGCCGCCGAAGCGCCGCTGCCCGGCCTGCGTCATCGCTTTGAGAGCGTGAACCACGACCTCGTCAGCCAGGTGGTCGCGCAGACTGAGCCGGGCAGTGCCGATTCGCGTGCGCTGATCGCCTGGGCGCTGGCCGTGCACGAAACCGGCCGCGCCCTCATCGAACTACGCCATGACATGGCGCGCTCCGATCTGCCTGCCACGTTGCATCCCTATCTGACGGATGCCCTGCGCACGCTCGCGCGCTTCTACGAGAAGCCGGATGCGGCGGGCTACCTGCTGGCGCGCGACGCCGTCGCGACGGCGATCGCCAGTATCGGCGAGCACGAAGGCGCACACCATCTTCTCGAACACCTCCACCTCGTCCGCATGGCGCTGCTCGACGGCGAATCCGTCCTTGCGGCGTACATGCCGAACGCCCCGCTTGCCAAGGAGATCGTCCATGCCTCGTGAGATCGCACTCGGCGACGCCCTCGTTCCGGGGCTGCTCGTCCTTTTTGTCCTGGCCTTGCTGCTTCTCTGGGCGCTCGACGGGGTGGCAGGTCGTTTCGGTCTCTACCGGCTCGTCTGGCATCCACCGCTGTTCCGCCTGGCCGTGTTCGTTTGCGTATTCGGCGCCTGTGCGCTCTTCCTGCTCTGAGTGATCCCGTCATGAAATTCGCGACCCTCATTCGTTTTACCGTCACCGCGATCGTCGTGCTCGTCGCGGCCTTCGTCGGGCATGCCATGTGGAAGCACTACATGTACTCGCCGTGGACGCGCGATGGCCGCGTACGCGCGGAAATCGTCCGCATCGCGCCGGACGTCGCGGGGCTGGTCACCGACGTGAAGGTGATCGACAACCAGACGGTGAAGAAGGGCGACGTCCTCTTCGTGGTGGACCGTGCGCGCTACGAGAACGCCGTGGCCCAGGCCAGGGCGAACCTCAACGCCGCCGAGGCCGCTGCACGTGCCGCCGGCGCGAGTATCAACGCCGCTTCAGCGGGTGCCGAGCAGAGCAAGGCGAACTACGAGATGTACGAGGCACAGTCCGAGCGCCGGCAGAAGCTGATCAACAACGTGATCTCGGCCGAGGACAAGGCCAACGCCGCGGCCGCCGCGAACGCCGCCAAGGCCGGCTGGCAGCAGACGCTCGCCAGCACGAAGCAGGCCAGCGCCGCGCAGCAGCAATCGCTGGCGGCCGTCGCCCAGGCGCAAGTGGAACTCGCCGCGGCGCAGCTCAACCTGGACCGCACGGAGGTCCTTGCGCCGGTCGACGGCTTCGTCACCAACCTGGATGTGCGTGTGGGCGATTACGCCAATGCAGGCACGCCGCGCCTCGCACTGATCGACAGCCACTCGTACTGGATCTACGGCTATTTCGAAGAAACCAAGCTGCCCGGGTTACGCATCGGCGATCCCGTCGACATCCGGCTGATGAGCGGAGGGGTGAGGTTCAAAGGCTCGGTGGAAAGTATCGCCCGCGGTATTACCGATGCCGACAATCCCACCGGCAGCGATCTACTTGCCGACGTGAACCCGACCTTCAACTGGGTGCGGCTGGCACAGCGTGTACCGGTACGGGTGAAGATCGACACGGATCATCTGCCTCCGGGAACGGTGCTTTCAGCCGGTATGACGGCGACGCTGATCGTACATCCTTCGCATCCGGACGCAGTCGCTGCTCGATAAGGGCCAATACGAAGGCGCGGCTGCGCATCAGGCGTGCGGCGGCGCCAGCCGGTTGAGTCGCAGCTGCAGCCACTTGTCCACGTCCGGCCATTCGGTGGCGAGGATGCTGTAGCAGACGGTGTCGCGGAGCGAGCCGTCGGGGCGGCGCTTGTTGGCGCGGAGAACGCCCTCGCGTTTTGCGCCCAGCTTCTCGATCGCGCGCTGGGAATCCTGGTTATAGGCATCCGTATGGAACGCCACGGCGACCACGCCGACGTTCTGGAAGGCGTTGTCCAGCAGCAGATGCTTGCAGGCCGTGTTGACGTGGCTGCGCTGCCATCGGCGCGCATACCAGGTGTAGCCGATGGCCACGCGCGACGGATCGTCCTCGATTTCGTAGTAGCGGGTCGAGCCGACGATCTGGCCGGTCTCGTTCTCGCGCACCACCCAGGGTGACATGCGACCTTCTTCCTGGCCGCGCAGGGCGGATTCGACATACTCCGTCATGCGGCCGGGTCCGGGTACCGAGGTGAACCAGAGGTCCCACAGATTGCCGTCGGCGGCGGCCTGCTCCAGCGCCGGGATGTGCGCCAGGGTCATCGGTTCGAGGGTGACGTAGGCGCTTTCGAGGCGGATGGGCGTCATGGCGCGGGTCTCAGGCGTCGAGGTCGGGAATCAGGCGGCTTTCGATCCGGGAAATCGTGTCTTTCAACAGTAGCTTGCGCTTCTTCAGGCGGGTGAGCTGGAGCTCGTCCCGGCCGATGGAGGCGGCCAGATGGTCGATGGCGGCGTCGAGGTCACGGTGCTCGACCTTGAGCTCGGACAACCGTTTGTTCAGTTCGGCGGGATCCTGGACCTGCATGGCATTGGCCGGGCGGGAGGTGAAGGAGAGAGTGTAACTCCCGGCGGTGTCCCCCGCAGCGGCTACAATAGGAGGCCGTCCCTCCCGAACACCGCCAACGCATGTCCGCCATACCCGACGCCACCCGTAAGCAGAGCTACGAAGCCGGCAAGCTGGCCAAGCGCTTGCGCCGCCAGGTCGGCCAGGCGATCGCCGACTACGGCATGATCGAGGACGGTGACCGGATCATGGTCTGCCTTTCCGGGGGTAAAGACTCCTACACGATGCTGGATATGCTGCTTTCGCTGCAGGCGAAGGCACCGGTCCGTTTCGAACTGATCGCGGTGAACCTCGACCAGAAACAGCCGGACTTCCCCGAGCACGTCTTGCCGGCGTACCTGGCCGAGCGGAACATCCCGTTCCACATCATCGAGCAGGACACCTACAGCGTCGTCACCCGTGTCATCCCGCAGGGCAAGACGATGTGCAGCCTGTGCTCGCGCATGCGTCGCGGGGCGCTGTACCAGTGGGCGTCGAACAACGGCATCACCAAGATCGCGCTCGGCCATCATCGCGACGACATCCTCGGCACGTTCTTCCTCAACATGTTCTACCAGGGCAGCCTGAAGGCGATGCCGCCGAAGTTGCTCTCGGACGACGGCAGCCATGTAGTGATCCGCCCGCTGGCCTACTGCCGCGAAGACGATATCGCCGCCTACGCGGAAGCGCGCGCGTTCCCGATCATCCCGTGCAACCTCTGTGGTTCGCAGGAGAACATGCAGCGCAAGGTCGTCAAGCGCATGCTCGAAGACTGGGAAAAATCCAATCCTGGCCGCAGCGAAACCATCTTCCGCGCGATGGGGAATATCGCCCCTTCGCAGCTGACCGACCGTAAGCTGTTCGACTTCGCGGCGCTCGGCGCACGCGAGGGCGCGGCGCGCGCCGACACCCACGCGTGGCTTGCCGGCGGCGACGCCGGTGACGACAACGACTGATTATCTAAAACTCCGCTTCAAGGCCTGCCGACCATGACCCTTTTCTCCGCTGTCGAACTTGCTCCACGCGATCCGATCCTTGGCCTCAACGAAGCCTTCGGCGCCGATACGCGTCCGGACAAAGTCAACCTCGGCGTCGGCGTGTACTACGACGCCAACGGTCACGTTCCCCTGTTGCGTGCCGTGCGTGAAGCCGAGAAGGCGCGCCTCGAAGCCCAGCTGCCGCGTGGCTACCTGCCCATCGACGGCATCGCGCTTTACGACGCAGCGGTGCAGAAGCTGCTCTTTGGCGCCGGTTCGCCGCTGCTCGCCGAGCGCCGCGTTGTCACCGCGCAGGCCCTGGGCGGTACCGGTGCACTGAAGATCGGCGCCGACTTCCTGCATCGCCTGAATCCCTGTGTGCCGGTCGCTATCAGTAATCCGAGCTGGGAAAACCACCGCGCACTGTTCGAAGGCGCGGGATTCCAGGTCGTGGAATACCCGTACTACGACGCCTCCTCCCATGGCGTGGATGTCGATGCCATGCTCGGCGGTCTGGCGAAGCTGCCCAAGGGCGCGATCGTCGTCCTGCACGCCTGCTGTCATAACCCGACGGGTGTCGACCTCGGCACTGATGATTGGAAGCGCGTGATCGAGACCGTGCGCGAGCATGACCTCGTGCCCTTCCTGGACATCGCGTACCAGGGCTTCGGGGACGGCATCGAGGCCGATGCGATCGCCGTGCGCCTGTTTGCCGATGCGGGCTTGCCCTTCTTCGTCGCCAGCTCGTTCTCGAAGTCGTTTTCGCTGTACGGCGAACGCGTCGGCGCGCTGTCGATCGTCACCGGCTCGCACGACGAAGCGCATCGCGTGCAGTCCCAGCTGAAGCGGGTCATTCGCACTAACTACTCCAATCCGCCGACTCACGGTGCGGCCGTGGTCGCTGCGGTGCTCAACCATGACGACCTACGCGCTACCTGGGAAACCGAGCTGGGCGAAATGCGCGAGCGCATTCGTACGATGCGTCGCGGTCTCACGCAGCGTCTCTCGGCGCACGGCGACTTCGGTTTCATCGAAGCGCAGCGCGGCATGTTTTCGTATTCCGGACTGTCATCGGCTCAGGTGGATCGCCTGCGCACGGAGTTCGGCATCTACGCCGTGGGCACGGGCCGCATTTGCGTGGCCGCGCTCAACGACGGCAACCTCGACCGCGTCGCCGAGGCGATCGCCAGGGTCATCTAGCCGTCCATCGCCACCTTCGCCGGCGAACGCCTCGCGCTCGCCACGGCCCTCCATTCGCAAGAGATATCCCGATACATGTTCTTTCGAAACCTGACGCTGTTCCGCTTCTCCGCCCCCGTCGCCACCGATCTGGACCGCCTCGAAGAGGTGCTCCCCGAGCATCGCCTGCGCCCGGTGGGTCCAATGGAAATGTCGACGCGCGGATTCATCTCACCGCTCGGCCGTAAAGAAGAGGCGCTGGTCCACATGGTGGGCCGCAACACCATGGTCACCGTGGGTAGCGAAGATAAGCTGCTGCCGTCGGCCGTGGTGAACGACGAGATCGCCAACCGTGTGCAGAAAATCGTGGACGAGGAAGGCCGCAAGGTCAGCGGCCGCGAGCGCAAGCGCATGAAAGACGACGTCATGAACGAGCTGCTGCCGCGCGCCTTCGTGCGCACCTCGCGCATGTCCGGCTATGTCGACAAGAAGAATGGCTGGCTGGTCCTGGATACGTCCAGTCGCAAATCGGCTGAGAACACGCTCAGCCAGGTCCGCGAAGCGCTGGGTAGCTTCCCGGCCGTACCGCTGGCACCGGAGGAGTCGCCGCGCATCCTCATGACGCACTGGGTCGCCACGGGCGAGCTCCCGGGTGGGCTGGTGCTCGGCGACGAATGCGAACTGCGTGACCCGGCCACGGCGTCGGGAGCTATCGCCCGCTGCCGCCGGCAGGATCTCGATACCGATGAGATTCGCGAGCACCTGCGCACCGGAAAACAGGTGTTCCAGTTGGGTTTGGTCTTCGACGACCGCATCTCATTCGTGCTCGGGGAAGATCTGATCCTGCGTAAAATCAAGTTCACCGATGTGGTTCTCGACGGCCAGGCGGATAGCCCGGAGTCGGCCGCCGCGGAAATGGATGCGAATTTCGCCCTCATGGCACTCGAGTACGAGCGCCTGCTGGGCAAGCTGGAAGAGTGGTTCAAGCTGCCGCGCCCGGAGTAATCCCGGAGCGGCCGCGTCGCAGGATTCGATATGGCTTGGTGGCAAGTTCGTCGGGATCGACCAGAGACTCGCGACATGGCATCTGAAGAAGGCGAATGGCTTGAATTGTCGACCCTGACGGGCGGCACCATTCGTGTGCTCAAGTCGGCGCATCCGCGCGCCCGGCGACTGCGCCTCACGGTGACGCCGAAGGGTGCTCGCCTCACCTATCCCAACGGCACGCACACCGCGCAGATGGCGGCGTTTCTCCGCCATCACGCCGATTGGCTGGAACAGAAGCTGGGCGAGTTCCATCTGGACGCCGCGCCGCTGCCTGCCCTGAAAGTCGGTGTCCCGACGTCCTTCCCTTTTCGTGGCGAAGAGGTCGCGCTGGACTGGGCCGAGGGTGCGTATCCGCGGGTGGACCTGCATCCGGGCGGTCTCACGCTGGTGATTCCAAAGCCCCACACGCGCGCACTGATGGTAGCGAGAGGCTTGCTGGCCAGTTACTTCGAGGCGCAGATTCGCCGTGATGTCTCACGCTGGCTGCCCGCCTATATTCCGGTGATCAACGCCGCACCCACGGCACTCAAGGTGCGTCCGCTTAAGAGCCTGTGGGGTAGCCTCGACACGCGCGACAGGATCAACCTCGATCTCGCGCTTGCCCTCGCACCGCCAGCCGCCTTGCGCTACGTGCTCGTCCATGAGCTATGTCATCTCAAGGTGCGCAACCACTCGCCGAAGTTCTGGCACTGGGTGGAAACCGTCTTTCCGGATTACAAGGAGCAGCGCACGTGGCTGCGTACGCATGGCAGCGGACTGAAGATGCAGCTGGACAGATTGATCGCCGACGTCGCGGACTGAAGCGGCCACAAGAGCCGCTCCGTCCGCGGCGAATCAGTGCGCCAGTGCGAAGCCGGTGATGATCTTCGCGGTTTCTTCCGGCTTCTCGAGCATGGGCATGTGATTGCAGCCGTTCATGATCGTGGCGCCGATCGAGGGCGAGCTCTTCAGGCCGTTGCGCAGGGTGTCCAGCGCTGAGACATCAATGATCTTGTCTTCGCGGCACCAGATACCGAGCACCGGCATCTGCAGCTTGCCAATCACCGGATCCAGTGAGTAAGCCTGGGCGGGCTCCTTCAGCTGTTCGAACGTGTGCGCGATGAAGTCGTGGTCCTGCTCGTTACGCGCGAGCAAGGCGTCCTCCAGGCGACCCGGGATGTTCGGCTTCACCAGGAAGATGCGACCGAGCAACGCTTCCAGATCGGCGCGATCCTTGAACAGGAACGGATCCTTGCCGGCCTTGACGTCACGAACGAAGTCGTTTTCCTTGAAGGTAAGGCCGAGCGAACTCGACAGCACCAGGCTCGCCACCCGCTCAGGATGTTGGTCAGCGTAAACACCGGCGATCGCGCCACCCATCGAATGGCCGACCAGCAGGAAATGCTGGGCACCGACGGCGGTAGCAAAGGCTTCGAGGCGTGCCGCCTGCGCCGGAATGCCGTAGTCGCCGCCCTCATTGCGTGAGGACTCGCCCCAGCCAGGCAGATCCGGAGCGATCACGTGGAAGTGATCGGTCAGGCCCTTCGCCATCGTCAGCCAGGTTTCCTTGTTGGCCGCGAAACCGTGCAGAAGCACGATGGTCGGGCCGTCACCACCTTCGTAATACGACCAGGTCGTATCGCCCGCGACCACGGTCTTCTTCTCCATGTGTGCGGACATGGCCAGGCGTGCGGCATCCGCTTTGAGCAGCAACGATGGAGCGAACAGGTAAACGCCGCCAGCACCGATACCGAGCACCAGGGCGACCACCACGAGGAACTTGAGGCGGCGAAGAAGCAGGCGCTGCCAGAGCGGGCGGCTGTCGGCGGAAGCGATTGTCGGGATCTTGGCCATGGCTTACTTCTTTTTCGACTTGCCGGCGAGGATGGCTTCGACGGCTTGCTGGGTCATCGGGTGATAGCCACTCTTTGCCTTGGCATAGGTTTCCTTCGCAAACGCCAGGCCTTCCGGTGTGCGCGCAAACGCGCGGTAGAGCGGCGTGGTCAGGTACAGGCGACCGATGCGGGTCATGTGTTCGGCGGCTGCCGTCCACACATCCTTGTCCCCCGCGGCGATGGCGTGCGCGTACCAGCGCATGCCGATTTCCGCGTTGGGCGTTCCGGTGAGGTGCCAGGCAGCGTCGATTTCCTTCACCTTCGGCAGCGGCATCACATCGGGCATCCGATCGAGGAAGTACATCCACTCCTGGGTGTTCCAGGTCTTGGCGTCGAGCTTGTCCGCCGCGAGCTTGCCGGCAAGGAAGTCGGTGCGCTGCTTGTCGATGCCGTCGAAGCGGGCGGAGGTCGGCAGCGGTGCATCCTTCGGGATGCCCGGCTGGAAGATCCACGCGCGTGCCTCGGCCTCACTCATCTTGCCCGGGTATTTATCCAGCAGGTTGGTCTTGAGGTAGGCGAACATCGTGTCGGTATCGATGCTCTGGAAGGCGAAGTGCGCGAAGTAGCCTTTCAGGTAGGCATCGAAGGTCTCGCGACCGAAGCGCAGCTCCAGCGTGCGCAGGAACCAGGAGCCCTTGTCGTAGGCAACCGAGGACAGCGAATCGTCCGCGCCAACGCCGCGTGCGTCCGGCGTGAGCTTCTGCGAATTGGCCGGCATGTCACCGATGGTCTTCTGCAGTTCGCGTGCGGAGAGGAGGGCCTCTTCGTCGGCGAGCGTCTTGCCGTAGACCGCTTCGGTGATACGGCCCTGAACGTACGTGGTGAAACCTTCGTTCAGCCAGATGTCGCGCCATGCGGCGCTGGTCACCAGGTTGCCCGACCAGGAGTGCGCGAGCTCATGCGATACCAGTGAGACCAGGCTCTTGTCGCCGACCAGTACGGTCGGTGTGGCGAAGGTCATGTTCGGGTTTTCCATGCCGCCGAACGGGAACGACGGCGGCAGCACGAGGATGTCATAGCGGCCCCAGGCGTACGGGCCGTAAAGTTGTTCCGTCGTGGCGATCAGCTTCTCGGTGTCCTCGAATTCGTGAGCGGCCTTGCCGACCACGCTGGGCTCGGCATAGACGGCGCTGCGCGGGCCGGTTTCCTTCACTGCGATATCGCCGGCGGCGATCGCCAGGAGATAGGACGGAATCGGATGCGGCTGATCGAAGGAGAAATCGCCGTTGAGTGGATGCTTCGCATCGTTGATCGCACTCATCACCACGCGCACATCCTTCGGTGCGCTGATGTGTGCGTCATAGGTAAAGCGAATGGCCGGGGAGTCCTGTAGCGGTACCCACGACCGCGCGTGGATCGACTCCGACTGCGAGAACATGAAGGGCTGCTTCTTGTCCGCGGTCTGGTCCGGCGTGAGCCACTGCAGGCCGGAAGCCTCGGGCACCGTCGTATAGGCGATACGCACGCTGCCCGGATGGGCCGGCGCCTCGATGGTCAGCTTCGAGCCGAGTTCCTTGTCGCGCGGAGCGAGGGCGAACTTCAGCGGGGTAGCCTTGCCCGAGCCATCCACGGCGTCGACGCTGGCGATCTTCAGGTCGCGCGTGTCGAGTACGAGATCCTTCGCCTTGGCGTCCTTCCAGTCGAGCTTCAGCGTGGCATTGCCAGCCAGTTCGCGCTGCCCGAAGTCCAGCTTCAGGTCGAGATCGAGGTGGGTGACCTTGACGACGGCAGGCTGGGCATAGGAATGCGGATCGGCGGCGAAAGCCACGACGGGGAACGCCATGGTGAGGGCAAGTACGGGGAGCAGACGCATCGAGGGGATCATCCGATGGAAGGAGAGCCCCAAGTATGCCACCCCTGTCAGAGCTTGTAGGCCCGATGGATCGCGACGATCCCGCTGGTCAGGTTGCGGACTTCGACGTGGCCGAAGCCGGCCTTGAGCATCATGCCCTTCAGGGTTTCCTGGTCGGGATGCTTGCGAATCGACTCGGCGAGGTACTGGTAGCTGTCGGCATCCCCGGCGAAGAGCTTGCCCAGGCGCGGCAGGATCTTGAACGAATGCACGTCGTAGAGCTTCGAGAGCAAGGGGCTCTGCACCTTGGAAAACTCCAGCACCAGGGCGCGGCCACCGGGCTTGAGTATGCGGTGCATATCCGCCAGGGCCTTGTCCTTGTCGGTGACGTTACGCAGGCCGAAGGCGATCGTCACGGCGTCGAAGCTGTTGTCCGGAAACGGCAGCATTTCGGCGTTCATCTGCGCCCAGCGCAGACCGGACACGAGGCCGCGATCGGTGAGGCGGTCGCGGCCGACGCCGAGCATGGCGGCGTTGATGTCACCTACCACGACTTCGCCTTCCTCGCCGACCACCGGCTTGAGCAGGGCAGCGATATCGCCCGTGCCACCCGCGAGATCGAGCACCCGGTCGCCGCGGCGCACGCCGCTTACGGCGACGAAGTGGCGCTTCCAGAGGCGGTGGACGCCGAACGACATGAGGTCGTTCATCAGGTCGTAGTTACGCGCCACGGACGTGAACACCTGGCCGACGAGCTTTTGCTTGTCGGCCAGGGGAACGTCACGGAAGCCGAAATGAGTGGTTTTCTGGGAATCCATGCTGCGCATGGTACTCCGGATCATCCGCCCAGACAGCTGCCGCTATCGCGGTCAGGGTCCTGCCGGGGGCGGCAACGTGTTGACCACGTCGAACTGGCCGCTGCCGAGCTTGAGTGACGTGCCGTAACTCGGGCGCGCGAAGAACACGTTCTGCAACCCCGTGTTGGGCGCGAGCAGGTCGGCCAGGGGCTGCTGGCCAGCGAAGGGGTAGATCCGATTCCAGCTGCTCGAAATAGGCTCGTACAGGCTGTTCGGATCGATGCGCACCGAAAACGTCGTCCCGCGCACGAGGTCGGGCGCGCCCATCGCCTGCCGTATCTGCTCGATGGATGCCGTCGGCGGCACGGTGGTGACGCGAACGCCGTGGACACTGGGATAGATGGAACGAACCGAGAGCTCGGCCGAGTCCCGGTCGTATCCCTGGTTTCCGCGGTGGCGTCGCAGATCGCTTTCCTTGAACGGCATCTTGCCGTAGTACCAGAGGTCGGCGGGAGCCTGCGCCCGCGGTACCGGCCGCAGGCCACCGAAGCGCGTGGTCAGGTCCAGAGGCGCCGCCGCTGCGGAGGTCCCGGGCTGTGACGTCATCAGGAGCTGATGCCAGCGCGCCTGGTTCAGCGCCGCCTCCCAGCGGATCCGTTGCCCGGCGGAAATGAGCGGGGCCGTGACCTGCGCGCCCACCTCGGGCGCTCGTTCGACGCGCATCCGCGCGGCCACCAGCTCGCGTTCTGCCGGGTCGGGGAATGCCAATTCGATTTCGGCTTGGTACGCGTCGTAGAGGTCAGGCAAGGGTTCGGGACTTCCCGCTTGTCCACGCCCGCTGCCCCCACGCAGACCCACCCGACGGTAGGCCCAGGTGCCTGTCGAGGTCCGCTGGATCGCGGGGCCCCGGAAGGCCGGGCCCGCATCGGGACGCGTCAGTCGCCAGCTGGCGTAATCGCTGTCGTGGATCACTCGGTACAACTGCCCGTTGTGTTCGATGTAGGTCTTGCCGCCGATGGTGAAAATTCCCTCGGCATTGGCCTGGCCGGACTTGCGGATGTTCCGTGCGACGAAGCGCGGTTCGAAGACGACGACCGGTCGCACGGCCGGCCTCGCTTCCACGAGGCGTCCCGCCACGCGAAAGCGTGCGCCCGCTATCGCATGTCCCACAGATGAGGAAGTCAATGCATACACGGGTAGCGCTGCGGAAAGCGAGGTGTTGTAGAACTCCGCGAAGTCGACAACCACCTCGGCAGAGTCGCCCGCCTTGATGTCGTCGTAGATGCGCCACGCGGCCTGCGCCGCCCGTGCCGGCGCGGTGACGACGCCCTTGATCGCATCCTCGACGATCCTGTGCGTGGTCGCCGTACGCAGCCGCTCCACCAGCCACGCCCAGTGCGCATCCTCCGCGCTGCGTGTGAATGCCTGCGCGTTACGCAAGCCGAGTTGTACATCGACCTCATAGGCGGCTTCCAGAAAGTCATCGCTTACCTCGCGTTCGTCGAAGGGTGCCTGGGTGCGGGTGTAGGCCGCCGCCGTGCTGGACCCCAGTACCCAGTTCGCGAGGTTGTCGCCGGCGAACTGCCGTGTAGCGCCGTTAGCAAGTACGCGGCCATAGTCGGCCGGGAGCCGGTCGAGAAGATACTCGCGGAACGCGGGATGGTAGAAGAATCGCCGACCCGCTTCGGCTCGGTCCGGGAACTCGCGGAAAGTGATGCCATCCGGTGCATCCGGTGTATAGAGCACGATGCTGGCTACGCTCCCTGGCTGGCGCACGCCGAAGGCTAGAATGTCGCGCAGCGGCGTGCCGAGATAGGTGATCTGTCGCACGACGATCTCGTGTCCTTCGACGCGTGCCCGGCCTGCTGCCGTTGGCGTGTCGAGTGCCGCGCGGACCCAGTGGTAACCGCGCTCTCCACGATCGGTGACGAACGAGCGCGGCGCGTCGTCCATGTAGTACGACAACCGTGCCTCGGCCGCGAGGAACCTCATGTGTGCCCGCTGCAGCGCTGCGGCGTCTTCGCGACGGACCGATGCCTCGCTACCCGAACGGAATACCGATTCCACATACGCCTGAAAGCGTGTCGACAGGTTGAGATCCCGCACGAGCCGGCGAATCGCTGCATCGTCCAGGTTGGCGATCGAGGTGCCATCGCTCGCGCTGGCGCTCAGCCTTACCGGCTCGAAGGGCGCCAGGTTCTGGTAGGCAAGGTCGATCAGCTTGATACGTTCTGGCGTCGGCCCCTCGAACAAGGCTTGCAGTGACTCCAGTCGCGTGGCGACATCGGCGCTGCGGTCGATGCGGATCTGGATGTCCGAAGGGTCCTGGGTAACACCGAGCGCGCGCAGGCGCTCGCCGAGCATGGTCGACGCATACGTGGGCAGGTCCATCGGCACGCGCAGGCCCGCTTCGGTTTCACGTCGGGCAACCTGCCCAAGCGTGTCCACGTAGCGATCGCTCGCGTCCCGCCAGTCGGCGGCCACGATCGCAGGGACGTGCTCGAGCCGCTGTGCGTTGAATGTCTCCAGCAGCGCCGCATGACGTGCGGCGAGAATCGCTTCGACATCGAAAGCACGGTCAAGCTGCAATGCGCGAAATGCCGTGTCGACGAAGAGCTGCGCGCGCGACGTGGTCTCGTCGGCCAACGAATATTCGAACCATGCCTGACGAAGCTTGTCGCGCTGCACGGCGATCAGCCGATCGGCGAGGGTGCCGAAGGGATCGCTGCCGATCTCCCGGGAGTCGACGAAAACATTCGGCCCGACCGACGCGAGATGCTGACGAGCGATACCGGGAAGATCCGATGCGTGGACGAGTGCAAGGCGTGCGCGCCGCTCCAGCTCGGCATGAGCGTCACGCAGTCGCGGGAACGACTCCCACCCTCGGTCATGAGAGAACACCAGGGTGCGTTCGGGAACCCGTTCGTCCTGGATGAGCAATGCCCCGGCATAAGCGTTGGGTCCGAACATCAGCTCGCGAACCGTCGTGCCGGGTGGTGGGCTGGCACCGTCGGCCGACGTGATGGAGCGGACCAGGGCCATGGCGATTTCATCGAGGCGACCGTCTTCGCGGGCGAGCACGGCCAGATCGCGTGCCGCGTCGGCGAGCCGCCCCGCAAGAGCGGCACGCCGCGAGCTTCCGGCGGTGCCCCCCATGGGCGGCGAGTTCCAGTAGGCATCCACGGCGACGAGATAGGGCGACAGGGTCTCGGGCCCTGCGGTTTCGGGAAGGCCCGGCATGCCGGCTTGTTCGGTGGCCAGCCAGGCCTGCAAGCCGACGAGACGATCGAAGGCGTTCGAGGCCTCCTGGTGAATGCTTTGCACCTGTGCAGGCGGAGCCTGCGGCGGAGTGATATCCATGACGATTTCCTTGTCGTGATGAGTCAGTAGCGAACGGGCACGAGTGGCGCGGGCTGTTCGCCACGGCGCCCGGCGTTGACGATGTAGTTCGAGGGGATGCGAATGGGGTCGCTGCTCGTCAGCTGGTATTGGTATTCCCCGTTGGGAAGCAGGCGTCGACGCATTTCAAAATTGCCTCCCGGCCCCCGGACAACGTGCTGGTTGCCGACCGGACGCCAGGGATCGCGGAGGCTCGCCGTGTCGATCTGGATCGCGTACCCGAGCGGATCACGCTGCCCGGCCTGTTGCATGGGCGACGTACCCAGCGCCTCGGCCAGGCGGCGTGTCGGTGTTTCCGGCGGAAGGACGGACACGGGATACGTGCGCGGTCCTTGGGGCGTGTCGATCCATGCCTCGTGAGGCCCGAGCGTGATGCCCTCACGGTTCGACCCGGGCCAGAACTCGGGCTCGAAGTGACGGTCGCTGAAATACCAGACACGGCTGGGCCATTCGTCGCGAGGGACGAGCTGAGTGGCCGGCAAAGACTCGGTCGTCGCCCGACCGGTGGAGGCGCCCGAGCGCCGGGAAGGCACGCGTGGCATCTGCCGCGCAGTGGCGAGCGCGTCGTCCCACCGTGCTTGCTGGCCTGGTGATAGCGTCGGCGCGGGAGCCGGCACATGGTCCGTGGACGAGGAGATTTCAGGAAACTGGATGTCGATACGCGGCGCCGAGCCTGGCGACGACGGTGGGGACGGGATGCGGCGACCGTCATGCTGGGCCCACCCACGGATGTCCAGCACCTCGGCACGCTCGGCGCGCAGGGGGAACCGCGTTTCCAGTTCATGCAGGAACACGCGCCGCTGATGCGCACTCAATTCGGCGATGTCCGGATGGAGGTGCGGGTCTACGATGAGGGCGCTGCGTGGTGGGACGACGACTTTCATGTGCGTTCCATCGGTCCTGACCAACGCGAGCGCACTCGGATTGTCGGTGAGCGCCGCCGCGATCTCGGCGCGCATGGGTGCGATCACGGCAGGCAAGGCCATCAGCGGCGGCGCGTTTACGGCCGGGGCGGCGACCGGCGCAACAGGTGGCGCGCCACCCGGCGCCGCAGCGGCGACCGGAGCGGCATGGTCACGGACGGCGAGGCGATGCAATCGCTCGCGGAACCGACGCATCCCGCCTTGCAGGCCGACACCTTGTGCATACACCCATCGACCATCCATCCGTTCGATCAGCGGCCCGGTGAAGCGGGCATCGAGAACGCTGCCCCGGGCCGGCGCAAGACGCCAATGGCCGTAGTCGTCATCGTGGCGCACGGCGTACAGGGTGCCGTCCTGCTCGACATACGACCGGCCGCGAAGCCGGAAAACGCCTTCGTTATCCGGCTTGCCCGGCTTGCGAATGTCGCGCATGGCGTAGCGTTCGTCGAAACGGACACGCCCGGGCGACATCCGTACCGGCGTGCTCGCCACGCCGCGTGTCGCGGCTTGCGAGCGTACGATCGCGCCGGCGACATGACGCCCGCCGATGAAGGGCGGCACGGTAAGGTTTAGCGCGTTCACGTAGCCCTCGGTAAAGGCGATGACGGCTTGACCGGTATCGCCCGCCTTTACGTGGTCGTAGAAGCGCCAGGATGCCTGGGTCATGCGTGCGAGGCTCGCGGGTACGTCGGCGAGCGCGGTGGTGGCCATTCTCGCCACCGGGTCGATCCGGAAGCGGTCCTGCACGTAGCCGAGTAACGCGTCGTCATCCGCATCGGCCGTGGAGCGGGCGAGGAATCGAGTGTCGCGCCGGTGCTTTTCCACTGCTGTGTCGTATGCAGCGGCGAAGAAGTCTCCATGGACTTCGCGTTCGTCGAATGGTTCGGCGGTGAGTGTGTACGGGGCCTCCCTGCTGGCGCCGAGCACCCAATGGGCGAGGCGATCGCCGGCGAACTGGCGGGTGATGCCATTGGCCGACACGGTGGCGAATTCGGCAGGTAGACGATCGAGCAGGTATTCGCGGAAGGCTGGGTGGTAGAGAAAGTATTTCGCGGCATCCTGCCGGTTTTCGAATTCGCGAAAGGTGAGGCCATCCGGCGCGTCGGGCGTGTACATGACGACGCGAGGCGCACTGTTCGGCGTGCGTGAGGCGACGATGAGGATGCCGTCCAGCGGCACCTGCCGATAGGTGAGTTGGGAAACGGCGATCTCGTGCTTGTCCACGCGGCGTTGCCCGCCTGGCATGCTCAACACCGCTTCAATCCAGCGGAATCCCCGTTCGTTGTGATCGTCGATAAACGAGCCGGGTTGGTTGGGGATGTAATACGACAGCCGTGCTTCGGCCGCCTCCAGGCGCATTTTCGCCGCCTGCACGGTCGTCGCGAGTTTGCGGGCGAGGACGCCCGCGGCTCCCTGACGAAGTCGCGCTTCGACGTGGGCCTGGTAGCGGTTTGCGATGTCGAGGTCACGAACGATGCTGATGATCGCGACATGGCTGAGGCGGTCACGAAGGGAGGTGCCCTCGGCATTGACGGCACGCAGGGTATCGAGGGAGAAACGACCGATGTTCTGGCAAGCAAGATCGACCAGCGACATGCGCCGCGCCGTCGTCGAGCCCGGCAAGGGGTCGAGGGGTTCGAGGAATGTCGGCAACACCTTGATGCGGGCAATCTCGACGGTGATCGCCTCGGGCGACTCATCGACGCCAAGGGCCGCCAGCCGTGCCGCCAGCTCGCGCGAGGCGAAGGCGTGCAGGCTCAGCGGTGGCCGCATGCCGATGGCTGCGCGAAGCATGGCCGCTGCTGCCAACGTCTCGTTGTAGGTATCGCGTGCCTCATACCATGCGGCGCGGACCTCGCCAGGGACATTCGCCAGGCGTAGGGCGACGACCGACTCAAGCAGCCTGGCCTCTCGCAGGCTTTCGATCGCGTCGATGTCGAGCATCGCCGCCAACGACAATTCGTAGCGGATGCGATCGCCAAAACGGGTTGCTGCATCAGGCTCGTCGCTGTCGAGGACATAGTCATCCGCGGCGAGCGCGATACGGCCGAGTTGCACGTCGATCATGCGGTTGGCCAGCGCGTCGGCGAACGGGCCGGTGATATCCCGCCAGCCGACGGCGCCCACGGTCTTAGCTTCGGCGAACTCGTCGTTCTCAAGGCCGGTGGCATCCGTGGCATCCACCGACTCCAGCAGTCGGCGACGGGTCGACTCGACAAGACGTTCCGGAGAGTCGAACGCCTCCCATCCGCCGTGGGCTGTGAACAAGAGGGCCAGGTCCGGCAAGCCGTCATCGACGATGATCAGCGAGCCCGCATGCGGCACACCGCCGAGCATGAGTTCGCGTACATGCACGCCCACGGGAAGGCCCTGGCCGTCCGCGGCGATGACACGGGCGGCGAGCGCCGCCGCGTTATCGCTCAGCGTGCCGTCGAGCCTGCGCAGCGTGGCTTCTTCCTTCATCACGCTAAGCAGGTGCTGGCCAAGCGTGGTGGCACGGGTCGCCCAGAACCCGGGAAGCGCGTCGACCAGCTGTCGTGCGCCCGTGGCGCTCGGTTCGGTCAGCGACGGTTGTGTCTCGTACATGCTCATGAGCGCATCGCGCGTGGCAGCCAGGCGACGTAACGCGTCGACAGACGGCTGGCTTTCTGCCTGCACGACCTCATGCGGCGGTATCGTTTGGACATCCATATCGTTCTTCCTTGTCACGGTGAAGGGCCGGCTCTGTTGGTGCCTGGCGCCCGGGAATGGTGCGGGGATGCGGCGGCGCTACGGCGACACCCGGCCGCTGGTGCTGAAGTCGCCGGCGTCGAGGCCGAGGAAGCTGACCGGGAAGCCCACGTCGGGCTGCACCACATAGGTGGGCTGCGGACCACGACGGTCCTCGATGATCCTCAGGCCGGGAGACTCAGGGGTGCCGTGCCGGCCTCGATAACGATCCAGGTGCAGCCGGATCCACGCTGGACCGCCTGTAGGTCCCGGCGCTTGCACGGTGGCGGGCAATCCGGTGAGTCCCGAGCCGGGAACGGCCTGAAGAGGTAGCGCCAGATCGGTGCCACCGTTCAGAGCGATCCCACGGCCGAGGGGGTAGTGCCAGAGCTGGGCGGGCCATTCGCTCGGCGGCAGAACGCGCCACGTGGCCCCTGGGCCGGGCTGCGTGCCGATGGGTAGCGGCTCTGGCGGGGTGGCACGGGCCGCACGCAACGCATCGTTCCACGCCGTGTGCTGGCGCAACGTCACGAATCTCGGACGCGCCTGCGAAGTCGCCTCCCAATAGATAAGGCTCGCCTCACCGCCATTGCGCAGACGCTCTCTGAACGACTGCTGGAACGTCCAGCGCTGGAACTCGCTCAGACCAGCGAGCGCCTCGCCGGTGACGCCGCGCGTGCGCGGTTGGGGAAACGCCGTGTCGTCAGTCCAGCCGCCACGCAAACCGATATCGGTGCGCACGCGCCAGTCTCCGCCCGGCACACGCGCTACCGGTGGCCCGGGACGCGCGGCGTCCAGCGCATTCGGGTGCGCGAGGCGCCAGGTGGCGGAGGCAGGGTCGTGCCTGAGTTCGAAGACGAAGCCCCGCTGGCGAATGTATCGACGGCCGCCAAGTCGGTGCACGCCAAGGGCATCGGGCTGCAAGCCGCTCAGGTCGACATCGCGCGCGGCGTAGCGCGAATCCAGCCAGTGCCGCGCGTCCGGCAGACGAATGCCGCTGTCTGTGGCGCGTAGCGCGCCGACATCCGGACGCAACGAGAGTCGGGCTCGCCTTACGCCAGGCAAACCTGCGCCCCAGCCTGTGAAGCTCAGCGACGCGGTATAGGCCTCAGCAAAATCAATGAATGCCTGATGGACGTCGTTGGCCTTGACACTGTCATAGAACCGCCAGGTCGCCCGCAATGCCTGGCCGACCGCGCCGACTGTGTCCACCACCGCCGTTTCCGGGCCACGTGCGCTCCGCATGACGGTGCTGACGACGCCGGTGACGGACTCGGTGTCAGCCTGGGAGGTACTACGCCCCAGCCACGTGACGTCGCGCGCCTGTCGGACGATCTCGGCATCGAACAGTGCCGTACGCAGGTCGCCATCGACCAGGCGCTCCTCGAACGCTTCCTCGGTGAGGGTGCCGCGTCCTTCGCCGGGGGCGGCGAGCACCCAATGGGTTCGCCGCGTGGCTTCTGAGACACGGAAACGCCGGCCGCTTCCGTTGGGAAGCGCTTCGCCAGATTCGGCCGGCAGGCGCCGTAGCAGGTAGTCCTGAAAAGCGGGTGCGTAAAGAAACTGCCGGCCTGCCGCAGCGCGGTCGCTGAACTCGCGGAAGTCACGGCCGTCAGGCGCTCCCGGCGTGTACAGCACGACCCGCGATGAACTGCGTGCGTCGCGGACGCCGATGACCAGCACATCACTCACTACGGCGCCCCGATAGACCAGTTGGCGCACGGCGGTCCTATGATCGCCGACGGTACGGCGGGTCGCCGCTACCGGGCTGTCCAGCACGGCTTCAACCATGCGGTATCCGCGTTCCTCGCGATCGTCGATGAAGGCTGGTAGCTCGTCGCTCAGGTACATGGTGCTACGCGCGGCAGCGGCTTCGACGCGCATGCGCGCTTGTTGCAGTCGCATCGTCGTCTGGCGGAAGGTTCGGCCCTGTGGATCGCTCACGCGCGCACGCAGGTAGGCTTCGAAGCGAGGGGCCAGGTTGAGCTCGCGAACCATCTCGCGCAGGCGCGGCATGCTCGGGGTGGTCGAACCCGAGGGTAGTCCCCTCGTGACGATCTGGAGCCTTCGCCCATCGAAGTAGCCGATGTTGCGCAAGGCGAATTCCGCGAGGCTAAGGTGGGTAGGAGGTATCGCTGGCGCCGAGCCGATCGACGGCGGGATGAGGCCTTCGCTTCCGCTGGCTTCGATCCGAATATCATCGGGGTCTGCCTCGATGCCGCGGCTCGCCAGCGCGGCCACGAGTTCCTTCCGGGTCCATGCCGCCAGCGTGAGCGGGGCGTCGTCGTGATGTCGCGCCGACGACGCGGCGCGCATCCGAGCCAGCCGGTAGCCTTCCATGGCGTCGCGCCAGCCTTGGGCTACCTGCGTGGGTACAAGGCGCATGCGTTGTTCAAGGAGGGTGGCGGCAAGGCGCTCTTCGCGTTCGGCGAGCAGGGCGAAAACGTCGAGCTTGTCGTGCAGGTCGAGGGCCGCCGTGGCGTCGTCGATGAACCGGGAGGACGACACCGTGTCGCCGGCCGACGGCCACGCATCCTCGACCTTTTCTCTCTGCAGTCCGGCGATCCGCCGGGCCATCGAGCGAAACACGTCGGCTTGCTGCGGCAGCGAATCGACGAAGCGATCGTTGGCGAGTACCTGGGCGGTGTCGTCCGCGCGAATTCCCGGCAGTTCGCGGCGGCGCGCCAGCGCCTGCCGCAACCATAACTCTGTCTCGCCATGCAGGTGGTCGAGGCTGTCGAAAGCGTCCCAGCCGCGATCCGGCAGGAAGCGAAGGACGACGGTAGGATCGTCGCGGTCGTATACGATGACCGCACCTGCGTAGTCCACCGGTCCGATGCGCAACGAACGGACTTGCACGCCTGGTGGCAAGTCGCCGCCGTGCGAGCGCGCGAAACGCTCGGCGAGGTTCGCTGCGACGCCGTCGAGCGTGCCGTCGCTGCGGCGGACGAGGGCGTCGTCGCGCATGACAGACGCCAACCGCGTGGCCAGGGCATCGATGCGTGGCACGGGTGGCGCGCCCGGGGCGTCTTCTACCGGTCGCTGCCAGAACGCATCCAGGGCGGCGAGCAGGTGCGTGCGGCCTTCGGCGACGGGATAAGCAGGTAGCGCGGGTAAATCCTGTTGCTGGGCGGCCAGCCACGCATGAACGGCGACAAGCCGACCCAGGGCGTCGACGGTCTCCTGCTGCGTGCTGTTGACGATCGCCGCCGGCGCCTGCGGGGGATGCATGTCCATGCCGCGTCCTTTGCGTGGAAATCCAGCGCAAAGGTTAGGAGGTCGTCAGCGGGAGATATGTCCCCGCCAACGACGACATGGTGTCAGCCTTACGACAGCAAAGATGTCAGCTCAGGGATGATTCTTGTGCCGCGTCTCTTCGTTGGCGACATGCCGGTCATGTAGCGACTCCGCCGCCGTCTCGCCCGGATCGTCCGGTGGACGCGCTTCGAGGTCGCGATCGTTCTCGCCGCCCGGCGTGATCTTGAGGATGGAGTGACGCACCTCGCGCGCGAGGATCACTCGCGCATCGCGCACCATATCTTCCAATGCGTCGCTGAAGTCGAGTTTGCCGTTCGTGTCGGTCCAGACCACCTTCACTTCGCGCAGCTTCTGGATGAAGCCGCGGAACAAGGCCTTGTCGAAGAACTCCGGTGCCGAGAGTTCGTTGAGCAGGCCGAGGCGCTGCGCCGTGAGCGTGCAGGCGGTTTCGAGTTCGCCCGAGCTCATGGTGTGCGGGCCGTTCTTCACCAGCGCGGCGATGGCGATGTAGTAGCGCTCGAAAGCCTGCAGCATGCTGCGGGCGATCACGCGGAGCTGGTACGCGCCGTCGTCCTGGCCGGGTCCACGTTCGAGGACGCGGCCTTCGCTGCTGGCCTCGAGGATGCCGCGGCGAACGAAGAACTCGATCGTTTCCTGCACCTCGTTGGCAAACCCATCCTGGTCCCAGGGCAGGAACAGCTCGCCCTGGATGAAGGGATAGATCAGCTTGCCCAGGCGCAGCACCGACGATCGCGACATGCGGCGGTTGTTGAGGAAGCAGGCTGCCACCCACGCGGCAGCCGCGTTCAGATGAAGCACGTTGTTGCGGAAGTACGACAACAACACCGCCTGTTCGCCTTCGGTAACGAGCACGTCGCCAAGCGGGTGACGGATGCGGCGGATCCAGCCCATCTGCTCGCCGTACGCGACGATGCCCTGCGGGTTCATCGGCGTGATGGTTACGCGGTCCGAATACGGCAGTTCCTGGAACATCGACTTGGTAAGTTCGAGCTGGGCGAGCAGGTCGTTCTCGGCCATCGCATGCTTGGGCGTGGCCAGCAGGGCGAGCGCGATCAGGTTGATCGGATTGACGTCGGCCGCGCGGTTGATATTGATCTGGATGCGCTCGGCGAGGTCGTCGACCAGGTTGCTCATCCATTCCGGCTTGGCGTCGTGCTCGGCCGTCGTCACGCGCCAGTCCGGCGCGACCGAATCGAGCATGGGGGTGAGCAGGATAGGCTCGCCGAAGTTCAGCGTGACGTGGCCATAGCGCTGGCGCAGCACCTTCAGGCCGCGAATGAGGCCGAGGAGCGATTCCTTTTCCTTCGGCTTGCCGGAAAGCTCGCCTGCGTACGACTTGCCTTCCATCAGCTTCTCGTAGCCGATGTACACGGGCTGGAATAGCACCGGCCGGCGGGGCGCGCGAAGGAAGGCGCGCAGCGTCATCGCCAGCATGCCGGCACGCGGTGCCAGCAGGCGTCCGGTACGCGAACGGCCGCCTTCGATGAAGTACTCCAGCGGCACGCCGCGATCGACCAGCTGGGCGAGGTATTCGTTGAAGACCACCGAATACATCGCATTGCCCTTGAAGCTGCGGCGCAGGAAGAACGCGCCGCCACGACGGAGGATGGGGCCGACGCCGGGCAGATTGAGGTTCACGCCCGCAGCGATGTGCGGCGGCACCACGCCGGAGTAATGCAACTGATAAGACAGCAGCAGATAGTCGGTGTGGCTGCGATGACAGGGCACGTAGACCACTTCATGACCCGGCGCCGCGGCGCGGGCCTTGTCGAAGTGGTGCATGGCGATGCCGTCGTAGAGCTTGTTCCAGAAGTTGGAGAGCAGGAACGAGGTCGAGCGGACCACGGGGTGCGAATAGTCCGCCGCGATCTCGAGCGCGAAATCGCGCGCGCGCCGTTGAGCCTTCGCCAGCGTGATGTTTTCCTTGCTGGCCGTCGCCGCGATGGCATCGCGCACCGGTTCGGTGTTGAGCACCGCGTCGACCACGGTACGGCGGTGCGACAGGTCGGGGCCGATCACGGCTGCGCGAATGCGGCGGAAATGGGTGCGCAACACGCGGGCGATCTTGCGCGTGAGGCGCTCCGGGGACAGGCCGTTCGAGTCGGCCAGCACGCTACGCAGCGACACCGGTGCGGAAAAATGCACGACGGTATCCCGGCCATTGAGCAGGAGGGCGAGCATGCGGCGGAAGCGGCCGACCACCAGCCAGTTCTCGGCGAAGAGCACGCTGAACCAGCCGCTCTCACGGTTGGGCGCCCGGCCGACATAGATGGAAACGGGGACGACCTGGATATCGCGCTCCGGATCGTCCTCCAGTGCGCGGATGAGCTGGCCGATCGGTTCTTTCGGTCCACGCGCATCCGTGCGTCCGAACAGCCAGCCATGGCGGCGGCTCAGGGAAAACACCGAGCGACGACGACGGCCGGGTAGCTCCAGCAACTGCATCGGACTGGGCAGGCCAGCCTCGCGACAGGCACGTTCGAGGATCAGCGCGTCGGAAGCGCCGTCGCGCTCGATCGCGTAACAGACAGCCGCGCCGCTCACGAGGAGGGCGGTAGGCTCGGCGGGCTCACGCTTGATCCGCACCCAGGGTTCGAGAAGCCGACCCAGCAGCTTGAACCACCAGGGCGAACGGGCGACAGGGACGTGCGGATCCGCACTCATCGGAATTTCGGGCATCGTGGGATTGTACGGCTTCAGCGGGGCCGGGCGGCCGCGACCGGTGCGCCATCGTTATGCGGCGGCGGTGCGGCGGTACCGGGCAGGGCTGGCGCGCTGCCCGACGGAGCGGGTTGCGCGGGCGGGTTGAGCTGGAGGTGTTGCGCGCGGACGCTTTGCAGCAGGTCGCTGTCGTACCAGCGGCCGTCGAGCAGCACCAGGGTGGCATCGGTCTGGATGGGCTTGTCCAGCAGGATGTAGGTGATCTTCACGTGCGCCGAACCGCCGCTGTTCTCGATGGTGTCGATGCTTATCGACTCGAAGCTCTTGTCGATGGAAAGGCCATAAACGGCGAACAGGCGCTTGAAGCCCAGCCAGGCAGTCGACCAGGTGGCCATGGACTGCTCGAAGTTCATCGCATGCAGCGCGTCGGGGGTCGAAAGGTTGGCCTTGCGCGCGGTGTCCACAAGAATGCCGATCGCCTCCTTCGCCTTGGCCTGATCGCCCCAGGGTACGGTCTGCGTCCACGGTGCGACCACGTTCGCGGCTTCGCGCAGTTGCCGCTTCTGCGACGCCGTGAGCTCCTTGGCCTGGTCGATCGCCGTGAGTGCCATCGACTGCCCGACGCCGGACAGCAGTGGCATCTGGTCCTTATAGTCGCGATCGAAGCGAACCAGGGTCGGACGCAGGTCGGCGAACAACTTCTTCTCCGCATCCGGCTCGGTCAGCCGCTTTACGCCGGCCTCGAACTTGGCGCGGTCGTCGTCATCGAGCGGCTCGGTGGGCGCATTGCGTTTTACCCAGTCGGCGCGCAGCGCGGCAAAGTCCGCCGGCGGCAGCGCGTGCCGCCAGAACATGTCGAACTTGCCGTCGCGAAGCAGATCCAGCGAATCGCGCATGGCGTCTTCGGGGGAGCCGCCGCCGGGCGTGCCGGGGGCATCCTTCGGCTTGTGGTTGCAAGCGGAAAGCAGAGCGACTGCCAGCAGGAGGATCCAGGCCAGGTGCGATAGGCGGCGCATGGGGGCTTCGACGTCTTCGGAAGGCGGGGACGGGGAGCGTACAAGAAAAAACCCCGGAGGCTCATCGCCTCACGGGGTTATCCAGCCCGAGGCCGGTAAGGGAAATGGCCTTGCCCGCATTGCTTTTTGGCGCCACGGGTTTTGGCGAGGCCATAATAGTTAAATAACATTGCTAAAGCAATGCCTTAACTTAACCCATATAAGTGCATGAATTTATTGAGTACGCAGTGACTCGATCTTCTTCTGCCGGCGCTCGCCACGCGGCAGGCTGAAGTCGTTGTCGAAGAGCGCCGTCTCCCAGCTGCCGTAGGTCGGGTTCGGCAGGACGAACCAACGCTCGCCGATCCAGGCCGTATAGGGCGCCATGGCCCTGGCGCGGCCCTCGGCGTTGTTACCCAGAATATTGGCGAAGTCGCCGATCTGGTCGCCGAATTGCATCAGCACGCGATAGTTCTTCGCGACCAGCTGGCGACGGCAGCCCTTCTCGCTACCCACCTGCTCGCAACCTTCGACGAAGGTGCCCAGGCCCAGGAAGGACTCCTTGCCGGCCACCGGGAAGCCTGCCGAACGCAGGTTACCCAGCGTCGCTTCGTCCAGGTCCTTGGCGCGGTTGGAAATGTAGATCACGGCGATGCCGTGCTCGGCGGCGAACTTCGTGAAGGCGAGGGCACCGGGCATCGGCCGCGCGATGCCTTCCTTGCACCACGCTGCCCAGTCGGCTTCATTGAACTCGCCACCGGCGCGGATCAGGCGTGCCTGGTAGGGCGAGTTATCGAGCGCCGTCTCGTCGATGTCGAGTACCACGGCGGGCTTGAGGCCCTTGAGGGACGCGTGAGCCGCGCGGTCGTCCTTCGGCAGGGCGTCCCAGTTCGGATCCTGCTTCGCTTTGAGAATTTTCTCCTGCGCATCTCGGAAGGTCTGCAGGTAAATGAAGTCGTGCTCACTGGCGTTCTGCGACCAGGCCACCGCATTCAGGTTGTCATCAGCGGTGGCGCCGGTGATAGCGGGAGCCGCGACAGGTGCGGGCGGGGCGGGTGCCGCAGCAGGCCCGGCATGGGGCGTGGCTGCGCAACCGGTGAGCACCAGTGCCGCGGCGAACGCGGCCGGAACGAACTTCATCATGAAAACCCCTTGCGAAACAGGCAACGTCGCCCGTGGGCCGGCGATTGTCCGGGGAGTTTACGACAGCGTGACGACGGGACGCACGCCTCTGGCGCAACGACCCTGCGTGCTGACAGACTGCGGCCTCATTCACGACGAGGTCTCTATGGACGTCGCCAGTCCGCGCACTCACGCCATCCGCATCGCCAGCTACATCGCGATGGGGCTCGGTCTTTTCCTCGTGCTTTACTTGCGGCTGCTGCCGGCGCTGCTCGCTGGCTTGCTCGTTTACGAGGTGGTGGTGTCCGTGGCACCCCTGATGGGTCGTCGATTGTCAGGCGATCGTGCGCGCGTGCTCGCCGTCGCCCTGGTCGCCGTCATCGTCGTCGGCCTGCTGACCCTGCTCATCCTTGGTGGGATCAGTTTCTTCCGCAACGAAATCGGCAATCCCGAAGATCTGTGGCAGAACAAGCTGATGCCCCTGGTTGAGCGCGCTCGTGAGCAGATGCCCCAGGCGGTCGTCGCCCGCTTGCCGGAAAGCGTGGACGCGCTGCGCGTGACCGCGCTCGACTGGGCACGCAGCAATGCGGTGACCCTGCAGCTTGCAGGCAAAGAAGCGGCGCGAGTCCTCGTGCACATTCTCATCGGCCTCGTGCTCGGTGCGATCGTGGCGTTGAGTCGCACCCGGCCGTCGCACCAGGTCGGCCCGTTCGCGGCGGAGCTGAGCCTGCGCAGTGCCCGCCTGGCCGACGCGTTCCACAACATCGTGTTTGCCCAGATCAAGATCTCGCTGGTCAACACCCTCCTCACCGCCATCTACCTGCTCTGCATCCTGCCTTTATTCGGCGTGCACCTGCCGTTGACGAAAACGCTGATCGTGATCACCTTCCTGGTGGGCCTCTTGCCAGTGATCGGCAACCTGTTGTCCAACACGGCGATCACCATCGTCGGCCTGTCGGTGTCGCTGTCTGTCGGCATCGGTGCGCTGGCCTTCCTCGTCGTCATCCACAAGCTCGAGTACTTCCTCAATGCCCGCATCGTCGGCAGCCAGATCCGGGCGCGTGCCTGGGAACTCCTGGTCGCCATGTTGCTTTGCGAAGCGGCTTTCGGGCTTCCGGGCCTCGTGGCGGCGCCGATCTTCTACGCGTACCTGAAATCTGAACTGGAAGCCGAGCGCTTGATCTAGCGTTCATCGCCGGCCTGCTGGAATCCCGCCAACTTCAAGGAGTGACAGCATGGTCAGTACGCCGGGCGATTCGCGCCTCATCCGCATCGCCACCTACGTCCTTGCGGCGTTGGCGCTCTGGGGCGTGCTCATGCTCCACCTGGTATCGGCCCTGCTGGCCGGTCTGCTGGTGTACGAGGTGGTCGAAGCGCTCACGCCGCTGATTCGTCGCGTCGTTCCCGGTGAGCGCGCGCGGCCGATCGCGGTCGGTTTCGTGGCGATCGTCGTGGTTGGAGCACTCATCCTGATTGTCGTCGCCGCGCTGGGCTTCTACCGCCGCGACATCGGTGATCCGCAGGAGCTTTGGGACGCCAAGCTGCTGCCGTTGTTCGACAAGGCCCACGAGCAGCTACCGGCCTGGCTCACCTCACGCCTGCCGGATAGCTTCGGCGACTTCCGCGAACGGGGAATGGGCTGGGCCCACGAGCACGCGGGCGATCTGAAGTTGATGGGCACCACGGCGGCGCGCGTCTTTGCGCACATCCTCATCGGCCTGGTGCTCGGCGCCATCGTCGCCATTTCGCATGGCTCAGGCGGACGTCCGGCGCGGCCGTTGTCGTTCGAGCTGTCGACCCGGGCGATGCGTCTTGCCGAAGCCTTTCACAACATCATCTTCGCCCAACTGAAGATCTCGGCGATCAACACTACGCTCGCCGCATTGTTCCTGTTGGCTGGCTTGCCGATGTTCGGCATCCACGTACCGCTGGCCAAGACCCTGGTCATCCTTACCTTTGTCGTCGGGCTCCTGCCGGTGGTCGGCAACCTGATCTCCAACGTATTGATCACGATTGCCGGCCTGTCGGTGTCCTTGTGGGTGGGTGTCGCCGCGCTCGGCTTCCTGATCGTGGTGCACAAGCTGGAATACTTTCTCAACGCGAAGATCGTCGGTGGGCAGATCCGTGCGCGTACCTGGGAGTTGCTCATCGCAATGCTGGTGTTCGAGGCAGCGTTCGGGCTGGCGGGGTTGGTTGCCGCGCCCATCTACTATGCCTACCTGAAGAGCGAGCTCGAGGCCGAAGAGCTGATCTGAGGGGCGGAATCAGGTGCCGCCGGCGAGCATGGCGCGGATGCGCGCCATGTGGGTGGCGGCGGTTTCCATCTTCACTTCGGCATCGGCTTCGGGATCCTTGCCGTCCCAGTGGAGATCATCCTGCGGCAGTTCCTCGAGGAAGCGACTCGGATCGTTCGAGAGGACCTCGCCGTACTTGCGCGACCGGGCCGAGAACGACAGCGTCAGCATCTCCTTGGCGCGCGTGATGCCGACGTACATCAGTCGTCGCTCCTCGTCCAGGCGGCCTTCGTCGATCGCGCCTTCGTGCGGCAACGTGCCGTCTTCGCAGCCGACGATGAAGACGAAGCGAAACTCCAGGCCTTTGGCCGAGTGCAACGTCATCATGCGCAGGGCGTTGCCCGGATCGTCTCGGTCGGCATGACTGAGCAGGGCGAGCTGGGCAGCGATGTCGCCGGTACGGCCGCCGTCCTTGCTCATGGCACGGAACCAGTCGGCCAGTTCGCGCAGGTTGCCCAGACGGCGCTCGCGCAGCACTTCATCGGGCGTCGAGGCTGCGATCTGTGCGCCGTAGCCGGTCTTCTCGATGATCGTCTGGACCAGATCAGCGGCGCTGAGGTGGTTGGCGTCGCTGCGCAACTCGTCCATCAGGCGTGAGAAGTTCGCCAGGGCGGACGCGGGACGCGAGGAGATCGTCTTCAGTACGGTATCGCTGCGTGTCGCCTCGAGCAGCGAGGCATTGCGTGTCTGCGCCATCTGGCCGAGTTTCTCGAGCGATGTCGAGCCGATTTCACGCTTCGGCACGTTGACCACGCGAAGGAAGGCAGCATCATCGGTGGGGTTGGTCAGGAGACGCAGGTAGCAGAGGATATCCTTCACTTCCGCGCGATCGAGAAAGGACAGTGCACCACTGAGGTGATACGGCACCTTGGCCAGGCGCAGCGCCTTTTCCAGCACGCGTGCCTGGAAGTTGCCGCGATACAGGATGCAGAAGTCGTCCCATCGCGCGCCCTTTTCCTTGTACTTCTCGTGCAGGCTGGAGGCGATCGCGGCGATGCGTTCGGCCTCATGGTCGTTGTCCTTGCATTCCAGCACGCGGATCGGCGGCCCTTCGACGTGGTCGCTCCACAGCTTCTTGTCGTGGACGTGCGGATTGTTCGCGATCAGCTGGTTGGCGGCGCGCAGGATGCGCTTGGCGCAACGGTAGTTCTGCTCGAGCTTGATCACGCGCAGGTTGGTGAAGTCGCGCCCGAGCTGGTCGATGTTTTCCGGGTTGGCGCCGCGCCACGCATAAATGCTTTGATCGTCGTCGCCCACGCAGGTGAAGCGTGCCTTGGGCCCGGCAATCGCCTTGAGCAGTCGGTATTGCGCGTCGTTGGTGTCCTGGTATTCGTCCACCAGCAGGTAGCGCAGGCGTTCCTGCCAGATGGCGCGCGCGTCGTCGTCGGTTTCCAGTATGCGAAGGGGCAAACGGATGAGATCGTCGAAATCCACGGCGTTGAAGGCGGCCAGGCGCTGCTGGTAGAGGTCGTAGATCGTCGCGGCTTCGATCTCGCGCGGGCTGCGTGCCGCGGCCATCGCCTCTTCCGGCGTGAGACCGCCGTTCTTCGCCTTGCCCACCAGGTTGCGGATGCCCTGGATCACTTCAGGCTTCACGCCCTTGGGCGAGAGCTCCTTGAGCATGTTGGCGCTGTCGTCGGCGTCGAGCACGGAGAATCCGCGGCGCAGCTGGGCGCGTTCATGCTCGATCTGCAGGAACTTCAACCCGAGCGCGTGGAACGTGCAGACGGTAAGCGCTTTTGCCGATTCGTCTGAAATCAGCTTGCTCACGCGCTCACGCATTTCCTTCGCCGCCTTGTTGGTGAAGGTGATCGCGGCGATCTTCTCGGCGGCCAGGTGTCGGCGCGAGATCAGGTGCGAGATTTTTTCCGTGATGACACGGGTCTTGCCGGAGCCGGCGCCGGCCAGCACGAGGAGGGGGCCGTCGCAGTATTCGACAGCCGCGTGTTGCTGCGGATTGAGCATAGGGGATCGGCCGGACAGGGCAGCGGACGAGGTCACGGATGGTAGCAGGTGGGAACCCGTCGGCGGGGTTCCGGAACAGGCTCACGGGCCACGAGACCGACCCTCGGGCCCCAGCGGTCGGGGGCTTGGCGGTACCATGTGCGGTCACGCACCGGAACGATCCGCATGGCCAAGCTTTACTTCTACTACTCGGCGATGAACGCCGGAAAGACCACCACGCTGCTGCAGAGCGCGCACAATTATCACGAGCGCGGCATGCGTACGCTCATCCTCACGCCAGCGCTGGACAATCGCTATGGCGAGGGCATCGTCGCCTCACGTATCGGCCTGCAGGCGCGGGCCATGCGATTTGCCGGGGACGAGAACCTGCTGACCATCGCGGAGCGGGACATCGACAGCCGTGGCCCCTTGCACTGCGTGCTGGTGGACGAAGCCCAGTTCCTCAGCAAGGCCCAGGTCTGGCAGCTCTCCGACGTGGTCGACAAGCTGGGTATCCCGGTGCTCGCCTATGGACTGCGCACGGATTTCCGCGGCGAACTCTTCGAAGGCAGCAAGTACCTCCTGGCCTGGGCGGACAACCTCGACGAGATCAAGACCATCTGCCACACCGGCAAGAAGGCGACCATGGTGGTGCGCGTGGATGAACATGGCCGGGCCGTGACCCAGGGCCCGCAGGTTGAGATCGGCGGGAACGACCGCTATGTCTCCGTGAGCCGCGCCGAGTTCAAGAGCATCACCGGCGGCGATGGCCGTATCGAGCTGCAGCAATCCGTGCTGCCGCTCGGCGAAAGCGACCCAGACCAAGGAAAAAGCACGTGACCGAGACGACGAATACCGCCGCCGCATGGCCGCGACCGCACTGGCAGCCCAGCAGCGAGGAAGCCGTGCTGCTTTTCTTCGTGTTCGGCGCGTTCCCCGAAGATCTCGTGATCCCCGCGGCGCGCTACGGTAGCCCCGGTCTTCCTGAAGGCGTGGAGCTTCAGCGCTTTCAGAACGCCGTGCTGGCGCGCTGGGAGGGCTACCCCCTCTCCGGCGCGCTCGGTGAACTGCTGAAGGAAGACAGCCCGGAAGCCTATGCCGCTGCGAAGGCGGCGCCGCACGTGATTGCCATTCGTGGACGTTTTCCCGATAGCGACCATCTCGACTATCTGCGCGACACCCTGGGTGTCGTGGCGGCGCTGACCGATATCGGTGGCAAGGCCGTGGTCGATCCGCAGATCCTCTCGCTCTTCGACGCCGCCACCTGGCGCGAGCACTACCTGGTACAGGGCGGCGCCCCCACGCGACATCACGTGCTGATCCTGTGCAGTCCCGAGGAGACCAAAGGCCGCTCGTGGATCCGTACGCGGGGCATGCGCAAGTTCGGTCGTCCGGACATCAGCCTGACCAACGTGCCTGATAACCAGATCGATCGCGCGGGCGCGCTATCGGAACGGTTTGTCGACCTGGGTGCCCTGGGCGCGCACTTCGAGCACCACCAGACGGTGGAAGTGGATGGCGTGAAGGGTGGCCTGACGGTCGAGCTGTCGGGTGACGAGAACGATCCGATGTTCAACAACTCCCACGCCGCCATGCGCTGGCCCGACTGAAACGTTTTGGGTCGCGTGGCTAGCGCTGGCAGCTCGGGCAATAGAACGATGCGCGCTGCCCGAGCGTCACGACACGGACCGGCGTCCCGCAAACCTTGCAGGGCTCGCCGGTCCGCCCATAGACGAACAGCTCCTGGAAGAAATAGCCCGGCGCGCCATCGGGTGCGAGAAAGTCGCGCAGCGTGGTGCCGCCGCGCGTGATGGCGTAGGCAAGGATGCGCTTCACCTCGTCGGCGAGCTTTGCATAGCGCACGCGCGACACTTTTCCCGCGGCGCGGCGCGGATCGATGCCAGCGGCGAACAAGGCTTCGCTCGCGTAGATGTTGCCCACGCCGACGACGACGGCGTTATCCATCAGGAAGGTCTTTACCGAGGCGGTGCGGCCACGCGAGAGCTTCCAGAGCAGGTCGCCGTCGAAGTCGTCGGTGAGCGGCTCCGGCCCGATACCGTCGAGCAGTTCATGGGTTTCGCCTGGCATTTGCCAGAGCAGGGCGCCGAAGCGGCGTGGATCGGTGAAACGCAGGACGCGGCCCGTGTCCATGGCGATGTCGACGTGATCGTGCTTGCCGATCGGCGTTTCCGCCGGCAGTACGCGCAGCATGCCGGACATGCCCAGATGAAGCAGGGCCGTGCCGACCTCCGTGCGCAGCAGCAGGTATTTCGCGCGCCTGTCCACGGCATCGATAACCTGGCCGGGAAGGAGGGTGGATATCTCCGCCGGGATGGGCCAGCGCAGGTCCGGACGCCTCAGCACGACGCCGGTCACGCGGTGTCCCTCGAGGTGCGGAGCGATACCGCGGCGGGTGGTTTCGACTTCGGGAAGCTCGGGCATGACCGGAAGATGGGGTGTTTCAGGTCGTCGGGCAAGCGCCAGCACGTGCGCTCATGGCACCGGCGTCAGGGTTGTCGGCAAGGCCTGGGTGCGTGGCGCACGGGGAAGTGCCTGTGCCGGGACGAAGGCGATGCGCTTTCCTACGCGCGCGTAGCGTTGCTTTCCCAGGGCGGTCATTTCGCCGAATTCGACGCGCGTGCCGTCGATCGTGAGCACGGCGATCGGTGGCGCCAGGCCAATCTTCACGGGATCGAAATCGCCAGCGGGCTTCCAGTCGGCTACGGGCGTCGCCGCCAGCGAGACCAGTTCCTCGGCGCGGCCTTCGTCGGTGGCCGTGGCATCGAGACTCACCCAGCGTCCGTTCCTGCGCTCGAACCGTTGATCGGGCAGGCCTTTGAGCGCCACGGCCATGTGTGTTGCCGCATCGGGATCGACCGACGTGAGCGTGTGCTCCTGAGCTTCCGCATTGTCGGCATGCCATTGCCAGCCGACGGCGGCGAGCAGCAGCACGAGGACCGCGATGGCAATGATCCGTCGCGTCACGTCAGCGCCTCCTTCGGCGCCATGCGATGCCCGCGCCGAGGCCTACGAGCAAGGCGGGCAGGGCGACCAGAAAGCCTAGGGTGATGGCATTGAGCCCGTCCTGCGAGAGCGAAATGACCCGGTCAGGCGCGCCGCGCGTTGGCAGGTCTACCAGAACGTCGTCGCCGAGCAGCCAGTCGACGATCCGCTCGCCGAGGGCGCGATTGCCGCCGTTCCCCAGGTAGGTGTTGGAAATGAAATCGCCATCACCGATGACGACGGCACGCTGTTCGCTTTTCGCCGGGCTCGGCGAGAGGCGGTTCAGCGCGAAGCCAAAATCCAGCGGACCTTTGAGCTCGCCGGTTTCCGGATGGAAGGCGATGGTCGAGGGCTTGTCGTTGTCGATGCCATCGAAGGCCGTCCAGCTGCGCTCGCCCGAGCGGAGGAAGGGCACGACGGCCCAGTCGTGGTCGGATACCTGGGCCAGCGCGGCGACTTGCGGAAACAGGCTGGTATCGCGGAAGCCGCGCGTGATCGCGTGGAAGGGGTAGTCACCGACCGCGACGAGGCGAGGGTCCTTCACGTTGAGCGTGCTGCCTTGTCCATCGACCAGTACGCCGGGAAGGACGCGTATGCCGAGGACATCGGCAAGTGCGCCGGTACCCAGATCCGCATTGCCCGGTTCGGTCAGCCAGAGCAGGTTGCCGCCGGAACGGACGTAGTCGACCAGCGCCGCGATGCTGCCTGCCGGCAACGACGCCGTGGGGCTGGCGAGCACGACGAGATCGGTGTGCTCGGGAACGCCCTGGGTCTGGCTGAAATTAAGGGGCACCGCGCGAATGCCGCGACGTTCTACCTGGCCCATGAAGGTGCCGAGATCGGCGTTCGCTTGGCCGTCGGCCTGACGCTCGCCGTCGCCGGTGACGAAGGCGACGACGCGCTCGCCGCCGCGCGCGAGGCGCTCGAGTGCGTTGGAAAGGTTGCGTTCGTTGATCGGGCTTTCCACACGCTGTTCGCGCCCGGCATAGCGCACGAACAAGGCACCGTTACCGGCGATACCCATCTGGCGCGACGCGACGGGATCCAGGTCCGGGTCGACGAACGAGAGTGTCAGGTCCTTCTTTTCGCGTGTGTAGCGTTCCATCACGGCGGCGACCTGCTCGCGCAAGGGGCCGGTTGGCGATAGGTAGCCGACGACGTCGACGCGCCCCTTCAGCGTGTCGAGTACGGCAACGCTCTCGGGCGCGAGGCTCGCACGCGCCCCTCGCGTCCAGTCGGCGGTCCATACGTGACGCGAGCTGAGGAACCCGAGACAGCCTGTCGCGACGACCAGGGCCAGCAGGATGAGCCAGCGATCGAGACGGCGCATTACTGACGCTCCCTGTCGCCGCCGAGGCGGCGCGTGGCGAGGATAAGCGACAGGGCGATCGCGAGTACGAACCAGATCAGGTCACTGGAGACGACGAGGCCGCGCAGCAGGTTCTGCAGATGCGTGGCCATGGTCAGCCATTCGAGGAAACCGCCGCTGATACCGGCAGCCTGCGCACCACGATCCACTGTCCACAACACCAGGGTCACGATGAGCGCCATGGCCGCCGAGATGGCCGGAAATGAAGTGGCCGCGGAGCAGGCCACGCCGATGGCGGCGAGTGTTGCCAGAAGCAGGGCTGTCCCGAGCGTCGCGGCGGCGAGCTTCCCCCAGTCGGCGGTGGATTCCGCACCGACCACCAGAGGCATCGCCAGGGTGGCCAGGAGCCAGAGACTCAGCCAGAGGAGGACGGCAAGGTATTTACCCAGGACGATCCGCCACGGTGCGAGTCCGGTCGAGGCGAGCAACGCAAGCGTACCGGTGCGGCGTTCGCCGGCCAGCAGCGACATCGTCATCAGCGGAACGACCAGGAAGGCCAGCTTGGCCAGTTCGGCCAGCAAAGGTATGGCGACCAGATCGGTGAAGCCCGGCGCATCCGCCATGCCAGCCAGTTTCACCTGATCGCCGAGGAACTGGCCGAGGCCGAGAACGAAGCTCCAGGCAAGCCAGGCAATCGTCAGGGCGGCGATCGCCCAGGCCAGAGGGCGCACGGCGAGTCGGCGCAATTCAAGTCGGGTCACGGCACCAAGGCTCATGGGCCTGCTCCCGTCGCGATGGCGAAGAAGGTGGCTTCCAGCGTCTTGCCGCCTGCCTTGTCGTGGAGCGGCGCGTCGTGGCGAAGGCGTCCCTCGTGCAGGATCGCCACCCGGTCGCACACAGCGACGACTTCACCGAGTACGTGGGTCGAAAGGATCACCGCCGCCCCGGCTGCCGCCCGCTCGCGAACCAGCTTGCGCAATTCGCCGGTCTGAACAGGGTCCAGCGCGTTGGCGGGTTCGTCGAGGATGATCAGTGCCGGATCGTGGACCAGGGCGCAGGCCACGCCGAGGCGCTGCCGCTGGCCCTGGGAGAGAACCCCTGCGAGGCGTCGCCGCAGGTCGCCCAGCTGGAGGCGGACGATCATCGCATCGGCAGACTTTCGGGCCGCCGTGCGGGAAAAGCCGCGGAGGCGGGCAAAGGCCAGGAGATGTTCCTCCACTGACAGTTCGGGCCACAGGGGCGCAGCCTCGGGCAGCCAGCCGACCAGGGAGCGGGCAATGCCGGGATGCGTCACGAAATCGCGACCGTCCAGGGTGATGCTTCCCGCTTCCGGGCGGAGCGCGCCTGCGAGCATCGACAACGTGGTGGATTTCCCGGCGCCATTGACCCCTAGCAGGCCGAGGACTTCACCACGGTTCAGGGAAAACGAAAGGTCGGTCACGGCTGCGCGGCCGGCGCGGCGACGGGAGAGACCCGCCACGTTCAGGAGCGGAAGGTCGGTCATGCGCCTACGTCGCCGAACGGCGGGCTATTTGCAGGATTCCGTGCCCAACGTGCGGGCGCGAGGGGTGGCTTCTGAACGACGGGGAGGAATCTCATGGCGCGATTGTGCGCAAACGGCTCCGTTTCCCACAACCGCCGGCTTCACATTTCGCCGAAGAACGTGCTGGTGGGTATGGAAACAGGCGGTTAGACTGCCGATATACACTTGTACTTTCCCTTCACTCCCCGCGCGGTACCGACTAAATGCTCGACACCCTGCTCGATTTCCTGGCCAACGGTCTCTCCCGCGCAAGCTGGGGCGAAATGGTGGTCTATCTGCTCGTGCTGACGCAGCTCACCATTTTCACGGTGACCCTGTATTACCACCGGAGCGCGACCCATCGCGGCGTGGATTTCCACTGGACCCTCAACGGCTTCTTCCGTTTCTGGGGCTGGCTGACGACGGGCATGGTCGTGCGCGAGTGGGTCGCTATCCATCGCAAGCACCACGCCAAGGTCGAGACCGAGGAAGATCCGCATAGCCCGCAGGTGTTCGGGATCAAGAAGGTCTTCTTCGACGGCGTCGCCCTCTACCGTGAGGCCAGCTACAACAAGGCCGACATGGAGAAGTACGGTCGCGGCACGCCTGACGACTGGTTCGAGCGCAAGCTGTTCGGCAGCCACCCGTACTGGGGCCCGACCTTGATGGCGATCATCAACGTGTCGCTGTTCGGCGTGGTCGGCCTGGCGATCTGGGCCATCCAGATGATCTGGATCCCGTTCTGGGCCGCTGGCTTCGTCAACGGCATCGGCCATTGGTGGGGCTACCGCAACTTCGAGAGCTCGGACACGGCGACGAACATCTCGCCCTGGGGTTTCTGGATCGGCGGCGAAGAGTTGCACAACAACCACCATGCTTTCCCGAGCTCGGCGAAGTTCGCACTGCGCAAGTGGGAGTTCGACATTGGCTGGGCCGCTATCTGCACTCTCCGCGCCGTAGGCCTCGCCAAGGTGCTGCGCGTCGCACCGACCCTCAATATCCGTCCTAACGTGCACCTGCCGGACGCCGAGACCCTCAAGGGTGTGCTGGCGCTGCGCTTCCAGGCCACGACCGACTACTACCGCAACGTGATCCTGCCGACCATGCGCGAAGAAGTCAGTCAGGCGGGGGACAGCGTGAAAGCCGTGCCGCGTCGCGTGCGCCGTGCACTGGCCGATGGCGGCCGCTGGCTGGACAACGATGCCCGCGAGCGCATGCATGCCGCGCTGGCCAATCGCCCGACGCTGACCACGGTGTGCGAGTTCCGCGCCCGTCTGGTGGCGCTGATGGAAGAGCGTGGCGCGGATAAGGCGCTGAAGTCGCTCCAACAGTGGATTGTCGAAGCGGAACAAAGCGGGATTCGCTCGCTGCAGCAGTTTGCTGAAAGATTGAAGGGATACTCGGCGGTGGGCGCGTAAGCGGTTCGCTCGCAGGTAGACAAAAGGCCCGCCACTGGCGGGCCTTTTTTTGGTTCATCTCGCACCTCGCGGGCTCGGCTTCGCCGTCGCTTCGTACACTTGGGCGTCTCGCGGGGAGACCTTGGTGTCCACCCTCGCTGCTCAGACACGTCCTCCGCGTTCGACAAGGAAAGGCCGCTCACGCGGCCCATGTACCTACTGGCCTACGGCCGCTCCACTTGTGCGGAACTCGCCTCGAGGGTGGACACCAAGGTCTCTCACGACGCGACGGTCAGCGGGAAGGAGAGCCGTTGGTGTGGATGTGGCCGCCCAAGCGGACCGTTACGGCGGGCGTGCTGGTACGGACGCTCCGGCTCGGTGAGCGCCTTCCTCGCCGCTGCGCCAGCTCGCGCGGCCGATCGCGACCAGCGCGCCAGGGTTGACCGTCTGGCGACGGCGACGAACCAGCAGCCGAAGCAGCGTTGCTTCGGCTCGACCCACACGAACCTCAGGGATGGGAAGAGCCTTCGGTGCCCACCCTCGAGGCGAGTTCCGCACAAGTGGAGCGGCCGTAGGCCAAATAAGTACACGGCCGCGCAGCGGCCTTTCCGGTACGAAACGCGGAGGACGTGTCTGAGCAGCGAGGGTGGGCACCGAAGGCTCTGCGCCTCGCCGCCGCGCCCCGTGCCGCCCGCGCCGCCCGCGCCCGCCCGCGCCCGCCCGCCCGCGCCCGCCTCGGCGTAAGCCGCTGATACCAGGCACTCGCGAAGCGAGATTCTCGCAGACAACAAAAAACCCGCCTTGCGGCGGGTTTCCTGAAGATCTGCAAGGCGCGAGGCGCTCTTACTTGATCTTGCCTTCCTTATATTCGACATGCTTCCGGATGACGGGGTCGTACTTCATGAACACCATCTTTTCCGGCGTGTTCTTCTTGTTCTTGTCCGTCGTATAGAAGTGCCCGGTTCCCGCGGTGGAAATCAGGCGATGCTTATCACGCTTACCAGCCATGTTCGATCTCCTTAGATCTTTTCGCCACGGGAACGGAGGTCGGCGAGCACGGCGTCGATGCCGTTCTTGTCGATCGTGCGCAGCGCGTGGTTCGAGATGCGCAGCTTGATCCAGCGGTTCTCGCTGGCGACCCAGAAACGACGCTCGTGCAGGTTCGGCAGCCAGCGGCGACGGGTGCGGTTGTTTGCGTGCGAGACGTTGTTACCGGTCTGCACACCCTTATTGGTGACTTGGCATCTACGGGCCATGGCGACCTCCTTTAGATAATTTGACCGCCCTTTGGCCAGGACGGCATCGGCCCAGCCACGACCCATGAATACGGGGCGCCACGCGATGGCTGGAGGGGGTGGAGCGTTCCCGCCGCTTGAGGCCCGCATCGCGTGACGGACCTGCCCGACGAATCGGGTCGGCATAGGGAAGCCGGGCATTCTCTCAGAATTCCACGTGTTCACGCAAGCCGGACTGTGCGGCGCCGGGGGTTGTGTGAAACAATCTCCGCTTTCGTGCCTCCGCACGAAGCCGCCTACAAGACGCCTTTCCGAGGAACACGCAATGGCAGACATCACCCCCAACGGCCAGGCCGGCCAGCCGCAGCTCGTCCTGCAGAAGATCTACGTGAAGGACGCTTCCTTCGAAGCGCCGAACGCGCCCCAGGTCTTCCAGGAGATGGGCGAGACCGAGGCCCAGCCGCAGGTCCAGCTCAATCTGGGCCACAAGGCCGTCGACCTCGGCAACGAGCAGTTCGAAGTGGTCCTCAGCCTCACGCTTACCTGCAACCTGGGCGAGCGCACCGCGTATCTCGCCGAAGTGCATCAGGCCGGCATCTTCGGCATCGGCGGTTTCACCAGCGAAGATCGTGACGGCATTCTGGGTTCGTACTGCCCGAACCTGCTGTTCCCGTACGCCCGCCAGATGGTCTCCGCCATGATCCAGGAAGGCGGCTTCCCGCCGTTCCTGCTCCAGCCGATCAATTTCGACGCCCTCTACGCCGAGCAGCAGCGTCAGCAGGTCGAGGGCGCCGGGGCCCATACGCTCAACAGCTGAGTGATGACCTCCGTCTCCCGACCCACCGTCGCCGTCCTCGGCGCCGGTTCCTGGGGCACCGCGCTGGCCGCGCTGCTGGCGCGCAACGACGTCCCCACGCGGTTGTGGGGGCGCGATGCCGACGCGCTCGCGGCCATGGCCGCGTCGCGCCGTAACCTGCGCTACCTGCCGGACCTCGATCTGCCGACCGAGCTCAGTTACGAAGCTGACCTGGCGACGATCCTGCGCGGCGTGGGCATCGTCCTCATCGTCGTGCCGAGTCACGCCTTCGCGTCGATGCTCGACGAAATCGTGCCGATGCTCGACCCGGGCACAAAAATCTCGTGGGCTACCAAGGGTTTCGAGACCGGTACCGGTCGGTTCCTGCATGAACTGGTGAATGAGAAGCTGCCCGGGCGACCGGCGGCCGTCATCACCGGGCCGTCGTTCGCCCGGGAAGTAGCCGCCGGCCTGCCCAGTGCTGTCACGGTACACGCGACGGACGACGCCTTTGGCAAAGAACTGGCCGTGCTGTTGCACGCCCCGGATTTCCGCGCCTACACGGGCAACGACATCCTGGGAGCCGAGCTGGGCGGTGCGATGAAGAATGTGCTGGCCGTGGCCACCGGCGTGGCCGATGGCATGGAGCTCGGACTCAATGCACGCGCCGGCCTGATCACCCGCGGCATGAACGAGATGCTTCGTCTGGGCGTGGCGCTCGGTGCCCGTGCCGAGACCCTGATGGGTCTGGCCGGCCTGGGTGACCTGGTGCTCACCTGCACCGGCGACCTCTCGCGCAATCGTCGCCTGGGCCTTGCGCTCGGTCGTGGCATATCGCTCGAGGACGCGGTACGTGAGATCGGCCAGGTCGTCGAAAGCGTGGTCACGGCGGACGAAGTAGCCCGCCTGGCTGGGTTCCATGGGCTGGATCTGCCCATTGCGGCGGCCGTCCGCTCCGTCCTGCACGGCGAAGTGACTCCCGTCCAGGGCCTGCGCACCCTGATGGGGCGCGAGCAAAAGCCCGAGTATCCCGTCGACTTGTTCGCCAACCGTCGCGGCTAAGGCCGCGGCGCTTCTCCCGCTTCGCTGAACCGGGGCGATCCTCAGGAAAAAAGTCTTACGGGCACGTTCTGCTGCCTTTGCTAAGCTTCCTGTTTTGATCGTGCGGGCGGGATCGATACGGATGCATCAACCGGACGACAAGCGCAAACGAAATGAAGTGGCGCCGCCGCCGCTGCCGCTGGCGTGGCAGCGCGTGCTCGGCCAGGCCGAGCCGGCCGTGGCGGGCGAGCGCAGCGTGCTCGGCTTCTTCCTCGAGGCCATCAACGATGACCACGAGCCGGCGGCGCGACTGGACGTGGCGCCCGTGCTGCTCACGCTCGGCGCCGATGGCCGCTACTCGCGGCCGATTCCACTCGATAGCCGCCATCTTCCCGATGCCCCGCTGACGGACACCGAGCGTCGCCTTGCGGCGACCCTGCTTGGCCTGCCGCAGACGCTACGCAAGAGCCGAAGCTACGCTCGCTTTGCCGGCTCGCTGGGCGACCATCTTCTTGCCGACATCCTCGACGCCGCGCCCTGCTTCTTCGGTGGCGTGGCGGGCCTGCATCTCTCCCGCGGGAAGCCGCACCCGTTGAAGTGGCGCTGGAACCTGGAGAAGGACGGCGGCCAGAAGCTGGTGCCGGCCGTACCCGCGAGCCAGCGACTGTTCCGCATCGGTTCGCTCTGGTTCCTCGACGCCGAGCACGCGGAAGTCGGTCCGCTCGAAGCCGATGTCGGCGAGAGTGCCTGGCTCGACCTGCCACCGCTGGCGCCCGAGAACACGGCCGTGTTTCGCGCCGAGCTGGCATCGACGCCGATGGGTCCGCGCGTGCCTGCGCCGCAGGTGTTCGGTGAGATGCGTCGTGCCGAGGTGTCGCCGAGGCCTGTCCTCGTCCTGCATGCGCTCACACGCCACGCGCGCCTGGCCGCTGGCACCCCTCCGCTGGCGTACGGCCGCCTCGCGTTCGACTACGCGGGAGAGCGCTTGCCCGGCCGCGGGGGCGAGCCGCTGGTGCGTCGTGTGCGTAACGGCGTGCTGCTCGAGATTTGTCGTCGCCGTGCGGAAGAACTCTCGACGATGGAAACCCTCGAGACGGCGGGCCTCAATCCCGCCGTGGACACTGAGGGCCTCCCGTGGGACATGGCCGACACGTTGCCCGATGACGCGTGGCTGTTTCCCGGCAAGGGCTACGCTGGCGCCCTCGAAGTCAATACACCTGCACGCTGGCTGGCGCTGCGACCGAAGCTCGAGGCCGATGGCTTCCTGCTCGAGTACGCGCCCAGCTTCCCTTTCGAGGTGCTCGAAGGACCGGTGCGCTGGTATGGCAAGGCCAACGAAGACGATGCCGATCAAGCGTTCGATCTGGAAATCGGCATCGATGTCGAAGGCAAGCGGGTCAACCTCCTGCCCGCCGTTGCGCAGGCGCTGGCCGAACATCAGCTCAGCCTCAGCCCCGCTCCGGGTGAGGCAGAAGATTCCGTCTGGTATGCGCCTGTCGATGAGCGGCGCCGGGTGCCTGTAAGGCTGAAGGAGTTGCGTGGTCTGCTCGCGCCTCTGGCCGAGTACCTCGAAAAGCCGCGTCAACAGCTGCATCTGCCGCGCGTGCAGGCGGGCCGTCTCGAAGAACTCGTGCAGGCGTTGCCCAGTGGCGGCTCATTCGAAGCGCCTGAGCGACTACGTGGGTTTACCAAGCGCCTGCGCGAAGCCGCCGAACGCGCAAGCGACGCCGTGCCCGCCGGCCTCAACGCCGAACTGCGCGGCTACCAGCGCGACGGCCTGCGCTGGATGAATGCGCTGGCAGAAGCCGGCACCGGTGGCGTGCTCGCGGACGACATGGGCCTGGGCAAGACCTTGCAGCTCATCACGCATCTGCTTGCTCTCAAGGAGGCAGGCTCCCTGATGGCGCCCGCGCTCGTCGTCGTGCCGACCAGCCTCGTTCCCAACTGGGTTTCCGAAGTTGCGAAGTTCGCGCCGAGCCTGCGCCTGCTGGCGCTGCACGGTCCGCAGCGTGCGGAAACGTTCGCACACATGGGTGAGTACGACGTCGTCCTGACGACGTACGCCTTGTTGCCGCGCGACGTGGAGACGCTGAAGAAACAGCCGTTCTCGCTGGTCGTACTCGATGAAGCCCAGCAGGTTAAGAATCCTCGTACGCAGGCACGTCGTGCGCTGCTCACGCTGAAGGTGCCGCGCTGCCTGTGCCTCACAGGCACACCGCTTGAGAATCATCTGGGCGAACTCTGGTCGCAGGTGGATCTCGCCGTACCGGGTTTGCTGGGCGACGAGGGTGCGTTCCGTCGTCACTACCGCGGCCCGATCGAAAAGCACCAGGACGTCGAATGCCAGGAGCGGCTGAATCGCCGCATCGCACCCTTCATCCTGCGTCGCACGAAAGCCCAGGTCGCGTCCGAATTGCCGGCAAAGACGGAGATCACCCGTCGCGTCGTCATGGAGCCGAAGCAGCGCGACCTCTATGAAAGCCTGCGCCTGTCGCTCGCCGAAGAGTTGCGCGAGGTCATTGCACAGCGTGGCATTGCGCACAGCGGCATCATCGTTCTCGATGCGTTGCTCAAGTTACGTCAGGTCTGTTGCGATCCACGGCTGGTGAAGCTCGAAGCGGCACGCGGTGTGCGTGAGTCGGCCAAGTTCGAACTCTTGATGGACATGCTCCCGGCGCTGCTCGCCGAAGGCCGCCGTGTCCTGCTGTTCAGTCAGTTCACCGAGATGCTCAAGCTGATCGCCGTCGAGCTCGACCGTCGTCGCCTCAGCTACGTCACGCTCACCGGTGAGACGCGCGACCGCGCCGAACCCGTGCAGCGTTTCCAGGATGGCGAAGTGCCGCTGTTTTTGCTTTCGTTGAAGGCCGGCGGCGTCGGCCTCAACCTGACCAGCGCCGATACGGTCATCCACTACGACCCGTGGTGGAACCCCGCCGCCGAAGCACAGGCAAGCGACCGCGCGCATCGCATCGGCCAGGACAAGCCTGTCTTCGTCTATCGCCTGATCACCGCCGGCACCGTCGAAGAACGCATCGAGGAGTTGAAGGCTCGCAAGGCCGAGCTTGCCGATGCCGTGCTCGAGGGTGGTGGGAGTCGAGAGCGCCTCAGCTTCGACGAGAGTGATCTGGACGCGTTGCTCGCGCCTTCGGCGTGACGAAACATTCTCGACCATAAGGGTGCCATGCGCCCTTCATTCGCGTCGGTGTCACACGCGCAACTTGTAATCCATGGGTAACATAACGTAACTTATGGGTTACGTTCGCTCCATGTACGAGATTATCCATAACGAGACATTTCGCCGCTGGCTTTGCAGCCTTCGCGACCGCGAGGTGCGGGGGCGAGTAAATATTCGACTTCGTCGCATGTCGCTCGGTCACTTGGGCGACGTAAAGCATGTAGGCGAAGGTGTTCGCGAAATGCGCATCGACTACGGGCCTGGCTACCGCGTGTACTTCATTCGCCGGGCGACGGAACTTATCGTCCTTCTTTGCGGTGGCGATAAGCGTACGCAGCAGGACGACATACTGCGGGCAGCGAAGCTCGCAAAAGCATGGGACAAGCAAGCATGCAAGAGAAGTTCACTCGCTGGGATCCCGTCGATCATCTCGTCAGCGAGGCCGATCAAATGGTCTATCTCAACGCGAGCCTCGAGGAGGATCCGGGCGACGGCAGCCTCATTCGTGCTGCTCTGGGCGACATCGCGCGTGCACGCGGCATGAGCCGCGTTTCGCGCGCAGCGGGCATTTCCAGGGAAGGTCTCTACCGCGCACTTTCCGTGGACGGCAATCCGGAGTTCGCAACCGTGATGCGCGTCATGCGCGCGCTAGGTCTGCACCTGCGCGCGACATGATGTTTTCACTCAACGACGAAGCGGCGTACCACCAGCTTCCACGATCGCCAGCGCGGCACCACCGATCAGGCCCGGCTCCGGGTTCATGATCGCCTGCGTGGGCACCTGTTCCATCGTGTCGCGGAAGCGGCCCTTGGCTTCGAAGCGCTCGCGGAAATTGCCCTTCTGGATCCACGGCAGGAGGATCGGGGTCATGCCACCGGTGAGGTAGACACCGTCCCACGCGCCGAGCGTCAGCACGAGGTCGCCTGCGACGCTGCCGAAGATACCGGCGAAGGTTTCGACCGCGCGCTCGCACATGGGGCAGGTGGGATCGGCGGCGCGCTTGGTGATTTCTTCGGGCGTGATGCCTTCCTGCGGCTTCTGTCCGGAGATCTCGCAGATGGCTTCGTAAAGGTTCACGAGGCCCTGGCCGCAGATCAGGCGCTCATTGGAGACGCGGCCGTAGCGCAGGTTGAGCACCTTGAGGATCTCGATGTCTTCGGCGCTGTGCGCAGCGAAGCCGGCGTGACCGCCTTCGGTCTGCAGCACGCTGACCTTGTCACCGCGGATGAGCAGGCCACCCACGCCCAGGCCCGTGCCCGGGCCGACGACGACGAAGGTCTGCTCGTCCTTGGCACCGATCTTCGGCACAGCCAGCTTGCCGACCGGCACCAGGTCCTGGTGGCCATCGGCGGTCTTCTCGTCGGTCATCAGCATCACCGCCATGGACTGGGCGGCGAAATCGTTCACGAGGTGGACCCACTCGAGGTCCAGTTCCTTGGCGAGGCTCTTGGCCGAGATGGCCCAGGGATTGTTGGTGACCTTGACGGTCTCGCCGTTATCGATGCGGCCAGCGGCGGCGATGATGGCGCGCTGCGCCTCATGCCCGGCATCCTTGAAGTACTGCTTGGCGGCGTCACCGAGGGAGGCGTAGTCCTTGACGTGGTACTTGCGCACGCTCTCCTGGATAAGCGGTTGATCTTCATCCGGATGCGCGATGCCGAAGCGCACGTTGGTGCCGCCGAGATCGGCGAGCAGGGTAGGCGCCTTGGCGCTTACGTTGGCCATGTTTGGGAAACCTGTCATGTCACGGAAGCTCGCAAGGGTGCCTCGCGAGGGGGCTGGCGTCTAGTGACGGTTTGCTCTGCATTGCGTTGACGCGCGCAGGGCTTCCAGGGTGTGAGAGGCTAACCGACACTTTGACGTAAACGATTACGTCGGCAGAATACCGCATTGCCCGGGTCAATGGCAGGCAGTTGCCTGACAGACCGGGACCCAACGGGAGAGTTAGTGATGGCAGCGGTCCGCCTGGACAAGGTGCGCAAGGTTTATCCGAACGGCCACGTGGCACTGAAGGAGGCAAGCTTCGAGATCGCCGACGGTGAACTCCTGGTGCTGGTCGGTCCGTCAGGCTGCGGCAAGACGACGCTGCTGCGCATGATCGCCGGCCTCGAGTCGATCTCCGGGGGCACCATGATGATTGGTGACCGCGTGATCAACGATGTCCCGCCGAAGGACCGAGACATCGCCATGGTCTTCCAGAACTATGCGTTGTACCCGCACATGACAGTGCGCGAGAACCTTGGCTTCGGCCTGCGCCTGCGCGGCACCGCCAAGGAAGAGATCGATCGACGCGTGGCAACAGCGTCCGGGATGCTCGGTCTCGATGAGCGCCTCGATCATCGGCCCGCAGCGCTTTCGGGTGGACAGCGACAGCGCGTCGCCCTTGGCCGCGCCATGGTGCGCGATCCGTCGGTCTTTCTGCTCGATGAGCCGCTATCCAACCTCGACGCGAAGCTGCGCCTGTCGACCCGTGTGGAAATCGCGCGCATCCATCGCCGCGTCGGCGCCACCATGGTCTACGTCACGCACGACCAGATCGAGGCCATGACCCTGGGCCAGCGCATCGTCGTGCTCAACGGCGGCGTCATCCAGCAACTCGACACGCCGATGAATCTCTACAACAAGCCGGCCAATCTGTTCGTGGCCGGTTTCCTGGGTAGTCCGGCGATGAACCTGTTCCACGGTACGTTGCGCCGCGCCGATGGGCTTCGCCTGGAGATGAAGGAGGGCACGGTATTGCTCGGCACCGACGCGTCCGCGCTTGCGGCGTATGTCGACAAACCGCTGGTGGTTGGCATTCGTCCGGAAGATCTGCTTACCGTGGCGGATCATCCCGCGGTGGAAGAGCGCTTCAAAGCGCATGTCGACGTCGTCGAACCCGTGGGTAATGAGGTTTTCCTCAACATGCGTCACGCAGGCGATGAGCTTGTGTCGCGGGTTCCGCCGTACTCCACGGTGCAGCCGGGAAGCGACATCGCGTTGGGCTTCCACGCCGAGCGTCTGCATTTCTTCGACCCCGAATCGACGGCGCGCATCGACATCGCATGATCTTGTTGTGAATAAGAACCATTCTTATTAAGATGCTCTCACGTCGCCCCTGAGGCGGCGCGAACTCTCCCCGAACCGGCCGCCAGCCGGAGGCACGATGCCTCCTTCGCAAGCTCCCGAACCGTGTCTTCACGGCCACGACCTTGCGAAGGAAGCACCACGTGTTGCCAAAGAATGTCCTCGCTGCGCTCATCGGCGCGGCTATCGCCTGCCCGCTCGCCGCCCTTTCCGCCGATGCAGTCGTTCCCACGACGAACACCGACGACCTGCCGCGGATCACCGTCACGGCCATCGGATCGGCCTTCAAGTTCGACGTGCCGGCCACGGTGTCGGTCATCGACCGGCAGAAGATGGATCGGCACCTCGTCGCCGACATCCGTGACCTCGTGAAATACGAGCCGGGCGTTTCCGCCGTCGGCACGGCCGGCCGCTGGGGCCTGGACAGCTTCAACATCCGGGGCCTCGACGGCAACCGCGTCGCCATCCTTACCGACGGTGTGTCGGCGTCGAGCTCGTTCGGCTTCTCGACCACCGGTATGCGTGCGGGCCGCAGCTTCGTCGATCCCGACACGCTGAAAAGCGTGGAAATCATTCGGGGGCCGGCTTCGGCACTGGACCCCTCCGACGCGTTGGGCGGCACAGTTCGCTACGTGACGAAGGATCCGTCGGACTACCTTCGCGACGGCAAGGACGTCTATGTCTCAGTGAAGGAACGCTATAGCAGCGCGGATCGCTCCCTTGGTACCTCACTGACGCTCGCCGGGGGTACGCCGACCAACGGCATCGTGTTCGTTGCCGATCACCGTGAAGCCAGCGGCCTGAACAACAAGGGCGATGTCGACACGTCGAACTACCTGCGCACGCGGCCGGACCCCCTTTCGCAGAACACCACCAGTGTGCTCGGCAAGTACGTGCATGTGGCGCCATCCGGTCGGGAAGACCGGGTCACCGCCGACCTGTATCGCAATAACGTCAACACCGATGTACTCAGCGCGCTGGGCCAGGCCGGAACGACGCGCCTGCTCAGCGACCAGGCGAATGATCGCGCAACGCGTGCACGCATCTCCGTGGGTCAGCGGTACGCGAACATCGATCTGGGCGTCGCCGACCGCCTCGAATGGGACGTCTACTGGCAGAAATCCGAGACCGAATCGACCACGCGTACGCTTGCCTACGTGCCGTCTCGCAACGCTACTTACGACCGTCTCTATCTCAGCAATCTCGACGAACGTCTCTTCGGCGGCAAGCTGACCCTGTTCAAATCGATCACTGGTGGCAGTGTCGAGCAGCGGATCGCCTATGGCATGGAAGTGTCGCGCACCACGCCCACGGGCGACCTCGGTGGTGAAGGTCGCGACGTTCGCACGGGCATCGTCTCCAGCAATACGCCTTACATGCCGGAGAACTACCCGCTGCGCTTCTTCCCGAAGAACGACACCGACCGTTACGCGTTGTTCGCGCAGGACGAGATCGCCCTGCTGGATGGCAAGCTGCGGATCACTCCGGGTGTGCGATGGGATCACTATGCATTCAAGCCGGACATGTCCGACCCCTACTACAACAGCTCGTTCGTACAGGGTGGGCTGGGCGATGTGAAAGCGAGCCGGTTCTCGCCGAAGCTTGGCGTGTCCTATGCGGTCACCGACGCGATCGAGATCTACGGCCAGTATGCGCAAGGCTTCCGCCCGCCGCTCTATAACGAGCTCGCCGTCGCATGGGGTACTCCGCGTCTTTACGGCATCGTGCCCAATCCGTCGCTGAAGCCCGAAACGAGCAAAGGTCTGGAATTCGGCATTCGCGGCAATGGCGAGCTGGGTTATTTCTCAGCGAGCGCGTACTACAACCGTTACCGCAACTTCATCTATGGCGGTTACACGCTGGACCGCAGCCAATGGCCGCAATGGGCACTCAATCAGAACCTTCTGATCGTGATGCAGGCGGTGAACTTCCCCAAGGCAACCATCAAGGGCGTGGAAGCGTCCGGCGGCCTGCGCCTCGGTGCACTCAGCGATGCGCTGCAGGGCTGGCGCATCGAAGGCAACCTCGCCGCCTCAAAGGGCGACAAGCAGGTGATCGGCCAGTCAGGCTGGTCGCCACTGAATAGCGTCGATCCCCTCAGTGCCGTGCTGGGTCTCTCGTACGACGCGAAGAACTGGGGGCTCGAGTTGCTTGGCAAGGGGGTGCGTCGCAAGTCGCGTCTGGATACCACGACGACCTTCCGTGCGCCGGGCTACGCGACACTCGACCTCTACGCGCATTGGAAGCCGGTCGAGTCGCTGGAACTGATGGCCGGTTTCACCAACCTCGCCGATCGTAAGTACTGGGACTGGGGGTCCCTGCATGGTGGCGTACTCGCCAACGTCGCCACGGGTGGCGGCGTCGACGATGCCCAGGTACGCAACGCCCAGATCGAACGCCTGACGATGCCGGGTCGCGCCGTCACCGTCTCGGCCCGCTACACCTTCTGAGGAGTCGACAGCCATGCAAGACATGCCCACCCCATCCGCTCCCCGTATCGATATTCCCGCACTGATCAGCGACTGGCGTCGGCTACGGGAAACCGAACCCGGGCTTCGTGCACGGGACGCCGCAGAACGCCTCGGTGTGAGCGAAGGCGCACTCGTGGCGAGCCGCGTCGGCGACGGTGTCACCCGGCTCGAAGGCGAGCTCCCCGAGCTCATTCGCGAACTGCCTGGCCTGGGCCGCGTGATGGCCCTGACGCGGAATGCTTACTGCGTTCACGAGAAGAAGGGTGCTTACGACAACATCGACATCGGTGGTGTCATGGGCATCGTGCTGGCCGAGGAAATCGACCTGCGCCTGTTCCTGCGGCACTGGCGTTACGGTTTTGCGGTGCGCGAGGCCTCGCGGGGGCGCGAACTGGAAAGCCTCCAGTTCTTCGACGGTGATGGCCGAGCCGTGCACAAGGTGTACGTCACCGACGCCACGAATCGTCCGGCCTGGCGCGCGCTCGTCCACCGCTACACGGCGGCCGTGCAGTCGCCACTGATCGACTGCGTTGTCGTGGAGGATCCGCTGCCCGCGCGTCTGGACGATGACGCGGTCGATGTCGACGCATTGCGCGATCACTGGCGCGCGCTGCGCGACCCGCACGATTTTTTCGCCTTGCTCAAGAAGCACAAGGTGACGCGCACGCAGGCGCTACGTCTGGTGGGTGGTGAGTTCGCCACGCGTGTCGACGACGGGGCCATACGCCAGGTGCTCGAGACGGCGGCGCTGGGGGGCGAGCCCCTGATGATCTTCGTCGGATCGCCCGGTGTGGTGCAGATCCACACCGGTCCCGTGCACACGGTGAAGATGGCGGGGCCCTGGCTTAACGTGCTCGACGACGGCTTCAACCTTCATCTGCGTAGCGACGCCATCGCAAGCAGCTGGATCGTACGCAAGCCGGTGCCCGAGGGCGTGGTGACCTCGCTCGAGCTTTATGCGGAAGACGGCACGCAGATCGTGCAGGTGTTCGGTAAGCGCAAGCCGGGTGTGCCGGAGCGCGAGGACTGGCGCGCACTGCTGGCGAAGCTGGAGGAATGGTCGTGAAGATAGTCACCTTCGTGCGACGCAGCTCTGTAGGAGCTGCTTCAGCGGCGATCCGCCCGCGTAGCGGGCGGCCAGCGCACCGTGCACACCCATCGCCGCTGAAGCGGCTCCTACAAAAAGCAGGCTGGCTGGGATTGGTTGCCTCCTTCGCGTCGCCGGCCGCGTCGCGCATCGTTTCGCTCGGCGGCGATGTCACGGAGACGATCTACGCCATCCATGCCCAGGGTGAACTCGCCGCTGTCGACAGCACGAGCACGTGGCCTCAGGCGGCAAAAAAGTTACCGGACGTCGGCTACGTGCGCCAGCTCAGTGCCGAGGGAGTTCTCGCGCTGCGCCCCGACCTGATTCTCGCCACCCACGATGCCGGTCCTGCCTCGGTCATGGCGCAGTTGCACGATGCAGGCGTTCGTATCGAGACCTTGCCGCCATCGCGAAGCGCGGCCGATATCGAAAGCAAGATCCGCACGATCGGCCGGTTGACGGGGCATGAGAAGGAGGCCGATACGCTTGCGTCCGAGGTCGCGCGCCAGTTCGCGTCGCTGGCCACCGCGGTGGCGGCGATGCCGTCGCATCCCCGAACGGTGTTCCTGATGTCGACGGGGCAGGGCAGCCCGATGGCGGCTGGCCGTGAAACGGCGGCGGACCGTGCGATCGCGTTGGCAGGAGGGCTCAATGTCGCCACCGGCATGGAGGGCTATAAGGCGGTGTCTCCTGAAGCGCTGGTGGCAATGAAGCCTGACGTCATCCTGTTGATGAGCGAGCGCGAGGAGGGCGTTGGTGGCGTCGACGGCGTACTGCATTTGCCCGGCGTAGCCGATACACCCGCAGGCAAGGCGAAGCGCATCTATTTCGTCGAGGGCCAGGCCCTGCTCGGCTTCGGACCCCGGACGCCCGCTGCGGCGAGTGAGTTGCAGCGCCGCTGGGCCAGCGTGGCGCCATGAATGCCGTGACCGCCGCGCTGCCAAGGCCCCACTCGCGTCGTCGCGCCGCGCTGGTCGCGCTGGCGGCATCGCTCGTCGCCTCGGCACTGTGGAGCCTGTCGCACGGGGCGATCGACATTCCCGCGGCCCAGGTCGTCGGCGCGATCGCCCGATGGTTCGAGGGCACGGCGGCGCACGGCGACGACAACGTCGTGCTGATGCTGCGTGCGCCCCGCCTGTTGCTGGCGATGCTGGTCGGTTCGACGCTGGCGTGCGGTGGCGCGACGATGCAGGGGCTGTTCCGCAATCCGCTGGCCGATCCCGGTCTGATCGGCGTCTCGGCGGGTGCGGCGCTGGGTGCCGTTGCCGCCATCGTGCTTGGCGGCTCATCCGGATCGTGGCTGGTCGCCGCGCTGGCCTTCGCTGGTGGCCTGACCGCGACCTCGCTGGTCTTCGTACTTGGTCGTCGACGTCCTGGCGTCGCCAACCTTTTGCTTGCCGGGGTGGCGATCAACGCGATCGCCATGGCCGGTGTGGGTCTGTTGACCTTCATGGCCAGTGAGAACCAATTGCGCGACCTGACGTTCTGGTCGCTGGGTAGTCTCGGAGGCGCCAGTTGGGCCCGCGTAGCGACGGTGGCGCCGTGGGTTCTGCTGCCCCTGCTGTGCCTGCCCAGAGCGGCCCGCGCGTTGAATGCCTTGTTGCTGGGGGAAGGCGAGGCGACGCTGCTGGGCTTTCGGCCGGAGCGCCTGCAGCCGCTTCTGGTCGGGATGGTCGCCCTCGCCGTGGGCGCATCGGTGGCGTTCACCGGTGTGATCGGTTTCGTCGGGCTGGTCGTGCCGCACCTCCTGCGCATGGTGTTCGGTCCGGACCACCGCTTCCTCCTGCCGGCGTCGGCTCTGGGCGGCGCGATCCTGTTGGTGGCTGCCGACGCGTTGGCGCGTACGGTCGTGGCCCCCGGTGAATTGCCGCTTGGCGTGCTCACGGCGCTGGTCGGCGGCCCGTTCTTCCTGTGGCTGCTGTTACGGCGTCGTATCGGGGAGGGCGTGCGATGAGCACGACCGGTGTGCTTCGCGCCCAGAGATTACGCGTGCGGCGCGGTGACAGACTGATCCTGCGCGATATCTCGCTCACGGCGACGCCGGGCCGGCTGCTTGTCCTCGTAGGCCCGAACGGCGCAGGCAAGAGCACGCTGCTTTCGACGATGGCGGGGTTGCTCAAGGCGGATGAAGGACAGGTCGTGCTTCACGGCAAGCCTTTGGGAGAGTGGGCGCCGCGCGACCTTGCCAGGCGTCGCGCGATGCTCTCCCAGCGGGTCGACCTGGAGTTCGGCTTCCGTGTCGAGGAGGTCGTTGGCCTCGGTCGTAGTCCGCATGTGCCGGACCTCGTGCGGGACGACCGCATCGTCGATGCGGCCCTCCGCGCCGCGCATGCATGGGGCCTGCGTGGAAGGCGCTATACGGCTTTGTCCGGTGGCGAAAAGCAGCGCGTGCAACTTGCGCGCGTGCTCGCCCAGATATGGGAAGGCGGCGCCGCGGGCGCATGGCTGTTGCTGGATGAGCCCGAGGCAGGACTCGATATCGCCCATCAGCACTTCATCCTGCGTCGGGCCCGCGCCTGCGCCGCGGCCGGCTTCGGCGTCATCGCCGTGCTCCATGACCTCAACCTGGCGGCCCGCTATGCCGATGAGATTGCCGTCCTTGCCGATGGGGCGCTTCTGCGGCATGGGGAGCCTGACGAGGCGCTGGACCCGGCGCTCCTGTCGGCCATCTACGGCATCCCGTTGAAGCGTCATGCCGGAGGCGTCATCGACGCCCTCTAGGGCCATTCGGCGGCGCGACGACGGGCTGCGACGCTTTGGCTCCCCGGCAGGGATGCGCCGGGGAGTAAAATGGAGCGATCGCCACCGAGCAGGCAACCGTCCCATGACCTTCCCCGCCGTCCGTATGCGCCGCATGCGCCGCGACGCCTTTTCCCGTGCGCTGATGCGCGAGAACGTGCTTACCGTATCCGACCTGATCATGGTCGCCTTCATTGTCGAGGGCGAGGGCGTACGCCAGCCGGTGCCCTCGATGCCGGGCGTGGAGCGCCTGTCCATCGACGAACTGGTGAAGCTCGGCGCCGAATGCGTCGCCCTGGGCATTCCCGCGCTGGCCCTGTTTCCTTCGGTCGATGCTTCGGCCAAGACCGAAGATGCGCGTGAGGCGTGGAACCCGGATGCGCTGTTCCAGCGCGCCACGCGCGAACTCAAGCGCCGCTTCCCCGATCTCGGCCTGATCGGTGACGTGGCCCTCGATCCCTACACGACGCACGGGCAGGACGGCCTGATCGACGACGATGGCTACGTGATGAACGAGCCCACCGTCGAGGCCTTGATCAAGATGTCGCTGGCCCAGGCGGAAGCGGGCATGGACTTCGTGGCGCCGTCGGACATGATGGACGGCCGCATCGGCGCCATTCGCGAAGCGCTCGAAGACGCCGGCTACATCCATACGCGCATCCTGGCCTACTCGGCGAAGTACGCATCGAGCTTCTACGGTCCCTTCCGCGACGCGGTGGGCTCGTCGGCCAATCTCGGCAAGGGCAACAAGCACACCTACCAGATGGACGTCGGTAACAGCGACGAGGCCATCCGCGAGGTGGAGCTCGATCTGGCTGAAGGCGCCGACGCGGTGATGGTCAAGCCGGGCCTTCCCTACCTCGACATCGTGCGCCGGGTGAAAGACACCTTCGGCGCGCCGACCTTCGTCTACCAGGTCAGTGGCGAGTACGCGATGATCAAGGCCGCCGCGCAGAACGGCTGGCTCGATGAGAAGGCCGTGGTGATGGAGTCACTGCTGGCGATGAAACGCGCCGGCGCGGACGCGATCCTTACCTACTTCGCTGTCGATGTAGCTCGGTGGTTGAAGGGATAGACAATGTGGGAGCCGCTTCAGCGGCGAAAAGCCAACAAAGCGGTGAAGCGGTAACCAAGGTCCCGCGATAGCTGTTTCGTCCAAATGACGGACACGCACCCGTGACATAATCGAAGGCGGTCTTTCGGGAGTCACGGGATGGATGGACATCATTTTCTCGAGACGGCAGTCGTCTTTCTGCTGGCGACGGTGGTCGCCGTGCCACTTACGAAGCGATTCCGTCTCGGCGCCGTCCTCGGCTACCTGCTGGCCGGCGTGGTCATCGGTCCGTCTGTCCTTGGCCTGGTAAGCGATACCGCAGGCGTCGCCACGATCTCCGACTTCGGCGTGGTGCTGATGCTCTTCGTTATCGGTCTGGAACTCTCGCCATCACGGCTTTGGGTGATGCGTCGCGCCGTCTTCGGCAGCGGCAGCCTGCAGGTACTCACCTGCGGCCTGGCGCTCGGTGCGATGGGTTATTTCCTGTTCGGCCTGACCTGGAAGGCCGCCGTGATCATCGGCGGCAGTCTTGCCCTGTCATCGACCGCCTTTGGGCTGCAGATCCTGGCGGAGCGCAAGGAGGCCGGCACCGTCTACGGTCGGCAGGCCTTCGCCATCCTGCTTTTCCAGGATCTGGCCGCGATTCCGTTGATCGCCGCCGTCCCCCTGCTGGGCGGCGCGCTGGCGCGCGATGCGCATGCGCCCGACCTCATGAGCGTGGTTCGCGTGGTGGGGACGATCCTCGCCGTCATTATTGGCGGCCGGTTGTTGTTGCGTCACGTTTTCCGATTTGTTGCGCGCGCGAAGAGCACCGAAGTCTTCACCGCCACCGCCTTGCTCGTGGTGATGGGTACGGCGTGGCTGATGGAGCTCGCCGGCATCTCGACGACGCTCGGTGCCTTCCTCGCGGGCCTGCTTCTGGCCGATTCCGAATATCGCCACGAGCTGGAATCGAACATCGAGCCGTTCAAGGGGCTGCTTCTGGGCCTGTTCTTCGTCAGCGTCGGCATGTCGGTGGATCTTGCACTGCTGGTCGCACAGCCTCTGCTGGTGCTCGGCATGGTCGCCCTGCTGCTGACGGTGAAAGCCTTGCTGATCGTGCCTCTCGGCAAGCTGGTCGGCGGGCTCACTACGGCGGACTCGGTCCGTCTTGCCGCCGTACTCGCCAGCGGTGGCGAATTCGCCTTCGTCATTCTCAACCTTGCCCAGCAGAAGAGCCTGATCGACGACAGCCAGCGCAACCTGATGGTGATGGCCATTTCGCTGTCGATGGCGCTGACCCCGCTGCTCGTGCTGGCGGCATCGCGACTCGTGCATGAACGTGTGCGCAAGCCAGACCGCGCTTTCGACACGATCGAGGCCGATACACCGCGCGTGATCATCGCGGGCTTTGGCCGCATGGGTCAGATCGTCGCCCGTGTGCTCCGTGCGCAAGGCATCCAGTTCGTGGCCTTGGAAAGCTCGGTGGAGCAGGTCGAAACCTCGCGTCGCTTTGGCGGCACGTCGCTGTTCTTTGGCGATCCGGGGCGTCCCGAGATGCTCCGTGCGGCTCAGGCCGACAAGGCAGAAGTGTTCGTCATCGCTACTGACGACCCGGAGGCGAACATACGTACGGCACGTCTGGTGCGCAGGCAATACCCGAACCTGAAGATCGTCGCCCGCGCGCGTAACCGCCAGCACGTATTCCGACTCATGGATATCGGTGTGGAAGATCCCGTACGCGAGACCTTCTACTCGAGTCTCGAGATGACCCGGCACGTGCTCGACTCACTCGGCCTGCCGCCGGAGGTCGTCGAGGCGCGCATCGCTCGTTTCCGCAAGCACGACAGTCAGGTATTGCGCTCGCAGTACCTCGTGTATGACGACGATGCTGCGCTGGTGCAGAGCACGAAGGATGCGCTCCACGACCTGCAGCAGCTGTTCGAAGCCGATGCGGTCGAGGAGCGGGTTCGCGAGGAAGACCACTGAGCACGCGCGTAGAGCCGGCCGGCTCCGCGATGTTTCAGTCGGGCTGAGCCGGCTGGCGAAGGGTCTGCCTCACGCTCGGAATCGCGCCGACGCGCGTGCCCAGTTCGTGTGCGATATCCACGAAGCCCAGGTGACGTGCGACATCGCCCGCCGTGCGGCCGAAGGCATCGGCTGCATTGCGGTTGGCACCACGGTGCAGCAGCACACGCGCCGGCGGAAGCAGGGCGTGCATGGCACTCGCATGCAGAGGACTTACCCCGCGATGATCGGCGTGCTCGAGCTTCGCACCGGCGTCGAGCAGTACAGGGACGAGCGCCCCGAGGTGGGTCGCATCGGCCGCGCTCCCCGGACGCATATGTGCGCCAAGCAGGAGCAGCAACGGCGTGGCGCCATCCTTGTCAGCCTTGTTCACGTCCGCGCCCTTGCCGATGACGATGTCGAGTAGACGGCGTGCACGAAGGCTGTCGCTTCCGCCGAAGCAATACTGGGCTGCCGCATGCAGGGCCGTATGGCCGTGAGCGTCTTCGGCGTTCGCATCGGCGCCATGCGCCAGCAACATGTCAGCGATCTCGGGATACCCCAGCGTCGCGGCGATCATGAGCGCCGTGGCATCCCCCGGCAGGCGCTGGTCGGCGTCGACACCGCGTGCGAGCAGGAGCTCGACGACGCTTTCGCGGCGTGCGTTGACGGCGGCGGCAAGCGGTGTGATGCCTGATGCCGCCGTGACGGCTGAATCGGCGCCGGCCGATAAAAGCTGCTCTGCGACATCGCGCTGGCCAGCGCCGGCGGCGCGCAACAGGGCAGTTGCTCCCTGCGCGTCGCGCGTGTCGACGGCGAAGCCTAGTTCGAGCAGGCGATCCACGGCGTGCGTGTCGCCGGCGGCAGCGGCAGCGGGGAGGTCGTCGGCGCGCAAGGCACGGCGCGGCAGTGGCCACGCGGCCCAGCTGAGCCAACGTTCCACATCGCCATGGCCAATGCCCAGTCCATACGGCGTCTCGCCGTTGACATCGGCGGCCTCGGGGTCGGCGCCGTTCGCGACGAGCAGGCGCACCAGGGGCAGGCTCTCCCCACCCTGTTCAAGGGCAGCGTGCAGCGGCGTACGACCGCCAGCGTCACGCACGTTCGGATCCATGCCGCGGGCAAGGAGTGCACCGAGTAACGCGACACGACCTGTTGCGGCCGCCATGTGTACGGGCGTGCGGCCTCGGCCGTCCGCACCGAACGGGTCGGCGCCGGCGTCGAGCATGGCCAGCGTCAGGCGCTCGTCCGCGCCATCCAGTCGGCAGATGGCCTGGCCGAGCAGGCCGGCGCCCGCCGGGGTGGCCCCTGTCCGCATCAGTTGCAGGAGGGCATCGGCGGCCTGGGGCAATTGCGGTAGCAGGGCATCGAAGAGACGGCGGCCTAGCGCGTTCGGTTCGTCGGCCGGTGCCGCGAGGCGTGCTTCAGCGCTCAGGCCGTGGTCGAGCAGCCACGCGCGTGCGGACTCGAAGCCGGCGCCTGCGAGGTCGACATACAGCGCGGCGAGTTCTTCCGCGGGCCATTCGCGCACCTTGGCGGCAAACGTGGAGGCGACGGCCCAGTGACCGAAGCGAAGCGCGTCGTAGAGATGCATCGGCGAGTCGGCGCCGGCTTCCGGAACGACCGACTCGCTCAGCGATGTCGGCAGCGGCGTGTCCGGATCGAGCAGGGCGACAAAATCCCAACGGCCGGCGGAGGCCGCGTGATCCAGTGGGCTGCGGCCATCGGCGCCGGGCTCCTTCGGTTGTGCGCCCAGGGCGAGAAGGGCACGCACCGTAGCTGCCTGAGCGCGGGGCGACTGGGTGGCGAGCGTGAGGGCGTCACGCCCGTGGCCATCGCGTGGCGACGCATCGGCGTTGGCTTCGGCCAGCAGCTGCACGATGCCGTGGGCGCCTGCGCGTGCGGCCTCCATCAGCGCCGTGGTGCCGTGGCGGTCGGCGAGATTGGGATTGGCGTTGGCTTGCAGCAGAGCGCGCGCGATCTGTTCGTGCCCTTCGGCGGCGGCGGCAATCAAAGCTGTACGGCCCTGTGCATTGACGGCGTTGACCGGACCCTTGTGCCGCAGCAGTACCTTCACGCCTTCGGCATCGTCGTCCGCGATCCCGGCGGCCGCCACGAGGGCCGGTTCGCCGCCCACCGGCGCAGGTTTTGCGCCGTGCTCCAGAAGGAAGCGGGCAAGTGCCCAGTTGGCTGCGCGGCAGGCGATCGCGAGCGGCGTATCGCCAGCGGCGTTCGCGGCATCGACGGCTGCGCCTGCATCGAGCAGCATGGCGGCGACGGTCGGTTCGGCACCGAGTACGGCGCCGTGCAGTGGCGTATTGCCCTCCGTGTCGGTCCCGGATGCATCCGCGCCGTTGGTCAGCAACGTGAGGACGGCCTCCGGCCGGCCATGCCAGCTGTCACGCGTGGCGGCAAGCAGCGCGGTCACGCCGTTCTGTGCGCGGTTGACCTGCGCACCGCGTGCAATGAGCGAGCGGAGCAAGCGCATGTCGGGCGACAGCGCGGCGAGAGTGAGTACCGGGCGCTGATCCCGTTCGCCCGGCTCCGCCCCTGTATTGGGATCGGCACCGGCTTCCACGAGCGCTACCGCGCGGGCGATATCGCCGTCGCGCGCGGCAGCAAGCAGGGCGCGTTCACGCACACCGGGCTGACTCTCTTCGCTGGAAAGGACGGGAATCGGCGCAGGTGCGACCGGTGTTTCGAAGGCGGGCTCGCGACGCGGTTCCGTACGTGCCGTGCGGATGTGCCCGCGGCGATCGCAGAGAAGGGCGCGCAGCGTGCGGTTGGCGATCACCATGCCGCAGACTGGCAGCAGCACTACGCCATAGATGGCCAGCGCGGCAATGCGCATCTCCGATGGGAAAACACCATAAAGGCCGGACAACGCCACGGCGCAGAAGGCCAGCACCAGCAGGCCCAGGGCCGCCGGAACGAAATGTGAAAAAAAGCGATCTTCGGCCGAAAGGTGGCGGCCGAACGAGACCGATCGCGCCACGGCGGTGAAGATCCACGAGCCGGTGTTGCTGTCTTCCGGGTACGCGTCATCCCAGAGGAAAAGCAGGCCGAAGGCCGGCCACACGCGCCACAGGACGGCGAGAGCGGCAACGAGGGCCGCGGCGAGTAGCAGGGCCGAACTGAGGGTGGGCGCCTGGGTCAGCTTGAGGACCGGGAAAGCGACCAGCACGAAGACGACGAAGGTGTAGACGGTAAACATCACTACGTGGGCCGAGCCGCGGCGTAGCGTCGTGCGCAGGTAACTCTGCTCCGGGTCGAAGCCGATCGCATGGCACACAGCGCCCATGGCCAGGGCGTTGGCGAGCAGGAGCGGTATCAGCGCGAGCGGCGAAGCGGTCAACCCGGCGCACGCGACAGCGGCGAGGGCGGGGAGGAACCAGGGCAGTGCCTTGATCAGCGGTGGTCGTCGACGTTTGGGATTGGCCATGCGCGGGAGTATACGGACGCCACAGGGGTGGCGCGGTAACGCGGCGTTAACCCGCGTTACACGACGCACCTGTGTGCGTATTCGGCTGGGTCAGGCGCGGACGAGCGTCTGGTCTGGATCGATCTGCCGATTGAAATTGGGCTGATTGCAGACGGTGAGCGTTTCGTTGGACGGTGTTTGCAGGTGCCATCCGCACCCGCCGAGATTGGTCAGGATCCGGTCCGAATCGTCGTGGGGCAGCTTCCGCTGCGGCGTCAATTCCACCTCCAGAACGAACCGAAGTTCGCCCAGCAACAGGACGAGCGGCTCGGGAAGCATGTCGAACCCGTCGCGGCGGGTCATCCAGACGTAGGTGTCGGGTTTGCGCAGGCTGGCGTAGACGTAGCAGTGCATGACGGCAGTCTCGCTTGCGATTCGGCGTACCACCCTACCAAAAGAGGCGGCCCCCGGGCAGTGCTGTAAACCCCCGCCGTTACAGCTTTGTTGCATTAGCACTTGCAAATTTCTCGTCAAGTCGTCCAGAGTTCCACCCCAGATTGTTAAACGCGCGTATGAAAACGGATAAATTTTAGGTTTTCCGCGAATCTGACGTCGACCCAGAGCAGAACAAAAGCAGGAGCCACCCCGAATGTCGAAGCTGAACCTCAATACCCGTCCGCTGGCCATTGCCGCCCTTTCGCTGGCCATCGCCGGCGCGCTGGTGGTTCCCCAGGCCGCTCACGCCAGCGCCTTCCAGCTGAAGGAAAACAGCGCCGCCGCGCTCGGTCGTGCCTTCGCCGGCTCCGCCGCCGCAGGTGACGACGCTTCGGTGATCGTGAACAACCCGGCCGCCATGTCCCTGCTCAAGGGCAATGTCATCCAGGCCGACGTCACCGGCATCAATTTCAGCACCAAGTTCAACGGCACCGCGACCGACGCACAGGGCCGCCCGATCTCCGGTGGCAACGGCGGCGACGCCGGCACGACCATCCCGGTCCCGGCGATGTACTTCGCCACCCAGGTCGGCGACCGCACGCACATCGGCTTTGGCCTGACCGCGCCGTTCGGCTTCAAGACCGACTACGACTCCGACTGGAAGGGTCGTTACAACGGCATCAAGTCCGACTTCAAGTCGTTCGATGCCACGCTGTCCGGCTCGTTCGACGTCACGGACACCTTCGCCATCGGTGCCAGCATCATCGCGCAGAAGACCAGCGCCGAGCTGACCAGCGCGATCAACTACAACACCGTCGGCCTCGGCCTGATCCAGCAGGCCGCTGCGGCCGGCGAGATCTCGCCGCTGGTTGCCCGTGGCCTTGCACAGCAGTACGCCACCGTGGTCCCGCCGGGCAGCGACGGCATCGCCCGCATCAAGGGTTCCGACTGGAACTTCGGCTGGCAGCTGGGCGGCCTGTGGCGCCTGACGGACTCCGATCGCATCGCGCTGAACTACCGCAGCAAGATCAAGCACTCGCTCGACGGCACCGGTAACTTCACGCAGCCGTCGAACGTGACTGCCGTGCTGTCGAACCCGGCCGTCGGCGCGCTGCTTGGCAGCGGCCAGCCGCCGTTCACCCACACCGAAGGCACGGCAGGCTTCACCACGCCGGCCGTGGCGACTGCCAGCTATTGGCACCAGGCAACGAAGTGGGGCTGGGGTATGGACGCCTCGTGGACCAAGTGGGATTCCTTCGAGGACCTCACCGTCAACTTCGCGAACCCGAACCAGCCGACGAGCAGTGAACATTTCGGCTGGCATAACAGCTGGTTCGTGTCCGTGGGTGGCGAGTACTACGTCACCGACAAGTTCACGGTGCGTGGCGGTGTCGCCGTCGATACCACGCCGACCGAAGACCAGAACCGTGACGTCCGCGTGCCGGACTCCACCCGCAAGTGGCTCGCTTTCGGTCTGGGCTACAAGGCCACCGACCGTCTCGAGATCAATGCGGGCTTCGCCCACATCTTCGTCAACAAGGCGCACATCGCCGGCGGCGAAAGCGCCACGCTGGACCGCATTGCTGGCGAGAGCGATGACAAGGGCAACCTGCTCAGCGTGTCGGCCAAGTACGCATTCTGATCGTCTGATCAGTAAGGCCTGAAACGAAAAAACCTCCCCGGCGACGGGGAGGTTTTTTTATGCCAGAAACGTGTGACTGCCACTACCTGCGCGAACCGCGCCCTGTGGGAGCCGCTTCAGCGGCGATGCTTCACCCCTGGCTACCGCAGCACTTCTTGAACTTCTTCCCGCTCCCGCACGAACACAGATCATTCCGGCCGACTTTCGCCGGGTCACGCCGCACCGTCTGCCCGTGTCCCGGATGCCGCCGCCGATACAGCGCCGCCAGCTGAAACGGAATTTCATTGAGCAGGCCCATCCGCTCTTCGAACGACGGCAATGGCAACGCCGGCATATCCGGGGTCGGCTCGGTCTGATCCGCAGACAGCGTCATCAGCATGCCGATGAACGGAAAGAGGCTCTCGTCCGTCCACTCGGACCACTCCTCGCCCCACTCATTCATGGCAAAGCGAAAGCCGACGGCCCAGTCACTGGCGATCGGGAAGTCGCCCGTATACGTGCTGATGTCCTCAATCTCGTCGAATTCTTCCGGCGAATCGATGAAGGGCAGGGACTCCTCGCCCAGCACGACCGGGTCCGCGGCCACGCGATCGGCGATGACCTTCCAGAACTCCCGCAGCAGTACGCCTGCCTCGTTCGCCTCGGCTTCCGAGGCCCAGGGTGTCGCGCCGCCCAGTTCGAGGACCGCCATGCAGGCGTCGACGTCCACGTCGGCCGGTCCGACGAGGGCGGCCGAGAAGAGACCGTCGAGCGTCTCGAGCGAGTAGCGGTTGGTCGACGACAACAAGTCGTCGAGACGGCCGAGTCGGGTTTCACTCATCTGCATAGGAAGGGGCTCAGTACGCGTATTCACGGAAGATCGGATCCACACTGCCGTTCCAACGGCCATGGAAGAGTTCCAGCTTGGTGTCGGCCTGGGTCTTGCCCGACAGCGCGATCTCTTCCAGTGGCTCGAGGTAGATCGACTCGTCGGTGCCGCGATGGCCCTGCACGTTACGACGCTTCAAACCATGCGAGGCGATCTTCACGGCTTCGAGCGCAAGTTCGCGCACGCTGTGATTGCGGAAAGGTAGCGCCAGGGCGTCCTTCGGCACGCCGTCACGCAGGGCGTGGCGTTCGGCCTTGGTGAAGTCCTTGACGAGATCCCACGCCGCATCGAGTGCGACGTCGTCGTACAGAAGGCCAACCCAGAAAGCGGGCAGTGCGCACAGCGAGTTCCAGGTGCTGGTGTCGGCACCGCGCATTTCCAGGTACTGCTTGAGGCGCACTTCCGGGAAGGCCGTGGTCAGATGATCTGCCCAATCCTTCATGTTGGCCTTCTCGCCCGGCAGCGAGGCGAGTTCGCCCCGCATGAACTTCTTGAAGTCCTGGCCGGAAAGGTCGACGTACTTGCCGTCGCGGTAGCTGAAGTACATCGGCACATCGAGGATGTAGTCGACGTAGCGCTCGTAACCGAAGCCGTCCTCGAAGACGAAATCGAGCATGCCGGTGCGATCGGCATCGGTGTCGGTCCAGACGTGCGAGCGATAGGACTTGTAGCCGTTGGGCTTGCCTTCGGTGAACGGTGAGTTGGCGAACAGTGCCGTCGCGATCGGCTGCAGCGCCAGCGCCACGCGGAACTTCTTCACCATGTCCGCTTCGGTGGCGAAGTCGAGGTTGACCTGCACCGTGCAGGTGCGGGTCATCATGTCCAGGCCGAGCGAACCGACCTTGGGCATGTACTCGCGCATGATCTTGTAGCGGCCCTTGGGCATCCACGGCATCTGGTCGCGACGCCATTTCGGCTGGAAGCCCATGCCGAGGAAGCCGATGCCGAGTTCCTCGGCGACTGAGCGGACTTCCTTCAGGTGTTCGGTCACCTCGTCACAGGTCTCGTGGACCGAGAGCAGCGGCGCGCCGGAGAGCTCCAGCTGCCCGGCCGGCTCCAGGGTGATGTTGGCCATGCCCTTGGTCAGCGCGACCGGCGTGTCGCCCTCGCGGGCGACGTCCCAGCCGAAGCGCGTGGCCAGCGTCTCCAGAAGCTGGCGGATACCCGGGCGGTCGCCGTCGAAAGGCGGCGGGGTGAGGTCGTCCGTATAGAAACCGAATTTCTCGTGCTCGGTCCCGATGCGCCAGGCTTCACGCGGTTTCTCGCCAGCGGCGAGATAGGTGACCAGATCGTTACGGTCGCCGATAGGCGTGCTCTTGGCGGCGCTGGGTATGGACACGGACTTTCCTTGGACGAGAGCGGCAGGGCCGGATGTCGGCACACATGGGGGCGTATGCCCGCCGGGAAAAGGTGTTATGCCCGGCGGCGCAGGTTAGCAAATGACCCGACTGCATTGTGCATGGGCAGATCTTGAAGGTGCCCCGGAGTCAGTCCGGTACTTCTGGGTGGCGTCTCCATAAGACGCCGGTCATCGCACAGCTCGAGACATGTGCTTCGTATACTGCCGTTCCACGAGGCATTGCGCCTCGACCAGGATGGTCAGAGGCTATTGATGAGCAAGCGGAAGACAGGTGGGGTGCACGAGAAAGAGCAGTCCCCGGCGGGCCAGTTTGCCTTGCCGCTAGTACCGCAGAGCGATAGCGCGCTTTCCATTCCCGTCCTTTCGGCGCCGACGGAACGGTTCAGCAATTACGTCGTCTACGTTGACGAGAGCGGGGATCACGGCCTTGAAACGGTGGATCCCAACTATCCGGTCTTCGTGCTTGCCCTCTGCATCTTTCACAAAGGGCACTACGCGCAGAAAGTTGTTCCTGCTATCGAATCGTTCAAGTTCAAGCACTTCGGTCACGACATCGTGGTCCTTCACGAGCAGGAGATCCGCAAGGAGAAGGGGAGCTTTCGGTTCAATGACCGATTGGAGAAGGAAGGCTTCGTCGACGAACTGACCGGAGTAATCGAGACGAGCAAGTTCATTCTGGTCAGCTGCGTGATTGACAAGGCAAGGTTAAAAGAACGGGCCCTGCTGGAGAGCAACCCATACCACGTGGCTCTGGGGTTTTGTCTTGAGACTCTCTTCGAGTTCATTCAAGAGAAGCATCAGGAAGGCTACCCGACTCATATCGTCGTCGAGTGCCGAGGCAAGAAAGAGGATCGCGACCTCGAGCTTGAGTTCAGGAGGATATGCGACGGCGCGAACCGCTGGAGTCGACAGCTTCCGTTCGCAATCAAGTTCGCCGACAAGAAAACCAATTCATCCGGTTTGCAGCTTGCGGATCTTGTGGCTCGTCCGATCGGACTGTCGGTGCTTCGGCCGGGCAGGCCGAATCGCGCCTTTGAGGTTCTTAAGCGCAAGTTCTTTTGCAAAGGAGGGCGGCAGAAGCTCGGCGTGGATTTCGAAGGCTGGGGTCTGAAAATTTTCCCTGGCGCAGAAAGCGAAAAGCCCCGGTGAACTCACCGAGGCTATAACGCCGACCGGGAACCCCCAATCCACTTAGTTAAAGAGTCTAGATCGGCGGGCCATGCAACACAAGATGTGATGTTTCGGCAACTTTAGTAGCCGGTCAGCAACGAGCTTCGTCAAAATCTCTGCTGAAGATCGAAAACGAAAAGGCCGCCCGGAGGCGGCCTTTCGCTGGATTCTACGAAGCGCGGTCAGCGCTTCATGGAATTGAAGAACTCGTCGTTGGACTTCGTGTTCTTCATCTTGTCGAGCATGAACTCCATCGCGCTGAGTTCGTCCATCGGATGGAGCAGCTTGCGCAGGATCCAGATCTTGGCGAGCAGGTCCGGTTCGATGAGCAGGTCTTCGCGACGGGTGCCCGAGCGGTTGATGTCGATAGCCGGGTAGACGCGCTTCTCGGAGATACGACGGGACAGGTGCACTTCCATGTTGCCGGTGCCCTTGAACTCCTCGTAGATCACTTCGTCCATCTTCGAGCCTGTGTCGGTCAGCGCCGTGGCGATGATCGTCAGGCTGCCGCCTTCCTCGACGTTACGTGCCGCACCGAAGAAGCGCTTGGGGCGCTGCAGGGCGTTGGCGTCGACACCACCGGTGAGGACCTTGCCGGAGCTCGGAACCACGGTGTTGTAAGCACGGGCCAGGCGGGTGATGGAGTCGAGCAGGATCACCACGTCCTTCTTGTGCTCGACCAGGCGCTTCGCACGCTCGATCACCATTTCGGCGACCTGCACGTGGCGCACGGCCGGCTCGTCGAAGGTGGAGCTGATGACTTCGCCGCGAACGGTACGGGCGATTTCCGTGACTTCCTCGGGGCGCTCATCGATCAACAGCATGATCAGATGGACGTCCGGATGGTTGTACTGGATCGCCTGGGCGATGTTCTGCAGCATCATCGTCTTGCCGGATTTCGGCTGGGAGACGATGAGGCCTCGCTGGCCGCGGCCAATCGGCGCGACGAGGTCCAGGATGCGGCCCGTGATGTCCTCGGTCGACCCGTTGCCACGCTCGAGCTTGAACGACTTGCGCGGGAACAGCGGCGTAAGGTTCTCGAACAGCAGCTTGTTCTTCGACGCCTCCGGCGGATCGCCGTTGATGTCGTCGACCTTGAGCATCGCGAAGTAGCGCTCGCCTTCCTTGGGATGGCGCACGCGACCGGTGATGTAGTCGCCGGTGCGCAGGTTGAAGCGGCGGATCTGGCTGGGCGAGACGTAGATATCGTCCGGACCGGCCAGGTAGGACTCGTCGGCCGAGCGCAGGAAGCCGAAGCCATCCTGCAGGATCTCCAGGACGCCTTCGGCCCAGATGCCACCGCCGGAACGGGCGTGGGCCTTCAGGATATTGAAGACGACGTCCTGCTTGCGCTGGCGGGCCACGCCCTCGCGCACACCGAGCGATTCGGCGAACTCGAGCAGCTGGATGGCGTTCTTGCGCTTGAGCTCGGTCAGGTTGATCAGGCGATCGTTGCTGCCGGCGTCGGCGTTCTCGTCGTCGTCGACCGGATAGCCGTTGTTGTTGCGCTGGCTTTGGTAGTTGTTGCCGCCGCCGTTGCCACCACTGTTGCCCGGATTGCCACCGCCGCCACCCTGGCGCTGCTGGTTGCGCTCATTGCGCCGGCGCCGGCCGCGACCTTCGCGTTCGGCGTTGTTGGGGTTATTCGGGTTGTTCGGGTTGTTCGGGCTATTCGGGTTATTCGGATTGCTGTGGCGGTTCTGCGGCTGGTTCGGGTTTTCGACCCGGCTCATCTGCTGGTTCTGGCCGCCCTGCGGCTGGCCATTACCGTTGCCGTCGCGGGCTTCGTTCTGCGGCGGACGCGCCTCATTGCCCTGTTGCGGATTTCCTGGCTGGCTGGCTGGCGGCTGGCTGTTGAGCTGGAGCTCAGCCTGCGGCGCCGGCGAAGGGCTGGGTACCGGTGCCGGGGTGGGCAAGGGAGGAAGTGCCGGCACGGGCGCCGGCGGACGGGCCGCGGCGGGTGCGCGAGCCGGGGCGGGCGCGCTCGTCTCTACCGCGGGTGCTTCTGCGGCGGGTGCCTTTCGGCGAGTACGGGGACGCGGTTCGGTCGCAGGCGAGTCGCCGGCGCCCTTGGCGTCGTTGGGATTTTTGGTTTCGATATCAGACACGGGCAAACCTCACGGGGCGCCGTTGAAGAAAAAATGGGAGAGGGTTCGCAGCGTGGGGGACAAGGCATGTCCCGGCGAACCTCTGAAGCCTAGCATCGCGTGAGGCGCGGCGTAAAGCGCCTCACGCGGCGGCTTGGTGGAACCGTACAGCGAAACGATCAGATGGACTTGTCGATGAACTGGGTCAGCTGGCTCTTGCCCACGGCGCCGATCTGGGTGCCGGCGACCTTGCCATCCTTGAAAATCATGAGGGTGGGGATGCCGCGAACGCCGAACTGGCGCGGGGTCTGCTGGTTCTCGTCGATGTTGATCTTGACGATCTTAAGCTTACCTTCGTACTGGCCAGCCAACTCATCGAGGACCGGGGCAATGGATTTGCAGGGGCCGCACCACTCCGCCCAGAAGTCGAGCAGGACGGGGGTGTCGGAATCGAGAACTTCTGTCTGGAAGGCAGCGTCGCTCGTATGGGTGATCTTGTCGCTCACCGTGATCTCCAAAAGGGGGTGAAAGGGGGTTGACGACCGTGACGCCAGCATCGGCTACACTAAGGAGCCCCATGTCGCGGGTCCAACCGGAACCGAAGGTCTTGGCTATTGCAGCCGGTGGCCCTCATTCCAACGCAACTAGGGGCGCGATACAAGCGATTCAAGGGCGCCGACGGGATGGCTTCCGTTGACATAGGTGAACAGGCTCGGCGCAGAGCCCCTTCACCTATGCCAGCGGGAGTCGTCGGGTCGCGCGCCGCCGCCTCCGGCCATCGTGCGCCGGGCGCGTCGTACGGCCGCCGGCATGGCACCGGCCGCCCCCGACTCTCCCGTGACGCCGGCCGGATCCCCCACCGTCCCGCGGCTCCTTCTGTTGCCGCCGGGCCGCTGCCGCGCATTTGCGGCGCGAGACTTCCAGGTCACCCACCCATCATGTCCCAAACCGTTCTCACCGACGTCTTCTACGAAAACTTCGACCTTCATCCGCTCCTCCAGCAGGGCCTTGCCGCCGCCGGCATCACCCGTATGACCCCGATCCAGGCGCTCACCCTCCCGGTCGCCCTGCTTGGCCGCGACGTGGCCGGCCAGGCGCAGACGGGCACGGGCAAGACCTTCGCCTTCCTGGTCGCGCTGATGAACCGCCTGCTCAACAACCCGGCCGCGCCGGACCGCAAGGACGCCGATCCCCGCGCCTTGATCATCGCGCCGACGCGCGAGCTGGCGATCCAGATCGAGAAGGACTTCCAGGTCATCGGCAAGGCCACCGGCCTGCGCAGCGCCCTGATCTACGGCGGCGTCGACTACGACAAGCAGCGCCAGCAGCTGCGCGATGGCTGCGACATCATCATCGCCACGCCGGGTCGCCTGCTCGACTACTACAAGCAGGATGTCTTCGGCTTCGGCAGCGTCGAAGTCATGGTCATCGACGAAGCCGATCGCATGTTCGATCTCGGCTTCATCAAGGACGTGCGCTTCATCTTCCGTCGCCTGCCTGCCCGGGAAAAGCGCCAGGTGCTGCTGTTCTCCGCCACCCTCAGCCATCGCGTGCTGGAGCTCGCCTACGAGCACATGCACGAGGCCGAGAAGATGGTCGTGGAGACCGAGAACGTCACCGCCGACCGTGTGCGCCAGGTCGTCTACTTCCCTTCCAAGGAAGAGAAGCTGCCGCTGCTGCTCAACCTGCTCGAGGAGAGCAAGACCGAGCGCAGCATCATCTTCGTCAACACCAAGGCCGCCGCCGAGCGTGTCACGGACCGTCTCAAGCGCCACAACTTCCGCGTCGGCGCCATCTCCGGCGACGTGCCGCAGGTGAAGCGCCAGAAGCTGCTGCAGCGCTTCCAGGACGGCCAGATCGACCTGCTCGTCGCGACCGACGTGGCCGCCCGCGGCCTGCACATCCCGGCCGTCAGCCACGTGTTCAACTACGACCTGCCGCAGGATGCCGAGGACTACGTCCACCGCATCGGCCGTACCGCGCGCCTGGGCGCCGAGGGTGATGCGGTCAGCTTCGCCTGCGACCTGTACGCCATGGGCCTGCCGGACATCGAGACCTACATCAACCAAAAGATTCCGACCGCCTCCATTGAGGCCCGGATGCTGGTGATGCCCGCCCCGCGCCCGCGCGCCGACGGCGTGCAGGACGAAATCGACGATCCGAACGACAACGACGGCCACATCCCGACCCGCGGCGCGCCGCCGGAGAAGGGTGGCCGCAGTGGCAGCCGTGACGGTGGCCGTGGCGGTCCGCGGTCCGGTGAGCGCTCCGGCAGCCGCGAGCGTTCGGGCAGCGCCGAACGCCGTCCGCGCACGCCCCGTCCCGACGCGCCCGTCGTCGCCACCGGCGCCGCGCCTGTCGAAGTGCCGATGAAGACGGTTGTCGTCGCCGAGACGGTCGCCGATCTCCCGGCCGCTGCAGAGGCTATGGCCGCCGATGGCGCACCGAAGAAGCGTCGCCGTCGCGGTGGCCGTGGTCGCGGTGCCCGCGAGGGCGCCGAGAATGGCAACGGTGCTGGGGGCACCCCGACGAACGTTCAGGGTGAAAAGCCGAACGGCTCCGCAGCGCCGCGCCAGACCGCCGAGGGGCAGGGCAATCCGAACCGCCGCCCGTCGCGTCAGGTGGCGGCTAACCGTCCGTCGGCCAGCGGCCCGGCTCCGGTTGCCTCGGGCGGCCAGGAAAAGGTGGGTTTCTTCCGCCGCATCGGTCGTCTGTTCGGCGGTAGCTAAGAGCTCGCCGATGAATCGGCTCCTGCACAGAGCGCGGGCCCCCGGGCGAGCGCAGGCCCCCGGGGTTTCGGGGCTTCTTGTGGGAGCCGCTTCAGCGGCGACGGCCCTGTAGGAGTCGATTTATCGGCGATCAGCGCGAAGCGCGACCCAGCCGCCGCAAAACCCACACCACTTCCCTTATCCTCTGGGGTTCAACGGGCCAACGGGTAACGCGGTGATCGGTTTCGATCTGGTGAGTAAACGGTACGAGGGCGATCACCAGGCCCTTACCGATGTGTCGTTCAGTGTCGAAGCCGGCGAGATGGCCTTTGTCACCGGTCACTCCGGCGCGGGCAAGAGCACCCTGCTCAAGCTGTTGGCCATGATCGAGCGCCCGACCAACGGCGTCGTCACCCTCGACGGCCAGAAGCTCAATACCGTCCGTCCCTCCGATATCCCGCGCATCCGTCGCAAGCTGGGCATGGTTTTCCAGGACCACCGGCTGCTGATGGATCGCACCGTCTTCGCCAATGTGGAACTGCCATTGGTGATCGCCGGCGTGGCGCCGGCCGACCGTGGGCGTCGCGTGCGCGCGGCCCTGGAGAAGGTCGGCCTGCTCAGCTATGAGAAGCAGCTGCCCGGTTCCCTTTCCACGGGCGAGCAGCAGCGCGTCGGCATCGCCCGCGCCATCGTGGCCAAGCCCGCCGTGCTCATTGCCGATGAACCGACAGGCAACCTCGATCCGCAGCTGGCCATGGAAATCATGGGTCTGTTCGCCGAATTCCAGCAGGTCGGGACCGCGGTTCTTGTCGCCAGCCACGACCTCATGCTGATCAAGCGAATGAAAAAACGCGTCGTCGTCCTCGACCACGGCAAGCTGGTTGCCGATGTCCCCGCCACGGAGGTGGTATGAACGCCGTTCGCGAGCAGCGCCGTCAGCCCGAGCCGGAAAAGACGCGTCGCAGCGGCCCTCGTCACGTGAGCGCCTGGCGCGAGCACCACGTGTGGAGCCTGTCTATCAGCCTGCGTCGCCTGGGTGCCCGGCCGCTTGGCACCTTGCTGACGGTCGCCGTCATGGGCGTGGCGCTGGCCCTGCCGTTGGCCTTCTACCTGCTGCTGGGCAATGTTCAGCGGATGGGCGATGCCCTCGGCCGGAACCAATCCATCAGTGCGTTCATGAAGCCCGGGCAGAACGGTGCCATGGCGGAGACCGCCGCCTCGGCCCTGCGTGGTCGCCCCGAGGTCGCCGAAATCGTCGTGCGCACGCCGAAGGATGGCCTCGACGAGCTGGCGGAAGTGCAGGGGTTCTCCGGATCGCTGCAGTCGCTCGATGTGAATCCGCTCCCGTACGTTCTATCGGTGCAGCCGAAGCCGGGTCTGCCGGTCGAGCAGGTCGACCGCCTGGTCGAGGCCATGAAGGCGACACCGGGTGTCGACATGGTCCAGGACACGGGCGCCTGGCGACAGCGCCTCGATGCGCTTCTCGGCGTGGGAAGCCGGGCGGTTTCCCTGCTGGCCCTGCTCCTGGGTATTGCCGCTCTCCTGGTGGTCGGCAACACCATTCGTGTGGATATCCAGAGCCGTAGCGCCGAAATCGGCGTGCTGCTCCTCATCGGCGCCAGTCGCCCCTTCGTTCGTCGACCCTATCTTTATGCAGGCATCTGGCTCGGCTTGCTCGCGGGGATACTGGCCGTGGTCCTGGCCGTCGTCCTCGAACTGGCCATGGCCGGCCCAGTGGGGCGCCTCACTGCTGCCTACGACGGCAGTGTCAGTTTCGGCGGACTCCCCGCATGGCTGCTGCTTTCGGTACCCTTCGCTTCGGCGTTGCTTGGGTGGCTGGGCGCGCGGCTCGTCAGCGCTCGGCAAATTCGCCGCGCGGCGATGGCCTGAAGGGGAGACAGGGGTGGGATCTCACATCGGTTCGGGTGTCGCCGGCGCTGCGCCGCGAATCCTGTTGGTCGACGGCTCCAAAGTCGTTCGCCAGCTGATTTCGCGCGTGGTCGCGGCCGAAGTGCCGGGTGTCGAGATCATCGGCGTGGCCACAGGCGCCGAAGCGCAGTCTGAACTGCAACGCGGCGTCTTCGATTTCGTCACTGTCGCCCTGCGCCTGCCGGATATGGACGGCCTCGACGTCGCCCGTTTCGTTCGCGAGTCCGCTCCGCAGATCTACATGCCTATCGTCGTCGTCTCGGGCGACGTCGAAGCGCGCCTGCACAAGCGCGAGTTGGGTGAGTTCGTCACCGACTACTTCGACAAGTCGCTGGGTTTCGGCGCGCTCGCGGAATTCATTCGTGGCTATGTTCGGCCCGAAGGCGGTGCCGAGGGCGACGTGTTGTACGTCGAGGACAGTCGCGTGGTCGCATTGGCCACGCGTCGCATGATGGAGAAGTACGGACTCACCGTCCGTCACGTGATCAGTGCCGAAGATGCCATCGCGTACCTGCATGAAGCCAGGTCGCGTGGTGAGGTGGGCGCCGACATCGTGTTGACCGACGTGAGCCTCAAGGGAGAACTCACCGGTGGGGATCTCGTCGAGTGCATTCGCAACGAATTCGGCTACGGGAAGGGGCAGCTGCCCACCCTGATCATGACCGGTGACGAGAATCCGGCGAACCAGGCCGCGCTGCTGCGCGCCGGCGCCAACGATCTCGTCGAGAAACCTGTCGAGGAGAAGCTGCTGATCACGAAGCTGCTCTTCCAGCTGCGCGTTGCGCTGCACCTTCGCGAAAGGGCTGCCGGTTGAACGAGCGCGTGCGACTGGAAGCCTCGTGGAAGCAGCGGATCGGCGACTACCTCGATCGGCCGGAGATGCTGGCGCTGTCCCAGTTCCTGCGTGAGGAAAAAGCGCACGGCAAAGACATCTATCCACCTGGGCCGGACATCTTCAATGCCTTCGAGCACACGCCCTTCGACAAGGTGCGCGTGGTCATCCTCGGGCAGGATCCGTATCACGGCCCCGGTCAGGCGCACGGCTTGAGCTTTTCGGTGCGCCCGGGCGTGCGCGTGCCGCCGTCGCTGCAGAACATGTTCAAGGAGATTGAGGGTAGCCTCGGTATTCCGCGCCCCGATCATGGATGCCTGACGCCGTGGGCCGACCGCGGAGTGCTCCTGCTCAACGCCGTGCTCACCGTGGAAGCGGCACAGGCCGCCTCGCATCAAGGCAAGGGCTGGGAAGGTTTCACCGACGCGGCGATCAATGCATTGAATCGCCAGCGCGAGGGACTCGTATTCCTACTGTGGGGAAGTCATGCGCAGAAGAAGGGCCAGTTGATCGACGGCAATCGCCATCTGATCCTGCGCAGCGTGCATCCGTCGCCGCTATCCGCGCACCGCGGCTTCCTTGGTTGTGGCCACTTCGCCAAGGCGAACGCGTACCTCGAATCACGGGGTGAAGCGCCGATAGACTGGTCGCTGCCGCCGCGCTCCGAGCTCTGAAGAAAGCATTCTCCAGAAGTGACAAAGCCCGCGAGCCGAAGCTCGCGGGCCAGTTTAGGATCCGAGGCGCTTGTCATCGCGCATTCGGCCTGCCGCGGCTGCCACCCGAAGGTCTCACCGAGGTCTTGAGGTCGGGCGAACCGACTGACGGGTGCAAAGTTAGATGTCCACGGGTCTCGGGTCAACGACCCAGCGATCGATACTTCGATTTTTCAGAAAACTTCGAAGATATAAGCAAGTGCTTGCCGGATGCGGTGTAGCGCCTGTGCATCGATCTCGGCGGAACGGTATCTGAGCCTCCCATCGTGATGACGCGCGTCGGCCATGCTGAGCCGCTCGAGACTGACGGTGGTCACCATGTCGCACTTGGCCCAACGATCCCCCGTCTTCTCTCTCCATAACGGGCCGAGCCTTCACCATCTCGGCGCCCACTGCAGTGCCCGGCGATGGGAATCGACAGATCGCCAGGGTGCCGGCTCGAGGGGAAAAACGCAGTGCCATGTCCCCAGCCTAGGCGGGACGACGCCCCTTTAAAGCCAGCCCTCGGCCCCAATAACTGTAGGCACGACGGCTACATAGCCTCGTCGACGACCCTGCTGCCGCGCCCTCCGCGGCCGGGGAGCCGTCTGCCTCCTGAATCCCTTTGGACCCCCTCTGGACATGCCAGGGGTATTTCTGTACCATAGCGTACAGTTAACCGATATGAACTTCGGCATGGCTTAGCACTCTCACTTCGGGACTGCTAATCTGCACACCAGTTTTCAGGAGGTTCCACACATGTCTCAGGTCCTCGCCACCCGTAACTACGGGCTCCCGAGCGTCGTTGGCAGTCTGGATTCCTACATCTCGGCGGTCCATCGCATCCCGGTGCTCAGCCTTGACGAGGAGCAGTCGCTGGCGCGCCGCTTCCGTGACGACGCCGATCTCGACGCCGCCAAGCAGCTCGTTATGTCCCACCTGCGTTTCGTGGTCCATGTGGCTCGTGGCTACAACGGCTACGGCCTGCAGCTCTCGGACCTCATCCAGGAAGGCAATATTGGCCTGATGAAGGCCGTGAAGCGCTTCGACCCGGATCAGGGCGTTCGTCTGGTCAGCTTTGCAGTGCATTGGATCCGTGCCGAAATGCACGAATTTATCCTGCGTAACTGGCGCATCGTGAAGGTCGCTACGACCAAGGCCCAGCGCAAGCTGTTCTTCAACCTGCGCAAGAGCAAGAAGCGCCTGGGTTGGATGAATGCCGAGGAAGTCCGCGTGGTTGCCCAGGACCTGGGCGTGCCCGAGGCGACGGTTCGCGAGATGGAATCACGCCTGTCCGGCCGTGACGTTGGTTTCGAGGCTCCTGCCGACGCCGATGACGATGACAAGCCGGCCCCGGCCGCCTTTCTTGTCGACGAAGGTGCGGATCCGTACGACAACCTTGCCGAAGAAGACGCGAGCAAGAACCAGATGGGTGCGCTGTCCTCGGCGCTCGGCAACCTGGATGCCCGCTCGCGTGACATCATCCAGCGCCGCTGGCTGGCTGAAGACAACAAGGCCACGCTGCAGGATCTTGCCGATGAATACGGTGTTTCCGCCGAACGCATCCGCCAGATCGAAGCGAACGCCATGAAGAAGATGCGCGTCGCCATCGCCGCCTGAGTGCGTCGTTGGGCGTAAGATCCGGAACGGCCCCCTGGTGGGGCCGTTTTCCGTTGTTCCCCCTACGGAGTGCAGAGGATGCCCAGGGCACTGGTCATCGAAGATGATGAAGTCACCGCTCGCGACATCGTCGCGGAGCTGGGTGCGCACGGCCTAACGGCCGAGTGGGTGGCCAATGGGCGCGACGGTCTCGCGCGTGCCCTTGAAGATGGCTTCGACATCATCACCCTCGACCGCATGCTTCCGGGCATGGACGGGATCGACGTGGTGCTTGCTCTTCGCGAACGCTCCGTGGACACGCCCGTGCTGATGATCAGCGCCTTGTCCGATGTGGACGAACGCGTCCGCGGCCTGCGCGCCGGCGGCGACGATTACCTGACCAAGCCTTTCTCGCCGGACGAACTGGCCGCACGCGCGGAAGTACTGCTGCGCCGTCGGCAACCCAATGCCAACAGCAACAGGCTGCGGGTTTCCGATCTCGAGCTCGACCTTGTGCGTCACAACGCGCTGCGCAATGGACAGCCGCTGACCCTGTTACCTACCGAATTCCGCCTGCTCGAATTCCTGATGCGCAACGCCGGCCAGGTGGTCACGCGCCAGATGATCTTCGAGCACGTGTGGGGTTTTCATTTCGATCCGGGTACCAACGTGATCGACGTCCATATCGGCCGCCTCCGTCGAAAGATCGACGGCGCCGGCCAGGTGCCGCTCATCCGTACGGTGCGCGGCTCGGGGTATGTCATTGCGCCCGCTGATTGATGCCTGGCGTTCCGCCACGTCGCGCCTGATCCTGATCTACGGCGCGCTTTTCGCCATCTGGTGCGTGGTGCTGCTGGGCGTCGTCCAGTGGGAAGCCTCGCGCTACCTGTCCAACGTCGTCGACGGCATGCTCGCCGCGCGCATCCACTATCTGGAAACCTCCGATCCGCGCCGGCTCCCCGCGACGGTGGAGGCGGCCAGCCAGATCGATGTCCAGGGCTACATGTGGGTCGGCCTGTTCGACCCGCAGGGCAGGCGCATCGCCGGCAACATCGAAAGTGTGCCGGCCGAGCTCACCGACGAAGACATGGTCCAGTCGATACGCGCGAGCCTCGTGGATCCCAAGCGCAATACGCCCACGCGCGCTCGTGGCGTCACGCGCGTGCTGCCCAATGGCGATCGGCTGGTCGTGGCCAAGGAGAGCACGACGATCGACGGCGTAGGCGCGATCATTCGCCGTGGCCTGCTCTGGGGGCTTTCGCTGACCCTCATCCCCGGTGTACTCGGCGGCATCCTCATCGCCCGTGGACCCGCGCGTCGCATTCGTGCAATCCAGCAGGCGATGGAGCCGATCCGCGAGGGCGACCTCAGCGTGCGCCTGCCCGTGACACGTGGCGGCGACGAGGTCGACCTGCTCGCATCCACCGTGAACACGACACTGGGTGAGATCGAACGCCTGCTGGGCGAAGTGAAGGGCGTCACCGACAACATCGCCCACGATCTCCGCACCCCGCTCACCCGGATGCGCACGCGTCTCCATCGCTTGCAGCAGCAGTTCGACGGCAAGCCGGAAGGCGACCAGCTGGACGCCTGCGTGGCCGAGATCGACACCGTGCTGTCACGCTTCCGCGCCCTGCTAAGGGTTTCCGAACTCGAAGACCGCCAGCGCAGCGCGTGTTTTGAAACGCTCGATCTGGGCGACGTCCTCCGCAACGTCCACGAGTTCTACGCCCCGCTGGCTGAAGACCGCAGTCAGGTGTTCGAACTCGAGGTGGGCCGGCTGCCGCCACTGCGCGGTGACCCGCAGTTGATGTTCGAAGCCTTCGCCAATCTCGTCGGCAACGCCATCAAGTTCACGCCCGACGGCGGTGCTGTCCGCCTGGTGGCCAGTACCGACCCGACGGGTGACGCGCGTATCGATATCGCCGATACCGGGCCTGGAATCCCGCCCAACGAACGGGAAGCGGTGTTTCGCCGGTTCTACCGGAGCGATGAGACGCGCGCAAAGCCGGGCTGTGGCCTGGGCCTTGCCATCGTCAGCGCCATCGTGCGCCTGCACGGGTTCTCGCTGTCGGTGGGTGGAACCGAGAAGGGCGCAGTCATCTCCGTGGTGTGTCCGGCCACCTAAATAATTCTTAACTACGTTGTACGAAGGTACGGGCGCAAAATCCGCTGCGACGCAACATCACGCCCGGAATCCGTCCCTCATGTTTGACATCGTCCGGATCGCTTTAACGCGGCCGTATACATTTGTCGTCCTCGCCTTGCTGATCCTGATCGTGGGACCGCTTGCGGCCCTGCGCACGCCGACGGACATCTTCCCCAACATCAACATTCCCGTGATCGCGGTGGTCTGGCAGTACACCGGGCTGCCGCCGGACCAGATGGCCGGTCGCGTCTCGTCGCCCTTCGAGCGCGTGCTGACCACGACAGTGAACGACGTGGAGCACATCGAAGCCAGCTCGATCAACGGCTTCGGTATCGTCAAGATCTTCTTCCAGCCCACGGTCAACATCCAGACGGCCAACGCGCAGGTGACCGCCGTCTCGCAGACGCTGCTGCGCCAGCTGCCCCCGGGTACCACGCCCCCGCTGATCCTGAACTACAGCGCCTCGACGGTTCCGATCATCCAGCTGGCGTTGTCTGGCGAGGGCCTCACCGAGCAGAACCTCGGCGATCTCGGCCTCAACAACATCCGTCCGCAGCTGACGTCGGTGGCGGGTGCGGCGATCCCGTATCCGTTTGGCGGCAAGACGCGCCAGGTGCAGATCGACATCGATCCGCCGGCGCTGCAGGCGCGTGGGCTATCGGCGCAGGACGTGGCCAATGCCCTGGCCGCACAGAATCTGATCACGCCGGTCGGTACGCAGAAGATCGGGCGGTACGAGTACACGCTGCAGCTCAACAACGCACCGTCCGATATCAACGAACTCGGCAACCTGCCCATCAAGAGCGTCAACGGTGCCACCGTTTTCGTGCGCGACGTTGCCCACGTGCGCGATGGCTCGCCGCCGCAGACCAACATCGTGCACGTCAACGGTGATCGCTCGGTGCTGATGACGGTGCTGAAGAACGGCTCCGCGTCCACCCTGGCGATCATCGCCGGGATCAAGGATCGCGTGAAGGCGATGAAGGACGGCCTGCCGCCGAACCTGACGATCGTGCCGATCGGCGACCAGTCGCTCTTCGTCAGCGCCGCCATCGAAGGCGTGATCCGCGAGGGCATCATCGCGGCAGCGCTCACCAGCCTCATGGTGTTGCTGTTCCTTGGCAGCTGGCGTTCGACCCTGATCATCGCCACGTCGATCCCGCTGGCGATCCTCGCTGCGATCGCCGCGCTGTCGGCTATCGGCGAGACGATGAACATCATGACACTGGGTGGTCTCGCGCTCGCGGTCGGCCTCCTCGTCGACGACGCCACGGTGACCATCGAGAACATCAACTGGCACCTGGAGCAGGGCAAGGACGTCGAACCGGCGATCATCGATGGCGCCGCGCAGATCTTCGCCCCGGCCTTCGTGGCGCTGTTGTGCATCTGCATCGTGTTCGTGCCGATGTTCTTCCTGACCGGCGTGGCGCGCTTCCTCTTCGTGCCCATGGCCGAAGCGGTGATGTTCTCCATGACGGCCTCGTTCATCCTCTCGCGTACCCTGGTACCGACGATGGCGAAGTACATGCTTCACAAGCACACTCACGACGATCCGCATGGCGAAGGGAAGAAGCCGTCGCGCAATCCGCTGGTTCGCTTCCAGCGCCGGTTCGAGGCGGGCTTCGAGAGGACTCGCGAGAGCTATCACGACCTGCTCAAGCTGGCGCTGCATCACCGCAAGGTGTTCGCTGCCTGCTTCCTGGCTTTCGTGATCCTGACCTTCGCGCTGGTGCCTATGCTGGGCCGCAACTTCTTCCCATCGGTGGATGCGGGCCAGATCCTGATGCATGTGCGCGCGCCGGTCGGAACGCGCGTGGAGGAAAGTGCGCGTCTCTTCGCCGACGTGACCAATGCCGTGCGCCGGATCATCCCGAAGGAAGAGCTGGGCACCGTGGTCGACAACATGGGCCTGTCGTCGTCGGGCATCAACAATACGTACAACAACACGGGAACGATCGGCTCGCAGGACGGCGATATCGAGATCGCGCTGAACGAGGGCCACGCCTCGACACCGGATTACGTCCGCAAGCTTCGCGAGCAGCTGCCGCGTGAGTTCCCGGGCGTCACGTTCTCCTTCCCGCCCGCCGACATCACCAGCCAGATCCTCAATTTCGGATCGCCGGCACCCATCGACCTGCAGATACGCGGTCCTAATCTTGCCGCCAACTTCGCCTACGCGGACCGCTTGCTTCGCGACATCCGTCGCGTGCCCGGCGTGGCCGATGCACGTATCCAGCAATCGAACGCGGTGCCCACGCTGAACATCGACGTGGATCGCAGCCGTGCCCAGGAAATCGGAATCAACGAGCGTGACGTGACCGCCAGCCTCGGCGTGAACCTCGCGGGCTCGAGCCAGATCGCGCCGACCTTCTGGCTGAACCCGCAGAACGGCGTGTCGTACCCGATCGTCATGCAGACGCCGCAGTACAGCCTCGACACCTTGCCCGATCTCGAGAACGTGCCGATCAGCCCGAGCTCCGGCACGGGTGGATCGCAGATCCTCGGCGGTATCGCGCATGTTTCGCGCACGGCGACCAATGCCGTGATCAGCCAGTACAACATCCAGCCGATGGTCGAGATCTACGCCACCACGCAGGATCGTGACCTCGGTGCCGTCTCCGCCGACATCCAGAAGATCGTGGAGGCGAACAAGAAGTTTCTGCCGAAGGCATCGTCCACCGCGTTGCTGGGCCAGGTGCAGACGATGAACGATTCGTTCTCCGGCCTTATCTTCGGCCTGCTCGGCGCCATCGTGCTGATCTACCTTCTGATCGTGGTGAACTTCCAGTCGTGGAGCGATCCGTTCGTGATCATCACGGCATTGCCTGCCGCCATCGCCGGCATCATCTGGATGTTGTTCGCCACCCACACCACCTTGTCCGTTCCCGCGCTGACGGGCGCGATCATGTGCATGGGTGTGGCGACGGCCAACTCCATCCTTGTGGTCAGTTTCTGTCGCGAGCGTCTCGACGTACTCGGCGACGCGACCGCCGCGGCACTCGAAGGAGGCTTCGTTCGCTTCCGCCCGGTGTTGATGACCGCGCTGGCAATGATCATCGGCATGGCGCCCATGGCCATGGGCTTCGGTGAGGGCGGCGAGCAGAACGCCCCGCTCGGTCGCGCCGTGATCGGCGGCCTGCTCTTCGCTACCACTGCCACGCTGTTCTTCGTCCCCGTCGTTTTCAGCATGATCCACGCGCGTCGTGGTCACCCGTCCCACAGCCCGGTGAATCCCGGGGAGCCCGTCCATGTCGCCTGAAACCCTGCACACTCCGCCGCCGCGCCGACTCCGTCTGGCCGGCATCATCGCCGCCATCGTGGTCCTTGCCATCGTGGTGGCCGGCGTCGCCACCCGCGCGAACGATTCGCGCAAGCTGCGTACATGGACGGACGACCAGGCCACGCCAACGGTCAACGTCGTGTCGCCGCAGAGTGGACAGGGCGGCGGTGACCTGAACCTGCCGGGCCGCCTCCAGGCATACGCCCGCGCGCCTATTTTCGCGCGTACCAGCGGCTACCTGAAGTACTGGAAAGTCGATATCGGCCAGAAGGTGAAGGCCGGCGATGTCCTCGGCGAGATCGAGACACCCGACCTCGACCAGCAGTTGCTCCAGGCGAAGGCGGACCTCGCCAGCGCACGCGCCAATGAATCGCTGGCACAGACGACGGCCACGCGCTGGAAGGACATGCGCGACTCCGACTCGGTGTCCAAGCAGGAGGTCGATGAGAAGATGGGCGATTACGACGCCAAGCACGCGCTCGCCGCGGCCGCGGCCGCGAATCTCGAACGCATCCAGGCGCTGAAGGGCTACGCCAAGCTCACCGCGCCGTTTGACGGCACGGTGACGGCCCGCGAGACGGATGTCGGCGCTTTGATCAATGCCGGCGGGGTGGGGCAGGAACTGTTCGTGGTGTCCGATACGCGCAAGCTGCGCATGTACGTGAACGTGCCGCAGAACTACGCCCCGGCGATCAAGCCGGGCGAGCCGGTGAAGCTCACGGTGCCCGAGTACCCGGGCCAGACGTTCACCGGCACGATTGAATCGTCGTCCGCCGCGATCAACGCAGCCTCCGGTACGACGCTCGTGCAAGTCTCGGTCGATAACAAGGACGGCAAGCTGCTTCCGGGTAGCTATGCGAGCGCCACCTTCGGCCTCCCGGCGAATGCCACCTTGTTCAGTGTGCCCGCGAGCGCGGTCGTGTACGACGATCGCGGCCTTCGCGTCGCCCTGGTCGACGCCCAGAACAAAGTGAAGTTCAAGGACGTCACGATCACGCGCGACTTCGGCAAGACGATCCAGCTGGGCTCGGGAATCGCCGCGGGTGATCGCCTGATCGAAAGCCCGCCCGATGGCCTGGCCGACGGTGACACCGTGCGCGTCAGCGCGCCGAAGAAGGTGGAAGGCGACCATGCTCCGAAGGCCTGATTCCGCCAGCGGCCTCCGCGTGTACCGGGCCGGTGCGCTTGCCGCCCTCGTGTCGCTGGGCATCTCGGCCTGCTCGCTCGCGCCCACGTACAAGGTCCCCGACGTACCGGTCGCCGACCAGTACGCCAACGCGAATTCGCCCTGGACCGAAGCGAAGCCGGCTGACCATCTCGACCGCGATGCCTGGTGGAAGCTCTATGGCGACCCGCGCCTCGATGACCTGCAGACGAAGCTGATCGCGAACAACGCGAGTCTCGCCGCCGCACTTGCGCATTACGAGCAGTCCGAGGCGTTTACCCGGCAGGTGCGGTCCGCGCTCTTTCCGACGCTCGGCCTGAATGCCAATGGCCAGCGGGACCGTGAATCGGATACGCGTCCGCTTCGTGGCACCACCTCGCCTTCCATGTACAACTCGTACACGATCGGCGCGCAGGCGGACTACGAAGTCGATCTGTGGGGTCGCGTGCGTGACACTGTCGCCGCCGGCACCGCCGAGCAGGCGGCCGCGGCGGGGGATCTCGCCTCCGCGCGTCTCAGCCTGCAGGCCCAGCTGACCGACAGCTATCTCCAGCTCAACGGTCTCGATCGGCAGGTAAAGGTGCTTAACGAGAGCATCGTCGCGTTCAGTCGCGCGCTGGAGCTCACTGAATCGCGGCACGAGGGCGGGATCTCGTCCGGTCTGGACGTGGCCCGCGCGCAGACACAGCTGTCCAACGCGCGTTCACAGTTGACCCAGGCACAGGCGCAACGTGCACTGATCCAGCATGCGATTGCGGTGCTCGTCGGCGATTCCGCATCGACCTTTACCCTCGCCACGAACGACGCACAGGTGACGGTGCCAACCATTCCGCTCGACGTACCGTCGGTGATTCTCCAGCGTCGCCCGGACATCGCGGCCGCGGAACGGCGTACAGCGGAGGCCAATGCGCGTGTCGGCGTGGCACGCTCCGCTTATTTTCCGCAGCTCACGCTGGACGCCCAGGGTGGCTGGCAAAGTAGCGCGTGGGCCAGCATCGCCACCGCGCCGAACCGCTTCTGGTCGATTGGCCCGACCTTGCTGCTGAGCGTGTTCGATGGCGGTCGCCGCAAGGCGGTCGTGGATGCCGCGAAGGCGGCGACCGACGAGGCCGGCGCGACGTATCGGGACGTGGTGCTCAACGCCTTCGCCCAGGTGGAGGACAACCTCGTCCTGCTGCGCGACCTCGGCACGGCGCTCACGGATCAGCGCGCCGCCGCCGACGCCGCGCAGCGTTCGGTGGACCTGTCGATGAATCGTTACCGTAACGGTGCGGTCGGCTACCTCGACGTGGTCCAGGCACAGACCGATGCCCTCACGGCCCGCCGCAGCGTGATCGACCTCGAGACCCAGCAGCTTCGTGCCAGCGTCCAGCTGATCCGCGCCCTTGGCGGTGGCTGGTCCCAGGGGTAGAGGCTCGCTGCCGTTGTAGGAGCCGATTCATCGGCGATGGGTGCTCGCGTCATTCCCGATGCCCCTCTCCGCAGGAATCGCCGATGAATCGGCTCCTACAAAAAAGCACTGCCCGCCACGGCCACCCCCGGCGCCGTACACTCGGCGCCATGCATGTCATCCTCGAACGCCAGAAGCTCGCCCAGCTGACCGATGGCTCGCCGTCGGTAGCTGTCCGTATCGATCGGCTCGATCGCGCCATCGGCCTCCTGGTCGATCACTCGGCAGACATCGCCGACGCCCTGCGCGATGACTTCGGGCATCGCTCCGTGCAGGGTTCATTGATCACCGACGTCGCGGCGTCCATCGATCCCCTCAAGCACGCGAAGAAGCACGTGCGCCGCTGGATGCGACGTGACCCGCGTCCGGTCACGCCCGCCGCACTCGCCTTGCTCGGCGCACGCGCCTGGGTCGACTACCAGCCCAAGGGCGTGGTCGGTCTGATTTCGCCCTGGAACTTTCCTTTCAATCTCACCTTCTCGCCCCTCGCCGGCATCCTTGCTGCAGGCAACCGCGCGATGATCAAGCCGTCTGAGTTCACGCCACGATCGTCCGCGCTGATGCAGCAGATGATCGCCAAGGGCTTCGACGAGAGCGAGGTCGCCGTGATCACGGGTGGCAGCGATGTGGGCGAACAGTTCTCCGCACTGCCGTTCGACCACCTGATCTTCACCGGCGCGACGTCGGTCGCGCGGCATGTCATGCGCGCCGCCGCGGCGAACCTCGTGCCTGTCACGCTGGAACTGGGCGGCAAGTCCCCGGCCATCATCGGCCGCGACGCGGATCTCGATCTCGCCGCGAAGCGACTGATGTTCGGCAAGACGCTCAATGCGGGGCAGGTGTGTGTCGCACCCGATTACGCGCTGGTTCCGAAGGATTGCGTGGAAGCGTTCGTCGACGCGCTGCAGCGCGCAGTGACAGGCATGTTTCCGACGCTGCGCGACAATCCCGATTACACATCCATCGTCAACACACGTCATCACGAGCGGCTGCTCGGCTATCTCGACGACGCGATGTCGAAGGGCGCGACCGTGCGTTCGCTCGGATCAGCTGCGGAGACGTTCGTCGATCGTCGTATCGCACCGACCGTCGTGCTCGGTGCCAACGACACGATGGACGTGATGCGCGAGGAAATTTTCGGGCCGATCCTGCCGGTGATTCCGTATGACGGGATAGACGTCGCCATCTCGCACATCAACGCGCACGAGCGGCCGTTGAGTCTCTACTACTTCGGCAACGATCACGAAGAGCAGGAGCGTGTTCTCGCACGCACGGTGGTCGGCGGCGTGACGATCAACGACACGATTCTGCACCTGACGATGGACGACCTGCCTTTCGGCGGCGTCGGTCCGTCGGGCATGGGTGCGTATCACGGCGTCGACGGCTTTCGCACTTTCAGCCATGCCCGCTCGGTGTATCGGCAGGCACGCTTCGACGTCTCGGCGATGCTGCGACCGCCCTATGGAAAGACAGTCGATCGATTGCTCGGCTTCAAGATCCGTAGGTAAAAAGTGGTGTGGGAGCCGGCTCCCACACAAAGCCGGTCGCACAAACAAAAAAAGGGGCCGTGAGGCCCCTTCTCGTGACACCGTTTAGCGAGACTTACAGCTTCGCGCCCAGCAGTTCTTCCAGCTTGCGCTGGTCGACCGCGAACTTGCGGATGCCTTCGCCGAGCTTGTCGGTGGCCATCGCGTTTTCGTTGTGGCCCCAGCGGAACTTCGCTTCGTCGAGCTTGGCCGGCTTGTCTTCCTTGGCGCCGGTGTCCTTCAGGGCGACCGGCAGGTCGGTGGTGTTCTCGTCCAGTTCCTTGAGCAGCTCCGGAGCGATCGTCAGGCGGTCGCAGCCGGCGAGGGCCTGGATCTGGCCGATGTTGCGGAAGCTGGCGCCCATGACGACGGTCTCGTAGCCATGCAGCTTGTACCAGTCGTAGATGCGACGGACGGACTGCACGCCCGGATCTTCAGCCGGTGCGTAGGTCTTCTTGTCGGTGTTGGCGACGTACCAGTCGAAGATGCGGCCAACGAACGGCGAGATGAGGAACACGCCGGCTTCGGCGCAGGCCACGGCCTGTTCGAAGCTGAAGAGCAGGGTAAGGTTGCAGTTGATGCCTTCCTTCTGCAGCTTTTCCGCGGCGCGAATGCCTTCCCACGTGGAAGCGAGCTTGATCAGGATGCGTTCTTTCTTGATGCCGAGTTCGTCGTAGAAGCCGATCAGGCGCTTGGCCTTGTCGATCGAGGCGTTCGTGTCGAACGAGAGGCGGGCGTCCACCTCGGTGGAGACCTTGCCCGGGACGATCTTCAGGATCTCGCGGCCGACCAGTACGGCCAGGCGATCGCTGGCGTCGACCAGCTGCTGCTCGCGCTTGTTGCTCTGGCCCTTGGCCCACTGCACGGCTTCGTCGATGTAGCCCGAATACGTCGGGATACCGGCCGCCTTCAGCAGCAGCGACGGGTTGGTGGTCGCGTCTTCCGGCTTGTACTTGGCGATGGCCGAGATGTCGCCGGTGTCGGCTACGACGGTGGTGATCTTGCGCAGTTGCTCGAGCTGAGTGGTCACGTTGGGGTTTCCGTTACCTGGGAGACCTCTATTGTCGCGCCGATTGCCCCCGGCGTGTAGGCATCCAAAGGTTTCGGTTCAGCAATGCGGCGTTCTGTCAGTACAGATCGATCGGATCGACATCCAGCGACCAGCGTACTTTTCGTGCCTCGGGCAGGCCCACGAGCGCGTGCTGCCACGGCCGCAGGAACGCGTGAAGGCGCGCGCGCGAGCCGGCCTCGACCAGCAGCTGGCCCCGGTGGCGACCGGCACGCAGGGGCATGGGCGCGGGCATGGGCCCCGCGATTCGTAAATCGCCCGGCGGTCCGATGGCGGCATGGGCCTGGGCCAGGAAGGCGTCGACCTCGGTGCGACCCAGTGCGTCGGCGCGAAGCAGCACCTGGTGGGCGAAGGGCGGCAGTTCCAGCAGCCGGCGCTCCTCGAGCAGTTCGGTCGCCACGGCGGCGTAACCACCACGCAGCAACGAGTGCAGCATGGGGTGATCGGGATGGTGTGTCTGCAACAGGACGCTGCCCGGCTTGCTCGCGCGCCCCGCGCGGCCCGCCACCTGCACCACGAGTTGGGCGAGGCGCTCGCCGGCGCGGAAGTCCACGCTGTGCAGGCCTTCGTCGACGCCGACGATGGCCACCAGGGTGAGGTTGGGCAGGTCATGTCCCTTCGCCAGCATCTGCGTGCCGACAAGGATCGCCGGCTTGTCTTCGCGCAGGCCGTCGAGGATCTCACCGAAGGCATCGCGCCGGCGGGTGGTCTCGCGGTCGATGCGGACCACCGGCACCTCGGGAAAACGTGCCGTGAGCGCCTCTTCAAGGCGCTCGGTTCCCTGGCCCTGCGGGCTGATGTTGGCCGACTTGCACGACGGACAGGCGGTCGGCACCGCCATGGTGTTGTCGCAGTGGTGACAGATCAGCCGACGGCGTCCGGCATGCAGGGTCATGGGCCGGTCGCAGCGCGGGCAATCCGCATGCCAGCCGCAGTCGTAGCAAAGGAGTACGGGGGCGTAGCCACGTCGGTTGCGGAACACCAGCGCCTGTTCGCCGCGTCCGACACAGGCCGCCACGGCATTCATCAGGGTGGGCGACATGCCATGGTCGAGTCGCTGCGCCCGCATGTCGACGATCTGCACGCGAGTGGATTGCGTGGCACCGGGGCGGCCGCGCAGGACCAGCCGCTGGTAACGCCCGGCCTCGACGTTGCCCAGTGTCTCCAGCGACGGCGTGGCCGAGCCCAGGACCACCGGCACGCCATGGGCGCGGGCGCGGACGAGGGCCAGGTCGCGAGCGTGGTAACGAAAGCCTTCCTGCTGCTTATAGGAGGCGTCGTGTTCCTCGTCGACGATGATCAGGCCGGCATGCGGCAGCGGTGTGAAGACCGCCGAACGCGTTCCGAGCACCACCTTCGCCGTACCGTTTCGTGCTCGCAGCCAGGCGCGCGCACGGTCGCCTTCGGCGAGATTGGAATGGAGTACCTCGATCGTGACGCCGAGCCGTTCGCGCAGGCGCCGCACCGTCTGCGGTGCCAGGCCGATCTCCGGCACCAGCAGCAGGGTCTGCTTGCCATCGGCCAACGCCCGCTCGATCAGGGCGAGATAGACCTCGGTCTTGCCGCTGCCGGTGACGCCGTCGAGGACATAAGGCTGGAAGCGGCCGAATCCTTCGCCCATCGCGGCGACCGCGGCGGCCTGCTCTTCGCTCAGTGCCGGGCCCGGAGCCGGGCTGGCCGGTAGCGACGTTTCCTCCAGCTCCATTTTTTCGACGAGGCCGGCCTCCACCAGGCGCCGCGCCGCAGCGCGCCACTCCGGCAGGGCGAAGCCGAGTTCGTCGGCCGCGCGCGGGCCGTCGACGAGCGCCTCGAGCAAGGCGGCCGAACCACCCTTGCGGCTGCGGGCATCGCGGGCGCTGCGGCCCTGGGTGGTAAGCGCCCAGACCTCCCGGCCGGTCGCCGGCAAGGGCCGCGGCTCACGCAACGCCAGGGGTAGCGCGTTGGCGAAGGCCTCGCCAGGCGCGCCGGCCCAGTAGTCCGCTGCCCAGGCCAGGGTGGCCAGGAGTTCGGCATCGAGCAGGGGGGCGTCGTCGAGGACCTCGCTCACGCGTTTGAGGCGCTTGACACCCACCGCTGCTTCGGCCGCCGGATCGATCACCACGCCGACCATCTCTCCCCGTCCGAACGGCACGCGCACGCGCGATCCCGCCTGCGCGATACCTGCCTCGGGCGGCAGGTAATCGAACAGGGTCAGGAGGGGCACCGGTAAGGCGACACGGAAGACGGCGGTCATGCGACCCCTAGTTTAACGACCTATGCCGATTTCGCTGGTCAATGATTGACCAGTGCGCCATAGGCTTGGGCTGATATGAGATCCCCCAAAAGAGGAATCGAAGGTAAGTGCCCGCCCCAAAGGGGGTTTCCATGTTATCCACAAGACCTGTGGATAAGTCTGTGGATGAGCTCCGGATGGGGGGCATCCAAGGCGCATGGTTGGGCCCTTCGGCTTACCTTGGGTAGATTTTAACCATACTGAAATATTCCATCATTTCAATAACTTAAAAATGAGGCTGCCGCGCCGTTCATCTGGCATCTATAAAACCTTGACAAAAGCGAAGGGGTCTTCGGGCCTGTGCACAACCGCCTGCGCGGTAGGAAAAAATCCTAGTGGGTCATGCCCACGATGGCCGCTATGACCACCGCGAACAGGAGCAGCCAGAAATAGGCGCTGCCTATCAACCAGTACTTCAGGATAGTCATGGGCCATCCCTGCCGGTAAACGCGCTTCTGCATCATCAGCAGGTAAATCGGTATCCACACCCACATGGCGAACTGCACGAAGCCGATAGCGGTTCCCGCCAGGGCGAGCCGGGGGGCAATGGCCTCCCGCGCGAAGCTCAACAGGATCAGTCCCATCAACGAGATGAAAATGAAGGCGTGGCTATGCAGGCTGACGATGAGGTGCTCCATGTACAGCCGTCGGCGGAACACATAGAACAACTTCAGGATCAGGGCGAACACCGGGATCATGAAGAACATCGTCTGTGGCAGGACAGAGAAGAAGCCGTCCAGGATGCGACGGACCGCTTCATCCTTCCCCGGTCCTTTGTTCATGATCGGAATGAGATTGGCTTTCAAGTGGCCGAAGGCGACGTTGAGCCGGTGATTCAGCGCATCCGGAAACCAGCCAACATCAATTTTGGAATCGCTGCCGAACCATTTCTCGACCCTGGCCTCGCCCCGGCCAGGGTGGTCTTCAGTCGGTGCGGATTCGCCCGCCTCAGCGGGGATCGGGGTTGCCTTGAGCGCCACCAGACGGGTGTTTGCCGCCTCCCGGATCAGGCCCGCGGCGGCGCCGAGGCCGGCCTTTGCGGCGCCCGGTAGCGAGGGGTCGTTGCGGGCCGTACGCACCTCGTGGATCTGGTCGTCGTAGAGCGTGTGGACCTCTTCGGCCGTCTTCGCGCTGGCGAAGGCGTCGATCGAATCGCGCGGTGCCGTGCCTTCGGATCCGCCGACCTTGAAGTCGCCGATGGCCAGATGCATGAAGAAGAAGGCGAGCAGGCAGAACACGAACATCAGCCGGAAGGGGGCGATATACCGTACGCGCCGTCCGGAGAAGTATTCCAGGGTGAGGAACCCCGGCTTGGTGTAGAGCGGCGGCAGCGTATGCACGATGCGTTCGTCGAGATGGAAGAACAGGTCTCCCGCGTCCTCGAGCATGTGCGATACCGGCTGGATCACGCTTTTCACGGACTGGCCGCAGTCGTGACAGAAGGCGCCCTGGAGTGCCGCGGTGCAGTTCGCGCACAGCAGGACGGGCGACGGCTTCAGTTCGTTCATCCTTACAACCCCGTGTTTTCCCCTTACGAATTCGGATGATGGCATGGGAGGTGGCTACAATGGGCGGCCCTCCCTGCGTGCTTTCCCCCATGTCCTTCGACCGTGCCCGCGCGCGTCGCGAGATCGGCGCCACCGTCCGGCTGGCCCTTGCGATGATCTTCGCGCAGCTCTCCGCCATGGCGCCCAACGTCGTCGACGCGGTGCTCGCCGGACACCAGGGCGCGCATACGCAGGCTTCAGTGGTTACCGGTGTGAATATCTGGGTGCTCGCGCTCGTGTTCGGCCTCGGCACGATGATGTCCGTGCCGCCGACAGTGGCCCAACTCGACGGCGCGGGGCGGCGCGGCGAAGTTGGCCCGATCTTCCATCAGGCGCTCTATATCGCCTGGGTGCTCGGCGCGCTCATGACGTTCGCCGTCTGGCATGCCTCGCCCTTGATGGCGCTGTTCGGCGTGGTGGAATCGATGCGTGCCGACGTGACGGCCTTCCTGCACGCCATCTGCTTCGCGGCGCCAGCGATCACCACCTATTTCGCCTTGCGAGGTCTTTCCGAGGGCTTATCCATGCCGCGCCCGTCGATGTACTTCAGCTTCGGCGGACTGCTCATTCTGGCGCCGCTGGGCTATGTCCTGATGTACGGCAAGCTCGGCTTCCCCGTCATGGGCGCGCGGGGCAGCGGCATGGCCACGGCGATCGTGCTCTGGCTGGAGACGATCGGTTTCGCGATCTACATCTTCAACCATCGCAACTACCGTGACCTCAATCTTCGCCAGCGCATGGCGAAGCCGGACCTCCGCAAGATTGGCCAGCTGCTCAATATCGGCCTGCCGATGGCGGTTACCCTGTTGATGGAAGCGGGCATGTTCGTCGCCGTCGCCCTGATGATCGGCCGCCTCGGTGAGACGGTAACGGCGAGCCACCACGTGGCGCTCAATGTCGCGTCCGTGGCCTTCATGATTCCGCTGGGCCTGTCCATGGCCATCACCGTGCGTGTCGGCAACGCCGCGGGCCGACGCGATATCACCGGCGTGCGTTACGCCGGCATGTCGGGCATCGCCCTGGTGCTGGTCACCCAATTCCTCTCCTCTGGGACCATGCTGCTCCTGTCCCGCCCCATTGCCAGTCTCTACACCAACGACCCCGCCGTGATCGCCATGGCCTCGCAGCTGTTGATCCTGGCCGGCTTCTTCCAGTTCTCCGACGGCATCCAGGTCGCCTCCAACGGTGCCCTGCGTGGGCTGAAGGACACACGGGTGCCGATGGGCATCACCATGTTCGCGTATTGGGGCGTGGGCGTACCGGTGGGCTGGTGGCTCGCCTTCCCCCACGACCTGGGCGCGCGTGGCATGTGGATGGGTCTGATCGCCGGGCTGAGCATGGCTGCCATCCTCCTTTTCCTGCGTTTCTGGCGAAGCAGCGCCACCGGCCGCTGGCCGGACGACGCCGGATCCGCGCCCCTGCCAATCCACACGTGATGCCGCCGCGCCGACGCGCTACGCTCGACACAACCTTCGAGGAACCCGCTTAGATGCCGGACCGTCACGACGTCACGCCGCCGCCCCTGCCAGGTCGCCCGCAACCCGTTCCGCCGCCGCGGCGCGGAGGCGGTTTCGGCCGGTTCCTGCGCGGCCTCGGTCGGGGCATCAACATCACCCGGCTGGTCATCATCAACGTGATCTTCTTCGGGCTGCTTGCGGTTTTCCTGATCGCGCTTATGGTCAGTGGCCATACGAGCGCGGTGCAGGACAAGACCGTGCTGGTCCTGGCGCCCGAGGGGGCGCTGGTCGAGCAGTACAGCGCCGATGGGCTCTCGCGAGCCATCTCGCGGATGTCCGGCGATGGCGTGAAGCAGGTGCAGGTGCGCGACCTGGTGCGTGCGATCGATGCCGCCACGAAAGACAGCCGGATCAGCCAGATCGTGCTGCGTACCGACAAGCTGCAGGCAGGCGGATTCGCTGCGCTGCGCGAAGTGGGAGCGGCTCTGGATCGCTTCCGTGCCGCAGGCAAGCCGGTGCTCGCCTGGGCCGTGAGCCTTGAACAGGGCCAGTACTACCTCGCCGCGCACGCGGACAAGCTATACGTCGATCCGCAGGGCGGCGTGATGGCCACGGGCCTTGCGAACTACCGCCTGTTCTACAAGGACCTCCTCGACAAGCTCGGCGTTGAAGTGCACCTGTTCCGCGTCGGTCAGTTCAAAAGTGCGGCCGAGCCATTCATCCTCGATCACGCCTCGCCTGAGTCGAAGGAAGCTGATGCCTACTGGCTCGGCGGACTCTGGACGACCTGGATCGACGAAGTGGCGAAACTGCGCCATATCGCGCCGGCCACGCTGCGCGGCGATGTGGACAACCTCGCCGAACGCGTGCGTGACGCCCATGGCAGCCTCGCCGATCTGGCCGTGCAGGAAAAACTCGCTGACGGCATCGCCACCGAACAGCAGTTCGTGCAGATGCTGCGCGAGAGCGGCGTGCCCGCCGGCAAGAAGGACCAGGGCTTCCGACAGGTCGAACTCGACGGTTACCTCGCCGACCGCGGACTCTCCACCACCGACATGCTGCAGACCGATCCGGGCGTCACGGTGGTCGTCGCCGAAGGCGAGATCACCGGCGGCAAGCAGGCGCAGGGCAGTATTGGCGGCGATACCACGGCCGCTTTGATCCGTACCGTGCGTGCCGATCGCCGCACCCGTGCACTGGTGCTGCGCGTGAATTCGCCGGGCGGCGAAGTCTACGCCGCCGAACAGATTCGCCGTGAAGTAGAGCTGACACGCGCGGCGGGCATTCCCGTGATCGTCTCGATGGGCGATGTCGCCGCAAGCGGCGGTTACTGGATTTCCATGAATGCCAATCGCATTTATGCGGAGCCGAACACCATCACCGGTTCGATCGGCATCTTCGGCATGTTCTATACGGTGCCCGATACGCTGGCCAAGATCGGCGTGAAGAGCGACGGCGTCGCCACGAGTCCGCTTGCAGGCGCGTTCGATATCACGCGTCCGCTCGATCCGAAGGTGAGCATCCTCATCCAGAGCATCATCGACAAGGGTTATCGCGACTTCGTGGGCAATGTCGCCAAGGCCCGCGGGAAGGATTTCGCAGCTATCGATGCGATCGCGCAGGGTCGCGTGTGGACAGGCCAGCAAGCGCTCGATCGCGGCCTGGTCGATAAACTCGGCAGCCTCGACGATGCCATTCGCGATGCCGCGCAGCAGGCCAAGCTCGGCAAGGACTTCACGGTGCGCTACGCCGAGAAGCCGATGGGTGCCTTCGAGCGCTTCCTGACCAACGTCGGCGACAGCTCGGAAACGCACGTTGCGTTGTCGTGGGGTCTGCGCCTGCCGAGCTGGGTCGCCGAGCTGCCGCGCCTTGCACCGGAGTTCGCGTTGTTCCGCACGGCCGAGGCGGGCAAGCCGCACGTTTACGCTTACTGCTTCTGTTCGCCGCGCTAAAAGCTTCGCCGATGAATCGGCTCCTACCGGGCAGGGTGCAACAGAGCATCACAGCGTCTGCGCATCGACAGCCTCACGTTGCTTCTTCGCCTGTTCGTCGACGGTCTTCTGCACGTCCTCCGCTTTCTTCTTCTGCGCCTCCATGGCATCCCAGGGCGTCGAAACGCGGGCCTGCGGCGTCGGCGGTTGCTGTGGTGTCGGTGCCGCCGGTTTTGAACAGGCAGCACAGGCGAGGAGGAGCGTGAGCAGCAAAAGGGTGCGGGTCATGGCAGGTCAGCCTTAAGAGACATACCGAGTCTCTCTCGCGTTGCCGGTCAGCGCAATCGCGCACCGTAGAAACCGTTGCCCCGTTCCACTTCCATCTCCCACCCGAAGAGTTCCGAGAGGCGGTCGTCGGCGAGCAGGCGTTCCTTTGGGCCCTGGTCGAAGAGGCGGCCCTCTCGCAACATCACCACGTGACCGATCTCCGGCACGATTTCCTCCACGTGATGGGTCACCAGCAGCAAGGTGGTGCCCTCGCGCGCCAGTTCGCTGAGCAGGTCGAGGAAGCGGCGCCGGGTACCCGGATCGAGTCCGGCGCAGGGCTCGTCCAGGAGCAACGCACGCGGGCGATGAACTAGCGCCCGGGCAATCAGCACCCTTCGGGCTTCGCCGGTGGACAGCGTCGACACATCCCGTTCGGCGAGGTGCACCGCACCGACGCGTGCCAGTGCCTCGGCGGCACGGTGGCGCATGGCCTCGTCCACGATATGGTCGAGGCAGAGCGTCATGGACGCGAAGAATCCGGAAAGCACGGCATTCAAGGCTTGTTCGTTGCTGGCTTCGAACTCGCGGCGCAGGTCGGACGACACCACGCCGAGCAGGGAGCGCAGTTCGGCCACGCTCCAGCGGTCGCGCCCGAACACACGGACGACCGGCGAGCCGTCCGCATGGACAATCGGATACAACCGTCGTTCGACCAGCTTGACCAGGGTGGATTTGCCCGAGCCGTTCGGGCCCAGGATGGCTGTGTGCTGACCGGGTGCGATCGACAGCGAGAGGGCGTCGAGCAGCCTCCGGTCTTCACGCAACACCGTGGCACGGTCGATGGAAAGCAGGGTGTCGTGATCGTTCATCGGTCCATCCTGTCGTAAGGGCGTGTTGCGCTCAACCCTTCGTCGCAAGGCAGGCACGCGGTACGATTCGCTCATAGACGGAGACCACTCATGCACCCACGACTCAGTAGCTGGCGCCTCGACGGGCGTACTGCCCTTGTGACCGGAGCCAGCAAGGGCATCGGTTACGCCTGCGCGCGTGAGCTCGCTGTTCTCGGTGCCGACGTGTTGCTAGTGGCCCGCGACGAGCTTCAACTGGAGGAAGTGCGCGACGAACTCGCCGAGGAGTGCCCCGATGTCGAGATTCTCGCCATGGCCGCCGACCTGGCCGACGAGGAAGACCGGCTTGCCGTGTTCGACTGGGTAGCCGACCTGGAGGTGAATCTTTCCATCCTGGTGAATAACGTCGGAGGCAACACACCGCGCGCCACGCTCGACTACGAACCGGAGGAATACCGGCAACTCTTCGAACTCAATGTCTTCTCGGCGTACGAGATGTGCCGCTCGGCGTATCCCCACCTGGTGCAGCATGCGAATGCGGCCATCGTAAACATCGGCTCGGTCTCCGGCATCACGCATGTGCGTACCGGGTCTCCGTACGGCATGACGAAGGCCGCGTTGCACCAGCTGACGCGCAACCTTGCCGTGGAATGGGCGGAAGACGGCATTCGCGTCAACGCCGTCGCGCCGTGGTACATCCGCACGCAGCGCAGTGAGCCGGCGCTCGCCAACGCGGAGTATCTCGAAGAGGTGCTCGACCGCACGCCGATGGGACGCATCGGTGAGCCCGAGGAAGTGGCGGGCGCCGTGGCCTTCCTCTGCATGCCGGCGTCGAGCTATGTCACCGGTGAGATCGTCGCCGTGGACGGTGGTTTTCTTCGTTACGGATTCTGACCGGCGTTTGTCACGGTCCCGCCCGGACAACGCCAGACGATGCGGGCATCGTTACGAAGGTCTACGGGGAGTCGATAATGAACGATGAAACGATGTCCTTGCGCATTCGTCGGGCGGAAATGGCCGATGCAAACCAGGTCGCGATCTGCCTGCAGTCGCTCGGCTATGGCGCCTCGGCCGACCTGGTCCGGGCAAAGCTGGCGGCATTCGGCGAACAGTCCGATGCCGTTCTCGTCGCGTGCCATGGGGTGCTCATCGTCGGTGTCGTCAGTGTTCACATCACGCCACTCTTCCACGCGCCGGGGCACCTCGCACGCGTCACGGCGCTGTCCATTCGTGACGGCCACCAGCGTCAAGGTATCGGCACGGCACTCATGGTCGCGGCAGAACAATGGAGCTGGGCATCCGGCGCGGCACGAGTGGACCTGACCAGCGGAAACCACCGCCCCGAGGCGCATCGGTTCTACGAATCGCTGGGCTACGGTACGGACTCGCGCCGCTTCGTAAAGCATCGCCCCGTCGAGGCGTGACGGGGCGTCGCCTCAAGGGCACGACTGCAACTGGCTGCGAAGGCGTGCGTCCTTCGCGTCCAGCGGTGGACGGTCACTCTTGAACGCGTTGCGGATCTGCCGTTGCGTCGCTTCCGACTCGCTGCGCAATGCCTGGCAGGTTTCCGCGGGGCTGAGTTCCCGACACTGGTCCTGCACCCAGACGTAGTTGCTCGTCGCGATGGCGCCGACATTGCCCTTGCCGCGGTTGAGCTCCGGGGCCGAGGCCACGGCGGAGTTGGGGTTACCGTAGGTATCGGACAGTGACCCGCCAGCGACACCGAGCACACCGAGGGGCGCGAGGTAGGGCTGCGGATTGCCATCCGCGCTGGTGTACGGTTTGCCGTCCGTTGCACGGATGCAGCCGAACATCCGCGGCGGAGGCGGCAACGGCTGGGATTGAGGTGGCGGAGGATCTGAAGTTGCATCGTCTCGCCGAGGCGCGTCGGGCATCGGCGCGACCTGGCCACTGGCCGGCGCGGAGTCCTCCAGTTGGAGTGTCTCCTGCCGCTGGCTTTTCGCGCACGGCGTCTGCTGGTAGATCGTCTGCCCGCCAGCCAGGCACTTGTAGACGGTCTCCGCGCTCACGCCACTCGTGGCCGCGAAGGCCAGGGCGGCGAGCGCGTACACCGTGCAACGCATGCTCAGAAGTCCGCGACGTGGTCTTCGGACGCAAACCCGAGGGTCATGGCGCCTTCGCCGACGTTGACCATGCCGGTGATGCTCATCGGGCTTTCCAGGATCTCGACGCCGGCATCGCCGCAGACGCGCGTGAGGGCGTGGTAACCCGTCAACGCGCGCATCTCCTCGAGGTCGCCGCCGTAGCTCAGCGACAGCGAGGGCACGAGCAGCCCGGCCTGGACGCGCTTGGACGCATAGTCGAACAGCACCTGGGCGCCGTGGTCGAAGCCGCGCACCTTGCCGACCGGGCCGGTCTCGCCGCGATGGGCGCGCAGGATCGGCTTGATGTCCAGGGCGGTGCCCAGCATGGAACTCATGAAGCTGACGCTGCGGTCACCCTTGCTGCGGGCTCGGGAACGAAGGTAGTTGAGATCGCGGGGCAGCATGTAGCCGTAGGAGCAGTCGGCGATGTGCGCCACCCGTTCGCGTACCTCGGCCGGCGACTTGCCGGACTGGATCATGCGCACGGCTTCGGCCACCACCGGGCCGGAGCCGGCGAAGATGTTGCGCGTATCGACCACTCGCATCAGGAACGGTCCGGTGATCCCCGCCGCCTCGCGGATAGGGCGGTAGTTCTTCAGGATGGCGAAACTGGCCTTGATCACGTTGTCGTGGATCGGACTGCGCGTGGCCATGATGGTCAGGCAAACGACGCAGTCGTAATCCTTGACCAGGCGGTCCAGGAACAGGTTCTGCACGTCCTCGACCGAACTGGGCTCGGTTTCGCCCGAGTGGCTCTTGCTGCCGAGCTTCTGGTCGCGGAAACGCTGGATCTCGACCGGGTCACGGTCGTCCTTGAACTTCTGGCCGTCGACCTTCACGGTAATCGGCATCACGGCGATGCCGTTGCGTTCCAGGAAATCCTGCGGCACGTCACAGGCCGCATCAATCGCTACACCGATTCGCATCGGGTACTACCCCCGTCGAAGGCCTTTGGCCCAGCGGCACCCGAAACGCCCGCTGCGTTCCATCTCGCCCCGCTTGGGCCGGATGCTACACTTGCCCGAATGAATTTGGCACTCCGCCGGCGTGGCGTCGCCGGTAACCGCGCCGTCGGTCCGTGAAGGCAGCCCTCCGCCTCCGCCGGCGCTTGCGCAACCGGGCTCCCCATGAAAACCAAGAACGAGATCGTCTCCAACTGGCTGCCCCGCTATACGGGCACCCCCCTGGAGGCCTTCGGCCAGCACATCCTGCTGACCAACTTCGGCCATTACGTCGAACGCTTCGCCCTCGACCATGGCGTGGAAGTGCGGGGCCGCGACCGTCCCATGCCTAACGCCACGGCCGACGGCATCACCCTGATCAACTTCGGCATGGGTAGCCCCAACGCTGCCACGGTGATGGATCTGCTCAGTGTCATCGCGCCGGAGGCCGTCCTCTTCCTCGGCAAGTGCGGCGGCCTGAAGAGAAAAAACTCAATCGGCGACCTGATCCTGCCCATCGCAGCGATCCGCGGTGAGGGCACCTCGAACGACTACCTGCTTCCCGAGGTGCCGGCCCTCCCGGCCTTCCAGCTCCAGCGTGCCGTGTCGACGATGATTCGCGACCTTGGCCATGACTACTGGACAGGCACGGTCTACACGACCAATCGCCGGGTCTGGGAACACGACGAAGCCTTCAAGGACTACCTGCGTCGCACGCGCAGCATGGCCATCGACATGGAAACGGCGACGATCTTCGCCGCGGGCTTCGCCAACCACATTCCCTGCGGCGCCCTGCTCCTGGTCTCCGACCAGCCCATGATTCCCGAGGGCGTGAAAACTGAAAGCAGTGATGCGGTCGTCACCGCCAACTATGTCGAGCGGCATATCAAGGTAGGCATCGAGGCACTGAAGCTAGTGCGGCGCCATGGCCGGAGCGTGAAGCACCTACGGTTCGAAGACGATTCCGCCGACTGAGAAAGTAGGGTAACTCGCGCATTCTGTAGGAGCCGCTTCAGCGGCGATGGGTGCTGGCCTCGTCTCATCAGACAAGGAAGTAAATGAAACCACGTGATCTCATTCTAGGCATCGTCGTCACCCTCATCTGGGGCAGTAACTTCTCGGTGATCGAGGTCGGCTTGCGTGACCTCGATCCTTTTCTGCTCACCGGGTTACGGTTCGCCTTCACGGCATTCCCGCTGATCCTGTTCCTGCCGCGGCCGCGCGATGTGCCGCTTCCCTCCCTCGCAGCGTATGGCCTGCTCTTCGGCGTCGGCCTGTGGTGGGTCGTGAATCTGGCGATGTCCAAGGGCATGTCGCCCGGACTGTCATCGCTGGTGCTGCAGTTCAGCGCGTTCTTCACCGTAATCTTGAGCGCCGTGGTACTGCGTGAACGGATGCGTGCGCCGCAGCTGGTGGGCATGCTTGTTGCCGCCGCCGGATTGCTGGTGGTCATACATGCCACGAGCGGAACATCGACGACGCTCGGTGTCGTGCTCGTGTTACTCGCGGCCGTCAGCTGGAGCGTCTGCAATCTCATCGTGAAACGGCACAAGCCGAAAGACATGATGGCCTTCGTGGCGTGGTCGAGTGTGTTCTCAGCGCCCGTATTGTTCGTGCTGACCTACGTGAGCGAGGGGGCGGCGCCGTTCGTCGCGCTGTCGCACGGCGTGTCATGGGCAGCGATCGGTTCGGTGCTTTTCCAGGCGTATGTCACCACGGTGTTCGGCTATATGGTCTGGAATAACCTGATGAAGAAGTATCCCGCGGCCAGTGTCGCGCCGCTGTCGCTGATCGTGCCGGTATCGGGCATCGTCACTTCTTATCTCGCCTTCGATGAGCACTTCGCAACGGGTGTGTGGATCGGGGCGGCGGTGATGCTGACGGGTGTAGCGATCTTCGTCTGCGCACCCTATCTCCGGAAGCAGCAGACCATCGCAGCACGGTAGGAGCCGATTCATCGGCGAACCCGCGGCAGCGGCCCATGTTCCGGTAAGCGCCCATCGCCGCTGAAGCGGCTCCCACATGATGCAAAAAAAAAGGCCGCTCCATCTAGAGCGGCCAATATCCGGGGAAATGCTTTGCTGTTGTTGTTATGCGATATAGCTAAGCGTTTTCGTTACAGCGTGAAGTCGTAGCGAGCTCCGAGGCGGATGGTGCGCGGATCGGAGAACGAACGGGCACGCTTGTATTGCGGATCCGGCGTGCCGCTGTCGGTTTCGCCGTACTCGTAGTACTGGGTAACGCGCTGCTTACCCAATGCGTTGAATGCGTCGGCCGAAAGCGTGAGCTTGTGGTCGGCGAAGGCCGGCTTCCAGGCGACGCTCAGGTCCACGTTGTACGTCCACGGTGTCCGGCCGAAGCTGCCGCGCGGGGCGGGCTGGCCATTGCAGTAGAAGTAAGCGGCGCCATACTGGTACGGATCGCCACCGACGGAGTCCGGGCGGGTACCGATGCAGCTGACCGGGTAGCCCGAGGCGATACGGGTAACGGTCGAGAACGCCCACTCATCGTTCGGCGCGTAAGTACCGTAGATGCGCAGCTGATGCTTCTGGTCGTTCGGCAGATC
>NZ_JAAVUW010000004.1 GCF_018449605.1 Luteibacter sp. dw_328 | reverse complement strand
CTGCTGTAGGAGCCGCTTCAGCGGCGATGGGTGGAACGCGACACCACAGGGTCAGACCGGGATCTGCGCCAGCTGGGCCAGGCGACGGACGGCGACCGAGGCGATCGGGTAGTCCGCGTTCTGGGTGAGGATTTCCGCAAGCATCGCGCGGGTGTACTTGAGCGTGGCATCGTCACGCTGCAACCAGGCCTGGACCGGGCTGACATCCGTGCGATCACCGGCGACCGAGATCACCTGCAGGGCAAGGGCACGATGCTGGGCGTTGAGCTCGTCCAGCAATGAACCGCGCGCTTGTGCGTGCCATGCGCCTTCCACGTTGAGCGCTTCGATCTGGCCACGCAGCCACTCGAGGTCGAGGGCTTCGGCCAGTTCGTAGAACACCTTGGCTACCGTAGCGATGTCCTTGCCGCTCTGCTTGGACACTTCGACCATGTCCAGTGCCGGACGCAGCACCGACACGCGCGCCAGGCGAACAGCCAGTGTGTCCGGCACGCCCAGGCCTTCCCACTTCTCCTGGCTCGCGGCGAAATCGCCCCGGCCGGTATTGGTAAGGCCCTCAGGCAAGGCCTGACGCAGCACGCTCACTTCGCTGGCATAGCGGTCGACGTTGGCCGCGATGTCCAGCGTGCCGCCCGGACGATTGAGCAGCCAGCGGGTCAGGTGGCGCAACAGCGACCAGATCTGCAGGATCGCGTCGATCTGGGTGTCCTCGGCGACCGTACCGTCGAGCGCTTCGATTTCGGCCCACAGTTCACGGGCATCGAGGATCTCGCGTGCGGCGGTGTACGCCTTGGCAATGGACGCCGGGCCGTGGCCGGTGTCTTCCTGCATGCGCATCATGAACGTGGCGCCCATGCGGTTGATCGTCGAGTTGGTCACCGCGGTGGCGATGATCTCGCGCTTCAGGCGATGGCGCTGCATGTGCTCGGCGTACTTCTCGTGCAGCGGCACGGGGAAGTAACGCACCAGCTCACGCGAGAGGTACGGATCTTCCGGCACGTCGGAATCCAGCAGCTGCTGGAACAGGCGAATCTTGTCGTACGACAGCAGCACCGACAGTTCCGGACGCGTCAGGCCCTGCCCACGGAGCTTGCGCTCGGTGAGCTCGGCAGCCGTCGGCAAGGATTCGACCGCACGGTCGAGCATGCCCTCGGCTTCCAGCGTGCTGATGAAGTGGGCCATCGAGCCCAGGCGACGCACCGACTGGTGTTCCATCACGGTGATGGCCTGGTTCTGACGGTAGTTGTCCCACAGCACGAGGCGACCGACTTCGTCCGTCATCTCGGCAAGCTGCTTGTTGCGGCCTTCGAAGGTGAGCTCACCACGCTGCACGGCGTCGTTGAGCAGGATCTTGATGTTCACCTCGTGATCGGAGGTATCCACACCCGCGGAGTTGTCGATGAAGTCGGTGTTGAGCAGCACACCCGCCTGGCCGGCCTCGATGCGACCCTTCTGGGTCATGCCCAGGTTGCCGCCCTCGCCTACCACCTTGCAGCGCAGCTCGTTGCCGTTCACGCGCAGCGCATTGTTCGCGCGGTCGCCCACGTCGGCATGCGTTTCACTGGTGGCCTTGACGTAGGTGCCGATGCCGCCGTTCCAGAGCAGGTCCACCGGCGCCTTCAGGATCGCCGAAAGCAGATCGGTCGGCGCCATGTGCGTGGCGTCGCTACGAATGCCGAGGACAGCCTTGATTTCCGGCGACACCGGCACCGACTTGGCGCTGCGCGGATACACGCCGCCACCTGCCGAGATCAGCGACTTGTCGTAGTCGTCCCACGAGGAGCGCGGCAGCGCGAACATGCGCTGGCGCTCGACGAAGGACTTCGCCGCGTCCGGATTCGGGTCGAGGAAGATGTGGCGGTGATCGAACGCGGCGAACAGGCGGATTTTCTCCGACAACAGCATGCCATTGCCGAACACATCGCCCGACATGTCACCCACGCCGACCACGGTGAAGTCTTCGGTCTGGCAATCGCGGCCCAGCGCGCGGAAGTGGCGCTTGACCGACTCCCAGGCACCCTTGGCCGTAATGCCCATGCCTTTGTGGTCGTAGCCGTTCGAACCGCCGGAGGCGAAGGCGTCGTCGAGCCAGAAACCGTGCTCGGTCGAGATCGCGTTGGCGATATCGGAGAACGTCGCCGTGCCCTTGTCCGCGGCGACCACCAGGTAGGGGTCGTCGTTGTCGTGACGAATCACGTCGTGCGGCGGAACCACCTTGCCCTCGACCAGGTTGTCGGTGATGTCGAGCAGGCCGTTGATGAACATGCGGTAGCAGGCGATACCCTCGGCCAGCTGCGCATCGCGATCGCCACCCACGGGCGGACGCTTCACGAAGAAGCCGCCCTTCGAGCCGACCGGCACGATGACCGTGTTCTTCACCATCTGCGCCTTGACCAGGCCAAGGACTTCCGTACGGAAATCCTCGCGGCGATCGGACCAGCGCAGGCCACCCCGTGCGACGGAGCCGAAGCGCAGGTGAATGCCTTCCACGCGCGGTGCATAGACGAAGATTTCGCGGAACGGCACCGGCTTGGCCAGCTCGGGCACCTGGTGCGAATCGAACTTGAAGCTCAGGTACGGACGGTACGCGCCGTCCCACAGCTGGAAGAAGTTCGTGCGCAGGGTAGCGTGGATCAGCGAGATGAAGCTGCGCAGGATGCGGTCTTCGTCGAGGCTGGAAACGTTATCCAGCAGCGCGTTGAGGGCTTCTTCGACCGCCGTGGCCTGCTCGGCGCGCGGACGGCCGAGCGACGAAACGAGATTGCCGATCAGGCCCGGCTGCGTGGCCAGCGTTTCCGGGCCGATGAGCGCATGCATCTCGTGCGAAAGCAGACTTTCCGCGCGCTCGCGCTCGGCGGGGTCGAGGCTTTCGCGGCGTGGGTCGAAGCGTGCGTTGAACAGCTCGACGATCAGGCCAGCGATAGCCGGGTAGTGATTGAGTGCATCTTCCATGTACGCCTGCGAGAAGGCGACGCCGGTCTGCAGCAGGTACTTGGTGTAGCTGCGCAGGATAGCCACCTGGCGCCAGCCGAGCTTGGCACCGAGGACAAGACGGTTGAAGCCGTCATTCTCGGCATTGCCGCGCCAGATCTGCTCGAAGGCATCCTCGAAGATCGAGCCAACCTGCTCGACATCGAAGGCGAGACGGTCGACCGGCTGCACTTCGAAGTCCTGGATGAACAGCGCGCTGTCGGCGAGCTTCAGCTCATACATGTGCTCGGTAAGCACGCGCAGGCCGAGGTTTTCCAGTTGCGGCAGCACTTCGGAAAGCGCGATATCGGACCCGGACCGGTAGACCTTGAAACGCAGTTCTTCCGGACGGTTCAGCGGATGGTAGAACGACATGCTGATCGCGTCGGGGCCATCCAGGCCAGCCAGCGCACGCACATCGGCGGCCGCCACGTGTGGCGCCACTTCGTCCACGTATCCGGCAGGCAACGCCTTGCCGTAGCGATTGGCCAGGATGATGCCCTGCTGTTCGCCGGCGGTTTCGATCAGGCGGTCGCGCAGCTCGTCGTTCCAGTTGCGCGCGATCGAGGCGATCTGCGCCTCCATGGAGGCCGCGTCGTAGACCGGGTGGTCGCCGATACGGGGACGAACCACCACGTGCAGGCGAACCAGAGCCGCCTCACCCATCAACACCGCGGAATCCACATGCTCGCCATGGAAGGCTTCACGCAGGACGCCTTCCACGCGCTCGCGCACGGCCGTATTGAAGCGGTCGCGCGGAATGAACACCAGGCAGGAGAAGAAACGACCGTAACTGTCGCGGCGGATGAACAGGCGCGTGCGCGTGCGCTGGGCGAGCTCGAGCAGGCCGATGGCCAGGGCGTAGAGTTCGTCGGTGCTGCACTGGAAGAGTTCGTCGCGCGGCAGGGTATCGAGGATATGGCGCAGCGCCTTGCCCGAATGCGAGTCCTGCTTCAGGCCGGAGCGAGTCATCACCGCTTCGCACTTGTCGCGCACCAGCGGCACGTGCTGCGGGTGGGCCATATAGGCATTGGACGAGAACAGGCCGAGGAAGCGCTGCTCCGCGACCGGGCGGCCCTTTTCGTCGAACTTGAGGACGCCGATGTAGTCCATGTAGCCCGCGCGGTGGATCGGCGAGCGCGCATTGGTCTTGGTCAGGATGATCGCATCGGTGGAACCCGAGCGCGGCAGCTCGCTGGCGACCAGGGTGCGCAGCGAGCGCGGTGCGAGCGAACGCTCCGCCGCGCGCAGGATGCCCAGGCCCGAGCCCTCGACCGTCCTCAGGACGTCATCACCCTCGCCGTGGGCCACTTCGTACTCGCGGTAGCCCATGAAGGTGAAGTGGTTGTCGGCGACCCAGCGCAGGAATTCCGTGGCTTCGCGCACTTCGTCCGCCGTGTACGGCAGGGAGCGCTTGCCGAGGTCGTCGGCCACCTCGTTCATTTTGGCGCGCATCGCACGCCAGTCGTCCACCGTCTCGCGTACGTCAGAAAGGGCAGTTTCGAGGTTGGCCTTGACCGTATCCAGCTCGGTGTCATCGAGGCGGTCGATCTCAAAACGCATGATCGACTCGCTGCTTTCACCCGAGCCGATGGCTTCAAGCAGACCGGCAGCGGAGCGGACCACCGGCACGACCGGGTGGATGATGACCTGAATGTCCGCATGCGCGGCGGCCACCATGGAAACGGTGTCGACCAGGAAGGGCATGTCGTCGGTGACGACCTCGATCACCGCGCGGCTGCCGGAAACGCCGGGATTATAGACGCGGACCTTGGCCTTGCCCGCCTGGCGCTCGCGCGCGAAGGTGAGCAGATCGGCGATCAGGGCAGCCCAGCGATCCGGCGCGTGCAGCGCGTAATCGGTCGGCGCGATGCGCTCGAAAAAAGCTTCGATAAAAAAGCGCGCCTCGTTGAGGCGCTCTGCGGGGTAGCCGATCTTCTTCAGTTCATCGAAAACAACGGCGTGGAACTGGCCGTCTGCTGCGGCGCGAATCGCATTCATGGGCGGATATCGATGTGGGGAGAGAGAGGAAAACCGTCAAAGCATAGCTCTCACCCATGGCATGTAGCCACACCATCGCGTACTCGTCGTTGGCGCTTTTTCAGTGCGCCGCGACATATTGCGCAACCTCCCACGAGGCGAAGCGTGCATGTTCCCCACCCGCGCCGGAGTGCAACGCAACAATTCGCACGCGAATGTTGTTCATGACCGTTGACGGTGGTCCGAGGGAGATTCTAAACTGGACGGTATAGTCCAGCAGGTATACGAAATGGCGAACCTGGATCCCCGGCCGACTTCCGATCGTCAGCAACGGGTGCTCCAGGCGGCTTGTGCGTTATTCCTGCGTGACGGTTACCGCGTCAGTATGGGCGCCGTGGCACGCGAGGCGGGCGTGTCCAAGCAAACTGTGTATGCGCACTTCGAAAATAAGGACACCCTGTTCCACGCTGCCGTCGAACAACTTGTCTTACCCCTGCACGCCACCCTCACCCCGGAAAGTCGCGGCCTGAGCAACACGCTCATCGCGCTGGCCAGGGCGCACCAGACCTACGTGACAGACCAGGTACACGTGGCGCTGGGCCGGATGCTCATCGCGGAAGCCCCGCGGTTCCCGGCCGCGGCGCGAACGTTTTTCCGGACCGCGATCGATACCGTCGCGACCCGGCTGGCCGGTTGCATGGCTGAAGCGATGGACCATGGAACGATGCGCCGCGAGGACCCTGAGGTCGCCGCGGAACTGTTCCTTTCCATGCTTCACGGGCTCGAAGGGGATCGCCGCCTCTTCGGCATCCATGCGAGGGGACAAAAGGCACAGGACGACTGGGCGCGACACGCGGTAACTGTATTTATGCATGCGTACGACATCCTCCCGGATGCCACGGCGCTTACGACAAAGAAACCTGGAATAGGAACGGAGTTCTCATGAATCCCCTGCCCCTGCGCACCCCCTTGCTGGCCCTCGGCCTCGCCGCCGCGCTTGCCGCCTGCCACAAGCAGGAAGCACCACCGGCGCCGCCCCCGGCCCCGGTCGGCATCATCAGCGCCCAGCCGCAGACCGTTCCCCTGATCCAGGATCAGGTCGGACGCATCTCGGCCCTGCGGACTGCCGACGTACGCGCCCGCGTACCCGGCATCCTGCTGAAGCGACTCTATGCCGAAGGCACGGATGTGAAGGCCGGCCAGAAGCTGTTCCAGATCGACCCGCAGCCGCTCACGGCCGAACTGAACTCGCAGCTCGCCCTGCTGGCCTCGGCGAAAGCGACGGCGGCCAACAACAAGGCCACCGCTGACCGCAACCGCGGCCTTATCGGCAAGAACTACGTGTCCCGGCAGGACCTGGACAACGCCGAGGCTGCCCAGCGCACGGCCGATGCCGCCGTGAAGCAGGCCGAGGCCAATGTCCAGTCGGCCCGGATCAACCTCGGCTTCACCGACGTGGTCTCACCGATCGACGGCCGCGCCGGCCAGCAGCAGGTCACCGAGGGCGCCCTCGTCGGCCAGAATGACACCACCCTGCTGACCCAGGTCGACCAGATCGACCAGCTGTACGTGAACTTCAGCATGTCGGTGACCGACCTCGACACCATGCGTCGCGCTGCCGCCTCGGGAGACGCCACGCTGTCGCCGACCGACAAGTCCACGGTGAGCATCCAGCTACCGGACGGCTCGGACTACAGCGAGAAGGGCATGCTCGACTTCTCGTCGGCCACCGTGAACCCGCAGACCGGCACGGTGAATCTCCGCGCCCAGCTCGCCAACCCCGATGTACGCCTGCTCCCAGGCCAGTTCGTGACGGTCAAGGCCAACCTGGGCAACCTGCATAACGTCTACCTGGTTCCCCAGGCGGCCGTGCTGCGCGATCCGGGCAGCGCCTATGTGCTGGTCGTCGGCGAGGCGAAGGCAAAGGATCCGCAGACGGGCGAAGAGAAGACCATCCCGTCGGCCGCCGTGCGCCGCACGATCGTCGCCGACCGCATCAGTGGCGGGAACTGGGTCGTGACCGGTGGCCTCAAGCCGGGCGACAAGATCATCGTCGACGGCCTCGCCAAGGCGAAGGAAAACGCGCCGGTGAACCCGTCCCCGGCCAAGGCCACGCAGGACGCCGGTGCTCCCGGCGCCCCCGCTCCGGCAAAGGCAGCCTCGTCGGCCGCCCCCGCCGGTAAGCAGTAAGGGAGTTACCCATGCCGACTTTCTTCATCGACCGCCCCATCTTCGCGTGGGTCGTGGCGATCCTGATCAGCCTTTGCGGCACGATCTCCCTGCTCAACATGGGTATCGAGTCGTACCCGAACATCGCCCCGCCACAGGTCGTCGTTACCGCGACCTACCCCGGTGCGAGCGCGGATACGACCGAAAAGACCGTGACGCAGGTGATCGAGCAGCAGCTGACCGGTATCGATCACCTGCTCTACTTCAGCTCCGCCTCCAGCTCCAGCGGCACGGCGACCGTCACGCTGACGTTCGAGACCGGTACGGATCCGGACATCGCCCAGGTCCAGGTGCAGAACAAGGTGTCGCTCGCGACGCCTCGCCTGCCCGCGGAAGTGACCCAGCAGGGCGTCGTGGTGGCCAAGTCCAACCCCGACTTCCTGATGTTCGTCGCGCTGACCTCGAACAATCCGGCGATCGACGGTAACCGACTGACCGACATCGTCTCCTCGCAGGTGCTCGACCAGATCGCCCGTATCCCCGGCGTGGGCAGCACGCGCCAGCTGGGTGCCGAATACGGCATGCGCGTCTGGCTCAACCCGGACAAGCTGCGTGGCTACGGCCTGTCGGCCACGAACCTGCGTGACGCGCTCAGCACGCAGAACGTGCAGTTCGCCGCCGGCTCCATCGGTACCGATCCGGCCACCAACGGCCAGGGCTTCAGTGCCACGGTCTCCGCGGAAGGCCGCTTCACCTCGCCGGAAGAGTTCTCCAACATCATCCTGCGCGCGAACAACGACGGCACTGTGGTCCGCCTCAAGGACGTCGCACGCGTCGAGCTCGGGCCGCAGACCTACGGCTTCAACGCCCAGTGGAACGGCACGCCCACCGGCTCGTTCGGTGTGCAGCTGCTGCCCGGCGCGAACGCGCTGGACGTCGCCAACGCCGTCCGCGCCAAGATGACGGACCTCGCCAAGAGCTTCCCGGACGGCGTCACCTGGTTCGCCCCGTACGACACGACGCAGTTCGTGACGATCTCGATCACGGAAGTGGTGCATACCCTGGTCGAGGCGATCATCCTCGTCTTCCTGGTGATGCTGCTGTTCCTGCAGAACTTCCGCGCCACGATCATCCCGACCCTGGTCATCCCGGTGGCCCTGCTCGGCACCTTCCTGGGTCTGTCGCCGCTCGGCTTCACCATCAACCAGCTCACCCTGTTCGGCATGGTGCTGGCCATCGGTATCGTGGTCGATGACGCGATCGTGGTGATCGAGAACGTCGAACGCATCATGTCGGAAGAAGGGCTGTCGCCCCCGGCAGCCACGCGTAAGGCGATGGGCCAGATCACCGGCGCCATCGTGGCGATCACCGTGGTGCTGGCGGCGGTGTTCGTGCCCTCGGCCCTGCAGCCGGGCGCGTCGGGCATCATCTACAAGCAGTTCGCACTGACGATCGCGGTGTCGATGGGCTTCTCGGCCTTCCTCGCCCTCTCGTTCACGCCGGCGCTTTGCGCGACGATCCTCAAGCCGACGCACGGCGAGCGGAAGAACGTCGTCTACCGCAAGTTCAACCAGGTGTTCGACAAGGTCCAGCACACCTACTCCGGCCATATCAGCGGCGCGATTCGTCACGCCCCGCGCTGGATGATCGTGTTCGTCCTGATCGCCGTACTCTGCGGCTTCCTGTTCGCCAGGCTGCCGACCAGCTTCGTCCCCGACGAAGACCAGGGTTACGCGCTGGCCATCGTGCAGTTGCCGCCGGGTTCGAGCATCGCTCGTACCGAGCACGTGATGGGCAGCGTCAAAGGCATCGTTCTCAAGGATCCGTCCATCGAGGGCGTGTTCGCGATCTCCGGCTTCAGCTTCGTGGGTACCGGTGAAAACGTCGGTATGGCCTTCATCAAGTTGAAGGACTGGGACACCCGTGACTACACGGCCACCCAGATCATCCAGCAGTTGAACGGCAAGATGCAGGGCGTGCGTGATGCCACGATCTTCGTGGTCAACCTGCCCACGATCCGCGGCCTGTCGCAGTTCGGCGGTATCGACATGTACCTGCAGGCACGTGCCGGCCAGTCGCGCGCGGAACTGACCCAGGCCCGCAATGCCCTGCTCGGCGCCTCCGCGCAGAACAAGGCCCTGGTAGGCATCCGTCCGAACACGCTGGAAGATGCACCGCTGCTGCAGTTGAACGTGGACCGCACCCAGGCCCAGACCATGGGTCTGAACGTCAGCGATATCTATACCGCGATCCAGCTCACGCTGGCCCCGGTGTACATCAACGACTTCCAGTACGGCGGTCGCGTGAAGCGCGTGATGCTGCAGGCGGATGCGCCGTACCGCATGGGTACGGATGCCTTCGCACACATCTTCACGCCCAGCACCCTGGCGTCGTCTACCTCTAGCTCGACATCGGCCACGACGGGCTCCTCCGTTGCCAGCGCGTCCACCACTACCGACAGCTCGATGATCCCGCTGTCTACCGTGGTGCATTCGAACTGGACGATGGCCGCACCGACGCTCAACCGCTACAACGGTTACTCGGCCGTGGAAATCGTCGGTAACGAGGCCCCCGGGTTCTCCACCGGCCAGGCGATGGGTGTCGTCGAAGGCATCGTGAACGACAAGCTGCCGAAGGGCTTCGGTTATGACTGGACAGGCCAGTCATACCAGGAAATCCTCTCCGGCAACTCGTCGACGATGCTGCTGGCGCTGTCGATCGTGATCGTGTTCCTCTGCCTTGCCGCGCTGTACGAGAGCTGGTCCATCCCGGTCGCCGTCCTGCTGGTGGTGCCGCTCGGCATCCTCGGTACGGTCGTCGCCTCGATGCTGCGTGGCCTGCCGAACGATATCTACTTCAAGATCGGCATGATCACGGTCATCGGCCTGGCAGCGAAGAACGCCATCCTGATCGTCGAGTTCGCGGTGGAGAAGCAGCAGGAAGGCAAGACCCTGCGCGACGGTGTGGTCGAGGCAGCCCGCCTGCGACTGCGCCCCATCCTGATGACCTCGCTGGCCTTCATCCTCGGCGTGTTCCCCCTGGTGATCTCCACGGGTGCAGGTGCGAACTCCCGCCACTCGATCGGTACCGGCGTCATCGGCGGCATGCTCTTCGCCACCTTCCTCGGCCTGCTGCTGATTCCGGTGTTCTACGTCAGCGTTCGCCGCATGCTGGGCGACAAGCTGGACGAGGTCTCGCACACGATGCCGCACGTCGGTCACGATGACGACAACGATCCGCACGGCGGTGGTGGCAACGGTCCGCACGATGGTGGTCCGACCAACCTCGAGCCGCACGCGCCGAACGTCGGTGATGTGAGGGCCTTCGATTCGGACTCGCATCGCGGAACGGATCGAACGTAAAAACGTTACATCGAGAACGAAAGAGCCCGGCGAAAGCCGGGCTTCTTTTTTGCTCGTTTTTTTTGCTTGTTGTAGGAGCCGATTCATCGGCGATGCTCTCCGCCCCGGCCCCTCACAACTCAAAAGAAGCCACCTACCCTCCCCACCTCTTCCGCCCGACATAACGCACGAGCGACTAAATCGACCCTTGGTGATCCGAATGAACGGATCCCACCGTGGAAGAAAATTCAGAATCCTTCTATTCCCACAAACCCATCGAACGTAGTTCCATGTTCGTGCGGGGTCAGCCATGGCCCTGAGCTTAGAGTGGCACGAGGCAAAAGCTCGTTCGAATAAATCCAAACACGGCGTTTCCTTTGAAACCGCCTGCCTGGCGTTCTCTGACCCCTACTACACCGTTCTTCGCCACTGCGAACTCAATGGCGAAGAACGACTTCACATCGCCGCCCTGACCCCGGGGAAACTACTGTTCGTCGTATATACCTGGCGCGGTCAGAACATACGTCTTATTTCTGCCCGAGAGGCTATCCGCCATGAATTCATTAGATACTGGAACGATCGTTACCTACACGTTCGATCCTGACGCACCGCCCACACCGGAGCAAATTGCTGAACTCAAAGCACTCGATGGCCGCGCCATTGACTGCAGCGACATTCCCGAAACCCCTCCGGACGCCCTCTGGATGAGGCTGGGACCTGGCAACTTGTTGGGACGCCTGATGGCTGAAGCACGAGATCGTGAGCACGCCGGCGGCCCATTCGACAGCATTGAACGCCTGCTTCCGACATTGATCGCAAGAGTCGCCGCCATGGAAGATAACTACATCAACTTGAGCGACATGCCTGAGATGGCACCCTATGCGCTGACGCTGATAACCGGCAACGGTCCCAGTCTCGAAGCGCTCATGCCGGAAGCCCGGAAACTCGCCTTCGCCGCCGCTTAATCCACAAAAAAAACCCCGGCAATGCCGGGGTTTTCGTGTGATTAGCCAGAGGTAGCTAGACGCGCCTCAGCGCAACCCCGTCTCCGCACGCGCAATCACCAGACGCTGAATCTCGCTCGTACCCTCGTATATCTCCGTGATCTTCGCATCTAAGATCGTTGCCGATACCTACAGTCGCGTGCCCGTCCACGACCCTCGGCTCTAACTCTAGAGTGTACGGTTCTTTAGACCTATTCCCCGCCTACGACCTAGTCTCGACTGACCAAATCAAGTTGCACAGATCGTAGGTGTATGACGTTATGGCAGCGTCACCTGAGCTCTGATGCCAACCCACATTGGTTACACCTTGCTGGGTTCCCGAGAGGCTGTCGCTTACAGTGAGGTTATACGCGGTCATTTAGACGTCCTTATATAGGTGTCAATCTGCAACGACCGGACAGCGTCAGCGACGATACTGCTGAAGCTTACGGGCATCCGCCCTTGCAGCCTGACCTACAAATTTGTGTGATTCGTCCGTGCGACAGACACACAGAACCATCCCAGAAGTAGGTGCTTGCGGGACCGGATAGGAGCGCATGAGCTACAGCGCTGGTAGCATCGCCTCTCTTCGCAGAGACGAGCGCCTTGAAATCACGCTTGAGGTCACTCGCGTCATCCCACGATTGACCACCTCGGGTTATTCCTTGCGTAGATACTGGGTACGCAAGAAGAGGCTCCAGATCCTGGGATCGCCCGCGTAGAATCGCCGCTTGCATCAGGAATGCCGCACGCTCGTTGAGTTCCCGCTCGGCCTTATAGGCTTCATTGAGCCGAGCGTCCCGGTTAAGGATGACGACACGAGGGTTTCGATCACCCCTGCCCACCCATGTACCGACGAGGTACGAGCAGTCGTACGCCGCGAGGTCACGACCGTCGTCGTAGAGGCCAACAGGAACGTCGAACTTCAGTTTGAATGTGCCTTCACTTTTCCCCGCTGAGTCGGTTTCCCTCAGGACGAGTGAGTCGTCATCCTTCGCGAAGGTGCCATCCAGGCCAACCTGGTCTTCGCTGGCTGCGTAGCCGCCGAAACCTTCTGCTCGTCTGCCGCCACTGACCCAAAGTGCTATACGAACCTTCTGATCGCCGACGGAGCCTTGATACACAACGGGCTTGCTTGCAGGAACGTCAATCGCCGTAAAGGAGTGGCATGCCGAATGAGCCACTGGAGCCACAAGGCACAGAAGCACCGAAATAGCCGAACACAAAACGCTGGTCCGCCGTCTTGCAAGTAGACCGATACTCGATTTGAACCACATCCTGTGTGCCCCTGTTGCAGACTGTCGACCCTTCTTCAACCGAGTCTTCCCAGCTACAGAGATAATCGTCAATCTGGCAAGATCTTGCGATGGAATAAATGCGAAAGACATCGCAAATACTTAGGAACTCGCTATAGAAATCTGCGCAGCATCAAAAAAAAGCCCCGAACGCTTCGAGGCCTTTCTCTTTATCTTGCCGAAAACGTGCCTCAGCGCAACCCCGTCTCCGCACGCGCAATCACCAGACGCTGGATCTCGCTCGTACCCTCGTAGATCTCGGTGATCTTGGCGTCACGGAAGTAACGCTCCAGCGGCATTTCCTTCGAATAACCCATGCCGCCGTGAATCTGCACGGCCTGATGGGTGATCCACATCGCAGCTTCCGAGGCGACCAGCTTGGCCATGGAGGCTTCAGTGCCGAAACGCCCGCCGGTCTTCTCGACCTGAGCCTTGGTCCATGCCGCACGCAGGGTCAGCAGCAGCGCCGAATCCAGCTTGCACTTCATGTCGGCGATCTTCGACTGGGTCATCTGGAAGGTGCCGATCGGGTGGCCGAAGGCCTTGCGATCGCGCGACCAGACCAGGGTGGCTTCGTACGCGGCGCGGGCGATGCCGATGGCCTGCGAGGCAATACCGATACGGCCGGCGTCCAGCACGCCCATGGCGATACCGAAACCCTTGCCTTCGGCGCCAAGCATGTCGTCCGCCGGGCACACGTAGTCATGGAACTCGATTTCGCAGGTGGCCGAGGCGCGGATACCGAGCTTCGGCTCGGTCTTGCCGGCCATGAAGCCCGGGCGCTTGGTGTCGATGATGAAGGCCGACACCCCACGGGCACCCATCCCCGGCGTGGTCACGGCGAACAGAACGATGTAGCGGGCGACCGGGCCGGAGGTGATCCAGCTCTTCTTGCCGTTGATCACCCAGTCACCCTCGGCGTTCTTCACGGCGCGGGTGTGCATGTTCGAGGCGTCGGAGCCCGATTGCGGCTCGGTGAGCGCGTAGGCGCCGATGGCTTCGCCCGAAGCGATGGCGCGCACGTACTTCTGCTTCTGCTCTTCGGTACCGTTCTTCAGGATGCCGTTGCAGAACAACGAGTTGTTCACCGACATGATGGTCGAGGTGGCGGCATCGGCCGCGGCGATCTCGACCATGGCCAGCACGTAGGCCACCGGATCCATGCCCGCGCCGCCGTACTCTTCAGGCACTTCGATGCCCATCAGGCCCAGCTGACCCATTTCCTGGATGTTTTCCAGCGGGAATTCACCCTTCGCGTCGTGTTCGGCGGCGACAGGGACGATGCGCTTCTGGGCGAAGTCGCGCGCGATGGACTGGATCGACAGTTGGTCGTCGGTAAAACGGAAATCCATGAGCATTCCTCGGGCCGGCCCTGAAGGTCGGCAAGTCTTGGGGTAGAGACAAGCCGCCCATTCTAACGGCCGTTCGAGCCAATGCCTCCATGCACTGCAACATCGGCCTTGACGCTGGCGCGGCGCGGCCCCATCCTTATGTATCTCTCTATCGCGATAAAAGGATTCGGCATGGATTTGTCGACGGCCTCCACCGTGCTTCGCCTGCTGGCCGACCCCACGCGGGTCCGCTTGCTCGCCCTGCTGGATCGCGAGGAGTTGACCGTGGCCGAACTGGCCTCCGTGCTGCACCTGGCCCAGCCACGCGTGTCCACCCACCTGGCCAAGCTCAAGGAAGCCGAGCTGGTACGCGACCGCCGGGCCGGCGTGTCCGCCTATTATCGGGCCAACGCGGAGGCCGATCCTACCCTGGCGGCCCTCGTTGCCTCCCTGCGCGACACCCTGAGCGACGCCCTGCTCCGCGAGGATGCGGAGCGCCTTCCGGCCGTCCTCGCCCAGCGGGCGCGCACCGAAGGCTGGGCAGATACCGTCGCGGGCGACATGGAGCGCCATTACTCCCCCGGCCGCACCTGGGAAACCCTCGCGCGCTCCCTGCTCCAGCTGCTCGCCACCGGCGACGTACTGGACATCGCTTCCGGCGATGGCGTCACCGCGGAGCTGCTCGCGCCGCACGCCCATTCCATCGTCTGCGTCGACAGTTCGGAGCGCGTGGTGGACGCCGCGCGCCTGCGCCTGGCCAGCTTCACCAATGTGGACGTGCGTACGGGCGACATGCACGCGCTCGACCTGGAAGACGATCGTTTCGATCTTGTCCTGCTGCTCCACGCCCTCACTTATGCGGAGCGGCCCGAGGCTGTCTTCGCCGAGGTGACGCGCGTCCTCAAGCCGGGCGGACGACTTCTCCTGTCGACCCTGGGAGAACATGAGCACCGCGCCGTGATCGAGCCCTTCGACCATCGCAACCTCGGCTTCACCTGCGAGGGCCTGGTCGCCATGGCGACGGCGGCTGGCCTCGACGTGGTCAGCTGCGAACGCCTCAGCCGCGAGCGCCGCGCGCCGCATTTCGAAGTGATCAGCCTGCTCGCACGCAAGCCCTGACCGGAGACCGCCGATGAGCACCCTACCCTGGCTCCACCCCGACCGCGTCGCCCTCATCGAGAAGGCTCTGTCCGAACGGATCATGATTCTGGACGGCGGCATGGGCACCATGTTGCAAGGCCACCAGCTGGACGAATCCGGCTACCGTGGCGAGCGCTTTTCCGGTGGCCTCGACAGCCGCCACGAACACAGCCACGACCACCCCGGCGAATGCGACCTCAAAGGCAACAACGATCTACTGTTGCTGACCCAGCCGGAGATCATCCGCGGCGTGCACATGGCCTATCTCGAAGCCGGCGCGGACTTCGTCGAAACCAATACCTTCAACGCCACGCGCGTGAGCCAGGCCGACTACCACCTCGAGCACCTGGTCCCGGAGCTGAACCGCGAGGGCGCCCGCATCGCCCGCGAAGCCTGCGATGCCATGACCGCGCTGACGCCGGACCGGCCGCGCTTCGTCATCGGCGTGCTCGGCCCCACCAGCCGCACCGCATCGATTTCGCCGGACGTGAACGACCCGGGTTTCCGCAACATCAGCTTCGAAGCGCTCACCGCCAACTATGTCGAGTCGGCGCGTGCGTTGATCGAAGGCGGCGCCGACACGATCATGGTCGAGACCATCTTCGATACGCTCAATGCCAAGGCCGCGCTGTTTGCGCTCACCGAGTTGTTCGACGAACTCGGCGCACGCATGCCGGTGATGATCTCCGGCACGATCACCGATCGCTCGGGACGCACCTTGTCCGGCCAGACCGCCGAAGCCTTCTTCTATTCGGTGGAACACATCCGACCGCTGTCGGTAGGCCTCAACTGCGCGCTCGGCGCGGAAGACCTTCGCCCGCACGTGCAGATGCTCTCCCGCATCGCCGGCAGCGCGGTCAGCACGCATCCGAACGCCGGACTGCCGAACGCCTTCGGCGAGTACGACGAGACGCCGGAGGCCATGGCATCGACCATCGAGAGCTTCGCCGCCGAAGGCCTGCTCAATATCGTCGGCGGTTGTTGTGGCACCACGCCTGCCCATATCGCGGCAATCGCCGCCGCCGTGGCACCCTACCCGCCGCGCGTACGCCTGGACGCCTCGCAAGCCGCATGACTACTCTTCGCCATACCCGCCTGTCCGGCCTCGAGCCGCTGATCCTCACGCCCGACCTCAATTTCATCAACGTCGGCGAGCGCACCAACGTCACCGGTTCGGCGCAGTTCCGCAAACTCATCAAGGAAGGCCGCTACGAAGAGGCGGTGGATGTCGCGCGCCAGCAGGTAGAGAGTGGCGCGCAGATCATCGACATCAACATGGACGAGGGCCTGATCGATTCCGAAGCGGCGATGACGCGCTTCGTCAACCTGATCTCCTCCGAGCCGGACATCGCGCGCGTGCCGATCATGGTCGACTCCTCCAAGTGGAGCGTGATTGAAGCCGGCCTGCGTTGCATGCAGGGCAAGGGCATCGTCAACTCCATTTCCATGAAGGAAGGCGAGGCCCTGTTCCTGCAGCACGCGCGCAAGGTGCGCCAGTACGGCGCCGCCGTGGTCGTGATGGCCTTCGACGAAGTAGGTCAGGCGGATACGAAGGAGCGCAAGATCGAGATCTGCTCGCGCGCCTATGAGCTCCTGGTCAACGAAGCGGATTTCCCGCCCGAAGACATCATCTTCGACCCGAATATCTTCGCCATCGCGACGGGTATCGAGGAACACAACAACTACGCCGTGGACTTCATCGAAGCCACCCGCGAGCTCAAGAAGCGTTTCCCGTCGTCGCATATTTCCGGCGGCGTCTCCAACGTCTCGTTCTCGTTCCGCGGCAACAATCCCGTGCGCGAAGCGATCCACTCCGTATTCCTCTACCACGCGATCGCCGCGGGCATGGACATGGGCATCGTCAATGCCGGTGGCCTCTCGATCTACGATGATCTCCCCGAGGAACTGCGCGAGCGCGTCGAGGACGTGGTGCTCAACCGCCGCGCCGACGGCACGGAGCGGCTCCTCGAGATCGCCGACAAGTACAAGGGCGGCAAGGCTGAGGTCGCTGTCGAGACGGCGGCCTGGCGCGAAAAGCCGGTGATCGATCGCCTGAGCCATGCGCTGGTACACGGCATCGACCAGTTCGTCGTCGAAGATACCGAAGAACTGCGACTGATCTCCACGCGTCCGCTCGACGTGATCGAAGGCCCGTTGATGTCCGGCATGAACATCGTCGGCGACCTCTTCGGCGCCGGCAAGATGTTCCTGCCGCAGGTGGTGAAGTCCGCGCGCGTCATGAAGAAAGCCGTGGCTCACCTGATTCCCTTCATCGAGGAAGAAAAGCGGATCTCCGGTGACAGCGCGAAGAACAACGGCAAGATCGTGCTGGCGACCGTCAAGGGTGACGTCCACGACATCGGCAAGAACATCGTCGGCGTGGTGCTCCAGTGCAACAACTTCGAGGTGTTCGACCTCGGCGTCATGGTGCCGACGCAGAAGATCCTCGACACCGCGCGCGAAGTCGGTGCCGACATCATCGGCCTCTCCGGTCTCATTACGCCGTCACTAGAAGAGATGAGCCAGGTGGCGCGTGAGATGCAGCGTCAGAACTTCCACGTGCCGTTGATGATCGGCGGTGCGACGACGTCGCGCGCGCATACCGCGCTGCGCATCGAGCCGCACTACAAGTCGCCCACCGTGTGGGTGAAGGACGCTTCGCGCGCCGTCGGCGTGGCGCAGTCGCTGGTCAGCAAGGATCTGGTCGAGGAGTTCATGATCAAGGTCCGCGCCGACTATGCCGAAGTGCGCGAGCGCCATAAGGGCCGCGGCACAGGCAAGCAGCTGGTGACGCTGGCCAAGGCCCGCGCTCAGCGCTTCGTCGGCGACTGGCTGGCCTATGTACCGCCGACACCGAAGACGCCCGGCATCACCGCGTTCGACGACTACGATCTCGCCGAACTGCGCACCTATATCGACTGGTCGCCGTTCTTCAACGCCTGGGAGCTGGCGGGCAAGTTTCCGGCCATCCTCACTGATGACGTGGTTGGCGCGCAGGCTACCGAGCTCTACAACGACGCCCAGGCCATGCTCGACAAGCTCATTGCCGAGAAGTGGCTGACCGCGAAGGGCGTGATCGGCTTCTGGCCGGCCGCGCAAAGCGGCGACGATATCGAGGTCTACGCCGAGACGGGAACGCACAAGCGCAAGCCCGTGGCGACGCTTCGACACCTGCGCCAACAGGTGGACAAACCCGTGGAGCGTCCGGACTTCTGTCTGTCCGATTTCGTCGCGCCGAAGGACAGTGGCGTGCAGGACTGGATCGGCGGCTTCGCCGTCACCGCTGGCATCGGCATCGACGAGCACGTGGCCCGCTTCGAGGCCGGCCACGACGATTACTCATCCATCCTGCTCAAGGCACTCGCCGACCGCCTCGCCGAAGCCTTCGCCGAGCGCCTGCACGAACGCGTGCGCAAGGAGTTCTGGGGCTATCAACCGGACGAGGCGCTCGACAACGACACGCTGATCGCCGAAGGCTACCGCGGCATCCGCCCTGCCCCTGGTTATCCCGCCTGTCCCGAGCACACCGAGAAAGGCACGCTGTTCGAACTACTGGATGCGACGGCGCATACCACGGTGCAACTGACCGACAGCTTCGCCATGTATCCCACGGCGGCGGTATCGGGTTGGTACTTCTCGCACCCGGACAGCCAGTACTTCGTGGTCGGCCGCGTAGGCCGCGAGCAGGTCGAGGACTATGCCAAGCGCAAGGGCTGGGACCGGACCGACGCCGAGCGCTGGCTGGCGCCCTATCTGGACTACGACCCGGACTGACGACGGGCCAGGTCGGTCAGGTCTCTTCGGGGCCGCCGGGTTTGATCTCTTCTTTCTGGTTCCGGTGCTTCAGATGGGCAAAGACGTTGTAGAACGACACGATCATCGGAAAGGCCGTCTGGATGATGCCGACCGAGTCGTTCTTGCCCCAGATAAAGTAGGCCAGCGTGAGCACGCTACCGAACACCGACAGGTACCAGAACGACATCGGCACCGTGACCTTTTTGTTCTTCTTCGTGGCATAGAACTGGACGAACCAGCGCGCCGTGAACAACAGCGTGCCTAGCAGGCCGATGATCTTCCACGGGGTCAGGACCATCAGTTGAAGGTTAGCGAGGACTTCGTGCATGGCGGTATCCGGTGAGTCAGCCGGCGCATTGTACCGGCGGGACCTTGCCTGGACCTTAAAAACGAAAACCCGGCGCGAAGGCCGGGTTTTCGAGGATCTGATGGTGGGCGGTACAAGGATCGAACTTGTGACACCTGCCGTGTGAAGCCTCTTCCTGTTTAGGCTGTAGCCCATGGGGCACAACGCGCTACAGAACTCCTTTCCGTTATCGCTGCGAATCACCCTCGGGAGGCCGCGCGTGATCGCCAGGCGGTCCATGACACGCGTCACGCCGACGCCCGAGATGGCTCGCTCGATCTCGATGGCAACGGCCTCGTGCGTCGTATCGTCGACGATCGTCAGGCATTTGATGACGCGGCCCTCGGCGGTGCGATCAAACACGAAATCAATCGACCAGACCTCGTTCGCAGCCGCCGGGCGAAGCAGCGGCTGCCTTTCGGCCGGCGGGACTTTCTTTCGTTTGCGCCGCCGCACCTGAAGGCTGGCCTCTTGATACAGGCGCTCGACCCGCTTGTAATTCACCGCGTGCCCGGCCTGGCGAAGCTTCAGATAGATCATCCCCACGCCATAGCGTTTATGGCGATTCGCCAGCGCGCAGATCATCTCGCGAAGTTCGACGTTATGGTCGGGCCGCGGCGCGTAGCGGTAGGCGCTTGCACTCATGTCGGCAATCGCCAGCGAACGACGCTCGCTCGGCTTCCGGCCGACCAGATAGCGCACCAGCTCGCGCCGGTCCGGTGCGCTCACCATTTTTTTCGCAGAGCTTCCTTGATGACTTCATTTTCCAAAAGCTGCTCGGCCAGCAGCTTTTTCAGGCGCCCGTTCTCCGACTCCAGGTCCTTCAGTCGCTTAGCCTCGGGCACGCTCATGCCGCCGAACTTACTTCGCCACAGATAGTACGAGGCTTCACTGAAGCCGTGCTTGCGGCACAGGTCTTTGACCGGCATACCCGCCTCGACCTCACGCAGGAAGCCAATGATCTGTTCTTCGGAAAAACGCTTCTTCACGTCCAATCTCCTTCTCGTGGGGGATTGGACTCGAAACCGGGCCGCTACTCAAATCTGGGGGGACGTCGCAGGCAAGGCTAACCGCAACAGAACTTCCGTCCTGACAGATACATTGAGCACAGTCATAGATTTCCCCTAGGCAAATGCCTAAGCGGATAAGAGCATAGGGACACGCAACGTGTCAGCTATGACCAATATTCGGAATTGGCAACCGGTAGCACCCACTAGCCCCCTGCTACATGAGGGAGACACCTACACACCGGTGTCAGGGTGGGCAGGATCGAACCTCCTGCGTGGTAGGCGGTAGCTCACTTAGATCACCTGGGCATACCCAAGCTTTCCTGTTTACCATCACTTGAGAGCCTAAGCCCCCTACGGTTCGCTACATGCGTAGCTGGCCTGTTTGCCAGTGGGCACTATATCCTAGGCCACAGTAGAAACAAGACCACTCACCTAATTTGGTATGGACGCATGTCTCTGTCAGAAAGCCAGCCGGACGACACAGGATCTGAACCCGAAAACGCCCCAGTCAGAAAAGCTCAGTCGGCGCTCGGAAAGATTGATCGCAGCCTCAGCCAGAAGGAATGGTCTTCTCCTGGCGTGCAAAAGATGCTACTCGCAAATCTGGAGCGCCTAGAGGCTGAGACCCAGAACTTTGCCGAGGTGAGAAAAGCATTCCACGAGGTGGACAAGAAAGCTGCCGTTCTAGAAGAGAAATTCAAAGTTCACACGTCTCTTGAAATCATAACGATGTCCACGCTTGCTGGCGGGGCATTCTTCCTTGGCTTCGCTCCATCGCTATGGCCTAAAGAACCGGTACTGTGCTTCATTGTGATCGGGGTCGGTATCGTGCTTACCGTCGCCGCAATCATTGCTAAGGTAAATCGCCCATGATCCTTTCCGTCAGTTCGTTCGCCGATACAGGGAATATCGAGAAGGAGCGTGTTGTGCTCCGTGTGGACAGCAGTGGCGACGTTGGTCGTTATGCGGTGCTTCTATCGAAACTCACCGGCGAACACCCGAGCGCAGGTAATCAGCCGGCGTATTGGTTTCCAGATGTGCCTGTTAACGAGGGCGATCTCGTGGTGCTCTATACGAAAAACGGCAGCAAAGGAAAAAAAGACCTTCGCAACGGTCGGCAAGCCCACTTTCTCTACTGGGGAATGAAGACGCCGATTTGGCAGGACGACACCAAAAAGCTTGTCATCTTGGAAATCAACAAGTGGATATCGTCCAGTCCCAGCGTCTTGAAACAGGACGATGAGCTGTGAATTTCCCCTAGAAAAATTCTAGCTGGAGTTCGTATATGTAGCCCTACCCCTAACCCCCTGCATCCCCGGTGGCCGCCTGAGTCCAAATTTCCGGCACGAATGAGGGGGTAGCCCTTCCCTGTGACAGACATGGGGTTAGCTCAGCGGTAGATGCTGAGGCGTCAGCCGAAGGACATACGAAGTGTGTCCCTTGCCTCAACTAGGCAGGCCTACACCAAGTCAGATCAAGAGGTTAGTCGAGGCTGTGCACAATGGCCGGTGTGCATGCTCAGTTCCGTGCACATTGCACGCTGTGAACGATGGGGGTAGTTTGTGCACGTTCTCGACGCAAACAAAAAGGGAAACCCGTGAGGATCTCCCTTTAAGTCCCTGCTAGGCAGGGGGTATCTGATGGTGGGCGGTACAAGGATCGAACTTGTGACACCTGCCGTGTGAAGGCAGTGCTCTACCGCTGAGCTAACCGCCCATCGAGCGCGGAATTTTAAGGTGGAAGGCCGCTCCCGTCAATGCCCCCGGGTCAGGGAAGGCAAGTGGTCGAGGTCAGGGGGAGCGCCGTTACCGCCAACGATCCGGACTGGCGAAGCACCAGGGAGGAGCCCTGCATTCCGGCCAGGTTGGAACCCAACGTATTGCTGGTGTCGCTCATGGACTTGCGCGGGCACGCGATGAAAGTCAGCGTGGTGCGGCCCGTGCCCGTCACGAATTGCCCCGTCTGGTTGAACGTGATGACCTTTCCATCGGTCGCGCGGATCGACACGCCCGGCCGCTGCGGCGTATACCGCAATATGGTCATGTTGGAAGAGCCGGCGGTGAAGCTCTGATCGGCGCCCGTCGAGCTCACATCGTACGAATACACGATCCAGCCCGCGTCGTAGTCGTAGGTTGTGCCGACCGGGAGGTCGCATTGCGTACCGGTCGTGCTTCGGCAGATCGAAACGAAGCGATGCTGGCTGGCGGCCTGGCCGCGGGCGAGCTGCATATCTACGCTCAGCGAATTGATCGCCGTGGCGACATTGCCGCGATTCATCACTGCACGAAAGCTCGGGACCGCAATAGCCATGAGCATGGCGAGAACCAGGACCGTTACCATCAGCTCGACCATCGACAGGCCCGCCATGCGCGAGCGATTACCCATTTCACCTCCCCCCATGCGGACCATCACCAGCAGCGCCCGTTGCTGTTCTTGGCGGTGTCGGTAAGTGCAGGCAGCTTCACACCCTGCGAGTCGATGCTGAGCGGGCCGCAGACATCCTTGGCCTGCGAGTTGCCCGGCACGGGTGTCGCGGTGGCCGTGTAGTCCTTGGTCAGGTCGGTCTTGGTGATCGTGACGGTGTAATAGCCCTTCTCCGAGGTCGCGCTGCCGAGCTTCAGGTCACCGGTGACCGGATCGTCGCCGTACCTGTTGAACGTGGCGTAGTAGCGCTCCTGCGCGTTGGCCACACGCATGAGCAGCTCCTGACCATCGGCGCGACGGGCCCGGTAGGCATAGCGACCGTACGAAGTGATCGCGATGGTGGCCAGGACGCCCATGACGAGCACCACGATCATCAGTTCGAGCAGAGTGAAGCCACGCGTCCGACGAATATTACTGGTCATTGAGAATTCTCCAGGAACGGCGGCGCCAGATGGGTGAACCGAGGTTCGGTTGGCCACCGTTCCCCCCGGAGCTGCCAGTGACCGTCACACCGGGCACGATGGTGCTGGCCCCGCCCACGCCGGTCACCGCCGGCAAGCCGCCTGTGGCAGGGGGATTCGTCACGCGCGACCCGGCAACGGTGTACGGCGATCCCGATCCGAAGCCTCCACCACTGACACCGGCACCCGCGCCACCGGTCGACGAGTCGACCACCATGATCGAGCCGGCACGGCCCGGGTTGCAGGGATCCGCCGTCGTCGGGATGAGCGTTGTAATGATCGCGCGATTGGTGTTGAACAGCGCGGTCGGTGTAACGACCACCTTTTCACCCAGGACGCCCGGAATGTTCAGGTCGAAGTACCAACCGCCAGGCTTGGCCGGCGTGGGCGCCGGGTTGGTCGTGATACCGCGCACGCCCGTCGAGGTCTCGGCGATACTTTGCTGGACCAGCTTCGACTTCGTCCACGGCAGACCCGTCGTATTGCTCGGCCCGAGATCGCGGATGCCATAGACGGACTGCGTCTTCGCGCCGGTGCTCGTGCGATCGTCGTCGCCGATGAACTTACCCGTACCGAACACCACCATGAAGTACTGCGAGTTCGGATCCGGGAACAGACGCGGCATGACCGTAATCGGCTGGTCCGTGTTGTTGTCCGGCCTGAACACCAGGTCGACGGTGTTGAGGTCCTTCAGATTGAACCGCCACAGATTGCCGACGAGATCGCCGGCGAACGCGACATCATCGACCTGGTCGTTGTCGTAGTCACCCAGTACCGGCGACGACAGGCCGTAGCTCGGAGTAGTCACACCGCCGTAGCTGGTCGGTGTCTTGAGTTCCTTGATGACCGCACCGGTCTGTGCGTCCAGGATGAAGAGAGAGCTATTGGTGCTGGCAGCCGCAGCCGCGCCGTACGCAGGATCGGTGCTGTCGGTCGGAAAATAGCCGGCCGGCACCAATACGACCCACTTGCCATTCGAAAGGCGGCCGATGTTGGGCTGTCCGAATGTGTATCCGAGGTTTGCGCCGCCGGTGGAGTTTCCGTTGAACTCCCAAAGAACCTTTTTGGTCGCCGCCGCCGCCGTGGTATCGCCCGCCGTCGTCACATCGAGTGCGTAGATACCACGACCGCCATACCGTAAACCACCGACCAGGATGGTGTGCCAGCCCACGGCCGATTTCGCACCCGTGGCGCTGAAATAGACATCGCGGTAGATCGGCGTGGCGTCCACCGTGGGCCGATACTGAAAGGTGTCCTTCTGCGAGAAGAACCACAGCTTCCGGTAGACCGCGTCGGGAACGTACGCCCAGAACTCCTTACCCGGCGTCGTCGTGTTCGCCTTCGGTCGCGCGTCGAAGGCATGCAACATGCCGTCATTCGCCGCAACGTAGAGGGTCGGTGTGCGCGTCAGATTGTCGGCAACGAACTGCGAGTAGCTCTTAGCAGGATTGCCCTGATACGCCAGCGTTTCCGGAGCCGTGGTGGTGCCGTTCGGCGGAAAAAAGTCGCGGTAGCCGCTTGAAGGGTAGGCAACGTAGACCGGCTGCGCATTGACGACGGCGCCCATCAGCGAGCTGCGCGTACGCAGCAGGCTGCCCTCATCCGTTTGGCTGCCGCGAACCCAGTCAACGCGATTGCTGCCTTTCCCGTCGGCAGGCGAGGTACCGCCGCTGCCGTCCGACGAGTCCATGATGGTCTTCTGGCTGGCCGTCAGGTTGGCGTAAAGAAACTCCACGCCATTGCCTTCGCCCGGGCCCGCACTGGTCACGATCGCGCGGTCAGAGCGGCCCTTGAGCGCCGCAGAAGCTTCCCACTGGGACGCGCCGAGGCCGCCTGTAGCGGTCAGCGAGTACGCCGTGAGCGTGCCTGACCAGTCGACGGAAGAGAAGTTGGGCACATAGCTAAGCGAATTCGGTCCGAGCACGCCGGTGTTCACCGCTGGGGCCACCGCGCTCGACGAGGTGGCGATCACCGAGTTGATGATGCTGACCAGGCCGTTGACCAGCGCTGCCGGATCCGACGCGTTGAAGAATCCACCGCGACTGTTCACGGCACCATGCCAGGTATCGTCGACGGCCGGCCCCGAGTTGTTGACAGGCTGAGGCCATTGCTTCGTGCCGGCCAGCAGGGCCGGATAGTCGCCGGGATAGTCCAGCGTTCCGGCCACGCCGAGGGTCACGAAGAACTGCGACACGTGCTGCCACGTCGCGGGATCGTTCACCGGGTTCCAGTAAACGGTGTCGTTGGCGCCGGGATTGGTCGGATCGACCGTGGTGGGCGAGGTCAGGTCCTTCCAGTATGGCTTCACGCCATTGGCCAGGGTCGGCTGGAGATCCGTTGCCCAGTAAAACCAGGAAATGTTCGCCATGGAGGACGTGTAGACGCTGCCTGCCACGTTGCCATAGATCTTCGACACGCTGGCGGTGGGCGAATACGTGCGTAGGTCCGGCAGGTTCTGTGCGTCCTGTGCAGTGTTGGTTCCGTTGACCAGCGCCGGCGTACCGTTCACCGCTTTGGGAAGCGTGGGATCGCCTTCATTCCAGTAACCGTCGGTCACCAGCATGTGGAAGTTCTTGCGGCAGACGAGGTCGGCCGAATCGGCAGCGGCGGTCAGCCCGTTCCAGTAGGGATCGGTCGCTGTCTTCGTCAGCGGCTGGCGGAAAACGTTACTCGCCCGAATCGTCGCCGCGCGCGCGGGCGTCGAGTTGCCGCCGACCACCTGGAACATCCATTTATAGAAATCGGCACGCACGGTGGAATTGAGATCACCGATGTCTTGCAGTGTAGCCGTCGTACCGAACTGTACGTCGTAGTCTGTGCCCGTGCCGGTGGCGTTGGCGAGGTTCTGCCAAGCGATGCGAACCGAGTTGCCGATCTTCGAGAACGCCTGGGATAGCGTCGTGCGGACCATCATGTTGCGGGTGCGGTAGTACGAGAACCAGTTTGCAAAGTTCTGGTACTGCGATGCCGGCACAGAAACGGGTTCCCAATTGCTCGCCGTATAGAGGGCCGTGGTATTTACCACCCCGCCGGAACCGGTGATGCTTGCCGTCGCCGTCGACTTGAGGCGCCAGTAGTAAGGACCACCGTTCGGCTTCGTACCGGAATCCGCATCGAGTGTCTTACCGTCGAATGGATTGGTCTGGCTGCTGGTGCAGTTCCAGCGATTATCGGTCTGGACGGTCGTGCCGTTGCTCTTGTATGTCACCGTGCCGTTGAGAATGCTGACTCGCGTGTCTTTGTAGTCCGCGTTGCTGTTGCGGTTGCTGAGAACCTGCGCAGTTCCCGGCGTCACGGCGTTGTTCGGGCGGTTGACGTCGATGCCGTTCATCCAGACATACGCCATGTTCAGCGCATCCGTCGTCGACGTGTGGCCGGCCTGAAGGAAGGGAGTTCCATCGGCGTTCACGGCCGGCGTGTAAGAGATGTTCGGGTTGTAGTACACGCCGTTCATCGCTTTCGAAGCGTTGTTCTTCGTGTCCTTGATGCGCGGGTCGATAACGCCAGCGCAAGCCCATGGCTGGCTGAAGCTCCAGCCACCGTTATCGAATGGGCGGTTGTCACCCATGTAGTAGCTCTGCATCGAGCCGGAGTCATCGAAGGTCACAGCGATGTTCGGCGCGACCGACGTGGTCAGATCGGGCGGCGTGGTGCTGAGGTTGGTTGCCGTAGCGGCGGCCTCGCCCGAGAATCCGCCGACTCCGGTGAGGACCATGGCGGCGGCGAGCGTTAGCAGGCGATGGGATGCGCTCATGACGGAATCTCTCAGTTGGCCTTGGCCGCGAACGTCGTCTCGAGCACGCGAACGGTGTTGTCGTTCGCGCCGGTCGAGCGGGCGGTAATGCGATAGATGTGGCTGTCGACGCTGGTGTTACCCGTGCCCGGCGCGCTCTGACCCGACTCATGCTGGGAACCGAGGCCCGGAGGCACCTCCACGCCGAGATCCTCGATCATGTACACCGGGTCCTGGGTGAGCTTGAACGTCTTGTCCGTGCTTTCCGTCGTCAACGTGCCGGCCGAGTACGTCGTGGCACCATCGGCGACCCAGCCGGGAGAATTCCGGAAGGTTTCTACGACAGTGTTAGGCGTGGCGGGGTCGTACTTGTAGCAGCTGGGCCCGGTCGTCGTGCACGCCAGGGGCGTGGTGATGCTAGCCGTCCACAGGCGCCACTCGGCGCCGCGTGCAGCGGACTCTGCACCGAAGTCCGCCATCTGCGAGCTTCGCAGGCCGCCGACCAGACGCAACTGCATCAACGAGGTCCCGGACGCCGAGATGGCAAGGATCGTGATCAGAAGGAGGAAGATCAGCGCCACGACGAGAACGACGCCGCGCTGCGCCCGGGGGGCGCGCTGCAGGGATCGGAAGCGGGAAGGTTGCATGGTGTCTCCGTGGTGCTCTGGATCAGGGGTTGTAGTTGCGCAGCATCACCAACGAGGTGAGCTGACGGCGCAGGCGTTGGTTGTCGAATCCCTGGACCGACGGCTGGATGGCGAGCTTGGCCGTGCTCGCTTCCGTCGGATACACCGGCGCGAACGCGCCGCTGGAGGTATCAGGCGTGTACATGAAGGCCGTTTCCGGTGTGGTGAGATTGGGCATCGTCACCTGGCTGGAGAGAAGGATGGATACCTCGATGCTCTTCACGGCGCGCCACAGGCAGCCCGGATCGGTCGTGGTAAGGACTGAGTTACCCACCGTCGGCGGACAGGTAATGGCTCCGTTGTTGCGCGAGTCGACCTGATCGGCGGTAAGGAACCGCACACCTCCCGTCGTATCCTCCACGCCATAACGGAAGGTGAGTCGCTCCACACCACGGATCAGTTCCTGGTCGGGCACGGATACGGTGGTGCCGTTCACGCGGCGCATCAACGCACCCGTCTTCACACCCGTCGGCGTGCCATCGTCAGTCACGACCTGGACGTAATAGGTCACGTTCTGCATATCGTTAACGAAATCGTACAGGCGCGGCGCGGACTGCGGCTGCAGCGCAAGCGGTGCGGAGAAGTTGTTGCCCGGGTTAGGCGTGAGCACGCCGGTGGTGGCACCGGTGACCGCGAAGACCTGCGCTGTCGTGCAGTCAGCCATCAGTGCTGTATTGCTCTTGAACTGTGCGCGAGGCAGCTCGGCGGACGTCGGATTGAGATCGATTTCCTTCAGCGTGCCGTCCGCATTACCGACAGCGATATTGTTTGCGCCAAGACGCCAGCCGCGCGAGGCATTCAGGTACCGCACGGTGAGTACATCAGTACCCAGCACGCGATTGCCCACCGCCGTGCCGGCCGTGTCCTGCGTGCCGCCCAGGAAGGCCACCGGGATCGGCGTGCAGGCGGAGCTACCGGTGCAGTTATAGCCACGCATGTACAGGAACGACGGCATGGGGTAAGCCGCGGTCGGTGCGGCCGGGTACGTGTTCTTCCCCGATGTAGCACCCCAGTTCGTGGTGTTCTCGAAGAGGGCTGCCGTCGCGAAGTCCTTCGTGAAGATCTTCGGGGTGAGAAGGCCATCGAGGAACACGTTGGATGACGAGACCGTCGCAATCCCACCGGTGTTGTTGCAATAGATGCCACTGGCCATGGCCAGGTCATCGTTAAGCCGACCGATCGCGAAACGCCCGTCTTCCTGCATGCGCGCGAGCTGGGTCTGCACGCGATTGCTGTTCGACGTCGACAGGAAAATCGTGATGATGCCGCCCGCGACGAGCAGGCCCAGCAGCATGGCGACCATCAATTCGACAAGGGTGACGCCGCGCGCGGCCCGACGGAAAACGGAACGCGTGATCATGGCTCGAACACCCAGGTGAAGGACTGCAGGCTGCCGCTGTCCGTGTTGTCGTCGGTCCCACCACTGGTGCCACGTTCGGCCCAGGTGATGATCATGGTGCAGGTACCGCCGTAGGGCGGTCGCAATCCAATCTGTGCGGTTGGATCGTAAGTCAGGCCACTGGCCGCAGTGCAGGCGATGGATGTCGTACCGAGCCCGGGCAGGAACGTCTGAAGCTGGGTGCCCCAGAGGATCTTGTCGCGCAGGGCGACATCCTTCGGCACGCAGGCATTGGTCGCATCGCACTTTGGCAGGGTGCCCGTGACCGGGAAGGTGGCCGTGTAGTCGCCCTCCCACAAACCGTAGGGATTAGCGCGCATCCGGTCGGCCATGCTGTTGGCCAGGAAGGTCACCTGGGTGCGGACGAAGGCTGCCTGGTTAGATCGGGTCGAGACCACGAGCAGTCCGGCGAGGCCGATGAGACCGATGCTGAAGATCAGCACGGCCATCAGAACCTCGATCAGCGACACGCCGCGCACGGCGCGACGGAATTGCATCTTTGCCACGAAGGCGTCCCCTTACTGTTCCCTACCTTCAGGCTAGCAACCCGGGGCCGTCAATCAAGCGCCTGACGACGAGCGGTAGGCGAAATCCGACGAGCGGGCCGGTGTGTGGAACGGCGCACATTTCCTCCGGGGCCGGGCTTGCGCGGCGCCCGGCGCGGTCTCATGCTTCAGCCGCCGCCAGCTTCTCCAAGGGGAAAATCCATGCGTTTCATTCGCGCACTTCCGATTGCAGTCAGTCTTCTCGCATCCGCCGCTTCCGTGTCCGCAGCGCAGACCCTTCCGGGCGCAACGCTGGACGAAGCTGGCCATGCCGACGTCATCGGCCAGTTTGTCTGCGGCATGCCTGGTTCGACGATCGACGCCTTCCGGGCCAAGGTCAACCTACTGGTGCCGGGTGGCGCGGTAAGCGCCACGTACACAGCGGGCCAGCAGAATGCGCGCGATCTCATCCAGAAATTGCGCAACAACAATGACGATCTGCGCGAGCTCGGCGCGAGCAACTGCGTCGAAGTCGAAGCCCTGATGAACAACGTGATGGCCGCCACCCCGCAGTAAGGGACGTTGGCCTGCGAGGCAAGACTGCAGGCACCGACACCACACCGTAGCCTCGGGATAACAAAGCGGTCACGACCGCACGGTCACAATGCTCCCGGTCACGAAGGAGTGTTCCGTGCTCGCGCAATATGTCTTTACCTCGACCGAAGGTCTGTTCCGCATCGTTCGTCACGGGCATCGTTGGCGCGCCCTTTGCGGTGAAAGCGAAGTGGGTCGCTTCGATTCCCCGGAAGAGGCCGTCGCCGGCCTGCGCGACGTCTATGCCGCCTCACGGCTGCCGCGCCGCCTGTCCGACTGGCGTTTCCTGCCTGCCGCGGCCCTCGGCCATCTGGCGCCGCCCAGCGCTGCCGCGCTCGCCCGCCTCGCCGCCGCCTGACACCATGCCTCAGGCGTGGTCGAGGAGGCTGTCCACGCTTTGCCTCGCCTGCTCGAGCAGGTAATCCAGATGGGCGCAATCCTGCAGTGGGTTGCCTGCATCGTGGGAGCCCACGCTCAATACCTCGACATCGTTGCGCAGTAGCGTGTAACCGCTCGCGCTGCAGAGGATGTCATAGCCCCTGTAGTGCTGAACTGGTGTGTGCATGTCCGTTCCCTTCGGTCAAAGCGCCATGGACCGCCAGTGGCCATAGTCGTCCTCTACCCTTAGTTCCACTGACACACCCTGCCCGGTGCGTGCCCGCGCCTGCCTGAGCGCATAGCTCAAGGCGTCTTTCTCGTGCCGGAAACGCGCAGGTTCGTCCGAGTCGACGCGCACCACCCACTCCGCCCCGACGTCGGGCGGCTGGGCCACGTAGATGCGCACGTACCGCTCGCTCATGGGGGTTTCCGCGCCAGTCTCCGCCCTATGTGGCACCCGGCCCATGAAGATGGTGTATGCGCCGGGCGGGGCCCGGCCGGCCGGCGACTCAGCGGCTAGTCGGCCATTCGCGCGCCAGCATGGCGAAGATCACGTCGTCGACCCATTCGCCGCGAAAGAAATAGCTCTCGACGTGATGGGCTTCCTGGCGAAAACCCAGTGACCGAAGGAGGGCCAGGCTGGCCACGTTGCGCGGATCCACCGAACCCACCGCACGCCGGTAGCCCCAGTCACCGAAGGCCAGATCGAGTACGGCGGCCATCGCTTCGCGAGCGAAGCCCTTGCCTTGCCGCTCTGGCCGCAGGGAAAGCCCGAACTCGATCGGATCATCCGTACTGACCGGGAAGTGCACGCCGAAATCGCCGAGAAGCTCGCCGGTTGTCTTGTCCCGAACCGCCAGCTGGCACCAGCTGTCCGCTGTTCCGAAAGCCAGTGATGCCTGGTCCGCGATGAAGGCCTGGGCCGCCGCGAGATCGGCGGGCTTCCAGCCCTGGTAGCGCGCGACGGCGTCGTCACCGCGGTAAGCGAAGAGTGCCGGCGCGTCGGCCGCCACCAGTCGATCCAGTCGCAGCCTCGCGGTGACGATAGCGATGTCCTGTGTTCCGTCCACGATGTCTTTCCCTGATGATTTGAGCGGACGGTACCATTTCTTTACGCAGGCGTTACCTGAAAAGCGCCCCAATGGCGCAGCCTTTTTACGCATCGTGATCCGATACTGCACTCCCGACTTACTGGAGCAGCGAACGATGTCGATCGTCGTGATCACGGGCCCGCGTCATGACGCGGTTCACGCCACCCTGGCGGACGACGCGATGTGGCGACTGTGGGAACGCGCGCAAGCCGCCGGCGTCGACCTGCTCTGGCGGCCCTGCCACGACTTCGTCGAGCTGACCGGATACCTCGACCGTTCCAGCGGCGACCACGCCGAACTGGTCCTGCTCGATGTGGACGCCAACGACGTCCCACCGGAAGACATTGCGCCCCTGCGTGACGCCCTCGCCCACCTCAGCGTGCCCTATATCGAAATCCACGACGGCAGCGACGAAGCGGACGCGTCGGGGCTCGTGCCGGGCCATCCGTCACTGGTTAGCGTGGTGGTACCGGGCAACGCCGGTGCGGGCTACAACATGGCGCTATCCATCGGTCTGCGCTATCTCGCCGAGGATGCGCGACTCGCCGCGTGATTCGCACCGAATGGCAGGCACAAAAAAACCCGCACCGGCGGGTTTTTTTGTGCCTCCGGGACCGCTCGACGGCAGTCCGGGAAGAATGGTGGTGCCGAAAATAGGAATCGAACCTACGACCTCATCATTACGAATGACGCGCTCTACCAACTGAGCTATTTCGGCGAGAACGAGGATTTTAGGGAAGCTTGGTGCGCGGCGCAAGCCTTAACCGGCCAGACGAAGCTCTTTGGGCAGGGCGAAGGTGATGTTCTCGGCTTCGCCATCGAGCTCGCGGACGCTGCCGGCGCCCCATGACTGCAGGCGCGCGATGACTTCCTGCACCAGCTTTTCCGGCGCCGAGGCGCCCGCGGTCACGCCGATCCGCGTCTTGCCTTCCAGCCAGCTGCGCTCGATATGCTCCGCGCCGTCGATCAGGAACGAGGTAACGCCCTGCTTTTCAGCCAGTTCCTTCAGGCGGTTCGAGTTCGAGCTGTTCACCGAGCCGACCACCAGCACGAGATCGACGGCGTCCGCCAGGCGACGCACCGCATCCTGGCGATTCTGCGTGGCGTAGCAGATATCGTCCTTGCGCGGACCTTCGATGGCCGCGAACTTCGCGCGAAGTGCGCCGATGATGGCGATGGTGTCGTCGACCGATAACGTGGTCTGGGTGACGAAGGCAAGCTTCTCCGGCTGCGACGGTGCCAGCGAGGCGACATCCTCTACCGATTCGACGAGGTAGATGTTGCCGCTGTTGGCGGGATTCCATTGCCCCATCGTGCCTTCGACTTCCGGGTGGCCGGCATGGCCGATCAGGACAACGTCATGGCCGGCACGGCCGAGGCGCGCGACTTCCATGTGCACCTTGGTCACCAGCGGGCATGTCGCGTCGAACACGTTGAGGCGACGACGGTCGGCTTCCTCGCGTACGGCCTTGGGCACGCCGTGGGCACTGAAGATCACCGTGGAGCCATCCGGCACTTCGTCCAGCTCCTCGACGAACACGGCGCCATCGGCACGCAGGCGTTCGACGACGAAACGGTTGTGCACGACTTCATGGCGAACGTAGATCGGCGCGCCGTAGGACTCGAGCGCACGTTCCACGATCGCAATCGCACGATCGACGCCGGCGCAGAAACCGCGGGGATTGGCGAGCAGGATGTCCAAGGGGGGACCTCGAATGAGCGGTGGCGCCTGGGGGCGCCGGGACGTGTGGATTATCGCATGGCTGCCGGGTGGGCGCTTTCGCCAGGCCTATCGCCGCTGAAGCGGCGCCCACAAAAAGCCCACACCCCCTGTGGGAGCCGATTCATCGGCGATGTGGGAGCCGATTCATCGGCGATGTGGGAGCCGATTCATCGGCGATGTGGGAGCCGATTCATCGGCGAACCGCGCGCCAGCGCGGCCAGACACCGAAAACGGTCAGGAAGAAGCCGGCTTCTGCGATCCACTGAACAGGCTGAACACGATCATCGAAACAGCCCCCACGCTGATCGCCGAATCCGCCACGTTAAACACCGGAAACGGATAGCTCCCCAGGAACACCTGGATGAAGTCAGTCACCTTCGCCGCATGCAACCGGTCGATGACATTGCCCAGCGCCCCACCCACGATCAGGGCCAGGGGCGCCGCGGTGCGCCAGTCGGCGCGTGGCGTCCGCGAGAGCCATACGCTCAGCGTCGTGCTGATCACCACGGCCAGCAGCACGAAGAACCATCGCTGCCAGCCCGCGCTATCGGCGAGAAAACTGAACGCGGCGCCCGTATTGAAGGTAAGCGTCCAGTTGAGGATGCCCGGAATGACCGGGTGCGGGGTCTCCGCCGGCTGCAGCGCCGTCAGCGCCCACCACTTGGTGAGCTGGTCGAGGCCGATCATGGCGGCGGCGAGCCAGAGCCAGGAAAGCGCATTGGGTTTGGGACGTACGATCATTCAGGCAAGCCATGGGAAGCGGAGCGGCCGCGCCGCCGGTTGACGGCGCGGAGGGTTCGGGTCGGGACCGGTACCTCAGAACCAGCGGCGATCTTCGCCCTGCCCCGTCACGTTCTCGACGCAACGCCCGCAGATCTCGGGATGCGCCGGATCCACGCCGACATCGGAACGATGCTGCCAGCAGCGAATGCACTTCGCGGCCTCGCTCACCGCCGCCGAGACATAAACCTCGGCACCATCGAGTTCCACGCGCTCGGCCGCGGTCGGGCGACCTTCCAGCGGCGACAGCGTGACTTCCGAGGTGATGAAGAAGAAACGGAGCTCGCTGGCGGATTCGGCCAGCGCCGCCTGGGTGGCGGTGTCGGCGTGGATCGTCAGCGTGGCGTCGAGCGAAGCACCGATCTGACCGTCCTTGCGCATGCGTTCCAGCACCTGCGAGGCCGATGCACGGATACCGAGCAGGGTCGACCACCCGCCGCGCGCGTCACCGTCCTCACGCACGTCGAGACCGTCGTACCAGGTCTCGAACAGCACGGACTCACTGCGCGAACCCGGCATGCTCGCCCAGATTTCTTCCGCGGTGAACGTAACGATCGGTGCGAGCCAACGCACCATCGCTTCGAGAATGCGGTACATCGCGCTCTGCGCACTGCGACGACCGCGACTGTCGGTCGGCATCGTGTACAAGCGGTCCTTGGTGATATCGAGGTACAACGCACCGAGTTCGTTCGTGCAGAAGTTCTGCACGCGCTGGACGATCTCCGGGAAATCGTAGCGCTCGTACGCGGCGACGATCGCGGCCTGCGTATCGGCCGCCTGCTGCACGGCCCAGCGATCCAGATCGAGGCAGCCGGCGGTGGGCAGCAGGTGCTTGTCCGGATCGAAACCGTCGAGGTTGCCGAGCAGGAAGCGCGCGGTGTTACGCACGCGGCGATACGTATCGGCCACGCGCTTGAGGATCTCGTCCGACAGCGACATTTCGTTGCGGTAATCGGTCGAGCAGATCCACAGGCGCAGGATGTCCGCACCGAGGGTCTTCATGATGTCCTGCGGCTCGATGCCGTTGCCCATGGACTTGGACATCTTGCGGCCCTGTGCGTCCACGGTGAAGCCGTGGGTGAGCACGTGGTCGTAAGGCGCACGACCGTTGATCGCCGCCGACGTGAGCAACGAGGACTGGAACCAGCCGCGATGCTGATCGGAACCTTCCAGGTACATCACCTTGTATTCGCTGGCGTCGCCGGCCTGTAACTCCGGGCGCGCACCGATCACGGCGAAGTGGCTCACGCCGGAATCGAACCAGACGTCGAGAACGTCGGTGACCTTTTCGTACTTGTCCGCGTCGTCGCCCAGCAACTCGCGCGCATCCAGCGAGAACCAGCTGTCGATGCCTTCACGGGCCACACGCTGCGCCACCTTCTCCAGCAACTGCACGCTGTCCGGATGCGGCTCGTGCGTATTCTTGTCGACGAACAGCGCGATGGGCACGCCCCAGGTGCGCTGGCGCGAAATGCACCAGTCGGGACGGCCGTCGACCATGCCGGCAATGCGTTCTTCACCCCAACCCGGAATCCAACGGACCGACTTGATCGATGAGAGCGCGGTGCGGCGCAGGCCGGCCTGCTCCATGCCGATGAACCACTGCGGCGTGGCACGGAAGATCACCGGCGTCTTGTGGCGCCAGCAATGCGGGTAGCTGTGCGTAAGCTTGGCGAAGGCGAGCAGTACGCCGCGAGCGCGCAGCAGGTCGACGATCGCGTCGTTGGCCTTCCAGATATGCATGCCGGCGAACGACACGTCGCCCGCGAGCGGAAGGTCGCTGCGATACACGCCACGGCCGTCCACGTAGTTGAGCGTACCGATGCCGTAGTGCTGGCTGACCACGAAGTCTTCCGCACCGTGGTCGGGCGAGGTGTGCACCGCGCCGGTACCGTCTTCGTCGGACACATGCTCGCCGAGGATGACCGGCACGTGCTTGTCGTAGAACGGGTGACGCAGCGGCTGGTTCTCCAGCACCGCACCCTGCACGCGACCGAGCACGTTCACGGTATCCACGCCGTAGCGCGCCAGCGCTTTCTCCGCCAGCGCCGAGGCGATGACGAGCAGCAGCGGCTTGCCGTTACGCGAAGGACCTTCGACCAGCGAGTATTCGATCTCGCCACCGAGCGACACGGCCTGGCTGGCCGGCAGCGTCCACGGCGTCGTCGTCCAGATCGGCACGGCGATCATGGCGTCACCGGCGGCGATGCCGAACAGCGCGCCGAAGGACACGGGGTCCACGGCGTCGTAGGCGACATCCACGGCCGGCGAGGTCTTGTCGGCGTATTCGATTTCCGCCTCGGCCAGTGCCGAACCGCAGTCGAAGCACCAATAGACCGGCTTCGCCCCGCGCACGACGTGGCCGTTCTCCACGATGCGCGCGAGGGCGCGGATCATGTCGGCTTCGTAGGTGAAATCCAGTGTGCGATACGGCTTTTCCCAGTCGCCCAGGACACCGAGGCGCTTGAAGTCCACGCGCTGCAGATCGATCTGCGCCATGGCGTATTCGCGGCACTTCTGGCGGAAGGCGGCGGCGTCGAGCTTGTCGCCCGCCTTGCCGAACTTCTTCTCGATGGCGATTTCGATGGGCAGGCCGTGGCAGTCCCAGCCGGGCACGTAGGGCGCGCGATAGCCCGCCATCAGCTTCGACTTGACGACGACGTCCTTGAGCACCTTGTTCACGGCGTGCCCAAGGTGAATCGCGCCGTTCGCATAGGGCGGGCCATCGTGCAGCACGAACACCTTGTCGCGGTCGGCAGCCTTTTCCTGGATCTGCGCGTAGCGGTTCACGCGCTCCCAGTTGGCCAGCCAGCCCGGCTCGCGCTTGGGCAGGTCGCCGCGCATCGGGAAGGCCGTCTGCGGCAGGTTGATCGTGTTCTTGTAATCCTGGGTCATCGCTGTCAACCGTGGTTTTCTGAGGCAAGCATGGGGTTCATGCCAAGGGCTTGCCGGGCGGCGATCTCGTCCTGATGCATCTGTGCAGTCAGGGCGTCGAGGCCGTCGAATTTTTCTTCGTCACGCAGTTTCCGCACGAACTCCACGCCGATGCGCTGGCCGTAGAGGTCACCGGAGAAATCGAACAGGTGCGCCTCGAGCAGGGGCTCGCGCACCTCGTTCACCGTCGGCCGGAAGCCGAGGCTTGCCACGCCGGGCCAACTGCAGGGTCCGTCACCGATACCGATGCGCACGGCGAAAATACCCTGAACCGGGCTGACCCTCTCACTGAGATGGACATTCGCGGTCGGATATCCAAGGGTGCGGCCAAGCTGCTGGCCGTGTTCGACGTGCCCGTCGATCACGAAGGGGCGGCCGAGCAGTCGCGTCGCCTCGGCGAAGCGGCCCTCACCAAGCAGGGTGCGCACCTTCGACGACGACACGCGCTCGCCGTCGATAATGACCGGGGGCACGGCGTGGGCGGTGAAACCGAGCTCGGCGCCCATGTTCTGCAGCAGCGCGAAGTCACCGCCCCGGCGGTGGCCGAAGCGAAAATCCTCACCGACCCAGACTTCCCGGGCGGCCAGCCGGCCAACGATCACGCGACGGACGAAGTCTTCGGCCGACATGGCGGTGAGCGCCTCGTCGAAGCGCAGCGACAGCAGCTCGCGAATGCCCGCGGCCGACATGCCTTCAGCCTTCTCACGCACGCCGGAGAGGCGCGGTACGGGCTCCTTCGAAAAGAACGCCCGCGGTAGGGGCTCGAAGGTGATTACGGCGGGCACGAAGCCACGCGCCTCGGCGCGACGGCGCACCTCGTCGAGGATGGTCTGGTGGCCGAGATGCAGGCCGTCGAAAGCGCCGATCGCGACGACGCTGCCCTGGGGTGCCAGGCAGGGTCCGTCGACGTCGCGATGGAGTCGCAGCGTCATGCGTGGGCGTCCTGGAAGCGATGCGGAATAAAAGCCATCGGGCCAGTATAGCCGGCCCATTGCGCCGCACAATGCGAGTCGCCGGGCCCGCCGCCGAGTCTCAGCGGGTGCGCAGGTCGCGCAGGCGGAAACCCATCGCGAACAGCGCCACGAGGTAGGCGCCACCGCCGGCGACCACGAGTACGGCCAGACGCCATACGCGCTCCCACTTCTCGACATCGGTCCACTCGGGCCAGACGGCGAGGCCAGCCAACAACACGGCGACCATCGCTGCGCAGGCCACGCCCAGGCGCAGCAGGTGCCGGGCCCAGCCGGGCTGGCGCTCGTAGACACCGGCCTTGCCCAGCCAGCGCCAAAGCAGGATGAGGTTGAGGTAGCTGGCCAGCGCGCTGGCCATGCCCAGGGCCATGTGCAGGCCGGGAATAGCCGAAAGCGCGGCGAACCACGAGCCGGCCTTCTGCGCCGGGCTCGCCCAGAGAAAGAACAGCAGGGCCAGGAAGGCCACGTTAAAGACCATGTTGGCCACCAGCGAGGCGACGCCGGCACGCACCGGGGTACGGGTGTCCTTGCGGGAGTAGAACGCCGGCAGCACCACCTTGACCAGGGCGAACGCGGGCAGACCGAAACTCAGGGCCGAAATCGACAAGGAGGCCATCCGTGTATCGAACGCAGTGAATGCGCCGTGCTGGAAGATTGTCGCCACCAGGGGGACCGAAAGGATCATCAGCGCGAACATCGCCGGCACCGCGATCAGCAGGGTCGTCCGCAGGCCCCAGTCCAGCGCCCGTGAGAACGCTTCCTTGTCCGCGCCGACGTGATGGCGCGACAGCGACGGCAGGATCACCGTGCCCAACGCGACGCCGAACACGCCTAGCGGCAGTTCGAGGAAGCGATCGGCCTGGGAGAGCCAGCTCTGCGACCCCGCCACCAGCAGCGAAGCGATCACTGTATCCAGCAGCAGGTTGATCTGGGCCACGGAGGAGCCGAACAGGGTCGGCACCATCAGCCGCATGATCCGGCGCACGTCCGGCGAGCTCCAGCCCCACCGCGGAAGGGCGAGCAGATCCAGGCGGCGCAGCGTCGGCAGCTGGAAGGCCAGCTGGAGGATGCCGGCGACAAGGATCGCCCAGCCCATGGCCATGATCGGCGTATGCAGCCTGGGTGCGAGCCACAGCGCGCCGCCGATCATGCACAGGTTGAGGATCACCGGCGTCAGCGCCGGGAGGCCGAACTTGTGGAAGCTGTTGAGCGCGCCGCCGCTGAGCGCGGTCAGCGAGACGAACAACAGGAAGGGGAAGGTCAGGCGCAGCAGGTTGACGGTGAGCTCGAATTTCTCGGGCGTCTCGACCGCGCCGGGAGAAAACAACGCCGTTACCTGCGGCGCGAAGATCACGCCCAGGGCCACCACCACCAACAGGACGCCACCGAGCGTGCCCGCCGTGCGCGACATCAGCTGCTTGAGATCGTCGTGCGGACGGGTCTCCTTGACCTCGGTGAACACCGGCACGAAAGCTGTAGAGAAGGAGCCCTCGGCGAACAGGCGGCGCATGAAGTTCGGAATGCGGAAAGCCACCCAGAACGCGTCCGTGGCGGCATTGGCGCCAAACGAGGCGTTGATCGCCATGTCGCGGACCAGGCCGAGCACACGGGAGACCATGGTCATGCCGCTAAAGGACAGCACGCCGCGAAGAAGGCTGGGGGTTTTCATCCGTGTCCGGGTGACCGCAAACCCCTAGTTTGACAGCGGCGGGCTAGCGGAGGACAGTCTGCGGTCTGGAATTTCACGGGCAGCGTGCCCGCCCCGCCCTCCAGGCCCGCCTGCGCGGGCTCTAAGCTATTGACGCGACCCGTCTTTGGCCTCAAAATGGGCGTCTTTCTTAAAACCAACAGAACTCTGGAGCTTCACCTTGGCCAACATCAAGTCCGCGAAGAAGCGTGCGCGTCAGTCGGAGCAGCGCCGTCTGCGCAACGTCAGCGCGCGTTCCATGGTGCGTTCCGCACTGAAGAAGGTCGTCAAGGCGATCGACGCCAAGGATAAGGCTGGCGCAGCCACGGCTTACGCCGTCGCCGTGCCGGTGATGGACCGCTACGCTGCACGCGGCCTCATCCACAAGAACAAGGCTGCCCGTCACAAGAGCCGCCTGAACGCGAAGATCCGCGACCTGGCGTAATTGCCTGCGCGACATCGCTGTTCGCAAAAAAGCCGGCGCAAGCCGGCTTTTTTGTTGCCCTCATTACGATGGGAGCCGATTCCTGTGGGAGCCGATTCCTGTGGGAGCCGATTCATCGGCGATCCCGCGGCAGCGGGCCAGTCCGAGGCAAGCACTCAATCGCCGCTGAAGCGGCTCCCACAAGGAGCCACCTCCTTGCAAGGCCTTATTCGCCGCGCATGCGCACGTCGTCGGCCATTTCCTTGTTATCGCGCTGCTTCTCGCGCTCGGCATCGAAGAACTGCTGCACCTTGAGGCAGACATCCCAGGTGCCGATTTCGCTGGCTGCGGAGACCAGGAACCAGGGATCCTTCCACTCCAGGCGGGCGACGATATCGTCCGCCACGCGATGAAGCTCGGCTTCGTCGGAGAACACGTCGGATTTATTGATCACGAGCCAGCGCGGGCGGGTAACCAGCTCGGCGTCGAATTCAGCCAACTCTTTCTCGATCGTGCGGACCTGCTCAACCGGGTCGGAACCGTCGATCGGCTGGATATCGACCACGTGCAGCAGCAGGCTGGTACGCGAGACGTGACGCAGGAACTGGATACCCAGGCCCGCGCCTTCGGCCGCACCCTCGATAATCCCGGGGATATCGGCGATCACGAAGCTCTGGTCGTAACCGATGCGCACGACACCCAGGTTCGGGTGCAGCGTGGTGAACGGGTAATCCGCCACGCGCGGCGTCGCCGCCGATACGGCACGGATAAAGGTGCTCTTGCCCGCATTCGGGAAGCCCAGCAGACCGACATCCGCGAGCAGGCGCATCTCGAGCTTGATGTCGCGGACTTCGCCCGGCGTGCCAGGGGTGAATTTGCGCGGAGCGCGGTTGACCGAGCTCTTGAAATGGATATTGCCAAGGCCGCCACGACCGCCCTGCGCAACCTTGAGACGCTGGCCGTGCGCCGTGAGATCGCCGATCACTTCGTCGGTATCGACGTTGATCACGATGGTTCCGACCGGCACGCGGACCTCGGAATCGTCGCCGCCCTTGCCGTACATCTGACTGCCCATGCCGCCCTGCCCGCGCTCGGCCTTGAAGGCACGCATGTGACGGAAGTCGACGAGCGTGTTGAGACCTTCGTCCGCCACGAGCCAGACCGAACCGCCATTGCCGCCGTCACCACCATCGGGGCCACCGAACGGGATGAATTTCTCTCGACGGAAGCTGACGCAGCCGTTGCCGCCGGTACCGGCCGTGACCCTGATCTGTGCTTCGTCGACGAATTTCATGGGAAGGGAGCCTGGGTGAAGAAGTGAAACTGCTTTACAAACGAAAAGCCCCGCCGTGGGCGGGGCCTTCGTTATCGCGTCGAATGAGGCTTACGCCGTGACGACGTCGACAAACTTGCGACCCTTTTCGCCACGGACCTTGAAGGCAACCGTGCCGTCGATCAGGGCGAACAGGGTGTGGTCGCGGCCGAGGCCGACGCCCACGCCAGCATGGAACTTGGTGCCACGCTGACGAACGATGATGTTGCCGGCTTCAACAGCCTGGCCGCCATAGATCTTCACACCGAGATATTTCGGGTTCGAATCGCGACCGTTGCGGCTGGAACCTACGCCTTTTTTATGTGCCATGACTCATATCCTCCGCAGATCAGGCGTTGATGCCCGTGATCTCGATTTCGGTGTAATGCTGACGATGTCCCTGCGTACGCTTGTAATGCTTACGACGACGGAACTTGACGATGCGGATCTTATCCGCGCGACCGTGGGCACGAATCTTCGCGCTGACGGTGGCACCGGCGACCAGGGGGGCGCCAACGGTGATCGACTCGCCTTCGCCCACCAGGAGGACCTGGTCGAACTGGACGGTGGAATCGACTTCGGCGGTGAGCAGTTCGACGCGCAGGATTTCGCCTGCCATCACACGATACTGCTTGCCACCGGTCTTGATGACTGCGTAGCTCATGGTTGTTTCCTGTTGCTGATTATGTAGTTCTTTTTAGGGTCTTGCGGGTGTTGCGAACTGCGAATTATAGCCAAGGGGAAAAGGCAAGGTCAATCAGATGGTTAAGGCGAGGTGACCGGCCTCGGCGCCAACCCCGCCATTCCACTGAAAAACCATTACGAACAACGGCTTATGTAGGAGCCGCTTCAGCGGCGAACCCTCAGCGGTGATCCGGCGAGGGAGGCTTTGCGCCAGATATGTGCCGGCGGTCATGACCTACAGAGCCAACCGCCCGCTCCGTAAGACCGGACAGCCGGCCTGTGCCAGCGCAATGCCTCGTTCGCCCGAGGCTAGCCTGAGGGTTCGCGGACAAGTCCGCTCCTACCCCATACCCTGTAGGCGGCGTTGTACCGCCGCCCTGTGGGCAGGGCTATTTCTTTTTGGAGGGCGTCGGCGCAGCCGGCGCTGGTGTTGGCGGCGTAGCGGGTTTCGCGGCGGTGCCGCTGGCCGGGCACTGGCCCTGCGGGTTCAGGGTGCCCTGGCTCTGCAGCTGGGAAACCATCTGCTGGCCGCGCTCCTGGCCCCACTGCTTGCCGATTTGCATGCCCTCGGCCATGGTCGCCGGCATCTGGGTGATCACCTTCTGGCCCAACGGCGAACGGTAGAACTTGAGCAGGCCGTCGATATCCTCGGCGGTGAAATGCTTCTGGTAGACCGGCACCATGCGGCCGATGAGCTGATTGGTCGCGTTGGCGTCCACGAAACCCTGCCAGTAGCTGGCCGGCACGCAAGGCAGAGCGCTCTGCATCACGCCCGCCATCTGGCTGTTCATCTGGCTAAGCATGCGGCCCATGCCGACGGCGTCCATCAGCTGGCGCACCTGCTGCTCGCTGGGCTGCGCCGCGAGCGCCTGGCCCACACAACCCGCCAGCACCAGGCCGACGGCAATCCCTTTCCACTTACGCATGCGTCATGTTCCTCTTCGGGATGGATGGCACACCCCTCCCCGGGGCGACGGCCATGGTAGCCGCCTCGGCCTCCGCCGGGTACGCCGATGCGGCGGGGTACCGATCCCGCAAATCACCTGTGCTGAACCGTCACAAGTCGAGGCGGAATGAAGGCGGAAAACCCTTGGTATAGTCGGGGGCTTCCCCCATTTATGTCGGCACATGGACAGCATTCGCATCCGCGGCGCCCGCACGCACAATCTCAAGAATATCGACCTCGACCTGCCCCGCGATCGCCTGATCGTGATCACGGGGCTGTCCGGGTCCGGTAAATCCTCGCTGGCTTTCGACACGATCTATGCCGAAGGCCAGCGTCGCTACGTCGAGTCGTTGTCCGCCTATGCGCGGCAATTCCTCTCGATCATGGAAAAACCGGACGTGGACACGATCGAAGGCCTCTCGCCGGCCATCTCGATCGAGCAGAAGTCGACTTCCCATAATCCCCGCTCCACCGTCGGTACGATCACCGAGGTGTACGACTACCTGCGCCTGCTCTACGCGCGGGTCGGTACCCCGCGCTGTCCGACCCATGGCATAGCGCTCGAAGCCCAGACCGTCAGCCAGATGGTCGACACCGCGATGGCACTCGATGCCGACAAGCGGTGGATGCTCCTGGCGCCGGTGATCCGTGAGCGTAAGGGCGAGCACGTACAGGTGTTCGACCAGCTGCGCGCGCAAGGCTTCGTCCGCGCCCGCGTGGATGGCGAGGTCTATGACCTCGACGCCGTGCCGCCGCTGACCCTGCGCCAGAAGCACACGATCGAAGCCGTGATCGACCGCTTCCGTCCGCGCGAGGACATCAAGCAACGCCTGGCCGAGTCTTTCGAGACCGCCCTGCGCCTGGGCGAAGGCATTGTCATCCTGGTCGACATGGACGACGCGAAGGCCGCGGAGCAGCTGTTCTCGTCACGCTTTTCCTGCCCGATGTGCGATTACTCGCTCCCGGAGCTCGAGCCGCGCCTGTTCTCGTTCAATTCGCCGGTCGGCGCCTGCCCGACCTGCGATGGCCTGGGCGTTACCCAGGTGTTCGATCCGTCGCGCGTGGTCGGCCACCCCGAGCTCAGCCTCGCCGGCGGCGCCATCCGCGGCTGGGACCGTCGCAATGCACACTATTTCCAGCTGATCATCTCGCTGGCCAAGTACTACGGGTTCGACCCGGAAACGCCGTGGCGCGAGCTGGCCAAACCGATGCAGAACGCCGTGCTCAACGGCTCAGGCAAGGACGTCATCCCGTTCCGGTACATCACGGACCGCGGCGGCAAGGTCACCCGCGAGCATAAGTTCGAAGGCATCCTGCCCAACCTCGAGCGTCGCTACCGCGAAACCGAGTCGGCTGCCGTCCGCGAGGAGCTGTCCCGTTACATCGCGGATCATCCCTGCCCGGATTGCGGCGGTCAGCGCCTGAACCCGTCGGCACGCAACGTGTTCGTTGCCGACCGCGCGATTCCCGAACTCACCTCGCTCGCCATCGACCATGCCCTCGGCTTCTTCGAAGGCCTGAAGCTGCCGGGCTGGCGTGGCGAGATCGCGGTGAAGATCGTCAAGGAGATCCGCGAGCGCCTGACCTTCCTCAACGATGTCGGCCTGAACTACCTCACACTCGATCGCCAGGCGGACTCCCTGTCCGGCGGCGAGGCGCAGCGCATTCGCCTGGCCAGCCAGATCGGTGCCGGCCTCGTGGGCGTGATGTATGTGCTCGACGAACCGTCCATCGGTTTGCACCAGCGCGACAACGAACGCCTGCTTGGCACCCTCACCCGCCTGCGCGACCTCGGCAATACGGTGATCGTGGTCGAGCACGACGAGGACGCCATCCGTGCGGCCGACCACATCCTCGACATCGGCCCCGGCGCGGGCGTGCATGGCGGCGAGATTGTGGGTCAAGGGTCGCTGAAAGACATCCTCGCCTCGCCGCGCTCGGTCACGGCGAAGTACCTGACCGGTGAGCGCGGCATCCGCGTGCCGAAGAAGCGCCGCCTGCCGCGTGACGACCAGTGGATCGAACTCAAGGGCGCCACCGGCAATAACCTCAAGGACGTCGACGTTCGTATTCCGGTCGGCACGTTCACCTGCGTCACGGGCGTGTCCGGTTCGGGCAAGTCCACGCTGATCAACGACACCTTCTATCGCCTTGCCGCGATGGAACTCAACGGCGCGGGCGAGCAGCCGGCCCCGTATGAGTCGATCGAAGGGCTCGAGCTGTTCGACAAGGTGGTCGATATCGACCAGTCGCCGATCGGCCGCACGCCGCGTTCCAATCCGGCCACCTACACCGGCCTGTTCACGCCGTTGCGGGAGCTGTACGCGCAGGTGCCTGAGTCGCGTCAGCGTGGCTACTCGGCGGGACGCTTCAGCTTCAACGTACGCGGCGGTCGCTGCGAAGCCTGCGAAGGCGACGGCATGATCAAGGTGGAAATGCACTTCCTGCCGGACGTGTACGTACCCTGCGATGTCTGCCACGGCAAACGCTACAACCGCGAGACACTAGAGGTCCTCTACAAAGGTCACACCATCGCCGACGTGCTGGATATGACGGTGGAAGACGCGTTCAAGCTGTTCGAGCCGGTGCCGGTGATCGCGCGCAAACTGGAAACCCTGCGCGCCGTGGGCCTGGATTACATTAAGCTCGGGCAGAGCGCGACCACGCTCTCCGGTGGTGAAGCACAGCGCGTGAAGCTGTCGAAGGAGCTATCCAAGCGCGACACCGGTAGCACGCTCTACATTCTCGACGAGCCGACGACGGGCCTGCATTTCCACGATATCGAGCAGCTCCTCGACGTGTTGCACAAGCTGGTCGAACACGGCAACACCGTGGTCGTCATCGAACACAACCTCGACGTGATCAAGACGGCCGACTGGCTGATCGATCTCGGCCCCGAGGGCGGCTCGGGTGGCGGGCGCATTCTGGTCAGCGGCACGCCTGAAACCGTGGCGGCCACGAAGGCGTCGCATACCGGTCGGTTCTTGAAGTCGCATCTCGCGCCCGTTGCAGCACCGGCAGCGAAGGCGACTGCAAAGCCTGCCGCCAAGTCGGCCGTCGCGAAGGCGCCAGCTAAAGCATCAGCGAAGGCCTCGACCCCGGCTCCGGCAAAGAAACCCGCCCCCAGCAAATCCACCGCGAAGACGGCTCCGGCCGCGAAGAAGAAACGAACCGCATGAGCACCGACGCTTCGAACACGCCCATACCGCTATTCATCACGCCCATGGGCGTCCGCTGGCAGGACCTGGATGCCTACCGGCACGTCAACAACGCGAACTACCTGGTCTACCTGCAGGAAGCACGCCTGCAATGGCTGCAGACCCTGCCCGGCAAGTGGTACAGCGAGGAAAGCGCACCGGTGATGGCGCATAGCGAGATCAACTACCGCCTGCCGATCGAATGGCCGGCGGACATCCAGATCGAGCTGTTCGTCAATCGCATCGGCAACAGCTCGATGACCGTTGGCCACCGCATCGTCAATTCACAGGACGCGACGAAGATTCACGCGGACGGCAGCGTCACCATGGTCTGGATCAATACGAAGACCGGCAGACCGGTGCCGCTTCCGCAGGTGATCCGCGACGCCGTCGCCGAAGCCCAAAACGGCTGACGCCTCCTTGTAGGAGCCGATTCATCGGCGATCCCGCGGCAGCGGGCCAGATCGCCGCCAGCACCCATCGCCGATGAATCGGCTCCTACACAAAGTCACGGTTCACGTCCGCCCGGTATGATCCCGCAGGATCATCACGGAGAGAGACTATGTCGCGTCGTCTGCTTGTTCTCGCGATCGCCGGTGCCATCGCACTGCCGGCCTTCGCCGCCACCGACGAGCGCACCGCGCTCACCCTCTACCGCGCCGAGGGCGACCAGCTTTTCGCCACCAATGGCGAAGCCGTCTCGGGCGATGGTTACGCCGTGGTCCACGAACGTCGCAGCTTCGACCTGAAGGGCGGCGCGCAGGATCTCTCCATCGATGGCCTCCCCGCCGCCCTGGACAGCGAAGCGCTTTCGCTGCGCTTCCCCGGCAAGGGGACACGGGTGGTTTCCCAACGCCTGCTGCTCGGGCAGGGCTTTGACGGTGCCGTGGCCGGACTGGTCGGGCATAACGTCACCGCCATCGGAACCACGGGTCAGCCTATCGCCAGTGGCACACTGGTTCGTGGCGGCGACACCCTGGTGATCCGCGAAGCCAGCGGCCAGGCCAGCCTGATCAAGAGCTATGCGGCGTTGCGCGCGGCCGACGCCACCGACTTCGCCCGGGGGTCTACCCTGCAGGTACGCGTCGCCGGCGGCAGCGCGGGCAACACCACCGCGCAGCTCGACTACCCCACCTCCGGATTGGGCTGGCGCGGTGCCTATGTGGCAACGGTCGCGCCCGGCGCCACCTGCAAGATGAACTTCGATGCCTCCGCCAGCATCGCCAACCGCAGCGGTCGCGACTGGAAGGATGTCTCCCTGAAGCTTGTCGCTGGCGATGCCCAGCGTGCCAAGGCGCCGCCGCAGCCGAAGATGTTCATGGCGCGCGCCGCACCCGCGGCGATGGCTATGGATGCCTCCGCGAACGAGCCCCATCAGGCCACGCTCGGCGACTTGCGCACCTACACCTTACCGACGGCCGTGGACCTGCCCGATGGCAGCGTGACGCAGACGCCGCTGTATGACAGTCGCACGCTGGATTGCGAGCGTGAAGCCGTCTACGACACCAACATGCGCTACTACGGCACCCCGCCGCGCACTGAGCGCGACATCGGCATGCCGCCGAGCACGCAGATCGTCTCGAACCTTCGCTTCAAGGCGTTCGACGCATTGCCGTCGGGCTACGTCCGCGTACTCACCACCGACCGCGACGGCAATGCCGAACTGCTCGGCGAGGGCCGCCTCGACGACACGCCGAAGAACAAGGATGCGACCGTTTCCCTCGGCAATGCGTTCGACCTCTCCGCCACCCGCGAGCAGACCTCATTCAGCGCGGACCCAGCGTCGCATCGCATGGATGAGGGCACCCGCCTTACCCTGACCAATGCCGGCGACACGAAGCGCACGATCACGGTACGCGAGCATCCGAGTCGCTGGCGCGCCTGGGCGGTGACGTCCTCGTCGATCAAGCCGACGAAGTCGACGCCGGATCTGCTGGAATTCCAGGTGGATGTGCCGGCCAATGGCTCGGTGAGCCTCGACTACGCCCTGCGTTACACCTGGGCCGACGCCGATCTGCCGCACCAGTAACCCCGGTACGACCGCAGTGCGGCATGCCCTTGCGGCACTGCCCGGTCATAATCCCCCCAACATCACCGACGGACACGCGCCCATGCTCGACATCCTTCCGCACGACGGCGGCATCCATGAAATCCGCATGGCGCGTGCCCCGGTCAACGCGTTCGACATCAATCTCGTGCGTGCGCTGCGCGAGGCTATCGTCGAAGCGCCGTCCAACGGTGCGCGCGGCATCGTCATCTCCGGCGCGCAGGGCATGTTCTCTGCAGGCGTGGACGTACCGGCGCTGATCCAGCGCGATCGCGCGGGCGTGCAGGAATTCTGGAACGAGTTCTTCGCCCTCTGCGGTGCGATCGCCGCGTCGAGCATCCCCACCGTGGCCGCCATTACGGGTCACAGCCCGGCCGGCGGCGCCGTGGTCGCGCTGTTCTGCGACTACCGCATCATGGCGCACGGCCCTTACAAGATCGGCCTCAACGAAGTGCAGGTCGGCCTGTCGGTGCCGGAGCCGATCCAGTTCGCCATGCGCCGCATCGTCGGCAATTACCGCGCGGAACGCCTGCTTGTCGCGGGCGCCATGGTCGATGCCGAGCAGGCCCATGTCATCGGCCTGGTGGACGAGCTGGCGACCGTCGAGCAGGTCGTCCAACGCGCCGTGATGTGGATGACCGACATGCTCAAGTTGCCACCGAAGGCGATGCTGCGCACGCGCGCCATTGCGCGCGCGGATCTGGTCGCGGTGTGGGGCGATACGACCGATCTACTCGACCCGGGCTTCATCGACGATTTCTTTGCGGATGAAACGCAGGGGGTTTTGCGGGCGTTGGTGGCGCGGCTGAAGTCCAAATAAGGATCGCTTTGCGATCTATCGCCGATGAATCGGCTCCCACAAGGAGCAAGGCCACCCTGTGGGAGCCGCTTCAGCGGCGATGCTCTGGGGCTCAAAAAAAACCACGAATCCCCGCAACCCCCTGCGCCGCATGCAGCCGTGCCTCCATCCCGTCGTCCGGCCCGAGCCCGCCCAACGCATACACCGGCAACGACGCCGCTTCAGCCAGCTGCGCGAAACGCGGCCAGCCCAGCGGTTCGGCACCCGGATGGCTCGCCGTAGCGTGCACCGGAGACAACGTCGCGAAGTCGCAACCCAGCGCCGAAGCACGTGCGAGTTCGGCCGCGTTGTGACACGACGCAGCGACGGTCTGTGACAGTGGCAAGGGTCGCGCATCCAGGGCATGGAGCTGCGATGCCGCCAGATGCACCCCCACGCCATCGCCGAATGCGAGCGCACCGTCGATATCGCGGCTGAGCAGCAAGGTCGCACCCAACGCACGCAGCTCCGGAAGCACGCGAGCGGCCACACCGCGCAACGCATCGACCGGCAGCCCTGGCACGCGAAGCTGAAGCAATCGCTCACCCTGGGCCAGCGCGCTCGTGAGCAAAGCGACGGCGTCATCGGCCGACACGTCGGGCGGTGTGATCGGATAATGCGGCGGCAACCGCGTCGCCGCGAGGATGGGCCGGTCCGCGGGCGCGAGCATCGCGGGATCGATATCGCGCGGATCAAGCCAGCGGATCTCGGCCGCGTCGAGCGCCTTCGGCTCGCCCACCCAGGCGCGCACGAGAATCGCTTCAAGCAACATGCCGCGCTCGCCGTAGTTCCACGGAATGCGAACGAGCGCCTCGAAAGAGAGCGGATCGACCGCGATGCCGAGTTCCTCGTCGAGCTCGCGCTCCAGCGCCATCAGTGGCGTTTCGCCCGGCTCCAGCTTGCCGCCCGGGAATTCCCACATGCCCGCCAGGTGCTTACCCGGCGGTCGCTGCGCGATCAGGATCCGTCCGGCACCGTCGACGAGGACGCCGGCAACGACATGCATCAGACGTTCCGGACGTATTCGACCATGTCGAACGAGTGGGCGTGCTCCTTGTCGGCCTTGTGATGAACGCGCGACACCTCGGCCCATTCCTTGAAATCGATGCCCGGGAAGAACACGTCGGCGCCATCCACGGCGGCGTAGACCCAGGTCAGGTACAGCGTGCGCGCATACGGCAGCGCCTCGCGGAACACTTCGCCGCCACCGATGACCATGAGGCCCGCGTGGTTGCAGCTTGCCTGCGCCTCGGCTACCGAACGAACGGTGATCTGGCCCGGATACGGCGCCTCGCCCTTGCGCGAAAGCACGTAGTTCACACGGTCCGGAAGGGCCTTGCCGATCGACTCGGCGGTCTTGCGCCCCATCAGCACGGACTTGTCCGTGGTCAGTCGCTTGAAGTGACGCAGATCTTCGGGGAGGTGCCAGGGCAGCCCCCCCTGCTTGCCGATGGCAAAATTCTCATCGAGCGCGGCAACCAGGTGTACGGACATGAAGCTTCCTTCGAATGGGAGGTGAAACGGGCGCACACGGCGGCCCTTGCGGACCGGATAGTAGTCCTCCGCGTGTGATGAAGAAACTAACGCCCGTTTGATTCGCACGGTTGGAACGGTCGCCTCGCGGCTCCATGGTTACAGGGCCTCCCTCCCCGAGCTCCCCATGAACGACAAAGCCCTCATCGTCGGCGCCAGCGGCATCATCGGCAGCGCCCTTACCGAACGGCTCGTCGAGGACGGCTGGCCGGTCGCCGCCCTCGCCCGCCGCCCGGGATCGCAGACCGCCGTACGAGCCGTGGCGGCCGACCTCACCGATGCCGAGGGCACGCGTGTCGCGCTCGGCGACATCGCGCCGACCCACGTCTACATCGCCACCTGGTCGCGGCAGGCCAACGAGCGCGAAAACATACGAGTCAATGCCGCGATGGTTCGCCACCTGCTCGACGGGCTGCGACCGACCGGCAGCGTTCGTCACGTCGCCCTGGTCACCGGCCTCAAGCACTACCTTGGCCCTTTCGAGGCCTACGGCAAGGGCGCACTCCCCGAGACACCGTTCCGCGAGGAGCAGGGCCGCCTTGATGTCGACAACTTTTACTACGCGCAGGAAGACGAGGTGTTCGCCGCCGCCGCCCGCGATGGCTTCACCTGGAGCGTGCATCGTCCGCACACGGTGATCGGCGTGGCGGTCGGGAACGCCATGAACATGGCGACCACGCTCGCCGTCTACGCCTCGATCTGCAAGGCGACCGGCCGGCCGTTCCGCTTTCCCGGTTCGGCGGCGCAATGGCAGAGTCTCACCGATATGACCGACGCGCGTCAGCTCGCCCGCCACCTGGTATGGGCCTCGACCACGCCGGCCGCCGCCAACGAAGCCTTCAACGTGGTCAACGGCGATGTCTTCCGCTGGAGCTGGATGTGGTCGCGCCTTGCCTCGTGGTTCGGCCTTGAAGCCGCGCCTTTCGATGGCGAGGTTATCCCTCTCGAACGGCAGATGGCCGACGATGCCGTCGTGTGGAGGGAGTTGGCGACACGCCATGGCCTGCTCGAGCCCGATATGCACCGCCTCGTATCCGCCTGGCACAGCGACGCCGACCTGGGTCGGCCGATCGAAGTCGTTACCGACATGTCGAAGAGCCGCCGCCTCGGCTTCCTCGATTACCAACCCACCGACGATGCCTTCTTCGACGCCTTCGAGCGTTTGCGCGCGGAGCGACTGATCCCCTGAAGGGGTCACGTCCGCCTGTCCGCCGGACGTTTGTCCGCGGACAGGCCCGTGGCGACGAAGGTGACCGCGCGGCGCCGCGCGGCGCATGGCACACGCCTTGCTAACCTCCCCTGGGAACGACACCACAGGGATCGCCAACGATGTTCGGTTACTACGTGCAACTCGGGCTTCGCAGCCTCAGGCGCAATCCGGTCCTCACCCTGTTGATGGTGCTGGTGATCGCGGTGGGCGTCGCGGCGTCGATGACCAGTTACGCGGTGTTTCGCGTCACGTCGGGCGACCCGATTCCGGAAAAGTCATCGCAGTTGTTCATCGCGCAGATCGACAACTATGGGCCGGACAATAGCGATGGTGAGCCGCTGCCTTGGCTCACCTGGCGAGATGCGATGGCGCTCGTCGATGCACACAAGGCGAAGCGGCAGACACCGCTGTATCCGATCGGCGTATCCATCGTTCCGGACGATCCGAACACGATGGCGTCCCCCGCACGCGGCTACGCCGTGCAGGCCGACATGTTCCCCATGTTCGACGTGCCCTTCCTCTTCGGGGCCCCCTGGTCGGCGGCGGATGACGCCGGACGTGCCCGCGTGGTCGTGATCGGGAAGAGCCTCAACGATCGCGTGTTCGGCGGCGCCAATAGCGTCGGCCGTGAGATCGACCTCGACGGGAAGCAGTTCCGCATCGTCGGCGTCGCCGGTCACTGGGAAGCGCGGCCACGCTTCTTCGATCTCGATGCAAAGGGCGGCTTCGGCGACATGGGTGAGCTCTACATGCCGTTCGCGCGGGCCATCGCCGACGGTCTCCATCCTGCCGGCGGTAATCTCTGCAACCGTCCTTTCAAGCCAGGCTGGGATAACTTCGTCCACTCCGAGTGCATCTTCGTCAGCTTCTGGGCCGAGCTTCCCGATGCCGCCAGCGCCACCGCTTACCGCCAGTTCCTCAACGACTATTCGGCCGGACAGACTCGCGACGGCCGCTTCTCGTGGCCGCCGAACGTGCGCTTGCGCAACGTGATGGAGTGGCTGGACGTTCGCCACGTCGTACCTCCGGAAGCAAAGATGGGGCTGCTGGTTTCCGTCGGTTTCCTCGTCATCTGCCTGATCAACGTGATCGGCCTACTACTGGCGAAGTTCATGCGTCGTGCGCCGGAAATCGGCATCCGCAGGGCGCTCGGTGCCTCGCGCGGCGCCATCTATGCGCAGTTCCTGCTCGAAGCTGCCTCCGTCGGCCTCGCCGGTGGCTTGCTGGGCGTCGTCCTCACTGCGGCAGGCACGTTGTGCATCGGCGCCGTGTTCGATCCGGCCATCGCGAACCTCGTTCATATGAGCTTACCCCTGCTCGGCCTCACGGTCCTCGTCGCTCTGGCCAGCACCCTGGTCGCGGCGTTCTATCCCACCTGGCGCGCCTCAAGGGTGCAGCCGGCATGGCAACTCAAAGCCAACTGACCCGGAGTCCGTCATGCCGCCCTTCCGCCCTATCCTCGCCGCACTCCGCTATCACAAGGCCGGTGCCGTTCTCATCGCCCTGCAGGTCGCGTTGACGCTCGCTATCGTCTGCAATGCCCTCTTCGTCATTGAGCAGCGCCTGCACCGCCTTTCACGCGAAACCGGCATCGCCGAAAGCGAACTCATGGTCGTCAACAACACGTGGGTCGCACCCGACGCGGAAGTGCCAGCGCGCCAGGCAGCCGATGTGGCGATGCTGCGCGCCTTGCCGGGGGTGGCGGATGCCTATGCGACGAACGCCTTTCCCCTGCTCGGCGGAAGCTGGCAGAGCGGCATCCGGCTGGATCCGATGAGCAAGCATTTCATCAGTGACGGCGCTTCGCTGTACTTCGTCGACGACCATGCGCTGAACACCCTTGGCGTCAAGATTGCCGAGGGACGTAACTTCCGCTCCGAGGAAATCGGTGCACTGGCACCTAACGCCAGCGCCGACAGCCCGACGGTCATCGTGACGCGCACCCTCGCGCAGCGCGCGTTTCCGGACGGGCATGCCCTGGGCAAGGCGATCTACATCGGCAACAGCGATGCTCGCCCGAGCACCATCATCGGCATCGTCGATCATGTGCAGACGCCGGAGACCCGGAGTGGTGAGGACATTCGCTGGCAGGACGCGATCTTCGTTCCACTGCGCATCACGGATAACCGCGCGTTCTTTGTCATCCGGGCACAACCCGGGCGACTTCCGGCGCTGCTGCATTCCGTGCCCGACGCGCTCAAGGCACTCAGCACCCGGCGTGTCATTCCGCAGCCCCATGGCGTCATGGCTTTCAGCCAGGTGCGCGACATGGCCTACCGCAACGATCGCGGCCTGGCCTGGATGCTCGCCGGGATCTGCGTCACCCTGCTCGTGGTCACTGCCGCCGGCATCGTGGGACTGACGAGTTTCTGGGTGGGTCAACGTCGTCGGCAGATCGGCATCCGTCGTGCGCTGGGCGCGACGCGTCGCGACATCCTCGTTTACTTCCTCACCGAGAACGGCCTTATCAGCATGGGGGGCGCGCTTGCCGGTGTCGTACTGGCTTTCGCACTCAATGCGTGGATGATGCAGGCGTTCGAGACATCGCGGCTATCGTTGCTTTACGTCGGCTGCGGGATGTTGCTCCTGCTGTTGCTTGGGCAACTGGCCGTTCTCTCGCCTGCACGGCGTGCGTCACGCGTGCCCCCGGTGGAGGCGACGCGGACGATTTAAGCCTCGCGCGACTGTCGGCGGAGAATCACGCGGAACAGCGCGCCCGAATCCGGATTCGTCCGTAACATCGCTTCGGTAAGCCGCGCCCGCGAGCTCGACACGTAGGCGTCGCCGTGCCGGTCAAAGCACAAGCTGCCAACATGTGGGGCGGGCATCGTCACGCGTTCCTCCACAGCGCCGTTCGCCGCCAGTCGGACGATGCAAGCGCCACCCCACATGGCCACCCACACCGCGCCACCCGGACCGATCGCCATCCCGTCGGGCTTGCCGGGTACATCGAGAAAATCGGTGACCACCACCGGCTCGGCGAGGGTGAGATCCCTGCCGGGCCGTGGATAGGAGAGCAACGTACGGCCAAGGGTATCGACGACCAGCAGCGATGTGCCGTCATCGACGAATGCCATGCCGTTGGCGACACCAAGACCGTCGGCCACCTGGACGACCGGCGCGCCGACATCGACCGCGTAGTAAAGCGCGCCCTTCCCGCCCAGCAAGCCGCGATGCATCGAGCCCGCCCACATGCCGCCCTGCGCATCGACGACCATGTCATTGAGTCGACAACCCGGTCTCAACGGCGCCGGCTCGCCGGTCGAGATTTCGCCGGTGTGGACATCGATCGCACAGAATGCCTCCTCGCCCGCGCCGACCCAGGATCCGTCAGGCCGCTGTGCCAACGACCACAGCGGCACGGACAGCGCGACCTCCCGGAGCACGCCATCCGCCACGCACAAGCGCAGCAGGCGACGGTTCGGCGGGTCGACCCAGATGACGTCGTCGCCATCCATGCGCACCGCTTCGCCCACGAGGGCGTTTGGTTGCGCGACGGCGATCACCAACGACCCACTCATGGCGATGGTCCCGCAGTTGCCGCGTGTATTGCCGCGAAGCCTTGCGCCGTCGCGTCGCCGGCGTCCACGGTAACCGAACGTATCTCCAGTCGCGCCAGCGCTTCCGCATACAGCGCGCAGACCGGTGCGGCACCGATCAGCGTGACGACCTGGTCGCGCCGTATCGGATAGAGCGCCATGGCGTCGGCAATCTCCGCGCCGATCAACAACCCACGCAAGTAGGAAGCAGCGTCCTCCCGAGGCAGGTCGTTCCGGATCACCCGGGCGCGGACTCCGAACAGTTGCGTACCCAGCCCAAGCGACCGCCCGGCGCCCGCGGTTGTTCCCGCGGCAAACGCAGTGCCGGACGCCGCCGGCGCCGCGACAATGGATGCGAGCATGCCGGCTGCCGTCAGCCGGTCGAAGATCTCGCCGGACATCGCCGTCATGAACTCGATCACCTGGCCGCGCGCGATACGCACCCATTTACTGTGCGTGCCGGGGAGCGCGACGATGCCGTCGCGCGGCAAGCGTCCCGCACGCAGAAGGCCAAAGAGCTCGGTCTCCTCGCCACGCATGATGTCGGGAGCACCGTCGCTTTCACGCCGGCACGCCAGCCCCGGCACGATGTACATCGTCCGCCCCGCGATGTGGCTTGCGTGCAGGTTCGCCGTCAGCCCGTCGAGTCCGATCGGACATTCGGCGTAACCCACTTCTTCCCAGCCGACATTGGAGCCAACCATGCCACAGGCGTAGATCGTCCCCGCATCCGGCCAGCGCCGCAGCAGCCGCACGATCTGTGCGGCCATGCCGTCACGGTCGAGCGAGGCAATGCCCGCCGGTTCCGCGAATGCATCACGGACAACACCGACGTGGTCGAGAAGGTAAGCGCGAAAGTTGGAACTGCCCCAATTGATCGCTATGAAATCACGTCCCATCGTGCCCCCTCAGCGGCGCGTCACCGACGCGCCCCCGTCAATCGGAAAAATGCCGCCGGTCAGCCAGGCACTGCCATCGCCCGCCAGGAACAAGGCGAGAGCCGCGACATCGTCGGCCGTGCCGAGCCGTCCGAGTGGATGGCGGCCGATGTTGCGCAGGCGTGCGGTATCCGGATCGCTGTCGCGGGCGAAGGAAACTTGCATCATCGGGGTGTCGATCGAGGCTGGCGCCATGGCGTTTACACGCACCTGCCACGGCGCGAACTCCAATGCCGCCGTGCGTACCAGCGACTCGACCGCCGCCTTGCTCGCCGCATAGGCCGCCAGCGTGGGTGTCGCGAAGCTCGCATTGATCGACGAGGTCAGCACCACCGATCCGCCGCCTGCATCCCGCATGACAGGCACGCAATGACGAAGCAGGCGCACGGCGGACAGCACGTTGATGTCATAGGTTTCGAGAAACAACGCATCATCGGACTCGAGGATCGATCCCGGTGGGCTGACCCCGGCACAATGCACCAGGATCGTTGCGGGCCCATGCGCGGCAGCGGCAGCAGCCACTGCCTCACCCACCGCCGCGTCGTCGCGCAGGTCCACTTGCAGCGACCGAGCCACGCCCGTCGACGCCTTCAGATCGAAGCCCGCCACGGATGCACCTTCCTCGCCCAAGCGGCGCGCCACCGCCGCCCCTATCCCGCTTGCTGTTCCCGTCACGATCGCCGCGCGTCCCGCCAATGACTGTGTGCTCAACCGTCCTCTCCCCTGTTGCCGCGCCCGGTCGCGATCAGAAACGCCAGGTCACCGTGGCCATGTAGTTACGGCCATATACCACGTTCGTGCGCAGACCCTCGGTACTGCCGTCGTAGGTACGCTGCTTGCTGTCCAGGAGATTGGTGGCCTGCAGCTGCAGCGAGAGCTTCGGCGTAAAGTTGTAACTGACCGACGCCGCGAGGTCCGAGTAGTTATCGTTGTAGATACCCGTATTGGCGGCGGACAGGCTCACGAAGTAATGGTCGCGCCAGTTGTACGCGACCCGGGCGCTGAAAGGACCGGTCTCGTAATAAAGGATCAGGTTGACGTTGTTCTTCGACAAGCCTGGAAAACTCAGCGACTGGCCGGTCACGTCCTTGATCGGCGTGGTCGAATCGATATACGTGTAGGTTGCGACCATGCCGAAGCCGTTGATCGCTTCGGGCAGGAAAGTGAAAGGCACCTGGGCCAGGAACTCGGCCCCCTTCACCGTGGCATGATCGCCGTTGACCTTGCGGTTGACGAAATAGTCCACGCCCCCGTAGCTCTCGGCGCTCTGCTGCTGGACGATGAAAGTCGAGATGTCCTTGTAGAACAAGCCGGCCGACAGCATGCCAGTGTCGTTGTAGTAATACTCCAGCGACATGTCGTACTGGTCGGCCTTGAATGGCTTGAGCGCCGGTGCGCCACCACTGCCGGTTCCCGGCGTGATCTGCACGCCGTTGTCGAACACCGCGTTGTTGTTGAGCGTGACACCGTTGTTGAGATCTTCAGTGTTGGGGAAGGCGACGACGCGGGCGGCACCACCGCGCAGCAGCCACTTATCGGATATCTCCCACTTGGCGATCGCCGAGGGCAGCCACTCGCGGTCCGTGCTGCGGTAGTCCGTGGGAATGGGCTGGCCTGTTCCGGACAGCAGGTTGCCTCGGGAGTCCAGCTCACGCTGCACGTAGCGCACGCCGAAGTTGCCGGAGATTGGCATGGATCCGGCATCGAAGCCCCAGTCCACCTTTGAATACGCTTCGCTGAACTTCTCGTCGATGCTGAAGGTGCCGGCGTAGGCCAGCGCGTTATTTCGACCGTCCAGGCATTGCGGGTCCTGGCTGATCGACGGAATGCCTGTGAAAGCGGAGCAGCCGGTGAACACATTGCGGAAGCTGCCGAGATAGCTTCGCGGCAACCCATCGAACTCGCCCTTCATGAAATCGTCGTTGCTGTAGACCCGAAGGAAGTCGCTCAGCTGGGTGGCAGGAACGCCGCCGGTGGGACGGATATCTGCACGCAACGGATCCTGATTGCTCTTGACCTTCGTTATGCGAGCACCGAAGTCCAGCGCGCGCCAATGGTCGGAGTCGAAGTTCCACGTCCAGTCCGTACGTGCAGCCGGGGCATCGGTCTTCGCGCGGTAGTCGTTGTCAAACAGGATGCTCATGCGCATCTGCGAAGGATCGGTCAGGTTCACGCCACCGACATTGAAGCTTCCGAAGGCGCCCTGGCGCAGGTCGTAGTCGATGACCGAGGTGACGCCAGCCGCCGGCTGGAGGCGCATGTAATTCTGGTGGTAATCCGCCTTCGAACGGTCGTAGGACACTTCAGCCGAACCGTCGAGATGATCGCCGGCCTGGAACTTCGCCTTGAGCGCCGTGGACCAGACATCCGCTTCGATGTCGGCGATTTCCGTGTTGGCCTGGATCGGACTCGTCGAGCGGCCGGCGACCAGGATGTTGTTCGGCGAGTACACCGCGTTGCTCAAGCCGGCGCTGGGATTGAACGCGAGCCAGTAGCGGTCGCGATCGGCGGTCTGCTTCGAGTAGAACGTATCGCCGATGATTTCCACGCCCGGCACGGGACGCCACTGCAGGACGGCACTGACCCCTTTCTTCGTGCGGTCGTCGCTGATGTCCTGGGCGCGCATATCGGTCGATCCGTAGCGTGTCACGGCCGGGGTCACCGAGGTGTCCTTGTACGAGGCGTAGCCGGAAAACGTATCCAGGCCCTGCTGGACCACCGTGCTATGGCTATAGGTCGCGGCGATCATCGCGCCGAAGCGCTCGTCCTTGGTGCGCGCGGACAACAGGGCGAACCCGTCGCCGCCGCCCTTCTTCGCCAGCTTGCTGTACGTACCTGACATGCTGACCACGTTCTGGTCGCCGTCCACATTCAGGGGCATGCGTGTTTCGATATCGATGATGCCGCCAAGGGCGCCGGCGACCTGGTCGGCGCTGGCGAGCTTGGTCACCGAAAGACGCGAGATGAGTTCGGAAGGTACGAGGGTCAACAGCCCATAAGTGGACGTATTGAGCTGGTCGAGGCCGTTGCCGCCGCGGCCCGTGGCATCGAAGATCTCGCGTCCGTTGTAGAGATAGACGTTCTGGCTAAGGCCGCGAACGAGCACGCTGCTGCCCTCGCCCATGCCGCGTTCGAGCTGCACGCCGGCAACGCGCCCCAGTGATTCGGCCACGTTGGTATCCGGCAGCTTGCCGATGTCGTCGGCGACGATCGCGTCGACGATCTGCGTGGAATCGCGCTTCAGGTCTCGCGACTTTTCCAGGCTCTGGCGGATGCCCGACACCGTGACGCCTTCGAGGGTAACCGGAGCCTGGTCCTGCGGCGCCGTGGTCGCCTGCGGCTGACCCGGAGGAACCGGCGCCTTGGTGGTTGTGTCGTTGGCCGTGCTCGTCTGGGCGACGGCCGGTACGGAAGCAAAGAGCACCTGTGCAATCAAGGTCGACAGGATGGTGCGACGAGTAAGACGCATGTTTGTTTTTCCTCCCCCGAGGTCTTGCGGATTTTGCCGGTTACCGCCGTTCGCCAGCGCGTTTTTTGCTTGGCATGGTGTAACTATTATAGCAATATAGACCTCGTTGCAAGGACCGCCGCACAACTAAATCATTGATGCAACGCAACAAATTCCGCTTCGAGGAAAGCCACGACATGACCCACCTGGCAGGCGTTTTTCCGATACTTCCGACGATCTTTCACGGGTCGGGTGAGCTCGACCTCGCCGGCACGCGCAACGTGCTCGAGTACATCCTCGCCGCGGGCGCGGCAGGCGTCGTCTTCCCTGGCCTGGCGAGCGAGTACGACATGCTCTCGGTGGATGAGCGACTCCAGATAACGACCGTGCTGGGCGAGTGGATCGACGGACGCGTTCCCTTCGTCGTCGGGGCGAGTCATCCCGATGTCGCAACAGCAACCCGACTCGCCAGCGCCGGTGCCGCCGCGGGCGCCGTCGCGGCGATGATCCTTACGCCGCATGCGCACGCAGGCGACGCCGAAGCCATGGCGCGCTACTTCAACGATATCCACGCAGCTTCAGGCATCTCCATCATGTTGCAGAACGCGCCGGCGCCGATGGGTGTCGGTCTCGGCGTGGCGCAGGTGGCCGCGCTGGCGTCGGCCGTCAAAGGCATCACGTACGTCAAGGAGGAAACGCAGCCCTCCGGCCATCGCATCACCGCACTCGCGACCCAGGCGCGTGGGAACGTGGCCGCCGTTTTCGGCGGTGCCGGCGCACGTTACGTCATGGATGAATTGCAGCGGGGCGCCATCGGCACGATGCCTGCCTGCGAGGTGACCGAAGTGCACGTGGACATGCTCGCGCGCTACCACCGGGGCGACGTCCAGGGGGCGCGCGATCTGTTCGAACGCACCCTGCCCTTGCTGAGCATGCAGGCGGTGTTTCGCTGGCGCCTGACCAAGGCCGTGCTGTTGCGTCGCGGGCTCATCGCGAATGCGCATGTCCGCGCACCGGGCGCCGCATTGGACGCCTGGGACGAGCGGGAGCTCGACGCCCTGCTCGCCCGCATCGCCGATCTGGTCCCACTCGACAACACGCCTGGCGCAAGCGCGAGAATGTCCCTATGAATGCCCATGTCGCCAAGGTCGAGACCTTCATCGTCACCGTGCCGCGGGACACGCCTTACCTCGGCCCGCTCGGCCCGGGTGAACGCGTCAACTCGCGTGGTTATGTCGTTCGCAAGGGCAACGGCACGATCTACCCCTCGGTGGACCGCTCCATCGCCGTGCGCATCACGGCCGCCGACGGCAGCGAGGGCTGGGGCGAAACCTATGGCATCTGCGCGCCACGAGCGACCACGGAGATCATCAACGACCTGCTGGTGCCCGAACTGATCGGGCGTCATCCGGACGATGTCGAGTCGATCTGGGACGACCTCTATGGACTCATGCGGGTACGCGGGTGCACCTCCGGCTTCCACGTGGATGCCATCACCGCGCTCGACATCGCGTTGTGGGACCTGCGCGCTCGCCGTCACGGCTTACCGCTTTGGCAGATGCTCGGCGACCGGCAGCGCGACCGCGTACCGGGGTATCTTTCGGGCCTTCCTGCCGCCACCCTGCAAGGACGCGTCGAGATGGCGAAACGCTTCCGCGACGAAGGTCACGACGCTTTCAAGATCCACGCCGTGGTCAGCAGCGAAGGCATCGTCGAGGAGGTGGCCGCGCTGCGCCAGGCACTCGGCGACGACGCCTTGCTCATGGTGGACCTGCACTGGAAGTTCTCGCCCGAAGATGCCCTGGAACTCATCGAGCGCATGGCTACGTATCGACCGCACTTCATCGAGGCACCGGTGAAGCCGGAAGACGTGGGCGGTCTCGCGTGGCTCGCCAGGCGCTCACCCGTCGCTATTGCCGCTGGCGAAGAGTGGTACACCGAATACGAGGCACGCCTGCGCGTCTCGCAGCGGTCGGTCGCCTTCATCCAGCCGGAAATGGGCCATACGGGCATCACGCAGTTCCGCCGTATCAATGCGCTCGCCGAAGCCGGTAGTATCGCCACCGCTCCACATGCCACGGTCGGCGCCGGCCTGTTCCTGGCAGCGAGCCTGCATGCCTCGGTCACCCTACCGGGGTTGTGGCGGCACGAGTGGCAGCACTCGGTGTTCTCGCGCTCGCTGGAGCTGCTCGATACCGACATGGCGTATGCCGACTGCAGCTACAGCCTGCCGACCGGGCCCGGGCTGGGTGCCTGTCCTGGCAAACGCTTCTGGGACTACGCCGAGCTCGTGTCCTGAGACACCGGCACCGTGTCCGCGATCAATCGCGACCGCGGTGCCAGCCGGACGGCCAGCCACGCTACGCCGAATGCTAGCGGATGGAGGAAGGCCATCAGCACGAAACTGCGATCGAAGTTTCCACTCGATACGAGGCTACCCACCACCTGGGCGGACAGCATGCCGCCGAGCGCGCTGCCCGCACCGATGATGCCGAATATCGTGGCGATGTTGCGGCCTGGATAGAGATCGACGACAAGGGTGCTGATGTTGATCTGGTACACCAGATGGGCGAATGCCACCGCGGAGCCGATCGCGAACAGCAGCGGCAACGCGGGATGAAACGCGGAGAACATACCCACCGGCGCGATCAGGGCCGCGCCGGCCATGGCCATCAGTCGGCTGCGCGCGGGTTCGATGCCGCGTCTGACCAGCCAGCTGGAAATCGCACCGCCACCGACGCTGCCAAGATCGGCCGCGAGATACACCACCCACGCCACCGAGGCGACAGCGGCCAGCTTCATCCCGCGCACGTCGTTGAGGTACTTGGGAAACCAGAACAGGTAGAAATACCAGACGGGGTCGGCGACCGCCCGCGAGAGCACGAGCAACCACAGCGTGCGGTCGCGCAGCAGCGTTCCCCACAACACGCCTTCCTGCGCGACGCCAGGCACCTTCACCGCGCGCACTTCGCGGGGATGAATCCACAACCACGCGACAAGCCACAGCAGCCCCGACGCACCGGTCACCACGAAGGCCGAGCGCCAGCCGTAGACCATGGCGACACCACCGATGAGTGGCGGCGCCAGCGTGGCACCGACCATCGCGCCAGCCGTGTAGATACCGAACGCGAGGCCACGCTCGCCCGCCGGGAAACGCTCCGATACCACCTTCGATCCAACCGTGTAGTTACCAGGCTCGCCCAGTCCAAGTGCGAAGCGCGCGGCGCCGAGTTCGAATGCGTTGCGCGCGAGTCCCGTAAGCAGGTTCGCTACCGACCACCACGCGACGAACAAAGCGAGCGCCACGCGCGAACCGAGCCAGTCCGTGAGGCGCCCGGCGAGCAGATAGGCGATCGTGTACGCGAACAGAAAGACCTGCACGATGTGTGCGTAGGCCGCGTCGGTGATGCTCAGGTCCACCTGGATGGTGGTGGCGAGAATGGAAAGCGCCTGACGATCCAGGTAGTTGATCACCGTGGAGACGAACAGCAGCGCCAACAGCGCCCATCGAAGCCTTCCTGGCCGCGCGCCTTCCCCGATGACTACCGCCATGCCGTGCACCCCCACCAAGACGTAGCGAACGTATTACTAAAATAGCAACACGGTCAAGGCGCAGTGCGGCGCAACCCTCAGGCGATCTCGAGCGCTGCCAGCCGCAGGGCTTCGACCAGTTCAGCCGTCGCCGATTCCGGAATCCAACCCGACATGGCAAGACCCGCAACCACCGGCTCGCCAGTCGCGACGGCGACGATGTGGTGGTCGCGATCGTCCGCCACGTGCACGCGTGCATAGCCCTGCTTGCGGGTTTTCGCGAGAGTGACGAGCAAGCTGTCCACCCCCTCGGGAAACATCGGAATGTCGCGATCGGCGTAGATCTCGCGTACTTCGTCGTCGGGTAGCTGCGCCAGCAAGACGATACCGATGCCGCTCGTCGTTGCCGGAAGCAGGCCGATACGTCCCAGACCGCGCGCCGCCTCGATACCTGGTGGCGCATGGAAAAGATAGCTGACGCTGTCGTTCCACAGCACGCCCATGGCCACCGTATGTCCGAACCGACGCAGTCGCTCCAGCTCGGGCAACGCACGGCGGATCAGGCCGGAAGCGAACAGGCTCTGCGCCGCGAGCACGTGCATGCCGGGACCTGGCGCGTACTTGCGATCGGAGGTCTGGCGCACGATGCCCATATAGGCCAGCGTCTTCAGCAGTCGATTGACACGTGTCGTGTTGGCACCGAGTTGGCGGGCAAGTTCGCGGCAACCCACGGGCTCGGACGCTGAAGCCAGCGCCTGCAGCGTGAGAATGCCGTCGATCAAGCTCTGGTTGGGCTGTGCATTGGGCTTCGCTCGCATGGCTACAGATTAGCCGTACGGGGGATCACACCGCCACAGGTGCCTTGATCGCCGGATACGGATCGTAGTCCACGATGGCCACATCCTCGAAGCGGAAGTCGAAGATCGACTTCACCTCCGGGTTAAGCGAAAGCCGGGGAAGCGGGCGCGGCTCGCGAAGCAGCTGCTTGTCCGCCTGCTCCATGTGGTTCGAGTACAGGTGCGCATCGCCCAGTGTGTGCACGAAGTCGCCCACGTCCAGCCCGGTCACCTGGGCGATCATGTGGGTGAGCAGCGCGTAGCTGGCGATGTTGAACGGGATGCCGAGGAAGATATCGCCCGAGCGCTGGTACAGCTGGCAGGAGAGTTTGCCGTTGGCCACGTAGAACTGGAACATCGTGTGACAGGGCATCAGCGCCATCTTCGGCAACTCGCCCACGTTCCACGCGGAGACGATAAGACGACGCGAATCCGGGTTGCGCTTGATCTCGTCCACCACCCAGGCGATCTGGTCGACCACCTTGCCGTCGGCCGTGGGCCACGCACGCCACTGGCGTCCGTAGACGGGGCCGAGGTCACCCTTCTCGTCGGCCCACTCGTCCCAGATGCCGACCCCGTTTTCCTTCAGGTAAGCGATATTCGTATCGCCCTGCAGGAACCAGATCAGCTCATGGACGATGGAGCGCAGGTGCAGTTTCTTCGTCGTGACCAGCGGGAAACCCTTCGCCAGGTCGTAACGCATCTGCCAGCCGAACACGCTGCGCGTGCCGGTGCCGGTCCGGTCCGATTTCTCGGTGCCGTGGTCGCGCACATGGCGCAGGAGTTCGAGATAGGACTGCATGGCTCGGGACGATATCAGGTCGCCGTCGCGGGGGTGGCCGCGACGGGAGCGAGAGGGGCGTAGGGCGCGCGGCGCGACATCGCCAGCCACAGGATGCCCAGCGCGATCAGCGGCAGGGAAAGGACCTGCCCCATCGTGACCCAACCGAAGGCCAGGTAGCCCAACTGGGCGTCGGGCACGCGAACGAATTCGATGATGAAGCGGAAGCAGCCATACATCAGGGCGAACAGGCCCGAGACGGCATAGCGCCGGCGCGGCTTGAGCGAAAAGATCCAGAGCACGGCGAACATCACGACGCCTTCGAGTGCGAACTCGTAGAGCGGATTGGGATGGCGCGGCAGCGCATCGGGCGCGTGCGGGAAAATCATGCCGATGGGCAGGTCGGTGGGCTTGCCCCACAGCTCGCCGTTGATGAAGTTGCCCAGGCGGCCGAGCCCCAGGCCCAGGGGCACCAGCGGTGCGACGAAGTCGATCGTGTCGAAGAACTTGACGTTGTTCCGCCGCGACCACCAGATGCCGGCCACCACCACACCGAGCAGGCCGCCATGGAAGGACATGCCGCCGTCCCAGATGCGGAAGAGGGCCAGGGGGTCGGTCCATATCCAGGAGATGGCCGTGTAGAACAGCATGTAGCCGACCCGGCCGCCCAGCACCACGCCCATCATGCAGTAGAACATGAGGTCGCCGAAGCGGTCCGCGCTGACAGGCAAGCGACCCTGCCGGCGGCGATACTCGCCGAGCCCCCATCCGCCGAGGAAGCCGCCCAGGTACATGAGCCCGTACCAATGGACCTGGAGAGGTCCGAGGGACAGCGCGACGGGATCGATATTGACGACGAACGGAGTTGCCATGGAGGCCCCAGGAAGAACGCAGGACGCAAGTGTACCGCCCCCTCCGGCCCGCAGGTCGCCTTGTGGGCGGCCCCGGAATGGGCTATATCCCGGCGTGGGCGCTGTCCGGGGAGGACGGCGTGTAAAGGATGTACACCAAAGCAAGGGGAGTCGAACATGAAGTACCGCTTCGCGCGGCCGCTGCTGGCCGCGTTGTGCCTGGCCGCGTGTGCCACCGGCGTAGCTGCCGCCGATCTCATTCCGGCGGCCGATTTCGCCCGTCGCCTGCCCTTGACCATGCCGCGCCTCTCGCCCGACGGCAAACATTTCTCGGTGGTCTATCACGACCCGGATGGCAAGTCGCACGGGGTGGCCATCTACCTTGTCGAGAAACCGACCCAGCCAGTCGCCCTCATCCGGATGCCCCCTTACGAGCTCCCGGCCGAGATCGTCTGGGCGAGCGCCACGCGTCTGGTCGTTGCCCGCGGCAAGCAGGACGGCTCGATCGGCAACACCTCGTACACCGGCGAGATCATGGCCGTCGATATCGACGGCAAGAATCCCGACTACCTGTATGGCTACGAGGCGGTTGGCAAGCGCTCGGCCACGCGCCAGACCGACTCGGGCTGGGGCGAGATCGAAGGCACACCGGCGCAGAGCAACGGTCACTTCTACCTGCGCGCCACGTCGTGGTCCGACAAGGACCGCAGCACGCTCTACGACGTCGACGCCACCTCCAGTACCCGCAAGCAGATGGCCGACATCGGCATCGGCGACATGAGCTTCATGATCTCGCCCGATGGCGTCGCGAAATTCTCGTTCGGCACGGACACCAACTTCACCTACGTGGTGTTCCATCGCGAAGGTAGCGGCTGGGCCAAGGTGCCCGAGAACGGAGATCTGCAGCGCTTCGTTCCCATCGCCTCGGTCGCCGGCAGCAACCGCATCTACGCTCGCTACAGTCCCAACGGCATGGGTGGCGAGTTCGTCGAGCAGGACGAGGATGGCGGCAATCGTCGGGTGGTCAGCAAGGACGATTTCAGTCTTGTCACGTCAAACGGATTGTGGACACCGGTGCCGCTGCGCCCCTTCGGCACCTACGCCGAGAGTGGCATTCCCAAGGTGACCTACGTCGATCCGCAGGAAACCATTTCCAAGTTGCACAGGGCGCTGTCGCTGAAGTTCCCGGGAAGCTTCGTCAACTTCATCGATTTCAGCGAGGACGGCAGCCAGCTGATGTTCGGCGTATCCAGCGACCGCGACCCGGGCCGCTACATGCTGATCGACACCAAGACGTACAAGGCAAGCAGCCTGTTCGCCATCGCGCCCTGGATCGACCCCGAAAAGATGGCCGAGCGCCGCCCGCTACGCTTCAAGGCCAGCGACGGCACGGAGCTCGAGGCGATCCTCACCTTCCCCAAAGGCAAGCCCGAGACCAACCTGCCGATGGTGCTCGTACCGCACGGCGGCCCGATCGGCATCAAGGACGACTGGTTCTACGATGAAGACGCCCAGTTCCTGGCCAATCGCGGCTACCTGGTCTTGCAAGTGAATTACCGTGGTTCCGGCGGTCGCGGAAACGGTTTCGAGGAGGCCGGTTATCTCAACTGGGGCACGCGGGTCCAGGAGGACCTGATCGACGGCGTGAAGTGGGCCATCGCCCAGAGCTACGCCGACCCCAAGCGCATCTGTGTCTATGGCGCCAGCTTCGGCGGCTACTCGGCCATGATGACCACCATCCGCGAGCCGGGGATGTTCAAGTGCGCCGTGGGCTACGCGGGCCTGTACGACCTGGCCATGATGTACAGCAAGGGCGACATCAAATCGACCAAGACCGGGCGCAGCTACCTCACCACGGTGGTCGGCCACGACGATGCCGACCTCGCCGCGAACTCGCCCGACCATCTGGCCGACAAGATCACCGTGCCGGTCCTGCTGGTTCACGGCGAGGATGACGAGCGCGTGCCCTTCGCCCAGTTCAAGGCCATGCGCGCGGCGATGGATGCTGCCCACAAGCCCTATGAAGTCCTCACCAAGTCCGGCGAGAAGCACGGGTTCGTCAAGCCGGAGAACATCGAGGAGTTCTATAACAAGCTGCAGGCGTTCCTCGACAGGAACATAGGCAGCGGTCAGCAGGCGACAGCGTCGACGCAGTAACACGCGGGCGCCCGGCTCACGGAGCTATCCGGAGACCGGGCGCCGACATGGATGCACCATCAGGGGAGTAAACGATGAATCACCGTTTCGTGCGGCCGTTGCTGGCCGCGCTTTGCCTTGTCACGACCGCCGCCGGTGCGGCCGAGTTGATCCCGGTGGCGGACTTCGCCCGCCGGATGCCACTCACCGAGCCCCGCCTTTCGCCGGATGGCCAGTACGTCTCCATGGCCTTCCACGATCCCGACGGCAAGACCGATGGCCTGGCGATCTACAAGGTCGGCGACATGACCACGCCGGTGACCCTGATCCGCATGCCGCCCTACGAAACACCGGCGAACATGCTTTGGGCCAGCAACACCCGACTGGTGGTTGCACGCGGCAAGATCGACGGCTCGATCGGGCAGGCTTCGTATACCGGCGAGCTGATGGCCATCGACGTCAATGGCAAAAACCCGGATTACCTCTTCGGTTACGAAGCCGTCGGCAGGCGCAACGCTACGCGTGCGATCGACCGCGGGTGGGGCACCCTCGAAGGCGCACCGATCGACGCGAACGGCCACTTCTACGCGCGCGCCACTCTGTGGAACGACCAGGAACGCAGCACCCTATACGACATCGATGCGCAGACAAGTGCACGCAAGCAGCTGGCCGACATCGGCCAGCCCAACATGAACTTCATGATCGCGCCCGATGGCACGGCGCGCTTCGCTTACGGCGATGGTATCGACTACAAGTGGGCGGTGTACCACCGCGAGGGCGGCGGCTGGGCGAAGCTCGCCCTCGATCAGGAACATCGCGGCTTGCGGCCCCTGGCTTCCGTGGCGAACAACGACAAACGGTTCTATGCCGTCGCAAGCCCCGAAGGCCGGGGCGGCGAGCTCATTGAAGAGGACGAGGACGGCAGCAACCTCAAGGTCATCCGTAAGGACGACTTCGGCAAGGTATCCCCAGGCGGCCTGTGGACGCCGGCGCCCTTGCGCCCCTTCGGCACGATCGTCGACACGGGCATTCCGAAGGTTGAATACATCGACCCGCAGGCGCCGATCTCGAAGCTTCATATGGCCTTGTCGCTGAAGTTTCCAGGCACCTTCGTCAAGTTCGTCGACTTCAGTCGGGACGGCGGCCAACTGATGTTCGAGGTGACGAGCGACCGCGAACCCGGCCGCTACATGCTCATCGATACCAAAACCTACAAGGTAAGCAAGCTGTTCGATGCGAAGCCGTGGATCGACCCGGCGACGATGTCCGAGCGGCGTCCCCTCCACTTCAAGGCCAGCGACGGCCTGGAACTCGAGGCCATCCTCACCTTCCCGAAGGGTCGCCCGGAGGCCGATTTGCCGATGGTGCTGTTGCCCCACGGTGGCCCTCACGGCATCGCCGACGAGTGGTACTACGACACTAACGCGCAGTTCCTGGCCAGCCGCGGCTATCTCGTGCTGCAGGTGAATTACCGGGGCTCGGCGCTGCGCGGGACAAGCTTTGAAACCGCCGGCTTCCTGAAGTGGGGCACCCGGATTCAGGAAGACCTGATCGACGGCGTGAAGTGGGCGATCGCGCAGAACTATGCCGACCCGAAGCGGGTGTGCGTCTTCGGCGCCAGCTTCGGCGGCTATTCGGCCCTGATGACCCCGGTGCGCGCACCGGGCGTATTCAAGTGCGCCGTGGCCTACGACGGCATTTACGATCTGGACATGATGTACAACAAGGGCGACATCCAGGAGAAGAAGTCGGGCGTCAACTACCTCACCCGCGTCATCGGCCGGGACGAGGCCGACTTGGCGGCGAACTCCCCGGTCCATCTCGCCGACAAGATCGACGTGCCGGTATTCCTGATTCACGGCGAAGACGACCAGCGCGCCCCGTTTGCCCAGTTCAAGGCCATGCGTGCCGCCCTGGACGCGGCGCATAAGCCGTACGAGACGCTGACCAAGGCCGACGAGCGCCACGGCTTCGTCAAGCCAGCCAATGTCGAGGAGATGTACAACCGGCTCGCGGCGTTCCTGGAGAAGAACATCGGCCCCGGCCAGCCGCAGACGACGGCATCGACCCAGTAACGAGCCAGGAGGCGGCCGGCGGAAGGAGAGCATGACTTCCGCCGGTTGCCGCCGTCACGCCGCACGCGTTATCTTCGGGGGATCGTCGAGCCCGGGTGGGGTATGGCGGGGCTTGGGAGGCTTCAGGGTATGTACGTCAGTTCCGGGCACAAGCGCCTCGTCGCAGGGCGACGCGTAGCGCTTGCCGTAGCGCTCGGAGCCTGTTTGCTCAACATTGGCGTCCGCGCCCAAGAGACCAGCCCGTCCGCCGAGATGCTTGCGCCGGTGAACGTCAGCGTCACCGGTTCGCGAATCCGCGGCACCGACGTCGAAACCGCCCAGCCCGTCTTCACCATGGATCGCCAGGCCATCCGCGACACGGGCCTGACCAGCCTGGCCGATGTCATCGGCCGAATTCCGTCCGCGGGGACGCCGGAAGTCACCCCGCAGGACACGCTCTCGTCCAGCACCGACGCCGGTGGCCGCTACGCCAACCTGCGTAACCTTGGCGCCGTGCGTACCTTGATCCTGGTCAACGGCCGTCGCTGGGCCACCAGCCTGAACGGCCTCACCGACCTCTCGACCATTCCCGTGGCGATCGTCGAGCGCATCGAAGTCCTCAAGGACGGCGCCTCGTCGATCTACGGCTCGGACGCCATCGGCGGCGTCGTCAATATTGTCACCACCGACCGCTTTGAAGGCGCCTCCGCGGATGTGCTCTACGGCGTCAACGGCAAGGGCGACGGTAGCCAGAAAAACGGCACGTTCACCTGGGGCAAAAGCACCCAGCGCGCCTCGATCATTCTCGGCGCCAGCTACGAAGACGGCGACGCGCTGTCCGACAGCAAGCGCTCGCTGACCAGCACGGCGTATGGCCCGCGCCATCCCGACGACGGGTTCGGCATGGGCCCCTATGGCGGTGTGGTCGATCCCCGCGCGCCGGGAACGGCCGGCGCCGGCTCCTATGCCACCGACGGTTCGTGGATGCCCAACCGCTATGTGGTCAACCACCCCGGCGGCGTGGTCGGCAACACCGCGGATCTCGCCAATTACCATCCGTACGACGTCAACAGCAACGCCGACAAATATTCGACGCCGCAGGACATGACCTTCCGCGCCAGCAGCAAGCTGCGCAACCTGTTCGCGACGGGCCGCTACAACCTCACCGACGACATCGCCCTGCGCGGCATGGCGAGCTACGGCGTGCGCGACACGCGCAGCCAGGCCGCGGGTTATCCCCTGGAGAGTGGCTCGGGTCGCACCAGCGATCTCGTCATCGATCCCGGCAACGCCTACAACCCGTTCCCCGGCTACGACACCGATTTCTTCCGCCGCACCACCGAACTGCCGCGCATCAGCTGGGCGAAGAGCAAGGCTTTCCACGCCGATGCCGGCGCCGAGGGCAGCTTCCTCTGGGGCGATCGCACCTGGAACTGGGATGTGACCTACGGGTATTCCGAGGCACGCGATAGCCGCACCGACAGTGGCAACCTCAATCTGGTCAATGCGGCCAAGGCCCTCGGGCCCACCGCGGTCGTCAATGGCAACGTCGTCTGCGCGAACGCCGCGGATCGCGCGGCAGGCTGCGTGCCCTGGAACATCCTCGCGGGTCCCGGTGGCACGCCGGACGCCGTGTGGAACTACGTGCAGTCCACGACCACCGCTCATCAGGTCACCCGTACCAACGACGTGGTCGCCAACCTGACCGGCGGTGTGTTCGACCTGCCCGCCGGCACCGTGCGCGTCGCCGGCGGCCTGGAGCATCGGACCGAAAACGGCCGCTACGTGCCCGATGCCGACGATTCCGCCGGACTGACCACCCAGCTGGCCAGCAATCCGACCAACGGCGGCTACATCGTCAACGAGGCCTATCTCGAGCTCGACGTACCCCTGCTGACCGACCTGCCCTTCGCTCGCGAACTGGCGGTGAATGCCTCATCGCGGTACTCGCACTACACCGCGTTCGGTGGACGCACCAACAACAAGTACAGCTTCCGCTGGAAGCCGTTCGACGATCTGCTTCTGCGCGGTACGTATGCCGAGGGCTTCCGCGCACCCACCGTCGCCGATCTCTACGCCGGCTCGAGCGAGAGCTTCGAAAGCTTCCTCGACCCCTGCGACAGCGCCTACGGTGCGGCCGCTTCCGACGCGGGTGTTCGTGGACGCTGCGCCGCGGCTGGTGTACCGGCGAATTATCGGCAGATCGACCAGTCGGGCGCCCAGGTCAACTCCGCCACCGGTGGCCAGAATCCCGTCGCTTTTCGCACCGGTGCCAACCCCGCACTGAAGCCGGAGTCGTCGATCACACGCACCGCCGGCTTGGTTTACAGCCCCGGCTACCTCGACGGTCTCGATGTCACGCTCGACTATTACAAGGTCGACATCCGCGACGTGATCACGCCGATCCTCGCGGGCGACATCCTCAACTTCTGCTACGTACGCAACGACCCGACCTATTGCGGACGCTTCACGCGCGCGGCGGACGGGCACATCACGTCCCTGGACGAAAGCCTGGCCAACCTGGGCACGTTGCGCACGGAAGGCTATGACCTCGGCGCGCACTATCGCTTCCCGGAAACGCGCTACGGCGAGTTCACCCTGCTTTCCGATAGCACCTATCTGAAGGACTACACGCAATCGAGTAGTCCGGGTTCTCCGCCACGACAGCTGGCCGGTTACATGAACGGCGCGCAGGGCCTGTACCGCGTACGCTCGAATCTCTCGCTCGACTGGTCATGGCGGCGCTTCGGTGCCACGTGGACCGTGCGTTACTTCGACGGACTCAAGGACTCGTGCTGGTCGTCCACGGTCGAGTGCAACCGGCCTGACGAGATCAACGCCATCAGCGGCGCCACCGGCGTGAGCCGCAAGGGTTCGGTCGCGTTCCACGACGCTCAGTTACGTTGGCAGGCTCCCTGGAACGGAAACTTCCGCGTCGGCATCAACAACGTATTCGCGCGCAAGGGCCCGCTGTACTACAACGTGTCCAGCGCCGGTGGTGGCAGCCCGCCGTACAACCCCGCCTTCGACATCGACCGCTATTTCTACGTGGGCTACCAACAGAAGTTCTGAGCGACGTAGATCAGGGCACCAGCGCCAGCGGTGAAACGATATCCGCGCCCTCACTACGAGCGGGCGCACCGTTCGTGTTCTGCCCCACCGCGATAAGCCACTGCCCATGCTGCTTGCGCGCGAGCAACATCATGATGCCCGAGCGTGGCGGCACGGCCTTGCCGGCGGCATCCGTGGCACCGGTGATCTGCCAGGTGTAGTGAACAGACGCGAGGTCCGGCGCGAGAAAGCGTACGTTGGTGCCCATCACGCGATTCACCGAAAGGCGAAAACGATCGCCCAGGATGCGCGTGTGATACGTCTCGAAATCCTTTTGTCCCCGCATCCACTTGCCATCCACCGTGACGAAATCCACGTCGCGTTCCGTGAGCACGGCCAGGCCGTGACCGTCGTGGCGATTCCATGCATCGATGAAAGCCTGGGGAAGCGCGGTGAGCGCCGCTTCGTCGTTGGCCGACTGCGCCTGCGCCAGCGACGGGCCGAGAAGGAGAACGAGCAGGAACAGAAAGGTCTTCATGCGTCGCACCGGACGGGAATGACCTGACGAGGGTGCTACGGCAAAGGCCTCAGGACCATTCCCCGAAGGGTGTATGCCTGCCGCCCTGTCACGCAAATGTGCCAGGACTACAGGACCAGGGGCCGATCCGGGAGTTGGTTCTCCCGCGGGCGCCCGTCGGCCGGAAAGTGCCGCGCGAGCAACGCACCCGCCTCGGCCACGCCGATCTGCACTCCCTCGCGGAAACGCCCTTCGGCGAAGGCATCGCGCATATGGGCGGTGATGGCTTCCCACTCGGCAGGCGCGACGGCTTTGGCGATGCCGCGGTCCGCGATGATCTCGATGCGATGTTCGGCGAGCAGGACATAGAGCAGGACGCCGCAGTTGTCGTCCGTATCCCAGACGCGCAGGTGCGCGAAGAGCATCGCCGCGCGGTCGCGAGCCGTGACGCCCGACGCGACGGCGGAAAATGGCAGCCGCGATTCGATCGCTACGCGCAGCTCACCACGATGCGTGGCTTCACCGGCCGACACCGTGCCGGCGACAGCGTCGAGCGTATCCGGTCCGAACTGGCGGCCGATCTGGAACCAGGCGCCGAACAGGTTGGCAGAGATCCGTTGCATGTCCATCACCAGCTCCCCGACGCGCCGCCACCACCGAAGCTGCCACCGCCTCCGCTGAAGCCGCCGCCTCCCCCACCGCCACCGAAACCGCCACCACCAAAACCGCCACCGCCGCCGAAGCCACCGAAGCCGCCCCAGCCACCGCCGCCGATGGAGCGACCTGCACCACCCGGAATCGCCATGAACAGGGCGCCAGCGACGAGGCCGATGACCCCACCAAACACCGAGCTCATGATCAGCCAGGCCAGTCCGCCCGTGACGGCACCACCGATGGGCATACGCGCCCACAGCGGTGCGCGTCCGAGGATCCCGCGAAGGAAAAGCACGCCGAAGATCAGCGGCAGGAACAGGTTGCCACCGCCGTGTCGGCGCTCATGGGCTTCGTCGGGATTGACCGGCGGCGGCAGGGCTTCGCCATCGACGATCTGGGTGATCGCCGTCAGCGCGTCGTTGATGCCGCCGTAGTAGTCGTTAGTGCGCAGCTTGGGAGCCATGTACTCGCGGATGATCCGTGAGGCGATCGCGTCGGGAAGCGCACCTTCGAGGCCGTAGCCCGTCTCGATGCGGACCCGGCGATCGTCCTTGGCGACCAGCAGCAGGACGCCGTCGTCGGGCCCCTTGCGGCCGATCTTGTTGGCCTCGGCGACCCTGAGCGAATAGCCCTCGAGGTCGTCCGGTTGCGTCGTGGGCACCATCAGCACGACCACCTGGGCGCCCTTGCGCTTTTCCAGGTCGGCCAGCCGGGTATCCAGCTGGTTGACCTGGTCGGCGCTTAGCGTGCCGGTGAGGTCGGTGACGTGCCGCTGCAACGTCGGCACGGCGGCGTCGCCGTCCGCCAGCGCCGCCAGTGGCGGCGCCAACAGGGCGACGGCGAGCAGCAGCCGCGCCGCGAACCGGAACATCAGCGGCTGGCCGAGGAAGCCGGTGCCGGTGCCTGGGCCGGAGCCGGCGTGGAGCCGAAGTCCACGGTCGGCGCGGTGGAGATCGCCTTCTCGTTCTCGACGCTGAAGTTCGGCTTCACCTTGTAGCCCATGACCTTGGCGGTCAGGTTGTTCGGGAAGGAGCGAATCAGCGTGTTGTAGGACTGGATGGCCGCGACATAGCGATTGCGCGCCACGGTGATGCGGTTCTCGGTGCCTTCGAGCTGGGCCTGCAGGTCGCGGAAGGAGCCGTCGGCCTTGAGCTGGGGGTAGTTCTCGCTGACCACCATCAGGCGCGAGAGCGCGCCGGACAGCTGGCCCTGGGCCGCCTGGAACTTGGCCAGGGCCTCGGGATCGTTGGCGAGCTCAGGGGTGATCTGGGTCTGGCCGACCTTCGCACGAGCGTTGGTGACCTCGGTAAGCACGCGTTCTTCGTGCTGGGCGTAGCCCTTCACGGTGTTGACCAGGTTCGGGACCAGGTCGGCGCGGCGCTGGTACTGGTTCAGCACTTCGGACCAGGCGGCCTTGACGGATTCGTCCTCGCGCTGGATGGCGTTATAGCCACAGCCGGACAGGAAGCCGGCAAGCAGGACGAGGGCAAAAGCACGGACGAGTGTCTTCATGGCGGCGATTCCTTGGGGTGCGGGGAACAAGTTAACCCAAAGCTTGGACGTTCGCAGGAAATCGCAGCAAGAGCATCGCCGGCAAAGCCGGCTCCCACAAAGAACCGGCAGTCACCGGAACCGACGAGGTCAGTGGGTGTAGTGGGGGATCAGGATCAGGGCCCAGCTCACGCCGATCATCAGCAGGAGGAAAAACACCGCGGCAGAGCCCATGTCCTTGGCCCGGCCGGCCAGTTCGTGGAATTCGGGGCTGACCAGATCGACCACGGCCTCGATGGCCGAGTTCAGCAGTTCGGCGGCGAGGACGAGGATGGGAAAGGTGACCAGCAGGATCTTTTCGACCCCGCCCTGACCCAGCCAGAAGCCGAGGGGAACCAGGATCACGGCAAGATAAACCTCAAGCCGGAACGAGGCCTCGTGCTGGTAGCAGGCTTTCAGGCCCTTCATGGACCACTGGAACGCCGAAAAAACCTGTCGCGGCCCGCGCGGAATCGTGGAAGCCATAGGTGATCAGGTCGCCGAAGCGGACAAAAAGGAGGGATTCGGGACCATGGCTTCGGGCTGGATAGGGCGGGAGGCCTCATATGATGCCATAGCCCGCCTTCGAAGCCGCCCAGACCCCATCACGTGGCGTATCGCCGCGCCCCTCTGGCGCTGCAGCACAACCCGGTGGAACATTTGTATTACGCTTGAACGGTTGTGACTTCGTTCAGGGTCACGGCGACGGGAGCCGGCTCGAATCGCCCGGCTCGCTGTTTCCAATGCTTCCGGAAAATACATGGCAATCCAGAACCCGCCCGTTTCACAGACCAAGTCTTTCAGCACGGTCTTCCTCATCGAAATGTGGGAGCGCTTCGGCTTCTACGGCATGCAGGTGCTGATGGTCACCTACATGGTGAAGAAGCTCGGCTTTGCCGACATCGACGCCAACCTTGTCTGGGGCGCCGCTTCTGCCCTGATCTACGCCACCCCGGCCATCGGCGGCTGGATCGGCGACAAATTCCTCGGTACGCGTCGCACGATGCTTACCGGTGCCGTGGTCCTCATGGTTGGCTATGCGCTGCTCTGGATCCCGACCAACAACGCCCACTTCCTGTACCTCGCACTCGGCGTGATCATCCTCGGCAACGGCATGTTCAAGCCGAACGCCGGCAATCTCGTGCGCAAGATCTACGAGGGTGACGAAGTACGCATCGATAGTGCGTTCACCATCTACTACATGGCGGTGAACATCGGCTCCACCGTGTCGATGATCCTCACGCCCTGGATCCGCGACGCCGTGGGCAGGAACTACGGTGACGCACTCGGCTGGCATACGGCATTCGGCGTCTGCTCCATCGGCCTGATCCTCGGCCTGGTCAACTATTACTTCATGCGCCGCACGCTGGCCCATGTCGGCTCGACGCCGGACGAACATCCGCCCGTGCTGAAGAACGTGCTCGGCATCATCGTCGCCGGCGCGGCCATCATCGGCGCCTCGGCTTACATCCTGCAGAACCAGGGCGTCGCCCAGGCGTGTGTTTACGCTGCCGGCGTGGCGATCCTGCTGATCTTCGTTCACCTCATCCGCTCCAGCGGGAAGGGCGAGCGCGCCGGCCTCATCGCCGCGCTGGTGCTGACGATCCAGACGATCTTCTTCTTCATCTTCTACCAGCAGATGTCGACCTCGCTGAATCTGTTTGCACAGCGCAACGTCGACCTGCAGTTCAGCCTGTTCGGCTGGAACATCCTCACCTGGATTCCCGAGCAGTTCCAGTCGCTCAACGCGATCTGGATCGTGATCCTCTCGCCGATCCTGGTATGGCTGTACAACACGCTCGGCAAGCACAACAAGGACTTCCCCGTCGCAGCCAAGTTCGCGCTCGGCTTTGCCGCCGTCGCTGCCGGGTTCTTCATGTATGGGCTGGGCGCGACGACCGCGGTCGCCGGCAAGATCTCTTCCTGGTACATGGTCTGGGGCTACGGCCTGTACTCGCTGGGCGAAGTGCTGGTGAGCGGCCTCGGCCTCGCCATGATCGCCCGCTACGTGCCGGCACGCATGGGCGGCTTCATGATGGGCGCCTACTACGTCGCATCCGGCGTCGCCCAGTACATGGGTAGCGTGGTCGCCAACTACGCCGCCATTCCGGACAACATCACCGATCCGCTGCAGTCGTTGACCATCTACACGAGCCTGTTCAACAAGCTCGGCATGGTCGGCATCCTCTGCACAGGCATCGCCGTGGCCATGCTCCCGTTGATGAAGAAGCTGTCGCTCAATCATGCGTTGGCCAACGTGCCGCCGTTCCCGCCGGTACACAACGAAGACCTGTAACGCGCCGAAGGGTCGCCCACAGGGCGGCCCTTCCCCTTTGAAGAGACCTCCGTGAGCGACAACCTGCACTCGCCGTCATCCCGCTCCGGTCCCTTCGCACTCGCGCGTACCCTTGCCTGGCTCCGCCTGTGCGCTATCGCCGGGCAGAGCGTGGCCATCCTCTCCTGCGTCACCCTGCTCAACCTCGACATCCCCCTGTTGCCGCTGATGATGGGTGTGTGCGTGCTGGCGGTATTCGCCGCCGCCGCGTCGTTCCGTCTCGGCATGCCCTGGAAGGTGACCGAGGGTGAAGCCATCGTGCACATCGCTGCCGATACCCTGCTACTGGGATATCTGCTCTATTTCACTGGCGGTGCAAGCAATCCCTTCGTCACCCTCCTGCTCGTGCCGATCGCGCTCTCCGCGGCCGCGCTGTCCATCGCCGGCGTATCGCTGGTGGCGATCCTCACCGGTGTCGCCTACGTCCTGCTCGTCCCATACCACCTGCCCCTGCCTACCCTGGGCAGCAGCAGCTTGGACCTCGACCTCTACGTCGCGGGCATGGGTGTCAACTTCGTCATCATGGCGATACTCCTGGGCGTGTTCATCAGTAACCTCGCGAAGGCCATTCGCCACCAACAGGGCGAAGTGCAGCGCGTGCGCGAGCGTGCCTTGCGCGACGAGGGCATCCTCGCCATCGCGACACAGGCGGCCGGTGCCGCGCACGAACTGAATACACCGTTGTCGACCATGCGCACGCTATTACCCGAGATCCGTCGCGAACATGCCGCGGACGATGCGCTCGGCGATGACCTGGAGCTCCTCCAGGGCCAGGTGGACCGTTGCCGCACGATCCTGCGCGAGATGGTGGCGTTTGGTCAGGCGCAGCTCTCGCAGGTGCCCGAGCGGATCACCCTGGACGAATTCATCCATGGCTGCATGGAGCGCTTCCAGTTGCTGCGGCCCGAAGCCGAGGTGACCCTCGAGGTGGCCGACGACGCTGCGCGCCTTCGCCTGCGCTCGCCACCGGGCCTGCGCCATGCGCTGATCAACCTGCTCAACAACGCTGCCGACGCCTCGGCGATGAACGATAGCGCCACCGTCTCGCTGGCGATTCGCCGCGACGACCGCTGGCTGGAACTCATCGTCACCGACGAAGGCCCCGGTTTCGACGAGTTCGACGATCTCGGCACGCTGGGCCTGTCGCAGAAGGCTACCGGCCTGGGTATCGGCCTCGCGCTGGCCGAAGCGACCGCCGAGCGTCTCGATGGCGAACTCGCCGCCAGCAATACGGGGCATGGCGCACAGATGCGCCTGCGCCTGCCTCTTTCGGTTATTGGAGATCCGGCATGAATGAACTCGTCCCGCCCGGCGGTCGCCCGCTGCTGATCGTCGATGACGATCCGACCTTCGCCCGCGTGCTGGGCCGCGCCATGACCTCGCGCGGCTTCGAAGTCATCACCGCCGACAACGCCGACGATGCTCGCGCCCTCACACGCCGTCACCAGCCGCGTTATTGCGTGCTCGATCTCAAGCTGGGCGACGAGAACGGGCTTCGTCTGATTCCCGAACTGCAGTCGCTGGTGCCGGATATCCGCGTGCTGTTGCTCACCGGGTATGCCTCCATCGCCACCGCGGTGGAAGCGATCAAACGCGGCGCACACGATTACCTCGCCAAGCCGGTCGACGCCGATGCGGTGGTCCGCGCACTGCTCGACGGCGATTCGGGCCCCGCCGATCCCGACGATCTGGTCGACGCACCCGATGCCCCGTTGCCGCTGCGGCGCCTGGAGTGGGAACACATCCAGCGCGTGCTGACCGAGTGCGAGGGCAATATCTCCGAAACGGCCCGGCGACTGGGCATGCATCGGCGCACGCTGCAACGCAAACTAAGCAAACATCCGGTGCGCGAACGCCCGGAGGAGCGCTGAACATGCGTCGCCTCGCTGCACTCGCTTCACTACTGCTTGCCGGTATCACCTCGGCAGCCGCCGACGACATGCACGGCATGGCCATGGCTCACGAAGCGCCGCTGGGCTTCGATGCGGCCATCGACGCGGGCGGCCATGTATGGGTCGTCGATACCGTGGGCGAGCACGTGCGTGCGCGCCGTTCGGACGACATGGGCCGGACCTTCGCCGTCTCGACGATCGTCAATCCGACCGGCGAACTCCTTTATGCCGAGGGCGAGAACCGCCCCAAGATAGCCCTGGGATCGAAAGGCGAGCTGTACGTGACGTGGTCCCAGCCACGCAAGCTTCCGTGGACGGGCTTCGTGCGCTTCTCTCGCTCGCTCGATGGCGGCGCACACTTCGACGCCCCGATCACCGTGCACACCGACCGCGCCGAGATCACCCACCGTTTCGATTCGCTTGCCGTCGACGGCAAGGGCAACATCATCGTCGCGTGGATCGACAAGCGTGATGTCGAGGCAGCCAAGGTCGCCGGCAAACCGTATCTCGGCGCGGCCACGTACTACAGCTGGTCGACCGACCGCGGCGCGCATTTCGCACCGGAACGCAAGATCGTCGACGAGAGCTGCGAGTGCTGTCGCATCGCCCTGGCGCGGGCGCCCGACGGATCGATCGATGCCTTCTTCCGCGCCATCTATGGTGACAACATCCGCGATCATGCCTTCGCCAGCCTGCCCATTGGCGGCGCAACGCCGAAGGTCGAGCGCGCGACGTTTACGCAGTGGCATATCGAGGGCTGCCCCCATCACGGACCGGCGCTTTCGATCGATGCGAAAGGCACGCGCCACGCCGTGTGGTTCAGCGCAGCCGATGGCAAGGCGACGATCTGGTACGGCCAGCTCATGCCGGGCGCGCCGCCGTCGCATCTCACCACCGTCGCAACCACCGGTGCGTCGCACGCGGACCTTCTCGCCGACGGTACCCATGTGTGGATCGCATACCACCAGATGTCCCCGCAGGGACTGAACCTGATGCTGCGCGAGTCCACCGATGGCGGCGTCAGCTTTGGCGAGCCACGGCAGATCGCGCACACGACGAACGAATCCGGCTGGCCGAAACTCGTGCTGTGGAATCATCGCGCCTTCGTGGCGTGGAATCCGGAAGGACAGTTCCGCCTGGTGCCGACGGAGGCCCTGCAGTGATGGAGCGGCTGCTTTTGCTTACCGCGTTGACCGTCGCGATGCCCGCGTTCGCGGCGCCGCCGGTTGCCCTCGCTCCCGCCGACGTGACCGCGTTGGTGGCACCGCCGGCCAAGGGCGTGCGCATCGTCGCGCTGTGGGCGCTCGAGTGTGCCTATTGCGAGGAGAACCTGTCAGCGCTGGCCACATGGCAACGCCAGCACGCGGGTGTCGACCTCGTATTCGTCGCCACGGATTCGATCGGCCAGCGGGATACCCTGGATGCGCGGCTAAAGGCGGCGCGGCTCGATACCGTGCCGTCGCGGGCGTATGCCGACGCGACACCCGACCGGATCAATTACCTGATCGATCCCGCCTGGGGCGGGGAGACGCCGCGAACGCTGGTGATTCGTGCGGATGGGACGCGTAAGGCGTTCAGCGGAGCGTTGACTACCGAGCGGATCGCCAGTTTGATCAACTAAGGTTTCGCCGGATCACACTTCGACAGGCTGAGGGTGCGGGAACCTCACGCTCGCCACGCGGCTGGCCCCCGGCAACGAACGCAGTTCGAGTGGCCACTGAAAGCGATCCGAGAGGCGCCGTGCGATCGCCAGGTCAAACCCGTGGCGGTCCACTGAGGCATGTCGGCGGCTGCCCTCTTCCGGCGTGTCGACCGCCGGGTTGATCACGCTCACGCTACCCGGCATGACCGTCACCACGATCACGCCCTGATCGGTCTGCTGCAACGCATGCCGGATCAGCTGCCCACAAAGCACCGCGAACACACGCGGTGACGCGTGCAAGGCGAAGCTGGCGGGTTCATCGAGAATGAGCTCAACCGGGCGCCCCGCAATGAGCTCGCGGGCGTACTCGACTTCCTGGCGCAGCACCTTGTTGACGACGAAGTCTTCTTCGGCAAGTCCCTGGTCCGACTCCCTCGAAAGAATCAGGAACGCTTCGACCAATGCTTCGAGCTCGCGTGTGGAACGACGTATGCGCTCCAGCGACCGGTGACCGAAGTCGGAGAGCTCCGTCTCGTCGGCAAGCATGTCCGACGACATCTTGATCACCGTCAGCGGACTGCGCAGTTCATGGCTCGCGTCGCGTGTGAAATTGCGCTCGCGCTCACCATAACCGTCGATGCGCGACGCCAACCCGTGCAGGCCGCGAATCAACGAGCCAACGTCATTGTCGGACCGATTGCCACTTTGCGAGTCCAACTGGGCCATATCCGGTTTATCCGGGTCCCAGCCTTCGAGCAGGCGCGCGAGTGCCGCGATGGGCACCCACTCGCGAGACACCGCCAGCCACGCCAGACCGCCCGACGACAGCATGATGGCTATCGCCGCACCGATCGGCGCGACATTGTTCGCCGCCATCAGCGAGGCGATGACGACGACCAGGGTCTGCAGTGCGAAGACAATCGCGATACGTGCACGGAATGAACCGCGCCGACGCCTTGCCCCCTGCGTTTTGTTGCCTTCCATCGATTACATCCGGTGCCGCAAGGCCTTCATGCCGTCTGCGATGCCGCGACTTCAGAATCGAGATCGGCCAGACGATAACCTGCCGAATGAATCGTATGCAGGAGCGGACGGTCGAATGGCTTGTCGATGACACGGCGCAGGTTGTAGAGATGCGAACGCAGGGTGTCGGAATCCGGCAGCGTATCGCCCCAGATCTCGCGTTCGATGTCCCGGCGGCTGACCACGCGCGGCGATTCGCGCATGAGGATGGCGAGTAGCTTCAGGCCGATCGGAGAAACGGTGAGTTCCTGACCGCCGCGGGTGAGGCGCAGCGTGGCCGTGTCGAGAGTCATATCGCCCACGTTGAGTACTTCGGAGGACACCTGACGGCGGTCGCGGCGGATGAGCGCGCGCAGGCGGGCTTCCAGTTCGCGCACTTCAAAAGGCTTGACCAGATAGTCGTCGGCACCGGCCTCGAGGCCCACCAGTTTGTCTTCCAGGGTGTCGCGCGCCGTAAGCATGAGCACCGGGGTCGACTTCTTGCCGTCCTTGCGCAGCTTGCGGCAGACATCCAGGCCGTCCATACCAGGCAGCATGAGGTCCAGCACGATCACGTCGTAGCTGTTGGAGACCGCCAGGTGAAGGCCGCTGACGCCATCGGCGGCGTAGTCGACCGAGTAGCCCCGACGTTCAAGGAATTCGCCCACCATCTCGGCGATCTGGCGATTGTCCTCGACAAGAAGGATCAGGCCGGCCTGTTCGTCGCGGTTGCTCATCGGGTATCACTCCTCTGTGATTCACAAATGTGAAGAGTTAACGGCCGGACCAGTGAGAACCGTGTGAAGACCGAAAACGAGCATTCATTCTGCGGACGACAACGTGGAGGTTATGTCGTTTAGCGGAGCAGCGGCGTAAGCGCCTTCCACACATTGTCGGCCACACGGGGCTCACCTTGCGCTGTGGGATGGAGCCCGTCGTCCTGCATGAGAGCGGGATCCAGCGCGACGCCGTCGAGCAGGAAGGGCACCAGCCCGACCCTATGCTTCTGTGCGGCATCCGCGTAAACCTTGCGCAGGCCGTCCCGGTATTGCGGGCCGTAATTCACCGGCAATTCGATGCCCAGCAACAGCACCTTCGCCCCGGCGCCCTTCGCGGCGTCGATCATGCTGTCGAGATTGCCCGCGAGCTGCCCCAGGGGCAGTCCCTGCAGGCCATCGTTCGCGCCCAGTTCGATCACCACGACCGAGGGATGCTGTTTCTGCAGGAGACCGGGCAGCCGGTTGCGCCCGCTCAGAGAGGTCTCTCCGCTGATACTGGCATTGACCATCGTCCACGGCGTCGCCATGTTCGACGTGCGAGCGTCCAGCAAACGCACCCAACCGGCGTCCACCGGGATGTTGTGCGCCGCCGACAACGAGTCCCCGAGCACCAGCACCTTGCGCGGCGCCTCCGCCGCGGAGGCGATGGCGCACCAGACGAACAGCAACAGGAACAGGCAACGACGCATGAGCGATTCTTCCCGAGTTCTTCTTGAAGTGGCCGATGTTAGCAAGTCGGTTTTCGGCCCGGAGGGACGGCTGGATATCCTGTCCGGGGTGAACCTCAGCGTGGCCGCTGGCGAGAGCTTCGCCATCGTGGGTGCCTCCGGCTCGGGCAAGACCACCCTTCTGGGCCTTCTGGCCGGCCTCGACGTGGCCACGGCGGGCAGCGTGCGACTGGACGGGCAGGCCCTCGAGGCCATCGACGAGGAAGCGCGCGCGGCCATTCGCCGTCGCCTGGTCGGCTTCGTGTTCCAGTCGTTCCATCTGCTGCCGGCGCTGACCGCCGAAGAAAACGTGATGCTGCCCCTGGAACTGGAGGGCGACAACGCGGCGCGTGAGCGGGCGCATGCCGCGCTCGATTCCGTCGGTCTCGGTGCGCGACGCCGTCACTATCCGGCCCAGCTCTCCGGGGGCGAACAGCAGCGTGTCGCGCTGGCCCGCGCCTTCGTGCACCGGCCCCGCATCCTCTTCGCCGACGAGCCCACCGGCAATCTCGATCAGCACACCGGCGAGCATATCGGCGACCTGCTTTTCGCGATGAACAGCGAGCACAACACCACGCTCATCCTGGTCACCCACGACGCGCGCCTCGCTGCCCGTTGCGCACGCTCGGCGGAATTGCATGAAGGCCGCCTCGGGGTGCCCGCGTGAATGTGACCCGGCTTGCCCTGCGCACGCTGCGGCGCGAATGGCACCTCGTCGAACTGCGTACCCTGGCGGCCTCGTTGGTGCTGGCGGTGATCGCGCTCGGCGTCGTAGCGACACTGTCCACCCGTATCGAGCGAGGCATCCTCGCCAGCGCTGCCGAGCTGATCGGTGGCGACATGGGCGTCTCCGCCCCGGCCCCTTTGCCTGATCCGCTCCTGCGCTCGGCGACGGACGACGGCCTGAGGGCGTCCCGCGGCGCCGCGTTTCGCAGCGTCGCTTTCGTCGGCGAACACAGCCAGCTGCTCGACGTACAAGCCACGGATGCCGCGTATCCGCTGCGTGGAACCCTGGAGGTTGTCGACGCGAAAGGAAGCGACCACGCCAGCCACGGTCCGGCTCGCGGTGAAGTGTTCCTCGACCATCGCGCACTCGTGGGACTGGGCATCAAGCCCGGGCAGAACGTGCAGATTGGCGGCCGCGACCTCACGGTCGGTGCAGAGCTGATTCGCCAGCCCGACGGCGGCGAGCTGTTCGCCCTGGCCCCGCGTGCGCTGATGAACCTGGACGATGCAAACGACGCCGGCCTGCTTTCCGTCGGCAGTCGCGCGCGTCACAGCCTGCTCGTGGCAGGATCGCCCGCAGCCATCGCCGCATGGCGTGCCCGTGTGGAACAGGGTTCGCTTCCTCACGGCGGTGAACTGATCACGCCGGAGAAAATGCAGGAACGCATGCGCTCGGCCTTCGACCGCGCCAGCGCGTTCCTGCGCCTGACGGCCCTGCTTTCCGCGCTGCTCGCCGGCGTGGCGATTGCCCTGGCCTCCTCACGTTACGCACGGCGCAAGGCCGCCGAAGTGGCGCTGCTCCGTGCACTGGGCACACCGCGACGTCGCATCGCCGCGCTCCTGGTGACGACACTTGCGGCGCTGGCCATCCCCGCCGCGGCGCTGGGCATGGCGATCGCACTGGGACTGGCGCAAGGCGCCTGGTATTTCGCCAGCCAGCTATTCGACAACATTCCCACCACGCTGCCCCTGGGCCCGGCCTTCGCCGCCGCGGCGATGGGCCTGGCAGTACTCGCGGGCTTTGCGCTGCCACCGCTCGTGCGCCTGGCCGAAGTGCCCCCCGTCGCGGTCTTCCGCGAATCCATGCAGCGCCGCGTCCGTCGGTTCGATGCCCTCTATCTGGTGCCCGTGCTGACGGCCGTGGCCCTGCTCTGGCTGCAGAGCGATTCAGCGAAGCTGGCCGGCATCCTCGCCGCGAGCCTCGCTGGCGTGGCGGTGGTCGCCGCACTTCTGTCCGGGTTGCTCCTGGTCATTGCGAGGCGGGTGGCACCGGGCGCGCATCCCGCCCTGCGCCTGGGACTGGCCGCGCTCGCCCGACGTCGGGGACTATCGCTGGTCCAGGCCACGGCGCTGTCGCTCGGCCTCTGCGCCCTCCTGTTGCTCGCCGTGATCGCACCGTCCCTGCTCGACGGCTGGCGGCGAGAGCTGCCAGCGGATACGCCGAACTGGTTCGCGCTCAATCTGCAGGACGAACAGCGTGAGGCGTTCTCCCACGCACTCGAGCACATGGGTGCCAGCAAGACGAACATGATGCCCCTCGCGGTGGGCAAGCTCACCGCGATCAACGGAACGTCGGTCGATCGCATCGCGTTCGTCGACGACCAGGCCAGGGACGCTGCGGACCGGCAGCTACGCCTGTCCTGGAGTGCCGATCTGCCTCCCTCGAACAAGGTCGTCGCCGGAACGTGGCCGGGCGCCGCCCCTGCGCAGGCCGAGGTATCGGTCGACACCTCCTGGCGCGACCGCTTCCACCTCAAGCTCGGCGACACGCTCCGTTTCGAGGTCGGCGAAGGCACCGTGGAGGCGCGCCTGACCAGTGTGCGCCAGGTCGACTGGGGCTCATTCCGCGTCAACTTCTTCCTGATGATCGATCCCGCTCATGCGACTGCGTTGCCCCACACGTGGCTGACCAGCTTCTATCTTCCGCGCGGCCATGCCGACGACCTGGCGAAAGTCTCGCGAGACTTCGGCAATCTCAGCCTGATCGACGTGGACGCCCTGCTCGACCGAGTGCGCGAAATCGTCGACCGGGTCGGCGGAGCCGTTCGATGGGTACTCGGCTTCAGCCTGCTCGCCGGTGCGCTGGTGCTTACCGCCGCGCTGGCGGCAAGTGCCCAGGAGCGCCGCAAGGAAGCCGCCCTGCTGCGTACGCTCGGTGCCACGCGCGCGCAGCTACGGGCGGCCGCGGCCTGCGAGTTCGCATTACTCGGGCTGGTCGCCGGCCTCACCGCCGCGCTCGGTGCCAGCGGCGCGGGTTTCTGGCTGGGCAACGCGGTGTTCCACATCGAGCACTTCGTTCCGCCCGTGTGGCCACTGGTCGGTGCGGCCCTGCTTGCCGCGCTGGTGGTGATGGCGATCGGCCTGTTCGGCACGCGGCGAGTCCTCAGGACCTCACCGATGGCCTTGCTTCGCGAGGGGTGAGGCTCAACCGGAGATATGCATTTCCAGTGACATGACGATCGCCTCCTCGCGTCCACCCTTTGCCGGGTAGTACGCGGGGCGGCGACCTATCTCGGTGAAGCCGAGCGTCTCGTACAAGGTCTTTGCGACGGGATTCGAAGGGCGGACCTCGAGGAAGATCCGTTCGACACCGTACCAACGAGCGAGATCGATCAGCCTGCGCATCATCCGGCGGCCGTAACCCAGGCCGCGGTGGGCGTCGCCGATGCACACGTTGAGCACATGGGCTTCGCCGGCGGCGACCGAGAGGATGCCGTACCCGGCGATCTCGCCCTCATGCACCAGCACCCAGCAGTTGTGCCCGGCCTGCAGGCAATCCCGAAAAATGCCCGCGCTCCAGGGAAACTCATAGGATGCGTGCTCGATCGCCACGACCGCGTCGAGGTCCTCTCGCCGCATGGCGCGTACTTCCGTCGAGGGGCGGGTCACGGCGACCATGCTGTCAGCCCGTGATGAAGGCGCGTCCAAGCGCGCGCAGGCCGTTCCACAAACGGCGTTTCGCGGCCGCGTCGACGAGGATCGTCGAGGGCGGATCGACCAGTACGATCTGCGCCGCGCTCAGCACGGCCGCCGGCAGGTCACGCCCCAGGGCGCGCGCCTGCGCTTCGCCGAACACGAGATAGGCCCCTGCCGCCGGAACCTGACCGAGGCCACGCTCGCCCACTTCCAGGCGTGCGGCGCGGCCCGTCACCGGGCCGAAGGCGCGCAGCGCCTTGCCGAGCAGTTCGAGTTCGCGGGCACTGCTGCCGGCCGGGAGGATCACCACGCAGCCGACGTGGTCGCCGACGCCCGCCTCGTTGGCGGATACGACGCTGTCGGCCGTTGCCACCTCGCCTACCCGCAGGCGCCATGGGGTGACCCCCATGACCCGGAGGAGACGTTCGCGGCGTTCGGCGACGGCTGGCATCGGGGCGTTTACTCCGGGGCCTTGGCGTGGCGGCGAACGCGACGACGATGCGTGGCACGGCCCCATAGCGTGTGGATCGGTCCGGAGACGGTGTAGATCACGGCCACGGCGAACAGGACGCGTGCCGTATCGATCAGAAGCAACACGACGATCAGCACCGCCGCGATCAACCAGATGAAGGGCACGCGATCGCCCTTCGGCCAGGCCTTGAAGCTGTAGTAACGCACGTTGCTGACCATGAGCAGGCCGGCGATGACGGCCAGCGGCATGGCGAAGAACGCCACCGACGGCCCGGAAATATCGAACTTCTCCATCGTCCAGACAAACGACATGCACAGCCCGGCGGCGGCCGGACTGGCCAGCCCCTGGAAGTACCGTTTGTCGGCGACGCCCACCTGGGTATTGAAGCGGGCCAGGCGCAACGCGGCGCACACGGCGTAGATAAAGGCCGCGGCCCAGCCGATCTTGCCCCACACCGGGCCAAAGGCCGCCAGCGAGGACAACGACCAGGTGTACAAGACCAGCGAAGGCGCCAGGCCGAAGCTGACGAGGTCGGAGAGCGAGTCGTACTGCACGCCGAATTCGCTCTGCGTGTTGGTCATGCGCGCGACGCGACCGTCCATGCCGTCCAGGATCGCCGCAACGAAAACCGCCAGCGCGGCCGTCTGGTAGTGCCCACCGATCGCCGAGACGATCGCGTAGAACCCCGAGAACATCGCACCGGTGGTGAACAGGTTGGGCAGCAGGTAAATGCCGCGATGTCGCGGCCCCTGGGCCTGGATCGGATCGCTCATGGGCCAATGCCGTGACGTGGGGCAACAGTGTAGCCCAGGCGCCGTAAAGCGTCAGTCCGACGCCGCCGTGGGCTCCGCCGCACAAAAGGCCACATCGTCGCTTGCGTGTCCTTCGATCCGGTGATAGTTGTTTGCGCCACTAATCACCCTGCCGGATGGCCCGCATGCGCCGTTACCTAGTCCTCGCCCTTCTCGTGGCGGTCTGTCCTCTGGCGTTGGGCCAGGCCTATAAGTGGAAGGATGCCCAGGGCGTCACGCACTATGCCGACTCCCCGCCACCCGCCGGCACGAAGGTCGAGAAGATCAAGACCAGCGGCGTCGTGATTCCGCCGGCAGGCAACCCGGCACCGGCCTCGACAGCGGCGGCGAAGCCGGCCGCGCCGGGCCCTGTCGCCGATACACCGGCCAACCGGGCCAAGCTGTGCGACCAGCTGCGCAAGAACGCGGAGACACTGAGCAAGGAAAAAGTGGTGTCCGTGGACGATGGCAACGGTGGTTCACGCAACCTCGATGACGCCGGGCGGGCCCGCCAGGTCGAGACGACCCAGGCGCAAATGGTCCTCTACTGCAAGTAATCCGCCGCTCGCGGGGCGAGTAGCCAGCCTATAATCCCCGCTTTCACCCGAAAGACATCCCGCATGCGCCTCAGCCAGTTCCACCTCGCCACCGTCAAGGAAGTCCCCGCCGACGCGGAAGTCACCAGCCATAAGCTGATGCTGCGCGCGGGCATGATCCGCAAGCTGGCCTCCGGCCTCTATACCTGGTCGCCGCTGGGTCTGCGTGTGTTGCGCAAGGTCGAGCATGTGGTGCGCGACGAGATGGTCCGCGCCGGTGCGATCGAGGTGCTCATGCCCTCCGTGCAGCCACGCGAGCTCTGGGACGAAACGGGCCGTTGGGAGAAGTTCGGCGGCCAGCTCCTCAAGATCAAGGATCGAAAAGAGCAGGAGTTCTGCTACGGCCCCACGCACGAGGAGGTCATTACCGACTTCGCGCGTAACGAGCTGAAGAGCTACAAGCAGCTGCCGCTCAACTTCTTCCAGATCCAGACCAAGTTCCGCGACGAGATCCGCCCGCGCTTCGGCGTGATGCGCGCGCGCGAGTTCCTCATGAAGGATGCCTACTCCTTCCACCTCACCCCGGAATCGCTCGGCGAGACCTATCAGGTGATGTACGACGCGTATTCGCGCATCTTCACCCGCCTCGGCCTGGAATTCCGCGCGGTCGACGCCGATACCGGTGCGATCGGCGGCAGCGCCAGCCATGAGTTCCAGGTACTCGCCGACTCCGGTGAAGATGCCATCGCGTTCTCCGATGCCTCGTCGTACGCGGCCAATATCGAGAAGGCCGAAGCGATGGCGCCGAACGGGGAGCGCCCTGCCCCCTCGGCCGAGCTGACCCGCATCGACACCCCGAAACAGCGCACGATCGATGAGGTGACCGCGTTCCTCGGCGTCCCGGCCAGCCAGGTGGTCAAGACCATCCTGGTACGCGGCCGCGAGGGGCTGGTTGCGCTGTGCGTACGCGGCGACCACGACGTCAACGAAGTGAAGGCGGCCCACCTGCCCGAACTGCCGGACGACTCCGAACTGGCCAGCGAAGAAGAAATCATCGCTGCCACCGGCGCCCGCCCCGGCTCCCTCGGTCCGGTCGGCCTTCCCGACTCGATTCCGATCATCGTCGACCGTAGCGCAGCCGTGCTCGCGGACTTCGTCTGCGGCGGCAATCAGGACGGAACCCACTACACGGGCGCCAACTGGCAGCGCGATGCACGTATCAATCGCGTGGCCGACATCCGCAAGGTCGTCGACGGCGACCTCTCCCCGGACGGCAAGGGTCACATCCGGATCGCGCGCGGGATCGAGGTCGGCCATATCTTCCAGCTCGGCCAGAAGTACGCCGAAGCCATGGGAGCCAGCGTGGTCGACAGCAACGGCAAGATGGCCACCATGTACATGGGCTGCTACGGCGTAGGTGTCAGCCGCATCGTCGCCGCTGCCATCGAACAACGTAACGACGAGGCCGGCATGATCTGGACCGATGCCATGGCGCCGTGGCGCGTGGCGGTATGCGTCATCAATCCGAAGAACGACGCCGTCGTCGCCGAAGCGGCCGAGTCGCTCTACCAAGAACTTTCGCAGGCCGGCATCGACACCGTGCTGGACGATCGGGGCCTGCGTCCCGGCTCGATGTTCGCCGACATCGAGCTGATCGGCATCCCGCACCGTGTGGTCGTCAGCGGACGCGGCCTGGAGGCGGGCACGTTCGAATATCGCGCTCGCACGGACGCTGAAAGCCGGAACGTTTCCCGCCAGGAACTCCTGACGCTGCTCGGCGCCTTATAATCGAAGGATTAGTGGCGTGGTTATCTGCCGCTATTCGATGTAGGTAAAACTCAGCTAATTCACGCAAATGCCGGATGGAAACATCCGGCATTTTGCTTTTTGTCGCATAACCAGCTAAAAATCCCGGCGCGAACGTTAATCCTCCACGGGAGACTCCAATGGCTGTCGATATCAAGAACCTCAATCACAACCAGCTTAATGAGCTGATTTCCAAGGCCCAGGTACGCCAGACCGAACTGCGTAAGGAGAAGGTCACCAAGCTGCGCGAAAAGATCAATGCGCTGATCAAGGCCGAGGGGTTCACGTTCGACGACGTATTCGGCGCCCGCGCCCCGAAATCCAAGCGCGCCGGCACCACGGTCGCTGCGAAATACCGTAATCCCGGCAATGAAGAACAGACCTGGTCGGGCCGCGGCAAGCGCCCGCGCTGGTTCAATGAGGCGCTCAAGGCCGGCACGAAAGAAACCGACATGCTGGTCTGAGTCGTCGCATTAACCGAATACCGGGCCCCGCTTAATGCGGGGCTTTGGCTTTTTGTAGGAGCCGATTCATCGGCGATGGGTGTTTGCCTGAACCTGGCCCGCTACCGCGGGATCGCCGATGAATCGGCTCCCACATTTCTGCGGTGGATTCGAAATCCTGCGGCGGATTCAAAGCGATCGGCGCGGCGCCACGATCAGGTCGCCGAACAGCAAGCCGGCGACGAGGGACACCAATAAGGTCACGCCGAGCAGGCCAGTGTCCATGCTCAGCGAGGCATCGCGGTCGAGCAGGTAGGAAACACTGCGGAAACTCACCGAGCCCGGCACCAGGAGGATGATGCCCGGTTCGCGCACGACCGCCCCGGGTTGCTGCGCATAACGGGCGTACACGTTGCTCAGCGAGCCAAGCAACAGTCCGCCGACGAACACACCGAAGGGCGCGCCCGGCAGTGAACCGGAGATGCTGCCTCCCCATCGCGTGGCCAGGTAGCCCAGTACCACCGAACCCATCACGACCAGCCAGTCGCGCTTCGCGGCACGAAAAAGAATAGCGAACGAGAAGGCACCCAGGAGGAGCGACGGCCAGTCCGCCCAGGCCGGCAAAGGTGGCAGGGCATAGCTGCGCGGAATGATACCCACGGCTTCGCAGAGCTGGCTGGCCGCCACGGTGCCGAAGGTGAGCTTGAGCAGGGTCGCTATGGCGCCGCCCATGCGGGCGACGCCGGCGACCAGATGCTGGCTGGATATCTCGCGCACCGCCGTCGTCAGTGCCATGCCCGGCAACAGGACGATCAGGCTGCCGAGGATCACCGACTTCAAGGCCAGTGGCACGACATACGCACTGACGACCGTGGCGATGACCGTCGCCACCATGGCGCTGATCGCTTCGCTGGCGGCCGCCAGACGCGGCCGACTGCCCGAGGCGACCGTGATCAGGCCAATCAGCACGCCGATGACACCGGCGGTGATCAGGTCGGGCCAGGAGCTATGCAACAACAGGGCGACGACGCTGGCCGCGCACAGCCCGTAGCTCGCGATGACGCCGAGCTGGGCCAGGAAGGTCTCCGGCGCGCCGAGCTTGCGCAGTAGATGAAAGCCTTCGCGCAGTTCCATCTGGCCGTCGATCACCGAGTCCGCAATGCGGTCGGCCTCGCACAGGCGTGCCAGGTTCACATCGCCCGGTGGCAGGCGCATCACCTGGGTCACCTGGGCCACGCCATCGTCGCCCTGCCCCAGATCGGCGAAGGACACGATGATGGCGGTGGGACTCGACCAGACCTCGGCGGAAAGGCCAAGGCGCTGGGCCGACCGCGCGATCGCCGTCTCCAGGCGAGGCGCGGTGGTTCCGTACTGATGCAGGCGACGGGCGAGTTCGGTCAGGAAAGCGATGCGGGTGTTGATCGCCGTGGTGGCGAAGCTCACCGGAACGCTCAGCGGCACGGCCTCAGGCAACGTCCACCGCCTTCACGCGCAGGGTGGTGCCGTCGATACCGACGACCTCGATCGTCGCGCCCAACGGAAGATCGGGACCGACGACCAGCCACATGCCATCACCGACGCGAGCCTTGCCGCGCCCGTTGACGATGGGCTCGCACAGCGAAAAGCGTTGCCCGATCAGCTGGTCGCCACGACGATTCAGGCGCTCGTTGCCGACCGGCACGATGCGCTCCAGGCGCGGACGGACGAACTTCCAGTAGGCGAAGCAGGAGACGAAAGCGAGCACGCCGAAGACGACAGCCTGCGTGATCGCTCCCATGTCGGGGAGCACGGCGACCAGCCCGCCCATGACGGCGGCGGCGATACCGATCCACAGCATGAAGTAACCGGGAAGCATGACTTCGCCGCCGATCAGCACCAGCGCGGCGACCCACCAGAAGTAGTGCAGGGCCAGTTCGGTCATGGCATCAACGCGGCGGCAGCGGCGCGCGGGGGCCGCCGGCGACGGGCTCGGCCGGAGCGCGCTGGGCGGTAAGGGAATCCTTGGCCAGCTCGGCAATGCCGGCGAGCGAGCCGAGAATGCCGGCCGATTCCATCGGCAGCAGGAGCATCTTCTGGTTCGGCGACCTTGCCATTTCCTTCAGCGCGTCGACGTAGTTGTTGGCGACGAAGTAATTGAGCGCGTTGACGCTGCCGCCGGCGATCGCGTTGGAGACCATCGTGGTGGCTTTCGCCTCGGCCTCGGCAAGGCGCTCGCGTGCCTCGGCTTCGCGGAAGGCGGCTTCCTTTTTGCCTTCGGCGGAGAGGATGGCCGACTGCTTCTCGCCTTCGGCCTTGAGGATGGCGGCCTGGCGATACCCTTCGGCGTCGAGGATGTTGGCGCGCTTCTCGCGCTCGGCCTTCATCTGCCGTGCCATCGCGTCGACGAGGTCGCGCGGCGGCGAGATGTCCTTGATCTCGATACGGGTGACCTTGACGCCCCACGGGTGGGTCGCTTCATCGATCACGCCGAGCAGCTTGGCATTGATCGCGTCACGCTGGCTGAGGCTCTCGTCGAGATCCATCGAGCCAAGCACCGTACGGATGTTGGTCATGATCAGCGCCAGCGCCGCACCTTCGAGGTTGGCGACCTCATAAGCGGCCTTGGCGGCATCGAGGATCTGGTAGAAGACAACGCCGTCGACGCGAACGACCGCGTTGTCCTTGGTGATGACGTCCTGCGAAGGGACTTCGAGCACCTGCTCCATCATGTTCATCTTGCGACCGATCGCATAGACGAACGGAATGAGGAAATGCAGGCCCGGCGAGAGGGTGCCCGTGTACTTGCCGAACAGCTCCACCGTCCACTCGTAGCCCTGGGGCACGATACGGATCAGCTTGGCCAGCACGATCACGACGACGATGACAACAACCAACGCAACGACGCTTCCCATCCCTTGCACTCCCTCATCCGAATATGTTCCGGAGTATAGGCGAAGCGGGTCAGGGCGTTCCGGCGGGAAGGACCAGGGTGACGCGTAGCCCACCGCCCTCGCGGTTGGCCAGTGCAATGCGGCCGCCGTGGGCTTCCGAGATTTCCCGGGCGAGGGCCAGGCCCAGGCCGGTTCCCGAGCGTTTGGTCGAGTAGAACGGCAGCAAGGCCTGCGCCAGCACGGTTTCGCTCATGCCAGGGCCCCGGTCGGACACCTCGATCAAGGTTTCGCGGCCGACCGCGTGGACCGCGACCGTCACTTCGTTCGATTCGCCGCCCGCCTCGTGGGCGTTCTTGATCAGGTTGATCAACACCTGCTCGACCTGGGTGGTATCGAACCACCCGGGGTGTTCGGGCGGGGCCGATGCCAGACGGAACGAGGCGTGCAAGCCGAGCGCGTCGAGGAAGGGGCCCCACGGCACGGCCCGTGCCTGGGGATTGGGCAACTTGGCGAAGCTCGCGTAGCCGGAAATAAACGTATGCAGGTGCTTCGCGCGGTCGCCGATCGACGCGAACACACCGGGCAGGCGCGCGAGGTCGCCACGCCGGGCAAGCTCGGCGCCCGAGTGCGAAAGCGATGAAATGGGTGCGAGCGAGTTGTTCAGCTCATGGCTGATGACCCTGATCACACGCTTCCACGTATGCACTTCCTGACGGGACAGCTCGCGTGTCATGCGGCGATACAGCTGCAGACGATGGGGGCGGCCCTGCAGGCGGAAACCGCGCTGCGACAGATGGAACGTCTCCTCACTGCCTTCCATTTCGACGGAGAACAAGGCGTCCTCGCCGCTCGCGGCGGCTTCGCGCAGGCTCTCGGGCATGCTCGCGAGAACCTTGGTGAAATCGAGCCCGGCCAGCGAGCGTCCCTCGTTGAAAAGGTGCCGCGCCGCGATGTTCGCGTAAGTGATGTTGTCCGCCGAATCGGTGAGGACGAGCGCCACCGGCGTGTTCTGCACCACGGTGTCCAGCAGCAGTTCGCGCTGGGCCAGATGCTGCCGCTGGTCGCGCAGGGTCTGACCCAGTGCGTTGTGCATGCGGATCAGGTCGCCGAGTTCGTCGCGTCGCGTGGTGCCGATCGACATGCTGAAATCGCCGTCACGGTAGCTGGCCACCGCGCTTTCCAGCGCACGGATCAGACGGCGTATGGGCTCCACCAGCGCATGCGCAACCCACACGGAAAGCGGAACCAGCACCAGCAGGCAGATCAGCAAGGCCGTGCCACCATCGAAAAATTCGACCGGAACGACGTCGGGTAATTTGCCAGGCTTGGCGGGCGCTTCGCGCATCCAGGCCACCAGCTGCGGAAACGGCCAGATGGATACGCCAGCGAACACCATGGCACCGACGATCGCCGAGCCGGCGACGACCAGGGTCATCCGTCCTTCGAGCGAGAGCGTCTTCATGGCAGGGACGCTAGCAGATCACACCGCCAGTCCGTAGCGCTCCATGCGCCGGTACAGCGCCTGTCGCGAGAGGCCAAGGTTGGTCGCGGCGCGGCTGACCACGCCACCGGCCGAGGCCAGTGCAGCCTCGACCGACTCGCGACTCGGCTCGTCCAGGTTGCGGCTCACGCTCGGCGCAGCCGGCGGCAGGTTCAGGTGACCCGGCTCGATACGACCTTCGCTGGCGAGCAGCGCCGCACGGGCGATCGCATTCTTGAGTTCGCGTACATTGCCCGGCCAGGGGTGGGCCAGAAGCGCTTCGCGTGCGTCTTCGCTGAGCTCGGCCTGACCGGCGAGGAAGAACTCGGCCAGCGGCAGGATATCGTCCGTGCGATCGGCCAGCGCCGGCAGGTTCACGTCGATCACGTTGAGGCGGTAGTAAAGGTCTTCTCGGAACGTCCCGGCCGCGATCATCGCCTTGAGATCCGCATTCGTCGCGCTCAGCACGCGCACCTTCGCCTGTCGCGTGCGACCCGAACCCAGCCGTTCGAACTGACCGGTTTCCAGCACGCGCAGCAGCTTCATCTGGCCAGGGAGCGGCAGGTTGCCGATCTCGTCGAGGAACAGCGTGCCGCCGTCGGCCATCTCGAAGCGGCCTTCTCGCGCCTTGTTGGCGCCCGTATAGGCGCCGGCTTCGGCGCCGAAGAGCTCGGCCTCGATCAGTTCGCCCGGCAGCGCACCGCAATTGACCGCGACAAACGGGCCGCGACGAACGGCGGAGTTCGCATGGACGATGGCGGCAATGCGCTCCTTGCCCGAGCCGTTGGGCCCGGTAATCAGGACCGGAACATCGGAACGCGCCACCTGGCAGGCCAGCTCGATGGTGCGGCTCATCGCCTCGGAAGCGAACACCAGGCCATCCAGGTCGTAGCGACCTTCCAGGATTTCACGCCGCTTGCGACGCTCGACCCGGGCGCGGGTCACTTCACGGGTGGATTCGGAAAGCTCGAGCAGGTTCTCCACCGTGGCCAGCAGCTTGGTGTCGTCCCAGGGCTTGGCAAGGTAGTCGGCGGCACCTGCCTTCACCAGTTCGACCGCGGTGTCCAGGTGTGTCCATGCGGTCAGCAGGATCACCGGCAGGTCGGTGTGGCGGCCGCGGATCGCCTTGAAGAGCGCCACACCCTCCTCCCCGGAGGTGGTGTCCGCGGTGAAGTTCATATCCTGGATGACCACGTCCACGCGCTCGGTCGCAAGCGTGGCGAGACCATCCTCGGGCGTCATCGCCACGAGCGGGCGGATATCCCGCAGGGAAAGCGCGAGCGACAGCGCCTCGCCCACGGCGGGGTTGTCGTCAATGATCAGTACGCAGCGCATCTGTACCCTTTGCATGCAGCCATGGATGCTTCCCCCACCGAAAGGGTTGTAACGCCCCCGGCACTTTTTTTCGTGGGGTCCATTCTAGCCACGCGTAGCCACAACCGGGGAAACGGATGCGGCGCGCAGTGCCGGTGCGAGCACCGCCACCTGCCCCAGCGCCCACAGCACGGCCGCACCGACGGGTAGGTAGACGAACGGTAGCCTCGGCAGCTCGTACTCGCGCATCAGGACCAGGTTGATGCCATAGGCCAGCACCATGCCGAGCACGATGCCCATGCTGGCGAGCAGGAAGTTCTCGGTCTGGAAGTAACGCAGCACGTCCACCCGGCGCGCGCCCAGGGCACGCCGCACGCCGATCTGTCGACGTCGCTGACCCACCCAGAAGCTGGCCAGGCCAACGATACCCAGGGCAGTGACGATCAGCAGGATGACGCAGACGCCCACGAGCATGCCGGCCATCGCGCGATCGCCGGCGAAGTGCTTGGCGCGAATCTCGCCGTAGGTATCCTGTTCGACAACGACCCGACGCGGCTCGATCTGCTTGAGCTTCTCCACCGCGCGCGTGAGTACCTGGCCGGACTGACCGGGTTGCGTACGGATAACGAAGGAGCCATTGGTCCCCGTGGTTTCGCGCAGGGGTATGAGGGTCGAGAAGTCGATCCCGTTGCGGTCATGCATGCCCGCTCTGGCCAGGTGCTCCACCACGCCCACCACACGCAATTCTGTCGCGTCGCCGATGTAAATCGACTTGCCCAACGCCGACCCATCGCCAAACACGCGATGCGCCAGCGCCTCGGTGATCACGACGACGCCGGGCTGCTTGCTCCGGTGGGCGATGACATCATCGAGCCATACGTATTCGTCCGGATTGAAGTAGCGTCCGGCGACCAGGCGTGTACCGAGGGTTTCACCCGCCTGTTCGCCATAGAGATTCCCCGAGTCGACCGTGGAAACCTTCTGGGTGGCCGTCAGACGAATGCCGGAGTTCCAGCTCAAGGGCCCGAAAGGCACCGAGTTGAGGATCGTGGCCGACACGACACCGGGAATCTCGCGTAGCGCAGCCAGGTCGGTTTCCGTGCGGGCATGGGTGTCGCCAAACTTGCCGATGTCGGAAACGGCGATGTGAACAACGTTCTGCTCATCGATGCCGCTCGGCAAACTCAGTTGCCCGAGGCGGTCGCTGATCAGAAAAATGGCGTTGCAGACGATCGCGCAGGTCAGTGCGATCTCCAGCACCACTAACGATGCCGTCAGCCTGTGTCGACGAAGCGCGGAGAGAATCGGGAAGATGTCCGTCAACATGTCATTGGCTCTTCAGTTGCAGCGCGGGAGCGACGTGGCAGGCACGCCATGCGGGCAGGACACCAGCCAGCAGGGTCGCCCCGATGGCCAACGCGATGGTCAGGCAAAGCATCGGCACGTCCAGGTGAGCGAGCTGCGCGTACATGGCGGGCTGAAGCCGCACGAGCCACAGCCCGAACCAGGCCAGGAAAAGCCCGGCCAGACCGCCGACGACACCGACCATCCCGGCTTCCATCAGCAGCTGCATGAATACGCTGCCACGCGAGGCACCCAACGCGCGACGCACGCTCAGCTCGCCGGACCGTCGCATGAACTTGGCCAGCATCAGCCCGATGGTGTTGATTAAACAGACAGCGAAGAACCCCAACGCCAGCCAGGCCTGCAGGCGCACATCGCCAGGAACCACTTTCTGGTCGTTCATCCAGCCCATCAGGTCGAGCATCCTTACGTTCGCCGGACGCTCGAAGCGACCAGCCGCCTTTTGTTCCTGTGCGTAGTGCGTAAGGAAATCCAGATACGCGCTCGCCTTGGCCGGGCTGTCCAGTTGCACCCAGAACTGCAGCCAGGTGCACTGGGCAGTCTCCATCTTGCTCTCTTCACCTGACCCCTTGCCCCAGCAAGAGATACCACCCATGCGTGCCAGATGAAGATCCCGCGCCGTGCCGAGCGGCACGTAGATATCTTCCGACCCGCTGTAGTTACCCATGTTCAGGTCGAAGAAATGCGGCACGGGGCGCCAGTGCTTGAGCACGCCGATCACCCGCAGGTCATTACCATCGGCGCGCACCGTGCGCCCCGTGCTGTCCTGCCCGTTGAACAGCCTGTCGTTGAGTTCGCTGCTGATGACCGCCACGCGCGAACGCGCATCGTCCTCGGCCGAGCTCCAACCCTGGCCATAACGGAACGGCGTATCGAACATCGGAAAGAAGTCGGCCGTCGTATAGCGCGCCTGGGTGAAGAAAGGATCCGTGTGCTCGTCGGTGGTCTGCGTCGCCACCTGCCCGCCCACCATCAACGCCTGGCGATCGGCGCGATGGGAGCGCAGGAGGTTCATGCCATCGACCCAGGTGATCTGATCCGGCAAATCGGTGCCCGGCTCGTAATCGGTCATGTCGCGCGGATCGAGCTGCGGGTAAAAAACCGTTGCACTACGCCCCGGAAGGGGATCGCCCGACAGCACGTGCAAGACCGTGAGCGTGGTCATGCACGCGCCGATCCCCAGGGCGATCGCGAGGATCATCAGCGCTGTCAGTGCCCGGCTCCGCTTGAGGCTGCGGAGCGCGAGTTCCATGTAGTAACCGAACATTCCGTTCTCCGTGATGAATCGTCAGACGCTGCGCGTCGCCTCGACAGGCGACACCCGCGATGCACGCAGTGCCGGGGCGAACACCGCGGCCTGACCGAGGGCGAGCAAGGCCACCACACCGATGCCGACATACGTGAGCGAGAGACGTTTCATCTCGAAGTGCGTGAACATCCACTGGCTCAGGCCGACCGCGAGAATCACACCCACGATGACGCCAACCAGCGCGATCAGGAAGTTCTCGGTCATGAAGTAGCTGAGGATGTCGCTGCGACGCGCACCGAGTGCACGGCGCACGCCGATCTGCTTGCGACGCTGACCGACCCAGAAGCTCGACAAACCGACGATGCCCGCCGCCGTGATCGCCAGGAGTACGCCGCAAACGACACTCATCAGGATCGCCATGCCGCGATCGGCCTGATAGGCACGTGCACGCACCATCTCGAATGTGCGCACCCCGTACTTCTCAGGGAGCACCCGCATGCGATTGGCCGCATACAAGGCCTTGGGCGCGTCCTTGAATACGGCATCCTGCTGGCCCGGCTTCGTACGGATCAGGAAGTGCTGGTAACCGCTGTTGAACAAAACCGGCATGATGGTGACGTTGTCCATCGTGTCCCATTCGATCCAGGGGACGGTCAGCTTCTCCACAATGCCGATGATCGTCGACGGCTTGCCCTTGGCAAGGTAGATCACCTTGCCGAGCGCGTTGCCATCGGGAAAGATCTTGTCCGCGAGCACCTTGGTAATGATGACCTGGGGGGCACCGGGCGACTGCTGCGGCTGCACCGTCACCACTTCGCTCGGACTGAAATTACGGCCGGCGATCAGCCGCACGCCCAGTGTCTTCAACGTGTGCTCGTCGCCGAAATACAGCGCTGTATGCACACCTTCCTTCTTCGAATCCGGATCCGTCTGCGCACCTGTCGACCAGCCACCCTGGCGCAGGGGGAACGCGTTGGTCACGTAGGCATCCTCGACACCGGGTAGCGACCGAAGCGTCTGGACATCGGATTTCATGAGGGGCACGAAGTTCTCGGGCGACCCCACGTAACGGTTCTGGATGGCGACCACGTTTGTCTCGTCCATGCCGGTCGTGCGGTTGATGCGATCGATGCGCTCATGGACGATAAAAAGCGCATTGCAGACAATGGCCAGGGTGAGCGCGATCTGCAGCGCGATGAGGATCGTGCCTGCCTTGTGCCGGCGCAACGCGGAAAGAATGGGCTGGATCTGCATGATCATGTACTCAGTTGGATTTCAGCTGCCAGGCCGGCTGGACCTGCGCGGCGCGCCACGTGGGATAGAAGGCGGCGATCAACGAGGCGACGATGGACACCACAAGGGTGAGCAGGATGAGTACCGGGTCGATGGTCGCGAGGCGCGCAATCTGCTCCGGGAACACGAGCCCTACCCCAAGAATGCCCAGGCCCGTGAGCAGCAGGCCGAGCACGCCACCTGCGACGCCTATCGTGCCGGCCTCGATCAGGAACTGTGCGTAAATATCCCGCCGTGAAGCGCCCAGTGCACGACGAACTCCGATTTCCGGCGCACGGCGCATGAACTTCGCCAGCAGCAGGCCGACGGTATTGACCAGGCAAATGACGAGGAAGCCCAGCGAGACGATCAGCGAGACTTCGGATTCGGGCGGGATCACCCGTTGCACGTCAAGCCATGTCATGACGTCGCGCACCTTGACGTTCGGCGCCCAGCGGAATCGACCCGCTGCCTGCTGTGCGGCGGCATAGCCGGTCACGTACTGGCGGTACGCATCCGCGTCGGCCTTGGCAGGCAGTTCGCTCCACAGCGAAAGCCAGATGCACTCCGAGCGGAGGTAATTGTCCCAGCCCTCGCCGGGCTCCTCGACGCAGTTGTTGTTGCCGTCGTTGGGCATCTTGAGATCGATCGCGCGGTTGAATGGCACGTAGACCGAGGCGCCTTCGTCGAAGCCACCCGTATTGGGCACGTCGAAGAACAGCGGCTGCGGTGCCCAGTCCTGAATGACACCGGTGATGCGAAAGAGGCGACCATCCAGGTTCACCTGCTTGCCCACGCTCTGGCCACCGTTGAAAAGCTTGTCGTTGAGCGACTTGCTGATCACGGCAACGCTGGCGTGCTTGTCGTCGTCTTCCCGGGTCCAGCCATTGCCCTGGATGAACGGTACGTCGAACATCGGGAAAAAGTCCGAGCCCGTCGCATACGCGCCTTCGCGAACGGGGAGCCTCGAGGGATCCTCGGGAATCACCGAGACGCCCACCGGATAGGTAATCGCCTGGCGTTTTGCCTTGTGTGCGTTGAGCAAAGCGGTGGCGTCCTTGTAGCTCAACGCCGCAGGCGGCTCGCCCTTCTCGAGCTTGTCGGGGCCCCAGTTGTCCAGCTGGGTCATGTACAGCTGGCTCGACTTCTGCGGTATAGGATCGCGTGACGTGGCGCGAAACACCGAGTACGTCGTCATCGACGCGGCGACGCCGAAACCGATGGCCATCACCATCAACCCGGTGAGGACCGGGTTGCGGCGCAGGCTGCGCAGGCCGAGCTGGAGGTAGTAACTGAACATGGGTGTCCCCGGGATGTTGGGCGGACGGATCAGGAGTGGGCGACGTTGGGCTGCGCGTGGAAGCGCGGCTCTTCGGAAAGGTCCACTACCTGGCCATCGATCACGTGCACGTTGCGCTGCGCACGTGCGGCGAGTTCGGGGTCATGGGTCACCATGACAATGGTGGCGCCTTCGCGATGAATCTCTTCGAGCAGTTCCATGACGCCGCGGGCCATCTGCGTGTCGAGGTTACCGGTCGGCTCATCCGCGAGAAGCAGACGCGGCGAACCGGCAAGTGCGCGGGCGATGGCGACACGCTGCTGCTGGCCGCCGGAGAGTTCCGCCGGGTAGTGCTTGGCACGCGAGGCCAGGCCTACGCGCTCCAACGCATCCATGATGCGCTGCTTGCGCTCGGCGGCTTTCATGCCGCGATAGCGCAACGGCACTTCCACGTTATCGAACACGTTGAGGTCGGGAATCAGGTTGAAGGCCTGGAAGATGAAGCCGATTTTCTCGTTGCGAATGCGCGAGCGGGCGTTGTCGTCGAGCTGGCTGACTTCGACACCGTCCAGGTGGTACTGACCGCCGGTGAAGGTTTCGAGCAGGCCAGCAATCGTGAGGAACGTGGTCTTGCCCGAACCGGAAGGTCCGGTGACGGCGACGAACTCGCCTTCCTTCACGTCGATGTTGAAGTCGCGCAGGGCGTAGGTCTCGACGACTTCCGTGCGGTAGACCTTGGCGAGATGGGTCATCTTGAGCATGGCGGTTCCTTCGTTGGTAAGGGAATGGTGTTGGTTCAGCGGCTGATGGCGATGTGTTTGGCGTCGCCGAAGGTGTCGGCACCGGAGATGACGATCTTGTCGCCCTCTTTCAGGCCGCTCAGGATTTCGACCTTGTCGATGCTGCTCGCACCGACACGGATGTCCCGGCGATCGGCCATGCCGTCAGCAACGACATAGGCGTAGCGGCCAGCGCTTTCGTCGACGAAGGAGCCGCGCTGCACGGTGAGCACGTTGTCGCGCTTGTCGAGGAGCACACGTACCGAAAGACGCTGGCTCTGGCGCAGCTGGCTGGGCGTGGCACCGTCGAACCGAAGGCGTGCAGCCACTTCGCCATTGACCACTTCCGGCGAGATCGCACTGACCTTGCCGTTCCATACCTTGCCGTTACCGCTGATCTCACCCGGCATGCCGATGGCGAGGTCGCGCGCAAAGCTCTCGGGGACTTTCATCTCCACCTGGAGGGCGGAAAGATCGATCACGCTGAGCAACTGCGCGTCTTTAGCAACGGTAGCGCGTTCGGCGATGAACGCCTGGCCCACCTGGCCGTCCACCGGCGACTTCACGTTGAGTTCTTCCACCTGGCGTTCGAGGTCCTGCACGAGCAGCACCTGGCGGTCGTAGGCGAGCTTCTTCGCCTGGATGTCGAAGGTCAGGCTGCCGTTGTCCGTGGTGAGATCGGACTGGGCATGCTTCACCGTGACGTCGGCCTTCTCGAGCGCGGACTTGGATCTGTCGACATCCGCGACGGGTACCGCACCCTTGGCAAAGGCGCCTTCGTAACGCTTGAGATCGCGCTGGCCTGCGGTCTGGTCGATGATCGCGTTGTCGTAGGCCTTCTGCAGTTCCGAGCGTTTCTTCGTCGCGTCAATCTGCGCACGAAGGAATTCCACTTTTGCAGCGTCGGCGGCAGAGCGTTCCTGGGCCAGCTTGGCGGCGAGGTCCGGACTGGTGATGGTGGCGAGTACCTGGTCCTTCTTCACCACGTCGCCCGGGTGCACGGTCAACACCACCGCACCGGCGGAGGTGGCGTACAGCGTCGGGCTGACCGCGGCGACGACCTTGCCTTCGGCGGCGATGTCGCGGACGAAAGGACCCCGCGTTACCGTGGCGAAGCTCAGGCGCGAGGCACTCACCGAGCTGTCGGCGGAAAACATCGTGGCGATATGGGGGGCCGCGAACGCGAGTGCAGCGACCACGGCAATGCCGGCGCCGATGTACATCAGCTTGCGGTTACGGTTGGAACCGACTTCGACGAGGCGGTCCGTGGCGGAGGTATCGCGGATCATGCTGGCTTCCCTGGATTCTCTTGAGGGATAGACAGCAAGCGGCGTGCCAAGCCACTACCTGCATTTAAAACATATAGTTACAGGAGACCTTCAGGGACGGCGTCGTGTCCGCGGACAGAATGTCCGGACACCGGGCCGGTCGGACAGACCGCCCGGACAGACCCGCCGCTAGACAGTGATACCCACCGACTCCGAGACCGCGATGTCTCGCGCCACGCCACGGCCGAGCGAGGAGATGAGCACGTCGCGCGCACCCAGCACGGTAAAACCGACCAGGCGCCGACGCGTGAAGGAGAGGACCCGAGCGCGCGAGGCACGTAGCCATTCGCGGTCGGGCAGTTCACGGTTCGGCGCATCGGCGGGCGTCGCATCGACGAACAGGCCGTCCCAGGCGAGGTAGTCCGTGTCCGGGAGGAGGTAGATGCGCGCGAGGGCCTCACCCTCGCCGCCCACGCAGTCGATCCACTCACGCGGACCTTCCGCCGTTATCGCACAGGTGAGGCCGACGTAACGCGTGGTCAGAAGTGGCGCGAGGTCCGCGGACTCGACGAGGCAGCCATACGCCGCGTTGTCCTGGAGGGGGCAGGCCGCCGACCGCGGTGCGAGATACAGCACACCGCCAAGCTGGCCAAGGCCTTCGACCAGCGTACGTGGCGTGATCGCCAACCAGCGCGTGGTCGGGGTGGAACGGGCTCGCGAGTGCATACCGAACGAAGCTAACCAGCCGAACATGGCGCGTCTCCCGGGTGACTGCCGGAATGGGATGCCTGGCTGGGCGGCCCGGGAGGGCCCGCGTGGCTTGGCGTCGGGGAGAAGGTCCCAATGAGAGAAGGCCCCATTGGAGAAGGCCCTACTGAAGCGGGCCCTTACTTGGTAAGGATGAGCTTGTCGTTGCGCGTGAGGCGCAGGTGGTACTCATTGCCCTGGTGCTCGATGACGAGCTCCCGCGAGCCGTCGAGCAGACGCGTGCTTTCGATACGACGGGCAACCGCAGGGGCGGCACGCAGCGCAACGACCTTGTCACGGCCGCTGTTATCGGTCAGGGGAAGCGATCTCATCAACATGGCTCAGCTCCGAGGGTCTGGGTTCGGCTTTGATGATAACGATTCTCATTTACACGTCAAGAGGCAATCTCGGGTTTTGATGCTCCCGTCCGATTCATCGGCGAACCGGGGCTGGCGAACGAATGAGGCCCTGCCGTGATCCTGGGCGGTTTAACCGCTCGCCGGATCACCGCAAGGCCTCATTTGAGAAATCAGTGTTGAGGGTTCGCCGCTGAAGCGGCTACTACGGCCCGCGCGGCGCGTGCCCGAACGCCACACGCAACCCGATTACGCCTCGGCGAACATGCCCACCAGGGTTTCTTCCAGCGCTTCGAGATCCGGAATGACGGCCGTATCGTCGCGGACGAGGACGCGGGCGCGAACGCCAAAGGGCAGCTCGTGGCCGTCGTGCGTCGGCAGCAGGAGCTCCGCATTCAGCGTGGTCAGGCGGGGGAAGCCGTGCGTCAGGACCGCGAGATACGGCATGTCGGGATAATTGCTCACGCCCTTCAGGACCGCCACACGCGGCGCCTGCGCGCTGCCCTCTTCCGCAAGCGCGGCGACATGGTCGAAGCGCACCAGTGGAACGCGCCAACCGCGCCACGTAATACGACCGACCAGCCACACCGGTGCGTCGGCCACTGCCTCGACACCCGCCAACGTGATCACTTCGGCCACTGAGGCGTTCGGCAACAGGAGGCGTACGCCGCCGCTGGGAATCAGGACGCAGCGGATTTCGCGCGGTAACGGCTCGCTCATGGAAATTCCTCGATCAGTTTCTGCGCCAGGGCATGAACGTCGCCGGCAAAGCCGGCCACGCGTTCCTCGCGAATCCCGGCAACCATATGCCCGGCATCGGCCTCGGCAACGACGGTCTCGACCCAGACACGGCCGCCGGCGTCGTACACGGCCTGCGAACCGGCCACGGCATCGTTTCCGCGGCCAGCGAAAACGATCGCCAGCGCATCGGTACCGAAACCGCCGGCGAGCGTGCTGAAGATCCCGTCAATGGACGGGCCGGACGCGGAACTGGCGCTGCCGTCTTCGCGCACCGTGACGCTACCGTCGCGACGGATCTGTACGTGCGTGCCACGCGAAACCACGAGAATCTCGCCGTGCTCTGTATGCGATCCATCCTTGGCCACGCGTGCGCGGCCAAGGCGTTGAGCGAAGCCGTCCGCATCCGCGTCGTGATGCACAGCGACCAGGACCACGGCAGGCATACGCTTAGGCAACGCGGCGACGAAGGCGGCCACGGCGGCTTCGCTTTCGCGCGAACCGCCGAGAGCGACGACGCGGCGAACGGCACGCGCACTGCCCTCGAGGAACATCTCATGGGAGAAGTCGCCGTCCGTGCGTGGCGCGATGGCTTCCTCGAGCGAGACGAGTTCAAGCGACAGTCCAGCCTCGAGTCCATGCGAGCCGTCATCGACGATGTCCTGCGCGAGATACTCGGCAGCGCTCACCGTCTCGATACCAAAGTCGGCCGCATTGCCGTGCACGGGCGCGTCGATCACGATCGTATCGTGGTCCACCAGATCCCACTCCGGAGCCGGCGGCGGCACGTATTCCGTGGCGCGCGATTCGATCTGGAGGGAATGTTCGCTACCCGCGGAAACGGCGGGCGTGCCCTCGTCTTCCGCCGTCAGACTCAACTGGCTGACATCGAACTCGCGCTCCACAACGGGAGCCGGAGGCGGTGCATCGTCCACCACCTCGAAACCGGAGAGATCGAGCGACGCCAGCTCGGTCAGTTCCAGCGGCGACGAGGGAACATCTTCCAGGCCGTCGGAACCGTTGATCGAGTCGGGGTCGCTATCGGCGAGCAACGCCTCCAGTTCGGCTGCCAGCCTGATCGGATCGCTGCCCTCCTCCTCGTCTGCCGCGTCGGCCAGCGGCGCGGAGAAGTCCAGGGAGTCAGCCAGATCATCGGCACTGTCAACGGGGGTGTCGTCGTCAGCAAGAGCAACGACGCCGACATCTTCGTCCGTTGCCATCGGCGACTCGGCATAACCGTGGCTGCCTGTGATGGCGAGATCGCCAGCCAGGGGTTCGTCGAACGTCTCCTCGGCAGGAGCCGCCACGCCCGCAATCGCATCGATGCGCGGTTCGATGGCGCGCGCGTCGTCAGGGCGCGGCGGATCCATCGGGCTCGCACCCACCAGCTTGGCGGCAAGGTGCCGGGCCCAGCGGGCGCGGTCCCAGCCTTCCAGATTGCGGCTGGCATCGGCATCGTTGAAAACGAGGCGCGGGTGTCCCCCTTCGACCGTGTCATAGAGACGGTCGAGGTCGCTGTCGCTGGGATCGTCGAGATCGACCACGACCACGTCAGCCGACGACCCGACCAGCTCGGCCGGGGCGAACGCGCGCAGGTCCGACTCGTAGACAATGCGCGCACCGTGCGCGACGAGGGCGTCGCGCAGGTGGGCGGCAAGCGCCGCATCGTCGAACAGCAGGGCGACCGACGGCTCGCGATCAACCATGGGTCACTCCGAGCACATCATTGATCTGCACGATGAGGTCGTTCTCCTGGTACGGCTTGCCGATGTAGCGGTCGACACCGATGTCGAACGCGCGCTGGCGATGCTTATCGCCGGTGCGCGAGGTGATCATGATGATCGGCACACCCGCCAGGCGTTCATCCGCCTTCATCTGCGTTGCCAGTTCATAGCCGTCCATGCGCGGCATCTCGATGTCGAGCAGCATCAGGTCGGGCACGCGCTCGTTGAGCTTCTCGAGGGCGTCCACGCCGTCCTTCGCCGTCATCACTTCAAACTCGTGACGTTCCAGCACGCGGCCGGTGACCTTGCGCATCGTGATCGAATCGTCGACCACCATGACCAGGGGCTTCACGCGGACTTCGTCCTGCACGCGCGGTGCATGCGGCACCGCCGCCTCGGCTTCGAACGCGCGGCGTGCCACACCGTGGCGCACCATCGGCGCGAGGTCGAGAATCATCAGCACCGAACCGTCGCCCATGATCGTCGCGCCGAGGATACCCGGCACCGAACTGACCTGCGGACCGACCGGCTTGACCACGATTTCGCGCGAGCCGAGCACGGCATCGACACGGATCGCGGCACGCAGGTCGCCCGAACGGGCGAGCAGCAGCGGGACATCACCTTCTTCGGGCGAGGCGATGACATGCACGCCGAGCAGCTGCGGCAGGTCATGGATGGTGTAGTCGTCGCCGAGGTAATCGAAGCTCGGATTCTCGTCGGCCATGCGGTGCGCGAGCTCGTTGGGAGCAACGCGCGCCACACCATGTACGGACGTCATCGGGATCGCGAAGTTGGTTTCGCCGATACGAACGATCAGGGCCTGGGTCACCGCGAGGGTGAACGGCAGGCGCATCACGAAGGTCGTGCCGACACCCTTCTGCGATTCGATGCCCAACGTGCCACCGAGCTGCTTGATCTCGTTCGCGACCACGTCCATGCCGACGCCACGCCCCGCCACCTGGGTGACCTTCTCCGCCGTGGAGAAACCCGGAACCTGGGTGAGCTGGAAGATCTGGTCGTCGGAGACACGGGCTTCCGGACGCAGCAGGCCACGTTCGATCGCCTTGGCGCGGATCGCGTCGCGGTCCATGCCGGCACCGTCGTCGGACAGGCGAACGACCACTTCGGTCGCTTCGCGCGACACCTGGATACGCACGGTGCCTTCCGGGTTCTTGCCGGAGGCCTCGCGGGTGTCCGGCGACTCGATGCCGTGGGCGACCGCGTTGCGCAGCATGTGCTCGAACGGCGCCTTGATGCGGTCGAGCATGTTGCGATCCATTTCGCCGTTGGCGCCTTCCACCACCAGCTGGGCCCGCTTACCGACGTCGCCGGCGGCCTGGCGCAGCGTGCGGCGAAGGTTGGGCACCATTGCGTCGAACGGCAACATGCGCGTCTGCATGAGACCTTCCTGCAGCTCCGCGTTCACTCGCTGCTGCTGGAGCAGGAGGTTTTCGGACTGACGGGTCAGCTCATCGAGGATCGTCTGCAGTGACACAAGGTCGGACACCGACTCGGCCAGTGCACGCGAGTACTGCTGCAGCTGCGAGAAGCGATCGAGCTCGAGCGGGTCGAAGTTCGTCGCACCCGTTTCGCGGTGCTCCTGGTGGTAGCGCGCGATGATCTGCGCTTCGGTTTCGATTTCGAGCATGCGCAGCTGGCTGCGCAGGCGGCTGACCGTCTGTTCGTGCTCGGTGAGCGTCGAACGGAAGCTGGCCGTCTGCTGTTCCAGGCGCGAGCGGTAGATCGACACCTCACCGGCATGGTTCACCAGCGTATCGAGCATGTCCGCGCGGACGCGAATCTGTTCCTGCGACGAACGCTGAAGCTCTTCCTCCTCGAACTCCGGCAGCAGCTCCGGCAGATCGCGCTCGAGGACGGGAATCGCGTCGACCTCGGCCAGGGGTTCGAAGCCGGGGATCGGTGCAGGCTCGGGCGTGATGATCGCGGCTTCGCGCTCTTCGCGGTAGCTTTCGGCGGTAAGCGTATCCGGCGCGATCGGTGCACCGGCGAGGCGTGCGAACGGCTCGATATCGGCGTCGTTGAGCGCAATGGCTCGACCCAGTGCAATGCTCTGGATCATGCCGTGCAGGCGATCGAAGCCTACTTCGGTCGCTTCGATGGACGCACGATCGCTGTCGCGCTGGCCACCGGCCACCGCGTCGAGCAGGGCCTCCATGGCATGGGCAAGGTCGCCCACCACAGCCAGCCCGGCCATGCGCGCGCTGCCCTTGAGGGTGTGCAGGTCTCGCTGCAGGGCGGTTACGTGCTCCGCGACCTGCGGCTCGATACGCCATGCGGCAAGGGCGCCATCCGCGTGATCGAGGATCTCGCGTCCTTCTTCGACGAAGACTTCGAGGAGATCGGGATCGATATCCGCGTACGGCGAGAGCTCCGGCACCATGGCCACGACGGGCTCCTCGACCGGCGTGTGAACGGGTGCGGCGACGGGCTCGTGCGACTGGTCTTCGATGACCACCGGCTCGCTCGATAGCTCATCCGACGGTTCGACCGAGGGTTCGACAACGTCGGCCGTGGGATCCACGGTCTCGTCGATATCGGCCAGCTCGGTGAGCTCGGTGTGTTCGGCGGAAATCGGTTCCTCAGGCGTCGCATCCAGCGCGAACGCTTCGTCGGCGAGGAAGCCTTCTTCCTCCGACGCCGTCTCGTCGATGACCTCTTCGACGTCGTCTTGCTCGGGGCTGGCCGCATCATCGGCAAGACCGCCGATAAGCGAACGCCACGCGGCATCTTCTTCCGCGTCGTACTTGAGGATCGGCTTGACGTCGCCTTCGGGCTTGTCGATCTGGAAGCCTTCGAACGAAGCGAGCAGCTCGGCGGTGAGGTCGGCCGTCGCGTCGGACGTTTCGATCGGATCGAGTTCGATGCCCGGGAGGGTTTCCGCCTCTTCGGTCTCGTTGCTGGAAGTGTCGCTGACGACATGATGCTGCGCGTGCTCGGCCGCGGCCGATTCACGAGCGGCCAGCTCACCGGCCAGCATGGCTTCGAGCTCAGCCTCGAGCGAGACCTGAGCCACCGGAACGTCCTCGGCGACGGGCTCTTCGGCTACCGGCAAATGCCCGGCAGACGGCGAGGTGTCGCGCAGCAGTGCCTCCAGCTCAGCCTCATCGAACGTGATGTCGTCAAAGGAGTCGTTGGCGTCGAGGGGACTATCGATCGTGACCGGCGTTTCTTCGAACGAAGGAAGCTCGTGATGGACGCGAATGTCGTCGACGATCTCAGGCTCTTCGACCACCTCGAACGCGTCGACAGCCTGGATATCCTCGAAGGTCACCGGTGTCTCGTCGTGCGCGACCGGCGCGTACGTCGTTGCTTCATCGTCCAGCGGCTGCGGATCCGGCTCGTACAGGATGTGAGCGACGGTTGCTTCCGGCTGTTCGTCACGCAACGCGACGATCTGCGCAGCGAGCGCAGACACATCGGGCACGCGCGGATCCGGCGCGTCGAACTGCTCCATGACATGGTCGACGAGGTCAGCCGCGTCGGTGAGGGCATCGACGCCCGCCGGACGCAGCGGCACACCGCTGGCACGGACGCGCTTGATCAGCCCTTCGAGCGGCGCGAGCACCTGGATGAGCACGGGGATGTCGACCATGCCGATGGCACCGTGCAGCGTATGCACGGCGCGTAGCAGGCCGTCGTCCACCGGCAGCTCGCCGTCACCGGCCAGCGCGAGGTTGGCGCGGATCACGTGCAGGTACTGGGCCACCTCGGTACGCAGGATATCCAGCAGCACCGCGTCGACCGGCGGCAGCGGCGGAGCCACGTACGGCGGATCCATCGGTGTCGCTTCGACGGGCTCCGACGGCGTGTGGCCGTAACCGGCGAAAGCCGCCGTCGGCACGGCTGCGATCGTGTCGCGCGGTACGCGACGCTTGACCTTGGTGCGAACCGTGTGGACCGAGCTCTTGGCGATGTCTTCGACGAAGGCGCTGTCGCCCATCGACAGGCGATCGGCCGTCTCCATGATGGCGGCGATCGGTGCACCCGGCGTGGACTCGCCTTCCAGTGCGGACTTGAGCTGAGGCAGTGCGTCGACCGCATGACGGATGAGCGCCTGCACACCGTCGTGCGGCGTGATCGTGTGATCGAGCACGCGATTGAGCATGTTCTCGACCTTCCAGGCGAATTCGCCCAGCAGGCGGGCGCCGACCAGGCGACCGGAACCCTTCAGTGTGTGGAACGAACGACGGATCGGCACCAGTGCCTCGATCCGCTCCGGATCCCTGAGCCAGGCCTCCTGCGCGGCGAGCAGGTTGCCGATCTCTTCTTCGGTTTCCTCGAGGAAGATCTCGCGGATCTCGTCGTCGATGCCATCCACCGTGATCTGGAACCCGGCGAACTCGGCATTGCCGCTGCCACCGACTTCCTGCTCGACTTCCTCTTCGATCTCGACCCAGTCTTCCTCGCCCGTCGCGGCGGCTGCCACGTCGTGCGTCACGGCTTCGCTGGCATGCGCCTGCGCCGCTTCGATCTCCGCCTGGGTGGGCGGCTCGTCGAGAAGGTCGAACGTGTCGGCGAAACTCGAGACCGTCTCGCCCGCATCGACGCTGGTCGATGGCACGGCAATATGTTCGATGGCTGTGGTGTCGATCGATTCCAGGGCAGCTTCGCCCAGGGGCGTCGGGGCTTCCACCACCGGCACCGGCCAGTAGCCGAGTTCGGCCAGGCTCTGCTGGGTCACGTCGAGAATGTGCTCGAGGCCGCCGCGATGTTCACGTGCCGCCTCAAGGTAATACTCGAGCGCGGCCAGCGCATCGGCAAGGCGATCCATCTGCGCGCTGTTGGGCACGCGCCGGTCACCGAGCAACTCGCGGTGAATGAACAGGCCGATGCCATCGGCCAGCTCGGCCGGACGCGGAGCGCCCAGCATGTTCATGGCGCCGCCGATCTCGCCCATGAGTTCGGGCGTGCCATCGAGCTGAGCGTGGTCCCACGAGGATTCCACGAAAGCGACGATCGCGTCCTTCACCTTGGAGGTGTTGGCCGTGGCTTCGCGCATCAGCGTGGAAAGGATGTGGCGTGCCTCGCTACGCGGCAGCGGCGACGGGCCCGAGTCGGAAACCTGTGTTTCGCCCTCGCCTTCCGCACCAAGACGTTCGATGTGGTCGTCCAGCGAGGCTTCGACGTATAGCAGTGCGCCCGCGACGTCGAGCAGCGACTCTTCGTCCGGCGAGCGCTGGCCCGTGGCGATTTCGCCGAGGATCCGACGCTGTTCGCCGACGACGCGACGCGGTACGCCCAGGGCGAGCATGCCCAGCGTGTCACCGACGCGGTCAAGCACATCAGCCTGCGGGCCGAGCTGCGCGGGATCGCCATCGGGACGACGCAGGAAAAGATCGAGCGATTCCTTGACCCGCAGCAGGTCTTCCTTGATCGCGGCCGACACGGTGTCCAGCAGCGCGCGGTTGTGCCCGGACATCGAGCCACGGGCGTGTTCCAGCTCGGCGGCCCGCGGAAGCAGACCATCCAGGCGATAGGTCTGGCGCAGCTCTTCGATACGGTCGCTGCCGGTCTTGGCCTGGGCGACGTAGTACAGAAGCTTGCGCGCGAGATCGTCGGATTCGCCGGTGAGGAGCACTTCCTCACCGCCTTCCACCAGCTCGCGGATCGAACGATCCACACGACCGATCAGCTGGCGAACGTCCTTCTCGTGGGCACGCAACACGCCGCGCTCGAGACCTTCGAGGACGCCGGCGGCAATCCACCAAAGGCGACGGCCGGCGATCGTGTAGCAACGCGCGGCGATCGCATCGAGGGTAGCCCGCATGCCGAGCAACTGGCGTTCGTTACCCTGCCCGCGAAACCAGGCAAGCAATTGCTGCTGGAAACGCACGCGCAACTCGGCCAGCTCGGCGCGATGCGCCTCAGCCACGGCAGGGTCGCTCGCACCGGGTGCACCGATCGGCAGCATGGTGTCGAGGTTGGGCGTGAACAGCGCGGACTCGTGCAGCGACTGCTCGCCACGGCTCTCGCGGAGATCGTTGAGCAAGGGCAGCAGGACGATCGGCACGTCGCGATGACCGCTCTGCAAACGCTCGAGATAGTCGGGCATCTGCATCATGCCGCGCATCAGCGCGGCATAGGCGTCATCACGATGAGCGACGCGGTCGTCGATGAGCGCGGCAACCAACTGCTCCATTTCGCCGACAACCATCGCGGCGCCATAGAGCTCGACCATACGCAGCGTGCCGTGGACCTGATGCAGGTCGGCGGCGCAGGTGTGCATGACGTAGGCGTCGCGAGAATCCTCGACATACGACTCGAGGGCCTGGCGTGCCTTGGACAGGGCGTCGTCGAGCTCCGCCTTGACCCAATGCAGCGTGGTGAAATCGGTATGGTCTTGAAGTCTCACTGCATCAGCCCGGCAGCTTGAAGTTCGCGACGGACAGGCGCAGGTCATTCGCGAGCTGGGCCAGGTTGCCGATCGATTCCGCCGTCTGGCTTGCGCCCAACGACGTCTGCGACGTGATCTCCTGGATGACGTTCATCGTTGCCGAGGTGTCGGTCGCCGCAGCGGACTGCTGGCGTGCCGCCGCGGAGATGTTCTGAATCAGCGCCGACAGATCGTTCGAGACGCGCTCGATGTCGCCCAGTGCGGTACCCGCATCCTCGGCCAGTCGTGCACCGGCTACCACCTCGGCGGTGGTCTGCTCCATCGAACTGACCGCCTCGTTGGTATCGGACTGAATGGTCTGCACCAGCGTTTCGATTCGCTTGGTCGCACTCGCCGAGCGTTCAGCGAGGCGCTGCACTTCGTCCGCGACGACCGCGAAACCGCGGCCCGCTTCACCGGCCGAGGCCGCCTGAATGGCTGCGTTGAGTGCGAGGATGTTGGTCTGCTCGGCGATGTCGTTAATCAGTTCCACGATCGAGCCGATCTCCTGGGACGATTCACCCAGTCGCTTGATTCGCTTCGAGGTTTCCTGGATCTGGTCACGAATCGAGTCCATGCCCTGAATCGTCTCGCGCACCACTTCCGCACCGCGCGATGCAATCTGCACCGATCGCTGCGCCACGTCGGCCGACTCCGCGGAATCCTTCGACACGGTATCCATCGAGGTCGCGATCTGGTTAATGGCCGAGGTCGCCGAGGTGATCTGCTGCGCCTGTTGTTCCGCCGCGTCGGCCAGGTGCATGGCGGTCGCCTGCGTTTCCTGTGCCGCCGCCGAGACGCGGACCGCCGTCTCGTTAATCGTGGTCACGAGGTTGCGCATCTCGTCGACCGCGGAGTTCATGGCGTCCGCGATGGCGCCCGTGATGTCCTCGGTCACCGTAGCCTTGATGGTCAGGTCGCCTTCGGCGAGCGTACCCATCTCGTCCAGCAACCGCATAATCGCGGTCTGGTTACGCTGGTTGAGTTCGGACGTGCTCTCGAGGCGCTGGCGCTGGTCACGCACGAGGGTGAAGACGAGTAGCAGCGCGAAGGCCACCGTGGCCAGTGCGCCGACCAGGCCCCAGCCCACGTTCGGGAAGAGACGGAACTTCTTGGCGATCTGGTCCGCGGATTCGTTCGCGCGGAGCAACACGGTCTGCGAGTCGAGCGAGGCCTGGTTACCGGCGCGCTTCACGTCCTGCAGGTTGGGCGATGCCGCGACAAGCTGGGCCACCGGGTCGACCAGGTCGCCCCAGGAGGTCTGCATGCCTTCAAGGATCTTGCGTGCGTTCGTGTCGGTCATCGCATGGACGCCGCCGTCGGCATTGCCATCGATCAGGCCCTTGAGCACCGCACCGTAGAGCTGCGCGTCACGGGACAGGCCGTCGGCCGCAGACTGCGCGCCATCACCACCCTGCAGAATTTCCTGCACGCGACGGATCATGCGATCGGCCATGAGCATCCAGCGGGCGATGGTGAAGGTCTGCTCCGAGGAAGCGTTCTTCTGCTGGACGATGTTCAGCACTTCGTCCGTGCGCGAGTTCAGCAGTGGCATCTGCTTGGAGAAGAGGTCGGCGCGTTCACCGGAACTCAGGACCAGGTCCTTGTTCGACAGGATCTTGCCGATATCCGCATCGAGCTGGTGCCAGGCGTTGGCCAGGGCGCTCACCGAGCGGCCGGACGGCGTCGCGTCGTTCTCGGCATAGGAAGGCATGCCGGTCTTTTCATCGCCCTTGACCAGTCGCTGCACCGCCGAATCGATGGTGTTGCGCGTGGCCGCCAGTTCGCGGAACGAGTCGCGGTTGCCGTCGGACGCCTCGAGTGCGTACTTCGCGGTCTGCTGCGAAAGCACCTGCACCTGGGTCGTCAGCGCGATGGCTTCGCGATCCTCACCGTTCTTGATGTTCAGCCACCAGAAGTCGACCGACGCCAAACCGATAGCCAGAAGCAGGGCCACGATAACCATCGTGTAACCACGTTCCCGGCCTGCGCCCCCTGTTGTCGTACTCATACTCACCTCGACCAAACCTGGCAAAGCTAGTCACCGGCGCCCCGAATGAGGTCGTCGGCATGACGAAGCGGCCGCACTGGCCGCCCCTCCGTTCCCATCGCAAGAGCGTTTACCGCCCTCGCCGATCCTGTTGCGGGGCGGCCACCCGGCCGTCCCGTCCCCCGTGGAGACGCTTTACAGCGCCGCCTGCCGGAAATCCGGCGCACGAGCCAGACGGCTCATGCTGAAAAGCCCGAACGATTGCTCGCCCAGTTGTACGTTTTCCGCGACGAACCGCGCCAGGCGCGGATCGTGTTCCTCGCTGCCGGTACCGCGCTGCGCCTCATCCATGGTGCGCTGGCCGAACACTTCGTCGACCAGCAGGCCCACCGTGCCGCCGTGCTGGCGAACCAGCAGCAGGCGCGTACGCTCGGATGAAGGCGTGCGTTCGTCGAAGAGGAAACGGCCCAGATCGATCGCCGGCACGAGGTTGCCGCGCACGTTGGCCACGCCCATCAGCCAGGGCTGGGTGCCCGGCACGTTGGTCAGCGGCGGCACGGCGAGCAGTTCGTTGATCTCTTCGATACCGCTGACGAAGGCACGGCGACCGATACGGAAGCCGATGCCACGCCAAAGGCCCAGCGATTCGACCCGTTCGGGCGCGCCGGCCGAATGCGCCAGGCAGGCGCGCTCGTAGTGGGCGAGCAGTTCGAAAGGCGTAAGTGCCGCGTTCTCGCTCATGGCGCCCTCAATGCTTGTTCGGCAGCAGGCTGGCGATGGTCGAGAGCAGTTCCTTCTCGTTCACCGGCTTGGTGATGAAGGCCTTCGCGCCCTGGCGCAACCCCCATACGCGGTCCGTCTCCATGGACTTGGTCGTGATCATCACCACGGGCACGTCCGCCGTAGCCGGGTCCCGGCTCAGCGTTCGGGTGGCCTGGAAGCCATTCATGCCGGGCATGATGACGTCCATGATGACCAGGTCGGGCTTGCTCGCACGGATGCGGTCGATGCCCGACTCGGCGTTGTCGACACTGGAGACGGAAAAACCCGCCTTCTCCAGTAGCGTGGTGAACACGCGTACGTCGGTGGGCGAGTCGTCAATGATCAGAATGTTTGCCACACGTCCCCCTGGACGTCGTTAAGCGGATTTGAATCAGCTCGCCGTCGCATAGCGATGGATCGCGCCGAGGAGTTCGTCGCGAGTGAAAGGCTTGGTAAGGTACTGCTCCGCGCCCACGATGCGGCCACGCGCCTTGTCGAACAGACCGTCCTTGGAGGACAGCATGATCACCGGCGTCCCGCGGAACTGGGCGTTGTTCTTGATCAGCGCGCAGGTTTGGTAGCCATCCAGGCGCGGCATCATGATGTCGACGAAGATGATGTTCGGTTTCTGGTCGGAAATCTTTGCCAGCGCCTCGAACCCATCGACTGCGGTCAGAACGTCGCAGCCTTCCTTCTTCAGCAGGGTTTCGGCCGTGCGTCGGATGGTTTTCGAATCGTCGATGACCATGACCCGCAAGCCGGTCAGATCGGTACCACGTCCGTTTTCGTTCACTGCGCCCCCGTAGCACGCACAAAAAAACCGCAAATCCCACCGCAGGATAGCTGGTTTCATGCCGGCTTATCCGTGCGCTGGGTCGTCGTCCGGAACCTGGGCTCCGGTGGCCCGCTCTTCGGCGTTCCTCCCGTTCGCTGTTTAATGGTTGGCCGGGTCGCCGTCAAGATGAATTGTTCTTAAAGGGACAAATCCTTGTGAAATTGCGATCCCTCCCCCACTAGACTTGGCATTCTTCCTGCTCTCCCGGGACACCCCCATGTCGCTCTCCGTCGCCGTCCTGATGGACCCGATCCGCGCCATCAAGATCGCCAAGGACTCTACCTTCGCCATGTTGCTGGAGGCTTCTCGCCGCGGCCACGCCTTGCTCTACATGGAGCAGGGTGACCTTGCCCTGCGCGACGGCGAGGCCTGGGCCCGCCTGCGGCCGCTGACCGTGAAGGAGGACCCGGCAGGCTGGTTCACGCTGGGCGAGCCCACCTGGCGCCCGCTGGCCGAGGTCGACATCGTCCTGGCCCGCAAGGACCCGCCGGTCGATTCCCAGTTCATCTACGACACCATGGTCCTGGAGCGCGCCCAGCGCGACGGCTGCAAGGTGGTCAACGACCCGCGCAGCCTGCGCGACTGCAACGAGAAGCTGTTCGCCCTGGATTTCCCCCAGTGCATCGCACCGACCCTGGTCTCCCGCGACGCCGGTGAGCTGCGCCGGTTCGTCGCCGAGCATGGCGAAGCGGTACTCAAACCGCTGGATGGCATGGGCGGCCGCGGCATCTTCCGGGTGAAGCATGGCGACTCGAACCTCAATTCCATGCTGGAGACCCTGCTCGACGGCGCCCGCCATTTCGCCATCGCACAGAAGTACATCCCCGAGATCACCGCCGGTGACAAGCGCATCCTGCTGATCGATGGCGAGCCGGTGCCGTATGCGCTCGCCCGCATTCCGCAGGGCGACGAATTCCGTGGCAACCTCGCCGCCGGCGGCCGGGGTGAGGGCATCCCCCTGTCCGACCGCGACCGCTGGATCGCGGCGCAGGTGGCGCCGGAGCTGGTCCGTCGCGGCCTCCGTTTCGTCGGGCTGGACGTCATTGGCGACTACCTGACCGAGATCAACGTCACATCTCCGACATGCATCCGCGAACTGGATGCCCAGTTCGGCATTAACATCGCGGGGCTGATGTTCGACGCAATCGAGGCCCGATGACGACCCGCACCACCGGCGCCGACCTGTTCGGCGCGACCCTGCTGTTTTCGCTGCTGCTGCACGGTGTCGTCATCCTTGGCATCACCTTCGACGCGGAGAAGCCCAAACCGAGCGTTCCTACGCTCGATGTCACCCTCGTGGACGTCGCCAACCAGGAACAACCGGACAAAGCCGACTTCCTGGCCCAGGCGAGCAATGCCGGCGGCGGCGACCAGGACAAAGCGGCCCGGCCGTCTGAGCCGGTCTCCGGTCCCCTGCCGACCCCCAACCAGGGCATGACCGCGGAGCCCAAGGACGCCCAGGCGCCAGCGCCAACCGAACGCACGCCCGCCCAGTTGCTCACCACGTCGGGCGAGACGGGTTTCACCGTCGACTCCACGAAGGAGCAGGCCGAGCAGAAGGAACGCCCGGTCCCAATATCCGACGAAGACGTGCAGCGAAAGCTGGAAATGGCCAAGCTCTCGGCTGAGGTACGCGAGCAATCGCAGGCCTACGCGAAGCGCCCGAAGAAGAAATTCATTTCGTCCAATACGCGCGAGTACGTCTACGCGGCCTATATGAAAGGCTGGGTCGGTCGCGTGGAGCGGGTGGGCAACCTGAATTATCCCGACGAAGCGCGCCGCCAGGGCGTCTACGGTGAGCTGGTGCTCACGGTGGGCCTCAATCGGGACGGCACGATCAAGAGCATGGACGTGATCAAGAGCTCGGGGCACAAGCTGCTCGACGAGGCGGCCCAACGCATCGTGCGCCTCGCCGCCCCCTTCCCCGCCCTCCCGCCGGACAAGACTCGCGTGGACGAGCTGTATATCACGCGTACGTGGCAGTTTTTGCCGGGCAACGTGCTGCGCAATTACTGACCGCCGCAGCCTGACGAGGGTGAAGGTCATGCCGGCCGTTGCAGGAGCCGATTCATCGGCGATCCCGCAGCAGCGGGCCAGCCAAGCCTCGGATGAGTCTTCCGGCTATCCCGCTCCGTTGGCTTTTCGCCGCTGAGGCGGCTCGCCCATGTCCTATTTCAACAGCTGATCCGCCTCGCTGACATAAGCCTTCTCCGCCTTGCGGTCCCAAACACACAACTCGCGCCCGGGCCGGTTATTCATGTGCTTCTGCGGATAACGCCCGGCCAGGAACAGCGCCGTGACCGGTACGCGGTCGTCGTACTGGATCGGGCCGCCGACAGGCTTGACATCCTTCAGGCCACTCGCGGCGACGCAGGCCTTCGTCAGCCGCTGGTCATAGTCCTTCCAGGCTGCCGGCGACGACGCCAGTGCGCCAAACGCGACCGAGCCTCCTGCGAGCAGGACAAATACCTTTGTAAACATCGTCTTTCCCATGAAGCAGACTCCTTTCGTGCAGGGCCCCAACCTAGCCGAATGGCGCTGAATATTCGCGCACGAGTCATGTTCGTAGTGGCTACAATGAGGCCATGACGATCGCCAACACCTTCGCGGGGCAATTTCTTATTGCGATGCCCTCCCTGGCCGAACCTCCGTTCGCGAGAGGCGTCGCCTTTCTTTGCCAGCATGGCGAGGACGGCGCGGTCGGCCTGCTGATCAATCAGATCTCCGAATACCGTCTCGGCGACGTGCTCGCGCAGATGAAACTCGACTGCGAAGATCCGGAGATCGCGGACTACCCGGTCCTCATTGGCGGTCCCGTGCAGCAGGAGCGCGGTTTCGTACTCCATCGTGAGCCGGGACGCTGGGACTCCAGCTACCGCGTCAACGAAGACTGGTCGGTCACGACCTCGCGCGACATCCTCGTCGCCATGGCCAAGGGCGAAGGCCCGCGCCGTGCCGTCGTCACGCTCGGCTATGCCGGCTGGGAAGCCGGTCAGCTCGAGCAGGAAGTCATGGACAACGCATGGCTGACCACCCGCGCCGACGAACGCATCATCTTCGATACGCCGCTCGACGAACGCTGGACCGCCGCCACGCGCAAGCTGGGTGTGACCGACCCCTCCCAGATCGCCGGCTATGCCGGTCACGCCTGAGTTCGGGGCGCGATGAGCTGTCTGTTCGGATTCGACGTCGGGACGAAGATCGTCGGCGTGGCCGTCGGTAATCGCCTCACCGGCACCGCGCGCGCGCTTGCCGCCGTGCCCGTCCGCGACGGCCAGCCAGATTGGCAAATCCTCGATTCGCTTCGCCGCGAATGGTTGCCGACCGAGCTCGTGGTCGGGCTGCCGCTCGACAACGACGGCAAGGAACAGCCGATGACGCGCACCGCGCGACGGTTCGCCGAGCGCATCACCGAGCGTTATGGCCTGCCGGTCGCCTTTGCCGACGAACGCATGAGCTCGCAGGAAGCAGCGCGACGGTTCGCAGCGGCGCGTGCGGCCGGCACGCGCAAGCGATCGGACGTGAAGTCGATCGATGCCGAAGCCGCGGCTGTCATTCTCGAAACGCACCTCGCACAATGCTGAAACCGATGCCATCCACCTTGAGGACGTCGACGTCATGTCACAACGCCTGCGCCACCTGACCACCCTCGAGAACCTGCCGCGCGAAACCATCGAGCGCCTGCTCGATCGCGCCAGCAGCATGCGTGAAGCGACCGCACATGGCACACGCAAGCTCGACCTGCTCGGCGGCCGCACGGTGCTCAACCTGTTCTTCGAACCCTCCACGCGCACGCGCACGTCGTTCGAGCTGGCTGCACGCCGGCTCGGTGCCGACGTGATCAACTTCGACATCGGCTTCTCGTCGACCGCGAAGGGCGAGGAGCTGTTCGACACGCTGCATACCCTCGAAGCGATGCACCTGGACACGATCATCGTGAGGCATAAGGAGTCGGGCACGCCGGACTCGCTGGTCAAGCACGCGATGAGCGGCGTGGCCGTGGTCAACGCCGGCGACGGCAATCGCGCGCACCCCACCCAGGGCCTGCTCGACGCACTGACCATCCGCAACCATCACCCGGATTTTCGCAAGCTACGCATCGTGATCTGCGGCGACGTGCGGCACTCGCGCGTCGCCCGCTCCGATGTGCACGCTTTCACGGCGCTGGGTGCGAAGGATGTCCGACTCGTCGGTCCGTCCTCACTGCTGCCGGCTGAAGGCGAACTGGAAGGCGTGACTCTCCACGAGGATTTCGACGAAGCGATCGAAGGCGCCCACGCCGTGATCATGCTGCGACTTCAGAAAGAACGCATGGCCTCCACGGACCTGCCCGACGAAGCCGCCTACTTCGAGCGCTTCGGCCTCGACACGAAACGGCTCGCCCGTGCCGCCAAGGGCTGCCTGGTCATGCATCCTGGCCCGATAAACCGCGGCATCGAGATCGCCACCGAGGTCGCCGATGGCGCCCAGTCGCGCATCCTCGAGCAGGTGGGCAATGGGGTGTTCGTGCGCATGGCCGTCCTGGCTGAGGTCATGGGACGCTGATCCCGCGCCGGGCCCGGCTTCCGGCATAATGGCCGGACCAAGGGACAACTCAAACAATGGGATACGAAATGCGACCGACGAAGCGACTCATCGCGCTCGGCGTCGCCAGCGTGCTGCTGGCGGCCTGCGGCCACAAGGACAAGGACGCCCCGCTGGCCTTCGTGCCGGCCGACACACCGTACGTTGCGGCTAGCCTCGACAAGCTGGACGACGATGCCTATGAGGCGATGCTCAACCAGGTCAACACCGAGCTCCCCGGCCAGGTCGCCCAGATGAAGGCACTGGCCCAGGACATGGAAGCCAAGGGCAACGTCGATGGCTCCCACCTCATGAAGGCAGTGGCCGCCGAGTTCGACGGCAAGACTGCCGAAGCGGCGCTGAAGAACCTCGGCCTCGACATCAAGACCGGCTCGGCCATCTATGGCCTGGGCCTCAGCCCGGTGGCGCGTGTCTCGCTCGCCGACCCCGCTGCCTGGGAAGGCTTCGTCGGCCGCCTCGAGACTGCCTACGGCAAGAAGCTGGAAACCGCCGATGCCGGCGGCCAGACCTACCGTCATGTGGCCATCTCCGACACCGGTATCCAGTTGGTCATCGCCACGGTGGGCAAGCAGGCGGTGGTCTCGCTGCTGCCGGCCGATGCCGCGCAGCCGATGATCCGTCAGGCGCTGGGCGCCGACCGTCCGGAAAAGAGCCTCCAGGAAGACGGTCGCCTCGCCGACCTCGCCAAGGACAAGGGCTACAAGGACTACGCCGTCGGTCAGCTGGACCTCACCCGTCTCCTGCCCCTGATCGCGGCAGGCAAGGATCCGCTCTTCGCTGCCTTCATCAAGCAGCAGTCGGCCAAGACCGGCGAGCCTGCCCCGGTGCTTCCGGCAAGCTGCCAGACAGAAGCGTCGCGCATCGCCGCCCGCGTGCCGTCGATCAGCTTCGGCTACACCAAGCTCGACCTCCACCACCAGGAACAGCGCGTCGACGTGGCACTTGCCGACGACATCACCAAGGCCTTCTCGGGCCTGAAGGTAGAGCTGCCGGGACTGGGTCAGGACGCGACGGCACCGTTCGACGTCAGCCTCGCGCTGCCTGTCGAACAGATCCGTACCTTCATGACCGCCCAGTCCGAAGCGGTCGCCGCGAAGCCGTTTGAATGCCCGGCCTTCGCCAACATGAATGACAGTTTCACCAAGCTCGGGTCGACGATGCAGCAGGCGGCCATTCCGCCGTTTGGTGACATCCGCGGCGTGCGCATCGTCATCGACTCGTTCAAGCCGGCGGCATCCGCTGCGCAGATGCCGCAGATCACGGGCCGCGTCGTGCTTGCCACCCGCAATGCCCCGGGGCTGCTCGCGATGGGTCAGGCCGTGCTCGGCGGCGACTTCAAGCTGGCCGGCGACGGCAAGCCCGCACCGCTGCCCGCGAACATCGTCGGCATGCTCGGCATGCCGGGCTGGGCCGCGATGAATGGCCAGGCTATCGCCATCGGCGTGGGCCCGGGCGAGGACGCCAAGCTCGACGAAGTGCTGATGGCCAGCACCGGCGATGCCGGCCGGCTCAGCCGCATGCACCTCAACGGCGACATGTATCGGGCCTGGGTCGACGTGATGGCGGAGAAGGCACAGACCTACGCCAACGCGATGACCACCGCTGCCGGTGCCGATGGTGCTCCGGACAGCCAGGCCGAAGATACGGCTGCCGCTCAGCGTTCCAAGGCACAGTTCGACTCGATGAAGGCCCAAGCCACTCGCGTGGTCCAGGTTGCCGGCGAAGCTCACATGGAAGAGAAAGGCCTCGTCATTTCGGGCGCCGTTGAATACAAGTAAGTCTTCGCAACAAGTGTCACGAAAGCGCCCTACGGGGCGCTTTTTTTTGGTTCTTCGCGGAATTCCGGGGAAGCTGGAGGGGGCGGTTCACTCGCGTTGCGAGTGCGTGTTTTTAGCGGCTCGCGCGCCGCCGATTGCGTGACGGCTTGGGGCGCAGAGCCTTCGGTGCCCACCCTCGCTGCTCAGACACGTCCTCCGCGTTTCGTACCGGAAAGGCCGCTGCGCGGCCGTATACTTATTTGGCCTGCGGCCGCTCCACTTGTGCGGAACTCGCCTCGAGGGTGGGCACCGAAGACTCTCCCCATCCCTGAGGTTCGTGTGGGGCGAGCCGACGAAGCAACGCCGCTTCGGTTACTGGCTCGTCGCCATCGCCAAACGGTCAATCCCGGGGCGCCGGACGGGATCGTCCGCGCGAGGCGGCGCAGCGGCGAGGAAGGGCCTCACCAACCCGGAATGTTCGTACCAGCACGGCTGCCGTGACAGCCGGCTTTGGCGGCCAGCCCCACCCAACGGCTCTCCTTCCCGCTGACCGTATCGTCGTGAGAGACCTTGGTGTCCACCCTCGAGGCGAGTTCCGCACAAGTGGAGCGGCCGTAGGCCAATAAGAACAGGGGCCGCGGAGCGGCCTTTCCTTCTCGAACGCGGAGGACGTGTCTGAGCCGCGAGGGTGGGCACCAAGGTCTCCCCGCGAAACGCCCAAGTGTAGAGAGCGATGGCAAAGCCGAGCCCGCGAGGCCGAAGGCGAGCCAGGCGCGAGGTGCGAGGTGCGACGTGCGACGTGCGACTTGCGACTTGCGACGTGCGACGTGCGAAAGAATGCCCGGCCTGAAAGCCGAGCGCCCAGGCCCCGGCAATCCACGATGAACCTTTTTTCGCTTGTGCGGGAGACGGCTGGGCGCCTTCTGTGCGTCTTCGGCAAAAGCTGAACGAAGCTGTTGCGTGGGCACAAATCGTTCACGGACGCGCTGTTCCCATAGGTCCCGGACAGGCAGCCACAGCCCGTGGCGCCGTTCCCCAGTCCCATAAACAGATTCGTAAAAAGGAGTTCACCATGAACCATGCCAACCTCCGCAAGGCCCTGTTCGCTGCTGCCCTCGTCGCCGGTCTCGGTACGGTCCCGTTCGCCCAGGTGAATGCTCAGGACTCCACCCCCGCCGCTGCGAAGGCCGATAACCAGACGGTCGCCGGCAAGACCGACGATGCCTGGATCACCACCAAGGTGAAGTCGGAATTCGCCACGAAGAAGGCCGTCAAGGGCAGTGACATCTCGGTTACCACGACCGAAGGCGTCGTCGCGCTGACCGGTACGGTCACGACAGCGAAGGAAAAGAGCAACGCTGAGAAGATTGCCAAGGCTGTGAAGGGCGTGAAGAGCGTCGACGCCAGCGGCCTGACGGTCGGTGCTGCTGCTAACTAAGAGCGGCCTTCTAGGGTCGTGAAAGAGAGGGCGCCGCGAGGCGCCCTCTTTTCGTTTGGCGATCGCGGGAGATGGCTTGCATAAGCCCGCCTTGCACCCGATGGCGGCGTCGATGTCGGGGAAAGCCTAGGGATAGAGCGAGATCGCGCTGACGCCGAGGCGGGCATTGGGGCGACATCGGCTGCGCGCACGCTCACGTCTAATAGCCGGGCGCGGACGTCGCGCGATCTTGTACAAGGACAGACATCATGCAGAAAGCCTCCCTCCTTTCTTTGGCCGTTGTCAGCGCACTCATCAGCGCCACCGCGATGGCCAGCAATCCGGCGATCAAGCCCGGCGACCGATCTACGGGAAGCGGCGTCTCCACAGACCCGTCGGGCGCGCGCGTGCGCCCCGGCTTTACGAATCCCGGCGGCCATATCGTCGTGAAAGCCGGCGCGGCCTCCTCCACCTCGTGCCAGGACCGTACCGGCTACAGCCCTCAGACATGGTCTTTCTTTGATATCTGGGGCTCGTTCTACATCGCGCGGCCGGCAGATGTGGTCGGTGCAGTGCGCTATTGCGTCAGTGTGCAATCCGACAACACGCCATCGTTCGCCGTCAAATACGACGCGACCGGTATGTGAGAGTCGTGCCAGTCCCGCGCTCAGACGTGACTGGCAGGGGGCTGATGCAGGCCATCGATAACGGCCTCATCAGCTTCCCCTTCTCGCGTTCAACGCGACAACATGCCGCCGAAGGTCTGCTTGTCGCTGACCTGGTCGATCTCGACGCCTTCCAGACCCTGCGAGAGCGTATGGGCATCGCCACCCTGGGCGAGCTTGATGCGCAGCCGCACTTCATTCGAACTGTCGGCGTGACGCAGGGCGTCTTCGTAGGAGATCTCGCCAGCGTGGTAAAGCTCCACGAGGCTCTGGTCGAAGGTGCGCATGCCCAACTGGTTGGAGTCGCGCATGAGCTCCTTGAGCTTGTGCACTTCACCCTGGCGAATGTAGTCCTGGGCGAGCGGCGTGCCGAGGAGCACTTCCACGGCGACACGACGGGCCTTACCGTCCGGCGTCGGGATGAGCTGCTGGGCCACGATGCCCTTGAGGTTGAGCGAAAGATCCATGAACAGCGCGCTGCGGCGGTCTTCCGGGAAGAAGTGCAGGATGCGGTCGAGCGCCTGGTTGGCGTTGTTCGCATGCAGCGTGCACAGGCACAGATGGCCGGTTTCCGAGAAGTTGATCGCGTGTTCCATGGTCTCGCGTGTACGCACTTCGCCGATCATGATCACGTCCGGCGCCTGGCGCAGGGTGTTCTTCAGCGCGTTCTCCCAGCTGTCGGTATCGATGCCGAGTTCGCGCTGGGTGACGATGCAGCCTTCGTGCTTGTGGACGTATTCGATCGGGTCTTCGATCGTGATGATGTGACCCGTGGAATTCTGGTTGCGGTAGCCGATCATCGAGGCCAGCGACGTGGACTTACCCGTACCGGTACCGCCGACGAAGATGATGATGCCTCGCTTGGTCATCGCCAGCTGCTTGATCACCGGCGGGAGGTTGAGCTCTTCCGGGGTCGGGATCTTCGACTCGATCCGGCGCAGCACCATGCCGACGCAGTTGCGCTGGTAGAAACACGAGACACGGAAGCGGCCGACGCCCGAGGCACTGATAGCGAACTGGCACTCGTGGGTCTTTTCAAACTCCTCGCGCTGGGCGGGAGTCATCACATTGAGCACCATGTCGCGCGATTGCTGCGCGGACAAGGGGCTTTGCGTGATGGGAACGATGCGCCCCTGCACCTTCATGGACGGCGCGACACCGGCGGTGATGAACAGGTCGGATGCCTGCTTATGCACCATCAGCTTCAGGAAAGAGGTGAAATCGAAGTCGCTCATCGCGTGTATCCCCATGGCCGGACCGGGCCGGCGCCCCTAGGGCGATCATATACCGCCGCGATGAGCCCTGCAGCGACGCCCTTCACGGTTGCGGCCGGCCTGCCACGAGGCAGGACCAGCCGCCGCGCCCCGTTTAACGGAAGCTTTCCTTGTTCTTGGCGTACATCAACCCTTCCTGACGGGTGATCAGGCCGCGCTTGACCAGGTCCAGGAGGTTCTGGTCCAGCGTCTGCATGCCGTACTGCTGCCCGGTCTGGATCGCCGAGTACATCTGGGCAACCTTGTCTTCGCGAATGAGGTTTCGGATCGCCGGGATGCCAGTCATGATCTCGTGGGCAGCGATGCGGCCACCGCCGACCTTCTTCAGCAGGGACTGCGAAATGACCGCGCGCAGCGACTCGGACAGCATCGAGCGGACCATCGGCTTTTCGCCGGCGGGGAACACGTCGATGATGCGGTCAATGGTCTTGGCCGCCGACGAGGTATGCAGCGTGCCGAACACCAGATGCCCGGTTTCCGCGGCAGTCAGGGCCAGGCGGATGGTTTCCAGATCGCGAAGCTCGCCGACCAGGATGTAGTCGGGATCTTCGCGGAGTGCGGAACGCAGGGCTTCGTTGAAGCCATGGGTATCGCGGTGGACTTCACGCTGGTTCACCAGGCACTTCTGCGAGGTGTGGACGAATTCGATCGGGTCCTCGACGGTGAGGAGATGGCCGTATTCGGTCTTGTTGATGTGGTCGACCATGGCCGCGAGGGTGGTCGACTTGCCCGAACCGGTCGGCCCGGTGACCAGGATCAGGCCCTGCGGCTGCTCGATCAGCTCGCGGAAGATCTTCGGCGCACCGAGGTCTTCCAGGGAGAGCACTTCCGAGGGAATGGTACGGAACACGCCGCCCGCGCCACGGTTGTGGTTGAAGGCGTTCACGCGGAAACGCGCCAGGCCGGGGATCTCGAAGGAGAAGTCGGTCTCGAGGAACTCTTCGAAGTCACGCCGCTGCTTGTCCGACATGATGTCGTAGATCAGCGAATGGACCTGCTTGTGCTCCAGGGCCGGGATATTGATCCGGCGCACGTCGCCGTCGACGCGGATCATTGGCGGGAGGCCCGCGGAAAGGTGCAGGTCGGAGGCCTTGTTCTTCACGGAGAAGGCAAGGAGTTCGGCGATATCCATTTGGGTCCCCTATCTTTGTGGGCATAGGTAAACACGCCCGGGGGTCGGCGGCAAGGCGCGGCACCATATATGCTTCGATGACTGTGAAAGACGTCGCGTATGGAGCGGACACCCCCATGAATCGGATCGCCTTCATCGGCGGCGGCAACATGGCCACGGCGCTGATCGCCGGCATGATCCGCCACGGCGCCCAGCCGGGCGGCATCGCCGTGGCCGAGCCGCGCGCCGAGGCCCTGCAGGAGCTCTCACGCGAGTACGGCGTGGCCACCTACACCAACAACCTCGATGCCGCCGAAGGCGCCTCGATCCTCGTCCTGGCGGTGAAACCGCAGATGATGGCCGATGTCTGCCGGGCCCTGCGCCCGGTGGTGCAGAAGTACCGGCCGGTGATCATCTCGATCGCCGCGGGTATCCGCATCGCCCAGATCGAACGCTGGCTGGACGGCTCCCTGCCCGTGGTCCGCTGCATGCCGAATACCCCGGCGATGATCGGTGCCGGCGCCACCGCCCTGTTTGCCAATGGCCGGGTCAGCGCGCCGCAACGCGCCGAGGCCCAGCACGTACTCGACGCCGCCGGCCTGACGGTGTGGGTGCCGGAGGAAGACCAGCTCGATACGGTCACCGCCCTTTCCGGCAGCGGCCCGGCCTACTTCTTCCTGATGGTCGAAGCACTCGAAAACGCGGCATTTTCTCAAGGCCTCTCCCGAGAGACCGCACGCGCCCTTGCCGCCCAAACAGCACTCGGGGCCGGCCGCATGCTGATCGAGAGCGGTGAAAGTGCCGCTACGCTGCGCCAGCGGGTCACCTCACCGAACGGCACCACCCAGGCGGCGCTGGACAGCTTTCGCGCCGACGGCTTCCCTGCCATCGTGGCGCGCGCCGTCGACGCGGCACGCCGCCGCAGCTTTGAACTTTCCGAAGACATGGAATCGAACACGTGAACTACCTGACCAACGCGGGCTCCCTGATCCTGGATTTCATCTTTGGGGCCCTCGTCACCCTCTTCGTGCTGCGCCTGCTGGCCGAAGCGTTCCGCGCTGACTTCAACAACCCGATCTGCCAGTTCCTCTACCGCTTTACCAACCCGATCCTGCGCCCCGTGCGCAAGGTGCTGCCGAGCGTGCGGCGCGTGAACACCGGCGCCCTGCTGGCGGTGTTCCTGCTCGAGTGCGTGAAGTGGCTGCTGGTCATGGCCATCAACGGCGTCATGCCCAACGTGGTCGGACTGGCTATCGTGAGCCTCGGCGAGACCCTCGACTTCTTCCTGCTGACCTGGGTCGTGCTGGTCTTCGTCTGGTCGCTAATGAGCATGCTCTCGACCGACCGCTACCATCCCGTGGCGCGTCTGGTCACGAGCCTCGCCGATCCGCTGGTGCGGCCGCTACGTGGCCGCATGACCCTCGGTGGCCTGGATTTCTCGCCGACCGTGGTCATCCTCGGGCTGATCCTGGCGCGCATGCTGGTCGCGGCGCCGATCAAGGATTGGGGCATCGCCTTGATGATGGGCGGCCTGTAAGGCCGTACCCTTCGGAGGGCCGCTTCTTGTGGGAGCCGCTCCTTGTGGGAGCCGCTTCAGCGGCGATGGGGCGCTTGCCTCATTCCGGCCCGCTGCCGCGGGATCGCCGATGAATCGGCTCCTACAGGGAGCCGAAGCGGTTACCGGCCGCCGAGGCGACGGGCGTCGGTGACGTTCGGCAGCGCCCCAAGCCGCCCCAGCACCATCGACAGCTGCTCGTAATCCTTCACTCGCAGCGTGAAGCGCATCTCCACTTCGCCGGTCTTCACATGCACCCGGCTCGATGAAGCGACGATGTGCGGACCGGTGTTGCTGATCGTGGTTGCGACGTCCTTCTGCAGGCCCTTGCGGTCGTAACCGCGAAGCTCGATGTCGACCTCGTAGTTCTGCACTTCCACCCTGCCCCAGCTCACGTCGATGACGCGCTCGGGGTTCCTGCGCGCAAGGCGGGACAGGCTGGCGCAATCGGATCGATGCACAGAAACGCCCCGCCCACGGGTGATGAACCCGCGCACCGGGTCGCCGGGCAGCGGCTGGCAGCAGCGTGCCAGCGTGGTCAGCAGGTTGCCGACGCCCTCGATGGAAAGCGCGCCGCGATCGTGCTGTGCGGCGCGCGATGCCACGGGATTCCCCGACTGAGTGATCTCGTGCTCGACCGGCTCCTGCAGCGAGCGCGCAATCTGGCCCAGGGACACTTCGCCCAGTGCAACCGTGACGAAAAGCTCTTCGACGCCCTTGAGACGGAAGTGCGTGGCGAGCTTGGCCAGGTCGACATCGTCGAGTGCCAGCTTGCGCAGTTCCTTCTCGAGCGCCGCCTTGCCAGCGATGATGTTGGCGTCGTGTGCGGTTCGGCGGAACCAGGCTCGCACCTTCTCCTTCGCACGCGAGGTGTTGAGGTAACCGTGGTGCGAGGAGAGCCAGTCGCGGCTCGGCTCGGAGCTCTTGGTGGTGAGGATTTCGATGGTGTCGCCGCTGCGCGGCTGCGTGGTCAGCGGCACGATACGGCCGTTGACCTTCGCGCCACGGCAGCGATGCCCGACCTCGGTGTGGATGTGATACGCGAAGTCGAGCACGGTGGCACCGCGCGGCATGTCGATCACTTCGCCCTTTGGCGAGAGCACGTAGACGCGGTCTTCCATCAGCTCGGTTTCAAAACCGGCCGCCAGCTCGGCCGCGTCGTCCTCGCCACGCGGTTCGAGCAGCTTGCGCATCCAGGCGATCTTCGCCTCGAACTCCGCATCCGCGCCGCCGCCCTCCTTGTAGCGCCAGTGCGCGGCCACGCCAAGTTCGTTGGCGCGGTGCATTTCGTGCGTGCGGATCTGCACCTCGAGCGTCTTGCCCGACGGGCCCATGACCGCAGTGTGCAGCGAGCGGTAGCCATTGCCCTTCGGCCGTGCGACATAGTCGTCGAACTCGCCGGGCAGGTGCGGCCACAGGCTGTGCACGAGACCGAGCGCGGCATAGCAGTCGGCCACGCTGTCGACAAGGATGCGCACCGCGCGGATGTCGTAGAGGTCGGAGAACTCCAGGCCCTTCTTCTTCATCTTTTTCCAGATGGAGAAGATGTGCTTCGGGCGACCGGCCAGTTCCGCGTGCACACCCGCGCCTTCCAGAGTGCTGCGCAATGTCGCCAGGCTCGAGGCGATGAAGCTTTCGCGATCCGCACGGCGCTCGTCGAGCAGCCGCGCGATGCGCCGGTAGGTATCCGGTTCGAGGTAGCGGAACGCGAGGTCTTCCAGCTCCCACTTGAGCTGCCAGATGCCGAGCCGGTTGGCCAGGGGCGCATGGATGTCGGAAGTCAGCTGAGCGAGCTCACGACGTTCGTGGTCCGGCAGGGCCATGGCCGTGCGCATGGCCGCCAGCTGGCGGGCAAGCAGCACGAAGACCACGCGGAGGTCACGGATGATCGCCAGCAGCAGGCGACGCAGTCCTTCGGCGCCGCCGACCGGACCGCGCTGGGCATGGAGTGCCCAGACCTTCTCGGCCTCACCCTGCCCGTCGATCAGGCGACGGAGCGATGCCGGCCATGTTTTCGCCGCTTCGTCGGCAGCGCCCGGAAGACCGTTGAGTAGCGAGAACCACAATGCCGACGCGCAGGTTTCGTCGTCGCAGCCGAGCAGACGAAGCAGTTCGATAACCGTTTCCGCTTCGGCGCGCGCCGCCACGGGCAGCAAGACGCAGGCCTCACGCGCACGCTGGGTCAGCGGCATCGCCGTTGCCTTGGCGTCGGGGGAACGCAGCTCGCTCATCGTCGCGTCGTCCTTCCGGGTGGTCATCGTTGCGTGGCCTGGGCCACTTCCAACGCGCGTGCAAGACGTTTGGCCGACACCGGTTCGGCGGTCTTCAGCTCCTGCGCGAACAGCGACACACGCCATTCCTCGAGCAACCAGCGCAGTTCGCTCCAGACCACCGCATCCAGGGCGGTACCCCCCGCATTGAGCAATGCGCGCCAGTAAGGCAGCACCTGCAGCATACGCGACTGGTCGCGCGCGGGGTCCTGCCGAAGGCGCTCGGCACGCAGCCGCATGGCCTTGAGGTAGCGCGGCAGGTGGGCCAGGCGCGAGGTTGGCAGGTCACGCAGGAAACCGGGCTGAAGCAGCGCCGTGAGCTGTTCGCGCAGGTCGTCGTAACTGGCCCTGGCGAAGCCCATCAGGGGCGGTTCCATCCACGGCCTCAGTTCGGCCTGGGCCTCGATGATCGGCTCGGCCATCTTCTGCCGGGCCATGGCGGCGCCGAACAGTTCCCGCCCGAGCTGCACGTGCAGCGCCTCGAACTCGCCCTGTGTCCGCGCATCCAGGCGGCGCTCCGCGATCAGATCGCTGAAACCACCCTCGACCAGATCCTCGCGTAGGCCTTCCACACTGCCCATCGGCGCGTACTTGAGCGACAAGGGATTGGCGATCGGCAGCTGGCGTCGCGCACGCTTGAACTCGGGTGCCAGCGCCTGACGTAGCAACCGCTCGACGCCGCCCACGTGCGCTTCGGCGGCCTCGTCGGCGCGCTCGAAGACGCGCAGGGCCACCGCCTCGCCCAGGTCGACAAGGGCGGGATACGCGGTCAGTCCGCCTTCGGAACGGACTTCCTTCGGGATCGATTCGAAATCCCAGGCAACGATGTCCTCGCGCGTGAGCTCGACATCCGTCTTGCGCGAGAACGCTTCACGCGCCTTGCCTTCCCAGCGTGCGCGAATCTCGGCCAGGTCGCGCCCTTCCGCCAGCGTGCGGCCGTTCTCGTCATGAATGCGGTAGCGCATGAGCAGGTGTGGCGGCAGTTCGGCGCTCGCGAAGGCCGCCGGATCCACGTCGACGCCGGTGGTGCGCTTGAGGAAACGCGCCAATGCTTTCGCCAGCGGCTCGTCACGCGGGGCCTCGGCTTCGGCAAACGCGCGCGCAAAGTCGGGCGCGGGGACGAAGTTGCGGCGAAGTGCCTTGGGCAGGGCGCGAATCAGCTCGGCCACCTTGTCGACCACGAGGCCGCCGACCAGCCATTCACCCCGCGCAATGGGCAGCGCGTTGAGGAAGGCGAGTGGCACCTGGATGGTGACGCCGTCGGCCGGATCGCCCGGGACGAAGCGGTACTCGAGCCGGTAGCGATGCTGGTCGATATCGAGCGCGGCCGGGAAGGCCTTGGGGTCGAGCCCCGTGCCACTGTCCATGACATCGGCGAGGGTCCACCGCAAGGCGGCCTGTTCTCCAGGCGCCGCCTTGCGGAACCATGCATCCAACCCACGGACATCGGCGATCTCTTCCGGCAGTTTGCCGTCGAAGAAGGCGGCGAGTTCTTCGTCCGAGCGCAGCAGGCCGGCGCGGCGCTGCTTGGCCTCGATGTCGTGGGCCTGCTCGAGTACGCGCGCGTTGGCACGGACAAAGTCGGCGCGGCTGTCGATGTCCGCGCGAACCAGGGCCTCGCGTACGAAAATCTCGTGGGCGAGTCGCGGGTCCTGCTTATGGAACGTGACCGGGCGGCGTTCGACCAGCACCAGGCCGAACAGGGTGACCTGTTCGTAGGCAATCACGGTGCCGCGCTTGCGCGACCAGTGGGCGTCGCGCGCCGTGGCGCGCACGAGGTGGCTAGCCTGCGATTCGATCCACGCGGGATCGACGCGGGCGCACATCATGGCCCAGACCTTTCCGCCAATATCGATGATCTGCCCCGCGAAGAGCCAGGCCGGTGGCGCCTTCGCCAGCGCCGAGCCGGGAAACACCTGGAAGCGACGTTCGCGGGTGCCGCGGAAAACGCCCTTCTCGTCCTTGTGTCCTACCTGGGTCGGCAGGCCGGCGAGCACGCTGCGGTGGACGGATTCGAATAGCGCGTCGCCTTCGAGGGCGCCAGCGGCAGCGGGCTCTTTGCTGGACCAATCGAGGTCACGCGTGACCAGCACCAGCTGCCGGTGGAGTTCGCGCCATTCGCGCATGCGCATGAAGCTCAGGAAATGCCGCGAGCACCAGTCGCGCAGCTTCGATGAGGTGAGTTCCTCGGCAGCGTCGCCGTGCGCACGCCACAGGTTCAGCACGCCGACGAAATCGGATTTCGGATCGGCGAACTGGGCATGAGCCGCGTCGGCCTGGCCGCGCGCCTCCGGCGGACGTTCACGAGGATCCTGGATGCTCATGAACGCGACGATCGTGGTGAGTTCGGCGAGGCTGCCCAGCCGACGCGCTTCCACCAGCATGCGCGCCAGCTGCACATCGATGGGCAACCGGGCGACGGTGCGGCCGATGGGCGTCAGGCGCTGGCCCTCGTCGATCGCACCGATTTCGGCAAGGCGGCGATAACCGTCAGCGACGACACGCGGGTCCGGGGCTTCCAGGAAGGGGAAGTCCTCGACATCACCCAGGTCCAGCGCGAGCATGCGCAGGATCACGTTGGCGAGTGATGACCTCAGTAGCTCCGGATCCGTGAAGGCCGGACGCAGGTTGAAATCCGCTTCGTCATAAAGCCGGTAACAAATGCCGGGCCCGATGCGACCGCAACGCCCCTTTCGCTGGTTCGCCGCCGCCTGGGAAATCGGCTCGATGTGCAGCCGCTCCAGTTGGCTGCGCTGGCTGTAGCGCTTCACCCGCGCCGTGCCGGGATCGACCACGTACCGGATGCGCGGCACCGTGAGCGAGGTCTCGGCGACGTTGGTGGCCAGCACGATGCGGCGCTTCGTTCCCGGCTTGAAGACGCGGTCCTGCTCGTTGGCCGAGAGGCGCGCGTAAAGCGCCAGCACCTCGGTTTCGCGGTATTGCTTACGCGACAGAAGGAGATGGGTGTCGCGGATTTCGCGTTCGCCCGGCAGGAACACCAGGACGTCCCCGCGGGGATCTTCCCGGGTGATCTCATCCATGGCGTCGGCGATCATCTGCGCAACATTGCCCTCGCCGCGCTCGCCGGGCGGGCGGTAGCGCAGCTCGACCGGATAGGTGCGGCCTTCCACCTCGACCACGGGCGCATTGCCGAAATGGGCGGCGAAGCGCTCGGTGTCGATCGTCGCCGAGGTGACGATGATCTTCAGTTCGGGGCGGCGCTGGGCAAGCCGCTTGAGGTAGCCGAGCAGGAAGTCGATGTTGAGGCTGCGCTCGTGCGCCTCGTCGATGATGATCGTGTCGTAGGCGGACAGCCAGGGATCGGACTGGGTTTCAGCCAGCAGGATGCCATCGGTCATGAACTTGACCAGGGCCTGGTCCGACACCTTCTCGGTGAAGCGGACCTGGAAGCCCACCTTGTCGCCCAACGGCGTGCCGAGTTCCTCCGCGACGCGGGTCGCCACCGACCGCGCGGCGAGCCTTCGCGGCTGGGTGCACCCGATCAGCCCCGCTTCGCCACGGCCCGCGGCCAGGCATAGCTTCGGCAACTGCGTGGTCTTGCCAGAGCCCGTCTCGCCTGCGAGGACAACCACCTGGTTCTCACGGATGAGCTTGATGATGTCCTCAGCCCGCGCGGCGATCGGCAGCGATGCATCGACCGTGATGGGCGGTTTGGAGGCCGCGCGTGCGGCGCGACGGGCCACTGAGACGGCAACGTCTTTAGCCAGCGCCTCGATCTTCGCGGCGTCCGGCTTGCGCGAGAGAGCGCGCCATCGGCCGGAGAGCCGGCCGTAATCGCGGCTGGTGACCTGATCCAGCGCATCGCGGAGCTCGCGCAGGCGCGGATCCGGGGCGGGGTGTCGTGCGGGGCTTGTGGAGGTACTCATGGGAACGCCAATAATAGCGTGCGTCTATCGACGACATCGGAACGTTTCATTTCACGTGAGCCCGTCCGATCGTTAAAATTTCGGTCCAAGAAAGAAAAACCCAAGGAGAGTCGCCACATGGCCATCGATATCGGTATTGCCAAGAAAGACCGTGAAGCGGTCGCGAAGCACCTGTCCAAGCTCCTCGCGGACACCTATTCGCTGTACCTGAAGACGCATAATTTCCATTGGAACGTGACGGGACCGCAGTTCAACAGCCTGCACGCCATGTTCGAGGTCCAGTACAACGCCCTGTGGCTGGCTGCCGACGAAGTGGCCGAGCGCATCCGCATCCTCGACGTGTTCGCGCCGGGCTCCTACAGCCAGTTCGGCAAGCTGACCTCGATCAAGGAAGAGGCGGGCGTGCCGGAGTGGAAGGATATGGTCGCCCAGCTGGTCGAGGGTCACGAAATCGCCGCCGCCACGGCCCGCGACACCATCAAGGGCGCCGAAGCCGCCGGTGATGAAGGTACCGCCGACATGGTCACCGGGCGCCTGAAGGACCACGAAAAGACCGCCTGGATGCTCCGCTCGCTGCTGAAATAAGCAGAGCCGCAAAGCCGGCCTCGTCCCTGTAGGAGCCGATTCATCGGCGATTGGGTGCTCGCTGCACCGTTGCCCGCTGCCGCGGGATCGCCGATGAATCGGCTCCTACAGGGGGTTTGCAGCCCTGCCGCGGCGAGTTCCGACGACCCCTGAACGCCCCTCTCTCTGAGTTGAGCCTGACCGGTCCATCCATCATGCGTTGAGCCATAACGCCCTGTTCGTTAAGCTCCCCCGGTTACCTCACTTGATGCCACTTGGGGGCCGACCGGTCCGGGGATTGTTTTTGAGCGCTGTTACCACGACCGAACGAAGCCATCCGATCCTCACCGCGCTGCTGCTGGCGGTCCTAGTTGCGGGCCTCAATGTGGGCCTGTGGTTCCTGGGTAACATCCCACGCGGCCCCGACGACTGGAACGGCCCCATCTCGGGCTTTGCCTTCACGGCTTACCAGCGCTACCAGAACCCGATGAGGGGCGATTTCTCCAGCGATCCCGAGATCACCGGCGACCTTCATCTGGTCCACCGGTATTCCCCTCGCATCCGTACCTATTCGATGCTGGAAAACCCGCAGACGATCCGCCTGGCCGACAAGGAAGGCCTGGATGTGATGGCAGGTGCCCAGATCGATACGCGCCTGGAGAACAACGAGCGCGAGATCGACGCGCTGATCGCCCAGGCCCACCGTTTCCCCAAGACCATCTCGCGCGTCATCGTCGGTAACGAGGTTCTTTACCGAGGCGATCTCAAGCCCGAACAGATGATGGCCTACCTCGACCGCGTGCGCGCCGCCGTGCACCAGCCGGTCTCCATGGCCGAGCCGTTCCACGTGTGGATGCAGAATCCGGAACTGGCCGACCACGTCGATTTCATCACCGTCCATCTGTTCCCCTACTGGAACGGTATCGACCGCAAGGACGCCGTGCCCGACTCGATCGGCACGCGTGAGGCCGACGGCTCCAAGGACACCGACGGTAGCTTCCAAGCCCTCCAGCATCGCTTCCCGGGCAAGCACATCGTCATCGGCGAGATCGGCTGGCCCTCCAATGGCGATCGTCACGAATACGCCTACCCGACCGTTTCCAACGAAGCGATCTTCCTGCGCGACTTCTTCAACATGGCCAAGCGCAAGGGCATCGACGACTACTACGTCCTCGAAGCCATCGACCAGCCGTGGAAGGAAAACCTGGGCGAAGGCCGCACCGGCGCGTACTGGGGCATGTTCAATGCCGACCGCCAGCTGAAATTCCCGTTCAAGGGCCCGGTCACCGAAGACACCAGCTGGCCGTGGAAGGCTTTTGCGGCGTCGGCCCTGGCCTTCTTCCCGATGGTCTGGTTCGGCAGTCGCTTCCGTCGCTTCAAGCTGATGGGCCGCCTGTTCTTCATGGCCCTGCTGCAGCTGGCCTGCGGCCTGATCGTCTGGTCGGCCACCCTGCCCTTCAATTTCTACCTGAGCCCCTTCGACTGGGCCATGCTGATCCTGCTGTTCCCGGCACAGATCGCCATCCTCGCCATCCTGTTGATCAACGGATTCGAGTTCACCGAAGTGCTTTGGCGTCGCGAATGGATCCGCCATGCCGGCATGCTGCCGTACGACCCGGTCGAGAAGCAGCCCTTCGTTTCCATCCACCTGGCTTGCCACAACGAGCCGCCGGAAATGGTGCAGATCACGCTGGATTCGCTGGCCAGGCTGAATTACGAGAACTTCGAAGTGCTGGTGCTGGACAACAACACCAAGGATCCCGCGGTGTGGGAACCGGTAAAGGCCTACTGCGAAAAGCTGGGCCCGAAGTTCCGTTTCTTCCATCTCGAGCCGTGGCCCGGTTACAAGGCAGGTGCGCTGAACTTCGGTCTCACCGCCACGGACGAGCGCGCCGACGTGGTCGCCGTGATCGATGCCGATTACGAGGTCCGTGAGGACTGGCTGGCCGCGCTGACCGGCTACTTCCACGACTCCAAGGTGGCCGTGGTGCAGTGCCCGCAGGCCCACCGCGAATTCGAGAACAACCGGTTCCGCCGCATGACGGCCTGGGAATACGACGGCTTCTTCCGCATCGGCATGCACCACCGCAACGAGCGCAACGCGATCATCCAGCACGGCACCATGACCATGGTTCGTCGCTCCGCGCTCGAAGGCACCGGCGGCTGGTCCGAATGGACGATCTGCGAGGATGCCGAGCTCGGTCTGCGCCTGATGCATGCGGGTTACGAACTGGTCTACGTCGACGAGTTGATGGGTAAGGGCCTGACGCCCGCCGACTTCAAGGCCTACAAGAGCCAGCGCTACCGCTGGGCCTTCGGCGCCATGCAGATCCTCAAGGGCCGCTGGAGCTGGATGACCCGCAAGGGGCCCCTCTCGGCGGGTCAGCGCTTCCACTTCCTCACCGGCTGGTTCAGCTGGTTTGCCGACGCCCTGCACTTCATCTTCACGATGATGGGCCTGTTGTGGACCGCCGGCATGATCTACGCGCCGCAGTACTTCAACCTGCCGATGCAGCTGTTCCTGATCCCCGTGATCGGGTTCTTCTTCGCCAAGGCGATCTTCGGCTTCGTGCTCTATCGCGCCCGTGTTCCGTGCAGCTGGTATGACACCATCATGGCGTCGGTGGCCAGCATGGGCCTGTCCCATGCCATTGCCCGCGGCATCCTGCACGGCCTGACGCGCGAGAAGACCGCTTTCGTGGTCACTGCCAAGAGCCGTCGCATGGGTGGTAGCAGCTTTGCTGCTTTCGCACCCGTACGTGAGGAAGGTCTCATGGCGATCGCCCTGCTCTGCGCGGTGATCGGCATGGCGATGCACTACGGGACGAGCTACGTGGAGAGCGTGTTGTGGATGTTCATCCTCACCGCGCAGTCCATTCCGTACGTGTCGGCACTGGTCGGCGCCTGGATCGCGCACACCGCAGGTGATGAGGCAGGCTGAACCGGCGCGGGGTCGTTCACGTTTGTGTATCGACCCTGCACGCCGCGCGCGGTAACTTACGCCAAGACTTGATGTCAGGGGACGCCGGAGGCGCCCCGCTCGCCGCCGTACCCACGGTGTTGGTTCACGACCGGAACGGGATGCTCATGCGCCGAACCAGACGCCATGGACTGCTGCTTCTGCCGTGGTTCCTCCTGCCCTGCCTCGCCCATGCCGGCGTCGTCCTCACCGTGGACGGTGTCGACGAGAGCCTGAAAAACGCCGTCGTCGCGGGTGTCGAGCTGAGCCAATACGCCAAGCGCGATGCGACCGCAGCGCAAATCCGGCGTCTTTACGACAAAGCCCCCGACCAGGTGCAGTCCGCGCTGCGGCCCTACGGTTACTACGAAGCCACGGCCACGGGCGACATCAAGCAGGTCGGCAACGACTGGCAGGTGACTCTGTACGTGGTTCCCGGCATGCCAGTGACCGTGAAGACGGTGAACGTCGGTATCGACAAGGAGCCCGCCAAGCTTCCCCAGATCGCCCGCGCCCTGCGCGGCGTCAATGGACTGAAGGACAAACCACTCAACGACGGCCAGTACGACGCGGCACGCGATGCCGTCAGCGGCGCGCTGACCGCGACAGGCTTTCTCGATGCGAAGCTGGTCACCCATCGTGTCGAAGTGAACCGCGCCGAGCACAGCGCCACCGTGGAACTGACCTGGGAAACCGGCAAGCGCTATCGCTACGGCAAGATCCACTTCGAGAATTCGCAGTTCCGCGAAAGCTTCCTGGATCGCTACGTACCCTTCAAAAGCGGCGACTACTTCTCGCAGAACCAGCTGCTGGATCTGCAGCAGGCGCTCAACGGCGCCGACTACTTCGCCGTGGTCAATGTCATGCCCGATACGGACAACGCGAAGGACGGCACGATCGACATCAACGTGGAGCTGGCACCCGCCAAGCGGACGATCTACACGGGTGGCCCGTTCTTCGGCACCGATACCGGCGCCGGACTGCAGGGCGGTGTCGAGAAGCGATGGGTGAACGACCGCGGGCATAAGTGGAAAAATCAGATCGTCATGGCGCAACGCCTCAAGACTGTCTCCACCCTTTACCAGATCCCCATGCCGGGTCCCAACCAGCGCAGTTTCAACTTCGGCGCAAACTACCGCGACGCCAACACGGTGACGTCGAAGTCCCGCACGGTCCAGCTCGTCGCCAATGAAACGCGGCTATGGCACGGCTGGACGCGCACCATCGGCATCAATGCGCTGTCCGGTACATTCACCGTGGGCAAGCGCGGTGGCGAAGGCGACAACGCGCTAGGCCTGGATCACGGCCAGAGCACCCTGGTCTACCCCGAAGTGACGCTGAGCCGGAAGAAAGGCGACAACCCCACCTTCGTGCGCAGCGGCTGGTCGTTGACGCTCACCGCACGCAGTACCGCCGGCGACCTGCTTTCCGACGCGCGCTTCTCGGAACTGATGGGCGACGCGAAGTGGATCCAGTCGTTCTGGGGCCGCAACCGCCTGATTCTTCGCGGCACGGCCGGCAAGATCTGGACGGACGACTTCAGCGCCCTGCCCCCGCAGCTGCGCTTCTTCGCGGGCGGTGACCGCTCCGTGCGAGGCTACGATTTCGAGAGCATCGGCCCGAAGAACACCTACGGTCGCGTGATCGGCGGTGAAAACCTTCTCGTGGGCAGCACCGAGGTCGAGCACTACTTCACGCGTAACTGGGGCATGGCCGCCTTCGTCGATGCGGGTAATGCCTTTGCCGGCACCGACTACAAGCCACTGGTGGGCACCGGCCTGGGCGTGCGCTGGCTCTCGCCGGTCGGCATGATCCGCGCCGACCTTGCCGTACCGGTCGGTAACAAGGAGTCGCATGGTATCCACCTGCATGTCGTCATCGGGCCCGACCTGTGAGGAACACCGGCATGAAATGGTTGATCCGCGTCGGGGTAGCCGTTGGCGTGCTGCTTCTGGTCGTCGTGCTTGGCGTGTGGTGGCTGGTCGGTAGTGCGTCCGGGCTCCGATTTGCGCTCGCGCGCGCGCAGGGGTTCACGGATAACGCGCTCACCCTCGAGCACGCTGAAGGACGTCTTGCCGGCCCACTCGATCTCGCTGGCGTGCGCTACCGGGACGGTAAGGGCATGGATGTGCGTGTCGCGAAAGCGCATCTCGACTTCTCGTTCGGCTTGCTGCTGCGCAAGCGTGCGCAGGTGTACAACCTGACGGCGGACGGTATCGACGTCGCATTGCCGCCAAGCCAACCGGAGCCGGAGACCGCTTCGGAGCCTTTCTCGCTCGAGCCGCCGCTCGACATCGTGCTCGACAAGGTCAAGATCGGTCACGTGAAGGTGACGCAGGCCGGCCAGCCGCTCTTCGAGTCCAACTCGCTCGACCTCGTCGGCTCGTGGACATCGAAAGGCATCGCCTTGCAAACCCTCACGCTGCGTGCGCCCGATGGTCAGGCCGATCTCGGCGGCACGCTTGCCGTCGGCAAGGGCTACAAGGGTGACGGCAAGGCCAGCTTCCGCTGGAAGGTCGGTGACATCGACTACGCGGGCGATCTCGAAGCACACAGCGATGGTGCGAAAGCACATACCATCGTCAAGCTCACGCTGCCCTTCGTTGCGCAGGTGGATGCGAATCTCGTGCAGAGCGGTGACTTCGCGTGGACGGCGAAGATCGATGCGCCGCGTTTCGACCCCAAGCCGCTGATCGGCGATAGCAGTCTGCAATCGCTTGGCGTCGCGCTGCGAGGCTCCGGCGACCGTTACCACGCCGACCTCACCGGCGATGTCGACCTCAACGATTACCTCGTGCGCCTGACGCCGGTGAAGGCCGCGTTCGATCACGAATACAAGCGACTCACCCTCGACGAACTCACGGTCAGCTCGCCGCAGGTCAAGGGCTCGCTCTCCGCGCGCGGCACGGTCGACATCGCCGCGCAGCCCGTCTCGGCAGATCTCGCGCTCAGCTGGAAGGACGTGCTCGTTCCCGCGAATGTCGCGGGGCAGGACCTCGCCAGCCTCGGCCAGCTCACCTTCAGGGGCAGCGCGCAGGCGTACCACGCCGCTGGCGACGTCGACGTCGGGCCGCCCGGCCACGTCGGCAAGTTCACGCTGGATGTCGACGGCAAGCCGGACGTCATCGACCTTCATACCGTGCAATTGAAGCAGCCGAACGGCAGCCTTGCCGCCAGCGGCACGCTGACCCTCCAGCCCCAACTCGGATGGAAGCTCGACCTCAAGGGCGAGCGCTTCGATCCCAGTCAGCTGCTTGCCGAATGGCCGGGCGCCCTCAACCTTGATCTGTCGACCGAAGGGCAGATGGCGAAGGACGGTCCGCTCGGCACGCTCGAGCTGCGCAAGCTCGACGGCACCTTGCGCCAGCGGCAGTTGCATGGCTTCGGCAAGCTCACGCTGAAGCCGAACGAAGTGGTCAATGGCACCCTCGACCTCGCCTCCGGCGGCAGCACGGTCCACCTCGACGCCAAAGGCGATACCGCCAACGACGCGAACCTGAAGCTGGCGATTACATCGCTCGGAGACTGGCTGCCGGATGCCGGCGGTCGCATCCAGGGCGACGTCTCTGCGAAGGGGAACGTGCTGAAGCTGGCGGTGAAGGCCAATGTTCGCGGTAGCGCGCTCGTCTACGCGGGCCAGAAGGTCGACACGCTCACCGTCGACGCCGATGTTCCCGATATCAGTCAACCCGGTGGCAAGGTCGATGTCGTCGGCACGCATGTGGTGTCGGGTGGGTTGGTGTTCGACAGGCTTGCCGTCAACGCGAACGGTACGCAGGAGAAGCACCAGCTGAGCATCGACGCCACCGGTCGTCCGCTCGCCGCCGATCTCCAGCTTTCCGGCTCGCTGCGCGATGGCGCGTGGAGCGGCACGCTGTCCACGCTCAACATCGACTATCAGGGGCTGCCGCGCTGGCGCCTGCAGAACACCAGCCAGCTCGCCTGGAAGGACGGCGCGGCGAGCATGAGCGATCTCTGCCTCACCGCAGGCGAGCCCCTCCTGTGTGTGGCCGCGAAGCAGGACAAAGGCGGCAACCTCGACGGCAGCTATCGCCTGCGCAAGGTTCCGCTTGCACTGATCATGACGGCGGCCGAGCAGTCGAACAGCCCGATGCGTGCCGATGGCATCATCGAAGGTGATGGCAGCATCCGTCGCACGGCAGCAGGTGCCCTGTCGGGACAGGCAAATATTACGAGTGTCCACGGCTCCATCGCTTACACCGATCATGGCGAGAACCCGCTGCTGGTCTACGACAACCTCGTCGCCAACGCGCAGCTATCGCCGGACAGCCAACGCGTCACCGTGCGTGCGTCGCTCAACAAAGGCGGCACGCTCGACGGCAACGTCTCGATCAATGGCGCGCAGCAGGCCCTCGGCGGCACGGTCGCGCTGCATCTCACCGACCTTGGCATCATCGAGTTGTTCACCAGCGAAGTCGCCGACGTGAAGGGCGGCCTCGATGCCAACTTCAACCTCGGCGGCACCGTCGCCGCACCGGCCATCACCGGGCAGGCTCTTGTCGCCGGGTTCGCCGCCGAAGTCCCGAGCGCAGGACTGAAGCTCAAGGACGGGCGCATCAGCGTCACTACGACGGATGCGAAGAACTACGCCGTCGACGGCACGATCGGCTCCGGCGATGGCACGCTCGGCATCAAGGGCACAGCCGCGCTCGGCGCCGGCGCGCAGATGCGTCTCGGCATCCAGGGCTCGAAATTCACCGCCGTCGACATTCCCGCCGCCAAGGCCATCGTCTCGCCCGACATCCAGATCGTGCAGGACGCCAAGGGCATGAACGTCACCGGCAAGCTCAACATCGACCTTGCCGATATCAACGTCGAACGCCTGCCCGGCGTCGGTGCGACCAAGGCCTCGCCCGACGTTGTCGTGGTTGACGACAAGCAACAGGAAGCTGCAGCGGAAGCGTCCCCTATCTCGGCGGACATCCGCGTCGACCTCGGGCAGAAGGTCCATCTCGTCGGCTTCGGTATCGATGGTCGCATCACCGGTCAGCTCGACGTGCGTGAGCGTCCGGGGCGCGCGACGACGGGCCAGGGGCAAATCGGTGTCGACGGAACGTACAAGGCGTATGGGCAGGATCTGAAAATCGAGCAGGGCCAGCTGCTGTTCGCTTCGACGCCAATCGACAATCCGCGCCTCAACATTCGCGCAGCACGCGCACTCAATCCCAATGCGACGATCGCCGATGGCCAGACCGTCGGCCTCTTCGTCTCCGGCACCGCGCAGCGCCCCATCCTCACCGTCTTCTCCAACCCGGTCATGGAGCAGTCCGACGCCCTCTCCTACCTCGTCACAGGCAAGCCGCTGTCGCAGGTGAGTGGTGGCGAAGGCAACATGGTCGGCGCGGCCGCACAGGCGCTCGGCTCGGCAGCAGGCGATCTGCTGGCGAAGAGCGTCGGCTCGAAGATCGGCGTGGACGACATCGGCGTATCGAGTAACGACGCACTCGGCGGCACCTCCGCATTCACCGTCGGCAAGTACCTCTCGCCGCGCCTGTACCTCAGCTACGGCGTGGGCCTGTTCGATCCCGGCCAGGTGATCACACTGAGATATCTCTTCAGCAGGAAGTGGAACTTCGAAGCGCAGAACGCGACGGATTTCAGTCGGGCCAGCCTCAACTACCGCCTCGAACGCTAACCCACCGCCTTGAACGCTAACCTACCGCTTGAACGCTGACCTACCACTTTGAACGCTAACCACCGCGCTCTCTGTAGGAGCCGATTCATCGGCGAAAACCAGCTCACCTCACCCCGATTTATCTGAAGCAAAAAAAGGCCCGCAAGGGCCTTATTTCTTCCCAGAGCGCTGTTCCCCGTCAATCGTCTCGAGCCCTACAGACAACTCAACATTGTTTTGCTACGGTCGCTTCGTTGTCTGTGCATTCGCTGTTGCACGCGCCACAGACAACCATCGCTCGATGCGGTGAGAAGCGCGGCCCGAGGGTGCTAGTAACACCCCCGGACCGCTGGCCACAATCAACTAACCAGGAGTCAATCGTGATTGCCAACGATCATACGTCATGTATGGACGCCTCCCGTTTGGCAAGGTCCTTCGACGTGATGTAGCAACAGAGCGCGGTTGCGGTTATGTATTCGGCCTGTCGTGCAGGCTCGAATGCGATACCTGCTGGCCCTGATGGAATCAGCTGACCCACGCCTCATTACTCGCCAGGACTCGAAGTCCAGTGCCGTATTCAGGCTTGGTGGATCACGGTCCGACCTGTTGGCCCATCATGTCGTGGCGTACCTTGCACAACGCTTGAAAGAAGATCCGGCATACAAACGCTATCTTGACCAGCCTAAGCGGGTTGACTCACATATCCGCATTGATAGATGCGTCGATGGGCGATGAGTGCCCATACCGTGCGCGCCATTTTGTTGGCGAGCGCTACCGCCGCCACGTTAAACGAGCGTCGCTGAAGGATGGCAGTGGTCCATGGTGAGGGGGTTCGGCTATGTACCAGCACCGAACGTGCTCCATGAATCAACAACGTCCGTAAATAGGTGTCGCCTCGCTTGCTGATACCTAAGAGTCTCACTTTGCCTCCTGTGCCGGTCTGCCGAGGCACCAGGCCTAGCCAGGCGGCGAACTCCCGGCCAGAACGAAAAGCTCGCGGATCACCCATGGAGGCCACCGCGGCGGTGGCGGTAAGCAACCCCACCCCAGGAATCGCCGCGATCCGTTGACAGTCTTCATCCTCTCGGTGCCAGAGCTGCAGTCTGCGCTCGATATCGGCAATCTGACCTTCCATCTGCCCAATGCGCGCGTACTGTTCGCGTAGTGTCTCGATTAACACGGTCGGCAATCGATCCGTGAGTCGCCCGAGCACAAGCGGAATCATTTTTGTCAGCGCAGCACGGCCTTTCGGCATCACCTCACCATACTCGGCCAGCAGACCGCGTAGCCCATTCATCTGCGCAGTGCGGAACTTCACCAGTTGCTGACGCATCCGATGCAGTGCCAGCACCGCCTGCTGAGCCTCGGATTTCACGGCTACTGCGCGGATGCCTGGCTGAAGCATGGCGACCCAAATCGCCTGGGCGTCGGCGACGTCGTTCTTGTTGCCTACAGCAAACGGTCGCACCTGCTGAGCGGGGAGTAATTTGACAGCATGCCCCAACGCCATCAGCCTGCGCGCCCAATGCTGCGCACCGCCGCAAGCCTCCATGCCGATCAGGCAACTCTGCCGATTCGCGAAGTAATCCAGGAACTTCGCGCGCTTGATCTGCCTGCGAATCACCTCGCCTGTCTCAGCGTTCACTTCGTGAACCTAGAATACCTGCTTGGCGATATCCACACCGATCATGGTTTGAGCGATGGATTTCATGGCACACCCTCCGGCGGCATCGTTGTAATCGCGGTCTACCACCTTTGTAACCAAAATCCCATGCATCCGATATCTGGCGCCGGGCCGAGGCAGGAGGCGTCCATTCCATTACTCGCTCGCCCGCTGAATCCCCAAGGCGGCATCCCCATCGGTTACCGGGGCGTCTGCATCCGTCGCAGCACCGGTTGAAGAACCGCGGCGACGCCGCCTCCCGTCGCGTTTCTACTTCCCCGCCCGGCCCCGAGCCGCGCGGGACCGTAGTCGCGCCGTCGCCGACCACTTCGTCACTAACGTCACCCGGCGTCCGGACACGGACAGCCGATGAACCCGCGAGCCCGCATGATCCGCGGCACGTGGCGCTGTGCGCACCGTGCCGCAACTTGTGGAACGTGAGGCTTTTCGCAAGGAGAAGATATGAACAAATCAATTACGGGCCGCGAGTGTTCCGCATTCAAGAAAGGAATCGACACGGAGGCGACCACGCACGAGCTACTGAACGACGCCACAGAGTGGTTGCAGTACGCGCGTGGCCTCACAGAACTGCTGGCCGAACTCGTACACGAATCGGACACGGTCGATTGCCGTCGTATGGCGCTTGGCCTGGAAGCCATTAGTGCGATAACGCGGATGGGCTTGCAATGTACGGCGCATGCTCATGCGCATATATCGTGGGAAACGTCGCAAGACACGCAGGACAGGAGCGATGCCTAGATGCACGCACCAGCACCAAGCTCTGGCCAGCCATAGCATGCCGCTACCTGACTTGTATCCGCGACTGGCTCACGACGGCCTCACTCCGCAATTAAGAAGCCAGCACCGAATACAAGATTCGCATAATCGCGGACCACGCGCCCCGTTTCGGTTGAATCTGTCAGCTCACCGATCAACAAGTTTACGAGCGAGCGTGGAAACTGCATGTTCTCCGCGTTCATGCGGCGGTGAAGTTCTTGATTGCTGGCTTGGGAAATTAGGTAGTACTCGAACATCACATCCAAAAGATCAATCGACCTTTCTTCGCTTTCATACGAGTTTGGCCGGGTTACCCACTTAATCGGAATAGACTTTCGGGCGATCGGCGCCAGAAGACTCTTGAATTCTTCAAGCGTCAACGCGCTCAATCTCAACCGCTCAAGGAGTGATCTTTTCTTGAAGAACAACACACAGAGAAAGAAGAGCCACGCGGCATGAACTCCGTGCTTCTCCGAGAGAGAGTGAATAACTTCGTCTGCAAGGTACCCAATTTGCTTTTGGCTCCTTAGATCCAAGTCGAAAAGGTCGGCAATCTCGGCCCAATCTCGATCGACACTGTCTCCGACGACTGCCTTCGGGCGCCACGAGCAAACGGTCACGCGTCGGATGCGACTCTCAGTGGGAATCGCAATCCGGGCATAGGAAAGATTGTTTGGGGCGGGCAAGACGTACTCTCGATCGAAGAGCCGCTTCAAATATCCTGCGCCATCGAAGTCCGCCCCATACATGCTTCGCGCGGAACTCTGCAGCTGGGCCAGATTCGTCGATACTACAAAAACGACGCCCGGAACTCCGAAGATATGCTTTATCTCTTCGAGAAGCTTCATTGCATATGGAGGGCGGCACCGATCAAGCTCATCCACGAACACATACATCGGGCTTCGGGCTGGCGTGTGTTCTTGGATATGAGCCAAGAGATCAACAAGCGACTCCCGAAATGCTTTAAGGGATGCCTTTCTCGAGACGTGCTCTCTCAGCTTGAGCTCGAAAAGCCTATCAAGCACGTCCTCTGCATCGCTTGCGGAAAGGCTGCTGACGTCATTCGAGGCCCCTCCGTCGCCAATCGCTTCGACTACATCATCAAAAGCGACGCCGGTCATCTTCTTTAGGACCGCTTTTGCAAGTACGGTCGCGGTCGGAGCAATGGCCTTTCTCAACTTCGTCGTTGCGCGTTTCGCGAGCTCAGTCGTACGCTTCCTCGCGCCGTCGACAAGAGGAACTCGCGCCTTCCAAGACTTGAGATCGTCGAAGATAGAAGCCATCAATGCAACGGATGCTTCATCGCCGACATCATTTTCCCAAGCGTCGAAGTAGACCACGGGATACTCCGCGGTACGCAAGTCCTCAATCCATCGCTTCACGAAAAAGGTCTTTCCAGCTCCCCACTCTGCGTCCAAGGCAACCGTTAAGCCTTTTCCAGCATGCGAGTAATTCTTCACTTGAGACCCGAGCGATTGGGTCAGGTATGACGCCAGACCACTTCGAAAGAGAGCGTCGTCGGCCCAAGGACCCGCTTGCTCTACATTCTTTGTCACCGCGTCTTCCATCATCCCATTGCCTCAGATTGCGACCTGAACTGAGCCCGCACCCAGCTTCTACGCTCCTTCGACGACCTCGGCAGCCGCAGGGTCAAGGAGCCATCTAGCGCGGCGCGTGCAACCTCTGCAACAACTCAGCTTCTGTCAACGAAATACCGCAGGTCTCGGAAATATCCTTCGCCGACGCACCTTGCCGCGCAAGACGCTGAGCAAGCGCAAGCGCCCTATCGGTAGCCGCACCCGGCTCGCCGGCAACCGTCATGGCAGGATTGCGACGCACCTGGTCTTCGATGTCGCCGAGGCGGTTCTCGAGGCGACGGAGCATGGCGGCGAGGGCGTCGGGTGGGACGGCTGGCGTCGGCTCGTCCCGGATGTCACGAATGTCTTCGTAAGCCGTTGCAGCCCCTTTTACCGGCGCGACGGGCGTCTCGGCGGGGGCAGCAGATGGCGTCAGGCCGAGGCGGCGGAACAGCAACAGGAGGCCGACCAGGTTGAGGACGGCGAGTGCGATCAGCACGTATCCGATGGCGGGGTTCATTCGGTGATTCCCTGGAGAGCGGGGACACGGTAGCGCAAAGGTGGTGCGGGCAGAAGCGCGATGTCTTGCGATGTAACGGGGAACCCATCGCCGGCATAGCCGGCTCCCACACAGAGCCCGGGGCCAGCAGCGTCTGGGCCCAGCGGAGCCTCAGGCCCGGCAGAGCCTCGGGATGTCGACCAGGGCGATGAAGCCGTCGTCGCGGGTGATGACGCCGCTGACGGGGTCGTCGCGGCGGGTGGCGCGGCCGGGCGGCGGCGGGGCGACGTCGGCGGGATTGAATTCCAGCATGTCGCCGATCACGTCGATACGCATGCCGACGATGCTGCCGGCGTCGTCGAAGACGATGACGCGCTGGGCATCTTCTTCCGTCACATCGATGCGGCCTTCTAGACCGAAGCGACGACGTCCGTCGAGCACGGGGACGATCTGGCCGCGCAGGTTGACGATGCCCAGGACATCCTCGGGTGCGCCTGGCACGGGCGTGATGTCGCCACAGCGGATCACTTCTCGCACGCTGGCGAGTGACACCGCGTAGCGCTGTCCTTTCAGGGAAAATCCGAGCCAGGCACCACGGCCGTCGCGCAAGGGTTCAGTCACGGGCCCAGCTCCTTTTCCAGCCATTCGATCAGCGCCGCGGTACCGACCACGCCGCACTTGGGTTCTTGGGACATGCCAGCGAGCCAGGGACGCGTGGTGGCGCCTATGCGCCACTGGATGGCCGCTGCGTCGAGCTCCACCGGCTCTTCGTCGACGATGCAGGCCAGCGCCCAGGCACGGTCACCGAGCAGGATCAGCGTCGGCGAGTGGGCGCCCGCCATGTCCGGCGAAAGAATCGCGGCAAGGTCGGCCACGCGAGCGACGCCACTCGGATGACGCCAGCGCCCGAGGCAGATGGGGTTCGTCGTGTTCGGCGGCGTCAGCGGCGGCATCGGCAGCATATGGGTGATGTCGGCCATAGGAACGGCGAGGCGCACGCCCGCGGCGAGGCAAAGCAGGTAACGGCTATCGGCACGCGTCGCGGGCTCGTCGCTCGCCACGGTGCGCCAGGGGTCGATCGAAACGATCTTGACCTCGGCGTCCGGTGCGGCCGGGGGTAACGCAGGTGTCAGCAGTTCCGCAAGGTAGTCGGCGACGATCTGCTCGGCGTCCTGCAGGGCGCGCATCACGCGGCCGCATCCGTGACGGAAGCGGCCGGCAGGGCCAGTAGCTCGTCGAGCAATTGTCGGTAAGCGAGGCCGCCCCGGCGTGCGGCGGGCCACGATGCCAGGGGCACGCCCGCGGCGCTCGCTTCGCGAATCTGTGTGTCGGTGGGAATCACGGCCTCGCTGACGCCTTCGCCGTACTTTTCGCGCAGTTGGTCGAGGCAAGCGCGCGACGCATGCGTGCGCGCATCGAACATGGTCGGCACGATGGTCCGCGGCAAGGGACGGCCGCGTGACCGCTCGATCATGGACAGGCTGCGCAGCATGCGCTCGAGGCCGGCCAGGGCGAGTGCTTCGGTCTGCGTGGGCACCAGAAGCCGGTCGCTCGCGGCCAGTGCGTTCACCATCAGCACGCCGAGCGTCGGCGGGCAATCGAGTAACACGTGGTCGAAATCGCTGGCGAGTTCGGCGAGCGCCTGGGAAAGGATCAGGCCCATCCCGGGACGCGTTCCCAGCTGGCGGTCCAGCGTAATCATCGCCGCCGACGCGGGCAGCACGCTCAGGTGATCCCACTTCGTGGCATGCACGAGTGTGCCCGGCGGAAGCGGATTGCCGCCGATGCCGAACAGATCGTAGACGCTGCCGTGCGCCCCACCTTCGACACCGATATAGCCGGAGAGCGAGGCATGCGGATCCATGTCGATCAGCAGCGTGCGCTTGCCGGAGGCGGCGAGCAGGCTACCTAACGCGACCGTCGTCGTCGTCTTGCCGACACCGCCCTTCTGATTCGAGATCGCCCAGACGCGCATCAGCGAGCCCCCGCTACAGGGTTCGTCACGGGCGCTGCCACGGCGCCGGCAACCGGCAAACGGTCAGCGTCGCTGTAAAAGCGCGCCGGCTCGGCCTTATCGCTCATCACGACGATGAGTACGCGGCGATTGCGATTGCGACCTTCGTCGGAGCTGTTATCGGTGGTCGGCCGGAACTCGCCCCAGCCCACGATGCCGACGCGATGCGGATCGACACCGCTCGTCGTCAGCAGGCGAGCGACCGTGGCCGCGCGTGCCGCGGACAATTCCCAGTTAGACGGGAACGTGGCGGTGGCGATGGGCGTGTTGTCCGTATAACCCTCGATACGCATGGCGTTCGGGAACGGGCCGAGAATGCCGGCGAGCTTGCGCAGCACGTCTTCGGCCGTGCCCTGAAGTTTGGCCACGCCGACGGGAAAGAGGATATCGGTACGGACTTCGATTTCGAGCCAGTCCTTGGTCTGACGCACGCTGACCAGGTTCTTGTCGATCAGCGGCTTCATCGCGCGCTGCACTTCGTCGGCAATCTGGCTGAGACTGGCGTCCTCGGTCTTGCCGACCGTGGTGTTCGCCGCCGTCGCGGTATTGATGTTTGCCGAGTCCTGCCGCGTCGGCGCGGCACCTTCGTGGCCGGGCAGCGGCAGGTTGCGCGGCGGAATCGGCACGTCGATCTTGGCGATCGGTGCGGCGACAGGCGCGCGTGACTGGTTCGGCAGCGGCACCTGCGCCGCAGGCGTCGCCTCCCGGATCGGCTCAATGACCTTACCGGTGCCGTTGAAGGCTTCGTTGATCGACTGCGCCATGACGCGGAATTTGGTCTCGTTCACCGCCGACACGGCATACATCACCACGAACAACGCCAGCAGAAGCGTGATCAGATCCCCATAGGGAATCGCCCAGCGCTCGTGGTTGATGTGTTCTTCGTGGTGGCGCCGCTTCACGACAGGAACCCCTGCAGCTTGCTCTCGATATGCCGCGGGTTATCGCCCTGGGCGATGGAGACCAGGCCTTCGACGAGGATCTCGCGCATCTGCGAGCGCAAGCGGGCGAGGCCTTTCAGGCGCGACGCCATCGGCAAGGCGAGCAGGTTGGCCAGGCCGATACCGTAGATCGTCGCGACGAAGGCCGCGGCGATGCCATGACCGAGCTTGCTCGGGTCGGCGAGGTTCTGCATGACCGACATCAGGCCCATGACGGCACCGATGATGCCCATCGTCGGCGAGTAGGCACCCGCGTTCTCGTAGACCTTGGCGGCTTCGATATCGGTGTGTTCGCGAGCGTACACCTCCACTTCGAGCACGGAGCGCATGGCATCCGGCTCGGTGCCGTCCACAAGCAGCTGAAGCCCCTTGCGGATGAAGGGGTCGGATTCACGCTCGATGGCCGGCTCGAGACCGAGCAGTCCGGTGCGGCGGGAAATCTCGCTCCAGCCGACGATGCGGCTGACGAGGTTCTCCGACTCGATATCCGGCGGCCGATACACCCAGGGCAACATGGTCCAGGCGCGCTTGAGCACAGGGCCGGGCGTCTGTACGAGAAGCGCGGCAAGGGTGCCGAGGAAGACGATGACGAACGCGGCCGGGTTCCACAGGGCGTCGAGACTCGAGCCCTTGAGGATGGTACCCACGATGATGACCACGAAGGCCAGGATCGTTCCGACGACGCTCACGATATCCATGTCAGACAGCCATCCTTAGTGAAGGCAGCACCTGGCCAGCGTCGTCGGCGAGGCCGGCGAGGTCAAGCACGAGCGAGATGCGGCCATCGCCGGTAATCGTCGCGCCGGCGACGCCAGGAACGTCCTTGAGGAACGGACCGAGCGGCTTGGCCATGACATCTTCGCGGCCGAGCACTTCGTCGACCAGGCAGCCGAGCGTCTGGTGGCCGATCTGCACGACCACCACGTGACCGCCCTTCCCCGCCGCCCCGGCCCAGTTGCCGAGGTCGGCAAGCGGAAGAGCGCGCTGGCGATGCGCGGCGACGATGCGGCCATCCAGTTCCTGGATCTGGCCCGGCACGAGTTCGAACACTTCGGTGACATTGGACAGCGGCAGCGACAGGAGACGATTGCCGACGCGGACCATGAGCACGCGCATGATCGCCAGCGTGAGCGGCACCGAGAGACGCACCGTGCTGCCGTGGCCAACGCGTGAGTCGATCGACAACGTGCCGCCGAGTTCGACGATCTTGGTCTTGACCACGTCCATGCCAACGCCACGACCGGAGATGTCGGAGACTTCGGCGGCCGTGGAGAAACCGGGACGGAAGACGATGTCGAAGCACTCACGCTCGTCGAGACGTGCGGCCTGCTCTTCGTCCATCAGGCCTTTCTCGACGGCCTTCCGGCGCAGCATCTCGGGATCCATGCCCTTGCCGTCGTCGGTCACGGTGATGACGATGCGGTCGCCGAACTGACCGGCGGAAAGCCGCACGGTACCGGAGCGCGACTTGCCGGCGCGCTCCCGCACGTCGGGCATCTCGATGCCATGATCGACTGAGTTGCGTAGCAGGTGCACCAACGGGTCGGCGAGTGCTTCGACCACGGTGCGGTCGATATCAGTGTCTTCGCCCTCGGTGATCAGCTCGATGTCTTTGCCGAGCTGGCGTGCGAGATCGCGGATGATCCGTGGGAAACGCGAGAACAGCTTGCCCACCGGCTGCATGCGCATGCGTAACACGGCGTTCTGCAGGTCTTCGGCGACGCGCTCGAGTTCGCCGATGGCACGTTCCATCGGATCGTTGGTGCCGCGCGGGGCGAGATTGGTGAGGCGGTTGCGAACCAGGACCAGCTCGCCTGCGGCATCGACGAGGCTGTCGAGGCGGAAGGTGTCGACGCGAACCGTGGTGTCGGCGGTTGAGGAGGTGCGCTTTTCGGTCGCGGCTGCGGGTTTTGCTGCCGGAGCCGGTTTGGAGGTTTTTGTTTCGACGATGGGGGCGGTGGCGACGGGCGGTGTCGCGGCGGCTGGGATCGCCGATGAATCGGCTCCTACAGAAATCGCACCCGGTACCGCCGTGCCGTGGAGGCTGTCCAGCAGGGCTTCGAATTCGTCGTCGCTGATGGCGTTGGGGTCGGCGGCCGGCGCGACGGGCGTCGCCGCGGCTGGTATCGCCGCTGAAGCGGCTCCCACAGGGACAGCTTCGGCGCCGGGGGCGCCGGTGCCGTAGAGCGAATCCAGTAGTGCCTCGAACTCGTCGTCGTTGATCGTGCCCGAGGGCGCCGAGGTCGGTGCGCGATCGTTGCGCGCGGCGTCGAGCATCGCTTCGAATTCGTCTTCGATCGGATCGTAGGCACGCGGCGACGACGGTGCCGATACCGCGGGAGCGGATGTCGTCGCCGGCGACAAGGCCACCGGCGGCGCGGAACCGGTGCGACCCGGAATCAGCAGGCGATCGAGTACCGAGCGTGGTGCGGGCTCGGCGGGCACTCCCGCGTCGGCCGCACGCATCATGTCGTTGAGGAGGTCCAGCGACTCGAGCAACGCATCCATGAAACCGGGGTTCAACACCACCGCGCCATTACGGGCCTCGTTGAGGAGGTCCTCGGCGCGATGGCACAGCTCCACCATGGCATTGAGGCCAAGGAAGCCCGCACCGCCCTTCACGGTATGGAACGCGCGGAAGACCGCGTTCAGTAGCTCAGCGTCTCCCGGCGAGGCTTCGAGGTCCACGAGCTGTTCGCCCAGGCTCTCGAGCAGTTCGCGTGCTTCGATCAGGAAGACATTGAGCAGCTCGTTGTCCAGCTCCACGCTCATACGGCGCTCAGAACCCGAATTCGCTGAGCAGTCGATCCACTTCGTCCTGGCTGACCTTGTCCGCGGCCGGTGCGTGGCTGCCGCCCGCGAGTGAACCGGTGAGGCGCACCAGTTCGACCAGCGACGATTCCACCTTGGCCATGAACGCCTCGACCTGCGCGACGCGCTGACCGGAGAGATCCTGCCAGGACTGCGCTTCGACCATCTCGCCCAGGCCGATGTCGCAGCTCTGCGCGAAATCGCCGACGCGTACGGCAAGCGCCGTGGCGTTGGGTGCGAAGGACGGATCGGCGTGGTCCATGACCAGCACTTCGTCGGCCTGTTTGGCCAGCGCCTGTGCCTGCGGACGCAGTTTGTCGCTGAAGTCGAGCGTGCGGTGGGCAGCCTGGGAGCTCATTTCGAGCACGTCGCGCAGGTGTTTGCGCGCATCGCTCATGTTGCCCGGCACGCCATCGCTGGAGATGTCGGAGGCAAGGCGGCGGACCGACTCGTGGAGATCGCGCGCGAGATGGCCCAGGGCCAGGAACAGGTGTTGTTCGCGGCTGCGCAGCAGGCGGTCGAGCGCCTCTTCGAAGGCAACACTGTCATCGGCGTCGAGCAACTCGCGCAGCTCGGGAACGACCTCGTGGCCGGCGGTAAGCATGGTGTTCATTGTCATTCCCTTAGCCCGCAGCCGCGGCGAGTCGTTCGAAGATCTTGTCGAGCTTTTCCTTCAGCGTGACCGCCGTGAACGGCTTGACCACGTAGCCGTTCACGCCACTCTGCGCCGCGGCGATGATCTGGTCGCGATTGTTCTCGGCCGTCACCATCAGCACCGGCATCGACTTCAGCGCGGCATCCGCGCGGATAGCGCGAAGCAGCTCGATGCCCGTCATGTTAGGCATGTTCCAGTCGGTCACCACCAGGTCGAAGGGCTGGGCGCGCAGCATCATGAGCGCCGCGTTGCCGTCTTCAGCCTCCTGGATGAGGGTGTTCGTAAATCCCAGCTCGACCAGGAGGTTCCTGACGATGCGTCGCATGGTGGAAAAATCGTCCACCACGAGGATCTTCATGTTCTTGTCCAAAACTCGTCTCCGCCTGACTGCGCGTTCTTACCGGCGACGGCACCGTAATGCCGTCAATGCTTTTCTTTCCAACCCGTCATGCGTGCGCGGAGGCGGATCAGGGCCTGGCCATGGATCTGGCACACCCGCGATTCGCTCACACCCAGCACCGCACCGATTTCCTTCAGGTTGAGCTCTTCATCGTAGTACAGCGACATCACCAGCTTCTCGCGCTCGGGCAGGCCATCGATGGACTGCGCCAGCGCATCGCGCAAGCCGTCCTGCTCGAAGATCCCTTCCGGACCCGCCGCGTCGGGGTCCGCGACATCGATCGCCGCGCCTTCGTCGCCTTCCGGCGCCGTAAGGCTGAGCAACCGCGCGCTCGCCGCGTCGGCCAGAATCTGGTTGTACTCCATGGCGTCGATACCAAGCCGCTTCATGACCTCGGCGTCTTCGGCATCCCCACCCGTTTCGTTCTCGATCTGCCTCGTTACTTCAGCCACTTCGCGCAACTTTCGATGCACGGAGCGCGGGGTCCAGTCCGTCTTGCGCAGTTCGTCCAGCATCGCGCCACGTATGCGGATACCCGCATAGGTCTCGAAACTGGCCGCGCGAGTCGGCGAGTAATTTCTTGCTGCCTCGAGCAGTCCGATCATTCCGGCCTGCATGAGGTCGTTCGCATCCACGCTTGGCGGCAGCCGGCCCATCAGGTGATAGGCGATCCGGCGCACCAGCGGCGCGTGGGTTCGTACCAGTTGATCCGCCGGGATTCGCGTGACTTCAAGGTATTCGGTCGCAACGCTCACAGTGGCAGCCCTCCTCCCAGATGAGACCGCTCGGCAAAAAAGCCGATGCGACCCTGAGCACGGGGTTCGGGTTCACCCCATGTATCGACCGACCTGGCCAAATTCTTGAATCCGACGGCAGATCGGCTGCTCGGCCAGACGTCGACCACGGCCGACTGGCGGCGGATAGCCTGACGCAGGTACTCGTCGTGCGGGACCATCCCCATGAAATCCAAGGAAACATCCAGGAACCGGTTGGCCACCCGGGACAGTTTCTCGAACAACTGGCGGCCTTCCTGGGCGTGGCGGACCATGTTGGCGACGATGCGGAAGCGGTTCACGCCGAACTCGCGGCTCATGACCTTGATCAGGGCATAGGCGTCGGTGAGTGAAGCCGGCTCGTCGCACACCACCACCACCACCTCGTCGGAAGCGGCGGCAAACATGGACACGCTGTCCGAGATGCCGGCGGCGGTATCGACGATCAGGTACTCGGGGGCGGTCGGGTATTCGTCGAACGCGCGGATCACGGCGGCGTGCTCGATGTTCGGCAGCTGGGCCATGCGGCGCGCCCCGGACGTGGCCGGAATCACCTTCAGGCCATGCGGCGCCTGGAGGATCAGGTCCTCGATGCGGCACTCGCCCTCGAGCATGTGCCCGAGGTGGCGCGTCGGCTGAAGACCCAGCAGCACGTCGATGTTGGCCATGGCGAGGTCGGCGTCGAGCAGGACGACATCGCGTCCGCCCATCGCCAGTGCCATGCCGAGATTGACCGCCACGGTGGTCTTGCCGACACCGCCCTTGCCGCCAGCAATAGCGATGCTGCGCGTGGGGCGACGGTCGTCAAGCCAGTTGAGGCCGGCGGCCTGGGTGCTATCGACGTGTGTGGTCATGAAGGAATTCACTGCCGTGAAAGAGTGTGCGGTTGCGGTAGTCACGTTTTGCGGGTCCCCGATCAGGCGTGCGCGGGCGCCGCGATGCCGAATCGATCGGCAAGTATGGCGTCGTCGGGCTCCTCGTTGCGCTGCTTGAGCAACTGGGCTGCCAGGCAGACCAGCTTGCGCGCATCGGCGGAGGCGATGTCTTCGGGCACGCGCTGCCCGTCGGTGGTGTAGTCCAGCGGCATAGCGTGGCGAATGAGTGCTGACAGGGCGCCACCGATCAGCGGTGCCTCGTCGAGCTTGGTAAGGATGGCCGTCTGCGGCGACAGCGGCGCGTAGGAGCGGATCGCGTTGTCGATCGCCTGGGCCTGTGCATTGGCGGCGAGCACCAGGCAGACGCGGAGGTTCGAGGTAGCGCGCAGCGTATCGAACTGCTGCTGCAGCTTGGGATCGTTACCGGCCATGCCGGCGGTGTCGACCAGGACCGTGTGCTTGCTGCGTAGCTGGAGGAGCACGTTGCGCAGGCTGTCGGCGTCGTGTGCGTTATACACGCGCACGCCGAGCAGGCGGCCGTAGTGCTCCAGCTGCGCACCGGCACCGATACGGTACTGGTCGGCGCTGATCAGGGCGACATTGGAGGCGCCATGACGAAGCACGGCGCGGGCAGCAAGCTTGGCAATGGTGGTCGTCTTGCCAACGCCGGTGGTGCCGACCAGCGCGGTGATGCCGCCGCCGACCGTGTCGAAATTACGCCCGCTGGTGCGGATGTTGCGCGAGAGGATGCCCAGCGGCAGGTAGCGAGCCTGCTCGGAGGTCATGTCGGCGGGCAACTCGGCGCACAGCGCGCGTGCCACGTCGCCGTCGATACCCAGGCGGGTCATCTCACGAAGGACGCGGGCGCGCAGCGGCTGCTCGCGGTCCATCTGGTTCCAGGCCAGCGTGGAGAGCTGCACTTCCAGCATCTCGCGCAGGTTGTTGATCTCGGCGCGCACGCCATTCACGGCGGAGTCGCTGTTCGGGCTTACCGTCGCGGCGCGAACCACGTCGGCCACGCTGGAGGCGAGGGCCGCGCTGGACTGGCGCTGCGGCGCGTTGGGGTTCGTGCCGACCTTGGTCGCGCGCTCGACGGCAGCAGCCGTGGCGGCGCGGGCCTGGTCGATGCGTGCGGCGCGGTCGCTGTCGCGTGTGGCGCGGATCGGCGCCAGCGCAGCGGCATGCTTGGCTGCGGTCTCTTCCGCGGTCGGCGGCTCGAAGGCGAAGCCCGCTTCGCGGACCAGCGCTTCGTCGTAGTCGAGCGCAGCGATGATCTCGATACCGTCGTCCATCCGACGCGTGGACAGGATCACGGCGTCCGGGCCCTGCTCATCCCGAACCTGGCGCATGGCCTGGCGCATATCGGCAGCAACGAATCGTTTGATTTTCATGCGTTAGATCCTCTCGTCCTATCGTCCGAGGGCCGTCACCAGCTTGACGCGGCGGTTGTCCGGAACCTCGTTATAGGCAAGTACATGCAGGTTTTGGGCCACATGCCGAGTGAAGCGTGAAAGCCACGGACGAAGTGCTGGCGAGACCAGCAGGACGGCCGGTTCACCGGCCGCTTCCTGACGTCGCGCCGCCTCGGCCACGTTCTGCTGCAAGCGGTCGGCGAGACCCGGCTCGATGGCCGCGCCCGCGGGACCGCCGCCCTGTAGGGACTGTAGAAGAATCTGCTCCAGTTCCGGCGCCAAAGTAATGACGGGGACCTCAGTTCCGAGGCCCGCGATCTCCTGCACGATCTGTCGGCCAAGCGTGACGCGGACGCTGGCGGCAAGGACGCCGGGATCCTGACTCTGACCGGCATGCTCGGCGAGCGACTCGACGATGCCGCGGAAGTTGCGGATGGGCACGCGCTCGGCGAGCAGGTTCTGTAGCACCTTGACCACGGCGCCAAGCGACAGGCGCTTGGGCACGAGGTCTTCGACCAGCTTCGGCGTCTGCTGCGCAAGGCGGTCGAGCAGCTGCTGCACGTCCTGATGGCCGATGAGTTCGTGGGCGTGGTTCTGCAAAATGTGCGAGAGATGCGTGGCGATCACGGTGGCCGGATCGACCACCGTATAGCCCAGCGTCTGAGCATGTTCGCGCAGGCCCGGCTCGATCCATACGGCATCGAGCCCGAAGGCCGGGTCCCGCGTGGCGATACCGTTGATCGTGCCGTGCACGCGGCCCGGATCGATCGCCAGCATGCGCTCGGTGTGGATTTCGGCCTCGCCCATCGGCACGCCCATCAGCGAGATGCGATAACCGTGCGGCGAGAGGTCGAGGTTGTCGCGAATGTGCACGGACGGCACCAGGAAGCCCAGCTCCTGTGAGAGCTTGCGGCGCACCGACTTGATCCGCGCCATCAGTTCGCCACCCTGCGCCTTGTCGACCAGCGGGATCAGGCGATAACCGACTTCCAGGCCGATGGTGTCCACCTGGGCGACGTCTTCCCACGAGAGCTCGAGGCGCTCGCCCGGGGGTGTCGACTCCAGCGCGAGTTCGGTACCCGGTGCAGGGGCGGCGCCCAGCGTGCCGCCGTCGGCGAGACGGTCCTTGTTCTGCTGGAGCTTCCACGCGCCGAAGCCGGCGGCGGCCGCGAGCAACAGGAACGGCAGGTTCGGCATGCCCGGCACGAGGCCCATCGCGCCAAGTACGGCAGCGGCGACGCCCAGCGCCTTCGGCTGGCCGAACAGCTGCCCCATGACGTGCTTGCCCATTTCCTGGGACTTGGACACGCGGGTGACGATGACCGCCGTGGCGATTGAGAGCATCAGGCCCGGCACCTGCGCGACCAGGCCGTCGCCGATGGTCAGCAGTGTGTAGGTGCGCGCGGCCTCCGAAGCGGACAGGCCGTGCTGCAGCATGCCGATGAAGAAGCCGCCGATGATGTTGATGGCGAGAATGAGCATGCCGGCCGTGGCGTCGCCGCGGACGAACTTGGACGCACCATCCATCGAGCCGTAGAAGTCCGCTTCCTCGCGCACTTCCTGGCGGCGCTCGCGCGCCTGTTCCTGGGTGAGCAGGCCGGCATTGAGGTCGGCGTCGATCGCCATCTGCTTGCCGGGCATGGCGTCGAGGGTGAAGCGTGCCGTGACCTCGGAAACGCGCGTGGCGCCCTTGGTCACGACCACGAAGTTGATGATGGTGAGGATGGCGAACACCACGAAACCGACAGCGAAGTTGCCGCCGATGACGAACTCGCCGAAGGCCTCGATCACCTTGCCGGCAGCGCCCGGGCCGTTATGGCCGTGCAGCAGCACCACGCGCGTGGAGGCGATGTTCAACGCCAGGCGCAGCAAGGTGGCGAACAGCACCACGGTCGGGAACGAGGCCAGCTCCAGCGGCCGCATCACGTACATGGTGGCCAGCAGGATCACCAGCGACAACGCAATGTTGAAGGTGAACAGCAGGTCCAGCATGAAGGGCGGCAGCGGCAGCATGAGCATGCCGAGCATGACCAGCATGACCACGGGCGCGGCGATGCCCCGCCGGCCGATCTGCCGGAACGTGCCCATGAGCGTGGTCGTAGCTGCCATCGTCACTTATCCATACGGTAGGGGCCGAGCAGTTCAGGATCGATGTCCTGCTCGGGCAGATCGGGCGGGAGATCGCCGACGGCGATAGCCTGCTTCAGGCGGAACACATAGGCCAGGATCTGGGCCACGGCGACGTACAGTGCCGAGGGGATCTCGCGACCGACTTCCGTCGTTGCATACAAGGCGCGTGCCAACGGCGCCGCTTCGACGACAGGAATCTTCGCCGCGCCCGCCACATCGCGGATTTGCTGGGCCAGGACGTCCACACCCTTTGCTACGACTCGCGGCGCGCCCATTTTCACTTCGTCGTACTTGAGGGCGACGGCGAAGTGGGTCGGGTTGACCACGATCACATCCGCCGTAGGAACGTCTTCCATCATGCGTCGACGCGACATCTGCAGCTGCATCTGACGGATTTTCGACTTCAGTTCCGGACTACCGTCGCTTTCCTTGTGCTCGTCCTTCACCTCCTGCTTGGTCATGCGCATCTTCTTGGTGAAGCTGAAGGCCTGCCAGGGTGCATCGACCAGGGCGATCAGCCCCAGCGCGCAGGCGAAGATCAGCGACGCATGACCGAGCACGCCAAAGGTATGGGCAATGCCCTCCTTCACCGGACCGCTACCCACCGAGTACATCTCTTGCGTGGTGCGGTTGAGGAACCAGACCAGCGCGCCGCCGATCAGGATCAGCTTCAGCAGCGACTTGCCCAGTTCGACCAGGCCGTTCATCGACACGAGGCGGCTGAACCCCTTGATCGGGTCCAGGCGGTCGAACTTCGGTACCAGGGCTTCGAAGGAGAAGTTCAGGCCGCCCATGAGCGTAGGTGCGGCGATGGCAGCGACCGCGGTGACGGTGAACACGGGGCCGAGCAGCTTCAGGCCCTCGCCGGCCGCGGTCATCAGCGCGCGGGTGATGCCGTTGGCGGCGAACAGGTCGTCGCGGCCGTAACGCAGGCCGACGTGCATGATGTTGGCCGCGTGCACGGCCATCTGGTCGCGCGAGGCGATCATCGAGGTCACGCCCGCCAGGACCACCACGGCGGTGGAAAGGTCGCGCGAGCGCGGCAGGTCGCCCTTCTCGCGCGCTTCGCGAAGTCGTTTGTCACTAGGTGATTCGGTTTTATCTTCCTGGTCGGACTCACTCACGGCGAGGACCTCCCGACCAGTCCACGCATGGCTTCCCAGGCATCCGTCTGCAGTGAATCCCAGGCACTCGGCAGGCCGCGAAGCGCAAGCCATACGGCGATGATGCCGAGGCAGATGGTGATCGGGAACCCGACCGCGAAGAGGTTCATCGACGGCGCCGAACGGCTGATCGCACCGAAGCCGAGGTTGACCACGAGCACGGCGGTGAGCGCCGGCAACGCGACGCGCACGGCGCCGGCGAACAGGTGGCTGGCGAACTCCAGAATGCCCCAGAGGCCCTCGGCACCGATGCCGTGGTCGCTGACCGGCATCGTCCGGAAACTGTCGGCAAGCAGGCTGATCAGTTGAAGGTGGCCGTTCATCACCAGGAACAGCAGGGTCACGATCATCGTGTAGAACTGGCTGAGCACCGGCGTGGAGCCACCGACACCGGGGTTGACCACTTCAGCGAAGCCCAGGCTCATGGCCTGCGAAACGAACTGGCCGCCAAACGCCACCGCCTCGAACACGATCTTGAGGATGAAGCCGAGCCCCGCGCCGATCAGCACCTGCTGGGCCAGGGTCGCGACGCCTTGCGCGGAGAGCGGGTGGATGGCCAACGGCGCCAGCGGCGCCAGAGTCACGGTCAGCAGGATCGCAAGGCCCATCTTGATGCGCACGGGAATCGTGGTCGCCCCCAGCACCGGCGCGACGAGTAGCAGGCCGGAAATGCGGGCCATCGCCCAGCACGCCGCGCCCACCCACCCTTCGAGCTGGTTCAGGTCGATCGGCATTAACGCACCGCCTGGGGCAGGCTTTCGATAAGGGTGCGGGTGAAGGTCACCAGGGTGCGCAGCATCCAGGGGCCGGTGATGATCATCACAAGCGCCATGGAAATTAGCTTCGGAATGAAGCTGAGGGTCTGTTCGTTGATCTGCGTGGCGGCCTGCACCATGCCGATGATCAGGCCGACCGCCAGCGCGGTGAGCAGCAGCGGCGCACCGACCAGCATGGCGATGTGCAGCGCCTGCTGGCCAAAGGCGATAACGGATTCCGGCGTCACTGGTAGAAGCTCCCCGCCAACGTGCCCAGCAGCAGTGTCCAGCCATCGACCAGGACGAACAGCATGATCTTGAACGGCAACGAGATGATCATCGGCGAGACCATCATCATGCCCATCGACATCAGGACGCTGGCCACGACCAGGTCGATGATCAGGAAGGGAATGAACAGCAGGAAGCCCATCTGGAAGGCGGTCTTCAGCTCACTGGTGACGAAGGCGGGCAACGCCACGCGGTAAGGCACCGAGTCCTTGTCCGCATAGGGCTGCTCGCCCGCGAGCTTGGTGAACAGCTGGAGGTCGGGCTCGCGTGTCTGGTCGAGCATGAAGTGGCGGAAGGGCGCGGCGGCCAGCGGCACGGCGTCCTGCACGGTCATCTGGCCGTCCATGTATGGCTTGATACCGGCGTTGTAAGCCTTGTCGATCACCGGCGACATCACGAACAGCGTCAGGAACAGCGACAGGCCGACGATCACCTGGTTCGGCGGCGTGCTGTTGGTGCCGAGCGCCTGACGCAGGAAGCCGAGCACGATGACGATGCGAGTGAACGAGGTCATCATCAGCAGGATCGCCGGGAGGACCGTCAGCGCCGTCATCAGCGCCAGCATCTGGATCGACAGCGACCAGTTCTGGCTACCGTTGGCGCCCGGCTGCACGTTCAGCAGCTGAATGCCCGGCGGAGCAATCGGGTCCGCGGCGAACGCGGCCATCGGTGCGAGCAGCAAGACGACGAAAACAAGCAACGACCAGCAACGTACTTTGGGGGACGGCTCTTTGTGGGAGCGGGCTTTGCCCGCGATAGCCGCCGCGATCACGGGCGCTTCCACTGGTTGAGCACATCACGGAAGCCACGAATCGTCGGCGCGGCAGCCGCCGGTGTAGCGTCGTCCGCGACCGGCGTGGTCAGCACGTGCAGCGTACGCAGGCCACCGGTGGGCGAGGCGCCAACCAGGATCTGCGTGCCGCCGACTTCGAGCAACATGACTTTTTCCTTGATGCCGACCGGCATCGATTCGATGACGCGGATCTTCCGACCGCCCGGACGCACGCGCACCTGGGCGCGGCGGCTGAGCCAGCCCACGAAGAAAATGAGCGCGATGACGCCGAGCAGGCTGATCAACACGCGAATCAGTTCCGCACCCGAATCCACCGCCGCCGGAGCGACGACCGGAGCAGCCACCGGGGCCGCCATCAGAGCGCAGGAAAGGAAGCCACCGGCGAGGGCGGCGACGGTACGGCGCATGGCAATCACCGCAGCTTGCGGACGCGCTCGGCCGGACTGATCACGTCGGTCAGCCGGATACCGAATTTCTCGTTGATGACGACCACTTCGCCATGGGCGACCAGCGTGCCGTTGACGAACACATCCAGCGGTTCGCCGGCGGCACGGTCGAGCTCGACCACCGAGCCCTGGTTGAGCTGGAGCAGATTCCGGATGCTGATCTTGGTACGGCCGACTTCCATCGCCATCGTGACCGGCACGTCCAGGATGACGTCGAGGTTGACCTCGGCGCCCAGGCCCATGGACTTGTGCAGGCTGGCTTCGTTGGCGCCTTCGATCTCTTCGAGCGTGGTGGGTTCGTTCATGTCCGTTCCGGTGATCGCGCTGCTTGGGTATGTACCCATAGAAGCAAACGGCGTGCCATGGCTTCGGCAGCGAGGGAACGGTGAATTTTTTGTGTTTTTTCAGGTGTTTGGCGGGTCGCCGCGGATGACCCGCGCTGACCGGAAACCGACACTAGACGGAAAGCTGACGCGTGACGGCAGTTGCGTGCGGTGACGGTCAGTTGACGTCAGGCTTGGGGTGCGCTGGCAAGCACCCATCGCTCTTGCCTCAGGCCGACTCAGTCAACTCAGGCATCGGCGCCGTCGTCGTCACCGGCATGGCCTTACCCTCGCCCCGCTTGCGCATCAGCGAATCGAACTGGATCGCTTTGTTGCCGTTGGAGTTGGCCATGCGACCGCGGAAGATCGGCACGTCCTCGGCGAAGACCGTGGCGCACTCGGGCAGGGTGATCGGAATCACATCGCCCTTGCGCAGATGGAGGAAGTCGCCGATGGTCAGCCGCGCCTCGGCCAGCATGGAGGTGACCTCCACTTCGGCGTCGAGGATTTCTTCGTGCAGGTTCTGGATCCAGCGCTCGTCGCGCTCCGCACGGTCGCTCTGCACGCCGGCGTCGAGCAACTCACGGATCGGCTCGACCATCGAATACGGCAGCGTCAGGTGCACTTCGCCGCCACCGCCGTCGAGCTCGATATGGAAGCGCGATACCACCACGGTCTCCGTGGGGCTGACGATGTTGGCGAACTGCGGGTTGATCTCGGAATTGAGGAACTCGAACTGCATCTTGAGCACGGGTGCCCAGGCCTCGGCCATGGCCGTAAAGGCCTCCTGCAGCACGATCTGGATCACGCGGTTCTCGGTCGGCGTGAAATCGCGACCTTCGATACGCGCGTGATAGCGGCCATCGCCGCCAAAGAAATTGTCGATGACGGTGAAGACCAGGCGCGGCTCGAAGACCATCAGCGCGGTACCGCGCAACGGTTTGATCCGGATCAGGTTGAGGTTGCTCGGCACGGCCAGCGAGTGCACGTACTCGTTGAACTTGGTCATCTTCACGCCAAGCACCGAGACTTCGCAGGACTTGCGCAACACGTTGAACAGGTTGGCGCGGAAGTAACGGGCGAAACGGTCGTTGACCATTTCCAGGGTCGGCAGGCGGCCACGTACGATACGGTCCTGCTGGGTAAAGTCGTAGTCCAGGATGCCACCGGGCGGCGGAAGCTCGATCTCGGTTTCGACCGCACCGCCTTCCACGCCGGCCAGGAGGGCGTCGATTTCTTCCTGGGTAAGGATGTCACTCATGGCCGAAGCGTCCCGTCACTGCATGATGAAGCTGGTGAAGTAGACCGCGTCCACGCCGGGACGGCCGATCTTCTCCTTGAGCACGCGCTGGATTTCGGCCAGCGCGGCGGCCTGTAGCTTCAGCTTACCCTTCACGTCGGACAGCGATTTCACGTCCTGTGCGGAGAAGAGCATCAGCAACGCGTTACGGATCTCGGGGTCGGCTTCCTTGGCGGCAGCGATGGCTTCGGGATCGTGCGACATGACGTTCACACCGACCTGCAGGAAACGCAGGGCGGTCTCGTCCTGGAAATTAACCACGAAGGCCGGGTCCAGCTGCAGATAAACGGCGGGTTTTGACTTGGCGATCTCCGTCGCATCAGCCGCGCCCGCTTTGCCATGGCCGCCCTTCATCATGAAGAAACCACCTGCGCCACCGGCGGCAAGCACCACCAGCGCGGCGACGAGAATGACCCCGCCCTTACCCTTTTTCTTGGGAGCGCCTTCGGCGGGATCTTTAGGTGCTGCGGCCATGCGTGAAACCTCTGGAATGCGAATACGTAAGCGGTCGTGCCCGTCGGGCTTGCGGGTATTGTTGCAAGCGACGTGCCATCTGCGTCACCCGTGGCCCGGATGGAGATATGGCGCTGTGACGCGGTTCTCGCTGCCCTTAGGCGCCGGCGAGTGAGGCGAAAATTTTGACGCCCGCCGAAATCACGTCACCGACGCGTGTTACGCCACCTCATCGACCAGGCTGCGCGAGACGCGCGAGGTCCCGACCACGCCCGTCGCTGCCGCGCCTTCGTCCGTAGCACCACCCTGCCCGTCCGGCGATTCGCCCTGGGCGGGGTTCTGACCCGGATCGCGCTGACCGACATTGGCCTCACCAAGTGACAACCCGTGATGCGCGAGCATCGTGTCCAGTTGCGACAACGTCTGCTGCACGGCATGCACCGCAGCGGGATGTTGAGCGAGGATGGCCACGTTGACTTTGCCGCCATCCATGGTCACGTGCACGTCCATGCTGCCGAGTTCTTCAGGGTGGAGCTTGATGCGTGCCGACTTGATGTCGCCCGAACCCATCCACGCAATCTGCTCACCCAGTTCCTGGCTGAACTGCGGCGATGTCGCCGCCTGCGTCGCCTGCACCTGCATGGCAGGGGCCGCCACGCCATTCATGGCGGGAGCGTGCATGAGCGGCATCGGGCTCACGCTCGTGGGATCGGTCGCCGACACATCGTCCTTGGTCGACGCAAGGTCGCTGCCCTGGGCAGCCAGCAGGCTCGCGAAGGGCGATGCGGTGACGGTCGCGACGGGCGACGGCGCCGCCGCCATCGCGTCGGTGATCGGGTCGCCGGTGACGGCGCCCTTCGCGCCGACGGTGGCACCGGTCGCCACCGCGGCGGTGCCGGGAGTGCCTCCCAGGCCGGTGAGCGCACCGAGCGCGTCGCCGAGCTTGCCGGCTGCCGCCGTGGCCGTGCCCAGGGCCTTCGTGGCGATATCGGTGACCTTGGGCGGCACGCCAATCAGCGCGAGCACGCTCGTCGCCAAGGAGGTATCGCTGTCTGTCGAATCATCTTTCTTCGTCGTGTCGTCGTCCGGCTTCTTGTCGGCCGACTGGGCCGAGGCCGTCTTGTCCGTGCTCGTGTCTTTGGCCGACGATGCCGTCGTGGAGGTCGTCGTGCTCTTGTCCGACGGCTGGTCCCTGGTCTTGCGCGCATCGGCATGCGCCGCGTCCATCGCCGCGTCGAAGCGCTTGTTCGAGGCCGTGTCGTCGTTCGTCTTGCCGGTTACCGGGGACGCGGCGGCCGCGCCCGTCGTGGGCGACGGGGCGGGAGTGACCGGGCGTGCAACGTTGAGGGCGATCGTGGCGTTGTTCATGCGGAGTACTCGATGTGATCGTTCGGGAGGCTGCCGACGCTGGAAAGCGTCATGCCTCGCCCCGGGGATTTCGGCGGTATTGCGAGCGTTCGTCGGCCTGCGATTGCTCGCGGCGATCTTCCGATTTGCGTTCTTGTTCGCGGTACTTCGTCGTGACGGAGTCCAGCGCCTTCGCGCGGCCACGCGCGTCGGTCCAGAGCAGACGCGCGTGCTCCAGTGCCTGCTCCCGACGCTGCACCTCGCCAAGTTGCTGCACGATGGCCATGTCGATCTTCTGCAGGAACTGCTGCCGGTTGAGCAACGCGGTGATGCCGATGCCGTCCGGCATCTCGGCGTACTCGTTGCGGTATTTGCGCAACTCAACAAGTTGGTGCTCGGCATCGGCCAACGCACGCTGCTGCGTGGCAAGCACGCGTACGGCGTCCTCGGCCTTCTCTTCGGCCAGATCGACGACAGGTTGCAGGCGGTCGGCGCGGGAGGGCATCAGTTGGTCTTCGTCGTGTCAGCGAGGCCGGATTCGGCATCGGCGAGGTTCACCGGCTCGTCGGTTTCCTGCTGGAGGAAGGCCGACAGGCGCGGATAAAGCGCGATCGCTTCGTCCGTTCGTGGATCACTGCCCTTCTGGTAGGCGCCCACGGCAATCAGGTCGCGCTGCTGCCGATACGCCGAATAGACCTGCCGGAAGCGCTGCGCGGAACGCATGTGGTCCTTGCTGACCACGGCCGGCATGACGCGGCTGATCGACGCTTCAATGTCGATCGCCGGGTAGTGGCCGGCCTCGGCCAGATCGCGAGAGAGCACGATATGACCATCAAGAATGGCGCGGGCCGCATCCGCGATCGGATCATGACGATAGTCGTCACCCTCGGTGAGGACCGTGTAGAACGCCGTAATGGAGCCACGACCCTCGGCGTCGTTGCCGGCTCGCTCGACGAGCGCGGGCAGCATGGCGAAGACCGACGGCGGGTAACCCTTGGTCGCCGGCGGCTCACCAATAGCGAGCGCAATTTCACGCTGCGCCTGGGCGTAACGGGTGAGCGAATCCATCAGCAGGAGCACACGCAGGCCCTGGTCACGAAAATGTTCCGCCACCGCCGTAGCGACCTGCGCACCACGCAGGCGACTGAGTGGCGGCGCATCGGCTGGCGCGGCGACGACCACCGCGCGGCGGCGACCCTCCTCACCGAGTGTGTGATCGACGAATTCCTTCACTTCGCGACCGCGCTCGCCGATAAGGCCGACCACGACCACGTCCGCATCGGTGAAGCGGGTCATCATGCCCATCAGCGTGGATTTACCGACGCCCGAGCCGGCGAACAGACCAATACGTTGACCGCGGCCGACGGTGAGCAGGGCGTTGATCGCCCGCACGCCCACATCGAGTGGCGTATCGATAGGCCGGCGCATCATCGGATTGATGGGATCGCGACGCAGCGGCGCACGCTCACGCGCCAGCAAGGGGCCCAGGCCATCCAGCGGCGCGCCGTCCGGACCGATGACGCGGCCCAGCAGCGAGTTGCCCACCGGCACACCGGAGATGGCAGCCACCGGCGTCACGCGCGCGTTGGGCAGCACGCCATGCATTTCACCCGTTGGCATAAGCAACAGACGACCGTCGGAGAAGCCGACCACCTCGGTTTCGAGTTGCCTGCCGTCGGCACCGGCGACCATGCAACGGGCGCCGACCGGCGCTTCGCAACCGACGGCTTCGAGTGTAAGCCCGACGACACGCCGCAGCTTCCCTTCCGCCTGCAGCGGACGCACACGCTCGGCGTTTGCACGCTGGGCGGCGAGGGACTCGCGCCAATGCGCGATGCGGGCGGCGGTGTGGCTCTCAGCCGTCACGACGGATCGACCTGGCCTTCGAGCACGCTGTCGATCACGGCGGCAAGGCGCGTGCGTACCCGAGCGTCGAGTCGCGACTGCTCGCTTTCCAGGCGCACGTCGCCACGCTCCAGCGCGGCATCGTCGACGATCGACCCTTCATGATCGAGACCAACCCGGTGTTCGCGAACCAACGTCGCATCGGCGGGATGGAGGTGAATCTTGAGGTGACGCGTCGCAGCGGGCAGCGCATCGACGGCCTGGCGGACAACGTCGAGGATCTTTTCCGGCTGCGTGGTGATTTCATAACCGAGGACGCGCTCGGCGATCACCGTTGCGAGGACCGCGAGGTCACCTGCGACCTCGTGATCGAGTTCGGCAAACGGGCGTTCAACGGCGGCAAAAAGTGCCTCCAGTCGCGCCACCTGCTCGGCGAGTTCTCGCTTGGCCATGGCGCGGCCCTCATTGAGGCCCGCATTGAAGCCTTCTTCGCGCGCCTGGCGCTCGATCGCTTCGATCTCGGCCACGGTCGGACGATGCGGACCTTCGTCCTCGACTTCCGGGCGGGCGACATGCGGATCCGGGCCACCCACGACCGGCAGCTCCCATCGCTCGAACTGGTCGACGCGTTCCCGGGCAAGGATCGAGGTGAGACTCATCAGACGAATTCTTCCCCGCCACCGGCGAGATTGATCTGGCCCGCGTCAGCGAGACGACGCGCCGTGGCCAGCACTTCTTTCTGTGCCGCATCCACCTCGGAGAGGCGAACGGGACCCTTGACCTCGAGGTCGTCGCGCAGCATGTCGGCGGCGCGCTTGGACATGTTGGCGAAGATTTTCTCTCGGATGGCCGTCTCCGCGCCCTTGAGGGCGGTGATGAGACGAGCCGACGGCACTTCGCGCAACAAGGTCTGCATGCTGCGATCATCAAGATCGGCAAGATCGTCGAAGACGAACATGAGCTCTTCGATACGCTCGCCAAGACCCGTATCGATACCGCGAATGGACGCCATCAGTTCGGCTTCGCGCGAGGTTTCCATCGCGTTGAGGATGTCTGCTGCCGCCTTGAGACCGCCGACACTGGCCGACTTGAGCTTGTTGGAGTTGCCCGAGAACTGACGCTCCATGATTTCATCGAGCTCGTTCAGGGCATGCGGCTGCACGCCATCCAGCGTGGCGATGCGCATGACCACATCGCTGCGCGTGCGCGCTGGCAGGTAACCGATCACTTCGGCGGCCTGGTCGGCTTCGAGATGAGCCATGACCAGCGCGATGATCTGCGGATGCTCCTGGCCGATCATCTCGGCAATGGCGCGACTCTCCATCCACTTCAGCGATTCCAGGCCCTTGCTGCTGCGGCCAAGGAGAATGCGGTCGATGAGGCCGCCCGCCTTGTTCTCGCCCAGCGCGTTGACCAGGATCCGGCGGATGTATTCCTCGGTTCCGACGCCGATCGAGGTGTGCTGGCCGACATCTTCCTGCAATTTGGTCAGGACGGTTTCGACCTGTTCCTTGGACACGTTTTTCAACGCGGCCATGGCCGTGCCGACGGCCTGCACGTCGCGTGCGCCAAGGTGTTTGAGGATCGAAGCGGCATCTTCCTCACCCAGGGTGAGCAGGAGGATCGCGGCCCGTTGCGCGCCCGTCAGGGCGTCTTTCGGTTCAAGCGCCATCGTCGGATACCCAGCTCTTCACGACCTGCGCGACCTGTTTAGGATTCTCGGCGGCCATGCGCTTGGCCAGGCTGACCTTCTGTTCGTAAGCCAGCAGCGCGGGCGAGCCCAACTGCGGTGACGTGCTTACCCGGTCCGGCGTCATGTCGTCATCGTCAACCATGACCGACACCGTCGGCATCGGCCCGGCGAGCGCTACGTTGTTCATCATCATCGGTGCCGGCTTGAGCAGCCCCTTGAGGATGGGACGCAGCACGAAGAAGCCGACCACGAGGGCGATCATCACGCCGAGGCCCTGCTTGATCAGGTCGAGCATGCCCGGGCGTTCCCAGAACGGCGTGGACTGCGGTTCGTCCTCGGCGGTGACGCCATGGAACGCTTCGTTGATCACACTGACACTGTCGCCGCGCGCGGCACTGAAGCCGACTGCGTTCTTGGTCAGTTCGGTCAGGCGGGCGATTTCTTCCGTCGTGAACGGCACGCTCTTGCTTTTGCCGTCCTTGTCCGGGACCTGTTTGTTGTCGACCACCACGGCGACCGACAGACGCGCGACCTTGCCGGCGGGATCGGTGACATGACTGACCGTGCGGTCGAGTTCGAAGTTGCGGGTGGCGCTCTGCGTCTGCTGTGTCGGCGTCTGCGCGGTCTGCGTGGCGGCATTCTGGCCCGGCTTGGCGCCAGCGGCGCCGCCAGCGGCGGGATTGGCCGCCGTCGCATTGGCACCGGTATTAGGCGGCTGGTTGCTGAGCGCGCCCGGGACACCACCGTTGTTCGCGGCATCCGTACGCGTTTCGCTGTTCGTCTGCTCGCTACGCAATGCCGGATTGTCGTGGTTGAACGTTTCGCTGGCCTTCTCGGTCTGCGAGAAGTCGAGGTCGGCGAAGACCTGTGCCCGTACCTTGCCAGCGCCGACAAGCGGGGTCAGCAGGTCTTCGACGCGTTGCGTGTAGGTTGCTTCGATCCGGTTGGACAGGCGCAGGCGGCTGTCGCCGATGGCCGAGGCGCTGTCCGGATCGCTCACGGTCAGCAGGTTGCCGCCCTGATCGATCACCGACACCTGACGCGTATCGAGATCCGGCACGCTGGCGGCGACCAGATGCACGATCGCAGCCACCTGACCCTGGTCGAGCTGACGGCCCGGATAGAGCGAAACGACGACCGAGGCGCTGGCCGGCTTGTTGTCGCGGACGAAGGCGGACGGCTTGGGCAGCGCGAGATGCACGCGTGCCGCGCGGATGGACTGCAGGCCTGCGATGGTGCTGGAGAGGTCGCTCTCGAGCATGGACTGGTAGCGCGAGCGCTCGGCCATGTCGCTCATGCCGAACGGGGAATCCGCCTGCGGCACGGCACTGGCACCACTGCCCTGCGGCAGACCCTGGCCGGCGAGCTTGAGGCGTACACCCGCCACGTCGGCGGCAGGCACGAAGATGGAGCTGCCGTCGGTGCTGAGCGTGTAAGGCGTGTTGCCCGCCTGCAGGGCCTGGGTCACCGCGGCGGCATCTTTCTGTTCCAGGCCGCCGTAGAGCAGGCCGTAGTTCGGGGCACGTGACCACATCACCGCGGCGATGCCGATGGCGACCGCGCCGGCAATACCGGCGAGCATGAAGATCTGCCGCGCCGCCGGCGTCTGCGCCAGCGACTTCAGCGAGTCCATGCGCTTGCCGTCGTTCTTGTCCGTGGTGGCTACGCCGTTATCTGCCATGGTTCGACTTCAGTCCTTTCGGGAGGCGCATGCCGCTTAGAGCGACATGTTCATGATTTCTTTGTAGGCATCGACCATCTTGTTGCGCACTTCATTCATCGCGCGGAACGAGAGGTCGGCTTTTTGACCCTGGATCATGACCTGCGCCAGATCGATGCCCGGATCGCCGCGTTCAAACCCTGCCGCCATCTGCTCGGCTTTGTCCTGACTCTTGGACACGCCATCGATGGACTGCTTGAGCAGGTCACCGAACGAGCTCTTTCCGGCGCCTGCCGCCTCGTCCACGCCACGAATGGCGGGCATCTCGCTCTGCGCGGTGATGCGGCGCATCTGGAGCAGGAGGCTGTTGACATCGATGGTGGTCATGACGGTTTTCCAACGCGTTATCGGCTTACTGACACTCGATGCACGAGCTATGCCAACCGAACGCGATGCACGCAGCGGGCGATCAGCCCACCTGCGCGGTCTCGGACAAACCGTACTTACGCAGCTTTTCGACGAGCGTCGTGCGCTGCACGCGAAGCAGCTTGGCCGCATGGGCGACCACGCCATTAGCCGAATTCAATGCCTGGCGGATCAGGCCGATCTCGATGCCGGCGAGGTGATCCTTGAGGTCGAGCCCACCCAGCGGGAGCACCGCCGGATCGCTTTCGCCGAAACCGAACGTCTCGGTGACCGGTTCCGGCTCGGCTTCCATCATGGCGATCAGCGCGGCGCCGGTGACTTCTTCCATCGGCTGTGCGCCGCGGTACTTTTCCGGCAGGTCCGCGGCGCGTACATCGCCGTGCGGCATGAGGATAGCCATGCGCTCGACCAGGTTCGACAGCTCACGCACATTGCCCGGCCAGGGGTGCTGGCACAGCGCATTCATGGCGCTCGGCGAGAAACGGACGGATGACAGGCCACGCTGCACCAGGCGCTGGTTGAACTCGGAGATCAGGGCCGGGAGGTCTTCCAGGCGCTGGCTCAGTGAAGGCATCTCGAGCGGAAACACGCTCAGGCGGTAGAAGAGGTCTTCGCGGAAGCCGCCACGCTCGATCGCGGTTTCCAGGTCACGATGGGTGGCCGCGATGATGCGGACGTCGCAGCGCTGGGCACGGTTGCCACCAACGCGCTCGAACACGCGCTCCTGCAGCACGCGAAGCAGCTTCACCTGCATGGGCAGGCTCATGTCGCCGATTTCGTCGAGGAACAGCGTGCCGCCCTCGGCCATCTCGAAACGACCCTTGCGGGTGCTGATGGCGCCGGTGAAGGCACCCTTTTCGTGACCGAACAGTTCGCTCTCGAGCAGTTCGGCGGGAATGGCGCCGCAGTTGATCGCGACGAAGGGCTTGTCGCGGCGCGGCGAGCAGTCGTGAATGGTGCGGGCGACCAGCTCTTTGCCGCTGCCGGACTCGCCGAGCACCAGGACGCTGGAATCGAAGGGTGCGACCTGGCGGATCAGCGCGTTGACGCGCTGCATCGGACCGGACTGGCCGACGAGACGACGGCTGGACGGGGTCGGCTCGACACGCGAATGCAGGGCGCGGAGGGCTTCGGAGAGGCGCTCGTAACGCAGCGGCACGTCGATCAGCTCGATGTTCTGGCTACGGGCGTCATCGCCGGCAATCAGGGGTGTGGCCATCGGCGAGTCGGCGGCCACCAGCAGCGGCAGGTTGCGCGCATGGCGGCCGAGGCTGGCCAGGTAACCTTCCAGTTCGCTCTCGTCTTCCACGGTACCGACGAAGGCACCGCGCCAGCTCTCGTTCGGGTCGAATGTCGACATGCGGTTCGCCAGCACCGGACGGTAGCCGAGGAAGGCGAGCGCCGAGACGATGTTCTCTGCGCGGGTAGCGTCGGATTCGATGACGAGAAAGTTGGAAGACTTCACCTGAAATACCTCACGTTGCGTGTGATCGAAGGGCCGGAGCAGGATTCGCGGTGGAATCCCGTCGGCTTCGTTGCAAGGTATCAATCAAGGAGCGTGCCAACGTCGGAAATCCGGCGCGACGCGGCAAGAACTCACGCTATGTCGCGGCGTCAGCCGCCGTGAAGAAAACCTTTTCGGCAGGTCAAGGGCATGTGAAGAGGCCGCACTGCGTCAAGGCTGACGACACGCGTCACGAATGTGACGCAGGGTGCCACGCGACGTTCAGACGTCACGTGACGCAAAATGTCACCTCACCCTTCCGAGGGTTCTTGCGGGCGGGAATGCGCCCGGGCCTCAGCCACCTGACGCCGGTGCTGGCGAAAAACCAGCCGCTCGATGCCGTCACGGACGGGCTCGGTAAGCCCCTCGAAGCCGAGGAAGCCCTTGCCATCCGTGGGCCCCGCGAGGCGGACGCCCGGCAACTCCAGCGGCAGCGCCCGGCAGGCGTCGAAGTGGATCTTCAGCAGCACAGGCTGGCCGACGGGCGGCAGGCCATCCCAGGGCAGGACAGCCCCGGACGCGTTGAAGCGAAGGGCGATGCGCGACGGCAAACCGGTTTGTGGCAGGAGCAACCGGTTGACGATTTCCATCAGTACGTTGAGCTTGGCGTCGAGACGGGCCACTTCCTGGGTCAGCGGGCTGTCGTCTTCGCTGGCCTCGCTGCGCCGGTCCATCAAGGCAGACACCGCGACGAGGACACTGGCATTCCGGTCATTGATCAGGGCCAGCGCCGCGGCCTCGGGCCGCGGGCCTGCCTCGCAGGTCGCGTGGAAGCGCCCGTCCCACGCGACGCGTTCGGAAAATGCCAGCCAGCCTTCGTCACTCATGCTTGGCGCCCCCTGCCAGAGGAATGTCGGTCAGAACGAACTATACGCGGCGACGGCCCGGCGCACGCGTCGGGAGGCATCCCACGCTGCAGCCGCCTCGTCGCGGGCGGCGGACACCAGGTCCTTGATCAGACCGTCGGTCAGCATGATCGCCTTGAGCGATTCGATGGATTCGGGGGTGTCGCGCATGCTGCCGCTGCGGATGACCGGCTCACGCTCGGCTTCCAGGGTGGCCAGCTCGTCCCACTGCCCTTCGCTCGCTGCCGCGTGCATCGACTCGGTGAGGCTAAGTACGCGGTCGAGATCGCACCAGACGGTGTCGTTCACGCGCCGGCCCCAGCCACCTGGCGCGCTTCGACCGGAATGGCTACCCAGCTGTCGCGGATCTGGCCAAGCAGGGTGCTGACTTCGTCCAGAGCGGTGATGTCGCTATGCACGTTGGCATGAAGCAGGCGGCGACTCATGTAGTCGTAGAGGCTGTCCAGCTGGTCGACCAGGGGTGTTTCGACGTTGTGGTTCAGGCCGCCCTGCAGGGCACCGACGATTTCGATGGCTTTGGAGATCGCCTCGCCCTTGCCAGCAACATTGCCGTTGACGGTGCAACCGCGTGCAAAACGAATGCGCTCGAGTGCACCGTCCATGAGCATGGTCACGAGGCCGTGCGGATCGGCGGTTTCGACGCCGCCGCCGGTACGGACCTGCTGATAGGCGCCAGCGCCTTGGGAATATCCGAGTGCCATAAGTGTGTCCTGGGGTTTCCGGTCAGTTCTTCGACGTGGACAGCGCGTCGAACTGCTGCTGGAGGAAGCTGCTCGTGCTGCTCAGCTTGGTCATCATGGTGTCGAGCGCGGTGTACTGCGTGGTCAGGCGCGTCGTGTAGTCCTGCATGGTGACGTCATAGTCACTCTGCTGCTGCGCAATGTCCTTGGCTTTCTGGTTCAGATTGGCCGTGCGCTCGGTCAGGATGCCGCTGGACGAGGTCCAGCTGGTGATCATGGCGTCGAGCTTCGGCGCGATGCCGTTCGCACCACTGAGCAGGTTCTGCGTGGCCTTGGGATCGGACGCGAGCGCCGCCGTCAGCTTGGTCGGGTCGAAAGCGAGCGTACCGTCCACCTGGAACGACACGCCGAGGTTGCTGAGCGAGGTCGGACCCGGCGCATTGCTCGCCAGTTGGGATCCGATCAGGCTGGTCACCTGGCTTTTGAGCGAGGTCACCGTGGCGTCGCCGATGAGCGCACCAACCTCGTTGGTGGTCGAGTCGTACTTGGTCAGCGACTGATAGGTGGAAACGAAGGCGTTGTACGAGGTGACCAGACTCTGCAGCGCTCCGGAAACCGCCGACGGATCGTTGGCGATGGTCAGCGAGCTGGAGCCGACCTTCGACAGGCTGAGGGTCACACCGTCGATAGCGCCCGTGACCGAATTGGTCGTGCTGGTGGCGGGCGTACCGTCGATCGTGAACTGCGCGTCCTGCGCCTTGGTCGTCGCCGTATCCGTCGTCGGATCGAAATCCAGCTTCGACAGGTTGCCATCGCCACCGCTGGTGGAAACGGTAAAGGCATTCGCCGCACCGGTCGCGGTGGAGGTCAGGACGAGATGTGCGCCGTCCGTACCGGTAACGATGCTGGCCGTGACGCCGGGATTGTCCGAGGACTTGTTGATCGCATCGCGAATGTTCTGCAGCGAATTCGCGCCGGACGTGACATTCAGATTCATCGACTTGCCGCCGATGGAGATCGACAGGCTTCCCGTACCGGCGGCGGAGGTCGCGTCGGTAAAGCCTGCGGATGTCGTCTTCTGCACGGTGGCCAGCTGGCTGACGACGATGTTGTAGTCGTTCGGCTGGGCCGTAGCGTCGGCGCTCGCGCCGATGATGGTGGAGTCGCCGACCGAGGTCTTCTGCGTGGTGAACGCGGAACCGTCGGTAAGCGCCTTGATCGCGGCCTGCAAGCTCGTCAGTGATGACGTGAAGTTGCCGATCGCGGAAACCTGGGTGGTGTTGTCGGTGGCCTGTGCGGCCAGCGCCTTGTCCGTCGCTGCGCGCTTGTTAGCAACGAGGTTGCTGACGATGGACGCGACGTCGATGGAGCTGGAGCCGAGTGTGACGGGTGTAGTGGCCATGAAGCTCTCCTGGGGGACGCCTCACTGCCCTGGGCGCCAATTTGTCGACGGCTGGCCCCCTTGCGAGGACCAGCCGCAGACAACTAAGCAATTACCCTGCCAAGCTTGTTACTGGAGCAGCTTGGTGACGATCTGCTGGCTCTGGTTGGCCTGGGCGAGGACCGAGACGCCGGCCTGCTGCAGGATCTGAGCCGAGGACATGTTCGCCGTTTCCTGGGCGAAGTCGGCGTCGGTGATGGCCGACTTCGACGAGGTCAGGTTCTGCGAGATGTTCTGCAGGTTGGAGATGGTCGAATCGAAGCGGTTCTGCACCGCGCCGAGGGTGGAGCGCAGGTCGGAGACCGACTGCAGGGCGGCATCGATGCGGTTGATCGTGTCGTTCGCGCCGTCGACCGTCTTGACGGTGGCGTCGGCGAGGGTCTGGGTCGTGCTGACCTTGTCGTCCTGCGCCGTGATGCCGAGGGCGGTCGCAGCAGCCGAGCCACTCGTCGTGACGGAGATCTCGGAAGCCGAGGAGAACTTGAGCGAGCCGTCGGTCGACACGTAGGCATTGATGCCCTTGCCCGACTTCGAGTTGATCGCGTCAGCCACATCCTGCATGGACTTGAACGAGCCGGTCAGGTCGAAGGAGTTGCCACCCACCGTGAAGGACGCGTCGCCAGCGACGAGGTCGATGCTGGTGGCGGTCTTTGCGACAGCGGCGGTGGAAGCACCCGACGTGGAGACAGCGATGGCCGTGGCCGGGAGGCCAAGCGTTCCTTGAGCGGTGCCGCCAAAGGTGATGGAGTTGGTTGCGTCGGCCGTGACCTTCAGCTCGCCGGTCGTACCGTCCACCGAGGCAACGCTCGAGCCAGCTGCCTTGTTGATGGCGGTAGCCAGATCGGAAACGCTGCCGTAGGTGCCGGCGGCAACGTTCACAGCGGCGGCGGCGCCGAGCTTGATCGTCAGGTCGCCGGTGGCGAGGGTCAGGCCCTTCGGGAAGGAAGCAGCGGCAAGCGAACCGGTAGCCAGCTGGCCGACCTGGTTGGCCTTCATGCCGCTGTTGAGGTTGACGTTGATGACTTCACCGACGTTCGCGCCGACCTGGAAGCTGAGGTTCTGGGCGGAGCCGTCCAGGACCTTCATGCCGTTGAAGTTGGTCTGCGTGGCGATACGGGTGACTTCCGACAGACGCTGCTGGACTTCGGCGTCGAGTGCCGAGCGGTCGCTGTCCGAGTTGGAAGCGTTGGTCGACTGAACGGCCAGCTCGCGGATGCGCTGCAAGTTGTTCGTGACTTCGTCGAGAGCCGATTCGGTCGTCTGCGAGAGCGAGATGCCGTCGTTGGCGTTCTGGACGGCGCGGTTGAGGCCGTTGATCTGCGTGGTCATGCGGGTCGAAATGGCGAGGCCGGCGGCGTCGTCCTTCGCGCTGTTGATGCGGTTACCCGACGACAGACGCTCGATAGCCGAGGCGAGCTTCGTCTGCGAAGCGCCCAGGTTACGCTGAGCGTTCAGCGACATGATGTTGGTGTTGATGGTCAGAGCCATGGGAATAATCCTTTGTAAGCGGAACCGAAATGCCGGAGGTTGTGCGGCGTAGTCCGGCGGGGTTCCGTAATGGAAGCCTTCCGCCTCAGAGAGGTTTACGGCACGCCGGGAAGAAACTTGAGAGCTTTTTCTGCCTGTCAACAACTTTCTTGATCAGGGTCCGGAAGAAACTGCGCCCCAGGCTCTGTCGGGTTCCTTATCGGCACATGACGCCCGGGGTTTAGGCTTATTTTCAAGCCAGCTCAACCACGAGGTTGCCAGCCTCAGTCCCTCCAACAAAGCGGGCTCGGTGGGAGCCGACTCATCGGCGAATGGCAAATAAACCCGCGGCGCAGCCGCGACCTTGAGGTTGCTGGCCTCAGTCCCCCACCGAAGGAAGAGCTCGCCGATGAATCGGCTCCTACAAAGAGCGGAGCGGGCAGGCAACGAGCGGCCAAGAAAAAAGGCGGCCATCGGCCGCCCTCCTTTCCACATGTCGCGGTCGTTACTTCAGATAGTTGAACAACGACAGATTCTGCATCTTGACGTACGACTGCTGCGCCGCATCGAGGGCGGCCTGTTGCTGCGAGAACTTGCTCGCGGCGCTGGCGACGTCGAGTTCCGTCAGATCCGACAGCGTGCTGGCGTATTGCAGCGACGTATCCGCGCTGATCTGCGTCTGCTGATCGAGGATGTTCATGCGGGCACCGATCTTGGTGCGCGTGTCGGTGAAACTCGTCTGTGCCTGGTCGAGGTTCTGCAGCTGCGCGTTGAGCTGATTGTTCATGCCCGCACCACCGCCCGGGGTTTCGAAGGCATTGATGATGCCGGCCACCGTCGAGAACACATCCTGTGACGAGGACGGCCCGACAGCGAACGAGTCACCCGTGGAAGGCGTGCCGGTGACATTGAGCTGGGCACCCTTGAAATTGATCGTGCCGCTGTCGCCCGAATACGTGCCTGTCGAAAGCGCCGGACCGGTGGGGTTCGTCGCGTCGTGTATTTCATAGGTCGTGGGCGAGGTGAAGTTCACCGTGTAGCTACCCCCATCCCACTGCGATGCATCTGTCACCGACGTTGCGCCAACCACGGCGGTACCGGTATTGGTCGCGCCGGCCGATGTCACGAAGGTACCGTTGCCGCCACGGATCGACATGAAGACATCGGAACCGCTGTCGCCCGTGGCGACCTGCAGGCCCGCCGCAGCCGCCACCATGCGCTGGTTCTGGTCGCCGCCATAGCTGACGCTGAGATCGGACTGGGTAAACGGCTGGGTGGAAGTACGGCTACCGGCGAAGAGGTACTCGCCCTGCCCGTCCTTCGTGTTGCCCAGGGCCACAAGCTGGCCGAGCGTCTGGCGTAGCTCGGTGGCGATGGACTGTCGCGACTCGTCGGTTTGCGTGCCGTTCATGCCTTCCAGGGTGAGCGTGCGGATGCGGTCGAGGATATCGCCCGCTGACGAAATGGTGCTCTCCTCGGCCGACAGCTTGGTATTCGCCGACTGGATATTGCGCGTGTACTGGTCGTTCTGCGCACTGGCCGAACTGACGTCGACCGCGCGGGCCGCCGCCGCAGGATTGTCCGCAGGCGTCTGGATAGCCTTGCCGTTGCCGAGTGCGAGCTGGGTCTGCGACAGGTCGTACTGGCGATCCAGCATCGTGTTGACGGATTGCTGCGCGCTCCAGGATGTCGAAATACGCATAATCAGCCCTGCACTGCGGTTAGAAGGGAGTTGAAGATCGTGTTGGCGGTGTTGATCACCTGCGCTGCAGCCGCGTACGACTGTTGGAAACGCAGGAGATTGGCCGCTTCTTCGTCCATGTTCACGCCGGACAGGCTCTGCTGTGACGCCGTCGCCTGGTCGAGAATGCTTTGCTGCGCCGTCAGCGCGGTGTTCGCCTGTGAACCGGCCGTGCCCACCTGGGCGATCAACTGGCTATAGGCCTTACCCACCGTCGTCACGCCGTTGTCGAGCACACCCTTGGTGGCAACGTTGGCCATGGCGAGTGCGTTGCCGTTATCGCCGCTTGCCGAACCCGCCGGTTTTACCGAGAACGTGTCGTTAGCGGCAGGCGCGCCCGTCAGCTTTAGCGTCCAGCCCGGTCCGGTGATGGTGTCGCCGTCCGCGTAAGTCTGCGGGGCGCCGCCATTGATGGAATAGGTCGTCGGCGAGGTGAACGTAATCGTGGCTGGGGTGTTGAACGCTGGATTCGTGACATCCGTGACCGTGAGGTTGCCGAGTACGCCCTTTCCGGTGTTTCCCGCGCCCTTGGTGGCAGCCAGCGGGCCGGATGCGGCGATTTTGTTGGTATCGCTGACGGCCACGGCCATCGTCGAGGCCGCGTTGCGCGTCGGCTGGATCTGGAAGCTGTCGCCTGCGGCGGCACCTGCGCCAACGGTGACCTTCAGGCCGCCGACCACGAAGGGATCCGCCGCCGTGCCCGTGCCCGTCATGGGAACAGTGACACCGGCCGTCGTGGTCGCCGACCAGTTGGTGCCGTCGTACCGCATGATGTAGTCGGAAGCATCGAGCTTCGAGACGTCGCCGACCGTGGCTGTCACCGAGCCGGTGCCCTTGTTCGTCGTGCTGTTGAACACGGCAGGGTCGGAAATGCTGAAGAAATCGCCGCCGGCGGCACCGTTCAGATCGATGCCCTGCGCGCTCTGCTTGTTGAAGGCGTCCGTCATCGCGATGGCCGCGCGGCCGAGCTGGTTGCGCGCCGGGTCCAATACGTTGGTGCGGAAATCGAAGGTCGCGCCGAGCGAACCCGAACCCAGCTGGTTGCTGATCACCGAGCCGCCGGGGCCGACGACTTCGAGCCGTGACGCGTCGTACTGGTTGTTCGCCGTGCTCAACGTGGTGGCGTTGGTGCCGCTGACCAGCGGCTGGCCGTTGCCCACCGAGACCGTATACATGTGATCGGTGTTCTGGGTGACGTTCACACCGACGATCTGCGACAGCTGGGCCACCGCCTGGTCACGTGCGTCCAGCAGGTCGTTCGGTACCGCACCGCCGGCATAACCCTTCCCGATCTGACTATTCAGATCAGCAATGCTCTTGGCCAGCGAATTGATGCTGTCCACGGCGGCGCTGATCTGCTGGTTGGTCTGCTGGTCGAGTTGCTGGAACTGCGAAGACAGCGACTTGAACGTCGCGACCAGCGTGTTCGCCTTGCCGATCATGGCCTGGCGGCTGGCCGTGTCGATCGGCGCATTGGCCACGTCGCTCACGGAACCGAAGAATCCGTCGAGTGCCGTCTGCAGGTTTGCCGAGCCACTCACGGCATTGTTTACCGAGGCAGTGAGGTTGGCATACTGCGACGCGCGGCTCTGCCCGGAGTTCGCCGACCACACCGACTGGGTCAGGAACTGGCTGTACGCACGCTGCACACTGATCGCGTCGGCACCCTGGCCGACGTAATACCCGCCGCTGTACTGAGGCGCCCGTGCATTGAATGTCGTCGTCTGCCGCGTATAGCCCGCGGTATTGACGTTGCTGATGTTGTGACCAACGGTGGCCAGGCCCACTTGCGAGGCAAGCAGTCCGGATACACCGGTGGAGAGCAGATCGGCCATCGTCTATTCCTTCGTTTAACTCGTCGTGGGCCCGTGCTTACAGATCGCCTGCGACTTGCTTGAGCGCTGCGAGCGCCTGCTTCATCACTGGCCCATTGGCGATATCGGTGAGCTTCTGCGCGTAGCTGGGGTCGGTGGCATAGCCACCATTGGTCAGCGCATGCGCGAAGCCGGCAATATCGTCGCCACGGCCGACAGCACTCGCGAAGCGCGGGCTGCTGGCGACCATGTTTGCGTAATCCTTGAACGAGTCCGAGGGGGAGTCGTAGGCGCGGAAGCTATCCTTCTTGCGCACGGCGACACCGTTTTCGTACTCGAGGGTGGGGACGTTGACCCGCTTGCCGTCCCAGCTGCTGCCAGCCTTGATGCCGAACATGTTGTTGCTCGCCGTGGTGCCTTGCGCCGGCATGTGCTTACCCCAGCCCGTCTCGAGGGCCGCCTGGGCGAGCAGAGCGCGCACCGAGACACCGAGCTTCTTCGCCGCCTCGATCGCGTGGGGCGCGAGCTTCTGTACGAAATCTTCGGGACTGGTAATGGACATCTTGCCCACGGCGCTGGCCACCGCGTTCGCACCGTCGCCAACTGCCTGCCCCGCCTTACCGAGCAGGCGTTCGAGCGAGTCCATGAGACCGCTGTCCTGGTCCGACTTGGACGAGACGGCATCGGCCGTCGTGGCATCACCGGTCACACCGGTGAATAGCCCGTTGTCGGCCGAGTCGGACTTGGTTGACGGTGTCCCACCGAGCTGCCGCATCAGCATGTCGGCGATACCGATGCCCTTGCCTTGCGACAGTGTCACCGACAACTGGTGATCGAACATGTCGCGATACGAGTTGGCGGCCTGCGAGCCCATCATGTCGTCGCCCAGCGCGGAACTGGCGTCGCGCATGGACTTCAGCATCATCTGCGTGAAGATGGATTCGAACTGCTTGGCAACCGTCGGCAGCGCTGCCTTGGAGTTCTGCTGTGCGGCCGCGCGCAGGCCGGCAAACCCGGACATGTCCGAGTAATTGCCAAGCTTCTGTGCGTCGACCGTGCTTGCCATGTCAGATGACCACCAGTTCCGCGTGCAGGGCGCCGGATTCCTTCAACGCCTGCAGGATCGAGATGAGATCGCTCGGCGATGCGCCAACCTGGTTCACCGCCCGCACGATAGCGTCGAGGCTGGTGCCCGGACCAAACTTGAACATGTGGCCGCCGTCTTCGCTCACGGCCACCTGGCTGCTCGGCACGACGGCCGTCTGGCCACGCGAGAACGCATTCGGCTGGCTGACCTGCGGTTGCTCGCTGATCGTGACCTGGATGGAACCGTGAGCCACGGCGGCCGCGCCAACCTTGACATCGGAACCGATCACGACCGTACCGGTACGCGAGTTCACGATGATTCGCGCCGGCGCATCACCCGGAGTGACTTCCAGTGCCTGGATGGTCGAGAGCCACGAGACGCGCTGCGACGGATCCAACGGCGCACGTACGGCGACCGAACCAGAATCCATGGCGTTGGCCGTGCCCGAGCCAAAGCTGCGATTCACCGCCTCCGCGATACGGGCGGCGGTGGTGAAGTCGGCGGTGTTGAGATTGAGCATGAGGTCACCGCCCTTGTCGAAGGAGGACGCCACGCTGCGCTCGATGCTGGCGCCGCCCGGAATGCGGCCGCTGGCGGAAATGTTGACCTGCACGCTGGAGCCACTCTTGCCCTGCGCACTCACGCCGCCCACGATGACGCTACCCTGTGCGATGGCGTAAATGTTGCCATCGGCACCCTTCAGCGGCGACATGAGGAGTTCGCCGCCGCGAATGCTCTTCGCATTGCCGATCGACGCGACGGTAACGTCGATGCGCTGACCCGGCTTGGCAAACGGCGGCAGCTCAGCCGTGATCGTCACGGCCGCGGCATTCTTCAGCTGCGGACGCACGTTCGCCGGCACGGTCACGCCGAACTGCTGGAGCATGTTCTCCAGGCTCTGGGTGGTAAAGGGAGCCTGGCTGGTCTGGTCACCGCTGCCGTCGAGGCCGACGACAAGGCCGTATCCGATCAACTGATTGGTGCGCACGCCGCCAACCTGGACCAGGTCGCGGATGCGATCGGCCTGCGCCGGAACGATGGCGCCGAGGGCCAGCACAGCCACGGCCGTGCGGACGACGCTGCGAACGCGGAGTGCGAAGGTCTTCATCAGAACGGCATCCACTTCGAGTCGAAGAAGCGCGACAGCCAGCCGCGCGTATTCGAATCGGCCAGCGTGCCCTTGCCGACGTATTCGATACGGGCGTCAGCTACGCGGCTGGACGGGACGATATTGTCGTTGCCGATATCCTGGGCGCGAACGATGCCGGAGATACGCACCAACTCCTCACCCTGGTTGATCGTGAGCCACTTCTCACCGCGCACGATGAGCGCGCCGTTGGAGAGACGCTGTGCCACGGTGACCGTGATCTGGCCGGTCAGCGCGTTGCTCTGGCTCGAAGAACCATCGCCGGCGAACGAGTTGTCGCTTTCCAGCGTGCTATTCGCCGTGTTGCCACCGATCTTCAGCCCATGGCCGAGGATCGTGGGAGCGGTGATGTTGTTGCCGTTCTTCTTGCTGGTGGCCGTCGTCGCTTTCTTGCTGGCCTGCGTGCTTTCCACCAGCGAGATGGTCAGGATGTCGCCCACACGATGCGCGCGCGGATCGGAGAACAGTTCCAGCGACGTCTGGTCGGCGTAGATCGAGCCGGTCGCCTGCGGTGCGGCCGTCTGTTCGGGCGGCAGCGTGGCGGTGTACATCGGCTTCGGCGTCGGCGGCACGATCGCGCAGCCCGTGAGGGCGGCGAACGGCAGCGCGGCGAGCAGGATGCGTGCGAAGGAACGATTCATGACGTGTCTCAGGTCTTGTTGGAGATGAACTGAAGCATCTGATCGGCCGTCGAAATCGCCTTGGAGTTCATCTCGTAGGCGCGCTGGGTCTCGATCATGTTCACCATTTCCTCGACGACATTCACGTTGGACGCTTCGAGGGCATTCTGGTCGAGGGTGCCCAGACCGTTGAGGCCGGCGGTGCCCGTCTGCGGAGCGCCGCTGGAAGCGGTCTCCAGGTAAAGGTTGTCGCCACGCGGCTGCAAGCCGGCGGGATTGACGAAGTCGGCGAGCTGGATCGTGCCGATCTGCTGCGACGCCGCGTTAGCAGCGGTGGTGACGCTCACCGTGCCGTCCTTTCCGATGGTCACCGTGCTGGCATTGGCGGGGATGGTGATGGAAGGCTCGAGCGGGTAACCATCGTTGGTCGTGATCTGGCCATCCTGGTCGCGCTTGAGCGAACCATCACGCGAATAGCCGACCGTGCCGTCCGGCAGGGTCACCTGCAGGAAGCCACGACCGTCGATGCGTACGTCGAGCGGGTTGTCGGTCTGCTGTGAGCCGCCCTGGTCGAACATCTTCTGGGTGCCGACGACACGCACGCCGGTACCCATCATGAAGCCGGTGGGCGACTGGGTCTGCTCCGTCGTCTGTGCACCGGCCTGGCCGCGGTTCTGATACGTCAGATCCTCGAACTCGGCGCGGGCGCGCTTGAAGCCCGTGGTGTTCGTATTGGCCAGGTTGTTCGAGACCACGTCCATGCGCGTCTGCTGCGCATCGAGGCCGGTCTTGGCGATCCAGAGGGACGAGAACATCGTTGACTCCTGCGCTTGGGCGCTTTACATGCCGGCGACGGAAATGCGTCGCGTGGCGGTGGTTAACCCACCTGTAGCAATTTCGATGCCGACTGGGCGTTGTCGTCGGCAGTCTTGATGGAACGGACCTGCATTTCGAACTCGCGGGACAGGGAAATCATCTTCACGAGGACATCGGAAGGGTTGACGTTGCTCGATTCGATCGTGCCGGAGACCACCCGCACATCGGCGTCCGCCTGGGGCGTGCTGCCGTCTTTCATGTGCATGAGGCTGTCGCTGCCGTAGGTCAGCTGGTCGTTGCCGGGGTTCACGAGCTTGATGCGGTCGGTGGTGGCGATGGTGGACGGCGATTCACCGAGGGGAACGACGGAAATCGTGCCATCGGTGCCGATCTTCACACTGGAAGCCTGTGGGATGGTGATCGGACCGCCGCCGCCCATGACGGCATTGCCCCGTGCATCCGTCAACAAACCGTCGGCGTCGATGCGCAGGTTGCCGGCACGGGTATAGCCCTCATTGCCGTCCGCACCCTGCACCGCAATCCAGCCGTCACCCTGCACCGAGATATCAAGATCGTTGCCGGTCTGCATCTGCGCGCCGGGGGTCGTATCCCAACCTGTGCCCTGGGCCACGCCGTTGATGCGCGTCTGCATGCCGTCGCCCTGGACCGGCAGGCTCTGGAACGCCGACAACTCCGACTTGAAGCCGGTGGTGTTGGCGTTGGCCAGGTTGTGTGCCACTTCGTCCTGCGCGCGCATGATCTGCGTGGCGCCGGTCATCGCGACATATACGGAGCGGTCCATGGCGGAATCCCTGGTTCGATTGCGGAAACGTACTGGCGCGGCCCGGAGACCGCGCCAGCTGTCACGCTTAGTTACGGATGTTGATGATCGTCTGGGTGAGCGTGTTGTCGGTCGAGATGACCTGCGCGTTCGCCTGGTAGTTGCGCTGTGCCTTGATCATATTGACCAGCTGCGCGGTCAGGTCGGCCGTGTTCGACGCCTCGAGCGAACCCGACTGTACGCTGCCGACATCGCCGGAGTTCGCCACGCCCTGGATCGCCTGGCCCGAGTCCGAGGACGCCGCCCAGTTGGTGTCGTTGAGCTGGCGAAGACCCTGGTTGTTAGCGAAGGTGGCGATGGCGAGCTGGCCGAGCGGCACGCTCACGTTATTGGAGTACTTCGCCGAAACCGTTCCGTCCTTGGCAACGTCGATGTTCGAGAACGTGCCGGCGGCATAGCCGTCGTTCGACACCGCCGTGGTCGACGAGGAGTCACCGAACTGCGTGACCTTGCTCATGTCGACGGTGAGATTGAGTGGCGCGGCACCCGGGTTCGGCGATACCGAACCGTAGTTGAGCTTGCCGCCGGCCGGGGTGATGATCGCGCCGCCCGCACTGAAGGTCATCTGCTGGGCCGTACCGATTTCGGTACCGTCGACGGTCATGTGCGTGTTCCACGTATTGGGATTGGTCGCATCCTTCACGTAGTACATGTTGACCGTATGCGAGGCACCGAGGGAATCGAAAGCCTGGAACGTCGACAGCGTGTTGTAGGTCTTGTCGTTGGTCGGATCGAATGCGCCACCGGTCGGCGCCGTGGCGCTCGCGGCAAGGTTCGCGGTCAGGCCGATGGCAGCCGACGCCTTGGCGGGACTGGAACCGGTGGTCAGTTTCAGGTCGGCCAGGCTGCTGATATCGAAACCGCCGTTGGCGGTTGGCGGATAGACCTGCACGTTCTGGCCGGTTGCATTGACAACGTTCCCGTTCTCATCGGGATGGAAGTTGCCCGCGCGGCTATAGGAGTAGCCCGAGCCGTCACGCAGGGTGAAGAAACCCGCGCCGCTGATGGCAAAGTCGTAGGAGTTGCCGGTCTGTGTCGCGGCACCGTCGCTGAACTGCTGGGAGATGTTGGTCAGGCGCACGCCGCTGCCGGCGACCTGGGCCGAAAGATTGTTTCCGGCTGCCGAGTAGACCTGCGAGAACTCGGCACGCGAGCCCTTGAAGCCCACGGTATTGACGTTGGCGATGTTGTTCGCAGTGACTTCCAGGTCGGAAGACGCCGCATTGATGCCGCTTAGGGCGATGTCGAATGGCATGGTGGAGGTTCCTTGCTGGAGTTACAGGATTTGCGCGATCTGGCTGAGCAGGGCGCCGCCGAAGCCGGCTACCTGCACGTAGGTTCCATCGGTACCGGAGGCACCGACGCCTTCCACCTTGCCGCGAACGAAGGTATCGATCGCCGTGCCGCCGGAAGTTGCGGACATCTGGTAAACGCCGTCGGGCAGCTGCGCGCCGGTGTCGGACTTGCCGTCCCAGTCGAACTTGGCAAGGCCGGCGTCCGGCTGGCCGAGGTCGATCGTGCGGACGACGTTGCCCGCGGTGTCCTTGATCTGCACGTTGACGTAGGTCCCGGAGGTGCCCACGTTCACGGCGCCGCTGAGCGCGGAATCCTCGAGCTTGCCGGCGGTCGACGGCACGAGCACTTCCTGGCCCACAAGAGCGGCAGCGCGCACGAACTGGTCACCGGTGAGGCCGGAGGCCAGCGTGTCGAACGAGGCCTGCAGCTCCTGTGTCGCTGCCACCTGAGAGAACTGCGCCATCTGGGCCACCATCTGGGTGGAGTCCATCGGCTTGGTCGGATCCTGGTTGGTCATCTGGGTGACCATGAGCTTGAGGAAGTCCGACTGGCTCAGCGTCTGCTGCTGCAGCTGGCCGGTCGATGACGATGATGAAGATGAGGAACTGTTACCGCTGACGGCGTCTACCATGGGAATTCCTTACTTGCCGAGGTCAAGCGTCTTCTGCATGAGCTGCTTGGCGCTGTTCATGACTTCGACGTTGTTCTGATAGGAGCGCGACGCGGAGATCATGTTGACCAGCTCGTCGACCGTGTTGACGTTGCTTTGATAGACATTGCCGTTCGCGTCGGCGAGCGGATTGGACGGCTCGTAACGTGCCTGGATCGGTGCCTGGCTTTCGGTGATGCCGAGCGTGCGCACGCCGCCGTTTTCCATCTGCCCGTTGACCTGCTGCTGCACGGCCGAAAACAGTGGCTGCTTCGCGTGATAGGCGCCGGCCTCACTGCTGGCGATGCTGTCCGCGTTGGCCATGTTGCTGGCCGTGGTGTTGAGCCGGGCCGACTGGGCTGCCATGCCGGAGCCGGCGACGTCGAAAATCTTGAGCAGGCTCATGAGCTGGATCCTGAAATGGCCATGCGCATGGCATGGATCGACGAGGTAATGAAGCTGAGCGACGCCTGGTAGTGGATGGCGTTGGCGGCGAACTGGGCCTGTTCGACCTGGGTATCTACCGTGTTGCCGTCCATCGTGGGCTGGGTCTGGACGCGATAGGCGAGCTTGTCAGCGTCCGTCGCGGCGAAGGCCGGGTTGCCGCCGATGTGACCGGCTTCGGTTGCCGTCATCTGCAATCCCGGGCCATCGGCCGTGCCACTGGCAGCGGTCATCGCCTTGCGAAAATCGAGGTCGCGCGCGAGAAAGCCCGGCGTGTCGGCGTTGGCCAGGTTCGACGAAATGACTTCCGCACGGCGCTGCCACAGGCCAAGGGCCTGGGCGTGTACGCCTAATAGCGGATCCGGTTTGTCGATCATGGGCTTGACCCCCTCGTTAGCTTGGCCCGAGGGGTTGAGCAAGAGGCGTGCCACGCCGGACCCAGACATGCGAAACGGCGCCGTGGCGCCGTTTGTGTGGGATCGAAGCGATGATCTGGGCGAACGTGCCGGAATTCTGGCGCCCTGCCTGATGGCGTCGGCGACGGATGACCGTCGTTCACGTGAGGGAGGGACGGGCGAGCCCGCCGCCCGCGAACATCCCGATTCAGGCCGGCAGGAGGTCCAATACCGCGGTCGCGAGGATGTCCGGCTGGAACTTGGCGATGAATTTGTCCGCACCCACGCGAGCCACCATCGCCTCGTTGAACACGCCGCTCAACGAGCTGTGCAGGAGGACCTTCATGTGCCGTAACTGCGCATCCTCGCGGATGGCGGTGGTCAGCGCGTAACCGTCCATCAACGGCATTTCGATGTCCGATACGACCAGGTCCACCCGATCGGCAACGGGGCCGCCGGCCATCGTGCGCAGCTTTTCGAGCCCTTCGCGTCCATCCTTGGCGATGACGCATTCGAGGTCCATCTTGCGGAACAGATCGACCAGCTGCGTGCGGGCGACTGCCGAGTCGTCGACGACCAGGATGCGGCGGTTGCCGGCCTGCTGCACATGGGCGGCCTGCTGGACACGATCGGAAAGCTGCACCACGGTGGGGTCGACGGAAGCCAGTACCTGCTCCACGTCCACGACCGCGAGCAGATCGCCGTCCAGCCGGGTCACCGCATTGACCCGCGAGCCGTAGCCGAGCGCTGCCGGAGGCGCATTGAGGTTGGCACCATCCACATGGACGATGCGATCGACATCGGAGACCAGGAATCCCTGCACCGAGAGGTTGAATTCGGTGACGATCAGGTGTGCGCTGTCGACGCTGGCAAGCGCCGGATAGCCCATGGCGGCAGCGAGGTCGATGACCGGGATCGTGCTGCCCCGATAGTCGAAACTGCCCGAGACCAGCGCGTGCATGCTTGGCATCCGCTCCAGGCGCGGCCGGCGAAGCACCTCGCGCACCTTGAACACGTTGATGCCGAACGCCTGTCGATCACCCAGGCGAAACAGAAGCATCGCCACGCGGTTATGGCCCGCCAGGCGGGTAAAGGTTTCCACGGTGTCGAGCAGCGGTCGGGCCATGACGTGCGAGGCATCTACAGAAGGTGTCGCGAACGGTATCGGCGGGTCTGGTCGTTTCTGTAGCCACGCTGATGGCACGCCGATTGCATGACTCAAGTCCTGAGGCTCCCGACCGATTAAGTGGGGCGACCATCCGATGAAAGCGAAATCATGACCCTCCTCTGGAGCCAGCACGTCCGCCTCCTCGCCCACGCAGCCGCCCAGGGCGATGCGGCGCGCGTTCGCGCCCTCTCCGCACAGTACCCGGCCGCTGCCAGCGCCCTTGGCGCCCTGCTTAAGCCTGCGGAGCCGCGCACCGCGCCGGCAACGACCATCCAGGCGATCGAGCAGCAGGGCATGGTGCTGACCAACGCCCAGGCGCTTGGTGGCACCCTGCTGGAACTCGGCAAGGTAGTCGAAGGAGCCCGCGACACCGCCGGACGTTTGACGGACGCCAGCGCCAGGATTTCGACGGCGCTCGACCAGGCCTACGCCGGCGCGGTCGGCATGGGCGAGTCGGGCAGCCAGGGCCTGGCCACGGCGGGCGACCTCGACGGCCAGCTGCGTCTGCTTCGCAGCGCACTGTCGGGCATGAGCCGCAACCACGCCCAGTTCTCCGAATATTTCACCGCGATCCGCAAGTTGACCGCGACGGTGCAGGACATCGCCCACCAGACCAACCTCGTTGCGTTGAATGCGGCCATCGAGGCCGCACGTGCCGGTGAAGCCGGTCGCGGATTCGCGGTCGTTGCCGACGAGGTCAAGCAGCTCGCGGAAAAGACGACCCAGGCCACGGCCGAAATCGACCAGACCACCGAAGCTGTCGGCCAGTTCGCCGGTCAGCTCGACGACGCGGTGCAGAACAGCCTGCGTCGCCTCGACCAGACCCAGTCGGGCATCGCCGGCATGCAGGCTTCGATGGGCCGCGTGGACGAAGCCGCCCGCGGCGCGCGTGGCAACATCGACGCGGCCCGCGAAGGCATGGGCGCGCTGCAGGGCCGCATCGCGGCGATCCAGGCCACCCAGGGCACGCTCGGCCGCGTGACCAACGAGGCTCGCCGCCAGGCCGACGCCGCCGCCCGTGCCGCGGTGCTTGCGCATCGGCTCGGCCTGAGCCGCCTCGAAACCGAGGGCGATCTCGACGCCGCCAGCCTCAGCCAGATGATCCGGGAAGCCAGCCAGGGTCTTCGCTTCGCCGTGGAACTCGCCTCGCGCGATCCGGCCAGCCTCGATCGCCGTTGGCTCGACACCACCCCGCTCATGCGTTGCATCGACCAGTTCCGCGTGCGCCGGCCGGATAGCCCGACCGATGGCATCCGTGCCGCCGGTGAACGCTTCTCCGCGCTCGCCTCGCAATACGCCATCACGCTGGGCGAAGGCCGGCATGCAGACGCAGGCCACATGGTCGCCGACCTCAACCGGGAACTGGATGCGATCACCCAGGGCCTGTCGGCATCGCTGGCGGAACGCGCCGCGTGAAGGCATCCACCTTCGCCCGCGGTATCACCGTGACCGCCCTGCTCGGCCTGCCGCTATGCGCGGTAGCCGGGCAGACGGTGGAATCGGTACGCGCGGCGGCGGTGACCTGGCTGCTACAGAACCGCGCCCTGCCCGGCGCACGCATGACCGCCGACGCCGACTCGCTCGATAGCCGGCTTCGCCTGACCGAATGCCCGAAACCGCTCGAGTCCTCACTGCCCGGCAACCGGCCACTCGGCGCACGCGTCAGCGTGGCCGTGCACTGCCCCGTCCCGGGCGGCTGGACGGTGCGTGTGCCGGTCCGGGTCAAGATGTTTACCAACGTGCTGGTGACCACCCGGCCGCTGGCACGCGGCGATGGCGTCGGCGCGGGTGACGTGCACACCGAAGAGCGTGACGTGGCCAGCCTCGCCTATGGCTACATCGCCGAACCGGGTCAGGTCGACGGCCGCTCCCTGGCCCGTCCACTGAGTGCCGGCACCGTACTGACACCCGGCATGCTGGCCGGTCGACAAGCCGTGCGCATCGGCGACTCGGTCAGCATGCAGGCCGACGTCGAGGGCGTGGTCATCCGCGTCGCCGGCGTGTCCATGGGCGCCGGCGATACCGGCACCCGCCTGAAGGTCCGCAACGCCTCATCCGGAAAGGTACTCGACGCCGTGGTCACCGGCCCCGGCACCGTCGCGGTACTGCCATGAACAAAATCCCAACCCGGTCACACTTCGCGGCCCAGGGCCAGTTAAAGTTCGCCGACAGACCGCCGATAAAGGGTTTGAAGGACACCAGCTCCGAGGAACACACATGACGACGACGATCAAACCCGGTATCCAGGCCCCGCAGCCCCAGGTGCAGCTCCGCACCCAGAACCAGGCTGCAGGCTCCGCCGCCTCCACGCAGGGCGCCAGCGCCGTGCGTCCGAGCGACGACAGCGTCAAGATCACCGACTCGGCCAAGGCGCTCGACGCCGCCAGCCGTGGCGATGGCATCGACACCAAGCGCGTCGACGAAATCCGCAGCAAGCTGGCCGATGGCACCTACAAGCCTGATTCCCAGGCCATCGCGAGCAAGTTTCTTGCGATGGAAGGCCAGATCGGCGGCAAGGCATGACCGATCCGCTCGGCTCCGACTTCGACGCGGCCGTTCGCGCCGTCATGGGCGAACTCGCCCGTGAGGTCGACGCGCTGCACGCCACCCTGATCGACGAGCGCATGGCGCTCGATCAGGCTGACACGCATGCGCTCGACACCGTCAGCCGGGTGAAGGGCAAACAGCTCGACCGCATTGAAAAGCTCGACACGGAGCGTCGCCACCTGGGCGACGCCGCCGGCGTCGACACGCTGAACGATGCGCGCTGGACACACACGATCGAACGCCTGGTCGAGTGCCGCAAACTCAATGAAGTGAACGGCCGCATTGTCGGCCAGCGAATCGGCCACGTTCGTCAGGCGCTTGCGCTGCTTGCGGGCGATTCGCCGGGTGGATCGACCTACGGCCCGAAGGGCGACACCGCGCGGGTAAAACTGCGTTCCGCCACTATCGCGCAGGTTTAATCCCACCCACAAACATCCCCAGGCTCACCCAGACGGCGCACCAACAAAAGCAATGGCAGTGACCCCCCAGCCGACAGCGGTGAATGACGACGGTATTCTCCCGATCGTCCGCGTGCCCATCCTGGACAGGAAGCAGGCGCTCTTCGCCTACGAACTCCTGTTCCCCCGCCCCATCGGCAGCGATATCGACGCCGCGGCGCTTGCACATACGCAGGCGACGCTGAGCGCTATCGCCGATGGCAGCCTCAAGCGCCTCGTCCGTGACAATCGTGCTTTCCTGCACATGTCGCCGCAGCTGCTCCTCGAGCACGCGGACATCCTTCGCCACAACGCGCGGCTAGGCGCCAGCATCAGTGCCGATGTCGGTACGGATGACCACTTGCTGGAGAAGCTTCGCGAGCTGAAGGGCCATGGCTGCCTGTTCATGCTCGAAGACTTCAACCTGCCCGCCGATCCCGAACACCGGGCCGGCGTGGACGCGTTGCTGCGTATTGTTCAGTTCGCGAAGGTCGCGGTGGATCATCGCCATCCGGTCGCTGCACGCGCGCACATGGACTATGTGCATGCGTTCGGGGTCAAGGTAATCGTCACCGGCATCGATACGCACGAGACCTTCGTCGATTACGCCGACCAGGATGTCGACGGCTTCCAGGGCAAGTACCTGCTGCGCCCCGAGCGCGTAGACATGCCACGCCTCGCCCCGAGCAAGCTCGGCGTGCTGCGTCTCATGGGCGCCCTGCAGGATCCCGAGAACGGCCCCGTCGAACTGGGCAAGATCATCCGCGACGACGCTGTCCTCAGCTACAAGCTGCTGGGCTGCGTGAACTCCGCTTACTTCGCCCTGCCCCGCCAGCTGAAATCGGTCGAGCAGGCCGCGGTGTTCTTCGGCGTGAACCGCATGCGCAACTGGATTTTCACCATGGCCGTGTCCGGCATGGACGAGCGCCCGCCGGAACTGCTTCGCCTCGCTCTTATCCGGGCCCACATGTGCGAGAAGCTGGCCCGCACGATTAAGCCCGAACTGCAGGAAATGGCCTTCACGGCCGGCCTGTTCTCACTGCTCGATACCCTGATGAATGTCTCCATGGCATACGTGCTCGAGCACCTGCCACTGGCGATTGAAATCCGTGAAGCCCTGCTCGAAGGCGCCGGTCCGTTCGCACCGCTCCTTGACCAGATCCGCCACTGGGAACAGGGCGAACTGGAGAGCGACTCGGCGCTGCGTACCCAGCACCTGCAGACGATGGCCGCGATGTACGTCGAAGCAGCCAGCTGGGCCGATCATGTCTATGCGTTCGCCGATGGCACCGCCGTCGTCGAAGCCGAAGCCTGACCTGCAAGGCACTGTGGGAGCCGATTCATCGGCACTGTGGGAGCCGATTCATCGGCGATCCCGCGGCAGCGGGCCGGGTTATCGCTAGCACCCTATCGCCGCTGAAGCGGCTCCCACAAGGGGCCGCCGCTGAAGCGGCGCCTAAACCGTGGCGGCGATCACGTGGATCACCACGTATTGCCAGATAAGCATCAGCGCCATCAGGCCGATGACCAGCAAGGTCAGGCCGGCGCCGATGGCGCGTCCGGGCGAATTGCCCGCCGCCCGCGACAGACCCACGGCGTGGACGAGTCGCGCAATCACCAGCGCCACACCGAACGCATGAAGCAATAGCGGCACGGTCTGGTCGAGTTCGAGAACCAGCAGGAGGATCAACGCCAGCGGCACGTATTCCGTGGCGTTGCCATGCGCACGAATGGCACAGGCAACCGCACGGTCGCCACCATCGCCCAGGCCGATGCGCGTGCGCCGGCGGATGAGCATCACGCGGACCGCCAGGCCGAGAATAAGCAGGGTCAGCAGTGCCGCGTAAAGGCCGGTGATACGCATGGTCTCGCTCCTGAAGGGTCAGTCGGACGGCGATGCCGAGCGCTGCTGGACGCGCCAGATCGCCAGGCCCGCGCCGAGCACGGCAACGAGCAACCATACGCTTGCCGTCATCGCGTCGCCAGCCAGCCACATCACTCCCGCCACGGCGGGCACCACCACGGCACCGATACCGGCGGCGAACAGCACATCGTTGCGCAGGCGGCTTGTGCATGCCAGCAGCAACGCACCCAGGGCCGCTAGCACGAACGCCGCGAGGCGAACCAGCAGCACCGCCTGTGGCGGCTCGGGCAGGGCGGGCAGAACGTCGAGCAAACTGCGGTCGCCCACCTGCACATCGAAGCCGGGATCGCCATCCTTCGGCTCACGCGCCGCCAGCGTATCGCCGTCGATGCGCGCCAGCACCGTCATCGACTGCACCGGCACGGCTTCCCAGCTGATCCGAAGGTCGCCCAGGCGCGGATTGGACGGCTTGCTGCTCGTCACGAGCTTGTCGTCCACGCGCTGGAAGGTCGCAGCCAGGTTCGCTGGCAGCTTGTGTTCGTCAGGCGCGATGTCGATCCGTCCGGGGAATGCGCGGATGATCGGCGTGGACAGCTTGAAGTTGCCCAGCTTTACTTCACCCGCTTCGAACTGACGCCCCTGGATAGGGAAGGCACCCGGATTCACGTGTCCCGCCGGCTTGGCGAAGTTGGTCGCATCGATGGGACGATCGACCCAGTCCAGTTCGTAATGCGTGCTGCCCCCCACCGTGATCTCGCGCCACTGGAACATTTCCACGTGACGGATGAGGATCGGCGAATCGGCCCGGACGTTGAACTCCGGATCGCGCGGTGCGTCGAGAATCTGTGGCGTGCCACTGACACGCGTCATCGAACCGTACTGCCCGGCGGAGGGCCGTCCCTCTGCACCCAGGTCCAGCACCGGCGAACCGTGGCGCGCTATCGCTGCGCCGTAGTCCATGACGCGGTGTTCGTTCCAGGCGATCAGGCCTAGTCCCGCAAGCAATAGCACGGCACCGGTAACGCGCGCGCTCCAGGCCATGCCCGTGTCTTTCATCTTGTGTTTCGACTTCATCCTGCCCCCGTGCCCGCTATCGGCGTCCTTACGCTTCGATGCCGCTTAGTCGTTCATGCATATCGGCAGCCGTGTAACGGCCTTTACCGTCCCGTTCCACGGACGCCATGGCGCAACCGTGGTCGTGGGTAAAGAAAAGCTTTACGCCACGTGCGATCTTGTCGTCGAGAAACACCCGTTTCTCATCGATCAGTTTTTCCGGCCAACGGTCGTAACCCATCGTTACCGGCAAGTGCACCCATGGCCGGCCGGGGATGAGATCGGCGCAGAACGCCACGCCACCCACCTCCGCGAGCATCAGGCCCGGGGTGTGGCCTTCGGAAAATTCGAAGCGCACGGCGTCGCCCAGTGACGAGGGCCGTCCGGCCTCGACAAGTTCGAGCCGGCCGCTCGCCTCCAGCAGACCAATCAGTTCGGGAATGAACGAGGCGCGGTCGCGAGGATGCGGATCGCGTGCACGCGCCCAGTGCTCGGCGCCCACCAGGAAGCGTGCGTTCGGAAACAGCAGGGTCGCCGGGCACCCTTCCACCCAGGGCGCCAGCAAGCCGCCTGCGTGATCGAAGTGCAGGTGGGACAGCACGACGACGTCGATGTCCTCATGGCGAAGACCGACCTCGGCGAGCGAATCGAGCAACACGTGGCGATCTTCGACCACGCCGAAGCGTTCGCGCATGGCCGGGTCGAAGAAGGCGCCGATGCCCGTCTCGAACAGCACGTTCCTGCCATCGAGCCCGGTGACGAGAAGGCAGCGACAGGCGAGCGGGATGCGATTCTCCGCGTCCGGCGTCACCCAACGCGACCACATGGCGCGCGGCGCATTGCCGAACATCGCACCGCCGTCGAGCCGCTGCGAGTTGCCGATGAGTGACCATAGCTTCATGCAGGCAACCTTACTGCACCTTGCCCAGGCCCGACGGGCGACGCGGATCGCTGGCGGCGTCGAGCTTGTTCGTCCGGTGGTCCCAGGTCACCACGTTCATGAATCCCCAGGGCGAGCGGTTCCGCAGTACATGCCCCATGTCCGTCAGCGCCTTGGTCGTGGCATCGTCGAAAACGCCGGCTTCCACATCGACGCGGTCGGGCAGGTACTGATGGTGATAGCGCTTCTGCGCCGTGATCTCGGAGGCGCTCTTGCCGTCAATGAAGGCGAGAATGCCCTCCAGCACCTGCGTGATGATGGTCGAGCCACCGGGCGAGCCGATCACGGCCGTACGGTCGGCACCGAAAACGAAGCTGGGCGACATCGACGACAGCATGCGTTTACCCGGTTCCGGCGCATTGGCCAGCGCGCCGCGCAAGCCGAAGGCATTGGGCTGGCCCGGCACGAGAGCGAAGTCGTCCATTTCGTCGTTGAGCACCACACCGGTGCCCTTGGCGATGAAGGCCGAGCCGAACTCCAGGTTCACCGTGAGGGTGGAGGCGACCATGTTGCCGTCGGCGTCGATCACCGAGAAGTGCGTGGTGTGCATGCCCGGCTCGGGCGCCATCGAGGTCGGCAGGAGATCGGACGGCGTGGCCTTGTCCGGTGAGATCGTCGCCCGCAGGCCATCGGCGTAATACGCCGAGAGCAGCATGTCGAGCGGCATCTTCACGAAGTCGGGATCGCCCAGGTATTCGTTGTGATCGCGGAACGCGCGGCGCATCGCCTCGATCGTCAAATGCGTCGAATGGGCGAGATCGAGCTTGGCCAGGTCGAAGCCCGACATGATGTTGAGCACCTCGGCAATCGCCACGCCACCCGACGACGGCGGCGGTGCGGTGACGATGCGATAACCCTTGTAGTCGATGCTCAGCGGCTGGCGCTCCTTCGCCTGGTAAGCCTCGAGATCGGCGGCGGTCCAGTTGCCGCCAGCGCCACGGGATGCGTCCACGAGCAGCTTCGCGGTTTCGCCCTTATAGAAACCGTCGTGCCCCTTCGCCGCGAGACGCTGCAGGGTCTTCGCCAGATCCGGCTGCCTGAGCGTCCAGCCGGCGGTGGGCACCTTTCCGCCCGGAAGGTAGACGGCCGCCGATGCCGGATAGCGTGCGAGCACGTCCTTACGGTCATCGATGGTGCCGAGGAAGCGTGCGTCGGGCTGGAATCCTTCGGTGGCGATGCGGATGGCCGGAGCGAGGGAGACCGACAGCGGCAGCTTGCCGTAGTGCGCCGCCATCCAGACCAGGCCGGCGGGCTCACCCGGAATCCCGGCGGAGAGCGGGCCATTGGTCGACACGTCCCGGTTCGGCTGACCGTCCTTGCCCACATAGACCTTCATGTCGACGGCCTTCGGCGCGGTTTCACGTGCGTCGATGAATACGTCGCGATTGTCGGAAGCGCGATGCAACAAGGCCATGAAGCCGCCGCCGATGCCCGAACTCTGTTGTTCGACCACGGCGAGCGTCGACGAAACCGCGACGGCTGCGTCAAAGGCGTTGCCGCCCTTGCCGAGCACTTCGAAGCCCGCGTTGGTGGCCAGGTAATTGGCGCTGGCGATGGCGGCGTGGCCGGGGCCTTTCGACGGCGGCGGTGCGTTCTGGGCACTGGCGCAGCCTGCGCCGACAACAAGAAAGAGACTCGCGGCGAGCACGCGCCACGACGGGGCATGGACCATGGGGTTTCGCTCCGGGAAGGGATATCGCTATCGGCGAGATTAACCGATGAGACCGGGCAAGGGCTTACGAGGCGGCCTTCGCCATCAGGTGCTCGTACTTGAGCATCAACTGGTCACGCGATTCGACGCGGTCCGGATCGTTCGGGATGCACTCGACCGGACAGACCTCGACGCACTGGGGAACGTCGAAATGGCCCACGCACTCGGTGCACAGGTCCGGATTGATCTCGTAATAGACCTCGCCAAGCGAGATGGCCTTGTTCGGGCACACGGGTTCGCAGACGTCGCAGTTGACGCAGGTGTCGAGAATGATCAGGGACATAGCTACCATTTTACCCCTAAGACGGGGTAGGCGCGGACAAAAAAAGGGCGCCGCTGGTGCGGCGCCCTCTCTTCGCCACCGGGACGTCGATCAGTACGCGACGAAGCGATACGTGGCGCCGCTCGGGGCCAAGGCATCGGCGACGCGCTGCTGGTCGGCCTGGTCGCCGATGAACAGCACGATGACGTTCTTGAACGAACCGGCGTTCGCGCCCTTGAAGGCGGCGACGATGAGGTCGGCGGTCTTGGCCGACTCCGGACCACCGAAGACGAGCATGTTGCCGGGGGTGACGCCGCGGGCAACGGTGCCCTGGACGTTGTCGAGCTGGCGAGCGCGACCGTCCTGGCCAGCCTGGTCGTCGCCGGCCGGAACGAAGTACGGGAACGGACGGTCAGCCGTCATGCCCTGCATGTTCTTGCGCACGATCTGGCCGAAGTACTGGCTCCAGGCCTTGGTATCGGTCGGATTGGTCGGCTTGGCGACGGCGGCTTCCTGCGTCGTGGCAGCCTGATCGGCGTCTTCCGACTTGTTGCAGGCCGAGAGGGCCAGGGCGGCGGTCAGGGCCACGGACGCGGCGAGGACGAACTTACGCATGATGATCACCTTTGTTTTCAAGAGTTGCGCCAGCGTTGGCGCATGGCCTGCTGCACCGCCGGATGCACGAAGCCGGAGATATCGCCACCCAGGCGACCGATTTCACGCACTAGCGAGGAAGAAATGAAGCTGTATTGCTCGGCCGGCGTCAGGAACAGCGTCTCGGCCTGGGGAATCAGGTGACGGTTCATGCTGGCCAGCTGGAATTCGTACTCGAAGTCCGACACGGCCCTTAAACCACGCAGGATCACACCCGCGCCGATTTCGGCGACGAAATGGGCGAGCAGGCAGTCGAAACCGCGAACTTCCACATTGGGCAGGTCGGCCAATGCCAGGCGAGCCAGCGCGATGCGCTCGCCAAGGCTGAAACCGGGACCCTTGTTACGGCTCTCCGCCACGGCGACCACGATGCGGTCGAACAGGGGCGCAGCACGGGACACCAGATCGGCGTGACCGTTGGTGATCGGGTCGAACGTGCCGGGATAAACGGCAAGTCGCGGATTGGCCGGCAGAGGAGTCATGAAGGTGGGTCGAAGGAAAGCGCGGGCTAGCTTAACGGATCAGCCGGGGTGCGGCGATAGAGGGCGTAGGCCACCTCCCCCGCGTGACCCTGGCGGTGCGGAAACCAGTTGTGGGGCAGGCTCAGGGCCGCGCCGCGTGGCGCCTCCACGTATATCCAGCCATGGGCGGCGATCCAGCCGCCGTCCTCCAGTTGCCGTGCCGTCGTTTCCCAGGCATCCAGGGCGAAGGGCGGATCCAGCAGGACGACATCGAACGGCCGGCCAGGACCACGCAGCCACCGCGAGGCGTCGTCGCCGACGACCTCGCCTTCCACCTTGAGACGGGCCAGATTCGCCTTGAGGGCAGCCGCCAGTCGCGCGTCGCGCTCGACGAAGGTGACGGCCCGGGCACCCCGCGACAGCGCCTCGAGGCCGAGCGCCCCGGTTCCGGCGAACAGATCGAGGCAGCGCGCCCCGCCGACAACGGGCTGCAGCCAGTTGAACAGCGTCTCGCGGACGCGATCGGCCGTGGGCCGGAGTCCCGGCAGGTCGGGGACATCCAGGCGCGAGTTGCGCAGGGTTCCGCCGATGATGCGGACGCGGCCTGACGCGCTCATCGCTCAGCGGCCAGTGAGGGCGGGAGTGCTAGCATTCGCCTATTGTCTTTGAATCGTTGGCGCAATGCTCAAGTTCTGGAAGAAGAAGCCCGTCGAACCCATCGCGACGCCCGACGTCGCGCCACCTGACGAGCGCGCGGAGAAGGTTGCCGACGCCGCCTCGATCGACGCTGGCCCGGCAGTCTCCGAGGCCCTCGCCGAAACCGTGCTGCCTGAGCCCGAGGCCCCGGAAGTCGAGCCCGATGTCGAGGAAGCCTCGATTGTCGAAGCCGCTCAGCCGGCGAAGCGGAGCTGGCGCGAACGTCTTTCCGGAAGCGGCTTCGCCAAAAGTCTGACCACGCTCTTCGTCCGTCATCCCAAGCTCGACGACGACCTGCTCGACGAGCTCGAAACCACCCTGATCACCGCCGATGTAGGCGTGGAAGCCAGCAGCAACCTGGTCGAAGACCTGCGCAAGCGCATGCACAAGCGCGAATTCGCCGACGCCGGGGATCTGCTGAAAGCCTTGCGCCGTGAGCTCGTGGCCTTGCTCAAGCCGGTAGAAAAACCGCTGGACGTAACCACATCCAGCCCCTTCGTGATCCTCACCGTCGGCATCAACGGCGTGGGCAAGACCACGACCATCGGCAAGCTGGCCCGTCGCTATTCGGACGAAGGTCGCAGCGTAATGCTGGCTGCGGGCGACACGTTCCGCGCCGCCGCCGTCGAGCAGCTCAAGACCTGGGGCGAACGCAACAAGGTACCCGTCGTATCCCAGGGCCAGGACGCGGACTCCGCCAGTGTCATCTTCGATGCACTCCAGGCTGCCCGCTCGCGCGGCACGCAGGTGCTCATCGCCGATACGGCGGGCCGCCTGCACACGCAGGGTGGCCTGATGGACGAGCTCGGCAAGATCGGGCGTGTGATGAAGAAGCTCGACGCCGCCGCGCCGCACGAAGTGCTCATGGTGATCGACGGCACGACAGGGCAGAACGCCATCAGCCAGCTCCGTCAGTTCCGCGAGACCGCGGGCGTTACCGGACTGGTCGTGACCAAGCTCGACGGCACCGCCAAGGGTGGCGTGGTCTTCGCACTGGCCCGTGAATTCAACTTGCCGATCCGCTATGTGGGACTCGGCGAGACAGCCACCGACCTCCGTATTTTCGATGCCGAAGCCTTTGTCGACGGGCTGTTGCCGGCGAGCCTCGGTGGCTGAGTGAGCGCCGGATCGCAAGCGTCGCGGCCATGAACCGTCGACTGCGCATCGGCCTCCTCGCCATCGCCGGCATCGTCGCCGCGCTTATCGTCGCGGCCCTGATCGCCATGTATGTGGTGCTGCAGCCGGAGCGCTTCACGGCACTCTTGCAGTCTCGTGCGCGCGCCTCCGGCCTCGAGCTCACGCTGGCAAATCCGGCCAGCCCCACCCTGTGGCCAAAGCCCTCGCTGGAACTGGACGGCATCACCCTGCACGGCAACGGCGGTAACACGCCACTGATCGTCGCGGCGCGCGGGAAGCTGGTCCTCCCATGGCGCACCCTTCTGGGTGGCGAGGCAACGATCTCCCGACTCGAGGTAGAAGGCGCGCGCATCGATATCGACGCCGTCTCCGCGTATCTCGACACACTGCCCCCACGTCCCTCGACCGCTGGCGCGATCCTGCCTGAAATCGACGCCGGATTCCGCGTGTCGCGAAGCACCTTGCTGCGCGGTAACCGCCTCCTGCTTTCCAATGTCGACATCGATGCCGGTCGTCTCGCCAACAATCATCGGTTCACGCTGGCGCTCGATGCGAGCACGGCGGACGAAACACCGTATTCGCTTGCTATCGCGACCACGCCGTCGCTCGCCCACGGCGTGCTCACGCTCGGCGATCTCGACATCGATGCCGGTAGCAAGAACCACTTCGGCGCGAAGCTGCACGGCGATGCCACGTGGCGCGGCGGCGCCGATGTCGGCGCCTCGATGGCCGGACGGGTGACGCGCACCGAGGCTGCGCCGTATGACGTGGTCCTCGGCGTGACGCCCGCGAACCAGCAGGATCCTCTATCGATAGGGCTGAAGATCGACGGCGCCCAGGATCATGCCGATCTGCACCTGCCGCCACTGGCGATGGCCGACTGGTGGTCGGGCATGCAAGCGGGACAGCCACCGACGCTGCCACCCGTGGAGGGCACGATCGACGCCGCCCAGGTCGATATCGGCAGTGTGCATGTCAAGGGCTTGCGAGTGCGGTCCGTTCCCGGCTCGACGGCGCCGGCCGCGACCTCGACAGCCGCTGCGCCGGCGGGTGCGCCATGAACACGTTCGCCACCGAATTGTTGCGCTGGTACGACCATCACGGCCGCAAGGATCTTCCCTGGCAGCACCCGCGCGACGCGTACCGGGTGTGGCTGTCGGAGATCATGTTGCAGCAGACCCAGGTGGTCACTGTCATCGGTTACTTCCAACGCTTCGTGGACCGGCTGCCCACGCTCGCTGCCCTGGCCGAAGCCGACGAAGACGCTGTGCTGGCGCTGTGGTCCGGTCTTGGTTACTACCGCCGCGCGCGCTTCCTGCATCGTGCCGCGCAGTTGTGCGTCGAGCGCCACGGCGGAGCGTTGCCGCGCGACATCGATGCCTTGCTGGCGTTACCGGGTATTGGTCGCTCGACGGCCGGCGCGATCCTCGCGCAGGCCTATGGGCTGCGCTTCCCGATCCTGGACGGCAACGTCAAGCGCGTGCTGACGCGTTACCACGGCGTTCCCGGCCACCCCGGTGAAAGCGCCGTTGAAAAACGTTTGTGGGCGTTTGCGGACGAACACACACCGGCCACGCGCACGGCGGACTTCACGCAGGCGATCATGGACCTCGGCGCCACGGTGTGCGTGCGCAGCAAGCCGCTGTGTCCGCTATGCCCGCAGGCCGCCCGTTGCGTTGCGCTGCGCGACGGACTGACGGCAACGCTCCCCACCGCGAAGCCGGGCAAGAAGATCCCGACGCGCGCGCTGTCGATGCTGCTTCTGCGCGACGCCCGTGGTCGCATCCTGCTTGAGAAGCGCGGTGCGCAGGGCGTCTGGTCGGGCCTTTGGAGCCTGCCTGAAGCGGACGACGTGTCGGCCGCCGGCATGGTCGCATCGCGGCTCGCACGCATTCGCGATGCCGATCCCCTGCCCGCCTTCACCCACGTTTTCAGCCACTACCGGCTGGACGTTTCGCCCATCCTGTTCGACCATGCGGCCCCGCTTACCGCCGTGGCCGACCGCCCCGACCAGCGCTGGTGCGACCGGGACGAAATCGCCTCGCTCGGCCTGCCCGCCCCGGTGCGCACGCTGCTGAACAACCTTCCGGAGATATCCCCATGACGCGCATGGTTCATTGCGTAAAGCTCGGCCGTGACGCCGAAGGCCTCGACTTCGCCCCCTGGCCCGGTGACCTCGGCAAGCGCATTTACGAGAACGTCTCCAAGGAGGCCTGGGCGCAGTGGCTCAGCCACCAGACCATGCTGATCAACGAGATGCGCCTGTCCCCGCTCGATCCGAAGACCCGCGGCTTTCTGAGCGGCGAAATGGAGAAGTACTTCTTCGGCGGCGACGTGGTACAGCCCGCCGGCTACGTTCCACCCGAACGAGAGGCTTGACGCCGACGCCCGCAACGGATTTAATACGCGGCTCCACTCGCCGCAACACTCGTTGCAGGCATCTGTGGCTCGGTAGCTCAGTTGGTAGAGCAGGGGATTGAAAATCCCCGTGTCGGCGGTTCGATTCCGTCCCGAGCCACCATTTATTCAGTGACTTAGGCCACCCGTGCGGTGGCCTCTTCGTTCATGCTCCCCGCATGCAACGACTCAAGGGTTGAATGCGTTCAACTCGCGCAACACCAGACTGAGCCGTATCGCGATCTGCGAATTGACTGCCGAGGTGGTGCCGGCGGCCTGGTAAAGGCTCACGTTGTCCGGTATGTGCGCCAGGATGGTGTAGAAACGTCTGGCTTGGCTCGTCCGCGTCAAACTGAAACCAGTCTTGCCCGCGATCTCGTTCTTGATCGCCAACAACTTATCTACGTTCGTATGCGCCGTGCCTAGCTCGGCGCGGATCGCAATGATGGAATCCGGCGCCGCATCGTTCCGGTGGAGCCTGGCCCGGTTGTTCCAGTTCGCGGAGTTCGCGACCAAAGTCAGCCGCGCCATCAGCCGTGGGAGCGGATCGAGGAAGGTGCGCGCGTCTGCATAACGGGTTAGCGGATTGTACGGATAAGCAGGACCCGTCAGGAGCCCGAAATGCGGCCTGAAATCCATGACTTCGTGCAAGGTGTGATAGGGCAGCGAGCGATGATCGTAATCCTTGCGCCAGAACGCCGTGATCGAATAAGCGGCCGCGGTCAATTCTTCATGCGTGGCACCGGCCTGTTCCGCCAGGCGCATCATGCGCGCGGCCGTGAAAGAATGGCGCGCCCACATGGGAATCTGGTGGCTGCGCGCGTAGATAAAGCCGGGATGCTGCTCCTCCGTCGAGACCCCTACGTCGGCGAGCCCTACCGGAGCGAACCCAAGCCGATCTCGCACAAGGAACGTGTTGCGTGGGCGTGCATGGGCAACCCTTCCTAACAGGGTCGTGGTCTGGAATGTATCGAAGTCCACCAGGCCACCCGCCGCGCCTAGATCGAGCATGCCCGCACCGTGCGTGCCCTTCCCGCGCACGAAGTAATTCATCACGTCGTGGAAGGTCGCAATCTTGTCGCGCATGGAATACCGACCCGGGGCTTGCAACACGGGATGAAAGCTCGCCGCTATCGGGCGCTTGTCCGCAGCCTGCACATGGTTGAACCAATCGGCGTAATCAGCCCAGGTCGTGCCCTGCGGCGTCACACTGGCCAGATCGGCGGTGATGGCTGCGTGCCCCGGCCTGGTAGCGATCCAGGCGCTTATCTTCCCAAGCAAGGTGTCAATATGCGCTTCCGCAATCGGGCTGGCATAGACCTCTTTGGCGAGCAGCTTTTCCTCACGCCGCCCCTCTTTCGACGAGACCCATCCGTAGATCGCCAGCGCCAGATCGTGATAATTCGCATACGAACGCGATTGATTCTTGCGCCCGAATTGCGCGTTCCGGCTATCGGGGCTGCCGACGCCCCGTTTGTCCTCGATCCATTTCCTGATCTGCCGGGTCACCAGACCACGGTCGTCCGCCTGTATGAACCGGAAGGCGGTGTTCTCCAAGGTCCGGGCGGCGAAACGCAGCGGCCCCACGGCACCTTCCATATTGCGCTTGACCGCTTGCACACGAGCATTGAGATCGCGCCCTCCGACTTTTACGTCACGTGTGTGATCCACGTCGTCGACAATAAGGTAGCGCTGCACGACGCCCGACTGCGCCTGCGAACCGGCGGTCGTTTCCGTACGCCAATCCGCCTGCTTACGTTGTGCGGCGTGCGCGCCCTTGGTGTCGGCTTCGCGCTCCAACGCAGCATCGTCGTTGATCGGCACGCCCTGATCTTGCAGTGTCGGCTTTACGCGCCCCTGGCGCTGTTGAACGATATGCCAGGCTTCATGCGGCAAATGTCGCTCCTCGCCGCGGGCGAGATGGATGTGATTGCCTTGCGCGTAGGCCAGCGCGCCCAATTGCGCGGGCAAGGGCGAGGCGTAATGCACGCGCACCGCACTCATGTCCATCCTGGAGAGCGATTCGATGCCGGCGCGCAAGCCGGACGGGAGCGCCTTTGCTGATCCGGCAGCAGGTACGCGTTGTATCGCGCGGGGCGCGTAATGCAGCGCGGGTGGTGTAGCGGTTAGCTCGGCGGCATGCATCGACAGGGCACGCTGTATCGGGGCCTGCACTTGCTGTTTTTTTCCCGTTTGACGTTGCGTCGATGGGGTGAGCATCTTGCCGCCCTGAGATGATGAGTAGTGTTTCAGCCCAAGCTCGCAGCCGGCATGCGACTTATACACCGTCTTCCGACGTTCCAGGTCAGCCATACCGGCTCATTTCCGGCAACGGTTCGGGCCGACGCTACCAACGGCACACGTTAGTTCGCCCTCTGCTCCCAGCACATGCGCGCGTGCGCCTGCGCTGTGCACTGCACGCTCATGTGCGTTAGCGCGCCAATGGCCTCGAGACCATGTGCCACGCGCTGGCAATCCACCGTTTCGGACTCATGGATGAAGTCGGCGAGTAGCCGTGTGAGGCTACGTGCATATTGAAGCCACTCGGTAACCTCGTTCATCAGGTGGTTGCCTGCGAGGCTTCGACAGCGACGACACAGGTAACGGAAAGACCGCATCAAAACAACTTGAAGCTGTCTGTAGGGCAACGACCATATTTTTTGATGCACTCGTCTGAATCATTCCGATGCACGGTTGGTCGCGTTCATTCGAGAGATGCTCGATCCTTCCACGCAGGCCCATGGCATTCTGACGTTTCCACAGCAACGTCCGACCTCTTCGTGCGAGCGAGAGCTACAGACGCCCTACCCTCTGCGGGCCAATCTTGATCGGCCCTTGCGGAGAGCTCCCATGACAATTCTCAACCCGACGACTAATGCTTCGAAATCGGTCGCGATTCTCAATTCAGGTGACTATCCGCACCGCTACGCTGACGTTACCAAAGCAGAACTCAGGAAGGATGATCCGGTGACTATCGAGACCCTGCTCAGAAGCATCGACGGAAGGCTCCAGATGATGGACGGACGCCTGGACAGCATGGACAAGCGTCTGGGCGAGATGGACAAGCGTCTGGACAACATGGACAGGCGTTTCGATAACGTGGACAAACGCCTCGACAAAGTCAGCGAGGACATCGTCGATCTGAAGGTTCAGACGGTAGCAATCGGAGCGCGCCTCACCGGAGTCGAAGAGCGGCTTGATCGGACCGACGAACGAGTTGATCGAGCCGAGGAAAGGTTTGACCGGCAAGAAAGCCGCCAGCGCGGAGCTGACAGTCAGCTCATTCGGTTCGAAGCGCAGCTTGAGCGTCTTCCTTCATGGAAGAGCGTAGGAACGACGAGCGCTGCCGTCACAGCGGGCTGCTGCGGGCTGTTTGTCTGGCTCGCCGAAGGCGGCGCAAAGACCCTGGTCCGGTTCTTCGAGTAAGCCGATCGTCCAATTGAACAGATGCCCACGCACCAAGAAATAAGAGGTACCCCGCATGCCCGCCATACATATCGAAACGCCGAAGAACGACGTGGCTCAGCCGAAGGGATCCACCCAATCCCTCAGCGGTGACGTCGCGATGAGCATGCTTCTGGAGGTGCAACGCGGCGTGACCGATCTGAAGATCGGCTTGACCGAGCTGAAGGTCGACGTCAAGCACCTGACGACCACGACCGAGTCGATCAGGGAGAAGGTAGAGACCCTGGAAGGAAAGGTCGAGAGTCTGGTCCGCTGGAAAAGCGGCGTGTTCGGCGGCGTCGCCGTGCTAGCCGTCCTTTGGGGAATCTTTAAGGCGTTTTCAGGCTATGTCCACCTTGGCCCCATGGAGACGCCTGCCAAAGCTGCGCCAGCGGTCGCCCTTCAGATGTTCACGTCACGCCCTGGCTCTACCTCACACTGGTGAAGTGCGCCTTCCAGACTTGCCTGCTCATCGACCCTATCCAGGCCTGCAGCCTTTCCGGCAAGCATCCCGTCGATACGCCGAACTCGCGCATCCATCGCCACACGAAGCTGCTCCCGGGCTTGCTGACCACAGGGTGTCCGCGGCTTCCACGTCGTCAGGGCCGCTGCTCGCGCCTTGAGTACACCCAGGCGCTGCGGCGCTTCGTCATGCCCCGCACGCTGCGCTTCAGTCACCTGCGCCTGCCATTCTGCAAGCGTCGCACGCAGGTCAGCGATGTCCGCCGCTTGTGCCGTGGCGTCCGCCGTCCGCGCCCGGTGGGATGCCGTGAACGCCAGCATGGCCGTGGTCGCCGAGGCCACGAATGCGACCAGGATCACCACGAGCGCAACCCGACGACCGTTGGCGCCGGAACGAGGCGTATCTGGCTCAGGATGGTTCATGTCGGCTCCGCAGCTGCGTAAGATCGCCCCATTCTGACCGATTGGCCGCACCCGTGGATGCCACCCCGGACGATCCGGGGCGCGACATGGTGTCGCTCGCAGGCGGGACTCAGGTAACGGAATTGATCTCGTTACGTCGATATATTCGGGTGATTCCCCCTCTCCAGGAATCCTCCACGCATGATCCGGATGTCCCGATTCGCCCTCTTTGCGGCGCTCACCACCGCCATCGCCCAGCCAGTCGTCGCCGACGAACTCAGGGTGATGTCCTTTAACGTCCGCACCATCACGGGAAAGGATGGACCGAACCGCTGGGAGGCACGACGGGACCTGTTCGCCGATACCATCCGGCAGCTTCATCCGGACGTGATAGGCACCCAGGAGCTGGCGAGAGAGCAAGGCGACGACACAGTCGCCCGCCTTCCGGAATACACCTGGTTCGGCCGCGATCGCTTCGGCGGCCACGCCGACGAACACATGGGCATCTTTTACCGGAAGGACCGCCTCAAGCTGGTCGAGAGTGGCGACTATTGGCTTTCCGACACTCCGGATAAGGTCGCGAGCATCACCTGGGGCAACATCTTTCCACGCATGGTGAACTGGGCGCTGTTCGAGCGACTCTCCGACCACAAGCGCTTCTACCTGCTCGACACGCACTATCCGTACCGCGATCAGGATGAAGATGCTCGCTCACGAAGCGCCCATGAAATGGCCGCGTGGATCGGGAAGTTGCCCGCCGGCGTCCCCGTCATCATCACCGGCGACTTCAATACCGGACCTGAGAGCGAGGCGCATGCCGCGCTCACGGCTGCACTGAAGGACGCGTGGTCCGCCTCACCGAAGCGGGAGGGCCCGGAAGACACGTTCCACGACTTCACCGGCAAACCCACGAAGCGGATCGACTGGATTCTCTATCGCGGCGTGGAGGCCACGTCGGTGCAGACCGTGACCACGTCGAAAGACGGCCGGTATCCGTCCGACCATTTCCCGGTCGAGGCGAACTTCACCCTTTGAGCTATTTCGCGTTACGACTTGTCAGCAGGCCCGCCGCCAGCGATAGTCGGCGCCAACACCCTGTGGGACAACGAGATGCGCCGTCTGCTTGCCACCCTTCTTCTGGCGCTCGTCGCCGCCTGCGCGTACGCCGCGCCTGCCGAGACCCCACCGAATTCGTACTTCGATCACGCCGGTCACGACGACATCCTGTCGGGTGGCGTGAAGATGATCACGATCGACACCCCCAAGGGCAAATTCCGCGTCTGGACCAAGCGGGTCGGCAACAACCCGACCATCAAGGTGCTGCTCCTGCATGGTGGCCCCGGCGCGACGCACGAGTACTTCGAGGCCTTCGACAGCTACTTTCCCGGCGCGAGCGTCGAGTATTACTACTACGACCAGCTGGGCTCGGCCTTCAGCGACAAGCCCACCGACGAATCGTTGTGGGAGATACCGCGCTTCGTCGACGAAGTCGAGCAGGTGCGCCAGGCCCTGCACCTCGATAAGGACAATTTCTACCTGCTTGGCCACTCGTGGGGCGGCGTGCTCGCGATCGAGTACGCGCTGAAGTACCCGCAGCATCTCAAGGGCCTGATCATCTCGAACATGGTCGACAGCATCCCCGCCTACAACCAGTACGCGAACAAGGTGCTGATGCCGGCGATGGACCAGAAGAAGCTCGCCGAGGTCAAGCGCCTCGAGGCGGCGAAGAAGACGGACGACCCGGAGTACATGGCGATCCTCATGCCCATGCACTACGAGCAGCACATCCTGCGCATGCCGGCCGACCAGTGGCCGGAGCCGGTGCAGCGCGCGTTCGCCCACATCAATGAACAGATCTACGTGTCCATGCAGGGCCCGAGCGAACTGGGCGCAAGCGGCAAGCTGCTGCACTGGGACCGTAGCAAGGACCTGAAGAACATCAAGGTTCCCACCCTGGTGATCGGCGCGCAGTACGACACCATGGACCCGAAATACATGGAGGCGATGGCGAAGAAAATGCCGAACGCCCGGTTCCTTTTGTGCCCCAAGGGCGGCCATATGGCCATGTATGACGATCAGCAGACCTATTTCACGGGGCTGATTGGGTTTTTGAAGGATGTGGACGCGGGGAAGCCTTTGCGCTGAGGTACATGGGCCCGGCATCACCGCTTCGTTGGCTTTTCGCCGATGAATCGGCTCCTACATTTGTCTACGGGTCTACACCTGTGAGACGGGTTTCTGGCAACATCACCCGGTTAACGACGCGCCTTAGCGCGCCAGCCGGACAGCCAAGCCCATGAATCTGCAAGCCAATTACGAACAGATCCCGCTCAAGGACTACGCCGAGCGGGCGTACCTCGACTATTCCATGTACGTGGTGCTGGACCGCGCCCTGCCCTTCGTGGGTGACGGGCTCAAGCCGGTCCAGCGCCGGATCATCTACGCGATGAGCGAACTGGCCCTTTCGGCCAGCGCCAAGCCGAAGAAATCGGCGCGCACCATCGGCGACGTGATCGGCAAGTTCCACCCACACGGCGACTCGGCTTGCTACGAAGCCATGGTGCTGATGGCCCAGCCCTTCTCGTACCGCTACCCGCTGGTCGACGGCCACGGCAACTTCGGCTCGCCGGACGATCCGAAGAGCTTCGCGGCGATGCGCTACACGGAATCGCGTCTGACCCCGATCGCCGAGGTGCTCCTGTCTGAGCTCCAGCACGGCACCGTAGACTGGGTGCCGAACTTCGACGGCACGATGGACGAGCCCTCCTGGCTGCCGTCGCGCGTGCCCCACGTGCTCCTGAATGGCTCGATGGGCATTGCCGTGGGCATGGCCACCGATATCCCGCCGCATAACCTGCGTGAAGTCGCGAGCGCCTGCATTCGCCTGCTGGACGACCCGGACGCGACGATCGCCGATCTCTGCGAGCACGTCCAGGGCCCGGATTACCCCACGCTGGCTGAGATCATCACGCCGCGCCGCGAGCTCCTGGCCATGTACCAGAACGGTGGCGGCTCGGTCCGCGCCCGCGCCATTTACGAGCGCGACGAAGGCAACATCATCATTACCGCGCTGCCGCACCAGGTATCGCCGTCGAAGATCCTCGAGCAGATCGCCGCGCAGATGCGCGCGAAGAAGTTGCCGATGATCGAAGACCTGCGCGACGAATCGGATCACGAGAACCCGATCCGGCTGGTGCTCGTGCCGCGCTCGAACCGCGTCGATGCGGACGAGATGATGCAGCACCTGTTCGCCACGACGGATCTCGAGAAGAGCTTCCGCGTCAACATGAACATGATCGGCCTGGACGGACGGCCGCAGGTGAAGGACCTCAAGATGGTCCTGACGGAGTGGCTGCGTTTCCGCACCGACACCGTCACCCGCCGCCTGACTCATCGCCTGGGCCGGGTGGAGCGCCGCCTGCACCTGCTCGACGCACTGCGCATCGCCTACCTCAATCTGGACGAGGTGATTCGGATCGTCCGTACCGAGGAAGAGCCGAAGCCGGTGCTTATCTCGCGGTTCCGTCTCGATGAAGAGCAGGCCGATTACATCCTCGAGACCAAGCTGCGTCAGCTGGCGCGCCTCGAGGAGATGAAGATCAATGAAGAGAGCAGCAAGCTCGAGGAAGAGCGCGCGCGTATCAGCGTGCTGCTGAAGTCGCCGGCCAAGCTGAAAAGCCTGATCAAGGAAGAGCTGCGCAGCGACGCCGAGAAGTACGGCGACGAGCGCCGCTCGCCGCTGATCGAGCGCAGCGTGGCTCAGGCGCTGGACGAAAGCGCGCTGGTCGCTTCGGAGCCGGTCACCGTGGTCTTGTCGCAGAAGGGCTGGGTGCGCGCCGGCAAGGGGCACGACATCGACGGCGAGGCCCTGTCTTACCGCGATGGTGACAGCCTGCTGGCGATCTCCCGTGCGCGTACGACGCAACAGGTCGCCTTCATCGATTCCACCGGCCGCGCCTATGCGACGCCGGCACATACGCTGCCCTCTGCACGAGGCAACGGCGAACCATTGACGGGCCGCTTCAGCCCGCCCGCGGGCGCGCGCTTCGATGCCCTCGTCACCGCGGACAACGACACCCGCATCGTGCTGGCGACCGACTTCGGCTACGGCTTCGTCACCCGCTTCGAAGCGCTGACGGGTCGGCAGAAGGCCGGCAAGCAAATCATCTCCCTCAGTGATGGCGCCCGCGTGCTGGCGCCGACGATCTCCGCCGACCCGTCGCGCGACCGTATCGTGGTGGTCACTGGCGAAGGCCACTTGCTCATGTTCTCGGTAGCCGAGCTGCCGGAACTCGAAAAGGGCAAGGGCAACAAGCTCATCGAGATTCCCAAGGCCAAGCTGGCATCGGGCGAAGAACGCGTGGTCGGTGTTGCGGTGGTCACCGAGGGCAAGGGTGAAATCACGCTTTACGCGGGGCAGCGCAAGCTGACGCTGAAGTGGGCCGACCTTGTCGAGTACGGCGGTAGCCGTGCGACGCGTGGCGGGGTGTTGCCGCGTGGGCTGCGTCGTGTGGAGCGGATCGAAACCACGGGTTGAGGCATGGCTGGTGGCCCCTGCCGGGGCCATCGCCGATGAATCGGCTCCCACAAATAGCCGCGCTGCGTGGGAGCCGCTTCAGCGGCGATGCTCTTAAAGCCGCGTCACGCCCCAAGAAACCATGCGCCCGTCCTTGTACGGCATCACCCCGTGAAACGGCCGGGGGTCGGCGTCGAACACCAGCGGCAGGAAGTGGCGGTCGCCTTCCCACATCGGCAAGGCATCGAGCCCACTCACCGGCACCCATTCCAGCTTGCCTTCAGGGTTCGACTCGAACGGCGTTCCGGAGTAGCGGTCGATGATGAAGATAAAGCCTAGCCAGTCCTCGCCGTTCTTGCCGAAGCCTGGCCAGTTCAACGTGCCACGCAGGCGCATCTCGAGGCATTCGATGCCGGCCTCTTCCATGATCTCGCGACGCATGCACGCGGCGATGTCCTCGCCCGGCTCCATTTTTCCGCCGAGGCCGTTGTACTTGCCCAGATGCTGATCGTCATGGCGGGCATTACGGTGAATCATGAGTACGCGCTGGCCGTCTGGCGACATGACATAGCCGAGCGTGGCGACAATGGGCGTATAGGGCATGGCGATGACAGCAGGGGGGGAAAACCCGGGAGTTTACCCCCTCACCGTGCGAAGGCGGCGTTTCGCCCCTTGCAAGGCCAGTGCGACCCGGCGAACATCGACGGATGCCCCACCCCCAGCTTTCCCGCATGACCCGCCCCTTTCTGGCCCGCATCGCCATCGCGACGACCCTGGCAGCCACCGCCATGGGTTGCGTTGCGCCAGCGGACGCCGTAGATAGCCGCGACCTGGTCTTCGACAGCCAGTCCTATTTCGCGGTGACCGTCGACACGCGCCGTGAAGACATCGAGCTTCACTGGCGTAATCCGGACACCGACCAGCCTTTCGGCACGATTGACGCGCTGAGGACCTGGACCGCGGGCAAGGGTAGACCGCTGTCGTTCGCCACCAACGCGGGCATCTACGATCGCGAGTTCAAACCGCTCGGCCTGTATGTCGAGAACGGCAAGGCACTGGTCCCGTTGAATCTGATCCACGGCAACCCGCGGTCAGGCAACTTTTCGCTGTTGCCCAACGGCGTGTTCGCCGTCTACGACGATGGCACCGCCGACATCCACACCAGCGAAGGGTTTCGCGACGCCGGACGCAAGGCACGCTGGGCAACCCAGTCCGGTCCCATGCTGGTCATCGACGGCGAGATCAACCCGCAGTTCGACAACGGTTCGGACAGCATGAAATGGCGCAGCGGCGTTTGTGCCAGGACACCGCATGAAGTGGTGTTCGTGGTCAGCCGTGCGCCGGTGAACTTCCACAGTTTCGCGCGCCTGTTCCGCGACGAGATCGGCTGCCGGGATGCCCTGTTCCTCGACGGCACAATCTCCCAGGCCTTCACACCGGACGACGGCTATGCGGGCGCGCCGGCGTTCATGACCAAGCCGTACGCGGGCATGATCGCGGTGTTTCCGAAGGCGCACTGATCCCTTCAGTCGTAGGGAACCGTGAGCCTGAGGCGGTCCTTCCAGCCCACCCGTGCCTTTGCCTGCAGGGTGCGATCCGAGGGCTGTACATGGGTGGCACAGTTGGGGCCGTTGAAGCACGTGTTCCAACCCGCTTCGTAAATCATGTTGTACGACAACCGGCGCCCTTCATTACCCCGCAATGGAAACTCCCAGACGACCTCGTACTGCGGATTCAGCGTGGCGGCGAGCGGCGTGGCCTGGGCGAGGCTACCCCGGTGACCGCGCGCATTGATCCACTGGTAGATGGCCGGTACATCGGGCGTCCATCGCGTGGTCCGGTAGTACGTCGTGTCTGCATTGGTCCGCGTCTGCACCAGACGCATTTCCGACTGCGCGGTGTCCGTCGTCGCCTGTACCAGGTTCAGGCTGAAACTCATGTTCGGCGTGATCTTCCCCGTCGAGTCGACGGAGACGCCGGCCTGGGCGTTGCCACCGACGATGAAGCGCTCGGCCCGCGACACCGTCACGACGCCATCGATGGAATCGGCCGGATAAAGGGAACGTAGCGTCGGCCGCTGCGGACAGCCGAAAAGGTCCGGGCCGCCGGGCCGATCGCACAGGAACAATTGTGTTTTCTCGGTACCGGGGAACGATGAGTTCACGGGCCAGGCGGACGCGACGCCGTCGTATTCAATCGGTCCCCAGCCACTATGGATCGACGCATCGAGCAAGCGCCGTAATCCGCCCTGATCCGCGTCGAAATAGCCTTCCGTACCGGATCGCCGCCCGAAACCGCTGCCACCGCCCTCGCCGATGGTTTTGGCCCAGAACACGAAGCTCGTTCCGCCCGGTTCGATCGGATCGTCGTTACGCAAGAGCGCCCATTCGGTGACGAGACTCAGCCGGGGCTCGTCGGTGCCGCGAAACGGGAAGATGGTAAATTTCGGTGCTGCGGCGAGGTGCATCGAGAGGTTGCCGTACTGGCACCAGCGTCGGACCTCGATCGCGAAGGGGCGCAGCTCATCGCTTGTGGGCAACCCTTGACTGAACAGGGTCGCGGCCAGCTTCCTGCGGAATGCGCGGCAAACGGAGGAAGGCGATGCCGCTGAAAGGTCGAAGCTGACATCGAACGAACGTCGCGTTGCCTCCGCCGACCGGATGGGTCGCGTTACGTCGCTCACCTGTGCACGCTCGGCCCAGGTCCAGGCACGCAGCACGGCGAGGCGCTGAGTCGCATCGGTGGCATCGAAGCCGAAGATACCCAGGCCCGAACCCGGATCGAGCACGATGGTGTTGCTTGTCGGCCACGCGTACACGCCGTTCGGCCGGAGCAAGCGAAGCAACGACGCGGAACCGGCCAGGGCAATCCGCTTGCCGTCGTCGAGCCACGCCTCGATCTTCGATTCGACCTCGACCCGATTGTCGTCGTCGGCCACGGTCAGGATCGTCAATCCGGCAACGCTGGTCTCGTCTCGCGTCACGGCCGCTGCCGACGCGCACGTGCCAGCAGCCGCCAGCATCGCGAGGACGGTGCGCGCATAAGCTCTCATGTTCGTATCCCTACGTCCGCCCGTTATCGAGCCCGGAGAGCTTCACGGTTGCGCACGCGTCTAACTATCGGCGACATGCGCCGATAGTTGTCGGCGATCAGCCCAGCATGCGCTGGCAGATCGCTTCGTACAGGTCGGGCAAACGCTCGAGGTCGGCGACCGACACGCACTCGTCCACCTTGTGGATCGTCGCGTTCACCGGGCCTAATTCGATCACCTCGGCGCCCATCGGTGCGATGAAGCGGCCATCGGACGTGCCGCCGCCGGTACTCTGTTCCGGATCGATCCCGCATAAGTCGCGGCAGACGCCCACGACGACCTCGCGCAGGCGGCCACCCGGCGTGGCCAGGAAAGGGTGCCCCGACAGGTGCCAGTCGATCGAGAATGCCACGTCATGCGCGCGCAAAATTGCCTCGGCGCGCTCGCGCAGGTCGTCCGCTGTACTGGCGGTAGAGAAACGAAAATTGATCAGCGCCACCAGCTCGCCAGGAATGACGTTGTTCGCGCCCGTTCCCGCGTTGATGTTGGAGACCTGGAACGACGTGGGAGGAAAGTCGGCATTGCCTTCGTCCCAACGCTCCGCTGCCAACGCCGCCAGCGCGGGCGCGAAGCTGTGGATCGGGTTCTTCGCCTTGTCCGGATAGGCCACGTGGCCCTGGACACCGTGTACGGTCAGGGTGCCCGAAAGCGAACCTCGACGCCCGACGCGAATGAGGTCGCCAAGCCTTTCCCTGGCCGACGGTTCGCCGACCACACAGGCATCGATTCGCTGGCCGATCTTCGTGAAGTGATCGACCACCTCGCGAACGCCGTGCAGCGCGACACCTTCCTCATCGCTGGTCAGCAAGAGACCCACCGTACCGGGATGATCCGGATGGCTGACAACGAATCGCTCCAGCGCCACGACCATGGCCGCCACGGAGCCCTTCATGTCGGCCGCGCCACGACCGTAAAGCAGACCATTGCGCTCGGCCGGTTCGAACGGTGGCGACGTCCAGTTCTCCTCTGGTCCGGTCGGCACCACATCGGTGTGGCCAAGGAAAGCGAGAACCGTCCCGCCAGCGCCATGGGTGGCCCAAAGATTGTCGACATCGCCAAAGCGAAGGTGCTCGATGCGAAAGCCCACGGCCGAAAGACGATCCGCGATCAGCGGCAGGCAGCCGGCATCCTCCGGCGTTACCGAGCGTCGACGGATGAGATCACGGGTGAGATCGATGACGGAGGACATGGGCTCGCTTGCCTTACTTGCCGAAGCGTTTCTTGAACGCGTTGTCAGTGAAGCCGACGGAAACCTCGTCGCCGTCGACCACCACCGGTCGCTTGATCAGCGCCGGATACTCCTTCAGCAACAGCGTCCACTCGGGATCGCTGCGCGGATCCTTGCGCTGCGGCAACAGGGTGCGCCACGTCGTGGATGCCTTGTTGACCAGCTTCTCCCAACCGCCGAGCTTCTCCGCCCACACTTTCAGCGTCGCCGACGGCACCGGGTTTGCCCGGTAATCGACGAACTCGTGGACCACCTCGAAGCGCGTCAGCCAGTTGCGCGCCTTCTTGCAGGTGTCGCAGTTGGGCAGGCCATAGAGCGTGACCGTCATGCTCACTCGCCGCTGCGCAGGAGTTCGTTGATACCGGTCTTCGAGCGGGTCTTTTCGTCGACCTGCTTGACGATGATCGCGGCGTAGAGGCTGTGGCTGCCGTCCTTTGCCGGCAGGCTGCCGGCGACAACGACGCTTCCGGCAGGAACGCGGCCGTAGCTGACTTCGCCGGTGGCGCGGTTGTAGATACGGGTCGACTGGCCGAGGAACACGCCCATGCCGATCACCGATCCCTTCTCCACAACGACGCCCTCGACCACTTCGGAACGTGCGCCGATGAAGCAGTTGTCTTCGATGATCGTCGGGTTCGCCTGCAGCGGCTCGAGTACACCGCCGATGCCGACGCCGCCACTGAGATGCACACCGGCGCCGATCTGCGCACAGGAGCCCACCGTCGCCCAGGTATCGACCATGCTACCCGCACCGACGTAAGCGCCGATGTTGGTATAGCTCGGCATCAGCACGGCGTCTTTGGCGATATGCGCGCCACGGCGGACCAGCGCGCCCGGCACGATGCGTGCGCCGAGGTTGGCATACTCCGTCGCGTCGCCGTCGGCGAAACGCAGCGGGACTTTGTCGAACGCGCTCGAGGGGCCGCCATCCATCACGCGATTACCGTTCATGCGGAAATACAGCAGAACGGCTTTCTTCAGCCAGGCATTGACCGTCCAGCCGCCCTTGCCGTCCGGCTCGGCGACACGGCGCTCGCCGGATTCGAGCAGGTTGAGCACCTGGTCGACCGCCTCGCGGAGGCTGCCTTCGATTTCATTCTGGTTGAGGTCGGCACGACGTTCGAAGGCGTCGTCGATGAGGGACTCAAGCGTTTGCATCTGCATTCAAGATGTTCCTGGGGTTTTCGAAACCGATGTGACGAAGCAGGCAGTCGCGCAGGATCTCACGGCGTTGCGGAGACAGCGGCGCGTTGCTGCGATCGGTCAGTTGGAAGAAATCTTCGACACGCTCACCGAACGTCGCAATACGCGCATCATGCACGCGCACCTCGGCTTCGGCCAGCGCCTGGGCAACCGCGGCGAGCAAGCCAGGCCGATCGGTGCACACCAGGGCAAGCTGCGTGCGTTCGCCGGCATCGACGAACTCGATGCGCGGCGTCATCTGGAAGTGACGCAGGTGACGCGAAAGACTGCGTTTCGGCGGGCTCTGGCCCGCCGCCTGATCGAGTGCGCGCAGCATGCGCGAGCGCAGTTCCTCGGCGCGCTGCAACGAGGCGGGCGCCTGCGAGTCCGACTCGAGCAACAGGAACGTATCCAGCGCCTTGCCCGTACTGGAAACGAGGATACGGGCCTCGACGACCGAGAACCGCAGGCGGTCGAGCATGGCCGTCACCGTGGCGAACAGGCCATCGCGGTCAGGCGTGTAGATGAAGAGTTCCGTGCTGCCGCGCACGGAGAACGGATGGACCTCAACCAGCGGCGTGGCACCGCGGGTTCGCAGGATGGCCGCCGTCTGCCATGCGATCTGTTCGGGTCGGTGACGCAGGAAGCTGAGGTCCGGAAACTCCGACCATACGCTGGCGATGTCGTCGGCGGCCACGTGCTCCGCGACCAACATGGCGAGTGCACGCTCACGCGTCTCGCGCAAGCGCATGCCTGCGTGGGCGGGCGGCGTGAGATCGCTGCGCAGGGCGAAGCGCGTGGAGGTGTACAGATCGGCGAGAAGGCGGTCTTTCCAGGCGTTCCATAGTTTGGGACTGGTGCCAATGATGTCGGCGATCGTCAGCAGGTAAAGGTGATCCAGGTGTTCCCAGTCACCCACGGTGCCGCCGAAACGATGCACGACATCGGGATCGGTGATGTCCTGGCGCTGTGCCGTGGTGCTCATCAGCAGGTGGTGACGAACCAGCCAGGCGACCAGATCGGTCTCGTCCGCCGGCAGGCCAAGGCGCGCGCAAAAGGCGCGCGCATCTTCCTCACCGAGCGTCGAATGATCCCCGCCACGGCCTTTCGCGATGTCGTGGAACAGTGCTGCCAGGAGCATCAGCTCCGGCTTTTCGACGTGTGGCCAGATTTCGCAGGCAATGGGGAAATCACGCCGTGCGGCCGGATCGGCGAAACGCGCCACGTTGCGCAGGACTCGTAGCGTATGTTCGTCCACGGTGTACACATGGAACAGGTCGTACTGCATCCGACCGACCACCTTGCCGAACGCCGGCAGGATAGCGGCAAGCAAGCCGTGGCGATTCATCCGCCACAAGGCCTCCACGGCGGGTGCACCACGCCGCAGCAGAGCCAGGAAAGCGCTGAGTACCTGCGGGTCATCGGCCAGCGATTCGCCATGCAACGAAACGGCATGCTGGATGCGCCGCATGGTTTCGGCAGTAAAGCCGGTGATGCCCGGCTCGTCGAGCCGCGCGATGAAGATCTCCACCAGCGACGCCGGACGGCGCACGAAGAGCTGCGGATTGCGTAGCGAGATGCGCGATCCGTGGCGAACGTAGTCCGTGCCCACTGGCAAAGCTTCCGTCGCGGGGTCGAGCATCTCCTCGAAGCGCTCGACCAGCTGCGTGCCGGAGCGCTCGATCTGCGTGGCCGCGCGGTAGTAGCCCTGCATGAACTGTTCGACGCCGAGGTTCTTCGCGTGTTCGTCCTCGAAACCCAGGCGCATGGCCAGCCCGCGCTGGTAGTCGAACAGCAGCCGCTCTTCCGCCCTCCCCGCCTCGAGGTGCAGGGCATAGCGGTAGCGTCGGAGGGTTTCCTCGGCACGCACCAGCTTGGTCGCTTCGACCGGCTCGAGCAGCCCTTCGGCCACCATGTCATCGAAATCCGGGGCATCGGCCAGGCGCCGGCCAAGCCAGCGCAAGGCATCGAGCGTGCGCAGCCCACCCGGACCGTCCTTGAGGTTGGGCTCGAGGTTCTGCGCCGTGTCGTCGTAACGGGCGTGGCGGGCGTCGCGCTCGGCAAGACGCGCGGCGAGGTACTGGCGCGGGGGCCACAGGGCCGGATCGTCGAGGATGCCGCGCAGGCTTTCGGCCAGGATGGGCCAGCCGGCAAGGCGTCGCGCGTCGAGAAGGCTGGTGAACACGCTGGCATCGCTGGCGGCAAGCTCGCGGCACTGTTCCACGGTACGCACGGCGTGCCCCGGCTTCAGTCCGATGTCCCACAGGCAGCCAAAGAAGCTCTCGAGGGCGCGGTGCAGCGCGGGCGAGGTTTCGGCGACGAGCGCCAGCAGATCGACATCCGACGCGGGAAACAGCATGCCCCGTCCGAACCCCCCTACGGCAAACAGCGCACCGGCGGCCATGTCACCGAGGCAGGCGCCCCAGGCGTGGACGACGATGCGATCGACGATCTCCGACCGGCGTCGAGCGAGCGCCGAGGCGTCTTCACCTTCGCGGAAGGCGACGGTAAGCGACCGGTCCACATCGCCCAGCAGCTGGCGGAGCGAGCGCCGCGCTTCGGGCGATACACCCGAGCGCGGTACGACGGCGGGCAGGCGTGGAAGCGGCGGAAGCGTCACGTCGGAGCCCTTTCTGTGGTTGAGCGTCAGGCGGCGTCCGGCCAGGGGGTCAGGATCTCGAAGCCATCGTCGGTCACGGCGATGGTGTGCTCCCACTGGGCCGACAGGGAGTGGTCCTTGGTAACGACCGTCCAGCCATCGGGCAGCGACTTGGTCTGCGGCTTGCCGGCGTTGATCATCGGCTCGATGGTGAAGGTCATGCCCGGCTTGAGCTCCATGCCGGTGCCGTTACGGCCGTAATGAAGCACCTGTGGCTCGTCGTGGTAGACCTTGCCGATGCCGTGGCCGCAGTACTCGCGGACAACCGAGAAACCTGCCGCTTCGGCGTGCTTCTGGATGGCGGCGCCGACATCGCCCAGGGTGGCACCCGGCTTCACGGCGCGGATGCCCTGCATCATCGCCTCGAACGTCGTGTCGACCAGGCGCTTGGCCAGCACGCTCGGCGTGCCGACGAAATACATGCGGCTGGTGTCGCCGTGCCAGCCGTCCTTGATCACGGTGACGTCGATATTGACGATGTCGCCGTCCTTCAGGACCTTGGTTTCGGTCGGAATACCGTGGCAGATCACATGGTTGACCGACGTGCACACGGTCTTCGGGAAGCCCCGGTAGCCCACGTTGGCGGGGATCGCCTTCTGCACATTCACGATGTGATCGTGGGCGAGGCGGTCCAGTTCTTCGGTGGTGACACCGGGTTTGACGTGGGGCACGAGCATCGCGAGCACCTCGGCGGCCAGGCGGCCGGCCTCGCGCATGTGCTGGATCTCTTCGGGGGTCTTCGGTACGACGGCCATGATGGTTCTCTCTTTTCCTTTCGCCCTCAGGGGATTGGGCCTGCCACCTCAGGTGGCGGCGCCCCTGCCGGAATTCCACCCTCGGCTTGCGGCCGGGCGGCTCTGGAGGCTACAATTAGCGAGTTTTGCTGTCCGGCGAAGCCACACAAACGTGGCCACGGCGGCGATACGAAGCGCGATTGTAACCGTATGGGGCCCCCGTGGCCCCTACCTAGCCGTCGCTTTTAACGCCACACACGCATCGGCACCGCCTTCGGGGTGCCTGGCCCGACAGGGCCGGGTCGAAGCCGGGGATGCGTGGAGGTCCCAACCCCCCTAGAACCGCTCGAAGCGGTTCGCCCAGGAGTAATTCCATGGCACAAGTCACCATGCGCGAGATGCTGGAAGCCGGCGTCCATTTCGGCCACCAGACCCGTTACTGGAACCCCAAGATGGCTCCGTACATCTTCGGCGCCCGCGGCAAGATCCACATCATCAACCTCGAGAAGACGCTTCCGCTCTTCACCGACGCGATGCATTTCCTCTCGGGCCTGGCCCAGAAGGGTGGCACCGTCCTCTTCGTCGGCACCAAGCGCTCCGCCCGTGAGTCGCTGGCCGAAGAAGCTGCACGCGCTGGCCAGCCGTTCGTCACCGCCCGTTGGCTCGGTGGCATGCTGACCAACTTCCGCACGGTCAAGCAGTCGGTTGCCCGCCTGAAGGAACTCGAAGCCGCCGAAACCGACGGTTCGTTCGAGAAGCTGGTCAAGCACGAAGTGCTGGCCCGTCGCCGTGAGCGCGACAAGCTGCAGAACTCGCTGGGCGGCATCAAGGACATGAATCGTCTGCCGGACGCCCTGTTCATCATCGACATCGGTCACGAAGACATCGCCGTCCAGGAAGCCCGCAAGCTCGGCATCCCGGTCGTCGCCGTCGTCGATACCAACTACGACCCGGCCCTCGTCGACTACGCCATCCCGGGTAACGACGACGCCATCCGCGCGATCCAGCTGTACGCCCGCGCCGCTGCCGACTCGATCCTCGAAGGCAAGGCCGCTTCGCCGAATGCCGCTCGTGGCGACGCCAACGAGTTCGTCGAACTCGACGAAGAAGGCAACCCGGTCGCGAAGGACAACGCCCCGCGTGGCGATCGTCGTGGCGCCCCGGACAAGAAGGGTGCTCCGCGTCGCGAAGGCGGCCGTGACGGTGGTCGTGGCCGCGCGTAAGCGCCCCACCCTGTCGAGCTCTTCCGTTTCATCTGGCGCCGCGGCACCTCCGCCGCGGCGCTTATCAAAATATTGAGGAATTACCATGGCTGAGATCACCGCAAGCCTCGTCAAGGAACTGCGCGAGCGTTCCAGCGTCGGCATGATGGAGTGCAAGAAGGCACTCGTCGAAAACAACGGCGACATCGAAGCGGCGATGGAATGGCTGCGCAAGAATGGCCTGGCCAAGGCTGACAAGAAGGCCGACCGCGTCGCTGCCGAAGGCCTCATCGCCGTCGCGCAGAAGTCCGGCAAGGCCGTCCTGGTCGAAGTCAACAGCGAAACCGACTTCTCCTCGCGCAACGAACAGTTCATCCAGTTCACCAAGGACGTCGCTAACGTCGCCCTCGAGTCCGGTGTGGCCGACATCGCCGCACTGAACGCCGCCAAGCTGGGCGACGGTACGGTCGAAGAAGGCGCCAAGACGCTCACCCTGACCATCGGCGAGAAGTTCGAAGTCCGCCGCATGGCCAAGGTCGAGAACGACGGCCCGATCGGCGCCTACTCGCACAGCGGCCGCATCGGCGTGCTCGTCGCGCTCAAGGGCGGCTCGGACGAGCTGGCCAAGGGCATCGCCATGCACGTCGCCGCGATGAACCCCAAGTTCATCAAGGTCGAAGACGTTCCGGCCGACTACGTCGAGAAGGAAAAGGACATCGCGCTGAGCCAGATGTCGGAGAAGGAAAAGGCCAAGCCGGCCGACATCCTCGACAAGATCGTCACCGGCAAGATCAACAAGATCCTCGCCGAAGCGACCCTGGTCGGCCAGCCGTACGTGCTGGACGGTGACATCACCGTCGCCGAAGCCCTCAAGAAGGCTGGCGCCGAGATCGTCACGGTGCAGCGCCTGGCCGTCGGCGAAGGCATCGAGAAGGTCGTCGACGACTTCGCCGCCGAAGTCATGAAGCAGGCTGGCCTGGCGTAAGCCTTTCCTCCTGGCAGCACCCGAAAGAGCCGCGAGCAATCGCGGCTCTTTTTTTGGCTCATCGTGGATCACCAAGGCCCGGGCGCTCGGCTTTCGGGCCGGGTCTCGCACCTCGCAGACGGCTCGCCTTCGGCTTCGCGGGGCCCGGCTCCGCCATCGCTCTCTACACTTGGGCGTCTCGCGGGGAGACCTTGGTGCCCACCCTCGCTGCTCAGACACGTCCTCCGCGTTCGAGAAGGAAAGGCCGCTCCGCGGCCCCTGTTCTTATTGGCCTACGGCCGCTCCACTTGTGCGGAACTCGCCTCGAGGGTGGACACCAAGGTCTCTCACGACGATACGGTCAGCGGAAAGGAGAGCCGTTGGCGTGGGTGTGGCCGCCCAAGCGGACCATTACGGCGGTCGTGCAGATACGTCATTTCCGGCGCGGCGAGCGTTTTCCTCGCCGCTGCGCTGACTCGCGGACGATCTCGGCGCTGGGGTCGACCGTTTGGCGATGCCGACGAGCCGTCAGCCGGAGCGGCGTTGCCTCGTCGGCTCGGCCCGCACGAACCTCAGGGATGGGAAGAGTCTTCGGTGCCCACCCTCGAGGCGAGTTCCGCACAAGTGGAGCGGCCGCAGGCCAATAAGAACACGGGCCGCGCAGCGGACTTTCCGGTACGAAACGCGGAGGACGTGTCTGAGCAGCGAGGGTGGGCACCGAAGGCTCTGCGCCGCTACGTCCGCGCCCGCCGCGGCGAACGCCGCTGGTTACATCGGGCGCGTAGCGACCGGCCTTTCGCCGATGAATCGGCTCCTACATTTGTTTATTCACATAGCTGTAACAACGCTGTGCGCGTTAAACTAAGCCCGTTTTGCCCCACACAAACTGGAGATTCCCCATGAGCACCCCGCTGAAGAACCGCCGCATCCTGCTCAAGCTCTCCGGTGAAGCCCTTATGGGAGCAGAGGACTACGGCATCGATCCCAAGGTGATCGGTGGGCTGGCCAAGGAAATTCTCGAAGTGCGTGACGCCGGCGCGCAGATCGGCGTCGTTATCGGAGGCGGCAACATCTTCCGTGGCGCGGGTCTGGCCGCCGCCGGGATGGATCGCGTCACCGGCGACCACATGGGCATGCTGGCGACCGTCATGAACGCTCTGGCCATGCAGGACGCCATCGAAAAGCTCGGTGGCGAAGCACGCACCATGAGCGCTATCAAGATCAACGAAGTCTGCGAAGACTTCATCCGTCGTCGCGCCATCCGCCACCTCGAAAAGGGCCGCGTCGCGCTGTTCGCCGCCGGCATCGGCAACCCCTTCTTCACCACCGACTCCGCCGCCGCCCTGCGTGCCGTGGAAGTCGGCGCCGATCTGTTGCTCAAGGCCACCAAGGTGGACGGCATCTATTCGGCCGATCCGAAGCGTGACCCGACCGCCACCCGCTACGACCACCTCACCTACAACCAGGTGATCGAGCGCCGCCTCGAAGTGATGGACACCGCGGCGATTGCGTTGTGCCGCGAAAACAAGCTGCCCCTGCGTATCTACGACATGACCCAGCCCGGCAACCTCATGAAGATCATGAAGGGTGAGCAGGTCGGTACGCTCGTCGACGCGGGCTGAGCCTGACGGGCCTCCCGGAGGCCCTTGGCGCGCTGCGGCACGGCCGTGCGGCCCGCGCTGCTATACTCGTCTGCTGACCTGATCCACCGGAATCCCGCCCATGATCAACGACATCAAAGCCGATGCCCAGACCCGCATGGGCAAGAGCATCGAGTCTCTCAAGCACGACCTGAAGACGATTCGCACCGGTCGCGCGAATGCGTCCATCCTCGACAATATCGTCGTGCCCTATTACGGCACCCCGACGCCGCTGTCCCAGGTGGCCAACGTGTCCACGCCGGATGCCCGCTCGCTGTCCATCAAGCCGTTCGACAAGGCGATGGTCGGACCGATCGAGAAGGCCATCATGGCATCCGATCTGGGCATCACGCCGACGACCATGGGCATGGACATCCGCCTCAACTTTCCGCCCCCGACCGAGGAGCGCCGCAGGGAGCTCGCCAAGACCGTGTCGAAGGAAGGCGAGGCTGCCAAGATCGCCATCCGCAACGTTCGTCGCGACGCCGTCCAGCACGTGGCCAAGCTGCTCAAGGACAAGACCGTTACGGAAGACGACCAGAAGCGCGCCGACGCCGACATCCAGACCCTCACGGACAAGTTCGTGAAGGAAGTGGACGACGTCGTCAAGGAAAAGGAAAAGGAGCTGATGGCGCTCTGACGCGCCATCGGATCAGCCGCCATGGCAGCCAAGCCCGACGCACGGGTTCCCCGTCACCTGGCCATCGTCATGGACGGAAACGGTCGCTGGGCGAAGCAACGGCTGCGTCCGCGCACGTTCGGCCATCACGCCGGCCAGAAGGCGGTCAAGGAAGCGGTCGAGTTCTGCCTGCGCCGGGGTATCGCGTCGCTTACGCTGTTCGCCTTCTCCAGCGAGAACTGGAATCGCCCGGCGACCGAGGTCTCGGCGCTTATGGAACTGTTTCTCAAGGCGATCGACAAGGAAGTCGACGAGCTGCACACCAACGGTGTCCGCATCCGCTTCGTCGGCGACCTCGACGCGTTCGCTCCCGAACTGCGCGCGCGCATGCTGGGTGCCATGGACCGCACGTCCGGCAACACTGCCCTGAACATGAACGTCGCCGTGAATTACGGCGGCCGCTGGGACATCGCCAACGCCGCGCGCCTCGCCATGGAAGCGATTGCCCGGGGTGAATTCGCCGCGGCCGAACTGGACGAAGCGCGACTCCATCGTTACACCTGTCTCGCCGATCAACCGCCGCTCGACCTGTTCATCCGCACGGGCGGTGAGCACCGGGTCAGCAACTTCCTGCTCTGGCAGCTTGCCTATGCCGAGCTCTATTTCACCGACACCCTGTGGCCCGACGTCGACCAGGCCTGCCTCTCCGAGGCTCTCGACGACTATGCCCGCCGCGAGCGCCGCTACGGCCGCACCGGTGAGCAGGTCGCCACGGGTTAACGCCGGAAACTCATGCTCAAGCAACGTATCCTCACTGCCGCCGTCCTCATTCCGGTCGTCCTGGCGCTGATCCTCCTGCCGCCTACCGGCTTCTTCGCGGCACTCATCGCGATCGTCTTCGTGGGAGCCGCCTGGGAGTGGAGCCAGCTCGCCGGAAGCCGCACCGCGGTCGGCCAGGGCATCGTCGCGGCCGTCGCCGCCGCCATGCTGCTCGCCCTCCTTCTCGTGTGGACGCCGGGGCTGCTCACCGCACTGACCCTCGCCGGCGTGGCCTGGTGGATCGGCTGCTGCTTCTGGTTGCGTAATTTCACTTTCGCCGCCGCTCCCAACGCCGAAAACCGCATGCTCAAGCTGGGCGTGGGCGTCCTGGTCATCGTACCGACCCTGGCCGCGGCCATGGCGATGCACGCAAGCGATCACGGCCACTGGTGGACGCTCCTGGGGCTGGTCATCGTCTGGTTCGCCGATACCGGCGCCTATTTCAGCGGCCGCTATTTCGGTCGGCGCAAACTGGCGCCGCGCATCAGCCCGGGAAAGACCTGGGCCGGTGTCTACGGCGCCATCGTCGCCGGTTCGTTCATCACGGTGCTGGGCGGCTACCTGATCGGCGTGCGCGAGACCTCGCAGCTTGTCGGGCTCGCCGTCCTCGGCGTGGTGACCGTCGGTTTTTCCGTGGTCGGCGACCTGTTCGAGAGCCTGATGAAGCGCCATGCAGCCGTAAAGGACTCCGGTAGCCTGTTCCCGGGGCACGGCGGCCTGCTCGACCGCCTCGACAGCGTGTTCGCCGCCCTGCCGGTCTTCGCGGCGGGCAAAATGTTGCTGGGCCTGTAGCCATGGCTATTCGTCAGGTTGCGGTCCTCGGTGCCACCGGTTCCATCGGCGGCAGCACGCTCGATGTCATCGCCCGCCACCCCGACCGTTTCCGCGCCAGCGTGCTCGTGGCCAACCAGAGCAGCGAGGCATTGGCGGCGCTGTGCGAACGCTTTCGCCCCGACCTCGCGATCGTTGCCGACCCGGGCATGGAGGCCGACCTCGTCCGTCGACTTGCCGCCGCCGGCGTGCGTTGCGATGTCGCCTCGGGCGCTGACGCCGTCACGGCCGCAGCGGCCGGCCCGCTATGCGACACCGTGGTGGCTGCCATCGTCGGCGCGGCCGGGCTCGACTCGACCTTCGCTGTCGCGCGCGCCGGCAAGCGCCTCCTGCTGGCAAACAAGGAATCCGTCGTCATGGGCGGCGCCTTGCTGCTCGAGGCCCTGCGGCAGGGCGGTGGCGAGCTCTTTCCGGTCGATTCCGAACACAACGCGATCTTCCAGTGCCTGCCCGGCGGCCGACCCGATCTCGCCCGGGCCGGGGTTCGGCGCCTGGTGCTGACCGCCTCCGGTGGGCCGTTCCGCGGCCGCACGCGCGCCGATCTCGGCACGATCACCCCCGACGAAGCCTGCGCCCATCCGAAGTGGTCGATGGGCCGGAAAATCTCGGTCGACTCGGCCACGCTGATGAACAAGGGACTCGAAGTCATCGAGGCACACCATCTGTTCGCCGCGCCGGTCGACCGCATCGAGGTCGTGGTCCATCCGCAGAGCCTGATCCACTCGATGGTCGACTACATCGACGGATCCATGCTGGCCCAGCTTGGCAATCCGGATATGCGCACGGCCATCTCCTGCGCGCTGGCGTGGCCCGAGCGCATCGACGCCGGGGTCGCCCCGCTGGATCTGGCCGCACATGCCCGGCTGGACTTCGAAAAGCCCGACACCGATACCTTTCGCTGCCTCGCGCTGGCCTTCCAGGCGCTGCGGGCGGGTGGCGATGCCACCACGATCCTGAACGCGGCCAACGAAATTGCCGTGGGTGCGTTCCTTGCCGGGACCCTGCCGTTCCTGGGCATCGCCGAACTCGTCGAACGGGTTCTTGAGGAACTGCCGGCCGAACCCGTGGTCGATGTCCAGACCCTTGTAGAGCGCGACGCTGCCGCCAGGCGGTCGGCGCGGGACGTTCTGCACCGCGCTTACTGCTAAACTCGCTCTACCCAACGACTTTTTTTTCGAGACCCTCCCTCTCCGATGAGCCCCTTCCTAGGTTCCGTGTTCTGGCTACTGGTCACGCTTGGCGTGCTGGTGACCTTCCACGAATTCGGCCATTACTGGGTCGCGCGCCGCTGCGGCGTGCGCGTACTCCGCTTCTCGGTCGGCTTTGGCCGCCCGCTGTGGCGCCGCGTGGCAAAGGACGGCACCGAGTACCAGGTGGCGGCCATCCCGCTGGGCGGCTACGTAAAGATGCTCGACGCCCGCGAAGGCGAGGTCGATCCCTCCGAGCGCGGCCAGGAGTTCACCGGCAAGTCGGTCTGGAAGCGGATCGCCATCGTTGCGGCCGGTCCGGCCTTCAACCTCATTTTTACCGTCGCCGCCTTCTGGGCGATGTACATGATCGGCAAGCCCGACGTGGCGCCCATCGTCAACGCGGCGACCGGCACCATCGCTGCACAGGCCGGCATCCGTCCCGGCGACCGCCTGATCGCCATGAACGGCTCCCCTGTCGCGACCGGAAGTGACGCGTTTGAAGTCCTCTACAACGGCATGCTCGGCAGCGATCCCATGCCGGTCCGCGTGCGAGGCACGGACGGCGCTGAGCGCGATGTCGTCCTTCCGCTGCAGAAGCTTGCAGGCGAAAGTGACATCGCCAAGAAAGTCGGCCAACTGGGTCTGACCCTGCAGACCCCGCCACTCGTCGGCGATGTCATGCCCGGCGACCCCGCCGCCCTGGCCGGCATCCACCCGGGTGATCGCATCGTCAGTGTCAACGGCAAGCCGGTCGCGGACTTCGACACCTTCACCAAGCTGGTCCCCGAGCAGGCAGTGATCTCGCCGACGCTCGCCGTGGTCATCGAGCGCGCCGGCGCCAGGCAGACGCTCGACATCACCGCCCAGAAGAAGTCCGAGCGCGGCGAGCCGACCCGCTGGATGATCGGCATCAGCGCCAGGGCACCGGAGACCGCCACCCTACGCTACGGTCCGGTCCGCGCCTTCAGCGAATCGCTGCAGACGACCTGGAACGGCACCGTCTCCACCTTCAACCTGATCGGCAAGATGCTCTCGGGGCAGGCTTCGACCAAGAACCTGTCCGGCGTCATCGGCATTGCCCAGGTCGCCAACGATTCGGCCAACCGCGGCCTGGGGTGGTTCCTGAACTTCCTCGGTCTGGTGTCGCTGAGCCTGGCCATCCTTAACCTGTTGCCCATCCCGGTCTTGGACGGTGGACACCTGCTGTATTACCTTATCGAGTTGGTCAAAGGCAGCCCGGTCAGCGAACGCACCATGATCGCCGGCCAGTACGTCGGGCTTGCCCTGCTGTTCACGCTGATGGGGCTGGCGTTTTTCAACGACATCCAGCGAATGATCGTCTCGTGACGAGGCATCCGTATTACCCCGGCCCTGGGCGCTCGCGCGTCCATGGCCAGACGACGCCGGGCATGAGCCCTGCGCGTGCTCCTATTCGGTCGCCGGCCTCGTCCGCCGGCTTCTGGTCTTAACTCAACGGAATCGACGATGAAGCGTATCGCCGCCCTGATCCTGCTCGCCTCCCTGTCTGCCAATGCGCTTGCTTTTGAGCCGTTCGTCGTCTCCGATATCCGTATCGACGGTCTCACCCGCATTGCCCAGGGCACGGTGCTGAGCTATCTGCCGATCGAGAAGGGCGAGTCCTTGACCGACGAGAAAGCCCAGGCCGCCATTCGCGCCCTGTACCAGACAAAATTCTTCAGCGACGTGGAAATTGAACGCCAGGGCGACATTCTGGTGATCAAGGTCACCGAGCGTCCGGCCATCGCCAAGCTCACGCTTCGCGGCAACAAGGACATCAAGGAAGACGACCTGCGCAAGGGTCTGAAGGAGATCGGTCTGTCCGAAGGTGAAACCTTCGACCGCCTCTCCCTCGACCGCGTCCAGCAGGAACTCATCCGCCAGTATTACAACCGCGGCAAGTACAACGTGTCGGTCATCCCGCACGTCACGCCGCTGGACCGTAATCGCGTGGCCATCGACATCGAAATCCGCGAAGGCAAGGCGGCGAAGATCAAGGAGATCAACGTCGTCGGCAACAAGGCCTTCACCGACAAGGCCATCCGCGATGGCTTCGAATCGAACACGTCCAACTGGCTGTCCTGGTATTCCAAGGACGACCAGTACTCCCGCGAAAAGCTCTCCGGCGATCTGGAGAAGCTCAGCAACTACTACATGAATCGCGGCTACGCCGACTTCGGTGTCGACTCCACCCAGGTGGCGATCAGCCCGGACAAGCGCGCGATGTACATCGACGCGAGCGTCAAGGAAGGCGAGGTCTACACCGTCTCCGACGTCCATCTGCTCGGTGAGCTGATCCTGCCGGAAGACACCCTGCGCAAGCTGGTGTACATCCACAAGGGCGACACCTTCAACCGTGCCGCCATCGAGGCCAGCACCGACGCGATCAAGGCCATCCTCGCCAACATCGGCTACGCCTTCGCCAAGGTGACGCCGGTGCCGAAGCTGGACAAGGACAAGCGCACCGCCGACCTCACGCTCTTCATCGAGCCGGGCAAGCGCGTTTACGTGCGCCGCGTGGTCTTCCAGGGCAATACCCGCACGGAAGACGAGGTCCTGCGTCGTGAAATGCGCCAGCTCGAGGGCGCCTGGTACTCGCAGGGTGCGATCGACCGCTCGAAGACGCGCCTGCAGCGCCTCGGTTACTTCAAGACCGTCGACATCGACAAGGCGCTCGTGCCGGGTACCGTCGACCAGGTCGACCTGACCGCGAAGGTCGAGGAACAGTCGGCGGGTTCGCTGATGTTCGGCGTGGGCTACTCGCAGTACTCGGGCATCATCCTGTCGGCCTCGATCTCGCAGAACAACTTCCTGGGTACGGGTGACCGCTTCTCCATCGGCGCGGAAACCAGCACGTACTACAAGCGCATCAATGCGAGCTACACGAATCCGTACCTCACCGATTCAGGCGTGCAGATCGGCTACAACGTCGGCTACAGCAAGCTGGATTACGGCGACACCGACCTGGCGAACTACACGTACAGCACCAAATCGTTCCAGACGACGCTGTCGATCCCGATCTCCGACTTCGATTCGCTGACCACCAGCCTCGGCGTCAGCTCGAACCTGATCAACACTTCCGTGTACACGCCAGCCCAGCTGGTGGCGTACCAGAATGCCGTCGGTAACAAGACGATCCACTCGTGGACATCGAGCCTGGGCTTTACGCACGACACACGTAACAGCTATTGGGCCCCGACCCGCGGCGGCCAGCTGACGCTGTCGGTCGACGGCGCACTGCCCGGTTCCACCGTGCAGTACTACAAGATCTTCGGCGAAGCCAACCACTATTGGCCGATCGGCAAGGGCTTCGTGCTCTATCTCGACGGTCAGGTCGGCTACGGCAAGACCTATGGCCAGACGTACGACCACGATGGTTACGCCTACAACCCGAACGACCCGAACAACCCGACCCTGATCTACTCCAAGGGCGAAAAGGTTGCCTTCCCGTTCTGGGAGAACTACTACGCCGGTGGTGTTCGTGACGTCCGTGGTTTCCAGGACAACACCCTGGGTCCCCGTCTCTGCGATGGCACCAGCACGAACGTGGGCGGCAAGCCCGACAAGAACGGCAATTGCAACGGCTACTACAGCTATGGCCAGCCGGTCGGTGGCGCCTTCAAGACCCTCGGCACGGCGCAGATGTTCCTGCCGCTGCCCTTCCTGAAGGACATCAACACCGCTCGCGTATCCTGGTTCGTCGACGTCGGCAACGTGTATTCGTCGTACTCGGCATTCAAGGCCAGCGACCTGCGCGCTTCGACGGGTCTCTCGCTGCAGTGGCAGGCGCCGATCGGTCCGCTGATCATCAACTTCGCCGTGCCGTTCCGTAAGCAGTCCGACGACGGCCGCTTTGTCGAGCGTATTCAGTTCACCTTCGGCAGCCAGCTCTAAGGCTTACAAGTCGCTAGAATCGAGGGGTGGTGCGGCTCCGGCCCACCACCCCTTTTTTATGGAGTGCCCCGTGAGCGGAAATCCGCAATACACCCTGGCCGAGCTGGCTGAACGTTTCGGCCTCGAAGCCCACGGCGATCCCGCCACGGTCGTGGATGGCGTCGGCACCTTGTCCGCAGCCACCGCATCTCAGTTCACTTTCCTGTCGAATCCGAAGTACACCTCGCAACTGGCCGAATCACAGGCCGGCATCGTCGTGCTCACCGAGGAGGCTCTTGCCCTGCGCAAGGGTGCGGCACTCGTCGCGAAGGATCCCTACGTCGCCTACGCGAAAATCGCCGCACTGTTCGAGCGTGTCGCCGCCGCACCGCGTGGCATCCATCCCAGCGCCGTCGTTTCACCGTCCGCGCGCGTGCACCCCACGGCCAGCGTCGGCCCGTGCTGCGTCGTGGACGAAGGTGCCGTGATCGAGGAAGGCGCCATCCTTGGACCTCATTGCGCCATCGGGCCGGGGTGCGTGGTCGGTGCAAACTCGCGACTGGTGGGCCGGGTGACCCTGGTCATCCGTGTCACGCTCGGCAAGCGAGTACTGGTTCACCCGGGCGCCGTCATCGGCTCCGACGGCTTCGGCCTGGCCTTCGACCGCGACCATTGGGTGAAACTGCCCCAGCTGGGTGGCGTGCGCATCGGCGACGATTGCGAAATCGGCGCCAACACCACCATCGACCGCGGTGCGCTCGACGATACCGTGCTCGAGGAGGATGTCCGCCTCGACAACCAGATCCAGATTGCGCACAACGTGCACATCGGCGCCCATACGGCCATGGCGGGCTGCTCCGCCGTCGCCGGTAGCGCGAAAATCGGTCGCTACTGCCTCATCGGTGGCAACGCCGGGGTCCTCGGCCACCTCGAACTGGCCGACCGGGTTACCATCACGGCGAAAAGCCTGGTCACCGCATCGATCAGGGAACCGGGCGAATATTCATCCGGCACACCGCTGCAGGACAACCGCCAGTGGCGGCGCAATGCGGCACGCTTCAAACATCTCGACGAGTACGCGCGCCGTCTGTCGGCGCTGGAAAAGGAAAAAGGGCAATGACCGATACGAATGCTGCCGTGAAGCTGCCGGTGGATGTGGAGCAAATCCAGCGGCTGCTGCCGCACCGCTACCCGTTCCTGCTGGTAGACCGGGTGATCGAACTCGATCCGGGCAAGAGCATCGCAGCGATCAAGAACGTCACGATCAACGAACCCTTCTTCCAGGGCCACTTCCCGGGCCACCCGGTCATGCCGGGCGTGCTGATCGTCGAAGCCATGGCGCAGACCGCCGGCCTTCTTACCCAGCTCACCAGCCAGATCGAAGGCCAGGGCGGCAGCCCGCTGTTCTATCTGGTGAAGGTCGACAACGCCCGCTTCTCGGCCGTCGTCGCGCCGGGCGACCAGCTCCGCCTGGAGGTATCGCTCAAGCGTCTCCTTCGTGGCATGGGCCTGTTCGAGGCCAGGGCTCTGGTCGATGGCAAGACGGTCGCGTCCTGCGAGCTCATGTGCGCCGCCAGGAGCGATAAATGATCCACCCCACCGCGCAGATCGATCCATCCGCGCGCATCGCGGACAACGTCAGCATCGGGGCGTTCAGCGTCATCGGTGCCGACGTTGTCATTGGCGAAGGCACGACTGTCGGTCCGCACGTGGTGATCGAAGGGCCGACCACCATCGGCCGCGACAACCGCATCTCTCAGTTCGCCTCCATCGGTGGTCCGCCGCAGGACAAGAAATGGCAAGGTGAACGCACCGAAGTCGTCATCGGCGACCGCAACCTCATCCGCGAGTTCGTCACGATCAATCGCGGTACGGGCGACGGCGGTGGCGTCACGCGCATCGGTAACGACAACTGGCTGCTCGCCTACGTGCACATCGCACACGACTGCCAGGTCGGCAACAACGTGGTTTTCTCGAACTACTCCGCACTCGCCGGTCATGCCGAGATCGGCGACTGGACGATCATGTCGGGCTATTCCGGCGTGCATCAGTTCTGCAAGGTCGGCGCTCACGCTTTCATCGGCATGGGCTGCCTGGTCGGCTCCGATGTACCGCCGTTCGTGATGATGGCGAACGAAACGCGCGGTCGTCCGCGCGGCATCAACAGCGAAGGGCTGAAGCGCCGCGGATTCGACACCGCCCGCATCGCTGCCATCAAGCGGGCCTACCGCACGCTGTACATGGGCGGCCTGCCGCTGGCCGAGGCCCGCGAACAGCTGCTCGCGCAGGCGGAGACCAGCGAGGATGTGCGCCAGATGCTCGAGTTCCTCGACCGCAGCGAGCGCGCGCTCGCCCGCTGACGTCATGCAGCCGATCCCGCCTTCCCCTGCCCTGCCGACGATCGCCCTGATCGCTGGCGAGGATTCCGGCGACCAACTCGGCGCGGACCTCATCGACGCCCTGCGCGAGCGATTTCCCGCCGCGCGCTTCGTGGGCATTGGCGGACCGCGCATGACGGCGCGTGGCTTCGAGTCCTGGTTCGACATCCGCGAACTGTCCGTCATGGGCTTTGCCGAAGTGGTCAAGCACCTCCCGCGCCTGCTGCGCCTGCGCAAGGCGCTTCTTCGCAAGCTTCTGGCAGCGCACCCCGACATCACCGTCGGTATCGATGCACCCGACTTCAACCTCGGCGTTGAGCGCAAGCTCAAGGCTGCCGGCTTGCACACGATCCACTATGTCAGTCCATCCGTATGGGCGTGGCGCGAGAAGCGCGCGGAGAAGATTGGCCAGTCCGCCGATCGCGTGCTCTGCCTGTTCCCCATGGAGCCGCCGATCTACGCGAAGCACGGCATCGACGCGCGCTTCGTCGGTCACCCCCTCGCCGATCGTTTCCCGATGGTATCCGACCGGGCCGCGCCTCGTGACGCGCTCGGCCTGCCACAGGATGCACCGGTCCTTGCCGTACTACCCGGTAGCCGGCCGAGCGAAATCGAACGTGTCGGCGCCATCTTCATCGCGGCGGCCAAGCGCGTTGCCATGGCGATGCCGGGCCTGCGTATCGTGGTGCCTGCCGCGAACGAGCGCGTTCATGCGCGACTAAAAGCCCTGCTGGCGGACTTCCCGGGCACACCCCCCCTGCTGATCGATGGCCACGCCCACGAGGTCATGCTCGCCGCCGATGTCGTTCTGCTCGCCTCGGGCACGGCGACCCTCGAAGCCATGCTGGCCAAGCGGCCGATGGTCGTCGGCTACCGCGTCTCGCCCACCAGCTATCGCATCGCCAAGGCGCTGCGCATGCTCAAGACCGACGTCTACAGCCTGCCGAACATCCTGGCCCGTGCCTGCGGGTTGGGCCGGCGCCTGCTCGTCCCCGAATTCATGCAGGACGACTGCACAACGGAAAATCTGGCCGATGCCACCCTGGCGCTACTGGGTGACAGCGAGCGCCGCGGTGCCGTGGTGGCCGCGTTCGAGTACCTGCACCAGGAGCTGCGCGGCGGCCTCGAGGGCCGCGCGGCTGACCACGCCGCTGACGCCATTGCCGAACTGATGTCCCCCACCGCCTTGCCGGCCGCCGGGCGTCAGGCCTAGGCTGCGCCCATGCCCCGCAAGCGCAATGTCAGCAGCCAGCTCAGCCGAGACCTCATCGTCGCCGGCGTGGACGAGGCCGGTCGCGGCCCGCTCGCCGGACCCGTGGTCGTCGCCGCCGTCATCCTCGACCCGATCCGGCCGATCCGCGGCCTCAACGACTCCAAACAGCTTGCCGAGGACGTACGCGAGAAGCTTTACGGCCGTATCGTCGAGCGCGCGCTGGCCTGGACCGTGATCTTTGTCGAGCGCGAGGAAATCGACCGGATAAACATCTTCCAGGCGACGATGGTGGGCATGACCCGTTCGTTGATGGGGCTTTCCCTGGCGCCCCAAATGGCCCTGATCGACGGCAATCGCCTGCCGCGCACGCTGCCCTGCGAGGGCCGCGCCGTCATTGGCGGCGACGCCACCGAGCCGGCGATCAGTGCCGCCTCGATCCTCGCCAAGGTCAGCCGCGACCGTCACATGCGTGCCCTCGATGCCGAGCACCCGGGCTACGGGTTCGCCAGGCACAAGGGCTACGGCGTTCCAGAGCATCTGGATGCCCTGGGCCGGCTCGGCCCTTGCGCCGCCCACCGGCGGAGCTTTGCGCCAGTCAGGCGATGGTTCGAGCCCGAGAGCGACGTCATCGGCGACCTGTTCGCCCCGGCCGTCTGAGCCCCCGGGACAAATCCGGCCTAAAGTCGACATTGAACCTGCCGATACGAAGGTTACGCGCCCTCACCAAGTGCGAGCCTTTCCCTATCGACGACAGGTAACACCCATGAAGAAGATCGCCATCGCCGCCGCGCTGTTTCTCGCCGCTCCGCTGTCCGCCCAGGCCGCCTGCGCCGCCAAGGATTTCACCATCGACGGCTTCGCCGTGAAGGTGCAGCAGGGCTCGGGCCAGCCGCGCTTCAGCATGAAGGGCAACCTCGTCAACAAGTGCCCCGAGGCCGCCGCAGCGCAGATTCGCATCGACGCCAAGGATTCGACCGGCAAGGTCATCGCCAGCAAGCAGGGCTGGCCGGCCGGTACCTCCAACATCGAGCCGGGCAAGAGCGTCGATTTCGACCTCGGCCGTCTCTTTCGCTACTCGGCGGATATGTCGGACTACACCGTGGTCGTGACCGACGTGAAGGCCTGGTAAGAGGTCAGATCGGGATCCACGAGACCCGCTCGCCGGGGGCGAAAGCCTCCGCGCGAGAGGGTAGCCAGACCAGCGCATGCGCCGAGGCAAGGTTGCTCAGCATGTGCGAGTCCTGATGGGGCAGCGCCTGCAGCATGACGACGCCGTCCTCGTTCCGTAGCCGCATCCGTACCAGTCGGTCGCGCTCCGCATCCGCGTCGACGGGCGCACCGAGGACACCCCGGCGCCATTTGGGCTGATCCGCCGTCTCACCTTCAAGGTGACCAAGCACGGCACGCGCATGGACGGCCAGACACACCAGCACGGCGGCCGGGTTGCCCGGCATGCCGAGCAACACCTTGCCCTCGCGCATGCCGAACCACAGCGGTTTTCCGGGCTTCTGCGCCACCTTCCAGAACACCTTGCGCACGCCGAGATGATCGGCAACCGCCGGCACGAAGTCGCGATCGCCGACGGAGACGCCACCGCTGGTCACAATGAGGTCGGCACTGTCGAGCGCCGCGCTCAGGGCTTCTTCAAGCGCCATCTCGTCGTCGCGTACATAGGCCACCACCGGCTCGCCATAGCCGTTTTCGACGAACCACGCGCGAAGCAGCGGCCCGTTGGCGTCGTAGACCATGCCGGGCGCCAGGGGCTCACCCGCGCGCACGACTTCATCGCCAGTAACGAGAACCGCGACCCGGGGGCGGCGGTAAACCTCGACACTTTCAATACCCGCCATGGCGAAGGCCGCGACGAGACCGGCCGTCACTCGCTGCCCGGCGTTCGCGATGATGCTGCCGGCCGCGAGTTCCTCGCCTTCGTAACGGATGGCTTCACCCTTTCGCACCGCCTCGGTAAGCACGATGCCGTTGCCCGTGCGTTCGACGATTTCCTGGCGCGCCACGGCATCCGCCCCTTCGGGGACAACGCCGCCGGTGAGGATCCGAACGGCCTGCCCCGATCCGACGATGACGTTGGCAGGATCGCCGGCCGCTGCCGTCCCGATCAGCGTCCTTTGCATCTGCCCATCGCTGGCAAGGAGGGCGTAGCCATCGACCGCGCTCTGGGTGAAACGTGGCAACGCGATGCGCGCCGTGGCCGCTTCGGCCAGCACCGCACCGAGGGCGAGTTCCACAGGCAGGCGATGCGTCGGCAAGCGGCCTACCCACTGCCGATAGAGTTCGAACGTTTCCGTGATCGGCAGCAAGGCCACTCAGTGCGCCTCGCCGTAACCGCCCGGATGTTGCCCGCCGGCACGGCCGGTTTCCAGCAGATGGATGAGCCCGGGCAACGTGGCCGAGAGCGACTCACTGGCGCCACCGCGACTACCCGGAAAGGTAAGGATCAGGCTGTCGCGGACGTAGCCGGCCACGCCACGCGACAGCATGGCGAACGGCATGCGCTGCTGACCGAAGGCGCGCGCGGTTTCCATGATGCCGGGGATCTCGACATCGAGCATCGGCTTGACGGTATCGACGGTGATGTCGTGTGGCCCGAGGCCCGTCCCGCCCACGGTGATGATCATGGCCGTATCGGCAGCGATGAGGGAACCGAGAAGGTCACCCAGTATGGCCGCGTCGTCGGGGATCACGGCGTACTCCACAGGGCCGAAGTTGGCCGCGACGAGGGCGTCACGCACCCAGGCTCCCGCGGTGTCGGGCTTTGCCCCACTGGCCACGGTGTCGGACAGGACCACGACCGCAGCGCTGCGCGCCACCGACAACGTCCGCTTGAAGTGTGACTTGCCGCCGGTCTTTCGCTCCAGGCGACAGTCTTCGATGTGCAATTCGTCCGGCTCGCAGTACGGCTTGAGCATGTCGTAGAGCGTGAGCGCGGCAAGGCTGGCCGCCGTCAACGCTTCCATCTCGACACCCGTGGGTCCGATCGTCTGCACCTCGGCCATGACCCGCACCGATGCGTCGGACAGTTCATAGGTAACCTCGGCGCGGTGGATCGGCAAGGGGTGGCACAGCGGAATGAGTTCATCCGTTCGCTTGGCCGCAAGGATGCCAGCGACGCGCGCCGTCTTCAGTGGATCGCCTTTCTCGGTATCTCCGCTGCGTAGCAGCTCGATGCAGTGGGCAGGCGCGTGCAGGGTGGCGGTGGCGCGGGCAACACGAAGGGAATCCGGCTTCTGGCTGACGTCTTTCATCCGTGGCTCGTATGCGAGTGGTGGCGATGCGACGGCGGCGGCGTCTCGTCGAGGTCGTCGCGAATGCAACATCCTTCGACGAAGGCGCTGCTGCCGTCGGTATAGAATTCTTCTTTCCAGATTGGCGCGCCGTGCTTCACGGCATCGACGGCATAGCGGCAGGCGTCGAAGGCTTCCGCCCGGTGTGGGGCGCGAACCACGCAGACGATCGCGATATCGCCGATCGACAGATCGCCGAGGCGATGCACGACGCGCACGTAGGGCACGCCATACTTCTCGCGCGTCGCCGCCTCCACCTCGCGAATGATCTTCGCCGCGAGCGGTTCATGGGCGGTGTATTTCAGATGCCGCACCGAACGCCCTTCGTGGTGATCGCGCACCGTGCCGACGAACAGCGCCAGGCCGCCGCACTCCGGGTGGGCATCCAGTTCAAGCAGGGGCTCCACGGTCACCGCATCGTGGGAAAGCACCGTACGTTCCATGTTCAACCTCCCGCCACGGGTGGCAGTAGCGCAATGCGTCCATCGGCCGGCACGGGGTCCGCGCGACGCACGATGCTGTCTCCCGAGACGCAGGCGCAACGATCGAGCGCGGACGCCAGCTCGGGGCGTTCGCTTGCCAGCAGGGCCAGTGCGTCGGCCACGGTAAGTACGTCGTCGCGCGCTTCCACCTGGCACGTGCTCGCACCCGCCAGGCGTTCGAGATTGGCAAAAAGTTCGAAAGTAAGGGTTTTCATCCACCCATCGCATGCATGGTCAATGGCCTGTCCACCGGACCCGGCCGGGACGCGTATCCCGCGTCCTTGAGCCAGACCGCCCGACGCACCTGCTCGGCGAGTACATCGTCGGCGATGCCCTCGCGCATGCGCGCGCCGAGCGGCGTACCGACCGGCGAGAACAGGCAGGTGAACAGTTCGCCCGTCGCCGTGATCCGGAGTCGGTCGCAGGTTGAGCAGAACGGATTCGACACGGTCGAGATGATGCCGAGCGGGTAATGTCCGTCGACGAGGTAAGGCGTGGCGGGATCGTGTCCGCGCGGCTGCGTGGCCACTTCGTGGCGCTCGCGGATCGCAGCCAGCATCTCGGCCTCGGAAACCACGGCGTCGCGCTTCCAGTGACCGGGCGCGTCGAGCGGCATGTATTCGATGTAACGAAGAGGAAGCTTCCTGTCCATGGCCCATTCCAGCAGCGGTACGATGTCCTTCTCGTTGTCGCCACGGATGACGACGGCATTGAGCTTGACGTTGGCTCCCGCGGCGACCAGTGCATCGATACCATCGAGCACCGGGGCGATTTCGCGCAGGGTGAGGCGGCGGAACGTTTCCGGATCGACCGCGTCGAGGCTGACGTTGAAATCGTCCACGCCCGCCATGACCAGTTCCCGGGCCTTCGGCGCCATGCGAGACGCGTTGGTGGTCATCGACAGGCGACGGAGGCCGCGCTCGCGCAGGGCGTCGATCTCGTGCACGCATTCCAGCACGTCGCGACGCAACAGCGGTTCGCCGCCGGTCAGGCGGATCTGGTCGATGCCGTGATCCACGAACAGGCCCGCCAGGCGGACGACTTCGTCGCGCGCCAGCAGGCTGGCTTTCGGCAGCCAATCGGGATGCTCGGGCATGCAGTACGTACAGCGGAAATTGCAGCGATCGGTGAGCGATATCCGCAGCTTGCGCTTGGTACGTCCGTGACGGTCGATGAGTGGGGACATGTCGCCTCAGGAAAGCACAATGCGCGTAAGCGGGGTGTATCCGGCCCCGCCGGGCTCTTCACGTGCAATCGTGCCAGACTTCGGGCATGAACGCCTTGAACCCTTCGATTGCGCCAGCCTGGCCAGCCTGGCCGGAATACGCGCTGGTCGAGGACCTGCTTCCCGCCGCCCGGGACTACGCGCACGCAGGCCGGGTGGCGCTGGCGACGCTGGTGAACATCGTGGGCCCGTCGCCCCGGCCGCTAAACAGCGAAATGATCATCGCCGCGGACGGTCGGGTCGCGGGTTATGTGTCCGGCGGCTGCGTCGAGGCGGCGGTCGCCGAAGAGGCCGCGAGGGTGTTTGCCGAAGGCCGGCCGCGTCTGCTCGATTACGGCGTCGGCAGCCCGGTACTGGACATCCAGCTCAGCTGCGGCGGCCGGATCGGCATCTTCGTTCGTGAACTGCACGAGCCCTCGCGGTATGTGAATACCCTTGCCGTCGCGCGCCGGGAACGGCGGACGGTTACCGTCCTGTCGGATCGTGAGACCGGCGCATGGGACATCGTCGACGGCGCCTGCGATCCCGACGCGCAAAGCTATGCGCGTGTCCAGCGGCCGCCGTTGCGCCTGGTCGCTATCGGTGGCGACCCGGTGACCCTGGCGGTCGCGCACCTTGCCCCGGTGCTCGGTGTCGAGGTCGTCCTGTTGCGACCGCATGGTCCGGTCGAGCCGCCGCCAGGCATTCCGCTTGCCGGATACGATTCGCGCAGCCTTTCCGTTGCCCTGGGTGAACTCGCGCTGGACGATCGCACGGCGGTGTACTCGCTGAGCCACGATGCCGAAATCGACCACGCCGTGGCCACCCATGCGCTGCATTCGCCCGCGTTCGCCGTGGGCATTCTGGGCAGTCGCAATAAGATCGGAGCGCGGGTCGAGCGCCTCAAGGACGAGGGGGTGGACGACGACGAACTGCAAAAGCTGCACCTGCCCGCCGGGCTACCGATCGGCGCACAGACCCCGCACGGCATTGCCCTGTCCATCCTCGCCCAGGTGTGCCAGCGCGACCGTGCGCGCCTGCCGTGATCGGTATGCATGATGCAGTGATACTCGCCGCAGGCGGCAGCCGGCGCCTGGGCCAGCCCAAGCAATTGCTGACTATCTCTGGCGAAACGCTGATCGCCAGAACGGCGCGGCTGGTCGCGGCAACCCGCCCCGGCAAGACCGTGGCGGTCCTGGGCGCACACGCCGAGCGTATGTGTGGCCAGTTGGCCGGCGCCCTTGCTGTTTTCAATCCCGACTGGGACACGGGTATGGCCTCCTCGCTGCGCGTCGCCGCCGATGCGCTGACGGGGCGCACGAACCCGGTCCTCGTCGTGGTCGTCGACCAACTGGCGCTGGACGAAGCGCACCTGTGGCGGCTGCTCGCCATGCACGATGGCTCGAGCGACACGGTCACCGCCTATGGCGAAGCCTTGGGCGTACCCGCCGTGATCCGTGCCGTCACACTGATGCGTGCCATGGCACTCGAGGGCGACACGGGCTTTCGCGCCTTATGGCAGCACGCCACGCCTCAAGCGGTCCGTGACGACGCTTTCGCCAGCGATCTCGATACGGAAGCCGATGTCGCACGCGCCGTCGCGGCCGGACAACTTGACCCACAACGAGGCCGAATGTAAACGCTTTGGCAAGCCCGCAAGGGCATACCGCGCCGCCGTATTCACGCCGCGATGCTTACAACCGTAGGGAACCCAGGCAGCGACGACCTTCGTCGCCCACCCACGGAGAACGGCATGCAGCCGAAAGCCCAGCCAACATCCGCGAGCGCGGCCCGACACGAAACGATGTCCGGCAGCGTTATGGCCCGACCTGCCGAACGCATTCCTGGCATCGACACGGTCAAGACCAGGCTGCGCATCAACGGTGCCGATCATGACCTCGATATGGACCCTCGCGTCACCTTGCTCGACGCGCTGCGCGAACACCTCGGCCTGACCGGCTCGAAGAAGGGCTGCGACCATGGGCAGTGCGGTGCTTGCACCGTGCTGGTCGATGGCCGTCGGATCAATGCCTGCCTGACGCTTGCCGTCATGCACGATGGCGACGCGATCACCACGGTCGAAGGACTCGCGCGGGGCGACACACTCAGCCCCCTGCAGGCCGCGTTCGTCAAACACGACGGATTTCAGTGCGGCTATTGCACGCCGGGACAGCTTTGCTCGGCGACCGGCATGCTCGACGAGGTGCGCGCCGGATGGCCCAGCGTCGTGACGACGGACCTCGCCGCGACGACGGTCCTGACCGACGATGAGATCCGCGAGCGCATGAGCGGCAATCTGTGCCGCTGTAGTGCCTATCCGAACATCGTCGCCGCGATCGCCGATGCCACGGAGGGCACCGCATGAAACAGTTCACGTACGAACGTGCCACCTCGCCCGGCGACGCCGCACGAGCCGCTGTAACCCAGCGACGTACCCGATTCATCGCCGGTGGCACTAACCTCCTCGACCTGATGAAGCTGGACATCGAAACGCCCGAGCATCTGGTGGACATCAACCGGCTCGGTCTCGACACCGTCGAGGAGACGGCCGAGGGCGGTCTGCGCATCGGTGCGCTCGTGCGCAATAGCGATCTCGCCGCGGACAAACGCGTTCGCGAGCGGTATCCCGTGCTTTCGCGCGCCCTGCTCGCGGGCGCTTCGGGGCAGCTTCGCAACAAGGCCACGACCGGCGGCAACCTGTTGCAGCGTACGCGCTGCTACTACTTCTACGACACGTCGATGCCGTGCAATAAGCGCCATCCGGGCAGCGGTTGCGCGGCGATAGGTGGATTCAACCGGATCCACGCCATCGTCGGCGCGAGCGAGTCCTGCATCGCCACGCATCCTTCCGACATGGCCGTGGCTATGCGGGTTCTCGATGCGGTGATCCACACCCTCCTACCCTCGGGTGAGGAGCGCGCCATTCCCATCGCGGATTTTTACCGGTTGCCGGGCGACACCCCGCAGATCGAAACGGCGCTGCACCCGGGCGAACTGATTACCCACGTTACCTTGCCTGTGCCACCCGAAGGCCGGCAGGTGTATCGAAAGGTTCGCGATCGAGCGTCTTATGCCTTCGCGCTGATCTCCGTCGCCGCGATCGTCGCGCTGGATGGCGACCGCATCGTCTCCGCCCATGTCGCCTTCGGTGGGGTTGCCGCGATGCCGTGGCGCGACCAGACGTTGGAGGATGCCCTGCAAGGAACGCCGACCGACGAAGCCTCATTGCGCGCCGTCGCCGATACCGCGCTGGCCGGTGCGCAAGGGTATGGGCATAACGATTTCAAAGTCGCCCTGGCACGTCGCACACTCGGTGCGGTGCTGGTCGAAGCATGTGGGAGGACCGCCGCATGACGATCCGCATGGACACGACGGTCGGCGTCACGCCGCTCGACACCCTTTCGAACGGGTTCACCGGCAAAGCCATCGACCGTGTCGATGGGCCGCTGAAGGTTCAGGGCAAAGTGGCCTATGCCGCTGAACACGGTGGTGTGGGCGCGGTTGCCTATGCCTTTCCCGTGCTTGCAACGATCGCGCGGGGACGCATCCTGGGCATCGACACGACGGCGGCAAAGCACGCCCCTGGCGTTATCGAGGTTATGACGGCAAAGAACGTTCCTCATCAGGACACGACGTCCGACGATGCGATTCCGCAACTCACCGGAACCTCGGTGAAGCACTTCGGGCAGCCGGTCGCCCTGGTGATCGCCCGCTCGTACGAACAGGCTCGCCATGCCGCATCGCTGGTTCGCCCGGAATACGATGCGCAGGCAGGTCGCTTCGACCTCGCCACCCAAAGAGAAACGGCGCGCAAGCCGAAAGATCTTTCGTTCGCGAAGGCCGATACGAAAAAGGGCGACTTCGACGCCGCCTACGCCGCCGCGCCGCACCAGCTGGATGTCGTCTACACGACGCCCTTTCAGTTCCACGCCGCCATGGAGCCGCACGCGACGATCGCCCACTGGGAAGGCGACAAGCTCACTGTGCAGACGTCCAACCAGATGCCCAGCCCGGGTCGAAAGGCACTTGCCGCCACGTTCGGGCTCGCGCCTGAGAAAGTCCGTCTTCTTTCTGCGTACATCGGGGGTGGTTTCGGCAGCAAGCTCGACGTGCAACCGGATGCCGTGCTGGCGGCGCTCGCCGCGAAGGCCACCGGCCAGACAGTCAAGCTCGTTCTGACCCGTCAGCAGTTGTTCCACGTCGTCGGCCATCGCACAAACACCATCCAGCGTGTGCGTCTGGGCACCGACGCCGACGGACGTATCCTCGCCGAGGCGCATGAGGCCTGGTCGGGTAACGAACCGGGCAACGACGAATTCGAACCGACCGTGCTGGGAACCCGCTCGCGCTATGCAGGCGACCATCGCCTCAACACGCACCGCCAGGTGGACCTGGACCTGCCGCCTGCCATCTCCATGCGCGCACCGGGCGAGGCCGTCGGCTTGCTGGCACTGGAGGGTGCGATGGACGAACTCGCTGTCCGGCTCAACATCGACCCTGTCGAACTGCGCATTCGCAATGAGCCCACCGTGGACCCGGAACTGGGCGTGCCGTTCTCTTCACGCAAGGTGGTCGAATGCATGCGTGAAGGCGCGCAACGCTTCGGCTGGGACAAGCGCGTCGGCCGTCCCGCCCAGGTGCGCGATGGACGCTGGCTCGTCGGTATCGGCATGTCCTCCGCGGTCCGCGGCAACATGCTGCAGGTGTCGAAGGCAAACGTGTGCCTCGATGCGACCGGTCAGCTCACCGCACGCATGGCCATGACCGATATCGGCACGGGCTCCTATACGATCTTCACGCAGATTGCTGCCGACCTGCTCGGTTTGCCGATGGAGCGGGTGACGATCCTCCTTGGTGATTCGGACTTCCCTGAAACCCCGGGTTCCGGCGGGTCGTTCGGCGCCGCCAGCGCCGGATCGGGTCTTTACGACGCCTGCATGCAGTTGCGCACGAAGCTGTGCCATTCCGCGGGCATCGACCCGGACAGGGCGCGTTTCGAGGATGGTCACGTGACCGACGGCGAGAAACGCGTCAGCTATACAGCGCTTGCAGCTAGCCACGACGTGGTTGCGGATGGCGGTGTCGAGCCGGGCAGCAACAACACCAACTATAACCAGAACACCTACGGCGCCTTTTTTGCCGAGGTCGGTGTCGACAGGGATACCGGCGAGATCCGTCTGCGTCGGATGCTCGGGGTGTTCGCTGCAGGGCGCATCCTGAATCCGAAGACGGCGCGCTCCCAGGCACTGGGCGGCATGATCTTCGGCGTGGGCTCGGCACTCTCCGAAGAGATGGTGCTCGACCCGCGCTACGGCGCGTTCGTCAACCACGATCTGGCCGAGTACCACATACCCGTGAATGCGGATATCGGCCCGATGGAAGCGATCTTCCTGCCCGAACTCGACGATAAGGCCAACCCGCTGAAGATCAAGGGGCTGGGCGAAGTAGGCATCTCCGGAGCGGGTGCATGTATCGCCAACGCCGTATACAACGCGTGTGGCGTTCGCATCCGCGACTATCCGCTGACGCTCGACAAGGTACTCGCCGGCATGACCTGACCCCATGAAAGGTATTTCGCCGCCATAAGGTCATACTGTGTATCACCCGCCGTCGGGAGCCACGCCATGACCGCAAGCCTCGTCTACCGACATCGCTGGCCCGTGCGCGTGATGCACTGGATCAACGCCATCTGCCTCCTGGCGCTCCTGGGCAGTGGCCTGCAGATATTCAACGCGCACCCTTCGCTCTCCTGGGGCAACCGCTCCGATCCTGGCAAGGAGCTCCTGGCCCTGCGCTCTGGCCAGGATGCGGCGGGTAACGTTCGGGGGATGACCGTCATCGGTGGCCACGGTTTCGACACCACCGGTGTTTTGGGTGCATCCAAGGTCAACGGCGAATGGACCTCGAGGGGTTTCCCCACCTGGGCGACGATTCCTGGCCCGGGCTGGCTGGCCATGGGACGACGTTGGCATTTCTTCTTTGCGTGGCTGTTCGTGCTCAACGGGCTCGCCTATGTCGGATGGTCGCTGGCCAGCCGACATCTTTCCCGCGATCTCGTACCCGATCGTCGCGACTGGCGCGGTATCGGGCGCTCCATTGTCGACCACCTGCGATTTCGCCATCCCCAAGGGGAAGAGGCGCTGCGCTACAACATCCTGCAGCGCCTGGCCTACCTCGTGGCCATTTTCGTCTTCGGCGGCGGGATCGTTCTGATGGGGTTACTGATGTCACCACGCATGGACGCCGTGCTGGGCGGCCTGGTCGAGGCCGTCGGCGGTCGGCAGTCGGCGCGGACCATCCATTTCTTCATCGCGATGGGGTTCATCGCCTTCGTCGTCGTCCATGTCATCGAAGTGCTGATCAGCGGGCCCCTCAATCAGCTGCGCGGCATGATCACCGGCTGGTATCGCATTCGCAGTGACCGTCACGAGGAAGATCGCCATGGGTAACCGTCGTGGATTCCTGCGCACCGCCCTGCTGGCACTCGGTGGCGCCTCGCTTGCCGCCTGCGACCGGATATCGGAAAGCGAGACCGGCCCCCGCATCCTGGATAGCGCCGAGGCGGTCAACCGCCGCGTTCAACGCTTTCTTTCGCCGTCGAAGGCGCTCGCCCGCGAATACCCCGAGTCCGAGATTTCAGCGGTATTCAAGCCCAACGGCACGTTGATGCCGGACACGCCCCTCTACCAGGGATTGATGAAGGGCGACTTCGCCGACTACCGCCTCGAGGTCGACGGCATGGTAGACGCGCCCGCCCGCCTGTCGATCGCCGAACTCCAGGCGCTCGGCACGCGAACCCAGATCACCCGACACGACTGCGTCGAAGGCTGGAGCGCCATCGGCAAGTGGACGGGTACGCCACTGGCCGCCTTGCTCGACCACGTGAAGCCGCGCCCCACAGCGCGCTATGTCGTCTTCCATTGCTTCGACGACATGGAGGAAAACACTCCCTACTACGAGAGCGTCGACCTCGAAGAAGCCCGACATCCGCAAACACTGCTCGCCTACGGCATGAACGGCGGACCGCTTCCGGTCGCCCATGGCGCGCCGCTGCGGCTGCGCGTCGAGCGGCAACTGGGCTATAAACACGCGAAATACATCCGCCGGATCGAAGTGGTGGCCACCTTTGCGGAGGTCGGCGACGGCAACGGCGGTTACTGGGAAGACAACGGTTACGAGTGGTATGCAGGCATCTGATTCGCCGTTTTTCCGCAGTGCGTCACATGGGACCGTAAAAAAAGGGCTCCAAATGCAAAAAATCTTTGCAAACCCTATTTTCAGCGGGCCCAAGCAACGCTAGAGTGAGTCGCCCGCTGGGCACCGGCCGGAAAGGCCGCCTCATTCGATTCAGTGACAAGGATAACCATGGCCACGACCAAAAAAACGGCGGCGAAGAAGGCTGCCAAGGCTCCCGCCAAGGCTGCCGTGAAGGCTGCAAAGGCCCCGGCCGCACTCAAGCCGATCAAGGATCCGCTTTCGAAGTCCACGCTCGTCTCGCACATCGTCGAGCAGAGCGGCATTGACAGCAAGAGTGTGAAGGCCGTGCTGGCTTCGCTCGAAGGCGCGATCTCCGCGTCGGTCCACAAGAAGGGTGCTGGCACGTTCACGCTGCCCGGCCTGCTGAAGATCACCTCCGTTGCCGTCGCTGCCAAGCCGAAGCGCAAGGGCAAGGATCCGTTCACGGGTGAAGAGCGCTGGTTCGCAGCCAAGCCCGCCTCGGTCAAGGTCAAGGTCCGTCCGCTCAAGAAGCTCAAGGACGCGGCAGCCTGATCTTTCGCGGCGGCTGAGGCCACCGCGTTCGACGAGGTACCCGAAAGCCCCTGCCTTACGGCGGGGGCTTTTTTCGTGGCCCCTGCCAGATGTCATGCTTGACTACACGTGTCGCCAGGCGCACGCTGCCTACATCTGTAGTCAGGAGCGGCGGCATGAGCAGGAAAACCATCGGCGACCAGGAACTCGCCTTGCTTCAATACATCGGCGAGGCGCCCAAAAGCACGGTGGCGGAAGTCTGTGCCGGCTATGGCGAACCCCGCGGGCTCGCACGCTCTACCGTACTGACGATGATGGAACGGCTTCGCGCGAAGGGCTATCTCGGCCGCCGCAAGCTCGACGGCAGCTTCCGCTATAGCGCCACCAATGAATCCGGTGAGGTGATGAGCGGCGCGGTAGCCCGCTTCGTCGAAAAAACCCTGCAAGGCTCCGTCTCGCCTTTCGTCGCATGGATGTCCGAACGCGGACAGGTGAGCGATACCGAACTGGCCGAGCTCGAGGCACTGGTCGACACGCTGCAGTCTCGCCGGAAGGGCCGCTGACATGGATGCCGTCCTCGACACCCTGCTCTCCCGCCTGGCGCACGCTTCCGTACAGGCTCTCCTGCTCGCTGCCATCGTCTATGCGGTGTGCCGGGCCGTGCCATCGCTTTCTGCTGCGGCGCGTAGCACGCTGTGGTGGCTGCTCGGTGCGCAGCTCATCGCCGGCATCGCCTGCCCCACGCTGCTTGGCGTGCCGCTGCTTCCTGCCACCACTAACGGACCGGTCATGACCACGTCGGGCCTTGGTGACACCGGCCTTGCACCGGTTGCCATGGATACCGGCTGGACCTTCTCCTGGACGTACGCCCTCCTCGGCCTTTGGCTCCTCGCCGTCCTTGCCCAGTGTGCCGTCGCCGCCGTGCGCTGGCATCGTCTGCACGGCGTGGTTGGCCGCGCCATGTCGCACGACGACGTGCGCGTGGAGACGCTGTGCGCGCGCCGTGCGCGTGAACTCGGCCTGCGCCGTTCGCCTCGCCTGGCGGTTTCCGACGAAGTCGACTCACCCCAGGTGATCGGCCTCTGGCGTCCGACCATCCTGCTGCCGCTGGAAGATCGCCTGGGTGACGATGAGCTCGACATGGCCCTCATGCACGAGCTGGCACACGTCCGTCGTGGCGACCTGATGCTCGGCTGCATCCCGGCGGCGGCACGCACACTTTTCTTCTTCCACCCCCTGGTGCACTACGCGGTGCGTGAGTACGCGTTGTGCCGTGAAGCTGCGTGCGACGCCCTTGTCGTATCGCGTGGCCGCCAGGCGCCGAAGAGCTATGGGCGCCTCCTGCTCCGCCTGGGCGTCACCCCGCATCCGCACCATGCCTTGCCGGGCGCCTCGCCCACCTTCCAGACACTCAAAAGGAGACTCGACATGCTAGGTCACGCCACCGACGCGCCGCCGCGCATGCTCACCGTCTCGCTTGTGATCGCCATCGCCGCCATTGGGGTGATGCCCTGGCGCGTCGTTGCCGCGGACAGTGGCAGCAAACCCAGCGCTGTTTATGCCTCGGTCCCGCCGGTCCCGCCTGCCGCACCCGCCGCACCCGCTGCCCCCGCCGCACCCGCGGAATCCGCGCTGCCACCGTTGCCTCCCGCACCGCCGGCACCTCCTGCCCCGATCCAGCCCGTGGAGGGACGCAACGGCCAACCCTCGCATGCCCTGGTCTTCTTCGGCGACGATGTCAGCGTGATCGATGGCAGCAGTCATGACATCCGCCGTGCCGAATCGCAGCGCAACGGTTCCGACGACTACGTGTGGTTCCGCAACGGCGACCAGGCCTGGGTGCTACGCGACCCGGCCTACGTGAAGCGCATCACCACCGCGCTCCAGCGCAGTGCGAAGCCAGCCGACATGGGCAAGATGAGCGCGGACAAACAAGCCGCGATGGATAGTCAGCAGGCCATGCTCAATGAACAGATGGCCAAGCTCGGCGAACGCCAGGCCGAACTCGCCGTCCAGGAGACCGACCCAACCCGGCCGAGCGACCCCGGCGCCTATGCCGCTGGCCACGCCGCGCTGAGTCGCGAGCAGTCCGCCATCGCGCAGAAGATGGCCCAGATCGGCCAGCAGCGCGCGATCGAGGGCAAGACCCAGGCCGAATGGGGTCGTCGTCAGGCCGAAGCCGCGCGGCAGGCCACGAAGGAAGTGAATGACATCCTCGCCGAAGCCGTCCGCAATCACGTCGCCCAGGCTTCCCGCTGACGGAATCGACGCCCTCCGGTATGGTGAAACCCTTCACGCGTCCCCACGTGTTGAGTCTTTCCCTGTACCGGAGGCGTCATGCGACTTGAATCAGGCACGGTCATCGAGGCTCGTGCATTGCTGTTCGACATGGACGGCACGCTGATCGACTCGCGCGTCGTCGTCGAGAAAATCTGGAAACGCTGGTGCGATGAGAACGGCATCGACTGGCACGCCGTGCTGCCACGCCTGCACGGTGTGCGCATGATGGATTCGGTGAAGATGTTCGCCAAACCCGGCATGGATGTCGATGCCGTATTCCAGCGCCTGTATCGCGAAGAGGTCGAGGAAGTCGATGGCATCGTGCAGATTCCCGGTGCACACGCCCTCCTCGCTGCCCTGCCACCCGAAGCGTGGACCATCGTTACGTCGGCCGACACGGTGCTGGCCAAGGCCCGCCTGGGCGCCGCCGGCATCGTCCCGCCCCCGTTGATGGTCACCGGTGAGATCGTCACCAACGGCAAACCCGATCCCGAGGGTTACCTCCTCGGTGCGAAGCGCATGCACGCCGATCCGAAGGACACCCTGGTGTTCGAGGACGCCAAGGCCGGCATCGACGCGGGACTCGCCGCGGGCGCACGCGTCATCGCTATCGCCGGTGATCATCCGGAAGAGATTCCCGGGAACGTCGAATGGATTACCGACCTGACAGCGTTGCGTGTCGAGGGTGTCGTTGGTGGGAAGGTGCGTTTGCTTGTCGTCTGAACGATCCGGCGCCGTCTCTCTTGAAGGACAGCCGCTTTACGGCTCATGTATTGAGCGGCGTTCGCCGCCTCACGCTCGTGCTGTCGTGTGAGTCGCGGTCGGGTTGGCCCTTGGGGCCGCGGCGCGGCTCTTCGAGACGGGCCGTAGGTGGCGCGATCGCTTGCACGAAAACTGGGCGGCCCTCAGCTTAGGCGGCCCCAAGGGCCAACCCGACCGCGACACCGGACGTTGAGGTTGCGTGTGGCAAATGCGCAACGCCGCTTCGTCGCTCAAGGTCTAATGAGCGACCAGGCCGTTTTCTGTAGGAGCCGCTTCAGCGGCGAAACCTCAGGTTGTCAGACGTGCGAACGAGGCCTTGTGGTGATTGGCCGGACGGTTGAACGCCCGCATGATGCGATGCAATGCCTCGTTCGCGAAGATTGGCGCTGAGGGTTCGCCGATGAATCGGCTCCTACAAAAGCGCTGCGTTGACTGGTTGTTTGCTCGGCCCCACGCAACCTCGGCGTTCGGTGCCGCGAGGGGCAAGGCCCTTGGGGACGCCTAAGCTGAGGGCCGCTCAGTCCACATGGAATGCGAAAGAGGAGCTACGGCCCGTCTCGAAGAGCCGCGCCGCGGCCCCAAGGGCCTTGCCCCTCGCGGCTTCCGCCACGGACACAGGCGTGAGGCGGCGTAAGCCGCTGGTTACATGGGGCGCGTCGCGACCGTCCTTTCGCCGATGAATCGGCTCCTACAGAGCTGTCCGGCGTTAGTACACGTCACGCCGGTACCTGCCGCCAGCCGCCAGCTTCTCGACGAGGTCCTCGCCGAGGATGCCGCGCAACGCGGCGTCGACGCCCGGGGCCATGCCGGCGAGGCTGCCACAGACGTAGATGCTTGCGCCGTCGGCCACGTAGCGATGCACTTCGTCGGCCATGACCCGAAGGCGGTCCTGCACGTAGCGCGATCCACGCGACTGGCGTGACCAGACCAGGTCGAGGCGCTCGATGCTGCCCGCCTCGTGCCAGCGTTCCAGCTCGTCGACGTGCAGCCGGTCGGCCTCGGCATGACGCTCACCGAACAGCAGCCAGTTGCGCGTGTGGCCTTGGGCGATGCGCGCCTTGAGCAACGCGCGCAGGCCGGCGATGCCCGTACCGTTGCCTATGAAGATGGCCGGTCGACCGTCAGTCGGGGCGTGGAAGTTTTCGTTGCGGCGCACTCGCAGATCGACCATGTCGCCGACCGCGGCGTGCTCGGTCAGCCAGCCCGAGCCCAGGCCGAGCGTTCCGTCCGCCGCGCGCATTTGCCGGACGACGAGATGCAGGGCGCCGTCGGCAGGAACGGAGGCGATCGAGTATTCGCGATGCGGCAACGACACGGATTCGCCATTCGCCAGGCGCGGACCGATTTCGACCACGTCGCCGGCGTGCCAGTTCAGCATCGTGGCGTCGTCCGGTGCCAGCGCCAGGTGGAAACAGGGGCTGCCGACGCTGCCCGGATTGAGCAGCCTGCGTTCCAGCAGTCGCCACGACTGGTAGGCCGGCCGCGACCAGTCCGGTTGCGACGACAAGCCCGATAGCTGGGCAACGTGGTGCTGCCAATGTCGCAGCGCGCCCTCGTCGCCGTTGTCCACTTCGACGAGGTCGAACAGCGGCAACGCACCGCTCGCATGGAGCCAGTGTTCAAGATCGTGGCCGAACGCGCAGAAGTCTTCGTAATCGCGATCGCCCAGCGCGAGTACGCCATAGGCCAGTCCACGAAGCGGCAGCGGCGATGTCATTGCCTCGCGACGAAATGCGGTGGCCATGTCGGGTGCATCGCCCTCGCCCGTCGTGCTGACGACGAACAGTGCACGCGTGGCCTGGGTAAGCAGCGCTGGCGTCAGCGCTGCCATGTCACGCAGGTCGACGGTCAGGCCACCGTTGCGAAGCAGTTCGGCCGTGCGCTCCGCCAGCTCGCTGGCAAATCCCGTCTGCGACGCGTGCACGACGAGGATCGTCGCTGGCTTCGCGTCCGCCGACGCGACATCGATCGCAACCTCTTCGCGCTTCCCGCGCGCCAGCACGACGGTCATCGCCGCCCAGGCCACCCCGAGCGCACCCGCCCACCCTGCGCGCGGCAGCGACGCGGCATGGATGCCGGAAAAGTCATGCATCCCGGCAAACCCCAGGACAGAAGCGAGCAACAGCGCGCCGATAGCGATCTGACCGAACGTGGCTTTCACTGCTTTAGTGCTGCCGCGAAGGCCGGCGACATCCGTTCGCTGAACGTGCCGTCGTTACCATAGAGAATGAACAGTGCAGCGATACCATGCTCCTTCGCATAAACCATGCCTTCGTCCGGACCCAGCACCGTAAGCGTCGTGCCGAGCGGATCGGCGAGCATGCAGTCCACGGCAATGACACTGACCGACGCGACACGATGGGTCACCGGATAGCCGGTGCGGGGATCGATGTGGTGCGAGAAGAATGTGCCGCCACTTTCAAAGAAATGGCGGTAGTCGCCGGAGGTCGCGATCGCACGGTCCGTCATCGACACGATGCGCTCGACTTCGTCGGGATTGTCGACCGCCCCGGCCGCCGCCCCCGGCCGTTCGATGCCGACGTGCCAGTTTGAGCCATCGGGCTTGTGTCCACGGCCGCGCAGCTCGCCACCCACCTCCACGAGATAAGCATGCACACCGGCGCGGTCCAGGTAATGCGCCACCTGGTCCACACTGAACCCCTTGGCCACGGAAGACAGATCGACATACACGCCACCGGGCTGGAAGGCTCGGTGACCGGCATCGTCGAGCCGGATCTTCGCCCAACCCACCCGCGCCTTCGCCGCGGCGATCGCCGTGGCGTCGGGTGCCTCGCGCGGGCGCTTGTCCGGCCCGAATCCCCAGAGGTTCACCAGCGGTCCGACCGTCGGGTCGTAAGCACCGCCGGACGACTTCGCCAGGTCCAGCGCGTAGCGCAACACGGTGTAGAACTCCGGCGGCAAGGTCTGCCACGTACCGGCCGGCGCGCGATTGAACCGGCTCAGGTCCGAGTCCGCTTCGTAGGTGCTCATCTGCGCAACGACACGATCCACTTCGGCCTGGATGCCGCGCTCGATGGCGCGGTCATCCGCGCCATCCGGAAGTACGGCGTTGACCGACCAGGTCGTGCCCATGGTCTCGCCCTCGAAGCGGCGCACGTCCTTACCGAACGCCGTCCCCGAGACCAGCAACAAGACAAATAGCCATCCTCGCGCGCGGATACGCATGCGGATTACTGCGGCAGCACTTCAAGCGTCGCCGTATAACCCAGACGGCGCTGCTTCGCTTCCTTCACCGAGGTCTTGTCGTCCTCGCTGGAAGCGTTGACCCAGTACATGCCCGCGGCCGGCCAGGTAAAGGAGAATTTGCCATCCTTGTCCGTGGTGGTATCCATCTCATCGGGCGCATTGCGATAGCGCGTGGCGCCATTGATCGCGGCAACCTTGAGGTTCGCAGCGGGCTTGCCATCGAGCAGCAGCTGGAACGTGGCCTTCTCGCCGGCCATGAGGTCGTTCGGCTTCGTCACGGGGACGAGTTCGAGACCTTTGTTGGTCGGCTTCAGCGCACCGTCGCTGGGCGTACCCTGGGTGACGAAGGTTTCGACGCGCGAGGACATCTCGCTGACCTGCACGTTCTTCGCGTTGGCGGGGATCGCGGCTTTCAATTCGTCCGCCTTGCCGCGCCAACGCTTCTTCTGCCCGTCCACTTCGTAATTCGCGAACACACCCTGGTTGACCAGCGCCAGCCGGTAGGTACCCTTCTGCGGCACTGCCAGATCAAAGGTACTGCGGTATTTGCCGGTGCTCGCATTCTCCGGTTTTACCGTCGTGCCGTCCGGCGCGGTGATGACCAGTTGGTCGAGCTGGGCCGGGAAGTGGTCGGGGTAGTAAAGGTCGTTGGACACGGCAGCGTCCACCGTCACCCAGGCGTCGTCGCCGGAGATCACGGTGGCCGAAGGCACCATCCACATCTTGTGCGCCTGCGCGGCGAACGGCAGGACCAGGGCCGCGCAGAACGCGGCGCGAACGACTACATGTTTCATGGATAACTCCGGTTACGGATTGAGGTCGAGACTGATCTGGCCGAGTTCGTCCGTGCCCTTGGCGGACAAGTGCGTGGGCACCTTCACAGGCCAGTCGAAGGCGATGCGCTGCGCCTCGCGACCACCCACCTCGCGCGCGGCTTCCACCACCAGCTCGTAGTGGCCAGGCGCGAGCGCGCCCAGTGGCGGCTTGCCGTCGATGAAGCGCAACTGGTGCTGGCCCGCCGGGCGCGTCGCACCCGAAACGCCGTCGATCGGCATGGTCTGGTCGCGGCCGCTACGGCGCCACCACTGACGCATGTCTTTCAGCCATTTGGTGCCTTCGCCATCGGCCTTCTTCATGTCGTACCAGACCGCCAGGTTGGCGGCGACGCTGTGGTCCTCACGCTCAAGCCAGACGGCGACGTAGGGGCGGTGGTATTCGGCCACCTTCAGCTGGGGGATTTCTACGGTGAGATTCAGGTCGGCGGCGGCGACAGGTGCCGTCACGGCGACGCACAGAAGTATCGGAAGCAGACGACGCATGGCGGATCCGTCAGTGAATGAAGATGAGAGCGATAACCACCGGGAGCACGAGACCGAGGGCCACCATGGGCCAGGTCATGCGGCGCTGGCCGGCATGCATCTGCAGCAGGAGCAGGCCAGTGAGCGCAAAGACGACACAGGCGAGCGCGAAGATGTCGATGAACCAGCTCCACACCGGCCCGGTGTTGCGGCCCTTGTGCAGGTCGTTGACGTAGGCGAGCCAGCCGCGGTCGGTGGTCTCGTACTGAATCTCACCGGTTTCCCGGTCGATGCTCACCCAGCCATCGCCACCGGGGCGCGGCAGCGACACAGCCACCTCGTCGTCGCTCCAGTCTCCCGGCCGTCCTTCAACCGGCGCGCCGGTGTTGCCGGTGACGAAGGCCGCCACCGGCGTCGGCAGGGGCGCGGATTTCGGACGTCGTGCGACGAGTTGCGTGAGCAGGTCGGCGGGCAGCGTCGCGACGCGTCGCTCGACATGCGGTGAGGCTTCGATACGGGCGGCATGATTGAGCGTGAACCCGGTGACCGAGAACAGCAGGAGCACCACCAGCGAGATAGCCGAACTGATCCAGTGCCACCGGTGCAGGTGCTTGAGCCAGAACGCGCGGCGGTGCCGGTCGACGGTGTCGCGCATGCGTGGGAGGGCCCCTGAAGCCGTGGTCGGAAAGCGGGCCGATGTTAACAACAATGCGAATCGTTCGCAATTGGAGCAACGTGAACGGCTGCCGAAATCCTGCCGTGACAACATGCGTGCGCGCCCTTCCGAAGCGTATCCTTCCCGACCATGCGCATTCTCCTAGCCGAAGACGACGCCGCCATCGCCGCGGCCGTGCGTTCCTCCCTCGAACAAGGGGGGCACGCCGTCGACCATGTTTCCGATGGCGCCAGTGCCGATAACGCCCTGCGCGATCACGACTACGACCTGCTGGTGCTCGATCTGGGCTTGCCCATGCTCGATGGCAGCGAAGTGCTTGCACGCGCGCGTAAGCGCGGCGCCGTCCTTCCGGTGCTGGTGGTCACCGCACGCGAGGGCCTGAAGGAGCGCGTACGCGTACTCGACCTCGGCGCCGACGATTACCTTGTCAAGCCCTTCGCATTAGCCGAGTTCGACGCACGGGTGCGCGCCCTGCTCCGTCGGCGGACCAGTCATGGCACGCCTGAGTTCCGCATCGGTCGCCTGCGCCTGGATATCCCCGGTCACCGTGCGTGGATCGGCGAGGTGCCGCTGGACCTGACGGCACGCGAGTTCGGTCTGATCGAGGCGCTCGCCATCCGCGCCGACAAGGTCACCAGTCGCGCGCAACTGGTCGAAGCCCTTTGCAACTGGGACGAAGACCTGACCGACAACGGCCTGGACATCGCCCTGCATCGCTTGCGCCGCAAGCTGGGGGGCTCGGGTACCAGCGTTCGCACCATCCGCGGCCTGGGTTACCTGCTCGAAGAATCCGCGGATGCCTGAGCGTCGCCACGCGGGGTACCGTCCGTCCCGGCCCAGCCTGCGTCGTCGCCTGCTCACCTTCCTGCTGGTACCCGTCCTCGGCGTACTCCTGCTCGACGCGGTGATCGGCTATTTCGTCGCCCTGGCCTACTCCAACCGCGTGCACGACTCGGATCTCTCCGACTCGGCGCTGACCCTGTCCGAGATGATCGGTAACGATGCGCTACGCGGAGAACTCACCGCGCAGGCGCGCTTCCTGCTCGAATACGATCCGGACGGGCGCAACTACTACACGGTTTTCAGCGACCGGCACGGCCGGCTGATCGGCAATGCCGAACTCCCCGGCCCCGAAGGCAGCGTGCCCGCCGATGGCCCGCCGCGGCTCTACGACACAGCCTTGGGGCGCAAACCTTTGCGCGCGGCGGTCATGCGCGTGAGCAACCGCCACGAAGCGGGAGATGTCCTGACCATCACGGTGGCCGAGAGCCTGCGCGACCGGCATACCCGCGCGCGCGAAATCCTCTTCCTGACCCTGCCCATGCAGGCCCTGCTGATCGCGGCCGTACTGTGCCTGGTGTGGTTCGGTGTGAGCCACGGACTGCGCGTACTGGATCCACTGACCGCACGCCTGAGCCGGCGCGAGCACGACCTCGGCCCCATCGGCGAAGAAGACGTGCCGATCGAGATCCTTCCGCTCACCCGAACCATCGATGACCTGTTTGCACGCATGCGGAATATGCTCGGCCTGCAGGAGCGATTCATCGCCGACGCCGCGCACCAGTTGCGGACACCGTTGGCCGGTATCCAGTTGCACGTGGAATCTTTCGACGGCGCCACCGATGACACCCAACGCAGCCAAGCCCTGGGCCACGTACATCGCCTGGCTGCCCGCGCCGCCCGGACCTCGGCGCAGTTGCTTGCGCTCACCCGCACCCAGGCGCCAGACCTGCCCGATCACGACGGCATGGAGGTCATCGACCTGTCCACGGTGGTACCGGAGGCCGTGGCCATGCGCGTGCACCAGGCGCTCGCCCTGGGCGTGGACCTCGGCTACGAAGGCGGCGACGGCGCCTGCCTGGTCCGCGGCGACGCACTCCAGGTCCAGGAGATCATCGACAACCTCGTCGACAACGCGTTCCACTACGCCGGTCGCGGCTGCACCGTCACCGTGCTGCTCGGCCGCCACGTGGACGAGTTCGTGCTCGCCGTGGAGGACGACGGTCCCGGTGTTGCCGACGCCTTCCTTGCCCTGCTGGGCGAGCGGTTCTTCCGCGTCCCCGGTGGCGATGAGGACGGGACGGGTCTGGGCCTGGCCATCGTGGAGAGCATCGCCGAACGCCACGCGGCGCAGGTCGCCTTCCTGCGCGCGGCCTCGGGCGGGCTGCGCGTGGAGGTCCGCTTCCCCGCCGTGACAGGAAAGCCAACTGAAACCACGCACTGAGACCATGCTCTTCATGAGCAATCCAGGCTACGAGGCTTCGGCGTGAGCAGCACCGCGGAATTCCGGTTCGAAGGGGGGCGCGACGGCGTCCTGCTGATCCACGGCCTGACGGGCACGCCCACCGAAATGCGCATCCTTGGCAAGGGCTTGAACCGCGCGGGTTTCACTGTCGTCGGCGTGCGCCTGGCCGGCCATTGCGGCACCGAGGAAGACCTCCTCGCCACGACGTGGGAAGACTGGTACGCCAGCGTCGAAGCCGCCGCGGAGGAACTTCGCGGGCGGGTCGACCGCGTCTTCGTGGCCGGCCTGTCGATGGGCGCCCTGCTCGCCCTGCGCCTGGCTGCCGTTCGCCCCGACTGGGTCGATGGCGTGGGCGTGTTCGGCGCTACCTTCCGCTATGACGGCTGGTCGATCCCCTGGACAGGCCGATTCTCGTTCATGCTGCCGATGTTCAAGCGCCTGGGCATCGGCAAGAACCGCGTTTTCATCGAGCAACCCCCCTACGGCATCCGCGACGAGCGCCTGCGCGCGCAGGTCAGCGCCGCGATGTTCTCCGGCGATAGCGAAGCCGCCGGCCTCCCCGGCAATCCCTGGGACGCCCTGGCCGAGATGGTCGAACTGTCGCGCGACGTGCGTCGTCGCCTGCCCGATGTCGTCGCGCCCTGTTTTGTCGCGCATGCGGCGGACGACGATGTCGCGAGTGTCGCCAATGCGGACCTCGTCGCGCGTCGTGTTCGCGGACCGATCGAAATGCTCCTGCTCGGCGACAGCTACCACATGATCACGATCGACCGGGAGCGCCGCATGCTGATCGAGCGCACGGCGGATTTCTTCAGTCGCGTCGCCCGCGACGCACGACCTGCGCGCATGGCAGCCTGATCGGATGCATGGGCTGGCCCTGGCGCTGTGGATCGCCTATGTCCTGCTCGATACCGGTGGGCAACTGGCCTTCAAGGCGGCCGCCGTCGACGACCGCGCGGGCGATGGACTGGCACGCTGGCGCTACATGCTTGGGCGCGCATGGATATGGATCGGCATCGGCTGCTATGTGGCCGTGTTCATGGTCTGGATCGCCTTCCTGTCCCTGGTGCCGCTTTCCGAAGGCGTGCTGCTCGCCGCGATCAACATCGTCGCGATCATGGTGGCAGGGCGATTCCTCTTCCATGAGCGCCTGACTCCTTTGCGCGTTACCGGCATCCTGCTGGTAGCGGCGGGTGTCGCCATCGTCGGGGCCGGCTCGTGAAGCGCTTCTACCTCATTGGTTTTACGCTGCTGCTGGCCTTCGACACGCTCAACCTGCTCTGCTTCAAGGCGGCCGGCGCACATGCCCTGCCGCTGGAGATGAGCACGGCCTGGCTGCTCCGCGTGTTCTCGCACCCGTGGGTCTACGGCGCGATCGCCGGCTACATCGGCGCCTTCGTCACCTGGATGAGCCTGCTCAAGCACGCACCGATCGGCCCGGCGTTCGCCGCGTCGCACCTGGAAGTCGTCACCGCGATGGCGTTGTCGTGGTGGGTGTTCTCCGAACCGGTCACCCTCACGCAGATCGCCGGCGCAGGCGTCATCGTTGCCGGCATCGTCTGCCTGGCCCTTGCCGAAGGCAGCGCCAAGCCTGCAGGAACCGATTCATCAGCGAACGGGTGCTTGCCCAACACCTAGGTCGCGAGGAAGCGTTCGACCGTCACGCGGTCCGGATTGGAGCTCCCCGCGCCGTCACCGCTGAGTAGTTCGAAGGTCAGGTGATCGTCAGTGACATCGATGCCAAAGAAGATGAAATTGAAACCCTTCCGATCGAACGTGACGGTGTAGAACCCCTTGAGTGTGCCGGTTTCGTCGGGCTCGCCGAACGAGCGATCGAGTGCGCCCGACGGGAGGTGTCGCCCGATCACCGCCTTCTTGCTCTCGATCGTGCCGTCGTAATAGGGGCTTCCGATCACCGCGACGCCACCATGGCTGGAAGTCTGCAGGTGAATGGGCATGGCGATACCGTCCTTGGCGCCTATGCCACCGTAGTGAATCTCCAGCAGCTTGCCGCCATTGAAGCCCGGCGCGACATGTCCTGTGTCGTCCAACGCGACGAGCAACCCGACCTTGGGACTGCGCGTCATGATGGTCCCGGCGCCCCACAAGCCGGCTTCTCCCGACCAGGCCAGTTTCTCGATCTCGTTCCGGTCGGCGCTGTCACCGGCGACCACGAACTCGCCATTCGTTCCGAAGGCGGGATCGGGCTGGCCTGTCGGGAGCAGACGCAGAATCCGTGCATTTCCGCCGGACGTTGCCGTGCTCAGAACGATCTTTCCATCGTCCTGAAGTACGGCATCCGTGATCCGCCCGCGAGGGTTCAGGGGAACATCGACCAGCGCGTAACCCTTGCCGGCAAAGGCCGGGTCCAACCGGCCTGAAGCGCCGAAGCGAAACACGATGCCGCCGTACCGTCCTTCGACATTCTTCGTCGTCCCGACGAAGAAGAAGCCATCGTCCTGTGCGGGAAGCGCGAACCCCTTGACGACCCCCGGCTCGGCGGGCGGGCGAATGCCGTTCAGATTGACGTAGCCGTTGATGCCGAATGCCGCGTCGAGTTCACCGGTACCCGTCCTGCGCGTGAGCATCCACGTATCGCTTGCCTGCGACCTGAGCACCAGTACCGTGGCGCCGTCGGCCATCGGTAACGGTTGGGCACCCTGCAAGGTCTCTTCAGGCAACGGAGGCTCGACAACGACACCCTGCTCGCCAAACGAAAGGTCGAACTGGCCGGTGGGTGTAAGCCTTGCCAGGCCGTACTGCCAACCGGCACGCGGACTGATGACACGCGGGAGAAACCTCGACAACCAGGATCGCCACCCGCGCAGGGCTGGAAGGCAGCCCATGGCCAGCATGATATGTCCGTCTGTCGTCCGCCGCATGGCGCGAAGGAGCTCACTCCCGCCCGGCTCAACGTGATAACCGTCGACCTTGAGTTCGGTTTCCCCACCGTTGCCGAAGGACGTGTCGCTCTCGCCCTGCTTGCGCGTGTTGGAACCCTTCATGACGATCTCCTTTCGTCCTGGTGGCTATCCCTGGCACCCGGCGACGATTCATTCGCACCGGTACCCGCACGCTAAAACCAAACGGTGACATCCACCATAGCCCGAAGGTTGTAGGCGGTCGTTCAAGCCCGTCCCTGCTCCACCAACGTCAGCGCCACCTTATCCCTCAGATACACCGGCAAAGCCAGTTCCGGCGCCACAGCCTCGCCATCACGGAACGCCCGCGCCGCCACTTCGGCAACGTGCCGCGCCTGCGGAAAGCGCGCACCGTCCGCCGACCGGATCGGTGCGGCGATGCGTTCCCGGAGAATCGCCTCGTAGGTTGCCCAGCCCGTGCCGACAACGTGCCATGCCGTGGCCTCGGGCAAGATCAGCGCCGCAGCGGTATCCACCCGCTCGCGGTCGATCAGCGTGATGCTGCCATCGTCTTCGCGGCGCCATGCGGCGACATAGATCTCACCCATGCGCGCATCGATGACCGAAAGAATCGCGGCATCGTCTTCGGGGGCTTCCAGTGCCAGCGCCTGCAACGATGAGACGGTGACGACAGGCACGTCGAGAGCCATCGCCATGCCCTGGGCCAGCGACACACCAAGACGGACCCCGGTAAATGCGCCGGGGCCGCGGCCGACCGCGATGCCGTGGAGCGAGGTGCGACTCAGACCGGCTTCGGCGAGCAGCGCGTCCGCCATCGGCAGGACGAGTTCGGCGTGCCGGCGCGGCGCGATCTCACTGCGCTCGATCACCTCGTCACCGTGGACGAGGGCGACCGAGCAGGCTTCCGTGGAGGTTTCGATGGCAAGGAAGTTCATGGCGTTTCCGACGTGGGGTTGAGCGGCACGCCCTGGGCGTACCAGTCGATCCGGCGAGTCAGGTACATCAGCAGCGCGATGACTGCCACGAGCACGACCGAACCGATCAGCAGCGCGTACTGTTCCGCGCCGATCAGGCCATACAGTATGGCGTAAACCAGGGTGAGCACGCCGCCAAGCGCCAGTCCGGCCGCCCGAGCACGCAAGGCCGCCATCGCGTAGCCACCCACGATCAACACGACCGTCGCGGCGGCGACGGCGTAAGCCGGGCCGAATCCGATCTGTTCAGAAAGCGCCAGCAGAAGAACATAGAAGCTTGTCATCGCCGCACCGACCAGCAGGTATTGGACGGGATGGAGGCGCAGGCCCTTCAGTACTTCGAAAAGGAAGAAGGCCACGAAGGTCAGCGCAATGAACAGCAGGCCGTATTTGCCGGCGCGATCGTTCTGCTGGTACACCCCACCAGGCTGATAGAATTTCACGCCGAAGGCCGAGGGGGAGAGGCGTTCAGCCACCTCCGGGTTTGCCGCGTCCCAGTGCTGGCCATACGCACGGTTGAGGTCGAGGATTTTCCAGGAGGCATCGAAGCCGGTGGCCGTCACGCTGCGCCGGGTGGGCAGCAGCGAACCGGTGAAGCTGGGATCCGGCCATGACGAACGCATCTGTACGCTGTTCGTACGGGCCAGTGGCAGCGACGAGAAAGACTCCGTGCCGGCGACGCTGAGCTTGAGTTCGAATTCGACCGGCGCCTCGCGGTCCGGCTCGATAATGATGGGCGCCGCCAGCACCGTGTAAGGCCCCATGCGTGCGGTGGACGACGACAACCGCACCGCATGGCCATCGACGACGACCGAGGTAATGCCCTGCAGTCCGCGCGTATCGGCGATCAGCACGCGGACTTCCGCTTTGCCGGTGAACCAGGTGGACCCCGCTTCGGCGGCAAACCTTCGCAGATCGGCAGGAAGGAAATGACCACGGATGCTGACCTCGCCTGTGTACGTCGGCACCACGTACATGCCGGACGAACGCTTGTCGACGGTGAGATCGGCGACCGTGTCCAGGTCATCGGCCAGGACGATTTCCGTCCCGTCGACCACCTTCGCGACAGCGCCCGCGGCATCGTGGGTCTCCCGCTGCGTCGGCACGGCGAGCACGAGGCCGCCGATCACTTGCGGTCCGCCCCAGCCATCCGCGACGCGGCCGACGGCGGTATCCCGCATGGCCTGCCGTTCGCGCACCAGCCCATCGGCCTGCGTCAGCGGAATCAACATGAGCAGCGCGAGCAGCCCGATGCCAAGGACCTTGGCGGTAATCGATTGCATCCAGCGAAACATCGGTCTCTCCCTTCCTGATAGATGGGAACGATGCTGGGCCGGTCATGGGTGCGCCACCGGCGCCGGCCGTGGCGAAGCGCGGGCGAGGAGGGGCGAAATGGTGTCGACCAGGTCCGGGAGGAATCAGGCCTGGGAAGGAACCGGGGCGAAAAACGCCGTGACGTCGCCGAGCTCACGCGTGCGCGGCATGGGCGGCAGGCTGGCAAGAAACAGCCGTCCGTAGCCTTTGGTGCTGAGCCGCGGATCGCACAGCACCAGCACGCCGCGATCGTGCACGTCGCGGATCAGGCGCCCCGCACCCTGCTTGAGCGCGATGACGGCGGTGGGTACCTGCCAGCCCATGAAGGGATTGATGCCGGCTTCTTCGAGCGCTTCGAGCCGTGCCTGGAGCACGGGATCGTCCGGCATGGCGAAGGGAAGCTTGTCGATGACGACCACACTCAGGGCTTCGCCGGCGACATCCACGCCTTCCCAGAAGCTTGCCGCACCGAGCAGCACCCCCCGGCCGCTCGCGCGGAATTCCTCGAGCAGGCGATGTCTCGGTGCAGTGCCCTGTACGAACAACGGCCAGGGCACGCGACCTTCCAGCAGTTCCGCCGCACGACGCAGCGCACGGTGCGAGGTGAACAGGAGAAACGCGCGGCCGTCGGAGGCGTCCAGCACGGGGCGGATCGCCGCGATGACGCGGTCGGTGTAATCGCGTGCCGCGGGATCCGGGAGATCCTTCGGCAGATAGGCGAGCGCCTGGCGCTGATAGTCGAAGGGACTTTCGACATGCAGCGTCTGCGGGTCTTCGATGCCGAGCTGGCGGGCGAAGTGCGCGAAGTCACCGGCAATCGAAAGGGTGGCCGAGGTATGGATCCACGCGGCATCTGTCGCCATGCGCATCGCGCGCAGCGGCGTGGCGAGATCCAGCGGCGTCGCGTGCAAGGCGAAGCCCCGTGGCCAGGTTTCGTACCAGCGCACGTCGGAAGCGGAATGCTCTTCGGCAATGCGATCCAGGCGCAGACTGAGCATCTGCGCCCGTTCGAACACGTTGGCCAGCCCGCGCGAGCGCTCGCCGAGGGAGGAAAGCAGATCTGACAGTGCGGCCATGACGTCGCGCAGCTCGCCGAGAAGTTCGTGCACCACCTCGTCGCGGTCGAGCGCGCCAAAGGGACCACGCGACGGCAGCGGATCCATGGCCAGGCGCAGGCGCTTGATCAGATCCTGGACCACTTCCACCGGTTCGAGCAGCTGGCTGGTCGCGCCGGTGACGCCCTGCGCTTCAGCCAGCGCGTCCTGGGCGAGATCCGTCATCTGTCGCGCGCTGACACTCTGCGAGAAGAACTGACCGGCCAGCTCGGGAATCTGGTGCGCTTCGTCGAGGATGAAGGCATCGGCGCTCGGCAGAATTTCGCCGAAACCTTCCTGCTTCAGCGCGAGATCGGCCATCAGCAGATGGTGATTGACCACGACGATGTCGGCCTCCATGGCCTCGCGCCGGGCCTTGACCACATGGCAGTCCTCGAAGAACGGGCACTCCGTTCCCAGACAATTCTCAGGCGTTGAGGTGACGCGCGGCCATACCGGAGAGTCCTCCGGAATATCGATCATCTCCATGCGGTCGCCTCGCCGGGTGCGCGCCGACCAGGCGCGGATGGCGGAGAGTTGGCCGACCAGCTGGCGGTCCGGGTTGCCCTCGCGGACAGCCTGGTCGAGCCGGTACAGGCACAGGTAATTGGCCCGCCCCTTGAGCAGGCTGGTCTTGGCGCGGCTGCCCAGCACGGCGTGCACGCGCGGCAGGTCGCGGAAGAACAGCTGGTCCTGCAGGGCCTTGGTGCCGGTGGAAACAATGACCTTGCGCCCCGACATCAAGGCGGGGACCAGGTAGGCAAAGGTCTTGCCCGTGCCCGTGCCGGCTTCGGCGATCAGGACGTCGCGGTCCTCGATGGCCGTGGCCACCGCTCCGGCCATGCGCTCCTGCGCCTCGCGGGGCGCGAAACCGGGTACTTCACGGGCAAACGGGCCCTCCGCGCCGAGGATCGCGGCCACATCGGATGCAGTCATCGCTCAAGTATCGCCTACAATGGCAGTCTTTTCGTCTTCCAAAGCGCGCCCCTTCGCGGCGCGAGCCGAGAGCCCACGCATGGATAAGAGTTTCGAGCCCAGCCCGATCGAGTCGAAGTGGTACGCCCAGTGGGAGGCCAACGGCTATTTCAAGCCGTCGGGCAAGGGCACCCCCTACACGATCATGCTGCCGCCGCCCAACGTCACGGGCACGCTGCACATGGGTCATGCGTTCCAGCACACGATCATGGACACCCTGGTCCGCTACCACCGCATGCGCGGCTTCGACACGTTGTGGCAGCTGGGTACCGACCATGCCGGTATCGCGACGGAGATGGTGGTCACCCGCCAGCTCAACGCGGAAGGCAAGCAGCGCTCGGACTTCGACCGCGACGCGTTCATCAGCCGCGTGTGGGAATGGAAGGCCGAGTCGGGCGACACCATCGGCCGCCAGATGCGTCGCATGGGCGTCTCGGGCGACTGGAGCCGCGAAGTCTTCACCATGGATCCGGGCCCGTCGAAGGCTGTCGTCGAGACCTTCGTGCGCCTTCACGAGGAAGGCCTGATCTACCGTGGCCAGAAGCTGGTCAACTGGGACCCCGTGCTGAAAACCGCCATCTCCGACCTCGAAGTGGTCAGCGAGGAAGAAGACGGTTCGATGTGGTCGATCCGCTATCCGCTCGCCGATGGTTCGGGCGAACTTGTCGTCGCCACCACCCGCCCGGAAACCATGCTGGGTGACGTCGCCGTCGCCGTGCATCCGGAAGACGAGCGCTACGCGCACCTGATCGGCAAGATGCTTAACCTGCCGTTGTCCGATCGCCAGATCCCGATCATCGGCGACGACTACGTGGAGAAGGACTTCGGCACCGGCTGCGTGAAGATCACCCCGGCGCACGACTTCAACGACTACGCCATCGGCCTGCGTCACAACCTGCCGATGATCAACATCCTCACCGACGACGCGAAGATCAACGACGCAGCGCCGGAGAAGTACCGTGGCCTCGATCGCTACGTCGCGCGCAAGGCCGTGCTTGCCGACCTGGAAGTCGCCGAGCTGCTGGTCGAAACGAAGAAGCACAAGCTGCAGGTGCCGCGCGGCGACCGTACCGGCAAGGTCATCGAGCCGTACCTCACCTGGCAGTGGTTCGTGAAGATGGACACGCTCGCCGCTCGCGGCCTGCAGCTGGTCGAACAGGGCGACGTGAAGTTCGTCCCCGAGAACTGGATCAACACCTACCGCCACTGGCTTGCCAACATCCAGGACTGGTGCATCAGTCGCCAGCTGACCTGGGGGCACCAGATTCCGGCGTGGTACACGGCCGACGGCACGATCGTCGTGGCACACGACGAGACCGAGGCGAAGGTGAAGGCTGCGGAGCTCGGTTACACCGGCGCACTGCGCCGCGACCTCGACGTGCTGGAAACATGGTTCTCCTCGTCACTGTGGAGCCACTCCACGCTCGGCTGGCCCGATCCACAGGCGCAGGCCGAGCGCGGCTTCGAGCGCTACCTGCCGACCAACGTGCTGGTCACCGGTTTCGACATCATCTTCTTCTGGGTCGCCCGGATGATCATGATGACCGACCACTTCACCGGCGAAGTGCCGTTCAAGGACGTCTATGTCACCGGCCTGATCCGCGACAAGGACGGCCAGAAGATGTCCAAATCCAAGGGCAACGTGCTCGATCCGCTCGACCTCATCGACGGCATCACGCTGGACGATCTCGTGGCCAAGCGCACGAGCAGCCTGATGCAGCCGAAGATGGCCGAGAAGATCGAAAAGGCCACGCGCAAGGAGTTCGCCGAGGGCATTCCCGCCTTCGGTGCCGACGCGCTGCGCTTCACCTTCGCCTCGCTCGCCACGCATGGCCGCGACATCAAGTTCGATCTCGAGCGCGCGGCCGGCTACAAGGCTTTCGTCAACAAGCTGTGGAACGCCTCGCGCTTCGTGCTGATGAACCTCGGCGAGGACGCCAAGGTCGTTGCGACGAAACCGACGACCGAAGCCGAACGCTGGATCCTCACCCGTTTGCACGACACGCTCGCCACGGTGAAGGAGCAGCTCGCGGGCTACCGCTTCGATCTCGCCGCGCAGGCGCTGTACGAGTTCACCTGGAACGAGTTCTGCGACTGGTTCCTCGAGCTGTCCAAGCCGGCACTGAGCGGCAACGATGCCGCTGCGGTGGCGTCGACGCGCTACACGCTCGTCCACGTGCTTGAAACACTGCTCCGTGCGCTGCATCCGATCATCCCCTTCGTTACCGAGGAGATCTGGCAGAACGTGAGGCCGGTGCTCGGCATCGAAGGCGAAACCATCATGCTGCGCCCTTACCCCGAAGCCACGGACGTCGAAGCCGACGCCACGGCAACGGCCGAGATCGAATGGGTCAAGGACGTGCTCACCGGCGTCCGCCGTATTCGCGCCGAGATGAACATCTCGCCGGGCAAGGTCATTCCGCTGCTGTTCGCCGACGGCGACACCGCCGATCGTGGCCGCGCCGCGAAGTTCGCCGCACAGATCGCCTTCCTCGGACGGGTGGAAACGCCCGTCTGGGTCGACGGCGAAGAGCCCGCTGCTGCTGTCGGCGTGGTCGGCGGCATGCGCGTGCTGATTCCGCTGGAAGGGCTGATTGACGTGGGTGCCGAAAAGGCGCGTCTGGCCAAGGAAATCGCCCGCATCGAAGGCGAAGTCCGCAAGTGCGAAGCCAAGCTCGGCAACGCCAACTTCGTCGCCAACGCCCCTGCGGAAGTCGTCGAGCAGGAGCGCCAGCGCATCGCCGACTGGACCCACCAGGCACAGGCCATGCGCGAGCAGGCGTTGAAGCTCGGCGGCTAACTGAGACGGGGTCGGCTCACTCGCTTTGCGAGTGCGTGTTTCAAGCGGCTCGCGCGCCGCCGATTACGTCAGGGGTGAGGCGCAGAGCCTTCGGTGCCCACCCTCGCTGCTCAGACACGTCCTCCGCGTTTCGTACCGGAAAGGCCGCTGCGCGGCCGTGTACTTATTTGGCCTACGGCCGCTCCACTTGTGCGGAACTCGCCTCGAGGGTGGGCACCGAAGGCTCTCCCGCACCCTGAGGTTCGCGTGGTCGAGCCAAAGCGCGGCAGCATCGTCGGCAGCCTCGCAGCCACGCCAATGGAAGCGCAGACGCGAGGAAGGGGTTCGGCAACCGGGTATCAGCAACGGCTTCCGCATCGCCCGAGGCTCCGGGACCGGCCGGACCCGACGACGGCCCCACGCCAACGGCTCTCCTTCCACTCCACCGTATCGTCGTGAGAGACCTTGGTGTCCACCCTCGATGCGAGTTCCGCACAAGTGGAGCGGCCGTAGGCCAAATAGATACACGGGCCGCGTGAGCGGCCTTTCCTTCTCGAACGCGGAGGACGTGTCTGAGCAGCGAGGGTGGACACCAAGGTCTCCCCGCGAGACGCCCAAGTGTTGAGAGCGATGGCAACGCCGAGCCCCGCGAAGCCGAAGGCGAGCCATGGGCGAGGTGCTAGGTGCGAAAGCCGAGCGCCCGGGCCCCGGTAATGGGTGAAGAACCAAAAAAAATCCCGCCGAATGGCGGGATTTCTTAGACACCGGGACCCAAGGCCTCACATGTCGTGCTTGTTCACTTCGAAGCCGGCTTTCTTGTAGTCCGTCCACCGGCTACGCGACCCCTCGCGCTCCGCGGGGTCCGCCGCGACCACCTCAAGCACGCGGTCGAAACGCCCCGGCGCGCAAACCTCGCGCAGGTTGATCACCATGGGCCGGTCCGCCACCTCGACGCCCGGCGGCACGATCAGCACCGCCGTGTTCGCGTCATCGTCGTCACCGGCGAGCTGGTGCGGAATGAAGCTGTCCTCATCGAACGACCAAAGGTACTCGTCGATGGCCTCGGCCTGCTCGAAATCGCGGGTGAGGATAAGGGTCGGCTGCTGGGCCCCGAACGCGCGCTTGGCCAGTTCGCATACCAGCAGCAGGGGATCCTCGCGAAACCGCGGTTTATCGATCAGGTAGAAGTCGGCGCGCGGCATACGGTCGGGATCAGCCGGCTGCGACGCGGTCGAGCAGCCACTGCGTCAGCAGCGCCACCGGACGACCCGTGGCCATGCCCTTGCGACCCTCGTCCCACGCCGTGCCGGCGATGTCGAGATGCGCCCAGCGACGGCCTTCGGTGAAGCGTGCCAGGAAGCAACCCGCGGTGATGGCGCCGGCGTACTTGCCACCGATGTTCGCCACATCGGCGAAGCCCGAGTCGAGCTGGCTCTGGTAATCGTCCCAGAGCGGCAGGCGCCAGGCGCGATCCAGCGTCGATTCGCCGGCGGCGAGCAGCTCGGCCGAGAGCGATTCGTCCTTGGTCATCAGTCCGCTGGCGTGCTTGCCGAGGGCGACGACGCAGGCACCGGTGAGGGTGGCGGCATCGATCATGGTGTGCGGATCGAAGCGCTTGCCGGCATAGGTCAACGCGTCGCAGAGAATCAGACGGCCCTCGGCGTCGGTATTGAGCACTTCGATGGTGATGCCCGACAGGCTGGTCAGGACATCGCCCGGGCGGTAGCTGTCACCGTCCGGCATGTTTTCCACGGCGGGAACCACGCAGACGAGGTTGACCGCCAGCTTGAGCTTCACGGCCGCGACGAAGGCACCGAGCACGCCGGCGGCACCGCACATGTCGAACTTCATCTCTTCCATGCCCGGACCCGGCTTCAGGCTGACACCACCGGTGTCGAAGGTGATGCCCTTGCCGACGAAGGCGTAGGGACGCTCGCCGTCCTTGCCACCGTTCCACTGGAGGATGACCAGACGCGGCGCGTTGGCCGATCCCCGGGCCACGGCCAGCAACGAGCCGAAGCCCTCACGCTCCATGTCGGCACGATCGAGGGATTCGAAGGTCACGCCTTCGTGGGCATCGGCAAAGGCTTTGGCCTGGTCGGCGATGTAATCGGGATTGCAGATGTTCGGCGGCAGGTTGCCGAGTTCCTTGGCATAGCGGACGCCTTCGGCGATCGCACGGGCTTCGGCCAGGCCAGCCTCACCGTCGGCGGGGCCGACGAGGGTCATCGTGGCGAGCTCCGGCAGGGCCTTGTCGCGCGGCTTCACTGTCGCGGTGTAGCGGTAGGCGGCATGGTCCGTGGCCAGGGCAGCCACGCGCAGGCGCCAGGCGGCATCGCGGCCCGGGACCTCGACTTCGGGCAGCCAGTTGACGGCCTCCGTGACCGGCAGCCGGCCGACGGCGCGGGCGGCCTCCAGGATCACCCGCTGGTAGCGGGCGGCGTCGAAGGTTTTCTGCGCACCGAGGCCCACGACCAGCACGCGGGCAGCGGCGACGCCGGCCGGGTGGAGCAGCGTGACGAGGTTGCCGACCTTGCCGGTGATATCGCCGGCTTCGACGAGGCGCTTGATCGCCCCGCCCGCCGCGGTGTCGATCCGCGCGGCGGCGCTGGTCAGGACACCGTTCTCGTAGACGCCGACCACCGCGACCGGGGTCGCCGTGGATTCGGGAGCATTGGAACCGAGGCTGAACTGAACCGTCATAGCTAACTGTCCTGCAAAAGCCCGCCGGGGCCCGGACAGGCTAGACTTGTGGTTTGCCGGCCAGGACTGACGCGGCACGAACCGCCAATTCTACCAAATGCTCAGCATCCTCGACCGATACTTCCTGCGCGAACTTGCCTACGGTGTCATTGCGACCGCCGTGGTCCTGCTCGTCATCTTTGCGGGTGGCGCCTTCGCCACGGTGCTGCAGAAGGTGGCCAACGGCAGTATCCAGCCCAGTGTGATGTTCGAGGTACTCGGCCTGCAGATGGTCGACCTGCTCTCCACCCTGCTGCCCATGTCGGTCTTCCTGGGCACCCTCACGGCGCTGGGCCGGATGTACCGCGAGAGCGAAATGCACGTGCTGGCATCGTCCGGCATGGGCCCGCGGGGCCTGCTGCGCCCCGTCACCCTGCTCGCCGTCATCGCCACCATCGTGGTTGGCGTGGTCTCGCTCTGGCTGGGGCCGCTCTCGGCCCGCTCGGCCGACACGATCATCGCCGCCGCGAACAAATCCGTGATCGCCGCCGGACTCGACGCTGGGCGCTTCACGGAACTTCCGGGCAAGGGCGGCATCATTTTCGTCGACACGCTCAGCCGCGACGGTACGGTTCTGGGCAAGACCTTCATCGCCACCGACCGCGTCGACAGCGACAATCGGCCGCAGGTGCGCGTGGTCAATGCGAAGAGCGGCCGCATGTACCAGGAAAGCGACGGCGTGAATCGCTTCCTCGCCCTGTACGACGGTTGGCAGTTCGAGATCCCGCTGGGCATGGACAACTGGCGCCGTATGAAATACGAGCGAAACGACCTCTCGCTGTCGAACATCTCCGACGATGACGACGACACCGATCCGGCGCATGAATCGACCACGACCGACCTGTTCAGGACACCCACGGCCGATGGCCTGGGCGAACTGGTCTCGCGCTTCGCCGCGCCGGTCAGCACCCTGGTGTTGATGATGATGGTGCTGCCGATGTCCCGGCAGGCACCCCGCGATGCGCGCTACGGACGCCTGTTGATCGCGGTGCTCGCCTACTTCCTCTACGTGATCTGGCAGCTGATCGCGCGCACCCAGATCATCAAGGGGCACCTGCATACCTCGGCGCCGATCTGGGTCCTCCATATCATCGTCTTCGGCGTGGCGGCGTGGTTCTTCTGGCGGCAGAACTCGCCGCGCCAGACAAAGGCGATCGCGTAATGGCCACGCTGACCATCAAGCGGGCCGACCGTCTCATCGGCATGACCGTGCTCGGCACCCTGCTCCTGGTCTGGTTGGTCCTGACCGGTTTCGACGCGCTGACCCAGTTCGTGCGCCAGCTTGGCAACATCGGCAAGAACGGCTTCACGCTCTACGACGCCATCGCCTACATCATGCTGACGGTGCCCCGGCGCCTCTACCAGATGTTCAGCAACGCCGCCCTCATCGGCGGCCTGCTCGGCCTTGGCAGCCTGGCCGCCACCGGCGAGCTCACCGCCCTGCGTGCGGCAGGCATGTCGAAGCTGCGCATCGCGGCCTCGGCGGCTGGCGTCATCGCCATTCTGACCGTCGGTGTGGTCGTGATGGGCGAGACGGCGGGGCCTTACGGCGACCAGCACGCACAGGCCATCCAGGTACGCATGCGCTCGAGCAATCTCGGTGCAACGGCCAGCGGACTGTGGGCACGCGACGGCGGCAAGATCATCAACGCCAAGTCGGCCATTGCCTTGCAGGAAGAAGACCGTACCACCGTCAAGCTGGTGGATGTGCGCGTGTACACCTTCACTCCCGACGGTCAGGTGCTGGAGTTTTCGCACGGCGACAGCGCCATCCATGACGGCAACCGCTGGGTCATGACCAACGTCCGCACCACCACGCTGGACGAAAAAGGCACGCATGCCACCGAACTGGCAACGCAGACCTGGGCATCGCATCTCAATCCGCACGTGCTCGAGCAGTCGGTCATCCACCCCGAGTACCTCTCGATGGCCGACCTTCGCCGGAACATGCGCTACCTCGAAGCCAACGGGCAGAATCCGGGCGCTTACGCCGTCGCTTTCTGGGGGCGCGCGTTGTTCGCGGTGAACACGCTGATCCTGGTCCTGTGCGCGATGCCTTTCGCCTTCGGCTCGCTGCGCTCGGGCGGCTTCGGCAAACGCCTGTTCCTTGGTGTGATCATGGCGATCGGCTGGTACTTCCTGCAGGGTGCCATGGTCAACTTTGGCACCGTGTACGGACTGCCACCCCTGTTGGCTAACCTGTTACCCACGGGGCTGTTGGTCATCGGCGCACTCACCTACTTCAGGCGATTCGGCTAGCCGGTTCCTGCGCCGGCAACGACACCGCGTCGAGCACGGCGTCCAGTTCTTCACCGGTCATCGGCTTGCGCAAAAGCGCATTCATGCCGGCATCGCGAATCGCTTTCATTTCGTCCCCGGCCGACCGTGCCGTCACTGCCACGATGGGAAGGCTTGCGAGTCGAGCCATGCGACGCACCATGCGCGCCACCTGGAAGCCATCGACCAGCGGAAGGTCGAGATCCAGCAGGACAGCGTCGTACGTATTCCTCGACACTTCGGCCATGGCCGCCAGACCGTCGCCCACGATGGTGACGCGATGCCCACGCTGGCCGAGCAGACCCGCCATGACAGCGGCAATCACCGCGTCGTCCTCGACAAGAAGCAGCCGTCGGCTGGTACTTGTCCGCTGCGCCGAGGGCGACATGGCGCGACGACGCCCTTCGCATGCACACGCTCGTAGCGGAAGTCTCACGATGAACTGGCTGCCCACACCGGGCTGACTCTCGACGACGATGTTTCCGCCCATGAGTGTGCATAGCTCGTGGCAGATGGCCAGCCCCAGTCCCGAGCCCTGGGCACGCTCTGGCGAGCCACCCTGCTCGAAACGCGAGAAAAGGCGACCGCGCAACTCGTCTGAAATACCCGGCCCCGTGTCGGTCACCGACATCGCCAGTGTCTGGTTGTCGCGGCGAAGGTGAACGTCCACCGAGCCGGTGTGGGTGAACTTCAGCGCGTTGTTGACCAGGTTCTGCAGGATCTGGCGCAGCCGAATGGCGTCGCCGCGAATCGTGATCGGTACGTCGGGATCGATGTGTACCGAAAGCGCCAGGCCCTTTTCCCGTGCACTCCCCGAGGCCAGGGCGATGACTTCGTCCGCCAGCGCATGGACAGCCACGCACTCGACTTCCAGCAACAGGCGCCTGGACTCGATCCGGGTGATATCGAGCGCGTCGTTGACCAGCCGTAGCAAGGTCGTACCCGAACGGCGCACGGCATCGACGTAACTACGCTGCGTCTCGTCCAGTGGCGTTCTCGCCATGAGCTCGGCCATGCCGAGTACGCCCGTCATGGGCGTTCTGATCTCGTGCCCCAGCGTGGCCATGAATTCGGTTTTCGCGGCATTGGCTTCTTCGGCCAGGCGTTGCTGTTGCTCGGCGAGCCGGAGCCGAAGTGCCTGCCGCACGCGACGACGCGCCGCGACCATACCCCCGCCCACGAGCACCAGGACGACCACGGCGTAGATCAACCACGCCCACCACCGTTGCCACGGTGGGGCATCCACGATGATCGTCAGGGGTACCGGCACGCCAGCCATTTCGTGTTCCGCGCCGGAAACGGACAGGCGATGCGTGCCGGGACTCAACGGACCGAACGTACGCTCGCCTTGCTTGCCCGTTCGCAGCAATGCGGTCGTGCCCTCGTGATCGAGGGCGAAATCGATGTGGTTCCGCTCCGGATTTACATAGGACAAGGCACGTGTGCGCACGGCGAGGTCACGGTCATTCCAGGCGAGATGCAGTGTGTTCTCGACGATCGGCAGGGAGCGACGGGTGCCACCGCGCGACACACTGGCACCGAGCACGACAATGACGGGTCGGCGCGGGTGGTCGCGCTGCTGGTCGGGCCGGAAGCCGACCAGACCGCCCAACGTCGCGCCATACATGGTGCCGTCCGCCAGCAACACGGTCGTCGCGTTGGTGAATTCCCCATTGGCAAGGCCATCGGCCAGCCCGAAAGGACGAAAGCTTCCCGGCACGCGATCGAATCGCCAGACGCCCGTCTGTCCATAGAGCCACAGACGGCCCATCAGGTCCTTGCGCACGTTGAGGATGTCTGCCGACGGGAAGCCCTGCGCACCACCGAGGCTTCGTTCCAGACGTGCTCGACTACCGTCCCAGACGTAATGCTCCAGCGCGGCGGGACGAACGATCCAGAAGCCGTCACCATCGGGCTCGAAGGCACTGACACGCCCCGGCGCCACACCCTCGACGTAGCGCATCTGCCCGACCGCGCGATCCAGACGAGCCAGACCGGCGGCACTGGCCTGCCAGAGATCCCCGTCGACCATCTCGATCTGCCTCGTATCGGCGCCGCCTCGCCGCGCCTCGGCGAATGGCACCGCGGTGGCGGCGGCAAGAGCCGGATCCAGTGCGAACAGCCCCTGACCGACCGCCGCCACGTACACCGTGCCGTCCGCCGCGGCGGCCATCGACGTCACGGCATGGTCGATCGTGCCGCGAAACAGAGGCCGTACGACGCCGGCGGACGCGACCGACAACCCGTCCACGCCACCCGCCAGAAGGCGTCCATCCGCCAGTTCGAGCAGGCTCTGCACCCGCGCGGCACCCAGGTCGAAACCGCCCGAGGCCCGCCCTGTCGACGGATCGAAACGACGGATCCAGCCGCGGAATCCACCGACCCATAGCTCCCGATCGCCATGGGCCGCGACCGCCGTCACGGCGCGGCCAGGAAAACTCCAGGGGTCCGTCGCGACGTGCGCGAATCGCGTGAAGTCTTCCCAACCGGGGCCCAGATAGGCCACCCCGCCGTCGCTGAGCGCAAACCACAGGCCGTGTTCTCGGTCCTCGATCATGTCGCTCACGGTGCGACCGGGAAGCCCGCCCGGTGCGGTCCATGAGTCGGCGATGACGTGCCGCCGTCCGAGGCGGTCGATCATGGACAGGCCGTCGAGGGTGGCGATCCAGACAGTGTCATGGCTGTCGACCAGCGCGCCGCGCACGTGCTGCGACGCCACGCGCGTATCGCGCGAGATGCGCCCGTCTCCGGTGAGGCGATAGAGTCCGGCGTCGCTCGCGAACGTCAACTCACTGCCCCTGCCGGCGATGCGAGTGACCCGCGGCGCGGCACCATCGGCGAACGGCACGGGCCGCGGTAGCCCATCGCGGTCGATGACGTCCACGCCGGACTCCCCGGCCACCCAGACGCGGCCATCGTCCGATGCGTACAACGCCCGAATCGTCGTCGACGACCTGTCTGGGCCCATCGCCAGGTGCTCGAAGCCGCTGCCATCGGGCCGCATGCGGTCGAGGCCCTTCGACGTAGCCACCCAGATCGATCCGTCTTTGGACTGCGTCACGGCGCGCACGTCGTCGTCCGACAGACCGTCCCGCCATTGCACGAAGCCACCGGTGACGGGGTCGTAACGCGCCAGACCGACGTCGGGACCACCGATCCAGATGCGATCGTCGCGATCCACGTAGAGCGCCGACAGCGCACTGACCGGCATCGGATGGGCTCGTTCGGCACCGATGCCGGGTGCGATGAACTCAACGCCATCGAAGCGTGCAAGCCCCAGCGCGGTCGCTACCCAGATAAAGCCGCGGGCGTCCTGCGCCACGGCCTTCACCTTGCTACTGGGCAGGCCTTCGTGCAGCCCGAAGCCGCGAAACTGAGGAGTGGGAACCGGTGGCATGGCCGTATCGGCCATGACGGGGGTGACAACGGCCAGAAAGACCGCGGCCACGAGAATCCATCTCGCGAAGAGCGTGTGGTGCATACGCTTTATTCCTTGTTCGATCCCGATGATGCCATAGCTTCGTCGAGGCAGAACAGGCGCAATGGACTGATTATCCGTAGGCATTCGCCGGGGCACTTGCCTCTAGAATGCCGGGCATGTCACGCCGACTTCGTACCCTGATCGCGGCCATCGGCATCGCCGCCTTCGCCTGGCTGCTCTTCGCCGCGCTGGAGCGCGCGCTATCGCTGGCGCAGCGTTTCATGAGCCTGCCCGAGGGCCTACGCTGGGTGATCGGGGGCCTCCTTGCCCTGATGGTCGTCCTTGGCGCGGCCGCGGCCGTGTGGCTGCTGCGTCCGCGCAAACCGCGTGCCCCGATCATTGCGCCCGATCGTGCATCGCTGGAGTCGCGCATCGCCGTCCTCCGCGAATCGGACGCCAACGTTGAGGAACTTCGTAGCGAACTCGACGAACTCGACCGTCGTCGGCTGTCCTCCTCGATCTACCTCGCCGTTTTCGGCGAGATCTCCACCGGCAAGTCGACGCTGATCGCCGCACTGGTGCCGGGGTCGACGCCGGCCAGCGACGTGCGCGGCGGAACCACCCGGGAGGTCACCCATTACGAAGGCAACGCACCGACGGGCGAGCACTGGACGGTGGCGGATGTGCCGGGCTCGGCCGAGGCCGAGGGTAACGATCGCGAACGCGTGGCGCGCGAGGAGGCCCTGCGTGCGCACGCGGTACTTTACGTCTGCGCAGGCGACCTCACCCGAACCCAGGCGGCGGAACTTCGCTGGCTGGGTGATTTCGGCAAGCCCTTGCTGCTTGTCGTCAACAAGGTGGATCAATGGACCAGCGGAGAACGCGAACAGTTGATCGCGCGCCTGCGCGAACGAAGCGAAGGTATTCCTGACGCGATCCTCCTCGTCAGTGCACGCCATGCCGATCTCGGCTCGTTGCCAGACGCCCTTCGCCGTCTGCTCGCGCCGGGCGCGGCGGCGCTCGAAGGCCAGCGCGAAAATGCGGTACTCGCAGGTTTGCACGAGCGCACCAGCGAAACGGAAGCCCTGTGGCGCGCCGCGGAAGCCGAGCGCATCGTGCACCGCTACGCGCGGCGTGCCGTCGTCGGCGCGATGGCTGCCGTGGCGCCGGGCACGGACCTGGTCATCCAGGGCGCCCTGGCGGCCGGCCTCGTCCGCGCCTTGGCCGGGTTGTACGGCGTTCGGGTCACCGAGGTTGAAATCGAGGACCTGTTGCGCCAGGTCCGCCTCACCCTGCGAACGGGAACCACCGTGGTCCTCGCCGTCGCTGGCAACGCGATGAAAGCGTTTCCCGGCCTCGGCACGCTGGGCGGGGGCGTGTTGCACGCCTTTGCCTACGCCTTGATCTTCGACAGCCTTGGCCGGGCGCTTGCCGCGAGCCTCGCGGAACGCCACGCCCTGGACCAGGCGGACGCCGGTGCGCGCCTGCACGACCTGCTTGCCGATGCAGGCACCTCCCGCCTGCGCCGGCTCGCCGAACTGACCGGCGACGCGCTACGGGATCGCTGAGTGAACGATGCGTTCCCGGCGCATGGGCTGACAAGGCGTCCGCCGTCGGCCACACTGCTCGTCATTGGCCCCTAGCGGCCCCGTCGGAACAGGCCCTTACGCATGCGTCTTGCCGGTTTCCTCCTCCTCTTCGGCCTGGCTGTCGTGCCAGTCGCCGCACGCGCCGAAGCGCTCAGCTATCACATCGATCCGGTACACAGCCAGGTCGTGTTCAACGTCGAGCACAACGGCTTCTCGCGCTCGTTCGGACGTCTGCGCGTCACCGACGGCACGATCCTCTTCGATCGCGACGACTGGTCGAAGTCGTCCGTCGACGCCACGATCGACGCCACCTCGGTGGACATGGGCGACGCCGACTGGGACAAGGCCGTCCAGGGAAGCGACCTGCTGGACACCGCCCACGCACGCACGGCGCACTATGTCAGCGATACCGTCGAAAAGAAAAACGACGACGAAGGCGTCGTCCACGGCAAGCTGACGCTTCGCGGCGTGACGCTGCCACTCGACATCCCGTTCCGGGTCAATCGCATCGGCAAGACCATCTATGGCCTGCATACGGTGGCCGGCTTTTCCGCGCAGATATCGATCGATCGCACGGCGTACGGCATGACATCCAATCGCAACTCGATCGGCACTAACGTATCCGTGTGGCTCGAAATCGAAGCGATTCGCGGCGGCGAGCGCACTTCATCCAACGACAAGGAAAAAACCGATGCCCCTGCGCAGTGACCACACCCGCTGGAGCACGGCCGCCAAGACCTTTCACTGGGTGATGGCGCTGCTGATCCTGGGCAATGGCGCATTCGCCCTCTGGATGGACGGCCTCAAGCCGTCGTTGCAAAAGATCAACATGTTCGCCCTGCACAAGTCGATCGGCCTTACCGTACTCGCCCTGTTCCTGCTGCGCGTGCTCTGGCGCGCCATCGACCGTCGGCCGGCCGACGTGCCCGCACCGCATTGGCAGCACCTCGCCGCGAAGACGGTGCACGGTTTCCTCTACCTGCTGATCGCGGCGATCCCGTTGTCGGGCTGGGCGTTCAACTCCGCCCACGGCTTCCCGCTGCAGTATTTCAAGCAGTTCAATCTTCCGGCACTGGTGGAAAAGAACCCGGGGCTGTCCGATACGCTGGGGACAGTCCACGTCTACCTGTTCTGGTTTCTGTTACTGGTGCTCGTCGCCCATGTCGGCGGCGCGCTCAAGCATCACTTCATCGACCGCGACGACACGCTCCGCCGCATGCTGCCGTTCGGCCGTGCGAAGCGGGCGCCCCCTACCTCTTCCGGAGACACGCCATGACCCTGACCACCCGCCGCCTGTCCGCACTTGCCTTCGCGCTCGCTCTTCCCCTCGCCGCTTCCGCGGCCGATTACAACGTGGGCCCGGGCAGCACGCTCGGTTTCAGCGGCAAGTTCCAGGGCCAGCAGTTCGACGGCACGTTCGGCAAGTTCACCGCCTCCACGATCAGCTACGACGCCGCTAACCTGGCTGCCTCGAAGTTCGATGTCACGGTGGATATGTCCACGGCAAAGACCGGTGACGGCGATCGCGACAATGCGCTGCCGGGTTCCGATTTCTTCGACACGAAGAAGTTCGCCACCGCGCACTACGTCACCACGGGCTTCAGCAAGAACGCGAAGGGCGACGTTATCGCCAACGGTAACCTCACGCTGCACGGCGTGACCAAGCCGGTCGCTCTCAAGGTCGCCTTCTCGCCGAATGCCGGCGGCGCGCGCCTCTCCGTCACGGGCACGCTGAAGCGTCTCGATTTCGGCGTCGGCAGCGGCGAGTACAAGGACACCTCGACCATCGCCGACGAAGTCCTCGTCAACGGTTCGCTTAACCTGCTGCCGAAGTAACCCGGACCGTGGCGGGCTTCCGCGAACGCTTTCGCGGTCTCGCCGGCCGCCTCCGCCGCCGCGCGCCCAGCGCAATGGCAGCGGAGGCGCGAGGCGGATCCGTGGCGGCGAGCCTGCGCGGGTTGCTCGACGATCCTTCCGTCCCGGCCAACGTGCGCGAGGCCATGGCCGCGGACTTCCGACGTGTCCAGACCATGCTCGAACGCCTGGAACGCGAAGAACTGCACGTAGCGGTGTTCGGCCGGGTCTCTGCCGGCAAGTCCGCGCTGGGCAACGCCCTGCTCGGTCGCGACGCCTTTGCGGTCGGCGTGCTCCACGGCACGACCACCGAGGCGGATGCGGCACGCCTGGACGAGGCGAGTGCCGCGGGCCTCGTGCTCATCGACACGCCCGGTATCAACGAACTCGGCGGCGAAGCGCGAGAGAAACTCGCTTTCGAAGTCGCCGAGGTCAGCGACCTGATCGTCTTCGTTGCCGACGGCGACCTCACGCGCGAAGAGCGAGACGCGCTGCGCACCCTGGCGTCGACGCGGCGTCCCCTGCTGCTCGTACTGAACAAGGCCGACCGTTATTCCGATGAAGAACGCGAGGGTCTGCTCGAACAGCTACGCCAGCACGGTGCCGGACTGGTCCGACGCGAAGACGTGATCGCCGTTGCGGCACGACCCAGCCCGCGCGATGTCATCGAAACGGATGTGCAAGGTCATGAACGGCAAACCGTCGTAGCCGCCGCTACCGATGTCATGGCACTGAAGTCACGCCTGCTTGCCATTGCCGAGCGCGAAGGCAAAACCTTGTCGGCCATCAATGCGGGTTTGTTCGCCGGACGCCTAACCGACCAGGTGACCGAGCGTGTTGCCGCCACGCGGCGCGATGTCGCCTCCGGCGTCATCCGGCAGTACTGCATCGCCAAGTCCGTGGCGGTGGCACTCAATCCCGTTCCGGTCGCCGACCTGCTCCTGGCGGGTGGGCTGGATGCGGCAATGGTCGTGCAGTTGGGCCGGGTCTATGGCTTGCCGCTCACGCGTACCGAATCGGGACGTCTCGTCGCCGTCATCACCACGCAGCTTGCCGCGCTGATGGGCGCCGTGTGGGGCGTGCAACTGGTAGCGTCCGCCCTGAAGGGACTCAGCGGCGGCCTGTCCGTCGTCGTCACTGCCGCTGCCCAGGGTGCCTTGGGCTGGTATGCGACCGTACTGATAGGACGCGCCGCTGAGCATTACCTCATCACGGGCAAGTCCTGGGGCGAACACGGCGCCAAACGCGCGGTCGCCGACATCGTGGCCAGCCTCGACCGCGACTCCATCCTGCGCGAAGCGCGCGAGGAAATCCTCCGCCACCTGCGTCAATGACGACCCGTGGAACCTGTCCACCTCTCGTGTAGGAGCCGATTCATCGGCGAAAAGCCAACGGAGCGGTGACGCCGTACGCTCCATTCGCCGATGAATCGGCTCCTACCGAAGCGCTACGAAGGCCTTCACCGCCTCGGCGTCGAACGGCCAGTCCAGCTCGACGCCATCCCCTCGTTGCAGCACCGGCACCCGCGCCCCATAGCGCGCCTCCAGAGCCTCGTCCTCATCGATCCACACCGAGACGAACTCCGGAAAACGCGCCTGCGCCAGCACCTCCAACGCGAGGTCGCAAAGGTGACAGTCGTCTCGCTGGAAGAGGGTGAAGTCGGACATGCGCAGGTGTATGGGGTCAGTGGCGGGCAGGCGTAGAATAGCCGGCTACTCCCCGTAGCCAACTCCCCTAAGCCATGGCAGTCAGCGTTTTCGACCTCTTCAAGATCGGTATCGGTCCGTCCTCCTCCCATACCGTGGGGCCGATGCGCGCCGGCGCACGCTTTGCCGAACACTGGCTTGCCGAGAAGGGCGTGCTCGAGCGCGTAGCGCGCGTGCGCTGCGAGCTGTTCGGCTCGCTGGCGATGACCGGCCGCGGCCACGGCACCGACAAGGCCGTCCTGCTCGGCTTCGAAGGCGAGTGGCCGGACAAGGTCAACCCCGACGAGATCCCGGCCACGCTGGAGCGCATTCGCTCCAGTAAGCGCATTCGCATCCTGGGCCGTCACGAGATCGACTTCGACGAAAAGGCCGACCTGGTCTTCAACAAGCGCCAGAAGCTCCCCTTCCACACCAACGGCATGCGCTTCTCGGCCTACGACGCCGACGGCAACGAACTGGCCACGCGCGACTATTACTCGGTCGGCGGCGGTTTCGTGGTCAATCCGGACGAAGCTGCCGAAGACCGCATCGTGGCGGACACCAGCGAGCAGCCCTTCCCCTTCAGCAGTGGCGACCAGATGCTCGCCCTGTGCGAGGAAAACGGCCTGACCATTGCCCAGCTGATGATGCGCAACGAGAGCATCTGGCGCCCCGAAGCGGAAACCCGCGCTGGCCTGCTGGTCATCTGGAAGGCGATGCAGGACTGCGTTTCGCGCGGTCTGCGCTCGCCGGGCACCCTGCCAGGCGGACTGAAGGTCCAGCGCCGTGCACCGTCGATGGTCGCCGAACTGCGTTCGCAGCCGGAAGCCGCGCTGCGCGACCCGCTCACCATTCTCGACTGGGTGAATCTGTACGCGCTGGCGGTGAACGAAGAGAACGCCGCCGGCGGCAGCGTGGTTACCGCGCCGACCAATGGCGCAGCGGGCATCGTCCCCGCCGTTTTGCACTATTACCGGCACTTCTGCCCGAACGCCTCGGAAGACGGCGTGATTGAGTTTCTCCTCACGGCCGGGGCCATTGGCATCCTCTACAAGGAAAACGCCTCGATCTCCGGCGCGGAGGTGGGTTGCCAGGGCGAGGTGGGCGTGGCCTGCTCGATGGCCGCTGGCGGTCTTACCGCCGCCCTGGGTGGCAGTGTGCGCCAGGTCGAGAATGCCGCCGAGATCGGCATGGAGCACAACCTGGGCCTCACCTGCGACCCCATCGGTGGTCTGGTGCAGATTCCCTGCATCGAGCGCAATGCCATGGGCGCGGTCAAGGCGATCAACGCCAGCCGCATGTCGCTCAAGAGCGACGGCAAGCATCACGTATCGCTGGACAAGGTCATCGCCACCATGCGCGACACCGGCCGCGACATGAAGGACAAGTACAAGGAAACCTCCCGCGGGGGATTAGCCGTCAACGTTATTGAGTGCTGAGGCGGCCCTACCGGGTCGGGCACATCCGGGGCAGCCGGTCGACGGTCTCGACACGGACCGGCTCGTCCTGTCCCCACCAGTTGGCGACCGCCGTGTAGCAGATGCGCAGCTTGCCGCGACGGGTGTCGAAGCGCTGCTTACTGGTATAGGCGAAGCACGATACCGAGGCCAGGTGCCCCAGTTCGCGCATCGTAATGGCGCACCGCCGCACGGATTCGACAGGGTCCTCGCCAGGGTAGAGAGTGAAGTAAAAACCCTTGGCGGTACGGTCGTAGGACTCTGAATCGATCAGCCGGCCTTTGTCGTTCCATTGCTCATCGGCTGCGGCAACGCCGCATACCGAAATGGCAATGAACAACACGCCGCTGGCGACCACCTTCGAACGCATCCGAACCCCTTCATCCCTACCGCGTCGGCCAGTGTATATCGACGAGAGCCCGGTTTGGCGAGGGCGTCCGCTGGCTGACATGCGGAGCCGGGGCTGTCATCATCCCGCCCTTGTGCCGCCATGGGCCGGGTTCCCCCGTCCCGTCCGACCGGAGTCATCATGTCCCACCACGCTATCCGCCGCGATGTCGGCGCTTTCGCCCTGATGCTGACCGGCCTGGGCTCGATCATCGGCTCAGGCTGGCTCTTCGGCGCCTGGCACGCTGCCCAGCTTGCTGGCCCCGGCGCGGTGTACGCCTGGATCATCGGCGCCGTCATCATCCTGTTCATCGCCCTCACCTATGCGGAACTGGGCGCGATGTTCCCCGAGTCCGGCGGCATGGTGCGCTACGGCCACTACTCGCATGGCTCGCTGGTCGGCTTCATCGCTGGCTGGGCCAACTGGATCGCCATCGTCTCGGTCATCCCGGTCGAGGCCGAAGCCTCCGTCCAGTACATGGCCTCCTGGCCGTGGGAATGGGCGCAATGGACCAAGGGCCTGTACGTGGTAACCAACGGCCACGGCGAGCTGACACCGCCCGGCCTGGCCATTGCCGCGGTGCTGGTCCTGGTCTATTTCTTCCTGAACTTCTGGAGCGTGAAGCTGTTCGCCAAGAGCAACACGGCGATCACCATCTTCAAGCTCGTCGTGCCGGCGGCCACGGGCATCGCGCTCATCTGCACCAGCTACAACCCGGGCAACTTCCACATCGGCGCCAATGGCGGCACGCACGCCATCGACATCTCGTCGATCCTTACGGCCGTCGCCATCTCCGGCATCGTCTTCAGCTTCAACGGCTTCCAGAGTCCGGTAAACCTGGCCGGTGAAGCGCGCAACCCAGGGCGTAACGTACCGTTCGCCGTGATCGGCTCGATCCTGCTGGCCACCGTGGTCTACGTGCTGCTGCAGATTGCCTTCATCGGCGCCGTGCCGCCCGACCAGCTCGGCAAAGGCTGGGCCGGTCTCGAGTACGCTTCGCCGTTCGCCCAGCTGGCCACTGCGCTGATGATCAACTGGATGGCGATCCTGCTCTATGCGGACGCCTTCGTGAGCCCCAGCGGCACCGGCGCCACGTACACGGCGACCACCGCACGAATGATCTACGCCATGGAGCGTAACGGCCAGCTGCCGAAGATCTTCGGCCACATCCATCCGCGCTTCGGCATTCCGCGTCCAGCCATGTGGCTGAACCTGGTGGTGAGCTTCCTCTTCCTGTTCTTCTTCCGCGGCTGGGGCACGCTGGCAGCGGTGATCTCGGTGGCGACGATCATTTCGTACCTCACCGGCCCGGTCAGCGTCATGACCCTGCGTCGCACGGCGCCGGAAATGAAGCGCCCCCTGCGCATCCCCGGCCTGCCCTTACTCGCCGCGCTCGCCTTCATCTTCGCCACCGAGTTGCTGTACTGGGCGAAGTGGCCGCTCACGGGCGAGATCATCCTGCTGGTGGTCGTCGCCTTGCCGCTGTACTTCTATTACACCGCCAAGAGTGGCTGGGAAGACTTCAGGCGCCACATGGCCGGTGCGTGGTGGCTGATCGCCTACCTGCCGACCATTGCGCTGGTTTCCTATGCGGGCAGCACCACGTTCGGCGGCCACAACTACATCCCGTACGGCTACGACCTCGCCGTCGTCGCCGTGATCGGCGTCGTCTTCTACTTCTGGGGTATCTCCGCCGGTTGGCGTACGCCGATGGTCGAAGCCGCCCGCTTCAACCACGATGAGATGCACGGCGATGACCCGGTGATTCCGCCGAGTGCGGATGATGCGGCCAGGGCTAGCGGCCAGCGTTGAGAAAAATGAAACCGCCCTTCGGGGCGGTTTTTTTGTGTCCTCGCCCAGGACTGAGCTGCCCAAGGGATACCTGACAGAAAGCACCGATCGAACGCGACTCCCAACGCACAGATACCTTCTTTCGACAGTGACTGACCATCGTCACGCTGCACGGCTCTTACCGCAGCGACAAGGAAGGCATCACGTGTACCTCATGTACGTCGATGAGAGCGGCGACCCCGGCATCACCAACTCGCCTACGCGTTACTTCACACTGTCCGGGCTGGTTATCAACGAAACGCGCTGGCAGTCCGCGATGGGACGAGTTGCAGACTTCAGACAGCGCATGCGCTCCGCCTTTGGTCTCCAGGTGCGTGAGGAGATTCATTCGGCGAGGTTCATCACTAGCCCCGGGCCATTGGTCAGGATTCCAAGGCATGATCGCCTGGCCATCCTCCGCCACTTCGCAGACGAACTGGCGAGAATGTCCGAGCTGTCGGTCATCAACGTGGTTGTGGACAAACAAGACAAGCCGACGACCTACGATGTTTTCGAACACGCATGGCGAGCGCTTGTGCAGCGGTTTGAGAACACCCTCATACACAACAATTTTCCCAACGCCATGACGAAGGGGGAGTGCGGGATGGTTTTTGCCGACGGACAGCCCTCGGCAAAGCTGATCGCGATGTACACAAGGATGCGCGACTACAATCCTGTCCCCAATCAGACGGGGGGTGGCTACAGGAACATCGTAATGAGAAAAATCATCGAAGACCCGTGCTTTCGGGACTCCGCTCACTCGCTCTTGATTCAGGCGGCAGATCTCGTTGCTTTTCTGCTGTACCAGCAGGAGCAGCCGAACCAGTACATGCGAAAATCGGGCGGCGCTGGATATTTTTCACGCCTGACACCGATCTTGTGCCGACGTGCCAGCCCCCGAGATCCGCAGGGCATCGTGCGGCTATAAAAAAGGGGCGCTTGAGAGCGCCCCGGAGAGATCCTAGTAGGTGGACCGGCCACCGGTCAGATCTCGCAATGAAATCTACTCTTGCATAGGGCGTCTTGCAAGGTCATCGCGAGCTTCGGCGGCAAAGCTGACGTAAACGCGCGGTCTCGACTGACACGCACTCCGCATACATGGAAGGTCCGAACCACTACAAGGCGAGCACATCTCCCAGCAACGCCTGCGCCGTAATCTCCGGACCAGCGCCTGGCCCCTGAATCACCAGGGGCGTCGCGTGATAGCGCGTGGTGGTCAACGCGAACTGATTGTCCGTACCTGACAGACGCGATGCCGGATGCTCGGAGCCTATTTCGAACAAGCCGACGCGGGCACGACCGCGTTGATTCAGGCGTGCGAGATAGCGCAGCACCTTGCCATTCGCCTTGGCAACCGCCTGGCGCTGACGTAGCGGCTCGTCCAGCTCTTCGAGGCGATCGAGGAACGTTTTCGTGTCGAGCGTGCGAAGCGCTTCGGGTACGAGGCTTTCGATTTCCACTTCCTCGCTACCCAACGAGAAGCCTGCGTTGCGCGCGATGATCAGAAGCTTGCGCGCCACGTCTTCGCCCGAAAGATCGGAGCGCGGATCCGGCTCGGTGAAACCGAGGCGACGCGCATCCCGAAGCAAGGCGGAGAACGGACGACTACCGTCGTACTGGTTGAACAGCCACGAGAGCGAGCCAGAGAAGACACCTTCCAGCGTGAGCAGGCTGTCACCGCATTGGCGCAGGCGACGCAGGGTCGACAACACTGGCAGCCCAGCTCCGACCGTAGCGGCGTCGCCATACACGCTGCCATTCGCCGCGGCGGCCTGGAGGGCACGCCATCCCGACAACTGGCCGCCGGCGAGCGCCTTGTTCGCGGTGACGACGTGATATCCCGCCGCCAGCCACTCAGCGTGACGGCTGGCTTCGATGGCGCAGGCCGTGGCATCGATCACCACCTTGCGCGCTGCGCCGCTTTGGTCGAGCGCGGCCAGGAGCGGCGCATTCTCGCGCCCGTCTCTTCCCTTGCTCAGCCGTTCGGCCACGTCGGCAGGAACCAGGCCATCCGCAAGCACGTGCTGGCGACGCGAATTCGCCGCGCCCACCAATCGCAAGGAGCGTGCCGCCGGCGTGGCCAACAAAGTGAGCAAGGCTCGCCCGACGACACCGGTGCCAAGCAGCACGACGGCTGTTCGCGGAGGAACCGCGGCCAGAGGCGATGCGACCACCGCGTTCATGCGCCGACCTTGCGTTTCGACGTGACCGAAGCAACCGCGGCAGCGCGAGCGAGCGCGGCATCGAGGTCGGCCAGCAAGTCGTCACCGTCTTCGATACCCACGGACAGACGCAGGAGGCTGTCCGAGATGCCCGCCACAACGCGGGCTTCGGGCGCCATGGACGCATGCGTCATGGTGGCCGGATGGGCGACGAGGCTTTCCACACCGCCCAGTGATTCCGCCAGCGAGAAGTAACGCAGACCGTCCACGAAGGCTTCGATCGCATCGTTGCCGCCAGCAATCTCAAAGCTCAGCATCGCACCGAAACCCTTCTGCTGCCGCTGTGCCAAGGCATGACCCGGGTGCGAAGCGAGACCGGGGTAGTACACGCGCGATACGGCATCGTGACTGTCCAGGCGCGCGGCGATGCGATGGGCGTTCTCTTCGTGTGCGCGCAGGCGAACCGCGAGGGTACGGACGCCGCGCAGCGTCAGGAAGCTATCGAACGGCGAGCCGGTGAGCCCGTTGCAGTTGCCCCACCACTTCAGCTGTTCGGCGACCGCCTGGTCCGCCGCGATGACGGCGCCGCCAACCACGTCGCTATGACCGTTGATGTACTTCGTGGTCGAGTGCACGACGATGTCGGCACCGAGCTTGAGTGGTTGCTGTAAGGCAGGCGAGAGGAAGGTGTTGTCGACAACGACGAGTGCGCCCACCGCGTGCGCCGCCTGCGACACGTGGCGCACGTCGGTGATCCGCAGCAGCGGGTTCGACGGCGTTTCGATCCAGACCAGCGCCGGCTTCGAAGCGAGGCCGTCGGCGAGCGCGGTCGGGTCGGTGAAGTCGACGAAGCGGACGCTGAAGCGGCCCTTCTTCGCCCAGGCATCGAGCAGGCGCCACGTACCGCCGTAGCAATCGTGCGCAGCAAGGACCAGCGCGCCGGCGGGAACCAGTTCGAGTGCGAGTGCCACGGCGGACATGCCGCTGCCGGTGACGACGGCGCCCGCACCTTCCTCGAGTTCGGTCAATGCTTCGCCGAGCAGGTCGCGCGTCGGGTTACCGCTGCGCGAATAGTCGTAAGCGCGCTTGCGGCCGAAGCCCTCGAAGGCGTAGTTGGTGGAAAGGTGCAAGGGCGGCACGACAGCGCCGTGCTGCGTATCGGATTCGATGCCGGCGCGCACGGCGCGGGTACAAAGACGGGAATCGGTCATGACTTAGTGGTCTCCGCGACAGTCGTTGAGTGCGTGACGCAGCACGGGAGCGAGCTGCACGGTTTCTTTCAGGAAAGCGTCGTGGCCGTAAGGCGATTCCACGACTTCGAGGGTGGCGGTGCCGGCAAGACGGCGCTGCAGTTCGCACAGGTCCGCCAATGGCACGAGACGATCGGAAGGAAAGCCGACCAGGGTCGTGGGTGCTGCGACGCGTTCCGGCGCGACGTCGTGCAGATCGATCGACTCGGACAGCGCAAGGAAACGTTCCGCCTCGAAACGCTCGACGAAGCGGCGGCCGGCGTGCTCGAGGTAATCCTCCACCGGAAAGTGGAAGCGACCATCACGCAGTTCCGGCCCGGCGGCAAAACGGCGGGAGAACTCTTCGCTACCCCGATACGTCGTCATGGCGAGCTGACGTGCGAGGGCGAGTGCTTCGTCGGTACGGCCGGACTCCACGCCGAGGCGGACGATGCTGCGCTGGATCGAACGCTGCGCCGTGGACAGCGGGTGCGGACGGTGAGCGCCGGCAAGAAGGATGAGCGACTTCAGCTTATCCGGATGGTTCGCCGCGAACGCGAGGCCGGTCATCGCACCGTAGGAGGAACCCACGAACGCGTGCACGCGACCGATGCCGAGCTCGTCCACGAGGACCGCAAGCGCGGCGGCCTGGTCTTCGCTCGACACCGAGTCGGCACCGCCGAGATCGGCAGGTACCAGCCAGTCGATCGCCAGCACGCGGTAATGATCGAGGTCGACGGCGGCGCCGCGACCGACCAGTTCCTGCCACCAGCCGCTGGACCGCTCGCGACCGGTGCATACATCGCGGTCGGCCGAGATACCGCCCTGGACGATGATCGTCGGGGCGTGGGCTGCGCCGCACCAGAGGTAATGGACGTCCACCTCGACAGCGTCGCTGCCGTACTTCGGCGTGAACGACACCCGGCGGGTACCACGCTGCTCGGTGAGATCGGCCGCACTGCGCGGCGCGGGGCAAACGACCGCTTCGGGGAGGGAGATCACGGTGAGGGGCTCTGCTGACATGTCCGGGTTCCTGCGTTCGGGATCGAGCCCCGCGGGGAACCGGCAGTCGGAGGTGCCTCTTTAGCGGATGCGCGAACGCCTGCCCGCCAAGGACATCCCATCTATCGGCTGACGTGAAGACACGCCCCGCAGGAGTTGGCACCGTCGCGGAAATCCGCAGGTTGCCCCGGCTTCAAAGGGCCTGTCCCTCAGCCGGTCTCGATGAGTGAAACCGAAGATACGCCCGGACCAGGACACTGTCAACAGACGTTTAGACGTCCAGATGTCTAGAAGTCCTTGTGTCCGGATATGTGCATATCGGTGAATGCTTGCGGGAAAGCCCTTGTAGGAGCCGATTCATCGGCGAACAGGCATGTCTACGTAGCCAGGTCTGTTCGCCGATGAATCGGCTCCTACAGAGGGAGCGCCAGCGGCCACGAGGGTCCACGAAGGCGTTAGCATGGACCCATGACCACCCATGCCAGCTTCGCCGCCGCCATCGGCAATACGCCCCTCCTTCGGCTCCGCCACGCCTCGGAGGCGACCGGCTGCGAGATCCTCGCCAAAGCCGAGTTCCTGAACCCGGGCGGCTCCGTGAAGGACCGCACGGCGCTCGGCCTGCTGGACGATGCCGAGCGACAGGGCCTGCTGGCACCGGGTGCCACGCTGGTCGAGGGAACGGCCGGAAACACCGGTATCGGACTGGCCCTGCTGGGCGCCAGCCGCGGGTACCGCACCCTCGTCGTCATGCCCGACACGCAGAGCAGGGAGAAGATCGACGCGCTCCACGTCGCCGGCGCCCAGGTGCGCCTGGTGCCCGTGGTTCCGTTCACGGATCCCGGCCACTACGCCCGGACCGCCCGCCGACTGGCCGAGGAGATGAACGCCGCGACCCCTGGCAGCGCCTGGTTCGCCAACCAGTTCGACAACACCGCCAATCGCGACTGGCACGAGGCCCACACCGGACGGGAGATCTGGGAGCAGACCGGCGGCCGGATCGACGGCTTCGTCTGTGCGGCGGGCACCGGGGGCACCATCGCCGGTGTCGGCCGGGCCCTGAAGAGCCGCCGCCCCGATATCCGCATCGCCCTTGCCGACCCCGCCGGCTCGATCTTCGCCCGCTACGTCCAGACGGGCGAGCTGATGGGCGAAGGAACCTCGATCAGCGAAGGCATCGGCAACAGCCGTATCACTGCCAATTTCGAGGGCGCGCCGATCGACCTCGCCTGGTCGATCCCTGACGATGAGTCGGTCCCCCTGCTTCACGACCTGCTCCACCGCGAGGGCTACTGCGTGGGCGGCTCCAGCGGCGTGAACGTGGCCGGCGCCATCCGCCTGGCCCGCGAGCTCGGCCCGGGCCACACCATCGTCACGGTCCTCTGCGACGGCGGCATGCGTTACCAGGCCAAGCTGTTCAACCCGACGTTCCTGCGCAGCAAGGGCATCCCGGTGCCGGGCTGGCTGGATGAGGCCTTTCCGGGCTGACGAACGGCCTTTCCGAGGTGGCCGCAAATCCCTGTAGGAGCCGATTCATCGGCGATTGGGTGCTCGCCTCATCCTGGATCCTCGCCTCATCCCGGCCCGCTGCCGCGGGATCGCCGATGAATCGGCTCCTACATAGAGCCTCGCCGCTGAGGCGGCTCGCGCAGGTCAATTCGCTGATAGAATAAGCGGTTAGCCTATCGATCCCGGCCTGAAGACATGTCCTCACACCTCACCGAAACCCGCCGTCGGCGCAGCTTCGCCATCGTCAGTCACCCTGACGCGGGAAAAACGACGCTCACCGAAAAGCTGCTGCTGTTCGGCGGCGCGATCCAGATGGCCGGCTCCGTGAAGAGCCGCAAGGCCGCGCGCCACGCCACCTCGGACTGGATGGCGCTGGAAAAGGAACGCGGCATCTCGGTGACCTCGTCGGTCATGCAGTTCCCGTACGACGACGCCATCGTGAACCTGCTCGACACCCCGGGCCACGCGGACTTCTCCGAAGATACCTATCGCGTGCTGACCGCGGTCGACTCGGCGCTGATGGTGATCGACTGCGCCAAGGGCGTCGAGGAACGGACCATCAAGCTGATGGAAGTCTGCCGCCTGCGCGACACGCCGATCATGACCTTCATCAACAAGCTCGATCGCGAGGGCCGCTCGCCGATCGAACTGCTCGACGAAGTCGAATCGGTGCTCGGCATCGCCTGTGCACCACTCACCTGGCCGATCGGCATGGGTTCGCGCCTGAAGGGCGTGTATCACGTGCTGCTCGACGAAGTGCATGTGTTCGAGCCGGGCAAGAACGCCACGCGACAGGAGTCGACCATCTTCAAGGGACTCGACCACCCGGGACTCGCCGAACGCATCGGTCAGTCCGCGCTGGACGAACTACGCGAAGAACTCGAACTGGTGATCGGCGCCTCGAATCCGTTCGACATCGAAGCCTATCTTGCTGGCAAGCAGACACCGGTTTTCTTCGGCTCGGCCGTGAACAACTTCGGCGTGCAGCTGCTGCTCGACTTCTTCGTCGAACACGCGCCGTCGCCACGCCCGCGCGACACGCTCACGCGTGAAGTAAAGCCCGACGAAGAGAAGCTCACCGGCTTCGTCTTCAAGATCCAGGCGAACATGGATCCGGCGCACCGCGACCGCGTCGCCTTCATGCGCGTGTGCTCGGGCACGTACACCGCCGGCATGAAAATGCAGCAGACCCGCACCGGCAAGGAAGTTCGCATCGCCAACGCACTCACCTTCATGGCTTCCGACCGCGAAATCGTGGAGCGCGCCTATCCGGGTGATGTCATCGGCCTGCACAACCACGGAAGCATCACCATCGGTGACACGTTCACCGAAGGCGAAGCACTCTCGTTCACCGGCATCCCCAACTTCGCGCCGGAGCTTTTCCGTCGCGCGCGCCTGCGCGATCCGATGAAGATGAAGGCGCTGCAGAAGGGTCTCGCACAGCTCTCCGAAGAAGGGGCCACGCAGTTCTTCCGTCCGCTGATGTCGAACGACCTCATCCTCGGCGCGGTCGGCGTCCTCCAGTTCGACGTCGTCGCGTACCGCCTGAAAGACGAATACAACGTGGACTCCGCGTTCGAACAGGTCGGCGTCTCCACCGCGCGGTGGATTCATTGCGACGACCCCAAGAAGCTCGAGGAATTCCGGGAAAAGAATGCTGGCAACCTGGCCATCGACGGCGCGGGCGAACTGGTCTATCTCGCACCGACGCGCGTGAACCTGCAGCTCGCCCAGGAACGCTGGCCCACGGTGCGCTTCGCCGCCACGCGCGAACACGCCGCCTCGGTCGACGTGTAACAACGAAGCTGTAGGAGCCGATTCATCGGCGATCCCGCGATAGCGGGCAAGGGTAGCGCGAGCACCCAATCGCCGCTGAAGCGGCTCCTACAAAGAGCTGGCGGTTACAAGGGTGCGGGGTTGAGGAAGCGGTGGATCGCTTGCACGACCACCGAACCTTCGCCCACGCCCGAAGCGACACGCTTCACGGAACCGGAGCGGACGTCGCCAACGGCGAAGACGCCGCGCAGCGTCGTCGCATACGGCGAAGGCGTGGCATAGCCGTCCGCATCGCGACCGGTGAGCACGAAGCCCTTCTTGTCGAGATCCAGGCAACCCTGCAACCAGGCGGTGTTCGGTTCGGCTCCGATCATCACGAACAGGGCACCGATCTTCTTGCGCTCCTGCGTGCCATCGACCTCGCACGCCCAGCCGACTTCCCGGAGATACGTGTCGCCGTCGAGGTGGTCGATCTGGCAGTGCGCGTGCAGGGTGATTCGTGGCGACTGCAGGATACGCTGCACGAGATAGTCGGACATGGTCGCCGCCAGCCCGTTGCCTCGCACGAGGATATGAACGTGCGCGACGGTGCGCGCCAGGAACATGGCGGCCTGGCCCGCACTGTTCCCCCCACCGACCACGGCAACCTCCTCGCCCGCGCATAACTGCGCCTCCATGGCGGTCGCCGCATAGTGGATGCCCTGCCCTTCGAAACGCTCGTAGTCGACATGCTCGAGCTTCCGATAACGAGCGCCGGTGGCGATGACGATGGAACGGGCCGAGGCGACGCTGCCGTCGTCGAGGCTGAGCCGGTAGGGGTGCCGACCACAGTCCACGCTTTCCACCGAGCGTGCAATGGCCATGTGCGCGCCGAACTTCATCGCCTGGACCTGCGCTCGGCCGGACAGTGCCTGGCCCGAGATGCCGGTCGGAAAACCAAGGTAGTTTTCGATCTTCGAACTGGTGCCCGCCTGCCCGCCCGGTGCGAGCGCCTCGATGACCAGGGTATCCAGGCCCTCCGAAGCGGCGTAGACAGCCGCGGCCAGCCCAGCCGGACCGGCGCCAACCACGACCACGTCATGCACGTGATCCTTGTCCAGCTCGATGCTGATGCCGAGGTCGTCCGCGAGTGCGCCATTGGTCGGACAGCGCAGCACGCGCCGGTCCGGCATGATCACCACTGGGCATTCACTGGGATCGAGTCCGAATCCGTCGAGCAGGTGCCTGGCGTCCTCGTCGATGTCCGTGTCGAGCAGTCGGTAGGGGTAACCGTTGCGGATGAGGAAGCTGCGCAGGCGCGCGGTGTCCGCGGCGTGGGCCGAGCCGGCCAGGATGACACCGCCCTGGCCACTCTGGATGAGCCCCACGCGACGCAGGATGAAGGCGCGCATGATGATTTCGCCGATATCCGGCTCACCGGAAACCAGCTTGCGGAAGGCGCCGGGATTCATGCGCACCAGGCGAGTCTCAGCCGCCGTCCGGCCATTGACCATGATCTTGCGTTCGCTGAAGAGATCCACCTCGCCCGTGAACTGGTTGGGACCATGCACCACGAAGACGTTCGGCGTGCCGTCCTCGGCCGTGTCGTAGACCTCGATGCTGCCCTCGATGACGAAGAAATAATCGACGCGGCGTTCGCCCCGGCGGAACAGCATGGTGCCGGCGGGCACGACCTCCTCGACGCCGTACTTCACCAGCCGTGCGGACATTTCCTCGTTGAGGTGAGGAAATGTCTGCTCACGCCGGTTCATCGGACTCGACGGATCGTTTTCGGACGGTATGGCCATCGTGCAATTCCAGTGGGTATCGGGCGCGACAGCCCGCGGCTGCCACGTTAGCGGACGTACCGCCGGCCTTCTTGTATCGGAGCACCATCATGCCTGCGTAGACTGCGGCCGCAAGCCCCACGTCGAGACATCCATGTTCGCCGCCGAGACCGTCGTCACACCATCGGGCCGCCTGGCCCACCTGCTCCGATCCCCGCCGGGCAGGCTCATCGTCTTCTTCACGTTGCTGAAGACGTTCCAATGGATCGGGCGCCCTGTGTGGAGTGCACTCGGGTTGCCGCCCGGCTTCGTCGCTTTTCGCGATACCACGCTGCTGATGGAGTTCCTGCGGCTGTGGCCGTTCATGCTGGCGTACGGGTTGCTGGCAAGGGTGGTGGAGCGACGCAGGCTCGACGAACTCGCGCCCGGCAAGGCGGTCCCCCACCTGCTCATGGGACTTCTCGGCGGTGCGCTCTGCTTCTCCCTGGTCGTCGCCGCGCTATGGGCCTTGGGCGCCTTCGTCGTCGTCGGCCTGAACCACGATGTCGACTGGGTCGGGCCCATCCTCGTCATGGGCGCAGGCGCGGGTATCGGCGAAGAGATCGTCAGTCGCGGCGTGCTCTTCCGCATCATCGAGGAAGGCCTAGGCACCTGGGCGGCTCTGCTGATTTCAGCCGCCGTGTTCGGCGGCCTGCACCTGTGGAACCCCAACGCGACCCCGTGGAGTGCCCTGGCCATCGCGCTCGAGGCCGGCCTGCTTTTTGGCCTGCTCTACCACGTGACCCGGTCGCTCTGGGTCTGCATGGGCGCCCATGCCGCCTGGAACGTCGCCCAGGGGCCGTTCTACGGTATCCCTGTCTCGGGTTTCGAACAGCGCGGCCTGCTCGCCTCGCACATGCAGGGGCCCACCTGGCTCACGGGAGGCGCATTCGGCGCCGAAGCGTCCATCGTCGCCCTGTGCATCTGTTCGATCGTAACCTCCGTATGTCTTGCCGTGGCGGTCCGCCGCGGCAGCCTGGTGCCGCCGCCGTGGCGAAGGCCTGGCCCTCAACCCGGCTGAGCAAAGGCCGTTAAAGTGCAGAACGCCACGGAACGATGGCATTGTTACTTCCTGAACCCCCAATCGGTCACCGCATGTCCTCCAACGAAAAGAAGCGCAGCTGGCTCGCCGACCAACCCCTGCAGCGAAAGATCGTCATCGCCATCGGTGCCCTGCTGGCCCTCTTCGTGGCGGCCTGCGTCGCCAACCTCGCCTCCCTCTGGCGGGAGAACGACACCCGGGGCTGGTCCACGCATACCTACGTGGTGCTGATTACCCTGGCCGACGTGAACGACGATGCCCAGTCGCGCCAGGTCGCGGCCCGCGGCTACCTGCTCAACCAGTCCGATGCCGAGTATTCCGACTTCGAGACCGCCGACCGCGATCTCATAAAGAGCATGGCCACGCTGCGCCAGCTGACCGCCGACAATCCACTGCAGCAGTCCCGCATCGACCGACTGCAGGACATGCTCGACCGCTGGAAGGTCGAGGTGACCAAGTACGCCCTCGAGCCCACCCGCGCCATCGGTAACGCCGCCACGCCCGAAGGCGCCCTGGCCCGCGAGTCGATCCGCCATGACTACCTCGGCCATCGCACCGTCCTGATGACCGACGTGCGCAAGCTGATCGATGAAATGTCGGCCACGGAACGCGTGCTGCTCGACAAACGTAACGGCGCGCTGGACGACGTGCTCACCGCGACCAAGTACATCGACATCCTCTCGCTGCTGGCTTGCCTGGCCTTCGGCCTTTTCGTGATCGGGATGACCTTCCGCCTGATCACCCGGCCGATCGTCCGCATGACGGAACTGATGTCGCGCCTTGCCGCGCACGACCACGGCATCGAAGTGCGCCAGCTCACCCGCCGCGACGAAATCGGCGAGATCGCACGCGCCTTGCAGGTGTTCAAGGAGATGGCGATCGAGACGGCCGGACAGACCTGGCTGAAGTCCACGGTGACGGCGATCTCCAACAAGCTGCAGGCCACCACCACGTACCGTGAGTTCGCCGACGTACTGGTGACCGAACTGGTTCCGGTGATGAAGGCCGGACTGGGTGTTTTCTACCTGTTCCGCGAAGACACCGCACGCCTCGAACGCCTTGGAACCTATGGTTTCAAGGAACGCCGCCACGTCACCGCCGACTACGGGCTGGGCGAGGGCCTGGTCGGGCAGGCGGCCGTCGAGCGGCGCACGATCGTGCTGCAGGATGTTCCCGACGACTACACCCGCATCCATTCGGGCACGGGCGAAGGTGCGCCCCGCAGTATCGTGGTGCTGCCGATCAGCTCGCGCGACGGCCTGCTCGGTGTCGTGGAGATCGGCAGCTTCGCGCACCTCACCCCACTCGAAGGTCGCCTGCTCGAAGAGCTCATGCCGATCGTCGCGCTTTCGCTGGAAAACCTCGGTCGCGCCCTCAGCACGCACGCGCTGCTCGAGCAGACCCAGAGCCAGGCCGACGAGCTGCGTGCCTCAGAGGAGGCCTTGCGTAGCCAGCAGGAAGACCTGCGCTCGACCAACGAGGAACTGAAGACCAAGACCACCGAGCTGCAGGAACAGTCGCAGCGACTGGTCGCATCCGAAGAAGAACTGCGTGTACAGACCGAGGAACTGCACGCCTCGAACGAAGAACTGCGCGAGAAGAGCGTCACCCTCAACGATCAGAAAGACGCTCTGGAAGCACTCCAGAAGGACACCCAGGACAAGGCCGAGGAGCTGGCCCGCGCCAGCCAGTACAAGTCCGAGTTCCTCGCCAACATGTCGCATGAGCTGCGCACGCCGCTCAACAGCCTGCTGATTCTCTCGCGTAGCCTGGCCGACAACGACGAGGAGAACCTCTCCGGTGAACAGGTCGAGTCGGCGCGGATCATCCATGACGCCGGTTCCAATCTGCTACGGCTGATCAACGACATCCTCGACCTTTCCAAGGTCGAGGCCGGCAAGATGGAACTGGTGGTCGACGCCTTCCCGCTCGCCGATCTGGCGAGGACCCTGGCCCGCACGTTCAACCACGTGGCCCAGGAAAAGAAGCTGGCGTTCAGCGTGGAGGTGGCGTCGGGACTACCCGCCAGTATTCGCACGGACGGCGCCAAGCTCGAGCAGATCGCCAACAACCTGCTCAGCAACGCGTTCAAGTTCACCGCCGCCGGCACGGTCGGCCTGCATGTCTCGCGTCCGGCGGCGGGAGCCGACCTGCCGTCCGGCCTGGTTCCGGCCACGACGATTGCCATCACGGTGAGCGATACCGGCATCGGTATTCCCGCCGACAAGATGCAGCGTGTGTTCCATGCGTTCGAGCAGGTCGACGCCAGCACCAGTCGCCAGTACGGCGGCACGGGGTTGGGCCTGGCCATCTCCCGTCGCATCGCGATGCTCCTGGGTGGCGACATCGTCCTGGCCAGCGAGCCGGGTCACGGCAGCACGTTTACCGTCTATCTGCCCGAAGACGCCCCCGACACGGGCCGTACGGCGGACGCCGTTCCGCTCCAGCAGGCCGCTGCCGAAGCAACTCTGCCGCTCTCACCCGGCCTGCTCGCCGACACCATCGCCGACGATCGCCTGTCGCTCAGCCCCGGTGACACCGTCATCCTCGTGGTCGAGGACGATCCCGCCTTCGCCCGGATCCTTGCCGACATGGTCCACCGCAAGGGTCACCGCGTCCTGGCCGCCGGCGACGGCGAGTCCGGTCTCGCGCTTGCGAAGCGGTATCGCCCCACGGGCATCCTGCTGGACGTCATGCTCCCCGGCATGGATGGCTGGACGGTCATCGAGCGCCTGAAGAACGATGGCGCCACCCGACACATTCCCGTGCACTTCATTTCGGCAACCGACGATGCCACGCGCGGGCTCGAACTCGGCGCCGTCGGCTTCCTCACCAAGCCGGTCAGCCGCGAATCGATCGCGAGCGCCTTCGACCGCATGCTGCACTTCGCCGAGGGGCGCACCCGCCACCTGCTCGTGATCGACGACGACGCCAGCGCGCGCACGGCCGTACGCACCCTGCTCAAGGACGACTCGGTCGTGATCGAGGAAGCCGGCTCGGCCGAGGAAGCACTCGAGAAGACGACGCATACCGCCTTCGACTGCATCGTGCTCGACCTCGGCCTTCCCGGCATGTCCGGCATCGAGTTCCTCGAACATCTCGCGCGCGGCGGACATACGCCACCGGTCGTCGTTTATTCGGGCCGCGACCTCAGCCGCGAAGAGAGCATGAAGATCCGCCAGTACACAGACAGCATCGTGGTGAAGGGCGCGCGTTCGCCGGACCGCCTGCTCGACGAGGTCAGCCTGTTCCTGCATTCGATCCGCCACGGTGGCGGTGCGCGCGACGAAGCCACGACGGCGGCGGGAGGCGTGGACGAGGCCAGCCTGCGCGGTCGCCGGCTGCTGCTTGTCGATGACGACATGCGGAATCTTTTCGCCTTGTCGAAGGTGCTGCGTGCCAAGGGCATCGACGTGGTCATGGCCCAGGATGGGCAGAAGGCACTCGATACGATCGACACCGACAAGGGCATCGAGCTGGTCCTCATGGACATCATGATGCCGGTGATGGATGGCTACGACACGATGCGCGCCATCCGTGCACGACCCGACGTCGCGCAGGTGCCGATCATCGCGCTCACTGCCAAGGCCATGCGCGGTGACCGTGAAAAATGCCTCGACGCCGGCGCCAACGATTACCTGTCCAAGCCGATCGATGTCGACCGCCTGCTGTCGATGATCCGCGTGTGGCTGCCGACCAGGAGCTGAGGTGGACGTCGAAGACATCGAGATCCAGCTCTTCGTGCGCGCCATGCAACTGCGCCACGGCTACGACTTCAGCGAGTACGCGCCTGCCTCGCTGAAGCGCCGTGTGCAACAGCTTGTACGCACGCACGACGCGTCTTCGATCAGCGAGCTCAACAGTCGTCTGTTGCACGAGGAAGGGTTCGTCGCTCGTGTCATCGAGGGCCTGTCCGTTCCGGTCTCGGAGATGTTCCGCGACCCGCTGGTGTTCCGTACGCTGCGTGACAAGGTGTTTCCCGTACTGGCCTCGTATCCGGAGATCAATATCTGGCAGGCTGGCTGCGCGCACGGGCAGGAGGTCTATTCGCTGGCCATTCTTCTTGAAGAGGCCGGGTTGTACGAGCGCTCGCGAATCTACGCCACGGATTTCAACGACGCGGCGCTGGCCATCGCGGCAGACGGCATCTATGCCACGCGCGAGGCCCGCGACTGGTCGCGCAACTACATTGAAGCGGGCGGAAGCCATTCGTTGAGCGATTACTACAGCGCGCGCTACGACTTCATCAAGCTCGACCAGCGGCTCCGTCGCAACGTCACGTTCTTCAACCACAACCTGGTCACCGACGAAGTGTTCTGCGAAGCGCACCTCATTCTGTGCCGGAACGTGCTCATCTATTTCACAAACACCTTGCAGGACCGCACGCTCGGCCTGTTCCGCGACAGCCTGGTGCGCGGCGGTTTCCTCTGCCTGGGCACCCGCGAGAACATCGACTTCTCACCGGCCGCCGCGGGCTTCGGCGACGTGGACCACGCGCTGCGTATCTACCAGGTCGGCGGTCCCGGTGCGAGGGCGCTGAGCCGATGAAGAAACGACAGGCCATCGTGATCGGCTGCAGCGCCGGGGGCCTCACCGCCTTGCAATCCGTGTTGCCCGGCCTCGACGCGCGGCTGGGCGTGCCCATCATCATCTGCTGTCATACCGGTTCGGCTGACGTGACCATTCTGGTCGATCTGCTTGACCGCCATGCCAGCCTGCCCGTGGTCGAGGCCAGCGAGAGGGCCCCCGCCGACCCCGGCGTGATTCATGTGGCGCCGAGCGGTTACCACCTGATGGTGGAACCGAACTTTCATTTCTCGCTCAGCGTCGATGCCAAGGTCGCCTACGCGCGGCCGTCCATCGACGTCCTTTTCGAAACGGCCGCGGACGCCTGGCACGATGGCCTGATCGCCGTCCTGCTGACCGGCGCCAACTCCGATGGTGCCCAGGGACTGGTCGCCGTACGTCGTGCCGGTGGCTTTGCCCTCGTGCAGGATCCCCTCACTGCGGAAGCGGATGTCATGCCCCTCGCGGGCCTGGAGGCGGCAGGCGCCGATGCGTGCCTGCCCCTCGATGCCATCGCGGCCAAGCTCAACGAACTGTGCCTTCCATGAATACGAATCGTCCCAAGATCCTCGTCGTCGACGACACCCCCGCCAACCTCGTCGCCATGCGACGGCTTCTCGCCCGCGCGGATGCCGATATCTACGAAGCCGCCAGTGGCAATGACGCGCTCGCCCTGTGCCTGGACCACCAGTTCGCGCTCGTCCTGCTGGACGTGAACATGCCGGAGATGGACGGCTTCGAGGTGGCCCAGTTCATCTCCGAGAGCGACCACCTCAGCGAGACGCCCATCATCTTCGTCACCGCGGCCTACGCGGATGACATCAACCGCATCAAGGGCTATACGGCGGGCGCGGTCGATTACATCGCCAAGCCGATCAACGATGTCATCCTGCAATCGAAGGTGAAGATCTTCCTCGAGCTCTATCGTGCCCGCGCACTGCTGCAGCAGGCGCTGGACGAGTTGTCGCTGCGCAACCAGCAGCTCACCACCGAGGTGGCCGAGCGCACGCGCATGGAGCAACTGGTTCGCCACCAGGCAACCCACGATGCATTGACCGGCCTGCCCAACCGCATTCTCTTCCGTGAGCGACTGGAGCATGCCATTGTCGCGGGCGACGCGGACGGTGGTTCCTTCGCGCTGGCGTACATCGACATCGACGGCTTCAAAGGCGTCAACGACGCCCATGGGCACGCGGCTGGCGATGCCCTGCTGAAGGCGATCTCGGGTCGACTCGACGGCCGCACGCGCGAGTCGGATACCGTCGCGCGCCTGGGTGGCGACGAGTTCGCCGTCCTTCTCAATGACGCTGCCGACGCGCAGGCGGCGCTGGCGCGCTGCCAGACGCTTTGCGACGCGATCGCCGAACCGTACACGCTCGAGGTCAGCGGGTCGCGCCTGGGCGTCACTATCGGTGCGAGCATCGGCGTGACCCTGTTCCTCCCCGGCGACGCCTACGACCGCATCGTCGTCGCCGCCGATTCGGCGATGTACGACGCCAAGCGATCCGGCAAGAACCGTTGCGTGCTTGGCTGAGTCAGAGACCGGCCAGGAACGCTTCCAGGACAGCTCCCCTGTAGCGCTGCCGATGCAACAGGATCGACAGCGTCCGCTTCAGGTCGAGGAACGGGGTCGGCAGGACCACCAGCCGCTCCATCGTCACCGCGTCCGCAATCGCCACCTCGGGCAGGCAGGCGATACCGAGGCCGGCGATCACCGCTTGCTTGATCGCCTCGGACTGGTCGAGCTCGAGCACGACCTTCCCTACGGGCAAGGCCGCCAGTGCCTGCTCGCTGAGGGCACGCGTCGCGGACCCGCGCTCTCGTAGTACCCAGCGCTCGCCTGCGAAGTGCTCGCGCTTCAGGCGGGCCTTTCCAGCGAGCGGATGATCGGGACGGCCGCAAACGACGAGCCGGTCCTCCCGCCACGGACGGGATTCGATCGCCGGGTGATTGACCGGCCCCTCGACGCAACCGATGTCGAAATCGTGATCGAGCACCCCCTGCGCGATGCGTGCGGTGTTGGCGACACCCAGCCGCAGTGCGACGCCAGGATGCCCGCTCGCGAACGCGCCGAGCAGGTCGCCGACCAGGTAATTGCCTACCGTATTGCTCGCACCGATCCCGATTTCGCCGGTGAGCTCCGCCACCGAACCCTCGGCACGGCGGCCGAACTCGGCATGGCGTTCGATCAGCTCGCGCGCCAGCGGCAGAAGTTCGCGGCCGCGGTCGTTCAGTCGAAGGCGCCCACGCTCGCGCGCAAACAGCGGTAAACCGATCTGCCGTTCCATCTCGGCAAGCGCCATGCTCGCCGCGGGCTGACTCAGGAACAGGCGCTCGCTGGCGGCCCGCACACTGCCCGTCGTGGCAATGGCGACGAAGACCTCGAGCTGGCGCGGACTGATCGCATGCATAAGTAATGCTTATACACCCGATCAGGCATTTTCAATATTCTTATCCACGGCGGCGCCGGACAATGGCTCATCGCCCAAAGGATCGACCCCGTGTCCGCTGTCGCCCTGCCTCCCCAATCCTCACCCCGGCTGCCCGGCATCCTGCTCGCCTTATCGGTGGCAGCCGTGGCCTTCGGTCTCGGCCGGCTCATGCCCCTCATCGGCGGTGCCGTCTGCGGCATCGTGCTGGGCATCCTGGTGCGCCATTTCGCGCCACCGGAAGAACGCTTCCAGCCGGGCATTCGCTTCGCCTCGAAACAGGTGCTGCAGTGGTCCATCATCGCCCTCGGCTTCGGACTCAGCCTGACCCAGGTGGCCCACACAGGCATGGAGTCGCTCTCGGTGACCCTGGCCACGGTGGCTGCCGCCGGCCTGGCCGCGTGGATCCTGGGCCGCGTGCTCGGCGTGCACGACAAGCTGAAGCTGCTGATCGGCGTGGGTACTGCCATCTGCGGCGGCTCGGCTATCGCCGCGATCGTCCCGATCATCAAGCCTGACGAGCACGACACCGCGTTCGCCATCTCGACGATCTTCCTGTTCAATCTCGTCGCGGTGCTGCTCTTCCCGGCCCTTGGCCACTGGATGGGCCTTTCCGACCTCGGCTTCGGTCTCTGGGCGGGCACGGCGATCAACGACACCTCATCGGTGGTCGCGGCCGGTTACAGCTACAGCCACGCCGCCGGGGACTTCGCGACGATCGTGAAGCTGACGCGCGCCACGCTGATCATTCCTATCAGCCTCGGCATCGCCCTCATCGTCGCCTGGCGCGAGAAGCGCAGCGGGGCGACCGACTTCAGCCTGGCGAAGATCTTTCCCTGGTTCATCCTCTGGTTTCTCGTGGCCTCAGGCATCCGCACCGCCGGCCTCGTTCCTGACGTTGCCCTGCCGGTCATCCACTTCATTGCGGAGTGTCTGATCATCGTTGCGCTGACGGCCATTGGCCTGTCGGCCGACTTGAGGCGGATGGCCTCGACGGGACCGCGGCCGATTCTGCTCGGGCTAGGCGTGTGGGCCGCGGTGGCGGTGACGAGTCTGCTTGTGCAGCATATGATCGGGCGCTGGTAGAACGCCGCTTCGCGCCTTCGCCGAAGGCGTCGCCTCTCTCGCTGCTATCAACTCGCGCCGCTGCGGGCGTGGACGTGACGTCGCAGAGCCTTCGGTGCCCACCCTCGCTGCTCAGACACGTCCTCCGCGTTTCGTACCGGAAAGGCCGCTGCGCGGCCGTGTACTTATTTGGCCTACGGCCGCTCCACTTGTGCGGAACTCGCCTCGAGGGTGGGCACCGAAGACTCTTCCCATCCCTGAGGTTCGTGTGGGTCGAGCCGACGAAGCAACGCAGCCTCAGGTGGCCGGCTCGTCGCCATCGCGGAACGGTCAACCGCGTCGCGCCGGTCGCGGTCGTCCTCGCGAGACAGCGCGGTGGCGACGAAGGCGCTCACCGAGCCGGAAATGACATGGCAGCACGACCGCCGTAACGGTCCGCTTGGGCGGCCACACCCACGCCAACGGCTCTCCGTCCAGCTGACCGTATTGTCGTGAGAGACCTTGGTGTCCACCCTCGAGGCGAGTTCCGCACAAGTGGAGCGGCCGTAGGCCAATCAGGTACATGGGCCGCGTGAGCGGCTTTCCTTTTCGAACGCGGAGGACGTGTCTGAGCCGCGAGGGTGGGCACCAAGGTCTCCCCGCGAGACGCCCAAGTGTAGAGAGCGATGGCGCAGCCGAGCCCGCGAGGCGCGAGGTACGAAAGAATGTCCGGCCTGAAAGCCGAGCACCCGGGCCCCGGTAATCCGCGATGAACCGAAAAAAGCCCGGCCGTGCATCCGGACCGGGCAAAGTCACTTATGCCATCGCTAGGCTGTCGGGGATCAGCCCCGCTTGGCCAGCGTCAACAGCTGGTCGAGCAACGCGATGGCCAGGTCGATTTCGTCGTGAGAGATGTCGAGCGACGGGGCGAACGTAATCACGTTCTTGTACCAGCCGCCCACATCGAGCACGAGACCGATCTTCTTGCCGTTGTGGGTGAGACCGCCGGCAAGACCGATGTCGACCATGCGATCGAGCAGCGCCTTGTTCGGTGTAAAGCCGTCGTCCGTGCAGATCTCGGCGCGCAGCGCGAGGCCGAGGCCGTCCACGTCACCGATTTCCTTGTGGCGCTTCTGCAGGTCGCGCAGGCCGTCGAGGAAGTGCTTGCCCTTCTCGGCGACGCGCGTGCCGTAGTCGAGCTCGTAGCCCATCTTGATCACTTCCAGGCCCAGCGCGGTACCGAGCGGGTTGGAATTGAACGTGGAGTGGGTGGAGCCCGGCGGGAAGATCTCCGGATTGATCAGCTCTTCGCGTGCCCAGATACCCGATAGCGGATTGAGACCGTTGGTCAGCGCCTTGCCGAACACCAGCACGTCGGGGCTCACACCGAAATGCTCGATCGACCACAGCTTGCCGGTGCGCCAGAAACCCATCTGGATTTCGTCGACCACCATGAGGATGCCGTACTTGTCGAGCACCTTCTTCAAGTCGATGAAGAAGTTCTTCGGCGGGATCACGTAGCCGCCGGTGCCCTGGATCGGCTCGACGTAGAACGCGGCGTATTCGGCCTCACCGACCTTGGGATCCCACACGCCGTTGTATTCGGTTTCGAACAGGCGCGCGAACTGGGCGACGCAGGCGTCGGAATACTCTTCCGGCGTCATGCCCTTCGGGCGACGGAACGGATACGGGAACGGAATGAACTGCGCGCGCTCACCGAAGTGGCCGAAGCGACGGCGGTAGCGGTAGCTCGACGTGATGGACGAAGCGCCGAGCGTACGACCGTGGTAGCCGCCTTCGAAGGCGAACATCAGGCTCTTGCCGCCGCGCGCGTTGCGCACGATCTTCAGCGAATCTTCCACCGCCTGCGCGCCACCGACATTGAAGTGGCAACGGCCGTCGAGACCGAACTTCTGCTTGGCGTCGACTGCGATGGTCTTGGCGAGCTCGATCTTGCCCTGGTGCAGGTACTGGCTGGCAACCTGCGGCAGCAGGTCGATCTGCGCCTTCAGGGTGTCGTTGAGGCGCTTGTTGCCGTAGCCGAAGTTCACGGCGGAGTACCACATCTGCAGGTCGAGGAAGGGGATGTTCTCGCTGTCGTAGATGTAGCTGCCTTCGGCGTGACGGAAGATCTTCGGCGGATCGACGTAGTGAACGGTGTCGCCGAAGGAACAATACTTCGCCTCGTCGGCGAGCAGGGTCGCGTCGTCGATGACGACCTGGGGGGTCTTGGAGAGGATGGTCATGCGGAGATTTCCTGGACGTTCGTCGCGGTATTGGGCATTACGGTCTGCGGCAGCAGGGTGCCGTCGATCAGGGCGGGAAGCAGTTCGATGGCTTCGTCGAAGCTGGCAATCGGCACGTAGGGGATGCCGGCGGCACGGCAGTGCTCGATGAGGCGGTTCTTGGCGAAAACGAAGTCCACGCGATCGGCGGCGCAGAAGTCGGACGCGCCGTCGCCGATCAGCAGCGTCTTGCCACCGCGTGCCTTGGCCACTTCGGCGCGGGCGCACTTGCAGGTGCCGCTGCGGCAACCGGCCACGCTGTACGGCGAGGTGAGGTTCCACGCGCGCGCATCGGTCTGGTTGAGGTGATTGGCCACGGTCGGCAGGCTGTCGATGCCATGGTGGGCAAGGATGGCGTGGATCGCGTGATCGAGACCGTCGCTGACGATCTCCATGGGGATGCCGTACTCGATCGTCGCCTTCACGAAACCGGCGAAACCGTGATCGATGTGAAGGCTGGCGAGATGACGGTCCAACTCGGCGCGGCTCATGTCGAGCAGGGCGACCTGACCGGCCATGCAAACCGCCGAACCGATGACGCCGGCGCGCCAGTCGCGCTCCAGGATTTCCCATCCCGGACGGCCGAAACGGTCCAGTAATGAGTCGATGACGTCCTCGACGGCAATCGTGCCGTCAAAGTCGCAGAGGATGTTCCAGTCAGGTGAGCTCAGCACAACGTAAGCAGCCGGTTTTCAGGATGCTGCGCAGGCTACGTGGACTGCCTTTCCGATCCCTTTCCCGTGATGAAAGCGTGACATAAGGCGCCTGTGGCATGCTTCTCATTATCCCCATCCCGGCTCTTGCGCATGCGTCGTTCGAGTTTTGCCGCCCTGTCCCTGTTGATAGCCTGCACGATCGCCCATGCCGCAGACGATGACGCGCCCACCTATGCCTTTGGTGCTGGCGTGCAACGCCTTCCCGCGTGGCAGGGTGCGAAGGATCGCCGCAACCAGGGCATTCCCTATGTCGACATCGAAATCCCCGGCGTGGGCGAGCTTTCCACCTCCGATGGCCTCAAGCTCGATCTTATCCACGGCGAGCACTGGCATGGCGGCATTTACGGCAGTTGGCTCTGGGGACGCACGCGCGACGACCTGGGCCAGCTCGGCGGCAAGGTCCCCTCGCTGTCGCCGCGCTTCCAGGGAGGTGGTTACCTCGAATACGCCTTCACGAAGAAGTTCAGCGTCGGTAGCCACATCGCCCACGACACTGATGGCGCTGGCGCATACGCGGCGATCTACGCCGACTACCAACTGCCGGACGTCTGGTACATCCAGCATTCGCTCGAGTTGCAGGTGCAAGGCATGAACGGACCGGCCATGCGCCGCTTCTTCGGCGTGACGCCGAGCGAGGCCGACGACCTCGGTACGCGTGCATGGCAGCCTGGCGCCGGCGGGCAGTCGGCGGATATCGAGTACGACGCCTTCATTCCCACGTCGCAGCAGACCGGCTTCGCGCTGGCCGTGAGCTACGGCAAGCTATTTGGCGATGCCGCCTCCAGTCCGCTCGTCAGTCGCTTCGGTTCGACCCGTCAGGTGACCGAGACCCTGGCATTCGTTTATCACTTCTGAGCCGTCCCTTCAGGCCAGGTCGGCGTCGAGCCCGTCGCGTTCGAGCTGCGTAGGGATAGCGAACAGCACGCCCATGATGACCAGGTGCGCCGCGGCGGAAAGAAAGGGCGCCCACGTTGTCGACACGACATCATGCGGCAGGATGTCCCCCATCAGTACGTTGGCCAGGTTCCAGCCCCAGTGCAGGCCAACAGCCAGCCACAGCGAGCCGGTGCGCACCACCGATGTCGCATACGCGAGACCGAAGCAGAACAGCGTCGCCCACTCCGAGGGCCCCTGCCTCAGCCGGTAGAGGTGGTCGAGGACATAGAGCACGCTGGAGGCGAGGACGAACATCCACGGCTGCCAGCGGATCCGCGCGGCGCGATACAGAAACCCTCGCGTGAGGATGTCCTCGGCCACGGAAGGCACGAGCGTCACCACCAGGACCCACGGAATGGACGACAGAAACGACACTGCCGCGGCGGGCGTCGACTCGGGCGCCCGCGCTGCATAAACGTTCAAGGCCATGCCCACACAGACGGCGACGTACTTCATCAGCAAGGCAAGCGCGAGTCCGCCCACCAGCAAGAGCGGCGCGGCGCGCCGCCACTCGAGTGCGTAAGCCTCGTAGCCGCGGAAACCGAGCCAGCGACCGAGCGGCCATGCACTCAAGAGCATCAGCAGCAGGAAGGTGGCCTGGACGGACACGCTGCCGAACAGGCGAGCACCGATACCTTCGGCGGCCTGATAGAGAACGAACAGGAGCGCGAACGCGAGCGCGGCGCGCCGACGGTCGTTCGAAAGCATGGATTCCCCGGTACAAGTGTCGCTGCGGGCAAGCTTAGGGCGTGAACGCGTTGCGCGCCATAGCCTGAGGGCGAGATCTGCCGCTCAATTCAGCGGTCGTCGCGGGTCCAGATGGCGCCCTCGCGCTCTTCCACCGGGAAGACCGTGACCGGCTCATAGGCGGGCGGACAGGTGACCTCGCCCGTACGCAGGTCGAAGCGCGCGCCATGACGCACGCATTCCACCTCGAAGCCGTCGACCGGGCCACCGGCCAGCTCGCCGCCGTCGTGCGTGCAGACGTCCTCGATGGCATAAAGCGCGCCGTCGATGTTGTAGACGGCGATAGCGGTGTCGCCGTCCCAGACCACCCTGAACTCGCCCGGCAGGAGCTCGCCGCGCGTTCCCACACGAATCCAGCCGCTCATGCGTCCAGGTCCTTCACCAGGTATTCGAAGCGAAGGTCGTCCCGCTGCGGCAGGCCGAAGCGCTCATCGCCGTACGGAAAAGCCTTGGTCCTGCCCGTACGGACATAACCGCGGCGCTCGTACCAGGCGATCAGTTCCTCACGGATGTCGATCACCGTCATCTCGATTCGCTCGCTGCCCCATTCCCTGCGGGCGATACGTTCGACTTCCTCGATGACCAGGCGGCCGATCCCCGCGCCCTGCAGCGGCGGATGGACGGAGAACATGCCGAAGTAGCAGATCGAGCCCTGGCGCTCGATGTAACAGGATGCACCGACGACGCCGTCTTGCTCGAACAGGACGAAGCGACCGTTCTCGCTGGTCAGCAGCTCTTCGATCTCGGTGACATCGGTGCGCCGGCCATGGAGGAAATCGGCCTCGGTGGTCCACCCGGCCCGGCTGGCGTCGCCGCGATAAGCAGACTCGACCAGGACCGTGATGAGCGGGGCATCGGCAAGGGTGGCGCTACGGAAGGTGTGAGTCGGGGTCATGGGCGGGCGGGGCTATGTCTGTAGGAGCCGATTCATCGGCGAACGGGTGCTTGCGATCATGCTGCAAATGCCGCTCCGCAGGAATCGCCGATGAATCGGCTCCTACAAAATGCCGGCAGACAGGGCTTGCCGTTGTCTTAAAGTAACAGCTTGCGCACCTTGCCGATCGCCTCGATGAAACCGTCTACCTCGGCCTTCGTGTTGTAGAAGGCAAGCGACGCACGCAGCGTGGCGGGCACCCCGAAGAAATGCATCAAGGGATGTGCGCAATGGTGGCCCGAGCGCACGGCCACACCCTGGAGGTCCAGCAGCGTCGCCATGTCGTTGGCGTGGGCACCCTCCAGCAGGAACGAGACGACCGGTTCCTTTTCTTTCGCGCGGCCGAAGATCCGCACGCCCGGAAGGCTCTCAATGGCCGTCGTGGCGTATGCCAGGAGCTCCTGTTCGTACGCATTCAGGCGATCGAACCCGATAGCCTCGATGTAGGCGATAGCAGCCGACATACCGGCGAAACCCGCAATGTTCGGCGTGCCCGCCTCGAAACGATGCGGCGGATCGGCAAACACCGTCCCTTCGAAGCGTACCTCGCGGATCATCTCGCCACCGCCGAAGAACGGCGGCATCGACATCAGGTGCTCGCGCTTTGCCCAGAGCGCGCCGGTACCGGTAGGTGCCAGCATCTTATGCCCGGTGATCGCGTAGAAATCGCAGCCAAGGGCCTGGACGTCGATGCGACGATGCGGGGCGGCCTGCGAGCCGTCGACCAGCAGCGGAATGCCGCGCTTGCGGCACTCTCGTGCGATCTCGCGGATAGGATTGACCGTGCCCAGCACGTTGGACACGTGCCCGACGCAAGCGAGCTTCACCTCGGGCGTCAGCATCTCGAAGAATTTCTCGAGAATCAGCTCGCCGTTCGCATCGATCGGCGCCGCCTTGACAGTTGCGCCGGTGCGCTCGGCCACGAGCTGCCAGGGCACGATGTTCGCGTGATGCTCCATCACCGTGGTGAGGATCGCGTCGCCGGACTTCAGGCGTGGGAGCGCGTAACTATAGGCGACCAAGTTGATCGCCTGCGTGGTGCCCGAAGTGAGGATGACTTCGTCACGCGAGGACGCATTGACGAAACGCGCCAGCGCATCGCGCGCGCCCTCGTACGAGGCAGTCGCTTCTTCGCCCAGCGTATGCACGGCACGCGCGACGTTGGCGTTGTGCTGACGGTAGTGACGGTCCACCGCTTCGATCACCGACACGGGCTTCTGACTGGTGTTGGCGTTGTCGAAGTAGATCAGCGGCTTGCCGTGGACCGTACGCGACAGCAACGGGAAATCGGCGCGGATGCGCTCCACATCGAGCGGCAACACCGCTGGCTCGGGCTTGGCGTTCATGGCTTGGCTCCGGTGTTCGGTGTCGGGTCTGATTTATTGGGCGGACGTAACGAGCGCGTCGGACGGCCCCGTCGGCAGGTGTGCGACCAGCAGGTCGCCCAGGTGCTCGCGCAAGGCCTCGTTCGGAAGCGATTCGAGGGCGGCACGGCAGAACGCCAGCGTGAGCAGGCTGCGTGCCTGCGCCAGCGGGATACCGCGCGACCGCAGATAGAACAGCGAACGTTCGTCGAGCTGGCCGATGGTCGCACCGTGCGCGGCCTTGACCTCGTCGGCGTAGATCTCGAGTTCCGGCTTGGTGTCGATCTCGGCCTGGGCTGAAAGCAACAGGTTCTTGTTGCTCAGCGAGGCGTCGCTACCGTCGGCACCTTCCGCGACGACGATGGCGCCACGGAACACACCTCGCGAACGGCCGTCGGCGATGCCGCGCCAGAGCGCGTCCGATGTCGTGTCGCGAGCGTTGTGACGCACCTCGAGCTGTGTATCGACATGCTGGCGGCCGCTCAGCGCGAAGACGCCACGCGAATCGAAACGCGCGCCATCCCCGACCAGTTCGGTCGTGAGTTCGTGGCGGACCAGGGCCCCACCCAGCTCCAGCGCATGCACGGTCGCGGCAGCCTTCGCCTCGACCCGCACATGGTTGCGACGGATCAGGGTGGTCGAGGCCGAGGCATCCTGCAGGATGACCAGCCCGAGCGTAGCGCCCTCGCGCACGACGATGTCGGCGACGACGGTACCCAGCTGGATGGCATCACCCAACGAGACGAAGTGCTCGACCACATCAACGCGAGAACCCTGCCCCACGTCGACCAGCACGCGAACGTGCCACGCGGTATCGGCCTGCGAGCCACTCGACACGTGCACGACATTCACCGGCCTGGCAACGTCGGTACCGTTCGCTATCTGCAGCACCACACCGTCGGTCGCCAACGCCGCATTCAGGTGCGCGAAGGCATCGGCGGCGCCGCGGCGGTAACGGTTTGCCAGCGCAAAGCGCAGCGGTTCCGGCTGCGCTTCCAGCGCTACGCCCAGCGGCGCCAGCGACACGCCTTCACCACCTTCGAGTGAAGACAGGTCGGCGCGGAACACCCCGTCGACGAAGACGATGCGCGAGCCGTCAACGCCCGGCAAGGCGTACGACGCGGGATCCACGGCGAGGCTGTTCGCCACGCCCGTGTCGGCGAGCGAGAAGGCACGCTGCGACAACGCACGGAGCGGTGTGTATTTCCAGGACTCGTTACGGGTTTCGGGCAGGCCGGTTTCGGCGAGCGACTCCAGGTTTTCGCGACGCGCGGCATCGAGCCAGGCGATGCCGCTGGGCGGCACGGCCGTGGCGGCATCCAGCGCCGCCCGCACGAACGGGGACGGCGCCTGGCTCATGCCGGTGCTCCGGCGAGGTCGGCCTTGCGCAGTTCCGGATGGGTATCCGCCAGCCACGCGTAGCCCTGCTCTTCGAGCTTCAAGGCGAGACTCTTGTCGCCGCTCTCGACGATACGACCGCCGGCAAGCACGTGCACGAAGTCCGGCTCGATATAGTCGAGCAGGCGCTGGTAATGGGTGACGATGAGGAAGGAACGGTCCGGCGAGCGCAAGGCATTCACGCCCTCGGCAACCTGCTTCAACGCGTCGATGTCGAGGCCGGAATCGGTCTCGTCGAGGATCGCCAGCTTCGGCTCGAGGACGGCCATCTGGAAAATCTCGTTGCGCTTCTTCTCACCACCGGAGAAACCTTCGTTCACCGCGCGGTGCAGAAGGTCGTCGGAGATCTGCATCACCTTGAGCTTCTCGCGAACCAGCTTGAGGAACCGCATGGAGTCCAGCTCCTCCTCACCACGGAACTTCCGCTGCGCGTTGAGCGCGGCACGCAGGAAGTACGTGTTGTTCACGCCCGGGATTTCCACCGGGTACTGGAAGGCGAGGAACATGCCTACCGCGGCGCGTTCTTCCGGCTCCAGTGCCAGCAGGTCGCGGCCGTCGAAGTTCACCGAACCTTCGGTGACCTCGTAGCCGTCGCGCCCGGAAAGGACATTGGCCAGCGTGGATTTACCCGCGCCGTTCGGCCCCATGATCGCGTGCACTTCACCGGGTTTCACGGTGAGCGAGAGGCCTTTGAGGATCTCCTTGCCTTCGACACGGGCGTGGAGGTTGTCGATCGTAAGCATGTGCATGGTGCTGTCCGTCATGGCGTGAGGTGCGACAGCGCGTCGAGCGCGTCATCGCGGCGTTCCCAGGGCACGAAGAGATGATCGTGCAGGAACGCGGATACGGGATTGCAGGGAATGCCGCGCCTGGCCAGCGCGGCGGATACGGCGGCCATCATGCCGACCGCGGTGAGACTCGACTGCACACGCAGGGTGATACGCGCCCAGAGCATGCGCTCGTTGCCGAGATTGTCTTCATCCACGTCGACGATGAGCGTGGTGCCCTCCGCCTCGCGGAACATCATCAGGGCGTCGGCCACGCGCTCACGCGCCTTCTCATGGGAGGCATGCAGGAAGCGCTTCGGCACGGGATCCAGTTCGGGGTCCAGCGCGGCCAGGAGCGCGCGCAGATCCGTCAGGCCCGGTGCGGAGCCGGCGATGCCCATGCTCAGCCCACCGCGCCTTCGAGTGAGACTTCGAGCAGCTTCTTGGCTTCCACAGCGAACTCCATCGGCAGCTCGCGGAATACCTGCTTGCAGAAACCGTCGACGATCATGGAGACCGCGTCTTCTTCGCCGATACCGCGCGAGAGGCAGTAGAACAGCTGATCGTCGGAGATCTTCGAGGTGGTGGCCTCGTGCTCGACGATGGCGCTGGGATTCTTCACTTCCATGTACGGGAAGGTGTGCGCACCGCATTTCTTGCCGATAAGCAGGGAGTCGCACTGCGTGTAGTTGCGCGCGCCATCGGCACCCTTCTCGATCTTCACCAGGCCGCGATAGCTGTTCGAGCTGCGACCGGCGCTGATGCCCTTGGCGACGATCTTCGACTTGGTGCCTTTGCCGATGTGAATCATCTTGGTGCCGGTGTCGGCCTGCTGGCGGTGATGCGTCAGTGCCACCGAGTAGAACTCACCCACCGAACGATCGCCGCGCAGGACGCAGCTGGGGTACTTCCAGGTGATCGCCGAACCGGTCTCGACCTGGGTCCACGAGATCTTCGAGTCCGCGCCGCGGCAATCGCCGCGCTTGGTCACGAAGTTATAGATGCCACCGACGCCGTTCTCATCGCCCGGGTACCAGTTCTGCACCGTCGAGTATTTGATTTGCGCGCGTTCCAGCGCGATGAGCTCGACGACGGCTGCGTGCAACTGGTTCTCGTCGCGCATGGGCGCCGTGCAGCCTTCGAGATACGACACATAGGCGTCGTCCTCGACGACGATCAGCGTGCGCTCGAACTGCCCGGTGTTGATCGCGTTGATACGGAAGTAAGTCGACAATTCCATGGGGCAACGCACGCCCTTCGGAATGAAGACGAAGCTGCCGTCGGAGAACACCGCCGAGTTGAGCGCCGCGAAATAGTTGTCGCCGGTGGGGACGACACTGCCGAGATACTGGCGCACGAGATCGCCATGTTCGCGGATCGCTTCGGACATCGAGCAGAAGATCACGCCGGCTTCGGCGAGTTCCTTCCGGAACGTCGTGCCGACCGAGACGGAATCGAATACCGCATCGACGGCCACGCCGGCCAGCCGCGCACGCTCGTGCAGCGGCACGCCGAGCTTTTCGTAGGTTTCGAGCAGCTTCGGGTCGACCTCAGCCAGCGACTTGGGGCCGGCCTTCGGCGCCGAGTAATAGCTGACGGACTGGTAGTCGATCGGCGCGATATCCAGCTTGGCCCAATCCGGTTCCGGCATGGTCAGCCAGTGCCGGTAAGCAGCCAGGCGCCATTCGAGCATCCACTCCGGCTCACCCTTGATCGCGGAGAGCTGGCGGACGATGTCCTCGCTCAGGCCGGGCGGAAGGCTGTCGGATTCGATATCGGTGACGAAACCGGCTTCGTAACGGCGGTTGAGCGCCTCTACGACTTCGGCGTTGTCGCGCACCGGGGCTGCCACGTCGCGTGTCATGTTTTCACTCTCGTTCATGCATTCGCCTGCGCGACCTGGGTCGCGTCCTTCGCCGGCGCCGTGGGGCGCCCGGCCAGCATCTGGGCCAGGGTCATGGCGCGCAGCACGCCGCCGATAGCCCCGGAAACCGAGCGCCAGCTGTCGCTGACGCCACATTGGGACTGACGATCGCATTGGCCCTGGGCCACGCTGCATTCCGTCATTCCGATGGGTCCTTCCATCGCCTCGACGATGTCGGCGAGGCTGATCGCCTCGGCCGGACGCGCGAGGCGGTAGCCGCCGTTGACCCCACGAAACGATTCCACCAACCCCGCATGGCCGAGCAGCTTGAGCAGCTTCGACACCGTCGGAAGCTCCAGGCGCGCCTCATCGGCGATCTGGGCAGTGCTCAGAACGTCGGCAGGGTGCGCGGCGATGCAGGTCATCACCACGGTCGCGTAATCGGTCAATCGGCTGACACGGAGCATCGGGGAAGGGGCACAGTCAATACCGGACCAAAATGGTACTGTTTTCGGAGCTTCCCCGCAAGGCGCCGGGATATTCCCCGCTCCTGTAGGAGCCGATTCATCGGCGATCGGGTGCTCGCGGCAGCCCGGCCCGCTGCCGCGGGATCGCCGATGAATCGGCTCCTACCGGGCAGAGGGTCGGTGTGGGTCAGGATCCGCGCTCGTGGGCCCGGATGGCGTCGATCATGGCGATAAGACGCGAGGTCTCCCCCGCCTCCACCACGTCCTCCGCCGTCCGAAAGCCCAACTCGGCAATCGGATCCTCCACATACCAGGCCCGGCGCCGAGCCCGGTTCGGCTCCACGTGGCGCGCCGCCGCCATCACCCGGGCGGTGTCACTCAACAGGCGAACGGACATGGCGGCGGTCTCAGGGGTTGACCGGCAGGCCAGTGGCCGCGCGGCCGTCACTCCTGGGCACCGTGGAGTGGACCGAGCCCTCGCGACCGTCTTCGACCAGCGCGATGCGGCGTGCGGCCGCGGCATCGCGCAACGCGGCGTAGTAATCGGGCGACTGCTCCAGCTTGTCGGTGAACGGCAAGGCGCGGGACCGCCCATCGACAATGCCGACCGCCGTGCCCGCGAGCTGGATATCTCCCACGGTGTCAGAGTTGTCGCCGAGCCCGTTCAGTCCCAGCGTCAGGATGCGCCCGAACGTGTCGCGCACGTTCGATGAGCCGAATACCGGCAGCTCGACGGTATGTCCGGGCCCCATGCCCCAGACCCCGAAGGTCTGGCCCAGGTCGTCGCTGTGGTGAGGCATGCCCCAGTGATTGGCGACATCGAAGATCCCGACCACGCCAACCGTGCTGTTCACGATGAAACGGCCAGCGGTATTGAGCGAACGCAGGAAATTGGCCTGGAGGACGTCATTGGCGAAGACCACCGGCTCCTGCAGGTTCTGCGCGAAGTTGCGCACGCCATTGCGCACCGGCTGACCCAGATGGGAGTAACCCCGCGCGACGGGCCGCAGGATCGCGTGGTCCACACCCTCGTTGAAGGCAAACACCTTGCGGTTGATGGGCTCGTCCCGCGCGGCAGGGGTGCCGCTGTCACCCGGCTCGCCTTTCTTGACGCCATGGGAGCAGGCGGACAGCGCCAGCATCGCGATAATCGCCGTGAATTTCGGGGTCGAACACTGGGTGACGGTCATCTTGCTCTCTCGGTTGGGCGGGCTTCGCCTGAGAGTGACGGCCGTTTACGTATAGTGTTTTTCCACCTGGCGTCTGGCCGGACATAGTGTTTCCAGCTGGAAATAAATGACAAAGCGGTGCCCCGACCCGATATAAATAGCGCCACGCACAACGGAATCGGCCCACGCATGCAACGCCTTCTCATCGTGGACGACGACGAGGAAATCCGCTCGCTACTGCAGCGGTTCTTCCATCGGAACGGCTTCGAGACCGACATGGCGGCCTCGGGCAAGGAAATGGATGCCCGGCTCGCGAAGGCGTCCTACGACCTCGTCCTGCTCGACGTGATGCTGCCCGATGAAGACGGCTTCAGTCTTTGCAAGCGCATTCGGGCGGCCGGTCGCATGGCGATCATCATGGTGACCGGCGTCGTCGAGGCGACCGACCGCATCGTCGGTCTGGAGCTCGGCGCGGATGACTACGTGACCAAACCCTTCGATGCGCGCGAACTGCTCGCTCGCGTGCGCGCCGTGCTTCGTCGCAGCGATGGATCGCCAGTGCAGCCAGCACTTGTCAGTCACTCCCCCAAGTTATGCTTCAGCGGCTGGCGGCTCGACATCGTACGGCGAGAGTTGCGCTCTTCCGACTTCACGCTCACACCGCTCTCGGGTGGCGAGTTCGAGCTACTGGTGGCGTTCGCGCAGCACCCGCAGCGCGTGCTTACACGTGAGCAGCTCATCGATATGTCACGTGGCCCGGCTCATGAAGCGTTCGATCGCAGCATCGACGTGCAGGTAAGTCGGTTGCGCCGTAAGATCGAGGAAGACCCCAGCGACCCGGAGATCATCCGCACGGTTCGCAATGTCGGTTACCTGTTCGCTTCCGCCGTGGAACGACAGTGATTCGCCCGCGTCCCTGGGCATCGGACACCATCAGCCGATGGTTCGCCGTCAATATGATCGTTACGATAGCCATTGCGGCAGCGACGAACGCCGCCTTCATGGCCTTCGCCGGCGTATGGGCCAAGCCCGGCCTCGATGAGGTCGGAATCATCGACCAGGCCGTCGCCGTTACCCGCATCCTGGATGAAGCGCCGCCTGCGTGGCGCCCACGACTCGCCGCATCCGCAAAGAACGATGCCTACGCGCCGAGCTGGGTGCCGAACGACGGTGCGCTTCCTTTTCCCATCGCTACATCCACCTACCATAGCGGCAGCGAAAAGGTCCGGACGCTGCTTCAGCAGCCTGGTACGCGAGTGCTTGCCTACGAACCGGGCGACCTGGATCTCCAGGGGCATCCTGAGAAAAACTACGGGCTCGCGATCAGCCTGTCCGATGGATCCTGGGCAATGTTCGTGGCGCCAGAGCGCAGTTGGGGACTAGGTAGGGGCAAGCGCGCGCTCATTACCGGGGGCGTTCTTATTGCGTGCAGCCTGTGCGTCGCCGCCCTGGCCAGCCGGCGGCTTGCTCGCCCCATGGAACGCTTCGCCAGGCAGGCGCAGCGCTTCGGGACCGACGTCAATGCACCACCGGTGGAAGCCACCGGCCCGCTCGAGATCCGTCTCGCCGGCCAGGCATTCAACGAGATGCAGGCCCGGGTTCAGCGCTACGTCGCCGACCGTACCCACATGCTCGCCGCGATCTCGCACGACTTGCGCGCACCGCTCACACGCATGCGCCTGCGCGGCGAGTTCATCGAAGATGAGGAACAGCAGCGGAAGCTGTTCCGCGATGTGGACGAGATGCAGGCGATGGTGAACGCGTCGTTGAATTTTTTTCGCGACGACAGCGAACAGGAAGCTGCCACACGCTTCAACCTGTCGGAGTTGGTCGATACCGTGCTGGATGACTTCCGGGACGCAGGTGACGATGTCGCTTTCCAAACTGGCGAGGCCATTGCTTATGTCGGCCGCCCACTGACGCTGCGCCGTGCGATCGCCAACCTGGTCGACAATGCCATCAAGTACGGCGTGCGTGCTTCCGTCCGCCTCTCGGCAGGCACCGAGTGGGTCGAGATCGTCGTCGATGACGACGGCAGCGGTATACCGACACATCTGCACGAAGATGTCTTTCGGCCGTTCTATCGGGTGGAGACTTCACGCAACCGGCAGACGGGCGGCGTCGGCCTGGGTCTCGCTGCGGCGCGCTCTGCGGTGCGCGGCCACGGCGGCGATATTTTGCTCGAGAGCAGCGTGTCCGGCGGGCTGCGAGTCCGAGTGCGTCTACCAATGGAAAACGGTACGGCAATCAGCCTCCTGTAGGCGCCAATTCATCGGCGATTCCGCGGCAGCGGGCAGGTCGATGCCAGCACCCATTCGCCGATGAATCGGCCCCTGCAGGGTGTGCGATCGCACCGTTATGGGGCTTTTATATCCCGTTTATGGTGCATACCATTCATCTGATGTCCGTCCCTCGGGCGCCATGTCGCACCGCACAAGGGCTGCCGCATCTTGCAACGCTCTGGCACGCATCCTGCTCTTTCCCCTCTAGCCAACCAAAGGGGAACCGCGGCACATGAAGTGGATCAACGCCATCATCAAGCCGTTCACGCTGGACGACGTCCGTGAAGCCCTCGCCGAGGCCGGGGTACAGGGCATGACCGTGACCGAGGTCAAGGGCTTCGGCCGCCAGCACGGGCATACCGAGCTTTATCGTGGCGCCGAGTACGTCGTCGACTTCCTGCCCAAGCTCAAGATCGAGATCGCCGTCACCGACGAGCAACTCGAACGGGCGGTCGAGGCGATCATGAACGCGGCGAAGACCGGGAAGATCGGCGATGGCAAGATCTTCGTCATCGACCTGGAGCAAGCGATCCGGATCCGCACGCAGGAGGTCGACGCCGATGCGCTCTAAGCTCGTACGCACACTCGCCACAGCATCTGCCGCCGCACTGATTCCCTGTAGCGCCTTCGCCCAGGCAGCCACGCCAGCAAAGCTCGATTCCGGCGATACCGCCTGGATGCTCACCGCGACGATGCTCGTCCTGCTGATGACCATCCCGGGACTGGCCCTGTTCTACGGCGGCATGGTCCGCGCGAAGAACCTGCTCTCGGTTCTCATGCAGTGTTTTGCGATTACCGCCCTGGTCACCATCCTCTGGGTGGTCTACGGCTACTCCCTGGCCTTCGACAACACCGGCATGACCGCCGGCACGACCAATCTGCACTCCTTCATCGGCGGCCTCGGCCACGGCATGCTCGCGGGCCTCACGCCCGGCAGCCTCTACCAGACCGTTCCCGAAGCCGTGTTCGTGATGTTCCAGATGACCTTCGCGATCATCACGCCTGCACTGATCGTCGGCGCGATTGCCGAGCGCATGAAGTTCTCGGCACTGCTCGTCTTCACCGCATTGTGGTTCACCCTGGTCTACCTGCCGATCGCGCACATGGTCTGGGGCGGTCCCGGCTCCTTCCTCGGCGACCTCGGCGTGCTCGACTTCGCCGGCGGTACCGTGGTGCACATCAATGCCGGTATCGCGGGTCTGGTCGGTTGCCTCGTCATCGGAAAGCGCCGTGGCTATCCGAACACCGCGATGCCGCCGCACAACCTCGGCTACACGCTGGTCGGCGCCAGCATGCTGTGGCTCGGCTGGTTCGGCTTTAACGCCGGCTCCGCCGTGGCCGCGAACGGCAGTGCCAGCATGGCCATGCTGGTGACGCAGATCGCTACCGCTGCCGCCGCCATCGGCTGGACCGCGATCGAATGGATCACTCATCGTCGGGCCAGCGTGCTCGGCATCGCGTCGGGAGCCGTGGCCGGACTCGTCGCGATCACGCCAGCGGCCGGCACGTGCGGACCGGGTGGCGCACTTGTGCTCGGCTTCGTCGCAGGCTTCGTCTGTTTCTTCAGCGCGACGAGCCTCAAGCGCAAGTTCGGTTACGACGACTCGCTCGATGTCTTCGGCGTGCATGCCATCGCCGGCATCATCGGCGCCCTGCTTACCGGTCCGCTCGCTGCACCCGTGCTCGGCGGCTTCGGCACGGTCACGGATCTCGGCCTGCAGCTTTGGATCCAGTTCAAGGGCGTGTCGTTCACCGTCGTCTACAGCGCCGTGCTCAGCTACGCCATCTTCAAGGGCATCAAGGTCACGATGGGCCTGCGTGTCGACGAAGAGCAGGAGCAGATCGGTCTGGACCTGGCGTTGCACGAGGAGCGTGGTTACAACCTCTCCTGACCGAGCTCATCTCGTGTAGGAGCCGATTCATCGGCGATCGCGCGGCAGCGGGCAAGGTTGTCGCAAGCACCCTTTCGCCGATGAATCGGCTCCCACAGAAAGTGCGTAAAAAAAAGCCGGCTATATGCCGGCTCTTTTTTCATCCGCTCAGCAGATCAGCGATTCACCCAATGGCACTGGCGGGTGGTGTGATAGTGACCGTGATGGTCGGACACGCGCGCGTTGTGGCAGACCTGGTGACGATGGTGCACCGGCGGATGATGGTCGTCGGCGTTGGCGGCCAGCGGTGCCATGAACGCCGCGCCCATCACGAGTAGTGCGAGAACTCGCGAGCGGTTCTGGGTGTTGCTTCCGGCTTTGATAGTCATGCTGGTCTCCTCTGTGGGGAGCACAACGTCGCTGTTCCTGAGAGGTGAGTCAATACTTACGGAAACGGCGCCATGGCGGCATTCAGAAAGGTGCATGAAAGGCGAAGAAGCGCAAGTTTTTACGGTCCTCCGCGAGCAACCTTCGCCGATGAATCGGCTCCCACATTTTTATAATCGGCCGTCCACGCTGTCCTGGGGGAGGACGGATTTTACGTCGTAGACGACGGCGCCCTTCCTGCCGAACCCGCGAATCTTCTGCGGGCCGAAGGCGCGGAATTCATCGTGCGCCACGGCGACGATCACGGCGTCGTACACGCCCTCTTCGATCGCGTCGATCGTGCGTACGCCGTACTCCCGCGAGCACTCTTCGTTGTCCACCCAAGGGTCGTACACATCGACATTCGCCATCGACTTCTTCAGGTCGCGGACAATATCGATCACGCGCGTGTTGCGTAGGTCCGGGCAGTTTTCCTTGAAGGCGAAACCGAGGACGAGTACGCGCGCATCGACGATGTGCAGGCGACGCTCACTCATCAGGCGAATGACACGGTCCGCCACGTAGGTGCCCATGCGGCTGTTGATGCGACGTGCGGCGAGGATCAGCTCCGGGTGGTAGCCGGTGACTTCCGCCTTGTGCGTGAGGTAGTACGGGTCGACGCCGATGCAATGTCCACCGACCAGGCCGGGCCGGAATGGCAGGAAGTTCCACTTCGTGCCGGCCGCCTCGAGCACTTCGCCGGTGTCGATCCCCAACCGGTTGAAGATCAGGGCGAGCTCGTTGACCAGGGCGATGTTGACGTCTCGCTGCACGTTCTCGATGACCTTTGCCGATTCGGCAATGCGGATCGACGATGTCTTGTGCGTGCCTGCACGGATGATCGTGCGATACAGCGCGTCCACGCGATCGGCCGCTTCGGGGGTGGAACCCGAGGTGAGCTTGCGGATGTCCACGACACGACGCGCATGGTCGCCCGGATTGATGCGCTCGGGACTGTAGCCGCAGTGAAAATCCACGTTGAAGACCAGGCCGGAGCCGGCCTCCAGGAGGGGCACGCAGATCTCTTCGGTCGTGCCCGGATAGACCGTGGATTCGAAAATCACCAGGTCGCCATGGCGAATGACCCCACCGAGCATCCGGCAGGCCTTCTCCAGCGGCTCGAGATCCGGCCGCTGTGCCTCGTCGATCGGCGTGGGCACGGTGACGATGTAGACGTTGCGATCGGCAAGATCGGCGATGTCGCCGCTATAGCGCAACCGGGCGGCGGCCGAGAGCGCGTCGCCGGTGACCTCCATCGTATGGTCGTGCCCGGCGCGGAGCTGCTCGAGCCGGGCCGGGTCGATATCGAAGCCAAGCGTATCGAAGTGCCGGCCGAATTCGACCGCGAGCGGCAGTCCGACGTAACCGAGACCGATGATGCCGATCCGTGGATCAGGGGTAAGAGCCATGGGGCGCCCGGGCGTCCAAAAGAAACGAAGCGTACACGCCGGAGCGGTGGCTTAATACCACCGCCCAGGCAGAAGGCCTCACGGGCGGACGGCGGTCACCTCGATCTCGACCAGGAAGTTGGGGCTCGCGAGCCCCGCCACCTGCATCGCAGAGCGAGACGGCAGGTTCGGCTGGGCCGGGGTGCCAAAGAATTGCGTGTAGCCCGCCATGAAGCCGCCGAAGTCCATCTTGCCGCCCTTAGCCGGGTCCCCCACCAGGAAAACCTGCATCTTCACGACATCGCCCAGGGACAGCCCCATGCCCTTGAGCTGCTTGTCGATCGAAGTCAGGACGCCGATGGTCTGGGTGCGGGTGTCGCCATAGGCTTGCGGCGTGTCCTTAGGCGCGGTGGTGTCCGCGACGGGCGGCACGGCGCCACTGAGGAAGACCAGGGTCTTGCCCGCCGGGACTTCCACCGCGGCCGAGATCGGGAAGGTGCTGTTCGGGATCTTGTGGCGAACCACGTCGGCGGCGAAGGCAGGTGCCACGGCCATGAGCAGCAACGGTACGAGGATGACTCTCTTCAACATGTCACATGCCCTCCGAGGGCGGCTTGGCAGGGTGAAACGGTGTGACGTCTTCGGGCTTGAGGGTGTCGGTATAGGCATTGCCGAAGTGCGTGCGGACGTAGTTCACGACGCCGGCGATCTGCGCGTCGGACAAGCCGTTGCCGAACGACGGCATGGCCCCGCGCCCGTTGATCACCATCACGACGGGATAGGCGGCGGAGGCGAGCTTCGGATTATTCGCAAGCGCCGGGTAGTGACCGGCACCGACCGCCCCCTTGCCGTCGGGCATGTGGCAACCCTGGCAGATGTGTGTGAACAGCTGTTCGCCCGTCGCATGCGGAATGTCCTTGTCGGCGATGAAGGCGGGGTCGCTGTTCTGTGCGTGCACCGCGCTCGCGACGAGCCACGCGGACATTATGATCGCGCGCCTCATGAGCGACCTCCCGCGCCGGCGCGCGCATGCAAGGCATCGATCGCCGAAAGCGACGAGAGGATCGCACCCTCCTGCCAGGCCGGCAGGTAGGACGCGTGCTCACCCGCCAGCACGATGCGTCCATCCATCGAACAGATATCCGCATAGTGCTTCGCACGACTCGCGTCGTTCCATCCACCGAAGCAGCCCAGCGTGAACGGCGAACGATGCCAGGCGACGGCCATGCCGTTCTCGAACGACTTCGTGTATTGGGGGTGGATCATCGCTCCCTGCTCGACGCCCTTGCGCACGCGCTCGGCCGGTGTGAGTGACGTGAACTCGAACGCCTCCGTCGAGAACGTGTAGGAACCCAGCAACACGCCCTTCTTCGTGCCGAACCCGTGACTTGGGTACGAAATCATGCCGATCGGAAGGTCGGTGCTGGTGATGCCACCGTAGATGGCCTCGTCCTCCTCCCAGAAGCGACGATCGAACTGCAGGCCGACCTTCGACGACGCCCAATAGGGAACGGCCGAGATCGCCTCGGCCTTGGCCGCCGATACCTGGATCGGGATCTGACTGAGGATGGACAAGGGAATCGTGCACACGCACCAGTCCGCCTTTGCCTGGCGTGGCTGGCCCGCGGACCTCGCGTCCTCATAGGTCACGGTGACGCCGTGCTCGTCCTGGGCGATCGCGGTGACCTTGGCGTTGTAGGTCACGACATGGCCGATGCGTTCGACGAACGCTTTCGAGATCGCATCCATGCCGCCGATCGGCTGCATCAGCGTGGTCTGGTATTCCTGCTGTTCGTTGGTGCCTAGCGAAGCCCATAGTTTCGCGTGCAATACATCGGACAGGCCATTCGGCCGGGAGAACTCGGGTTTACCGTCGGGACCGCCGCCGGCATGTTTGGCAAAGCCGCGGCGCTCGCTGCTGTCGCGGCCTTCGACATAGCGAAACTGCTTGTCGAGGCCACCCAGTTCTCGCAATGCTTCGAGCAGGACTTCGCGATCCTCCTTGCTCACCAGGTCGTCGAGCCGACCCTTGTCACTCGCCTTTGCAAGCAGCTCCGCAACACCGCCGTTGAGATCGGCTTGCACTTCGCGCAGCCGTTGCGGCTTACCGCCGTACGCGCTGACACTATGCAGGTAGGCATTGTGATTGACCTGCACGAAGGGCTCGAGCGGAATGCCGAACTGGCGGCAGTAATCGAGCACGCCGTGATGGTGGTAAGGAATACGCCATGGCCCTGGGTTGAAGTACAGGCCCTTGTCGAACGCGCACACCTGCTTGTGTCCACCCAGCTCGGTGTACTCATCGCCACCGCGGAGTGTCCAGTTGCGACCACCTGCGCGAGCGTTGTACTCGAGCACCTGGACCTTGTAGCCCGCCTTGCCCAGCTCGTAGGCAGCGACCAGGCCAGCCAGACCGGCACCGAGGATGAGAACCGTGCCGCGCCCCGTGCCCTGCAAAGGACCCGACCGACGGTACGGCGATTCCGCGGCAAAGCCAAGGTTGTTCATCGCCTGGTACATCAAGGCGCCACCGCCTGCGACGCCGATCATGCGCAGTAAATCGCGACGCGTCATGGACGCGGACTTACAGTCGTCTTCCATCCACCCACCCCCGATAGCGGCCCCGTGCAACCAAGATAACCACACGTTGCATTGCACAACAACCGCCCCATCACTACGCACCAAACGGGTGCTATGACAGGCTCACGCAAACGTTCTAAGCTCGCGGATAGCCCCGTTTCGCAGAGCCCGCATGACCACCCTCGAAGACCGCTCAGCCGCCCGCCTCGCGTGGGCGCGCCACGTCACCGGCCAGCACGAACTCCTGCTGGAAAGTGCCTCGGCCGATGCCAGCTTCCGTAGCTACTGGCGCGGCTATGTCGATGGCCAGCCGGTGATCGTCATGGACTCGCCGCCGGACAAGGAAGATCCTGCGCCCTGGGTCGCCATCGGCAAGCGACTGGCGGATGCCGGCCTGCACGTACCGACGGTGATGGTCGCGGACCTGCAGCAAGGGTTCCTGCTCATCGAAGATCTCGGCACGCGTACGTACCTCCCGGAACTGGACGATCACACGGTCGACGCCTTGTACGGCGATGCACTCGACGCCCTGCTCCGCATGCAGATGCACGTAAGCACCGAAGGGCTACCCGCCTTCGATCACGCCTGGCAGACCATGGAAATGGAAATCATGCCGGCATGGTTGCTGGAGAGGCATCTTGGCGTGACGCTGGAATGTGGCGAGTGGGACATCGTCGAGAACGCGTTCACCGCCATCATGCACGCCATCGCCGAGCAGCCACGCGCCTTCATGCATCGCGACTTCCACAGTCGCAACCTGCTGGTGACCACGGAGCGCTCGCCCGGCGTGATCGACTTCCAGGGCGCCATGTCGGGACCGCTCACCTACGACCTCGCCTCGCTGCTTCGCGACGCGTATATCGTCTGGGACAACGAGCGGGTGGAAGGCTGGGTGGAGGCCTACCGCCTGCGCCTGCTCGATGCCCACCTGCTCGAGGAGAAGGTGGATGCCGATCGTTTCCGCCGCTGGTTCGATCTCACCGGCCTGCAGCGCCATATCAAGATCCTGGGGTTGTTCTGCCGGCTGTGCTATCGCGATGGCAAGCCCGGTTACCTCGACGACCTGCCCCGCGTCTTGCGCTACGTGCTGGATACCGCCCGCCGGCATGCCGACGTCGCGCCGTTGGCGGACCTGATCGAAACGAAGATCGGCCAGCGCGACATCCGCGTCCCGGTGAAGGCATGAGGCATGCGCTGATCCTCGCCGCCGGACTCGGCGAGCGCATGCGTCCGCTCACCACGCATACGCCAAAACCGCTTCTCGAGGTGCTTGGCAAGCCACTGATCGTGCATCACATCGAAAAGCTCGCTGCCGCCGACGTGCGTTACATCGTCATCAACACCTCGCACCTCGCGGACCAGTTCCCCAGCGTGCTGGGCGACGGCTCGCGGTGGGGCGTGCGACTCCGGTATTCCTACGAGGGCCCGACCCCGCTGGAAACCGGCGGCGGCATGCACAACGCCCTGCCCCTGCTTGGCCCGGAGCCCTTCATCGTCGTGAGCGCCGATATCTGGAGCGACATCGACTACACCGCGCTACCCCGTGAGCCCGAGGGCGTCGCTCACCTGGTCATGGTCGAGAATCCCGATTTCCACCCGGGCGGCGACTTCGCGCTGAAGGATGGACGGCTATACGAGGGAGACGGGCCGACCGGCGCGGAGCGCCTGACTTTCGGCAACGTTGGCGTTTACCGGCGCGAGATCGTCGAGGACGAAGTCGCGGGGCGCTTCAAGCTGCTGCCGATGTACCAGCGCGCCATCGCGGCGGGCCGGCTTTCCGGTGAAAAGTACAGCGATTTCTGGCGCAACGTCGGGACACCAGCGCAGCTCGACGAACTGCGAGAAAACCTGGACTCCCGACGCGCGTGATCAGACGTGCTTAATCAGATCAGGCTTACTGGATCGTTTCGGTGCTCAGTGCACGCAGGCGCTCATGACCCATGGCGAACGCTTCGTTGAATGCACTGGTGATATCGTCGAAATCGTTGGTACCGGTGTTGGTTTCGATCTCTTCGCCGACGTGATCCAGGATCCGGTAACTCGACCGGTAAACCTGTCCACCGCCGTCGTCGTGATACTTAACCGCCTTGGCCACCACTCTGAACTTACTGTGATTTTCCATTGCGCTTTTCCTTCCCCTGTACCCCGATACTGACCGGGGAAGGTGACGGTTGCAAGTGACCCGCATTTCGGGATGAAACGGGCGGCGCGACACGCCAGATGGCGTTGCCGACGTCGTCCGCGACCAGTAGTGCGCCACGCCCGTCGATGGCTACGCCAACCGGGCGGCCATAGGCTTCTCCCTCGGCGCCGAGGAAGCCGGAGAGGACGTCTTCGGGCATGCCAGATGGACGTCCATCCGTGATGGAACGAAGACGACCTTGTAGCCACTGAAGGGGCGCCGGTTCCATGAACCATGCTGCCCGATAAAGGCGCCGTTGACGTAGTGCGACGGCAATACACCCCCACCGGCGTAGAAGGCCAGGCCCAGCGACGCGGTATGCGCCCCGAGCGCGTAATCGGGAACGATGGCCTTGCCGACCATGTCGGGCCGCGGAGGAACGACCCGCGAATCGACGTGGTTGCCGTACCAGCTATACGGCCAGCCGTAGAACCCCCCTTCCTTCACCGCCGTCATGTAGTCGGGAACGAGGTCGCTGCCCAGTTCATCGCGTTCATTGACAGCGACCCAGAGCGCCTTGCTTTGCGGCTGCCAGCCCATGCCGTTCGGGTTACGCAGTCCCGAGGCGAAGACGCGCGAGGCGCCGGTGGCCGGATCGATTTCGAGGATGCCGGCGCGGCGGTCTTCAGCCGGCATGCCGTTCTCGGCGGCGTTGCTGTTCGATCCGACCGTCACATAGAGCGTCTTGCCGTCCGGGCTCGCAATGACGTTCTTTGTCCAATGGTGATTGATCTGACCCGCAGGGAGATCGGCGATCCTGACGCCCGGCCCCGTGATCGCGGTGGCGCCTTCGCTGTAGTGAAAGCGCAAGAGGGCGTCGCTGTCCGCCACGTAGAAATCGTTGCCAACGAGGACCATGCCGAAGGGCGAGTGCAGGCCGGTAAGGAAGACCGTGCGCGTTTCGGCGACGCCATCGCCGTCGGTGTCGCGCAGCAGCGTGATCCGGTTCGCGCTCGGTGTCACCGACCCGGCACGCTTCATCGCCTTGCCCTGGACCCAACCACGGATGCCCTTGCTGTCGTCCGGCTTGGGCGGCGCATTGGTTTCGGCGACCAGTACGTCACCGTTGGGCAGCACGTAGATCCACCGTGGATGATCCAGGCCACGGGCGAATGCCGTCACGGCAAGCCCACTGGCGGGCGTCGGCGTCGTTCCTGCCGGCCATCCCTTCGCATCGGCAATATGCAGCGTGGGAATCAGTCGCTTGTCCGGCGTTGGCAAGGTCGGTTTCGGACCCATGCCCGCTTCGCCCGGCAGCCTTGCACTCTCTGTACACGCGCCGAGCGCGGTGGTCAGGGCGGCCAAGGTCATCAGGCAGGCACAACGCATCGGAAGGTCCCTCGTCGGTCAAGTGACGAGTGGACGCCTCACCCCGGTTGCTGCACGTGAAGGTCCGTGCCGGTCAGCCGCCTGGCGTGCCTTCCGCGGCCACCGGCATGGCGCTGCCGACCGCCGATGCCGAGGTGCCGGCCGGTGCGTCAGGCGCGCCGCCGCTCACATGCTCGGCTTCCGCCGAATGCAGCGTCGGCACGGCCGGGAGCGTTTTTGCCTCGTCCGCGACTTCCGTCGACAAGGCGGCCCTCGCCGCCTCGTTCGTCATCACCACGATGCTGATGCGGCGATTGATCGCCGAGGACGGATCGGTCTTGTCGAACGGCACCGACGCCGCCAGGCCCACCACGCGGGCGACCTTGTCCGGCTGCATGCCACCCTCGGTGAGCGTACGGCGCGCGGCATTCGCGCGGTCAGCGGAGAGCTCCCAGTTACCGTAGGCGCTGTCTGCGCGAATGTACGGCGCGTTATCCGTATGGCCAGAGATGCTGATCTTGTTCGGCACCTGGTTCACGAAGCCCGCCAGCTCGTGAAGGATCTGCACGGTGTAGGGCTTGAGGGCGCCGCTGCCGGTGTCGAACATCGGACGGTTCTGCTTGTCGACGATCTGGATGCGCAGGCCTTCCGACGTGATGTCGATCAGCAACTGGTCCTTGTACGGCGCCATGGCCTGGCTCTTGGCGATCGCCTCGGTCAGGTCTTTCATCAGCTGCTCGAGACGACGCTTCTCCTTTTCCTTGGCCAGCTTGTCGATGTCCGACCCACTCGGCTTGGCGAAGGCCTGGTTGTCGCCCGGCCCCTTGGGCAGGTCCATTGCACCACCGAGCTTGATCATGCTGGTGCTGGCACCGCCCGGCCCCATCTTGCCCGAGGGCGCCATGGTCGACTGGCCCTGGGTCATGCTCGGGTTCTTGAAGTATTCGGAGATCGCCGCGCGCTGCTGCTTGGTGCCGGCGCCGACCAGCCACATGACCAGGAAGAACGCCATCATGGCCGTGACGAAGTCGGCGTAGGCCACCTTCCAAACGCCGCCGTGGTGCGCGTGAGCACCCCGTTTCTTCTTGCGGACGATGATGACTTGCTTCAGGTCACTCATCGGGGACTTACCGCGCGCTCTTCAGATGCGCTTCGAGGTCCTGGAAACTCGGCCGCGTGGTGGTCTGCAGCGATTTGCGGGCGAATTCGACCGAGACCATCGGGTTGTATCCGCGCAGGTTGGCCAGCAGACCCACCTTCACGCACTCGAAGGCACGGCCATCCGTACTCACACGCGCCTCCATCGCCGCCGACAGCGGACCGACGAAGCCGTAGGAAAGAAGGATGCCGAGGAACGTGCCCACCAGCGCGCCAGCGATGTGCTCGCCGATCACCGCGGCATCGCCATCGATGGATTTCATCGTGATGACGATGCCCAGCACCGCCGCGACGATACCAAAGCCCGGCAGCGCGTCCGCCATCTTCTGCACGGCCAGGGCCGGTGCCATCGCCTCGTGGTGATGCGTTTCCAGCTCGACATCGAGCAGCTGTTCGAGCTCGTGGGGATCCATGCTGCCGCCAACGATGAGGCGCAGACAGTCCGTGACGAAGTCGATGAGGTGGTGCTCCGCGATCAGGCGCGGGTAGGCGGAGAACAGGCTGCTGTTGGCCGGGTCCTCGATGTGGGATTCCATGCCCAGCTGCCCTTCCTTACGCATCTTGGTGAAGATGTCGTACAGCAGGGACAGCAGGTCGATGTAGTCCTGCTTGCGGTAACGCGGGCCCTTGAACAGGCCGATGGCGTCACGGCCAGCACTCTTCACGATGTCGATCGAATTGGCGCTGACGAACGCACCCACGGCGGCGCCGAAGATGATCAGCAGTTCGTACGGCTGCCAGAGGGCGCCGATCGAACCGTGCGAGAGCACATAGCCGCCAAGCACCGAGACCAGGACGACGATAAAACCAATGATGACCAACATGACGTGCTTCCTTCCCAGTCGTCTTTCTTATCGGCCGCCATGGCTAAAAATTGAGGAACTTCGTCACGTTTTCTGAACGATTCACTCCGGCAACTCGAGCGGTTCGGGATAGCGCGGAAACACGAGCCGGATGCGGGTGCCGACGCCGGCCTCGCTCTCGATCTCGATGCCGCCACCGGCCTGCGCCACCGTCCCGTAGACCTGGGCCAGACCCAGGCCCGAGCCGCCTTCCTTGGTCGTGAAGTACGGCTCGAACAAGCGCTGACGGACGTCCTCCGCCATGCCTCCGCCCGTATCCGTCACACTGACGAAAATCTGTCGGGTGGCGGCGCGCTCGCGCATAACCTCGCCCGTGGACCCGCCGCCCATGCGCTCACCGACCTCGATCACTATCTTGCCCATCCCCTCCATGGCATCCCGGGCGTTGAGGCAGACATTCATGAGGGCCTGTTCGAAACCGTGACGGTCGAGCCATACGGGTAGCGGCCCGGGCTGGCGATAGACCTCGATGGCGATACGCCCACTCATTCCATGACGCGCAAAATCCGCGAATCCTTCCACGATGTCGCCCAGATCGAAGGGTTCGGGACGGGCCTGCTGGTTCCGGGCGAAGGCAAGCAACCGCCGGGTCAACGCCGTGGCGTGCCGGGCGCCTTCGACGGCGTAGGTGAGCATGCGCCGGTGCCGCGGTGCGAGTTCGTCCACATCGTCCTGCAGACCCGACAGGCTCACGATCACCGTTTGCAGCATGTTGTTGAAGTCGTGGGCGATACCGCTGACCAGCTGGCCGATCGCCTGCTGCTTCTGGGCCTGACGCGCACTGGCCTCCGCAAGGTCCCGCCCCCGCTGGGCCATCGCCAGTTGCTCGCTGACACCCGCCAGCGAACTTTCCGCTTGCCGCCGGGCGCCGTGTTCGGCTTCCAGCCGCTCGAGCAGGCTGCCGTACTGTGTCGTGGCGCTGGCCGACCGGGCGACCGACTCGTTCAATCGGTCCTGCAGGAGCTCGTTGATCGCCTCGAGCGCCGCCTGCAGGGCGACCCGCTCGGTGACGTCGCGACTGATCACGATGAAGTGATCGAGGGTGTCGTTGCAGACGACGGGGGCCACCATGACTTCCCACCAGCGGGACGTGCCCACCGAGGTGCGCCGGGCGCTGACGAAGTCCACTCGCTCCCCGGCTGCCGCGCGATCGAGCGCCCGCGCAACCATGTCGCGTGCCTCCACGGGCCAGAGATCCAGCCACCGAGTGCCCAGCAAGTGATCGACGCCTTCCGGCGCCAGCGCCGCGCAGCCAAGACCGGCCACGAAGCGGATGACCCCTTCTCGGTCGAGCTCTTTCATGCAATCGGCGGAGGCCTCGACAAACTGCCTGTACCGCCCGTCCCCAGTGCTCATGGCGCGCCCGCCTTCCCCTAGCCGTGTGCCGTGATATGACGCACCGCGGCACGGCTTCGTGTCAAGGCATATCTGTCACGTCGCCCGCACGACAGCAAGCGGAGAGTGCCGGCCATCGCCCCAAGGGATTGCCCATGACCGCCGCCGGACATGTACTTGTCGTGGAAGACGACCCCAACGTACTCGACATCACCAGCTACATGCTGGAGCGGGAGGGGTATGAGGTGCTTACTGCCATGAACGCCAATGCGGCGCTGACTGTCCTCGCCGCGCATCCGGAGGTGGGCCTTGTGCTCACCGACGTGAACATGCCGGGGGAGATGGATGGCATCGATCTTGTGCGGGAACTGCACCGGCGGGGAAACCCGGTGATCTGCGTGGTCGTTTCAGGGGATGCAGCTCAAGCCACGGGCAGGCTGGGCACACTGGCCGCCTTCCTGGCCAAACCCTACGACCGCCGCAGCCTGCTGAAGGCGGTGGGCGACGCCATGCCGCACTGACCGGGGTCAGGCGCCCCTGTGATGGTGGTCGTCTTCGTCTTCGTCTAGGTCTTCGTCGTCCGACTCGTCGCCCAGCGGCTCACCCGGCAACGCACCTTCGAGCTTGTCGTCGTCGAAGCCGGTCTCGTCCTCGGCAAACACCGGCGCGCCCTCATCATCCACTTCCAGCACCAGACCTAGCGCCTTCTCCGCCGCCGCCCGTGCGCTGTCCTCGTCGCGGAAGCTGCGCTGATCGTAGACGGTGAAATAGCTGGGGAAGCCCTTGGCCACCGGATGCGATGACAGCAGCGCCTTGAAGCGGGAGCCGTCCTGGGTGGCGCTGCTGCGCAGGGTGAAGCCTGGAAATTCGCGTTCTGCCATGGGTGAAACCTCATCGGGGGTGGAAATTCTAGCCCAGCCGGGACCTTGGGGGCTTTACCTGAGAAAACGTGACACGGATCACACCCATGGTTCAGCCGATGGGCACTTGCCCCACAAGTTCTTGTAGGGTATTTCCTACATCAAGCGGCCTCACACAGCATTCACGACGACCGCGAAACAGGGGCAACAGGGGCACCACATGAACGTCATCACCACTACGTCGCCTTCCCGGCGTCTGGCGTGGACCGTATCCGCCGTCCTCGCGATTGCCGGCCTCATCGGCCTGGCGCTCGCGCCCAGGGTCGCCGCCGCGATTCCCAGGACAGCGATACAGATGGTCTACGCATGGCTTTGCGCGTCACTCGTAGGCTCCGCCTACGTCGTGCTGACGCTCGCCAACGACACGGAAGGCGCTATCGAGGACAGGGACGAATTCTGATCTCAGGGACGGGGTGTGACAAACAAAGAAGCCCGCCAGAAATGGCGGGCTTCTTTGTTTGACCTTGTGGGGATTGACCCTGTGGGGATTGACCTGTGGGGGCCGCCGACTTACGGACGACGCTCCAGCTCCGGATCTTCCTTGCTGCGCGGCATGAGATCCTTCTTCGACACGCCGAGCCACAGCAGGATCGGGCTGGCGATGAAGATGGAGGACAGCGTGCCGACCAGGATGCCGATGAGCATGGTGATCGCGAAGCCGTGAACCACCGGGCCGCCGATGAAGAACAGCGCCGCCATGGTGATACCGGTGAACAGCGAGGTGATGATCGTTCGCGACAGCGTGCTGTTGATCGAACGGTTGAGCACCTCTTCCGGCGTCGCATTACGGCTGGCGCGGAACAGTTCGCGGACACGGTCGAACACGACCACCTTGTCGTTGATCGAGTAACCGACCACGGCGAGCACCGAGGCAAGCACGGTCAGGTCGAAATCGCGCTGGGTGATCGCGAAGATGCCCAGGGTGACCAGGACGTCATGGATCTCGGTGGCCAGCGCCGCGACGGCAAAACGCCACTCGAAGCGGAGCCACAGGTAACCCATGATGCCGATGATGACGAAGGCCACGGCGACCACGCCGTCGCTGCGCAGCTCTTCACCGACCTGCGGGCCGACGAACGAGCGGCTCTTCTGGATCACGTCGGGACGCGAGACCTTGAGCGCGGCGATGACATCGCCCGCGACCTTGGCGGCGGCTTCGTCGCCGGTCAGGGAGACCGAGTTCTTGTCGTCCTTCGGCTGCATGCGGATGGTGTAGTCACGCGTGCCGCCAACGGCCTGGACCAGCGGATTCTCGAGGCCGGATTTCTCCAGCGCCGAGCGAACGTCCGCCGGATCGATCGGGGCCTGGTATTCCACCTCGACGGCTACGCCGCCGACGAAGTCCTGGCCGTAGTTGAAGCCCTTGGTGAGGATCAGGCTGATCGAGCCGACCATCAGCAGGATGCCGAGGCCGATGCTGAAACGACGCAGGCCGAGGAAGTTGAAGTTCGAATTGTGGTTGAAGATTTCCATGGCTTCCTCCTCAGACCGACAGGGTCTTGAGCTTGCGGCCGCCGTGGATCAGCGCGGTGATGGCGTGCGTGACCGTCACCGACGTGAACATCGACGTGAGGATACCGATGAAAAGCGTGACACCGAAGCCCTTGATCGGACCCGAGCCCATGGTCATCAGGCCGAGCGCGGCGAGCAGGTGGGTCACGTTGGCGTCGAGAATCGTCGCCCAGGCCTTGTCGTAGCCGGTGCGGATCGCAGCCAGCGGCGAGGAGCCGTTACGCAGTTCTTCGCGGATGCGCTCGCAGATCAGCACGTTGGCGTCGATCGCCATACCGAGGGTCAGCACGATACCCGCGATGCCCGGCATGGTCAGGGTGACGTGGATCATCGACATGACCGCGATGAGCAGCACCAGGTTGAAGAACAGCGCGATGTCGGCGACGAGACCGAACAGCTTGTAGTAGATCGCCGCGGCCACCAGCACCAGCCCGAGGCCGAGCATCACCGCCTTGAAGCCCTTGTCGATGTTGTCCGCGCCAAGGCTGGGACCGATCACGCTCTCACCGACGATGTCGATCGGCACCGCGAGCGAACCGCCGCGAAGCAGCAGGGCCAGTTCCGAAGCTTCCGAATCGCTGGGCAGGCCGTTGGTCGAGAACTGCTTGCCGAACGGCGAGCTGATGTTCGCGTAGTTGATCACCTCTTCGGTGATCTTCGGCGTCTTCACTTCCTTGCCGTCGACCATCTTCGTTTCAGTGGTGCGCGTGATGTAGAGCACCGCCATCGGCTTGCCGACATTGCCGTTGGTGAAGTCCTGCATCTTGCGCGCGCCGGAGCTGTTCAGCGAGACGCTTACGTTGGGCGTGCCGTTGGTCTGGTCGCGACCGGAAACGGCCGAGGTGAGCTCGTCGCCCGTAGCGATGATGGTCTTGCTCAGCAGGTACGGACGGCCGTCACGACCGTAGTACAGCTTGGCATCCGGCGGTACGCTACCCGAGCGGGCGGCGTCGGCAGCCTGCGGCGGCGTGTACAGGCCGGCGCGGTACTGCAGCGTGGCCACGGCACCGATGATCTTCTTCGCCTCGGCGGTGTCCTGCACGCCGGCGAGTTCCACCACGATCTGGTTGGCGCCCTGCTGCTGGATCAGCGGCTCGGACACGCCCAGGGCGTTAACGCGCTGGCGCAGCGTGGTGAGGTTCTGCGTGATCATGCTCTGCGACAGCTCGCGCAGCTTGGCCGGCTTGATCACCGCATTGAGGATGAAACGATTGCCCGTGGCCTCACCGTCGGTCGTCGTGAGTTCCGGGTAGTCGGTAGCGATGAGGGCAGCCGCCGCCTGGCGGTCGGCGTCTGTACGCAGCACCACACTGACGCCCTGGCCGCGCGCATTGCGATTGACGGCGTCGTAGGACACCTTCTTCTCGCGCAGCAATGCCCGGATGTCATCGGTGTAGCGCGTTTCCTGCGCATCGATCACCGCGCCCTGATCCACTTCCATCAGGAAGTGCACGCCACCCTGAAGGTCCAGGCCGAGCGGCATCGAGAAGGCATTGATCGACTGCAGCCAGGTCGGCACGGTCGAGGCCTGGTTGAGCGCCACCGTGTAGCTCTCGCCCAGGGTGGTGCGCAGAGCGTCCGCCGCCTTGGTCTGCGCATCCGCCGTGGCGAAGCGTGCCAGCAGGCGGCTGGTTTTCGCATCGACGTCGATCACCGTGGCCGGCGTTTTCGCCGTGGCGAGGATGTCCTCGACCTTGGTTTTCAGTGCCGCATCGACCGTCGCGCCGCGGTTACCCGAGATCTGTACCGCCGGCTGGGCCGGGAAGACGTTCGGCAACGCGTAAACGATGCCGAGCAGCAACACGATCACGACCAGCGCGTACTTCCAGCGTGGAAAATCACTCATGCCTTGCCATTCCATGAAAAGCGGCCACAAGCGGCCGCGGCTGACGCCATTGAGACGAAGCTCAGGACTTTTTGAGGCTGCCCTTCGGCAGGACCTGGGTGATCGAACCCTTCTGCACCTGAACAACGGTGCCCGGGGCGATCTCCACGCGAACGAAGGACTCGCCCACGTCTTCGATGCGGCCGGCAAGACCGCCGCCCATCACCACTTCGTCGCCCTTGGCGAGCGCGGACAGCAGGTTCCGATGCTCTTTCTGGCGCTTCATCTGCGGGCGAATCATCATGAAATAGAAGATGCCGAACAGCACCGCCATCATGATCAGCGGCGAGAGGCCGAGTGCCCCACCCTGGGTGGCCCCGGCAGCGGGAGCGGTGGCCTGTGCAATGGCGGCGAAGGTCGGAAGGCTCATCGTCAATTCTCGCAAGTCATGGAACAGCCACGGAAAAGCGGCTGCTCACGTAAAAAGATCGTGGATTATGCCACGCACCCCGGTGCTTATGTACGGCGCCCCGCCAAGGCTTGGGGGCGCCGGAGAGCACCCGCAAGTCAGCCGTCGACTTCGGCCTTGCGCCGCGCGGCGTAGAAGTCAGCGACGAAGTCGTCCAGCGTGCCAGCCTCGATCGCGCCGCGAAGGCCAGCCATCAGGCGCTGGTAGTGGCGCAGGTTGTGCATCGTAGCCAGCTGGCTGCCGAGGATTTCGTTGCAGCGATCCAGATGGCGCAGATAGGCCCGGCTGAAGCCGTTGGCGCAGGCGTAACAGTCGCAATCTTCCTCGATAACGCGCGTATCCATGGAGAACTTCGCGTTACGTATGCGTAACGTGCCCTCCCGAGTGAACAGGAATCCATTGCGGGCGTTACGCGTCGGCATCACGCAGTCGAACATGTCGACACCGCGGCGCACGGCCTCGACGATGTCCTCCGGACGGCCCACACCCATGAGGTAACGCGGCCGGTCCTTCGGCAGGACGTGCAGCGTGAGGTCGAGGGTGTGGTTGCGCTCTGCCTCCGGCTCACCCACGGCGAGACCACCCACGGCATAGCCGTCGAAGCCGATCTCGATCAGCCGCTCGGCCGACCGGTGGCGCAGGTTTTCATACGTGCTGCCCTGGACGATGCCGAACAGGGCATTCGGATTCTTCAGGTCGTCGAAGGCCTGACGTGATCTTTCGGCCCAGCGCAGGCTGAGCTCCATCGAATCGGAAGCGACCTTCTCGGTGGCCGGGTAAGGCGTGCATTCGTCGAAGATCATGGCCACGTCCGAATCCAGCACCTTCTGGATCCGCATGGACTCCTCGGGCGAAAGGAACACCTTCGAGCCGTCCACGGGAGAGGCGAATGTGACGCCTTCTTCGGTGATCTTGCGCTTATGTGCCAGCGAAAAGACCTGAAAGCCACCGGAATCGGTAAGGATCGGCTTGTCCCAGCCGATGAACTTATGCAGGCCGCCGAATTCGCCGACGATCTCCAGGCCCGGGCGCAGGAACAAGTGGAAGGTGTTGCCGAGGATGATCTCCGCGCCGGTGTCGAGCACGTCGCGGGGGGTCATGGCCTTGACGGAACCGTAGGTGCCCACCGGCATGAACGCCGGGGTTTCCACGGTGCCGCGGCCGAATCGGAGACGGCCACGCCGGGCCGCGCCATCGGTGGCGAGGAGGTCGAAAGGGAGCTGGGTCATCCGCCCATTCTAACGTTCCCGCCGCGCTCCTGCCCGGGCGCCTACAACCAATGGCCTACTCCCCGGGATGCCTGTGGGGGCGTAGGGTCGGGCGTGCATGGAATGCACACGCCGTCGACCATCCGGGCGCGGCGAGGAATCACAGTCAAGGAAGACAACATGTCTGATCAAACGATCATGGCTCCGAAGCCGGAGCGCGAACCGCCGATCAACCTCGGCAACGCGGCCAATTACATGGGCCTGTTCGGCTGGCCCAAGACCGTCCAGCCAGGATCCCTGAACGACAATACGGCGCCGTTCGCCTACGCCAACGACCTCTACGAACTCGCCACGACGCTCGAAGCCGGTGCCGATACGTCCCGCGCCCAGCTGCTCGCCCAGCGTCGTTCGGACATTGGCAGCATGCCGATGGACGAGCGCTCACTGAAAAAGACGTTTCCCGCGCTGCGATTTGCCATCGATCGCCTGGAGGAGACGATCCGCAAGAGCGCGTCGCCACCCCAACCTTCCCTGCGCGAAGCCATTGCGCGCGCAGCGTATCCAGCCTCCCTACCCTTCCATTTTGCCTGGGCGAAGGTCAAGGCCGTTCTCAAACAGCGCAAGCTATCCATCTGGGACGTCGTGCGCAGGTCCGACGCCGATTTCCCCAACTTCACCTTCGGCAACGTCACCTCGACCTCGCTGCGCTGCGCAATGACGTTGAGCAGCGGCTTCTCGCCGGACATGCAAGCCCTGCTCGTAGCGCCCCTCTCGAACAACGACGATGTCACGACGGCGCTTCTTCCGACCTCCCCGTCCTATCCCGACACTCCTGATGAGGAGCCGACGCCCGCCATCGCTCACCTGGGTGTCGCCGACACGTTTCGTCAGAGGTTGGGGCTTAGTCGCAAAGAGCTGCGCCAGTTGCTCGGGGTGTACCAGCCCGGCAAGGCACGCGACGACGGCACCGTGGATCGTCAGGCTGGCGTCAAGCGCAGCAGCTTCGTGACGACCAAGGAGCCTCCCGTCACGGGTACCGATTTCGGGGCGGCTTTCATCAACCATGGTGGCGAAGCACTCTATCTGCGCTACACGGACGATGACGAGAACAAGCCGATCCGCATCGAGGGTCTCGCGAACGAACATGTCGATCGGATCCTGCGCGTGCTTCGTCTGCACCATGCCACGAAGCTCTCGTTCTCGGACATCGATGTCCTGGTGACGACGGCGTCGCGCGCCGAAGTCCGCGCCGAAGGAGACGATAAGCAGCTCAAGCTGACCGCCACCACGCTGCGCGCGTTCGGCCTCTTCCAGCACCTTCGCGAGAAGTACGCAGTCACCGCCGAACAGTTCGCCACGTTCATCGGCAATATGCCGGTGTCAGCATGCGGAAGGGAGCGGCCCTTCTACGACACCCTGTTCAATCCCTCCGACATCGACCCGAGCGACGATTCCGAATCGGTCTTCACGATCGACGACACCCCCTTCGATCCCGCGGGCAAGACCGAGGCCGACGCTCTCGCCGTTCGCCAGCTCAGCCAGGCGCTGAGGGCCGATGAATCCATGGTTCGCTGGGCGCTCGAGCGTGTCGATGAGACACAGAAAAAACCCGGCCTCACACGCAGCCTGCCGGTGGTCTCGGCGTGCTATCGCTTGATCGTACTTCCACGCCTGCTCGGCCTGAAGTCGCAAGAAGCGGTGGTTCTTCTCACGGCATTGAACCGAGAAAATCCCAAGATTTTCGAACAGCTCGCCGGCCAGCCCACACTGGACGCGAACGCGACCCCCGTCGGCGACGCATTATCGGACCTCAGCACGGAGACCTTCATTGCTGACGGTTCGGGCCTGGGTTCCTTTCTCAACGAACTGGAACAAAACGTACGCGAGGACGCTTTTCAGGCGCACGCTGACGCCCTCTATACGCACACGGATGCGCTCGACGTTATCGCCCTCGTCATGAACGCTGCGGAATGGGCGGCGAAGCACCGTCGTAGAGCCGACGTCTTGTGCCTTCCCCTGCTCATCCCTACGCCGACACGACCTGATGCGCGGCGAATCGACGCGATGAGCCGAGCAGCCACCACGCTCGCCGGCCGCAAAGAAAAAGGAAACGACGACGACATTGTCAGCGCGATGATTCAGTACGGCCTCCAACTGAAGGATCCTGCACTTGCACCGCATTTGCTCACGTGGAGCGGCCACACTCTGGAACAGCAGGTCGAAAGACTACGGGCGCTCAGCACGTCGCCGAAGACCATCGCGGCACCGGACGGATCTCTGAACGTCGCCGCATGCCTCGGGCCGGACGACTTCCGCCTGTGGACGGATCTCGAACGGCACGCTGCGGTCGCACAACTCTTCGGCCTCAGTGCCGTGGCGCTCGCCGCCATGATCGACGATCCGGCGATCTTCAACCTCAGTAGCGAAGACGGCGACAGCATTAGGCTGCTCGACTTCACGACCCTCTACCAGATCAGCCGCTACCGCGACTGGCTGGCGAGCTTGCCGGCGGATAGCGGGGAAGACCGCGCCATCGACTATTTCCGTCAGGTGCGCGAGAACCGATCCCTCACCTCGGCACAGACCACGGACATGCTCGCCCGAGTCACCGGGTGGCCAAAGAGCGACATCCAGACGATTGCGCGTCGAATCGAAAGTAAGACCGTACCGAACACACTGGAAGATCTCCGCGACATCGACCTCGCCATGCGTTTGCGTGAGCTGGCACTCACCACCGGTCTATCCATCGATGCCTTGTACGACCTCAACGCCCTGAAGTCATCGACCCAATACGCCGCCTTCGAAACAGCGGCGACGGCGTTCAGCGCGGCATGCTCCGAGGAGGATGCCGCGACCGTGGAAGGCATCCACGGCGAAGGATGGCGAGACGCCCTCGTCGCCTGGATGCTGCATAGCTGGGTTCCGAACCAACCTGGACTAGGTCACATCAACGACGCCGAAGCCCTGTCGGATCACCTCCTGACCGACGTAATGATTGGACCCGAACCGGTCACCTCCTGGGTGGCCTCGACGATGGCCAGCCTGCAGACGTATATCCATCGGATGCTGACGGGGCTGGAACCGGGCCATGATGCCAACGAGGCAATCACCGACGCGCTGCGCGACACATGGAACGAATCGCAAAGCCAGTACGGCCGTTGGCGGCTACTGCGCCAACTGAAGAACTACCCCGAAAACCGCATCGATCCCACGCGTCGACGCCGGGCGACGAAAGCCTTTTCCGATCTCCAGAGCCTCCTCGCCCAGGGTAAATTCAGCGGCGACGACATCGAAGCGGCGATCCTCACCTACATGACCACGGTCGAGGCCAACTGCAACACTCAACCCATCAGCGCCTACCACGATGGCGTCGATCCCTTGAAAGACACCTACCACTTCATCGGCAAGTCCAACGTATCGCCTCCCCAATACTATTGGTGCACACTGGACATGTCGCTGCGCGATGCCAACGACGCCGCGAGCATGCTGGGCTTCACCCCTTGGGAAGAGATTTCCGTTCCCCTGAACGGCGTCATCGCCACCACACCGCTGCCGCCAGCGGCGACCAAGAACGTTCCCGAGGAACTACGCCCAAACGTCGACACCATCCGCCCTGTCGTCATCGACGGCAGGCGATACGTGGTGTGGGTTGAGCGCGATACAACCGGCATACCCATGGGCAAGGACCAGAAAGTCAGCCCGTTCGTTGCGACTCGTGCCTGCTACTGCTACCAGCAACTGGACGGACTGTGGAGCCCGTCCAACGTGCTCATCAATCTGGATGGGCGGGATGAGAACGGTAATTTCAGGGACAACACCCCTGCGCCCGATCAGGAAGCACCCCTGGATCTAGACAAAGCGGCGTTATCGGCCAAGGGCAACGCTTTCCTGAAGACCCAGAAATTTGCGCCCGGCCTGGTCGTCATGGTCAATGCGAAAGGGCATCGCCAGAAAGACCCTTGGCTGACCGTCGTTCTGTTCCAGGCGAACAACTGGTGGAGCTCATCGGTCGCATGGGAACTGAACAAAGGCTACTTCATCGCATCGCGGGACCTGCTCCTTCTCGAAGAAAAGCAGCTGGACAGCAATATTGCCAAGAAGCCTATCGAGACGGCCTTGGTCACCGAATGGCATACGTTGTTCAAAGACCCGCGCGTCGTGCAGCATCAGTACATCGGCAAGCTCATGGTCCTCGACGAGCAACGACCCAAAAAGGCGCTCTATGCGATCAGTAACGCGGAGGCGGCAAGTCGGCAGGGGCTTCGCTGCCACCTCACGCAGGACAAACTGGGGACTGGATTGCTCGAAGCCACGCTACCGGAGGACAAAGACTTCATCGAGCTGACCGCGGGCTTCGATGGCGTATGGCAAGACTATGGCGAGGCTTCGACTAGCGCGGCCTCGACGGGGGGCGAGGAGACGATACTCACTTTCGAAGGGGTCTATCCCAAAGTCGCTCGCAACGACGGCGCGACTTGTCACATCACGGTGAAAGCCGACCTGAGCAACGCCAAGAGCGATAAACAGACGGCGCCCCTCGATATCACCTTCAAGTGGAACACTGCCGATGGCGGCCCTCCTGCTGACATCATAGGCGTCGCAATGAGGCTTAGCCTGAGAACTGGCGAAGGCAATTTCGTCACCAACACTATCCATCCTTCGTCCATTGATAAAATGAGAATTAATAAGGGCGATATCAAAGGTATCGTTGCTATCGCGCTATGTTTCTTAAAAATTTTCTCAGATAATGAAGGCGCACTTCGTTCGAACTTCGACACATTTCTTTTGCGCTCGACCCTTCCTATTTCGCGAAAGCTCACCGCAACACTTGCAGACGAAACGAAGAAAGTGCTCTGCAAATTATCGGCAACGACAACGGTCGCCCGTGAGTCCAAAGATCACGCGTTAACTGCAGTAACTTTTGACATAACCGCCGAGTATCCAGACGAGTCCTGCAAAAAAGAGTGCGGCAGGATGGAATTCGTGTACGTTGTTGACAGTGCGCTTATAAACGACGGTGTACGCGCCAGACCAGCAGAAGAAGTGATCTTCGATTTAAAGACAGACGACGCGTCCATTACACATACCGCATCGATTTCTCCCGATGTGGATCTGAGTACGGCGAAACTAAGCATCCAACGCAATGAAGGCATGTCGATCGATTTTTTCACAGATTGTGATCCACAGACCTCGACTTTCCAGGCCTCAGGGCAGCCAACTTCCGAGGCACTGACTGCGGAAGCAAAGTTCGGCCGGGCACGCCTGGTTTTGCGAGGCGGCATGGACAAGGCGAGCGCGCGAAAGATCAAGTTGTCTGCGGAAGACGAGCGCGTCCTCGCCAGGCATTGCCTCGCAGGGCTGCCCAAATTCGCGGCAGATAGTCCTGAGGACTTCGCGACGTTCCGTTCTCGTATCGCCGTCGATCCATACGTTAGCGATGAGGTGCTTCATCCGCCTCCGGCTGTCAGTCACTACGCTGTGGATCATAGCTATTTTTTTTCCCAGCGCGTTCCTGTCTATTTCAAGGTCGACAATTCGAAGAATGCCGTTGCCAGTCGGCGAATCGTCTACGAGGCGAGGATCTTCCCACGGACCGACCTGACGATACCTGCCGACATCAATGTCGAGCATGTCATCCGACTCAAGCGCGAATTCCCGGATACCTATAACCGATTCATGGCCTCCACCACGCTTGAGGACAACGTCTTGGCGGAGATGGTAGTCACACTTAATGGCGACGATATGTCGCGCGCTGTAAGTGTGCAGTATCCAGTGAACCTGGATGTCACGGAATACACGTTCGAGCTCGATGTCTACGCCGAGGACGATACCGAGGCCCTCGGCACGATTATCCGAACCTTCAAATTGAAGGACAAGGAAGCGGCGCGCCGGGCAAAGAAAGACGGCGAGTCCGATGCGGACAGTGAATCGGATGCGGACGACGCCATTCCAAGCACGAAACTCATTCAGAACATTCACCAGGTCCACTACTTGGACATGTCGGAAGTCAATGCGAAGGCCCGCGTCGGCGCTCGCAAACTTCCCGTCGACGCCATTCGTCTCAATACGCTGCTCGGCATGCGTTTTGCGGCGCTTGCCACCCAGTCGAGCCATCGGCTTATCGACTGGGATACCCAGAACCTCATCGAACCTCGCCTACAACCGGGCGATAAACCCGACCGCCTCGACTTCGGCGGCGCCAACGGCCTGTACTTCTGGGAACTTTTCTTTCATGTCCCCATGCTGGTTGCCTGGCAGCTTCGCAGCACGCGCCATTTTCGTGAAGCGTTCCAATGGTGCACGCGCCACCTGTTCGATCCCTACGACAGCGCGGGGGACCTGACAGCATCACGGCCTCCGTTCTGGCGGGACCGCCCACTGGCAGACCTGCGCCCTGCCCTTGCCGTGAACGAGAAGTTGCTGACGCAGGATGTGGACGAACTGGCCTACGCCGACCCCGAGCGCTACCGCAAGGCCGCCTTCATGTTCCTGATAGATTCCTGGCGGCAGGAGGGCGACGACTTCTACCGGCAACTCACGCGCGACGACGTCAACGAAGCGACCCATTGCTACCGCAAGGCCCTTCGCCTCATCGGTCCCTTGCCCGAGCAGTTGACCGTACCGCCAGCCGCCCTGCCCACGCTTTCGAGCGCCCGCAGGTCGGACTTCCTCCCGCCAGTCAACGTGGCGCTGACGGATGCGCGCGACCTGCTAAAGAACCGGCTGTTCAATTTACGGCACGGGCTGACGATCGACGGCAAACGGATGGACCTTGCTCTCTACGACGAAGCCGACGACTTCGACGCGCTCGGCAACGGGCGCACAGGCATGCTTTCGGGCTCCAGGCGTGAGGCGCCAACCGACGTCCCGCCCTATCGATTCAAGCACGTCCTGCCGATTGCCAAGGAGGCTGTCGCGCAGCTGATCGACATGGGTCGACAGGTATTCCATAACTACGAGGAAGAATACAACGCGGGACTTGGCGTGCTGCAGCAAGCCAATCTGATCAAGCTCTCCGACTTCACACTCAAACTGAATATGGAGGCGCTGGCGGGCGCACGTGCCGAGCGCGAGACGTTGTTAGCCAGCAAGCGTGTGATCGAGCATCGGCGGGCCTACCATGTGGAGCTATACGATACGGGCCGCAACGCGGCTGAAATTTATGCGTCCATCATAGCGGCCACCGTACCCGGGCTAAAGGGCGGCGAGGCCGTCGCGGAGTTAGCCAAAGCTGCGATTAAAGTCATTCCCCGTATATTCGGCACCTCTAACGGCAATGCCGAGCCTTCCGCCTTCGCAGCAAGTGCTGAGAAGGTCCTGGAGTTAGCATCGGACACCATGGCTTTCATCAGCGACGAGCTTCGCTGGCAGGCCGAGTTCGACCGAGAGATGGCCAGCTGGATACACGAAGCTGCTTTGGCCACCGACGAAATCGCCGTCATCGATCGGCAGCTGGCGAAGCAGGATATCGAGATTCGTGCGGCAACCATCACGGTCGCTAACGAGAAAGCCAGGCAGGCGGTCATGCGAGAGGAATACACCTTCATGACTACGGGGTTTGCGATCGGCCCCACCTACATCTGGATGATCGCGCGTCTCTCCGACATCTATGCCGCGGCTTACGACGCGGTCATGTCGCTCTGCCTGGCCGCGCAGGACGGTTGGCAGTATGAAACCGGTCAGTTCTCCCGACGCTTCATCAAACCCGGTGCGTGGATGGACAACTGGAGGGGCATGCTCGCCGGCGACGCCTTGCAGCGTGATCTTCTCGAGATGGAAGCGGCTTACCTGCGCGGGCGGCAGCGGCGCATGCATATCCGCAAATCCGTGTCGCTTGTCGACATCATGAAGATCAAGTCAGCCACGCTGGGTTCGAAAATAGAGCGCGATGGCGAGATTACGTTCCAACTGCCCTCCGCACTCTACGACGCCGATTTCCCCGGCCACTACCTGCGCCAGATCGTCAACGTATCGGTGTCGTTCAAGTTCGCCACCTCCAATGAGGTGCGGAGTATCGCAGCCGTGCTGACACAGACCCGAAACGATCTTCTCTTCGAGCCGGATATCGAAGGAGCAAAGCAGCTTTACGGCGACAGTGAGGCGAAGAGCAACTCGGTCAAGGGCAACCTGCGCCATCAACAGAGGGTCGCCGTATCCACAACCAAGCCGATTGTGGATATCGACGGCTACAGTGGCCTCTTCAGCCTGCTGTTCGGTGATGACCGCTACCTCCCCTTCGAGGGCACGGGCGCCATCTCGAACTGGACCCTCTCCTTCCCGGGTGATCGGGAAGAACTCCTGGGCATTCTGAAGCGTGACGACACCTGGCTATTGGAAGATATCCTTCTTACGGTGGATTACACCGCAGATGATGGCGGCACTGATTTTGCCGACGCGGTGCGAGCGCTTCGGAAGTCGGACGCGGAGCCCCTAGCCGTTCTCGGCCTCGGGAGCGACGAACCACGCCCGCTGACGTTCGCCGCGCCGCGTGTCATCGTCGGTAAGATCGGCATCTACGTCGCCATCGCGCCGCAACCCCGCCTGCCGGGAAACAGCGCTGTGATCGTCAGCTACAAGATGGCCGATGGAAGCATCGTCGATATGCCGGCACAGTCATGGAACGGGAAAGGGGTCAATATTCCCATCGAGCCGGCGATGATCGCCAGTCACGCCGGCGAATCGCTTGAGGTCTCCTACAAGGTCTTCGGCGAGGAACCGACCACATCGCCCTCGACGCCCGTCAAGTTACCGACAGCTGCACAGTTGCTGATATCCAGCTACCCGAGACCCTGCGTAACGCCGGATCTGGTAAAGAACGCCCTGGACCGACGCGATGCTCCGGACGGCGCCATCATTACCGTCAAACCGTGGGCGTATATCCAGAAGGGACAAGCCATCTGGATGCGCTGCCAGGGAACGAAGGCTGATGACAGCCGGGAAGAGCTCACCCTTCGCACGCCGCCCGAGGTCATCACCGAACAAGAGGTCAAGGACGGCGTGCGCGTCACGATACCGCTCAGCGACCTCGACAAACTCGGCGACTTCGCACAGTTACGAATCGTCCTGAAGGTTGGCCTTTCCGGAAGCGACAATGAAGCCGACGCGGAAACCTTCCCTGGGTTGACGTTCGACCTTCCGCGATGCGCCACGCTGCGTGTGCGGATGGAAGAGGTGTCCGAATGGATATCCTATCCCGATCCGTTGTTGTCTTGTGACTACGCCTATGTCGCGACGTCTGCCAAGGAAGGACCCACGTCCCTCTCGTTGAACGGGACCGCGGAATACCTCAACGTCCAGGTCGTGGACGCCAACGGAAAGAAGCAGACCCTCCGTTGTCGCCTAGGTCGCCGTGTGTTTATAGGCAATGGGTTCGGTGAGGATACCGCTTGGGACCGACCCTCGGAGGTGACTGACCGTGACCACCTGAGCTCCACCACACTGCGCGCTGTCGTCAGGGCCGAACACAACCGAAAGCTTCCGTTCGGAACGTATCAAGGACACGCCACCGTCCAGCTGATGGGCTGGCAGGTGCCGAGGGTGCGGGAGTCGATTCGGCTTGAGGTGGATGCTACGCACGCGGCTCCGGACACTCCGCTGGCTCCGACGCCGAAACCCGCACCATCTCCGGTTCCAACCCCAAAACCGGCTGTGGCACCGAAGCCCGCTCCCGTTGCCGACCCAAAGCCACCACCGTCTGGCAGCACCGCAAACATCGCGAACCTTCCTCGCCCGGTGCTTGCCGAGGTCCTCGCGCGCAATGCGCTCGACTGCCGGGACATAAAGAACGGCGGCAAACTTACCGTAGCGGCGTGGCCCACTATCCAGGAAGGTCAGCGCATCTGGTTACGCTGCCAGGGAACGAAGCAGAATGGTTCCAAAAATGACCTGGACCTGTTTCCTTCGCCAAGAACCGTCACGAAGGATGAAGTCAGTGCGGGACTGAGCGTTACGCTTCCTTACGTCTACCTCAACGGACTCGGCACCAAGACCGAATTGCGGATCGTGCTCAAAGTTGCCCTGCATGGCGGCGACGATGAAGCATCTGCCGTGGAGTTCCCAACGCTTTCGCTCGACATCCCACGGATCACGGCTCAATTTGTAGATGGGAAGAAGCCCGTTCTCCATATATCGCCAGCCACACCAGGAATCGGCTCCCGTCCGGGTTACCTCGCGATCTCCAACGATGAAGGTCCAACATCGTTGGCCGCCTCCCCTCCAGCGCCTACCCTGCTCAGCACGACGGTCGTCGATGACAATGGCCGCAAATACTCCCTCAAGCTCAGAGGAACACTGACCTGGGCAGGCGAAGCGGCCTTCGGCATAAACCATTCCGCCGTTACCAAAGGTGGAGCAGCCGACAACTCAGGCGAAAGTGTTCTATGCATTGAATACCTCGCCTTGGACAATCCCGATCTTCCTCAGGGGAGGTACTACACGGGGCACCTGGTCCTCCAGGAAGTAGGACCGACGGAAAAGGTGGTGCAGTCGCTACTCGTCGAGATCGGCATCAAGCAATGACCGGTCCAGCGTGAGGCCATCGGCCGCCCCCTAAAGTTCTTACGGGTGCGGCCGATTCCCTAAGCACAGGAGCGCGCCCAGCCGGACTCGCCCAGGCCCTCGGGAGGACCTGCCCTTGATCATCCAGCCGACCAGTATCGCTGCCCAGCTTTGGGCGGGCGCGGCAGCGGGCACCACCGCTGCGGCGGATACCTGGCGCGTGGGTACCCTGCTTACGGCCCGAATCATGGGCCAGACCGACATCGGCAAGCTCCTCCTCGACATTGGCGGCCTGACGGTCGAGGCCGACGCGGCCGGGACCTCCCTGCCCCAACAATTCCTGGTCAAGGTATTGACCCAGGGCACCCAGCCCCAGCTGGAAGTGCTGCCCGGCAAGGTGGATGAGCAAGTCGCCATGCAGGGCCTGCGCGAGCGGCTGCCCCTGCAGAACGGGTACGCCCAGCTGCTGGGCGTCCTTTCCGCCCTGGCCAGCCGGCCGATCGCCCGGACCCTTCCTGCGCCCCTCCGCGCCGCCCTGGCCACGCTCGAGGCAGCGATCAGCAATCCGGACGACGTCAGCACACCGCTCGGCATGAAGGAAGCCATCGCCAAGAGCGGTGCCTTCCTCGAAGCGCATCTTGCCGAACCGAAAGAAGAGACCCCGGCCGCCGACGACTTCAAGGCCGCCTTGCTCGCCCTTCGTCGCACCCTCGCCGACCTTCCCGCCACGCGCGCCGCTGTCCGTCCCGGCGACGGCTCGGTGCCTGCGCGCCCGCTCAACGACACACCGCCGCCGCTGGCGCAGCGTGCTTTGTTCCCCCAGCCACGCGCCACGGGACTGGCCGAGCTTCAGGTGACCGAAGAGAATGTGGACGAACTGGTCACCCAGTTGCGTGGCGACGTGCGCGCGGCGATCTCCCGCGTCGAGATCGGCCAACTGGAATCCCAGCCGCAGTCGGGCCTTTGGATGATCGAAATTCCGCTGGCGGGTGTACGCGGCTACGACGTGCTGCAACTGCGCATTGAAGAAGGCAAGCCGAGCGTGTCCGAGCCCGACGGCATGTGGACCGTGGGCTTCGCCATCGACCCGCCGACGCTCGGCGCCGTACAGGGTGAAATCCAGCTCCGCGTGCCGCGCGTTTCGGTGCGCCTGTGGGCCCAGCACGGCGAGACCGTGTCGCGCCTGGAAACCGAATTCATGTCGTTGCGCCGGCAGCTGGAAAAGAGCGGCCTGCAGCTCGATCATTTTGCGTGCATGCACGGCCTTCCCGTCCCGACCAGCGCGTACAGCGCGGTCCTGCTCGAAGCACGCGCATGACCCAGTCCCTTCCGTCACCCCGACGCAGCGTGACGCTTCGTCTGGCCTCACCCACCAGCAACGGCAGCAACCAGCGGATCGACGCCGCGGGCGTGAAATCGATGCTGGAGCGCGCGCAGGCCCTTGGCCTGGCACCGCAGCTGGATCCGCAGATTGCGACGTTGCTCGCAGCCGTCCGGTTGCGTGAGGATGTGCCGCCGGAGCTGTATGCGGCGCTGGCGGCTGTGGTGGGAACGTTGTTGAGTGCCACGCGGGACTGATCGTTACGACCTGCTGTTGTCGCTTGGATCTGTCGTGATCGCTGGCACCCATCGCCGATGAATCGGCTCCTACAAAAAACCTGCGGCGATAACAAAGTCTCGCTATGCACCGAGATATATTGGGGCGCGCTCGACAAGCAATCAGCCGGCGCCGAGACCAAGAATATGCGCCGCTTCGGTGTCAAAGCCGGCCAGCTCGGCAAAGCGCTTGCCGCGCTCCGCGTAATCACGAAACTGATCGAAGCTCGGCGCACCGGGCGAGAGCACAACAACACCATCACCGCGTAGAGCATCACGGGCAGCCCCTACGGCAGCGGCGAGATCAAGCGCGCGATAGACGTTGGGCACGCCTGCTGCCTCGAGTGCATCGGCGATACGCGGCCCATTGCGCCCCTGGCAGACGATCGCCTCGGGCGCGTGCACGCGCATCGCTTCGACGAACGGTGTCCAGTCGAGTCCACGGTCGTGACCACCAACGATCAACGCCGCACGCACGGTGCCGACGGTTTCCAACGCAGCGAGGCTCGCAAGTGGCGTCGTACTTATCGAATCGTTGATCCAGTCGAGGCCGTCGCGCTTGCCAAGAGGCTGCAGGCGATGCGGCAGGGGAACAAAACTCGACAAGGCGGGTGCAGCCGCACGAGCGTCCAGCCCCACGATCTCGAGGGCAGCCAGGGCCGCGCAGGCGTTGATCGCATTGTGCAGCCCGGGCGCCGACACGCGATCGGCACGAATGACGTCTTCCGTGCCGCGACGAATCCAGCCGTCGGCAACGTGCCAATGTGCCGTGTCGCCGAAGGTATGCCGTGCAGGATGATCGGCCGCTCGGGCCAGCAACGCAGGCTGCATCGCATTGACCAGCACCGTCGCCGACGAAGCCAGCAGCTTGAGCTTGTCGTCGATATAGCGCTCGCGCGAGCCGTGCCAGTCCAGATGTTCTTCGTACAGGCTGGTCACGACACCGAGGCTCACGCCCGATGCTTCGCCCGTCTGAAAGCTCGACAACTCGATGACCCACAGATCTGCCGTTTCGTCGTCCAGCTCGAGCAAGGGGAGACCGATGTTACCGACGAGCGCCGTACGTACACCAAGGGAGCGAGCGAGATGGGCGATCAACGCCGAGGTCGTGCTCTTGCCCTTGGTGCCCGTGACAGCGATGGTGTTCGCATTGGGGTGCCCGGCGAACCACAGCGCGGTACCGGAAGTGAACCGCGTGCCGCGTGTTTGAGCGTCGAGCAGCTCCGGCTTGTACGCCGAGATTCCCGGCGACTTGATCACGACCTCGTAGCCGGCGAGCGCGTCGGCATCTGGCGCGGCATCGCGAACGACCACCGACGGAAAAGCGCCACGCGCCGCATCGACTTCATCGGCGGCGCAGTACAAATCGACGGACTGACCCGGCAGATGCCGCGCCAGCGCATTCAACGCAGCACGGCCTTCACGGCCAAAACCCCAGACGGCGACGCGTCGTCCGGCGAGATCAGCCCAACGCATCCAGCGCTCCGATCAGACGCTGCGGCACCAGATGCGACGCCCCTGGCTTCAACCACGGCTCGAGCGCGAGCTCCTCGTTGTACAGCTGCGGCAGGATTTCACGGCGGAAACGCGCGACGAGCGCGTCTTCACGCCACTCCGGACGCTCGGCAAGCGAGGCGAGCGCGGCGCGGGCTTCCGCACCCTCGCCCACGCACTCGAAGGGCTTGTGATCCTTGTATTCCAGGAGCGCATCGAACGCGCCGGCGAGCGCGTCGTCATCGAGCAGGTTGCGCCCGAAGATCGAGACAAGCCGCGGCTTGGCCATGAACGGCGCAAGTGCGAGGAAAACGAAATGGCATTTCGGGCACTGCCCACACCAACGATCCGCCGGCTTCGGGCCGAGGATGCGGAAATTGCGATTGCAGCTGGAGAACACGTCGAAGTACGCGCCACCAAGACGGGCGAACGCGCTGGTCACAGCCAGCTCCGACCAGGGGCGCAGCAGCGAGCAATAGTCGAGGTCGGCAGCGACATGCGTATGGATGTAGTCGTGCAGGGTCTTCTCGAAACCGAAGCCCTTGCTCCACTGGTGGTTCACTTCCTGGCCCTCGTATTCGAGGGTCGCCACGGACGCCGAGCGCTCGTTCGCGAACACCACCGAGTCGTAGCCGTAAAGCACCGCGGCGACGGTGAGGATCACCGAGTTGATCGCGGTGACGGGTATGTGGCCATTCCACGCACCGAGGCGATTGAGCTCGAACAGGCCCGGCGCGAGTTCGCGCGAGATGTTCAGCGTCGACAGTCCCGTGCGCGCGGCGCATTCGGCGATGAGCGGCGAGTTGCCCACCCAGGTTGCCGTCGCATCGGCGCCGATGGATTTCACCGCTTCGACGGCGACCACCGAATCCTTGCCGCCGCCGATCGGCAGCAGCGAACGATGCGGCAAGCCAATCGCCGGCGCGCGCACGGTCACCTTGTCCTCGAATGGAAAAGCGATACGCGAGCGCAGGTCGAGCCGATTGCGATAGGCGAACTCGGCGAGGCCGTGAAGGTACAGCGCGTCGAGCATCGAGGCGCTGTCTTCGTCGAGCGATTCGCCTTCGACGACGATCGTGCCTGGAATACCTGCCTTGTAGTAGCTGACACCCGCAACGAGATGGAGCAGGCGAAGAGCCGCGGCGAACGCAGCCTCACGTTCCGCCGGCACCACAGGGGCACCGGGGAAGGTCACACGCTCGATCAGTTCCGGGCCGTCATCGAAGGCATAGACGAGCTCGGCCACACCATCGGAAAACGCGTGGCGAACGAAGCGGAAGCGCTCGCTTTCGCGCGGATCGATGGGCACATCCTTATTGGTCACATCGGTCACGGCAGGAGCACCTCGTCGGCTTCGTCACGCAGGTTGTAGCGGGAGGCCATCGCGGCACCGTAGGCACCGCCCTGCGCCACGAGGATCACATCATCCTCCTTCGACTCGGGCAGACGCCTGTCCGAACCGAGGATATCGCCTGATTCGCAAATGGGTCCGACCACCTGATACATCGTGGTGGCGGCTTCACCGTAGCGGCTCAGGTTGGTGATTTCGTGCCAGGCGTCGTACAGCGCCGGACGGATGAGGCTGTTCATGCCGGTATCCAGGCCGAGGTAGCGCATGCCTGCGCCCTTCTCCTTCTCCTGGGTGACCCTGGCCAGCAACACGCCGGCATCCGCGACGAGGTAGCGACCAGGCTCCATCCACAATTCGAACTGCGGGTAGGCCTGGCGCACCGAAGTCAGGACGCGGTCGAGCGCTGCCATATCGAGCGCCGTCTCGCCGGGGTGCGAGGGCACACCGAGACCGCCGCCGATGTTGAGCACGCGGATGGTCCCGATGCGCTCGGCCAGCGAGGCGAGCTGCGAATAGACCTCGCCCCAGTGAGCGGCGTCGAGGATGCCCGAACCCAGGTGCGCGTGCAGTCCGATCACCCGTGCACCGGCCGCGTCGGCCAGGCGCAGGAAGCGGTCCAGATGCTCGATGGGAACGCCGAACTTGCTGCCGGTGCCGCCGGTTTTCACCTTGTCGTGGTGGCCGAGGCCACGACCCAGATCCACGCGCAGCATGATGTCGCGGCCGGCGAACATCTCGCCCCAGTGCTCGATGGGATGCAGGGCGTCGATCGTGATCGTCGCCCGCGTCTTCAGCGCGACTTCGAAATCACGGCGCGCGGCGAAGTTGGGCGTGAACAGCAGCGGCACGTTATCTGGCACCGCGGCCGACACCGCCGCGAGTTCACCGGGCGACACACATTCGAAGGCGAAGCCTTCCTCGGCCAATACCTTGAGGATGCCCGGGTGCGTGTTCGCCTTCACCGCGTAGTGCGCGCGATCCACGGCGCGGAGCGATTTCACGCGACGCGCTTGCGCACGCACGGTCGGCAGGTGATAGACGTAGCGCGGCGTGCGTTCTTCGGCGAGCTGCACGAGTTTCGTGCGCTCGCCCTGCCACCAGGCAGCGGCCGGGAGCACCGGATCGCCGGCGCCGTAAAGCGTCTGCCAGGACGGACCGAACACCATGCTGTCGTCCGTGCGCAGGGCACCCGCACCGATCAGCAATTCGTGCAACCGCGGCAGCATGTCGTCGACGACGTCTTCGTCGACAACGAAGGTGATGTTGAGGTTGTTCGACGATTGGGAAATCAGGTGGACGCGCAACTGGCCGAACTCGGCGAGCACACCGGACAGCTTGTGCAACATAGAACGCATGCCGCGGCCGACCAGGGTGATCGCCGCACAGGGGGCGATGACCTTCACCCGGCACACGCGCGCCAGGTCCGCCGCCAACGCGGCGATCGCGTCGGAGTCGAGCAGGTTTTCGGTGGGATCCAGCGACACGGTGACGTTGGTCTCGGCCGAACCGATGAGGTCGACCGACAGGCCATGGCGCTTGAACGCGTCGAACACATCGGCGAGGAAGCCGACCTGCTGCCACATGCCGACCGATTCCATCGACACCAGGGTGATGCCCTTGCGCGCGCTGATCGCCTTGATGCTCGGCGCGTGCTCGCGCACCTCGGGACCGATCGACGTGCCTTCGAGTTCGGGCCGGTTGGTGTCCTTGATCAGCAACGGCACGCGGGGTTCGCGCAGCGGCGACAGGCAGCGCGGATGCAGCACCTTCGCGCCCGTGGAGGCGATTTCCTGGGCCTCTTCGTAATCGAGACGCTGGAGCAGCCGGGCTCCGGCCACCTGGCGGGGATTAGCACTGAACATGCCCGCCACGTCGGTCCAGATTTCCACGCGCAAGGCGGCCAGCAGGGCACCGAAGTACGCGGCCGAGGTGTCCGAGCCGCCGCGACCGAGCAGAACGGTGCGGCCAGCGTCATCCCGGGCGATGAAACCCTGGGTGATGAAGACCTCGCCACGCGCCGCCAGGGCAGCGGACAGGACCGGGTCGTGATGGGGTTCGACCATCGCCGAGAGCAGGCGCGTGCGCTCGTTCTGGTTCGGCAGGGCGATCGAGTGCAGGCACTCGCGGGCATCCAGCCAGGCGGTCGGCAAGCCGTTCGCGCTGAGGAAAGCCGCACCCAGCGCACTGGACATCAGCTCGCCATGCGCCTGCACGCGTGCCTGCCAGGCCAGCTCACCCAACTCCGCCGCGCCCGCTTCCGCCAGGCCGGCAAGGTCCGCCAGGCGTGCGCCGAGGGTATCCGGCAGCGCCAGCGACATCTCCGCGAGCAGGTCATGGTGGCGATCGGCCAGGGCGGCGGCCGCGTCCGAGCGGCGTTTCGAATCCGTGTGCGTGCAAAGCTGTTTCAGGCCATCGGTGATACCGGACAGGGCCGAGACCACGATCAGCACGCGCGCACCTTCGGCGCGGCGGCTGGCGGCCAGCTCGAGGATATTGCGCCAGCGTGCGGCGGTGGCCACGGAGGTGCCGCCGAACTTCATGACGATCCAGGGCGCGTTGGCAGGCAACGGCGCGTTTGCGTTTTCGCTCACGGGATTCTTTGCAGTGAAAATCCCCCGAAGTGTTGCGCTGCAACGAAAAAAAGGCAATGTGGGGGGCTGACATGGCATGATTGTGAGAGCCGGCTATGCCGGCGATGGCCTTTGCGGCTAGACCGCTCCGTTGGCTTTTCGCCGCTGAAGCGGCTCCTACATTTCATATACGAAGGCCGCCGCTCCTCTATGGAAAATCCCGGATACGCCCGTCGCCTGACCCTCATGGACGCCGCGCTCATCGTCGTCGGCGGCATCATCGGCGGCGGCATCTTCCTTAATCCGGGCATCGTCGCGCAGCGCACCGCCTCGGGCTGGGTCTTGCTCAGCCTGTGGGTGGCTGGCGGCCTGCTCACCCTGATCGGCTGCCTTTGCTACGCCGAACTCGGGGCGCGTCGCCCCGAAGCGGGTGGCAGCTATGTCTACCTGCGTGAGGCGTTCGGCAGGCTCGCCGGATTCTTGTTCGGCTGGACGATGCTGCTGGTGATCTACAGCGGCAGTGCCGCCGCCGTGGCCACCATCTTCGGTAGCTATGCGACCTCCGTCTTCGGCCTCTCCCCTGGCCTGGTCAAGCCACTCGCGGCAGGCGCCCTGGTCTTCGTCACCGGCATCAACCTGTTCGGCATCCGCTTCGGCGCCCAGGTACAGAACGTCTTCGCAATCCTCAAGCTGGCCGCCATCGCCGTGCTCGTCGTCACCGGGCTGGCCTTCGCCGGAGTCGGCACGACGCAGGCACTGGCCACCAGTCCTACCGCGGTCACCGGCTCGCTGGCCGGCGCCCTGCTGCCCGTGCTGTTCGCCTTCTCCGGCTTCAGCTATCTCAACAACCTCGCTGGCGAAGTGCGCGATCCGCAGCGCACCCTTCCCCGCGCCCTGGTCGTCGGCATGGTCGTGGTGATCGCCGCCTACGTGCTGGTGAATTACGCGTACCTTGCCGTCCTCGGCCACGACGGGCTGGCCAACAGCAACGCGCCCGCCGCCGACGTGATGAGCCGCGTGTTCGGCGCGCCGGGTGCGAAGCTGATCGCCATCGGCATCGCCATTTCCACCCTCGGCTTTTGCAACATCACCCTGGTCGCCGGTGCGCGCGTGCTGCAGGTGATGGGGCAGGACGGGCTGTTCTTCTCCAGCGTGGCACGCCTGCACCCGCGCTACCGCACCCCGAACATCGCGCTCATGATGCTTTCGGCGTGGGCGATCGTGTTGGTCCTGCTGGCCAATTACGGCCAATTGCTGGACTTCGCCACGTTCGGTGACTGGGCGGCGTATGCCGTCACCATTGCCACGCTGTTCTGGTACCGCCGACGCAGCAGCGAACGCCCGGTTTTTGCCACACCTGCCTATCCACTGCTACCCCTTCTGTTCCTCGTCGCGGTCATCGGTGTGGTCGTGGCTTACAGCCTGGACAAGCCGCTCAGCGCGGGTGTGGTCTGTCTCGTCGTCCTCGCCGGCCTGCCCGTATACGCCGTGTGGCGACGTCTGTTCAGTAAAGTGACTCGCTGAACAAGGGCACCGATGCCACAATGGCCCGGTTCAGCTGAGGAAAGCAGATGGCACAGCAAGGCCCGACGTCCCCCGTACCCGTCCCCAACAAGGATGCCAATCAACCGGCACCCAAGCCCGTACGTGAAGGCATCGACCTCATCGTCAACGACAAGCGCTATCGCCACACGGGCGAGGCGGGCATGCCCCTGCTCTGGTACCTGCGCGACGTGCTTCGCCTTACCGGCGCCAAATACGGCTGCGACCAGGGCGACTGCGGTTTCTGCACGGTGATCGTCGACGGCAAGGCCATCGCCGCCTGCCAGACGAAAATGGAAAAAATGAGCGGCAAGCGCGTGACCACGGTCGAAGGCCTGGCCGGCGCTGACGGCAAGCTGCACCCGGTGCAGCAGGCCTGGATCGACGAAGACGCCATCATGTGTGGCTTCTGCCAGCCCGGCCAGATCATGGCCGCGGTGGACCTGCTCTCCCGCCAGAAGAATCCGTCGGACGCGGACATCGACAAGATCGGCAACCTCTGCCGGTGCGGCAGCTATGGCCGGATTCGCAAGGCGATCAAGCGCGCCGCGGGTACGATGAAGGACAAGGCATGAGCGGCGAAGTCCGTCTTTCCCGCCGCCGCTTCCTGAGGTATGCCGCCGGCACCGCGGGTGCGCTGGTCATCGGCATCGGCAGCGCCGAAGCGCTCGATCGCCCCACACCGGTTGCCCTCCTCGGCGATGCCTGGAGCCAGGTCGGCCCGTACCTGCGCGTGGCCGCGGACGGCCGTATCTTCATTGGCGTACGCGACCCGGACAACGGGGAAGGCACGTCGACATCGCTGGCGCGGATCATCGCCGAAGAAATGAGCGCCGACTGGAGCCTCGTCGTCGTCGAGCCGCTCGGGCTCGGGGTAGAACAGGGTAACGGCGAGCCGCGTTTCACCTACGGTCGCCAGCGTAGCGGCGACGCCACCAGTATTCCCGCCGCCTGGGCCGACCTGCGTCAGGCCGGCGCATTGGCACGGTGGCTGTTGCTGCAGGCCGCCGCACGGCGCCTCGGCGTGCCCGCCGACCAACTTCGCGGCGAGAACGGCATGGCCGTTGCTGCGGACGGTCGCACCATTTCCTACGCCGATCTCGCCGCGGCCGCCGCCGGCATCGACGCGCCCACGACCCTGCCGCCGCTCAAACAGCCCGAACGCTACACGCTGATCGGCCAGCCGGCGGGCGACGTAGACGCCAAGGCCGTGGTCACGGGCTCGCTGCGTTACGCGCTGGACGACAGCGTCGGCAATCCCGTGATCGCCGTGATCGCCCGGTGCCCCTACCCCGGTGGCACGCTCGACACGGCGGACCGCGATGCGGCAAAGGCCATCAACGGCGTCTATGCCGTCATCGACATCACGCCCGAACAGGGGCAAACGCAAGGTATGACCGCGCAGGCGCCGGCGCTGGCCGTGCTGGCCCAGGACACCTGGTCGGCACTCGCCGGCCGCGCCGCGCTCAAGGCGACCTGGAAGGCCGGCGACGCCCCGGAACCCTCTGCTTCCGTGCTGGAACAGAAGGCGCTGGATCTCTTCGGCGACGACGCCGGCACGCCCACCATCGTGCGCGAAGACGGCGACATCGCCAGCGCACGCAAGAAAGCGGCGCGGGCTCTCGAGGCGACGTATTTTCAGCCGTGGGTGGCGCATGCGACGGCGGAAACGCCTAACTGTGTCGTTCGCCTCGATCCGGACACCAGCGTGACCGTGATCGCCGCGACCCAGTCGCCGCGCCAGGTTTACACGGTGGTGCAGCGGATGACCGGTTTCCGCCCGGACCAGATCGACATCCAGGTCCCGCGCGGCGGCGGCGGTTTCGGTCGCCGGCTCGAGCAGGATTACATCGCCGAGGCGATGGCCATCGCCCTCGCCAAAAAAGACGATGCGATCCGCAATCGCCCGCTGAAGGTCCTCTGGACCCGCGATGACGACCTCGCTCGCGACTATTACCGGCCGATGGCCGTGCATCGCCTCAATGCCTCGCTCGACAAGGGCAAGAAAGTCATCGGATGGCACCAGCGCATGGCCAGCCCGTCCGCCCTCGTCGGCCGGGCCACGCCCGACAATCGCCTGTGGCAGTCGGAACTGGTCGCCGACGCCCTGCCGGCCGGCCTGGTGCCGAACTTCCGCAGCGACTGGTATCCGCTCGATTCGAAGCTTGCACGAGGCGAATGGCGCGGCTCACCGCACGTGACGCCCACCTTCGCCTCGGAAAGTTTCATCGACGAACTGGCCCACGCGGTCAAGGCCAATCCGCTCGATTTCCGCCTCGCCATGCTCGGCGACGCCCGCCAGTTGCCGTATAGCGGCCGCGGCGGTCCGATCGACACCGCGCGCCTGGCCAACGTGCTCAAGCTGGCGGCCGACAAGATCGACTGGAGCCGCTGGCTGCGCAGCGAAAACGGCCTGGGCATCGCGTGTGCCTACGTTTTCGGCGCCTACGTGGCACACGCGATTGAAGTGGCTCCCACGGCCGACGGCATCGACATCCACCGCGTGGTCTGCGTGGCCGATGTCGGCCGCGCCATCAATCCCCTCGGTCTCGAAGCGCAGTTGCAGGGCGCGACGATGGATGCGCTTTCCACCGCCCTGAACCTCGCCATCACGGTCAAGGACGGTAAGGTGCAGCAGACCGGCTTCCACGACTACCCGATCGCCACCACGCAACCGCTGCCCTACGAGATCGAGACGGTCATCGTGCCGTCAACGGCGGAGCCCACCGGCGCCAGCGTGATCGGCGTACCCTCGGCGGCACCGGCGCTGGCAAATGCGGTGTTTCGAGCCACGGCCGTGCGCGTGCGTCGCCTGCCGCTTCTTCGCGAATTTGCCCGCCTGCGCTGATCCATCGCTTTTCACCGCCCGAGGTACCGCATGACCGCTGCATCCTTTACCTCGGGCCCGCCTGCCCCACGCACCGATGCCGACCTGATCGGCAGCAACAAGCGCTTCTATGACGCGCTCTGGTCGGAAGCGAAGTTGTTCGCACCGGAGCGTTTCAATACCTGGCCGCTGGTGGCGGAACTGACGGCGCAGACCAGCCGGCGGCTCGAAGTCGCACCGGGCCTGCGCCCGCGGCTTCCGCTGGCGGATACCCAGTTCGTCGACCTCAGCCGACCGGCCCTGGCGGAGCTCTCCCGGCATGGCGCGAAGGTCGCCAACGCCATGATCGGCGCGCTGCCTTTCCGGGACGGCAGTTTCGACTTCGTCTGCGCCTTCGACATTCTCGAGCACGTAGTGGACGACGAAGGGGCCCTGGGCGAGCTCGCTCGTGTGGCCGAGCCTGGCGCCCGGCTGCTGCTCTCGGTGCCCCTCCATCCCGAGGCCTGGACCGCCTTCGACGACTTCGTCGGCCATTACCGTCGCTACGAGCCCGAGGCCATCCGGGCCCTGCTGGCGCGGCACGGCTTCACCATCGAACGCAGCGCCGTCTACGGCATGCAGCCCAAATCCTCGAAGCTGCTCGACCTGGGCCAGTGGTACCTGACCAATCAGCGAGCCCGCGCCATGTGGTGGTACAACAAGGTTTTCATGCCCCTTGGCGTGCGTTTCCAGAAGGCCCTGGCCTTCACGCCGGGCTTCGCGCCGGCGCCGGGCGTAGACGAAGTTCTGCTGGTCTGCCGCAAGGCCGGCGTTTAAATCGAGCAAAAACAGGGGCTTTACACATGACGCGGCGCAAGTGGTTATGATGCGCCACCTCCCCGCCCCCCGGACCATGCATGCTCTATCTCATGCACGAATTCCAACGCTCGATGCTCAGCCCCCTGACCTACTGGGCTGAAGCGAGTGCGAAGATGTTTGGCGATGTCGCCAGCCCGTTTGCCCGCATGCCTGGCGCCGACCGCGCCGCTGCCGGGTACGAGCTCATGTTCCGGCTGGGCAAGGCGTACGAAAAGCCCGAGTTCGGCATCCATACGGTCCACGCGCACGGTCACGATGTCGCCATCGTGGAGCAGGTCGCCATGGCCAAGCCGTTCTGTACGCTGAAGCGCTTCAAGCGCTTCTCCGACGATCAGGCCACGGTCGATCGCATGAAGAACGATCCCGCCGTGCTGGTCGTGGCGCCGCTGTCGGGCCACCACTCCACCCTGCTACGCGACACGGTGCGCACGCTGCTGCGCGACCACAAGGTGTACATCACCGACTGGGTCGACGCGCGCATGATTCCCACCGACGAAGGTTCGTTCTCGCTGGCGGACTACGTTTCCTATGTCGAAGAGTTCATCCGCCACGTCGGTGTGCATCGCGCGCACGTGGTTTCGGTGTGCCAGCCCACCGTGCCGGTGCTCGCCGCCGTCTCGCTGATGGCCGCTCGCGGTGAAGATACGCCGCTGACGCTCACCCTCATGGGTGGCCCGATCGACACACGCAAGAGCCCGACCAGCGTGGACAACCTGGCGACGACGCGACCGCTGTCGTGGTTCCGCAACCAGTTGATCCACAAGGTGCCGTATCAGTACCCGGGTGCCGGTCGCGAGGTCTATCCGGGCTTCCTGCAGCATGCGGGCTTCCTGGCGATGAACCCCAGCCGCCACGTCATGTCGCATTGGGACTTCTACGAGAACCTGCGCAAGGGCGACCTCGACGACGCCGAGCAGCATCGCAAGTTCTACGACGAGTACAACGCCGTGCTCGACATGCCGGCCGAGTATTACCTCGACACCATCGAAACCGTATTCCAGGAACATCGCCTGCCGATGGGCACGTGGGACGTGCACGGCGAACGTGTCCTGCCGGCGAAGATCAAGAACACCGCCCTGCTCACCATCGAAGGCGAGCTCGACGATATCTCCGGTCTCGGTCAGACCGAAGCCGCGCACGGCCTGTGCAAGGGCATCCCGAAGAAGCTCAAGAAGCACATCACCGTGGAAGGCGCCGGTCACTACGGCATCTTCAGCGGCCGCCGCTGGCGCGACGTGGTCTACCCCGATGTCCGCGACTTCATCGCGAAGTTCGACAAGGGCAACAGCAACACCGGCGCCCACGGCAACCGTAAAGTTTGACGGGCTGTCGCTCTGTGTAGGAGCCGATTCATCGGCGATCCCGCGGCAGCGGGCAAGGTTGCCGCGAGCACCCAGTCTTCAGCGGCGAATGTCAGCGGCGGCTTCACCGCTCCGTTGGCTTTTCGCCGCTGAAGCGGCTCCCACAGGTACCTATCAGAGCAACGCCCAGCCGATCAACCCGATCACGACGAAAAACGGCAGCGACCACAGATGGAACGTGGCCCACGCCTTGCGCTCACCGAGCAGCCGCAAGGCGATCAGGTTCGCCAGCGAGCCCAGCACGAAACCGAAGCCGCCCGCGTTCACCCCCCAGGCAATCGTGCGCCAGTCCTTTGAATACTCCGCGAGCAGGATCGCTGCCGGCACATTGCTGACGACCTGCGAGGCAAGTGCGCCTGTTGCGTAGAGGTGGGCGGGTTGCTCCAGTGCGAGTCCGCCAAGAAACTGCTTCACCGCATCGAGTCCGGCAAGCATCCGCAGGTCGATGAACATCAGGACAAAGGTCAACAACAGACCCCAGTCGATGCTAGCGACGATGCGACGACGGAAGACGAGAAACACGGCCAGCACACCGAGCAGACCCCACGCCGCATGATGCAGGTCCGCCAGGATCAGGAAAGGCACATAGAGCGCCGCGGCGACGATCAGCATGTGCCGGTCGACGCGCTCTTCGCTTTCTTCGTGCACCTGAAGCGCCTCGCCAGGGAAGGCGAGCGCCGTGACCACCAGTAACAACACAAGCGTGATCGCCACCAGCGGCAGCATCGCCCAGATGAAGGCGCCGAATCCGTTGTTCCACTGCTGCCAGAGGAACAGGTTCTGCGGGTTGCCGATCGGCGTGAGCATGGATCCCGCATTCACCGCGAGCGCCTCGAACACGACAAGGCGGGTCGCGGGCATGCGCGCGATACGGCACATGCTCAGGGTGAGCGGCACCATGACGAACAATGAGACGTCATTGGTGAGGAACATCGACAACAGTGCTGTCGCGGCAACCAGGCCGAGCGCGGCCACGCGACGTGTGGATGTCCGTTCGATCAGCCAGTGGCCTGCGACGTTGAGCGCGCCACTGGATTCAACGGCTTTGGTCAACAGGAGCAGACCGGCCAGCGCGGCGATGGTCGGCCAGTCCACAAGCGACGGCCAATCGGGGATGCGCGACGGCTTGGCGATCACCAGGAGGACCAACACCGCCAGAAGTACGAGAAAGAAGACGTCGCGACGCAGGGCGCGCAACGATTCGGGTAACCACGTCATGAATAGGATCCCGCGAGTCAGGACGGGATCATATCGGGTGTCCGCGTCGCCGGGGCGTGCAGGCCCCAACGATGCGGCGGAACGATGGAACTCGCGCCTCAGCGATCGCGCGGAACGTCGACCTTGCCGGTCACGCCACGCTGGGACACGTCGCCACTGCCCTTCGTGTTGACGGTGAGGTTACCCTTAACGCCGTCGACATCGATCTCGCCGGAGCCGACCGTTCCTACGGAAACGTCACCGGTGATGTCGCGAAGCTTCGCTTCGCCCGAACCCACGGTGGCGACGTGAACCCCGCCGCTGACGCCTGATGCAGTGAACGAGCCGGAGCCGACCGTGCTGACATTGACGGCACCGGTGTTGTCGATCTTCACTTCGCCGGAGCCGACCGTCGCGCTGAAAGCACCCTTGATGTCATGCGCCTCGAGCTCGCCCGAACCCACCGAGCTTTCAAGCGTCGCCAGACCACGCGCCTTCGCCTCACCCGAACCGACATTGATGATGACCGGAATGGACGACGGCACGGCCGCATCGACCTTCAGATCGCTGTAGCTGTGACCGAAGCTCCAGTGACCCTCTCGATTGTCGGTCAACTCGACCAGGAGGGTGTCGCCCTCGCGACGCTGAGTCACCACCAGCGTGTCCAGGACGTCCTGGCTGGACGCGCAGGCCTTGCCACGCACGGTGCCCTTACCTGCGGGCGCGGTCCCTTCCACGCGAAGATCGTACGCGTTAGTGACGAAGGTCACGCTGCGCGCGCCAGAGAGATTCAGGTCGAGGTTGCGGTCAGCGTGAAACTTGCAGTCGCTGCTGTCGGCCATGGCGGCGGCCGGCGCCAACAAAAGGGCGGCGAGGATCAGGTGGCGCATGATTTTGCTCCGGTAGTGATTCGGTGTACCAGTGATGGATGCCGGCCGCCCGAAAAAGGTTGCAACCTTCTCATTTCTTCACACGAAGCTGACCGGGCGGCAACGAACCGGTCAACCGGTGGCGAGGCGGCACGTTTTTCCCCGTGCACCACCTAACCGGGAGACAACCTATGCAACGCAAGACCCTGATCGCCAGTGCCGCTTCCCTGCTCCTCGCCGGCTCCACCGCCTTCGCGTTCGCGCAGGATGCCGCCCCCCAGACCCCGTCGGCTCCGACCGCACGTTCCGCCCAGGCGGGCACCCCTGCTGGACAGGGCCCGAAATGGGGTCATGGCGGCCAGTGGGGCCATGACGGCCAGGACGGTCGTGGTGGTGAGCACGGCCGCGGCGAGTGGGCCAGGCACGGCCACGGCAAGGAGCAGGGCGGCGTCATCGGCGACCTGCACAGCCTCGAGCGCCTCTATGTCCTGACCGGCCGCAGCAAGGAATTGCCGGCGCTGTACAACGAAGTCCTCGCCAAGTCGCAGAACCCGCGCGTGCGCGACTACGCCTACCGCCACCTCGCCCGTGCTCAGATGCAGCCGACGAACGTGGACGCCGCGATCTCGACGCTGCGCAAGAGCCTCGACGAGAACCTCGCGCAGGACCAGAAGCGTCACCAGGACATGGAAGCGTTCAAGGCGCGTATGCAGCAGCGTGCGGCGGCTGCGCCGGCTGCTAGCAGCAAGTAAGTCGTCAGACGGAAACGGGGCCCTCCGGCCCCGTTTTTTCGTGCGTCATTGCTAGCACCCATCGCCGCTGAAGCGGCTCCCACAAGAGCGGCGCGCAGGCTCCCTGTGGGAGCCGCTTCAGCGGCGATGCGTTATGTGGGAGCCGCTTCAGCGGCGATGGGTGCTCGCGCCAGCAATCAAACACCCTCGCGCTTCACCCTCACCCACAACGCCTCCTGCTCGTCCAGCGGATACGACGCAAGCAACCGCCCCTCGCTCGCCGCAATGGCCTCCATCGCGCGAAACCGACGCTCGAACTTGGCGTTCGCCCCGCGCAATGCACGCGACACATCCACCTTCGCATGCCGCGCAAGATTCGCTGCGACGAACAACACGTCGCCGATCTCGTCGGCAAGCCGTTCTTCATCGGCGCCGTTGTCGAACTCGTGCCGTACCTCTTCAATCTCTTCCGCCATCTTGTCCAATACCGGACGATGGTCGGGCCAGTCAAAGCCGACGTTAGCTGCGCGCTTTTGCAATTTCACCGCGCGCTGCCATTCCGGCAGGCCATGCGAAATGCCAGCCAACGCGCTGGTGTCTTCACCGCCCTTGGCCGCGCGCTCTTCGGCCTTCAGCCGGTCCCAGTCGCGAGACTGCGCCGCGAGGCTTTCATGCCTCACGTCTTCGAACACGTGCGGATGGCGGCGGACCATCTTGTCGCAAATTTCCGCGACAACGTCGCCGAAAGCGAAATGCCCTGCTTCCTCGGCCATGCGCGAGTGGAAGACCACCTGCAGCAGCAGATCGCCCAGCTCGTCGCGCAGGTCGGTCATGTCGTTGCGGTCGATCGCATCGGCAACTTCGTACGCTTCCTCGATGGTGTACGGCGCGATGGTTGCGAAGCTCTGCTTCACATCCCACGGGCAGCCGTTCTCAGGATCGCGCAGGCGCGCCATGATGGCGATGAGTTCGTCCACCGGTCGCGTCACGCGGCATCCTCCGGATCGATAAGTCGCCCAGCCCAGTCGATCGACGTGTCGCCGCAGGCAATGAATTCGGGATTGATCAGTGAATCGCGCGTGTTGTATCGGAACGGCCGGCCGGCCAGATCGAGTACCGCACCGCCGGCCTCCTCGAGGACACACTGGGCAGCGGCGGTATCCCATTCCGAAGTCGCGCCCAGGCGCAGATAGATATCCGCGTCGCCGCGCGCAATGACGCAGAACTTCAGCGAGGAACCGAGCGCGAAGGTTTCGTGTTCGCCCAGACGGTCGAGCAACGTGACCGCGCGAACACCCGCATGCGAACGGCTGCCGGTGACGCGGAGCAGGCTACCGGCCTGCCGGGCATGTATCGCGACCCGTTCGGACGTGGGCGTACTTTGACGCCAGGCGCCGCAGCCACTCGCCGCGGCGTACAGATCGCCGGTGACCGGCGCCAGCACCACGCCGAGCACGGGGCGATGATCTTCGATCAGGGCGATGTTCACGCTGAACTCGCCGTTGCGCTTGACGAACTCGCGCGTACCGTCGAGCGGGTCGACCAGCCAGTAGCGGCGCCACGTGCGTCGTTCAGACCAGGGCGCGGCAAGCGCTTCTTCGGAAATCACCGGTATGCCGGGTGCGAGTTCACGCAAGCCTTCTTCGATCACGCGCTGCGCGGCAAGGTCGGCAGCAGTGACCGGCGAGTTGTCGTCCTTGCAGATGACTTCGAAGTCCTGAGCGTAGACGGCCAGGATCGCCTCGGCGGCCCGCTGCGCGATCGCGCAGACAGGATCGAGCCAACGGGCGCAGGGCGCGGCGGTCACGTCGGCTTGTAGCGACCGGCGAGATACTCGCGGGCCATGAAGAGGGCGGCGATCGAACGCCCTTCGGTGACATCGTCACGGGCAAGCAGCTCGTGCAGGTTGTCCATGCGCCAGGGCACGACCTCCAGCTCCTCGGGTTCGTCGCCCTGCAGACGCTCCGGGTAGAGGTCCTCGGCCAGCACCACATAACCCAGGTGCGTCATATACGACGGCGACAGCGACAGCGTGCCGAGGATCTTCAGCTTGCGTGCGCCGAATCCGACTTCTTCCTTCAACTCGCGGTCCGCGCCCTGCTCGGCGGTTTCGTCGCGATCGAGGCGGCCCTTGGGCACGCCGAGTTCGTAGCGGTCCACGCCGACGCCGTACTCGCGTACGAGCAGCACGGTTTCCGGGTCGCGCATGGCAACGATCAGCACGGCACCGAATCCACCGCCCTTGAGGCGCTGGTAAGTGCGGCGCTCGCCGTTCGAGAACTCCAGGTCCACCTCTTCCACGCGGCGGAAATGGCTGTCGGGTGCGTCACGCGTCGCCAGGATTTTCGGACGTTTGTTCATCGGTCGATTGTAGCGCCGGTCAGTCTCGCGAGTGCCGCGGCATGGATGGCGGGTGTGCCGGCAAGCACGCCGCGCGTTTCCAGGCCCAGGGCGGCCCCGTCGATATCGGTGAAAACACCACCCGCCTCGCGCACGATGACGGCCAGTGCGGCGATATCGAGGATGTTCACGTCGGACTCGATCACGAGGTCGAGAGCGCCGCGTGCGAGAAGATGGTAGTGACAGAAGTCACCATAGCCGCGAATGCGATTGCTTTCGCGGATCATGCTGCCCAATGCATTCCAGCGGGCATCGGCGGTCAGCGTCTTCACGTTGCCCGTCGAGATCGACGCCTCCGCCATCGATGCCGTCGCCGCGACGCGCACTGGCTCACCATCGAGCCAGGCACCGCGTCCGCGCACGGCCCACATGCGCTCGCCATAGACGGGCGCCGAGGAGACGCCGAGCACGAGCTCGCCCCGATGCATCAGCGCGATCTGGGTCGAGAAGAACGGCGTGCGGCGAACAAAGCTCTTGGTGCCATCGAGCGGGTCGACCAGCCACAGATAGTCGCGCGACGTATCGTCGGCACCGTACTCCTCGCCGTAAATGCCTGCGTCGGGAAGGGCTTTGGCGAGAATGCCGCGGATGGCCATTTCCGCTTCACGGTCGGCGATGGTCACCGGGGTATCGTCACCCTTGACGATAACGTCGACGCCCGTGCGCCAGTAATGCAGGATGATGTCGGCGGCCGCGCCGGCGGCGTCGCGCGCGGCGGCGAGCGCCTTGTCGAGAGTGTCGGTCATGGCGTGATGATCGAGGGCGCGAGCCCTGCCTTGCGTTGGAGGTTGACGGCACCGTCGCGACCCAGGGGACCGAAACGCGCAATGAGATGGGAAAGTGCGGTGTCCTCGATGCGCGGCACCAGCCGGCCATCGAGTCGCCAGCCAAGTGGCGTCGCGGCGAGCGCGGCATGAACCAACAACGACCCCTGGCCGTCATCGGCAAGCGTCGCGCGCAGGATGCCGCCCTGGCTACCGGCTTTCAACGCGATGGCACCCAGGGCGATGTGGCCTTCGGGCGTTTTCACGGCGGCGGCCTTCCAGAGGATGTCGGCATCCAGCGCGACCGGCCAGTTGCCCTGCAGTTCGGCGCGCGGCACCTTGCCTTCGATCACACCGACCGGAACCAGCTCCGGCGGCAGCGCGGGACCACTCAGGGCCGTGGCGTCCAGGCGGAAGTCGACACCGGTCCAGATCATGTGGTCCGCGTCGGGCCGTTCGAGGTGCCCCTGGAACCGGCCGGCACGTCCATCGAGGTTCATATCCAGATGGGTGCGGCCGAGGATGGCATCACGGCCCAGGTGCCAGGTCAGGGCGCCCAGCTCGCGCCCGTCGATCGTGGTGACCTTGCCAGCCCGGCCGTCCCACACGGTGCCGGAGACATCGTCGAGGACGAACCCGTGTGCCCGGCGGGCGAGAAGCGACGTGGCCACGCCAGCCGGCATGAACCAGTAGAACAGACCGGCAGCGAACGCCAGCAGGACGACAACCAGGCCGATCCGACGAAACCACTTCAAACGATCACCTCACCTCTCGACTTGAGGACAAGGCCGCAGGGGGCGATCATGGGCGGATGACCGATGCCCTTGTCGCGCGCGACCTCTCCGTCCTCTGGCACCCGTGCACCCAGATGCACGACCACGAAACCCTGCCCATGGTACCCGTGGTACGCGGTGAAGGGGCGTGGCTGGTCGGCGCGGACGGCAAACGCTATCTGGACGCCGTCAGCTCCTGGTGGACCAACCTGTTCGGCCACGCGGAGCCGCGGATCGCGGCAGCCCTGAAAGACCAGCTGGATCGCCTCGAGCACGTGATCTTCGCCGGCTTCACGCATGAACCGGCGGTGGAACTGGCCGAGGAACTGGTCCGTATCACACCGAAGGGCCTGGACCGGGTTTTCCTCGCCGACAACGGCTCGGCGGCCGTCGAAGTGGCGCTGAAGATGAGCTTCCACTACTGGCTCAACCAGGGCCACGGCGAGAAGACCCGCTTCATCGCCCTCACCGGCAGCTACCACGGTGAGACGCTGGGTGCGCTCTCGGTCAGCGACGTGGCGCTGTACCGCAAGACCTATGCGCCGTTGCTGTTGACCCCGGAACTGGCGCCCTCCCCCGACACCTACGAAGGCGAGCCGGGCGAAACCCCGAAAGAAATCGCCGCGCGGCGCCTTGGCGAAATGCGCGCCCTGCTCGAACGGCATGCGCACGAAACCTGCGCGGTGATCGTCGAGCCGCTGGTCCAGTGCGCCGGCGGCATGCGCATGTACGACGCCTCCTACCTCACGGGCCTGCGCGCCCTCTGCGATGAGTTCCAGGTGCACTTCATCGCCGACGAAATCGCCGTGGGCTTCGGCCGCACCGGCACGCTGTTCGCCTGCGAGCAGGCCGGTATCTCGCCGGACTTCATGTGCCTGTCCAAGGGCCTGACAGGTGGCTTCATGCCGCTTTCGGCGGTGGTCACAACGAATGACGTCTACCAGGCCTTTTACGCCGAGTACGCGGCGGGCAAGGCCTTCCTGCATTCGCACAGCTATACCGGCAATCCACTGGCCTGTCGCGCTGCCACGGCCACGATGAAGATCTTCCGCGACGACCCCGTGCTCGAGCGTAACCGCGTGCTCGCCGCCCATATGGCAAAGCGGATCGCCCCGCTGGTCGACCATCCCCACGTGGCCGACGTACGCCAGACCGGCATGATCGCCGCGATCGAACTGGTCGCCGACAAGGCGACCCGCACGCCCTTCCCCGCCACCGACCGGCGCGGCCTTCGTGTCTACCGCCATGGTCTGGACCATGGCGCGCTGCTGCGGCCGCTCGGCAACATCGTGTACTTCATGCCGCCCTACGTCATCACCGAAAGCGAGATCGACTTCATGGTCGACACCGCCATCGCCGGCATCGAAAAAGCCGTGCGCTAGATCCGCGAAAGGCCGATCGGGAGATCGCCCAGCCGGGCCATCTCCGCGTCGTCGAACAAGTCGGGATGGGCGAGGAAGTCCATGGCGAAGTCATGGGCATCCGCACCCCAGAACAGCTCGCCGCCGATCGCGAGGGTCGGCACGCCGAACACCCGGTCCTGCATGGCCAGCTCGAAGTTGGCCTGCAAGGCCGCCTTGACCTCGGGCGCCGACAGGGCGGCGCGAAGGTCGGTGATACCCAGCGACGCCGCCAGCGGGGCCAGGGCCTCCGGCGTGTCCGCCGCGCGCCCATGGGCCCATATCCATTCGAAGATCGCACCCACGGCTTCCACGGTGCCACCTGCCGCGATGCATAGGCGCAGGGCCGGCAGCGGATTGAACGGATGGGTCGGCGGGAACTTCAGCGGTACGTCGGCTTGCCGTGCACGCCACAGGGCGTAGCGATAGGTGAACTCACGTTTGCCCTCGATCTCCGCCGGGCCGCGTTGCTCCATCTGCTTGAGGAGGGCCCCGAACAGCATCGGCCGCAGCGAAACCTCGTGTGTCCTGCATAGGTCGCGCACCGCCGGCCACTGAAGCCAGCTGAACATGGAAACGAAATCGAAGTACCAGGCGATCGGCATGCAAGGCTCCGTCGTGAATGAGCCGACGATAGCGAGCCTCGCCGCTCGCTACAATGGACGTTCCGTGACACAAGGCTCATCCATGCGAACCATCCGCATCCACGTCGACGCGCCGCTCGCCACCGGCCGCGACATCACCCTGCCCGCCCAGGCCGGCGAGCATGTCGCCCGGGTGCTGCGCATGGAGGTCGGCGCCCCGGTGGTGCTCTTCGCTGGCGACGATGGCATGGAGTTCGACGCCACCCTCGCCTCGGTCGGCAAGCGCGAAGTGGTCGCTTCGGTAGGCGAAGGGCGCGTGGTCACCAACGAGTCGCCGCTGTCACTCACCCTCGCCCAGGGCGTGGCGCGGGGCGAGAAGATGGACCTGATCGTGCAGAAGGCGACCGAGCTCGGCATCGCGCGCATCGTCCCGATCCTCACCGAGCGCTCTGAAGTGAAGCTGGACGCCGCCCGCAGCGAGAAGCGTCTTGCGCATTGGCGCGCCGTGGCGTCGAGTGCGTGCGAACAGTCGGGACGTGCGCGGGTGCCGGTGATCGAGGCTGCGCAGCCGCTGGCTGCGTGGCTCGCGTCGCTGGGCGAAGGCGGCCCGATGCGCCTCGCCCTGCTGCCCGAAGGAACCAAACGCCCGGGCGAACTCCACCTCAGCGAAGCCGCCATCCTCGCTATCGGGCCCGAAGGTGGCTTCGGTGAACGCGACCGCACGGCGCTCGCCACCGCGGGCTTCACGGGCCTGAAGCTGGGGCCGCGCATCCTCCGCACCGAAACGGCCGGCCTTGCTGCCATCGCGGCGTTACAGGCGCTATACGGCGACATTTAACCTGTAGCTGTAGGAGCCGATTCATCGGCGATCCCGCGGCAGCGGTCCGGGTTTCGGCGAGCACCCTTCGCCGATGAATCGGCTCCTACAGAAAAGCGCGCCCTATGCGGCGGGCTTCAACGCCGCATCGATCTTGCGCATCACGCTATCGTCGAGCAGCTTCACCGCGTCGAGCGCCATGAGGTTCTCCTCGAGCTGCGCTTTCTTGCTCGCCCCGAGGATCACGGTCGAGACGTGCGGGTTCTTCAGGCACCATGCCAGCGCGAATCGCGCCATCGGCAAGCCGAGCTCGGTGGCGATCGGTGCCAGCGCGCGCACTGTCTTCAACTTAGCGCCACCATCTTCCAGAAGGGCGTCACGTAGCCAGCCGTTACCTGCCTGGCCGAGGCGCGAGTCATCAGGAATGCCATCGTTGTACTTGCCCGTGAGCAGGCCGGACGCCAGCGGCGACCAGATGGTGGTGCCCATGCCGTGCTCTTCGTAGAGCGATGCGTATTCCTGCTCGACGCGGTCGCGATGCAACAGGTTGTACTGCGGCTGCTCCATCGACGGTGCAACAAGATGGTTCTCGCGTGCGACGCGATGCGCCTGGGCGATGAGCTCGGCCGGCCACTCGCTCGTACCCCAATAAAGCACCTTGCCCTGGCGAATCAACGCATCCATCGCCCACACGGTTTCCACCACAGGTGTATCCGGATCGGGGCGATGGCAGAAATACAGGTCGAGATAATCGACGCGCAGGCGCTCGAGTGCCTGGTGGCAGGCATCGAAGACGTGCTTGCGCGAGAGGCCGCGCTGCGTCGGTTTCGGGTCGGTCACCGCACCGAAATAGACCTTGCTCGATACGCAATACGCATCGCGCGGCAGGCGCAGGTCGGCGATCACATCGCCCATCAGCCGCTCGGCGTCGCCCGCGTTATACGTCTCGGCGTTATCGAAGAAGTTGACACCGCGATCGTAGGCCAGCGCGATCAGTTCGCGCGCATCGGAGCGCCCGACCTGTCGCCCGAAGGTCACCCATGCGCCATACGACAGCGCGGAAAGTTTCAGGCCGGTCGAACCGAGACGACGGTATTCCATGAGCATGCCCTAAGAGTGGTGGCCGAACATCAAATAGATGAGGTACCCGGCGAACCCGATGATGATGCCCGTGGAGATGATATAGATCAGGTAAAGCACGACGGCAGCGAAGACCCCGGCGACCACGTCATCGATCATGACGCCCAGCCCTCCCTTCACCCGCCTGTCGATCCACCCGATCGGCCAGGGCTTGCGGACGTCGAACGCCCGGAACAGGACGAACGCCGCAGGCACAGCCCACAGCTCGTGAATGAACAGCGCAGGGATCAACGCGATCCACTGGCCAACGAACTCATCCCACACGAGGCTTCGGTGATCGGCGACCCCGATGATCCGACCGGCGACGTCACATGCCCACACACCCAAAGCGAACGACACGGCAATGATCGCCAGCCAGTACTCGATGGACAACGTGCGCAGGAACAACCACGGCAGGATCGCCGCCAGCGAACCGAACGTGCCCTGCGCCTTCGGCGTCAGTCCGGAACCGAAACCGCAGGCTATCCAGCCTGCCGGCGATGCCAGCAGGCGACGGCGATCGGCGGGATCGAGGACGTATTTCGTGCTCATGCGACGAAGTGATTCCAGCCCGTGCGCGATAGCGCGATCTCCGAGCCGTCGAGGTTGAGCACGCGAACGCCCTTGCCTTCGACGATACGACCGATGCGCGTCGCACCACCGCCAAGGCGAGCCATGTTCGCGGACACCTCACCGGCGCGATCGGCCGGCACGGTAAAGCAGAGCTCGTAGTCGTCTCCGCCAGACAGTGCGAAATCGATCGTGTCCGCATCCTCGAAGTGGGTGAGCAGCGCGGACGAGCGAGGCAGCATGGCCGCATCGATTTCGGCGCCGACACCGCTGGCCTTGCAAATATGCCCGAGGTCGGCCACGAGGCCGTCTGAAACATCGATGCATGCCGTCGCGATGCCACGCAGACCGTTACCGGCGGCCACGCGCGGCGTGGGTCGGTTGAGGCGCTCGATGAGCGCCACGTAAGGCGAGGCATCCGCCTCGGCGAGGCAACGAAGACCGGCGGCTGCGTCGCCGAGCGTGCCGGTGACCATCACGACGTCACCCACGCGTGCGCCGGAGCGCAGCAGCGCTTCGCCCGGAGCGGTAAAGCCGTGCACGGCCACCGTGACGGTGAGCGGACCCCGCGTGGTGTCACCGCCGATGAGGGCAAGGCGCAGTGGCGTAGCGAGCTCGGCGAAACCGCGCGCGAGTTCGTCGACAAACGCTTCGTCGCTATCGGGGAGGGTCAGCGCAAGGAGTGCCCACGCCGGCGTGGCACCCATGGCGGCGAGGTCGGAGAGATTCACCGCGAGCGCCTTCCAGCCGATATCGGCGGCGGCGGTCCCCACGGGAAAATGGACACCCTCGACGAGGGTATCCACGGCAATAGCCAGCTCCCGGCCGGCCGGTACGGCGACGACAGCAGCGTCGTCGCCGATGCCGGTCAGCACGTCGTCACGGTGGACGTCGGTATGCCGGCGAATGCGGTCGATCAGGTCGAATTCCATGCAGGTTCCTTAGCCCGCGAGGATTCGCGGCACGATCAGGATCGCTTCTCGGCCGTACGCCAATGTGTGGCGAGTTTGTCGAGCACACCGTTCACATAGCTGTGGCCATGATCCGCGCCGAAGCGCTTGGTGGCTTCGACGGCCTCGTTGATCACGACGCGGTACGGCACGTCAGGGCGGTACTTCAGTTCATAAGCGCCCATGCGCAGGGCCGACAGCTCGATGGGATCGATCTGCGAGACCTCACGGTCGACAAACGGCTTGATGCCGTCGTCGAGTTCCTTCACGTGCTTTTCCACGCCGCGCAGGATGTCCTCGAAGTACTCGAGGTCCGCGACGACCATGTCCTGCTCGTGGCGAAACTGCTCGATGACGTTACCCATCTTGCTGCCACCGACCTGCCAGGCATACAGCGCCTGGAGCGCGCGGCGACGCGCACGCGAGCGCGCAGCGAGGTCGATACCGTGCGGAGGTGTGTTGTTCATTTACCGAGCTTCGCGTAGAGGTTCACCATCTCGATCGCGACCATGGCCGCATCGACACCCTTATTGCCTGCCTTGGTGCCAGCGCGCTCAATGGCCTGCTCGATACTGTCGGTCGTGAGGACGCCGAACGACACCGGCACGCCGGACGCGTACGCGGCCTGGCCGAGGCCCTTGGCGGCTTCGCCGGCGACGTAGTCGAAGTGGGGAGTGGAGCCGCGAATGACCGCGCCCAGACCGAGCACGGCGGCGTACTTGCCCGAACTGGCGATCTTGTAGGCCGCCTGCGGGATTTCGAACGCGCCGGGGACGCGGATCAGGTCGATCGCGTCCTCTTTCACGCCGTGGCGAACCAGCGCGTCGCGCGCGCCCTCGACCAGTGGCTCGACGACGAACGCGTTGAAACGACCGGCAACGATGGCGAAGCGGCCCTTGGGGGTGGCGAAATCGCCTTCGATGATCTTCATGGGTAGTCCTGTGGCGGGCGGGCCGCTGGCGGCCGGTTATTTTACGGGGTTTTCGGCCTGGGGTGGCCGCTGAAGGTGAGCACGGCGGTCCCATCGGCGACGACGAGCCGCCCTGGGGCGCCAAAAGGCAGGGTGAACTTGGCCGCATCGTGGCCGAACGGCAGGCCACGGACGATCGGGATGCCCGCGACGGCGGCAATCCGCTCGAAGGTGGCGTCCAGGTCATAGCCGTTGTCGTATTCGGTGGTCCGGTAGCTGGTGAAGTCGCCGATGACCAGCACCTTCTGCCGCGCCAGCACGCCGGCGTGGAACAGGTGATAGAGCATCCGCTCGACCCGGTAGGCCGGCTCGGCGATGTCCTCGATGAAGAGGATGCCGCCCTCGATCCGGGGGAAGAAGGGCGAGCCGATGAGGCTGGTGAGCATCGCCAGGTTGCCACCCCATACCGTCCCTTCGACATCGAGGGCCTCGGTTTCCGGTGCGTCCCACGTGGCACGGCCTTCGTCGGCCGCCAGCGTGGCCCAGAAGTGCTCCCAGGTCTGCGCATCGAGTTCGGGTGCACCGAAATCCGCGCCCAGCATGGGGCCACCCAGGGTCACCAGCCCACTTCGGGCAAACAGCGCGCACTGCAGGGCGGTGAAATCGCTGTGTCCGACCAGGGCCAACGGGGCGTCCCCGAGACGCTGGCGCAGGCCGTCGTAGTCGAGCAAGGGCAGCAGCGGGTGGGCACCGTAGCCGCCGCGGATCGCCAGGGCGACATCCGGCAAGGGTTTTGACGTGTCCGCCAGCGCGTTGATGTCCGCGGCGCGCTCGGCGTCGCTACCTGCAAAGCGCAGCTCGCGGCGTTCGAGCACGTCCTTGCCCTGCACGTTGTGGCCGGCTTCTTCCAGTCGCGCGATGCCACGAGCCATGGCTTCGGGGTTGTGTGGGTAACCGGACGGCGCGATCAGGCGAATATCGTAACTCGGGGTCATCAGCCAGCTTGCTCCACCACTTCCAGGCCGAAGCCCGCGATGCCGACAAGCTTACGCGGAGTGCCGATGACGCGGAGACGCTTGACGCCAAGATCCGCGAGGATCTGCGCGCCGAGGCCGGTCTGCCGCCATTCCTGGTCGTCTTTCGGGGCCGGCATCGGTGCCGCGTCACGCCTGAGACGCGCCAGCAGTGCGTCGGGTGCATCGGCACCGGAGAGCACCACCAGGACGCCGCGCTGCTCGGCGTCGATCTTGCGCAGCGCTTCGGTGACCGTCTGTCCGAGGTCGTCGCGCTTGAGGTGGAGGACATCCGATAGCGTGTTGCGCACATGCACGCGGGTGAGCACCGGCTCGCCGTCGGTCACGTCGCCCCGGACCAGGGCGAAGTGCAGGCCGTGACGGATGACATCGCGATAGGCGACCAGGCGGAACGGACCGAACTCGGTGTCGACGTCTTCGTCGTGTACCCGCTCGATCGTCTTCTCGGTCTCGAGGCGGTAGCGGATGAGGTCGGCGATCGTGCCGATCTTCAGGCCGTGCTTCGCCGCGAAGATCTCGAGCTCCGGACGCCGTGCCATCGAGCCATCGTCGTGCAGGATCTCGATGAGCACCGACGACGGCTGCATGCCGGCGAGGGTGGCCAGGTCGCAGCCGGCTTCGGTGTGACCGGCACGGCTGAGCACGCCACCCGCCTGCGCGGTGAGGGGAAAGATATGCCCGGGCATGGTGATGTCCGCGGGCTTCGCATCCGCTGCCGCCGCCACCTGGATCGTGCGCGCGCGATCGTGCGCGGAGATGCCCGTCGTCACCCCTTCGGCGGCCTCGATCGAGACCGTGAAGTTGGTGTGGTACGGCGAGTTGTTGTCGCTGACCATCGGCTTGAGGCCGAGCTGGCGCGTGTGCTTCTCGGTGAGCGTGAGGCACAGCAGGCCGCGCGCTTCGCGGACCATGAAGTTGACGTCCTCGGGGCGCACCTTCTCGGCGGCCATGACGATATCGCCTTCGTTTTCGCGGTCCTCGTCATCGAGGATGACGACCATGCGGCCCTGGCGGAGGTCTTCGAGAATCTCGGGAATCGTATTGAATGGCATGGGAGGTCCGGGTCAGACGAAGCCGTGTTGCTTCAGGAAGGCCTCGTCGAGGCGCGGGGTGTCACCACTGGAGAGCAGGCGTTCGATGTAGCGCGCGACCACGTCCACCTCGATGTTCACGCCATCGCCGGGGCGACGCGCGGCGAACGTCGTATGTTCCACCGTATGGGGGATAAGGTTCACTCCGAAGCGATTGCCGTTGACTTCGTTCACCGTGAGGCTGGTCCCGTCGATGCAGACCGAACCCTTGTGCGCGATGTAGCGCGCGATGTCGCTGGGGACTTCGAAGGTCCAGCGCAGCGAGCGGCCGTCCGGAACGACGGAAACGACCTTGCCCGCGCCGTCCACGTGACCGGAGACCAGATGACCGCCGAGGCGGTCGGCCAGGCGCAAGGCCTTCTCCAGGTTCACGGTATCGCCGGCCTTGTGCTTGCCGAGCGTGGTGTGGGCGAGGGTTTCGTTGGAAACGTCGGCGGCGAAGCTCGTCGTGTCGAAGTCGATCACGGTCAGGCAGACGCCGGAAACCGAGATGCTGTCGCCCAGGGCGACATCGGCCATGTCGAGCGCGGCGGTGTCGACGACGAGGCGGACGTCGCCGCCACGGGGTTCCAGCCGCGCAATGCGGCCGACGGCCTGGATGATGCCGGTGAACATGTCAGTAGCCTCCCTGCAGGGAGACGGTGGTGCAGAGTCGAATTTTCATGAAACGTTTCCCGCGGTAATGAGCGAAAAACGCCCCAAGGCGCATGGCGTCGCGCGTCCCCTGGGGAACGTGCGAACGCCGTCTTCTTTCATCCGGACTGTAACCGTCGGCTCCGGCATGGGACCGGATCTGCTGACCTCCCAGCCGAAACCGGGAGCGCTCGCGGGCTCGTTTCCTTGCGGAAACCTACCGCCGGTGGGGAGTCACACCCCGCCCTGAAGACGCTGTGGAGGCCAGTTCCCCCAAGGGAACCGGCCGGCGGAGAATAGCATGGGGTCCGCCAGCCCAATTGCAACACCGAACCTACCCGTTGACCCCGTTACGGCACACCCGCTCCTGTGGGAGCCGATTCATCGGCGATCCCGCGGCAGCGGGCCCGTTCGGGGCGAGCACCCATCGCCGATGAATCGGCTCCCACAGAAGGCAAGAGCATCGCCGATGAATCGGCTCCTACCGGGCGGGGGTTCTAGCCCCGTAGTACCTGATCCATCACCCAGCTGGTCCGCGCCCCTGTCTCGCCGGTGGACGGGCAGGCACCCTTGCCGGTCAGCTCGGCGACGATGGATTCGATCAGTGGCTGCTGTATGTGCTCGGGATGGGCGATAAGGATGTCCTCCACACGACCACCAGCCTCGAGGCGGATGGGCCCTTCGCCGAAGGTGGCGAAGACCAGACGCCCGCGATCCCCCACGATCTCGACGCGATCTTCCCGCCGGTCCGCGCAGAAGTTCCACAGACCCGTACCGAGCACCCCGGACCCGAACGAGAACGCCATGGCCACAGTGTCCTCGGCCGGATAGGCGTCCATCTGATGCGAGACCATACCGCGCACGGTGACGATGGGACCGAGCAGGAAGTCGAGGATGTCCAGCGTGTGGCAGCCGATGTCGACGAAGATGCCGCCTCCCGAGAGCTCCGGGCGCACGGTCCACGGCAGGTTGGCCGGGTCCTGATAACGCGCTTCGAAGGGATGGTGCAGAAGTACGTTGACCAGTCGCGGCGTGCCGATGGAACCTTCGGCCAGCAGCGCCGCGATGCGGCGGAAACGCGGCAGCATGCGGCGGTAATAGGCCACGAAAACCGGCACGCCGGCCGCCCTGCCCGCCTCGACGATCGCCATGCATTCCGCGTGGTCGATCGCCATGGGTTTCTCGACGTACACCGGTTTCCCCGCAGCGATCGCCATCAGCGCGTACTCGCGATGACTGGAGGGCGGTGTGGCGATGTAGACGGCATCGACGTCCGGGTCGGCAATGAGTGCCGCCGCGTCGTCGTACCAGCGCGGCACGCCATGGCGCGCTGCATAGTCACGTGCCTTGTCACCGTCACGGCGCATGACCGCGACGAGCGACGAATCAGGAACTTTGGAGAAGGCCGGGCCACTCTTGACCTCGGTCACCGCACCGCAGCCAACGATGCCCCAACGTACGTGGGACCGCACGGTCACGACGTCGGGCGCAGCTGCAGGCGCATATCGTCGCCGACCTGCCGGCGGTCTACCGTATGCAGTTTCCACCGCGACGCCATGTCATCCAGCGGCGGCAGGTTGAGCATCGGACGACCGGTATGTCCGAGCAGGATCGGTGCGATGTAGACGATCAGTTCGTCGGCCAGACCCGCGGCAAGCAGCGCGCCGCAAAGCACCGGGCCGGCTTCGACATGGACTTCGTTCACGTCGTGGCGCGCCAACCAGTGAAGGACCGCACGCAGATCGAGGCCGCCGCCGTCTTCCTGACGGATGGCGGCGCGAGGGACATCGGAAAGGTGCGCAGGTACCGAGGCATCCTCCGCATGGAAGAGCACCGTGGGCGCAGCGCCATCCAGCACGTTCGCGCCTGCCTGCGTGCGTAGACGGGTGTCGACGATCGCGCGCAACGGCGGCACGAAGGCCTCACCTTCCGGCAACCGCACGGTCAAATGCGGATCGTCGGCGAGCACCGTACCGCTCGCGGAGAGGATCGCGGAAGAACGGGCGCGCCAGCGCTGTACATCGGCACGCGCGGCCTCGCCGGTGATCCACTTCGACGAGCCGTCGGCCAGCGCGGTGCGCCCGTCGAGGCTCATCGCCAGTTTCACGCGTACCCACGGACGTTGCCGCTCGATGCGGCTGAAGAAACCGATATTCAGTTCGCGCGCGGCGTCGCGCATCAGGCCCACCTGCACGCCGATGCCCGCGTCCCGCAGCCTGGCAATGCCGGCACCGTCGACCTTGTCGAACGGGTCTTCGTGCGCGATGACGACGCGCCCGACGCCGGCGGCAATCAGGGCATCGGCGCAAGGCGGCGTGCGGCCATGATGCGCGCAAGGCTCCAGCGTGACGTAAGCCGTGGCACCGCGCGCGGATTCGCCCGCTTCGCGCAATGCGAATACTTCCGCGTGTGGCTGACCGGCGCGTGGGTGCCAGCCCGTACCGAGCACGGTTTCACCACGCGCAATGACGCAACCCACGCGCGGGTTCGGTTGCGTGGTGTGCAGGCCGCGTGCGGCCAGGCGCAAGGCGTGCGCCATGTGTACGTGATCCATGGCGGGAAAGAACGGCCGCGACATGATCAGCTCTTGCGCCCGCGCCTGGCTGCGTCCAGCAGCGGCAGTTGCAGGCCTTCGAGTGACGGCAGGTCGCGTTCGAGCTTCTCGATCTCCTCGCGGAAGGCGTGGACGTCCTCGAACCGGCGATACACGGAGGCGAAGCGAACGTAGGCTACCTGGTCGAGCGCCTTGAGCTCGCGCATCACCAGCTCACCGACCTGTCGCGACGGCACTTCACGCTCGCCACAGCGACGCAGGTCGTTCACCACCGCGCGCACGGCACCATCGACCGCATCGCTGGAAACAGGACGCTTCTGCAGCGCGCGCTCGAAACTCACGCGCAGCTTGTGTTCGTCGAAGGGCTCGCGACGATCGCCGGATTTGACGATCGCCGGAAGCTTGAGCTCTGCCGTTTCGAACGTGTTGAAACGCTCGCTGCATTGCGGACACTCGCGGCGACGCCGCACCGTGCCACCGTCCTCCGTGAGACGGGAGTCGATGACACGTGTGTCTTCATGCTGGCAGAACGGACAATGCATCTATCAGCCGTAAACCGGGAACTTGGCACACTGCGCGGTCACTTTCTCACGCACGGCCGCGATGACCTTCTCGTCGCCAGGGGCATCCAGCACGTCACACATCCACTGGGTGAGCTCGACCGTGGCCGCTTCGTCGTAGCCGCGGGTGGTGATCGCCGGCGTACCGACGCGCAGGCCCGAGGTGACGAACGGCGAGCGTGGGTCGTTCGGCACCGCGTTCTTGTTCACGGTGATATGCGCCTTACCCAGCGCCGCCTCCGCGTCCTTGCCGGTCGCATCGCGGCCGATGAGGTCGATCAGCATGAGATGGTTTTCGGTGCCGCCGGAAACGATCTTGTAGCCGCGCTCGATGAAGGTCTTCGCCATGGCCTTGGCGTTCTTCACCACCTGGGCCTGGTAGGTCTTGAACGAAGGCTCCAGCGCTTCCTTGAAGGCGACTGCCTTGGCCGCGATGACGTGCATCAGCGGACCACCCTGGATGCCCGGGAAGACGATGGACTGCAGCTTCTTTTCCAGCTCCTCACCCAGGCCCTTGGCGACGATGATGCCGCCGCGCGGACCGCGCAGCGTCTTGTGCGTGGTGGAGGTGACCACGTGCGCGTGCTCGATCGGGTTCGGGTACTCACCCGCCGCGACCAGACCGGCGATGTGCGCCATGTCGACGAACAGGTAGGCACCGACTTTGTCGGCAATGGCGCGGAAGCGACCCCAGTCGAGGATCTGCGAGTAGGCTGAGAAGCCGGCCACGATCATCTTCGGCTTGTGCTCGACGGCGAGGCGCTCGACTTCGTTGTAGTCGACCAGACCCGATTCCGGGTCGATGCCGTACTGCACGGCGTTGAAGATCTTGCCGGAGAGGTTGACCTTGGCGCCGTGAGTCAGGTGACCGCCGTGGGCCAGGCTCATGCCCAGGATGGTGTCGCCGGGCTGCAGCAGAGCGAAGTAAACGGCCTGGTTCGCCTGCGAGCCGGAATGCGGCTGCACGTTGGCATAGTCCGCCCCGAACAGCTGCTTCAGACGGTCGATGGCGAGCCTTTCGGCGACGTCCACGTACTCGCAGCCACCGTAGTAGCGTTTGCCCGGGTAACCCTCGGCGTATTTGTTGGTCAGCACCGAACCCTGCGCTTCCATGACGCGCGGGCTGGCGTAGTTCTCGGAGGCGATCAGTTCGACGTGATCTTCCTGGCGACGGGTCTCGTTAGCGATGGCCTTGGCCAGTTCGTCGTCGTAGCCGGCGATCGTTGCATCCTTCGGGAACATCTCGACCTCATGGGGGCAGGTGGGGAAACAAGACCGAAAGTGTAGCGCTCACGGGCGTTTGCGGCCACTGCCACGCGTCTCAGCCACCGCGCGACCCGCTCGGGCGCCATACCCGGGTGCAAGGCCATGCACCGCCGTGGTGGGTGAAGAAGTTCAGGTAGATGGCGCCGGCGAGCACCATCCCGGCCCACAGCGGGGGATGCGCGGTGAAGCGGAAGTCGAACAGCCGCCACGCCCGGGCGATGTAGCTGCCGATCGCCGCATACATGAAACCGGTGAACAGCGGCACGCCACCGATGCGCAGCAGCGATGCTTCGGGGTAGGCCCACGATCCCATGGCGGTCTTGAACACTTCCATGGCCGTGCCGACGAGATGGAAGACGAAGATGACCCACGCCTCGCGGCGCGTCTCCAGCCGAAACACGATCAGGCCGATCTGCATCGCCAGGGCGGCGACGGTCAGCGCATCGTACCGGGCGATCGGGGCGCCTTTCGGCCAGTAAAGGCCCGAAAGCAGCAACAGCGCCACCATGCAACCGCCGAAGAGGCAGGCCCAGGCCTGCTTCATGCCAAAGCAGAGGAACTCGTAGGCGAACACGCCAAGGCTTCCGCGCGCTTTCGCGAGCTCGGCGAGCGTCGTGTCCAGCCTTCCCCAGCCGTGCGCGGTGCGTCGTCCATGGGCACGCCCGTCCATCGCGATGTCCTCTTGCGTGTTGTGCTGCCCGGAGGATGGACGTTCGCAAGGGCATTCCCCTCGCACCTGTGGGGCAAAGCGCGGGCGCTGCGGCCGAAGAGCCAGGTCCCAGGTCTCCGCTGACTTGCAAGCCAGCCGATGCCTACAGCACCCGCCCGCAAGGATGCGTAGGGTTTATTCCGGGCATCACCCACCCTCCTCCCGAATGGAAGCACCCATGACCCACATTTCCAGCAAGCTCGCTCTGGCGATCGGATTGGCATTCGCCGGTTGGCAGACAACCGTCCTCGCCCAGTCATCCTCAGCCACACTCTTCGACGGTTATGTCGCTGCCGGCCTGCCGCAGGCGTTCGCGCTCCCCCGCCCCGCCGATGATGAACGGGGCGAAGGCATCGACCAGGTCGTCATCGAGGAAAAGCTCGATACGGACGTGGTCTTTCCCGATGGCAGCCATGCAATGACCTATGTCGGGACGTCGAATGGTATTGAAGCGACGTTCACGCGCATCGGCGACGACCTGAGCGTGTCGGTGTCCGACGAACGGCTCGAGCCCACGGTATCGACCGGACGGATTCGCCGCAGCGCCGCGCCAGAGATGAACGATGCGATCACCCTCCCACCGTCGGCGAGTAAGCGCGCATTCTCGCTCACGGCAGAGCCACAGACGCAGGCACCGCGGGAACTCCAGTTCTGGATCTTCCTGCATGACCAGTCCGGCGAAACCAACTATGCCAAGTTCCACAACTGGTACATCGCGTGGTGGATCCGCGACATGGAGCACGCGGTGAAACCAGGCATCCCGGTGAAAGTGATCATCAAGGATCACATCCCCGGTGTGACCGATTTCGACTACCACCAGGCCGTGACGTCTGATCGTTCACTGGTGAAGTTCGGGAATATCGCCGACCGCTATCTCGACAGCGCAGGCGCGACGCCGTCACAAATCACCAAGACCATGCTTTTCGTCAACGATGTCGCGGCGAACTGGGGCGACTATACCTATGGCGTAGCCCTTCAGAACAACACCGTAGCGATGGCCAGCGGAACGGGGCCCCGACACATCGTGGCCCACGAGTTCGGCCACACCCTGGGTGCCGCACATCGCTACGCCGAAGATCGCTTCCCCTGCGTAACGAACATGATGGGTTTCATCACTCCCCGCTACAGCTGCCGTATCTACACCGGCGCAAACGATCTGGAGATCCGTCGACACGTAAAAGAAGCGCTGGAGGCGATCGAAAGAGAGCGTTGATCCCGCGCAGGTAGGAACATTCCTGTGTTGCTGGCGAAAGCGCCGCAACGTTCGTAGGTGTCGGTAAAAGAAGGAGACGGTGGCTCTACCCTGCGCCACCGCCCTTCCAACTTCCGGACCTATGAAGCACATCCTTCACCTGAATACACTCGCCATTGTTGCGTTCTGCGCTGCGCCGGCGACCGCTTCGACCTGGGACGCTTCGCCCTCCGTAGCTCAGTTCGACGAGCGCGTTGCTGGCGGCCTTCCACAGGGCATCGTTCCGTTCCATGCGACGGATGAGGCAGGACTAGCCACAACAGCGCGACTCGATGTCACCTCACGACTCAACACCGCCGTCGAACTACCGGACGGAAGCTCCATGCTCACCTACGAGGGCCACTGGAACGGAGCATCCGCGACCATCTCGCGGGGCGACAACCAGCTTCTCATCGAGACCGACGACACCGCCCAGGCGGTGGCCCTGTTCGACGCCGCGATATCGACCGGCCTGCCCAGACACGTCCATCTTGCCGACGCTTCAGTCACGACTACGGTCGCGAACGACCGCGACGACGATCTCGTCGTGCTCGGCGCCCTGGGTGGCGACATCGTGTTCGCCGACGGCAGTCATGGGCAGATGTACGACGCCACGTGGCATGGGGAGTCGGTCGTCGCCACGCGCTCCGGTGACCACCTCGACATCACATCGCTCTCGCCTGCCGGCGTCGACATCACGGGTTTCACATCGGGAAGCGCCGATATCGAACATCAAAGCCTGCCCGTCGAGAACACCACCGGCGCAGCGTCTGCAGCCCCGAACGCCACACCGATAACGCCATCGCGTACGCGAAGGAGTGCGGATGTCGACCTCACGCCGAACCGCCTCACGTTTCACCTGATGCTCCACGACGATATGGGCGACATATCCTCCCAGCACGTCCATGCTGGCTATGTCGCCTGGTGGCTGGCCGATCTGCAGCGCCGCATCGTTCCCGGCAAGAAGGTCGACCTTTTCTACAGCCAGCGAATTCCCGGCGTCACCGACATACGCTACCAATACACCGGATCGCTGCACGACTGGTCGGATGTCATCGAGCACTACGCGCGGGAGCAGCACATCCCGCGCACGTACAAGCACAAGTTCATGCTCATCGTGAAAGGCATGCCCGAGCCCGAGCGCTACGGGCGTTCCTGGCAGAAAGGGTCCGAAGGCATCGCCTCCATCAGCGGCAGGTACCCCGAGATTGCCCACCAGTTGGGGCATCTTCTGGGTGCGAAACACGCTGCCGCCGAGGTGCGTTTCGGTGGATGGTGGTGCGAGACGAACATGTACGCGCCCAGCCTGCTCCTGCGTTCCAACTGCTACGGCTACTCCTCGGCCAACATGCGCCATATCGACGACTACGTCAGGACGGGCGAAGACTTCCTTCCCAACACCCGCTGGTCGGAGGATTGATGAGCATGCGACGAACCCTCGCGATGCTCCGGCAAGTGGCCCCTGAACTGCCTTATTTGGGCGATGGCGCGTCCACCATCTTCCGTGGGGCGAGCGTGTCCGGGCCATGCCTCATATAAGAACGCATGGCGCGCTGGTTGGCCGCGCTGTACTCGAGGCAGTCGCTGCGCACCGTGCTTGAGATCGAAAGCATGTTCGTCTCGCAGCCCCACCAGCCGCGCGTTTCGGCGTTCAGATGCGCGGCGCCGAGCATGTGGCCAATCTCGTGGGCGACGATGCGTGTCCGACCGGCGATGGAAGCGATCGCCTCGTTGCCACCTTCGAACGCCACGCCGCTCGTGCCCGGCATGGGACGCCCGGCCGTGAGCAGCACGAATTTCCTTTTATAGGTTCTGTCCATGTCGAACCCGTAGGTGTGATCCATCGCCTTGAGCGTACGTTCAAAAACATCCAGTGAGTGGGCGTCTCCATACGGCATGGAGGTAAGCCAGCGCACGCGCTCGGCATAGCTGGCCCGGAACCGATCGACGGGCAGCACGTGAGTGGCCATATCCGCCATCCACCATGCCACGTAACGTGCGTGCAGAACCCGGACGTTGCTGTCGACCAGGTCGTCATGCTTGAAGAAGTAAAAGTGGAGGCTGTAGGCGGCCGGATCCTCGAAGTGTCCCGGGCTCACCGATCGACGAACACGCATCGCCTCCGCCCCCGTGCCAGCGGACACAGGGTCGGCCTGCGCGCCACCGTTGCCAGGCTCGTCGAACGACATGACCCTGGTATCGCCGTCGCGCATGACGGTGGCATCAAGGTGATGACCCGATCGCGTAAACACAGCAGCCTCGCCATGGAGAAAACCGCCGTACATCGCGCCGTGGACGTCACCGGGGAAGTCCACCTCGATATTCAGGCGCCGCTCGACGACGACATCGGCTGCGGATCGCCTGGCTCGGGCGGGACCGTCATCCGCTGGCGCGTCCTCGGGGGGCAGGCGCGCCACGGCGGCATCGAAGCGCTCGACCATGCTGGTAGCGGCCGTCGCCGTCGCAGGATGAAAAGGAAGAACCAGGAGTAATACCGCGAGGCGGGAGGTGGCAACCATGGCGGAGATGGCTCGAGGGGGGGCCGCCCAGTCTGGGAGCCACCGCACCGAAGGTCTGCGGGCGGGCGCCCGGAAGGGGCGGGAAACGCACCGATGAGCGGGGCCCGAAACGGCCCACGCGGCGGCGGGGTTCACGGTCCGCGACAGCTCGCCGCCCCCTGAAACCGCTATAATCGGGGTTTGCCCACCCGGCGTGCATCGGCCCCGGGGGCGCGGCCTTGGCCTACGGAGCAACCATGCAGTACATCTACACCATGAACGGGGTGAGCAAGATCGTCCCCCCGAAGCGCCAGATCATCAAGGACATCTCCCTGTCCTTCTTCCCCGGCGCCAAGATCGGCCTGCTGGGCATCAACGGCTCGGGTAAGTCCACGGTGCTGCGGATCATGGCCGGCGTCGACACCGACTTCCAGGGTGAGGCACGCGCCAACCCGGGCACGAAGATCGGCTACCTTGCCCAGGAGCCCGACCTCGATCCGACCAAGACGGTGCGCGAAGTCGTCGAGGAAGGCGTGTCCGAGATTCTCGACGCCCAGAAGCGCCTCGAAGAGGTCTATGCCGCCTATGCGGAAGAAGGCGCCGACTTCGACAAGCTCGCCAAGGAGCAGGAAGCCCTCGAAGGCATCCTTGCCGCCAACGACGCGCATGCCCTCGAGCGCCAGCTCGAAGTGGCCGCCGATGCCCTTCGCCTGCCGCCGTGGGACGCCGTGGTCGGCCCGCTGTCCGGTGGTGAGAAGCGCCGCGTCGCCCTTTGCCGTCTGCTGCTGTCCAAGCCCGACATGCTCCTGCTCGACGAGCCGACCAACCATCTGGACGCGGAGTCGGTCGACTGGCTGGAAACCTTCCTGCACGACTACCCCGGTACGGTCGTGGCGGTCACCCATGACCGCTACTTCCTCGACAACGCCGCCGAGTGGATTCTCGAGCTCGATCGCGGCCGCGGCATTCCCTGGAAGGGCAACTACACCGAGTGGCTGGAGCAGAAGGGCGAACGCCTTCAGCAGGAAGCCAACCAGGAAAAGTCGCGCCAGAAGGCGCTGGCCAAGGAGCTGGAGTGGATTCGCACGGCCGCCAAGGGTCGCCAGTCCAAGGGCAAGGCCCGCATCAACCGCTTCGAGGAACTGAACTCGGTCGAGTACCAGCGCCGTAACGAAACGAATGAAATCTTCATCCCGCCGGGCGAGCGTCTGGGCCAGGAAGTGATCGAGTTCAAGAACGTCACCAAGTCGTTCGGCGACCGCGTGCTCATCGAGGACCTGTCGTTCAAGATTCCGCCTGGCGCCATCGTCGGCATCATCGGCCCGAACGGCGCCGGTAAATCCACGCTCATGAAGATGATCATGAATCTGGAGAAGCCCGACACCGGCGAGGTCAAGCACGGCCATACGGTCAAGCTGGCCTACGTCGACCAGTCGCGCGACGCCCTCGACCCGAAGAACAACGTCTGGCAGGAAGTGTCGGGCGGCTCGGACATCCTGCAGATCGGCAACTTCGAGATCCAGTCGCGCGCCTACATCGGCCGCTTCAACTTCAAGGGTACCGACCAGCAGAAGATCGTCGGCAGCCTGTCCGGTGGTGAGCGTGGCCGCCTGCACATGGCCAAGACCCTGCTGCAGGGCGGCAACGTGCTGCTGCTCGATGAGCCGTCCAACGATCTGGACGTCGAGACGCTGCGCGCCCTGGAAGACGCCCTGCTCGAGTTCCCGGGCTGCGCGGTGGTCATCTCGCATGACCGCTGGTTCCTCGATCGCATCGCCACGCACATCATCGCGTTCGAAGGCGACTCGCACGTCGAGTTCTTCCCGGGCAACTACAACGAGTACGAAGCCGACAAGAAGCGCCGCTTCGGCGACGATGCCGGTCCGAAGCGCGTGAAATACAAGAAACTGGTCTGATAAGGCCCACGCTGTTGTAGGAGCCGAATGCATCGGCGAATGGGTGCTCGCGGCAGCCTTGCCCGCTGCCGCGGGATCGCCGATGAATCGGCTCCTACAGTCAGTAGCCTTGCCTCGAACTTACCCACATAGCGAAGCCGCCCATGAACTTCATGACCGCCCTGAAGGACGCCTGGCGTCGCAATGACTCCCTGGTCTGTGTGGGACTCGATCCTGAGCCGGGCCGTTTGCCCGCGGGTCTCGCCGGCGAGGAAGGCATCTTTACCTTCTGCCGTGACATCGTCGATGCCACGGCAGGCCTGGTGTGCGCCTTCAAGCCGCAGATCGCCCATTTCGCCGCGCAGCGTGCCGAGGGTGTCCTGGAACGGCTGATCGCCCATATCCACGACAAGCACCCGGGCATTCCGGTGATCCTGGACGCCAAGCGCGGCGACATCGGCTCGACGGCCCGGCATTACGCCGCCGAGGCATTCGAGCGCTACGACGCCGACGCGGTCACGCTGAACCCCTATCTGGGCCGGGACTCCATCGAGCCCTTCCTGGAGCGTGCGGACAAAGGCGTGATCCTGCTCTGCCGCACCTCCAATCCCGGTGGGGCGGACTTCCAGGCCCTGGATTGCGGCGGCCAGCCGCTCTACATCCGGGTCGCCGAGACGATCGCCCGCGAATGGAACGAAAACGGCAACTGTGCGCTGGTCACGGGCGCAACCTGGCCGGAAGAGCTTGGCCGGGTTCGCGCGGTGGTCGGCGACATGCCCTTGCTGGTTCCAGGCATCGGTGCCCAGGGAGGTGACATCCAGGCGGTCATGACCCAGGGACGAACCGCCGATGGCACCGGTCTGATGATTTCTTCTTCCCGCGCCATCCTTTACGCTAGCGCCAGCTCAGACTTCGCAGCCGTAGCACATCGGGCGGCTGATGAAATGAGAAAATCGGTCAACTTGTTCCGTCAGTGACGGGCGAAACAAAAAACAGTCGCAAATTGCACGACTTGGCAACTGCAAAAGGCTTACGCTGCCGCTCCGGGCTATCCAACAATACCGGGTCTTGAAGCGCCAAAGCGTTCAACCGGAGTTGTCATGCCACCTATCAACCGAGGTTTTTCCCAACGTCTGCATGTCGCGCTGGACATGGCTGGCGTGAAGAAAGGCCGCGGCCGCATCACCCAGCTGGCTGACCTCTTCGATGTCAGCCGGGAAACCGCCCGAAAATGGCTGAGTGATCTCGGCCTGCCCGAGCTGGAGCGCCAGATCGACATGGCGACACGCTTCGGGGTGAATTTCGAGTGGTTGGCCACGGGTCGCGGCGCCCCCAACGGGGCCACCGGCGTGCGCGAAAGCCCCGCCCTCTACCGCGCCGACTCACGGGAGCAGCTGCGCCTGGTCGGGCTCGTGAGCCGTCTACCCAAGGAACGCCGGAAGGCGCTCCTGGTGATCGTCGAGGCCCTGGCCGAGGCCGAATAGCGTCGGCGCTTTCCGCGCAACCCGGCCCTTTCTACGAAAAGCCTTAATCGTCACCGATATCCATGCCCGGAAAGAGCACCTCGGTGTATCCGAACTTGCCGAAATCAGTGATGCGCGAGGGGTAGAGGCGGCCGATGAGATGGTCGCACTCGTGCTGGACCACGCGGGCGTGGAAGCCTTCGGCCCGACGGTCGATGACCTCCCCTTGCGGTCCGATACCCTGATAGCGGATCAACGAGTAGCGATTCACCGCACCGCGTAGTCCGGGTACGGAGAGGCAGCCTTCCCACCCCTCTTCCATGTCTTGCGACAACGGAGTGATGACCGGATTGAGGAGGATGGTTTCCGGCACCGGCGGTGCATCCGGGTAACGCTCGCTGCTATCGAAACCGAAGATCACCAACTGCAGGTCCACGCCGATCTGGGGCGCCGCCAGGCCCACGCCACCGGCGTGGTGCATCGTGTCGAACATATCGACGATCAGGGCATCCAGCTCGGCACTTCCCACCATGGCGTCGGGGACGGCGGGGGCGACGCGCAGCAGGCGCTCGTCACCCATTTTCAGAATCTCGCGAATCATCGTTACCGCCAGGGGAGTGGGGATGGCTTGAGCATACGACGCCCGCCAACCATTCGACCAATGGCTAATACGGCATACCCCTGCCACGCATTGACCCCCGTGACTGGGGAGACGACCCTTGTGCCATCCGCGAGGGGAGCCAACGACCATGCACAGCGCCATCCCGAAACCCAGCCCCGCAGGGAAGATCCTGTGGGCCGCCATCGCCATCGTCGGCGCCTGGTGCCTCGGTGTCGTCGCCCTGCGACGAGACGAACCCATCAACGCCATCTGGCTGGTGACCGCGTCCATCGCGGTGTTCCTCATCGGCTATCGCTTCTATAGCCGGATGATCGCCACCGGCGTGCTGCAGCTCGACCCCTCGCGCGCCACGCCGGCCGTCCTGCGCAACGACGGCCTGGATTACGTCCCGACCGATCGTTGGGTGGTCTTCGGTCATCACTTCGCGGCCATCGCCGGCGCCGGCCCCCTGGTCGGCCCCGTTCTCGCCGCACAGATGGGTTACCTGCCCGGGACGCTCTGGATCCTGGTCGGCGTCGTCTTTGCCGGCGCGGTCCAGGACGTCATGATCCTTGGCATGTCGCTCCGCCGGGATGGCCGCTCGCTCGGACACATGCTGCGCGAAGAGCTCGGCGAGGTACCCGGTGTGATCGCCATGGTCGGCGTGCTGGTGCTGATGATGATCGTGCTGGCGGTACTGGCACTGGTCGTGGTCAAGGCACTGACGCATAGCCCCTGGGGCACGTTCACGGTCGCCGCCACCATTCCCATCGCGCTCCTGATGGGGGTGTACCTGCGCTATATCCGGCCCGGCCGAATCCTCGAGATCTCGATCATCGGCCTGATCCTGTTGCTCGCGTCGATCTGGTACGGCAAGACCGTCAACGACACGCCGACCATGGCCGCCCTGTTCGATTTCGATGCGAAATCGCTGGCATGGCTGCTGATCGGCTACGGCTTCTTCGCTTCGGTGCTCCCCGTGTGGCTGTTGCTCGCCCCACGCGATTACCTGTCCACCTTCCTGAAGATCGGCACGATCGCCTTGCTTGCCCTGGCCATCTTCCTGGCTGCGCCGACCCTGCAGATGCCCGCAGTGACCAAGTTCATCGACGGCACGGGCCCGGTTTTCTCCGGCAACCTGTTCCCCTTCCTGTTCATCACCATCGCCTGTGGCGCCGTCTCCGGCTGGCACTCGATCATCGCCTCCGGCACGACGCCCAAGCTGCTCGCTAACGAAGGCGAGGCGCGCATGGTCGGCTACGGCGGCATGCTGATGGAAGCCTTCGTTGCCATCATGGCGTTGATTGCCGCATCGTCCCTGCATCCAGGCGTCTACTTCGCGATGAACTCGCCCGGCGCACTCGTCGGGACGACCGTGGAACAGGCCGCACAGACGATCAGCACCTGGGGCTTCATGGTCACGCCGCAAGAGCTCACCGAGACCGCGAAAAACATCGGTGAAGGCACCATCCTAGGACGCGCCGGCGGCGCCCCGACCCTGGCGGTCGGCATGGCACAGCTCCTCCACGGCATCCTTCCGGGCGAAGGCATGATGGCCATGTGGTACCACTACGCGATTCTCTTCGAAGCACTCTTCATCCTGACCACGGTGGACGCCGGGACCCGCGTCGGCCGTTTCATGATCCAGGAACTGGCGGGCATGGCGTATGCCCCGCTGAAGAAGACCGAGTCGTGGGTGAGCAACATCATCGCCACGGTGATCTGCGTCGGCCTATGGGGTTACTTCCTCTACCAGGGCGCGGTCGATCCACTGGGCGGCATCAACACCTTGTGGCCGCTATTCGGCATCGCCAACCAGATGCTCGCCGCCATCGCCCTGATGCTCGCGACCCTGGTCACAGTGAAACTCAAACGCGAGCGCTACGTGCTCGTGCCCGGCGTACCCGCCGCGTGGCTGGTCATCTGCACGCTCACCGCCGCCTGGCAAAAGCTGTTCGACGACAAGATCAGCTTCACCGCCGCCGCGCAGAAATACGCCGACGCCATGGCCTCGGGGAAGATGCTCGCACCCGCCAAGACGGCCGAAGAAATGCAGCGCATCGTCACCAACAATCGCGTCGACATGGCCCTCACTGGCCTGTTCATGCTGCTGGTGCTGACCATGCTGTTCTTTTCGCTCCGCGCGATTGTCCGAGCGTGGCGCGCCAACCATCCGACCGCGCACGAAGAGCCGTACGTCGCGCTGTCGAGTGTCACGCCGTGAGGAGGTCGCCATGAGCGCGACGAATGCACGGACAGGTGCCCGCTCGCTGTGGAAGTGGGCGGTACAAACCGCCCGCCTCTGCTGCGGCGTCCCGGATTACGATGTCTACGTGAAACACCTGCGTGAGCATCATCCCGAGCGGAAGATTCCCAGCTATGGGGAGTTCTTCCGCGAGCGGCAGGAAGCGAGGTATCGCGGGACGGGTGGGCGTTGTTGCTGAACTGAAAGGACAGCCGCTGACGCGACTCGTGTGTTGAGCGGCGTTCGCCGCCTCACGCTCGTGCTTCGTGGGATGCCGCGATCGGGTTGGCCCTTGGGGCCGCGGCGCGGCTCTTCGAGACGGGCCGTAGCTGCTCTGTCGCTCGCACGAGAACAGGGCGGCCCTCAGCTTAGGCGGCCCCAAGGGCCAACCCGACCGCGACACCAGACGTTGAGGTTGCGTGCGGCACAAGCGCCACGCCGCTTCGTCGCCGTGCGCCGCATGACTGCCTCCACGCACTCTTCGCGCTCTCGTAGGAGCCGCTTCAGCGGCGAACCCTCAGGCTGTCGGGTTTGCGAACGAGACGTTGTGGTGATCGGGCGAGCCGTCGAACGCCTGCACGATGCGACGCAAAGCCTCGTTCGTGACATCACCGCTGAGGGTTCGCCGATGAATCGGCTCCTACAAGAGCGGTGCTGCATCGTGCTGGTTGTTGCTCGGCCGCATGCAACCTCAGCGTTCGGTGCCGCGAGGGGCAAGGTCCTTGGGGACGCCTAAGCTGAGGGCCGCTCAGTTCACGGGCGAGCGAGAGCGATGCCTACGGCCCGTCTCGAAGAGCCGCGCCGCGGCCCCAAGGGCCTTGCCCCTCGCGGCTTCCGAACCTCACCCGCGACGCTTGCCCTTGCGCATGTTGGCACGCGAGTCCGCGATCATCGTGCGCATGGCGACAGCGGCTTCGTTGGGTCGGCGGCGACGGATGGCTTCGTACACCGCACGGTGGTGTGGTAGCGAATACTTGAAGTTCTTCGCCGTCCGCGCCGACATCACGAAGTACGTGGCCAGGGCGGTTTCGATTACCGAGAACAGCGAGCTGAGTAGCTCGTTGTTGGTGGCGACCAGCACGGCGTCGTGGAATTGCAGGTCGGCCGCTGCCCACGCATCGAGGTCGGGTGCGTCTTCCATGGCGTCCAGCGCTACGCCGATCGCGTTCAGTTGCTCGGGCGAACGGCGGCGAGCGGCGGCCATGACCGCGGCCGGCTCGATAATCTCGCGCATCTCGACCAGCTTCTCGACGAAGTCTTCGGTTGGCATCGCCGCACAACGCCAGGAAAGCACGTCGGCATCGAGGTGGTTCCAGAAGGTCGGATCGCGCACGCGCATACCGGTCTTCTGCCGGGTCTCGATCAGGCCTTTGGCCGCAAGAACCTTCAGCGCTTCGCGAAGCACTGTGCGACTGACCGACATCTGCTCGGCCAGCTGTGACTCGCCGGGTAACGGCTCACCCGGACGGAGTACGCCACTGACGATGGATTCACCGATCTCTTCGATGACGCGCGCGTGCAGGTTGCGCGTCCCCCCTGCTTTCAAAGCCATGGCGTTCCAACACCTGACGAAACGGAGTGCCCATCGTAGCCGACTTGCGCTCCAGGACGATGACGCACCGCAACTTGTCATTTGTCTGACAAATATGATCTTGTCGGGAGATTCCTGGCAGCCGGAGTGAATGATGAGAAAATTCGGAACGAGTTTGGCCACAGCGGTCCTGCTGGCCACGGCGACGGCCGCTTCGGCCGGTGAGGCTTCAAAGGCGTCGTTCGGCACGACACCGGACGGCAAGGATGTAACGCTCGTCACGTTGACCAACGGTCATGGCGTCACCGCGAAGGTTCTTTCGCTCGGCGCGGCGCTTTATGCACTCGACGTCCCGGACAGAAACGGCAAATCCGGCGACGTTGTGCTCGGCTACCCGGATCTGAAGGGCACCTTCGCCATGCCGCAGTACTTCGGCAACACGGTAGGGCGCTACGCCAACCGCATCGCCAAAGGCAAATTCACTCTCGACGGCAAGCAGTACAACGTGCCGGTCAACAACGGACCCAACTCGCTGCACGGCGGCAAGGTCGGCTTCGACAAGGTGATCTGGAGCGTCGACAAGGTCGAGTCCGGGGCGCGGCCCAGCGTGACCCTTACCTATGTAAGCCCGGATGGTGACCAGGGGTATCCCGGCAAACTCACCGCTACCGCCACCTACTCGCTCGACGACAAGAACGAGTTGACCATCGAGTACACGGCGACGACGGACGCACCGACGATCGTCAACATCACCAACCACACCTACTGGAACCTCGCCGGGGAAGGCTCCGGCAGCGTGATGGACCAACGCCTGATGATCGCCGGCGATGCCTACCTGCCCACGGATGCCACCGCGATTCCCACCGGCGAGGTGCGCAACGTGGCGGGCACCGACTTCGATTTCCGCAAGGCCAAGCCGATCGGCAAGGACGTCCGCGACGCGAAGGAAGAGCAGATCGTCTTCGGACGCGGTTACGACCACAACTGGGTGATCTCCCGGAAGGAAGCGGCGCAGCCGCGTGAGGTGGCCCGGGTCAGCGATCCGAAGTCGGGACGCGTGCTGTCGCTCTGGTCCGCCCAACCCGGCCTGCAGTTCTATTCGGGCAACTTTCTCGACGGCACCACGTCGGGTAAATCGGGAGGTGTCTATCGCCAGGGCGATGCCTTTGCGCTGGAACCGCAGTTGTTTCCCGATACGCCGAATCACCCGGACTTCGGCTCGGCTCGTCTGGAGCCCGGCAAGACCTACCGCAATGTCATGACGTACAAGTTCTCCGTGGACAAGAGCGCGAAGTAACGCTCCCGCGTCAGACCTCGTGATGCAGCGCTTCCGCCGGCTTCTTCCGGCGGAAGCGTGGTGCGAGCTCCACCATGTACATCGCGGCCAGCACGAGCGCCCCGCCACCGACCATGCGCGTCGTGAGTACGTCCACGCCAAGGAGCACGGCAAAGCCCGCGGCGAATACCGGCTCGGTCGTCATCACGATGGCCGCGCGCGTGGCGGGCATGTGGGCCTGCGCCCAGGTCTGCACCAGCATGGCGAACGCACCGGCGACCAGCGCCATGTAAAGCACGGCCACCCAGGCCTTCGTATCCGGCGGCAGCGCCGGGCCGTGATGTGGGATCGTGGCCAACAGACAGACCGCCGCGATGCCAATCATCTGGACGGCGGACATGCCGAACGCTTCGCCAGGCTTCGACCAATGACCGAGGCCGACGATATGCAAGGCGTACAGCGCAGCCGAGGCGAGCGTCAGCAGGACGCCCAGATCGACCTCGAAACCGTTCAACGCCAGCACGCCCAGTCCGACCATGGCCACGCCCACGGCGAGCCACGTGGTGGTCGGCATGCGCTGGCGAAAGATCAGTAACGCGAGGATGGGCGTGATCACGACGTACATGCCGGTGACGAAACCGCTGACGCTCGGCGACGTGAGCGCAAGCCCTTCGGTCTGCAACCACTGCGCGAACCCGTAAAGCACCCCCAGGGCAAGCCCACGCACCCGTTGTGCAGGACTCAGCCGCCAGACCGGCCGCGCAAACAGGACCAACATGGTCACAGCCGCGATAACGAAGCGCACGGCGAGGAAATCGGTGACCGACATTCGGCCGACGACATCCTTGATGAGAACGAACGTGGAGCCCCAGATTGCCGTGACGGCGAGCAGGCCAAGGGTGGCGAGCCCGCTGTCGCGCGACGACTTACCGCTCACCGACGACGACGCCGGGCGAGCTGGCCTGGAATCTTCAGGATGAAATGCGTCCAGATGCCCAACCAGACCACGCTGCGGACCAGCGCGTTACTGGCGGCGGGATCGTGGCGGCGAAACCACAGGTACATGCTGCGATGCTTGTGACGGCTGACGAAGACCGGCCGATGCCGGCTCGAGCCACCCTTGCCATGCAGCACACGCACGTCGCCGGCAAGCACGACGCGATAGCCACCATCACGGGCACGTCGACACAGGTCCATGTCTTCGCAATGGAGAAAGAAGGTTTCGTCGAAGCCACCGAGCCGCTCGAACACCGCGCGCGACATCAACAGGATGGCACCCGAGACGATCTCGACCTCCTCCGCACCGTCCGGCATGGGCCCCTCGATGTCGATGCCATCGACGCCTTTCCTGCCGAGCACGGTATTCAGCGAGCGACGAAGCAGTGGATCACGCCGGCGCGACGCGGCGTCGGGATGGCCGGCACTGTCGCAGACCACGGCGCCGACGATGCCCGTGTGGACGTTCATGTGCGCCGCCATGCGCGCGATCGTATCGGGTTCGACCAGGCAATCGGGATTGAGCACCAGCAGCCGGTCGCCGCGAGCTTGCGCCGCACCGCGATTCACCGCCGGCCCGAAACCGAGGTTGGCCCGGTTGTAGACGAGGCGAACGCGCTCGTCGTCGGCATAGGCCCGATCGAGCGCTTCGGGAATACCGTCGGTCGAACCGTTGTCGACGATGATGATCTCGACGGGCACGTCACTGGCGAGTGCGTGATCCACGCACTCGCGCGTAAACGGCCCGCTGTCGGCGAGCACGATGACGATACTGGTAAGACCTGCGGTAACCGTCACCGAACCGTTACTCCGTTCAGCCCACCCACACGCGCGCATTGCGGAACATGCGCATCCACGGTGAATCCTCGCCCCAGTTCTCCGGATGCCAGCTCATTTGCGCCGTACGGAACACGCGCTCCGGATGCGGCATCATGATCGTGACGCGACCGTCGGCAGCAGTAAACGCGGCTAGGCCACCCGGCGATCCGTTCGGGTTGAGCGGGTAGCTCTCCGTCGGCTTGCCACGGTTGTCGACGAAACGTGCCGAGCCATGGCTCTTCGACGGGCTGCAGACGTTCGGGAAGTACACCCGACCCTCACCGTGTGCCACGGCGACGGGAATACGCGAACCGGTCATGCCGCGGAAGAACACGCTGGAGGAATCCAGGATCTCGAGCGTCGCAAGGCGTGCCTCGTACTGCTCGGACTGATTACGCAGGAACTGCGGCCAGTGCTTCGCGTCCGGGATGATGTCCTTCAGCTGCGACATCATCTGGCAGCCGTTGCAAACCCCGAGGGCGAACTTGGTGCCGTCCTCGAAGAAGCGCGCGAACTGCTCGCGTAGCGCATCGTTGTAGAGGATGGACGTGGCCCAGCCACGACCCGCGCCGAGCACGTCACCGTAGGAGAAGCCACCGCAGGCGGCGAAGCCGCGGAAATCCTTCAGGTGGTGACGACCGCTGGCGAGATCGGACATGTGGACATCCACCGCATCGAAGCCGGCGCGGCTGAACGCCGCCGCCATCTCGACCTGCCCGTTCACGCCCTGCTCGCGCAGGATCGCGACGCGCGGACGCACGCCGGTGTTGATGTACGGCGCCGCGATATCTTCGGCCGGGTCGAAGGTGAGCTTCGGCGAGATGCCCGGGTCGGCATCGTCGAGGCGCCAGTGGTTCTCCTGGTCAGCGCTCTGCGGGTTATCGCGCAGGCCCTGCATGGCGTAACTGGTTTCGTTCCAGGCACGGAACAGCTCGGTGAAGTTCCACTTGAACGCCGTCTCGCCGTTGAGGTGGAGCTTGATGCCGAGCTTTTCCTTGGGACGACCCACGTGGTGCGTCATGCCAGCAAGGTTGTACTTCACGAGCAACTGCTCGAAAGCCTCGCGGTTGGCGGCAGCGATCTGCACGACAGCGCCCAGCTCTTCGTTGAACAGCGAACGCAGCGTCGCTTCGGCCCAGCCGTCCAGACGCAGCTCAAGGCCGCAGCGGCCGGCAAACGCCATTTCCAGCAGGGCGACGATCGCGCCACCGTCGGAGCGGTCGTGATAAGCCAGCAACAAGCCCGCCTTGTTCGCTTCCTGGATCAGTTCGAACATCGCACGCAGGCGCTTCGGATCGTCCAGGTCCGGCGGCACGCCGCCGGCGCGGTTGAACACCTGGGTGAGCGCCGAACCGCCGAGGCGATCGCGGCCCGCGCCAAGATCGATCAGCCAGAGCTCGCTGTCGCCGCGATCGAGCTTGATCTGCGGCGTGAGCGTGCGGCGGACGTCGTCCACGCGGGCGAAGCCGGTGATCACGAGGGATACCGGTGATACGGTTTTCTGGGCTTTGCCCGTCTCGTCCGTCCACACGGTCTGCATGGACAGGGAGTCCTTGCCGACGGGGATCGAGATATCGAGGGTGGGACAAAGCTCCATGCCGACGGCCTTGACCGCGTCGAACAGCGCGGCGTCTTCGCCGGCGTGGTTCACGGCGGCCATCCAGTTCGCGGACAGGCGCACTTCGTCGAGCTTGAGCGAAGCGGCAGCCATGTTGGTGATGGCTTCACCCACCGCCATGCGCGCGGCATCGGCGCTGTTGAGCAGGGCGATCGGTGCACGCTCGGCCATGGCCATCGCTTCGCCGGTATAGCCGTCGAAGTCGGTCATGGTCACGGCCACGTCCGCCACCGGCACCTGCCACGGCCCGACCATGGGGTCGCGCGCGTTGAGCCCGCCAACGGTGCGGTCGCCGATGGTGATGAGGAAGTTCTTGCTACCCACGGCCGGCAGACGAAGGACGCGCATCAGTGCCTCGTCCATGCCAATACCGGTGAGGTCGGCGACGAGATCGACGCGGGGCTTCACGCGCACGGCATCGCGGTGCATCCGCGGCGGCTTGCCGAACAGCACGTCCATACCGAGGTCGATCACGGTGAGGTCGCGGCGCGGATCCTTGACGATGAGTCGCGGTTCCGCCGTGGCGTCACCGACGACGGCGTACGGGCAACGCTCGCGTGCGCAGAAGCCTTCGAACAGCGGGAGGTCTTCCGCGCCGATCGCCAACACGTAGCGCTCCTGCGACTCGTTGCTCCAGACCTGCATCGGCGACAACGTCGGGTCGTCGCACGGCAGCGCGGAGAGATCGATGATGCCGCCGACGCCAGCGTCGTTGAGGATCTCGGGAATCGCGTTGGAGACACCACCCGCACCCACGTCGTGAATGCTGACGATGGGATTTTCGTCGCCACGCGCCCAGCAGCTGTCGATGACCTGCTGGCAGCGGCGCTCCATCTCAGCGTTGTCGCGCTGCACCGAGGCGAAATCGAGTTCCGCACTCGAGGTACCGGAAGCGACCGACGAAGCGGCACCGCCGCCCAGGCCGATCAGCATGGCCGGACCACCGAGCACGATGACCTTGTCGCCCGGACGCACTTTGCGCTTCTGCACGTGATCGGGTCGGATCGCGGCGAGACCGCCGGCAATCATGATCGGTTTGTCGTAACCGCGACGGACACCCTTGTCGCCGGTTTCCTGTTCGAACGTGCGGAAGTAACCGCCGAGCGCGGGACGACCGAACTCGTTGTTGAACGCGGCGGCGCCCAGCGGGCCGTCACGCATGATTTCAAAGGCCGACGCCATGCGCGGCGGCAGCGGACGATCCTTTTCCCAGGGACGCGGCAGGCCGGGAATACGCAGGTGCGATACCGAGAAGCCGGTCAGTCCCGCTTTCGGCTTGCCACCGCGACCGGTGGCACCCTCGTCGCGGATCTCGCCGCCGGCACCGGTCGCAGCGCCCGGCCACGGCGCGATCGCCGTCGGATGGTTGTGCGTCTCGACCTTGATCGCGAACGGGGCGGATTCCGCCACCGTGCGGAACACGCCGTCCTTCGGATCGACGAAGAGCCGGTTGCCCTCGTAACCTTCGATCACCGCCGCGTTGTCGTGATACGCGGACAAGGTGTGCGCCGGCGATTTCTGGTGCGTGTTCTTGATCATGCCGAACAGCGAGTTTTCCTGCGTCTGGCCGTCGAGCGTCCAGGTGGCATTGAACACCTTGTGACGGCAGTGCTCGGAGTTCGCCTGCGCGAACATCATCAGCTCGGCATCGGTCGGCGCCCGGCCCATCTCGGCGTAGCGCTCGGCGAGGTAGTCGATTTCGTCGTCGGCCAGGGCAAGACCCAGCTGTTGGTTGGCCGCGGAAAGCGCCCCGCGCGGATCGAGACCGAGCTCCACGTGCCCCAGGGGTCCCGGTTCACCGGCGAGGAACAGGCCCGATGCGTCGGCCAGCGACGCCAGGGGCGACTGCACCATGGGATCGCAGAACGCGCCCATGATGGCGGCGTAACCGGGATCGCTGGGGCCGGGCATACCGCTTACGCGCCAGGCGGTACCGCGCTCGACCCTGCGCACGTCGAAACCGGCGCCGTGGAGGATATCGGTCGCTTTGCTGGACCAGGGTGAGATGGTGCCCAGGCGCGGCACGACCCAGAAGGTGGCTTCCTCGGGACTGCCCGGCTTCGCTTCAAGCACAGACAACAGGCGCGCGCGCGCCTCGCCTTCCGGTGCGACAGCGACGTCGACGAAGTAGGTGAACCAGGCGGCCTGCACGCGCGTACCGTGATGCAGGGCATCCAGGTGGGCGTTCAGTCGTTCGAGGCGAAACGGTGAGAGGGCGCTCTGCCCGTCGAGTGCGATCATGCGGGGGAAAAGGCGCTGCAGGAAAACGCCTATTCTACATGATGTTGCGCGGCAGCATCTTGCGTAGGGAATCGCCGCTGAAGGGGCTCCCACAGGAAGCCCGCCCTTGTGGGAGCCGCTTCAGCGGCGATGCTCACCCTCACAGCCGCCCGGCTCAGCCGCTCCGGGCGGTGCCTGCCGGAGCGCTCAGCGCCTTGAGCATCTGCTCAGGGGTGAGGTAGCCACCGATGACATCGCCGTTCTCGTCGACGATGGTCGGGGTGCCGTTCACACCGAGACGCTCGCCGAGCTCGAACTCGTCCTTGACCGGGTTGGTGCAGCTGGCGGTCTTGACCGCCGCCCCCGACATGGCCGAATCGAAGGCGCTCTTGCGGTCCGCGGCACACCAGACCGACACGGCCTTGGTGTAAGACGGCGTGTCGTTACCGGAGGTGGTCTTCACGCCTTCGCGCGGCCAGAACACGTACTCGACGGCGATGCCCTGCTTGTTGTACTCGCCGATGTGCGCATGCAACTGGCGGCAGAACCCGCAGTCCACGTCGGTGAAGACGGTGATCTTGTGCTTCGGATTGGCGGGCGAGTAGATCAGCCGCTGGGACTCGGGAACCTTCGCCAGCTCGGCCTTGCGCATGCCGGACCATGCCGCCGCGCTGAGATCGGACTTCTTCTGGAGGTCGATCAGGTTGCCGTTGATCATGTAATGCCCATCGGCACTCACATACACCATGCGACCCGACGCGATCACCTGGTAATAACCGGGAATCGGCGCGGGGGCGATGCTCTGCACCTCGATACCGGGGCCGATCCCTTCGACGGCGGCGCGCACGGCGGCCTGGTCGTCGGCAGCGGCAGCCGTCATGGCGAACGCGCCAGCCAGGATCGCCGGAAGGATTTTCTTGAACATAGCGGACTCCAATCTGCTACCGGGGGAAGTGCGGGGCAGGTGTTGGAACACGCGCCTCGCCATCGGTTCCCCCGATTGTGCCACGGGCGCTCAGCCGCGCGGGTGATGCTGGGCATGCAGCCGCTTGAGCCCTTCTTTCGCCACCAGCGTGTAGATCTGGGTGGTACTGAGCGAACTGTGGCCCAGCAGCATCTGCAGGGCCCGGAGGTCCGCACCGTGATTGAGCAGGTGGGTGGCGAACGAATGCCGAAGGACGTGCGGGGAGACGCGTTTCGCCGGAATGCCTACCTGCAGGGCGTAGCGCTTCACGAGGGTCCAGAACATCTGCCGCGTCATGCCGTCGCCGCGACGGGACAGAAACAGCGCCATCGGCTGGCCGTGGCCTCTGGCCAGCTGTGGCCGGGCCTCGCGCAGGTAGGTCTCGACATGATTCAGGGCTTCCTCGCCCACCGGCACAAGCCGATCCTTGCCGCCCTTGCCTGTGACGCGAAGGACACCCTGCCGCGTATTCAGGCCCGTCAGCGGCAACTCCACCAGTTCCGATACCCGAAGGCCCGACGAGTACATCAATTCAAGCATCGCCCGGTCACGCTGACCCAGCGGATGGGTCAGGTCGGGCGCGACGATCAGCGCCTCGATCTCGCGCTCCGCCAACGCTTTCGGCAGGCTGCGCGGCATCCGCGGACGCTGCATGAGCAGGGTCGGATCCTCGCGTGCACCATCGTCACGCGCGAGCTGGGCGAAGAAGCGGCGAAATGCCGACTGGCGCCGCGCCATACTGCGCACCGCCACCGGCTGGCTGCCGTGATACGCGGAAATATCCTCGCGGCCCGCCGTCGCCAGCGAACGTCCGCGCGTACCGAGCCAGCGCGCCAGTCCTTGGAGATCCTGCCGGTAAGCCTCAAGCGTACGGTCGGCAAGCCCGTCCTCCGCCCACACGCGCTCGATGAAGCGTTCGATCAGGCGAGCATCGTCAGCGGCAAGTTCAGCGGAAGGCATAGCGGTATCGACGGACATGAATTCGGGCGTGGCAAGCGATGCCCGAATACTCTCATGCCGGGGCGCCATCGGCCCCGTCTACAATGCCGCGTCGCCAACGCCACGGAATCGCATGATCCCCACCTCACCCGCTCCCGCCTGGCGCCGTTTTGCGGCGATCGTCTATGACGTCCTCGCGGTGGTCGCCATCGTCATGGTCGTGGGGCTGCTCTCGCAGATGGTCACAGGGGGTCACCTGTTCGACGACCACGGGCGGATGCTCACCTGGTGGTACCAGCCACTCCAGGGACTCGTGGTGGGCGCCTATTTCCTGGCGTCCTGGATGCGTGGTGGCCAGACACTCGGCATGCGTCCGTGGCGTATCCGGGTCACGGATGCGAGCGGCGCGCCCGTCAACGGCAAGCGCGGCCTGGTAAGGCTCATCGTCGCCGCCCTGCCCCTCGCCCTGGTTCTCATCTACCCGTTCACGTCGATGAAGGCTGCGCTATGGGCACCGGTGATCGGCTGGCTCGTGCTCTTGCTTCCCGCCTGGTTCGACCGCCGTCACCGGGCGATCCATGACATGGTCGCCGGTACCGAGATCCGGCGCCTGCCTACTTGAACTGATCGCTGGCGGGGACCCACGAACCGCTCGCCGCGTTCGGCGCGGGGACGTTGATCTTGATCGAGGCCTCGCAACCCGGTGGCAACGGGCCGCCGGCAATCCTTGCCGCCGTGCAGTACGCCGTGTTGTCGAGGGCCACGGGGGCCGCGGCCACCGTCGCCGAATTCGCGGGCGGAAGGTTCTCGGCCAGCGGTTTCGCCGGAGCCATGGTTTGATTCTTTGCGGTGGCGTCCGGGTTTGCCGGCTTCGGTGGGCCATCGCCAACGCCACAGCCCAGACTGAAGATCGAAATCGCATTCATCGTGGCGCTCGCATCCTTGGCGCCTGCCGTGCCGGGGCCGGCCGTACAGTTGAGACGGATGCCGCGCGGAAGCGACACGACGGCGTGTGTCGTCGTGGCTTCCACACCGTGACGGACCGCGGTATCTACGCTCGACTCCCCCTTCGGCGTCCACGCGCCGTCGAACCGTGTCGGCTTGTAGTCGACGTGGAAGTGCGGGCCGTTCTGCACGGTGACGTTGCCGCGTGGCTTCAGTTCCGTGTACGCGCCAACCTGACCGGTCTTGTCACCCTGTCCGCCGACCACGCCGTCGCTGCGGTTCGACGTGCCGTTCGCCCCGGTGAGCCGCTCGCCTTCGTCTACGCCCTTCACGGCGCCAGGTTTGCCGGATTCTTTGTCCGCGCCGGGCGTATTCGAGCCGGAGACGTCGGCCTCGCCAGGCGAGGCTTTGCCTGCCGACTGCCCCTTGACCGCCTCGGCCACATGATCCTCGCCTTGCTTGCCCTGGGTCGCGACGGCCTGCGCCGCGGACTCGCCTGCGGCGATGTCGCCGGGAGCCTGGCCCGGCGCGGACGGGGCCGTATCGATGCCGGCGACCGGTCGCTGCATCTCGCCGGGTGACACGGCAGGCGCCTGCACCGCGGGCCGATCCACTGTCGCGACAGGCGCTGAGACGGACGGCTTCGCCACCGCGTCGGGCAAGGGGACGGCCTCGAGTTCCGCTTCGGCTTCGACCGGCGGCGCGGGGATGCCCTGCACTGAGATCTTCGGCGGCACGGGACGCGTGTCGACGGTCAGGTCCGGCGTCGGCGCGACAGGCTCGGGCGCGACCTGCGGCAACGGCGCGTCCTGCGGTGTCGGTGGCGCCGAACTTTCCTCGACCTCCGGGCGCGGCACCGTCGCCAGTGTCATGGCCTGGGTCGGCACCGGCGTCGTGCGCTCCGCGGTGATCGTCGGCGGCGCAGGCGTCACGGTCATCTGCGATGCCGGCGTCGGCGGCAGGGACAGCGACGCCGGCGGCGGCATGGCCTCCGAGCCCTCTTCCTGCGGACGGCGCACCGGCTCGGGCTGGAAGGTCGGCGGCACGACCTGCGGCTTCGGTGTGTCGACCGCCAGATCGGGCGGTGCCGGGGTCGGCAAGGGCACTTTTTCGAGATCGCGCTGCGGTGGCGGGGCCTTGGGCTGAACGACCGGACGGTCGACCACCGCCGCGACGCTCGGCGGCGGCGCGGCAGGTTTCGGCGCCGCCTTGACCTTCGGCGGCTGGGCCGCGGGCGCAGCGACGGCCGGACGCGTCGGCGTCTTCGCCGCTGCCACGGCGGCGGCATGCGACCCACGCGCGGCGCGACTGGCTGCGGTGTCCCAGGTCGTCGTGTGCTTCACCCTGGCCACCGGCGCCGTCGATGGCGTGCCGCGCACGGGCGGCAGTGGCGGTGGTGGCTTGTCGAGGAGGCGAACCTGCAGCGCGTCGGGATGGTCCGGCTCCGGCGGCGAAGGCAGCACGTTGTAAGCCGGGCCCAGGATCATCCCGAACAGGAAGACCAGGTGGATGAGAATCGTGCCGACCCAGCCGACGATCCTCCGCACGCTTTCGCGCGGTTTCTCCCGCAGGAGGCGCCGATAGACGAGCGCACGCATGGCCGCCTCGCGGGGCGAGACGGGCAGCGAATTCGCGGCGATCAGGGGATCGCTGTCCGGCGGGCCAGGGGTATGCATGGACGGCTAGTGTCCATGCTGCGGGCGCCGCAGACAATCGCCGCGTACGCCCGCGAGAGCTACTTGCCGGTACGGCGTTCGCGCTCCGCGTTTTCCTGGTCCATCGCCTTCAGCGGAATGTCCGACGCGCAGCCCTGTGGCAGGGGCTTGTCGGCGCGGAACGCCGCGATGCACTGGGCTTCGGTGGGCGGCGGCGTCTGGTCGGGAAGGTCCTTCACCAACGGATTCGCAGGGGCCATGTTGAGGCGGACGTCGCCATCCTTCTTCGAGGCCTTCGAGGGGTCTTCCCCGCTGCAGCCCGCCGGCAGGACGAACAACACGGTCGCGCAGTTCACGCGGGTGCCGTGACCCAGGTCGACCGTCTGCTTCACCGTGGTCTTCTCGATCACCTGGCGCACGCCCTTGCTCAGCGCGTTCTCGTCGCGCGGCGCCCAGTCCTTTTCAAAGCGGGTCTGCGTGTAGGTCACCGTCGTCTTGTGCGACATGATGCCGGTGTTGTCGGTGGGCTTTTGCGGGACGAAGTCGGGCTTCGACCCGGGGCCCGTCGTTGGCATCGCGACGGAACCGTCGTTGCCGAAGAGCGTGGGTTGTGGCGCCTGTGGCGCCGCGGTCGCGGCGGGCGTCGTCGTGTCCACCGGCGTCTCGTCCTCGGGTTTCTTCTTCGGTCGCGGCGGCTCGGGCCGTGTCGCCTCGGGCGAGCGCACCTTGGGCGGTGGCTCGGAAACGGGCGGCGGGGGTGGCGCATCGGCGACCGGAGGCGGCGAACGCGTCGGCTCGATGAAACGCACCTCGAGCACATCGGGGTGATCGTCGGGCGTGGCGAAGGCCACCTGCACACGCGGCTGCATTTCGTAGCGCACGAGGAAGATCAGCACGATGTGCAGGATCAGGGCGGCGGCGAGCGCCAGCGTGAAGCGCACCCGGTCGCGCGGCGGCGGGCGGCGACCGATGGCGCGCAGGGCCATCAGCGTCGCCGCATCGATAGGGGCCAGCCCGTGCGCACGCGACGACCCCTCCGGTTCCAGCCGGTGGGATTCGACGAAGGACGGTGGCGCCTTACCGGGATATTGCACGCGAGCGGGAGTCCCCATGGGGCCTTCGGAAGTGGGACAGGATAGTGGCGTGCCGCTGAGCACAGCGTAAGCCCTGGCTTACAGACCGCTCGTGGGGACGAAGATTCCCCTTGCGTCCGGCCCGGGTTCGGAGAAGCCTTGGGACTGGCGTTGGCGCGCCTGAACCACCGCCGCCCTGAGCGTCCGGATTGCCCGGACGACCTTGAGAAGGAGGGTCGCATCGTGTCGCCATCCACGGAACGCATCCGCAGCCTCGCCCTTGCCGGCCATGCCGGCGCCGGCAAGACCACCCTGTTCGAAGCCATGCTCCACGCCGGGGGCGCACTGACTGCCCCCGGTAGCATCGAGCGTGGTAGCACCGTCTCCGACACCGACCCCATGGAGAAATCGCGGGGTCACTCGATTGACGCGTCCATCGCCTCGATCGAGCGCAACGGCTATCGCATCCACCTCGTCGACACGCCGGGATACGCCGATTTTCGCGGACCCGCCCTCGCCGCCCTCGCCGCCGCAGACACCGTGGCCATCGTGGTGAACGGCGCGAACGGTATCGAGCACGGCACGCGAACGATGATGGCGCATGCGAAGGAGCGAGGCATGGCACGCATCCTCGTGGTCAACCGTATCGATGCCGAGGGCCTGGACCTGGCGGCGCTGGTCGATGCCTTACGAGAGGAATTCGGCAACGAGTGCCTGCCGTTGAACCTTCCCTCGTCGAAGGGACATTCCGTGCGCGACGCTTTTTTCCAGACGACCGGCGACACCGACTTTTCTTCACCGGGGGAGGCGCACCAGCGAATCATCGACCAGGTGGTGGAGATCGACGACGAGGTGATGGAGCACTACCTCGAAGCCGGTGAGTCCGCGCTATCTGCCACGGAGATTCGCGGCGCATTGGAGCACTGCCTCCGCGATGGGCATCTCGTCCCGATCGTTTTCACCGGCGCGCGCGATGGCATCGGCGTCAGCGAGCTTCTCGAACTGGTCGAGCGCATCCTGCCCTGCCCTACCGAAACCAATCCGCCCCTGTTCCGTGACCATGCGGGTTCGCCGTTCGATGTCGCCGCCGATGCGTCCCGCCACGTCGTTGCCGACGTGTTCAAGATCGTCAACGATCCCTTTGTCGGCAAGCTCGGCGTATTCCGCGTATGGCAGGGCACCGTGCGCAAGGACGCCCAGCTCCTCGTCGACGATGGGCGCAAGCCGTTCAAGGTGGCCCATCTGTTCCGCCTGCAGGGCCGCGAGCACATCGAAGTGGATGAGGCCTTGCCCGGCGACATCGCCGCGGTGGCGAAGATCGAAGACATCCATTTCGACGCCGTGCTGCACGATGCCGCCGACGAATCGCGCATCCACCTCGAACCTTCCGCCTTCCCGGCACCCATGTTCGGTCTTGCCGTGGAACCGGCGCACAAAGGCCAGGAGCAGAAATTGTCGCAGGCGCTGTCAAAGCTCGCCGAGGAAGATCCGTGCTTCCGTGTCGAGCACCACAAGGAACTCAACGAGACCGTGATTCGCGGGCTGTCCGACCTGCACCTTAAGCTCATGCTCGAACGGATGAAGGCGCGCTACGACGTCGACGTGATCACACACCCGCCCCGCATCGCCTACCGGGAAACCATCGGCGCCGGCGCCGAAGGCCACCACCGGCACAAGAAGCAGACGGGAGGCGCCGGTCAGTTCGGCGAGGTATTCCTGCGAGTGGAACCGCTGGAGCGCGGCAAGGGTTTCGTCTTCGACGATGAAACCAAGGGCGGCGTCATCCCGGGCCAGTTCATGCCGGCCATCGAGAAAGGCGTACGCCAGGCGCTGGACGGCGGAGCGATTGCGGGGTATCCGATCCAGGACGTACGCGTCGTGGTGTATGACGGCAAACACCATCCGGTCGACTCGAAGGAAGTGGCCTTTATCAGTGCTGGGCGCAAGGCGTTCCTCGACGCGGTGTCGCGCGCTCACCCGCAGGTACTCGAGCCGGTGGTCGACCTCGAGGTCTCGATTCCGGAGCGCTACGTGGGCGACGTCACCGGGGGACTGGCCTCCAAGCGAGCGCACATCATGGGCACCGATTCGCTACGCGGCGGCGAGACGCTGATCAAGGCGCGCGTGCCACTGGCGGAGCTCACCGATTATCCCACCCAACTTAAAGCGATGACCGGTGGGCAAGGGCGTTATGCGATGGAATTCAGCCATTACGACGCGGTGCCCGCCGGCGTGCAGCGAAAGTTGATGGAGCAGTGGAAGCCGCGGGTCGAGGAGGACTGAGGCTGTGACTCCTGTGGGAGCCGCTTCAGCGGCGATAGCCGTGCGGCGACCTGGCTATCGCCGCTGAAGCGGCTCCCACACCACGGGAGGCTTAGCCTCAGGCGGCTTTGCGCTTCGGCTTGAGCATGGTCCCGATGCATTTCGGCGAGCCACACAGGCATGACCACACCTTCTTCAGGCGAGCCGTATGCGGCATGTCCAGCGTGATGCCGTAGTCGTAGGTCAGCTCTTCGCCGGGGGCGATGTCGCGGATGGCTTCGATCAGCACACGGTCCTTCTTCGACGGCTTGCCTTCCACCGCCTCCTCGATCACCGCCTGGCAGTTCGGGTCGCAGCCGTGGTTGATCCAGCGAGCCGTATTGCCGTTGCTGTTGCCGTCGACGATGAAGCGATCGTTGAGGGTGAACAGGAAGGTATGGCCGGTCTCGCCACCGTCGCCGTACTTCTTGTCGGCCTGGGCGTGGGTGATGCGATCGCCCTGGTATTCGATGATTTCGTCACCGGCCTTGATGGCGGCGGTGGCGAAAACGCCGTTTCCGTGGATGGGAGAGCGTCGGGCGGCGATGCGTCGGGTCATGGGAGGGCACGTAGAAAGGTCAGAACGGATGATGCCTGCTAGTGCGGCGCTTGGGAACCGCGTTTCAAACGCACGTCTCGCGCGTATGGCCCGGCCAGCGCTACCATCGAACAACTGTTCGACGCCCATACGCCGGAATCCCAGGGAATGACCTCGATCCTCCGCACCACTGTTTTCCGCGCGGCGCTGCTTGCCGTGACCGCACTTCTGGCGGCCTGTGGGCCCGAGAAGAAAAGCGTGTATCCGCCGGCCGTGACCTTGCAGCAGGTCGCCGCCAAGCCCGGCGGCACGTGGCATGTGACGCTCCGCCTGCGCAACAACAGCTACGGTGGCATGTCATTCGACCGCTTCCAGGGCACGCTGCGCGTGGGCGATCTGGGCGGCGTTCTGCTCGACGCGAAGATCGACCAGGACATTCCCTCTTTCGCTGCGGACGTGACCGTGATCGACATCCTGCCCACGGCTGAGATGTCCAAAGCGCTGGCTGACCTTGCCGCCAAGGGCAGCAGCGGCTCGCTGCCCTATGCCATCGACGGCCGCATCTCGGCCACGCCGGAGAAAGAGGATAAGTCGCGCACGTTCGACGTGCACGGCAAGAACTGGCTCTCGCCCGTGCCCGGCATACCCGACACCTACCGCTCTCCCTGATTACTCCATAGCCGCGCTTGCCGCGCCTCGCCAGGATTCACCATGACGATCTACAAAGCCCCCCTCAACGACATGCGCTTCGCCCTCTACGACGTGCTCGGCGCCGATGCCGTGCTCGGTCGTCTGGAGGGTGGGGAGGCGCATACGCGCGATCTGCTCGACGCCGTCCTGGAGGAAGCCGCGCGCTTCAATGAGCAGGTGCTCGCACCGCTGAATGCCTCGGGTGACCAGGAAGGCTGTCACTACGACAAGGCCACCGCCACGGTGACCACGCCGAAGGGCTTCAAGGAAGCCTATCGCCAGTACGCCGAAGGCGGCTGGGCTGGCCTGACGGCACACGAGAAGTTCGGCGGCCAGGGCCTGCCCGCCGTGCTCGGCGCGATGACCAAGGAAATGATCGACTCGGCCAACCTGGCCTGGGGCATCTATCCGCTGCTTTCGCACGGTGCCACTGACGCGCTCGACCACCATGGCGACGCCTGGCAGCAGGAAACGTTCCTCAAGCCGCTGGTCGAAGGCCGCTGGACGGGCTCCATGTGCCTGACCGAGCCGCAGGCGGGCTCGGATCTGGGCCTGCTCAAGACACGCGCCGAGCCCAACGCCGATGGCAGCTATCGCGTCACCGGCACCAAGATCTTCATCAGCGCGGGCGAGCACGACTTCGCGGAGAACATCGTCCACCTCGTACTGGCTCGTCTGCCCGATGCCCCGGCGGGTAGCCGCGGCATCTCGATGATCATCGTGCCCAAGTTCAAGGTGAACAAGGACGGCTCGCTTGGCGAGCGCAACGCCGTCGCCGCTGGCGCCATCGAACACAAGATGGGCATCAGGGGCTCGGCGACCTGCGTCATGAACTTCGATGGCGCCGAAGGCTGGCTGATCGGGCCTGCGCACAAGGGCCTCATGGCGATGTTCACCATGATGAATGCGGCTCGGCTCGCCGTCGGCATCCAGGGTCTGGCCCTGTCCGAGCGGGCCCTGCAGAACAGCCTCAACTACGCCCGCGAGCGCCTGCAGATGCGCGCGCTGACCGGTCCGGCATTCCCGGACAAGCCGGCCGATCCGCTCACCGTGCATCCGGACGTCCGCCGCATGTTGCTCACCCAGCGCGCCTTCGTCGAAGGTGGCCGCGTGCTGGCGGCATACGCCGCGCTGCAAAGCGACATCGAATCCCGTGATGCGGATCCCCAGGCACGCAAGAACGCCGGCGAGCTGCTCTCCTTCCTGATTCCGATCGCCAAGGGTCTCCTTACCGAGGCTGCGCAGGAGTGCACCAAGGAAGCCCTGCAGATCTTCGGTGGGCACGGCTACATTGCCGAGCACGGCATGGAACAGTTCGTCCGTGACGCGCGCATCATCACGCTGTACGAAGGCACGACCGGCATCCAGGCGCTCGACCTGCTCGGCCGCAAGATCATGCAGTTGCAGGGCGCCGGCCTGAAGCATTTCCTCAACGAAATCTCCGCCTTCTGCCAGGCCAACGCAGAGAACGATGCCGTGAAGGCCTTCATCGGCCCGCTCGCCGTGGCGACCAAGACCTGGGGCGACGTGACCCAGGCCATCGCGCAGCGTGCGCAGGCCAACCCGGAAGAGCTCGGCGCCGCGGCTGTGGATTACCTGTATTTCTCGGGCTACGTGACCCTGGCCTATTTCTGGGCCCGCAGCGTGCTGGCCGCCGGCGGCTCCGCCCTCTCGGCCAACGACAAACAGGCCAAGCGCGACACCGCCACCTTCTACTTCACCCGCATCCTGCCGCGCATCCACGTGCATAAGGCGGCGATCGAAGCCGGCGTGGCGACGTTGCCCGAGCTCCTCTAATCCGACCTCCGTCGGAGCCGATTCATCGGCGATCCCGCGGCAGCGGGCAGGGTTGCCGCAAGCACCCATCGCCGATGAATCGGCTCCCACATAAAAGAAGCCCCGCCCCGGGGCTTCCGTCGGCCCGCGTGAAGGTGTAGAAAACAGACTCTTTCCGGAATCCTTCAGCTGCGACGGTGCCCGATACGATGAGCGACTCCCCGTTCCTGATCCGTCTCGCCGAGAGCGACGACGATGAGTTCATCCTCGATCTGGTTCCCCGTTTCATCAGCTTCCCGCTGCCCAACGGCCGCACGCGCACCGATTGCCTGAAGGGCATCGAAGCCGACCTCGTTCACCACCTGGACGACCAGCCGCCCAACAGCTACATCTTCGTCGTCGAAAATGAGGACGGCGAGGCGGTAGGCTTCCTGCAGCTGCAAAAGACCAAGGACTTCTTCACCCATCGCGATAACTGCCATATCGCCAACATCGCAGTCGCCCAGAAATACGAGGGCGTGGGCGCGGGCAAGTTCATGCTCGAGTACGCCGACACCTGGGCCAAGGAGCATCACTGCCAGTTCGTCACCCTGGCCGTGCTCCCGGGCAACGAGAAGGCCAGGGATCTTTATGTGACCCATGGCTTCGACACCGATCTGATGCGACTGGCGAAGCCAGTGCGCTGAGCGGCTCACGCCGCCGCTTGCGTGAGGGGTGAGGCGCAGAGCCTTCGGTGCTCGGACGTAGCGGCACAGAGCCTTCGGTGTCAGACGTAGCGGCACAGAGCCTTCGGTGCCCACCCTCGCTGCTCAGACACGTCCTCCGCGTTTCGTAGCGGAAAGGCCGCTGCGCGGCCGTGTACTTATTTGGCCTACGGCCGCTCCACTTGTGCGGAACTCGCCTCGAGGGTGGGCACCGAAGGCTCTTCCCATCCCTGAGGTTCGTGTGGGTCGAGCCGACAGAGCAGCGCCGCTCCGGCTACTGGCTCGTCGGCATTGCCATCACTAAACGTTCGACCCCAGCGCGCCCGTCGAGATCGTCCGCGCGAGGCAGCGCACCGGCGTCACCGAGCTGGAATGGTCTTACCAGCAGGACGGCCGTCACGGCGAGCTTCGGCGGCAACACCCACGCCCAACGGCTCTCCGTCCAGCTGACCGTCTTGTCGTGAGAGACCTTGGTGTCCACCCTCGAGGCGAGTTCCGCACAAGTGGAGCGGCCGTAGGCCAAATAAGTACACGGCCGCGCAGCGGCCTTTCCGCTACGAAACGCGGAGGACGTGTCTGAGCAGCGAGGGTGGACACCAAGGTCTCCCCGCGAGACGCCCAAGTGTACAGAGCGACGGCAAAGCCGAGCCCCGCGAAGCCGAAGGCGAGCCATGCGCGAGGTACTAAAGAATGCCCCGCCCGAAATCCGAGCAGCCAGGCCCCGGTAATCCGCGAAGAACCAAGAAAAAGGCCACCCGAGGGTGGCCTTTTCATTCGCACGCGGCGGGGATCGATCAGACCGTAGCCGGCTCGCCCTTGGCTTCACGCGCATCCAGACGCGCGGCCATGCGGTCGATATTGGCCAGCGAGATCAGGTGAGCGTAGATCCAGCCGAAGGCGCCTTCGCGCAGGAACTCGTAGGCGACCTTCTCATCCAGCGTGCGCAGCTTCTCTTCGTTGATCACGAACAGGCCGTTGAGGTTGATGCCCTTGCCTTCCTTCTGCAGGGTGATGGTGCGCTCCTCGAGCAGGTTGTGCTCGCGCAGCTTGCCCATGAACCACTGCGTGCGGGCGACATGGTCCTGGAACTCGCCGAGGAACTTCACGGCGTTGGTCAGGGCCGGAGCATCGGTGCCGTCCTCGTTGAACAGGCGCTCACCTTCGGTTTCGTTGAAGCCTTCGTAGGCCTCGTCGAGAAACACGGTGAAGTCGTCGCCCTCGGCGCCGACCGGCTTTTCAGCCAGCACGAACGGGTAGCGGCGGACGAAAGCCGGAATGTACAGGCCCGACTCCCAAAAACCGTTCTCGCCGACGAGCAGGTTCTCGCCCTGGCGCAGGCCAAGCAGGGCCATCGGGCCGGCTTCTTCGATGGTGTTGCCAGCGAACAGGATCGGGAAGTCACGCGCGGCTGGCGCAAACTCGACGCCGGTCAACGGCACGGAGTGCGCGCCGGCGGCGAAACGGATGTTGTTGACCGCCTTGATGCGGAGGTCGCGGTGGGCGGTGCGGTTCAGCGGAACCGGACGCTCGTAGAAAAGCACTTCTGCCACAGTGAAACCCTCTATACCCGCCGGACCTGGGAAGCCACCCCGGCCCCCCTTCCAAACCCGTCGGGACTCTATCGAACGCTCACTATATCAGCGCTTCGCGGCCCGGACAGCCCCGCAAGAAGCGGGCCGCAGCGGTGCTTTTCTGTAGCAATAATGGGCTATGCTCGGGTCAACGCCCCTTGTGGGGTCGGATCAAACCATCGATCCGCACGGAGTTCGGCTTGCTGGAACGCTCTTTCGCTTACGTGAAGGACGAGACACGATGACGATGGAAGTGCTTCAGGACGACCTGCCGAGGGTGACCGCGCTCAATACGACGCGGGTACTTTCCCTCGATGCTGCAGGCCGCATCCTGGACTGGATCAGCTGGCAGGATGCCGTCTGCCTGTACGTTCGTGGCGTCGTCGCCTGGACGCTGGGCGACCCCTGTCTGACCGTCCACGGCGGCCTCAGCCGCGCCAGTGGACTCCAGAGCAGTCTCCAGCTCCACCCGATCGTCGCCAGCACCGGCCATTGCCGCGAACACGCCATCGACCCGGCACCGGCCCTCACCAATACCGCCCTGTTCGCCCGCGACCGGCACATCTGCCTGTATTGCGGCCATCACTACACCCGCCATGAGCTCACCCGCGACCACGTCCTCCCTCTTTCGAAGAAGGGCGCGGATGAGTGGGAAAACGTCGTAAGCGCCTGTCTGGCCTGCAATCTGCGCAAGAGCAACCGCACCCCGCAGCAGGCCAACATGCCCCTCTTGGCGGTGCCTTACCGGCCCAGCTGGGTCGAGCACCTGATCCTCTCCAACCGCAATATCCTGGCCGACCAGATGGAATTCCTGGTCGGTCACCTGCCGCGGGACCGCCGTCCGGCCTGAATCCGCCCCGGACTGCCCGCAAACATTCACGCCTCGTCCCTTGCCCCGGCTCGTCCGTAGGCGAACAATAGGCGTATGAACGACCTCTCCCGCTACCCATATCTGGCGCAGATCGAATCGCCGGAGGATCTCCGACGCTTTCCGGACGACCAACTGCCGGCGATCGCCGACGAGCTGCGCCGCTATCTGATCGAGGCCGTCGCCTCGTCGGGCGGGCATTTCGGCGCGGGCCTGGGCGTGGTCGAACTGACGGTCGCCCTGCACCACGTCTTCGACACGCCGCGCGATCGCCTCGTCTGGGACGTCGGCCACCAGTGCTATCCGCACAAGATCCTCACCGGTCGTCGCGACCGGATCACGACGATCAAGAAGAAGGACGGGCTCGCCCCTTTCCCGCGCCGCGAAGAGAGTGAGTACGACACCTTCGGCGTCGGCCACTCCTCGACCTCGATCTCGGCCGCCCTCGGCATGGCCATCGCGCTGCAGCGCCGGGGTGACAACCGCAAGGTCGTCGCCGTTATCGGCGATGGTGCCATGACCGCCGGCATGGCCTTCGAGGCCCTGAACCATGGCGGCGACATCGAGCCGAACATGCTGGTGATCCTCAACGACAACGGCATGTCGATCAGCGAAAACGTCGGCGCGATGACCAAGATGATGGCCCGCGCCATGTCCAGCCGCACGCTCAATGCCTGGCGCGAGCGGGCAAAGAAAGCCATGCCGCGCGAGTCCTTCTTCGGCCGCTTCTTCAAGCGCTGGGAAGAACATGCCAAGGGCATGTTCGTGCCCTCCACGCTGTTCGAAGAGCTCGGCTTCCATTACACCGGCCCGATCGACGGCCATAACATGGCCCAGCTGGTGACGGCGCTCCAGACGGTCAAGGACCTCCCCGGGCCGCAGCTCATCCATGTGATGACGACCAAGGGCAAGGGCTACGAGCCCGCCGAGAAAGGTCCGATCGAATATCACGCCGTCGGTCCGTTCGACCCTGTTGCCGGCGTCGTCAAGAAAGGTGCGCCGGCAAAGCCGACGTACACCGATATCTTCAGCGACTGGCTGTGCGACATGGCCGCGACCGACGAACGTCTTCTCGGCATTACGCCGGCGATGCGCGAAGGTTCGGGTCTCGTCCACTTCTCGAAGAAATACCCTCAGCGTTATTTCGACGCGGGTATTGCCGAGCAGCACGCGGTCACGCTGGCTGCCGGCATGGCGGTGGAAGGCGCGAAGCCGGTGGTGGCGATCTATTCCACCTTCCTGCAGCGCGCCTACGACCAGGCCATCCACGATGTCGCCCTGCAGAACCTCGACGTGACCTTCGCCATCGACCGCGCTGGTGTGGTCGGCCCGGATGGCGCCACGCATTCAGGGAGCTTCGATCTGTCCTTCATGCGTTGCCTGCCGAACATGGTGATCATGGCGCCGGCCGACGAGCACGAATGCCGGACGATGTTGAGCACCGGCTTCCACTACAACGGCCCGGCCGCCATCCGTTACCCGCGCGGTACCGGTCCGGGCGCGAAGATGGTCGAGGCGCTGGAAACCTTCCCGATCGGCAAGGCCGAAGTGCGTCGCCGCGGTCATCACGGCCTGGCCATCCTCTCCTTCGGCACCATGCTCGCGCCAGCCGCAGTGATCGCTGCCGAGGTGGATGCCACGCTGATCAACATGCGCTTCGTGAAGCCGCTGGACGAGGAACTGATCCTCGAGATGGCGCGCACGCACAAGGCCTTCGTCACCATCGAGGACAACGCCATCGCCGGCGGTGCCGGTGCCGGTGTCGCCGAGTTGCTCGCGGCTAACGGTGTCACCCTGCCGATGTTCCACCTGGGCCTTCCGGATGCCTATCTCGAACACGGTAGTCGCGAGGAAGTACTGACGATGGCCGGCCTCGACCTGCCGCAGATCCGACATGCGATCGTGACGCGGTTTCCGCAGTACGTCGCAAGCGCGGTAGCCAGCGCGGGTTGATCCCGCGCCGAGCTCTCAGGAAAGCGTGCGACTGCCGCTGACGCGGTCACGCTGTTCCAGATCCTGGGCGGTGAATACTTTAAGGAAACCGGCGTCCTCAAGGACGCCGCGTACTGCCTGGCCCTGATTCCAGCCATGTTCAAGCAACAGCCATCCGCCCGGTGCAAGCAGGGGCAGCGAGGCGGCTGAAATGCGACGGATATCGTCCAGGCCGTCCACCCCCGAAGCCAGCGCGGAGAGCGGTTCGAAGCGCAGGTCGCCTTCGCGCAGATGATGGTCGTCGGATTCGATATACGGTGGATTGCTGACGATCAGGTCGAAGTGCTCGCCAACCAGCGGCGCCAGCCAGTCGCCTTGGGCGAACGTCACGCGTTCGAGCCCCAGGCGCTGTGCGTTCCGGCGCGCCACGGCAAGCGCATCCGCGCTCGCATCCACGGCGAACACGGTCGCATCCGGACGCTCCTTCGCAATCGCCAGCGCAATGGCGCCGCTACCGGTGCCGAGGTCGACGAGCCGACCCCCTTGCGGTAGGCGCTCGAGCGCGAGCTCCACCAGCAACTCGGTTTCCGGGCGCGGGATAAGCGTGGCCGGCGTCACTTCCAGCGTGAGAGACCAGAAATCCCGTGTGCCCGTGATGTAGGCGACAGGCTCGCCATCGACACGACGCCGCACGAGCGACTCGAAACGCTCAACCGCCGTCGCATCTGCCGGGTCGCTCGCGTGGGCGAAAAACCATGCCCGGTTCACACCCAGCGTATGCGCCAGCAGCAGCTCGGCTTCTAGTCGATCGCCGAGTGCTTCGGCAGCCTGGCGCAGGATCGTGCGAATGTCGGTCATGCGGCCATTCTAACGTCGATGCGATCCACTCCTCGCCTAGACTAGACGGATGATCGGTCGCGCCTTACTTCTCTCTTTCGTGCTGCTGCTCGGCGGATGCCGCGCCGCGTTCTTCGGCACGATGAACCTGCGCCAGCCTTCCGACCATGTCCTGGCGCACCGGAACATCACTTACGACACGGCGCTCGCCCTGGCCGTGGATGTCTACTCGCCGCCGCACGCGGACCATGCCCCGGTTGTCGTCTACTTCTACGGTGGCAGCTGGATGACTGGCAAGCGGTCGTGGTTCCGCTGGATGGGGGAAGCACTGGCGGCCCAGGGCGTGGTGACCATCGTGGCCGATGTCCGCCTGTGGCCACGGGCGCGACTGGACGGGTTCCTGCACGATGGCGCCGAAGCCGTTCGCTGGGCACATGACCACGCGACCGAGTTTGGTGGGGATCCCTCCCACCTCTTCGTCATGGGCCATTCGTCGGGTGGGCAGATTGCCGCCATGCTGGCGATGGACAAGCAATGGCTGGCCGCCGTCGGCATGCAGCCACGCGACCTCGCTGGCTTCATCGGCGTCGCAGGCACTTACGACTTCATTCCCTTCGATGAGCCCGAGTTTTACGACATGTTCGGGCAGACGCCCGTGGAAGAGGCGCGCTCACAACCGATCAACTTCGTCGACGGCGACGAGCCGCCGGCCCTGCTGCTGCAGGGAGAAAAGGACACGATCGTCTACCCGTCGGAGGCTCTCGCGCTCGAGGGGCGCTACGTCGAGCAGGGCGAACCGGTGGAACTGAAGCTTTACCCGAACCTGGGACATGAGAAGCTCCTTCTCGCGTTCGGTCCGTTGAAGAGCAGGGCCCCGGTACTGGCCGACACCATGGCCTTCATCCATCGCTATTCGGGCGGCCCTTCACACTGATACCGGCCCCACCTGCATCCGCCTTCACGCCGGTTCCGTAAGGTATCGGCATGACCCGACTCTTCCTCGTTACCCTCGGCACCCTTCTCCTCAGCGGCTGCCAGTCCGCCCTGTTCAGCGTGGTCAATGCGCGCCAACCCCAAGCGGGAACGGTCGCGCACCAGAACATCACGTTCGATGCCTCCCATGGGCTCTCGTTGGACGTGTACTCGCCGCCCGACGCCCGTAACGCACCGGTGGTCGTCTTCTTCTACGGCGGCAGCTGGAAGAGCGGCAAACGCCAGTGGTACCGATGGGTGGGTGAGGCGCTGGCCGCGCGAGGTATCGTCACCGTGGTGCCGGACTATCGGCAATGGCCGAAGGTGCGCCTGGATGGCTTCATGCATGACGGCGCAGAGGCCGTGCGTTGGACGCACGATCACGCCAGTGAGTTCGGCGGCGACGCATCGCATCTCTACGTGATGGGGCATTCGGCGGGTGGACACATCGCGGCACTGCTGGCGACCGATGCACACTGGCTCGGTGCAGTCGGCATGAAGCCGCGCGACCTTTCCGGCTTCATCGGGCTGGCGGGGCCGTATGATTTCCTGCCTCTGACCAGCGATGACTTCATCGACATGTTCGGACACACACCGGAAGAGCAGGCACGTTCACAACCGGTCAACTTCGTCGATGGCGACGAACCGCCCGCCCTGTTGTTGCAAGGCGAGACCGACGGCACCGTGAGGCCATCCAACGCGCTCTCGCTGCAAAGGCACTACGAAGCACGCGGCGAACAGGTCGACGTAAAGCTCTATCCGGACACCGGCCACATGGGCGTATTGTTCGGCCTCGGCACAGGCAAACACAAAGCGCCGGTACTGGACGATGTGGTGGCCTTCATCCGCAAGCACTCCCAGGTGAAATGACGCGCTCTTGTAGGAGCCGATTCATCGGCGATGGCCAGGTTGCCGCGAGCACGCTATCGCCGATGAATCGGCTCCTACAGAAACATCGCCACACGATCTACCTTGCTTTCATCGCATCGCGGCCCTCGGCATTGCCACCGCGCGACGCGTCGAGGATTTCCGGATACGGGTAATTGAGACCCAGCAACTGACGTATATCCGCACTCGCATTCTTCACGAACTCGGCCGGCAACGCCGCAGGCATGTCTTCCATCGGTTTGACGAACTTCGGCAGGTACTGCGTGATGATCGCCGAGCGATCGATGCTGCTGCGATTGGGCATGGCGCAATGCCAGACGGCCCCGAAAAAGATGACCGTGTCGCCAGGCTCGCCGAGCATCCGTTCGCAGCGGTCGAAGAACCGGTCGCTCTCATCGGGATAATGCAACTCGCGCTGCGTGCCCGGTACGAAAGCCGTCGCGCCCGTTTCTTCCGTGAACGGATCGAGCATGATCGTCGCCTGCGCGTTCAGCGGGAACGTTGCGTTGATCCGTGCCGGGTGGGTTTCCGGCGAATGGAAATCCCAGTAGGGATAGTCGATATGCGGCTCCTGCCCGGGACCACCGGGAAGGATGCGGTTCGCCGCGATCGAACCCATGATGAACTCGCTGCCGATGAAGGCGCGCATCACCTTCATGATCGCCGGATGCGCGGCCATCCGCGAGAAGATCTCGCCCTTGGCCAGAAGGTTCCAGACGCGACGTTGCAGATTGATCCGCCCCGCCTTCTCCGCATCGCCCTGGAAGTGCGTGACCTTACGGCCACGCTCGTCGGCGTCGGATTCGCGCATGACGATGTCCCGCGCTTGGGCAATCTCCGCCGGCGTGAATAAACCACGCAACGTGACCGCGCCAACGCCGTCGAGCAGTTCGCTCACGACGGCGTCGGTGTCCAGGGTGTCCTCGGTGAACACACGAATGCGGGTGGGTGAAGGGGGAAACGAATGTGCGGAGGCATGCATGGCTGGCTCCTGCCGCGACGGCGGCGTGGTTAGGCGGGGAAAGCGCCGGTTCGGGAACTACGCTATGCCGTTTTGCAAGCGCTTGCAAATTGCACTGCAACATCCCTAGAGTCGGGTGTATTCACATGCCAGGACGAGCCAGCGATGAGCGAACTACGGATCGGCCTGATCGGCGCCGGATACATGGGCAAAGCACACACCGTGGGCTTCCAGGGCGTCGGCGCCATCTTCGAGACAGCCCTGCGGCCGGTTTGCGAGATGATCGCGACATCGACCGCCGAGGGCGCCGCGGAGCACGCGCGGCGCTGGGGCTGGCTTCGGTCGACCGGCGACTGGCGGGAACTGGTCGCCGACCCCCGCGTCGATGCCGTGGTGATCGCCACGCCTCCACGGACCCATCTGCACATGGTCATGGCCTGTATCGCCGCCGGGAAGCCGGTGTTCTGCGAGAAGCCGCTAGGGGCCAGCGCCGACGAATCGCTACGCATGACCGAGGCGGTCGAGCGCGCCGGACTGGTCAACATGATCGGGTTCAACTACATCCGTACGCCGGCCAGCCAGCTCGCCCGGCAGATCATCGCCTCGGACGAGATCGGCGACGTGATCCAGGTGACCGCCGAACACGTCGAGGATTACCTGCACGACCCCGCCCTGCCCGCTTCATGGCGCACACGCCTAGCCACGGGCACGGAAGCCGGCGCGCTGGGTGATGTCGCGCCGCACATCGTGAATGCCTGCCTGCGGCTGGTCGGGCCCATTGCCAGTCTGGTCGCCGACACGAACATCGTGCATTCGCGACGGGATGGGCCGAACGGATGGGAGGCCGTCGAGAACGACGACCAGGGACAGATGCTGCTGCGCTTCGCCAACGGCGCCACGGGAAGCATCAGCTTCAGCCGCATGGCGGCCGGACGAAAGATGGGCTACACGTATCGCATCACTGGCACCCGTGGCGCCCTAGCATTCGATCAGGAAGATCAGAACGCCCTCTGGCTCTACGACGCCGCCCGAGAGCCGGCGCGACGAGGCTTCCAGAAGCTGCTCATGGGCCCCGCTCATCCCGACTACCTCGCCTTCAATCAGGGCGTCGGTCACGGTACCGGCTACAACGACCAGATCGTCATCGAAGCACGGGATTTCCTGCAGGCCGTGGCCACCGGCGAAGCCATCTGGCCGACCTTCCGCGATGGCTACGAGGTCGACCGCGTGATTGAGGCGGCCCTGCTATCGAACCGCGAACGCCGCTGGATCAGTATCGATTAGCAGCCACCCCTAGCGCAGACTCCCCCGAACCACCAACTCACAACCAAACAACTTACTCCGCGGCACCGCCTCAGGGTCCTCCATCCAGGCAACAATCCGCTCGATCGCATGCAACACCATGTCGCGAATCGGCTGCCTCACCGTTGTCAGCGAATAGGAAGCCCAGGCCGCCAGCGGCATATCATCGAACCCGACGATACTGACGTCACCGGGCACATCGACACCACGCTCGCGACAGGCGTCGATCGCACCGAGCGCCAGCACGTCATCACCGCAGAAGACGCCGTCAAGCCGGTCATGTCGGTCGAGCAACGCATGCATGGCCACGCGGCCGTGCTCATGCGTGTAATTGCCTGCGTGCAGCGTCTGCCGCAATGACGACCCCGCCACTTCGGCGAAGCCTTTGCACCGATCGACCGTCGAAGCATCGTGCGCCGAACCGCCGAGGAAGGCCAGACGACGCAGGCCGCGCGAGCGCATGGCTTGCGCTACCAGACGTCCGCCCTCGACATTGTCGACGGTAGCCACGGGGACGGGTGACGACCGCCCCGCTCGGCCGAAGACGTGAAGCACCGGCAGTCCCGCCGCGCGGCATGACGCGGCGAAACCTGCAGGCGGGGCCGAGGTGGCGATCAGCACAGCGTCGACGTTGTACTGCTGCAGCATGTCGAGCGCCGCCTTGCCATCCTCGTCTTCACCAAGGTTTGCCAGCAAAGGCCTCAGACCTCTCGCCTGAAGTTCGCGGGTAAAGAGGTCGAACACTTCCATGAACGTCGGATTGGCGAAATGGTTGGAGACGAGCCCAATCAGCTCCGTCCGCCCGGTCATGAGGCTGCGCGCGAGTCGGTTCGGCTTATAGCCGAGGCGTTCGGCGGTCTCGGTAACGAGCTCGCGCGTCTTCGCTGACACGCTGGCGCCGGGCGTGAATGTCCGCGAGACCGCCGAGATCGAAACGCCCGCCGCCTCCGCCACATCGCGTGCGGTAGCGGGAGAGGGTCGACTCGGCAAAGGTGTGCGAGGGGGCATGTGGCAAGGTTAGCGCATCCGCCGCAGCGAGCGGAACGACGGCAGCCAGCCAAACAATCGATCCGCTGAAACGGCACCGGAGACTCAAGTTACGGCTTTGTCTCGCAAAACAGGATATGCGGTGCAACGACCGCGTGCGCTCTTCTCATCGCCACCAAGGTATGGTTTCCGTGTCGTTGTCCAACACAGGAGCGTGCAATGAGAATGACGAATGTTCGCGGCTACTCGTTCGCCATGATGGCGATGCTGGCCGTATGTGGGCAAGCCGCTGCCGCAGGCGTTACATGTCCTGCCGCCAGCAACATCAAGGACCTGGGCATTTCGAACGCCGGGACGGATGAGGAGGGAACGGACTACATCGCGACAGAGGGCGGGAAGACGTGGAAAGGCTCTGTCTCCGCATTCGACAATCATAAGGCCGATCTGAAAACCCTTAGCGCTGGGAGCGGATCCGTCAGCGGCACAGGCCTCGTTGTATGTGACTACTCAAATAAAGGCGCCGTCACTCTTCGACTGACGATGGATGCCTCGAACACCGTCGCTCCGAGCAAGTAGCCGGAGGGAGAAAGCCGGGCAATCACTCGCCCGGCTTTCGCTGCTGGCAGCTTGCATCAGGCGACGACCGAGATGGGGAGGTGTAGTGCCCCCATCTGCTTCATGCGGTCGGTCAGGCCGACGTAGAACGCCGTCAGGGGCTTCGATCCATAGACGCGACCGGACGCCACGTCGATGGCTTTCGAAAACGGTGTCCCTGCTACGTGGACTGACGGACGCGCCGTGATCGGCGTTCGCAAGGTTGTGCTTGTGACGGCATAGGCACCCGGCCCCAGCACCGGCCTGAGCATCACGCGATCACCGAGATATGGGCGGGCTGGACCTCCATCATCTTCATCCAGTCCATCAGGCCGTCGTACAGGTTCACGAGCTTTGAGAACCCATTGTCGTGGGCAAAGGCGGCCATGCTGTCGATCGTCTTTGTCAGGTCCATGGGTACGTCTGGTCGCTCGGCGTACCACTCGGCGGGTATCGAATCAAAAAGGGTCGTGCAATACAGTCCGTCGGGGCCATCGACCGCTCCGCTCATGAGCCGTTCGTCTACATACTCATGCAGTTTCCGCGGCGTGATATTCGAGAAGTCGATCGCTTCCGAAGCACCGACACTTCCGTGTGCCTTGGCCTCAAGAGATACATTGGATGGCTTCTTAATCATTGACGTCGGCATCGCGTACGCCCGGGTAGTCAGTGCTGAACTCGTAACCTTCATGTGCGTTACTCCTGATCGGTGACGATCAAGAGAGCAGAGAATGGTTGACGACAAAAGATGCTCGAGCAAGGTCGCGACAAAGGACGTCACGACTCATCGGCCTCCCCCTACGCCTGCGACCACCAAGAGAAGAAATCACACCCAGGTGAGGCGCAAACCTCCACAGAATTCATCCTCGCGCCATCGATCCGCTTGGAGCGATAGGCAGATCATGCCCTCGGTCCATTCGACCTGAGGAGAATAATTTCATGAAGCGTTTCGCCCTTACTGCGTGCACATTAAGTCTGATGCTTGGCATCGGCGTCGCTCACGCCGGCAACAGTCTTTCCCGGGTCTACGTACACTCCGTAAAGTCGACGAAGGGAGGGGCCGAAGTCATACCGCAGGGCGGATCATGGACAGCGAGAGATCACGGTGGTCCGGTCCTTCAAATCATCACCGACGAAATCGGCTACGGACACGGCGCACAAGCACGACTGCTCGGAACGCCTCTTCGCGAGGTCAAGTACGAATCGCTCTGCAACGTCCGCGGCCGCCTGGGACCGTGCCCACGCGGCGCAACGATCATCGGCCATCGCAGCACTTGGGACGCCAGTGGCCGCGAAGGGGGAAACTTCGAGGTCGTGGTGTTGCCGAACGGCTTCGGCAGCCCGCAGCGAGCCACACTGCAAATCCGCTGATCAAAAAAAAGGCCGGGCGATCTCTCGCCCGGCCTTCGGTGTTACACGTCGACGACGATTACCGCGTGATCGCCTTCGGGTCCTGCTTCGCCTTGAGTGCTGCGCACAGCAGGGTCGACTCACTGGTCTGGGCCAGATCGCGTTCCGCACCGCTCACCTGTGCAAGCTTCGGCTTGAAGAACTCGTTCATGCGATCGGCTTCGGCCTTGGAGCAGCTGCCACCGGCGGCCATCGTGACGAGCTTGCCACCCGCGAAGCTGCCAGTACGCGCCACGATCTTGTCGTAGTTCGTGGTGTACCAGGTCCACAGCTCGCTGCGGCCGGCTTCGGAGTCACGGTTGCCACGCAGCAGCGCGGCCATCTCGCCCACCTTCACGTCCTTGCTCAGCGAGAAGTCACGCACCTTGTTCGACTGCGTCACGTCCTTGGTGCTGGCCAGGCCCGAGAGCATCGCGTTGCGCTTGGCCGGATCGGAGGTCTTCGGGATCTCGGCAATCAATGCATCGATGGCGGGCGCGCCACGTTCCTGCACGGCCACACCGAGCGAGTCGGCGAGCAGGTCGGGATCGGCGGCATCGAGGTCGAGATGACCGTCCTTCACCTTCAGTGCGGCGTCGCCCTGCTTGAGCAGTTCGGCACGGACTTCCGGCGCAGCGATGTCGTCGTCCCCGAGGAAGCCCGCGAGCGTCGTGCGGGTGATCGTGTCGTTGTCCGCCTCACCCGCCTTCTTGCGGTAGCCCAGTTCCTTGAGCTTCGGCAGGTACGCAGCGACGGCCCACTTGCGCAGGTGGTCACGCTGGGCGTCGGTGGTGGCTTCGTTGTTGAAGATCCAGCTGAACGTGGCCATCGGTGCGGTGAAGACCTCGCGGGTCTTCGAAGCCGTGACGGGCTTCAGCGCAGCGAGGACGTCGCCGGCATCGAGGTCGCCGTGAAGGAAGGCGGCGCGCACGGCATCCGTATAGGCCAGCTGCTCGGCGTCGCTCAACGTACCGACCACCTTGGTCAGTGCGGCGAGGTCGGTCTTGCTCTGTGCGAAACGGTAATAGCCGCGACCGTTCGCATTCGGCAGCACCCACGTGCCCTTGGCGGCATCGTCGAGCACCATGGTGCCGGTCGCCTGGTCGAACAGCTCGCACTTGACCTTGTTCGCACCGCCGGCGGTGCCGTAGCGCACGCACATCGGCACGCCCCAGACGCGGCTGGCGTCGCCCGTGCTGCCCAGCGGCAGGTAACGGCTCTGGGTCAGATGCAGGACGGTCTTGCCGCCTTCGACCTTCACCTCGGTGGTGACGTAAGGCACGCCCGACTGGTTGAGGAAGCTACGGAACGCGTTCTTGAACGCATCGCCCTGTCCGGCCGCCTCGGCGATCGAATCGATCAGGTCGTCAGCCGTCGCGTTGGCGAACTTGTGCTTCTGGATATAGGCACGCATGCCCTTCTGGAAGACCGGATCAGTCACGTAGCCTTCGAACATGCCGAGAACGGCGGCGCCCTTCTGGTAGGTGATGCCATCGAACGCGGTTTCGATGTCGCCATTGCCGGTGATCGGCTGGCGAATCTTGCGCGCGCTGACGAGGCTGTCGTTGTTCATCGCACCCTGTGCGCCGCGAACGCGATCGAGATCGGCGCGGTACTCCGGGTGAACCTTGGTGGTGACCTTCTGCTGCATCCAGGTGGCGAAGGCTTCGTTGAGCCAGAGATCGTCCCACCACGCCATGGTCACGGTGTCGCCGGTCCACTGGTGGGCCAGTTCGTGCGCGTTGACGTTGAACGAGCCGCGGACGTACTTCGCCTCCGAATCCGGGTCGATCAGAAGGAGCCAGTCACGGAAGGTGACCAGACCCGCGTTCTCCATGGCACCGGCACTGAAGTCAGGCGCGGCGAGCAGGTCGAGCTTGTCGTACGGGTAACCAAAACCGTAGTAGTCCTCGAGCGTATGGATGATCGAGTTGGTCTCGCCCAGCACATGCTGCATGCGATGGCCTTCGCCCTTCGCAGCGATACCGCGTAGCGGCGTGGCGGTCGTACGGAATTCGGTTGGCGAAATATCCGGACCCTTGACCACGTCCCACGGGCCGACAGCGAACGCGACGAGATAGGTCGGCAGCGGCTTGGTCGTGGAGAACGTGAGCGTCTTCCAGCCCGCGCCTGCTTTTTCTTCCTTGACCTGCGCGGTGTTGGCCACGCCCTGGTCGTCGGCCGGAATGGTCAGGCTGAGATCGAACGGCACCTTGAACGACGGCTCGTCGAAGCCCGGGAATGCGTAACGCGCGGAGACCGGCTCCATCTGCGTCATCGCGTAAGGCACGCCTTCGTGCGAGACCTTGTAGAGGCCCTGCAACTGCTTGTTCAGCGGCGCAGTGAATTCGATCGCGAGGGTGATCTCCTGCGGATCGAGCTTCGCACCGAGGTCGATGCGTGCGACGCCTTCCTTCTCGGCGGCGACGCTGTACTTACCGACATGCTTCTTGCCGGCGGCATCGGTGACGGTGACCTTGGATACCGTCAGGTCCTTACCGTGCAGCCAGATGAAGTCGGAGGCCTGGCTCAGCTTGATCTTGATCGTGGTCGAGCCGGAGTAGTTTTCCTGCTTCGGATCGACCTTGAAGGCCAGTTTGTAGTTTTCGGGCTGGGCCCAGGTCGGCAGGTGGCCGAGGGGCGCGGCGGCGTCCGTGCCGGCGGCGAACGCGGCGCCACAGCAGGTGGCGAGCGCGGTAAGGATGAGAGGACGGACGAAACGACGCATGGCGGGTGGGACTCCCCTGTGGGTAATCGCCCATCCTGCGAACAGGGATGACCTTCGACACAGTGCCAGAAGGCACCCCTGTCCTCGCTGCGCCGCGTCATTCCGGACGCCGCAGCATCAAAGCTCGACGATGGGCTTGAATCCGCCGAAGAACATTCGCTTGCCGTCGAACGGTAGCTTCTTGGGGTCCATGAACTCGGCAAGTCGCGGATCTTCCATCACTTTCTTCATGACGCGGTCGCGTGCGCGCTTGTTCTCGTAGACCACCCAGGAGAAGACCACGGTCTCGCCGGGCTTCAGCTTTACGGACTGCGGAAACGACGTGGATTTGCCGGGTTTGACGTCATCGGCGATGCATTCGTTGTAGGCCAGGGCGCCGTACTCCATCCAGATCTTGCCCGCCTTGCGGGCCATCTTCTTGTACTCGTCCATGCGGTCCAGTGGTACGGGTAAGACGAAACCGTCGACGTAGCTCATGGCGCAACCCTCCCGGTGATGGTTCGGGAAGCGTCTCCCAGAACGAAGAAAGGCCGCGTTAAACGCGGCCTTTCGTAGGAGCCAATTCATTGGCGATGGGTGCTTGCAACAAATCGGCCCGCTGCCGCGGGATCGCCGATGAATCGGCTCCTACAGGCACAGGTGTCGCTGCAATCAGCCGGCGGCGTCGGCCTGCTCAAGGACCACGGCGACGCCGTGGATCACCGAAGCGATGCGCACCGCGCTCTGAATCGCCTGCACCGAGATGCCACCGTCACGGAGCACCTTGTCGTGCGAGTCGATGCACATGCCGCAGCCGTTGACGGCCGAGACCGCCAGCGAGACGAGTTCGAAGTCGTTCTTGGCGTCACCTTTGTAGGCACCGATCACGTTCATGCGCAGCTTCGCCGGAATGGTCGCGTATTCCGGGTGGCTGACCAGGTGCTGGAAGCGGTAATAGATGTTGTTCATGCCCATGATCGCGGCCGAACCCTTGGCGGCGGTCAGCTGTTCGGCCGTGGCGTGCTCGGCAGCGAACGCGGCGATGGCTTCGGTCAGCGGCTTGTAGCGAGCCGAGAACGCGGCGCCGAGGGCGACCATGGAAATCTGGGCAAGGTTGAGGCCCGGGGCTCCCGCTTCGCTCAACACGGAGTCGAGGTTGAGCTTGAGGTCCTTGGCGTATTCGGGAAGCTTGCTACGAAGATCGGCGACGCTCATGGGATGCACCTTGTCTTGGAATAGGGAATGAGGCGCGGAATGGCTCGGCACACGCGGTGCCGGTTCACGCGGGACACGTGAGGGCGTGTCGGTGATGCGGTAAGGGGCTTAGAAAAGAGGCGGTGAAGCGAACTTCACCGCCTCTCGGGTAGCCCGCGCCACGCGGGGGAGGGAGCGTTGTGGCGCGGGACTTACGACCGGTGCTGCCTTAGGCGACCTTCAGGGTCTCGTCGCCGGACTTCCAGTTGCAGGCGCACAGCTCGTCGGTCTGCAGCGCGTCGAGAACGCGCAGCACTTCGTCCGGGTTGCGGCCGACGGAACCGGCAGTCACGTAGGCGAACTGGATCTCGCCGTTCGGATCGACCAGGAAGGTCGCGCGCTGGGCAACGCCTTCGTCGGTCAGGATGCCGAGGGCCGAGGTCAGGTCCTTCTTGATGTCCGCAACCATCGGGAACAGCAGGTCCTTCAGGTCGGCGTGGTCCATGCGCCAGGCGCGGTGGACGAACTCGGAGTCGGTCGACACGGCCAGCACCTGGCAGTCACGGTCGGCAAACTTCTCGTTCAGATCGCTGAAACCCTTGATCTCGGTCGGGCAGACGAAGGTGAAGTCCTTCGGGTAGAAGAAAACGAGCTTCCACTTGCCCTCGTACGACTTGTCGGAGACGTCGATGAACGCGTCTTCGATCTTGTTCGCGAGCGGGCCGCCGTTGACAGCCTTGAGGTTGAACTGGGGGAACTTATCGCCAATGCTCAGCACGTTTGACTCTCCGTTGAGGGTGGAATGAACTCTGCGCGCGCTCATGTCGCCGCGACTGAAAGGCAAGATTAGCGCGCTGCAACATATATCTCAAATCGATTGTAGACATCATTGTGATAGGCTGGACCTATCGTTCCGAGTCGAGCCCGTCGCCATGAACCTGCGTGACTTGTCCTACCTCGTTGCCCTGGCCGAGCACCGCCATTTCGGGCGTGCGGCCGAGGCCAGCTTCGTCAGCCAGCCGACCCTTTCGACCCAGATCCGCAAGCTGGAGGACGAACTGGGCGTGGCCCTGGTCGAGCGAACGCCGCGCAAGGTGCTGCTGACCGAGACCGGTCGCGAGATCGCCCGGCGCGCCCGGGGGGTCCTTTCGCAGGTCGACGAGATCAAGTCGATCGCCCAGCGCACCCGTGATCCGGAGTCCGGAACGATCCGGCTGGGCATTTTCCCGACCCTGGGTCCCTACCTGTTACCTCACGTCATTCCGCACCTGCGCCAGCGCTTTCCTCGCCTGGAGCTGCTCCTGCGCGAAGAGAAAACCGAGCAGATCCTCGGCATGCTGCGCGAGGGCACGCTGGACGCCGGCATCCTCGCCCTGCCGATGCACGACGATTCCCTGCACGTCGAGTTCCTGTTCGAAGAACCGTTCGTGCTGGCCGTGCCGGACAACCACCCCCTCGCGGGGCGGCAATCCCTGAAGATGGAAGACCTCGCCGACCAGAACCTGCTTCTGCTCGAAGACGGCCACTGCCTGCGCGACCAGGCCCTCGAGGTCTGCCACCTGGCGGGTGCGGGCGAGAAGACCGGCTTCCGCGCCACCAGCCTGGAGACGCTACGCCAGATGGTTTCCGCCAACGTCGGCATCACGCTGATGCCGATCCTCGCCGTGAAGCCGCCCGTGGCGCAGTCGGGCAATGTGCGACTGATCGAGTTCGAAAGCCCGGCGCCAAGCCGTCGCATTGCGATGGTCTGGCGCAAGAGCTCGGCCATGACGCCGTTCTTCACCGCCCTCGCGGAGGTGATCCGCGACGTTCCGGCCGAACTGTTCAACGCCCGGGAATGCGCCACACGTCAACCGGAAGGCGCGCCAACCGTTGCCCTTCCATCCTCCTGACGGTTTCCTGATACATGCGCGTCTGGCTAATCGTCCTGCTCCTGCTCTGCGGACTGGGCGCGTACACGTGGTGGCATAAGCGGCCCATGCATGCGGCGGCGGGTATCGTCGCGGGCACGGTACCCAGCCAGCAGGATCTGGGCGCCGGGCCACAGCTGGCGCGCGGCCGCTTCTCGCTGGAACCTCGCGCGAAGTTCGCCATGACGGGCCGCGTGCTCTCGCGCGAGGACTACCAGCTGGACGATCTGGCGCCGATCGCTCCCACCGACCTGGCCCTGGGCTGGGGCCGGATGTCGGATACCGCGGTGCTCGACAAGATCAGGATTTCGCAGTCCAACCGCTTCTACTTCTGGTACACGGATACCTTTCCGATCCCGCGGCACGAGATCGAGGACTCCAGTGCCAACATGCACATGATCCCGGCCAACGACACGGTGGCCCGGGAGCTTGGCAATGTGCGCCCGGGGGAAGTGATCCACTTCGAGGGTTTCCTCGTCGACGTCAAACGCGACGACGGCTGGCACTGGGACACCTCGCTCACCCGCGAAGACACCGGCGCAGGCGGCTGCGAGATCGTCCTCGTCGAAGACATCCACGAAGCCGGCCACTGAGGCCAGCCACCGATCTCAGCCGCCGATCAGGGCGTGGAGAGGGGCCGGACCGGACCACTTCGAGCGGCCGTGGAGGCCGGCGAGTTCGATGACGACGCTGGCGCCGACCACTTCGGCGCCCAGCCTCTCGACCAGGCGACGACCCGCCTCGAGTGTTCCGCCCGTTGCCAGCACGTCATCGACCACGATGACCCGTTCGCCGGGCAACAGGGCCTGGGTGCCGATCTCCAGACGGTCGTGGCCGTACTCCAGCCCATAATCGACGCCCACGACCGGCGGCGGCAGCTTGCCGGCCTTGCGCAGCGGAACGAAGCCGGCGTTGAGCGCGCGCGCCATGGCCGCGCCGAAAATGAAGCCGCGCGACTCGATACCGCAGACGGCGCCGATCCCTAGCCCGTGCCATGGGGCGCACAGCGCATCGATGCAGGCGCTGAACGCCGCGGCGTCGGCGAGCATGGGGGTGATGTCCTTGAACATGATGCCCGGACGCGGGAAGTCGGGCACGTCGCGGACAAGGTCGGTGATGGCCTTGGAAACATGGGCCTGCATGGCATTGATCCTGGAAAGTGTCGCGGCGCTCAGGCCGGAAAGGTGGCGGCGCCGAAATCGTCGTCGGAGGCCGCGGCGATTCGCGCCTCGGCAAGTTGACCGTCGATGACGCGGACGATCGCCTCGGCCGCTTCCGCGGCCGCCTCGGGCACCATGACGGCGAGGAAGTCCCGCGCAGGAAGCTGCCCGACCGCACCGGTCAGAAATTCACCCGCGATGAAGGCGGGAATCTCCGCCTGCTCGAGTGCATTCTTAACCAGATGGGCGTCAATCAGGGATTCGGCGTGATAGGCGATACGCATGGTAGGAAGCTACCCGCGCGGCCGCCCGGCGGCAAGCGCTACGCGCCTAAGGTAAACTCGGATGTTTGCCGTGCCCATCCTCCGAGTCCTTTGCGATGTCGACCGAAACGCCCGTCCTGCAGCAGCACTTCATCGGCCAGATCGTCCGCGAGGACCTGGCTTCCGGCAAGCACACGGTGATCCACACCCGCTTCCCGCCTGAGCCCAACGGCTATCTGCACCTGGGTCACGCCAAGTCCATCTGCCTGAACTACGGACTCGCGACCGAGTTCGCCGGCACCTGCAACCTTCGCTTCGACGACACCAACCCGTCGAAGGAAGACGTCGAGTACGTCGATGCCATCCAGCGCGATGTGAAATGGCTCGGCTTCGAGTGGGCCGAGCTGCGCCACGCCTCGGACTACTTCGAAGTGTTCTATCGTTCGGCGCTCAAGCTGATCCGCCTGGGCGTAGCCTATGTGGACGATCTCTCGGCCGAGGAAGTGCGCGAGTACCGCGGCACCCTGACCGAGCCGGGCCGGAATTCGCCCTACCGCGATCGCAGCGTCGAGGAGAACCTCGACCTGTTCCAGCGCATGCGTGCGGGTGAGTTCGCCGACGGCAGCAAGACGCTCCGCGCGAAGATCGACATGACCGCGGGCAACATCAACCTGCGCGATCCGGCGCTGTACCGCGTGCGCAAGGTGCATCACCAGAACACCGGCGACGCATGGCCCATCTATCCGATGTACGACTTCGCGCATTCGCTCTCGGACGCGCTCGAAGGCATCACCCATTCGCTCTGCACGCTGGAATTCGAAGACCATCGCCCCTTGTACGACTGGTGCGTGGATAAGGTCGACCTCGCGCACGATCCGGAACTGTGGCAGCCCCTGGTCGACGCCGGCCTGCCGACCTCGCCCAGCAAACCCCGCCAGATCGAGTTCTCGCGCGGCAACCTCAACTACACGGTGATGAGCAAGCGCAAGCTGATCACCCTGGTGTCCGAAAACCTCGTCGACGGCTGGGACGACCCGCGCATGCCGACGATCGCCGGCGTGCGCCGGCGGGGCTTCACCGCCGCCGGCATCCGCCTCTTCTGGGAACGCGTCGGTGTCAGCAAGCAGAACAGCACGATCGACATGAGTGTCCTCGAAGGCGCCGTGCGTGAGGATCTCGACGCCGTCGCGCCGCGCCGCCTTGCCGTGATCGACCCGGTGAAGCTCGTCATCACCAACCTCGACGCGACCCACCACGAGCAGCTCACCTTCCCGAACCATCCGAAGGACGAGAGCTTCGGCACACGCAGCGTTCCGTTCTCGCCCGAGCTGTGGATCGAACGCGAGGACTTCGCGGAAGTGCCGCCGAAGGGCTTTCATCGCCTCAAGCCGGAGGGGGAAGTGCGCCTGCGCGGTGTCGGGATCGTCAAGTGCGACGAGGTCGTCAAGGACGCGAACGGCGAGATCACCGAGCTGCGCTGCACCCTCGACCTCGAAAGCCGGACCGGCATGCCGGGTGCCGATCGCAAGATCAAGGGCACCATTCACTGGGTCAGTGCGCGTGACGCCGTGCCCGCCATCGTGCGCCTGTACGACCGCCTGTTCGACGCCGCGGACCCGGACGACGACAGCGACGGCAAGACCTACAAGGACCACATCAACCCGCATTCGCGCCGCGTCGTCCACGGTTACGTGGAGCCGGCCGCCGCGGGCGCCGCGCGCGAGGACCGGCTTCAGTTCGAACGTCTCGGCTACTTCGTCGCCGACATGCACGACCACACGGCCGGCACGCCCGTGTTCAACCGCGTCGTGACGCTGCGCGACTCCTGGGCGAAGCAGGCCTGATGCTGTACGCACAGGTCCATCTCACCCTGCCCGCCTGGGTCCATGAAGCCGTGGACACCTCGGCCACGTATGCGGGTGACGAGGCCAAGGTCGGCCTGGCCATCGAGCTATCCGGACGCAACATCGACCTCGCGACGGGCGGTCCCTTCGGCGCCGTGGTGTTCGACGGCAACGACCGGATCGTCGCCGTGGGGGTGAATCGCGTGGTGCCTCATGCCTGTTCGGTGGCCCACGCGGAAATGATGGCGTACATGACCGCGCAGCAACGCCTGCAGCGCTTCCGCCTCAATGAAGACGGCAGCCGGTTCGTCCTCGCCACCAGTTCGCAGCCTTGCTGCCAGTGCTACGGCGCCACGGTGTGGGCGGGCGTGGACGAGCTGCTTATCGGCGCACGCTCGGAAGATGTCGAGGAGCTCACGCCGTTCGACGAAGGCCCCCTGCCCGCCGACTGGATCGGCGAGCTCGAGCGTCGCGGCATTGCCGTGCGCCGCGACATCTGCCGGGACGAGGCACGGGACGTGCTCCGCCGCTACGGCGAATCGGGCGCCAGCTATTGAAGCCGGTCCTTCCCGGATGAGTCGCTGGCGTGCCGCGCTGCCGCTTTTGCTGCTGCTGGTCGCTGGCGCGGTGATGCTCGGTAGCGGCGCGCTCGACCGCTTCCACCCGACCCGGCTACTCGCCGAAGAGGGTGCCTTGCGCGGCGCGATCGCCGAGCATCCCGTCATGTCGCGGCTGGCCTATACGGGTCTGCTTACCCTGGCCATTTCCACGGGCGTGCCAGGAACGATCGTCATCATCCTCGCAGGTGGCTTGCTGTTCGGCATCGTCGAAGGCACGGCCCTGTCGTCCGTCGCCCTCGTGCTCGGCTCACTCCTTCTCTTCCTTGCCAGTCGCTATGCGTTTGGCGCGGGTGGCCGCCAGCCACCGGAACTTGCGACGCGCATGCGTACCGGGTTCTCCGCGCATCCGGTCAGTTACACCCTCGCCCTGCGCTTCATTCCCGTCGTGCCGCTGGGCGCCATGACGGTGGCTCTGGCCTGGTTGCGCTGCCCGCTATGGCTGTTCCTGGGCGCCACCTGGCTGGGCGGGACAGTGTCCCTCGTGGCCGAAACCGCGGTCGGGGCCGGTCTCGGCGACACGTTCGGCGGCAGCGCACCATTCACCCTGGCGCGACTTCTCGACGGCAGGATCCTGTTCCCGCTGGCCGCGTTCGCTGCCCTGAGCGTGCTTCCGCTGGCGATAAAGAGGCTTCGCGACCGGCGTCGGCGCCGTCCCCACCGCTGACGCCAGCCGCGTTGAACTGCGTTAGGCTGTAGCCTCGCGTCGCCCGGGAGGGGCACGCAAGGGGAGACAGATGCGCGACGTATCGGTTACGTGGCTGGAACGGGTCTGGCGCCGCACTTCACTTGTGCAGCGGCTGACGTGTGTCGCGCTCGTACCCACCGCCATCAGTGCGGTCCTGCTGGTTACCCTGCTCACCCGCCATCAGATGGATACCCTCCACGAGATGGGCCGCTCCACGGCCGACGCCATTGCCCAACAGGCCGCCAGTGTCTCCGGCGAAGCCCTGCGCAACGGCGAGCGGCGCGAGATTTCGCATATTTCCCAATCGATCGTCCAGCTGCCCCAGGTAGCACGGGTTCGCATCAGCGACCGCGATGGCGAGATCATTGCGGACCGTGTGAACGGAACCATCGACGACGATGACAATCTCACCGTGTCGCGCGAGGTGCTGGACCCGACAAGTCATCGCGTCGTCGGCTCGGTCACGGTCGATGTCAGCGTCGAGGACGCTATCGCCGCGCAACGAACCAGCGTAAACAACGCCCTCCTCTGGCTGGCGCTCAGCCTGTTCATCGCGGTGATGATCGGTTGGTCCACGGCGCGCTGGCTGAGTGCACCGCTGCGCAATCTCGCCATTGCGGTTCGCCAACTCGGCCTGGGCGACCGCACCGTGGTGGTCCCGGTCACCGACGATACCGAGATCGGTGACCTCCAGCGAGGCTTCAACGGCGCTGCCTCGCAGCTGCTGCATGCGCAGATCGGGATGGAACGCGAGATCGCCATGGCCACGGAAGAACTCGCCCGGAAGAACGCCGCACTCGAGGCCGCCAGCGTGGCGAAGGCGCGCTTTCTTGCCGCCGCATCGCATGACCTGCGCCAGCCACTCTACGCGCTCACCCTGTTTTCCTCCGGCCTCGCCGTGGACGAGTACGACCCGGTACGGCTCAATCGTATCGCCCACATCCAGGAGTGCGTGGAAGCGCTGGACCACCTGTTCAGCGAGCTGCTCGACCTCTCTCGCCTGGAGACCGGTGCCATGCCGGCCGTGCTCCGCGATGTTCCGCTGGACGAGGTCTTTGAAGAGGTCAGCGTGAATTTCCGCATGGTGGCCGAACAGCACGAACTGCGTCTGGTCGTGCGGACCACCGGTCTCTGGGTACGCTGTGACCGCACCATGGTCGCGCGCATCCTCAACAACCTGGTCAGCAATGCGCTGCGTTATACCCGCTGCGGTGGTGTGTTGGTGGGTGCACGCCGGCGTCCCGATGGCACGGTCCGCGTAGACGTGTGGGATACGGGCCTGGGTATCGGCCCGGAGCATCTCCAGCACATTTTCGACGAGTTCTACCGGGTCGAGAGCGGCCCGGAAGCCGGACGTCCCGAGAGCACGCGGCGCGGACTGGGGCTGGGCCTGTCCACGGTGCAGCGCCTGGCGGGCCTGCTTGGCACGCGCGCCATGGTGCGCTCGCAGCCGGGCAAGGGCAGCGTGTTCTCGATCACGCTGCCGGAGGTCCAGCCAGGGAAGATCGAGGCACCGGTCGCGGCGACGCCGGGCAGGCCCGCGCCGCGGGATGTCGTCGGCATGCGCGTCCTGGTGATCGACGACGAGCCGAGCATCCTTGCAGGGATCAGTTTTCTGCTGGGCAGCTGGGGCTGCGAGGTGATGACTGCCGAAGATGCGCAGCAGGCCATGGAGGCGGTGCACCAGTGGATACAGCCGCCGGATATCGTGATTTCCGACCTGCGGCTCCGCGAGGGCACCGGCCTGGACGTCATCGACCTGCTCGATCGCTATTATCGCCGCCGGCCCGGCGACCCACCACCGTTTGCCCGCGTGCTGATCACCGGCGAAACCCGCGGGGACTTCCTGCGCAACGTCGACCAGACCACCACGCAGGTTCTCTACAAGCCCGTTTCGCCCGAACGCCTGCACGATGTCATGGTTTCGGCCTGGACCGTCCATCATGCACCCGTCTGAGCCAGATGGCTGGCTTGCCGCGAGGCGCCCGGAGGGCTATGTTTCCAAGAACGGGGATGCTCGCGGTAGTGCGGGCGGAGGAAAGGCATGCGTGTTCTGATCGCGGACGATCACCGGTTCATCATCGACGGCGTCAAGCTCAAGTTGAGGGAATTGGGTGAGGACGTCGAGTTTGTCGAGGCCCAGACGGTCGCTGATCTCTATGCGCAACTCGATCGCCTGCCCCTCCCCGATGTCGCCCTGATCGACATAGGCATGCCGGACGCCAACGGCGTCGAACATATTCAAAGGGCGTTGGAGAAACTCGCCGACGCCAACGACAAGGTCACCAGCCAGGACAGCGAAAGCCCGGATCTGACCGATGACGAACGCCGCCTCGCCGCCGACTTGATCGGGACCCGTACTGCGCGCAAGCGTGCTGTCCTTGTCTTGTCCGGAAACAGCGACCCCGCTGCGATTCGCCATATGCTCGAACTTGGCGTGCAGGGTTACATCGTGAAGACCTCGAGTCCGGACGTCGTCCTGAACGCCGTGCGTCTGGCTGTCTCCGGCGGTATCTACGTACCACCGGAAGCTATGGATGCCGCCGTATCGAGCATTCCCGTTCCGTTCTTTTCCAAGGCCAACGGCAGCGATGGACTGACGACCAAGGAGCGCCTGGCCACGGTCCTCACCGAACGCCAGATCGACGTACTCAAGCTATTGGCCAAGGGCCGGCCGAACAAGCTGATCGCCCGCGAGTTGGGCATCAGCGAAGGCACCGTCAAGATTCACCTTGCCGCGATCTTCCGTGCGCTACATGTGCGGAACCGATTGGAGGCACTGGTTGCCGCACAGCACCTGGGCGACTAGCTAAAACACCATCCACGCGAGGCAGGCGCGATGCGGGCAGGCGTGAAGAGCGCGGCGAGAGGCTGGGTGCGCGCGTGGTTCTGCGCATGGCTGGCGTGCGTCCTTTGCTCGGGTCCCGCCGTGGCGGCCGGTCCCGCGCAGGGTGATGTCGATCCGAATGCCCCGCTCACCTTCGGCATTCTTCCCATCGGGGGTCCCGCCGAGTCGCTGGAGGCGTGGCGCCCCATGCTCGACGACTTGAGCAAGGCGCTCGCCCGCCCCGTCCGCGCGGTCTCCGTCACGACCTACGAAGGCATCGCTCAGGCCATCAGCGAGCAGAGGGTGGATATCGCCTTCCTCTCCGGGCGGCTCGCCCTGGACGCCGTCACCGGGCAAAACATGCAGGTGATCGGGCAGCTGACCCGCGGCGATGGCTCGAAAGGCTATTACGCCGTGGTGCTCGTGGCAGCGGACTCGCGGCTACGGACGGTCGACCAGCTGTTCGCCAAGCCGGGTAAATGGCGCTTCGCCCGCGGCGAAGCGCTTTCGGTGTCCGGCTATCTCGTTCCGGAAACCCAGTTGTTCGCGGCACGGAACGTGGACTCCGACACCTTCTTCGCCAGCGTGCACATCGACAACCACCAGAACAATGCGTTGGCCGTTGCCAACGGCGAAGTGGACGTCGCCACCAACAACACGGCTGACCTGGAACGCTTCAAGCAACATTTTCCCGACCAGTACGCGCGCCTGCGCGTGCTTTGGAAGTCCTCGCTTATTCCCCATGCGGTGATCGTGATCCGTAACGACCTTCCGCTTGCGTTACGCGAGCGCGTGGCCACCTTCATTACCAGCTACGGCAAGGGCAAGGAGGGTTCGCGCGAAGAAGCGAACCTGAAGCTCATCCACGACATCAGCGGATTCGCGCGGGCTGATAACGCCGTGCTCGTGCCCTTCGTCGATATCGAATATTCGCTGGAGAAGCGCCGCGCCACCAGTGCGCAGTGGGTCAGCGAAGCCGCGCGTGAGGCGCGCTTCCAGAAGATCAAGGTCGACCACGATGCGGTCGTGAAGCAACTCGACGGCAAATAGCCGTCCAACGGGCTTAGGCCATAAGGTATAGACGGGCAGCCTAGGTCCCCTTGTCTATCGCGCATCGAACGCGCGTTTCATAGATTCGTTGTCATGAACGCGTCGCCGCATCCGCCCGCAAGGCCCGCGCCCCTGCATCGACAGCTGATCCTTCGCGGATTGCTGCCGATGACGCTGGTTGCGCTCGCGTTGGCCGGATCGCTTGGCGTACTGCACATGCGGGCGCTCTCCGGCGAAGCGCGAACGGTCGCACGCATCCAGGCCATCCGGCTGGGCGCATCCATGGACGCCGCGACGAACGACGAAGCCGTTCGCTATGCACTGACGCGCGCGCTTTCACGCAGCGCGCCTACCGAAAGCCTCACGCTTCGCCGTGACGACGCGCCGGACCTGGTCATCGACAGCGGACGACACGTACCTTCCGGACGTGCGTTGCGCGTCCGCCTCAATACGCCACTAGGTGAACTCGAAACGGTTTCCGATGCGACCTCCCTGCACGAGCGGCGCGCCGCCGCTGCTTTCATGACGTTGTTGCTGTGCTGTGGGGTGCTTGCGGTGTTCCTGTTCACGCGGCGGGCGCTGGAACGCGATGTCATCGAACCCATCGAAGGCATGCGCGATCGTATCGACGCCTTCCTCCATCCGCGCCAGGCGAAGCCAATGGCAGGCGGCGTTGGCGAACTTGCCGCCATCGACGCACTGCTCGACGAATTGGTCGACCTGCGGCGACGCCACGACATGGCCATGTCCGACGCGCTGCGCCAGCGGTTGCAGGATATCGCGCGACACACGCGCTTCATCGAGCAGGTCGGCGACCACTTCCGCCAGCCGCTACAGGCACTCGCCTTGTTCGTCGCTGGTATGCAGCCGGGCGAGGATCTGCGGCAGCGCGCGGTGCTCGGCCAGATGCGCACAAGCCTTACGCGGCTCAACGAACTTCTCGACGGCTTGCTTGCCATGGCACGCTTCGATGCGGGCGCCGTGGAGCCCCACGCCATCGACCTCATTGCATCGGATCTTTTCGTGCGAGAGCGGGCAGCCATCGACGAAGACGCCAGCCGCCTCGGTGTCGACGTGCATTGGCGTGGGGGCCGCCTGCCCCTCCACGGCGATCCGGCTCTGCTGGGTGAACTGCTTCATCGCCTGGTGGCGAATGCCGTCATCAGCACGCCGAACGGCCGCGTACTGGTTGCCGCGCGACGCCGTGGCGATGCCGTACGACTGGAGGTCCGGGATAACGGCATGGGCCTGGAACCCATCCAGCAGGAGCGCGTGTTCGAAGAGTTCACCCGACTTCCCGGCCACGCCGGCTACGGCATCGCGCTGGCCGTGGCCAGGCGCATCGTCGACACCCTCGGAGGCAGCATCGGGGTCCGCTCCCGCCCCGGGCGGGGAACGCTTTTCTGGGTACAGCTCGAGGGCGCTTCTGTCGGCGTTCCCTCGCGAACAGCTCCCACACTGAGCCGCCATCCGGCCCTTTGATCGACAGCCATCTGTCGGCGGCGACCCGACCGGCGTATCGTTACGGAAGTACACAGACCTTTCCGAGGATCACTGTCGTGTCGAGCGTCAATTGGTCTGATACGGCGCCGGTGGTGGCGTTCATCGGTGTGTTCGCGGGGGCGATCGGCCTTCCCGTGCCGGCGATGCCTACCCTGATCGTGGTGGGCAGTACACTGGTCGCCGCACGCGACCCCGTCCTTATCCTGGCGACGTTCCTCGGTGCCCTTGCAGGCGCCTTCGCCGGCGACGCAGCGTGGTTCCTGACCGGGCGTCGGTTCGGCTACCGCGTACTCGATGGCTTGTGCCGTATTTCGCTTTCCCCCGACACCTGCGTACGCCGCGCCAGCGGTTTTTTCGAGAAGCGCGGGGTCAAGCTGCTGCTGGTGTCGCGGTTCATTCCCGGGCTCTCCCTCGTCGCCATTCCGATCGCCGGCGCCGGCGATACCCGATTCTCCCGCTTCACCCTCTATGACCTGCTTGGCGCGGCGTTGTGGATTTCCGTCGGCTTATCGATCGGCATGCTGTTTTACCGCCAGATCGACGCCGTGCTGGCCACCCTAAAGCAATTCGGTCTCGGTATGGCGGCGCTCGCCCTGATCGGACTGTTGCTATGGATCGGCTTTCGCTACAGCCGTCGTGCCCTGCTCATCGCACAGTTGCGCAAAAGCCGAATTTCCGTCGACGAACTCTCCGTCCTGCTCGCCAACGAGCCCGGCGCCCTGATTGTCGATGTGCGCTCGACCCTCAGCCGCCGCGACGATCCGTTCGTCATCCCAGGCTCGCGCCTGTTCGACCTGGCCACGGCGGATGCCGCACTGGCGACCCTGCCCCGGCACACCTCGGTGGTGATTTACTGCTCCTGCCCGAACGAAGTCTCGGCGGCCAAGGTGGCGGAGCGCCTGAGCAAGCTGGGTTTTTCCAACGTCCGTCCGCTTACCGGGGGCATCGGCGCCTGGCGTCAGGCGGGACGTGACGTCGAGGCCATTGTCGCCACGACCTGAACCGCCACGCCGCTCGGGTTGTGCCGCCCCCCATGCGGCCACTAAACTAGCCGGCTTCCCGCGCATGGGTCGTTAGCTCAGTTGGTAGAGCAGCGGACTTTTAATCCGTAGGTCGCCGGTTCGAATCCGGCACGACCCACCATTCGCGCCAGTGAGTCACGTTCAGGCAGGGCATATACCTGACGCTCCAACGAGAAGAAGCCTGAGCTGGCCCGTCCCGCCGATGAAGGAACATGGGCTAATATTTGGCCTGACAGGGAAAGGCGGAGGTACGTCAATGTCTACGAAGCCAATTTCGAAACGCGATAGCTCTGGTCCTTTTGCGACCTTCAGAACTGCGAAGGACGGAGGCATGGCTGTCGATAGGGAAAAACTCCACCAATCCGCTGGATACAGACGACAGGTCGATGCTCTTGTTGAGCTTTCGCGCCAGCTTCATTCCAGGAAGAAGCCTGCATAACGGAATAAGGAAGGGGTACTGGCCCCTTCTTTGTGTTTGAGGATCAAGGATGAATAACGCCGCGTTCGCGTTGCTCGTACTCGCTGCTGGGTACATCGCCGCACGGCGAAGCCTAATCTGGCGGCCGCACGTATTTCGAAGCGACGGGCACGCTCTGTATTTCCTTGTGGTTGTCACCGCGCTTGCCGTTGCCGCATTTAGCGGCCTCGCGCTTCATGAGATCGAGCAGCTACCCCGTGTCGGGACATTTGCTCGCGACTGCCTGGCAAGATTGCTGAAGGCGTTCGGTGCTGAGCCGGCCGCGCAGTCGCTTGGCTCCATAGCACTGGTCTCCGTCCCGACAGCATTCTTGCTGGCGTGGATGCTCAATATTCCGCTGGTGGCGTGCCGTACGTTGCGGGCTGCGCTCCTCATGCGACTGAGCTGCCTTAGCGAACTTGAGGAATTCCTCTGGGCGACCACGTCGAAGCAACTTCCCGTGATGCTCACAATGGCCTCCTCGAAGGTGTACGTCGGATTCGCGATCGACACCTCAACCACGCGTGGCGAGAGGGAATGGGTACGAATCGAGCCTTTCCTCTCCGGCTACCGGGACGATAAGCAAAGCTTTGAACCCGTGACGGATTACACGTGGCTTCATACTGGCTCGGCCGACCCGGCCCAACGATCGATCGAGGAATTCGACATCCTCCTGCCGGCTGACGAGATCAGATCGGTGCACGCGTTTGACCTACCGACTTATCTCACCAAATTCAAACAGGCTGAACCATTCGAAGGACCACTTCAGCAAACCCGACCGCCCCGCGAAGTCGCCACAAGCGTCAGCAAGGCAGAGCGCTTCTACATGTTCTATGTTGGAGGCATATTTTCGATGCCCGTGGCCTCTTTCTTCTTCGGTGCGATAGGGCTAGCCACAGGCTTTCTTCTCACTTCTCTGTGCGGGCGAGCGTCCATGCTGGAAGAGACTGACAACCCGTAATCGCAACGGGATATGCGACGTCTGACGCGCAACGCGTTCTTCTCTGACGAAAAACTGGTCAGGATTCTCATGTTTTCGCCGCCTGCCGGGCGGTACCGTTGACTCCTCTTCACTAAGCGGGAGTCGACATGCGCCCCTACACCACGAAACACGACGACGATCTCCGGCTCGGGGCTCCGTCGAGCCTCCCCTCAGAGGATGCCTCGAACGCAGGGTCGCTTCGCGAGTGGCTTGCCGTGTCGAACGAGCGCCTGAGCCACTTATCGACCACCGTCCGCGATCTGACAGGGAGGGTGGGCTTCGTCGACGACCAAGTCACTGAGGTCCGTCGCCGCCTCGCCGTTGTCGAAGAACGTCTCAGTCACACCGCCACAAAGTCATGGGTCCTCGGATGCGCCGTCGGGGTTTTGGCGGCCGGCCTGGCGGGCACACTGGGCGGCTTCTGGTGGATCGTTCAGCAAACCATCGGGCCCTTGCTGCGCGCTTCGGCCGGCTGAGTTATTCGAGCTAGAATCGTCCCGGCCACGGAGGGTGGCAATCAGGGGGATCGGGATGAAGGGTTATCTGCTTGGCGCCGCCTTGCTGGCCGCGTGCGCGTGGGGCTATCTACAGACGAAGAAGCTGTCGGGCAGCGGCATCGAAGCGTTCTACCAGACGGATGCGGAAACGACAGGGCACCACTATACAGACGCATCCTGTGCGCTTCTGGCCGACGAATTCCGCGGCTCGTCGTCAGGAGTGATCAATGGCATGGCCGTCCCACAAAGGACGATCGGAAAGTCCGAATTCTGCGACAACATGAAGAAGTTCTCCGACATGCTCGAGAACGTCGAGAAGCGTCTGGGTCGGAAGGCCGACATCGCTTACAGCACGAACCTCACCGACCCGACCTATGCCGCCGACCATCGCAGCGCAACCGTTCACGTGACCTACCAGTACAGCCTGCTTGGCGGTCGCCTGATGAACGTCCACGGCACGCGTGTGGATACCCTGGTCAAGCGCGACGGCAAGGTGCTCCTGCTCGCCACCGAAGACCATACCAACGGGACGATCGGCCCGCAATAACGGCTCAGGCGTAGTGCGTTGGGTCCGGTACGCCAGCCTTGGCGAAGCCCTCCGCGCGGAGGCGGCAGGCATCGCAATGACCGCAGGCGCGGCCCTGGGCATCGGCCTGATAGCAGCTCACTGTGGCGGCGAAATCGACTCCCAGGCGCATGCCCTCGCGGACGATATCGCCCTTGCCCATCTCCATCAGTGGCGCATGGATACGGATGCCGGCGCCTTCGACGCCAGCCTTGGTGGCGACGTTGGCCAACGACTGGAAGGATTCGATGAAGGCAGGACGGCAATCCGGGTAGCCGGAATAGTCGACGGCGTTGACGCCGCAAAAAATATCGCTCGATCCCAGCACTTCGGCCCAACCCAGCGCGATGGACAGCATGATGGTGTTGCGCGCCGGTACGTAGGTCACGGGGATGCCCGTCCCGCCGTCTTCCGGCACGTCGATGTCGGCGGTGAGCGCCGAGCCGCCGATGCTGCGCAGGTCCACGTGCACGGTCTTGTGCGTGACCGCGCCAAGCATCGTGGCGACGCGCTCCGACGCCTCGAGCTCCGAGCTGTGGCGCTGGCCATAGGCCACGCTCAGTGCGTACACCTCGAAGCCCTGCTCGCGTGCCATGGCGATCGTGACGGCGGAATCCATGCCACCCGACACGAGGATGACGGCCTTGCGGGAGGGGTTCGAAGCGTTCATGGCACTACCTTGATGTTGTCAGTGGCCAGCCGCGTCGTTCCATAGCAGCTTGTGCAACTGCAACTGGAATCGTACCGGCAGGCGTTCGGCGAGGATCCACTCGGCCAGCTCACGAGGCTGAACCTTCGACCACACCGGTGAAAAGAGCGGCATCACGCGTTGGTCCAGTGCGTGCTCGCGGACGACGTCTCGCGACCATTCGAAGTCGCCGCGGCTGGCGATGACGAACTTGACCTGGTCGTGCGGCAGCAGGTGGTCGAGGTTGGACCACAGGTTACGTGCACACTCGCCGGAGTCCGGCGCCTTGAGATCCATCACCTTGCGGACGCGCGGATCGACGCCGGAGACATCCAGCGCGCCCGAGGTCTCGAGCGACACCTCGTGACCGGCGTCGCACAGCTTACGCAGCAGGATCAGGCAGCGCTTCTGCGCCAGCGGCTCACCGCCGGTGACGCAGACGTGTTTAGCGCCAAAGCTGGCGACATGCTCGACGATGGCGTCGATGTCATGCCACTGGCCGCCGTGGAACGAATATTCGGTGTCGCACCAGACACAGCGCAGCGGGCAGCCGGTGAGGCGCACGAAGACGGTCGGCCAGCCGATCGCATCGGCCTCGCCCTGCACGGAGTGGAAGATCTCGGTGATCCGCAGTCGTTCCGCGACGGGCGCGCCCGGCGGGAAGTCCGCCAGAGTTGCGGTGTTACCGTTCATGGGATCAGTTGGCCGTCTGGCGCTGCAGACGACGCAGGCGTTCCTGTGCGAGGCCAGCGGCCTTGGAACCCGGATACTTGGCCGAGACCTGTTTCAGGGTCGCGATGGCTGCGTCCTGCTGCTTCAGCTCGATCTGGCAATAGCCGACCTTGAGCAGGCCATCGGAGACTTTGTCGCTCTGCGGATACTGCTTGACCAGTCGCTGGAAGGCTTCGATCGCCACCGGATAGTTCATGGTCACGTAGTACGACTCGCCCAGCCAGTAATAAGCGTTGGGCGCGAGCGGGCTGTCCGGATACTTGGTCAGGAAGTCGCGAAACCCGCGCGAAGCGGTGACGTAGTCACCCGCACGTAGCGACTTGAACGCAGCGTCGTACGCAGCCTGTTCGGTGGCGCTGGCCGCGGCCGTCGGCGCGGTCGCGGGCGCTGCCTGCTGGCCTGCCGCCGGAGCGACTGCCGTAGGCGTGGGCGCGGGAGCCTGGGGTGCATTGGGGGACGCGGCGGGCGACGGGGCCTGCGCTGCTCCACCCTTTTCAAGACGACCCAGCCGCGAATCGACATCCGCGTACTGCGCCTTCTGGGAATCCTGGAGTTGCTGGTTCTGGTGCTGCAGCTCTTCGATCTGACCCTGCAACTGCGAAAGCTGCTGCTGGAGATCGTTGACCTGATTGACCAGCGGGGTCGTACCGGCGTCCTTCTGGGACTGCTGCTCGAGGCGCGACACACGGTCGGCGAGACTCAAGCGGGAGTCCTGCGCGTGGACGGGCAGACCAAAAAGCGTGGCGGACGCAATTGCGCCCGCCACGCCAAGCCTGGCCATAAAACGGTTAGCCAGAAGCTTCTTCATTACTTACTTCGCGGTGTAGACGATCTCAACGCGACGGTTCTTGGACCAGCAATCATCGTTGTGCTCACGGCAGGTCGGCTTTTCCTTACCGTAGCTCGTGACGTTGACCTGGCCAGCCGAACCACCAGCAGCCTGGAGGGCGCTGGAAACGGCATTGCCGCGACGCTCGCCGAGGCCGAGGTTGTACTCACGCGTACCGCGCTCGTCGGTGTTGCCCTCGAGGGTCATAGCCGACTGCGGACGGTCCTGCAGGTACTTGGCGTGGCAAGCGATGATCTGCTGGAATTCCGGCTTCACATCGTTCTTGTCGAAATCGAAGTACACAACGCGCTGACGGAGGCAGGCATCGGTATCGAGATCCGACGGCTGGTACTTGCCGTCGTTGGTGGGGGCCGTGGTCTGTGCAACCGGCTCAGCCGGGGGCGGCGTCACAGGCTTCACAGTCTTCTTGTTACAGGCGACCGCGCCCACGCAAAGCAGGGCGGCCAGGGTGACGCTAACGGTCTTATTCATGGGACGTTCCTTCAACAGTTGAGTTCCGACAGTCGATATACGGTTTCGGGACAGGCACCGCCGGTTGTCCGGCTGTTTTTCTACTTACATCTACGCCGACGGGGTGCTGTCCCGCACCCTGCGTCTTCGTTCCGGCGACTGCCTTTAAAGCAACTGCCGGTTAACCTTGCGTCCGCAGAAAAGGCGCGGAACACCCGCGCCCCTTCCCTGGACTTTGCCGATGTCGCGGCCCGAAACGGGCGCGCCATCAACGCTGTCTATAGGGTCCCCAGGACGGCTCGCGCACGTCACCGTCCGCAAGGACGAGACGCTGGCGTACCAGGCCGTCTGCCGAAACCGCATACAGGACACCTCGCGTACCCTGCGATGCCGCATAAAGCAGCATGCTGGCATTTGGCGCGAAGCTGGGCGAATCGTCCACGTTACCCGGGGAAACGAAGCGCACCTGCCCGCCCAGACTGCGGTCCATGATAGCGATACGATACACGTTCCCGTTGCCCTGCACCATCGCAATCTGCTTGCCGTCGAAGCTCACCGAGGCGCTGGCGTTGAAGCCGCCCTGGAAGGTGACGCGCGTGGCCGCACCACCCGATGCTGACATCTGGTAGATCTGCGGCTTGCCCGAGCGATCCGACGTAAACAGGATGCTCTGGCCGTCCGGCGTGAACGTCGGCTCGGTGTCGATCGAGAAGTTGTTGGTCAGGCGCGTCTCGGCGTGGCTGGCCACGTCGATCACGAAGATCTCGGGGTTACCCACGTAGGAGAGGCTCACGGCAAGCTTGCTGCCATCCGGCGACCAGGCCGGTGCGCTGTTGATGCCGCGCGGATGGGCGGCGATCAGGCTGCGCGAACCGGTGGAGATGTTCTGTACGTATACGGCCGAGTTGCCGCTTTCGAACGAGACGTAGGCAATCTTGTTGCCGTCCGGCGACCAGGACGGTGACAGGAGCGACTCGCGCGAACGGGCCACGGTCTGCGGGTTGAAGCCGTCCGAGTCCGCGACGATCAGCGAATAGGTCGCGTTGTTACCGGTACCCACCGCCGTGATGTAGGCGATGCGGGTCCAGAAGGCGCCACGGACGCCGGTGATCTTCTCGTAGATCTGGTCAGCGATCTGGTGGGCAACGCCACGCAGGTCACCCGCCGGGGCGGTGAACGACTGGGCAAGCAGGCTCTGCTGCTTGTTCACGTCCCACAGCTCGTACTCGACCTTGAGCATGCCGCCGCCCGCATCGTTGATGCGACCGATGGTCAGGAAGTCCTGCTTGAGCAGGCGCCAGGTCGGGAACTTGATGTCCGATCCCTGCGACGGCGTCTCGACGATGTCGGCCTTGTCGAGCGAACGGAACTTGCCCGAACGATTGAAATCCGCGCGAATGACGTCTGCGACGTCGGTCGGCAGCGGCGCACCGCCGGCCTGGGCGAAAGGCACCACGGCGATAGGCGTTGCGGTCTTGAGGCCACCGACAATGTCGACGTTGAGCGACTGGGCAGCGGCAGGGCCGGCCACGAAGGCGGTCAGCACGACCAGGAGGAGAGCGAGGCGGGAAAGCGTTCTGCGCATGGGCGGATTCATTGCGACCTGGAAGTGTGAGACGGCGACGGCATGGTAACGCGATGGGGCCGGACAGCATGACCCGAATCTGAACCGCCCCGCCCGGGCATCGACCGGATCGGGGCGGGCACCATCATTGCGGTCGGAACGTGAAGGTGAGGTTTCTCTGGAACACGTCCTCGAAGCCCGCATAGGGCAGCGGCTGGGCGCGAAGCACGGCATTCTCGATCGAGGCCTTGCCGGAAGCATCATAAGGACAGCTGGCGTCGGCCTTTGCGCTCAGCACCTGACCACCCGGGATCTGGGTGATGTGCACCATGCAGGGGGCGTTCGGCATGTTGTCCGGACGCAGCCAGTTCGGCGTCACCGCGTTCTGGATCGCTGCGATGTACAAAGCCTGCTTGCTGTTGTCCTTGCCGTTCTGACCCGTCTGGAGCTTGTCGGCGGCCGGGACGTCATCGCGACCGTCGTCCTTGGCGTTCTCGAGGTCCTTCAACTGCTGGTCGGCCTGCTTCTTCTTGCTGTCGGCCTGCTTGGTCTGCGACTTGGCGGCGTCGAGCTGTTTGAAGATCTCGTCGATCTCCTTCTGTTTCTGCTTCTTCTTCTCGTCCTGCTGAGCGTCCAGCTCGGCCTGGCGCTGGCGCTGCTGCTCTTCCTGCAACTGCTTGGCGTTCTCGGCCTTCTGCACGGCGTCATCGACCACCTTCTCCTGGTCCTTCAGGGCGGGTGTCTTCGGCGGAGGCGGCAAGGTCTCGACTTTCGGCTTCTCGGGCTCAGGGGGCGTCGGCGTCGGCTGCGCCGGCGGAGGCGGCACCGTATTCGGCACCGGCTTGGTCGCGTGCTTCGGCGGCGGCGCACCGGTGGGCCCGATCAGGGTCGCTTCGATGATCTGACCCGGAAGCTGGATCGGCGCCGGACACTTCAGCGGATTCCACTCCGCGGGCACGCCCAACGCTTCGGCCCACTTTTCGTAGTCCGTGCAGGGAATGATCGCGAAGCCCAGGAAGGCCACGATGCCCAGATGGAGAAGCGCGGCGAGGACGACCGCGCGGGGCGTGCCGTTACGGTTTTCCATTCTGCGCCGACTGCGGCTGGCTCATCAGGCCGATCTTGGAGACACCGGCCTCCTGAAGGATCGGGAGGATCGAATAGACCTTGCCATAGCCGACGCGCTCGTCGCCGGCGACCAGAACCTGGAGCTCAGGGTTGGCGTCGTGGAAGGCGGTGATCTTGGCCTTGAACTCGTCCGCGCTCACCGGCTCGCGCTTGGCGCCGTTGGCGGTGAGGTAGATGGTACCGGCCTCGTCGACGGAGACGACGACAGGGTCCTTCTTATCCTGCAGGGACTTGGCATTGGTCTGCGGAAGCTGGATATCGACACCGAGGTTCATCATCGGCGTGGTGACCATGAAGATGATCAGCAGCACAAGCATGACGTCGATATACGGCACGACGTTGATCTCGGACTTCAGTTTCCGCTTCTGGCGGCGATGAACGTTACGCGTGGCCATGGCGCGGGCTCAGGCCACGTCGTCGGCGTGGATCTGGCGCTGCAGCACCGAGGAGAACTCTTCCTGGAAGACCTCGTAGCGCGACGCGATCCGCTCGACCTTGGTGGCGAAGCGGTTGTACGCCCAGACGGCCGGGATCGCGGCGAACAGGCCCATGGCCGTGGCGATCAGCGCTTCGGAGATGTGCGGGGCGACCACGGAGATCGTCACGTCCTTCATCTCGCCGAGGCCCTGGAAGGCGCCCATGATGCCCCACACCGTGCCGAACAGGCCGATATACGGGCTGATCGAGCCGACGTTGGCGAGGAATTCGAGGTTCTGCTCGAGCTTGCCGATCTCGCGGGTGCCGGCAACGCGCATGGCACGCTCGGAACCTTCCATGATGCGGTCAGCGTCGGACACCCGGCGCTGGCGCTGGCGGGCGAATTCGCGGAAGCCGGCTTCGAAGACGTTCTCGATGCCGTGCTTACCCTCGCGGTTACCCACCTCACGAAACAGGGCGGCAAGATCCGCACCCGACCAGAAACGGTCTTCGAAGGTCTCGGCGTTGTCGTGGGCGGTCTTCAGCTGGCTGTACTTGCGGATGATGATCACCCACGACAGGAACGAGAACGCCAGCAGCAGGAGCATGACCAGTTGTACGGGCAGGCTCGCTTCCGCGACCAGCTTGAAAATGTTCAATCCACCGTTCATCGCTTGAAGACTCTCCGCCGGTATCTATGGCTTTAGTAAATGGGGAATTCGTTGGGGAACAGGTCCGCCGGAATCTGGGCCGGGCGCATCGTGTCGAGGTTCACGCAAGCCGCGCGCACCGTAGCGCGCACCAGCGTCGTGCCCCCACACACAATCTCCTGATCGAACAGCATACTGGCTGAACGACGTTCTTTGACGCCCACGCTGACCAGGAGTTCATCATTCAGACGGGCCGGGCGGAGGAAATCGAGCTGCATGTCCCGGACCACGAAGCCCAGGCTCGTCGCCTCACGCAGCGCCACCTGGTCGATGCCCTGAGCGCGGAGCCACTCCGTGCGGGCTCGTTCCATGAAGCGAAGGTAGTTGGAATGGTAGACGACACCACCGGCATCGGTGTCTTCCCAGTAAATCCTTACGGGCCAGCTGAAGGCGCTCATGCGTCGTCCGAAAAGAGGTCCGGGGCCACCGTCTGGCGCGGTGGCGGGGTCAGACCCAAGTGGCGCCAGGCCTTGGCCGAAGCCATGCGGCCACGAGCGCTGCGGATCAGGTAACCCTGCTGGATCAGGTAAGGCTCGACCACGTCTTCCAGGGTGCCACGATCCTCGCTGAGGGCGGCGGCGAGCGACTCCACGCCTACCGGGCCGCCATCGAAGTTCTCGATGATGGTCTTCAGCAGGCGGCGATCGAGGTCATCGAAGCCCAGGGCATCGACCCGCAACATATCCGTGGCGGCTCGTGCCAGGTCGTGGGTGATCTTGCCGTCGCCGCGGACCTCCGCGAAGTCGCGCACACGGCGCAGCAGCCGGTTGGCGATACGGGGCGTGCCCCGCGAGCGCCGGGCGATCTCCACGGCCCCTTCCATGTCGCACTCGATGTTGAAGATGCGGGCCGCACGACGGACGATGGCCGTCAGCTCGTCCACGCTGTAGAACTCCAGCCGCTGGATGATGCCGAAACGGTCGCGCAAGGGGCCGGTGAGCAGGCCCGCGCGGGTCGTCGCGCCAATCAGGGTGAACGGTGGCAAATCGAGCTTGATCGACCGGGCTGCGGGGCCCTCGCCGATCATGATGTCGATCTGGAAGTCCTCCATGGCCGGATAGAGAACTTCCTCGACCACGGGCGACAGGCGGTGGATCTCGTCGACGAAAAGGACGTCATTTGCCTCGAGATTGGTCAGAAGCGCCGCGAGATCCCCCGCGCGCTCGAGCACCGGACCCGAGGTGGAACGGACATTCACGCCCAGCTCGTTGGCAATCACGTGGGACAGCGTGGTCTTGCCCAGGCCCGGGGGCCCGAAGATCAGCACGTGGTCCAGCGCGCCCTGCCGGCGCCGCGCCGCCTCGATATAGATGGCCATCTGCTCGCGCACCGTCTCCTGACCGAGGTACTCGGAAAGCCGTTTCGGACGAATGCTGGCTTCCAGCGCATCGTCGTCCATGGCGGCGGTGGCGGAAATGATGCGGTGCTCGGACATGGCCGCATTATGGCAGGTCTGCGAGCACCCTATTCCTCAGATCTCGACCTGCGCACCCAACTCGATCAACCGGTTGCCCGGGATCTGGAAGAAGGCCGTTGCCGGCATGGCGTTACGCGCCAGGAAAGCAAACAGCTTGTCGCGCCAGAGGGCCATGCCGGGACGACGCGCATCGGCGACGATGTTTTCACGGGACAGGAAGAACGTGGTGTCCATCATGTCGAAGTCGAGACCCTTGGGTCCCGCACGACCGAGCGACGCCGGAATGTTCGGATCCTCGGCAAAACCGTAGCGCAGCTGCAGGCCGTAGAAACCGCCGCCGTACTCGATGACGTCCATCCGCTCGTCGTAATCCGCCACGGGCGTCTCCAGCATCTCCACGGTGAGCAGCACGTTGCGCTCGTGCAGCACCTTGTTGTGCTTGAGGTTGTGCAGCATCGCGTGCGGTACGGAGTTCTGGTTGGCGGTGAGGAACACGGCCGTACCCGGTACGCGCAGCGGTGGGTGGTCCGAGATATTGGCAACGAAGGGCTCGAGCGCGAGACCGGACTGCTTGATCTCGCGAACCACGAGGTCCCTGCCCCGGCGCCAGGTGGTCATGATGGTGAAGATCACCACGCCGAGCACCAGCGGGAACCAGCCGCCGTGCGCGATCTTCAGCGCGTTGGCGCCGAAGAAGGCGAGGTCGACAATGAGGAAGACCACGCCCACGGTGATGACCGCGGACCAGTGCCAATGCCAGCGATAACGTGCGACGACGAGCGCCAGCAACGTGGTCATCGTCATCGTGCCGGTCACGGCGATACCGTAGGCCGCGCCGAGGTTGTTCGACGAACGGAAGCCGATCACCGCCAGGACCACGAGAACCAGCAGCAGGCGGTTGACCCAGGGCACGAAGATCTGCCCGGACATCTCGTGGGAGGTGTGCACCACGGCCATGCGCGGCGAGTAACCCAGGGACATCGCTTCGCGCGTCATCGAGAAGGCGCCCGAAATCACGGCCTGCGATGCGATCACTGCCGAGGCCGTGGCCAGCGCGATCATCGGGTAGAGCAGGTTTTCCGGCACCATCTTGTAGAACGGATTCTCGATCGCGCTCGGATCGTGCAGCAGCAGCGCGCCCTGCCCGAAATAGTTGATCAGCAGGGCCGGCAGGACAAAGAAGAACCAGGCCAGGCGGATCGGCTTCTTGCCGAAGTGACCCATGTCCGCGTAGAGCGCTTCGCCGCCGGTAAGGGCCAGCACCACGCCTCCCAGGGCGATGAAAGCCTGCTTACCGTGCTCCATGAAGAAGCGAACGGCGTAGACGGGATTGAGCGCGTACAGCACCTGCGGATGATCGACGAGCTGACGCAGGCCGAGCCATGCAAGAACGAAGAACCAGACGATCATGACCGGCGCGAACGCCTTGCCGACGATCTCGGTGCCGTGACGCTGGATGGCGAAGAGCGCCACCAGGATGACCAGGCAGATCGGCAACACGTAGGTCTCGAGGGAGGGCGCAGCGACCTCCAGGCCCTCCACCGCCGAAAGTACCGACATGGCGGGCGTGATCACGCCATCGCCGTAGAACAGGGACGCACCGAAGATACCGATGGCCGCAAGCACCCAGCGGGCGCGGGGCGAGCCGCTGACACTGCGCTGGGCCAGGGCCATCAGCGCCATGATGCCACCCTCGCCCTTGTTGTCGGCGCGCATGACGAAGGTGACGTACTTGAGCGAGATCACCATCAACAGCGACCAGAAGATCAGCGACAACACGCCGAGCACGGCCATTGGTTGCGGCGTCATGCCGTGAGTGCCGAGCGTTTCCTTCATCGTGTACAGGGGACTCGTACCGATGTCACCGAAGACGATGCCGATGGCACCGAGCGCAAGCGCGGCCAGTTTCTTGCCGTGCGCGTTGCGCAGCTCTTCAGCGTGATTATGCTGACCCATGGTTCAACTTCCCAGCGCGGCGCGTAGCGCCTTGCGAATGATGGCTTCGGCGGTGTCGCCATCGGCGGCGACTTTCTGCACAAGGCGCGAAGCTTCCACGGGCTTGTAACCGAGTTGTTGGAGGGCAACGGTGGCCTCGGCCACCGGATCGGCGGATACGACTTCACCGGCAACGGTCGAAGGCAGGCGCACGCCCACGGCGTCGACGCGGTCGCGCAACTCGACCACCATGCGCTCGGCGGTCTTCTTGCCGATGCCTGGAATCTTGGTCAGTGCGACCACGTCACCGGCATGAACCAACCGGGACAGATCGTCGGTGGACACACCCGAAAGGACGGCCAGCGCGATCTTCGCGCCGATGCCGCTGACCTTGAGCAGGTGACGGAACATGGCCCGGTCAGGCTCCCGGAGGAACCCGTAAAGCGAAACGCCATCCTCTCTTACCGCGTAATGGATAAGCAGGGTGACTTCCTTGCCGGTGGCCGGGAGATCGTAAATCGTGGACATCGGGGCGTCGACGTCGTAGCCGACACCGCCTACCTCGATAAGCAACGACGGAGGCTGCTTGCTGATGAGAGTCCCGCGCAGTCGACCGATCATCGGCGACGCCTCCATGCCGTGCGCGGGATGCCCACGCGTTCGATACTGGTCCGGGTGTGCGCATGGGCGACAGCGATCGCCAGCGCATCGGCGGCGTCCGCCTGGAGCGGACCCTTGATGCCGAGAATCAACCCGATCATGTGCTGGACCTGGGTCTTGTCGGCGCGGCCTGTTCCGACCACTGCCTGCTTGACCTCGGTCGCCGCGTATTCATGCACGATCACTCCCTTACTGACCATGGCGACAATCGCCGCGCCACGCGCCTGGCCCAGTTTGAGCGCCGAGTCGGGGTTGCGCGCCATGAAAACACGCTCGATCGCGGCTTCGACCGGACCATGCTCGCCGATGATGGCGCAGAGTTCGTCAAAGATGCGTTTGAGGCGCAGCGGGAAGGTCGCCTCCCCGCCAATGACGAGCGCACCGTGCCAGACGTGAGTCAACGTGCCGTTGTCGGCCACGTCGATCACGCCCACACCCGTGCGCTGGCTGCCCGGATCGATACCGAGAATGCGGGTCATGACAGCGAGGGGTTCACGAGCTCACGCGTCTTCCGCATCCTGGCTGGGCAGGATGGCGTTGTGGTAGACCTCGTCCACGTCGTCGAGGTCGTTCAGGCGGGTCAGCAGCTTCTCGAAATGCTCGAGGGCTTCGCCGGAAGGCGTCACCAGCGGGCCATTCGGGCGCATGACCACGTCGGAACCGTCGATGTCGAAGCCAGCAGCGACCAGCGCCTTACGCATGGCTTCGACGGCGATCGGATCGGGAGCGAGCAACACGCTGCCGATACCGTTCTCGATGACGATGTCCTCCGCGTTGTTCTCGATGGCGGCTTCTTCCAGCTTCGCCTCGACATCGGCGTCGCCGCCGGTGTGGACGACCACCTGGCCGACGCGGGTGAACTGGAAGGCCACCGAGTTCGTCGTGCCGAGGTTGCCGCCGAGCTTGGTCAGCGCAGCGCGGACGTCGGCGACCGTGCGGGTCTGGTTGTCGGTGACGCAGTCGATGATCAGCGCGGTACCCGCCGGACCGTAGCCCTCATAGCGGATCTCGTGCATGTCGGCGCCGCCTTCGGCACCCGAGCCGCGCTTGATCGCGCGGTCGATCGTGTCCCGGGTCATATTGGCGCCCAGGGCCTTGTCCACGGCTGCCCGCAGGCGCGGGTTGCCATTGGGATCGGGCACGCCGCCACGGGTGGCAATGGTGATTTCGCGGATCAGCTTGGTGAACACCTTGGCGCGCTTGGCGTCTTCGGCGTTCTTGCGACCTTCGATGGACGGGCCTCTACCCATGTGCGTTTCCTGGCTCTACCGGACTGACGAGGGCGCGATTCTAGCCGCAATCACGTTAAGGGGCTAAGGGGGTGTCAAACCGACCGTCCCGAAGAAAAACAGCAACCTGCTTCGCCACATCGGCGGACATCAGCATCCCGGTGTGGCTGGTCTCCAAGACGCAGTGGCCGGCCAGGCCGGGCAAACGGGTTTCTTCGACGCCGACGGAGCCATCGTGCTCGTCACCCAGCGCGCCGACGAAGGCGCCCAGTCCGACGGGCATGCGACCAGCGATCATGCCGACCTCGCGAGCGCCATCCCAACGGTCCAGGCCGTGCTCGAGGAGCTCGCGCGAGCGGCCGAGCAGCATATCCCCGCCCCAGCGATGGGTGAGGCCGCGGGCCGCCCCGCTACCATTGAGCGGTGAACCGAGGCAGACGATCCGCCCCTGCGGCAAATCGTCATCCCTGCAGGCAAGCAGGGCGAGAATCCCGCCGAGGCTGTGTCCGACGACATGCACCGGGCCCGGGCCCAGGCTGCGGATCCGCTTGCGCAGGCGAGTGATCGCCTGCTCCGGCGGCGCGGCCACACTCATGTATTCGAACTGGTGAACGCTGAAACCTTCTTCGCGAAGGCGCCGATGCAGCATGGCCATGGCGAATCCCCGCATCCACAGACCGTGGAGAAGCAGGACTTCGGGCAGGTTGTCGGTCATCGGTATGCGACGCCGGTCAGGCCTTCGGCTCCACGGCGACGCGAACGTGGAGTTCCTTCAGCTGCGGCTCGGAAACCGGCGACGGCGCGTCGGTCATGAGGTCCTGCGCGCTGGTCGTCTTCGGGAAGGCGATGACATCGCGGATGGACTCGGTGCCGGCCATCAGGGCGGCGATGCGATCGATACCGAAGGCCAGGCCGCCGTGGGGCGGCGCGCCCATGCGCAGCGCCTTGAGCAGGAAGCCGAACTTGGCGTCGGCCTCCTCCGCGCCGATGCCGAGCAGCTCGAACACGGCGCTCTGCATGTCCGGGCGATGGATGCGGATGGAACCGCCGCCGATCTCGTTGCCGTTGAGGACCATGTCATAGCCGCGACTCACCGAGTTGGCGGCGTTCGCGCGAAGGTCGGCGATATCGTCGACCTTGGGCGCGGTAAACGGATGATGGAGCGCCACATAGCGCTGCTCGTCCGCGTCGTATTCGAACATCGGGAAATCGGTGACCCAGAGCGGCTTCCACGCGTTCTCGACCATGCCGCGATCGCGACCCAGCTTGATGCGGAGTGCCCCCATGAAATCGGTGACCGTCTTCCAGCTGCCTGCGCCAAAGAACACGATGTCGCCGGAGGCGGCGCCGGTAAGCGTCAGCACCTGCTCGAGGGCGGCATCGTCGAGGAACTTGGCGACGGGTGAGTTGATCCCCTCACGCCCCTTGGCGAGGTCGTCCACCTTCAGCCAAGCCAGGCCCTTCGCACCGTACTTGCCGGCGTATTCGGTCAGGCCATCGATGTCCTTGCGGGACAAGTCGGCGGCACCCGGCACGCGCAGGGCGGCCACGCGGCCGGCCGGATCGTTGGCCGGACCGGAAAACACCTTGAACTCGACGTGCTTCACCGCGTCGGCGATATCGGTCAGTTCCAGGGGGATACGCAGGTCGGGCTTGTCCGATCCGAAACGGCGCATGGCCTCTTCGTAGGTCATGCGCGGGAAGCTGGCAGCGAGCTCGACCTGGCGCACTTCACGGAACACATGGCGAATCAGGTTCTCGACGAAATCCTGCACGTCGCGCTCTTCAACGAAAGCGAACTCAAGGTCGAGCTGGGTGAATTCCGGCTGGCGGTCGGCGCGAAGGTCCTCGTCGCGGAAGCAACGGGCGATCTGGTAGTAGCGGTCGAAGCCAGCCATCATCAGGAGCTGCTTGAACAGCTGGGGCGACTGCGGCAGCGCGTAGAACTGACCCGGATGCACGCGGCTCGGCACGAGGTAGTCACGCGCACCTTCTGGCGTGGCCTTGGTCAGGATCGGGGTTTCGATGTCCTGGAAACCCGCGTTGTCCAGATACCGACGCAGCTCGCGAACCAGCCGGGTGCGGGTGCGCATCATCTGCTGCATTTCCGGACGGCGCAGATCGAGGTGGCGGTAGGTCATCCGCATGTCTTCGTTCGGCGTTTCGTGCAGCGCGAAGGGGAGATCACGGGCGGCGTTGAGGATCTCGACCTTGTCGGCGATGAGTTCCACGGTGCCGGTCTTCAGCTTGTCGTTGGCGGCGAGGCGCTTGCGAACCTGGCCGGTGACCTTGATGCAGTATTCGTAACCCAGCTCGCCGGCGACGGCGAAAGCATCGGCGTTCTCGCGCTCGATCACTACCTGGGCGATGCCCTCGTGATCACGCAGGTCGACAAAGGCCACATGGCTTTGCAGGCGCAGGGTATTGACCCATCCGCAAAGGGTGACGTTCTGGTCGATCAGCGACTCGTCGATGAGTCCGCAAAAATGGCTGCGCATGCGCTTGAAGCTTCGTGGGAAAAGACCCCGGATCGTACCACGCCCCAGGGTCCCGCCTCCTGTTCCGGGGCTCGGCGACCGCCCCCACCAGATCAGCTGTTGCCCGATCCGGACGAGGAGGAACCGCCCTTGGTGGCGGGTGCGGGCGAGGCCGCGGGGGCAGGCGCCGGGGCGGCCGCGGGCGTCGCGGCGGGAGCCGGTGCAGGTGCGCCGGAGGAGCCTTCCGCAAGATTCTTCTTCTTGTCCCCGTCTTTCTTGAAGTCCGTTTCATACCAGCCGCCGCCCGCCAGGCGGAACTGGGGCGCGCTCAGCATGCGGCCCACCTGCGATTCGCCGCAGTTCGGGCAGACGGTGGGATCGGCGTCGGACATCTTTTGCAGCCGCTCGAAGCGGTGCCCGCAGGCTTTGCACTGGAACTCATAGATGGGCATGTGGCGGTTCTCTGTACGTCAGCCCGCGATTATCTGCCCGTAAGCTTCACGCCGGAATACTTTTGCGTTGCACCAATAGGGAGAAAAAAGCCAGTTTCGTGCCAAGCCCTTGAAAATAGGCGTATCGAAGCCTTTGTTTCCCCATGATGGCGCACGCGTGACGAATCTGTTGACGCGCCGCAGCGAGAATGCCTAGCGTCGATCCCAGCGCGGCTTTCCAACCGCGTCCGCGGGGCACTCCCGCCCTGCGTGCGTAGCTCGCCTAGGGGACCCATCGATGACGACAGGCAAGACCTCTCGACGCAAGCCGGCGGCCAGCTTCTGGCTCCCTGCCCTCGGACTCATGATCGTGACGCCCGGTTACGCCCAGGACAGCACGCCACCCCCGGACGCCAAGCAAGCCCGCCAGCTCGACCAGGTCGTGGTGACCGGTACGCGCAGCACCAACCGGACCGAAGCGGAATCATTGTCGCCGATCGACGTGCTTTCGCCCAAGGACCTCACCTCCAGCGGCGCAACAGACCTCGCCACGGCCCTGGGGCGACTCCTGCCCTCCCTGGACTTCCCACGCCCGGCGATCAACGACGGTAACGATGCCGTCCGGCCCGCGAGCCTGCGCGGTCTCTCACCGGACGACACGCTCGTGCTCGTCGACGGCAAGCGCTACCACACGTCCGCGCTGGTCAACTACAACAACTCCGTCGGCCGCGGGGCCGCACCCGCCGATCTCAATTCCATTCCGATCTCCGCGATCGATCACATCGAAGTGTTGCGCGACGGCGCCGCCGCGCAGTACGGCTCCGATGCCATCGCTGGCGTCATCAACATCGTGCTCAAGCATGGCGCTGGCGAAGGCAAGAACAGCATCAATGCCAACGGCGGCATCATGAGCCAACGCGACGGTGCCACCAACGGCATCGACGGTTCCATGGGCGTCGACCTGGGCGGCAAGGGTGCGGATGCGAAGGGCTGGCTGCGCGTCGCCTGGAATTACCAGGACGCCATGAACACCAACCGGCGCTCGCCACTGTCGCTGTATTCACCGGAGGACGCTGCCGACGGCAACGTGGCCCACCAGCGCTACGGCGACCCGGCGGTGAAGACCTACCAGGCGCTGACCAACTTCCAGTACGAAGTCGCGCACAACGTCGATGTCTACGGCTTTCTCACCATGAGCCGCCGCGACGTCACCTCGAACGGTTATTACCGCGCCGCCGCCAATGCGCGCAATGTGCCCGCGATCTACCCGGACGGCTTTCTTCCGCAGATCGTCAACCACGTGAACGACACCACCGCGGTGCTCGGCGTGAAAGGCGTCACCGATGGCGGATGGCGATGGGATGCGTCCGGCAACTACGGCATCAACAATCTCGATTTCGACATCCAGAACAGCGTCAACACCAACCTGTACTACACGACAGGCTCGTCGCCCACGTATTTCAACGCGGGCACCTTCAAGAATTCGCAGGCACTGGCCAACATCGACATTGGCAAGGATTTCGCCGTCGACTGGCTGAAGAATCCGCTGACGCTTGCCTTCGGCGCCGAGTACCGGAAGGAAAAATACGAAATCGACGCCGGCGACCCGACCTCGTATTTCTTCGACCCGAACACGTTCATTCCCGGCACGACCACGCCGTACGCCGGTGGCTCGCAGGTGTTCCCAGGGCTGTCACCGGATGCAGCCGGCAGCTTTACCCGGCACAGCGAAGCGCTCTACGTCGATCTGGAAAACGACATCACGGACAAGTTCTCCGCAGGTGTCGCCGGCCGTTACGAGCACTATAGCGACGCCGGTTCCACACGCTCGGGCAAGATTTCCGGTCGCTACCAGTTCACGCCGGAGTTCGCCCTTCGCGGCACGATCTCCAACGGCTTCCGTGCACCCTCGCTGGCCCAGCAGAACTATCAGTCGGTGGTTACCATCATCGATCCCACGACTGGCCAGCTGGCACAGACGGGTACGTACCGGACGTCGGATCCCGCAGCAATCGCACTCGGCGCCAAGGCACTGAAGCCGGAGAAGTCCGCGAACTACAGTCTTGGCGCCGTATGGCAGCCCCTGGCGGATTTCAGCGCCACACTCGACGTCTACCAGATCCGCATCTGGCATCAGATCCTGTACTCGGACACGATCAGCCTGACCGACCCGCTCCTCGCCGCGTACTTCAACAGCATCGTGCCAGGCCAGCAGGTCACTGCGATCCAGTACTTCGCCAACGCGGCAGCCACACGCACGCGCGGTGCGGACCTGGTGCTCAACTACCGAATCCCGACGACATCGTGGGGTGAGGTGAACCTGCTCGCCAGCGGCAACTACAACCAGGTGAAGGTGCTCTCGGTGAGTGCCACACCGGCGGTGCTCCAGGCCAACTCGACCGATCCCATCGAACTGTTCGGACGTTCGAGCCAGGGCATCCTGACCAAGGCCACGCCACGCACGAAGTTCCTGTTCGGCGCGGACTGGGCCCTCGCCGGCTTCACCGTCCACGGGGACCTGACCCGTTACGGCTCGGTCACGCGGGTGAATACCGATCCGACCACGGACCAGGTGTTCTCGGCGCGCTGGCTGTTGAACACCTCGCTGGGCTACGCCATCGACGCGTGGAACTTCACCGTGGGTGTCGACAACGTGACCAATCAGTACCCGAACCGGGTAAAGGCGAACAATACCGGCGAAGACTTCGCCAGCGGCCTGCAGTACTCGGCGCTGTCGCCGTTCGGTTTCAACGGACGGTACATGTACGCGAAGGTGGGCTTTCGGTTCTGAGGGCGAGCCGCGCAGCGTCCGCTGCTCGTGTAGGAGCCGATTCATCGGCGAAGGGTGCTCGCGAGAGCATCGCCGATGAATCGGCTCCTACCGGGCAGGGGGCATCGCTGCGTTTACACCGCCTCGAAGTTGAGGTGGTTGCCGTCGGAATCCACACGCACGGTCTGGCCGGGCGTGAACACGCCCTGCAGGATTCGCTGCGCCAGCGGATTCTCCAGCTGCTGCTGGATGGCGCGCTTCAGGGGTCGCGCGCCGTAGACCGGATCGAAGCCTGCCGAGCCCAGCAGATCCAGCGCCCGATCGGTCACGTCGAGCCCGAGCTGGCGTTCGGCCAGTCGCTTACCGAGGTAGGCGAGCTGGATACGCGCGATGGACCGAATCTGCTTCTTGTCGAGTGGACGGAACACCACCAGGTCGTCGAGGCGATTGATGAACTCGGGACGGAAGTGCCCTTGCACGACGCCGAGCACCGAGGCCTTCATCTGCATGTAATCGGCTTCGCTGTCGCCGGCCTGCTCCTGGATCAAGTTCGACCCCAGGTTCGAGGTCATCACGATGACCGTGTTACGGAAGTCGACCGTGCGGCCCTGGCCGTCCGTGAGGCGGCCATCGTCGAGCACCTGCAGCAGGATGTTGAACACATCTGGATGCGCCTTTTCCACTTCGTCGAGCAGGATGACGCTGTACGGACGACGCCGGACGGCTTCGGTGAGGTAACCACCCTCTTCATAACCGACATAGCCAGGGGGCGCGCCCACCAGACGGCTCACCGAGTGTTTCTCCATGAACTCGCTCATGTCGATGCGAATCATGGCGTCCTGCGTGTCGAAGAGGAAATCGGCCAGCGCCTTGCACAGCTCCGTCTTGCCGACGCCCGTCGGGCCAAGGAAAAGGAACGAGCCGTACGGGCGGTTCGGATCGGACAAGCCCGCACGCGCACGGCGGATCGCATCCGATACGGCTTTCACTGCCTCTTCCTGGCCGACCACGCGCGAATGCAGCGCGCTCTCCATCTGCAACAGCTTCTCGCGCTCGCCTTCGAGCATTTTCGCCACGGGAATCCCGGTCCAGCGAGCGACCACCTCGGCGATTTCCTCGGCGGTCACGCGGTCCTGCAGCAGCGTGAAGTCCTGCTTTTCGGCTTGCTGGGCCGCGGCGAGCTGGGCCTCCAGCGCTGGCAGGCGTCCGTACTGGATTTCGCTCATGGCCGCATAGTCCTGGCGACGCTGGGCGGCTTCCAACTCAACGCGCGCGGCCTCGATCTGTTCCTTGACCTTGGTCGTGCCCTGGAGCATCGCCTTCTCCGACTTCCACACCTCGTTGAGATCGGAGAACTCGCGGTCGAGTTTCTCGATATCGGATTCGAGGGTGGCAAGGCGCTGCTTCGACTCGTCGTCCTGCTCCTTCTTGAGCATCTCGCGCTGGATCTTGAGCTGGACGAGGCGGCGCTCGAGGCGATCGAGTTCTTCCGGCTTGGAATCGATTTCCATGCGGATTCGCGAAGCGGCCTCGTCCATCAGGTCGATGGCCTTGTCCGGCAGCTGGCGGTCGGGAATGTAGCGCGCGGAAAGCGTCGCTGCGGCAACGATCGCCGGATCGGTAATCTCCACACCATGGTGGACGGCGTAGCGCTCTTTCAGGCCGCGCAGGATCGCGATGGTGTCCTCGACGCTCGGCTCACCGACAAGGATCTTCTGGAATCGGCGCTCGAGCGCGGCGTCCTTCTCGACATACTTACGATACTCGTCCAGCGTCGTTGCGCCGATGCAATGCAACTCGCCGCGTGCGAGGGCGGGCTTCAGCATATTGCCCGCATCCATCGCACCATCTGCCTTGCCGGCGCCGACCATCGTGTGCAATTCGTCGATGAAGAGGATCACCCGACCTTCCTGTTTCGAGAGGTCGCTGAGCACGTTTTTCAGGCGCTCTTCGAACTCACCGCGGAATTTCGCACCGGCAATGAGCGCGCCCATGTCGAGCGAGAGCACGCGCTTGTCGCGCAGGCCTTCGGGCACTTCGCCGTTGACGATGCGCTGGGCAAGACCTTCGACGATGGCCGTCTTGCCCACGCCCGGCTCACCGATAAGCACGGGATTGTTCTTGGTGCGGCGCTGCAGGACCTGGATGGTCCGGCGGATTTCCTCGTCGCGGCCGATCACCGGATCGAGCTTACCGGCCTCGGCGCGCTCGGTCAGGTCGATCGTGTACTTCTCCAGCGCCTGGCGCTGCTCTTCGGCGTTCTCCGACTGCACTTTTTCACCGCCGCGCAGCTTGTCGATCGCCGCCTCGAGTCGCTCCTTCGTGGCGCCGGCCGCCTTCAGCGCACCACCGACCTCGCCGCGATCCTCCAGCAGGGCAAGCACGAACAGCTCGCTGGCGATGAACTGGTCGCCGCGCTGCTGGGCAAGCTTGTCGGTGAGGTTGAGCAGGCGATTGAGGTCGTTGCCGAGGTTGATATTGCCTTCCTCGCCCGCGACACGCGGCAGCCGGTCGAGGATCTCGCCCACGCGCTGGCGCAGGGACGGTACGTTGACCCCGGCCTGAGTCAGCAACGGCCCGGTCGAGCCGCCTTGCTGGTCGAGCAGCGCGGCCAGCACGTGTGCCGGCTCGAGCATATTGTTGTCGCGGCCGACGGCCAGCGACTGGGCGTCGGCCAGCGCTTGCTGGAATCGCGACGTAAGTTTGTCCATACGCATCGACGGTTTCTCCCAAAGGTTCTGGCGCGCCCCGGGCCCTCCCCGCGACCGCCTCTGGCCAAACAGATGCGGGTGGGAGCGTGCTCCTTCAACGGTGAAGAGCAGGCGCAACAAGGCTTCCTCCGCTTTTTTCACACTACACCCTGCATCCTCGGGGAATAGCAGCCCCATGGAGCCAACGTGACAGCCAGCCGCGACACTCTGCCCCGCCCTGTTCCGGGCCTGATCGACGCCGAAACCGCCCTGTTCCTGGACGCGGACGGCACGCTGCTCGCCTTCGCCGATGATCCCGAAGGGGTTGCCCTGGCCGACGGCCTGCTGGACACCCTCGATGCGATCCACGCGGCACTGGGAGGTGCGATGGCGCTGGTCAGTGGACGGGCGATCAGCGGGCTGGACCAGATCTTCAACCGGCCGCGCTGGGCGGCCGCCGGTCAGCACGGTATGGAACGGCGCGACGCGACGGGCCGGGTGAACACGGTCCCTGTGGATCCGGCGGAACTGGCCCGACTACGCGAGACGGTCCACGCGGTCGCCACCGAAATGCCTGGCGTGCGGGTCGAGGACAAGAGCTGGTCGGTTGCCCTGCATTGCCGCGAACGCCCCGAGTACGAACCGGCACTGGCTCGCCGCGCGCCGATGATCGCCAAGCGCTTCCCCGGCTTCGAGCTACAACCTGGCAGCTATGTCTTCGAGTTCAAGCCGCGCGGCATGGACAAGGGCGTGGCAGTGGCCTCGTTTCTCGACGAAGCGCCGTTCCACGGTCGCCGCCCGGTCTATCTCGGTGACGACCTGACCGACGAGCACGCTTTTATCTTCGTCAACGCCCACGGCGGCGCATCCGTTCGCATAGGCGCAAGAACACCGTCACAAGCGACGTTCACATTGTCTAGCCCGGCTGACGTTCATGCTTGGCTGGATTCCGTGAAAGCCAGGCTGTCGCAAGGAGCCACAAGCGCAACATGAGCCGACTAGTCGTCATTTCCAATCGCGTCGCGTTACCCAAGCAGACGCAGACCGGCGGACTGGCGTCCGCAATGAACGCGGCGCTGCAGGAAATGGGCGGCCTATGGTTCGGCTGGAGCGGCAACATCGCCGCCGAGACCGGCAAGGAACTGCATGAAGTGGCCGATGGCCATATCAGCTACGCCACCATCGACATGTCCAAGCAGGATCACGACGACTATTACAGTGGCTTCGCCAACCGCGCTCTCTGGCCACTCTTCCACTACCGCGCCGACCTTGTCGACTACCGTCGCGACCATCTTGAAGGCTATCTCCGGGTCAACCGGATCTTCGCCAAGCGCGTGGCGAAGCTGCTCAGGAAGGACGACATCATCTGGGTCCACGACTACCACCTGATTCCGCTGGCGGCGATGCTGCGCGAGCTCGGTGTCGAGAACCGGATCGGCTTCTTCCTGCATACCCCCCTGCCGGCGGCGGGCTTGCTGATCACCCTGCCAAGGCATCGCGAGCTGCTCGAGCCGCTGGCCTCGTACGATCTCGTCGGCCTGCACACCCAGCGCGATGTGCGCGCCCTCGAGGACTACTTCCTGCACGAACTGGGGGCGGCCATGCGCACGGGCGGCCGGATCCGCGCGGCCAACGGGCGCATCTTCCGCGCCGGCGTGTTCCCCATCAGCATCGACACGGCCGAGGCCGTCGAACTGGCCCACCGCGCGGAAGACAGTGGCGCGGTCGCCAAACTCAGGGCCAGCGTGGACGATCGCTCGCTGATCATCGGTGTGGACCGCCTGGATTATTCGAAAGGCCTGCCCGAACGATTCGAAGGCTTCGCACGCCTGCTTCGCGACCATAAGGAGATGCGCGGCCGCGTCTCGCTGCTGCAGATCGCCCCGCCGTCCCGCTCCGACGTACCCGAGTACCGCTCGTTGCGCCGCGAGCTGGAGCGCAGCGCCGGTCACATCAACGGGCAGTACGCCGAGCCGGACTGGGTACCGATCCGCTACGTGAACAAGTCATTTGCCCACAAAGTGCTGGCAGGCTACTTCCGCGTCGCCAAGGTCGGCCTGGTGACGCCCCTGCGTGACGGCATGAATCTGGTCGCCAAGGAATATGTGGCCTGCCAGGACCCGCAGGACCCCGGCGTACTGGTGCTGTCGCGTTTCGCCGGGGCGGCCCAGGAGCTCGATGCGGCCCTTCTGGTCAACCCTTCGGACCTCGATGAAGTCTCCGAAGCCCTGAAGCGGGCGCTGGAAATGCCACTCAAGGAACGCCGCATGCGCTGGCAGTCGATGATGGACGTGCTCGAACGCAACGACATCACCACCTGGCGCAACGCCTTCCTGCAGGCGCTCACCGAGCCGCCGAAAGTGAAGCCGGAGATCTACGTGCAGACGCCGATGACGGCGCCCTAGGCGCCGGTCCAGATCAGCGAGGCGAAGCGACCGCTGTTGGCACCATCGCGGCGGTAGGAGTAGAGCCGCTGGTCCGTGAGCGTATCGAAGCCACCCCCCGCTACCTGCGACACGCCGATCGAAGCCAGCCGGCGCTTCGCGAGCGCGTACAGATCGCAATGCCAGTGTCCCGGCCGGGTGGCGGCGAAGGCCAGGGCCGCCCCGGCATCCCCGTCGACGAAAGCCGCACGCACTTCGTCACCCACCTCGTACGACGAAGCGCCGATGGCCGGGCCAAGCCAGGCCTGGACGCCATGGGCCGCCATCGCCTCCACCGTGCGCTCCAGCACTCCCGCCGCCAGCCCACGCCAGCCCGCATGGGCCGCGCCGATCGTCTGGCCGTCGGCGGAGACGAACAGCACGGGCAGGCAATCCGCCGTCAGGATGGCCAGCACCTGACCCGGACCGCGCGCCACGGAGGCATCCGCCACCGGCTCATCGTCGCCTGTGAGTGGGGATTCGCTTACGGCGATGCCGTGCACCTGGCGCAGCCAAAGCGGCGGCGCAGGCAGCTCCAGGGCTTCGGCCAACGCCCGCCGGTTGACCTCGACGGCGGCGACATCATCGCCAGAGCGCAGTCCCAGGTTCAGCCGGTCATACGGCGCCTCGGACACGCCTGGGCCGCGCCGCGTGGAAACCGCCGCGCCGACCCCCGCCGGTGCCTTCCAGTCCGGAACGATCCAGTCGGCGTCCACCCATCAATCCTCGATCGGATGGAGAACGGTGTCGGCCCGCAGCGCCTCGATCAGGGCATCCTGGTCGGCCGGCCGCGGCGAGTCGAATTCCAGGTACTCACCCGTGATCGGGTGATCGAACCCCAGTTTCTCCGCATGCAGGGCCTGGCGACGGAAACCGCGCAAGGCATCGATCAATTCCTGGCTGGCTCCGCGCGGAAGACGCAGGCCGTTGCCATAGAGCTGGTCGCCCACCAGAGGGTGGCCGACATGGGCCATGTGCACGCGAATCTGATGCGTACGCCCGGTCTCCAGGTTGCACTGGATCAGGCTGTGGGCGCGGAAGCGCTCGCGGACGCGGTAATGGGTCACCGACTCCTTGCCCCCGTCGATCACGTCGCGAACGCCCTGCTTGAGCCGGTCGTGCTGGTGGCGCCCGATCGGCTCGTCCACCGTGCCCCCGGCCACCATCGTGCCCAGGACGACGGCCTCGTACTGGCGGCGCACCTCGTGGAGGGACAGCATCTCGACCAGGCGCGTGTGGGCCGCAAGGGTCTTGGCAACCACCATCAACCCCGCGGTGTCCTTGTCCAGGCGGTGCACGATGCCGCCACGCGGCAGCTCCGCCAGCGCCGGATTGTGGTGCAACAAGGCGTTGAGCATCGTCCCGGTGGGATTACCCGCGCCAGGGTGGACCACCAGCCCCATCGGCTTGTCGACCACCATCAGGTCGTCGTCCTCGAAGCGGATGTCGAGGGCGATATCCTCCGCCTCGGCGTGGACCTCGTTCTCCAGCTCAGCCTCGAGCTCCACCTTCTCGCCACCCCGGACCAGCTGCCGCGGCGCCGCGCGGGCCCCGTCCAGCAACACTTTGCCGTCCTTGATCCACGCGGTGAGGCGGGATCGGGAATAATCGGGGAACATCTCGGCCACGGTCTGGTCGAAACGCCGTCCAGCGGCCGTTACCGGCACAATGGCTTCATGTCGTAACGTCGTCATACCGCCCCGCCCGGCCCATGGCCGGTTTCGGCTATCATGCCTTTTCGCTCAAGCATCCGAACTCTCTCAATGCGTGCAACTAAGATCACCATTCTGCTCGTCCTCGCCCTGTCGATGAGCGCCTGCTCGATGTTCCGCAGCAAAAAGGAGACGATTGACACAATGCCGGAAGACCGGCTTTTTGCCACGGCTCACAATTCGCTGGAGTATTCGGACTATTCAGCCGCCGAGAAGGGCTATCAGCGCCTGATTGCGCGCTTCCCGTCCGGTGACGTCAATGAGCAGGCCCAGATCGAACTGGCCTACGCGCAGTACAAAGACAACAAGCCGGATGACGCGTACTCGACGATTAATCGCTTCATCAAGACGTTCCCGACCCACAAGCATGCAGATTATGCCTATTACCTGCGCGGCATGATCAATTTCGATCGTACCGGCGGCGTGATCGAGCGCTACCTGCAGCGTGGAAACACGGCGTCGACCCGTCGCGACCAGGGTTTCAACCTGACCTCGTTCGACGACTTCAGCCAGCTTACCCGCCGCTACCCGAACAGCGCCTATGCCACGGACGCCCGTCAGCGCATGATTTTCCTGCGCAACCAGCTGGCCCAGTTCGAGATCAACGTGGCCGAGTACTACCTGCGTACGAAGTCGTACATCGCCTCGTCGGACCGCGCCCAGTACGTGATCGAGCATTACCAGCAGTCGCCGGAAACGGCCGACGCCCTGGCGATCCTCACCCGTAGCTACCTGGCGCTCGATCGCAAGCCGCTGGCGGAGCAGTCCCGCAAGGTCCTGGCCCTGAACTACCCGAACCACCCTTACCTGACCGACGACAGCTGGCCGCACAGCCCGTCGATCTGGCGCAAGGCGATTCCGTTCTCGGGTCACCATTGACCTGACCTGATCGAGTCGAAGAGAAAAGCCGGCGAAAGCCGGCTTTTTTTTGCTTCATCTCGCACGTCCGCATGGCTCGCCTTCGGCCTCGCGGGGGCGGCTCGGCTTTGCCGTCGCTCTCTACACTTGGGCGTCTCGCCGGGAGACCTTGGTGCCCACCCTCGCTGCTCAGACACGTCCTCCGCGTTCGAAAAGGAAAGCCGCTCACGCGGCCCATGTATCTATTTGGCCTACGGCCGCTCCACTTGTGCGGAACTCGCCTCGAGGGTGGGCACCAAGGTCTCTCACGACGATACGGTCAGCTGGACGGAGAGCCGTTGGGGATGGAAGTTGCCGCCGAAGCCGGCCGGTACGGCGGACGTGCAGATATGTCATTCCCGGCGTGGCGAGCGTTGTCCTCGCCATTGCGCTGCCTTGCGCGGACGATCTCGACGGGAGCTCTGGGGTCGAACGTTTAGCGATGGCGATGGCGACGAGCCAGCAGCCGAAGCGGCGTTGCTTCGTCGGCTCGACCCGCACGAACCTCAGGGATGGGAAGAGCCTTCGGTGTCCACCCTCGAGGCGAGTTCCGCACAAGTGGAGCGGCCGTAGGCCAGTTAGATACATGGGCCGCGTGAGCGGCCTTCCCTTTCGAACGCGGAGGACGTGTCTGAGCAGCGAGGGTGGGCACCGAAGGCTCTGCGCCGCCACGTCCGCGCCCGCCGAGGCGTGCGCTGGTAGCAGCGAGTCAGGGTGACGCGAGCACCCGTTCGCCGATGAATCGGCTCCTACAGGCACGAAAAGGGCCAGCGTGAGCCGCTTAAAATAGCGTTATCGCCACCCCGAGGTGATCGGATACCGCCGTTCACGGCCAAAGGCCTTGGTTGTGACACGAGGCCCCGGCGCGGCCTGGCGGCGTTTGAACTCGTTGATGAAGACCATGCGGATCACCCGGCGTACGGTGGCGTCGTCGTGGCCGGCGGCGATGATGTCCTCGGCTGAGGCCTCGCCTTCGATGAACTGCTCGAGGATGGCGTCCAGCTCGTCGTAGGGCGGGAGTGAGTCCTGGTCGGTCTGCTCGTGCCGCAGTTCGGCTGACGGCGGCCTGTCGATCACGGCCATCGGAATGGCGCCGTCTATTGCTGCGCGCCAATGCGACAAGGCGTAGACGGTGGTCTTGTAGACATCCTTCAGCGGCGCGTACGCGCCGCACATGTCGCCGTAGAGCGTGGCGTAACCCACCGCCATCTCACTCTTGTTGCCGGTGGAAAGCAGCAACTTGCCGGTCTTGTTGGACATGGCCATGAGCAGTACGCCGCGGGCCCGCGACTGCAGGTTCTCTTCGGTGATGTCCGGCTCGCGACCGGCGAATACGGGCGCCAGCGCGCCGGTAAAGGCCTCGTAGATGCCTTCGATAGGCAGGACGTGGTATTCGACGCCGAGGTGTTCGGCCTGGGCCTTGGCCTCGCGCAACGAAAGATCCGACGTGTATACCGTGGGCATCATCACCGCGGTGACCTTGTCCTTGCCCAGCGCGTCGACGGCGAGGGCGAGGGTCAGCGCCGAGTCGATACCGCCAGAGAGGCCCAGCAGCACGCCGGAGAAGTGGTTCTTGCCGATGTAGTCGCGAATGCCGCGGACGATGCCCGCGTACATGATCGCCTCGGGCGAGCGCGTGTCGGCGGCCGGCCAGTCGATGGCAGCAAGACGCCTGGTGACGGTGTCGAATTCGACCGTGAGCAGCATCTCCTCAAACGATGGCGCGCGGGCGAGGACCTCACCGTCCGCCTGGACCAGCAGCGAATGACCGTCGAAAAGCAGGTCGTCCTGGCCGCCGACGAGATTCACGTAGGCGATCGGCAGGCCGGTTTCGCGGGCACGCTGCTTGAGCAGGGCCTCGCGGGTGGCGGCCTGGCGGCGGTCCCAGGGCGATGCGTTGATGACCAGGATCAGCTCGGCGCCGGCCTGCGCGACGTGGGCGGCCGGCTCGGCCTCCCAGATGTCCTCGCAGATCAGCATGCCGACGTTCACGCCTTCGATCGTGAACACACGGGTGGCTTCACCGTGCTGGAAGTAGCGCTTCTCGTCGAACACCGTGTAATTGGGCAATTCCTGCTTGTGGTACGTCCACTCCAGCTTGCCCTCGCGGATGAGGGAAGCGGCGTTGAACACCTCGCCCTGCGAATCCGGGTAGCCCACGATGGCGGAAATGCCCTGGATGGTCGGTGCAAGGGCATGGAGTTCGCGATGGCAGGCATCGAGGAAGCTCGGCCGCTGGAGCAGGTCTTCGGGCGGGTAGCCGGAGAGCGTCAGTTCGGGAAAGGCGACCAACGAGGCACCCAGGCGGTCGCGCGCCTCGTCGGACAGCGCCTTGACCCGTCGCGCGTTATCGGCGGTGGCGCCTACCGGGAAATCGAACTGGGCCAGGGCGAAGCGAAAGGTGGACATGGGGGATCCGTGCGGTCGCGGGGACTTCAAATGATAAGGCATGAGCGGGCAGCCTTCCGGCTGCCCGGGGCCTAGCGTACCGGCACGTCGTAGATGAGGTCGGTCGGTGCCGCCGAGGGCAGCGAGTAGTGCCACCACTCCTGCGCGTAGTTGACGAAGCCTTCGGCCGCCATCGCCTTGAGCAGACGCTGGCGATTCGCCTGCTGTGCGGCCGTGATGCGCGGATCCTCGGTATGGGCGAGCGGATCGAAGAAGTCGAAATCGGTGCCCATGTCGAGCGGGGTGCAACGGGTGCCTTCGCAGTGCATCAGGGTCAGGTCGACCGTGGCACCGCGGCTGTGGCCCGAGACCGGCGCGATGTACTCACCGAGCAGCTGGTCCTTGCCCAGATTCGGATAGTGAGCCGCCTTGGTACGCACGTCGGACAGATCGCCGGCCCAGCGAACGAAGGCGGCGACGGCACGCGCCGGTCGGTAGCAGTCCCACAACCGGAGGCGATAGCCCTGCTTACGCAGGGTTGCCTCGACGCGCGCCAGGGCCTGTGCCGCCGCCGTACGCAGGTAGCACGCGGGCGCTTCGTAACCGTCGACGACAGCTCCGGTGAAGTTGTCGGCGCTCGCGTAGTGGATGACCTCGTCGATATCGGGAACAAGTGCACGGATGTTCGTCATGCCCGCTGCGGCGGCGGTGGTAGCCGGCGACAGTCGCGGAGGCTCGACGGCATGAACGACCGAGCAAGCGAGTATCGCAACCACGAGCGAAATAACAGCAGCCATCCGCATCGCACTACCTCCATCGCGTCGCCCCTCGCGACCGACAGGCAGGTTAGCCCATTCCCGCCGACCTTCGCCGGGCAGGTACCATGGCCCGACGATCGTTTTTACCCGGGGAGGGTTGGCGTGATCGAATCGGTCTGGCCGTACCTGGCTGTCATGCTGCTCGTTGCCGGCTTCTGGCCGGCGATCGAACGACGCTTCCGTTGGAAAGTGTTCGAGGTGCTGCCGCCCATCGTGCTCACCTACCTCAGCGTCACCGCGCTGTCGGTGGCCGGATTCTGGACCGCCAGCCCCGAGATCCATGCCGCCCAGGGCGTGCTGGTGTCCCGGCTCGTACCCGCCCTGCTCTTCCTGCTGATGATCAACTGCGACCTGCGCGCGATCCTCGCCCTTGGGCCGCGCGTGCTCGGCGTGTTCGTCTGCACGTCGATCAGCCTGTTCGCCGCCTTCGTGCTGGCCTACCTGATCTTTCGACACTGGATACCGGGTGACGGCTGGATGCCGCTGGCATCGCTATCCGGCAGCTGGGTGGGCGGCACGGCCAACATGATCGCCGTGAAGCAGGCGATCGGCATGTCGGACACCGCGCTCGCCACCACCCTGCTGACCGATGCGCTCTGCTACTCGATGTGGGTGGTGGTGCTGTTCGCCGTGGCTCGCCTGGCACCGGCATTCAATCGGTGGACCCGCGCGGTCTCCAGTGCGGACATGATCGTGGCCGATACCGCGCCACGCGCGCCGGCGACCGTCGACAGCGTGCTGCTGTGGCTCGGCCTCGCCCTCCTCACGGCGGCGCTCGCTGCGGTGGGAGGACGTTACATGCCGGTGGGCAGCATGGTGTCGCCGACCACCTGGACCATTCTGATCGCCACGGTCGCGGGACTGGTCGTCGCCCATACACCGCTTGCCCGGTTGCCGGGTGCGCCATCGGTATCGAGTGCGATGTTGATTTCCGTCGTCGCTGTCCTCGCCTCACAGAGCAGTTTCGCCGGCATCGCCGCAGCACCCATTTACCTTCTGTGCGGGGTGACCGTCATCGCCCTGCACGCCATCCTGCTCTGCCTCTTCGCTCGCGTGTTTCACTTCGACCTGTATCTATGCGGCATCTCGTCGCTCGCGCATATCGGTGGCGTCGCAGCGACGCCGGTGCTCGCAGCGACCTATTCCCGCTCGCTGGTGCCGGTCGGCATCCTGCTTGCGCTGCTCGGCTATATCCTCGGCACAGGCTACGGGCTGGTCGTCGCGGCCGTGTTGTCGAGGCTGGCTTCATGATGAGGTTTCAAAACGTGAACAGGTTTCGTTACTCGTTCCTGGCGTTGGCCCTGGTCACCGCCGCCATCGCACCGGCGGGCTTTGCGCAGGACATCGCCGCGACAGGCATTCCCGGCATCGCCGAGGCCGATCTTTCGGCGACGACGTGGGTCGCTCGCCTGCCCGATCCGGACACCGTCCTGCTGGATTCCACGGCCATCGGAGCGTTGAACGCGCGCATCGCGCAACGCGATCCGTCCATGCATGACATCCGGCATCTGCCTGCGACTCTCGCTCATGAACAGGTGAAAGCGTGGATTTCGCAGCGATCCGCCCGCCCGTCGCGGCCTCTCGTCGATGCCGAAGGCCACGCCATCGACACGGGAAGGCTCGATGCGATCGTGTCCAACGTCGCCATCGACACGGTTCCCCTGCAGGTGACTCCGCGGTACGGGATGGTGCTCCGTCGCACCGCCCTGCGGAGCTTTCCGACCGACCTTCGCGTCTTCAGCCATGCTGGCGATACGGATATCGACCGCTTCCAGGAAAGCACTCTTTTTCCGGGCGATCCGCTCGTCGTCGTCCATACCAGCAAGGATGCGCAGTGGGTGTTCGTCGTCAGTCCGAACTACGCCGCCTGGGTGCATGCTGAGGACGTTGCGCTGGGCGAGGCGAACCAGATCTTCGCGCACGTGGACGCCACGCCCTATCGGGTAATCACCGGGGCCAAGCCGCTCACGGTGTATTCGCCCGAAGCGCCCGCGCTCTCAGAACTCCAGCTGGACATGGGCACGCGCGTGCCGCTCGACGCACCGCTTCCGCCCGACCAACCGATCAATGGTCAGAGTGCTTACACCTCGTGGATACTGAGTTTGCCCGTGCGAGACGCCAAGGGCATGCTCGCGTTCCGGCCTGCCCTGTTCCAGCGCAACCAGGACTCCTCGCCCGGCTATCTCCCGTTGACCCGCGCCAACATCATCCGCCAGGCCTTCAAGTTCCTCGGTGAGCGCTACGGATGGGGGCACGCTTATAACGGGCGCGATTGCAGCGGCTTCGTTTCGGACGTGTACCGCAGCATGGGCGTGCAGATGCCACGCAACACGGGCGACCAGGCGATGAGCCCGGGCCTGGCGCACACGCTCTATACGGAAAAGGATAGCCACGATGCGCGGGTCAAGGCGGCGATGGCGCTCGACGTCGGCGACCTCGTCTACATCCCGGGTCATGTGTTGATGGTGATCGGTAAGGTGAATGGCAAGCCTTACGTGATCCACGACGTGAGCGGCATCAGCTATCGGCAGCCTGACGGCAGCATGCGACGGGTCAAACTCAACGAAGTATCGGTGACGCCGCTCCTGCCCCTGATGTTCAGCGATGACGCCAGCTTCGTCGACCGCATGACCAGCATCGTCCGTATTCGTTGAGCGATCATCCATGAAGATCCGTCCATGAAGATCACTGACATAACGCTCGGAATGTTGCGCGTACCCTTGAAGACGCCCTTCAAGACGGCACTGCGCACGGTGGAGAGCGTGGAAGACATCGTCGTGATGCTGCATACCGACGACGGCCACATCGGCTACGGCGAGGCGCCACCCACGGCCGCCATCACGGGTGAGACGCATGGATCGATCGTCCACGCGATCCGCCACCACATCGCACCACGCCTCGTGGGCGAAGACGTTGCGGATCTCAACCGGATGGTCGGTCTGATTCAGGGAGCGATGGCGAACAACAGCAGCGCGAAAGCAGCCGTTGAAATTGCGGTGTACGACTTGTGGGGGCAGCTACACCGCTCGCCGGTTTACGCGTTGCTGGGTGGCGGCGTACCGACGCTCACCACCGACATAACGATCAGCGTCAACGATGTAGCCACGATGGTCACCGACGCGCTCGCCGCGCTCGACGAGGGATATACGGCACTCAAGATCAAGGTCGGCAAGGACACCGCCACCGACGTCACCCGTGTGCGCACGATCCATGACGCCGTGGCGGGACGTGCGACGTTGCGGCTCGATGCGAACCAGGGGTGGACGGCGAAGGAAGCCGTTCGTGTCCTGAAGGAACTCGAACAGGCGGGGGTTGCTCTTGATCTCATCGAGCAGCCTGTACCTGCGCACGATCTTGAAGGCATGCGTTACATCACCGAACGCGTGAATACACCCGTCATGGCCGACGAGAGCGTGTTCGCCCCAAGCGACGTGACCGAGATCATCCGCCTGCGCGCGGCCGACATCATCAATATCAAGCTGATGAAAGCCGGCGGCATCACGAATGCACTGCGTATCGCCGACATCGCCGCGGCCCATGGCATGCCATGCATGATGGGCTGCATGTTGGAATCCAGCATCAGCGTGGCCGCTGCCGTGCATGTCGCCATCGCGCGTTCCGAGGTCATTACGCGGATCGACCTCGATGGACCTTCGTTGTGTGCATTCGATCCTGTCGATGGAGGCGTGCACTTCGACGGACCGCATATCGCCGTCGGCGATGCTCCGGGATTCGGCATCCGGAACCTTCGCGGCCTCGAGGCACTCTGACAACGGTCCCTCGCCACCTTTCCCGACGCCCCCGGATCCCTGCCATGTCGTTACGTCGATGCGCTCCCTACCTGCTTGGCCTTGTCGCACTGAGCCTTACCGCGATAGCTGCCGCCTTCGAAGCCCCCGCCGCGTGGTCGGTGTCGCGTCAGATGATCGTCGTCACGACGGATGGCTGGGATATCGACCACGGCAGCCTTCGCACCTACGAGCGCGAAGGCACGACGTGGGTACTGGTGGGTGCACCCGCGGAAGTCACCCTCGGCAAGCACGGCAGCGCATGGGGCATCGGCCTCCATCCTGTACAACGCGATGGGCCGACCAAGGTGGAAGGTGATGGCCGCAGCCCGGCCGGCATCTTCCGTGTTGGCGAGGCCTTCGGCTATGCGGACACGAACGGCACCTCCCTGCCCTACCGCGGGCTGACTGCATCGGACTACTGCGTCGACGTGACCAGTTCGCCTTACTACAACCAGTTGGTCGATGCGAAACAGGTGGGTGACAAAGCCGTCGACGGTGCCACCGAACCGATGCGCCGCGACCTCCATTTCAACGGCGACCATGCTTACCGTATCGGCTTCGTCATCGAGCACAACCCCGAAGGTCGTCGCGGCGCGGGGAGCTGCATCTTTGCGCATCTCTGGCGCTCACCCACATCGCCGACAGCTGGCTGTACGGCGATGACCGACGAGACCATGGAGAAGTTGCTCGCATGGCTTGACCCGAAGAAGAAGCCGGTCTTCGTGTTGTTGCCGAAGGCAGAGTACGCAAGGTTGCGCGATGCTTGGAACCTGCCTGGACTATGACCGATATCGCCGGAGCGCCTCGGTCCCGATCAGCCATTCCAACAACGTCAAGCATTCCCAAGAAGGTAGGGCTAGAGGGCCTGGGGTTACCCGGTCAGTCTTCGTAGGGTGTCGTGTCAGTGATGAAGAATTCAAAGTTGTCTGCATTTCGAACGGCCTTTGCTCGATCTTCCCTGGCGAACTTCTCGGCCAATTGCCTTCCGTACCCGTAGTCTGCCGTACCCGGATAAAGGGCATCGAAGTGCGTATATTCGTGCGCCAAGGTACCGATCTGGGAACCGAAGGCATCGAATTGCGGCAACTTGAAGAACTTCTCGCAGAAGTATGTCGTGTACTTGGACTCAGTTTCGACGTGGGCCGGCGTGTCAGGACCGAAACCCGGACATCCGCACTTGAAGTTCTGTTCGGCGCTGAGAGCGCGCTTGACCGTAGCCGCAATTGTCTCGAATACGCGCGCGTTGTTATTTAGGCCCCAGCCGTCGCTGTAGATCTCCGGTTCCGAGTCGTCATGCGTGCCGAACCATCTCGCGTACCGCTGGTGCGGCTTGAAGATGTAATGAACCTCGCCATCTTCCAACGTGCCCACGTAACGTGCTCGCATGAAAGATTCCGCCGCCGTCAACCGGTATGACATCGCCAGTCTTGCACGCGCGATCGTGTCCTTTTGCTGCGCGTCGCACATCAGTTCATCGTCAGCCATCGACTTCTGTGCAGATCCCACGAAGTCTGCGAAGGCGATAGATACGATGCCTGAAGAGGCGCTCGCCTGAACGGGCTGGATGAACGGTGCACGCTCAGCGGCCGACACGACATCTGGGTCTGGCTCCCTGTCGAGGGGGAGCACATATTTTATCTTGTAAGTTGCGTTTGCTTGAAAGCGGTATTCGAGTGCCAGGTCGACGTTCTTGTCCAGCACTTCCCCCGGATAGATGGTCTTGAAAGAGCCCATCGTGAGGCGACCCAGGTTCACCCACGTACCGCGATATGGCACCTCGCTTCCCGCTTCGTCCGTTACCTCAAACATCGATCTCGGGAGTCGACCGCCAGATTCAACGAAAGGGGTATCCCATTTCATGATCGAAACTGGCTCATCGCCTATATTCTCGATCCGAACAACCACTATGGCCGGATGTAAGGCATCACGAACAGCAGGCGTGCTCAGGCGCACCTCGATATGCCCTTCGGCGAAGGCAGTGTCTTGGGCCGCAAGCGTTAATGCCGCCAGGCACAGTCCTGCGACAAGTGTGCGATTTCGATTCAACACGGCTGTCTCCTTCTTGTTTGAGGTGTTCAACAAGTTAGGGATGAGCGGCGCGGTTGAATACGCGATTATTCTGAAAAGTGCCGCGGATGTTAGGTGCCCTGAAAGGCGGGCCCGCTGCCGCGGGATCGCCGATGAATCGGCTCCTACAAGGGTACCGAACCCGTTCGCGGGGCATAAAAAAACCGCGGCCCGGGGGCCGCGGTTTTTATCACTCGCCGAGGCGGGTGGGTATTACTTCATCAGACCGGCGAGGGTCTTGCCGAGGTCGGCGGGCGACTTGACCGTGGTCACGCCTGCCTTCTCGAGCGCGGCGAACTTGGCTTCCGCCGTGCCCTTGCCGCCGGAGATGATCGCACCGGCGTGGCCCATGCGCTTGCCCGGAGGAGCCGAGGCGCCAGCGATGAACGAGACGACCGGCTTCTTGACGTACTGGCTGATGAACTCAGCGGCGTCTTCTTCAGCGCTGCCACCGATTTCGCCGACCATGATGATGCCTTCGGTCTGCGGATCGTCCTGGAACAGCTTCAGGCAGTCGATGAAGTTCAGACCGTTGATCGGGTCGCCACCGATGCCGATGCAGGTGGACTGGCCGAGGCCTTCGTTCGTGGTCTGGAAAACCGCTTCGTACGTCAGGGTGCCCGAACGCGAAACGATACCGACCTTGCCCGGCTTGTGGATGTGGCCCGGCATGATGCCGATCTTGCACTCACCCGGGGTGATGACGCCCGGGCAGTTCGGACCGACGAGCACGACGTCCGGGTGCGACTTGAGCACGTTCTTCACGCGCATCATGTCGAGCACCGGAATGCCTTCGGTGATCGTGACGATGATCTTGATGCCACCAGCGATGGCTTCGAGGATCGAGTCGGCCGCGAACGGGGGCGGCACGAAGATCACGGACGCATCGGCGCCGGTCTGGTCGACCGCGTCACGCACCGTGTTGAAGACCGGCAGGTTGATGTGCTCGGAACCACCCTTGCCCGGCGTGACACCGCCGACGACCTTGGTTCCGTAGGCAATCGCCTGTTCGGCGTGGAAGGTACCCTGCTGTCCGGTGAAACCCTGGACGAGGACCTTGGTGTTCTTGTTGATCAGGACGCTCATTTAAATATGCTCCTCAGGCCGCTGCGGCCACGGCCTTTTGGGCCGCATCGTTAAGATCGTCGGCCGGCGTGATCGCCAGACCCGAGTTGGCCAGGAGCTTGCGACCTTCGTCGACGTTCGTGCCCTGCAGGCGCACGATCACCGGGATCTGCAGACCCACTTCCTTCACCGCGGCGATGATGCCTTCGGCGATCAGGTCGCAGCGCACGATACCGCCGAAGATGTTGACCAGAATGGCCTTCACCTTGTCCGACGAGAGGATCAGCTTGAACGCCTCGGAGACGCGCTCCTTGGTGGCACCGCCGCCGACGTCGAGGAAGTTGGCCGGCTCACCGCCTGCCAGCTTGATCACGTCCATCGTGGCCATCGCCAGACCGGCGCCGTTGACCATGCAGCCAATCGTGCCGTCCATCGTGACGTAGTTGAGGTTGTGCTGGACGGCAGCCGCTTCGGCCGCGTCTTCCTGCGTGAGATCGCGCATCGCCGCAAGGTCGGCGTGACGGAACTCGGCGTTGTCGTCGGAGTTGACCTTGCCGTCGAGGGCGGCGAGGTTGCCGTCTTCGAGAACGGCGAGCGGGTTCAGCTCGACCAGGGCGAGGTCTTTCTCGTTGAACAGCTTGTACAGGCCAAGCATGATCTTGACGAGCTGGCCGACCTGCTTCGGATTCAGGTCCATCTTGAACCCGAGCTCACGGCACTGGTACGGCTGCAGGCCTTCGACGAAATCCACCTGGAAGGTGTGGATGTCTTCCGGCGTTTCAGCGGCAACCTGTTCGATGTCGACGCCGCCGTGCTTGGAGGCGATGAACGAGATCGACTTGGTGTCACGATCGGTGAGGATCGAGAGGTACAGTTCCTTCGCGATGTCGGTCGCGTCGGTGACCAGCACCAGGTTCACCGGCAGCGCACGGCCGGCGGACTGGTAGGTTTCCATGTTCGTGCCGAGCATGCCCTTGGCGGCATCGCGAACGGCATCGAGGCTGCGGCAGAACTTGACGCCACCGGCCTTGCCGCGACCGCCGGCATGGATCTGGGCCTTGACCATCCACTGCGAACCACCAAGGTGCTTGGCGGCGTCGACAGCGGCATCGGGAGAGTTGGCAACCTTGCCCGGCGGTACGGCAATGCCGTACTTGGCGAACAGTTCTTTAGCCTGGTACTCGTGGAAATTCATTCGATACCTCGAGCGAACGGGAGAAACATGTGGACGCGTGCAGGCCGTGAACGGCTCGCACGGGGATGGGGGATGGATCGATTGCGCGAGTTTCACGCAATACGGCCGCGTATTTTCCCGGAAGGCGCCCCGGATGGAAAGGGGCGGCGCCGCATTGGCCGTGCAGCGCGGCCCGCGGGCCGGCTGGAAGCTGTCGGTGGCGTGAGTTGCCGCGACCGCCCCGACACCTATACTGGGCGTCATCCAGGCCCCGGGGGGCCCGGCGGAGAAGTACCCACGTGTCCACGCCCGCGTCGACAATAGCCGCCAGGTCTACGGCGAATCAGAGCACCGCCCGCCACGAACTGTTCTTTTTCAATTACTTCCGTCTCGGGCAGGCGGCGGTTTACACCGCGCTGGCGTTCCATCCCGAGCACCTGAACTGGCCGAACCTGCCCGAACCCCTCTTCGCCCGCCTTTTCGCCCTGGCCTACCTGCTGGCGGCCCTGGTCATGGTGGCGCGCACCCGGCAGTCACTGAATCGCCCGGTCCTGATCGTCTCGGTCGGGCTCTCACTGGACATCGCGGCGGCCCTGCTCGCCCTCATGCTCATGCACGACGTCCGTATGGGCGTAGCCATGATGCTGGCGGTGAACCTGGCCACAGGCGCCCTGCTGCTGCCGTTCCGGCTGTCGATGTTCTTCGCCGCCATGGCCACCCTGGGGATGCTGGGTCATTCGTTCTTCGACCTGGCCGAAGCGAGCTCGTCGGATCGTGAGCTGGCCGAGTACGGGCTGTTCGGCGCGGCTTACTTCGCCTGTACGTCACTGTGCTATGTGCTCGGCCGGAACATCCGCGCCTCCGAGGCGCTGGCCGAGCAGCGCGGTATCGATCTTGCCAACCTGTCGCAGGTCAACGAGCTGATCATCCGCCGCATGAAGACCGGCGTGCTGCTGGTCGACGAAGGCAACCGCATCCACCAGCTCAACGAGTCGGCCTGGATGCTGATGGGCAATCCCTCGGCGGACCAGCGCGACCTGGGCACCCTGGCTCCCGAGCTGTCGCGGCGCCTTTACCACTGGCGCACCTCAGGCAAGCTGGACGAGAGCGCGACCATGCTGGCCGACGGCACCCCCGAGGTGATCCCGCGATTCTCGCGGCTGGCACCGAACGACGACTCACACGTGCTGATCTTCCTTGACGACACGTCGCTGGTCTCGCGTCGCGCCGAGGAGCTCACCCTCAGCTCACTGGGCCGTTTGTCGGCGTCGATCGCCCACGAGATCCGCAATCCGCTGGCGGCGATCCACTACTCGGCCCAGTTGCTCGCCGAATCCACCGACATGAACGATACCGACCTGCGCATGGTCGAGATCATCAACAACCACTGCTCGCGCCTCAACGAGATCATCGAGAACATCCTGCAGCTGTCGCGCCGCGAGCGCTCGCGGCCGGAAACCCTCGACCTGAGCCAGTGGGTGCACCACTTCGTCACCGAGTACCGCCAGGGCAACGACCTGGGCTCGGACATCCTGCGAGCCGGTGGCCGCGGTGGCCGACCCCCAACACCTCCAGCAGGTGATCTGGAACCTCGTGCAGAACGCCCTCCGCTATGGTCGCCTGCCCGGCGAGCCGGCCCGCGTGATGCTGGTGGCACGCCATTCCGAGGTAGGGATTCCGATCCTCGAGGTGATCGATCGCGGCCCGGGCATCCCGCCCAAGGTGGCCGCACAGATCTTCGAGCCGTTCTTCACGACGCACGAATACGGCACGGGACTGGGCCTTTACCTGGCCCGGCAGATGACCGAAGCCAACCAGGCAGCCCTCGAATACGTACGCGTGGCGGGCGGCGGCAGTTGCTTCCGGATCAGTCTCACGCCACCTGCACGCAGTACCTCGGCAGCCCCCGTGGCAGCCCGCGCGTGAACAGCGCCCTTTGCTCCCGCCGCTCAGGCGGTTACATTGGGAACATTCACCGAAGCCTTCGGACCCAATGAGCAAGCAGACCGTTCTGGTCATCGACGACGAGCGGGACATCCGCGAGTTGCTGACCATCACCCTCGGTCGAATGGAACTCGACGTCGACGCTGTGGGGAGCGTCAACGAAGCGCGGAGCGCACTCGCCAATCGCCGTTACGACCTGTGTTTCACCGACATGCGGCTGCCCGACGGCAGCGGCCAGGAAATCATCGAGCTGATCGCGGCCAACCACCCGGACATGCCGGTGGCGATGATTACTGCCTATGGCAACGTGGATGCGGCCGTGAACGCCCTGAAGGCAGGCGCCTTCGACTTCGTGTCCAAGCCGGTGGACATCCACCTGCTGCGCCGTCTGGTTCGGACCGCCCTCAAGCTCTCGGAAGAACGTAAGGCCGAAGCGGGCAATAAGGGTGTCCCGGGCGCGGACCGCCTGATCGGCGACTCACCGGCCATGGCTGAAGTGCGCTCGAAGATCGCCAAGCTCGCCCGTAACCAGGCCCCGGTGTACATCGGTGGCGAATCGGGCGTCGGCAAGGAGCTGGTCGCCCGCCTCATCCACGAGCTGGGACCGCGCGCGCCGGGTGCTTTCGTGCCCGTGAACTGCGGCGCGATTCCCTCCGAGCTGATGGAGAGTGAATTCTTCGGTCACCGCAAGGGTAGCTTCACCGGTGCCCATGCGGACAAGGAAGGCCTGTTCCAGGCTGCCCAGGGCGGCACGCTGTTCCTCGATGAAGTGGCCGAGCTGCCGCTGCACATGCAGGTGAAGCTGCTGCGCGCGATCCAGGAAAAGGCTGTGCGCCCGATCGGCGGACGCGATGAGATCCCCGTGGATGTGCGCATCCTCTCGGCCACACACAAGAATCTCGCCGCGCTGGTCGAGGAAGGGCTGTTCCGACAGGATCTGTTCTACCGCATCAACGTGATCGAACTGCGCGTACCGCCGCTGCGCGAACGCCGCGGTGACGTGCCTGCGCTCGCCGAGTTCATCCTGCGCCAGCTCGCTACGGAATCCGGCGGCGCGCCGGGTCGTTTGCGGGCCGATGCGCTCGCCGCGCTCGAGGCCTATCAGTTCCCCGGCAATGTGCGTGAACTGGAGAACATTCTCGAACGCGCCATGGCCATGTGCGAAGGCGACACGATCGAAGCCGAGGACCTGATGCTGCCGCAACGCAGCGCGTCGGCTGTGCTGGCGGCGGCCTTGCCGGGCGTGCCAGACGCGGTCCCCGCGAACGCTGGCGCACCGGCGCCTCGCGATGCTGCGACCGATGGCTCGCTGGAAGACTACATCTCCAACATCGAGCGCGACACGATCATCAAGGCGCTGGAAGAATCGCGGTACAACAAGACCGCAACGGCAAAGAAGCTCGGGATTACCTTCCGGGCGTTGCGCTATAAGTTGAAGAAGCTCGGGATCGATTGATCCCCCTCGTATGCCAGGGCGCGCCATGCGTCCTGGCTGCCGACCGCCCTCACCGCGCGCGCTGAGCGGCTACCAGCTTCTCCCACTGGCGAGCCCTCCAGTAGCGGTAAACGCGATGTCCGACGGTCGCCAGGCCCCAGTAAAGGGCGACGGCTGTGACGGCGTTCACGACAAGAAGAACGGACAGCATCGGATCCGGAACGTAGTCGAGATCGGGCGACGGAAGCCCGAGCCACGGCGTAACGAACAACGGTACATGCATCACCCCACGGAAGACCTCGAAGGCGATGCCGTCGACGCACCTCGGATAGGCACACGAGGTTTGAAACGCCAGCAACATCGTCGACGCCACAAAGTGCAATAGCGAGGCGCCGACGAAACAGGCGATTCGCGTATTGCGCAGCAGGCGGCGCCGGCTATTGTTTACTTTTTCTTCATAGTCCGAGTACATCGCGTTCCCCACGTCTTGATGGGTGTTCCGCGGCGGCGCCGGAAACACGTCTCGGTTGACGTTACGAGCAGAACGCACGAATCGATATGGAAGGATTCTGAAAAAGTCGACGACCTAAGGAAAGGCAACCACCGTGTCATTCAGCGGCAACACATCGACCCCATGCCGCACCGTTGCCGCCTTCCATCGCTCCCCCATGCCAAACACCTGCCCTTCGCTTTCCGGCCCGAAGCTGTCGACCTTGTCGAAGACATAAGGCACGCCCTCGGAACCTTCGAAGGTCGCCGCATCGGTTACCTGGAAATGAAGATGGGGTGCCGCAGAATTACCTGATTGCCCGAGTGCGCCGACCACCTGTCCGCGCGTCACGCCCTGGCCAACCTTCACCGCAACGCTTCCCCGTTTCAGGTGCGCATAGCCGGCGAAGTTGCCGCCACCCAGGTCGATGACGACGTAGTTGCCGAACAGACCATCGAGCGACAACGAGTCGGGTTCGGCCTGCGCTTCCAGCGGCTTGTGCTCATCCTGTCCGTCGCGCATGGCGACAACAGTACCGTTGCCGACCGCGAGCACCTGCGCCCCATAGCCGAACCAGTCGGCATACGTCGTGGCGTGGATATCCTTCACCGGCTTGAACGCGCGCCCTTGCTTGTCGATGCCGACGAAGTCGATCGCGAAGCGCTGCGGAATCGTCAGCGTGCCGTTCACCGCGACGAGGCTGCCCCAGTGATGGGAATGCGCATTACCCGGACCTTCGTGCGCCAGCCAGCGGCCACCTTTCAAGGGCGCACCGAGGTGGAGTGGCGTGCGATCCGACACGACCACGGGGATGCCGTCGACATGGCTGGTCCGCCCCTTCTCATCAGTGAAGACGAGGGCATGATGCAGGGTGTGCGGTAGCTGCCCCGCTGGCAGGGTGATCCACACGAACAGCGTGCCGCGCTTACCTGCAACGATGCCGGCTGGTTTGCCCTCATCCGGTACAGGCCGGATTGCGGCGTCCACGCCGGCTTCGTCCAGATGCTGCAGCACGCGATCCTGCTCATCGAGAACATCGAGCGACCGCGGCCGCAGGGTCCCGGTGTCGCCATAGACGTTGGTGACCTGCAACTCGTAAGCGAGATGCGTGGCGCCATCGCTGCCGGCAAAAGGCGTTGGCGCGAACGGTACACGCGCTTCGACGGGCGCTGGCGACGACACCCGGGCGTCAGCGGCGAAGGCGGATGCACTAGCCCATGCAAGGCCGGCGAGCAGAATGGTCTTCAGACAACGTTCCCCTCACTCGCCTCGAGCGCCTCGCGCACCTTCCGCAACAACGCCCGCGACTGGATCGGCTTCTCCAGCACGTACAGATGATCCAGCTGCGGCAGCTCGTCGAGATTCAGCGGCTTGTCCGGACGGGCGAGAAGCAGCACCGCGCCGGTGTAACCGTGATCCAGCAGCGCGGCGAGCGTACGCACGCCGGTAAACAGATTCATGTCGGCGTCCATGACCACGAGGTCGGGGACGCCGTGGGCTTCGATCCACTGCAGGGCCGCCGTACCGCTCTGGCTGGCACCTGCCTGGTAGCCGTAAGCGTCCAGCGTATCGGCCAGCAGCGAGAGCTGGACGGCCTCCTCGACGACGACGAGCACGCGCTCGGCTTCGCCCTGCAGGCTCGACTCCATCACCAACGGCTCGGTGTCGGCGCCGTCTTCCGGATTGAGCGGCAGGTAGAGATGGAACTGCGTGCCTTCGCCGAGCTTGCTGCGTACGCGCATCAGGCCGCCGTGACTGGCGACGATGCGCTTGCACGAGAGTAGCCCCAGACCGGTACCCAACTCCTTCGTTGTGAAGAAGGGTTCGAAAAGCCGCTGCAGCACTTCTGGCGTCATGCCCGCGCCGGTGTCGATCACCGACAGACGGAGATAACGTCCCGGCGCGGGCTGCTCGCCTTCAACGAAAAAGTCCTCGGGCAGGTTCGCCTGCGCCGTCTCCACCTTCAGGTGGCCGCCGTCGGGCATGGCCTGGATGGCATTGAGGCAAAGGTTGAGCAGGCACTGCTGCAGCTCGGTGTGATTGCCTTCGAAGGCGACATCGGCGTCGAAGATATCGACGTTCATTTCAATCGAACGCGGCACGCTGCCCTGCATCAGCAACTTCAGCGCTTCGAGCAAGGCACCAAGGCGCACCTGCTCGGCACGACGCGCGCCACGCGCGAACGACAGCATCGAGGACACCATCTCCAGGCCGCGACGGCCGCAGTCACGCACCAGTGCACCCAGGCGCGCCAGCCGCGGATCGTCCGCGTAGTCTTCCAGTGTGTCGCCGGCAAGCAGCAAGGGCTGAAGCAGGTTGCGCAGATCGTGGCTAAGGCCGCCGGCGAGGAGCGCCAGGCTCTCGAAGCGCTGCGCACGGATCAGCTCGAGTTCCGCACGGGCACGCGCCCGCTGCTCTTCCGCTTCACGCAGGGCACGGCGCACGGCGGAGGCCAGGCGTGCCGTGTTCTGCTTGAGGATGTAGTCGGTGGCACCGTTGCGCAGGGCGACGATGGCCGCTTCTTCACCCAGCGTCGCCGAGATGAAGATGAAGGGTATCTCGGCGCTGCGCTCTCGAAGTATCTGCAACGCACGCTCACCACTGAACGAGGGCATGCTCAGGTCGGACAACACAATGGTCGGCTCGAAGCTGTCCAGCGCCGCGGTGAACGCCGGCTCGTCATCGACCAGCATCACCTCGTACTCGAGTCCGTCCTGGTCGAGTTCGGTCAATACGAGCTCGGCGTCGAGGGCATTGTCCTCGACCTGAAGGATCCTGATTTTCTTGTCGTACCCGCCCATGGTTATGCCCGTGCGCCCTCTGTTAGTCGATTACTCGCCGTCCGGGCGCTGGTTGAGCACGGCCCAGAAATGGCCGAGCGTCTGTACGGCGGTGAAGAACTGTTGCACGTCCACGGGCTTTAGCACATAGGCATTCACACCGAGGTCCCAGCTGCGGGCCAGGTCGCTCTCTTCCCGCGAGGACGAAAGGATGACCACCGGCAGGCGCTTCCACTTCTCTTCCGCACGCAGCTGGTTGAGCACTTCCAGGCCGTCCATGCGCGGCATCTTGATGTCGAGCAGGATCACCGAGGGATCGCCTTCGGGACGATCGGCGTACTGGCCACGGCGGTGCAACCAGTCGAGGCAGTCCACACCGTCCTCGACATGAACCACGGGATTGGCGAGCTTGGCCTCACGAAGCGCGTCGATGGCCATCTCGGCATCGGCCATCGAGTCTTCGACGAGGAGGATGGTGCGCAGGTCGCGGTTGTTCATGTGTCACCCATTCTGGACCCCGGAACATCCGAGGCCGGCAAGGAAAAGTGGAAGGTAGCGCCGTTATCGGGCTCGCCCTCGGCCCAGGTACGGCCGCCATGACGCGCAATGATGCGCCGTACGTTGGCAAGGCCTATGCCGTTACCGGGAAATTCGGAAGCGCGATGGAGGCGCTGGAACACGCCGAACAGTTTGCCGGCGTACTGCATGTCGAATCCGGCCCCATTGTCGCGCACGGCGAATTCGTAGTCGCCGGCCGGGGTGCGGTCGAGTGTCACCTCGATCTGCGCACGCTCGCGGTTACCGGTGTACTTCACCGCATTGCCCAGCAGGTTCTGCCAGACGGTACGCAGCATGTTTTCGTCGCCGATGACGATCGGCAGCGGCGTGACCTTCCAGTCGATACGGCGGTCGCGCGCCTCGGTCTCGACCAGCGCGCGCGCTTCTTCAACCAGCGACTGCATATCCACCGGCTGCAGGCGCAACGCGCCGCGCCCCAGGCGCGAGAACACCAGAAGGTCGTCGATCAGCTGAGCCATGCGCCGCGAGGAGCTGCTGATCACGTCGATATAGTGGCGTGCGCGCTCGTCGGCCTTGTCGCCAAGCTGGGTCTCCAGCTTGCCGGCGAAGCCGGAGATGTGGCGCAGTGGCGCGCGCAGGTCGTGCGACACCGAATAGCTGAAGGCTTCGAGTTCGCGATTGACGTCCGATATCTGCTCCACCTTGCCCTCGAGCTGGCGATTGAGCTCGCTGACCTTCTGCTCGACCAGCGCGCGCGCGGTGATGTCGCTGACTGTAAGCAATAGCGCAGGCGCGGTGCTTTCGGGCTGTTCGATGCGGCGGGCATTGATCACCACGAAGCGGTCGATGCCGTCGACGGTACGTTGGGTTAGCTCGTAGTCCCAGAGTTCGCGATCGCGCGAGAGCACGTCGGAAAGGCGCTGCAACAGGGCGGTGTCCTTCCAGGCACCCTGGCCGATGGCTTCCAGCGGCGAGTTATGGTCTTTCTCGGCGTCATAACCGTAGACCTCGGCGAACGCGGCGTTGACCAGCAGCGTCCGCAGGTTGCCGTCGAGCATGGCGATCGGTTCGCGCACGGCCTGCACGATGAGCTGGGAGCGCTGCACGGCCTGGGCCACGCGCGATTCCGCGGCAAGGCGAATGGCAATCTGCCGTTCGGAGACGAATACCACGATGCCGAGCAGGGCGATCTGCGCCAGCGCGGCGACAAAAAGTACGATGCGATTGTTCGACGCGAGGTCCTGGGCGGTCTGACGACGTATGTCGAGCAGCTTCGACTCTTCGTCGAGGATTTCCCTGACCTGGTCGCGGAAGGGGAAGAGGCGGCGGGAGTCCTCCATCGTGGCGAACGCGCCCGTGCGGTCGCCTGCCTGCAGCTGCTGAATGGCCTTATCGAACATGCCGATACGGCCGTTGGCGATCGACTCCAGCCCGCCCAGGCGAGTGAGCTGCTGCGCGTTGTCGCGCATCATCTCCCGGAGGTTGGCGACGAGGCCGGGAAGCAGCTTGCGGGGGGCCTCGATGCGGACGGCGAGATCCGGCGTGTCAGGCGCACCCGCCACGCGCGTGTATATCGCCGCCTCGCTGCTGCGCAGGATGGCGTCGAACCGGTACACGGTGGCCTTGATGTCCGCCGTGTGGGTGACCCAGTCGCGGGAGTTCAGGGCATCCTCGGAACTCGAGCGAGTCACCGCATAGGGCAAGGCTACGATGACGAGCACAGCCACGAGCAGGCCTGCGAGCCGCCAACGCCATCCGGTACGGAAGATCATGCTGTCGTCATCCCGAGACGATTCCTGCCCTTGAAGGGCCCTCATTGTAGACGCCGGGCGCCTCGCTTCGGTGATTCGCCATGACACGACCTCGGACACGATAACGGGTGCGCCGTTCCGCCCCGTGCGCCACCCCGGGGGGCAGCGAATACGGATAGGGAAAGGCGCACCCGTCCAGATGGAGTCGTGCTTAATGCCCAAGGACCCGTGAAGGCCCTGTGACGGTCGTTACGGTGCGGAAGGCGTCATCGAGTACGGCAGCGATGCCGGTGTCTGACCCCAATCCTTCGCCGGAGTGGCCTGCATGGTGAAGTGCAGTTCGCCGCCGGCGACGATTTCCTCATGACGAACAAAGGTGCGATCCAGCGGCTGCCCGTTGAGCGTCACCTTGCCGACGTAAGGATGCTTTGCATCGAGATGATCGGCCGAGACGATGAAGTGCTTGCCGCCCGGCAGGTTGAGCGTGGCCTTCTCGATGAAGGGGCGGCCGATCACGTACTGGTTGCTACCCGGCGCCACCGGATAAAAGCCCAGCGCGGTAAAGATGTACCAGGCCGACATCTGGCCCAGGTCGTCGTTGCCGACAAGACCCGTGGGGGTGGGTGCGTACTGGGTCTTCATGATCTGGACCAGGCGCTCCTGGGTCTTCCAGGGCTGGCCGGCGTAGTCGTACAGGTAGGCCACCTGGTGGCTCGGCTCGTTGCCATGGGCGTACCAGCCGATCAGGCCGGTGATGTCCTCGACATGGGCGAAGGACTTCGGATCGACCTTGGCATCGAATACGGAGTCCAGCTTCGTGACGAAGGCTTCCTTGCCACCAAGCGCCGCGATCAGGCCGGCGACGTCCTGGGGCACATACCACGAGTACTGCCACGCGTTGCCTTCGGTGTAGTCGCTGCCGTAGGCGGCCGATGAAGGATCGAACGGCTCACGGTAGTCACCATCGCTCTTGCGGGCGCGGAGGAATCCGGTCTTGGTGTCGAAACTGTTCTTCCAGTTGCCCGCCCGCTTGGTGAACGTGGCGGCGACATCGTCCTTGCCCATGGCCTTGGCCATCTGCGCCAGCGACCAGTCGTCGAAGGCGTATTCGACGGTCTTGGAGGCCGCTTCCGGCTGGTGGTCGATGGGCACGTAACCGAGCTTCATGTAGTCGTCGAGGCCGCCGTACGGACCGTAGGTCGCACTGGCCACCATGGCCTCGAGCGCCTTGTTCGGGTCGTAGCCGCGAATCCCCTTCATATAGGCATCGGCGATCACCGGCACCGCGTGGTAGCCGACCATGCACCACGTCTCCATGCCCTGATAGGCCCAGATCGGAAGGATCCCGAAGGGACTCGCCTCGCGCGCCGCGATCAGCGAGCTGACGAACTGGGTGCTCATGTCCGGGCGCAACAAGGTGACCAGCGGCTGCTGGGCGCGGTAGACATCCCACAGGGACCACGTGGAATAGAAATCGAAGCCCTTGGCGGTGTGCACCTGGTTGTCCGGCCCACGGTATTCGCCATTGACGTCCATGGACAGGCTGGGCGAGATCATCGCGTGGTAAAGCGAGGTGTAGAAATTCTTGCGCGTGTCCGCCGGCGCTACCAGATCGACGGTGGACAAGGCCTTCTCCCAGCTCTGCCGGGCTTCGGCACGGCGAGCGTCGAAGTCGAAGCCTTCACCGTCCTTGTCGAGGTTGGCGACGGCGTTGTCCTCGCTCACCGAGGAAACGGCCACCTTGACGATGAGCGGCTTCGACAGGTCGCCGAAGTCGAACACGCCCTCGATCGCGCGACCGCTCATCGCGTCGACGTCCTCGGCGCGATTACCCGGACCGCTGAAGCCTTTGTACGGCACACCGGTCTCGCGGTTCTTCAGGCTGCGCGAGGCCATGGGCTGGTTGAAACGCATGGCGAAATACAGCTGGCGACCCGGCGCCCAGCCGCGCGTGGTACGGCCGCCGGTCACCGTGTCGTCAGCGCGTACGCGCAGGCTCGACCAGAGCACCTTGCCTTCGTAGTCGTAGATGCTCGGACGCAGGTCGAGCAGCAGGTGCGCCGGCTTGCCCTTGGGGAAGGTATAGCGGTGCCAGCCCACGCGCTGGCCGGCGGTGAGCTCGGCGCGGACATCGTAGTCGGCCAGCGTGACGGCGTAGTACCCTGCTTCCGCTTTCTCGCTCTTGTGGTCGAACCGCGAGCGATAGCCGCTACCGGGCTGGTCGGGGGAGCCAGGGTCCAGCTTCACGTCGCCGGCGATGGGCATGACGAGTACGTCGCCCAGGTCGGAATGGCCGCTGCCGGAGAAGTGCGTATGGGAAAAACCGAGAATGCTCGAGTCGCCGTACTGATACCCGGCGGCCCACTTGTACGCGTGCTTGACGTCCGGCATCGCGGTATCCGGCGACAGCTGGATCATGCCAAACGGCACGGTGGCGCCCGGGAAGGTGTGGCCATCCCCACCCGTGCCGATCATCGGATCGACGGCGGCATAAGCGGACGAGCCGCCCTTGTCGCTGGCGGCCGCGGCGGCAAGCGCAGGCAGGGCAAGGCACAGGGCGGCGGCCAGCAGGCCATGGCGCAAACGGATGGTTCTCGACATCGGTGGTTCCCCTCGGGTGGACGCGTTTCGAGTGGTCACGAACATTTGGATCGTGACAAACAGACCGAAAGTAGCAAAGATGCCGCAGCCTCGCATGTTGCAGTGCGTGATGCATCCCTTTCGTCGGCGAGCGATGATCGCCCGGTTTAGATCGTTTGAAGGAGCTGAGATGCCGAGGATCACCCCGCAACGCCGCAAGGTCACGCTCGCCGATATCGCCCTGGGTTGCGATGTCTCGCGGGCGACCGTATCGCTCGTGTTGCGCGGCAGCCCGCTGGTCAACTCGGTGACCCGGGGACGGGTCGAGGCCGAGCTGAAGCGCCAGGGCTATGTGTACAACCGTGCCGCCGCCAACCTGCGCCGGCGCACCTCCTCGAGCATCGGCCTGGTCGTCAACGACCTGGGCAACCCCTTCTTCGCCGAATTCGCCGCCGGGGCCGACGAGGCCCTGGCCAGCGCGGGTTACGTCACCCTGCTGGGCAATACCGGCGAATCGCCGGAGCGACAGCAGGCGGTACTCAACTCCCTGGTCGAGCACGGCCCGGCGGGCATCATCCTTTCGCCAGCCGAAGGCAGCGAGGGCGAACGCGTCCTGGCGGCCGTCGGCATGCACACGCCCCTGCTTGTATTCAACCGCGAACTGCCCGACGACGAGGGCACCCATCGCTGGGACACGCTCGAGATGGACAACGAGCACGGCGCCCGCCTGGCCACCGAACACCTTATCGCGCTCGGTCACCAGCGCATCGCCTTCTTCGGCGGCCACCGCGAGTCGAGTTCGGTGGAGCAGCGTCGACGCGGCTACGCCAGCGCCATGAGCGCGGCGGGCCTGAAGGTGGATCCCGCATGGATGATCGAAAGCGCACCGACCCGCCTCGAAGCCGCACGCCAGACCGGCGCGCTGTTCGCGCGCGATCCCGCACCCACGGCGGCGGTTTGCTACAACGACGCCGTCGCGCTGGGCCTTATGCTTGGCCTGACCAAACGCGGCCGTCGCCCGGGCGAAGATTTCGCCCTGACCGGCTTCGATGATGTCGCCGAGGCCTCGGTATGCGTACCGCCCCTGACCACCGTTGCGGTCGATCCGCGCGGCCTGGGCCGGCGCAGTGCCGAGCTCATCCTGGAAAGACTTCGTAATCCTGAGACGGACACGGCTTCCACTATCGCGCCCGTCCGGCTGGTCGTTCGCGAAAGCAGCTGCCCGCCGTCTTCCCCCTGAAACCACCACTGGAGCGCCCCATGGCTACCGCTTCCACGCCATTGCCCAACTCGTCGAATTCGACGGGCGCCGGCGACACCCGTTACACCTATTTCCCGCTCGCGCTTGGCGTGATGACCACGATCTTCTTCATGTGGGGGTTCCTGACCTGCCTGAATGACATCCTGATCCCGCACCTGAAAGCCGTGTTCGAGCTGAACTACTTCAAGGCGATGCTGATCCAGTTCACCTTCTTCGGCGCGTACTTCATCATGGGCGTCCCGGCCGGTCGGCTGGTTGCCCGTCTCGGCTACAAGAAGGGCATCGTCGCCGGCCTGATCATCGCCGGTATCGGTGCGGCGCTGTTCTGGCCTGCCGCCGGCATGCGCGTCTACATCCTCTTCCTCGGCGCGCTGTTCATCCTGGCCACCGGCATCACGGTGCTGCAGGTCGCGGCGAACCCGTACGTCGCCCTGCTCGGTCCCGAGAGGACCAGCTCAAGCCGCCTCACCCTGGCCCAGGCGCTCAATTCGTTCGGCACCTTCCTGGCCCCGTTCTTCGGTGCGGTCCTGATCCTGTCCAACCAGGTCAAGAGCGCCGACGACATCGCCAAGCTCAGCACCGCCGAGCAGATCAGCTACCGCGCCACCGAAGCCAGTGCCGTGCAGGTGCCATACATCGGCCTGGCCGTGGTGCTGGTCGTCATCGCGATCCTGGTTTACCTCTTCAACCTGCCCAAGCTCGAGGAAACCACCGAGCAGGCCGACGAGGGACATCACACGCTGATGGACGCCCTGAAGACGCCGCACGTGTTCTTCGGCGTGCTCGGCATCTTCTTCTACGTCGGCGGCGAAGTGTCGATCGGCAGCTTCATGATCAACTACCTGCAGTTGCCGGAGATCGGCAACATGACCGGTGAAGCCGCCGCGTCGCACGTGGCGTTCTACTGGGGTGGCGCCATGGTCGGCCGGTTCATCGGCTCAGCGCTGCTGGCCAGGTTCTCGCCGCGCATGTTGCTGGCGATCTTTGCCATCATCAACGGCCTGCTCGTCATTACCACCATGTCGACCACCGGTATGGTCGCGGTGTACAGCATCGTCGTCATCGGCCTGTTCAACTCCATCATGTTCCCGACGATCTTCTCGCTGGGTATCGAGGGTATGGGTCCGCTGACCGGCAAGGCGTCAAGCCTGCTCATCATGGCCATCGTGGGTGGCGCGCTGATCCCGATCATCCAGGGCGCCATTGCCGATCACATCGGCCTCCAGCACGCGTTCTTCGTCCCGCTCATCTGCTACGCCTACATCGTGTTCTACGGCCTCAGTGGTTCCAAGGTCCGTTCGGTGCCTGTCGCGCGTTAAGCCCCATGGCGACGGCCGGCCTCGTGCCGGCCGTCGTGTAGTACTTTCTTGCCCCAAGGACAGGCCGCAGCATGTCTTCCATCCTCTGCTTCGGCGAGGCGCTGATCGATTTCCACGCACAGCCCCAGGGCGGCGCCGGTCAGCCTCCCGCTTTCGTTCCCTTTGCCGGCGGCGCGCCGGCCAATGTCGCGGTCGCCGCGGCACGCCTCGGCGCCCACGCCCGCTTTGCCGGCATGCTCGCACGCGACATGTTCGGTGATTTCCTGCTCAAGAGCCTTACCGACCTTGGTGTCGGTACGGACGACATTGCGCGTACCGATGAGGCACGCACCGCCCTGGCTTTCGTCGCCCATGACGACAAGGGCGATCGCAGCTTCAGTTTCTATCGTCCGCCCGCCGCGGACCTGCTGTTCCGTCCCGAGCACTTCCGTAAGGAAGCGTTCGAGGATCTGTCGATCTTCCACGTCTGCTCCAATTCGCTCACCGAAGCGGCGATCGCCGCGACGACGGTCGAAGGCATGCGCCGTGCGCGTGCCGCCGGTGCACTGGTCAGCTTCGACATGAATCTGCGCCCGGCCCTGTGGCCGGCCAGCGAAGCACCGCTGCCACGTCTGTGGGAAGCGCTGTCCGAAGCCGACGTGATCAAGCTCAGCGCGGAAGAGTTCGCCTTCATCCATGCGGGTGCGGGTTCCGACGACGCCGTGCTCGAGCGTCTCTGGCGCGGCAAGGCCGGCCTGTTGCTGGTCACCGACGGTGCCGAACCGATGCGCTGGTTCTCCCGTTCCGCACGTGGCACGGTGCAGGGCTACGCCGTCGAAGCGGTGGACACCACCGCCGCCGGTGATGCTTTCGTGGGTGGCCTGCTCGCCCGGCTGGCCGCGGAAAACGTCACGCCCGCGACCTTCGACGCACTGGTTGCCGACACGTCCCGCCTCGACGAGCTGATTCGATTCGCCGCAGCCTGTGGCGCAATCACCGCCACCCGCAAGGGCTCGTTTACTGCCATTCCCGACCAGGCCGAAGTCAGGGCCTTCATGGAGAAGCACGCATGACGAACTACCCCCTCCCCGATTTCCATAACGTGGATGTACTGCGCGACCACGTCGCCAAGACCATGGCTTTCTACAAGCCGAACGAGGTCGACACCGCCGGCGGATTCTTCCAGTACTTCAAGGACGACGGTTCGGTCTACGACCGCAGCCACCGCCACCTCGTGTCGAGCACGCGCTTCGTGTTCAACCACGCCATGGCTTACCTTGAATTCAAGAAGCCGGAAGACAAAGACCTTGCCATGCATGGTCTGAAGTACCTGCGCGAAGTGCACCTGAATCCCGAGACCGGCGGTTACGCCTGGACCATCGCCGACGGCAAGCGCGACGACCAGATGAACCACTGCTACGGTCTGGCGTTCATGTTGCTGGCTTATTCGTGCGGCGTGAAAGTAGGCTTCGATGAAGCAAAGGCCTGGCAGGGCGAGATCTGGGACCTGCTCGAGAAGCGTTACTGGGAGCCGACCTACGGCCTGTACCGCGACGAGGCTGACAAGGACTGGAACTTCACCGGTTACCGCGGCCAGAACGCGAACATGCACATGACCGAGGCGATGATCGCCGCGTGGGAAGCCACGAAGGACGATCGCTACCTCGACCGCGCGCTGTTGCTCGCCGAGAACATGACCCAGCGTCAGGCCGGCCTGACCCCGCAGAAGCTGGTGTGGGAGCACTACCACCAGGACTGGACGATCGACTGGGAATACAACCTCGACAATCCCAAGCACCTGTTCCGTCCGTGGGGCTTCCAGCCCGGTCACCAGACCGAATGGGCGAAGCTGCTGATGATGCTCGAGCGCTACACCAAGGGCACGCCGAAGCATAAGGACTGGCTGGTATCGACCGCGAAGCACCTGTTCGACGAGGCGCTCGACAAGGCCTGGGACAAGGAATACGGCGGCATCGCCTACGGCTTCTCTCCCGAAGGCGACGTCTGCGACGACGACAAGTACTTCTGGGTGCAGGCCGAATCGCTCGGTGCCGCGCAGTTGCTGTTCGAGACTACGGGTGAAGCGAAGTACGACGAAGCCTACGAAAAGATCTGGGCCTACAGCTGGGAACATTTCGTCGACCACACGTACGGTGCGTGGTATCGCATCCTCAATCGCAAGAACGAGAAGTACGACGACGAGAAGAGTCCCGCCGGCAAGACCGACTATCACACGATGGGCGCTTGCTATGAAGTGATGGCCTCGCTCCGCCGTATGCAGTCGAAATAACGAAGCAAGACATCGGTGCGGGCTGTTGGCTACCGCACCGATGTTTCATTCTTACGGCAACGCCTGCTTCAACGAAGCGATCCCGTCCCAGGGATCCGCTTCCAACGCCTTCGCCCGCTTCAGTGCCTTGGCGAAGTCGAACGCCCCGCCCGTCTTCAGCCGGGCGATTTCGTCCCAGCGCACTGGCATCGCCACCGGCGCACCGGCGCGAGCGCGCAGCGACCATCCCGTGACACTTGTCGCCCCGCGCGTATTGCGCAGCCAGTCGATGAAGATAAGACCCTCACGTTTTGCCTTGCTCGCTTCGGCGATGTAACGCTGCGGACTGTCGGCGACCATCGCATCGGCGATGCCTTCGCAGAAGGCCTTTACCTTCTCCCAGGCCGGGCCTCGCCGAAAGGGCGCCACGACATGCAGGCCCTTGCCGCCCGACGTGCGAACGAAGCTTTCGAGTCCTTCGCCCAGGAGTCGCTCACGGATCTCGCGCGCGCAGGCCACGATGGTCTTCCAGTCGACGCCTTGCGAGGGATCGATGTCGAAGATAAGCCGGTCGGGCTGGTCGGGGTTGTCGACGCGGGCGCCCCAGGGATGGAACTCGAGGGTGTTCATCTGGACCAGTTCGAGCACCCCTTCCACATCGTCGACATAGAGATATTCCGCGTCGCCGCCATCCTTTTCCTTCAGCGCGACGCCCTTGACGTGCTTGCCCAGCGCGTCGGCATGGTGTTTCTGGAAGAAACAGGCGCCGCTGGTGCCCCGCGGACAACGCACGACCGATAGCGGCCGGCCACGAAGCTCCGGCAGCATGTGCGCAGCCACCGCTTCGTAATAGGTCGCCACATCGCCCTTGGTCGGACCACCCTCGCCGAACACTTCCCGGTCGGGATGGGTGATGGCGACACCGTCGACAATCAGCGGGTCCATCGCGTCAACCCGCCTTGCGGCGCGTGGCCGGCGCTTTGCGTGACGCCGTCTTCGCGGGAGTGCCTTTCTTGCTTGCCGTGCTCTTGGTCGGTGCCTTCTTGGCTGCCGCTTTCTTGACCGTCGCCTTCTTTGCTGGCGCTGGCTTTGCGGCCTTCTTCGTCGCTTCTATTGTCTTTCTCGCCGGTGTGCGTGTCTTCGCGCCGAGGCTCTTTTTCAGCAGGGCCATGAAGTCCACGACGTTGGTCGTCGCGTTCTCCGGCGTGCGATCGTCGTCTTCGATGGTGGCGGTCACGCCCTTGCTCTTCAGCCGTTTCTCGATGACCGCGCGCAGCTTTTCGCGGAAATCGTCACGATAGTCGCCGGGCTTCCAGTCGCTCGACATCGACGCGATAAGGTCTTTGGCCATGTCGATCTCACGCGGGGAGATGCGATAGTCAGCCGTGGACTTGCCCGGCAGCTCGAAGTCGTCCGCGTCGACGATCTCCGATTCGTAGCGGAGGATGTTGAGGACCAGGGCATCACCCTGCGGAAGCACGGCGGCCAGGTACTCCTTGGTGCGGATGACCACGCGGGCGATGCCGACCTTGCCGGTCTTCTTCAAGGTTTCGCGCAGCAGCACGTAACCTTTTTCGGCCTTCTTCGCCGGAAGCAGGATGTACGGCTTCTCGAAGTAAGCGGGAGCAATCTGGCCCGCATCGACGAAGGTATCGATCTCCACGGTCTCGTGAACATCGCTGGCGGCGTTCTTGATGTCTTCCTCTTCGAGGACGACATAACTGCCCTTCTGGTACTCGAAGGCCTTGACGATGTCCTTCCAGGGCACTTCTTCGCCGGTATCGGCGTTGACCCGCTCGTAGCGCACGGGCGTGTTGCTGCGCTGGTCGAGCATGCGGAAATGAATGTCGCTTCGGCGCTCGCCGGACATCAGCCGGATCGGCACGTTGAGCAGGCCAAACGACAGGGTACCGGTCCAGATGGGACGGGCCATGGGGCGATCCTCGAACCTCGGGGAGGTCGAGGATCGCGCCGGCGGCGTGCAGGCGACGCCAAGGCGGCGCCCGCGTTCCGCCATGGACAGGGCCGGTGACGGCCACCCAGGCTTCGCCGGGGCGCGGTAGGATGCGCACGCCGCGGCGAGGGATCGCGAGCCGCCTTGGGGGTCAGGGTCATGCGCAAACTACGCCGCGTCATAGGTGCTGCCATGCTCTTCGCCAGCGGCGGGGCCGTATTGGTTGCGGGCGCGCCTGTGCACGCCAGCGCCGTCGACACGGGGCGCCGCATCGATGCGGACACGCCGCTCGATCCCGCGGCGCTATCTGTCGCTGAGGTCGACGCGATCGTCGCTGAAGCCACCGAGGCTCGGAAGGCGTCGGATGCCACGCCTCCCGCTGATCCACGCTGGGGTCCCTCGATCCGCCTCCCGGCACACTGGAAGACCCTGACCCGGGAAAAGCTGACGGCGCTCCTGACCATGCCGGGCTTTTCGGCCATCCCGCAAGGCCCGCGCTCGATGCTCGTCGACCAGGCCGCGACCTGGGATCTGCTTACCTTCACCCGCGCTTCGGACAGTGCGCGCCTGTGGGCCCGACTTTGGCCATCTCCCACACAGATGACGTACGACCCCGATCCGACATGGGGCCCGGAAGCCGTCGCCACGCAAGCCATCATCCAATGCTTTCCCCGCCCGGCGTGGACAGCGAAGGACACGCCAATCGTTGATGTGCTTCGCAATAGCACCGGATGGCAGTGGGGCAACGTCAGTGGCCCGGACGGGTTTCGTGCATGCATCGCCGAGAGAGGCCAGATGTGGCGCACGCCCCAACGGGTGCTGAGTGACGCCTCCCGCCTCCTGGTCCAACGCATAGGTGACCAGTTGTCGATGGATGGATGCAACGGACAGAGGGCGGACGATTGCCTGGTGCTTTACCAGGCATTCCAGTCCCTGGCACCCCGCAGCGAACGGCGTGTCGCCTTGCTCCAACGCATGGCGCCGTCATTTTCCCCTGGCCAGCCGATCGCGCTTCCTCCACCCGGAACGGCGCTCGACGATGCCGGGTTCGCCAACCGTGCCCATGAGGCCATCGAACGCCAGGCGTTTCTCACCCTGAAGCTACCCGTTGTGCTGACGCTTCCCGCTGCATGGCCGGCCGGCGAACGAGCGCGCACTCTCATGGAGGTCATGAACACGACCTACGTGCTCGACCGCCTGAGGGCTATGCGTCCTCAAGACATTCGCGACGAGACGTTGATCGATCCGTGGCAGTGGCTGTTGGGATCTCACGCTCCACTGGCCGACCAAGAGTGGCGAGACCTGGGCAGCACCGCGGGCCGGACCTACGACTGCGCCTTCCGGGCCACCTCGTTGACGCGGCAGCCGGCGACCTACTTACCGAAGGTATTCTGGCGGGAGTTTTCGCTGGGCACCCTGTCGCGAGGGTTGGGCAGCTGCGAGCATCTCAGCGAGGCAGGCCTAGACGACCTGATCGCTGCGAAGGGGGCCGAGAGGGAGCGGCTGATGACGATCTTCAAGCCATTCGCCAGCCGTTTCGAGGTCGGCGGCGCCGAGCGTTCGGAAGCCGTATCCGCCGCCGGGGACGCTTGCCGGAAGTACCCAGGACAAAGCGTGTTCGGGCTGTGCCCCGCTGCGGCGAAGGACGAGGCCGATATCCAGGCGAAGCGGGAAGAAGACGTTGTCACGGCATGCGCCGACATGAGGGAGGCGACCGCCCGGAAGCTTGGTATCGCTGGATATGGCGCCGAGGGCGATGCGAAAGGCGACTGCGCCTCGCTGCCCGGCGACGACGGGAAGATGATCGTCGTCCTGGCGCACGCGCCCTCCGGGCCGGCAAGCAGCGACCACGCACTGATCCTCGACCTCGCGATGCTCGACGTCGAATCAGGCGACGTACTGGCCCACCTCCGTGACGACGACGCCGTTCCCAGCGACGAGCCGGCGGTCGATACGATCACGCTGGATACGGAGCGATACCTGTTGGCGCCTGGCAAACGCGCCTTCGGCGTACGTCTGCACAAAGTCTATTACCGCCTCGAAGGACCGGACGAGGATATCGCCCTGTACCTCCTTTCGGATGGGCAGTTACGCAGGGTGCTGCGACCGACGACGCTCGCCACCAGTGTGCGGCCGGAAGATCCCGAATGCCCGTCCCGTTCGACGGCTACGGACACGAAGCTGATCATCGACCAGGGTAAGAGCCGTGGCATGGCGAACATCGTCCTGCGAACGAAGACGACGTTCGAGATCGCCGGCGACGAGAACCCGGGCCCGGCGTGCAAGGCGCCCGCACCTTCGGTGAAGGAGCGGACGCTGCGCTTCGACGGACGGGAGTATCAGGAGCCGAAAGCCCCCTGACTCACTTCCCGCCTTCCACCACCGGCAGCTCGATAGCGCTGGCGGTTCCCGGTGCGTGCCAGACCTGCTGCGTCGCCTTCTGGTAGTCGGAAGGTTTGGCGAAGAAGATGTTCGGCACGTAGGTCTGCGGGTTGCGGTCGTAGAGCGGGAACCACGAGGACTGCACCTGCACCATCACCCGGTGACCCGGCAGGAAGGTGTGGTCCACGGTCGGCAGGCCGAAGGTGTATTCCAGGGGGGTGTTCGGCGTGATCGCCTTCGGGTCCGAGAAGATCTCGCGATAGCGGCCGCGGAAGATGTCCATCGAGAGGGATAGCTCATAGCCGCCCATGGCCGGCGAGGTGGTATTCGCCTGCGGATAGACGTCGATCAGCTTGACCACCCAGTCACTGTCCGTGCCGCTGGTCGAAGCGTAGAGGTTCACCTGGGGCGCGCCAGCCACACGCAACGGTGCCGTGAGCGGCTCGGTCACGTAAGTGAGGACGTCCGGACGGCCATCCACGAAGCGCTGGTCCTGCACCAGCCACGTGGTCCAGGACGTGCGATCGGTGAAGCGCACGGGGCGAGGCACGTACGGCACCGGCTTGGCGGGGTCGGAGACATACTCGTCGTACTTCGCTGCCGAAGCATCCGGCGCGGTGAACGACAGCCCACCGTTGGCGACCAGGTAGAGGGGCTTGGTTCCCTTGGCCTGGGGCCACGCCTTGAAGCGATCCCAGTGGTTTTCGCCGGTGTTGTAGATCAGGACCGGCGGCGTGTTCGCCTTCGGCGCGCCATCGACCAGGTACTGGTTAAAGAACGGCAGGAGCACGTCGCGACGGAACTGGAGCGCCGTGTCGCCGTCCCAGTTCAGTGCGCCGAGCGAGGACGCGCTGTAGTTGACCTGGCTATGCCGCCAGGGGCCCATCACGAGGTAATTCTTGTCGTTGCCCTTGTCCTTGGGCTCCATGGCTTCGTAGCTATGGATCGCTCCCCACATGTCTTCCTGGTCCCAGAGGCCCTGCAGCCACATGGTCGGGACCTTCAGCGGCTGCTTCGCCATTTCCTTGTCGAGCGCCTGGCCCTGCCAGTAGGCGTCATAGGAGGGATGCTCGCTGAGCTTGCGCCAGTAGGGCAGCTGGTCGAGGCCAGCCGCTTTGGCGTAGTCGCCCGCCGAACCGGCGGCGAGGAAATTGGTGTAGTCGTCGTAGCCGGCGCGGGTGATTTCCTCACCCTTGCCGCGCTTGGCGTTCTGGCCAGTGATGTAGTCGAAGTTGGTCTGACGGAAGGCGCCGTAGTGGAACCAGTCGTCGCCCATCCACCCGTCCACCATCGGGCTCTCCGGCGCCGCCACCTTCAGGGCGGGGTGCGGGTTGATCAGGGCCATCACCACGGTGAAGCCCTCATACGACGAGCCGATCATGCCGACCTTGCCGTTGGACTCGGGCAGGTTCTTGGTCAGCCAGTCGATCGTGTCGTAGGCGTCGGTGGAATGATCGACCTCGGACGAGTTGAGCGGACCGCGCAGCGGGCGGGTCATCACGTAGTCGCCTTCCGAACCGTACTTGCCGCGGATGTCCTGGAAAACACGGATATAGCCCGCGTCGACGAACACCTCGTCGCCCTGGGGCAGCAGGTTGCGCATGGTCGTCGCACCGCCGCGCTCGGCGCGCCCATCGGCGTCGTAGGGCGTGCGGGTCAGCAGGATCGGCGCGTGCTTCGCGTTCTTCGGAATCACGATGACCGTGTGCAGCTTGACCCCGTCGCGCATCGGGATCTCCACCACGCGCTTGATGTAGTCGTTGGCAGCGGTGGGCGCTTCGAACTTCGTCGGGATATCCGGCGTCATCGGCGCGGTCTGCGCTGCGGCAAGGCCGGAAGCGACGGCCAGTGACAGGGCGAGCATGGGAAGCAACGAGCGAGGCGACATGGGCATTCCTGTGGCGTTGGGACGAAACCCTTCTAGCGTGCCGTATCGCGGGCCCGGAGGCCATGGTCCCGACCAGGATGCCCCGGATCGCGGGCAATAAAAAACCCGCCGCTCCCAAAGGAGCGGCGGGTTCGGTGGTGCGTACTACTTACTGACCAGCAGCGGTCGAAGCAGCGGCCGGAGCGGCCGTGCCGGCAGCAGCCGGAGCGGTCGTGGCAGCAGCCGGAGCGGCGTCAGCCGGAGCAGCAGCCGGAGCGGTTGCAGCAGCGGCCGGAGCCGTGGCAGCAGCAGCCGGGGCAGCAGCCGGGGTAGCGTCTTCGCTCTTGTTGCAAGCGGAGAGCATGGCGGCAGCGACGAAAGCGAGTGCAGTGATCGAAGCAATCTTCATAGGTTTGGCTCCTCAGTTGTTATGTATAGGCGCAAGCGCGACGGCGGATACCCACTGGTTGGCGGGCCCTCCACGGCTTTCGCCGCGCGTGCAGATGATAAATGGTTTCATCCCTGGCGTGCCCGTGCGAAGACAGACGCGACAAGATTGCAACGATCATGATGAAGCGTAGATGTCTGGTGACGCAAGCGTGACGTAATCGCACGCTTTTTTCAGAATAATCGCGTTACGCCTCCGGAAGCCAGTCCTTAGTCTTGTCAGTCAGAAATTGCGATTCGGACGCTTGGTCCGTTCGCCTGACAAGGAGAGAACGCGTGCTTACCGAAAAAACGTTTAAAACCCGATACCTGTCGGCAATGATAGCCGCTTTTGCGCAGCCCGCCATGGGCATGGAAGGACCACCCTGGGTTGTCGATGGGACGGAATTCGATCTTCCCGCAGGATCCTGGGAGACGACGGATCCGTCCGAGGCGGCGCTTCTTATCAAGGATGGCGGCATCGTCACCGGCACCGCCGTCGGAATCAAAACGTCGGGCCAGGGCGCTTCAGCCATCAAGACCGAGGGGTCGGGGGGTGAGCTCACCCTGACAGCAGGGAAACTTCATACGGCCGGTGGAAGCGCCCATGGCCTTCTGCACACGGGAACCGGTCGCGTGAAGCTCACTGACGTGGACATCGTCACTGAGGGTGGCCTGGCGAATGGGGCGCGGTTCGAGGGCAAGGATGTCGAAGGCTTGCTCGTCGGCGGTAGCGTCGCCACCACCGGCTACGCTGCGGTCGGCTTGCTTGCCGTCGATGGTGCCCAGCTCGCGACCGAGTCGACCCAGGTGTCCACGACCAACACGGCGGCCCATGGGTTGGCGGCGGAAGGCGCCTCGTCCGGGTTGCGGGCGACGAAAGCGTCCATCAAAACCCTCGGTGAGGAGGCGATGGGAGTGCGGATATCGTCCACTGGAACGGCTGTCGTGACCGACACATCCGTCACGACCGCCGGGACTGGTGCGCATGCACTGCACTCCGACGAGAACGCCGCCTTTGTCACCGTCTCGGGTGGCCTATGGAAGACCACGGGTGATCGCGCGAATGGTTTTGACGGCGCCAATAAAGCGCTGGCCAGCATCAGTGGCACCCATATCGAGACGTCGGGCTTCAACTCAGCCGGCGTCGATCTACGCGCAGGGTCACTCAAACTGAGCGACACCGACATCCTTACCCACGGAAACCAAGCGTTCGGCATCGTGGCGATGGGTGGGGATTTCCCTGGACGCGTCCCTTCCGTCGACGCCACACGCACGCACATCGTGACCGAGGGACGGGCGGCGAATGGTGCTGACGCCCGGGACGGGGGGCGCATAAGCCTCAATGAAACGGACATCCTCACCTCGGGGCAGTTCGCCAACGGCCTGAGCGCGGGGAATGCGTCGATCGTCGCCAACGGCACCACCGTCAAGACCACCGGCGTTGCCGCCTACGGTGCGGACGTGGGCGAGGGGGGTTCACTGACCCTCCAGGGTGGCTCGATCGAGAGCGAACAAGCCGCCGCGCTGCGCCTGTACAACCCGACCAAGGTACGCATCAGCGGGGGCGCCGTTCTGGCTGGTGCCGCTTTCATCGACGTCTACCCCACGTCCACCACGCCTGTCACCGTCACACTCGAAAACAAGAGCGTGGCCATCGGTGACATCCGCCTCGCCGAAGTCAGTGGTGCGCCGCCGCCGGATGCCACGAAGACATCCCTGACCTTACGCAACGAAGCCCTATGGCATGGCGGTACCGACATCGTTCGCGATCTCACGCTGGAAGACAAAGGCCAGTGGTCGGTGGCGCGCGACAGCCATATCGGCAGCTTCAACAGCGACCACGGCATCGTGACGTTCGCTTCTGCGGCAGGCACCTTCGCCACATTGACCATCGCTGGCGACTACGACGGCAACCAGGGCTTGTTCCGCATGCGCAGCCGGCTCGGTGACGACACCTCAGCGTCCGACTTGCTCCACATCATGGGCAGCACGACCGGCAGCAGCTTCATCTCAGTCGATACACTCGACGGTGCGGGCGACTACACCAACGACGGCATCCGTCTGGTGCAGGTCGACGGCAGCTCGCACGGTCGATTCGAACTCGCTGGCCGCGTGGTTGCGGGTGCCCACGAATACTTCCTCTACCAGGGGGCACTCAGCGCGGCGAACGACGGCGACTGGTACCTGCGCTCGTCACTGGAACCCGAAACGGTAGATCCCGCCATCATCGACCCGCCTGTGACGGAGACGCCCGACCCGGGTATCGATCCGCTGGTGCCGGTGGTACGCCCGCGCCTGCTGCGACCTGAGGTCGGCGCTTATCGGGCAAACCAGACCGCTGCGCTCGAGATGTTCCAGGGTGGTCCCGGAGCCGGCGAAGATGACGAACGCGACGGTGCACGCCATGACATCTGGGCGCGCTTCGATCGCCGCCATACCTCGTTCGATATCGGCAACCAGCTGACCACCACGTCGTCGGCCAGCGAGCTTGCGCTCGGTGCCGACCTGCTCCGTGATCCGGATACCGAAGCTCACCTGGGTGTCATGGCGGCCGTCGGTCGCGCCGACACACGGGGCACGTCGCTGCTGACGCATTACGCAGCCAGAGGCCGCGTGCGTGGTGCCGCTGCAGGTTTGTACGGCGGCTTTCGAAGTGACACCGGCACGTACATACGCGGCTGGACACAGTACGCGCACGTCAACCAGCGCGTGGAGGGTGATGGTCTCGCCGCCGAGCGCTATGGCAGCGGCATGCTGACAACCAGCCTGGAAGCAGGGCACCGCTGGCGCCACGCGCTCAGCCGCCAGACCGACGCGTACATCGAGCCGCAGGCGCAGGTCCTCAGCACCCGGCTACGGGGAGGCACGCATCATGAGACCAACGGCACACGCGTCGGTCCGCTCCATGGGACAGGCACCACCGCGCGTCTCGGCGTGCGCACGGCCGCCCGCTGGAATACGCCGAACGGCCACGTCGCCTCGCCCTACTTCGCCGCGAACTGGATTCGTCGCCTCGGCCGCCTCGATGCCACGGCGTTCAACGCCGAGTCGTTCGATGCTGGCGTGCCGCGCAACAGCTACGGACTGAAGCTTGGCGTCGCGCTCATGCGCAGTAACGGGTGGCGGCTCTGGACGGATGTGGAAACACGCTTCGGTGCCCATCGGTATCGCCGCGTGACCGGGTCGATCGGTATCCGCAAGGCCTGGTGAAGATCAACCGGACTTGGGGTGTCGCCCCCCCGGACGCCCCCGCCTTGAGTGACGGTTCGATTTGAGTCCGGGATTAATGTAACTGTTTCGCGTAAGCCGCGGGAGTCAGCCCATCGAGTGCCTTCTTCGGTCGCTCTTCCTCTTGCCTGATCGCGACCATCACCCGAGCCCGGCATTCGGCCAGGATCTCGCGGGCACTCACCCATTCAGCGTCGTCAGTGGCGAAGCTCATCGACCTCTCTCCAAGTGCGTGACATCGGTAGCGGATCATCGCGCTACCGATGTCACGTGGTCGTCGTGGATCACTTATTCAACCGACGAAGCCGGATTCAATCGAGGCCAGATAACCCGGCACGGCATCGGTACGACCTTCGGCGATCGGTTCCAGCGCTGTTTTACCGCCAAACGTAGCGAGCGGTTCCTGCAGCCAGGCGACGACTCGATCGTCGTCGCCCGATATCGCTTCGATGCCAAGAAGGACACGCTCCACGTGAGGATTATCGGCAAAGGCCATCAAACTCCCTTGAGGCCCGAGATTGCGTCGGCCGATATGATGAGCTGCGCTATATATCCAGGATTGACAGCTACGCCATAGCCTGGCGGAAGACGACGAAAAAAGTCCCGACCCTTAATTTGAAGGACGTACTCAGCCATCTTCCTGTGCAAGCCAGGGCGCGACAAGGAAGAAAATGCAGCCACCAATGGGCTTCCTGGCTCGCCTACCAGTAATGGATCAAAGCCACTGCCATCCTGCTTCACCTCTTCCCTGCTAGAAACATAGACCTGAGATTCGGCGATCCTTTTAAGCAGATCTTCAACCGAAAGCTTCCCCTCTTTTGCTCTTGCAATGTCACGCTCAAGCTCGTTTTCCGGATCAAAACCTAATAGCTCCATGCAGCACCTCTACAGCTAAATTTCGGGATACAACCTGAGAGCCTCAGAGCGCTCCACTCGTCTCGCTGAGTGGAGCGTCTCGTACCAAAGGGTCCTACAAATGTTGCACCTCATCAAAAATGCTGGACCATCCGGCGTAACCGCAATTTTCTCGAAACGCTCAAAGGGCGCGTGATACCCATCCTTGCAAAAATCGCACGTTGCTTCTGATGACTCTTCCATGTCTTACCAACTCCGAATCGGTACGCGCGAACCATCCGGAGCGATCGTGAACAGAAATTATCCAGAAGGCATGTTTTGCCCACCAGGGACTAAGAACTCGCGAGATTGGTTTATCAAGTAGCCGCCGTTGTTCAGCAACTTCAGCGCCGTATTACCGTCTTCAAGAAAGTGCTCAAGGGTCGTGTCGGCTGCCGTTGGCAACCTTAGGCGACATACCATCGAGCGGAGATTCAACGCCGTACACGTCACCACCAGTCAGATACGCCTACCTTACGCGCTCGTTAAATGCAGGCCTCTGAACACCCCGATGTCGAGAGGTCATGCCCTGCAAAGAACAAGTTCACCGCAACAGAAGCAGCCGTGCCTTGTAGACGAAGTCGATGTCGCACTTACCGCCGCATGCATCTTAGCTAACGCACGCCCGATTCCGTCGAGCCCCGCTTCGGCCCGAATACCCTCCATGGTTCTAGTATCGCATCCGCCAGCAATGGGCATTCGGCTCGCAGCCTTCTGAAGGATCATCGCGATCTAGTGTACTTATGCTCGACGTTCGCATTTGAATCTCAGTAGACCACGAGCTTGCCATTCGGAAACCGGCCAGTCCAACCGCATGGGAAATGGCCGTTCAAATACCAGTAAGACTGGCTCGCGAAGAAGCCAGGCTGAAACACGTCCGCATACTCTGCCTCCATGCATACGTGCAAGATATCCCACTGGACGACGTCCACGAAATGCTTTGGCAAGCGATTCGCTTCAACCACCGATCGTGTCTTTCTGTTTACAAGTGGAATCGTGACAGTCTTTAGCTCCCTGACGTGTTCATTCCATTGACGGAAACGTTCTACGTCTCCCTCAGCGAGCCTGCTCCTGTACTGACTTGCAGCTTCTTGCAACAGGTCGAGCCAGTCGTCACCCTCGCAACTGGCAATCGCCTCGCTCCAATCGTGCAGGAGGGAAACACGATTTGACTCACGCTTTCCGACATTGATAAACCATTCCGATGTATCCAGTTCCGCGAGCGTTAGTGCTGTTCTTTGATGCATGGTCACTTTCCGCCAGATTGATAGGACCATTAGTAAGACCTCGCCGAAGGAATCTCCGCCAACGCTGCATTCATCCCAGAACCCTTCAAGTGAGCTGTTGCATTGCTCACTCCGCTGATTGACGAAGTGGCGGACACAGTGCTCCCGAGTACAATCCCTCGTTCTCAGCAATGTAAATCGGCAACTTGCTCATGGCTTTGAGCGACACCGTTTGAGGGAGATTTGTCGGCACAATCTGAACTTCGCCGGGCGTCTTATTTCATCACAGACGTCTTTAGAGCAATATGTCCTGCGTCCCTGCACCCTCAAAGCGCGTGCGGGAGAACGCGACCGCAGCGCCGAGTTCTTCCTCCCAGCTGCATCGAAACAGGAATCCGAATACGCCGCCGGGCGAGACGTTTTCGTACTGGAAGAGTACCGCTTGAGGGAAAGCGATGCGCGACATGCCCTCCGAGTTATCGATAACAGGCGCATGCTGACCAACTGCGTCCCCATAACGTGCCTCGAATTCATCACGCTCGCCCGAGTAGAAGGCGAAGAGCTCATTCTCAACCCGTTCTTCTAGTTCCCGCTGGCGAAGCAGGAAGTCACTCAGCGCCGACTGTTGACCACCGTTAATCTCGTCGCCATAGAACCGTAGATCAACCTCATAAGTGCGCCCCCAAAGCTGGATCTCGAAGGGACCCGACCAAATCCCGTTCCATGCTACAGAACTCAGTACCTCACTTACGGATTTCACAGGCCGTACTCCCTGAGACGAGCGTTACCTTCGTCCGCGCTTCCACTATGGCTGTAAACACCACTCAGCTTCGCCGGGACCAAGTGCATGGTCATTGTGTCCTCAACCAAGTCGCTCTGCAGCAGTCCAGGTCCCGTCTGACGCCTGAGTCCATCCAAGGCGTCATGGGGTCAACCAGCCAGCTCGACCGCAGCCGGCCGTGCCCTGCGCGCCGTCACCGTACTGCCGATAGAAGCCAGCACGATAAACCCGATAGCCAGCCACTGGCCGGCGGCGAGATGCTCACCCAGCAGCAACATCGCCAGGAACGAAGCAACGGCCGGCTCGAGGCTCACCATGATGCCGAAGGTTTCGCTGGGCAGGCGTTTGAGCGCCATCATCTCCAGCGACATGGGGATGGCGCTCGAGACGATCGCCACGCCGAGACCCGCCAGCAGGATCATCGGATCGAGCAGGCTCGCACCCGCGTGCGCCACGCCGTAAGGCACGACGACGAGGCTCGCTGCCACCAGGCCGAGCGATACCGACTGCCCGGCATGCAGGTGTCCAGCCTGTTTGCCGAAGAGGATGTACAACGCCCAACAGACGGCGGCACCGAGGGCGAGCATCACACCCGTCGTGTCGAGCGTGCTGTTATGGCCGAGCGGCAACAGCATCACCAAGCCCGTGATCGCACTGGCGAGCCAGACAAAGTCGACCGGACGCCGCGAAGCGATCATCGCCACCGCGAGCGGCCCGCTGAATTCGATAGCCACGGCAATGCCAAACGGAATGGTCCGCAGCGCCAGGTAGAACAGCAGATTCATCACGCCGAGCGTCAAGCCATAGCGGATGACGAAACCTGCGTCGCGACGGCTCAGTGGCCAGCGCCAGGGACGCCAAAAAAGGATGAGCACCAGGGCGGAAAACCCCACACGCAGGGCCGACGTGCCTTCCGCGCCAATCAGCGGGAAGAGTTTTTTCGCGAACGACGTGCCGATGCACAGCGAGGTCACCGAGCCGAGCACGGCCAGTGCCGGCAGCCAAAGGGATGAGCGGGGGGAAGTCATGAAAGCACTTTAACGGCTGCCGCGAACGGCGCCCATGGGCTCCGACGTGACTGCTGACAGGAAAGATAGACTTTTTGTTTATGGTGGACATATAGTCCATTCATCATCCCGCCTGCCGATGGCCGCTCATGACCGCCCTGCCCGACTTCCGTCTCGAAACCTACTTCTCGCGCTGGGAGTTCGCGGCGCGCTTCCACCTGACGGCCTCGGATGCCCAGAGCATGCGGGTGGACGAACTCCTTGCCCTGGCCGAGCCGGAGGACCGTGCCGCCTTTGAGTCCCTGCATCTGGGCTATACGCAAACCTATGGTGCGCCAGCGCTACGTGAGGCCATCGCCGGCACCTACGACAGATGCCAGGCAGACGATGTGCTCTGCTTCGCCGGTGCGGAGGAAGGCATCTACATTGCCATGCGTGTGTTACTCGGCACGGACGAACACGCCATCGTGGTAACCCCGAACTACCAGTCGGCGGAAACCGTGCCGCTGTCGATATGCGACGTCACCGGCGTCCCTCTCGATCCCGACGATCACTGGTCCCTGGACATCGACCGTGTCGCCGCCGCCATTCGGCCGAACACGCGGGTAATCTCGATCAACTTCCCGCATAACCCGACGGGCAAGATACTCGAGCGCGATCGCTACGACGCGCTGGTGATGTTGTGCCGCCGCCACGGCATCTGGCTGTTCAGCGACGAGGTCTACCGTCCGCTCGGGCCGCCGGGCACGGCATACCTTCCGCAAGCGGCCGACGTGTACGAACGCGGCATCTCGCTTGGCGTGATGTCGAAAGCTTACGGCCTGCCCGGCCTTCGCATTGGCTGGATTGCCTGCACCGACCGCACGTTTCTGCAGAAGATGGAGCGATACAAGCATTACCTGTCGATCTGCAACTCGGGGCCTTCGGAACAGTTGGCACTCATCGCCCTCAAGGCGCGGGAGACGATCCTCGAAAGGAATCGCCAAATCGTCGGCGACAACCTGACGCTACTCGACACCTTCTTTGCCGAATGGCCCGAACACTTCGACTGGTACCGACCCGATGGCGGCTGCGTGGCCTACCCGCGCTACCTCGGTGCCGGTAGCGTTGAAGCATTCGCGGCAGACCTTGTCGAGCAGGCTGGTGTGCTCCTGCTGCCCGCCGAGCACTACCGATCCGAACTGGGTCCGACACCGAGCGACCGTTTTCGCATTGGCTTCGGTCGTGCCGATTGCCCAGAAGCACTCGCTGCCCTGGGCGACTATCTGCGACGCGGCCCCTGACCACCGAGTGATTGCGAGTAGCAGGTCGCTCAGCGGTCTTTCGCCTTGTGCTTTTTCACGTACGCCTGATACGCCTCGATACCTGCATCGCGCCGAAGCAGCTTCGAATCCGGGTCGAGCGTATAAGTCGCGCGCTCCGGCAGGGTTAGCTCGCCTTGGCCATCCGCCATGGGCAAGGTGACCACGTGGTCGCCGACACGCACGTCGACCGGCATCGGGAAGGCGCCATTGCCAGGCACCGACCATGTCAGGTGCAGCTGTTGGCCGTCACGGGTGATCTGCAGGTCGGGCAGCGCAGCCTGGTAAAGATAGACGTTGAAGAACCAGTGCAGGTCCTTGCCCGTGACCTTGTCGACGATGTCGATGTAGTCGCGCGTGGTGGCATATCGCGGCGCGAAGTTGCCCGGCACGGGGTGCTCGGTCCCGTACACCAGCAAACGCACCGAGCGGTAGAAGGCGTCGTCGCCGATGAGGTTTCGCAGGGTGTGCAGTACGAGCGCACCCTTGCTGTAGATGTCCTGCCCCGGACCACCCCGTGCGTCCTCGTAAACATCTTCCTCCCGTCGTGGCTGCCCCGACACGATCGGATGGTGATTGGCTAGCTTGCTACGAAGCTGCATGAGATTGGCGAAGTAAGCCTGCTTTCCACCGATCGACTCGGCGTAGAGCGGCTGCATGTAGGTCGCGAATGCCTCGTGTAGCCACATGTCATCCCAGTTGGCGTTGGTCACCTGGTTGCCGAACCACTCATGCGATAGCTCGTGCTGAAGCAGGTCGTCGTAACCATAGGCTGTCTTCGCGTACTCATTACCGTACGCATTGACTGTCTGGTGTTCCATGCCCTTGAACGGCGTTTCCACGACGCCCATTTTCTCCGCGCCAAACGGGTACGGGCCGACGGTACTTTCGAGAAAGTCGAGCATAGGCGGGAACTCGGCAAAGAGTGCACGCGCCTGCTTTTCATCGTCCACATACCAATAGTGTGTGGGGATGACGTTACCGAAACGACTGGTATAAGGCGCGGACAGCTCCCGATAGGGTGCAATATTCAGCGCGACGCCGTACGTGCTGACATCGTGGCTGCGCCAGTGATACGTGCGCATGCCGTTCGCCTCGTCCATGCCGGCGGCAACACCGTTGCCGACAGCAACCAGAGGGGCTGGCACGGTCACGTGCTCGTCGACGAGTTTCGGTCGGCCCATCGGATGATCGATACACGGCCAGAACAAATCGCAGCCCTCGCCTTCCACGGCGGTGGCGATCCAGGGTTGACCCTTCGGTGTTCTGGCCCACACAAAGCCACCATCCCACGGCGCATGTACGGCGGCATGGGGGCTGCCGTGGTACGTGACTCGCACCGTCGTATGGGCTCCCGCGTCGAGCGGATGCGGAAGATCAACCTCGAGGCGACCCTCCGGATTCCGATAGGCGGTGCGCGGCAATGCCTTGCCGTCGACTTCGACCGCATCGATGGGCAGGTTGCGGTCGAGATCCAGCACCACGCGACGCAGCGGCGACATAACGGCGAAGGTCAACCTCGCGTCACCCTCGATCCAGTGCCGTGCAGGGTCGACACGGAAGCTTAGATCGGCATGTTCGAAGGTCACGGCCAGCTGTTCCGGTGCACGCGGGGCGCCGGAATTGAGGGTGAGGTCAGTCAAGGCGGGAAGTCCCGGCGGCGCCGAGGGCGTGCAGGCGACCGTACCAAGTGCCAGGCCGATGCCGAGCAGGAGCGTGTTTCGCATGATCGATGAGCCGTCCGGGGAGAGGGGAAGCGAGGGAACCATACTGACCCGCGGGTGCTTCGTCATCGGTCTTTAGATGGGTATCGCGCGGAGGACGGTGGCATGTAAAAGCTGGTCCCCGGGACCATCGGTGCTTCGTGCAATCCATGGCGGTGCCGATGGTTGATCGTATGAGGGGCGATACAGCCAGCACATCGAGGCCCCCGTGAAACCACTCAAACTGATATCCGTTCTCGTGGTCGGCGCTCTTGGTCTGGGCGTTGGCGTTGGCGTTGGCGTTGGCAGTGCCCGGGCCAGCGCTGTTGCGGGCGAGACGCCTCCCGCTATCCCTGCGGCTTCCAATTCGGCCGCCAACCCGGCGCTTCCGGTGGAAGGTCGGTTTCCCGCGCTCAGTGGCGCCACGACATGGCTCAACGGGCCGGCCCTGACCCCTTCCGGCCTGCACGGCAAGGTGGTTCTGGTCGACTTCTGGACATTCTCGTGCATCAACTCGCTTCGACCGCTTCCTTATCTCCGCGCGTGGGCAGCGAAATACCAGGCGCAGGAGCTCGTCGTGATCGGCGTGCAGTCGCCGGAGTTTGCTTTCGAACAACGGCTCGACAATGTGCGCGACGCGCTGGCAAGTCACGCGATCAGCTTTCCGGTCGCGGTCGACAATGGACACCGGATCTGGAACGCCTTCCAGAACGAGTACTGGCCCGCGATCTACCTTATCGATGCCGAGGGGCGCATCCGCTATCACCGCTTCGGTGAAGGCGATTACGACCAGACCGAACGCGCGATACAAGCGCTGCTGGTCGAAGCAGGCGCGTCAGGCGTCGAACAGAACCTCGTCAGCGTGCACGGCACGGGGGCCGAGGCAGCGCCTGACTGGGACAACGTGAAATCACCCGAGACCTATCTGGGTTATGCACGGACAGAGCGATTCGCGTCGCCAGGCGGCGCCGTACAGGATACGCGGCACACCTACACCGCACCGACACCGCTCGACCTCAACGACTGGGCGCTCTCCGGCGAGTGGACCATGGGGGCCGAAGCGACCACGGTACGCAAGGCTCACGGACGACTTCTTTTCCGGTTCCACGCGCGTGACCTGCACCTGGTGGCGGGCCCATCCACACACGGTTCGACGCTGCACTTCCGGGTCCTGATCGATGGCAAGCCGCCAGGCAGCAGCCACGGCGCGGATACCGACGAACAGGGCAATGGGACGATCGACGGCCAGCGCCTTTATCAACTCATCAGGCAGAAAGCACCCATCGACGACCGGACGTTCGAGTTCGAGTTCCTGGATCCCGGGGTGGACGTGTTTGCTTTCACATTCGGCTGACCGGCACAAAAAGAGGCTTCATCGCGGAATCCCGGGGACGCTGGAGGATCGGTTCACTCGCTTTGCGAGTGCGTGTTTTAGCGGCTCGCGCCGCCGCTTGCGTGAGGGGTGAGGCGCAGAGCCTTCGGTGCCCACCCTCGCGGCTCAGACACGTCCTCCGCGTTTCGTACCGGAAAGTCCGCTGCGCGGACCATGTTCTCATTGGCCGCGTTAGCGGCCTTTCCTTGTCGAACGCGGAGGACGTGTCTGAGCCGCGAGGGTGGGCACCGAGGTCTCCCCGCGAGACGCCCAAGTGTAGAGAGCGATGGCAAAGCCGAGCCCGCGAGGCCGAAGGCGAGCCATGCGCGAGGTGCGAGGTGCAAGGTGCAAGGTGAGAAAGCATGCCCGGCCTGAAAGCCGAGCGCCCGGGCCCCGGTAATCCGCGAAGAACCACAAAAAAAGGCAGGGCGCATGCCCTGCCTTTTTTTTGTGGACGAATGACGTTCTTCGATCAGAACGGAATATCGTCGTCGTCGAAGCCTTCGTTGACCGGCGGCGCAGAGCGCTGCGGGGGCGCATTGCCACCGCGAGGCTGGCCGTAGTCATCGCCACCGCGTGAACCGCCGCCGTAATTACCGCCACCACGCTGCTGGCCACCCGCAGCGGCGCCACCGCCACCACCGCCGTAATTACCGCCGCCACCGGCTGCGCGTGCCTGCTGCGGACGAGCGCCACCGCCCTGGCCGCCACCGAAGCCGCCGCCGCCACCTTCACCGCCGGCATTGCCACCGAGCATCTGCATCTCGTTGCCGATGATGTCGGTCGAATAGCGTTCGACGCCATCCTTGTCGGTGTACTTGTCGGTACGCAGGGAACCTTCGATGTAGACCTGGCGGCCCTTCTTCAGGTACTCACCGGCAATCTCGGCCAGCTTGCCGAACAGCTTCACGCGGTGCCACTCGGTGCGCTCCTGCTTCTCGCCGGAGGCCTTGTCGGTCCAGGCTTCGGACGTGGCAATGCGCAGGCTGGTGATCGCCGTGCCGCTGCCGGTGTAACGGGTCTCGGGATCCGCGCCGAGGTTGCCGACAATAATGACCTTGTTGATACCGCGTGCCATGGATTTCCCTCGTATACGTGTCTTCGGACGCCGGCCCGGACCGGGCGGGCGTTCCCGCCCATCATAGCCAGCCTGCGCAATGTGCGGGCCGACGGGGTCGGACCGGGTAGTTTGGGCGATGGCTGCCCTCACCGCAAACCTTTCGACGTGGGCGGGAGTCCCGCCACGTCAGGACGCCAGTCTCATTCCCATGTGATCTGCACGAGCGCCGCTCCCAGGGCATCGCCGGGGCGGAGTGGGCCGACCCGGACATAGTGGGCCTCAAAGCGGAGCTCGGGCGCCGTGCCCGCGAGATCGAAGCGCACGGGGGTGGTCCCATCGGGCAGGACTGGCTGGCCGGAGCCCGTACGCAACTCGATAGCGACACCTCGAGCGCCCCCTGTCGTAGCCAGATAGCGAGGATCCGAAGGCGCGGCCGTCGCGTGCACGGTCACAAGGGCACGGGTGGCACCGACGCAATCCGCGCCAATGAAGGCTGCGCCTGCCCACCGGCTCCCGTCCCCCACCGAGGGAAGCTCGGAGACGGCAACGTTTCCCAAATCGACGCGAATCCGGTTTGCGACCAGTGCGCACGATGGCGTGATCGTGCCGGTGACATCGAACACCAGGGTGTCGCTGCGCCCCTTCCCGGCGTTGCCGGAAGGTGAGGCAAGAGAGATAGCGAGGAAAGCCGCCGCTACCGGTGCGATATGTCGGCGGTTCATTGGCACACCCCCGTCAGGCGTACGAGGCCGCGTGCAGCTTCGCCATCGGTCGTTGTCCGCACGACACAGCGATCCTCCGCGCGCTGGCCCCAACGGATCGTCAGCGGTGCGCCTGCCACGACGTTGCGGACAAAGATGTGCCCCGCCTGCCCGACCACCCCGACGGAGCGCCCCTGCCCGTCCAGCACGTCGGCACCGAAAGCGGGTGGCGAGCCGTCCGTCTGCCGCGCAACCAGCAACGACGTGCGACCGACGTCCGTGTCGAACGGGACCAGCACGAGCGCCCCTGCCGTGGGCGCGATGCTTCGGCGCGTCGAAGACAGGCTTACGTCCAGCGACAGGCCGGCCGGATCGATCTCGACCGGGTTCCACCGGAAGGGCGCAAGGTAAGGCACCACCCCGTAGCCACGCCGGTCGAGCCGAACCCCGCTGGCGGACGGCAATCGCGCACCCGCCGCGCCGGGTGCATGCACCAGGGCCATCGCGTCGCCCAGCCGTTGCGCCCGCGTGATACCGCGGCGGTGGAATACGAGTGCCCCTGATGTCGAGAACGACTCGACGTGCGCGCCACGACTCCGATCGATGGCGACGCTCGACTCGCCCGCACCGGACAGATGCGACGCGGAAAGGCCGAGCCGGCGATCACGCTGGCTTCCCTGCCCCAGCATGGCGCCGTATCCCACGTTGCCTTCCGTTCCCGCGGTGCCTGCCACGCCAACCTGCATGTGATGCACATCGCGGCCTCCGCCATGACCGGCGAGGGTGAGTGACGGCGCCGATGTGGCGGCCCCCAGCGGGATCGAGACGCCGAGACGTGCCGTCGCATCGTCAGCGGCGCGATGGAAAGAAATATCCAGCGTGGCCCGACGCCATCCGCGCGTCCATGCGAGAGCGTATGACCGCACCGTTCCCGGCCTTCGTGAACCGGTGTGCCGCTTGATCCGATGCAGGCTGCCAGTCGCTGTGAGGACACCACGGTCCGAAACCAATTCACGTTGCAGCACGACGTCCATTCGCTCGCTACCCCTCCCCTCTTCCTTCGCCGGCGGCCGACGACTAGCCAAGTCCGGCAGTGCACGCCCGCGCTCGCGTACGAGGCTGACCCACATGCTTGTCCCATCGTGCCAACGCCGGCCGTGCCGGACCCGCCATGCCCTGGCGCGACCTGGCCGTGAAGCGGATGCACTAGCCGCGATGCGGGACCCCATGAAGTCGATAGCGAAGGCACCGACCAACGTGTCGATGGCTCCTCCCAGCAGGGCCGAATCACTGCTTCCCCAACGGCGCCAGCCGCCATAAAAGGTAGTGTCCCGCGCGAGCCCCTGTCGCCATGTCGCCTGTATCAGCTCGACGCCATGATCGTGTGTCGTCAACGCATGCCCGGCATTCATCGCGATCACGGCGTGACCTTCACCAAGCAGTTCAGGCATGGCGAAGAACGGCACGCGAAACGCTGAGTGGCCGCCGTCTTCCTCGTCGATGGTGACATCCAGGTGACCGCCACGACCGAGTCCCTGAAGATCGTCGATGACGAACGGGCCCGGTGGCACTGAAAGCTCTCGCAGCAGAACGCCACCCTGCGTCACGCGCACGAGGGCATGCGTTCGCGCGAGCCCGCGCACCGTCGGTTTATAGCCGAGACTCGTGTCGTCGTTCATGCGTGCATCGCTCGCCAGTGCCATGCCGCGCATGCGTACAGGCGCGAAGCTACCGTCGGCTATCAGGAGCTCGCCGACGCGCCACTGCGATCGCCACGCCTCGATCTGTCGCTCGACGTACAGATGACGCCGCTTGTAGCGTGACGCGCTCCACGATCCCGCACCGCGCACGCGCCAGTGTCCCGCGTTGATGCCCGACTCGTGAGCGAGGAAGCGCGCCGTTCGAGATTGCCTCGCCACGGTGCTGCGATGCAGGTTCACGCGCCAGCCAAGCTGCCCGGAGGCCATGCCCGCGTCACGTTGCGCTGGCGGCACGAGCCCGGACCGCTTGCGTTTCAGCCGTGCCTGCGGCACTTCGATATCCAGCCGCTGCTCGCTCACGTCGAACCGCGTCGTTGCACCGGATACATCGTCGGAAAGCGGACGGCAGACTTCATCGCCGGGGGCAACGCCTTCCGAGTGCACGACGCCCAGCGACGCGAGGGTCATGGGCGACAGGCAGGGTATGGCGTCGGAACCGAGGCCCTCGGTGGCGAAACGCACACCGCGACGCATCTGCCATTCGCCGTTCAACCAGATGTCGGCGTCATAGGTACCGGGCATGACCGGATTACCTCGGGAGTAGCGGGAAAGATCAATCTTCATCGCGTGGTCACCTGGAAGAAATGCGGAATTGAATTCGACGACCTTGCCGACCGGCGGTGGGACATCCTCAGTGCCGGCGCGCGCCACGCCGACGATCAACGTGGCCGCAACCAGCCATGCGCAAGGCGGCCAGCGATGAGGCGCTGCCAGACGGAACACACCCGCTTCAGTCATCAGCCACGGTGGCAGCCGCGACGTTTGCCGTGCCCGGGACGGTTGCGCCGTAGTCGTTGATGGAGGCGAACTTCACGACGGCCCCCACTGGTGCGACCTTGCCTTTCGGCAACGGCCACGTGGTCTGGCCGGTCGCGACGACCATTCCGCCGCCCAGCGGCATCGTCTGGCCCGGTGCGCCGTTCGCCACGATGGCGACCTCGTTGAAGGACACCACATAGGGCGAGGGATTGCGGACGCGAAGCCGGGAAAGTCCGCCCTCGCGCTCGATCGACCACGTCAGGAGCCCCGGAGCACCGGCAGGCTCGACAGCGAGACCTGACGGCCGATGCAAGAGTTTGAGCCTGTGCCGGAACGCAAACTGCAGCGTGTTCACCGCCTTCCCGCCCTCCGGACTCGGAGGGATCTCCAGGACGTTGAGCCAATACAAGGCCTCCCGGTCCGACGGTGGATGGCCACCCACGTGGACGATGCGAAGCGCGTGCCCGCGACCGGGATCGATGCGGAAGACCGGTGGCGTGATGGCGAACGGCGCATGCGCGGTCTCCGGCGTGGATCGCGCGTCACCATCGTCGATCCACGCCTGGATGAGAGCCGGTTCCTCTCCCTTGTTCTCGACGCGAACAGCGATGTCACGACTCGCACCCGGGAATACCACGCGCGTGCCGCCGATGACGACGCCGGCATTAGCGTCGACGGCTGCGCAGGCGGCCGCCAGGGCAAGAAGCATGATCGCCCGGGCGCGAACCCTCACTGGTAGACGACCTGAAAGCCGACGCGCGAGTTAGCCGTGCCTTTCTCTGCCTTACCCGTACTGTAATAACGCGCGATCAGTGGAATCACCGCGCTGTTGCCAGCGATCGTCACTCCCTGGGAATCTTCCGTGTACATGTTGATCGGCGTGCCATCCTGGTTGGCAATCTGGATCTGCACGTTTTTCGCGGCCTCGGAACCGGCGTCGATGTTGAGGCGACCGGTGGCACGGTCGAGCGCGGGGCTGGCCGGATCGAAGCGGATCTTCGCGAGGTCGCCATCGAGGCATTCCGCGTTGCCGCCGATCTGGATCTGGAAACCGCGATCGCCGGACGTCTGGCCCTCGACGGCGAGGTTGGCGGCACTGATGTCGCCAAAATCGACCGTCTTCGTGGCAGCTCCCGAGCCGGGCGGCTTGCCTTCCACCAGGCACGTCGTGGCGGTGATCCGACCGGTAATTTCAATGGTCCCGTCGTTGGCGGCGAGCACGGGCGAAACGGGGATGGCGACGAGGGCGAGGACGAGTGACGAGGTAACGAACACGTTCATGGCAGCAACCTTCTCGGTGGAGGAAGGTCAGTGTCCGCGCATGACCCGGCGCCATCGATACGCGCGGGCTGAAACGCACGCCATCGCACCGCTCGCTTGCAAGCGCGTGGACGGCCACACCCGTGTGAGCGCAGCGGTGGCGCGGAGGGCCGCGGCCAGCGCGGCACGCCGCTCCGGGGCCGTCTCAGACCGCAAGAAAGTCCCGGCCGTGGCGCGGGAGGCCGGTACAGACCCCGATTTTGCGGATCGCACGGGCGTAGACGGCCAATCCACCTATGCAGACCCTATACTGGGGGCCGATTTGTCGCACACGAACCTGGTCCATGGATTCCATCGCCGATCGCACCACCTCCCTCGACTTTGCCGGCGTTCGCGCCCTGGCAGCCGACGACATGAAGGAGGTCGACGCGCTGATCCGGCACCGACTGTCTTCCGACGTCGTCCTGATCAATGCCATCGCGGACCACATCATCGCCGGAGGCGGCAAACGGCTGCGTCCGATGCTGCATGTGCTCGCCGCCCGGGCCGCAGGCTACGGTGGGCAGGAACACGCGAAGCTGGCCGCGATCATCGAGTTCATCCATACGTCCACCCTGCTCCACGACGACGTGGTCGACGAGTCGGACATGCGGCGCGGCCGCAAGACCGCGAACGCACTATGGGGCAATGCAGCCAGCGTGCTGGTCGGCGATTTCCTCTATTCGCGTTCGTTCCAGCTGATGGTGGAGCTGGACGACATGCGCATCATGCGGATTCTCGCCGATACCACGAACACCATTGCCGAAGGCGAGGTGCTGCAGTTACTCAACATCGGCAACGCCGACGTGGACGAAGCGGCCTATCTGGCCGTGATCGAAAGAAAGACCGCCGTCCTATTCGCCGCCGCCACCGAACTCGGCGGCGTGTTGGGTGGCTTGCCAGAGAACCAGGTCGCCGCGCTCCGTCGCTACGGCATGGAGCTTGGCTATGCCTTCCAGATCGCCGACGACCTGCTCGACTACGTTTCGGATGCGGAGACCCTCGGCAAGAACATCGGTGACGATCTCGCCGAAGGCAAGCCGACCCTCCCGCTCATCTATGCGATGCAGTCAGCCGACCCGGAGCAGCTGAAGTCCCTGCGCCACGCCATCGAGCATGGCGGCCTGGATTCGCTGGACCGCATCGTCGCGGCGATCCGCGATTCGGGCGCTCTGGAGCGCACCCACGATCGCGCGGTTTCCCATGCCAACGCCGCACGGTCGGCGTTGGATGAGATCGCCGCATCGCCTTTCCGCGACGCCCTCGCCGCCCTGGCCGATTACTCGGTCGAGCGGCGCTTCTGACCGATCGCGTCGATCACTTCTTAGCGAATGCTTCCGTCAGCCATGCACGCATGGCGGCGTAAGCGCGGTTCGCTACCTTCGCGTCGTAACGGCAATTGCCCGTCGTCGTCGTAGCTTCTTTTTCCGTGAAGCAATGCACCGCACCGCCGAAATCGGTCGATGCCCAATCCACTTTCGCGTCGCGCATTTCCGCCTCGAAGGCCGCGCGCTGCTCGGGGGGCACGTTGGTGTCGTCGGCACCGTTCAACGCCAGCACCTTGCCGTGGATGTTCGAAGCGAGTTTCGGGTCATCGGTGGCCAGCAACCCATGGAAGCTGACCACGGCAGCGACATCGGCACCCGCGCGTGCGAGGTCGAGCACGGCGGAGCCGCCAAAGCAGAAACCGATGGCTGCCAGGCGAGTCGGATCGATCGGCGCATCCTTCTCCTGCGCCTTGAGTTCGGCGAAAGCTCGCGACACACGCTCGCGCATGATCTTGCGATCCGCATAGAGGGGCTTCACAGCCGCACCAGCCTCAGCTTCCGACGTTGGCCGCGTCCCGGCGCCGTACATGTCGGTCAGAAGGATGACGTAGTCCTTGCCGGCGATGTCCTTGGCCTTGGCCAGTGCCATGTCGTTGATGCCATACCAGTTGGGCACCATGACGAGGCCCGGACGCTTCGTGGTCACGGCGTCGTCGTAAACCAGGAAGCTCTTATAGGTGACGCCCGCGTCCGTCCATTGCACCGGCTTGGCGACCATCGCGGCAGATGCCGCGCCGACGTGACCGAGGACGAGCAAAGACAAGACAAGCAACGAACGGCGCATCGGCATGACTCCCTGGTTGAATGCGGCAAGCATAGGCCTGGCCGCATCGCCTGGGTAGCTACCGCTTCGCGTCGTCAGAGACCCGCAGCGTGCCGCGCCAGCCGGCTCTTGAGTGGCCCGATGCGGTCGAGCAGCCGTACACCCAGGCCACGAGCGGCGACCAGCGGCGGCGCCTTCCAGGCATAAATCCGGGCCAGGGCATCGAACGACCGGGCATCGAGACTATCGGCGCTCCGGCGCCGGCGCGCATAGCGCCGGAGCACATGCGTCGCAGCAAAGTCCCTACCCGCCTCACGCGCTTCGACCAGGGTGTCACGCAATTCGGCGACATCGCGCAAGCCCAGGTTGACGCCCTGGCCGGCGAGAGGATGCACCGCATGCGCGGCGTCGCCGAGGAGGACGACGCGCCCGACTTCGTACCGTTCGGCCAGTTTCAAGCGAAGGGGAAACGCGGCACGCCGGGAGACGGCGCGGATCGGACCGAGCCGGAAGTCGCTGGCGACGCCCAGCGCCTGCCGGAACGCCTCGTCGTCGAGCGCCAGGACGCGATGCGCCTCGGCGTCGGGCAGCGACCAGACGATCGAACTGCGTCCGTCGGCGAGCGGCAGGAAAGCCAGTGGCCCGCTGGGAAGGAATCGCTGCCAGGCCGTGCGCTGATGCGACTGTGTCGTCTCGACATGGGCGACGACGGCACGCTGCGCGTAGTCGCGGCCCTGCGTGCCAATGCCGACCATCGCGCGCAAGGGAGATTCGGCGCCGTCGGCGGCGACGACGAGTCGCGCGGCGACGACCTGGCCGTCGGCCAGATCGAGCTGTGCCCGATCCTCACGCATGGCATAGGCGACCACTTCGGCCGGGACGATACGGCGCACGCCGGCGTCATCCAGTGCGTGCCAGAGAGTGGCCTGGACGAGGTTATTCTCGACGATGTAGCCGAGCACGTCGCGTCCTTCGTCCGCGGCGTCGAACTGGATAGCGGCGCCATTCTCCGCGTCCCAGACATGCATGCGCTCGTACGCCGACGCACGCGCGTCGCGAATGCGCGACCACGCGCCGAGCTGATCGAGCAGCGCCACCGAGGAGGGCGCCAGGCCGACCACGCGGAGGTCGACTTCATCCGCCGCCGCCCAGGCGGCCGGCTCGCGGGCATCGATCAGGGCGACGGAGAAGCCGGCACGTGCCAGCGCCAGCGCGGCGGCGGCGCCGACCATGCCTCCGCCCACCACCGCCACGTCGAGCAAGCTACCGCGACGGCGGGAGGGGTCGTTCTGCCGGAGGTCGTTCACGGGGTTTTCTCCCGTACCGCCAGGGGCGCGTGCAACCGAAAACCCATGCCACGCCGACTCAAGGCGTGTCGCAAGGGCGGCACGCGATCGAGAGCGAGCATCGCCAGCGAGCGCAGGGGCCCCAGCAAAGGCTGCTTGAGGCAGGCCAGGCGGACCAGGCCGTGGCTCATGGCCATGGTCCCTTCGCGGTCGGCCGCGCGCCGCGTGGCGTACTCCGCCAGCAGAGCCGGGGTGCCGGGATCGGCCGCCACGGTCACGAGTTCGGCCAGGGTCAGGGCGTCGCGCAGGCCGAGATTGAAGCCTTGCGCACCAATGGGGTGGACGGTCTGCGCGGCATTGCCCACCAGGACGGCGCGAGGGGCGATAAGACTGTCGGCTGCCACGCGTCGAATCGGATAGGGCGAACGCTTGCCCGGCCGAGACAAGCGGCCGAGCCGCCAGCCGAAACGCTCCTGGGCGAAGGCGGCGAAGGTCACATCGTCCATGGCCGCCACGGTGTCGGCCTCAGCGGCGGCGACGGTCAGTACGACGCCGACCCGCCGATCGGCCAGAGGCAGCACGGCTACCGGACCCTCGTCCGTAAAGCGCTCGAAGGCGCGGCCGCGGGGGTCACGCTCGGGAATCATCGTGCTGACGAAGAGTGCCTGCTCATAGTCGTGTTCCCGTGTGCCGATACCCAGCTGGCTTCGTATCCCCGACTGGGTCCCGTCGGCGCCGACCAGGAGCGGGGTGGAGATAAGCCGGGTATCGCCGTCGGACGACACTGTTACCGACCAGCCGCCATCCACGGCTTCGATGCGCTCGACCCGAGCCGGCGCCAGGCGCGTGAGGAGGCGACAGCGATCGAGGCGGCGCAGCAACGCGGCGCCCAGTTCGCGCGCAGGCAGGGTCCAGCCCAGGGCATCCACGCCCTCCGCCGCAGCATCCATGCGCACGCTCCCGAAATCGCCGGCGCGGCTCGTATGAATGTGTTTGATCGGCGTGGCGTTGGCCTCCGCGAACTCCCACACGCCGATCGCCGCCAGGCCATTCACGGTCGCGCGGGCCAGGGCCAGGTTGCGCTCGTCATAGCTGGGCTGGTCGTCGACGCGCGGCGCGGCGGCTTCGACGAGGATGGCCGGCAATCCTGCATGGTCCAGGGCGATGGCGAGGCTGGCGCCGACCAGGCCGCCGCCAACGATAACGATGGGTTGGGTAGAGGTCATGGGCGGATGATAACCCGCACCGATAGAATGCCCCGATGGGAAATCGACTTTCGAAAATCTACACACGCACCGGCGACGATGGCACGACTGGCCTTGGCGATGGCAGCCGGACCGGCAAGGACTCCCTGCGGGTCACCGCCTACGGCACCGTGGACGAGCTCAACAGCGCCATCGGCATGACCATGGCCGCGCAGGAGGCGGACGACGACATCCGCGACGCGCTGGCGCAGATCCAGCACGAGCTGTTCGATCTTGGCGGCGAGTTGTGCATCCCCGGCATGGCCATGGTCCAGGCGCAGGACATCGACCGCCTCGAGACGGTGCTCGACGCCTTCAATGCGGACCTGCCCGCCCTGAAGGATTTCATCCTGCCCGGCGGCGGCATGGCGGCGGCATCCTGCCACCTAGCGCGGACCATATGCCGGCGCGCCGAGCGCGATGTCGTCGCCCTCGGCCGGGTGGAGGAGGTCCGCCCCGAGGCACAGCGTTACCTGAACCGCCTGTCCGACCTGCTCTTTGTCATCGCACGTGTTCTTGCGCGCCGGAGCGGCCACGGCGAAGTGATCTGGCAGCATGAGCGCCGCCCGCGAGGCTGAGCCGGCGGTGTAAGCTCGATCGGCAGGCGTGTCGATCGACGACGCGCTCCCTGGGGATCCGGAGCTATGGGTGACTTGCCTTCGTGCGGTGTGGCTGGCGATTCTGCTAAGTTGGCCGCCTTTCGAACGAATAAGACCGAGCCTGTGACGTCACGCAACAGCATCCTGCCTAAACGCCGCCTGCTGGCGACAGCCGTCGCCTTCATCGTCTCGAGTGCCGCCCAGGCGGCCCAGGTGGCGCCCGCGACGGTCGCACCGACGCAGGGCACGACCACCCAGGCGACGCCCGTGGCAACCTGCACACTGGGCTCGTTCTTCTGTCCGAGCCGGCCGCTGAACTACAACCTGTGCCGTCCGAATGCCATGCTGGCCTTCTACGAGCCGGAAATCACCAAGGACACCTCGCTGCGCGAGACCGCCGTGACCGACGTGCACTCGGGGCTCGATGACGGCACCAGCGGCGTCAAGGTGGAGAGTCCCGAGCCGGATGTGTATCACCTGACCGGCGGCGTCCGCCTCGAGCGCGCCGACCAGGTCATGCGCGCCGACGACGTGACGTACAACTCGGACTCGACGGCCTACGACGCCAAAGGCAACGTGCGGTACCAGGAGGCGGGCATGCTCGTTTCCGCCGAGCGCATGACCGGCACGACCACGCCCAACCAGGCCGACGCCGACCACGTCGCCTACCAGCTGCTGGATACGCGCGGCAACGGCGTGGCCGACCACGCCAAGGTGATGGACCCGCAGCATGGCCGCTTCTCCATGGCCACGTATTCGACCTGCGATGTCGGTAACCACCAGTGGGAATTCCGCGCGAAGACGCTAAACCTGAACAAGGATACCGGCGTCGGCGTGGCGCGCAGCGCGACGCTCCGGTACAAGAACGTGCCGATCCTCTATGCGCCCGTCTTCTCCTTCCCGCTGGACGACCGTCGCAAGAGCGGCTTCCTTTATCCGACCTTCGGCTCGAACAGTTACTCGGGCGTCTACCTCACGCTGCCGTATTACTTCAACCTCGCGCCGAACTACGACGCCACGGTCGAACCGGGTTTCTACACGGATCGCGGGCTGATGCTCGGTGGCGAGTTCCGCTACAAGCTGCCGACGTCCAACGGCAGCTTCGACCTGCATTACATGGCCCACGACAAGGGCGAGGATCAGGACGTCAGCGGAACGAGCGACCGCGACGGATCAAAGCAACGCTGGCTGGTGCAGATCGCCAACTCCACCGCCCTCGGCGACGGCTTCAACTTCGGCGCGAACATCAATCGCGCGTCGGACAACCAGTACTTCCGTGACTTCGGCAACGATATCTACACCTCCGGCGTCTCATTGCTGTCGTCCAGCGCGTATGTGAGCAAGGGCGGCAAGTACTGGTCAGCCACCCTCGGTGCGGATGACTATCAGAACGTCGACGCAGGCCTGCCGAACTACGTGGCGCCGTATCGGCGCTGGCCTCGTGGCACCTTCAATTTCAACGCGCCGGTGCTGAGCTGGCTCGACGGCGGTATCGACAGCGAAATCGTGAACTTCCGCAAGGAAGATCCCGCGCCGGTCTCTCCCGGGTATCCGGGTCAGGTGGACGGCACCCGCCTGGACCTCGCGCCGTTTCTCGCGGCCGACTTCCAGGGTGCCTCGTGGTTCGTCCGTCCTCGCCTCGAGTACCGCTACACCGACTATCGCCTCAACACCGACTACCGGCAGTTCAACTACACGCAGCGCGATCCGTCCCGCTCCCTGCCGATTGCCAACGTGGACGCCGGCCTGATCTTCGACAAGCAGACGAACCTGTTCGGCACCAGCTATACGCAGACCCTCGAGCCGCGCCTGTACTACCTGTACGTGCCGTATCGCAACCAGAACAATCTGCCGCTCTTCGACACCAGCGAAATGTCGTTCGACTTCTGGCAGCTGTTCAGCAACAACCGCTTCTCCGGCGCCGATCGCCAGATGGACGCGAACAACCTGACTGCCGCCCTGACGACGCGCCTGCTCGATGACCACGGTGTGGAACGGCTATCGGCCAGCGTCGGCCAGATCCGTTACTTCAGCGACCAGAAGGTGCAGTCGCCGGGCGTGGCACCGACCAATTTCGCCGGTTCCGACTACATCGCGCAGTTGAGCATGCAGTTCAACGACAACTGGCGGATGAACAGTTCGTACCAGTGGAACCCGAACAACAAACAGAGCCCCTACCTGAATACGGATGGGCAGCTATTCGTCCAGGGCCATGAGACCGATCTGGCCACGGTCCAGGTCCAGCGCCGCATCAAGGGCGACGGCATCATCAACTTCTCGTACCGGTATCGCCGCAACGTGATGGAACAATTCGACACGTCCGTTGTCTTTCCTGTGTCCGAGCGCTGGCGCGCACTGGCGCGATGGGTTTTCGCCCGCCGCGACGTCCTGCCTGTCTACGCGCCGGGCGGAACCGCGCCCTTCAATACCTTCACGTTCTCGCACCGCACCCTGGATGCTGCCGTGGGCGTCGAGTACGACAGCTGCTGCGTCGCCTTCCGCGTACTCGGCCGCCACTACGTACGCGACTACACCCGGCAGACGGCAAACGAGATCATGTTCGAGATGGAATTCAAGGGCCTGGGCTCCTTCAACCCGGAGACAGGCAGCTATCTGCGGCGTGCTATCCTTGGCTATCAATAAGAGGGGCAAGTGCCCCAGGCTCCCTATTCGATGAAGCAGATTCTTGCGTATTCCCTGCTCGCCGCCGCTCTTGCGTCGGTCGTTCCCACCGCCCATGCCCAGCTGATGCCTTCGGCCCAGCCGGCACAGGGCGGAAGCGCTTCCGGCAACGGTTCGCTCGACCGTATCGTGGCGGTCGTCGAGGACGACATCATCCTGCAGAGTGAGCTCGACGAAGCGATCAATGCCATCGTCAAGCAGTACGCCGCGAATCCTGCCCAGCTGCCGCCGCACGACGTGCTGGCGCGGCAGGTACTCGATCGCCTCATCCTGATGAAGATCCAGGTCCAGCAGGCATCCAACCAGAACATCAAGGTCTCCGACCAGGATGTGGACCAGGCGGCCGCGAACGTCGCCCAGCAGAACAAGATGAGCCTGGAGCAGCTGAAAGCCGCGGTCGAACAGGACGGCTACAGCTACGCCGGCTTCCGCCAGCAGCTGTCCGACCAGATCACCGCGCAGAAGCTGCACGAGAGCGTCGTTCGCGACCAGGTCAACGTGACCGATACCGAGGTCAACAACATGCTCGCCAGCCCGACCTACAAGGGCGGTGAAGTCCACCTGGCACACATCCAGATCAGCACCCCGGCCAACGGCAGCGCGAGCGATATCGCCGCCGCCCAGGCCAAGGCCGAGGAGACGCTCAAGGCAATCAAGGGCGGCATGGACTTCAACGCCGCTGCCATTCGCTACTCCGACGCACCCGACGCCCTCGATGGCGGCGACCTCGGCTGGCGCCGGCTCGATGAAGTGCCGCCGGCCTTCGCCGACGCAGTCACCGGCCTGAAGCCGGGTGACAACACCGCAGCCTTGCGTGGCCCGACCGGCTTTCACATCCTGAAGCTGGTCGAGACCCGCCAGGCCGGTCGTCAGATCGTCACCGAGTACCACGCCCGTCAGATCCTGATCAAGCCGTCGGAAATCGTCACGCCCGAGCAGGCGGAGAAGAAGGCGCAGGACATCTACACCCGCGTGGTCGACAAGAAGGAAGACTTCGCCAAAATCGCGAAGGACGACTCCAAGGACAACACCACCGCGAACAACGGCGGTGACATGGGCTGGTTCGCGGCGGATGCCTGGGGCCAGGCCATTGCCGGCCAGATCACCACGCTGAAGGACAACGAGGTGTCGCACCCGATCCAGACCGAAGCCGGCTGGATTGTGCTCCAGCGCCTGGGCACGCGTCAGAGCGATCTGACCGACCAGCTGCAGCGTGACCAGGCTCGCCAGGCCATTGGCAATCGCAAAGCCGACGCGGCTTACGAAAGCTATCTCCGTGAGCAGCGCTCCTCGGCCTACGTGAACATCCTCGTGCCGGAACTCAAGGATCCGGACGACAAGCAGGCTTCGGCCACGCCCGTCCAGTAATCCGTCATGACCGCGACCACCCTGCCACGGCTCGCCGTTACTGCCGGTGAGCCTGCCGGGGTAGGTCCGGAGCTGGTCGCCCGCCTCGCCGCGAGCGATCTTCCCGCCGACCTCATCGTGATCACCGATCGCGATCTGCTTCGCCGGGCCGCCGCCATCTGCGGCATCGACCTCACCATCAGCGACGACGATGGCTCCCGCCTTACGGCGAGGGCCGCCGGACACGTGCGCGTGCGCCATGTGCCCCTGGGCGAGAAGGAAACGCCGGGGCGGCCGGACCCCGCCAATGCGCGGCACGTGCTCGACATGCTGGCCGTGGCAGCCGACGGTTGCCTCAGTGGCGAGTTCGATGCCGTCGTCACGGGCCCCGTGCAGAAATCCAGCATCAACGAAGCCGGCATCCGCTTCAGCGGACACACCGAGTTCTTCGCCGAGCGCGCGGCCAGCGATGTCGTGATGATGCTGGCGAGCCCGGACCTGCGCGTCACCCTGGCGACGACCCACCTACCGCTGTCTGCGGTGCCATCCGCCATTACACCGGCGCTGCTGGAGCGCACGCTGCGCATTGTCAGCGGCTCGCTGACCTCGCTTTATGGCTTCATTCGCCCACGCATCGCCGTGCTTGGCCTCAACCCGCATGCGGGCGAGGACGGTCACATGGGACGGGAAGAGATCGACACCATCATCCCGCTGCTCGAGCGGCTGCGTGGCGAAGGCATGGACCTCCTCGGGCCACTGCCTGCCGACACCGCCTTCGTACCCGTCCTGCGCCATCGCTACGACGCGGTGCTGGCGATGTACCACGACCAGGCGCTGCCCGTTCTCAAGAGCGAGGCGTTCGACAGCACGGTCAACGTGACCCTCGGCCTGCCCTTCATCCGCACGTCCGTCGATCACGGCACCGCACTGGACCTTGCCGGCACCGGCCGCGCGGATCCGGCCAGCCTGTTTGCCGCGGCGCGACTTGCGATCGATTTCGCCAACCATCGGGCCGCCGTATGAACGCACGCCCCAAAAAAAGCTTCGGGCAGCACTTCCTGCACGACAAGCGCTACATCGACCGCATCGTTTCCTCCATCGCGCCGAAGGACGGTGACACCGTCGTCGAGATCGGCCCCGGGGAAGGGGCGATGACGATGCCGCTGCTGGCCGTCGCCAGGCGGATGACGGCGATCGAGCTGGACACGGACCTCATCCCCGGCCTGCAGGATCGCGCCGCCTCCATCGGCGAGCTGCGCATCGTGCATTCGGACGTCCTCAAGGTGGACTTCACGGCGCTCGCTCGTGAACTGGGTGCCGAACGCCTGCGTATTGCAGGCAACCTGCCTTACTACATTTCCAGTCCGATCCTGTTCCACTGCGTCGAGCACGCCGCGGCGATCCAGGACATGCACTTCATGCTGCAGAAGGAAGTCGTCGAGCGCATGGCGGCCGATCCCGGCAGCAAGGTTTATGGCCGGTTGAGTGTCATGCTGCAGCTCGCCTGCAAGGTCACCCCCCTGTTCACGGTGCCGCCGGGCGCCTTTCGGCCGCCGCCCAAGGTGGACTCGGCCGTGGTCCGGCTGGTCCCACTGCCGCCCGAGCAGCTCCCACAGGGCGACACGGCGAAGATCTACCAGGTCGTGAAGGCCGCCTTCGCCATGCGCCGCAAGACCCTCTCCAACACGCTGAAGGGTCTCGTGGACGAAGCGACCATCCGGGATCTGGGCATCGACCCGCGTGCCCGCGCGGAAACCCTGCCCCCCGGCGACTTCGTCAAGCTAGCCAACGCGATGTGAAGGTCCTTGCGGGCATACTTGCCCGCCCTGTCCCCGTCCCCGACAATCGGACCATGAATTCCAAAACACCCTACACGATCGACGTGGAGGTCGAATCCCGCTTCGTCCCCGACCAGTCGCAACCCACCGACAATCGCTACGTCTTCGCCTACACCATCACCCTGCGCAACGCCGGCGAGACGGGCGCGCAACTGATGACCCGCCACTGGGTCATCAAGGATGCGAACGGCAAGGTAGAGGAAGTGCGCGGTGACGGCGTGGTCGGCGAGCAGCCGTGGATGCGACCCGGCGAGTCGTTCGAGTACACCTCCGGTGCCGTCCTCGAGACGGCGGTGGGCACCATGGAAGGCAGCTACAGCATGATTGCCGACGACGGCACTCAGTTCGATGCCCCGATTCCGACTTTCGTGCTTTCGATACCGCGCACGCTCCACTAGGATCGACTCATGGATAGCGTGCACGCCGTTAACGGCGCCATGGAGCAGCAGGACTGATGGCCGTTTACGCAATCGGCGACGTCCAGGGCTGCTACCCCGAACTCCAGCGCTTGCTGGAAAAGATTCGCTTCGACCCGGCGAACGATCGCCTGTGGTTCTGCGGCGACCTGGTCAACCGTGGCGGCGAGTCGCTCGCCACCCTGCGCCTGATTCATTCGCTGCGCGAGCAGAGCATCATCACGCTCGGCAATCACGACCTCTCGTTGCTGGCCATCGGCCAGCGCCGCGAAGACGCTCAGCAGCGGGTCAATCCGGAACTGCGCGAGGTCTTGTTTGCTGACGATGCGCCGGTCCTCATGGAGTGGATGCGCACGCAAAAGCTGCTGCACCACGACGAGGCCCTGGGCTGGACGATGATCCACGCCGGCCTCGCGCCAAGCTGGACACTGCGTCAGGCACAGCGTGCCGCACTGGAAGTCGAACGCGAGCTTGGCGGCCCACGTCACCAGCGCTTGCTCAAGAACCTGTTCGGCAACCGACCGCCAGGCTGGAATAACCGCCTGCAGGGTGTCGAGCGACATCGCGCCACGATCAATACCCTGACACGCATGCGCTATTGCGATGTCAGCGGTCGCATCGACTTCGAAGGCAAGGGCACACCCGGCACGCAGAAGCCGGGCATGTATCCCTGGTTCGAGGTGCCGGGCATGCGTCGCCGTGAAACGAAGATCGTGTGCGGGCACTGGTCCGCGCTCGGCCGTTTCGCCGGCCTGGGCATCTACGCGATCGACACCGGTTGCGTCTGGGGCGGCCAACTCACGGCGCTTCGCCTGGACACACCGGAGCCCGAGTACATCACGGTAGAGGCCGAGCCCTATCGTCAGAAGCCCAAGGGCGGCGGCGACTAGGTAGACGCACACCGTTCTGTGTAGGAGCCGATTCATCGGCGATCCCGCGGTAGCGAGCAAGGTTTCGGTTCACTCGCTTCGCGAGTGCATGTTTTTAGCGGCTCGCGCCGCCGCTTGCGTGAGGGGTGAGGCGCAGAGCCTTCGGTGCTCGGACGTAGCGGCACAGAGCCTTCGGTGCCCACCCTCGCTGCTCAGACACGTCCTCCGCGTTTCGTACCGGA
>NZ_JAAVUW010000003.1 GCF_018449605.1 Luteibacter sp. dw_328 | reverse complement strand
AGCGACACCTCTTGCCACCTAGCCGTTCTCCCGCCCGAAGGACTAAGCTCCCCGCTGGTCCTTTCAAGCCGACATCCATGCGCCTAGCCTTTGTCGCCAGCGAAACCGACGTCGCCCAACGTGCGCGCACCGCCCTGGTGAAGCGTTACGGCAGTGTGGAACCCGGGGACGCCGAGATCATCGTGTCGCTCGGCGGCGACGGCTTCATGCTGCGCACGCTGCACACTTACCGAACGCTTGGCGTGCCGTTTTACGGCATGAAGCTGGGCCGGCTCGGTTTCCTCATGAATCAGCACGATCTCGACGCCCTTGCCGAGCGCATCGAGCGCGCGCATCCCGCTGTCTTGCACCCACTGGAGATGCACAGCACCTGCTGCGACGGCGCCGAACACCGTGCGCTTGCCTTCAACGAAGTAGCCATGTTGCGCCAGAGCAACCAGGCCGCGCACATGCGCGTGAGCCTCAACGGTGAGGTCAAGCTCGACGAGCTGGTCTGCGACGGCATCCTGGTCAGCACTCCCGCCGGTTCCACCGCGTACAACCTGTCCGCCCACGGCCCGATCCTGCCGCTCGACGCGAATGTGCTCGCGCTGACGCCGATCAGTCCCTTCCGCCCGCGCCGCTGGCGTGGCGCCATTCTCCCGCACGCCACTCGGGTAGGTTTCGAAACCAAGGATCCGAACAAGCGTCCGATCAGCGCCACGGCGGACTTCCACGAGGTGCGGGACGTTCGCAAGGTCGAGGTAAAGCAATCCCGCCGCAACGCCGTTCGTCTGCTCTTCGACCCCGAACACAACCTGCAGCAGCGTATCCTCGACGAGCAGTTCGCCCTATAGCCGGATACCCTGCGTTTGTAGGAGCCGATTCTTCGGCGATTGGGTGCTAGCCGTATCCTGGCCCGCTGCCGCGGGATCGCCGATGAATCGGCTCCTACAAGGAGCGGCCCGGTGCATTAGGATGGTGTCCAGACACGCAGCACGGACACCGCCCCGATGAACGCCCCCGACAACGAGACCCAGACCGCCCACGCCGATGCCTCTGTGCACGACAACCGCCTGGTCGTGGCCATTTCGTCGCGAGCGCTGTTCAACATGGAAGACGGCCACGAACTGTTCGAACGCGATGGCCTCGACGCTTATCGCTCATACCAGATTGAACGCGAGAATGAGCTCCTGACTCCCGGGGTGGCTTTCCCGCTGGTGCAGAAGCTGCTCGGTCTGAACGCCTTGTCCGGTGACGTGCCGCCGGTGGAGGTGATCCTGCTGTCGCGGAACTCCGGCGATACCGGTCTGCGCATCTTCAATGCCATCCAGCATTACAAACTCAACATTTCGCGTGCCGCTTTTACCAGCGGTGCGCCGACCTCCGACTACATCGCGCCGTTCCGTGCCGACCTGTTTCTTTCCGCCAACGCGGAAGACGTGGGTCGCGCCCTCCGCGCCGGTGTCGCCGCGGCGACCATCCTGCCGTCCACGGCACCGCAGCGTTCCAGTGAACAGCTGCGCATCGCCTTCGACGGCGACGCGGTGATCTTCGGCGACGAAGGTGAGCGGGTGTCGAAAGAACAGGGGCTCGATGCATTCCATCGCAGCGAATCCGAACTCTGGGCGGAGCCTCTCTCAGGTGGCCCGTTCCGCGGGTTCCTTTCGGCGCTGCACCGTTTGCAGGCGGCATTCCCGGCAGAAACCTCGCCCATCCGCACAGCCCTGGTGACCGCCCGCTCGGCGCCTGCGCATAAGCGCGTCATTCTTACGCTTCGCCGTTGGGGCGTACGCATCGACGAGGCGCTCTTCCTGGGTGGCCGCGACAAGGGCCCGTTCCTGGACGCCTTTGGCGCCGATATCTTCTTCGACGATTCCCCGGCTAACGTGGAGTCGGCGCGGCGGCACGTGGCTACCGGACACGTGCCGCACGGGGTTTCCAACAGCTAGTGTCGTCGTGATATCCTGCGTGGGACGCCACAGCCGGTGGCCTTTGGCCAGCGTCTCCTGCCACACGTGGTTCCGCCCAGCGCGGAGGCAACAGGATCCGGACTACGAAGCCCCGCTTGCGGGGCTTTCGCTTTTTCAAGCGGGCTGTTTTGGTTTGGTTCCCCGAAGCGTATGACCGAGCAGTGCGTTGAAGCCAATGGCTCCGCGTGCTGGCGTTGGCTTTCCGGCGTCAAGGCTGTAAGCGCTCTGGACCACCAAAAGCACTGCCCGATTGCCATGGCGTGTCCATCGCTTCAAATTGAAGAACACCCCGTAACGCACCGACACTCCCTGAGTGGAAAGAACGTCCAAGGTGAGGAAGTTCTCGTCGCGAGCGAATGCGCACCTGCGGCCTTGGAGCGTTCTTGCTATGTCCGGTAGAAGCATGGACAGGGCATGCCGATCGCGGTCGAACGTTCGAGCCTCCCGCTCATCCTCGTACCTGTCGTGGGGGCAGCAGCCGTCCTCGATACGTCGGGTAAAACAATGCATTCCGAAGCCGACGTGGACAGTAATGCACGTTTCAGGACGGCCGGGTTGGTCCGGCAGTGTGAGGTCGTACCGGAATGGATGAAGATGGTGAAGCGGGTACGTTCGGCCGTCCTTGTCCTTATGCGGCTTCCATCGCATAAGACCGGCATTCCAATGGATTCCCACGCGAGCTTCCTGCGATCTGGCCAGACGAACCAGAAGGGTGTCGGCAGATCACCGAAGCGTCATGAGAAAAATGACTGATTACCGAAAACGTTGCTCTTAGACGATATTCGTCCACCGCCACCAATCGGTCTTCTCCTTCTCGCGCACGAAGGTGAACAGGCCAGCACCAAGAATCAGCACGATGCCGATCAGCATGGGCCAATCCAGGTGGTCGTGGAAGATCAGGTAGCCAAACAGGATGGCCCAGAGCATCTGGCTGTACTGGGTGGGCGCGACGCGCGCGGCGGGTGCGTTCTGTGTAGCCAGCATGAGCAAGACGGCACCGGCGGCAGCGAGTAAGCCGTAGCCGAGCAGCAGGAACCACTGGTGGCCATCTGGCCACACGAAGTGCGGCAGCATCATCACGAAGCCAGCGATCATCGGACCGACCACGCCGGCGCCGTAGAGGGTGATCCTCTTCTCATGCGCCCCGGCCATACGCAGGGCGATGATCGACAAGGCGCCGGTGATGCCGCAGATGATCGCCGCCACGTGCCCTGTCGTGAGATGGCGAAAGCCCGGACGAAGGACGACCAGCACGCCGATGAACCCGACAATGACGGCGGACCAGCGTCGCCAGCCCACTTGCTCGCGCAGGAAAATCACCGAGAGGATGGTGACGAAGATCGGCAGCAGGAAGATCAGCGAGAAAGCTTCGGCCATCGGCAGGGCGGTAAAGGCCATCACGGCGGTGACATTGCCGATGGCGCCCGCCATCGCGCGCAATAGCCAAAGGCCCGGCATCTTCGATATGACAATCTCGCTCCAGCGGTCTTCCGGCTTCTTCAGGAAGGGAAAGGCCGTCATTGCCATGACAGCACCGAAGAACACCGCCTCATAAGGCGGTAGCGAGCCCTCGAGGGACTTTACGAAGGCGTCGCTCCACGCGTAAGCGGCGTAGCAAGCGAAGCCGAGAAGGACGCCTTTAAGCATGAGGAATCCAGCAGGCGGGGACAGCCCCATTATGCAAACGTTTGCATCTTCTGGCGCGTCAGGAGGTCACGAACGGTAAAGAATGGTTCGAGACTGCGATATAAAGTAGCGTATATATCGCTTTCTAGGGGTGAGACATGCGTTTCCGGCCGCGCCGCCTACTGTCGCTTTCGTTCCTCTGCGTGGCCTCGCCGGGGTTCGCCCAGGACGCGACGCCGAAAACGGACCTCGAGGGATACACGGTCGAGGCCGGCCAGGCCTCCTACAAGACCGAAAAGGTCGGTATGGGCCCGCTGGGCGACCGCGCTCCGCTGGATACGCCCTATTCGGTGCAGGCGGTGAATAACGACCTGGCCCGCAATCAGCAGTTGCAGAGCGTGCGCGAGGCCTTTCGCTTCCTGCCGACGGTGCAGGGCGAGAACGTGCGGCCTCAGAGCCGCGGGCTTCAGGCTGGCGTCGTCCAGAACACCCGTATCGATGGCCTGAACATCGCCGCCACGACGGATTACCCGATCGAACAGTTTGAGCAGATCGAGGTGCTGAATGGTCTTGCCGGCGCGCTGTACGGTCCCGCCAGTCCGGCAGGCACCTTCAACTACATCTTCAAGCGCCCCACCGACGCGCCCCTGCGAGAGTTCGACGTGCGTTACAACTCGCGCGGATCGGCGCTGGGGCATGCCGACCTAGGCGGCCGTTTCGGAGTGGACGACCGCTTCGGTTACCGGGTGAACGTGCTCGATCAGAACGGACCGGGCTACGTGGAGGGCAGTCGGCTCGCCCGTCGCCTGGGGAGCGTCGGTTTCGACGCCCGTCTCGGTGAGCACACGGTGCTCGAGAACGATGCGAGCTACTACCACTACACCTCGACCGGCTTCCCTGGCACGTTTGCGCTAGGGAAAGGCGTTGTCCTGCCTTCCGCACCAGACCCGAAGCGCGCCGGTTATGGCCAGACCTGGGGCGGTGACGACAACATCACCCGGATCGTCAGTTCGCGTCTGCGCACCGCCTTCAACGATCGCTGGACGTTTCGCGCCGGCGTATTGAAAGAGAGCAACGACCGGCGTTCAACGGTTCCTACCAATACGCTTACGGACAACGCGGGCGATTACACGACCACTGCGGCGACGACCACGTACAGCTACGACATGATCGTCAGCAACATGCTGGCGCTGAATGGTCGCGTGGATACCGGGCCGCTTACCCATGACCTTCTCATCGCGAACAACGGTTTCTACTGGAGCCGCTACACGCCGCTCACGACGGGCCCGGTGACGGTAGGTCGTGCCAGCCTCGACAGCCCGGTGTCTTTCGCGAAGCCCGGATTGCCGGACTTTTCGCAGCGCTACAAGTCGATGAACACGAAGCAGCAATCGGTCTCGATCGGCGACACCGTTGGCTTCAACGAGCACTGGTCGGCCCTGGTTGCCGCCAGCGACAGCTGGCTGTACGTGCGCAACTACAACCGCCAGGGGGCGACCACGAGTTCGTACGATGCCCACGGCATCAGCCCCACCGGCAGCGTGATGTTCAAGCCAGTGCCGACGCAGATGGCGTACGTCACGTATGCGGATAGCCTGCAGCAAGGCGATATCGCGCCCGCCGGTACGGCCAATGTCAATCAAAGCCTTTCGCCCTATCGCAGCAAGGAGTGGGAGGCGGGCTACAAGGCACGTGTCGGACCGATCGACCTGGGCGCGGCGCTGTATCGGATCGAACGCCCTTACGCCTACGTGGGTGCCGACAATGTTTTCGCCCAGCAGGGTCGACAGGTGAACCGTGGTATCGAACTGACGGCGAACGGCGATATCGGGCGCGACGTAACGGTTTTCACGGGTGTCTCGCTGCTTGATCCACGCCTCTATCGCACGGGTTCGACGACCACCAGTGACAAGCAGATCCTTGGTCTGGCGCGCGTCGTCTACAACTCGCTTATCGAGTACAGAATGCCTTGGGTTCCAGGCCTGACACTGACGCTCAACGTGAATCACGCCGGCCGCCGTGCCGGGGACTACCTCAATAGCTATTACGTAAAGGGATACACCGTGGCCGACATCGGCGGACGCTTCCAGACGCGCATCCACACGTACCCCGTGACGTTCCGGCTCGCGCTCGACAACGCGACCGACAGGCGTTACTGGGCCAACGTTACGCCTGCGGGACAGAACGGATACAACGCTGCCGGCAGTGCCACGGCGACGTTGGGCGCGCCGCGCACCGTGCGAGCGTCGGTGCAGGTGGACCTGCTATGAAGACGATGGCCTGGGTCGTCGTCACCTGTCTGGCCGCAGCCTTCCCGGCGCTCGCGGCGCCACCGTCTCCGGTCGCCGCGTCGACGACCTCACCGCTCACCGTCTACGCCGCTGGCAGCCTTACCGGTGCGCTGGCGGACATCGCGAAACAGTACACGGCGGCGACCGGCGAAGCGGTTCGTATCGTCAATGGTCCTGCCGGTCTCCTGCGCGAGCGCATCGAGAAGGGCGAGGCGGCCGATGTCTACATTTCCGCCAACATGGAGCACCCGGAAAAGCTCGCCGCCGAAGGCAAGGCCACCTCGCCTGTGGTCTTCGCGCGTAACGCGCTTTGCGTGCAGACGCTGCCGGATGCGGGTATGACCAGCGCGAACCTGCTCGACCGCCTGCTCGCCCCCGGTGTGCGCATCGGCACGTCCACCCCGGGGGCCGACCCCGGTGGGGACTACGCGTGGCAGTTCTTCGCCCGTGCGGAGACCGTGCGCGCCGGAGCACGCGCCAATCTGGAGGCGAAGGCGAAGAAGCTGGTAGGAGGCCCGGTCGCACCAACCATTCCCGGCAATGTCGGCGCGGCAAAGTATTTCCTGCAGCACCACGTCGTGGATGTGTTCTTCGGCTATTGCAGCTCACACGATGCCACGCCCGATCCGGACCTCAGCAAGGTCGAGGTGCCCGCCAACCTGTCTCTGCCAGTCGATTACGGCATGAGCGTGGTCCTGCGCGAGGGCGATCCCGCACGGCGCGCGGCCTCGTTCCGGTTCGCGCTCTACGCCATGTCGCCGGCGGCGCAGGAACGGCTACCGGCCTATGGGTTCCGCGCCGTGGCGGCGCCGGAACACTGAATGTTGCGGCCCGGCATGACCGGGAGAGGGGGCAGGGCTACAATCGAAGGCTTTCCCGTAGCCGACTTACGAGTACCCGCATGGCCCAGCGTCTCGACCCCCTCGATCTCTACGACGTCCGCTCCCTGCTCACCGATGAGGAGCGCATGGTCCAGGATACCGTCGGCCGTTTCGTGGACGAAAAGGTGCTGCCGATGATCGGCGACGCCTTCGACCAGGCGCGCTTCCCGGCTGAACTGGTGCCCGAGATCGCCTCACTCGGCCTGCTGGGCGCCACGCTACCCGAAGAATATGGTTGCGCCGGCATGAATGCCGTCAGCTATGGCCTGATCTGCCAGGAGCTCGAGCGCGGCGATTCCGGCCTGCGCAGCTTCGCCTCCGTGCAGAGCTCGCTGTGCATGTATCCGATCTTCGCCTACGGCTCGGAAGAACAGAAGCGCGAGTACCTGCCGCGCATGGCGGCCGGCGAAGTGATCGGCTGCTTCGGCCTGACCGAACCGCACGGCGGCTCCGATCCGGCCAACATGAAAACGGTGGCGCGCAAGGACGGCGGCGATTGGGTGATCAACGGCGCCAAGATGTGGATCACCAACGGCAACCTGGCGCACATCGCCATCGTCTGGGCACAGACCGACGACGGCATCCAGGGCTTTGTCGTGCCGACCGACACCAAGGGTTTCGCTGCGCAGGAAGTGCACAAAAAGATGAGCCTGCGCGCCTCGGTCACGTCCGCGCTGTTCTTCGACGACGTGCGCGTTCCCGATAGCGCACGCCTGCCGAACGTGAAGGGCCTGAAGGGCCCGCTCGGCTGCCTCAATCAGGCACGCTACGGCATCACCTGGGGTCCGATCGGCGCCGCGCAGGCCTGCCTGAAGGAAGTGCTCGACTATGCCGAACAGCGCATTCTGTTCGGTCGTCCGCTGGCGGCCAACCAGGCCGTGCAGATTCGTCTGGCCGACATGGCCCGTCGCATCACCACGGCACAGCTGCTGTCGCTTCAGCTCGGTCGCCTGAAGGATGCGGGTAAGCTCCAGCCGACCCAGGTCTCCCTGGCCAAGTGGAACAACGTGCGCATGGCGCTGGACATCGCACGCGACTGCCGCGACATTCTCGGCGGCGCGGGCATCACCACCGAGCATTCGGCTATCCGCCATGCGCTGAACCTGGAATCGGTCATCACCTACGAAGGCACGGAAACCGTGCATCAGCTGGTGGTGGGCCGCGAGCTGACTGGTATCAACGCGTTCTGAGGAGCGTCGTATGTCACCCATGCTGAGGGGTCAGCCTTTTCTCGACCACTTCTCGGACGACGGCAGGGTTTCCGAATCACCCGGACTTCCCCGTGCTCCACTACGTCGCCGTCATTCCCGACATCGACCTGGATGCGCACATGGTGGAAGCCGTGTTCGACATCTGCGAATGGGTCCCCCTCTGGCGGGGTGGCGTCTTCGACTATCACCATTACCATTCGACCGCGCACGAAGCATTGGGCGTCGCATCGGGCACTGCGACGCTGATGCTCGGTGGACCCGGCGGCCGCGAAGTTACCGTGGACAAGGGTGACGTTCTCGTGCTGCCTGCAGGTACGGCGCACTGCTGTCTCAAGGCCAGCGACGATTTCCTTGTCGTGGGTGCCTACCCGCCGGGACAGGAAAACTACGACATTCTTCGGGGCGAGGCGGATGAGCGGCCCGCCGCTCTCGAGCGCATTCTTAACCTGCCGACGCCGACCACCGATCCGGTCGGCGGCGACGATGGCTATCTCATGAACCTCTGGGTCAGGCCGTCAGCGCCGACGCGCTGACCCAGGAACGCTTCTTACCTCTTTTCGAGTCTCCCCCATGTCCGTCCCGCATCCCATCCCCGCCCGCCACAAGGGCTTCAACCGCGCCGAGATCGTCGACCAGAACTTCGTCGAGTTCGTGCAGTTCTGGCAGGGCGATGTGGGCCGGGCACCGGGGGATGACGAACCCGTGCTGCCGGGCAGCGCCCTCGACGCGCGCGGATTCCGCGAACTGTTCGAATCGCAGCTGATCAGCCGCCACCTGGATCTCATGGCGCGCGTGCTTCGCGTGCAGAACAAGGTCTTCTATACGATCGGTTCGTCGGGCCACGAGGGCAACGCCATGGTGGCGCGACTGACGCGCCATACCGATCCCGCCTTCCTGCACTACCGCAGCGGCGGTTTCATGGCCGAGCGCTTCCGCAAGCTACCGGGCATGGATCCGGTGATGGATTCCGCACTCTCGTTCGCTGCAAGCAAGGATGATCCGGCTTCTGGTGGGCGTCACAAAGTGTGGGGTAGTAAGCCGTTATGGGTGCTGCCGCAGACCTCGACGATTGCCTCGCATCTGCCCAAGGCGCTGGGCACGGCCGTCGCCATCGAGCAGGCGCGTCGCATCGCGCACACCCTTCCGATTCCTGCCGATTCGATCGCCATCTGTTCATTCGGCGACGCCTCGTCCAACCATGCCACGGCGCAGACTGCCTTTAACGCAGCCGCATGGACGGCGTACCAGAAGCTACCCGCGCCCGTGCTTTTTGTCTGCGAAGACAACGGCATCGGCATCTCGGTGAAGACGCCGGGCGGCTGGGTGGCGAACAACTTCCGTCACCGCCCGGACCTCGATTATTTCTACGCGGACGGCCTCGACCTCGCCGGCGGCTATGCCGACGTGCAGAAAGCCGTCGAACATTGCCGTCGCACGCGCCGCCCCACCTTCCTGCATCTGGGCACGACGCGCGTGATGGGTCACGCCGGTACCGACTTCGAGATCGAATGGCGTTCGATCGAGGAGCTGGTCGCGCTGGAATCTACCGATCCGCTGCTGCGTAGCGCGGCCATTGCGCTGGCCTCCGGCCTGTACGATCGCGATAGCCTGCTCAATCTTTATAACGACACGCGTAAGCGTTGCTTCGAAGCCGCCGAGGAGGCGGACCGCCGGCCGCGTATCACCACGCTCGCCGAGGTGATGCAACCGCTGGCGCCGTATACACCCGCTGCCGTTCGCGCGGAAGCCGAGCGTCCGGCCCCTGCCACCGAGCGCGAGCGTGTTTTCGGTGGCGTCGACAAGCTGCCCGAGAAGCAGCCGCCGCGGCACCTTGCCATCCAGATCGGTCAGGCACTGCACGACCTCATGGCGAAGTACCCGGAGAGCCTGCTCTTCGGTGAAGACGTCGCACAGAAGGGTGGCGTGTATACGGTGACGAAGGGCCTGCACAAGGCGTTCCGCAACGCGCGCGTCTTCAACACACTGCTCGATGAAACCATGATCCTCGGCCTTGCCCAGGGTTACGCGAACATGGGCATGCTGCCGTTGCCCGAGATCCAGTACCTCGCTTACTTCCACAACGCCTGTGACCAGATTCGTGGCGAAGCGGCATCGCTGCAGTTCTTCTCCAACGACCAGTACCGCAACCCGATGCTTATGCGCGTAGCCTCGCTCGGCTACCAGCGCGGCTTCGGTGGTCACTTCCACAACGACAACTCCATCGCCGCGCTGCGCGACATTCCCGGTCTTGTCGTCGGTTGCCCGAGCCGTGGCGACGATGCGGCGACCATGCTGCGCACGCTGTCGGCACTGGCCAAGGTGGATGGGCGCGTCACTGCGTTCTTCGAGCCGATCGCGCTCTACATGACCAAGGATCTGTACGAGCCTGGCGATGGTCAGTGGCAGTTTGCCTACCCTGCCGAGGGCGAAGCGATGCCGTTGGGCGAGGGACGCGTTTACAACGAAGGCGCCGACGACCTTGTCATTTTCACCTTCGGCAATGGTGTGCCGATGAGCCTGCGTGCAGCGAAGCGCATCGAGGCGGCGCATGGCTGGAAGGTGCGCGTTGTCGACCTGCGCTGGCTGGTGCCGCTTAACGATGGTTTTATCGCTGCGCAGGCGGCAGGTGCGAAGCGCGTCCTCGTTGTCGACGAGGGTCGTAAGAGCGCCGGTGTCGGGGAAGGCGTGATCACCGCCATTGTCGAGGGCGGTCTGGGACACCTGCCGCTGCGACGCGTGGTTGGAGCGGATACCTTTACGCCGCTCGCGGGTGCCGCCTTCCTGGTCCTGCCCGGCGACGACGATATCGCCGCCGCCGCCGCGGAACTGGCGCCTATCGCAACTTGACCTCGTTACGCCGGACCAGGGCGGGCCCTGAGGGCCCCGAGCAGACCACCTGGTTACGTCCGCTCAACTTGGCGGCGTACATCGCCGTGTCCGCCCGTTCGGTCAGCGACTGCACCGTGTCCGCCGGTGAGCGCATCGCCACGCCGATCGATACTGTCAGCAGGTCGTCGGCCTGTGCCTGTCCCGTATGGACGTCCAGACGATGCACGCGCCGGCACAGGCGCGTGGCGATCTGAACCGCATTCTCCTTTTCCACGCCCTGAAGCAAGGCGACGAATTCCTCGCCGCCGAAGCGCCCGAGGAGGTCGGTGGGCCGTAGCTCGTCACGCAGGGCGGCGGCCACCGCGACAAGCGCGCGGTCGCCCGTCGCGTGTCCGTAGCAGTCATTGAGCGACTTGAAGTGGTCGAGGTCGAGGAAGAGCAGGGCGATGGGACGCGACATGCCCTGCTCGAGCACCTGCAAGGCCGCATCGGTCCACGCGCGACGGTTGAGCACGCCGGTGAGAGGGTCACTATCGGCGAGCTGGCGCGCCCGGTCGCGATCGTGCCGAATGGTGAGCGCCCGGTCGGACAAGCCGATGGAGAGAACCACGGCTTCGAACGCACCGATCGCGATGGCCGCGTCCGGCAACCAGGGCGCGCCGGCAAGCATCCCCTGTTGTTGGGCGCCGCACAGCGCGGTGAGGATCAGGAGTGGGGTCCAGCCGATCAGGAAGAACCAGGCATGGCGTGACCCGCGCAGCGCGGCGGTGGCGCCGGTGACCAGCAGCACCAGTGCGCCCAGCAACAGGAGCGGCTGCAGCAGGAGTTGGGAGGTGTCGACCAAGACGCCAATGCCCGTGGCACGTAGCACCGTCAATACCGGCATGCCGATGGCAAAGGCGAGCACGGGAATGCGCATCAAGGGCACGTAGTCGTCGACCTTGGCGAAGCGCAGCATGAACAGCGCGGCGAAGGAGACCGAGAGGGCCGTTGCCGCTGCGCCCAGGGTATCGGCGAGCCCGGCCAGCGACTGGATCTCCAGGGGATGGAACACATACCCGGACTTCAGGCCCTGGATCAGCGCATAGCAGAGCAGGTAGGCCACGTACCAGCCGAAGGTCATGTCGCGAAGGATGAGCGCGAAACACAGTGCCATCAGCGCCATGGTCATCATGACGGCGAAGCAGGCCGTGGCGAAGACCACCCAGCCACCGTCCTCACGCAGGTAGTCGCGCCAGGGCTCGACGGTCATGGTCACTGCGCCCGGTGGCATCGTCGTCGGTTCGAACCGGAGCAGCAGGGGACGCGATGCGGGAGTCGAAGCGGGTATCTCGAAGATCAGCCGCCCGTGGCCATGCAAAGCCGGGCCGAAGTCCTCGAGCGAGGTGCCGGCGACCCGGCCGTGTTCGTCGTACAGCGTGACCGTGCCCAGGCCGGGCGTGCGGATACTCAGCACGCGGTTGCCGCTGGTCCAGGGAGGCAGCGTGCGCAGGATGACCCAGGTGCCGGAGGGCGAGTTCGGGAAGACCTGCATGCGCGACGGATCGAAGGCGGCCAGTGGGCGATTCTCCGCTTCGCGGAGTACCTCGGCGGGAACATCGTCCGGCCGGGCCTCACGCCAGTTGCCGGCGAGGGTGTCGGCGGAGGCCGTACCGGCCAGCAGCAGGCAAAAGAACAGGCTCGCCTTGAGAAGGCGATGCACGAGCGCGCGCTGTCTCCTGGCCGAAAAACCCATGCCGAGTCCCAAGAAAACGTGCTGCACATCGTTGCGGACGCGCGGCATGGATCCGGATGCGTTTCGATGGAAACCCCGTCTCCCCCTTTCCCGCCGCACGTTCGTCACGCCGCGGGTGCGCGAAGTGTGTCGCCTGGGCCGTTTGGGTAAGGTGAAGACGCCGGCGGGTCAGGCCGGCGTGGGCGCCACCACACCGCCGAATCGCTCGAGCAACTGCATCTGGGCGTCCCGGACCGGCTGGCCGGCGCCTGGCTGCGTCAGGACGTAGGTGCCGTCGGGCTGTTGGAGCCAGGCCGAGTGGTTGTCGGTGAGGTAGGCGTCCAGCTCCCGCCGGACGCGCTGCTTCAGCTTCTTGCCTTCGATGGGGAAGCAGGTTTCCACGCGGCGCTCGAGATTGCGCTCCATCAGGTCGGCGCTGGCCAGGAAGAGGTCCGGCTCGCCGTCGTTGTGGAACCAGTAGACGCGGCTGTGCTCCAGGAATCGACCGACCACGGAGCGAACGCGGATGTTCTGCGACACGCCCGGAATGCCCGAGCGCAGGCAGCACATGCCCCGTACGATCAGCTCTACCTTCACCCCGGCCTGGCTGGCCCGGTACAGGGCACGGATCACCTTGGCGTCGGTGATCGCGTTGATCTTGCAGACGATCTCGGCCTTCTTTCCCGCGGCCGCATTCGCCGCTTCCCGGGCGATGAGGTCGAGCAGGCCCTTTTTCAGGGTGAACGGTGCATACAGCATGCGCTTCATCTTCAGCGCCTTGCCCATGCCGGTCAGTAATCGGAACAGACGGTGTACGTCGTCACACAGTGCTTCGTCGGAAGTGAGCAGGCTGTAGTCGGTGTAGAGGCGCGCGTTACCGGAGTGATAGTTGCCCGTACCCAGATGGGCGTAGCTGACCAGCTTGCCGTTCTCACGACGCTGCACGAGCATCAGCTTTGCATGCGTCTTCACGCCGACCACGCCATAGGTGATCACGGCGCCGGCTTGCTGAAGGCGTGAGGCGAGGCTGAGGTTGGACTCCTCGTCAAAGCGCGCACGCAGCTCGACCACGGCGGTGACTTCCTTGCCGGAACGCGCGGCTTCGACCAAGGCATCGACGATTTCCGAGTTCGCGCCGCTGCGATAGAGGGTCTGCTTGATCGTCAGGACCTGGGGATCCTTCGCCGCCTGGCGCAGGAAGTCGACCACGGGCGAGAACGATTCGAACGGGTGGTAGAGCAGGACGTCCTGCTTGCCGATGACCGTGAACATGTCCTCGGCTTCGGCCAGCACCTTGGGCAGTGCAGGCACGAAGGTCGGGAACTGCAGGCGCGCGTACTGCGGCTGCAGGGTCATCTCGAACAGGCGCGCCAGGTTCACCGGGCCGTTCACTTCATAGAGTGCCGCCGGCTCCAGCGCGTACTGCTTCATCAGGTAGTCGACGAGCGGCTTGGGGCAGTTGTCCGCGACTTCCAGTCGAACAGCGTCGCCATACCGGCGCGAGAACAGCTCGCCGCGCAGGGTGCGCGCCAGGTCCTCGACGTCTTCGGGATCGATGGTCAGGTCGGCATTCCGGGTCAGCCGGAACTGGTATGAACCGAGCACGCGCATGCCGGGGAACAGGTCGTCCGCATGTGCATGGATGATCGATGAGAGAAGGACATAGTTATCGCCGCCTTCGCAGATGTCGTCCGGCATGCGGATGAGGCGCGGCAGGATACGCGGCGCCGGGACGATCGCAAGGCCGGAATCACGACCGAAGGCATCGGTGCCTTCGAGTTTCACGATGAAGTTCAGGCTCTTGTTGACCAGGCGCGGGAACGGGTGCGTCGGGTCGAGGCCGATCGGTGTGATCAACGGCGCCACTTCGTGACGGAAATAGCGGCGGATCCACAGCTTCTGCTTGTGCGACCACTGGTTGCGCCGGACGATCCGGATGCCTTCGTCGGCCAGGGCGGGAAGGATCTTTTCGTTGAGGATGGCGTATTGCCGTTCGATCTGCCGGTGGGCGATCTCGGCGATTTCGGCAAGCGCACGGCGCGGCGGAATGCCATCGGCGCCGATCATTTCATGGTCGAAGGCGATCTGCTGCTTCAGGCCGGCAACGCGGATCTCGAAGAACTCGTCCATGTTGGACGAGAAAATCAGCAGGAACTTGAGTCGTTCGATCAGCGGCTTGGATTCGTCCAGTGCCTGGTCGAGCACCCGGATGTTGAACTGCAACTGCGACAACTCGCGGTGGATGTAGAGGCTGCTGTCGTTGAGATCGATGGCAGGCAGCTCCGGCGGCGGCGCGTGGGGCGGCTTCGCGGCGGGCGCTTTGGGCAGGGCAGTCGACTCGTTGGGGGGCGTCATCGTATCCAGGGCGTCGTCCTCATCGCGGATCGCGACGCCTCATGGTACGCCGCCGGGTGAGCATATGACCGCGGTTTGACACGACCGTGACATCGCCGCCCGACCGCCCGAGCAGGCGTTCAGACCACCAGCGGTTCGGGCTCGAGGGTCACGCCGAACTTCGCCTCGACACCAGCAATCACTTTCTGCGCGAAGGCCCACAGCTGCGGGCCGGTGGCCTTGCCGTGGTTGACCAGGACCAGCGCATGGCGATTCGAAATACCGGCATCGCCCTCGCGTTCGCCCTTGAAACCCGCTGCCTCGATGAGCCAGCCGGCGGAGATCTTGGCGGTACCGCCGTCATGCGGCCACACGGGCAGTCCCGGATGGGCGAGCGCAAGCGCATCGGCTTTGTTCGTGCCGATGATGGGATTCTTGAAGAAACTACCGGCGTTACCGATCACGGCCGGGTCGGGCAGCTTACGCGAGCGAAGGCGTACGACGGCCTCGGCAACATGGTAAGGCGTAGCGCGTTCCACGCCCATCTTCGCTACTTCGTCGCGGATGCCGACATAGTCGAGCGACAGGGGACGCTCGCGCGGCAAGGCAAAGGTCACGGCCACGACGATCCAGCGACCGGCCTGCTGCTTGAACGTGGAATCGCGGTAGGAGAAGGCGCATGCCGCCTTGTCCAGCACCACGAATTCGCCCTTGTGCGTATCCCAGGCCTCCACGGTGTCGATGAATTCAGCCACCTCGACACCGTATGCGCCGATGTTCTGGATGGGCGAAGCGCCTACCGTACCCGGGATGAGGATCAGGTTCTCGAGCCCGGCGTAGCCCTGGCCAAGCGACCAGCGCACGAAGTCGTCCCAGCGCTCGCCGGCGGCGACACGGATCAGCACGCGATCGTCGCGCTGAAAGGTCTCGACGCCGCTCGTCGCCATGGCCAGCACGGTGCCGTCGAAGTCGCCTCCGATGAGCATGTTGCTGCCTTCGCCAAGCACCAGGACCTTGCCGCCCCGTATGGCGGGATAGGCGAGGATTTCCGGAAGCTTGGTCGGGTCGCGTACTTCGGCCAACAGCTTCGCCCGCGCATTCACGCGCAAGGTGTTGCGGCCGCCGAGGGGCGCATCGCTGGTCAGCGTGAAGCCGCCCATGTCGATCGGCGCGTTGTTGATCATGCGATCACTCCGCGGCGACGAATTTCGGTGACGGCCTCGGCAATCAGCTTCGGACCGCGGTAGACCAGCCCCGAATAGACCTGCACCAGCGAGGCACCGGCCTCGATCTTTTCCGCCGCCGTGTCGCCATCGAGAATGCCGCCGACACCGACGATCGGCAGTTTGCCGCCGAGCCGCGTCGCCATGCCGCGTAGCACGGTTGTCGACTTCTCGAACAAGGGCCGGCCCGAAAGCCCTCCGGTTTCGTGTGCGTTCGGATCACCTGCCACCGTGTCGCGGTCGATCGTCGTGTTGGTGCAGATCACGCCGTCGATGCTGGAGGCGAGCAGTACGTCGGCGATGGCGTCGAGCTCGGTCTCCGTGAGGTCCGGTGCGATTTTCAGCAGCATCGGCTTGCGCTTGCCATGCTGGCTGGCCAGGCGTTCCTGTGCATCGCGCAGTGTGCCGATGAATCGGCGCAGGGTCTCTTCTTCCTGCAGGTCACGCAGGCCCTGCGTGTTCGGCGAGGAGATGTTCACCGTGATGTACGTGGCCAAGGGATACGCGCGTTCGAGGCAGAACAGGTAGTCGTCGATGGCACGCTCGTTGGGCGTGTCCTTGTTCTTGCCGATGTTGATGCCGAGCACGCCGCGAAATGTAGCCTTTTCCACGTTGCGTACGAGGGCATCGATGCCACCGTTGTTGAAGCCGAGGCGATTGATGACCGCCTCGTGGTTTGGCAGGCGGAACATGCGCGGTTTGTCGTTGCCCGGCTGCGGCCGCGGCGTCACCGTACCGATTTCGACGAAGCCGAACCCGAGCGCGGCGAGGCCGTCGAGGTGTTCGCCATTCTTGTCGAGCCCTGCGGCGAGGCCGACCGGATTCGGGAAATCGATACCGAGCACGCGCACCGGCAAGGGCGCCGGTGGCGTCGCGATAAACCGGGACAAGCCGCTCCGCTGGGCCACGTCGGACGCGTACAGCGTAAGGCCATGCGCGGTCTCGGCGTCAAGGGCGAACAGGAGGGGGCGGAGCAACTCGTACATGGCGTGATCGTCAGGGCGTGGGGTGGCCCGCGAACACGCGGGTGTCGTAATCGTAAGCAACCGTGCCTTCGTCCTGTGTCGCGTTGAACAGCGAGCGCAGTGCGAACAGCAGCGGTTCGTGATTGGGGTGGCCGGCCTTGGGCATATAGGAGGACGACATGGTCCGGCCGAGCAGGCCATCGTAGTCGAGCTTCTGTTCGTGCGGGAACGATGCCATGCCGCGATAGCCATGACCGTACCAGCGTGCCATCGCCTCGTCGTCCGCGTAGCGCTCGGCGACGCTGACGTAGTCGATGCCGTATTCGTGGAGCAGTCGCTCGTAGCCTTCGAGGAATGGCGTGCCCTTCAGGCGACGCGTGTTCCAGAACACCACGGCGAGGCCACGCGGGCTGAGCACGCGGGCGAATTCGCGTTTCACCTTGTCCAGGTCGAACCAGTGAAACGCCTGGGCGACAGTGACAAGGTCCACGCTGCCATCGTCGAGGCCGGTGGCTTCGGCTGTGCCGTCCACGGCGTGAAAACGGCCTTCGCCGCCCAGCCACTGCACCGCTGCCGCGCGCATGGCGGCGTTGGGTTCGACAGCGGTCACGCGGTGACCGCTGTCGAGGAACAGCTTGCTGGAAATGCCTGTCCCGGCACCGATGTCGGCAACGGTCCAGCCTGGGGTCACCCCCAAACCGTGTAACCAGCCGATCAGCGCTTGCGGGTAATCCGGCCGGTAGCGGACATAGTCCTCGACGCGGTCGGAGAAACGATCCGTGGAGCGCAAATCGGTCATGGCTTCACCCGTTCGTCAGAAATCGAACTTGATGCCCTGGGCCAGCGGCAACGCGTCCGAATAGTTGATGGTGTTGGTCTGGCGACGCATGTACACCTTCCAGGCATCCGAGCCCGACTCGCGACCGCCGCCGGTTTCCTTCTCGCCACCGAAGGCGCCGCCAATTTCCGCGCCCGAGGTGCCGATGTTCACGTTGGCGATGCCGCAATCCGAACCGGCTGCCGACAGATACTGCTCGGCGGCCTTGAGATCCTGCGTGAAGATGGCCGAGGACAAACCCTGCGGCACGGCGTTCTGCTGGGTGATGGCGTCATCCAGCGTGTCGAACGGCATCACGTAGAGGATCGGGGCGAAGGTTTCGGTCTGGACCACGGTGTCGGTGTTCTTCAGGCCGGTGACGATCGTCGGCAGCACGAAGTTGCCCTTGCGGTCAGTCAACGCCTTGCCGCCCGTGCGCACGGTGCCGCCGGCGGCCTTGGCCTGCTCGATGGCTGCCAGGAAAGCCGTCACGGCTTCCGGGCTGTTCAACGGGCCCATCAGCGTCGTCGACAGGGTGGGATCGCCGATCTTCTGTTCCACCTGGCCATAGGCTTTGACCAACGTATCGACCACGGCGTCATGGATGGAGGAGTGCACGAGCACGCGGCGCGTGCTGGTGCAGCGCTGGCCGGCCGTACCGACGGCGCCGAAGACGATCGCCGGGATGGCCAGCTTCAGGTCGGCCGACTTGTCCAGGATGATGGCGTTGTTGCCGCCCAGCTCAAGCAGGCTGCGACCCATGCGGCGCGAGACGCGCTCGCCGACCATGCGGCCGACCTTGGTCGAGCCGGTGAAGCTGATCAGCGGGATGCGCTTGTCGTCCACGAAGGTCTGGGCCAGCTCGGTGCCGGCATCGTTGAAGAGGAAGAAGAGATCCGGGAAACCGGCATCCTTCAGGGCTTCGTTGCACATCTTCATGGTGGCGATGGCCGAGAGCGGCGTCTTCGGCGACGGCTTCCACAGGCAGATATCACCGCAGATGGTCGCCAGGAAGGCGTTCCAGGCCCACACGGCCACCGGGAAGTTGAATGCGCTGACGATGCCGACCAGACCGACCGGGTGCCACTGCTCGTACATGCGGTGGCCCGGGCGCTCCGAGTGCATGGTGTAGCCGTAGAGCATGCGGCTTTGGCCCACGGCGAAATCGGCGATGTCGATCATCTCCTGCACTTCGCCGTCGCCTTCCGGCTTGATCTTGCCCATTTCCAGGGCGACCAGTGAACCGAGGGCGTCCTTGTGCTTGCGCAGGGCCTCACCGCACAGGCGGACGGCTTCGCCGCGGCGCGGCGCGGGCGTGGTGCGCCACACCGCATAGGCTTCCTGCGCGCGCTGCACGATCGTCTCGTAATCGGCCGCGCTGGTGGCCTGCACCGTCGCGATCACCTCGCCCGTGGCCGGATTGACCGGGGACAGGGTGCCGGCGCCCGTGGTGGAAGCCCATTCGCTGCGGCCGAGGTACGTACCGGATTCGGTGGTGCTCAGGCCGAGCGCTGCGAGGATCTTGGCGGACATGAAGGTCTCCATGGAAGACGGGTAAAACCGGGATTCTAGCAAACGCACCCTTCACACCCCGTTGTGCGACGCGGGACGGATGTCTGCGAGGCGTCTTTTTCGGGGGAAGTTACGAAGACCGTGCGGTCACCGTCGCAAGTCCATGCTGGATTTGTGTTTCTTTCCAAGGCTGCCCGTGCCCATGTCCCGGATCTATGAGATTCCCTATCAACCCGATGACGGCCCCTCCTGGCCCCTCAGGGTGGAGGGTGAGGTGGTATCCCGGTTTGACAGCCGTTTCGAGGCCCTGCGCTCGGCCGTGAACCGGGCCGCCGCCGAAGGCGGCGATGTCAGTATCGGTATCGAAGGTGCCGACGGTGTCTGGCGGCCGTTCGGCAGCGACGCCAAACGCCCCGCGCGGGTGCCGCCGATGCCGGGGCGGCGATTGAGTGTTGTCCGCTAGCCTGCCGAGCGTCGGACGTCACCACGATTTATGATGCGTCGGCCTCCCCAACCGGCCCTATCGATGCTCCCTGACGTCACCGAGACCCGAGGCGCCTGCCACTGCGGCGCCGTTCGCTTCACCGTGAAGCTGTCCGATGGCCTGCGCACTGCGCGGCGCTGCAACTGCTCGTATTGCCGCATGCGTGGGGCTGTCGCCGTTTCGGCGGAACTCGACGGCATCACGATCGAGCAGGGTGAAGACGCGCTGACCACCTACCAGTTCAACACAGGCACGGCGAAGCACTATTTCTGCTCGGTGTGTGGCATTTACACGTTTCACCAGCGGCGCTCGAAGAACGCGCAGTACGGCGTGAATGTCGCCTGCCTCGAGGGGCTCAGCCCGTTCGACTTCGACGAAGTGCCGGTGCTGGACGGTACGAATCATCCGGCGGATACCGGGCGCAAGACTGGGGAACCGGTGGGCGTTTTGCGTTATGTGCCGCTGAACGTCTGACCGTCGCCTGCGTCGCGCGTTGGCCTGGCTCGCGCCAGCAAAGCCTGGACCAGGGGCGGCGGAACGGCATTCTCGGGAAGCGATTTCAGGTAGTCACATTCGATGTGCTGCATCGGCAAGCCGGCGCGGGGAGGTGTAGCCAGAAGACGCTTCATCGCATGGCTCATGACATCGAACCGGCATGCACGTCGTGCAATTCGGCACAGATGATTCAACGCGTAGATAGTCAGTTCTCCGTCTGACTCGGTCAGCAGCACGGCACGTTGCGCCAGTTCCACCGCAGTCTCGGGCGCCGCGATGTCGTAAGTGAAGAAGTTGCTCGCGTGCAACAGCGTCACGACCGAGTTTGGAAACAGCTCGAGGGACTGGTCGACAGTGGCACGGGCTTCGTCTTTCCTGTCGAGCAGGCTTTGCATCGAGGCGAATTCGCTCATGAGGTGGCCCCTGTCTCCCGGCGAGAGATCGCCGGAGAGATACCCGGTATACAGGGAGACCAGACGGCGATAGGCCTCATCGGGATCCTCCCTGCGCAGCGCAAGCACCTCGCGGGTCTGCTTCCAGACATCCATGACATCGATGTTCACGTCCCGACCCCTGTTCCCCGTCCCACGCGGAATCGTAAGCCTCGCACTCGGCGGTGTCTGTAGGAATGGCCTTACAGCGGGGCGGGCAGACGCGCCTCGCTTCGGTTCGCTATCCCCCCTCGGGTATCCTGGCGAATGTTGGCCCCCGTAGCTCAGCTGGATAGAGCGTCCCCCTCCTAAAGCCTCAAGCCGTTTTTTCGGCGGGGTCGGGAAGACGGGGTCTACAGCGGAAAGCGCGGGAAAAACAGGGGTTTTTGTGCCTCGCTCGACACTCTCGAAAATATCCGGAAACACCCCGATACACCTCCCGTTTGTCGCAGCTTTGTCCCAGCCGCATCCCCACCAAGCGCGAAGGATTGCCGATGTCGCCACGCACTCGAACACGGTTGCAGAAGAAATATCCAGACCAGTGGTGGCTCGGCGTCGACGAGGTTGCGAAGGAGTTGGGGAGGCCAGAAGGGCTGTAAAAATGTTATCCGTCGGCGTATGAAAGACGGCACTTATCCGGGCGCCCAAAAGCATGTGGGGCGCTGCAAACTGCCGATTGAAGAGGTCGCCGAAATCCTTGAACCGAAGCCGTCGGCGAGGCCCCCAGTCATCCCGCACATGTCATTACTGGCGGTGCTGGTAGAAAAAAACACAAGACGCAAACGGGGGGGGGGGGGCTCGCATGGCCGCCATCCGCAGTGCAGGGTTCTGGTCGCGGGTCGCCGAAGCCTTGGGCTGGGAGCAGGAAGCCCAATTGCTCGACAAGGCCGTCCGAGACATGCTGCAAGAGCTCGTTGACGAAGCTGCCCAGGCGCAGGCCGCGTGCTTTGGTTCCGGCTTTGCGCCGGCAACGAAACCAGGCGGTGGCCGGGGCCCGGACAACACGATTTAAGCCGTTCGGCTAGAGTGACCACGGGCGGATGGACCGCCAAGGAGGAGGGGTCATGGCAGGCATCTTTGACGCGTTTTTCAAGGGGCTGTTGAAGGGCGCGACCGGTGGCAAAAAACGGGCAAAGAGCCCAACGGCCAGGGTCAAAAGCGCGATTGGGAGGGCGGCGAAACCCGCGGCCACTGCAAAGCCCAAAGCCAGGGCAAAAGGCCACGGCGAGTACGCGCAGGAAGTCGTGGGGGAGTCGAATTACCAGCCGGCTTTGCGGGCCATCAAAACCAGTGGTGAAAAGCCCTTCCACCGTGCCCGCCTGGTCCCCGAGGACACGAATCCGTACGACGACCAGGCCGTGCGCGTCGACGTCGCAGGACACACGATTGGATACCTCCCGAGGGCCGATGCGCGCCGGTGGCGGCAGCGCCGCACACCCACGACGTGTGATTGCTACCTTGCCGATGCGGGCGGTGGGAAGGACATCGGGGTTTGGTTGAGGTTCTAGAGCCTCAGGCCTTTTTGCCCTTCGCGGCCTTTCGCGTAGCGTCCTTGTTTTCCTGTTCCCGCCGTTTGCCGTCCTTGATGAGGCCGGAAATCGTGGCATTGAGCTCGGCCTGTGCCGCCGCCCGTTTTGCTTCAGCTGCGCGGTGTGCAGCAGCACCGGCAGGGTCGAAGCGCCCGTTGACATAATTTGCCTGGTTCTCTTCTGGGAAGTCTTCGAAATAATCAGACCACTCGCCCATGTTCCTCTCCCTGATTCGTCGGCGGGGTTGTCCCCACGGGGAGAGCGTCTCTCAAGCCCTGTTGCATATCAAGAGCGGACGGGGTGACAACAATTGCGGCCCGCCATTACCCTCGTGAAAGACACGGCGGAATGCGCCTGGCGTCACCGACAAAAGGAAGGACCCCCATGCTGCGCGATGTCATCACCAGTTTGAAATTTGGCCGCGTTTCCAGCCTGTGGATGAAGGTCACCGGCCTCGTGCCGGACGATGGCGGGGCGATTGGACGGCGCGCGGCTCTGTCTGTTTCGAACCTCGGCTTGCCTGCAAATGACGCCTGGTTGTTGTCGCTCCTGTACTGGATAAATGAGCAACCTGAAAGCGAGCAGCTGATTGCTGCTCACGGCGTGGGCCGGTTTCTTCGGGCACACGAAGGGCGCGTTGACCTTCACCCGTCGACGCTCCAGTCGATGCGTGGCGTGGTCGCCGCGTGGTCCTCGCCTACTCCCGTCCAGGCTTCGACAGCTGGCCCGCTCGATGTCAGGTCCATTCCCAATCTTGCCGGCCGTGTCGCTTCCGTCATTGACGATGTTCTCAATACTTCCCGGTCGTACGGCCTGGCGCGCGGCTGTATGCGGCTCAACAAGGAAGGGGCAGTTTCGTTCTGGCCGGAGCAACAGAGCCCGCACGGGAGCATCGTGGCGTCCGTCAATCTTGCCGACATTGCTGCCGTGGCAGCCCTCAACGGCGCGCTCATGGAAGACCGGTACATGCGGGCCACGGCAGTGGACTCCATTGCACTGGAAGTCGTGCGACGGCTCGACAATCAGGTGCGCGTGCTGGGCCGCTGAGGAACGAGGCAGGTCTCAGCCGCTGCGCCGCACGCCAATCGCGTGTGATGTCTATCTTGCTAACGCGGCGCCCTACCAGCCGAAACTCAGACTCAGTTTCCAGATGCTCAGCCCTGCAATGGCGAGCAGAAGGGTGGCAGCGACGCATGCGAGCAGACGTGTCCATCTGTAGAGCGTCCCGCCATTTTGGGATTTTAGTGTGGGGAACGACGTATCCAGGGCTTCGCGTGTTGAAGCCAACCCCAGGACGACGTGTCCACCGACAAGCTCTCCTCGTTCCAGGCATGCCGCCACTTTCAGTGCGGTGTGGGCATGAAGGTCCAGGCGGCTGTAGAGCATGAAAAGGACGCCAATCAAGGCGGCGCCGAACAGCGGGACAAGGAACCGCCACTGCGTCGCGCACCCGAGGGTATGGAAAAGCGTACACGCTCCAGCAAAGGACACCGGGATTGCGCCGATAGCGCTCGCGGAAAGGGTGTCGTAGTGCCGGAACGTCATCATGGCCTCCCGGTGGACGTCCGCCTTGCCCATGAGCTCGGACGGGACCTTTGGTGCCGGAGTGGGTTCGTGTACGGGCTCAGGTGCGGGTTCGGGCGTCATGCCATGGTCCTGTGTCGTGCCAAGGCTGCACGTGGGGCAGGACTTTACCGCGTCACGGCCGCAGTAAGAAGAGCACCCCGATGCAGGCACAAAGCCCGCAAAGGCCGAGGCACACAGTGGCCCGCAGGGGTGCCATGGCACACGGCACGGGAAGCCACCTGGCCGCAGCAAGAAAGCCACTGCCGGCAATCAGCAGAATCCATCCGGCAATCATCATTCCATGGTCCCTTCTTGTCCGTTAAATGCTGGATTGCGCGACAGTCAGGAGGCCCTTTGCCTGCATCTTCTGGACCGTCTTGACCTGCTCGCGAAAAGGGGCACTTTCCCATGGTTGAGCAGATGCGCCATTTCCAGGGCCCGGTGCCCGACCTCGTTCGCACCGGCAATCTTCTGAACGACCAGTTTTCCTACAAGCTCACCATGGACGCGGATGGCGTGGTCATGGTGCTGCAAGTCCTCTTAGGGAAGGCCTTCGGGTTTGTCGTCTTTGCCGAGCCGGGAGCCGAAAAGCTGGAGGCCATGTACCGGTCTTTCGTCGATGGGTCACCCGACAAGCGGGACTTCCTTGAGGTGGTCCAATCCCAGGCGCTACCCCTGACATCGCCGTGGGAAACGACGGGCTGAGCGTTGGCTAGTCCTCGACAGCGTCCTGAAGCAGGGCACTCAGTCGGGCGACGGTCTCCTCATGCCATTGCGGGCTTGCCATGGCATTGACCGGAAAAAATACGGCGGTCTTGCCCAGGAGCTTCCCGGTGTCGGAGTCCCACACTTCGACAACGCCGTTGAGGAGATACGTCCAGACAAATTCATGGACGTGCAAAGCCTGCCCGATACTTGAGCGGCTTGCCGCATTGGTGAGGCATTCGATGTCCTCCGGCCCGAGATCCAATGTCCCATTGACGAGGTCGACCACAAAGGTTGCTTGCACGGTCTCTGTCGCATTCCGGAGCCACAGGGCGATGCCACCCCGCACCTGCTCGAGGCCCGACACTGCAAGGCCCTCCAAAGCAATCGTGGTAGGTCCCCGACGCACGACGATGTCAATGTCATCCGGGGTCTCGACAGTCAGACCCGTTATGTCGACGCCACCAAGGGTCTGCTGCACCACTTCATCGCCGAAGAGGTCCAGAAAGCCTGCGATGGGGGAGGGTTCGTGTCCTGCCCTGGACAACCGGTGGTGGATGCCAAACCGTTCCTGGATTGCCTGACGTGCAAGCGCCTGCATGATGGGAAGGTCGCGGGTAATACGCAGATGGTCAATGCCCCGGTCCGGATTCACAAACGGTCCCCGTTCGGCATGGGCAATGGCGTTTCGCCCTTCGTCCCGGAGATACATGGACGCGTTCGTTCCATCGGCAGCCAGTTCGGCAAGCCTGTCGACGGCCAGCGGGTCGGTCAGTGCAGGCAGGGCAGCATCGAACCACGCGGCACGCCGGTTGCCCTCAGGGTGGATGAAGCCGATGACTTTGTAGAGATTGAGGAACCCATAAAACGGGCTGTGTGCGGAAATGCCCTCCCGGAAAAACGCCAGTGCGGTTGCCGCGTCATCGTCGGTGATGGCAGATAGTTCCTCAACGTCAAAGAAATCCTGCGCCACGCCGCCCTGCATCCGACCGACGCCGAACGGGTGGCTTCCGCTCATCCACATCGTGGTTTCAAATCGCCAGTCCCCAGCCCACGCCATCGAGCTGCCGAAGCGGTGGATGGCATCCCGGGCTTGGTCGGCGGTGAAGCCATGCGCCCGTGCATTGAGGCAGACGGTCGGCGCGCGGTCCGGTGTGCCGGGCCGAAGGATGAAGTCATGGCCGAGGTATGGGACAACCTGGGCAGTGGTGGGCCATGGTGCCGACGTCTCGACACCGACAATCACCCAATTGCCGACTTCCCGTTGAAGAGTTTCCGCATCGGCCCGCAGGTCGCGAAGGTAGGGCTTTGGCATAGGGATGCTCCCTGTCAGACAACCGAACCGTACCACTACCGTCGGGATGTTCAAGGCCACCCGCCGGGCGGCCAGCGCGTCACTTTGCAGGAATGCCCTCACACGCCGAGCGGGCGGTGTTACCCACTTGCTCAGGTGTCAGGTCCCTGCGGGCATAAACCATCTTCACGATGCTCACGACCATTGCACGGTTTTCGTCACTCAAGCCGCCGGGCTTCGGTTCGCTCACTTGGGCCAGTAATACACTTTCGCTGACCCCGGCATCCCTTTTGTTCAAGGCAATGCCCCGGGCGGTGTCGCTCATTGTGTCGCACATGTCCGAAGCAAATGTAGCTGTCGGGCTCGATGCCAGCAGTGCTGCAAGAGCAAACTTTGAGGTATTCCGTTTCATCCGTAATCTCCTTTCCTGTGTCCGGCACAAATATATCGCGCTTCTCAATCCTCGCCGAAGAACCGAACATGCCAGCCCTGGATGCCGAGAGAGGCCAGTTCATCTTGTCCCCGGCGTAGTGCCGACTCGTGCCCGGCGATGGCGTCCATCGGGAACGGCATGCTTTCCAGCGCCTCCCCGGTCGGATTGGTCGAACCGGTTGTAGAACGCACGTACGCATCAGTGAACCGGTCCCGAGCCTCGTTAATCCGTTCGACCTCGGCACGGTAGTGCTGCTTGACGGCAGCGAGCTCGGCGGCTGTAGCCTCGGCTCTGTTTAGCCAAGCGTTCTTTGCCCCGCGTTCCTGCCAGAGCCAGACGGCAAGAAAAGCAATAGCAATCCACGCGAGGTATGGGTCGTTCATCTGTTGTCCCCCGACAAGGTTGGTCGGATGAAAGGTGCCAGGCCAGCGGACGACCCGCCCACGGCAGTTGTTTTACGGCGCTCTGGTGCTGAAGGTTCGGCCCCCGGATATGAAGGCATCGAGTCCCAGCCCGCTGGCTTCTACTTCATTCAAAAACACGACATGGCCGCCTTGTTCTGCCGCCAACTGTAATGGGCCTTTGCCGTTCTTTCGGACCCTCCTTTCATCCGTCAGGATAACCGCGTCGAACGCGCGGGCGCCTTGGGAGGCATCCGCCTGATTCGCTCCGAGGGGGCCTTTCTTGTTCTGGGACTTTGAGAGCATCGCCAGCACGGTGGCTTGTGACAGCCAGGCGCTCTCGTTCTCGGACACCCACGTGCCGACATCGAACCCCCCATAAGGCTGGTAGGGCGACACCGTGCCGTCGGGCTCGTGCATGGCAAAGCCGAACCACGACGAGGTTTTGACCTGTGCCGCCTCCAGCGCGTTGTCGATATAAGGCAGCACGTCGGATTCCGGTTTGGATTTCCGAAAAAGCTCGGTCTCGATTGCCACCTCCTGGGTGATGGCGACCTGATATCGGTCGGCCGGCAACTCAGCCGCGAGGTCGACGCCAAGGGTGTGCAGGCGATTCCACGCGCACGAGTCGATATAAACCCAGGTGACCATCCAGATTCCTTTGACTTTGGGTCAATGCCACGTCCGCGTTCATCATATCGAGGCCGTCGGCAGAGTGCGGTTACCGCAAGCGAGCGCGGCCGGTAGAATCACCAGAAAGTCCCAGTAGACTCGCCCAGAATCAAGGAAGAACCAGATGTTCGGCTCCTTTTTCAAGAGAAAAACCAAGCCTGCCGCGCTCGCACCGCAGGCCAAGGACTACCGGGCTGATTATCCCGGCGCAGTCGAGTTGGCCCGACAGCATCACGAAGCGAAAAGCGCGCCGACGCGATGGTTGGAGGACAAGTCAGTGCCGCCGCCCACAACAGCGGAGCTCGACTCCCTCCATGGCATTGAAGGGCGCCATAAGGCAGAACTGGCCGACGCGATATCCGGGATGTCGGACATGGGTCGGGTTCGGTTCGAGACGGTGTATTACACCGAACACACCCGGCTCATGCATGCCTCGATTGAGAAATCGAAGGCGAACATCGGGGGAGAGCAAATGCTCGCCCTTGAGAAGCTCAGGGCGGCAGCCCAGGCCATCCTGGCCGACCACCAGGCCGGTAATTCCCAGGCGCCTGACATCAAAGAAATCATTTCCAGGGGCATCGCCTACGGCGTCCGGGTTGCGTCGGCATCAGATGTGGCTCAGGCGAGGGCATCGAGGGATGGGATGCGGGAGTTCCGCGCATGGCTCGACGGCAAGGACATTCCGGATGACCTTGCACACGAGCTCTACAACGTCGCCGCAGACGCAGGCATGGACGATTACTACACCCAATTGCAGGTGGGCACACCGACGCAACCGGCACTCCCCACGTGGCTTCCGTTCCTCACCAAAGCCCCCTTTGGGGCCACCCGCGTGCACAAGTTGACCTTCATCGCCGGGCGTTTGGGGTCCGGCACCGGCCATATGCTCGCCAACGGACAGGTCCTGGTGCCCAGTGGTGAGTTCGTGTTTTCTCTCGCTTCCGTCCAGTCTGTCGAGCTCGCCACACAAGAGCGGGTCACAAAGTGGTCCAGCGCCTTGGGCTGGGGAATCGTGGGTGGGGTGTTGCTCGGCCCTGTCGGTGTCGCCGTCGGTGGCGTGCTAGGCGGCCAGAACGACCAGACGACGTTCCTCATTACCTTCAGTGAAGAGCACAGTTGCCTGATTACCGCGCGGACGTCCGTCTACGACCGGTTCCTCGGCGCGACCCTGTGAAGCGCGGGCTTGCTATAGACAATACTCAAGGTCACAGGTGTACCCCGTGGCGTAACCGCAGCCGGAGACGTGAGTGTTTGGGTTGTATACGCATTTCATGTCATACCAAGGGACCTTCGGAAAGGCATAACCGAGGGCTGTGTATAGCGTCACAAAGTCTGGGTATGAAAGGGAGGCCGCGACGTCCGCGTAGTAGGTCCCACAAAGGTGGCCCTCTTTGACTGTAAGTTGGGCTTCCCACGACTTCACCAAATCTGCGGGCAACTTCGCCAGGATTGCCAGTGCAGTCCGCTTGTCCGCATCCGACATTGAAGTCAACTGGTCGAACTTGTTAATGTGGGTGGCCATCATTACCTCCGACTGATGGGAGCGATTGCACGGAAACGCCACGTGCCTTGATGAGCGCGCACCATCACACAGCCCGAGCCTGGTGTCACTATAACGATTGGCCTGTTTCATCTCTGGTGCACCCCCGGGTCTAGGCCGCACCCGCAGTCTCGCTTCCCCTCGCTACTCGCATCAGAACATTCCGCTCCACCAGCGCGCGGGCAAACAAATCAAACGCGCCGGCGTCGACCGACAAGCCGACCCACCGCCGCTCTTGTATTTGCCCTGTCACGTGCGCCACTGACCGGATGACCATGCCCAGCACCCCGGCCGTGTAGGCCCGTTGGAAGCCCATCAGCCCCCTCCCTCCGTCGACATGCGCAACCGTGCGCGGCCATTCCCACCGGGCCCTCAAAACGGCTTCCCGGCCCTCGCGGTTGAACCGAGCGGGCACGGGCTGATTCATCGACCCCGACATGACCCCCTCGCGTCTCTCCAGCAACCGCGCCCTGAATTCCAGCGGCGCCGTCTCGATAAGGGGCAGGGCGTCGAGGTTGCGGGCCTTGTCCGCGCAACCGTGGCAAAGAGACATGGAATTTTCGAAGCCGGCGTGACCGCCAAGGGCAGGGGGAAGGAGCGGGGCGACCTCAAAACTTTACCGGGCCAAGAGCTCACCGCACAGCTCACACCGATTCCCCCGAAGCTTCGAAGCGACCTCTTTTCCGTTCCGCATCCGACTGCCGGCAGTTAGCTGATGGGCTGCACACGCTGCAAAGAAAGTCCGCCATTCGTCCGGCGTGGGTGGGTGGGCTGGAGAGGTCATTGGGGGGCCTTATGGGCTGGGGATGACTTCAGCTTGGCAAGGAAAGGATGGCTGTCAAGAGGGGACGGAAGAGGCGGAGGGGTGGGGGTAAAGGGGCTCGGGGGCAAACTAAAATCCGGAGCAAAAGAAACGGCGGCGAGGCAAAGTCAAAAGCGCGGGCGGCTGGAAGGGCGGGGTCAGCTGATGCGAAAGGCGGCCGGCAGTCGAGGGGGTAGCCTTACACGCGGCTACGTCGGGGCCGGTGACTCGTAACCGCAACCACACGCGCCGCAGTCACACAGTATCCACCCGCAAGCCTTGCACTGAAGGTCCTGCGCGCTGTTGAGGGAGGATTTGCAGGCATAGCAGTGGGTGGCGCGGTGGACGCGGCGTTCGCTGGTGACTGACTCCACGCCTTTGAATTCCTTGCCGAGCGTCTTGAGCCGTTCCGCGTGGCGTTCCTCGATGGACAGCTGCGCGAGTCTCTTCGCTTCCTGCCTGGCTTCTTGGGCTTTTCGCCGTTCCTCGGCACCGCGCGCCTGCTCCTCGTAGAACCGCGTTTCTTCGAGAAGCCAGCGCTCGCCGGTGGCCTCCCGCCATGCTTCGTAGAGCGCCTGGAGGGTGGCCGTCGCTGATTCATCCGGGACGCGCTTGACCTTTGACCGGATGACGTCGGCGAGGTATTTGCCCATGCCGTCCGCCTCAGTCCACAGGAAAAGGTGCGGACAGCCGGGCAGTTGAATGGTTGGGTCGTAAACCACGGTTTTTTGGCCGAGCTTTCCGGTCCACAGTGCGTCTTTGGTCATTCAACGTCTCCTTGCTCGCCGATGCTGGCGGGTGTCCCTCATGAACCCTAGAAGCCTCAATGAGCCTTCGGAAGAAATCCCAGTCCGTCACACGTGTGCGCGCGATGCCACGCGCTGCTTTTTGCATTGCAGCTGTCATTGCAGGTTTGATTCTCGGGCCCAGTCGCGGGACAGGACCGGTTGCACGTGAGGGCATCGATCACGCTTTGGTTGTAGTCCGCCTTGCCCTGGTTGAACGCCTGGGAAAGGGGGCCATTGTCGACATGCTCGCTGCGGGGGCGCATGTAGGCCGCCACACGCTCTTTCCTCGCGGTGCCCTCCTGCACCATCTGCTGGATGACCGCCTTTTCCATCTTCGATGTCTTGGGGTCAGCCATGGCCTTCCGGGAAGAAGGCATGCTGCGGTCGAGTTCGGCGGATATCTCGCTGTAGCAATACACGGATTTGATGAGCGCGCCATCGGGCTGGGGAAGGGCAGGGGCGGCTTCGGTTTGAACGTCCATAGCCGGCGCTTGTGGCTGTTGGACCTGCTGCCTTTGGCGCCTCTCATCTTCGAGCGCTTGCAAGCCGCCCGCGCCGAAGCCGGGCGTTGATGATTTCTGGAAGGAGGGCGCCTGGGGCATCGGAATTTGTGCAGCCCGGTAGTCCGGCATAGGCTGTGAAACCGGAGGGGGAGCAATGGGCTGGGGCCCTTGCGGTTGTGAGCATCGGACCATTCCGTTTGCCACTGTGCAGTTCGTCGACGGTGTCGGCCCCCCGAGGCCCTGGGGCTCAGTGCACCGCACGAGGCCGCCGGGGTAGACCAAACAATTGGTGGTCTGTGCCAGGGCCACAGGCGAGAGCAGGGCAAGCAGCGCCCCGAGCATGATGCGGTGATTCATCGGATTCCCCTTCAAAGTCCCTTTGCCGACGTGAGCATACGCTGGTGGTGTGTGAGGCACGCACAAAACTGGCCCATCAACGTTCTGCCGGCTTTCGAGTTCCGCGCTGCGGCCAGCATGCCACTGGCGTGTACTAGAATTCCGGGCATCGAGCCTGGACGAACGGCCTGCCCCTAGGCGGGACTTCCACCGCACAGGCGAATACACATCGAGGACATGTGATGCTGGAAAAGGATGAGGTCGGGCCGCTGATTGCCGTTGTCGATGACGCGACGGTGCACGCGGGAAAGCAGCCGACTGCGCCGCCGTCCGTCACCGACGACTGGGCGAAGGTCGCGCAAGTCGTGATGCTTGCATCGACCCGAATGAACTTTGTCTATCTTGGGGCAGGGCTGGCGTATGGCGTCTACAAGCATCTGACAAAGGACAAAGAGCTGGGCTCAGGCCTGGTGCCCGTGGGGCTGTCAAGCGCGAAGAAGCTCCTTCGGTTTCCTCCCGGACACCCGCTTGTCCGGGGCGTGTATGCAAGGCATCCCACTGAGGACGCCCTTTACTACCCCGCTGCCATCTTTCACCGCAAGGTGTTTGAGCACAAGCTCGCGGAGGTCTGCCTGCTTCTCGCTTCGCTCGGCGCACGGGAAATTCGTGCAGAGCACACGCGGGGTTGGGGCAAGGATTTCGCGGCGAATCTCTCAGTGCCACTGGAAGCGCCCGGTGCAAATGCGGGAGCGTCATTTTCATCGAAGGACAGCAAGACCGACCGGATTGTCCTCCACGTTCGGCTGAAGGGGCACGACACACCGACGTTGCCCGAAGACATGGTGTGGTACGAGCATGAATTCACGTGGAAGGCGGTCGCAAAGATGCGACTGAATAGTGAGGCGGTGGACTTTGCCCTGTCACTCTCTTATGAAGACGATTTCCAGGTTAATACGTCGCTGAAAGCGTCGGCGAAAGACGCAGGTCTGGACATCGGGGGCACGTTCGTAGACCACGTCTCCACCGTCTGGAACATCACTGGGACCTTCGGCCCCGTCTGAGTTGCCCTGTAAACATCGAGCTGGCTCATGAGGTATCGACGTGCACAAACTGTTCTCGTTTGGACTGAAGGGCAGGACCGCCGAGGTTATTCGGCGTGCCGCTCAGGCCCTTCTTCTCGGGGGCTTCGTCGATAAAACCACCATCGACGAGAGTGACTTGAACGACGAGGCCAAGGCTGGGTTGTATCTCTACGCCGCTGCCAATTGCCTCTACGACCTTTATTTGCAGATGAAGATGTCGACTTCCGGGAACGAGAAATGGGCCACAATAAATTTCTTCATGGAGAATGCTATTGAGGGGATTGACGCTTATGAGAAGTCGTTTTCAATGCCTCCGGGGATGATAGCGAGGCATCTCGTTCCCGTGCTCGCCAAGATTGGCGGCTATGCCACAGAGTCGGGGGCTTATCCCGACCTGATGTCCGCGAAGGAGGTCGAGAAACTCGACATGGAGGTCGATGTGGAAGAGGCGCGCAAGCTCATCGTGGAGGCGCAGGAGAAATTCCGGGCTGCCACTGCTCCTATGTTTCTCTAGGGCTATCGCCGGCGACGGTGCTTCCCGTTCCGTCGCCGGTAGAACGACGTCGGGATTGACGGCTTGTCCGGTTGCGGGTTGTCCCGCCGCTTCTTCTTATCATGTCTCTCAACGAGCTTCGCGATGAGCAAGACGGCAATGACGGCAGCAAAAAACCACGACATCCACGGCTGGTAGTGCCCATAACGGCCCCGGAAAAGCATTGCAATGACTGGCATGGCCTTCCCCTGGTTCCCGGTCCCTGTGTCGAAGAGCATACGCAAAAAAACAGGCTCCCGAATTGACTGACCCCCGCATCGCGGAAATCGAAAAAGCCCAGGATTGACAATCTGAAGTCAACCGCGCAATTGCCGAGGTACGGCAGCCCGTAGAGCCTCTGGCTTCAACGGAAGCCGCCGTCTCTCCTGCGCCTCCTGTGGCTGCGCGCCAGCCGTCAGCCGACGTTCCCACACCGGGCGCCACCCCACCGGTTGGTGCTGGTCCGGCCACACCCAAGCCTGTTGCCGCAGATGATGCGAGCGTTGCAGACGCCGCGCCGCAGGTGGACAACGACCCGGCCACCGGCGCGTGCGTCGATGGTTGGGTCGATGCTTTCCACAGGACGCAGGGCGCTGATACACCCATCGTGGCAGACGAGCTCCAGGAGTGGCAGGAGTGGTGCAAGGCTGGCAAGAAGGCACCCTGAGGTCGCTGGCGCTGCTCGCCCATATTCGGGCGGGCAGACGCCGCCATCACGTCGCCCGGTTAACGGGGCGGGGGCGATGGGCGGCAATTGATTACCCCTCGGTACCCGATGACAATGCCCGCTCTTCACAGGGGCATTGGACATGACCGAAAAAGAGCCGGATTGGGACCGCCTGATGGCGGGCATCACGCTGGGTAAGCTCCACGAGCATGCGCCGGCATTTGGGGCCTTTGAGCGGGTCCCGGTTTTCAGTCCAAAGCGGGAGTGGCTCCTGCTCGCGTCCCTAGACATTGCGGTCCGGACCGGCGACCTCGACGAGCTCAAATCCGTGCTCCCACAGTTGGCTGACAAATACAGTCGCTCTGCCCGGGAAGGTGGGCACCAGTACAAATATGCCTTCCAGGCATGGGTGGAATTCGTCGCTGTGTGCAGCCTTCTGTCCGGGCTCGATATGGACGTCGACGACTACCGCGACCCCGATGAACTCCTGGCGCGGCTGGTCGAGAGCGAACGTGTGCGGCGAGGGGATGCATGACCACCGTTGCCGATTCCGTAGGTCGGGAAGGAGACCGTATTCCGTTATCTGCCCGGGTGTACTTCATCAAACTCGGCGAGGGTGGCGCGTGGGAGAGTCTTTGTCTGGCAGGTGGAACAATCAAGTTTGGTTACCACGCTACACCCCATGACTTGTGCCTGGGCCGGAACTGGGAAGAGGTTAAGGCGTTTTGGACGCGCGAGCGAAAAAATGCCGGAACCGCGAGCAACGACACCCGCCAGATTCGCACCTACTACGAAGCTTCCGAGCAGGACATCTTCATTACGTTTTCGAAGGGTTACTTGTGGTGGTGCCGACCCAAGGGAGCGCCTGCTGTTCTAGCCGACGACGATGCCCGACTTCGAAAGACAGTCGACGGTTGGAGGAATACAAGCCTCGCTGGTGAACCGCTGCTGATTAGTCGCCTCTCAGGGAAGCTCACGAAGACGCAAATGTATCAAGGCACCATCTGCGAAGTTGAGGAGCGCTCTTACCTTCTGCGTCGCCTGAACGATGAGAAGACCCCGGAGCTTGCAGCAGTCGAGGCCACTGAACAGGTCTTGCTGGCACAGGTTCTTGCCATGGTCCGCTTGCTGACCCCGGTCGACTTTGAGTTGATGGTTGAGCTCATCTTTTCCACGAGCGGCTGGCGTCGTCAGGCACGGACGGGTGGGACCCAAAAGACCATCGATTTGGACTTGCTGCTGCCATCGACGCAGGAGCGGGCGTTTGTCCAGGTCAAATCACGGACGACAACCTCGCAATTCGACGGCTACGCCGACGAGTTTGCGGGAACGGATGCCCACGCCCGTATGTTCTACGTCTGGCATACCGGCACCGTCGACCGAACCCCGCCGCCCAGGGTTACGTTCTGGGGCCCCGATATCATCGCCGGCCGAGTGCTCGACGCCGGATTGCTCGGTTGGCTCAAGGACAGAATTTCCTGACGCCGGAGGGAGGTATCTTCAATCCGGGTAAGAACCACGGCTTTGTTTCGACTGGGTCGGTCTAGACGCCTCTCCCCTCGTGCGGAAGTCTCAGTCCGTGAAACAGTCGACCCGCACATTCCCCGCCTTCCCACATTCAGACCAGGCCACATGGAAAGTCCCAACGCCCACATCACCACGAAACTTGAAAGAGAAGTCCTGGAGCTCGTTCGCCCGCTCGAACCGGTGCCGCTTCTCGAAGTCCTGAAGCATGCTGAGCGGTTCGATTCGTGGGGCGTGTACATGCTCATTGAAGGAAAGCCGGACGGGCTCGATGTCGGGGCACTTCCCGTCAACGTCGTCTATATCGGCAAGGGCATCGGCGAAGGAATTGCGCGGCGGTCTGCCAAACACCTTGCGAACATGACCGGTGCCGTCAACGCGCAGGGTAGCTTCAAAATCAGGACAAGCCGTGCAATCCAGGCTTATCGCGAGCGCGTCGGGCACGACCCGCAAAATCTCTGGTTCGTTGCGGCGCCCATGGACGGTGTCAACGGGTCGGTGGTGTCTTTTGCGGAAGAGGTTTTGTTGGAGCAATACGTCCGCGCACACGGCAGGCTTCCGGTTTGCAACACGGCGGGCGGCCACCTCTGGAAACCCGTGGAACCGCGCGCGACGAAGCCGGCGGGCAAGAAGGTGACGAAAGGTCCAAAGCGCGCGCCCGTGGCTGAAGACGCAGTACTGGAAGCCCTGTGCAGGTCGATTGCCGCGGGGCACGGCCTGGCTTGCAACATCATTCCGATGAGCGGCCCGGAGCCGAGAATTGCGCTGGGATGGCAGGGGCGCGGTCGCCTTTCGGAAGTTGTCTTCCGAGCGATGTTCAAGCCCGGCGCGCGGGAAGTAGCGGTTGTGTCCAAGCTCCACCCGGCAGCAGTAAAGCCGTGGGCAGAAGCACAGGCCCATCCCCAGCCGAGCGCGTTGAAGTCCGCATTTCGCCTGCCATGGCCGGTGAATGCGGAAGCATTCGAGGAAATGGTTCTGGCGTCCGTTGAAGAAGCACGGGCCACATCAAACAAAGCCAAACAACGAGGGGCACGGCCGGTGTGCCCGAGGCCGATGGTCCAAACGGCCTTGATGTCCTTGTATGCTACGAACCGTTCACCCTCGACCTTCAGTAGGAAGTTGAAGAGGGCAGGGGACGGAGTTGTGCCTATCTAGGGATTCCTCATTGACATGAAAGTTTTTCTTACTGCGACGCTGATGGCGGTGTGCGGAGCGGCTACGGCGCAGGGCGTCGACCCAAAGAATACGGTGCAGGCCATCTACCCGGACCTCGTGCGCGCGAATGACACGTTTGCCCAAAGGGCTACCGTGCCTAATCCGCTCGCTGACAATCGCGCCATGTATATCGTGGGGTACGTGCGGGGCTCCCTTGCGTCACTTCAGGTCTCTCGCCAAGAAGAGGGGGCAGACGTCTCATGCTCTTTCGTGAGCGCCTCGGCCGTAGTGGCCAAGTTGATACTGACTATCGACGACAAGCCTGGAACACGGGGCATGGAATACGCATCAGTGATTCCGGTCTTGCTCCAGTACACGTATCCGTGTCTAAAACCGGCCGGCTTCAAGCCGCCGCTCTAGCCCTCAACGTGAGCGCCCCTGTTAATTCCAAAGAGGCCCCCCTTGCGGTGATGTCAGGGGTGCTCGCGTATTGCCCTAAGCATCAGGCGTACTACAGGGGCGTGGTGATGCCTCAGGACGCCATGCCCATCTATGACCGGCACCTTGAAGAGGTGAGGAAGTTCTTTCCTTCGCCGGTCGCCTTCTACACCGCGTTGAATTGCGCGCGGTCGATACACCCCGAGCAGTTCTGCCGGGCGTGCACGAGTGCCGTGGGCTTCGTCTAGCCGGCATGTGCGGCACCGGTCCTGTCGTTACCGGGTCATGGCCGGCCCAGCGGCCTGCTGCTGGACAGGGTCGGGCGCCATCTGCTGAACCTGCTGCTGTGCTTGCTGTTGCTGGACGTTGTTTTGCACGTTGACCGCCGCCTCCTGGCTGCTCTGTGCAATCGGAGCCTGGACGGCTTGCATGACATCGACTTCCACATACTTCTTGAACGGGGAGTTGAGGTCGCCCTGGATGGCATAGCCCCGGTTCGCATCGTCCGAGAGGGCCACATGGTCAATTCGGCTGAAGCCGGCAGCCGTGGCGGCTGACGTCAGGGAACCGGCGAAGTTCTGAGTATGCGGGCCGGGAGTACGGCCCTGCTCCTGGTCAATGCGGGCAACACAGCTGTGGGCCTGCTCATAAATGCCGTTGGCGGGATGACGGGCATCGAGCAGGGTAGGGACGCTTTGCTGGCTGGTTACCCGCGCGTGGTTCTTCGCCTCACCGATGGCGGCCATCGTTGCCGGCCCTGCAACACCATCGGCATGGAGTCCGCGCGCCGTCTGGAATGCCTCGACGGCTTCTTTCGTGTGAGGCCCAAAGTGCTGGTCGGGATGGATGGCACTGTCATCGCGCGCTGTCATGCCCAGGGCGGCGAGGTCGCTTTGGAGCGCGCCAACTGCCGCGCCGTGGTCGCCCTGCTTGTAGGCGTGGGTGTGGCCGCCAGCAACGTGAGCGGCTGGGGCACGGTGGGCGACGGGATGCGAAGCCTTGAGGGCTGTGACCTGTTCTTCCGTCATGACCTGCGTCGGCGTGACGGTTCCTGCTTTCCAGTATTCGAAATGGGAGATTCCGTCGAGCAAGGCGCCTTTTTCGGCGACCGTCATATCCCGGACCTTCTTGCCATGCAAGTCCTGGCCTTCGGTCGCAGCGACAGCATGGATGTCCTTTGCCTGCGCATCGTAATGAACGGTGCCGCTGTAGTCAGGCTTCGAGTAATCCTTGATGAGCTCTTCAACGGTATGGTCCGCATGACGAAGCTCGACGTATTTCTGTTGTGCGGCGCGGCCAGCCTCATAACTTTCAAACACGATGTTGCCATGCTGGTCCAGGTCGATGACGCCGTCGTAGCTGTGCTTGGCGCTCTCCAGAGCACGTTCCTTCGTACGGTGCACCGAAGAATTCTGTTCGCTGCCGGCAAACTCCAGCTTGAGATTGCCGGGATTGTTGTGTCGCCATGCTGCTGTACCGTCCTGAGCCGTCACCCACGATTTGTCATCGAGCTCGTAGATGCGCGTCATGCCATACGCGGCGACGAGCCTGTCTACCTTCTTGTCTGAAACAACGTCCATATCCATTCCCTTTCAAAGGCCTCTGAGGCCGACAAAACAGCTTCAAAAAATTCCGGTATTACAGTCCGTGTTGGCTTCCTTGCACATTGTCCCTCCCGCCGCAGTGCATGCGTCCATGGCCTTGGCGAGAGCAGCCTTCTTGTCCTTGGGATTCGGGGTTCCCGCCCCGAACGGGCGGCCCGTCGAATCCCGCACGAGGGAAATGCAGCCGTCCTGCTGCTGCACGAGGACGTCGCAATCTTCCTTGTTGCAGTCGCCCTTGGCGGCTGCCCAGACAGCGTCCGGCGTGCTGTTCTGGTGCATGAACATGAACTTTCCATTGCGCCGGTTGAACAGGACTGTGTTGTAGAAAACCGGAACGGTCCACTTCGCATCCATGTCCTTGGCAAGTCCGGATGGCGGTAACGGGAGGGCAGCGGATGTGTCCGCGCCGTAGCCGGCCACGACCGTTCGACGGGTCGCTTTGGTCACATGCCAGCCGTCTTTTTTCCGGACAAAATCCAGCGCTGTCTCCGACGGTTTTTCGCCCGCGTCGGATTGGTCGATATGGATGTGTCCCGGGGTCACCTTGACGCCACCCGCATAGAACTGGTCATCGTGAAATTGGCTGCACAGCGAGCAGGCGATGACCTTGTCGTTGGAAAAATCCGGCACAAACTTGCCGTCTTTCTTGCCGAAAAGCACAAGCGTGCGATAGCGCACACTGTCTCTGTCGGGCGCAGTTTGAAACACCGCCACTGCGTCCGCATCGGGCTGTTCGCCACTTGCCGAAAATGCGAGAAGGGTCGTTCCGGGCGGAGCAGCTGCCGTGACCTCGGCCGGCGCGGTTGGCAGAGCTTTTGCAGACGGCGCGGCGAATGCGGGTGCCATGGTCAGCATCAAGGTCGCAAGCGCCAATCGGGAGGTCCGTGTCATCGCCAACTCCAGGTGGGAAAGTCCCGAGGATAACCCAGCGCCTGGAGTGCGACCGCGAACCAGCTCTCGCCCCGTGTCTCAGTTCCTGCCTGCCGCCACGCTGAGGGCACCGAGGATTTGCTCCAATGTAAGGCCCTTGAGGGCCTCGAGTGCGTCAGGCGCGAGCGTTGCCGTTCTGGACGCGCCGGACTTCTTCTTCTCTAGCTCTCCCTTCGCCAAGGCCTCGCTGAGCTCTTGGGCGCTGGGGTCGAAGTAGTGGATCAGTGTGCGGTGGTCCTCGTGACCGGTGATGGCAGCAACCTGAAGGGGATTGCCAAGGACGTTGTCGATTTCAGTAATGCGGGTGTGGCGGAGGTCATGCAATCGCGCACCCTTGGCACGGGCTTTTCGCATCCCTTTACCCAGGTGTTTGTCACGGGGTCTAGGGAAATGCGCCGACCGTTCCACTGGAAAACTGCACCCTTCACTGGGACGTGGTTGGCTTCCATCCGGCGCTTCAGCCACGCCAGGCGCCGGACGACCTCAGCCGGGAGGGGAATGGTTCGCGACCGGGCTGTGTGCCCTTTTTTGTTTTTGTTCTTGCTCTTCGTGTCGCGCAGGTGCGCGGTGCCGGCGACGAGGTCGACGTCCTTCCAATCGAGCTTGACGACCTCCGCGCGGCGGGCAGCGGTGAAGCGCCCGGTGTAAATGGCAAGGCGGACAGCCATGGACGTCCGCAGCTGCCTGGACTTGCCCCGTTCGCCAAGGATTGCAGCCCGGACCCACTTCCATTCCGTGTCCGACAAGACACGCTCCCGGCCCGGACTCGCCGGTGGGAGGTCCAGGTCTTTCCAGCGCTGGAGGGGGTCGATGATTTCGATGCGACACTCAGTCCGTGCACGGCCAAACAGAGGGCCGAAAAACATCAGGCGGCGGACGGAACCGCCAAGTGCGGGCCCAACACCCCGGGCAAACAGACGGGAGGCAAGGGAGTGCAGGGCGCCGGAAAAATGCTCCGGTTTGAGCGAGGCCAGAGGACGTGCGTTGAGGTCCGGAAAACCCGCGTGGTTCGCCGTGTCCGTGGGCTTGCTCATGCCGAGCAGCATCCGGCAGATTGCCGCGTTTTTTGGTCAGCCTTGGGGGGCGGGAAGGCCCCTGGCCCTGGCTTCCTCGATGGATGTCACCGCCTCGCCCAGGAGGCGCTCAAGCAACTGGCCGAGCGTCCAGCCGTCGGCCAGCTCGGCATGCGGCTTGTCATAAAAGCGGATGGCGGCCCATTGCTGAATCGCATAGGCATTGGCGTTCGCCAGGGCAGCAGCCTCGCAGGACGGGCCCGATTTGGCCCTGGGGTCGAAGGGGTAAATGACCGTCGGCAGATGCCGTTTGCTTGTCTTTTCGTCACCGCCCCGGCAGGTCCAGCGGATGCGAACCTCATACCCGGGCCTGCCGTCCACGCGCTTGTAGACGCCCGGTTCGGTTCGCTTCTTTGTCTTGGCCTTCGTCATTCCGGTATCCTTTGAGGCTGTTGCCCCTGTAGCTCAGCTGGATAGAGCGCGCCCCTCCTAAGGGCGAGGTCGCCCGTTCGAATCGGGCCGGGGGCACCACTTCAGGTTTTTCGTGCAAGGCGGTTGCCAGCGGCTCGGGGTACCCTCCAAGGGTCATCCACCCGACGGAGCCCCGCCCATGACCCGCACTTTCGACGCCATCATCGTGGGGGCCGGACAGGCCGGCCCGGCGCTCGCCGGGCGATTGACCGGCCTGGGCAAGACGGTCGCCATTATCGAGCGGCATCTGGTGGGCGGCACCTGCGTCAATACCGGCTGCAAACCCACCAAGACCCTTGTGGCCAGCGCGTGCGCCGCCCGCTTCGCGCAGCGCGGGGCCGAGTACGGTATTGGCGTTGGCCCCATCAGCATCGACATGCCGGTCGTCGCGGCGCGGGCCCAGAAGGTCATCCTGGATTCGCGCAAGGGCAACGAGGACTGGCTGGCGTCGATGCCGGGGCTCACGCTCATTCGCGGACACGCGCGGTTTACCGGACCGCGGCAGATCGAGGTGAACGGGGAGATGCTCGAAGCGCCCCAGGTCTTCCTCAATGTGGGCGGCCGCGCCAACATCCCGGACTTTCCGGGCGTCGACGACGTCGACTATCTGACCAACAGCACGATCATTCCGCTGCAGACCGTGCCCGAGCATCTCGTGGTGGTGGGCGGTAGCTACATCGGTCTCGAATTCGCGCAGATGTTCCGGCGCTTCGGTGCCGAGGTGACCGTCGTGGAGAAGAACGCCAGGCTGGTCAGCCACGAAGACGAAGACGTCTCCGCCGAGATCCGTGCATTTCTCGAAGCGGAGGGCATCGCTGTGCGAACGGATGCCTGCTGCATCACCTTGGGCAAGCACGAGCGTGGCGTGAAGGTCGGCGTGGATTGCAACGAGGGCGCGCCCGAAGTCGTCGGAACGCATGTGTTGCTCGCGGTCGGTCGTCGCCCGAATACGGATGACCTTGGCCTGGACAAGGCGGGGGTCGAGATGGACGAGAAGGGCTACATCAAGGTCGACGATCATCTCAAGACCACCGCCGAAGGCGTCTGGGCGATGGGCGATTGCAATGGCAAGGGTGCGTTCACGCACACGGCCTGGAATGACTACGAAATCGTGGCCGCGAACCTGCTCGACGGCGAGGAACGCAAGGTCAGCGATCGCATTCTTGGTTACGCGCTTTATGTGGATCCGCCGCTGGGTCGCGTCGGTATGACTGAAGCACAGGCCCGTAAGTCGGGTCGCTCCCTGCTGGTATCGAAGCGTCCGATGACGCGGGTCGGGCGTGCCGTCGAGAAGGCCGAGACCTGGGGCTTCATGAAGATAGTGGCCGATGCGCAGACGAAGAAGATTCTCGGCGCGGCTATCCTGGGCACGGGTGGTGACGAAGCGATCCACGGCATTCTCGACATGATGAATGCGGACGCATCGATCGGGACGTTGCAGTGGTCGGTGCCGATTCATCCGACGGTGTCGGAACTGATTCCCACGCTGGTCGGCGATCTCGCGCCCGCCAACTGACGGCTGTTTGTGGGAGCCGCTTCAGCGGCGATAGGTGCTCGCGACAATCTGGCCCGCTGCGCGGGATCGCCGATGAATCGGCTCCTACAACAGCGCGTTTCGCAGCGGGCTAGGCCAGGTCGGCGCCGGGGACCGGCTTGTGGAAATCCTCGGCAACGAGATTCTGCGTCAGGCGGAAGACGCCTTCGGCGACGCGGCGGGAAAGAACCACATCGACGATCGTCGTTTCGTGCGGCCCGAGTGCGTCGAGCAGATCGTCGGCGTGTGCGGTGTTGGCCACCACGTGGCGGATCAGGCCCGTCACGTCGATCGGCTCGATGCGCACGCCATAGGGACGGTGCGGCTGCAGCGGATCACGCAGCGTTTTGTGCGGATCGCGCGGATCCAGGATCGCCGCTTCACCGGCGAGCACCGCACGATTAAGGAACATCGCCACCGTCGCCGGGCTACGCGAATTGGCCTGCCGGTCCAGCATGAAACCTTGCGGCAGGTGATCGGTCGATGCGTCGGGACCGGCGGTCAGCTGGAACTGCGCCGTGACCAACGGTTCGCCGCGATCGTCCACGAGGCGAAAGATCATCAGGCTGCGCGGATCGTGGATGTGTACGCGTGGCGAGAACAAGGCAGGCTCGAATTCCACGCGGTTAGCATCGCGCTGAGCGTTCTCGCTGGCGAATGCCTGGCAAAGCGCCGTGTAGGCCGCCGCTGAATTCACGGCAAGACACCGCAGGACGGCGTCGATGGTAAGCGGCGAGGGAGGCTCTGAGCCCATGATGCCCTGCGTGCTCCCCGAGTGCGAAAGCCCCGCGAGCAATTTGAAGGCTGTGCGCGGCGCGCGTGTCAGCGTCATCGACAGCGTGGCCGACGCCCCCGGTTGTGCGAGCACGCAATGCGTGGCATTGAGATTGGCGGCGGCCAGGCGGACGACACCATCCGAACCATCTTCGCCGGTATACGAATTGACCACATCGTAGAGGCGGCGATCGGGCCGGTCGCCGATCAGCGAGAAAAGGTAGGTGCCGCTGAGCGCCGTGTCCTTGCCATGGATGGCGTCGAGATTCTGCGCGATGGACTCGGGGCTACCCAGCTCGAGCCAGTTGAGGATGCGTTGGCCCGGCTCTACGCCGTCGAACCAGGCCTTCAGACGGCCCACGACACTCTTGCCCAACGTCGCCAGCGCGGAGCCGAAGTGCGCAGGCGCGAGCATGACCACTCGCTCCAGATGGATCGGTGCGTATAACGTCGGGTGTTCCCGCTGGGCCCGAAGCCAGGCCATGACGACAGGGCCGCCGGTCGAGTGGGTGATGCAGTCGAAGCGCGCATCCGGGAGGGCGAGTCCGCGTAGGGCATGATCGAACGCGCGGACGATATCGTCCATGCCCACGGCGTCGTCGAAGGTGACGTACTCGGAGAGGTGAATGTCGAGCACCCGAAGAGTCGAGCCCGCTTGTGCGGCGCGATCGCGCAGCGCCTCGGGCAGGCTGCCGTAGGTCGACGTGTTGGTGACGCTCCAGCCGTGCACGAAGACCAGGGTGGACATACGACGTTACCTTGCGCGTGAGTCGGCCGAGCATACGCCGGGCCGGAAGGGCGGGACGTGTCACATGTCGCGAATCACCATCAGCCGGATCTCGCTCAGGTCGTCGATGGCGTACTTCACGCCCTCGCGGCCGACGCCCGACGATTTGACACCCCCGTACGGCATGTTGTCCACGCGGAAACTGGGCACGTCGTTGACGATGACGCCACCCTGTTCGAGCTCATCCCACGCGCGCATGGCGTGACGCAGGTCGTTGGTGAAGACGCCGGCCTGGAGGCCGAAGTCCGAATCGTTCACGGTGGCGATGGCCTCGTCGAAGCTACCCACGCGCTGGAGCAGGGCGACCGGACCGAAGGCTTCCATGCGCTGCAGTTTCGCGTCATGCGGTACGTTCTCAAGCACGGTGGCCTCGAGCATCGCGCCCTTGCGGCCGCCACCGCACAGGATTTTCGCGCCGGCTTTCTTGGCGTCGCGTATCCATGATTCCAGGCGCTCGGCAGCGGCTTCGTCGATCATCGGGCCGAGAAAAGTGTCCTTCTTCTTCGGGTCGCCGGCCTTGAGTGCCTTCACCCTGGCGACGAGTTTGCGCTTCAGGGCGTCGTAAATACTGTCATGTGCAAGGATGCGCTGCACGCTGATGCAACTCTGTCCCGACTGGTAGAACGCGCCGAAGACCAGGCGCTCGACGACCACGTCGAGTCGATCGCCCTGATCGCCGTCGACGATGCAGGCGGCATTGCCGCCGAGTTCGAGGGTAACCTTCTTGTGCCCGGCTTTCGCCTTGAGGTCCCAGCCGATCAGGCCGCCGGTGAACGACAACAACTTGAAGCGCGGATCGGTGACGAGGGGCTCGGCATGCTTGCCGTCCAGCGGAAGGATCGAGAACGCGCCCTTGGGCAGGTCCGTCTCCGCAAGGATCTCACCCATGATCAGGGCGCCGAGCGGCGTGCGCTCGGACGGCTTAAGCACGAAGGGGCAGCCCGCGGCGATGGCCGGTGCGACTTTGTGCGCGACGAGGTTCAAGGGAAAGTTGAAGGGTGTAATGAACGACACGGGTCCCAGGGGCACGCGCCGCGTATAGCCGTGGTATCCCTCGCTGCGCGCCGAGATCTCCAGATTGATGGTTTCGCCGTTGATCCGTACCGCTTCCTCAGCGGCGATCTTGAACGTTTCGATGAGCCGGGTGACTTCGCCGATGGAATCGTTGATCGGCTTGCCCGCTTCGACGCAAAGCGCGTAGGCCAGTTCGTCCTTGCGTTCGCGAAAGCGCGAAACGCAATGCTCCAGCACCGCCTGGCGTTCGTAGGGGCGGAAGCGTTTCATCGGCAGCGTGGCGTCGTGGGCCGCGGTGATGGCTTCTTCCAGCGCAGCCTCGTCGGGCAAGGCGGCGCGCGTGGCGACCTTGCCGGTGTACTTGTCGATGACGTCGAAGGTCTTGCGCGATTTCCGCGCCTTGTTGGCGACGTAGTACGGGTAGCTCGACTCGAGCATGGTCTGGTCTCGTGGCGGCAATGGCGGGAATGATCGCGGGTGTGGCGTTCAGTGATCGTGTACGCGACGCGCCTTGCGTACCTGGTCAGTCGTCGCGGCGGACGTTGAGCTCGCCATCACCCAGCATCACGCGCAGGCGGTCGCCCACCGCGACGTTGTCGGCGTGTTTGACCACCGCATTGCGCTGGTCGAAGACGATGGCGTAGCCGCGCTCGAGCGTCGCTAACGGGCTCACTGCGTGCAGCGTGCGTGCCTGCTCGGTAAGACGAAGGCGGTCTCGCTCCAGCCGACGCGACATCGCAGTCGCCATGCGCTGGCGCAGTCGCGCGACGCTCAGGCTCGAAGCAGCCAGACGGCCCTTCGGATGCTGCGCGGTGAGGCGCACGTGCAGCCGATCGAGACGGGCCTGGCGCAGCGTGTTGGTCTGGCTGACTGAGACGAGTATTCGTCGGCGTAGCCCTTCGAGGCGCTCAGCATCGCGGGCAAGACGCGCCTGCGGCCGCTGGGCGTTGAGACGGGCTTGCCAATGGTCGGCGCGCTGCGCAGCGGCCTGAAGACGACGCGTCATCAGGGTGGACATGCGCTGGCGAAGCCGGTCGAGCTGGCGTGCGAGATCGGCCCCATCCGGCACCAGAAGCTCGGCAGCGGCCGAGGGTGTGGCCGCACGCAGGTCGGCCACGAAATCGGCGATCGTGAAGTCCACCTCGTGGCCCACGGCGGAGACGACCGGCACCGCGCTGGCGTGGATCGCCCGCGCGACGGCTTCGTCGTTGAACGCCCAGAGGTCTTCGAGCGAGCCACCACCGCGGGTGATAAGGATCACGTCATAGCGACCGCTGTCCGACGCGCGCCGCAGCATGGCGGCGATCGCCGGTGGGGCCTCGCGACCCTGCACGGGTACGGGCAACACATCCACCTCGGCAAGACCGAGGCGACGTCCCAGCACGCTCAGCACATCGCGGATGGCCGCGCCCGAGGGTGACGTGATGACACCGATGCGGCGCGGGAACGACGGCAACTCACGCTTGCGCTCCTGGTCGAACAGGCCTTCCGCGCCGAGTCGCGCTTTGAGCTGCTCGAACTCACGCTGCAGGGCGCCCTCGCCGGCCGGCTCCATATGGTCGGCGACCAGCTGAAACTCGCCCCGGGCTTCATAAAGCCCGACCTTGGCCCGCATGAGCACATGCATGCCGTCGACAGGGCGAAAGCGCAGGCGCGACGCGGCCATGCGGAACATCGCACAGCGCACCTGGGCGCTGGCATCTTTCAGCGTGAAGTAGACATGCCCTGATGCGGGCCGCGACACGTTGGACAGCTCGCCTTCGATCCAAACGCCCATGGGCAGGGCGTCTTCCAGCAGATCGCGCACCAGCCGGTTCAGGCCGGACGGCGTGAAGATCTCAGGGGCAGGGCGGTTGTCGAAGTCGGACATGGACCGGAGAGGTTATCACGCTGCCCTGTAGTGTCGACAGGGCAGTGACTTACCGTCTCTTTCTCAACGAACGGTTTACATGCGAAATACACCGAAGCGGCCTTGCTCGATCGGCGCATTCATCGAAGCCGAGATCGCCAGCCCCAGCACGCGCCGCGTATCTGCCGGATCGATGATGCCGTCGTCCCACAGACGCGCGCTGGCGTAGTACGGGTGGCCCTGGCGTTCGTACTGGTCGCGCACGGGCGCCTTGAAAGCCTCTTCGTCCTCGGCGCTCCAGGTGCCGCCGCCCGCCTCGATGCCGTCGCGCCGTACCGTGGCGAGTACGGAGGCAGCCTGTTCGCCACCCATCACGCTGATGCGCGCGTTCGGCCACATCCACAGGAAGCGTGCGCCATAGGCGCGGCCGCACATCGCATAGTTACCCGCGCCGAAGCTTCCGCCGATGACCACGGTGAACTTCGGTACATGCGAGCAGGCAACCGCGGTGACCATTTTCGCGCCATCTTTCGCGATACCGGCATTCTCGTACTTGCGACCGACCATGAAGCCGGTGATGTTCTGCAGGAACACCAGCGGGACGTTGCGCTGGTTGCACAGTTCGATGAAGTGCGCGCCCTTCTGTGCGGACTCGCCGAACAGGATGCCGTTGTTCGCCACGATACCCACGGGGTAGCCGTGGATGTGGGCGAAGCCGGTGACCAGCGTCTTGCCGTAGCGTGCCTTGAATTCGTGGAACTCGGAATCGTCGACCACACGCGCGATGACTTCGCGGATATCGAAGGGGCGGCGCGTGTCCTCGGGAATCACGCCGTAGAGTTCTTCGGCGGAAAAGCGCGGTTCCAGCGGTGGGCGCACGGCGAGCGGCATTTTCTTGATGCGATTGAGCGAGCCGACGATATCGCGGGCGATGGCCAGCGCATGTGTATCGTTCTCGGCGAAATGATCGGCCACCCCGGAGATGGACGTATGCACATCCGCTCCGCCGAGGGCTTCGGCGTCGACGACTTCGCCCGTCGCCGCCTTCACCAAGGGCGGGCCGCCGAGGAAGATCGTGCCCTGTTCGCGCACGATGATGGTTTCGTCACTCATGGCAGGCACGTAGGCGCCGCCGGCGGTGCACGAGCCCATCACCACGGCGATCTGCGCGATGCCCTGCGCGCTCATGCGTGCCTGGTTGTAGAAAATGCGGCCGAAGTGCTCGCGATCCGGGAAAACTTCGTCCTGCAAGGGCAAGAAGGCGCCACCGGAATCCACCAGATACACGCAGGGAAGGCGATTCTCCATCGCGACTTCCTGTGCACGCAGGTGCTTCTTCACCGTCATCGGGAAATACGTGCCACCTTTTACCGTCGCATCGTTGGCGAGCACCACGACTTCCTGCCCCATGACGCGACCGATGCCCGCGATCACGCCCGCGGAAGGCGCAGCATCGTCGTACATGCCGTGCGCGGCGAGCGGTGCGATTTCGAGGAAGGGCGAGCCGGGATCGAGCAGGGCGCGGATGCGCTCCCGCGGCAGCAGCTTGCCGCGTGCGACATGCTTCTCGCGTGCCTTGGCGCCGCCACCTTCTGCCGTTTGCCGGAGTGTTTCGCGCAGGTCGTCAGTCAATGCGCGCAGCTTCAGGCTGGCAGCCTGGAAGTCGGCGGAGCGGGGGTCGATCTGCGATTCGAGAATGGGCATGGGGGCGTTCGCGCGGGGACGAAACGACCATGATAGCGGGGTGTCGCCATCCGAAAACGCTGCGGCGCGCCAATCGCTAAAAAGAAACGGCCACCCGAAGGTGGCCGTCGTCCCAGCAAATAAACCCGAGGGCTTACTTCTTGGTGGAGCTGTCGTCCTTCGCGCTCTTGGCGTTGGAAGCGGCATCCTTGGCCTGGTCAGCCGACTTGTCGGCCTGGTCGGCAGCATTGGACGCAGCGTCCTTCGCGGCTTCCGGCGTACCGCCGGCGGTCGAAGCAGAAGCGGCGGCCTGCGCCTGGCCGGCAGCGTCCTTAGCCTGATCGGCGGACTGCTGAGCCTGATCGGCGGCCTGCGTGGTCGCGGCGTTCTGCGACTGGTCGGCGGCCTGCTGTGCCTTGTCAGCCTGCTGCTGTGCATCCGCAGCCGACTTCTGGGCGTCCTGCGCGGAATCCGTCGCGCCGTTGCTGCAAGCTGCCAAAAGCGCGACGAGCGCAGAGGCGAGAAGGGTACGCGTCAAATTCATTGTGTTTCTCCTTAGCCGTAGAATGCCGTTAGGCGGGCTCATTAATAGCTTAGTTGTCATGACTTAGCTACAGATCGAAGGGGCATGCTTCAGGGCGCATTAAAACCTATGGAAAGGGCGTGATCGTTACAAGAAAACGCCCATCCGGTTTCATCGACGTCAGGTTCACACCAATTCGATGGCGATCGCCGTGGCCTCGCCGCCGCCGATACAAAGGGCTGCGACACCCCTTTTTGCCCCACGGGCTGTCAACGCATTGAGAAGAGTCACGACGATACGCGCACCGCTGGCGCCGATCGGATGGCCCAGCGCACACGCGCCGCCGTTGACGTTGATCTTCTCGTGCGGCACGCCGAGCTCACGCATGACCGCCATCGGCACGACGGCAAAGGCTTCGTTGATCTCGAAGAGGTCCACGTCTTCGGCCCTCCAGCCCGCCTTTTCAAGCACTTTCGAAATGGCGCCCACCGGTGCGGTGGTGAACCACTCCGGTTCCTGCGAATGCGTGGCGTGCGCAACGATACGTGCCAGTGCGGTAATGCCGCGGGCCTTCGCATCGTCGGCGTCGAGTAGCACCAGCGCGGCGGCACCATCGGAGATGCTGGACGAGCTGGCTGCCGTAATCGTGCCGTTTTCCTTGCGGAATGCAGCGCGCAGGGTCGGGATCTTCGCGGTGTCCGAACGGCCCGGCTGTTCGTCTTCGGCAAAGTCCTGCGGGCCCTTGCGACCCTGGACGGTCACCGGGACGATCTCGTTGGCGAACGCATTCGCCTTCTGTGCGGCCTGCGCGCGCTCCACCGAGGCGATCGCGTACGCGTCCTGCTCTTCGCGGGTGAAGGTGTATTTATCCGCGCACTTCTCGCCGAACACGCCCATGGACTGGCCATCGTACGGATTGGTCAAGCCGTCCCAGGCCATGTGGTCGACCAGCTGGCCGTCGCCGTAACGGATGCCGGTGCGCGCGTTGACCATGTGCGGCGCGTTGGTCATCGACTCCATGCCGCCGGCAACGACGACCCTCGCCGAGCCGACCTTGATCAGGTCGTGGGCGAGCATGAGTGCCTTCATGCCGGAGCCGCAGACCTTGTTGATGGTCGTGCAGCCGGCCGAAACGGGCAGGCCGGCTTCGAGCGACGCCTGGCGAGCCGGGGCCTGGCCGAGATTGGCGGGCAGCACGCAGCCCATGATCACTTCGCTCACGTCGGCCGGCGCGATGCCGGACTGCTCAAGGGCGGCGCGGATGGCGGTGGCACCGAGCTTCGGCGTGGGGACGCCGGTGAACTGGCCAAGGAAGGAACCGATGGCGGTGCGCTTGGCGCCCGCGATGACGATCTCAGACATGGGAACTCCGTGGGACTCGCATGGCCGCCCGGGAGGGCGGAAAACCTGTCGAGTATCGCAGCGGGGGGCGTGGCGGGGCAATCTGCGCCGCGGCATGGGGTGTGCGCTGCAGCACGGCAAGGGCCTGGCAGGTGTGCGAATATCCGGTCCAGGTGCGCCGCCAGGGGACTTGGCCGCGCGACATTGATGTCGAACCGAGGGGCCAAACGTGAATCAGCGGAACTTCCCGCGCCAGCGCGAGCTGGCGTTTGCCGTGTGCATGAGCCTGGGCCTGGTGGCCTGTGGGGGCGGTGGTGGGTCGAAGACCAGCGGGGCTGGGGTGGTCGTCGCGCCTCCTCCCCCCGTTACGCCGCCCCCTACGCAGCCGACCCAGCCCGATCCGCCCATCGACGCGCAGCTTTCACTGACCGGCGCCGACGTGGCGCACACGGCCGGTTTCACCGGCAAGGGCGTGATCATCGCCGTGATCGACAGCGGCGTCACCTCCGCGAATCCGGCACTCGCCGGGCGGGTGCTGGATAAGATCAGCTACGTCGACCCCGGCGCCAACAACCTGACCGTCGACGACGTTGTCGGCCACGGCACCGCCGTGGCACAGATCGCCGCAGGGCGCCCTTTCGGCGTCTTTGCCGGGGGTGTCGCCCCGGACGCCACGATCGTTTCGGCGCGGATCATCAACGACAAGGCGCCGACGGACGATGGTTCCGGCCAGGGCAACCAGGCGACCAGCGCCGACCCGCTGGGCTCGGTCAATGCCGGCGTCATTGCCGATGGCGCGAAGGTGCTGAACAACTCTTGGGGCGGGGTCTACTGGGACGCCTCCGACACAGCGGCGACGAAGAGCTTCCACGACGCGTATGCCCCTTTCACGGTCGGTCACCTGTTCGTGTTCGCCGCAGGGAACGACAGCAAGGCCGATCCCTCCACCGTGGCTGCGCTGCCGTCGCGCGCACCGGACCTGGAGGCGGGCTGGCTCACGGTCGTCGCGCTGGATAGCAACAACCCGACCCAGATCGCCTCGTACTCGAACCGTTGCGGCATCGCGAAGAGCTATTGCCTCGCCGCCCCCGGCGAGGTCATCACCACCTCGGCGACGTCGACCGCGGCGAACGTTTCCTACCAGGTCTGGACCGGCACCTCGCTGGCCGCGCCGCAGGTTTCCGGCGCCGCTGCGGTGGTGATGCAGGCGTTCCCCAATCTGGGCCCCAATGGGATCCGCCAGATCATCCTCGGTACGGCCGACGATCTCGGCGACCCGGGCCCGGATGCCATCTACGGCTACGGGCGGCTCAATGTCGGCCGCGCGATCCGTGGCCCGGCGACGTTCGACTGGGGCAACTTCGAGGCGGTCACCGCCGCCGGGCACGATGCCGCCTTCCTCAACGACATCAAGGGTGCCGGTGGCCTGAATGTGTCGGGCAGCGGCAAGCTGACGTTGTCGGGCACGAATACGTACGCCGGTGCCACGAATATCAGCGACTTCGCCACGCTCGAATCGATGTTGGCTGTTCCCGGAGCCGTCGGCATCGGCTCCAACGCCACGCTTATCGCACACGGGAACATCGGTGGGAGCGTCAGCAACGCAGGCCAGCTGGCCACGCTGGATACCGCCACGCACATCAATGGCAACTTCACGCAGACGTCCAGCGGCCGCCTGTCCCAGAAGCTGGGGGCACCACTCATCGTCAGCGGCACGGCGACGCTCGGCGGCGACTTCTATATCGCGGGTGCCGTGTCCGGTTACACCGTGACCTCGCACCAGCAGGTGCTCATGGCCAACGCGATCTCGGGCGCCTTCGCCACGACAACGAAGGCCTCCGGCGTCTTCCTCAGTTCCACGCTGCAGTACCTGCCGAAGGAAGTCTGGGTCGACACGACGCAGCTGAGCGTCACCCAGGTAGCGACCACGAGCATGTCGCAGTCGGTAGCCGCGGTGAACTCGGCGCAGCGACTCGACGGCGCGTTCGCGCAGATCAATGCAAGCCTCGCCACTGTGTCGCCGACGGCTGCCGCGATGGACGAGCGTACGTTGCTTGCGGCCGGCAGCATCCAGCAGTCGTCCACGCCGCAGGTGGCGCAGGCCTCGCTGGAGTCGCTCTCGGGCCAGCTGTACGCAGCGAGCACGGCGGTGACGCTGGCCGGTATCGATGCAGGTAACGATGCGCTGATCAACCATCTCGACCAGCAGGGCCCCACGGGTGCGTGGACGCAGTCGCTGGGCTCACAGGGTGGCCTGAGCCGCGCCGGCTTCGGCAACGTCGGCTTCAATCTCGACGGCGCGCTTATCGGTAACGATGTGAAGCTCGGCAACAACGGCTTCGCCGGCGTCGCCGTCAGCCAGATGCGCAGCACGGGACAGTTGTCCGGCAGCCTGGATCGCCAGACCAATCGCGCCACGGAAGGCATGCTGTATGCCGGCTCGCGTGGCGCGAATTGGTACGGCGTGGGCCGCTTCGGCTTCGGCAGCTTCCATGGCGATACCCAGCGCCTCCTTCGTCTGGGCGACCAGGGCACCTTCGCCGGTGCGGACAATACCGGCCACTACAACGTGGCCTATGGCGAATTCGGCTACCGCACGAACGTCGGCGCCTTCACGCTCACGCCGTACGCGAACGCGCAGTTCGCCAGCATCCGTCGCGATGGATTCGATGAAGCGGGTGGCGACGGTTTCGGCCTTGCAGCCAACGGCCAGACCACTTCGCGTTGGCAGGCCGGCTTCGGCCTGCGTGCGGGCAGCTCGTGGCTCACCTCGTACGGCAAGCTGCGTATCGACGCCAAGCTCGGCTGGCAGAACGCGTTCGCGACGAAGGGCGAAGTGTTCTCGGCCCGCTACAACGGCATCGCGCAGTGGGCACCCGTGGAAGGCATCGGCCTGTCGCGTCGAGCCGGCACGGCGGGCTTCACGATGGGCCTGGACTTGAGCGAACGCTCACAGTTCGGCATGGATGTGGAGCAGCGCTTCGCCGATCGCGACCACTCGCATTCGGCAACGCTAAGCTACCGCCTCGCCTGGTAACCGCCCGCTATCTGTAGGCGCCGATTCATCGGCGATGCACCAAGGCATCGCCGCCTACAGACAACCCAATGTTGTTTTGCTACGGTCATCCCGTTGCCTGCGTCCGCGCTCGTCGTGCCGCGCAGGCAACCATCGCTTCATGCGGTGAGAAGCGCGGCCCGAGGGTGCTTAGAACACCCTCGAACCGCTGGCCACAAACAACTAGTCAGGAGTCATTCGTGATTGCCATCGATCATACGGCACTCGGTCGCCCGCCGGTTCCCCCCGGCGACACCCTCAGCGGTTACCGGGACGTCTGCATACGCCGCAGACACGGTTGAGGGACAACGGCGTCAGCCAATTCTGAGATGTTTCTTGGCCGTGCAACCCGGCGCTTGCACTAGCGCCGCCGCGAAGCGGGCTGACGCCCTCTCACTTCATCAATCAAGCCACCCGGCGCCCGGCCACGGGCAGCCGTGAAACTGCGAGTCCGCCTGATCCGTTAGAACCGCGGCACGTTGCTTCGTGCGCGTGCCGCACCTGGAGCAGCGGTCGTTTTATCAAGGAGCAGTGATGCCTGTTACGAATGAACACGGCACGGCTCGCCGTGCGCGCTACTACGCCGATCCCGATGCTTCGGCGCATGAGCTTCTCAACAACGCGGCGGAGCTGCTGCAGTACGCGCGGGGGCTTACAGAGTTGCTCGCGGAATTCGTGCATGAGTCGGATACCGTCGATTGCCGGCGCATGGCGTTGTCGCTGGATGCGGTCGCGGCGCTTACGCAGATGGGGGCGCATTGCGCGGCCGAGGCGCATGCGCGGCTTGCGTGGGAGAGCGGGCAGGTATCGGGGAACGCATCTGGGGCGCATTGATGCTTGCCTCAAAGAAGCCCGGAGTTCGTCTCACCGATGAGGGGGTGATGAGGATAGACTCGGCCCCGAATTCAAGGACAGGAAGAAATAAGACATGGTGAGCCTGCGCATATTCTCCCTGGGCATCCTTGCCACGGTCATCGGATCGCCGGCGATGTCGATGCCGCTGGTCCATCCGCCGACCGCTCCCGTGGAGGTAGTTGCCTCCGCGCCACAGGGGACGCATTTGCTCGCCTTCAAGACCAGTGGCGTTCAAGCTGATGCAAACGGGGTTGCCGTGTTTGAGGGGGCGCCGGATAAGGAAGGCGTGGCGCACCGCGACCTCATCATTTTCGGCAAGAAGAACGGCAGGTTCGTCCCTGAAATGACAAGCGATAAGCTAATCGCCTGCTCGAAATGCACTCAGTTTCACGACGACGCGTTTGACATCAACGATGTAAAGGTCAGTCCGGGTCAAGTCCGCATCGTGCAGATGGACGGTGGCGAGAAGCCAACCACCACAATTGTTGAATTAGCGAAGGAGTCCGGCGTATGGCACGTCCGCTCGGCGAGTCGGCATGTTGTCGATATGGGGAGGTTTGAAGAACGTACAGTTCTTCTTACTTTGCCAAAATCCGGGCTCGCGGCAGACATGGATGCGCAATGGAGTGTTCCGGTATATCTGAATACGCTGATGGTTAATAAAAACAGCGGCAAGTTCTGGTTCTTGCATGATGGCGGGTCGCCCGAGGCCGTGTGGAAGAGCATGGACGGTCGTTGCGGCAAGCAGGACTGCACGATTCTCGTCCAGCAGCAGGACGGCTGCATCTCCCTCGTTCGCGATGAGTCGTCTCGATGGTTCAGTGGCGCGAACGCGAATCACAAAGATAAAAAACAAGCAGTATTCGAGGCGATGAACGCCTGCAATGCAGCCGGCGCAATGAACTGCAAGGAAGTCGAGACTCAGTGTAGGCGTGGAATCTAACGGCCTGGCCGCCAAATCAAGGAAGATATATGGATGTTCTGTCGGATAAGAAAGTGACGCGTCTCGTTGCAAGCCAAGGTAAGACACGCGTTTATGAGATGGAGGACAGTACCTGGGTGACGGCGCAGGAAGGGACTGTTTCGTGGCGGAACAATAATCCTGGCAATCTCAAATTTGAGTTCAGTGGAAGTGCGGACTCTACAGTGCATAACGGCCGCACGAAGGAAAAGGCGCTGGAAAGAGCGCAGGAACGTTACGACGGCGTCGTTGACCTTGATCATTGGGGTAATGCTGTTTTTGAGAGTTACGAAGCTGGTCGCGAGGCCCAAAAGCAGCTTATCTCCGACCGGTTCGCCGACAACACAGTCGATGAACTAGTGAAAGGTTATTCAAAAGCGGACTACAGTGGCGCGACGCATCACGCCAGCCAGGCGAATACCATTTATGCCACGGCGGCGGCCGAAGGCTATCACCTTCACGGCAAGAAGGTTGTTGATATGACCCCAGAAGAGCGCAATGCCTTAGTTGACGGTATCGCGCGTGCCGAGGCCTGGAAGCGGGGCACTACGAATCAAACCCCGCCACTCACCAACGAGCAGTTGACGGAAGCATTGCACGCACGTCCCCAGCAGGCGGCAGCAGCCCAATCGCCCGCTCATCCGAATGTGCACCGCCAGGGCGATCGAGGTGAGGCAGTCGGTGCATTGCAGTCGGACCTGGCTGCCCTCGGCTATACCGGCCGCGACGGCGGTCCCATCCACGCCGACCAGCGCTTCGGTCCGCACACCCGGGAAGCGGTCGAGGCTTTCCAGCAAGCCCGCGGCCTGCGAGCGGATGGTGTGGTGGGTCCAGCGACGCTCGCTGCGCTTTCGGAAGCAAGGTCGCAGGCTCAGGCGGCAGCCCTTCAGGCGCCGGTGCCCGACATGCTCGATGCACGCCATCCCGCCCATGGCATCTACGTCCAGGCTTATTCCTGCGTCGCGAAGATCGACGAGGATCTGGGGCGCGCGCCGGGTCCTCATACGCAGGCGTTTGCCGGCAGTCTGACGTCGGCAGCCACGATGGCAGGGTTCAATCGCATCGACCACGTTGCCTTATCGGACGACGCCAACCGCGGGTACGCCATTAAGGGCGATCTGAATTCACCCTTCAAGCGCTACGTCGAGGTTGACGTGATGCAGGCCGTCCAGACACCGCTGGCGCAAAGCAGCCAGGAAGCCGCGTTAAACGTGCAGAAGAACGAACAACAACAGGCTCACGTTCAGCAGCAGGCGCAGGCCCAGCAGCAGGCGCCCGAGCCGGTTCAGTCGGCTGGGCCTTCGATGGTGCGGTGATTGGGGTGTCGCCGCTGAAGCGGCTCCCACAATGAGCCGCACAAAAAAAAGGCCGCCCCACACCTTCGTGTGGGAGCGGCCCATGTCGCAAAACGGGAGCTGTGCCTGTTAAGACTTGCCGTGGAACAGCTCGCGTCCGATGAGCATGCGACGAATTTCGTTGGTGCCCGCACCGATTTCGTAGAGCTTCGCATCGCGCAACAGGCGTCCTGCGGGGAACTCGTTGATGTAACCGTTTCCGCCCAGGGACTGGATCGCTTCCAGGGCCACCTTCACCGCATTGGTCGACGCATTGAGCAGGCACGCGGCCGGATCGATGCGCGACTTCACGCCGTTGTCGAACTGCTGGGCCACCATATACGCGAAGCCGCGTGAAGATTGCAGTGCGGTGTACATGTCGGCCACCTTGGCCTGCATCATGCCGAACGTGCCGATGGGCGCGTTGAACTGCTTGCGCTCGCGCACGTAGGGCAGAACAAGGTCCACGGCAGCCTGCATGATGCCGATCGGGCCGCCGGAAAGCACGAGGCGCTCGGTATCCAGCCCGCCCATCAGCACGCGTACACCTTCGTTCACTTCGCCCACGATGTTCTCAGCGGGGATTTCGCAGTTGTCGAAGACCAGCTCGCAGGTGTTCGAGCCGCGCATGCCGAGCTTGTCGAGCTTCTGCGCGGTGGAGAAACCCTTCATGCCCTTCTCGATGATGAAGGCGGTCATGCAGCGGCTGCCGGCGGGACGCGGCGCCGTGCGCATGTAAACCAGCAGCACGTCGGCATCGGGGCCGTTGGTGATCCACATCTTCGTGCCGTTGGCGACCCATACGTCGCCGACCAGTTCGGCGCGGCAGCTCATCGAGCCGACCACGTCGGAGCCGGCGCCCGGCTCGCTCATCGCCAGCGCGCCCACCCACTCACCGCTCGTGAGTTTTGGCAGGTACTTGCGGCGCTGCGCGTCGTTGCCGTTGTGGTAGATGTTCTGCACGCACAGGTTGGAGTGCGCGCCATAGGAAAGACCGACCGATGCCGAGGCACGGGAAATCTCTTCCATCGCGACCATATGGGCGAGGAAGCCGAGGCCGGAGCCGCCGAATTCCTCAGGCACGGTCACGCCGAGCAGGCCCATCTCGCCGAACTTCAGCCAGAGGTCTTCCGGGAAGACGTTTTCGCGGTCGATACGATCGGCGCGGGGGGCGATTTCCTTCTCGGCGAAGGCGTGGACGCTTTCGCGCAGGAGGTCGAGGTCTTCACCGAGGGAAAACGGGCGCATGCGTGCAACTCCGGGGGGGGGGTACGGGGGAAAAAGCATCCCATCGTAACGCGCCGGGCGCTCCAGTCCACGGCGCGACGCAGCAATCAGGCCGGCGGAAGGGCCGCGATACGGTCGTGAACGCGGATCAGCAGTAGGCACTGGCGGTCCACCAGACGCACGGCTTCAGGGGCCCCCGCGACTCGTAGCGATGTCCCCACGAGCAGGGCCGGGGTGCCCAGCGGCGACGCCGGGGAGCCTGCGCGCACGTGTTCGGCCAGGGCGTCGAGGCCGTGAGCGATGCGTTGGGCCAGTTCCTCGACGGCGGCGGCATCGGCCGGCACCAGGGCCTGCCGATGCACGCCCAGCGTCGACAGGTGGGCGAGCCCAGCCTGCAGGGCGGTGAGCAGGCGAAGCGCGCGTTCGCCGCGTTCTTGCGGATGACCGGGTTCGGCAAGCAACTCGGCCACGTTGCCGGCCACCGCCGCCTGGGCGGCGTGCGCGTCGCGACGGGCGACGCGATAGGGCAGGTCGTCGGACTTGCCGTTGCGGTATTGCGTGGCGATGCGCTGCAGGTAGCGCCCGTAGGCCAGCAAGGCGTCGGCCACCACCTCTTCAAGGCGGCGTACGCGCCAGTCGGGCAGGACGAAGCGGATGGCCACGGCGGCGACGATAGCGCCCAGCAGGGTATCCAGCAGGCGCGGGCCGATGGCGTCGTAGCCCGCGCCGACGCGATCGAAGCAGAGCAGGACGAACAGCGTAATCACGGCGGTGGCCAGGGCGTAACGTCGCAAGCGGAAGGCGAAGAAGCCGGCACCGGTCGCGACGAGTACCGGCAGGCGCCAGTCGCCCCCGGGCAGCAGGCGAAGCATGGCCCAGCCGGCCACAAGCCCCACGGTGGTGCCGATCACGCGCTGGACGAGTCGACGGCGGGTGCTGCCGTAGCTGGGTTGGCAGACGAAGAGTGTGGTCAGCAGGATCCAGTAACCGTGGGTGGGGTGCAGCGCGAGCATGAGCAGGTAGCCACCGAGCATTCCGGCGCCAAGGCGTACGGCATGACGGAAGTGCATCGAGCGCCGGTTGAGCCGGATGCGCACGCGGGCGATGGCGTCTTTCAATGACGACGGCTCGTTGCTTTGCAGCGAGGTGTCCATGTCCTGCGGCAGGTTGCCTTCGTCTTCGATGGCCGCTTGCAAGCGTTCCATGTTGTCCATCAAGGCGGAGAGCGCGTCGTCGACGGCCTCATCGGGCGGATCGCTGCGGCGGCGGTAGGCGATGGCTTCGCGGAGGTCGTCGAGTGCGGCTCGTGGTAGCGCGATGGAGCCGAGCGGCGCGATACGTCTTATGGCGTCGGCTCGCTCGCGACAGGCAATGGCCTGCAGTCGCAGCAGGCGGCCGAATCGAAACATCAGGTCGCTGTGGTAGAGCGCGTCCGCGAGTTCATCATAGGGATAGTGCGAGGAGCTGATGCGTTCGTGGATGTCCTGGGCGACGAAGAACATCGCCAGTCGTGCCGCGCTGCGTCCCCGCGGTTGGCGCCGGCCGATACGGTCGATCAAGGCGGTGCGTGCACCGGTCAGGGCTTCGACGGTGCGCAGGTTGCGTTTTGAAAACGCGATGTCGAGTGCGTCGCGGTCGAGGCCGTGCACCGGTTCGAACAGCGCCGCCTTGGCTTCGACGAGCGCGGCGAGCGACTCGAACAGGCGCGCCAGTGAGTGGCGCACGGCACGTTGTGGCGCGAGCGCGCTCCATATCAGCGAGAGCAAGCCGTACCACGCGGCACCGGCGAGGATCGCCAGCGTGCCTTCGTTGCCTGTGCCGGCCGCGGCGGCATCGGAGGCGATCATGGTGTAGACCGAAAGGATGAGCGTCGCCGTCGCGATCGTGGCGTAGCGCCCGCTGGCGGCGCCAAGCATCACGAGGATGAAGGTACCCAGTGGCAGGGCGATGGCGAAGAGGACGGGTTGGCCGATCAGGGCCTTTACCCCGGCGGCGGCAGCGGCGAAGCAGAGCAGGGTGACCACGAGGCCGCGCAGCCGACCGCGCCAGGCGTCGTCGGTCTCGGCAAGGGCGCAGGCGATGGCGCCCAGCAGGGCGGGGACGATGGCGCTGGCGGGGCCGATGAGGGTGCACCAGGCGGTGATGCCCGATAGCGCGAGGAAGGTGCGCAGGACGTCGGCGAAGCGGTCGGATTCGGCGAGGTGGCGTAGGGAGGGCATGGCCTTACTTTAGCGTTACCGCGTCGTCGCGCTGTAGCGATCGCCGATGAATCGGCTCCTACACGAGCATGTCAACAAAGGCCGCCGTTCACCGCAAGCACCTGCCGCGTGATGTAACCCGCCTCAGGACTGACCAGAAACCGCACGGCCGCCGCCACTTCTTCCGGCGTGCCAGTGCGTTCCATCGGGATGACTTTCAGGATCTGTTCGACCGGCACATCGGGGTCGAGCATGTCCGTGTCGATCAGCCCCGGTGCCACGCAGTTCACCGTGATCTTGCGCTTGGCCAGCTCCACGGCGAGTGCCTTGGCAGCGCCGATGACGCCGGCCTTCGACGCGCTGTAATTCACCTGCCCGCGGTTACCGATCATGCCGGAGACCGACGTGATGCAGACGATGCGTCCCGCTTTGCGGCGGCGGATCATCGGCATCACCAGGGGGTGAAGCACGTTGTAAAACCCGTCGAGGTTGGTTCGCAGTACCTGATCCCAATCCTCGGAGGTGAGGCCCGGAAAGGCGCCGTCGCGCGTGAGGCCCGCATTGCAGACCACACCGTAGTACGCGCCGTGCTCTGCAACATCGGCCTCGAGCGCAGCGGCCGACGCGGCGCGGTCGGCGATATCGAACTGGATAACGCGCGCCGTGCGACCTTTGGCGACAATCTCGGCAAGGACAGCCTCGGCTTCGTCGCGGCGAGAGCGGCAGTGGACGACGATGTCATAGCCGGCGTCGGCGAGATTCAGCGCGATGGCGCGGCCGATGCCGCGGCTGGAGCCGGTGACGAGGACGGTATCGTTCATGGCGCGGTTCCCTTGGAGTCGAGAGTGTTGCGTGGATCGAGGAAAGGCGTCGGGTCGGGCGGACTGAACACCGTCAGGCGTGCCTCGGCGTGCACGCCCGTCGTATCGATGCGACAGCTGAAGGCGGCCATGCCGTCGTCGTCATGGAAGGTTCGGACAGCTTCGATGAGAAGCTTGGCTCCCGGCGGAAACATGTCGGCATCGACCCTGTAACTGCGTGTGCCCAGCAGGAAGCCCGGGCGGATCTCACCCCCCGCGGCGAGCACCTGGCAGCCGTTCCACGCCGCGATAGCCTGCGCCATCAGCTCGATGCCGGCCCAGCCGGGCAGACCACCGGATTCGATGAAGGCATCGCCGCGGCGGATGGCACGCTCGCAGACGATGCGTTCGGGATCCCATTCCACCACGCGATCGAGCAGGATCATGCGACCCGCGTGTGTGAGCAGTTGTTCGATGGGCCACAGGGTCATGGTGCGTTCGCCAGGATCAGGCTCGCGTTGTTTCCGCCGAACGCGAAGGAGTTGCTCATGAGGTAACGGCGGCCGGGTGGGAGGCGACTGTCGCCATCGGTAAAGGCCAGCGGCGGCAGCGACGGGTCGGCCTCGCTATCCCACACGTGCGGTGGCAGGCGCCGCTGCGGGTCGGTGAGGGCCAGCCAGCAGAAGGCGGCCTCGAGCGCGCCGGCAGCACCCAGCGTGTGGCCGGTGAGTGCCTTGGTCGACGAGCAGGGTACGGGGCGGCCGAACGTCGCCGCGACCGCGCGGCTCTCCATTGCGTCGTTGTGTTCGGTGGCCGTGCCGTGCAGGTTCACGTAGTCGATCATGCCCGGCGCCAGACCGGCTGACGACAAGGCCCTTGTCATGGCGTCGCTGGCACCGCGACCTTCCGGGTCCGGCGAGGACATGTGGTAGGCGTCCGAGCTTGCGCCGCCGCCGAGAAAGGCGACGGGCGCATGGTCGCGCGTCATCAGGAAGAGAGCGGCTGCCTCACCGATGTTGATGCCATCGCGACGCCGCGAGAACGGCTGGCAACGGGCCGCGGCCATGGCTTCGAGCGAATGGAAGCCATTCGTCGCCAGGCGGCACAGCGTGTCCGCGCCGCCGCAGATCACGGCATCGCACAGGCCTGTCTTCAGCAGGCGTGCCGCGCTGAGCAGGGCGCGGGCACCCGAGGTGCATGCGGTGGAAATGCCGTAGGCAGGGCCGGCAATACCCAGCCACTCGGCAAGAAAGGCGGCCGGCGCACCGAGTTCCTGATCCGCATACTGGTAATGCGCCGGCCAGCTGCCGGTCTGGCCGAGCGCGGCAATGCTGCCCGTCGCCTCCTCGATGCCGGTCGTGCTGGTACCAATGACGATACCGACCCTTTCGGCACCGAAGCGCAGGACGGCAGCGCGGAGCTCCGCTTCGATTTCCTGCGCGGCGAGCATCAGCAGGCGGTTGTTACGCGTATCCCGGTGTAAGAGTTCGGCGGAAAGCGCAGGCAATGCCGCGGAGACAGGGCCGAGGCGTAGCGTGTGTTCGGGTACCCATCCGCCCAGGTCTTGCAGTCCATGCCCGGCAGCGTCGAACATCGCTTCGGCCACCGCCTGCTTTCCCACACCGAGCGAGCACACGACGCCGAGGGCATTCAGGTAGGTCGTCATGTCGTCAGCCCGGCTTGCGCGCGGCGACGTTGACCAGGGTTTCCTCGCGCTTGCCCACCGGCGGGGCGGCCTTGAGGCCCCAACGTTCCAGCAGGCCGAAATCCTTCGCACGGCTCCACCACAAGTAGGGCAGGGATACCTGTGCCTGGGTGAATACGAAACCGCGCCCACGAAGCATGGCCAGATATTCGTCGGCGCTCTTCTGGACATGCATCGGATGACGGAAGAACCAGCGGATCACCCAGGAATCGATGTACGCCTTGGTGGACTCGGCGAACAGCAGCAGTCCGCCCGGCTTGAGCACGCGCCAGAACTCGTCCAGAGCGCGTTCCTGTTCGACCAGGTGATGGAATGTCTGGTGGCAGAACACGGTATCTACGCTGGCGTCGGCCAGGTCGATACGCGCGCAATCGCTCGTGAACAGTTCCACGTCGATGCCCTCACGTGCCGCTTCCGCACGCGACAGCTCGATACTGTGGGGATCCGCGTCCAGGCCGAGCATGCGCGCCGGGGCGAAGACGTCGCGCAGATAGCGAAACGAACGCCCCTGGCCGCAGCCGACATCGAGCAAGGTGCCACCCTGCGGCAGGGGTTCACCCGCCAATCGCTTGAGATCGTTTATGGCCACGCGCAGGACGTGGTGCTGCCAGGTATGGGTGCGCAGGAAGACGAAACCGATCCGGGTTTCCTCCACGTAGGTGGCGCTGGCGTACTTCATCAGTGAGGCGTCCATGGCAATCAGGGCAACGACTGTCGCGCCAGGTGGCGCTCGACATCGTCGATGAAAACGGAAGGTGAGACCAGCTGCATCTCGCCATCGGTGAGCCTGACCGCGACCTGGATCGTGCTGGCGCGGGTCAGTCGCTCGTGGGTGGCGGCGTCGCTGAGGGTGTAGTGGATCTTCAGGCGGTTCTGCCATTCGACCAGCTCGGCACGTACGACCAGCTTCTGGCCGAAACGTGCGGCGCGCGCGTAACGCAGCTGCATGTCGATGATCGGCCACGCATAGCCGGTGTCTTTCATGCGCACATAGTCGTGGCCGAGGGCTTCGAGCAGGGCACAGCGTGCGATCTCGAGGTACTTGACGTAATGGCCGTGCCAGACGACTTCCATCGAATCGACATCGAAGAAGGGAACGGTCAACTCCGTGTCGACGGCGAATACACCGTTAGCGCGCATCGTGGGCTCCGTTCGTACCGTGCCAGTACGGGTGGAAGTTGAACCATTGCAAAGGGGCGGCGAGGCAGTGCTGCGCGAGCCATTCGGCGTAACGTGAGACGGCGCCGGCGATCGCGGCACCGCGAGTGGAACGTTCCCACGTGGACGCATCGTCGAAGCGACGCAGGTGGATGGTGTAACGCCCTGCATGCTTGATGCAGCAGACCAGGTTGACCGGGCAGCGCAGCATCGCGGCCATCAACCAGGGGCCCTGAGGAAACGCAGCCGGGGCACCGAGGAAGTCGACGTTCACGCTGCGGCCGCCATGCTCCGGGACACGATCACCGGCGATGGCGACCCATTCGCCGCGCTCGAGGCGTTGCGACAAATCCATCATCGCCACCGTATCGAGGTCACCCACATGCATCAGGCGGAGGCGACGGTCACCGGATTCGCCAAGCAGGCGATTGAAATGCGCCGCATGGGGAAGATGCATCAGCACGTTCAGTGCCACGCCTTCGCCGATCTCGGCCATGGCGCGGCAAACATCGAGATTGCCCAGGTGCGTGCAGACGAGCAGTTGCCCCCGCCCGCCGGAACGAAGCGAGTCGCGCACGCCGTCGGGGTCGTCCATGTCTACCGAGGACAAGCGCAGCTTGCCGCGCCAGACGTCGAAACGATCGAGCATGCAGTCGCCGAAGGCGAGGTATTGCGCGAGCACCGGACGCTGACGGGGAAACAGGTCGGCGCGACCGCTCCAGGCAGCCAGTCGCCGTTGGTAGTCGCCCACGATGCGCCGCGTAGCGCGACCGGTAACGAAGAAATACAGCACGATGAGGTAAATGACCGGAGCAACGGGCCGCCGCCCGAGCAGGCGCACGGCGACGGACGTGAGCTTCATGCCGAGGAAGCTTCCACGTTCTTTTCGTGACGCCCAATGCGTCGTCGCGTCTGCGGACTCAGGCATGGGTGCCTTCCAGGCGCAGGTGCGCGGACGAGTAATACGCATCACCGGTGCGATAGGCGAAATGCAGGCGTCCGCGCGCGGCGTCGTAGCGCAGCGTCAGTTCCACGCGATCGCCGGGACGCAGCAGGCGCTGGAATTTCAGTGCATCCATGCCGCGACACGTGGTCGGCGTGCCGAGCCGGGGCGCGGCGAGCTTGAGCGCCCAGCCGATCTGGACGACGCCCGGCAGGACCGGCGCATCCGGAAAGTGATCGGCGAAGCAGGCAAGGTCCAACGGCAGCTCCAGTTCGATGACATGCGCGTCGCCATCGAGGCGTTCGCCCATCACGCGTGGCGCCGTCGGCAACGCGGCCTGCAGGAGCGCATCCACCCGCGCGGATTCCGGCAAGACGTCGACGAAGCGCCAGACCATGGGCGTCGACAGCGCGTCATCGCCTGCCGCTTGCTGCCCGAGTTCATTGATGAGGCCCGCCCGCCCATGACGCAGCAGCGCCGTGCGTCCGGCAGGTGTGAACGCCACGACCATGCCCGGGCCGAGCTTGCCGGCGTAGCCGCCCGCGGCCGCCGCGACCCAGGGGTGCGAGAGCAGGCGCCCGGCCGCACCGTCCATCGGTGCCTTGTTGATCCGGCGACGCAGGCGCTGGCGCAGCAGCCACTCGCCGAGAAAGAGCACGCCCATCACGGAGTAGGCCAGAATGCCGTTGTAGAACGTCCACCATGAGAGCGGGCCCCACTTGGCCAGCAGGCCGGAGGCAGTGCCGTTGAGCAGGAAAAACACCACCCACACCCAGGTTACCTTGCGCGTGTAGCGCACGGCGACAGGTGGCAGGTCGGGCTCGGTGACACGCGCGATGCGCTCGATCATCGGTGGCCCGAATTTCAGGCTGAGACCGAACGCGGCCAGGAGTAACGCGCAGATCAGGCTGGGGTACCAGCGCAGCAGATCGTCTTCGCCGCCGAATGCGAGCACCGCGCAGTAGATCAGCGTCACGCCGAGCATCCAGCGGCCGCCGGGCTGGCGCCACAGGGCGGGTGCGCGCACCAGCCACAGGCCACCGAGGATCAACCCGAAGATCGGCGTGGACACGTGGTCCATGCCGAAGTAGACGATGAAGGGATAGAGCACGCCGACCAGCAGCAGTGCCGCGTCGCTCAGTTTGCGCATGGGGCGCCGTTCGCTTCGACGTAGTGGGCGAGGCTTCGTACCGTCTCGAAGTGGCGTCGGGCGTCACGTGAATCCGAGGCGATCTTCAACCCGTAGCGGTTCTGCAGCGCAAGCGCGAGCTCGAGGGCATCGACCGAATCCAGGCCGAGCCCCTGGCCGAAGAGCGGCTGGTCGACGGCAATGTCGTCCACCTTGAGGTGTTCGAGGGCGAGCGTCTCGATGATGAGTCCGGCGATGTTCCGTTCGAGGTCATTCATGCCTTGAGTTCCCTGGCGTAGAGGTGGTGGAGGTGGGCATTGAGCCGACGCGAGGCTATCGGCGCGGGAGCGGCTTCACTGAAGGCCGCGACGGGAATATCGTCGCCGACCCGGATATGCACGTGCACGCGGCGCTTCGGCACGCTGTACCACGGTTCGGCCTTGGTCAACGTGGTCGGCACGACCGTGATGAAAACCGGGGTGACCGTACGTGCGCCGCGCACGGCAATGGCGGCAGCGCCCCGATGGAAGACGGGATCCTGGCCGGGCGTCGTGCGCGTACCTTCCGGAAAGATGATCAGGGTCTGGCCGTCGCGGAGGACGTCGGCCGCCCGGTCGAGCATCTCGGCGCTGCCGTCGTTACTGATGTAGCCGGCGGCCATCACCGGCCCACGCATGCACGGGTTCTTCCACAGGCTGTGCTTGACCACGCAGTTGGCCTCGGGAACGTGGCCGATCAGGTAGACCACGTCGATTAACGAGGGGTGGTTGGCGACGATCATCTGGCCGGGTTGACCAAGGCGCTCCACGCCGTCGAAGCGAAACGCGACGGTGCCGGTGCGGTACATGAACTGCGAGTGCAGCCAGAACGCGCGCCCGACCGTTCGCCGGGCGCGGCGACGGCGCACCGCTTCGGGTCCAGGCCACACCAGCACCATAGGGAGTACGACCACGCGCAGCACGATGCCGCCGATGCCGAACAAAGCGAAGCTCAGGGCGGTGCAGACGAAGCGCCAGGCCCAGAAGTCGCCTCGGCGGATCACGGTACCGGTTGCCAGGTCCATCGACGCGTCTTCCACGGGTGGTCCAGGATCGCGCCATCGTGCAGTGCGCGGACGAATTGCAGGGCGTGCGGGCCAGGGGCCGACGGTGCGGCCTCTGTATTACCACGAAGCGACAGCCTCCAGCGCGGACCGGCCGCCGTGCCATCGGCCCGTGAGACGCGCAGCGCGACGGCATAGGAAAAGGGGACGTCGTCGATCCAACCGTCATAGGCCACGGCGGGACGCTCTTCGGCGAGCACGACGATCACCGCGGCGGCACCCTCGCCCAGCAGGGCGGCGGCTTCGACGATGGCATGCTCGAACGTGTCGGCTTCCCCCGCGATCGCCACGGATTCGCCGCGCTGCTCGCGCAGGATGGACCACTGCCCGGCAATCGCGTTATGGACCGAAAGGCCGAACTGCGTGGGCGACAGGGGTGCTTCGCGGCCAATGTCATCCAGCATGGCGAAGGTGCGGGTGGTCTCGCCGTGTCGCGAAGCATAAACGAAGGGCAGTTGCTCGTCGTCGCTACACATCGGCCACGCGGTGTGCATGACGATGCGCGCCAGGCGGCTGAGGCGGCGGCGTTGCATCGGCGGCACGAAGTCGCAGGAGGGCTGCTCACCGCTATCGACGAGAGGGCGAGGTGCCGCCGACCATGCGGCCCACGCGGCCGGTTCCTCGATGCCAGGCGCCCACGCGCGCCAGCGTTCGATAGCCAGCTCGATCACGTGACTGCCCCGGCATGGCGGCGAAAGACCAGGGCGGCGCAGCTGCCACCGAAGCCAAACGTATTCGACATCACGCTATCCACCGGGATCGCGAGTTCCCCCTCGATCAATGGTGCATCCGCAAAGGCGGCATCACGTCTTGGCGGTGTCGCGCCGCCGAGCAGCACGCCGTTCTCCATCATGGCGATCGACGCGATGGCGTCGAGGGCGCCCGCCGCCGCCGGCGCGTGACCGGTCAGGCCCTTGATCGACGACATGGGTGGCACGGCATGCCCGCGTTCGCCGAATACCCGGCTCAGTGCATGCCATTCGGCAAGGTCGCCGTGGATGGTCGCGCACGCGTGCGTGTTGATGTAATCGGGCAGGACGCCGGCCAGATCGATAGCCTGGTGCATGGCTTCGGCCATGCCACCCGCCTCGGGACTCACCATGCCGTTGGGATCCGACGCCGCGCCGTAACCCACGAGTTCGGCGAGGATGCGTGCGCCGCGCGCGTTCGCATGGTCGAGCGACTCGAGCACCAGCACGCCGGCGCCACCGCCTAGCACGATGCCGTCGCGATCGGCATCGTAAGGGCAGGCCACGCGCTCACCCGCCACGCTTGTCGTCGACAAGGCATTCATCACGTCGAAGCACATCGCGGCCTTGTCGTGCAGCTCCTCGGCGCCGCCGCAGACGACGATTTCCTGCCGCCCGAGCTGGATCAGTTCCATCGCCTGGCCGATAGCGTGCGTCGCACTCGTGCAGGCCGAGCTGATGGTGAAGGCGCGGCCGCCGAAGCCGAAGGCGTGGGTAAGTGTCGCCGCCACCGCACTGCCCATGCTCCGCGGCACGATGAACGGCGACAGTCGCGAGATACCGCGAGCGTGGAACATGTCCAGGCCCGCTTCGTATTCAGAGAGGGCGGCTGAAGCGCCCATGAGGATGCCGACATCGCGCTCGCCGATACGCGCCTCATCGAGTCCGGCTTCCTGCAGCGCTTCGCGGGTAGCGTGCCACGCGTACTCCGCCGCCTGCGGCAGGTAGCGACGCAGCTTGCGGTGCGGCGGCTCGAGCGTGTCGGTATCGGCGGGCGCCGCAACACGGCAGCGCATGCCCAGCGCGGCGAAATCCGGCATGTCGCGAAAGCCTGCACGGCCAGCGCGCAGGCCGTCGAACAGGGCATGGCGGTCCGGCCCGAGGCAGGACACAGCGCCCATGCCGGTGACCACGACGCGCCTCATCAGCCGACTGCCTTGAAGATCAACGACGTATTGATGCCACCGAAGGCAAAGTTGTTGTTCATGACGTAGCGGGTACGGATATCGCGGCCCTCGCCGGTGAGATAGTCCAGCGCGGCGCATTCCGGATCCGGCGTCTCGAGGTTTATCGTCGGCGCGAACCAGCCACCGCGCATCATTTCGATCGCCCACCAGGCTTCGAGCGCACCACAGGCGCCGAGCGTGTGGCCCACGTAGCTCTTCATCGAGCTGATGGGAACGCCAGTGCCCAGCACGTCCGCCGTGGCGTGGCTTTCCGCCACATCACCGCGATCGGTCGCGGTGCCGTGCGCGCTGACGTAGCCGATGGCGTCGGGCGCCAGGTCGGCGTCGGCAAGGGCCATGCGCATGGCGGCGGCCATGGTCCCGCGCGTGGGTTGGGTGATGTGCTGGCCGTCCGAGTTGGTACCGAAGCCGACGATCTCCGCGTAGATGCGCGCGCCTCGGGCCACCGCGTGCTCGTACTCCTCGAGGATCAGCGTCGTCGCCCCTTCGCCGACGACGAGGCCGTCGCGCTTGGCGTCGAACGGGCGCGGCGTCACCTGGGGTGTGTCGTTGCGGGTGCTCGTCGCGAACAGCGTGTCGAACACGGCGGCGCCGGGGCCGGACAGCTCTTCGGCTCCGCCGCACACCATCAGCGTCTGCTTGCCCTGCTGGATCGCTTCGTAGCCGTAACCGATGGCCTGGCTGCCGGAGGTGCACGCGCTGGATGTGGTGATGATGCGGCCCTTCAACCCGAAGAACACGCCGACGTTCACCGCCGTCGTGTGCGCCATCATCTGGATGTAGCTGGTCGCGGTTACGCCCTGCATGGAACCGGTTTCGAGCATGCGCCCGATGGTCTTCGCCGGCTCGATGCTGCCGCCCGACGACCCATAGGCGACGCCCATGCGCCCGTCAGTGATCTCGGTGTTGCCGAGCAGGCCGGCGTCGTCGAGGGCGCGCTCGCTCGCGGCAACGGCGAGCTGGGCCACGCGTCCCATCGAGCGCACGTGCTTGCGCGACCACGTCGACGGGATCCTGAAATCGTCGACGGGGCAACCGAGGCGTCCGTTCAGCGCATCGAAGTAATCCCACTCGTGCATGCGACGCACGGCATTGCGGAACTGGCGCAGGCGCGCCTCGATGGTGGCCCAGTCGTCGCCGAGTGGCGTGATGCCGCCCATGCCCGTGACAACGACGCGCTTCATCGCGCGACCTCCGGTAACGTGTTCTGCGTTGTTCATGCGGTTCGATTCTTCGGTGCGGGGACGCTCACCGGCGCGAGTAGCGCGGTGAAGCCGATCCCGAGGAGCAGGGTAAGGCCAAAATGTCGCAGGGCCGGCATCGTGCTGAGCGCGAGCAGGCCGAAGGAGAGCAGGGCGGTGACCGCCGAGAGCAGCACGCCGGCGTAAGCCGCGCCCGGGAGGTGGGCGACGTGTGGTTCGCCTTCGCGCAGGAAGACCGCGTAGTTGGCGCCGACGCCGAGCACCAGCATCAGTGCCATGACGTGGAACAGCGTAAGCGGTTCGCCGAGGTAGCCGAGTGCGGCCACGCTGAGCACGATGCCGGCGGCTGGCGGCAACAGGACGCGCCACGCGGAGCGCAGACCGTAGCGCCAGACGAAGGCGAGGCCGACCAGGGCCAGTGCGCCGCCGAGCCAGACATCCGCATAGCCACGATAACGGCCGAACAGCGCCGTGATGCTCGCCGGCTTGTCGACCAGCGAAACGCCTGGCAAACCATCGGACGCGGTGCGGAGCAGGTCCGCATCGTCCTGGCCCTGGGGCACGACGATGCTGCCGACGCCGTGTTTGCCGCCACTCATCCACAGGTAACGGAACGGCGTATAGGCGGGCATGGCCAGCCAGTCGTCGATCGTGAAGGCACGGCCAGGATAAGCGGCTACGAAGCCGGCGCTGCCTTCGGCGCGGAATCCCGCCTGACCCAGCCATTCACTCATGCGTTCGCGTGGTGTAAACAGCGGCTCGAGTGCCGCGATGTTCGCCGCCTGCCGATGTGCCGAAGGCAGCATGGCGCTGATGCCGGTCCAGCCGCCGAGCTTGCCGTCCGCCACCCAGGTCTGGAGCCGGTCGGTGAGCGCTTCCTCGCGCTGGAGCACTTCTTCCGCGTTGGCACCCTCGACCAGCCAGAACTGACTGCCGCCGCCAAAGCCGGCGACTTCGCGGATCGTCGCCGTTTGGGCCTCAAGCGCCTTGGGCGGCGAGATGAGCAGGTGAATATCGTCATCGTGGCCCAGGCGCAGCCAGCCTGGAACGGCGACGACACACAGCACCGCGACGCCGAGCAGCGCGCGACGCCCCGAGGCAATGCGCTGCCAGCCGAGTGCGAGCCGAACGAGGGAGGGCGAGAGCGGCGCACGGGCAGGCTTCTGGGCCAGCGCCGGCAGCAACCAGAACACGCTGGCGCAGGCGATGGCCATGCCGGCGATGGCGAAGACAGCCATCTGGCGCAGGAACGGGAACGGGACGACGGCCAGCAGTGAATAGCCAAGCAGGGACGTGGCCAGCGCGAGCAATAGCGCCGGGCGCACCTGTCGCACGCCGCGCTCGGCATGCCAGTCGGCGCCGGCATTCGCACGGGCGCAGAGGTACTGGATCGAATAATCCACCGCTTCGCCGAGCAGCGCTGCCCCGAACACCAGGGTCAGCAGGTGCAGCTGGCCGAACACCAGCACGGTAGTGGCGATGGCGCCGATCACGCCGAGCGCCGTGGAGACAAAGGCGATCAACAGCGGTCGGAGCGATCGGAAAACCAGCAGCAACAGCAGCGCGATGCCGACGGTGGAAGCGATGCCGACGACATGCGTATCGTGCTCGGCGCCTGCGCGGGCAGACGCCGCATAGAAGATGGCGCCGGTGCGCAGGAGCGCAGTACCCGGATGCCTGGCGACCATCGCGGTCTCCGCACGTTCCAGTGTTGCCAGCGCCTGGCGCTGAACGACGTCGTCGTACGACGAGCCCTTCAGCGTGGCGATGACCAGCACGTAGCTGCCATCGTCGCGATGGGCGGTGAGCATATCGTCCTCGGGTACGAGGGCGGAGCGGTTCCACGGCTGGCGGTCGAGCCAGTGCTGCATCCAGCCGAACGGATCGTCGGTGAGCTTCGCGCCGACATTGGCGCCGAACGGCTGGTTGAGACGGCGTTTCAGGGCGTCCACCGGGTCGAAGCCCGATGTCGTGAGCGCGGCCCGGTCTTCCGGCGTCAGCAAGTGGAAGCGGAACGGCAGGAAAGGCGTGACCAGTTGGTCGAGGTCGAACGGCGGCAGCTCCGCGATCACGGAGGCGAACACGGGATCCGCGGCCAACGCAGCGCCGAGCTCACGCGCGGCGTCCTTGGCCGCGTCGTCGTCCTTGTGGTGGACGAGCAGCACCATGCGATCGCCGCTGGCCCGGGCCAGCCGCTCCACGGCGTCCTCGGCAAGGGGGTGGCGTTCCGTCGCGGGAAGCAACGTGAGTACATCGGTCTGTAAGGGCGACGTGCCCCGGCCGAACAGCAGCCACGCACAAAGCAGGCAGACGACCAGCGACGCGAATGCGAACAGGCCAGCGCGCTGCGTGGTCGAAAGCGACTTCATGGAATGCCGAGCACCGTGGATTCGACCGGCGTGAGCGAGCCCGCATCGCGCGTATTGGCGAAGGTGATGAGCGTGCGCTCGCCACTGGCGAGGTTTACTTCGATCGACTGCAGGAACGCGTCGCCCTTGAGGGTGATGCCGGCAAGCACTTTCGCCACGCGCGCCTGGCGTGGCACGAAGTGCAGCGTCCAGTGCTCGGGTGTGCCATCCGCACTGATGGTGAACTGACGGGCGGCATCGTCGGACTTGCCCGCGAGCAGCGACTGCAGCATGCCGGAGACCTGGCTCACGCCACGATTGCCGTCACGGACGCGCTCGAGCTTGCCCTGCGCGTTCAACCGCGACGTATCGCCCGAGGTGAAGACCAGTGTGTCCTCGAACGGATCGCGGGTATGCCAGACCATGCCGTGGCCGATGACGAAGATCAGGTCGCCGTGGCTGAGTTGCGGTTCGGCGAGCGCCGGGTTCTCGCGGCTCTGGGTGAATTCGGCGCGTACCTGTGGGTGCTTTGCCAGATGGCCCAGCACGTCGTCGGTCAGGGCAGGCGATTGTGCGTGCGCGGCGAACGCGCAAAGCAGGGCGAAAAAAGTGATAAGTCGACGCATCAGTGGGTCTCGCTCTTGAGCTTGCGAAGAATGAGGCGCGGCGCACGGGGCAGCATGCCCAGAAGCAGGCGCGTATGCATCGCGGTAATCCGCGCGTTGTCGCGCCACATACGGAAATGCGAGAGGCCGTTTTCCGGGTAGATCACGCGTGTGGGCAGGTTACGCACGGGTACGCCCCGCCAGAAAAGGCGCACGGCGATTTCGGTGTCGAAGTCCATGCGGGTCGGCAGCGGCTTTCGCGCGATCTCGGCGCGCGTGGCATCCAGGGGGTAGAGCCGGTAGCCGCACATCGAATCCTGAATGTCGAACGACAGCGTCTCGACCCATACGCAGGCATGCGTCAGGTATCGGCCGTAGAGGCGGGCACGGGGTACGGAGTCGTCATAGATGGGACGGCCGCAGACCATGGCGTCCGGCGCGGCTTTCGCTTCGGCGAGAAAGCGCGGCACGTCGGCGGTGTCGTGCTGCCCGTCGGCATCGATCTGCAGGACGTGGCTGTAACCGGCCTCGTGGGCGGCAAGGAAGCCGGCGCTAAGGGCCGCACCCTTGCCACCGTTGGCGGCCAGGCGGATCAGCCGCAGGTCGTCGCGGCCGGCCACCAGGGCGTCGAGGATGTCGCGCGTCGCCGTGTCGGAGCCGTCGTCGACGATCAGAACGGGCAAGCCATGCCCGGCAAGCGCGTTGGCGGTCGCCGCAATGGTCTTGCCATGGTTGTAGATCGGGACAACCGCGCAAGGCGCGAAGGATCGCGCCGCGGAGTCGCGCGGTCCGGGCCTGCCCGCCATCGGTGCCTCAGCGGGCGACGAGGGTCTGCACGGTGGCGACCACGTCGCCCACGGTGCGAACGCTCTTGAAGTCCTCGGGCTTGATCCGGGTGCCGGTCATGTCCTGCACCTGGATCGCCAGATCGATGGCGTCGATGCTGTCCAGTTCGAGGTCGGTGAACAGATTGGCCTCGGGAGTGACCTTTGCGGGGTCGATCTCGAAGGTCTCGTGCAGCACGGACCGCAAACGCGCGAGCACGTCGTCGAAGGTGAAGGTTTCGGCTGGGATCGCGCTCATAAGCTCGGTAAGTCCATTTCATCCTCGAATCGTGGGTGTCACCCTTACAGGCACAAGAGTGACTACCCCGTCATCGAGGCGACGAAAGTCGTGATCGGAAAGTCTGGTTTGTCGCCGCCGCGAACGGCGTCCCCCTTGACCCAAAAGCTCCATGTAGGCAAAGCCTTACAAGACAGCCCGGGGTGACCGAAGTGTAGCAGATCGTCGCAGGGCTGCGCCGGCTGGCGGACACCCTTCCGGACGCCCGAGCTGGCGTCCGCGGACAGGGATGCGGCTTGGATGTGTGCGGCGAAAACCGCACAGGAATGCGCCCTGCGGGCCATTCCGGCCATTGGCACGCCCGATGCATCGGTAATTACGACCCCGCCTCATTCATCGTCCAAGGAGAACGACCATGAAATTCGAAACCGCCATGCTGAAGACCTTCTTCGTCGCCGGTGCCCTGACCTGCCTGCTGATGCTCGGCGCCTTCGTCGCTTCGCCGGCGAACCACGTCGCGCAGCCGGTGCTGGTGGCCGCCGCTCGCTAAGGTCGGATCGGGGCCGGCATCAGTCTGGCTCGATCACACGCACGTTAGTCGCGTACGGCGGCCCATCCACGCCGTCTCCGATATCGAATGACACCCGGTCGGCTGCCTTGAGCCCGACCCGTAGGCGAGGCCGCCGTTGCTTCTCACGAGCAGCGACCCTGGCCTCTGCTTCGAAGTAGAAAAGTGGCCACAAGGCAACACCGCCAATGCCGGCTTCGGACTCGCGTTGTTCGTCCTTCTTCATGATTCGCATCCTCCAACGATCCTGTGATGGATGAGAAGCGGAGCGCACGGATGCGTGCCCTCCCTGTTCAGATCTTCTGGACTTCCTCCGCCTGCAGGCCCTTCTGACCCTGTTTGACCTTGAATGAGACCTTTTCGCCCTCGGCCAGGGACTTGAATCCGCTCCCCAGAATGTCCTTGAAATGAACGAATACATCGGAGCCGCTTTCGCGCTCGATGAAACCGAATCCCTTGGCGTCGTTGAACCACTTGACCTTCCCGTTCTCGCGATCCGACATGACACTTACCTCAGCATGTTCTCTGCGGCGATCGCGCATCCATGGCGTCGAAAGCCGCCGGACGTATCGCCGGTTTCATCGTACGCCGGCGTGTCGTCGTCTGGCTGCGGGGCAGGTCGGCCGAACGTTGTAGGCATGCCATCTAAAAAAACCGCTGAATCACGCCGATGATCCTTCCGTTGCCTGTTTTGCGTAGTGCTTGTCGAGTGAGCGAGAGAAGGTAGCTCGTTCGTGCTGCCTTCTCTCGCAACGACGGGTGCTTAGTAGTTATCTGTCACGCGGCACACGGCGGTTGCCTTTACGCGCGTGAGCGGATGCGAGCCGCCCCACAGGTCGGTGAACTCGTACTGGATGCTTTCGATGGAACCGCCCTTTGCACTACAGGTTTCCGAAAGCTCCGCGTAGATGGGCTCAATGGCGACGAAACGGCTGGAGCCGCCTTTCTCGACCACGAGGTTGTGATCGGTGTATGACGCGACTGCATCGGATGCGGCAAACGATGCGACAGGGATGAGCGCGAGCAGCAGGGCGGCGCAGGGGATGAAACACTTCATGGGTAATCCTTTACGTCGGGAGGTGGTGCCCTAACGGGCGTGCCCAGTCTCCGTTCCGCCCCCATGACGTGCTGTCGGAGCTTCTCCCCACCTGCCGTCGGCGAACCCCTCGCCGCTCCGTGGTTATTCCTGAGGGGTGCGGGTGTTCCAAATCGAAAAAAAAGCCGCCGGATCACTCCGGCGGCTTTCTTGTTGCCCATTACGCGTAGCGATTACTGCCCGCGCATACGACCCTGGAAGCGCGGCGCGCCGTTGCCCATGTGCGGCAGGCGGATCTTGCCGATCGCGCTGATACGCTCTTCCGCCATGCGATCCGCGGCCTTGTAGGTCGGGATGTTGTCGCGGGCGGAGATCTCGAAGATGCGACCGACGTTGTAGTAGATCGTGCGCATCATGCGCATGGCGCGCTCGCGGTTGTAGCCGTCGATTTCCAGCGAGACGTTCATCACGCCGCCGGCGTTGACGGCATAGTCCGGTGCGTAGATCACGCCGCGGCGGGCGAGTTCGTCGCCGATCGCGTCGGTGGCCAGCTGGTTGTTGGCCGCACCGCAGATGATCTTCGCCTTGATGCGATCGATGGTCTGCTCGTTGATCGTGCCGCCCAGAGCGCAGGGGCTGTAGACGTCGGCATCGACGTCGTAGATTTCGTCGAGGCCGACGGCTTCGCAGCCGAGTTCGTCGACGCAGCGCTGGACAGCGTCCTTGTTGATGTCGGTGACGAACACCTTGGCGCCCTGCTCGCGAAGCAGCTTGATGAACTCGCTGCCCACGTGGCCACAGCCCTGCACAGCGTAGCTGTACTTGCCCACGTCTTCGTTGCCGTACTTGGTCTGCAGCGCGGCCATCAGACCCTGCAGCGTACCGAACGCGGTGAACGGCGAGGGATCGCCCGAACCGCCGTGGACCTGGTGCACGCCGGTGACGTACTCGGTTTCACGGTAGACGTATTCCATGTCGTTGACGTCGATACCGACGTCTTCAGCCGTGATGTAACGGCCGTTGAGCGAATTGACGAAACGGCCGAAGGCGCGGAACAGCGCTTCGGACTTGTCCTTGGAGGGATCGCCGATGATCACGGCCTTGCCGCCACCCAGGTTCAGGCCGGCCACCGCATTCTTGTAGGTCATGCCGCGCGACAGGCGGAGCACGTCGTTGACCGCATCCTGCTCGGTCTTGTACGGCCACATGCGCAGGCCGCCCAGCGACGGGCCGAGCACCGTATTGTGGATCGCGATGATGGCCTTCAGGCCGGCGTCTTTGTTATGGCAGAAGACGACTTCTTCGTGGCCCGTGTTGGCGATGGTTTCGAAAATCATCGAACGCAAACTCCAGTTACAAGCGGCAGCAGCACCGCGCTTCTAGGTGAAGACCCGTGATGGGGATCACGAGTCGATAAGGACCGTCCAAAAAAATCGCCCCGGCCGGTGGGCGGGGGCGAGATGTCGTGTCAGCTACCTAGTTTAAACCGTTGTTGGCGTCCGTGTAGGTGCGGCGCAGCAACCGGGCGTTTCAGCGGTGCCAATGCGGGTCCCGGACCCAGGTCTCACGCTGGATGCGATAGCCCCGGCCATAAGGACGCCAGACCGGCGGGCGGTAGACGTAACCCGGGCGGTAGGCGTTCCAGCGGCCACCGACCCAGACGTAGCGGCCGCCGTACCAGTTCCAGTAACCGGGTGCCCAGGCGTATCCGGCGCGCGGCGGCGGGACGCGCTCGAAGCGCGGCGGTGGCGGACGGGTGCCGACGGTGACCTCTACGTATTCCCTTGCGGCGGCGGGCGGGGTGTAACTTGCGGCACCCGCGGCCAGGCCAAGGGCCGCCAGGGCAACGAGTTTGCGGGTCAGGGTCGTCATATGCGATCTCTCCTCGGGACGTCCGCGAATGCGGATTCGTGCGCCAGAACGCGGTTTCCTTGCGACGGGTTGACCGGCCCCGCGCGGTAGTATTCAGCTTCGCGAAAGCTTACCCCTCTCCTCAAGCTATCTGGTCCCCCTGCCCATGAAGCCACCCCGCCGTTTCGGCGTGCGCACTGTCGCCACCCTGCTGGGCATCCGTGTGGCCTACCGTTTCGGTAGCCGCGTGGCGCCGGTCCGCACGGTGGCTCACGCCGCCCGGGTTTTCCAGACACCGCTGCTGAGCAGTCGCCAGCGGGCCGCGCATGCGGTGGTCTCGATGTCGGCTCGACAGGAGAGCGTCGAGGTTGCTGGCCACTCCATTGCCACTTACGTCTGGGGAGACCCGTCCACCCAGCCTTATGTGCTGCTGGCGCATGGTTGGTCGAGCCTGGGCCTGCGTTGGGAGAACTGGGCGCCGCAGCTTCTTGCCCGGGGCTGGGCGGCGGTTTCCTTCGACCAACCGGGGCACGGACAGAGCGGCGGGACACTGTGCACCCTGCCGGACTTTGCCCGCACCGTGGCGGCGATCGGCCGCCACTATGGGGATGCGGAAGGGGTGGTCGCGCATTCACTGGGTGGGGCGGCGGTCACCCTGGCACTGGGCGAGGGCTGGAGCGCGAAGCGCGTGGTGCTGATCGCGCCGGCGGCGGACCCGATGGCGGCAACACGTCGCTTCGCCCGCTTCGTGCGCCTCGCGGAGCATCTTCGCGAACCGCTGCATCGTGTGCTGGCGGCGCGCACGGGGATAACCATCGAGGCCCTGCACGTGGGCAGGCACGCGCCGCAACGCACGCAACCCGCGCTGATCATTCATGACATGGCGGACCGCGACGTACCGGTGGAGGAGGGTGAACTGTATGCTCGCCTGTGGCCGGGAGCCGTTTTGCTGAAGACGCGGCGGCTGGGGCATCGCCGTATCGTCGACGATGAAGGTGTCATGACGGCGGCGCTCGCCTTTCTCGGTGGCGCCGCGGTCAGCTGAGCTACCATCGGCGTCTACCTCACGGAGCGGTCCCATGACAGCTACCTGCGCGATCTGTGGAGCGACGCACGAGGAAGACGAGCTGGAACTCAGCTACGGCCGGCCCGATGCCATTTTCGACATGCCCAACGACGAACGCTCGCTCGATGTCTACGAGAGCGACGATGCCTGCGTGATCGACGACGAACGCTTCTTCCTGAGGGCGACCCTGCCGTTACCCGTGCAGGGGCGCAAGGACGACTATCACATCGGTGTGTGGGTCGAGATCGACCAGGAGCATTTCCATCGCGTCGGCGATCTGTGGGACGACCCTGAACAAGCGGCCGAGCCGCCGATGTCGGCCACGCTGGCCAACGAAATCCGGCATCACGAGGGCAGTCTCGGCGAACGGGTGCTGATGCAGCTCACCGGCCCCAATACGCGGCCGCAGGTGTTTATCGTGAACTCGGAACTTCCGCTCGGGCACGAGCAGCGGGCGGGCATCACGACGCACCGTGCGAGCACGTACTCCGCCGGACTGGCGTGAGCTGACAAGCGGGCGGGTTCGCTGCACTGCAGCAGGGCCCGCGTCGCCCCCGGCGTTAGAATTGGGCGGTTCCCCACCGCATTCGATCTTCCCCCGGAGTTTCCATGAGCTCGCAGCCCAAGCACATTCCCGCCAGCCATACCGACGCGGAGGGGACGCCGTTGCGCTTCGTCACAGCGGCGAGCCTGTTCGACGGACACGACGCAGCGATCAACATCATGCGTCGCATCATCCAGAGCCAGGGCGCCGAGGTGATTCACCTGGGGCATAACCGCTCGGTGGAAGACGTGGTGCGTGCGGCCCTGCAGGAGGATGCCGACGCCATCGCCTTGTCGTCCTACCAGGGCGGCCACGTGGAGTACTTCAAGTACATGGTCGACATGCTGCGCGAGCGTGGCGCCGGCCATATTCGTGTGTTCGGCGGCGGCGGCGGCACGATCACGCCGGAAGAAATCCGCGAACTCCAGGCCTATGGCGTGGAGCGTATCTACCATCCGAACGACGGCATGAAGCTCGGCCTGACCGAGATGATCGAAGACGTGATGTCGCGCACGCGTGCCGCGACCAGCCAGCGCGTGGAAGCGGTGCCGGTATCAGCGTCCGTCGAGGATGAAATCTCCATTGGCGCCATGCTCTCGGCGATCGAGGAGGACCTCCTCCCGGAAACCGAGCTCGCCCGCCTGCGCAAGGAATGGCAGCTGGCTGGCAATAAGACACCCGTCCTTGGCCTGACCGGCACCGGCGGCGCCGGCAAATCCAGCGTGGTCGACGAGCTGCTGCTGCGTTTCCTGCACGCGTTTCCGCAGATCCGCATTGCCGTGCTTGCCGTGGATCCGACGCGTCGCCGTAGCGGCGGTGCCTTGCTGGGCGATCGCATCCGCATGAATTCGCTGCGCAGCCCGCGCGTGTACATGCGCTCCATGGCCACCCGCCGCCAGCACGCGGCGACGTCCATCGTCCTGCACGACTGCATCGACTTCCTGAAGTCGCAGGCGTACGACCTGGTGATCGTCGAGACCGCCGGTATCGGCCAGAGCGACTCGGAGATCGTCGACCTCGTCGATTTCCCGGTCTATGTGATGACCAGCGAATACGGCGCGGCGAGCCAGCTCGAGAAGATCGACATGCTCGACTTCGCCGAGCTCGTGGTGCTCAACAAGTTCGACAAGCGCGGCGCCGAAGATGCGCTGCGCGACGTACGCAAACAGTGGAAGCGCAACCGTGTCGCGTTCCAGCTGGCCGATGAGAACGTTCCGGTCTATCCGACCATCGCCAGCCAGTTCAACGATCCGGGTGTCACCTGGATGTTCGCCAATCTCTGTCGCCTGATGCGCGGCAAGCTCTCGCTGCCCGAGGCTGCGTGGACGCCGGATATCGACACGACGCTGCGCGAGCCGCGCGCCACCGTGCTGATTCCCGGTAACCGCGTGCGTTATCTCGCCGAGATCGCCGAGCAGGGCCGTGGCGTAAACAGCGGCATTGCGAAGCAGGCCGAGGCGGCGAGCAAGGCCCAGCATTACTTTGAATCGTTGAAGGACATCGGCGACGCAGCCTTGCCGCGTGCGTTCGATCTTTACGACCACGATGCGTTGAGCGTGGAGGGTGACCGCTCCTTGTCGACCCTCCGCCAGCGCTACAACGAAGCCGTGCGCGAGCTGACCAGCGAAGCCATCGCCCTGCTGCGCGAGTGGCCGTCACGCTACGCCTCGGTCACTGACGAGTTCACCGAATACCAGGTGCGCGATAAGGTCATCCGCGTCGAAAACTACCGTACCTCGCTTAGCCATCAGAAGATTCCCAAGGTGTCGCCGCCGAAGACGAAGGACTGGGGCGAGCTGCTCTCCTTCCTCATGCGCGAGAACCTTCCGGGCTACTACCCGTACACCGGCGGCGTGTTCCCGTATCGCCGCGCAGGCGAGGACCCCACCCGCATGTTCGCGGGCGAGGGCACTCCGGAACGTACTAACCGTCGTTTTCATTACCTCTCGCTGGGTGGTGCCGCCGCACGCCTGTCCACGGCGTTCGACTCGGTCACGCTGTACGGCGAAGATCCGGCACCGCGCCCGGATATCTACGGCAAGATCGGTAATTCAGGCGTTTCCATCGCCACGCTCGACGACATGAAGAAGCTGTATTCCGGCTTCGACCTGTCGGCACCGTCCACGTCCGTGTCCATGACGATCAACGGCCCCGCGCCGATCATCCTCGCCATGTTCATGAACACGGCGATCGACCAGAACGTCGAGAAGTACCTCAACGAGGAGCCATCCCGTTGGGATGCCGCCAAGGCACGTATCGCGCAGCTGTATCCGGACGGCAACCGCCCGACGTATACCGGCGGCTTGCCCGAGGGCAACAACGGTCTCGGCCTCGGCCTGCTCGGTATCTCGGGTGAGGAAGTGGTCGACGCGGAAACCTACGCGCGTATCAAGACGTTCACCCTGGCCAACGTGCGCGGCACCGTACAGGCGGACATCCTCAAGGAAGACCAGGCGCAGAACACCTGCATCTTCAGCACGGAATTCGCCCTGCGCATGATGGGCGACATCCAGCAGTACTTCGTCGACCACAAGGTGCGCAACTTCTACTCGGTGTCGATCTCCGGGTATCACATCGCCGAAGCCGGTGCGAACCCGATCAGCCAGCTCGCCTTCACGCTGTCGAACGGCTTCACCATTGTCGAGTACTACCTCGCACGCGGCATGAAGGTCGACGACTTCGCGGCGAACCTGTCGTTCTTCTTCTCCAACGGCATGGACCCGGAATACACGGTGATCGGTCGCGTGGCCCGTCGCATCTGGGCCCGCGCCATGCGCGAGCGCTACGGTGCCAGCGCACGCAGCCAGATGCTGAAGTATCACATTCAGACCTCCGGCCGCTCGCTGCACGCGCAGGAAATCCAGTTCAACGACATCCGCACCACGTTGCAGGCGCTGTACGCGCTGTTCGACAACTGCAACAGCCTGCACACCAACGCGTACGACGAGGCGATCACCACGCCGACGGAAGAGAGCGTGCGTCGTGCCGTTGCCATCCAGCTCATCATCAACCGTGAGCTCGGCCTCAATTTCAATGAGAACCCCTGGCAGGGTAGCTACGTGGTCGACGAGCTGACCGACCTGGTCGAAGAAGCGGTCTACAAGGAATTCGAGGCGATCAGCGAGCGCGGTGGCGTGCTCGGCGCCATGGACACCATGTACCAGCGCGGCAAGATCCAGGAAGAGTCGATGTACTACGAGCACAAGAAACACGACGGCTCGCTTCCACTCATCGGCGTCAACACCTTCCTGCCCAAGGATCACGGCGGCGAGATCTCCACCGAGATCGAACTCATCCGTTCCACGGAAGAAGAGAAGGGCCAGCAGATCGACAACGTGCTGCTCTACGGCCGCGCCCGCAACAGCCTCGCCCCGGAAAGCCTGCGCACCCTGCAGAAAACCGCGCGCGAGCGTCGCAACGTGTTCGAACAGCTGATGGACGCGGTGAAGAACAACTCCCTCGGGCAGATCAGCCACGCCCTCTACGACGTCGGCGGCGAATACCGCCGCAACATGTAAGGCGGATGGTGCGATCATCTGTAGGAGCCGATTCATCGGCGATGGGTGCTCGCGCCAGGGCCACGCTTCTGGCCCTGGCGCTTTCCATCGCGTCGCTGACCGCCCGCGCCCAAACCCCGCCCCACGACACCTTCACCCTAACCACCACAGCCCCCGCCGAAACCCGCCACCTCAACGTCTACAAACCCCCCGGCTACGACACATCGACCGACCGCTACCCCGTCCTCTACATGCCCGACGGTGGCCTTCAGGAAGACTTCCCGCATGTGGCGAAAGCGCTCGACGAGGGAATCCGCGCCGGCGAAATCCAGCCACTGATCCTTGTCGGCATCGAGAACACCGAACGGCGGCGTGACATGACGGGGCCGACGACGGTCGCCTCCGACAAGGCCATCGCGCCGCGCGTCGGGGGCTCGTCGGTCTTTCGTGCGTTCATCGCGAAGCAGCTCATTCCGGAGATCGGCCGCCGCTACAGGGTCAATGCCCATCGCGGCATCATTGGCGAATCGCTCGCGGGGCTGTTCTCAGTAGAGAGCTTCCTGCGTGAACCTGATTTGTTCGATACGGTCATCGCGATCAGTCCCAGCCTCTGGTGGAATGACGGCTCGCTGGTTCGAGAGGCGCCCGCCCTTCTCAAGAACCAACCGCAGGGCGAACGGCATCTTTTCCTGACCTCGGCGGACGAAGACAACATTGCGCCGAACGTGGCGAAGCTCGCCGATGTGCTGAAGGCCGACGCGCCGAAGGGCCTCGACTGGATCGACGTGCCGCGCCCCGAACAACACCATGACACCATTTACCTCGCATCCGAGAAGTTCGCCCTGCGTCGTGCCTATTCGCCGAAGAAGCCTGCGGTTGCGGTTGCGGCTCCAGCAGGCGGGCATCGCGTGCTCTTCATTGGCAACAGCCTGACCTACGTCAATAACCTGCCTTCGGCCTTTGGGTCGCTCGCTTCCGCCAGCGTGCACGTGGGCGTCGACATGATCGCCCGCGCCGGCGCCTCGCTCGAGGACTACGACCACGACCCCGTGGTCATGCATGCGCTGGCAACGGGGGGCTACACGGACGTGATTCTGCAAGAGCGTGGCGGCAACGCGACATGTACGCCGGGATGCGAAAAGCGAATGGCGGCATTTGAACTTACGGATCGGGCCACGGTTGCTCTGGCAAACGACGCACGGGCGGCCGGGGCCCGCGTGTATTACCTCGGTACGTGGCAGCGAGCGAGCCGCGAGATAAGCGAGGGGGAGGTAAGGGGAGAGCGTCGCATCGCTGCGCTTGCGGGCATCCCGCTCATTGAACTCAGCGAGACACGCAGGCTACTCATGGAGACCTATCCAGACGCCGCCTGGACGCATGCGGATGGTGAACACCCCGGCCAGGCGATGACGGCCCTGATGGCCTTGCGGACGTGGCGAGCCGTTATGGGTGAAGTGCCGACGCGGACGCCGTGCGTGGCCGGTGCGCTGTGGTACCACGCGCCGAATCCAGAGGGTGTCTTGCATATCGACATGGAAGCGACGCCGTCGACCTGCCTGATCGACGCGCCCATGGCTGCCAGACTCTCCGCCGCCCCATGAGAGGTTGACGTGAGTTGTGTCCTCGTACGAAGCTTCGTAGGAGGCGCTGATGCGGAGCCAGGGGAGGCGAAACATGGACGGAAACGATCGAGAGGGCAATGAGCCCCGTACGGAATGGTCGCCGTCACCGGCATGGCTTCGCTTTGGCGCTAGCGCGGGGCGTGTCGTGGCATGTGTGCTATTCAGTGCAGGCTATCTGTGCGATGTCGCGGCCGTAGGTGGCGTGGCGTGGGTCTATTTTTTCCCGACACTGATGGTCGCAATTCCTATCGGTCGGATAGCTTACGAGTCGGGCCGCTATGTGGCCGCACGCCGATCGGGAATGGTCGTCGCCGTCATGCGGATTGGCCCCGTGGACGTAGTGCCGCGGAGGAAAGGTTGGCACGTTCGGTGGAAACACTATATCCACCCGCTTCCGGCCGGCTATGTGCACGCACTGCCCGACCCATCCCGGCCTCTTCGCATGCCGATGATCCGCTTCGCCCTGGGAGGTGCCGTGGCGACGGTCGCCCTTGCCACTCTCGTGGCGTCGACCATTCCGCTGCTTCACACGTATGTCGAACGCTGGTCCATGGCCGGGCTTGCTGCCGCGCTCCTGATCCCGGTGTCGAGCCTGTTCCCGAATTCCTTGATCCCGGCCAGTCCGGTCCTCGAGTCTGGCGGCGTCATGGCATGGCGCTGGTGGAAGCATCCGCCAGCGGAAGCGTGGATGGCTCGACCGCTTGCATTGTCCCGCGTGCTGCGCGGCACACCGATCTCGGCATTAGGTCCGGAGGACCTCGACATCCTTCTGGACGAATCGGTAAGCGGCACCTGGTATGCGTTGAAGCGGCACCAACAACGCGGTGAGTGGACGCGGGTGACCGACCTCGGGCACCGGATCGACACGTTGATTCCCGAGCACCGATACGCGAAGTCTGCGTTTGCCGAGTTGGTCGACGTGACGCGTTCCGAGATCGCGTTCGCGGCGGCTGTCACGGATCGCGACGCTACCCGGCTGCCGACCCCCGATGCGCTTCGGCTCTCGCGGTGGGGCGACTCACCATTAGCCGCCAGGTGCGCTGCGTGGCGCGCGCATCTGGCCGGAGATGGCGAAGCATGGCGACGCGCAATGGATGAATGCATTCGCATCGCGGAGAATTCGGTGGATCGCTCGCTGGCAGCCAGCGAGCGATTGATTGCGGGGCAGCTGTACGGCGACGTCGAAGCTTCGCCGGGCCGACAATAGCCGAGTGCCGTCAACGGTTCACGAAGTCGATCTTCGCGAGCCCGTTGACCTTCGCCTCGGCGAGTACCTTCGCCACGTCCTCGTAAGAAGCATCGTCCGACGCGGCGATGTGGATCGCCGGCTTCTCGCCTTCCCGCGAGCCGAGGATCTGCATCTGCGTCGCCAGCGCAGCATCCGTGACCAATACGTGGTTCCAGAACGTCATGCTGTTGGGTTCGATGGTGATGTCGATGGGTTCCTGCATCGCCGCGGGCGGTTGCGAGCCTGCCGATGGCAGGTCCACGCGCGCCTTATGGGCGATCACCGGTGCCGAGATCATGAAGATGACCAACAGGACCAGAAGGACGTCGACGAGCGGGGTGACATTGATGCCCGCGATCGGGGCAGCGTCTTGCCGTGCAGAGAAAGCCATGGTTCCTCCTACAGACGTTATCGATGGGGTGGTGCCCTGGTGCCGGACCATGGGGGGATGCCCGGCGAGACCAGCCTAGGTGCCGGGTGGCCCTTCCCGCAAGCGGTCGGTCCAGTGCATCATGGGTGGATACAAGGGGGTGGTATGGACGATGTTTCAGGGGCACCGCAGCGACGGGTGCCGCTGGCGGGGTTCTGGCGGCGGCTAGCTGCTTTTGCCGTGGACTGGGTGATCCTGGCGCTAGGCGGCTACATCCTTGGCCAGCTCCTGTTCGACCAGCTGGCGTGGCTCGGCCTTTGGGATCGACTGATCGGGTTCGTGGTTGCCACCCTCTATTTCGGCTTGCTCGACAGCGGCAGCTTTGGCGCATCCACGCCGGGAAAACGAGCGCTCGGGCTTCGAGTGGTCGACATGGCCGGCCGCGTCGTGCCGTTACCCAAATCGTTCCTTCGTGCCGCCGTTCTCGTGGCGCCGATCATGTTCAGCGGCACCATCGTCGTCATGAGCGATGCTTCCTATGACGAGCGTGCAGCCAGCGGTCTCATGGGCGGGCTGGCGATAGCGTCGTTCTACGTGCTCGCTTTCAATCGCTCGACCCGTCAGGGTCTGCATGACCTGGCGTCGGGTGCATTCGTCGTGCGAGGCCGGGCGTCGCGCCAGGCGTTGAGCGGCCTGACGTTGTGGCGACCGCACCTCGCCATCGCGGCAATCTTCGTGGTAATCGGCGTACCCATCAGCGTGGCGGGATATCCTGTCTACGTTGCTTTTGCGCCGAGCTCGTCGGCACCGGCGACGCTGCTGCCTACGCTGGGTCCGCCGTTGGTGCGCGCTGCGTGGATTCGCTGGACACCTGTCGAAGGCACGCCTCGCACCTGCACCAGCGCCACGGTGTCATTACGCGGTACCGGGCTCGATGATGAGAATCTCGCGCGGAATGTGGCTCGAAACCTGGTCTCGCGCGTTCATTGCCACGTGGATACGAACCTCGCGGTACGTCTGGTCTACGGTTTCGACCTCGGCTTCGTCGGCGGTCGTCGATTCCGTGACTACGTGATCGATGAGGACCAGTTTCCCGGTCAACCTTGAACCAAACCTGCCGTTCGTAGTCCCATGGGGCTAGGTTTTGGCAGGAGCGAGTGCGTTGAGCAGTCAGTCATCGGGTTCGAAGTGGGTTGCGGGTTTGCTGATCGTGGCGATTCTGGTCGTGGTCGGCATCTTCATCTACCGTGAAAAGCAGGCGCGCGATGCGATAACCGCACCGGCCTTCTCCAACGGTCCGGTGGCGTCCGCAACGTCGACCACCGTGCACGATGCGCCGCTCGTGCAGCATCCCATCGGCCCTGCCGGCGGATCCACCGCCGCGCTGCCGCCATTGGACCAGAGCGACGACGATGTCCTCGCCGGGCTGATGGCCCTGACCAGCGACGGCGCGTTGAAGTCGCTGCTGCGTCCGGAAGCGATCATCTCGCGCATGGTTTCCACCATCGACGCGCTGCCGAAGCAGAGCGTCGGCATGAACGTCGTGCCCTTGCGTACGCCGACGGGTCGTCTCCAGGTGGTATCCGACGACGGCAACTTCGTTGCGTCGAAGAAGAACATCGACCGGTACGCTACGTATATGTACGTGGCCGATCGTATGAATACCAAGGCGGCGGCTACCTGGTACAAACGCAACTATCCGTTGTTCCAGCAGGCGTACCGTGACCTTGGTACGAATGGCTATTTCAACGATCGCCTCATCGAGGTGATCGACCACCTGCTTGCCGCACCGGAGCCGAAAGGCAACCAACAGCTGCTTCCGGAGAAAGTCGGCTACGTTTACGCCAACCAGTCACTCGAGCAGTTGTCGGTCGGGCAGAAGTTCATGATCCGCTTGGGGCCAGAGAACGAGGCGACGTTGAAGGCGAAGCTGCGTGCGTTACGCGAGGAGATTGTGAGCGAGAAGGCGGCGGGTTCGGACGCTGATTGATATCTGGCCCGCTGACGCGGGATCGCCGATCAGGGTGCGACAGGCTTCGAAGGATCACGCACCGGCACGCTGATATTGCACAGGTCGATCTTCCCGGCGGGACGCGTATAGAAATCGTCCTTGCGATTGCGCTTGGCTTCGATCACGGCGGCGAAGGTCTTGCTGTCGGTGCGCAGTACCTGGATCGGCGTACGCTGGGCTTCCGGAACATCCGCAGCGAGACGCACGCTCTTGATCGTCACGCGCTGCTCGGGCTTGTCGTAGAAACCCATAGGCTCACCACCGCGCGGGTAGGCGGCGAGGAATTCCATGCCCTTGATGACCTTGCCGGCGACGGCGAGGTTGCGGTCGAGGTTACGCGGGGCCTGGCCGATGATGGCGTAGAGTGAACTGCCGTTGCCGGTCTCGGCGCCGACGTCGCGAGCCACGCCCACGGTGCCGTAGCAATGGGTGATCCACGCTTCGCCGGCCTTGGCGTCACGGGCCACGGGGAAGCCGTCGGAGAAGCCGACTTCCGGCGCGTAGACATCCCCATCCGGCAGCTTGGTGAAGGGGATGGCCTTGCCGCCCAGCTTGCGGGTGAACTCGGGAGTCAGGGTCTCTTTCGCGGTGCCCAGGCTCTTGGCCTTCTTCTTGTCGTCGCCGTCGGGGTCGCCCCACTGGGTGACGAAGTTATCCTGGACGCGGATGACCTGGGTCCCGTCGAAGTAATGCTCGCGGATCAGCGTGCGGATGTTCGCCGCATGTTCCGGCGACCAGTCCTGTGCGAGTTCGATGATGACCTGGCCCTGGGGCAGGTCCATGTAGACGAGGTTCTGCGGGTCCGGGGTGCGCCATTCGGCGGCGGTCGACTTGGCCAGCAGCTCCTTGGCCGTTGGCGTATGTGCCTTCTTCGCCTCCTCGGCGACGGCGGGCAGGGCGACGGCGAGGGCGAGAACAAGGCAGGTACGAGCGAGCATGGGATCCCCGGATTGAGTGCGAACCAGAGGAAAAGTAGCAGAGCCGGTTGTGATGCGCTTGGGTTGACCCCCATGATGTGTCATTCGTCATCGGAAGGCAGGCATGGATCCCTCCGTACTCGATAACCCGCTGTGGTACTCGCTGACCGGTGAGCACGCAGCGCTGGCCCGGCGATCGGGCGATGCGCTCTGGTATGGCGATGCCTATGCACCCTTCGTGGCGGTGGCGAGCCCGGCTGCGCATGTGGCTGATGATCCGCGGCTGGTGGGCCGGCGTTACTTCCTTGGCGTGGCGCCAGCGGTCCTTCCGGAGCGCTGGATACCCGCACCGGTCGATGCCGGGCACGCGGTCCCCGATACCCTCCAGCTCGTGCGTCCGCTGGATGCTCCCGACCTGGAGACGGAGGAGACCGTGTCCGTGCTCGGCAACGAGCACCGCGAACGCATGCGTGCACTGACCTCGTTGGTCTACCCGGAATTCTTCCGCGAGCACTCGGCGGCACTGGGTACTTATGTGGGCGTGCTGCAGGAGAGCCGGCTCATCGCGATGGCCGGCGAGCGGATGGCGGTCCCGGGTGCCCGCGAAATCAGCGCCGTGTGCACGCATCCGGAGTTCGCCGGACGTGGCCTGGCACGCGCCCTCCTTGTGGCATTAGTGAACCGGCATCGCGCGCAGGGACTGGTTTCCTTCCTGCACGTTTCCGCAGGCAACGAAGGTGCCACGCGGCTTTACGAGAAGCTGGGGTTCGTCCACCGCGCGACGCTGACGCTTACCGCGGTGGACATCGCCAAGTCGCATTGACCGTCGATATCAGGCGTCCACACCCAGCAAGGCCTTCGGTTCAAGATACGCCTCGAGACCGAAGCTGCCATATTCGCGTCCCAGTCCGGATTGCTTGAAGCCACCGAACGGAGCCTTCGGCTCGTGCGCAATCGTGTTGACCAGCACGCGGCCGGCATCGATGCGCGAGGCGACGCGACGTGCGCGGGCCGCATCCGAGGACAGCACATAGGCCTGCAGTCCGTACGGCGTATCGTTGGCGATCGCGATGGCGTCCTCCTCGTCGTCGTAGGCAATGATCGACAGCACCGGTCCGAAGATTTCCTCACGCGCGATGACCATGTCGTTGCGCACATCGGTGAAGACGGTGGGACGGACCAGCCAGCCACGTGAATGACCGTCCGGACGACCTTCACCGCCGGCGATCAGGCGCGCGCCTTCCGCGATGCCCTTGCTGATGTAACCCTGGACACGCTCCCACTGCTTGAGGCTGACCATGGGGCCGACGTCCGTGGCGTGGTCGGCGGGGTCGCCCGAAACGACGGCATTCGCGGCTGCGGCCATGCGTGCTTCGAAGTCCGCAAGGCGCGTGCGCGGCACGAGCAGGCGCGTCCCGGCAATGCAGGCCTGGCCGCTGTTCGCGAAACCGGCCATGACGGCAAGCGGTACCGCAGCATCGAAGTCGGCGTCGTCGAGGATGACCACGGGGGACTTGCCACCGAGCTCCAGGGTGACGCGCTTGAGCGTATCGGCGGCCGCGCGGACGATGCCCTTGCCGACAGCGGTCGAGCCGGTGAACGAGATCTTGGCGATGTCCGGGCTGCTGACGATGGCCGCGCCGACCACGTCGCCACGACCGGTAATGATGTTGAACACACCGGCCGGTGCGCCCGCCGCGTGCAGTGCCTCGGTGACGACACGCGTCTGCAGGGCGCTCATCTCGCTCGGCTTGATCACCGCGGTGCAGCCGGCGGCGATGGCCGTGGCGAGCTTGCCGCAGATAAAGCCGGCATCGCTGTTCCAAGGCGTGATGAGGCCGACCACGCCGACCGGCTGCATGACCACGGTGGCCGTGCCCATGCGACGCTCGAAGGCAAAGTGCTCGAGCGTCTCGATGGCGTCGAGGAACACGCTCGACGCGTGCCCGACCATCCAGCGGCCGCGATTGACCGGCGCACCGTACTCCTCGAGCACGGCGGCGAAGAGGTCGTCGCCACGTGCCTCGACAGCCGCATGCATGCGGCGGAGCAGGGCGATGCGCTCGGCAACCGTGGTGCGGGAGAAAGCCGGGAGGGCGCGCTTGGCGGCAGCGATGGCGCGGTGGGCGTCTTCCTGGTCGGCGAGGCGGACGGTGCCGATGACTTCTTCGGTGGCGGGGTTGAACAGCTCGAAGCGCTCTTCGCCGTGCGGTGTAACGAACGCGCCGTCGATGTAGATCTGGTCGATCGTGTGCATGAGATTCTCGGGAAGGGGAGGGGGTTCGATGGAAAGGATGGGCGCAAAGGATTAGCCTGATAAGCCGGACAAATCCGGATGGGCCATGAAGGTGGAGCGGACAATGCGTTCAGGACTGACGGAATTCGAGGCGGTGCTGGCGGTGGCCCGGCTGGGAAGCTTCCGCGCCGCGGCGGCCGAGATGGAGATGTCGACCTCGGCACTCAGCCAGTCGGTGGCTTCCCTGGAAGCCCGATTGGGAGCGCGGCTATTCCATCGGACGACACGCAGCGTTCGCCTTACCGACGCTGGCGAACGGTTCGTGGCCGACCTCGCGCCGGCCGTCGCGGGCATCCGCGACGCCATCGACCGCGCAGGCGAAGAGGCGGCGACACCCAGCGGTACCTTGCGCCTCAACTCCTCCACCGGCGCCGCACGTTGGCTGATGCTGCCGTTCCTCATCCCCTATCTGCAGCGCTATCCGCACGTCCATCTCGATCTGGTCACCGAAGAACGCATGATCGACATCGTTCGAGAGGGCTTCGACGCCGGCTTCCGTACCGTCGACACGGTGCCCGGCGACATGATCGCCGTGCCGATGGGGCCGCCTATCCGTTTTGCCGTGGTGGGCTCACCTGCCTACTTCGCGGCGCACGGCCGGCCGCAGACACCTGTCGATCTGGCAAAGCATCGCTGCATCCGAGCCCGCATGCCTGCCGGGCATATCTACCACTGGGAATTCGAACGCCACGGCGAGGCGGTCAGCATCGACGTGGAGGGGCAGGTGACGCTGGGCCAGCCCGACCTCATGCTGGAAGCCGCCCGCGCCGGCCTGGGGCTGACCTACCTGACCGAGTTCAACGTGGCGGAGGATCTTGCGGCCGGCACGCTGGAGCGCGTCCTGGAGGACTGGAACCCTCCCTTCGACCGGCTGTGCCTGTATTACCCGGGCCGACGCCACGTGCCGGCCACGTTGCGTGCGCTGATCGACCTCATCAGGGAGCGTGACTGAGCGCATGGGCCAAGGGTCATGGCAAACCTTTGCGAAGCGGGCGGCATCCTATCCGCAAGATTCCACGTCCCGGATGACCCATGCATCGCCGCTTCGCCCTGTTCGCCACGCTCTGCCTCGCTGCTTGCTCGGTCCACGCCGAGGTAACGATCGACGGCCACATCGACCCGACGGAATGGGCGGGCGCGCAACACATCACCGACTTTCGCGACACCCAGCCCAAGACCGGTAAGCCTGGCAGCCAGCCGACCGAGGCCTGGGTGCTGTCCACACCGAAAGGCCTCGCCGTGGCCATCCGCGTCACGCAGTCCGCCGATGTTCCACGCTCGAAGCAGCAGACGCGCCGCGACGAGGATGCCCTCGTCGACCGCATCAACGTCATGGTCGACTTCGACGGCGATGGCCGCGTCGGCTACGACTTCGAAGTGCGCTCGCAGGGCGGTGTCGCGGACGAGGTCATCACCAACGAATCCGACTTCAGTTACGACTGGGACGGTCGCTGGGACCACGCGGTCAGCGAAGACGCGGAAGGCTATTCGGTGGAAATCCTGATTCCCTGGTACATCGCGCCGATGCGCCGCGCCGAGGGCGACAACCGCCACATCGGCCTCTATATCGACCGGGTCATTGCTGCGACGGGTGAGCGCATGGCATGGCCGGCGATCAGCTTCGACCAGGGCCGTTTTCTTTCCAGTTTCCAGAAAGTTTCGTTGCCCTCCTACTCGCAATCGCTTTTCGCGGTGACGCCTTACCTGGTCGGACGGGTGGACCGTGGCCACGGCGGCGCATCCTTCCAGGAAGGTGCGGACATCGTGTGGAAACCGAACGGACAGACGCAGCTGACGGCCACGATCAATCCCGATTTCGGTCAGGTGGAGAGTGACGACCTCGTCGTGAACTTCTCGCCGGAAGAAACCTTCTTCACCGACAAGCGCCCGTTCTTTACCGAGAACCAGGGTATTTTCGACTTCAGCCTGCTCGACGATTACTCGCAACTGGTCTATACGCGGCGTGTCGGTGGCGAGTCCGATGATGGCCATGGTCCGGCGGATATCTCGGCTGCAGTAAAGGTTAATGGCAGCGTGGGCGACACCAGCTATGGCATCCTCACCGCGCAGGAAAAGGGTGATGACGGCCGCACGTTCGGTGCCTTGCGGCTCACCCAGACCGAGGGCACGCAGACCTTCGGCATGCTTGCCACGCGGGTGAATCATCCCTTCCTGGATCGTGATGCAAATGTCCTTGGTTTCGATCACCGCTGGCAACCGAGCGAGACGTTTACCCTTACCAGCAACATCGTCGGCAGCAAGATCGACCAGCCGCAGGCGAACGCATCCGGACTGGGCGCGACCAGCATCGCGTTCTGGGAGATGACGCCGGTATGGAGCCAGCAGTGGCTGGGCATGTACTTCGGGCATCGGCTCGACATCGACGACTTCGGCTATCTCCCGCGTAACGACATGGCATACCTGCATTGGGAAGTGCGGCAACGCGTGACCGATCTGCCGGCGGACTCTGCGTATGCTTCGCATCTGTGGCGCTACCGCGTCTCCGCGCAGGACAACACGGAAGGGCGGCGCATCTCCCGCCGCTTCCGCATCCAGCGTGACAGCCGGCGTCGCGATGGCGGTGATGAAGAGTGGCGGCTCGACGCGTTCACCGCAGCCTACGATGACCTGCTCACCCGCGGCGGTAACCCGTTGCATACGCCGCCAACCGCCAAGCTCACCTATGAGCGCGAGAGTCCGCGTATCGGCCACTGGAGCTGGAAGGACGAGGGCTTCATCGGTGGCAACCAACTCACCGGATACCACCGTCTCTCCTACTACTTCAAGTTCACCCCGACGTACTTTATTACCGATGCCTTTAGCGTCTTCGCCGGTGCAAGCTACGAGTGGGACCCGAACTGGTTGATCTGGCAGGACCGCGGTTCACAGGTGTCGAACCTGGTTGGCTCGTTCGACGGCCGGACCGTCGGCATCGACAGCGGTGTGAACTGGAATTTCGGCAACAAACAGGAGCTGCGCGTGAAGCTGCAGACCCTGGCCGTCGGCGCAAAGTTACGCCAGGCCTACGAGATCGACCCGGAAGGGCGTGCCGTGCCTTCAAACGAGCACGTAGACGGGCTGGGCGTGGCCAACCTTGGCTTCCAGATCCGCTACCGTTACGAGATCGCGCCACTGTCCAACCTCTACATCGTCTACAACCGTGGTGGTTATCAGCAGGACACGGAGGACGAGCTGGGCTCGCAGTTCCGTCGCGGCTTCGGACTGAAGGACATCGAGGAAGGCCTTGTGAAGGTGGCCTACCGGCTGGAGTTCTGACGTTCTTCACGTGGGCTATGGCATTTCTCCGCCATGCATCAGTCCAGCACCCGTGCCGCGCGCGATCCGCTCAATCCTGTGCCCGGCCGTAGCATCGGCGAGCACGGGATCATCGGCAACCTCGACACCACGGCGCTGGTCGCCAGCGACGGGACCATCGATTTCATGTGCTGGCCCCACATGGACAGTCCTACGGTTTTCGCGGGTCTGCTGGATCCGGAGAAGGGTGGCGAGTTCACGGTAACGCCCGATCTGGCCGACGCACGCACGATGCAGCTGTACGTGCCGGAGACGAACATCCTGATGACCCGATGGATGGCGGCGGCGGGTAGCGTGGAGCTCACCGACTTCATGCCGCATCCGGCGACCGATCCACGCGTGCCGGTAAGCGTGCTGCGCTGCATCCGCGTTCCGCGCGGCAACGTGCGCATCCGCGTGAACTGCCGTCCACGGCTTGGCTATGCCCGTAGCGTGCCGCAGGTGGGAGTTTACGGCGACACGGTCGTGTTCCACGACGGCCCGCAATCGCTGCGCCTGGGGTCGTCGGTGCCGGTCATGATCGATGACGACCAGGGCGGCGCACACGCCGAAGTTGAACTGGGCCCGGGTGACGAGGTGTGGTTTGTCCTTTGCGACGAGGCCCATGATCCGCTCGATGCCCTGGAGTGCAGGGCGGCGTTCGACGACACCGCTGAGGCATGGCGACGCTGGACGCGAAAATCCAGTTATCGTGGACGCTGGCGCGAGCGCGTCGATCGTTCGGCCCTCGTCCTCAAACTGCTGACGTCGCACCAACACGGATCGATCGCTGCAGCGGCGACGTTCGGTCTGCCGGAAGCGACGGGCGAAGGGCGAAACTGGGATTACCGCGCCACCTGGATTCGCGACGCGTCGTTCACCGTTTACGCCTTCATGCGGCTCGGCTATATCGAGGAGGCGGAGCACTTTCGCCGATGGGTCGAAGCGCGTCTGACGGATCTGGACGAGCACGCCGAGCTGCGCATCATGTACGCGATCGATGGTAGCGAAGCGGCCGACGAGGACGTCCTGGATCATCTCTCCGGCTATGCGGACTCCCGGCCCGTGCGGATCGGCAATGCGGCGCGCAGCCAGACCCAGCTCGATATCTTCGGCGAGCTGATGGATAGCCTTTACCTGGCCAACAAATACGGCCGGGCGATAAGCCGCTCCGGCTGGTTGCACGTGGTGCGCATGGTCGATCACGTGCGTCGCCATTGGAAGGAGGCCGATGAGGGCATCTGGGAGATCCGCGACGCGAAACGTGAGTTCCTGCATTCGCGGCTGATGTGCTGGGTGGCGCTCGATCGCGCGGTGCGTCTGGCCAGCAAACGCTCGCTGCCCGGTCCCATCGTCGAATGGGCGGCCGAGCGCGACCGTATCGCTGAGGACATATGGACCCACTTCCGGCATCCCGAACACGGCCACTTCGTGCAGGCGAAGGGCGGCACCGACCTGGATGCCTCCCTGTTGATGATGCCGCTGGTTCGTTTCGTGTCTGCCACCGACCCGGTCTGGCTCGCTACCCTGGACGCCATCCGCGACCAGCTCACCGACGACGGCATGGTATTCCGTTACCGCAACGACGACGGGCTGGAGGGCGGCGAGGGCGCGTTCACCACGTGCACGTTCTGGTACGTGGAATGCCTGGCGCGCGCCGGTCGTCTGCACGAGGCGCGCGAGATCATGGCGCGCGGCGTGCTGTATTCGAACCACCTCGGGCTGTTCTCCGAAGAGCTGAGCCTGCGGGGCGAACAGCTCGGCAATTTCCCTCAAGCCCTGACGCATCTTGCGTTCATCAGCGCGGCGTTCTATCTGGATCGCCAGCTGACGGACCCCGACGGGCAGACCTGGCAGCCCTAAACGAGCTGCAAGTCGCGTGGCTTCGCTCCCGGGAACACCTTGGCGAGGTCGGCATCGGACAGCCCGTACGTGCGGCGCATCAGACCGCCGAGCACATCGCGGTAGTTGTTGAGCACGGGGTAGTCGCGGTTCTGCAACAGGCTCCCTGCGTTCACCGCGACCTGTTGACCGGCGACACGGCCGCCGTTGACCTTGCCGCCGAGAACCCAGTACGTCGTGCCGTGACCGTGATCGGTGCCCTTGTTCCCGTTCTCGCGGAAGGTGCGCCCGAATTCAGATACGACGACGACGACGGTGTTGTTCCACTCGGCCTCACCGAGGCCATCGGCAAAACTTGCAAGTCCCTGCCCGAGATTGTCGAGGTTGTTGGCGAGCTGACCATCGGCTCCGCCCTGGTTCACGTGGGTATCCCAGCCGCCCACATCCACGAAGCCGAGCCGGAAGCGATCGCGCATGAGCGTGGCCATGCGCTGGCCCTGCTGCGCGAAGCCGCGTGCGTTAACCGCGCCGCGGCTGGCAGCGACCATCTCGGTCTGCAGATCCTGCGACACCTGCTGGCGAAGTTCCAGTCCGTCGGTAGCCGCTGCCTGCAACGACGTGCCCTCGTACATGCTGGCAAGAATCTTCGACTGGCGGTCGTCGAAAACCGCCTTGCTGCCGCCCTTGAGTGAGATGTTCGGAATGTCGCCGGCACCGCGGAACGATAGCGGCAAGGCATCCGTGAAGGCGATCGGCGGCGAGCCGCGCAAGACGCCCGAAAGACGGCCCATGAACCCCGAGCCGTAGTTGCGCGCATCTCCCGCTTCGCCGGCTTCGATATTGTCCTGGGTCTCGAAGTGACTGCGTGAGAGATCGTCTGTGCCCGAGAACGGAATAAAGGCGAGCTGTCGCTTATCCCACAAGGGGCCCATGGATGCGGCGAGTGCCGGCGTGAGGCCCCAGTTCGCATCGAGCGCACGAACGGCTTTCGGATTGCCCGTATCGGGCTTTGCCAGCGCGATGCTAGGCCGCGATTCGTAATAGAAATCGCTTGAATAGGGCACGAGCATGTTGTTGGCGTCGTAGCCACCGCGGAGGAATACCAGCAGGAAACGCGGTGACGATGCGGGCGCGGCAAACACCTTGCCACCCAGCATGAGGGCGGGCACGGTAGCGGTGGCGGCTAGCAGGAACTGGCGGCGATCCATGGGAGGCCTCAGCGGTAGTTGAAGTCGGGGGACGAGAGCAGGAAGGTGTTCCATTCCTGCTGAGATGTGGCCTGGGTGAGCGCATCGCGCGTCTTCGGTGCCAGGTACGGCTCGATGGTCGCGTAGTACGTCGGTGTGGTCAGCTGCGGAAAACCGCCGCGAGCATGGGTGCCGGCTTCGTCAAGGTCGAACAGGTGATTCGCGCCGCTACCGATCGATCTCGCGATCTCGAAGCGCTTGGCCACCTGGCCAGAACTGGACCATTCCGAATCGTTGGTCGGCCAGCCATCCGGCGTGATCCGGCCGAACGGCGCCTGGCCGAGCTGGCTGATCCAGTTCACCAACGGGCGCGGGTTAGCGACGGGCTTGCCGTCGTAGGCCAGGCGCATCGTCGAGACAAGGAACTGGGTCGGATCCTTATAGCGCTTGCCAAGCGACGCCGTGAACGCCTTCGACGTCAGCATCGTGTCCATGACGGCGGCGATATCGCCGTCCGTGTGACGAAACGTCTTGGCCATGGCCTTGACGAGCTCGGGCGGCGGATCGTTGGCGACGAAGTACTGCGCCAGCTTCGTCGAGATGAAGGTCGCGCACGCCGGCTGGCTCACGATGAGGTCGACGGCCTTCTCCACTTCGTCGAAGCCGCCGCCCTTGATCGGCTTGCCGAGCAATAGCTTGTCGCTGAAGTCGTGACGGTTCGGATTGAACTCGAAGACGCCTTCCTGCACGTAATACGCTTGCATGTCGGGCTTGAGCTTGCGCGGCTGGCCGTCGAAGTTCACGCCCACGCCCGTGAGGATGCGTGCGAGGTTCTGCACGTCGTCCTGGCTGTAGCCGCTACCAACGCCAAGCGTATGCAGCTCCATCAGCTCGCGCGCGTAGTTTTCGTTGATCTTGTCGCGTGCGTTCTGCACGTTGTCCAGATACTCCAGCATGGCGGGGCTCTTCAGCGTGGCCATGACCAGGTCGCGGAATTTGCCCAGTGCATGCGGCCGGATGGTGTTCTGCGCATAGTCGGCGACCGCCCAGCGCACACGACCCTTTTGCTGGAATACGCTGAAGTGGTTGAGCCAGAACCAGACCATCTGCTCGCGCAGCTGGTTCTCGTCGTAGATGGCGTAGAGCAACTCGGTCGCCTGTGCTTGCTGCGCGTACTCGTTGCCCTGTTTCTGCAGGGCCTTCTTCGCTTCCTGTTTTCCATCGCCATCGGGCATGGCGTTGATATCGCGGTACTGGTCGCGTACCTGCGCCACCAGGGTCGCCATGGGTGTCCTGGTGACATCGAAGCCGTCGATCTGCGCGCGCACGTCGGCAGGAAGGCCATCCGCTTTGGGATGCAGTTGCCGGTCGAGGAAACGCCGCCGACCGAGGTCGCGGTAGCTCGCGATGGTTGCCGAGTCCACACCAAAGGTCACCCGGTCCAGCCAGGCGACGTCTTCCTTCGACAGGGCATCGTCGCGCGCCGCGGCAGGCAAGGCGACGAAGGCGAAAAGTACGGCAGCGGCCAACGCTCGCATGGAACCTCCGGTTTCGGTGTCGCTACACCTTAAACGGGTGCCGGCGCCGAAGGTTTACCGCCACCTGACCGCAAGAACCTGTGACCTGGCCCGCTGCTGCGGGATCGCCGATGAATCGGCTCCTACATTTCTATTTCGTCGTCGCCGATGAATTCGATGGCGGCCTCGCGGTTGCCGGCCGTTTCCTCGGCGACCTCACGCACGCGCTCGCCGACTTTATCGTTCGGCACTTCGACCTCAACGGTGAAGGTGCGGGAACCGACATCGTCGGATAGTTCGCTCGAGCTGGAATCGTCGCGGACGCCCATGCCGAAGTCGTCGATCTCTTCCACGCGTTCCACGCGGTCGATGCCGTGGATGGCGGTGACGACGTCGTCGAAGATGTCGCGGTCGCCGGTAATGCGGAGCTGGATGCGGGGCATGGGGTTCTCCTCGATCAATGACCTCCGATGCTGCGGCCGGGCATGTATGCCCGAAGTGTAGGCCCGGCTAACATGGGCGTTTTCGGCGGCTGTACACCATGCCCAAGTCCTACGACCAGGCCTATTTCGACAAGTGGTACCGGAGTGCGGACCACGCCGTGGGCTCGCCCGCCGAGCTTAACCGCAAGGTCGCCATGGTCCTCGCCCAGGCCGAGTTCTATCTTGGCCACCCGGTACGCAATGTTCTCGACATCGGTTGCGGCGAGGCACCCTGGCGGGCCGTCCTGCGGAAGATGCGGCCCGGGATCGAATATCGCGGGCTCGAGGCAAGCGAATACGCCGTGGCGCGTTACGGCCGCTCGCGAAACATCGGCTATGCGCGTTTCGGCCAGCTCGCCGAGTTGCGCTTCGATACCCGCTTCGACCTGATCGTCTGCACCGATGTGCTGCATTACCTCAAGCCCGCGGAAATCCGCGCCGGCCTGACCGGTATCGGCGAGATGCTCGAAGGCCTGGCCTTCCTGGAGCTCTATACACGCGAGGACGATCCCGGTGGCGATCGCGAAGGTTTCCTGTCACGACCGGCCCGCTGGTACCGGGCCGCGTTCAACGAGGTGGGGCTGCTTCCCGTCGGTTCACAGTGCTATGCCGGGCCGCGTCTGTCTCGCCACGTGGCATCGCTCGAGACGCTCTGACCCCTCAGGTACTGAAGAACCAGCCTGCCGTCGCCAGCGCATTGTTGGCGGCGTGGGCCACGAAGCCGGGCCAGATCGACCCGCTGCGCACCCGTAGCCATGCGCAGAAGACACCGACCAGGATCAGGTTGGGCACCGCATACCAGAGCCAAGCCAGATCGGGCAGGTGCACCGCGCCGAAGACGATGGCGGAGATCGCGACGGCCCAGCCGTCACCGAGGCGCGTGCGTAGCACCGAGAGCAGCGCACCGCGGAAAAGCACTTCCTCGACCAGCGGGCCGACCAGCACGACGGCCGGGAGCAGGGCGACCCGCATGCCGACGTGCGCGCGATCCGCGATGTCGGTTACTGTCTGGCTCACGTCGTGGTCGCCCGCCAGGAACTGGGTGAGCAGGCCGCCCAGCAGCGGCGCGAGGATGCCGAGCGCCGTGCCGATCACCACGTAGCGCCCCGGCGGCTCGGTGAAGCCGAGACCACCGCGGCCGCCGTCGACCGTTTTTGCCGCCCAGCGTCGCACAATCCATGTTACGACCACCCCCGCGGCGCACAGGAGCGTAAGGATCACCACCACGATCAGCCGATCGGGCTGGTCCGGCACGGCCGTGGGGAAGGTCCGGGCGATCAGCTGGGAGGCGCCCCCGAACGCGCCGCCGAAGCCCGCCTGCAGCGCGAAGTAGGCAAGGATGGTCAAGGCCGTCTCGATCGTCCCGGGCGTTCGTGCCGGCACGTCGGAGGGGGTGGGGGCGGTGTCCAGGGGAGCGGAGGAAGGCGAGAGATCGTGAGGCATGAGCCACCGTAGCCGACGGCATGGGCGACCGCAACGGCGCTTCTGGCACAGACCGTCATGTGCCCCCTGTATAGTGTTGCGTCCCTTCCGGAGGAAACCGGGCGCCTTCCGCGCCGACCCATGTTCGCTTTCGACTGGCTTGCCGACCCTTCGGCCTGGGCGGGTCTTCTCACGTTGATCGTGCTGGAGATCGTTCTCGGTATCGACAATCTCGTCTTTGTCGCGATCCTCGCCGACAAGCTTCACGCCCGCCAGCGCGACCAGGCGCGGCTCATGGGTCTCGGCCTGGCGCTGGTGATGCGCCTGTGCCTCCTCGCCGCCATGTCATGGCTGGTCACGCTCACCCGCCCGTTGTTCAGCTGGAACGGCTTCGGCCTGTCCTGGCGCGACCTGATCCTCGTGATCGGCGGCGCCTTCCTGTTGTTCAAGGCGACCCTGGAACTGCACGAGCGCCTCGAAGCCGACGATGACAACGACGGCAAGGCCGCGCGCCGCGCCAGTTTCTGGCTGGTCGTGGCGCAGATCGTCATCCTCGATGCCGTGTTCTCGCTGGATTCGGTGATCACCGCGGTCGGCATGGTGGACCACCTGTCGATCATGATGATCGGCGTGGTGATCGCGATGGGCCTGATGATTACGGCGAGCAAGCCGTTGACCGTGTTCGTCAACGCGCGCCCGACGATCGTCATCCTCTGCCTGTCCTTCCTGCTGATGATCGGCTTCAGCCTGATCGCCGAAGGCTTCGGTTTCCACATTCCCAAGGGCTACCTGTACGCCGCGATCGGCTTCTCGATCATGATCGAGGCGTTCAACCAGACCATGCGGCGCAATCGCCGGCGATCGCTGCTGGTGGGTGGCCGGATCATGCGTGACCGCACGGCGAAGGCCGTGCTGCGTCTGCTGGGCGGTGCGCCGGACGACGAAGGCGACAACGGCAAGAGCACGCCTGCCACCGAGACCAACGACACGAGTGTGTTCGGCAAGGACGAGCTGGAGATGGTGCAGGGCGTGCTCGACCTCTCGCAGCGTCCGGTCCGCTCGATCATGACACCGCGTACCGAAATCGTCTGGGTCGATCCTGGCGAGGACCTGCAGACCTTGTTGACCGAGGCACGCGAGTCGTCACATCACTGGATGCTCGTCGCCAACGGCGATCTCGACCAACTGGTCGGCGTCGTATCGTCGCGCGACCTTCTCGCCAGCCTTGCCGACCACGGGCGCCTGGAAACCGAACGCGTCGTGCGCAAGCCCATCACGGTGCTCGAGTCGCTCAGTGTCCTTCGCCTCATCGACGAATTCCGTCGTGCGCCCCTGCAGGTGGCCCTGGTGGTCGACGAATACGGCAGCATCCTCGGCCTGGTGACACCGGCCGACGTGCTTGAAGTGATTGCGGGTGAATTCCCCGACGAGACCAGCGAGGGCGATCCGTCAGCGGTGAGTGAGCCGGACGGCGCGTGGCTGCTCGACGCAAGCCTGGATGTGCGTCGTGTGGAGCACCTGCTCGGCCACCGGCTGCCGGGAGCCAGTGACGGCAACTTCTCCACCCTTGCCGGTTTCGTGCTGCAGCAGCTGGGCCGTCTGCCCAGCGCCGGCGACCGCTTCGAAACCGACGGCCTCGCCTTCGAGGTCACCGCGATGGAAGGCGCCCGCATCCAGCGCGTTCGCGTGCTGGCACTGGCCAAAGACGACGAATGAACCGGTCAGGCGGCGGCTTCCTCGGCCGGCGCCGCATTGTTCTCCATGATGGCCATGCCGATCCCACCGGCGGCCATCAGCATCAGCACTGCCCAGGCGATCATCGACACCATGTAGCCCGGGCCGCGGCGCGAGGCTTCGCGTGCATAGGCCCAGGCGTACCAGACGCGGCCGACGAGCCAGATCAGCCCGGCGATGCCGGCCCAGAGCGGGTCGGCGTATTGGGCAGCCAGCCAAAGCGCGGGGATGAACATCACCGCGTTCTCCAGGGTGTTCATCTGTACCCGCCAGGCGCGTTCGAACGCCGGGTCGCCGGAGATGGATGGCGCCTTGATGCCGTAGCGATGACGCGCCCGACCCACCAGCCACACGGTGGCGAACATCAGGAGCAGGGTGAGCAGGGTGACGACGGCGGGGAGCTGACTGGTCATGAAACCTATCCGGAGGAGCGTATTCAGCCGCCGAGTCTAGCGGTTCTGGTCCATGCGATCATGCCGACCGTGTCTCGCTCCGGGGACACACCCATGGGAGGAGGGCGCCATGCTCTGGCAAAAAGGCCGTAGAAGCGACAACGTGGAAGACGCGGGTGAAGGCGGTGGTGGCGGAGGCCCTTCCTTCGGAGGGCGGGGTCTCGGCATCGGCGGCATCATCATCCTGGCTATCCTTGGCATGGTGTTCTACAAAGACCCCACGGCTCTGCTCGGGCAGGGCGAGCCCGGTGCGGCACCCCAGCAGCAAACGCAGTCGGCACCGCACCAGGCGGCGTCCAGCGACCCTCAGGTGGACTTTGTCCGCGCCATTCTCGGCGAGACCGAAGACACCTGGGGTGAGATATTCGCGGCCAACGGCCAGACCTACGAACGCCCGAAGCTAGTGCTGTTCCACGGCGGTGTGCGCACGGCCTGTGGCTCGGCCTCGTCGGCGGTGGGACCGTTCTATTGCCCGGGCGACAAGAAGGTCTACCTCGATCTGGATTTCTTCCAGACCATGCAGCAGCGGTTTCATTCGGCGGGCGACTTCGCCCGTGCGTATGTCATTGCCCATGAGGTTGGCCATCACGTGCAGAACCTCGTCGGCGTGTTCGACAAGGTGAGCGATGCGCGCCGTCGTGGTGCCCGTATGGAAGGTGCCACAGGGCTTTCGGTGAGGCAGGAACTTCAGGCCGACTGCTTTGCCGGGGTATGGGCTAACAAGTCCCAGCAACGCCAGCAGTGGCTGCAGTCCGGCGATGTCGAGTCGGCACTCAACGCGGCCACCGCCATCGGCGACGATACGTTGCAGGAGCAGTCGCAAGGCAGGGTCGTGCCCGACTCGTTTACGCACGGCACCTCGGCGCAGCGCGTGAAGTGGTTCAAGACGGGTCTCGCATCCGGTGACATCGGCAAGTGCAACACTTTCTCCGGTTCGATCTGACACAAGCGACGTATGACCCATCCCTGTCTTCTCTGTGGCGCGTGCTGCGCAACGTTTCGTGTGGCCTTCCACTGGATGGAAACCGATCTCGCCGGCGGCATCGTGCCGTCGGCGCTGACCGAAAACCTCGATCCGCACCGGGTCAACATGCACGGCACCAACGCCTATCAGCCGCGCTGCAAGTCGCTGGTAGGCGAGGTGGGTGTGGCTGCGCACTGCGGCATTTATGAAGTGCGTCCGTCGCCCTGCCACGACCTGAAGCCGGCATGGGAAAACGGCGAGCCCAGCCCGCAGTGCGACAAGGCACGCATCAAGCACGGCATGCAGCCGCTCACGCTCGCTGACTTCGGGCGTTGATCTGGCGCGTTGGAAGCCGCGAGGTTGCGTGTGTTCGAGCAAACAACCAGCACAATGCAGCACCGCTTTTGTAGGAGCCGCTTCAGCGGCGAGCCCTCAGCGGTCATCGTCGCGAACGATAAAAAGGTTCTTCGCGGAATGCCGGGGACGCCGAAGACGGTGAGGCGCAGAGCCTTCGGCGTGTAGACGTGGCGGCGCAGAGCCTTCGGTGCGCAGGCGTAGCGGCGCAGAGCCTTCGGTGCCCACCCTCGCTGCTCAGACACGTCCTCCGCGTTTCGTACCGGAAAGTCCGCTGCGCGGACCATGTTCTTATTGGCCTGCGGCCGCTCCACTTGTGCGGAACTCGCCTCGAGGGTGGGCACCGAAGGCTCTTCCCATCCCTGAGGTTCGTGTGGGTCGAGCCGAAGCAACGCTGCTTCGGCTGCTGGCTCGTCGGCATCGCGGAACGGTCAACCGCGTCGCGCCGGTCGCGATCGTCCGCGCGAGGCGGCGCAGTGGCGAGGAAGGCGCTCCCCGAGCCGGAATGGTCGTACCAGCGCGACTGCCGTGACAGCCGACTTCGGCGGCCACCCCGCCCAACGGCTCTCCTTCCACTGAACCGTATCGTCGTGAGAGACCTTGGTGTCCACCCTCGAGGCGAGTTCCGCACAAGTGGAGCGGCCGTAGGCCAGTTAAGTACATGGGCCGCGTGAGCGGCCTTCCCTTTCGAACGCGGAGGACGTGTCTGAGCAGCGAGGGTGGACACCAAGGTCTCCCCGCGAGACGCCCAAGTGTACGAAGCGACGGCGAAGCCAAGCCCGCGAGGCCGAAGGCGAGCCATGCGCGAGTTGCGAGTTGCGAAAGAATGCCCCGCCCGAAACCCGAGCGCCCGGGCCCCGGTAATCCGCGAAGAACCGCAAAAAAGGCACCCGAAGGTGCCTTTTTTGCGGTTACTCAGTAATCGCGCTTCTTGCGCGGCGGCTTGCCGCCACCGGGACCGGCTGCGCCGCCCGGACCACCGGGGCGTGCACCCTGGGGACGGAAGCTGCGCTGCGGCGGACGCGAAGCGTTGCCGCCGTTACCACTCTGCGGGGCTTCGACGCCGTCCCACTCGGCGATCTTCAGCTGCTGCTGGGCGACCCACACCTTCTTCAGGTGGGTGAAGATCTCCGGCGGCATGCCCTCCGGCAGGTCGATCAGGCTGTAGTCGTCACGGATGCTCACGCGACCGATGAACTTGGCCTCGACGCCGCCCTCGTTGGCGATGGCGCCGACGATGTTGCCCGGCTTGACGCCGTGCTCGTGGCCCACTTCGATGCGGTACGTGCGCTTGCCGGCTTCCGTGGTGTGCGGACGCGGCTGGCGCATGCCTTCGCGAACCGGACGACGGTCGTTGAAGTCACCACTGCCCTCGCTGCGCGGACCGCGATCGCGGTCGAAGTCGCGCTGAGGACGCTCGCGATCGAACTCGCGCGGCGGACGCTCGGTGTATTCGCGCTTGGCCGGCGGCTCGAGCAGCAGCGGCTGGTCGCCCTGGGCGATCTTGGCCAGTGCCGCGGCGATTTCGGTGGCGGGAATGTTGTGTTCCTGCTCGAACTTCTCGACCATCTGCTGGAACAGGCCGAGGTCGCCCTGCGCCAGCGTATCGGTGATCTTCTGGTTGAACTTGTTGATGCGCGTGTCGTTGACCGCTTCGATCGTCGGCAGCTGCATCTGTTCGATCGGCTGACGCGTGGCGCGCTCGATCTGGCGGAGCAGGTTCTTCTCGCGCGGGGTGACGAAGAGGATCGCCTCACCACTGCGACCGGCGCGGCCGGTACGGCCGATACGGTGCACGTACGACTCGGTGTCGTGCGGGATGTCGTAGTTCAGCACGTGGCTGATGCGCTCGACGTCGAGGCCGCGAGCGGCAACGTCGGTCGCGATGAGGATGTCGAGCTTGCCGGACTTCAGGTTGTCGATCACGCGCTCACGCTGCGCCTGGGCGATGTCACCGTTGATCGCGGCGGCCAGGAAGCCCCTTGCCTGCAGCTTGCTGGCGAGTTCTTCGGTGGCCTGCTTGGTACGGGTGAACACGATCATCGCGTCGAAGCTTTCGGCTTCGAGGATGCGGGTCAGCGCGTCGAGCTTGTGTATGCCGCTGACGAACCAGTAACGCTGGCGAATGTTCGCCGCGGTCGTGGTCTTGTTCTTGATCGTGATCTCGATCGGGTCTTTCAGGTAGGTCTGCGCGATGCGACGAATCGGCGCCGGCATGGTCGCGGAGAACAGGGCGACCTGACGGGTTTTCGGCGTGGCCTGCAGCAGCTTTTCGACGTCGTCGATGAAGCCCATGCGAAGCATTTCATCGGCTTCGTCAAGCACCAGGAAGCGCAGGCCGGAAAGGTCCAGCGTGCCCTTGTCCAGGTGGTCGATGACGCGACCCGGCGTGCCGACGATGACCTGCGCGCCGCGCTTGAGACCCTGCAGCTGCGGGCCGTAGCTCTGGCCGCCGTAGATCGGCAGGACCTGGAAGCCGGGCATATAGGTGGCGTATTTCTGGAAGGCTTCGGCGACCTGAATGGCGAGCTCGCGGGTGGGCGCGAGAACCAGCGCCTGCGGCTTGCCGGGTTTCAGGTCGATGCGCGACAGCACGGGCAGCGCGAAGGCAGCGGTCTTGCCGGTGCCGGTCTGCGCCTGGCCGATGACGTCGCGGCCTTCGAGCAGCGGCGGAATGGTGGCGGCCTGGATCGGCGACGGCACTTCGTAGCCGACTTCGGCCAAAACGCGCATCACTTTTTCGTCGAGCGCGAGCGCGCTAAAGCCGGGCTGAGCCGGAGCGTTATCTGTATCGGGGGATGACATGGCGACCTCGAAGAGGGGGCGCGGCGGCGGAAGCGGCGCCGGGCAGTAGCGGTATTGTAGCAGCGATGGGCGCCCGGTGAGGCGGGCCATAGCCACTTGTTGCGTCGGCGTTACACTTCCCGGTCAGCTTTCGTACGGAGAGAAGGGCATGACGACGATCGAGACGGTCTCGGAACAACGCTGCTTCGGCGGCATCCAGGGGTTCTATTCCCATGCATCCGAAGCGTGCGGCGGTACGATGCGTTTTGCGGTTTTCATGCCTCCTGCGGCCGAAAACGGGCCTGTTCCTGTCCTGTGGTACCTCGCCGGTCTGACGTGTACCGCTGAAACTTTTACGATCAAGGCCGGCGCGCAGCGAATCGCTGCGGAGCTCGGCATCGCGCTAGTGATGCCGGATACGAGCCCGCGGGATACGGGCTTCCCCGGCGCCACCGGCGACTGGGAATTCGGTGAGGGCGCAGGCTTTTACCTGGACGCCACCGAAGCACCGTGGTCTTCACGTTTTCGCATGTACAGCTACGTCGTCGACGAACTGCCCCGCGTGGTGGCGGAACGATTCGCATTGGACATGAGCCGGCAGGGCATTTTTGGCCATTCCATGGGCGGACACGGTGCATTGACCATCGCACTGCGCAATCCCGGCCGTTACCGTTCGGTGTCAGCGTTCGCACCTATCGTCGCGCCCGCCAGCGTGCCGTGGGGCGAGAAGGCATTCCCGCGCTATCTCGGTGAGGATCGCAAGGGCTGGGCCCTGCACGATGCCACCCAGTTAATCAGGGACGGCGCCCGTTTCGACGGCCGGATCCTGATCGACCAGGGTGAAGCGGACGGCTTCCTGACGAAGCAACTGCAGCCCCAGCGATTCGAGGCGGCCTGCGAAGAAGCGGGCCAGCTGCTCCAGTTGCGCATGCAGCCTGGCTACGACCACAGCTACTACTTCATCCAGACCTTCGTGGAAGACCACCTGCGCCACCACGCGAAGGCGCTCGCTGCATGAGCGAACCCATCCGCATGCGGACGCCAAGAACGGTGATCCGCCTTCTCGATCCGGAAGAGGCCGAATTATTGCGCCGCTACCGTGTGGAGAATCGCGAGCACCTGCGACCGTGGGAGCCCTTGCGGACCGAAACGCACTACACCGCGGAAGGCTGCCGGCTCGCCATCGAGGCGGGCCTCGAAGCGGCGAGGGCGGATCGCGGATTTCCGTTCGTCGTACTGACGCCCGACGGCAGCGAAATCATCGCGACATTCACACTTGCCAACGTCGTCCGTGGCGTCTTCCAGGCCTGCCATCTCGGCTACGGCATCGCGCGAAAGCACGAAGGCCAGGGCCTCATGGTCGAAGCCCTGGACGCCGCGATCCGTTATGCGTTCGGCCCTCTGGACTTCCATCGCGTGATGGCGAATTACATGCCGCGCAATGACCGGAGTGGCCGCCTTCTCGCGCGTTTAGGCTTCGAGAAGGAAGGCTATGCCAAGCGCTACCTGAAGATCGAGGGGCTGTGGGAAGACCACGTGCTTACCGCGAAGATCAGGGCGCAGGGCTGAGCGAACGATCAGGCCTTGTTGGTGGCCGGACCCGTACGCTGACGACGACGCTTGTGGTTGCCGGTGTTCTCGCCGGTACCTGCGGGCGAATGGCTGTGCGGACGGTGCGACGACGGCCGGCCGGCCGTGCCACCCGCGCTGCCACCACCGGCTGCGCCCTGGCGACCCTGACCGTTCGACGGCGAACGGCCCTGGCCGCCTGCCGAGCGACCCTGACCACCACCCGAGCGGCCCTGGCCGACCTGGTTGCGCGAGGCCTGCGGCTGGCGCGGCTGCTGCTTTGGACGCGGCGCACCGGAATCCATGCGCAGCGGCGTGCTCGGCTCGAAGCCGGGGACGTTGCTGACTTCGAGATCGGTCTTGAGCAGACGACCGATGTCGCGGAGCAGGCCCGACTCGTCATGGCTGACCAGCGAGATGGCCTGGCCTTCAGCGCCCGCGCGGCCGGTCCGGCCGATGCGATGCACGTAGTCCTCGGCCACCATCGGCAGGTCGAAGTTGATCACGACCGGCAGCTGGTCGATGTCGATACCGCGCGCGGCGATATCGGTCGCCACGAGCACGGTGACGCGGCCGGTCTTGAAGTCGGACAGGGCGCGCGTACGGGCGTTCTGGCTCTTGTTGCCATGGATGGCAGCGGCCTTGATGCCGGCCTGTTCCAGGTGGCGTACGAGCTTGTCGGCGCCGTGCTTGGTGCGGCCGAAGACGAGCGTCTGGCGGCGGCTGTCCTGCGACAGGATGTGCAGGAGCAGGTCGCGCTTGTTCGCCGCATCGACCGGGTGCACGCGGTGCGTGACCAGGGTCGCGACGGAGTTGGCCGGCGTGGTCGACACTTCTTTCGGGTCGCGCATGAACTGCTGCGCAAGTGCCTTGATTTCCGGCGCGAACGTAGCCGAGAACAGCAGCGTCTGACGCTGGCGCGGCACGGCGGCGAGGATGCGCTTGAGTGCCGGCAGGAAGCCCATGTCGAGCATGCGGTCGGCTTCGTCGAGCACCAGGATGTCGACCTTGGAAAGGTCTACCGAGCGCTGCTGCATATGGTCGATCAGGCGGCCCGGCGTAGCGACGACAACGTCGACACCGCGGCGCAGTGCCTGCAGCTGGTTGCCCATGCCAACGCCGCCGAAGATGACGGTGCTGGAGAGGCGCACGTACTTGCCGTAGTCGCGCAGGTTTTCCTGCACCTGGGCGGCAAGCTCGCGGGTCGGGGTGAGGATCAGCGCGCGGATCGGGCGACGCGTGTCGCCACGGTCATCTTTGGAAAGCAGCTGCAACAGCGGCAGTGCGAACGCGGCGGTTTTGCCGGTACCCGTCTGGGCGGCGGCCATGAGGTCGTTGCCGGCGAGGACAAGCGGGATCGCTGCGGACTGGATCGGGGTCGGCTTTTCATAGCCGGCTTCGGAAAGGGCGCGCAGCAACGCGGGCGCAAGGCCCAGCGAATCGAAAGACATGGAGTGAAGCTCCTGCGTGACTCGAGCGTTCCCTGGAACCGCACTACGAGTCGATGGATTGGCGGCCGCTAACCATGACGAAGACAGCAGGCTGGCCGGTGTCGAGCGCGCTTCCGAGGGTGGGGGAACGGGCGGGAGATTCTCCACGCCGGGGGTCCGCAAGGGAGTCGGAGCGCAAGCACGACCCGCCGAGTATACCTTATTGCGGCGCACAATGCCCAATGGCGGCTGACCGCCCGATCAGTTCTGCCGGGAAGCCGTCATCAGGTAGCTGTTATAAGGCGTCCGCCCGAACAGCGGCCGGAAATCCACCCGGATCCCCCGCGGCTCCAGCACCCCGCGAATATCGTCTTCGGTCGGAAAATACTGGGCCCCGCCAGGGATCCAGCCCACCGCCTCGATGAATTTCTCCTCCCACACGGTGGCCCGATAGCGCCAGGTACCGTCCCGGATCACGTTGCGCAGGATCAGTACGCCGTCGTCGGCAAGGTGGTCCACGGCGTAGGCCAGCAGATCCGCCTGGCGGTCCTCTGGCAGGTAATGCAGGACATCGAGCATGGCCACGTGCCCGCGGATGGCCTGGGGCGTGGTGGCATCCACCTCGCTGAGGGAAATGCTCGCACCCAATCCTGCCCGGTCCGCGGCAGCCCGCCCCATGGCGATCTTGTCGGGGTCGTGATCGAGCCCGAGGTAGCCATCCAGCGCGTCGCAGGCATGCAGGTAGTGGCCGAGGATGCCCAGGCCGCAGCCGATGTCCAGCAGGGGCAGGCGCCGACCGGCGATGGCGGTCGCCGTGGCGGCATAGACGGGGTCGGTGGCCAGTTTGCCGTGGATGTAGATCCGGTCGCGGCGGCGACTGAACCGCGAGGCGATGCGTCGCCGTGTGCGGCTTTCAGGAGTCATAAGCGTAATTTCCGTCCTGGAAAGAGCCGGGCACGTGTGCCGTACCCGGCCGATTCGGAATAACTAGTGCTTCTGAAGCGGATTATCCTTCGACAGATACGCGTTGTATTCCTTCTCGTCGATCTTCCCGTTGTGGTCCATGTCGTTGTCGCCGATGTGCATGCGAAGCTGCTTCAGGCGCTCGTTATCCTTGGGGATATCGCCGCGCGTGATGTACTTGCCGTCCTTGGAGATATCCGAGAACGCTGGCGCATCGTTGGGGCCGGCGGTGTCCTGCGCAATGGCGGTGCCGATGCCGAGGCCGGCGATCAGGGCGAATGAAACGAGCGAGTACGAAAACTTCATGAGTCCTCCGTCTGTCGTGGAAAGGCGTCCGTCGAGGGACGACGCGCCCCAGTGTAACCACGCCTCGTGGTCCCGTCGTCAAGCGGTCGTTGGATTTTCGCCCGCTGTGTTAACTTCGGCGCCGCCCGAATCCGCGTTGAGGAATATCTGATGCCGCTTCCCGCCGCGCTGCGCGAACTCGATTCGACCCAGCGGCACACCGTCATCGCCAGCTTTCTTGGCTGGACCCTCGACGCGTTCGATTACTTCCTGCTGACCTTCGTCATCCTCGCCGTGGCGACGGAGTTCCATGTCTCCAAGCAGGAGGTCACCTACGGCCTGTTCCTGACCCTGGCCGCCCGGCCGATCGGTGCGCTCCTTTTCGGCCGGCTTGCCGACCGCTACGGCCGCCGCCCCGTGCTCATGTTCGACATCGTGCTGTTCTCGGTGCTCGAGGTAGCCTGCGCGTTCGCGCCGACGCTTGGTGTCCTGCTTGGCCTGCGTTTCCTCTTTGGCATCGCCATGGGCGGTGAGTGGGGTATCGGCGCGTCGCTGGCGATGGAGTCCATTTCGGCTAAATCGCGGGGTTTCGTGTCGGGCCTGCTGCAGAGCGGCTACCCCTGCGGCTTTTTCCTCGCCGCCCTGGCCAACTGGTTGCTGGTCGACCACATCGGCTGGCGTGGCCTTTTCATTGTCGGTGCCGCGCCCGCGCTGCTCGTGCTGTACATCCGCCGCAAGGTGCCCGAATCGCCGGTATGGGAAGGTCGGCGTACCGAGGCCCGCGAAAGCGTGTTCGTCTCCATGCGGGGCAACTGGAAGCGGTTCGTCTACATGATGCTGCTGATGGCGGCCTTCAACATGTTCAGCCACGGCTCGCAGGACATGTACCCGACCTTCGTGCAGGAGACGCTGAAGATCCCGGCTGGCTCAGGTACGGCCTTCATGCTCACCGCGCTGCTCAACCTCGGCGCGTTGTTCGGCGGCCTGACCTTCGGCTCCCTCTCCGAGCGCATTGGCCGGCGCAAGGCCATCATCATCGCTGCCCTGTTGGCTATCCCCGTGATCCCTCTGTGGACCTACGGCGGTTCGTTGCTCTTCCTGGGCCTGGGTGCGTTTCTCATCCAGGTCATGGTGCAGGGCGCCTGGGGCGTCGTGCCCACCCACCTCAACGAGCTCTCGCCGGACGCCGTGCGCGGCACCTTGCCCGGCTTCGCCTACCAGATGGGCAACCTTTTGGCGGCCATCACGGCGACCGCCCAGACCTGGATAGCGGGCCAGCGTGGCGGTGATTTCGCATTCGCCATGTCCACCTGGATCGGCGTGGTGGCGCTACTGCTGGCGCTCCTCACCTGGCTGGGGCCGGAGGCCCGTGGCGTGGGATTCTGAAAGAAGCGTGATCCGGCGTGACGCCGGGCCTCGCGGCCGGTAAAATGCCCGGTTTTCATCCGGTAGAAACGATCATGCAGGCTGGCAAGGACAAGGTCATCTCGTTCCACTACACCCTCACCGTCAATGGTGAGCAGGTCGAAAGCTCGGTGGAGGGTGGTGAGCCGCTCTGGATCCTGCTCGGTCACGGCCAGCTGATCCCGGGCCTGGAAGCCGGCCTCGAGGGCAAGTCCGTCGGTGACACCTTCGACGTCACGATCGAGCCGGAGCAGGGCTACGGTCCGCGCCAGGACGGCCTGACCCAGCGCGTCCCGAAGAAGTACTTCCCGCAGCAGGGCAAGGGCCTCAAGGCGGGTGCGTCGACCGTCCTCTCGCTGAAGGAAGGCGGCAGCCGCGTCGTCGTCGTGCAGAAGATCGGCTCGAGCGTCGTCGACGTCGACCTCAACCACCCGATGGCCGGCAAGACCCTGACCTTCCACGTCGACGTTCAGAGCGTCCGTGACGCGACGCCGGAAGAGATCGAGCACGGCCACGCGCATCCGAACGGCGACGCTGCGCACTGATCGACTCGCTCAGCGCAACACGAAAGGCACCTTCGGGTGCCTTTTTTTTGGGCTCTTCGCGGACTACCGGGGCCCGGGCGCTCGAGTTTCGGGCGGGGCATCTTTCGCACCGCGCACCTCGCACCTCGCGCATGGCTCGCCTTCGGCCTCGCGGGCTTGGCTTCGCCGTCGCTTCGTACACTTGGGCGTCTCGCGGGGAGACCTTGGTGTCCACCCTCGCTGCTCAGACACGTCCTCCGCGTTCGACAAGGAAAGGCCGCTCACGCGGCCCATGTACCTACTGGCCTACGGCGGCTCCACTTGTGCGGAACTCGCCTCGAGGGTGGACACCAAGGTCTCTCACGACGATACGGTCAGCGGGAAGGAGAGCCGCTGGAGTGCGTGTGGCCGCCAACTCGGACCGTTACGGCGGTCGTGCAGATAAGTCATTCCCGGCGCGGCGCGCGTTTTCCTCGCCGCTGCGCTGCCTCGCGCGGACGATCTCGACGGGCGCGCTGGGGGTCGAACGTTTGGCGATGGCGATGGCGACGAGCCAGCAGCCGAAGCGGCGCTGCTTTGTCGGCTCGACCCGCACGAACCTCAGGGATGGGGAGAGTCTTCGGTGCCCACCCTCGAGGCGAGTTCCGCACAAGTGGAGCGGCCGTAGGCCAATAAGAACACGGGCCGCGCAGCGGCCTTTCCGGTACGAAACGCGGAGGACGTGTCTGAGCAGCGAGGGTGGGCACCGAAGGCTCTGCGCCTCCACGTCTGCACGCCGAAGGCTCTGCGCCTCACCGTCTTCGGCGTCCCCGGCATGCCGCGAAGAACCTTTTTTTCTGCCTACGGGTTGGGAGTGAACGTATTCGGCAAAGGAGCCCGATCGGTGCCGAATCGGCCCTTTCTTCAGTCAAACGGGTGCGATTATCGCGCTGCACGCGGAATCCCGCGGGCATATCCCTCAGACAAAGGACACTCCCATGAAAAGCATCCTGCGCGTTGTATCGCTCGTCGTCGTCTCCTTCGCCGCTACGTCCGCCTTCGCAGCCGGCGCTCCGTCCTCCACAGCCCAGCGCATCCAGAACGCCAGCGTGGCCGCGCAGGCAGCGCAGCCGTCGGGCCGCACCGCCCCGGCGGTTCTCGTGAAGTGCACCAATCCGCGCGAGTGCAGCGTGGGCTGAGCGTCAGGTCGTCGAGCGGCGCGACCCACCCTGAATCTGGGTCGCGCCGCTTATTTTCCGGCGTTTACCGCTTGATCGAAGGGTGCGACAGGCTTCGATCCAAAGCCGTGTGCGACCTCTTGATTCCCACGATCAGGCTGCCAGAGATCACCAGGGCAAGGATCACCTGGGTACGGATCATCGCCGGATCCAGGAGCGTCGCCGATGTCGTGGCCAGGGCGATGCTGCTGAGCATTCCTGTGATCGCCGTTCCCTTCCAGCCATGCCGGGCCGTCAGCGCGATGACCGGGACAGCCATGCCGAGGCGCAGTACATCCAGGCTGAGGCCGGACGACACGGAAGCGACCGCCGCAAAGACGAGCAGCAGCGGCAGCGCACCCAGGGCGACGTCGCGGGTCAGTCTGCTTTCGAAGAAGCGTTTCCAGGAAAGGTTCTCGCGGAACCCTTCCCTGAGAACCAGGAGCATCGGTGCCAGGCTGAGCGCCCCGAGGTAGGCGCCGAGGACGTACGCCAGAAGATCGATCAAGGCTTCGGAACGCCATGCGTCCCACCCATCCGGGGTCACGATCAGCGCGGCGAACACGGCCAGATCGGTTCGCACCGCGGTAATCAGGGCGCAGACGAGGGTGGCGAACAGGATCGTGGTCGCGTTGAGCTGCCCGTTGGCGTCATAGAGCGGCATCTTCTCGCGAATGGCCTTGACGAAAGGCATGCACAGCGGGATGAAGGGGATGGAGGAGACGCAGGTCCACGCCCAGCCGAAGTCTGCTTCGTGGAGGAGGGCATTCTGCACGACCGGCAGGGACTCCCCGAGAATCAGGGCGGGCCAGAACCGGTAAGGGACGAGCAGCAGACAGCCCAGGCGAAGCCCGGCGGTGAGAATCCAATGCGAATAGGAGAAATACCGGGTCACCTCGTAGCACGCGGCATACGCGGCGGCCACGGCCAGGATCTGTCCCCATGATGCTCGCTCGCTCGTGGCTCCCTGCATTCTGCTCGCTCCCCAGCGATGTCCTCTCACGTCGTTAATTCGAAATACCCAGCCCCGGGCGCTGCCGGCCCGCGTCATGCCGCATGATGTGGGCGCGCGGAGGGAATGGGAAGGCCGCCCGGCGACAATTCCCCCCGATTGCCGAATTTACATCATCCTAGACCTTCGGCCACCGCCATGCGTGTACGACCACGGCAGCGGTCAGCAGCACCTCGATGACACCAAGAACGAGGTAGAACGCCGGCGCCCCGGGCATGGTCAGCAGCATGATCAGCGTATAAAACAGGCCCAAGACGACGTTCGCCCAGCGGCAGAGGCTGGCTGGCAGCGCCAGGGACCCGAAGATCATCAGCGCCGGGACCGCCATCAGCAGGCTGACGCCCACCAGGATGCCCGGTGTCGTCGGCCCTAACGGGCCGAAGTTGCCGGCGATCATGTCCTGAATCCGGCCGGCGGCGAACAGGCCGAAGTAGTCACCGTAGATGTAGCAGGACATCAACGAGGCCCATAGGCCGGCCAGCTTGATTCGTACAGAGGGTTTGGCGTCTTGCAACATACTCATTGGGTTTTGTTCCCGGTCAGGATGAAACGCCGCGCGCCGAAGACGAGCAGCCAGAGCATGAAGGCGACTTCGCCCAGCTGGAGGGGGAAGCACGCCGTGTCGAGGCTGTCCGAGAGCTGCGGCATGACGAAACCCGCGAAGCTCTGTGCAACGTAGGCAAACGCATTCAGCATCAGCCACACGGCCAGTACGCGCGGAAGGAAACCACAGCGCCAGACAAGGATGGCCAGGGGTATGAGCCACAGTCCCCACAACATTTCGGCAGCGGTGATGACTTCGCGGTGCACGCGCAGGAACAGCATGGCCAGCGATTCGCGCTGCGCCTGGCTGAAGGCATCGAGGAAGGGGGCCCCGCGTACCAGGACCAGAGCCGCGGCATCGTTGGCGGTGTTGATGAAATAGATAGCCGACGGCAGCAGGCCGCCGAAGATCACCATCGTCACGGCTAGCGTAGGCCCCGCGGACTTGAGCAATCGGTGGAGCGCCAGCACAACGAAAATCAGCATGGTTCCGATGAACAGGTCGCCAAACATGCCCCAGCGAAACAGCGTCTCGTGCGCGGCGATGTTCGTAGCGGTTTCAGCCGGGTTACCGCTCACCAGGAGCGCGCTCGGTATATAGATGAGGCGGAGCGGACCCACCAGGCAGATCAGCAGGTACGTGAATCCGGCCAGGCGAGCGTCCCTGTTGAGCGGTGTCATGGCGATCCCCTTCGCGACGGTGGTCCGACCAAGGGAAGGTGCGCTCGTCTGACGTTGCTGCCACGTGCCGGAAGTCGTGCCAGATAACGAAAACGGCGCCCGAAGGCGCCGTCCGTTGAATCGCTTGGCAGAAGGAGCGCTTAGGCGACCGTCTTGCCGTTCACCGAGATATCGACATCGACATTGCCGCGGGTGGCGTGGGAGTAGGGGCAGACCTTCTCATGAGCGGTCTTGACGATCTCCAGCGCGGTGGCGTCGTCGACACCCGGCAGGCTCACTTCGAGCTTCACCTTGATGCCGAAGCCGGAGTCGTTGCGCGGGCCGATACCGACCGAGCTGGCGACCGAGGCGCCGTCGACCTTGACCTTCTGCTGGCCGGCGACGAAGCGCACGGCACCTTCGAAGCAGGCGGCGTAGCCAGCGGCAAAGAGCTGTTCGGGATTGCTGCCACCGCCATTGCCACCCATTTCCTTCGGCAGGCGCAGGTCGAGCTTGATCAGGCCGTCGTCGCTTTCGACGTGACCTTCGCGGCCACCGGCGACCTTGGCGTGGGCGGTGTAGAGGACTTCTTTGAGGTTCGAGAGGTTGCTCATGATCAATGTCCTTGGCGTTCGTGATGGGAGAGGGCGCCGGGTTGCCGGGCCACGAGAGATAGTTAAGCACGCAATTAAATAGCGCGCAATTTAAATCACGTGAAGAATGGGTTCTCGTTGCCGTCCGTTCAGTTTAGGACGCGGCGACCGTAGACGAAGTTTTCCTTCCAGTACGCGCCGTCGAGGTCGTCGAGACGTACGGTACCGCCGGAATTGGGTGCGTGCACGAAGCGGCCCTTGCCCACATAGACCCCCACGTGGGTCACATGTCCGCGGCCGAAGAAGACCAGGTCGCCACTGGCGAGCTGCGACTCGTCGACCTTGGGTTTGTCCAGCGCGGCCATCTCGCCGGAGGTCCGCGGGAGGCGCACGCCGGTCGACGTCAGGTAGATGTAGTTGATCAGACCGCTGCAGTCGAAGCCGCCCTGCGGTGTGTTCCCGCCCCAGCGATACGGTGTGCCAACGAGGCCGATCGCACGAAACAGAACGTCATTGGCCGCGTCGGCGGGCGGCGCCTCGGCCGGGCGGTTGGACCAGGAAAGATTCTTGGCCAGGGGCACGGCGGAGGCCGGATTTCGCTGCTGTGACGATGAACGCCTGGGCGGCGCACTGCTGCATGCCACCAGGAGGCTCATCGCCACCGCGAGCGCGAACGGGGCGAGGAAGCGGGCGGGGCGGAGCGAAGGAAGTGGAGCAGCGGCGAACATCGGGCGTTTCCCCCTGTAGGAGCAGCGCGTCGAGGTTATCAAATCAATAGGTTGCGTGGAATACCTCGCAAAGAGCACGAATTCATCCGGCGGACAGGCCGCGGGGCCGCAGCCGGCCGTTAAACTTCGTGCATGGATAGATCCCGAAGCGACGTTCTGATCATGGGCGGGGGAGTGATTGGCCTGGCCTGCGCGCTGTACCTGCTCAAGGCGGGAGCGAGCGTGCGGGTGTTGGAGCAGGGCTTGCCCGGTAACGGCGCCTCGCATGGCAACTGCGGCACGATCACGCCCAGTCACGCGGGCCCGCTGACCATGCCGGGCATGATTGGTACGGCGCTCCGCTCGCTGCTGCGCCGTGATGCGCCTCTTTACGTGAATCCCCGCCCGGACCCGGCCCGGGCACGCTGGCTGCTCGACTTCGCCCGTCACTGCACCTGGCGCGATTACCACTACGCAGGCGAGGCACGAGGCGCGATTCTCAACCGTTCACGGGCCTTGCTCGGCGAGCTCATCGCCGACGAAGGCATCGTTTGCGAATTCGAGGAAGTGGGGGAGCTATACGTTTACCGCGACGCCCGGACGATGCAGGATGACCGCCCGCACGTGGAACTCCTGCGCCGCCTTGGGATGGATGTGCAGGTCCTGGCAGGCGATGACGTACTCACGCTCGAGCCCGCCCTGCGCGAAGGCGTGGTGGGCGGCCTGCTCCACCCCGGTGATGCCCGGCTGCGCCCGGATCGCTACGTGGCCGAACTGGCCCGGCGGGTGCGTGAGCTCGGCGGAGCGATCGAAACCGGCGCGCGCGTGGACGAGTTCGTCCTGGAAGGCACACGCATTTCGCACGTGCGTACGACCGGCGGCGTGTTCAGCGGAGACCGCGTGGTGATGGCGCTCGGCGCATGGTCTCCCCTGGTCGGCAAGCTGCTCGACATCCGCCTGCCGATGCAGCCGGGCAAAGGCTATTCGCTCACCTGGGACCAGCCGCCCGAGCGCGTGCCGACGCACTCGCTGGTCCTTCGTGAGGCTGCTGTCTGCGTCACGCCATGGGCGTCCGGCTTCCGCCTCGGCAGCACCATGGAATTCTCCGGCTTCTCGGAAGGGCTCAACCCTGTTCGCCTGGATGCGCTGCGGCGCGGTGCCGCGACTTACCTGCACGAACCCGAAGGGCGTGGCGAGATCGTGCCCTGGTGGGGCTGGCGGCCGATGAGTGTGGACGAGCTGCCGATCATCGGTCCGAGCGCGCACTGGTCGAATCTCACCTATGCCACCGCCCACGGCATGCTCGGCATCAGCATGTCCGCCGCCACCGGTGAGCTGGTGGCGAGCCTGCTGTCCGGGCCTGCGCCGGTTCTCGACCCCACGCCCTATTCGCCAGCCCGCTTCGGCCTCTGATCGCCCGCTTCGCCGATGAATCGGCTCCTATAACAGCGGCCGCGTGTTTGCTACGGTGGCGCATTGACCCTGCTGGAGCGATGCATGACCGTGGAAGCCTTCGACCTCATCGTGATTGGCGGTGGCTCGGGTGGTCTCGCCGCCGCGATCCGCGCCTCGAAGCTCGGTGTGAAGGTCGCGCTAATCGAGCCAGGCGAACTCGGTGGCACCTGCGTGAACGTTGGCTGCGTCCCGAAGAAGGCCATGTGGTACGCGGCCCAGATGGCCGAAGCGCAGTACATCGCGATGGACTACGGCTTTCACGACACGCCTGGCAGCCTGGACTGGCCACGCTTCATCGAGCGGCGCCAGGAATACATCGACCGCATCCACGGCAAGTACCAGCAGGCGCTCGACCTGGGTCACGTTACCGTCGTGCGAGAGACCGGGCGTTTCGTCGGCAAGGGAAGGGTGCGTGCGGGCGCACGTGAACTGACAGCACCGCACATCATCATTTCGACGGGATCGAAAGCGAAGCACCTCGACAAACCGGGCTTCCACCTCGCCATGGACTCGGACGGCTTCTTCGACCTGCGAGCCTGCCCGCGCCGCGCCGCCATCATCGGCGGTGGTTACATCGCCGTCGAGCTGGCGGGCGTGCTTCGTGCGCTCGGCTGCGACGTGCACATGTACGTTCGCGGCCGCCTCATGGGAGGCTTCGACGAGGAGATGGCGTACGGCCTTGGCGAGGAGATGGAGCAGCACGGTATTCGCGTTCACTACGAGTGTCAGATCGTGGCAGCGCACGAGGCCGATGGCATGATCCTTCTCGACTGCGATCGCGGGGATCATCCTGGACCCTTCGAGGCCCTCATTGTCGCCATCGGCCGCGAGGCGAATACCGCGGCGCTCGACATCGGGACCATTGGCCTGGCCACCACCGGGGTGGACGGACACATCGCGATCGACGACTGGCAGAACACCAACGTCGAAGGGGTTTATGCCGTCGGCGATGTGACCGAACGGATGGCGCTGACCCCGGTGGCTGTGGCGGCGGCGCGTAAGCTCGTCGACCGCCTGTTCGGCGGCAAGCCGGAATCGAAGCTCGACTACCAGAACATTCCCAGCGTGGTCTTCTCCCACCCGCCCCTGGGCACGATCGGCATGTCGGAGCAGCAGGCTCGCGAGGCCTACGGCGCCGATGTGCACCTCTACAAGCAGTCTTTCGTACCGATGCAGCTGGCACTGGCCCGACGGCCTATCACCACGCGGTTCAAGCTGATCTGCGTGGGCAAGGAATCGCGGATCGTCGGCATGCAGATGCTGGGCCCGGGCGTCGACGAGATCCTCCAGGGCTTTGCCGTGGCGATCAAGATGGGCGCCTGTAAATCCGACTTCGACGATACCCTGGCAGTCCATCCGACATCGGCCGAAGAGATGGTGCTGATGGGCGATCGGGTCCCCGGATGAGCGTTACACTCTGCCCATGATTCCCTACACCCTTCATCGCGGCACCGCGCCGCTCCTGGTCAGCCTGCCGCACAACGGTAGCGCTATTCCCGATGACATGGCCGCCCGCATGAAGCGCCGGGCGCGGGGTTCGGTGGACACCGACTGGCATGTTGCCGAGCTTTACGACTTCGCCCGCGAAATGGGGGCGAGCGTGATCAAGCCCTTCGCCTCCCGTTTCGTGGTGGACCTGAACCGCCCGGCCGATGGCCACCTGCTTTATCCGGGAAAGAACGAGACCGGCCTGGTTCCCACGGTGCTGTTCGACGGTCGCGAGATCTACCGGCCCGGCGCCGAACCCGATGCCGCCGACATTGCCGACCGCGTCGAGCGCTGGTGGAAGCCGTATCACCAGGCCCTGGCCGGTGAGCTGGCCCGCCTCAAGGCCGAGTTCGGGCATGTCGTTTTGTGGGAGGGCCATTCGATCCGCAGCGAAGTGCCCATGCTCTTCGACGGACGCCTGCCCGACTTCAACCTCGGCACCGCCGATGGCGCCAGCTGCTCACCTGGCCTGCAGGCGCGCGTTGCCGCCGTGCTGGAGCGTCAGGAAGACTATTCGTTCGCCGTGAACGGCCGCTTCAAGGGCGGCTACATCACCCGCCATTACGGCCGCCCGGCCGAAGGCGTGGACGCCATCCAGCTCGAGCTCGCCCAGCTCAACTACATGAACGAAGATTCGTTCGAGTATTTACCGAAGAAGGCCGCACAGGTGCAGGTGCTGATCGGCGACATGCTAAGGGTGTGCCTCGAGGGCGCTCGCCGCCCAGTGGCCGATGATGCCCGATAGGGCTCACCAAGGGTCCTAGCCCCGGTCCCTCCTACCGAGCGGGGGCGGGTTGCCGAGCAGAGGGTGCAGGTTACCGAGCGGAGGGTGCTGGCTGCGGTGCATGCGCAACGCACTTCAGTTCGATCGCAATCGGTGTCGGCAGGGCTGTGATCCCCAGCGTCGTACGACACGCATCGACCCCCGCGAACGCCTCGGCGTAAAGCCGATTATATGTAGCGAAGTCACGCGCCATGTCGGTGAGATACACCGTCACATCCACCAGATCCTCAAAGCGCGAACCGCTGGCATGCAACACGGCGCGCACATTCGCGAACACCTGCCGGCACTGCGCCTCGATGTCGTAGGACACCAACTTGCCGTCGGCATCGACGACGTTGCCTGGCACCGCGTTGGTGGCGGGGATGCGCGGACCCACGCCAGACAGGAAGAGCAGGTCGCCCACGCGTCGCGCGTGCGGATAGGCACCTACGGGAGCCGGTGCGCCTTCGGCGCGGATGACATCATTGCCCATGGTCGATGCAGACATTCCTGGCCTCGGTAAAGAAACGCATGGCTTCGAAACCGCCTTCGCGGCCGACGCCCGATTGCTTCGTGCCGCCGAACGGCGTGCGCAGGTCGCGCAGCATCCAGCAGTTGACCCATACGATGCCGAAGTCGAGCTTCGCCGAGAACCGGTGGGCACGTGACACGTCGCGCGTCCACACCGAGGCGGCCAGCCCGTAAGGCGTACCGTTCGCGATGGCCAGGGCATCCGCTTCGGTGTCGAAAGGAATCAGCGTGACGACGGGTCCGAAGATCTCTTCCTGGTTCGTCGCCGCTTCGGGTGCCAGTCCTTCGATGACGGTCGGCTGGACGAACCAGCCTTCGGCGCAGCGGCCCTCGACGACGACGCGTTCGCCGCCCGTCAATAGCGTGCCGCCTTCATCCACCGCGCGCGCGATGCAGCCGATGACCTTGTCGAAATGTGCCTTGGAGACCAGGGCGCCGAGCTGGATCGAGGCGTCCTTCGGGTCACCGACGCGCAAGGCGCGAACGCGCTCGAGATAGGCCTCGCGAAAGCGATCGTAGATGCCGCGTTGGACAAGCAGGCGGGAGCCGCACAGGCAGATCTCGCCCTGGTTGGCAAAGCCGGAGCGCACGATCGTGGCAAGCGATGCCTCGGAGAAATCGAAGTCGTCGAAAACGATGGCCGGGTTCTTGCCACCCAGTTCGAGCGACACTTTTTTCAGTTGCGGTGCCGCGGCGCTCGCGATGGCAATGCCCGTCCGGGTGCTGCCTGTGAATGAAATGGCCTTCACCGTCTCGTTCGTGACGATGGCCTCACCGACGGCGGGGCCACTGCCGTGGACGATGTTGAGGACGCCCGGCGGAAAGCCGGCCTCGCTGACCAGCGTGCCGAGAAGCCATGCCGTATACGGCGTGACCTCGGACGGCTTGGCGACGACGGTGTTGCCGGCGGCGAGGGCGGGTGCAATCTTCCAGGTGAAGAGATAGAGCGGCAGGTTCCACGGACTGATGCAGCCGACGACGCCGAGCGGCAAGCGCAGGGTGTAGTTGATCGCGCCATGCTCCATCGCGTGGGATTCACCGCTCCACTGGCCAGCGGCCGCCGCGAAGAATCGCAGGTTGGCGATGGCGCGGGGGATATCGAGGGAGCGGGCGAGGGCGAGTGGCTTCCCGCTGTCCTGCGATTCGGCTTCGGCGAACGACGCCAGGCGGGCTTCGATGAGGTCGGCCAGTCGGTGCAGGCATCGTCCGCGTGCTTCGGCAGGCGTTTGCGCCCAGCCCGGCGCGGCGCGGGAGGCGGCTGTCACGGCCTCCGCGACATCGGCGGCATCGGAGTCCGGGCACTGGGCGAACGGCTGGCCGATGGCAGGGTCGACGCTGTCGAGGTAACGGCCGGCACGCGGCGCGCGCGACTGGCCATCGATGAGGTTGGCGAGGATATGCATGCTGCGCTTCAGTTGAGGCTGCGCGTGCGCCCGCCATCGACGGCGAGGCTCACTCCGTTGACATAGCCGGCGGCAGGGCTGGCGAGGAAGGCGATGACGGCCGCCACTTCCGCGGGATCGCCGAAGCGCGCCGCTGGCACGCTGGCGAGCAGGCCGCGCTCGACTTCATCACGGCCGCGCCCGGCCTTGACGCTCGCCTCGACCAACGCCTCCAGGCGCGGCGTACGCGTGTAGCCGGGAAGCACATTGTTGACGGTGATGCCGTCGGGTGCGACTTCGGCCGAGAGGGTCTTGGCCCAGCCAGCCACCGCGGCGCGGACCGTATTGGAAACGCCGAGGTTGGGAATCGGCTCTTTCACCGAGGTGGAGATGACGTTGACGATGCGCCCGTAGTGCGCGGCACGCATGCCGGGCAGGCAGGCCCGCGTGACGACCTGCGCGCCGAGGAGGTGTTGGCGGAAGGCCACCAGGAAGGCCTCGGGCTCGGCATTCCATGCCGGACCGGGCGGCGGGCCGCCACTGTTATTGACCAGCACGTGCACGGCGTTGAGATGCGCCGCCTCGGTGACGGCCGCGGTCAGGGCTTCGGTGTCGAGCATGTCGACGGCGATGTGGCGATGTTTCTGGCCGGGGTGAGTCGCCGGCAATTCGGCCGCCAGTGCGATCAATGCATCGGCGGAGCGGGAGAGCAGCGTGACGCTCGCGCCGAGCTCGGCCAGCTCGAAAGCGGTGGCGCGGCCGATGCCCTGGGAGGCGCCGCAGACCAGCGCGTGACGACCGGTGAGGCGAAGATCCATGCGTGCTCCCTGGTTGGGTGGCGGCCTTTCAGGCCTGTCTCATCGCCCACCACTGTAGCGCCATCGCGGCGAACCAGCACGGCCAGGCGAACCAGGGCGCACGACGCCACCAGCGCTGCCAGCGGTTGAGGTCGTCGTCGTTGAACAAGGCAGGTGCGTCGGAGCGCAGCACGCGTCGCATGCGCAGCCAGTTGGCCATGCCGTTCGGCCGGCCGGTGTCGGCCTCGGTGATGGTCTTCCACTGGTCCGGATAGCGCTGCCGCAGCAGTGACGTGAAACGCCACTGCGCGATGAAGTGGAAGACGAAAGCGGCCACGGCGCCGAGCAGCAAGAGGAGATACAGAAGGACGGCGGTCTGCATGCTGGCTCAGCTGTCCTTTTCTTTCTTCTTCTGGTCCTGGCCGAGGATATCGGTCGTGACCACCTGGCGGATCGTGGAAATCACGCCATTGCCCGGCTGGGCCTTGTCGCAGACGGCGTTGCTGATGGCTTTCTTGTAGGTATCGTTCTGCATGCCGACGAACAGCACGCCGTCCGGGCCGTGTGGAATCTTGAAGCTGCCCGCTGCGGCCATCTTCACCGGCGCCTCCGCCGAGAAGTTGCTGGGCGATTGCTCCCAGTAGGTCTGGCTCTTCTGCTGCTTGGCCGACGAATAAACCACGATGTACCGCGCCTTGTCGTCCTCGACCTTGAACTTGCCGAAGGCGCCCGTCGTCTCGTTGGTCCAGCCCATGTATTCGCAGAGCTGGATGTCTTCGGCATGGAGCGGCTGGAACGCGTCGTCGAGCACCACGACCGTGGGCGCGAACAGGTAGCTCGAGCTCAGCCAGCGGCCGTTGAGTTCGGCCTTCATCGCGACGGTATAAGGCATCTGCGCGCCTGCCGGCAGGCGGAACGCCAGGAAGTAGCTGCGGTCGCCGTTGAGGTTGGCGACCGGGCTGTCTTTGTCCAGCGAGAAGCGCTGCGGCTGCCAGGGCAGCATGTCCTGATAGGACAGGTCGGCAAAGCTGCCGCAACAGGGCGTGGCGTTGTCGAGTGCCTTGCGTGCGACATCGACCGCGTTCGACGGGTTTTCCGGCGGACGGAAGTTCGGCGGCACGATGGCTTTCATCGTATGGCAGGCCGCGAGCGTGAGCATCGCGGCGGCGAGGAGCAGGGAACGGAGCAGGGAAGGGGGCATAAGGGTTGTGGTTCTTAGAACTCGGCACTCCCTGCCGCGCGGGGATAGGGGATGGCGTCGCGAATATTTGCGAGGCCGCAGACGTAGACGAGCAGGCGCTCGAAGCCAAGGCCGAAGCCGGCATGCGGCACGGTGCCGTAGCGGCGCAGGTCGCGGTACCAGTTGTAGACCTCCTTATCGAGGCCGAACTGGTCCATGCGGCGGTCGAGGTAGTCCAGGCGCTCTTCACGTTGCGCACCGCCGATGATCTCGCCGATGCCGGGCGCGAGGACGTCCATGGCCGCCACGGTCTTGCCGTCGTCGTTGAGGCGCATATAGAACGCCTTGATCTCTTCGGGGTAGTTCATGACGACCACGGGGCGGCCGATATGTTCCTCGGCGAGGTAGCGCTCGTGCTCGGTCTGCAGGTCGATGCCCCAGGCGACCGGGTGTTCGAACTTCTTGCCCGACTTCTGCAGGATCTCGACGGCCTCGGTGTACTGGATGCGCTCGAACGGCTTGGCGATGAACGCTTCCAGGCGCGAGATCGCGTCCGGCTGGATGCGCTCGGCGAAGAAGGCCATATCGTCGGCGCGCTCGTCGAGCACCGCCTTGAAGATGCCCTTGAGGAACAGCTCGGCCAGGTCGGCCATGTCGTTGAGGTCGGCGAACGCGACCTCGGGCTCCACCATCCAGAACTCGGCCAGGTGGCGGGTGGTATTCGAGTTCTCGGCGCGGAAGGTGGGGCCGAAGGTGTAGACCTTGCTCATCGACAGGGCGTAGGCCTCGACGTTGAGCTGGCCGGAGACGGTCAGGAACGCTTCGCGGCCGAAGAAATCCTTGCGCCAGTCGATGCCGCCCTTGTCGTCGCGCGGAAGATTGGCCAGGTCCAGGGTGGACAGGCGGAACATGTCACCGGCGCCTTCGGCGTCCGAGGTGGTGATGATCGGCGTATTGATCCAGAAAAAGCCCTGCTCGGTGAGCAGGCGGTGGATCGCCATCATCATGGTGTGGCGTACACGGGTCACGGCACCGAAGAGGTTGGTGCGCGGGCGCAGGTGGGCGACCTCGCGCAGGAACTCCATGGAGTGCTGCTTGGGCTGGATGGGATAGGTGAGCGGATTCTCGACGAAGCCGGTCACCTCGATGCGGGTGGCCTGAATTTCGTAGGCCTGGCCCTTGCCCTGGGAAGGGACGAGCTTGCCCGTGGCGATGATGCCGGCGCCGGCCGAGAGGCGTTTCACGTCCGTCTCGTAGTTGGCCAGGTCGGCGGTGGCGACCACCTGGATCGGGGCGAAGCAGGAGCCGTCGCTCACGTTCACGAAGGACAGGCCGCCCTTGGATTCACGCAGGGTGCGGACCCAGCCGCGTACAGTGACTTCGTGCTCCGCTGCGGTCGTGCCGCCAGCGAGGGCCTGCTTGACGCTTACCACCGTCATCGATTGAAACTCCAGAAAAGGCACCGCACATTAATGAGGGCGCATGGGACGCGACCCTGCATGATAATGTAAGGGCCACGTGAACGGCAGCGTTCTCCCGATATACCACGGTAAAAAAACGTCTTCATGAGCATTCAGATCACTCCCGCCGCTTCCGACCGCATGCGCGCCTTCCTCGACAAGGCCCCCGAGGCCGCGGGCGTGCGCTTTTCCGTCAAGCGGATGGGCTGCTCGGGCTTCGGCTACGTGGTCGATCTGGCCGGCGCCATCGCCGCGGACGACCAGGTCATGGATATCGACGGTATCCGCGTGGTGGTCGACCCCAAGAGCCTGCCCCTGGTCGAGGGCACCCTGATCGACTTCCAGCGCCAGGGCCTCAACGCTTCCTTCGTCTTCCACAACCCCAACGCCACGGGTGAGTGCGGCTGCGGCGAATCTTTCACCGTCGCCTGAATAGGGACATGTGGGAGCCGATTCATCGGCGAAAAGCCTACGAAGCGGTATAGCCGCGCGCCATCGCCGGCATAGCCGGCTCCCACAAAGAGCCGCCTCCAAGCCCTGCACCCTTGCGGCAACCCCCGGTTTCTCCTTACAATGCGCGGCTGGCTCTCCCCAAAGGAGGGTCTTCTTGCCTCACCGCACGTTGCGGGAGGCTGCCATCCCCGCAAGGGGTGCATCCACAAGGAGTCACCATGCGTCATTATGAAGTTGTGTTCATGGTCCACCCGGACCAGAGCGAACAGGTGCCTGCCATGATTGAGCGCTACAAAGCGCTGATCGAAGGCGACAACGGCAAGATCCACCGCCTCGAAGACTGGGGCCGCCGTCAGCTGGCTTACCCGATCGCCAACCTCGCCAAAGCTCACTACGTGATGCTGAACATCGAGGTTTCGCAGAACGCCCTGAACGAGCTCGAGACGGGCTTCCGCTTCAACGACGCCGTCCTGCGCCACCTCGTGGTTCGCCGCGACGAAGCCGACCTCGAGCCGTCCTTCATCCTTAAGAGCAAGGAAAAGGACGAGCAGAAGGGTTCGCGTCGCCGTGACGACGACGACGGCAGCGACGATCGCCGCGGCGGTCGCGATAACGACAACGATCGCGACAGCGACGACTAATCGGGGATCACAGCCATGTCTAAATTCTTCCGCCGCCGCAAGTTCTGCCGTTTCACCGCCGAAGGCGTCAAAGAGATCGATTACAAGGATCTCAACACCCTTCGTCAGTACGTCACGGAGAACGGCAAGATCGTCCCGAGCCGCATCACGGGCACGAAGGCACGCTACCAGCGTCAGCTGGCGACCGCGATCAAGCGCGCTCGCTTCCTCTCGCTGCTGCCGTACACCGACAACCACGACGTCTGATCACCCTGCGCCCTCCCGTTATCGGTGAGGGCGCCCGGGTTCAGGCATTTCGGACAACCGTCCTGGCTGCACGGGGCCCATTCCGTGCTAACGAAAAGTAAGGAAATACCATGGAACTCATCCTCCTCCAGAAGGTGAAGAACCTCGGTGACCTCGGCGACAAGGTCAGCGTCAAGCCGGGTTACGGTCGTAACTTCCTCCTTCCGACTGGCAAGGCCGCTCGCGCGACCGCCGCCAACCTCGAAGCGTTCGAAGCACGTCGTGCCGAGTACGAAGCAAAGGCCAAGGAGCATCTCTCCGGTGCCGAGGCTCGTGCCGCCAAGCTCGACGGCGCCGAGGTCACGATCGAAGTCAACGCTTCGCCGGAAGGCAAGCTGTTCGGCTCGGTCACGCCGCGTGACGTTGCCGAAGCCCTGACCGCGAAGGGTCTGGAAGTCGACAAGAGCGAAGTGATCCAGGCCGAAGGCCCGTACCGCAATGTCGGTGAGTACGATGCAGTTGTCGTGCTCCACGCCGACATCCAGCAGACGGTCAAGGTCAAGGTGGTCGGCGCGTAAGCTCCGAAACCCCCTGAGATCCTCGGAAGCGGGCGCCGAAAGGCGCCCGTTTTCGTTTCGCCCACAGGTTATCCACAGACTTATCCTCTCACCGGGTGAGACATCCCCGCGTATCATGGCCACACGGCCAGGCTGTCCCGGCCAGGGGCGCCGTCAGCAACACGAGGTATTCCATGTCCTTCAATCCCGAGCGCGGTGAGCGCGGAGACCGCAAGCGTCGTCGTGAGCCCACGCCGTTCGACTCGCTGCGTATTCCTCCGAATTCGATCGAGGCCGAGCAGGCGGTGCTGGGCGGCCTCATGCTCTCGCCCGATTCGCTGGACAAGGTGGCCGACAAGCTCACCGACGACGATTTCTATCGTAAGGACCACCGCCTCATCTGGCGCGCCATCAACGAGCTCGCCAACAAGGGCATGCCCTGTGACGCGATCACGCTCGGTGAATGGTTCGTCGCCAACGACCTCTCCGAGATGGTCGGTGGCGCGACCTACCTTATGGAGCTGGCCAACTCGACACCCAGCGCGGCGAACATTGGCGCCTATGGCGACATCGTGCGCGAGAAGTCCGTGCTGCGCATGCTGATCGATGCCGGCACGTCCATCACCGAGGATGGTTTTCGTCCCGAGGGCAAGAGCGTCCAGGAAGTGATGGAGCTGGCCGAGCAGCGCGTGTTCCGCATCGCGGAATCCGGCGCGCGCGGCAAGAAGGACATCGTCTCCGTACGCGAAGCCGTGGGCGAGGCGTTCCGCATGCTGACCGAGCGCTACGAAAAGCGCGGCCAGCTCACCGGTATCTCCACCGGCTTCACCGATCTGGACGAACTGACCTCGGGATTGCAGCCGTCAGATCTCATCATCGTCGCGGCACGCCCGTCGATGGGTAAGACCGCTTTCGCGCTGAATCTCGCCGAAGCCGCGGCGATGCGCGGCAAGAAGGCCGTGGCGGTGTTCTCGATGGAAATGTCCGCCTCACAGCTGGCTTTCCGTTTGATCTCGTCGCTCGGCCGTGTGCATGCGCAGCACCTGCGCAACGGTGACCTTGCCGAGGAGGACTGGCCGCGCGTCACCTCGGCCATCACCATGCTGTCGGATGCCAAGATCTTCATCGACGACACGCCCGCCATGTCGCCGGTGGAAATGCGTTCGCGTTCGCGCCGCCTGCAGCGCGAGCATGGCCTGGGCCTGATCGTGATCGACTACCTGCAGCTGATGCAGGTGCCGGGCAACAGCGAGAATCGCGCGACGGAAATCTCGGAGATTTCCCGCGGCCTCAAGGCGCTGGCGAAGGAACTCAACGTGCCGGTGATCGCGCTGTCGCAGTTGAACCGATCCCTCGAGCAGCGCGCGGACAAGCGCCCGATGATGTCCGATCTTCGCGAATCCGGCGCAATCGAGCAGGACGCCGACGTCATCATGTTCATCTACCGCGACGACTACTACAACAAGGAGTCGCCGGATAAGGGCCTGGCCGAGATCATCATCGGCAAACAGCGAAACGGCCCCACCGACACCGTGAAGCTGGCCTTCCTCGGCCACTACACCAAGTTCGAGAACTGGGCGCCCGACTCCTACGTAGGTACCTTCGACTAAGCGTCGCCTCGGCTCCGATCTCTGTAGGAGCCGATTCATCGGCGAACGGGTGCTCGCGGCACCCTGGCCCGCTGCCGCGGGATCGCCGATGAATCGGCTCCTACAAAAAGCGGCGAGTTTGCTCGGTTAGGCGTACGCTTTCCCTGCCGAAGCGGGGGTGCGCATTGAACACCGACCACTACGATGTCCTGATCATTGGTGCGGGGCTTTCCGGTATCGGGATGGCCTGCCGGCTGGCTACGGCTTGCCCAGAAAAGCGCGTCGGCATCATCGAGCGACGCCACGCCATCGGCGGCACGTGGGACTTGTTCCGCTACCCGGGCGTTCGTTCGGACTCGGACATGTTCACCTTCGGCTACGCCTTCCGGCCGTGGAACGAACTGAAGGTGCTGGCCGATGGCCCGTCGATCCGCGACTACGTCGTGGCGACCGCGCGCGAATACGGCATCGAAGGCAAGATCCGGTTCGGTCTGAGCACGACTCATGCGTCATGGTCTTCCGTCGACTCTCGTTGGACCGTGACCGCCGTCGACGAGCTTGGCGAGAAGCAGGTGTTCACCACCGGCTTCCTTATCGGATGCACAGGCTATTACGCGTACGACCGTGGCTACATTCCGGCCTTTCCCGATCTCGACCGCTACCAGGGACGTTTCGTCCACCCGCAGCAGTGGCCGGAGGATCTCAACTGGGAAGGCAAGCGCGTGCTCGTCATCGGCAGCGGCGCGACGGCCATCACCCTCGTCCCTGCGCTTGCGGCGAAAGCGGCGCATGTCACCATGCTCCAGCGCTCGCCGGGCTACGTGTTTTCCGTGCCTTCGCGTGATGCCATCTCGGCCGCGTTGTTGCGCGTACTGCCGGAACGCGTGGTCTACGCGATGGCGCGCCAGCGCAACATCGCCCTTCAACGGCTGCTTTATCGCGCGGCGATGCGCTGGCCGAAGCGGGTGCGCGCGCTACTGCTGGCCGGTGTGCGTCGACGCCTCGACGGCGCAGCCACGCTTGCCGATTTCTCGCCCGCGTACGACCCGTGGACGCAGCGGCTCTGTGTCGTTCCCGACAACGATCTGTTCGACGCGTTGCGCGCGGGCAGGGCATCGGTGTGGACCGATTCGATCGCCGGGTTCACCGAGACCGGTGTGCGCTTATCGTCGGGAGCGAGCATCGAAGCCGACATCGTCATCTCTGCGACGGGATTTCACTTACAGGTGCTCGGCGGCATGACGCTCGATGTGGACGGTATTGCCCGCGATCCGGGCACGCTGATGACATACAAAGGAGTGCTGCTTGATGGCATTCCCAATGCCGCCGTGTTGTTCGGTTACATCAATGCGTCGTGGACGTTGAAGGTGGACCTCGCCGCGCAATATGTCTGCCGGCTGATTCAGCGCATGGACGAACGTGCCGTCGATGTCGTCGTGCCGCGGGCGCCGCCAGGACAGGCGCTGGATGTGTGCATCCTTGACGCGCTTACATCGGGTTATGTAACTCGGGGAGAGGGTACGTTGCCCAGGCAGGGCAGGGATGCCCCGTGGCGCGTCACACACCGCTATGAAGTCGACCGACGTGTGCTGCTGGAGGACCCGGTCGACGATGCTTGGCTCGAGATGTCCTGAGGCTTCGTGACCATGATTTTGATAGCCGTCACGGTTTCGCTAGGAAACGGCCTGCGCGCTTCTGAAGCAGAGTGACCAGTTCTGGAGCCATATAGTCGTAGTCGTCGGGGATATCCAGGCAAACGACGCGTTTTCCCTTCAGTGCCTGACCGAAGCCGTTACGCAGTTTCGCCTGGTGGCGGCTTTCCATGACGACGATGACGTCGGCCCAGCGCAACTGTTCCGCCGAGACTGGCACCTCGGCGTCCTGGTTTACGCCGGCGGAGTCGGTTTCCACGCCGGCATACGTCGCAAAGACGTGCTCTGCCGTCGGGCTGCGCAGCCTGTTCTTCGCGCAGATAAAGAGAACTCGCGTCATGGCTGGTGCGTCCACTCTGGAGGGTTGCAGGCGGCGGGTCGTTTCGCCGACTATCGGCGCGGGGTGATTTTATCTTCAGGGGATGGAACCATGCGCTGTTTTGCGCGTCGTCGTCGTGCCGCCTGAAAGGCCACCTTCCTTACGAACGGGCCGCTAGCGAGGTAATGACGATGCGTATGGTGATGTTCCTCGCGGCGATGTGCTTGGCGGGGTCCGCGCTCTCGGCGCCGCAGCAGGCTCGGATCTCGCTACCTGACAACCCGACGCCCGACCAGCGCGCCGACATCGAGCAGCGTCTGAATGACTGGCCTTTGCTCGCGCGCTTCGCAAAGGATAACGCCACGTATCCGCCGCCGAAGCCAGGCGAAAAGCGCGTCGTCTTCTTCGGCGACTCGATCACCGATTTCTGGGGAAGGCGGGTCGGTGAGTTCTTCCCCGGCAAGAACTACATCAATCGCGGTATTAGCGGGCAGACGACGGCGCAGATGCTCGTGCGCTTTCGCGCGGATGTCATCGCACTGAAGCCGGCGGTCGTCGTTATCCTCGCTGGCACGAACGACATCTCGGGCAATACCGGCGCATCGTCCATCGAGATGATCGAGGACAACCTTTCCTCGATGACCGAGCTGGCGCGCGTCCATGGCATCCGGGTCGTCATGGCTACCCTCCTGCCGGTGAGCGACTACGTGGACCCGATGCAGTCGAGGCGGCGCCCGCCACCCCGGATTCGTGCGCTCAACGACTGGATTCGTGGATACGCGGAGCGCGAGCACCTGGTGCTTGTCGACTATTACCCTGCCATGGTCGATGCGAGCGCCGCGCTGAAGACAGAACTCACCGACGATGGACTGCATCCGAATGCACAGGGCTACGCCGTGATGGCGCCGCTTGCCCAACGCGCCATTCAGGCGGCGCTCGTGAAAGGCAGACGCTGAGCGAGGGCTCGCCTTACAGCGTGTCAGGGCGAGACCACGTTGCCTTGTTGGGCGAGCGGGCAATTCGTCCTGGCAAGGCCCGACAGACCTGTCTTATGGCTGTCCATAGCATCGTTGGCTCATTCGATCGCCTTCTCCCGCGTACGTCCGGGCTGGGCGAGGGTCGTTCAGGGCCGGACGTATCAGGACAGGATCGACCATGGAAATTTCCTTCAGGCACGCCGCGCAGGCGTCGCTTGCGCTTGGCGCTATCTTTTCGTTGACAGCATGTACCGCCGCGAATCCTCTCGTTACCCGAACGCAGAAGGCGCATGAGGCGAAGGTCGCCGCGATCCCGAAGTGTGCGCGCAAGCTCGGGACGATTTCGGTCATCGAGCCGGAAGGCGACATCCATTGGTGGACGCAGCAGCAGTTGCCGTCGCCGACCAAGCTGATCAAAGTGTTCGTCAATAAGTCCGGCTGCTTCACACTGCTGGATCGAGGCATGGGCATGAACGCTGCCATGCGCGAGCGCGCGCTCGCCGCGGGCGGTGAGCTGCGCGGCGGAGCCAACATCGGCAAAGGCCAGGTCAAGGCAGCGGACTATGTCATGGTTCCCGACCTCGTCTCGACCAATGCCAACGCAGGAGGTAGCGCGCTAAGCGCCCTGGCAGGCGGTCTGATCGGCGGCGGCGCCGGCCGCCTCGTCGGTGCCATCAATATCAGCTCGAAGACCTCCGATGTCGTACTCACCGTGACCGACGTCCGTTCGTCCGAGCAGGTCGCGATGACCGAAGGCCACGGTGAGAAGAACGATATCGGTCTCGGTGCGAGTGGTGCGTTCTTTGGCAGTCAGGGCCTGGGCGGCGCGGGCATCGGCGCATATGCCAACACCACGATCGGACAGGTCATCAGCATGGCCTACCTCGACGCCTACACGAAGCTGGTCAACGAAATGGGCGGGATGCCTGGCAACGCGTCGGCGGCGAACTCGCGTCAGTCCGGCACGGTCCGCGTCGCCACGCGGATGTTTCCGAGCTCCAGCATGAAGGGCAAGGCGGTACGCTCACTCGATCCCGGCATGACGGTGTATCCGACCGGCGACAAGGTCGGCGTCATCTGGGAAATCGAAGACGAGCACGGCAACCGCGGCTGGATCTCGTCGGAGAACTTCGACCTGGCAAGGTGACGCCCGAGGTGCGGACGATTCGTTCGCACCTCGGTACGGGGGCGAGGTGGAACATGTCATCATCCCTTGCTACCATTTGGCACGTAAGGGTTGCGCTCGCAGGGGGGGCGGCTCGACAGGGGAGCATCAGGGATACGACGCGTTGCCGTGAATCGACCGGCTTCATGACAGGGGATGTCCACATGGCGCAGCTTGCAGTCCGAATCCGCAGATCTTCAAACCACGTTTCGTCCACGAGCGCCGCGAAGGCCTGTCCCTTCGTCGTGCCTGTCGTGGTCTTGCGGCTGCTCTTCGTCCCGGTCCGGGGAGAGTGGCGTTCGTTCGACTCACCGGATCACTTAGGGGCTTGATGATATGGAAGGCACGAGAACTCGGCGTATCGCCGGTGTAATGGCGTTGGTGACGATGGCGTTGGCGGTTCCGGCTGCCCAGGCGCAGATCAAGAGCGCGCAGACCCTGCGCGACGAGAAGATGACCGAAATCCCGACCTGCGCGAAGCCGCTCGGCACGCTGGCGGTGGAAGAGCCGGAAGGTGGTGTGAGTTGGTGGACCGCGCAGCAGCTGCCGGCGCCGTCGAAGCTCATCAAGGTTTTCGTGGCCAAGTCGCATTGCTTCACGCTGGTGGACCGCGGCGCGGGCCTGAACCAGGCCATGAAGGAGCGCGAGCTTGGCGCGAGCGGTGAGCTTCGCGTCCAGTCCAACGTCGGCAAGGGCCAGATCAAGGCTGCCGATTACGTCATGGTTCCCGACCTCGTGTCGAAGAATGACGACGCAGCCGGTGGCGGCGTGGGTGGTGTCCTGGGTGGCCTGATGGGCAGCAAGGTCGGCCGCATCGCCAGCAATGTGAGCTTCAAGACGAAGACCGCTGACGTCACCCTGGCCATCACCGACGTGCGTTCCAGCGAGCAGGTCGCCCTGGCGCAGGGCCAGGCCAAGAAGACCGACCTCGGCATCAACGCCTCCGGTGCGCTGTTCGGCAACTCCGGCGTCGGCGGCGCGGGGGTGGGCGGTTACGCGAACACCGAGATGGGCCAGCTGATCACGATGGCTTACCTCCAGGCGTATACGGATCTGGTCGGCCAGCTTGGCGGCCTCAACGGCAACGCTTCGGCGAGCAACGCCCAGCAGGCTGTCACCGTGACCAAGCCGGGTCGCCTGCTGGCGAATGCGAAGGGGACCGGAACGGCCGTGCGCACGCTGGACCCGGGCATGATGCTTTATCCCACCGGCACCAAGGACGGCATGATGTGGGAAGTGCAGGACGAACTGGGCAACAAGGGCTGGGTCTCCTCGGCGCTGATCGAGCTGTCCAAGTAACATCGTGGCGATGACGGGCGCCTCTCATGCGGCCCGTCATCGCCACCCCTGCGCCACACGGTTGCCCGCTGGATGCGGCTAGACTGCGCGGTCAGCCACCGCAGCGTCGTCCGCCACCAAGCTCATGAGCCGTACCACTGTCGCCACCATTCACCTGGGTGCCCTGCGCCATAACCTCGCCCGTGTCCGCGCCCTGGCAGGGGATGCCAGGGTCATGGCCGTGGTGAAGGCCGATGCGTATGGGCATGGCCTGGAGCGCGTGGCCCGGGCGCTCGAAGGCGACGCGGAAGCCTTTGCCGTGGCGGCCATCGCCGATGGTCTGCGCCTCCGTGCGGCCGGTCACCGGCAGCGCATCGTCGTGCTCTCCGGTCCCGATACCCCTTCCGACATTGCGGAAATGCAGCGCCTCCGGCTGGAAGCACTGATCCACCACGACGCCCAGTTGCCCTGGCTGGCCCGGGCCGAGCCGGCGCGCGGGCCCTTGCGTGTATGGATAAAGGTTGACACCGGCATGCACCGGCTGGGCTTCGCGCCGGCGCGTGCCCGCGAAGTCCATGCCGCTTTGTTGGCGATGCCCGCGATCGATGGCGAGATCGGACTCATGACGCATTTCGCCTCGTCAGAAGAGTTCGAAGGGCGCGACACGGCCTTGCAGATCCAGCGCTTCAGGGAGGCAACCGCCGGACTCGACGGTCCGCGTGCGCTTTCGAACTCCGCGGCGGTGCTGGGCTGGCCGGATGCCCGTGGGGACTGGGTGCGTACGGGCGGTTTGCTCTACGGACTTTCCGTGGTGGAAGGGCGCTCCGGCGCGGATTTCGGGTTTCGCCCGGCGATGACCCTGTCGACACGTCTGGTCGCGATCAACCATCTCGCGAAGGGCGAACGGGTCGGCTACAACGGCACGTACGAATGCCCTGAAGATATGGCCATCGGTGTGGCCGCCATCGGCTACGGCGATGGCTACCCGCGCAGTGCCGCGGCGGGTACGCCCGTGTTGGTGAACGGACGACAGGCGCCGCTCGTCGGCCGCGTCTCGATGGATCTCATCACGATCGATCTACGTGGCGTGCCCGATGCCCGCACCGGCGACCGCGTAACCCTCTGGGGCGAAGACCTGCCCGTCGAGACGGTGGCGGCCGCGGCGGGTACGATTTCATATGACCTGACCTGTGGCATGACGCGTCGCGTACTCTTCGTCGAAGACGAAAGCTGAGCGTTCGCGTATCGCTCCGTGCGACACGGTCGCGCTATATAGCTCCCTCACTTCCGGAAGATCACGACACGATGGCCAAGGCCAAGACCGCCTACGTTTGTACCGAATGCGGCGCCGAGCACAGCAAGTGGCAAGGCCAGTGCGCCGAATGCGGCGTGTGGAATGTCCTCTCCGCCTTCGTGGTTGAATCGGCCAAGCCTGCGGCCGTGGTGTCGATCGGTGCCCAGCGGGGTGGCTACGCCGGCGCCGCCGCCGGGTCACCGAAGATCACGGCGCTGACCGAGGTGCTGCTCACGGCGGAGGCGCGCACGCACACCGGCATCGGCGAGCTCGATCGCGTGCTTGGCGGTGGGCTGGTGGAAGGCTCCGTCGTCCTCATCGGCGGTGACCCCGGCATCGGTAAATCCACCTTGCTGCTGCAGATGCTTGGCACCCTGGGTGCGGTATTGCCCAGCCTGTACGTCACCGGCGAAGAATCCCTTTCCCAGGTGGCCGCTCGCGCCCAACGCCTCGACCTGCCGCTCGCCCCGTTACATGCGCTGGCGGAGACCTGCATCGAACGCATCCTTGAGCAGGCGATGACCGCGCGACCGCGTGTGCTCGTGATCGACTCCATCCAGACGATCTGGACCGAAATGCTTACCGCGGCGCCGGGCTCGGTGAGCCAGGTGCGCGAATCGGCGGCAAAGCTCACGCGTTTCGCCAAGGAAACCGGCACGTCCGTTTTCCTGGTCGGCCACGTCACCAAGGACGGCGGCATCGCCGGCCCGCGCGTACTCGAGCACATGGTCGATGCAGTGCTCTATTTCGAAGGCGAATCCGGTAGTCGTTTTCGCGTGCTGCGCGCCTTTAAGAACCGCTTTGGTGCGGTGAATGAGCTCGGCGTCTTCGCCATGTCCGAGAAGGGCCTGCGCGAAGTGTCGAATCCGTCGGCCATCTTTCTTTCATCGCACGCCGGTCCCACGCCGGGCAGCGCCGTCATGGTGACCCGTGAAGGCACGCGTCCGTTGCTGGTCGAAGTGCAGGCACTGGTCGACCAATCCTCGTTGGGCAATCCGCGTCGCGTCGTGCTCGGTCTCGAGCAGAACCGTCTGGCCATGCTGCTGGCGGTACTGCATCGGCATGGCGGTATTGCGGCGTACGACCAGGACGTCTTCGTCAATGTGGTCGGTGGCATCCGCGTGCAGGAAACCGCATCCGACGTGCCCGTGCTGATGGCCGTGCTTTCGAGCCTGCGTGATCGCGCGCTACCGGAGAAATCCATCGCCTTTGGCGAGGTCGGTCTCTCAGGCGAAATCCGTCCCGTGCCCAATGGCGAGGAACGCCTCAAGGAAGCGGCCACGCACGGTTTTCGCCGCGCCGTTGTGCCCGCGGCGAACGCGCCGAAGAAAGGGCGTGTGGGCGACATGGAGGTCATCGGCGTAGAACGCCTGTCGCAGGCCATCGACGCCTGCCGCGAATAACCACGCTTCTGTAGGAGCCGATTCATCGGCGATGGGTGTTAGCGGCAAACTGGCCCGCTGCCGCGGGATCGCCGATGAATCGGCTCCTACAAAAAGCCGGCGTTAGCCGGTGCGGTGCAGGATCAACTCCAGCACCAGCTTGGTACCGAAGAAGGCCAGTAGCAGCACACCCATGCCGATAAGGGTGAGGTTCACCGCGCGCGTCCCACGCCAGCCGTGACGCCAGCGGCCCCAGAGCAGGACGCTGAAGACGATCCAGGCGACGATCGACAGCACGGTCTTATGCACCAGGTGCTGGCTGAACAGGTTGCCGACGAACAGCGTGCCGGTCACCAGGGTCAGCGTAAGCAGCACGAAGCCCACCGCGATGAGGCGGAACAGCAGTACTTCGGTGAGGGTGAGCGGGGGCAGGGCGCGCAGCCAGTGGCCGAACTTGCTCCGCCGCAAGGCACGTTCCTGGATAGCCAGGAGGATCGCCAGGGCTGCGGCGATCGAGAGGATGCCAAATGCGAGCACCGCAATCGTCACGTGCAACTCGATCTGCCAGGTCATGGCTTCCGGCGCGGTACTCGGCGCGATGAACGCGTCCATTGCGAGGAATACCGCCGACAGCGGGAAGATCAGGATGCCAAGCCCCGCCACAGGGCGCGACAGGTTCACCACCAGCGTGAGTGCCGAGGCAATCCAGGCCACCAGGGACAGGGCGGCGAAGAAATGCAGGTCCAGGGTACCCCGGTGGGCGCTCAGCAGGAGTCCGGCGTGGGCCAGCGCGGCCAGAGTCGCCATGGTCATGCCGATGCGCGCCAGCGGCTGGCCACCCGTCATCAGCGGTCGTGCGAGCACGCCTGCAGCGGACAGGTAGAGGGCAATGGCGGCGAGCGCGAGGATGGCGACGATCATGGACGCGCAGTGTGGCATAGCGGCCCTGTATCGTGAATGCGACACGTTGGCATTGCCCGTCGTACGGCAGCGGTCCAGTCCGGCTATAATCCGTCGTTTACAGCATTCATCGACTCGCCATGTTCGAATCGCTCAGCAACCGCCTCTCCGATACCGTCAACCGCCTGCGTGGTCGCGGCCGGCTGACCGAAGAAAACATCCGCGAGACCCTGCGCGAAGTCCGTATCGCCCTGCTCGAGGCCGACGTGGCCTTGCCGGTGGTGAAGGCGCTGATCGAGCGCGTGAAGGTCCGCGCCGTCGGCCAGGAAGTCCTCAAGAGCCTGTCGCCGGGCCAGGCACTGGTCAAGGTCGTCAGCGACGAGCTGACCACCGTCATGGGTGTGGCCAATACCGAGCTGAACCTCGCCGCCACGCCGCCGGCCATCGTGCTGATGGCGGGTCTGCAGGGCGCGGGCAAGACGACCACGGTCGCCAAGCTCGCCCGTTTCCTCAAGGAGCGGAAGAAAAAGCGCGTCATGGTCGTCAGCTGCGACGTGTATCGTCCGGCCGCCATCGAGCAGATGCGCACGTTGGCCGAGCAGGTCGATGTCACCTTCTTCCCCTCGGAAGCGGGTCAGAATCCGGTCGACATCGCAAAGGCCGCGGTCGCCGCCGCCCGTCGCGAGGTGATGGACGTACTGCTCGTCGATACCGCAGGTCGCCTGCATATCGACGAAGCGATGATGGATGAGATCAAGGCGATACACGCCGCGCTCAATCCCATCGAAACGCTTTTCGTGGTCGATTCCATGACCGGTCAGGACGCGGCCACGACGGCTAAGGCCTTCTCCGACGCGATCCCGCTCACCGGCGTGATCCTGACCAAGACCGACGGCGACGCCCGTGGCGGCGCCGCGCTGTCGGTGCGCTACATCACCGGTCGTCCGATCAAGTTCATGGGTGCCGGCGAAAAGACCGACGCCCTCGAGCCGTTCCATCCCGATCGTCTTGCTCAGCGCATCCTTGGCATGGGTGACGTCCTGTCGCTCGTCGAGGAAGTCGAGCGCAAGGTCGATCAGGAGAAAGCCCAGAAGCTGGCCGAAAAGGTCATGAAGGGTAAGCGGTTCGATCTCAACGATATGCGAGATCAGCTCGAGCAGATGTCCAACATGGGCGGTCTGGCCGGTCTCATGGACAAGTTGCCGGGCATGGGTAACCTCCCTGACAACGTCAAATCCAAGGTCAACGACAACGAATTGAAGCGCATGGTCGCGATCATCGGGTCGATGACCAAGAAGGAGCGCCGGCACCCGGATCTCCTCAACGGTTCACGCAAGGCCCGTGTGGCCCGTGGTTCCGGCACCCAGCCCGCCGACGTCAATCGTCTGCTCAAGCAGTTCATGCAGATGGAAAAAATGATGTCCAAGCTGTCCAAGGGCGGCAGCAAAGGCCTCATGCGCCAGATGCGTGGCGCCATGAAGGGCATGGGTGGTATGGGCGGAATGGGCGGCGGTATGCCGCCGATGCGCTGAACCCCTTCCATTTTCTACAACTTTCGCTAAAATGCCGGGTTTACCGCGCCCGCATCTAGCGCGCGCCTGCCGGCATATCGGCAATTCTGGAGCTCGTAATATGGTTAAGATTCGTCTTTCGCGCGGTGGCGCCAAGGGCCGTCCGTTTTATCACGTCGTCGTGACCGACCAGCGCAACAAGCGCGATGGTCGCAACATCGAGCGCGTGGGCTACTACAACCCGGTCGCTTCGGGCGCTGATAAGCGTCTCGAGCTCGACGTTGCCAAGGTCCAGGCCTGGGTGGCGAAGGGTGCACAGCTGACCGATAAGGTGCGTGCTCTCGTGAAGGAAGCCGGCAAGCTGGCTGCTTGATGTCGACAGGGCTCGGTAAGCGCGTCCGGCTCGGACGCATTGTCGGGCTCTACGGCGTGCAGGGTCAGGTCAAGCTCGAGAGCTGGACCGAACCCCGTATTCAGATCTTCCAATACCAGCCATGGCTGCTGACCGCGCCGGGCGTGGAAAAGGAGATCGACGGGATCCGCGGACGCGCGCAAGGTAAGGGCCTCGTGGCCACCCTTCCGGGCATCGAGGATCGCGACCAGGCGACCGCACTGATCGGCTGCGAAATTACGGTTTCGCGTGACGTGCTGCCGCCGCCCGCACCGGGCGAGTTCTACTGGACCGATCTCGAGGGTCTCGAGGTCGTTACCACGGAGAATGTCGTCCTGGGACGGGTGAACCATCTTTTCGCCACCGGCGCCAATGACGTCATGGTGGTGAAGGACGGTGAAAGGGAGCGACTTATCCCGTTTGTCCAGGGCCCCTACGTGCACTCCATCGATTTCGATGGCCAGCGCATCGTGGTGGACTGGGACCCCGAGTTCTAGAGCAACGATTCCAAGTCATGCGTATCGATGTGGTCTCGTTGTTTCCCGATTTCGTCCGCCAGTCGGCCGAGGTCGGGGTGGTCGGCAGGGCGCAGCAGCGCGAGTTGTTACAGGTGGAAACCTGGAACCCCCGCGACTTCGCTCCCGACAGGCATCGCACCGTGGACGGTCGCCCCTTTGGCGGTGGGCCGGGCATGGTGATGCTGATCGACCCTTTGCGAGCGGCGCTCGCGGCGGTTCGTGAGGCGGCACCGGAACCGGTGCACGTGATTTACCTCAGCCCGCAAGGTGCGCGGCTGACGCAGGGTAAGGTCGAGGCGCTGGCAAACATGCCGCGAATCGCCCTGGTCTGCGGACGTTACGAAGGCGTGGACGAACGCCTGCTGCAGCATGAGGTCGACGAGGAGCTCTCAATCGGCGATTATGTGCTGTCTGGCGGGGAGCTTGCCGCAGCGGTGATTATCGATGCGGTGGGTCGTCTTCAGGACGGTGCGTTGAACGACGCGCAGTCCGCCCAACAGGACTCCTTCTCGGATGGCCTGCTGGATTGCCCGCATTACACCCGTCCCGAGCATCACGATGTTTGGGGCGGCGTGCCGGAGGTGCTGCTTTCCGGCGATCACGCGGCTATTCGCCGCTGGCGTCGCAAGCAGTCGCTGGGTCGTACCTGGCTGCGCCGGCCGGACTTGCTAACGCAGCGTGCGCTCGATGATGAATCGAGGGCATTGCTGGATGAATTCCGCCGTGAATACTCACACGGCTAAACGGTGCGGCCGATATCGACCGCCGTAACTGAAATTGACAGGTGTGCCATGAACAAACTTCTCCAACAGTTCGAAGCCGAGCAGATCATCCGCCAGCTGCCGGATTTCGGTCCTGGCGACACCGTGGTCGTCAACGTCAAGGTTAAGGAAGGCGCCCGCGAGCGCGTCCAGGCGTTCGAAGGCATCGTTATCGCCAAGCGTAGCCGCGGCCTGCACTCCGCCTTTACCGTGCGCAAGATCTCGCACGGCACCGGTGTCGAGCGCGTTTTCCAGTCGCACAGCCACGCTATCGACTCGGTCGAAGTCAAGCGCAAGGGCAAGGTCCGCGGCGCCAAGCTGTACTACCTCCGTGGTCTGGAAGGTAAGGCTGCCCGCATCAAGGAAGACGTCGCCGCCGCCGCTGCCGCCAAGGTCGCGAAGAAGGCTGCCGCTGCCGCCGCCCAGTAATCGGGTTGCAGTACGCGCCAAGAAAAAGCCCGCGAGCAATCGCGGGCTTTTTTGTTGTCTGCCCGCCGGTGGCGGGCAGGGTGCTTTTCTGTAGGAGCCGATTCATCGGCGATCCCGCGGCAGCGGGCCAGGTTATCGCAGGCCCATCGCCGATGAATCGGCTCCCACATGGGCCTTATACGGGCATGTATTCCTCGGCCAGCACCTTGGCCGGCTCCTGCAGGAAGTTGCCCTGCACGAAGTCCACGCCGCAGGCGAACAGCAGCGACGTACTCACGGCGTCCTCGACCCATTCGGCGACGGTCTGCTTGCCCGACGCGTGGCCTTCCTTGCAGATCTCAGCGATTTTCTTCTGGTTTTCCGGGTGCTGCGGCAGGTCGGTCATGAAGCTGCGGTCGATCTTCAGGAAGTCGGCCTCGACGTGGTTGAGCATCTGGAACGAGTTGAGGCCCGAGCCAAACTGCTCGATGGCGAACGCGCCGCCCGCCTTGCGCCAGCCGGCCACGAACTCCTGGGTGGGCCGCAGGCTGGTCAGTACCTTGGACTCCGGCATCTCGATGACCAGGGTGCTGCGACGCAGCTTGGCGGTTTCGAGGCGACGGCAGAGCCACGGCAACAGGTCCGGATCTTCCAGCGACTGCAGGGTCATCTTCACGAAGTAGGTCGTGGTGAGCCCGTCGTTTTCGCGGTGTGCCAGCGCATCGATGGCATGGCCCAGCACCCAGCGGTCGATCGCCGGGAGGAGGCCGTTGCGCTCGGCCACGGGGAAGAAGTACGAGGGCAGGACATCGCCCTTCGGACCGCGCATGCGCACCAGGATCTCGTAGAACTCGCCGGCGGCATCCTGCAGGCTGATGATCTGCTGGTGGTACAGCCGCAGGCCATCGGTCGACAGCGCATGGCGAACGAGGTCGAGCCAGTACTGCTCGCGCTCGGCGTCCGCCTTTTCGCGGGCGCTGGGATCGTGCAGCTCGACGCGATTGCCGCCCTGGTTCTGGGCGTTGCGCAGCGCCGCGCTGGCCTGTTCGAGCACCGCCTCGGTGCTGGCATTCTTCTCGGCTATCAGCGTGCCGCCGATGGTGATCGTCACGTTGAGCGAGCGCGTGCCCGCGTCGATGATGTGCTCGGCGATGCTGGTGCGCAGGCGCTCGGTGAGCGCGGCGTGCTCGAGGTCGCCCCGCGGCGCCAGGATCAGGCCAAGGGTATGGTCGCCCAGCACGCCGGCAACGTCTTCCTCATCGATGGATTCGTTGATCTTTGCGGCGATCGCAGCAAGCAGCTTGTCCGCATTGCCGATACCCGCGCTGCCGACGATTTCTTTCCAGTTGTCCGGCTCGAGCAGGAGCATGGCCTGCCCCTCGCGCCCGGCGGCCGCGGCAGCCACGGCCTCGTCGATGTGCTCGAGCGTGCGCGCGCGATTGAACAGGCCGGTTACCGAGTCCCGCTGCAACTGCGCCACGAGGGCAGCGTCTACCATCTGCTGGCGGAACACGATCTGTAGGCAGGCTTCGCCTTCGAACGTGGCGTGTGCGAAGTCGACCAGGGCCTTGAACGTACCCCCGTCGTCGCGACGGGCCAACAGCTCCAGCGGAGGCGGTGCTTTCTCGCCCTTGGACAGGCCGCGCAACACGCCTTTGAAGTCGTCGGCGTGGGTCCCGGCAATCAGGTCCAGGATCGGCAGGCCGAGGATGTCGTCGAACTCGGCGAAGCCGAAGGCTTCGAGGTAGGCCTGGTTCACGCGGACGTGCATGCCCTCGTGGACATAGGCAATGGCGTCACGCGAGGAATCGAGCAGGGAGTCGCACCGGCGCTCGGTCTCGCGCAGCGAGGTTTCCAGACGGCGCACCTGGCGCCGGGTGGAAAGTGCCTCGAACTCGCGCAGGACCACGGCCAGGACCTGGTCGGAGCGTTTGCGCAGCGCCACGCCACGCGTGCCACCGGCGAAGAGGTCGGCCACGCTGTCGTCGCTGAGGCTGTTGACCACGGCGATGAGTGCGAGGTCGCGTCCGCTCGCGTCCAGCTGGCGGGCGACCGCCCCGGCGTCGATGCCCGGCACGCCGGGATTCATCAGCACCAGGTCCGGCACCAGTTCGTCCAGGGCGGCCTGGATTTCCGCCGTGCTCGTCGCGCGTGCGGGACGCACGGCGATACCGCCATTGCGCAGTACGTTGATCAAAAGCTCGGCGTCTTCCACCGAGTCTTCGATGAAGAGAATCCTGATGACGTTGTCGTGTTTCATGCCGTTCCGAAAAGCCGCTTGCTACCCCGCGAACCGTGACGGCCCGCTCCCCCCAACGCGGTCCGGCCAGGTCATGCTGGTCGGATGATGCCCATACTAGCGCGCGAATTCGGCAACGGGGCGTTTGGAAGGATCACCCTGCAGTTCACGCACCAGTTTTGGGACGAGGTAGCCAGGAAGCTTGCCCCGAAGCACTTCCATGAGCGCCAGGGCGCGTTCGTCGGATACCTCGAAATGCGCGGCCCCGGCGACCTTGTCCAACTGGTGCAGGTAGTAGGGCAGCACGCCGGCAGCGAACGACCGCTCGCACAACGCAACGAGGGTATCGGCGTTGTCGTTCACTTCCTTTAGCAGCACCGACTGGTTGAGCAGGGTGGCGCCTGCCGCCCGGAGGCGGGCGCAGGCGGCATCCACCGTGGCATCGAACTCGTTGGCGTGATTGGCATGCAGAACGACCACCTTCTGCAGGGGTAGGGCGGCCAGCCAGTCCGTGAAGTCGTTGTCGATGCGCTCGGGCAGCACCACCGGCAGCCGGGTGTGGATGCGCAGGCGGATCACGTGCGGCATGTCCGCCAGCCCACGCGTGAGTTCCGCGAGCTTGTGCGTGGCCAGCGATAGCGGGTCCCCGCCCGACAGGATCAGTTCCCGGATGCTTGGGTCCGCCTTGACATGGGCCAGGGCGTCACGCCACTGGGCTGCTGCCGCGATTTCCTCGCCGTAGGGAAAATGGCGGCGGAAGCAGTAACGGCAGTTGACGGCGCAGCTGCCGCTGGCGATCAGCAGGGCGCGGCCGTCGTACTTGTGGAGCAGGCCGTGGCCGGCCCGCGAGGCCATGTCGCCCACGGCGTCCACCGTGAAGCCCGCGACCACGTCGTGCTCGGCACGGCGCGGCAGCACCTGGAGGAGCAGGGGGTCGGTGGGGTCGCTGTGGCGCATGCGGGCCACGAAACCCCGCGGGACGCGCAGCGGAAAGCCAGCATCGTCCGGCGGCAGGAGGTCGGTCCGATGGCCGAGACCTACGGCCTGCAGCAGTTCTCGCGCGTCCGTAATGGCGTCCCGCCATAGCTCGCGCCACCCCGTAACGGGCGACGATAGGCGGGAAGTAGGGCTTGCGGTTATCATTGCGGACCTTGGATCGGGCTCTGCAGCCCGTGACAGACCCTATTTTAGCCGCCCAGCGGGGCGGATATAACTCTGGAGCAGATACAGATGGGCATGCTTGGCCTCAACGACGTCAAAACGGGCAAGAAGATCATCCACAACGGCGATCCCTGGATCATCACCGAAGCGGAGTTCGTCAAGCCGGGCAAGGGCCAGGCGTTCACGCGCATTCGTATCCGTAACCTCAAGGACGGCCGCACGACCGAGCAGACGCTCAAGTCGAGCGATTCGTATGAAGAGGCCGACGCCGTCGACACCGATGCCAACTTCTCGTACGTGGAAGGCACCGGCAACGAGCGCGAGTGGATCTTCATGCAGAGCGAAACGTTCGAGCAGCACCGTGCCAGCCTCGCCGCCATGGGCGATGCCTGGAAGTGGCTGAAGGGCGAGGAAGAGTGCGTCGTCACCCTGTTCAACGGCAACATCATCGCTGTGCAGGCGCCGAAGTTCGTCGAGCTCAAGATCACCGAGACCGATCCGGGCGTGCGTGGCGACACCTCGGGCGGTGGCGGCAAGCCAGCTACCCTGGAAACCGGCGCCGTGGTTCGCGTTCCGCTCTTCGTCAACCAGGACGAAATCATCAAGGTCGATACGCGCACTGGCGAGTACGACAGCCGCGTCAAGTAAGGCGCAGCGTCTGATGCATCGATCGGCACGGCTGCCCTCCCGGGCGCCGTGCCGTTTTTTTTACGCTTCCCTGAGGCAGCAATGACTTCCAGCCCTACTGACATCGACCTCCTCATCGAAGCCCGCTGGGTCGTCCCCATCGAACCACACGCCGTGGTCCTCGACGAGCACGCGGTTGCTATCAACGGCGGCGAAATCCTGGCGATCCTGCCGATTGCCGACGCGCGTGCGGCTTACGCACCCCGCGAGCGCATCGAGCTGCCTGAGCATGCACTCATGCCGGGCCTGATCAACGCCCACACACACAATCCGATGACCCTGCTGCGGGGTCTCGCGGACGACTTGCCGCTGATGACCTGGTTGCAGGAGCACATCTGGCCGGCCGAGGCACGCGTGATGGGTCCGGACTTCATCCGCGATGGCGTCGAACTCGCGGTAGCTGAGATGATCCGCGGCGGTACCACCTGTGCGAATGAAAATTACTTCTTCCCCGACGTCATCGCCGCGACCTACAAGCACATGGGTTTTCGCGCGGTGATCGGCCTGCCGGTGATCGACTTCCCCACGCCGTGGGCGAAGACCTCCGACGAATACTTCAGCCGCGCGCTCGAAGTGCACGAGTCGCTCAAGGCCGAGCCGCTGCTGACCACGGCCTTCGTGCCGCATGCGCCGTACACCGTTTCCGACGAGAACTTCGTGCGCATCCGCGACCTGGCCAACGAGCTCGACATCCCCATCCACCTGCACACGCACGAGACCGCGCTGGAAGTGCAGCAGGGCAAGGACAAGGACGGCGTGCGTCCGTTCGAGCGGCTGCAGAAGCTTGGTATCGTGACCGACCGTCTGGTCGCCGTGCACATGACCCAGCTCAACGACGACGAAATCGCCGCCTGCGCGGCGGCCGGCGTGTCGGTAGTGCATTGCCCGGAATCCAACCTCAAGCTGGCCTCCGGCTTCTGCCCGGCGGAAAAGCTGCGCGCTGCGGGCGTCAATGTCTGCATCGGCACCGATGGCTGTGCGTCGAACAACGATCTGGACATGTTCGGCGAGATGCGCACGGCAGCGCTCCTGGCCAAGGCCGTCGCCGGGGACGCGGCGGCGTTCGACGCCGCGTTTGCCCTGCGCGCCGCCACGCTCAATGGCGCGAAGGCGATTGGCCTGGGCGACCGCATCGGCTCCATCGAGCCGGGCAAGCGCGCCGACCTGACCGCCGTGCGTCTCGACGCGCTCGAAACGCAGCCGCTCTATCATGTCGCGTCGCAACTGGTGTATGCCACGGGCCGTCATCAGGTCAGCGATGTGTGGATCGATGGCAAGCGCAAACTCGCCGATGGTGAACTGGTCGGCATCGACAAGGCGCGCATCCTCTCCAAGGCGCGCGCCTGGCGCGAGATCATTGCCTCCGAGGAGGAAGCGTGAGCGATTCAGAGCACCTGTACCTCGTACTCGTCATGCGGACGCCGGCCTTCCAGGCGGCCGCGGGGGACGCGCACCAGGCTTTTCTCGCCGGCCTTATCGCAAAGCATCAGCTTGAGATGACCGGCCCGTTCACCGACGGTACGGGCGGCGCATACATCGTGCGTGCCCCCGACCTGGCCGCGGCGACCGCGCTCGCGCACAGCGATCCCCTGCACTCCAGTGGATCGTCCACGCTCACTGTTCACGAATGGCGCGTGCGTCGCTTCGCGCCCGAGGGCTGAACCATGCAAACCAACGCCAATGTCAGCGCGGAAGAGATCGCGCGCTTCGAGAAACTCGCCGCGCGCTGGTGGGATCCCGATGGTGAGTCCCGTCCGCTGCACGACCTGAACCCGGTGCGCGCGGCTTACGTTTCCGCTCGCGTGAACCTGCGCGGCGCCAGGGTGGTCGATGTCGGTTGTGGTGGTGGCCTGTTGAGCGAAGCGCTCGCGCGTGCCGGCGCCCAGGTGACCGCCATCGATCTCGGCGCCAAGCTGATCGAGATCGCCAAGCTGCACCTTTTCGAATCGAACCTGCAGGTGGACTACCGCGTGCAGTCGTCGACGGAGCTGGCGGAGGCCGAGCCGGCGTCGTTCGATGCGGTCTGCTGCATGGAGATGATCGAACACGTGCCCGATCCGGCCGCCCTGATCGGTGACCTCGCCGGCCTGCTGAAGCCGGGCGGCCAGCTGTTCCTGTCGACGCTCAACCGCACCCCGGCCGCTTTCGGCGCTGCCATCCTTGGTGCCGAGTACCTGATGCGCCTGCTGCCGCGCGGCACCCATCACTACGCGCAGTTCCTCAAGCCCTCGGAAGTGGCCGGCATGTTGCGTCGCTTCGACCTCGAGCTCGAGGACATCAAGGGCCTTGCCTACAACCCGCTCACGCGCAACGCGAGCCTGTCGTCGAATACGGCGGTGAACTACGTCCTCAGCGCGAGGAAGCTCGGGTGAAGCGCTTGCCGTTCACGCTGGACGGGGTGTTCTTCGACCTCGACGGGACCCTGCTCGATAGTGCCCTCGACCTGCATGGGGCCCTGGTCGACCTATGTGCGGAGCAGGGCATCGCACCGCCCCCTTACGAGCAGGTGCGACCGGTGGTCTCGCGCGGTTCGCGCGCGATCATCGCGGTGGGCTTTCCCGGTATCGATGCCGAGCGCGTGCTGGCGCTGGTCCCGCGCTACCTCGACATCTACGAAGCGACCATGGCCCGGCACACCGTGCCATTCGACGGTGTCGAAGCCATGCTCTCCGGGCTGGACGCCGCTGGCCGTCGCTGGGGCATCGTCACCAACAAGCCAGGCTTCCTGACCGACGGATTGCTGCCGCGGGCTGTGCCGCACTGGAATCCCGCCGCGGTGGTCTCCGGCGACACCTTGCCAGTGAAGAAGCCGGACCCGGCACCCGTCCTCCACGCGTGTGCTCTCGCGGGATGCGATCCGGCGCGCTCGGTTTTCGTCGGCGACGATCGTCGCGACATCGAAGCCGGCCACGCCGCCGGTCTGTTCACCGTAGCCGTTCGCTGGGGCTATCTCGACGGCGGCGACCCGGACACCTGGGGTGCCGATGTCGTGCTTGACCGCGTGGACGAACTGGCTGCCCTGCTGGGTGTGCGGGAGATTCCTGCGTGACCGACGGTGCAACCCAGAGCTTTGTCGACAAATGGCTGGCAGTGCAGCCCCAGCAGCGGGTGGCCTTGCCCTTCGTCGACGTGTCCGTGCGCGACGCTCATGTGGCGCTGGCCGCGTTCGAGCAGGAACTGATCGCCTCGGCCTACGGCGTGCGCGAGCCGCAGGTCGCCGCGGCGAAACTTCAGTGGTGGGCCGAAGAATTGTCCGGTGCCGCTGCCAGTGGTGGGCGGCATCCGCTGACCAAGCAGCTGTTCGCCGACGAGCGTGCACGTCGCATTCCGGCCGATCGCTGGCTGGCGCCGGTGCTCGCCGCGATGGCCCAGCTGGAGCAGGGGACGCCGTCCGACTTCAACGCCCAGGTCACGGCCTCTCGCGGGATGCACGGGGCGCTGGCCGCGCTGGAGAACGCCTGGTGGTTCGGGGCGGACGCACCGGTGGAGGCCGCATCGCGCATCGCCACGTTGTCGCACCTGGTCTTCGCGTTGTCGCGCCTGGAACTCGATGCCGAGCGTGAGCGACTGCCGCTGCCCATGTCGCGGCTGGCCCGGCACGGCCTGTCGCGTGGCCAGCTGAAGGACGACACGCCGGCGCGGCGTGAAGCCCTCAAAGCCCAGTTGGGCGAGCTTGCGGCGGGCCTGCGCGAGGCCCTGGCGCTGGGTGAACCCCTCAGCACGTTTCGTGGTCTGGAGGGCCGTACAGCACTTTCGACGGCGCGTGCGGCGGCCAAGGCAACCGAACCCTTCCGTGAACTGCACTTACGGCAGTCGCGCAGCGGACCGGCCACGGCCATCCGGGCCTGGCTGGCCGCCCGACATGCGGGGCGGTTCGGCTGAACGGACCGTTTCCATGCGCGGACCATTGAGCCAATCCTCAACATCCCCATTTCGGTCACGGTAAGCCGGAAACGGCACGTCCCCTTAGGATCACCCGATGTATATCCAAGATTCCCCGACCCGCCTGCTGCCCGATGTTGCGTCCCAGGAGCATGCCCTTGCCATTGGAACCCTCGACTGGGTCGGCATGGATGGCATGGAAATGCCGGTGCAGTTCGACGCCGGTGACGGCGATGTCCGGTCGACCGGCGCGCGCGTGGGTGCCTTCGTCAACCTGAACAAGCCGGAGGTCCGCGGCATTCACATGTCGCGCCTTTACCTGCTGGTGTCGGAGGCTCTCTCGGCCGGCCCGCTGACCATCGAAGGCGTTCGCGGCCTTCTCGGTTCGTTCCTCAGCTCGCACGAGGGTCTGTCCGACCACGCGAAGATCACCATCGGCTTTGAGCATCTGGTTCGCCGTCGCGCGTTGCGCAGCGACAACAGCGGCTGGCGCTCCTACCCGATCACCATCTGTGCGAACCTGAGCGACGGCAAATTCACGATCGAGATCACGACAGACGTGGTCTATTCGTCGACCTGCCCGGCGTCGGCGGCCCTCTCGCGCCAGCTCATCCAGGACAACTTCGCGAAGACGTTCTCCGCCGATAACGCCCTCGACCGCGACACCATCCTCGCCTGGCTGGGCACGGAGCAGGGCATCATCGCCACCCCGCACGCGCAGCGCAGCACGGCCACGATTCGCGTGCGTCCCCTGGGCGAAGGCGTGTTCCCGCTGATCGACATGATCGACAACGTCGAGGCCGCGCTCGGCACGCCGGTGCAGACGGCGGTCAAGCGCGCGGACGAGCAGGCCTTCGCGCTCGCCAATGGCAGCAACCTGATGTTCTGCGAGGATGCCGCCCGTCGCATCCAGAAGACCCTCGATGCCGACGAGCGTGTCGCCGACTTCCACGTGCGCGTGGCACACCACGAAAGCCTGCACCCGCACGACGCCGTGGCGTTCGCTTCAAAGGTTCGCTGAAGGGTTGCGGGATGTTGTCGGAAAAAGGCCCGCCGTCAGGCGGGCCTTTTCGTTACTGGATGCCCGGCAACAGCAGTGGATCGAGCCGCACGCCGAACCAGTTGAATCCCCAGTGCACATGAGGCCCGGTCGCCCGGCCGGTCATGCCGGCTGCGCCGATCACGTCGCCCTGCTGCACGTGCTGTCCCACCTTCACGTCGATCCGCGACAGGTGCAGGAAGTTCGAGGACAGTCCGAAGCCGTGGTCGAGCAGCACGGTGCCGCCGGTGAGATACAGGTCGGGTTTGGCGAAGGTGATGATGCCGTCGGCCGGTGCCTTGACCGGTGTGCCCTGCGGTACGGCGATGTCCATGCCCGAATGCGGGGCCTTAGGGTCGCCGTTGTAGATCCGCTGGTTGCCAAAGCGCCCACTGATCCGGCCGGTGACCGGCCAGATGAAACCATGCGCGAAGTCCTCTCGGGCATCGTCGCGATTTCGTGCGGCGACCACTTCGGCTTGTTCGCGTTGGATGCGCGCCGCGATCTCCGGTGGCGGATTCACCGTCGCCGGCGGCACGCCTTCGACGCGCTCGATCGGCCAGTCGCGCGGCGTCACGTTGAGGCTGTGTCTGGTACCGCCGACCACGACGTCGATGGGGCCTTGCTCATCGCGGCCGGCGCCGAACACGAAGATGCCATCGGCACCGACATGGACGGGCTTGCCGGCCACGGTGACCCGGGATCCCGGCGCGGCATGGCCGATCACGAGACCACCTTGCGACACGCTGGAGGGCAGGTCGGTGATAGCGGCAGCGGCCGTGGTGGAGAGGATCAGTGCCGCCACCGCACTTACGAATTTCCTCATCGATCGAACGTCAGTCGCTGGCCGCGGACGCTCTCATCCACGGTCTTGCCGTCCCACACGCGCTGGCCGTTGACGAAGGTCGAGGCGATGCTGCTGCTGAAGGTTTCGCCCTCGAACGGCGACCAGCCACATTTGGACAGCACTTCCTCGCGAACGACAGTGTGCTTGCGCTTGGGGTCGACCAGGACGAGGTCGGCGGCATAGCCTTCACGCAGGAAACCGCGGTTTTCCACGTCGAACAGCTTGGCCGGCGCATGGCAGACCGCCTCGACGACGCGCTCCAGGGTCAGCTTGCCTTCGAAGACTCGCTCGAGCGCCGCCTGCAAGGCGTATTGAACCAGGGGCAGGCCGGATGGCGCCTTGTCATATTTCTGCGCTTTTTCTTCGAGAAGATGCGGTGCGTGGTCGGTGGCCAGAACATCCAGGCGACCTTCGGCGAGCGCCTTGGTGATGGCCTCGCGGTCCGATTCGTCCTTGATCGCCGGATTGCACTTGATCAGGAACCCGAGGCGTTCGTAGTCCGGCGCCGCGAAATGCAGGAAGTGCACGCAGGTTTCCGCAGTGATCTTCTTGCCTTCGATCGGGCCCGGCTCGAACAGGGCCAGTTCGTCGGCGGTCGAGATGTGCAGCACATGCAGGCGGGTGCCATGTTTCTTAGCGAGCGAAATCGCCAGCTTCGTGGACTTGATGCAGGCCTCGCGCGAACGGATGAGCGGATGCTCGCGGGCGGGGATGTCCTCGCCGTAGACCTCATGGGCCTTGGCAAGGTTCACGTCGATCATCGGCGTGTCTTCGCAGTGCGTGATGATCGGCGTGGGCGCGTCGCGGAAGATGTGGTCGAGGGTTTCCGGATTGTCGACCAGCATGTTGCCGGTCGAGGCACCCATGAATACCTTGATGCCCGGAGCGGCCTTGGGGTCTAGGGCACGGATGGCTTCGAGGTTGTCGTTGCTGGCGCCCATGTAGAAGGCATAGTTGACCCGAGATGTTTCGGAGGCCCGGGTGTACTTGGCTTCCAGTGAATCGCGGTCGAGCGCCGGCGGCTTGGTGTTCGGCATTTCCATGAAGCTGGTGATACCGCCGGCCGCGCACGCGGTGGACTCAGTGGCGATATCGGCCTTCTGGGTGAGGCCCGGTTCGCGGAAGTGCACCTGGTCGTCGATCATCCCCGGGAGTAGCCACAGGCCCGACGCGTCGATCACCTGTTCGTCACGCTCTTTTTCCAGGCCTTGAGCGATGGTCGCGATTTTTCCATCGCGCAAACGTACGTCGGCAGTGAAACGGCGATTTTCGTTGATCAGTTCGGCGTTCTTGATGAGCCAGGCGTCAGTCATGGATATGTGCTCCTTGGGCGCCACATCGGCGCAGGACGAAATGATCGGGTACGGGGTCCATGCCACCTTCGCAAAAGGGCTGGCAACGGCAGATGCGCCAGGCGCCAAGCACGGAGCCGCGCACCGGACCGAAGCGGGCTATGGCAACCCGTGCATAATCGGAACAGGATGGATGGAACCGGCAGCGCGTCCCTAGAAGGGGGCTCAGCCATCGTTTATAGAGGGACAGAAGGAATAGTAGGAGGCGGGTCACTTTTCAGTCCGGGGTCGACCGGCGTCAGCCAGCCGACAGTATCCCAGAAGATAGGTTGCTGGGCTAACGCATCTGGGCTATAACACCCCGCCGCCACGGCCACCGAGGTGAAGGAAATGGCGAAAATCGCTCGTAGTTCCGCAACTGCCAAGGGCGCCGCCAAAAAGGGCGGAGCCGGTGATGTGAGTAAGGCCAGGACGGCTACGGCCGTGGTGAAAACAAAGACGCCGGCGAAGACCGCAGTCAGTGCCGCGGCTAAGCCCGCGACGAAGACTTCGGCCAAGACGGCTCCGAAGAAGGGAGCACCGGTGAAGTCCGCGCCTGTAAAGAGTGTTCCCGCGAAACCGGTAGCCAAGGTTGCCGCCAAAAAGGCGCCCGCCAAGGCCGAGCCGGTCAAGGCAGCTCCCAAGGTGGCCACCAGGCCGACAACGAAGGCGGCTGCAAAGCCCGACACGAAGCCGGTGGCGAAGGCGCCTGCCAAGAAGGCGGTTTCCGCCGCGCCAACGAAAGCCGCAGCGCCCGCAGTGACCGCGGCGGCGGCCAAGAAGACAACTGCGGCGCCGGTCAAGAGCGCCGCATCCGCACCCGCGCCGGTGGTGAAGAAAGTCACCCCGGCCAACGATGTCGCGTCGCCCGTCAAGGGTCGCACGGCATCGGCCGTTGCTGCTGTGGCACCCCGGACAGCGTCCGCGGTGGGCAGCGCTACCTCATCCAGAAACGAGAAGTCCGCTCAATCCAGCATGAACAGCACAGCTTCCAATACCGCCGATAACGGCATCACGCGCGAAGACGGCCGCTATGCGCTGCCCGCTTCGACTGTCATCGACCTGCCCAAGGGCTACAAGCCGGGCAGTGACGAGGAGTACATGAGTCCTCGTCACCTCGCTTACTTCCGCAACAAGCTCAAGGACTGGCGCGACCAGCTCGTCGAGGAGTCCCGCCAGACCATGGACAACCTCCGCGAGGAAGTCCGTGATGTGGGTGACGAGGCCGAGCGCGCTACGCGCGAGACCGAAAACTCGCTCGAGCTGCGTACCCGCGATCGCTACCGCAAGCTGATCTCCAAGATCGACAAGGCCCTGCGCCGGATCGAGGAAGGCCGCTACGGTTTCTGCGAAGAGACCGACGAGGAAATCGGTGTGGAGCGCCTCGACGCCCGCCCGATCGCCACGTTGACGCTCGACGCGCAGGAGCGCCGCGAGCACCTGCAGAAGCAGATGGGCGACTGATCGTCCCTCTCGCTTCGGCAAACAAAAAAGCCCCGCCAGCGATGACGGGGCTTTTTTGTAGCCGGCCGTTGTAGGAGCCGATTCATCGGCGATCCCGCGGCAGCGGGCCAGTTCGACGCGAGCACCCATCGCCGCTGAAGCGGCTCCCACAGGGTCAGCGCAACCGGATCTCAGTCCGCCAGGGTCGCGGCAGCGTAGGCCTTGGCCTTGGCCAGCATGGCCGACAGGCCGTTGGAGCGGGTAGGGGAGAGGTGCTTCGCCAGCCCGATCTCCTGGACGAACGCCGGTTCCGTATCGACGATCTCTCGCGCCGAACGGCCGGAGTAGACGCGAAGCATCAGCGCGATCAGTCCGGAAACGATGGCCGAGTCGCTGGCGGCGTCGAAATACATCTTCGACGCATCCCCCGACGGAATCAGCCAGACCATCGACTGACACCCGTGCACGCGGTTCTCTTCGGTCTTGCTGGCGTCCGGGAAGGGCGCCAGCTGTCGGCCGAGGTCGATCAGGTACTGATAGCGCTCGGTCCAGTCGCTGAAGAAGGCGAATTCCTCGGCGATCGCGGCCTGGGCTTCTGCAGCCGTGGCTTCCCGGGGTTCGTTCATGCCTTCACCACACTCCAGCGCGTGCCTTGTGCGCTGTCTTCGATCGCGATGCCCAGGTCCTTGAGCTGATCGCGAATGGCATCGGAGCGGGCGAAATCCTTCGCGGCGCGGGCGGCGCGGCGTTCCTCGAGCAGGGCCTCGATGGCTCCTGCATCGATCGCTTCGCCTGGGTTGCCCTGGCGGAACCAGGCTTCGGGGTCTTCGGCGAGCAGGCCGAGCAGGGCGGCACCGCCAAGCAGGGCGGCCTTCGCCGAGGCGCGCTCCTCACCGGTGGCGCGGCGCGCATGGTCGGCCAGCTGCGATATCTCGGCCAGGGCCTGGGGCGTATTGAGGTCGTCGCATAGCGCGGCCTCGACAGCCGGCGGTATCACCGGCGTACCGGCATCCACGTCGGCCATGTCGCGCAGCACGCCGTACCAGCCGTCGAGGGTGCGCACGGCCTGCGTCATGGCGGTATCGGACCAGTCCAACGGCTGGCGGTAGTGGCCGCGAAGCAGCATCAGGCGAAGCGCCTCGGCGGGGTGCTTGTCCAGCAGCTGATGCAACTGGAGCACGTTGCCCAGCGACTTCGACATCTTGCGACCGTCAAAGGTGAGCATCCCGTTGTGCATCCAGAATCGTGCGAATGGCTTGCCGCCGTGCGCGCAGACGCTCTGGGCGATCTCGTTTTCGTGATGGGGGAAGGTGAGATCGACGCCACCCGCGTGAATGTCGATGGTGTCCCCCAGATGGGCCTCGCTCATGGCGGAGCACTCGATGTGCCAGCCGGGGCGACCCCGACCCCAGGGGCTGTCCCAGCCAGGCAGCGTCTCGTCAGAAGGCTTCCACAGCACGAAGTCGCCCGGACTGTTCTTGTAGGGCGCCACTTCGACACGCGCGCCAGCGAGCAGCTCGTCCGGGTCGCGACCGGAAAGCGCGCCGTAGGCGGGGAAGGACTCGACGTTGAACAGGACGTGGCCTTCGGCTTCGTAAGCGTGTCCGCTGGCGATCAGCCGCTCGATCATGCGGATGATCTGAGGAATGTGATCCGTCGCGTAGGGCTCGACATCCGGCGGAGCCACGCCGAGACGCGCCAGGTCCTCGTTGTAGGCCTTGGCGTAGCGGCTGGTGATCTGCCCGATCGGTACACCCGCCGCCGCCGCCGCGTTGTTGATCTTGTCATCCACGTCGGTGATGTTCCGGGCGTAGACCAGCTTCGGGTAATGGCGCCGGATGAGGCGTGCCAGCACATCGAAGACGACCGGCGGCCGGGCGTTGCCGATGTGGATGTAGTTGTAGACGGTGGGCCCGCAGACATACATGGTCACCCGCTGCGGATCGAGCGGGCTGAACGCTTCCGTGCGGCGCGACAGGGTGTTGTAGAGCGAGATCGGCATCGGGGATCCGTGGACGGGCGCGGCGGGCGGCCGGTCGGAGATATTAGCAAGCCCGGCCCGGCGTGCGGCACACGCGCGGCTCGGAATTCGGTTGACATGACTATGTGAAGGTCATCCCCGCGCCTCTAAGCGTGGATTCAGCGTGAACTTGATGAAATGCACCGGTAGGCGTTTTGTGCGCCTGGCTGGAGGTTCTCCTAAATGTCTCGCCTGCTTATCCCCGCGCTCATCCTCGCGGTTTTCGCTACCGGTGCCAGTGCCCAGGACGGTCGTTACGGCCCGCCCCCGGGTCCGCCGCCCGGTCCCGCCCAGGGTCCGGACGACAATACCCACTTCGGTTGGGCCGACGTCCTGCGCGTCGATCCGGTCTACGGCGTCGCGCGCGTCGAGACACCCCGACAGGAATGCTACGACCAGCCTGTCGTCCGACAGGAGTCCAGCGGTAATTCCGCGGCCGGCACCATTCTCGGCGCCGTGGTCGGCGGCGTGCTCGGCAATACCATCGGCAAGGGCGATGGCCGCAAGGCCGCCACCGTGGTCGGTGCGGTTGCTGGCGGCGCCGTCGGCAACAACATCTCCCACCAGGGCGACCGCACCTACCAGGGCACGGAAACCCGCTGCCGCGACGTCAGCTCGGTCTCCGAGCAGCGCCGTATCGCCGGTTACGACGTCGAATACCGCTACCGCGGTGAGGTCTACGTCTCGCGTCTGAACTACGACCCGGGCGAGCGTCTTCGCGTCCGCGTGAGCGTGGCGCCGGCTGACTGAGCCGGTTTCGCGCTGCGATCCCCCAGGAAGGCCGCGAGGAATCGCGGCCTTTTTTTGCTGGCTGTGGGAGCCGCTTCAGCGGCGATGGGGCTGCCGCGTCCCGGATGAAAGGTGGGCGCAAAAACGGACGCCGTGAATCCAGTCGATTGAAGTCCATGGAGACGCACTCGGGCCTCTATATCCAAGGCGCCATTCCACGCTTCTTGACGGGGGTCTAGGTTAAGACGCGTTGCATCACCGACGCCATCCGAGGGAAGCGAGATGAATGCGTTCATTCGAAAGGGATCTTTTTTACCGGCCGTGGCGCTGTTCGCTGCCTCGATTCACGCGCCAGGCGCTGCCGCCGCTTCGCTCACCAATCTTGGCCATAACGCAGGCGCCCAATGCGTGGCGTCGGATGTGAACGATAGCGGGATCGCCGCTGGCGCCTGCAGTGCACCGAACGGCACGGGGCCAACGGTCGCTTGGGTGGCCAACGGATCGGGAGGTGAGTTTGCCCTCGCACCCCTCGCAACGGGCCGTTCGTGCTCCGCCAGCGGCATCAGCAACAACGGGCTGGTCATCGGTGGCTGCGTCGATGCGAGCGGTGTCGGCTTCGCCGTGACCTGGACCGCGCCAGGGACGACGGTGGTGAAGCTGCTGCCGCTATCTGGTCTGCTCGGCCTCGGTGCGGATGTCAGCACCGATCTGGAGGCTTTCAATGAGCATGGTGATCTGGCCGGAAGCAGCATCTCGGGCGGAGGCAACTCGACGTCCGTCATCTGGAAGGCGGGATCGACGACCCCTGTCACGGTGTCCAGTCCGGGGGACAACTGCGTACCGGTGGACATCGCGGAGCCCGTCGGGACGGCGAATCCCGAGGTGGTCCTCGACTGTCCAAACGGCACCGGCGTGACCAAGGCAGTCGTTGCCACGCCGACCGGTCTGCTTGGCGCGTACCTGATGACCACGCTAGCCCCGGCACCCGGTGCGTCCTATTGCGTGGCGCAATCCATCAACGTCTCTCTCAGGATCATGGGCTCGTGCATCTTCCCCACGGCTCCCACCTCGCGAGTGGCCTTCTGGCAGCCACCAAGCACCACGGCCGTTGCGCTGTCGATCACCTATAACGGCGTTGCCGTAAACACCTCGGGAGCGTTCCTGAACGACCTCGGAAACATCGTCTTCGAATTTCAGACCGTCGACGGCAAGTCGAACGCCGCCTATATGGCTATCAATGCCGGCGGAACGGTAACCGCCATTGACGCAATACCTGTGCTTGCGACGGGGAGGACGGTCCACGCGACGGGCTTTGGAGCCTCCGATCTGGTCGTCGTGGTCGGGCACAACGCGGACGACCACATGCAGTCAGCCGTGTGGAATCCGGTGTTCCCTGCCGTGTTGTCACCTGTTCCGCCCTTTTCCGGTGGCGGGCCGAGCAATGCCTTGTTAGCCGTGTCGAAAAGCGGTAACCAGGCTGCGGGTGTGGTCGAGGACAGCGCGCATGTCGCCGATCCGGTCGTGACATCGCTGCCATGAGCACAGCGACAATGTCCCTGAGGCGCCTGTCAGTCGTGGTTCTGGCGCATCGGGCCCTTCTTGCGCGCCGCACCAAATCCCGGCATCATCGCGGTTCCACTTTTCCAGACCTTGCCGTGTCCCATACCGTCTACACCGCCGTCGTCTTCACCAGCGCCCGAATGGCCGCAGGGATGACGTCGCGTGCTCGTCGACCGTACATCGGATACTCGGCCGGGTAGGCTGTCGCGCGCTTTTCATACGCAACGACTAAAAAACCCGGCCATGCGCCGGGTTTTTTCGTTTCCAATTCCTGACTCCTGATTCTTCACTTCCTCCACGGCCCCCAAGGCCACCGACCGATCTGGACCGCCATGACCGTTCGCCACTTCCTCTCCACCCAGGATTACAGCCGCGCCGAGATCGACGCCCTGCTCGCGCAGGCGGCGGAGTTCAAGCGTTCGCGGCAGGGCCAGCAGATGGCCGGTAAGTCCATCGCGCTGATGTTCTTCAATCCGTCCATGCGCACGCGTACCAGCTTCGAGCTGGGTGCCTTCCAGTTGGGTGGCCATGCCATCGTGCTCTCGCCGGGCAAGGACGCATGGCCGATCGAGTTCGAGATGGGCACGGTGATGGACGGCGATACCGAAGAGCACATCGCCGAGGTGGCCCGGGTGCTGTCGCGTTACGTGGACATCATCGCTGTGCGCGCCTTCCCCAAGTTCGTCGACTGGCAGGTGGATCGCCAGGACAAGGTGCTCGAGTCCTTCGCGAAGTTCGCCACGGTGCCGGTCATCAATCTCGAGACCATCACCCACCCCTGCCAGGAACTGGCGCACGCCATGGCGCTGCAGGAGCACCTGGGCAGCCTGCAGAACAAGAAGTACGTGCTGACCTGGACGTATCACCCGAAGCCGCTGAATACCGCGGTCGCCAACTCCGCGCTGTTGATCGCGACGAAGATGGGCATGGACGTGACCCTGCTGTGCCCGACGCCGGAATATATCCTCGACGAGCGCTACATGGACTTTGCCAAGGCCAACGCGAAAGAGAACGGCGGTTCGCTCCAGGTATCGCATGACATCGAGTCGGCTTACAGCGGCGCGGACGTGATCTACGCCAAGAGCTGGGGCGCCATCCCTTACTTCGGCCGCTGGGACGAAGAGAAGGCGATCCGCGAAGCAAACAAGCACTTCATCGTCGATGAGGCCAAGATGGCCCTGACCAACAATGGTCTCTTCAGCCACTGCCTCCCGTTGCGCCGGAATATCAAGGCGACGGATGCGGTGATGGATTCGCCGGCCTGCATCGCCATCGATGAAGCCGAGAACCGCCTGCACGTGCAGAAAGCGGTGATGGCTTCGCTCATTTCGCAGTCGTCGGGCGAGAAGTCCGGCCTCGGTTTCTGATTCGCCTTCCTTTGTAAACGCCTTTTACTCAAGCCCTTTCCTTCGGAGCCTTCATGTCCAGCCAAGATATCGTTCTCGCCTTTTCCGGCGGCCTCGACACCAGCTTCTGCGTGCCCTACCTGATGGAGCGCGGCTATGCCGTGCATACCGTGTTCGTCGACACCGGTGGCGTCTCGGCCGAGGAGCGCGAGTACATCGAGCAGCGTGCGCATGAGCTAGGCGCCGCCTCGCATCGCACGGTGGATGCGTCGCAGGCGATCTGGGACAGCTTCGTCACGCCGTTGATCTGGGCCGGTGAGTTCTACCAGGGCCAGTACCCGCTGCTCGTGTCCGACCGCTACCTCATCGTCAAGGCCTCGCTGGAGCGCTGCGACGAGCTGGGCACGAAGTTCTTCGCGCACGGCTGCACGGGCATGGGCAACGACCAGGTGCGCTTCGACCTGACCGTGCGCGCGCTGGGCGATTACACGATCATCGCGCCGGTCCGCGAGATCCAGCGCGAACACACCCAGGTGCGTGCCTATGAGCAGACGTACCTCGAAGACAAGGGCTTCGAAGTCCGCGCCAAGACCAAGCACTACACGATCAACGAAAACGTGCTCGGCGTGACGATTTCCGGCGGCGAGATCGACGCCTGGGAAATCCCGGGCGAAGGTGCGATCGGCTGGTGTGCGCCGCGCGCCGAATGGCCGTCCGAAGCGCTGCGTGTCGAGCTTGGCTTCGAGAAGGGCACGGCGGTGTCGCTCAACGGCAAGCCGGCCTCGGGTCCGGAAATCCTCGCCTTCCTCAACCGCGAACTGGCGAAGTACGGGGTGGGTCGCAGCTTGTACACGGGCGACACCAATATCGGCCTGAAGGGCCGCATCGTGTTCGAGGCACCTGCGCTGACCGCCCTGCTCACCGCACACCGCGCACTCGAAGAAACCGTGCTGTCCAAGCAGCAGAACCGCTTCAAGCCGGAAATCGGCCGCAAGTGGACCGAAGTGGCCTACGAAGGCTTCTTCAACGATCCGATCAAGGCTGACCTCGAGGCCTACCTCGTTTCAACGCAGCGCAAGGTGGACGGCAAGGTCATCATCGAAACCCGCGGGGGTTCGGTGTACGCGATCAAGGTGGAGTCGAAGAACCTCCTGCATTCGTCCAAGGCCACGTATGCGCAGGCCGCCGACTGGGGCGTTGCCGAAGCCGAAGGCTTCATCAAGCTCTACGGCATGAGCTCGACGATCTGGGCGGAAGTCGACCGCGCGAACGGGAACTGATCCGGGACCATGGACAAGCTTCTCGAGGACACCCTGACCCATCTGCGCGCGCTGGTCGGTTTCGACACGCGTAATCCGCCGCGAGAGATCGGCACGGACGGTATCTTCGATTACCTGCGCGCGAACCTTCCGGGGTTCGACGTGCAGGTGACCGATTTCGGCGCCGGTGCCGTGAATCTCTACGCGGTGCGCGGCAAGCCGAAGTACCTTTTCAATGTGCACATGGACACGGTGCCGGATTCGCCGCACTGGACCGCGGACCCGCATCAGCTGCGGGTGACGGAAGACCGTGCGATCGGCCTCGGTGCGTGCGACATCAAGGGCGCTGCCGCGGCACTGGTCGCCGTGGCCAACGCGACGCAGGGCGATATGGCCTTGCTGTTGTCGACGGACGAGGAAGCCAACGACGCGCGCTGTATCGACGGTTTCCTTGCGACGCCGCGCGACTACGAGGCGATCATCGTGGCCGAGCCGACCAAGGGTGAAGCGGTGCTCGCGCACCGGGGCATCCATTCGGTGCAGATGCGTTTCCAGGGCAGGGCAGGGCACGCATCCGGCGAGCAGAAGCCGTCGGACAGCGCCGTTCACCAGGGCATTCGCTGGGGCGCCGCCGCGCTGGACCACGTCCAGAAGCTGTCGCATGAGCGTTTCGGCGGTCTCACCGGGCTGCGCTTCAACATCGGCAAGGTCGAGGGTGGCATCAAGGCCAACGTGATCGCGCCAACGGCGGATATCCGCTTCGGTTTCCGTCCGTTGCCGTCGATGGACGCTGACAAACTGCTCGAAACCTTCCGCACGCTGGTCGAGCCGGCCCCGGTCGAGTACGGCGAAACCTTCCGCGGCGATTCGCTGCCGGCAGGTGACACCGCGACGGCGGAAAGCCGCCGTCTCGCCGCTCGCGACCTCGCGGACGAACTAGGTATCCCCGTCGGCAATGCCGTCGACTTCTGGACCGAGGCGGCGCTGTTCTCGAAGGCGGGCTACACCACCTTCGTCTACGGTCCCGGCGACATCGCCCAGGCACACAGCGCCGACGAATGGGTCCTCCTGGACCAGCTCGCGCATTACGCAAAGACCATCCATCGGATCGTGGACAGTGGACTCTAACAAGCACACCCGCAAAACGATCGTGCGCCTGCTGTCTTCGATGGGCAGTGCGCGTGAGATCCAGCAATACCTCAAGCGCTTCTCGCAGCTGGACGCAGCGCGCTTCGCCGTGGTCAAGGTCGGTGGCGCCGTGTTGCGCGACGACCTCCCGGCGCTCGTCTCGTCGCTGTCGTTCCTGCAGCAGGTCGGCCTGACCCCTATCGTGCTGCACGGCGCTGGTCCGCAGCTCGATGAGGAACTCTCGGCAGCCGGCATCGTGAAGAAGACGGTCGATGGTCTGCGCGTGACGTCGCCGGAGGCGTTGGCGATCGTCCGCCGCGTCTTCCAGGCGCAGAACCTGCGCCTTGTCGAGGCGCTGCAAGAAGTCGATACGCGTGCCACGTCGGTGCCCTCGGGCGTGTTCGCGGCCGACTTCCTCGACCAGGACGTGTTCGGCCTGGTCGGCAAGGTACGCGAGATCAACCTCGCACCGATCGAAGCCAGCCTGCGTGCGGGATCCATTCCGGTCATCGCCAGCCTTGGCGAGACGGACTCGGGGCAGATCCTCAACATCAATGCCGACTTCGCCGCGAACGAGCTCGTGCGCGTCCTGCAGCCGTACAAGATCGTCTTCCTAACCGGCACGGGCGGCCTGCTCGACGGCGATGGCAAGGTCATCGATTCGATCAACCTGTCGACCGAGTACGACCAGCTGCTCAAGCAGCCCTGGTTGCATTCGGGTATGCGCCTGAAGATCGAGCAGATCAAGGATCTTCTCGACGACCTGCCGCTGACCACGTCGGTGTCGATCACCCGGCCCGCCGAGCTGGCCAAGGAACTCTTCACGCACAAGGGATCGGGCACGCTGGTGCGGCGCGGCGAGCGCGTGTTGCGTTACGACTCGTGGGAGGGCGTGGACAAGGAGCGCCTTCGTGAGCTGATCGAATCCAGTTTCGGACGCCCGGTCGTGCCTGATTATTTCGAGCGCACGAACCTGTATCGCCTCTACGTCTCCGAGAACTATCGCGCGGCGATGGTGCTCACCGAGGACGAAGGCTTCGCGTATCTGGACAAGTTTGCCGTGCTCGACGAAGCGCAGGGCGAAGGTCTCGGCCGTGCGGTCTGGCAGGTCATGCGCGACGAGAACCCCAAGTTGTTCTGGCGCTCACGCCACGGCAACGCGATCAATCACTTCTACTACGCGGAGTCGGACGGCTGCTTCAAGCAGTCGCGCTGGAAGGTGTTCTGGTACGGCCTGGACAACTTCGCGGATATCGAACGCTGTGTGGCGCATTGCGCCACGCGCATCCCCACCTTGCAGGACTGACCGGTCATGGCAAACAAGACCATCGGCATCGTCGGCGCGCGTGGCCATACGGGCGCCGAGCTGATCAAGCTCATTGCGAACCACCCACAGCTCGAGCTCGCCTTCGTTTCCTCGCGCGAGCTGGACGGGCAGCGCCTGGCCGATCACAGCGATGCCTACCGCGGTGAACTCACCTATACGAATCTCGACCCGGAGGCGGTGGCCGCGCAGGCCGTCGACGTGGTGATCCTCGCCTTGCCAAATGGCAAGGCGGCGCCGTACGTCGAGGCCATCGACAAGGCCGCCGGGTCCACGGTGATTGTCGACCTCTCGGCGGACTATCGTTTCGACGAGCGCTGGTACTACGGCCTGCCCGAGCTCTACCGTGACCGCTGGCGCGGCGAGAAGCGCATCAGCAACCCAGGTTGCTATGCGACGGCGATCCAGGTCTCGATCGCCCCTATCAAGGACTTGCTTGCGGCGCCGCCGGTGTCGTTCGGTGTTTCCGGGTACTCGGGTGCCGGCACGACGCCGTCTGACCGCAACGACCCGGAAAAGCTTCGCGACAACCTCATGCCGTACGCCCTCACCGGGCACATGCACGAGAAGGAAGCGAGCCGCCATCTCGGTCTGCCGGTTGAGTTCATGCCGCACGTCGCACCGCATTTCCGCGGCCTCACGGTCACGACCAACCTGTATCTGGCGAAGCCGGCCAAGCGGGAGGAGATTGTCCTTCGCTTCGAAGCACGCTTCGACAAGGACAAGCTGATCCACATCGTCGATGAGGCGCCGTGGGTGAGCCAGGTGGCGCATAAGCACCACCTGGATATCGGTGGCTTCACCATGTCGGCCGACGGCCGTCGCGTGGTCGTCGTCGCGACACTGGATAACCTGCTCAAGGGCGCCGCCTCCCAGGCGATGCAGAACGTCAATCGTGCGCTCGGCTTCGACGAGCTCACCGCCATCCCGCTCTGAGCGAAAGGACCTTACGATGACCCAGCCGCTCTGGCAGAAATCCGACACGCAGGTAGACGCGCGCATCATGCGTTTCCTCGCCGGTAACGATGTGGTGCTCGATCGCGAGTTCTTCCTGCACGACATCACCGCGAGCAAGGCGCATGTCGAAGGCCTTGCCAATATCGGCGTGGTCTCCGGTGACGAGCGCGATGCACTGCTTCGCGAGCTCGACGTGCTGGCCGCTGACTTCTCGGCCGGCCTGTTCGTGCTCGACGATCGCTTCGAAGACGGGCACTCCGCTATCGAGGCCCGCCTTACCGAGCGCCTCGGTGACGCCGGTCGGCGTGTGCATACCGGCCGTAGCCGCAACGACCAGATCCTTGTTGCCACGCGGTTGTGGCTGAAGGAGAAGCTGTCGACGCTGGAGACATTGTGTCGGCAGATCGCCGACGTGTGCCTGCAGCGGGCCGCCGGTGATTCCGTGCCGATGCCTGGCTATACGCATATCCAGCGTGCCGTGGTCTCGTCGACGGGCATGTGGTTCGCCGCGTTTGCCGAGGCTTTCATCGACAACACGCTGCGCGCCCGCCAGGCGCTCGAGCTGATCGATGCCAATCCACTGGGCACGGCAGCCGGCTATGGTGTCAACGTGGCCCTTGATCGCGCACACACCACGGCAGCGCTCGGCTTCGGTCGTATGCAGGTCTCGCCGATCTATGCCCAGCTCTCGCGCGGCAAGTTCGAGATGGCTGCACTCGATGCCGTCGGTACGGCACTGCTCGACACGCGCCGCCTGGCCTGGGACCTCTCGTTGTTCACCACGGCTGAGTTCGACTTCGTCAGCCTGCCGGGCGAGTACACCACCGGTTCGTCGATCATGCCGAACAAGCGCAATCCGGATGTGGTCGAACTCTTGCGTGCAAGCTACGCCAGCGTGGCGGCCGCGCGCACCGAGATCGAGCAGCTGCTCTCCTTACCCTCGGGCTATCAGCGCGATCTGCAGTTCTCCAAGGGTTCGCTGTTCCACGGCTTCTCCATGGGCCTTGGCGCGCTCGAGCTCCTTCCCGACCTTCTGGCGCGTTTCAGCTGGAAGGCGGAGAAGATGCGCGCTGCGATCGAGCCGGCGATGTACGCGACGGACGTCGCCATCGAGGCGGCCGTGGCAGGTGTGCCGTTCCGCGATGCCTACCGTGCGGCAGCGGAGACGGCCGCCTCGTCAGGCGAAGGGCGGACACCCGAATCGAGCCTGGCCGCGCGCACCTCGCCGGGCGCCGGTAACGACCTTATGCTGGATACGCTGCGTGCGAGACTGGTAGCCCTGACGGGCTGATGGTTGCCAGCCCTGACGGGCTGATCGGCGATGAACCGGCTCCCACACAGAGCGCACCCCGCTCCATGTAGGAGCCGATTCATCGGCGAAGCTCTTCAAGCTCTCTGTGGGAGCCGCTTCAGCGGCGAATGGAATTACCTCAACACCAGGGAAAAACCATGCCCCAAGCCTTCGCCCCCCAAACGCTTCCCCGATGGCACCGCGCCGTGCTCAAGGTAGGCAGCAGCCTCCTCACCACCCCCGAGGGCGGCCTCACCGGCCGCCACGCCGAAGCCCTCGCCACCTTCGTCGCCCGCAGCCGCAGCGCCGGCCGCGAAGTCGTCATCGTCTCCTCCGGCGCGGTAGCGGCTGGGCGTGGCCTCGCCACGCCCGAGCGCGGCGCTGGACTGACCGGCCGGCAAGCACTCGCCGCTCTCGGCCAGACCCGCCTCATTGCCCTCTGGCAGACGTTCTTCGACGCACCGGTCGCCCAGGTCCTGCTCACCCACGACGACCTGCGCAATCGCCGCCGTTACCTCAATGCGCGCACGACGCTGCGCGAGTTGCTCGCCCTCGGCGCCATTCCCGTCATCAACGAGAACGATACGGTCGCGGTCGACGAGCTCAAGCTGGGCGACAACGACAACCTCGCCGCCATCGTGGCAGCCCTCGTCGATGCGGACGTGCTTTTCATTGCCTCCGACGTCGCAGGCTTGTACACGGCGAACCCCCGTACCGATTCGCTTGCACAGCCCATCGACGATGTCGCGGAAGTTACCGAGCAACACCTGGCCAGCGCGGGCGGCGCCGGTAGCGCGGCAGGCACCGGCGGTATGCGAACGAAGCTCGAAGCGGCAGGGAAGGCCGCAGCGGCCGGCATCGAGACCCTCCTTTTCGACGGCCGTGATGCGGCATGCATAGAGCAGTTGGCGGACGGGATCCTCACCGGCACGCGCCTGCGCGCGCCGAGGACACCACTGGCGGCCCGCAAGTACTGGCTGCGCCACGCGCCGCCAACAGGCAAGATCACGGTCGATGCCGGCGCGGGCGAAGCCTTGCGCTCCCGTGGCGCCTCGTTGCTCCCTGGTGGCGTGGTCGCGGCCGAAGGCGACTTCGCCCGTGGCGACGTGATTGATATCGCCGATGAACAAGCACCCTTTGCACGTGGCATCGCGCAGTACTCGGCCGCCGACGTGCGCCGCATCGCGCGGCGTCACACCCGCGATATCGAAACGACGCTCGGTTATAGCTACGGTGAGAACGTCGTCCACCGCGACGATCTCGTCGCCCTGACGCATTGACCGAGGCCCCGATGACTTCTTCCCTGCGTGATAAGGCGCTTGCCTGCCGGGACGCCGCGGCGGCAATCGCCAGCCTCGATACCGAGGCCAAGCGAAGCCTCCTTCATGCCATGGCGAGTGCACTTGCCGCGGACGAAAGTGTCGTGCTCGACGCCAACGCAAGGGACATGGATGCTGCCCGCGCGAATGGCACCAGTGACGCGATGCTCGATCGCCTGCGTCTGGATGCCTCGCGCATCGCCGGCATCGTCGCTGCGATCTGCGAGGTGGCGACGCTGCCTGATCCCGTTGGCATCACGACGCGACGCGAGACGCGCCCCAACGGTATCGTCGTTGAGCGTGTGCGCATTCCGCTCGGCGTGATCGCGATGATCTATGAGGCACGGCCGAACGTCACCGCCGATGCCGCCGCGTTGTGCCTGATGGCGGGCAATGCGGTGATCCTGCGCGGGGGTTCCGACGCCATGCAATCCAATGTCGCGATTGCCGCCGCGCTGCGACGTGCGCTCAAGGCGAGCGGGGTGCCCGAAGCGGCCCTGACGCTGATCGATGATCCCCGTCGCGAAACAATGGTCGAACTACTTCAGCTCACCGACATCGTTGATCTCGCGATTCCGCGAGGTGGCGAAGGCCTGATTCGATTCGTCGCGGAGCACGCGCGTGTGCCCGTGATCAAGCATTACAAGGGCGTCTGTCACCTTTACGTTGATCGCGATGCTGATCCGGAGCTTGCACTGCGGCTTCTCGTGGATGGTAAGACCAGCCGCCCTGGCGTCTGCAATGCGCTGGAAACGCTCCTCGTGCATAAAGACATCGCGGCGAGCTTCCTGCCGCGAGCCTCAAGGGAGTTGCGCGACCTGGGTGTCGAGATCCGTGGTGACGAGGCGACTCGCATGCTTATCGACGACGCCGAACCCGCCAGCGAAGACGACTACGCCGCGGAGTTCCTCGATCTCATCATTGCCGTGCGCGTGGTCGACAGTCTCGACGAAGCCATTGAACACATTCGTCGCTATGGCTCGGACCACACCGAAGTGATTGCAACACGCGATTCCTACGCAGCGGATAAGTTCGTCCGTGCCATCCGCTCCGCAGTCGTCATGGTCAACGCTTCCTCGCGCTTCAGTGACGGTGGTGAACTCGGTCTCGGAACGGAGATCGGCATTTCGACGACGCGTTTGCATGCGTACGGTCCGATGGGTGCGGAGTCGTTGACAGTCGAGCGCTTCGTAGTCCGTGGGGTAGGGCAGGTTCGGCATCCCCGTTCAGAGTGAGGTGCTGACGTGAGACTTAAGGAGCGATCAGATGCTGGATAGTGACGACGAAACTGAGAAACTCTCGCGCTATTTCGTACGCAAGGGTATGAGTGACTGCAGCACGTCGGAGTTGATCAACCTCCTGACGGATGGCGATCAGATCGTGCGAAGTTCAGCCGGTTTCCTCCTTCATATTTCGGGCGGCGATAGCGAGGACTTCAATCGAATTGTCGGACTTGCATCTCACGCCGACGCCTACGTGCGCGAAGTGGCCGCCTATGTGCTCGGCCAGTTCGGGACGCCTGATTATCCGTTTCGCGCGTTGAGCGTTCCGCTACTGTCGCGCATGGCGCACGACATGGACGACGAGGTCCGACTCTCGGCGATATCGTCTCTCGGGCATCTTCGGGGGGATGACGCCTGGGACGCGATCCTTTCGGCAGCGACGGACACGTCGCCCGACGTCCGAGGGGTCGTTGCCTTCCTGTTGGAATTCATGGACGGGTCGGAACGCTCCGTTGCCGCACTAACGGTTCTCGCAACGGACCCTGATTCCGATGTACGCGCCGCAGCTCAAGAGAGCCTAGACGCCTTGCGGCACGGATATGATTTGATATGACGTTCAGGCTCGCCCCCAAGGCATCCGAACTCCGTACCGGTCTGGGTTCTCCCGCTTAAGTCGGCCGACCAAGGTCCGTGCGTATCCGCTCGGCCACGTCGATCATGGCGTACCACGCCCGCTCAACCGCGTCCGCCAACGCATCACGATCAAGCGCCACTGTCTCCGCACGACCGCCTTCGTCAGGGATGTATTCGATGAGTACCCGCTGCCCATCTATCCACGCCTGATCGCCCGCGAGAAAGAGCGGATCCTCGAAGCTGCCCATGCCGGGTTCGGGCGGCATCGCGAAGGCGGTGCGGGCGTCGCGTGGTGCATGACGCAGAAGTTCGATCACTCGCTCGTACGAACCGTCCTCATCGTCGAGTTCGAACGCGATACTGTCCATACGTGAGCCCGCGTAAAGCTCTATCGACCCGGTGAAGATGGCATGTGTCGCGTAGCCGTCGAGGCGGATACGTGGATTCTTCAACACGCTGCGTAGCGCTGCGATGTAGCGTGAGGTGACATCCGGATGCTCGCGCAGCCACACGCTGCTGACATCTTCGATGGCCGTGACGTGACCATCCGACTTCGCTTCGATGCCGCGGTGTGACACCGTCGCAGGACGGTCGGGCAAGGCGACCGGCAAACCACCTGCCTTCAGACCCAGCATCACGCGCCCTGGTGCGACACGCAACCAATGCGTCACCGCCTGCACGGCAAACCCATTGCCCCGCTCGCTGTACGGCGTCGGAAAGAGCTCCTGCGCGCTCACGCCTGCGTCCCGCGCCACGCTTCGATCGCTTCCACGGCGCCCAGGCAATCCGCGAAGCGGTTGTACAGCGGCGTGGGCGAAAGACGGATGACGTCGGGCTCGCGCCAGTCACCGATGATCCCCTGCTGTTCGAGATAACCGAACAAGGCACGTCCCGCATCACGCCCGGCACGCACGCGCACCGAAAGCTGCGCACCACGCTGCAAGGGATCGTTCGGCGTGACGATGTCGAGCGTCTCGTCGAGTCGGCTACGAATGAGCCAGTCGAGGTAGGCGGTGAGGCGGCGGCTCTTCGCCACCAGGTTGTCGATGCCTGCACGCGTAAACACATCCAGCGACGCGCGCAGTGGCGCCAGCGCGAGGATCGGCGGATTCGACAGCTGCCAACCGTCCGCACCCGGCGTGGGCACGAACTGCGGGCCCATCTGGAAGCGCGTGGACTTGTCGTGGCCCCACCAGCCGGCAAAGCGCGGTACGTCGGCGTTCGCGTGGCGCTCGTGCACGAAGCAGCCGGCGACTGCACCGGGACCGGCGTTGAGGTACTTGTACGTGCACCACACCGCGAAATCCGCGCCGCTGTCATGCAGCGCCAGGGGCAGGTTGCCCACGGCGTGGGCCAGATCGAAACCCACGAGGCAACCCTGCGCACGCGCCAGCCTTACGATCGCGGCGAGGTCGAAGACCTGGCCGGTGCGGTACTGCACCCCCGGCAACATGACGAGCGCCACTCGATGCCCATGCTCCGCAATGGCTTCCTCGATGGCCGCCATCGACAGCGTGCCGCCGGGGCCATCAGGCTGAATCTCGATCAGATCCGTCGAAGGATCGAAGCCATGAAAACGCACCTGTGACTCGAGCGCATAACGGTCGGTGGGGAACGCGCCGGCTTCCATGAGGATGGCCGGGCGCTCGGCGGTGGGCCGATAGAAGCTCACCATCATCAGGTGCAGGTTCACGCCCAGCGTGTTCATGGCAACGACTTCGTGCGGCTGCGCGCCGACCACCTCCGCCATCGCGTCACGCACGTACTCGTGGTAATGCATCCATGGCGAACGGCCGCGAAAATGCGCCTCGACCGCCAGCTCCGACCAGTCGGCCAGCTCCGCTTCAACCGCCGCCCGAACACCCTTCGGTTGCAGGCCCAGCGAGTTGCCGCAGAAGTACAGGGTTTCCCGCCCGTGGTGCGGCGGGATGTGGAATTCGTCGCGGAACGCGCGCAGGGGATCGGCCGCATCCTGGGCTTGGGCCCAACCGCGCGTCGCTTCGAAACCGGTCATACGTTGACTACCTTGGGAATCAGGAGGGCATACGGGCTGCTACGTCGGCGCAACCCTTGTCGAACGAGGCATTCCACTTGGCATCGCCGGTCGGGCGGACGCAGCGGAGCTGGATCGCATAGCCACCACTGTAGAAATAACGCTCGAAGTAGTCGAGTTTTACCTTGCCTTCCTTCGCCGTGTAGACGTGCTCGGTGGGCGAGGTCGCCTTGCCGGCGGCGTATTCGGTCAGGCCGGAGGCGCGGCTACGCATGTTTCCCGAGAACTGCTGGAAACCGTTGAGGTTGGGCACCTTCTGGAGGGTGATCGACACCCGCGCCAGTGTCGCGTCCGCCCCGGTGGAACCGGGTACCTGGAATACCTGGGTCTCCGTCTCGCCTTCGGACTGCATGATCGGCACCCAGGTATCGGGGACGGACACGTGGAGGGCACCGCCCGCCATGGATACATCGGCGGCCGTCGCGAACGGGCTGGCCAACAGGAAGGCAAACGGAATGGTACGCAGGAGGCGTTTCACGATCAGGGGTTCCCCGTAGAGGCCGCGGCGGCGCGGCGCAACGCGGGCATTCTTGCACAGCGCCCTGTCGTGCATGGCCCGCGACAGTGTGCGTTGCGTCACGCGACGGCGGACATGGTCTGGAAGCGCGACAGCGGGATACCCAGCCATTCCAGGGCCGTTCCGTGGAACAGCCGCGCCCGGGAGGTGTCGTCGAGCCCGAGGGCTTCGATGCCGCTGCCTGGCTCCTGTTCCCCCAGGGGGAATGGGTAGTCGGTGCCGAGCATCACGCGGTCGGTGCCGGCCACCTCGAGCAGGTAACGCAGCGCGGCGTCGTCGTGCACGCAGGAATCGAAGTACATCCGCGAGAGATACTCGCGTGGGTTGCGCGCGTTGTCGGTGGCGACGAGGTCCGGACGCATACGGAAGCCGTGCTCGATACGGCCGATGGAATAAGGGAAGCTGCCGCCGCCGTGAGCGAGCATGATCTTCAGCGATGGCAGGCGTTCGAGTACGCCGCCGAAGATCAACGCGCAGGCCGCGCGGGATTGTTCGGCGGGCATGCCGACCAGCCAGGGCAGCCAGTACTTGGGCATCGTGTCGGCGCCCATCATGTCCCACGGGTGGACGAGCACGGCGGCGTCGAGGTCGGCGGCCGCCTCGAAAAACGGAAACAGCTCGGGCGCATCGAGGTTCCAATCGTTGCAGTGCGAGCCGATCTGCACGCCCTGCAGCCCGAGCTCGTCGATGCAGCGCTCCAGCTCGCGAATTGCCAGCGAGGGCGACTGCAGGGGTACCGTGCCGATGCCCGCGTAGTGACGCGGGTGGTCCTGGCAGACCCGAGCCATGTCGTCGTTCAGATGCGTGTGCAGCTCAAGGGCCTGATGGCCCTTCGCCCAGTAAGAGAACATCACCGGCACCGTTGAGACCACCTGGACGCCGACGCCGAAGCGCGCGTAGTCGGCGATCCGGTGCTCCGCGTCGAAGGCGGACTCCCAGACTTCGCGGAAAAACCGCCCGTCCTTGTAGATCCGGTGGTGGCCACTGGAATGGGTCATCACGGGGAAGCGGTCGTCGCCGTAGCGGGCCGCGAGATCGGGCCAGTCACGGGGCAGGATGTGCGCGTGGGTGTCGATCTTCAGCATGGGGTCGAGTGTAGCGCCGGCGGGGGCCGGGGACCTCTCGCGCTGCAACACGCCGCCGCCGGCGCGCCGTATCGGCGTCAGGAGGGCGTGACGGAGCGTCGGGTGACCACATGCGCCACCGTATCCACGTTGTCCGTCAGGCGGTCCGTGAGGCGCCCTATCGCTTCGGCCAGTTCCCGGTCTTTCGTCCGGGCCAGGGCCTGCACCAGCGCCCGCTGGTGCTCGCGGAGGTCGGGCGGCACCGTCGCGCCTTCGGCCACGGTGAGGGCCTCACCCTGTTCGCGCAATGCCATGGAAGCCTCGCGGATGAAGGGCCCGACATGGACCCATTCCTCCGGGACGTCGTCGACATCGATGAGGGCTTCCAGCGTCATCGCCGTACGCGCCAGGCGGTTGCCGTTGGCGTAGAGGGTTTCGGCCAGTTCCTGCAGCACTGCGGGCGTGCCGGGCTCGGCGCGCAGGCGGTCGACCGAGGCCTGCGCATTGGTGCGCGCGGTTCGGGTGGCATTGCGCACCTGGTGCCGTGTGCCGCGATCTGCCGGCTCGACCAGGGTGTCGAGGTAGTCCGCATAGGCGACGAGCATCTCCGACAAGGCGATGCGCGCACGGCTACGCTCCCACGACGGCCACAGCACGTAGGCCAGCAAGGCCATGGCGCTGCCCAGCGCGGTATTGAGCACGCGATCGGACATCGCGTTGAACGGATCGACGCCTTCGAACGAGAGCAGCACGACGACCGTGCCGGTCAGTGCGGCGACAGCAATGCCGTAATGCGCCCCGGCGAGGTAGCGGAAGGCCACGCACAGTACGCCCATCACGGCGATATGCGCCCAGACCACGTCCGGTGTCAGTCGCAGCACGAAGGTGGTCAGCATGAGGCCGAGCACCGTGCCGACGACACGCAGCAGGCCGAAGTTGAAGGTGGCGGCGAAATCCGGGCGCAGCACGATGGCAGCGGTCATCGGCAGCCAGTAACCATGTGGCAGGTGGAAATAACGCGACACGGCGAAAGCCAGCGTGAGCACCACCGCGCAGCGCACGGCATGACGAAATGCCACGGAGTGCGGCGTGATATTCGCCCGTAGCGTGGCCAGCGGCGACGCGCTGCGCAACGTCTCCGGGAGGCTGGTTTCCGCACGTTGGGCGCGTTCTTCACCGCGGCTGCCCGCCCAGTTCGTATTGCGGACCACGGCGGCGAGCTGGCCCGACAGCGCCTGGATGTGGGCGCCGATGCCCGTGCCGGTCGTGCCGGCCAGGAGGGCGCGTTCGCTCGCCTGAAGCGTCGCCAGCGCGCGCTCGGCGCGTTGCGGCGGCTCCGCCGCGTCGAGGGCGTCCGCGGTGGCGGTGAGAACGCGGGCGGCATCATTGCGGAACATCTCGCCCATGCTTTCGCGCTTCACTTCGAGCTCGGCCATGGCGACCAGCTCCAGGCGAATGCGCTCCGCAAGCTCGAGCAGCACGCGAAAGGCTTCCATCGCACGTCCGTGTGCGTGGTGGCGGCCGAGCAGGGTGAGCTGCAGGGCGTTCATGGCATCGGTGATGCCGGGAGCTTCGCCATCCTTGTGCGGCTTGCGCGCGAGATCGGCGAGCCCGCGATACACCAGGGCGAGCGCGGCCCGTTCCGGCCGATAGCGTTGCAGCGGCCATGCCGCGATGGAGAACACCGCCAGAAGCATGCCGCCGGCGAAAATCAGGCCGCCGCCGGAGAGTGCACCGCGGACGTCTTGTGGCGTGGCGGCCGTGATCACCAACAGCAGCATGCTGGTCATGCCCACCCGAGCGATGTCCGCACCGAAGACGACGAGCAGGCCACCGAAGAAACCGCACAGCGCGCAGGCGACGCACATCGGTAGCACGTCGTCGCCGATCAGGAAGCCGACCAGCGAAGCGACGCCAGCTGCCAGTGCCGCCAGGAAGAGACGGTTGAGGCGTTGCTGGTACGGACCGGGCTGGTCCGAGAACATCGTGTCCAGCGCACCGGCGGCGATGCCGATGCCGACCTGCGGGTACCCGGTGTACATGCCCGCGGCAAGCGGCAACACCACCGCAGCAGTGTTGCGCAGTGCGACCCGCATGGGAACATCGGGCCGCTTCGTCCGAATCAACGTGTCGATGACGCTGGCGCGGAACGAATAGCTCTTGGTCATGCGATCACGAAGCGCGGCCCGCAAACTCGCCGGTAAGCGTATTCACCGTCACCTTCTCTCCGTTGGTGATGTATTCGGGGACCTGCACTTCGATGCCGGTCTGCAGCTTGGCCGGCTTATTGCGCTTGGTGGCGCTGGAGCCCTTCAGCTCCGGAGCCGTATCGATCACGGACAGGACGACCGACGTCGGAACCTGCAGGCCGACCGGTGCTTCGTCGATCACCTGCACGTAGTAGCCCTCAATATCTTCTACGACATAGCCGGCGTTCTCGCCGACCACATCGGGACCGAGCGTGTACTGGGTGTAGTCCTCGTCGTCCATGAAGACGAAGTTGTCGCCGTCCATGTACGAGAATTTTGCCTGGCGGCGCTCGAGGCTGACCTCCTTCAGGTCGTCTTCGGCGCGAAGGCTCAGGTCGAACTTGCGCTGGCCCGGGATCGAGTACAGCGTGAACCGGAAGGTCACGTTGCCGCCGCGCGCCGAGGGCGAGCTGCGTTCGATATCGCGGACCTGGTACACGGTGCCGTCGTGCTCGACGACATTACCTTTCTTCACATCAGATGCTTTCATGGCGTTCGACTTCGATGTCTTTGGAGTGGATTGCGCGGGAGCGATTATTTCGGGGCGAGGCGGACGGCGCCGTCAAGACGGATCGTTTCGCCGTTGAGATAGCGGCTGTTGATGATGAAGGCCACGGTGTCGGCGAATTCCTCCGGGCGACCAAGGCGCGACGGGAAGGGAATCGAGGCGGACAGAGACTCCTGCACGGCTGGCGGCATGCCGTCGACCATGGGCGTCCAGAAGATGCCCGGCGCGATGGTGTTCACGCGGATGCCGAAGCGCGCCAGTTCGCGAGCCATAGGGAGCGTCATGCCGACGACGCCTCCCTTGGAGGCGGAGTAGGCGGCCTGGCCGATCTGGCCTTCATAGGCGGCGACCGAGGCCGTGTTGATGATCACGCCACGCTCGCCGTCTTCACCGGCGGCATTGGCCTGGATGAGCTGCGCAGCGGCCTTGGCCACGTTGAAGCTGCCTACCAGGTTCACCATGACCGTGCCCGAGAAGGTGGACAGGGGCATCGGGCCTTCCTTGCCGAGCACGCGGCCGGCGCCGAGGATGCCGGCGCAGTTGACCACGACATTGAGGCCACCCATCGCGGCCTGCGCAGCGGCGACATTGGCCGTCACGCCTTCCTCGGAGGTGACGTCGGTGCGCTGGAAGCTCGCGTTCTTGCCGAGGGCGGCGACGGCCGCATGGCCCTTTTCTTCGTTCACGTCGAAGAGGGCGACCTTCGCGCCCGCGGCGACGAGGCGCTGCGCGACGGCGTGGCCGAGACCGGATGCGCCGCCGGTGATGACGGCCCTGACCTGTTCGAGCTGCATGAATACTCCGCTGGTACGACTGGCAAAGAAGCCAATCTTAGCCGAGGGGCCACCCGGCCGGCTTGCCGCGCCGCGGCAGGGAGGGCTCCGCTCCTGTGGCGAGCCCGAATAGTGTGGGAGCCGCTTCAGCGGCGATCCCGCGGCAGCGGGCCAGGCTACGGCCAGAACGCATCGCCGCTGAAGCGGCTCCCACAGGGCGTCCCCGAAAGTTCAGAGGTCTTTGAGGAACCGATCGACAGCCCCGGAGGCGGCCAGCTCCGCAAACGGAATCACCGCCACCGGCGGCGTCTCGGGCTCCGACAGGAACAGGCTCCACACTCCCACGTCCCACCACTGCCCCAGCTTGTAGCCGGCCTTCGGCCAGATGCCGGCAGGCGCGAAACCCATCGCCTCGTGCATCGCCACGCTGGTGTCGCCGGGCAGGGTGATCACGCCCACGGCCTGGTTGATGCCCTGCAGGCGCATGGCGCCAAGCACAGCGCCGTAGAGCCGTCGGGCGATGCCACGGCGGCGGGCCTTTTCGTCCACGTAGATCGAGGTCTCGGCGATCCAGTCGTAGGCCGCGCGCTCGCGAAAGCGTCCGCCGTACGCATAGGCGAGCACGGCGCCGTCTTCTTCCCAGACGAGCCAGGGGTGAGTGGCCAGACGTGTAAGGATGCGGCCGCGCATGGCGTCTTCGCCGGGCAGCTCGGTCTCGAAGGTGATCGCGCTGGTCTCGACGATGGGTGCGTAAATGGCGTGGCAGGCGGCGGCGTGTGCCCCGGTGGCGATGCGGATCAAAGCGGTTTTTCCATGAAGATGCTGGCGGGATGGGCGTGATGATCGCCGAAGGGCGGGCAGCGGCGATAGCCGGAGCGCTCGTAGAGTTCGATCGACTCGGTCTGCGCCGTGCCGGTTTCCAGCTTCACCTTCGTCCCGCCTGCGGCACGTACCTGGGCCTCGAGCGCTTCCAGCATTTCCTTGCCCAGCCCCATGCCGCGGCACGCTGGCACGACATACATGTACTTCAGTTCCACGTAATCGCCGTGGTCCACACCTGCACCGCATGCCAGCGGCGTTCCATCGACGCGCGCCGTCATGAAGGTCACGTGGGGTTGCCGCAGGCTTTCCACGCCCACGTGGTAGGGCAGGGGCTGGTGATAGAGGTCGGAGAGGTAGCCGTGCAATTGCTCGATCAAGGGCAGCACGTCCTCGCGGCCCGGGTCGTCGATCGCGAACAACAGGGTCGGCGGCTCCGGCGCCACGATCAGGTCGCCGTCGTTGAGATGACGCAGGAAAAAGCGATCGCAGCTGAAATGGCCGGTGCCGCCCATCGGCGCATCGATGCGCGCAAAACCATGACGCAGGTAAAGCACCTGCGCCGCGTCCATGCCGGTCAGCGTTTCCAGGTAGATGCGCTGAAAGCCCGCGCGGCGCGCTGCATCCAGGCAGCGGCGCATGAGCCGTGAGGCCGCGCCGATGCCGCGTGCCTTGGGTAAGAAGTACATCTTGCGAAGCTCGCAGGTATCGTCGTCGCCGCCTTCCAGTGGGGCGATGCCTGCGCCGCCGATCGCATGGCCGTCCTTTTCGACAACGAAGTAGGCATGGCGCGGCCGTGCGTAGGCGGCGGAAAGTGCACCCACTTCGGGGTCATGGATAGCGAACCCGGGGCCGTCGGCGCCGAATTCAGGCATGACGTTACGGATCACGGCGGCCATGTCGGCATCGTCGCGGGTTTCAATGGGGCGGATCATGTAATCGGTGCGCATGACCTGATCGTGCCACGGAAAGCCCCGTTGCGGAATCACGGAAATTCCTCGCCGGGATGCGGCCTTGGATTTCCGGTGCCGATACGAACCAGCGATTCATCGGGGGGCCACCAGTAGCCTCTTGCCACAATCATGTGTGCCACGGAAGCCTTGAAACGTGCCGACGCTCTCGCATGCCAAGAGACTCAGAGTGAACAGCAGGAAGATCATCAAACGGAAAGAAACACGCATCCGGAGTGGCGCTGAGTTTCGACCACTCAGGGTCACGACATCTGACGGCACAAGAACTAAAGCGAGTGAACGGGAGTCAACATCTCAAGGCTTTAGAGAATGGTTAGAATTCGTGTATGGATAGAAATGAAGAATCGATACTGGCCATTGCGGAGATTCTTCGCGATTCGGCTGCTATGAATGACGCAGCGCTTGCCGGGGACTTCGATGAGGCGAGATTTCGGGCAAAGCTGATCGTGGGCAAAGCCGACGCAGCAGGCCATTCGGATCTCGTGCGGGCAGGCGCGCATCTGATGTATACCTTGGGCCCGATGGGTACGCCCCCGCATTCTGGATACGGCGCGGGAATGTTACGGATCGCCAATGAGTTGGATCGCATTGGCTTCACTCCCCTCTAGGCCTATCGTGTTCGTGTATTGCTCGATGTGGCTATCGGTGCATCGACTCTGAGTGGTAGCTGGTAAAGGCTTGCTCATCGTTCATGCCGCTCGTACCCGCGCTGGCCGGCCGCATGCAAGGCCGCCAACTCCCTTGGGTGATCCCAAGACAACCACCGAGTCAATTCACCGTCCGACAGCAGCTTGGCGACCATTCTCGCGAGCATGACGCCTTCGAGAACTGCGAAGGCTTCCGCATTTCCGTTCTCCGGTAACGAGCCCGATGCGCTCTCCATCCCCGCATTGGTACGACGGTTTGGTTGCTTGCGATAGATCTACAGCCACCTGGGTTTCGTTGCTAACAAAGACCTCAACTATGTGGACGTGAGATATCGCCTGCAGGATTTGCGGGTGGAACTGATAGCGCAGGTAAACGGCACAGTTTTCGTCCAACGGCGTAATGGTGGTGACAGAGGGCATGCAGCTGCGTGTCGATGATGGCTGGACCGTGTCGATCACGGTGGTGCAGGCATCGTTCTACCGCAACCGTAGCCGCTGGTACGTCCGGCAGCGACCGGAGGATGCCGATATCGTGGTTTTTGCCCGCATGTCAGGGGGTGGCACCGCCATTGAGGCTTTCGTTTTCGCGCCTCGGGTCGTTCGTGGGGCACATCCAAAGAAATTGTCGCCGAGCGGCTTTCCGGACGTCGTTGCTTACACCTTCTCCCTGACGACGTTGGCGCAGTTGGGGCACCCAAGCCCGCTGCCTTCGGCTGGACACACCACCGATGACGACACAAATGACCTTTCGAGGGCTCTCGCTGAAACGGCGGGAGCGTACCGCAGGCACATGATCCGGGTGCACGGAGCTTCGGAGGCCTTGCTATGCGCTTCCAGGGCAGTTGCCGCCGTCCTGGCAGCGCAGCCAGGGACACGAGGGCGTCCATACGGCGAGTGATTCCACGCCCCACGTTGGGCATGATCGTGCTTCGAGGCCAGGGTTGCATCCCTAATGGCGCACGCGCCGCCAGTGGAATAGCTCGCACGCCACCATCCGGCTGCGCTGGCCGTGTTCCAGGCCGCCGCCGAACTCGACGGGGTGCATGGGGAACTGTTTCACGGCTGAGACAGGGTTTCCGCACGACTTAAGTCGGCCTACAGTCGGCAGGTCTCCCGTTGATCGCTGTACGGTGCCATGCCCGTGTCTACCCGACCAGTGCCCGGTTCCAGTGCCCTGCCGGTCTTTGTCGCCGCGTACATGCGCATGTCCACGGACATGCAACAGTACTCCCTTGCAAATCAAAAGGCCGCCATCGCTGCTTATGCAGCCGATCACCTCATGTCGATTGTCCGCGAGTACCGGGACGAAGGCCGCAGCGGCCTGACGATAGAGCATCGCCCGGGCTTGACTGCCCTCATGGAAGACATTCGATCGGGGCGAGCGGCCTTCGAAGCGGTGCTGGTACTCGACGTTTCCCGGTGGGGCCGGTTCCAGAACACCGACGAACGTGCTTTCTATGAGTTCATGTGCTGGCGGGCAGGGGTCCAGGTTTTGTACGTCGGCGAGTCTTTTGAAAACGACCAAAGCCCGTTCTCGCTAGTCTTCAAAGGTATCAAGAGGGCCATGGCTGCCGAATACAGCCGGGAGCTTTCCGCTAAGGTTTCAGCGGGGCAGCGCCGCCTGGCAAGGATGGGATATCGACAGGGTGCGATTGCAGGCTATGGCTTGCGACGGCTTCTCGTCAGCGCTGATGGAGAGGCAAAGTTTTTGCTTGCCGATGGTGACCGCAAGAGCCTAGCGTCTGACAGAATCATTCTTGTGCCGGGCCCACCTGAGGAAGTGAGGATGGTCCGCTGGATATTTGAGCAATACCTGGATGGAAACGGCTGCAGCGAGATTGCGCGTCAGCTAAACCGCAAGGGTGTCCTGACCCATCGCGGCAAGTGCTGGGTCTATGCCACCGTACGGACGATTCTCGATAGTGAAAAGTACGCAGGCCGGGCCGTTTACTGCCGGTCGAGCAAGAAGCTTGCCGGCCGGTTAACCCAGAATCCGGAGACCGAATGGGTTCGGAAGGATGATGCTTACGAGCCGCTGGTCTCGACTGAAATGTTCAACGCGGTGCAGATCCGCCGCGTGTCGATGCGCCGACATCTGACAAACGTCGAATTGCTCGACCGCGTGCGTTGCCTTTATCGGGAGCGAGGTCGCCTGACCGCGCCCCTGATCGATGCAGATCCTCGCCTGCTATCAAGCCAGGTCTTGGCCCGCCGATTCGGTGGACTCACTGCATTGTATCGATTGGTTGGTTTCACACCGCTCAGACACGCGAGATATGCCGACATTCGCCTCTGGCTTAGTCGGTGGCGCGAGAGCCTGACTGACTTCGCTGCAGAGCTCCTGGAGGACAGCGGATCGATCGTCCAGCGGGAGGGATGGCAGTTGAAGGTCGATGGTGCGTGGACATTGTCATTTGTCGTTGTTCACGGATCTAGGCCAGCCGGCAATATGCAGCAGTGGTTCAACCACCGGAAGGCCGAAGATACAGATATCGTGGTCTTCGCTCGCTCGGTCTACGGCGAACCCGGGCCAATGGACTATTTCGTCCTTCCCAAGGTCCTGTTCCCTGAGTTTCCCAATTGCTTCTACACCCGAAACAAACCGATGCTTGAGAGTTGCCGATATGGATCTTTATCCATCCTTCGGGATCTCGCCCGGTTGTCCCGGATGGAATCGCAGCTGTGTGGATAAGCCACACAGAGCGGGCATGGATTCGGCGGCACGAAGCGCTGCTCTTGGCTACGGAGGCGGCCAAGGCGGAGGCCCGGTTCCACAAGGTAACAAAGGCGTTGACTGCTCTCTTTGCGGACACCAGAGCTGCCCCTTTGCTCACGCGTCACGGGTTGTGCCGGGTTGCCCTTGGACGATCCTCACGTCTTCCGGAGAGTGGAACGGCTGATGGTCTGGCGGTGCTCGAAGGTGTGGTGCTTGCCGCGTTGATTGCGAGGATCTTGTCCGACGGGGATCTGACCCGCTGGTTGTCCTGCCACCATCCAAGAGAACTCGCAGCTCTGCATGCGGCGTGCCGTTAAGAGCGGCAAGCCCAAGTCGGCATTAATGCCGACCTTCAGCTCGTCGCCGGACATTAGCAAGTTTCAGCCCGAGTATGCGGACCGCGCTAGGATTCGCTCGACCGAAGATAGCAAGCTACTGCCAGAATGGACTGTGACTCCTCGTACTTATTGCCCAGTCCGGGGACGCAGCTGGAGGTTGGCCTGGAACTTCCGCGGCAAATTTCGCGGGCATCTTCGATCAGCTTTAGTGGCGACGGCGCTGACGCTGACGCGAGAGAATCCGGATCAGAGCGTCCGTCGCGGGGCGCTTCACCCCCGACGGGCAGAAGAAGGAGTTTTTCGCTTCGTAGCTCTCTACAGGGCATGCTGTTGCTTCTTACCACTAGAGGCATGGTAGACACTTCGCCTTGGCGCATTTGTACTGCTGTGACTCATTGCGTCGGCGAGCCCACGGAACGCAACTGCTCAAAAAAATGTCGATTCATTTCTGCATCGTTAGCGATCGCAGCGAGAGACCAGAACGCACCGATCATGACGTGCGCAATTTCTACGCATTGCGAACGATTCACGCGCTTACGCGACTTGCGTGGGTCCGCCACCGTGTAGGAAATCATCGGCTCCTCGCGAAGTCCCGGTCATTTCCTTAATGACGGTGCTTGAGACGAGCATTCGCCTCGATCCAACCTTGTTGAGCTTTACGTAACCGCGAATATCTGAGGCGGAAACTTTGCTGCCGGTGTGCTCGCTTACGATCCGGGCAACGGTCGCATCAGTGAAATGCTCGCGAAGCGTAGTGATGCGTCCGTAGTTTACCTCGCGAAAAATCGGGCTGTGCAGGGCCATCTATTCCACTCCTTTATGCGTGCAAGCAAATTCAAGCACATTGCTATATCAGCACGCGTGCACCACCCTGTCAAGCACTTTGCTATAATTAAGTATGAAAGCCGAATCTCAAGTCAACTTCCGGATGCCCACTGAACTCCGCGACCAGCTTCAGCAAAGCGCTGAGGTCTCTGGGCGCACGCTTACTGCCGAGATCGTTTCGCGCTTGACGTCGAGCATCGCAATGTCTGCTAGCGACGCTACGTGGCGAAGCGGAGCACAATTTCTTCAGGCTGCCGAACTGGCTGCGTTGTTCGGGGAGCGAATCGACGAGCTTCAGAAAAAGCACGGCAGTGAGCCCATATGGAGCTGGCCTGATCATGCCCGGGGTGAGTATGAGACGTTATTGGTGGCTCGCAAAAAACTATGGGACTCGCGCGAGCAGTTGCGTAGAGAGCTGCTCGATTCTTTAGCCTCGTTGTAGTTCGACGGACTTACATAAGGAAAGGATGCTCGCCGCAAAGCCGAACGAAGCATCGCTAGAGCGCGCGAAGAACCTCTCAAGTTAGACGAAGTACTACTTATATCGAGGTCGCATACTCACGCGATCGCTCAAGGGGCACTGTACTGTGAGGAAATCGGGCACCGAGCGGGCACGGAGCAGTTCTTCCAGACGAAAGAAAGACTTGCTACAGAGCAAGTCTTTGAATAAATGGTGGCTCGGGACGGAATCGAACCGCCGACACGGGGATTTTCAGTTCGATGCCCAGTTTTACGTAAGTCATTGAAAGCCGCCGTAATCTAGTTCATTTTCTGCTAAAAACAAACACTTCCCTATGCGCCAAAAAACCCCATAAGGTGTGGGTAGGGACCGGGGTTTTTAGCAAACATAGGAGGTTGATCATGGCTCTGTACGTCATCAGTTATGACCTGCACAAGGTCCGCATATACACGCCGCTCATCAAGGCATTGAGGGATGCTGGCGCGATCGAGGCGCTTGAGTCGTTTTGGCTCGCCAACCTCGGCCAGACAGCGATTGAGGTGAGGGACAACGTTCTCTCCTGGCTAGATCCCGATGACAGTGTTGTCGTGCTGGAGCTCAAGATGGGCTCAGGTTGGGCGACGCATCTTCCGCGGCCGCCAGCGGTCGGGTGGCTCCGAGGCTACGTTGCGCCCTAACGCGCGGGCTTGACCATAAGTGGCTTCCGGTCGTAGACGCGGGAATGCGTTTTCTGGTCGAGATGGCCTAGCAGTTGCCAGTCGTCTCCGTCGGTCCCTGCCTTCGCGCGGAGATCGTGGAACGTGAAGCTCGGGAGATCAGGGTGCTCCTTGAGCGCCTGGTCTCGAGCTCGGCTCCACATCGTCCGGAATCCGGCCTCGGTATAAGGCGTCCCACGCGTGGTGGCCAGCCAGAAGCCGTCGAAGCTGGCGACCTTGTGCGCCGTTAGCTGGTAGGCCAGGCGGATACCGGGCGACCATGGGAAGTGGAGCGCCTTCTTTGTCCGACCCTTCGTCTTGCTCGGCTTGCACGTGAGTCCAGCGTCAGTGAATTCGGACCGCTTCAGGCGCAGGATATCGCCCTGGCGCAGTCCCGTGGACACCGCAAGGATAATTGCCGCCTGCAGCTGCCGGGTCGCGTACCGCAGGATGATACTGACGTGCTCGGTCGACGTTTATTGGTCCCGCGGCCGCGTCACCGCGCGCTTCAGGTTGGCCGCCGGGTTCGACGTGACCATGCCGCGCTCGATCGCGATCTTGAAGGCCCCCAGCAGGTTGGTGCGCTCAAGGTTGAATTGCGTCGGCGACTGGCTGGCGCGGACATCCCGCCACTTCACCAGGATGGACACATCGACATCGAGGATCCGCACGGCACCGAACACCTGGCGCAGCTTGTCGATGTGCTTTGATGGCTCAGGTATCCCTTGACCAAGCCTCGCGGTGAATGCTGGCCCGTCATTGGTCCGGCGATCACGCCCTGAGACGGGTGCACGTTACCCTGCCTCGATGGCACTCGTCTGGAAACCACCAAGCGTACCCGGCGCGGCGATATTCGCTGTGTGGGACGGCACAACCTTCGGCTACGTGACAGAAACGGCTTTTGCAGACGGACGCTGGCGTGTGTCCATCTTTCTTCGCGGTACAGACGATAGGCAGAGCATCGGCGCCTACGTCAGGTCCGAGGCCCAAGGGAAGAAGTACGTGGAAGCCTGGGCCCGAATCAACCACGCCCGGATCGTGCCGGCGCAGGGCGTCTGGTGATGCCCCATGAGGGCATCAAGCCCAGGAAGCCTAAGGGCTCGGACGAGCGCTCGTAATCAGCCCAGAGCCGCGGCCTGCGCCGACGATCCGGCTTCATAGCGATCGCGATCACACCCAGGGCAGTCCCGCCGGCACCATCCATATCGAGAAGGCACGTTGGGGCAATAGCCGCCGTGCTTGGGGCAAACGAGCCATTCGGTTGCCAGGCGGCTTTCTGCTGCCCGTGCGCTCTGCGCAGCCCGCCTGTTGCCCATCAGCGCCGACCCACGAATCGACCCGAGGGCGACATCGGGAAGCAGGAGGGGCAGGGCTTGCCAACGGCGTAGCGAAGACTATGGCGAGCGAAGAAGCGAAAGCCGCGACCGGCATCCGAGGAGGATCGGCTCAGTTCCTGGCGCTGCTCGCGCATGTCGCGCGCAATGCGTTGGAAGGAATCTATCCCGAAAGGATCCATCAGTGTCGTCTCACAGCCAGCGACCAGCGATCACGCATCTACTTGGAGCTTTTAACAGGTTAGTTGACACATATGCATCAATACTTATAACTTATGCGTTAAGTATCGGAGCTTAAGCATGCAAAACGAATACATGGAACGATTGGTCGCGCTGGGTGAAGCGTTTACCCCGGGCTCGCCGGTCAACAATCAGGACCTGTTTTCAGGGCGCATCGAGCAGATCCAGAAGATTCTCGGCGGCGTCACCCAGCGCGGGTATCACGTCGTTCTGTACGGCGAACGAGGTGTCGGCAAGACGTCCCTGGCGAACTTCACCTCGCGCATCTATAGCAACAGCCCCGGCGTTCTCATTGCCAAGGTCACCTGCGATGCGGGTGATAACTTCACTTCCATTTGGAAGAAAGCCTTCAAGGAGATCACGTATACGACTCCAAAGGCCGGCATCGGCTTCTCCCCGACGCCAGAAGCGACGGTGGCGGCTCTTTCTGATTTCCTGCCGGACGTCACAAACCCCGATGACGTTCGACGCATGCTGGCCTCGCTGGCGGCCGATAAGACGGTACTTATCATCCTCGACGAGTACGACCGGATCATCGATAAGCTGACGTCGACCTTGATTTCGGACACGATCAAGGTCCTCTCGGACAACGGAACGAATGCGACTCTGATGTTGATCGGTGTGGCGGACTCGGTGAGCGACCTGATCGAGGGGCATCAGTCGATTGAGCGGGCCCTTGTTCAGATCCCGATGCCGCGGATGTCGAATGAAGAGATCGGACAGATCATCGACAAGGGGGCTGGGGTCCTGAAGATGCATGTAGCCCCGGCAGCCAGATCGATGATCGTCAAGTTGTCCCAAGGCGTGCCGTACGTTGCTCACCTTCTTGGCCTGCACTGCTTCAAGTCGGCGATCGCCGCCGGGTCGAGCAGTGTCAGCACCGATAACGTGAAGCTCGGCATATCCGCTTCTCTCGATCAGTGGCACGCGTCCATTAAGAAAACCTATTACGACGCGACCAAGAGCCCCCAGCCGGGCAACATTTACCGCGAAGTCCTTTTGGCGTGCGCACTCAGCGACGTCGACGAACTCGGGTACTTCACCGCAGCGAACGTGCGCACGCCTCTTCGTGACATCACGGGTCGTGAGTATGAGATCCCGAACTTCGCCGCACATCTCAAGCAGTTCAGTGAGGAGCAGCGAGGCCATGTGCTCGCCCGGGAGGGCACGCAGCGCCGGTGGCGATACCGGTTCACCAGTCCGATGATGCGTCCGTACATCATCATGAAGGGTCACACCGACGGCCTCTGGGATCACGACGGCGTCTGAAGAGTCGGGTATTCGGCCCGCCTAATAGCCATGGGCGGGTCTTTTTCACACATCAATTTACACAACAGGCAAAAGAAAAGGGCCTGCATCACTGCAAGCCCTTTCAAGGCCTGGCGCCCGAAGTTGGACTCGAACCAACGACCCCCGATTAACAGTCAAGTGCTCTATCGGATAGGCTGCGCCATGGCCCATGGGAGGGCGCAGTTATGACCTTGGCGAAGTGGGGAAGAACGTCGCCGTACGGGATGCTCCGGTTTGCATACGACTACCGGGTCGCTGCAGGCGTGGTGCACGCCTCGCCGCTCTTTGCCCATGCATCGATGCCCGCCTACTCCCTCATGGGGCAGGCTATAGAACTGGCACTCAAGTCTTTTCTGAGGGCGCGTGGGGTCGAGATGACCTATCTCAGCCGGAAGGTGGGACATGATCTGTCCCGAGCCCTGCAGGAAGCCAGGGCGCTGAGCCTGCACCGGTTGATCCAGCTTCACGACTTTGAGATGCACTCGATCGATCTGTTGTCCTATCCGTACAGGGGGCATCGCTTTCGATACATCGTCAACGGTTCGCTGACGTTGCCCAATTGGGACTTCCTTGATCTCTCGGCGCACCTGCTCATTGATGGACTTCACGACTTCGCGATCCGCTCGACGTTCGGTCGTGACGAAGGTCGATCGATGCTCAGCAAGCGCGCGCGATACTTCCACGTGCCAAAGCCGAAGAAGCTGTGAGTTTTTAGCAATAGGGATAGTTTTTACCAGAGGCGCTTTTGCGAAGGTCTGCAAGCGTTGGTAAATGGTGGCTCGGGACGGAATCGAACGCCGACACGGGGATTTTCAATCCCCTGCTCACCCATGTGCCTTCGCACAACCGCGAGTCGGGCCCGCAAAGATGTCACCGAGCGATCCTCATAGTCGGTGCCGCTGTCGCAACTATGGGGATGTCTCACACTGCCGTGCGCGTTCGGGTGACGCGGCTGGCCGTATCCTTGCCCAACTGCGCAGCAAGCCACGCACCGGTCTCGACCAACCCATCGAGATCCACTCCTGTAGTCATGCCCATGCGATGGAGCATGTAGACGACATCCGCACTGGCTACATTGCCCGTTGCGCCTTTCGCGTACGGGCAACCACCCGTCCCCGACACGGCGCTGTCGACCACGCGGACCCCTTCTTCCAGGCAGGACAGGATGCTGGCCAGCGCCTGCCCGTAAGCGTCATGAAAATGGACGGCTAGGGCGCTCATCGGCACCCCGCTGGCCACGGCGCGCAATGATTCATATGCTGGCTAACGCTGGAATTAAGCAGCGGCGAAGCCGTCCGCTTTGAATGAATTGTTAGGTTTACACGCCATGATTGCTGTCTCTTGCGTACGGGGCAATTGCCAGACTGGCTGCGTCGCTAAACCTAGAAGCCAGTATGGGCAATGAGGTGCAGAAGAACGCGATAAACCATAGCCAACCAATCATGTTGCCTAGCTTGACGGTAACGATTGTGCCGGTGATGCCGACAACAACAGAAATTATTGCCAAGCGCCCACACGCGCGATTGATGGAATCGATGTCTGTTATGCGATTTGCTCGTCCACCACTCAGACTCTTGTCTCTCGACTCTTTGATCTGCAGACTATTCTTACGCGTGGTCCAGAACGCAGTTAGCGATGCAGCTATGCATATGCCAAAAAGGGCAAGGGCTGTGGCTCGATTGCTATTCGAAGCTGCCAAAGACGCAAGAAATCCCGCTGCACCGCCGAATAGCATGATTACGGTTTTAACAACGCCATCTGCTGCCGCCTTTTTATGAGCGATTCGCGCACTCTCGGGTAGGTAGATATTGATAACCAAGTTGGCGAAGTACGTCGCGATCAGTACGAGTACAACGATACCAAGAGTCAACGCCTTGGCTGTATCTGTTTCAATGAAGTTAGCCATAAGCTCCCCTGTGAGCCTAACGCTGGAGTTAAGCGGCAGCGAAGCCGTCCGCCTTGAACGAATGGTTATGCCTTGCCGAGAACTTGAGTCCGGTAAGCGACCCAAGCACTTTGACCGGATGCCGGTTCGTTGGACTGCTCAAGGAACTCACCGCTACCACCGTCCAAGGCTTGCCAACCATTTTGAATACACAGGGTAACGATAAGAGGGACGACTTGCTCCGATGCGCGGACATGGAGCATGAAGCCGTCGTTTGGCTCGGACTTGCCCATGTTGAACTCGATCGAGCCACCAAGGGAATCATAGTTGCCCCAAGTCGGATCGCTCCAATCGGTGCCGTGAAACACCTCAGAAATGGCAGCTCGCACCTCGGCTTGCGAGCCAAGAGGAACACAACGCTCGTCGTTGGGAATTTGTTGAAGCGAGGTGTAGACGCGACTGAAGCGTTGAATGCTTATGTCCCAACTCACGACGATTCTCCCTTTGAGGCATAACGCTGGAGGTAAGCGGCGGCGAAGCCATCCGCCTTGAACGAATAGTTAGAACTCTTGCGAACGTGCCCAAGAGAGCTTTCAGCCGGGTTGCCTATCCGCACATGAAGCCGAAAGCTACCGGATTATGGGAATCTTTCAAACTGCCGTGCGTGCTCGGGTGACGCGGCTGGCCGTATCCTTGCCCAACTGACCAGCAAGCCACGCCCCGGTCTCGACCAACCGATCGAGATCCACTCCCGTAGTCATGCCCATGCCATGGAGCATGTACACCACGTCTTCGCTAGCGACATTGCCGGTCGCGCCCTTGGCGTACGGACAACCGCCGGTACCGGAGACCGCGCTGTCGACCACGCGGACGCCTTCTTCCAGGCAGGACAGGATGTTGGCCAGCGCCTGCCCGTAAGTGTCATGGAAATGGACGGCGAGGGCGCTCATCGGCACCTCGCTGGCCACGGCGCGCAGCATGTCGCGTGCCTTGGCTGGCGTACCGACGCCGATCGTGTCACCGAGCGAAATCTCATGGCAGCCGAGCTCGTGCAGGCGCCGGGCCACACGCACCACGTCGGCGACGGCAACCTCGCCCTGATACGGGCAGCCGAGCACCGTGGAGACGTAACCGCGCACGGCAACGCCATCGGCGCGTGCCCGCTCCATGACGGGAACGAAGCGTTCGATGGACTCGTCGATGGATGCGTTGATGTTCTTGCGGTTGAATGCCTCGGACGCGGCTGTAAAGACCGCTACTTCCGTGGCACCCACCTCGCGGGCGCGCTCGTAGCCCTGCAGGTTCGGCACGAGCACCGGATAAACCACGCCGGGCGCCTTGCGAATGCCAAGGAAGACCTCGGCGGCATCGGCAAGCTGCGGCACCCACTTCGGGCTGACGAAGCTGGTTGCCTCGATCGTCGCCAATCCCGTTGCAGAGAGGCGGTCGATCAGCTCGATCTTCACCGCGGCGGCGAGCATGGCCTTCTCGTTCTGCAAGCCGTCACGGGGACCGACTTCGACGATACGTACGTGGTTCGATGCGTTCATGGACATCCCGTTCAGGCCGGTTCGGCGAAGCGGACGAGGATCGCGTCGGCGTCCACAAAATCACCTTGTGCGGCGGATATCGATTCGATGGTGCCGGCACGCGGTGCCTTCAAGGCGAGCTCCATCTTCATCGCTTCCATCACCAGCAGTTCCTGACCTTCCTCGACCACGTCGCCGACGGCGGCGCGGACCAGGACGATGCGTCCCGGCATCGGTGCGGCGAGATGACGGGCAGCCGCGCCTTTGGCGCCGGCCCATGCGAAGGCGGGGGCGCGCTCGAAGTTCCAGCGACGACCGGCTTCGTCGTGCACGCGGATCCGAACGCCAAGCAGGCCAAGTGGCAGACGCCGTGCCTGGCCGTCGAAACGTGCCGAAAGCACGCCACTGCCCAGCCGCGCGCCAGCCACCGTGCAGGAGGCGTCGCCGCTGCGAAGGTCATAGTCGCCACCATGGCCGTGCGCGTCGATCTCGTGGCGCACGTTACCTTCCATCAGGGCGACGACGCGCTTGCCCGAATGACCGATGCGCCATGCGTCGGCACTGGCCCACGGCGAATGCGGGTCGGCTGCGGCGCCTTGCTGCGCCAGTTCGTCGGCCATCAGCACGGCGGTCGCCGCGGCGAACAGCTCGGTGCTGCCCGCGACGCTGTCTGCGGTGAGGAATTCCTCAAGGTGGCGATCGAGATAGCCCGTGTCGATGCGACCCTCGACCACAGCCGGATGACGTGCAAGCCGCTCGAGGAATCCAACGTTGGATTTCGGTCCGATGATGTCGATGACGGCCAAGGCTTCGCGCAGCCGCTCGAGTGCCTGCTCGCGATTTCGGTCGTGGACGATGAGTTTGGCGATCATCGGGTCGTAGAAAATCGTTACGGTGTCGCCGGCGATCACGCCACCGTCGAGACGGACATGGCGCGAAGGCGTCGGCAGGTTGAGCGACTGCAGGCGGCCGGAGCCCGGCAGGAAATTCGCTTCCGGGTCTTCGGCGTAAAGGCGTACCTCGATGGCGTGGCCCTGGGCGTGAATATCCTGCTGGCCCAGCGGCAGCGGCTCACCCGCCGCCACACGTAGCTGCCATTCGACGAGGTCCAGGCCCAGGGTCTCCTCGGTGACCGGATGCTCGACCTGCAGGCGCGTATTCATCTCCATGAAGAAGAACTCGCCGTCCTGGGCCACGATGAACTCGACCGTGCCCGCGCCGACATAGTCCACTGCGCGGGCGGCGGCGACCGCTGCCGCACCCATGCGTTCGCGACGCGCTTCGTCGAGGAAGGGCGAAGGCGTCTCTTCGAGTACCTTCTGGTAGCGGCGCTGCGCCGAACACTCGCGCTCGTTGAGATGGATGATGTTGCCGTGGGTGTCACCGAACACCTGGAACTCGATGTGCCGCGGATGCTCCACATAACGCTCGAGGATGACGCGGGTGTCACCGAAAGCATTCGCCGCTTCGCGCTGGGCCGAGGCCAGTGCGTCGGCGAAGCCGGCGGCATCGCGGCAAATGCGCATGCCCTTGCCGCCGCCGCCGGACGCCGCCTTGATCATCAGGGGGAATCCCGTGCTGGCCGCTTCCTTCGCGAGCCGGTCCGGATCCTGGTCGGCGCCGTGGTAGCCGGGGACCAGCGGTACCGCGTGCGTCTCCATCAGCGCCTTCGCGGCCGCCTTGGAACCCATGGCGTCGATGCTTTCCGGGCGCGGGCCGATGAAGGCGATCCCGGCCGTGGCGCAGGCACGCGCGAAATCGGTGTTTTCAGAGAGGAAGCCGTACCCGGGGTGGATCGCCTGGGCACCGGTTTTCAGGGCCACCTCGATGATCGCGTCGCCACGCAGGTAGGACTCGGCGGGGCGCGGGCCACCGATGGGCCACGCTTCGTCGGCCAGGCGTACGTGCTGGGCATCGGCGTCGGCCGTGGAATACACGGCCACGGTGCGGATGCCCAGGCGCCGGCAGGTCCGGATCACGCGGCAGGCGATCTCGCCACGGTTGGCGATCAGAATGCAGTCGAACATGCGGCTCCCGGTGGGGCGTCGAAAGGGGAAGGGAAAGGCGGGAAAACTAGCAGATTACGCGGTAGCGGCGGGTTGCGCCGCAGCATCGCGAAGGCCCCGTGATTTGCAGTCAGGCGGCCGGTCGCCTAGCCTTGAGGGCCCCCAAGGTCGCCCACACGTCCTTTCTTTACTCTTCATAGCGAGAATTTTCATGCAGATTGCCAACCGCCATGCCGTTTCCTTCCATTACACGCTGACCGACGACCAGGGCAACGTCATCGACAGCTCGGATGGCCGCGAGCCGCTGGCCTATATCCACGGCGAAGGCCACATCGTGCCGGGTCTGGAAAAGGCGCTGGAAGGTCGGTCGGTCGGCGATCAGTTCAAGGTCGACGTGAGCCCCGAGGAAGGCTACGGCGTGCGCCACGACGAGCTGGTCCAGGTGGTTCCCAAAGCCGCGTTCCAGGGCGTGGAAGACCTGCAGCCGGGCATGCAGTTCCAGGGTCGTAACGACCAGGGCAGCATCAACGTGACCGTGTCCAAGATCGAAGGCGACAACGTCACCGTCGACGGCAACCATCCGCTTGCCGGCCAGACGCTGCACTTCGCCGTCGAGATCACCGGCGTGCGCGATGCCAGCGAGGAAGAGCTCGCCCACGGCCATATCCACGGTGAGGGTGGTCACCACCACTAAGCGGCGTTTTCCGGCTGCTGGCTCGTTGTAGGAGCCGATTCATCGGCGAATGGGTGCTCGTCGCACCCTGGCCCGCTGCCGCGGGATCGCCGATGAATCGGCTCCTACATTTTTATCAATACCAGTCGAGTAGCGAGACGCCGATGCCGAGGTAGGTCGCCTTGTGGTTGTAGTCGATCAGGCTTTCGCCGTAGCCGTTGAACACCTCGAGGTAGCCGCGCAGGTTGTGAACCACCGGGAAGCTCCAGGTGCCGCGCAGCGAACCGTGGGAGCGATCGCCTGTTCGGAACGAATGGCGGGCGGTCAGCGCGAACTCGTTGGCCCCCATCTCGTGGACGACCTGAACTTCCCCGCGCCCCATGTAGTCCTGGATGTTGGGGTTATCGTCTTCCTTGCCGCCCTCGGGAATGCGCCACCACGGCCGCAGATTCACCACCCAGTTCTCCCGCTCGAAGCCGAAGTCGGCTACCACCCGGTTCCAGCTGCGTGACAGCGGATCGGCGCGGCCGTTGGACTGATGGTTCAGCCCGATGTCGGCCATCCGTCCGTTCCAGCCGAAGATGTTGTAGTTGGTGTTGAACACCAGCAACGCCTCGGGCTCGTAGTTCGTTTCACGGAACGGGCGCGAGTTTTCCTTGTTGTAGACCTGCCAGCGCGACGACTGGGTATAACCGACCCACAGGTCGCCGTTGTCGCCGAAGATGTTTTCCCAGACTTTGGTTTTCAGGCTTATCTGGAATTTCGCCTCGACATTCTGCAATTCCTGCGGCTCGGTCACGGTGTGGTCCGGCGCTGGACTGGACGGTGTCTTGTTCTGCTTGGTCGTGCCGAAGAACGGCAGCGCATAGGTGGGCTTGTAGCCACGCAGGTTGAATGTGCCGAGTTTGCTGTCGGGCGAGAGCTCCCAACGGCTATCGAGGAGGGAGACGGGGCGAGCGACGTCGTTCGAGTTGCGCGTGGCCAGATCCACGCTCACCGATTCGCCCTTCTCGTCTTTCTTCTTCGCAGCCTGTGGAAGCTTGTCGCGTCCTGTGGCCTTGTCGTAGCAGAGCAGGCGCTGCGCATCGGTCTCGATGGCCGAGCATGCCCGGATATCGATGGGGCTCGGATTTTGCGCGAAGGCGAGGCCTGCGTGTAGGCATGCATAGACGCTCAGGGCGCCTGCGGCATGGAATCGCTTCATGTGGTGTCACTCCCTGCATACCGGATACGGCACGGCGAGCGGGGAGTGTAGCCGCCACGAATGTGTGAATAACGTGCATTGCTGTCGTTAATCGCAAGAAAAGACGTAGAGCCATCACCCGGCCCTACGTCAGCCGATGCCTAGTCAATCATTGGCCGCTGGCGCCCGAGTGCTGCACCCAGCGCTGGTATTCGGCCTTGCTGATCTTTCCATCGCGGTTGGCGTCGGCATACTGGAAGTCGTTCGCCAGCAAGGGGAACGCCGATGCCTGCGTGGCGGTGATAAAGCCCTTGCCGCCGGAAAGCGTGGCGAAGTCAGGCGCCGGACCCGACGGTTTGGCCGGAGCGGGACTGCTGTTGACGGTGACTGGCCCCTGCGCGCCAGGCATCGTCGTACTCGTCGCGCCCGCTTCGGGGCTCGCCGGTGGCGGCGGGGGAGGCGGCGCATCCGATGCCGGGGGCGGCATGCCCGCGGCGTCAGCAGCCGGCGGTGGCAGGGAGCCCGGCGGCGTATGGGCGGGCGGGGGCGGAGGGGTAGCCTCGCCCGGTGGCGGCGGCGGGACCCTCGTGGCCGGCGGAACGTCCTGAGCGAATGCCGCGCCTGCCAGCAGCAGCGATGCGCCGAGTGCAACGGCGCGAACTTGCTTATTCATCGAAAGCCTCCTTTGGTCAGCGGTGGTTGGGCACATTGCCGACGCTAGCAAGGGACGATGTAATGGCGGCCCAACTGCAAACAGGCCTATACCGTGCCATCACGCGTATCCGACGGCTCCTCCACGGAAGACGTGCTCCGTCTTTCCCTGCGATCGGCGCAGTTGCTTCACCTGGCTGCGCAGGGCCTTCTCCGTCGACGCAGCCGCAAGGCGAAACGCGCGGACGTTGCCGAGACCATCGCGCACATGGGCATCCTGCAGATCGACACCATCAACGTCGTGGCGCGAAGCCCGTATATGGTCCTGTTTTCGCGACTCGGTGCGTATCGGAACGACTGGCTGGACGACGCGTTGGCCGAGGGTGCGATCGCCGAATGCTGGGCACACGAAGCGTCGTTTGTGCCTTCGTCCGAATATCGCTTCCACCGCGATTATCGCTCTGGACGCGGAGGCCACTGGGCCCAGAAGAGCGCGGAGCGCACGCGGGCCGAGGCTGGCGCCGACATGGATCGTTTGCTGGAACGCATCCGTAGCGAAGGGCCGCTGCGCGCCGCGGACTTCGAACGCGATGCACCCGCCGTCAAAGGCTGGTGGGGCTGGAAGCCGGAGAAGCGCTGGCTGGAGGCCTGGTTCGCGCTTGGTGCCCTCATGGTGACGCGACGTGACCGGTTTCAGCGCGTTTACGACCTCGCCGAACGGGTCACCGCGCGCTGGGTCGAGCCGCCTGCCGTGGGCACTCTGGAGGAGGCGGAGGTACGTCGTCACTTCGTCCTGCAGAGCGTTCGTGCGCTGGGGATCGCCAAAGCCCGCTGGATCGCGGACTACTTCCGGCTCCGTCCGAGGGTCACCGACGCGGAACTGGCTCCGCTGGTCGCCGACGGCCTGCTGATCGAGGTGACGGTCGACGGCTGGGACGACATCGCGTACGTGCACCGGGACCACGCCTCACTATTGGGCGAGGCCGCGGGCAATCTCCTTCGTGCGACGCGCACGACCCTGCTTTCGCCTTTCGATCCGGTGGTCTGGGACCGCGCCCGTGCGATGGATCTGTTCGGGTTCGAATACACCCTGGAGTGCTACACGCCGGCGCCGAAGCGAATCTACGGCTACTACGTGTTGCCCATCCTCCATCGCGGACGGCTCGTCGGTCGCCTCGATGCGAAGGCGCACCGACAGGAGGGCTTGTTCGAGGTGATCGGTGTCTGGCTGGAGGCGGATGTCGTCGCCGCACCGGGCCTCGTCGCGGGCGTGGCCTCGGCCCTCGAGGAGTGCGCGGCGTGGCATGGCACACCGCGCATCGCCATCCAGCTCAGCCAGCCACGAGGGCTGGCCAGGCTGATTCGCGCTGCGCTGGAGGACTGATCAGCGCGTGGAGGCGGGTGCGGGCGTGTCCGCGCAGGACTTGCCGTGCAGGGCATCCTTCAGCTGAGAGGCGAGCGATACGCAGCGATTCTGCAACTGGTCACGCATGTCCGGATCCTGGGACTGACGGAGCAGGCTGGTGCGCATCATTTCGTAGCGCGGTTCGATCTGGTCGCGAGCGAACACGCCGGCAGCCAGATGGCAGCTCTTGTAGCTGGCCAGGTATTCGTCACAAGCCGCGATGCCGGTGCTGTCGGGCAGCGGTCCGTTAGCGGCCGCCGGGGTCGTCCCCGCCTTGTTCTTGCTTGCCGGCACGCTGGTGACGCTTGTCGTCGCGGCGCGCGACTTGGTGGTGCTCGTGCTGGACGGCGAAGCGGTCACGGTCTGGGTGGTGGCCGGCTTCGGCTTGTGGTCGGCGCAGGCAGCGAGGGCCAGTGCGCAGACAGCCAACGGCAGGAAGCGGGTGAGATGTCGGGTCATGGTCGTCGGTCCCCCTTTGGGTTAGCGAAAGGATGGTAGGCGAAAAGTCGCACCGGTGGGTGCGACGGGACGCAAGCATGGGCCGCGAGGGGGTGAACGTAGCGTCAGGGCACCCCCGGAAGGGCCCCGGGGCGCTGCCGTCGCTATTTATCGTAGGGACGAGTATAGTTCGCCGACTGTGTTTGCCGGGGTCATAGAGTTATGTTGACCCGATGCAGCTGATCACGTATCCGCAACATCGCTTCGCTCCTCGCGTTTCCTTGCACACCAGTTCCAGCGACGGTCACTTCGATCGTCGGTTTTATTCGCTACACAATGTATTGGAGTGTTTCTATGTCGGATCGTGAAATCGGCACCGTCAAGTGGTTCAACGACGCCAAGGGCTTCGGCTTTATCTCCCGTGAGAACGGCCCGGACGTGTTTGTTCACTTCCGCGCTATCCAGGGCAACGGCTTCAAGTCCCTCGCCGAAGGCGAGAAGGTCTCCTTCAAGGTCGTCAACGGCCAGAAGGGTCTGCAGGCTGAGGAAGTCAACAAGGCGTAAGCCTGCTGACACTCTCGCTGCATGAAAAGCCGGGCGGAAACGCCCGGCTTTTTTCATGCCTGTTTTGGGACCCGATTCATCGGCGAAGGCGCGAAGCGCCCCGAATAATTCCTAAGAAACCTGTCTATTTCACGAAAAAAGTCGTGATGGACGTCAAAATATCGTCCAATGTAGGCATTCCCCTACATAACTCGCGCGAAATATGGTTATTATCCACCTTACTGTGTCTGCGCGGTCACGAGAGTGGCCCGATGTAAGCGCGAAGTTTACGCTCCATCGCCTCACCCGGTCCTGCATTCCCAGTAAGTCGCCGGCTCGCGAGCCGGGTTTTCGAGTGTTGGATAGAGGTGTGTGTGATGGCAACTGGTACTGTTAAGTGGTTCAACGATGCAAAGGGCTTTGGCTTCATCACTCAGGATGAGGGCGGCCCGGACGTGTTCGTCCATTTCCGTTCGATCCAGGGCAACGGCTTCAAGTCGCTGCAGGAAGGTCAGAAGGTTGAGTACACCGTGACCCAGGGCCAGAAGGGCCCGCAGGCGGACAACGTCAATCCGAAGTAACTCTGTTCGGGCTGGCTAACGCCGCTCGTTCTTGCAAGACTTCAGCCCTCTCGGTGCTCGCGCTCCGAGGGGGCTTTTGGCTGCATGACTGATCATCCCGAAATAACCGCCACCCTGGAACGCCCTCCGTGCGAGGTGATCGGGTTGCATACGGCCGACGGCGCTTTCGCCGATCTGGTCCTTCATCGCCCCGATGGGGACGCATTCGCCACCTTGCTCTGGGTGCCCGCACTCGGCGTGGCCGCCCGTCATTACGAACCCCTCGCCGTGGCCCTCGCTGCCCAGGGCATCGCCGTTGCGGTGCACGAGTGGCGTGGCATCGGATCCAGCGATCGCCGAGCCAGCCGACGCGCCAACTGGGGTTACCGCGAACTCCTTACCGACGACCTACCGACCAGTCTGAACGCCCTGCGCGCGGCGATCCCGGACGTGCCGCTCTACGTCGGCGGACACAGCCTGGGCGGACAAATGGCGACCCTGCTTGCCGCGACCACCCCGCACCCGTTGGCTGGCCTGGTTCTGATTGGTAGCGGATCCCCCTATTGGCGCTGTTTCAAACTGTGGGTCGGACTGGCGCTGGTCGCCGCGCCACTGCTTGCCAACCTGGTGGGCCGACTGCCGGGCCGCCGGGTAGGTTTCGGCGGCAACGAAGCGCGAGGCGTTATCAGTGACTGGGCACGTACAGGTCGCACCGGACGCTACGCCGGTCGAGGCATCGACATGGATCTGGAAGCGGCGTTGCGCCGACAACACCGCCCCGTTCTCGCGTTGCGTCTGCGCGACGACTGGTTCGGTCCCGAAGCATCGCTGGATTTTCTGCTCGGCAAGATGCCGGAGGCGCCGCGGCGCGTCGAAGTGATTGCACCGGAAGATATCGCCGGCGCGCCTGCGGACCATTTCGCCTGGATGAAGGTGCCGACGGATATAGCGCGTCGCGTTGCCGGATGGATGCGCGCCCACTAGCCCGTGGACGGAAACAAGCTTCGCCCACGGTGCATCGGCTACGCTTGCTTACCTCCGGCCAGCGAAGAGACGTCACCATGACCACGGTCCCCATCGACGGTAAGCAGCGCGATCTCGGTGGCGGGTTCGTCGTGCGGCGCATGCTTCCGCACCTGAAGGCCAGGCATGTCGGGCCGTTCGTCTTCTTCGACCAGATGGGCCCGGCCGCCTTTGGCGAAGACACCGGCATGGACGTGCGCCCGCATCCGCACATCGGGCTGGCCACGGTCACCTGGCTGTTCGCCGGCGCGATCCGCCACCGCGACAGTCTGGGCAGCGCCGTCGATATCCATCCGGGTGACGTGAACTGGATGACGGCGGGGCGTGGGATCGTGCACTCCGAACGCACGCCGCCGGACGAGCGTCACCATGGGCAGAACCTGCACGGCATCCAGGTGTGGGTGGCCCTGCCTAAATCCCACGAGCGCATCGATCCCGAGTTCCACCACCACGGCGCCGACACGCTGCCGAGGGTGACGCGTGATGGCGCCAGGCTGGTGGTTATTGCCGGCGATGCCTTCGGCGTAACGTCTCCCGTGCATGTCTACGCGCCGATGTTCTTCGTCGAAGCGCGTCTCGAGGCGGGAGCGACGCTGACCATGCCGGAGCAGCATGCAGAGTGGGGCGCTTATGTGGTCGAAGGAGCCGCGCGCTTTGGCGACCTCGAGCTCGGTGCGTTGGATATGGGCGTGGCCGTCGACGGCGAGCCTCCCGTGCTCACGGCTCGCGAGGCTTCCCTGATCATGCTGTTCGGCGGCGCACCACTCGATGGCGAGCGCCATCTGTGGTGGAATTTTGTCGCGAGTTCGCCGGCGTTGATCGAGGCGGCCAAGGTGGAGTGGTCGGAAGGTCGTTTTCCGATCGTTCCCGGCGATGCGTACGAGCGGATTCCCCTGCCCACGTATTGAACGGAGCTTCGTGATGGCACGCTTTGCCAGTTTCCGCGACTTCTATCCCTACTACCTGGGCGAGCACGCCGACGTCCGCTGCCGGCGCCTGCATTTCGCCGGAAGCTGGGTCGTGCTGGCGGCGCTGGCGATGCTCGTCGCCACCGGCCAGCTGCGCTGGTTAGGGCTGGCGCTGGTCGGCGGCTACGGCTTCGCATGGGTGGGGCATTTCGTCTTCGAGAAGAATCGCCCCGCCACCTTCAAGCATCCCCTGTATAGCTTGATGGGTGACTGGGCGATGTTCTGGGACATCCTGCGCGGGCGCGTCTCGTTGCACTGAGTGCAAAGGGATGCGCCCGCGCCTGAGGTCAGGCCACTTCGGTCGACAGTGATCGGGCCGCCTCTCGAGACAACCGGCGCGTGGCACTCCATGCAGGCAGGTCCAGGGCATCGCGTGCCACGCGGCACACGTCGATCAGACGCTCCACATCGGCGTCGCTCATGCCTGCATTCAGGGTCAGGCGCAGCAATGAGCGGTTGGCCGTGGTGGCAGGCGCACTGAACACCGAACCGAACACGCCGTGGTGTTCCATGACGTCGCGCACGCGCCCGGTAAGGATCTCCACGCCGGCTTCGAACGCGACGATCTGCTCGGTGCCGTCGGCGATGGGATAGCCCAGTTCGGTCAGCTCGCTGCGCACGCGTCGCGTGACCTGCCTCAGGCGCTGGCGACGCCAGCCCTCCGACTGGATGACCCGATGCGAAGCGGAAAGACCGGCCAGTTCATGGGGCAACAGGGAGGAACTGAAGATCGCCGGGAGGGCCTCGCAGCCGAAGTAGTCCTTGAACGCCGTGGTGCAGGCGATGAAGCCGGCGCGCGAGCAATACGCCTTGGCCAGGCTGGCGGTGATGAAGTGGACGCGGTGATTGAGGCCGAGGCTGGCCACCAGGCCTTCGCCACGCACGCCATGCGTACCCAGGGAATGGGACTCGTCGACGACCAGTACGCAGCCGTGCTCATGGGCGACGCGGGCAATCTCGACCAGCGGTGCCACGCTGCCGTTGGTGCTGTATACGGCGTCGACGACGATGACGCCGGGGCCATTTCGCATCACCTGTCGCTCGAGGTGGGTCATGTCGTTGTGGAGGACGGAGACCGCCCTGGCACCGGCGCTGCGAATGCCTTCCCACAGCGAAGCGTGGGCCAGCATGTCCACGTAGACGGGTACGCGCTCACCCGCGATCGATTGAATAAGTCCCACGTTGGCGGCAAAGCCGGACTGGGCGAGGATGCCGTCCTCGCTGCCGACCGCACGGGCGAGCTCACCCTCGACACGATGCAGCGGGTCATCCGCGTGTTGTTGGAACAGCGCCGACATCATCATGCCGAGGCCGCCGCTGGCCAGCGCCTCGCGCTGCGCTTCGACGATAGCGGGATGCCCTGCGATGGCCAGGTAATCGTTGCTCTGGAGCATCAGGTCGGCATCCGTCGATTGCCGGCCCCGCAAAATGTGACGGCCGCCCCAGTCGATGGCAACCCGTTCGTTGTGAAATTTGTCGACCCTGCGTTGAACGAATTCAGGAAGCGTCGGTGCTTTGGCAATGCGATGCAGGACGGAAACGTTTTCCATGACTATCTCTCTCTGGCAAGGGGGATGGGCGATATCCACGGCGACATCCCTGCGGATGACGCACGCACGTCTGCCTCGCCCAGGCAGACGCATGAAGATGAGAGAGGCGTCCTACGGAATCCGCGTACGGATGCCGGCCTCGTGCCATTACCAAGAGAGACGTCGTGGCGCCCACGCGTCGGAACGACCGTGGGACCACGCACGACAAAGGACACCTGACGCACCGGATGATCCGGTACGAAGGCGTCCTCCTTATTGAGAAACGAGCCCGATTAGATGAAGCGCGGCCGGCTGTCGGCCGAGAGGCTGAGGTCCTGCTCACGCAGCCAGCTCCGGTACGACTTGATGTGTTGCAACCGGAAGCGCTCCACGTCGTCGATCAGCGCGTAGTAGTACCACTGTTCGCCGGAGACTGCGGTGGCGGGGTACATGTGGGCTTCCGGATTCTCCACGCCCTTGTGGTAGAAACCGTCGCGCGAGCGGAACCAGGGCAGGGCTTCGCCACCGCGGAGGGCGTCGAGCACGGTCTGGGGGGCGCCGAGATCTGCCGCAATTTCATAGTGGGTGCGCAGGTCCTCGTCGGTCTGGACGAGGAGGAAGCGGCCGATACCCCAGGCGTCGATCAGCAGCAGGCCGGTCGGATTGCAGTGCACGTAGCACTCCACCGGCTGGAAGGTGGCGGTTACGCTCTGCAGCACTTCGCGAAAGGCCGGGTCACGCAGGAAACGGAAATTGCCCAGTGCCAGGGTTTCGGCGACAAAGGCGCTGGCGCGTTCGAAATAGCGGCGCTGCAGCTCGGTGATGGCCGTTTGCAGCTTTTCGATGGCTAGCGGGTCGTTCTTGCGGATGAAGCGGTCGATCACGCCCGAATTGAAGGCGTCGATGGCCGTGGCGTCGTCGGCGCGGCCGGTCAGCAGGATCTTGCCGATATGCGGATTCGGCAAGCGCTTGCAGAAGGTGATGCCGTCCATCTCGGGCATGGCCTGGTCGACCACCACCACGGAAATCTCGGCAAAACGCTCGGGGTCGTAAACCACCCGGTGGATCGAGTCGATATCGAGCGCCACCAGTTCCTGTGTTTCCGACGGGCGGTCCTTCCAGCGATACAGCCAGCCGCCGCCGGGAACGGGGCGGCTGCCATTGTTGCCCAGGGTGGCCAGCGCGCTGCGCGGCGAACTGAAGGTGCGCACACGGACCATCGGATCGAGCAGGAGAGGCACGACATCGAGGTACTCCTCGTGGTCATCCACGAGGAAGGTCGTTGTTGGGAAGTGGAAGGGCTGGATATCGCCCTGCGAGTTCAACGTCATCACTGCCGGTCCCCGGTCTCCGCATGCGGAAAGGTTAGGGTGAATTCGGTGAATTCACCCAGATTGGTTCGGCAGACGATGCCACCTCCCATATGCTCCATCGCCGCGCGGCAAAAAGCGAGACCTATTCCTAGCCCGGTGATCGATCCGGTTCCCGGGCTATCGCTCGAATACGAGTAGAAGCGGTTGAAAATACGGGGAACGACGTCCGGCGGGATGCCCGGACCCGTGTCATGGACACGGATGCGGCTGGCCCGCTCGCCGGGCTCGATGAACACGCCGATGTCGCCCTTGCCCGCCCGATCGGTATGAAAAAGTGCATTGCGCAGCAAATTGAACAGTACGTGGACCACCAGGCTCTCCTCGCCGAGGAGCCGAAAGTCGCCCGTGGGTGACAGGGTGATCCGCTCGCGTTCCGCGCGCGAGCCATACGGGAAGCGGCGCAGGGCTTGCTCCACGCATTCGCGGGCGGTGAGGGGAATCAGTGGCACCTCACCGATCGGTCGGGCGGAGAGCAGCAGCATGTCGATGATCGTGTTCGCGTAGGTCACCTCGCGCTCCATGACGCCGATGCTGCGCTCCAGCGCATGCAGGTTTTGAGCGCGCAGTTCCGGAACGGGCAGGCCCTCGCCCTCGGCCAGGCGATGGCTGCGGATGAGGTCGGGCATGAAGCGGGCGACGGCGCGCGCGGCGATGCGCAGTGAGCCGAGCGGCGTGCGCAGTTCGTGGGCGATGTTGTTCGAGGCGGCGGTCAGCGCTTCGATGCGCGACTGTTCGGCCATCGTCGAGGAGACCGTGCAGGTGGCGCCTCCGACCATGCCGAATAACAGCAGGGGCAGGTACTCGAGCATCGTCTGCGTGTGCAGGTGCGCCTCGGGGGAAAGCACGAAGACCAGGCCGGCGAGCAGGCTTCCGATGCTGAAAACAAGCAGAAAACTGACGATGTCGAACAGCATCATCAGTAGCATCACGCAGGCAAGATGGGTCATGAGCCACGCCGGCGTGGCGTTGCGCAGGGTCATATAGCCAACGAAGAAGGGCATCGCCACCGTCATGGCGAAGTACCAGTAGGTCGGCAGGTGCGTGCGTAGTCGGCGCGGCCACCAGGGCAGCAAGGCCAGCGGGATGAACGTGGCGCTGCAGACCAGGCGCATCGGCAGGTTTTCGTACGGCTGCGGGAAGAGATAGGCCCAGACCGGGTAATAGACGGCCAGGCAGAAGCTGCCGACCACGCCGATCGCGACCATCTTGGGCTGCGAATAGCGCGTGCGCAGGAACATGGTGGTTTCGAAGCGCGCCATGGCGCGCACCAGCAGCCACCACTGCATGCGTATGAAGCCAGCGGGCCTCTCGGGAGGGGTTCCCGTCATCTCAGCGAAATTGCTGGTGGCAGGACTGGCAGGCGTCCCCCACGGGTTTCAAGGCAGCGACGAGGGCCTCGCAGGTGCCAGGCGCGGCGGCGACGGCACCGTCGAGGGCTTTAAGCAGGCCGTCGTCGGCCTGGAAGAACGCGGGTTCCATGTCCGGGAAGGCCTGGCGAATATCACCGGCCGTCTCGCGCATGCGAGACAGATGGTCGGCGCTGCCCTTGGCATCGCACTGTTTCGCCCGCACGTTGCCCCGCAGTACGCCCATGTGGTGCTGCATGACGGCCATCACCCCACTGTGGAACGGTGTGCCCTGACGAAGGGCCGACAGGGCAAAGGTGGCGCCCATGGCACCTACGGCCAGTCCCAGGACGACGAGAAGCAGCGCGCGCATCGGTGATCCATGGCTTTCCGGACCGTCAGCATAACGGACGGTTCCATTCTTTCAATATGAGACAATGAGCACATTACCGCAGACCGGGACACCCGTGAGTACGGCCCAGGCCGAACGTTTCGCCGGCATCGAGCGGCTCTATGGCCGCGGCACCCTGGACCGCCTCGCCAACGCGCATGTGTGCGTCATCGGCGTGGGTGGCGTCGGCTCGTGGGCGGCCGAAGCGCTGGCTCGCAGTGGCATCGGCAGGCTTACGCTGATCGACGGCGACGATGTCTGCCTCTCCAACACCAACCGGCAGATGCACGCCCTGGATGGCCAGTACGGCAAGCCCAAGGTCGGCGTGGTCGCCGAGCGGGCGCACGCCATCAGCCCGACCATCCGGCTCGAGGCCATGGAGCGGTTCCTCACGCCATCCACGCTGGACGAACTCCTCGACCGCAAGTACGACGTGGTCATCGACGCCTGCGATGCGCTCAAAGTCAAGCTGGAGACCGTTGTGTGGTGTCGTCGGCGCAAGGTGCCCCTGGTCACCGTGGGCGCCGCCGGCGGACGCACCGATCCGACCCTCATCCGGGTTCGCGATCTCTCGCGCACCGAACACGACGCCATGCTCAGCATGATCCGGAAGAAGCTCCGCCAGGAGCATGGCTTCCCGCGTAACCCCGACCGTTTCTTTGGCGTTTCGGCCGTGTATTCGATGCAGAACGTACAATACCCGCAGGCCGACGGCAGCGTCTGTGGCGTGCGGCCCCCGGGTAGCGATGCCTTGAAGCTCGACTGCGGCGGCGGCCTCGGAGCGGCCACGCACGTTACCGGTGCGTTTGCCTTTGCCGCGGTCGGCAAGGCCCTCGAGAAGTTGACGGCTCCCCGGAGCTGACGCTCAGCGAACCGCGGCAACGATTCGCAAGGCGGCTTCCAGACGGTCGATGTCTTCCTCGGCGCCGAGGCACAGCCGCAGGCCGACGGCGTGCTCACCATCGGCGGCGAGGGGCTTCGAAGGCGTGACGCGTACGCCACGCGCTAGCGCTCTCGCCTCGATCTCGGCCGCGTTTCCGCAGGGCAGCCACGCATGCAGTCCGTTTGCCGTGACCAGGTCGCCGCCGAGGATGGCGCGGGCGAGTCTGTTGCGTTCAACCATCCGCCCGGCAAGGGTCGCCAGTAGTTCGTCGGCGGTGCCATCCGCCATCCAGCCGGCAACGACGGACGGAAACAGGGCGGGCAGTCCATCGGTGGCGAGCCGTATCGTCGACGCCGCGCGCTGGTGGCTCGCGTCATCCGGAAGCAGCAACCAGCCGACGCGAAGTCCGGGCCCGAGCACCTTGCCGATACCGCCAGCGTGCAGGCAGCGGTCCGGCGCGAGCTCGGCGAGAGGCGGAAGTTCGTCGCGGTCGTGCCATGCCAGCGGCGAGTAGACATCGCCTTCGATGATCGTCAGGTCCCGCGACATCGCCACCGTGGCGATGTCGCGCCGACGTGCCAACGGCATCGTCGAGGTGGTCGGGTTCTGCAGCGTAGGTTGCACGTACAGGCAGCGCGCGCCGGTCGTGTCGGCCAGGCGTTCGAGCTCGGCCGGCAGCATGCCGTCGCTATCCATGCCCACGCCGGCGACGTGAATGCCACGCGCCTCGGCGCTGGCCCGGAAGCCATGATAAGTGGACGATTCCACGAGGAGTGTGTCGCCGGGCGCGCAGGCTTCGTCCAGGGCGAGGGACAAGGCATGCCTCGCGCCGAGGGTGACGATCAGGCGGCGGGGGTCGACGACGACGTGGCCGCAGCGACGGCGCATCCAGCCGGCGATCGCTTCGCGCGCGCCCAGGCTGCCTTCCATCGATGGGTAGGCCAGCAGTGTTGGATTGACGGGAAAAGCGGCCAGGGCAGCGGCCAGGCGCTCCGCGGTGGCGTCTCGCAGCGGGAGGTTGACGGCCAGGTCGTAGTGGGCGTTCATCGAGCCATTGTAGGTGGCAGCGGGTACGCTTACGTCATGTGGTGCGTTTATCTCATCGAATGCCGCAACGGCGCCTGGTATGCGGGGATCACCAACGATCTGCCCGCGCGCTATGCCGCGCACGTCGCCGGGAAGGGTGCTCGCTACACGCGGGCCAATCCACCGGTACGCCTGCTCGGTTCGCGCGCCTTCGCCGACCGCTCCGCCGCCTCGAAAGCCGAGTGGGCGGTGAAGCGCTTGCCCAGGGCACGGAAACTCGCATGGTTGAACGAGGGCGACAGCGTGCCCTCGCACCCCACGTCGACCGCCGATAACGGCACAATGTGACCGAAAGCACCGCCACGACGCAGGAAAAGCATTTGCAAACGCGCTTCCACACCAAGGTGACGCAGGACTGGCAGGACTGGATTCGCGATGCCCTCGCCTCAGGGAACGCGCCGGCCGACCTGCTCCTGACCATGAAGGAAAACCAGTTCGACGAAGGTGTGGCCCGCGAGGCCATCGTCACCGCGTTGTTCGGGAGCGCGGTAGCCCCGGTGGCGGCGCACGCCTCGGCCCTGACACCGTTCCACGGTCGGCTGGCTGAGGGCCACGTGCTGCATACGCCCGATCGCGACGTTCGTGTCCTGCTGCGGATCGCTCGACCGACCATCGCCGTGCTGGATGGTGTGCTCAGCGACGAGGAATGCGATGCGTTGATGCACATGGCCGTCCCGCGGCTCGAGCGCTCGGCGGTGGTGGGTGTCGCTGACGGGGTGAACACCGTCATGGACATCCGCACCAGCGATGGCGCGTATTTCCAGCGCGCCGAGAACGAGCTGATCCGCCGTATCGATGCGCGTACCGCGGCGATCATGCGCTTGCCGGAAGACCGCGGTGAAGGACTTCAGGTGATGCGTTACGGCCTGGGTGGCGAATACCTGCCGCACTTCGACTACTTCGAACCGGGCGAGAAGGGCAGCCAGCCGCACCTTGCTACCGGCGGCCAACGCGTGTCCACGCTGATCATGTACCTGCACGACGTCGAAGCCGGTGGGGAAACAATCTTTCCGCGCATTGATTTCAGTTACGTGCCGCGCAAGGGCCAGGCCCTGTACTTCGAGTACACGGACGCCGATGGCTCGCTCGATCCGCTATCCCTGCACGGCGGTGCGCCCGTGCTTCGGGGGGAGAAGTGGATCGTGACCAAGTGGATGCGTGAGCGCGCCTTCCCCGGCTGAGTTTTCTTCCCCGACCGTGACCTCTGGCCTATATCAGGCCGGGGTCGCAGCCAGCAATCTCGCGGGATAACAGGGGAGGGTGGATCCATGCGCCGTAAGGCAGCCAGAGTCGTTCGTTGCGTTGCGGTGGGCGCGTTATTAAGCGCCGCCGCTGCCTGGGCCCAGAATGGGGTGCCTCCGCCGCCTGCCGCGACACCTGCTGCGACGCCTGTCCCGGCGTTTCCCGCCGAGATTCCGTTTGCGTCGCCACACGCCGCCTTCGTCAGGACGCCCAGCGCGACGACGGCCTGGGGCGGCCCTCGCACCGGCAGTGAAGCGACGTTGTCCGACCGCGTCGTGTCGTATCGCATCCAGGCGCGTCTCGATCCCGAGAAGCACACGGTCGACGGCCAGCAGCAGCTGACCTGGCGCAATCGCAGCGATCGGCCGGTGAACGCGGTGTTCCTGCATCTTTACCTCAACGCCTTCGAGGGCCAGGGCAGTACCTTTTTTACCGAGCGTGGCGTGCTTGCCGCCCACGGCGGCTCACGCGGCATCGCCGAGGTGAAGAAAGGCGAGTGGGGTCACATCGACCTGGGCGGTATCGATCAGGACGGTGCAGCGCTGAAGTGGCGCTATGTGCATCCGGACGGCGGTCCCGCCACCGATCACACCGTCGTTCGCGTCGATCTCGCGCAGCCGGTGCCCGCGGGCGGCAGCGTCACCCTCGACATGAACTTCCACAGTCAACTGCCACGCGTGATCGAGCGCACCGGCTACGTCGGCACGTTTCATCTGGTCGGTCAGTGGTTCCCGAAGATCGGCGTGCTCGAGCTGCCGGGTGAGCGCGGGGCCACGGAGCCGCGCTGGAACGTGCACGAGTTCCACTTCAACAGCGAGTTTTACGCGGACTTCGGCGAGTACGACGTCCACATGACGGTGCCCAAAGACTACGTCGTCGGCGCCGTGGGCGAGCAGCAGGGCGATCCCACGCCGGAAGGTAACGATCTCAACTGGCATTTCATCCAGGCGGACGTGCATGACTTCGCCTGGATGGCCGCCCCCGGTTACAAGACGCTCGACGGCGAGTACACCGGCCCCGGCAGCCCGAGGGTCAAAGTCCGCGTGATCTACCCGTCCGAGTATGAAGGGGACGCCAAGCCGGTACTCAAGGCATCGATCGACTCGATCGCCTATTTCTCGCAGACACTCGGCGCGTATCCGTACAAGACGCTGACCGCCGTCGTGCCGCCGTTCAACGCGAGTGAAGCGGGCGGCATGGAGTATCCGACGTTCTTCACCGCCGACAACTACAGTCCGGTTGCGCCGAAGACCTTGAACGAGTTCCTGCTGGATTTCGTGACGATCCACGAGTTCGGACACGGCTATTTCTATGGGCTTCTGGCCTCGAACGAGTTCGAGGAGCCAATGCTCGACGAGGGGCTGAACGAGTATTGGGATGGACGCATGCTGCGTGAGCGGAACCAGCTGGTCTACCTCACGACGCCGATGTGGAAGTTCTTCGGCGTCGAGGCACCCATGGGCGGCTTCATGCTCGAGCGCATGATGGCCACGTTGGCGCATCCGGCGGATCCACTCGGCCAGAATTCATGGGACCGCTTGTCGAGCTCGGCTTACGCCACGGTGTATTCGCGAACGTCCACGGCCATGCACGATCTCGAGGAGCGCCTGGGCAAACCGGTGATGGAGAAGGCCTTCCGCGACTACTACGCCACCTGGCATTTCCGTCATCCCTCGATTGCCGATCTCCAGGCGAGCCTCGCTGAATCGTCGGGCAAGCCTGCCGTCGTGGCCCAGGTCTTCGAGCAGTATGTGTACGGCACCGACACCGTGGACGATCGCGTCGGCGACATCGTCAGCGACGAAGTGCTCCCACTGGCAGGTACGTCGATCAAGGACGGCAAGCGCGTCGAGTTGAGCAACGACGATAACGACGAAGCCATCGAGAAGCAGCGCAAGAATTGGGAGAAAGCTCATCCCGATGCAAGACCAGGCACGGGCCCGTTTCCATGGAAGACCACGGTGACCGTGCGTCGCGACGGTTCTCAGGTGCCGCAGATACTGAAGGTGACGTTCGCCAACGGCTCGGTGGACACCGTTCGCTGGGACGACGACCGTCGGTGGGCGCGGTTTGTCTTCACCCGACCGGTCAAGGCTACCTCGGCCGAACTCGACCCGGAGCGCAAGATCTATCTCGACGCGAACAAGCTAAACGACAGTCGCACCGTCGACGAAAATCATGCCGCCTCGAATCGTTGGGGTTCGGATTTTGCCGCCCTTCTGCAGGGTATCTACACCATGCTGGGGACGCTATGAACAGCCATTCCAAACGTTCGGCTTTCGCAGCCATCGGTCACGGCGCCGTCGGCGGCCTTCAATGGCGGCTGCTTCTGCTGTGGATACTCATCTCGCTGTTGCCGACGCTCGTCGTGGCGCTGCCGCTGTGGAGCACGCTCGATACGCTACTGGGTCATTCCGTCCACGCCGAGGCCTGGGCGAAGCATTTCGACGGACTGATGTTCGGCGATGTCTTCGTTGCGCTCAACCGCGACAATCCGTGGATGGGCATGGCCTTCGTCGCGGGCGCGATCTTGACGCTGGCCGTTTCGCCCTTTCTCACGGGCATGGCCGTGGCCGGTGGACGTGCGGGGCGTGCATTGAGTTTTGGTGGCCTGCTACAGGGCGGCGCGACCGAGTACGGCCGCATGCTGCGGTTGCTTTTGCTGGCCTTGATTCCCTACGGCCTGTTCGCCCTCATAGCGAAAGCGGCATCGTCCTTCGCGGACGACAGGATCGACACGGCACTGCTTCCCGCCACGGCCGACATGTACTCGCATGGTGCACTCGCCGTCGCCTTGCTGTTCTTCGTGATCGCACAGGCGGTGGTCGAATCGGCGCGTGCCCAGTTCGTTGCCGATATCGGGCTGCGTTCGGCGTTCCGGGCGCTCGGTCGCGGATTCATGCAGTTCGTTCGGCGGCCGTTCGCCAGCTTGCTGGTCTACCTCGTGATCACTCTCGTCGGCATGGCGCTGGCTGTATTGATCGCGGCGTGGCGGGGCCACACGGTGGCGGTGGGAGGCGGCCTCTTCGTCGCGTTCCTGATCGTGCAGGCGGGCGTGATCGTGATTGCGTGGATGCGCACGGCGCGCTTGCTCGCCCTGGCGGGCATCGCTGCGGTCAATCCGGCACACCGCCGCCGTCGCACGGATTTCGCGCCGGCCCTTTGATGGCGGGCGTTGCCGCCGTGCGTGCGATCAGCTCGCGCGGCGGACTTCGCGATGGGGCGGGTAGTAAGCGAACAGATGCGTCGCGCCGCCGAGGAAATCGATGTTGTCGATGTGCTCGCCGCCAAGACGCTCGGCCACGTGGTCGGAGGCTTCATTGCCGATGCGCACGAGACTGATCACGCGCTGCGCGTGCATCTCGTTCCATGCAAACGCGAGGATGGCTTCACCGGCTTCCGTGGCGTAGCCGTGGTGACGGTGTTCCGGCTTGAGCATCCAGCCCAGCTCGAGGTCGGGCCAGCCTTCCGGCTTCATCAGGCCGGCGCGGCCGATGAACTCGCCGCTGTGTCTCAGTTCGATGGCCCACATGCCGCAGCCGCGGAGTGCCCAGTGCCCAAGCAGCATGGCCATGGATCGCCACGCGTTCATGCGGTCCAGGGGCTGGCCGTCACCGATCCAGCGCGTGCTTTCGGCGTCCGCGAGCATTTTCGCGTAGTCGTCGAAGTGGCGTTCGGTGAGGGCGGTAAGCCGCAGGCGCGGCGTTTCCAGAACAGGGATATCGGACATTGCCATCGAAGTGACCAAGGAATCAGCCGAGCAGGGCGGCTAGGGCGCGCGTGCTCAGCGCGAGACTGTCCTGCCAGGACAAGCCGGTTATTTTCTCACCAGTTGCCGCGTCATTAAAGCTCTCGTTCTCATTTGGCGGAAGGAGATGCCGATAATCAACTGTTATTTCAGTGCCTTGCGGTAGGTTCTTCGCGGCAAAAATAAATCCCAGATGCCAGATTCCGGTCGGTTCGAAGCTGTGGTTGACGAAACATTCGTCTGGCCACTCGGGCGAAACGGTGTAGCGGTCCTCAAACCAGCGGGCCGCAGCGTACTGGTTGGCGGCCAGGGCCGGCGTGGCGAGGATGTCCGCCCAGGAGTGCGTACGGTCGATGGCATCGGGCGCGGTGACGATGCGTCCGGCGTCGACGGGTTCGTCGACGAACAAGCCCTTGCCAGCCCCGGGAATGCCCGAAGCGGCGATACGGTAACGCGGCAGGATCATCGGATCATCTGGCCCCTGTTCCCACCGGCAGGGCGAGAAAGCGCCGCCGGCACGGGGCGCGAGTGTAGCGCGTTCGGCCGGCGACGGAAGGGGGTGGGCCGGGTCGTCAGTCGTCCGTGCTGGCGGTGTTGGCCTTCGCCGGGCGGGCGGGACGGGTCTTTTTCGTCGGCTTGGCGGCGTCGACGAGGATGGATTCCCGGTTGCGGTCGACCAGTGATTGGCCGATGCCCTTGACCGACGTGAGCTGGTCGGCGCTGTCGAAATCGCCGTTGGCCTCCCGCCAGGCAATGATGGCCTGGGCCTTGGCGAGCCCCACGCCATCGAGGGACTGGGCGAGCGCGTTGGCATCGGCCGTATTGATGTTGACCGGCGTGCCGGCCACGGCGGGCATGGCGAAAAGCAGGGCGGTCAGGGCGAGGGTGAGAGCGAGGGGTTTCATAAAGCCTCCTGGTTGAATGCGCCGGATGACGCCGAAGCACTCTGCGCCGCGGTCCGGAACCGGCGAACCGGCGGGGTGACGTACTCGATGTGCGCGCCCGACGCGGCGTGCGCGGCTCCCGCGCCTACCTTGGGTGGGGCCACCCTGTCGGCGCCCCGACGAGGCGCTGTTACAATCCCGCTTTGACCTCACGAGTCCCCCTCGCCATGGATACCTCCCGCATTTCCTCCTTCGTCAGCGGCCTTTGGGACGCGGAAATCGTCCCGCAGCTGGTCGAGTACATCCGCATCCCCAACAAGTCGCCGATGTTCGACACGAAGTGGCGCGAGCATGGCTACATGGACCAGGCGGTGGCCCTCATGGAGACCTGGGCACGCTCGAAGCTGGGTGCCCTCGAAGGCGCCTCACTCGAAGTCGTGCGTCTGGAAGGCCGCACGCCGCTGATCTACATCGACGTGCCGGCACAGGGCGTACAGGGCGCAGGCACGGATGAAACCGTTGTGCTCTATGGCCACCTCGACAAGCAGCCGGAGATGACCGGCTGGGCCGATGACCTCGGTCCGTGGACGCCTGTCATCAAGGGCGACAAGCTTTACGGTCGTGGCGGCGCGGATGACGGCTACGCGATCTTCGGCTCGCTCGCGGCCTTGCTCGCCTTACGCGATCAGGGCGTGCCCCATGCGCGCTGCGTGATCATGATCGAGGCCTGCGAGGAGTCGGGCAGCTACGACCTGCCGTACTACGTCGACCATCTCGCCGACCGCATCGGCAACCCGGCCCTGGTCGTCTGCCTCGATTCGGGCTGCGGCAACTACGACCAGCTCTGGCTGACCACGTCGTTGCGAGGCATGACCGGCGGCAACCTGACGGTGCAGGTGCTTGAAGAGGGCGTGCATTCGGGCGATGCCTCCGGTGTGGTGCCGTCGAGCTTCCGCATCCTGCGCGACCTGCTGAGCCGCCTCGAGAACCCGCAGACCGGTGCCATCGTGCCGGCGGAGCTCTATGTCGACATCCCGGCGCAGCGCGTCGACCAGGCCCGCCGTTCGGCCGAGGTGCTGGGCAATGACATCTACGACAAGTTCCCATTCGTCGAGGGCATGAAGCCGGTCACCGATGACCTAGCCGAGCTCGTGCTCAACCGCACGTGGCGCCCCCAGCTCGCCGTTACGGGTGTGGGTGGCATGCCGGCCCTCGACAGCGCCGGTAACGTGTTGCGCCCGAAAACAGCGGTGAAGCTGAGCCTGCGCGTTCCGCCGACGCTGTCCGGTGCCGAGGCGGGCAAGTTCCTCAAGCAGTTGCTCGAGAAGGATCCGCCGTACGGCGCCAAGGTCACTTTCGACCTGGAAAAGGACGGCAGTGGCTGGAATGCGCCGGCCCTTTCGCCGTGGCTTGAGGAGGCGGTCGCCCGCGCCTCGGAGCATTACTTCGGCGCCCCCGCCGCTTACATGGGCGAGGGTGGCAGCATCCCCTTCATGGGCATGCTCGGTGAGAAGTTCCCGCAGGCGCAGTTCCTCATCACCGGCGTCCTCGGCCCGCATTCCAACGCCCACGGTCCGAACGAATTCCTGCACATTCCCACGGGCAAGCGCGTGAGCATGGTGGTGGCCGACGTGGTGGCACGTCACTTCCAGGAAGCCTCGAAGGCATGACCGCGGACCTCGCCACGCTCGACGGCCGCCTTGCGGCCGTGCGGGCGGCGATCGGGGCGGCCTGTGTGCAAGCCGGGCGCGATCCGGCCGAGGTGACCCTGCTTCCGGTGAGCAAGACGTTCGAGGCCCAGGTCGTGCGCGAGGCGGTGGGGTTGGGGCTGCGTCGTTTCGGAGAGAACAAGGTCCAGGAGATCCAGGCGAAGTCGGTGGCCCTGGCCGCCGAGGCATTGGACTGGGTTGTCATCGGCCACCTGCAGACGAACAAGGCGAAGCCCGTAGCGGCGATCGCGAGCGAAGTGCAGTCATTGGACCGCCTCGACCTCGCCGTGGCCCTGGACAGGGCGCTACAGGCCCAGGGCAGGGGCATCGACGTACTTATCCAGCTGAAGACCTCGCGGGAAGAGAGCAAGTTCGGGCTGGATCCGGACGGGCTACTCGCCTTCCTCGACCAGATGAGCGCGTTCTCGTCGTTGCGAGTACGCGGGCTGATGACCCTGGCCGAGGCCTCGGAGGACGAGGAGGTCGTGCGGGGATGTTTTCGGACCCTGTATCAGTGGCGTAACAGGGCTCGGGACGCAGGATTTTCCGTCGAACGGCTGTCCATGGGCATGAGTGGCGACTTCGCCCTGGCGATTAGTGAGGGCAGTACCGAAGTGCGAATCGGCAGTGCCATCTTTGGGGCAAGGAACGCCAAGCCCTAGCGGTGTCCAACAAGGGTAATTACCGGTCAGGCGGTCGTGACGACCCCCTTATCTGGTCACGAATGTGAAAGCAACCCTTTATATCCATTCAGTTTTCCGTCTCGCAGCCCGCGACTTCTTGCGACTTCTCTGAATATTTCCTAGGAATGGCATTTTTTAACTTTATGCCAACAACTAAATGGATGGGGTTTGATAACTTCACCCCTCGTTCACGGTCGTCCCACACTTTGGCGGCTTAACTTTCCGATGAAAAGGCCTTATCGCTCATGCTTTTAAAGCGACTGACCGCTCTCGCGTTAGCCACCATTTGTTTCGCCGCTGTAACACCTGCTTTTGCCGATTCGGTCACGCCTTCACAGGGTCTGGACCAGTCCGCAGCGCTCTTGTTGACCGATCTGCCGGTGTTCGCACCCGCCACGGCGCTCGCGCAGTCCACCATTCCCGACCTTGCGATCCTGACCGCGCCCAAGGCGCCGGCCGCCGCCACCGTCAAGCTCGCTTCCACCGATTCGGATACCGACAACCAGACCGCCGATGACGACGACAGCCTCGTCGCCGCCGCCACCGCAAAACTGGCCGGCCACGTCGACGGTCATGCTCGCGAGGCGCTCCTGGCCTTCGCCATGAAGCTCCGCGACATCCGTTACCAGCGTGGTGGCCGTGCGCCCTCCACCGGCTTCGATTGCAGCGGCTTCGTCCGCTACGTGTTCATCCACAGCATCGGCCTCGATCTTCCGACCAACTCGGCCAGCCAGTTCCTCGCTGGCCTGAAGGTCAAGCGCAACGACATGAAGACCGGCGACCTGGTCTTCTTCCGCACCCGCGGCAAGGCCATCTCGCATGTCGGTATCTACATCGACAATGGTCAGTTCATCCACTCCCCGTCGGCTGGCAAGACGGTGCGCGTGGACAGCCTGAATGAGGCCTACTGGGCCCAGCACTTCGTCGGCGCCAAGCGTCCCGAAGGTATCGCAAAGATCTGACGGAAGCCCTTCAACGACTATTTCCGAAACGGCGTGCTCCGGCATGCCGTTTTTTTTGTCTGCCGTTCCGGCCGGGCGGTATCCTATGTCGATGCCCCGTCAGCCTCCTTACGCGCCCGGTCCTCGGTCGCGCCGTCCTGCGACACCCGTTTTCGGCCTTGCCCGCGTGCTGTCCAAGCGCGGCATCTGCTCGCGTAGCCAAGGCGAGAAGCTTGCCCGTGAGGGCAGGGTCCGCGTGGATGGCAAGATCATCCGCGACCCCGAGTTTCCGATGGCCGGGCACGAGCGGATTGAACTCGACGGTGCGGCTGCGGAGTCGGCCGCGCCTGTCTATATCGCCATGAACAAGCCACGCGGTCTCGTCGTTTCGGCGGCCGACGAGCGTGGGCGCGATACGGTCTATTCGCTGCTCGAAGGCGCGAAGCTACCGTGGATCGGCCCGGTCGGCCGGCTCGACAAGGCGAGCGAGGGCTTGCTGCTGCTCAGCAACGACACGGTCTGGGCGGCGGGTATTACCGAACCGGCGACGCACGTCGCGAAGACCTATCACGTCCAGGTCGAGGGGCAGCCGGATGAGGCGACCGTTAACGCCATGCTGGAAGGCGTCGTCGAGGCAGGCGAGACGCTGCGGGCCACGGCTGTTTCCTTACTGCGCCAGGGCGAACGGAATGCCTGGCTGGAGGTGACCCTCGACGAGGGGCGTAACCGGCATATCCGCCGGTTACTGGCCGCGCTGGGTTTCGATGTCCGGCGGTTGCTGCGCACGGCGATCGGTGACCTGGTGTTAGGCGAGCTGGCCAAGGGGCAGTGGCGGCACCTCTCCGATGCCGAGGTCGCCGCCCTCAGGCGGCGCTGAGGCGGTCCGCGCGCCAGCGCGGACCGGTCAACCTCAGCCCTTCAACACACCCAACTGCCTGCCCACCCTGGTAAACGCAGCAATCGCCTTGTCCAGGTGCTCGCGCGTATGGCCCGCGCTCATCTGCGTGCGGATACGCGCCTTCCCCTGCGGGACGACCGGGAAGAAAAAGCCCGTGACGTAGATGCCTTCGTCGAGTAGCGCGGTGGCCATGGCCTGGGCCTGCTTGGCGTCGTAGATCATCACCGGGACGATCGGGTGCTGGCCGGGGCGGATGTCGAAACCGGCCTCGGTCATCTTTTCGCGGAAGTAACGCGTGTTTTCCTTCACTTTGTCGCGAAGGTCGCCGGCGGCGTCCAGCATGTCGAACACCTTGCTGCCGGCGGCAACGACGTGCGGCGGAAGCGAGTTCGAGAAGAGATAGGGCCGCGAGCGCTGGCGCAGCAGCTCGATCACCTCGCGACGGCCGGTGGTGAAGCCGCCGAGCGCACCGCCGAGAGCCTTGCCGAGCGTGCCGGTAATGATGTCGATCTTGTCGAGCACGCCGTGCAGCTCGGCGGAGCCGCGGCCCGTGTCGCCGAGGAAGCCGGTGCAATGGCATTCGTCGATATGGACGAGGGCGTTGTACTTCTTCGCCAGTGCCGTGATGTCGGCGAGCGGCGCGACGAAGCCGTCCATCGAGAAGGCGCCGTCGGTGGTGATCAGCTTGGTGCGCGCTCCGGCGGCATCGGCGGCCTGGAGCTGTGCTTCAAGGTCGGCCATGTCGCAGTTCGCATAGCGGAAGCGCTTGGCCTTGCACAGACGGATGCCATCGATGATGGAAGCATGGTTCAGCGCGTCGGAGATGATCGCGTCTTCTTCGCCAAGCAGCGGTTCGAACAAGCCGCCATTGGCATCGAAGCACGCCGCGTAAAGGATGGTGTCTTCCTTGCCGAAGAAGGCGGCGATTTTCGCTTCCAGCTCCTTGTGCAGGTCCTGCGTGCCGCAGATGAATCGCACGCTGGCCATGCCGAAGCCGTGGGTATCCAGCGCGTCCTTGGCCGCCTGGATCACTTCGGGGTGATCCGCCAGGCCCAGGTAGTTGTTCGCGCAGAAATTGAGCACCTTGCGGCCGCCCTCGAGTTCGATCTCGGCGGACTGCGGCGAAACGATGATGCGCTCGCTCTTGAACAGACCCTGTTCGCGAATGGAGTCGAGTTCGCTGGCGAAGCGCGTCTGGCCCGGATAGGTCATGGTCGGAAGTCCGGTGGGAGGAATTCTCAATTGTGAGGCCTCCCGCCCGATGAGAAAACCCGCAGAACCCCTTGGCGTGTCAGTGAAGTCCGAAATCCACGCGGGTGGTCTTCCCGCCGTCGTCGATCCCCTTCGGATCGAGCTTCGGCGCCAGCACGAACAATCGTTTGTCGTCGACTTTCCCCTGTAGCCATTGCCGCACCGCGTTGGCACGGCGCTCGGCCAGATGGCGCAAGGCATCGGCATCGACCGGCATATGGGTTTCCATCAACGTACGCATCTCCTCCGGCGGCTGAGACTTGGTCAGGCCGATGACGTTCTTCGGCTTGGGAAAGTCGGCGTGGCGATAGGCGCGCTCGAGATACTTGTCCTGTTCCTCGGCGGTGGGCGCCGATGTGTCGTCGCCCTTGGCGCTCACTTGCTCCTTGCGAATGAGATCTTCGACCATGACCTTGCGCAGGCCGGATTCATCCTTGCTCATGTCGATGCGACCGATGATGTCCAGACTCACCGAGGGCTTGTCACCCAGAACCTTGACGATCTGGCCGAGCTTGTCCTGGGCCGCCGCGTCGAGCACGTCCGAGCCTGGCGCGAACTCCACGTAGCCGAGGTCCTCGCGGCCACCACCGATGGAGGCGAGCAGTCGGAACGGGGAGGTCACCGCCTTGACGATGAGGTTGCCGATGGCTCGCCAGACCAGGCCGCCGACGCTGAAGTGCGGGTCATCGAGCGAGCCGGATACCGGCACGTGGACATCGATCCGTCCCTGGCTGTCCTTGAGCAATGCCACGGCGAGCTTGACCGGAAGGTGGCTGATGCCGGGTCCCTCGATGCGATCGCCGAAGGTGAGTTGGTCGATGAAAATGTGGTTGTCCGCGGCGAGCTTGCGCTGGTCGAGCGTGTAATGCACATCGACGTTGAGCCGTCCGCTGGCAATCGGGTACCCCGCGTACTTGCCTGAGTAGGGCGACAGGTTAGTGAGCTGGATGCCTTCGGCCTTCGCCGTGATGTCGAGAAAGGCGACCGGCGCGAGCGGATTGATGGTTCCCTCGATGTCGACCGGTGCATTGCTGTCCAGCTGACCCTGCAGCGTAAGCGCGGCGGGCGGGGCGCCCCCCGCCGTGCCGAACGCGCCGATCTTGCCGGTGAGTTGGGTGACATCCGCGGTGTAGTTCGGCTTGATGAAATTGTCGGTGTAGTTCAGCTGGCCGCGGGTCAGCGTGATCTGGCCAATGCGTATATCGGCATCGGGTCCGCTAGCGCCGGGGACCGGGACCGGCGCCGCGGCGGGTGCCGTCTTCGGTGCGGGATTCGCCTGGGCCTGGGTCACCGACACGGCGCCCGGCGCTTCGGGATTGGCGACGACATCCTGCACGTTGAGCCGCCCCGTCGCGTTGACGATGACGCGGGCGTAAAAATCGTCCAGTGCCAGGCCGCCAATCGCCACGCGAGGCACGCCGTCGCCGAGGGCGACAACCATGTTGCTGGCGCTGAGGGATGTCCAGCGGAGGAAGTCGTCGTTGGTGACCTTGTCGAGCACGCGTACGCGACCCAGCGTCGCCTTTCCGCGATAGCCGATCCGCGCCGTGTCCTTCAGCGCGCTGTAGCGGACCTGGCCGTCGAGGCTGAGCAGGCCGCTTCCCACGCGAACGTTGAGCGGCACGGTCACCAGGGTCTGCAGTGGCGCCACGTCGATACGCGTGCCCTGGATCTTCAGATCGGCATCCAGCGGTTCGGGCTTGATCGTACCGACGACGGCGAAGCTGCCGTCGCCGAGTGCGCCCTTGAGATCGAGCTTGAGCGGCTTGCGAAGATCGTCGGAGAGTCCATCGACGCTGAAGGCATTCGCGGTCATCGTCACCGCGCTGCGCTTACCCGGCGTCTTCGCGTCGCGCAGGCTGAGCTTGCCATCGTTCAGGCCCAGATGGGCGACGCTCCAGTGCCAGTCCGAGCCGGCGGGGTGGGCGGCCGACGAGGAGGGCGGCATCACACTTGCCAGGTCGACGTTGCCGTTGACCAGTCGCTGCACGTCGAGAGCCAGGCCCCCCAGCAGCAGCTCGTCCACGCGGGCTTCGCGGGTGGCGAGGTCGACCAGCGCGATCGTTGCCGACAGCGACGTCCACGTGACCGGCGAGGCGCGGCCGCCGCGTGGTACGAGCGTAAATTCGTCCAGGCGGGCTTTGGTGTTCGTGAGGCGAAGCGTGACGCCATCGTGCCAGCCTAGCGCCAGGGTACCTTCTGCGCCGACGTTGCCCCCGGTGATATCGGCGTTGAGCAGGGGCGGTGCCAGCGGCATCAGCGCCGGCAGCGAGACATTCTTGAGGGTGAGCTTGCCCAGGAAGCTGCCTGCGGGTAGATCCACCTTACCCTGCGTCGACACGGAGCCACCGGCCATCTGCGCCGACACGTCCAGCATCGCCGCCTGCGCCTTCACCGTGCTCAGTCCACGCAAGCTGCCTTGCATGTGGTCGAGATCCAGGTGGGCGGGCGAAGGCCCGGAGAGGTCCGCATACTGGAGGTGCGAATCCTTCAGCGTGAGGCTGTCGATGCGCACATCCATGGGCGCCGCTTTGGCATCGGAAGGGGGCGCGTGCGTCGCCGGGCCCGATGCCGTGAGTGCGTCGATATTGCTCCTGCCACCCGGCAGGCTCGCATAGCGCACCGATGCGCGTTCGAGGGTCACCGCGCCGAGCCGATAACGGGACGTGAGCGGCTCGAGCACGGTGAGGTCCGCGTCGCCATGGCCCAGCTCCAGCAACGCCGCGCCGTCCCTACCGGTGACCTTCAGTTCGTCGAGCGCCAGCCGGCCGTTGAGGCGGATGCTGGGATGCGCCTCGGCCATCACGAAGTTCAGGGCCAGGACCCCGGAAAGTTTGCCGCTCGGCACGGCGACGGGCAGCGGCGTGGGAACGAAACCGACGTAGCGGGCGAGGTCCAGGTGATCGAGCCGGAACGTAATCGACGACTCGCGGCTGCTGGCGAAGGGTTTGGTCTGGCCCTGCGCTTTCAGCGGACTGCCGTCGACGTTCATTGCCAGCAGCGGCTGCACGAAGATGTCGGTGTCGCTGGGCAGGCTCGCGATGAAGGGGATGCCGAGCTCGAGGTGATCGACGCGATGCGTCGCATTCAGGAGGCGGTCGTCGAAATCGATCTGACCACCGTGCAGGGCGATGTTCGACACGGCAAAACGCGCTGGACCCGTATCCGGCGCCGCCGGCTGGCTCGAAAGACGCTCGAGGATGTCGGTGAAGTTGAAGCGCTGCGGCGCGGTCCGCTGGAGGTGCACGCGCGGCGACTCGATGCGCAATTCGTCGAGGATCGGTGCCGCCCGGAACAGCGATGCCCACGAGGCGTTCGCGGTGAGCCGGTCGATTTCGACAAACGCGGTATGGCCGTCGGCCTCGGCGATGTGCAGGCGCTCGATGACGAGCTTCAGGGTGAACGGGTTCAGACTGACATCGCCGACGGTGACCGGACGTCCGAGCGCGGTGCTGGCGCGGGAAGCGATCTGTGAGCGAATGAGCGACGGTGCGGCAAGGAAGCCCAGCAAGCCAAAGAGGATCACGGCAATGAGGACGCCGAGCCCGATGCGCCGGCTGCGGCGCGACCGATAGACGGCCAGGGCCTGGTCGCGGCCCTTGTCCCAGCGGATGTTCCGCCACGCGATGCGTGTATCCATACTCCCGCCCCTTCACTGTATTGCCCCCGACGGAAAGTGTACTCGTCGGGGGCATGCGTGGGCGGGCGGTGCCTTACGGAATATCAGCCACGTGCGGGGCTCAGGTCCAGGAGCAGACGACCTTGCCGCTCTGCCCTGCATCCATCAGGTCGAAACCCCTCTGGAAGTCGTCGATGGCGATCTGGTGGGTGAGCACCTTCTGCAGCGGGAAGCCCGTCAGCACCATCTGGGTCATCTTGTACCAGGTCTCGTACATCTTGCGGCCGTAGATACCCTGCAGGGTGAGGCCCTTGAAGATGACCTTGTCCCAGTCGATGCCGGCGCCGCGCGGCATGATGCCGAGCATGGCGATCTTGCCGCCGTGGTACATGCAGTCGAGCATGTCGCCGAAGGCGCGCGGGTTGCCGCTCATCTCCAGGCCAACGTCGAAGCCCTCGATGTGGAGGTCCTTGACCACGTCCTTGAGCGACTGGTTGGCGACGTTGACGACGCGCGTGGCGCCCATGTCGGCGGCCAGCTTCAGGCGATAGTCGTTGACGTCGGTCACGACGACGTTACGCGCGCCGACGTGCTTGGCGATGCCCGCGGCGATGATGCCGATCGGGCCCGCTCCCGTGATCAGCACGTCTTCGCCGATCAGGTCGAATTCCAGCGCGCAGTGGGCGGCATTGCCGTACGGGTCGAAGAAGGCGGCCAGCTCGGACGGAATCTGATCCGGGATCGGCCACAGGTTCGAGGCCGGCATGGTCATGTATTCGGCGAAGGCGCCGTTACGGTTCACGCCGATGCCGACCGTGTTCGGGCAAAGGTGCTGGCGGCCGGCGCGGCAGTTGCGGCAATGACCGCAAACGATATGTCCTTCCGCCGATACGCGATCGCCGATCTTGTAGCCGGTGACGCCGGGGCCCATGTCGACCACGCGGCCGACGAACTCGTGGCCGATGGTCAGGCCCGGGGTGATCGTGCGCTGGGACCACTCGTCCCACTTATAGATGTGCAGGTCGGTACCGCAGATGGCGGTTTTCTCGACCTTGATCAGGACCTCGTTCGGACCGACCTGCGGAACCGGCACTTCTTCCATCCAGATGCCCTGTTCGGGCTTGCGCTTCACCAGCGCTCTCATCGTCTGCTGCATGGTTATCCAGGATTGTCGTGGGGACGGTCCGCGGCGCGGACCCAAACGGGGATTATAGTCCCGTGGGCCGTTGCCGGCGCTTGTGCGGCGCGGCATTGCCACCTCCGGAGGGAACCCTCTATGGTCGGGCGGACTTGATGGCCGACAGGGGCAACGAAATAATGCGGATCCGCTCGATGATGCTGGGAGCAGCCATGGCGCTGGCGCTGGATGCGAAGGCAGACGAAGGCATGTGGCTGCCGTCGCAGTTGCCCGGAATTGCGAAGAATCTCAAGGACGCCGGTTTCCGCGGCAACCCGAAGGACCTCGCCGACCTCACTCGGGCGCCCCTGAACGCGGTGGTCCGCATCGGTGGCGGCACCGGCTCGTTCGTGTCGGCGGACGGCCTGGTGGTGACCAACCACCACGTGGCCTTCGGCGTCATCCAGTACAACTCGAAGCCGGACCGTGATCTCATCACCAACGGTTACGTGGCCGCGGACCGTGCGGGCGAACTACCGGCCAATCCGGACTACCGCCTCCGCGTCACGGTCGGCTTCGAGAAAGTTACCGACCGCGTGCTCGCCGGTGCCCGGGGCAAGACGGGCAGGGCGTATTACGATGCGGTGGACGCGGCGAGCAAGGCGCTGGTCGCCGAGTGCGAGGCGGAAGCCGGCATCAAATGCAGCGTGGCCAACATGTTCTATGGCCGCGACTTCTATCTGGTTCGCCAGCTCGAGCTGCGCGACATCCGCCTCGTTTACGCGCCACCGCGCGCCATTGGCAATTACGGCGACGAGGTCGATAACTTCGTCTGGCCGCGCCACGCCGGCGACTTCACCATCCTGCGCGCCTATGTCGGCAAGGACGGCAAACCGGCTGATTTCTCGCCGGACAACGTGCCCTATCACCCGCCGTCGCATCTGCAGATCGCCACGGCAGGCGTGGCCGAGGGCGACTTCGTCATGCTCGCCGGCTATCCAGGCACCACGTATCGTCACCGCACGGCCGCTGAATTCGCCGACCAGATCGAGTGGCGACTGCCAACCTCGGTTGCGGTGTTGAAGGCCCTGCAGGACGTGATCGAGGCCGAGGGCAGGACCGACAAGGAGGCGGGCATCCGCTACGCCTCCCAGCTTCAGACCCTGAAGAACGGTATCAAGCGATTCAGCGGCGAACTGGAGGGCCTCGAGCGCAGCGATGCGGTCACGGTTCGTCGCGAGGACGAGGCGGCGATGCTCGCCTGGCTCGCTACGCAATCCGATGCGAAGACGCTCAAGCCTCAGATCGACCAGGCCATGGCACTCATCGCACAAGGCAAGGGCGTGCGCGAGCGCGACCTGCTCGTGGGCCTGCTGTCGAGCCAGACGCAGCTGATGCGTGGGGCATTGTCGGTCGATCGCCTCGCCGTGGAGCGTCCCAAGGCGGACGCCGAACGCGAGTCCGGCTATCAGAAGCGCGACGAGGAGCTCATCCAGAGCCAGCTGAAGCAGATCCAGCGCCGTTACGATGCGCGCGTGGAAAAGGCGCTGGTCACGTCGCTCATCACGCGCTATCAGAAGCTGCCGGACGCACAGCGCCTGCCTGAAGTCGACAAGGTCTTCGGCCGGACGTCAGCGGAACTCGCGAAAGCGCTCGATCACATCTACGGAGCGACGACGTTTGGCGACGAGGCCGAGCGGACGCGACTGTTCGCGGCGGCGCCGGCCGATATCGAGAAGAGTGACGACGCTTTGCTGGTCGCGGCCCGCGCGCTGCGTCCCGCACTCCTTCGCATTGAGGATGAACGCAAAGCGCGCGAAGGCGATCTCCTGCGCCTGCGTCCTTCCTATATGCAGGCGCTGATCGCTTATCGCGAGAAGCAGGGCAAGGCGGTGTATCCGGATGCCAACTCCACACTGCGCGTGAGTTTCGGCAAGGTCACACCGCTTAACGCACGCGATGCCGTCACCTACGCGCCCGTCACGACAGTGCAGGGCATCGTGGAAAAGAACACGGGCGTTGCCCCGTTCGATGCACCGAAGCCGCTGCTCGACGCTATTCACAAGGGTGACTTCGCCGGCTACGCCGACCCGAAGACGGGTGCGATGCCGGTCGACTTCCTGAGCAACCTCGACACGACGGGCGGTAACTCGGGTTCACCGGTGCTCAACGCAAAGGGTGAGCTGGCTGGCCTCAACTTCGACAGTAACTGGGAAGCCGTCAGCGCCAGTTGGATGTACGACCCACGCTACAAGCGCGCGATCCACGTCGATATGCGCTACATGCGTTGGTTGATGGACAAGGTGTATCCATCGCCGTCGCTGCTCAAGGAGCTGGGTGTTCCGGCTAAGTAGCGCGGCAGGCGAACGGCAGGCGAACGTCAGGCGTTATCCACACGGATTGTGGATACGACCTGCATAAACGTGTGGATAAGTCGGATCGGGCCTTTGCAGGCAAGGGCTTGCGTTGTGTTGGTCAGTGACTGACCACGAGCGGGTTAGTTGCCTCGAACTGACAGCAACTTGATCAGCACGGTGACGAATGCCGCGCCGGCGCTAAACCAGGCGAGAGCGATTGAACCGCTCACGACAGGGGTATACCAGCGGATTTCCAGCTGGGTCTTCATCGTATCCATGGCGAACTTTTTCGCCTCGGCGTCGGCCTTATCCCTCTCGGCACGCATCTTCATCGTTTCATCCAGGGACCGAGAGAACTCGAGATTCAATCGCCTTGCCTCCGCATACATCTTGTCGGTTTCCGCACGAGTGCGATTGAGGTCGGCATAGAATTTCTCGCGCTCGGTGGGCTCGTTCTCGGTGCGGTCTGTCGAATGGGCTTGTGCGGTCGTCATCGATGGAAGTCCAGCGTCGCGATGAGCGGGATATCCACTGCATCTGTGGGCGGAGTTTGTATAAGCGTGTGCATAAGTCAGTTAGTGGCTTGATGAGCAAGCACTTGCGTTACGTTGATCAGGCCTTGATCAGTGCGTTGGACGCCGGGTTTTCAAAGACTACCCCACCTTGTAGAGAGTGCGAGGTCAGGCGTCCCTGATTCTCATGCGCGGGATATCCACAGGGAATGTGGATAGCGCCTGCATAACCATGTGGACAAGTCCGTTTCGGCCTTCGCCACCATGCACTTGCGTTGTGCTGCTTACTTCTTGCTCACAGCCTGAAACCGACCTTCGCGATATCCACAGGGAGTGTGCACAGGCCTTGCATAAACCTGTGGACAACTTCGTTCTCGCCTTTGCCGCCATGCACTTGCGTTGCGGTGATCACGTAGTGACCAGGCGTACGACGACGAGCACTCGCGGGCGATATCCACAGGCTGTGTGGATACACCCTGCATAACCATGTGGATAAGTCGGTTTCGTCCTTATGCAGCGGCAGCTTGCATTGTGTTGGTCAATGCTTGACCGGTGTCGCTCTGCACGCGCGGGGGCACGCAAGCCGCGCCTTCGCCTTCCTGTAGTCGAGTGTCATGACGAAGGCATCGAGTACGTTTGCGCCGACGGCACCGTGAACAGCGCTGTCCGTGTATTCGGACATGAACGACTCGAAATTGCTGTCGGCGCGTTCCGTGAACCACACGGGACCGACCGACCAGCCAGCGATCTCGACCATCGGCACCTGGATCGCCCTCACGGCTTTCCCCGCTCCCAAGTCATCAGCGGCTCCGATCAGGGGCCATTCCGGGTGATCGGCGTGCCAGCGGTTCATGAGGGTGCTCGTGATGTAGCTCGCGACGCCCAGGCCGTTCATCGTTGGCGTCTTCATGGCCGCGACGCCAGCTTTCGTCGGTTGCGCCGTCGCGCCTGTATCCAGGAGTACGTCGACATCCTCTCCGGCGACGCGGATCGTCACCCGGGGGTAGGCGGTGGTAAGCGCTCCTTCTGGATTGCGTTGCATGCCCAGATCAAACGCATGCGCGTCGTTCGCAGGTTGCCAGGCATCATCCTCGACGCGAAGCTGCCGGGCAGGGTAGTCGAAGGTCCACGCGTGCGTGGCGAGGTAAGTGCCGCCTGCCAGCCCGTCCGCGTTGCCGATGGCAGACCCTGTATTCACCACGAGGATATCGCCGCAGTGGGATGCCGCCGCGGGAATCCCCGCACGTGGGGCGTACTCGGGGCGAGTGACGAACGTAGCTTTCGACTGAGCTTCCCATGGCTCTTTCGGGCAGACCGAAGGCTTTAGTTGCAGTCGGTCGGCCGCAGCACGCGTTATCCAGAAATTGCTTCCACCTGCGCCGGTATCGATGAGAATGCGCAGTGAGTGGCCGTCCTTCGTCGTCGGCGTGGCGAAGAAATGACCCGCCTCGTATACGGTCGGGACGACCGTGGCGGCATCTGCGGCGAAGACGGTTCCGAGCAGGGCGACCAGCGCCATCGACACACGCAACATGCTTCCGTTCTCCTTTTGAGTGCGTGTCGATCCTCGCATCGGCGCCGGGCGCCTGTCACCGGGGTGGGGTAACCTTGCGGTCGTTTGATCGAAGTCCGTGTTCATGAGCCTCGACACCCGCCCCCTCGCCATTTTCCTGATGGGCCCGACCGCCTCGGGCAAGACGGCGCTTGCCTGCGCGCTGGCCGATCGTTATCCGGTAGGTCTGATCAGTGTCGACTCGGCGCTGGTCTATCGCGGACTGGATATCGGTTCAGCCAAGCCGGACGCCGCGACCCTGGCGCGCTATCCGCACGAACTTGTCGATATCCGCGATCCGGCCCAGCCTTATTCGGCGGCGGACTTCCGTGGCGACGCGCTGGCCGCGATGACGCGTCTGAACGAGGCGGGTAAGGCGCCCCTCCTGGTCGGCGGCACGGGACTTTACTTCCGGGCGCTGCAACGAGGTCTGTCCGATCTTCCGGAAGCCGATCCCGCGCTGCGCGAACGTCTGGGCGCCGAAGCGGCGATCGTGGGTTGGGCGGCACTCCATGCCCGTATGGCAGCGCTGGATCCCGTGGCCGGTGAGCGTATTCGGCCCGGTGACGCCCAACGCATCCAGCGCGCCCTCGAGGTCATGGCGCTGACGGGCAAGCGCCTGACCGATCTGCAGAAGCAGGCGGTTGGCGATCGCCTGCCGTGGCGGGTGCTCAAGCTCGCCCTTCTGCCCGACGACCGCAAGGCCCTCCACGAGCGCATCGCCACGCGCTTCGACGCCATGCTGGGCGACGGTTTTCTCGATGAAGTCAGGGCCCTGAAGGCCCGTGGTGACCTGCATGCCGACCTCCCGGCGATCCGCGCCGTGGGCTACCGGCAGGCCTGGGAGTATCTGGACGGGCAGGGCGACGCCACGAACCTCCGCGACCGTGGTATCTATGCAACGCGGCAACTCGCGAAGCGGCAGATAACCTGGCTGCGCAGCGAGCTGGACGCGCGCATGTTTGACCCGGACCGGGGGGATCCGTTGCCGGAAGTGGACAGGGCTCTCGGGCAGTTCCTGGGAATGCCGATGTCGTCACGTCCGGTGCTTCCTGCTGGCGTTTAAAAGCAGTTAAGATTCAAGACACTTGGGCTGGGGCGCCATTTGGCGTTTTTTTACCCGGACCCGTACGAAAGGCGTAGGGGAGAAGAAGAAATGTCCAAAGGGCAGTCGTTGCAGGATCCGTTTTTGAATGCGCTTCGCCGTGAGCGTGTGCCGGTCGCCATTTACCTGGTGAACGGTATCAAGCTGCAGGGCACGATCGAGTCGTTCGACCAGTTCGTGGTTCTGCTGCGTAATCAGGTGAGCCAGATGGTCTACAAGCACGCCATCTCGACGGTCGTGCCGAGTCGCAATGTGCGGGTCGGTGGCCACGAGAATCACTCGGAATCGGGTGCGGGCGACGCCGAGGGTTGAGGGGCCCCGGTGACAACCCATATGTAAAGGGACGGGTGCGCGTATGCTTTGGCAGCGTGCACCCCTTCTTCTGCATGAGGTCATCCCCCTAAGTGTTCGATAGGCAAAAGAAAGGCGAGCGGGCCGTGCTGGTCCTGCCGCATTCGCGTGGCGAAGGCGACGCGATTCGTCGTGGCGAAGAATTCGCCGAACTGGTCGCTTCGGCCGGCGCCGAGGTCCTGGCCAGCATCCCGGCCCGGGTGGCGTCACCCAACCCCCGTTTCTACATAGGTAGCGGCAAGGCCGACGAGGTCGCCGAAGCCGTGCGCGCGCTCGAGGCCGATCTGGTCCTCGTCGATCACGAGCTCACGCCCGTGCAGGAGCGAAATCTTGAGAAGCACCTGGGGACGCGGGTCGTTGATCGCGCCGGGCTGATTCTCGACATCTTCGCCCAGCGCGCCCGCTCCCATGAAGGCAAGCTCGAAGTCGAGCTGGCCCAGCTCAAGCACATCGCGACTCGCCTGGTCCGCGGCTGGACCCATCTGGACGCCCAGCGCGGCGGTGCCATCGGCAACCGCGGCCCGGGCGAAACCCAGCTGGAAACCGACCGCCGCTTGCTTGCCGAACGGGTGAAGATGCTGAGCAAGCGTCTGGAGAAAGTGCAGACACAGCGCGACCAGCAGCGTCGCTCGCGCCTGCGCAACACGGTGCCGCGCGTGGCCCTGGTCGGCTACACCAATGCCGGCAAGTCCACGTTATTCAATACGCTGACCACCGGCGGCGTTTACGTCGCCGACCAGCTATTCGCCACCCTGGACCCCACGGTTCGCAAGATCGACGGCCTGTCCTGCGGCCCCGCGGTGATCGCCGACACGGTCGGTTTCATTCGGGAACTGCCGCATGACCTCGTCGCCGCTTTCCGCGCCACGCTGGCCGAGGCCCGCGACGCCGACCTGCTCATCCACGTCAGTGATGCCGCCGACGAGGAGCGCGACATGCTTCGCCGGGTGGTCAACGACGTGCTCGAGGAGATCGGTGCCGGCGACGTGCCCCAGCTGTCGGTGATGAACAAGGTCGATCTGATCGACGCCGAACCGCGGGTCGATCGCGGCGAAGACGGCAAGCCACGCCAGGTCTGGCTCTCGGCGGCGAGTGGCGCCGGGCTTGAAGGGCTGCGTGAGGCGCTGGGCGAGTTGCTTGGTGGCGACCGGATTCGTGCGGGTCTTGAGCTTCCTCTCAGTGCCGGCCGCCTTCATGCCCGTTTGAAAGCGGCTGGCGCGATCGCCGGGGAGGCCATCGACGAGCACGGCTGGCACCTGGATATCGACGCGCCGCGCTCAGTGCTGGCGCCGTTGATCGGCGACGATGCCAACGCCAGATCGCTCCGTGACCTGATCGACCCACCCCACGCGGAGTTCTGATCGGTCGCCATCGAGCACCGATCCGCCCCCGTCTGCTAGAATTCACAACGTTTGCGTGCCCATTCGGCGCGGCGGCGGGCGCCACCACGCCCACCGCCCATCCCCGCTGTTCGGGTTCACCTGAAGGCTTGCCAGCCGCCCACCCTCCGGTCCCCCAAGGAGACTGTCGCCCATGGCTTGGAACGAACCCGGTAACGGCCAGAAGGATCCCTGGAACCGCAACCGGTCGAGCGGGCGCAAGCCCGATCTCGACGGCATGCTCAAAAGCCTCAAGGCTCGCTTTGGCAAGTTCGGCGCGGGGAGCGGCGGCGTACTCGCTGTCGTCCTCGTCTTCGTCGTGGCCTGGCTGCTGGTCAGCAGCTACACGGTGATCGACGCCCGGCAGGTGGGTGTGGTGCTGCGCTTCGGCCAGTTCTCTCGCGTACTTCCGCCCGGTTTCCACCTGAAGGCACCCAGCCCGATCGAAACGGTCACCAAGGTCGAGATGACCCAGGTCCGTTCGATCTCGGACAACGTGTCGATGCTCACCCGCGACGAGAACATCATCGCGATCGACTTCAACGTGCAGTACCAGGTTTCCGATGCGCGCAAGTTCCTGTATTCGAACAACGACATCGAAAACGGCACGATGAAGAATGCGTCGGAAGCGGCTGTCCGCTCCGTCGTCGGTGCCAACATCATGGACAACATCCTGACCACGCCGGGCGTCGATACGCCTACGCCGGCGCAGGCTCCCGTGGCAGGCGTCGCTCCGGCGGCGAAGGAAACCCTGCAGCAGCAGACGCGCGACATCCTTCAGGCCACGCTCGACAAGTACGACGCCGGCATCCTGGTCACGGGTGTGAGCTTCCAGAACGTGTCGCCGCCGAAGGAAGTGAAGGACGCTTTCGACGACGTCAACGCCGCCCGCGAAGACAAGCAAAGCGAAGAGAACAAGGCTCGCGCCTACGAGAGCCAGGTCGTGCCGGTTGCCCGTGGCGATGCCGCGCGTGCTGCCGCCGAAGCGCAGGGCGAGCGCGTGGAGCGCATCGCACGCGCCAACGGTGACGTCGACCGCTTCAATGCGTTGCTGAAGGAATACCGCGCCGCGCCGGAAGTCACGCGTCGTCGCCTCTGGCTCGAGACCGTCGAGGAAGTCATGGCCGGCAACCCGAAGGTCGTCGACGGCACCAACGGCAAGAACATCATTCAGCTTCCGGTCGAGTCGAACGGCGGCACGGTTCGCAACGTGCCTGGCGTGGGTCCGGTCATCCAGTCGGCCACCACCGACGCGAACCCGAATCCGCAGGGGAATGCGCAGTGAAATACATTTCCGGCCTCATCGTCCTCGTCGTCGTCCTGCTGGGCTTCAACAGTGCCTTTGTCGTCAAGGAAGGCGAGAATGCCCTCCTGCTGCAGTTCGGCCGCATCGTGCGAGCCGACTACCAGCCCGGCCTGCACTTCAAGATTCCCGTCGTGCAGCAGGTGATGCGCTTCGATAACCGTATCCTCGGACTGGATGCGCAGCCCGAGCGCTATTTCACACTCGAGAAGAAGAGCGTCAACGTCGACTTCTACGTGAAGTGGCGCATCGCCGATAACGCGGCGTATTACCGCGCCACGTCGGGCGAGCAAACGCAGGCTATTCAGCGCCTGACGCCGATCGTGAAAGACGCCCTGCGCCACGAGTTCAACTCACGCAACCTCGAAGACCTGATCGCCGGTGGCCGCGAGGACATCACCGGGCAGGTGCGCAAGGACACCGATGTGGCGGCGCGGAAGAACCTCGGCATCGCCATCGTCGACGTTCGCATCAAGCGCATCGACCTGCCCGACGAAGTGAGTGGCTCGGTCTACAAGCGCATGCGTAACGAGCGCCTCCAGCTCGCCAACGAACTGCGTTACACGGGCCAGGAAAGCGCCGAGAAGATTCGTGCCGATGCCGATCGCCAGAAGGTGGTCCTGCTCGCCGACGCCAATCGCGACGCGACCAAGGTCAAGGGCGACGGCGACGCGCAGGCGGCCGCCATCTACGCCCAGGCCTACAGCCAGGATCCCGAGTTCTTCTCGTTCTACCGAAGCCTCGCGGCGTACCGTAAATCCTTCGCCGACGGCAAGGGCGTGCTGGTGCTCAAGCCCGATTCCGAATTCCTGCGCTATCTCAATGACGGCCCCGGCCGCGCGCGCTAATCAAGATCCACATCGCCCTGCTGGGCAACGCAACTAAAGAGAACCGTCAAAATGGGTAAGTCAGTCGTTATTCTGGGCGCGCAATGGGGCGACGAGGGCAAGGGCAAGATCGTCGATCTTCTCACTGAGCGCGTCGGTGCCGTCGCGCGTTTCCAGGGTGGCCATAACGCCGGTCATACGCTGGTGATCAAGGGCAAGAAGACCGTCCTGCACCTGATTCCCTCGGGCATCCTGCGCGACGACGCGCTCTGCCTGATCGGTAACGGCGTGGTCCTGTCGCCGGCCGCCCTGATGAGCGAAATCGCCGAGCTCGAGGCCCAGGGCGTGGACGTCCGTCCGCGTCTGAAGATCTCGCCGGCCACCCCGCTGATCATGCCGTACCACATTGCTGTCGATAAGGCGCGCGAAGTCGCCTCCGGCGCCAAGGCGATCGGTACCACCGGGCGCGGTATCGGCCCGGCGTACGAAGACAAGGTCGCCCGCCGCTCCATCCGCGTGGCCGACCTCATGTACCCGCATGAGCTGCCCGAGAAAGTGCAGGCCGCCGTCGAGTACCACAACTTCGTGCTCACGCAGTGGCTGAAGGCCGAGCCGGTCGATTACCAGACCGTGCTCGACGAAGCCCTGACCTGGGGCGAGTACCTGCGTCCGATGGTCGACGACGTCGCTACCATCCTGCACGACGTGCGCAAGGAAGGCGGCAATATCCTGTTCGAGGGTGCGCAGGGCGCGCTGCTCGACATCGACCACGGCACGTATCCGTACGTCACCTCGTCGAACACGACGGTGGGCGGTGCGCTGGCCGGTACCGGCGTCGGCGCGCGCGACATCGACTACGTGCTCGGCATCTGCAAGGCCTACGCCACGCGCGTCGGTGGCGGTCCGTTCCCGACCGAACTCAACGACGAGATGGGCGAACTGCTGCGCAAGAAGGGCAACGAGTTCGGCGCCAGCACGGGCCGTCCGCGTCGCTGTGGCTGGATCGACCTTGTCGCGCTGAAGCGTGCCGTGCAGATCAACGGCATCGATGGCCTGGCCATCACCAAGCTCGACGTGCTCGACGGCCTGGAAAGCATCAAGGTCTGCATCGCGTACGAATACCGCGGTAAGCGTCGTGAGCTGGCGCCGCTGGACGCCGATGGCTGGGCCGAGTGCAAGCCGGTCTACCTCGAGTTCCCGGGTTGGGAAGAGTCCACCGCAGGCATCCGCGACTGGAACAAGCTGCCGCCGGCCGCTCGTGCCTATCTGCGTGCCGTCGAGGAACTCTCGGGCTGCAAGCTGGCACTGGTTGCGACGGGTGCCGACCGCGATGACACGATCATCCTCGACGACCCGTTCGGCGCCGACGACAACTGCTGATCTGTAGCGATCGGTCGGGTTGATTCGTTGTTGTGAAAACGCCAGCCTTCGGGCTGGCGTTTTTGTGTGGGAGCCGATTCATCGGCGAACGGGTGCTCGCGGCAGGCTGGCCCGCTGCCGCGGGATCGCCGATGAATCGGCTCCTACATTGTCTTGCGCAGGACTAAGCTTTATCGCTCTTCCACAAGGTACCGACTTCATGCGCACGCTCGCCGAATGGCTTTCTTATCAGGAACGCACGCATCCGCGCGAGATCGAGCTCGGCCTCGATCGCGTGCGTGCCGTGTGGGAAGCCATGGGTGCGCCGCGGCCCGCGCCGATCGTCATCACCGTCGGTGGGACCAACGGGAAAGGCTCCACGGTCGCCTTCATCGAGGGCATGCTGCGTGCCGCCGACTATCGCGTGGGCTGCTATACCTCGCCCCACCTGCTTCGTTACAACGAGCGCGTGCGCATCGAAGGTGAGGACGCGTCCGACGAAGCGCTGGTGGCCTCTTTCGAGCGTATCGAGACCGCACGTGGCGCCATCCCCCAGACCTATTTCGAGTTCGGCACCTTGGCGGCGATCGATCTGATGTCCCGCGCCGGGCTCGATGTCGCCGTGATCGAAGTCGGCCTTGGCGGTCGTCTCGACGCCGTGAATATCATCGATGCCGATGTTGCCGTTATCACCACTATCGATCTCGATCACCAGGATTGGCTCGGCGGCGATCGGGACAGCATCGGCCGCGAGAAGGCCGGCATCGCCCGGGCAGGGCGGCCCGCGATCGTCGGCGAGCATCGACCGCCCGCTGGCTTGATGGATGCCTTGGGCGGCATCGGCGCCGACGTCGTGGCAAGCGGCAGTGCTTTCTGGGCCACCGACGTGCCCGGAGCGGGCGATTGGCGCTGGTCGCATAGCGACGGCACGGTGTTCGACCTGCCGCGGCCGCGGCTCGACGCGCCCGTGCAGATCGACAACGCCGCCTCGGCGATCGCCGCCCTTCATGCCCTCGGGCCGCGTGTCGATGTCTCTGCCGATGCGATCCGGCGAGCGCTGGCCGGCGTCCGTGTCCCCGGCCGCCTGCAGCGGATCGCGGAACATCCCCTGACGCTGGTGGACGTCGGCCACAACCCGCAGGCTGCGCGGGCGCTGGCCGCGTGGCTCGACAGCACGCCGCGCCGCGGGAAGCTGCGCGCGGTCTACGGCGCACTGGCCGATAAGGACGTCGGCGGGGTCATCGAGGCGCTCGTCGACCGGGTAGACCACTGGTACCTCGCCGGCCTGGAGCGGGACACCCCACGAGGCCTGCCCTCAGCGGCCCTGGCGGCCACGTTGGCGGCGGTACGGCCGACCGCCGACGGACAGTCATTCGAGGACGTGACATCCGCCTGGCAGGCGGCTCGGGCGGAGGCCGGCGATGACGATGTGCTCCTGTTGTTCGGGTCGTTCTTCGTCGCCGCCGCAGCGCTCTCTCACCGCACGTGAACGCCGGGGCGTAAGCGACGGCGGGGGCCTCGATTGCCGGTTATAATCGCCGCGATTCGCATTGCGTCGGTCGTATGGAGCTTTCCTTGAAAACACGCCTGCTGGGTGCCGCCGTCCTGATTGCTCTGGCGGTCCTGTTCGTGCCGATGATCTTCTCCACCACGCCGCCCAAGAGCGACGCCGACCAGACGGTCAGCCTCGAGATTCCGCCGGCACCGGATCGTGAACTGCAGACGCGCACGCTCGACGTGGCACCGAATGGCTCGCCGGCCTCGGTCAGCGGCCCGCAGGCCGCCGGTGGCCCGGTCCGTCCGGCCGCTGTCGCCCCGGCAGACGCGACGCCGCCGGCCGCCACGGTGACACCGGGTAATGGCAGCAAGCTCGCCTCGGTGGACATCGCCTCGCGCAAGCCCGTGGATGCACTGCCGGAAGACTTCGCCAATGCACCGGCCGGCAGCAAACCCGCCGCCACGCCCACGGCGCCCGTGACCAGCAAGCCGCCGAAGCAGACGCCTGCCCCGGCGCCGTCCCCGGTGGTCGCGACGCCGCCGGCTGCCGCCCTTCCGGTCGGTACGGCCGCACGCGGCAGCTTCACCATCAATCTCAGCGCCTACGCCGATCACAGCAAGGCTGACGCGCTGGTGCAGAAGGTTCGGGCGCTCGGCTACCCGGTCAGCACGTCGGCCTCCAACCAGGCCGGCAAGGCACTGACCCGCGTGACGGCGGGCCCCTTCGAATCCCGCGCCGCCGCCGAAGCGGCCCGCCTCAAGATCACCGCTGCCGCGCCGGGTGCACCCGCCACGCTCTCGTCCCGGGCAGAGACCCAGACCGCCGACGTTCCGGCGCCGCCCAAGCCGGCCGCCGCACCCGCGCCCGCCGCAGCCAGCGCCACCGTACCGGTCGCGCCTCCGCACGCGGGCGGATTTGCCGTTCAGGTCGCTGCCGTGAGCAGCGAGGCCGAGGCTACGCGCCTGCGCGACAAGCTGCGCGGGGCGGGGATTGCCGGTTACGTGGACAGCGTCGCCTCCAGCGCGGGAGCCAAGCTCTGGCGGGTGCGCGCCGGGCCGCAGACCCAGCGCGACGACGCCGTGCGCCTGAAAGACCAGATCAAGGCCAAGGTCGGCCTGGATGGCGTCGTCGTTTCGGCGCCGTAAGGCGCTGCGACCCGCTCTCACCGTGAAACCGGGGACTGTCACGTGAATTGGATCGACTGCGTCATCCTCGCGATCCTGTTCATCTCGGTCTTGATCGGCCTCGTGCGCGGCCTCATTTCGGAAGTGCTCTCGCTCGTCATCTGGGTCGCCGCCTTCTGGGTGGCCTGGACGTACGGCCCGTCACTGGCGCATTACTTCGAAAGCAGCGTGTCCCTGCCTTCGGCGCGCGTGGCGATCGGTTATGGCTTGTGTTTCATCGCCGTGCTTCTGGTCGGCGGGCTGATCCGGTTCATGATTTCGCGCCTGGTCGCGAGCACGGGACTGGGCGGCACCGACCGGTTGTTCGGCATGCTTTTCGGCCTGGCTCGCGGTGTACTCATCGTGGCCCTGGTCGTGTTCGTCGTGAGCTTCACGCCCCTGGCTAACGCCCCGATGTGGCGTGAGTCGGCGATGATGCCGCAGTTCCGTGGCGCGGCTGAATGGCTGGGTCAGCAGGTGCCGGAGAACGTGCGCGGATACATGCATCCGCCTGCCGCTCTGGAAAACCTGAAGATGCCGGACGTAAAGCTGCCCAGCAAGGACGACCTCATGAGGTTGCGCGACTTCTCCACCCCCGCGCAACCGGACAAAGATCATGTTCACCCTGCCGCCGCGACCACGGCGGCCACTTCGTAGAAGGCAACACCCATGTGCGGAATCATCGGCATCGTCGGCACCACGGAAGTGGCGTCGGCCCTGTATGACGGCCTGACCGTCCTGCAACATCGTGGGCAGGATGCCGCCGGCATTGCCACCGTGGACGGCGCACGCCTGCGCCTGCACAAGGGCAACGGGCTGGTTCGCGACGTCTTCAACTCGGCTGGCGTCAGCAAGCTGCGCGGACGCATCGGTATCGGCCACTGCCGCTATCCGACCGCGGGTTCGGAGGGTACGGACGAAGCCCAGCCTTTCTACGTCAACTCCCCTTACGGCATCGCTTTTGCGCACAACGGCAACCTCGTCAACACCGAGGCCCTGCGCAAGGAGATGTTCGAGGACGACCGTCGTCACATCGACACGGACTCCGACTCCGAAGTGCTGCTCAACGTGCTCGCGCACGAGCTTCAGGTGGACGACCGCGGCGACCTCACGCCGGAGCACGTCTTCAAGGCGATCGCAGGCGTGCATGCGCGCGCCCGCGGCGGCTACGCCTGCATCGCGTTGGTGCTGGGCTACGGCCTCATCGCCTTCCGTGACCCGAACGGCATCCGTCCTCTGGTACTGGGCGAGCGCATCACGGCCGAAGGTCATGAGTACGCGATCGCGTCCGAGTCGGTCGCCTTCGATGTGCTGGGTTTCAAGCGCATCCGCGACATCGAACCGGGCGAAGCCGTCATCGTCACCGAAGGCGGCGAGCTGCACACGCAGCGTTGCGCGGAAGGCGCGATCCACGCCCCGTGCATCTTCGAATACGTCTATCTGGCACGTCCAGACTCGATGATCGAGGACGTCTCGGTCTATAAGGCACGCCTGCGCATGGGTGAGAAGCTGGCCGAGAAGATCCTCCGCGAGCGCGGTCCGGATCACGGCATCGACGCGGTCATCCCCATTCCCGACACCTCGCGCACCGCGGCCAGCTCGCTGGCCCAGGCGCTCGGCGTGCCGATGCGCGAGGGCCTGGTCAAGAATCACTACATCGGCCGTACCTTCATCATGCCGGGCCAGGGTGAGCGCGTGAAATCCGTGCGCCGCAAGCTCAATGCCATCGAGCTGGAATTCCGCAAGAAGAACGTGCTGCTGGTGGACGACTCGATCGTGCGTGGCACCACCTCGCGCCAGATCATCCAGATGGCCCGGGATGCCGGCGCGAAGAACGTGTATTTCGCCTCCGCCGCGCCGCCGGTGCGCTACCCGAACATCTATGGCATCGACATGCCGGCGGCGTCCGAGCTGGTGGCCGCGGGCCGTACGGTGGAAGAAGTGGAGAAGGCGCTGGGCGCCGACTGGCTGGTCTACCAGGACCTGGAAGACCTGATCCAGGCGGTGGCTGACGGTAACGAATCACTGACCCAGTTCGACACCTCGTGCTTCTCCGGTGAATACGTGACGGGCGTCGATGCCGGCTTCCTCGAACAGCAGGAAGCCATGCGTTCGGATTCGGCAAAGAACGAACGCCGTAGCGCCTGAGCGAGGGGCGGCGCGTTTCCGCGCGCCGCCACGCCGCCACCCTCCGTCATGCACGATCTCCACGCTGCCGCGCGCCGTTGCCTCGAGGCGACCGATCCCGTCGAGAAGACCCGTCTGAGTTTCGAGACGTGGGCGGCGCTGGGCGACGGCTTGCTTGCGCCGGATCCGGCCTCCGCTGCGCCTTTGCCAATCGGTCCGCCGGGACGCCCTGAGCGTCCGCGGCTGGTGCCTTCACGTGAGCTGGCCCAGCGAGGGCTCGGTACGCCTGAGGGACGTGCCGCGTTGGTGCACGCGATCGCGCATATTGAATTCAATGCGATCGACCTTGCCTGGGATGCGGTTTACCGATTTCGCGGCAAGCCCGCTGCGTTCTATCGCGACTGGGCGTCGTGCGCGAACGACGAGGCGCGTCATTTCACGATGCTCGCCGGCCGGCTAGCCGAACTCGGTCATGCCTATGGGGACTTCGACGCCCACAACGGTTTGTGGGAAATGGCGGAGAAGACCGCGCACAGCGACACCGCACGCATGGCCCTTGTGCCGCGTGTGCTCGAGGCGCGCGGACTGGACGTGACGCCGGGCATGATGGAACGGCTGCGTCGGCAAAATGACGAACGCACGGTGGGCATTCTCGAGGTGATCCTGCGAGAGGAAGTCGCCCATGTGGCGGCAGGCACGCGCTGGTTTCACTGGTGCTGCGCGCGCGATGGCATCGATCCGGAAGCGACGTTTGCCACCTTGCTCAACGACTATATGAATGGGTCGTTGAGGGGGCCGTTCAATCTGGACGCACGGCGCGAGGCCGGATTTTCGGAGAGCGAGCTGGATTGGTTGCAGACGCTGGGGTGAGGCAAGAGCATCGCCGATGAATCGGCTCCCACACAGAGCCGGTGTGTTGGGGCGAAGCCGCAGTATGTGGGAGCCGCTTCAGCGGCGATGGGTGCTCGCGGACGGGCTTAAACCTGCCAAATTCCACGCAAATCCAACCGATCCCCATCGATCGCCAATACCGACCCATGGTCGTACCAATCACCCAGCACGATGCGTTCCGCATTCGCGTCGTCGAACGCGAACGGATGGATGGCCGGGCGATGCGTATGCCCGTGGATGAGGCGGTGAACGCCAGCATGACGTAGCGCTGCTTCCACCGCGCCCTGGTTCACATCCATGATCGTCTCGTCGTTCTGGCCGGTGCGTGCCTTGCTGTCGCTGCGCGCCTTCGCCGCAAAGGCACGGCGCGCTTCCAGCGGCATAGACAGAATCTGCTGTTTCCAGGCGGCCGTGCGCACTTGGGCGCGCACGGCCTGGTATTCCACGTCGTCGGTGCAGAGCACGTCGCCGTGCATCAGCAAGGTGGGGGTGCCTTCGATGTCGTGCACCGTGCCATCGTCGAGCAGGGTCATTCCCGCGCGTTCGGCAAAACGCTGGCCGAGCAGGAAGTCACGGTTACCGGCCATGAAGTACACCGGCACGCCGCTGTCGCTGAGGGCACGCGTCGCGGCGGCGATCCGCGTTGGTAGCTCCGCGTCGTCGTCGTCCCCTATCCATGCCTCGACGAGGTCGCCGAGGATGTAAAAGGCCGTCGCCGAGCGAGCCTCGTCCGACGCGAGGAAGCGCTCGAACAAGGCGGTGATATCCGGGCGCGCTTCGTCGAGGTGCAGATCGGCGATGAACAGCGTACTCATGCAGCCTTCGGCGCAGCGGTTTTCTTCTCACCCTTCTTCGGTGCGGCCGGCTTGGTCGGCTCCGGCGCGGCCTTCGTCGGCGTAGCGGGCGTGGCGCTCGTCGAGGCGGGGGCCGGTCGGGCTCTCTCTTCGCCGACGACATTGGCCGAGTCGATGATCACGATCGGATTGGGAACATCGCCGACGAAGGGGCCCTGCGCGCGAGTCGGCAGGGCGGCGATCTTGTCGACCACGTCCATGCCCGAGACGACCTTGCCGAACACCGCAAAGCCCCAGGTCAGGCCGCTCTGGTTGCTGACGTAGTCGAGCCGGCGGTTGTCGACCAGGTTGACGAAAAACTGCGCCGTCCCGGAGTTCGGATCGCCACCACGCGCCACGGCGAGCGTACCGCGCAGGTTCGACAGGCCGTTGTCGGCTTCGCTGGGAATGGCGGCGCGCGTGCGGCGCTGGGTGAGATCGCGACTGTAGAGGCCACCCTGCACCATGTAGCCATTGACCACGCGGTGGAACACCGTGCCGTCATAGAAGCCGTCGCGAACGTACTGCAGGAAATTCGCCACGCTCTTGGGCGCCTTGTCCGGGAACAGCTCGAACGTGACATCGCCCTGGGTGGTACGCATGACCACGCGCGGGTGGTCGACGGACGCCGGCGCTGGCGCCGCCGGCTTGGTCGTCTGCTGCGCCATGGACACAGCGGGCAGGGCGAGTAAGAGGCTGGCGAAGACGGCTTTGAGCATGGGTTACCGGTCGTGACGGCGAAACAATCGCGCCATGATACGCCCGTTCGCCGGGCGGATCGCGGTCATTCGGTGACGATCTCGAGATCCAGCCCGAGCTCGGCCAGTGGCTCGCGCTCCTGATCGAGGTCGGCTTCGGTCAGCGGGTGTTGGTCCAGCCAGTCCGCCGGCAACGACAGGCGAAGGCGCTGGCGAGATGCACTCACCCGGATGCGGGGCAGGGCTTCGGCGCGGCGGGCGCGGCGGAACAGGACGCCCAGGCGGAGGATGGCCGTAATGTGCCGGGCCAGCGCCCGATAGCGCACGGGCAGCGCCGAGATCACCGATTTCTCGGGCTTGCGGCGATGGCATTCCACGATAGCCGCCAGTAGCTGCTGTTCCTGCCGGGAGAAGCCGGCCAGATCGGCGTGGCGGAGGATATAGCCGCCGTGACGCTGGTGCTGGCTATGCGCGATGGCCAGGCCGAGCTCGTGCACGCGCGCTGCCCACGACAGCCATTCACGGCCGTCGTCGTCGAGTTTCCAGGCCTTGCAGAGCTGGTCGAACAACCCGAGCGCGGTGGTTTCAACGCGGCGCGCCTGGGCGCGGTCCACGCCGTAGCGGCTGGCCAGCGAATCGATGCTGGCCATGCGCGGATCGGTACCGGCGGAACGGCCGATCAGGTCCCAGAGCAGGCCTTCACGCATCGAGCTTTCCGACACGCGCAGGCGCTCGATGCCGAGCGCTTCAAACGCCGCTTCGAAAATGGCCACGCCGCCAGCGAATACCTCGGCACGATCTTCGGCCAGGCCGGGCAGCTTGAGCGTCCCCGACGAGCCCTGTTCGATCAGCGCTTCACGCACGGCGGCCAGCGACTCGGGCGTAATGCCATCGTCGGAGAGCTTCATCGCGCGGACGACGGAGCCGATGGACTTGGCGGTACCCGACGAGCCGTAGGCGTCGGCCCAGCCCGCTTCCCGGTAGTCCTCGGAGAACTGCTGAAGCAGCACACCAATTTCCCGGCGGGCCTTCTGCCAGCGCTTGCGGGTGATCTTGCCGCCCGGGAAAAAGCGAAGGGTTGAGGCGATGCAGCCCACCTGGACGCTTTCCGTCAACAATGGCGCCGTACCGCGGCCGATGATGAATTCGGTACTGCCACCGCCGATGTCGATGACCAGGCGATGGTCGCGCGACGCTGGCAGATCGTGTGACGAGCCCAGGAAGATCAGTCGGCCCTCTTCGCGGCCCGAGACGATTTCCACCGGATGCCCCAGCGCGGCCTCAGCCGCGGACAGGAAGGCATGCGGCGACGCGAGGCGGCGCACGGTATTGGTCGCGACCGCGCGCACGTGCAGGGCGGGGATGCCGGCGATGCGTTGGCCGAAGCGGGCCAGACTGGCCAGGGCCGACGCGCGGTGGGTCGCATCGAGCGTCCCATCCGGGCGCAGGCCTACGGCCATGCGCACGGAGTCGCGCAAGCGGTCGATGACACGGGGTTCACCGTGTTCGTAGCGAGCCACCACCATGTGGAAGCTATTGGAGCCGAGGTCAACGGCGGCGAGAAATTCGCCTTCGTTGATCTGCGATTTACCTGAGGTCGGCAAGAGATCTGTCCGCAGCGGCGTATCGGGGGATTCTGGCATGGCGCCGGGGCTTGCATGCAACGCCTTTTGTCAGGCTGGCTTTGCGAGGCGAGTTTTGGGCAAGGCAGAAAGAACGAACAAGACGATGCAAAGGAAACCGAACACCCAATAATCCGTGGGCGCCGGCCCCCACCAGTGTCGGTGCCAGGGCACGTTCACGGGGTCGAAGCGCGCGATGCCGAAGGCGGGGTTGAGGATGAACCAGAGGCCGTCTTCGGCAACCCAGAACAGCATGACGCAGGCAATGACGCGAACCTGCGCACGCCAGCTCCAGTAGCCCTGGAACACCATGGGAAAATGGAAAAAGGCGGCGATAAAAGGAAAGACCCAGGCATGGTACCCGGTCATCGGTCGGCCGCCCCACAGCAGGTCGAGCAGCCAGTGGTTCTCGACGCGCCAGGTCGGCAGGCTCGTGGCCCAGCCATGCGGCCCTTCGATTTCGACTTCGACGTGGGCGAACATGAAGGCGAGCAGGAACGTGAACGCCGCAGTCGCCAGGGTAGCGACGAGGCGGCGGCGCGGCGAATGACTCATCGGCTATCCAGCAGGGCGAGCACGGTATCGACCACGTCGCGCGCCGCATGCGGGCGACCGATCGCTCGTGCGCTGGCGGCCATGGCGGCCAACCGTGCGGGGTGCGCCTGAAACTCGTGAATACGCCAGGCCAGGGCGACCGCGTCGATGGCTTTCCATGCGGCACCCTGTTCGAGCAGGTAATCCGCGTTACGTTCTTCCTGACCGGGAATGGGCGCATTGACGATCATCGGCAGGCCCACGGCCAGGCACTCCGACGTGGTCAGGCCGCCGGGCTTGGTGATCGCCAGGTCGCAGCAGGCCATCAGTCGCTCCACCTGGCGGGTGAAGCCCTGCGGAAACAGGCGTCCCGCATGCCGCGTGCTGGCCAGCGTGCGCAGGCGGCCGAGCATGTCCGTATTGCGCCCGGCCAGCACGACCAGCTGAAAATCGCCGCCACCCGTGAGCAGGGTATCGGCCAGTTCGTCGAGCGCGCCGACGCCTGCGCCGCCGCCCATGACGAGGTACGCGGGCCGGTCCGGATCGATGCCCAGTTCTTCGCGCAGTGCGCGACGGTCGTGCGCCTGGGCGAAGGCGGGCATCACCGGAATGCCCGTGACGTGCACGCGCTCGGGCGGCAGACCGACGGCGCGCATGCGGTGGGCGATTTCCGGATTGGCAGCGAAGTAGCCGGTCATTCCCGGTATCACCCACATCCGATGCAGGTCGAAATCCGTCACCTGCAGATAGACCGGTGCGTTCACCCGGCCCTTGCGGATCTGCCGCATCAGCATCTCGGCAGGCAGGAAATGGGTGCAGACGATGGCGTCGGGCGCGAAGTCGCTGATGGCCGCGCGCAACCGTCGCGTGTTCAGTCGCTCGATGGTCCGGCGCATACGTTGCGTCACGGCCTCGGGGCGCGCGTCGTCGGTGATGCGATAGAGCATGCCCCACAGGCGCGGGTAGTGCGTGATCAGGCCAAGGTAGAAGTCAGCGTAGATGCGCCGGAAGCTCGATGGCACGAAGTCCATCACGTCCAGGTGTCGCGCTTCCACGTCCAGTCCGTCCGCTGCCAGCGCACCGATCGTCGCTTCGAGGGCATCGGCGGCGCGGACGTGACCGGCGCCGGCGGAAACCGAAAGGAGCAGGATGCGCCTCGTCACGCGCAGTATTCGGCCAGCAGCGATTGCTGCGCGCTATAGGGCGCTTCGCCCGTAGCCGGTATACGACGCGTGTAACGCCCGTCCTCACCAAGCATCCAGGCCTGCGTGTTGTCACGCAGGTAGTTGTCGAGCGTTTCGTTGTAGACGCGTTGCGCCAGTGCCGGATCCAGGATGGGCACGCCCACTTCGATGCGCCGCATGAGGTTGCGTTCCATCCAGTCCGCACTCGCACAGAACAGCTCCGGGTCGCCGTCGTTGCCGAACCAGTAGACGCGGCTGTGCTCGAGGAAGCGACCGATGATCGAGCGCACGCGGATGTTTTCCGACACTCCCGGAATGCCCGGGCGAAGCGTGCAGGCACCGCGGATGATCAGGTCGATCTGGACACCGGCCACCGAGGCGCGGTACAGCGCTTCGACGACGTGTGCCTCGTTGAGTGCATTGAGCTTGGCGACGATACGCCCGGGGCGTCCATGGCTCGCGTGCTCGATCTCGCGTTCGATACGCGCCATGACGCCGCTGTAGAGCGTGAACGGCGAATGCAGCAGGCGCTTGAGCTGGATCATCGGACCCAGGCCGGAAAGCTGCTGGAACACCTTGTGGATGTCCTCGCCGATTTCCGGATGCGAAGTCATCAAGCCGATATCCGTATAGCCGCGGCTGTTGCCCTGGTGATAATTGCCGGTGGACAGATGCACGTACCGGCGCAAACCCGAGCCCTCGCGGCGCACGATGAGCAGCATCTTCGCGTGCGTCTTGTAACCCACGACGCCGTAAACCACCTGTACACCGGCTTCCTGCAGACGGTTGGCCAGGCCGATGTTGGCCTCTTCATCGAAACGCGCGCGTAGCTCGATCACGACCGTGACGTCCTTGCCGTTGCGCGCGGCTTCCACCAGCAGGTCGACCAGGGGGGAATCCTTGCCGGCGCGGTACAGCGTCTGTTTGATCGCCAGGACGCCGGGGTCTTGCGAGGCGCGACGCAGCAGTTCGACCACCGATGCGAAGGACTCATACGGATGGTGGAGCAGCACGTCGCGCACACCGAGTACGTCGAACTCGTTCACGCCTTTGCCGAACGCCGGTGACAGTCGCGGGGTGAAGCGCGGGAACTTCAGTTCGGGGCGGTCGACCTGGTCGTAGATGAGGCTGGAACGGATGATGTTGACCGGTCCATCGCAACGATAGACGTCGGCTTCCTCGAGCTGGAAATTGGCAATCAGCATGTCGGTGATCGCGCGCGGGCAATCCGCACCGACTTCGAGGCGTACCGGCCGTGCATAGCCGCGGCCGACGAGCTCCTCGCTCAGTGCGCGCGCCAGGTTTTCGACTTCCGCTTCCTCGACCACGAGTTCGCTGTTGCGCGTAACGCGGAACTGGTACGAGGCGCAGACATCGAAGCCGGGAAAAATTTCGTCCGCAAAGGCCTGCAACACCTCGGCCAGGAACACGAAGTCGCCGTCGCCTTCGGATACTTCGGCGGGCAGCTTGATGATGCGCGGCAAGGAGCGCGGCGCGCGGACCAGGGCCATGTGGCCTTCGCGACCGAAAGCGTCCCGGCCCTTGAGTACGACCGCCAGGTTCAAGGTCTTGTTGAGGATACGCGGGAACGGATGCGAAGGGTCGAGACCGAGCGGCGACAGGACCGGCTGGATCTCGTTCTGGAAATAGCCCAGCAGCCAGCGGCGTTGCTTGTCGGTCCACCGGTCGCGCGTCAGGTAACGAATGTCTTCCGCGGCGAGCGCGGGACCGAGTTCCTCGTGCCAGATGGCGTAAATTTCCGCGACCAACTCGAGGGTACGCTCGCGGATACGCGCGAGAATCTCGGTGGACGAGAGGCCATCCGCCCCCGGTGTAGCCGCACCCAGTGCGTGCTTATGCTTGAGCACCGCCACGCGCACCTCGAAGTATTCGTCGAGGTTGTTGCTGACGATGGTCAGGTAACGCAGGCGCTCCAGGACAGGCACATCCGGGTCGCGTGCCTGGGCCAGCACGCGGAAATTGAACTCCAGCGCCGCCAGTTCGCGGTTGATGTACAGCGCAGGGGCGCCGAGGTCGACAGACTCGCTCATGCTTTCGGCTGATCCTTTCACGACACCCGATGGTGGCCTATCGGTCATCATGCCGGAAAGCGGCATCGCAGCAACCGGGCGGCGCTTGCCTGCCATCGATTACAGGTGCAGGCCGGCGGCTTCCTGCAGCCGGGCGCCATCGAGGAGGCGGTCGCTACCGAAGACGCAGGCAAACGTCGAGCCCTTGCCAGGTTCGCTCTCGATCACCAGGCGGGCCTGGTGGAGGTTGAGCACGTGCTTGACGATGGACAGGCCCAGGCCGGTGCCACCGGAATCACGCGAGCGGCTGGACGACACGCGGTAAAAACGTTCGGTCAGGCGCGCGATATGGGTGGCCGGAATGCCGAAGCCCGAATCCTGCACGGAGAACTTCGCGCCGCCGCCTTCGGAGTCTGCCCAGCGGATGGCGATACGCCCGCCGGTAGGTGTGTAGCGCACGGCATTGCTGACCAGATTCGAAAACGCGCTGTGCAGATCCTTCGGCGAGCCGAGGACATCGAAGGCCGTCGCCATGTCGAGCGAGACGGTGTGCCGGCCCTGGCTCAGGGCCTCGGCCTCCTTGCGCAGGCTGGCCAGCAACGGGGCCATCTGCACATGTTCGTCGGCCACGTGGTCCTGGGTTTCCAGGCGTGACAGGGTGAGGAGGTCTTCGACGATCTGTCCCATGCGCTTTGACTGCGCGCGCATCTCGTCGAGCACGGGTGCCAGTTCAGGCACGTCTTCGGGATCGAGTAGCTCGAGGTAGCCGTGGATGACGGTCAGCGGCGTGCGCAGTTCGTGCGACACGTTGGCGACGAAATCCCGGCGAATTTGCTCCAGGCGTGTCAGATGGCTGGTGTCTCTGGCCAACAACAGGCGCTGGCGGCTGCCGAATGGCAGCAAGGTGGCGGTAACGTGGCGGTTCGGATGGCCCGGTGCGGTCACATCGTTGAGCGGTTCGCGCGCGCCTTCGGAGAGCCACTCAGCCAACTCGGAGTTGCGCATGAGGTCGGCCAGGAGGCGGCCGCGATCGCGCGGACGTTTCAGGCCGAGCAATTCTTCCGCCGCGTGGTTGAACCAGCGGACATGCAGCGAGTGATCCAGGAGGACCACGGCATCGGGAAGGGTCCCGGCCGCACTGCGCAGATCGCGCAGGCGGGATGCAATACGGCGGGTGCGGGTCATGAGACGGTCATACTCGGGGGCGGGTGTGGCGGACGATTGCAACATTGGCCCCGACTTGTGACGGAACAGCGACAGCAGTGCGACGATTTCCGCCAGCGCGACAACGGTCACGCCAGCCACTGCCGCACCCACGAGCGCGCCAACGACGCCGCCCGCGAGAAGCAGGGCGGCGCACGCGGCTGGCAGTCGCCAGGAAGTAAGGATGCGAGGTGACATGGCGCCCAAGATAGCGCGGCTACCCCGCGCTAGCCTAGGTATTCGCGGAGAAGCGGTAACCCGCACCGCGAACGGTCTGCACCATGTCGTCGAGCTTCCACGGCTCCAGCGTCTTGCGCAGGCGGCGGATGTGGACGTCCACCGTGCGCTCCTCCACGTACACGCTGCCGCCCCAGACATGGTCGAGCAACTGGGCACGCGAGTACACGCGCTCCGGATGCGTCATGAAGAAGAAGAGGAGACGGTATTCGGTTGGCCCGATCGGCACGGCTTCCTCGCCGGCGAATACACGATGGGCAGGCCCGTCGATGCGCAAGCCGCCCAGTTCGACGATGCCGGACCCGTCGTCGCCCTGGCTGCGGCGGAGCACCGCCTTGATCCGGGCGATCAGCTCGCGGGTGGAGAAGGGCTTGATGACGTAGTCGTCGACGCCGGCTTCCAGGCCGTTCACCCGGTCCATCTCCTCGCCGCGGGCGGTGAGCATGATGATCGGGATTTCCCGGGAGAGCTCCTCGCGGCGCAACCGGCGAGCCAGTTCCAGTCCACTGGTGCCCGGGAGCATCCAGTCGAGCAGGATCAGGTCCGGCACACGCTCGGAGATGGCCATCTGTGCGGCGCGGGCGTCCGCGGCGTGAGCCGCGTCCATACCCGCCTTGCGAAGCGCGAAAGCGACCATGTCGCGAATCGAAGCTTCGTCTTCCACGATGAGAATGCGTTTATGCACGCGTAAGGCCGCTCGTTGGCTGTGACGGTCATATTGCAGCCATGCTGTGTTACACGGCAATGACAATTGTCACGAAAGTCCACCGAATCTTGCGACGCCGGCTTACTGACTACGCCCGTCCGGGTTGTCATCCGTTGTCACGCGTTTCTTGCGCAACTCCAGCAGGAGCGGGGTCAGGTCGCTGATCCGGGCCTGGATCCGGGAGCGCTGGTAGTAGTCCAGGTCGTCACGTTTGAGCAGGCGGCGCAGTTGCTCCATCGCGTCGAACGGACGCCCCGCGAGGTACGCACTATCGGCATAAGCCTCTGCCGCACGCACCGAATCGCCCGCACGCTCGCTGGCGCGGGCGAACGTACGGAAGATTTCCGGGTCTTCGCTGTCGTCGAGCATGGGCTTGAGGAGGGCCGCCGCCGTCCGGCATTCGTCGGCGCGGCCGGTATCGGTCAGGGCCCGGGCGTAGCCCAGGGTGACGGCGCCGTTGCGCGGCGAGTTTTCGTGGAGGGTCTTGTAGATCGCCATGGCGTCGCCGTGGCGGCCAGCCTCCACGTAGGCATCGGCCAAAGCCAGTCGCAGCACCACGCTGGCCGGCTGGCTGACCAGCAGGGGCTGGATCTGCTCCGCCGCCTGCATGCCGTGGCCGCTGCGGATAAGGGCGATCGCGTAGCCGTAACGGTTCGCCGCCGTGTCGAAGTCCTTGCGCTTGAGGTTGGTGGCGTAGATATCCGCGAGCTTGCGGGCATCGCTGGAGAGCACGCGGATGCGTTCGCGCATCAGGGCGTAGGTGTCGCCAGCACTATCGGGAACGATCTTGTTGCGATTCGGGGCCAGCTGGGTGTTGTCCTTGACGAAAAGCACGGGTGCCGTGCTCTTCTCCCAGGAAGCCTTGTCCAGGGTGGGTTGGCGCGGTTTGCCGGCGTTGCGCTGCTCGATCGCCCGTGCGCGTCCCTTGGCATCGCTGATGCGCTCCAGGGTGACCGGATGGGTCAGCAGCAACGACGGCAGCGCCTCTTCGTCCTCGCCCACGCGCAGGGTGTCCTGCATGCGCCCGAAGAACTCGGCCATGGCTTCCGGGTCGTAGCCGGCATTGGCCAGGGTCTGGATGCCGGTGCGATCGGCCTCGATCTCGTCCTTTCGGGTGAAGTTGATCTGCCGCTGCATGATCAGGCCCTGGCCCCCCATGAGAACCGCCGGGGCGGCGTCACCGGCCCCGCCACCCGCGCCGGCGGCGATCGCGCCGAGCAACACCAGGGCCATGAGCGGGGCGTTCTTCTTGGAGTCCTCGAAGGCGCGATAGAGGTGGTTCTGGGTGATATGGCCGATTTCGTGCGCGATCACGCCCGCCAGCTCGCTCTCGCTGGTGGTGATGTCGATCAGTCCGGCGTTCACTCCGATGTAGCCACCCGGCGCCGCGAAGGCGTTGATCTGGCTGTCGTTGACGATGAAGAACTGGAAGTGGTCCTTCGGCCGGTCGCTGGCGGCGACCAGCCGGAAGCCGAGGTCGTTGATGTACTGGTCGACCAGGGCATCGTCCACGGTGAGCCCGAGGGTGTGCATCTGGCGGAGCATCTGGTCGCCGTACTCATTCGCCTCGCGCGGGCTCAGGAGGCCGGCTGCGGAGCTGCCCAGGTCGGGCAGGCGCACGTTGTCCTGGGCACCCACGGCGAAGGTGACCAGGGTGCTGGCAGCGAGCAGGGCGAGGCGGGGCAGGGGCGTGCGCATAGGTCGGGGACGATACCATCACCAAACGGATAGATAACTTCCACAGCCGTGGGAGTCCGATCGCCTTTGACCGCGCCGGCGGGGCGGGGTTCGCCCGTCTTGCAAAATTCGCCCTGCGACGCCATCTTTTGGCTATTCGTTTCCGGAGCATCCCCCTCCATGTCCACCCCCGATATCACCATCTATTCCACCGCGGTGTGCCCTTACTGCGTCGCCGCCAAGAACCTCCTCAAGGCCAGGGGCCTGGAGTGGAACGAGGTTCGCATCGACATGGATCCGGCCCAGCGTGACCTCATGCTCGAAAAGAGCGGTGGCCGCCGCACCGTGCCGCAGATCTTCATCAACGGCACGCACGTGGGCGGCTTCGACGACCTCTCGGCAGCCGACCGTAGCGGCCGCCTGGCCGAAATCCTCGAGGCAGCGCACTGATGGGCGATAACCGCGTCGAAGAGTTCACCGCGTTTCGCAAGCGAATGAACGAGCGCATCCTCGGTGAGGACAACCAGGTCGTCCGCCGATTCTTTGCCCTGGACACCCAGACGTACCGTGCGGGCGCCCTGGACGTGAAGACCAAGGAGATGCTCGGCCTGGTTGCCTCGATGGTCCTGCGCTGCGACGACTGCATCAGCTACCACGTCGCCCAGTGCAAGGAAGCGGGAGTCAACCGCGATGAATTCTTCGAAGTCTTCAGCGTGGGCCTCGTGGTCGGCGGCTCCATCGTGATCCCCCATCTGCGCCGCGCAGTCGATTTCCTCGACTCGCTGGAAGGCGAGGTGGCCACCGACGCCGAAGCCTGCGCGGACCACCCGGCGGCCTGAATTGCGTCCATGCCGCTCCGGTCGGGGCGGCATCCTTGAAGGAAGTGGGTCGGATCGCCGATAATTGGGCGATTTTTCTCCCCGCGCGCGCCTTTGGCGCCGCATGCGACCCGCTTCCCTTCAGGAGTTATCCCCATGAGCAAGACGATTGCCGTGATCCCCGGCGACGGCATCGGCCCCGAGATCATGGACGCGACCATTCGCGTTCTCGACGCCCTCGACTGCGGTCTGAAGTACGATTACGTCGACGCGGGCGTGGTTGCCCTCGAGAAGCATGGCGATCTCCTGCCGCAGAACACGATCGACAAGATCGCCGAACACAAGGTCGCGCTGAAGGGCCCGCTGACCACGCCGATCGGCGGTGGCTTCACCTCGATCAACGTGACCCTGCGTCGCAAGTTCGACCTCTACTCCAACGTCCGTCCGGCGATCAGCTTCCCGGGCACGAAGGCGCGTTACGAGAACATCGACATCATCACGGTGCGTGAAAACACCGAGGGTGCGTACCTGGCCGAAGGCCAGACCACCACGGGTGAGGGTGATTCCGAAGTCGCCACCTCGATGATCCGCAACACCCGCCCGGGCATGCAGCGCATCTGCAAGTACGCCTTCGAGATGGCCCGCAAGAAGGGTCGCAAGAAGGTCACGGCGGTGCACAAGGCCAACATCATGAAGACCTCGTCGGGCCTGTTCCTGACGGTGGCGCGCGAAGTGGCGAAGGACTACCCGGACATCGAGTTCGGCGAAATGATCGTCGACAACGCCTGCATGCAGCTGGTGATGAACCCGTACCAGTTCGACGTGATCGTCACGACGAACCTGTTCGGCGACATCCTCTCCGACCTCTGCGCCGGTCTCGTCGGCGGCCTGGGTCTCGCGCCGGGTGCCAACATCGGCAAGGACGCGGCGATCTTCGAAGCCGTCCACGGCTCCGCTCCGGATATCGCCGGCCAGAAGAAGGCCAACCCGTGCGCGCTGCTGCTCGCTGCCGCGGACATGCTCGACCACCTCGACATGGTCGCCAAGGCCACGCGCCTGCGCGCCGCCATCCGCGACGTGATGGAAGCCCGCGACCGTACGACGCCGGACGTTGGCGGCACCGGTACCACGGATACCTTCGGCGACGCGATCGTCGAGCGGCTCCGCGCTACGGCGTAAGTCGTTCGCCAGGTGGTGAAGAGAGACCCTGCAGCAATGCGGGGTCTTTTTTTTGGATCATCGTGGCTGTCAGGTCGGACATTCTTTCGCACCTCGCACCTCGCGCATGGCTCGCCTTCGGCCTCGCGGGCTCGGCTTCGCCGTCGCCTCGTACACTTGGGCGTCTCGCGGGGAGACCTTGGTGTCCACCCTCGCTGCTCAGACAGGTCCTCCGCGTTCCGTACCGGAAAGTCCGCTACGCGGACCATGTTCTTATTGGCCTACGGCCGCTCCACTTGTGCGGAACTCGCCTCGAGGGTGGACACCAAGGTCTCTCACGACGATACGGTCAACCGGACGGAGAGCCGTTGGCGTGGGTGTGTCCGCCAGAGGCCGGTACGGCAGTCGTGGTGGTACGGACATTCCAGATCGGTGAGCGCATTCCTTGCCGCCGCGCATCCTCGCGCGGGCGATCGCGCTCGGCGTGCTTGAGTTGGCCGCTTGACGATGGCGACGAACCAGCCGCCGAAGCGGCGTTGCTTCGTCGGCTCGACCGCACGAACCTCAGGGATGGGAAGAGTCTTCGGTGCCCACCCTCGAGGCGAGTTCCGCACAAGTGGAGCGGCCGTAGGCCAATAGAAACATGGTCCGCGCAGCGGACTTTCCGGTACGAAGCGCGGAGGACCTGTCTGAGCAGCGAGGGTGGGCACCGAAGGCTCTGCGCCTCACCCCGCAAGGCCGAAAGCTCTGCGCCTCACCGCGCCACGCCGAAGGCTCTGCGCCGCGACGTCCACGCACCGAAGGCGAGTCGCGTCATGGCATCAGTTGTTGCCGCGAAAGAAGGGGTACGGCGCCAGAAAGATCAGCCAGATCATCAGCACGATGCCGATGTACTTGATCACGCGGAACAGCTTCGGATTCGCTTTCTTGAACTTCCGTGTGCGGTCGCGCCCGCGGTTGTTCATCGCGAACATGCGATTGACGAAGCCGACCTGTTCGCTGCTTTCGTCATCATTCGGCGATGCGGTGATCGAGCCCATGAAGGCGCCGACGCGCTTGTTGATGCCGGTCATAAGGCGGCTCTTCAAAGGGCGCTCGACGTCGGCAAACAGAATCACGCGGGTCTGGTCCGTGCGGTTCTCGGCCCAGTGCACGTAGGTCTCGTCGAACACGACGTCCTTGCCGTCGCGCCACGCGTGCATTTCGCCGTCGACGAAGATGCGGCAGTCGTCCGAGTTCGGCGTGATCAGTCCCAGGTGGTAGCGCAGCGAGCCGGCGAACGGATCGCGGTGCGGATTGAGCTTGCTACCCGGCGGAAGCAGGGCAAACATTGCCGCCTTCACGCTCGGGATGGCGTTGAGCAGCTTCACCGTTTCCGGGCAGAGCGCCTCGGCCGAGGCCAGCGGCTCGCCGTACCATTTCAGATAGAAACGCTTCCAGCCCTGCTTGAAGAACGAGTTGAAGCTGGCATCGCTGTGCTTTTCCGCGGAGCGGATGAAGCCCTCGTCGAACAGGTGCATGGCTTCTTCGCGGATCTTCTCCCAGTTGCCCTGCAGCAGATCGAGCTGCGGGAATCCGGCGCGATCCAGGATCGGCCGCGCTGGCACGGCGGAGAAGGCGTACATCAGCAGGTTGTACGGCGCGAAGATGGCCGAGTGATCGACCAGCTGGCGATCGAAGCGCAGGCGTGAGCGTCCGCGCAGATGCACCAGCAACACGCAGAGCGTGAACAGGATCAGCACATACAGGACGATGAAGCGGGGCCCGAGGAAATTCATGGGTTGGACTCGACCAGGACAAGCGATACGTAGGGCCGCGCGCGGCCTGTATCAACGCGCCTAGGATACTCCGGCCTTAATGCCCAAGCACATGAACCGCGCCGCCACCGGGCTTCCAGGCGCGCTGGAAGGCCTTGTTCACCCAGGCAATCGCCTCGCGGGCAGCCACATGCGGCGATTTGCCCCGAGCCAGGGCCGCCGCCACGGCCGAGGCCAGGGTGCAGCCGCTGCCATGACCCTCGATGGGCAGGCGAGGGTGCCGAACTTCAATCACGCCCCTCGCGTCGTAAAAACGGTCGACCACCTGGCGGCCTTTTCCGTGGCCGCCTTTCAACAACACGGCACGTGCGCCGAGGGCGAGCAAGTCAGCACCCACTGCGTCCATGTCACGCCCCAGGGGGCGACCAAGCAGGGCTTCGGCTTCGGGCAGGTTCGGCGTAAGCACGTCAGCCAGCGGGATCAGGCGGGTCACCATCGCTTCGATCGCATCGTCGTCGAGCAGGCGTGCACCGCTGGTGGCGATCATCACGGGATCCACTACCAGCCACGTTGGCTTGCGCACACGCATTTCCTTCGCCACCAGCCGGGTCACTGCCGCACTGCCGAGCATGCCGGTTTTCACCGCCGCGATAGGGAAGTCATCGAACACCGCATCGATCTGGCTGCGAATGTGCGCAAGGGGCAGGGTATGAACCGCGGTGACGCCGCGGGTGTTCTGCGACGTCACCGCGGTGAGCGCGGTGAGCCCGTGCGTACCGCGCGCGTGGAAGGTCTTGAGGTCAGCCTGGATGCCTGCGCCGCCGCCGGAGTCTGAGCCGGCGATGGTCAGGGTGTTGGGTTTGGCTTTGGCTTTGACGGTCTTGGTCATCGCGAAAGGATAGCTGTAAGGCAAGAGCGTTCGCCGATGAATCGGCTCCTACGATAGCGGGCGCGCGGCATGTTTGTCGGCGGTGCGCTCTCGACCACAACGAACTTCGACGTTTGGTGCCGCGAGGGGTAAGGCCCTTGGGGCCGCATAAGCTGAGGGCCGCTCAGTTCACATGGAATGCGAACGCGGTGCTACGGCCCGTCTCGAAGAGCCGCGCCTGCGGCCCCAAGGGCCTTGCCCCTCGCGGCTCTCCAGTGCAACCCGCGTCATAGGCGGTGACAGGCTTACGGCGTTACCGCTCCGTTGGCTTTCGCCGATGAATCGGCTCCTACATTAAGAGCATGAGCTCGCGCAGCGAGCTATCCGGTAAAAAAGCGCGGGCATCGCTACCCGCGCTTTTGCTGCTGCTTACAACGCTTCGGAAGCGAAATCGGCCAGTCTCGACCGCTCGCCGCGCTTGAGCGTGATGTGCCCCGAGTGGGCCCACATCTTGAAGCGGTCCACCGCGTAGGTGAGGCCCGATGTGGTCTCCGTCAGGTACGGCGTGTCGATCTGCTCGACGTTGCCCAGGCAGACGATCTTCGTGCCTGGGCCGGCGCGCGTGATCAGGGTCTTCATCTGCTTCGGTGTGAGGTTCTGGGCCTCGTCGATGATGAGATAGCGGCTGAGGAAGGTGCGGCCACGCATGAAGTTCAGCGAACGGATCTTCACGCGTGACGCGAGCAGGTCGTTGGTTGCCTGGCGACCCCAGGAACCGCCTTCCTCCGGATTGGCGAGTACTTCGAGGTTATCCGTCAGGGCGCCCATCCACGGCGTCATTTTCTCCTCCTCGGTACCCGGCAGGAAGCCGATGTCTTCGCCGACCGAGACCGTGGCGCGGGTCATGATGATTTCGCGATAGCGCTGCTGGTCCATCACCTGGGCCAGGCCTGCCGCGAGCGCGAGCAGGGTCTTGCCGGTACCGGCCGTGCCCAGCAGGGTGACGAAGTCGACGTCGGGATCCATCAGCAGGTTCATCGCGAAATTCTGTTCGCGATTGCGCGCCGCGATGCCCCACACGCCGTGCGCGGCATGCGTGTGATCGTCGAGCAGGACGAGTTTTGCCTTGCGGTTCTCCTCATCGCCGCGAATTTCCAGTACGCGCAGCTCGACATCGTTCTCGCCGGGCATGTACAGGCATTCGTTGGCGTACCAGTTTTCTTCCTCGAGCATGTCCACTTCATAGAACGTGCGGCCACGCTCGTTCCAGGAGCGCAGTTCCGGATGCCGTGTCCAGAAGTCTTCGGGGAGCTCGTCCGAGCCGGTAAAGAGCAGGGCGAAGTCATCCAGCGCGCGGTCGTTCTCGTAATCTTCGGCGGTGATGCCGTAGATCGACGCCTTGATCCGAAGGTTGATGTCCTTGGAGACGAGGATGACCGGCCGGTCGGGATACTGGTCGCGTAGATCGATGACGGCGGCCAGGATCTGGTTGTCGGCCTTGCCGTTGCCGTGGCCCGTGCGCTGTTGGAAGAACAGCCGACCCACGGCACCACGCTTGAGCTTGATGCCCTGCGGGTTGATCAGTTCCACGCCGTTGCGGATGCCATCGCCGCCGCCGTGTTCGATCAGTTCATTGAGGAAACGGCTTACCTGGCGGCCATTGCGCGAAACTTCCGAGCCGCCTTTCTTCTTGTCGTCCAGTTCCTCCAGCACCGTCATTGGTATGAAGACGTCGTGCTCCTCGAAGCGGAACAGCGATGTCGGGTCGTGCAGCAGCACGTTGGTGTCGAGGGCGTAGATGCGCTTGCTTCCGGTCATACGGAAGTGACCTCTTGCAGAGGTTGCAATACCGGCCGCACGGCGACGGCCGGGGGGAGGAGCCGCATGACGCGGTATCCGTCACGCGGTGGGAACACTCTCGAGAACGGCTCGTGCGTGGCCGGGGATCTTGATCCCACGCCATTCCGCGGCGAGCTTGCCGTTGGGGTCGATCAGGAACGTGCTGCGGACCACGCCGAGGTAGCGTTTGCCATACAGCACCTTCTCATGGATGACGTCGAAGGCCTGGCACCAGGCCTCGTCGGCATCGGAGACAAGTGGGAAGGGCAGTTCGTGTTTGGTCGCGAAGTTCGCATGCGAACGCACGGAGTCGCGGGACACGCCGATGACTTCGGCGTTTCGGGCCTGGAATTGTCCGTAGAGATCGCGGAAGTCCTTCGCCTCGTTCGTACAGCCTGGCGTGTTGTCCTTCGGGTAGAAGAAGACCACGACCCACTTGCCGTGGAGGGAGGCCAGCGACAGGCTCGTGCCATCGCCCAGCGCGCCTTCGAGTTTGGGTAGCTTCTTGCCCTTGCCGATCATGCGTAGGTTTGTCTTCCCTTGGGTCAGAACTTCACGGGGTCCATGATGGCGTCGAGATTGAGGCCATCGCACAACTCGAGGAAATCGTCGCGCAAGGCGGCGATATGCGTCTCCGACGGAATGCCGATGGTGATCTGCGCCTGGAACATTTCGGCGCCGGTCTGCATGGCCTGATAACGCATGGAGGTGAGCTGCTCGACGCTGATGTCGCGGCGCGAGAAGAACTCGATGATCTTGACCAGGATGCCGGGCCGGTCGGCGGCGATCACTTCGACCAGGTAAGGCAGCAGGTGCGAGGTGGGCTCCCGCGGCGTGGTGCGGTAATGGACAATCTGTAGCTCTTCGTCGCGGGCGAGCTTGCCCAGCGCCGTTTCCAGCTTGGCGACGGCGTCCCAGGCGCCGGAGGCGAGCAGCATCACGGAGGTGTCGTTGCCGATCGTGGAGACGCGGGCGTCGGCCATGTTGCAGCCGGAATCCGCGATGCGCTTGGCCAGCGCGAGGATCGGGGCGCGGTGTGCCGGCGACAGCGTCGAGATGAGGAGCTGGTTGTCGGTGGTGGTGCTGCGTACTGCGGAACGATTCAAGGCTCGACTACCGATGGCGCGACCCGCGGGGCGCAGGGCGTCGCTACGGGCCCGAGCTTACTTGGCCCCGTCGCACGCTAGCAAGACACTCCGCATGGAATGATGGGTGCACGCCCCGAATGGACTCGCCGCAGGTGCCCCGGTAACATGCGAACGGCTGGTAACTCAACGGGTTTCACCTTGGACATCTCCGGAAGTATCACCGCGCTGGCGACGCCGTTCGCCGACGACGGCTCCCTCGATCTAGACGCGTTCGGCCGACTGCTCGACCAGCAGATCGCCGGTGGCACCCAGGCTGTCGTGGTCGCCGGGTCCACGGGCGAGTCCCACTTTCTCGAGCACGACGAATTCGAGCGGCTGCTCGGCTTCGCCGTGAAGCACGTGAACCACCGCATTCCCGTCATCGCCGGCACCGGCGAGGCGGGTACCGCGAAAACCATTGCCACCACACGCCTCGCGAAGACCCTGGGTGCGGACGTGGCCCTGGTGGTCGCGCCGTTCTACGTTCGCCCGACCCAGGAAGGCATGCGCCGGCATTTCCTCGCCGTGGCGGATGAGGGCGGCCTGCCGGTCATCCTCTATAACGTGCCCCCGCGCACCGGCTGCGACATCGCGCCGGAGACCGTGGCGGTACTGCGCGACCATCCGGGCATCATCGGCATCAAGGAAGCCCGGGGCGACGCCGAGCGCATTCGCGCCCTCGCGGAACTTATTCGTCCGGATTTCGTCTACCTCAGCGGTGACGACGGCTCGGCCCCACAGGCCATGCTGGCGGGCGCTGCCGGAACCATTTCGGTCGTGGCCAATCTTGTGCCCGAAGCCTTCCGCGCCCTCTGCGATGCCGCCCGTTCGGGCGACCCGGAGCGGGCTGCGAGGGAATCGGCACGGCTGGCCCCGCTGATCGACGCGCTCAACTGTGCGCCGAACCCCATCCCGGTCAAGGCCGGTCTGGCTGCCCTGGGGCTCGGTTCGGCCGCTCCACGGCTGCCCCTGGTCGAGCTGGAAGCGGGCCCGGCGCTGGACAGGGTGCGCGAAACGCTCGCCGCTCTGGCACCATTGTCGTCCGCTGCCTGAAGCAACCTTATTCAACGGAACCCGAGTTCATGAAGAAAACCTCGTACGCGCTGGTCGTCCCGGCATTGATTCTTTCCGCCCTGCTGGTGTCCGGTTGCGGTGCGTTCCGCTCGAAGAAGGACTGGGATCGTGCCCAGCAGGAAGCTCCGCTCGAGATTCCGCCGGGCCTGGATACGCCGTCGACGAGCGCCGCTCTGGTGATTCCGGAAGTGGGCTCGGGTGCCGCGGCGGCCAATGCCGCTGCAACCAACGCCGCGCCGGTCTCCGACGGCTTCATCCTGGCTGACGATGTCGAGACCGCCTACAAGCGCATCGGCGAACAGCTGGCCCAGGGCGACCTGGGTAGCGTGATCTCGCACGACGACACCAACCATACCTACCAGATCGCCGCGAAGCCTGGCCGTCCGGAAGCCCGTCCGGGCCTGTTCCGCCGCATGTTCGGTGGTGGCAAGGACGCAAACCAGGACGCCAAGGACGCCCCGGCCTCGGCGCAGGGCGCGAGCCACACGGTCGTGCTGACCATCAATCCGAGCGGCACCGGCAGCGAAGTCCGTGCCCAGGGCGACGCCGATGGCGTCCGTCGCGTGGTCGACGCGCTGAAGTCGCGGATGGGCAGCAAGTAAGCCTGCTAGCCGCTGCATAAAAAACGCCGCCCTCGAGGCGGCGTTTTTTATGGGTAACTCTGAAAACGAAGCGCAGCTGTTGGTAGGAGCCGATTCATCGGCGAACCCGCGGCAGCGGGCAGGGTTCTGGCAAGCACCCTATCGCCGATGAATCGGCTCCTACAAAAGCAAAAAAACGGCCGTGAGGCCGTTTTTTCGTGATGTTCGGGGGTGGATCAGCGCTCGAGCAGGTCGATCTTGCCCGGCTTGCCTTCCCATTCCTTGGCGTCCGGGAGGCCGTCCTTGCGCTCGGTAATGACCGGCCAGGCCTTGGCGAGCTCGGCATTCAGCGCGACGAACACTTCCTGACCCGCGGGGACGTCGTCCTCGGGGTAGATCGCGTTGATCGGGCATTCCGGCTCGCACAGGGTGCAGTCGATGCACTCGTCCGGATTGATCACCAGGAAGTTTGGGCCCTGGTGGAAGGCATCCACCGGGCAAACCTCGACGCAATCCGTGTACTTGCACTTGATGCAGTTGTCAGTGACGACAAAGGTCATGCGAAGAATGGGCGCCGAAAGAGGAAAAGTGGTGCTCCCTACGAGGTTCGAACTCGTGTTCCCGCCTTGAGAGGGCAGTGTCCTAGACCACTAGACGAAGGGAGCAGGTCGTACGTGGGGTACGAAGCGCGCTAGTATAGCGAAATCCCGGAGCCGGGCAACGGTTTTTTGCAGGCTCGTCGGCCGGGGTCTAATTCGTTACATTTCCCACTTGAAGGACGCCACCGCGCCCGCCAGGACCACGACCGCTTGAATCCCGAAACCAGGAATGAGGTTGCGCCGACGCTCAGCGTCATCCCGCGCGAACACCACTCCATTTCCCGCAAGAACATCAGCAAGGCCGCGCTGCGCGTCCTCTATCGTCTGCACGACGCGGGGTTCGCGGCCTACCTGGTCGGCGGTGCCGTGCGCGACCTCTTGCTAGGCGGTCACCCGAAAGACTTCGACGTGGCGACGAACGCCACCCCGGACGAGGTCAAGGGGCTGTTCCGCAATTGCCGCCTGATCGGCCGCCGCTTCCGGCTGGCCCACGTCGTCTTTGGGCCGGAGATCATCGAGGTGGCCACCTTCCGTGGCACGGGTGAGGACGGCACGGGGGGTGAGGGCGACCGCCACATCGTCGACGGCCGGATCGTTCGCGACAATATCTGGGGGACGATCGAGGAAGACGCCGTCCGCCGCGACTTCCGCGTCAACGCCCTTTATTACGACATCTCGGACTTCAGCGTGCGCGACTACGTCGGCGGCATGCAGGATCTCGAAGACAAGACCATGCGACTGATCGGTGACCCCGACCTGCGCTATCGCGAAGATCCCGTGCGCATGCTTCGCGCGGCGCGTCTCGCCGCCAAGCTGGGCTTCACCATCGACAAGGAAGCCCTGGCGCCGTTCGCCTCGCTGGGTCACCTGCTGGGCGAGGCCGCGCCGGCCCGATTGTTCGACGAGTCGCTGAAACTCTTCCTTGCCGGTCACGGACTGAAGAGCTTCCGGATGCTCGAAGCCTGCGGCCTCCTGAAGTTCCTCTTTCCGGCCACCGCACGCGCGCTCGAGCGCGGCGACCAGGCGCTCCGTGCGCTGGTCGAGCAGGGCCTGGCCAATACCGATGCCCGTATCGCCGAAGGCAAGTCGGTCACCCCGGCCTTCCTCTATGCCGTGCTGCTGTGGGGTGAGGTGCGTGATCAGGCGCACGGCTGGATTGCCCAGGGTTTCGACATCAATGAAGCCTGGCAGCGCGCTGCCGTGCACGTGGTGGGCGAGCAATGCCAGCGCGTCGCTATTCCGCGCCGCTTTACCTTCACGATGGAAGAAATCTGGTCGCTCCAGCCCCGCTTCGAGCAGATCCATCGCAAGCGTGTGTTCCGCCTGATGTCGCATCCGCGTTTCCGCGCGGCGTTCGACTTCCTCCTCCTGCGTGCGCACGAATCCGAGCGCATGCGTGAGCTTGGTGAATGGTGGGCGCACGCGCAGCAGCTGCCGCCGGAGATGCTCGCGGCAGCACTCGGTGGCGGTGGCGTTCCCGTGCACGAAACCACCGTTGCAGCCACGGCGCCTGCGCGCAAGCGCCGCCGTCGGCGCAAGCCCGGTGGTCGCGGCAAGGGCGATTCGGGCGGCGCGTGATCGTTCGTGCCCTGATCGGACTGGGCGGCAACCTGGGTGAAGTGCGCGAACGGCTCGATGCCGCGATCGCCGCCCTGGACGTGTTGCCCGGTGTGGCTGTCGCGGCGCGCTCGCGGTTCTACCGCACGGCCCCCTGGGGGCCTGTGGCGCAGCCCGACTTCATCAACGCGGCCATCGCTGTCGAGACGAGTTTGCCGGCGCTGGAGCTTCTGGATGCCTTGTTGGCGACCGAGCGTGCCTTCGGTCGTATTCGCGATGGCGAGCGCTGGGGGCCGCGGACGCTGGACCTCGACCTGCTGGCCTACGGTGACGACGTGATCGACAACGAACGCCTGAGCGTGCCGCACCCGCGCATTGCCGAGCGCGCCTTCGTGCTGATGCCCCTGGCCGATATCGCCGCCAATGCGGAGTTGCCCGGTGTGGGGCGCGTAAGCGACCTGCTCGGGAAGATAGATACCCAAGGCTGCATACCGCTTTCGTGAGTCTTGGTTGAGCTAGCGCTCATCAAGGCGGACAATTCCCGTTTCACCCAACGAGGCGACACAGCGTGTACGTGGAAAAAACGAGCGCGCCGGCGCGAAAGCCGGTGACCGTGCCGGGTCTGAAGGCGATGAAAGCCGAAGGCCGGAAGATCGTGATGCTCACCGCCTACGACGCGAGTTTCGCTGCCCAACTGGAATCCGCCGGTGTCGACGTAGCTCTGGTCGGCGATTCGCTGGGCATGGTGGTGCAAGGACGTTCGAGCACCTTGCCGGTGACCGTCGACGAGATGGTCTATCACACCGCTGCGACGGCACGCGGCCTGTCGGCCACGCTGCTGGTCGCCGACCTGCCGTTCATGAGTGACCGTGACGTTCCCACGGCGATGGAAGCCGCTGCGCGGCTGATCGGGCAGGGCGGTGCGGCCATGGTCAAGATCGAGGGCGCCGGTCGCATCTGCGAGGTCATCTCCGCCCTGGCCGAGCGTGATATCCCGGTGTGCAGCCACCTGGGCCTCACCCCCCAGTCGGTGAACAAGTTCGGCGGCTATAAGGTCCAGGGCAAGACCCAGGACACCGCCGACAAGCTGTTTGCCGATGCGAGGGCGGTCGAAGCCGCCGGTGCCGACCTGCTCGTTCTCGAATGCGTCCCCTCGGCGCTGGCGGCACGCATCACGGCTGAGCTGTCCATCCCCGTCATCGGGATCGGGGCGGGTATCGACTGCGACGGCCAGGTGCTGGTCGTCTACGACCTGCTCGGCCTGACACCGGGTAAACGACCGAAGTTTTCCAAGGATTTCCTCGCTGGACGCGATTCCATCCAGGCTGCCATTGGCGCCTACGTCGCGGACGTGCGTGAACAGCGCTTCCCCGGCGTCGAACACAGTTTCAGCTGAGGGCTCCCCATGCAGACCGTTACCGATGCCGCTGCACTTCGCGCCACTGTTCGCGGCTGGCGCAGTGCTGGCCTGAACGTCGGCTTCGTGCCGACCCTGGGCAACCTCCACGCCGGGCATTATTCGCTGCTGAAGCTGGCCCGTGCCCGCGCCGACCGTGTGATCGCCAGCGTCTTCGTCAATCCGACCCAGTTCGGCCCGGGCGAGGACTACGAGCGCTATCCCCGCACCCTGGCCCAGGACCAGGCCGGACTCGCCGAGGCGGAGTGCGACATCCTGTTCGCGCCGGAGGTCTCGACGCTCTATCCGTTCGGCGCGGCCTCCAGCGTGAGCATCCACGTGCCCGACCTGACCGAAACCCTGGAAGGTGCTCATCGTCCGGGTCATTTCGACGGCGTAGCCACCGTGGTTGCCAAGCTTTTCAGCCTGGTCCAGCCGGACCTCGCCGTGTTTGGCCAGAAAGACTTCCAGCAGCTCAAGGTGATCGAGCGGATGGTCCGGGACCTCTCCCTGCCGGTGAAGGTCATGTCGGGACCGACCCTGCGTGAAGAGGATGGCCTGGCCATGAGCTCACGCAACCAGTACCTCTCGCCCCAGGAACGGGCCCGCGCGCCGCAGATCTACTCGACGCTGCAGCAGACCCGTGAGCTCTTTCGCCAGGGGCATAACTGGCAGGCGCTGGAGCAGGCCGCCAAGGCCCGGCTGGAGCGCGCCGGCTTCGTGCCGGATTACCTGGCCATCCGCCGTGCCGAAGACCTTGCCGAGCCGGCTCCGGACGAGCGGGAAGGCCTGGTGGCGCTGGTTGCCGCCCGGTTGGGCGCGACCCGCCTGATCGACAACCTGCCTTTCGACTGAATCCCTTCACGAACGGGGACTTGCGTTTCCGGGCGTCGTCCCCCATAAAGCGCACCGACAGAGGAAGCCCATGCGACGGAGCGGGCAACCCTCCGTTAGAATGGGCGTTTTTGTAACCGCCAAACTCCAGAGACCGCCATGCACCTCAACATGCTCAAGTGCAAGATCCACCGGGCCACGGTGACTCACGCCGAGCTGAACTACGAAGGTTCGATCGCCATCGACGGCAACCTGCTCGACGCCGCGGGTATCCGCGAGTACGAGCAGATCCATGCCTGGAACATCAGCAACGGCGAACGCTTCGTCACGTACGCGCTGCGTGCGGAAGAGGGCTCGGGCATCATCTCCGTGAACGGTAGCGCCGCGCGCCGCGTGTCCACCGGCGACCTGGTGATCATCGCCGCCTTCGTCGGCCTGTCCGAGGCCGAGATGGCCAAGTACCAGCCGGACCTGGTCTACGTCGACGCGAACAACCGCATCACGCATACGAACCATTCGATTCCCAAGCAGGCTGCGTAAGCAGCCTGCGTTGTAGGAGCGGACTTGTCCGCGAACCCTCAGGCTTTCCCCGGCACCGAATGAGGCTTTGAACCTCATCGGTGCCGGCGGTCCGCTCCTACATCGTCTGATTTTTGCAATCCGCCTACGCTGCACTGCGGTAAGATCGGGATTCCCCTCTCCGTCGCCGCCAAGTGGAAGCCATGGAATCAAAGCACGACCGTCTGCCCTCCTTCGAGGAGCACGCCTCCCGTCTCGCCGCCACCAACCTCCGCGCGCTCGTCCAGGACGAAGCCCGCGGTGAGCGCCTGCGCCGACGCATGGGTCCGATCCTTCTCGACGCCTCCCGCCAGAAGCTCGACGTCGCCGCGCTCGATGCGGTTGGCGAGTACATCGAAAGCACCGGCTGGAAAGCCGCGCGCGATGCGATGTTCGAAGGCAAGCACATCAACACGTCGGAAGACCGCGCCGTGCTGCACACCGCCTTGCGCGGTGGCTCATCGCGCAATCCGGCAGCACCGGCCGATGTCCGCAAGGAAGTCGCCGATGCGCTCGACAAGATGGAAACGCTCGTCAACGCCGTGCACAAGGGCGAAGGCGAGTCGGTCGGCCTGATCGGTCGGGTCACCGACGTCGTGAACATCGGCATCGGTGGTTCGGATCTGGGCCCGCGCCTGGCCGTGCATGCGCTCGAGCAGTTCCACGTCGATGGCATCAAGAGCCACTTCCTCACCAACGTCGACGGCCAGGCCGCGACGGACCTGATGAAGGTACTGGATCCGGCGCGCACGCTGGTCATCCTGGTGTCCAAGAGCTTCAACACGCAGGAAACGCTGCTCAACGGCGGCGTGTTCCGCAACTGGATCCTCAAGGCCGAGGGCGGTGACGAGGCGAAGGCCTCGAAGCATTTCATCGCCGTAAGCTCCAACGACGAAGCCGTACACAAGTGGGGTGCCTCGCAGGTACTTCCGATGTGGGACTACGTCGGCGGTCGTTATTCGCTGTGGTCGGCAGTGGGCGCGTCCATTGCGTTCGCCATCGGCATGAAGGGCTTCCGCGACCTGCTCGCCGGCGCCGCCGAAACGGACGACCATTTCCGTAGTGCGGAATGGAAGGACAACCTCCCGGTACTGCTTGCCATCGCCGAGATCTGGAACCGCAACATCCTCGGTACCACCAGCCGTGCTGTGATTCCCTATGTGGATTCGCTCGTGGACCTGCCGTCCTACCTCCAGCAGTTGGAGATGGAAAGCCTCGGCAAGCATGTGCATCCGAGCGATGGCAGCGAAGTGAAGCAGGCGAGCGTCCCGGTGGTCTGGGGCAGCATCGGCACGAACGCGCAGCACGCTTATTTCCAGGCGCTGCACCAGGGCACCGATATCGTGCCGCTGGAGTTCATCGGTCTGGTCAAGCCGGCGCATCCGCTGCGCGAGAACCAGGACGTGCTGACGTCGAACCTGCTTGCGCAGGCGGCCGCGCTGTCACTGGGCAAGACGTACGAAGAAGCCCTGGCCGAAGCGAAGACAGGCACGGACGAAGAGCGTCATGCCCTCGCCGCGCAGCGCACGTTCAAGGGCGACCGCCCGAGCACCGTGTTCATGCTCGACTCGCTCACCCCGCATTCGCTGGGTGCGCTGATCGCGCTGTACGAACACAAGGTATTCCTGCTCGGTCACCTGTGGGGTATCAATGCATTCGACCAGTGGGGCGTGGAGCTGGGCAAGGTCATCGCCAAGCAGATCTACCCCTCGCTGTCGAACGACAAGGACGCCGGTGATCTGTCGCAGTTCGACGGGGCAACGCGTGCGCTGATCACGGCGATTCGTTCGCGTCGTTGAGAGCATGGTTGTTGACGAAAAAAACCGGCTCGCGCCGGTTTTTTTTGTGCCCGCCTTTTTTTTGTAGGAGCCGATTCATCGGCGATCCCGCGGCAGCGGGCCAGGGCGTCGCAAGCACCCAATCGCCGATGAATCGGCTCCCACAAGAGCCCGCCAGCCTCAAACCTCGAGGGTGGCCAGGTCGCCCTTGTCTTCCAGCCACTGCTTGCGGTCGCCTGCGCGCTTCTTGGCCAAAAGCATGTCCATGAGCTTGGCGGTGCCATCGTCGGCTTCGATGGTGAGCTGCACCAGGCGACGCGTATCCGGATGGACGGTGGACTCGCGCAACTGCGCGGGATTCATCTCGCCCAGACCCTTGAAGCGCGTGACGCTCACGGCGCCCTTCATCTTTTCACGCTCGACCTTCTCCAGCATCAGGCGCTTTTCTTCTTCATCGAGGCAGTAGAACACCTGCTTGCCCACGTCCACGCGGAACAGCGGCGGCATGGCGACGAAGACATGGCCCAGGCTGACCAGGGTGGGGAAGTGTTTCAGGAACAAGGCGGAGAGAAGGGTGGCGATATGCAGGCCGTCGGAGTCCGCGTCGGCGAGGATGACCACCTTGCCGTAACGCAGGCCGCTGAGGTCGTCCTTGCCGGGATCGCAGCCGATCGCCACGGCGAGATCGTGCACTTCCTGCGATGCGAGCACGGCGGTCGATTCGACTTCCCAGGTGTTGAGGATCTTGCCGCGTAGCGGAAGGATCGCCTGGAAGTCCTTGTCACGGGCCTGCTTGGCCGAGCCGCCTGCCGAATCACCCTCGACGAGGAAGATTTCGGTGCGGGTGAGATCGGTCGAGGCGCAGTCGGCGAGCTTTCCGGGCAGGGCAGGGCCCGAGGTGATCTTCTTGCGAACCACCTGCTTGGCGGCCTTGAGGCGTGCGCTAGCGCGCTCGATGGCGAGCTGGGCGATCTTCTCGCCCGTTTCCACGTGCTGGTTCAACCACAGGCTGAAGGCGTCGTGCACCACGCCCTCGACGATGCCGGCGGCGGCGCGCGACGACAGGCGCTCCTTCGTCTGGCCGGCGAACTGGGCGTCCTGCAGCTTCACGCTGAGTACGAAGGCCAGGCGTTCCCAGACATCTTCCGGGGCCAGCTTCACGCCTCGCGGCAGCAGGTTGCGCAGGTCGCAGAACTCGCGGATGGCGTTGGTGAGGCCGGAACGCAGGCCGTTCACATGCGTGCCGCCCTGCGCGGTGGGAATCAGGTTGACGTAGCTTTCCTGGACCAGGTCGCCTTCCGGCAGCCAGGCGAGGGCGACGTCGAGTGCATCGGTCTCGCGGGCGAAATGCTTGACGAACAGGCCCGACGGCAGCGCTTCCGCCCCCTGCAACTCACCGCGCAGATAGTCGGGCAGGCCATCTTCGAAGTACCACTCGGTGGTTTCGCCGGAGGCTTCATCGAGCAGGCGCACGGTAAGGCCCGCGCAGAGCACGGCCTTGGCGCGCAGCAGGTGCTTGAGCTTGGAGACGAGGATCTTCGGTGTATCGAAGTACTTCGCGTCCGGCCAGAAACGCAAGGTGGTGCCGGTCTTCTTCTTGGGGACGGTGCCGATGACTTCGAGCTCGCTGGAGCGGTCGCCATTGGCGAAGCTCATGCGGTATTCCTGGCCGTCGCGACGGATGGTCACGTCGACCTTGTGCGACAGCGCATTCACCACCGAGACGCCGACGCCGTGCAGGCCGCCAGAGAACGCGTAGTTCTTGTTCGAGAACTTGCCGCCGGCGTGCAGGCGCGTGAGGATCAGCTCGATGCCGGGAACGCCCTCTTCGGGATGGATATCCACGGGCATGCCGCGGCCGTCGTCGGTGACTTCCACCGAGCCGTCGTTGAAAACGGTGACGTCGATGGTTTTCGCATGGCCGGCAAGGGCTTCGTCGACCGAGTTGTCGATGACTTCCTGCGCCAGGTGGTTCGGTCGCGAGGTGTCGGTGTACATGCCAGGGCGGCGCTTGACCGGGTCAAGGCCGCTGAGGACTTCGATGTCTGCAGCGTTGTAACGAGTATTCATTAGGTATCGAGGCCGTTCGTAGCCGGGCAGGATGGGGTCAGGTCGCGTGGATGGTCAAGCCTGAGGCTAGTGGATATCACCCGGCGAGATTCCTATAGGAGCCGATTCATCGGCGATCCCGCGGCAGCGGGCAAGGCTGCCGCGAGCACCCAATCGCCGATAGATCGGCTCCTACGCAGTCGTACGGGCAATCAGGGACTCACAGCGGCGCGCAGTGCCACTCGAGCCATTCGCGGTCGGCGCCGTCCAGCAACGGGGACAGGGCGCCGCGTACGGTGGCGTGATAGTCGTCCAGCCAGGCCCGCTCGGAGGGTTCGAGCAGCCGCGGTTCGAGCCCACGACGGTCGAACGGGCAAAGGGTGAGGGTCTCGAAGGCGAAGAAGTCGCCGAACTCGGTGCTGTCCGCCTGGGTCACGACGGCCAGGTTTTCGTGGCGGATACCGTAGCGGCCCGGCTTGTAGAGGCCGGGTTCGATCGAGGTGATCATGCCGGTCTCCAGAGGGACCAGTGCGACACCTGCTCTGGGAGCCCGGATGCCATGGGGGCCCTCATGCACATTGAGGAAGTAGCCCACGCCGTGACCCGTGCCGTGGCCGTAGTCCATGCCGGCCGCCCAGAGCGGCGCACGGGCAAGGGCATCGAGTTGCGGGCCGCTGGCGCCCTTCGGAAAGCGGGCGCGGGAGAGCGCGATCATGCCCTTGAGCACTAGTGTCGAGTCGCGTCGCTGCTCGTCGGTGACCGGCCCCAGCACGAGCACACGCGTGATGTCAGTGGTGCCGCCCAGGTACTGGCCGCCCGAGTCGATCAGAAGCAGTCCCTTGGCCGCAAGCGGGCTGAAGTGCGCCTCGGTCGCCCGGTAATGCGGGAGCGCGCCGTTGGCCTGGTACGCGGCGATCGTCGAGAAGCTTTCGCCGACGAAGCCGCTCTGTGAGGCACGGGCCTCGCGCACGATGGTGTCGACGTCGAGTTCGGTCAATGGCTCACCAGCAGCTACGCCTGCTTCGATACGGCGGAACGCGTGTGCCAGTGCCGCGCCGTCGCGGCGCATCACGTCGCGGACATGGTCGAGCTCCTCGGTCGTCTTGCGCGCCTTCTGTGCCGTGGACGGGTGCGCGGTGCGAACCTGCCGCACCGTGGCCGGCAGGCCTTCCAGGACCGACACGACAACGCGGCTGGGATCCAGCATGAGCACGGCGTCGTCCGGAAGAGCGGCCATGGCGGAGGCCGCCGTGCCGTAGTCGGCGAGGCCGATGCCGTCCATGGCCAGTGCGTGCTTTACCTCGGCCGGCACTTTGGCGGCATCGACGAACAGGGTGGCCCTGTCGTCGTCGATGAGCAGGTGAGCCAGGAACACCGGGTTGTACTCGACGTCGGCGCCGCGGAGATTGGTCAGCCAGGCGATGTCGTCGAGGCTCGAGAGCAGATGGTGGCTGGCGCCCGCCCGACGCATGGCTGTGCGTACATGACGCAGTTTGTCCGCGCGGTCGACGACGGCGAATGGCGCCGCGTGGACGAAGAGGGGGGCGTCAGGCCGGCCGGGGCGTTCGGGCCAGATGGCGGCGGGCAGGTCGAGATCGGTACGCAGGGTGGCGCCGGCGGCGCCAAGCCGCCTGGCCAGGCTCTCTGCGCCCGAAACATCCAGGCTGTCGCCGGCGGCGGCGACCACGTCGCCCGGGCCGAGCTGGTCGGCCAGCCAGGCGATATGCTCGGGGGTGTGCGCCACCTTGAGTCGCATCAGGGGCAGTCCGCTGCCGGCAAGCTCCTGTTCTGCCTGGGAGAAATAACGGGAATCGGTCCACAGGCCACCACCGGCAGGGGTCACGACCAGGGTGCCAGCCGATCCGGTAAAGCCGGAGAGCCATTCCCGGGCCTGCCAGCGTGGCGGAAGGTATTCGGACAGGTGCGGGTCGGCGCTGGGGACGACGACGGCGGCAACGCCTTCGCGGGCCATGACGGCGCGAAGGGCTTCGAGACGGGCGGGGATGGGCTGGGCGGTCATTCCCTGATGGTAAAACGACAGCTCCGATTCGTGTAAAATACCGATTTCCAGCACTGGCTGCTCGCATGACTCCCCTGATTTTCGTCACCGGCGGTGTGGTGTCTTCCCTAGGGAAGGGCATCGCAGCGGCGTCGCTTGCCTCCATTCTCGAGGCGCGCGGTCTCTCCGTCACCATGATGAAGCTCGATCCGTACATCAACGTGGATCCGGGCACCATGAGTCCCTTCCAGCACGGTGAGGTCTATGTCACCGACGATGGTGCCGAGACCGACCTGGACCTGGGCCACTACGAGCGCTTCGTCCGCACCCGCCTCACCGGCAAGAATTCGATCACCGCCGGCAAGATTTACGAATCGGTCATCCGCAAGGAACGCCGCGGCGACTACCTCGGCGCGACGGTGCAGGTCATCCCGCACATCACCGACGAGATCAAGCATTCCATCCACGAGGCGACGCGCGGTTACGACGTGGCGCTGGTGGAAGTCGGCGGCACGGTGGGCGATATCGAATCGCTGCCCTTCCTCGAAGCCATCCGCCAGTTGCGCATCGAGCACGGCGCGGAGAAGTGCATGTTCGTGCACCTCACCCTGGTGCCGTATATCAAGGCCGCCGGCGAGATCAAGACCAAGCCCACCCAGCATTCGGTGAAGGAGCTGCGCTCGATCGGTATCCAGGCTGACGTGCTCCTGTGCCGCTGCGAAGAGCCGTTGCCGGACGCCGAGCGCCACAAGATCGCGCTGTTCACCAACGTGCCGAAGAACGCCGTCATCAGCACCATCGATGTCGACGTCATCTACAAGCTGCCGATGTGGTTGCACGAGCAGGGTCTGGACGATCTCGTCATCAAGCGCCTCGGCCTGGACGCTGGTCCGGCCGATCTCTCCAGCTGGATCCGCACGGTGGAAGCCGTCGAGCATCCGCGCGATGAAGTCAACGTGGCCATCGTCGGCAAGTACGTCGAACACAAGGATGCTTACAAGTCGCTCGCCGAAGCGCTGCGGCATGGCGGTATCAACCAGTCCGCCCGGGTGAACCTGCACTGGGTGGATTCCGAGGATGTGGAAGCGCGCGGCGCTCGCACGGTGCTCGGCGATGCCGACGCCATCCTCGTGCCGGGCGGCTTCGGCAAGCGCGGTTTCGAAGGCAAGATCCTCGCCGCCCAGTTCGCTCGTGAAACCGGCATCCCGTACTTCGGCATCTGCTACGGCATGCATGCCGCCGTGGTCGAGTTCGCGCGGAACACGGCTGGCCTCAAGCAGGCGGATTCGAGCGAGAACGATCGCAACACCCCGGATCCCGTCATCGCGCTGATCACCGAATGGACAACTGCCACCGGCGAAACCGAGCAGCGCACCGAGCGTTCCGACCTCGGTGGCACGATGCGCCTGGGTGCGCAGGAATGCCGCCTCAAGGCCGGCACGCTGGCGCGTGAGCTCTACGGCGAAGACGTGGTGCGCGAGCGCCACCGTCACCGTTACGAGTTCAACAACCGTTATCGCCAGTCGTTCGAAGACCTCGGCATGGTCATCTCGGGCAAGTCGATGGACGATCTCCTGGTGGAAATCGTCGAGCTCCCGCGTCACGTGCATCCGTGGTTCCTTGGCTGCCAGGCGCATCCGGAATTCACCTCCACGCCGCGCGAAGGCCATCCCCTGTTCATTGGCTTCGTCCGCGCGGCCCGCGAGTACAAAGCCGTCCGCGACGGTGAGAAGCTCGCCATCCGTTCCGAGGAGTCCGCTGCATGAAGCTCTGTGGTTTCGAAGTCGGCCTCGACCAGCCGCTGTTCCTGATCGCCGGTCCGTGTGTCATCGAGTCGATGCAGCTCCAGCTCGATGTCGCCGGCAAGCTGAAGGAAATTACCGATCGCCTCGGCATCAACTTCATCTTCAAATCCAGCTTCGACAAGGCCAACCGCTCGTCCGGTGGCAGCTTCCGCGGCCCCGGCCTGGAAGAGGGCCTCAAGGTGCTCGACGCCGTAAAGAAGCAGATCGGCGTGCCGGTGATCACCGACGTGCACGAATACACGCCGATGAACGAAGTCGCCGCCGTGGTCGACGTGCTGCAGACCCCGGCATTCCTCTGCCGCCAGACCGACTTCATCCAGAATGTCGCGAAGGCTGGTAAGCCGGTGAACATCAAGAAGGGTCAGTTCCTCGCCCCCTGGGACATGAAGAACGTGGTGCAGAAGGCCTTCGATGTCGGCAACCACGACATCCTGGTCTGCGAGCGCGGCGCGAGCTTCGGCTACAACAACCTGGTTTCGGACATGCGCTCACTCGCGGTGATGCGCGAGACCAACTGCCCGGTCGTGTTCGACGCCACCCACTCGGTGCAGTTGCCGGGCGGGCAGGGCACCAGCTCCGGTGGCCAGCGCGAGTTCGTGCCGGTCCTGGCGCGCGCGGCGGTGGCAGTCGGTGTCTCCGGCCTGTTCGCCGAGACCCATCCCGATCCGTCCAAGGCCCTCAGCGACGGCCCGAACGCCTGGCCGCTCGACCAGATGGAAGAACTGCTCGAAACCCTCATGGAGCTCGACGGCGCTGTAAAGCGTCGCGGATTCAAGAACCACGCTTGATCGTTCCTCCGGAACGGTATGATTGACGGTATAGCGGGACCGCAAAGGTCCCGGGGAGACGGGCTGGATGGTCGAGGACAACGGGATCGACGTCGCGGGCGAACCTCGCCAGCGTGCGGCACGCCTGCCGCAGTCGGGTCACGGCATTGCCTCGTTCGTCATCAGCCTCGTTTCCGGGCTCGTCGTTCTCGCCGGCATTTCCTTCGCTGCGCTCATGGTCGCCTCCGGCGATCCCGAGCAGCACATGGAGGTGTTCGGCGTCGTCGGCCTCGTTCTCTGCGCCTTTCTCATCCTTGCCTTTGTCGGCCTCGTGCTGGGCTTCATCGCCCTGCGCCGGCAGGACCGCCGCCGTACGTTCGGCGCGATTGGCCTGGGACTCAACGCTTTCATCCTGATCGGTACCGTGGGGCTGGCGCTCCTCGGTACTTTCTTTCGTCATTCCAACTCATAACGGGAACCGCATGACCACCGATATCACCAAGATCCACGCCCGCGAAATCCTCGATTCCCGCGGCAATCCGACGCTCGAAGCCGAGATCACCCTGGCCGACGGTTCCTTTGGCCGCGCGGCTGTTCCCAGCGGCGCCTCCACTGGCACACGTGAGGCCGTGGAGCTGCGCGATGGCGACAAGAAGCGCTATGACGGCAAGGGCGTCACCAAGGCGGTCGGCAACGTCAACAACCAGATCGCCAAGGCGCTCGTCGGGTTCGACGCGGCGGACCAGAAGGGCCTCGATAAGAAGCTCATCGCCCTCGACGGCACTGACAACAAGGGCAATCTGGGCGCCAACGCGTTGCTCGGTGTTTCCATGGCTGCCGCCCACGCCGTGGCCGCTTCGAAGAAGCAGGCACTGTGGCAGTACCTGATGGTCGACGGTGGCGGCTCGCTGCCGGTGCCGATGATGAACATCATCAACGGCGGTGCACACGCGGACAACAACGTCGACGTGCAGGAGTTCATGGTGCTGCCAGTCGGCGCGCCGAACTTCGCCGAGGCGCTGCGCTACGGCGCCGAGATCTTCCATGCGCTGAAGTCGGTGCTGAAGGGTCGCGGCCTGAACACGTCGGTGGGCGACGAAGGCGGCTTCGCGCCGAACCTCAAGTCCAACGTCGAAGCGCTGGATACCATCCTCGAAGCCGTGAACAAGACCGGCTACAAGGTCGGTAGTGACATCCTGCTGGGCCTGGACGTGGCCAGCTCGGAGTTCTTCAAGGACGGCAAGTACGACCTCGAAGGCGAAGGCAAGGTGTTCACCCCGGAGCAGTGGGTCGATACGCTGGCGTCGTGGTCGAAGCAGTACCCCATCGTCACCATCGAAGACGGTATGGCCGAAGGCGACTGGACGGGTTGGGCGCACCTCACCAAGGCGATCGGCGAAGGCATCCAGCTGGTCGGCGACGATCTCTTCGTCACCAACCCGAAAATCTTCCAGGAGGGTATCGACAAGAAGATCGCCAACGCCATCCTGATCAAGGTCAACCAGATCGGTACCCTGTCCGAGACGCTCGAAGCGATCGCCATGGCGCATCGCGCGAAGTACGCGGCCATCGTGTCGCACCGCTCCGGCGAAACCGAAGACACCACGATCTCGGACATCGCCGTGGCGACCACCGCGACCCAGATCAAGACCGGTTCGCTGTGCCGCACCGATCGCGTGGCCAAGTACAACCAGCTGCTGCGCATTGAGGAAGCCCTCGGCGCGAAGGCCCGCTACGCCGGCCGGGATGCGTTCCCGAGCCTGTCCAAGCTGCCCGGCTGAGTCGTGCCTTGAGCAACGCGGCACTCCTGCGCTGGATCGGCCTGATCCTCGTCATCGTCCTCATCGCGCTGCAGCTGAAGCTGTGGGTCGGCGGTGGGGGCATGGCCGAGGTCGATTCCTTACGCGCATCGGTCCAGAAGCAGACCGAGGAAAACGCGACGCTGCTCAAGCGTAACCAGGCGCTTGCCGCAGACGTGGAAGATCTCAAACACGGTGAACAGGCGACGGAAGCGCGTGCGCGCCAGGAGCTTGGCCTGATCAAGCCAAACGAGACCTTCTACCAGATCGTCGAGCCGGGAGCGGCGACCAGCGCGCCGCCGCCTCCGCCGCCCGTCGGTCCTGGCACGCAGTGATGGATGCGCTGTGGTGCGTGGTTCCGGCCGCCGGCAGAGGCGTCCGGGCCGGCGGCGATCGGCCAAAGCAGTACCAGCCACTTGCCGGTCGTCCCTTGCTCGATCACACGCTCGAACGCCTGGCGGCGCATCCCCGCATCGTCGGGCTGGTCGTCGTCATCGCGGCGGACGACCCCCATTTTTCTGCCGTCGACGCGATCGGCGGCAAGCCGCTCATCACTGCCATCGGCGGTGGTGAACGCAGCGATTCCGTTCTGGCCGGCGTGCTCGCCTTGCCGCCCGCCGTCGCGCAGGATCACTTCGTCCTGGTCCACGACGCCGCGCGGCCGTGCGTGCGTGCCGACGACATCACGCGCCTGATCGACCAGGCAGGCAGCGGGGAGGGTGGTCTGCTTGGCGCCCCCCTGCGCGATACCCTCAAGCGGGCAGACGCAGGCTGTCACAGCACCGCCACCGAACCGCGCGAAGGTCGATGGCGGGCATTCACGCCGCAGATGTTCCGGCGCGGCGCACTGGCGCATGCACTCGCCCTTGCCGCCGCGGAAGGTATCGTCGTCAGCGACGAAGCGATGGCGATGGAGCGCACGGGCGTCATGCCGCTGCTCGTGGAAGGTTCGGAAGACAACATCAAGGTGACCACGCCGGCGGATTTCGCACTGGCGGAGTTCCTGCTCGGGAGAACTCGTTAATGCGTATCGGACAAGGATTCGATGTCCACGCCTTCGGTGAAGGCGACCATGTGATGCTTGGCGGCGTGCGCGTGGCGCACTCGCAGGGCGTGCTTGCGCATTCGGACGGCGATGTTGTCCTGCACGCGCTTTGCGATGCGCTGCTCGGCGCGCTGGCACTGGGTGACATAGGGAAGCATTTCCCGCCGTCGGACGAAGCGTGGCGTGGCGCGGATAGCCGCAGCTTCGTTCGTGCCGTGGCGAACATGCTCGCCGAGCGCGGCTACTCCCTCGGCAATGCCGACATCACGGTCATCTGCGAAGCGCCGAAGGTGGGGCCGCACGCGCAGGCCATGCGTGAGGTTATCGCCGCCGATCTCGGTGTCGACATCGACTGCATCAGCATCAAGGCGACCACCACGGAAACCCTCGGTTTCACGGGGCGCCGCGAGGGCATTGCCGCCCTGGCGACGGTGCTGGTCCAGCGAGCATGAGCGAAGGCGAGTCACGCGCCGCCACGCCGCGCCTGCACGACAGGCTGGAGGCGATTACCGATCTGCTGCGTCGCCGTGAAGGCTTGCTGGCGTTCGCCGGCGCGGCGCCCGATCGCGATGACTCGCCCCTCGGCGCGGCCGATGCGCAGCTCCAGGCACTCCTCGACGGCCTGCATCCAGCCGATCTCGCCGACGTGTTCGAATCGTTACCGCTCGAAGACCGCCTCGCCGTCTGGCAACTGATTCGAAGCGACCGCGACGGTGACATCCTGCTCGAAGTGTCCGACTCGGTGCGCGAATCTCTCATCGCGGACATGGACGACCGCGAGATTCTCGCCGCGGTGGAACCGCTGGATGCCGACGAGCTCGCTGACCTCGTCGACGATCTGCCGACCGAAGTGCTGCCCGAACTCATGGCCAGCCTCGATGCGCAGGACCGCGAGCGCGTGCAGGCCGCCATGTCCTACAAGGACGACCAGGTTGGCGCGCTGATGGACTTCGACATGGTCACCATCCGCGAAGACATCAGCCTCGAAGTGGTGCTGAGATACCTTCGTCGTTTCGACGAGTTGCCCGCGCAGACCGACAAGTTGTTCGTGGTCAATGCGGACAGCGTGCTGACCGGCGTACTGCCGCTGCACTGGTTGTTGGTGAACTCACCGGACAAGATGGTCCACGAAATCATGGCGCCGGACGTGAATACGTTCCGCCCGGAAGACGACGCGTACGACGTGGCTCAGGCCTTCGAACGATACGACCTCGTCACGGCGCCGGTGGTCGATGCGGGCATGCGCCTGATTGGCCGTATTGCCGTGGATGCGATGCTGGACTTCATCCGCGAGGAGAGCGAGACCGAAGCGCTGTCGCGCGGCGGCCTGCGCGAAGAGGAAGATATCTTCGCCTCGGTCTGGAAGTCCGTGCGTAACCGCTGGGCGTGGCTGGCGATCAACCTGGTCACGGCGTTCGTCGCTTCGCGCGTGATCGGGCTGTTCGAGCACTCCATCGAGAAGCTCGTGGCGCTGGCCGCGCTGATGCCCATCGTCGCCGGTATCGGCGGCAACTCGGGCAACCAGACCATCACCATGATCGTTCGCGCCATGGCGCTGGATCAGGTGGGTCCTTCGCAGGTGCGCCGGCTCTGGCGCAAGGAACTGGGCGTATCCTTGTTCAACGGCCTGGTCTGGGGCACCGTGATCGGCATCGCCGCATGGCTGCTCTACGGCAATCCCGCGCTTGGCCTGGTCATGACGGCCGCCATGACACTGAATCTCCTGCTCGCCGCCTTCATGGGCGTCGGCATTCCCATGCTGATGGTCAAGCTCGGTCGCGACCCCGCGCTGGGCTCCAGCGTGCTCATCACCGCCGTGACCGATAGCGGCGGTTTCTTCATTTTCCTGGGGCTGGCGACTATTTTCCTGCTCTAGAAGGCCGCAAGACATGACAGACAACGAACTTCCCTTCGCCTTCGGCGCCCCGCCGCTGCGTGGCCGCCTGCGTTCCGCGCCCGAGGATTTCTTCGTCGAGGAAATCCTCGGTTACGAAGCCGACGGCGCTGGCGAGCATGCGTTTCTCCTGGTGGAGAAGCGCGGCGCGAATACCGAGTGGGCGGCGCGCGAACTCGCCAAGTTCGCCGGCATCCAGCCGATGAATGTCGGCTACGCCGGCATGAAGGATCGCCACGCGGTCACGCGCCAGGTATTTACCGTGCACCTTCCGGGCAAGGCCGATCCCGACTGGTCGGCGCTGCCGTCCGATGACTTGAAAATCCTTTCCTCCGCTCGTCATTCGCGCAAGATCAAGCGTGGCGCCCTGCGCGGCAACCGCTTCGTCCTGGTGCTGCGTGAGGTGGAGGGAGATCGCGCTGCAGCCGAAGAGCGCCTTGATGCGATCGCGAAGCGCGGCGTGCCCAATTACTTCGGTGAGCAGCGTTTCGGCCTCGGCGGCAACAACGTGGCGCAGGCGAAGCAGATGTTCGGTGGTCGCCGCGTCGATCGCGACAAGCGTTCCATCCTGCTTTCGGCCGCACGCTCGCACATCTTCAATGGCGTGCTGGCAGAACGCGTCGGGGCAGGGCAGTGGGACACACCGATGGATGGCGAGATCTGGTCGCTCGAGGGTTCGCGTTCGTGGTTTGGCCCGGAAGCGTTCAACGACACGCTGGCGGAGCGTCTCGCGCGTTTCGATATTCATCCGTCCGGTCCGTTGTGGGGTGACGGCGAGCCGCCATCGGCCGGCGCGGTCGGCGAACTCGAGCGCGCGGTGGCTGCGCGCGACGAGGATCTGGCGAAGGGGCTGAACGGGATTCGCATGGATCAGGAGCGTCGCGCGTTACGCTTGCTGCCGCGCGATATGACGTGGCGCTGGCTTGACGATGGGGCGCTGGAAGTGTCGTTCGGCTTGCCGGCCGGGGCGTACGCGACGACGGTTCTCCGCGAAGTCGCCGTAACCCTGTAGGAGCCGATTCATCGGCGATCCCGCGGCAGCGGGCCAGTCCGCCGCCAGCACCCATTCGCCGATGAATCGGCTCCTACACAAGATCTGCGCAGGTCTTCAACCTTTCAGCAGGACGACGACCGCTCCCGTGCCGCCCTGCATCGGCCGCGCCGACGCAAACGCCACTACGTCGTCCCGCCGCCGCAGTAGCCGGTCCGTGAGGCCCTTCAAGACCGGGCCCGCGGCTTTCGAGCGCAGGCCCTTGCCGTGGATGATTCGCACACAGCGAATCCCATCGTGACGGCACTCGGCGAGAAACTCGGCAATCGTCATTTGCGCGGCGGCGGCATTCATCTGGTGGAGGTCCACGTCAGCCTGGATGCTGAACTGGCCACGCTTGAGCTGTTTCAGCAGCTTCGGCGGGTAGCCGTCGCGCAGATACGACAGTTCTTCACCTACTTCGAGATCGGCAGGGTCGTAGTCGAACAGCAGCGACTCCGCCGGGACGGCGGCCTCGTCGGCATCGCGCATGTGCGGATACGGTTCGGGGCGCGGGCGCTCCGGCAGCGACTCCACGGGCGCCATGGGCCGAACGTCGCCGATCGCCTCACGAAAGAGCCGGCTATCGTCGTCATGCAGGGGTGGCGTGCGTCGCTTCATTGCCCTCATCCTAGCCGCGTTTCGTGAATCCCGCTGCCCGCTCCGGTAGACTTGGACCGGTCGGGCGGCCATGTCGATATAGGGCCGCCGCACCCGATTTTCGATCTGGATCAGCATGCAAGTTCTGGTTAGCAACGACGACGGCGTGGAGGCTCCGGGCATCCGGATTCTCGCCGGGCGTCTGGCCGAGTTCGGCACGGTGACCGTGGTCGCCCCCGACCGCGATCGCTCTGGCGCAAGCAATTCGCTCACCCTCGATGCGCCCATCCGTGCCCACCGCATGGAGAACGGCTTCTACCGCGTTTCGGGCACCCCGACCGACTGCGTCCACCTGGCGCTGGCCGGTATGCTCGACCATGAGACCGACATCGTCGTCTCAGGGATCAACAACGTCGCCAACCTCGGTGACGATGTCATCTACTCGGGCACGGTGTCGGCGGCCATGGAAGGGCGGTTCCTCGGCCTTCCCGCTATCGCCGTTTCCCTGGTGACCAGGGAAGGCTCCGGCCGTCACTTCGATTCGGCGGCAAGCGCGGTGTTGATGATCATGCGTCGCCTGATCGTCGATCCCTTGCCGGCGGACACCATCCTCAACGTCAACGTGCCTGACCTGCCGTGGGCGGAAATCCGTGGGTTCGAAGTGACCCGGTTGGGCAAGCGCCATCGCGCGGCGCCGGCCATCCGCACGGAAGATCCGCGTGGTCGCACCATGTGGTGGATCGGTCCGCCGGGTGAGATCGACGATGCCGGTCCCGGCACCGATTTCAACGCGGTCAGCCGTGGTTTCGTCTCGGTCACGCCGATCCACACGGATCTCACGCGCTTCCAGGCGCTGGAAAAGGTCAGTAGCTGGATGCTCCCGCTGTCTTCGGCGATGGACAACGAGGAGGCGGCCTGAGGTGGTGAATCTGCATGCCCTGCCTGCGTCGGCGCTCCGCGGCGAAGGAATGACGTCGCAACGCGCACGCGACCGCCTGGTCGCGAAACTGGTCGAGGAGGGCATCCGCGACGAGCGGGTGCTCGAAGTCATCCGGCAACTGCCACGCCATCATTTCATCGACCAGGCGCTGCACTCTCGGGCTTATGAAAATACCGCGCTACCGATCGGCCATGGCCAGACCATTTCGCAGCCATGGATCGTCGCCCGGATGACCGAAGCGTTGATCGAACACGGCGTGCCCGACCGCGTGCTCGAAATCGGCACGGGCTCCGGTTATCAGGCCGCCGTACTCGCCGGCATCGTGACGACGGTGTACACGGTCGAGCGGATCGAAGAATTGCTGCGCCAGGCCCGTCGCCGGTTCCGTCAGCTCGGGATCGAGAACCTCCGTTCGCGGCACGACGACGGCAAACTGGGCTGGGAGTCGGATGCGCCCTTCGACGCGATCATCCTCACGGCCGCGGGCGATCGCGTGCCCCTGAAGCTGCTCGATCAGCTGAAGCCCGGCGGCGTGCTCGTCGCGCCGGTGGGTAGCCCTAGCCAGCAGGTGCTCCTGCGCCTGCGCAAGGGTGAGAACGGCGACGTGATCCGGGAAGAACTCGGTGCAGTCAGCTTCGTGCCGCTGCTCGGCGGCATCGGTTGATGCGCCTCTACTACAGGGAAAACCGCTGAATGCGGATGTTTGGTTCTCTCTACGAACGCGCCATCGTCTGGGCGCGTCATCGCCACGCCGTCCGCTATCTGGCGGGGCTGTCCTTCGTCGAAGCTTTCATTTTCCCGATCATGCCGGAAGTGATGCTCGCGCCGATGATGCTGGCCGAGCCGCGCAAGGCGTTCCGCTACGCGAACTGGAGCCTGCTGTTTTCACTGGCGGGCTCGCTGGTGGGCTACATGCTCGGGCACTACGCCTACGAGGCATTGAAGCCCCTCCTCGAGTCGATGCACCTGCTCGCCCCTATCGAGAAGGGCGTGGCCAGCCTGCAGGCCGACATGGCCGCGCATTCGTTCGGCCTTTACGTCGTGCTGGCGATGGCGGCGCTGCAGCCGGTCGTGCCGATGAAGTTCGTGACCTGGGCCGCCGGCATCGTCGGCGTGCCGCTGCTGCCCTTCCTGCTTTGCGTGTTGATTGGCCGGGGCAAGCGGGTCTGGCTGCTGGCCTTGCTTGTCCGGCTGTTCGGTGAACGTGCCGAACGGGTCCTGCATAAACACATAGAGTGGATAGGTTGGGCTGCTATCGTTGCAGTCGTCCTCCTGGCCGTGTGGTGGTTCCTGCTGCGATGAGTGCCCGTGAAAGGAAATCCGCGATGCTCATGATCCGCCCGCTCGCCCTGGCGGGCGTGCTGTCGGCCGCCGTGCTCGTGGCCGGTTGCGATGTCACGCGCAGTTCCGTTGTCGTCACGCGCAGCCCCGGTGGTTACACGCCCACGCACGCCGCGACGCCACCCCCGGCGCCACCGGGCGGCAGCTATCGGGTGATGAAGGGCGACACGCTCTACAGCATTGCGTTCCGCAACAAAGTCGATTTTCGCGATCTTGCCGGGTGGAACGGCATCGATTCGCCGTACACCATCTGGCCGGGCCAGGACCTGCGGCTCTCGCCGCCGGGGCACGACAACAAGCCAGCCCCGGCGCACGCCGCGCCGGTGGTCGTGGCGGCGACGCCGCCGCCTGGCGGTAGTCCGCCCCATGGTGCGCCACCGCCCGCGCAGCCCGCCTTCCAGGCTGTGACGGACGCTGACGTAGCGCCCCCGCCCGTTCCGGCGCCGGCGACTACGACGAACACACCGGTCGTCGTGGCTGGAAAGCCTGCAGAGTCCGTCGTTCCTGTTCCGGTGCCGCCGCCGAGCACACCGAACGTGCCCGCCCCGGCACCGGCGCCTGTGGAGAATCCCTCTGCCGCCACGCCCATCGTCACCAGCGGCGCTTCGCGCAGCGCGGGCGGTATCGCCTGGCGCTGGCCTGCCGACGGCACGATGTTGAAGAAATTCTCATCCAGCGACGCCATTCCCGGTATCGAAATCGGTGGCAAGGCCGGCGACCCGGTGCGTTCCGCCGCCGATGGCGTGGTGGTCTACAGCGGCAATGGCCTGGTCGGTTACGGCGAGCTGGTGATCATCAAGCACAGCGACAGCTTCCTCTCCGCTTACGGCCACAACCGCAAGCGACTGGTCAAGGAAGGCGAGAAGGTAAAAGCCGGCCAGTCGGTCGCGGAAATGGGTTCGAGCGGCGCGACGCGCGACGAACTCCAGTTCCAGATTCGCCGCGACGGCAATCCGGTCGATCCGCTGCAGTATCTGCCGGCCAGATAGAACACGGCCTCGGGCGTAGCCCGAGGCAACCACCCCGTGGGAGCCGATTCATCGGCGAATGGCAAACAAACGCGCTGCGCAGCAGCGCCTCCCTCCGGTTGCTGGCCTCAGCCTCAGTCGGGAGGAAAAGCTCGCCGATGAATCGGCTCCTACACAGAGCTGCCTAGCCCTGGCGCTTACGCCGGGCTTCAAACGCCTGCAGGTGCGCAAACGCCACCTCCAGCATCGGTGCCCTGATCCCCGCATCCCGCGCACGTCGCAACATGTCGCCGACGATGTGGTCGGCTTCGATGCGCTGCCCGGATTCGAGGTCGCGGAGCATGGACGCCGTCAGCGGCGAGCCTTCCTGCGTCAGCGTTTTCCAGGCAAATGCGCGGGCGTTATCTGGCACGGCGTGACCCGACACGCGGGCCACGGCCAGGCATTCCTCGTACATCTGCTCAGTGAGTTGGCGACCGTCGTCCGTGGCGACGATGTCGCCGACGCTGGCGCGGAACAGGCAGGTTGCGCCGGCGAGGGTGGCGAGGAAGGAGAACTTGGCCCAGAGATCGCGTTCGATATCGGACGAATGCGTGTGGTCGACGTTCGCCTTGGCGAAAGCATCCGCTATGGCCCCACAACGGCCGCCATGATCGTTACCGTCGCGCTCGCCGAAGGTCACCGATGCGCCGTTGCCAAAGTGCAGGATCTCGCCCGCCGGCCCTTTCGCGGCACTGATGACGCACATGCCGCCGATGACCCGGTCCGGACCAAAGCGATTGTCGAGCACCGGATAGTGGGCCAGCCCGTTGAGGATCGGCAGGATCGCCGTGGCCTCGCCGACCGCCGGGTCGATCGCCTCGATCGCCGAATGCAGGTCGTACGCCTTGCAGGAGAGCAGGACCAGGTCGAAGGCGCCTGCCGCGGCGACCGTGTCGGCCGTGACGTGTTTCACCGTCAGGGTGGCATCGCCGAACGGGCTTTTTATGATGAGTCCGTTCGCATCCAGTGCCCGTGCCCGGTCTGGTCGGACCAGGAACGTCACGTCCGCGCCACCCTGGTGCAGGCGACCGCCGAAGTAACCGCCGGTGCCGCCGGCCCCGAGAATGAGGATGCGCATGGCGTTCTTAGCCTTGGGGCAGGATGAAGGCCGCCAGGACCTTACGGCCCTCACCGGCCAGGAGACTGTAGGTGCGGGCGGCCGAGCCGTTGGTCATCGCCTCGACGCCGATGCCCTGACGCAGGAAGCCGGCCATGACTTCAGCAGGCGGAAAGACCTGGCGCTCGCCGGTGCCGATGATGACCAGCTCGGGCTTCAGGTCCGCGATGAGGGCGACATCGGCCAGGGTGAGCTGCTTCGCGTCGGTCACAGGCCAGTCTTCCACGACCTTTTCCGGGGTCAGGAGGAGGCTCTTGTGAAAGTCGCGGTCGACGATCGTGACCGTGTTCGCGCCCACCCGGCGCACGAAGAGGTACTCGCCAGGGTGCTCGAACGAGAGGTCCATGGCGGGTTACCGGGGCAGGGCGAGCTTCGGGTCCTGCTCGTTCCGGCGGAACAGGACGACGATATGGCCGATTTCCTGGACCTTTTCGGAGCCGGTCTGGCTGGTCAGGAAGTCGATCTGGGCCTGGCGCTCGTCCTTGTCGCCTCCGGAGAGCTTGACCTTGACCAGCTCGTGGATATCCAGGGCCTGGGCGAGCTCCTTGGCCACGGCCTCGGTGGCGCCCTTGTTACCCAGCAGGACGACCGGCTTGAGATCGTGGGCCATGCTGCGGAGATAGCGGGACTGTGTAGGGGAAAGCGACATTGCGTTCAGGTTCGATGTGCGGCTGACAGGCGTCAAAGGGTATCATGCAAGGCCCGCTCCTTATTAAGACTCTGGTCGAAAGCCATGGCACGCAGCAAGACCAGCTCCCAGTGGCTCAAAGAGCACTTCGACGATCCCTACGTCAAAAGAGCTCAGGCGGAAGGTGCGCGCTCGCGAGCCATCTACAAGCTCGAGGAGCTGATCGAGCGCGATCGCCTCATCAAGCCCGGCATGACCATCGTCGACCTTGGCGCCGCCCCGGGCGGCTGGTCCCAGCTGGCGCGCAGGCGCCTGGGCGATACCGGCCGGGTCATCGCCATGGACATCCTGCCCATGGCCAGCCTGGCCGGGGTGGACTTCATGCAGGGCGATTTCCGCGAGGAAGCCGTGCTCCGCGAGCTGGAGGCCATGCTCGACGGCCAGAAGGTCGATCTTGTCCTGTCGGACATGGCCCCCAATATGTCAGGTGTGGCACTGGCCGATCAGATCCGTGCGATGGACCTTTGTGACCTGGCCCGGCAGTTCAGTCTCGACTGGCTCAAACCGGGCGGGTCGTTCCTGGTGAAGCTGTTCCAGGGCGTGGGTTTCGACGAGTACCTTAAGAACTTGCGCGCTGACTTCAGTCGCGTGACGATGCGTAAACCGAAAGCCTCCCGCGCACGTTCGGCGGAGGTGTATGCACTGGCGACCGGCCTCAAGTCGGCGTCCCGGTAACCTGGCGAGAACACCGCATGAATGAGATGGCAAAAAATCTGTTGCTCTGGCTGATCATCGCGGTGGTCCTCCTGACCGTGTTCCAGACCTTCAATCCCCATGGTGGATCCTCGCAGGACATGTCCTATACGACGTTCGCCCAGAACGTCGATAACGGAAATGTCGCCAGCGGCACGATCACCTCCACCGCACCGCCGACGATCACCGGCAAGCTGAAAGATGGTGGCGCCTACCGCACCGTCGTACCGGTGGTCGGCCTGTCCAGCAGCGATCTGGTCAAGCAGATGCGCGACAAGGGTGTTGAGCTCCGTCAGGAGCCAGCCGACAACGGCTTCTCCCTGCTCGGCCTGCTGTTCAACTGGCTGCCGATCATCATCTTCGTCGCCGTGCTGATCTGGTTCATGCGCCAGATGCAGGCGGGTTCCGGCGGCCGCGGCGCCATGAGCTTTGGCCGCTCGCGCGCCAAGCTTCAGGGCGAAGACCAGGTCAAGGTCAACTTCACCGACGTCGCCGGTTGCGACGAGGCGAAGGAAGAGGTCGGCGAGCTCGTCGAGTTCCTCCGCGACCCGGGCAAGTTCCAGAAGCTCGGTGGCAAGATTCCGCGCGGCGTGCTGATGGTGGGCCCGCCGGGTACCGGTAAGACCCTGCTCGCCAAGGCGATCGCCGGCGAAGCCAAGGTGCCGTTCTTCTCCATCTCCGGTTCGGACTTCGTCGAGATGTTCGTCGGCGTCGGTGCAAGCCGTGTTCGCGACATGTTCGAGCAGGCCAAGAAGCACGCTCCCTGCATCATCTTCATCGACGAGATCGACGCCGTCGGCCGCCATCGTGGCGCCGGCATGGGCGGCGGTCACGACGAGCGCGAGCAGACGCTGAACCAGTTGCTGGTCGAAATGGATGGCTTCGAAGGTACCGAGGGCATCATCGTCATCGCCGCCACGAACCGCCCCGACGTGCTCGATCCGGCCCTGCTGCGTCCGGGTCGCTTCGATCGCCAGGTCGTCGTCGGCCTGCCGGACGTGAAAGGTCGCGACCAGATCCTCAAGGTGCACATGCGCAAAGTGCCGACCGCGGCCGATGTCGAGCCGATGGTCATCGCGCGCGGCACCCCGGGTTTCTCGGGTGCGGATCTGGCTAACCTCGTCAACGAGGCAGCGCTGTTCGCGGCCCGCGAGAACGCTCGCGAAGTGCGCATGAGCCACCTGGACCGTGCGCGCGACAAGATCCTCATGGGCACGGAGCGTCGCTCCATGGCCATGAACGACGAAGAGAAGAAGCTCACCGCGTATCACGAGGCCGGCCACGCGATCATCGGCCGTCTGGTTCCCGAGCATGATCCGGTCTACAAGGTCACGATCATTCCGCGCGGTCGCGCTCTGGGCGTCACCATGTACCTGCCCGAAGGCGATCGTTACAGCATGAACAAGGTGGCGATCGAATCGCAGCTCTGCTCGCTGTACGGCGGTCGCGTTGCCGAGGAACTGATCTTCGGTCACGACAAGGTCACCACCGGCGCCTCGAACGATATCGAGCGTGCGACCAAGATGGCCCGCAACATGGCGACGAAGTGGGGCCTGTCCGACGAACTCGGTCCGGTGACCTACGGCGAGGAAGAAGACGAGGTCTTCATCGGTCGCTCCGTGACGCAGCATAAGAGCGTCTCCAACGAGACCGCCCGCAAGATCGACGAAGTGGTGCGCACCATCCTTGATCGCGCCTACGCGCGCAGCAAGGAGCTGTTGACCACGAATATCGACAAGCTGCACATCATGGCCGAGACGCTCCTGCTGTACGAAACCATCGACGCGCGTCAGATCGACGATATCATGAACGGTCGCGAGCCCGGGCCGCCGATCGACTGGACCAAGCCTGGTTCGCCGCCTCCGCCGCCCCCGCGTGGTGACGCTGGCTCGGCACCGGATAAGGTCGGCAAGCCTGCTACGCAGCTGTAAGAAGGGAAGGGCGGCCATTGGCCGCCCTTCTTTTTTGAGGGCTAGGGAAGCAACAGCTGTTGTAGGAGCCGATTCATCGGCGAAAGGGTGCTCGCGAATTCGCCATCGTTCGTTCAACCAAACGGCCAATTACCCCACTTGTTACCGTTCCGAGAAAAAAACTTTCAGAAAAGTGTTGACGCACACACTCGATATCTGAATAATTCCGCTTCTCGACACGGCGCCAACGCTTCACAGCGGCAGGCAACGAGTCAAAGGTTTAAAGTGTGCGCCCGTAGCTCAGTTGGATAGAGTACCAGGCTACGAACTTGGTGGTCGGGAGTTCGAATCTCTCCGGGCGCACCATCTTTAAATGCAGTTGAAAGTGTGGTGTGTTCATACGGATTGACGGGCTTGGGCTAGACCCGTAACATTTGAAGGCTTCACCCGGTTGTATCGGTGAGTGCTTTAAGTTTCGGGGTATAGCTCAGTCTGGTAGAGCGCCAGCTTTGGGAGCTGGATGTCGGGGGTTCGAATCCCTCTGCCCCGACCAGTCGGCGTTCTACGTACAGTGCCTGCGCCTGTAGCTCAACCGGATAGAGCATCGGCCTTCTAAGCCGACGGTTGCAGGTTCGATTCCTGTCGGGCGCGCCAGATCGTGTTTTATGGTGGGCGTAGCTCAGCTGGTTAGAGTACCGGATTGTGATTCCGGATGTCGTGGGTTCGAGTCCCATCGTCCACCCCACTTGCAACGTGCGATGTGTTTCAAAATGGGCCGTTAGCTCAGTTGGTAGAGCAGTTGACTCTTAATCAATTGGTCGTAAGTTCGAATCTTACACGGCCCACCATTTTGGAAGGCGCTTAGGGAAACCTAAGCGCCTTTTCTTTTTGCCCGTAATCTTCCCGAGGGTTGAGCGATGGATACCGGCAAGCCAGGCAAGCCGAGAACGCCGCGCCGCGATGGTCGTCCAGGCTCGGGCCTGCTGATCCGGCCACATGCCGGGGCGGAGACGCGGGTGAAGTCGGGTGGGCGGGCGGATAACCGTTCTGGCTCTGCTGGGACAAGGTCAAGCGGCCAGTCCGCCGCTCGACACGATCGAAGTCTTGAAGATCCAGAAATCTCGGAGTGACCGTCGCCTTCGCGGATCAGAAGACGCTGAAAGAATTTCCATCGTGCGCACATTGGCCTCCGCCGCATGTGGTCATTCGGGTGGGTGCTGTGCCTGCCGAAGGCATGAAACAGTTGACGTAGACGTCGCTGGTGCCAGAAACCCCGCCAGGTGTCGGGTCGCTGGCCGACTGGCGGCACCGATTGTCTATGACAAGGTCGCTGGTGACCGTGCTCGCGGAGTCGAGGCGATGCGTCGATGTGCCACGGTGCACCGAGTTCTGATTTGCGGAGACAACATAGTTTCCGGGGGCGACCGCTTGTAGATAAGGGGCACGAGTCCCTTTTGGAGTGGCAGCACTGGGGTCCACGGGAGATTCGGATCGACATGCTCCGCCTCCAAGCGTATCGGGGCTCAGCCTGATGACGCTGCCCCTGGAGACCTGTGAGCCAAAACTGGCGCAGATCCGTTCGTCGAGCTCCCGAGTGGCGCCGGGCTGAGAGCTGTGCAAGTACAGATAATCACCATTCTCGAGCTCGATTAGGTGCTGCTCGACGAGCACGTCCATCCCGTGCTCGTCCTTCAGGATCACTTGCCGAACGACGCGTTTTTCGCCCTCGGGCGAAATGCTTGCGCTTTGCTGAGTAACCTGCGCGATGACGAGGGCCGGGAACGCCGCGGCAGTGAGGGGGATTAGATATCGCATGGGTTGCCTCCTTGGTTGGGAGGAGCAGGATCGGCGTATGCGCAAGCCGATTGAATACGTAAATTCTGAAAAATGGCCTGAATTTTGATTTGCGCTTCGCGGCGTCCTCTGGGCCACATCCGTCCCCGGTGATAGACCTGAGACGGCGCGAGACCTAGAATGGCGCCGCGAGCGAGAGTGGCGGAATTGGTAGACGCACCAGATTTAGGTTCTGACGGGTAAAACCGTGCGGGTTCGAGTCCCGCCTCTCGCACCAACCAGGGGTCGATCGCGGCCACAGACAAGTAGCTCTCTCACTTACCCGGCCCGAAGGGTCGCGGCAGGATAGTCGCCTTGAACTCAGTGCAGGGAAGCGAGGCTAGATTCTGGTGGTCGAGAGTTGCCGGCGTTGCGGCACTCGCCGGCTTTTGCGTCGCGCTGACGATCCACGTACGAGCCATTCTGAATCTGCCGATTCCAGCGGAATCCTGGCCGGGTTGTCCGCTCTCTTTCTCTCTGTTTGCTGGCGCCTTTCTCGTGTTCATGCCCATGGTTCGCGACGCGAGTGACGGTCGGATCGGTCCGGTATCGAATTCGCGAATTGCAGCGGGCATGCCGACCTGGGCGCGCGCAGCGATAGCCGTGTGTGCCGCCTATGTTGCTCTCAACTTCGTCTGGTGCCTGGTCGCTCACGGCGAAAAGGTGCAAGTCTCGAATGGTAAGGCTATTGCCTACGTGTCAGGCGTTTCACGCGTCCTCACGGACGACGAGTACAGGGACTACCTGGGATGGCAGGCCCGTTTCTGGTCGGGCCACATCCTCATCTTCTACCTGGTCCCGGTCTTCTATTTTCTATGCGGGCCGGGAGCGAAGGGGCGGGTGGCTCGACAGGCGTAATTATCGTTGCGTCGTTACGGCTGCTCACGATATGCGCAGCTGCGACGCCGCACGCAAGGTTAGAGAGGTAGCAAGCGCTGCGCTGTCAGCCAATGTCGCTAAAAAGTACAGGGTGACCTCGCCTTCGCTACCATGCGATCAGGTGGGTGCCTGTGTTCGCCGGGCTACGATTGTTCCCAAAACGGCAAGCACTACCGTAATCGCAAAGTTCGCCGCAAACGCCGCGGTATGCGACGCATTCAGCAGTGCGGCGAATAACGTACCGCCGATCGCCAGCGTGGTGGCGACCATCAATGATTCGCACAGCTGCAGCGCCGAACTGTTGCTGCCTTGTTCGTGCTCCCCCGACATGGAAAGTGCGAGAACGGCGACGGTGCCGTAGAGCATGCCCATGCCCAGGCCGGTCAGTAGCCATCCCAGCACAGCGGCGAACACCGGCATCCATGGAAACGTAGCGAGCGACGCGGTGATCACGCCGATCACCATGAGCGCCGTGCCACGTGTAAGCAGGGCCTGTCGCGAAATCGTTGCGTAATGGCCCTGGTACCACGAGCCCGAGAACCAACCGATCGCGCCGACGCTGATAGCGAGACCAGACCACGTAGGCGACAGACCATGTTGCTGCGAGAACACGAGTGGCAGGAAGGCTTCGGCGCCGAAGAAGGCCGAGGCAGCGACGCCACGCAGCGCGATGACTGCCGGAAGCCCGCGCGCCGCGCGTAACGTGCCGGTGGGAAGCAGCTGGCGTCCACATCCGATGATCAGGGCGACGGCGGGCACGAAGAGAGCGACGGCGATCCACCCCTGTTCCTGCCCGGCGACGAACAGCAGGCACGTACCGACGGAAGCACCGATGGCGTTCATCATGCGACCAGGCTTCTCTTCCTGGACGTGCGTCGGCGGTGCAAGGGAGCTCAATGCGCCACGAAGCGCTGCCGCAGCGGGCAGGGCAAGCAGGGGCACCGCAAGGAACACCCAGCGCCAACCGAAGTGCTCGACGATGGCGCCGCTGATCGCCGGTCCGATCAGGGCGGGTACGACCCACCCCGCGGAGAACGAGGCGAAGACTTTCGGCCTGAGGTGGTCCGGATACAGGCGCGCAACAATCACGTAGAGGGCAGGCGACAGGCAGCCCGCTCCGAGGCCCTGTACCAACCGACCCACGATCAGGGTGGGCATGTTGTGGGCGAAACCCGCGATCAGCAGGCCGGCCACGAAGCCGACCAGACCGGTCCAGACGGCAGGGGCGGGTCCTTTGCGGTCGCTCCAACGTCCCGAGAGGGCCATGCCGATGACACTGGTCGCGAGGAGTCCGCCGAAGGCGAGGGCGTACAGGCGAAGGCCGTCCAGCTCACGCGCGACCGTCGGCATGGCCGTCGTCACGGCCAGTGCCTCGAAGGCGAGCAGGGAGATCAGCGCGACCATGCCGATCGTTGCGGCTCGGTAGGTCGGGGAGAGGATGCCTTCGGCGTGGGGTGTCGCCGAAGGCTGGGTAAGGTCTGGGTTCGACATGCCCACATTCATTCTTTCTTCCTTGGGGATTGGGAGTTTCGCACGCTTGCGTGCGGCGTCTGGGGCGAGCAGGATGGGACCTCAACTTTGGTTGAGGTCAAGCGATGCGCGAATTGAGCGTGGGCGACGCGGCGAAGCGCGCCGGTGTGGCGGTCTCGGCGCTGCACTTTTATGAACGAAAAGGGCTGATCCGGAGCCTGCGAACATCCGGGAATCAGCGGCGCTACGCAGGCGACGTACTCCGTCGGATCGCGGTGATCCGGGTCGCCCAGCGGGTCGGCATCCCGCTGGAGGCCGTGCGGCGGGCCTTTTCCACCCTGCCGGATGAGAGGACGCCCAGCCGTGAGGAGTGGGCGCAGATGTCGGCGGCATGGCAGGAAGAGCTTGAGGATCGGATCAATCAGCTGATGAATCTGAAGGAAAAACTGACCGAATGCATCGGCTGCGGCTGCCTTTCGCTGACGGCGTGTGCCCTGGCCAATCCGGGCGACACGCTGGCGGCTGATGGTGGTGGTCCGAGGCGTTGGACGCCCGCCTGACGCCTGTTGCGGCGGTAGAGGGGCAAAACGTAGAATGGGCAGTCATTTGCGGGGTTTTTCACCCCATCGCGCCACACTCGTGGTGGTTTCAGGAGAGGTCATGCAGGTTTCGGTTGAGAATGTCGGCAAGCTCGGGCGCAAGCTCACGGTGAAGTTCCCGGCTGAGCGCCTCGAGTCGCAGGTCAGCCAGCGCATCGCGGAAATGGGTCGCACGGTGCGTCTGAAGGGCTTCCGTCCCGGCAAGGTTCCCACCAACGTGATCAAGCAGCGCTTCGGCGCGCAGGTCCGTGGCGAGGCGCTGTCCGAGCTGATCGGTTCCACGCTGCGCCAGGCCGTCGAGCAGGAAAAGCTCCAGCCGATCGCCAATCCGGCGGTGGATACCACGGGTAACGCCGAGAACGGCGAGATCGCCTACACCGCCGTCTTCGAGATCATGCCGGAGTTCCCGGTCATCGACGTCGCCGCGCTGGAAATCGCGCGTCCGAAGGCTGAGGTCAAGGACACCGACATCGACAAGATGATCGAGACCCTTCGTACGCAGCGCCGCAGCTTCGACGAGGTGGCTCGCGCGTCCAAGGACGGCGATTTCGTCATGTTTGAGTACTCCGCCGAAGCCGGTGACTACCGCTTCCCGACCGAAGGCCTGGAGCGTGCCGGTAGCGTGCTCGGCTCGGGCACCCTGTTCAAGGCGCTCGACGAGGCCCTCACCGGCCGTTCCGCCGGCGAAGACCTGGTTCAGGACGTGGCTTTCCCGGAAGACTTCCGTAACGCGGACCTCGCCGGCAAGACCGCCAAGGTCACGTTCAAGATCGTCAAGGTGCAGGCGGCGAATCTCCCGGTCGTCGATGCCGAGTTCGTGCAGCTGTTCGGCGTGGCCGACGGCGACATCGACAGCTTCCGCAAGGAAGTGCGGGCCAACCTCGAGCGCGAGCTCAAGGCAACGGTCATGGCCCGCCTGAAGTCCGAAGTCGCCGAGAAGCTGGCCAACGCTTTCCCGGACCTCGACGTGCCCGACCTGATGGCGGATGCCGAAGCCCGCAGCCTCGCCGCCAGCAACCTGCCGCGCGGCCAGGAGCCGAGCGCGCAGATGGTTGCCGAAGCCACGCCGTTCGCCCGCAAGCGCGTGCTCGCCGCACTGCTGATGGGTGAAATCGCACGCAAGAATGAGATCCGGATCGATCGTAAGCGCATGGCGGAAATGCTTACCGCGATCGCTTCGACCTATGAAGAGCCGCAGCAGGTCATTGAACTGTATAACAGCGATCCCCAACTGATGTCGGGACTGCAGAATCGCGTTATGGAAGATCAGGTGGCTGAGTGGGTGGCGGATCACGCCAAATCCACCGACCAGGAACTGACCTTCGACGAGGTAATGCGCCCGATCGGTGCCTAATCGCATCGGTCACTTGCAACAGCCGGGCCCCACACGAAGGAGAGACCGCATGTCCATGGCTCCGATCCAGAACCTCAACCTGGTGCCCATCGTCGTCGAACAGACCTCACGCGGTGAGCGTTCGTACGACATTTACTCGCGTCTCCTCAAGGAGCGCATCATCTTCGCCGTGGGGCCGGTCGACGATTACATGGCCAATGTGATTGTCGCCCAGCTGCTGTTCCTTGAGTCGGAAAACCCGGACAAGGACATCAATCTGTACATCAACAGCCCGGGCGGTTCCGTCACGGCCGGCATGGCGATCTACGACACGATGCAGTTCGTGAAGCCGGACGTCAGCACCATGTGCATCGGTCAGGCCGCCTCGATGGGCGCCCTGCTGCTGGCCGCAGGTGCGGCGGGCAAGCGTTACTCGCTGCCGCATTCGCGCATCATGATCCACCAGCCCTGGGCTGGCGGCATCTCGGGTCAGGCCACGGACATTGAGATTCATGCCCGTGAGATTCTGACCATGCGCGAGCGTCTCAACGCCATCCTTGCCCACCACAGTGGCAAGACGGTCGACGAGATCGCCCGTGACACCGAGCGCGACCGCTTCATGAGCGGGGCAGAGGCCCAGGCCTATGGCCTGATCGACTCGATCCCCGAAAAGCGCACGGTTGACACCGTCCGTTCAGCTTGATTTGAACGTTTTCGCTTGTGAAAACCGGCACTTCGCTCCTGATTCCAGGGGCGAAGTGCTGTGCTATTCTCAAAGCGTACCTGGATTCTCAGTAGGGCCCAAAGCATGAGCGACGAGCGGCAGAGCCGTTCCAACGACGGCGGCAAGATTCTTTACTGCTCCTTCTGCGGCAAGAGCCAGCATGAAGTGCGCAAGCTGATCGCCGGCCCCAGCGTGTTCATCTGCGACGAATGCGTTGAGCTGTGCAACGACATCATTCGCGAGGAACTGGAAGAGAAGGCGGCCTCCGGCCGGACCCAACTTCCGAAGCCCCGCGAAATCATGGAAGCTCTCGACCAGTACGTGGTCGGCCAGACGCGCGCCAAAAAGGCGTTGTCCGTCGCGGTCTACAACCACTACAAGCGCATTGAATCGCGCCAGAAGAACGACGAAGTCGAGCTCGGCAAATCCAATATCCTCCTGATCGGTCCGACCGGTTCGGGCAAGACGCTGCTGGCCGAAACGCTGGCGCGCCTGCTCAATGTGCCGTTCACGATCGCCGATGCCACGACGCTTACCGAGGCAGGCTATGTCGGTGAGGATGTCGAGAACATCATTCAGAAGCTTCTGCAGAAGTGCGACTACGACGTCGAGAAGGCGCAGAACGGTATCGTCTACATCGACGAAATCGACAAGATCTCGCGTAAGAGCGAGAACCCGTCGATCACCCGCGATGTCTCCGGCGAAGGTGTGCAGCAGGCCCTGCTGAAGCTCATTGAGGGCACGCTGGCCTCGGTGCCGCCGCAGGGTGGCCGCAAGCATCCCCAGCAGGAATTTCTGCAGGTGGACACGCGCAACATCCTGTTTATCTGCGGTGGTGCGTTCTCGGGGCTGGAGAAAGTCATCCAGCAGCGTTCCGAGACCACGGGTATCGGCTTCGGTGCCGAAATCCGTTCGAAAGAACGTACGGAGAACGTCGGCAAGCAGCTTTCGGACGTCGAACCGGCGGATCTTGTCCGTTTCGGCCTGATTCCCGAGTTCGTCGGCCGTCTGCCGGTGGTTGCCACGCTCGACGAGCTCGACGAGGCTGCCCTGGTGCAGATTCTCACCGAGCCCAAGAACGCGGTTACCAAGCAGTTCAAGAAGCTGTTCGACATGGAAGGCGCCGAGCTGGAATTCCGCCCGGAGGCCTTGTTCGCCATCGCCCGTCGCGCGCTCAAGCGCAAGACCGGCGCACGTGGACTGCGTACCATTCTCGAACAGGTGCTGCTCGACACGATGTTCGAACTGCCTTCGCTGGAGCATGTCAGCAAGGTCGTGGTCGACGACGCCGTGATCGATGGCCAGGCCGAGCCGTATCTCATCTACCGTGGGAACCTGCAGCAGCAGCGGATCGCGGGCGAGGGCGGCGACGCAGCCTGATCATTGCGTAAGCAAGCTACCGCGGCCCCGGCGTCCAGCGACGCCGGGGCCGTTTTTCTTTGGCGCGCCCGCTCTTGATCGTTCCTTCGCGAACCACCACTTGACGTGTATGGCGGCTCCGGCGCAGTGTCGGGTCGCACCCCAAATACTCTGAGGGAAACCCCAAGCACATGGCGAAGAATCGCAGCCAAACCACGAGCGGATCCGAGCTGGACCTGTTGCCGGTCCTGCCCCTGCGTGACGTCGTCGTCTACCCGCACATGGTCATTCCGCTGTTCGTGGGTCGCGACAAGTCCATGCGCGCGCTGGAGCGGGCGATGGAAGGCGAACGGCAGATCCTGCTTGTCGCTCAGAAAAGCCCCGACATCGACGATCCGTCGATCAGCGACCTCCATTCGGTCGGTACGCTCGCCGGTGTCCTGCAGCTGCTGAAGCTGCCCGATGGCACCGTGAAGGTGCTGGTCGAGGGACAGTCGCGTGTGCAGATCGACGCCTTCGAAGACGAAGCCGGCATGATGAGCGGCAAGGCGCGCGTCATCGAGCCGATCTACAGCAGCAACGAACGCGAACTCGACGTCGTGTCGCGCTCGCTCGTCTCGCTGTTCGAACAGCTGGTCAAGCAGAGCCGCAAGCTCCCGCCGGAAATCCTCGCGACCCTCTCGGGTATCGACGATCCCTCACGTCTTGCCGACTCGATCGCCGCGCACCTGTCCGTGCGCATGGGCGACAAGCAGCGCGTGCTCGAAGCAGCCGACGTGGGTCAGCGTCTCGAGTTGCTCATCGGCCTCGTCGACGGCGAGATGGATCTGCAGCAGGTCGAGAAGCGCATTCGCGGCCGCGTCAAATCGCAGATGGAAAAGAGCCAGCGCGAGTACTACCTCAACGAGCAGATGAAGGCCATCCAGAAGGAACTGGGTGAGGGCGAAGAGGGCGCGAACGAGATCGAAGAGCTGCAGAAGAAGATCGACGCTGCCGGTATGCCCAAGGCTGTCCTGGCGAAGGCGCGTAACGAGTTCAACAAGCTCAAGCAGATGTCGCCGATGTCTGCCGAGGCGACCGTGGTCCGCAACTACCTGGACTGGGTGGTGGGCGTGCCGTGGAAGAAGCGCAGCAAGGTCCGCAAGGATCTCGCCCTTGCGCAGGAGACCCTCGACGCCGATCACTTCGGCCTGGAGAAGGTCAAGGAACGCATCCTCGAGTATCTCGCTGTCCAGCAGCGCGTGAACACGATGAAGGGTCCGATCCTCTGCCTCGTCGGTCCGCCCGGCGTGGGCAAGACCTCGCTCGGCCAGTCGATCGCCAAGGCGACCAACCGCAAGTTCGTCCGCATGAGCCTCGGCGGTGTGCGCGATGAAGCCGAGATCCGCGGTCATCGTCGTACGTACATCGGTTCGATGCCGGGGCGTATCGTGCAGAACCTCAACAAGGTCGGCACGAAGAACCCGCTGTTCGTCCTGGATGAGATCGACAAGATGTCGATGGACTTCCGCGGCGATCCGTCGTCGGCCCTGCTTGAAGTGCTCGATCCGGAGCAGAACAACGCGTTCAACGATCACTACCTGGAAGTCGATCTCGACCTCTCCGAGGTGATGTGGATCGCGACGGCGAACTCGCTCAATATTCCGGGTCCGCTGCTCGACCGCATGGAAGTGATCCGTATCCCGGGTTACACCGAAGACGAGAAGCTCAACATCGCGCTGAAGTACCTCGTGCCCAAGCAGCTGAAGGCCAACGGGCTGAAGGCCGAAGAGTTGACGGTCGGCGAAGATGCGCTGCGCGACATCGTGCGTTACTACACGCGCGAATCGGGCGTGCGTAACCTCGAGCGCGAGATCTCCAAGATCTGCCGTAAGGTCGTCAAGGAAATCGCGCTGGGCACGGTACCGGCCAAGGCCAAGGCCAAAGTGAAGAAGACCGCCGCCAAGGCAGTGAAGGGCAAGGTGCTGGCGCCGGATCAGGTTCGTGTCGATGGCGAAAACCTCGACCACTTCCTCGGCGTGCGTCGCTTCGACTTCGGTCGTGCGGAACTGCAGAACGAAGTGGGCCTGGTCACCGGTCTTGCCTGGACCCAGGTCGGCGGCGATCTGCTCAGCATCGAGGCCTCCGTGGTTCCGGGCAAGGGTCGCCTGATCCAGACGGGCCAGCTCGGCGATGTCATGAAGGAATCGATCCAGGCGGCACTAAGCGTGGTTCGCGCGAGGGCGGAAGCGCTGGGTATCGATCCCGACTTCCATCAGTCGCTCGACATCCACATCCACGTGCCTGAAGGTGCTACCCCGAAGGACGGTCCGAGTGCCGGTATCGCCATGTGTACGGCACTCGTGTCGGCTCTAACGAAGGTGCCGGTGCGCTCCGAGGTCGCCATGACCGGCGAGATCACGTTGCGTGGTCGCGTCCTGCCGATCGGTGGTCTGAAGGAGAAGTTGCTGGCGGCTCATCGCGGTGGCATCACCACGGTGATCATCCCTGAGGAGAACCGCAAGGACCTCATCGACCTGCCGGAAAACATCACCACGTCGCTGGCGATTCATCCGGTGAAGTGGATCGACGAGGTGCTCAATCTCGCACTCGAGCGTCCCCCGGCTCCGAAGAAGGCCGGTGATGGCGGTGAGGCCGTCGAGGTGCCCATCGAGGAGGCCAAGGCGGGTAAGGGTAAGGGCAAGGGCTCGCCTTCGCTCACGCACTGATCCCGGCTGATCGTTTCGTATCGGGAACAAGGGCGCACGCAAGTGCGCCCTTTTCGTTTTCGCTGTCCTGTCATTGTTGGTTCGCGATAATCGTTTTTCTCTCCCCGCGCAAGCCTCCGTGAAGGATGCATACGCGCTGAAAGCGTTGGTATTGCTCGTATTGCGATGGGGGGAGGGCACTGGTATAAAGGCGGCTCCGCAATCGTCCGCGCCGCAAGGGCGCCACGTATCGCGGGTCGTCGAACGATGCCGAAAGCTTGCGTTCGAAGATCTACCGTCTTCTCGTACAGGATCGCCTTCTGGCGATTCGAATTACCTTTGAAAGGGAGTTACGTAATGAATAAAACCGACCTGATCGCCGCCATTGCTGAAAAGGCTGAACTGTCGAAGGCTGACGCCGGCAAGGCGCTCGAAGGCCTGATCGAAGCCGTAAAGGACACCCTCAAGAAGGGTGAAGACGTCGCCCTCGTCGGCTTCGGCACCTTCAAGCTGCGCAGCCGCGCTGCTCGCACGGGCCGTAACCCGCGCACGAACGAAGAGATCAAGATCCCGGCGTCCAAGGTTCCGGCCTTCACGGCTGGCAAGGCGCTCAAGGATCACGTAAACTAAGTAGTCTTACCGGGGTGCTTAGCTCAGCGGTAGAGCGTCGCCTTTACACGGCGCTGGTCGGGGGTTCGATCCCCTCAGCACCCACCAACGGTAAGTGGAGTGGTAGTTCAGTCGGTTAGAATGCTGGCCTGTCACGCCGGAGGTCGCGGGTTCGAGTCCCGTCCACTCCGCCAATCTGCAAAGGCGCCCGTGTGGCGCCTTTGTTTTATCTACCGTCGGTAAGGATTTGCCGACGCCACCTGTGCGAGTCGCATCATGCTGCAAGCCCTGCGTAACAAGATCCACGGTTGGCCCGCGGCCATCGTCCTAGGCGTTTCGGTGTTCGCCGTTGCCTTCTTCGGCATCGAGTCGTACTTCGTATCGCGGGTCGATACGTACGTGGCGAAAGTGGGCGACCACGAGATCTCGCAGCAAGACTGGCAAAACAGGATGAACGAGCTGCGTCAGCAGATCGCGCAGAATCCGAATGCCCCGTTTACCGTTGCCGATCTCGAGAAACCCGAGCTCAAGCAGCAGGTGCTCGACGGCATGATCGCGAAGGTGCTGTTGGACAAGGCCAATACCGATCTCGGCCTCCAGGTTTCCGACGCCAGCGTGCGCGAAACCATCGGTGCCGATCCCGGCTTTGCCGTGAACGGGCAGTTCAGCGCCGACGCCTACAAGGCCATTCTTTCCATGCAGGGCATGAGCCCCGCCATGTACGAGTCCAAGGTCCGCGCGGACCTCGGCAACCAGATCATTCCGCAGGCGATCTACACGACCACCCTGGTCAGCGACGCCGATGTAGATGGGTTCTTCCGCCTCCAACTCCAGCAGCGCGACCTGCGCTTCGTGGAGCTGCCGCGCCCGTCCCTGACGGACGCCACGGTGGCCGATGCGGACATCGACGCGTTCTACAAGTCGCATGTAGCCGACTACACCACGCCCGAGCAGGTCTCGGTGCAGTATCTCGAAGTGAAGCAGGCCGATCTCAAGCTCGGTGAGCCGACCGACGCCCAGCTTCACGAGTTCTACGACAAGTTCAAGCAGCGTTATGCGCAGCCGGAGCAGCGTCAGGTCTCGCATATCCTCATCGACGTGCCCAAGAACGCCACGCCCGACCAGCAGAAGGCTGCGCTCGAGAAGGCGAAGAAGATCGCCGCCGAAGCCACCCCGGAGAACTTCGCCAAGCTCGCCGCCGAGAACTCGGAAGATCTCGGTTCCAAGCGCAGCGGCGGCGATCTCGGCTGGCTGGAAAAGGGTGTCGCTAACGCTGCCTTCGATACCGCGCTCTTCGGCATGAAGAAGGGTGAGATCACGAAGGAGCCGGTGCTTTCGCCGGAAGAGGGCTACCACATCATCTGGTTGCGCGATGCCCGCGAGGGCGACGCCAAGCCGTTCGCCGATGTGCGCGCGCAGCTTGCCGCGGACTGGGCGAAGGGCGAGGGCGAGCGCCTCTACAACGAGCGCGCCGGCCAGCTGGCCGACCTTGCCGAGCGCAACCCGGGTTCGCTCGACGCTGCCGCGAAGGAACTCGGTGTCGAGATTCGCACCACTCCGATGTTCGGTCGCCAGGGCGGTGAAGGCCTGACCGCCGATCCGAAGTTCGTCGCCGCCGCTTTTGCGGATGACGTACTCAACCAGGGCAACAACTCCTCGCTGGTGCAGGTCGACAAGGGCGACGCCATCGTCATGCACCTGTCCAAGCATGCCGTCGCCACGCCGAAGAACCTGGCCGACGTGCGTGACCTGATTCGTCAGCGCATCCTCGACGAGCGTGTCGACGCGGCGGCGAAGAAGAAGGCTGACGAGCTCGTCGCGCAGCTGGCCAAGGGTGGCGATATCGCTGCGCTCGCCCAGGCGCCGGTGCACACGGTTCCCGGTCTCGAACGCAGCAAGCTCGCCGCGACGAAGGACGTACCGCAGCCCATCCTGCAGCGCGCCTTCACGCTGCCGCATCCGGTCGACGGCAAGCCCAGCTGGTCGGTCGTGCAGACCGGCGGCGGCACCTATGCCGTTGTCGCTGTCGACAAGGTCACGGACGGTGATCTTTCCAAGATCGCCAAGACCGACCGCGATGGCCTGCGTGGCCAGATGACCGACGCGATGGCCAAGGCCGCGACGATCGAATACGTCGAGGCCCTCAAGGCCCGCGGCGATATCAAGATCGCCCAGGACCGCATGTAAGCCTGGGAAGCGTCCAGCGCTTCGTCGAAGGGCCCCTCGCTGAGGGGCCTTTTTTTGCCTGCCGTCCGTGCGGAAGCGCATGGTGTGCCGGCGCGATTACAATGGGCGCCTTACTGCGTCAAAGGGACAACCCGTGATCATTACCCCGAAGGTTCGTGGCTTCATCTGCACCACCGCCCATCCGGTCGGCTGCGAGAAGAATGTGGAAGAGCAGATCGCCATTACCAAGGCCAGCGGCGCATTCGCCGATGGCCCTAAGCGCGTTCTGGTGATTGGTGCGTCCACAGGCTACGGCCTTGCGTCACGCATCACGGCCGCTTTCGGCCAGGGTGCGGCGACCCTGGGTGTGTTCTTCGAAAAGCCGTCGAGCGAGACCAAGACGGGTACGGCTGGCTGGTACAACTCTGCTGCTTTCGACAAGCTCGCGACGCAGGCCGGGCTGTACAGCCGTTCCATCAATGGCGATGCGTTCTCCGACGAGACCCGCGCAAAGGCCATCGAGATCATTAAGGCCGACATGGGCGGCAAGATCGACCTCGTCGTCTATTCGCTCGCCTCGCCCGTGCGCAAGCTGCCGAAGACGGGCGAAGTGGTGCGTTCCGCGCTGAAGACCATCGGTGAGACGTTCACCGCCTCCTCGGTCGATACGAACAAGGATGCCGTGATCCAGGCGTCGGTCGACCCGGCGACGGAACAGGAAATCCAGGACACGGTGACCGTCATGGGCGGCGAAGACTGGGCACTGTGGATCGAGGCGCTGACCGAAGCCGGCGTGCTCGCCGATAACGCCACGACGGTTGCTTACAGCTATGTCGGCACGTCGATCACCTGGCCCATCTACTGGGACGGCACGCTGGGCAAGGCGAAGCAGCACCTGGATCGCACGGCGAAAGAACTCGGTACGAAGTACAAGGGGCTGCGCGCCTATGTCGGCGTCATGAAATCCGTCGTCACCCAGGCCAGTTCGGCCATTCCCGTGATTCCGCTCTACGTTTCCATGGTCTTCAAGATCATGAAGGCGAAGGGCATCCACGAAGGCACGATCGAGCAGATCAACCGCCTGTTCCACGAGCGTCTCTACCGTGCGGACGGCAAGGTGCCGGAGACCGATGCCGAAGGCCGCCTGCGTCTCGACGACTGGGAGCTGCGTGACGACGTGCAGAACGAGTGCAAGGCTTTGTGGCCGACCGTCACCACGGAAAACCTGTGGACCGACACCGACTATGCCGGTTACAAGCACGACTTCATCAAGCTGTTCGGTTTCGACCGCAAGGATGTCGACTACGCAGCCGACGTGAATCCGGACGTGCGGTGGAACGTCGTCGAGATGTAAGCGACAACCTGCCGGGCAGGGGCGGGGTGTCGCTAGTTCATCAACCCGACGATGTTGAAGCCGGCGTCGACGTAGGTGACCTCGCCGGTTATGCCCGACGCCAGATCCGAACACAGGAAGGCGGCAACGTTGCCGACTTCCTCCTGCGTCACGCCACGCCGCAAAGGCGCGACGTTGTCGACCTGCTCGAGGATGCGACGGAAGTTGCCGACGCCGGACGCCGCAAGGGTCTTGATCGGTCCTGCGGAAATCGCATTCACGCGCGTACCTTGCGGCCCGAGGTTATAGGCGAGGTAACGGACGTTCGCTTCGAGGCTGGCCTTCGCCAGGCCCATGACGTTGTAGTTCGGCAACGCGCGCTCGGCACCGAGATAACTCAGCGTGAGGATCGCTCCGCCGCGGCCACTCATCAAGGGGCGCGCCGCCTTCGCCAGGGCGGCAAGACTGTAACTGGAAATGTCGTGTGCCACGGCGAAGTTTTCGCGCGTGAGGTTGTCGAGGAACTCGCCCTGTAGCGCTTCGCGCGGCGCGAATCCTACCGAGTGTACGAGGACGTCGAGGCCGTCCCAGTGCTGCCCGAGTTCGGTGAACACGCGGTCGATGTGCGCATCGATGCCGACATCGCATTCGAGCACGAGGTTGGAGCCGAATTCCGCGGCGGCTTCGTCGACGCGATCCTTCAGGCGCTCGTTCTGATAGGTGAAGGCTAGTTCCGCGCCTTCACGATGCATGGCTTCGGCAATCCCCCAGGCGATGCTGCGCCGGCTGGCGATGCCAACGATGAGAGCTCGCTTGCGATGCAGGAAGCCCATGGGTTCAGCGTGACGCGGTAAGACGCAATACCTGACCCGGTTTCACAGCCTGCGTCTGCAGGTCGTTCCACTTCATCAATTGCTCGACGCTCACCTGGTGGCGGCGTGCGATCGTCCAGAGCGACTCGCCGTTGTTGACCTTGTAGACGATCGCGACGGCCTTGCTGGACTTCGAAGCCTTCTCTGCCTTGGCCAGTTCCGCCTTGGAAAGCTTCTTACCCTTGGCGTTCTTGCCGTTCTTCGCGACAGGCGCATCGGCAACGGCATCGTTATCGATGGACGAGGAGGGCGATTCAACGACGGCGGCAACCGGCCCGAGGTTGTATTGGTCGGCGGCGGTCTTTGGCAGCAGCAGCGACGATGACACCGTGCCCTGCGTGGTGCGATAGGCCGGATTGAAGTCACGCAGGTCGTTCATCGACAGGCCCGACTGTTTGGCGGCCTGCGCGAGCGATTGTGGGTTTGACACCTGCACGACCTGCAGCGCGTCTTCGCCATCCTGGCGCGGCAGTTGCACATTGAAGCGGCCCGGATCGCGCACGATGCAGGCGATAGCCATGAGCTTCACCAGATGCTCCCTGGTGCCGGCCTTCATGGGCACATCAGGCAGGCCTTCTTCCGCCGACGGACCACCGTGTTTGTCGATGGTTTTCTTCAGGCCGAACTCGCCCGCGTTGTAAGCCACGTCAACCAGGCGCCAGTCGCCAAGATCGTCGTAGTAGCGGCGCATCATGGACATCACCGACTCGGTGGACTTGGTGATGTCGAGGCGCTCGTCGTAATTCTTCTGCACGCGCAGGCCAAGCGTTTGGGCCGTCTGCGGCATGATCTGCCACATGCCTGCCGGACGATTCTTCGCACCCGGCACATGACGGTACTGACTCTCCACCCAGGGCAGCAGCGCGAATTCACCCGCCACGCTGTGCTGCATCGCCGACTTGTGTGCGTAGACGATCAGCGGCAGCACCTCGTTGACCTGCTGCTCGAAGCGGTTCGGCATCTTTGTATACGTACGCGCCCAGGCGACCACTTCGGGGCCGGCTTCGCAGCCGGGCATGGCGAAGCTGTCACGCATGCCCGACCAGAAGTCCGCCGGCGCGGCGGGGCGCATCAACTTCGGTGACATCGACACGTCTTCCACCGGCATCGCGGTGGGTGCCGGGGCGACGGACACAGGCACAGGCCGCTGAGGTGCCGCGGCGCACGCGGTGAGCACGAGGGGAATGAGTGCGGGAAGGATGCGTCGGGTAAGAGCCATCATGCGGTGAATGTGTCCTTGGCCCGACGTAGCGCGGCGAAGCGCTCCGTCCGCGTGGCGGAATCCTTGCCCTGGGCCTCGACCCAGCGACGAATAGCATCGCTGTCCACGCGCAGGAAGGGGTTGGTGGCGAACTCATCCGCGAGGCTGCTGGGCACGGATGGCCGGCCTTCCTCGCGCAGGCGCGCCACCTCGTCACGACGGAGGCGCAGGGGGCCGTTGTCCGGATCCACGCTGAGCGCGAATCGGATATTGGCCGCGGTGTATTCATGCGCGCAGCAGACCAGGGTCTCCGGCGGCAGGTCGGCAAAGCGTTCCAGCGAGGCCAGCATCTGCTCGGGCGTGCCTTCGAACAGGCGGCCGCAGCCGACACTGAAAAGCGTGTCGCCGCAGAACAGGAAGCCTTCGCCGAAGTAGGCGATGTGCGAGCTGGTGTGGCCCGGGACGGCGATGACCCGGAAGGTCGCGTGGGGCGACTCGAGGGTGATGACGTCGCCGTCTTCCACGAAATGGTTCTTCGGCTGGATACGCGGATCCGCCGTGGCATACACCTCCACGTCGTGGTCGCGGACGAGGTCCGAGACGCCACCGATGTGGTCGTTATGGTGGTGGGTGAGCAGGATCGCCTTCAGCCGCCAGCCGCGCTCGTCGAGCGCAGCCTGGACAGGGGCGGCTTCACCGGGATCCACGACGAAAGCGTTGCCTTCGTCATCGGCGACCAGCCAGATGTAGTTGTCGCTCAGAGCCGCGACGGGAACCCAATGCATCGGGCCGAACTCCGTGAGCCAGTTGGGCGGGGCGGCCGGACTATATCAGCCGGGTATATCCCACTCGTTAGAACCTTGTTAACCCGTGCGGGCCCCATTCAAGATCACTACACTGGTCACACATGCCCACCCTGGCCCCCGACATCTATGCGACGCCGCAGATCGGCAAGCTGCTGGCCGACGAGGCCCGCGTGCTTTCGCCACTGCTGACCCGCTGTACCGGGGAGCACGGGCTGCACCTCACGGCCTCCCTGCTGGCGGATCCGCCCGCCTTGCCCCTGCTGGGCCACTGGGCGACCGTGCGGGTTGCCGGGCCGGTGCTGGGCGGCGATGTTCGTGCGAGCGGCCTGGAGGCCCTGCCGTTCACCGACGACGCCTTTGGGGTGGTCCTGCTTCGGCACGCCCTGGAAACCACGGCGCGCCAGGACAATCTCCTCGACGAAGCGATCCGGGTGCTCGCCCCCGGCGGCATGCTCGCCATCACGGGTATCCACCCGGTCGGCCTGTGGTCGCCCTGGGTGGCCCGGCAGGCCCGTGGCACCCGTCCGCGCCTGACCTGGCCGTGGTGGTGGAGCCAGCGGCTGGTCCGCGACGATTTCGAGCTCTCCATGCCGCGCCGACTGGGCAGTGCCTGGCCTCGCGCCGGCGGTTCGCCCGTGGGCGAATCCATGGTCGGAGGCGGATACATGCTTATAGCGCGCAAAAAGCGTCCGGCAGCGGTACCCTTGCGCCCCCGCACAGCGGCGGTCGAGGCTCCTATGCCCGGCACGCTCGCTTCTGGCGCCCGTCGCAACGCACGTGAGTCCATTCCTTGACCGAAATCACCACCGACACCGTAGAAGTTTTCACCGATGGCGCCTGCCTGGGCAATCCGGGCCCCGGCGGCTGGGCGGCTCTGCTCAGGGCCAAGGGCATCGAGAAGATGCTCGCCGGCGGCGAACCCGACACCACCAACAACCGCATGGAAATGATGGGTGCGATCTCGGCGCTCGAAGCGCTGACCCGTCGTTGCCACGTGCACCTGATGACCGATTCCAAGTACGTCATGCAGGGTGTGCAGGAGTGGGTGCCCAAGTGGCGCCGTAACGGTTGGAAGACCGCCGACAAGAAACCGGTGAAAAACCAGGATCTCTGGATCCGTCTCGACGAAGCCGCGGCCGCGCACACCGTCACCTGGGAATGGGTGAAGGGTCATGCCGGCCATGTCGAGAACGAGCGTGTCGACGTCGCCGCACGTGACCAGGCCATCATCTATAAATCGAAGGGGACCGTGGCATGAGGCAGATCGTTCTCGATACCGAAACCACCGGCCTCGAAGCACACCTCGGTCACCGCCTCGTGGAAATCGGTGCGGTCGAGATGATCGGCCGTCGGCCCACCGGCAATCATTTTCACACCTACCTCAACCCGCAGCGCGCCATCGACGAAGAGGCGAGCAAGGTCACGGGTATCAAGGACGAACACCTCGTCGACAAGCCGCTTTTCATCGAGAAGGTGGATGAGTTCCTCGAGTTCATCCGCGGCGCCGAGCTGATCATTCATAACGCGGCGTTCGACGTCGGCTTCCTGAATGCCGAGCTGAAGCGGGCAGGGGCGCAGTACGGGCAGATTGCCGACCACGCGACCGTGCTCGATACGCTGCTCATGGCGCGCCAGATGTACCCGGGCCAGCGCAACAGCCTCGATGCGCTATGCAAGCGCCTCGGTGTGGATAACACCAAGCGCGACCTCCACGGCGGCCTGCTCGATGCGCAGCTGCTGGCGGATGTCTATATCGCCATGACCACGGGGCAGGGCGGTCTCGAATTCGCCTTCGATGCGAACGATGAGCGCAGCCGTACCAGTGTGCTGCAGGACATCGTGATCAAGCGTCGTCCGCTCGTTCGTCATGCCGATCCGGAAGAGCTCGCACGGCACGCGAAGCGGCTCGAAGCGCTGGACAAATCAGCGGGCGGGCAGAGCATCTGGCGCAAGATGGAAATGTCGGAAACGGTTCACTAGGCGGCTGCGCGAAGCAGGATCGCCGTGATGTTGTCGCGTGCGCTGCCCGAAAGGGCTTCGAGCAGGAGGTGGTCCACGCCTTCCTGCGCCGCGATGTCCGTGCGCGAGACGATGGCGCCGATGCGAGCGTCGTCCACTTCATCCGTGAGGCCATCGGTGCACAACAGCAGGCGCGCACCGTAGGGCAGCTCGCCCTTGGCCAGGCCGATGTGCAGTTGATCCGGCGAGGTGATCCCCAGGGCCTGCGTGAGAACGCTGCGCTGCGGGTGCGTCCGGGCCTGCGCCTCGGTCAGCTCGCCCGCCTCGACAAGGGCTTCCACAATGGAATGGTCGTGAGAAAGGCGCTTCAGCTCGCCGTCCCAGATATAGATGCGACTGTCGCCGACCCAGGCTGCCTCGTAGGAGCGACCGACCAGGCGCACGGCGGCGATCGTCGTGCCCATGGGGCGGGATTCGGAAAGGCCGCTGGAGCGGGCGATGAGCGCCTCGTTGACCCGCTGGATGGCGTCCACCAGGGACTGGCCGGCCGTGACCTGGGCCACTACGCCGTCGCGCGCCGTGGCCGAGGCCACCTCGCCGTGCTTATGGCCGCCCATGCCGTCCACGACCAGGAACAACCCGAGCCCGGCGTCGGCGTAATAGGTGTCCTCGTTACGCGTGCGGCGGAGGCCGGTATGCGTGCCGTGTCCGAACTCGATCATGGGTGCCTTTGGAGCTGGGGAAGGGCGCCACGGCGCCGGAATACTCCAGCAGGATGCCGCATCAAAAGTCTGTTGTCACGGCAGGACGGACCCACTATCATTGCGGGCCCGGCAGAGCGAAAGCCCTGCCGTCGACCGTTCACGGAGAGGTGGCAGAGTGGTCGAATGTACCTGACTCGAAATCAGGCGTTGGTGAAAGCCAACCGTGGGTTCGAATCCCACCCTCTCCGCCAGTGAAATCAAAGGGCTACGCAGCAATGCGTGGCCCTTTTTTCTTGCGTGGTGCAAGGCCCTGTTTCCGCTGTGTAAGCGTTGTGTAAGCTTTTTCTGGGCCAAGCGCGCGCGGCATCCGCACGCCCTTGTGCGGCGCGTGCCACCCTCCCGCGCCTGGCCTAAGCCCCTGTGGCCACAAGGCCCGCGCACGCCACCGTGGAGGCGCTGCCCGAGGGCAGCTTGCACCGTGCGCAGCACCGCCGCGCACGGGCAATTGGTGACGAAGGAATGGCGGCGTTTCCGGTGCGCGTTAGCGCCGGTCGTAGGATAGGTGAATAGTTCCGCCAAGCCTTCAACGGCAGGGACGGCAACAGGTCACAACATGAAGACTTTTGTGGGTAACGCGCTACTAGGCGACCTCGCCGGGTGGGGTCTGCGCACAGGCTGCACTGCCCTGCATTAGCCGCAACGTCCACCGCCACCTTCGAATTCGATCGCGGCCCAGAAATCATCTAGTAGTTGTACGTAAGCTCGTCCCATAGAAATACGGTCGATTCGGCAACCACGTTTGGTCACGCTCTGGACAATTCACGGCTGTCGGAGAGCGTCATCATGCACCGTATTCTCGCCTTGGCGATAGTTAGTGCGTTGACCATAGGGGCTACCGCGCACGCCCAAGAAAAATCGATCATCGTTACGCCGGATAACTTTGTTCGAGCCGAAACCGATATGTATTTTGCCAAGTACGTGTCGCAGGGTTCGTTCGGAAAAATTACGCATGAACGGAACGCGCCTTTCGTCGATGATCAAAAAGTGGTCCGCATGAATCGCGATACGTTGTATTCGGCCGGAGTGTTCGACTTGGATGCGGGACCGGTGACAATCAAATTGCCTGACATCGGCAAGCGCTTCATGTCTCTTCAGGTGCTATCTGAGGACCAGTACACACTCGAGGTCGACTATGCACCAGCAACCGTCACCCTCGACAAGGCCAAGGTAGGCACACGCTATGTGTTCACCATTGTCCGTACCCTTGCAAACCCGGACAACCCTTCCGATATGAATGCTGCACACAAGGCCCAGGACGCCGTCGTAGTTCACCAAGCAGCGAAAGGTTTATTCGAAATTCCCAACTGGGATAGCGCATCCAGAGACAAAGTTCGTGAGGCACTGAGCAAGCTCAGTGAATTGGGTGCTTCGCCTGATCGGAGTTTCGGGACCAAGGAACAGGTTTCTCCACTTGACTTCACGGTCGGCGCCGCCGTGGGATGGGGCGGCAACCCCGTCTATGCAGCCAAGTACCTAATCGTTACTCCGAAGCTCAATGACGGGAAGACGGTCTACAAGCTTATGGTCAAGGACGTGCCTGTGGATGGCTTCTGGTCGATAAGCGTTTACAACGCCAAGGGCTTCTTTGAAAAGAATGACCTGAACGCATACTCACTGAACAGCCTGACGGCCAAGCCGAATCCGGATGGCTCGTACACGATTCAGTTCGGCGGTTGCGCCAAGGCGACGCTGAACTGTTTGCCCACCGCCGCCGGATGGAATTACGCCGTCAGGCTCTATCGAGCGCGCAAAGAGCTTCTGGAGGGACGGTGGAGCTTCCCCGAGGCGAAGCCGGTTAAGTAGCGGACCGCCCGCTCGCGACCGAAGCGGGCCGGACGCGTTTACCGGTCGAGTTCTTACGACAACTTGACGATTGCCTCCGCATAACCGGGCAGGGGAGGACGGTGCCCTTCGCCCAGAAGCCGGACCACTTCGAACGCCCTGGCTTCGACCCGGGGCATGCCGTGTAGGCGCGCACCGTCTGCAACCAGCCGCGCACGGAATCGCGCTTCAACAACGTCGCCCGCAAGCAGGGCTTCACTGACGGCCACACCGTCGACGAGAAGGCCTGCGACTTCCAGAATGGCTTCTTCGTTCTGCATTGGCTGGCCCCCGGCAATGGGCCATTGTGGGGCCGGCACCGTGCCGGTGAAGCAAGGGCCGCCATCAGCCGGCAAGGGGGCTTTTTCCGGCCGACGACGGCCTTCGGATACGGCTGCAAAAAGGCGGGGCTCAGTGGGCAGGGGTGGCGAGTTCGATGTCGGGCAACTTCCACGACTGGTCAAAAAAATGCCTGCGTTGGCCCGTACCACCGGAAGTATGCAAACCATCCTTTGCCCGAAGCCGTTTTAATCCAGTTGCTCTCGTGCCCAACCGGCGCGGTCGGTCCGAAATAGACATCCACCGTCCCGTCGCTGTTTTTCTGCAGGTTCGCCTGTTTGGAATCGACGCCCGCCTTGCCCGTGTCGGTTTGAATCATCGACCGGGTCATGTTGTCGTAGACCGTCACTGCCCAGAAATCCTTGACCGGGGCGTTGGCTGGCACATGCAGCCTGTAGCTCTTGCCGCCATCGAGCCACTCGCCGGTTTTGTCTTTCGCCGTAGTCATGTATTGGGAGCCGGCGCCCGGAATCTTCTTGACCATGCCGGCAGCAACGGTGATGGCTTCAAACGTGTAATCCGTGCGCTCATCGAGCTGGCTGTAATCGGCCGCTTCCTGGCTGGGGTCGAGCGTCAGGACCCAGTCCCACTGCGTGCCGGGGTAAGTCTTTGCCTTGTCGTTTCTGGGCGCCATGCTCAACACCTGGCTCATGCGAAATCCCATGGCGGCTGCATCAGACAGAATCTTTTGCTGGCGGGTATCGGGTTTGAACGGCTGCCCTTTCTCAATACCAAGCGGCCTGAGCATGGCGTAAAAAAAGCGGTCCCGGGGTTCGACCGTCTCGTTGTTGATGGCGTCCGACAAGAGCTGCCAGTAACCGAGACCGCTTGGCGGATTGGACCTGCGCCTGCTGGGTGTTGTTTTGCACATCGACTGCCGCGTCCTGGCTGCTTTGTGCCAGCGGTGTCTGGACAGCCTGCATGACGTCCACCACACCGCCATACCGGGACTGCGCTTGCTCCAGGGCCTTTTCTTTCGAGCGCGTGCTGTGGACCGTCTTGTCCGCACTTCCTTCAAACTCGAACTTGAGATTGCCCGGATTGTTGTTCCGCCAGGACACCGTCCCGTCCTGTGCCGTCACCCACGTGTTGTCCTCCATCTCAAAAAACGCGGGTCATGCCCTGGCTTGCCACAAGGCGGGTAACTTTTTTTCCCGACACAACGTCCATATTTTATCCCTTGATAAAGGCCCTTAGGCCGTCAGATGCCCTTGCTGCAATCGGTGCGAATTTCCTTGCACGCCTGGCCTCCATCTGCGTTGCAGGCGGTCATGGCACGGGTCACGGCCTGCTTTTCGTCCCTGGAGTCCGCGCCGGCACCGCCAAAGGAGCGGGCGGTTGAGTCCCTCACGAGGGAGATGCAGCCGTCTTGTTGCTGGACCAGCACGGTGCAGTCTTGCTTGTTGCAGTCACCCTGCAGCTTTTCCCAGACCGAGTCGGGCGTGGGATTGCCATGCATGAACATGAACTTGCCTGACTTGTGGTTGACCACAAGGGTGTTGAGGAAGACAGGGACCGTCCATTTCGCGTCCATGTCCGCAGCAAGACCTGATGCGGGCAACGCCAGCTTCTCTGTTTTTTCCGGTCCGCGTCCCGCCACCACTGATGACCGGACTGCATTCGCGACATGCCACTTGCCGGACTGGCGGACCAGGTCCAAAACTGTGGTTGACGACTTCTCCCCGCTGTCCATCTGCTCGATGTGCACATGCCCCGGCGACACCTTGACGTAATCGCCATCAAACGGGTCATCGTGGAACTGGCTGCATTTCGAGCAGGCGATGAGCTTGTCGCTGGAAAAATCCGGCACGAACTTCCCGTCTTTCCTGCCAAACATCACCAGCGTGCGGTGGCGGACATCGTCCTTGTCGGGAGCAGTCTCGAACACCGCCACCGCGTCCGCATTGGACTCCTCGCCGCTCGATGCAAACGACAGCAAGGTAGTGCCGGCTGGTCCGGAAGCAGTTACCTCGGGTGGCGCCGTAGGAATCGCCTTGGGTGGGGGCGAGGCGAAAGCAGGGGCCGTTGCCATCACTAGGGCGGCCAGTGCCAGTCGGAAAGTCCATGTCATCGCCAACTCCAAATGGGGGAAATCCGGAGGATAGCCGAGACACTACTTGGTGGGTGATGACTGGCTCACAGAGAGAGGGGGCGTGGTTGACTGGGACGATGTCTGGCAGACACGGACGTCCATGCCGATTCTGTGTCGCCGGATTCTGACAGACGGCGCGCGCGGCGCCCTTATGCTTCAGTCATTCACAGGGTCAAATTTGGGCTGTACCGAAAAAACCTTCATGCGGGTTCATGCGTGGGTCGCACGCCACCACGTGTAATTTCCAATGCGTGTAACACCGCACTGTCGGCCCCATTTCGATTGAATCAATGGACGCTGCTCAGAAGAGCGGCTTAATGGAGATGACACGATGTTGAAGTTTCTGGCCTGGACAGGCCTTGTTCTCGGCGCCATGACGTCCGCCCATGCTGAGGGCCGATTGCAGGCAACCCTGGTGCCAAGTGATTCGGGAAATCCGACGAAGCTTGTGTTCACCCTCGCCAACACGGGTGACAAGCCCGTAGCCTTCGAACGGTTTACAACGCCGTTGCAGTTGCTCGATGGTGTCCACGCGTCGCTCGTGCAGTTCGATGTTGAAGACGATTCGACGCCCGACCATGTTCAAGCGGATTACCGTGGCTACTCTGTTCATCTTATTGGTCATCCCGTCGAAAACTTCATGACCCTCAACCCCGGCCAGTCGGAGTCTGCAACATACGACCTCGACCCCGATTTTGTGCTCGTGCCAGGCAAAACCTATGCCGTGACCTTTCGCATGACGGTCGGTCTTGGACCCGTCGACGGACGCGGGCTCGATTTGCCGTCAGACCTGCGCGTGCTGCCCCGACAGGAAATTCGCAGCAACACGGTCATGGTCTCGATACCCAAGACCCCCAGTGCGGCCGTGCTGCATGCCCGGCAAGCCATTGCCGCCGTGTCGAATCCGCCAGTGACTGGCCCACAGAAGCTCGCCGCACTGGATAAAGCGGTTCTTTACGGCTATTCCTACATGGCCAATTCCGCCTCACTACGAAATGGGCTTGCCACCGTATGTTGATGCCAACGCCACAGGCTCCATCAATTCAGCGCAGTACAAGGCATGGTTTGGGACCTTCAACAACAACGATGCCAACGACCGGCTTGTCACCGGTGCGCTCGACGCCGTTGCAAATCGGCTAAACCAGGGACTGCGTGGGACTGCACGGCTGCCCGACGTCTCGGCCGCTATCCTGCACTCCAGCACTCCAGCACCCCAGCAATTGCAACACGCGCCCCGCCATCCGCGCAGGTCGTCGCCTGTGTTCACCGACAAAATGCGGGCTTGAAATTGTAGGATCTTCACCGGAGAATTTGAGAATGAGTACCCAACTCCTACCGTTCGACCTATCCGCAATCCTTGATAGTGATGAGGCGGTTGCCGAGTACGTGCGCCAAGTCCTCGAAGATGGCGACACAGACGAAATGCTTCGTGCTGTGGGTCATGTTGCGAAAGCACGTGGGATGGCTCAGGTAGCAAAGGATGCTGGTCTCGGTCGTGAAAGTCTGTACAAGGCTCTTCGACCTGGCGCACAACCTAAGTTCGAGACGATGAACAGGGTTTTTGGCGCACTAGGGTTTCGGTTGTCAGTGGAGCCTGTGAAACGTCCTGGCGCTGCCGCCTGATGTGCTGTGGCAGTCTGACGCTAGTCTGGATCCCCGCCGTAGGCGGCAGAGTGCTCGAATGTACCTGACTCGAAATCAGGCGTTGGTGAAAGCCAACCGGGGGTTCGAATCCCACCCTCTCCGCCAGTAAAGAACAAGGCCCCGCAGCGATGCGGGGCCTTTGTTTTTGTTGAGTGCCGAGCGTGTGCGACGTGGGCCTCGGCTTTGTCATCGCGTTGGCTTTTTAGCCTCCAGTTAACAAAGCCCCGCACCCGGGGATCGCGTATAAATCTCCTCGTTGCCTCGGTGACATGTGAGCGCATTCGAGCGGTAAGTTTTCCAACAACAACGTTCCACAGGGGGTATGGCGATGGTGGGTAAGCCGGAAGACGATACGCATCTGCACTGGCAAGGTATGCACTTCAGTTTTGAAAAAGGGCAGTTGGTTATTCACGACACAGAAAAGGTGCTGAATCTCTTGATCGAGGGGCAATTCTCCCGGGAAGAGGTCGCCTTCAGACTGGACAGTCGCGGAGTGACGGTGATGGTGCGACGTTTCCCCAGCTTTGAGTAGTGTCCCGTCTCGGGCTCAACCCCCATGAGGCTGTCCCAACGAGCAGAGCGGCCAGAAGGCGGGCTCAGGTCCAGCTAAGGAGGCCCCGGACGAAAGGCGCTCCCGTCGATTAGCAGACTGCCTGCGCATACAGGCACCATGAAGGGGCCAGCATCGCGTCCGAACGCGTGCTGGCAACCCAACCCATCATGGAGATCGACAATGACCACGTATATCCGCACCGCACTGCTGTCCGCTCTGGTTCTTTCGCTCACCTGTGGCTTCGCCACCGCAAGCGACCTGCGCACTGCCAAACCTGCCGTTGCGTCTCAATCGCACGCCGGGGTTCCGCAGGCGCTGATGGTCAAATGCAAAGATCCGATCGAGTGCAACAAGGGTCGTGCCTGAAGGCTCAGGGCCCTTTAAAGACCTACGGCGACAGCGTCGCAGTGGACACCATTTGGGCGGCAGGCTGCGTCTTGCCGCCCATCAGGAGCGCTGCCGACAGGACGAAGGCTAGGGCGACCTGGCATTCAATCAGCATAGGGTCACGCATGACCGTGCTGGTGAGGGCCATCGCGATGCTGGCACCCATGCCGGCGAGGGCCGCCCCATGCCATCCATGCCGGAACGCCATCCCGATCACCGGCAGCACCATCGCGAGCCGGGCGGCTTGCTGCACATATCCGGCATGAAGGGTCGCTTGCCACGCAAGAATGACGAGGACGGGGACGACCCATGCGCAGGTATCCCTGAACAGGGTGCTGCGCAACACGGCGGTCAAAGAGTGGGTCTTCCTGACTTCTTCCCGAATGGCGAACAGGGCAGGCGCGAGGGTGAGTGCCCCGAGATAGCCGCCCAGTAGATAGGCGGAAAAGCCGATCGAGACAGACACTCCAGGACCCCAGTCTTTCGACACAGACGCCAGGGCGATCCACAAGGTGGTCGAGTCCCGCAGGGCGCTCATCAGCGCACAGCAGAGTGCTGCGGAGACAAGGTAGGGCATCCGGATTCGGCCGTCTGGGCCCCACAATGCCCACCGCTGGCGCAAGGGCAACATGCACGCCATGCACACCACGATTTGCGGTACGGATGCAGCCAATGCCCATACCGGACCGAACTCGTCCATGGACAGGAAAGCGTTTTCAATGACAGGCAGGAGTTCGCCGAAGGCGAGGGCGGGCCACAAACGCACCGGCACGATCAGGAGGCAGCACAGTCGGAGGCCGACCGTCAGTTCCCAATGGGACATGCTCAATTGATAGGCGAGCCGGTAACAAGCGGCGTATGCGCCGATGACGGCAATATGTTGACCCCAGGCCTTCCAGTGCTCCCCGCTTCCTTTCACGCGTCAACCCCTTTGACGTTGCCCATGGTGTTCCGGCCATCTTGCCAGATACTTCGAACCCAATCGGCGAGGATAAGGTGACGGTGGTGGGGGAATTGGCGAAATTGCCGGATTTGACTATTGATGTCTTTGACACTCGACGGCGTCGCTGGCGACAGCAGGTATCCGCGTCGACCCCACCGATCCCAAGAACCCTCCGACAAACGACGCCCTTGGATGCCTTACCGGTGGCCCTTGGATGAGGGCGATGACAAGGGCGCCGCTGGCGGTGCTGCCACCATCACGGGTGCAGCGGGCTGCGCATAGATCACATAGGGAGTGGGAGCCGGCAGTGGCGCGGGCGAAGGCTCAGGCTTGAACATGCCGTTGATCGCAGCGACGGCGGCCACGACACCGAAGCCCATGGCGGCGATCCACTTGGTGTGGGCGGAGAACGTCGCGTGGAAGTCGCTCTTCAGGTTTGCGACATCAACGGAAACCGCGGCCATGCCGGCTTTGAGATCGGCGCGAAGTTCCGCCTGGCTCTTGGCCACATCCGCCGCCGAGGCTTTCGCCTCGGCGCGTGCGGCATCCAGATATAGCTTGATCTCGTCGCGGGTCATGTCACTCATGCGGCGATGATGAAAGTTCTCGTCGTGCGACACAACTCCATTGGGCCTCGTTCTCAAGTAGGGATCGGGCCCTTCCGGGCGCTCCACTGGCAAGCTGGAAATTCTTGCGGCAAGATATTGTGACAACAGGGGAATGTCATGGATGCATTGCGCGGTGTGGGTACACCCGATCGTAGGCCTGTGGGTGTCTGGGGCAGGCCATGCGCGCTGGCGCTGGCCGTCGCCCTGGCACTCGGACTGTCCGGTTGTGGCGGCGGGGGTGGCGGCAACGGCAACGTCAAGTCCACAGCGCCGCCGCCCGCAGGCGCGACCGGCTTCACCGGCGGCGAGATCGACGTCGGCGCCAACAACGTCACCATCCTTCCCGATAACGTCGGCGGCTCGATCAATCTGATCAAGGGCGGTGCCGGCGCCCTGGCGCTGACCGGTGCAAATACGTATACCGGCGGCACCACCATCAGCGGTGGCACCCTGCAGATCGGCAACGGTGGCACGACCGGTTCGATCGTCGGCGATGTTCTCGACAACGGAACGCTGGCCTTTGACCGCTCCGACGACATCAGCTTCGCCTACCGGGTCGCGGGCACAGGCGGCATAAGCAAATTCGGCAACGGATCACTGACGCTCACTGCGAGCAACGGCTACGGTGGCGCGACCCAGGTCAACGCGGGTTCCCTTTACGTAAACGGCGATCAGTCTGCCGCGACGGGTGCGACCACCGTCGCCAATGGCGCGACGCTCGGTGGCAATGGCACGTTGGGTGGCGACGTCAACGTCGCCAATGGCGGAACACTGTCGCCGGGTGACAAAGGGGCGATCGGCACGCTTACCATCAATGGCAATCTCGGCCTGTCTTCCGGCTCAGTGCTCAATTTTGGTTTTGGCCAGGCTTCGGGTGGCACACAGCCCAGTGACCTCATCAACGTCAAAGGCAACCTCACGCTCGACGGTACGCTGAATGTCGACGTCGCCTCGGGTGGCAACCTGGGTCCCGGTGTGCACCGTCTGTTCAATTACGACGGCATCCTGGTCGATAACGGCCTGGTGCTCGGCAGCATGCCGTCCACGGGGTGGGCGGTGCAGACCGGCGTTGCGCAGCAGGTCAATCTGGTCGATACGCAGGGCATGACCTTCAGTTTCTGGGACGGCGCGACCGGCCCCAAATCGAACAACAAGATCGATGGCGGTAGCGGAAACTGGGAGGCAGGCGGTTCGAGTAACAACTGGACGGACGCGGGTGGTGCCGTCAATGCCTCCTACAGCGATAATTCCTTCGCCGTCTTCCAGGGTGCACCGGGGACGGTGACGGTGAATGACGGCAATGGCAACGTCAACGCCGAAGGCATGCAGTTCGCCGTCAATGGCTTTGTGATTCAGGGCGACGCGATACACCTCGCCGGCAGCGCGGCTGACCCCACTCAGTCGATCATCCGCGTTGGCGACGGCAGCACGGCAGGTGCGAGCTACAAAGCCACCATCGGCAGCGTGCTCAACGGCAGCACCACCCTGGTCAAGACCGACGCCGGTACGCTGGCGTTGGCGGGCAACAACACATACACCGGGGGCACCACGATCAGTGGTGGCACCTTGCAGGTCGGCAACGGCGGCACGTCCGGCTCGATCCTGGGCGACGTGACGGATAACGCGTCGCTGGCGTTCAACCGCAGCGACAACGTGATGTTCAACGGCGTCGTCAGTGGCAGCGGCAGCCTTGTTCAGGCGGGCAAAGGGACGCTGACGATCACCGGCGCCAATACGTACACCGGCGGCACGACGGTGAATGCCGGCACCCTGGAGCTGGTTCCCGGAGCATCGCTGGGTACCGGTGATATCACCGTGGGCACCGACGGCCTCTACGATCCGCTCAATTCCGCGTACACATTGAAAGTGGATCACGGCGTCGCTCTATCCAATCGCATTGTCATGCAGGCGTACGCCATTCTGGACAATGCAGGCGTGATTGGCGGCAACGTGAATGACGGCGTCGACGGTAGCTTTACTTACCACACGCCTCCCACGGTGTTGAACCATGACGGTGGAAGCATCCGGGGTAACCACATCGGCGTCGCGCTTCAGGGCTGGCCCAGCCTGGTCAAGAACACCAGCGGCGGAACGATCGAGGGTGGGGACATCGGTATCGATCTGGGCAATGGCGGTTCCGTCGTGAATGACGGCGTCGGTAGCATCATTCGCTCGGTCGGTGGCGTCGCCATCAGGGAAGAACTTCAGGGGAGCGGTCTCCAGAATTCGGGCGGCGCGACCATCGTCGGCGGCGCCGGTGCCGTGCAAATGCAAAATGGCGGCACCATCACGAACGACGGTGCCGGAAGCGCGATCACTTCTGCAAACGGCATGGCGATTCAGGTGACGGGTGATGTCGCGAGGATAAGCAATACCGGAGGTGCGACGATCTCGGGCGCAACGACGGCGCTCTATCTGCAACACGGTGGCAGCGTCACTAACGGCGTCGGATCCACCATCGGGACCACGGGAACCACAGGCGGAAGCTGTGCTGGTGCAGGCAATTGCGCGATCTTCGTCTCCTCCAACAGCCAGACCATTCAGACGTTGGACGGCGGCCTGACGCTGAACAATGCGGGCACCATCATCGGCAACGTGCAGATGTTTCCCACGTCGACGAACGCCGTGACGCTGTCCGCCGGCAGTTCCATTCATGGCGATCTCGACATCGGCTCGCTTTCCACCTCGTCACTGCAATTGAGCGGTGGTGTAGGGACGACGCAGCTGTATTCGCAGGCAGTGACCGGGAAGACGACTTTTGCGGGCCGTCTGTCGCAAGGCAGTGGCACATGGATCATCGACAACGACGATCTCAAGCCAGTCAGTGTCACCATGGGTGGGGGCACCCTGCAGATCGGTAACGGCGGTACGGTAGGCTCTCTGGGCCAAGGCAGCAATGTCTCCATCTACGGCGGCAGCGTCGTCTTCGACCGCAGCGACAACGTGACCTTCGACGGCAGCATTTCGAGCATGCACTCGGAAGCGTACGACGGCACCCTGGTGCAAGCCGGCACCGGCGTCCTGACCCTCGTAATCAAGAATAACGACATTGCGCCGACGCACATCCTGATCCAGAGCGGCACGCTGCAGATCGACAACACAGCTGATGTACCGGGTGCCGATACGGGCTTTTACCCGCTCGAGACAGGCATAACCGACAACGGTTCCCTGGTCTTCAACAGCGCGTTGACACTGCTGACTGGATCGATCGTCGGAACGGGATCGGTCACCAAGAATGGTGCCGCCGAGTTGATCATGGATGGGCAGAACACGTACACCGGAGGCACGACGATCAACAATGGCTCGGTGTTGTCTCTCCATGCCTTGCCGGGCGACGTGACGGTGAACCAGGCGGGCCTTCTGGACGGTTACACAGGCGCGACATTGCACCCCGGCGTCGCCGGTGTCGGCGGCAACCTCACCAATGCCGGCAAGGTGCCCATCCATGGCGGTGACACGGTCGTCGGTGGCAATTACGCCCAGTTATCAACCGGCACGCTCGCGGTGAGCCTGGGAAGCAAGCTCGCGGTCGGTGGAACAGCGGTGCTCAACGGGGGCACGCTTGAGATCACTGGCGCCGACAGCGGCTACGTCAGCAACGCGCACACGAATGTACTCACTGCCACCGGCGGTCTCACCGGCACGTTCGGTCACCTGGTGAAAGACACCGGTGTCGTGTTTACGTCAACCACCATCAACTACGACGCCCAAAACGCGTGGCTGGATACCACCGGCCTTAACGTGACGACGGCGGCCGCAGGCAATGGCGTGAACTACACGCCGGTGTCGTTCAACAGCGCACAGCGCGTGCAGAGTGCCTTTGTCCAGCTGGACAACAAGATCGCTGCCGGCGACGCGTCGAGCGTGTCGAACGATTTCATGCGTGCGGCGGGACAGTTCCAGCAGGCGCCGACCCTCCAGGCGGCGCAGGCTTCCTTGCAGAGCCTGTCGGGTCAGCTGCACGCGGCCAGCGCGGCGCTAACCTTCGAGGCCATTGATGCCTCCAATCGCGCATTGGCGGACCGCTTCGACGATCTGCTCGGCAAGAACGTGGGTTACGGCATGTGGACCCATAGCCTCAGCGCGGGTGGCGACATGGGCCGGGCAGGGTATGACGGCGTCGGTTTTCAGTTGAACGGCTGGCTGGTCGGTAGCGATCAGAAGATCGGCAGCTCCGGCGTGGCGGGTTTTGCCTTCGGTCAGAGTCAGGGGCAGCAGCAACTGGATCAGAGCTACGACCACAACCGCAGCCGCAGTACGGAAGGCATGCTCTACGCCGGCTGGCTCAACGGTAACTGGTACACCCAGGGACGCGTCGGCTTCGGTCATTTCCAGCAGGACGTGAACCGCCACCTGTTACTGGGCACGAATACGCAGAGTGTCTCCACCGACTACAGCGGCAACTACAACGTGGCCTACGGCGAGAGCGGCCTGCATCTGAATTGGGCCGGCAGCCGCGTCATGCCCTTCGTCAACGTGCAATACGCAAGCATAGACCGAGGCGGCTTTGCCGAGCAGGGCGGCAGCGGCTTCGGCTTGCGCGCCGACGCGCAGACCTTGGATCGTTGGCAGGCCGGTCTTGGCCTGCGCGCAGCCCATCATTGGAATCTCGACGGAGGCCGGTGGATCGACTTCAGCGCGAGTGCGCAGTTTCAACGGACCCTCGCATCGCACGGCGACGCATTCGACGCCAGTTTTGTCGGTCTGCAGCAATGGCAGCCCCTCGTGGGCATCGGCGTGTCGCGGTACAGCGGCGTGTTGAACGTCGGCGTCGATGCAGCGCTCTCGGCGCATACGTCGCTGAAGCTCGGCTACGACTACGAGCGGGGTCAGCACGACCAGGCGCAGATGCTCTCGGCGCACATGGTCGTGGCGTTCTGAGGGTGTGATCAGGCGCGGTCGGAGGCTCAGCTCACCATGGGGGTTCCCCATGCGAGGTCTCACGGCTACCCGTGGCCGGGCGCCGGGTGGCCTGGTTGAGGACGAGGGTGAGCGTCAGCCCCATGCACCGGCACGCGAAGGCACGCGCCGGGTTGCACGGCCAAGAAACATCTCAGAGTTAGCTGTCGCCCCGGTTCGTCTACCGTATCTGCGACGGATGCAGACAGCCCGGTAACCGCAATCAGGTTCCGTCGTTCGTTTGCGCGTGATTGCGAAAGTGCTCAGCGGTTAGGGTCGCATCGCGCCTTCAATGCATTGTGAGCATTGCCTGATAGACGAGCCAACAATCACCAGCGTAAGCTTTTCGGCACAAGCGCACTGTTCGATTTCTGCACGCGCGCGTACGGGTCTCGCGCAACATTTGGTTGGAAGGAGTGGCTACGCATGCATACCGGCGGAACTGTGAATAACCGGCCTCCGAGTTTCTCGGACGACGTGTTGCGCGACGATCTTCTGATGCAGCAAGGACAGGGAGTCGTCGGCATGCTTGTCCAGATCACAAGCTCGCAGGCCCGTCTTGAGCAACGCGTCGCCGGCGTGAGCACTGACATCACTGATCTCAAAGCCACTGTCGCGAATGTGAGTGTCGACGTGAAAGATCTCATGCAATGGAAAAACAGGCTGTGGGGCATGGTGATCGTCCTTGGCGGAATCGCCGCCGGGACCGGAGGGATCTGGACCCTTGTCGATAAGCACATCGTGTGGACTTCCGGAGTGCCGGCTAACGTGACGCCTACCGCACCCGCGGCTCAAAATAGAGTCAACGCAGGAGCTCAATGAGAGACGAGTGCGACTACCTGTAGGAAGTCCCGAGGGCTTGTCCGAAATCGACGCTACCGACCGTCTCGGTCTCCCGGAGGCGGCGCACACGGTGATAACTCGTCTCACCGTGTGGGAGCAGGGTACCGGCGCTACGTTACCCACGAAGAAATCCACGCTGAACAGCATTTTCTTGCGGCTCGCAAACTCTCGACGGACGCATGACACTAAGCGTCTTCCTGAGCTCCGAGAACGTCATGCATAAGCCGATTCTCACGTTAGTCCTATTGGCCCTCACGTCCGTCGCGGCAAGCGCTGAAGACACCCCGAAGGACATCCAAGCGTTGATCGCCCGCGGTGACTACTCCGGTGCGGAAACCGCGCTGCGCCAAACGATTTCCGAGCATCCGACGAGCGCCAAGGCTCACTACATCCTCGCCGAAGTCCTTGCCCATGAAGGCAATATCGGAGAAGCGAAGACCGAGGCGACCAAGGCGGCGACCCTGGACCCGGCGACCAAGTTCACGGACCCGGCCAAGTTCCAGCACTTCCAGCACGAGCTGGATGCCGCGCTCGCGCCGCCTTCCGCCCGGCCCGCGGCGGTGGCTCCCGCGCGTTTCACTGAGCCCCAGCCGGCTGCCCGTACCGAAGCTGGTGGCCAGTCGCACATGACGGGCTGGCTGATCGGGGGTGTGATCCTCGTCCTCATTATTTTCTTCCTGATGCGCCGCCGGCAGAATCCGAACAACCAGTTCGGCAACGGCTATTCGCCGGCGCCGCCCATGAACGGTGGTCAGCCTTATGGCGGGAATCCCGGCTATGGCAATCCGGGCTATGCGCCGCCGCCGTCTTCGGGCGTAGGCACGGCCGTCGCGGCCGGCCTGGGTGGCCTGGCCGCCGGTGCGCTGCTCGATGAGGCGCTGCGTTCCCATCGCGATGGTGACGAAACGCGCAACGCAGGCGCGAGCGGCTTCGGCAATCTGGGTCCGGATTCGTCGTCGCAGCCGGATCCTTCTGCGCAGGCGTACGACGATCTCCGCGACGACCCGATCGACATGGGCAACAACGACAGCTCGTGGGACGACAGCTCGTCCGGCGGCGGTGGTGACGACGACAACCAGTGGTGAGATGTCTCGGGAGCCGGTGATTCTCGCTGAAAGGCTAGAATCACCGTTCTTCTGAGCATGCCGGTTCCGTTTGACTTCCTTCCTTCTCGTCCTTGCCGTCGGTCTTGTCGCGGGTTGCCTCAGCGGCGTCATCGGAACCGGCTCCTCGTTGATGCTGCTTCCCGCACTGACGTATCAGTTCGGGCCGAAGCACGCCGTACCGGTCATGGCCGTCGCGGCGGTGATCGCCAACCTTTCGCGCGTTATTGCCTGGTGGAAGGAGATCGACTGGAAGGCCGTGCTGGCCTACGCCGCTCCGGGGGTTCCTGCTGCCGCGCTTGGCGCGCGTACGTTGCTTGCCTTGCCGCCGCGATGGATCGACGCAGGGCTTGGGTTCTTCTTCCTGTCGATGCTGGCGCTCCGCCGGCTTCGCCCTTCGTCCCGGCCGATGCCGCTTTGGGCGCTCTCCCTTTGCGGGGCGGCTATCGGCTTCCTGACGGGGCTCGTCCTGTCGACAGGGCCGCTGAGCGTTCCCGTGTTCACGTCCTACGGTCTGGTGGGCGGGCCGTTCCTCGGCACGGAAGCCATGACGGCCCTTGCGCTGTACCTCAGCAAGGTCACCACGTTCCGGGAAGCCGGTGCGCTGTCCGGGGAGATCGTCGTCCAGGGGCTCATCGTGGGTGCTTCACTGATGATCGGTACGTTTATCGGCAAGGGCATCCTCAGCCGGATTCCCGGCCATCGGTATGCTCATCTTATCGATGCGCTGGTTCTTTGTTCCGGCGTTTCGCTATTGTGGGCTGCACTGTCAAACCACGCCTGATCAGGCTGCTTGGTTGCGTCGATTCCACGGGGGTGTCATGTACTGGATCATCACCAAATACCTGATCACCGCCGCCGTGGTGGTCGCGGTGTCCGAGGTGGCGAAGCGTAGCGACCGTCTTGGAGCGCTCCTGGCTTCCTTGCCGCTGGTCACGCTACTCGCGCTCACGTGGCTCTATGTCGAGAAGCAGCCCGCCGAGAAGATTGCCAACCACGCCTGGTACACCTTCTGGTACGTGGTGCCGACATTACCCATGTTCCTGGCGTTTCCCGCCTTGCTCGCACGGTTCGGATTCTGGCCCGCACTGGGTCTCAGTGCGGTTATCACGATCGTGTGCTTCGCGGTTTTTGCCGCATGCGTCAAGCCGTTCGGTATCCGGCTTCTCTGACGGGACGCGCGCCCTCAGGGATGAACGCGCCGCCAGACCACCTCACCATGCGCGCCTTCCGCCGCACCACTCGACGGCTTTGCCACCGTGTACGTGAGTTCGTCACCCTTGATGACGAAGCTGCTGTCGCCTCCCTTGCCATCCCAGTTCGGAAACGATGCCTGCGCGATGTGGCTGTGCATGGTCATACCATCGACGCTGACCGTGCCGTAGTGTGCGTTGAAGTCCAAGGAGGCGGCGCGATATTCCTCGGGCGTGCCTTTGGACTTGTCGTTGACCGCGAAGGGCATGCGGTTTGCCCGCACGATATCCATCATGTAGTTGCCCCGGGCATCGATGAGCCACAGGCCTTCGGGATTCGGTCCGTAAAGCTCGACGCGATGGCCGTCCGGGTAGACGTTGTCGCAACGGACCAGCTTCCAGGCACCCTCGAGGACCCCGGGGCCGGACGATGCGGCGTCAGCGGCGAGGGCCCCGAGCGGTGCGGTGACGAAAGCCAGGGCGGAGGCGAGGGCGAACAGGGAAGGGCGCTTCATGGCAGGAAAGCCTTGGGTTGAGGGGGGTGGGGTCATCCTCGCCGCCGGCCTCGCATTTGATAATTGGCCTGGTTCTTCATTGACCTTCAATTATTATTTGAAGATTATCGAGGCCATGAATCGCCTGAGCGACATGCAGCTGCTCGTCGACGCCGCCGATCTGGGTAGCCTGTCGGCGGCTGGGCGCCGCGCGGGTCTGTCTCCGGCCGCCGCCAGCGCGTGTGTCCAGCGGATCGAGGCCTCGGTGGGTGCCCGGTTGTTCGAGCGAACGACGAGGCAGCTTCGCCTCACGGACGAAGGCCGTACTTACCTGGGCTACTGCCGCATTGCGATCGATGCGATGAAAGAGGGTGAGCGCGCCGTGCGTAGCGGCACGGATACGGTAAGCGGCACGCTGCGAATTTCAGCCCCCTCGGATCTCGGTCGCAACCTGCTGCTCAATATCCTCGATGGGTTCATGGCGATCCATCCAGGCGTGCGCATCGTTCTCTCGCTGGCCGATTCGATTTCGCGCTTCGTGCCCGATGACGTGGATGTCGCGATTCGCGTCGGTCCGCTCGAGGACAGCTCATGGGTTGCGCGGCACCTGGTCGATAGTCGTCGCGTGGTGTGTGCTTCGCCGGCGTGCGTCGCGACTCATGGCATGCCGACGCGGCCCGAGGATCTTGTCGACCTTCCTACGCTGGTGCTGACGACGAACGCTGGCCCGCGCGACGAGTGGCGCCTGGGTAACGCGACGATACGAGTGCGTCGCTATCACGAGTGCACCGATAGCGAGGTCATCCGCAAGTGGGCCATTCGCGGTCATGGGTTCGCGTACCGGCAGCAATGGGCGGTCGCCGACGACGTTCGCGAAGGGCGCCTGGTGCTGCTGAACGCGCCGGAATGGTCCGCGCCGTCACCGATCCACGCGATGTATCACGCGAATACGTTCCAGCCACCGCGCGTTCGCCGGTTCATCGATTTTCTACAAGCAGCGATGGTGGAGAGACTCTCGTCGACCGGTCTGCCGCATGCTCGTTGACGACGAGCGGGACCGAAGGAAGAATCAGCGCGCCCACAGGGGGCGCTTCTAAAGGGAGCACGGATGAAGAACTTGATCGCGGTACTCTGCCTGTTCGCGGGCTCGGCTTCGTGCTTCGCGCAGGCAAAGCTCCCTACGGCCGCTGTGATCGATGATGTGGTCTATACGCGGCCCGCCAGGCTGGTCGACATCGGCGCTGGCCAGCGGCTCAATCTGTACTGCCTTGGGTCCGGTTCGCCGACGGTGGTTCTTGATGCGGGCATGGGCGATTCGACGGTCTCCTGGGCGATGGTCCAGCCGGCGATGGCAAAGACGACGCGCGTCTGTTCGTTCGACCGCGCAGGCCTGGGTTTCAGCGATGCTGCGCGGCGACCTTCCACGCCGGTCAATCAGGCCGAAGATCTCCATGCCTTGCTGCGGGCTGCTGGTATAAAGCCACCCTATGTCATGGTTGGGCATTCGCTGGCTGGCATGAATGTCCGCGTGTACGCGGACAAGTACCGCGATGACGTCGTTGGCATGGTCATCGTCGAGGGCTCGCACGAAGACCAATCGGCCGAAGGCTGGGCGCTGAGCGCGCCGGGCGACAAAGAGAAATACGACCAGTATCTGAAAGACCAGCACGCGTGTATCGATGCGGCCCGGCAGGGGCTCACGCCGGGCACAAAGATGTTCGAGAAGTGCCTGGGCGATACCAACGATCCGCACTTCAGTCCGGCGATCAACCAGGCGCAGGCGACCTATGGCGCCACGGAGAAGTGGCAGGCGGCAGTCGCGTCCGAGCGAGAGAACGTCTTCTACGCCAGCGCGGACGAGACCCGAAAGACCCGTAGCGATTTCGGCGACATGCCGATCATCGTGCTCACGCATTCTCCCTTTCCTACGCGAACTGGCGAATCGCAGAATGAGCGCAACCGCAAGACGCTGTCGTGGGAAGGTCTTCACCTGCGTGTAGCGGCTATGTCCACCCGTGGTGTGAACGAAATCGTTCCCGATGCGGGGCATTACATTCAGTACGACAAGCCGCAGGTGGTTATCGATGCGGTGAATGAGGCGGTGTGGATTTCGCGCGGGCTTTAAGAGCGCGCGCGTTCCGCCATCGCGGCGAGCATGCGGCGATCGTCTTCGGGCAGGGCGTCGAACCATGCGGCTTCTTCGCCGGGTTCGGGTAGCACGTGGCCGAACTCGGCCATGAGGCCGGGGCGGATTTCGCTGAGGTATACCCAGATGCCTTGCGTCGGCAGGCCGGATGCATTCGATACGTCGCGGACGAGGCGTTCGACTAACGTTCGCTTCTGGTCATCGGTGCGGCCGCTGCGGACGTGGCCGTGGACGAAGAGGGTGTCGCGTTCTAACGGTACGCCGCCGATGAACCAGTCTTCGCCGGGGGCGTGGTCGAAGACGACCTGGGCGAAGTAGGTGTTGGCACCGGTGATTTCGGTGTGGGCAGTTGTTATGGCTTTCGCAATGCGGTGTTTGGTTGTGGCGTTGAGATCAGTCAGGGTGCTGCGGACGATATACGTTGGCATGGTGGTATCCATTGGACGGTTGTCGCGAGCACCCATCGCCGATGAATCGGCTCCTACCGAGCAGGGGTCGGCGTGTACCGAGCAGGAGTCGGCGCTTACCGAGCAGGTTGCTAGGCGTATTGGGCTTCGCCGTTGCCGAAGGACCAGTTTTCTTTTGCGTTTTCGACCAGGTTGATGAAGACATCCTGGGGGTGTATGCCGACGGAGGCGACCATGTTTTTCACGATGGCGGCGAACAGGGCTTTCTTCTGCTCGACGGTGCGGCCTTCCCTCATGGTGATCTGTACGGCGACGAAATTGTCGCTGCGGTCGATGCCGAGGTAAGTGCGGTCGAAGACGAGGCCGCCGGGCTCGTGTTCGGCGATGACCTGGAAGCGGTCGTCTTTGGGGGCGCCGATGGAGGTGAGGGCGTCGTAGACGGCCTCGCCCAACTTGCTGCGGTAGGCGGCGTCTTTGCCGCGAAGCAGGTCGATGCGTACGAAGGGCATGGGAATCTCCCGTAGGGGTGAAGCAGACGATGGATCAGGCGTTGAGCCCGACACTGAGTCGGGTCAGTTCGGAAATCGCGCTTTCGAGTACCTGCCAGCGCTCGGCGCCGTAGGTCCCGACCACGCGGGTCTGCGCGTCGTCCCAGAGCTGGCGCGCCTTGATAAGCAGGGATTGTCCCTCTGTCGTGAGCGCAACCGTCTTGGCCCGGCCTTTCGTGGGGGAGGCGATGGCAATCCAGCCCGCCGAGGTCATCGGGGTGAGCATGCGGTAGAGCGACGTGCGGTCCATGACCATTTCATCGGCCAGGCGGCTTAACGCCACGTCCGGTTCGCGCCAGATAGCCTTGAGGACGCCGAACTGCGCCACGGTGACCCCCAGCGGGGCCAGGGTGTCGTCGTAGAGGCGGCTCAGGGCACGGGTAGCCTTACGCATCGTGGTGCAGGCGCAGGGCAGGTCGGTGACAGAGATGGACTGATGCATACGCATAGTGTAAATACATCATATAGAAAGTCAATGGCACACCGGAGGCTCGACATCCCATGAAGTACGCCACCTATCGCCATGAGGACGAAGTCCATGTGGGCCTGGTCTCGAACGACGGTCTATCGGTCACGGCGCTGACGGCCGGGGGCCGACTGGTGTCCGACCTGCACGACCTGTTCGCGGGTACCGCCGAGGCGACAGGCCCGCGCGTCGCCCTCGCAAACGTCGTGTTGCTGGCGCCCATCCCACGACCCCGACGCAACATCTTCTGTGTCGGCAAGAACTACGCGGCCCACGCGAAAGAGTTCGCCAGTAGTGGCTTCGACGCGGGGCACACCGGTGCGCCCGACGAGCTGCCGACCGATCCCATCGTTTTCACCAAGGCGCCCGAGTGTGTGATCGGCCACGGTTCGGCTATCTGGTCAGGGGAGGGAGTCACTGACTTCCTCGACTACGAAGCCGAGCTCGCCGTGATCGTCGGCGTCGGTGGGCGAGGCATCACGCGTGCCGACGCCATGCGTCATGTCTGGGGCTACACCATCATCAACGACGTGACGGCACGCGACTGGCAGAAGCGACACAAGCAGTGGTTCCTCGGCAAATCGTTCGACACGTTTGCGCCGATGGGACCGTTTGCTGTCACGGCTGACGCGATCGATGGCGCGGCCCTGGACCTTTCCTGCCGGGTGAACGGCGAGCTTCGGCAGCACGCGAATACGCGCGACCTGATTTTCGATATTCCGAGGCTTATCGAAACGATATCGGCAGGTATCACCCTCATGCCTGGCGACATCATCGCCACCGGTACGCCGGAAGGCGTCGGCATCGGGCGAAGCCCTCCCACGGCATTACGTCGGGGCGATCTCGTCGAGATCGACATCACGGGAATCGGCCGCCTCGAGAACCGCGTGGGCTGAGGGATTCGCCTGGACTGAAAACCCGCGTCGCCTGAAAACTCAGGCCGCGCGAAGCTTTTCGTCGCGTCCGGCGATGAGCGCCTCGAGTGTCGGCAAACCGAGGGCGAACATCGTGCTGGCCACCAGCTCGCGACGCAGCACCTCGCGTTGACGGAACGCCGAACGATGTTTGCTGGCGACTTCCAGTTCGCTACGTTCCGGCTCGGTCGAGGGCAGATCGAAAAAACCGTCGCGCGCGAGCACACCAGCGGATTCGATCCAGAAGGTGTCGTAGCTGGCCTTGATGCGCCCCGAACGTGCGTGCCCGTCGTTGCTGATCCCACGCAGGCGCGGCAACCCGTGGCTGGCAGCGAAACCATAAAGCAGCGACAGCAGCAGATTCTTCGGGCGCAGGCCATGGCACTGCCGGGTGACCAGGCGCACACGCTCCTGGCCGTCCTCGGTGTTGGGGCCCTGGAGGCAGCCGACCAACAGCTCGCCGGTCGAGGGCAGTACCGTGATCGTGGCCGAGAAGAGCAGGGTGCTGTCGGCAGTCGCCAGGGCAATGTTCAATTCGCCCTCGCAACCCTTGCGGGTCGGCGGCATGATCAGCACGCGAAGCGGCTCGCCGTTCTTCATGGCAGCTTCGGCGAGCACGACCTGGCCGTCGGCGATCATGCGCTCGAGCAGGCCCTCGGGCAGCGCTGAACTCACGAAGCGGTAGTGATCCATCAGCGCATCGAGACGCTTGCGTGCACCGAAGCGGCGGCTGATGAAACGGTGCTGCCAGCGCTCGACCAGGCGTCCATCGCGTCGGGTGGCCTCGCGTAGGGCAGGATGGCTCTGCAGCAGGCTAAGCCAGCGCAGGTGGCGAAGCGGCGCCAGCAGACAACGCGCCGCGTACCCTGCCGCGTAGACACGGGCGGAGCGGCGCGACTGCCAGTCGTTACGCTGGCGGAAGCTCTGAACAATCCGTTGCAGGGCAATCATGGGGGGGAGCTTCGCGGGGACGAGTCCGGAGTCTCTTCGTAGAATCTTTCGATAACCTTTCAGCGTCCGAAAGGAGCTGCGGGCGGCCTTTTTTTGCCCTCAAACTTCCAGCGGATCGTTCTCGTGCAGCTCGTCCATCCAGCCGCGCCGCCGGTGCAGGGCCCACTCCACGTGCTGGGCAAACAGGATGTCGATGGGGCCGCCCTGGGCCATGGCGGCGAGCCGTCCCTCGGTGACATTGCCCAAGTGCTCGGCCTGTTCGGCATAGCCAACGATGCCCTCGGCTTCGAGTTGGGACAGGACGGTCTGCAGGTTGACGTGGCGGGCGTGCTGAACAGGCATGGCGATTCGACTCCGGGCTCTCCCTGAAAGGATCGGCGAGCGTCGCCCGGTCTTTAGCCCGTATGTGTGAGGAGCGTCACAGGAAACCGTTGCGTCGTGCCCAGAGGGCGAACAAGTTCGGCCACGCGGCAACCTCAGAGCCCGGCGTACCCATTCCCCAGCCGTGGCCGCCCTTGTCGAACACGTGGAGTTCGGCCTCGACGCCATTTTTCTTCAGCGCGTCGTACATGATCAGGCTGTTGCCTATGTTCGCGATGGGATCGTCCTTGGCCTGGGCGAGGAAGGTCGGTGCTGTCCTCGGGGTCACGTGCAGCTGCACGGAATACGCCTGTACCGAGTCCGCCTGGGTGGACAACTCGCGACCCGAGCGCGTGGTGTCATAGGGTTGCCCCAGCGAGATCACCGGGTAAAGCAGGGCCGCGAAATCCGGTCGTGCCGAGAGCCGGTCGGTCGCGTCTACAGGGGGATAGAAGGCCGCGGCCGAGCGCGTTTCGGCGATGCCGGCGAGGTTTCCGCCGGCAGAGAAACCGAGCACACCGATACGCGCCGGGTTGATACCGAAGTCCTGTGCATGCGCGCGAAGGACACGGATGGCACGTTGTGCATCCTGAAATGGCGCGACCGCAGGCCAATGGTCCGCTGGAAGGCGGTAGTAAAGCACCACTGCCGTGATCCCTTGCGTCTGCAGCCAGGTCGCCGTCGGCATCACTTCCTGACCCATGCCGATTCGCGCGTAACCGCCGCCACCGATGACGATCACGGCCGTGCCGTTGGGGTGTGGCGGTGTGTAGATCTCGATGCGCGGCACACTGACGTTGGACACGGCGCCCGCGTGGCTGCCCGACGTGTAGACCCGCTCCGGGCCGCGGGGTCCGCTGGCGCCGGGAGGCACCCCGGGCCACAGGTTGATGCTGAAAGGCGAGCCCGAGGCGGTTGGCGATGGCTCGGCGGCGTGGCCGGGGCGAGCGACGAGGAAGGCCGTTGCCAGCAGCGCGATCCGAACTAGGTGCATGGGGTAAGCCTGGTGAGTCGGTTCTCACCCCAACCTATCAGCCCGTCGCTTTCCCCTGGCTTGCGAGGTCGCCCACCTCCGCCCACTCGGGGAGTGCCGCGTTCACCTGGTTCAGCAGGTCGTCGAGGTCGTGCGACTTGCGCGCCAGTTCGTCCGCACGCTCGGCTTCGCGACGCTGCTCCTCGTCGTAATCCGCACTTGCGCCGGTGGCGGCCTCGACGATCAGGCGGGCATATTCGCCGACCAGATCCGGTGAAGGCACGCGGAACCAGATCTTGTTCTCCACCCACCGGATATCCGGCGAGGTGTGTCGTGAGAACACGGCCTCGCAGCGGGCGGCGAACAGGCGCAGCCAGGGGTCGGTCGGTGGGTTGCTCAGGTCGGCAAGGACGCAATAGCCGATGTCGTCTTGCCTGGCGGCGGAAAACCCGCTGACGCGGGGACCGGGTTGGGTGATCGTGGTCATGGCGGCTCCGGGAATCTCCCTGAGATATAGGCTGCCGCGTGTGGAGGACCCGCGAAGCGTTCCTCGCGGGATTTCACACATTAACGTCGCGTGTACGCGATGCTGGGCTTAATCCGGTCAAGGGCGCCATGCGCCACTCGGACGTCGCGGTGAGAGACGAAGTCAGGCGCGCACGCGATACCCAGGTCATGCAAGAGGTCTTGCAGGGCCGACGGACGGGGCTGGCTGGGCTCGCGCCGTTCGCCGGTCCGGCCGTTGTCGTGTCGGTGGCCTATATCGACCCCGGTAATTTCGCGACCAACATCCAGGCTGGCGCCCGATACGGCTACGGGCTGCTCTGGGTGGTGGTTCTTGCCAACCTGGTCGCGATGCTGTTTCAGAGCCTGTCGGCGCGGTTGGGCATCGTGACCGGTCGCGACCTGGCCCAGCTGTGTCGAGAACGCTTGCCCAAGCCGCTGGTTTACGTCATGTGGGTGGTCAGCGAATTGGCGGCGATGGCGACCGATCTTGCCGAGTTCCTCGGTGGAGCGATCGGCCTGAGCCTGCTGTTCCATTTGCCGCTGTTGGTGGGCATGGTCATCACGGGCATCGTGACGTACGCCTTGCTGCTGCTCGAAGGCATGGGCTACCGGCGGCTCGAACTGGCCATTGGTGCCCTGGTCGGCGTGGTCGGCCTGTCGTATCTGGTCGAGCTGTTCGTCGCGCCGGTGGGCTGGGCATCCCTGGGGCAGCAGATCTTCGTGCCGAGTCTGCCCGACGGTGCGGCGGTGGCGATCGCGGTCGGCATTATCGGTGCGACGGTGATGCCGCACGCCTTGTTCCTGCATTCGGGCCTTACCGAACGGCGTGCGCGGCCGAAGAGCGATATCGAGCGGCGACGGATCATCCGTCTCTCCAACCTCGAGGTCGTGCTGGCCCTGACGGTCGCCGGCCTGATCAACCTGGCGATGGTCGTGATGGCCGCAGGGGCGTTTCACGGAAGTCATCCCGATGTGGCGAAGATCGAGACGGCCTATCAGACCCTCGTGCCTTTGCTGGGCGGTGCGGCGGCGACGATTTTCCTGATCTCCCTGGTGGCTTCGGGCTTCTCCAGTTCGGTGGTCGGAACCATGGCGGGCCAGATGATCATGCAGGGCTTTGTCGCTTTTCGCATTCCGCTTTGGCTGCGGCGGTCCGTCACCATGGTGCCGAGCTTCGCCGTGGTCATCGCCGGCGTGGACGCCACCCGTGCGCTGGTGATGAGCCAGGTCGCGCTGAGCATCGCGTTGCCCTTTCCGATGATTGCGCTGGTGTGGTTTACCAGCCGGCGCGACACCATGGGTGTGTTCCATAACCGCTGGCCTGTCGTCGCGCTGGCGAGCCTGGGCGCGCTGGTGGTGCTCAGTCTCAATGTGGTGCTGTTGCTGGATGCGGCGGGCGCGATTTCGCTCTGACTCACGGCGTGGGTGCGGGGTGATCGAGCCCTGCCACCGTGCGCAGGATCCGCTGGCTCAGTGCAGGCATGTGCGAGACCCACGGAAGCGCGGCATGCCGAAGGCGGGCCACGAGGGGGTTGCTGCTGCGTGCCATGGACGTGACCGCATGCACGCGACGCACGACGCCTTTGTGCACGGCATGACGCTCCCGGTGATAGCGCTCCAGCGCGTCCATCGGCCTGGCTCCGGGGACCGCGAAATACATGGCGAAGGCCGCGGCGTCTTCGATGCCCAGGTTCATGCCACGTGCGCCGACCGGGGAATGTACGTGCGCAGCATCGCCACCGAGTGCGATGCGATCGATAGCGCAGCGGTCGGCGACGCGGTGGGCGACATGGAACGACGACTCCCACATCGGTTCGCTGGAGACTGTGCCTGCCGGCAACTTGGCGAGGGGATGGGGCATGTTCGATATGACACGCCAGATCTCGTCGTTCAGGGCGAGCAGGAAAATCATGCCTTCCGGAAAGAACATGACATGCGCATGATCGAGGTCGAGTGTCGTTTCCAGCGGAAGGTCGTAGAGTGGCCAGGGCTCCGGGTAGGAGGAGCCGGAAAAACCTATCTCGAGGGTCTTGCGGAAATCGCTGTGTGCACCGTCCGCGGCGAATACTGCGGCATAGCCGTCTTCGCCATCGCTCGCGCCGTTCAACGCGACGCGAACTTCCGCATCATCCTGGCCCACGCATCCCGCGCGAACACCGCGCTCGACATGGATGTTTCGCGCGAGCAACGCCTCGGTCAGAAGGGCTTCGCTGCGTTCCTGCGACAGCACCGTGAGGCCATATCGCGGATGCATCGATGCCGCTTCGACCGTTGCCAATACCTCGCCGTTCTCATGGAAGCGCACGCCGCGAATGCGACGGCCTTCGGCGAGCATGCGTTCGGTGACACCGGTGTCGGCGAGTAGGTCGAGCGTTCGCGGATTGACGACCAGCGCGCGTGAGTGCGGCGCAGCCTGGAGCGCCGAATCCACGATACGCGCCTTCACGCCGCGGATGTCGAGAAAGAGGGCTGCAGCCAGCCCTGTGGGACCGGCACCGGCGATCAGGACGGACGGCTGGCTCATGCGTGCGCTCCGCGATGTCGTTCAGCCGATCATAGTCGCGGCGAAACACCTACGGCCAGCGTGCCCAGTGAGGACAAGGTCGCGCGTAGGGCGGTCTCCAGGGGCGTGGACGGGACCGATCCGAGGAACGCGTGCAGTCGCGTGCCGTCCAGTTGGAGCGGTGCTCGCCAGAGATAACGCATCTTGCGCACTTCCCGCATCGTCTCGGAGAAGGGTGACGCCAGGGTGACCACGGGCCAGGGGAAAGCGCGCAACGGCAGGCGGGGGTGTTCCGATACACGACTCACGGCAGCATGGAGCGCGTTGCCGGTGACGTAGTGCCCGTCGAAATGAAAGCGCTCGAACGTGTCCAGGCGACCTTCCTGATCGAGCAGTGCGACGGTGGTCGCACCGACGTCGGGAAGGTAAGCCCATGCATGGCCCAGGTCGCGCCGTCCCGGGTAGTGCATGACGCGCAGCGGCTTGCCGGGTTTGACGATGCCCTGGGCGAACCAGTTGGCGCCGGCTCGTGGTCCGTAGAAATCGCCGCAACGAAGGTTCAAGGAGCGCACGCCGCTAATCGCCGCCGCTTCCAGGCGCCGTTCCAGTTCAACGCGGATTTCTCCTTTGCGCGTGGGCGCGTTCTGCGGACTTTCCTCACGGAGCAGGGGAAAGGTCTCGGGGCCGTAGTTGTACACGCTGCCGAAGATGACGATGCGTGCATCGACAGCCCGCGCGGCGGCGATCGTGTGGTCGATCATCGGCAGGACCTGCGTTTCCCAGTTCTGGTACCCGGGGGGATTCACGGCGTGCACGATGACGTGGACCCCGGTCGCTGCCGAGAGGACATCCGCCGCGTTCATGGCGTCGCCCTTGATCCACTGGATCGGGCCATCGGCAGGCATGGTGCGGCGCGTGAGCGCTTTTACCTTCCAGCCCTTGTCCAGAAGTGCCTGGGCGGTGGCGCCACCGACGCCGCCAGTGGCGCCAAGGACGAGTGCGGTTCGATTCGTGGGGGTCTGCATGGCGTGCGCTCCGTGGGAATGGAAGCAGTCTGTTCCCCTTGGACCTATACGTGAATTGCCTAAAAGCGTGGGTGTGATATACATTTTTGTATGACTTCCAGCGACCTGACGTGGGACCTGTTCCGCTCTTTCCTTGCAGTACTTCGCGAGGGGAGTCTTTCCGGCGCCGCACGCGCACTCGGCATGACCCAGCCGAGCCTGGGTCGACACGTCCGTGAGCTGGAAGCATCGCTCGGGGTGCCGCTGTTCTCGCGTGCATCGCACGGGTTGGTGCCGACGGATGCCGCGCTGGAGCTTCAGCCTCACGCGGAAGCGATGGCGTCGGCGGCCGCTTCGGCTTTACGCGCGGCGTCAGGCGCGAAGGACGAGTTGCGCGGCGTCGTGCGCATCACCGCCAGCGAGGTCAATGGCGTGGAGGTGTTGCCGCCAATCCTGGCCGCGATGCATCGACGTTCCCCGGGGATCGTGTTTGAGCTGTCGACCACGAATCGCACGGAAAATCTCTTGCGCCGCGATGCCGACATCGCCGTGCGCAGTTCGCCCCCGGACCAGGATGCGCTGGTCGCCCGGAAGGTGTGTGTTATTCCCATTGGCCTTTACGCGCACGCGGACTATCTCGCGGCGGCGGGCCGGCCGAAGACACTGGCGGACCTGACCAGGCACACCTTGATCGGTTACGACGAAGAGACGCCGTATATCCGTGCCACCCGCCCCGCAGGCATGCCTTACCAGCGTGAGTTCTTCAGCTTGCGCACGGACAACGATCTTGCAGGGCTGGCCGCTATCCGGGCGGGCTTCGGTATCGGTGCCTGCCAGGTGCCGCTGGGTCGACGCGCGGGACTCGTGCGACTGCTTCCCAAGTCCGTGGATATCGCACTGCCCATCTGGGTAGTCATGCATGAGGACCAGCGCACCAGTCTTCGTATTCGCACTGTTTTCGACCACCTGGTGGAGGGTCTGGCGGCCTACGGTGGCAGTCGGACCAGCCCAAAACTGCTAACCTCCGGCGCCTGACCGACCGGAGATTTGCCATGAGCCTGATTCAGACCCCCGTTTCTTACGGCGAGCTTATCGACAAGATGACGATCCTTCAGATCAAGCTGCAGGAAATCAAGGACGACGCCAAGCTCGCCAACGTCCGCAACGAACTCGAGCTGCTCGACGCGACGTGGAAAAACGACAAGGCGTCGGAAACCGATATCGCCGACGAAACCGCGCGCCTTCTCGCCGTGAACCAGCGTCTGTGGAAGATCGAAGACGATATCCGCATGAAGGAGCGCGCCCAGGCCTTCGATCAGGAATTCATCCAGCTCGCCCGCTCGGTGTACATCGAGAACGACGAACGCGCGGCGATCAAGCGCGAGATCAATACGAAGCTCGGTTCAACCTTGGTCGAAGAGAAGTCCTACCAGGACTACCGCGCCCCGCAGGCCTGACGAACCCTCGCAGGATCTGCTTCCTGTAGGAGCCGATTCATCGGCGATGGGGTGCTTGCCCCAAACTGGCCCGCTGCCGCGGGATCGCCGATGAATCGGCTCCTACCGGGCAAACGGCGTTACCGGGCAAACGGCGGTTACAGAGCACGGGGCCGGTTACCGGGCGAGGGTTAGCTTCAAGTGTTCTGCGCAGGCTTCGAAGCGCGCGATCATCTCATCGACTTCGACCAGGTCCATCACGCCGGCCTTTTCGATCTTCGTGCCCCACGGAATTTCTGAGGCGGGCTTGCCGAGGAACTTGCGAGATGCGGCGTCGTATTTATCCACGCACCAGCGACGGTCCGAATAGGGCCCGGAGCGCTCCGGATTGCTCGCCGCATGCAGGCCGAGCACCTTTACGCCGGCCGCGTTCGCCATGTGCATCGGGCCGGAATCCGGGGTGAGAATCATGGCGCTACGTGCGAGAAGGGCCATGAAACGCTTTAGTGTGTCCTTGCCCGTGAGGTCCATTGGTGCCTGCTTCACCGCGGCAAGGATGCTGTCGGCGAGGGCGCGCTCGGGTTCCGAAGGGCCGCCGACCAGGACGACCCGCAGGCCGCGGCTCATCGCATGGTCGATCAGCGCGGCGTAGCGCTCCACCCGCCAGTTGCGAACCGTGTGGCTCGACATCGGGCTGACCAGCAGCGTCGGCGCCTCACCGGGCAATTGCTGCGCTGCCCAGGCATGAGCCTCGTCGGGCACGGGGATGTCCCAGCGCACGTCGGTCTGCTTCAGGCTGAGCGGCTCGATGAAGCTGGCCATGGCGTCGAGCACGTGCTCGCCGGTGCGCGCAGCGATACGCTCATTAACGAAAAGGCCGTGCAGGTCCTTGGAACGGGCAGGGTCGTAGCCGATGCGCCGGTCCGCCTTTACGGAAAGGCTCAACAGGTTGGAGCGCAGGGCCACCTGCATGTGGAGGAGGGCATCGAAGTGCCTGCCGGCGAGGGCCTCGCGCACGGCGCGAGCGCCCGCACGGCCCTGGCCCTTGTCGAAGGTGATGAACTCCACGCCCGGCAGGTCGCCTACCAGGCGCCGCTCGAGCTTGCCGATGATCCAGGTGAGTCGCGTCCGCGGTGCCTTTTCCTGCAATGTCCGGATCAGCGGAGTCACGTGCGTTACATCGCCGATCGCGGATGTGCGCATGATGCAGAGACTGGAGTCTCCCGGCGGGAGGGGACGGCTTGTTAGACTGGGCACGATCGGATCACCGGATAGGAGGCCGCCGGAGGGCGGCCCGAAAATGACTGAACAACGCGTAGCGGAGGCGGCGGGCGGCACGATTCTGTTCGACGCGGCCCGTACACCTCAAGTCGATAGCCTCTGGTTCTCGCCCGCCCACTGGAGCGAGCGCGATGCCCTGCGCTCGCAGGCCGGCGGTCGCGGAGGCGTTGCCGTGATCGAAACGCCGGCCGGCGAAGCCGTGCTTCGCCATTACCGCCGAGGCGGCATGGTGGCGCGAATCTTCGGAGACCGCTATCTGTTCACGGGGTGGCGTCGCACCCGCAGCGTACGTGAATTCAGGCTGCTGGCCGAGCTGGAGCGCCGCGGCCTGCCGGTGTCGCCGCCGCTGGCGTCGCGCTACGTGCGTTACTGGCTGCGTTACTCGGCCGATCTGATCACCCTGCGCATACCGGAAGCGGCCACGCTGGCGGAGCGCCTGAACGATGGTGCTTTCAACGCGACCCTCGCAGGGAAGGTGGGTGAGCTGATCGCCCGCTTCCATCGCGAAGGTGCCTGGCATGCGGACCTCAATGCCCACAACATCCTGGTCAATCCGCAAGGCCTTTACCTCATCGACTTCGATCGCGGCCGTTTGCGTCGGCCATCGGCGCACTGGCGGCGTGCGAACCTGGCCCGCCTGAAACGCTCCCTCATCAAGGTCGGCGCCCGCGATGCCGGCGGCGACACCTTCGACGCCGAGCTCTGGCCGGCCCTGATCGACCATTACGAGCGGAGTCTGAAAGGGTGAGCTGGAACCTGCACTTCCTTGGAACTGGCGCCGCGCATGCCGTGGAGCTCGGATCATCCGCCGTGGTGGTCGAGCGTGACGACCGGCCGCTGCTCCTGGTGGACTGCGGACCGGACACCCTGGATCGCTACGTGGCCGCCTACGGTGCGCCGCCGCCGGCTCTCTACGTGACCCACGTTCACATGGACCACGTCGCGGGCATGGAGCGATTGTTCTTCCGTCTCTGGTTTGACGAAGCCTTGCGTGGTCGCACGCGGGTATACCTGCATGCGGCGCTCCTGCCGTGGCTGCAGGGCAGGGTGGCTGACTACCCGGGTGCGCTGGCCGAGGGCGGCGTGAACTACTGGGAGGCTTTTCACCTGATTCCATGCACCCGCGGGTTCTGGCACGAAGGCGAGTGGTTCGACGTGTTCCCCACGCGCCACCACGTGCAGGGCACCTCGTACGGCCTCGCCCTGCGCGGTAGCTTCGTCTACACCGGCGATACCCGCCCCGTTCCCGAGGCGCTGGCCCTTCACGGCGCGCATGGCGAGCTCATCGCCCATGACTGCGGCGTCGTCGGCAATCCGTCGCACACCGGGGTGGACGACCTGGCGCGGGAGTACCCGGACGAGGTTCGCGCTCGCCTGGCGCTGTATCACTACGGGAGCGTCGAGGAGGGCGAAACCCTGGTCTCACACGGGTACCGGATCGTTCGTCCGGGCGAACGGGTGGCCCTTCCGGAGCCACAGCCGCCCCGACCGACGGCGGGCTGATGCCATTTCTCTGTTCCACCCTTGTCTCGCCGCACCGCTGAAGTTATCCTTCCGCTTCTTTGCCGGACAGGAAGCCGGGAAAGAGGATGTACAAGTGGAGAGGTGTCCGAGTGGTTGAAGGAGCACGCCTGGAAAGTGTGTATACGCTAATAACGTATCGAGGGTTCGAATCCCTCTCTCTCCGCCAGTTTCAAACGTCTTTATGGTGACCCTGTCGGTCCCCCCGCGACGATAGTCCGTAAACTCCGCCAGGTCCGGAAGGAAGCAACGGTAGCGGACGACTCGGGTGCCGGGGTGTGGCTGGCAGGGTCATCGCCTTTTGAGGGCCGCGCTTTTCGGGCCGCGCTTTCACCCGTCCCGGGTCCTTGGCACAATCCACCGTCGTCCCAAGGTAATACGCATGTCCTATCAGGTCCTCGCACGCAAGTGGCGCCCGCGCAAGTTCGCCGAACTGGTGGGCCAGGAGCACGTGGTCCGCGCGCTCACCAACGCGCTCGACTCCGGGCGCATGCATCACGCCTATCTCTTCACCGGTACCCGCGGCGTCGGCAAGACGACGATCGCCCGCATCTTCGCCAAGTCGCTGAACTGCGAGCGGGGCGAATCGGCCGATCCCTGCGGTGAGTGCTCGGTCTGCACGGCGGTGGATGCCGGTCGTTTCGTCGACCTGCTCGAAATCGATGCGGCCAGCAATACCGGTGTGGACGATGTCCGCGAGGTGATCGAGAACGCCCAGTACGCGCCGTCGCGCGGGCGCTTCAAGGTCTACCTGGTCGATGAGGTGCACATGCTCTCCAAGCCGGCGTTCAATGCGCTGCTGAAGACCCTGGAAGAGCCGCCGCCGCATGTGAAGTTCCTGCTCGCCACGACCGACCCGCAGAAGTTGCCGGTGACGGTCCTGTCGCGCTGCCTCAAGTTCAACCTCAAGCGCCTGTTGCCGGAGCAGATTTCCGGACAGATGCGTCACATCCTCGCGGCCGAAGGCATCGAATACGAAGGCGAGGCTATCGGTGAGCTCGCCCATGGCGCAGATGGCTCGATGCGCGACGGACTGTCGTTGCTCGACCAGGCCATTGCCTACGGTGGCGGCTCCGTGCGCGCCAGCGACGTACGCGCCATGCTCGGCAGCGTCGAGCGCGGGCAAGTGCTCGGCGTGGTCGAGGCGCTCGCCGCCGGTGACGGCGCCGCGCTGATGGGCGAGGCCGACCGTATCGCGTCGTACTCGCCGGATTTCGCCGGCGTCCTCGACGATCTCGCCACGGTGCTGCATCGCATTCAGCTGATCCAGCTGGTGCCGGGTTATCGCGAAGAAGAGGGGGACGCCGGCCTTGCCGACATCGCCAACCGTCTCGCGCCCGAAGACGTCCAGCTCTACTACCAGATCGCCACCACCGGCCGCCGGGAACTTCCCTTGGCGCCCGATGCGCGGATCGGCTTCGAGATGGCGCTGCTGCGCATGTTCGCTTTCCGTCCGGCGGAAGCCGGGCAGGGCGCTGCGCCTTCGGCGCCACGCGTGGCCGCGCCGGCGACGGCCACCGCGCCGCGTGCTCCAGCATCAGCACCGGCGCCCGCCGCCGCTGCCCCGCAGCGCGCTCCGGCGCCTGTCTCGTCTGCACCCGCATCCGCGCCGGCTGCCGCGCGTCCTTCCGCACCTGCACCCGTTGCGCCCCGCGCGGCTCCGCCCGTAGCGGCGCCGGCGCCGGCACTGGCACCCGTCGCGCCACAGGGCCCGCTGGCCCTCGGCGCCAATGGTATGCCCGACTGGCACGAGGTGATCGAGCGCGCGAACCTGCGCGGTCCGATCGGTCAGCTGGCCCAGAACTCGTCGCTGCGTGAGCTCGACGGTGAAGGCATGGTGCTGGCGCTACTGCCTTCGCACATGCATCTGGCCGTGGAGCCGCTCACCAGTCAGATGGAAGAAAAGGTGTCCCAGGCGCTCGGCCGACGCATTCGCATCCGCTTCATTGCCGATCACGGCAATCTGGGTACCCCGGCGGAACGCCGGGCCCAGGCGCAGGTCGACGCACAGGCCAACGCGGTCGCCTCGATGGAGACCGACCCCTTCGTACAGACGCTCAAGCGCGAATTCGACGCGCGCGTCATTCCGCAATCGATCAAACCCGTGGAGCCAGGAACGTGAAAGGTCAAATTGGTCAGCTGATGCAGCAAGCCCAGCGCATGCAGGAAGACATGAAGCGTGCGCAGGATGAACTCGCCAAGACGGAAGTCACCGGTACCGCCGGTGGTGGTCTGGTCTCCGTGACCATGTCGGGCGGCCACGAAGTGCGCTCGGTGCACATCGATCGCCAGGCTTTTGCGGACGATCCGGAGATGGCCGAGGATCTGGTCGCCGCAGCCGTTAACGATGCCGTGAACAAGATCGCCGAAATCAGCCGCTCGCGGCTGGGTGGCGTCACCGCCGGGCTGAACTTGCCCGCCGGCTTCAAGATGCCGTTCTGACGAGCGGTCACGCCACACGATGACTAACGGCTCCCGCCTTCTCGGCGAACTGATCGATGCCTTGCGTTGCCTGCCGGGTGTCGGTGCGAAGAGCGCCCAGCGCATGGCCTTCCAGCTGCTCGAACGCGAGCGGCAGGGCGGCTTGCGTCTGGCTGCTGCCCTGGAGTCGGCAATGCGCGACGTGGGCAATTGCACGCGCTGCCGCAACTTCAGCGAGACGCCGGTGTGTTCGCTCTGCGCCAGCTCGAGTCGTGACGCGCAGGTGCTTTGCATCGTGGAATCGCCCTCCGATCTCGCTGCCATCGAAGGGGCGACGGGTTATCGCGGCCAGTATTTCGTGCTGCTCGGGCGCCTCTCGCCGCTGGATGGCCTGGGACCGGACGAGCTCGGTTTGCCCCTGCTCGTCGAGCGACTGGGTGAGGGTGATGTCGCCGAGATGATCATCGCCACCAACCCGACGGTCGAAGGCGAAGCAACGGCGCATTACATCGGTCAGCTGGCGAAGGCCGCCGGCATTCGCGCTACCCGTCTCGCTCATGGTGTGCCCCTGGGCGGCGAACTCGAATTCGTCGACCGCGGCACGCTCGCCCATGCTTTCGGCAGCCGGCAGTCGGTCGGCTGACCCTTCAAGGAATCACCATGACCGACACCATCTTCGCGAAGATCGTCCGCCGGGAAATTCCGGCTGATATCGTCTATGAAGACGACGACGTGCTCGCCTTCCGCGACCTCAATCCGCAGGCGCCGGTGCACGTGTTGTTCATTCCCAAGCGGGCCATCGCGACGCTCGACGACGCCGTGCCGGGCGATGCCGAACTGCTGGGCAAACTGCTACTCGCTGCAGCTTCGTTCGCCAGGGCGCAGGGTCTTGCGAAGGACGGCTACCGCACGGTGATCAACACGAATACGCACGGCGGACAGACAGTGTTCCACATCCATGTCCACCTGCTCGCCGGCCGCCAGATGCACTGGCCCCCGGGCTGAATCGGTTCACTCGCTTTGCGAGTGCGTGTGTTTAGCGGCTCGCGCCGCCGCTTGCGTGGGGGGTGAGGCGCAGAGCCTTCGGTGCCCACCCTCGCTGCTCAGAACCGAAAAAAAAGCCGGCGCGAGCCGGCTTTTTCGTTTGCTGGATCAGCGACGCGGGCCCGGAGGCGGGCGTACGATGATCGTGCGCGGACGGTACCAGTACGGGTCGCCCCAGGGGCCGTAACCACCGTAACCGTAACCACCCCAGCCCGGACCAAACCCCGGACCCCAGAACGGGTCGTAGAAGCCGGGACCGTAGTTCTGGTACGCCACGCGCTTCGGCCAGAGGTAAACCACGTCGGCCTCGACGCGCGGATAGGCATAGTCGAAGTCGCCTACCTTCTGCGAGACGGCGCCATGCAGCGTACCCGTCACCGTGATCTCGCGACCACGGGTGAAGACTTCCGGATCGTAGAAGCCGTCGCGGCAGGCCACGAAGCGGCCCTGGCTGTCGGACTTGCTGGCGGTCGGGCGAGCTTCACTGTCGAGCGGTTCGGACAGCACGAAGAAGCAGGTCTGTTGCGGACCCGGCTCCGTCTTGATGATCTCGCCGCCCCAACGAACCTTCGCGCCCGGGGCACCGCCCTGTTGCGCGCCGGACGTCGAGACGTCGTTGAACTGGCCCTGCAGCGGCTGCGGCACCGTGGCGCATGCGCCAAGGGCCAGCGTCGCGGCGGCGATGACCAGCGGTTTGTACATGGACATGTCACATCTCCCAGAGGCACCGGACACGGCCGATGCCATGTCCTTATTTGACCACGCGGCGCACCTTTAATTCCTTCACCTGCCGCCTGAATTCGCTGAGTGATTCAGGCGGCGGTTCGTCAAAGGCATAACGTGACCGTAAGTAAAGCTGGCTCAACCTTTCCAAGGCATTTCGTTGACCGGGCAGTGAACGCGCCGCGCGGGCGAAGAAGTGTCGGGGACCTTCACCTATCCGTCGCGTCACGCCTGTACGTGCGAGCTTTCGCTCTAGACGTTGCATCCACGCGTCCAACGCATCGCCTTCACGTCGCTGGAACATGGCCCAGCCAAGAGCCGCTGCGACGAGCAATGCGCAGCCCACCGCCAGGATAACCGCCAGATCGCCAACCTCCGCCCGGCGAATGCCGAACGGTTGAAGCATGCCTTCCTGACGAAGCGCATCAAAGCCGTTAACGGCCTGGTTCCACCATTGGTTGACCACGTCCCAGTGGTCGCGTGCATTGCGCAGCCAGGCCATGTCGAAGAGGCCACCCTCGCTGCTATTGCCAGCCGCCGCCGCTGCCGCCGCACCCAGACTGACGCGTTCCGGACGTACCGCGCCGGTGGGATCGAAGCGTACCCATCCGCGTCCTTCCAGCCAGACCTCCGACCAGGCATGCGCATCGGCGTGACGGACCAGAAGATACGAGCCGAGCTTGTTCCAGTAACCGCCCTGGTAGCCGGTGACGACGCGCGCCGGTACACCGGCAGCCCGCATCAGGAAGGTGAAGGTCGACGAAAAGTGCTCGCAAAACCCCTCGCGGGTCTGGAAGAGGAAGTCGTCGATGCGATCGCGACCGAGCGGCGCGGGCGCGAGGGTGTAGCGGAAGCCGCCATCGTGGAACATGGTGAGGGCGGCTCGGGCGATGGCGAGGTGATCGTTGCCGTACTGGCTGGCCCAGCCGGCCGCCAGTTCGCGTGCATGGGGCCCTACACCGTCCGGAAGCCGGAGTGCCTGCCGGCGTTGCCGGTCGTCGATGCTCGCGTCGAGCCGATAGTCGGTGGTGGCGGAGGCGTGATACCGATAGACCTCGTCGACCGGATGGTCCGCCTCAGCGGTGCGGTCGCCACGCAGCCTTGCATCGCTGGGCGCCTCCACAGGCATGTCCATCACCGGCAGCACCCGCTGGCGTGTCGGTTCGAGGGTGATCTCGTAGTTGAAACGTGCTTCGCCTTCCAGCGTGCCGGGTGCACGCGAGCCGCCGTCGTAGTCGGGGCTCCAGCTCTGACCATCGAAGTTGGTCATGGTGTACGCGCGAAAATAACGGCTCTCGTTCATCGGCGGCGTGCCGTCGAACGTCACGCGCATGGCAGGCGTATCGTCAGTGAGTACTTCAGCCATCTCACCCGGTGCCATGCGATCGGACAGGCCCGTGATGGATTTATCGGCCGTGGGCGCACCCCATAAAGGCGAGCTCAGGCGAGGCACGAACACGAAGGCGAACGCGGCGAGCGGGACGGCAGCCAGTAGCGTGATCAACACCGGCAGGAGTTGGCGGCGTAGAGGCTGCGATTGGGGGTCGACTTCCTCGACGGAGCGTAACGTGGCGACGGCTGGCACCAGGCCGAGGGCGACGACGAAGCTGGCGGCGAGACCCTGGTCGAAGAGCAAGGCACTCATCAGGCCGAAGCAGGCGAAGGCGATTGCCACCCGTGCATCGCGACGGTGCTCGCTCTCGAGCATCTTCAGCACGAGCAGGCCGACGGCGAAGGCGCTGCCTGGTTCGCGACCGAACAGGGTGCCGTAGTAAGAGATAACGACGGCAAGCAGCAGGCCGATCAAGGGTAGCTTGATCCAGAACGGCGCGTTCCTTCCGCCTGTGCGGCGCTGGCGCCAGCGTGCCGTGAGCACGAGGGCCAGGGTGAGGGTGAGCCACCACGGCAGGTGCAGCGCGTGCACCACGAGCACGCTGGCCATGGTCAGGCAGAGCAGGTCGAAAGGGCGTTGCGCGAGGACAGGCTCGTCGACCGGGGCACGGCTGAGCGAAAGGCGAAAGCGCGTCATGGGCGCAAGGCCAGTGCCGTCATGCAGCGGTGGTAATGCTCGTCGCCCTGGGCGATATCGAAATAGCCGTCCGGCAGGCGCAGGCTCCAGCGTCGTCCCGAATCCTTGGCTTCGTCGACCCAGCGGGCGAGGCGGGAAATGCGCGATTCGTCATCGAGCCCGTGCATGCTGTCCCAGTCCAGGCGCCAATCTTCCTTCGGTGCGGGCTGTTCCAGGTCTTTCACCAGCAGTCCATGGTGGCGCGCACTCAGCTTCCAGGCGATTTGCCGGCGAGGGTCGCCGGGACGGTAGTCGCGCAGGGAGGCCAACTCGTCGCCGGCGCGAGGGCGACCGCGGTCGGCATCGCCCTCTGGCTCGAACGGTGTCGGCCCGAGCGCCTCGGGACGTGGGTAGACCAGGACGGGGTTATCCGGGTTGAGCCAACTCCATGCGCGGAACATGCCGAGTGGCCAGCGCGTATGCAGCCGCATGCGCGGAAGGGAGAGCCAACCACGGAAATCGGTGGGCAGCGCGAACTCGATGGTCGCCGGTGCGCCGGGGATCACTACCACCACGTGCTCACGGTCGGCGACATCGAGCCGGATGGCCATGCGCTCGCGCTGGCTTGCGGCGATGTCGAGCGAGACGCGGATGAGCTCGCCCGCGCGGGCGGTGCCGGCGCGCAATCCTCCGACGGATAGGCCGTTGAGCGTGCGAAAGGCCACCAGCATGCTACCTGCGGTAGCTGCGCCGAGAAGGCAGGTGAGCATGAGGGCGGCGTTATTCGCGTAGTTCAGCGCGCCAATGAGCATCACGGCCAGCAACAGGGAGAAGCCCACGCCAAAGCCGGTCGGCACGATGTAGATACGGCGGCGATGAAGCTGGATCGGCAGGGGCTCGCGCCTGCGCATCCGGGTAAGGGAAGGCAGCCTCCGTTCCGCCCATGCGACGATCCGTTCCCCCGCTGGCGGCATCAGGGCACCGCGGTCTCGGCAAGGATCGCCCGCGCGATCGACTCTCGGTGACTACCGCGGCCGGGGACCAGGCGATGGGCCGCCGTAGGCACGAATACCGTCTGGACGTCTTCGGGGATAACGTAATCGCGTCCGCTGATCATCGCCCAGGCACGCGACGCGGCGAGCAATGCCAGTCCGGCACGCGGCGAAAGACCGACGCGAACCTCATTGTGCTTCCGGCTGGCTGTGAGCAGCGCCTGGAGGTAGTCGAGCAGGGCGCTGCTGACCTTCACCGCCTGCGCGGCGGCATGCAACTGGCTGATCGCCGCGATGTCGAGGCGTGGCTTCAACGAAGCCATCAGTTCGCGGCGATCTTCGCCGATCAGCAGCGCGCGTTCGGCCGCGGGGTCGGGATAGTCCAGGCTCAGGCGCAACATGAAGCGATCCAGCTGCGAATCCGGCAAGGGAAAGGTGCCGGCCAGGTCGAGCGGGTTCTGCGTGGCGACCACGAAGAACGGCCTGGGCAATTCGTGGGTGACGCCGTCCACGGTAGTCTGTCCCTCGGCCATGGCCTCGAGCAGGGCACTCTGCGATTTCGGCGTCGCACGGTTGATCTCGTCGGCGAGCAACAGGCTGGTAAAGATGGGGCCCGGATGGAAACGGAACTGACCTGTCTCGCGCTCGTAGACGCTGACCCCGATAATGTCCGATGGCAGGAGGTCGCTGGTGAACTGGATGCGCTGGAATTCGAGATCGAACGTGGCGGCCAGTGCGTGCGCCAGGGTGGTCTTGCCGACGCCGGGTACGTCTTCGAGGAGAAGGTGGCCGCCGGCGATCAGGCAGGTGAAGGCCAGCTTGACCTGGCGTGGCTTGCCGAGCAGCACGCCGTTGACCTGTGCCAGTGCGCCATCCAGTCGGTGGCGGAGCATTTCATCGTTGAGCGGAGTCGTCGCTGACATGATCGATGCGTGTGCCCCCAGGCCTGGCAATGTCGATGTTTGAGCGTTCCAGTGTAGCGGTGGCGACGCGATCGTGGCGAGGCATGTTCCTCATCATGTTCTTCGCGGCGTTATTACTGAAAGTCGTCATAGCGGCCACCTTGTCACCCTTCGGTGACGAGGCCTTCTACTGGCAGGAAAGCCTCTCCCCGGCCTGGGGCTACAGCGACCTGCCGCCGCTGACGGCTTGGTTGATCGGCTTGTCCGAAGGGATGTTCGGCCATGGACGTTTCGCCATGCGCCTGCCGTTCCTGCTCATCGGTGCCGTGTTGCCGTGGCAGGTTGGCGCCCTCGCGCAGCGCCTGAGTGGCGAGGCCGTGCGCTGGCGGGCGGCGACCTTCGCGCTGCTGCTCCCGCTGGTAGGCAGCATGGGCGTGCTGGCGCTGCCCGACGTGCCGTTGACGTTCGCCATCGTCCTAGCCACCCACGGTCTGGTGGCTGCGCTTGAAGCGAATCGCCTGCGCGATTGGAGCCTGCTCGGTGCGGGGCTGGCCATTGCCTGGATGACTCACTACCGCGCCGCGATGCCGATGCTCGCCGGCCTGCTGTTCCTGTTGGCGACACCGCGAGGACGCATGCAATGGAGGCGTCCCGGCCTCTGGCTGGCCATGGCGCTAGCGTCACTCGGCCTGCTTCCCCTCGTGATCTATAACGTCGCCGCCCGCGGTGCGGGGCTGGCATTCCAGCTCGTGGAGCGCAATCCGTGGCGCTTCCACGCGGACGCACTGGTCCAGCCGCTGGAGCAGGCCGCGGCGTGCACGCCACTCGCGTGGATCGTGCTGATGTGGGCCTTGTGGCAGGCCTGGCGTCGGCGAGGCGAAGCGCCGTTCGACGTGATTGCCGCCCTTGCCGGAAGCTTCATCGTCCTCTACTTCGTGCTTGGCCTGTTTGCCGACGACGTTCGGTTCCGTGCGCACTGGCCGCTTCCCGGATTCGTTCTCCTCTGCGCTGTATTGCCTACCTTGCTCGCCCCTGCCGGGCGCACCTGGCGCCGGTTTGCCATGGCGGCCTTCGTACTCGCTGGCTGCGGTCTTCTCGCCGGGCTGGGTTATCTCGGCCTGGCGGCGTCGCCGAATGGCGCCCGCGTACTCGCCGGGGTGAAGGCCTTTCCTTCGAACTTCACCGGTTGGCGTGAAAGCAGCGACGCGGTGCGCGGGCTGCAGGCGAGGGAACCCTCGTCGCTCATCGTGGCCGATAATTTCATGTTGGCGGCAGAACTGCGTTTTGCGCTCGGTGGTGCCGGCGTTATTTATTCACTCGACAGCCCGTTGAACACCAAGCATGGGCGTGCCGCGCAACTGGCAGAGTGGGGAAGTAACGAGGCTGGCCTGGCGAGACTCGCCGGCCGACGCCTCCTGCTGGTGGTCGACGAAACCTCGCTGCGCGAACGCGAGAGGCGCGACTGGCTTGTCTCGATCTGTTCGCGTGTCGACATCGTCGAGCCCGTGCTGCGCCTCGATCTTTTTGACGGTCGCCGTCGCTTTTCCGTGTATGACGCTACGGCGCGAGCCGTTCCGGGACCGCTTCACAGTCCCGACGATTGCGTGGTCTGGCGCGACGCATATCGGGCATCCATCCTGCCGGTGCGGAGTAGCTCAGGGCAGGGCGACACCGGCGTCGCGCAGTAGGCGGCAGGTCGCGATCAGTGGCAAGCCGATCAGCGCGGTCGGGTCGTCATTGGCGATTCGTTCGAACAGCGCGATGCCCAGCCCTTCGCATTTGAAGCTTCCGGCGCAGTCCAGCGGGCGTTCGCGTTCCACGTAGCGCTCGATGTCCCGCGCCGACAGGTGGCGGAAGTGCACCCGTGTTTCGTCGATGTGGAGGGAGGCCCCGCCCTTCGCGTCGATCACGCAGACGGCGGTATGGAAGACGACCTCTCGTCCGGAGCTGGCGGACAGCTGCTTGTGCGCGGCCTGCACCGTGCCCGGCTTGTCGAGCACGGTACCGTCGAGATCCGCGACCTGGTCCGAGCCGATCACCACGCAGCCGGTGCGTGTCGCGGCAACCGCGCGGGCCTTGGCTTCGGCCAGTCGTGCAGCGCGTGCGGCAGGCGCTTCACCGGGCAGGGGATCTTCATCGGTACCGGGCGAGGCCTGTTCGAACCCCTCGAGAAGACGCCGGAGCAAGCTCGCGCGGTAGGCTGAGGTGGAAGCGAGGATGACGACAGGTTGCGCGGACACTCAGAATTCCTTGTGGATATGTTCGCGTACTGCCACATCGAGTGCGGTCTGCGCGTCATCGAGCGCACGCAGGCGCGGCTCCAGCTGGTGGCGTGCCCGAACGAGGCCGTCCACGGCGTCATCCAGCTCGCGCTGGCTGGCCCCGGGTGCACGGTCGCGGATCCACAGGCGTTGCTGGAGTAGGGCGCGCAGGCCGGAATCCACCGCCTGCTGGGCCTCCACTTCGCCCGCTGCCGGCAGGTCGGGACTGACCGACATGACCGAGTGAGCGCGTTGAAGGCGGTCGCGGCAGTCCTTGAGATCGGCCTCGAGACGGTCGGCGTTGTCCAGCAGATCCTTCATGGCGCTGTGGCGCCGTCGCGTCCGCTGCTGGACGACCGCCCAGGCACATAGCCCGATGGCGGCCACGATGATGGCCGCAAGTGCATAATAAGCAAAAGAAAACACGCTAGCTCTTCCCCCTGTTGGGTGTGCTGCGGCAAACTACATCCCGACCTGCGAGTCTGCACGAAAGGCCCCGCCGTGCGCAAAAGTGGGCCTCTTGCGGTTTGTACCCGCTAACCGGTTGACTTCAGGCAGGTTGATGCCTACCATTTCCCGATTATGTCCGTGACCTTGCCATCGTCCGTGGACGCTTGGCGCGAAGTTCGTGCGCGGCGTTCGTTCCAGGGCTCGCTTCCCGTGTCGGCTTTTGCCCGCCTCGGAGAAGTCATTGCGTCGCCCGAAGGCGACGTAACCTACGAGCTGGACTTCGGTCGCGACGAGTTCAATATCGCCTATGTGGCTGTACGTGCGAAGGCACCGTTGACCGTGATCTGTCAGCGTTCGCTGGAACCGTTCGTGCTTCCGGTTGAGATCGATACACGTCTCGGACTGATTGTCGAAGAAATCGAGGAAGCCGCGCTGCCCCCTGGGTACGAGGCACTCCTCGTCGAACAGGACGGCAAGCTCGACCTGCGCGCGACGATCGAAGATGAACTGCTGTTGGCGCTGCCCCTGGTTCCGGTCAATCCGGACTACGAGTTGCCCGATGACATCGTTGGTGCCGACGAGGAAGAAGAAGCCTTGCCGGATCCGTCTGAAAACCCGTTCGCGGCACTCCGCGGACTCATAAAGTAATTTCGCTGGAGATTTGTCATGGCAGTTGCCAAGAGCCGCAAGACCCCTTCCACCCGTGGCATGCGTCGTTCGCACGACGCGCTGACGACCGTTCAGCTGTCGACCGATCCGACCAGCGGCGAAGTACACCTGCGTCACCACGTGACCAAGGATGGCTTCTACCGCGGTAAGAAGGTCATCGAAACCCGCGGTGCGGTTGAAATCGAAGACTGATCTCCCTTCGCAGGGATGATCGCAACGCAGGCGGCGCGGTAACGCGCCGTTTTGCGTTTATGGCCTTTGGCCCTGAATAGGGGAACGGTTCTGAAATACGCCCGCATCATCGGTACCGGCAGCGCACTTCCCGACAAGGTCGTGACCAATGCCGACCTCGAAAAAATCGTCGACACCACCGACGAGTGGATCCGCACGCGCACCGGGATTTCCGAGCGCCACTACGCGGCCGACGGCGAGACCACGGGCGACCTTGCCTTCCTCGCAGCCCAGCGCGCCCTCGAGGCAGCGGGCGTCAAGGCATCCGAGATCGACCTCATCATTCTCGGCACAACCACGCCCGACCTCATTTTTCCGTCCACGGCCTGCCTCGTGCAGCATCGCCTGGGTGCGAACGGCTGCGCCGCCTTCGACGTGAACGCCGCCTGCTCGGGCTTCGTGTACGCCCTGGGCATCGCCAACGCGTTCGTTCGTAGCGGCCAGTCGAAGAAAGCCCTGGTCATCGGTGCCGAAACCCTCACCCGCATGGTCGACTGGACCGAGCGGGAGACCTGCGTGCTGTTCGGTGACGGCGCCGGGGCAGTCGTGCTGGAAGCCTCCGACGAGCCGGGTATCTTCACCACCCGCATGCGCGCCGATGGCGGTTTCAAACACCTGCTGTTCAACCCGGTTGGCGTGTCCGCCGGTTTCACCGACGCGCCGAACCACGGCGTGAAGATCAGCATGCTGGGCCGCGAAGTGTTCAAGGTCGCGGTCAAGACACTGGATTCGCTGGTCGGCGAGACCCTGGCGGACGCGGGCATGAAGGAAGAAGAGATCGACTGGCTGATTCCGCACCAGGCGAACCTGCGCATCATCGAAGCGACGGCCAAGCGCCTGAACATGTCGATGGACCGGGTCATCGTCACCGTGGACAAGCACGCCAATACGTCGTCGGGGTCGGTGCCGCTGGCGCTCGACTACGCCGTGCGTTCGGGCAAGGTCAAGCGCGGCCAGAACCTGCTGCTCGAGGCCTTCGGTGGCGGCTTCACCTGGGCCTCGGCGCTCCTTCGATATTGATCCCCGTCAGGGACCAACCTTCGCTTGGTAGGAGCCGATTCATCGGCGAAGGGTGCTCGCGGCATCCTGGCCCGCTTCGCGGGATCGCCGATGAATCGGCTCCTACCCGGCAAGAGCGTCGGGCCACGCAGGAGTGACTGGCCCCCAGGCCTCCACACGCCCGCGAATGGTGCAATCTGCCCCAAGTTACTGGCACCATTCGCGGTTTGACGTTCCGGAAACTTCTCGCATGACCGCATCCAGCGCCTCGCTCGCCTTTGTCTTTCCTGGTCAGGGTTCGCAGTCCGTCGGCATGCTTGCCGAACTCGCCGCTGCCCACCCCGAGGTCCGTGCGGCCTTCGATGAGGCCTCCGAGGGGGCGGGTATCGACCTGTGGGAACTGAGCCAGAACGGCCCCGAGGATCGCCTTAACAGCACCGAGAACACCCAGCCGGCCCTGCTGGCCGCCAGCGTCGCCGTGTGGCGCGTGTGGGTGAAGCAGGGCGGTGCGCTCCCGGCGTACCTGTCCGGGCACAGCCTGGGCGAGTACAGCGCCCTGGTCGCCGCGGGCGCCCTTTCCCTGAAGGATGCGGCGGGTCTGGTCGCTGAGCGTGGTCGCCTCATGCAGGCCGCCGTGCCGGCCGGCGTCGGCGCCATGGCCGCCATTCTGGGCGGTGACGACGCCCAGATCGCCCAGGTCTGCGAGGAAGTCGCCCAGGGCCAGGTGGTCGCTCCCGCCAATTTCAATTCTCCCGGCCAGCTGGTGATCGCCGGTCACGCCGAGGCGGTCGATCGCGCCCTGGCTCGCCTGGCCGAGCTCGGTGTGAAGAAGGCCGTGAAGCTGGCCGTGTCCGTGCCCTCCCACTGCATGCTGATGCGCGATGCCGCGGACCGGCTGGGTGAAAGAATGGCCGCCATCGACTGGTCGATGCCGTCGATCCCGGTCATCCAGAACGCCGACGCCCAGGTGCACACCTCGGTTGAGAACATTCGTGGTGCCCTGATGCGCCAGCTCTATCTTCCGGTGCGCTGGACCGAGTGCGTCCAGGCGCTGGCGGCCCGTGGCATCACGCAGGCGCTCGAGTGCGGTCCGGGCAAGGTGCTTTCCGGCCTGATCAAGCGCATCGATAAGTCCGTCGAGGCCAAGCCGATCGGTACGCCCGCCGACCTCGATGCTGCGCTCACCGTCGCTACGGCCTGACCCTTCCCCGTTAAGACAGGAATTCCCATGACCCAGACCCTCAAGGGCGAAATCGCGCTCGTTACCGGCGCCAGTCGCGGCATCGGCGCGGCCATTGCCGACCGCCTTGCCGCGCTCGGTGCGACGGTGTTCGGCACCGCGACGACCGAGTCCGGCGCCCAGGCGATCGGCGAGCGTCTCGCCGCCCACGGTGGCCACGGCCGCATGCTTAATGTGACCGATCCGGCGGCGATCGAAGCCCTAATCGACGGTATCGCCAAAGAGACCGGCGCGGTCTCCATCCTGGTCAACAATGCCGGCATCACGCGCGACCAGCTCCTCATGCGCATGAAGGAAGAGGACTGGAGCGCGATCATGGAAACCAACCTGACCTCCGTGTTCCGCACGTCCAAGGCGGTCATGCGCGGCATGATGAAGGCACGCAAGGGCCGCATCATCAGCATCGCTTCCGTGGTCGGCATCACCGGCAATCCGGGTCAGGCCAACTACGCGGCGGCCAAGGCCGGCATCATCGCGTTCTCCAAATCGCTCGCCCGTGAGATTGGCTCGCGGGGCATCACCGTGAACGTGGTGGCCCCGGGCTTCATCGATACCGACATGACCCGTGGGCTTCCGGAGGAGCAGCGCAGCGCGCTCCTGTCCGGCATCGCCCTGGGCCAGCTGGGCGAGCCCAACGATATCGCCGAGGCGGTGGCCTTCCTGGCCTCGCCCGCAGCGAAGTACATCACCGGTGAGACCCTTCACGTGAACGGCGGCATGTACATGCCCTGATGGGGCCGGCCTGATCGGCCGGGGTCGGCGGCAGTCGCCACCGGCCCGTTTTTGAGAGACAATCATCGTTTCGCGTCCGGCTTAAGAAAAACCGGGCGTCATCCACGTGGTGGCAGTGTGTGTTGGCGGGCCAAGTCCTTAGCCACTACAATGCCGCCGGAATTTTCCCTCGGGAGGTAAAGGCAACATGAGCACCATCGAAGAACGCGTCAAGAAGATCGTCGTTGAACAGCTGGGCGTCAAGGAAGATGAAGTCACCACCAACGCGTCTTTCGTGGACGATCTGGGCGCCGATTCGCTGGATACCGTTGAGCTCGTGATGGCCCTCGAAGAAGAGTTCGAGTGCGAGATCCCGGACGAAGAAGCTGAGAAGATCACGACGGTCCAGCAGGCGGTCGACTACATCAAGGCTCACGTCAAGACCCCTTGATCAATCGACTGGTTGTCGATCGGAGGCTTGCCTCCCGTCGATCTCCGAGCGACACGGAAGCTGCGCCTAAAGGCGCAGTTTTCGTTTCCGCTTTTCGTAACCTGCGCTCGCGTATGGTTGCGTGGATAAAGTGCTAAGGAACAAACGCATGAGTAAACGACGTGTGGTAATTACCGGCATGGGGATTCTTTCGCCGGTCGGTAACGATGTCGCCACCGCCTGGAAGAACGTCGTCGAAGGTAACAGCGGCATCGGCCCTGTCACCGATTTCGACACCAGCGCCTATAACACCCGCATCGCGGGCGAAGTCCGCAATTTCGTTGCGGCCGACGCCTTCTTTGACGGCGTCACGATTCCCACCGACGAGGCGGGGATCAAGGCGCTTGACGACGAACGTCGCTCCATTGCGAAAGACTTCAAGCGGATGGACCCGTTCATCCACTACGGCATCGTCGCCGGTGCCCATGCGTTCCGTCAGTCGGGTCTGGTCGTGACCGAAGAGAATGCCGGGCGTATCGGCGTGGCCGCGGGTGCCGGTATCGGCGGCCTGCACACGATCGAAGCCACCGCGATCGAGCTGAACGAAAAGGGCCCGCGCAAGGTCTCGCCGTTCTACGTACCCAGCTCCATCATCAACATGGTCGCCGGTAACCTGTCGATCTACTTCGGCCTGAAAGGCCCGAATATCGCGTTGGTCTCGGCGTGCACGACGGCCGCGCACAACATCGGCATGGCCATGCGCCTGATCCAGTACGGCGATGCGGACGCGATGCTCGCCGGCGGCTCGGAGCATGCCACCACGACGACGGCGATGGCGGGCTTCTGCTCGGCCAAGGCGATGTCCACGCGCAACGACGATCCGACGCACGCCAGCCGTCCGTGGGATACCGGCCGCGACGGCTTCCTGCTGTCCAACGGTGCCGGCATGCTCATGCTCGAGGAGTACGAGTTCGCCAAGGCGCGTGGCGCCAACATCCTGGCCGAGCTTGTCGGCTTCGGCATGAGCGGCGACGCGTATCACATCACCTCGCCCAGTGGTGACGGTGCGGAGCTTGCCATGCGCAATGCCCTGCACGACGCGCGCATCACCCCGGAAGACGTGCAGTACGTCAATGCGCACGGCACCTCCACGCCGGTGGGCGATCTGGGCGAAGCCAAGGCCATCCGCAACGTGTTCGGCGACCACGCCACCGCGAAGGGAAAGTTTGCGGTCAGTTCGACCAAGTCGGTCACCGGCCACCTGCTCGGCGCTGCCGGCGGTGTGGAGGCGATCTTCTCGGTGATGGCGCTGCGCGACGGGATCATCCCGCCGACGATGAATCTCGTCGACGTCGATCCGGAAGTGGCCGCGCTTGGCATGGATCTCGTGCCGAACAAGGCGGAGAAGGCGGACCTCAACGTCGTCGTGTCGAATTCGTTCGGCTTCGGCGGCACCAACGGTACGCTCGTCTTCCGTCGCCTCTGATCGGCGTGGCTTTCGTCACGCGAACCCTGGCCGGCCGGCGCGATCTCCTCGCGCCGGCCGCGTCATATCCGGAACGCTATCCGGCACTGCTGGCCAGCGCGGTCACCGGAACGCCGCAGTCTCGCTTCGACATCCTTTTTGTCGCCGGTGATGCGTCGCTGACGCTCGGTGCTGACGACCTTGTTCGTGATGCGGCAGGCGACATCGTTCCCGGCACGTTTCTCGATGCGCTCGATGGCGCCTGGGCCGCGCGCCATCATCCGCGGGTCGACGATGGCTTGCCGTTCCACGGGGGCTGGATCGTCTACCTTGCGTACGAGCTGGTCGGGCAGATCGAGCCGAGCCTGCGCCTGCCGCCGTCCAGCGGGGTCGCACCGGTGGCGTTCGCCTTGCGTAGCCCCGCGGCGGCGATCGTCGATCACGTCGGGCAACGCACCATTCTCATTGCCGAGGATGGCGCCGAGCACTGGCTGGACATCCTGTCCGCTGACCTCGACGTGGCACTTCCCGATCTCGCGTTGGCTACACCCGTTGCCGTCGAGGAAGACGAGCCGTCGCGGTTTCTCGAAGGTGTCGTGCGTATTCACGAACACCTGCGTGCGGGCGATGTGTTCCAGGTGAATCTGTCGCGGCGTTGGTCGGCGCGGTTTGCCGAAGCGCCTTCCCCGGCGAGCCTGATGGCGGCATTGCGCACGGCGAATCCCGCACCCTTCGCGGGGCTGCTCCAGCAACCGGCATGGGCGATCGTGAGCTCGTCGCCGGAGCGTCTGGTCGAATCGCGCGACGGCCTGCTGCAAACGCGCCCCATCGCCGGAACGCGGCCTCGCGTCCCTGGTGACGACGATGCGGCACGTATCCGCGAACTCACGACGCACCCGAAAGAGCGGGCCGAGCACGTCATGTTGATCGACCTGGAGCGCAACGACCTCGGTCGCGTGTGCGTGCCCGGCAGCGTGAAAGTCGATGAGCTCATGGTCGTGGAGAGTTACGCCCATGTGCATCACATCGTTTCCAATGTGTGCGGCCGCGCACGTGAAGGCGTGACGCCCGGCCAGGTGATCGCGGCGACGTTTCCGGGCGGCACCATCACCGGTTGTCCCAAGGTGCGCTGCATGGAGATCATCGGTGATATCGAACGTGAGCCGCGGGGTGCCTACACGGGGGCGATCGGCTATCTCGACGACAACGGCGACATGGACCTCAATATCCTCATTCGCACGTTGATGGTCGAAGGGCCGACGGTGTCGCTACGTGCGGGTGCCGGCATCGTCACCGATTCGGTACCTGACAAGGAACTCGACGAGACGCGGGCGAAGGCGCGCGGCCTGTTGCGTATTTTCGGCGCGGCATGAGCATGCGTATGTCGGTCGACTTCATCGAGACCGATCGGCTGGGTGCGGCGGATCGTGGCCTGATGTACGGCGACGGCCTGTTTGAAACGTTGCGCGTGGTCGATCGTGCCGTGCCTCTGTGGCCGCGGCACGTCGAACGCCTACGGGCGTCGGCGACGCGTCTGGGCCTGCCTGCGCCCGATACCGACGCCATGCTGGCCGGCGTCCAGCACCTGGCCCATGGGCTGGAGGATGCCGTGGCCCGCATCACGTTCACCGCCGGTGTGGGTGAGCGCGGTTACGCCCGGCCACGCCAGGCCAAGCCGACCATCGTGATCAGCGTCGGTCCGCTATCGCTTGCCACGGACGTGTACCGCGACGGGATAGCGTTGCGCCAGTGCGACACGCGCCTGGGCGATCAGCCCCTGCTGGCGGGGATGAAACATCTCAACCGTCTCGAGCAGGTGCTCGCCCGCTCGGAGTGGGAGAATACCTGCTGGCAAGAGGGCCTGATGGCCGACCAGGAGGGTCGCGTCGTCTGCGCAACGGCAGCTAACCTGTTTGCCGTCATAGGCGGGCGCCTTGTCACACCGCCGGTGGATCGTTGCGGTGTCGCGGGCGTGGCGCGCGCGGAGGTGCTTGCCTCGGGCGATGTGGACATCGGGCACGTGTCGCCGCAACAGGTGGTCGAGGCCGACGAGGTCTTCCTCACGTCGGCCGTTCGGGGCATTCTTCCCGTTCGGGCTTTCGCTGGCCGAACCTGGCAGCCCGGCCCGGTGACCCGCCATTGGCAGGCCCACTGGCGTGCGATCGGCCTGCCGCTTCCGAACCGTTCGAAGGATTCCGATTGATGAAAGTGCGCGGCATCGCCCTCTGGCGTGTCATTTTGCTGGTGGTGCTGGTCGCGGCGATCGCCGTGGGTAGCTGGCTTGTTTTCGACTGGTCGCGCTTTGCGCGCACGCCGCTGAGCGTGCCCGTGGCCGGACAGAGCATCGATGTGGCACGCGGTGCTTCGTTCAAGGACATCGTGCGCGACCTGCGCGATCGCGGCGCGACACGCGCGTCGCCGCTGTACTGGCGCGTGCTGGCGATCGAAATGCGCGCATCGGGGCGTCTGCACGCGGGTGAATACCTGCTGCGCACGGGCATGACACCACGCGATCTGATTGGCGACATGGCCAACGGCAAGGTCATGCAGCGCAATTTCACCATCGTCGATGGCTGGAGCTTCGCCGATCTGCGCCGTGCGCTGGCCGCGACCGACACGCTGTCGCACGACACGGCGGGTGTCGACAACGACGAGCTGATGAAGCGGCTGGGTAACGAGGGCGAGCACCCGGAAGGGCGATTCCTTCCCGAAACCTACGCATACGTCAAGAACGACACCGACTCCAGCATCCTCAAGCGCGCGCATGCGGCGATGATCAAGACACTCGACACGGCCTGGGCAGCGCGTGCCCCGGACCTGCCGCTGGCCACCTCGTACGAGGCGCTCATCCTCGCCTCGATCGTGGAAAAGGAGACGGGTAGGGCGGAAGAGCGCCCGCGCATCGCCGGCGTGTTCATCCGGCGCCTACAGCTGCACATGCTGCTGCAGACCGACCCGTCGGTGATCTACGGCATGGGCGACAGCTATGTGGGCAACATCCACAAAAGCGACCTCACGACGGACACCCCCTACAATACGTACACGCGGGTCGGCCTGCCGCCGACCCCGATTGCGCTGCCGGGGCGCGCGGCGATCCAGGCGGCGCTGCATCCGGTGGAAGGCAAGGATCTGTATTTCGTCGCCAAGGGCGACGGCAGCCACGTCTTCTCGGCCAATCTCGATGACCACAACCGGGCTGTTGCCTGCTACCAATTGAAGCGATGCCAGTGACGACACCCAAGCGCGGCCGACTGATCACCCTCGAAGGCGGCGAAGGCGCCGGCAAGAGCACGCTGCTTCGTGGGCTCGAAGCGTACCTCCGTGCGCAGGGCGTGGATCTGGTCGTTACCCGCGAGCCCGGCGGTACGGCCGTGGGGGAGGCGGTGCGCGGCGTGGTGCTGGATGCCGCCAACAACGACCTCTGCGCGGAAGCCGAACTGTTGCTGATGTTCGCCTCGCGCGCCCAGCTGGTCCGTCAGGTCATCGAGCCGGCGCTGGCCGCCGGTCGCTGGGTGCTTTGCGATCGGTTTACCGACGCCAGTTTTGCCTACCAGGGTGGCGGTCGCGGTCAACCGGTGGAGCGCATCGAGGCGCTCGAAGCCTGGGCCGCGCTGGCCCTCAAGCCCGATGTCACGTTGCTGCTCGACCTTCCCGTGAGCACCGGCCGTGCTCGCGCCGCCGGTCGGGGCGAGGCGGACCGCATCGAAGGGGAGGGTGATTCCTTCTTCGAACGCATTCGCGACGCGTATCGCGCGCGGGCAGCCGCGGAGCCACGGCGCTTCCGCGTGCTGGACGCGAGTGCCACGCCGGACGCCGTGCTGGGCCAGGCCATCGAGGGTGTTTCCGGCCTGCTTGACGGAGTCGTTTCGTGAGCCTGCGCCCCTGGCATGCCGATGCATGGGCGCGCCTGCAGGCGCGCCGTGAGCGCGATGCGCTTCCGCATGCGTTGTTGCTTGCCGGGCCGGCTGGCCTGGGCAAGCGGGATTTCCTGGCGACGTTCGTCAAGGGCCTGCTCTGTCAGCAGAGTCACGACGGTACGCCTTGCGGGGTCTGCCGTAGCTGCCACCTGGTGGCTGCCGGCACGCACCCGGACGTGGCCACGTTATCGTTCGGCCTGCGCAAGGACGGCGTGACGCGCAGCGAGATCGTCGTCGACCAGATTCGCGACCTTTCCGCACGGTTGGCCATGTCCAGCCAGTTCGGCGGCTGGCAGATCGCCACGGTGGATCCGGCCGACGCGATGAACGCCGCCGCAGCGAACGCCTTGCTGAAAACCCTCGAGGAGCCGACCCAGGCCACCTTGCTGGTGCTTGTCGCCGATGAGCCGGCACGGTTGCCCGCGACGATCCGCAGCCGCTGCCAGCGCATCGATTTCCTGGTGCCGTCACGCGACGTCTCCCTGGCGTGGCTGGCTGGCGAAGGGGTGAAAGAGGCGGAAGCGGCACTCGACGCGGCCGGCGGCAATCCCGGTATGGCGCGGACCTGGGCGGCTGACGGCGCGCTCAAGCACCGCGTCGAGGTGCGTCATGATCTCAAGGCGCTCGCTGCCGGCCGCGGCGACGCGATGGAAGTCGTCAAGCGCTGGCAGGCGGCCGAGCCGGCTCGGTACCTGTGGTTCGCGGCACAGGCCGCGACGGACGAACTCCGTGCCCGTGCGGCCGGCGTCGCCGCCCCGCTGGAAAGCCAGCTGGATGACGAATCGCTCGACGCCTGGTACGGCAAGGCCAACCGGGCAAGAGATGCGCTGCGCGGGCCGCTCCGCGTCGATCTGTTGCTGCTCGAGCTGCTTGCCGCCTGGCGTTGACGCTGCCTTATCGGGCGTTCGGCCTTAATCGGCACATCTCTAGCGCCTCGCAAGGAACTTAGCCTTTGTCCCGCGACCCCGTCATCGACGGCAGTACCCGTCTACTTGTCGTCGCGCCCCACCCGGACGACGAATCGCTCGCCGCCGGCATGCTGATCCAGCGCACGCTCGCCATGGGTGGGCGTGCCGATGTCCTGCTGCTCACCGATGGCGACGACAATCCGTGGCCGCAGCGCTGGATGGAGCGGCGCCTCGTGATCGACTCGGCCGGCCGGGCTCGCTGGGGTGCGCGACGTCGGCTCGAGGTGGCTGCGGCACTGGGTCGGCTCGGCGTCGGCCCGGAGCACCTGCATGCCCTCGGTTGGCACGACATGCAGGTCACCGATGAGCTACGACTGCGAACCTCGGCGGCGGTAGGCGCGATTCGTCGCATCGTCGAGCGGGTACGGCCGACCCTTGTCGTGATCCCCGATCTGCGCGACAGCCACCCCGACCACGGTTCAGCCCATGTCCTTGCCCGACTGGCTCTGTCGGCGGCGGGGTCGATGGCCGAGATACTCACTTACATGGTCCATGGGACCGAGCGTTCGGCGCCTGAAGACCTGATCGTCCCCGACACGGATCCCGAGCGCCTCACGACCAAGATCCACGCCGTGCTCGAGCATGCGACACAGATGTCCTTGAGTCGCGAGCGCATGCTTGGCGTGGCCTCCCGTCCCGAGCGCTTCGACCGGGCGCCCGCCGCCCCGGGCACGGGTGCGCTGCGCCTGCCGTGGCGACCGGGACGGCTGGCGCGAAGCCGGCTGCGCCTCGTCCTGGCGGATACCCAGGGCGTGCAGGTCTGGCCGTGGCGCCTCGCGCCGATCGAGCGGGCGGGCGACGAGTGGATGCTACCTCTGCGTGGCGCGCCGGGTCCGGCCTTTGCCAAGCTCACCGCCGACCTCTCGACGCCCTGGATTTATGACCACTATGGCTGGGCCGGGCAGGACCCGGAACCGGTCGGGCTTGTGGCCCGGGCCGCCGGGTAGCTAGGATGACGGTCAAACCAGGGGATTCCACGTGTCCATGAACGCCACCAGCTCCTCACCGCGACAGGGAATCCTCTCGCTGAAGATCAAGGACGTGAACTCCCTGTACATCTCGTACATGCCGTTCCTGAAAACCGGTGGTCTCTTCGCGCCGACCGCCCAGCGCTACAGCCTGGGCGACGAGGTGGCCTTGCTGGTCACCCTGATCGACGAAAACGAGCGCCTGTCGGTCGCCGGTCGCGTGGTCTGGATCACGCCGGTGGGTGCCCAGGGCAACCGAACCGCCGGTGTCGGTATCCAGTTCAACGAATCCCCCGAGAGCGAAGGTGCCCGGCAGCGCATCGAAGCGCTGCTTGTCGGAACCCTCGCCTCCGAGCGTCCGACCCAGACCATGTGACATATCGGCGCGCTCCGGCGCCGAATGTCCGTGTTCAACAGGCGATTACCTGCGATTGCACCATGGCGACGCAGTTTTTCCCTTATTAATACTTGTCGTGATACCTGCACGCACTGGTACAATAGATCGGTTCCCCAACGTGAGATTGTGGATATCCGGAGTCGTTGGTACGCAATGCGTCCCGACACGGATCGACCCATTTGGATCGATTCGATAAAAGCTCTGGCGACCCTAGCCGGACCGCTCGTCCCCGCCGACGGTCACTGATGCGCCCAGTGAGGCGCGGAGGTACGCAGCATCGTGCTTGCCCAATACTGGCCCGTCCTGTTGTTCATTGCCGTGGCCGTAGGCCTAGGTGTGGTCCTGATGGCGATCGGCATCCTTGCCGGCCCCAGCCGTCCCGATTCGGAAAAGCTCTCGCCCTATGAGTGCGGCTTCGAGGCCTTCGAGGACGCGCGCATGAAGTTCGACGTGCGCTATTACCTCATCGCCATCCTCTTCATCATTTTCGACCTCGAAATCGCCTTCCTGTTTCCGTGGGCGGTGGTGTTCGACAAGATCGGCGGCATCGCGCTGATCGAAATGGCGCTGTTCCTCGCGCTGCTCGTGGTCGGTTTCGCTTACGTCTGGAAGAAGGGAGCGCTCGAATGGGAGTGATGACCACCATCGATCGGGTGATGCACAACCCGACGCCGCTCAACCTCGTCGACGACATCCTGCGTCCTAACGGCGACGCCCCGGTCGTCAATCGTGGCTTCGGCGTGACCAGCATCGATGCCCTGATGAACTGGGCGCGTACCGGTTCCATGTGGCCGATGACCTTCGGCCTGGCCTGCTGCGCGGTCGAAATGATGCACGCGGGTGCCGCGCGCCTCGATCTGGACCGCTTCGGCGTCGTCTTCCGTCCCAGCCCCCGCCAGTCCGACGTGATGATCGTCGCCGGCACCCTGGTGAACAAGATGGCCCCGGCCCTGCGCAAGGTCTATGACCAGATGCCCGAGCCGAAATGGGTCATCTCCATGGGTTCCTGCGCCAACGGCGGCGGTTACTACCACTATTCCTATTCGGTCGTTCGCGGCTGCGATCGGATCGTGCCGGTCGATATCTATGTGCCGGGTTGCCCGCCGACGGCCGAAGCGCTGATCCACGGCATCCTGCAGTTGCAGAAGAAGATCCGTCGCACCCACACGATCGCGCGTTAACAGGGCATCGCACATGAGCGTTATTAACGAGACCTCGCTGGTCGAACGGCTCGCCGCGCGCTTCGGCGACATGCTGACGGTGAAGGTCGACCGCAACGAAGTCACCGCTGAGGTGGCTCCACGTGACCTGATCGCCGTGGCCACCGCGCTGCGCGACGAGGCGGGCTTCCGCTTCACCATTCCTATCGACGTCTGCGGCGTCGACTACCTCAGCTACGGGCAGACCGAGTGGGACACCGACACCGCGCAGGGCGATAGCTTCTCGCGTGGCGTGGAAGGTGAGGCCATGGGTCGCTTCACGTGGGCCGACCGCCCGCGCAAGGTCGAGCAGCCGCGTCGTTATGCCGCGGTCATCCACCTGCTGTCGATCGAACTCAACCAGCGCATCCGCCTGCGCATCTTCTGCGAAGACGATGCCTTCCCGATCGTCCCGTCGGTGACGCCGGTGTGGCCGGGCACGGACTGGTTCGAGCGCGAGACCTTCGACCTGTACGGCATCATCTTCGATGGTCACCCGGATCTCCGTCGCATCCTCACGGACTACGGCTTCGTGGGCCATCCGTTCCGGAAGGATTTCCCGCTGATCGGTAACGTCGAAGTGCGCTACGACCCCGAACAGAAGCGTGTCATTTACGAACCCGTCTCGATCGAACCGCGCGTGCTCGTGCCGCGCACGATCCGTAACGACGCCGATCTCGATCAGGCCAGGGCGGAATCCGCCGATCATTGGCGGGAGAATTAAGCCGTGGAAGAAATTCGCAATTACACGATGAACTTCGGCCCGCAGCATCCCGCTGCGCATGGCGTGTTGCGCTTGGTGCTGGAGATGGACGGCGAGACGATCGTGCGCGCCGATCCGCATATCGGCCTGCTGCACCGTGGCACCGAGAAGCTGGCCGAGTCCAAGCCGTTCAACCAGTCCATCGGTTACATGGATCGCCTCGACTACGTCTCGATGATGTGCAACGAGCACGCCTACGTGCTGGCCATCGAGAACCTGCTCGGCATCCAGGCACCCATCCGTGCGCAGTACATCCGCACGATGTTCGACGAGATCACCCGCATCCTCAATCACCTCATGTGGGTGGGTTCGAACGCGCTCGATCTCGGCGCCATGGCCGTCTTCCTCTATGCGTTCCGCGAACGCGAAGAGCTGATGGACGTCTACGAGGCGGTATCGGGCGCGCGCATGCACGCCACGTACTACCGCCCGGGTGGCGTTTACCGTGACCTGCCGGACCAGATGTCGAAGTACCGCGAGTCGCCGTGGCACAAAGGCGCGGACCTCAAGCGCCGCAACTCGTGGCGCGAAGGCTCGATGCTGGACTACCTCACGGAGTTCACCAACGACTTCCCGGCGCGCGTCGATGAGTACGAATCGCTGCTGACCAACAACCGTATCTGGAAGCAGCGTACGGTCGGCATCGGCGTCATCCCGCCCGAGAAGGCGCAGGCCTGGGGCATGACCGGCGCGATGCTGCGCGGCTCGGGCATTGCCTGGGATCTGCGCAAGAAGCAGCCGTACGCCGCCTACGCGAACATGGAATTCGACATTCCGGTGGGCGTCAACGGCGACTGCTACGACCGTTACCTGGTTCGCGTCGAAGAGATGCGCCAGTCGAACAACATCATCAAGCAGTGCGTGGCGTGGCTGAAGGCCAACCCGGGCCCGGTGATGGTGCAGAACTACAAGGTCGCGCCGCCCAGCCGCGAAGAAATGAAGAGCGACATGGAAGCGCTGATCCACCACTTCAAACTCTTCACGGAAGGCTACGGTGTGCCTGCCGGTGAAACCTATACCGCCGTCGAAGCGCCCAAGGGCGAGTTCGGCTGCTATCTCGTGTCCGACGGTGCGAACAAGCCTTTCCGCGTGCATCTGCGCGCGCCCGGCTTCGCCCACCTGTCTTCCATGGACGCGATCGTAAGAGGCCACATGCTCGCCGACGTCGTCGCGATGATTGGCACCTACGATCTCGTCTTTGGCGAAGTCGACCGCTAAGTCGACGGAGTGAACTGAATCATGAAAGCCACCGGACATTTTGAGCAGGTCAAGGACGTCGATCCTCTTGTCGTGCTCAACGATCACACCCGCAGCCACATCGATCACTGGGTTTCCAAGTTTCCGCCGGATCGCAAGCGCTCCGCGCTGATCCAGTCGCTCATGGCGGCGCAGGAACAGAACGTCGGTTACCTGACCGACGAACTGATTACCGCGGTTGCCAAGTACCTCGAACTGCCGGCGATCTGGGCGTACGAGGTCTCGAGCTTCTACTCGATGTTCGAGACCAAGCCTGTCGGTCGCAACAACGTCGCCATCTGCACCAACATTTCCTGCTGGTTGAACGGGGCCGAAGGCCTGGTTCGCCATTGCGAGAAGAAGCTCGGCATCAAGACCGGCGAAAGCACGGCCGACGGCCGCATCTATCTCAAGCAGGAAGAGGAGTGCCTCGCTGCTTGCGCGGGCGCGCCGATGATGGTCGTCAACGGTCACTACCACGAGAAGCTGACGGCCGATTCGGTCGACGCCATTCTCGACGGTCTTAAGTGAGGTAAGGGCAATGGCTAGCACCACTGGTCCGGTCGGACCCGCACCGCAGGAACACCAGGTCGTCTACACGACCCTGCATTTCGAGAAGCCCTGGGCGCTCGATAGCTATGAAAAGGTGGACGGCTATAAGGCATGGCGCAAGATCCTGGCGGAAAAGCCGGATCCGGCCGCGCTGATCGAAGAGATCAAGAAGAGCGCGCTGCGCGGTCGCGGCGGCGCCGGCTTCCCCACGGGCCTGAAGTGGAGCTTCATGCCCCGCACGGCGCCGGGACAGAAGTACATCCTGTGCAACTCGGACGAGTCCGAGCCGGGCACCTGCAAGGACCGTGACATCCTGCGCTTCAACCCGCACTCGGTCATCGAAGGCCTGGCCATTGCGTGCTACTGCACGGGCTCGACCGTTGCCTACAACTACCTGCGTGGCGAGTTCCACCACGAGCCGTTCGAGCACATCGAAGAAGCCCTGAAGGAAGCCTATGCGGCCGGCCTGCTTGGTAAGGACATCGGTGGCACCGGCATCGACGTGGACATCTACAACGCCCTCGGCGCTGGCGCCTACATCTGCGGCGAAGAAACCGCGCTGATGGAATCGCTGGAAGGGAAGAAAGGCCAGCCGCGCTTCAAGCCGCCGTTCCCGGCCGGCTTCGGCCTGTACGGCCGTCCGACCACGATCAACAACACCGAGACCTACGCCTCGGTGCCGGCCATCCTGCGCAACGGCGCGGAGTGGTTCCTCAACCTCGGCAAGCCGAACAACGGCGGCCCGAAGATCTTCTCGGTCTCCGGCCACGTGGCCAATCCGGGCAACTTCGAGATCCGCCTGGGCACGCCGTTCTCCGAACTGCTGCAGATGGCCGGCGGTATCCGCGGCGGCAAGAAGCTCAAGGCCTGCATCCCCGGCGGTTCGTCGATGAAGGTGCTCACGGCTGAGAAGATCATGGAATGCACCATGGACTACGACTCGCTGCAGAAGGCAGGGTCGGGTCTGGGTTCGGGCGCCGTGATCGTGATGGACGAGACCACCTGCATGGTCCGCGCCTGCCACCGCATCTCGCGCTTCTACATGGCCGAGTCCTGTGGCCAGTGCACCCCGTGCCGCGAAGGTACCGGCTGGATGTACCGCGTGCTCTCGCGCATCGTGGAAGGCAAGGGCACGCAGGAAGATCTGCACCGCCTGAAGGCCGTCGCCGGCCAGATCGAAGGCCACACCATCTGCGCCTTCGGTGAAGCCGCCGCGTGGCCGGTACAGGGCTTCCTGGCCAACTTCTGGCACGAATTCGAATACTACGTGGAGCATGGCCGGTCGATCGTCGACGGTCCGGCGGACACGGTCACCACTGGAGTCGCTGCATGAGTGCGCAGCCCGTAGCCAACGCCGCGCCGGATCTGGTCAATATCGAGATCGATGGCGTTCCGGTGCAGATCGCCAAGGGGCGAATGATCATCGAGGCGGCCGATGCCGTCGGGATTCCCATTCCGCGCTTCTGCTACCACCGCAAACTTCCGATCGCCGCCAACTGCCGTATGTGCCTGGTGGAAATCGAGAAGATGCCGAAGCCGGCACCGGCATGCGCCACGCCGGTGGGCGAGGGCATGAAGGTGTTCACGCGTTCGGACAAGGCGCTGAAGTCGCAGCGCAACGTGATGGAATTCCTGCTGATCAACCATCCGCTGGACTGCCCCATCTGCGACCAGGGCGGCGAGTGCGAACTGCAGGACGTCTCCCTCGGCTATGGCCGCTCGGTGTCGCGCTACAACGAGCGCAAGCGCACCGTTTCCGACGAGAACCTCGGGCCGCTTATCGCGACCGAGATGACCCGCTGCATCCAGTGCACGCGCTGCGTTCGCTTCACCAGCGAGATCGCCGGCACGTACGAACTCGGCGGCATGAGCCGTGGCGAGAACCTGGAGATCGGTACCTACATCGGCAAGACCATCGAGAGTGAACTGTCGGGCAACATCATCGACGTTTGCCCGGTCGGCGCGCTGACCAACAAGCCGTTCCAGTTCCAGGCCCGCGCCTGGGAGCTGGTGGCACGCCCGTCCGTCGGTTACCACGACGCGCTGGGTTCGAACCTGTGGATGCACACGCGCCGCGGTGAAGTGCTGCGCAACGTGCCGCGCGACAACGAGACGATCAACGAATGCTGGTTGTCCGATCGCGACCGTTACAGCCACCAGGGCCTGTACGCCGCGGATCGCGTGAAGTCCCCGATGGTCAAGCGCAATGGCCAGTGGTCGGCAACGACCTGGGACGACGCGCTCGCAGTTGCGAAGGAAGCGCTCAAGAGCGTTCCGGGTTCGGATCTCGGCGTGCTGGTGAATCCGGCCACGTCGAACGAGGAGGGCGAACTGCTCGTCCGCCTCGCCCGTGGCCTGGGTAGCGCCCATGTCGACCATCGCCTGCGTCAGCTCGACTTTGCCGACAACGCGTTCGCGAAGGCCTTCGCCTCGCCGATCGCCTCGTTCGACAAGGTGAAGGCGGCGCTGCTGGTCGGTTCCGACCTGCGTAACGAAGTGCCGCTCCTCAACCACCGCATCCGTCAGGCGGTGAAGAAGGGTGCCAGCGTCTACGCGGTCAACCCGGCCCACTTCAACTTCAACTACCCGCTGGCCGGCGAGTCCGTCGCCGCGCCGCACGCGCTGGTCGCCGAACTGCTGATCCTGGCCAAGGCCGCCAGCGAGAACGGTGCAACGGTGCCGGAATCGATCGCCTCCGCTCTTAATGGCGTGGACACGACCGACGCCCACCGCGCCGCCTTCAAGGCGCTCAGCGACAACGCCGTCGTTATCCTCGGCCACGCCGCAGTGACGCATCCGGAAGCCTCGTGGCTGCGAGCCATCGCGCGCTTCATCGCGCAGGCTGCTGGCGCCTCGTTCAATGAGATCCCGGTCGGCGCCAATGCGCTGGGCCTGGCGTCGGTCGGCGTCCTGCCGACGGCGGGCGGTCTCGATGCGCGCGGCATGCTGACCCAGGCCCGCAAGGGCTACGTGCTCTACAACGTCGAGCCGCCGCACGACTTCGCCGATGGCACGCTTGCCCTGCAGGCGATGCATTCGGCGCAGACCGTGGTCGCTTTCGCCGCCTTCGCCAGCGATGCGCTGAAGGACTCCGCCGATGTGATCCTGCCGATCGGCCTGACGCCGGAGATCGACGCGACCCTGGTCAATGTCGAAGGCACCGCACAGACCGTGCTGCCGGGTGCCAAGGCACCGGGCGATGCGCGTCCGGGCTGGAAGGTGTTGCGTGCGCTGGGTGGCATGCTCGGTGTTGCCGGTTTCGAGTTCGACGATCTCGTCGGTCTGCGCGCAGGCCTGACCGAGCGCGCGTCGGAGGTTCGTCCCTCGCTTGCGACGCGCGCCTCGGGTGTGAGCTTCTCGCGTCTGGCCACGACGCCGATCTACCGCGTCGACGCGGTGGTCCGTCGTGCCGGTGCCCTGGCCTCGCATCCGCTGAACCGTGCCGCTGCCATCCGCATCAACGCGGACGCCGCTGGCAAGCTCGGTCTTATCGATGGCGCCAACGCGCGCATCGGCGATGCCGTCCTTCCGGTGGTTATCGATGCCTCGGTGCCTGATGGTGCCGCGTGGATCGAAGCCGCGCACTCCGAAACCGCCATGCTGCCTCCGTACGGCGCGGCCATCACCGTGAGCAAGGCGTAACCATGGGCGCTCAACTCTTCGATCACGTCTTGATGCCGGTGCTCTACATCCTGGCGATCGTGCTGCCGCTGGTCATTGGCGTCGCGCTGTACGTCTGGTGGGAACGTAAGGTGCTCGGCTGGATGCACGTCCGCATGGGGCCGAACAAGGTCGGTCCCGCCGGCTTGCTCCAGGCCTTCGCCGACGTCGTCAAGCTGCTCCTGAAGGAAGTCGTCCTTCCCACCAACGCCAACCGCGCGCTCTACTTCCTGGCGCCGATGCTCGCCCTGGTCCCCGCGCTCGCCGCGTGGGCCGTGGTGCCGTTCGGTCCGGAAGTGGTTCTCGCCAACGTCAACGCCGGCGTGCTCTACCTGCTGGCCATGACCTCGATGGGTGTGTACGGCATCATCCTCGCCGGCTGGGCATCGAACTCGCGCTACGCGATGCTCGGTGCGATGCGTGCCGCGGCGCAGGTGATCTCGTACGAACTGTCGATGGGCATGTCCATCGTCTGCGTGCTGGTGCTGACCGGTAGCCTGAACCTCTCGGCCATCGTCCACGCGCAGTCGGGTAACTTCTTCACCTGGTACTGGCTGCCGCTGCTGCCGGTGTTCGTCATCTACTTCGTCTCGGGCGTGGCGGAAACCAACCGCGCACCGTTCGACGTGGCGGAAGGCGAATCCGAAATCGTCGCGGGCTTCCACGTCGAATACTCCGGCTCGCCGTTCGCGCTGTTCTTCCTGGCCGAATACGCCAACATGATCCTGGTCAGCTTCCTGACCTCGATCTTCTTCATGGGCGGCTGGCTCTCACCGTTCCCGGAAAGCTGGGGCCTGATTGGCCACGGCGGTTTCCATTGGCTCTTCATCAAGGCCTTCTTCTTCGCCTTCCTGTTCCTGTGGTTCCGCGCGAGCTTCCCGCGCTACCGCTATGACCAGATCATGCGTCTCGGTTGGAAGGTCTTCATCCCCATCACCATCGTCTGGGTCCTCGTCGCCGGCTGCATGAAGTATTTCGGCTGGGTCCACCTCGGCACGGGAGCCTGAAAGCCATGACCCGCGTAACCCACTATCTCAAGAGCCTGCTGCTCATCGAACTGTTCAAGGGCATGGGCCTGACCATGCGCTACATGTTCAGCCCGAAGTACACGGTCCGTTATCCGTTCGAGCACATCCCGAAGTCGAACCGCTTCCGTGGCCTGCACGCCCTGCGCCGTTACGCCAACGGTGAAGAGCGCTGCATCGCCTGCAAGCTGTGCGAGGCGGTGTGCCCGGCGCTGGCGATCACGATCGACTCGGCCCCGCGTCCGGAAGATGGCCAGCGCCGCACCACGCGCTACGACATCGACCTGTTCAAGTGCATCTTCTGTGGCTTCTGCGAAGAGAGCTGCCCGGTGGATTCGATCGTCGAGACGCACGTGCACGAGTACCACTTCGAAAATCGCGGCGAGAACGTAGTAACCAAGGCCCAGTTGCTGGCCATCGGTGACCGGTTCGAGCAGGACATCGCTGCCGCCCGCGCGCAAGACGCGGCTTACCGCTGAGCGCCCGGAGAACTCGATGAATACCGATCTGCTTCAACTCATCTGTTTCTACCTCTTCGCCGCGGTGGCCGTTATCGGTGCGCTGATGGTGATCACCGTGAAGAACTCGGTCCACGCCGTGCTCTCGCTGGTGCTGACCTTCTTCAGCATGGCCTGCGTCTGGCTGTTGGCCGAAGCGGAATTCCTGGCCGTTGCGCTGGTCGTCGTCTACGTCGGCGCGGTGATGGTGCTGTTCCTGTTCGTGGTCATGATGCTGGACATCAAGCAGGAGGTCGTCCGCGAGGGCTTCATCCGCTACCTGCCAGTGGGCATCGTCGTCGCGGTGGTCATGCTGGTGGAAATGCTGGCGATGATCGGCGTGAAAGCCATGCACGCCCACACGCTCGGTCCGAACCCGGCCGGTAACTCGAACGTCGCGTGGCTGGGCCAGGCCCTGTACACCGACTTCCTGCTGCCGTTCGAGATCGCCGCCGTGATCCTCACCGTGGGTATCGTCGCCGCCGTCGCCCTGACCCTGCGCCAGCGCGTCGGTGTTCGTCACCAGTCTGCGGCCCAGCAGGTCGTGGTCCAGGCCACCGACCGCGTTCGCGTGATCAAGGTTGCCAGCGAACAGATGGCTTCCGTCAGCCCGGCCCCGGCGCCGGTCGTCGACCCGACGCAGGAGAACGCCAAGTGATCACGCTTTCCCATTACATCGTCCTCGGCGCGATCCTCTTCTGTATCGCGGTCGCCGGACTCTTCATCAACCGCAAGAACGTGATCGTGCTGCTCATGGCGATCGAGCTGATGCTCCTGGCGGTGAACACCAACTTCGTGGCCTTCTCGCGCTTCTTCGGCGACGTCGGCGGCCAGGTCTTCGTGTTCTTCATCCTTACCGTGGCCGCGGCGGAATCCGCTATCGGCCTGGCGATCCTGGTCCTGCTGTTCCGCAATCGCAGCACGATCAATGTCGCCGAAATCGACAGCATGAAGGGTTGATCCGATGAGTCTCTCGCTTTCAATCCTGCTGACGATCGCACTGGCACCCCTGGTGGGCGCGATCCTGGCCGGCCTCTTTGGCAAGCTGATCGGCCGGGCAGGGGCGCATACCGCGACCATCCTGGGCGTGGCAATCGCCTGCGGCCTGTCGTTCTACGTGCTCTACCAGCTGGTCTGGGGTGGTGCACAGAACTTCAACCAGGACGTCTATACCTGGTTCGAGATCGGTCGCTTCCATGCCTCGGTCGGCTTCATGATCGACCGCCTCACCGCCATGATGATGGTGGTGGTGACCTTCGTGTCGCTGCTGGTGCATCTGTACACCATCGGCTACATGGCGGAAGACCCGAGCTACCAGCGCTTCTTCAGCTACATCTCGCTGTTCACCTTCTCGATGTTGATGCTCGTCATGAGCAACAACTTCATGCAGCTGTTCTTCGGCTGGGAAGCGGTGGGCCTGGTGTCGTACCTGCTGATCGGCTTCTGGTACAAGCGCCCGACGGCGATCTTCGCCAACCTCAAGGCCTTCCTGGTCAACCGCGTGGGCGACTTCGGTTTCCTGCTCGGTATCTCGGCGATCCTGTACTTCATGGGCACGCTGGATTACCAGACGGCTTTCGATCACGCTCCCGAGCTGGTCGGCAAGACGCTGCAGATCACGCAGAATCACGCCTGGGACGCCGCGACCGTGATCGGCATCCTGCTGTTCATCGGCGCCATGGGTAAGTCCGCCCAGGTGCCGCTGCACGTGTGGCTGCCGGACTCGATGGAAGGCCCGACCCCCATCTCGGCGCTGATCCACGCGGCGACCATGGTCACCGCCGGTATCTTCATGGTCGCGCGCATGTCGCCGATCTTCGAGCTGACCGAGGGTGCGCTGTCCTTCATCCTCGTCATTGGTTCGACCACGGCGCTGTTCACCGGCCTGATCGGTATCGTCCAGAACGACATCAAGCGCGTCATCGCGTACTCGACGCTCTCGCAGCTCGGCTACATGACGGTTGCGCTCGGCGTCTCCGCGTATAGCGGCGCCGTGTTCCACCTGATGACCCACGCCTTCTTCAAGGCGCTGCTGTTCCTCGGCGCCGGCTCGGTCATCATGGGCATGCACCATGAGCAGGACATGCGTTACATGGGCGGCCTCGGCAAGCACATGAAGATCACGTGCATCACCATGTGGATCGGTTCGCTGGCACTGGCCGGTACGCCATTCTTTGCAGGCTTCTACTCGAAGGATGCAATCATCGAAGCCGTCGGCGAGTCGCATCGCTGGGGTGCCGGTTACGCGTACTTCTGCGTACTGGCGGGCGTCTTCGTTACCTCGCTCTACAGCTTCCGCCTGCTGTACATGACCTTCCATGGTAAGGAGCGCTTCCGGGTCGAGCCCAAGGCGCACGGCCACGGTCATGACGTCCATGCCGTCCATCACGACGCTGCTCACGCTGCCGCCGCTCACCACGACGACGCACACGGTTCGCACGATATCGTGCAGGACGACGACGACCACCACGGTACGCCGGGTGTGCTCGAGCATGCACCGCACGAGTCGCCATGGGTCGTTACCGTTCCGCTGGTCCTGCTCGCCATTCCGTCGATCATCATCGGTGGTCTCACCGTCGGCCCGATGCTGTTCGGTGACTGGTTCGGCAAGGCTATCCATGTAGACGAGGCGAACAACGTGCTCGCCGAAGTCGGGCATGAGTTCCACGGCGCCATCGCCATGGGTCTCCACGGCTTCATCCAGTTGCCGTTCCTGCTGGCGCTGGCGGGCTTCCTCGTCGCCACTGTCATCTACCTGTTCAAGCCGTCCATCGCCGACAAGATCAAGAACGCGCTGATGCCGGTCTACAACCTGCTCGACCACAAGTACTGGATCGATGAACTCTACTTCGCGGTGTTTGCGAAGGGTGGCGTGAAGCTGGGCGAAGGCCTGTCGAAGGTGGGCGATACCGCCATCATCGACGGTGCCATCGTCAACGGCTCGGCCAACCTTGTGCAGCGCATCGCCGGTGGCGTCCGCCGCCTGCAATCCGGATTCCTCTTCCACTACGTGTTCGCCATGATCCTCGGCCTTATCCTGCTCTTGGGCGGGTACTGGCTGATCGGGCAATAAGGGAAACGAGCTCTATGTCGAATCACTTGCTCAGCCTGCTGATCTGGCTCCCGGTCGTCGGCGCCATTCCGGTGCTGCTCGCCGGGACCGGTCGCCCCGGCCTTGCCCGCTGGATTTCCCTCCTGGTCGCGGTCGCCACGTTCGCCGCCAGCCTGGCCCTCATCCCTGCTTATGACGCCACCACGGGTACGATGCAGCTCAACGAGTCGTTGAGCTGGATTCCCTCGCTCGGCATCAACTACTCGCTCGCTGTCGACGGTATCTCGGTGGCGCTGATCATCCTCACCACGTTCACCCAGATCCTCGTGATCGTGGGCGCCTGGGAAGTGATCCAGAACAAGCCGCACCAGTACATGGCCGCCATGCTGCTGCTCGAAGGCGCCATGATCGGCGTGTTCTGCGCGACGGACGCGATGCTGTTCTACGTGTTCTTCGAAGCCATGCTGATCCCGATGTTCATCATCATCGGTATCTGGGGTGGTCCGCGCCGTGTCTACGCGACGCTGAAGTTCTTCATCTACACGTTCTTCGGCTCGATCTTCATGCTGGTCGGCCTGCTTTACCTGTGGCACAAGACCGGCGGCAGCTTCGCCATCTCGGACATGGCTGCCGTGCATCTGACGCTCACCGAGCAGAGCTGGCTGTTCTTCGCCTTCCTGCTGGGCTTCGCGATCAAGGTCCCGATGGTGCCGGTGCATACCTGGCTACCGGATGCCCACGTGGAGGCGCCTACCGGTGGTTCGGTGGTGCTGGCGGCGGTGATGCTGAAGATCGGTGGCTACGGATTCATCCGTTTCAGCCTGCCGATCGCGCCGGATGCCTCGCAGCATTATGAGTGGCTCATTGTCGTACTCAGCCTGATCGCGGTCTGCTACATCGGCTACATCGCGCTGGTCCAGCAGGACATGAAGAAGCTGGTGGCGTACTCGTCCATCGCGCACATGGGTTTCGTGACCCTGGGTATCTTCATCGCCTTCATCCTGGTGCGTGAGACGAATAACCCGGATGCCGCGCGCCTGGGCATGCAGGGTGCGATGGTCCAGATGATCTCGCACGGCTTCATCTCCGGCGCGATGTTCAGCTGCATTGGCGTCCTGTACGACCGCATGCATACGCGTCAGATCAAGGACTACGGCGGTGTCATCAACGTGATGCCGATCTTCGCCCCGTTCTACGTGCTGTTCGCCATGGCCAATAGCGGCCTGCCGGGTACGAGCGGTTTCGTCGGCGAGTTCATGGTCATCCTGGCCGCGTTCAGTGCCAACCCGTGGATCGCGCTGTTCGCCGCGTTCACCCTGATCATCGGCGCTGCCTACACGTTGTGGATGGTGAAGCGCGTGCTCTGGGGCAAGGTCACGAATTCGCACGTCGCGGAACTGAAGGACGTCAACGGTCGCGAAATCTTCATGCTGAGCGCGTTCGCCGCCGGTGTGCTGCTCTTCGGCATCTGGCCGGAGCCGCTGGTCCACCTGATGGATGCGTCGGTTGCTCGGATTGTCGAGCAGCTGGCCATTACCAAAGTCTGAGCGGGAACTATCCATGCCGAGTATCAACGACATCCTGATCCTGCTCCCCGAGATTTATCTCGTGGTCGCAGCCTGCGTGCTGCTTCTTCTGGATGCTTACCTCAAGCCGGGCCAGAAGGGCGCGGTTCACTGGCTCTCCATCCTCGTCCTGCTGGTTGGCGCGTACCTCGTCGTCAGCGGGCAGCCGGCCTCGTCGGTCAGCGCCTTCGGCGGCATGTTCATCCGCGACGGCGTGTCCGAAGTGCTGAAGGTGTTCTCGCTGCTGATCACAGCGATGATTTTCGTCTACGCGCGTCCGTACCTTAAGGAGCGGGCGATTCCGTTCGGCGAGTTCTACACGCTGACCCTCTTCGCCACCGTCGGCATCATGTTCCTGGTGTCGGCCGGTAGCCTGGTCACGGTGTACCTGGGTCTCGAATTGCTGACGCTCTCGTCGTACGCCCTGGTCGCACTCAACCGCGACTCGAGCCTCTCGTCGGAAGCGGCCATCAAGTACTTCGTGCTGGGTGCGCTGGCCTCGGGCATGCTGCTGTACGGCATGTCTATGGTCTACGGTGCTACCCATAGCCTCGACCTGCACACGATCCACGCCGCCATCGTCGGTACCGAGTGGAAGACCCTGCTGCTGTTTGGCCTGGTCTTCATGATCACCGGCATCGGCTTCAAGCTCGGTGCCGCGCCGTTCCACATGTGGATCCCGGACGTGTACCAGGGCTCGCCGACCGCCGTGACCGTCTTCATCGGTTCGGCACAGAAGCTGGCCGCGTTTGGCATGGCGTATCGCTTGCTCTCGACGGGTATGGGCGATGCTGCCGGCGGTGCCACCGGCCTCGCGCCGCAGTGGCAGCTTATGCTGGCCGTGTTGGCCGTGCTTTCCCTGGCGATCGGTAACCTGGTTGCCCTGGTGCAGACCAACCTCAAGCGCCTGCTGGCCTATTCGACCATCTCGCACATGGGTTACCTCTTGGTCGGCTTCGTCAACGGTGGCCCGGACGGCTATTCGGCGTCGATGTTCTACGCGGTGAGCTACGCGCTGACCAGCGCCGCCGCGTTCGGCATGATCATCGTGCTGTCGCGCTCGGGCTTCGAATGCGAAGAGATCGACGATCTGAAGGGCCTCAACCAGCGTTCGCCGTGGTTTGCCTTCCTGATGCTGCTGGTGATGTTCTCGCTGGCCGGCGTGCCGCCGCTGTTCGGTTTCTACGGCAAGCTGTTGGTGCTGAAGGCCGCCGTGGAAGCGGGCATGCTGTGGCTGGCCCTGGTGGGTGCGGTCGCTGCCATCATCGGTCTGTACTACTACCTGCGCGTGGTCAAGGTCATGTACTTCGATGCACCGGCCGAAGGCACCGATGTCCGTGCCACTGCCGATGCGCCGGCTCGCTGGGTACTCTCGATCAATGCGCTCGCGTTGCTGGTGCTGGGCTTTACGTGGTCGCCGCTGCTGGCCTGGTGCCAGAAGGCGTTCGCGGGCTGAGCTCCGGATAACGCCGGGCATGGAAAGGCGCGGACTTCGGTTCGTGCCTTTTTCTTGTGGGTGCCGATAGTTGATGGATTGTTGCAGGACGCTTGCAAGAATCTGGCCACCTACGTATACTTGCCGACTCTGATGCGGGGTGGAGCAGTCTGGCAGCTCGTCGGGCTCATAACCCGAAGGTCGTAGGTTCGAATCCTACCCCCGCTACCAGCTTTATAAGAAAAGGCGCGAACCTCACGGTTCGCGCCTTTTTCTTTGTACGCTGTCACTGGCACCTTGTCCATTCGCATCGTTTCGACATGGGTGGTCGCGAACGCGTTTCATGACGCATCGAGCACGTACTGGGCGAACGCATTCGCGGTCTTGTGCGTGCTGACGGTGGTGATGCGCCTCATTTCTGGGTATACTTGGCGGCTCTGATGCGGGGTGGAGCAGTCTGGCAGCTCGTCGGGCTCATAACCCGAAGGTCGTAGGTTCGAATCCTACCCCCGCTACCAGTATTCCTAAAAGCGCGGACCTCACGGTTCGCGCTTTTTCTTTGGGCGGGCTTCAGCGATAGGCGACAAACAGGAGGTTGCCAACGTGGATGAGCGGTTCCCTTACACGACATAAGGGCTGGCAACGGGTTGACTCAGAATGCCCCGAATTCGATACTTTCGCTCGACAGGTAAATCCTGGGTTTGCCGCGATACCCATGAAGGCGTCGTAAGCGCGTTGTAAACGCGTCGGTCCCAGGGACTGTCACCTTCTTCAAAGGCCTCCTCACGGAGGCCTTTTTTTTCCGGACAAGGAGCGCCGGTTTGTATATCTATGCCGATGAAAGTGGCGACCTGGGCTGGCAGTTTGAGCCGCCGTACGGTCGCCGGGGGTCCAGTCGGTACTTCACTGTCTTTGCCGCCTGTGTTTCCGACGAGAAGTGTCATCTCCTCGATCGCGTCGTGTGCGACATGTACAAGGCAAGTCGCTGGGCTACGAAGAAAGAGCGGAAGTGGACCGACGCTTGCGAGCCTTCGCGCCGCCATTTTTCTCAGCGCGCCGCTTCGAAAGCTCTATTTCTGAGCTGCCCGGACTCATCTCAGCGCATGCGAGCGCAAGAGAGCATGATGTCGGTCTACTCTTAAGGCGACAGCATGGAAACGATCTACGTGGTGCAGGGTTTCAAGGCCGGCAAGCGGGGCAGGACAGAGGCTATGACGCCACTGTCATTCAAGACCGAACTCGAGGCGAGGCGCAGGGCCGTGCGTCTCGGTGAGACGTGCCTGGGTGTCATCGCATTCGCGCAGACGGCAAATCCCGAAACCGGCGACTATGCTGATCCGATCATGCTCGAAAGCATTGGCGATGTGCCTGAGATGACGTGAAGCGACTTCGCCGGGAGCGACAGAACCATGACATGGCCAACCATCGTCGCGAGCAACCTGACAACGACCGGCGTGGGCGTCCTGATCGTCGTGGTTTCATTGAACCGGCTGCTCGGCATGCTCTGGCCGTTCGCACTGGCTGTTCCCCTCATCCCGATCTTCCTGCTCGCCTACTCGGGCTACCCCGATGCCGTATACCTGTGGAGCTACCTGCCGATCGGGGTGGCGATCGCCCTGCGAAAGAAGGTGGGCACGTTTCCGAGGGATCCTGGGCCCTGAGGTAGTCGTCCGTGCGGCCTGAGGCATGCCTATAATTCGCGCTGCATCGGAATGGGGCGGAACATGGAGAAGGATCGTGCGGCCGACGGCCTGAGGGGGATGGCGGCGATGGCAGTCTTTTTTGGGCACTTTTTTCTCACGTTCTATCCAGCTGGGTCGTCTCATTTCTTCAGTGGGGCGGCAGCACCGGGGGCAACGGTTGGCATTGCCGAGAAAATACTGGCATTGCCGTTCATTTCCGCCTTCCTGAGTGGGCGTTTTCCTGTCGCCATTTTTTTTGTGCTGAGTGGATACGTCCTTACCAAAGGCTTCGTAAAAGACGGGGATCTCAACATTCTTCGTTCGCTGTTTGCCCGACGCTACTTTCGCCTGGGTATTCCTGTCTTTGGCAGCGTGGTGTTCGCGTACGTCCTGTTTCTGGCGGGCGCTTATCCCGTTGAGACCACGGCTTCCATCACGAAGTCGGCGTGGTTGATCACCCAGAGTATCCACGGTAATCCGACAGTCCTGGATGCTTTGCGGGATGCCATTTACGGCGTCGTTTTGGTGGGAAGTGCGCAGTTCAATACCGTGTTCTGGACCATGAGAATCGAGTTCCTCGGCTCGATCATGATTTTTTCGTATATGGCCCTGGCATGGACCGACCGGCGCGCGTTGTTTGCCGTCGGGATCTATCTCGCCTTGATCTTCGTCTTTGCTCCCGTTCACTGGCCTTACTATGCGGCGTTTCTGGTCGGGCGCTATATCGGCAATGCCAGGGTCACCATGCCTCCATGGGCCTCCTACGGATGCATCGCCTTTGCCATGTATCTGGCCAGCATGGATGCCTCGCCCATGTTCGCGTATCTGTACCTCATCCCCATCGAGCCAGACCTGCTTGGCACCATCTGCAGCGTTTTCGCCGGGGGACTCGTCTTGCTGGCTGTCCGCGCCGGAGCACTACGCTATCTCCTGACCTGCACGCCCGCGCTCTACCTTGGACGCATCTCGTATCCGCTGTACCTGGTTCACGTGCCGATCGTGATGTCTTTGGGATGCATCATCTTCAACAGCCTCTATGAGTCGCATGGTCGGTCGGCGGCGGTGGCCTCTGCCTTGGTGGCATCGCTCGCCGCGACCTTCCTTGTGGCTTCGGTGTTCGAACGGTTTGTCGACCAGCCGGCTATCCGCTTCGGCAAGTGGATGACCCAAAGGAAAGTCCCCACGATGGGCCTTCATGAGGCCTGACGCGTTGCGACACGACGGCCTCTCACATCGCTGATATCCTTCCGTCACGACCGGGCTTCTCCTTCATACCACTGCCGAGTGATCCGATGCATGCATTGACGCGTTGCATTTTCCTGCTGTGCCTGGCCTTCGTGGCGGGCTGCAACCAGGACAGCATGATTGCGAAGTTCACGCCTCATCCTGAAGCGGAGATCGCCAGGCAGGCGATCGACGACTGGCGAACCGGGCACGTCGATCGCCTGACGGTGTTGCTGTCCCCGGCGCTTGCCGGCGACACGGAACAGCTCATTGCCGGGGGCGCGCAGTTATCCTCCGCGGCGCCGCTCTCGGTAAAACTGGTCGGGCTCAAGAGGCACGTCACGAACGACGTGAAGCGTTACGACCTCATGTATGAGTATGCATTCGGAGGGCGTTGGATGATCGCCGAAGTGGTGATCATCGAACAAGGCGATCGCCGCGAGATCGCAGGTATCCATGCGCAGATGCATGACCGGTCGCTTGAGCAGGTCAACGATTTTACGCTCGGCCAGAAGAGCGCCGAGCACTACCTCGTGCTGTTCCTGTGCTGCCTGTCGCCGTTGGTCAGCCTGACCGCATTCGTGCTCTGCCTGCGGACGCCGATGCGTCGACGCAAGATCTGGTGGGCGTTGTTCACGCTGCTCGGCTTCGTCACGTGGTATTTCAACTGGAGCACGGGCGAGCTGGAGTTCCGACCGATTTCGTTGCAGCTGTTTAGTGCCTCCGCGTTTGCCTCTCCCTATGGCCCCTGGACCCTTGGCGTTTCGATACCCGTCGGGGCGATCTGGTTCCTGCTTCGGCGTAAGAAGCTGTCCGCTCCTCGCGGTGAGCCCGAACAGGTCTCCACCCCGCCGGAGTAGCGCGGGGTAGGTCGAGCTCGGCTCTAGTCCGTGGTCGCCGCCACGAAACGGTTCCGGCCAGCGTGCTTGGCGCTGTAGAGGGCGCGGTCTGCATGCATGACGACGCCCTGCACGTGATCCGGCGCGCGCGTGGCTACACCGATACTCACGGTGACGCGGCTATCGATGCCATTGCTGTTTTCGAGTTGCGCGTCGTAGACGGCCCGATTCATTCGCCGCGCCACCACTTGCGCGCCGTCCTCATCGGTCCCCGGAAGGATGACCACGAACTCTTCGCCGCCGTAGCGGGCGATGAAGTCGGCTGGGCGCCTCAGCGTACCCGCGAGCAAACGTGCAACTGAGCGCAGCGCGACATCGCCCTCGAGATGGCCGAACGTGTCGTTGAATGTCTTGAAGTGGTCGATGTCGATCATGAGCACGCTGAGTGCGCGTTGCTCGCGCGCGGCCTCTTTCGTTCGTTCGTCCAGGGCCTGATCGAACGCGCGCCGGTTAGGAATGCCGGTCAATTCGTCGAGGAGGGAGACGCGTTCGACGGTGGACAAGGCCTCGGCGAGGCGGTCGCGGGTGCGAGCGAACCAGAACTGGGTCTGGGTGACACGGACCACGTAGGCGAGCATCGCGAGGGCGAGGATGCTGCGTCCGAACATGCCCTGTCGTTCGGTGATGCCGAGGCTGAGGGCGAAGATCGCTGCCAGCAGCAGGCCGGGAGCGAGACTCACCGACAGCTGGCGAGCCCATTTGTGCCGAATCGGCTCAAAGGGTCCAGGCGTAGCGTTCGCATGCAGCAGGCAGGCCAGGGCGATGAATGGCACCGTCGGCAGGACATCGGCCATGCGTTGCAGGGCGAGTGTGTCGGGGTAGAGCTCGTCGTGATTGTGAATGCCGGCACAGATGGCATAAAGCGCCAGAAATACGGTGCCGATGCCGAAGAATCGGTGGTCACCCTCATTGGTCGCAGTGACATAGCGCACGAGGAAGGTACCGAAAAGAAAGAGATTCTCGACATCGAAGGCTACGACGACCCAGCCCATGTCTTCTGGCTTGAGGAAGCCATAGGCGTCGGTGAGGTCGCGCACGCCGAGATAACAGAGCACCACCAGCAGGAGGAGGAGCACGCCGTCCACGATGCGGCGCGCATGCGAGGACGGCTCGTCGGGCGTCGTCACGGCGGCATACAGGAGCGGCGCGCCGTAACTTATGAAGAGGACGTAGGTGGTAATGAGGTTCTCGTCCGTCCCGGACTGCGCAATGGCGTAGGCCATGCCGGCGACCCAGCAGCCGATGCCGAGAGCGAGGCAGACGATGTAACGACGGTCATAACCAGGCTTGCGCAGGCAAAACATGGTGTAGGCGAGGGCGGCCACGGCGGAAAGGAGCATCGCGTAGTCGGCAAGTTCGGGTGTTTGCTTCTGCAAGGCTGGGGGAATGAGCAGATGCGCGAGCGGTAATGCCGCCACCAGCGCGGCATACGTGGCGTAGCGACTTGCCCGGTGCTTGACCATGCCTCATCCCCGAATGCGGCGGTTCCCGCTTCCATCCTTACACGATCACGCGGATGTGCCAAAAAAAAGCGGCGCCGAAGCGCCGCGGAAAGCCAATGATCCGGGGGAGGGCCATTGGGATGGGACGAGGGATACGTTAGGGCTATTCCTGACGTTCGTCTGTCGGCCCGTGCCTACACGTATTCGGTGATGCATTTTCGGCAGACGGGACAGATCGGTCGAAATTCTCAAGTCCGCGCGTCGCATTCCTGTCACCTTGCGCGTCAGACCTTCCCACGGAGCAAGACGACATGGCTGTTTCATCCGATATCACTGTTAAGTACGCGGCTTACGTGGCCGTTATCCAGGCCACGACGGAGGAGCGCATCGACAGAATCCGTCGCGGCTTGCCACCTGCTCTTGTCGGGCAGCTGGCAAGTGACCTCCGCATTCCCGATCACAACCTGGCGCTCTACCTCGGCCTCAACCGGGCCAATCTGCGGCGACGGATGGCCGACGAAGAGCGGCTCAGCCCACAGGAATCCGAGGCGCCGTTGGCCATGGCGTCGCTTGCCGGCAGCGTGGTCATGGCTTGCCGGCAATCGTCTGTCGAACGGGGCATCGTCGCGGACCCGCTCGGCTGGCTGGGCCGATGGCTGCGTACGCCGCTGCCCGGGCTCGACGGCCGTGGCGCTCCTATCCAGTACATGGATGTCGTCGAGGGGCGGGCGGTCGTGGCGACGTGGCTGGCGGCGGCCCTTAGTCCTGGGTGCCCGCCGTCGGTTTGAGTTGCCGGGCGGCGTGTGCGTTGTCGGGATTGAGGTCGAGTGAACGGCGATAGCTGGCGACGGCCTTGTCCCGCGCGTTCGTTTTTTCATAGGCCTCGCCAAGGCTGTCCCAGGCGTTCCAGCTTCTCGGGTGGCGCTCAGTGTTGTAACCGAACAGGCCGACCGCCTGTTCGGCGTTGCCCGCCCTCAACAATGAGTATCCCCAGCTGTTGATGCGTTCTTCGGGAAGATTCAGGCCGGGGTAGGCGCGCTTCACCCGCGCGATAACGCCGGCGACGTCGTTGAAGTCTGTTTTTTTCAGCGCCTCCTCGAGAGCGAACTGCGCTGCAGGCTTGCCACGCATGTCGACAAGGGCACTCTCGGCAAGCGCCTTCAGCTGGGCCTGCGTCTGTCCCGGGCGATTGGCGAGCAGGACGACGCCATAACCGCTGTCGGGGTAGAGCTCGATGTAGCTCGAGGAGCCAAAGGTCCCGCCGGATGTGCGCAGCCGGCGTTGACCGTCGATCGTACGATCGACCTTCCAGTTGAACGCCGTCGCGTCGTCGTCGATGTCGCCCCAGGCCAATTGCTGGCTCAGGCGTATCGCCGGATCCTTCGCTGCCAGTTCAGCAAGCAGGAACCGGGACATATCCTCGGCGCTGTAACGCAGGCCGGCAGCGGCTGCGATGTACGGCGCATCGAGCGCCGGCATGGCGACACGATCAGCGCTGTAGCCAGTCACGAATTGACCGGCCCGGCCCTTGCCGAGGCCAGCTTGCATGCCGAAGGGCTTTTCGATGAAACGATCGAGCAGGACGGCGAAGTCCTGCCCGTAAGCCTTTTCGATCGCGATCGCGAGCAGAATTGACGCGAGGTTGGAATGTTTTGGCACGGTTCCGGGACGGCTCGACAACGGGGCCGCTTTCAGGTCCTCGAACAGGCGGGCCCGGTTGTATTCGGCGAGTTGCCTGATTGCCGCGAAGGGCAATGTTTCGGGAGTCGTCGTTGCCGCGAGCTTCGTAAAATCCGGCAGGTTGTCGGGCAGCGCCGAGGTGGTATCCGCAAGGTCGATGAGTCGCACCGGCGCGCCATCGCGCTGGAGGTTCGGATACGACGCGGACAGGTACGTGCGCAGGTCATCGGTCGCCCTGGCCTTGCCATCGACGATCGCGTGGGCAAGCAGCAACGACGTGAATACCTTGGTAATCGAGCCGATCTCGTAGACCGTCGCCTGGGTTGGTGGTGTGGCCGCGCCTGGCGATGTCGAGCCGAAGTTGTAAAAACGCACCTTGCCGTGGTCGACGACAGCGACTGACAGCGCATCGGTTCGTCCCGACTGGACGAACTCGCTACCCAGGCGCTGGAACGTGCCGTCGACGACGGTCGGCGCCAGTGGGCCATCCGCAGCCGCTACGCCGGCTGACGTCACGCACAACGATACGAGCAGAACGACATTACGCATTCACGATTCCCCCGGCTGATGGCCCATCCTCCCGGGCGGCCCGCGCCCCCAGCCAATGCCATACGTCACGCTCTAACGGCAAAAACGCAAGAAGATGCGAATGCGTAAGCATCGACTGATCGGCTGGCCTGTCGCAAAGCGTCGGTGGTGAAAAAAAACCGACGCCTGTTTTTGCGGTCCCCGTCACGGCAACCCGTCCACCGGTGAATGAACCCGTTCGTGGAAAGCCCCGCGAAAGATTCGCGTCGCATGGCTGAAAGGGAAACAGGGGAGCAAGAAGCGGGATGGTGGGGAGTTCGCGATTTCCTGCGCTTCACGCAACACCGGGCAGGGAGACGAATGACCGGCGGGGAACATGCCGCTTAGCCAGATCGCCAGCGTGTCAGGGCTTCCGCCGCAGCGGAGGCAAATACGGGCTAACGAAGGATCATTCATGAAGATCGATGCTTTTGCTTCAGGGGTCACACGCAAAACTGCACTGACATTGGCCATTGCGCTGGCGATGACCTCGCTTTCCGCGCACGCCGAAGATGCATGGGTTTCCACGCATACCAAGGCCGCGATGCTCCCCGTCGCCGCTACGCAGACGCTCGCCGCAAGTTCAACGGCCGCCACGCCGGTGGCCAGTGGCTATGCGTTGAACATGACCGGTTCCCCGCACATCGACGGCGCGGCCGTCACCGCGGTGGCAGCCGATCATCCGCTGCACGTCGTGGTCAGCCTCAAGCTGCGCAATCCCGACCAGCTGCAGACCTTCCTCGCCGGCGTGACCACGCTCGGTAGCGCGCAATACGGTAAGTTCCTCTCCCCCGCGCAGTTCAAGGCGCAGTTCGGCCCGACGCAGGCGCAAGTCGACGCGGTTGTCGCGCACCTGCAGCAGGCTGGTTTCACCAACATCGACGTCGCACCCAACAATCTGTTGATCTCCGCCGACGGCAATGCCGGTGCCGCGACGACGGGCTTCCATACGTCGATCAAGCGCTTCACCTCGAACGGCCGCGAATTCTTTGCCAATGACACGCCTGCGCTTGTCCCTGCTGCGCTCGGTGAGTCGGTCGACGCTGTACTCGGTCTGCAGAACGTGTCGGTCAAGCACACGTTGCACCATGTCTATCACCCGGAGAACGTGACCGTACCTGGTCCGGCATCGAGCACGCAGGCAGCCGCCGCCGTGGGTGCGCATCATCCGCAGGACTTCGCCGCGATCTACGGCGCCAGTGGCGTACCGGCCGCGACGAAGACCGCGGTGGGCATCATTACCTGGGGTTCGATTACCCAGACGGTGACCGATCTGAATACCTTCACGTCGGGTGCGGGTCTGGCCACGGTCAACGCGACGATCACCAAGGTCGGCAGCGGTACCTTCGCCAACGACGATGACTCCAACGGTGAGTGGTCGCTCGACAGCCAGGATATCGTCGGTATCTCCGGCGGCGTGAAACAGCTGATCTTCTACACCTCGCCCAACGGCGACTCGAACTCCAGCGGCATCACCGACGCGGGTATCACCGCGACTTACAACAAGGCGGTCACCGACAATATCGCCAAGCTGATCAACGTGTCGCTCGGTGAAGACGAGACGGCCGCCGAAGAGTCCGGCACCCAGGCAGCGGACGATGCGATCTTCCAGCAGGCCGTCGCCCAGGGCCAGACCTTCTCGATCGCTTCGGGCGATGCGGGTGTCTACCAGTGGTCTACCGACCCGACCTCCGGTTCGCCTGGTTACGTGGCGAACTCGGCCGGTACGGTGAAGATCGACCTGACGCACTATTCGGTCAGCGAGCCGGCGAGCTCCCCGTACGTCATCCAGGTCGGCGGCACGCAGCTTTCCACCAGCGGTACGACGTGGTCGGGCGAAACCGTCTGGAACGAAGGCCTTTCGGCCATCGCGCCGAGCCAGGGCGACAACAACCAGCGCCTCTGGGCGACCGGTGGTGGTACCAGCCTCTATGAGGCGGCACCTTCCTGGCAGTCCGTCGTGTCGAGCTCGACCAAGCGCGTGGGGCCAGACCTTTCGTTCGACGCGGCCTCGGCGTCGGGCGCCCTGATCATCATCGACGGACAGACGGAGCAGGTGGGTGGTACCAGCCTGGCATCGCCGCTGTTTGTCGGTGCTTTCGCGCGTATCGAATCGGCTGCCAACAACGCCATCGGCTTCCCTGCATCGAAGTTCTACGGCGCTTTCCCGACCCAGACCTCGTTGCTGCATGACGTGACGTCGGGCAACAACGGTTACCAGAACCACGGCTACACCGCCGCCACGGGCTTCGACGAGGCCACGGGCTTCGGCAGCTTCGACATCGGCAAGCTCAACACCTACGCCCAGGCCAACTGGGTCACCGGTGGCGGTGGCGGCACGAACGTTCCGCCGGTAGCGAACTTCAGTGTCGTGACCAGCGGCCTCACCGCGACCTTCACCGATAGCTCCACGGACAGCGACGGCAGCATCGCGTCGCATGCCTGGAACTTCGGTGACGGCTCCACCTCGACGGCGACGAGTCCGAGCCACACGTACACGGCGGCGGGCACGTACACCGTCAGCGAGACGGTGACCGATAACGCAGGCGCCACCAACGCCAAGAGTTCCTCGGTAACGGTGACCTCGTCCGGTGGCGGTGGTGGCAACACGCTGCAGAACGGCGTGGCGGTGACCGGCCTGTCGGCCGCGAAGAACGCCAAGCTCAACTACACCGTGGCGATCCCGTCGGGTGCGAAGAACCTGAAGATCGTCATCTCGGGTGGTTCGGGCGATGCGGACCTCTACGTGAAGTTCGGTTCCGCGCCGACGACGTCGAGCTACGACTGCCGTCCGTATGTGACCGGCAACTCGGAGACCTGCTCGTTCACGACGCCCTCGACCGGCACGTACTACGTGATGCTCAACGGCTACGCCGCGTTCTCGGGCGTTTCGCTGAAGGCGACCTGGACCAACTGATCCACGCGTGAGTAGAAGGAGGGCGCTCCCGGCGACGGGGGCGCCTTCTTCATTTTCGCCGCGCGTCGGTACACAATCCGCGCACGGCGGAGAGGGTGCCGGATGGAACAGGGTCGGGGGGGCCACATGGACTATAAGGAACGTCAGGCAGAGGCGCGGGCGCGTTTTGCCGCAACGGACACGGCAGTGCTCGAGCGCATGTGGATTCGCGACGAGCGAGTCGACTGGGCCGAGGCGGCATTGCGTGCGGAACTCATCGACCGGGGTATCGATCCCGACGCGCTTGCACGGCGGCATATAGACGAACAGGCTGTCCGTCCGGCGTGGCTGAAGATGGAAGCGGTGCAGGTCGCCGCGCCATCAGCGCGCCCACCGGGCGCTGCCATGCCGCTGCGTTGGTTCATGGCTGTCTTTGCCGTCCTCGTCATCGGATCGATGGCGCTGATATGGTTCGCCAGCTATAGCAGCGAAGCCACTGCGGAGACTCGCAAGGTTGTCCTGCCGGTGTTCGGGACCATCGCGGGCAGCAGTGTCTTGTTGCGATGGCTCAGGGTCGATTTCCGCTACGTGTTTTCGGGCCTATGGGCGACCGGACTGTGCGCCGCGACGGTGGTCTTCCTGTGCCTTCCGCACGCGGCGCCGACGGCGTCGCTGTTGGACGACGTGAACGCCTTATCGAAGGCACAGCTCGCGGTTGGCGTCGAGCAGCGAGCCGTGGCTGCGGCATCCAAAGCGTCTGCAGACTGGCGGCTGGCGCGCGCCAATCTCAGGGCGCATATGATCGCCAGTGAGCGAGCGACGGTGGTCGGCGACGTGCAACTGGCGGATCCGGCGACGCGCGATCGCGTGCGCGACGCGCTGCGAAACTGGAGGAGCGATCTGGCCGCCCAGGACATGGTGGACGATCGCGCGCGTCGTGGGCTCGGGGACGCTGAAGCATCGGTGATCGCCGAAGGTGGTCGCCCCGCCGCCTCGATAACCCGGGACATGGCGGATCTGACCACGCTCCTCAAGCGGGTCGCGCCGATCCGGGCGGCCACCATCGAGGCCATCGACGCGCGAGAGGCTGTCGTGGTTTTTTTCGAGACACACCCCGTGCAGATCGACCAGGCTCGGAACCAACCGTTTTTCGGCGAGGATGCGAAACCCGAATACGCGCGTCTGCTCGAACGCCGCAAGCTTGCCTTGCAGGACGAGGCCCGAAGCTGGGCGACCGTCCTCGCACAACAGGGGCAGGCCCCGCAGACATCCCGCTGAGGGGCGTCGCTCTTCTGGCGCGAATTGTCCGGTCGGCGTCCGCGCCCGGCCTGTCGCACTTGCTCCGGCCGGAGGAAACTGGGTTCAATCCAGCCACCAGGAGTGCCGCCATGTCCCACGCCGATACCGCGCTGATCGTCATCGATGCCCAGGAATCCTTCCGCCACCGCCCGTACTGGCGGGAAGGCGATGTCCCTGCCTATGTCGACCGCCAGCAGGCCCTCATCGATGGAGCGACGAACGCCGGCATCCCCGTCGTTCGCATTTTCCATGTGGAGGACAGCGGTCCGTTCTCCGAGGCGTCAGGCTTCGTGGCGACATTGGCACCTCTTCGCATCGCGCCGACAGTGACCTTTCGCAAGAGACGGCACAGCGCCCTGGTTGGCTCCGGCCTCGAGGTCTGGCTGACCGAGAACGGCATCCGTCGCATCATCGTGTCCGGTATCCGCACGGAGCAATGCTGCGAAACCACCACCCGCCACGCCTCGGACCTCGGTTATGAGGTGGACTATGTGGGTGAGGCGACACTGACGTTCCCGATGACGGACCGTCATGGTCGCGAGTGGAGCGCCAGCGAGATCCGCGCGCGCACGGAACTGGTGCTGGAAGATCGTTTTGCGCGCATCGCGACGGTCGAGGAGGCGCTCGCAGGAGCGCTGCGCAACGCCGCCTGATGAAGAGCACGGCACCCCGCGTCATCCCCGTTTTCGTGGTGTTGCCACCGCGCGTGCTGCTGCTCGATGTCGCCGGACCGATCGAGGTGTTGCGCAAGGCGAACCTTGAGCAGGGCGAGGTTCGCTTCGACGTTCGATTCGTCGGGCCGGCACGCAAGCTCGGCAGTTCAATCGGTCTTGCCGTGACCGGCATCGCGCCTTTGCCGGTGCGGCTGCCGGACGGCGCCATGCTGGTCGTTCCTGGACACGCCGACATTCCGCTGGGCGAGCCGGTCACCACGGCCGGGCAGAACGATGCGTATGAAGCAGCCATTGTCGACTGGCTTCGACGCGTCGTGCGGCCCGGTATCCGACTTGCCACGATCTGCTCCGGTGCGTTGCTGGCCGGACGCGCGGGCCTGCTCGATGGCATCGAGTGCACGACGCATCACGGCTGCATCGCTGAACTCGCGCACGACGCTCCCGCGGCACGCGTGCGTGAGAACCGTCTCTACGTTGTCGACGGCGAGCGGATGACGAGTGCTGGCATCACCGCCGGGATCGACCTGATGCTGCATGTTGTTGCGGGCGAGGTCGGGCCCGGGTGCGCATTGGCGGTCGCACGCTTCCTCGTCGTTTACCTGCGCCGCGCGGGAGGCGATCCGCAGCTGTCGCCCTGGCTGGAAGGGCGCAACCACATGCATCCGTCGATACACCGTGCACAGGACGCGGTTGCCGGCGATCCGGCGCGTGACTGGACGGTGCCGGTGCTGGCGCGGGAGGCTGCTACCAGCCCGCGCAATCTGTCGCGACTGTTCAACGAGCATGCGGGCATGAGCGTGACGGATTTCGTGAACCGCATGCGGGTTGCCCTGGCCAGCGAGTTGTTGGCTGGGTCCCGGCTGGATATGGAGGCGGTGGCCGAACGCTCGGGTTTCGGCTCCGCACGACAGTTGCGCCGGGCCTGGGGTCGTCTGCACGCCGCGCCGCCGAGTCGGTCGCGCGATACAACGGTCGATCACTGACTTCTTGACTCAGCGGAACAGGCGACGGTGTTCGCCATTCGCGTACCAGTCGATCACATGCCGGGGCAGCCGTGATTCGACACCCACGCCGGCAGCGACGTACATGTCGAGCGTATCGATGAGCGCCCTGCGCAGGCGCGTGGCGTCGCGGTCGTCAGGCGCGTTGTGCGTCGCCCAGTCGAGCGCATCCACGATCCGCGCCGACCAGTCGTGCAGGAGATCGGCACGCGCTTCCAGATAACCCTGAAGCCACGGCACAAGGCTGCGGCTAAGGTTCAGGCCGTCAGTGCGAGCGATGTCCTCCAACAGAGCGGCGACGTCTGCGTGTACTCCTCGATACCACTCCGTGTGTCCCGCGGCCGATACCGGCACGACAAGCGGCGCCATCGCGCGCTGCTCGGGGAATGCCTCGATGAGGCGACGTTCGATGCGCCTTGCATCGACCACGCGCTCGGCATCGAGAAGCAATCCCCGCTCCAGGTCGAAGAAGTCGAAGAAACGACGGTGCAGCGTGCTGAACCGCGTGAAGGGATCGCGTGAAAAGCCGACCTTCAGCAGATCCTCGTCGCGGCATGGCAGCACATAGACGTAGGCCTTGCCGCGTGAAGCAAAGCGGGGATAGGGAGCGTCGTCGTCCATCTACCAAGTATGCGGTCGAGATGTGCGCAAGGGCCGTGACAACATCGTGGTCCCGTTGCATGATCGCCTCCTCATTCATGGACCGGTGGAGTGCTCGTGCAAGGACGTACGCGTGATGGAGAAGGGCGCGGATGGCTGGCGCGCTCTTGCAAGCTCGCCGCTTGGCTATTCGTTGTCGGCGGGGTGATTTTTCCGGGAACGGACGTCGTCATGGCGCAGGTGGCTCCGGCCGCCATCCCATCCTTCCAGGCATACCCCTGGGCCGCGTACGAGGTCCAGTTCTCCGGCAATGCCCGCGATGCCACGGGGGCGACCGTGCACCTTTCCAGCAAGGGTGACGACGTGAAGCCGTTCGGGTCCGCGACGACGAACATCGACGGAACGCCATTCAGGAATCACCGTCTTCGCCTTTCCGCGGACCTTGCCACGCACGATGCCATCGACGGCGCCGCGGTCTGGATCCGCGCGGATGCGGCGGGGAAATCACGGGCCTTCATGAACTCCGAAGCGGAGCCGGTGAACGACCGGACCGGGAACGGGCATCGGCAGGTCGAGATCGATGTTCCATGCGATGTGGATCGCATCGCTTTCGGCGTACTCCTGATGAAGCACGGCGAACTCACGGCTACCCGCCTCATCCTCGAGGATCTCGGTGAGGAACAGTCGTCACCCTTCGCTGGACCCACCCTGGATGCCGCGATCGATATCGTTCGCAAGAACGCGTACCACTCGCGTGATGTCGACTGGTCGAGCGTGGAGTCCGAGGTCAGGGAGTTCGCAGGTAAGACGGGCAAGCTTTCCGAAACGCATGCGGCCATCAAGGTGTTGCTCAAGGCGTTGAACGATCACCATAGCTTCTTGATGGATGCGAGTAGGGCGGCGGCCTATATGCATAACGGTCAGGCTTCCGGTGCTGCGAGGGTGGAAGCGCGCGGTATCGACCTCGGCTATATCTCCATGCCGAGCTTCATGGGGACGGATCCAAAGCTCGCGGCAGACTTCGCGGCGTCTCTGTCGAAGGCCATCGTCGACCTCTCGCCGCGTTGCGGATGGGTGCTGGATCTTCGCAAGGACAGCGGCGGCAACATGCATCCCATGCTGGCCGCTCTGCGGCCCTTGCTCGGGGCATCACCGGTGGGCTCCTTCGAGCAGGCCGACGGACGTATAACGCCTTTCCCGGTCATGGGTTCGGCGACAGTCGACCAGTCGGCCGTACCGGTCGCGGTCCTGACCGGACCTCACACCGCGAGTTCGGGTGAGGCCGTTGCCGTTGCGTTCAAAGGACGGTCGAACACCCGATCGTTCGGTTCGGGGACGGCCGGCTTGTCGAGCGGCAATGAGCTATTCCCGCTACCGGACGGCAGTGTGATCGCACTGATGGTCTCGATCGACCGTGATCGCGGCGGTCACCGCTACGGTGGTGTGATCGAGCCCGATGAGCCCGTGGACGATGCGGCGGCCGAGGCCAACGCCGCCGCGTGGCTTCGCGAGAAGTGCCGGGCGGCGGCGAGCCAGTCCGGGGCGAAATAGGGCGTATCCTTGCCTCGGTCTGATTCAGCCACACAGGAACACCGGGCATGCTGATCCACGGTAGCTGCCACTGCGGCAACATCACGTTTGACCTCGTCTGGCCGGAACATACCGAGACGATCGGCGCCCGCGCATGCACATGCACGTTCTGCCGGAAGCACGGGGCGGTGTGGACGGCGAATGCGTCGGCGTCGCTCAGTGTGCATGTCGAAGATAGCCGGCTGCTCTCCGATTATGCCTTCGGCACCGAAACCGCCGACTTCAGGGTATGTGCCCGCTGCGGCGTGGTTGCTTGCTGTACCAGTCTCATCGAAGGGAAGCTGTACGCGGTGGTCAACGTCAATACGTTCGACGACTTCGACAGCTCACGCCTCGTGCGAGGTGAGGTCAGCTTCGACGGCGAAGAGGAAGCGACGAGGTTGGCGCGTCGGGCCGCGAATTGGATCGGCGACGTACGCATGACCGAACTCTGATGCCATTTTGAGATTCGTTCTATCGACAGTCGATAAGTGTGGGATCTAGGATCATCTTGCATTTGCGCTTTCGACAAAGCGCGGAAAGTCGACCGTCAAAGAATGACGAGTTGGAGTGTGCGGAGCGAACCATCGGAAATGCGCTGAAAGCCATCCGCCCACGTGTCGCCTGACCCTCAAGCCACCTCGACCCGGTTCCGCCCGGCATTCTTAGCCCGGTAGAGGGCCTCGTCCGCGGCCTGGATGAGTACGTGGATTTCCGTGTTGGTCGAGGTGCAGACCCCGACGCTGGTTGTGAAGGCGATCGAGGCACCCGAGAACGGCGCCGGCGCGCCTTCAATCCGGGTCCGCAGGCTCTCGGCCAGGCTGCTCGCCGCATTCGGTGAGGCCCCCGGAAGCAGAAGCAGGAACTCCTCGCCGCCGTAGCGGGAAAACAGGGCGTGCTCGGGGATGCCGCTGGCGCGGACGGTTTCCGCAAAGTGCTTGAGCACCGCGTCGCCGCCGGCATGGCCCCAGGAATCGTTCACCGCCTTGAAGTTGTCCAGGTCGAAGAGCAGGGCGGAGTTACTGCGGCCGCGCGTCGTCGCGAGCCGACGGTTCGATTCCCGGACCACGGCGGTGCGATTCAGCAGGCCGGTCAGGCCATCGATTTCGGCGGCGCAGCGCAGGTCGTGCACCAGGCGTTGGGCCAGCATCAGGGTGAAGCCGGTGCTCAGCAGGAAGGTGCAAAGAATCCCGAACAGGTAGTTGGACGTCGTCAGGATGGATGACAGCAGCACGTGCGATTCCATCTCAGGATGCATTGAGACTGCTGCCCGGGCCAGATAAAAGAAGGTATCGATGGCGAAGACGAGCGCAGTGAACGCGCAGCCTGTCCTCAGCTCGCGCGGGGCACGGAACAGGAGGAGCCAGATCATCCAGGCATCCCAGATGATGCTCTTCACGCCGAACACGGTGGCTTCGACCGCCTGGGGTGGGGGTGTGAGGAGAAAGGCGACTTGCACCGCCAGGAACAGGGCGATCAGCAAGGCTGGCCACCGCCACCGCAGGGGATATTTGATGTGGATGGCGATGCCACCGAGCATGGCGCCATTGGCGGCCGCTATCAGCAGGCTTCCAACGATAGTCGACAGGAAGGTCGCATTTTCGTCGTAACCTTCCGCCAGCCCGGCCAGGGTAAGCAGCCAGAACGCCCCTGCCCAGATGTGCAGGGCGAGCATCCCGCGCAGCACCATACTGAGCAGGGTAAAACTCAATGCAATGGTCGCCCCCACGGCCAGGCCGATAATGCCTAGCGTGTGTACGTCGAGATTCGCCGTACCGTCCATCCCGTCCCCCGGTTTCGCCCCTGGGGCCATTCTAGGACGGGACCGACGACCTTGCACGAAGACATTAAAATACGATAGACTTAGTGAATCTTAAGCGCCGTTGGGCCCCGGTTTAGGCCTTACACCCAGTGGGTGCTTCAGGAACTTTCTTTTTACAAGAAAGCCTCCTCGTGAGGCTTTTTTGTTGGGCGCACGGAGGCGCCCTGCGACACACTGTGAGCGCCGTCAGGGCATCGCGGCGAGCGCTGGAGGAAAGTGTCGGATACATCGGCGACGTAATGGAATGGGCCGCTCGCGCCCTTTTTTTGTTTCTGGCGAATGGAAAAACCGCAGGTAACGTGGATACCAACGCACTTACACAACGCTTTTCAGACATCGTGGCCGAGCTTGGCCTCGAAGTACTGGGTATGGATTTCGCCCCGTCCGACGGGCAGCAAACGCTGCGCGTCTATCTGGACGTACTCGGCGCCGAGCGCGAACGTCGCGAAGCAGCTGAGCTGCCTGGCGAAGTGACGGTCGAGGATTGTGCGACCGCGAGTCGCGAGTTCTCCGCCTACCTGGACGTTGAAGATCCGATCCCTGGCAACTACGTATTAGAAGTCTCCTCACCCGGCATCGAGCGCCCTCTGTTCACGGCGGAGCAGTTCGCTCGCGTGAGCGGCCAGGAAGTCAAAGTGCTGCTGAAGGCCCCGGTCGAGGGTCGTCGGCGCCTCAAAGGCAACGTCATTGAAGTAAATGGCGAGCACATTGTGGTCGAGGGTGAGGCTGGCCGATTCGAATTCGAGCATGCGGACGTCGAAAGCGCCCGCGTGGTTCCCGATTGGGTGGCTCTTGGCTATGCGCCACAGCCGAAGCCCGGTCTGGGCGGAAAGAAACCCAAATAACGAAACGACGGGGTGCCGCGGGGCATCCTTACGGGAGTAGCGGCAATGAGCAAAGAACTTTTGCTGGTAGTCGACGCGGTCGCCAACGAAAAAGGCGTACCGCGCGAAGTCATTTTTGACGCCATGGAAGCGGCGCTGGCCTCGGCCGCCAAGAAGCGCTACCCCGATGAGGATCCGGACATTCGTGTCGAGATCGATCGCAACACGGGTGATTACGAGACCTTCCGTCGCTGGGAGATCGTCGCCGACGACGTCGAAATGGAGGATCCGTCTTACCAGATCCGCCTGATGGACGCTGAAGACGAAGCCGGCGAAGGCGAAGTGGCGGAGATCGGTGGTGCCATCGAGCATCAGGTCGAGAACGCCGAGTTTGGCCGCATCGCTGCGCAGGCTGCGAAGCAGGTCATCGTGCAGCGTGTTCGCGAGGCCGAGCGCCAGCAGGTGGTCGACCAGTTCGTGGATCGCGTTGGCGAACTCGTCACCGGTATCGTCAAGCGCGTCGAGCGCGGCAACGTCTATCTCGACCTCGGCAGCAATGCGGAGGCCTTCATCCCGCGCGACAAGACGATTCCCCGTGAATCGGCCCGCGTCGGCGACCGCGTTCGCGGTTACCTGTACGAAGTGAAGTCGGAAGTCCGTGGTCCGCAGCTGTTCGTTTCGCGCAGCGCGCCGGAATTCATGATCGAACTGTTCAAGCTCGAAGTGCCGGAAGTCGGCCAGGGCCTGGTCGAGATCAAGGGCTGCGCCCGCGATCCGGGTGACCGCGCCAAGATCGCCGTCGTCGCCCACGATAGCCGCACCGATCCCATCGGCGCATGCATCGGCATGCGCGGTTCGCGCGTGCAGGCCGTGTCCAACGAGCTCAACGGCGAGCGCGTCGACATCATCCTGTGGCACGAGAACCAGGCGCAGTACGTCATCAATGCGATGGCGCCGGCTGAAGTGCAGTCGATCATCATGGATGAAGAGAAGCACTCCATGGACATCGCCGTTGCCGAGGACAAGCTGTCCCAGGCGATCGGTCGCGGTGGCCAGAACGTGCGCCTCGCCAGCAAGCTCACCGGCTGGCAGCTCAACGTGATGACGCAGGACCAGGTGACGGCGAAGAGCGAGGCCGAACAGGCCGCCGCGCTGCAGCTGTTCCAGGACAAACTCGAAGTGGACGAAGAGATCGCCGGCATCCTGGTGCAGGAAGGCTTCTCGTCCATCGAAGAAATTGCTTACGTGCCGAGCGCCGAGCTGCTCAACGTGGAAGGCTTCGACGAAGACATCGTCGAGGAACTCCGTGCTCGCGCCCGCGACGCCCTGCTGACCGAGGCACTGGCAGCCGAGGAAGGTGTGGAAGAAAACCCGCCTTCCGAGGAACTGCTCGGTCTGGACGGCATGGACGATGCGACCGCCTTCGCGCTGGCGGATCGTGGTGTGAAGACGCTGGACGACCTGGGTGACCTTGCCGTCGACGAACTCATCGATATCGATGGCATGACAGAGGAACGCGCTTCGCAGCTGATCATGGCTGCGCGTGCTCCGATGATCGCCCGCCTGGAAAAGGGTGGCTAAGCGCGAGACCGGAAGCGTCCTGGACGGACGCCTCGAGGGAGGCCACGAGGTCTCCCGCCATGGATGGAGGCAGCCGTACGGGTCATCGTCGGCACGTAAGGTTACGCGCGGGAACGGCGGAGAATAAAGAACGATGTCGGACGTCACAATCAAACAACTCGCCCATCAATTGGGCCTCCCGGTCGACAAGCTGCTTGGGCAGCTTGGCGAAGCCGGCATGAAATTCTCCGATGCGGAGCAGGTCATCAGCAGCACCGAAAAGGTGAAGCTGCTCGGATTCCTGCGTCGCACGCACGGCAAGAACGACGCCGCTCCCGAAACGGACGAAACGGCGCCTCGCCAGATCACCCTCAAGCGCCGCACGGTCGGTGAGTTGAAGGTGAGCTCCGGCACGGGGCGTGGCGCTGGCGCGGCGAAGACGGTCAACGTCGAAGTCCGCACCAAGCGCACGTACGTCAAGCGCAGCACGATTGCCGAAGACGCCTCGCACGATCCGGAACGTGAGGACGCCGCGCGCAAGCTCGCCGAGTCTCATGCCCAGCGTGAGAGCGACGAGGCACAGCGCCGCGAGGAGGCCGAGCGCCGACAGGCTGAAGAAGCCCGTCACGCCGCTGAAGCCGAGGCACGTCGTCAGGAAGAGGCTGCCGCCGAGGCGCGTCGCCGCGCCGAGGCCGAGCAGGCCGCCGAGCGCGCACGCGCTGAAGCTGCCCAGGCAGCGGCCAAGACGTCGCCGGCATCTGCCGAAGCGACGGCTGCGCCGACGCCTGCTGCCGCTCCGGCGGCTCCCGCTCCGGCTGCGCCGGTGACTACGTTCACTGACGAGAATGGCGTGACCCACACGACAGGCAAGCTCGATACGCGCCGGCTCGGCATGATCACGCCGACCATCCATGAGCCGCGCAAGCGCGAGCGCGTCATTCCCAAGCCGGTTCCCGCACCGGCGCCGGCCCCGGCGCCTCCGCCGGTCGTGGCGGCTCCGGCGCCAGCGCCGGCTCCGCGTGCGGCTGCGCCTTCACCCGCTCCGCGTCCGGCCCCTGGTTCGGTCGCAGCAGCTAACGATTCGCGTGGTAACGCGCGTCCGAAGCACGGCGGCGGTGGTGGCGGTGGCGGCGGTGGTAACAGCGGCGGCCCCGGCCGTGGCAACGACCGCGACTCCGGCGGCAAGCGTTTTGGTGGCGGCGAGATGCATCTGTCCGATGCCGATCGCGCACGTCGCTCCAGCGCCAATCGTCGTGGCGGCGGCAAGGTCCGTGGTCGCGCCGAAGCCCCGCGCGGCGGCGCTTCGTCCGGTGGTCCGCATGGCTTCACGCGTCCGACCGCCGCGGTGGTCCGTGATGTTGTGATCGGCGACAACAACCTCGTTACCGATCTCGCCCAGAAGATGGCCGTGAAGGGTGCCGAGGTGGTCAAGGCGCTGTTCAAGATGGGCGTCATGGCGACCATCAACCAGACGATCGATCACGACACGGCCGCATTGGTCGTCGAAGAACTCGGTCACAACCCGGTTCGTGCCACCGAGAACGACGCGGAAGCCGCGCTGCAGACGCAGACGCAGACCGCCGAACTCGAGGGCGAGAAGGTTTCGCGTCCGCCGGTCGTCACGATCATGGGTCATGTCGACCATGGCAAGACGTCGCTACTCGACTACATCCGTCGCACCAAGGTCGCTTCGGGCGAAGCCGGTGGCATCACCCAGCACATCGGCGCGTACCACGTCGAAACCAGCCGCGGTGTCATCACCTTCCTCGACACCCCGGGCCATGCGGCGTTTACGTCCATGCGTGCTCGTGGTGCGCAGTCCACGGATATCGTGGTGCTCGTGGTCGCGGCCGACGACGGCGTCATGCCGCAGACGATCGAAGCCGTGAAGCATGCGCGCGCCGCCAAGGTGCCGCTGATCGTCGCGCTGAACAAGATGGACAAGGCCGGTGCCAATCCGGACAACGTCAAGCAGGGCCTCGGCCTCCTCGAAGTCATCCCCGAAGAGTGGGGCGGCGAGACACCGTTCGTGCCGCTCTCGGCGAAGACCGGCGACGGCGTCGATGCACTGCTCGATGCGATTTCGGCCCAGGCCGAAGTCATGGAACTCAAGGCGGTGGCCGATGGCCGCGCTTCGGGTGTCGTGATCGAATCCAGCCTCGACCGCGGTCGCGGTCCGGTGGCCACGGTGCTGGTCCAGCAGGGCACGCTGAAGAAGGGCGACTTCGTCGTCTGCGGCGTCGAATACGGCCGCATGCGTGCACTCGTCGACGAAACCGGTAAGCAGGTCAACGAAGCCGGCCCGTCGATCCCGGTGCAGGTGCTGGGTCTGTCGGGCGTGCCGGAATCGGGTGACGACTTCGTCGCCGTGAAGGACGAGCGCCTGGCTCGCGAAGTGGCGGCCGAACGACTGCTCAAGCGTCGCGAGACCCGCCTGGTCAGCAAGTCGAACCGTCTGGAAGACATCATCGCCCAGATGGGTCAGGGTCAGGGTCAGCAGACCCTCAACATCCTCGTCAAGGCGGATGTGCAGGGTTCGGTCGAGGCGCTGCGCGATTCGCTTACCCAGATCGGCAACGACCTGGTCAAGGTGAACGTGATCGCTTCCGGCGTGGGCGGCATCACCGAGTCCGAGGCCACGCTGGCAACGGCTTCGAAGGCGCTGATCATCGGCTTCAACGTCCGTGCCGACGCGTCGGCACGCAAGGTGATCGATACCAACGGGCTCGACGTCCGTTACTTCTCGATCATCTACGACGTGATCGACCAGGTCACGCAGGCGGCTACCGGCCTGCTGGGCATGGAGATCCGCGAAGAGATCATCGGTGTCGCGCAGGTTCGTGACGTGTTCCGTTCGTCGAAGTTCGGCGCGGTCGCGGGCTGCATGGTCATCGAAGGCAACGTCAAGCGCAGCAAGCCGATCCGCGTGTTGCGTGACAACGTGGTCGTGTTCCAGGGCGAACTCGAGTCGCTCCGCCGCTTCAAGGAACTCGTTGACGAGGTCCGTAACGGCATGGAATGCGGTATCGCCGTCAAGCAGTACAACGACGTTAAGGTCGGCGACCAGATCGAGTGCTTCGAGCGCATCGAAGTGCCCCGCACGCTGTAATTCGCGTCAGCTTGCCTCCCCGGTACGCCGGGGAGGCTTTATTCGTTTATGCACCTATCAAAAACTGGAGGCGGATATGCCGTCCCGTGATTTCAAGCGTACCGACCGCGTGTCCGCCCAGCTTCGCCGCGAAATCAGCGAACTGTTGCATGCGGCTGTACGCGACTACGCGCTGCCTTCGGCCAGCGTGTCGGATGTAGAAGTAACCCGCGACCTCGATTGGGCCACCGTGTGGGTCACGGCGCTCAAGCCGGAAGAGTCGCCGGTAGTGATGAAGGCGCTGAAGGAGCTTGCTCCCGAGTTCCGTCATGCGCTGTCGAAGTCCATGATCCTGCGCAAGGTGCCCCAGCTGAAGTTCAAGTACGACGAGTCCGTCGATACCGGTGAACGCATCGAGCGCCTGCTGCGTGAGAATCCGGTTCCCCCGGCCGATCCCGCAGAAGAAGAGTCCAAGTAGGAGCCGATTCATCGGCGATGCTTTTGTGTGGGAGCTGCTTCAGCAGCGATGGGGTGCTAGCGGCAAACTGGCCCGCTGGCGCGGGATCGCCGATGAATCGGCTCCTACAGTGTTCTGGCCATCTCTTGGCCACTTCTCATTTCTGCCTCTATGAACCGCCGAACCTTTCGTGACATCCACGGGATCCTTCTGCTCGACAAGCCACTCGGCCTGAGCTCCAACCAGGCATTGCAGGCGGCGCGTCGGCTCGTGGGCGCGGCCAAGGGCGGTCACACGGGCAGTCTCGATCCGCTCGCGACCGGGTTGTTGCCGCTTTGCTTCGGTGAGGCGACCAAGTTGGCCGGCTGGTTGCTGGGTTCGCGCAAGGCCTATGAGGCCGAGGTGCGGCTGGGCGTGACAACGACGACGGCCGACCTTGAGGGTGACGTGGTGGAGACGTGTCCCGTCCCGGAACTGGACGAGGCGATGATCGAAGCGGCGTTGGCGCCGCTGCGCGGCCATATCGTGCAGATCCCTCCGGCCTATTCGGCGATCAAGCAGGACGGCGTTCCGCTTTACGTGCGTGCGCGACGGGGCGAGGTTGTGGACGTTCCCGCCCGGGAGGTCGACGTCTACCGGCTCGAGGTGATCGGGCGCGAAGGCGATACCGTCCGCTTGCATGTGGAGTGTGGGTCGGGGACGTACGTGCGCAGCCTTGCCGTCGACTTTGGCGCCCATCTCGGCTGCGGCGCCCATCTGACCGGCCTCCGCCGCCTCTGGGTCGAGCCGTTCATGGAGCCGCCGATGATCACGCTGGACACCCTGCGCGATGCCGCCGAGGCGGGCCCGGAGCAGCTCGAAGCCTTCCTGATGCCGGTAGATGCCGGGCTGACGCATATCCTCCGGGTGGAACTCGACCCCGAGCAGACGCGTATCTTTGGCTTCGGCCAGCCGGTGCCGCTGGGGCAGGGCACCCAACCAGGGCGTTGCGCGGTGTGGGGTGCGGACGGGCGTCTCATGGCGCTCGGGGAAATCGCCGACGATGGCCTGCTCCGCGTCCTTCGGGGTCTCAACCTCCCGACCGCTTGACCGGGCTTGTTGCCGGTACGCGCACGACGTTACAATAGAGTGCTCATTTCATAGCTTTCAACACAATGCGAAGCTTGCGCAACTTCAGCGGTCCGCTGAGGTTGCGCAAGCTTCGCACCCGCTTTTAAGGAAACGATTCAATGCTTACTCCCGAACAGACCGGTCAGATCATCAAGGATTTCGGCCGCAAGGAAAACGACACGGGCTCGACCGAAGTCCAGGTCGCCCTGCTGTCCGCCAACATCCTGCAGCTGCAGGATCATTTCCAGGCTCACAAGCAGGACCACCATTCGCGTCGCGGCCTGCTGAAGATGGTCAACCAGCGCAAGAAGCTGCTTTCCTATCTGAAGGCAAACGACCTGGGTCGCTATCAGACCCTGATCGAACGCCTCGGCCTGCGCCGCTAAAACGAACAGGACGAGGAGATCACGGTGGCGAAAGTAACCAAGTCATTCCAGTACGGTAGTCACGAAGTCACACTGGAGACGGGCGAAATTGCCCGCCAGGCCTCCGGTGCAGTCATGGTCAGCATGGGCGGCACTGTCGTTCTGGTCACTGTCGTCGCTGCCCCCAAGGCGCGCGACGGCCAGGACTTCTTCCCGCTCACGGTCGACTACATGGAGAAGTTCTACTCCGCGGGTCGTATCCCGGGTGGCTTCTTCAAGCGCGAAGGCCGTCCGACCGAGAAGGAAACGCTTACTTCGCGCCTGATCGATCGTCCGCTTCGTCCGCTGTTCCCGGAAGAGTTCCGTAACGAAATCCAGGTCATCGCACAGGTCGTGTCGCTGAACCCGGAAGTCGACGGTGACATCCCGGCGCTGATCGGTGCTTCTGCCGCGATGCGTCTCGCCGGCGTGCCCTTCAAGGGTCCGATCGGTGCGGCTCGCGTCGGTTACGCGAATGGCCAGTACATCCTCAACCCGACCGCCGCCCAGCTGAAGACCTCCGACCTCGACCTCGTCGTGGCCGGTACCTCCAGCGCCGTGATGATGGTCGAGTCGGAAGCCAAGCTGCTCAGCGAAGACGTCATGCTCGGCGCGGTGGTGTTCGGTCACCAGCAGATGCAGCTCGCGATCGACACGATCAACGCCTTCGTCGCCGAAGCCGGCGTCAAGACGTTCAAGTGGGACGCTCCGGTCGCCAAGACGGCGCTGTTCGACGCGGTCAAGTCCGCTGTCGGCAACCGTTTCACCGAAGCCTTCCAGATCCGCGACAAGCTCGCCCGTCGTGACGTCGTCAGCGCGCTCAAGAGCGACGTGAAGACGGCCATCGCCGCCGACGCCGAAGCCAATGGCTGGACCGACGCAGACATCGGCAACGCCTTCGGCGAAGTCGAGTACCGCACCCTGCGCGACGGCGTCCTCAGCACGAAGGTCCGCATCGACGGCCGCCAGCTCGACGACGTCCGCCCGATCTCGGTGCGCGTCGGCGTCCTGCCGCGCACGCACGGTTCGGCGCTCTTCACCCGCGGTGAGACGCAGGCCCTGGTCGTTGCCACGCTTGGCACCACCCGTGACTCGCAGCTCATCGACGCGCCGGAAGGCGAGTGGAAGGACACGTTCCTCTTCCATTACAACTTCCCTCCGTTCTCGGTCGGTGAAACCGGTCGCGTCGGTAGCCCGAAGCGTCGCGAAATCGGCCACGGCCGTCTCGCCAAGCGCGGCGTGCAGGCTGTCAAGCCGACGATCGAAGAGTTCCCGTACGTGATCCGCGTCGTCTCGGAAATCACCGAGTCGAATGGCTCCTCGTCGATGGCTTCGGTCTGCGGTTCGTCGCTGGCCATGATGGACGCGGGCGTTCCGCTGAAGTCGGCTGTTGCCGGTATCGCCATGGGCCTGGTGAAGGAAGGCAACGACTTCGTCGTGCTCTCCGACATCCTCGGTGACGAAGATCACCTCGGCGACATGGACTTCAAGGTAGCCGGTACCGCCGATGGCGTGTCCGCGCTGCAGATGGACATCAAGGTCGACGGCATCACCGAAGAGATCATGCGCACGGCGCTGGCCCAGGCCAAGCGTGGTCGCCTGCATATCCTCGGCGAAATGGCCAAGTGCATCACCGAAGCCCGCTCGGAAATGAGCGAGTTCGCACCGCGCCTGCTCACGATCAAGATCCACCCGGACAAGATCCGCGAAGTGATCGGCAAGGGTGGCGCGACCATCCGCTCGATCACCGAAGAGACCGGTACCACGATCGACATCACCGATGACGGCAACGTTGTCATCGCGTCGGTCAACCGCGAAGCCGCCGAAGCCGCGCGCAAGCGCATCGAGCAGATCGTTTCGGACGTCGAGCCGGGCCGTATCTACGAGGGCAAGGTTGCCAAGCTGATGGACTTCGGCGCCTTCGTCACGATCATGCCGGGCAAGGACGGTCTCGTTCACGTCTCGCAGATCTCCAGCGAGCGCGTCGAGAAGGTCTCGGACAAGCTCAAGGAAGGCGACATCGTCAAGGTCAAGGTCCTCGAAGTCGATAAGCAGGGCCGTATCCGCCTGTCGATGAAGGCCGTTACCGAAGACGAAAACGTCACCGGCTAAGCCTGCGTCAAGCGTTATCCACGAAGCCCGGTGTCAGACGACGCCGGGCTTCGTCGTTTCTGGACAATGTGGGAGCCGACTCATCGGCGAAAAGCCAACGGAGCGGTTTAGCGGCAGGTGTTATCGCCGGCATAGCCGGCTCCCACATTTCTCTGCCCCGCCACGCGGTACGATTACCCCATGTCCGATAAGCCCAACGATTTCATCGACCAGTATCAGGCCTTCGTCCGCGCGGGCCTCGAGACTTGGTCGCGCCAGTTCGACCCTGCCAGCGAGGGGGCGGCTGCGTCGCCATCTGCCGACATCATGGGCCGGATGTTCAGTGGCCTGAGTGGATATGGCGACTGGATACGCTCGATGGCGGCCGGTGAACCCGGGGCTGCCCCGTTCGCCATGGGCGGCGTGCCACCGTTTGGCCAGCCCGATCCTGCTGGCGGCTCACCTTATGGGCCGCCCGGTGCCTTTCCACCGGGTGCGGCACCGTTTGGGTACGGTCCTCCGCCGGGAGCCGCGCCCTTCGGCTATGGTCCGCCACCGGGCGCCGCGATGCCCCAGCCAGGTACCGAGCAATTCGACGAATGGGCGAAGGTCGCGCGCGAGGCGCTGTCGATGCCAGCGTTCGGCCTGACACGCGAACAGCAGGAAGAGCAGCAGGCCTTGTTCCGCGCATGGATCGACTACGCTGAGCATTACGCGCGTTTCCAGGCGCTGTTGCAGGGCGTGAACGACCGCGCCGGTGCGGCGCTTCGTGATCAGCCTGTGCCATCGGACCCTGAATCCATGCGTTCGGTGTACGACCGTTGGGTGAATCTTGCCGAGGAGAATTACGGAGAGGCCGCGCTTTCCGATGAATTCCGCGAGGTCTATGCCGCGCTGGTGAATGCGCAGATGCGCCTGAAAGTACTGCAGCAGAAGCAGGTTGAGCGGGTGACGAAGCAGGCGGGCATGCCGACGCGTACCGAGGTGGATAGTCTCGGCGAGCGGTTGCAGGCGATGCGTCGGGAATTGCGGCACATGCACGGTCTTGTTGCGGAAGTAGAGGCGCTGCGCGCTGAAGTGGCGGCGTTGCGGGCAGGAAAAGCGCCCGGCAAGAAGGCTGGCGTGTCGCGGCGACCTATCGCCGCTGAAGCGGCTTCCACAGGAAAGAAGGTGGCTGGCAAGGCAAAGGCCGTTGCGAAGAAGGGTAGGGCGCGATGAACGGAAATCCGTTTTCGTTCGAACCCGAGAGCGCGCGCGCCGAAGTCGAAGCCTTCCGTCGCAAGCTCGAAGCCGGGATGGAAACGCTGAAGCACCTCGGTCCCATTGAGCTCGGCACGACGCCGCGCGAAGCGGTCTATTCCGAAGACAAGCTGACGCTTTGGTACTTCAAGGGCACGAAGAAACCGACGGCGAAGACGCCGTTGCTGATCTGCTACGCACTGGTCAATACGCCCTGGATGGTCGATCTGCAGGAAGATCGCTCGATGGTGCGCAACCTGCTCGCGCAGGGCGAAGACGTCTACCTCATCGACTGGGGATATCCCGACGGTGCCGACCGTTGGCTCACCCTCGAGGATTACATCGACGGTTACCTGGACCGCTGCATCGACGTGATCCGAAAGCGTCATGCCATCGAATCGCTCAACCTGCTCGGCATCTGCCAGGGCGGCGTGTTCTCACTCTGCTATGCCGCGCTGCACCCGGAAAAGGTGCGCAACCTGGTCACCATGGTGACGCCGGTGGACTTCCATACGCCCGACAACATGCTGTCGCATTGGGCGCGCAATATCGACATCGACCTGTTTGTGGATACGTACGGCAATGTCCCGGCCGATGTCATGAACTTCGCCTACCTCACGCTGAAGCCAGTTCGTCTGAACCAGCAGAAGTACGTCGGCCTCGTGGACATTCTCGACAACCCGAAGGAAGTCGAGAATTTCCTTCGCATGGAAAAGTGGATCTTCGATTCACCCGACCAGGCGGGTGAGGCGTTTCGCGAGTTCGCTCGCGACTTCTTCCAGAAGAACCAGCTGATCAAGGGTGAGGCGCACATCGGTGGCAAGGCGATCGATCTGAAGAAAATCACCCACCCGGTGCTGAACATCTACGCCGAGCAGGATCACCTCGTGCCGCCGGCTGCGTCCACGCCCATGGGCGATGTCATTGGCAGCAAGGATTACACCGCGCTCGCTTTCAAGGGTGGCCATATCGGGATCTACGTTTCCGGTCGTGCCCAGGCCCAGGTGCCGCCTGCCATCCATGGCTGGCTCGCCAGCCGTTAGTTGGCATGAATGCGCGCCTGGCCAAAATCCTTCTCTCGCTGACGCTGGCGGCCTTTGCACTGGTCGTGGCGTACGACAACCTCATCGACTATGGCTCGAACTTCGCCTTCGTGCAGCATGTGTTGTCGATGGATACGACCTTTCCGGGCAACGCGTTGCTGGAAAGGGCGATCGTCCGGCCATGGATGTGGCACGCCGGTTACGTTCTCATCATTGCAGGCGAGGCAGCGACGGGCGTATTGCTCCTTATCGGAAGCTTCGCCCTCTGGCGTGCCCGCCACCAATCGACACACCTCTTTCAGGCGGCCAAACGCTGGGTTGTCGCCGGCTGCGCCCTCGGCTTCGTGGTCTGGTTCTTCGGCTTCATGGTGGTTGGCGGGGAGTGGTTTGCCATGTGGCAATCGAAGGCGTGGAATGGGCAGGAAGGGGCCTTCCGGTTCTACATGGCAATCATCGGGGTGCTGATTTTCGTCAATCAGGCTGATTCCGAACCGCAATAGCAGCGGCGTAGGCGCGTGGCATACTCCGCCAGCGGCAAGGGAGCCGCCTGAACAGGGATGGGGGATTCATGAACGCTTTGAAATACGCGTGGCTCATGGCCGGCGCACTGGTTTTGTCTGGGTGTGCCGGGCCGGCGATGAGGCCGCCGACGGCGCTACCCGTGAGTTCGATTTCGATCACCACGGTTGCCCAGGTGCCGGCGTCCGGGCAACTTCCGGCTCCTGCGGCGCACGTGGGTACGTCACAGTACATCGTCATGCAGAACGAGGGTGGAAGCATCTTCCTGGGACCCATCCTCGGAGGACTGCGGGTCGAATCCAAGACACGTGAGATGGCCGAGAAGTACAAGCATTCGGTGTTCGATATCGATCCCATGCCGACGGTGGCTGCGGCGCTTTCGGAGGCCGGCATGCCCGATCGTGGCGCATCGGCGACCTACACTGTGCATCCGTACGTCTACGTTGAGCACGGTACCGACGGAAGGTTCCGCATGGCGCTGGTCTACCAGGTGGAATCGCACGGCGCCCAGCCCTGGATTGGGCGCTACACCTATGACCTCCCGACGCCCATCGCCGAAGCGCGATTCATGAAGCTCGACGACGCGGCGCGCGCGACATTCAACACCGAACTCAACGAAGGGGCGGCAGCGCTCGCCAGCCTGATGCAGCGCGATTTGTCCGGCGCGTTACCCAAGCAGGGGCGTGCCGTTAACGTCGGTACGCTCTGGCTTTGCGGTGAGCGCTTCGGCGGGATCGGCATCTACACGCAGCCTGCCGAGATGTCATTCCGGGGGCAGGTCCTGGAGGAGTCCGGCGGCTTCGTCACCGTACGCATGGACGCCTTGCTGGGGCCTAACCAGGTCTACGGTGTGCACCTGGTCCGTCGTGACTTGGTCCACACATTGAAGTCCAGGACCTAGGCAGGCGTAGGCACGGCGGACCGGCCGCATGCCGGGACGCCGTGCGATAATCGGGAGATGAACATCACCACCTCCCACGACTCCATTCGCGCCGTGCAGTGGCAGGGCGACCGTCTCCGCCTGCTCGACCAGCGTCGCCTCCCGGCGGAAGAAATCTGGTTCGATTGCGTGAACGCCGATGACGTCACTCGCGCCATCCGCGACCTCGCCGTGCGGGGCGCTCCCGCGATCGGTATCGCCGCGGCATGGGGCGTCGTGCTGGCTGCGAAAACGGGTGAGGATCTCGCCGCTTCCATGGCCACGTTGCGCGCTGCGCGCCCCACGGCAGTGAACCTCATGTGGGCGCTGGACCGCATGAACAGGCGCGTGCTTGCAGGCGCTGATACCGCCGCACTGGAAGTCGAAGCGCAGGCCATCCAGGATGAAGACCTCGCTGCCAACCGTCACATGGGCGAACTCGGCGCCTCGCTGATCGAAGCGGGTTCGCACGTGCTCACGCACTGCAACACCGGTTCGCTTGCCACCGCCGGATACGGTACGGCTTTGGGCGTGATTCGTGCCGGTGTCGCCATGGGCAATATCGAGCAGGTTTACGCCGGCGAGACCCGTCCCTGGCAGCAGGGCGCGCGCCTGACCATGTGGGAGCTGGTGCGTGACGGTATTCCCGCCAAGCTCATTGCGGATTCCGCGGCGTCGCACCTGATGAAGGACGGCAAGGTGAAGTGGGTCATCGTCGGTGCGGATCGCATCGCCGCCAACGGCGACACCGCCAACAAGATCGGCACGTATCAACTCGCTATCGCCGCGCGCCATCACGGCGTGAAATTCATGGTCGTGGCACCGTCGACGACGGTGGATATGGCGACGGCCACGGGCGAGGATATCGAGATCGAACTGCGCGACGCCGCCGAGCTGCTTTCCGTCGCGGGTACGCGAACCGTGATCGAGGGCGCGGATGCCTGGAATCCCGTGTTCGACGTCACCCCGGCCGAGCTGATCGATGCCATCGTCACTGAGCGCGGGGTGATCCTCAAGCCTGACGAGGAGCAGATGCGGATCCTGTTTCCGTGAGCCGTCTGCGCCGTGAGGTGGCCCTGTTCGCGGTGGGCGGCCTGCTCGGCTTCATCGTCGATGCAGGCATCGCCCAGGGGCTGGTTCGCCTGGGCGGCTGGAGTGTCTACACCGCACGCGTCGTTTCGTTCCTCAGTGCCGCGAGTGTTACCTGGTGGTGGAACCGCAACCACACGTTCGCGCAGCGTGACTCGGGCCAGAGCCAGGGTTCCGAGTGGCTTCGCTGGATGGGCCTGATGGCCGTCGGCGCGGTGATCAACAACGGGGTTTACGTTCTCGTTTTCCAGGCATTTCCGGCGCTCCGCGCGTGGCCCGCGGTGGCCGTGGCGGCAGGCTCGGTAGGGGGCTCCGTGGCGAATTTCCTGTTCGCCAGGACACTGCTTTACCGCGCCGCCAAAACACCTGCGTAAGTCATTGAATTAGAACACCTTTTAGCTGTCTTTTCGACGCCCGTTGTGCTACCATCGACGGGTTGGGTCGGCCGCGTCGCGATACCGCGAATCGCGCGGCCGGCGGGGGCCTATTGTTAGACATCCAGGAAGCCGATTGATGGCAGAACTCGCCAAAGAAGTCATCCGCGTCAACATCGAAGACGAGATGCGTCAGAGCTATCTCGACTACGCGATGAGCGTCATCGTCGGGCGCGCACTGCCCGATGTGCGCGACGGCCTTAAGCCGGTACATCGACGCGTGCTGTTCGCCATGAACGAGCTGAGCAACTCCTGGAACAAGCCGTACAAGAAGTCGGCCCGCGTGGTCGGTGACGTGATCGGTAAATACCATCCGCATGGCGACGCGTCGGTCTACGACACGATCGTCCGCATGGCGCAGCCGTTCTCCTTGCGCTACATGCTGGTCGACGGCCAGGGTAACTTCGGTTCGGTGGACGGCGACAACGCCGCGGCCATGCGATACACCGAGGTGCGCATGGCGCGCCTCACGCATGAGCTGATGGCCGATATCGACAAGGAAACCGTTGATTTCGGACCGAACTACGACGAAAGCGAACACGAGCCGCTGGTCCTTCCGACCCGCGTGCCGAACCTGCTCGTCAACGGTTCCGCGGGTATCGCCGTCGGCATGGCGACGAACATCCCGCCGCACAACATGACCGAGGTCATCAATGCGGTGCTCGGGCTGATCGAGGACCCCTCGCTCGGAATCGACGAACTGATGACGTTCATCCCCGGTCCGGACTTCCCGACCGCCGGCATCATCAACGGCTCGTCCGGTATCGTCGAGGCGTACCGCACTGGTCGTGGTCGCATCCTCGTGCGTGCCCGCACCTCGATCGAAACCGAAGCGAACGGCCGCGAGACGATCCTCGTCCACGAGCTGCCGTACCAGGTGAACAAGGCTCGCCTGATCGAGAAGATCGCCGAGCTGGTAAAGGAAAAGAAGCTCGAGGGCATCAGCGAGCTGCGCGACGAGTCCGACAAGGACGGTATGCGCGTGGTCATCGAGATCCGCCGCGATTCCATGGGCGACGTCGTGCTGAACAACCTGTTCCAGCAGACCCAGCTGCAGGTCACCTTCGGCATCAACATGGTGGCCCTGCTCGACGGCCAGCCCAAGCTGATGAACCTCAAGGACATCCTCGAGGCCTTCATTCGCCATCGCCGCGAAGTCGTCACGCGCCGCACCATCTTCGAACTGCGCAAGGCACGCCAGCGCGCACATATCCTCGAAGGCCTTACGGTCGCGCTTGCCAACATCGAAGAGATGATCGAGCTGATCCGTACCTCCGCGTCGTCGGCCGAAGCGCGCGAGCGCATGGTCGCCCGTCGTTGGGAGCCGGGCCTGGTCAAGGCACTGCTCGCCGCCACGGGTGCGGAATCGTCGCGTCCTGAAGACATGGATCCGCGTGATGGCCTGAACGAGAACGGCTACCAGCTGTCCGAAGCGCAAGCCACCGAAATCCTGCAGATGCGTCTGCATCGCCTCACCGGCCTGGAGCAGGAAAAGCTCTCCGATGAGTACCGCGAGATTCTCGATACGATCCGCGGCCTCATCGAGATCCTCGAGAACCCGACGCGCCTGCTGGAAGTGATCCGCGAAGAGCTCGAGCAGATCCGTACCGATTACGGCGACGAGCGGCGCACCGAGATCCAGCACTCGCAGGAAGACCTGAACGTGCTTGACCTCATCGCGCCGGAAGACGTGGTGGTGACGCTCTCGCACACCGGTTACATCAAGCGTCAGCCGGCCAGCCTGTACCGCGCGCAGAAGCGTGGCGGCAAGGGTCGTTCGGCCTCGGCGCTGAAGGACGAAGACGTCGTGCAGCAGCTGTGGGTGGTCAACACCCATGACACGCTGCTGACCTTCACCAGCACCGGTCGCGTCTACTGGCTCAAGGTGTACCAGATGCCGGAAGCCGGCCCGGGTGCGCGTGGCAAGCCCATCGTGAACCTGCTGCCGCTGGGTGAGGGTGAGAAGGTGCAGGCCCTGCTGCCTGTGCGCGAGTACGACCCGACCTGCTTCGTGTTCTTCGCCACCCGCAAGGGCACGGTGAAGAAGACGCCGCTGACGGAATTCGCGTTCCAGCTGCAGAAGGGCAAGGCCGCCATCAATCTCGACGAGGGCGATGCCCTGGTCGATGTCGCGATGACCGGCGGTGAGAGCGATGTGTTGCTCTTCGCCTCCAACGGCAAGTCGGTGCGCTTCGACGAAGGCACGGTCCGCTCCATGGGCCGTACCGCGACGGGCGTGCGTGGCATGCGTCTGGCTGAAGATGCGGAAGTGGTTTCGCTGATCGTGGCCGCGGGTGATGGCAACATCCTCACCGCGACGGCACGCGGCTTCGGCAAGCGCACCGCGCTCGACGAGTTCCCGAAGAAGGGTCGTGGCACGCAGGGCGTCATCGCCATCCAGTGCTCGGACCGTAACGGCAACCTCGTCGCGGCCACCCAGGTCACCGAGACGCAGCAGCTGATGCTTATCTCCGACCAGGGCACGCTGGTACGCACCCGCGTGTCGGAAGTCTCGCAGCTGAGCCGCAACACGCAGGGCGTGACGCTGATCAAGCTGCCGAAGGACGAAACGCTCATCGGCGTGGTTCGTCTGGAAGCCGAGGAAGAGATCGAGATCGAAGGCGAGGGTGAAGTGATCGACGGTGACGTCGCCGCCGACCTCCCGCCCATCGAAAGCGGCCCCACCGGTGACGGTGACGAGCCAACCGAAGCGTAAGAAAAAAACCCGCCGAAAGGCGGGTTTTTTTTGCCTGAGTTTTTGTAGGAGCCGATTCATCGGCGATCCCGCGGCATCGGGCCAGGTTGTCGCGAGCACCCATCGCCGATGAATCGGCTCCTACGCAGAAGCGGTACAGCAGTTCGTCAGGCGTCGATGGCCTTGAGCATCGCCTCGGCCGACGTGGCGCCGAACTCGCCCGGTGCTTCCACGTGCAGCACCTTCACCACGCCGTCTTCGGCATAGATCGCGAAGCGTTTCGCACGGATGCCCATGCCGTTCTTCGTGCCATCCAGCTCGAGGCCCAGGGCTATGGCGAACGTGGCGTTGCCGTCGCCCAGCATCAGCAGGTCGTCCGGTGCGCCTTGCGATATGCCCCAGGCATGCATCACGAAGGCATCGTTGACCGACACGCAGGCGACCTTGATCCCGCGCTCGCGGAAGTCTTCCATGTGCTGGATATAGCCGGGCAGATGCTTGTTCGAACAGGTGGGGGTGAAGGCGCCCGGCACGGCGAACACCACGACCTTGCCCTGGCCGAATACGTCGAGGCTGGAAATCGTCTCCAGGCCGTCCTTGAACTGGGTGAGCGTGTGATCGGGCAGGCGGTCGCCAACAGCGATGGTCATGGGGAGTCCTTTGCGGGCAGAGATGGCCGAGCTTAGCGCGAACGCCATGTGCGGCCCAACCGGTGTAAATCGCGGCGGCACTTGAATCCCGTCGGGTCGGTCATATGTTTGTTCCCAGACGGCCACATGGCCGAAAAACTTCTTGGGAGTCAAACAGATGAACCAGCTTCGTCATGTGTCGTTCCGTCGCGCGCCGGTGTTCGGCAGCGACGTCCGCAATGTCTTCGAACAGCTCTTCGGCAACGAGATCGCCGCGCCGGTTGCTGCTACGCCGAACGCCTGGGCGCCGCGTGTCGACATTCGTGAAGAGGACGGCCGCTTCCTGATCCTTGCCGACGTGCCGGGCGTGAACCTCGCCGACATCGAGATCCAGATGGAAAAGAACGTGCTCAGCATCAAGGGCGAGCGCAAGGTGTTCACCAGCGAGACCGAAGGCAAGTTCAGCCGCGTGGAGCGGGCCAGTGGCGCCTTCAAGCGCAGCTTCACGCTGCCGGAAAGCGCTAACGCCGAGGGCATCACGGCCTCGGGCGCTCAGGGCGTGCTGGAAATCGCGATTCCGAAAAAGGCCGAGAGTGCGCCGCGGCGTATTGAGATCAACGCTGCGGGCTGATTCGCTCTAAGCTTGTAAACTGGCCCGCGGTGGACATGCGCCACCGCGGGCATTCTGCTTTTTGTTTTTGACACAAGCCCGGGAGAGCCTGTGGAGTTCAAGGATTATTACGAAGCACTTGGGGTAAAGCCTGAAGCGACCGACGCCGAAATCAAGGCGGCGTACCGCAAGCTCGCCCGCAAATACCATCCGGACAAGAACAAGGAGCCGGGCGCCGAGGACAAGTTCAAGGCGGTCAACGAGGCCAACGAGGCGCTCAAGGACCCCGAGAAGCGCCGGGCTTACGACCAGCTCCGCGCCGGCGGCTATCGCCAGGGTGAGCAGTTCCGGCCGCCTCCGGGCTTCGGTCAGGGTGGTGGTGGAAGCTACGACTTCGGCCATGGCGGCGGTGGTGGCGGCGACTTCAGCGACTTCTTCGAAAGCCTTTTCGGCGGCGGAGGCCGTGGCCGCGGGCAGCAACAGACGCAGGCCCGTCGCGGGCGGGACATCCAGGCGAAGATCGAGACCGACCTGCAGACCGCCTTCAACGGTGGCAAGACGCGTGTCGTGCTCAATGATGCGTCGGGCAGCGAACGCGTGCTCGAAGTGAAGATTCCGGCCGGCATCACGCCGGGGCAGACCATCCGTCTGGCCGGGCAGGGCCATCCAGGCATGGGCGGCGGGCCCTCCGGCGACCTCCTGCTCGAGATCGGCGTGCGGGACGATGTCCGCTTCCGCCTCGAAGGCCGCACGGTCACCCATACGCTTCCGATTACGCCCTGGGAGGCCGCCATGGGCGCCACGGTGCCGGTCCCGACCCTGGGTGGTCACGTAGACCTGCGTATTCCCGCCGGCTCGCAATCGGGCCGTAAGCTGCGCCTGAAGGGGCGCGGCCTGCCGGGCTCGGAGCCGGGCGACCAGATCGTCGTGCTGGAAATCCGTGTGCCGGTACCTGAAACCCATGAGGAGAAAGCGGCGTACGCGGAGTTCAAGGACGCGTTCCCCGGGTTCGACCCACGGCAAGGGTAGTCGTTGTGGCTGCGCCGCCGATGCACCTACCTCACTTTGGCAGGTGTTCCTTCAGGGCGGCGACCAGCTCTTCTTCCTTGATCGGCTTGACCACGTAGTCCTTGGCGCCCTGGCGCAGGCCCCAGACTTTGTCCGTGTCCTGGTCCTTGGTGGTCACCAGGATGATCGGGATGTGCTTGGTCGTCTCTTCCTTGCTGATCGTGCGGGTGGCCTGGAAGCCATTGAGGTTCGGCATGACCACGTCCATCAGGATCAGGTCGGGAATCTCGCGCTTGGCGACTTCCACACCCTGCGCGCCGTCCTCGGCCGTGATGGCCTCATGGCCCAGTTTCTCGACGATGCGCTTGATGCCCAGCAACTGCGACGGCGAATCGTCGACGATCAGGATACGAGCCATTCACTTTCCCCCGGGACCAGGCCCGATGTGTTGTCCTTGATGACGTACGCCTTCCAGGCGCCCGTCTCGAATGCTGCGGTGACGTAAAAACGTCGCGCGTTGCGCCTCTGGCGTAGGGACATTCTACCGTCCAGCGCGGTGGTATCAATGGTGACACGGTCGATACCTGTTTCGACAAGGGTTTAGGAGTGATCCCGACCGCCCGATCGACCCTGCCGGCGTCGCCGTAGCCCGAATCAGTCAGTCCGAAAGCTTTGAAACAACGTCGTGCCCCAACCCCTTCGTGCTGTCGATCAGGCGGATGGTCCCATGGTCGACGCGCCATAGCAGGTTGTTCGAGGTTGTCACGACGTAGACGGTTTTTCCGTAGGAAAGGCTCATGAACACATGGAACTTGGTCGGTGCCGGGCTGGTGCGATGCTGGACGAACATGCCGTCGATCGCACCCTGGGGTGGGCCGGTCAGATTCAGGCATGCATGCGTCTGCTCGTAGTGGCGGGGCGTGTCCTTGTCGAGTACGCCATAGTTAAACGTGTGAAAACCGCCTACCGGGTAGATGTCGGCGTCGGTGCGGGCCGGAAGCAGATCGACCATGGTGTACCAGCCCTTGGGATGATGAACCAACCACACCGCCTGGTTGTAGGTCTTCGCGCAGCGCTGCGCCGGCTCCTTGAGAGCCTCGTTGCGGGCCTTCACGAGGATCTGTTCCTCGGCTGAGAGCGTCACCGCGGGCACGTTCGGCTGCAGGGCGATGAGCCTGGCCTTGCCGTTGCTCATGTCGAAGACCATGTCGACGAAGTCCTTCGTCGCGCCGTGATCGTCCTCGGTGAAGAAGACCCGCCACTGCGCCAGCTTGTCGTCGTATGCCGTGGTGATCCAGCCGGTCGCATGGTCGTGGCCGGCGAGGAGACCCCTGTCACGCAGGACATCGGTCGCTGCCGCGCTGGCCTGGTCGTTGAGCCAGAGTGCGTGGCCCCACTGCATGGCGAGCGACACCTCGTTGGTGTATTGCGCGGGGACCGGGGTTTCGGTGAAGCCCGGGTCCTTCGGCTTCGTTTCGTCGGCGAAGACGGCTGGCACGATGGCGAGCGCCATCACTGCGACCCATCGGCACAACTGGCGCATGTCGGCATGTCCCCCTGGCATGCCGACATCCTTACCCGGCCGCTGACGCGGCGCAAGTCAGCATGTGGCAGATCAGACGGCGTCGGAGGTGATCCACTTCGGCGTGTAGGACGATTCGTAGTGCTTCATCCAGTCGAACAAGGCGTCGATGCTGGCGCCGAACCAGACTTGTTCGCGCTGGTTCTTCTTGACGAAGCCCTCGGCGACCATATGGTCCATGCTGGCGGAGAGACCTGCGTAAAAGCCGCGCACGTCGAGGAAGGCACACGGGTAGCTGTGCAGGCCGAGTTGCGCCCAGGTGAGCATCTCGAACATTTCGTCCATGGTGCCGAACCCGCCGGGCAGGGCGACGAACGCATCGGAGAGCTCGTACATGCGCGTCTTGCGCTCATGCATGGTTTCGACCACCTGAAGCTCGGAAAGGCCGGTGTGGGCGACTTCCTTCTCGACCAGTTGGCGCGGGATGACGCCGATGACGCGGCCACCTGCCGCAAGCACGGCATCGGCGACGGTACCCATCAGGCCGACTTTGCCGCCGCCGTAGACCAGGGCGATGCCTTCCTTCGCCAGGCGCGTGCCGAAGGCTGTTGCCGCCTCGGTATATTCCGGGTTGCCGCCGCTGCTGGAGCCGCAGTAGACGCAGAGGGATTTGATGTCACGCATATTCGAGTCTCCTATGTACTTACCAGAGCACACGCTGTTGTGGGAGCCGATTCATCGGCGAAAAGCCAACGAGGCGGTGACGCCGTGTTGTCCATCGCCGATGAATCGGCTCCCACACAAAGCGCGCTCTGGTAAGGGCACCCAGAAACGACAAAGCCCGCCCATGCTAACGGCATGAGCGGGCTTGAGGTCACACAGGCGATCAGTTGCCCTTGTGGATGGCGCGCTTGTCGACCGACAGGGCCGCTTCATGCACCACTTCCGACAGGGCCGGGTGGGCGTGGACGATGCGGGCGAGGTCTTCCGACGAGCCCTTGAACTCCATCGCCACGACGCACTCGTGGATCAGCTCGGAGACGACCGGGCCCACCATGTGCACGCCGAGGATACGGTCGGTCTCGGCGTGGGCAATCATCTTGACCTGGCCGATGCCTTCGTTCATCGCCACGGCGCGGCCGTTGGCGGCGAAGGGGAAGGCGCCCGTCTTGTACGGGATGCCTTCTTCCTTGAGCTGCTCTTCGGTCTTGCCGACCCAGGCGATTTCCGGCTCGGTGTAGATGACCCAGGGCACGGTGTCGAGATTGATGTGGCCCGGCTTGCCGGCGATGAGCTCGGCGACCATGACACCTTCCTCGGAACCCTTGTGCGCGAGCATCGGGCCGCGCACGGCGTCACCGATAGCCCAGACGCCATCGACGCCGGTGTGGTTGTGCTCGTCGACGACGATGCGACCGCGCTCGTCGAGCTTCACGCCCGTGTCGTCGGCCAGCAGGCCGGCGGTGTAAGCGCGACGGCCGACGGCGACCAGCAGCTTGTCGACGACGAGCGACTGAGCCGCGCCGTCCTTATCGGTGTAGCTGACATGGACTTCGTCACCCTTGACCTCGGCGGCGGTGACCTTGGCGTTGACCTTGATGTCCAGGCCCTGCTTGGCGAACTCGCGGGCGGCCATCTTGGCTATGTCCTGGTCGGCCACGGCGAGGAACTTCGGCAGCGCCTCCAACACGGTGACGTCGGAACCAAGGCGCTTCCACACGCTGCCGAGCTCGAGGCCGATCACGCCGGCGCCGATCACGCCCATGCGCTTGGGCACGGCGGTGAGGTCGAGCGCGCCGGTGTTGTCGATGATGTGCGTGTTGTCGAACTTCGCGAACGGCAGCTCGATGGGCACCGAGCCCGAGGCGAGGATGACGTTGGTGGCCGAGATGGTCTGGACGGCGCCGTCGTTGCCGGTGACTTCGACCTGGTTGCCCTTGAGCAGCTTGCCCTTGCCGAAGAACGAAGTGACCTTGTTCGCCTTGAACAGCATGGTCACGCCGCCGGTGAACTGCTTGACGATCTTGTCCTTGCGGCCGATGAAGGTCGCAATGTCGATCTGCGGATTCTCGGCGGTGATGCCGTGATCCTTGAAGTTGTGCGTCAGGTTGTGGAACTGCTTGGACGAATCCAGCAGCGCCTTCGACGGGATGCAACCGACGTTGAGGCAGGTACCGCCGAGGGCGGCCTTGCCGTCCTTGCCGACGAAGGCGTCGACCACGGCGGTCTTGAGGCCCAGCTGCGCGGCGCGGATCGCGGCCACATAGCCCGCGGGGCCCGCACCGATGACGATGACGTCGAACTTGTCGCTCATTAGGTTTGCTCCGGATGAAACGGCGGGATTCTGCTACCGCCAATATGGGGTCGGAACATGAAAACGGGAGTCTTTCGACTCCCGCCTTCACATTGATGAATCAACCGACCATCAAAGGCCGAGCAGCATCCGCTGCGGGTTTTCCAGCTGGTTCTTGATGTCGACCAGGAAGAGCACGGCGTCCTTGCCATCGATGATGCGATGGTCGTACGACAGGGCGATGTACATCATCGGCGCGGCGATGACCTGGCCGTTCTCGACGATCGGGCGCTCCTTGATCGTGTGCATGCCCAGGATGGCGCTCTGCGGCGGGTTCACGATCGGGGTGGAGAGCAGCGAACCGAAGGTGCCGCCGTTGGTGATGGTGAACGTGCCGCCCTGGAGGTCGTCCAGGCCGAGCTTGCCGTCACGGGCCTTCTTGGCGTAACCGATGATGCCCTTCTCGACGTCGGCGAAGGACATGTCCTGCACGTCGCGTAGAACCGGCGTGACGAGGCCCTTCTCGGTCGACACGGCGATCGAGATGTCCTGGTAGCCGTGATAGATGATGTCCGAGCCATCCACCGAGGCGTTGATCACCGGGTAGCGCTTGAGGGCTTCGGTGGCCGCCTTGACGAAGAAGCTCATGAAGCCGAGCTTGACGCCGTTGGCCTTCTCGAACTGCTCGCCCAGGGCCTTGCGCAGCTTGACCACCTCGGCGAGGTTCACTTCGTTGAACGAGGTGAGCATCGCGATCGAGTTCTTCGACTGCATCAGGCGCTCGGCGATGCGCGTACGGATACGCGTCATGGCCACGCGCTCTTCCGGACGGCTGCCCGGGGTCGGCTTGGCGGCCGGTGCCGGTGCGGCGGCGGGAGCGGCAGCGCCACCCTTGCCGACGTTGACCAGGTCTTCCTTGGTCACGCGGCCGTCGCGGCCCGTGCCGGCGACCTTGGACGGATCGATGTTCTCTTCGACGGCGACACGGCGGCCGGCCGGGGAGAGTTCGTCGACGCCCTTCGGGGCGGCGGCTTCGGTCTTCTCGGCCTTCGGCGCTTCAGCGGCGGCAGCAGCGGGAGCCGGGGCGGGCGCGGCAGCGGCGGCGCCTTCCTCGATCACGGCGATGACCTGGCTGCTGGTCACCGTGGAGCCTTCCTCGAAACGGATTTCCTTCAGCACGCCGTCGACCGGCGAGGGCACTTCGAGCACGACCTTGTCGGTCTCGAGGTCCAGCAGGTTCTCGTCACGCTTGACCGCATCACCGGCCTTCTTGTGCCAGGTGGCGATGAGCGCGTCCGAGACCGACTCGGGCAGGACCGGGACTTTGACTTCGATGGACATGCTTGCCTTACTCCGCTGCGTGATCGGTGCCGACTGGCGCGACGAGTGCTTGCTCGACGAGCGCCGTCTGTTCGGCGATATAGGTATTGAGATGGCCCGGAGCCGGCGACGGCGAACGCGAGCGTCCTGCATAGGACAGGCTCTGCTTCGAACCGATGCAGGCCTGGAGGTGGTGACGAATCTGGAACCATGCACCCTGGTTCATCGGTTCTTCCTGGCACCAGACCACTTCCTTGGCGGAAGCGAACTTTTCCAGTTCGGCCGAGACTTCCGGGCGCGGGAACGGATAGAGCTGCTCGACGCGCACGATGGCGACGTCGGTCAGGCCACGCTTGTCGGCGTCCTCGAGGAGGTCGTAGTAGACCTTGCCCGAGCACAGAACGACGCGCTTGACCTTCTTGGCCGGCAGGTCGCGGTGTTCGCCGATGACGAGCTGGAACTTGCCGTTGGCCAGTTCATCGAGCGAGGACACCGCCAGCTTGTGGCGCAACAGCGACTTCGGCGTCATCACGATCAGCGGCTTGCGCACCGGGCGCACCTGCTGGCGACGGATCATGTGGAAGGCCTGCGCCGGTGTGGTCGGGACGCAGACCTGCATGTTGTCGAGCGCGCACAGCTGAAGGAAACGCTCCAGACGCGCGGAGGAATGCTCCGGGCCGGCGCCTTCCTGACCATGTGGGAGGAGCAGCGTGAGGCCGCAGAGGCGGTCCCACTTCGCTTCACCCGAGCTGATGAACTGGTCGATCACGACCTGGGCGCCGTTGGCGAAGTCACCGAACTGACCCTCCCAGATGGTGAGCTGGTCGGGCGAGGTGGTGGCTTCGCCGTACTCGAAGGCCATGACGGCTTCTTCGGAGAGCAGCGAGTCGATCACGTCGACGCGGGCATCGGCGCGAACTTTCGACAGCGGCATGAAGGTGTCGTCGCTGGACTGGTCGTGAAGCACGGCGTGGCGATGGAAGAACGTGCCACGGCCGGCGTCCTGACCGACGATGCGCAGGTCGTTGCCTTCGGCGATCAGCGTGCCGTAGGCGAGGTTCTCGGCGAAGCCCCAGTCACCCGGCAGTTCGCCGGCGGCCATCTTGCGGCGGTCGTCGTAGATCTTGGCGACGCGGGCATGCAGGGTGACGTCGGCGGGAATCGCCAGGAGCACGTCGGACACCTTGGCCAGCAGGTCGCGAGGCACGCCCGTGTTCACTTCCATCGACAGGCTGGTCTTCTGGAAACGGCTCCAGTCGACCGGGATGTCGCGGGTCGGATTCGGATCGATCGCGATCAACGGCTCGCCCTTTTCGAGGCGGGCACGGTAATCGTCGAGCATCTTCTGGCCGTCGTCCGCAGCGATCGTCGAGGACTTTACCAGCGCCTGCGCGTAGAGGTCGCGGGTGGTCGGACGCTTGCGGATGACCTGGTACATGAGCGGCTGGGTCGCTGCCGGCTCGTCGGCCTCGTTGTGGCCGTGGCGGCGATAGCAGACGAGGTCGATGACCACGTCCTTCTTGAACTGCTTGCGGAACTCATAGGCCAGGCGGGTGACCTGGATCACGGCCTCCGGGTCGTCGCCGTTCACGTGGAAGACCGGCGCATTGACCATCTTCGACAGATCGGTGCAGTACAGCGTCGAGCGGGCGTCTTCGCGCTTGGACGTGGTGAAGCCGACCTGGTTGTTGATCACCAGGTGCAGCGTGCCGCCGATGGCGAAGCCACGGGCCTGCGACATCTGCATCAACTCCATGTTGACGCCCTGACCTGCGAAGGCGGCGTCGCCGTGGATCAGCAGGGCCATCGACTTTTCGCGGGCGGTGTCGCGGCGGCGCGACTGGCGCGCATGCACGGAACCGGCGACGACGGGATTGACGATTTCCAGGTGCGACGGGTTGAACGCCAGCGCGACGTGGACGCCGCCGTTCGGCGTTTTGACATCGGCGGAGAAGCCGAGGTGGTACTTCACGTCGCCCGTGTGCATCGGGCTGTCGTCATGCTCGAACTTGCCTTCGAACTCGTTGAAGAGCTGCGAGGGCGCCTTGCCGAGGATGTTGACCAGGACGTTGAGGCGGCCGCGATGGGCCATGCCGATGATGACTTCCTTGACGCCGTTGTCGCCGGCGGCACGGACGATGTCATCGACCATCGGGATCATGCTTTCGCCGCCCTCGAGCGAGAAGCGCTTCTGACCGACGTACTTGGTGTGGAGGAAACGCTCCAGACCTTCAGCGGCGGTGAGGGCTTCAAGCACACGGACTTTCTCAGCCTTCTGCAGGCCCGGGGAACCGGCCGCCTTTTCCAGGCGCGAATAGATCCACGCGCGCTGGTCGTAGTCGGAGATGTACATGAACTCGGCGCCGATGGTGCCGGTGTAGATGTGCTTCAGCTTCGCGAGCAGGTCGCGCAGGGGCATGCGCTGGCCGCCACCGGCGAAGGTGCCGGCGTCGAACTCGGTACCGAGGTCGGCGTCGGAAAGGCCGTGGAAGGCCAGGCCGAGGTCGGGGGTGTCGATGTCCGGGACGGTCAGGCCGAGGGGATCCAGCTGCGCCGCGATGTGGCCGCGCGAGCGGTAGGCCGTAACCAGGCGGAGCACGCCGGCCTGTTTCTGCGCGTAGGCATTGTCCGCGGAGCCTGCGGCGGGTGCCGGGGCAGCCGTGCGGCGCTGTTTCTGCGCGGCTTCGATGCGGGCAATGGCGCCGGAATGGGCGACATCACCGGCCTCGCGACCCTTGAAGGATTTGAAATAAGTGTCCCATTCGCCCGTGACGGAGCCGGGATCGGCTAGCCAGGCTTCGTAGACTTGCTCTACGTAGTCGGCGTTGCCGCCGGCGAGTTGGGAGGATTCGGAAAACTCGCGGATCAGGTTTGCGCTCACGTCACCACCGGCACACACGAAAAGGACGGGCTGCCGCTGGACTCGTGGGGACGCGCCGCGGCATAAGAATCCGTTAAGTATAGCTCCGTGCTGTTGCGACGCGCCAACCCGGATTCACGTTTCGTATGCCTTTCAGATCCCGAGTGGTCTTATCTGCCATGCCGGCTCGGCCCGCTCCCAGACTTCGTCGAAATACGCCATCAGGCGAGAGGTCTCTCCTGGCGCGTCGAGGTCGCCGCGTGCTTCGTACCTGCTGGCCACGGGTCTGAACAGGAAGCCACTGGTGGTATCGCAGATGAACGCCGACGCGTAACCGAGGTGCGTTTCGTCCACCGGCGTACGGATCGAGACGGCGGTCGGCAGGCGCTGGGCAAGGGCGATCACCCGATGCCCCTCGCGGTGGGCCTGTTCGGCATCGTGGGTCAGGATGCGGATCTGGGCCGGTCGACCGCTCGTCGCGATCCGGCGCAGTTCGGCGAGGATCGCGTCGCTGTCCAGGACCCCCGGCTCCATGCGCGGCAGATACATCGCGACGCGGTACCTGGCCTGGGCCAGCAGGCGGACATGGGCAACCTCGAGGCCGGCACGGTCCTCGACAGTCAGCGCCGTGTCCGCCTTGTCGGTCACCGGCGGCGACCCTTGCGGACGATCAGCTGGCCCTCGTTGACCAAGGCCAGCAGGACCTCGCGCCCGGCGGGGGAGGTCGCCCCTTCGAGGCGAAACTCGCGTTCGGCCGAAAGCCGCTCGGCCAGATCGACCGGGCAGGGGTAGGCGTGCCCACTCACGTATAGCGTGGCGTCCTTCTTGCCGCGCACCCAGGCGAGGCGGGCGAAGGGATGGCGGACCAGGGCGGCTCCCCCGTCGAGAGCCTTGTCGAGCGCGGCGGCGGTGCTGGCCTTCGGCGGTGCGGCGGGCACCTGGGCGTTGCGATAGCGGGTGATGAAGCGACCGAACCAATCGGCCAGCAGGTCGCGGTCCAGCGCCGCCGCGAAGGGAAGGGCCTGGCGTAGACGGTTCAGGGCTGCCGTATCGATTTCGCCCACGCGCTTAGCAGGAACGAGGTCGGCATCGGTGTAGCGGAGCTCGTCGGGCATTCGCTCGGCGAGGAAATCGGCGAGATCGCCCGTGAGTTCCGCCTGCGAGGGCGCGCGCATGCCGATGGACAGGGTCATGCAGTCGCCGAGGGCGATGCCGTCGTGGGGCACGCCCGGGGGGAGATAAAGCATGTCACCGGGTTCGAGCAGCCACTCGTGGGTGGGCAGGAACTCCTTGAGCTGCTTGAGTTCGACATCGGTGCGGAAGTCGAGCGGGGCATCCGGGTCATCACTGATCGCCCAATGGCGCTGGCCGATGCCCTGGAGCAGGAAGACGTCGTACTGGTCGACATGGGCGCCGACGCCACCGCCGTCCTCGGCGTAGGAGATCATCACGTCGTCCACGCGCCAGCTGGGCAGGAACGAGAAGGACTCCAGCAGGCCGGCTACGTCGTTGTCCCACTTGTCGACGTCCTGGACCAGGAGGGTCCAGTCGCGCTTGGGTGTCTTGCCGAATTCGGCTTCCTCGAAGGGGCCGCTCTTGACGGTCCAGCGGTCGCGCTTCTCGTCATGAATGATGAGACGGGCGAGTACGCCCTCTTCGCAGGCGAGGCCGGCGAGATCGTTGGGCTGGATCGGCGGCTGGAAGTCCGGGAAGGCGTTGCGGATCAGCAGCGGTCGCTTCTGCCAGTAGTCGCGCAGAAACTGCGCGGCGCTCATGCCGAGCGGCTGGCTGGCGCTGCCGCGCACTTCGATCGGGAGGGACTTGCGGGTGGGGGTCTGGATGGCCATGGGCGGCATTGTAGCTGCGTTATGGCCCATGTCTCAGGGGTGTGCGGCTCGTGAGCGAAAGCGTTGGATGGTTGGCTGGCATCGGTCGATCACGAGTTGGCGGAACCAGGGCATTTCCGCGTCCCGCAGGGGCGTGAGGTCGGGGTCGGTCATCATGCCCATGCAGATCTGGTCGTCCATGCGACCGGCGTCGGCCAGATCCTGTAGTTCCTTGTGCGCGGCCGGCAGGTCGCCGAGCAGGATGCGGTCGATGGCGATGTTGTAGGGGGCGAGGGGATCGGTCGCGCGGTTCGTGGCGAACGCGTCGATGCTTTCCTCGATGGCCTTGCGCCATTCAGGGCTGCCCTTCGGCGCACGCTTGGCGATTTCACCGAGGGCGATGCCATAAGGCTCCATGAGTTCGGATTTGTCCGTCGCTTTTTCCATGCCGGCGCGTGCCGTCTGGAGTGCTCTGGCGAGCAGGGTGTCGACGTCGGCGGGTTCCGCTGCTGCCTTTGCCGCAGTGAGGTACCAATGCGCGGGAAAGTAGTAGCCCATGCCTCGTGCGATGTTCTTGGGATCTTTTGCGTGAGCCTCATTAGCGACGTACTCGGCGATGAGGGCATCAGCCTGGGCGAGACGTTCGCTTTTCATCGAAGGGTTGCTCGACACGGCTAGGATGAGGAGTGCCTGGGCTTCGCTCCCCCGCGCCATATTGATCCAGTTGGATGTCAGCGGTTCGTTTTTCAGGAAGAACGCCATGCCTTCCACGGCGTTCTCCAGCATCGCTGTCTTGCAGGCAGGCTCGTGAGCGAACTCGGTCCATTTCACCTGGGCGTCGAACGCCATGTACGCGCGCCAGTCCTCCGGCGTCTCCATGCCTTTCAGTTCGGTGAGGTCCTTCAGCGGCAGACTGGGAATGGGTTTACAAACCATGTTTAGCTTTTCGATCTGGCTGGAGGCCAGGTCCTGGATTGCGCTCGCATGCCCGAGGCCGGGCATCAGTAGGACCACAAAAGCGAGTGCGCGAACGGACATGGTCGACTTCCCTGTGTGTGATTTTCCCGCCCTGACAGCGGTGACTGAACCGTAAGAGCCCGCCAGAGACGGCGCGTGATTTCTTCGAAGGTCGGCATCATATCGCTCACGTTCACCGCTCACCAGACGGGACGGGCGCAACAGGTCGTTTCATCGCTCCTTGATGTCAGCACGCGTACGTTGTAACGACATAACGCGCCGTCGTTATCCCGGAGTCACCCATGAAACGCCTGCTTATCATCGCCATGCTTCTGTCGTCCGTCGTGTCCCTCAGCGGCTGTCTCATCCGCGATCACCGCGATGGCGGCCCCGGTCGCTACGACAACAACGGCCCTGATCGCCATTGCGATGATCGCGATCGTCGCGACAACAGCTGCAACGATCACGACCACCACTAAAGTCAGCGGATGAAAAAAGCCCGGCATGCGAATGCCGGGCTTTTTCGTGTGCGATGCGTTAGTGCGCTCAGATGGCTTTCGCGAGCTTGTCCGCAAGTCCGATGTAAGACGCCGGCGTCAGCTCGGCGAGTGCCTGCTTCGCATCGGCAGGCAGGTCGAGGCCAGCAATGAAGGCACGCATCGAATCCTTCGTGATGCCCTGGCCGCGCGTGAGCGCCTTGAGCTGCTCGTACGGTTCCGGCAGGCCGAAGCGACGCATGACGGTCTGGACGGCTTCGGCGAGGACTTCCCAGCTGTTGTCGAGATCAGCGGCGACGCGCTCGGCGTTGACGTTGAGCTTGCCCAGACCCTTCAGCAGCGACTCGATCGCGACCAGCGAATGGCCGTAAGCCGTGCCGAGTGCACGCAGCACGGTGGAATCGGTGAGATCGCGCTGCCAGCGGCTGATCGGGAGCTTCTCGGCGAAGTGACCGAGCAGGGCGTTGGCGAGACCGAAGTTGCCTTCGGCATTCTCGAAGTCGATCGGGTTGACCTTGTGCGGCATCGTGGACGAACCGACTTCGCCCGCCTTGAGCGCCTGGCGGAAGTAGCCCAGCGAGATGTAGCCCCAGATGTCACGCGCGAGGTCGATAAGAATGATGTTGATCCGGCGCAGTACGTCGGCGAATTCGGCGATGCCGTCGTGCGGCTCGATCTGCGTCGTGTACGGATTGAACGTAAGGCCGAGGCCATCGACGAAGTTCGACGCGAGCGCCGGCCAGTCGAGCGCCGGATAAGCGATGACGTGGGCGTTGTAGTTACCGACGGCACCGTTGATCTTGCCCGGGATCTCGATGGCGACGAGCTGGCGACGCTGACGCTCGAGGCGCGCGACGACGTTGGCGATTTCCTTGCCCATGGTCGTCGGCGAGGCGGTCTGGCCGTGCGTGCGTGCGAGCAGCGAGAGGCCGGCGTGCTCGTGCGCGAGGCCGCGCAGCATCGCAATGACCTTGTCCAGCGCTGGCAGCAGCACCGCTTCACGCGCGTCGCGCAGCATCAGCGAGTAAGCGAGGTTGTTGATGTCTTCGCTGGTGCAGGCGAAATGCACGAACTCTTTGGCCTGGGCGAGGGCGGGATCGTTGCCGATCTTCTCCTTGATGAGGTACTCGACCGCCTTGACGTCGTGGTTGGTCGTGGCCTCGATCGCCTTGATCCGCTCGCCGTCCTCGATGGAGAAGTGGTCGGCGATGGCGAGCAGGCGGGTCACGGCGTCGGCCGGGAAGGCCGGTAGCTCGACGATGCCCGGGTGCGCGGCCAGGGCCAGCAGCCAGTGGATCTCCACGTGCACGCGGCGATGCATGAGGCCGAATTCGCTGAAGATGGGGCGCAGCGGCTCAACCTTGGAGGCGTAGCGGCCGTCCAGCGGCGAAAGGGCGGTCAGCGTGGCGTGGGACATGGGGCGTTCCTGGAGGCTAGGCGGGGCAGCCGGTGATTATACCGCCTGGGGGCTGCGGGGGCCTTGTGTGGGAGCCGGCTTTGCCGGCGATGGGTGCTGGCGACGGCTGCCCGCTGCCGCGGGATCGCCGCTGAAGCGGCTCCCACAGGGGAATAGGGGCCGCACACGTTCAAAAATGCATCAAGGGGCCTTACTGTAGGGGAATCTCCCACCGAGGTTCCCCGCATGAGCAAGTTCCGCACCGAACGCGACAGCATGGGCGAGTTGAAGGTACCCGCCAAAGCCCTCTATGGCGCCCAGACCCAGCGGGCGGTGGATAACTTCCCGGTGTCGGGGCTGACCATGCCGCGCGAGTTCATTCGTGCGCTGGGCCTGATCAAGTCGGCGGCGGCAGAGGCGAACGTCAAGCTGGGGCACCTCGACAAGGCCTCCGCCAAAGCCATCCGTGCCGCCGCCGAGCAGGTCGCCGCCGGTGGCGTCGACGAACACTTCCCGATCGATGTCTTTCAGACCGGGTCGGGTACCAGCTCGAACATGAATGCCAATGAGGTCATTGCTCACCTCGCCGAGGCGGCCGGCACGACCGTGCACCCGAACGACCACGTCAATGCGGGGCAGAGCTCCAATGACGTGATCCCCACGGCGATCCTGGTCAGCGCCAGTCTGGCGACGGCCGAGAAGCTGCTGCCGGCGCTGAAGCACCTGCGCAAGACCATCGACACCCGTGCCAAAGAGCTGAAGAAGGTCGTCAAGACCGGCCGCACTCACCTGATGGACGCGATGCCGATCACTTTCGGACAGGAGCTCTCGGGTTGGTCGGCGCAGATTGCCGATGCGTCGGAACGTATCACCGACACCCTGAAGCGCACGCGTCGCCTGCCTCAGGGTGGCAGCGCGGTGGGTACGGGCATCAATGCGGATCCGAAGTTCGGACCGGCGGTTGCCGTCGAGCTGACGAAGCTTACCGGCGTGAAGTTCGAGTCCTCCGAGAACTACTTTGCGGGCATGGCTGCACAGGACGCCCCGGTCGAACTTTCTGGCCAGCTTCGTGCGCTTGCCGTTGCCGTGATGAAGATCGCCAACGACCTGCGCTGGATGAATTCCGGTCCGCTGGCAGGTCTGGGCGAGATCGAGTTGCCGGCACTCCAGCCCGGTTCGTCGATCATGCCGGGCAAGGTCAATCCGGTCATTCCGGAAGCGGCCGCCATGGTGGCAGCCCAGGTCATCGGCAATGACGCGACGATAGCCGTCGCCGGCGCGTCGGGTAACTTCCAGCTCAACGTGATGCTGCCCGTCATTGCGTACAACCTGCTGCAGTCGATCGAGATCCTGTCGAACGTGATCGTACTGCTGGCTGACAAAGCGATCGCCGGCTTCAAGGTCAACGAAGAACACATTCGCGAAGCGCTCGACAAGAATCCCATTCTCGTGACCGCGCTCAATCCGGTCATCGGCTACGAGAAGGGTGCCGCCACGGCCAAGCAGGCTTATAAGGAAAAGCGTCCGATCATGGATGTCGCCCTCGAAACCACCGGCCTGTCGAAGGCCGAGCTGGCCAGGCTGCTCGATCCCGCCACACTGACCAAGGGCGGCATTCACGGCGGTGGTGGTGGCGGTGGTTGAGGCAGGGTGATCTGTCGGGTTGCCGGCTCAATGCGCCGGCAACCACAGCTCGAGGACGCCTGGTCGGCCTTGTCCCTGCGGCAGAGGCACGACCTGGGGCGTTATGTGGTGCGCGGTGGTGGCCCATCCGGCAAGGGCCGTTGCGCAGCCTGCGCCATCCGACGCGGTGTAGAGCAGGGTAGGCTGGTTCCACTGGAAGGGAATGCGCGTGCCGCGCCGCGCTGCGGTGGCTGTGACGTTCTCGACGCCCGGAGCACGCAGGCCGAGCGTCTTGAGCGCTGCGTTGTAGGTCATCGCTCTCTCCCGCGAGGTGTCGTTGTAAACCTGTGTGTACACGGTGGTGGGTCGGTCCGTACCGCCGCACGCAGTGCGGACATCATCTGCGGTGTAGGTCACTTCGACGGTGGGCACCTTCGTGCTCGTGGCCACAGGCGCGGTCTGCGCGCCCGCGGGTCCGGCAGGTGCAGGGGGTGGAGCGGGGGCGGCCACCGCAGCGTCCCGTGCAGGTGCCGCGGTTGCGCCGGTGAGCACCGCCGGCCCCAGGTCGGTCGCCCCGGTCGTCGCATGGGAGGCCAGCGTCGTGGTCCCTTGATCGTTGGTTGAGCCCTCGATCGGAACGGGATTGTCCCAGATTCGATACTCCGCCAGGTTCGTCTCCCACGTCCCCGGCGATGGCACCAGCGCTCTTTTCAGATTGTCGGCGAGGTTGGTGCAGGTGAAGAGGTCGATGCCGGCGCCGCAGCGGGCGCGCACCCGGGTTTCCAGCGTCGCCATGTCGTCGCGATTGCTTCCCGCCAGCGGTGTAGCGGATGACAATCTGATCAAGTCAGTCACGTCGTCAGACGCACTGTCGACGTCGATCGTTGTTTTCTTGAAGTCCTCGCGAACGATGCGGATCTGTGCTGTGACCTTGCCCGCATCCTCGGCGGCGGCTTTGGCGAGCGTTGCGACCTCCGTTCGCTGCCCGTCCCATGCCTGCCAGATAGCGATCAACGCCGTGGCGACGGCACCCAGGCCAATCGATGCCCCGACGGTGGCGGCCGTCGATCGCTTGGCTTTCACGGGCTTCTTCGGCGCGAGTTTCCCGGTGGGCATGGTGATCACGGCTGCTGCTTTCACCAGGGCCGGCAATGCGGCAAGGCTCGGGCCGGAAAGCAGCGAGCCAAGATAGGTGCCAAGGTGACAATAGCTTTCCCACTGTTCTTCGCTGAAGAACTGTTGGGACGTGGGCTGCTGTGGGAACGGCGGTTGCCGCTCGGCATACGCGGTGGTGTCCAGATCGAACGCGGTGGGCACGCGCGGCTTCACGATCAGGAGCGCACCCACGAACGCTTCGTCACTCGCAGTCCGGGGCGGATAAGTGACACGCGCAAGCAACAGGAAGTCATCGCCCGGCTTGTTGGTCATGGACGTTGGCGTTGCGAGGAAGGGCGCCAGAGCAAACCCTGTAAGCGTCGGATCCAGAGGGTCGATGAACTCGATGTCACAGTCGTAATCGATGCGTGCCTTGCGCACGAGGTTTTCGACATCGCCGAAGAGGTAGTCGGGATCGGCGCCGCAGTCCGCGAGCACGACGAGGTCGAGCCGCCGCTTGAGCAGGGCGTAGACACCGGTGTTGTCGAAGTGGCCGCCGTCGGACAGGTACCATTGAGCGCTTTTCAGCCCGGGGAACATGCCCAGGCATTCGCGCAACATTGCCCGGTACTTCTCGAGAAAAACCCAGCGAGTGACGGGTTGAGAGAGATTCTTCTGCCAGTATCCGAGGCGCAGGCCGCTGATGAACAGCAGCGCCGACAGGGCAGAGCGCGTATAGGTACCCATGCCCGAGCCGATCGCCGCACCGGAGATGGCGATCCACTCTGCCAGCGTTGTGTTCTTCAGTGGCGCGGCCGGAGGACAGGCGGGTCCGGTGCCTATCTCCGCACCAAAGCTACTGACGGTGAGCGAGACGCCCTTGCGATCGGCATTGAACGTGCCCGTGCGGTCGTCGATCGTCTGGTTGATACAGCAGTTGATGAGATGGATGGGGCCGCCATGCAAGTGAGGTGCGTAGGCCGGGAACGGAATATCGTCGTTCGGTAACAGCTCGGTGGCCTTGGCGACCAGATCTGTCACGGGCACGCCATTCAACGTCAGGTTCTTCGAATCCAGCGCGCTTGCGGGACAGCGCGAGCCAGCTGCGCCGAAGTTTCCGGTTGCGACGTAGGCCCTGGCCAGGCGGGACCGATAGAACAGATGCAGCGACGACAGGTTGAGGAAATCCAGGCTTTGGCCCGTGATAAGCATGTACGCCGCAATGGGAATCACCAGGCAGGCGGCGCGAACGACGTCGTTTTGTAACCATGCGGGAAAGTCCCGCACATCGCCCGGAAAGGCGATCAGCTGCACGAAGGTCGTCCAGAAAAGGATGATCAACCCCAGGAGCAGGTATGACGCGATCTGCGCCAGCGCCAGCCACGGAATCGCAGCACGGCCATTGCCCTTACCACGCGTAAGAAACGCGGGAACGGCGGTACGTAGCGCCGCGAGCAGGACGGACATAATGCCTGCGCCGGCAAAGACGCTGGTGCCGTGCTCCCCCGTGCGGATGTTCAGGAGCCAGTGGCGAATCGCCCAACTGGCAACGTCCAGGCAGCCGATGACGAGGACGCCCAGGGACAGGCCCAGCAGGCCGGCGAGCACGTTGTTGAATATGACGCGATTGCGGCCTGCGTCGCGCTGCGCCAGTGACGTGGCCAGCGCGACAAGATAACCAAGGGGGCAAACCAGGCATGCGGCCCCTACCACCATCGCCGCGGAACGAAGCGACCAGCCAGGCGATGTCGCCGCCGTATAGAACAGGGTCGTTGCCAGCAGGATGGTCAGGATGCTGACGCCAGCGCCTGCCCATAGTCCCCTGCCGAGGAACCAGTAACCGCACATCATGGCGGCGACAAACGCGAGCATGAGCGGCAGTACCACGAACCATGCGCTGCCCGCGATAAACCAGATGGGGTCCGGCGTCGGCAGCCACACGGTGACCATGTGCGCGATCACAACGATGACGCCGATCAACAAAGCCAGGAAAGCGATTTCCAGTTGCGTCGCGATGAAGGCGCGGAACTGCGTCGTCCAGGTCTTGAACAGGTCGCGTGCGCCTGCGGGGGTGAGGAATCGGCCGTTCTGCCGGAGCCACCAGATAACGAGCGAATCGTCGTCCGCGATGGCCTTCTCGACAGTCGCGGCGGTGGCGGGGTTGTTGGCCCCTTTGTACAGGCGCCCCCACGCCGAGCCCACGTAGCCGCCACCGGACACCGTGGACAGGTAGTCGAAGCGCTTCAGGATGTGTTGCTTGGCCAGGCCACGAAGCACGCCCAGGCAGAACGTCGCGCTGCGAATGCCGCCGCCGGAAAGGGCGAGTCCATACCACGAGTCATCGCCGCCGCCGCGGGACACGCGTCGGCTCTCGCGAGCCTGCGCCTCAGTCGGCTCCTGGGGCACGTCGTCCCCTGCGTGTTCCGCATTCATCGCGACTCTCCCCGTGCACCATCGGCGTCCCCCGCCCACGGCATCCTGCCGTGACTACGCCCGCTTGTACGGGACAATCCCTGCCTGCCGCAACTGGCCAAACGTTGTAAGTAACGGTCCCCGGGGCGTGAGGATCGGACAACGTGGGGTTCTACAGGCTCGGTTTCGGCAGCGTGCAGGCGGAACGTGGCAGTGCCCGCCCGGCTTCACCCCTCAACTCGGGGTGGTCGAAGGGGATGTAGTTCTCCCAGTACCAGGGAAAGCAGGTCTCGCCGATCGTCGCCTCCAGCAGGTAGGCAAAGAGGCTCTCGCCGTTGGAACTGTTGCTCAGCAGCAGCACGCAATCGCGCGAGTTCATCTGGCAGACCGCGAGGTTGTTCGTGCCGTCGTCGTGGCCGGACTTGAAGAAGACGGGGCCGTCGGTGGTGGACTGATAGCGGGCCATGCCCAGCCCGTACCCGAGCTTGATGGCGTCGTTGTCGGTCGTATCGGGCGAGCGGAGTGTCGGGAACTGCTGGAGCGAGTGGATCGCGATGCGCGGTGTCAGCCAGTCACGGTAGGTGGCAGCGCTCAGTCCGTCGCCGCGCACCATGGCGGCGAGCAGCTGGGCATAGTCGTGCACGGTGGTGTCCATCGACCCCGCGGCACGGACGGATTCGCGGTGCTTGTGACCCAGCGCCTTGCCGTTTTCGTCGTAACCGATCGCCACGTTGCCAGCGAAGTCGTCGCGCCAGGTCATGCTGGTGCGTGTCATGCCGAAGGGCGTGAACAGGCGCTTGCGCATCAAGGTGTCCACGTCGATGCCCTTGCCGTTCTCGATGACGAACTGCAGCAGGTTGATGCCTTCGCCGGAATACGCGTAGCGCGTGCCTGGAGTGAAGTAAAAAGCCAGCTTGCCGTCGGGGTCGTAGTCCTTACCAGGCGGCCAGTAGCGATAGTTGGCAAAGCCCGAGCGATGGCTCAGCAGGATCGCTGGCGTCAGCGCCTTCCAGCGGTCGTCACCCGCAAGGTCCGCGTATTTTTCATAATCGGGCAAGGGTTTGGGCAGGTCGGTAGCGATGCTTGCGTCGAGGTCGAGACGGTGCTCGTCCACCAGTCCCATCAGCGCGTACGCGAAGGCCATCTTGGTGATGGATGCCGCGTACATCACGGTGTCGGTCTGCAGGGGAAGATGCTGTGCCGTATCGCGCTCGCCGTAGGCGTGCACGTAGGTCACCTTGCCGTCTTCGATGATCGCGATAGCCAGGCCCGGGACGTTAGCGGCTTTCATCAGCTGCTCGACGCGGTGGTCGAGTGCTTCGCCGCGCAAAGGCTTCGGCGGGACGGGTGCCGTCCGTTGTGTGGCGCACCCGACAAGCAGCAGGGCGAGAGGGACGAGCAGGAACCAGCGCGGACGGACCATGACCAACCTCCTGACGTATGCAGACGGACGGTGAGTGATGTATCCCCTCAAAGGAAGACGGCTCCCGAGGGAGCCGTCCGAACGTCGTGTCAGCTCTCGTCGCGCCAGCGGCGGAACCAGATGGCGCCGGCGATCATCACGGCACCGGCCGCCGCTCCGATCCAGAGCGAGGGGCTGCCCATCGCGCTGTAGTGGAAAGCCAGATCCAGGCTATCGAGTAGGGCGACAGGATCGTTATGCCCCGGGAACACGGTCATCGTCGAGTTTCCTGCCCATCCCCCCGGGACCAGGCCACCGAGCATCCGGCCAACCACGTTCTTCCAGTACCAGTTGCTGGAAAGATCGGCGAGTCCCATCAGGCCGAACCAGGAGACGATGACGCCAGAGCCTACCGGCAGCGCGATGGCCCAAAGAAACGGTTTGCTCTTCGACCAGGCGGAGCAGAGAAGCAACCAGCCGAGCGTAGGCAATGCCCAGATAGCGTACAGCGGGATCAGTGCGATCAGGTGGAGCACGACCCGGATCGGGTGCGCCTCTATCAGCAGCGACCAGACGCTGACGCCATGCATGCTTGCGGCGATGGCCAGGAGGATCATCATCGCCAGTCCCACGATCACGCCGACGACCAGGGCGATCACCGGTGCCACGATGGCTGCGCTTGCCAGCTTGGACAATACGGTGGATGTGTCCGACAGCGGCAGGGACTTCCAGAACAGGATGCTGCGGTCGCGACGATCGTCGTACAGCGCGCCAAGGCAATAGAAGAAGACCACGATGGCGGTGATGCCGAGAATGATCGCGGCGACAGCGTAGAGCATGATGTCGATGCCGGCGCCTGCGTTTTGCAGGTCCTGCACGCTCATATTGTTCTGGAAATGAACGTCGCTGCCGAACTTCAGTCCACCCCAGTGCTCGCGACCGAGTATTTCGCCGAGGATTATGCCCATGCCGTTGAGCACGAGGAAGACGATGCCTGCGATCACCGGGGCCCAGAAGAAGCCGCCCTTGTGTTCCCAGAACTCGCGCTTGACCAGCCAGTAGAAGGTTTTCATGCGTAGGTGCCCTTCATGGTGGCGACGAAGAGGTCGCCGATCGACGGGCGTCGTACCTCGCCCAGGCGTTCCAGCTCGGGCCGGCTGACGTTGTCGAAGAGGAAAATGCTCTTGCCGAAGACCTGGCGCTCGTCGAGCGGCTTCAGTTCCCGGGCGGCGTGCGCGAACTCGGCGCCGACCAGCACCTCGGCAAAACGCTCACCCAGGCTATCCATGTCGGTGTCGAGCACGATTTTGCCGTCGCGGATGAACATGAGGTCGGTGAGGATGTGTTCGATCTCCTCGACTTGATGCGTGGTCACAAGGATGGTCTTGTCTTCGTCGAAGTAGTCTTCCAGAAGGCTCTGGTAGAACTGCTTGCGGTAAAGGATGTCCAGGCCCAGCGTGGGTTCGTCCAGCACGAGCAGCCGGGCGTCGATCGACATCACCAGGGCCAGGTGCAACTGCACGATCATGCCCTTGGACAGTTGTTTCACCTTCTGCTGCGGCTGCAGCTTGGTGCGGGCCAGGAAGGCGTCGCACTTGGCGCGGTTGAAGCGGGGATGTGTGTTGGCGACGAAGTCCACCGCGTCCTTCACCCGGATCCAGCGGGGCAGCACGGCCACGTCGGCAATGAAGCAGACCTGTTCCATCAGCTTGTCGCGATCCTTGCGCGGATCGAGGCCGAGGACATTGAGCTCGCCTTCAAAGGTGGTCAGGCCGAGGATGGCCTTGAGCGCCGTGGTCTTACCGGCACCGTTGGGGCCGATCAGGCCGACGATCCGGCCCGACCCGATCTGGAAGGTGGCGCCGTCCAGCGCCTGCGACGACTTGTAGCGTTTGCTCAGGCCAGTGGCGGTAACGACCGCGGTCATGACGGATCCTCCGTGGAGCCCTGGGCTTCACGCATCAAGGTCTTCAGGTCGAGGCCCATGCGCTGGAGGCGGGCAAACAGTGCCGGCCACTCTTCGCGCAGGAAGCGCTCCCTTTCACTTTTCAGTAGCGCGTCACGCGCTCCATCGATAACGAACATGCCAAGACCCCTCCGTTTCTCAACCAATTGTTCGTCGACCAGCTCCTGATAGGCCTTGGAAACGGTCAGCGGGTTGATTTGAAAATCCCCCGCGACCTGGCGTACCGACGGCAGCGGGTCGCCTTCGTTCAAGGCGCCGTCCAGGATCATCGCCACTACGCGTTCGCGGAGCTGGCGGTAGATCGGGACGCTGTCGTTCCAGGTGATGGACATGTATTTAATCCTTGGCCGTGCGGCGCAGTGCATTACCAAACGAATAGTAGGGCATGGCCAGCTGCGCGCCGATCAAGGCAGCGGCGCGATCTTCCGCGCTGCGCTTGAGGGCGGCAGCCGCCGAATCCAGGGTGGCCTCGCTGGCCATGGCAGCCTGGCGCACATCGGCGTCGGTGGGCCGTACCTGGATCCCTGGCAGGTCGACGACGCGGACGCCGTTGACGAAATGGGGGGCGGCGACCAGTGCAGCGGCGCGGTCATCGAAGGAGCGCAGGGCGAACACGCTGGTTCCGGCGATAAGTACAGAGGCGGTGAGTGCGATGAGGTTCGGCGCTTTCATGGTTCGACTCCGATGACTTTGCTGCAGGTCGGTCAGTGGGTTAGAGGGCGGCGACGTCGGCGTCGGCGTTGGCGTAGACAACGATCGGGGCCAGGTTGGTGACGTGCGTGCCGTTGATCTCGGTGAGCGGGGCGGCGGAGATGGAGGTGCTGTAGAAGCCGGCCAGGGAAGCCGTGGCGATGGCGAAGGCGGCGGCGAGGGCGGCGAGGTTGAGGTTGTTTTTCATGTCAGTACTCCAGTGGTGGTGTGGGTGACCGGTGTTGTAGTGAACTATAACACCAGATTTTTAGTCGTCAACCAGAATTTCGTGAAATTCCATATGACTTATGGCCTATGCCGTGCCGCGCTGTGCTGGTGGGGTGCGTCGGTGGCACTACCTCTGATGCCGCTTTGGAGGAAAAGGTTTAGGGCAGCACGGCAAAGCGCTGTGGGAGCCAGACGCCGATCTGCGGAAGCCAGCGCAGACCTGTGGGAGCCAGCGCAGACCTGTGGGAGCCGCTTCAGCGGCGATTGGGTGCTGCCAGCTAGCCTGCCCGCTGCCGCGGGATCGCCGATGAAGCGGCTCACACAGGGCCGCTCGCCTCGAACGAAAACGGCCGGCCCTTTGCAGGGCCGGCCGTTAGCCGATCAAGGTGGCCCGGAGCTTTACAGCTCCGCGCGGAACTCCACGCCGATGATGCGCGGGTCGTTGACGAAGGCCGTGCGGTTATTGAAGTCGATGCCGCCGGTGATCACCTTCTTGTCGGTGATGTTGCGGCCGTAAAGGGCGATCTCGCGCTTGCCGAAGTCCCAGTTGTAGCCCACGCGGATGCCGCCTTCGAGGAACGGCTTGCTCTTGAACTCTTCGGAGTCGTACAGGAAGAAGTTCACTTCGCTGCGGTAGTTCCAGTCGGTGTAGACGAAGAACTCGCCGCTCTCGCCATACGGAATGCCGTAGCGCGCGGTCCAGGTGCCGATCCACTGCGGCGCATTGGGCAGCGAATTGCCGTTGATCAGCGCATTGCCCTCGGCGTTCAGCGGATCGAGCACCGTGCATCCGCCACCGCAGGGAGCGATGGCCAGGTTCTTATCCTTCAGCTCGGTGTGGTTATAGCTGCCTCCGGCCGTCATGTAGAACTGTGGCGTCAGGTAGGCCTCGAGGTCGAATTCGGCGCCATAGCCTTCGGTCTTCTTCGCATTGATCAGCTCGGTGACGTTGGTTTCACCGCCCACCGCCGTCAGCTGCTGGTTGTGCATGTTGTACTTGTAGATATCGGCGTTGAAGCGGAGCTTGTTGTCTTCGGTCGTCGACTTGAAGCCCACTTCGTACGAGGTCACCGTTTCCGGCCTCGCCGTGGAGATGCTGTTTGCAAAGGTGATGCGGCCCTGCACGCTGGGTGCGCGGAAGCCGTTGGCGACGCGTGCGTACACGTTCGCGTTCTTCGACAACTGCCAGGTGCCGGTGAGGTCGCCGCTCCAGCGCGAGTCGGTCGGCTTGGAGGTCAGCGGGCCGATGGGGCCGGTGAAGCCAAGGAAGCGTTCGGCGCTGAAGTCACGCTTGTCGTGCGACCAGCGGGCGCCGGCGCGCAGGTCGAAGTCGTCGGTGAACTGGTAGTCGGTCGAGCCGAACAGCGCCCATGCCTTCGTGTGCTGGCTCTGGTCGACCAGGCCGTTGAGGGCGTGGTTGTTCAGCGTGTCGTACGAGTAGTTCGTAATCGCGACGTCTTCGTCGAAGTAGTACGTACCGACCTGCCACTTCAGGCGCTCGGCACTGTCGTTGGACAAGCGGAATTCCTGGCTGATCTGGCGATCCTTCGGCAGGGCGTCGGCGGTCTCGGAATAGAAGGGCGTGGTGCGGTTGGTGCTGCTCGGGCGGGCCGGCGTTTCCGAGGCGTCGTAGCCGCCGTCGACGTCGCCGAGGCTGTACGTCTGGGCGCGCTCCAGGCCGGTGATCGAGGTGAAGTTCAGATCGCCGAAGTGCCAGTTCAGGTGGAGGTTGCTGCCCCAGGTGAACAGGTGCTGCTTGTTGTTGCCGTCCTGCGACACCGAATCGCGATCGAAGCCCTGCACGAACTGGTCGCTGCCCAGGGTAATCGCATTGGCGCGGTTGACCATGGCGCTGCCGTCGAGCAGGCGACCATGCACGTTGATCAGCGCGTCGAAGTCGTCGGAGTGCTTGTACAGGGCCTGCAGGCGAACGGCGCGATCGTTGTAGCCACCGAGATCGTTCTTCTCGCCCTTGTAGTCGTTGTCGATCCAGCCGTCGCGATGCTGGGCGATGGCAGATACGCGGCCCGACCAGTCGGAGCTGATCGCGCCACCGAGGGCGGCTTCGGCATTGGCCGTGCCATACGAGCCATAGGAAAGGCGCGCGTAACCCTCGGTTTCCTGGGTCGGCTTGCGCGATTCGAACTTGATCACGCCCGCGGGCGAGTTGCGACCGAACAGGGTGCCCTGCGGGCCGCGCAGCACTTCCACCTGCTCCAGATCGAAGAGCGGGAAGCCCTTGAGGATCGGGTTTTCCTGGACGATGTCGTCGTAAACCATCGATACCGGCTGCGACGCGTTGAGATCGAAGTCGCTGTTGCCCAGGCCGCGGATGTAGAAGCGCGGGAACTCGCGGCCGTACGACGTCTCGGCATACACGCTCGGCGCGCGTGCGGCGAGCTGGAGCACGCCGTCGCCAGCCTGCCCGAAGGCTTCCAGCTTCTCGGCCGTGATCACGGTCATCGAGATGGGCACCTTCTGCAAGTCTTCCGTGCGCTTTTCAGCGGTGACGGTGACGGTCTCCAGCGTGGCCGTCTTGGCCTTCGGAGCGGTGGGCGCGGCGTCCTGTGCGATGGCCGTGCCAGCGGTGAGCGCCGTGGCGATGGACAGGGCAATGACGAGACGTCGCGGCATACGGCGCGAGCTAACGAGAGACATGGTGTGTTCCGCCTGGAAGGTCCTGGGGTGGGAGAGTGCCTCGCCAACTGCGGTCGAGCCGGTCCCCTGGCGAGGGCGCGTCTTTGCGAATTATCCCTTGTGACGTGGGTATGACGGAAGTGTTGCAGCGCAGAAACCTGCGTGGATTGGTGAGGTTTGCGACTGTCATGGAAGTGCAATGGGTGGCCGATAACGTGCCCGCCTATCGAACGCGTTAGCGACGTTTAGCGTGCGTAAGCGTCACTATCGCAGACGTTTGAGGTTTTTCTCAACACTTTCCATGAGTATTTTCGGAGCCAAGCCCCATGAAGAGATTTCCCCTGGCCGCCGCCTTCTGGACGATGTGCGGTACCGCGGCCGCCGAGGGCGCACCGCAAGAAGCTATCGAGCTCTACGTCGATACGACCACCCGGCAGCTATTTGCGGAGCCGGGTCCGGGCCGCCAGCGTCTGGGCAAGTTCGCGCAGGTGACCGATAGCCCGGCGCCGGTGGCGGTCGCGGCACCGGCAGCGAACACGGCGACAGTCTCTGCGAGCGCGTCGGTGCAGGCGGTGGCGGCGACTCCGCCGACAACACCGGCTGCCAAGGCCTGGTACGACAAGATCGGCATCCGGGGCTACCTGCAGATGCGTTACAACCAGGAGGTCGGCGGCGACGCGAAGGACCTCAAGTCCCCGGGCGATCGCTACATCGGCCGCGAGCAGGGCTTTGGCATTCGCCGCGCCCGCGTGGTCATCAGTGGCGACGTGACCGACAAGATGTCGATCTACATCCAGCCGGACTTTGCCAGCACGCCTACGGGGTCGAGCACGGGCAACTTCGCCCAGCTACGCGATGCCTACGCAGACCTGTGGCTCGACAAGGACAAGACCTATCGTATCCGCGCCGGCCAGTCGAAGATCCCCTATGGCTGGGAAGACCTGCAGTCGAGCCAGAACCGTCTTGCGTTGGATCGCGCCGACGCCTTGAATTCCGCCGTACGCGATGAGCGCGATCTCGGCGTGTTCTTCTACTGGACACCGAAGGAGATCAAGGAGCGCTATGCCTATCTGGTCAAGTCGGGCCTGAAAGGTTCCGGCGACTACGGCGTGTTCGGCGTCGGTGTGTACAACGGGCAGGGCGCGAATCGTCCGGATCGCAACGACCAGCTGCACTCGGTGATCCACTTCTCCTATCCGTTCAAGTTTGCCAACGGGCAGTACCTCGAAGTGGGTGCGGACGCCTATTCAGGCCGCTACAAGGTCACGACCGGTTCGGCGACCATCGATGGCCGGACGTTTACCCCGGTCGTCGACGCGCCTGTCGCCGGCTCGACGGACCGTCGCGTTGCGGCTCACGTGGTGTATTACCCGCAGCCGTTCGGCTTCCAGGCGGAGTGGACGGTCGGGCAGGGCCCGGAGCTCGATGTCGCGCGCCGGGTCATCCGTACGCAATCGCTGCGCGGTGGCTATGCGCAGGTGATGTACAAGTTTGACGGTGGCTATGGCTCGCTGATGCCGTATGCGAAGTGGCAGACGTATCGTGGTGCGGCGAAGTTCGACACGAATGCGCCGAAGATGCAGGTCGACGAGATCGAGGCGGGTGTTGAATGGCAGCCTTCGAATGCGGTGGAACTGGCGGTGGCCTGGGCGAATATGCGCCGGACGGATGTGAGTACGGCGCCTTATCGTCGTATTGATGGGCAGCTGCTGCGGGTGCAGTTGCAGGTGAATTACTGAGGTAGCCGGCTCTTTGTGGGAGCCGGCTATGCCGGCGATGGGGGTTGCGGCGGACGGGTTATCGCCGCTGAAGCGGCTCCTACAGAGAGCCTGCAGCGAGCCTGCGAAGAACTTATTTTTTCTTCTTCGCCGTCGCAGCGAGGGACTTTTCGCGGACGGCCTTGAACTCGCTGCCGTCCTTCCATGCCGGCCAGACGTCGCTGTCGGCGAGTTTTTCGCCGAGGGCATAGAAGGCCTTGACGTTCTGGGTCACGCCGTCGAAGTTCCAGCGGATATCGTAGACATCGGTCGGCTGGTGGTAGTGGTTCTTGACGTAGTCGTTGGCGGCGGCTTCGCCCGCGGCTTTCCCGCCGACGACCATGTCGATGCCGCCATTGGCAGCGAGTGCGGGCACGCCTGCCTTGGCGAAGTTGAAGTGGTCGGAGCGGAAATAGTGGCCCTTCTCCGGTGAGGCGTCGCCGCTGACGACGCGGCCGTCGGCCTTGACTACCTCGGCGAACATGTCTTCGAGATCGCCCTGGCCGAGGCCGACGACTTCCATGTCCTTGGTCGCGCCGGTGATCGGCAACGCGTCCATGTTGATGTCCGCGACGGTCTTGTTGAGCGGGAAGGGTGGGTGGGCGACGTAGTATTCCGAGCCGAGCAGGCCCGATTCTTCCATGGTCACTGCCGCGAAGATCACCGTGCGCTTCGGTTTGTCCTGGGCGAACTTGCCGGCAATTTCCAGCAGGGCGGCAATGCCGGTGCCGTTGTCGACCGCACCGTTGTAAATCTGATGGCCCTTCAGCGAGGGATCGTGGCCAAGGTGATCCCAGTGGGCGGTGTAGACGATCGCTTCGTCGGGCTTGTCGCTGCCCTTGACCATGCCGATGACGTTGTTACTCAGCGAATGCGTGATCGCGCTCTGCAGGTGGATGGAAGCCTTCGCCTCCAGCGGCACCGCCTTGAAGCCGCGCACGTCGGCTTGCTTCGCGAGGTCGTCGAAGTTCTTCCCGGCTTTCGCAAAGAGGCGTTGTGCCGCTTCGTGGGTCAGCCATCCGGCAACCGGCAGGCGAGGCGACGGGTCCTCGCTCTGGGGAAGGTCGAGGCGCGGCGTGGACCAGCTGCTTTGCACCACGTTCCAGCCGTAGGCGGCGGGCTCGGTCTGATGGACGATGAACGCGGCAGCGGCGCCCTGGCGGGCCGCCTCTTCGAACTTGTAGGTCCAGCGGCCGTAGTAGGTCATTTCGCGACCCTTGAACAGCTTGGGATCGTTCGCGTTCCAGCCCGGGTCGTTGACCAGGATGATGACCGTCTTGCCCTTCACGTCGACGCCATCGAAGTCGTTCCACTGGGCTTCCGGTGCGTTGACGCCATAGCCGACGAAAACGACATCCGAATCCTTGAGATCCACGTCGGCCTTGGCCTGGAGCGTGCCCGCGACCATCTCGCTACCAAACGCGAACGCTTCCTGGCCGCCGCCTTCGGCGACATCGAGCTTCACGTTGGCCGGGTCGCTCAGCGCGGTCGAGACCGCGGGCACGGTCTGTACCCACTCGCCCTTGTTGCCCGGCTCCAGACCCATTCGCTTGAACTGTTCGATGATGTAGTTGGTCGTCAGGCGTTCGCCCAGGGTGCCGGGCTTGCGGCCGTCGTATTCGTCGGACGAGATGACCCGCAGGTGCGCGGCGAAGTCGTCCGGCGTGATCTCGGGACTAAAGGTGTGCTGCTCGTTGGCCACGGCCGGAAGCGGCGGGGGTGGCGAGGTGGCGGCCCTGGCAGGAGCGGGCGGAGGTGCCGCCGCCGTCTTGTCGTCGTCGTGGGACTGGCAGGCCGCCAGGGTCAGTGCGGTCAGGCAGGCGAGAGCGAGTCGACGCATCGGCGGAGAGTCCCCTTGGGCAGATAAGGTGGATCCCGAGTGTAGCGGCAAGGGCGGCCCTGTCGCCGCAGCGGCAAGGGAGTCATAATGGTCGGTTATCCCGTTCCCGGAAGACCTTCCCCCATGCGCATCGGCATCGACTTCGGAACCAGCTATTCGGCCGCAGCGGCTATCGTGGACGGACAGCTCGAACTGGTCCGTTTCGGCGACGCCCGTCAGTTCCGCACCGCGGTGTTTTTCCCCGAAATCGTGCCCAACGTGGACGACTTCGTGTTGACCCCGGTCCTGGAAGCCCAGGTGGATGCCTTCGTCCGCGCCTCCCGTCTCGATGAGCGCCAGGCCGGACGGGTGCCACGCGGCGACATGGACCTGCGTCGGGATGCCATCCGTGTGGTGCGCCGGCAGTGGATGGAAGAGCGCACGCGCGAAGCCTCGGCGTCCGTAGCCAGCTTCCAGGACGCCCTCTTCGGCGAGGAGGCCGTGGACGCCTACCTCGAAGAGGGCACCGGCAACCTGATCGAATCGCCCAAGTCGATGTTCGGCTACAAGCTCGATCCGCGTGTGCGCAAGACCATCGTGAGCATCGCGGCGCACATCCTCGAGCACGTTCGCCTGGTGGCCACACGCCAGTTCGGCACGCCCGTTCGCGAGGCCGTCATTGGCCGCCCTGTCGAGTTCCGCAGCTCCATGGGCGCGGCCGGCGGCGAGCAGGCGTTGTCCATTCTCCGCGAAGCAGCACGGATTGCCGGCTTCGACGAGGTCTCATTCCTGGAGGAGCCCGCTGCCGCGGCAATGCATTACCACCAGTCGCTGGCGGAACGGCAGCGGGCGATCATCGTCGACATCGGCGGTGGTACGACCGACGTCGCCTATGCCGAGCTGGGCGCCGGTGAGGTACCGATCATGCACCGCAGCTGGGGCCTGCCGCGTGGCGGTACGGACCTGGACGTGGGCGTGAGCCTGCACAGCTTCATGCCCCGCTTCGGCAAGGACCTGAGCGGCGTACCGGTGCACCACTTCGTCGAGGCGGCCAGCGTGCACAACCTGCCCAAGCAGCGCGAGTTCCGCAAACAGGACTATCGCCAGGTGGACGAGCCCTTCGGTTCACGCCTGCGCGCCTTGCAGGGAACCGGCGCAACCACCCGGCTGAACCAGTCGGCCGAGCGCATGAAGATCGACCTGTCCGCTTCGGATGAGGCCACGGCATCGCTGGATTTCATCGAGGCAGGTCTGAAGATCGATGCCGTTGCCGGCGATTTCCGCGCGGCATCGGAGGATTTCCTCGACAGGATGGGGCGCCTTCTGGACCAGGCGCAGGCCGATATCGGTGAGCCGCCTGCCAGCGTTTTCCTCACGGGTGGCACGTCGCGCTCGCCGCAGGTTCGTGAGCGCGTAGGCGCAAGTTTTCCCGGAATTCGAGTCGTGCACGGCGACCCCTCTCTGGGTGTAGTCTCTGGTCTCGCACAAGCGGCACTTTTACCAAATTCATCAATCGCTTCCGACAGTCGCTAAGCTAATTCGGCATATTCACAAACTGCTGGCTTTTGCTGCATTACATCGTTAGTTAATGGCGTCGACATGGCCCACTTGGAAAAGCGGGGTCACGTCGGCCGATGGAGGTTTAGTCGCGTGCGGGCGTCGCCTGCCGATGGATGTTGCGGGGGTACATATGGGAAGGGTTCGCGTTCGGATCAGGATGGGCAACGAATGGGGCGTTGCCGGGGCCACGCGTCGTGCCAATGACGCCGTCCCGCCGATGCAGGGAATAACCAACCGCAGGGAGGTAGGCGCATGACTCGCCCTTCCAACGTGCAGGGGCTGGAAGATTACGATCTGGTCACCCTGGGTGCGGCGCTCGGCATGTGCGAGGTCGATCTGTTGACCCTCAGCCCGGCCCGGCCCCGCGCATCGATCGCGTCGAAGACACACGACGGGGTCACCTACCTTACCGGGCATATCGATTTCGACGTGCGGGGCTCCCTGACCGTACCCGACGACGCGTGCATGCTCGTCTACCTCCACGAGACCGGAGAACGCAGCTGGTGCCAGGGCGTCGGTGTCGAATCGGAAATGGGCGTGACGCTGCTGCGTGGCACCCCGACCGATTTCATGTTCGAGCGCGGCACGCGGTTCACCCTTGTGATGGCCCCTTACGCGCGCTTTCGCTCGCGGTTCATGGCCTCCGATCACGCCGACGTGGACATGGCCGCGCAACGACTTCGCCTGTTCTCGGTAACCTCCGAGCATCTCAAGCGCGCCTATCGGCAGATAAGCGAACGCGTGCATGAAACCGAAGACATGGCATTCGGTCCCGTCGAGGACCTTCTCGACGAGCATATCCGGGTGGCCCTCGGTTCCTCGTCCGAAGAGAGACCGGTGGCATCGCGCGGAAGACGCGCGCACTACCAGGTCATGCGCCGCGCGGAACGTTTCATGCGAGCCAATCTCCGTCGGGATATCTATTCCCAGGAGCTATGCCAGGCCGCGGGAGCCAGCGAACGTGGCTTACGTTACGCCTTCGACGACCTGCTCGGCATTCCGCCGAACCGGTACCTCGCCATGCTTCGACTTTGCACGGCGCATCGCAGTCTTGTCACGGCAGAAGCCGGACGGCGTTCGGTCAAGTCCGTGGCGCTCAGCTGCGGTATGTGGGACCTCTCACGCTTCGCTGAGAAGTATCGCAGCGTGTTCGGCGAGCAGCCGCGTGAAACGCTCATTCGCAGTGCGCCGGCTGATGATCTGGCGGCGGCCGAAGAATTCGAAGGCTGGTAAGCATCACCGCACAGGGACGTGCCGTTTACGATTAGCCCGTTGCCGCAATTGATCAACGGGAGCCTCGTTCAGCTCCTCTAATCGAGATCTCCACGTCAACCGCGGCGTGAGAGTCCGATCAGGAGAGATGCTGTGATTCATGACGCCGCGCAGACCCAGTCAGGGGTGCTCGAGCCCCGATCGGACAACTTCGGGTTGCCTTCGCGGCCTCGTAGAGGTATTGGTAGTACAGGTCACGTACTGCCAGTCATGCCGAAACGATTCGAGATACGTCTTATTGCTCCCTCCGGTTACGCAGAAGATCGCGCCGCCTGCCAGCGAGGTATTGAACGCCTGCAGGCCGCGGGCCACACGGTTCTCGGCGCTCACGTCGTGGACCGGGTGTCCTTGCGCTTCGCTGGCAGCGATGCCGAGCGCGCGGCGGATATCAACCAGCTCGCCGACCCGGATCGGCCCTTGCCGGACGTGGTGATGGCCATCCACGGTGGCTACGGCGCCATCGCGCTGCTTGAACACCTCGATTACGCGGGCCTGGCGGCCCGGTTCTCAGAAAGTTCGTGCGTCATGGTCGGCCATGGCGACTTCACGGTGATCCAGTGCGCTCTGTATGCGCGCAGCGGGATCGGATCGCTCTTCGGCCCCATGCTGGTCCAGGACTTCGGCGCGGGGTACCTGCGCGAGAACACCTGGCGTCACTTCTGGCAAACCCTGCAGTCCCCCCGGACCGACATCACCTGGGCGTGTCCCGAAGGGCAGACGGATCTGCATACCGAGGGCACGTTATGGGGTGGAAACCTATCGGCGCTCTGCAGCCTGATCGGTACGCCTTATATGCCGGCGATCGACGACGGCATCCTTTACCTCGAGGAGACGGGCGAGCAGGCCTACCGTGTCGAAAGGATGCTGTATGAGCTGGCGTTGAGCGGCGTTCTCGCCCGCCAACGGGCCATCATCCTCGGCGGTCTCGGTGGGCAACGCGTCAGCGAGTACGACAATGGCTACGACATCGAGCACGCGCTCGAGCGGTTCGCGAGCGCTTGCGGTACGCCTATCGTCCGGGGTCTGGCGTTTGGCCACAAACAGGATAAATGGACCCTGCCGTTCGGCGCTCGCGCCGTGCTGGACGTCGCGGACGGCACTGCCGAACTGATCGTGAGCGGGTATCCCTTCAAGGCCTGATCGGGACAAGGCGGTCTGTCAGAAGATCTGACGCGACCGCCAGCCCTGAGGCGGAAGAACGGTCGCGCTCAGCCGAGCGCGGTGACCTGCGTGGCGCCGATCACGCCGATGAAAACGATCGAAAGCATCCAGAAGCGTGCCGGGTCGCGCCACACGCACACGCCCAGGCAGACGATGCCCAGGACGCAGGAAACGATGCCGGCCGCATGCAGGCCGAGTGTGATCAGTGACGGGTCGGAACCACCCGTGGCGATCATCATCGGTCTGAAAATGGCGTACCAGGCGAGCACGAGGCAGGCGCCACCGACGATGCCGAGCAGCCAGTTGGCGGGATGATTCTTCGGCAGCATATTGATACCGAGATAGATCGCTAGAACAACGACAGCGAAAACGACGAGCAACAAGGCCATGCGTTAACCCCTTTGTCTTTGTCGTGGCTCGCGGTCCCCACCGCTAAAGCCAACCGCCCGAGCATGGACTATCGAGGCGGCGAGGTCATGCTGCGGCGCGGAAGGGCGTTTCGTCGGCGAATCCGGCGTTTCGTCGGAAACGCGTCGAAGGACGACTCCGCGCCATCGTATGCTCCCCGGCAATCCAGCATCGGAGCCATTGCGATGGCCAGCCTCAAATTCCTCGGTCGTATCGTCATAGCGTGGTTCGCGGCCTGGTGCATGCTGCTCGTGTTGTTCGGCATGTTCGACTGGCACCACGGCGATCTGCCCTGGTTCGTCACGCTGGCCTGGTTCGTCGGCCTGCTCATCGCACTGGGGCGGGGCGTGACGCATCTGTATCGCGTTCGCACCATTGCCGGACGCATCGACGGGGAGACCTTGTCCAACCGGCAGCGGCGTCGGGTCGAAGTACCCTACGGTGCCGACGAGGCCTTCGGCATCGTCGATGCGGTGATCCGCGAACTGCCGAACGTGCAGGACATCAACGGTACGCGAGGTGGCCTGCAGATCCACGCGATGGTTCGCCTGCTGTCCGGCGCGATGCCGCAACGCCGCCGCTCGTTGCAGCACGGCACCTTCGAACGCAGCACGCGCATCTCCGCCACGATTACGCCAGCCGACGGATCGAGCAGTGTCATGTTCGTCTGCGAGCCGGACAGCAGTGCCTGGGTCGACTGGTTCAATCCCGATGGCGGTGCGTCATTGGAGCACGTCGAAACCCTGGTTCGTGCCATGACCCAGCGCCTCGCCGAACGGCGCAACCGCGAGCGCGCCGACGTGCGGCAGACGACGATGGAAAAGGAGCTCACGGCGGCACAGCTCGGCCTTCTGCAGGCGCAGGTGGAGCCGCACTTCCTCTACAACACGCTGGCCAGCGCACAGGAACTGGTTCGCACTGACCCCGCTCGGGCCGACCGCATGCTGGGGCACCTGATCGACTACCTGCGCCGCTCGCTGCCGCGTACGGACGGATCGCTGTCGACCCTCGGCCAGGAGCTCGAACGCTCCACGGCATGGCTCGAGATCATGAAGCTGCGCATGGGCGAGCGCCTCACCGTGCATACCGAGGTGGCCGACGCCATCGCGATGCTGCCGATGCCTTCGATGATGCTGCAGACCCTGGTCGAGAACGCCATCAAGCATGGTCTCGAGCCGAAGCCTGGCGGCGGCGGGATATGGATTCGCGGTCGCGTGGAAGACGGTGTGCTTTCGGTGACGGTTGCCGACGACGGCATGGGCTTTCGCAGCGAAGGCTCGGGCACCGGCATCGGCCTGAAGAACCTGCGCGAGAGGCTGCGCCTGACCTACGGCGCGCTGGCGAGCTTTGTCATCGGTAACAACTTCCCAGCCGGCGTCGCCGCGACGATCACGTTGCCAGCAACGGGAGTGAACGATCATGCCTAAGTGCATCGTTGCCGAAGACGAGAAGCTGCTCTCCGCAGCTCTCCAGCGTGAACTGGCAAAGGCGTGGCCCGACCTGGAGATCGTGGCGGTCTGCGAGGACGGTGGTGAAGCGCTCGAGGCTATCGCCACGCATCAACCGGATATCGCCTTCCTCGACATTCGCATGCCAGGACTTACGGGCATGGAAGTGGCCGCTGCGGCGGCGGATGCCAGTCCGCACACCCTGGTGGTCTTCGTGACCGCGTACGACCAGTACGCCGTCGACGCGTTCGAGCGTGGCGCCATCGACTATCTGCTCAAACCGGTGGTTGCGGATCGCCTGGCACAGACGGTCACCCGTCTGCGCAGTCGGCTAGCCGATGCTGCGCGCCACGCACGCCGCACGGGTGATCTGGCGAAGGACATGATCGAGCGCTTCGACGAAGCGCCGGACGAGCCACTGACCTGGATCACCGCTGGCGCCGGCAAGGCCACGCGGCTGATCCTCGTCGACGACGTGATCTATTTCCGCGCGGACAACAAGTACACGGTGGTCGCAACGGCGGAGGGCGATGCGCTGTTGAGCCGTCCGATTCGCGACCTGCTACGCCAGCTCGATCCGAAGACGTTCCGCCAGATCCATCGTTCCACCATCGTCAACCTGCGCCAGGTCGCCTCGGTCGAACGGGACGACACCGGCAAGGGTTGCCTGCGCCTGCGTGGGCGCCCCGAAACCTTGAATGTGAGTCAGCCGTTCATGGCCATCTTCCGCGCCATGTGACGAAGGAGACTTCCATGCGACTTTTTCTAGCCATCATCTACTGCTTCCTCAACCTCGCCGGTTGCACTGACGCGCAGAATCGCAGCATCGTGGCGACGGCACGAGAGAACGGAACGGTTACCCTCGATAGCTTTACCGACGTGCACATGGGCCGAGCGTGGTTCGAATGCAAGGCGAGCCAGAGCGGCCGTTGCTATTACGCGGTGTTTCATGGCGACGCGCAGGTTCGCGCGTTCTCACTGCCGGTGGCCGAGACATTGCGCCTCGACAATTTGCCGGCGGGGTTTAGCCAGTGCGTGGCCGCTTCGGCAAGCAAGGTGTCTGCCGACTGCCGGGCGGGGTGATCGTCCTCCCATCGCCGCTGAAGCGGCTCCCACACACGGCAGGAGCTCGCTCTTTGTGGGAGCCGCTTCAGCGGCGATCCCGCGGCAGCGGGCCATCCCGCTGCCGCGTCAGGTCAAGGCGTCGTACGCGGAACGATGGTGTACGTGATCTTCGACGGATGCGCCGCGTCGTGGTGAACCGCGTTATGCGCGATCACACCCTTAGCCTCGTCATAGTTGTTGCCACCGGTATTGAGGTTGCGATCGAAGCGCGGGAAGTTGCTGCTGGAGATCGCCACGCGCAGCTTGTGCCCCGGATAGAAGAACATGCTCGTATCGATCGGCTGGAAGGTGACCTTGTAGACCTCGCCATCCTTCATCCACACCGGCGGCTTGTCGTAGCCTTCGCGGTAACGCATGCGCTGGATGTTCTCGGTGATGTTGAATGCCTTGCCGTCCGGACGGACATCCATGACCTTGAACGTGAAGTCCGTGTCCTTCGCATCGGAAGATACATACAGCGTGACCGTGATGGGTCCGCTGACTTCGGTGCCTTCCTTGAAGGGTTCGGAGTCGTAGACTAGGATATCGTTACGAGCCAGCTGCGGGTTCTGGTCGAACGAACCGAACTTCACCGCATTGCCCTGGCAGCACCCGCCACCGCCCAGCGTGGTGACCGGATTGGCCGGATCGTAGACGAAGCTATCCGGCTGGTCGGTGCCGCCCGCGGTGTCGACGAGCTTGCCGTCGCCATACAGCGTGTTGGCCTTGCCGCCGCTGGTGAAAAACAGGTCGCGCGTGACGGCGCCCGCCGGCGGCCAGGTTTGCGAGTTGCGCCACTTGTTCTCGCCCATCACGTAGTACATGACCTTGGGTTGCTTATCGACGACGGGGCTGTCCACGCCTTTGAGGAACTTGTCGAACCAGCCGAACACCAGGCCTTCGTAGTCGAAGCGGGCATCGCCCACGTCGAGGTCGCCGATCATGGTGTGTTCGGTGGCACGCGTATAGGCGCAGTGCAGGACCGGAGCGATGATGGCGTACTGTTCGTCGGCGACATTCTTGGGCGCCGTGGCGCGGACCTGATTGAAGGCGGCCAGATTCGGTGAGACGGACACGTCGAACCAGCTCATGAACCACAGGCCCGGCTTGTTGATCTTCATATCGTCATGCCACAAACCGCCCTTGCGCCAGGCGGGGCTGTTCGGCGTGCGCGCGATCATGTTGCCGCCTGTCGGCACGTCCATGGCGTCGGCGAAAATGCCCTTGGGGCCATCGACGGCCTTGAGGATCTCGTTCTCCGGCAGGTGCCAGAACGCCTGGTCCCAGTCGACCGGGGGCATCTGCGGATCCAGGTCGAAGGCCTTGGAGGCGCGGATCAGGTCGGCCTGCGACGTATCGGCCGGGAACATGGGGCGAACCTGGTTCTGCTCGCCGTAGATCCAGGCCTGGAACAGCATCTGCACGGCACCGCCGCGGTACCAGTTGCCCTGCTCGTAATACGGACCGACCTTGCCGACACCGGCGCCGAAGCCCTGCACGTTGAACGTGGCGAGCGCCGGCTCGTTCTGCGCGACCACGGCCATCTGCCATTCGGCGGTCGATGAACAACCGGTCGTGCCGACCTTGCCGTTGGACCAGGGCTGCGTGGACATCCAGCGCACGGCATCCACGCCGTCGCTCAGGGGCGCACCGAGGATGTCGTAGTTGCCTTCGGAGAAGTAGTGGCCGCGCTCGTTCATTTCGACTAGGGCGTAGCCACGCTTCACGGCCTCGAGTTCGTGGGTCATGTCGCGCGGGGCGCCATTCTTCACGTCCCAGAAGTTGAAGTTGTACGGGGTACGCACAAAGATCGTCGGTACCTTGCCGCTGGGATTCTTGGGTCGATAGATGTCCGCGGCCATGCGCTTGCCGTCACGCATTTTCACCATCACCTTGCGATCGACGACGGCGATATCCTCGAGTTGTTTTTCGAGATCGATGCGTTTGGCGATGAGTGCCTTCTGTTCAGGCGTCTGGACGGCCTGGGCCGCGACGGGCTCGGCAAGCAGGGCGAGACAGAAAGAGGCGACGCCGACCGACAACGCGGTCCTGACGTGAGAGAGGGCAGGGCGCGACGGTCGCATGCTGAAGCCTTGTTGTCGGGACGATCACCCGAGTCTGGCAAATTGTCCTAAGCAGGTAAATCCGTGACTTCTGGCATGGACAGGCCGTTGTGGGAGCCGATTCATCGGCGATGGGTGCTGGCGATTACGCCTCCGGCACCGAAATCCCGTGCTTCATCAGAATCGACGACACCTCCGAGCTTACCCAGTCGAAATGTTCGGGTCCGGCGGCTTCGAGGACGAGGCTCGACTGCGTCGCGAAGGTCGGCCAGAACGCATCCGGGTCGGGATTCTCGTGCAAACCGGCCTGCACCTCGGTGGCGAGGCGGTCGAGCATGCTTTGAAGATCGTCACGATGTGTCATGACCCCAAGGCTACGCCCGAGGTGTGTACGCAAGTCGTGTACGTTCTTGCTTGACCTCAACTTTGGTTGAGGTTGTCCAATGGCTTTCCCCCACCGACGCAGCACATCCGATGCGCATCCCCCGACTGACCCTGCCGTCCACCGACGTGGACGCCTGCCTCGCGTTTTACCGCGATGTCCTCCAACTCCCGACGACCGGCACGACGGTGCACGTCGGCTGGACCGACATCGACATCGGTCCCACCTCGACCGATCCAGGCGCTGTGCACCTCGCTTTCAATATTCCGTACGACCGGTTCGACGCGGCCTGTACCTGGTTACGCAAGCGCGCCTTGCTGCTGCGTGATCCCCTTGGCGAGGAGCGATTCCATGTCGGTGGCGTCTGGGATTCGGAGTCGGTGTACTTCGCCGGTCCGCACGATGCCGTGCTCGAGCTTATCGCACGTCGGTCATTCGTCCTTGAGGGCAATGTGAGTGGCGACTTTCGAAGCGGCGAGATCGCCTGCGTGAGTGAAGTCGGACTGCCGACCGACGATGTTCCGGCGCTGGTTCGTCAGCTTGTGGTGCGCACGGGGCTTACGCCATTCGGCGATCTCTCCGAAGGTTTCGCTCCCATGGGCGATCACGAGGGGCTGCTCATCGTCGTCGACCGGGACCGCCCGTGGTTTCCGGAGCAGCGACGCCTTCCAGGCGCGCGCGGGATGGAGATCACCATGGAGGGCGTTCTGCCGGACGCTGTCCTGGTCGACGAGGAAGGTTGGCATTTAATCTCGGCGGTAGCCACTTCGGCGCCGTCAAAAGGGCGCCGCAGCGCATCCACGCCTGCCTGGTGACTGTCGCGAAGTGGCCGGGATCAGCCGGGATGACGTCGCGGTCGCCGTCGACGTGCCGGGGCGTGCGCTTCGTCGACATCTGTCACATTCTTCGGAGCGCAGGCTACGCTCTGGCCCATCACTGGGAGAGACTTCATGCGCCTTGGCTACACCCTCATCTACGTTCCCGATGTCACCGCGACCGTCGCTTTTTATGAATCGGCGTTCGGCCTGCGGCGACGCTTCGTCCACGAGAGTGGCCTGTATGCCGAGATGGAGACGGGAGAGACGGCGCTCAGCTTCGCTGGCGAGACCATGGCGCAGATGAACGGTCTCGCGATCCGTCCGAACAATCTGCGAGACCTGCCTGCCGGAATCGAGATATGCCTGGTCACGGATTCGCCGGAGGATGCCTATGAGCGAGCCCTCGGCGCGGGAGCGCTCGCTGTGAAGGCGGTGGAAGCCAAACCATGGGGCCAGCAGGTAGGCTATGTCCGTGACCTCAATGGCTGCCTCGTGGAAATCTGCTCACCGGTCCATCCCTGATGCATAGCGCCGACCGCGATGTCGACTTCATCGTCATCGGCTCCGGCTTCGGCGGGAGCGTGTCGGCGTTACGACTAGCTGAAAAGGGGTACCGCGTCGCGGTGATCGAGCAGGGCAGGCGGTGGACGCCCGAGACCCTGCCGACGACCAACTGGCGATTGTCGCGATGGTTGTGGGCTCCGTCGCTAGGCGTGCACGGCTTCTTCGGGATGCGCTTCTTCCGTCACGTGATCGTGCTCCACGGCAACGCGGTCGGTGGCGGTTCCATTACCTACGCACAGACCCTGCTTGAACCGCCGCCGCGTGTCTGGCGCGAGGGTTCATGGGCGGGTCTGGAAGATTGGGAACGCATCATGCCGGCGCACTACGCGACCGCGCGGCGGATGCTGGGTGTGACGACCAACGAACGACTCGCAGCGGCGGATTTCCGGCTGCGCGATATGGCACAGTCCGTTGGCGTCGGGGATAGCTTCTATGCGACGGACGTCGGCATCTTCTTTGGCGAGGAGGGTGACGCACCGGGTAAGACCTATGCGGATCCGTACTTCGGCGGCGAAGGTCCCGATCGCCATGCCTGCACCGGTTGCGGCGGATGCATGGTCGGCTGCCGGTACGGCGCCAAGAACACGCTGGACCTGAATTATCTCTACCTTGCCGAGAAACGCGGCGCGACTGTGATCGAGCAGACGCGCGTGGTCGACGTGCGCCCGATCGGCGACGCATCGGATGGTTCCGGTGGCTACGTCGTCACGACGCGCAAGGGCGGGGTCTCGGCCCGCCTGCGCTGTAAAGGGGTGGTCTTCGCCGCCTCCTCGCTCGGTACGCAGGACCTGCTGTTCCGGCTACGCGAGAATGGGGCGCTACCGGCGATATCGCCGGCACTCGGGCATGGCGTACGCACCAATGCCGAGTCGCTCATCGGCATTCGCTTTCCTGGTTCCACGGACGATCTCTCGCGCGGCGTCGCCATCGGGTCGGGTATCTACATCGACGCGCATACGCATATCGAGGCCACGCGCTACCCGGCGGGCTCGGACGTGATGGGCCTGCTGACGACCGTCATGGCAAAGGGGCGCCACCGTCGGACAAGCTGGTTGTTAACGGTTCTGTCCATGCTTCTGACGCGACCGCGCGCCTTGTTCCGGCTGGTGCGTACGAAGAACTGGGCTCGCGAGTCGATGATCCTGCTGTGCATGCAGACGCTCGACGGCCAGCTCACCATGCGACTCGGACGCCGTTGGTTCTGGCCGTTTGCCCGTCGTCTCGTGACCGAGGGACCGAAAATCCCGACCTTCATTCCCTCCGCGAACGCCTTTGCCATGAAGGCGGCGCAGGCAACCGGCGGGGTAGCGATGACCTCACTGTCAGAAATCTTCCTCGATATCCCGATGACGGCCCATTGCCTGGGCGGTGCCGTGATGGGCCGGGATGCGGGTACGGGGGTGTGCGACAGCCGCGGCCGCATCCATGGCTACCGCAACCTCTATGTGTGCGACGGGTCCGTGCTCTCAGCCAACCTCGGCGTCAATCCGAGCCTCACCATCGCGGCCATCGCCGAGCACGTGATGAGTCACGTGCCCGAGTTGGCGCCGATCAGCGCGGCAGGAACGCGCGAAGTACGTCCGTAACCAGGCGGTGATCCTCCAGCGAGGGCATGCCGGATACGGTGATCGCGCCAATGACACCCAAGGCGCGCAGCCGTAGCGGGAAGCCGCCGCCATCGGAGGCATGCTCCGCCGGGGCAAGTCCGTAGCGCTCTTCGAGGGTCTGGCCAGCCTTCGCCAGCTTCATGCCGACGACGAGGGTGCTCGTACCGAGCGCGAGCACGGTGTTGCGCTTGCGGCGGATCCAGTTGCCGTTGGACGTATCGGCGCCCGGTGTTGTCGTATAGAACAGCGGGCGGTCGCGCAGGGCGATCTCGATAGCCACGGCGCCCGAGCGCGCGAGCGCGCCTTCGCGCAACGCGTTTCCGATGGTCCAGGCGGTGTCCAGGCTGAAGCCGTCGAACTGCAGCGCGGCTTCTTCGCGGGCGAGTTCGTCTAAGGTCGGGTCAGTCATGCGTCTGGAATCTCCCATGGAAGTGCTGGGATTCTAGAACGCATGCGTCATTCTGCGGAATAAATGGTCGCCTGGCGGATCGCCAGTTTCCATTGGCCACTTTCGTCAGTCCAGATTTCGGTGGTCCGTCGATGAACGGTCTTGCCGGCAAAGCGCGCTTTGCCGACGGGCGTCAGCGTTTCCTCGCCCATCAGGATCACGTCATGGGCACCCCTGGTTGCGGCGTACTCGATCGATCGGTCCAGGGACGTGTAATCGATCATCCGCGTTCGCAGGTTGTTAACAGCGTCGGCTTTTCTCGCAATCATGTTGAAAGGATTATTGACGACAGCGTCGTCGGTGAAGGTGTTACCGAAAGCAGAGACGTCATGAGCCAGGATCGCTTTGTCCATGCGTGTGGTCGCATCGAGCACAGCGGCGATCCGTGGGTTCTTCACGGCTTCCGCAACTGCCGGATTCGCGGCGTGCCATGCGGCATGAACGGGAAGGGCGACGAAAACCAATAGCGCAATGGGTACAACGGCGAGTAAGCGCATCGATCGTCCTCCAGTGTTGGCAATCCTCTCCGGTTATACGCACCGACTTGATCGTTTCCTATCTGTCGATTGGCCAGTGCCATGACGCGAAGCGACAATAAAGTTCGACCCGCTGCAAGTTATATCTGCAGGTCACGGCGGACTTACTGTTGCGTGACACGAAAACGCAAACCGAGGTGACCTCATGAAAACATGTCTCATGGCCGGGGCGATGCTGCTGGCGGCCGTCACGGGCTCTGCTTTCGGCGCGGAAGGTGCCGCAACCGACCACGGCGCCGCGCCGGTCAAACAGGAGATTAAGGTCCGGCAGATCTCGCCTGCGTACTGGCGGGTGACCTTGCACAATCCACCGTTCAACATCTTCGGGCCGGAAACGATTCCGCAGCTCAATGAAGTGATCACCGCGATCGAGAAGGATCCGGATCTTCGTGTGGTGGTGTTTGACAGCGATGTGCCGGGATTCTTCCTCACCCATTACGACTTCGTGCCAGCGCTGGAGAAGACCACTGGTCTTCCCCCCGGGCCGACCGGGCTACCCCCGCTACCCGACATGCTCGTCCGCCTGAGCAAGGCGCCCGTGGTGTCGATCGTTTCGATTCGCGGGCGTGCCACGGGTGTGGGAAGTGAGCTGTCACTGGCCAGCGATATGCGCTTTGCCAGCCGCGAAAAGGCGATCCTGTCGCAATGGGAAGTCGGCGCCGCGCTGGTACCCGGTGGTGGCCCGATGGCGCGCTTACCGCGTCTGATGGGGCGTGGCCGTGCGCTGGAAGTCCTGCTCACCGGTGACGACATCAACGGCGATATTGCCGAGCGTTATGGCTACGTCAACCGTTCGCTACCCGATGCCGAGCTGGATGGCTTCGTGGACGCGCTGGCGCGCCGCATCGCCGGATTCGACAAGCAGGCTATTGCCGATATCAAGCAACTGGTCAACGGCCCTTCGCTGCCGCCCGACAACGAGATCGGTGCGGGCTGGGCAGCCTTCATCACCTCGGTACAGCGTCCGCAGGCGCAGGCGAAGATCGGCCAGTTGATGAAGGAGGGCCTGCAGAAGACGCCGGACGTGGAGACAAGGCTGGCCCACTACACCGGCGAGCTCGGAGCGACCGATCCGGGCAAGTAACGAACGTAGACAGGCATTATTGCGCGCAGCGGAACAGTCACTGCCTGCGGCCGGCCATTCAGCACGTTCCTCTTGATCCCCAACTTGGGTTCCATCGGCTCAACGGTGAGCCGTACCCATGAGGAGATCGACATGAGCAACGAACAGAAAGTCGCCGTTATCACCGGCGGTTCGCAGGGTATCGGCGAAGGCCTCGTCAAGGCCTATCGCGCCAAGGGTTTCCGCGTCGTCGCGACGTCGCGTTCCATCGTCCAGGGCAGTGACCCGGACGTGCTTGCCGTCGCCGGCGACATCGGTGAGGCCGCCACGGCCGAGCGCGTCGTGCGTGAAGCGATGGCGAAGTTCGGTCGCATCGACACCCTGGTGAACAATGCGGGCATCTTCATCGCCAAGCCGTTCACCGAGTACACGACGGACGACTTCGCCGCGATGATCTCGACCAACCTCGCCGGTTTCTTCCACATCACCCAGCGTGCCATTGCGCAGATGGAAAAGCAGGGTAGCGGTCACGTCGTCAGCATCACCACGACGTTCGTGAACCAGGCTATCGCGGGCGTCCCGACGGCGCTCGCCAATCTGACCAAGGGTGGCCTCACCTCGGTGACCAAAGAACTGGCCGTGGAATACGGCGAGAAAGGCATCCGCATCAACGCGGTGTCCCCTGGTTTCATCAAGACCCCGATCCATTCGCCGGAAACGTTCGCGACCCTCGCTGCCTTCAATCCGATGAAGCGCATCGGCGAGATCAGCGACATCACCGATGCGGTGCTGTACCTGGAAGGTGCCAGCTTCGCCACGGGTGAAGTGCTTTACGTCGACGGTGGCCAGAACGCCGGTCGCTGATCGCTCACCACGGGGCCGCGCGTCCGCGGAGCAACGCGAACGCGCGGCCCTTTTTGCAACGAGACTATCGGGAACCCCCCATGCAAGCGCAAGACACCACCGTACTCAAACTCCAGGTCGTCGCCGATGTGATCTGCCCCTGGTGCTTCATTGGCAAGCGCAGCCTGGACAAGGCCATCGCGACACTGGCCGGGCAGGGCATCGACGTCGAACTGGAATGGATTCCGTTCGAACTCAACCCGACCCTGCCGCCGGACGGCATGGATCGGCGTGCCTTCCGCAGCACCCGTTTCGGAAGCTGGGAGAATGCACTGGCCATGGACGCGCGCGCGGTCGCGGCCGGCCGTCCGCTTGGCGCTGTCTTCAACTACGACAAGCAGACACGCACCTCGCACACCCTGGCCGCGCACTCGCTGCTCCGTCTCGCCTGGAAGGAGGGCGGTTCGTCCCTGCAGACACGGCTTGCCGATGCGATGTTCACCGCGTACTTCACCGAGGGCCAGGACCTTAGCGACCACGGTGTGCTCGAGACGCTCGCGACCGGTGCCGGCATGGCGCCGCAGGCAGTGGCACGCTCGACGCCCCTGCATGCCGAAGTACGTCAACGGGAGGCGGCCGTACAGCGGGCGGGGGTGACCAGCGTGCCCAGCTACTTCATGGACGACAAGCCGTTCTTTTCAGGCTCGCAGGACCCGCAGGGCTACGTACGCCTGCTGACGGACGTTGCCGCCGCGCAGCGCTGAGGCCTCAACGGCCTCCCAGGGCCTCCGCCTCGGCCATCAGGCGTGCGAACTCCGTGCGTAACAGCGGTACCGCGAAGTCAACGAAGCTGCGGACCTTCGGGACGGCCAGACGCCCGTTAGGCGTGATGAGGTGCACGGGTAATCCGGCCGACTCGGCGTGACGCAGCACCAGGCGGAGGGAGCCATCCTGGACGCGGTCGGCCACGTGATAGGTGTACAGGCGCGTTACCCCATGGTTCGCCACAGCCGAGGCCATGGCGGCGCGCACGCTGTTCACGATGAGCCGTGGCTTGAAGCGGATCGAGCGAGGGACGGAGCTGCCCGGTGCGGGCGGAAACACCCAGGTGTCGTGGCCGAAGTGCGTGGTGGTGATGATGCGCTGCTGGAGAAGATCGCCAGGCTCATGGATGGGGGGGTGAGCATCGAGGTAGGTCGGCGACGCCACGACCACGCGTTTCACGTCGCCGCCGACCCGGGTGGCGACCATCGATGAATCCTGCAGCTCGCCCACGCGCATGGCGATGTCGATGCCTTCGTCGACGAGATTGGCGTGGCGATCGAGCAGCCTGAAGTCGATCGATACGTCCGGATAGGCTTCGAGATAGGCGTCCACCACGGGGCGGAGGATGTCCTCGCCGCTGACCGGCGGCGCGGTGATGGTAAGCGTGCCACGCGGCGACGCCCGCTCGCCCGCCACACTGAGGTCGGCCTCATCCAGTTCGGCCAGCACGCGACGGCAGGCGGCGGCATAGCGTTCGCCGGCTTCACTGAGCCGGATCGACCGGGTGGTGCGATGAAGCAGCTCGGCACCGACGTGATGTTCGAGGAAGGCGATGGCCCGGCTCACCGCCGCCGGCGATCGCGAAAGTCGCCGGCCGGCACCCGCAAGGCTGCCCTCGTCCAACGCGGCAACGAACACCTTCATAGCTTCGATACGGTCCATCCGCAAAGGATAGTCCTCCTCGTCTATGCTTGGGATGCTGCGGGCTGTCCCGCTTTCGCAGGGGTCATCATGTCGTCGACAGAAACGTTCAAGTTCGTGCTTTTGCTTCTGGTCGCGATCCTTGCGCTCGAGCTGATCGCGCGGCGTTTTCGGCTGCCTTCGGCGGCAGCGCTCCTGGCGGGTGGGATCGGTATCGCGTTCCTTCCCGGTATCCCGCCAGTGACCTTCGACCCGGAGTTGGTGTTGATCGTCTTCCTGCCGCCGCTGCTTCAGGACGGGGCGTATTACACGGTCTGGTCGGACTTCCGTAAGTACCTGGGTGGCATCCTCTGGCTTGCCATCGGTGCCGTCGTTTTCACGACGCTTGCCGTGGGTGCCACCGTGCACTGGGTCGTGCCTTCACTGCCCTGGGCGGCCTGTTTCGCACTGGGTGCCGTCGTGTCGCCGCCGGACGCCGTGGCCGCGAAAGCCGTGCTCGGCAAAGTGCGCCTGCCGCGGCGGCTCATGGTCCTGCTCGAGGGTGAGAGCCTGCTCAACGATGCGACGGGGCTCGTGCTGTTTCGGTTCGCCGTCGCCGCTGCGCTGACCGGCGCCTTCAGTGCACAACAGGCCGCGCTCAGTTTCGTGGGCCTGGCGGCCGGCGGCGTGGTCGTCGGTGCCGTGGTGGGCTTTATCGCGGTCCAGGTCGTTCGTCGCATCACGCATGTCTACCTGGCGATCACCGCCGCGTGCCTGTCGCCCTGGGCGGCGTATATCGGTGGTGAAAGCCTGCATGTTTCCGGCGTGCTGTCGGTGGTGACGACCGGCATCCTGCTGGGCTGGTACCAGCACGACATCTTTTCGGCCAACGTACGCATGCGCGCCACGGCGTTCTGGGCCGTGATGATCTTCCTGCTTGAAGCCCTGGTGTTCATTCTCATCGGCTTTTCGCTGCGCGGCGTGGTCGAGCGCCTCGGCGGCATCGGCAGCGCGCTGGACGCCCTCGGCGGACCGATCCTGGCCGTCCTCGCCGCCGTGATTGTTTCTCGCTTCTTATGGGTTTACGCCACCGATTACCTGCGCCGGCCGCTGGCGCGTCTCGTCGGCAAGAAGGTTGCCCCGGCATCACCGTCGGCCTCGTTCCTGCTCAGCTGGGCTGGCATGCGTGGCGTGGTGACACTGGCTATCGCGCTGTCGTTGCCCGAACAGATGCCCGGGCGCGACCTGACGCTCGCCGCGGCCTTCGCGGTCATCCTGGTGACGGTGGTGGTGCAGGGCGGCACGATCGCCCCGGTTATTCGCTGGCTGAAACTCGATAGCGCCGTGCATGTCGACACCGTGCACCTCAATGAGGGTCAGGCAAACAGGCTGATCGACCTCGCGCAACTGGAGGCGGTCAAGGCGCATGCGTACGACAGCGAAGGGCACCTTGTCCATCCTCGTCTGCTCGAGCAGTACACGTATCGCGTGACGGTGGCCGAACGCTATGCCGTTGCCCCGCAGGATTTCACCGGCGGACGCGAAGCTCACTACGACGTGATCCTCGCCGCGCTCGCGGCGGGCCGCGTGGAACTGCTCCGGTTACACCGCTCGGGGCAGATCCACGACGAACTCCTGCACTACTTCGAACGCGACCTCGACATGCAGGAGATCTCTGCCGAGAACGACCGGCAGAGCCCCTGATCGCGTCGCTTACGCGGTAGTGGTCATTGCGGAATCCACGGCCGCACTGTCTGGAATCCCGCCGGGCTACTGCCTGGCGAAGGGAGGGCCCAACTGATGGCGAAGCGCGGATGTTTCCGCGGTCTCTCCTTCCCACTACCGGCCGACTTCCATGACCCGCAAACTCCTTGAACCGATCTCCCTTGGCGCTATCCGACTCGACCACCGCGTGGTCATGGCGCCCCTGACCCGCATGCGCTCCGAGCAGCCGGGCGACAACCCGGGCGACCTGATGGTCGAGTACTACCGCCAGCGTGCTTCCAGGGGCGGCTATATCGTGTCGGAGGCGACCGTGGTCGCGCCGAACGGCGGCGGCTACCTTGGCTCGCCTGGCATCTATGCCGACGAGCAGATCCCGGGATGGAAGCGCGTCACCGACGCGGTGCACGCCAAGGGTGGCTTGATCTTCCTTCAGCTGTTCCACGCGGGCCGCCAGTCGCACTCCGACATGCAGCCGGATGGCGGCGCGCCCGTCGCTCCGTCCGAAGTAGCCTATGAAGGCGTCGCCTATACCGCCAATGGCTGGGTACCGAGCTCGCCGCATCGTGCGCTGAGCGAAGCCGAGGTGGTCGATATGGTGGAGCAGTTCCGCCTCGCCGCTGTCCGTGGCAAAGAGGCTGGCTTCGACGGTGTCGAGATTCACGGCGCGAACGGCTACCTGATCGACCAGTTCCTGCAGGACGGTTCGAACAAGCGCACGGACAGCTACGGTGGCAGCATCGAAAAGCGCGCCCGCTTCCTGCTCGACATCACGAAGGCCGCTATCTCGGTCTGGGGCAGCGACCGCGTCGCGGTGCGCCTGGGGCCGAGTGGCAGCTTCGGCGCCATGAAGGATTCGAACCCGGAGGCGCTGTTCACGTACGTCGCCGCCGAGCTCGACAAGCTCAACCTGGCCTATCTGCACCTCATCGAGCCGCGCGTGCTCGGCAATGCGGAAGATGCATCGAAGGACCAGAACCCAGTGGCGTCGCGCCTGCTGCGCCAGTTCTTCCACGGCCCGCTGATCGCTGCCGGTGGCTTCACGCCGGAATCCGCCGAGGCGATCCTCGCCGAAGGCAGCGCGGATCTGGTCGCCTTCGGTCGCTTCTTCATCTCCAATCCGGACCTGCCGGCGCGCATCGCCGACGGTGCCCCGCTGGCTCCCTATGACCGCGATACGTTCTATGGCGGTACCGCCGCCGGTTACACGGACTATCCGGCGCATGCCGAGGCGGCGATGGCCTGAGATTGCCTTGAAAGGGCGGAAGGCAGCACGATGTAGCCTTCCTACCCCGGATGAGGCGCCCGCCTTGGACAGCCTGAGCTCCCTCGCCACCTTCGTCCACGCTGCCGAAACGCGCAGCTTCACGCAGGCTGGCCGCATCCTCGGGTTGTCCTCGTCGGCCATAGGCAAGACGATTGCCCGCCTCGAGGCGCACCTGGGTGTGCGCCTGTTCCATCGCAGCACACGGAGCATCTCGCTGACCCCGGAAGGCGAGATGCTGCTGGAGAGCTGCCGGCGCATCCTCCAGGAAATCGGCGATGTAGAGCGTGAGTTGGCTGGCAACCGGGCCACGCCACGCGGCAAGCTGCGTGTCAGCCTGCCTATCCTCGGTGGCCTTTTCGCGCCGACGCTGGCGGGTTTCATGGCGAAGTACCCCGAGATCGAGCTCGATCTCGACTACAGCGACCGCCTGGTCGACATCGTCAACGAAGGTTTCGACGTGGCCATCCGCACGGGTGAGGGCGTGGACTCACGCCTGATGTCGAGGCGGCTGGGTTTGTATCACCTGGTTCTGGTGGCGTCGCCGGGTTACCTCAAGCGCGCGGGAACGCCGAAAGTCCCCGCCGATCTGATCTCCCACGCCTGTCTCCACCATCGATTTCCCACCACGGGAAAGCTCGAACGCTGGCCCTTCCGGCAGGACAACAAGGGCCCCGACGTGCCGCTGCCCGTCGCTGCGGCCGCCAGTACGCTTGCCCCGTTGCTGGAAATGGCCGAGGCCGATTGCGGTATCACCTGCGTACCGGACTTCACGGTCGCGCCCAGCGTGACGTCGGGACGGCTGGTCCGCGTCCTCGACGACTTTCTCGACCATGAGAACGTGTTCCGAGCCGTGTGGCCATCCAGTCGCCATATCGCGCCGCGTCTTCGCGCTTTCCTGGACTATTTCGGAGCAAACCTTTTTCCGGCGTAGGTCCGCTTTGGTTATCGCGCCGTCAGCGTGGCCACGAAGCGCATGGCACGGGCAATGCTGGTGCTGATGACGGGCAGGCGGCCGACCGGAATCGAAATCACCGCAATCTCCTCGCGGTGCAGATGGATATTTGCCTCCGCGTGGCCCCACGCCAGCTCCATCTCGTTGGGCGCCAGCGAGCGGGCAGGCACGTCGTCGTTGGTAATGCGCTGCACTTCACGGAAGAAGTGCAGGTGCAGGAAACCGTCGTCCGTCGGTCCGGTCACGGCCATGCCTGTGGCGACCCCCGACACGAAATGCGACGTGCGCGTGTGGAGGATGCTCTTCGTCTGCACTTCGGACACGGTCAACCCTCACTTCCCCTTCTCCCAAGCATATGGGTGGGACGATGTCGCCGTCTATCGCGCACAGGGGCCGGATGTGACAAATGTGCGGGCGTCCGCAGTTCAGGCGGTGAGAGGGCGTCCGAGCTCCCTGCCATAGACGGCAAGGCGGTGACCTTCGGCCAGCCGTTCGGCCTCGTAGACGAACAAAGCCTTCTCCAGCGGCAGGCGGGCGAGCGTGGCCACCAGCGCCATCACGTCGCCTGCGGCCTTCGCCACGCCCATCGCCGTATGGGGTCTGACCACGAAGGCGGCATCACCGAGGAGGGCGACACGGTCACGGATCATGCGGGTGCTCTCGTAGTCGAAGATCGCCTGGATGGAGGGCGTCGGTTCGGCATGCACTGCCAGGGCGAAGGGGGTGGGAAGCAGCTCGTCGGCCGCCCTGAGCAGCTCGTCACGAAGCTCGTCCGGCACGTCGCCGCGTGCCACTGAGTACTCACGAAGGCGTCCGTCACTGCCGGTAAGCCAGCGGTCCAGCGCGAGGCCCTCGGCGGCCTGCCGGTACCAGACCCAGTTGTAGCGTCGCTGGCCCGGAGCCGTCTCGCCGCTCGCGCCTGGCACGAGGTAACCGAGCATCTGAGATCCGCGCGGGTGATAAAAGGCGAAACGTTCGGAGAGCACCGTGGCGGCTTCCACAGGGAGTTGCGTTTCGGGAAGCAGTCCACGCCAGGCGACGTAGCCGGCGTAGGTGCTCGCGGTAGGGCCATGGCTCACGGCAGAGCGCACGACGGAGCCGACCCCGTCGGCGCCGATGACGAGGTCGAACCGATGTGCTTCGCCGTCGTCGAGGATGATCGCTGCCCCCGAGGCCGAGTTCTCGACGCGAACCACCCGGGCGTCTACCCGATAGGACGCTGGGGGAAGCAGGTGCCGGACGGTGCGATAGAGGTGGTCCCAGGAAATCTGGGTCTGCGGGGTCACATCGCGTTGCGCGATGCTGCCGTTTCGCGCGAACGTGATCCGCTCGTGCGCAAGCACACCGACGCGCGCGGCCTGCTCGCATCCGAGCAACCGCAGGATGGCGTATAGCTCGCGCTGGCCGACGAGCCCCGCGCCGCGTCCTTCAAGGCCGCGCACGGAGCGTTCGAAGACGTGCACATCGTGGCCTGCCGCGCGCAGCAAGCTCGCTGCGAACAGACCGCCCATGGAACCGCCCACGATGCCGACACGTAACGTCATGCCGTCAACGTAACAGCTGGCGGGCCCGCGCTCCTTGCAGTTTTGTTCCGTGGCGGGGAGGGATTACGCCTGGCGTGCGGTCTCAGCGGGCGTTGCGCTCGGCGCGCTCGCGGGCTTCCATTTCCTCTAGGGTGTAGATCGTCTCGGGAATCGCTTCCAGGCGTGCCTTCGAGATTTCCTCGCCGTTGCCGTCGGAGATGCCGTAGGTGCCTTCGTCGAGTTTCTCCAGCGCGCGATCCACGACGGCGACGCGGCCTTCGTTGTGACTCAGGATGGATTCGTCCCGGTCCTGCTGGGCAAAACGCTCGGCGTCGTCGCCGGAATCCTGCGGCTCGCCGCCGGCGGTCTGCTGGAGCAGGCCCTCTTCGTTGCCTGCGTCGTCGGCGGTGCCGATCAGCTGCTTGCGCAGGGCGACGAGGCGTTCGCGCTGGGCGTCGAGAAAGCTCTTGCTGAGAACGGTGTCATTCATGCGGTTGGCCTTGTTTGAAGACGGAGGACTATTCGCCGAACCCACGGCCGCGTCTTGGACGTTTGAACTCGGTGCCCGGGGTCTCGGTATTCGATGGCCGCATGGATGTTAGTCCGTTCCAGGGCTTCTCGCCGTGAACGGACGGGTGCAAAGTACCGGGTTCATCCGAGCAGCCTCGAGGCTGGCAGCCTTGCCATGCCTGCCGTAGATTGAGTCAGCGGGGCCCGGTACGTTCATGAACCCGATGCGGAGCACTTATGGATCGGCTTGATGCCATGCAGTTGTTCGTGCGGGTAGCCGATTCCGGCAGTTTTTCGAAGGCCGCGATCTCGAGCGGCGTTTCCCAATCCACGGTCAGCAAGCAGATCGCCGCGATTGAATCGCGGCTGGGCGTGCAGTTGCTGCGCCGGACCACCCGCGGCCTCAGCGTCACGGAGGCTGGCCAGCAGTACTACGAGTCCATCCTCCAGCTCATCGAGGCCGTGGATGCTGCTGAAGCCAGGGTAGGGCATGCGCAGGTCGCTCCGACGGGCGTGTTGCGCGTGGCTATCTCGGCGGCTTTCGGACGTTTTTTCGTCCTGCCCTACCTCCCGGAGTTCTTCGCCCTCTATCCAGAGATGACGATCGACTTCGACATCTCCGAACGTCACGCCAATCTTGTCGAAGACGGTATCGATGTGGCGATCCGCATCGGCGCATTGTCCGACTCGTCGCTGGTGGCGCGACGCATCGGTGGGGTTCGCTTCGCGACGGTGGGTACACCTGCCTACTTCGAGCGTTACGGCGTTCCCCAGCATCCACGCGACATCGAAACGATGCCTTGCGTGGTCTTCATGTTCCAGGGCGCCTCGCGCGCCTGGCGGTTCGCAGAGAACGGCGGACCCCTCGTCGTCGACGGCAAACCGGTGATACGTACCAACGATGCCGAACACATCCGGGGCTCGGTACTTGCCGGGCTCGGGATGGGGCACAACCCGGGTTGGCTGTACGCGCGGGATATTGCCGAGGGGCGCTTGCAGCAGGTGCTGGCTGGCTACTCGCCGCCCGCCTTTCCGATCAGCGCAGTGTCGCCGGCAGGTCGTCGACAGACCCGGAAAGCCCAGGTCTTCACTGAGTTCCTGGCCGCCAGGTTCAGCTCCATTCCGGAGCTGAGCCTGTCGGAGTGATCCTGCGGTGGTTAGCGCAGGCCGCCTGAGACGACAATGATCTCACCGGTGACCCAGCGCGCATCGTCGGAAGCGAGGAACACCGCTACCGGTGCGATGTCGTCGACATGGCCGATGCGACCCAGCGGCGTCTGCGAGACCAGGAATGTATCCAGCTCCGAACCGATGATGTTGCCGGTGTGGGTGCCTTCGGTCTCGACGATACCCGGGTTGAGCGAGTTGACGCGGATCTTGCGCGGTCCCAGTTCCTTGGCAAGCACGCCGGTGATGGCATCCAATGCACCCTTGGTCGCGGTGTAGATCACCGACTGCGGCGGCGTCATGCTGCTCACGCCCGAACCGATATTGATGATGCTGCCACCTTCGGGCAGGTACTTCATCGCGGCCTGCGTGACCAGCAAGGTGCCGCGCACGTTGACGTTGAAGTGGCTGTCGAAGTGCTCATCGTCGAAGGCTTCGATCGGAGCGAACTTGTAGACACCTGAATTGTTCACCACGATATCGAGCCTGCCGAAGTTCGACACGGCCGCCTCGACCAGGGCCTGCGCCTGGGCGGCCTTGCTTACGTCGCCGCCGACGGCGACAGCCTTGCCGCCCGCCTTGGTGATGGCGTCGACAACGGCATCCGCGCCGGCCTTGCTCGACGCGTAGTTGACGACGACCGACGCGCCTTCGGCGGCCAGCGACTTGGCGATCTCGGCGCCGATACCCTTGGATGCGCCGGTAACGACAGCGACCTTGCCTGTGAGTTTGCTCATGATGTGAAGCCTCGATGGATGAAACGATGGGATGGTGAAATACGAAGTGGGGCACTCGCGCCACGCGAGTAGTGGCGCCGGGGGAATAGGACTTATTCCCTCGAAGGAATGGCACAATTCACCCCTGGCAGCGGCCTCGCAGCTATCGACAGGATCCCGCAGTGACCTCCCCGACCCGACAGGGTTTCATCCTTACCCGCCATTGGCGGGACACGGGGCACGGCACCGATGTCGAGTTCTGGCTGGCCACCGACAAGGGGCCGAAACGGGTCGTGATGACAGCGCAGCAGTCGGTCGCCTTCGCCAGGGCGTCGCAGCAGGCGGACATCGAGGGCGTCGCGCGCAGGGTGGCCTCGGTGGAGATACGTCCACTACCGCTGAAAACCTTTAAGCAGGAGCCGGTGCTGGGCCTGTATGCCCGCAGCCACCGGCAGATGATGTTGCTGGAGAAACGGCTGAAGGAGCGGGGTGTTCCGCTGTACGAAGCCGATATACGCCCGCCCGAGCGCTACATGATGGAGCGCTTCATCACCGCCGCGGTCAGCGTGGAGGGCGGTGTGGAAGAGGGCGACGCCATCCTGGATCCGAAACTCAGGCCCGTCGCCGACTACCGGCCGTCGTTACGCGTGGTATCGCTCGACATCGAGACCAGCGCCGAGGGCGACCTCTACTCCCTCGCCCTGGAGGGTTGCGGAAAGCGGCAGGTGGTCATGCTGGGCGAGCCCGCGGCGGACGCTGCGCCGCCTGACGACTTCGATCTCGAGTACGTCACCGATCCCGCGCAGATCATCCGCCGGCTGAATGCCTGGTTTGCCGAACACGATCCGGACGCCGTCATCGGATGGAGCCTCGTGCAGTTCGATCTGCGCCTGCTTCAGTCGCACGCGGATAAGTACGGCATTCCTCTGTTACTGGGGCGCGGTGCACAGGCGGTTGAGTGGCGGGGTCATTCCCGGCGGGAAGGTTTCCTTTTCGCCCCCATGGCGGGACGTCTGGTGATCGACGGCATCGAAGCGGTGCGCTCGGCACAATGGAGCTTCTCGTCCTACAGTCTCGAGAATGTCGCTCAGAACATGCTCGGCGAGGGCAAGTCCATCGATGACCCTTACCATCGCATGGCCGAGATCGAACGACGTTTCCACGAGGACAAAGTCGCACTCGCGCGCTACAACCTCAAAGACTGCGAACTGGTCACGCGGATCTTCGCCAAGGCGAAGCTCTTCGACTTCTTGCTGGAACGCGCGCACGTGACCGGCCTTCAGGCCGATCACTTCGGTGGCTCCATTGCCGCGTTCGACCACCAGTACCTGCCGCGCATGCACCGGGAAGGGTACGTCGCGCCGAATGTCGGTGACATTGCGGAAAAAGCGTTTCCCGGCGGCTTCGTGATGAACTCCCGGCCAGGGCTGTACGACTCCGTCCTCGTGCTGGACTTCAAGAGCCTTTATCCATCGATCATCCGTAGCTTTCTGGTGGACCCCGTAGGATTGGCCGAAGGCGCCCTCGATACCTCGTCGTTGGCGGCTGTGCCCGGTGTTCATGGACGATTCTTCTCCCGCACCCGGCATTGCCTGCCTGCGATCGTCACCCAGTTGTGGGAGCGTCGCGACGAGGCGAAGCGACAAGGTAACCAGGCACAGTCGCAATCGCTGAAGCTGCTGATGAACTCGTTTGTCGGCGTGCTCGGCGCCCCGAATTGCCGCTTCTTCGATCCGGAGCTCGTCTCGGCGGTCACCTTGCGAGGTCACGATGTGATGCGTCGCACGCGCGAACTGGTCGAGGCCGAAGGCTATGAGGTCATCTACGGCGACACGGACTCGATCTTCATCTGGCTGAAGCAGCGCCGCAGCGAAGCCGAGGCGTCCACCATCGCCGACCATCTCGTGGAGCGCGTGAACCGGTGGTGGGACCAGCATCTATCCGAAACCTTCGGCCTGGAGAGCAAGCTCGAGATCGAGTTCGACACGCACTACCAGCGATTCTTCATGCCGACCATCCGCGGTAGTGAGTTGGGCAGCAAGAAGCGCTACGCCGGGCTGGTCGTCTCGGAGAACGGCGAAGAAGAGGTCGTTTATCGCGGACTGGAAACCGTGCGCAGCGACTGGACGCCGCTGGCGCAGAAGTTTCAGCAGGCGCTGTACCTGCTGATCTTCAAGGAACAGCCGTATGCCGCGTTTATTCGCGATTACACGCGAGGCCTGCTCGCTGGCAAATTCGACGACCTTCTCGTCTATCGCAAGCGCCTGCGCGGCAAACTGATCGACTACCAGAGCAATACGCCCCCGCAGGTGCGAGCGGCACGCATGGCCGACGACTACAATGCGCGCCGCCAGCGTCCGCTGCAGTACCAGAATGGTGGCTGGATCAGCTACGTGATGACGCGTAACGGGCCCGAGCCGCTCGAGTCGCGTGAGTCACGTATCGATTACGAGCATTACCTCACCAGCCAGTTACAGCCGATCGCGGACGCGATCCTCGGGCCTCTGGGCGATAGCTTCGCCAACCTCACGACGGCGCAGATCAGCCTGTTCCAGGCCTGATCCGCCGGATCAGGCCGTGTCGCCGAGTACCTCGGCCACGCGTATCTTCAGCACCGGTAACAGTTCCTGCTCGAACCACGGATTGCGCTTGAGCCATGCCTGATTGCGTGGACTCGGGTGAGGCAACGGTACGATCAACGGCCAGTCGCGCCGCCATCCGGTGACGACTTCCGTGAGCGTCTTGCCGCGGCCGGGCAGGTGGTAGGCCATCGCGTATTGCCCGAGCACCAGGGTGAGTTGCACATTCTTCAGATGGGCGAGCAAGGGCGCGCGCCACGCCGGCGCGCATTCGGGACGAGGCGGAAGGTCGCCGGACTTGCCTGTTCCGGGAAAGCAGAATCCCATGCCGAGGATCGCCAGTTTCGTCTCGTCGTAGAACGTCTCGCGCGAGATACCCAGCCACTGGCGCAACCTGTCACCGCTGACGTCATTGAACGGCAGACCGGTTTCATGCACCTTCCGACCCGGCGCCTGACCGGCGATGAGGATGCGGGACGACGCGGACATCTGCACGACTGGCCGCGGGCCCAGCGGCAGGCGGGCGGCACACAGCGTGCACGCACGGACATCTTCGAGGAGCGAGCTCAGCGGTGTCATTGGGGACGCAGGTCGAGGTCCTGGAAATCGTAGGCTGGCGCGGTGCGGGCCGATGCCCTGTGCATCGTGGCGCGACGGATGCCGCCGTGTCCATCGGGAGCGAAGTCGATGAAAGCGTCGGCGTGCAGCGTGCGGTCGTCCCATCGGATCCGGAAGGTGTCGCCGTGCCAGGGCTCGGCCGTGCCGTCGAGGCGCGATGACTCGGCAAAGTGAACACGAAGCGTGTCGCCGTCGACGGCGACGTTCACGATCCCGTACCAGTTGTCCCGATAGCGCCTCGCATACGCTGTGAGGGGAAGGGTCGGCTGGAGCAAGGGCAGGGGGCGTGCGCCATGCATCGCATCGTCGGCAGCAAGGCGCTCGGCGCGCTTCTTTGCGGACGCCCAGTACGCCGCGATCCAGTCGGTATCGTGCCTGCCGAGATAGCCGTCCGCGACGTGGAAGGTAATCGCGTTGAAGGCCTCTTCGGATTCCTGGTTGGTCAGCACGACCACGGCGAGGCCGAGGGAGGGCAACAAGGTCGTCTCGGACACGGTGCCCGGGAAGCCCCCGGTGTGCCAGACCATGTGCTGGCCGCGGAAATCCGAGACGAACCAGCCGGCGGCGTAGCCGAACGTGTTCGGCTGGGCTGCAGCCAGTGCCGGGACTGATGGCGCGTCGATCGGAATCGGCGTCACCATCGTAAACATGTCGGCCTGCGTTGCCGCGCTGAATAGCCGCGCTTGCGCGCCCTTTGGCTGCGGCAACACGCCCTGGCTCAACTGGGTTCCCGCCCAGCGCGCCATGTCGTCGATGCTCGCGTAGATGCCTGCGGCGCCGGCATTGTTCTTCCACACCAGCGTAGGCACGGCGCCGAGTCGGCCGTCCGCCTCCGGCATATAGGAGGTCGCCACGTCATCCGTTGGCTGGAGTTCGGAGCCGTCGATCAACGCATCGCTCATGCCCAGCGGGGCGAATATCTGCGCACGAATGAAGTCGGCATAACGTTCGCCGGAGGCGTGCTCGACGATCAGCGTGGCCACGGCGAACATGATGTTCTCGTAGGCAAAGGTTTCGCGGAAGCCGGTAGCCAAAGGCAGGTTCGCGAGGTGCTCTACCACCTCGCGCGTGCTGTAGTGCGTGGACGGGAGGAAGAGGAGGTCGCCCGCATGGGGCCCGAGTCCGCTGCGGTGGGCAAGCAGGTCACGGATACGCATGTCGTGCGTGGCATAGGGCTCGGCCATGCGGAACCAGGGCAGGTGGTCGATCACCCGGTCATCCATATGCAGCTTGCCGCGCTCGGCCAGCATCTCGATGGCGGTCGCCGTGACGGATTTGGTATTCGATGCGATGCAGAACTTCGTGTGGATGTCGACCGACAGGTGCTTTTCCACGTCGCGCAGGCCGGAGCCTTGCTCGAACACGACCTTACCGTCCTTGATCACCGCCACGGCAATGCCGGGAACGTTGAAGGTGGAGCGAACGCGGTCGATGTAAGCGGGCAGGTCGGCAGGAAGGCTGCCGGGATGCTCGGTGGCCGGTGCGCGTGCTGACGCGCACATCGCGGCGCAAATGGCGAATGTCGAGAAGGCAAAACGAAAAGGCATCGTGTCGCTCCGTATCAGGTCGCCGCTATCGACCGCGGTACGACGAAGCTTATCGCTGTAGCAGCGTTGCCGCACCGCGAAGCATGAGGTCGATACTCTCATCGAACCGCTGGTCGAACCGATCGAACAGCACCTCGCCGGCTTCGCGAAGCAGCGGGAAGGCATCGGGATCCAGCTGCGTCTTCCTCACTTCGATGTCATACGCCGGCGAGCGCTCGCCCGGCTTCGGGAACACGGCCTGTTCTTCGATGACGAAGCTGACGGCAAAAGTGTAGACCGCGCTCAGCAAGGTGACGGCCTGGCGCGTCGTGAAGCCCGCCTGCGTGAGGTGACCACCGATACGCTCGGCGGTTTCCTGGAACAGCGTGTTGGTGAGGCGCGTGCCGGCAATCATGCGGCCGCCGTCACGATAGGCCAGCAGCGTCTTGCGCAGGCCGTGCCCGAACGTGGCGACCCACACCCGCCAATCGTCGGAGGGCGTTTCCGGCACCAGGTGGTCGGCGCCGCCGACCAGCACGAGCGTAGCCATCTCGTCGATCAGCGCGTCCTTGCTCTTGAAGTGCCAGTAGAGGGTAGGCGCCTGGATATCCAGGGACTGGGCCAGCTTGCGCAGCGTGAGGTCTTCCAAGCCCGTGTCGTCGAGAAGGCGCAAGGCGGCCTGCACGATGATGTCGCGATTCACTTTCATGGGGGCGGGCCTCCGGGGGGTTGCAAACCGAATCTAACATGATTAGAGTTGCTCTAACAATGTTAGATTATTCGGAGCACCCATGAAAGCTGCCGTTGTCTACGAAGCGGGCAAGCCGCCCGTGTTCGCCGATTTCGAAGCGCCCGCCGCCAAGGCGGGCGAAGAACTGATCACCGTGAAAGCGGCGGCGCTCACGCACTTCACCAAGGCGCGTGCGTCTGGCGCGCACTACAGCGCCAGCGCTTCGCTTCCCGCGATCGCCGGCTCGGACGGCGTCGGCGTGACGCAGGACGGTCGTCGCGTGTACTTCATTCTGCCTGGCGCGCCCTTTGGCGCCATGGCCGAGGTGACTCGTGTACGCGCTGGCCATTGCATTCCGGTGCCCGAAGGCATCGACGACATCGCTGCCGCCGCCCTGGCCAATCCCGGCATGTCTGCCTGGGCGGCTCTTGTTCACCGCGCACAGCTCAAACAGGGCGACACCGTGATCATCAACGGCGCCACCGGCATTGCCGGACGGCTGGCCGTACAGCTGGCAAAGCATCTCGGCGCAGGGAAGGTCATTGCGACGGCACGCGACGAAGCAGCGCTGGCTTCCGTGAAAGCGCTGGGCGCCGATGTCGTGATTCCGATGCATCTGGATGGGACCGGTCCCGACGGTTCTTCCCGGTTTGAAGAGGCCATCCGGGAGCAATGCAAGGAGGGTGTCGATGTGGTCGTCGATTACCTCTGGGGAAAGAGCGCCCAGACCATCATCGCTGCGGTCGCGAAGACGGTCGAAGACGCGCGGCCCGTGCGTTTCGTGCAGGTGGGCAGTTCCAGTGGCGCGGACATCACCTTGCCCAGCGCCGCACTGCGATCATCGGCCATCGTGCTGATGGGTAGCGGGATCAAGAGCGTGCCGTTGCCCGATCTGCTTGCTGCCGTGGGGCACGTCTTCGCCGCAGCGGTTCCGGCGAACCTCCGGATCGCCACGCGGGTGCTTCCGCTATCAGACGTCCAGACGGCCTGGGATCACGACGGCGGTAAGGCAAGGGTGGTCTTCGTTCCGACGTAACGGGGGCGGCGGCTTCCCCGATCGATGACATGCGGACGCCTCGATCCATTGATCGCGGGTCAATTGCGTTCGAGCCGGGTCAGCAGTTCCGACGCGTGGAAGATCCGGTTGCGCTTTCGTTCGGGATAGCGATCCTGGAGGATGCCGCGATGGACAAGCAGCTCCACCGCTTTGGACGCCGTCGGGAACGACGACCCAAGGAGTGCAGCCACCTCGGTTACGCTCGTCACGGGATGTCCAAGCAGAAAATTAGGCAGCTTGTGAACGACCGAGTCAACGCGAATGTCGGAGAGCGCGTCAAGCCATCCCTCGACAATGCGGTTCATGTCACGCGCGATAGCGAGCGACGTGTCACACGCGCCCACCACCGCGTTGGACAGGAACTCGACCCATGCGTCCCAATGTTCCTTCAGCTGCACCCCTGCGAGGCTGTTGTAGTACGCATGGCGATGCTTCAGGAGAAAGCCAGAAAGATAGAGTGGCGGATAGTTCGCTTCAGCCAACATGAGGGGCATGAGCAGGCGACCGACGCGTCCGTTACCGTCGGCGAACGGATGGATGGTTTCGAACTGCGCATGCGTAATGGCAAGGCGAGCGACGATGCCGAGTTCATAGTGTTCGTCTTCGTTTCTCTCATACCTAAGCATTGACAGTTCCAGCTCTCGCATGCACGCCTCAATGTTCCCAGGCGGCGGCGGGACGAAGGTCGCATCCTCGATTCGTCCTGAGCCGATCCATGCTTGCGTATCCCGCCACTGGCCCGGCCGGACGTGGGGCTGCGCGTCTTCCATCAGGGTAAGGTGCAGGCGTCTGACGACATCGAGAGTCAGGCCGGCAGTCGCTGGCGGTTTTAGCGAGTCCAGTCCGTCCTTGAGCGCGACGACGTAGCGTTCCGTCACCCGGGCATCGGCAGTTGCCCCTTCGGCACCTTGGGTGGCCTCATATTCCAGGAGCTCGGATAGCTGCGTCCGCGTTCCTTCGATCTGAGAGCTCTGCACGGCTTCGCGACGTGCAAGCGAACGCGTAATCAGTTCGGTGTTGGGCAGATGAGCGACGGCGTCCTGAAGGCGTCCGAGTGCCTCGTGGGCCCGGCCGATGGCTGACGCTACGCGGCCAGAGGACGGCAATATCCGAGGCGTCGCAGGTGGAACGAGGGCATGGCAGTGCGATCGCGGCTCGTCACATTTGACGAGGCTGCGCTGTCGAGTAGGGGAAAGATCCTGTCGGCGCACGGGGTGCGACCCTTGGTAAGGTTGAATAAGCCTAGGGCTTATTAAAGGATAAGTCGATAACCCTTAATAAGGCGATGGCTTATTAAAGGTTCTTCGCGGATTACCGGGGTCCGGGCGCTCGGGTTTCGGGCGGGGCATTCTTTCGCAACTCGCAACTCGCAACTCGCACCTCGCACATGGCTCGCCTTCGGCTTCGCGGGCTCGGCTTCGCCGTCGCCTCGTACACTTGGGCGTCTCGCGGGGAGACCTTGGTGCCCACCCTCGCTGCTCAGACACGTCCTCCGCGTTCGAAACGGAAGGCCGCTCACGCGGCCCCTGTTCTTATTGGCCTACGGCCGCTCCACTTGTGCGGAACTCGCCTCGAGGGTGGACACCAAGGTCTCTCACGACGATACGGTCAGCTGGAAGGAGAGTCGTGGGAGTTGCCGCCGAAGCCGGCAGGTACGGCGAACGTGCAGATACGTCATTTCCGGCGTGGCGAGCGTTGTCCTCACCATTGCGCAGCCTTGCGCGGACGATCTCAGCGCGCTGGGGTCGACCGTTTGGCGATGCCGACGAGCCAGCAGCCGAAGCGGCGTTGCTTCGTCGGCTCGACCCGCACGAACCTCAGGGGTGGGCACCGAAGGCTCTGCGCCGCTACGCCTGCGCACCGAAGGCTCTGCGCCGCCACGTCTACACGCCGAAGGCTCTGCGCCTCACCGCCTTCGGCGTCCCCGGGATTCCGCGATGAACCTTATTAAAGCCTGGCGCTCACTTGGCCGCCTGCCTCATGGCCCCCGGCGGCTCGCCGATCACCCGCTTGAACGCCCGGCTGAAGGCGGCCAGGGAGCCATACCCCAGCTGGAACGCCACGCTCTCGATCGTGGCCTCGTCGCGTCCGATCCACTGGGCCGCCAGCCGCATGCGAAGTTCGGTGAGGTAGCGCACCGGGGTCATGCCGGTGACGGTGAAGAAGCGCTCGGCGAATACCGAACGCGAACTGCCCATTTCATCGGCGAGCTCGGCGACGGTCCAGTTGCGGCCAGGCTCGCGATGCATGGCAACGATGGCCTTACCCAGGCGTGGGTCACGGAGCCCTTTCAGCCAGCCGGAGGCATCGCCACAGCCCGATTCGACCCAGCCGCGCACGATAATCGCGGAGACCACGTCGGCCAGCCGGGCGAGAATGCCGGCGAAACCGGCGCGCCTATGACAGGACTCACGTTCCATGGCGTCAAGCATGGGACGCAGCTCCGGATAACGGTCGAGCAGCGTGCCGACAAGCATCACGTCGGGCATCGCTGCGACGAGTGGCTGCATGCCGCCGAGTTCGAATTCCATGCATCCGCTGAAGATCAGTGCGCCTGAGGCGCGCGCACTCGCTTCGCACTCAGGATGAATGTCGGCGACGCTGTTGCACAGCGGCGTGGCCAGAAAGTCCGTGACATCCCGCGACGGTATGTCTGCGGACGAGAGCAACACATGCGGACGGCCTTGCGGCAGCAGGACGGCGTCGCCGGTCTCGAGCGAGAGCACCCTGTCGTCATGGGTTCGCAGGAGCACGGGACCACGGCCGACGAAATGAAACTGGGCATGCCCCGGCTCGCCTTTGAACCCGACACCGAACGGCCGTGCAAGCTCGATGCGCCGATATTTCACGCCGACCAGGCGCATCCCCAGCAACAGCTCGCTGGCTGCATCCGATTCGTCTGCAAACGCGGGGAGAGTCATAAGTCCGGACGCACGATCAAGTATTAAGGACTTGGCATCATATACCGTCCGGCCTGACCCGCCTACCATGCTCCCTTTCCTTTGTTGGACGGGAAGCGACATGACGGCTAGTGCGGAAACCGGCGACACGCTGGCAGTAACGGAGCGGCCCGCCTGGGGCGCGGTCTTCGCGGTGACCCTGGGCGTCTTCGCCCTGATTACCGCTGAATTCCTGCCCGCCAGCCTGCTGACCCCCATGGCGGCCAGTCTGGGCGTGACCGAAGGCATGGCAGGGCAGACGGTGACCGCGACAGCGGCGATCGCCCTGGTCACGAGCCTGGTGATCTCGGTACTGACTCGCAACACGGACAGGCGGACGGTTCTGCTTTCGTTCTCGGTGCTGCTGGTTGCCTCCAACCTGCTCGTTGCCTTTGCGCCGACGCTGGCGCTGGTGCTGGTGGGGCGCGTGCTGCTGGGCATTGCCATCGGCGGTTTCTGGACGATGTCCGCGGCCGTCGCCATGCGTCTGGTGCCCGAGGCGATGGTGCCGCGGGCGCTGTCGATCATCTTCAGCGGCGTATCCGTCGCTACCGTGGCCGCCGCACCGCTGGGTAGCTACTTCGGTCATCTCATCGGCTGGCGCAACGTTTTTCTGATCGCGACGGTCATCGGTGTACTCGCCTTTTTCTGGCAGCTTGTCGTGTTGCCGAAGATGGCGCCTACCGGTTCGGCGCGGATGGGTACGCTGGTCGAAGTCATGAAGCGCCCTGTCATGCGCGCAGGCATGATCTCGGTGCTCCTCGTGTTCACCGGGCACTTCGCGTTCTTCACGTATCTGCGGCCCTTCCTCGAAGTCGTGACGGGCGTGGGCGTGAACGGGCTGTCGGTGATCCTGCTCGGCTTCGGCGTCGCCAATTTCATCGGTACGTCGCTCGCGGGCTTCGTCCTCGAGCGCAGCCTTCGCATGACCCTCTTGCTGATGCCCCTGGCGATGGGTGCGATCGCCCTGGCGTTGGTGGCCCTGGGTCGCGCCCCGATGGCTGACGCGCTGCTCGTCGCGCTGTGGGGCATGGCCTTCGGCGCCGTGCCGGTGGCGTGGACGACATGGATCACGAAGACCGTTCCCGATGAAGCCGAAAGCGGTGGCGGCCTGATCGTGGCAGCGGTGCAGTTCGCCATCACGCTGGGCGCAGCAGCGGGCGGCCTGGTGTTCGATCGGGCCGGTGCGTCGGGCGTGTTCGTCGGCGCCGGTGCGGTGCTACTCGTGGCGGCGGCGATGATCTTCGTCAGTATGCGGGATCGTTCCGAGGCACATGTGGCGGTGACGTCCGAGGCATGATGAGTGTGGGATGATCCGCCGAGGCCAACCATGTTGGCCCCTGTTGGATCATCCCATCGTCAGAAGGCGTTGCCGTGGATCAAGACTTGCGTTCGGATGCGACCCGCCTTGGGCGCAAGAGCATCATCTTCGCCCTGGTCACGACGCTTTTCGCGCTTGTCGCTCATGCGGTGGCCTACCTCACGCATGAATACGCACACACGTTGACTGCCTGGTCGCTGGGCTGGATGGCGAAACCATTCGATGTCGACTACGGCGCAGCGACTGTTTCTAACGTCATCTTGCTGGGCGACGTTTCGGACAACGTGAGCTATAACCCGATCTTCGCGAGCGGGCACGGCCCGAGTGCAGCGGTCATTGCGCTGGCAGGCCCCTTCGTTGGGAACGGCCTGCTTTATTTCCTTATCTACGCCCTGATCTCGACGTCCTCGGTCAGGTCCCGGCGGTATCCGGTGATGTTCCTCTACTGGCTGTCGCTCATGTGCGCAGCGAATGTCTGGAGCTATGTGCCCCTCCGGGCGCTGACCACGCACGCGGACATTGCACTCGCCGCGAAAGGCCTTGGCATCTCGACATGGCTCCTGTTTCCCTTCGTCATGGCGGTGTCTGCCTGGGTGACATGGCACTTCCTGACGCGGATGCTGGCGCAGGTCTACGAGACGATCACCGCCGGGTCGCTGCCCAATGGCGTCCTCTTCATCGCCTTTACCGCCTTCTGGTATTTCTCGTTCTTCAGCGGTGATGCGATCAACGGTTCCTACGGCCTGATTTCTCAGATCCTGTCGATGACGTCCCGCTACCTGCTGTTTCCGCTCTGCGCAGCGTGGCTTGGCAGCCGTTATATGAGCCGGGTTACTTCCCCGCGTTAATCAACGTCGCCAGCGCCATAATGGGTTCACTCCCATGGAGTTGATGCCATGCCCAACTTATCCGTCAAGCGCGTCTACGAAGAGCCATCGCCTCGTGATGGCATGCGCGTCCTGGTCGACCGGCTCTGGCCCCGTGGCCTGACCAAGGAGAAGGCGGCCGTCGACCTCTGGCTCAAGGAGATCGCGCCGACGCCGACGTTGCGAACCTGGTTCGATCATCGCGAAGACCGTTTCGACGCCTTTGCCGAAAAGTACCGGCACGAGCTCGAGCACAATCCGGCGGTGGCGGAACTGCGCGCGCTGGTGAAGAAGCGCAAGGTGACGCTGGTCTACGGGGCACACGATCCCGCGATCAACCATGCCGTCGTCCTCGAGGCATGGCTGGGAGCCTGATCCCGCGCGATCGGGTCAGTTCGTCGCGCCGGGCTTGAGCGAGGCCTTCTGTGCCTTCGTCACTTGCTGATAGTCCGGCGCCGCGACCGGCTTCGGGTCCAGTGCACTTCGGTAGTTGCCCTGCATCACCAGCGACACCTCGCCCAATCCACCGTCCTGCGCCGTACTCCACGAAGCGATGGCGACGGTGTTGTCTCCGTGCGGGTTCAGCAGCCCCGCCGGCAGTTCGAAGTCGGTCTGCGGACCAACGTCGCTGATGTAACGCCCCATCTGCCAGCCATTGATGAAGATGATCGCGCGATAGTGATGCGGCGCGATGTCGTGGATGCGCAAGGCGATGGGCACGTCCTGGCCCGCGGGAATATCCAGGTGGAAGCGAGTGCGATACCAGTCGACGCCGGGCTTATCCGTTGCGCGGGGCAGGGTGGTCGTCGCCCAGCGTTCGTCCGCGAAGCCGGGTAGCTGCCAGCCCATCCGTTCGCCATAGAGGCCGCCGGCGTTGAACGGCCCGCGGACCGGATCCGGCAGGTTTTCACCGCCGACGTTGCCCTGGATCTTCCAGCGGATCCCGGTGGGTGCACCCGCGAACGTGGCAGCGATGAGGCCTCGCGGTTCGCGGAAGCTGCCACTGTGTTCTTCCTGGAGGTGTCCTGTGTTGTCGACCAGCACGGAGACGATATTGTCGCCACCTGTCTTGAGCCAGCTGGGGTCGATGGGGAACTGCTGCGCGCCGCTCGGGTTGTTACCGAGGAAGTGGCCATTGAGCCAGGCGGTGAAGATGCCGTGGTTGCCCAGGTGCACACCGGTGTTGGCAGCGAGGAGGATGGCGGTTTCCTTGCCAGTGGCCGTGAAATGGCCGCGATACCACACGTTGCCGTGATGGAAGTCGTAGTCGTCGCTGTCCAGGATCGGCAGCTCGTGATTCCAGTAGGGATTGGGCGTGGTGGTGCGGTCGGTGGCCGTCCAGCCGCTATCGTCGAAGGTCGGTGCGATTTCCGGCGCGGCCTCGCTGATACGCCAGGCTGTGAGGCTCGGCAGCGACACAGGTTGCGGACCGTCGATATGGCCTTGCAGGCTTGAGGAGGCCGTGACCTTCGCTGTCACGGGCGCCCCATTCCACGTAAAACCATGGATACCCGGGCCAGCGAACACCTCGATGTCACCGGCCTTGTCGGTGTCGCCGGTAAGAGCCAACTGCTCGCCCTCGCCAGTGGCGGTCCGCGCGAGGTAAGGGCCGCGCACGAGGACAGGTCCCGTTGACGTATCCAGCTGCCAGAAGTGCTTCGCCGTCTCGTTGTCGCCGATCAGCAACAGCAGGGATGTCTCGCCCTGGCCGATAGTGACTCGCGCCAGTCCGTCATGGCGATAGTTGAGGCGGAGCATGTGCGTGGCCGCGTCCCAGTGCGCGGTGACGTTGCCATCGATCACGCGTGTCGTGGGCTCGGTCGAATAGCGCAACACTGTTTCACCGTCTTCATCGTGCCGGCCGTAAAGCAGCGCGACATCGCGGTCGCCCATGCGCAGCTGCGTCATCAGCTCGGACGTCGAATACGCCAGGTCCTGCCTGCCGAAGCGGTAGTTGGCGAGAAGCATCTTCGAATCGCGGCCGTTGATACGGATCGCGGTGCCCGCCTGCAGTGGAATCGTCGTATCGCCCGTCTTGCCCAGGGTGACGCGGAGGTGCGTGGTGTCGTTCGACGTATCCGCCGCGTCGGCGTGCCGCAGGATGTAGAAGCGAGTGCCGTCCTCCGGATTGACGCGGGCGTTGACGCGAAGGCGCGGGTTGTCCGGCACGGATGTCGCGACGGCATCGGTCCGCGCGAGCGGCGCGACGGCGTGTGTCATGTAACCGATGAGCTTCTGCTGGTCGTACTTGTTGGTGAGAATCCGGTTTGCCGTGATCGGTGCGCCGTAGTCGTACGAAGTGTAAACGCCCGGCGACGACAGCCAGCCCCAATTGATCCCGCCGTAGGTCATGTAGAAGTTCTGCATGGTCGAGCCGGCGGCGATGTTCGACTCGTAGAACACGCGCTCGAAGTCCGGGCCGGTGAGCTTGCGGCAGGCTTCATAGCCGGGACCACCCCAGACGTCGAACGCGCCTCCCTGGAATTCCGGGAAGAACAGCGGCGAGTGAGTCAGGCGCTTTCGTTCGCTTGCAAAGTCGTACACACCGTTCCAGCGCTCGGGACGCGTGCAGTCGAAGTCCGCCGGATAGGAGTCGTAGCCGGGCATGTCGACGGCGCCGACGCCAGTGAAGAAGTTATCGTTGTGGTTGCCGATCAGTGGCACGGTGATGCCATCGGCGTGCGCCTTGTCTTCGATGTCCTGCATGTAGCGGCGGCTATCGGCGGAATCGTCGTAAAGCTCGTTCTCGACCTGATAAAGCAGCACGGTGCCACGGCCATCGGTGAACTGATGACGCGCGAGGATCCGATCGATCTGCGTCATCCACTCGCGATAGGCGGCGGTGTAGTCCGGTGCGGTGGACCGGGGCTTGCCGGCCGTCGTGACCAGCCAGCCAGGAAAGCCGCCCGCGTCGGTTTCCGCGTTGATGTACGGGCCCGGACGGGCAATGACGTAAATGCCTGCGTCCCGCGCCATGTCCAGAAGACGGTCGACATCGCGGATGCCCGCGAAGTCATAGACCCCGCGTTTGGGCGAGTGGTAACCCCAGTCGAAGTAGATTTCCACGGCGTTGAAGCCCGCGGCTTTCATCTTCTGCAGGACATCGGCCCACAGATCCGGCGAGGGCAGGCGCCAATAGTGGAAGGATCCCGACCAGAGGTAGGTCGGCTTGCCGTCGATACTCAGCGAGTAGTGGTCGTAGGTGATGGTGTGTGCATGCGGGGGTGTCGATGCGGCCGGCGCCTGCAGGGAAAGGGCCAGCAGCCCCACGGCTGCCGAATACCCGGCAAGACGGCCAAACGGCCCTTGAAAAGCAAACATCCCCAACCTCCGATCGACGACGGCGCGCCCTGTGGCATCCCGCGGAGGTTGGGGTATTTTGGGTGTATTTGCAAATTTGGGTATTTAAGGCGCGGGTAGTGCGTACGCCATCACGGAATCACCCATCTTCGTTCCGAGCGAACCATGGCCACCGGCCATGATGACGATGTACTGGCGGCCATCCTTGCCCTTGAAGCTCATCGGCGTCGCCTGGCCACCCGCAGGCAGTCGGCTACTCCAGAGCTGGCGACCATCGGTGACGTCATACGCACGCAGATAGGAGTCGAGCGTGGCGCCGAAGAACGCAATGCCGCCGGCCGTGATGAGCGTGCCACCCTGGCCGGGCACGCCGAGCGGCAGCGGAATGCCGAATGGCGCGCTGTCACGGGTGGTGCCGTTCTTGTGTTTCCAGATGATCTTGCCCGTGGTCAGGTCCACCGCCGACACCCATCCCCAGGGCGGCGCCTGGCACGGGATGCCGAGCGCGCTGAGAAGCGGGGAGATCTCGACGCCGTACGGTGCGCCCGTATCGGGGTGGACGCCCGAACTCTCGTTGGTCGACGCCTCACGACGTGCGACTTCCGCCGCGGGGACCAGACGAAACACAAACGCGAACGAGTTGGGATTGGTGAACGCGATCTGGCGAACCGGATCGACTGAGATACCACCCCAGTCGAAGACGCCCGCATTGCCGGGATGAATGAGGGTCTCGGTCACGCCGGGTGGCGTGTATGGCCCGTCATAACGCATGGACTTGAAGCGGATGCGGCACATCACCTGATCGAAGGGCGTGGTGCCCCACATGTCTGCTTCGGTCAGCTTCGGCGGATCGTAGTTGAGCTGCGACCGGGCTTGCGTCGGCGAGGTGTGATCGCCTTGCACCGCGCCCTGAGCGACCGGCACTTCGTCGATGGGGATGATCGGCTGTCCGGTCAGCCGGTTCAGCACGTAGATGCTGCCCTGTTTGCTGGTCGAGATGAGGGCGGGCTGTACACCTGAGGGCGTTTTCAGATCGACGAGGGTCGGCTGGGCGCTTACATCCTTGTCCCACAGATCATGGTGGGTGAACTGGTAGTTCCAGCGCACCTTGCCCGTGGCGATGTCGAGTGCAACCACGCCGGCTGCGTACTTCTCCGCGCCGGCCGTGCGATCGCCGCCCCAGGTATCCGGTGTCTGGTTGCCCATCGGCAGGTACACGAGGCCCAGCCTTTCATCCACGCTCATCACCGACCACACATTCGGGGAGTTGCGCGTGTAGTGCTGGCCTGCCGGCAGTGGCGTGGTTTCGTCCGGATTGCCGGCATCCCAGTTCCACACGAGGTGGCCGTCGTGCACGTCGAAGGCACGAATGACGCCCGATGCTTCATGCGTGGAATAGTTGTCGCTGACGTGGCCACCGATGATGACGAGATCGCGAGTGATCGCCGGGGGCGACGTCGAGTAATAACCACCCGGAAGCATGTTGCCGTCGAGATTGTCGGTGAGGAGCTGGATCGTGCCTTTGTCGCCGAAGCTGGGGCAGATCTGTCCGTTATCGGCATTGAGGGCGATCAGGCGCGCGTCGGCGGTCGGCAAGAAGAGGCGGCGCGGGCAGTCGGTCGCCGTGGTTGCCGGTGTCGAGGCCATTGACGTCGTCGCTGCCGCCGCCGGCGCGGTACTGGACGCCGCATAGTCCGCGTCGTTGTGATACGACACGCCACGGCAGGTCATGTGTTCCCACTTCTTGAACGTGCCGTTCGCGCTCTGAATCTTCGGATCGAAGCGCCACTGCTCCTTGCCGGTGGTCGCATCCACGGCAATCACAATGCTGTGTGGCGTGCACACGTACAACGTGTCACCGATCTTCAGCGGGGTGACCTGGTTGGTGATTTCGACGGGATCCTCGGGACCCGGAAGGTCACCGGTGTGAAACTCCCAGGCCTTTTTCAGATGACCCACGTTCTGGGCCGTGATCTGGTCCAGGGGCGAATAGCGTTGACCGAAGGGGGTGCCACCATAGGCATGCCACTCGCCGGCCGGTAGGCCGCCGGGACCCAGTGCCGCCGTCGGCAGGACCGCATCGAGTCCGCGCGCGAGGTGGCCCTCGATCGTGGTCGATTCGCGGGGCAGGCTCACCAGTGCAACGACCAAGGGGAAGACGAGGCCGAGCGCAAGGGACGCCGCCGGATACGGAGCTGATGTCGCGCGCAGCGGCCGGCGAATGAAAGGCAGGGCGAGCCAGATCCCGAGCGCGAACCAGACGTCCAGGCGGGGCAACAGTTGCCAGAAATCGAGGCCGACCTCGTACAGCGCCCATACGGTCGTGAGCACCAGCATGACCGCGTAGAGCGAAACGGCCGACTGTCGCTGCGCATAAAGCAATGCCGCAACGGCGATCAGGCCCAGGCCGAAGACGACATAGTGCAGCGATCCACCCAGGGTGACGAGCTTGACGCCCAGCACGCTGAGCGCGATGCCAAGGAGCAGGACGACGACGGCCGTGAGAATCAAAATCCACGGCGGGCGTGAGGAAGTCTGAGGTCTCACGGGTGGGCTCCTTTTTTTCTTACGAGGGGCCGACTGGCCGCTACCGGCACATTGCGCTGCATCGATAGCGACCGTCTTGATGCGGATTGCGCCGATCAACGGATGAACGGCTCGCCGATGAATCGGCGATGGGTGCTACGAAACAGGCTCGGTTGGAGCCGATTCATCGGCGATGGGTGCTCGCGACAACGCCGAAGCCAGGCCCAGCGCTGCGGCTCCCACCAACGGAATACCGATAACCCAGGGCAAGGTGGCCGCTACCGAGAACAGCATCGTTCCGCTAGCCGGCCCCACGGTGTCTTTCAGATCGTTCGCCACCGACACGGCAGCCATGTACGTCGCCCGCGTCTTCGGTGCTGCCAGTTCGTTCACTGCTGAAGGAATCAGCGGCCCACAGAAGATGTCGGCCATCGAGAAGCACGCCATCGCCGCGACAAGCGCAACCAGGCTCGGCGAGGCCAAAAGGACGCCAAAGGCCACGATCAGTATCGCCGCGCTGGCGAGCACCAGTACGCGTGCACTGATTTGAGCGGTGAGCCGCGTGACGGGGATCTGAAAGAATGACGTAAGCACGGCGCCGAAGGTAAAGAGCAAGCCGACGCCCGAAGGCGTCAGCGTCCCCGCGGCATGCACGCTGAGCGGCAGGACCGTTTCGACCCAGCTTCCCGAAACCTCCAGCAACATGAAGCACAGCAGCAAGCCGCCGAGACGGCGATCGCGAAGTGCGGGCAACAAGGCCGAGAAGCCTTCCTCGTCATCGTCTTCCTCCCCGGCGGTGCCGACGTGGCGAGTCTCGGGTAGCAAGCATGTCACCAGCGCAGCGGCCATCAGGAGCGCCACGGCGGAGCCGACGAATACCGTGCTCAACGACCTCAACACGAGAAGCGCACCAAGGGCCGGCCCGATGGCACGCCCGACACTGGAGAGCACACGCGCCACGGCAAAGTAATGGCGTGTCTCGTCCTGCGGCACCACATCGCCGATCACGGTGAAGGCCGTCGGATGCAGCACGCTTTCGAAGACGCCAATCAGCAGAAGCACGGCAGCCGTCGCAATGACGCCGTGGCAGAACGACAACAGCAGGAATCCGCCGCCAACGCCCAGGGTGGAAGCAAGCAGGACAGGTCGTCGACCCAGGCGATCCGCGATACCGCCAAGAAGCGGTGTGGCAAGCAGTTCGCCACCGGCGTAACAGCCGAAAAGGACGCCAATCCATGCCGTCGGCACGCCCGCGTCTTTCTGTGCCCACAGGGCAAAGAAAGGCAGCATCACGCCGTCGCCAATACTGATGAAAAGGAAGAGCAGGGCGGCGATGTACGCCGGTTTCCTGAAAAAGGTAAGCAGGTTCACGTTATCAACTCCACGCAGCGACCAGCCGCCACGAGGGCAACTGGACAGGATGCGCGTTGGTTGACGTAAACGCTTACGGTCGCCTGCGGTGGCGACGGCGCGACATTAGCAGCGGCAGGAGCGTCTGCCAAGCATCCGTCATGGAAGACTCGCGGGAAGTGGCACCGAGCGAAGCCTCAGCGCGTCGCCCATTGCGCACGCAGGCGGCGGGCCTGCTCCTGGATTGCCTCGGTCTGGTCCGCCGATAAGCGCTCCAGCGAGCGCCACTGAAGGGCTGCACGCGGGTGATGCCAGAAGCGGGCACGATGACGCTCGAGGAAATCCCAGTACAACGTCGTGAACGGGCACGCAGCGTCGCCCACAGCGTCGCCAGGCTTGTATCGGCACCCCGTGCAGTAGTTGCTCATGCGGTCGATATACCGGCCCGAGGCGGCGTAAGGCTTCGAGACCATGCGGCCGCCATCGGCGAACTGACTCATGCCAAGGGTGTTGGGAGCCTCGACCCATTCGACGGCATCGACATAGATCGCGAGGTACCACTCGTGGATCAGCGTTGGCGTCACCCCAAGCAGCAGGGCGAAGTTGCCGGTCACCATCAAGCGCTGGATATGGTGCGCATAACCTGTCCGAAGCGTCTGGCCGATGACTTCCTTCATGCAGTTCATGTCGGTGTCACCCGTCCAGTAGAAATCCGGCAGGGCGGCGTCGGCATGAAGCGCGTTCGAACCAAGAAGTCGTTCGGGAGCGAGCCAGTAAACACCGCGCACGAATTCGCGCCAACCCAGAATCTGGCGGATGAATCCTTCGATAGAGGACAAGCTGACCTTGCCTTCCTTAAAGCGTTCCAGCGCGCCCTCAATCACTTCCATCGGTGACAGAAGCCGCAGGTTCATACACGTCGACAGACGTGCATGGTAAAGCCACGTCTCCCCGGTCCACATGGCGTCCTGCCAGTGACCAAAAGCGGGCAAGCGCTTGTCAAGAAAGTCGAGGAGCGCGTCCTGCGCCTGATCGCGCGTGACCGGCCAGTCGAACGCACCCAGCTCGCCTGGATGAGCGGGAAACGTGGAGGCGACATCGTCGATGGCTTCCTGCGTCATGGCATCGGGCGCGAAGGCCAGCGGGCGCGGCACCCAGCCCGGACCTTGCCGGCCAAAGCTGCCCCGGTTGTCTGAATCGTAGTTCCACTTGCCGCCGACGGGTTGGCCGTTGTCATCAAGCAGGATGGCGTGGCGCTGACGCATCCAGCGGTAGAACAGCTCCATGCGAAGCTGTGTCTTGCCTTTGGCCCATTGGCCGAAATCATCGGTGGATACGAGAAAGTGCCGGTCCGGGCGTTCGACATAGTCCACGCCACACGCCTTCGCGACAGCCTTGATGCCTTCGCGCAGACGATGTTCGCCGGGACGGACCATGACCAGGCGGCGGGGCTTGAGGTCCTGGAGTTGCGATGCCAGGAGCTCGACAAGGTCGTCGGGGCCGGCGTCGGCGAGTCGCGTATACGTCAGGGGGACCTCGTCGGCGTCGAGCCCGGCCGCAAAATGGCGCATGGCGGCCAGGAAAAGCGCGCTCCTGGCCTTGTGCGACCACACGTGTTCGGACTCGCCTTTACGCTCGGCCATCCACACACGGTCGGCGGCGGGATCGAAGTCATCAAAGGCCGACGAGTCCCTGTTGAGCTGGTCGCCAAGGACGACAACGAGATGGCGCATGGCGTGTTGCCGGCTAGGACGGGGCGCCAGTGGAACAGTCGGTGCGTTAACCCGGAGCGAAGCCGGGTGCCGTTGACGTACGATGCGCTCTTGGTGCCAGGAATCTCAATCGAGGGAATAAAATGAAGGTTCATTCGACGGCGTTTTCGCGGTTCTCGACGTACGTGCTGCTGTCTCTGGTCATGGCATCTGCGCACGCCGCCCCTTTCGATGATCGTCTGCTTTCCAAGTTGGAAGCACCGGCAAAGGCGTCGATGGAAACCATGCAGATTCCCAGCCATGGTTCGCCGATGAATGCGTTGGTTTACGTGGCGGCAGGTGCCGGCCCGCATCCTGTCGTGATCCTGTTGCATGGCTTTCCAGGCAACGAACGCAACCTGGATCTCGCCCAGGACATGCGCCGCGCGGGATGGGACGTTCTGTTCTTCAACTACCGTGGGTCGTGGGGAACGCCGGGGGATTTCTCCTTCTCGCACAGCATCGAGGACGTGGCGGCCGCGATCGCCTACCTGCGTCAACCCGAAACGGCGAAACGACTGCGGCTGGATCCTTCACGCATCGTGCTGGTCGGTCACAGCATGGGTGGCTTCATGGCCGTGCAGGCCGCTGCCGCTGACCCGGCTATCAAGGGCATAGCGATGATTTCTGCAGCTGACCTGGCAGGCCGGTTCGGCGAGATGCAGGCGAAGGAGCAGGGCTCGCGGACCCAGGCGGTCACGAAGATGGGCGCGGCATTGGCGGAGGAAGGACTGGCGCCGCTCAACGGATGCACCCCCGAAAGCCTGGCGACGGATCTGGCTGACCACGCGACAACATGGGCGTTTCAATCCATGGTCGGGCCGCTCAAGAACCGGCCGGCGTTCGTGATCACGTCGGACGATGGCTTGGCCCCTGCCGACGATGCGTTTGCGAATGCCCTTCGCAAAGCGGGCGACAAGCAGGTGACGACACTCCACCTGCCGACCGACCACGCGTATTCCGACCAGCGGACCGAACTCTCTCACGCCCTGCTGCAGTGGCTGGCTACGTTCAAATGAAAGAGGGAGAGGGCAGCTAGTGTCGGACGTCGAGTGTGTCGCAGAGCCGCAGCATCGCGCGGCCGATGCCGCGCTTCGGCAGGCGTTCGTCGGGCGGCAGCATGACGACCACCATCAGGGCGGCTTTCTCGACATCTTCTAGGCCAAGCTCAGAGGCCTGGCTGCGTAGGAGGTAGGCGCGAAATCGCGCTTCCTCCATATCGCCTTCGATCATCGCCTGACCGATGGCAGTCGCATCCAGCGCCAGGCGGTGGCGGCTGAGAACGGTTTCTTTATCGACGGTGGCCATGGAACGAGCATAGGCGCGAGGGTGCGAAGGCGGCATCAGCCTTGCGTCGTATGCACTTATACTTGCGACCTTGCAACTATTGCTTAAAGGCGTAATATTGCGCCCATGCACAAGCTACCTCCAGACACGCATCCCCTCGCCGCCGAGCTCATGGGCGTCCTCATGCCCATCATCAAGGACAGTCAGGCCGGTGTGGCCGCCGTCATGGCCGGTTTTGACCTGACCTTCTCGCAGCTGCGCATGCTGTGGATCCTCGATAACTCGGGCTCGGACCTCGCGGTGAACGAGCTGGCCGAGACGGTTTCCCTGTCGCTGCCAGCAGCCGGTCGGGCCGTAGACGGCATGGTCCGCCTGGGTCTGCTGACGCGAAGGGAGGACGACGCGGACCGACGCATCAAGCGCATCGGTCTCGCCCAGCCGGGCCGCGAGGCGCTCGAGAAGATCGGTCGCGCTCGTGGCCGATCCGCAGATCGCTTTGTCCAGGCGCTCTCCGACGAAGAGCGGACCGCCCTGGCTGGTGCCTTGGCCACCCTTGGTGCGCTCACCCGCAAGCATTTCTCTACGCCCCCCGGCTCCTCTTACTGCTCCCCGGAAAAACCCGAATGAACGCCCCCGCCAAAACCGATGCGCCGCCGGCGCTCGACCGCCGGTTGCTGAGCATCGCTTCCGTCGTCGTGCTCGGCAGCTTCATGTCGATTCTCGACACCACCATCGTCAACGTCGCTATCCGCGAGTTGTCGCACTCGTTCGGCACATCGCTGTCGGTCACGCAGTGGATTTCCACCGGCTATATGCTGGCGCTTGCCACGGTGATCCCGCTGACCGGCTGGGCGGCCGATCGCTTCGGTACCAAGCGCCTGTACATCGGTTCCATCGCGCTGTTCGTGCTCGGCTCCGTGCTATGCGGCCTCGCATGGTCGGCGACATCGCTGATCGTCTTTCGCGTGCTGCAAGGCTTCGGTGGCGGCATGATCATGCCTGCTGGCATGACCATTCTTTCCCACGCCGCAGGACGCGAGCGCATGGGGCGCGTCATGGGACTGGTCGGCATCCCGATGCTGGTCGCGCCGATCGTCGGTCCCATTTTGGGTGGCTGGTTCGTCGACGATCTCTCGTGGCGCTGGATCTTCTTCGTCAATCTCCCGATCGGCGTGATCGCTTTGTTCGCGGCGTCGCGTTTCCTGGACCGCGATGAGCCCAAGCCACATCATGGACTCGACTGGCGTGGCCTGTTGATGCTGTCGCCGGGCCTGGCCATCTTCGTCTATGGGCTGGCGGAGACCGCGGCGGGTGGAGGCTTCACCCGGCCCGATGCCGTAGGCGGTGTATTGCTTGGCCTGGCGTTGGTCATCGGCTTCGTGTGGCATGCACGTCGCAAGGAAGGTGCCTTGATCGACGTGCGCCTGTTCGGCACGCGTGTCGTCGGTGCCGCGGCTTCCACGTCGTTCTTCTTCGGCACGGCGTTCTTTGGTACCGCGCTGTTGCTGCCGCTGTATTTCCAGTTGGTGCGCGGTGAGTCGGCGTTGCACGCCGGCCTGCTGATGGCGGCGCAGGGCATCGGCGCGATGATCTCTATGCCGATTGCGGCACGCCTGACTGACAAGACGGGTCCTGGTCGCATCGTGCTCGTCGGTCTCTGCATGACGGGCCTCGGTCTCCTGGGACTCACCCAGATCCAGAGTGACACGCCGATGTGGATGGTCGAGGGCATGCTGTTCCTGCTCGGCATCGGCATGGGTTCGACGATGATGCCGTCGATGACGGCGGCATTGAGCAGCCTGCAGCGCCACGAGATCGCTCGCGTCACCAGTGGCATGAACGTGGTGCAGCGCGTGGGTGGCTCGGTCGGCACGGCCTTGCTTGCCGTTGTGCTGTCGCACCAGATCGCCAGCGTGATGCCTTCGACCGGTGTGCCGGAGTCCGGCCTTGCCGTTGCCCGCGCCATGACGCCCGCGATGCATACGGCGATCCTGCCAGCGCTCGGCCGCGCGTTCGGCCACACCTTCGTGTGGGCTCTGGGCGTGGTCGTGCTGGGCCTCATCGCCGCGAGCTTCCTGCCGCGCAAGCGTGCGGTGCATAACACTGAGCAGGCGGCTGCGGCGACGTTGGTGGATTAGGGCCATCTGACCCGCCACGTCGACGTCCGGATCGATGGTGCATTGAAAGGCGACGTTTTTGGTCCTTTTCGATGCACCTCGGCACGGCGCAAGATGGTTGCTCCAAGAGGAGTAATCCATGATGACGAAAATCCTTCTTCCCGCCCTGTTTGCCGTTGCTTCGCTGGCTTCCGTGGCGCCGACCAGCGCCCACTCGCCGGGCGATTCGGTCAAGCCGAATTTCTCGCATGTCATTCCCAATATCCCCGGCAAGTCGCTGGTTGCCGTCGAGGTGTCCTATCCTCCGGGCGGCGCTTCGCAACCACATACCCATGCAAAGTCGGCCTTCATCTACGCCTACGTCGTATCGGGCGCCATCGAAAGCCAGGTGAATGACCAGCCCGCGCACGTCTACACGGCGGGGCAGGCGTTCTACGAAGAGCCCGGTGCGCAGCATCGAATCAGCCGCAACGCCAGCAAGACCGAGCCGGCGAAATTGCTCGCCGTGTTCGTCGTCGATACGGACGACACCGCGCTGACCACGCCGCAGAACGCGGGAAAAGGCCAGTAAGCATGGCAACCACGATCCTCGGGATAACGCTTCCCGACAGCGCTATCGCCCGCGAAGCCACGCAGCTGCTTCGCGACACGGCCAGCGACCTGCTGTTCCAGCACTCGATGCGGGTCTATCTCTGGGGCGCTCTGTTCGCAGAGCACAAGGGCCTGAGCTTCGATCCAGAACTGCTGTACACCGGCGCGATGTTCCACGACCTCGGGCTGACCGAAGGCTTCCACAGCAGCGCGCTTCGTTTCGAAGTGGATGGAGCGAATGCCGCGCGCGATTTCATGCGTCGTCATGGCATCGCCGAAACGGACATCCATAAAGTCTGGACCGCCATCGCCCTCCACACGACGCCCGGGATCCCGGAATTCCTGCATCCGGAAGCATCCTTGCTTCATGTGGCAGCGGGCATGGATGTGGCGGGGCGCTCATACGACCAGATCACCGACGAAGAGCGCGAGGCGGTAGTGGCGGCTTTTCCCCGTGATGATCGCTTCAAGGAGCACATCATCGATACCTTCTATGAGGGGTTGAAGCGTCGACCCGCCACGACGTTCGGCACGTTCAACGACGATTTTATCGCTGCGAGAGAGCCTGCGTTCCAGCGAGTGGACATCTGCAGCGTGATCCGTCACTCGCCCTGGGCGCATTGACCGAGCGTTACTCACAAGCCCGCATAGACTAGCTTGACGAAGTGATCCTGCCCGATCACGAAACCACCCCAGCGGGCGTCGAAGGCGGCAGCGGGTTTGGCGGCAAGGATGTCGTCCAGCGACTTTCCCTGCTGCTTCAGCGCGCGAACGTTATTGCGTACCGCGATAAGCATGTCGCGGAAGGCGATCAGGTCGGCGCGGCTCCCGACCGGACCATGGCCCGGCACGACGATGGTCTTGTCCGTGGTCCGGTCGATGGCGCTGTTGGCCCATTTGATGGCGCTGTCGATGTTGCCGCCGTCCTCGTTGTCGATATACGGAAAGTGGCCGTTCCAGAACGTGTCGCCTAGGACCAGGGTGTCCGCTTTGACGAAGTAGACCCAGAGGTCGCCATCGGTGTGCCCGGCGCCCAGGTTCTCTACCTCGATACGTGTTCCATCGAAGTCGAAGGTCTTCTCGTCATCCACGAGAAGCGTCGGCCGCGCGCCGGCAGGGACGGGATGGAAGGTCCAGTTCCATTCGTTGACGTGCGTCGTCTCGGTGAGGTGCTTGAACGTATTCCTCTGGGCGACGATGGTCGCACCCGATGCATGCAGCCATGCATTGCCGTCGGTGTGATCCCAGTGCCAATGGGTGTTGACCACGTACTTGACCGGGGTAGGGCCGAGTTGCTTCAACGCCACCTGCAATTTGGCCCTCGACGGGCTGATGCCCGCATCGACCAGGAACTTGCCGTCGGGTCCGGAGAGAACGGTGATGTTGCCGCCTGATCCAAGCACCACGGTGATGCCATCGCGCTGGGGTTCGATGTCGAGCGCGGTCTGTGCGCGAACCAGGTAGCGCGCGCCCGCGCCGGTGTGGAAGTAGTCGTCCGGTGACGACCCATTGGCAAAACTTATGGTGGAAATCGCCAAGGCGCCAGTCAGGACGGCAAGCGACAACATCCACCGGCGATGCGACGTGCGTAGCGTTTTCATGGTTGGGTTCTTCCGGGACACGGTAGGTTTGATGACGCGATAGAATCCACCTGCGTGCCCCATGACGTCCAAGACCGGTTCGCTATCCGGACCATAAGCACCACCTATCGTTGAGGCGTCATGCTGCTGCGACACATTCGCTACTTCCTTGCGGTCACGGAGCACCGGAACTTCACGCGCGCCGCGGAGGCGCTGCATGTTTCGCAACCGACGTTGTCGCAGCAGATGAGGCAACTGGAAGACGCCCTTGGGGCGCAGCTCCTTGATCGGTCCGGACGCACCGTCCGGCTAACGGATGCGGGCAGGGCCTATGCGGAATACGCGCGCCGCGCCATGCAGGATCTTGATGCCGGCAAGCGAGCCATTCATGACGCGCAGGACCTGACTCGCGGCAATCTCAGGTTGGCCATGACGCCGACCTTCACCGCCTATCTGATGGGCCCGCTGGTGGCACGCTTCAACGCGACCTATCCCGGCATCGATCTCAGCGTCTCGGAAATGAACCAGGACCGCATCGAGACCCTGCTTGCGCAAGACGATCTCGACATCGGCATCGGCTTCATGGGTGCGCGGTCGGCGGACATCGAGAGTCAGGCCTGGTTTGTCGAAACACTCGCCTTGGTGGTGGGTAAGAAGCACCCGTATGCCACCCGGCGGCGGGCGCTCTCCCTTCGTGAGTTCGAAAGTGAGCCGCGCGTGCTGTTGAGTGGTGACTTCGCAACGCGAGGTCATATCGACCGTCACTGCCACGACCAGGGAATCAATCCTCGTACCGCGATCGAAGCCAATTCGGTCAGTGGCATCATCGAGATCGTCCAGCACAGCGACAGGCTCGCTACCGTGCTGCCGGAGGCAGTCGCCCACCATCACGATGGACTTTGCCCCGTGAAGTTGCGCGATGCCATGGCCCAGCGCACCGTGGCCTTGCTTCAACGGAAGGGCGCGTATCGCACTGCCGCGTGTCGGGCCTTTGTGGCCATGGCATCGACGTGGAAGCCGCCCAAGCGATAACCGCCCGAAGAAGGGCGATCAGCATGCATTTTCGGCAGTGGCTTTCCCTTTGACGGTTAAGCCGCGGTTTCCGCCTGCCATCGAGGCCGGACCATGGCATCCTCCGACATCCAGACAATACGTCGGGGAAATGAGTGAACGGAAGCAGCGCGCGATGGACCGCCTGGGGACAGCACTTTGCGATCGCGGCAGCCTACGCGGGCTGCTACGAGGTTGCTCGTCATATGAACTTCTCCGACTGGACGTTAACGGCGGGCCTTCGCCTGGCCTGCCTACTTCTCGTGCCGGTCAAATACTGGCCGGCGCTTGCGGTGGGTGAAACCGTTCCGCTCGTGGTCAATGCATTGTTCTGCATGTCGACGTTAGGCGGTCCCTGGGCTCTCTCGGCCTCCGTGCCGATGATTGTTCTTTTCATGGGATGCGTGAAACCCGTTTTGCAGCGTTGGCCGTTGCGCGGAGAGGACGGAAGGGTGCGGATGCCCGTCGTCATCGTCGTGGCGTTTGGGTGTGCAACCATCACAGCCGTGTCCACGTCGGTCACACTCGCCACCGCGCTGTCGTATGCGCCGATGGCGTGGCCCGGCATCTCGGTAGGGACCTGTTTCTGGGTGTATTTGTTAGGCGCTTACCTCATCGCGCTGACCCTGCCTCCCGCCATCCTTACGCTGCATGAGCGATCACAGGCACTCAAGCGACTAACGTGGCGGGTGGTGTGGCGCAGTGGTCTCTTGCGTGATGCTGCGTTGTGGGCGTTTCCAGGCCTGGTTATCTCTGCGTGGCTGGCGCATGTCGCACCAGACAGCACCATCCGTCAGCTTGCCCGCATGGCCATGTTGCTTCCTGTCCTCGGACTCGCCTTCCGGCACGGATGGCATGGCAGCGCGATCGGCGGTTTCGGCGCAAGCATCGCCCTTGCCGTCACCGGGACCGTCTCGTTCGACCCAGCGATGATCGAGAGTCAGGTGGTTCTTGCCCTGTTTATCTCGGGAATCCTGCTCGCGGGTACCCGCGCTCCGTTCATGGCCATCCGGGCGGTAAGCACGCCGGGAGATGGGTAGCTGAAAAGCCCGTGTGCATTTTCGGCCGCACCATGCAGAGAGCACAGGCGATGGGAATGAAAGCTCCGCTACGCTTGCGTCTCCCATAACGCGAACAACGGAGTCCTGTATGCGTTCAATCAATCACCGTGCCTTGCTGTCCCTTGCGCTGCTGTTTGGATGTGGAACAGCTGCGGCCACCATGCCTTCGGGGACAGGGCTGGGTCAATCATGGCCCAATGCCGCCGACCTCAGTGCGAGCCCGAACTTCCATGCTTATCGCTTTGAGAAGCAGGGCGTGCGCTACGTCCAGATCAATGACGCGAACGGCAACGTGCGTGGTGCGGTCGCCTACATCGATGGTCAGGTGCTGGATTTACCCATCGGGGTGGACGCCAGTCACTGGGTTGTCGCCACGGACCCGGCTGCTCCGGTTACGGGGGAAACGGTTTACCAGGACCAGAGCATGACGGTCCACGCGGCGCCGCAGTCCGACGGTACGGTGCGGCTGTTGCTGGCCCCGGGCAACTGCAACGGTAATCCTGCGGATTGCTCGATGAAAGGCCCCTGACAGCACGGGGCATTGATCCGATCAGAGGCGCTCGGGCAGAACAGCCCGGGCGCCTTTGTTCCGGGCACCCCACAGCAGGCTTCCGGACAGCGCGATCGCCAGCACCAACTGGACCCGGATCATCTGGGGATCGAGAAAGTCTTTAGCGGTCATGGCCAGGGCCACACTGGCCGCCATGCCGCCTACCGCCGTGCCGTGCCACCCATGGCGCCACGCCAGGCCGAACACCGGCCAGAGCATTGCCAGCCGGGCCGCCGTGCGTAGTTCATCGTTGGGTGTGAGTACGGCTACCCACGCGAGCATCGCCAGCGCGGGAAGCACCCACCAGAGCGTGTCGCGGAGGAGGGCACTGCACCACACCGACCCCACGCTCAGGGGCGCGTCTCGCAGCGCGCGGAACCGCTCATGCAGGGCCAGAACAACCGGCGTCAGAGTCAGTGCGCCCAGGTACGCCCCGAGCAGATAGGCGAAGAAGTAGTCCCCAGGTACCACGTCGGGCCACTGGCCCGGGTTATGCCGTAATGCCAGGACGAGGCTGACGGTGGTGGACGCGGCGGTGATGATGGCCGTGACCAGGTTGGCCATCAGGATCGCCGTCATGTTCGGGCGGCCCTCGGCGTCATGAATCGGCCAGCGCGCGCACAGCGGTTTCAGCGCGGGTATCCACAGGAGCGCCATGGGCACTGCGGCCAGCAGCGCCCACTCGATCCCGAATTTCGGACCCCATGCTACGGCGTTCTCGAGCAAGGGCAGGGCTTCGCCCAGGACGATGGCCGGCCAGTAACGTGGAGGAAGGAGCAAGAGGCAGGTGAGGCGAAAGCCGCTCATCAGCATCCATTGCGGAAAGGACACGTAGCGGCAAAGTTCGTAGAAGCCGATGTAGGCCGCGGCAACGGCCATGTGCCGCCCCCAGGCTTGCCAGTGGACGGCCGTAGCGGTGAGGTCACACTCTGCGCTTCCTTTCAAACCTCTGCTCCCTTCGATGGTGAGTGTGGTTCGCGGCTATCTTTTTAAGGATGCCATGGTTCCAACCCCTTATTGGCCGGAAGCACGTCACGGTTGGGGCAGGTTTGCCGAAAATGCTTGAGGAAGGGCAAGGTGTCAGTGCGCAGGCCCCACGCAGGCGGGGCAGCATCAATTGCAATGCCACGCTGGCAAGATGACACCTTGCCTTCGATCGGGTTTTCCAGATGGCTACGGATTCAAGCGCCGCCTTGGTGCCTCACGCGCGCGTCGACGAACTGGGCAGTTGCGTCGTCCATGGGGTGGCCATAGGGCTCAGCATCGCCGGGCTCGTCGCACTGGTTGCGAAAGCGGCTGTGTACGCGGGGTCCGTTGCCGTGTTCGCCAGTGCGCTCTATGGGGCCACACTGATTTTCCTCTACACCGCGTCGACGCTTTATCACGCGCTCCAGCACCACAGCGTCCAGGGCATTCTTCGGACACTGGATCATGTGGGTATCTACTGGCTTATCGCCGGCACCTATACCCCTTTCGCACTCGTGGCGGTCCCCGGCGCATGGGGCCTTGGTCTGTTTGGTGCGGTCTGGTTGGTGGCTATTGTCGGCAGCGTGCTTGAGCTCGGTATCTTGAAGCGGTATCACCGTGCGGCCGTATTCATGTACGTCGCGATGGGGTGGGGCGCGATTGTTGCGTTTCAGCCGCTGGCAGCTCACGTTCCAAAGACCGGCCTGGTGTTGTTGGTGGCGGGGGGTGTTGCCTACACGGCGGGCGTCCCGTTCTATCTGGCAAAGCGGTTGCCGTTTCACCATTCGTTGTGGCATGTGTTCGTGCTGGCGGGCAGCATGCTGCATTACTTCGCCGTCTATCTTTATGTGTTGCCGGGGGCCGCCACGACAGGCCTGTGATCAAGACGTCCATTTGTCGGCATAGGCAAAGCGCGTCGGTCGAAGCGACATGTATTGCGCGACACGCGGACGTTGCGCGCGATTCGGACTGCTGCCATGCGGCAGCAGGTGATGCCAGATGATCATGTCGCCACGCTTGGCGGCAATCGGCTTCATGGTCAGTGTGCGGTGCGCATGCTGCTGCGCACTGACACCTGCCGGGACGGTGCTCAGCCATTGCTTCAGCGTACGATGCATGCCCGGCACGCAGCTGAATGCCCCTTGGTCCTCTTCGACATCGGCGAGATACAGGATGCCTTGCAACTCGAGGCAGTGCGGCTCGGCGAGCGTGGCATCCCAGTGCAAATGCGGGCCGGGGAACGGCCAGTCCTCGCGTTCCGGCGGGTTGAGTCCGCCCTGGTCAATGGTTACCCAGAGATCTTCGCGACCCCATAGCTGGGCATGGGCCTTGTGGATACGGGGCGCGCTTCGGTTGGCTACTAGCGCCGGGTGCCGCAGCAAGGGCACCCAGATGGAATGGCCTAGCGATTCGCGATACCAGGACTCGGAGTCGTCGGGGTTCATCCCGAGATGGTCGTAGATGGCCATCTCGGCGTTTCTCGCCGCTTCGGCGCTGATCGCCTGGCGAAGAATGACGTAGCCGTGCTCGTCCCAGTGCGCAAGGTCGTCTTTACTCAGGCCTTCGACGTGATCAAGACTGCCAACTTCAGAGCCAACCCTCTCGCCCGCCAGTGCACGCCGCAGGCGGTCCAGCGAGGCGTCCGTCAGTTCGCCGTCGTTGCGCTCGCGTATCCAGGCTTCGAATTGAGCGTAGCTCGGCTTTTCGTAGTTCAGGTAGCGCAGGGTTTCCAGCACGTTAAGACGCAAGCCGGCCAGTAGTGTTTTCTGGATGTCCTGGGGTAGCGGCGCGGCAGATCCTGGTGCGCGCTGGCAAGCCCAGTAGGTATGAAGTTCGTCGATCTCGAGACTGGTGACTGTGTCGACCATGGTGCCCCTCGCTGCTTTGATGGTGGTCAGCCGTCCAGGCCGTGGCACGGCCGAGCATTTCGGCGTGGGTCGCTTCTCGGGTTCTGCAAACCAATCGTAACGGTGAATCTCAAGACAGCGTATGGTGCGCGTCTACGTCCCAAAAATTGGGCAGGTCATTCCTGTGGTTGGTCGAGAGAGTGATCGGATAGTTGAGGCGCTCAGCCGACGCGCGGGCGACGATCCCGGCGTTGCCGACGTCGTTGAGTCCATTATTTCCATCTGGAATGAGATCGACACGACCCTGGGGCCCATACTCGGCAAGCGTGGTATTGCCATGCTCTACAAGCGGAGCACGTATCTGGCCGGCTCCGCCTACGGATGGATTCCCGGGTCTGGTACGGCAGAAGGCCTTCCGCAAGCGCTCGATCTGACGTTACTCCGGGCAGCGCTGATGGAACAGGACAAGGCCGTCGCGCTCGACGGCGGCGGCGCACTTTTTCGAACGTTCTACGAGCTGCTATCGAGCTTGGTCGGCCCCTCGTTGACGGAGCGATTGCTTCGTCCGATCTGGGACAACTGCTAAACCGATCCATGTAGGACACTCCACCATGAGCACCCGATCAACAATCACTCGCTTGGCGACCGGCGTGCCGGGCCTGGACGAGGTGCTCGGCGGAGGTTTGCCAGAGTTCTCGTTCAACCTGATCGCCGGGCCTCCGGGTTGCGGCAAGACAACGCTTGCGCACCAGATGATGTTCTCACTGGCCAAAGCGGAGCGCCCGACGCTTTACTTCACCGTGCTCGGCGAACCACCGCTCAAGATGTTGCGCTATCAGCAGCAGTTCGGGTTCTTCGACACAGAACTGGTCAACGGCTCCATCCACTTCATCAATTTGACGGACGAGACGCTCGCAGGCGATCTCGACCAGGTGCTTAAGCGCATCATCGCCGAGGTCGAGAAATACAATCCGGCCCTTATTTTCGTGGACTCATTCCGCTCCGTCGTTCTGGCAAACAGCGCGCCCGGCAACGAGCACAACAGCCTCCAGCAGTTCGTGCAACAACTGGGCATGGTGATGACCAGCTGGCAGGCGACCACCTTCCTCATTGGCGAATACTTTGCCGAGACCGACGCCAATCCCGTTTTCACGGTGGCGGACGGCCTGATCTGGCTGCGGCAGAGCGTCCAGCGCAATTCGATGGTCCGCAAGATCGAAATCATGAAGATGCGTGGGCAGCCGACGTTGCCCGGTTTGCATACCTTCCGGATCGATGACACGGGGATCAAAGTGTTCGCACCGGCTCGGGTGCTGGCCCCGGTAGACCCCGGTGTACCGACAGACGTCCCGGTTCGCCGGCTGGGCACCGGCGTGCCCAAGCTTGACGCGATGCTGGGTGGCGGCTTGCCCAGGGGCTACTCGTTGCTGGTGGCCGGTCCCTCCGGATCGGGCAAGAGCATCCTCGCCGCGGCATTCCTGGTCGAGGGCGCGAATCAGGGGGAAACCGGCGTCATCGCGGCTTTCGAGCAGATCCCCAACCGCGAGCGTTCTCCTTTACTGGCGCAACTGATTGAACAGGGCGAAGTGGGTCTCGTCGACACGCAGGCGCCGGATCTTTCGATCGACGAAATTGTTCTTCTTCTCCTTACCGAAATTCGTCGACTTGGCGCGACCCGCGTGGTCATCGATTCGCTTTCGGGTTTCGAGCTGGCCCTGGCGCCGACCTTCCGTCCCGACTTCCGCGAATCGCTGTCGCGCATGGTGTCCGCGCTCGCCGCGGAAGGTGTCACCGTGCTGATGACCTCGGAACTGGAGGACCGCTACACCGACCTGCGCTTTAGCCCTTACGGCACCGCTTTCATGACCGACGCGATCGTTGTGCAGCGTTACATTGAAGTCGATAGCCGGCTGTTGCGCGTCATGGCTGTGGTCAAGGTGCGCGCAAGCGCGCACTCGAACGAGTTGTGCGCGTACGAGATCAGCGAGGATGGCATCCACATTGGCAGCATGCTGCCGGAGCAGGAGGGACTGTTGGGTGGCCGACCCACGCGAAAATCCCTGCCGGCTTCAGGTGTTGTTCCTGACGGTTACGCTCATGAATAAGTTGCCCGCACGCTCTTTGCCATGGTGAAGGGGCAAAAACCGAAGCGTGCCGGCGTCGCCATACCCGGCGAAGACGCCCGCGTGGCCCTTGCAAAAGAAGCGGGAATCCTCGCAGCGGGAACCCATTCGGCGTTCGCAGCACGCGTGGCCCAAATGATCGCCGCCAACGAAGCGCTGGTCCTTTCCTCACTGCAATTGAGGGAAGAGGCTGACGCATCCGCCCGAGCCCTGAAGGCGCTGTCCCTGTCCGTGGGGAAAGACAACGTTGAACACGGACATCATTTCGCGCGGTTGCGCGAAGCGAACGAAAAATTGGTACTCGCTGCCCTCGACGCGCATCAATTGTTGGATGCCGCCGAACTGGCCCGGGTCAGGCATGCCGACTTTCTCGCTGTGCTTGCCCACGAGTTGCGCACGCCGTTGACGCCAATCAGCATGGCCGCGTCGATGCTCGACGAGACGCGTCTGAAAGAGCTTCCGAGGATGAGGGCGGTCATTGAGCGCCAGGTGCGGCATATCACCCGCCTGCTGGTGGATGTGCTGGAGGTCTCACGCGTCGGTGTCGGCAAGTTGCGGTTGATGAAGGAGGTCCTGGATATCGCCGACATCCTCGAGCAAGCCGTCGAAACCTGTGTGCCGGCCATGGACGCACGAAATCAGCTCCTTCATTCGAGCCTGCCGTCGACGCCCGTCGAAATACAAGGCGATCCAGTGCGCCTCGCCCAGGTCTTCATCAACCTGCTGGATAACGCCTCCAAATACACACCCCAGGGTGGCGAGATCACGCTGAGCGTGGTCAGCACCGGCAACGCGTTGACCGTCACGGTGATCGATAGCGGCATTGGCATGACGACGGATATTCTGGCCACCCTGTTCGACCCCTTCGTGCAGGATCCACAGGCGGTTGCATTCAATAGCGGTGGCCTGGGTATCGGATTGACGGTCGTACGTGAGCTGGTTGAGGCGCATGGAGGCCATGTCACGGCGACGAGCGAAGGCGTCGGGGAGGGGAGTCGATTTACAGTCTCGCTCCCGCTTCGTGACGAGCCGCAGCCAGCGGACGCGAGCTAAAGCCTGGCAGGACATCAAAAAAAGGCTCTTCGCGGATGACCGGGGTCTGCACCTCGCACCTCGCACCTCGCGCATGGCTCGCCTTCGGCTTCGCGGGCTCGGCGTTGCCATCGCTCTCTACACTTGGGCGTTTCGCGGGGAGACCTTGGTGCCCACCCTCGCTGCTCAGACACGTCCTCCGCGTTCGAAAAGGAAGGCCGCTCACGCGGCCCGTGTACCTAACTGGCCTACGGCCGCTCCACTTGTGCGGAACTCGCCTCGAGGGTGGACACCAAGGTCTCTCACGACGATACGGTTGAGTGGAAGGAGAGCCGTTGGAGTGGGTGTGGCCGCCCAAGCGGACCGTTACGGCGGTCGTGCAGATACGTCATTTCCGGCGCGGCGAGCGTTTTCCTCGCCGCTGCGCTGACTCGCGGACGATCTCAGCGCGCTGGGGTCGACCGTTTGGCGATGCCGACGAGCCAGCATCCGAAGCGGCGCTGCTTTGTCGGCTCGACCCACACGAACCTCAGGGTCCGGGAGAGTCTTCGGTGCCCACCCTCGAGGCGAGTTCCGCACAAGTGGAGCGGCCGTAGGCCAATAAGAACATGGTCCGCGCAGCGGACTTTCCGGTACGAAACGCGGAGGACGTGTCTGAGCAGCGAGGGTGGGCACCGAAGGCTCTGCGCCGCCACGTCTACACGCCGAAGGCTCTGCGCCTCACCGTCTTCGGCGTCCCCGGCATTCCGCGAAGAACCAAAAAAAAAGGCCGGAACCCTTTATTGCTCAGGATTCCGACCTTCTTGATGCGTCCGTGGACGCTTTGTTGGTGGAGATGGCGGGAGTCGAACCCGCGTCCGAAGGCGTTTAATCTCCAGATCTACATGCTTAGCTCACCGTTAGATCTCGTCCGCCAGCAGCACGGTGTGCGAAGCGCACCGACGGACATACCTGATTGATCTAGCGTCAGACCCACAGATGGAGAGTCTTTCGGCGGTCTCATGATAGTGACCCTACACCGACGAGCATGAGCACAAGATCGGTTCGGGGGTAGGGCCTTTTTTAGGGGCCGAACGCTTTAGGCGGCGAGAGCCACCGAAGCGTCATTACCGTAGTAGTTGTCATTGGCAACTATAGTTTTTGCAGCTGGTTTAACGAGGAAAGCTACCCCCTCGGCATGCACCAGTAGATCGCACTACCCCCGTCGAAACCAGAACATCCCCGGGGAAAACGTTGTGTGACTACACCTATCAGTATATGGCCGGGGCAGCCCACCCACAATGGGCGCCGCCCGTCCGTTCAGGTCAGCCCATCTTGTTGTGGGAGCGCATGACCCGCTGTTTGTCGACCGCCCACTCGCGTTCTTTCTCTGCGGTGCGCTTGTCGTGGTCCTGTTTGCCCTTGGCCAGGCCGATCTCGCACTTCACCTTGTTGTTCTTCCAGTACATCGCGGTGGGTACCAGGGTGTAGCCCTTGCGCTCGACGGCGCCGATCAGGCGGTCGATCTCCTCGCGATGGAGCAGCAGCTTGCGCGTGCGGCGATCGTTCGCGATGACGTGGGTGGAGGCGCTGATCAGGGGCGGGATCTGGGCGCCGACGAGAAAAACCTCACCGTGCTGGATGATCGCGTAGCAGCCCTCTCCGAAGTTGATCCGGCCCGCGCGCAGGGACTTCAGCTCCCAGCCTTCCAGGGCCATGCCGCATTCGAAGCGTTGGTCGATGTGATATTCGTGGCGCGCGCGCTTGTTCAGCGCAATCGTGCCGCCGCCGTCTTTTTCCGTGTCCTTCGGTTTCGCTTTTGCCATGTCCGCTAAAATCGGTCTATCGGATCCCTGATACAAGGCCGGCGGGTCCGTGAGCCGGCAAATGAGACGAGGTCAAAGCAGTGATTGAAATCCGCCGCAGTGCGATCGTGCCTTTCACGCCCGCGCAGATGTTCGACCTGGTCAACGATGTAGAAGCATACCCAAAGCGCTTCGGCTGGTGTGACGCCGCTGAAGTGCTCGAGCGGGAAGACAACGTGCTGGTGGCCCGGCTGGATCTCAAGTTCGCCGGACTGAAACAGAGTTTCACCACCCGGAACACCGCGGACCGGCCGCATAGCCTGGCCATGAAATTCGTGGAAGGCCCGTTTCGCTCGCTGGATGGGGTGTTTACCTTCCAGGCCCTGGGCGACGTGGGCTGCAAGATCGCCCTGGCATTGGACTTCGACTACGCCGGGCTGGGTGGCTCGGTGCTGAGGATGGGTTTCCAGCAACTGGCCAACCGTATGGTCGACGACTTCTGCGACGAGGCGCGTCGCCAGTATGGCTGAGCTGAGCGTCGAGGTGGCCTACGCAGGGCCGGAGGGGCAGGTCGTCCTTACCCTTGCCGTTCCGTCGGGAACTACCGCCTGGGAGGCAGTCGGCCTGGCCCGGAGCGGATTGCCGGCAGGCGTCACGCCGGACCCGGCCCGACTGGGCATCTTCGCGAAAAAGGTGACCGCGGACCATGTACTGGAGGAGGGCGACCGGGTGGAACTGTACCGGCCGCTCACACTCGATCCGATGGAAGCCAGGCGGCGCCGCGCGAAACGCGGCGCCTGAGAGCCTTCTTACTTCTTGTCGTCCGACGAGCTGCCGCCGAAGATGCCGCCGTTGTCGTCATCCTTCTTGTCGTTGGCGCTGGTGTTCTTGTCACCCTTGGTGCCATTGACCGGATCGTTCTTGTACTTCTTCGAGTCCTTCAGCAGCTGCTGGGCGTCCTGGGCGAAGAAATCGCCTTCGGTACGGACCAGAGTGTCGTTATTGAAGGTCAGCGTGAGCGTACGGGTGGTCATGGGTCCACCACGGTGGGAGAAGGTGGAGACGTAGTCCCAACGATCGTTGTCGAACGGCGAGGCCACCGAAGGGGTGCCCAGCAGCACCAGAACCTGGCGCTTGGTCAGACCCGGCTGCAGCTGTTCGACGTTTTTCTTGTCGAGCAGGTTGCCCTGCTGCACGTCGGGGGTATAGATAAGGCTGCAGCCCGCGATGGCGACCGCCATCATGGCCATACCCAGCGTGCGGCGAATGAGCTTTTGCATGCGTAGTAACGTCCGGATCGTGAAGCCTGCGATGATACACTAAGCGCCTGACGGCACCGCGAGGGGGTCTCAATGGACCAGGAAACAAAAGAACTGCGTAAAGCGGGGCTTAAAGTCACACACCCGCGCATGCGGATCCTGCAGATCTTCGAGGAGGCGGACGAGCGCCACCTTACCGCCGAAGACATCTACAAGCGTCTGCTTGCGCACCAGGAAGACATCGGGCTTGCCACGGTGTATCGGGTGCTGACCCAGTTCGAAGCTGCTGGCATCGTTATGAAGCACAACTTCGAGGGTGGGCAGGCCGTATACGAGCTGGACCGCGGCAAACATCATGACCACATGATCGATGTGGACAGCGGGAAGGTCATCGAGTTCATCAGCGAGGAGATCGAACGCCTCCAGCATGAAATCGCGGAACGCCACGGGTACGTGATCGAAGATCACAGCCTGGTGCTGTACGTGCGACCGAAGAAGAAGCGCTGAGGCGGGGTTTTCCGGCCTGGCAGGTGAGAAGGGCTCCCGAATAGGGGGCCTTTTTCTTTGTGGGGGTTCGTCAGGATCCTGGATGGCGCCCAATAAAAACGCCGCTGGCGGACTCCTGTCCACCAGCGGCTTGATCCGATGTTTCCGCGGTTCGTGAATCGCGAGTTGCTCGCGGGATCCACGGGTCACCACTTCGCATCGGCGAGGCTGACATCCTGTCGCCTCATCAGGTCGATCGTCCCCACGACCGACCTGGGCTCACCGTCTCTCGACGGCGGCTCCCCCACATCGATGACGGAATCGTAACGAACGGTTCACTGACCCGGTATCGGAAAATTTCCTATGTGAGTTCCGATACTTGTGCTGCGAAGCAACACACGAAGGTGTAGTCCGATGGGCTCGGGGCAGATACGAAAGATGCCGCCGAGGGCGGTGATGCGATCGCTCATGCCTTGTAGGCCGCGCCCACCACCGTCTGTGCGAATCGGTCGTGGCGTCGAGGGCAGGCCGGTACCGTCGTCACGAATGTCGAGGATCGCCACCGGACCGCTGTCACGCAGGCCGATACGCAATCGTAATTTCAGTTCCTTCGCACCCGAATGGCGGACCACATTGGTCGCACTTTCCTGCACGACGCGATAAATAGCGGTAAGCGTCTCGTCGTCGAGCAGCCGGGGTTCGCCCCGCAAGTCGGTCACATAGTGAATGCCGGCGGCCGTGAGCATGTCGCGTACCGGGCCTTCGTCCAGCGCCCGAAGCAGGCCGAACTCGTCGAGAACGGAGGGGCGCAGGCTGTCCAGCATCTTGTGCAGGGCGCGGCGCATGTGGCCGAGGATCCCGTTGATGGAGGCGCCGATGTCGTCGAGGCCCGCGCTGCCGAGTCGCGCCTGGGCCAGTTTGAGGTGGGTCTGGATGGCGGTGAGGTTCTGGCCCAGTTCGTCGTGAAGCTCGGCGGCCATGTGCTTGCGCAGATCCTCTTCGGCCTGGAGGTTGCCGCGGGCCGCGTCCCGTAACTGACGTGCAAGCTGGTCGAGGCGCTGGTTGGCGGCAGCCAGGTGGGTGTTTTGCTGGGCCACGCGCTCGCTGCTCCGGCGCAGGGCGTCGGTGGCGGCGCCGAGCATGAGGGTGCCCGTGCCCGCCACGGCGAGGAACAGGTGGGCAGCGGCTGTCGGGGCGCCGCGGCCGATCATGTCTTCGGTGACATTCAGGCCCACGCTGGTGATCAGCATGGCGAGGCCGGCGCCGCGCCAGCCATGGCGGAAGGCGAAGAACAGCACCGGCGCCAGCGACAACACCCGCGCGAACTGCGGCTGGGGCGAGTATTCGGCCAGGGTGATCAGGATCGCCAGCGAGGGCAGCATTACCAGCAAGCCGTCCAGGAGCAGCTCGGCGAGGGCGGACTGGGTGGGCCGTTCGCGGAAGATCAGGATCATCACCGGGACGACGAGCAGCACGCCGAGGTAATTGCCGAGCAGGTCGCTGCCGAAGGTGGTGCCGAGCATCTCCACGGGGGCGGCCGGATGCAGCGAGGCCATCATCGCGGCATTGCCGGCGGTGGCGACGGTGGCCGTGACCATGGCCGACAGCAGCAGGCGGGCGACGTCTTCCGGGGTATTCAGGCTGGCATGCAGGTGGGCGCGACGCAGCAGCCAGAGGCAGGCAGCGACCATCAGCGGCTCGGGCGCGTCGCCCAGCACGAAGCCGGCACCGCCGATCGGCAGTCCGCTACGCCACTCGCAAAACGTGCTGGCGAGGATCTCGGCGCCGAGGATCCAGAACCAGTTCCGGGTCCGCATGAGGAGTAGGGCGCCGAAGCGCAAGCCGAAGGGCAGCACCCAATAGGGCTGTTCCGTCGGCCACAGCAGGATCCAGGCCGCGGCATAGACGAGGGCAAACAGAGGGCCGGCGAACCGGGAGACGGCGTTTAGTCGCATTCCCCGAATGTTACACGGCGAACCTCAGATGACGTTGCACGGTTCCACCCATACGCACGCGTCGGGCGAGCCTGCTACATTCTGTCCATGCCAAGAATCGTCCTTGTAGATGACCACGCCATCGTTCGTGAGGGTTTCAAACGCCTCATCGAGCTGGAACCTGACCTCGACGTCGTCGCCGAGGCAAGGAACGCCGATGAGGCGGTGGACGCCGTGACCCAGCATCTTCCCGACCTCGTGGCGGTGGATCTCTCCTTGCCCGATGGCAGCGGGCTGCCGTTGATCGAGCACCTGGCGAGTATTTCGCCGGACATGAAGATCGTGGTGCTGAGCATGCACGACGGCGAGCCTTATGTTTCCGAGGCGCTGCGTCGCGGTGCCCGCGGCTATGTCACCAAGGGCGTGGCGCCCGAGGAGCTGGTCGTGGCGGTGCGCGCCGTGCTGGCGGGCGAGCAGTATCTGAGCTCGGATCTGCGTGAGCGCCGTTCCGGCCGGTCGTCGGTGGACCTCGATCCATTCAGTCGCCTGACGGCGCGCGAGCGTGAGGTCTTCCTGCTGCTAGCGGCAGGGCGGGCACCCAAGCAGGTGGCTGCGGAGCTGGGTATCGGGCAAAAGACGATCTATATCCACCGCGCGGCGGTGATGAACAAGCTCAACGCGGGGTCCGAGCTGGATCTTTATCGGATGGCGCAGGAGCGGGGGCTTATTCGCGCCTGATCGGGGTTGCCGCAACCTGGTTTTCGCCGATGAATCGGCTCCTACAAAAGCTAAAAGCCAAGGGTTAGCCCTGTGCGCGGTCGAGCATCTTCTTGGCGTGGGCGCGGGTTTCCTTGGTGATTTCCACGCCGCCGAGCATGCGTGAGAGCTCGTCGCGCCGGCCCGCGGCGTCCAGGTTGTGGATGCGCGTGCGGGTGGCTTCGCCGTCGCTTTCCTTGGCGACCTGCAGGTGCGCGTGGCCCTGGGCGGCCACCTGGGGCAGGTGGGTGACGCACATCACCTGGACCCGCTCGCCGAGCGCACGCAGTTTCTGACCGACCACTTCGGCGACGGCGCCACCGATGCCGGTGTCCACTTCGTCGAAGATCATGCAGCCGATGTTGTCGTTGCCCAGCGTGGCCACTTCGATGGCCAGGCTGATGCGGGCGAGTTCGCCACCCGAGGCCACCTTGCGCAGCGGCCGCGGCGGCTGGCCGGGGTTGGCGCTGACCAGCAGTTCGCAGCGCTCACGGCCTTGTGGATCGGGTTCGTCGCCGTCCACGCGCTCCAGCGAGACTTCCAGGCGACCGCCGGCCATGCCGAGCTCGCCCATCAGCGCAGCCACCGAGGTGCCAAGGCGACCGGCGGCGGCAAAGCGCGCGGCCGACAAGGCGGCCGCCGCTTCGTCATACGCCTTGTGCAGGCGATCGCGCTCACGGCCGAGGCGATCCAGGGCATCGCCGGCGCCTTCGAGCTCGGCGAGGCGCTCCCGAATCTCCTCAGCCTTCACCGTCAGTTCCTCGATGGGCAGCCGGTAACGGCGCGAGAGGTCGTGCAGGTGGGTGAGCTGGGTGTCGACCTCGGCGAGGCGTTCGGGGTCCAGTTCCACGTCCTGGGCGTAGCGGCCCAGACCGTCCACGGCTTCGCCCACCTGGATCTGGGCGCTGTCGAGCAATTCGAGGGTGGGGACCAGCGAGGCATCCAGTTCGGCAAGTCGCGACAGCTCGGCATGAGCGCGGAGCAGGGCGCGACCGACCGCGAACTCACTCTCGCCATCGAGGATTTCGACCACGCCATTGGCGCCTTCGGCCAGCCTTCCGGCGTTGGCCAGGCGGCGATGCTGCGCTTCGAGTTCTTCCAGCGCGGCGGGGACCAGGGCCCACCGATCCAGTTCTTCCAGTTCGTGGGCGAGCAACTCGATCTGACGCTCGCGATCGTCACCCCCGGAGAGCGTGCGGATGCGGGCGACAGCCTCACGCCACGACTTCGCGGTCTCGCGAACGCTCGTCTGTAGCACCTCGTTGCCGGCGTAGGCGTCCAGCAAGGCCATCTGATGCTGGCGCGAAAGCAGGGCCTGGTGCTCGTGCTGACCGTGGATCTCAACGATGAGCGCAGCCAGCGCCGACATCTGGGCGAGGCTCGCCGGGCGGCCGTTGATCCAGCCGCGCGAGCTGCCTTCGACGCGGATCACGCGGCGCAGCTGGCAGGTCTCGCCGTCGTCCAGTTCTTCCTGGCGCAGCCATTCGGTGGCCTCGGGCAGGCCGGTGAGGTCGAATTCCGCGGCGAGCTCGGCGCGGTCGCTGCCCGAACGCACCATGCCGCTGTCGGCGCGGGCGCCGGCCAGGAGCATGAGGGCGTCCACGAGCAGGGACTTGCCGGCGCCGGTCTCGCCGCTGACCACGGTGAGCCCTGGCCCGAAGGCAATCTCGGCTTCTTCGACGACGGCGAACTGGCGGACGTAGAGCGAGGTGAGCATGGCTACCGATGGCGGCGGATGGAATCGCGCCGATTGTAGCGGGAGGCGCGTCGCAGAAGCCGAGACTTGCAACAGGAGCGTCGAGACCTTATTGATAGCCGGACGAACCAACCCTCCGGCCCGCCCACGCGCATGAATCCGTTTTCCGGTCACGACATTGATGCACGCGCGCGCCGGCTGCTGCGTACCCTGATCTCTCAATACCTGTCAGACGGTGAGCCGGTCGGCTCACGCACGCTGGCGAAGTCGTCGGGCCTGGAAGTCAGCCCCGCGACCATCCGCAACATCATGGCCGACCTCGAAGAGGCCGGGCTGGTCTCCTCGCCGCATACCTCGGCCGGAAGAATCCCCACCCCGCGCGGCCTGCGCCTGTTCGTCGACAGCCTCCTCGAGCTCAAGCCGCTGCCGCGTGACGAGATGGCCCGTCTGCAGGGCGGCCTGCCGCCGCACCAGACGACCACGCGCGACCTGCTTGGCAACGTCTCACACCTGCTATCGGCCATGACCCACTTCGCCGGCGTGGTTACCGTGCCGCGCCAGGGCGACTTTCCGCTACGGCATATCGATTTCGTCAATTTGCCCGACGCGCGGGTGCTGGTGATCCTGGTTTTCTCGGATAACCAGGTGCAGAACCGCGTGGTGCAGCTGGCCCGGCCCCTCGAATCGGCGGAGCTGGAGCAGGCGGCCAACTACCTCAATGCCCAGTTCGCCGGCTTCCGGCTGGCGGATATCCGCGCGCATCTGGCCACCGAGTTGCGCGAGGCCGGCGGCGAACTCAATCGCCTGCTCACCGGCGTGGTCGAACTGGCCACCGCTTCGTTCAGCTCCGACGAGGACGCTGACGACGTGTTGGTCAGTGGCCAGACCAACCTGATGGGTTATTCCGAGCTGGCCGATATCGAGCGGCTCCGCGACCTTTTCGACGCTTTCCAGCAGAAGCGAGACCTGCTTCAGCTGATGGAAATGTGCGTCAAAGCCCCTGGCGTACGCTTGTTCATCGGCGAGGAGTCCGGTTTTTCGGCCCTCGACGGTTGCAGCATCGTCACCGCCACCTACGGCACGCAGGGCCGCATGCTGGGCGCGATCGGAGTTATTGGACCGACGCGTATGGCATATGAGCGGGTGATTCCGGTGGTACAAGCCACCGCCTCACTGCTTAGCGACGCCTTGAATCGCGCCGCGGCGACCTCATAAACCGCCACGGGAGGCGGGTTTAGTATTTCCCGCGAATGTTCGACCCTTCCTCGGAGGGGTCGGTACGCTGACATTTGGAGCAAGTAATGCAAAACAACGATCCCCACGTGCCGGATCCGGCGCAGGACGGCGGTGTGGCCGACAACGGCGTCAATGCCGAGATCGAGGCCCTGAACATCAAGCTGGCCGCGATGGAAACCGAACTGGCCCAGGCGCGCGAGACGGTGCTGCGCGAAAAGGCGGAGATCGAGAACCAGCGCCGCCGTATGCAGCGCGATATCGACCAGGCCCGCCGCTTCGCCAACGAGAAGCTGCTCGGTGAGCTGCTGCCGGTGTACGACGGCATTGCCCTGGGCCTGGCCAATCAGGCCGCGGATGCGAAGACCCTGCGCGAAGGTCTGGATATGTCGCTGAAGCAGCTGGAGAAGGTCACCCAGGCGAACGGACTTTCCGTGGTCGACCCGCTGCACGAGCCGTTCAATCCGGCGCACCACCAGGCCATCAGCTCGGTCGATTCGAACGAGCACGCGCCCAACACCGTTGTCGCCGTGGTCCAGAAGGGCTTCGTGCTCAACGACCGTCTGCTGCGTCCGGCACTCGTCGCCGTGGTGCGCGACAACTGAACAGCTTCACCAAAGATATTGAATCGATGGGGGTTACCCCCATTTTCCAACACAGTCGCGGCCGCGGGGGCCGCATGAAATTCGGAGCAACGTGACTATGGGCAAGATCATCGGTATCGACCTCGGTACAACCAACTCCTGCGTAGCAGTGATGGAAGGTTCGACCGCACGCGTCATCGAGAATGCAGAGGGCGATCGCACCACGCCGTCCATCGTGGCTTTCACCAAGGACAACGAAGTCCTCGTGGGCGCGCCGGCCAAGCGCCAGAGCGTGACCAATCCCAAGAACACCTTCTACGCCGTCAAGCGCCTCATCGGCCGCAAGTTCACCGACGCGGAAGTCCAGAAAGACCTGAAGCTGGTCCCCTACGGCATCGTCGCGCATGACAACGGCGACGCCTGGGTGCAGACCGCCGACGGCAAGAAGATGGCGCCGCAGGAGATCTCCTCGAAGGTGCTGATGAAGATGAAGAAGACCGCCGAGGACTTCCTCGGTGAGGCAGTGACCGAAGCCGTCATCACGGTCCCGGCCTACTTCAACGACAGCCAGCGCCAGGCCACCAAGGACGCAGGCAAGATCGCCGGCCTCGACGTCAAGCGCATCATCAACGAGCCGACCGCGGCTGCGCTGGCCTATGGCCTGGACAAGACGGACGCGCGCGACCGCAAGATCGCCGTGTACGACCTGGGCGGCGGCACGTTCGACGTCTCGATCATCGAGATCGCCAACGTCGACGGCGAGAAGCAGTTCGAAGTGCTGTCCACCAACGGCAACACCTTCCTCGGTGGTGAGGACTTCGATAACCGCGTCATCGATTACCTCGTCGAAGAGTTCAAGAAGGAGCAGGGCATCGACCTGCGCCAGGATCAGCTCGCCCTGCAGCGCCTGAAGGACGCCGCCGAGCGCGCGAAGATCGAGCTCTCCTCGGCTCACCAGACCGACGTGAACCTGCCGTACGTCACGGCCGATGCCTCGGGTCCGAAGCATCTCAACATCAAGCTGACGCGCGCCAAGCTCGAGTCGCTGGTGGAAGACCTGGTCAAGGGCACGATCGACCCGTGCCGCACGGCGCTGAACGATGCCGGCCTGAAGATCTCGGACATCCACGAGGTGATCCTCGTCGGTGGACAGACCCGCATGCCCAAGGTGCAGGAAGCCGTGAAGGACTTCTTCGGCCGCGAGCCGCGCAAGGACGTCAACCCGGATGAAGCCGTCGCCGTCGGCGCAGCGATCCAGGGTGGCGTGCTGGGCGGTACCGTCAAGGACGTCCTCCTGCTCGACGTCACCCCGCTGTCGCTCGGTATCGAGACGATGGGCGGCGTGATGACCAAGCTGATCGATAAGAACACCACGGTGCCGACCAAGGCCTCGCAGACCTTCTCGACCGCTGATGACAACCAGACCGCCGTCACCGTGCACGTGCTGCAGGGCGAGCGCGAGCGTGCCAATGCGAACAAGTCGCTGGGCAAGTTCGACCTCTCCGGCATCCGTTCGGCGCCGCGTGGCCAGCCGCAGATCGAAGTGACCTTCGACATCGACGCCAACGGCATCCTGCACGTGTCGGCGAAGGACAAGGACACCGGCAAGGAACAGAAGATCGAGATCAAGGCCGGCTCCGGCCTCTCGGACGAAGAAGTCCAGCGCATGGTGGCGGACGCGGAAGCGAACCGCGAAGAAGACAAGAAGTTCCACGAGCTCGTGCAGACGCGTAACCGTGGCGACCAGCTTGTCCATGCCACGCGTAGCCAGCTCAAGGAGCACGGCGGCAAGATCCCGGCCGAGCAGCTCGCCGGCATCGACAGCGCCGTCTCCGATCTCGAGAAGGCTCTCGCGGGCGAAGACAAGGACGCGATCGAGTCGAAGATCACCAACCTCGAGCAGGTAGCGCAGGCGCTCTCCGCCGCGGCCCAGTCCGGTGGTGCGCAGGACACCGCGCAGCAGTCGGCGCCGGGCGGCGGTTCGGCCCAGCCGGACGACGTGGTCGACGCCGAGTTCACCGAAGTCAAGGACGAGAAGAAGTAATTCGTCTTCGGCATGTAATGACGCGCCGCGGGCTCGATGCCCGCGGCGCGGTACCGACGGTTAACCGGAACGATCGCGCCGAGGGGCAACCCGTCGGTGCGTTCGTCCGTCCAGGGAAAGTACACGTGACATGAGCAAGCGCGACTACTACGAAATTCTCGGTGTCGAACGCACCGTGACCGAGGGCGACCTCAAGAAGACCTTTCGTCGCGTCGCGATGAAGTATCACCCTGACCGCAATCCGGACGACCCGGAAGCGATCGACAAATTCAAGGAAGCCAAAGAGGCTTACGAAGTGCTGGCCGACGCGCAGAAGCGCGCGATGTACGACCAGCACGGACACGCGGCCTTCGAGGGCGGCGGGTTCGGTCGTGGCGGTGGCGCCGGTTTCGGCGACGTCGGCGATATCTTCGGCGACATCTTTGGCGACATTTTCGGCGGCGGTGGCGCAGGTCGCCAGCGCGCGCGTCGTGGTGCGGACCTGCGCTACATGATGGATCTGGATCTCGAGGAAGCCGTGTTCGGCGTCGAGAAGAAGATCGAAATCCCCACCCAGGTCAATTGCCACCACTGCAATGGCTCGGGTTCGGAAGACGGCAAGGTATCCAAGTGCAGCACCTGCGCCGGTCACGGCCGCGTGCGCATGCAGAACGGCATCTTCTCCATCCAGCAGGCCTGCCCGACCTGCCATGGCTCCGGCCAGAAGATCGACAAGCCCTGCAAGAAGTGCCGCGGTGAAGGCCGCCTCGAGGAAGAGCGCACGCTGTCCGTGCGGATTCCTGCCGGCGTCGACAACGGCGATCGCATCCGTCTGACCGGGCAGGGCGAAGCGGGCCCTGCCGGTGCGCCGTCCGGCGATCTCTACGTGGAAGTGCGTGTGCGCGAGCACGCCATCTTCCAGCGCGACGGCAGCGACCTCTATTGCGAAGTGCCGATCCGGTTCGCCCAGGCAGCGCTCGGTACCGACCTCATGGTGCCCACGCTCGAAGGCGAGATCCCCGTCAGCGTGCCGCCCGAGACGCAGACCGGTCATCAGTTCCGCATGCGCGGTCGTGGTGTGAAGTCGGTCCGCGGTGGCGGTACCGGCGACCTCATCTGCACCGTGGTCGTCGAAACGCCAGTGCGCCTGACCAAGGAACAGCGCGAACTGCTCACGCAGCTCGAGGCCACCTTTGTGGGTGAAGATGCGGCCAAGCACACGCCGCGCTCGACGACCTTCATCGATGGCGTAAAGGATTTCTGGTCGCGCGTGACGTCGTAAGTCGCCACGCCCTCGCTCGGTAGGAGCCGATTCATCGGCGATTCCTGCACAGCGCCGCTTTGATGACTTGTCGTAACTTGCTTTCGCCGATGAATCGGCTCCTACAACGGTCGCGTTGTGGGGGCCGTTTTCTTTTCGGACGCCTGCTACGATTCGCCTTCCCATCGCACGCAGAAGGCTGCCCCATGACCCGTCCCGCCCGTCTCGCCATCAGCGGCGCCTCCGGTCGCATGGGCACTGCGCTGCTCGGACTCGTGCGTGGCGACGAACGCTTCGAGCTCGTTCGCGCCATCGTGTCGTCGGGATCGCCCCGGATCGGCAAGGCGGCCTTCGGCGACGTCTCCGCGCTGCGCTTCACCGACTGGACCGACGCGGGCGATATCGACGTCGTCATCGACTTCAGCGGCCCGGAAGGCCTCGGCGCTGCGCTCGACTATTGTGAAGCTTCGGGTGCCTCACTCGTCACCGGCACGACCGGCCTCGAACCTGCGCTGGAGGATCGCCTGACCAAGGCTGCCGAGCGTATCGCCGTGCTACGTGCCGCCAACTTCAGCCTCGGCGTAGCTGTACTGACGCGTCTGCTGCGCGAAGCCGCCGCGGCACTGCCAGGCTGGGACCTCGACATCATCGAAGCGCACCACGGACGGAAGGAAGACGCTCCCTCCGGTACGGCGCTCGCTCTCGGCCAAGCGGCGGCCGCGGGACGCGGAGCGACGTTGGAGGAGCTGGCGGTATATTCGCGCGAAGGCCGTCCCGGTGCACGCAAGAACGGCACGATCGGTTTCGCCGTCGTACGCGGCGGCGACATCGTCGGCGAGCACCAGGCGCTGCTGATGGGGCAGGGCGAGCGGATCGAACTGGGTCACCGGGCGACGGATCGATCGATCTTTGCGCGCGGTGCGCTGGAAGCCGCGAACTGGATCGCCGGGCGTGCGCCCGGCTCCTGGTCCATCGAAGACGTCATCACCAGCAAGATGTAAGAGCCCCGCTGGAAACGGCACGCCGGAGATCCCAGGTCGCCATAAGCGGTTGTAGGAGCCGATTCATCGGCGATCCCGCGGCAGCGGGCTGGGCTGTCGCTAGCACCCAATCGCCGATGAATCGGCTCCCACAGGGGGTTGTAAGCCCGTCAGTGGGTGCCGAACCACCAACCGACAAACAACGCGAACACGCCATAAAGTCCGCCAATCGGCATCAGCCAGCGGGCTTCCACGGCCCCCCGGCGGAACATCGCCCACAGTGCGATCACCGCGACCATGGTGATGGCGCCGGCCACGATCAGCGGCGTATCGAACAGCCACGGGGTGGCGAACAGCGCCAACGAACTCGGAATCGTCGCCTGGATCATCATGGCGCCCGAGATGTTCGCCAGGGCCAGTCGCTCCTTGCCCTGCCGCACCCAGATCAACGCGTTGACCGTCTCCGGCAACTCGGTGGCGACCGGGCTCAACACCAGGGCGACGATATGCGGCGACAGGTGGAAGAACTCGCCGAACGCTTCCAGCTGCCAGACGAAGGTGCGCGAGGCGATGGCGATAACGACCAGCGCCAGGCCCGTCTGCAGCATCACCCAGTTCATCGACGGATTGGCTTCGTGGGGACGGAAGGTGAGGGGCTCGAGCTCATCCTCGCCCTCGGGCGCGCTGGTGTCGTCACGCATTTCCCGCCACACATAGGCGACGTAGGCGAGCAGAAAGAGCACGCCGAGCCAGGGCTTCCATGCGAAGGCCACGAGGCCCAGGCCCACCTTGACCACGAAGATCGCCAGAAACCAGGACTGGTCCCTGGCCAGCCGCTTATTGTCCACGCGCACCCGTAAGTCGGGTCTTTTCAGTCGTTTACGGCCCGCATATAAAGCGAATCCGACCACGGCATAGGCGATCGTTGCAAGCACCAGCGGACCGCCGAGGGCGGCGCCGACACCGATGTCCTTTGCTTCGGGGGTCTTGCCGAACATGACGGCAACGAAGGTCACCGCGCTTTCCGGCAGGGCGGTACCGAAGGCGGCAAGCACCGTGCCGGTCGCCGTGGCGCCGAGGTTGAGCTTGCGCCCGAACCATTCGACGCCGTTGACGAAGTATTCGCAGGCGAAATAGATAGCCCCGGCCGAAACCAGGAATAGAAAGCATGTCAGCAGCATGTTTTATCTAAGGCCGGGCGAGCGAGATATACCGATGGCGCAGCAACACCGCTCGCCCGGCCCGGGTAAGCATGTCGCTGGCCAAAGGTCTCGCCGGGCGGGCAGCGCACTCTCCGGGCGCTGTGCCGTTCGCGCCATGGGGCGCGAGGCCACCAAGTGTGTTGACGCGAACTCCTCGGGGTAGAGGATGGCTACTCCCCAATGACTTCGGCGCGGATGTTAACACGCGTTCGAGGATTCGGTGAGACGCATTTGCGGGCTGTGTTTGCAGGATGTGTTTGCACCCTGTTTGCACCCTGTGGGAGCCGCTTCAGCGGCGAATGGGGGTGCGGGAGCCTTGCCCGCTGACGCGGGATCGCCGCTGAAGCGGCTCCCACAGGGGCTCCTCCCACAGGGGCTCCTCCCACAGGGGCGGCTCCCACAGGGGCTCGGTCGGTCAGTCCGGGTGGGAGGCGCTGCGGTCGCGGCCGGCGCCGTGCTGGCGGTCCAGCTTGCCGAAGATCTTCTTGAACACTCGGGAGAACTTGCCTCGCTTGGTCTTGCGGGTTTTTTCCTCCTCGGAGGTCAGCCAGGCGACCTGGATGACCCGGCGCTCGCCTTCATAAGGCAGGTGGCCGTGGAAGGAATTCTCCGAGCGACGGAACACGGCAAACTCGCCATAAAGCGGCTTGAGCTCCGGCGCCACGGTGTTGTCGATATTGTCGATGGAGGCCAGGAAGCGCAGGCAGCCGTCACTGGTGTCCGGCCACATCGGGTTGAGGTAGATCAGCGCGGTGGCGATCTTGGACTTGCTGTCGGTGTGGATGGTGCCGTGGCGCTTGTTGAGTAGCCGGCACAGGGTGACCAGGGTGGGGTAGTCCTCCAGGCCCGGAATGCCCAGATGGCGCCCGATGGCCGAGGAAAACGCCCGCGACGTCATCTGCGCGACCAGCTCGTTCACGGACGGACCGCAGTCGCTGGCGTCGTACGGGAAGAACCCGGCGCTGGTGTATTGGGGGAAGTCGCGGTCGAGATCGTTGCGCGATTCGTCCGGTAACTGACCGTGCGCGATCATGAACGAAAACGGCTCATGCCGGATGTCGGTGTCGGGACGCTCCAGTCGGGCGGGGTCGAGCAGCATGCGGGCGGATCTCGGCTAAGTACCTCGGGCATCATTGTATCGTGTCAGGCAGGGTTGCCAGCGATATTTTCCTACGAGGCCGTTCACGGTTTTCCGATGGACAAAACGCGCCTTCACACCTATCATTCATACCCGCCCAATGATCCCTTATCCCCAAGGCCCACGAGCCGCTTAAAGCAGGCTTGCGGGCTTTGCTGCACCTGAAGGCGGCCCATCCCATGCGTACTCCTGCTCTGCTTGCTCTCGAAGACGGCAGCGTTTTTCACGGCCACTCGGTCGGTGCACGAGGCGAAACGATTGGCGAGGTGGTGTTCAACACCGCCATGACCGGTTATCAGGAAATCCTGACCGACCCGTCCTACTCCCGCCAGCTCGTCACCCTGACGTACCCCCATATTGGCAACACCGGCACCAACGACGTCGACGTCGAGGCCGACCGCGTTCACGCGGCGGGCCTGATCGTGCGCGATGTGCCGCGCCTGGCCAGTAACTGGCGTAGCACCGAGCCGCTGCCGCACTACCTCGCGCGCCACAACGTCGTGGCCATCGCCGGTATCGACACGCGCCGCCTCACGCGCATCCTTCGGGAGAAGGGCGCGCTGAACGGCTGCCTCGTCGCCGGTGACGCCATCGACGTGGACGCCGCCGTGGCCAAGGCGAAGGCCTTCCCGGGCCTCAACGGCATGGATCTGGCCAAGGTGGTCAGCACCACGAAGACCTACCAGTGGAGCGAGGGCACGTACGACCTCGACAAGCAGGCCTTCTTCAACGCACCGAAGAAATTCCGCGTGGTGGCCTACGACTACGGCGTGAAGCAGAACATCCTGCGCCTGCTCGCCCACCGCGGCGTCGACATAACCGTGGTGCCTGCGCAGACGCCGGCCTCGGAAGTGCTCGCCATGAACCCGGACGGCATCTTCCTCGCCAACGGCCCGGGCGACCCGGCAGCCTGCGACTACGCGATCGAAGCGACGAAGCAGATCCTCGAAACGAAGATTCCGTTGTTCGGCATCTGCCTGGGTCACCAGATCCTCGCGCTGGCCATCGGCGCGAAGACGCTGAAGATGAAGTTCGGCCACCACGGAGCGAACCATCCGGTGAAGGACCTCGACACCGGCCGCGTGCTGATCAGCTCGCAGAACCACGGCTTCGCGGTGGACGCGGAGACGCTTCCGGCGAACGTCCGCGTGACGCATACCTCGCTGTTCGACGGTTCCCTGCAGGGCTTCGCGCTGACGGATCGGCCGGCCTTCTGCTTCCAGGGCCATCCGGAAGCCAGCCCGGGTCCCGAAGACGTCGGCTACCTGTTCGACACGTTCATCGCCTCGATGGAAGAGCACAAGGCCAAGCGCGCGTCCTGACGCGCAGCTAGCCCCCTCACTCAACCATCCGCTTCGATTCGCGAGAGAAACCATGCCCAAGCGCACAGACATCAAGACCATCCTCGTCATCGGTGCCGGCCCGATCGTCATCGGCCAGGCCTGCGAGTTCGATTACTCCGGCGCGCAGGCCTGCAAGGCGCTGAAGGAAGAGGGTTACCGCGTCGTCCTGGTCAATTCGAACCCGGCGACGATCATGACCGACCCGGACACGGCGCATGCCGTCTACATCGAGCCGATCAACTGGCAGACGGTCGAACGCATCATCGCCAAGGAGCGCCCGGACGCGGTGCTGCCGACGATGGGCGGCCAGACCGGCCTCAACTGCGCGCTCGACCTTGCCGACAACGGCGTGCTCGAGAAGTACAACGTCGAGCTGATCGGCGCGTCGCGCGAAGCCATCCGCATGGCCGAAGACCGCAACCTGTTCCGCCACGCCATGGCCGACATCGGCCTGGACTGCCCGAAGGCGGAAGTCGCACGCTCGATGGAGCAGGCGCTGGAAATCCAGACCACTGTCGGCTTCCCGACCATCATCCGTCCGAGCTTCACGCTCGGCGGTTCGGGCGGCGGCATTGCCTATAACAAGGAAGAATTCATCGAGATCGTCGGCCGCGGCCTCGAGCTCTCGCCCGTGCACGAAGTGCTGGTCGAAGAGTCGGTGCTGGGCTGGAAGGAATTCGAGATGGAAGTGGTCCGCGACAAGGCGGACAACTGCATCATCGTGTGCTCGATCGAGAACTTCGATCCGATGGGCGTGCACACCGGCGACTCGATCACGGTCGCGCCGGCGCAGACGCTCACCGACAAGGAATACCAGCGCCTGCGTAACGCTTCCATCGCGGTATTGCGCAAGATCGGCGTCGACACCGGCGGCTCCAACGTGCAGTTCGGCATCAATGCCGAAGACGGCCGCGTGGTCGTCATCGAGATGAACCCGCGCGTGTCGCGTTCCTCGGCGCTGGCCTCCAAGGCCACCGGCTTCCCGATCGCCAAGGTCGCCGCCAAGCTCGCCGTCGGCTACACGCTGGACGAACTGCGCAACGACATCACCGGTGGTCTCACGCCGGCGTCGTTCGAGCCGTCCATCGACTACGTCGTCACCAAGATCCCGCGCTTCGCCTTCGAGAAGTTCCCGGCCGCCGACGCACGCCTCACCACCCAGATGAAGTCGGTGGGCGAAGTCATGGCGATGGGTCGCACCTTCCACGAGTCGCTGCAGAAAGCCCTGCGCGGCCTGGAAATCGGTAAGACCGGCCTCAACCCGACCGGCCTGGACATCGGCAGCGAGGAAGGCTTCCTGACGCTCAAGCGCGAACTGCGCGAGCCGCGTCCGGATCGCGTGTTCCACGTCGCCGATGCCTTCCGCGCTGGCCTGTCGCTGGAAGAAGTGCACGACCTCACGCGCATCGATCCCTGGTTCCTCGCCGCGTTCGAAGACATCGTCATCACCGAAGGCGAGATGCAGCGCCAGGGTCTCACGGCGCTCAACGCCGAGCGCATCCGCGAGCTCAAGCGCATGGGCTTCTCCGATGCACGCATGGCCGAGCTGGTCGGCACGGACGAGAACGCACTGCGTCATCTGCGTCACACGCTGGGCGTCCGCCCGGTGTACAAGCGCGTCGACTCCTGCGCCGCGGAGTTCGCCACCACCACCGCGTACATGTACTCCACGTACGAGGAGGAGTGCGAAGCGAACCCGACCAACCGTGACAAGATCATGGTGCTCGGCGGTGGTCCGAACCGCATCGGCCAGGGCATCGAGTTCGACTACTGCTGCGTGCATGCAGCGCTCGCCCTGCGCGAGGATGGCTACGAAACCATCATGGTCAACTGCAATCCGGAAACCGTCTCGACCGATTACGACACCTCCGACCGCCTGTACTTCGAGTCGCTGACCCTTGAAGACGTGCTCGAGATCGTCGACCTCGAGAAGCCGAAGGGCGTCATCGTGCAGTACGGTGGCCAGACCCCGCTGAAGCTGGCGCGTGCGCTCGAAGCGGCTGGCGTGCCGGTGATCGGTACCAACGCCGAGTCGATCGACCTGGCCGAAGACCGTGAGCGCTTCCAGCACCTGATCACCAAGCTCAACCTCAAGCAGCCGCCGAACCGCACCGCGCGCAACGCCGACGAAGCGCTGGCCCTGGCCCGCGAGATCGGCTACCCGCTGGTGGTCCGCCCGAGCTACGTGCTCGGTGGCCGCGCCATGGAAATCGTCTACGCCGACGCCGACCTCTCGCGCTACATCCGCGATGCCGTGCAGGTTTCCAACGACTCCCCGGTGCTGCTCGATCGCTTCCTCGACCATGCCGTGGAAGTGGACGTGGACATCGTCGCGGACGCCGACGGCAACGTGCTGGTTGGCGGCATCATGGAGCACATCGAGGAAGCAGGCGTGCATTCGGGCGACTCCTCGTGCTCGCTGCCCCCGTACTCGCTGTCGCAGGAAGTGCAGGACGAAATGCGCCGCCAGGTGACCCTGCTGGCGCGTGAGCTGAAGGTCGTCGGCCTGATGAACACGCAGTTCGCCATCCAGGGCGACGACGTGTTCATCCTCGAGGTGAACCCGCGCGCTTCGCGCACGGTGCCCTTCGTCTGCAAGGCCACCGGCATGTCGCTGGCGAAGATCGCCGCGCGCGCCATGGCCGGTCGCACGCTGATCGAGCAGGGCACGACCAAGGAGATCATCCCGTCGTACTACTCGGTGAAGGAAGCGATCTTCCCCTTCCTGAAGTTCCAGAACGTCGACCCGATCCTTGGCCCCGAGATGAAATCCACGGGTGAAGTGATGGGCGTGGGCCGTACGTTCGGCGCCGCGTTCGCGCGCGGCCACGAGGCCGCTGGCATCAAGGCACCGCCGAAGGGCAAGGTGTTCGTATCCGTGCGCGATGCCGACAAGGACCGCCTGCTGCCGATCGCCAGGGATGTCGTCGAGCGTGGCTACGTGGTCGTCGCCACCTCGGGTACGGCGAAGTTCCTGCAGGACAACGGCGTGGCGTGCGAGCGCATCAACAAGGTGCTCGAAGGCCGCCCGCATATCGTCGACCTGATCAAGAACGGCGAAGTGGTCTATATCGTCAACACCACGGAAGGCAAGCAGGCCATCTCGGATTCCTTCTCGATCCGCCGCGAAGCGCTGCAGCAGCGCGTCACGTATTCCACGACGGTCGCAGGCGCGCGTGCCCTCGTGCATTCGCTCGACTTCCATGCCAATGGCGAAGTGAACAGCCTGCAGGAACTGCATAAGGAGCTGAACGCATGAGCAGCCGTCCTCCCATGACCCAGAAGGGCGCCGATCGTCTGCGCCTCGAACTGGAGCACATGAAGGGCCCGAAGCGCCAGGCGATCATCGCCGCGGTGGCGGAGGCGCGTGCGCATGGTGACCTCAAGGAGAACGCCGAGTACCACGCTGCCCGCGAGGAACACGGTTTCAACGAGGGGCGTATCGCTGAGCTGGAAGCGGCGTTGTCGAACTCCGAGATCATCGACACCGAACGCCTGACTGTCGGTACGCGCATCGTCTTCGGCGCCATCGTCGACCTGATCGACGTCGATACCGATACCGCCGTGACCTACCAGATCGTCGGCGACGTCGAGGCCGACATCAAGAAGGGTCTGATCGCGGTGTCCTCGCCGATCGCTCGCGCCCTTATCGGCAAGAGCGAAGGCGATGAGTTCGATTTCACCGCTCCTAATGGCGTGAAGACCTACTCGATCGAGAAAGTCCGCTACAGCTGATCGCTGGCTGCATGCTGACGAGAAAAGCCCCTCTGCGAGGGGCTTTTTGCTTTCTGTAGAAGCCGATTCATCGGCGATCCCTAACCGTGTCGCACCACCCATCGCCGATAAATCGGCTCCTACCGAGCGGGGTGAGGGTCAATGCAGGGCTTGCAGGATGCGCTCGAGCTTGTCGGGATTGCGCTGTATGAGGATCTGGGTGATGTGCTCGCCGTCGACGACGTAGGTCTGCACCGATTCCAGGGCACCGTTGAGGAACCGCAGCAGCGACGCCTCGCCGTTGATGGTCGCCAGTTCCAGGCGCAGGCCGTACTTGTAGCGAAGGTTGGCCGCGTAAAAGAGTTGGGCGATGCGCTGGCCGCCGACCATGGGTTTCGGGAAGCTGTTGACCTTGCCGCCACCGTCGCCCATGAGCACGGCATCGGCCGCGAGCATGGAGCGTATTGCGGGGAAGTCGCCCGCGGAGAGGGCGCTGGCAAAGCGGTGCATCAGGTCGCGATGGGTGGCCGGCGTCACCGACTGGCGAGGACGCTCGTCGCGAACCTGGTCCTTGGCGCGGTGGACGAGCTGCCGGCAGGCCGCTTCGGTCTTTCCCAGGGTCTTTGCGATTTCAGGGTAGTCCGAGTCGAGGACTTCGCGCAGGATGAAGGCGGCCCGGGCCTCGGGGGTGAGGCGTTCGAGCAGAAAGAGGAAAGCGATCGACACGTCGCTGGCCAGTTCCTGGAGGGATTCCGGCGAACGAGAATCTTCCGTCATGACCGGCTCCGGCAACCAGATGCCCGCGTAGTGTTCCCGACGCGCCTTCGCCGCCCGCAGGCGGTCGATCGAGCGCCGGGTGGTGGTGGTCACCAGCCAAGCCTCGGCGTTGTCGATCGAGGCCTGATTGGCTTCGTTCCAGCTGATCCACACATCCTGCACGACATCTTCGGACTCGGAGATCGAGCCGAGCATCCGATAAGCAATGCCTTGCAGGCGCGGGCGTAGCGCGGTGAACGTGGCGGTTGCGTCATTCATAGAGACTAAGACGTTGCTCCCTGGGTCTCTGTGACAGGGTACGTCAGTCGAATGTCAGCCGCCTTGGCGGAACCACCTCAGTGAACGGGGATAAGCACCGGCGCGTTCTGGCTCTTCAGGAGGAACACCACGAACTTCGCCGGCTCGGTCTTGCTGGCGTTGCGGCCGACGGTGTGGATGTCGTTCGGGCCTTCGTAGAAGGTGTCGCCTGCCTTGAGTACCTGCTCCTTCTGGCCCTTCACGCCCATGATGATCGAGCCTTCGAGCACATAGACGACGGCATGCGCGTCATGACGATGGACCGGGTCCACGGCGCCGGGCGGGTAGTCCACCGTGATGGTCAGGATCTCCTTGCCCGGGAAGTCGGGGAGGGCCTTGGTCATGTTCTCGGTCACCTTGGCCTGCGGCGCCGTCGCGTCGCCGTGGGCCGCCGCGTCGTGGGCGGCAGCCTGGCCGCAGATCAATACCAGGAGCAGGGCGAGCGTCTTGAAGTGTCGCATCGGAGATTCCTCGCAGGGTGGGAGGCGAGGCGGCACGCGCCTCGCCCGGAATACAGGACTCAGGAAAGGTTAGCCTTCTCGAGGCCGTACGCCTTGTCGAAGATGCCCGGCTCGATGTGGAAGGCCACATTCACGCGGTTCCACGCATTGATGGCCATGACGGAGAATGTCAGGTCCGAGATTTCCTTCTCCGACAGCTGCGTACGCACGCGCTCATAGATCTCATCGGCCACGCCCTGCGCCGGGATCTGCGTCAGGACTTCGGCCCATGCCAGGCAGGCGCGCTCACGCGGCGCGAACAGGTTCGACTCGCGCCAGATGGCGACATGATGCAGGCGCAGCGCGCGCTCACCATGGATCGTCGCGCGCTTCACGTGCATGTCCACGCAAAATGCGCAGCCGTTGATCTGGGACACGCGCAGCTCGACGAGCTCGCGGATGGACTCTTCGATCGAGGAGTGGCCGAACGCCATGGTGAAGTCGAGGAACTTCTTGAACAGTTCCGGGGACTGCTTTTGATAATCGACGCGCATGTCATTGCCTCGTTAGCGATGGGGAATGGGATAGCGCAGAGGTTAGGCATGCGCCTCCCGTCCCGGTAGATCCGTGCGCGGGATCACCGTGTTGCGTGAGGGGCACCAATGGCGTTTCGGCGACCTGGTTATCGCCGATGAATCGGCTCCTACAGAAAATCCCTCGGGAAACTGTCACAAGAGCGGTGCGGCCTGCGTCTGTTGTGTATGGACGAACTAAAAGACTCACCCGACGTGGTCTGGACCGGGCTGCTGGTGTTGTTGGATCAACTGCCTCTGGATGCGCGCGTCGCCTTCCTCCTCAGTGAGGTGTTCGACATGCGCGTGGACGACGTCGCGGCCTTGCTGCGTTGCGACGCACGTCATTGCCGCGATCTCGTGGAGCAAGCGCGTTCCCACATCCAGTCCGTCCGGCACGAGCACAACGTACGCGGAGACAAATCATGACTATCAACAACCCGCCAGGTCTCGTCGTCGCCGAACATGCAGACGCGCTGGCATCGAGCTTCTCCGCGAGTTACGCGGGTGTTATCGCTTTTATTGCCGTGGTGAACGAGGGTAGTTTCGCCAAGGCCGCCGACCGGCTCGGCATTGGCCGATCAGCAGTCAGCCGAAGCGTGCAGAAGCTGGAAGGACAGGTGGGCGCGCGGCTGTTCATCCGGACCACGCGCAGCAACGCGCTGACGCGTGAGGGAGAAATTTTCTTCGAGAACTGCAAGCCCGGTGTCGACCGCATCACCCAGGCACTGGCCGACATGCAGGAGCTCCGCGAAGGTCCGCCGCGAGGCCAGCTCCGCATCAGCTCGGCGGTCGGCTTTGGCCGTAAGGTCGTCGCGCCGCTGTTGAACGGCTTTCGCGATATGTATCCGGACATCGCGGTGGACCTGTTGCTAGACGACCACACGGCCGACTTCACGACGGACCAGATCGATGTCTCGTTTCGCAACGGGCGCATGGAAGACAGCCAGGTGATCGCACGGCAACTGATCCCCATGCAGATGGTCGTTTGTGCATCGCCGGCCTATGCGGCGACGCACGGGTTGCCGCGCGATATTGCCGAGCTCGCGGAGCATCAATGCCTCAACTTCCGGCTCGCCTCGGGGCGTATCCACGAGTGGGAATTCAAGGTCGAAGGTCGCCTGCAGAAAGTGGTTCCCAAGGCGATGCTCACCTTCAACGACACTGACCTCCTGATGGATGCGGCTCTGGATGGCCGCGGTCTTGTGCAGCTGGCTGCCTACCAGGTGTGTGAGCACCTGAGATCCGGACAGCTGGTGGCGTGCCTTCCGCAGTACGCACCTGACGATCGCGGACACTACATCTGCTATCTGAGCCGCCAACAATTGCCATCGCGTATTCGCGTCTTCATCGACTACATGATCACGCGTGTGCGCGCGCTGGACCTGCAATGCGCCGGTGGCCTCTCGGTCGTGGCCTTGCTGGCCGCCGTCGGGTGATTGGTGCACAAAAGGCAACACGGTAGTCCTCCCCGGGGTTCTACCGGGAGGCGCAGCGCCAGCCTACTGTTTCCATACTCGCCACGCCGAATCCGGACCGTGGCGCCATGTTCGTACGAACAGGAGATACCCCATGAAAATTCTCGTCATCGGCGGCTCGGGCCTCATCGGTAGCAAGGTCGTTCCCCGTCTGCGCACCCTCGGCCATGACGTCATCCCGGCGTCGCCGTCATCAGGGGTCAACGCCATGACAGGTGAGGGGCTCGATGCGGCCATGACGGGGGTGGACACCGTGCTCGACCTGAGCAACTCGCCGTCGTTCGCGGACCAGGATGTGCTCGATTTCTTCCGGACGTCGGGCCGCAATATCGCTGCGGCCGAAGTGAAGGCGGGAGTGCAGCACCACGTCGCACTCTCCATCGTGGGTACCGACGAACTGCCGGACAGCGGCTACCTGCGCGCGAAGGTCGTTCAGGAGAAACTGATCCAAGATTCGGGCGTGCCGTACACCATCGTCCGGTCAGCGCAGTTCTTCGAATTCCTCAAGGGAATCGTCCAGGCCAGCGCGAAGGGTGAGTCGGTACATCTTTCCACGGGATATATGCAGCCAATCGCCTCCGACGATGTTGCCGATGCGATGACCACGGCGACGGTGGGTGCGCCCGTCAACGGTATCATCGAGATCGGTGGCCCGGACAAGATCCGCATGGCCGATCTGGTTCAGCGTTACCTCGCGGCGACAAAGGATCCGCGCCATGTGATTCCGGATCCGAAGGCGTTGTATTTCGGCACGGTGCTGCAGGAGAACTCGCTGGTGCCGGGCCCGGGTGCGACGCTTGGCAAGATCGGCTTCGCGACCTGGTTCAACCAGGCCGAGGCAGCGCGGTCTGGAGCGGCGGCCTGACCGTGACGCGTACGAACCGATGAAACCGACGCGCCCGCCCGTTTCGTTCCTCGACCGCTATACAGGCGCGGACTTTGCGCCGCTGTACACCGCCGTGGTGAGTGTTTCGGGCGGGGAGGCAGCGCATGGCCGTGCATCGGGCGTGGCGCGCTCGCGCGACGGCACGCTCGATATCGAGCTTCGCATGCCTGCGCAACTGGGTGGTCCGGGTGGCGGCACCAATCCCGAAGAATTGTTCGCGGCCGGTTTTGCCGCGTGCTTCCACGGTGCGTTGAGTCTGCTTGCCACCCGTGCCGGTATGTCGATTCCCGACGCCCGGGTCACGGCATCGGTGACCTTCGGCCGTGATCCCATGGATGGCTTGTTCACCCTCGTCGCCGGTGTTCGCATCGCGCTTCCCGGTGTCGGCCGCGCGGCCGCCGAGGAGCTGGTCCGCGACACCGAGCGTATCTGTCCCTACGCAAAGATGGCCCGCCAGGGCATCGAATGCATCGTCTCCCTAGAGCAATGAACGAAAGTCGTCTTCCCCCCTGGGCGCACGAGCGCCTGCAACGCTTCATCGACACGCATCTCGGACGTCGCCTCGCCATCGCCGAACTGGCTTCGGCGATCGGTTACAGCGAGTCCTATTTCTTCCGCGCCTTCAAGGCGAGCTTCGGCAGTACGCCTCACGCCTATGTGTTGATGCGTCGCCTGGAGCGCGCCTGCGAGCTCATGCTCGCCACCGACGATGCGCTATGTGACATTGCCGTGCGCTGCGGCCTCTCCGACCAGGCCCACTTCACGCGGCGCTTCCGCCGCGCGTTCGACGCGCCGCCGGGCGAGTGGCGGCGAAGGGAGCGACTAAGACCATCGTAGGGTGGCGCCAGCCCAAAACCTGCCTAAGATGCGATCCGGGGAAGTACCACTCACAGGCAGGGGAACAAACGCATGGCAGGAAACGAGACGGCCGGCTTGCTGGCCCGGGAACGTACGATCGCGGGTCCGGGTTTCAATCGCTGGCTGGTGCCACCTGCGGCCCTCGCCATTCATCTATGTATCGGCATGGCCTACGGGTTCTCGGTGTTCTGGCTGCCGATGAGCAACCTGGTGACCGGCGCCGATGCCACGGTCTGCGCGAGCCAGGGCTTCCTCGACCAGCTCACGACCACGACCTGCAACTGGACCGTCCCCTCGGTCAACCATATCTTCGAAACCTTCATCGCCATGCTCGGCCTCGCCGCGGCGATCTGGGGTGGCTGGCTCGAGCACGCGGGGCCGCGCAAGGCCGGCTTCATCGCCGCGTGCTGCTGGGGCGGCGGCCTGGTGCTGGGCGGCATCGGCGTCTCTCTCCACCAGCTCTGGCTGGTCTACCTCGGCTGCGGGTTGCTGGGCGGCGTGGGGCAGGGGCTTGGTTACATCACGCCGGTGTCGACGCTGATCAAATGGTTTCCCGACCGTCGAGGCCTGGCCACGGGCTTCGCCATCATGGGTTATGGCGGCGGCGCGATGATCGGCGCGCCGATTGCCGTCAAGCTCATGGACGTCTTCAAGAGCGGCGATGTCCCGGGGGTGTCGACCACGCTGATCGTCATGGGTCTGGTTTACTTCGTGGTGATGTCGCTGGGGGCGTTCGGCTTCCGGGTCACACCGAACGGCTGGAAGCCGGTGGGCTATCAGCTAGCCACGGCGGACGTGTCCAAAAGGCCCATGATCAGCCATGGCCACGTGCACCTTAGCCGCGCCTGGAAGACGCCGCAGTTCTGGCTCATCTGGGGCGTGCTGTGCATGAACGTGACCGCTGGCATCGGCGTGTTGTCCATGGCAAGTCCGATGTTGCAGGACGTGTTCGGTGCGGGTCTGCTTGGTGTCGATCCGGGTACGGCACTCACCGCCGCGCAGAAGAGCGCCATCGCTACCGCCGCCGCGGGCCTGGTGGGCCTCATCAGCCTGTTCAATTCGGTGGGCCGCCTTGCCTGGGCGTCGGCGTCGGATTTTCTTGGCCGGCGGTTTACTTACTGCGTTTTCTTTATCCTCGGCATCATTCTGTATTGCCTCCTGCCGACGCTCGGTCACCTGGGCATGGCGGCGGCATTTGTCATCACGGTCTGCGTGATCCTGTCGATGTACGGCGGCGGTTTCGCCACGGTGCCGGCCTACCTGGCAGATATGTTCGGCACGCAGATGGTCGGCGCCATCCACGGCCGCCTGCTCACCGCATGGTCGGTAGCCGGCGTGATCGGCCCCGTCTTGATCGCAGGTATTCGTGAAGCGCAGCTCGGCGCCGGCGTGGCCAAGAATCTCGTCTACGACCGCACCCTGTACATTCTCGCGGGTCTTCTGCTGATCGGCCTGATCTGCAACCTGCTGGTTCGCCCGGTGGACCCGAAGCACCACATGACCGAGGAAGAGCTGAAGCGCGAACGGGCGCTGCAGCACGAGGTGCAGGCCTCGGATGCCAGCCTGGCCGCCGCGGCGCGCGGGCCGTTCGGAGCCATCGGTATCGTGGCCTGGCTGGCGGTGGGCATTCCGTTCCTGATCGGCGTTTGGATCGCCTTGCACAAAGCGGCGGCTCTGCTATAAGACGTTCTTGTCTGTCGGGGGAGTAGGGCATGAGTGCGAGCGCGATAGCCACACGGGGACGGCTGGTCTGCGTCGGCGTGGGGATGACCCTTGGGTCGCACATCACACCGATCGCGCAAAGCGAGATCGATCATGCGGACGTCGTTTTCGCTGGGGTGTCCGACGCGATTGTCGAGCTCTGGTTGCGCGAGATGCACCCGGACGTGCGAAGCCTGCAACCTTACTATGCCGCAGGGAAATCCCGGCACGACACTTATGGGGAAATGGTCGAAGCCATCCTTGTCGAGGTGCGCGCAGGAAAGCGCGTATGTGGCGTGTTCTACGGGCACCCTGGAATTTTTGCTCTCGCGCCGCACCAGTCGATTGAGCTGGCCCGCGCGGAAGGTTACGAAGCGCGCATGGAACCGGGGGTGTCCTCGGAAGATTGTCTCTACGCCGACCTGGGCATCGATCCGGGTACCTTTGGGTGTCAGCATTTCGAGGCGACACAGTTCATCGTCTACAAGCGAGTCGTCGACCCGTCTGCGTGGTTGTTCCTGTGGCAGGTTGGTCTGGTGGGAGACCTGACGCTGGGGAAGCTGGGAACGGGGCCCGCTTATCGTCAGGTGCTCGTGGATGTGCTCATGCGCCACTACCCTGGGGATCATGAGGTCATTGTGTACAAGGTGCCGACGTTGCCTATCGAACGGCCATCCATCCGACGGGTGCGGCTCGATCAACTGGTCGACACCGTCGTCAGCACATCGGAAACAGTTGCCATTCCGCCGGCGAAGGCCCTTGTGTTGGATCCGACGGTCCGGGAGAGGCTCGACGCGTTGCGCCACGCCGACGTGGCGTGATTCTTGCCAATGTTCCATTTTGAGGAGAGTTCCAATGTCTCAGATGATCGAGTTCCTGACCCGCGTAGGCGCTGATTCCAGCCTTCGCTTCGGTAGTGGTGAAAGCCTGTGCGCCGCCATGGATGCCATGGGCCTTGATGGCGAGATGCGCTCCTGTGTATCCGCCGGTGACGCTGAAGGGGTCAGGGCGCAGATTGTTCAGCAATCCGCATACTTTGTGGCCCTCATGCCACCATTTTCGGCAGCGTTGATGCCAGCATTTTCGGTAGCGTTGATGGCTCCGATTTCTGCATCCCTGGTGGCGCCCTTTCGGGCTGCGCCCTCCGACGTGAGCTGACCGGGGCGCTGCACCCAACGATTGGCCTACTTCAACGGATCCCGCAAGTGCGATGCATCCCCGATGACGAAATCCGCAGCCGCCTGGAATCGCTGATGCGTTCCGAGGGGCTTAACCCTTGGCCCATGACAGGAGAGAGTGAATGTCGCAGTTGATCGAGTTTCTCGGGAAAGTTGGAAGTGACGCCAGCCTGCGTTACGGCGGACGCGATGCGCTGCTTCAGGCCATGGATGCCGAGGGGCTGGATGTCGTGTTCCGTGAGTCGGTTGCCTCCGGTGACACCCGTGCCGTGGAGCGCGTGCTTCACGGCCACGCGGCGGAGGTACCGGTGTATCAGGTAGGTCAGATGCCCACGGATTTCCAGGACGCCCTGATCCGGCAGCGTTGATGCCTCCGGTTTCCGCATCCCTCATGGCGCCCTTTCAGGCTATGGCTTCCGACGTGAGCTGACCGGGGCGTTGCACCGGCCGACTGGCCTACTTCAACCCAGCCACCCTTAGGGCTATGATCCGCAGGGGGCGGCCTCAAGGGGAGGATTCGCCAGTTCGGGCCAGGGGTTGGTCCTCTGTGCTCAAGGGATGAGTAGGATGGGGAATGTAATCGAGTTCTTGGCGCGTCTTGGAAAAGACGCGTCGCTACGCGACGCATCCGACGATGCGCTAGCCGCGCTTGTCGCGAATGAATCCGGCATGGACGGTGCTCTGGGCGAAGCGATGATCTCCCGCGATCCCGAGGCGCTTCGCACAGTGCTGGGCCAGGGTATTTTCTTTGCCACGCAGATGGGCGATCCCCTCCGTGAAGAGGAAGAGCCTGAAGACGAAGAGGGTGATGAGAACGATGAGGAGGGCGAGCAATCGCTCCAGCATCGCCTGCCGAAGTCATCGGCTCCCGGCTCCAGGCACTGACGGTATGAAAGCGGGCGTCCGCTTTGGGTTCATCTCGGCCATGCTGGTTGTCGCATGTGCGACGGCCAGCGTGCATGCGGCGTCGCAAGCTGCTGGCGCTCCGGCGCCAGCAGCCTCTGTGGACATCGCCGATCTGGATGCGAAGCTGGCGCGTGCGGACGCAATCAAGACTGTCGATTTTGCTCAGTTTTCCCGACTTCTCGATGAGGTCATCCCCCAAAGCGCGCGGCTGGCCAAGGACCAGCAATCGCTGCTGACTTTCCTGCGTGGATGGCGCGCAACGTGGGTTGGCGATTACGAGACGGGCAAGGCGGCGCTCGACGAGGTTGCGGATACCGCAAGTAGTAACGTGATGCGCGCTCGCGCGACCGCGACGCTCGTGAATCTGCTCGGGATCGGTCACCGTTACGAGCAGGCGTTCCTTCGCCTGAGTCAGTTGCAGGAAATGCTGCCGTCCATCCGTGATCGCAATGCCCGGTTCCAGGCACTTGGCGAAGCCTCGCAGATGCTCAGTTCGGCGGGTCAGTACGACCAGGCCGAGGCCTATGCGCAGCAGATGATTGATGACCCGCCACCCGGTGAGACGATTTGCAAAGGAGGCGAACATCTTCTTCGCGCTCGACGCGAAGGAAATCGTCTTCATGTGCTGGATCCAATCTATGAAAAGACCCTCGAAGCATGCGTCGGCGCAGGCGAGGAAATTTTCGCCGACGGGATGCGGGTCAATATCGCCGCGTTCCAGGTAGCCAATGGACATCCGGACGAAGCGGTAAAACTTCTTGTTGCCCATCGCGACGGGCTTCGTACCCTGAACTATCCCGCGCTGTTGGCCGAGTTCGATGCGACGCTTGCGCAGGCGTACTTCAGGCTGGGTGACTTGCCGAATGCACGGCGGTACGGTCTTTCCGCCATCGCCGGATCCGTCCACGGTGAGTTCACAGACCCGCGGCGCACCGGTTACGAGGTGCTCTTTCAGGTCGAGGAGCAGGCGGGCAATGCAGCGGCGGCACTGGCCTACCACGTGCTGTACATGGCGGCGGATAAGGCTTACCTCAACGACGTGAGTGCCCGCAGTCTGGCCTTCCAGATCGTCGACCAGCAGCTGCTGGCACGAAAGGCCGAAGTCGAGTCACTCAACAAGCAGAATGAAATCCTGCGTCTGAATGGCGCGCTCGATCGCAAGGACGTCGAAACCGGTCGTCTTTATATCGTCATTCTCGCTGCCAGCCTTGCCGCCATCGTCTGGTTGGTGTTGTGGCTGCGCCGCTCACAGATGCGTTTCATGAAGCTGGCGCGTCGTGACGGCCTGACAGGTATCTGCAATCGGGAACACTTCGTCGAGCAGGCCGATCGCGTGCTTGCCTATGGTGCGCGTTCCGACCGTGGGCTCTGCCTGATCCTGTTCGATCTGGATCACTTCAAGAACGTCAACGATACCTACGGTCATGCCGTGGGCGACGAAGTGCTTAAGCGTGCGGTCGATGTCTGCCATCGTGCCTTGCACGCCTGCGATGTGTTCGGTCGTCTGGGTGGTGAGGAGTTCGCGGTCCTGTTGCCCGATTGCAGTCCGGCACAGGCACGCGCACGCGCCGAACAGCTTCGCTTATCCATCTCGGCGACAGCCTCTACGCCGACGCGTCCCGAGCTGGCGGTGACCGCGAGCTTCGGTGTTTCATCCACATTGCAATGTGGCTTCGAGTTGCACCGGCTGCTTGTGGTTGCCGACGCGGCGCTTTATCGGGCGAAGCGGGCAGGGCGCAATTGCGTCTTCATGGGCGATACCGGTGATATTCCGGATTCGCCCTACCTGACCGAGGCGCGTGGGTAGTGTGGGAGTCGGCTATGCCGGCGATGAGGGTTACCGCCACCTGGCTATCGCCGCTGAAGCGGCTCCCACACTATCAGGCATAAAAAAAGGCCGCTTTCGCGGCCTTCTTTTTACCCGTCGCAGCTAAAGATTAGCGCTGACGAGCCTTGAAACGGGGGTTGCTCTTGCAGATCACGAACACTTTGCCGCGACGGCGAACGACTTTGCAGTCACGGTGACGCGACTTCGCGGACTTCAAAGAGGAAAGCACCTTCACGGCTAGCTCCTGAAACTTTAAGGACAAGGAAAAACGGAATTGTAGCGATCCGGTCTGCGTTACGCAAGCGCCGGGAAAGATTGACCTTTCAGGCGAGGCCCAGTGCGGTACGGGCCTCGCGCACCGTGCGAAGGAAGCTATCGAGCACGGGAGACGTATTGTCCACGCGACTGGCTACAGCAAGCAACAGGTAAGCTTCCGGATCGTCCACCGGCACGAAGGCCACGCCGTCCAAGTGGACGGCGCGTAGCGAGCCCGGCACGAGTGCCAGGCCCAGTCCGGCGGCCACCAGTGGCAGCAGGGAAGGGATCTGCTGCGCTTCCTGGCGAACGTTGGGGCGGAATTTCGCCTTATTCGCCAGCAGCATCAGCCTGTCGATCAGGGTCGCCGCATGGGCGCGAGGCGGGGCCACGAAGCGCTCATGCGCGAGCTCCTCCATGCGTAGCGACTCGCGGTTGGCGAGCCGATGGCCTGTGGGCAGGGCGATAACCAGCGGCTCGTGATCGATCACCTCGACGTTCAGCTGGCGGGCGTTGGCCACGCCCTCCGGGTGGGCCCGAAGCAGGCCCACGTCGATCTGTCCGCTGAGAATGGCGTCGTACTGGGCGCCCGTGAGCATCTCACCCAGATGCAGGCTGACGCCGGGTGCCGCTTGTGTGAAGCGCAGCAAGGTTTCCGGGAGCGCGCGGTGAAATGATACGGAGACGGCATAGGCCAGCCTCAGCTGGCCGGTGAACCCGGCGGCCGCTTCGGTCACCACGGTTCGCGCGCTCTCCGCCCGCGCCAGGATCGCCTTGGCTTCGAGCAGGAAGAGTCGTCCCGGCTCGGTCAGCGCCACGCGGCGCCGGTTGCGGTCGAACAGGCGTACGCCGAGATCCGCCTCCAGGGCGAGAATCTGCTGCGACAGCGGTGGCTGCGAGATATGCAGGCGCTGGGCGGCCTGGGTGAAACTGAGGGTTTCCGCCACTTCCACGAAGTAGCGCAGCTGGCGCAGATCGAACATAGTCGATTTTCGTCTAAGTGAGCGGTGAAAGATATATTGGCGAGAATTTCCTAGGAAATCTATGATCCTCGTCGACCTACCAATCAACCCTCCCCCTGGGTCGGTAGGTCCCTCGCCCCGCATCGACGCTAAACACCGGTATCTGGCCTACCTCCCCCCCCGAGGCCCATACCGAGGCGTCCTCTGCGGGGCGACTTTATTTCTGGGCCGGCAAAATTGTGGGAGCCGATTCATCGGCGATCACGCCGCAGCGGGCCGGGGTGCGGCGTTGTCGCCAGCACCCAATCGCCGATAAATCGGCTCCCACACAAGGCAAGAGCCGCAAAGTCAGAGCTTCGAAGTGAAGGCGCACTCGGTGCTGGCGCGGACGTGACCTTCGTCGACGCCGGGAGCCAGCTCGATCAACGCGAGGCCGTCCGGCGTGACGTCGAACACGGCCAGGTCGGTGATGATGCGGTCGACCACGCCTTTGCCGGTGAGCGGCAGGGTGCATTCGGTGAGGATCTTCGGCGTGCCGTCTTTCGCGGTGTGTTCCATGACCACGACCACGCGCTTCACGCCGGCGACCAGGTCCATCGCGCCGCCCATGCCCTTGACCATCTTGCCGGGCACCATCCAGTTGGCGATGTCGCCTTCGCCGGTGACCTGCATAGCGCCGAGGATCGAGATGTCGATGTGACCGCCGCGAATCATCGCGAAGGAGTCGGCGCTCGAAAAGTACGACGCGCCGGGCCGGGCGGTGACGGTCTGCTTGCCGGCGTTGATGAGGTCGGCGTCCACTTCCTCTTCGGTCGGGAAGGGCCCGATACCGAGCAGGCCGTTTTCGGACTGCAGCCACACGTCCACGCCGTCTGGCAGGAAGTTGGCGACCAGCGTCGGTAAACCGATGCCCAGGTTCACGTAATCGCCGTTGCTCAGTTCCAGGGCGGCGCGCTGCGCCATCTGATCACGATTCCAGGCCATGGTCAGGCTCCCTGTGCGCGCACGGTGCGCTGTTCGATGCGCTTGGACGGCGCGGGGTTATGCACGATGCGATCGACGTAGATGCCCGGCGTATGGACCTGGTCCGGATCCAGCTCGCCCACTTCCACCATGATCTCGACCTCGGCGATGCAGACCTTGCCCGCCGTGGCAGCCATCGGATTGAAGTTGCGCGCGGTCTTGCGGTAGACGAGGTTGCCCGAGGGATCGGCCTTCCAGGCTTTTACCAGCGCCACGTCGGCGACGATGGATCGCTCCATCACGTACATGTTGCCGTCGAAGTCGCGGGTTTCCTTGCCCTCGGCCACCTGGGTGCCGTAACCGGTGCGGGTGAAGAAGGCGGGGATGCCCGCGCCGCCGGCGCGCAGCTTCTCGGCAAGCGTGCCCTGCGGGGTGAACTCGACCTCGAGCTCACCGGCGAGGAACTGGCGCTCGAACTCCTTGTTCTCACCCACATAGGAGGAAACCATCTTGCGGATCTGGCGGGTGGCCAGCAGCAGGCCGAGGCCGACGCCGTCGATACCGGCATTGTTCGACACGGCGGTCAGGCCCGTGACCCCGGAATCGCGAAGGGCCTCGATGAGAAGCTCCGGAATACCGCAGAGGCCGAAGCCGCCCACGGCGATGATCTGTCCGTCGGCCACGAGGCCGGCCAGAGCCTCACGGGCGCTGGCGACACGTTTGTCGCGCGAGTGCGACTTCACCTGGTTCATGCGTTGTCGAGTCCATCCGGGCGGTCCCGCCGCCGGTTCGCCCGCCATCATAGCCGAGCGCCATCACGTTCCGTGGTACGCCGGAGGTTCACGCTGGTCCATGGTGCTGGGCAACATACCTGGAGGTTCTCGTGAGCAAGCAGAAGATTGGCGTGATCGGCATGGCCGTGATGGGTCGCAACCTGGCCTGGAATATCGAAAGCCGTGGACACGCCGTTTCCATCTTCAATCGAAGTAAGGAAAAGACCGACGAGGTGATGTCCGAGAGCAAGGACAAGCAACTCGTGCCGACGTACTCGCTGGAAGAATTCGTCGACTCGCTTGAGAAACCGCGCCGCATCCTGCTTATGGTGCAGGCCGGCAAGGGGACCGACGCGGTGATCGAACAGCTGCGCCCCTTGCTGGATAAGGGCGACATTCTCATCGACGGCGGTAACACCTACTACAAGGACACGGTGCGCCGTGGTGAGGAACTGGCAAAGGACGGCTTGCACTTCATCGGCACCGGCGTGTCCGGTGGCGAGGAAGGTGCGCTGAAGGGTCCGTCGATCATGCCCGGCGGCCCGCGCGACGCCTACGACCTGGTCGCCCCGATCCTCACCGAGATCGCCGCCAAGGCGCCGGACGGCGAGCCCTGCGTCACTTATATCGGTCCGGGCGGGGCCGGACATTACGTGAAAATGGTGCACAACGGCATCGAATACGGCGACATGCAGCTCATCGCCGAGAGCTACGCCGTGCTCAAACACGTGCTCGGCCTGGACAACCAGGAGCTGGCCGACGTCTACAGTGAATGGAACGAAGGCGAGCTGGACAGCTTCCTGATCGAGATCACCTCGAAGATCTTTACCAAGAAGGACGACAAGAGCGACAAGATGCTCATCGACGTGATCCTCGACCGCGCTGCGCAGAAGGGCACCGGTAAGTGGACCAGTCAGAGCGCGCTCGACCTGGGCGTTCCGCTCACGCTCATTACAGAGTCGGTGTTCGCCCGCGGCCTGTCGTCCCTGAAAGAGGAGCGCGTCGCGGCTAGCAAGGTGCTGGCGGGGCCGAAGGCGGAGAAGTTCTCGGGTGATCGCTCGGCTTTCAAGGAATCGGTGCGTCGCGCCCTCTATATGAGCAAGCTCATCTCCTATGCCCAGGGTTTTGCCCAGCTGCGCGCTGCCTCGGAGGAGAACGAATGGAAGCTGGATTACGGCGCCATCGCGAAGATCTTCCGCGCCGGCTGCATCATCCGTGCGCGCTTCCTGCAGAAGATCACCGATGCCTACAAGAACGGTGGCGACGTGAAAAACCTGCTTCTCGACGCTTACTTCCGCGATATCGTGCAGAACTATCAGGCGGCGTTGCGCGAAGTGGTCGCCGAAGCCGTGCGGGTCGGTGTGCCGGTGCCGGGCTTTAGCGCGGCCATTGCCTACTACGACAGCTATCGGTCCGAGACGTTGCCGGCCAACCTCATCCAGGCCCAGCGCGACTATTTCGGCGCCCATACCTTCGAGCGGGTGGACGAAAAGGGCAGCTTCCACGCGGAATGGGCGGCGGAGTAGCCCACTGCCGCCCCCTGTGTAGGAGCCGATTCATCGGCGATCCCGCGGCAGCGGGGCAGGTTGTCGCGACCTGGTTATCGCCGATGAATCGGCTCCTGCAAGGAGCAGCAGCCGCCCTGTAGGTGGACCTGCGTCGCGGCTTGAGACGCAAGAACTAGCGCTGAGAGGGACCCTCCCTTTAGAGTTGGCGAAATCGAGAGAGCCGCCCCCTGTGAGGCGGCTCTCTCGCGACCAACGAGGGAGTACGTTGTTTGACGCAGAGACGTAAGCTGACCGGCGCCGTGGCGCTCGCGGTAGCGCTGGCCGGATGCTCGACCCTGCCTCAGCCGCGCGACGACGGGGCACTGCAGCGCGAGGCCATGGCCGGCACCGAGAAACCCGCACCGCGGTCGGTGCCGATCGCCAGCACCAATCCGTCCACGCCGGGCGTGGCGCCGCCGGAAGTCACCACGGGCACGGGCGAATTCGTCAAGGCCGTGGGCCTGGCCAAACCGACGCCGGTCGCCGAAGGCGCGGGCACGGTGACCTTCAATTTCGAGAACCAGCCGGTCGAGTCGGTGGTGAAAGCCATCCTCGGCGACCTGCTGCATGAAAATTATTCGATCGTGCCGGGCGTGCAGGGCAACGTGTCCTTCTCGACCTCGCAGCCGGTCACGGCCGAGCAGGCCCTGCCGATCCTCGAGACCCTGCTGTCGTGGACGGGCAATGCGCTCGTGCACAGCAACGGCCGCTACGTGGTGATGCCCGCCAAGGACGCCGTCGCCGGCAACCTCGTGCCGAGCATCGGCGCCAATGCGCCCGCTGGCGGCCTGCAGGCGCGCCTGTTCCCGCTGCACTTCATTTCCGCCACGGAGATGCAGAAGCTGATCAAGCCGTTCGCACGTGCCGACGCGGTGCTGCTCGCCGATCCCACGCGCAACGTGATCGTGATGGCCGGCACGCCGAGCGAACTGGAGAACTACCAGCGCACCGTGGCCACCTTCGACGTGGACTGGCTGCGCGGTATGTCCGTGGGCGTGTTCAGCCTGCAGCGCGCGGAGGTCAAGGACCTCACGCCCATGCTCGACAAGCTGTTCGGTGATAAGGGCAACACGCCGATGGCCGGCCTGTTGCGCTTCATCCCCATCGAGCGGACCAATTCGCTGGTGGTGATCAGCCCGCAGCCGGCCTATCTGGACGAAGTGCGCAGCTGGATCGATCGCATCGACCACGGCGGCGGCAATGAAGCCCAGCTCTACGTCTACGACGTGCGCAACGTGCAGGCGTCGGATCTGGCCGATTACCTTTCCGACATCTACGGTGGCGGCTCCAGCGGTGGCCGCTCCGGCGATCGCGGCGGGAAGGTGGGCCCGGGCCTGAGCTCGGGCACCCTCGGTGGCGACAGTGATTCCAGTCGCGGGGGCTCCGGCTCGGGCTTTGGCAGCGGCTCGGGCACGTTCGGCAGCGGCTCGTCGTCGTCCTCGTCGTCCGGTGGCTACCTCAACACCACCAGCGGTAACGGCATCAACGGCTCCTCGGCCGGATTCGGAAGCAGCGGTTCGTCGAGCGGCGGCTCGCAGAGCGGCTTTGCCGGCAGTGGTTTCGGTGACGACGACAACTCGCATCGCTCACACAGCGGTGGCATCACGACCGACGAAGGCGTGCGCATCACCTCGGTGGATTCGAACAACCAGTTGATGGTGCGTTGTCGCCCGGCGCAGTGGGCGGAGATCGAGCAGGCGATCAAGCGCCTCGATGCCGTGCCGCTTCAGGTGCAGATTGAAACGCGCATCCTCGAAGTCGCGCTCACCGGCAACTTCCAGTTCGGTGTGCAGTGGTATCTGGAAGGACTGGTGGGCACGACCAACGGGCAGCCGACGCAGCCGGGTAACAAACAGCAGTGGGCGTTGGGAAGCGGTGGCGCCACGTACAACCCAAGCACGGACAGCTTCTTCTACTCGTTCGTCAACAACAACATCTCCGTTGCCCTGAAGGCAATGGAAACCAGCGGCAATACGAAGACCTTGTCCGCGCCCTCGCTCGTGGTGCTGAACAACCAGAAGGCGCACATCCAGGTCGGCGACCAGATTCCGATCACCCAGACCTTCGTCAACACTGGGGCGAACACGGACAACACAATCGGCCAGGTCGAGTACAAGGACACCGGCGTGATCCTCAACGTGCGTCCGCGCGTGAATCCGGGCGGCCTGGTGTATCTCAACATCAACCAGGTGGTGAGCGCTCCCGGCCAGAAGGACACCACCACCGGTAATTTCCCGATCCAGCAGCGCGAAGTGGCCACGCAGGTCGCGGTGCAGAGCGGGCAGACGGTGCTGCTCGGCGGTTTGATCAAGCAGGACGAGGGCACGACGGATACCGGTATTCCGGGGCTCAACCGCATTCCCGTGTTCGGTCGCCTGTTCGGTTCCACCACGCGCAGTCGCAACCGTACGGAGCTGATCGTGTTGATCACGCCGCGTGTCATCACCAATGGTGAAGATGCAAAGCAGATCACCGACGAGTACCAGCGCAAGTTCGAATCGCTGCAGCCGTATCGCGAGGGTGCCGCGAAGCCGCGCGCCGCGGAACCGACCGTGACGGTGCCCCTGCACCCATAAGCCGCCTGCGGCACGGCGGCCCTT
>NZ_JAAVUW010000021.1 GCF_018449605.1 Luteibacter sp. dw_328 | reverse complement strand
GCCCAGCTGTTCGTGCCGAGAGCGACCGCATTGGCACTCTCGAGGCCGAACAACCCGAACCCTGTTTCGGCGAAGTTGCCGATCGCGATGCTGCCTTCGCCCGATGCGCTGGCACCGGCACCGATCGCCGTCGAGCCCGCGCTGTACGCCGTCGATCCGAATCCGTTGGCGACCGACTGATCACCTGCGGCGGTCGCCTGCGAACCACTGGCGGTCGAGAA
>NZ_JAAVUW010000020.1 GCF_018449605.1 Luteibacter sp. dw_328 | reverse complement strand
TTTTTCAGGAGGGACGTTCCATGCAGTACGCAAACCGTTCAGTCGCGCCGCCGCGCCGCAAGCTCGCGCTTGCCGTGGCTTTCGCCGTATCCATCGGCGGTGCCGGCGCGGCCTTGGCGCAGAGCAACGCCACCGGCGCCATCTTCGGCTCCGCCACGCCCGGTGACGTTGTCCATATCGAGAATACGGACAACGGCCTGCGCCGCGACATCACCGTCGATTCCGGTGGCCGTTACCGCGCCAACTCGCTGCCGATCGGCACCTACACCGTCACCCTGATGCACAACGGTACGGCCGTCGATTCGCACAAGGGCGTGCAGAC
>NZ_JAAVUW010000019.1 GCF_018449605.1 Luteibacter sp. dw_328 | reverse complement strand
AACCTGCCGAACGACCAGAAGCATCAGCTGCGCATCTACGGCACCTACGCGCCGAACGATGAGTGGGCGTTCTCGACCGTTACCCGTATCGCTTCGGGCTACCCGGTCAGCTGCATCGGCGTTCGTCCGGAAGCCTATGGCGGCGACCCGTACGAATACGGCAACAGCTACTTCTACTGCAACGGTCAGCCCGCTCCGCGCGGTACCTTCGGCCACACGCCGTGGACGTACAACGTGGACCTGAGCGTCGCCTGGAAGCCGGCCTTCGCCGACCACAAGCTCACGCTTTCGGCCGACGCATTCAACGCTCTCGGCAAGCAGCGCGTTACCCAGTACTACGAAATCGGCGACACGGCTGCCGGTGATCCGAACCCGAACTACAAGCGCGCCCGTTCGTTCTCGGACCCCCGCACCATTCGCCTGGGAGCCCGCTACGACTTCACGCTCTAACGAAAACGCTTAGCTATATCGCATAACAACAACAGCAAAGCATTTCCCCGGATATTGGCCGCTCCAGAAGGAGCGGCCTTTTTTTTGCCCGAAATCCCGGTCGTACCCGCCCGTCAGCCACGGGCCGTTTCGTAGCTAATTGCCTTGAAGAACCCCCCCACGTCTTCGTAAAAACTACTTGCTTCGCAAATAGTTGCTCAGTAAATAATTGCGTAGGACTTTTTCTTATTGTCCCCGGAGCCACTGCGGTTTTACTTTGTTTTCACGCGCTGCTTCGGCGCTGTCGTCAGCTCGCCTCAGGGGACACGATGAGCGGGTGCGACTTTCGCCACGGACGACATCTTGCACGACATTTTTTTTGGGGAGCAAAAAGAAATGCCACACCACGCCATTGCGCGCACCCCTTTCGATTGACGACGTGACGCCGCCCGCCCGGTAAGAGGCGTTCGGCCGAGCGACATTCTTCCCGTTGGTTCTCCGCCCGCCAGCCTTTCTGGCGGCCCATCCGCGTGCCGCGCGGATGCGGGCGAACTCATCCCGTTTATTCGTCACGCG
>NZ_JAAVUW010000002.1 GCF_018449605.1 Luteibacter sp. dw_328 | reverse complement strand
TGTTCGGGTCGACGTATCGCTTCGCTTCCCAGCTCGCCGCGCAGTCTCGGCAGGAAGCCTTCGTACTCGCGCTGAACAAAGGCGATGAGCCCTTCGCGCACCTTGCAGCGCAAATCCCACGACTTGCTCGAACTCGACGAACTGACCAGTGCCCGCAGCTGCATCGCCTTGTCATTGGTGTCGACCACCTGCAGCACGCAGACGCGACCATCCCATTCCGGCGCCTGCTTGCAAAGACGCTCGAGCTCGCCACGCAGCGGATCCAGCGGCAGGCCGTAGTCAAACCACAGCATGGCCGAGCCGAGCACCTGCGAGCTGGTGCGTGTCCAGTTCTGGAAGGGATTCTCGATGAAGTACTGCAGCGGCACGACAAGGCGGCGTTCGTCCCAGATACGTATGACGACATACGTGCTGGTGATCTCTTCGATCTTGCCCCACTCGCCTTCGACCACCACCACATCGTCGAGCCGTATCGGCTGGGTCAGCGCGATCTGCAGCCCTGCAATGAGGTTGCCCAGCACGGGCTTGGCTGCCAGGCCGACCGCAAGCCCGGCAACGCCCGCCGATGCCAGAAGCGTGGCCCCGAACTGGCGCACGACGGGAAACGTCATCAGGGCCACACCGGCGCCCAATACGATGGCGACGACGCTGCCCGTGCGGCTGAGCACGCGCGCCTGCGTCTGCACACGACGCGCGCGGAGGTTGTCTTCCAGGTCGAGCGGATTGAAGCGCGACACCGTGGCATCGAGTGCGCCGATACAGCGGACGATGAACCATGTGCAGGCAACGATGAGTCCCAGGCTGATGACATGCTCGATGCCATCGATCAGGCGTGCCGGCTCATCGGGCGACGCGCGAAAGGCGATGAGCAGCATCGCCAACGGCACGACGGCTTCCATAGGGGCATTCGCCCGGGCGATGATGCTGGCCCCCATCGGGTGACCGACGGCGAAGCGACGCAGCAAGAATTTCACCAAACGGCGAAGAACACCCGCGACGGCCAGCGCGATAACGATAATCAACGCAAAACGCGTCCACGGATGCGCGAAATCTGGCATCCAGTCGGCAAGTTTCATGGTCCACAGCCTAACGGCCGGGATGTCCACGTTATGTTGTGGCGCAGCAATAACGAGGTAAAGTGCCCACGATGACCGAGCTTTTCGTCCTGCCCGATGTGCTTGAACACGGCCTGTCGCTGGTATTCTGCGGAACGGCGGCCGGCACACGTTCCGCGCAGGATCGCGCGTACTACGCGCATCCGGGCAACATGTTCTGGCGGACGGTTTTCGCGATTGGACTCACGCCCCGGCTTCTCGCTCCGGCGGAGTTCCCCTTGATGCCAGCCTTCGGCCTAGGCCTCACGGACCTCTCCAAGTTCCATTACGGCAACGACAGCGAGCTGCCGTCGGACGCCTTCGACATCGCCGCCCTGCGCGCGAAGATCGAGACCTTCTCACCTCGCGTACTCGCCTTCACCAGCAAGCACGCCGGCGCGTCGGCACTCGGCAAGCCCGTCGCCTGCGGACTACAACCGACGACGTTCGGCAGCACGCAACTGTTCGTCCTGCCCTCACCTTCCGGCCAGGCGCGGCGTTCGTGGAACACCGGCATCTGGCAGGAGCTTGCCGACGTCGTGCGCGCTCAGCCGCCCGGGATCGAGCGGTAAGCGCGTACGTCGTTGGGTGACACTGACGCGGCCTTGTTCGACCAGGCCTGACGTATGTACGTCACGACCGCCGCCGCATCGTCGTCCGACAAGGTCTGCGAAAACGGCGGCATCGAATAAGGACGCGGATTGCCAGCCGTTCCCGGCGCGAACCCACCCGACAACACGATACGAATCGCGTTGATCCCGGTCGGCTCGACGACGGACGAATTGCCGTCCAGCGGCGGATACGCATCACCCTTCCCGCGCCCATCGGCCGCATGGCATCCCGCGCACTGGTCCGCGTAGACCTTCTGCCCCGTCTTCGCGAGATCAGCGGCGTCGGCGGCGGATTCGTGTTGGCGCGGCGGTGCACGTTCGGGAAGCGATTTCAGGTACGTGGCCATCGCGGCGAGGTCACTGTCGTTGAGATGCTGCGTACTGCGGATCACCACGTCGGCCATCGGACCGAAGGCCGTGCCCTTCCGCGAGCGTCCGGTCTTGAGCAACGCCACGACATCGGCCTCGGTCCAGCCACTCAGCCCGCCGTTCGGACCCATGGACAGATCGGGCGCGTACCAGTTCTGCACGGGTACAAGGCCGCCGGCGACGAAGGGATCGGTGATCATGGCGCCAAACGTGTTGCGCGGGGCGTGACACTCGTTGCAGTGCCCGAGCCCCTGCACGAGGTACGCGCCGCGATTCCACGACGCCGATTGTTTCGGATCGGGCTGGTACTCGCCCTCGTCGAAGTACAGCAACCGCCAGGATCCCATCAACGAACGCATGCTGTACGGCCAGCGCAAGGCCGGCTCCGTGTGCGCGAGCTTCACCGGCGGAAGGCTCTTCAGGTACGCGAAGATCGCATCGGTGTCGGCGCGCGTGACCTTCGTGTACGACGTAAACGGAAACGCGGGATACAACGACGTGCCGTCGTGCCCCTTGCCCGAGTGCATGGCGTGATAGAAGTCGTCGGCCGTCCAGCCGCCCAGGCCTGTTTCCCGATCGGGTGTGAGGTTGGGTGCCGTGACCGCACCGAACGGGGTCGGGACGACGTGTCCGCCCGCGAACGACTGGCCGTTGCGTGCGGTGTGGCAGGAGTCGCAGTCGCCGGCAAGCGTGAGGTAGTGACCCCGCGCGACGAGGTCGTCGGCGCTGGCGGTCCATGCCGTGCAGACCAGCGCGAACGCAGCGAACACACGTAGGAAACGCTTCATGTGCCCCCTCCCAATACGCCGCAACGCAGTGGGGGCGTGAGGCTGCCCTCGGGCTCCGCATGTGCATTTTCCGGTACGGGACGCTGGGCGAGCCAGGCCGAGACCGCGCTGATGTCGGCGTCGCTAAGGCGACTGACGATGGTCTTCATGCAGTCCGGCGCCACCGTGTTTCGCGTATTCGTGCGCCAGGAGCCCAGCTGGGCGCTGATGTAGTCGTAGGGCAGGCCGACGAGGCCGGGGATGTCCGGCTGCACGCCCGTGAGGTTCGGGCCGTGACAGGCCATGCAGGGCGGAATGGCACGGGCGGAATCGCCCTTGGTGGCCAGTTGCTCGCCACGCGCCATCGCTGCCGGTGACGTCGCCGGCACATCGTGCAGTGCGTACGGCACATCCTGCGCGGAGAAGTACTCGGCGATCTCACGCATGAAATCGTCGGTGAGCGGGCCGACCGTGTACTCCATGATCGGGTAGTGCCGCAGACCGCGCTGGAAGTCCTGCATCTGCCGATGCAGATAGCCCGCCGGCTTGCCGGCCAGGCGCGGGTTGAAACCGTTGCTGCCACCTTCCCCGTGCTCACCGTGACAGCTGGTGCAGGCGGCGATGCGCTGGACCAGCGTGTCGGGCACCGGAGACGTCTCGGCGGCCATGGCCTGCATGGCGCAGAACGCGGCGGCGGAAATGACCAGCCGGCGGAAAAGACGACGCATGTGGCGCTCCCTGGCGTTTCGTTGACAAGCCCGGCAAGAGTCGCGCGGGCATGACTTCCGTGCAGTATAGCCACGCACGGCAATGCGGTAGATTGCACGCAGTCGCCATCGCATCGCCAGGGGGAAAAGACATATGCAGCATGTATGGATCAGGCCGGCCGCACTGACACTGGCCCTCACCGTCACCTTTTCCGCGAGCGCCATGCAGGCACGCGCCGCGAACGAAGACGACGCCTTTGCGTCCATTGCGACGATTCGCCAGGCATATGCCACGGGTGCGCTGACGCCCGAAGGCCTCACCACCCTCTTCCTCTCGCGGATCGCCACGATCGACAAGGCGGGGCCGACGGTGAATGCCGTGCTGGAAACCAACCCGGACGCCCTGGCCATTGCACGCAAAGCGGGCAAGAACGGTCCGCTGGCCGGCATCCCCATCCTGCTCAAGGACAACATCGATACGGGCGACCGCATGCAGACCACGGCCGGCTCGCTCGCGCTGGTGGGCAAGCCGGCGCCGCACGACTCGGCGGTCGCAGCGAAGCTGCGCAAGGCGGGTGCCGTGATCCTCGGCAAGACCAACCTGAGTGAGTGGGCCAACATGCGCAGCAACCACGCCACCAGTGGCTGGACGGGACGCGGTGGCCTCACGGTCAATCCCTATGTGCTCGACCGCAATGCCTGTGGCTCGAGCGCGGGCTCGGGGTCGGCGGTCGCCGCCGGCCTTGCCACCGTAGCGATCGGCAGCGAGACCGACGGCTCGATCATCTGTCCCGCCTCGATGACAGGCCTCGTCGGTATCAAACCGACGGTCGGGCTGGTCAGCCGCACGGGCATCATTCCCATCTCGCACAGCCAGGACACCGCCGGCCCGATGGCACGTAGTGTCGCCGACGCCGCGACGGTCCTCAGCGCGATCGCCGGCAGCGATCCACGCGACCCGGCAACGAAAGATGCTGACAAGCACGCCACCGATTACACGAAGTTCCTCGACCCGAATGGTCTACGCGGCAAGCGCATCGGCGTGGTACGGCAGCTGGGTGGCATCGAGCCGAACGCGGATCGCGCGTTGGAAAAAACCATCGCCATCCTCAAGGCGCAGGGCGCGACCGTCGTCGACCCCGTCGAGATCCCGCATCTGAAGGAGCTCAGCGAGCACGAGATCGATGTGCTGCTTTACGAGTTCAAGCACGACATCAACGCCTACCTCGCCGGCCGCCCCGACCAGCCGATGAAAACGCTGGCCGACCTCATCGCGTTCAACGACCGGGAAGCCGCGAAGGAGATGCCGTGGTTTGGCCAGGAGTTGTTCCTCCAGGCACAGGCGAAGGCCGATCTCACCGACCCGACGTACATCGAGATCCGCGACCGCAACCAGCGTCTCGCCGGGCCCGAAGGCATCGACGCGGCGCTGGCGAAGGATCACCTCGACGCCCTGCTCGCCCCGAGCTGGGGACCGGCGTTCGTCAACGACCTGGTCCTGGGCGATCACGTCGTCAGCGGCGACCCAACCGTCGGCGGCGTCTCGGCGCCCGCGGCGATCGCCGGCTACCCGTCGATCACCCTGCCCGTCGATTTCGCACACGAGCTACCCGTCGGGGTAGTGTTCTTTAGTGCGAAGTGGAGCGAACCTACGCTCATCGCGATCGCGTATGGTGTCGAGCAAAAAGCCAACGCGTACAGACGGCCGAAGTTCCTGCCGATACTGCCGGTTCGCTGATAAACGGTTCTTCGCGGATTACCCGGGGCTGGGGCGCTCGGCTTCAGGCCGGGCACCTTGCGCAGGGCTCGCCTTCGGCCTCGCAGGCTCGGCTTGCGCCATCGCTCTTTACACTTGAGCGTCTCGCGGGGAGACCTTGGTGTCCACCCTCGCTGCTCAGACAGGTCCTCCGCGTTCGACAAGGAAAGGCCGCTGACGCGGCCCATGTACCTATTTGGCCTACGGCCGCTCCACTTGTGCGGAACTCGCCTCGAGGGTGGACACCAAGGTCTCTCACGACGATGCGGTGGAGTTGGGGGGAGAGCCGTTGGCGTGGTGCCTCGTCGCCCCGACCGCTGTCGGCACACCAAGGCGATGCGGAAGCGGTTGCTGATACCCGGTTGCCGAACACCTTCCTCGCGACTGTGTCGGCGTGTCGGCTGCGGCGTGTCGCCGTGTCGCCGTGTCGCCGTGTCGCCGACGATGCTGCGCGCGTTGGCTCGACCCACGCGAACCTCGAGGTCCGGGAGAGTCTTCGGTGCCCACCCTCGAGGCGAGTTCCGCACAAGTGGAGCGGCCGTAGGCCAAATAAGTACACGGGCCGCGCAGCGGCCTTTCCTTGTCGAACGCGGAGGACCTGTCTGAGCAGCGAGGGTGGGCACCGAAGGCTCTGCGCCGCGACGTCTAGTTACCGAAGGCTCAGCGCCGCGACGTCAGGCTCTGAGCCGCCACGTACGCGCCCACCGAATCCCCGGCATTCCGCCATGAACCATAAAAAAGGGCCCGCACAATGCGGACCCTTTTTCGATACTTGGTGACTGCTACAGAAGCCGATTCATTGGCGATACCGCGGCCGATTTACGCCTTGTTGGCAAACTCGCGGACGATCGGCGCCAGCTTCGGATCTTCCAGGGCCATCGCCATGGTGGCGCGGACCAGGCCAGCCTTGTTGCCGCAATCGAAGCGCGTACCTTCGAAACGATAGGCAAGCACCTTGCCCTTGGCCTTCAGCAGATCTTCGATGGCGTCGGTCAGCTGGATCTCGCCGCCGGCACCTTCGCGCGTGTTGCGCAGGTATTCGAAGATATTACCCGGCAGGACGTAACGACCCACCACGGCAAGCGTGGACGGCGCATCGGCCGGCTTGGGCTTCTCGACCATGTGCTTGATCACGGTGGAGCGGTCGTCGACCTGCTCGGTAGCGTCGACGATGCCGTACTTGTCGGTGTCCTTCTCCGGCACTTCTTCCACCGCGATGACGCCAGCGTCGTACTTGTCCGCCACTTCGGCCATCTGGCGCAGTGCACCCTTGCCCTTGTTCCAGATTAGATCGTCCGGAAGCATGACGCCGAAGCGCTCGTCGCCAATCACCGGCGCAGCACGCAGAACGGCGTCGCCGAGGCCGAGGGCCTCCGGCTGGGTGACGAAGACGCAACGCACGTGGCGCGGAAGGATGCCACGCAGGATCGAAAGCAGCTCTTCCTTGTTCTTTTCCGCCAGCTTCTCTTCCAGCTCGTAGGCCTTGTCGAAGTAATCGGCGATGGCGTGCTTGTAGCGGTTGGTGACGAACACCAGCGTGTCGGCACCCGCGTCGACGGCTTCGTCCACGGCGTACTGGATGAGCGGACGGTCGAGCACGGGCAGCATTTCCTTCGCTACCACCTTGGTCGCCGGGAGAAAGCGCGTACCGAGGCCAGCAACAGGAAATACGACCTTGCGCAGGGGTTGGGTCATGATGCGATGTCTCCGTTTTCGTTTCGGCGAAGCGGCACGACGTTGTCGGCCTGCGCGTCGCTCCAGCGGAACGAAGGCAGCAGTTGCGACACGCAGCGACGCAGGGTCTCTTCATCGAACGTGGCCGCGGCCTCTTCGGCGCGAGCCAGCTGGGTCTGCAGCATCTCCCACGATACCTGACGATGCTGCGCCTGGAAGATCTTGGCGTGGGTGGTGCTCGTGTAATTTTCCAACGGGTGGAACAGTTCCTCGAACAGCTTCTCGCCCGAGCGCAGGCCGGTATAGACGATCTGGATGTCGGAGCCCGGACGCTTGCCGGCAAGACGGATCATCTGCTCGGCGAGGTCGCGGATCTTGACCGGATCGCCCATGTCGAGCGCGAAGATCTCGCCCCCCTTGCCCAGGCTCGCTGCCTGCAGAATCAACTGGCAGGCTTCGGGAATGGTCATGAAGTAACGCGAAATCTCCGGATGGGTGATCGTCAGTGGACCGCCCTGGCGAATCTGCCGGCGGAACAGCGGGACCACCGAACCGGCGGAGTCGAGCACATTACCGAAACGAACGGTGATGAAACGTGTAGGCGTGTGGGCGGCAAGGTTCTGGCACCAGATTTCCGCCATGCGCTTGCACGCACCCATGACCGAGGTCGGATTCACGGCCTTGTCGGTGGAAATCAGCACGAAGGATTCGACGCCGCAGCGCACGGCTGCATTGGCGACCACGCGCGTGCCCATGACGTTGTTGCGGAACGCTTCGCGCAACTGACCCTGGAGCATCGGCACGTGCTTGTAGGCGGACGCATGGAAGACGATCTGCGGCTGCGTTTCTTCGAACAGGCGGTTGATCGCGACCGTTTCGCGCGCATCCGCGAGTACGCCGTTGAAGATCAGCTCGGGATAGGCCGAGGTCAGCTCCTGGCCGATGCGGTACAGGTTGTACTCGGACATCTCAACGACGGTCAGCGAACTGGCGCCCAGACGCGCGACCTGACGGCAAAGCTCCGAACCGATCGAACCGCCGCCACCGGTGACGAGCACGCGGCGACCGCTGATGTTCTCGCGGATCGCTGTCCAGTCGAGTTCCACGGCGTCGCGGCCGAGGAGATCCTCGATAGCCACTTCCTTGATCTCGTTGAACTGGGCGCGCCCGGCAACGACATCTTCCAGGCGCGGCACGGTGCGGAACGGCAGGCCCGTGCTCTCGCAGAAGGCCACGATACGACGCATCTGCGCCGTGGTAGCACCGGGCACGGCGATAAGGAGCATCTGCACGGCCACGGCCTTGGACAGCTCGGCGAGCTGGTCCACCGTACCGAGCACAGGGATGCCACCGATCTGCGCACCACGCAGGGCCATGTTGTCGTCCACGAAACCGATGACGCTGTAGCGGCTGTCGCGACGGAGGTCGCGCGATAGCGCTTCGCCGGCGCGATCCGCGCCGACGATCAATACCCGTTTGGTAGGCGCCGACTGAAACAGGTCGATGCGGCTGTCTTTCCAGAAGCGGTAGCTCAGGCGAGGCAGGCCGAGCAGCACCACCAGCACCACCGGGTAGACCAGCAGCACCGATCGCGGGACGCCATCCAGACGCGCGTACATGACCATGGCCAGGCCGATGATCAACGCGCCGATAACCGTCGCGCGAATGATGTTCCAGAGATCCGGAAGACTGGCGAAGCGCCACACGCCCTTGTAGAGACCGGTCCAGTTGAACACGGCGCCCTGGACCAACAGGACGATCGGGAATTCCATCGGCAGGTAAGTCACCGGCGCGAGGTCCGGCATGAGCGCATAGCGGAGCGTCTTGGCTATCCACCACGCGAGAGCCGCCATGGCGAGGTCGTGCGCGACGACCGCCGTACGTGGATGGATGATGCCTATGAACTTACGCAGAAACATGTCGCTCCCTTCGACGCAAGCAATGATGCTTGCCAGTACGCCAGACTGCTGCCCCTAGCAGGTAGGTTGCCCCGAAACACACGGGCGCAGCCGCCGGCCAGCGGAACGCGATCCATGCGACAGGAACGCAGACGAGCACGTTCCATGCGAAGTAGCCCAGGGCTACCCTTCGGTGCGTTGCACCCCGCCTCACGAGCCATTGGTATAGATGCTCGCGGTGCGGAGTGTACCAGCGCGCACCGCGCAGCATTCGCACGAGCAACGTCAAGGTCGCGTCGACGACGAAGGCTGACGAGAAAATCAGTGCTGGCCACAGCAAGTTCGTACGATAGGCCCACGCCATCGCCGAAAGCGCGAATACGATCAGGCCAAGGGTGGCACTCCCGACGTCACCCATGAAGATCCGGGCCGGCGAGCGATTGAACCACCAGAAGCCGGTGGCTGCCGCGGCGAGCGCCAGCCCTGCACCGGCGAGGGCCTGGCTACCTGCAGACCACGCCAGGGCGGCGTAGCCGGCACCGAAGAACATGGCTTGTTGTGCCGCCAGGCCGTCGATCCCATCCATGAAATTGTGCAGATTGATGCACCAGACCCCGGCGACCAGCAGCGGGATCGCCCATAGCAGGCTCGAGGTGCCCGAGGCCACCGCGACGCATAGCAGGAGCGTCGCGGCGAGCTGGATCACCAGTCGGGGCCGGATCGGCAGCGAACCGTGGTCGTCCAGCCAGCCGATGGCAGCCACCGCCATGACTGCGAGACTGAAGGCAGCCGTCGTCGCAGCTCCTGGTGAGACTGGAAGAAGCAGCAGCGCAGAAGGCATACCCACCAGCGCACCCAGCACGATACCGATGCCACCGCCGCGAGGCGTCGGCATGCTGTGCGAACGACGTCGCCCCGGAGCGTCCAGCATCCCCCGTCGCTCCGCGTAAGCAATGGCCATGCGCACGCTGGCAACGGAAACAATGAAAGACAGTACGGCGCCGCCGACGATCAGGAACGAGGGACTCGCGAGCTCGGGCGTCATTCGTTGGCGACGCCATGGATTGGCCGCACGGTGCCCCAGTTCTTGCAGCTTGGGCACTGCCAGTGGTGGGCCTTGGCACCGAAGCCGCAGCGGCTGCAGCGATACATGGCCTGCCCTTCGAGCAGCTTGCGGGTCAGGTCGCGCAGGATCAGGTAATTCTCGCGGGCCTCACCCGACACCTTGTCCATCGTGGCGTCGATCAGCGCCATCAGTCCGCGCACCGACGGGCGCTTACGCAGCTGACCGGTGAGGAAGTCGATGGCCGTCCGCTCGCCGTCCCTGCCCTCGTAGAGCCGGGTCAGTGCCAGCACGGGGGAGATGCCGTGATAGCGCTCCATGATCTCGCGCAGGAAGGTCTCGGCGCGGTCCATCTGCTGGGAACGCGCGTAGCAGTTCAAAAGCGGGGGGAGGATTTCCGGCACGAAGGCGATGTCGGCAGCAATAGCCGATTCGTACGACTCGATCGCCGCCATCATGTCGTCGTCTTCGAACGAGAGGCGCCCCGCGATCATGTGCGCGCGCACGCATTCCTGCTGACAGGCAAACGCCTCGCGTATGTAATCGCGCGCCTCGGTGCGTGCGCCGTGCTGTCGCGACTGCTCGGCCAGCTCGCAATAGAACTGCGCGATCATCGCGGACTCGTCCTCGCTGGTCATGGCTTCGAGGCGTCGTGCGTGATCGATGGCCTTATGCCATTCGCGCTCGTGCTGGTAGATCGAAATCAGGTGACGCAGGGCAGAAGGCGCCAGTGCATCCATGGCCACGAGGTCGGAAAAGAGCGTCTCCGCGCGATCCAGCAGACCGGCGCGCATGTAGTCTTCGCCCAGCTCGAGCAAGGCGACCGTCTTCATTTCGTCGGACAGGCCCTGGCGCGAGACCAGGTGCTGGTGCAGGCGAATGGCGCGGTCCACTTCGCCTCGCTTGCGGAAGAGATTACCCAGCGCGAGGTGGGTCTCGACGGTATCGCGGTTGTACTCAGCCAGACGCAGGAACACCTCCAGCGCCTTGTCCTGCTCCTCGTTGAGAAGGTAGTTCAGGCCACGGAAGTAGTCGGATGAGAGTGCGTTGACTTGTTCGCCCGAACGCCGCGCGTGCGTACGGCGAGCCAACCACCAACCGCAGGCAAAGGCCAGCGGGGGAACGAGCGCCAGCAACCAGATCGGATTCATGCGGTCGTCGCGTTGGCTACCTTGCGATCGCTGCGTTCGCCACGGCGTTTGCGCCGCTGTGCGAAGGAGGTGCCGAGCCAGGCGGTGATGCCGCCGAGGACCCAACCCACCAGGACCGCCGCGAGCATCGCTCCGCCCTTGGGCAGGGACAGTCGGGCAAAGCCGAGGTCGAACGGCACGAGATCGGCATTCAGCGCGCCGAAGACGATACCGGCGGCGACGAACAACAGAAGAAAGAGGATGGTAATGAGGCGCATAGCCGCGACTGTACCCGAATCCTGAACACGATGGTGCGCCGCGGTTGGCGATCTGTACAGGTTCGCCGACCCCCTTGGGATGTGCTCTATGTAGGAGCCGATTCATCGGCGATAGGTGCTCGCCGCGCGACTGAAGGTTGCGTCGAGCGTGCCCGCTGCTGCGGGGTCGCCGATGAAGCGGCTCCCACAATAGAAAAAAGCCCGGCGTAAGCCGGGCTCGTCAGCAAAAAAAACGCCGCGTCAAAGCGCGGCGTCTTCCTCGGCCAGGTTTACGCGTTCGCGTAGTTCCTTGCCAGGTTTGAAATGCGGTACGTGCTTGCCCGGAAGGGCAACCGCCTCACCGGTCTTGGGGTTGCGCCCCATGCGCGGTGGACGGAAGTGCAGCGCAAAGCTTCCGAACCCACGAATCTCGATGCGCTCACCCGTGGAAAGGGCCTGGCTCATCTGTTCGAGCACGCTCTTGACGGCTAGTTCCACATCGCTAAAGGCAAGGTGGGTCTGGCGCCGCGCCAGCGCCTCGATCAATTCCGACTTTGTCATGGGTCCCCTGTTTTTAGCTGAAGCGGGGGGCGGCGAACCGCCCCCCGCCCGACGGTTAGTCGGCCTTGTTCATCTGCTCTTTGAGGAGCGCACCGAGCTTGGTCGTGCCACCAGCGGCCGAAGCGTAGTCAGCCATGGCATCGGCCACGTCTTCCTCGTCCTTGGCGCGGATGGAAAGCTGCAGCTGACGGCCCTTGCGGTCCATGCCGGTGAACTTCGCCTCGACGGCGTCGCCAACCTTCAGGTACTGCGTGGCGTCGTCGACGCGTTCCTTGGCGATGTCGTTCGCACGGATGTAACCCTCGACACCTTCGCCGAGATCGATCACCGCACCCTTGGCGTCGACTTCGCGGACGGTACCGTTGAGGATCGTGCCGCGCGGATTCGAGGCCATGAACTGACCGAACGGATCCTGCTCCATCTGCTTGATGCCGAGGGAGATGCGCTCACGCTCCGGATCGACCGCGAGAACCACGGCTTCAACTTCGTCGCCCTTCTTGAAGTTGCGGACGAGGTCTTCACCCGAGGCCTGCCAGGAGATGTCGGACAGGTGGACGAGACCATCGATGCCGCCGTCCAGACCGATGAAGATACCGAAATCGGTGATCGACTTGATCTGACCGGAAACCTTGTCGCCCTTCTTGTGCATGGCGGCAAACGCTTCCCACGGGTTCGAGCGGGTCTGCTTGATACCGAGGGAGATACGACGACGCTCTTCATCCACGTCGAGGACCATGACTTCCGTCTCGTCACCGACCTGTACGACCTTGGCCGGGTTGACGTTCTTGTTGGTCCAATCCATTTCCGAAACGTGCACGAGGCCTTCGACGCCCGGCTCGATCTCAACGAAGCAACCGTAATCGGTAACGTTGGAGACCTTGCCGAACAGACGGCTGCCGACCGGATAGCGGCGGGCGATAGCGACCCACGGGTCGTCGCCGAGCTGCTTGAGGCCGAGCGAAACGCGGTTGCGCTCGCGGTCGTACTTCAGCACGCGAACGTCCAGCTCGTCGCCAACGTTCACGACTTCGGACGGGTGACGCACGCGCTTCCACGCCATGTCGGTGATGTGCAGCAGGCCATCGATGCCGCCGAGGTCGACGAATGCGCCGTAATCGGTCAGGTTCTTGACGACACCCTTCACGACCGCACCTTCCGTCAGGCGCTCGAGCAGCTTCTCGCGCTCTTCCGAGAACTCGGTCTCGACAACCGCGCGGCGGCTGACGACGACGTTGTTGCGCTTGCGATCAAGCTTGATGATCTTGAACTCGAGGTCTTTGCCTTCGAGGTAAACCGGGTCACGGACCGGACGCACGTCGACCAGGGAGCCCGGCAGGAATGCGCGGACGTCCTTGATGTCGACCGTGAAGCCGCCCTTGACCTTGCCGGAGATCTTGCCGGTGATGGTCTCTTCCTTGTCGAACGCCTGCTCGAGGTCGTCCCACACCATCGAACGCTTGGCCTTCTCACGGGAGAGCTTGGTCTCGCCGAAGCCGTCTTCGAGCGCGTCGAGCGCGACCTTGACCTCGTCGCCCACTTCCACTTCCAGTACGCCTGCTTCATCCCGGAACTGCTCGATCGGGACGATGCCTTCGCTCTTCAGGCCGGCGTTGATCACCACCACGTCGTTGCGGATTTCCACAACGATACCGGTGACGATGGAGCCGGGCTTCAGCTTGGAAATAGCCTGCTGGCTCTGTTCAAACAGTTCGGCAAAACTTTCAGTCATGTTGATTCCAGGGTTATGAAAGGTCGTACCCGGCGCCTGCGTACATTCTTTAACGCGTGCGGACAGGGGACCCACCGGTTGTGGGCACATCGAGCAATCCCAGATGGGACCGCCCCGTGCCGTTGCCAAGAACCCGCGCACACTGCGCGAGCGTTGTGCCGGATGCGCCTTACGGACGCACCACGGCGAATACTTTTGCCACCACCACCTCGATCGGCATGCCGGTGGTATCGATCACCACGGCGCCTTCGGCGGGCTTCAACGGGGCAACGGGGCGCGACGCATCCCGCTCGTCGCGCGCCTCGATTTCTCGCTGGAGGCCTGCAAGTGTAACGCTCAGACCCTTATCCTTCAACTGCTTATAGCGTCTTTTCGCACGCTCGGAGGCACTGGCGGTCAGGAATACCTTGTGGGCGGCATCGGGGAAAATCACCGTCCCCATATCGCGACCGTCGGCCACCAGGCCAGGACCCTTGCGAAAGCCCAACTGCATGTCCACCAGGGCCTGGCGGACGGAAGGGATCACCGCGATGGCCGACGCGGCGGCGCCGGCGGTCTCCGTACGCAGCTCGTCCGTGGCGTCGTGGCCATTGACCAGGATGTGGGTCTCACTATGGTCCGGACTGGCCCGGAAGCGGATCTTGACGGTCTGGGCGCATCGCGTGACCGCGTCGACATCGGAAAGGTCGATGCCCTCCTCGGCCGCCGCATAGCCCACCGCCCGGTAGAGCGCGCCGGAATCGAGCAGGTGCCAGCCGAGCTTCTCGGCGACCAGACGGCTGATGGTGCCCTTGCCGGAGCCCGAGGGGCCGTCGATGGTCAGGACAGGGGCGACAGCCGAATGGGGCATGGGATAGCTCTCTTGCGAAACCCGCATGATATCTCGTCATGGCAGGCGAATTGGTCCCATGGACAGCTTTCGCGAACGCGTGCTACAAGCCCCCATCGTTCCACACCCGCGGGTTACCAGCTCCATGTCCGACGACCTCCAGAGCCAGTTCGAGCAGGCTTCGCTGGATATAACCCGCCTCGGCCACCGACCGGACAACGACACCCTGTTGCGCATCTACGCCCTTTACAAGCAGGGCTCCGAGGGTGACTTCCACGGCGAGAAGCCAGGATTCTTCGATTTCGTCGGCACGGCGAAGTACGAGGCATGGGTGAAGCTGGCCGGCACGCCCCAGGAAACGGCGATGCAACAGTACATCGGCCTGGTGCGCTCCCTGGGAGGCTGAGGGCCGTCCGGCGGCGCCTATGAGGCGCCGTGCGACAGCCACGCGGCAACCGGCATGTCACCAAACAAGGCTGCCGCGTCCACCGCCCCTCCCTGCATGTCCCCTTCCACCATCAAGCCGGTCCACCGCCCATCGGGCAGGACGACGGTCGTACCGGCCCAATGCCCGGCGGGAATGGCCGGCGCGGAGGTGCCGGCCAGCCACGGTGCGGTATGCCGGGCCGCCGCGACCACGATGCGCTGCCCCCGATGCTCGCGGACGAAAGCCAGTACGTGCCCGGCGGCCGGTCCATCGACCTCGAGGGGCCGGTAGCTGCCGCGAGCGAACAGTTCCGGATGCTCACGCCTGGCCCAGAGCAGCCGGGCGATGACAGCCTGCTTGATCGTGCCGTCCCGCCAGTGCGCCAAGGCGTCCCGTGGCGCCGCGGCACGCTTTAGTGAAGCCGCTCGCGCGGGAAAATCCACCGGCCGCCGGTTATCCGGGTCGACCAGGCTGAAGTCCCAATAGTCGGTGCCCTGGTAAATATCGGGCACCCCGGGAGTGGTCAGGCGCAACACGGTCTGGGTAAGGCCATTGGCCGCACCCGGGGTCGCGATGTACTCGGCGAAGGCAGCCAGTTCGGCGGCCGCATCCCCCGACAGCACCGCCCGAAGGAAATCCTCGCAGGCGTCCTCATAAGGTTCGTTCGGCGAGGTCCAGCGCGTCCAGCGCTTGGCTTCGCGCAGCGCCTTACGCTGCCAGGCGGCGATGCGCGTGGCGAACAACTCGAGGCCGTCGACATCGTCCGGGGCCAGGTGCAGGGGCCATGCACCGACGAGCATCTGGTAAAGCATCAGCTCGTCGCCGGCCGAGGGCGCCATGCGTCCGTCGGCGCGCCGACGAAGATCGGCGTGACGGATGCGCCAGCGCTCCACCGTGATCACCCAGCGCTCGGCGACTTCGGACAGCACGGCGAGCCGGGCGCGCAGGTCTTCGCCGCGCTTATGATCGTGCGTCGCCGTGGCCAGCAGGTTGTGCGGCAAGGTGGCGGCGCGATCCACGCAACGGGCGTGGAACGCCTCGGGTGTCATCGACAGTTGCGCCGCGTCGACCCCGACCTCGTTGCGCGAAAGCAGACGTCCATAACGATAGCCCGCGGTGTCCTCCACGGCCTTGGCGGCTACCGGCGACGTCGCTTGCTGGAAGATCGCTATCGCCCGCTCGCGTGCCCGTCGCACGGGCCCCGGCGGCAGGCTACGCGGCGCCACGCCACCGAGCCAAAGGGCGACAAGGTGCAGCAGTTCGGTGTCTTCCACGCGAATCGTGCGCAGCGCACCTTCGACAGCCCGCGCGAAGATCGCTTCATCGTAGGCATCGCGTCCCGCGCCGCCCGCGTAGGTCCGGTACACGGGAAAATGCACGAGCAGCTCGATGAGTACGCGCCGGATGGCGGCCAGGGAGACATCGCGCGTCGCGACATCGGCGCGTGCCGAGGCAAAAAGGGCGCGTGCCGTCCGGTCCAGCTCGGCTTCGAAACTGTCGACGAGGATCTGTCGGCGAGCACGCACCGCCTGCGTGGCGAAGTCGGCGGACTCACCGGTGAGATGGCGCCAGAGTTCGGTCAGCGGCGCCTCACCCGCGCCGTCGTGCAGCACGGCGGACACCTGGTCCATGAATTCGTAGCCCGTGGTGCCATCGGTGCGCCAGTCCAGGCGTAGCGATTCGTCTTCGGCGAGAATTTTTTCGACCACCAGGTAGGCGCCGTCGCGCGGCGCACCCGGCGGACGCTGCAGGCGCAACTTGTCGAGCCGATGCCGCAACTGCCGGCAATAGCGACGAGGGTCGGCAAGACCGTCGACATGATCGCAACGCAGGCCGTCGATGAGGCCTTCCGCATACAGCCGAAAAATCGTCTTGTGCGTATCCTCAAAGACGGCCGTACGCTCGATGCGCAAGCCAGCCAGCTCGTTGATGTCGAAGAAGCGCCGATAGTTGACCATGTCACTGGCCAGTTTCCAGAACGCGAGACGGTAGTGCTGACGTTCGATCAGCGCATGCAGCGCCGCCCGGCCGTCGTCGCTTTCCGGGTCATGCCTGGCGATGGCGTCGTCACCGAGCCCGGCAACTGACGCCGGTGACAGCGGCAGGTCATCGTCGTAGAGACGAAGCACCCACTCTTCCTTGCGCCGGGCGATATGCAGATGCCCGTTGCGCAGGGTCTCGTCGTAGCCGGCGCCGAGGATCGGCAAGAGGACGCGACTGCGCAAAAGGGGATCCGGTGCCTGCCAGTCGATGTCGAAATAGTTCGCGTAGCGGCTCTCGCGTCCGTGACGCAGCACGTCCATCCACCAGGCATTCTGCGTGCCTACGCCCATGTGATTGGGCACGATGTCGACCACCAGGCTCATGCCATGCTCACGCAGGGCCGCGACGAGGCGCCGCAGCGCGTCTTCACCGCCGAGCTCGGGATTCACTTCGTGGCAGTCCACCACATCGTAGCCGTGCGTGGAGCCCGCGCGTGCGCGCAGGATCGGCGACGCGTACAAGTGACTGACGCCGAGGCTGGCGTAATAGCCCACCACCGGAACGGCGTCGTCCAGCGTGAAGCCCGCATGGAACTGCAGGCGCGCCAAGGCACGCGGTGGACTCATGTGCGGTTCCGCGTCTTGTCGATCACATCGCAAACGGCGTGAGCGATCGGCCCGTCGAAAAGGCGCGAAGACGAGTCAGGCATACGGCGCCGCCAGTTCGGATGGATTGCGTCGGTCGGGCCCGGAAGGTTCGGCTGCTCGTGCAGTCCGAGGATGTCCTCCACCGGATAGATCACCAGCGGCGCGGGCGCTTGCGCCACGTGTTTCGCCGCTGCCACGACCACGGGGGAGATGTCGTCCAGCCCCGGCGGCGCATCTTCATTCCACGCCGACCCCGACGCGCACATGGCACGCCACAGAAGCACCCGCTCGCGCTCGCGCTGCAGGTTCTCGTCCACCGCAGGATCGTCGAGACCGGTCTTCTTCCGCCACTCCACGTCGCGGCCACTCCACCAGCCGGCCACGGTGGGCACATCGTGCGTGCTGGTCGTCGCCATGGCCTTCTCCGACCATTCGAGCGGCGAGACGAAGCCGCCATCCGCCGCGCGCTCGAACCAGAGCACGCGAATGCCGAGCACGCCCTTGTCGCCGATCGCCTGGCGGAAATCGGCCGGCACCGTACCGAGGTCCTCGCCGATCACGATGGCGCGATGCAGGTGCGATTCGAGTGCGATGAGCCGCAGCATGTCCGTCAACGGATAGCGCACGTACGCACCCTCGGTGGCACCGGCGCCATGGGGCACCATCCACAGGCGCTTCAGGCCGAGCACATGATCGATACGGACGCCACCGGCGTGGGCGAGTGCCGCACGAAGCATGCCGATGAAACCCTTGAAACCGGTATCGCGCAGGCCGCGCGGCGAAAACGTGGTGAGCCCCCAGTCCTGGCCCAGACGATTGAGTGCATCCGGCGGCGCGCCGACGGAAAGCCCCTTGAGCACCTCGGCCTGGTGGGCCCAGGCATGACTGCCGCCCGAGTCGGCACCGACAGCAAGATCGGCGACGAGACCGATGGCCATGCCGGCATCGCGCGCTGCCTTCTGCGCGCCTTCGAGTCCCTGAGTAGCGAGCCATTGCAACCATGCGTGGAAACCCACCTCCCGCGAATGCTCGCGAGCAAACGCGGCCACCTCGCGACTCGCAGGGTCGTGGTACGCCGCAGGCCAACCCTGCCAGCCGCCGGGACGACCGTGCGCACTGAAGTCGGCATGCAGGGCCTCGAACCTGGCATGCCGTTCCAGCGGCTCGCCCTGAGCGCGGCGGAACGCACCGAAGCGTTCGGAATGGGCGAGGTCGACCGAGGCCGATTCGAAGAGCGAGCGCAGGATAGTCATCCTGGCACGCGCAGCGCGAGGCCAGTCGATCAGGTCCAACCATTCCAGTTCGGCAAGTTCCTGGCGCAGGTTGTGCGTGTCGATCACGGCACGCACGGTTTGCTCGCCGCTGGTTCGCACCGGGTCGACGTAGAGGCCATTGAGGAACAACCGACTCGACGGCGCATAGGGACTGTATCGCTCCGGCGCCGCGGCAAACAATGCATGCAGTGGACTGATCGCCAGTGCGTCCGCGCCCTTCTCCGCCGCGGCCTTCGCACAGGCCTCGAGCGCAGTGAAATCACCGATGCCGCCATCGCCCGGGCGACGCAGGCTCGACATCTGCACGGCCACACCCCACGGGCGACGCGCCGCGGCGATGTCGGCGATGCCGAAGGTACGCGGCGGCGCGACGGCAAGCGTGACTTCGTCTTCGTCGAGGAACAACGTGTAATAACCGGGAATAGAGGGCGCATCCAACTGGCCGTGGCCGGAAGGCAACTGGCCTTCGCTGACGAGGCTACCGTCGTCGGCGAGCAGCTTCCACACGCGTCCGCGGGGAGCGACAGGCAAGGCAAAGCGGTCGCCAGCTTCAGCGGTCACCAGGCGCGGGGGTTGCCGGCCCGTACGCTCCTGTTCGATGCGCTGCAGGCTCGCCTCGATGTCGTCGGCGTTATCCGCCGGAAGATCCAGGGCGCGCAGGACGGCGCGCAACGTGTCGGCCGGCGTGGACTGCGGACGATCCAGCGCGTCGCGCCAATACACGTCTACGCCGGCCTGTTCCGCTAGCAGGGCGAGACGATCGTCGAGGGGGGCGTTCACGGCTCAGGACTCCAGGCAGGCAACGGTGCGGCGTGCCGGAAGCAGGCCGCGCGATACAGAGGCAATCTCGGCGGCGTCGCCATGCAACCACGCCGCCGAGGGCGATGGTGGCTGCGCGATGGTGACGTCGGTGTTGCCGAGGTTGACGAAGACGGTCAGAACCTGGCCGCCGAGCGACCACGACGCCTTGAGGGCGTGCTCGCCCAGAGGCATCGCGCCGAGGCTACGTGCGTCGTCGATGTAGGGCGCCACATATTTGTGGCGCAGCGCAATCAGGTCACGGATAAACAGGCGTCGATGCTCACCGTGCGCGATATCGCGCTCCGGAATCGACGCGGTGAACGTGTCGTACTCGTTCGGATCGGGAATGTCCTCGCCTCCGAAACGGGTGAACGCCGCAAACTCCTTGCGACGGCCGTCACGCACCGCGTCACGAAGTTCGTCGTCGCTGAAATCGGTGAAATACAGGAACGGTGTTCGACTCGCCCACTCCTCACCCATGAAAAGCATCGGCACGAAGGGGGCAAGCAAGAGCAGCGCCAGTGCCGCTTCCATCGTGGCGGGATCGATCAGCGTCGTCAGGCGCTCGCCGAAGGCGCGGTTGCCGACCTGGTCATGGTTCTGCAGAAAGTTTACGAAGCGCGACGGCGCCAGGTGCCCACTCGGTTCGCCGCGGCGACGTGCCCCCATCAACTCGCCCTGGTAGGCGAAGCCTTCGCGCAACGTCCTCAGTAGCTTGTCCATCGGCGCTTGGTAGTGAGCGTAATAACCCTCGCCCTCGTCCGTGAGCAGGACGTGCAGCGCGTTGTGGAAGTCGTCGTTCCACTGCGCGTCGAAGCGCCCGCGGCCAAGCAAGTTGGCCTGGTTGGCCTCGTTCTCGAGGATCAGGTGCACATGGCGATCCGGTCCGACGGCGGCGTGGACGCGGCTTGCCAGCGACGACAGCCAGCCGGGATTACCGATCGCGTGGACGGCGTCGAAACGCAGGCCGTCGAAGCGAAACTCCTGGATCCAGTAAAGCGCGTTGTGAACGAAGTAGTCGCCGACCTGCGGCGATGAGACACCGATCGCGGCACCCCAGGGCGTGTGCACGCCCTCGTCGAAAAATCGCGAGGCATAGGCGCCCAGATAATTCCCATCGGGCCCGAAATGGTTGTAGACCACGTCGAGGAAGACCATCAGACCGAGATCGTGCGCCGTGTCGATCATGGCCTTGAGATCTTCCGGCGAACCGTAAGCGTCCGCCGGCGCATACGGAAGCACACCGTCGTAGCCCCAGTTGCGCTCGCCGGGAAACTGGGCGATAGGCATGAGTTCGATCGCCGTGACGCCCAGCGACACCAGGTGCGGAAGGATCATCTCGACGCCATGAAATCCCCCGAGCACGCCCACATGGAGCTCGTAGATCACTGTTTCGCGCCAGGGCCTTCCGTTCCACGCCGTATTGCGCCATTCGAAGGCAAGAGGATCGGTGACGATGCTATAGCCATGCACATCGCCGCCACGCTGGCGCCTCGACGCGGGGTCGGGCACGGCCAACGACGCATTGATCCGGAAGCGATAACCCACGCCTATCTCGGCCGGGCAGATGCATTCGAACCAACCATCGTCAAGCGACCGCATGGGCGCCGTATGGCCGGTGTCGCACTCGAGCGACACCGCGTCCAGATCGGGGGCCCAGAGCCGGAAACGGGTGTTCCCATCGCCCAGCGATCGCGCGCCATAGGGCATCGCATGCACGAAGCGGGCGCTCATGCCGGTTCCGTCCGGACGATCGAGCCGAGCAGGATGACGCTGTGCCCTTCGACCGCAATGGTCGAATCGGTCCACGCGACCTCGGTTGCGCCAGGCGACGCACTATTGCAGCGCATCCGCCAGCTGACCGCCGGTGCCGGTAGATGGAACACGTGGGTTTCGGGCGTCGCGTTGATCAACACGAGGGTCACGTCGGCGCGCTTCTCGCCGTACGCCTGGGCACGGCGCAGGGCAAGGAGGCGACCTTCGGTATAACCCCAGGTTTCCTGGGTCATCTCCGCGCCGCTCTCGTCGAACCACGCCACCTCGCGCATGCCCGGCGCCACTTCGGTATCGCCACGCAGGAAATGCGCCGCGCGCAACGTAGGATGCTGTTCGCGCAGGCGTGACAGCCGGGCAACGAAGTCGGTGAGTTCCCTGCCCTGCTCCGACGTGGCGAGCTTCCAGTCGTACCACGACAGCTCGTTGTCCTGGCAATACGCATTGTTGTTGCCCTGTTGCGTACGACCGAACTCGTCGCCGCCCAGCAACATGGGCGTACCGTGCGAGAAGAACATGGTCGCCAGCATGGCGCGCTTCACGCGCTCGCGCGGTATCCGAATGGCCGGATCGTCGCTCGGGCCTTCGACGCCGTGATTGTAGCTCTCGTTATCGTTGCCGCCATCGCGATTTTCTTCGCCATTGGCATCGTTGTGCTTGTCGTTGTAGCTGACCAGGTCTTCCAGCGTGAAGCCGTCGTGCGCGGTCACGAAGTTCACCGAGGCCCAGGGCTTTCGCCGCTGGTGATCGAACAGTTCGCCCGATGCCTGGAGCCGGCCGGCAAGAATACCGCGCATGTTCGAATCGCCCTTCCAGAACTTACGGATGTCGTCGCGGAACTGGCCGTTCCACTCGGCGAAACCCGGCGGATGATTACCCAGCTGATAACCCCCGGGGCCGATGTCCCACGGCTCCGAGATCAATTTCACGTTGGCTAGCACGGGATCCTGGCGCATCGCATCGAACAGGCCGCAACAGGGATCGAATCCTTGCTCCTCGCGACCCAGGCTCACGCCGAGATCGAAACGGAAGCCGTCGATGTGGAAGGTCTGTACCCAGTAGCGCAGCGAATCCATCACCAGCTGGATCACCCGCGGGTGGGCCGTGTTGACCGTGTTGCCGGTACCGGTGTCGTTGATGCAGTAGCGTGGATTGTCCGGCATCAGACGGTAGTAGCTCTTGTTGTCCAGGCCACGGAAGGACATCGTCGTACCCAGCTCGCTGCCCTCGCAGGTGTGGTTGTAGACCACGTCGAGAATCACTTCGATGCCCGCTGCATGCAATGCCTGCACCGCGGCGCGTATCTCGTTGAGCGCACCTTCGGCCATGTAGCCCGGCTCGGGCGCGAAGAAGGCCAGCGTGTTGTAGCCCCAGTAATTACGCAGCTTCATCTCGGTGAGGCGGCGGTCCTGCACGAAGGCGTGCACGGGCAAGAGCTCCACCGCGGTGATGCCGAGTTTGACCAGGTAGTCGATCACGTAGGGATCGGCGAGGGCGATGAAAGTGCCCCGCTCGTTCTGGCGAATACGCTTCAGCGTGCGCGTGAAACCCCGCAAATGCGTCTCGTAGATGATGGTCTCATTCCACGGCGTGTGCGGCCGGTTGCCGCCGGTCCAGTGCATGGGCTCATCGACCACCACGGCCTTCGGCATGGCAGCGGCACTGTCACGCCGGTCGAAGGAAAGGTCGGCACGCGGCGAGGAAACACGGTAACCGTGCAGGGCGTCGGACCAGCGTACCTGTCCATGCAACAGGCGCGCATACGGATCGAGGAGCAGCTTGTTCGGATTGAACCGATGCCCCTCCTCGGGCTCGTAAGGCCCGTACGCACGAAAGCCATAGAGCGTGCCACCACGGACACGCGGCAGATAGCCGTGCCACGTTTCATCGGTGCACTCGGGCAGGTCGTAGCGCGCGATCTCCCGCTTGCCGGAGGGATCGAACAGGCACAACTCGATGCGCTCCGCATGTGCGGAGAACACGGCGAAGTTGGTACCCATGCCGTCGCAGGTGGCGCCCAGGGGATAGGGCGTACCCGATTGCATGCGTTCGGGAAGTGCAGGCATCGATTTCCTCGTCAGTCAGCGATGAACATGACCGTGGACAACGGCGGCAAGCTCAGTACAAGCGACTGTCCAAAGCCGTGGGCGGGCACCACCTGGGCATGGCGTTCACCTTCATTGCCGATGCCCGACCCGCCGTACTCGCTCGCGTCGGAGTTCAGCGCCTCACGCCAGCGGCCGCCTTCGGGCACGCCGACGCGGAAGCCATGCCGGGGTGTCGGCGTCATGTTGCTGACCACCAGAACGGTGCGCCCACCGTCGGCCATACGCAACCAGGCGAAGACACTCTGCTCCGCATCGTCGCCGATGACCCAGCGGAAGCCGCGCGGGTCCGAATCCCAGGCATGCAGCGCCGGGGTGCTGGCGTAGAGCTGGTTAAGATCACGCACCAGCTTCTGCACACCCAGGTGCAGCGGATGATCGAGCAACTCCCAGGCAATCTGGGCGTCGTGATTCCACTCCCGCGGCTGGGCGATCTCGCCGCCCGTGAACAGTAGTTTCTTACCCGGGTGCCCCCACATGAATCCGTAATAGGCACGCAAATTGGCGAACTTCTGCCACTCGTCGCCAGGCATGCGGCCGAGGAGGGATCGCTTGCCGTGCACGACTTCGTCGTGCGACAGCGGGAGCACGAACTTCTCCGAATAGGCATAGACCATGCTGAAGGTCATCTCGCCGTGGTGCCAGCGACGGTGGATCGGATCGTGCGTCATGTAGTCGAGCGAGTCGTGCATCCAGCCCATGTTCCACTTGAAGGTGAAACCGAGGCCGCCCTGCGCTACCGGTTGGGTCACGCCAGGCCACGCGGTGGATTCCTCGGCAATGGTCATGCAATCCGGATGGCGTTCGGCGACCAGCTGGTTCACCCGGCGCAGGAAGTCGATCGATTCGAGGTTCTCGCGGCCACCGTACTTGTTCGGCACCCACTCGCCATGCTTGCGGCTGTAGTCGCGATAGAGCATCGACGCGACGGCATCGACACGAAGCCCATCGACATGGAAACGTTCGAGCCAGGCCAGCGCGCTCGCGACAAGGAAACCCGACACCTCGTTACGGCCGAGGTTGAAGATCAGGGTGTTCCAGTCCTGGTGAAAACCTTCCCGCGGATCCGCGTGCTCGTAGAGCGGTGTGCCGTCGAAGTGCGCCAGACCGTGGATATCGGTGGGAAAATGCGCGGGCACCCAATCGACGATGACGCCAACCCCGGCTTCGTGGCAGCGGTCCACGAACCGGGCGAATGCTTCGGGCGTGCCGAAACGCGACGTGGGCGCAAACTGTCCCAGCGGCTGGTAACCCCACGAGCCACCGAACGGATGCTCCGAAATCGGCAGGAGTTCGATGTGCGTGAAGCCCATCCCGGCGACATACGGAATCAGCCGTTCGCCGATGTCGTCCCAGTGCAGTTCTTCGTTGTCCTTGCCCCGCAGCCAGGAGCCCGCGTGCAATTCGTAGATCGACAGTGGCGAACCGGCGTGGTGTAACGCGCCGCGCTTGCGCAACCACTCACCATCCGTCCAATGGAAGGCGGTCGGGTCAGCCACGATGGAGCCCGTCGCGGGCGGTAGCTCCGCGGCCAGTGCGACGGGATCCGCACGTTGCGTGAGCGACCCGTCGGCACCCCAGATCTCGTACTTGTAGCGTGCGCCTGCGAGCAGGCCCGGCACGAACAGTTCCCACACGCCCGACGGAACGCGCTTCCTCATCGGGTGGCGACGCCCGTCCCAGCTGTCGAAGTCACCGACCACGCTTACCCGCTGCGCGTTCGGCGCCCAGACAGCAAAGCGCACGCCGTGCACGCCGTCGATCGTGATGGGATGCGCACCGAGAACACGGAACAGTTCGACATGTGTCCCGTCTGCCATCCGTCCCAGATCGTCGTCGGCCAACAACGTACCGAAGCCGTAAGGATCGTGTGTGTCATGGCTTGCCCCGGGCCAGCGAACGCGCAGCCGGTACCTCGCGTCGTCGGGAGCGTGCCCGGCGAAAAGACCACCGTCATGAACGCGCCGCAGTTCCGCCACCGGCTTACCCGCCGCGTCGATCAGCTCGACGCCGAGCGCGCCGGGTTGCAAGGTGCGGACAACGCGCCGTCCGTCGACCGTGTGCGGCCCAAGCAAGGCGAAGGGGTCACCGTGGCGGCCCTGCACCAGCGCGGCCACCGCAGCGGCGTCGGTCAGTCCGTAGCTACGTGCGTCGGTCACGTATCCTCCTTCAGTTCTGTGGCGGTGTCGCCGCGGGCCGCATGGAGCAGGCCACGCAGCGGCACGTCAAGCCAGCCCGGCCGGTTCGCGGCCTCGTAGCTGACCTCATAGGCGGCCTTCTCGATAATGAAGAGTTCGAGCAGTGGCCCGAGGTCGCCTGCATTGACCCAGCGCACGGGCGCCGCGTCCAGTACGCCACGGTAGGCTTCCAGGAAAACCCTCGACGAGCGCGCACGGAATCGGGCCAGGTACTGCCCGAACCCCTCATCTTCCACCGGTGCCAGACCGTCTTCACCACGGCGGGCCATGGCGGCCGCGTAATGCAGAGAGCGCAGGAAGCCGGCGACATCGCGCAGGGGCGTGTGCTTGCCACGGCGTTCTTCCAGCGGACGGGCCGGCTCGCCTTCGAAGTCGATGATGTACGCATCGTCCTGGACCACGAGGATCTGGCCCAGATGGAAATCGCCATGGGTGCGGGTGAGCAGCGCGCCCTCGCCTGCCTTCGACAGCTCACCGATGTGCTTGTCCAGGGTGGCCACCAGGCCATGGACCGCCTCGATATCGCCGTGAACGCCTTCGGATACCTCCGTGGCATGATCGAGCGAAGCCACCGCGCGCTTCACCTGCTCACGCACGCTGTCGCGCCAGGCATTCGCCACGGTTGCCGTCGCCGTTTCAGGATCGAACGCCGGAAACTCCGAAGGCTTCGCCAACAGCGCGTGCAGCTCGCCAAGACGCGTACCCACCGCGGCTGCGAATGCATCGTAGCCGCCTTCGATTTCTGCACGGCGCTCGTCGTCGTTGGAGTGGCTGTACTCGTCATAGCTGCGACGCAGGAAGTCCAGGGTCCAGCGCCAGGCGTCACCCTGGTTGCGCAGAAAGCCCTGTAGGACAGCGATGGTCGTGCGATCGCCGTGTTCGTCGACACGTACCACCTCGCCAAGCAGCGGCGACGTGTTGGCGTAACCCTTCTCGGTGAGGAAACGGCCCATCTCCACTTCGGGATTGATCCCGGCCGAGGTGCGACGGAACAGCTTCAACACGCCCTGGTCGTGCAGGATCATCGAACTGTTCGACTGTTCGGTCGTCATCCAGCGGTTTTCAACGTCACTGGCGAAGGCATCCGGGTCGAAGGCATCCGTGCGTTCGAAACGCACGAAGCCGCGATTCACCGGTAGCTCCACCTCGTTGCGCAGGCCGATCAGCAGACCGGATGCAAACGCCTCGAGCGAGAAGCCGTCGGTGAGAAGGCCGATACGGCGACCACGGCGCACACGCGCGAGCGTCAGCTGCTGCGATCGCGCCGTCGGACTCTCGTCTTCCCAGACGATGCCGACCGGAAGGCTGTAGCGCTCGGTGCCGCCGTCGGCAAGGGTTGCTTCGATTTCCGTGAACACGAGATCGTCGCCACGATCGGGCCAGGGCACGGCGTAGAGAATCTTTACCGACTCGATACCCCGATCCTTGGCCGCAAACCAGCGGCGCACACCAAGGTAGGTCGGCAGCACCTGCTTCTCGATAACCCCACGGTGATGCGCCATCACCGGGCCGTCGACAAGGGCACCACGAACCACCAGGGTTTCGTAGTCGGGCAAGGGCTCGGCGGGAATCTCGTGCCATTCCGGCATCTGCGCGTTCGGGCAGATCTGGAAGGCATAGAAGCCGTACGGAGGCACGGTTAGAAGGTAGGGCAACTGCCCCACCGGAGGGAACGACGATCCACCCATGATTTCGATCGGCACCTGGCCGTCGAAGGACGCGAGGTCGAGCTCGACCGCCTGCAGGGAACGCGACATGTTTGCCACGCAAAGCACGTGCTCGCCGTCGAACTCACGCAGATACGCGAGCACCTTGCGATTGCCGGGGTACAGGAACTTGAGCGTGCCGCGCCCGAAGGCCTTGTAGCGCTTGCGCACGGCGAGCATGCGGCGCGTCCAGTTCAACAGCGAATGGGGATCGCGGGACTGTGCCTCGACGTTGATCGCCTGGTAGCCGTAGAGCGGATCCATGATCGGCGGCAGGACAAGGCTGGCGGGATCGGCGCGCGAAAATCCACCATTGCGATCGACCGACCACTGCATCGGCGTACGCACACCATCGCGATCGCCCAGGTGAATGTTGTCACCCATGCCGATCTCGTCACCGTAATACAGCACCGGCGTCCCGGGCATCGACAGCAGCAGCGCGTTCATCAGTTCGATACGGCGGCGATCGCGTTCGAGCAGCGGCGCCAGCCGGCGACGGATGCCGAGATTGATGCGCGCGCGCTTGTCAGCGGCATAGGTCTGCCACAGGTAGTCGCGTTCGTTGTCCGTGACCATTTCGAGCGTGAGCTCGTCGTGGTTGCGCAGGAAGATCGCCCACTGGCAGTTCTCCGGAATGGCCGGGGTCTGCCGCATGATGTCAGTGATCGGGAAGCGGTCTTCACGCGCGATCGCCATGTACATGCGCGGCATCAGCGGAAAATGGAAGGCCATATGGCATTCGTCGCCGTTGCCGAAGTAATCCTGCGTGTCTTCGGGCCACTGGTTGGCCTCGGCCAGGAGCATGCGATCGGGATAGTGCTGGTCGATTTCCGCGCGCATCACCTTGAGGATGTCGTGCGTTTCGGGAAGGTTCTCGTTATTGGTCCCTTCGCGTTCGATCAGGTACGGCACGGCGTCCAGACGCAGGCCATCCACGCCCATGTCCAGCCAGAAGCGCATCACGTCGAGGACCGCCTTCAGCACCGCCGGATTGTCGAAATTAAGGTCCGGCTGGTGCGAGAAGAAGCGGTGCCAGAAATACTGGCCAGCCACCGGATCCCAGGTCCAGTTCGACTTTTCGGTGTCGAGGAAGATGATGCGGGTGCCGTCGTAAGCCTGGTCCGTATCCGACCACACGTAGAAGTTCCGCGCCGCCGAGCCTGCTTTCGCCGCCCGTGCGCGCTGGAACCAGGGGTGCTGGTCGGAGGTGTGGTTGATGACCAGCTCGGTGATCACACGCAAGCCGCGGGCATGCGCTTCGTTGATGAAACGCTTGACGTCGGCGAGCTTGCCATAGTCCTCGTGCACCGCCTTGTACTCGGCGATGTCGTAGCCATCGTCGCGCCGGGGGCTCGGATAGAAAGGCAACAGCCAGAGCGTGTTCACGCCCAGCTCCGCGATGTAGTCGAGCTTCTCGATCAGGCCCTGGAAGTCACCGACACCGTCATCGTTGGAGTCGAAGTACGACTTCAGATGCACCTGGTAAATGATGGCGTCCTTGTACCAGAGCGGGTCGCTCGAGAAATCGGGAGCGGCGGCCTGTTTTTTTGCTTTGGCGCGTGTAGCCATGGATCAGACTCCGGGAAGCCGCACGTGCCAGATCGCATAGGGCTGGCCGAGGCCGAGCCACACATGCTGATCGGCGCCGCGCCAGGCGATGGGTTGGTTGTGAAGCAGGTCGTGGATATCGAGCTGGGCGTCGGAGGCATAGCCCCAGTCGGCCAGCGGCAGGGAAAGGTCGGCAGCCTGGGCGTTATGCGGATCCATGCTGATGGCTACCAGGACCACGTCGTCGCCGGAGCGCTTCTCGAAGAACAACACCTGAGCGTTGTTCGCAGGCAGGAAGCGCACACCGAGATGACTCTGCAGCGCTGGATGTGCGCGGCGGATGGCGTTGAGCTGGGTGATCTCAGCGACGATATTGCCCGGGGCGTTGAAGTCGCGGACGCGGATCTCGTACTTTTCCGAGTCCAGGTACTCCTCCTTGCCAGGCATGGGCGCGGCTTCGCAGATCTCGAAACCGGAGTACATGCCCCACAGACCGGACAGCGTGGTCGCCAGCGCCGCACGGATAAGGAAACCGGGACGGCCCGAGGTCTGCAGGAAATAAGGATCGATGTCCGGCGTATTGACGAAGAAGTTCGGCCGGAAGAAATCCTTCGGCGGCGTAGTCGTCAGCTCGGTCAGGTAGTCGACGAACTCCTGCTTGGAGTTGCGCCAGGTGAAATAGGTGTACGACTGACTGAAACCGACCTTTGCGAGGCGATACATCGGCTTGGGGCGGGTAAACGCCTCGGAGAGGAACAGCGCATCGGGATACTTCGCGCGGACGCGGGCGATCATCCACTCCCAGAACGGGAAGGGTTTGGTGTGAGGGTTGTCCACGCGGAACGTGCGCACGCCCTCATTGGCCCAGAACAGCACGACATCGCACAGTGCCTGCCAAAGCGACGGCACGGCACCTTCGGCGTAGAAGTCGACATTGACGATGTCCTGGTACTTCTTCGGTGGGTTCTCCGCGTAACGGATGCTGCCGTCCGGTCGCCAGTCGAACCATTCGGGATGTTCCTTCAACCACGGGTGGTCCTGCGAACACTGGATGGCGAAATCGAGCGCCAGTTCCAGGCCGTGCTCGTGAGCGGCGTCACGCAGTGCGCGGAAGTCGTCGAGCGTGCCCAGCTGCGGGTGGATCGCCGTGTGGCCACCCTCCGGCGAACCGATGGCATAGGGGCTGCCCGGATCATCGGGGCCCGGTGTCAACGTGTTGTTCGGTCCCTTTCGGAAGGCCGTGCCGATCGGATGGATCGGCGGGAAATAGAGTACGTCGAAGCCCATGTCACGAACCGCCGGCAGGCGGGCGATCGTGTTACGGAAGGTGCCGTGCTTCGTCTTGTCATCGGTCATCGAGCGCGGGAACAATTCGTACCAGCTGGCGAAACCCGCCTCACGCCGATCGACTTCGAGCTGGAACGATTCGGTGACCGTTGAACGAACACGCGGATCGGTCGCCGTCATCAGCTCCAGCGTGCTGTCGGCGAGCAGCAGCGCCAGGCGCTCATCGCCCTCGGCCCTGGCGACAGCCGTGGCAAGGGAACGCAGACCCTTCGCCTTCGCGCCCGAAGCATCCTTCGCACGCGCCTCGACGAGTAGCCTGCCCTCCTCCAACTCGAGAGCAACAGGCACGTGGGCTTCGTGCTTCACCTCGAGCTCGTGGCGATAGCTGGCGAAGGGATCGCGCCAGGCTTCGATCTGGAACTCATAGCGGCCCATGCGCGTTGGTGTGAATCGCGCCGTGTGAATGTCGTTATTCACCGGCTCCAGCATGACCTCGCGCCAGGCCTTTTCGTCCAGCGCGCGGTAGCGCAGACGCGCGGCAAGGACATCGTGGCCGTCCGCGAAGATGTCGGCCGTCACATCGACGGCCTGGCCGACGATGCGTTTGGCGGGAAAGCGGCCACCGTCCACGGTGGGCTGAACGGCTTCGATAACGATACGTGGGGCTTTGGTGGCGGACTGCATGAAATCCTTATGGGCGGAGGCACCGATCTTGCGTTTCACCGGCACGCCGGCACCGGCTGTCAACGTCAGGACGGCACCGGGATGCAGGACGACGCCATGGCCTTCATCGAAGACCTTGCGGCCGTCGGGGGTGGTCCAGGGACCGAAGTGGGAAGCGTCGCCGATCAAGGCGTCGTCGGCCGTGAGCGGTGCTTCGCGATCGAGCGAGGCATTGACCAGGGTCAAGGTGGCGCGGTCAGCCGTTCGGGGATCCGCGCCGTCGACAGTGAGGAACGCAGCGATACCCTTGCGCGTCACGATGGTGGGGACGCCGCCGAGGTGTTCGCCGATCGCTGCATTCGCTGCTTTCACGGTCGCCGTCACGTCCAGCACGGCACCTGCTGCCAGCTCGGCGGGAGTGATGGCATTGCCACGTCGCGGATCGAGTGCATCGTGAGCGGCGTATTCAAAGCCGACCGGCATCAACCAGCCAGCAGGCGCCGTCGCTGCGAAGGCAATCGCGCGACGATACGCATGGTCGAGCTGGTTTTCTTCGCCCAGTTCGTCACCCAGCCGAGTGGCAAACGGCTCCTCGGTGCAGGCCAGCGAAGGGGCGATCGCCTGCAACCTGACAGCCTCCTCGGCGAACCAGGCCGCCTTGAAGTCCCACCAGGCGGCCGACGAGACCACGGCGTCGAAGCCCGCGCCGCGCATCGCGTCGAGGTCATCCGGCGTGCTGCCCGGGGTCCAGGCCAGGAAACCCGCCTCAGGCGCTTCCTGATGCACAGCGTCGATCAGCGTCTTCCACAGGGACGCGGGGAGTCGCTGGGGGTGCATCAGACGAAAGCCCGCCACTCCTGCGGCGGCCCAGCGCCGAAGTCGCTCGATCCACCATTGGGTGGCAGCGGCGGCCACGGTGGGATCGTTGAGGCGCCAGCGGGCGCTGTCACTTTCGCTGGGTGTCCACCGCGGATCAGGCGTGCCGTGTTCGGCCGCGATCCCGCGGAACCAGTCGGGGTGCTCGCCGCGCACTGCCGAATCCGACGCCAGTTCGTCCAGCGGCAGGTCGAGCCAAAGCTCCATATGCTGCGCCCGGCAGGCCTTGGCGATCTGACCGAGTCGTGTCGTCGCGTCGCCATCGGCGGCGAGCGCGGGGTTGAGCCTGTCGAAATCCCGCGTCACGAAAACATCACCGCAGGCCGAAGCCTCGAAAGGCGGTGCGATCAGCAGTTGGCGGAAGCCCAGCGAGGCCGCGTGCTCGATCCAGGGGCTCCACGCGGTCATCGGCCCTGCAAGCAGGGGATGCAGGTAGTAAATGCAAAGGGGCGCACGCATGCTTGCCGACATGTACTCGTGTTCCTCGGGAGTTGGTACGAGCATGCCGGGTCGGATGTATGCATCGTGCCAATGGACCCGGGCACGCGAAGGCATTCACAGTGACGCAGACGGGTGTTGCGGCAGTGTGAATACGTGGGTTTTTGCGAGGGTTGTGCGCTGACGCTCGTGCTGTGCGCGGGAGTCGCGGCCGGGTTGGACCTTGAGGTTGCGTGCGGCACAGGCGCCACGCCGCTTCGTCAGTCGAGGTTTGATGAACGACCAGGCTGCTTTCTGTAGGAGCCGCTTCAGCGGCGAACCCTCAGGCTGTCGCGTTTGCGAATGATGCGTCGTGGTGATCGCGCGGGCGGTTGAACGCCCGCACGATGCGACGCAATGCCTCGTTCGCAATATCACCGCTGAGGGTTCGCCGATGAATCGGCTCCTACAGTAGGAAGCATGAGTTCGCGCAGCGAGCCATCCGAGCCTCTTCGGCGGTAACTTACTGGCCGAACTTGATCTCTTCGCCTTCGTGGCCACGGTCCCAGCCCCGAAGCTCGTCGCGGATATGCGCAATGCGCTGGCGACCGAGTGCGTTGCGTTCCTCGTCGAGCACGAGGCCGTCAAGCAACTCGGCCAGACGCTGCGCCGTCGGCAGCATGGCGTCCCAGGCATCCAGGGCGGGAGCCGGGCCCGGCAGGGCCATGAAGAACGACAGGCCCGAGGTCTGCAGGGTGGCGATGCGGCCCATGTCGAAGTTACCGGGCTTGGTCAGGTTGGCCACGCTGAAGATGGGGCCCTGCTCCGGATGGCCGTCGACCAGGCGGTGATAGATACCCATGTCGCCGAATTCGAGGCCGGCCTTTTCGGCGGCAACGACCAGGTCGGAACCATGGAATTTGCTGCCTTCGCGAGCGACCACGTAAAGACTGACGATGCGCTCAACCGGGGCGTGCGACGGACGACGACCCAGGTCGGAACGCGGCGGGGCCTTCGGCGGCGGTGCGGGCGCCGGAACGGGCGCGGGTGCCGGGGACCGGACAGGCGCCGGCGGCGGTGCCGCGGCGACGGGCTCGTCGAGGTCGAACGGCAGGTCGAGCCGCGGCTCGACGCGCTGCTGCGGCACATGCTGCGAAGCGGGCGGCGAAGGCGGCTCGTCGTAAGCCTGCGGCGGGTGAATGGCCGCACGGTCACCGGATAGTGAGGTGCCAAGGCGCTCCAGCTCGGCGCGCAGATCCACGTCCAGCTCGCCCTGGCGGGGCGACGGACGGAACAGCGGATCGTTGGCATCCTCATCGCGGGCGCTGAATTCCCTGCCGTCGTGCGCGTCGTACGCACGGTCGTCCCGGGCGCTGAACGATTCGCCGCCGATGTCGTCGCCATCATCGTTGAACACCGGCTCGCGGCGCTCGCGCGAGCGCTCCTGCGTCTCCGGTGCGGGCTTGCGTCGGCCCTGCTGCTCCTTGCGTGGCTGGCCGAACAGCCAGATCAGCACGAGAACGACGATGCCGACGAAAAGCATCGGGATGCCTACTGCGGGATTCCAGGCGAGGCCGATGGCGGGATTCATGCTTCGATTCCTTGTTTAGTACTTAAGCCACGCCGACGAGCTTGGAGGCTTCGGCGAGGTCGACCTGAACCAGGCGGGACACACCCGGTTCGCGCATGGTAACGCCGCACAGCTGATACGCGGCTTCCATGGTGGCCTTGTTGTGGCTGACAAATATGAACTGCACCTTCTCGCTCATCTCACGGACCATGGCGGAGAAGCGGCCGACGTTGGCTTCGTCCAGCGGTGCGTCCACCTCGTCCAGCAGGCAGAACGGTGCCGGATTGAGGCCGAAGATGGCGAAGACCAGCGATACCGCGGTGAGCGCCTTCTCGCCGCCGGAGAGCAGCGTGATGTTGCTGACACGCTTGCCCGGGGGCCGCGCCATGATCGCCACGCCCGTATCGAGCAGGTCGTCGCCGGTGAGCTCGAGATAGGCGTGACCGCCGCCGAACAGGCGGGGGAACAGTTCCTGCACGCCCGCATTCACCCGGTCGAAGGTTTCCTTGAATCGCTGGCGGGTTTCGCGGTCGATCTTCTTGATCGCGCCTTCCAGCGTTTCCATCGCGCTGACCAGGTCGGCCAGCTGCGCATCGAGGTATTCCTTGCGCTGGGACTGCTCGGCATGTTCCTGGATCGCCGCCAGGTTGACCGGCTCCAGGCGGGCGATCTTCTGTGCGAGGTCGACGAGCTGCTTCTGCCAGTGGTCGGGTTCGGCGTCTTCGGCCAACTCGGTGAGCAGCGCTTCGAGTTCGAGGCCGGAGGCCTTGATCGCCTGGGCCAGCTGTTCGGCGCGAAGCTGCAAGGCCTGCGCGGCGAGGCGCTTCTCGGAGACGTTCTCGCGCACCTGGTTGAGCACGTGCTCGGTGCGCTGGCGCTCCTGCTCCAGGCGGCGGAACTCGGCGTCGCAATCCTCAAGGGCGCGGCGCGCTTCCACGAGTTGCTTGTCGACCAGCAGGCGCTGGTCGAGGTAGGTCTGGCGTTCCTCCTCGAGTTCCGCTATGGGATCGGACCCGGCAGCGAGCTGCTGGTCGATCTCATCGCGGCGCGCGGTGACCTGGCGCAGCTGGGTGTCGAGACGGGCCAGGGCCTGCTCGAGCGAGGTCAGCGCCGCACGCTTGGACTCCATGCCGAGGGCAAGCTGGTGTGACTGATCCGCCGCTTCGCGCGCATTGATGCGTGCTTCCTCACGCGCTTCGAGCAGTTCGCGACGCTCGTTCTCGAGGCCGCGGCGCTCGTCTTCGCGGTCGCCCATGAGGCCGACGGCCTCGTCAAGACGGGAGCGCGCATCGCGCGTCTGGCTGGCGAGTTCGTCGACCTGCTCGAGAATGACGCTGATTTCGCCACCGACCTTTTCGGCACGGGCGCGCGCGGTTTCCATCTTGCCGCGATGACTCTGCAACTGGCCGGCCAGCTCGGAAAGCCGACGATGGGCCGCATACAGGTCGCGCTGGGCGTCGTCGCGCTGGCGTTCGGTCTCGAACTTGCGCGTGCGCAAGGTCTCGAGCTGTTCGGTCCATTCTTCGCTGGAGCCTTCCAGCGTTTCGATCTGCTCAGCCAGCTGGCGGATCTCGCGTTCGCGAGCCAGCACGCCGACCTGATTGCCCTGCGCGCGCAGCACCCGGGCCCAACCCGGACCCATCCACGCACCATCGCGGGTGATCACGGACTGGTGGGTGGACAGCGACGAAACTCGGGCCGCGGCGTCTTCGACGGAATCGGCGATGAAAACGTTGCCCAGCAGCGCCATGGCTGCCACCGGTCCGCGTACATAAGCGGCCAGCGTACCGGCAGCGCCAGGACCGGCCTGCTCTTTCGCGAACAGCGCCACATCGGCGTTGCCGAGCGATTCGAATTCGGGGGTCAGTGCGGCGATGGCATCGACGAGAACGCCATCGAGCACGCCGCCGAGCACGGTCTCTACCGCGGATTCGTAACCGGCATCGACCTGGAGCGACTCGCCGAGACGGCGCGAACGATCGAGGCCGAGACGCGACAACCAGCCGCTCGCAGCGGTTTCTTCCTGGCCCAGAGCCGCGCTTTGCAGCGCTTCGAGCGAGGCCTGACGGCCGCGTGCCGTCTGTAGTTGCTGCCGCGCTTCATTGAGCGAGGACTGCACCTGGCGTTCTTCGTCGAGCACGCGCTCGTAGGACACCTTGTGCTGGTCGAGGACGCCGCCGAGTGTTTCGACCCGCTCGCGCTGGGTGTCGTGTTCGATATCGAGTTGTTCGGAGGCGGCATGAAGCGCATCGACATCGGTCGCGCGCTGCTCGGTCTCGAGCGCTTCCTTCCGGCGCGACAGGTCGACGGTCTGGCGATCGAGGTAGGCCAGCTTGGTCCGCTCGACTTCAGCGGCGCGACTCGACTCCGAGGCGCCGCGTGTGTGTGAATCCCAGCGCTGCTGCCAGTCGGCCAGCTTCGTTTCGGTGGCGCGCTGTGCTTCGCCCGTTTCGTCCTGGATCTGCTGCAAGGCTTCGAGCTTCGGCTCGCCTTCGGCCAGGGCCATGCGCAGGGTTTCCACCTGTTCGCGGTCCGCCGTGATGTGGCCCTGCAATTCCTCGAACTCGCGCTCGGTGTCGGCGCGCGAACGTGTGAGGCGTTCGCTGAGGTCGCGGTTGTGGCGCACCTGCTGTTCGACGCGCGCGATCTCGGCGCCGACCTTGTACACCTCGCCCTGCACCTGGTTCAGGTGCTCGCTGGCGCCCTGATGGCGCTCGCGAACGGTTTCCAGCTGCGCTTCGATCTGGCGCTGGCCGGCGAGATGCTTGTCGATCTCCAGCTCGGCCTCACGCAGGCCCGAGCCCTCGCCCTCATGCTGGCGATGCAGCGTGCGGTATTCGAGCGCGCGCAGTTCGGCTTCGCGGTGGGTGTGCTCTTCCTTGAAGGCCTTCCAACGCTCGGCTGCACGGGCCTGGCGATTGAGGTGGTCGAGCTGCTTTTCCACCTCGTCGCGCACGTCGCGGACGCGGTCGAGGTTTTCGCGCGTGGCCTTGATCCGGCTCTCGGTTTCCTTGCGGCGTTCCTTGTACTTGGAGATGCCCGCCGCTTCCTCGAGATGGGTGCGCAGTTCTTCCGGCGCCGCCTCGATGATCTGGCTGATCATGCCCTGTTCGATAATCGAATAGCTGCGCGGGCCCAGGCCCGTGCCGAGGAACAGGTCGGTGATGTCGCGGCGGCGGCAGCGCGCGCCATTGAGGTGATACGAGGACTGGCCGTCGCGACTGACGATGCGCTTGACCGAGATTTCCGCGAAGCTCGCGTACTCGCCCTGGATGGTGCCATCGCTATTGTCGAAGATGAGCTCAACCGTCGCCTGGCCCACCGGCTTGCGCGCGCTGGAACCGGAGAAGATCACGTCGGTGAGCGAATCGCCGCGCAGGCGGCTGGCGGCGGACTCGCCCATGACCCAGCGAATGGCGTCGATGATGTTCGACTTGCCGCAGCCGTTAGGGCCGACGACGCCGGTCATATTGGTGGGCAGGTGCAGCGTGGTGGGGTCGACGAACGACTTGAATCCCGCCAGCTTGATCGTGGTCAGACGCATTATGGTTTCCGTTGGGACGCGGCCGAGGGCTCCGTTCGGGAGCCACCCCCTGGCTGATCGGTCACTTTGCCAAAGGGGGGCGGGGTGCGCAATACGCGAAGCAGCATGAGGTTAAAGCGCTAACCCATTGTTTTTCGGCCTGACGATCACTCTCCGGGAGCTTTTGCCTCGATCGCGAGGGCGTGGATGCCGTCCGGCATCATGTCGCCCAAGGCAGCGTAGACCATGCGATGGCGCTCGATCGGGTTTTTTCCGGCAAAGGCCGGGCTGACGATGCGGGCGAAGAAATGACCCCTGCCCTCGCCCGAGTGCCCGGCGTGCTTGTGGCCCTCGTCGATCACGTCCAGCTCGACCGGGGCCAGGGCCTCGGTCAGCCGCTGGCGGATGCGCTCGACTTTCTCGACCGTCACGGCAGGACCACGCGGAACGGGCGAACCGTCACTTCGCGGTACACGCCAGCGCCGATGTACGGATCGGCGTCCGCCCAGGCCTGGGCGGCCTCGAGGCTTTCGAACTCGGCCACGATCAGGCTGCCGGTAAAGCCGGCCTCGCCCGGGTCCTCGGCATCGATGGCCGGAAACGGGCCAGCCAGCTTCAGGCGGCCTTCTTCCTTGAGCGCCGAGAGACGGGCCACGTGAGCCGGCCGCACGGAGAGGCGCTTTTCGAGCGAGTTCGGGTGATCGATACCGGTGATGGCGTAGAACATGAGAGGCTCCGGTCAGTAGACCGCGCATTGTATCGGCGGACGGGCGCCGCCGTCAGGTCGGCTTCGCTGCCGCAGCCGCAGGCGCGCTTGCGGCCGGCGCCTGGACAGGCGCCTGCTTGCCGTCCTTGTCCCCGTCTTCCTCGTCGTCCTCGTCATCGTCCCGGTTAACCGGGTACAGCGCGAATGTCGTGCACTTCGGCGCGCTGAGGGCGTGGAACGCCGTACGCGCCGAGAATGCGTTCAACACTTCGCAGCGGTTCCCACGCAAGCCAGCCAGGAGAGTCTCGGCAGCGCTCGTGGCGCCGGGAACGCCGCCGGGCGACGCCTTGACCGAGCCCCGGCCCACCAGGGTGCCAGTCGCGGTATCGAACACGGAGAAGGGCTGGTTCGCGGCCACATAGGAGACATGATCCTGATAGACACGGTTCGACCGTGCCGGAGGGAGGACGACGCGGTACCGGCTACCGATCGACGCCTCGACGCCCTTGTCCGGCTCGACAGGCTTCGGCGCCTTGAGGTCGACTTTGTAATTGACGAAATTCACCTTTCCGTCCATCCCCTGCGCCTTGGTGATGAGCGCGGCCCCCATCTGACGGCAGGCGCTTTCGCCCATGGCCCTGTCCATGGCACCCACGAAGCCGAGGAAACCGTCGTCGTCGAGCGGGCAATCCGGCACGTAAATCGTGGCCGGCAGCAGCGACTCGTCCAGCGGCAGTGGGGGTTTGATCACCGCCTGGCCGCAGCCGGCAACGAACAGAAGAACAGCCGCGAGAGACGGCACTCCAAGGCGCAAGCGCATAACGAGTCCTTTCGATAGGGGACGGGACGACCAGGGCGCGCCACCCCGGGGCGCCCTGGCGAAAATCAGAAGCTGGTCAGGCCTCGGGACGCATGGTCGGGAACAGCAGCACGTCGCGGATCGACGACGAGCCGGTCAGCAGCATGACAAGACGATCAATGCCGACGCCGAGACCGCCGGTCGGCGGCAGGCCGACTTCGAGCGCACGGATGTAGTCGGCGTCGTAGTGCATCGCCTCGTCGTCGCCGGCGTCCTTCGCGTCCACCTGGGCCTGGAAGCGCGCAGCCTGGTCTTCGGAGTCGTTGAGCTCGGAGAAACCATTGGCGAGCTCCTTGCCGTTGATGAACAGCTCGAAGCGGTCGGTGATGCCCTTGTCCGTGTCGCTTTCGCGCGCCAGCGGCGAAACCTCGACCGGGTGATCGGTGATGAAAGTCGGCTGGATGAGCGTGTGCTCCACCGTCGCCTCGAACACTTCCAGCAGGAGCTTGCCCCAGCCGTAGCCCGGCTTCACGTGGATGCCGAGACGCGTTGCATGCGCAGCCATCGCTTCGCGGTCGCGCAGGTCGGCCGGCTTGATCTCGGGGTTGAGTTCGAGCACGGCGTCTTCCATGCGCCAGCGACGGAACGCCGGACCGATGTCGATCGTCTCGCCGTCCCACTCGATCACCGTGTTGCCGACCACATCGGCGGCGGCCGTGCGGATCATGCCTTCGGTGATATCCATGATCTCGTGGTACGTGGCGTACGCCTGGTACAGCTCGAGCATGGTGAACTCGGGGTTGTGTCGCGTGGACACGCCCTCGTTGCGGAAGTTGCGGTTGATTTCGTAGACGCGATCGAAACCGCCGACGACAAGGCGCTTGAGGTAAAGCTCGGGCGCCACGCGCAGGAACAACGGGATATCGAGCGCGTTATGGTGCGTGGTGAACGGGCGCGCCGTGGCACCGCCCGGGATCACGTGCATCATCGGTGTTTCGACTTCCATGAAGCGACGCGGTTCGGCTTCGAGCCAGCGACGCACATGACTGATGATCTTCGAACGCAGCGCGAAGGTGCGGCGCGACTCCTCGGTGACGATGAGGTCGACATAGCGCTGGCGATAGCGCTGTTCGACATCGGCCAGGCCGTGGTGCTTGTCCGGCAGGCCACGCAGCGACTTGGTGAGCAGGCGGATCGACTCGACCTTGACCGACAGCTCGCCGGTCTTGGTGCGCATGAGCAGGCCCTCGGCACCGACGATGTCGCCGAGGTCCCAGCGCTTGAATGCGTCGTAGCCTTCCTCGCCCAGGGTGCCCTGGTGGACGAACAACTGGATGCGGCCCGTACCGTCCTGCATCTGCACGAAGCTGACCTTGCCCTGCCCGCGCATCAGGATGATGCGACCGGCGACAGTGACGCGCCGCGGTGCGCCCTCGATGGCCTCGGCCGTCCAGGTGTCCTTGTCGGCGAACTCGGCCTGCAGGTCACCCGCGAAGCTGTCCACCTTGAAGTCATTCGGGTAGGCAATGCCCTGTACACGCAGCGATTTCAGTTTCTCGCGACGCTCGGCGATGAGGCGGTTCTCTTCGGCGGCGGTAACGGGAGTGTCGGCGCTGGTGTCGTCGGTCATGGTGTGATTCTGGCTTCGTGTATGGAGTACGGGGGCGCAAATACGCCCCCGGGAACATCAGGCATCGAGACGCTTGGAGCCGGCTTCGAGGCCGGACTTCAGGCTGGCTTCGACGAATCCGTCGAGATCGCCATCAAGCACCTTCTGCGTGTCGGTGCGTTCAAGACCGGTGCGAAGATCCTTGATGCGCGACTGGTCGAGCACGTAATTGCGGATCTGGCTGCCCCAGCCGATGTCGGACTTGGTCGCTTCCAGCGCGTCCCGCTCGACGTTGCGCTTCTGCACTTCCAGCTCATAGAGCTTGGCTTTGAGCATTTTCATCGCGCGGTCGCGGTTGGCGTGCTGGCTACGTTCGGTCTGGCAGGCCACGACCGTATTGGTCGGGACATGCGTGATACGCACCGCCGACTCGGTCTTGTTGACGTGCTGGCCGCCGGCGCCTGACGAACGGTAGACGTCGGTACGCAGGTCGGCGGGATTGATGTCGATCTCGATGTTGTCATCGACTTCCGGCGAAACGAACACCGAGGTAAAGCTGGTGTGCCGGCGGTTGTCGGAATCGAACGGACTCTTGCGGACCAGGCGATGCACGCCGATCTCGGTCTTCAGCCAGCCATAGGCATAGTCGCCTTCCACACGAAACGTGGCCGACTTGATGCCCGCGACGTCGCCGGCGCTGACTTCCATCATTTCGGTTTTCCAGCCACGCGACTCCGCCCAGCGCAGATACATGCGCAGGAGGATTTCAGCCCAGTCCTGGGCCTCGGTGCCACCGGCGCCGGCCTGGACATCGACGAAGGCGGCAGCGGAATCGAGTTCGCCCGAGAACATGCGCTGGAACTCCAGCTTGCTCACGCGGTTGTCGATCTTGTTCAGGTCGGTGACGATCGACTGCAGGGTCTCGTCGTCGCCGTCGGCGGCGGCCATCTCGAGCAGTTCTTTCGAATCCGCGAGCGAGCCGGACATCTCGTCGATGCCGGTGACGATGCCATCGAGCGTGGAGCGCTCGCGACCCAGCTCCTGGGCGCGCTTGGGGTCATCCCAGACTTTGGGATTCTCCAGCTCGCGGGTTACTTCTTCGAGGCGTTCTTTCTTGACTGCGTAGTCAAAGATACCCCCTAAGCGACTCGACGCGGCCCGTGAGGTCCGCAATCTGCGCGAGGATCGGATTGGTCTCGATCATGGTTGGCTTGCCTGCTGGTGCGGCACGGAATCGTGCCGGCTAAAGCGGCTAATCGTAACAAATTCAGCGGCGCCCTGCTCCTGTGGGAGCCGCTTCAGCGGCGATGGGGTGATTGCCTCACCCTGGCCCGCTATCGCGGGATCGCCGATGAATCGGCTCCTGCAGAGCGGTGTGTCTCAGGCTGGGAGGGCCTCCTGGTGGATGCCGCGGACCGACCGGCCGGAGGGATCGGCGGCAGCGGCAAAGGCGGGATCCCACTCGAGGGCGGCCGGCGACGAGCAGGCGATCGACTTGCCGCCCGGCACGGTGGCCGCGCAGGCCTCGCCGGGGAAGTGCTTTTCGAAGAGCGTCCGGTAGAAGAAAGCCTCCTTGGTGGCTGGGGTGTTCAGGGGAAAGCGTGCCCCCGCCGCGGCGAACTCGCGATCGGAAACCATGGCCTCCGCGTGCGCCTTGAGCCCGTCGATCCAGCCGTAGCCCACACCGTCACTGAACTGCTCCTTCTGCCGCCAGAGGATTTCCTCGGGCAACGCACCTTCGAAGGCTTCGCGCAGGATGCCTTTCTCGATGCCCTTTCGCGCCACCATCTTCGCTTCGGCGTCGAAGGCCATGGCGATATCGAGGAACTCGGTATCCAGGAAGGGCACGCGTGCTTCCACGCCCCAGGCGGACATGGACTTGTTCGCGCGCAGGCAATCGTAATAGTGCAGCGCGTCCAGCTTGCGGATCGTTTCCTCGTGGAAAGCCCGGGCCGAAGGCGCCTTGTGGAAATACAGGTAGCCGCCAAAGATTTCGTCCGAGCCCTCGCCGGACAGCACCATTTTCACGCCCATCGCCTTGATCCGCCGGGCCAGCAGGAACATGGGTGTGGAGGCACGGATCGTGGTGACATCGTAGGTTTCGATGTGGCGAATCACCTCGGGCAGCGCGTCCAGGCCTTCTTCGAAGGTGTAGCGGAAGCCGTGGTGCACGGTACCCAACGCTTTGGCGGCGACCTCGGCGGCCGCAAGGTCCGGCGAACCTTCCAGGCCAATGGCGAACGAATGCAGGCGCGGCCACCAGGCCTCACCGCGATCGTCTTCCTCGATACGGCGACGCGCGAAACTGGCCGCCACAGCGGCAACGAGCGAGGAATCCAGGCCGCCGGAGAGGAGCACACCGTATGGCACGTCGGTCATCATCTGCCGATGCACGGCGGCTTCGAAGGCCGCACGGAGATCCTTCGGCTCGATCGAATGTCCCGCCGTGGCGTCGTAATCGCGCCATGCGGGCGTCCAGTAGCGCACCGCCGCGCCCACCTCGCTGTCGTAAACATGGCCCGGCGGGAAAGGTGCCACGTCCGCGCATACCCCGACCAACGACTTCATCTCCGACGCCACGCAGAGGCGCCCTGCCCGATCATGGCCCCAGTAGAGCGGGCACACGCCAAGGGCATCACGTGCGATCAGGAAACGGCGACGGCCGGCGTCCCACAGGGCGAAGGCGAAAATACCGTTGAGCTGGCCAAGGAAGTCAGCACCATGCCGGCGATAGAGCGCGTTGATGACTTCGCAGTCCGAGCCCGTGGTGAAGGCGTAGTCACTCGCGGCGCGAAGTTCGCGGTGGTTGTAGATCTCGCCGTTCACGGCCAGCGCGAGGTCGCCTTCCGGCGAACGCAGCGGCTGGGCGCCGCTCGCGGGGTCGACGATGGCGAGGCGCTCATGCACCAGGATCGCACCCTGGTCGACGTAGACGCCGCTCCAGTCCGGGCCGCGGTGGCGCTGCCGTTGGGAAAGCTCCATCGCCTGCGTACGCAGGGCAACCAGGTCGTCGCCGGCCGCGAGGCCGAACATCCCGAAGATCGAACACATGGCCTTGTCACTCCTGATCGGTAGAACGAAAAAAGGCCCGCCTGGTGAGGGCGGGCCTTTGGTGTGTGGGGTGATTTCGCTAACCCGCCTACACGCCGACCCTCCCGAGGTTCCGGGCATTATTGGTATTGGCGTTATTGGTGGTGAGGCGAATCATGGGTTGAATAGAGCATGATCTGGGAGGTGATGCAAGCACCCGTTCGCCGATGAATCGGCTCCTACAGGATCTCCCTATGCCCGCCCTACTCGCCCTCGCCCTGCTCGCCACCGCCCAGCCCGCGCCCATCTGGCTCGCTGGCGACTGGGAGCCTTACAGCAACGCCTTCATCGGGCTGCGCATGCTCCACGTCGACAAGAACACGCTCAGCTGGAAGGATTGCAGCAACGCCAGCTTCGACGTCGTCGACAGCAGCGACAACAGCGTCACGATCCGGCTGGCAAAGGGCAGCACGTGTACGCTCGACGACGAGCCTCCGACGCACGTGGACACGGTCCGCTTCACCCTTCGCGACAATCATTGCGACCTGGGCGTATCGGTATATGCCTCACCGGAGGCGGCGAAACGTAACGAGCCTTCCGCCGAAGGTCTCTACGGCAAACCGAAGTGTCCGACCGGCCCCTCGTCTCAGGCGGCGGCCAGCCTCTCCACGACCACGCGGTAAGCCTTGGCCGCCAACTGTTCGGCGGCGTGTGCAAAGTCGCGCACGCGCCACTGACCGCCGACCATCACATCACGCACGAGCGGCGTGTTACCGGCGAACAGGAAGCTGTCGATCACGTCAGCTTCGTCCCGTGCCGCGAGCAACGGTGAACGATCGTCCAGCACGAGAAGATCGGCACGCGCACCGTCGGCCAGCCGTGCGATATCCGTCGCCGCGGCCAATGCGCCACCTTGCAGGGCACGTTGCCAGAGCGCCGTGCCGACGCTCTCTTCCGGCCGCCGCGCGGTGACGTTGCGATGACGCGTGATCAGGCGCTGGCCGTACTCCAGCCAGCGCAGCTCTTCCACGGGCGAGACGGAAATGTGTGAGTCCGAGCCGATACCCAGCGTGCCGCCCGCGTCGAGGAAGGCGGCCAGCGGGAACAGCCCGTCGCCGAGATTCGCCTCCGTGGTCGGGCACAAGCCCGCCACCGCACCGCTTTTCGCGAGGCGATCGGTTTCGTGCGGGGTGAGATGCGTGGCATGGATGAGGGTCCAGCGCGCGTCGACGTCAGCGTGGTCGAGCAACCATTCAACGGGGCGCGCGCCGCGCACGGCAAGACAGTCCTGCACTTCTCCGATCTGTTCGGCGATGTGGATATGGATGGGCAGCTCGCGACACACGCTGCTGGACAGCAAGGCGCGCATGGCATCTTCCGGCACGGCGCGCAGCGAGTGCAGTGCGATGCCCAGGCGCAGCATGTCGTTCTGCAGGGGCGCAAGGCGCTCCAGAAGTGCCACGTACTGACCCACGTCGTGACGGAAGCGCTGCTGCCGCTCGTTCAGCGGGCGACCGTCGAAGCCACCGGTCATATAGAGAACCGGCAACAGGGTGAGGCCAATGCCGGCCTCTTTCGCCGCCTCGATGAGTGCAAGCGACATCGCCGCGGGTTCGGCGTAATGCACGCCCCGTGGCCCGTGATGCAGATAATGAAATTCACAGACCTGCGTGTAGCCCGCTTTCACCATCTCGATGTAGAGCTGGGTAGCGATCGCCTTGAGGTCATCCGGGTCGATCGCCTCGGCGAAGGCATACATCGTCTCGCGCCAGGTCCAGAAGCTGTCCTCCCCGGGGCCGCGCCGCTCCGCCAGTCCGGCCATCGCGCGCTGGAAGGCATGCGAATGCAGATTCGGCATGCCGGGCAATACGAAACGGCCGATCCGCTCGGCCGTCGCACCGGACGCCGCGGCGAACCGGGCACCGGACACCGACAGGCCTGCGCCACCCGCCTGCCAGGTACCGTCCTGCCAGAGGAAATCCGCGGTCAAGGGGGTCTGTGACATGGGGGTGTCCTGTGGGATCCAGCGGGCATGTTAACCGACGGGCATAATGCGGGAATGACCGAGATCATCGCCGCTCAATCGCCGAAGCTGCTGCTTCGTCTGGCGCGTCCGACCGACGTGCCTGAACTCGTCGCCCTCACCGCCCGCGTCTACACGCCCGAATGGGGCCATTCGCCGGAAATGTTGCAGGGCCAGCAGACCCACTTCCCCGAAGGCCAGTTCGTGGTCGAGTACGAGGGGAAGATCGTCGGCTTCTGCGCCACGTTCCGCATCAACGAGGCCGTGGCGCTCGCGCCGCACACCTGGATGCAGATCACCGGCGGCGGCTTTGCCTCGCGCCATGACCCGAAGGGCGACTGGCTCTACGGCATGGAAGTGGTGGTCCACCCGGATTACCGCGGCATGCGCATCGGGCAGCGCCTGTACATGGCGCGCAAGCGACTGTGCACCGACCTGAAACTCCGCGGTATCGTCTTCGGCGGCCGCATGCCGGGACTGGCCCGCGCGATCGCCCGCTACGGCAGCGCGGAAGGCTATGTGCAGGCCGTGGTCGACGGCAGCCGTCGCGATGCCACGCTCAGCTTCCAATTGCGCAACGGTTTCGAAGTCATTGGCCTGTTGCGCGAATACGTGCCGTCGGACCATGAATCGCTCGGTTACGCGGCGCACCTGATCTGGCGCAACCCGCAGCTCCACGATCACCCGGATACGCCGAAGGTCTCACAGAGCCATCGTCTCCCGGATTCCGTGCGCGTGGCTTCGGTCCAGTACCAGCAACGGCGGATCAGCTCCTTTGCCGAATTCGCCACGCAGGTCGAATACTTCGTCGATATCGCCGCCGATTACGACGCCGACTTCGTTGCCTTTCCCGAGCTGATCACGCTGCAGTTGCTCTCGATCGAGAACGCCGAGCTGTCGCCCGTGGATTCCATTCGTCGACTCTCCGAGTACACCGACGAGGTCAAGGCGATGTTCCATCGGCTGGCCGTGCACTACAACATCAACATCATCGGTGGTTCACACCCGACACGGCAGCCGAACGGCGATATCCACAACGTCTGCTACGTGTGCCTGCGCGACGGTTCCATCCACGAGCGCGAGAAGCTGCACCCTACCCCCAGCGAGCGCAACGTCTGGAATATCACCGGCGGGGATACCGCGGCGACGATCCAGACCGACTGCGGACCGATCGGCGTGATGATCTGCTACGACTCGGAATTTCCCGAGGTGGCCCGCCACCTCACGGACCAGGGCGCACTGATCCTGTTCGTACCGTTCTGCACCGACGTGCGCGAGGGCTACCTGCGCGTACGTTATTGCTCGCAGGCGCGCGCCATCGAAAACCAATGCTACGTGGTGCTTTCCGGCAATGTCGGCAACCTGCCCGGCGTCAACAATTTCGACATCCAGTACGCGCAGAGCTGCATCCTCACACCAAGCGACCTGCCCTTCGCCCGTGACGGTATCGCCGCGGACTCCACACCCAATATCGAGACCGTCTTGTTTGCCGACTTACGCCTGGAAAATCTCGCCCGTGCCCGCAACTCTGGCGCGGTGACGAACCTGAAGGACCGTCGCTTCGACCTCTACCAGGTGCGCTGGTCGCGCATGCCGGAGGGCAAGTGAATCTCGATCGACTCCGGGCGTTCGGCCAGCACGACTGGCTGTCACCCGAGCAATGGCGCCGCCGCATCCTGTTCTGGAGCGGCGCCATCGTGGTCGGCCTTGCCGCCGTGCTCTTCGCGAAGGCCGCGGATTTCGCCTTTGAGCTATTCCACAGCGTGGCCTCGCACGGCTGGTGGGTGCCGCTACTGATCACGCCTGCCGTGTTCGCCCTGCTCTGCTGGCTCACCCAGGGAGCCCTGAAGGCCACTCGCGGGTCCGGCATCCCGCAGGCCATCGCCGCGCTGAAAGTGGAGGACGAAGACTTCCGCACGCGCCTGCTCTCGCTCAAGGTGGCCGCAGGCAAGATGGCGCTCACCCTTGCCGCCTTGCTCGGTGGCGCTTCGGTCGGTCGCGAAGGACCCACCGTGCACATCGGCGCGGGACTGCTGTATTCCATGGGGCGCCGGTTCGGATTCGACGATCCCACGGCCGCCGGCCGGTTCATCCTTGCCGGCTCGGCCGCCGGCCTCGCCGCGGCTTTCAACACGCCACTGGCCGGTGTCGTCTTTGCCATCGAAGAAATGTCCGGCACGTTCGAACACCGCATCAGTGGCACGCTGCTCACCGCCATCGTCGTGGCCGGTGTCGTCTCGCTGGGCATCGTCGGCAACTACGCCTACTTCGGCGATATCACGGCCGCCTTGCCACTGGGCAGGGCATGGATCGCCGTCCTTCTCACCGGCATCGTCGGTGGCCTTGCCGGCGGCCTGTTCGCGCGCCTGATCATTCCCTCGGCTACCGGCTTTCGCGGGGCGATGGGGCGACTGCGCGCCCGCCAGCCCGTGGTTTTCGCCGCGGCCTGCGGCCTCGCACTCGTTCTGCTCAGCCTGCTGAGTGCCAACGGCCTTTACGGCACCGGCTATGGCCAGGCGCGTGACATCCTCCAGGGCCACAGCGACACCGGCCCCCTGTTCGGCGTGCTCAAGTTCCTCGGCAACATCGCTTCGTCGTGGGCTGGTATTCCGGGCGGCATCTTCTCCCCGGCACTAGCCGTGGGGGCCGGCCTCGGGGGCAACATCGCCCAGCTCCTGCCCAGCGCGGACAACTCGGCCGTCGTGCTGCTCGGCATGGCGGCGTATCTCGCCGGCGTCACCCAGGCGCCGCTGACGGCCGTCGTGATTTCGCTGGAACTCACAGCCAATCACCAGATGGCGTTGCCGATCATGGCGGCCTGCCTGCTGGCGCGAGCGGTCTCTGGCCTGGTCTGCCGTGTTCCCGTCTACAAAGCACTGGCCGATGTGCTCATCGACAAATACGAGGAGGAGCGCGTGCGCCGCGACTCTCCCGCTACCGAAGGAGCGACACCCGCATGACCACCGATGACCGCTGGGACGGCCTGCTACTGGACGTCGGCCTCGCCACGCTCGTCGACAATGGCGTGCCCTATGGGGCGATCGCGGACGGTGCGATCGGCTGGCGCGACGGCGTCATCACGTTCGCGGGGCCGCGCAGCGCATTGCACGGCGAGCCCCATGCGCTGGCGCACCGGGTCGAATCCTTGCCCGGCACCTGGGTGACACCCGGCCTCATCGACTGCCACACGCATCTGGTCTTCGGCGGCGACCGTGCGCAGGAATTCGAGCAACGCCTCGAGGGCGCGACGTACGAGGAGATCGCGCGTGCCGGCGGCGGCATCGTCTCCAGCGTGCGCGCGACGCGTGCGGCCAGCGAAGACGAACTGCTGCGACAGTCCCTGCCGCGTGCGAAAGCCTTGCTGGCCGACGGCGTGACCACGCTGGAAATCAAGTCCGGCTATGGCCTGGAGCCCGACGCCGAGCGGCGCATGCTTCGTGTGGCGCGGCGTATCGGTGTCGAGCTGGGCATCGACGTGCGCACCAGCTTCCTCGGCATGCATGCCCTGCCGCCCGAATACGCGGGACGCCGCGACGACTACGTCGCCCTGGTCTGCGACACCATGCTGCCTTCGCTGGCCGAAGAATCGCTGGTCGATGCGGTCGATGCATTCTGCGAAGGCATCGGCTTCACCCATGCCGAGACCGAGCGACTTTTCCGCAAGGCCAGCGAACTGGGCCTGCCGGTCAAGCTCCACGCGGAACAGCTGTCCGACCTGGGCGGTGCGGCGCTGGTCGCGCGCTACGGCGGCCTCTCCGCAGATCATCTCGAATGGACGAGCGAAGACGGCGTGCGCGCCATGGCGCAGGGCGGGACCGTGGCCGTGTTGCTACCCGGCGCCTACTACGCCCTGCGCGACACCCGCCCGCCGCCCATCGAAGCATTCCGTCGGCACGGCGTAGCCATGGCCGTGGCCACCGATCTCAATCCCGGCACATCCCCCCTCCTGTCGCTTCGCCTTGCGATGGGCATGGCCTGCACCCTGTTCCGCCTGACGCCCGAAGAAGCGCTTCGTGGTGCGACGATCCACGCCGCGCGCGCGCTCGGCCTCGACGACCGCGGCGTCCTTGCGCCGGGTCGGCGTGCTGATCTCGCCATCTGGAACATTCGCCATTTACCGGAGCTTTGCTACTGGATTGGCGGTGATCTGTTACACGAAGTGCGAGTGGCCGGCGAGCGTCCCAATACGACGTAATCCGCGCGATTTTTCCGAATTGTTCCATCGATAGGCGGGAACTTCTCGCCTAAGATCGTTGATGTCGATCTCGCGTGGCACACGCCGCGCGTTGTAAGGAACACCGTTGAACGCACCACCGCCAGCACACCGCGGGAATCGCGCCACGTCCCGCCGCGTCGCAAGCCTGATGTTCGCCCTGTCGCTGCTCGGCGCGTGCGCCGATCCCCGGGAGACCGCCGTCGAACGCGCCACGCGTGCCCGGCAGATGCGAGACGTGTCGCGCATGCTCGACGCGATGGAAGCCCCGCCTTCGTCCGCCAGCACGGCGCCTGGACTTGCCCGCCATCCCGCCGTGGCCACCCTCCTGTTGGCACCCGCAACGGCAAACGCTCCCACCCCGGAGCCTGCTGGCGACCGGCTCGTCTGGGTGCTGGCCGTCGTGGCCATGATAATTGGCGGCGTCCTCGCCCATTTGACATGGCAGCGTCGGCGCCGCGCGCGGCGCGCGCCATCCCCACCCCCGTCGATAGCGGGTGCATTCGCCGACGTCACCCCCTTGGCGCCCTCCGAGGCCACCGAGATGAAATCGCCTGAATGGGTCTACGAAGACTCACCGTACGCCACCCCGCTGCTCTACGTGGTCCCCGAGCCGGTCGACCTGCTTCTGTCACCGACACACGCGCCCGAGGCAGCGGCCTCCCCACCCGCCTCGTTCGTTCGGGTGGCTTCGCTACTGAATGCACTCCACGCCATCGATGCGAGCCCCGCCCTTCACCTCATCGGCGACGAGCGGTTTCCGGAAATTCGCCGCGTCGGCGAAGGCACGACCAGCGTCGAAGCCTGGCAAGCCATCCTCGAGGACGCAGGCAAAGATGGTGATGACGACGCCCGGCTGGCACGCTGGCTTTTGCCGGCCATTCTCGTGCTGCGCTCTCGCGACCATCACCGGCGAGGCGCCGAGGCGCCACTCGAGGAGGCCGCCCAGCGTACTCGCGACGGGATAAATCGCGCGACCGACACGGATCGTCCGCACTGGGTAGCCCGCGCCATTCGTGTGGAGCTGGCTCGCATCGAGCGCCTTTCGGGAGCGACACGATTGTTTGCCCTGCGCGCGCTCCAGGCCCGCCAGGCCGTCGACCTCGGCGCGGAAGAAACGCCCGTGCTCGACGCATGGATCGACGTGCAGCTGACCTGGGCGGGCTGGTTGCTCGGTGGTGGCGCGTCCGCGCGACAGGCCGAAGCCGAAGCCCTGTGCGATCGTCTCGCGACCATCGGGCCGGAGGCGATGACGCGCGCCCTGCGTCGGCGAGCGGAGGTCTTCCTCCAGCGAGCGGAAGGCGCGAAAGGCGCGGCACGCCTCGCCAGCCTGGACCGCGCGCAGGCCCTGCTCGAAGAAGCTCACACGCGCGACGGCGAGGCCGAAACCGCGCTCCTGCTCGCGCGCTGTGCGCGACTGCGCGCCATGGTGCTACCACCCGCCGATGCCGTCGACGCCTGCACGCTGGCGCTCACCCACGCCTTTCTCGCCGAGCAACATCCCGCCTGGCGAATGGACGCGCTCGAATGTCGCCTCGCTATCCAGCTGACCTACGAATCGTTACCTGGCCGCGCTATCCAGGGCGAAGTTGCCGCATCGTTGGGACGCGAACTCGCATCCATGGAGGCCGATTCCGTCGGTGCACGCACCGCCATGGCGGCGACGCGCCTGCGCGAAGGCGATTTCGCCGGCGCCAGCGCACTGTGCGAGGCCGCATGGCGCAGCGGTGGTGGCGACAGCCATCTGCTCAACCTCTGGCGCGACACGTGTCGCGGCTGGACCCAGACAGCCGACACCACCGGCCATGACCGCCATGCGCTCGCCCAGGCCGTGCGCCAGCTGGCAATCGCACGCGCCACTCTCTAGAACAGGAAGGCAGTACACCCATGAATTCCCCGCATCCCCCCAACGGCGCGTCTTCCCCGTTCTGGACCACGCGCTATGGCATTACCGCGGCAGTCGCCACCGACAACGTCGTCGCGCGCTCACTCCAGCTCTATGGCGAATGGGCCGAGCACGAGACCAACCTGCTCAGCGGGCTCATCGAAGAGGGGCAGACCATCCTCGAGTTCGGCGGCGATTTCGCCGCACATGCGCTGTGGATGGCTCACGCCGTCGGTCCCCTTGGACAGGTGCATGTCGTGGAACCGCGCCGCATACGATTCCAACAGCTGTGCGCGAACGTGGCGCTCAACCAGCTCGACAATGTTTTCACGCATCCGGCCTGGCTGGGTCGCAGCACGGGGCTGCACTCGTTTGGCGCGAAAGAGGCCGTTCGCGCGATCACGATCGACAGCCTGCAACTGGAATCGGTACACCTGATGAAGTTCAACCTCGCCGACACGCTCGTGGACGCGCTTGCCGGAGCCACGGAGACCCTGCGCGAGCACCGTCCCCTGCTCTACGTACGCCTGTCCGGGATGGACCAGGCGGCGGCGGAAATCGCGTCGATCAAGGCCCTCGGTTACCGTGTGTGGTCGCACGTACCCTATCTGTACAACAGCGATAACCACGCCGGCATCGAAAACAACATCTTCCCCGGCATCGTCCAGCAGAACGCGATCGCCGCTCCGGCGGACGGCCACTTCGAGTTCGGCGACCGGCTCGAGCTCTGAATCGGGCCCAACAAAAAGCCCCGCAATGCGGGGCTTTTCATCTCACGCTGGAAAGGCAATTAAGCCTTCTTGCGCGGGGCCGCCTTCTTGGCGGCAGCGGCGGCCGGCTTGGCAGCAGCCGGCTTTGCAACGGCTGCACCGGTGACGACGTCAACGTGCGGACGAGCGTTGCCATAGCTATGACGGTTGATCTTGCCGCGACGGGTGCGGCGATCGCCCTTGCCCATGGGAAACTCCTTGATTCTGAATAATGATGAGGAACGGCCCGCCATCGTATCAGCGGAGCCGCAAATGGCAAGCCTGAGCCCCGTTCAGGGAACGCCCCGGCCGCCCTTACCACAGCCTTCGAGCTCGTCCGGACACGGGCCCGGGTCGAACTGGACGGTGGCATGACCCACCTGCCAGCGCTCGATGAGCATGGTCTTGATGGCGGTGAGACAGCGCGACTGATCGGCACCGGGCTTCAGCTCGGCATGCAGCGTGGCCATCCGCGAGCCGGCCGTGACCTGCCAGACATGCACGTGGTGGATGTCGAGGATGTTCTCGTCCGCCTCGCGCAGGCCCTTTTCGATATCGGACAGGTGCACGCCTTCGGGTGTGCCTTCGAGCAGGATATGACCCGAGCGACGCAGCAGCGACCACGCACTGCGCAGGATCAGCAGCGAGACCAGGATCGACAGCACGGGATCCGCCCAGAGCCAGCCGGCCCAGCGCACGGCCAGGGCCGCGAGCACCGCGGCGACCGAGCCGAGCAGATCACCGAGGACATGCAGGCTGGCGCCGGCGATGTTGACGTCGTCAGGGTCGTGACCGTGCAACGTGCGAAGAACCACCACATTGGCAACGAGGCCGATCAGCGCCACCACCAGCATCACACCGGACAGGATGGGCTGGGGATCGAAGAGCCGCTGCACGGCCTCGACGATGATGAAGGCGACCAGCGCGAACTGCGTCAGCGCGTTCACGAAGCCGGCAAGGACCTCGATACGGCCGTAGCCGAAGCTGCGCTGCGCGTCGGCAGGTCGTGCGGCGAACCGCGCCCCGAGGAAGGCCAGCAACAGGGCCAGTGCATCGACCAGCATATGACCCGCATCCGCCAGCAGGGCCAGCGATCCGGAGACCATGCCTCCGGCCGCCTCCACCAGCAGCATGATCAGGGTGAGGACGAAAGCGAACAGCAGCTTCTTCTCGCTGCTCCCTTCGAAGTGGCTATGGTCGTGCGCGTGCGCCTCGCCGTGCGAGTGGCCGGCGTGGGCTTGGGAGTGATCGTGTGCCATGCGCGAAGGCTAGGGAATCGTGCCGCGGTTACACAATCACGGGTGCGCGCAGGACGGGCCGTGGATGTGGCCCGCATGCTCGCTGCGGTCTACTCGCAGGTTAACGAAATGCGCCGAAGCCAGCAGGAAACCGCCGCACGCAACGAGCACGCTATGAATGATGAGCGAGTCGCTGTGCAGGAAGGTCACTCCCAGCACCAGCAGCATCAGGCCAGGTGTCGCCAGGATCAACGGCAGGCGGCGGCGATGACGGCGGAAACCGGATATGAGCGCCGCGCTGGCCAGGACGCATGCAAAAGCGACGAAGCCCGCTTCGAAACGGTGGTCGGCGAGAAACGAAAGACCCAGCACCGGAAGCAGCGCCAGCACGAAAGGCAGCGCGGCGCAGTGGATGGCGCAAAGGAACGACGCCGTCGCACCGACGCGGTCGGCGGCGTGCCACCAGCGCCGGGGCGCCTCTGAATCGACTGGGGATTCGACAGGGAGATCGGTCATGAGATGCATAGCGTGACTTCTTGGACGGGTCCAGGCAAGCAATGCTACTTTATAACATTGCAGAAGCCAAGCAAATCAACGATTTCTGTACCCGGCCCCACACAAGGGCTACCGACAGTTCTTGCAGATGCCGTGGACTTCGAGGGTCTGGGCCTGCGGACGGAACCCCAGGGCCTTGGCCTGCAACTCGATCAGCTCCGCGACGCGCTCGTCGCAGACCTCCTGCGCGCACTGGCACTTGTCGCAGATCAGGAAGGGCACCTGATGCGATTCGGCCGGATGGTGGCAGGACACGTAGGCGTTGATGGACTCGAGCTTGTGGATGAAGCTGTTCTCGAGCAGGAAATCGAGCGCCCGGTAGACCGTCGGCGGCGCGGCGTTGCCGTGCTTCTCGCGAAGCCTGTCCAGCAGGTCATAGGCCTTCACGGGCTTGCCTGCACTGGCCACCAACTCGAGGACTTCCCGGCGCAACGGAGTCAACCGCAGGCCACGCTCATTCGAGGCGTGCTCGACCGCCGCGACGAAGCTGCGTGCGTCGTCGTGGTGCTCGTGGTCATGTCGGTGGGCGGCTTGCGTGGTCACATCGAAATCCTCGTGTGCGTCAGTCTAACATGAGGCCACGTCAACGCTTTTTCGAGCCCGGCAGCGGGGGCGGCTGGGGGCCTGCACCGGCCGGTGGCGCCGGCGGAGCCCGCTTTGGCAGGAAGGGAACGACCCAGCCGAAGGGACCCAGTAACAGCGCCCCGACGATGCCTGCTGTGGTCCGGCCGCGCCACCAGCCCAGCAGCGCGCCGACGACGACGAAAAAAACCTGCCAGGCGATCAGGTTCCACCAGGGCACCAGGCCCATCAGGTTGCTGAAGATGCGCAGGGCGGCACCGGGGTCGTCGGGATCGACGCCTTGCATCGCCCGGGCGAGAAGCTCATCCACGCGAGCGGGCGAGCGCCTCGTCGATGCGCGAGATGGCACCCTCGCGGCCCGCCAGGAAAATCGTGTGCTCGATGGACGGCGACACCTGGGTTCCGGTCATCGCCACGCGCAACGGCGCGGCAACCTTGCCCATGCCGAGCTCCAGCGCAGCCGCCACGCGCTCGACTGCGCCATGGATGGCTTCAGGCGTCCAGTCGGGTAGTGCGGCCATTTCAGCCTTTGCGGCCTCGAGTGCGGCCGGGGCCGTCTCGTTGCGCAGGTGCTTTTCGATAGCCTTGTCATCCCACTCGACGATCGGGCCGTACCAGATCTTCGCGCGTTCGGCCATTTCCTTGAACGTCTGCACGCGGTCGCGCAAGGCGACGACGACATCCGCCGGATTCGGACCCTTCGAGGCGTCGATACCGATCCTCTCAAGGTGCCAGGCCAGCTCGGCGCCGAGCAGAGCCGGATCGTCCGTCTTCAGGTAATGCTGGTTGAGCCAGGACAGCTTGGTAACGTCGAAACGCGATGCCGCCTTGTTCACATCGGCAACGTCGAACAGGGTCTTCATTTCGTCGACCGAGAAGATCTCCTTGTCGCCATGCGACCAGCCCAGACGCACGAGATAGTTGAGCAGCGCGTGTGGCAGGAAACCATCGTCGCGGTACTGCATGACGCTTACCGCGCCGTGACGCTTGGACAGCTTCTGGCCGTCCGGGCCAAGGATCATCGGCAGGTGCGCGAATTCAGGTACCGCCGCGCCCAGGGCCTTGTAGATGTTGATCTGGCGCGGCGTGTTGTTGACATGGTCGTCGCCACGAATCACTTCGGTGATGCCCATGTCGATGTCGTCCACGACAACCGCGAAGTTGTACGTGGGAAAACCGTCCGAGCGGAAGATCACCAGATCGTCCAGTTCTTCGTTGGACCACTCGATGCGCCCCTTCACCTTGTCGTCGAAGACAACACTGCCGGTAGCGGGATTCTTGAAACGGATGACCCGGTTCGGGTCATCGCGCTGCGGCTCGTTGCGATCGCGGTAGTAGCCGTTGTAACGCGGCTTAACACCCGCCGCCATGGCCGCGTTGCGCATCGCCTCGATCTCTTCCTTCGTCTCGTAGGCGTAGTACGCCTTGCCCTCGCGCAGCAGCTGGTCGGCGACCTCGCGGTAGCGCTCCATGCGCAACGTCTGGTAGTACGGGCCTTCGTCATGCACCAGTCCGAGCCAGGACATGCCGTCGAGAATGGCCTGCACGGCCTCCTGGGTGGACCGTTCGCGATCCGTGTCCTCGATTCGCAGCACGAATTCACCGCCCCGACGGCGGGACTCCAGCCAGCAATACAGCGCGGTGCGGGCACCGCCGATATGGAGGTAGCCGGTAGGACTGGGAGCGAAGCGGGTACGGACGGTCATCGTTGGGGTCGTCAGGCAGGCAAGACCGCGATTTTAACCCAGCCCCGCTGTCATATGCCGGTCATGCCCTGATAACCGCGCGGACACGCCATTGCGCGAGCATGCGTCAAGCCAGGCCAGAAGGGGCACCGCCATGCGAGTGGGCATCGTCACCGAGACCTACGCACCGGACGTGAACGGGGTAGCCCTTACCGTCCAGACGCTCGCCCGCGGACTTGTCCGGCGAGGGCACACGGTCGACCTCATCCGGCCGATCCACCCGGATACGCCACCGCTGGCCGACGCGGGCATGGATGTCCTCGCCGTCGAAGGCGCCGCGATGCCGCGATACTCCGGCCTTCGCTTTGGCCTCCCTGCCCGCTTCCGTATCGAACGCCGCTGGCGCGCAGAGCGCCCGGACGCGATCTATGTGGCGACGGAAGGCCCCCTCGGCTGGACTGCTGTCAGCGCTGCTCGCCGACTCGGCATTCCGGTCGCGACCGGTTTCCACACACGCTTCGACTTCTACGTGGGCCATTACGGTTTCGGCGCACTCACGCCTTTCGTGCGCCGCTATCTCGCCCGCTTCCATCGCCGAGCGCAGACCACCCTGGTGCCCACCGGCCAGCTGGCGGGCGAGCTCAACGATCTCGGCGTGCATGACGTGCGCGTCCTGCGCCGCGGCGTCGATACCGCGCGCTTCCATCCGGAGCATCGCAACGACGCGCTGCGCGAGAGCTGGGGCGCCGGTGCCGATACACCAGTGGTGCTCAGCGTGGGACGCGTCGCGCCCGAAAAGAATTTGCACGTTGTCATCGAGGCCTATCGTGCCCTGGTTCGGCGGGTGCCACAGGCCCGCTGCGTCATCGTCGGCGACGGTCCGGGGCGCGCCGCACTCGAGGCGGCCAATCCGGACGTGATCTTCGCCGGTACGCGTCGTGGTGAGGAGCTGGCGGCGTTCTACGCCAGCGCTGACCTGTTCGTCTTCCCCAGCCTCACGGAAACCTTCGGCAACGTGGTACTCGAGGCGATGGCATCGGGCATACCGGTCGTCGCCTACGCCGAAGCCGCCGCGCGTGAGTTCATCCGCAACGGGCAGAACGGTATTCGTGTCGCGCCAGGCAACGAAGGTGGCCTGATCGAACGCGCCGCCACCCTCGGTGCGGATACCACGGTGCGCACAGCCATGGGCCATGCAGCCCGCGCCTCCGTCGCCGGCCTTTCGCCCGAGTCCGTCGTGAACGACTTCGAAGCCATCATGCGGTCCCTTTCCGAGGAGAATGTCCATGAACGCAGCACCGCCGTCGCCGCGTAGGGCGAGCCTCGACCGGCGCATGTGCGTCGCCGCCAATCGCTGGGGCGCGCGCCGGGCCATCGGCATCTTCTTCGGCGCCATCAGCCGGCTGGGTGATGGCGTGTTCTGGTATTCGCTGATGACGGTCATCGCACTGGTCGGCGGCTGGCACGGCGTCGCCGTGGCGGCACAGATGGCCGTGACCGGTCTGACCGCACTGATGCTCTATCGCGTATTAAAGCGCTGGACGCGCCGCCCGCGCCCGTTCCGCACCTGTCCCGGCGTGATCGCGCACGTGCCGCCACTGGACGAGTTCAGTTTCCCGTCCGGCCACACGTTGCAGGCCGTCGCATTCACCGTCGTCGCGGTGGCGCACTACCCCATCCTGGCGCCGTTCCTGATCGGTTTTGCGGCGCTCGTCGGCGCGTCCCGCGTGGTGCTCGGCCTGCATTACCCGAGCGATGTACTGGCTGCGACGGTGATCGGCGCGGGTCTCGGGACGCTGTCGTTGTGGGCTGAGCGCGTGTTGGTTTGAAGCCAGGCCAACCGGAGGCATTAGCCGACATACAGGGATAATGCGAATCACGATGCTTTGCTCCGGGTTTACCGGAGCACGTCGTGGTGAAGAAAGGATTCGAATTCGTTTCCGCTGCCGCGAAGCGGGATTTTCGCGCATTGCCTGTGGATGAGCAGACGGCCTTCCTGTCTGACTTCGACTCACTTCAGCAAGGACTTTCTCCCTCTTCGTCCATCACTTACCTGGTGGGCAGCGTTGGCAAGGGAGCATTCGAACTAAAGCGCAACGGGAGCCCTGCCCACCGGGTCGTGTGCTGCCTGAAATACCTCGATACGTTGTTCGTCCTACATGCCTTCGCAAAATCGACCAACGGTGTTGATACGAAAAACATCGCAACGGCGAGCGCACGATACAAGGAACTCATGGGACGCGTACGTGACAGAGGCTAACGCGCCTATGCGTACTCGACTGCGCGAGCCTCGATCCGACCGATAGGTTCCGGCTCGAACGAAACCATGATGCCGACGCGGATACGCCCCATGTAACCGTTGAGCGTTGCAGAGGACAAGGCTGTGATCTTGCCTGTCATCAGCTCGCTTACCCTGGGTTGCGGCACACCGAGCACCTCGCCAATGTCTGCCTGACTCAGGGCCTTTGCCTTGAAGTATTCGCGAAGCGCGGCCATGACTCGGGACCGGTACTGCAGGTCAGCCGCCTCGGCCGGATCGTCGGTGATCGCGTCGAACGGATTTTCGTAGCGAAGCCGGTGTGGATCGTTAGGGACATTCGACATGGGGAGTCTCGGATATACGGTTTTCTGTATATTACCCACCCGGATGACCTCGTCAAGGCGATTCCCGTCAGGGTTTGCAGACGCGTCGTATCAGCGCGGCGACCGGAACGTGCACGTCGCGGCTCTCCGCCAAAAAAAGAGCTTCGCGGAAGACCGGGGCCCGGCCGCACGGGCTTCAGGCGGGGCAGTCTTTCGCACGTCGCACGTCGCACGTCGCACGTCACACCTCGCACCTCGCACCTCGCGCATGGCTCGCCTTCGGCTTCGCGGGCTCGGCTTTGCCATCGCTCTCTACACTTGGGCGTCTCGCGGGGAGACCTTGGTGCCCACCCTCGCTGCTCAGACACGTCCTCCGCGTTCGACAAGGAAAGGCCGCTCACGCGGCCCATGGTTCTATTTGGCCTACGGCCGCTCCACTTGTGCGGAACTCGCCTCGAGGGTGGACACCAAGGTCTCTCACGACGATACGGTCAGCGGGAAGGAGAGCCGTTGCGTGGTGCCGTCGTCGGGACCGGCCGGTCCCGGAACCCGCGCCGATGCGGAAGCGGTTGCTGGCACCGGTTGCCGGTCACGTCCTCGCGTCTGTGCCTGCGTGCCGGCGTGCCTGCCGACGACGCTGCCGCGCGCTTTGGCTCGACCCACGCGAACCTCACGGTCCGGGAGAGCCTTCGGTGCCCACTCTCGAGGCGAGTTCCGCACAAGTGGAGCGGCCGCAGGCCAAATAAGTACACGGCCGCGCAGCGGCCTTTCCGCTACGAAACGCGGAGGACGTGTCTGAGCAGCGAGGGTGGGCACCGAAGGCTCTGCGCCGCGACGTCTGCACGCCGACGGCTCTGCGCCTCACCGTCTTCAGCGTCCCCGGCATTCCGCGAAGAACCAAAAAAAAGCCCGACCTGAGTCGGGCTTGCTTGCTCCGCGATAACACGCTGTCACGGCGAAGGGTTTCGGCAACGTGGATATCGCCGCTGAAGCGGCTCCCACATATCACGCCGCGGCGCGCGGCGCCTTCTGCATGATGCCGAGCATCGCGCCGAGCTTGTCGCGCATTTCGCGGCGGTCGACGATAACGTCGATGGCGCCGTGCTCGACCAGGAAGTCGGGACGCTGGAAGCCCTCCGGCAGGGTCTCGCGAACGGTCTGCTCGATGACGCGCGGACCGGCGAAGCCGATAAGCGCCTTCGGCTCAGCCACGTTGATGTCACCCAGCATGCCCAGGCTTGCGGAGACGCCACCGGTGGTCGGATGCGTGAGCACCGAGATGTACGGCACGCCAGCGTCGCGCATCCGTGCCAGGGCGGCCGAGGTCTTCGCCATCTGCATCAGCGAGAACAGGCCTTCCTGCATGCGCGCGCCACCCGTGGCGGCGAAGCAGACCAAGGCACTCTTGTCGGCCAGGGCGCGCTCAGCGGCACGGGCGAACTTCTCGCCGACCACCGAACCCATTGAGCCGCCCATGAAGGCGAATTCGAAGGCCACCGACACCACCGGGCGATCCAGCAGGCGGCCGGACATCGCGATGAGCGCGTCTTTCTCGCCCGTTGCCTTCTGAGCGGCAGCGACGCGGTCCTTGTACTTTTTCTGGTCCTTGAACTTCAGCGCATCGACCGCTTCCATCTTCGGCCAAAGCTCGGTGGTGCTGCCCTCATCGAAGAAGGCATTCAGACGAACACGCGCACTGATCGCGTGGTGGTGACCGCACTTCGGGCACACCATCAGCGACTTTTCCAACTCCGGCTTGTAAAGGACGGTGCCGCAACCGGCACACTTTTCCCACACGCCCTCGGGCACCTTGCCCTTGTTGTCGCCGGCCGCGCGCTGCTGCGCGCGGGTCTTCGGCGTCATGATTTTCTGCAGCCAGTTCATGGTTCTCTCCGTGTATCTGTTCTAACCCAACGGCCGTTCAGCGCGCGTCGAGCGCAGCGCGGATCGGCGCGAGGAAGTCGTGTGCCCTGCCGGCGAGATCGTCCGCCGAGGTCGCGCCGGAGAGGCGATCGACCAGGGCGCTGCCGATGACCACGGCGTCGGCAAAGGCGCCAATCGCCACGGCACTTGCCGCGTCGCGAACACCAAAACCGACGGCCACCGGAGCCTTCGACCGGGCCCGGATGCCTGCCACGCGCTCGGCGATGTCGCCGGTGCTCAGCTGGGCCGCGCCGGTGATGCCAGCGAACGACACATAATACAGGAACCCCGAAGCCGCCTCGCTCAGGGCGGCCAGGCGCATCTCGGTAGTGGTCGGCGAGGCCAGCAGGATCTGGTCGAGACCCACCGCACGGAGCGGCGCGAGCACGTGCGACTCCTCGAGCGGACAATCCACCATAAGGACGCCATCGACGCCCTTCTCTATGGCATCTTCGGCGAACTCCTCATAACCGTACATTTCGACCGGATTGAGATAGCCCATCAGGACGATCGGTGTTTCATCGTCGGTCTCACGGAATGCTGCGACCCAGGCAAGCACGTTGTGCAACCCGACGCCTTTGCCGATAGCACGCTCACTCGCGTGCTGGATCACCGGGCCATCGGCCATGGGGTCGGAAAACGGTACCCCCAGCTCGATCACGTCGGCGCCGGCGGCAACCAGGGCGTGCAACATCGGCACGACGGCGTCGGGCAGTGGATCTCCCGCGGTGACGAAAGGAATCAGACCGGTGCGACCGGCGGCCTTCAGCGCCGCGAAACGGCGTTCGATACGGCTCATCAGAGTTCGATTCCTTCACGCTCGGCGATCGTGTGCACGTCCTTGTCGCCACGACCGGAAAGATTGACGAGCACCAGGCCGTCCTTGGGCAGTTCACGCGCGAGCTTGATGCCCTGGGCGATGGCGTGGCTCGACTCCAGCGCGGCGAGGATGCCCTCGGTGCGCGCCAGCAGGTGGAAGGCCTCCAGCGCTTCGTCGTCGGTGATGCCGACGTACTCGGCACGGCCGGCGTCTTTCAGGAAGGCATGCTCGGGACCGACGCCCGGGTAGTCCAGGCCGGCGGAGACGGAATGCGTCTCGACGATCTGTCCATTGGCATCCGACAGCACGTAGGTGCGGTTACCGTGCAGCACGCCCGGCTTGCCCGCAGCGAGCGAGGCGGCATGCCGACCGGTTTCGATGCCATCACCCGCAGCCTCAGCACCCACGATGCGCACATCGCGGTCGTTGAGGAAGGCGTGAAACAGGCCGATCGCGTTCGATCCGCCACCGACACACGCCGTGATCACGTCCGGCAGGCGACCGAACTGCTCGAGCACCTGCTCGCGCGCTTCGCGCCCGACGATGGCATTGAAGTCTCGAACCATCTGCGGATACGGATGCGGACCCGCCACCGTGCCGATAATGTAGAAGGTGTCCGCGACGTTGGTCACCCAGTCGCGCATCGCTTCGTTGAGCGCATCTTTCAGCGTCTTCGAGCCTGACGTGACCGGCACCACGTCGGCGCCGAGCAGACGCATGCGGTAGACGTTGATTTTCTGGCGCTCGATGTCCACGGCGCCCATGTAGACCACGCACTTCAGGCCCATGCGCGCGGCAACCGTCGCGCTGGCCACGCCGTGCTGGCCAGCACCGGTCTCGGCGATGATCCGGGTCTTGCCCATGTGCCGGGCCACAAGCGCCTGGCCCACCGTGTTGTTGATTTTGTGCGCGCCCGTATGGTTCAGGTCTTCACGCTTGAGCAGGATGCGCGCGCCGCCGACATGCGCGGAAAGGCGCTCAGCGTGATACACCGGGCTGGGACGACCGACGTAGTACTTGAGGTCGCGATCGAGCTCGGCGATGAAAGCGGGATCCTTCCGCAACTTCTCATAAGCAGCGGTCAGTTCGGCGAGTGGCTCCATGAGCGTCTCAGCCACGTAGATGCCGCCGTAAGCCCCGAAGCGACCATGCGCATCCGGGTAGGCGTGGAAATCCGCAATCTCGGTCATTGCCTTCTCGTTATCTTCGTACAGCAGAAATGAAGCGTTCCATCTTAGCCCGATCCTTAATGCCGGGCGACGACTCGATCCCGCTGGAGACATCCACCGCCCAGGGCCGCGCCACGCGAATGGCCTCCGCCACGTTGTCGGCATCCAGGCCACCGGCCAGGATCAGCGGCTGCGCAAGATCCTTCGGCATGAGCGACCAGTCGAAGCGCTGGCCACTGCCGCCCTGCTCGCCAAGGCCGTGGCCGTCGAGGAGCAGACCGGCTGCCCGCGGGAACTGCCGGAGGCGTTCGAGCGCGCCCTCGCCCTCACCCATGGCGATGGCCTTCGTGTAGCGCACACCAAACGCAGCGCATGCCTCGTCGGTTTCGCCACCGTGGAACTGAAGCATGTCCGGACGCAGCACGCGCAGCACTTCGTCGATATACGCAGGCTCATCGTCCATCACCAGCGCCACGCTCGTGATGTAGGGAGGCAGGGCGTCGCGCAGGCGCGCGGCGGCAGTCGGCTCGATGTATCGCTTGCTCCGGCGGGTCATGACGAAACCGATGGCATCGACGCCCAGCCGCGCAGCCAGCTCGACATCCTCGAGCCGGGTAAGGCCGCAGAACTTGATCCGGGTCATAGCGTCACTTCCGCCGGCAGGCCCCAATGGGATTCGTAGAGAGGGCCGATAAACGTCAGGCCTTCGGCAGGCGCCGTCGCACCGGCCACCTCACGGTTGCGGCCGGCGAGCAGTTCGGCCATCCAGCCGGCGTCCTGCTCGCCACGACCGATCGGCAGCAGCGAGCCGACGATATTGCGGACCATGTGGTGCAGGAAGGCATTCGCCTCGATCTCCACCACGACATGGATGTCTTCGCGAAACACGCGGATCGAACGCACGTTGCGGCGCGCATGCACGGCCTGGCAGGAAATGGCCCGAAATGCGGAAAAGTCGTGCTCGCCGACGATCGCCTGTGCCGCCTCGTTCATTGCTTCGGCGTCGAGCTGGCGCCGCTCCCAGGCGACGAAACGCGCATCGAGCGCAGGCCGGACGAAACGCGGCAGGATGCGGTAGCGATAACGGCGCCCGCGCGCGGAAAAACGCGCGTGGAAATCGTCCGGGACCGGCTGGGCCCAGGTGACTGCCACCGAATGCGGCAGATTGGAACAGGCGCCGAGAATCCAGCCGCGCAGGTCGCGAACCACGTCGGTGTCGAAGTGCACGACCTGGCAACGGCCATGCACGCCCGCGTCGGTGCGGCCGGCGGCGGTCACCTCGATCGGGGTATGGGCGACGAAGCTGAGCGCCCGCTCCAGCGAACCCTGGACGGTCTTCGCGTGACTCAGCCGCTGCCAGCCAAGGAAGTCGGTGCCGTCGTATTCGACGCCAAGGGCAATACGCATGGGGCGGTTCGGTACGGTGGAAACGGTAAAGGGTAGCACCCCATCGCCGGCATAGCCGGCCCACACATGCAGAAGCCCCGGGGTGGCCGGGGCTTCTGTTCAGAGCTCGCCGATGAATCGGCTCCTACAAGGGCATCGCCGATGAATCGGCTCCTACATAGAGGCATGCAGGTAGTCAGCAGGGCGATCGTCAGACGATGTCGTTGAGGATCCGCTTGGCGGTGTCTTTCTGCATCTGCGTGCCTTCGGACAGCACCTCGTCGAGCATGAGGCGTGCGCCTTCGGCGTCGCCCATGTCGAGATAGGCGCGGGCCAGGTCGAGTTTGGTGTCGACCGGGTCATCGCTGAAGCTTTCCGGATTGTGATCGGCGATCGGCTCTTCGTCCGGGAAGTTCGGCTCGTCGAAACGCGGGAGGTCGTGGGCGGATGTAGCAGCCGCTTCGGTCTCTTCGTTGAACGACCAGGACGCACGATCGTCGCTCACCGGAACCGGCTCGTTCAAACCGTGGTCGGTCGAACCGTGTGCCGGCACCTCGGTGTAGAGGGAGTCCGGTGCATCGACGTCAAAGACGTCCGGTGCGTTGGGGCGGCGATCGGCCTCGGCGCGCTGCACCGGCGTCAGGTCGAAGTTGAAGTGGTATTCGCTGTGCTTCTGCGGCGCCTGCACGGCGGGACGATCTTCCTCGTCCGCACCGGTGACGTACGTGCCCAGATCGAACTGCTCCAGCGCAGCGGCCTCATCGGCGGAATGCACGTGACCGGGTTCGTAATGGTCGTACGGCTCGTCGATCTCGTCGACCGGCACGCCACCGAACAGCGGATGGGTGGGAGCGAGGTCTTCGCCCATCGTCACCACTTCGCGCCATTCCGGCTGCTCGGGATCCGCGACGTGGGCGAACATCGCCTCGGCAGCGGCTTCGAAATGTTCGACGTCGCGGCGACCGTAGTACAGGCTCACCAGCTCCAGGTGCAGGCCGATATCGTCCGGGTGCTCGGCCAGCGCGTCCAGGATCTCGCGCTGGTCCTGGTCCATCGCATCGTTGTGGCCGAAGGTGTCGAAGTTCGGTTCACGCGCGAAACGATCGGCCAGCGAGGCCGAGGCGGGTCCGGCCACGGCCGAGGGCTTCTTCCGGCCGAACACGGCTGCCACCAGAAGCAGGAGGATGACGATCGCGCCGCCGCCCCAAGCCCAGGTCTGCAGATACCAGGGATCGTCTTCCACGACCGGCGCCGGGCTGAACTTATGCACGGGGGGCTTGGCGGCCGGAGCCGGCGACGCCGCGGCGGGTGCCTGGACCGGCGTCGTGACGACAGCGGGAGCGGCCACCGTGGCCGCATGCGCAGGCACGGTGGCGGCCGTCGAAGCAGCCGTCGAAGCTGCTGCCGGCGTGGCGGCAGGCGCGGCAGCCGCTGCTTCCTGAGCCGGCGCAGCCGCCGTGGCGGCCGGTGCGGGCTGCCCCGCGGCCTTGCGCGTTTCAGCCAGCTTGCGCTGGAGCTCGGCAATTTCCGAGTCCTTCAGGCTGATCAGGCGCTGGTTCTTCGTGTTGATCTCTTCGAGGTCGCCAATGCGCGACTTCAGCTCGGCGCCCTGCTGCTTGAGCGAGGCGACGGACTCCTGCGAGGTCGTCAGTTCCTGCTTCAGGCCGGCGACCTGGGCGTCGCCCTTGCCGTCCTTCGTACCGGCTCGGGTGGAAGCGGCGTCGCCGCCCTCCTTCGAGGGGACGATGGCCAGGCGATCGTTGGCGGGAGCAGCGGCCTTGGCCGGGCCCTGTGCTGCGCCGGTGGAGGCTGCGTCGGCAACCACCGAGGGCGAACGCGCCGTGCCCGAGCGCCATGCCTCGTTCTGGCGGCGTACTTCCGCCAGAGCAGCCGCGGCCGACTGGGCCTGGATGTCGTCGGTGGAAGGGATGCGCAATACCGCACCGGTTTTCAGCGCGTTGATATTGTCCCGGAAGAAGGCGTCCGGATTGGCCTTGTGCAGCGCCAGCAGGACCTGGTTGATGTCGGCGCCACTGGTGTGATCGCGAGCGATCGTCGAGAGGTTCTGGCCACGTTGAACCGTGACCGAGCCATCGCTGGCGCCCGAGGGAGCGGCGGCGGCGCGGGGCGCCGCCGGGGTCGCTTCGCTACGCGAAGCCCGCGACTCGCTGCGCGCAGGCACGCGAGAGGGCACCTCCGACGTCCGCGACGGCTTGGCCGCAGGCGTGCTGGCCGTGGCGCCGGCCGTCGATGCCGGCGTGCCCGGCGGGTCGAGCAGCATCGTGATCTCGCGGACGACCTTGTTGCCGTCGGTCGAGACCTCGACGAGGAAGTCGAGATAGGTATCGCGTATCGGCGCGCTACTGGTCACCTTGATGACCGGCTGGCCACTGGCGTTCTTGCCCACCGCGAAGCTAAGCGCCACAGGCAGACCACTGCGGTTCAGACCCGCACGCGAGAACGCCTCTTCCGAGGCGAGGGCGACATGGATGTTATCGGCCTTGGCCGACACCCCAGTCAGTGGAATTTCCGCTACCAGCGGCTGGTCCATGGTCGAGCGCACCTGGACAGCGCCCAGGTCCTGCGCCAGGGCATGTCCGCCCCCCGTGGCAAGCGCCAGCATGATCGACAGCTTCAACGTACGGTTCATCACTCGCTTCCCCCGAACTAATACCATGCTGACGGCACGCCTCTTTCGGGCGGTCGGCCGCGAAGGCGCCACTGTAGTGCACCCCAGCAACAACTAACAATAGCGACTACGGGCAGTTACACGACAACGTTGCTGTCGTTCACGAGGCCCGTACACGCCCCCCTTACATGTTATGGCTTGCGCTGGGCGTCCAGCTGACGCTCGAGTTCGGCGATTTTCCGGTCCCGATCGTCCAGCTGGCGGCTTGCGGCTTGTGTATCCGACTCCAGCGCATCGACGCGTGCCTTGAGCTGCCGCACGTTGGTGTCCTCGGCCTGCACCTCCCCGTGCACCGCCGTCACCCTGGCGCGGGTGGCGGCGGCCGGGTCGGCCTGCGCCGCCTTCGTCTGGGTTTGCTGGGCGGCGATCGCCAGGGGCGAGGACACGACGAGCAGGCAGGCGATGGCGGCGCGATGGGTCATTACAGATAGTCCTCGATCAGGATCTCCGCGATCTGCACGGCGTTGAGTGCCGCACCCTTGCGGATGTTGTCGGCCACGACCCAGAGGTCGAGGCCGCGCTCATGGGAAATGTCTTCGCGGATGCGGCCGACGTAGACCGGATCCTGGCCGGCGGCATCGCCGACAGGGGTCGGGTAACCGCCGGGCTTCCGCTCGTCCTTCACGACCACGCCCGGCGCCTTCTCGAGCAGTTCGCGGGCGCGTTCGGCCGTGATTTTCTCGCGGGTCTCGATGTGCACCGCTTCCGCGTGACCGTAGAACACCGGTACGCGGACAGCCGTCGGGTTCACCTGGATCGTTGGATCCTCGAGGATCTTCCGGGTCTCCCAGACCATCTTCATTTCTTCCTTGGTATAGCCGTTAGGCTGGAAGTCGTCGATCTGCGGGATGACGTTGAAAGCGATCTGCGCCGGAAATTTCGCGCTTTCGACCGGCTGGAAGTTGAGCATCTGGGCGGTCTGCTTGCCGAGCTCCTCGAGACCGCTACGACCTGCGCCGGACACCGACTGGTAGGTGGCGACGTTGATTCGCTCGATGCCCACCTCGCGGTGGATGGGGGCCAGCGCCACCAGCATGCCCATGGTCGAGCAGTTCGGATTGGCGATGATGCCGCGCACCGTGTAATCGACGATCGCGTGCGGGTTCACCTCGGCGACCACCAGGGGGATGTCGTCCTGGTAGCGGAACTCGGAGGTGTTATCGATCACGACGGCACCGGCAGCGGCGGCACGCGGCGCGTGCTCGCGACTCACCGAACCGCCGGCCGAGAAGAAGGCGATATCCACGCCCTCGAAGTCGTATTTGGCGAGATCCTGGACGACGTAAGGTTTTCCGGCGAAGTCGACCGTACCGCCCGCCGAGCGCTCGCTCGCCAGGGGAACCAGTTCGCTAACCGGGAAGTCCCGTTCGGCGAGGATCGAAAGGAGGGTTTCGCCGACTGCGCCGGTCGCACCCACCATGGCCACCTTGTAACTCGTCTTCTTGCTCATTTTCGCTTTCGTCAGGGCGTGGAGGAACAGGTCAGCTGGCGTCGGCCAGCACACCCGGATTGATGATCGTGGGTGGCCGGCCGGCGTGAGGACCATGTCCGAACGCCGCCAGCACATTGTCCACAGCCAGCGCCGCCATATCGCGACGTGTGTCGCGACTTGCGCTGGCGATGTGCGGACTGAGCACGATATTTTCGATTTTCAGCAGATCGGGGTGTACCGAAGGCTCGCCTTCGAACACATCGACCCCCGCCGAGGCGATGGTGCCGGCGGCCAGGGCTCGGGCCAGCGCGGCATCGTCGACGATGCCACCGCGGGCGATATTCACCAGAACCGCGGTCGGCTTCATGGCCTTCAGCTCGGCCTCGCCGATGGCATGGCGGTTTTCCGGCGTGTACGGCAGGACCAGGATCAGATGGTCGGACCGGGCCAGCAGGCTGGCCTTGTCGACGTAGGTCGCCGCGCATTCGCGCTCGAGCGCGGCATCGAGCCGCGACCGGTTGTGATAAATGACCGGCGCCCGGAATCCGGCCGCACGACGGGCAATGGCCTGGCCGATCCGGCCCATGCCGAGGATGCCGATGGTCTTGCCGTGCACATCCGCGCCCAGCCAGCCCTCGAAACGCGAGCCGTGCCACTGGCCGTCGCGAAGCCAACGTTCGGCCTCACCGACGCGGCGGGCGGCGGCAAGCATCAGCGCCCAGGCGTAGTCGGCCACGGTTTCGTTGAGGACATCGGGCGTGTTCGACGCACCGACGCCACGCCGGGTCAGGGCATCGATATCGAGGTTGTTGTAGCCCACGCCCAGGTTGGCCACGAAGCGTAGCTTCGGCGCGCCTTCGAGCACCTTGCCGTCGATCTTGTCGGCGAGGCCGACGATGGCGGCGTCGCTATCGGCGAGCCGCTCGGCCAGTTCAGCCGGGGAGAACGCGCGTTCTTCGGCCTCGGCGTGCACGTAGAAATGATCACGCAGGCGATCGATGATGTCGGGGAAGAACGGCCGGGATATCCAGACCTTCGGCTTAGTCATGCGATGTCCCCTGCAGCGTGCCGGGAATCCGCGGCGGTACCGCGCCCACATCGCCGCACTGGGCGCGATGGCGCAGGGCCTGGTCCATCAGCACAAGGGCCAGCATGGCTTCGGCGATGGGCACGGCGCGGATACCCACGCAGGGATCGTGGCGGCCCTTGGTGACGACCTCGGTCGGCTCCCCTGCCCGGTCCACGCTGCGGCCGGGAATCAGGATGCTGGAGGTCGGCTTGAACGCCATGGAGACCACCACGGGCTGACCCGAAGCGATGCCACCGAGGATGCCGCCCGCGTGGTTGGAGAGGAACCCATCGGCGGTCATCTCGTCGCGGTGCTGGCTGCCGCGCTGGGCCACGGCGGCAAAGCCGTCGCCGATCTCCACGCCCTTGACCGCGTTGATCGACATCATGGCGGCGGCGAGTTCGCCGTCGAGCTTGCCGTAGATGGGCTCGCCCCAGCCGGCCGGCACGTTGTCCGCGATGACAGTGACTCGCGCACCGACGGAATCGCCCGACTTGCGCAAGGCGTCCATATAGGACTCGAGTTCGGGAATCTGCGCGGCGTCAGGCCAGAAGAACGGGCTGGTCTCGATAGCTGCCTCGTCGAAGCCGCGAGGCACGACGTCGCCGATCTGGGAGACATGGCCGCGAACGGTCACGCCGTAACGTTCGGCCAGCCATTTCTTGGCCACCACACCGGCGGCGACGCGCATGGTGGTCTCGCGTGCCGAGGACCGGCCACCGCCGCGGGGGTCCCGCACGCCGTACTTCTGCCAGTAGGTGTAGTCGGCGTGGCCGGGGCGGAAGGTATCGAGGATGTTGCCGTAATCCTTGCTGCGGGCATCCGTATTGCGGATGAGCAAGGCGATCGGCGTACCGGTGGTGACACCCTCGTAGACCCCCGAAAGGATCTCGATGTCGTCCGCCTCACGGCGCTGCGAAGTATGTCGCGAGCGCCCGGTAGCACGGCGCTCGAGGTCGGCGCGGAACTCACCGGCATCGAGCGCGAGGCCGGGAGGACAGCCGTCGATCACGCACCCGATCGCCGGGCCATGGCTTTCGCCGAACGTGGTGACGGAGAGGAGCTTGCCGAACGTATTGGAGGACACGGTGCTTCCGATAGGGGTTTAGTTTCTCGCGGCACGCGCAGCGGCGATATCAGCGGCATGCTCGAGCAGGTCGCGGCGCTCCAGCGCGAAGATGCCCATCTGGCCGACCTTGAACTCCAGCCAGACGAAGGGCAAACGCGGCAGCAGCGCGACCAGTGCATGCTCGCTGTCACCCACTTCGACGATCAGCAGGCCATCTTCGCTGAGATGGTCGGCGGCTTCATCGAGGATGCGCAGCGTGATGTCCAGTCCATCATCGCCGGATGTCAGGCCGAGGACCGGTTCATGGCTATATTCGGCCGGCATGGCGGCGTATTCGTCATTGGTGACGTACGGCGGATTGGAGACGATGAGGTCGTAGACCTCGCCCTTCACGCCTTCGAAGAGATCCGACTTGATCGCCCGCACGCGGTCTTCGGCGTGCTGGTAGGAGATGTTCTCGTTGGCGAGCGACAACGCATCGTCACTGACATCGACCAGGTCGACCTGCCAGTCGGTGTTGTACTCGGCCATGGCGATGCCGATACAGCCCGAACCTGTGCAGAGGTCGAGCGCGCGCTCCACATGGCGGTCGTCCAGCCACGGGGTGAAACGGCTTTCGATGAGCTCGGCAATGGGCGATCGCGGCACGAGGGCGCGGCGGTCGCTCTTGAACTTCAGGCCGGCGAACCAGGTTTCGCCTACCAGGTAGGCCACGGGCACGCGCTCGGCAATACGGCGCTCGATCAGGGCGAGGACCTTCTCACGCTCATCGGACACCAGTTTGCCCGTGCCATACGCCGGCGGCAGGTCCGGCGGCAGGTGCAGGGCGGCCAGGACCAGGTGCGTGGCTTCGTCGATCGGATTGTCGTGGCTATGCCCGAAGGTCAGGCCGGCGGCCGAGAAACGGCTGGCGCCGTAGCGGATGAAATCGATGATGGAGGACAGTTCGCTGGTCACGGGCTGGGGCTTTCGGTGTGGCTGGCTCGTGAGTATAGCCGCCCCGCTTTCTGTAGGAGCCGATTCATCGGCGATGGGTGCTCGCCTTACCCTGGCCCGCTGCCGCGGGATCGCCGATGAATCGGCTCCTACGGGGAATCGTTAGCTTTGCCTGGGCCCGGATCGCTGGTGGACGGCCGGCCATCCTCGTGGTGCCCGGCGAAGCGCCGCAGGTAGCGAGGCGCGTTCGGCACCGTGATCGTGACGTCATACCAGCCCGCGCTGGATGCAAGGTCCAGGGCGAGCGTCTGGTTGGCGCCCGTCGCGAGGGTCACGACCCGGGGCTCGCCGCGGCTGTACGCATTGGCGACGCAGCAGACGACGGGCGCCGCGCCCCGGTTGCTCAACACCACGTCGACAGCACGTGCCCCTGCCGTGCCGTGAACGCTCGCCTCCAGCGCATCATCGGCAAAGCCGCGCATGGCGGCGAAATAACCGTTCGGGCCATGGATACGCCGGCTGTATGCGTCGCCGGCGCTCGCAACCTTCCATTCGTCGACAATGCTGGCGCCAGCACTGACGGCGTAGCGCCGCGGCGGGGCCTCCCGGTCCAGACCGTCGTAAACGAGGAATGCCGCGCCAGACGTTCCTGCGTTGGCAAAGACGATACGGCTCCTGCCTCCGAGGAGGCGGTGCTCGACCGTCCACGCATAGCCGATCGCACGTGCCGGACGCACGCCGGGCTCCTGCGCGGGCATCGATTGCGACGAGGGAACGTTGATCGGCGCCTTGCCAGGCGAGCCTTCGGGCAAGGCGATCGTCGGCATGTGGTTGTCGGCCGTGCCTGCGAAATCGAAGGCACTCGTCAGGTCGCCGCAGATCGATCGGCGCCAGGTGCTGATGTTGGGCTCGTCGACGCCGAACCGTTTCTCGAGGAAACGCAGTACCGAGGTGTGGTCGAAGGTTTCCGAGCACACCCAGCCGCCACGGGTCCAGGGTGAGACCACGATCATCGGCACGCGATTTCCGACTCCCACGGGTTGTTCGCCGCCGGGATCGCTGCCAGGCACAAGAGGCGCGACGATCCGCGGATGCGCATCGAGGTCCATGATCTCGTCGGAAAGACCCGCGACCAGATCGTCCGAAACGACGCCTTCGCCGCCCTGCCCGCTCTCCAACGGCGGCGCCGGCGGAACCACGTGATCGAAAAAGCCATCGTTTTCGTCGTAGTTGAGGAACAGGACGGTGCGGCCCCACACCTTGGGGTTCGCCGTGAGGGCATCGAGAACACTGCGGATGTAGAACGCACCATCCGCCGGGGAGGAGGTCGGATGCTCGCTGTATTTGTACGGCGCGACGATCCAGCTCACCTTCGGCAAGCGATCGTGCCGCACGTCCTCGCGGAGTTCCCGAAGCGTATGCGTCGATACGCCATTGCGTACCAGCGAACCGGTCGGATCGGCGCCCTCTTTCACCTGGTACTTCGCGAAGAACTCGAGCGAGTTGTCGGTGTAGTTGTCGGACGGGGAATCCGGTTCGCCGGTGCCGCCCTGGTAAACACGCCAGCTCACGCCGGCCTTTTCCAGCCGCTCCGGATACGTCGTCCATGTGTAGCCGTTGGTATCGGGACGCTCTTCACTGCCCGGCCCGTTCAACTTGCGACCAAGCCGGCCAGACGGATCCGAGGTGCCGCTCCACAGGTAGATGCGATTGATCGCCGTGTCGGCCAGAGCAGACGCGTGGTAGGCATCGCAGACCGTGAAGGCATCCGCCAGGGCGTAATGAAACGCGGCGTCCTCGCGGCGCAGATGCGCCATTGTCAGTACGTCCTGCTTCTGTTCGATCCAGCGGTCGCTGCGGCCAAGATTCCACGCGCCGTGGCCGGTGCTCCAGCCATGGTCGGTGCCTTCATGATGGTCACCGCTGGCGTGCGTATCCAGGTGGAAGGGATAGACCCAGGCCACGTCATCGGCCACGCCACGCGATTTCCAATACTTCGTATGCGTCGTCGCGACCGGCTGGCGCCAGATGGGATCGCCATTGGCCAGTTCCACCACGCGGGGATCGGCGAAGCCACGTACGCCACGCAGACTACCGAAGTAGTGATCGAACGAGCGGTTCTCCTGCATGAGGATGACCACGTGAGCCACGTCCGCGATCGTGCCCGTTCGTCGGTCCGGCGGTGTCGCCAAGGCGCGCGCGATGGAGGCAGGAAAACCCTGGGCGAGCAGTGACGCCGCCACCGTGGTCCCGGCGGCATGGAGGAAACGACGGCGATCGCGGGAAACCATGAAAGGGTTCAGTCCTTGGCAAGCGATTCGATCAGGGCGGCATGCAGGGCCGGTGTCGCGGCGGCGACCACGCGACCGCCGCTGTCCAGGCCGAGTGTGCGGCCTTCCCAGTCGGTGATGACGCCACCTGCCGCCTGGACCACCGGCGCGATGGCCAGATAGTCGTACGGCATAAGATTCGCTTCTATCACTGCATCGATATGACCGGACGCCAACATGCCGTAACCGTAGCAGTCGCCACCGAAGCGGCGGGTATACGCGGCGCGGCTGGTACGGTCGAAACGCGCCCATTCGTCGGGCGTGAACATGTCCGGCGTGGTCGTGTACAAGGTAGCCGCTTCCAGCGCCGTGCATCCGCTGGTGCGGCAGAACGCACCGTTCATCGTCGTGCCGACGCCCACATGGCCGATCCAGCGCTCGTCGAGTGCCGGCATGTCGAGGATGCCGAGCATGGGCTTGCCGTGGCGAAGCAACGCGAGCAGCGTACCCCACAGCGGCCAGCCCGAAATGAAGCTGCGCGTACCGTCGATGGGATCGATCGACCAGACGAACTCGGCGTCGATACGGGTCGCGCCGTATTCCTCGCCCAGCAGGCCGTGATCGGGCCACGCGTTGCCGATACGTTCGCGAAGCATGGATTCCACACCCCGGTCGACGGCTGTCACGGGGCTCATGTCACCCTTCAGGGTGACGTCGACCGGCTGGCGGAACCGGGGCAACGAAAAGGCGCGTGCATTGTCGGCGATGCCCGTGGCAAACACCTCGAATTCCTTCCGCTCCGCGGCGGACAACGATTCCATCAACGACACTCCTGGGCTGAAAAAAACGTGCGCGACCTAGCGTTTGCACGTTTCGGATTGATGACAAAAACGAAAATTCTCTGCTGGACCATATGCCCCATGTTTGCAAATATACCCAAATCGCCACAAGGATGTGTCATCTTTCAACCCTGGGGACTGGACTGGCAACCATGCACGTATACCGCCAAATCGGAAGCGTTCTTGCGCTGCTCGCGGCATGCGGTAGCGTGCGTGCCGGGGACCTGACCGTTTACTCGGCACTGGAGAGCGACGAGATAGCCATCTATCTCGCTGCCGCAAAGAAGGCCCTGCCGGACATCGACGTGCACGTGCTGCGCCTGTCCAGCGGCGATCTCGCCGCACGCTTGCTTGCCGAGTCGGCCGAGCCACGTAACGATGCGATCTGGGGGATGGCCGTCACCGATATGCTCGATCCCCGCATCGCCGCCCTGCTCACGCCGGTGCACGGTAGCAACATCGACCGCATGCCTGCGAGCTTTCGAGGGAGCGATTCGACGTGGTTCGCCCCGACCGGCTACCTTGCGGCGCTTTGCGTCAACCGGGATGCGCTCGCAGAACGCGGATTGCCCATGCCGCATACGTGGCGCGACCTCACCTCGCCGATGTATCGCGGTCAGATCGCCATGCCCGATCCCGCATCGTCGGGGACCGGCTACATGGTGCTTTCCTCACTATCGGATGCAGGGCGTAACGCCGAAGGCATGCGCCTGGTCACCGACATAGCACGCAATGTCGGCCAGGAAACGCTCTCCGGGTCGGCACCTTGCAAGCTGGCGCGCATCGGCGAATTCCCCATCGGTATCTCGTTTGCGTTCTCCGCCATGCAGTCGATTCGCCAGGGTTACCCGGTGACCATGGTGATTCCCGCCGATGGCGCGGGCTACGAACTCGAAGGTTCGGCCATGATGAAGAGCGCCTCCCACGTCGCCGAGGCAAGGCGCTTTCTCGACTGGACAGCCTCCGCCGATGCCGCCGCGTTATATCGAGGCTTCAAGGAGATCGTGGCCACGCCAGGCAGCGAACCCACGGACGAACAACTTCGGCAAGGCCTGCCTGCCCATCTCGTCGCGACGCTACCCGCGCGCGATTTCGCCACTGCCGCGCGTGAGCGCGCGGCACTCATTGCCAGGTTCAAGCAGCTGACGCGCTGACGCGCCGGCTGCCGGGGAGACGAGGGGAATGCATCTTCGCATCGATGACATCGCGAAGGCCTGGAGCGGACATACCGTGCTCGACGGCGTGTCGTTCCACGCCGGCGAAAGCGATTTCGTCTGCCTGCTCGGCCCCAGCGGCTGTGGCAAGACCACCCTGTTGCGTATCGTCGCTGGCCTGACCGCGCCTGACAGGGGCCGGATCATCCTCGACGGGCAGGACATCACCGCCCTGCCCGCGCGGGAACGTCGCATGGGCCTGGTTTTCCAATCGTATTCGCTGTTTCCCGACATGACCGTGGCCGCCAACGTCGGTTATCCGATGCGCTTGCGCGGCGAATCGCCGGCCGCAATCGCCACCCATACCGGTGAATGGCTGGAGCGCGTGGGTCTGGGCACGCTGGCCACACGGTTTCCGGACCAGCTTTCCGGTGGCCAGCAGCAACGCGTGGCGCTGGCTCGCGCGCTGGCGGCCAATCCATCGATGCTGCTGCTCGACGAGCCGCTCTCCGCGCTTGACCCGGCTATCCGGGGCCAACTGCGCGGGGAGATTCGTGCCCTGCAACGCTCGCTAGGCATCCCCACCATCATGGTCACGCATGACCAGGATGAAGCGTTGGCCATGGCCGACACCATTGTCTGCATGAACGACGGGCGTATCGAACAGATCGGTTCGCCGCGCTGTCTCTATGAGCGGCCACGCACGCGCTTCGTCGCCGACTTCATCGGTCATGCCAACCTGCTGCCGACAGGCTTCGTGCGCGAGACCCTGCCGGCCTTCCTCGAACGCCGGCCGCCCGGCCCCGATTCGACCTTCGAACTCTGCCTGCGTCCCGAAGACCTGCTCATCGACGCGGATCCGCGCGGCGAAGGTGTCATTGAAGACATCACCTTCCTCGGCAACCTGGCGCGCGCCCATATCGCGTGGCGCGGCCGCCGCGTTCTCGCCGAACTGCCTGGCCGCAGCCCCCTCGTTCGCGGCGAAGCCGTATCGATCGATGCCGTACGCGGCGCGTGGGTGAGTACGTGAGCAGCGTCGTCGCACCCCGTGCCATCGCCCGCCCGCGATTCGGCGCCGCCTTGCTACTGGCGCTTCCGCTCCTTGGCCTGTTGTTGTTCTTCGTGCACCCGTTGCTGACCGTGCTCTGGCGCAGCGTCACCGATGCGAACGGCGCATTCACTCTTGCCAACTACGGGCGTCTTCTCGACGATCCGGGCCTGCCTCGCGCGGCGCTTCGCAGCCTGAGCATCGGCGTCGCCACGACGTTTACGACGATGGCGTTCGGCCTTTGCCTTGCCATGACCCTGCACCGCTCTCGCCTCCGCGGCAAGTTCCTTATCCGCGGCGCGCTGCTGCTGCCGATGCTGGCGCCGTCGCTGGTGCTGGGTCTCGGACTGGTCTGCCTGCTCGGCCGTAACGGCCTGGTCCATCGCCTCACCGGGATACCGACGGATATCTACGGGTTCTGGGGTTTGCTGATCGCCAATACGCTTTATGGCCTGCCGCAGGTCGTCATCATCGTTTCGGCGGCGCTGGAGCGCACGCCGGCACGCCACTACGATGCCGCGGCATCCATGGGTGCGACACCATGGCGCCAGTTCATCGACGTCACCCTGCCGCGCCTGCGCTTCGCCTTACTCGCCGCCGCCTTCCTGGTCTTCACCGAAACGCTCACGGATTTCGGCAGCGCCGTGGTCGTCGGTGGCAGCTACCGCGTGCTCGCCATGGAGATTTACAGCGAAGTGGTCGGCCAGCTCGATTTCGCCATGGGCGCCACGCTCGGCGTGGTGTTGCTGGCGCCGGCGTTGCTTTCGGTATGGCTTGGCCGCCTCGCGAAACGTCGACAGGACAGTGGCGATGCGAGCCCGGGACGCGCGCTCGTACCGGAGCATCATCCCTTACGCGACGCGGTGCTCGGCACGGTGGCGGCGATCGCCCTCTTGCCCGTGGTCGCGGTGGTCGGCACCGTGGCCTATGTGAGCGCCGTCAAGCTATGGCCTTACGATCGCACGCTGACGCTGGCCAATTACACCGGCGGCATGCCCGACGGTTACGGCCCGGTAGCGACGTCACTTGGCGTCTCGCTGCTCGCCGCCGTGGTCGGCGTCGTGATGATCTTCGCGCTATCGGCGGGACTGCGCCGTGCCTCGCCACGCATCGCTCGCCCGCTGCAGGTCCTCGCATCGCTGCCCGCCGCCGTACCCGGCATGGTGCTCGGCCTCGGTTACGTGCTCACGTTCAACCATGGCGCGCTCTCGGGATGGTTCTACGGCAGCGCCGCCATCGTTGCCGCGTGCAGCCTCTACCACTACCACGCACAGGCCTTTCTCACGATGCAAACCGGCATGCGCCAGGTGCCGGATGCGCTCGAGGATGCCGTCGCGTCGTTCGGCGGCGACACGCGCCATGTCCTGCGCGACGCCGTGCTGCCGTTTGCCATGCCGGCGGCCATTTCCACCTTCTTTTATCTGTTCATGCGCTCGCTGGTGACGTTGTCGGGCGTGATCTTCCTCGTGACACCCGGTCTGGGACTTGCGTCCGTCGCCGTCATGCGACTGGACGAAAACGGGTTCCTCGCCCAGGCCGCGGCGTACGCCATGTGCGTCGTCGTGGCCGGCGCACTCGCCCTCGGGGCGATGCGCCTCCTCCTCCACGTACTCAAGGACCGACGCCATGTGGCATGAAGAAAGGCACACCCGCATCCGCGACCTCCTCCGCACCAGCGGTCAGGTTTCCGTCGAACGCATCGTGACGGAGCTGGGTGTATCGCGCGAGACGATCCGCCGCGATCTCGTCGAGCTGGCCGAGCGTGGCGAGATCCGCCGCGTGCACGGTGGCGCGGTACTCACCGGCGACGAACCGCCGATCGACGTGCGCCACGCGACCCGCGTGCGCGAGAAGCGCGCCATCGCGAAGAAAGTCGCCAGCCTGGTGGAAAGTGGCCAGACCATTTTCATGGACGCTGGCAGCACGATGACCCTCGTTGCCGAGGCGCTCGCCACGCGTAGCGGCCTCACGATCGTCACCAATGCCGTGGACGTCGCCGCACGCTTCGCGGCGCGTACCGGCAACGAGGTGCACCTGCTCGGTGGCCGTTTCAACGCGCAGATTGGCTGCACCGGCGGCTCCGGCACCATCGCCGAGATAGCGCGCTACCAACCCCACCTGGCGATCCTGTCGCCGGTGGGCATCGAGGGAAAAGCCGGTGCCAGCAGTTTTGAAATGGAAGAAGCCGAAATCGCGCGAGCCATGTGCGCGAATGCACGCCGCATCGTGATCGCAGCCGATCATTCAAAGATCGGTGTGCGCAGTCGCGTTGCCTGGTGTCCCGCCGATCGCATCGACGTGCTGGTCACCGACCGGCGCTCGGAGAAGTCGCGGGCGATTGCCGCGATCGGCAAGGCCATCGGCGAGATCGAGTACGCCTGATCCTGCGGGCCTGCGCAAGCAGGCCTGGTCGATCCACCTGAAACAACAAAGTGCCAGGAAGGCCCTGTTCCACCCAACGTTTAGATCGATTGAAACCTCACTGTCACGTCAAAAGACCTTCCGGAGCATCCCTATGAGTTCCCGCATCACCCTCCGACGCACCCTACTCTGCGCCGCCGTCGCGGCCTCTCTTACCGGCATCGCCCATGGCCAGGCGACGTCCGGCCGTATTGCCGGCCAGGCCCCCGTGGCCGCCGGTGAAACCGTCCTGATCGAAGGTAGCAACGGCATCACCCGCGAAGTCAACGTTGACTCGCGTGGCCGCTATGTCGCCGAAGCATTGCCGCTGGCCACGTACAAGGTCTCGCTCAAAGCCGATGGCAAGGTCGTCGACTCGCGTGACAACGTCACGCTGCGCGTGGGTGCGGCTACCGATGTGTCGTTCGATGGCGGCGCTGCCGCCAATGCAAGCGGCGCTCAGGATCTGTCAGGCGTTACCGTCTCGGCGAACAACCTGCCGACAATCGACGTCGCCACCGTCGCATCGAGCACGGTCATCACCGCTGCAGAGATGGCCCGCCTGCCACTGGCCCGCACCGCTGAAGGCGTCGCCCTGCTCGCACCGGGCGCCGTGGCCGGCTACAGCGGCTTCAAGGGCGCCATGGGCAACTCGCTGGTCAGTTTCTCGGGCTCCTCGGTGACAGAGAACGCGTATTACATCAACGGCATGAACACTACCGATCCGCTCAGCGGTTTCGGTGGCATCAGCCTGCCTTATGGCGCCGTGGACCAGGAAGAAGTGTTGAGTGGCGGTTACTCCGCCATGTACGGCCGCTCGGACGGCGGCGTGATCAGCCAGGTCGGCAAGCGCGGCACGAATGAATGGCACTTCGGCGCCCAGGTGCTGTGGGAACCCGATTTCGCCCGTGCCGACGCGCGCAACATCACCTACGGCCACAGCAACCCGGCGCCTCCGGGTACGATCGAACAGCGCAACGACGACAACCACGAGTGGACCTCCACGGTCAGCGCGTATGCCGGCGGCCCGCTGATCAAGGACAAGCTGTACATCTTCACCGCCTTGGAAATGGCACGCACCGAAGGCAACAGCATCGGCGACGTCAACCACTCGTACGACACGAAATACACGTACAAGGATCCGAAGTGGTACGGCAAGATCGACTGGAACATCAACGACAGCAATATCCTCGAGCTGACCGGCGTCAGCCAGACGCATCGCACCAACGGTAACGAGTACGACTACGACTACAACACGAACACCAAGGGCGATTTCGTCAGCACCGACACGACGTACAAGACCAAGGCCATGGTCTACACGGCCAAGTTCACCAGCTACATCACGGACGACCTGACGCTCACCGCGCTCTACGGCAAGTCCAAGCTCACCTATTACAACGAGCCGCCGAACACTGGCGTCACCGGGCCGTTCATCGGAAACTCGTCCGCGGAAAACCCGGCGATCACAGGCGGCACGCCTATCACCAACGGCCAGACGCTGGATACGATCGACAATCCGGATCACACCTCGACCAACCGCAACCTGCGCGTCGACCTGAACTACAAGATCGGTAACCACTCCATTACGGCCGGTATCGATAATCAGGATTCGCACGACATCGACGATGGCACCACCATCGGCGGCGACGGCTACGAGCTGTGGTACGCGAAACAGGATCCGAACCTCAACATCAGCGACAGTCCGTTCGTCGACAAGCCGGGCAATTACCCGGGCGGCGAAACCGGCTACTACGGCTATATCCGCCACTACAACACGCTCGCCTCGGTGCGCGTGAAGCAGCGTGCGCAATACGTCATGGACGATTGGCAGGTAACCGACAAGATGCTGCTCTCGCTGGGCATCCGCAACGACCAGTTCACCAACTACAACCCGACCGGCCAGGCCTACCTGCGCCTGACCAAGCCCCAGTGGGCGCCGCGACTGGGCTTCAGCTACGACGTGCTGGGCGATTCCAGCATGAAGATCTACGGCAACGCCGGTCGTTACTTCCTGGCCATGCCCGCCTCGGTGGCCCTGCGCACCTCGGCCGGCTCGCTCGCGACCAACCAGTACTTCACCTATACCGGGATCGACGCCGGCGGCATGCCGACCGGCATGACCTTCGTCAACTCGGCCACCGGCGGCGCCGTGTCTCCGAACGGCGAGTACGGCCAGCCGCCCGATCCGCGCACGGTCAGCGCGAAGAACATCAAGTCGGAGTACCAGGACGAGTTCATTCTTGGCTTCGACCAGCAGATCAATGCGTCGTGGATCTGGGGCACGAAGGCTACCGTGCGCAAGCTGCGCACCGCGTTGGATGACGTCTGCGACAACGGCGCCATCACCCGTGCCGCGGTCGCCCAGGGTGCGGATATCGACGCAACGACGGTGGGCAGCTGTTATCTGTCCAACCCGGGCCGCGCGAACGTTTACCAGCTTGCACAGCAGAACGGCGGTTACTACAACGTCACGGTCACCAACGACGACTTCGGTTTCACCCAGCTCAAGCGCAACTATTACGGTCTGGATACCTACCTGTCGCATCCGTTCGACGGCAAGTGGTCGGCCAAGGTCGACTACCTTTTCTCGCGTAGCTACGGCAACACGGAAGGCCAGGTGCGTTCGGACGTGGGCCAGGGCTCGGTCTCGGCCACGCGTGACTGGGACTACGCCACGCTGATGGAATACGCCAACGGCGACCTTGCCAACGATCGCAAGCACCAGATCAAGCTCTACGGCTCGTATCAGGTCACCCCGGAATGGATGGTCTCGGCCAACCTGACGATCCAGTCCGGTACGCCGAAGTCCTGTCTGGGTCGTTACGGCGCGGATGAAAGCGATCCGTCCGGCTATGGCAGCTACTATCACTACTGCTTCGGCGTGCCGTCGCGTCCCGGCGACAAGGGACGCAACCCGTGGGAAGAGCTGATCGACGCCAATGTCGAGTACCGTCCGCTCTGGGCCGACCGCAAGCTGGCCTTCAACGTCTCGGTATTCAATCTGCTCAACCAGCAGCGTGCGCAGGCCCTTAACCCGGTTTCCGGCAGCACCAAGTCGGTGAATGACGGCTACAACCAGGTCATCAGCTACACGCAGCCGCGTTACGCCCGCTTCGGCATCACCTACGACTTCTGACGGAGAGGTCATGCACGCACTACTGCGACTGGGTATCGTCGCGCTCGCCGCCGGGGTCCTCGCGACCCCGGCGGTCGGCGGCGAGAAGACCTATGACAATCTGCCGACGGAAACGCCGGCCCATTTCACACCGACGAATGCAGGGTTCGATTTCGAACGCCGCACGGTCGACATCCCCATGCGCGACGGGGTGACGCTGCACACGGTGATCCTGCTGCCCAAGGGCGCGAAACGCGCGGGCATGCTACTCACACGCACACCTTACGGCGCCGACGGCATGGGGCATCGGGCGGACAGTCCGCACCTCGGACCCACCCTGCGCGGCTACGACAACCCGTCCGACGTGATCGTCCAGGACGGCTACATCCGGGTTATCCAGGACATCCGCGGCAAGCACGGCTCCCAGGGCGACTTCGTGATGAACCGGCCGCCAGTCGGCCCTGGCAACCCGACGCCGATCGATGAATCCTCGGACATCTACGACACCATCGACTGGCTGGTGAAACACGTGCCGGAGTCGAACGGCAAGGTCGGCATCATCGGCATCTCCTACGACGGCTTCGAGGCGATGATCGCCACGATCCATCCGCATCCCGCCCTCAAGGTGGCTGTGCCGATCAACCCGATGATCGACGGCTGGATGGGGGATGACTGGTTCCACCGCGGGGCGTTCCGCCAGCAGATGATTCCCTACATCTACGGCATGGTGAACTCGCGCGAGAGCAACATCGGCTGGTCCAGCGGCTACCGCGATGACTACGACCTCTACCTGCGTGGCGGCTCGGCCGGCGATATCGGCCGCGCTTACGGTATGGAGGCGCTCGGCTTCTGGCAGAAGGTGCTCGCACACCCCGCGTATGACAGTTTCTGGTCCGGGCAGGCGCTCGATAAGATCGCCGCGAAGGAACCCATGACCGTGCCGACCATGCTCGTGCACAGCCTGTGGGACCAGGAAGACAACTACGGTGATATGGCCGTCTATCGGGCACTCGCGCCGCGCGATCCCGAGCACAAGAAGGTGTGGCTTGTCATCGGGCCATGGCGGCATGCCAAGACCTGGGAGAAGGCGAACACCATCGGCGCACTCGATCTGGGCAGCGATACCGGCACGACCTTTCGTCAGGAGATCCTGCGCCCCTTCCTCGCCCAGTACCTGAAGGACGATGCGCCGAAAGCGAATATCGCGCCGGTCAATGCCTTCGTTACCGGCGATAACACGTGGCGCAAACTGGATACGTGGCCGTCCGCCTGTCGCTCGGGTTGTGCCCCGGCGATGCAGCGCTGGTATGCGGAAGCCGATGGCGGCCTCGGTGTTGCGGCTCCGTCCCAGGGCTCGGACGATTACGTCTCCGACCCCGCCAAGCCGGTGCCCTATCGCGTACGCCCCATCCAGGCGTGGTCACACGGCGCGCCCGACCAGGTGGATAGCTGGCCCGAGTGGCTGGTGGACGACCAGCGCCAGTTCGCCACGCGGACCGACGTGCTCACTTATGTTTCCCCCGTACTGGACAAGCCGATGGGTGTCGCCGGCGAACCGCTGGTGCATCTGCTCGCCTCGACCAGCGGTACGGACAGCGACTGGGTGGTCAAACTGATCGACGTTTACCCGGATGAAGTGGAAGACAAGCCGTCAATGGGTGGATACCAGCTACCGATCGCCATGGAGATTTTCCGCGGCCGCTACCGCGAGGGCTACGACAAACCCGCCGCACTCACACCGGACAAGCCGCTGGATTACCGTTTTCCCTTGCCCACGGTGAACCACGTGTTCCAGCCCGGCCATCGTGTCATGGTGCAGATCCAGTCCAGCTGGTTCCCGTTGTATGACCGGAATCCACAGACGTTCGTGCCTAACATCTTCAATGCAAAGCCCAGCGACTATCGCAAGGCAACGCAAAAGGTCGTGCGGGACGGCAGTAACGGAACGTTTGTAGAACTACCGGTCGTCAAATAGTAACGAGCGCCCCGCTCGGTAGAAGCCGATTCATCGGCGATCCCGCGGCAGCGGTACCATTACTCGCGAAAATCGGAATCCGCAACAAGCCGCGGATGTCTCACCTCCCGAAGTGTCTGAGCCAGCGCGCGGAAATCATCCGCGCGCTGGTCCGACTTGCGCCATGCCAGCACGATAGTCCGGGCAAAATCGTCCGGTAGCGGCAGATAGCGCATGCCCTGCACGCGCGTCGTCGCCAGCTGCGGCATGAGCGTGCAGCCTTCACCAGCGGCCACCATATAGCGCAGCGTCTCCAGGCTCGTGCCCTGGCGCTGATCGGGAGCAACGTCGTCGCACGCGGCCAGCGCCTGCTCGCGCAGGCAGTGGCCTTCTTCCAGCAAGAGCCGCTCGCGAGGCTTCAGCGATGCCCAGAGATCCCCGGTTTCCGTGTTTGCCGGATGATCCTCACGGCATGCCAGCCAGAAGGGCTCCTGAAAAACCGCAACGCAGCTCACCTGCGTATGGGTGACCGGCGCGGACATCAGCACGACGTCGAGTTCGCCGCGAAGCAGCGCATGGACAAGATCGTCCGTCTTCCCTTCGCCGAGTTCGAGGGATACAGCCGGGAAGGCCTTCTGGATATCCGCCAGAACGTATGGGAAGTAGTAGGGCCCGAGCGTAGCGATGGCCGATAGCCGCAACGTGCCGCCGAAGGCATGCTCCGGGCGCGACGCGATATCCAGCAGACGTCTCCCTTCCACAAGTATCTTGCGCATCTGTTCCACGAGGCGGGCGCCCTGCTCCGTGACCAGGATTTTCCGCGTGGTCCGCTCGAAGATCACCGTCCCCAACCGCTCCTCCACTCGACGAATCTGCACTGAAAGCGAGGGCTGGGTGACGTGGCAGCGCTCGGCCGCACGCATGAAGTTTCCAAGATCCGCCACGGCAACGACGTATTCCAGATCGCGCAATGACAGCCCTGCGAGGTTGCCACGTTCGCTGGCCGGATCCTGGCGGGTCGCATGCTTCACAGCCATCCCTGCGTCTCCTCCAGCACGCGGTCGCACAGCACCGCCATGCCATCGTCGCTGTCGTTAAGGCAAGGAATCAGCGTAAATGCCTCGCCGCCAGCGTCCCGAAAGTAGTGGGCGTTCTCGCGACCGATCTCATCGATCGTCTCGATGCAATCCGCTGCGAAGCCGGGAGAAATGACCGCGATGCGACGGACACCCTCGTGAGCGAGTTGACGCATGGTGGCCTCGGTATACGGCTGCAGCCAGTCCGCATAGCCGAATCGTGACTGGTAGCTGATACGGAACCGCGTCGCCGGCAGATTCAGTGCATCGCGAAGCAACTCGCCGGTGTGTTGGCACTGCTCGTAATAGGGATCGCCGAGGGCGATGTTGCGCTGGGGAATACCATGGAAGGAAGCAACGATCACCTCGGGCTCCTCCGCGAGCCTTTCCAGTGTCGTCCGCACTGAACGGGCCAGGGCTTCGATATACGCCGGCTCATCGAAGTACGCCGGCACCACGCGAACTGCCGGCTGGTTGCGCAAGCCTCGTAACACCTCGAACAGCCGGTCATTGGCTGTTGCCGTGGTCGTTGCCGAATACTGCGGGTAGAGCGGAAACATCAGGAGTCGCTCGCATCCCTGCGACATAAGACGAACCACGGCGTCCTCGATCGACGGGTTGCCATAGCGCATACCCCAATCGACAGCCACCCGGTCCTCTCCAAATATCTCTGCCGCCCAGGACGCCAGTTTTGTCGCCTGGTTTCGGGTCACGGTTTTCAACGGGCTCTCGTCGAGGTCGTGATTCCAGATGCGTTCATAGTCCTTGCCTTTGACCGCGGGCCGGCGCAACAACACGACGCCCTGGAGAATGGGCTGCCAGACGAGCTTCGGCAGTTCGATCACGCGCTGGTCGGAGAGGAATTCCGCGAGGTAGCGACGGACAGAGCGGTAGTCGGTGCCGTCGGGCGTGCCGAGGTTGGAGAGGAGGATGCCGACTTTGCCTCGGGTGACCGGAGTGGCTGCCTGTGTTTGTGGACGCAGCGTCGATCGGGGCAGGCTCGCTGTGCTGGTGGTGGGCATTCGCCGCTGGGGCGGCTCCCATGCGTGGAACAGCGCGGTGTTCGGGTCTGTGGCGGTCATAGTCAGCCTCCGGCGGCTACCGTGAGCGAAGGATGGTCGCGCTCGGCCACCGGCTTGCCGAGCGGCAGGCCAAGTTCATTCCAGACGTCGACGAGGGCCCGCCTGAGCTGTTCGACCAGTGCCGCATCGTGGAAAGGCGTGGGCGTGATGCGCAGGCGCTCCGTGCCACGCTGCACGGTGGGATAATTGATCGGCTGGATGTAGATGCCGTGGCGATCGAGCAGCAGGTCGCTCGCCCGCTTGCACAGGTCAGCGTCGCCGACCAGCAGCGGCACGATATGGGTTTCGCTCGGAATGAGCGGCAAACCGGAAGAAGCCAGCGCGGCCTTGGTCGCATGCACCGCCTGCTGCTGTCCCTGCCGTTCCGACTGCGACGCCTTGAGATGGCGGACCGACGCCGTGGCTGCTGCTGCGACCGGCGGCGGCAGCGTGGTGGTGAAAATGAAACCGGGCGCGTGCGAACGCACCGCATCTACGACGGCCTTGCGACCCGCGATGTACCCGCCCAACGTGCCGAAAGCCTTTGCCAGCGTCCCCTCGATAACGTCGATGCGGTGTGCCACGCCCTCACGCTGGGCGATGCCACCGCCGCGCAATCCGTACATGCCCACGGCATGCACTTCGTCGATATAGGTCATCGCGTCGTACTTTTCGGCGAGATCGCAGATAGCCCCGATGGGCGCGATGTCTCCATCCATCGAATAGACGCTTTCAAAGGCGATCAGCTTCGGTCGATTTCCTGCGCGAACCAGGAGATCTTCCAAGTGTGCCAGATCGTTGTGACGCCAGATGCGCTTGTCGGCACCCGAGGCGCGTACCCCCTCGATCATGGAATTGTGGTTCAGCGCGTCCGACAGGATCACGCAATCCGGCAGGAGCCGGGCTATCGTTGCGATACCGGCAAGATTGGATACATAGCCCGAGGTGAAGACCAGTGCGGCCTCCTTGTCGTGCAGATCGGCCAGTTCATCCTCGAGTTCGATAATTGCGTGGTGGTTGCCGGAGATGTTCCGCGTCCCGCCCGCGCCGGCGCCCATGGTCCGTGCAGCGTGGCTCATCGCCTGGATCACGTCCGGGTGCTGACCCATGCCGAGGTAGTCGTTGGAACACCAGACGGTGACTTCCTTCGCGCCATCCGCCCCGTGGAGCATGGCCTTCGGAAACCGACCCACCTGGCGTTCCAGGTCGGCGAACACGCGGTACCGGCGCTCCTGCTTGAGGGCGTCGATGCTGCGTTCGAAGTAAGAGAGGTAGTCGACCATGGTTGCCTCGTCGTTCTTGCCTGAACAAGAGGGGCCGTTTCCGGCCCCTCTGTTGTTACCGTGCTATCAGCCGAGCTTCGCCACCGCGTCGGCGATGCCCTTGCCGTAGTCCGGGTGGCAGGCCGTGCAGTTGTCGATATGACGCTGGACCACCGGCTGCGAGGCACCCTTGATGGCGCGGGCCGTGTTATCGAACAGCGTCTGCTTCTGCGCCGGGCTCATCATTTCGAACAGCTTGCGCGGCTGCGAGAAGTAGTCGGTGTCTTCGCGATGATTCCAGCGCTTGGCCACCGTCTCGCCGATTTCCAACGGCGGCTCGGAGAAGTCCGGCTGGGCCTGCAAGGCGCCACGGCTGTTCGGCTCGTAGCTCGTCGAGCCACCCCCGTTCCCGTCGACGCGCATCGCGCCGTCACGGTGATACGAGTGGACCGGGCAACGCGGGGCATTCACCGGGATCTGCGCATAGTTCACGCCCAGACGGTAGCGCTGCGTGTCGCCGTAGGAGAACAGGCGCCCCTGGAGCATCTTGTCCGGCGAGAAGCCGATGCCCGGCACGATAACGGCGGGTGCGAACGCGGCCTGCTCGATATCCTGGAAGAAGTTCTCCGGATTGCGGTTCAGCTCGAAGAAGCCGACTTCGATCAGCGGGTAATCGCCATGCGGCCAGACCTTGGTCAGGTCGAACGGGTTGTACGGCGTATTGGCCGCCTCGGCCTCCGGCATGATCTGCACGTACAGCGTCCAGCGCGGGAATTCCTTGCGCTCGATGGCCTCGTACAGGTCGCGCTGGTTGCTCTCGCGGTCCTTGGCGACCACCTGCCCGGCTTCGTCGTCGGTGAGGTTCTGGATACCCTGCTGGGTCTTGAAGGTGAACTTCACCCAGAAACGCTCGTTGTTCGCATTGATGAAGCTATAGGTGTGGCTGCCGAAACCATGCATGTGGCGGAACGACTTCGGCACACCGCGCTCGCTCATCACGATGGTGACCTGGTGCAGGGCCTCGGGCAGCAGCGTCCAGTAATCCCAGTTGTTGTCGGCGCTACGCATGCCGGTGCGCGGGTCGCGCTTGATGGCATGGTTGAGGTCCGGGAACTTCAGCGGATCGCGGATGAAGAACACCGGGGTGTTGTTGCCGACCAGGTCCCAGTTGCCCTCTTCCGTGTAGAACTTCATGGCAAAGCCGCGGATGTCGCGCTCGGCGTCGGCCGCGCCACGCTCGCCGGCTACGGTCGAGAACCGCGCCATCATCTCGGTGGTCTTGCCCACTTCGGAGAAGATCTTCGCGCGGGTGTACTGAGTGATGTCGTGGGTCACCGTGAAGGTACCGAAAGCGCCGGCGCCCTTGGCGTGCATGCGGCGCTCGGGAATGACTTCACGATCGAAGTGGGCGAGCTTCTCGAGGAACCAGACGTCCTGCAGCAGGGCCGGGCCACGCGGGCCGGCGGTCATCGTGTTGTTGTCGTCGGCGACGGGGGCACCGAATACGGTGGTCAGCTTGCTCATGGGTCTTACCCTTGCTGGTGTTCGTGGGAGAGGCGTGCGGTGGGGGCCGCGACGTGGGTGCAACGTTAGGTCCCGTCGACTGATAAGGGAAATTCATATTTGTGACGGGGTCGATAGGGACTGACTATGGATCGGGCCAATGCCTTCTCTCCATAGGATCAACGACGTCCTATCACCAACGATTGAAAGATTCGCGTATTGCTGCGTCCGCTCGCGGGCGGCTCGGCTTGCGCCATCGCTCTTTACACTTGGGCGTCTCGCGGGGAGACCTTGGTCCCCATCCTCGCTGCTCAGACACGTCCTCCGCGTTCGAAAAGGAAGGCCGCTCACGCGGCCCATGTATCTAACTGGCCTACGGCCGCTCCACTTGTGCGGAACTCGCCTCGAGGGTGGACACCAAGGTCTCTCACGACGATACGGTCAGCGGGAAGGAGAGCCGTTGGCGTGGGTGTGGCCGCCCAAGCGGGCCGTTACGGCGGTCGTGCTGGCATGTCATTTCCGGCTCCTCGGTGAGCCTTCGTAGCCACCGCGCTGCCTCGCGCGGACGATCGCAACCGGCGCGACGCGGTTGACCGCTTAACGATGGCGACGCGCCAGCAGCCGAAGCGGCGTTGCTTCGTCGGCTCGACCCGCACGAACCTCAAGGATGGGAAGAGCCTTCGGTGCCCACCCTCGAGGCGAGTTCCGCACAAGTGGAGCGGCCGTAGGCCAAATAAGTACACGGCCGCGCAGCGGCCTTTCCGCTACGAAACGCGGAGGACGTGTCTGAGCAGCGAGGGTGGGCACCGAAGGCTCTGCGCCTAACCCCTTCACGCAATCGGCGGCGCGCGAGCCGCTAAAAACACGCACTCGCAACGCGAGCGAACCGACCCCTTCGGCGCCCTGGCATTCCGCGAAGGACCAAAAAAGCCGCTGAGTTTCGTCAGCGGCTTTGGATGTCGGTAATCAGAGCGGGCCGGGATTCGGTGGCCGCAACTTCGACGTGGGCAATCCCTTGTAGCCCCAATCCTCCATCGGCACCTCGTCGATGACCACGAAGGTCACCTCCGGTGGTTTGCCAAGGACGCGCTCGAGAGTCTCGGTGATCTCGGCGATGACCTGGGCTTTCTGCTCAGGCGTATTGCCTTCTTTGGTGATACGAACGTTGACGTAGGGCATGTTGGCGATTACCAGCGACCGGCGGTGCCGCCGCCGTCGACCGGCAGGACCACGCCATTGATGAAGGAAGCCTGCGCGAGGTAAACCACGGCCTCGGCGATTTCTTCCGGCGTACCCAGGCGACCGGCAGGATTCAGGCCACTGAGGAAGTCGTGTGTCTCGGGTGAGTGCATCGGGGTGTCGATGACGCCCGGCGCCACGGCATTGACGCGCACGTTATGGCGCGAAAGCTCGATCGAAAGTCCACGTGTCACGGCGTTCAACCCACCCTTGGTCAACACAGCCATCGTGCCCGGGACATTACGATCCGGCTGCATGCCTACCGATGCCGTCACGTTGACGATGCTGCCCTGGTTGCGAGAGACCATGTGGCGAGCGACGACCTGGGTGGGATAGATGAAGCCACGCAGGTTGGTGTCGATCACCGAGTCGATTTCCGCCGCGGTGAAGTCGATGAAATCCCGCGCGACGAAAATGCCAGCGTTGTTCACCAGCACATCGACCTGGCCAAAGGCTTCCAGCGCGTGATCGAGCAGGCGCTCGGCGGTTTCCGGCAGGCTGATGTCACCCGCCACGCCGAGGAACCGGTCCGGGTTGCCGAGTTCAGCCGCTGCCGTGTCGAGGCGCTCCTGGGTGCGGGCGTTACCGACGACGTTGTAACCGAGGTCAAGGAAAGCCTTGGCGATGGCGAATCCAAGGCCACTGGAGGCACCGGTGACGATGGCTGTCTTGTTCGTGCTCATGAGGATTGAACTCCTGATTGTGTGTTCCGGGGCCAGGCGGCGCCGGGCTGGAACACAATCTATTGCTACGGCAGACAGGGATAAATAAGATCCGGGACACAAGACTCATTACACGGTGTAACGTCATGCAGAGGCAGTTCGACGACCTGATGCTGGGCAGCATCGAACTGTTCTGCCTGGCCGGCGAGCTTGGGGGCTTTACCGCCGCCGCCACGGCGGCCGGGGTCACACCGGCGGCGGTGAGCCGCTCGGTGGCCCGCCTGGAGGCACGACTCGGCGTTCGCCTGTTCGTCCGCACGACCCGAAACATCCGCCTGACCGAGGCGGGACGCGTTTACCTCGACCAAAGCCGCCAGGCACTCGCCCAGTTCGCCGAAGCCGAGCAGATGGCGACGGGCCAGCAGGGGCGCGCCGCCGGTCGCCTGCGTATCAGCGTACCCACGACCTACGCGCACTACCGCTTACTCCCGCTCTTGCCCGCGTTTCACCGCGAGCACCCGGATGTCCTGCTCGACCTGCACATCAGCAATCGCAACATCGCCTTTGCCGACGATGCGTTCGACCTCGCCATTCGTGTGCGAGCGCAGGCGGACTCCACCATGATCGTGCGCCACCTCGAAGACGCGGCGCTTGTAGTAATCGCCTCTCCGGCTTATCTCGAACGCAGGCCGCCCCCTCGAACACTCGCCGAGCTGGCGACGCTGGAATGCATCCAGTTCGACCTGCCCAGCAGCGGGCGGCGGATTCCGTGGTTGTTTCGGGAATCCGGTGACGATGTGGAGTTCGAAGCCGAGAGCGCATTCACCGTGGGCGAGGATGTGCTGGGCGGGGTGACGCTTGCCCGCGCGGGAGCGGGTGTGTTTCAGACGTACCGTTTCATCGTCGAGCGTGACCTGGCTGAGGGCACGCTCGTTGAATTGCTGCCACAACTTGGCGGGCGGTCACGTCCATTCAATCTTCTTTACCCGCACAGCCGGTTTGTTCCGTTGCGGGTGCGGGCGTTTATCGATTTTCTTACGGAGCGCGTCGCAGACGGGGCCCGCCTTATGTAGGAGCCGATTCATCGGCGAATGGGTGCTAGCCGAGAACCTGCCCCCGCTGCCGCGGGATCGCCGATGAATCGGCTCCTACAAGGGCAAGAGCATCGCCGTCAGAAATCCCAGCGTGCTCCCAGATTCAGACCCCAACCGCGTGTCCCAGCATCGCCGAGGTTCTTCTGCCAGTCCGCCTCGCCGTAGACGGACAACCGATTTGCCCAACCCACGGTGCCGCCGAAACCGATCTCACCCATGCGCCCGAAGCTGCCGCCGGTGAACTCCTGGGTCAGATCGAGCCCTTCCGCGCCGACGTCCACCTTCGCGTTGCCGCCCCAGCCGCGGATGTAATTCACCCGCACGTACGGCGTCGCCTTGCGCCCGGTGTCGCTGACCCAGGTGCGGTCGAAGCGCAGCCCTGCCCGGCCGATGGTTTGCTCGAACGTCTGGAAGTGCGTGGTCACCCCATCGCGATCGACCTGGTCGTGCAGGCTGATGTTCTGGCGTGACAACTGCAACTGCGGCTCGAGTTCCCATCCGTCGTCGAAGCGCCACGGATACCCCGTCTCCACCGAGCCCGTCCACCCGGACGCACGCAAACGCGCTTCGCTCTTCGCGCGCGCCGTGTCGACATCGCCCTGTTGCCGGTCACCCGAAGCCACGACGTCGACATAGAAGCCGTTCGCGCGCTGCCAGGTGACGAACATGGCGACGGAGTTACCGTAGAACTTCGCGTGACTGTGGCCATCCACGGCCTTCGGGTCGAGCGTCGTCGTGCCATGGGTGTACGCGACACCGGCGCGCAATGCCGAGCTGTCCGTATCCAGGGCGAAGATGTTCGTGCCGACCTGTACGGCGCGCGTATCCACGTCGGCGTCGTAGCCGAATTCCTTGAAGGAGCGATCGGTGGAATACGTGTAGTCGCCACCGATGAAACGCACGAAAGCTTCTCCGCCCAGCCCTTCACCCTTACCATCCATATCTCGGATCTCGCCGAGGCGACGGTGCAGGTTATCGACGTTCTGATAGCTGTACATCGCAAGTGCCGAGGGCGAAACGATATAGGCCGGCACCTGCGGAACGACTGCCCGGCGGGCATTCGCCGACGGTAACGATGCCACTGTGGGCACGGTGGGAAGCGTCCCGGGTGGCGATCCGGCGGGAGGCGGTGTGGTCCCTGGCGGAGACGGGGGCGCCACGTAAGGCGCACCCGCAGGGGGTGTGGGAGCCGGTGTGATCGTCGTGGGCGCGGGACACGGGCCGTCGCAGACCAGTATGTTGGCGAGACGGTAGTCCCAGAAGTTGTTGCCTGAGGTGGCACCGGTGACGACGCGCTGCGACGCATCGCTACTGCCGGGCGCGAAGGCATACAGTCCGTACTGCCACGGCCCTACGGCGAGATATCCGCCGTTGAGGCGGAACGCCCCGCCTGTCGAAGCACCCGCCACCTGCACGACCGAAATACCTTCGTTCGCGCTGACATAGCCGTTCGCATCGAGATCGGTCAGCGCACCCGTACTGGTCGTGGCAGGCGTGATATTGAGGAGCGTCTCGCCACTGGCGTCACCCCGCACGAGCAGGCGGTCGGTCGACTGGTTGCCGAGCGCCCCGCCCTCGTTGAGGTCGGTCACCAGGTTGATGCGACCACCACTGGCGCTGTACGAACCGTCGATGTCCAGGGTATTCCCTGGCGAACCCGCTCCGTTGGTGAGATCGATGGTGCCCGCGTTGCTCACGTTGGCCGAACCAGGCGCAGCACCAAAAATCACCGGATGCACGTTGTCTCCGGCAAACAGCGTGGACGTCGGATCGATGATTACGTCGCTGTTGGCAAGGTGCACGTTATCGGTCAGGGTGAACGCCGCACCATTGGCAAAGGTGATCGTGTTCCAGCCGCTGCCGAGGTTGATGCCTTTGCCGAGGGTGTCCGTGGCGAAGGAGCCACCTCGCGCCTGCGTGCCGTCAAAAGTGAGCGTGTTGCCGCCACCCGTTCCGGCCAGCAGGTGATACGTGCTGGACGTGTCGACGTTGCCGATGGTCGCTACATTGTTTGGGCCGTCGCCCATCGTGATACCCCCGTTGAGGGTGCCACCGCTCCAGGTGACGTTATCGCTCCCACCGGCGGTGGCGACATCGCCCTGGATCGATCCCGCGGTAATGTTGACCGTATCGTCACCCGCGCTACCGAGGACGGCCACAGCCGCCGGCGACACGGCCGTGATTGCCCCGCTGTTGCTGAAACTCGTACCCGTACCGTTGGACAGGTCCACCACCGGCGCCGTCGTACTTACCGAATTCAGGGTGCCGCTGTTGGTCACCGACGAGGCCGTGCCTGCGAGAAGCGCGGGGCCACCCGCCGCATTGAGGATGTTCACGGTCGCTGCGCTGGCGACTGCACCGTTGGTCAATGCCTGGATGCCCGTCGCGCCGGCACCGTTACCGTTGATGACGAAGCCCGGGCCGGTAACGAGATTGGTACTCGCCGCACTGCCATCTGCACGACGGAACGCGTAACCGACGCCCGCCCCGTCCACCTGGACCGTCGCCGTCGAGGCCGGATCGATCGATGTGGCGGTACGCAGGCCAGCGCCATTGACGACGTGCAAGGTCGCACCACTGAGCGTAATGGCCCCGATCTCGGCCGCGTTCTCGATAGCGTTGCCGGTTCCCAGCGTGGTGATCGTCGTGCCGGAAGCCGTCAACGACGTCGCACCCGCGTCGAGCAGTACACCATGGGCTGACCCGTTGGTGACGATCGCCGAATCGCCGCTGCCAAGTGCGAGGCCCGCGCCGCTGATCAACTGCACGCCGGCAAGGCCGTCGTCCACCATGATGGACCCGGCCGGATTCAGGCGCTGCGTGCCCGCTCCCTCCACGCGCACGCCGGTTCCGCTCAAAACGTGGATCGTGCCGTTGTTCGCGAACGTGCCACCCGAGCGCAGGATGGCTCCCGTCGCCGCCGGGCCGCTCAGATTGACGGCCGCGCTATTGGTCGCCGCCGCATTGGTTTCCACGATGAAGCCCGTGGCGTTCGCGCCGGTAAAGTTCACCACGCCGGCATTCGACAACGATGCACCGTTCCGGGCGATGTACCCGGTCACGCCGCTCTGCGGAGAGGTCAGGCTAGCCATGCTCTTGAGTGACGTACTGCGCACCACCGAGCCACTGTTCGCGCCGGTAAGGTCATGCTTCTGGCCATCCGCGACGCCGGCGATGGCACCCACGCCGGTCAGCGACATGGTCGTCGCCGCGTCGATCGTCGCGGCCGAACCGCCTTCGGCCACGACGCCCTGCGCAGCGGCGCCCGACACGGTGATGTTCGCGTTGCGGGTGTTCAGCACTGACCCTGTTCCGCTACCGAGAATGCCGGTGGACTGCGCCCCCGACGCGCTCATGGTCAGGCCGGTACCGTCGAAGTCTGCGCCGCTGTCGAGGCGAAACAGCGTGGACTGTGCAGTCGACACATCGAGGTTGGAACCACCGTTGACGTTGATATGCGCGTCGTTTCCGAACGCAAAGAAACCGATCTGCTTTGTGCCGCTGGAAAAGGCCGGTGCAGCACCGGCGGCTACGGTGACCGTCGCACGACCGCGTGCATGAATGCCGATGGCACCGTCGCCCAGCAGGTTCACGGGCCCTAGTACATTCGCGCGTGCCGTCCCCGTACCCTGCCCCTCCGCCCAGACACCGAAGTTGCGTGTCCCGCTGGACGGATCGCCCCCGCCGCTGACGTTGATGGTCCCCGTCGAGCTGACCGTGGAAGCGGCGGCGGTGGTTGAAAGCGCCTTGATACCGACGCCATTCACACCGTTGACGTTAACGGTGCCGCTGTTCACCACCGTGCCGCTGACACCACCGTTCTGCACGAGGATGCCATCGTTTTCGCGGGGAACGGCGGCCGCACGACCGTTCACGTTGATCGTGCCGGAACTAGTGACGTTTGCCGTAGGCGATGTCACCAGGATGCCTGCCGCATTTTGCGTGAGGCTGCCGATGGTGATGTTGCCCTGGTTGTTCACCGTGCCACCCACGGCGACATTGATGCCGGTGGTGACCGCTTGCTGGTTGATCGCGACATCAGCAGGTGCCACCGCCGGATCCTGTTGCGGGCCCCGTCCTATGTAGATCGTGCCGCCGGCCGTGTTGATGAAGTTCGCGGTCGCATCGTTGAGGTAGATGCCGTCCATCGAGCCGTTGGAGCGCGAGCCCGTGACCCCGACGTTGACGATGCCGCTATTGGTGGCGCTTGCGCCGGCACCGACGCGAATGCCCGTCGACTTGCCTGCGCCGTTGGAGTTTCCCGTCGCGAGGTTGATGATCCCGTTGTTGGCGAACGTACTGTTCGACTGCACATCGACCACGTTGGAACCAAACTCGCCGTTGGTCACCGCGCCCGCCGCCGTGCGGAAGAAGTTCCCGTTGATCACACCGCTGTTTGTCCCCGAGCTACCGGTGGTGAGGATGACGGCCGAGCCGTCGCCCGTCGTATGCGTCGTGGCCAGCGTGCCCTGGATGGTCACCGTGGCACCGCTTTCACCGCGCACCGCGCCATTGTTTGCGTTCACCACTTCAAGCGTGGCGCCCGGTGCAATCGTTCCGTGTGCATTCGCTCCCACCAGGTGCATCACGATGCGATTGCCGATGGGTTGGGCGACTTCGTCGGGCGGGCTATCAGCGCTCTGTCCGTAGGTAATCTGTTCCGTCGTGGACGTATAGCCGCGGGAGAACAGCGTGTTGTACTGCGCTGGATCGAGGTTGCCGGCCTGCAGCTGGGCGATCAGGAAGTTGTTGTAGGTCCGCAAATCGGCGTCGTTGTTCACCGTGTGCGACGAGGTCACCCCGTCACTGGTGGTGACGTTGAACGTCCCGCCGTAGTGGGCGACGAAGGACACGCCGAATGTATTGGGAACCGTTGGGTTGGCTACCGCGCCGGTGAAGGTGATCCGGTTATTCGAGGTCCAGTCGATGTTGCTGGCGGCCGTGCCGGTGCCGTCGGCATAGAACAGCGACGATTGCTTGGCCGCCATCGTCCAGCCGTTCGTGGCGGCCGTGCTCGCAGCGCCGGCGGTGCCGATGTTGACGGTCAACGTCCCGCCCGCCGCAGTGACCGTGCCGACACGTGCGTTGATGTACTGCTGGTTGTTCACGTTGACGACATCGGGGACCGTCGTATTGAGGTCCACGGGCGCCGTCGGATTGAGGTTGGCCGTGGCATACGTCGACACCACCCGCCGTCCACCCGTGATCGGATCGGGCACGCTCACGCCGAAGTTCTGGCTTCCGGGATTGAGGCGCGCGGCGCCGATCCATTGCGTACCGGAAATCAGCCGGCCCAGGGAATCGAGGGCACCGAGCGTCGTGTTGCGCGTGCCGGAGTCGCCGGCAGCAAAGAGCTGCGGGCCGGATAGCGTGACCGTTCCGCCGCCGGGAACGACGGTCTGACCCACGAGGTTGTCATTGACCGTCGGGTCGTAACCAGGGAGCGTCACGGTTTGCGCTTGAGCTCGCCAGGGAATCGAGGCCAGGGCAGCCATCACGGCAAGAAACAAAACATCGTGCCTGCGGATCGCCGACCGCGGGCGACCGAACGTCGCGTGCTGCTTTTTCATCGTCGCGTACCCCGTTCCACCGCGTCCCGGTGGTGTGGTGCACGTCCTGACATCCCTGATCGCCAGCAAGGCGGAAGTCCCCCTTCCCTCCGCTCCGGCCGTGGTCACCATCGACCCACGCGCGAAGCGGCGATTCGCACGTTATCGTTGCGAATCGCCCCGTGGGCCCTTGATAAGCGCGCGCCCATGAAGGAAACGTGGATGCAGGGATCACAAAACGTGAACGGAAGTAACGGGCTGAACGTCGCCGCGTCCTCCCCTATACTCCCGCCGATGAAGCCAACCGTCCTGCTGCAGTACATCCTCCCGCACCGCTTCCTGTCGCGCATCGTTTATTGGGCGACCCGGTGGGAGTGGGCCCCATGGAAGAATTTCCTGATCGGGGAGATCGTGCAGCGGTACGACGTGGATATGAGCCAGGCCGCCCAGCCGGACCCGCTCAGCTATGCGCATTTCAATGCGTTTTTCACCCGCAAGTTGAAGCCCGGGGCCCGCAGCGCCGATCCGGACCCGCAGACGATCCTCTGCCCTGCCGACGGTCGGATCAGCCAGTCGGGACGCATTCGCGACGGCCGGATCTTCCAGGCCAAGGGTCAGGACTACACGGCTGCCGAGCTCCTCGGCGACGAAGCCGCGGCCGCACCGTTCCGCAACGGCAGCTTCGCCACGATCTACCTGTCGCCCCGCGACTACCACCGGGTGCACATGCCGCTGACAGGCGAGCTCACCGGGACCACCCACGTGCCGGGGCGCATCTTCAGCGTAGCTCCGTTTGCCGTCGCCGACATCCCGCGCCTGTTCGCCCGCAATGAGCGTCTGGTCTGCCGGTTCCAGGGCGAGCACGGTCCCTTCGTCTCGGTCATGGTCGGTGCCATCCTGGTATCCAGCGTGGCGACGGTCTGGGACGGCATGGCCATCCCGCCTTACGCCTCGGACATCATCCGGGTGGACTGCGCCGGCCGCGATATCCGCCTCGAGAGATTTGCCGAAATGGCCCGGTTCAACATGGGTTCCACGGTTATCCTGCTGCTGCCGGAGGGTTACGAGCTTGATGCCCTCCAGCCACAACAGCAGGTTGTCGTCGGACAACGCATCGGTCGCTGGGTGGGTGCCCCGTCACAGACATGACGGCAGGCGTCACTTTGTGACGAAAACGTCTTACATTTGACGTATGGGCAGCGTATGCTTCGGGCTTCTGGTGCCCCTCGGGGGAAGGGCCTGGACCGAAGAAGCATCCGTCTAGGGGAAGTCGTCCATGCGTCTCGTCAGCCATCTCATTGCCGTCAATCGCGAAATTCGCCTCCGCAGGCAGCTCGCGGATATCGAACGCGTGGTCCTGGCCCTGCCAGTCCGCACGCATGCCGACCTGCAACAGCTGGTCCGGCGCGAAATGGAGCAGGCAGCCGCCTGTGACTTCCCCCATCTGTACGGCACACCGCCGGAAGAACGCTACAGCACCTACGGGCACGGTCCGGACATCGGCCTGGGCAAAGCCCGGTCGGAAAACCCGCTGATTGCCACCCGTGGCGTGGCCCTGTGGATCGCCTCGGTCTATCACGAGACGCTCGATGCCCGTCGGCCGAACATGGAAGACCTGCATCGGCAGATCCTCCGCCTGATGCGTCAGATCAAGGAGCTCTCGGCTCCCGGCCGCAGCGGCGATGCCAGCGACCGTTGGATGGAACCTCACGCCGTAGCGTGAGGCGCCTGCCGCATCAGCGGCAGACCGGTACGCGGATCGACTGACCCACCCTCAATGCGTGGCCTTTGAGGCCATTGATCTTCGCGATGTCGTCGACATCCGCGCAGCTGCTCTTGCGCGCGATACTGACCAGTGTGTCCCCACGACGAACCGTGTAGCTCTTCGACGAGCTCCCCGAGGACTTCGACGACGACGATGACGAGCCCGGCGACGAGCTGCTGGCCAGTGCCGCCGAGGTAGCCGCGGGCGGAGGCGGCGCGATGATCTTTACCGCGTTATGCAGGTCGCTGGCGAGGATCGGCCACGGACCGTCGGCGCAACTGGACGCGTAAGCCTTCTCGAGCTGCTTGGGCACTTCCAGCCGCGCACCTACCGGCTGGCTGACCTGCGGATCGAGGCGCGGATTGAGGTTGCGCAGCGTGCGGAACCAGCCCTGCTGCATGTCCTCGGCCGAACCCAGGCAAACCGTGAGTTCGGACAGCGAGGCCGGGCGTTTGAGTACGATCTGCCCGCCTTCGCCATCGATCTTCGGCCACTTCAGGTGGTAGCTGTCCGGGTGCAGGAACAGCCAGGCGGCGGCGAGCACCATCGGCACGTAGTCGCGCGTCTCGGCCGACATCTGGCCGTAGATCTGCGGGTCGTAGAAGCTGGCTCCCGGGCTGCCGGCGGCGATGCGGCGCATGCGCCCTTCCCCGCCGTTATAGGCCGCCAGGGTCATCTCGAGATTGTTGTTGAACGCGCCGAGCTGCTCGTCGATGTATTCGGCGTTGGCCTGTGCGGCCATGGTCGGATCGAAGCGCTGGTCGAAGCCGTCCGCATTGGACAGGCCGAAGCGCAGGCCGGTCGCATACATGAACTGCAGCGGGCCGGACGCGCCGGAACGCGACACGGCGTGTACCTTGCCACCGGATTCCTTGGCCATGATGCCGAACAGCAGGGCCTCGGGCAGGTCGGCCTTTTTATAGGCCGGCCACATCTTGTAGCGCATCATCTGGTAATTGACGTAGGCGTCCATGAGGTTCGGGCGCAGCTGGGTCAGCCACATCTCGAGTGCGGCTTTGACCGGGCCGTTCATCACCATCATGTCGGAGAACTGCTGGCCGCGAAGCATGGTCACGCTGCGCTGTGCCTGCGGCAGCGTACCCACCGCGACGGTACCGGAGGTATCGCCCGGCTGGGCCCCGACCTCGGCACCCTGCTCGGTGTCGTCGGCGTCCTCACCCTCGATGAAGCTGCCGTCCTTCAGGCGCAGCAGGCGATCGAAAACGGCGGCGAAGCGCTGCGGGTCGCAACCCGGGGTCAGGCCACAACGGGCCGAGGCGTCCTTGAGCTGGTCGAGGGCCTGCTTGCGCGTCTGTGCCGCCTGGGGTGTATCGCCGCGGCGCGCCTGGTCGATCGAGGACTCGTAGCCCTTGCTTGCCTGGTTCATCCGGTCGTACAACGCATTGACCTCGGGCGTTGCGGCCTTGCCCGGACGCGGAGCGCCACCGGAAGCGCAACCGGCGAGGATCGCCAGTGGCAGGAATAGAAGGGGGCGCGGGACGCGAACAGACATGCGGGACTCGGGGTAAGACAATGGCGGTCACGTTACCCCTGGTGCCTCTGCGACTCAAGCGTCGCGATGAGGAAATCTCCGTAACGGCGCACTGTTGCGTAAACTTGTTCAGGACATCCTTAAGGACGAAGCCATGCCAAACATCCTGATCGGCCGCAATGACGAGGCCGCCGTGGAACTGGATTCCCGCTACGGCAACCGGCACGGCATGATCGCCGGCGCCACCGGTACGGGTAAGTCCGTGTCGCTGATGTTGCTGGCGGAAGGCTTCTCCCGACTCGGTGTGCCCTGCTTCCTGGCCGACGCCAAGGGCGATCTGGCCGGCCTGTCGCAGGCGGCCGGCGCCCCGTCCGACAAACTCACCGCCCGCCTCGCGAAGCTGGGCCTCACCGACTGGAAGCCCCAGGCCAATCCGGTGGTGTTCTGGGACATCTACGGCAAGCTTGGCCATCCGGTGCGCGCCACCGTCTCGGAGATGGGCCCGACCCTGCTCTCGCGCATCCTCGAACTGAACGACACCCAGGAAGGCGTGCTCGAGGTGGTCTTCCGCGTCGCCGACGACGAAGGCCTGCTGCTGCTCGACCTGGCCGACCTGCGGTCCATCCTCGGCTTCGCCGCCGACCACGCGAAGGACATCTCCTCGCGATATGGCCTGATCAGTGCGCAGAGCGTCGCCGCGATCCAGCGCTCCCTGCTCAGGCTGGAGCAGGACGGTGCGGACTCATTCTTCGGCGAGCCGGCGCTGGAACTGGCCGACCTGATGCGCCAGGACATGAGTGGCCGCGGCGTCATCAGCGTGCTGGCGGCCGAAGCGCTCATCATGAAGCCGCGCCTGTACTCCACCTTCCTGCTCTGGCTGCTTTCGGAGCTGTTCGAACAGTTGCCCGAAGTGGGCGACCTGGATGTCCCGAAGATGGTCTTCTTCTTCGACGAGGCGCATCTGCTTTTCGACGATGCGCCTCCCGCACTTCGCCAGCGCGTGGAACAGGTCGTGCGGCTCATCCGTTCGAAGGGCGTGGGCGTGTATTTCTGCTCGCAGAATCCGGACGACGTCCCGGGCGACATCCTCGGCCAGCTCGGCAATCGCGTGCAGCACGCCCTTCGCGCCTTCACGCCGCGCGACCAGAAGGCGGTGAAGGCCGCTGCGGAAACGTTCGCGCGTAACCCGAAGCTCGACGTGGTCGAAACCATCGGCACGCTCGGCACGGGCGAAGCCCTCGCCTCGACGCTTGGCGAAGGCGGCGTGCCATCGCCGGTGCAGAAAGTGCTCGTGGCAACGCCCGTCTGCCGCATCGGTGCGATCACGGCCGAGGAACGCACGGCCGTGCGTTCGCGCTCGCCCGTGGGCGGCAAATACGATACGACGGTGAATCGCGAATCCGCCGAGGAAATGCTGGCGGCACGTGCCTCGCAGAAGAGTGCGCCGGATGTGCCTGCGGCCCGATCCACGGCAGGCAAAAGCGACGAAGCAGCCTCCGGCGCGGGGTGGAGCAGCGCCGTACGGGACGCCGTATTCGGGACCAGCCGTCGCCAGGGCATGATCGAAACCATGGCCAAGTCCGTGGTGCGCACGGCCGGCTCGCGCGCCGGGCAGCAGATCGTACGCGGCATCCTCGGCAGCATTTTCGGCGGAAAGCGCTGACCATGCCGCGACACGCACTTGCCGATGCCAGCACGCCCTTCGCGCAACGGATCCTCCTCGGCGTGCGTTACCCGTTCCGGGGTGCCGCACCGGTCACAATCCTCGCCGTCGCGGCATTCGAGCTGCTGACGTTTTTCCCGATCACGTTCCTGCGCCTGATCGTCATGTTTTTCGGCTGGGTCGCGACCTATACCTATGCCATCGAGTGCCTGCGGCATACCGCCGATGGCTTCGCCGATCCACCGGAAGTGGCACTCAACACGGACGACCGCACCAGCATCGCCCTTATCGTCATCCAGCTCACGGGCAATGCCCTCGCTGTGCTCGCGACCCTTTATTTCGGCGCCCCGGGGCTACTGGTCTTGCCGGTGTTTGCCTTCGTCTTGCCGATCATGACGATGTCGCTGACCTTTGACGGCGTCGAGGCGGCGCTGAATCCGTTGACCTGGATCAAGGTGGTCGGACGCCTTGGAAGCGACTACCTGCTGTTGTTCGTGGTCGTCACAGCGGCCACGCTGCTCCAGGCCGGCGCCTTGTATGCCCTGGCCGAGCACGGTCCCGCGTTCCTGGGTACGGCCGTGTTCTACGTCATCGCCAATTACCTCACCATCTACACCTTTCACCTCATGGGTGCGCTTATCCACCATCGCCACGAAACGCTGGGTTACCAGCCCGAATCCGAGGTGATCGCCGATGCCGCGAATCCGGACGATGACGTGGCATTGCTTGGGCACGTAAACCTGATCGCCCGCGACGATATCCCCGGCGCCACCGATATCCTCACCGAGCGGCTGCGCGAGGGCATCGCGCCCGTGGCGATGCACACGCGTTATCGCGAACTGCTGCGCGTGCAGGGTCGCCTTCCCGAGCTGCTCGTGCATGGCCAGATATGGATCGCCGCACTCGTCCAGGCGCGGGAAGAGCGTCGCGCGCTCGGCGTGGTCCAGGACTGCATCGACGTCGATCCTGTCTTTCTTCCCGATGCCACGCTTACCTGCGGACCTCTTGCGGACACGGCGGCCCACGGCGGGATGACCCGCCTCGCCCTCCACCTCGCGCTTGGCTACCTGCGTAGCTGGCCCGGCGACATGGGCGCACCCCACTACGGCCTGCTCGCCCTGCGCATGCACGAACGCCAGCGTGAGCCCGCCGAAGCGGCCGCACTGGGACGACAACTGCTGGCCGCGTATCCCGATCATCCGCTCCGTGTCGACATCGAGGCGTTGCTCGATACCCTCGGCACGATGCGCAAGGTGTCGACATGAGTCGCTGGCGTCCACCTGCGCCCTCGTCGACGGCGATCATCACGCGTGACGGCTTCGAGCGCTTGAAGAGTGAGCTCGACCATCTCTGGCACACCGTGCGACCCGAGGTCGTCAAGGCGCTGGCCGCAGCGGCGGCGGAAGGCGACCGCTCCGAAAACGCGGAATATACCTATCGAAAGAAGCAGCTCGGCGAGATCGATCGCCGTGCGCGCTACCTGAGCAAACGTATTCCGGTACTGCAGGTGGTCGAGGCTGTCGCCTCGCAGCGGGACGCTGTCTTCTTCGGCGCGACGATGGACATCGAGAACGTCGAGACCGGTGAGACGGTGCGCTACCGCATCGTGGGACCGGACGAGACGGATGCCCGGAAGGGATGGATCAGCATCGATTCGCCGATGGCGCGCGCGGTGTTGAAGAAGCGCGTCGACGATGAGTTCGACGCCGATCTGCCGGGTGGGCGTACGCGGTTCGCGGTGTTGGCCGTCGAGTACACCTGACGGCCAGTGCGGCCGCTGCCGCGGCCATCGCCGATGAATCGGCTCCTACCCAGCAGGGTTCGGTGACCTGCAGGGTTCGGTGACCTGCAGGGTGCGATGACCTGCCTGGTAGGAGCCGATTCATCGGCGAAGGCTACGAAGCAATACCCAACCGGCTGGCCACGAGCTCCAGTCCATCGGTGAACCCCCCTACTTCCCGCGCGAACACCCCCACCTCATCGCGATCGACATCGCCCCCTTCCCGCAGCGCCAGTTCCATCCGCTCGCCGTCCACGGCAACCTTCGACGGCCCGAACACATTCACCCCGCCAAGCACATGATGAATCCACCCCGCGACTTCATCGCGGTCGGCGCGTTCGATCACATCCGGCAGGCGGTCCAAGGCCTCCCGCGTCGCGTCCACGCCGGCGCGAATGACGCTGGCAACGTTCTCGTCCGAACCGAACGCACGTCGCAGACGCGCCATGTCGATCACCGGCTCGGCCAACGCGCCCTCTTCCAGCCAACGCGCCACGACGTCGTGGAACGCTTCCAGCCGGATCGGCTTCCGCAACAGATCATCCATGCCAGCCGCCAGGCAAAGCTCGCGCTGGTCGGCACGCGCGTCCGCCGTCATGGCGACGATAGCGAGACGACGCCCGGTACCGGCTTCGCGGCGACGTACTTCACGCGCCACCGCATAACCATCCATACGCGGCATGTGGCAATCCACGAGAAGAAGGTCATAGGACTGCGCTTCCATCGCCTCGATCGCCGCTACGCCATCCTCGACCACGTCACACGTATAGCCGCGCATGCCCAGTTGCACGCGCACAAGGGCCTGGTTCACCGGATGATCTTCGGCCAGAAGAATGCGCGCGCCGGCACGGAGCGCTCGCGTCGGCAAGGGCAGGTCGGCGCGCATGTCGGCCGTGGGTAACGGTAGCTCCGCGATGGGAAGATCCAGCGTCACGGTCACCGTCGTGCCCTGCCCCGGCTCGCTGTCGATGGCGATGTGACCGCCCATGCGTTCGATCAGGCGCCGCGAGATACTCAGACCCAGGCCCGTGCCGCCAAACCGACGTGTAGTCGACGACTCAGCCTGGCTGAAAGGCGCGAACACATGGCGCAGCTTGGCGGCATGAATGCCAATACCGGTATCGGTAACGATGAAACGCAGGCGTTGGCTCGAGGCGAGTGCTTCATCGACCCGCACTTCCACGTCGACGCTGCCCGAACCCGTAAACTTGATGGCGTTACCGATGAGGTTGAGTAACACCTGACGCAGCCGCCCATCATCCACCAGAACACCGGCCGCAAGCGCCTCGTCGAAGCGGGTCTGCAACGTCAGCCCCTTCGCTTCCGCCTGCGCCGCGAGGATCGCCACCGCCCCTTCGACGATGCTGCGAGGATCGGATGGCCGCGGCTCGAAGGTGAGATGCCCCGCCTCGATCTTGGAGAAATCGAGCACATCGTCGAGGATGTGCAGCAAGGCCTCCGCCGAGTGCTCGATGGTGGAAACCATCTTGCGCTGCTCCGTATCCAGCCGCGTGCGTTCGAGCACGTCGAGCAAGCCGATCACGCCGTTCATCGGCGTACGGATTTCGTGACTGATCGTGGCGAGAAAGTCGCTCTTCGCACGCGTCGCGGCTTCGGCCTCGTCGCGTGCGTGCGCGAGGCCCCGGGCTGCCTGCTCTTGCGCCGTGACGTCCACCCAGTAGCCGTTCCAGCGCACCGTACCGTCGGCAGCGGCCAGTGGCACGGCATCCGAACTGAGATAGCGCACACGGCCGCCGATCTGCGCGCGCACCGTCACGTGCAACGGTGCGAGCTCACGTGCCGAGCGCTCGAAGGCCGCGCGCAGCGCTTCCCGATCCTCGGGCGGGATGGGCGCCAGCATGGCCTCACCACCGCCGAGCACTTCGGCAGGTTCCATACCTAGCACACGCTGCGGATCGCCGCCGACGTAAGTCATCGCATAGCTGCCATCCGTACCACGCAGGGCTTCATAGACCACGGCCGGCACATGGGCGGTGACTTCGGCCAGACGCCGTTCCGTGCGCTCGCGACGGCGCGTCTCCCGACGCAGGTTCAGGTAGGCGTAACTGATCGCAATGAGCGAGAACAGCAGGACCGCGACGAAAGGCAGCACGCGCCCGGCCACCTCCCGCCACGTCGGACCGACCACGTAATGCGACGCGAACCAGGTATTGCGAATCTCCTGCTGGCGATGCGTCGGCAGGTTCACCAGTACGCGGTTCACCAGCGGGAGCAACGGTGCCAGTTCGCGACGGACGCCGATCGCGATGGCTTCCGACTCGCCCGTGGGGGCAGCGACTTTCAGCTGACCAAGGAAGTTCTCGCGGATCAGGTAGTCGACCGAGGCGAGGTTGCCGACGAAGGCGTCGCCTTCGCCGGCCGCAAGCCGGCGCAAGCCTTCGGCTTCGGTGTCCACCGGAATGGCCTGGACGCCCGGAATCCGTCCCAGCAGGCGCCGGATCGGCTCGCGCGTCATGTTGGCGATCACGCGCTTGCCCGCGAGGTCGTCACGGCCGGCAATCGTCGGCGCGCCTTCGCGGGTGACGATCATGATCGGGAAGTCGAGGTAGGGAACGCTGGCTTCGAGGATGGGAAACGTCGCGCTTTGCGGATTGATCGCGGCGACGAGATCGACTTCGCCCTTCTTCACCCGGTCGACCGTACCGGCCCAGTTTTCGCTGGGCACCTGGGTGATCCGGATGCCCAACTCCGCGGCGATCTCACGTACGTAGTCGAGGGAAAGACCTTCGGCCTCACCTTGTCCGGTGATCAGGCTGAAAGGCGCGTAGCTCGGGTCGACACCCAACCGCAGCGGTGGCAACGCCGCCAGCCAGGCCTTCTCGCGCTCGCTTAGCGGGATGCCGTCCTGGCGAGGCCGGGGAGCAATATCGCGACCGACCCAGCGCGCACGCAGGCGGCCATGGTCGGCTGCGGTGAGTTCACCAAGGGCATGGTCGATGGCGTCCCCCAGGGGCGCGCGATCGGCAGGCACAGCGAACGCGAGCGCACTGATCGGGAGCGCCAGTGGCCCTCCAACACGCAGTTCGTTCTCGAGCCCCAGCCGGGCGACGAACTCGCGTGCCGAGTAGGGGTTATCGATATAGGCGGCGACGGCGCCGGAACGCACCAGCGCAAGTGCCTCCGCGGTTGTGCCGGTCTCCACCAGCGTCGTCTCAGGCAGCTCGCGACGCAATGCGCCGATATCGAAATAGCCGGTATGTACCGCAAGGCGCTTGCCGCTCAGTTCGCCCGGGCGATGAATGATCGGCACGTCGATCCGCTCGACCAGCGCCGGCAGCGACTCGAAATACGTGGCACCCACGCGGATGCCGGGCATGCCTTTTTCCAGCGGCGTCACGGAGGTAGCGACATCGATGTCGCCGCGGGCCAGCGCCTTGAGCAACTCTGGCCACGTAGCGTAGGTGCGGGTCTGCAGGGTCACCCCGAGCTCCCCCGCGATCTCGTGCAGATAGTCCGGGCCCAACCCCTCCAGCTCACCCTCGCGCAGTTCTTCGAACGGCGGATAGCCCTCGCGATAGGCGCCCACCGTGAGCACCGGATGGTGGCGTAGCCATTCGCGGTCTTCAGGCGGCAGCGGCGTATCGGGCATGGCCGAGACCGGGCCCGCGAGCACAACCAGTATTAACAGGAGGATTCGTCGAATCACGTCACAGGCTTCGTCAGGGGAACTTCATAGGCATAATCAGCTCTATACGCCGCGTTGACACGCCAACAGGAGAACACAAGGCATGCCACTCAAGGTCATTCTGGCAGACGATCACCCCCTGGTTCTGGTTGGGGGAAGGCTTGCGCTGGAGAATGCGCACATCGAGGTCGTCGGTGCGGCCAAGGCAGCGGACGAGCTTTTGAGCATGCTCGCAGAGCACGAATGCGATGTCGTCATTACGGATTTTCTCATGCCGAGCGATCGGCAGGACGATGGATTCCCCCTGCTCGAGACGATCACGAAGAAATTTCCGCACGTCGCCCTGGTCGTCCTGACGATGATCAATCGCCCCGCCGCGCTGCAGTCCATGCTCAGCCGCGGCGCACGCGGCATCATCGACAAGCGGGCGCCGATGGATGAGCTGGCGACCGCCGCGCGTGCCGTGCACGACGGCGAAACCTACCTCAGCGAAACCTTGCTCGACATCCTCAACGAGGCCGACGAAACGTCCGTGGCGATGCCCGGCACGCCCTTGTCGCCACGCGAGGTGGACGTCATCCGCATGTTCGTCCAGGGCATGTCGCTACAGCAGATCGCCGACCAGGAAGGCAAGTCGGTGAAAACCATCAGCCGGCAGAAACGTGACGCCATGCGCAAGCTCGGCGTGGATCACGACAGCCTGCTGGGCGAGTATGTCCGCGACCATGGCCTGATCTAGGCCCGCCGATCCAGACCTACCGGTTTACCAACGGCGCAGGATACGTCCTGCCTGCGCGCAAGGGCTGAAAACACGGCGCCGTCGTGTAGAACGACTCCACGGCGGTGCCCACATGCCAGCCTGGCACGCCCGATACGGGTAACGGGCGCAGCTCCTGTGGATCGTTGAGCACCTTGCCGGCAGCAATCGCACGGGCGCAGACCGCCTTGGCGTCGCCCTCGCCCATTACCACCAGTGCCTTGCCGACGAGCAGCTTGTCCGGCGTCAGCGCATGTTCGAGCAGCGCATGGCCGAATATCTCCACGCGGGCCCGGCCGTCGAGCCACGCCTCCCGGTGCGTCCATAGCAGGGTGTGCCAGTCATGCACATCCCACGCAGCGAGCATGGCCGGATCCTGCAACGTCACCACCATCCCGGCCTCGTCGAAGTGCGTCAGCGCGCACTGCGCGCGCGAGCGCTGCCGTGCGCCCATCACCGCGATCTCGGCGATCTGCCGCGCATTCAGTGCACGCTTGAGCGCGCCATGGCGAAGCCAGACGAAGGCGTTGAACAGGTCGTGCCAGTTTTCGGGGCGGGTGGCGATGGCGCCGTGGCGCGCGATGCGCTCTTCGTAATGAAGGCCATCCGCGAGGAGCGCGGGGTCCTGCGTCACGAAACGCACGCCCGATGTCTCCGGCAGTAAGGCATTCAGCGCGTCGATCGTGGGCCACGCGAGCCCATCGATCAACGCGGTGAAGTCGTTCCACTGCGATAGTGGCGGCGACACGAGCACGCTTCGCTCTAGCGTGTCACGCGAGGGCGCCACATACCGCATGGGACTTACGCCAGACGACCGTAAAGGTCGTGTGCGTCGGCCTCTTCCACGAGCACGTCGACGAACTGACCCGGCTTGAGCATCTGGCCATCGTCGATGCGCACGGCACCGTCGATTTCCGGCGCATCGGCGCTGGAACGACCCCAGGCACCGTCGGCATCGATCTCGTCGATCAGCACCTTGATCGTGCTGCCGACCTTGCGTTGCAGCTTGGCCGCGGAGATCTCCGCCTGCACCGCCATGAACTGCTCGAGGCGGTCTTCCTTGAGCTCTTCGTCGATCTGGCCGGGAAGATCGTTGGCCTTTGCGCCGTCCACCGGCGAGTAGGCGAACGCACCGACGCGATCGAGTTCGGCTTCGCGAAGGAAGCCGAGCAGTTCCTGGAATTCCGCGTCGGTCTCGCCCGGGAAGCCAACGATGAAGGTGCTGCGAATGGTGAGATCCGGCACCTGGCGACGCCAGTTCTGGATACGCTCCAGCGTCTTGTCGACATTGCCCGGGCGCTTCATCAGCTTGAGGATGCGCGGGCTGGCGTGCTGGAACGGAATGTCGAGGTACGGAAGGATTTTGCCGTCCGCCATCAGCGGCATGATTTCATCGACGTGCGGGTACGGGTAGACGTAGTGCAGGCGCGTCCAGATGCCGAGTTCCGACAGCCCTTCGCAGAGTTCCGTCATGCGCGTGCGATACGACTTGCCGCGCCATTCGCGCTCGGCGTAGCGGACATCCACACCGTATGCGCTGGTGTCCTGCGAGATGACGAGCAACTCCTTCACCCCGCCCTTGGCCAGCTTCTCCGCTTCCATCAGCACCTGGTCGACCGGACGGCTGACGAGATCGCCGCGCATCGACGGGATGATGCAGAAGCTGCAACGGTGATTGCAGCCTTCGGAAATCTTCAGGTACGCGTAATGCTTGGGCGTGAGCTTCACGCCGATGTCGGGTACCAGATCGAGGAACTTGTTGCGCGTGGGCGGGATGGCCTGATGCACCGCGCTCATCACGCTGGCGTAGTCCTGCGGTCCGCTGATCGAGAGCACATCCGGATAGCTTTCGCGGATGAGTTCCGAACGCTTGCCGAGGCAGCCGGTGACGATAACCTTGCCGTTCTCGTGCAGCGCTTCGCCGATCGCGTCCAGCGATTCCTGCACAGCGGAGTCGATGAAGCCGCAGGTGTTCACCACCACGGCATCGGCCTCGCCGTAGCTCGGGACGATCTCGTAGCCCTCGACCTTGAGCTGCGTGAGGATACGTTCGGAGTCGACGAGCGCTTTCGGACAGCCGAGGCTGACGAAACCGACTTTGGGTGCGGCCTGGGACATTGCCGTGGGTACCGGGGTGTAGGAAGCCGAGCATTATAGCGGGTTGACGGCCGCAGGGCCGGGCGGTCCTTCACGCCCCTTCCGGCTGTATCCGGGCCCGCTGGGTAGGAGTCGATTCATCGGCGATAGGGTGCTCGCCCCCCCTGGCCGCTGCCGCGGGGATCGCCGATGAATCGGCTCCTACATGGCTTCGGCATGCCCACACGCTGGCTTCAACGCTTCAGCGTTGCCGCGCGCTTCCCGGCCCGTGCAGCCACCCTTTTGAGCTCACTCAGTAAGGTGATCGCGCCATGCCAGGAGTACGTCAACCACCTCGGCATCGTGACTTGGGTTAGGCCCCATTCCAATGTGCTCCGTGCTCAACCAAAGCAAATAATCGGCGACATCCTTTCCGTCTTCCGTGCCCTTGAGAAGCTGAAACACATGGGGGACATAGCTTTCATACTCGTCCCTGGCTTGGGGGACGCCGGCGACGCCGATCGGATCCCACACGTAGTGGAGGACTTCATCGATTCTGCGGAGGAGCTCTTTCTCTTGTGGCAGAAGTTCCAATGTCTGATCCCCGATCAGGCTTTCGTCGACGTCCGCTGTGGGTCGAAAGCGGACATGGCAGGTACGCAGCTTCGCTCATCTCTCGCCGCCACACCATGGACACTCTCCGCCGGTTACGCTTGGGGACCTTTCTCACAGCCACGGAGACCCACCCCATGGGCCGCACGCTAATCCTCGATACCTCCCGCCCTCACGAGAGCATGGACGCCTACCTGGCCGAGCCGAAAGGCAAGCCCAAGGGTGGTGTCGTCGTGATCCAGGAGATATTCGGGGTCAATGCCCATATCCGCAGCGTGGCCGACCGCTTTGCCGCCGAGGGCTATGTCGCCATTGCTCCTGCCCTGTTCGACCCGGTGCAGACGGGCGTGGAGCTCGGCTACGACCAGGACGGCATGCAGAAGGGCGTGAAATACATCTCCGAACTCGGCCTCCTGCGCCCCCTGCAGGATGTCGGTATCGCCGCCGCCCTCATCGCCGACCAGTACAAGGTCAAGGTGGGCACGGTGGGCTACTGCTGGGGCGGCACCGTGGCCGCGCTGGCGGCCCTGCGCCTTGGCCTGCCCTCGTCCAGCTACTACGGCTCGCGTAACCTGCCCTTCCTGACCGAGCCGGCCAGGGCCAATGTCATTTTCCACTTCGGCGAACGCGACCACTCGATCCCGCCGGAGATGGTGGAAAAGCACCGCGAGCTGAAGCCGGAGATGGACACCTGGGTCTACCCCGCCGATCACGGCTTCAACTGCGACGTGCGCGGCAGCTACGACGAGCCCAGCGCGAAGCTGGCCTGGGAGCGCACCCTGTCGTTCTTTGCGCGCGAACTGGCGTGAGCACACCGTTCGAACTCGATGCCCGTCTCGCTGGCGACACCCTTGTGGTCGGCGACCTGGCGCTCTGCCGCGTCCTGCTGATCCGGGACAGCCGCTTCGCGTGGCTGGTCCTGGTGCCTCGCCTCGCAGGCAGGGTCGAGGTCTCGGACCTGACGGAGGGCGATCGCGCCCTGCTCTGGCGGGAAGTCGACGCCGCCAGCGCCGCGCTCCGGGCCGTTACGCCCTGCGACAAGCTCAACATCGGCGCCCTGGGCAATATCGTGCGGCAGCTCCACGTCCACGTGGTGGCGCGCCGTGAGGGCGACGCCGCGTGGCCGGGGCCTGTGTGGGGGTCGGGCAGTTCCGAGCCCTATGCCGCGGGTGAGGCAGAGCGCCTGATCGATGCCATCCGCCAACGTCTCGCGCCAGCGCTCTCGTAGGAGCCGATTCATCGGCGATGGGGGTTGCGACACGGTTAGGGATCGCCGATGAATCGGCTCCTACCAAGCGAAAGCAGGGTCACCTGGGCTCCAAAGAAAAAGCCCTGCGGCGAGCCGCTGAAAGCGGTCGCGAGCAGGGCTCGTTTTTTGCGGAACGGTAACCCCTAGGGGTTAGCGCTGGCCGCCCGGCTGGACGTTGCCGCCACCACCGTTCTGCGTGTCATACGGGCTGCTGGAGGCTTCCTTACCTGCCATGCGATCAGGCAGGGCGCCCTTGTTCGGCGTGTCTTCCAGCTGACGAGCCTCGGACTCAACGGCGTTCAGGCGAACCAGCTCGCCCTTCTTGTCGTAGTAAACGGCGAAGTTGTAATCCAGCGCCATGCGAGCCATGAAGCCGAGATGGTTGTCACGGATCTTCGAGTCGTCGCTGGGCAGCACGAGGACGGTCTTGGGCAGCTTGCCCTGGTCCTTCAGGTAGGCGAAGTGGCTGCCGGTATCGGCGGCCGAGAGCACGGCACCGTCGACAATGAACTGGCCGCTCTTGTACGCCTTGATGGTGTAGTCGAACTGACCCTGCGTCGTGGCAATGTGGTCATTCTTCGAGGCGCCACTGTGGCAGCCGGCAAGCACGAGCATGCTGGCGAGAAGAATCGCCGCGGCGGCGCGGGCCATCAGGGTGGGAACTCGGATCATGCGTGTCTCCGTGCATTCAATAAGGCGTGGAAGGGGCGAGTTTAACCCGCGCCCGTGTCGGGCGCGTCTGCGACGTGAAGAGCCGTTCAGGTGCTCGGAAGCGTGACGCCGCGCTGTCCCTGGTACTTGCCACCGCGATCGGCGTAAGAAACTTCGCATTCCTCATCGGATTCGAGGAAGAGCATCTGAGCGACGCCTTCGTTGGCGTAAATCTTGGCAGGCAGCGGCGTGGTATTCGAGAACTCCAGGGTCACGTGACCTTCCCACTCCGGCTCCAGCGGCGTCACGTTCACGATAATGCCGCAACGGGCATAGGTGCTTTTGCCCAGGCAGATCGTCAGTACCTGGCGCGGAATACGGAAGTACTCAACCGTGCGGGCCAGTGCGAACGAGTTCGGCGGGATGATGCAGACATCCGAATGCACGTCGACGAAGCTGCGCTCGTCGAAGGCTTTCGGATCGACGATGGTTGAGTTGATGTTCGTGAACACCTTGAACTCGGCAGCGCAGCGGACATCGTAGCCATAGCTGGACGTGCCATAGGACACCAGGCGTTGGCCGTCGCGCTCTTTGACCTGGCCAGGCGCGAACGGCTCGATCATGCCGTGCTCCGCGGCCATGCGGCGGATCCACTTGTCGGACTTGATGCTCACTAACTGATCTCCCTCGCTGGAGCCGGAAAGGTATAGGAACGCCGTCGAACACGCCACTTACGTGTTCTGGATGACGATCTTGGGGAAGGAAATGGCCTTGTTGCGGGCCTGCAACGACAGCCGGGCCGCCGTCGAGCGCGCAATGGCGCGGTAGCGGGCCGTCAGGTCGGAGTCGGGGATGGCCGCCACCGTGGGCTTGCCCTCGTCCGACTGCTGCCGGATGCGGATATCCAGCGGCAGGTCGCCCAGGTAGGGGATGCCAGCCTCTGCCGCCATGCGCGCCCCGCCGCCCTGACCGAAGATGTGCTCTTCGTGGCCGCAGTTCGAGCAGATGTGCGTAGCCATGTTTTCGACCACACCCAGCACCGGCACTTCCACCTTGCGGAACATGCCCAACGCCTTGCGGGCGTCGAGTAAGGCGATGTCCTGCGGGGTCGTGACGATGATCGCGCCGGAGACCGGCACCTTCTGTGACAGGGTCAGCTGAATGTCGCCCGTGCCCGGGGGCAGGTCGATGATGAGGTAGTCGAGCTCCTCCCAGCGGGTATCCGTCAGCAGCTGCATCAGGGCCTGGGTGACCATGGGGCCGCGCCAGATCATTGGCGTGTCCTCTTCGATCAGCACGCCGATCGACATGGCCTGCAGGCCGTGGGCACGCATCGGCACGATGCTCTTGCCGTCCGGCGAGCTGGGCTTGCCGGTCAGGCCGAGCATGCGCGGCTGGCTGGGGCCGTAGATGTCAGCGTCGAGGATGCCCACCGTGGCGCCTTCGGCTACGAGGGCCAGGGCGAGGTTGACCGAGACGGTGGACTTGCCCACGCCGCCCTTGCCCGACGCGACGGCAATGATGTTCTTCACGCCCGGCAGGGGCGCCAGCTGGCCCTGCACCTTATGCGCGTGGACGCGCCAGGTGACCGACACAGCCGCCGCGTCGATGGCCGGATCGGCTTCCAGCGCCGCTTTCGCCTCGGCGGCGGCCCTCTCCACGTAGCCCACGGCCGGGTAGCCAAGCTGGATATCGACCGACACGCGGCTGCCGTCCACGCCCACGGCGCGAACCGCGGCGCTCAGCGCCTGACCGGAATGAGGGTCGATGACGCGATCGAGCAGACCGCGTACGAGGGTTTCGGTGAGCTGGGTCATGAGGAGTTTTGAGCAAAATCGAAGATCGCCCATTATGCCAGTGCGTGCCCGCTCCCGCCGGGCTTGCCCGTCAGGGCCGCCCTCTGGCGCGTTGCAGCTTGACGCCCGCAACGCGCCTCGTCAGGCTCCGGCCATACCTGACCGTATGGGGAGCCCCGCAACACATGAAGCCGCTGATCCGCGCCACCTTTGCCCTCGCCTTTGCCGCGAGCGCCCTCCCCGCCCTGGCCGCCACCGACACGCCGGTCGGCAAGTGGAAGACCATCGACGACGACACCCACCAGGTGAAGTCCATCGTGGAGATCACCGATAACGGCGGCCTGCTCCAGGGCAAGGTGCTCCAGGTACTCAAGCCCGACGACCCGACCGACATCCATCCGGTCTGCAAGAAGTGCGACGGCGAGCGCAAAGACAAGCCGATCGAAGGCATGACCATCATGTGGGGCCTGAAGAAGGACGGCGACGAATGGTCCGGCGGCCAGATCCTCGACCCGGCCAAGGGCAAGATCTACAAGGTCACGGTGAAGCTGGTCGACGGCGGCAAGAAGCTCGACGTCCACGGCTACATCGGCTTCTCGCTGATCGGCCGCAGCCAGGAATGGGTCCGGGCCGACTAAAGCAGGGCTTTTTGTGGGAGCCGATTTATCGGCGATTGGCGTCGCGGCTAAACCGCTCCGTTGGCTTTTCGCCGCTGAAGCGGCTCCCACATGTCCGTTTCGCCGCTGGAGCGGCTCCCACATTTCCTACATGCCATAATCCCCGGTCCATCAGCCGACCGCGCGAATCATGGCCCGCCGCATACTCGTAACGAACGCCCTACCCTACGCCAACGGCCCGCTGCACCTGGGCCACATGCTCGGCTATATCCAGGCCGACATCTGGGCGCGTGCGCATCGCATGCAGGGCAACGAGGTGTGGTACGTCGCCGGTGAAGACGCCCACGGCACGCCGATCATGCTCGCGGCCGAGAAGGTCGGTAAGACGCCGGAGGACTACATCGCGGACATCCGCGCGGGTCACGAAGCGGACTTCACCGACTTCCACTTCAGCTACGACCAGTACCACACGACGCACTCGCCCGAGAATCGCGAACTCGCGACCTCGATCTACACGCGTCTGCGCGACGCCGGTTACATCGCCCGTCGCGACATCCAGCAGTTGTACGATCCCGAGCGCGACATGTTCCTGCCGGACCGCTACATCAAGGGCACCTGCCCGAACTGCGGCACGCCCGACCAGTACGGCGACAACTGCGAGAACTGCGGCGCCACGTATGCGCCCACCGACCTGATCAACCCTTATTCGGTGATGTCCGGCGCGACGCCGATCCTGCGCGACTCGGAGCACTACTTCTTCGAACTGGGCAAGTTCGAGCAGCTGCTGCGCGACTGGTTCGCGGGCAAGCTCACCGGTGGAAAGCCGGTCGCCAACAGCGGTGTCACCGCGAAGCTTGCCGAGTGGCTCGACGGCGGCCTGCGCGACTGGGACATCTCCCGCGATGCGCCCTACTTCGGCTTCCCGATTCCCGACGCGCCCGGCAAGTTCTTCTATGTCTGGCTCGACGCGCCGGTGGGTTATCTGGCTTCCTTCAAGGCGCTCTGCGACCGCACCGACCTGCGCTTCGACGACTTCCTCGGCCCGGACAGCACGGCCGAGATGCACCACTTCGTCGGCAAGGACATCATCAACTTCCATGGCCTGTTCTGGCCGGCGATGTTGCATGGCGCGAAGATGCGCGTGCCGACGGCACTACACGTCAATGGCTACCTGACAGTGAACGGCGCGAAGATGTCGAAGTCGCGCGGCACCTTCATCCAGGCACGCACATACCTAGCGTCAGGCCTGGATCCGGAAGCGTTGCGCTATTACTTCGCGACGATGCTCAGCGCCACGCCGGTCGATGTCGATCTCGACCTGAAGTCGTTCGAAGATCGCGTCAACTCGCACCTCGTCGGCAAGTGGGCGAACATCGCCAGCCGCACCGCCGGGTTCCTGCATACGCATTTCGCCGGCAAGCTGGCCGATCGTTTCGACGACGAAGCCCAGGCGATCTGGCTCGACCTGCTCGCCCAGTACGACGGCATCGAGACGGTTTACGACGCGGATGATTTCGCCGAAGTCTCGCGTCGCTTCGTCGCCATGTCCGATGCCGTGAACGGCTATATTGCCGCCAAGGCCCCCTGGGTCATTGCACGGGACGAGGCGCGCCGCGACGAACTGCAGCAGGTCTGCTCGTTCGCGATCAACGCCTTCCGCCTGCTGTCCGGCATGCTCAAGCCGATCCTGCCGACGACCGTCGCCGCTGCCGAGGCTTTCCTGGGCGCACCGGTCGACAGTTTCGCCGACGCCCGCCGTGAACTGCATGGCCACACCGTCAACGCCTTCACACCGCTGTTCGGCCGCCTCGATCCGAAAAAGATCGAAGCCATGGTCGATGCATCGAAGGAATCGCTGACGCCCGCCGAGCAGGTCAAGGCGAATGCGCCTGCCGCCAAGAAACCGTTCAAGTCCAAAGAAGCCACCCAGCCCATGACCGATACCGCCCCCACCGCCGAGACGGCCGCCACCATTTCCATCGACGACTTCGCCAAGCTCGACCTGCGCATCGGCAAGGTACTGGCCTGCGAATTCGTCGACGGATCCGACAAGCTGCTGCGCTTCGAACTCGATGCTGGCCCGCTGGGCAAGCGCCAGATCTTCTCGGGTATCCGCGCGGCCTATGGCGAGCCCGAAAAGCTGATCGGTCGCAACGTCGTCTTCATCGCCAACCTCGCGCCGCGCAAGATGCGCTTCGGCCTCTCCGAAGGGATGATCCTCTCGGCGGGCGATGGTGGCGCGGACCTGTTCCTGCTCGACGCCGACCAGGGCGCGGCGCCGGGCGCCACCGTTCGCTGATCCACCCTTCGGCAACGCGCCAGCCATGACGCCAACGCTCGCCGACCGGATCGACGCACTGCTCCCGCAGACCCAATGCGAGCAGTGCGGCTTCCATGGCTGCCGTCCCTACGCTGACGCCATCGCCGCGGGCGAGGCCGGCATCGACCGCTGCCCGCCGGGCGGCCATGTCGGTATCGCGCGCCTTGCCGCCCTGCTGGATCGCCCTGTCGTCCCGCTGGACACCTCTCGCGGCGTCGAAAAGCCGCGCACGCTGGCACGCGTGATCGAAGCGGACTGCATCGGCTGCACCAAGTGCATCCAGGCCTGCCCGGTCGATGCGATCGTCGGTGCGGCGAAGTTGATGCATGCGGTGATCAGCGACCTCTGCACGGGCTGCGAGCTGTGCGTTCCCGCCTGCCCGGTCGATTGCATCACGCTGGATCCCATGCCACTGGCCCAGGCCGACGACCGCCGTTACGCCGACGCCGCACGCATCCACTTCACGCGTCGCGAGGCACGCCTGGGTCGGGAGCGCGCCGCGCGTGACGAACGGCTCGCCACCAGCAAGAGTGACGTCGCGGCACCGACCGCGCGAAACGCCGTACTCGAAGCCCTCGCGCGCGCCAAGGCGCGGAAAAAGGACAGCCCATGAAAAAGGCCGATGTGATCGAGATGTTCAGCCGTCTTCGCGAACTGAACCCGCACCCGAAAACCGAACTCGAATACACCACGCCCTTCGAACTGCTGTCCGCTGTCGCACTCTCGGCACAGGCCACCGACGTTGGCGTAAACAAGGCCACGCGCAAGCTCTTCCCGGTAGCGAACACGGCGCAGAAAATCCTCGACCTGGGCGTCGACAAGCTCAAGACCTACATCAGCACCATCGGGCTCTACAACAACAAGGCGAAGAACCTGATCGCCATGAGCCAGATCCTGGTCGACCGCTACGACGGTGAAGTACCGCAATCGCGCGAAGCCCTCGAAGAGCTGCCAGGCGTGGGACGAAAGACCGCCAATGTAGTGCTCAATACCGCCTTCGGCCAGCCGACCATCGCCGTCGACACACATATCTTCCGCGTCGCCAACCGTACTGGCCTCGCGCCGGGCGCCGACGTGCGCAAGGTGGAAGACAAGCTGGAGAAGGTGATCCCGAAGGAGTTCATCCAGGACGCGCACCACTGGCTGATCCTGCACGGGCGCTATGTGTGCAAGGCGCGCAAACCGGAATGCCCGAGCTGCGCGATTATCGATCTCTGCGCGTACAAGCTAAAAACAAAGCCTGACTAAGGCCGGCTTTCGTATTCTTGCAACACACGTCGAACCGACGACACCTTGCTCGGTAGGAGCCGATTCATCGGCGATAAGGCGTAGCTACGTAGCAACGCCCGTTCGCCGATGAATCGGCTCCTACAGAAGCGATTTGCCGGTGGGTCAGCGCATGGATCAGGCGGCCTGGCGGGAACCTTCGACGCGGCGATTCAGCTCCTTCCAGTCGACCACCAACTCACATCCGCGCTTGGAAGCGTTCTGGCCCCACTCGCGCAGCAGCTCCAGCGACGCCTGGTCCACGTGTTGCAGGCGGTCCATGACGACGCTCAGACGCGTGTTCGGCGGCACCGTGGCCAGCGTGCGCGCCATGCTCGGCACTTTCAGGAACGTCGCAGAGCCTTCCAGATGGAGCGTGGCCTTGCCCGGCTCGTCATGGTGTTCCACGTCCATGCGCATCTTCGAAGAAAGCAGCGCGAGGCGGAACAACGACAGGCCGAAGCCGACGATCACACCGGTGAGCAGATCGGTCGCGACGATGGCTACTGTCGTTGCGACGTAAACCGCCGCCGTACCCTTGCCGTAAGCGGCGAGATCCTTGATCTGCTTCGGGTTGACCATCTTGACGCCGGTGTAGACAAGAATGCCGGCAAGGCAGGAGACCGGAGTCATCCGCATCAGCCACGGCAGCAGCATGACGAAGGCCAGCAACCATGCGCCGTGCATGATGGCCGCCATGCGTGTCGCCGAGCCGGCCTGAACGTTCGCGGCACTGCGCACGATCACGCCGGTCATCGGCAACGCACCGAGGACACCGCAGATCATGTTGCCCACGCCCTGCGCTGTCAGCTCTCGGTCGTAGTTGGTACGAACACCATTGTGCATCCGGTCGACCGCCGCCGCTGACAGCAGCGTTTCCGCACTGGCGATGAAGGCGAAGGTGACCGCTGCGACCAGCAGCGACGAATCGAACAAGCCGAACAGGCTGCCCATGCTCGGCAGGCTCACCGCCGCGAAGAGGTTCGCCGGTACATCCACGCGTTTGACATCGAAGCCGCCGAACTGCGCTGCCAGGGTCATGGCGACCACCGCAAGCAAGGCGCCCGGGACGAAGCGCAGCTTCGCAGGCCGCAGCTTCTCCCAGAACAACATGATGGCAATCGTACCGAGGCCGATCATCAGGGCCGCCGGGGCCTGCCCTTCGGCTGCGCCGGTCACCGACTCCCACGCCGCTGCGGGAAGTGCGGCGAAATTCTCCAGGCCACGAGCCTTGGGAATGGCGTCGAGCAGCACATGCGACTGCGACGCCACGATGAGGATGCCGATACCCGACAACATGCCGGCCACGACGGCCGGCGAGGTCATGCGGAACCACACGCCCACCTTGCACAACCCGGCAACAACCTGGATCAGGCCGGCCAACAGCACGACGGGACCGAGGGCGGCCACGCCGTGCTCGCGCACCAGTTCGAACACCAGGACCGCGAGGCCCGCCGCCGGCCCGCTGACCTGCAGCGGTGAGCCGGCGATGGCGCCTACGATAAGGCCGCCGACGATGCCGGAAATCAACCCTGCGCTGGGCGGCATGCCCGACGCTATCGCGATACCCATGCACAACGGCAGAGCGACAAGAAAGACGACCACCGATCCTAGGAGGTCGCGGCCAAAGAGGCCCTGGGAAAAATAAGCGCGCATGAAAAGCTTCCTGGTTTAAGCGGCGGACGCGATCGGTTGCGGGGTCGAGAAGCGTGCATGCGGCGTGGCATCGGGCACGTTGGAATCCCTCGAATCCAGCGGACGGAAGCGTCCTTCGATCGGGTCGAAGGCGGTGATCTCCGTCTTCGCGATGTCGTAGATCCAGCCATGGATACGCAGGCTGCCGTTCGCCATCGCTGCTGCAACGGCTGGCAAGGTACGCATGTTCTCCAGCTGACCCACCACGTTCTCCTCGGTGAGGTAGCGCAACCCTTCTGCACCGTGGATAGTCGGACGATTCTTCTCGACCACATAGCGGGCGACGTCGGCGTGCTTCAGCCACTGCTCGACGGACGGCTTGCCCTTGAGCGCGGCCGGATTCTGCAGGGCCTTCATCGCGCCGCAGTCCGAATGGCCACAGATGACAATGTGTTGCACGTTGAGGGCAGTGACCGCGTACTCGATGGCGGCGACCACACCGCTCACGTGCTGTGCGTAGGGCGGGACGATGTTGCCGACATTACGGTAGACGAAGAGATCACCTGGCTGAGCGTTGAACATCAGCTCCGGCATGATGCGCGAGTCCGCGCAGGTGATGAACATGGTGTGCGGCGTCTGGACGGAAGCAAGGCGCGCGAACAGTTCGCGGTGCTCCGAGGTCATGTCACGACGAAACTCTTCGAAACCCTGGATGAGACGTTCCATGGCAATGCTCTCTCTTTAGCGAGGATAGGGTGGCGAGCGCGCACGCTCGCTGGCGACCGACTCGTGTCGGCACGCAGGGGAATGGATTCGGTGTTACAGGGCGTGCGCAGGACGCGCACGCGAGCTTCGATCAGCCGGCGATAGGGGGGCGCAGGTCGAGGCTGGGGTGATGCGCGTGCGGCGCCGGGGCCACATCAGAATGGCTGGCGGCAACAAGGTGCGGCACAGTCAGCACGTGCTCGGTGGGCACATCGAAGGTGTCGTCGAGGCCGCCGCTGTTGTCTTCAAGCGAGGGCAACGTGCTGTCTTCGGCGGGCGCGGAGCCGTCGTCGGCAGCCAGGGCCACTACATGGCCGGGCGTGCTGTCGTAAGCGGCGTCACGGTCACAAGGCACGGCCTGGACGCCCATGCATGCGACGAACAACGCGATGAACACGAAGAACGTGCTCGCGAAGCGGCGCAGGAAGGATGTCGGGGACGTAGCCATGTCGCCGAACGTACGCGAGGCATTGTGACAATCGCAAGTGCGGCGACGCAGCAAATTCAGACTTCTGCCTATTGCAACTCCGGAGGCGATGGGCCGCAATGGATTGCAGCATTTCTCCGCAATAAATCCGGTGGCTGCGATTCAGGAATTAGACGTCCATAGGGATCCGGCGGCTCTGAGACGATTCGCAGACAAAAGAAAACGGCGGGCTTGCGCCCGCCGTTTGTTCGTCCTTGAGGAGAACTCCGTTCCGATGCTCGTTAGAAGCTCAGCATGCCCCAGAAACCCACTTCGTTGGTCTTGTAGTGGTACGGGGTGGCGTACGGGCCGTCCAGCTTGTTGTGCTTGTAGACGAGCGCCAGCTTCAGGTTCTTCAGCACGTCGTACGAGACGCCGGCGTTGTAGTACTTGTCCTTGATCTTTTCCTGAACCTGGACAAGGTTGTTGTACTTGTAATCGAGGTTGTCATAGCGAGCGAAGACCGCCCACTGGTCGTAGAAGTGCCAATCGGCCCATGCCGAGTAGCCGTCGGCTTTGTCCTTGGTCGTGCCCGCCGCAGCGCCCACGCCCGGACCGGTGCCGGCGTACTTCAGGATGTCGTCCCAGTTCTGGGAGTGGAAATATTCCACACCCGCGCCGAAGTTCGAGTCGCGCCAGGCAACGAGCGCGTCGCCGCGGGTCGCCGTACGGGTCGGAGCACCGCCTTCGGTGTCGTTGCCGCGCTTGCCGGAGTAACCACCGACGGCGATGACCATCTGCTCGATCGGCGAGTAGCCGAAGCGGGCTTCCGTATCGACGCTGTTCGAGCGGCTCAGGTTGCGGTAGCCGCGACCGTTGACGACGGACACCTGGTAGTTGACCGAGTTGTCGCCGGTCGTGGCACCCAGAGCGTGGACACCCCAGTCGGACGAGTTGCCGAACGCGCCAACGCCGCCGGCGGTTGCGGTACCACCGCTACGACCACCTTCGAACGAACGGTCGGTGATGGTGTTCTCGACGTAGCGGTAGCCGTACCACTTCTCGACGAACGGGATCCAGGGCATGTCAGCCGCACCGAAGCGGACCGTGAAGAGCGGATCGAACTTGCCCTGCACGTAGGCCTTCTTCACGAACAGGCTGGTGGACGACAGCGACGACTGGTAGCTGAAGTCGGTGGTCAGGTTGGCCGACCAGGTGTCGTTGAACTTGTGGTCGACGGTCAGGTAGAAGCGCTTGACGTCGAAGCCGGTGCCGTTCGTGGAACCGTGGCCGTCCTTCTTGACGTTCGGGCCAGCACCGACCTTCTCGTCGTGCGTCTGGTTCGTCGCGTCGAAGAACATCGTGCCGCCGATCTTCGTGTTGTCGACGATCTTGTTCAACGCATCGAGCTTCTTCGAGAGGTCTTCGGTCGGCTTGGTAGCAGCGACCTGGACGTCGTTGACGGCCTTGGCGGTCTCGACCTGGGCGTCAGCCTGGGCTTCCTGCTTGGCCTGGAGGTCAGCGACCTGGGCCTGGAGCGCGGCGAGCTGCGCCTGCAGCTGCTGAAGGGTGGCGGCGTCGACCGTGACACGAGCCGGCGGCTGCGACTTGGTAGTCGCGGCGAGGGCCGAGAAGCTCGTCACGCCCAGACCGGCAGCGATGGCCACCGTGAGCAACTTGGAACGCATGGGATTTCTCCGCTAGGTATGGATTAAGTGTTTTCCCCTGTCCCCCTCCTGAGATCTTTGTGTCCGAAAAACCTCAAGCGGGGCCAACGGCGCGAAGGATGAGCCGCTGGCCTTACCGTTCCATGCCTTTTTTGTTACAGAATGACGACACGAGTACATCCGCTTAACGCGAGCGCCTCATAAGGCCCCGGGCTGATATCCTTTGCGGTATGGATACGACGAGTAACAGCACCGCTACGGCGATCGCCGGGCGGTTCAGGGGCTTCCTTCCCGTGATCGTGGATGTCGAGACCGGTGGTTTCGACTCCGAACGGGACGCGCTCCTGGAAATCGCCGTGGTCGCGGTCAAGATGGAGCCTTCGGGGCTTCTCGTGCCCCAGCCGGCCGTGGCGGCAAACGTGGAGCCCTTTCCGGGCGCCAACATCGACCCGCGCTCGCTGGAAATCACCGGCATCGACCCGGATCACCCGTTCCGCGGCGCCCTGCCCGAGCGCCAGGCGCTGGACCACATCTTCAATGCGGTGCGCGAGGCGGTGAAAGCCGCGGAGTGCCAACGTGCGGTGCTGGTCGGCCATAACGCGGCCTTCGACCTTGCCTTCCTTAATGCGGCGGTGCGGCGGGTGGGCCATAAGCGCAATCCGTTTCACCCCTTCAGCTGCTTCGACACTGCCACTCTCGGTGGCCTGGCCTACGGGCAGACCGTGCTGAGCAAGGCCGTGCTCGCCGCAGGCCTCAGCTTCGACAGCCGCGAAGCGCATTCGGCCATCTACGATGCCGAGCGCACCGCCGAGCTGTTCTGCGAAATCGTGAACCGCTGGCGCCGACTGGAGCTCTTCGAGCGCGACCAGACGACCCCGATCGCGGTCTGAGACATTTCGTAAGTTCCTGAATATGACAGCAAAGTGGCTGCTGTCATCCAGTTGAAACATTCAGTACGTCTCATTGCAACACGGCAGGGCTGGAATACAGCCCCGGGCGGGCTTCGCCTGACACTCATTCTTCCGAGGACTACTCCGTGTTCACACGCAAACTCCGCATCGCCGCGTTGGTCGCTGCTTCGCTGTTCGGCATGTCCGCTCAGGCCACCGACATCACCGGCGCTGGCTCGAGCTTCGTCTACCCTGTTCTCTCCAAGTGGTCCGCCACGTACGCCGAGAAGACGGGCAATAAGCTGAACTACCAGTCCGTCGGTTCGGGTGCAGGTATCGCCCAGATCAAGGAAGGCACCATCGACTTCGGCGCCTCCGACGCTCCGATGAGCGCCGAAGACCTCGCCAAGTTCGGCCTGGGCCAGTTCCCGGCAGTGGTCGGCGGCATCGTTCCCATCGTCAACCTGCAGGGCGTGGCCGCTGGCCAGCTGAAGCTGGACGGCGCCCTTCTCGCCGACATCTACCTGGGCAAGATCGCCCGCTGGAGCGATCCGCGCATCGCCGCCCTGAACCCGGGCGTCAAGATTCCGGACGTGAAGGTCACCGTCGTGCATCGTTCGGACGGTTCGGGCACCTCGTTCAACTTCACCAACTACCTGTCCAAGGTCAGCCCGGAGTGGGCGTCCAAGGTCAAGTTCGGCACCGCCGTTGAGTGGCCGGCCGGCGTCGGCGGCAAGGGTAACGAAGGCGTCTCGCAGTACGTTCGCCAGATCCCGGGCTCGATCGGTTACGTCGAATACGCTTACGCCAAGAAGAACGCGATCTCCTACACCCAGCTGCAGAACGCAGCCGGCAAGTGGATCGAGCCGAGCGCCGTCACCTTCGCCGCTGCTGCTTCGACGGCTGACTGGAAGAGCGCCAAGGACTTCAACCTGATCATGACCAATGCCCCGGGCGACCAGGCATGGCCGATCACGGCGACGACCTGGATCATCATGTACAAGAAGTCCAAGAACGCCTCGCACACCAAGGTCGCGTTCGACTTCTTCAAGTGGTCCATGGAGAACGGCCAGTCGCAGGCTGCCTCGCTCGACTACGTCGCCCTGCCGGACACGCTGGTCAAGCAGATCGAAGCCTACTGGGCTGCCGAGTACAAGAACTGATCCTTCTCGACAGGCCGGCTGACACATAAGCGGCCCAGAGTAGGAAACCGGGTCGCCGCTCCCCAGGGAGCGGCGACCCACACTTTTGCATAGGCCCGGGGAAACGCACTCATCATGCATGCGACCGTCAGCAGCAACGCTCCTACCACCGCGCGTGCGGAGGAAGCGGCGCGCAACGCGAGGGATACGCGCAACGACCGCCTGTTCGGAGGGCTGCTCAAGACCTGCGCCCTGATCGTCCTGGTGTCACTGGTCGGCGCGGCGGCGTCCACCCTGTGGCTGGGTCGTGATGCGTTCGCCACCTTCGGCTGGGGCTTCCTGACCAGCTCTGCCTGGGACCCGACCAACAACCAGTACGGCGCCCTCGTACCGGTCATGGGCACGGTGACCACCGCGCTCATCGCACTCATCTTCGCTGTGCCGGTCAGCTTCGGCATCGCCCTCTTTCTTACCGAGATCGCTCCGAACTGGTTGCGCGGTCCGGTCAGTTCCGCCATCGAGCTGCTCGCCGGCATCCCGTCGATCATCTACGGCATGTGGGGCCTTTTCATCTTCGCCCCGTTCGTCGCGACGTATATCAAGCCGTGGCTGATGAACAATCTCAGCGCGGATCCGCCGGACGGCAAGATTTCCTGGCTGGTCCAGCACGTACCGTTCATCGCCAAGTTCTTTTCCAGCGAATACCCGTTCTTCGGCGCGGGCGTGCTCACGGCGGGCCTGGTGCTCGCCATCATGATCATCCCGTTCATCTCTTCGGTGATGCGTGAGGTCTTCCAGACCGTACCCACCCGCCTGAAGGAGTCCGCCTATGCGCTGGGTTCCAGCACATGGGAAGTGGTCTGGGACATCGTCGTGCCCTACACCCGAACCGCTGTGATCGGCGGCATCTTCCTCGGCCTGGGCCGTGCGCTGGGCGAAACGATGGCCGTGGCTTTCGTCCTCGGCAACACGTTCAAGTTCACGCCGTCCATCCTCGAGACCGGCAGCTCCATCGCCTCGACCATCGCCAACCAGTTCGGTGAGGCGGAAGGCCTGCAGAAGTCGGCGCTGATGGCGATCGCCTTCCTGCTCTTCGTGGTGACCTTCATCGTGCTGACGATCGCTCGCCTCATGCTTCGCCGCCTGGCTTCGAAGGAAGGCTCCTGATGTCCGCCTCGCTCTACACCACGCGCCGCATCAAGAACATCGTCGCGATGATCCTGAGTGTCGTTGCCACCGGCATCGGCCTGCTCTTCCTGGCGTGGATCCTCTGGGAGACACTGAGCCAGGGCATCGCCGGCCTCAAGCCCGCGCTGTTCACCAAGATCACCGCTTACCGCGAGGAAGGCGGCCTGGCCAATGCCATGGTCGGCAGCCTGATCCTCAACGTGATCGGCATCCTCATCGCCACGCCGATCGGCGTGATGGCGGGAACCTGGCTGGCCGAATATTCGCGCCGCTCGAAACTCGGTCCGACCATCCGCTTCCTCAACGACATCCTGTTGTCCGCGCCGTCGATCGTGCTGGGCCTGTTCGTCTACACCATCGTCGTGCTGCCCTCGAAGTGGCTGACCAATGGCGACGTGACTTTCTCCGGCATCGCTGGCGGCATCGCACTGGCCCTGATCGCCCTGCCCGTCATCGTGCGCACCACCGACGAAATGCTGCGCCTGGTGCCGGGCACGCTGCGCGAGGCCGCGCTGTCGCTCGGCGTACCGCAGTGGAAGCTCACCGTGCAGATCCTGATCCGCGCCGCGCGGTCGGGTATTGTCACCGGTGTGTTGCTCGCCCTCGCCCGCATCAGTGGCGAAACGGCACCGCTGCTGTTTACGGCGTTCGGCAACAACTTCATGACGTTCAACCCGATCGACAAGATGCCGAGCCTGCCGCAAGTCATCTACGAATACACGAAGGACCCGAGCCCGGACATCAACACCCTCGCCTGGGCCGGCGCGTTCGTCCTGACCATGTTCGTACTGGCGCTCAGCCTCGTCGCCCGCTTTGTATTCTCGCGCTCCAAGGTGTCCCATGACTAACATGAACGAAGTCGCCTCCAAGCCGGGTTTCGGCACCTCGGCCCATGGGTCGGACGTCGATCTCGGCCAGGTGCCGGCGAAGATGACCGTGCGCGATCTCAACTTCCATTACGGCGAGTTCCACGCGCTCAAGAGCATCGCCATGGACGTGCCGGAGAAGAAGGTCACGGCCATCATCGGTCCGTCCGGCTGCGGCAAGTCCACCCTGCTGCGCATCTTCAACCGCATCTACGCGATCTACCCGAACCTGCGTGCCAGCGGCGAAATCGTGCTCGATGGGGAGAACATCCTCGACCCGAAGTACTCGCTCAACCGCCTGCGCAGCAAGGTCGGCATGGTGTTCCAGAAGCCCGTGCCGTTCCCGATGACCATCTTCGAGAACGTGGCCTATGGCATCCGCCATCACGAAAAGCTCAACCGCACGGACATGGAAGGCCGCGTGGAGCAGGCCCTGCGTGGTGCCGCGCTGTGGGACGAAGTGAAGGACAAGCTCAAGCAGAGCGCGCTCGGCCTCTCCGGTGGTCAGCAGCAGCGTCTGTGCATCGCCCGCGGGATCGCGCTGAAGCCGGAAGTGCTCCTTCTCGACGAGCCGACCTCGGCACTCGACCCGATCGCCACGAGCCGCATCGAGCAGCTGGTGGAAGAGCTGAAGAGCCAGTTCACCATCGTCATCGTCACGCACAACATGCAGCAGGCCGCACGCTGCTCGGATATGACCGCTTTCATGTACATGGGTGAGCTGATCGAGTTCGACCGGACCGAGAAGATCTTCACCAAGCCGAACAAAAAGCAGACCGAAGACTACATCACCGGCCGTTTCGGCTAAGCCCCCCTACGAGGCATGCGATGAACACTCCGCACCAGCACATCATCAAGAGCTACGACGACGAACTGAAGCGCCTCACCGGCGAAATCGTCAAGATGGGCGAACTCGCCGTCGCCCAGCTCGAAGCCGCCATCGACGTGGTCCAGCGTCGTGACGAGCGCGCTGCCCAGCGCGTCGTCGACAACGACGAAGCCATCGACGCGCTCGAGCAGGAAATCAGCCAGGACGTCGTTCGCCTGCTGGCCCTGCGCGCACCGATCGCCGGCGATCTGCGTAGCGTGTTCGCCGCGCTGCGCATCGCCGCGGACATCGAGCGCATCGGCGACTACGCCGCCAACGTGGCGAAGCGTTCCATTCCGCTTAGCCGTGTAGCGCCGATCGCTGTCGTTGGCGGCCTCGCGAACCTTGCCGAGCTCGCCATCGAAGAGCTGCGCGACGTGCTCAAGGCTTACCACGACCAGGACGCCGAAGCCGCTTATGAAGTGTGGAAAGCAGATGCTCGCCTGGACGAGGAATACACCCTGGTCTTCCGCGCCCTGCTCACCTACATGATGGAAGACCCGCGCAATATCACGCCGTGCACGCACCTGTTGTTCATGGCGAAGAACATCGAGCGCATTGGTGACCATGCGACGAATATCGCGGAGAACGTATGGTTCGTGGTGAACGGTGAGCCGCTGGTCGCGCCGCGGATCAAGAAGGATACGACGGCCAATCCGGAGTTTTGATCGGCCGTAAGTAGTCTAAGGGTGTCGCGAGCACCCATCGCCGCTGAAGCGGCTCCCACAAACAGCAGAAATGTGGGAGCCGATTCAAATGTGGGAGCCGATTCATCGGCGATGCTCTTGCCCGGATCAAGCCGTCAGCTTCAACCCAAGAATCCCGACCACGATCAACCCGACGCAAAGCAGCCGCAACGGCTGCGCGGACTCGCCGAACAGGATGATGCCGAGCGTCACCGCACCGACCGCGCCGATGCCGGTCCATACCGCATAAGCGGTACCCAAGGGCAACTTCTTCGTCGCATACGCCAGCAGCACGATGCTGATCAGCATGGCGGTGCCCGTAAGAACGCTGGGAATGAGCTTCGTAAAGCCCTCGGTGTATTTCAGGCCAACGGCCCAGGCGATCTCGAAGAGACCTGCCAGAACAAGCACGAACCAATACATGGTGTGGCTCCGCAGAAGCGGGGTCGTCCCCGCGGAGATACTGCGCGTCATGGGGTCGTCCCCACGGGCAGACCGGCTTTGCGCCGATCTGCCCCCATTATACGGAGGGTGTGTAACCCCCCGCTGACCCGCCGCTCTTCAGGGCAGGCTGTCGGGCGTGATCACCGCGGCCTTCCGTGCCCGCACGCCACGGACGATGCCGTAGACGCTGATCAGGAACCAGGCCATCTCCTGCAGGAAGGCAGGGAGGTTGAACATGCCGAAGATCAGCGACAGCAGGATGCCGAAAGCACCGACCAGGTTCATCACCTGGTACGTATAGCCTTGCCCCGACAGCTTGTGTGCCTGAAGCAGGAAGAACGCGATCAACACCAGCGCCACGCCGACCAGACCGGTCCAGTCATGCCACACCATGCTGCTCATCGCTTTGCTCCTCGCTGCCTCAGTGCCTCGAACAGAACGACGCCGGTGGCGACGGAGACATTGAGGCTCTCCATGTCACCGGGCATCGGGATCTTCGCCAGGAAGTCGCAATTTTCGCGGGTGAGACGACGCATGCCATCGCCTTCGCTACCCATGACCAGGGCGGTAGGCCCCTTCAGGTCGAGGTCGTAGATCGACTTGTCGGTGTCGCCGGCCAGACCGGTGATCCACACGCCGGCATCCTTGAGTATGCCCAGGGCACGCGCCAGATTGGTCACTGCGATCAGCGGCACCCTGTCCGCGCCGCCGGCCGAGGCGCGACGAACGGTCGGCGTGATGCCGACCGCGCGATCCTTCGGCACGATGACCGCGGTGACGTTCGCCGCCGCCGCGCTGCGCAGGCACGCACCCAGGTTGTGCGGATCGGTCACGCCATCGAGCACCAACACGAAGGCGTTCGCACCCGCCGCTTCAAGCAGCGGCAGCAAATGGGTCTCGTCGCGCAACGGCGGCGTCTGATAGAGAGCGATGACGCCCTGATGGCGCGCTTCGCCACCGAGCTTCTCCAGCTGCTCTTTGCTCACCTGCTCCAGCACGAGGCCAAGCTTGCGCGCCATCGAGACGATTTCGTTTACACGCTCATTCTTCGACTTCTGCTCGACCAGAACCTTGCGGACGCGATCGGGGTCGTTGGTGAGAGCCGCTTCGACCGGATTGATTCCTACGATCCATGACTCACTCATGCTTCTGGCTTGCTCCTGGGTTTACGCGACCGACGCCGGGCCGATTTCTTGGCCGGTGCCGGTGTTTCCGAAGTGGCGACCGGCGCCTGCCGGGTCGACTGCTTCGTCACGGCGGTCTTCTTCGCCGCGGTTTTCTTGGTGGCGGACCGTCCCGCGGACTGTTCACCGCGTGCGGACTGTTCGCCACGGCCCGATGATTCGCCGCGGCCCGACCGGCCGCCGCGAGCGGACTGCTCCTGGGTCGAGCCCTGTGCCGAAGAACGACGACGCGGCGGCCTCGACGAGTTCTGCTCGCTCGCTGCAGGCTCGGCGGCACGACGACGCGATGCCGGCGCGGGGGCCGGAGGATGCGCGGAAGGCGCTTCGACCGCGACAGGTGCCTTGGTCTTCTTCTTGCCGAAGAGGCTGTCCATGGCCTTCTTCGCCGCACGGCCGATGGCCTTGCCAGCCTTGGCCATGCCTGAGCTCGGCGCAACCGGGGCAGCGACTGCGACCTTCGGTGCCGGCTTCGGTAACTGGGCCAGACGCGCAACCAGACGGAAGTCGATCTTGCGGTCTTCCAGGCTGGCGCGGAGCACCTGCACACTCACGTAGTCGCCGAGGCGATACGTGGAACCCGTGCGCTCACCGGTGAGCAGGTGACGGATCGGATCGAACTTGTAATAGTCGTTCGGCAGCTGCGACACGTGCACCAGACCCGACACGCGCGACGCCGATAGCTCGACGAACAGACCGAACGACGTGACGCCGGTGATGGTGCCGGCGAATTCCTCACCAACGTGCTTCTCCATCCAGGCGCACTTGAAGCGCTCGTCCACGTCGCGCTCGGCCTCTTCGGCACGACGCTCACGCTGCGAACAATGCACGGCCATGGCCGCCATCTGCGTTTCGCTGTAGACGTAATCGGCCGGCTTGCCCTTGGTCAGCGCAAAGCGAATGGCGCGATGCACGAGCAGGTCGGGATAGCGACGGATCGGCGAGGTGAAGTGCGCATACGCGTCCAGCGCCAGGCCGAAGTGACCCTGGTTCTCCGGATGGTAGATCGCCATGCTCTGCGAACGCAGCAGCACCGACTGGATGAGCTCGGCCTCGGGACGGTCGTGCACGCGCTTGAGCAAAGCCGAGAAATCCGCAGGCGTGACTTCGCCCGCCGGTGGCATCTTCAGCTTGAACTCCTTGAGGAAACGCAGGAGGTCTTCGTATTTTTCGGCCGGCGGCGGCGCATGCACGCGGTACAGCGCGGGAATCTTGCGCTTGGTGAGGTAGCGCGCCGCCTGCACGTTCGCGGCGATCATGCATTCTTCGATCATCTTGTGCGCGTCGTTGCGATCCGACGCACCCATCGATTCGACATCACCCGCCGGACCGATGCGGAATTTCACTTCCGGCGTTTCGAAGTCGATCGCGCCGCGACGCTTACGCGCCTTGGCCATCACCTTGTACAGGCGATGCAGGGCTTCGATGTGCGGGAGCACATCGGAGATTTCCTGGCGAACATCGGCATTGCGCTCGCCCACGGCCTGCCAAACCTTGTTATAGGTCAGGCGTGCGTGCGAGAACATCACCGCGTCGTAGAACTTCGAGCGTTTGACCTCGCCTTCTTCGTCGATCTCCATGTCGCAGACCATGCACAGGCGTTCCACCTTGGGCATGAGCGAGCAGATACCGTTCGAAAGGGTCTCCGGGAGCATCGGAACGACGAAGCCGGGGAAGTATGTCGAGGTGCTGCGGTTGTAGCCTTCCACGTCCAGCGGCGTACCGACCGGCACGTAGTGCGAGACGTCGGCGATGGCGACGACGAGGCGGAAGCCGCCATCCTTCAGCGGCTCGGCATAGACGGCATCGTCGAAGTCGCGAGCGTCGTCGCCATCGATGGTGACCAGCGGCAGCTTGCGCAGATCGACGCGACCCTTGCGCTCTTCGGAGGTGACCTTCGGCTCGACTTCCTCGGCCTGGCGGACGACCTGCGCCGGGAACTCATGCGGCAGGTCGTGGCTGGCGATCGCCATTTCGACGACCAGGGACGGCTGCAGCCGCTGGCCGAGCACGGCGCGGATCGTGCCCATCGGACCGCGGTGCGGGGTCGGCGGATCGGTGATCTCGACGACCACGATCTCACCGGAGTTGGCACCGGACTCGCGACCCGCGGGAATCATGATGTTCTGGTGCAGGCGGCGATCATCCGGCTCGACCAGGGTCACGCCGTTTTCAATGACGACGCGCCCAACCAGGCGCGGCGAACGGCGCTCGAGCACTTCCACGATGGCGCCCTGTCGGCGACCACGGCGGTCGATACCGACCACGCTGGCGAGCACGCGGTCGCCGTGCAGCACGCTGCGCATCTGCGCGGGCGACAGGTAGAGATCTTCTTCCCCACTCTCGTCCGGGCGCAGGAAGCCGTAGCCTTCGGCATTGGCGATGACGCGGCCCGGGATCAGGCTGAGCTTCTGGGCCGGGGCGTAGTCGCCCTTGCGGTTCCGCAGGAGCTGGCCGTCGCGGACCATCGCGCCCAGGCGCTTGCCGAGGGCGTTGATCTCGTAGTCGGTGAACAGACGCAGGGCGTGGGCGATGCTCTCTTCCGAAAGCAGCTCGCCGCGGTCGTCCAGCAGCGCGAGGATGGCTTCGCGGCTGGGGATCGGCTGGTCGTAAAGCGCAGCTTCCCGGTCGGCGTGGGGATCGACGACGGCGGCTGCCGACGAGCGATTCTTGTCCAGCGCCTTGCCGGGGCGGCTGGCCTTGGGTTTACGGGGACCGCGATCGGCTCCCGAACCTGAGTTTTTCTTCGTCACGTAAGGACCTTTGAAGGTGGATGCGAAATAGTTTCACATCCTGTGTGCAAAATCGTTGACAAGTTTCCCGGACCTACCTAATCTACGCGGCTCACGGGGCAGCGATGCTTCGGGACACCTGCCCAGGTGGCGGAATTGGTAGACGCACTAGTTTCAGGTACTAGCGGGTAAAACCGTGGAGGTTCGAGTCCTCTCTTGGGCACCAATTATAGACGAAGCCTCGCAGCGATGCGGGGCTTTGTTGTTTCTGGGGTTAAAGAAGCGGTGCCTGGTCCACGTTTGGCGCTATGACGGCTCTCCGGCATCGTCCGAGGCAGCCCCGTTCTGATCGAAGAACTGCCAATCTCCGATCTCTTCCCCTTCCTGATACGCGCCCTGTGCCGCAAGCTGCCCATTCGGGTAATAGTCCCGCCAGTCGCCCTGCTCCACCCCGTGGACGAACATACCTTCTGACGCGACAGCACCATTGACGTGATAGGCCTCGAAGCGGCCGTGGCGAATCCATCGGGTTCCGTCCTCCGACAGGTAGCGCGCATATCTAAAGCGCACGCGGCCGTCTTCGGACAGGATCTCCGCGATGTTCAGGTCTTCCATGTGCACTTCACCATTACTGACAATGTCGGATTCGAAACCCTGGTCATGGCTGAAACGCACAAGCTTGCGTTTAGGAATACAAACCGAAAGCATTTTCGAGGCTCGGCGAGGCAAGTCACTTGGACGCTATCGGCGCTTTAGAGTTCAGAGCCCTTTCGACGGCGCACGCTATTTCGCGAGCACGATATGCGTAGCTCGTTCCGTCGGAACATGTTCGACGGTCCGGTAACCCAGAGCGTGCAGGTCAAGGCCACTGAACAGCGCCTCCCCCTGGCCAAGCACCACGGGAGCTAAAGCGAGGTGAATCTCATCCACGTGACCGACCTGGATATATTGCCTCACCGTCTCCGTGCCACCACCGATCTTGATGTCCTTCGCGCCTGCCGCCTCGCGCGCCCTTTGCAATGCGACCTCGATCCCTTCGGTGACAAAGTGAAACGTCGTCCCGCCCAGCATCTCGATGGAGGGACGCGGGTAATGCGTCAGTATGAACGTCGGCGCGTGATAAGGCGGATTGTCACCCCACCAGCCTTTCCATTCCTCGTCCGGCCACTCGCCACGAATGGGACCGAACATGTTTCGCCCGAGGATGAAGGCACCGAAACCTCCCATCGCGCGTCGGGCGAACGTGTCGTCGAGCCCGGTTTCGCCATCCTCTTTTCCCTGCATCTGGCGAAACGTCCGCGTTGGGAAAAACCACTGAAAAAGTTCGGGCCCGCGCAGGCCAAGCGGGTTCTCTAAACTCTGGGATGCTCCCGCAGCGAGCCCGTCCAGCGAGACGCCGAAACCTGCAACTTTTACTTTAGTCATTGGATACTCCAGCGAAATCCAAAGCGGCCTCGCAATGGATCAGGGTCGTGTCGAACACAGGCACGGATACGTTTTCCTGATTGAGCAGCATACCCACCTCGGTGCATCCCAGAATCACGCTGTCCGCACCCCGCTCGACGAGCCGGGCGGCGATGGCAATGAAGCGAGCCTCGCTCTCGCGCGTCGTGACACCGCGGCAAAGCTCTTCGTAAATGATCCGGTGCACATCGGCACGATCGGCAGCCTCGGGAACAATGGGATCGAGTCCCGCCGCCACCAGGCGGTCAAGATAGAACGACTGCTCCATGGTGAAAGCGGTCGCGATCAGTCCGGGCCGACGTCGTTCCCTCTTCCGTACCGCTGCCGCCGTGGCGTCGGCGATGTGCAGCAGGGGGATCGAGACACCCCGCATCATCCGGTCCGCCAGCTTATGCATCGTGTTCGTGGCCAGGATCAGGAATCCGGCACCCCCGCGCTCGAGCGCCATCGCCTCCGCATTGAGGATGTCGCCAGCTTTATCCCAGTTTCCCGCGGCCTGGAGGACTTCGATACCCGCAAAGTCAAGCGAGCGGATGAGCAGCTCCGGCGAATGAAGGCCGCCGAGCCGCTCGCTCGTGAGCCGGCACAATTGCCGGTAATAGATTTGCGTGGAGGCGGCGGACATGCCGCCGAGCATCCCGATCGTTTTCAACGGACCCTCTCCACAAAAGCCGCTTGATGCCGAAGCGTAGCAGTGCCACTGCGCTTCCGGCCAATACTCGCCCAGTAGCGGAGATAGATCCGCCAGCGGCGCTCATGGGCTCCTCAGTTCGTCCAGCTTCTTCGTGTTGAAGCATTTCGTCATACCGGTTAGCGACGTTTGACTTCATACGTCCCGTGTCCGCTCCCCGGTGGGGTCAGCCTCCACGGCGGCCGCTATGGTTGCGACTTCCGCCGGTGAACGCAATGCGTGCTTGTCGGCTCGCTGCCCCGGCCGCCGGTAGGTAACGGCACAGCCAGACCGCCGCTCCAGCTCCTCAATGAACAGCTTCTCGCACGGAATATCGCTGCCGATCCGATGCCGGGCACCCGATCGAAGCACGATCGTAAACACCGCTTCCTTGCCATCGAACCATCTCACCAACTCACCTATGTCTGCATAGGCGATGTAACGTCGGCATCGCCAACCAAAACGGACTCCTGACGGTTCAAGGTGAAGAGCGAAGAACGAGCGAATCAAAAAGAACACCATGCCCGCCAACCCAAAGAGCGCCATCGGCCAGGTCTGATCCCGCTCCCTATGAAGGCCGATCGCGAACGCCATTAGCGTCGCGAACGAAGCCATCGAGAAAAACAAGACGACCAACCATCTCGGCGACCTCAGTTCTCCGGTTGCCTTGAACAACGCCGCATTCTGGCTTTCGGTGCGCGAATTCCTCAGCGCAGCGTACGTGACCAAGAGCGTACAAAAAAACAGAAAAGTGATCGCCAACCCGTTCGTCATCATGTTCCCCACATTTAATCCACAGCATGCACGTGCAGCCACCGGCCCTGCTTCAGGAAATACACGTCGGCAGCTGCCCCGAGCCCACCGAACCAGAAGCCTGCCTGCGCGCTGACGATTCGTTCCGCCGCGCCCGGTGACGGTCGCAATTCATACGCTTCAGTGTGGGAGTACGTGCCAGCCGGTGCGGCATCGAGAAACATGTTCGTCATCGGCGTAGCCGATGATTGAAGGCTGGTCACCCTGAAGCCGGACGGTGAGTCCAGTGCCACGACGAGGCGGTAGCCCGGCGACGCCTTCCTGGGGAGCAGCAGCACCAGGTCGTTCCTGCCGTCACCATTGAAGTCAGCGCTGGCAATCAGAAGGCAGGCCCGTCCGCTGGCCACCACAGCCTTACGATCTTCCAGCGGCGAATCGGTCTCCAGGGGCAATCTCACATCGCGAAACTGTCGCTCCAACGCCTGCCTCAGGGCATCCGGCACCGACGCAGCGCAAGCGTCGACCGGCATCGCGTGTGGCGTAGCAAGTGCGAATACCGCTATCAGTAGTGAATGCATGCCCCCTCCCCTTGTCGCCTGGAGGCTCTCCGATCTCGCCCCTTGCGCACGAGTATAGACAAGCACGTGTCCCAAGGTTGAGTGCGCCAGCGCGAGGCCGGACAATGTCCTGCCCCCTCGACGAGCCTGGAACGATGAGCGACCTGATCGGTGATGATAAGGAGTTCTACCTCAAGACCTTCCAGGGCCTGGACTATGCCGAGGGCACCCTGGCCTCGAAGACGTTCGAAGAATGCACCTTTACCCAGTGCTCCTTCAGTGACGCGGCGTTCGACCACTGCAAGTTCATCGAGTGCACCTTCCGTGCGTGCGACCTGAGTAACGTCAAGCTCACGGCCAGCAAGTTCCAGGCAGTGACGTTCGACGAGTGCAAGGTGATCGGGGTCGACTGGACTCGCGCAGACTGGCCACGGTACGCGGCGCCCGCCAAACTGGCCTTCCGCAAGTCCATCGTGAACTACACCTCGTTCTTCGGACTGAATCTCCAGGAGCTGGTCCTGGAAGAGTGCAAGGTCCGGAACGTCGACTTCAGGCAAGGCGACTTCGCACGCTCGAACTTCACCTACTCCGACTTCGCCGAGAGCCTGTTCGGAGGCACGAAGCTGCAGGGCACGGACTTCAGCGAAGCCACCAACTACGTCATGGACATCCGGGAAAACCAGGTCAAGGGCGCGCGTTTCACGCGCACCGAGGCCGCCGGGCTTCTCTACGGCCTGGGTATCGAACTGGTGGATTGATTGCCTCGGGTGAGCATGCTGGATGCCCGTTTCATGGCATCGTTTTCCAAGTACACAACGCCGCTCGCCGACGCATTTGCGACAAATTCAGCGACGAAGGCCCGCCCGATATCGTCCTGCTCGACAACGCCAAACCGCCCCGGAATCAGACGCCCGAGCCACGCCACGTACCCCGGCGTATGAACGTTGCCAGCAATAATGCCAGGACGAAAAATCGCAAGGCGTTGGAAGCCGATGCCTTCGATAGCCTGCTCCTTCAGCCCCATGACGCGCACATAGCGGAACCGGCTTTTCGGCGTGCTTCCCACAGCGGAGAGCAGGGAAAAGTGGGTGATGCCCCCGGCATGACAGCCTCGCGCAAAGGCACCGACGATCCCGACTTCCAGGGCCTTCAGCTCGTCCTCGCTCCACTTCAAGCTGCCTGCCCCGACACCAACGCACGAGACAGCGTAAACCGGACCGCCCTGCGCAACCATGGCCCGGGCGAGCGTGGCAACGCCGGCCGAAAATCCGGCCGCTGCCGTGTCGAGAACGACCTGACGAAGACGGGGATCCCTGGCCAGGTCCACCTCCCGGCGGTTGACCATGACAAGTTCGATGCAGGACGGCTCGGCGAGCACGGCGCGAACCACGGCAGCGCCGACCTGCCCGGTGCCGCCGATGATCAGGACACGAAATGCCATGTCAGGCCTCAATGGTGGAGTAGAAACCTCATCCTACGCGGGATTCCGGGGCATCATGAAATCTTGCGAACGACCCCGGGTTTCGCTGCATAAAGGCCGTCATGAACCTGGCCCGTCCGACGCGGTACATTGGTCAGCATGACCCACCCGCCGCCGAGGTGTGATCGTGACGACCGTTGCCCTTGTCATCGATATGCAGGCCGACTTCTTCGGTCACCAGCGGCTGTCCCTGCTCAGGCCAGCCCTCGCGGGGCACACCAACGCCCTCACTGCCATGGCACGTGACGCCGCTATTCCCGTCGTCTGGGTGCGCCAGGAGTTCGCAGCCGATCTCAGCGACGCGTCGCTGGAGGTGCGCAGAGGCCAGATCCAGGTGGTCATCTCAGGCACGCCTGGCGCCGAGCTCCTGCCCGAACTCGACATCGACACGGCGGATCACTTCATCCTGAAGAAGCGCTACAGCGCGTTCTTCGGAACCACCCTCGACGAGCTGCTATCGCAACTCAACTGCGACCAGCTCATCGTCGCCGGCGTCAACACGCACTCGTGTGTGCGAACCACGGTCGTCGATGCTTACCAGAGAGACTATGACGTGATCCTCGCGAAGGACTGCATCGACTCGCTGGACCGGGAACACCACGACGTGACATGGCGATACATGGACGGCAAGCTGGGGCGCGGCATGGCGAACGAGCAGATTCGTGCATGGCTTTCGGGTGGCAGGGAGCTGTAACCTACGGCCGCCGCTTCTCACGCGAGGTACTTAGGATGACTGCCCGCCTTTCCAGCCGCCCGGCCCTCTGGCGCGTCGGCGCTTACCTCGGCATGCTCGCCGCCTTCGGGGTCGTGGTGCTTGTCCCGGCCGGCCTTCGCGAAGCCGGCTTCCACGCTGCAAAAGCGTGGGGCCTCGGCTCAATGACCGCGCCGATCTGTTGTCTCGGCGCGATCCCCGGCATGTTCATCGCTGATCTCCGTTACCGATCAGCGCGACGCATCGCAGGCCCCTGAAGCGCGGCGGCCCCGAAACGAATATATTCGGGACCTGCCGCCTGATCGGAGACCGCCATGCATCACTCAAGGCTGTGCGCGCTATTGATCGACTGCTATACCGACGATGTCGACCGGGCTGCGAGTTTCTGGGCCGATGCACTGGGTCGGCCCGTCGACCTCGATCATCCCGGCTCCCGCGATAACTACCGCATGCTGGCCACGCCACCCGGCGAGCCCATCGTGCAGGTCCAGCGAGTCGGTCACGGGAGCCGAGTGCATCTGGACATCGAGACCGATGACATACCGGCAGAAGTTCGTCGCCTGGAAGCACTGGGTGCGGCCGTCGTCGATCGGCTGGAACGATGGATCGTCATGCAGGCGCCGACGGGGCAGCGCTTCTGCGTCGTGCGCGTCCAGCGACCCGATTTCCCCGCGAATGCGAATCGCTGGGAGTGACGTCGATGCGTCCTTAGCGGTTATCCAGTGCGCGATGCCAGCGCCGGGTCACCCGCCGCCACAGTCCCCACCACAGCAGCGCCAGGGGGAAGGCCAGCACCAGGAACGGAAGGCTGTAACCCAGCATGGGAATGGCCTCGCCGATACCCTCCTTCGTCTGCTGCAGCGTGTTTTCCCAAAGTCCACCGAGTGCACCGCTCCCGACATAATCACGGTCACGGAACTCGAACGTCAGCAGGTTGGTGTCCAGCCGGCTCTGTTGTGTCGCGGACGTAGCTTCCAGCGCACGACGCCTCTCCGCCACCCCGGCCTGCTCGCGACTCAACGCGATGAGGTCGCTTACCGAGAGATCCTTTCTTGCCGATAGCTCATCGAGCCGCTTGGCATAAGCTTCGAGCTCGTCGCGATCGTGCTGGGTGTCGTGAACGGCGCGCCCGATGTCTTCGGCGCGCGTGCGCCTTGACGCAACTTTCCCACCTTCGCTTGCAAGCGCCGTCAGGCGGGCGACACCGTCCGGCGCAATGCGCACAGTGAGAGACCCGCCACGGTCGGATTCGCTGAGCCCCAAAACGTTGCACGGACCGAACGAACCACCAACACACGCGGCGCGCACAGCCTGGATGCGCGGGGAAATCGCTGCGCGATCGATATCGATGTCCAGCGTGTGCTCGTAGGCGAGCATCGCACCGCTCGACGACGTGTCACCCTCGAACGCCGCAGGAGCACCTGCGACCTGCATTTTTGAGCAGCCCGCAAGGCCGACGGCCAGCGCGAGCAATACGACATGCCACGGTTTCATCCCTGAGCCCTTCCCGGTCGAGTAGCCAGACGATGGCATAAACCGGCGCGCCGTGTCAGCCCTGGCTTCGCAGCCCGCGCCAGTAACGATCCAGCGATACCTTCAGCTCAGCAGTGAAATCCAGGCTGGTAAATGCGACCGCCGCATCGCCCATCATTTCCAGGCAATCAGGTGGAATGTCGAGCGCCTGCCACAGCCCTTGCGTCAGCGCATAACTATGGACGAGCACGCGCGGACCCTCGCCTGGCGCTAGCCCCAACGCCGCCTCGACGACCGTACCGGCGTCGACGAGGGCGGTCCCGAGCTCTTGCTTATATGCGCGCAACCGATCCTGCTCGATGTTCCGCTCCAGCACGCTGTAGCCGAGCGATTCGAGCTTCGAGATGTCGGGCCGCGCGGTGACATGCGCGACGTAGTCGGCGATGAAGGCGGATATCTTCTCGTCGACCGTCCGAGTGTCGGGCGCGAATGCCGCGCGGATGCGCGCCATCATCGCCACACGCTCGACGTGCAGGAGATCCATGAAGATCTCCTCCTTCGTCGCGAAGTACAGATACACGGTGCCCTTCGCCAGCCCCGCCTCCGTCGCGATGGCCGCAGCTGACGGGAGCTTTTCCGGATCGCGTACGAACAGCGTGCGTGCGGCGGTCAGGATCGCGTCGCGACGCGCTTCCTTATCTTCTGCCGCCAGGGCGTATCGAACCATGCACGCTCAATCCATCATCAGGTCGTGGCCATTCTATAGGTGATGCGCGAGAGCTGCTGCCGGGAGAACAACCGCGACAGGAAGGCCATCACGCGATTGACGCGGCCTGCCACGACCGCCGACTTGCCCGCCGCCATGGCGGCAAGGCCGATGTCGACCACGGGACGCGACTTCATCATCATCCGCTTCATGGCCGCATTGGGTGCTTCACCCGCGGCATCGAAGAACGAGGTCTCGGTAACGCCGGGCGAGAGCACGGTGACGACCACCTTCTTCGCTTTCAGCTCGGTGTGCAGGGCCTCACCGAGCGACAACACATATGCCTTGCTGGCCGCGTACGCCGCGAAATGAGGGCACGGCTGGAAGGCGGCTACGCTGGCCACGAGCATCACACTGCCCCCGCCGCGCTTCGCCATGTCGGATGCGAAGACATGCGTCAGATCGGTCAAGCCGAGGACGTTGAGCCGAAGCATCGCGTTGATGCGATCAACCGGTGCATCCAGAAATTCCGCTGTAATGCCATGCCCGGCATTGTTGATCAGCGTATCGACCACGATGCCGTCTGCATCCAGGCGCAGCTTCAACGAGGCAGCGGCACCATCCGCCGAGAGATCGAGGGCCACCACCTTCGCCTTTACGCCATGACGCGAGCGCAGCTCTTCCGCGAGCCGCTCCATCGGTTCCTCCCGGCGCGCTGCCAGGACCACGTTACTGCCCTTTTCGGCCAGCGCATGGGCGAAGTCCCGCCCCAAACCACTCGATGCGCCGGTAATCAGCGCCCAACGTTGTTGCGATGCCATGGAGTCGCTCCGAAATGACCAGTGGTCATAACTTAAATGACCATTGGTCATTTGGCAAGTGACCTACTTGCGGGATACGGCAACCAGATAGGCGCGGCACATCAAACGAATCCCAATCGATTTCGGGCCGCGGCGGATGACAAGTCACCATGGGCAAGGCCTACATTTGACAGTATCGCATATTGCGATAATATCCCCTTCGCCGCTTACGGAAGAGCTACATGCGGGTCATCAGCAACCGCCGCCTGGTCGACTTTGGCCAGCTCCACCCCGACGCGGCGGAACCGCTCCGGTCCTGGAGAAAGTTAGTCGAATCCCGCTCCTATCAAGGCTTCAGTGATCTGAAGCAGACTTTCGGCTCTGCCGATATTGTCGGCGACAAGCATGTTTTCGACATTCGCGGGAACCGCTACCGGCTCGTGTGCCGCATCGATTATCAAGCCCAGCACTGTTATATCAGAGCAATTTTGACGCACGTACAGTACGACCGAGGACATTGGAAATGAGGACAAAGCGATCACTCGAGGCGATCTTCGCCCAGTGGGACGAATTCCAGAAGGTTTCCGGGGTTTGCCACATCGAAACCGCTCGCGACTATGACAAGGTAGTCGGCCTGACGGACGCACTTGTCGACGCCGGCGCCATGGCGTCCCAGCACTCGCAACATTCGCTCTACATGGTGCTGGCAGATCTGATTTACGCCTACGACCAGCAACATTTTCCTCAGGCCAAAGTCCATGGCATCGATCTGCTTCGATTTCTCATGGAACAAGACGGATTGACGCAAAGCCAGCTTCCCGAGATCGGCACGCAAAGCGTCGTCTCTGAAATCCTTGCCGGTAAACGCGAACTTACGACGGGTCACATCCGCGCTCTGGCGAAGCGCTTCGCACTGAGCCCCGCCGCCTTCTTCTAAGGCGCGGCTGCTTCTGCCTGCTCTCGCACCAGATCAATGAAGGCGCGAAGTCCTGCCGACATGTGTCGGTGCGCAGGGTAGTAGACGCTCAGGCCATCGAAGTACGGAGACCAGTCTTCGAGCACGGGCACCATGCGACCGTCAGCGATATAAGGCGCCACGTTCCACTCACTGGTCCATATCAAGCCCATGCCGTCCAGGGCCGCCGCGACCATGAGGTGGTGGCTGTCGAGCCCGAGCGGTCCGTCGACGTCAATGCGGCGTTCCTGCCCCCGCTTCTCGAATTCCCAGCGGTACCAGGTGCCGCTGGGAAGACGGCTACGAATACACGTGTGTGTCAGAAGATCCTCGGGCACCTTCGGCTTGCGTCGGTCCTTGAAGTACGCCGGCGAGCCGGCCACGATGAAGCGCAGGCGACCCGTGCAGCGCACGCCGACCATGTCCTGCGGCACGTCTGCCGCAATCCGCACGCCTGCGTCGAAGCCCTCGGCCACGATGTCGACAAGGCGGTCCTCGGTAACGATGTCCAGGCGCATCTCAGGAAAACGGCGCACATATTCGAAAAGCATCGGCTCGATAATCATCGAAGCCGCGCCCTCGGACGTGTTGATGCGCAGGGTGCCGGTCGGACTGTCGCGGAAGGCGTTGGCCGCTTCCATCGCCGCGGAGATCTCACCGAGCGCCGGGCGGATACGCGCGACGAACTGTTCGCCCGCCTCGGACAGGGACACGCTTCGCGTCGTGCGATTGAAAAGACGCACGCCCATGCGCTGTTCCAGGGCGGCGACGGCATGACTGAGGGCCGACGGCGACATACCCACGGCTATCGCAGCACGGCGGAAGCTCTGGTGTGTCGCTACCGCGAGCACCGCCTGCAGTTCAATGAGACCAGCCTTGTGCATTGTGCGAAATCCCGCATCGATACGTCCCGGATAAGCCTGATTGTTAGTACACCGGGACGCAACTAGTTTGTCTGGGATCACCCACAGGAATTCGTCATGACCCAGACCGTCCTCATTACCGGCGCTTCGACCGGCTTTGGCAAGGCTGCCGCCCTGCACTTCGCGACACATGGCTGGCAGGTGGTCGCCACCATGCGCAACCCGGATGCCGGAGCCGACCTGGCAGCCAACAAGAACATCCTGGTCACCCGCCTAGATGTTCAGGACCTCGTGAGTATCGAGGGCGCCATCGTCGAAGGCATCGATCGCTTCGGCGGTATCGATGCGGTGGTCAACAACGCCGGGTTCGGTCTGTTCGGCATCTTCGAAGGCGCCAGCCGCGAGAAGATCCAGGAACAGTTCGACGTGAACCTGTTCGGTGTGATGGACGTGACTCGCGCCCTCCTCCCGCATTTCCGCGCGCGCCGTCGCGGCACCATCATCAACGTGAGTTCCGGCGCCGGCGTTTTCGGTTTGCCGATGATCTCGCTGTACAACGCGAGCAAGTTCGCGCTGGAAGGATTTTCCGAGTCTCTGTCATACGAACTGGCCTCCCAGGGCATCACAGTGAAGATCGTCGAGCCCGGCGGCGTGCTCGACACGAAGTTCGGCGCACGATCATCGGACGAGTTCGGCAGCGCTTGCGTACCGGCGGGCTACGAAGACTTCGTCACGGCCACGGGCAAAGTGTTCGAGGGTCTACGCGCCAGCCGCCACGCCACCTCCGAAGATGTTGCCAAGGTGATCTTCGAGGCGACGACGGATGGGACCGACCGTTTGCGCTATGTGGCGACGGACGATATCCAGCCCTTGGTAAGGGCTCGGCGGGAGACCTCGGAAGAGGCTTATATGCATTTCATGCGCGAGCAGTTCCGCGCCTAGCGCACTTCGACAGGTGTAGCGCTTACGCTTCAATCGCACGCTATTTATATGACCGTTTGAGCCCTTCGGGTCCGGCGCTACGGGAGCAGACTGACGCACCGTGGCGGCCGCCGCCTGTATAATCCCAGCCAGCAACACCCGGTGGGAGAAGCGGAGGGATCCGCTGCCGAAGGCGCAACGCCCGTAATCGCTCAGGCCCCCATGACCACCGGCGTGCTTCATCACTCTGGAGAGACCGGTTAAATCCGGCGCCGAAGGTGCAAGAGGCTTCCTCAGCCTCCAAACTCTCAGGCAAAAGGACAGAGGGGCGCCCCACGTGCCGGCACGGCACGTTCTTTCGGATGCCTCCAAGTCATGAGCCAGAAAAACTCTCCTTCGCTGCGTGAGCTCGAGAACCATGGCGCGTTCATCGAACGCCACATCGGTCCGAACGATGCCGAGATCGCCGAGATGCTCCGCGTCGTCGGCCACAACACGCTGGACGCGCTGACCGACGCCATCGTTCCCGGCTCGATCAAGTCGCCCGCCCCGCTCGCCCTGCCTGCCGCGGTGACCGAGGAAGAAGCGCTGGCGAAGATCCGTACCATCGCCGACCGGAACACCGTCTTCCGCAGCTTCATCGGCCAGGGCTACTACGGCACGCTCACGCCGAACGTCATCCTGCGCAACGTGCTCGAGAACCCGGCGTGGTACACGGCCTATACGCCGTACCAGGCGGAGATCTCGCAGGGCCGCATGGAAGCGCTGATCAACTTCCAGACGATGGTCGCCGACCTCACCGGCATGGATATCTCCAACGCCTCGCTGCTCGACGAAGCCACCGCGGCCGCCGAAGCGATGACGCTGGCCAAGCGTTCGGCCAAGTCGAAGTCCAACGTTTTCTTCGTCTCGAAGGATGTGCACCCGCAGACGCTGGAAGTACTGCGCACGCGCGCCGATGGCATCGGTATCGAGCTGCACGTCGGTGATGACGCCGAAGGCGCCACCGTCGACAGCTTCGGCGTGCTGCTGCAGTACCCGAATACCTTCGGTCGTGCGAACGACTACAAGGCGCTGGCTGACGCGACCCACGCGCGCGGCGGTATCGTCTGCGTCGCCACCGATCTACTCGCCCTGACGCTGCTTGCTTCCCCGGGTAGCTGGGGCGCGGATATCGTCGTCGGCAACACACAGCGTTTCGGCGTGCCGTACGGCTTCGGTGGCCCCCATGCCGCTTACCTCGCCTGCCGCGACGCTTATAAGCGTTCCATGCCGGGCCGCCTGATCGGCGTCTCCGTCGACACCGAAGGCAAGCCGGCTTACCGCCTCACCCTGCAGACCCGCGAGCAGCACATTCGCCGCGAGAAGGCCACCTCCAACATCTGTACCGCGCAGGTGCTGCTCGCCGTCATGGCCAGCATGTATGCCGTGTACCACGGTCCGGAAGGCCTTACCCGCATCGCGCGTCGCACGCATCGCCTCACCGCGATCCTCGCCGGCGCGCTCGGCAAGGCCGGCGTGGCCGTGGGTGGCGACTATTTCGACACGCTCCACGTGACCGGCATCGATGCCAAGGCGATCCATGCCAAGGCCGCGGCTGCGAACGTCAACCTGCGCGCCATTGACGCATCCAGCGTCGGCATCAGCCTCGACGAGACCACCACGCGGGCGGACGTCGCCACGCTGGCTTCCGTCTTCGGCGCGAACGCGAACGACATCGACACGTTGGATGCCGCGACGGCCGATGCCCTGCCGTCGGGCCTCCTGCGCAACACCGACTTCCTGCAGCATCCGGTATTCAACACGCACCACAGCGAGCACGAACTGCTTCGCTACCTGCGCGGCCTTGCCGACAAGGACCTCGCGCTCGATCGCACCATGATCCCGCTCGGTTCCTGCACCATGAAGCTCAACGCCACCGCCGAGATGATCCCGGTGACGTGGCCGGAGTTCGCCAACATCCATCCGCTCGCTCCGGCCAACCAGACCCAGGGCTACAAGCAGCTGATCGACGAGCTGGAAGCGATGCTGGTCGAGTGCACCGGCTACGACTCGGTGAGCCTGCAGCCGAACTCTGGCGCCCAGGGTGAGTACGCTGGCCTGCTCGCCATCCGCGCCTACCACCGCTCGCGCAATGAAGGCCATCGCGACATCTGCCTGATTCCGGAATCCGCGCACGGCACCAACCCGGCGTCGGCGCAGATGTGTGGCATGACCGTCGTGGTCACGCGCTGCGATGCCAACGGCAATGTAGACGTCGACGATATCCGTGAGAAGGCCGAGAAGTATTCGGACCGCCTCGCCGCGATCATGATCACCTATCCGTCCACGCACGGCGTGTTCGAGGAAGACGTGGTCGCCATCTGCGACATCGTGCACAAGCATGGTGGCCAGGTGTATACCGACGGCGCGAACATGAACGCGCTGGTCGGCGTGGCCAAGCCGGGCAAGTGGGGTTCGGACGTCTCGCACCTCAACCTGCACAAGACCTTTTGCATCCCGCACGGCGGCGGCGGCCCGGGCGTCGGCCCGTGCGCGGTCAAGTCGCATCTCGCTCCGTTCCTGCCGCGTACCTTCGGTGGTGAGGGCGACGTGGGCATGGTCAGCGCCGCCAGCTTCGGCTCGGCCTCGATCCTGCCGATCTCCTGGATGTACATCACGCTGATGGGCACCGAAGGCCTGCGCAAGGCGACCCAGGTGGCCCTGCTCAACGCCAACTACATTGCCAAGCGCCTCGCACCGCACTACGACACGCTGTACACCGGTCGTAATGGCCTTGTCGCCCACGAGTGCATCCTCGACCTGCGCCCGCTCAAGGACGCCACCGGCGTCGGCGCGGAAGATGTCGCCAAGCGCCTGATCGACTTCGGCTTCCACGCCCCGACCCTGAGCTTCCCGGTCGCCGGCACGCTGATGGTCGAGCCGACCGAGAGCGAATCGCAGCACGAACTGGACCGCTTCATCGACGCCATGATCCAGATCCGCGACGAGATCCGTGCGGTGGACGACGGTCGCCTGGACCGCGAGGACAACCCGCTGCGCAACGCCCCGCACACGGCCACCATGGTCACGGGCACCGAGTGGACCCACGCCTACCCGCGCGAACTGGCCGCCTTCCCGCTGCCCTCGCTGAGGCTGTCGAAGTACTGGCCGCCGGTGTCCCGCGTGGACAACGTCTACGGCGACAAGAACGTGATGTGCGCCTGCATCCCGATCGATGCGTATAAGGAAGATGCCGAGGCCTGATAGGCGGACGGGTAACCCCCTGCTCGGTAGGAGCCGATTCATCGGCGATAGGGTGCAGGCGACACCGCCGCACCCTGGCCCGCTTTCGCGGGATCGCCGATGAATCGGCTCCTACCGAGCAAGGTCGTCGCCATCGGAGGGAGCCGGCGTTCCAGCCTGTCTACGTTCCATACCCCAGCGAATCCGCCCTACCCGCGTTTGTCATAAACTGTTCGCCTAGCTTTTCCAAGGCAACGAAAATGACCCAGGAAACCCCGCGCGACGACAGCCTCCTCGGCCTGCTCAAGGGCGTCGAGGACTTCAGCCACAAGGTTTTCCCCGAGCCGGAAAACCGCAAGCTGTTCAGCGAGCTGGCCGAAGGCCAGACCCCCCATACCCTCTTCATCACCTGCGCGGACTCCCGCGTGGTGCCGGAGATGATCACCCAGACCCAGCCGGGCGAGCTCTTCGTCTGCCGCAACATCGGCAATATCGTGCCGGGTTACGGCGAGATGCTCGGTGGCGTGTCCGCCGTCGTCGAGTACGCCGTGATGGTGCTCGGCGTGCAGCACGTCGTGGTCTGTGGCCATACCGATTGCGGCGCCATGAAGGGCCTGCTCAACCCGGACTCCACCAAGGACCTGCCCACGGTCGAAGCCTGGCTGCGCAATGCGCAGGCGGCCAAGAGCGCCGTGTTCGCGCGCAAGCTCGAGGGCGCCGATGCCATGCAGGCCGTGATCGAGGAGAACATCCGGCTGCAGCTGACCCATCTCCGATCCCACCCCGCCGTCGCGGCCGCGCTCGCCAACGATGCGATCAACCTGCTCGGCTGGGTCTACGACATCGGTGACGGCACGATCACCGTGCTCGACGAAACGGACAACACGTTCATTCCCCTGGCCGAAGCGATCAAACGCGAGCACCAGGCGTGATCCTTCCCGGCCGCGCGCATCTCGGCCACATCCTTCGGTATGTGGGCAAACCGCTGATCTGGCTGCTTGCGTGGGACGTGGCCGTGACCGCTTTCTGGTTCGTGATGCATCCAAGATGGACCGCGGAGTTTCCTGCCCTCCCCCTCACGCTGCTCGGCTCGGCCGTGGCCGTCTACCTGAGCTTCCGTAACACCACCGCCTATGCGCGTTGGTGGGAGGCGCGCACGCTGTGGGGCGCGATGGTCAACGCCTCGCGCACGCTTGCCCGCGAGGCCTTGACCATGCTGCCGGAGCGCGCCGGCGCGGTCGCCGTGGTGCATCGCCAGATCGCCTATGTGCATGCCTTGCGACAGCATCTGCGCAGGCAGGCACCGTGGGACGAACTATCGGCGCGCCTGCCCGCTGACGAAGTGGAAAGGCTGCGTGGCGTCACCAACGTGCCCAACGCGATCCACGCCCGCACCGGCACGTTGATCGCCGACGCAAAGCCCGATCCGATCCTGCTGACCGCACTCGCACGCACGCTCTCGGATATCTCCAACGCTCAGGGCGGCATGGAGCGGATCAAGAACACACCGCTGCCCCAGCAGTACGCCACCTACCCCGCCATCTTCACGCACGGCTTCTGCATCCTCCTGCCACTCGGCCTGGTCGAGACGCTAGGCCTGTACACGCCCCTGGGTTCCACGGTCGCCGGCTTCCTCTTCCTCGCGCTGCTGCAGATCGGCAACGACATGCAGAACCCCTTCGAGAACCTCGAAGACGACGTGCCGCTCACCACGCTCACCCGCGGCATCGAGATCGACCTGCGCGATGCACTCGGTGAGACGCATGGCCTCGAGCCGGGCAAGCCGGTCGAGGGCATCCTCTGGTGACGGACAAAGCTAAAGGATGCTGTTTCGAAATCTAAGATGGATTAAGCACGACAATGCTCTACATCTCGACAAGCACGAATGAAGGTTTTATTTCTGAAACGAGCAATTTGAGATCCTAGGGGATGAAGCCTGCGCGTTCCCCAGCTTTCGCGCTCTTTCCTGCAAACCATTCATAGTGGACCGCGTCGGCAACGCTCTGCGGCGGCTCTTTGTTCTCAATAATGATGAGTTGCGTCCCGGCCTTGATATTCTTTAACGAGGCCCAGAATGCCGCCTCGATGTCTACATTGATCGGCTCGTCCAAATCACCAAGCACTTTGGATTTCTTATAGCTTGTAAGTGGCGAATCGACAATAACAGGTCCGAGAAACGGCCTTCCATTCGCATGACAATACCGTAAAAGCCCCACAACGAACGCGGCATACAACACCGCACGCACCCCCTTCCCGTGGGACTGACGTCGTTGGCCGTCGACCAGAATATCGTACTCAGTTTCGTCAAACTCAACCCGTCCCACCCCTTCCCATCGCCATTCCTTGAGAACCGCCTCGACCTCAAGGCAGAAACTGCGAGTCGCCGAAGAGGAAATGCGTTCCCAATCACCTGACGAAGCGTTTCCTGGTTTTCTTAGTCGCTCGAGCTCGTCTCTTCGTGCACGAAGGTCTGAGACCTGTAGTTCCTCAAGACGGATTTTCTCAAGCCCAAGTCGACGCCCAACCAACAACTCCAACTTTGCTCCAGCGTCTTGCATCGCGGGCGCGACTGTTTCGTCGATCGTGGCGTCAATCTGATGAAGAGTTGCTTTGGATGTCGCGAGTTCACTCAGCCGGACTGACCGAAGCACCATCAGTGTCGCCGTCGTCTCAGCCAAATCTGCTTTATGGGCCAGTATCTTTGCCGCTTCTGCACTCGCGGCTTCGTAGACGCTCGAAGCTTCAGCCAAACCCGTGTGAACGTGCCCAGGTGTTATCACCTGGTCGCAAACTGGACAATTGACTTCCTGAAGTCCCTCGAAAAAATGGGAACCCTCAGCAATGAAGTCGAGTCGTGATAGGTCGGTACCATAGCGCTCGTCCAGCAGGCGGTACTGATTGAGCAACTCATCAATCGCCACGAGCTGAGAATCGGCGCGGCGACCGTCGTCAACGACCTTTGCCCGCCCTCCTTCGAGTGCCTTTCGCTCATCCGAATGCGAACTCATCGCGAGATAAACAGTCGAAATCTCTTCATCAATGGCCTCAACAGATTCTTCGAGCGGAACTCCGAGACGATCTTGCACTCTTCGCTCTAGCGGCTCAAGTAAGTCCGTTACAACGCTTATCTGGGCGGCCAACCTCGCGTCGACCACATCCTTCACCTCAGTGGAGACAACACCGCCGTCGTCTTTCCCGCTCAAGACGTACGCAAAACCTCGCTTCCGAGCTGTCTTGTCATAGCTTGCGCGGCCCAAGACCGGCGATTGCTCAGCAATTACCGAAATTTCGTCAACAAGGAAAAGTGGCAGCAACGTACGAACGGTCAAGCGGACGACGTCCCCACGATCATTTTTTCTGACCTTTGCCTCTTTTACTCCTGAAAACTCGAAAAGAATCTGAGTAACGTCTAACGCCTTACTCTTACCCGAACGCTTTGCCGCAACTTTCAAAGGAGCTTCAGTCCCGATCCGACTGAGCGACGATCTATAAGCCAGCAAATCACCACCGCTTAAGCTTCGTTCAAGCGTGATAAGTTTTCCTTCGTGGTTCTCGAACTCCACAAATAGTTGCGAGTAAGGGTCTACCTCCTTGAAACGCTTCTTCATCGCATCGGCGCCAAAGATGTAGTCAAGACAGTGAACCAGGTAGCTTTTTCCTGTATCTGACTCGCCCGCCAAAACATTCGCGCGATCTTCGAAGCGGACAGCGGCGTCGGCCACACCAACACCGCGAAGAGTAATTGACCTTATCTGCAACATCGCTAAAGCTCCAAATCCCTAATTGCGGCAATCCGGTCGAATTCGGCACCCCACCGTCCGACACTCGTCGCCATGAAGGTCGATAGCTCTGAATCGGCCATTGATCCGAATCGATCGATAATCCATCGAGAGCGCGCACGAAGATCGTGGGAGTACTGAGTATTCAGGAGCGCCAAGAATGCGGATGTAAGAGCATTAGAGCGATACAAGAATCCCGAAGGATCGAAGTCCTTTACAACAAGTTCACGGGACAACATTTGTAGCAATCCAAGTCTTAGAACGTCGCGCTTGACAAGCAACTCCGTGCCACGGAACGGAACCGATGGATGAATGCTTTTAGGACCACCTACGACGTCACCAGAGTGCACAAGAAGGTAGTCATACGAAACGAGGCGCTGTAGATCTGCAGAAGACCCGTTCGCACTGTCGAGGACGAAGAGCATGCGCAGTCCACATTCTAGCGGAGAGTTAAACAGGCGACGCTTGCCGGCGCTAGTTATGTCAGGAGTTATGGGCGTCACGGAATACACCAACTGACACCACGTTCATTAGCCAATTGGTGACACATTCCCTCGCGGTCGTTAGCAAGCACATGCGGGGCAAGCACGTGCCCTCCCAACTGAATTGCCTGTGCCGATAAGACCGTCGCAGCGAGGCGTTCAATGCCTGATAAGCCGGATTTGGTGTAGCTATAGAAGAGGCCGTTCTCGAACTCATTCAGAAGAGTCTCGAAGTAGCGTGCGTCAGCCATCCTATCGCTTGCAAGCTCCTTTAGATTCTCTGCACAGTAGAAAGTGATGCGGGATCGATCAAACAGACGAGAGTGCCCCTTATCATGCGCAAAGTCTGCGGAGCTAGAGACCGAGATTCCAAGCGCCTGCCCGATGGCCTCATACAAGCGATTCAAGTATCCATTTTCGCCTGGTGCGACTTGTGAAGGCGCCTTTGTCGGGACGGTGCGATCTATCAATGGCGCTCCGAAGACAATCAGGTGATACCTGGTCTTAGCATGCTCATTGATTAGATCAAGAGGCTGCTTAGCTCGGAAGATAGAAAAATCGAAGGCGTCAATGTGCGCTCGCAATTCATCCGTCAACGTGACGACGCCCTTAATAATCCTTGCTGAGCAGCGCTCGACCCAGTTTTCAAGAATGTAGGTCTTTAGCCTTGCAGGCTCATCAAGCAAGTCTTGCAAGTCGGATGTGACACCGAGATGGGTCACGAACCAATACCCGCTTGGCTTCGTGTAATGACCAGAAAATGTGTAGTACAAGACTTTCGCAATTTCGACGGCGGCCGCGCCCGCTCCGAGCCTCGCATCATAGTGCTTGCATTGATATAAGGACCAGCGACGCCCCGGCGTTTCTGGGGGTTCGAACCAAACGACTATGTCGCGACCTTTATCCCCCGCGCCACCCCGCTGCTGAACCTCGTAAACACCCGGAAGTTCCGAAGCCAGATACCCCGTCGCCCACTCTAAGGTAAAACGTTCGAAGTCCAGGGCGCTAAACTGTGCAAGGCGATCCAGCGGCTGAACAGGTAGCCCGACGCCCAACCCGAGAAGTCTCTCGTTAGCACTGGGCCAGCGCGTCGGCGACGGCAGGCTTTCAGCGCCACCGTGATTTCCCTTCTGCTCTGTCATAACATCTCCCTGTTCCACGCGCGAACGATATCCCGTTCCGCCTCCGGAGAAAACTGCTTCTCAAAGGCCCTCGCGTTTTTCGCGCCCAACCGATGCCGTATTTGACCCCGAATGGGCTCGTGCTCATCCGGCAGTGCCGCTCGCTGTGGGCTTGCATGGTGCGGCGCATCCATGACCGTTGGCACACGACCCGGGCCTCGAATCGGATTTCAATCGATATAAATACCGGTCCCACGGAGATCTGCCCTTGCGCGCGATGCACCCGTTCGTCCTTGCCGCCGCCCTGTTGCCCGCGGCCGTCGCCGCCGCCTCCGGTCCCGCCGCCCTCGTCAATCCGCTGATCGGCACCGCTAACGGCGGCAACGTGTTCCCGGGCGCCGTCGTGCCCTTCGGCATGCTGCAGTTCTCCCCGGAAGCCTCGCCGCTCCCCGGCAAGAAGTCGCCGATCGCCGCACCGGGTGGCTACGAATACCGCGCCGACGCGATCCGCGGTTTCAGCCTGACCAACGTCGAAGGCTGGGGTTGCGCCGGCGGCTCGGGCGACGTGCCGATCATGCCGGTCACCGAGGACGTGACCACGTCACCGTCGACGGACTTCCGCCACGCGTATGCGTCGAAGTTCTCGCACGCGAACGAGGTGGCCAAGGCGGGTCACTACCACGTGACCCTCGATAACGGCGTCACCACCGACCTCACGGCCGCCCTGCATTCGGGCGCGGCGCGCTTCGCCTTCCCTGCCGGCAAGCCAGTCAACGTGCTCGTGCGTGCTTCGGATTCCGAATCGGGCTCCGAGAATGCGACGGTCACCATCGACCCGGCCCATCAGCGCATCAGCGGCGACGTCACCAGCGGCAACTTCTGCGGCTACATCAACGAAGCGGATCGTCGCAGTTACTACACCGTCCACTACGTGATCGAATTCGACCAGCCCTTCGCCACCACGGGCACCTGGCAGGACACTACGGTCACCAAGGGCGGCAAACAGGCGCAGGGCGGCACGGGGTACGGCGAGAAAGGTTTTCCGGATACCGGCAAGGGTTCGGGTGCGTGGGTCGGCTTCGCGAAGGGTACGAGCGCCGTCAACGTGCGCGTCGGCATCTCGTATGTGAGTACCGCGAACGCGCAGGCCAACCTCGACGCGGAAAACCCGAAGGGAACGACGTTTGAAGCGCTGCGTGACAAGGCGGTCGACGCCTGGAACGCGCGCCTCTCGCATATCGACATCGAAGGCGGCACGCCGGACCAGCGCACCGTGTTCTACACCGCGCTCTATCACTCACTGATGACCCCCAACGTGTTCAGTGACGTTAACGGCGAGTACACCGGTTTCGACAACAAGGTGCACAAGGTCGCCGGCACCCAGAAGGCGCAGTACGCAAACTTCTCCGGTTGGGACGTCTATCGCTCCCAGCTGCCGATGGTCGCCTGGCTCGAGCCGAAGATAGCGAGCGACATCGCGCAGAGCCTCTACAACCAGGCCCAACAGAACAACGGCGTGTGGGACCGCTGGACGCACAACAACGGCGGCACGCATGTCATGAACGGCGATCCCGCCGCAGCAGCAGTCGCCGGCATCTACGCCTTCGGTGGACGCGACTTCGACGCGAAGGGCGCCCTCGCCTCGCTCGTCCACGCCGCCGACAACCCGACCGCCCTCGACCTGTCGCACGAAGGCTGCGAAGTCGAATGCGTTGGCCAGCGCCCCGGTCTCGATGCGTGGCTCAAGCTGCACTACATTCCCGTCGGTGCACCCGCGTGGGGGCCGGCAGCCGATACGCTGGAAACCGTCGCGGCCGAGTTCGGCATCAGCTCACTGGCGGCGCGCCTCGGTGACACGGCCACCTCACAGCGTTTCCTAGGCCGCGCGCAGTACTGGCGCAACCTGTTCGACCCCAAGGCCACGCCCGAAGGCGGCTACATCCGCAATCGCAATGCGGACGGCGCCTGGGCGCTGATCAAGGACGACGACAAGGAAGCCCCGCATGCCTTCACACCGTCGACCGAAGACGGCTTTGTCGAAGGCAGCGCGGCGCAGTACGTGTGGATGGTGCCGTTCAACGTCGGCGGTCTGTTCGATGCCATGGGCGGACGCGAGAAGGCGCGCAAGCGACTCGACGCATTCTTCTATCAGCCCGATGGCACGTTCGCCGTCACCAAGTCCGGCCCGCTGCATGCGGAGCTCGACAACGAACCGTCCATCGGCACGCCCTGGCTCTACAACTTCGCCGGCCAGCCATGGAAGACGCAGGAACTCGTGCGTCGCGTACTCGATACGATCTGGGTGAACGCACCGAACGGCATCCCGGGCAATGACGATCTTGGCGAGATGTCGTCGTGGTACGTCTTCGCCGCACTAGGCGTGTATCCGTCCATTCCGGGTCGTGCGGAGATGGTCGTGGGCAGCCCGCTGTTTACGAAGACCACCGTGCATCGACCGGATGGCGATGTCGTGATCGAAGCCCCGAACGCTGGCATGGGCAAGCCGTATGTCACGGCGATGAAGGTCGACGGTAAGGTAAGCACGAAATCGTGGCTGCCCGAGTCCTTCGCGCTCAAGGGCGGCAAGCTGGAGTTCGAGTTGTCGGATAAGCCGAACAAGGCCTGGGCAACGAAAGCGGCAGACGCCCCGCCCTCGTTCGACAAGAAGTAATCGCTCATGCTGTTGTAGGAGCCGATTCATCGGCGATTGGGTGCTTGCCGCGAGCACCCATTCGCCGATGAATCGGCTCCTACAGAAGGCCAGAGACCTGCTTTAGATGGTGACGCGCCGCAGGCGCAGCGCGTTCCCAACTACCGACACCGAACTCAGACTCATCGCCACCGCCGCAATCATCGGCGACAGGGTGATGCCGAACACCGGGTACAACGCCCCCGCCGCCAACGGCACGCCCACGGCGTTATAGACGAACGCGAAGAACAGGTTCTGCCTGATGTTCTTCACCGTCGCCTCGGACAGCGTACGGGCACGCGCAATACCCGCAAGATCGCCCTTCAACAGGGTGACCGAGGCATTCTGTATGGCGATGTCACTGCCGTTACCCATGCCGATACCGATGTCCGCCGCCGCCAGCGCCGGTGCATCGTTCACGCCATCACCGGCCATGGCGACCTTTGCGCCACCCGCCTTCAACGCGTTGACGACGTTCGACTTGTCCTCGGGCGAGGCACTCGCGTGCACCTCGTCGATCGGCAGCGATGAGGCCACGGCCTTCGCCGTCGCTTCGTTGTCGCCCGTCAGCATGACCAGCCTCACACCCGCCGCGTGCAGGGCATCCAGCGCCGGCTTCGTCGAGGGCTTCACCGCGTCAGCCAAGGCCAGCACCGCAGCGAGACGGCCGTCGATCGCCATGTACATCGCGGTGGCACCCTTCGAGCGAGCCTTGTCAGCGACATCGCGGCCCGCGGCAATGTCGACGCGCTCGTCCTCCATGAGATCCGCGTTACCCAGCGCAATATCGTGCCCATCGACACGACCGCTGACGCCGCGACCGACGACCGCCTGGAAACCGGTGATCGTCGGGATGACCAACCGCTCGGCTTCCGCCGCAGACACGATGGCTGAGGCGAGCGGATGCTCGCTCGGCTGCTCGACCGAGGCGGCCAGCGCCAGTACCTCGGCGCGCTCCCGACCGAAGACACGAAGCTCCACAAGCGTCGGCTTGCCCTCGGTAAGCGTGCCGGTCTTGTCGAAGACCAGCGTATCGACCTCGCGAAGCGTCTCGATCGCAGAGGCATCCCGGAACAGCACGCCCGCCTGCGCACCGCGACCACTGGCGACCATGATCGACATCGGCGTCGCCAGGCCCAGCGCGCAGGGGCAAGCAATGATGAGTACCGAAACGGCGGCGACCAGTGCATGCGCAAACGCAGGCGTCGGCCCCGTCGTCCACCACACGGCGAAGGCGAGCAGCGCCACGACGACGACGGCCGGCACGAACCACGCCGCGACACGATCGGCCACGCGCTGCAGTGGCGCGCGGGAACGCTGCGCCTCGGCCACTAGCGTGACGATGCGCGAGAGCACGGTGTCCTGGCCAACGTGATCGACACGCACTACCAGGGCGCCATGCTGGTTCTGCGTCCCGCCGGTGACCTTGTCGTGTATCTTCTTCGCCACGGGCACAGGTTCGCCGGTCAGCATCGATTCGTCGATATAGCTTTCGCCATCCATCACGGTGCCGTCTGCTGGCACTTTCTCGCCCGGACGTACACGCACGTGATCGCCAACGCGGAGCGATTCCAGCGAGGCGTCCTCCTCGGCGCCGTCCTTGCCGATACGCCGTGCCGTCTTCGGCACCAGACCCAGTAGGCCTCTCAAGGCCTCGCCTGTCTGGCGACGTGCGCGCAGTTCGAGGAAATCGCCAAGCGTCACCAGCGTGACAATCACCGCCGCCGATTCGAAATAGACGGCTATCTGACCATGCATGTCACGCATCGCAGGCGGAAACAGCGACGGCAACGCAAAGGCGACGACGCTGTACAACCACGCCACGCCGGTACCCAATGCGATCAACGTGTACATGTTGGGCGACCAGGGCAGCAGCGAGCGCCAGCCGCGTGCGAAGAACGGCGCACCGCCCCACAGCACCACGACCGTTGCCAACAACGCTTCTACCCAGGCAAGACCTGTCGCCCATGGCGCGTGCCACATGCGCCCGGTGATGTGCGGCACCATGGCGATCAGGAACACGGGCACCGTCAACGCGACAAGAGCGCCCAGACGGCGGCCCAGCGAGCGGACTTCGCCGTCATCGTCGTCGAGCGACGGCATGGCAGGTTCGAGGGCCATGCCGCACTTCGGGCAGGACCCGGGGCCTTCCTGACGGACTTCGGGATGCATCGGGCAGGTGTAGATCGTCCCTGATGGCATGGGCGCAAGATCGATCACGGTCGCGGCCTCGGCAGCCGCGTCGTGTGAGCAACAGGCGTGAGTCATGCCTTGGGCTCCGCCAGCGCTTTCAGGATCGGGCAGTCTTCCGGCGCGCCGTGACCTGGGCAGGCATCGACCAGGTCCGAGAGGCCGTCGCGGACGCGCTGCAGTTCCGCAATTCGCTCATCGATGGCGAGCAACCTGGCGGCGGCCCGCTCACGCACGCCCTCTACCCCGCCATGCCGGTCGGCAGAGAGGGCCAACAGTTCCCGAATCTCATCGAGCGTGAAACCGAGATCCTTGGCCCGCCGGATGAAGCGCAGGCGCGACACCGTAGCCTGGTCGTACTCGCGGTAACCCGAGGGCCGCCGCCGCGGGGCGGGCAACAGCCCTTCCCGCTCGTAGAACCGGATCGTATCGATGGCGACGCCGGCGGACTGCGCGATGCGGCCGATGGTGAGGGAGGCTTGAGTGTTCATGGGACCAAGTCTAGACCCTTGATCTAGGTCTAGAGTCAAGCCGCCCTCTTAATGCGTGAAGTCACCTTTTTTGGACCAGCAGTGGATGAGCCGAATACGTGTAGGGCCTTTCCGATAATCGTGTAGGGGGACAGCGCTCGGTTGCCATCCCTACGCCTGGCAACCCGCATGCGCGCTAGCGTCGATGAGCCTGATCCGAGGCATTCAAAGAAAGGAAGACAATGAATCGCACCCGTTACATGCTTGTCGCATTGCTCCTGGTCTGCTTCGGCGCCCTGCCCGGGGTCTCGATGGCATTGCCCCAGTTCGCTCGCGCCGTCATTTACTTCGATGCGAACGACAACATCATCGGAAACTCCAATCTCTACTGCAACAACGTCAACGAGCACGCGGGCACGGTGGATTACGGCAATGGCAACCGCGTCGAATTCGAGTTCGGTTGCGGCGATCCGATCGTCTCCTGTGACGCGCTGGGCCTGTGCTCGACGGTCGGTCACAATACCGTGGTCACGCCCGTCTACTTCCATTCCGCGACGGGCCGCACCATCGACAACTACTGTCTGGATACGACGTACCCCGGGGGCCCGTTCTTCAACAAGAAGAGCTGCGCGCTTCGAGCGCCTTCGGAGCTTTCCGGTTTAGGCGGCTATACGCCGGGCCTCGGTTTCTAGCCGCGGTCGCGACTTAAAAGAACGCCGGCTGCAAGCCGGCGTTTTTTTGTCTTCCAAAGAATCAAGTAGCCATCCCTGGGCCAGAGTTAACGCTGCCCGACATGGGGCTTCACGAATCGATAGACGAAGCGATCGGTCTCGCCTTTGATCGAGGGGTCGAAAACCTTGACCGCGTGCGGATCGTCCTCGTTTGCGAGCATGGTGCTTTCCTCGTCCAGTACGAAGCCAGCCGCCTCCACCTCGTCGCGCACGGATGCCGCGTCGATCCGATGCAGCGACTGGGTGTCGCTCGTGCCCGCCCCTGAGGCGGCGGCGTGATCGACGATGACGTAGAACCCGCCGGGCTTCAGCCGCTCGTAAACGGCTCGGTTGAACTCGGCCGCCGTCGCGCCCCTCTTCTGCATCAGCGCGGTGTGAAGGTCGTGGTAGAACAAGTGCAGCCACAGGACATCCGCTGCTTGCGTGGCTTCCGGCATCGCGACGAGATCCGCTGAGACGGCTTCGACGTTCGCCCGGCCCGGCTCCTTCGCGAGCGTTCGCATGAGGTCGACCTGATCGGCCTTTAAGTCGACGATTTCGGTTGGCACGAAGCTGTAGACCCGTCCTTCGGGTCCCACGACTTCGGAGAAGATACGGGTCCAGTCGCCGTCGCCTGGGTAAACGTCGATGACGGTGGAGCCCACCTCTACGCGTGCGAACCGGATCAGCTCGGATTGCTTGGATTGGTCGTACATCAGGATCTCCGTCGGTAGCCCATTCAGAGCGCTCGAGTGTGCCGGGCCACATGCGAGCTTCTGATGATGAAAAGGAGTGCCCGGCCGGACTAGCTCGTCAGAGTTGCGCCAGGCCGCCGTCGACGGCGACTTCGCTGGCGGTCATGAAGCTACTGTCCGACGATGCGAGAAAGGCAGCCGCGGCCCCGATCTCCGACGGATCGGCCATGCGCTGGAGCGGAGTCATTGAGGCGTAGACCTTCTGGCCTTCCTCGCCCAGCGCTTCCTTCGCAAGGTCGGTCGCCGTCGCTCCGGGCGACAGCACGTTTACCCGGATGCCGGTGCCCTTCAGGTCTTCCGCCCAGGTCCGCGCGAGGTTGCGCACCGCCGCCTTGCTAGCGCTGTACGCGCTCATTCCCGGTGCGCCCGTGGTGCCTGCGCTGGATCCGGTCAGGATGATCGAACCGCCCTTGCCCATCAGTGGCAGCGCCTTCTGCACGGTGAAGATCGTGCCCTTCACGTTGGTGTCGAAGGTTTCGTCAAGGTGTTCGGCAGTGATCTTGCCGAGCGCAAGCTGGCTTCCCGCGCCGGCGTTGGCAAAGACGATGTCGAGGGTTCCGCGCTCGGCCTTCACCGCCGCGTAGAGTCGATCGAGGTCGGCCTCATCCGAGACCGAGCCCTTCACTGCGCGGGCATTTGGTCCGAGGGCGGCCACGGCGGCGTCGAGCGCTTCCTGCCGACGACCGAAGATGAAGACGAAGGCGCCCTCTTCGATGAAGCGCTTTGCTGCGGCGCGGCCGATACCGGTAGCGCCGCCCGTGATGACGGCGGTCTTTCCATTCAGTCTGGTCATAGCGTGCATCCTTCTTTGAAGTTCCGTGAAAGCAGGCGTTTGCTTGCTTGAGAAACAAAGATGCAGGCCTGATAACCTAACGACAAGTATGCACTTTTAGGTAAGTACCAAAATGACGACGCCTCCTGAAATCTGCGATAGCGGTTGCGGGCTAAACGCCACACTCCGCATCCTCTCGGGCAAGTGGAAACCGCTAGCCCTGTTTTTCCTGCGCGATGGTCCGAAGCGCTACGGCGAGCTCAAGCGCTTGATTCAGGGCGTCAGCGACAAGGTGCTGATCCAGCAGTTGAAGGATCTGGAGGCCGACCAGGTGCTGGTGCGGACCGACTACAAGGAGGTGCCTCCGCGCGTGGACTACGCGCTGACCCCGCTCGGTCGCAGCCTGGCGGAGGCGATCGTCCCGCTGTGCACTTGGGGGACAGAGAACGCTACGGAAATGGCAAGTATCTTCGCCAAGCGCGATGCTTTGCCCTAGAGGCTGTTGCAGAACCAGCGAGCCACAGGCGCGAGTGAGATTGCGATCAATCAAACCTCGTCGAACGGCACGTGTCGCCGGCGCCGGTGATCCTGGTAAAAACCGGCCGTATGGTGAAGTTGCGCTACTTGCACGCCTGCCTCGTCGGAAACGACGCGGCAGATGAAGAACGTATGCAGGCCGATTTCCTGGCTATGCACGATGGTCAATTCCTGCACACGCAGCGCCTCGGCCACGGCCGGGATGCCGAACTCCCGCGACGACCGAACAGGAAACGACAACGCGCTCCAGTCCGTGAGTGCGTTCTTGTGATGCGCGCTGAACTGGTAGACCACCTGCTTCATCGTCGCGGGCACATGGCACAGGGCGACCCGGCGCGCTTCACGCAGGATCGGTACGGAAACGTTGGTCGAGCGCAGCGCGAGCGAAAAGTATCCGCTGCGCTCGAGCGGCCCGATCAGATCCATCGGGAATAGGTTCTGGTGTTCGTCCGTATTCACGGCGACCAGCACCACCGGCTTCGGGCACAGGTAGGCGACCATCAACTGCTGGACCGCGACAGGATCCGTGTTCAGGCCATTCGACGATCGATGCTTCAGCATCAGGCGGTTCTGAAGCCACGCATTCCATGTACGTCGCGGCCAGCTGAGACAGTAGTGTTCGCCGGATGCGACGCGATAAAGGGCGAGCGATGGTGCCTCGATCTCCAGAGGGTCCCTCACCAGATGAAGAACACCCAGGAGTCGGCTGGTCTTGTTGTCACGATATTCGAGGACAGCATGCTGGCCCGCATCGACACTCGTCGCGATCACCAGCGGATTGAGCGATGCCACGGTATGGTCGACCGTGACATCAGCCGACGAGCCCTCCCATCGCAAGGTCGCGGTGACCGCATGCTGCGGCGGAGCGAGCGCAATCGTCGACCACTGCGGTAGCGGTCGCACCAGGGGCCTTATCCAGTCCTTCCACATCTCAAAGCCGCCGGAACAGCAGGAACATATAGAGCTTGGTGGCCAATCCGAGACCCCGCGGGTCCAGACGCTCGAGCCGGAAGTGAGGAGCGGCGGCACGCGCTACCGCACTCGGGGTGAAACGATGGATACGGCTTTCACTGGGGATGCCGTAGCTACCATCCCGGATCAGGTTAAGTAGGTTCGCCCGCCACCAGGAATAGCGCGCATCGCCCAGGTAGAAAGGATTCAGCATGCTGGCCAGGACGAAGCCGCCCGGTTGGACCACGCTCGCGAGGTCCCCGAAAAGCGCCGCCTGGTCGGGAATGTGATTAAGGACCGCGAAGTTCGCCGTGACCCCGTGGACCTTGCAGGTGAGGGGCAACGACACATTAGTCACGGTATCGCGGGCGATTTCGTCCTGGCAGTGCTGCGCCAGGTAGCCCTTCATGGCATCGGACGGCTCGTAAACGAACGTCCGATGCCCATGAGCGGCGAATACCTTTGCATCGATACCGGTTCCGGCGCCGAAATCCAGCACGTCCGCTCCCTTGGGAAGCAGGTCCAGCGCTAGAGTCTGGAACCGCTCGCGTACCTGCCGGTCGCGTGGGGAGGTCTGAATGACCGCATGGTATTGCTCCCCGGTATGCATAACCCCCGCTTCTCCATCGATAAACACGTGGGTGCCGGCGGCGGCATGGAAAGTTGCGAGGGTGGGGCTACGCTTGCATGACAACCTTAGCTCACCGGCACCGAAGCGACATGCGACCGCGGGTGAACGTCGGCTTCCAGCGAATGAGATGAAACGCCCCGACCCAGGATGCGCTGCCCGAGAACCCTCAGCAACGGCTTCTCCAGGAAATGGTAGCTGAGCAAACCAAAGCCCAGGCCGATGGCGACCATCACAGCAGTAAGCCCGGTCGAACTTACTACGCCCACCCAGCCAAGGCGTGCGAACGCTTCCGCCACGGCATAGAACACCACGGCGTGCCACAAGTAGATCGAGAACGACGCGTCGCCGAGGTATTGCAGCGCGCGCGGCATGATCCATCGTTGGCGAATTTCCAGCAGGACGATGCCGTAAATGAAGATCGCTGCCGGTATCCCCAGACCGAGCACGTGGACGGCAAACGAGCGGGAAATCGCCACCAGCCTCCCCCAGTGGAGCTCATTCATGACGAACAGGCTGGGCCTCAGGAACAGCGTGCCGATGGCCATCCAGATGAAGGCACCCACCAGTAGCGCGCCATGGAATCGTCGGAAGCCGCGGTCGACGAGCATGGCTACGGCGATGCCAAGCAGGAACTCCAGCACGATGGGGGAGAACACGAAGTCTAGTGGCTTGACCCAGGGAACCCACCAGCCCAGCAGGGTTGCACCACCCACCATGGTGAACCAGATCGCTACGCCAACCATGGCCCGATTCGCGAGCAGGAGCAGGCTCAGGGCGACCACCGCGTAAAAATAGACCTCAAAGGTCAGTGTCCAGGCGACGTGGACAGGGACATTCGGCACGTTGCCGAAGAGCGCAAGCAACGGGAACAGCGGCCCGGGTGCAGGCGCCGTGGGCGCTGCCCAGGCCATGACCAGCCACGACGTGCCGAAGACGATCCAATAGAGCGGGTAGATGCGAATGAACCGCTTCATCGCGAACGCGTAGACCGCGGGCCCCTTCCCCACGATATCCATGCTGGCGATCGACCGCTGCATCACGTGATAAATGATGAAGCCCGAGATCACGAAAAAGATATCGACGCCCGCTCCTCCGACGAAGGCGAACTGTTTGGCCCAGTGCGTGCGCATGGGCGCCATGTTCTCGAAGATATGGCTCGAGACAACCATCAGCGCAGCGATCGCGCGCATGCCCTGGATATTGCGGTAACTCATGCCGGGTGATGCCTGTCGATGGTCGAAAGCCGGCGCAAGGTGCACCGGCTTTCGGCCAATCTAAGCGCTCAGGGAAGCCCCGGTCAATGAACTCGCCATGACATCGAACCATCTGATAAATAGCGGTATTTCGTTGCAACCTCAAGGGCCCGAACAGGCACTCACGTTACGGCTCTTTGTCTCTCGGTCGACGTCGGTAAAGACTTTGGAAGCCAACGGCGTCCAGGACGTCCACTCGTGGATGCCGGGCCCGGTGACGACATGCGTCGGCGGAATGGCTGGCGTCAACAGCGGCATGTTCGGCGCAAATTTATCCCTGTCGCCGTACGCCAGCCATACGCGCGGGTCTCCGCCAGGACGACTCGACCAGACTTTTGCACGGCGCCAGATCTGCGACTGCCAATTATCCGGCCCTGGCGTCGCGGCGGGCGGCGCTTGCCAATGGTTCAACCCACCGGCGTTGCGCACGTCATCGAGCACGCGACGATCTCCCAGGAAGGGTGCAAGCAGCACGATCCCGTCGACATCACATGGAAAGGTCGAGTCGTAAAGGAGGGCTCCCATGCCACCCAGCGACGCGCCGACCATCCACACCTGTCGGTAGCCCTTCTCACGCGCCGCCCGCACCATGTCGTGCAGATCGAGCATCGCTCGACCATCCTTGTAGTAGCCGATCGTCATTTCGATCAGAGCCACGTCTGCGTCCGGCCATGCCTCACGGATGGCCCGCCCGATCCCTCCCGCCTCCAGTGACTGAAGGTTGTCGGCTATGCCGGGAAGCACCAGGACCATGCGTTGCGCTGCCTCTGGAGCCCTCACGAGACGTACCGCCGGGGGACGTGACGTGTCGCGCACGGGATAGCATGCGGTGAGCGCCAGTGCGACCGCGACCATGGCTATGCAACCGAGACGCTTCATCGGGCAGGAAAGCCGGGAACGGTGGCTTTACCGATGACGGGCCTGGCGAACAGAAAACCCTGCTGCAGTACGATCCCAATGTCCAATAACGCCGACGACTCCTCGGCAGTCTCCACTCCCTCACCAATCACGCGCACGCCAAGGTCATCGCATAACTGGCTTACGTGCCGCACGATGCGTTGACGCACCTTGTCCGTATCGATCGAGCGGATAAGGCCAATATCCAGTTTCAGCAGGTCAGGCTGGAAATCCGCCAGCAGGTTCAGCCCCGCGTAGCCGGCGCCAAAGTCATCGATGGCCGTGAGAAATCCGTGCGCTCGGTACGTCATGAGGATGGAGAGCAGGTGGCGATGGTCGATGACGGCTTCGTGTTCGGTAACCTCGAAAATGATGCGCGACAGCGGCCAGTTCAACCGCTGCGCCGCAGCCAGCGTCGTCCGCAGGCAATGCTCGGGGTTGTAGACGGCGTTGGGAAGAAAATTGATAGAGACCATGGCGGGCAGCTGAGCCTCGACGGCACACTCCAGGGCCCTGACCCTGCACTTCTGGTCGAAGGCATATTGGTTGTTCGCATCGACAGATGAGAGGACATCCGCCGCGGATGCGCCGTCTGCTCCACGAACCAGTGCCTCGTGGGCGAACACCTTTCGCTCGACGGCGTCCACGATGGGTTGAAACGCCATCGTGATGGCTCCGGCGAAGCCTTCGCCATTTCGACATGCACCGCACGAGTCCCGCTCACCCATTGCACCCTCCAAAGCTTGACGAGTCACTCAACGTCCATGCCCAGGCAGCCAGCCTGGGACCATGGAGCGGTCTGGGCCCTATCATGCCGCCTTTGCCATGGGGCGGCGTGATGAGCGCCTCGACGTTTCGCCTCGTTACTTTTTATCTTGCGCCAGTGGCAGAACCTTCTCGCGTAGCACCCTGTACTCAGCGTCCACGACTTCCTGGTTCGGATCGTGCCCTGAATGCTCAAGCAGCACGAAGCCCTTCGCCGGTGCCTTGATGCTCTCGTAATACCGGCGGGCCAGCTCCGGCGGTGCCAGGAGGTCATGCGCACCTTCGACAAAGAACACCGGAATGGTGAAGTCCAACCCCAGCTTCGGCAGATCCACCTGCGACAGCATGCCGTCGCCGTGCATCCCGACGAAATTCATGAATGAGTAGTCTTCGCCAGCTTCGTAGTCCGCTTCGGCTTTTGCCGTTGTATACGGCGGTGCGCGGTGCCAGCTCTCGGGCGGCGGCAACGTGACCTTGGCTTCGTACTTGCGAATGACCCGGCGTACCTTGCCGAAGCTGCGCGGGTCGGTCCATGGCGGTGATCCGACCTGCTCGAGAACGGCAAGGGAGTCCTTGTCGTTCGCGCTGGTGGCGAGCGCCAGGAGCTTCCTGTAGCTCGCTGCCTGGGCTTCCACGGAGTTGACGACTTGCGACGTCCCCACGTACGCGTAGAACAACTCGGGATGCGCCTTGACCATGTAAACGGCGAGGATCGAGCCCCAGGAGCTGCCCCACAAGATGACCTTCCGCTTGCCATACTTCCTGGCCAGATAGGCGGCAAGTTCATTGCCATCCTGCGCCATCCTTTCGATCGTCAGTTTCTCGTCCGGTGCCGGCGGGCTCCGGCCATAGGTCATGCCCGATCCGCGCTGGTCCCACTGGACGACGATGAAGTCGCGTTCGCCCGCGCTATAGATGCTGTCGGAAAGGCCGCTGAGGGGATTGCCGGGTCCGCCGCTGATGAAGAGAAGGACAGGGTTGGCGTAGCTGTCTCCCTTGGCCGTCACCCACTGCTCGATGCCTCCGATGGTGACAAAGCCCGAATCGTCGACCTTGGCCGCTGCATCTCGTGTCGGAGCCCGTGCAGGCGCATCCGCAGAAACCGAGAGGGGCACCCATAGAACAGCTGCCAGCCCAAGAGCCAGCGCGATGCATCTCGTCACAATCCATTCCCCCTGTAGTGGCGAATACGCCATCTCGCAGGAATATAGCGTGTCTGATAGCCCGCACACAGCAGGCCGGAACCTGCCCGCGTATGATCGACGGAACTCCTTCTATGCACCGGTGACGACGCCAGTGGAAACCTTCGATGTAGTGGTGATTGGGGCCGGTCCTGCCGGCATCAGCGGCGCGGTAGCTGCCGGATTCATGGGCGCGCGTACGCTCCTGATCGAGAGGGAGACGCAGGTCGGCGGTGCGGGCATCAACACGGGCACGATCCCGAGCAAGACCTTGCGCGAAACCGCCCTGGCGCTTTCGGGCATCCGCTCCCGCCGCCTCTATGGTGTCGACCTGTCGCTTCGGCGCGAAGCCACGATCGCGGATTTCACGCACCATCGCGATAACGTGATGCTGGGCGAGCACAGGCGCGTCGGTCACCGCCTGGATGGCCTGGCCGTCCAGCGACGCGTCGGATCGGGGGCCTTCGTCGATGCGAATACGGTATGCGTGACAGGCCCGGGGAATGAGACCGAACGGGTGCGCGGCGACATCATCCTCATTGCCACAGGGTCCTCGCCGTTTCGACCTGCCGAATTTCCCTTCGAACATCCCCACGTGCACGACTCCGACGAGATCCTCAACATCGAGTCGGTTCCGCACGTGCTGGTGATCGTCGGTGCCGGCGTCATCGGCTGCGAGTACGCCTCGACATTCTGCGCGCTCGGCACCACCGTGCATCTCGTCGACGGTCGCTCATCACTGCTTCCCTTCATTGACGCCGAAATCTCGAGCGCCCTCACGACGGCACTGACAGCGCTGGGTGTACACCTGCACCTGGGCGAACGCGTCGCGCAATGCGTCACCCATGACGATGGCAAGGTCGAGGTGATACTGGCATCGGGTGAGTCACTGGCCTGCGACGATGTACTGGTCTGTTCCGGGCGAACCAGCAATACCGAACGATTGAACCTGGGCGCCGCAGGCATTGTCCCTGGTAAGCGTGGCCTGATCGATGTCGACGAGAACTTCCGCACCTCGGTGCCCCATATCTATGCCGCAGGCGATGTGATCGGCGCGCCGGCCCTCGCCTCTACGGGTATGGAGCAGGCCCGAGCCGCCATGAACCGGGCCCTGGGATCGGACCTCAAACGCGATGTCGCCTCGTTACTGCCCACGGGCATTTATACGATTCCCGAGATCGGCTCCATTGGCGCGACGGAAGAATCGCTTCGCGCAGCGGGCGTCGACTACATCGTGGGCCGCTGGCGGGCCGCCGACACCGCACGAGGATGCATCCTCGGCGATGACCACGGCATGCTCAAACTGCTGTTCCGGCGTGACGACATGAAGCTTCTCGGCGCGCATGTCATTGGCGAGCATGCTACCGAGACCGTGCACATCGGCATGATCGCGATGTTGCTCGATGCCGGAGCAGACCTTTTCAACAAAGCCTGCTTCAACTTTCCCACGCTCGGCGACCTTTACAAGTATGCGACCTACGATGCGCTGATCCAGGAGCGGGCATCCAGGGAAGCTTCGGCGCGGCCGGCGAAATAGCTAGCTTTCGCGACGCTTCCGAGAGTTTGAAATCGCTACCGGCACACTGGTCTTGAACGGCGTGCGCGTGTCGGCAGCGTCACCCTTCGTCGCCAATTCTCCGGTTACAACGATTTTCCCGTCTTGAAAGAGAAAATTTTCAGCGCCGTCATAGACGAAGACGGTGTGGGCACCCTTCAGGTCCGACACTTTCACTATGTCATTCGTCTGCATATGACCGCTAGCTTGGTTTAGCGTCGCTATGCTGATCAATGTTTGCGACAGTACCGGTACGGCATTCGTGTCGGACTGGACGAGGGCATAGATAGAGTCCCCGGCTGCTACGCAGTGCGACGCACGATTCTGGTACCAACCTGGACGCACAGGAATCGGTGTAATCCAGCGTATCTTGTGTGATGCAGATTCTTCCAGATACACATAGGCGCGTTCATCCGAGCTCTCTCCTTTATTTACTGCCGCACCAACAGCGGTTATAGCTGGACGCGACGAGCATTGAAGGATCGGGCGCTCGAATTCGGTAACCCGGGATGTTGCTCCGATGCCAACATTGCCAGCGACGGAAGTTCTTCGAGCCGTGGCCATACCGGCTAGCCCAACAGCCGCGTCCACGCAGCCGCACCACTCTTCGCCGCCAAAGTCATCTGTTCACCCCCGTCTCCCAACACATCCGCGCATGCGCCTGCGCCGTGCACTGCACCCCCATATGCGTCAAGGCACCGATCGCCTCCATGGCATGCGCCACCCGTTGGCAATCGACGGTGTCGGCTTCATGGATGAAGTCGGCAAGTAGCCGCGTGAGGCTACGAGCGTACTGAAGCCACTCGGTCGCCTCATTCATCAGGTCGTGGGACGTGGCTTCCGGATCGATGTGATAGTGGAACCCCGGATGGGTGGTGTGGGCTTTCGTTTTAGCCATGACGCTCTCCTTGCCTACCGCCCTCCCCCTCATCCAGGTGCGGCACGCTACGCATCGCGCAACGTGCCGCGGATCAAACGGATGCGCGGGTTCATCGGCTGCCCGTGTCCGGACGCCGTGCGGCTTGAGTTGACGAAGTGTGTTGCAGAGGCAGCCGCGCCCGTTCTCGGGTCCACACGGCGACGCGCCGTGCTGCTCGGCCGAGAAAAAACTCAGATTTACGGCTGCCGCCGCGGTTCTTCAACCGTGTCTGCGTGGACTGCAGAGCGCCCGGTGACCGATGGGAATGTCGCCGAGGGGGTTCGGCGGGCGAGCGGGTACCGTATCATCGGTAACAGCCATGACTGACTCCAGACTAGTTAGTTAGGGTTAGCGGTCCAGGGGTGCGCTAACACCTCTGGGCCGCGCTTCTCACCGCATAAAGCGATGGTTGCCTGCGCAGCATTCACAGCGACGACGCAGGCAACGGAATTACCGTATCAAAACAACTTGAAGTTGTCTGTAGGCGCCTCGACCGACGTGCTCGGCAGAGGCAACGGGATGCCCTCGTCAGGGCTGCCCGCCCGCACGTATCGTCGCATCATTGATCGCCCGCACCTTCGCCCCATCCACCTTTTCGATCTTCCGATCGTAGGTGTACAGACCATTGTGCTCACCCTCGACATCGGTGATTTGCGTATAGACGCTGCCGGATACGCCAATGCCCGGACCCTTGTCGCGCAGCACGGCCGTGTTGGCGACATAGCCATCGTTCAACGCGGCGTTGTCTTTCACTTCGCCATACGGGTTGATCGGCGTGTTCGGCCACACATGACCGGGGACACCCAGCGTCAGACCGCCGTGCTCACCATCCATCGAGGCTCGCGTCGCATCCGGTGCGGGAAGACCCGGACCCTGGTAGTCATGGATGTCGATGAGGTCACCGGCTTTCGGATCACCCTTGGTGTCGCAGCAGTTCGCACCGCTACGGGCATTGACCAGGCGCGACGGATCGAGCTTCTTGATCTGCATAGCCAACTCGGCAGCAGCCCGAATACTCCATTGCCCCCAGCCTTCGTTGAACGGAATCCAGCCGATGATCGACGTCTCGCCCTTGAGCTGCTCGACGATGGCCGTGACATCGGTGCGGAAGCCGGCTTTGTCGGCCTCGCTGAGCTTGTCGTTGTGCCCGTTCGGTAGCGCCGGCATGTCCTGCCACACCATCAGGCCGATGCGGTCGGCCCAGTAGTACCAACGCGCCGGTTCCACCTTGATGTGCTTGCGGATGGCGTTGAAACCCAGATCCTTAGTTTTCTGGATGTCGAACTTGAGCGCTTCGTCCGTCGGCGCGGTGTAGATGCCGTCGGGCCAGTAACCCTGATCCAGCGTGCCCAGCAGGAAGGTCGGCTTACCGTTGAGCACGATGCGGTTGAGTCCACCCACCTTCTTGATGCCGATGCTGCGCATGCCGGCATAGCTGGTCACGTCGTCGCGCTGGTCACCCTGCGTAAGGGTGCCCTTGAAGCTGTAGAGGAAGGGATCCTGCGGGCTCCACAGGTGCGGATGGGCGATGGCCAGATGCAAGGGCTTGCCGGCTGGTCCGCTTACCTCGCCCACCGACTTGCCGTCCGCATAAGCGATCACATGGAGGATGGCGTTCGCGGCGCTGCCCTGCAACTTCGACGTCACGGTAAAGGCATCCAGGCTAGACGCCGGCGTGAAGTCCAGCTGCGCCAGGCGGGTTGCCGGCACCGGTTCCAGCCAGACCGACTGCCAGATGCCCGACGCTGCGGTATAGAAGATGCCGTCGGGTTTCAGCCGCTGCTTACCGACCATGACGTTCACGCCGTCGACCGGCGCATGCACGGCGACGACGATCTCCTGCGGGCCGCCCGGCTGCAGCGCCTGCGTTATGTCCGCACTGAAGGAGGTGTAGCCGCCCGTATGGCGTGCCACTTCCTTGCCGTTGACGTACACGGTGGCATCCTGGGCCACGGCGCCGAAGTTCAGCTGTACGTGCTGGCCATGAGCGGTGAACGACGCCGGGACGTCCACCAGGCGGCGATAGACCATGAAATCCGAATGCTTCTGCACACCCGAGAGCACAGATTCGATCGGGTACGGAACCAGCACCTTGTCCTTCAGCGCCTTACCGAACGACGGTGCACCCTTCCCGTCGGTCGCCGCGTACTGCCACAAGCCGTTGAGGTTCATCCACTGGGGATGCTCGAGCGAGGGGCGCGCCAGTTGCGGGCGCGGGTACTCGGGTAGCGCGTTCGTGGGCGATACCTGGGAGGTCCATGGGGTTGCCAGAGGGGCTGCTTTTCCGTTCCAGACGGAGCTGTTGTCTGATGCGGCGACAGCCATCGGGGTGATGATTGCGGCTATGGCGAGGAGCAAAAGGCATCGCCGCTGAAGCGGCTCCCACAGGGTCTTCGTTGCGTTGGACTTCATGCGTTGTTCCTTAAGGGGCGGGGCTTGGGGCTGACATGGAAGGCGGTGCGTCCTTCGGGTCGGCGCCCCAGGTCTTGCTTGGCTCGGGGCCCATCGTGAGTACCAGCGTGGCGCCGTTCGCGATGTCTGCATCGCTGAACCAGGCCTTGGTCCACGGCTTGCCGTTGAGCGTAGCGGACTGGATATACATGTTCCGCTCGGAGTTGTTGCGCGCAACGATCTCGAAGACCTTGCCGTTACCTAGGTGCAAGCGAACGCTGTCGAAGAGAGGGCTGCCAATGATGTAGTCGGGCGTGGAGGGATCGACCGGGTAGAAGCCCATGGCACTGAGCACGTACCACGATGACGTCGAGCCCTGGTCGTCCATGCCGGGATAGCCGTAGCCGGTGGCGTCGCTGCCGTACAGGTCGGTGAGAATGCGGCGTGTGAGCGCCTGCGTCTTCCAGGGCTGCCCGCTCCATGCGTAGAGATACGCGGCCTGCTGGTCCGGCTGGTTGCCCTGCACGTACTGGCCGATCACCCCGGTGCAATCGCGGCAGATGCCCTTGGGCGCGTAGGGCGTGTTGAAGAAGGTGTCGAGCTTTGCATTGAACGCGTCGCGCCCGCCGAGCAGGTTCATCAGGCCTTGTACGTCATGCGGCACGAGCCACAGGGTGGACCAGCCCGAGCCTTCCTTCATCATGAAGTTGTAGTACGGCTCCGCCGGATCGAATGGCGATATCCACTTGCCGTCCTCGGTGCGGCCGCGGAAGAAGCCCACCGAGGGATCGAACACGTTGCGGTAGTTCGCCGCGCGGCGCTGGAATATCTCGGCATCGTCTTTCTTGCCGACGCGCCTGGCGAGATCGGCGAGCGCATGATCGTCCCACGCGTATTCGAGCGTCGTGGCGACACCGGCCTTACCGCCGGCATACGGCGGGCTGGGATTGCCCGGCGGAACGATGTCGGATATCCAGCCATTCTTGTCGTATTCGGCGAGGTAACCGCGCGGGCCCTTCGGGTCGGTGGCGTTCTTGCGCAGCACCTCATAAGCACCTGCATAGTCGAACGGAATACCGCGCTGCATGGCACCGTCGTAGAGGAAGACGGCATGGTCGCCGTGGAACGAGGTGTTCATGTAACCGTGTTCGCGTGCCCGTTCCAGCTCGGAGCGCATGATGTCCTGCACGACCTTCGGCTGGAGCAGCATGAGTAGCGCGATCTGGTTGCGGCCGGTGTCCCAGTACGGCACAGGGCTGTAGAGATCGTACGCGGCAACCTTGAGTTGGCCGTTGGCGTCGGTGTACTGCTCGCCCTTGCGCGCAACCACGCGCGGACTTGCAAAGGAGTGATACAGCGTCGAATAGAACAGCGCACGCTGCTTCGGCGTACCGCCAGTGACTTCGACACGATCGAACAGCTGAGCCCATGCCGCGCGCGCCTTGGCGTGCACGCTGTCGAAATCCCCCTCCGCTGCATGCAGCCGCTGGTCGGCTTCGTCCGCACTGTGGCCGTGGGCGATCCTCACCAGTACCTGATCGCCGTCCTTGGTATCGAAGGTGACATAGGCGCCGGCATAGTTGCCGGTCACCTTGCGCTGGCCCGTCTGCACGTCTTCATGACCGAGGCCCTCGCCCTTGTCGTTGACGTCGGCGTGGAACGTACCGAACGCAGCGAAAGGACGCGAGAACTCCGCCACGAAGTACGGACCGTCCGCATCGTGGTTCCCGTGGTTGCCGGTATCGACACCTCGGATCGTGCGGTCACCGACGACTTCCACATCGCCGCCCGCGCGACGAAGATTGACCACCACGTTCGAGCGATGGCTCGCCGGAAAGGTGAAGCGCATCAGGCTGGTCCACTGCGTCACCGTCAGTTCGGCGCGGGTGTGGAACGTGGCGAGATCGACGGCGTAGTAGCCCGGGGAGGCCTTCTCGGTCGACTTGTCGTAATAGGACGCGGCGTAGTCCGGCGGCACGGTCCAGTCGCCCACCACGGGCATGATCATCGGCGCGGCGCGCGCACCGTACGTCGAACCACCGCCGGTGAAACCGATCATGGCCGGGCGCCCATAGACATAGGCCACTGGAACGCCAGTGGCAAAGCTCAGGTCGGCATTGATATTGACGGGTGCGGCGTCGGTCGAGCTTTGCGGCAAGCTCGCACCGGGCGAGGTCATGCCCGAATACAGCGGTTCACCGGGGGGCGGCGCATTGCCGATGAACTCTTTCTTATCCAGTGGCGCGGTGCCGACCAGCGGATTGGCTTCGTCGACGGATGAGGTGGCCGGAGCCGTGTGTTTGCCGTTACCGGCGTGGACCGCGCTGATCGCTCCGAGCGCGAAGACCGAAAGTGCCACCGCGAGAGCGTGGCGACTAGGAAGACGTGGGCGCGGGAGATTCATGCTGTTTTCCTGGGGACGGAAACGAAAGCGGGGCCAGGCTGTGCACCTGACCCCGCTGGGCTTTCTTTAACCACCATCACCGAACTTGTACGTGATGCCGACGTAGTACTGGCGTCCCGCGTATTCGAGGCTGACCAGTCGTGCCGTCGTGTCGTTGCCCAGGTACTCGTGCGGCGTCGACTTCGACAGGTTGATCACCGACGCGGTCACCACGAAGTGCTTGTTGAACTCGTAATCACCGTTCAGGTCGATCTGGTGATACGGCGCCGAATAAATCGGCAGCCCCGCCGTCAGGCCCTGCATGGTCCGGCCGGTGAAGTTGTCACTGGCGCGGAGCAGCAGACCGTTCTTTTCGTAGAACACCGACACGTTGGCCGCGTACTTGGCGCTGCCGATCAGTTCGGATTTGCCGACCTGTGTGTCGCCCAGGGAAACCGGGGTTTCCGTGGTGTGGTTGAGCGTGTAGTTGGCGATGTAGCCAAAACCCGAGTCCCACGTGTGCTGTGTGTAAAACTCGATGCCCTTGGAGGTACCGGAGCGTCCGTTGGCATTGGTGCTGTACTGCATGAAGTTCGTCGGCGTGCCGTTAACGTCCACATTGATGTTGTTGACGGTGACCGGTACGACGAAGTTCTTCACCTTCTTCTGGAACAGATCGATACCCACCACCGAATGCGGTGCGTAGTACCACTCTGTCGCCAGATCGAACTGGGTCGCTGTGAACGGCTTCAGGTCCGCATTGGCACCACTGCCGTACCAGCCCGGCAGGGGTGAGCCGAACTGTTTGCGATCGTCGTAGTACGCCTGGGTGTAGTTGGTCAGGCTGCCCAACTGGGCAAGGTCGGTGTAATTGGCGCGAGCCAGCGCCTGCGAACCCGCCGCGCGAACGACGACGTCGTCCAGGACGTTCCACGCGATATTGAAGCTAGGCAATGCCTTGTTGTAGCGCTTGCGCGTGGTGCTGTTGTCGAACGTCTGCACGACCGCCACCTCGCGTGGCTGGTACTGGAAGTCACCCGGCGCGCAGGCGCCGCCGGCAATATTCTTGCCGGTGGTCGGGCAGATCAGGATGTTGCCGCCCGCGTCGTGGTAGTAGTCCGCGTTGTTGGTGGTGATTTCATCCGCAACCGTGAGGTCCTGCCCCGTGCTGACGAAACGCAGGCCCACGTTGCCGCGGATCGTACCGGTGTCGAAGTTAGCCTGCACATATGCCGCGGCGATCTTCTCCTGGATCGACGACTTGTCATCGGGGTGGTTGTAGAGCACCCGGTCGTAGGTCTGGTTGAGATAGTTGTAGTACGCCGGGTAGTTGATCGCCGGGAACGTGCTATCGCTATAGGCCTCGTTGGTCCCGTCGAGCGAATTCGCCTGGAGGAAGCCCGCGGGCAACTGGCCGGCGTTGGGATCGCAGGTCTGGAACTGCAGCGTCGTGCCCTTGCAGTACCAGCGCTGCTCGTTGTTCGTCTGCTCAGCGTGGTTGTCGCGGTACTTGAAACCGAACTGCAGCGACTGGAACCAGGTCGAATCGAAGGCCCAGGTGAGATCGGCCTGGGCGAAGTTCTGGGAGTTGCTGGTATTGACCATGTTGGAACCGGTCGAGCCCAGATCCACCTGCCCCGCACCGGCCAGCATGTTCTGGAGCACGTCCGGCGAGGCGGAGAGGGTCGGCTTGCCATTGAGGGTCCACGCCGCGCCGTTGCTGCCGTCCACCCACTGGCCATTGACGAAGTTGCGCGGCTTCGCGGCCATGCTCAACTGCACCGACGGACCGCCCGTGGCCCAGGTACGCCCGAAGTTAAACGAGCCGCTGAGGCTGCCGCCGTTGTCCCACTCACCTTCGAGGTTGAGGGTCTGAGAGGTGGCCTTCTCGACGTTGTAGCTGCCATTGAGCCAGGGAATCTCGGTGGAGCAGGTATCCACGGCTTGACGCGCTGCGCCGGTAGACGGGTTGGTCAGCGAATTACAACCCACGCCCTTCGGCGGCAGGACGTAGTTCGCGCCGGTGACGATGGTGTGCGACGGATCGAACGTCAGGCCATTGGGTGCGAGCAACCTGCCCTGCTGGTCCGCGTAATTGCTGTTGCTCGGCAGGCCCCACTCGGGCACTTCCAGCGTGTTGGTGATCTGGGTCTGCTGCCGCTCGAAGCGAAAGTAGTTACCCGTCAGCAGCAAATGGTCGATGGGCTTGAATTGCATGGTCGCCTGGGCGCCCTTGGTCTTCAGGTCCAGCTCGTTACGACTCGTGGAGAACTGCTGCGGCATCCAGTAGCCCGAATCGACCTTGCCACCCTGGTCGACGACACCGCCGCCGGACCACAGGTCGAGATTGGGCGCCACGTCGGGACCGTACGGCTTGCCATGCACGTCCGTCGGCGGTGCGGTACACGTGGCCTGGCTCGTACAGTCATTGCTCCACCAGTGCCAGCTATCGGCCTTGGCCGTGTAATCGATGTCGCGACGCTTCTGGTACGAACCCGCGACGAGGAAGCCGAACGTCTCGTCCTTGTTCTTCCACGACCACAGGGCCGAGGTCTGCGGGGTCTTCTTGCTGCTGTTGTCCGAGCCAGCCGCGTTGATGGACACAAAGCCGTCATTGGCCTTCATTTCCAGCGGACGGCGCGTGTGCAGGTCGACGTTGCCGCCGATGCCGCCTTCGTCCAGGCGGGCTTCGAGGCTCTTGTAGAGCTTGATCTCGGAGAACATGTTCGCCGGCATCAGGGTGTAGTTGAACGAGCGCGTCAGACCGGCGGAGGTATCTGCCGAGGCCACGTAGTTACCGTTCAGTTCGGTCAGTGTCAGCTCGGGCGCAAGGCCACGAATGCTGACGGTTTTGCCTTCACCCGACTCACGGCTGATGACCACGCCAGGCACGTGCGCAAGCGCATCGGCGATGTTCTTCGCGGGGAACTGCGAGATGTTCTGCGCGTTGATGACCTCGACGATGGAGTTCGCATCGCGCTTGTCCAGCACGTTCTGGTCGATCGACTGGCGATAACTCGTGACGACGACGGTGTCCAGATTCGTTGGACCGGCCGCGGTGTCGTTGCTCTGCTTATCTGCCTTCTTGTCCTTATCGTTTTTCGTTGCCGTCGAGCTATCAGTCGTTTGTGCCGGCGCGGGCGCTGTCGTCGTGACGGGCGCGGATGCCTGCGCGAAAGCCGCCGTCGGGACCCCCATGAAACCGACGAACGACAAGGTGGCCGAGGCGAGCGCGGCGCAAAGCGGCTTGCGCTTGAGCATGTGTGGCAGATAAGTCATTTCTTTTTATTTCCCTCAGTGGTGTGCGCCGTTCTTGAAGTCGGCGCGATGATCCCCCGTTACATCACTGCTGCAGATGCGCGACCTATGTCGGCATGCGTCCTCCTTATTTCCCGCATTTCAATCGATCCAAATTTACGGCGGCAGGCGGCACCTGCGGTCGTCAACGATGCGTGGTTCATAGCCCTGGGTGCGCCGCGGAAAGACCCACTGCACCGAACGCAGGGCAACGTTTCCCGTTGTTGCCGTCGTCAGTGGACGAGAGGCAACGCAGCGGCAGAATCTCTATGTCCGCCTACTGACTGCTAGGCGGAAGTCGGCGGCAACGATCCGCGCCGCGGTCAAAAGACCTCATGAACACGGTCACGCGCGCTTCGCGCGGGCTGGTGCTCATGGACGTACAGGTGGTGCTTGCTTTCATGTGGCGGCTTCCCCTTCCCCAAGACAGGCCCGGCAGGAAGCGGCAACGTTCCGGGTGGCGCACGATGCGCACAGCCCTCTGCCCTCCCCACCCCAGTCCAAGCCAATGCACACCTTCGCGGCTGCGACGTGATGCAAATCACACTAGCTTGGATCGATCTAAATCCCCTGGGGACAGATTAAGACGCTAAAGCGGAGAGGTGTCACGCTGCGCTGCAAAAATCTTAAGCCGGTTGGTCGTATTCACAACGGGCGTCGACTATCTTGCAGGGATGCAAGAGGACTCGGCCGCCATTGCGGCGGCCGATCCTGGCTTTCTTTTAGTTCGGACCGAATCTAGTTCAGGAGCGAATCTTCATGCGCGCCTGTCTGGCTCTGGTGCTCGACATATCTGTCGGTCAGACCCAGCTCGCTCGCGAGCGTCGCATTGTCGCCGTTGGCGACCAGTTCGAGCAGTCCACGCGAAGCATGCGTAGCCTCGAGCGCACGCACCAGTACCTCGGGCGAGGCACGACGCAACGTGGCATCGCGGCCAATGGCCTCAAGCAGTTCGACGGTATCGCGCATGTTATTCCCTTCGTTGGTTTGTTTATCTTGGCTGGCCTCGGTCGAGGACCAGACCGACGTTCTCTCAGTTGAAGAGAGAATCTTCATCCTCATGCGCCGTCTGGCTCCGGTGCTCGACGTATTTGTCCGTCAGACCCAGTTCCCCTGTCAGGGCGGTGACGTCGCCGTGAGCGACCAGTTCAAGCAGTGCTGGCGAGGCATGAATAGCCTCGAGTGTGCGTGCCAGCACTTCGGGTGATGCACGACGCAAGGTGGCGTCACGCCCAATGGCTTCCAGCAATTCGACGGTATCGCGCATGTTCTTCCCCTGATGGTTGGTTAGGTTGGTTGGCACTTACGCTGTAACGGCCGGCTCGACACCCGAGCCATGGATGGCATCGAGCGCATCGAGGCGCGCACGCCAGACGGCATTTGGCTTCAGCGCCTGCGCAGGCGGGATGACGAGCGTCTCGTGGCCCGTGTACTCGGCGGAAACGAAGTCACGCAGTTTCACGTGCTGGATGTGCGGCCCTTCGATCGGCAGTGTCGGCGCGCGATAGACGATCACCTCGTGATCGGCCGGATAGTCCAGGCACAGGCGCTCCGTCAGCAGTTCCCGGTATGCGTCGGGCGTGCGGAAGCGGCCGAGCGAGCGGTCACCGACGACGCCGAGCTGCCAGAGGATCACATGACCGGTCGTATCCAGGCTGCGCTCGAAGAAGAGCAGCTGGCTCGCCTCGAGATGCTGGCAGCCGAAGCGCGCCGGATCGATACCGAGATCGGCGTACAGGCAGTCTTCGGCGGAAATACCGGGCTCCATGTAAGCCTCGTAGCCTTCGGCGCGAGCAACCTCGATGACCTTATGCGGCGACCAGGCAAAGATGCCGGGGTGGCCGTAGAAGACGGCGCATACGCGCTTGCCTGCCCGCACCTCGGTCATCATCACCTCGACCCATTCACGATAGGTCTTCATGCGCGACTTGCCGGGCTTGTAGTAAGGCTGGAGGCTACGGACTTCGGGATTCAGGCGTTGCAGCCAGAGTTCCACCACGTGGTCCGAGAGCGCGGCGAAGACGACGTCAGCGGTCTCGATATAGTTGCGCGCGATCGGCGTCAGGTGCGAACCCAGGGTGATGCCCATGCCTACGGAGGTGATGCTGCCGCGCGGGGCGTCGGTCGAAACAGTCGTGGGTGTGTTCATAGGGCCATAGTATGCAAAGTCGAATATGACAAGCGACGACTTGCCAGGGCGGCAATCCGACGACTCGGGGGAAAAATCAGGCAGGTACCGGTCGCTCAGTTGAGAAGCGAATCCTCATGCGCGCCTGTCTGGACCATGTGCTCGACATATCTCTCCACGAGACCCAGTTCATTCGCGAGCATGGTGCTGTCGCCATGGGCGACCAGCTCCCGCAGGCCAGGCGAGGCATGGGTGGTTTCGAGTAAGCGCGAAAGGACCTCGGGCGAGGCGCGGCGCAAGGTGGCATCGCGGCCAATGGCCTCGAGCAGTTCGACGGTATCGCGCATATCCTTTCCCCTGGTTGGTGTTTTCGTCATACGGACGCCCCTGCCCGATGTGATAGCGGAAGGCCGTCCTACTCACTAGCTTCTCAGGAATGTCCTCGGGATGAAAGAAGCGTCGGGAAGCTTCAGAGTCGCCCTGCCCGCTTGATCGCCAGATACCGCTCCACCAGCCTGCCGGACAACTCGCTGGCGAGTACATCCAGCGTGGCAATACCTTCCCGTCGCAAACGCGCATGTACCGCGTCCCGTTGGTCAAGGTAGCGCAGCGCACCGGCTGTCCGGATGGCGGCTTCCAGGCTGTCTGTATCGCCGGTCGCCGCGCGATCCAGTGCCATTTCTCGCAGGCTCACCACCATGACCAGGTGCCGGCGCGACATCATTTTCACCGCCGCGCGTAGCTCCTCGTCGTCTTCGTCGCGCACATTGGTCACCAGAACGACCAGTGCGCGCCTTCGCTGGCGTGTCTGCAGCTCGCTGGCCGCGTGGAGGTAGTCGGTGGGCGTGGATTCGGCGCGCAGGTCGTAACCGGCGCCCAACAGCATGTCCATGCCGCCGGCACCCTGTTGCGGCGCCAACCAGCGTGTGTTCTCACCCGCGCAGGCGAGCAACCCTACGCTGTCGCCCTGGCGAAGCGCGATGTAGGCCAGGGCGAGCGATGCGTTGAGTACCTGGTCGAAGTGGCCCACGCCGTCGTCTTCGGCCAGCATGCGACGACCGCAGTCCAGCATCAGCACGACCTGCTGGTGGCTCTCGTCGCGGTACTGGCGCGACATCAGGCGGCCCGCCCGCGCGGTGGCTTTCCAGTCCACCTTGCGCAGGCTGTCGCCCACGCGGTAATCGCGCAGTTCCTGGAATTCCGTACCTTCGCCGCGCCGGCGTTGCAGCCGCGCGCCTACCGAGCGCGACGCCAGTTCCACGCTAAGGCCAGCCATACGCGCGAGCGGCGCGAAATTCGGAAACACGCGTACATCCGCCGTGACATCCAGCGTGCGGCGTTGGTGCCACAAGCGCCAGGGTGAGGTCAGTTCCACCTGGCAGCCGTCGAAGGCGAACTTGCCTCGGGAAGCCGGCCATAGCGCATACGAGAAATTCAGTTCGCGCGACGGCGCGAGGTCGACCGTGCGCGGCAGACCCTCGACGCGCCAGCCACCGGGATGCATGTCGTGGATGCGTACGCGACGCTTGCGCTTGCCCGCGTGGCGCAGGCGTAGCGTCACGTCGAGACGCTCACCCAACGGCAACACGGCATCGAGTTCGCGAGTCAGTTCGGGCGAGGCCTGGCGGCCCAGGCGAAACACGTCGCCTAGCATCACGATGGCGCACAGTGCGCCAAGCATGGCCCACCACGACAGCGGCAACAGCTCGATCGACACCAGCACGCCCGCGGCGAACCAGACGCCGATCAATGACAGCATGGCGGCAGCGGGACGAATCATCGGCGCGGCGCGGCGACTTTGTGCAGCAGGCCCTTCAGGATGTCTTCGGCATGCTGGCCATCGATCAACGCCTCGGGGGCCAGCAGAAGGCGGTGGCGCAACGCGGGAATCGCCACGCTGCGCACGTCGTCCGGCGTGACGAAGTCGCGGCCGTCCACCAGCGCGGCGGCGCGGGCCAGACGCACGAGTGCCAGGCCACCGCGTGGACCGGCACCGGCAAGCACGCCCGACCACTCACGCGTGGCACGTGCGATCCGCACGGCGTAATCCACCACTTCATGATCCACGCGCAGGGCGGCCACCATCCGCTGGATGGCCATCAGCTCCGCCTCATTCATCACAGGCGATACGCGCGACACGTCCAGGTCCGCGGCGACCTGCCCGTCCAGCACCTCGGTCACCATGCGTGTTTCGTCGGCCAGCGTCGGGTATTCGATCTGCACCTTCACCAGGAAGCGGTCCAGCTGCGCTTCGGGTAGCGCGTAGGTACCTTCCTGTTCGATCGGATTCTGCGTAGCGACCACCATGAAGGGCTGCGGCAACGGGAAACGCCGACCTTCGATCGTGACCTGGTTTTCCTGCATCGCTTCGAGTAACGCCGCCTGTGTCTTGGCCGGCGCACGATTGATTTCGTCGGCCAGGAGCAGGTTCGCGAACACCGGGCCGCGACGAATCTGGAAGCGCTCGGCCTTCATGTCGTACACGGCGTGGCCGGTGACATCGGTAGGCATCAGGTCGGGAGTGAACTGCACGCGGCCGAAGCTGCACCCCACGGCACCGGCAAGGGCGCGCACCAGTAAGGTCTTGCCCAGGCCAGGCACGCCCTCGATCAGCACATGACCGGCGGCGAGCAAGGCCAACAGTACCTGTTCGAAGACCGGCTGCTGGCCGATGAACGCACGACCCACCTGGCTGCGCAGCGCGGCGATGCGTGCGGCGACCTCCGTCGGTGTGAAGGTGATCGGGGGCGCGGCTTCGCGCGGGGTGTCGACGGACGTGTTCATGGATGTCTCCGCAATCGGGAAAGAATGGCGATGCTGTCGCGAAACGCATTGGCGTCGACGGGAGGCCGGAATGCCCGCGCAACGTCCGCGGGAGCCTCATCGAAGCGCTCGGCCAGGCGAACGTGGAGCGACTCGCCCTCGAGGTCGTCGGCACCGGGACCCAGCCGCCGTGCACGGGAAAGCACACCGGCGCAGACACGCGCATGCAAACCACGGCCGCGGTCACGTCGGTAAAGGAATTCGCCAGCGGCCTGCACGTGCTCCACAAGGGCACGGCGATCCGCACGCGGGGTGTCCAGCAGCGGGCCGAGACGCACGGCGCGCGATACCGCCCACGCTGCCAGCAACAGGGCGAACGCAAGCATGGCCGGCCAGCCGCGAGTGAACAGCAGGCTCCAGATGCGATCGCCGTCCACGCGGTACACCAGCGCGGCGGATTGTTCGTGGTCGTCCAGATGCAGCACGCGCACCAGCAGGCGACGTGCCACAGGGTCTTCGAAGCCACGACCGCTGAAAGGATCCAGCGACGGCACGAGGGTGATCGTACCGTCGCCGTAACGGAACGTCACCATCAGGTCACCCTTCGCATCGCCGAGTCCATCGACGCGGGCAGCGGCACGCAGCTTCACGCGCATACCGCACCACGAGTAGGACTTCTCACCGGCGAGCCCCTGAACGTCCAGGCAGCCGGTACCTGCCGGCGCGAGACCGACGGCCTTGCTCAGGCTTTTCCAGAAAAAGGCGCGGGCCATCTCCGCGTCCGAGCCGGTGCGCAACACGACCGTTGCTCCGTCATCCGCAAGCGAAAGCAGATCTTCGGCGTCGTCGCGATCCAGGTTGGCCGGATTCACCCCCATCACCACCAGCGAGTCATCGCCTGATGGCATGCCACTGACTGAATGCGCCGGAATACCCATGCCGCGCATCGTGCGCTCCAGGGCGTAAAAGCGATTGGTTGCCGCCTTGCCGGAGGGTGGCACGTCCACGTCGACTTCCTTGTGCTCGAACGTGCTGAGGAATGTTCCAACGCATAGCAGTACGAGCGCCGCAATGGCCAGTGCCCATGCATTACCCCTGCTCATACGTGCTCCACCGGCCAACCGCCGAGCATGACGGCCATTTCCTCATCAGAAGGATAACGATCCGCGTAGGCCGCGAATTGCCAGGTCCGCACGATACGAATGGCCCGGCGGCCCGCGTCGTCGTCATCGAGGCGGCGCGCACCGGCGATGGCGTCCGCTTCGGTGGCATCCGGCGACACTGGCTCGTCGAGCCGCGTCGCCACGCGCTCCACGGTGCCGCGATAAAGCAGCGCCAGCGCTTCCCGACGCGAACCCGACCGCCAAAGCTGGTGCACCTGCTCGCCGAAGCCCTTTGGCACGGCCACCACCATGTCCGTTTCCTGCACGGCACTCTGCACCGGCGCGCGAGCCGCCGCCGGCTCACCCCGGCGCGAGGGCCAGCGTTGCCGGGCGAACCACCCCAACCATGCGAGGGCGGCGATCAGTAATGCGATGAGAAGTCCCTTCGAGGCCACACCGGCCCCGGCGACGTCGCCCGGCACGATCGGTTTCTCCGGGACGATTTCTGCAGGTTTACGGGCAGCCGGATGCTTCGGTACCCAGCGCCAGGCCTGCGTCTTGCCACCAAGCAAGGGATCGGCCAGCACCTTGCCCGACACGTCGTTCATCCGCTGGTCGGCGCCCTGCTGCGGCGCGGGAAACGCCGAATCCAGCGACACGCGGACCGCATCGGTTTTGACGTCTCGCGGCGTGTCGGCGGCATGCGCCGTGGGCGCGACGAAACACGCGGCCATCAGAACGAGCGCGGTCGTCGCGGTGGCCAACAGGCGGTTACGCAACCGGCGGAACGCGAGGTCCAGGTCCCACGCTTCGAGCTCGGTGCGGCGGCCGAGATAGAGCGCGAAGCCGCCGGTCGTACACAGCGGCTCGGCGACCGACATGCCGAGGTAGTACGCCACGACAAGCGGAAGGGAAAGCCAATGGGGCATCGTTCGCAAAAAACCCGCGTTGAACCAGTACGACTCCCACAGCTCGGCGGGCACGAACATCGGCAGGAACAGCAACGGGCTAAGTGCCAACACCCACTCGAACATCATGCAGGTCAACGCGAGCCCCGTACCGGGACCCTCGACGCCACGGCCGAACACACGCCAGCGCTCGGCGCGTGCGCGGCGGTCCAGACCTTCGAGGTAAACGATGGGTTGCAAGACGCAGCGCCGCGGATCGAGGCGACGAATCGTCATCCAGGCCAGCAAGCCTTGCAGGCCCCACGTACGCATGCTGCGCAAGGCATCGCGCCAGCCGGGTGCCTCCGCGAACACCGCCCGTGAAACGACGTAGAGCGGAATGCGCGCGAACAAGGGCTTCAGCCACCAGAGAAACAGCAATGACACCCAAGGCTGTCCCAGCCACAGTGCCAGGCCGATGGCTATCGCGAGGAACGGAAGCGACGCGATGAACCATGCCGTGAAGATCGGCTGCGCGTGACGACGGAGCATCGCTGCGCCGAGGTCGGCGGATTCACGGGTACTGCGCGGGCGCAGCACGACGGAGATACGCTCAATCTCCACTGCGCCTCCTGCGGCCACCGAAAGCCAGCCACGCGATGACGAGTAACCAGAGCAGCGCGGCACTGCCAAACTTAACGACGTCCGGAAACGCCGCCACGGACGACCAGAACGCCTCGATGAAGGCGGCGACCACCAGCATGAGGAAGGCACCGAGTACCAGTTGTGCACCCACGCCACCGGCCTCGCGCAACGCATCGCCACGGCGCATGCGACCGGGCGCCAGCAGCGTGTAGCCCAGGCGCAAGCCGGCGCCGCCGGCGATGACGATAGCGGTGAGTTCAAACGACGAATGCGCGGCGACGAAGCGCCAGAACGGGCCACCGTAGCCGATCGCATCCAGGTGACCCGCGATGCCTCCGAACATGATCCCGTTGGTCACCAGCACGTAGATCGCTCCGACGCCGAAGAACAGACCTGCCGCGAAGGTGCGAAAAGCGATGCCGACGTTGTTGAGCACGTAGAAGCCGAACATCGCCACGTCCGTGCCGCTGGTACGACCCATCCTGTCGCGCGTCGGGTTGTACATCTGCTCGAACCGGTCCAGCGCCTGCCCGCTGAAAATCATGCCGGCCACGTCAGGCCGGAAGTGAATCAACAGCAGGCAGATGAGGGTCGGCAGGTACAGCAGCGCAGCGGCAATGACCATCGCCTTCCACTCGCGACGGACAAGGCGTGGGAATCCCGCGACGATGAACTCGCCGATACGGTGCCAGCGCGGCGCCGGCGGGCGATAGAGCAAACGATGGCCCCGATCCACGATGCGCTGCAAGCGGTCCGTCACGTCGTGGCTGTAGCCACGGGCACGAGCCATGGCCAGGTGCTGGCAGATGCGACGGTACTGGCTCGGGAAATCCAGTCCCTGCTCCGCCAGCGCCGACGACCACGCCTGGCGACCACTACCGCGCATCCAGCTCTCCACTTCCGACCAGCCCGCATCGTGCAAAGCCACGAACCGCTCTTGTTTCATGGGCGCCCCAGCAGCCAGTTGGCATGCGCCAGCAGCTTGCGCAGCCCGGCATTGCCCATGCGCCCGGTGAGCGGCTCCAGCAGGTCGCCCAGTTCGCGTTGCCGCGCTTCATGCAGGTTACGGCCACGCTCGGCAAAGGCCACGAGGGCTTCCTGTTCTTCCAGGCGCAAGGGCGTCGACGGTGGTTCAGCCGGCTCGTTCGGTATCTGGCCCAGGGCGCCACGCTGTAGCACGTGGATCACCATCGTGCCTGCCACGATGTCTCCAATGCGGCGACTGTAGGGATCGATCAGGCAACAGACGAGACCGATGCCATAGATGCCCGGGAGGGCATCGACCGTACGCAGCAGGTTGCGAATGACCGAGGGCAGCAGCGTCACGGGCGTGCCGTCCGCATTCACCACGCGCAGGTTCATCATGCGCTTGCCCACCGTCTGCCCATCCATCCAGACCTCGCAGGCAACGCCGTAAATCCAGAACGCCGCGAACAGCACCAGCATGCCCAGGCCGGCGCCCGCAGAGCCCAACATGCCGAGCACGGCCAGCAGGAAGAAGGCAGCGAGCGCACGCAGGGCGAAGTCGATAAGCCACGCATGCGCACGCGCCGTCGCCCCGGCCGCGTGCAAGCGGAGCGAGACGCCTTCCGGCGTCTCGATCTGGCGAACCGTATCGAGCATCAGGCGTCGACGACGATGGTGCCGGCGACGTAGTCGTGGCCGCAGCGGCGCTCACTGGCGAAGATCACGCAGGCATCGACCAGTGCCACGGCGATGCCCACCTTGGGAATCATCGACACCGCCGTCAGTGGCAGCCAGCGCAGAACCACGATGCGCCACAGCGGAGCCGGCGAGCCGTCGGCCATGACCACCTTGGTGCCCACGATCTTCTTGCCGAGTGTCTGGCCGTTTTTGCTCAACAGCACAAGGTTGATGATGCAGAGCACGACCAGGAGACCGAAGCCAAGCAGGGCCGCGCTACGCGTCATGCCTCCGCTCTTCATGGAATAGGTCCATGGGGCGAGGCAGATGGTGCTGAAGATGCCATCGAGGAAGGCAGCGCCGAAACGTTGGCCACGACTGGCCTTGGCGCGTTCGAGACTGGCTGGCGTGGCGGCGTGGGTTTCAAGCTCGGATTGAGGAGCGGCGTACGGATTGCTGTCCATTTGCATGAGTCCTGCCGGGTGAAAGTCAGAGGTGGACGACGATGGTGTCGGCCATGTAATCGTGCGCGCAGCGCCGTTCGTCGCCGAAAATCATCAGCATGTCCACGAGATTAAGCATGGGCCCGACCACAGGGACGAAGGCGACCGCACGCACCACGAAGATCCGCAGGACCAGGATGCGCCACAGGTCGCATCGGCTACCGTCTGTGCGAACGATCGCGATGCTCATGGCACGCTTGCCCAGGGTCTGGCCGAAGCGTGAAAGCAGGACGATATTGCCGATGAGCAAGGCGAGGCCGAACACGCCGAAGACGATGATGCCTGGGAGCGCGGAGACCCGCCCCTCGTTGACGCCACGGCCCACTCCCCCCGCCAGTGCGGTGATCGCCACCAGCACGAACAGGACGACGCCATCGATAAGGACGGCGGCGAGACGCGCCCCCCGCGTGGCCTTGTTCGCCCGCCGGTCCGCCAGCGACCGCGGTGGCTCGAGCTCTGCCCGCGGCGCGGCGTAGAAATTGTCATCCATTCCCTGAAACCCCCTGGGCGCCCCCCGGCGCCGAAGCGAGTATAGGCAGGGTGCGGTCCGGCCGCAAAGAGGGTCCGGAACGCCCATGCTGAAACCGGATAGGTCTTAGCCAAAACCAACGGCTACCGGGCCTGGGGGGCCGGGAGGATAGTCATCCCATCGGAACGGAGCGCCCTTTCAAAGGCGCCCGACCGAAGAGATTTCCACCTCCCGCTTCTCTTCCAGGAATACCCGTCATGTCCAAGAAAGTACTGATCACGGGCGCCACCGGTGACACCGGCCGCGCCGCCGTCCGCGAAGCCCTGGCCCTCGGCCTCGATGTCCGCGCCATGGTCCGCCGCCACGACGACCGCTCCGCCGCGCTTGCCGCCCTCGGTGCCGACGTGGTCCTTGGCGACCTGCAGGAGGTGAACACGCTGCGTGACGCCATGCAGGGTATCGAGTCGGCCTACTTCGTCTATCCGGTCGCCCCGGGTTTGCTCGCCGCCACGGTGAACTTCGCCCAGGCCGCCAGGGAAACGGGAGTGAAAACGATCATCAACCTTTCGCAGCGCTCGGCCGACCGTGAGTCCACGAGCAACTCCTGCCGCGATACGTACATTTCAGAGGAAGTGTTCAACTGGTCCGGTGTCCCGGTCGTCCACCTGCGTCCGACCTACTTCCTGGAATGGCTGCTCTACCCCTGGCAGCTGCCGTACCTGCAGAAGGGCATCCTGCGCATGCCCGTCGGCAAGGGTCGCCACTCGCCGATCGCTGCCGACGACCAGGGCCGCGCCATTGCCGCCCTGCTGAAGAATGCGGATGGCTACGTGGGCAAGATCGTCCCGCTGTCGGGTCCGGTCGAAATGGACCACGAACAGATGGCTGCGGAGCTCACCGAGGCGCTCGGCCGCAAGATCGTCTTCCAGGACCTTCCTGTCGACGAATACGCCCAGTCCATCACGGCGATGGGCGTTCCCGCTTACATCGTCCAGCACCTCAGTGGCGCGATGGTCGACTACCAGCACGGCCACATGGCCGGTGCCGACAACAACGTCGAGACGATCACCGGTCGCCGCTCGATGACCGTGGGCGAGTTCGCCCGCCTGCATGCCGACCAGATCAACGGCAACTGATTCCCTTCATCCACTTCTTTGAGGTCGTTATGGACGTCATCACCCAGTTCGTACAACGCAACGCCGAGTTTGCACGGCATGGCTTTCACGAAGAACTCAAGATCATTCCCACGTTGAAAACGCTGATCCTCGGCTGTGTCGACCCGCGCGTCGATCCCATGGATATCCTGAAGCTGGAACCAGGCGAGGCGGCGATCATCCGCAACGTGGGTGGGCGCGTGAACCCCTCGCTGTTCGAGACCATGAAGATTCTCAGCACCGTGTCCAAGGCTGGCGGTGTGGAAGTCGGTAAGGACTGGAACCTGGTGGTTCTCCAGCACACCCAGTGCGGCATCAACGGTTGCTACCACAACGCGCCGGAGTTGCTCGCACCGTATATGGGTGTGCCGCTGGAACAACTCGATTCACTGGCCATCACGGACCCGTACAAGGCGGTCGTCATCGACGTGGCTGCACTGCGGGCCCACCCTGTTCTTGGTCAGAACTTCACGATTTCGGGCCTGGTCTACGATGTCACCACGGGCTTGATCGAGACGATCGTCCCGCCGGAAGCGTGAGGCGCGTCTGGGGATCCCGCAACGTCACCCCTATCTTCCCCTCTCATCAAACTTCAACAGACGCCCCGCACTCGCCAGCACGACGAAGGCAGCGCAGTTCTGTAGAACCGCTGCCGTCAGCGCTCCACCACTCCGACCGCCGCTGGCCAACGCGAGTGCGATGAGCACGACGGTCCAGACGGCACTTAATGCAAGATTGAGCTGAAGCGTGCGGCGCGCCCGGCGGCCGAGACGAACACAGGTGGCGACACGGGAAAAGTCGTGTCCGGTGAGCACGACATCCGCCGATGCGATGGCGATGTCGCTGCCCTGCCCGCCCATGGCGATGCCCACGGCGCCGGCCCTCAGCGCCAGTGCGTCATTGATGCCGTCGCCGACCACGATCGGTCGTTGTCCCGCGTCGACCATTTTCCTGACGAAAGCCATCTTGTCGTGCGGCAGTGCGCCCGACACCACCTCGTCGAGGCCGACGAGCGCCGCGACACGGCGGGCTTCGCCGGCGCGGTCGCCGGTGAGCAGCGCTTGCCGGTCGATGCCTAGACCCCGCATGGCCTCGAGCGTCTCCGCCACGCCGGGTCGGACTTCATCCGCCAGCAGGACCCAGCCAAGAAACCGAGCGCCTTCGGAAACACCCGCCACGGGACCGGCGTGCGCAGGGGCCGGATTAAACGTCACGCCGTGGGCGGTAAACAACTCTTCACGGCCAAGCAGCACCGGACCCTGCGTGGTCACGGCAGCCATGCCGAAGCCGGCCTGCTCATGCACGTCCGCAAGGACGACCTCGTCGTCACCGGCAAGATGCGCCAGTGCACGACCGACCGGATGACTGCTGACGCGCCCGAGTGCGCGGGCGACCGCGCTGAGATGCCTGGATTCGACGCCTGCCTCACACCGAACCCCCACGACGCGAAGTTGACCCGTTGTCACGGTGCCCGTCTTGTCGACCACGAGTGCATCCGCATCGGCGAGACGCTCGAGAAAGATGCTGCTCTTGAGGAGGATGCCGTGGCGCGCGGCGACACTGACCGCGGCAAGTGCCGTGGACGGCGCGGCAAGCACCATGGCGGAGGGGCATGCGGCGACCAGGAGTGCGAGGACGGCGGCGGAGTTGAGCGTCGTAAACCAGACCATCGCGGCGAGCAGGATGACCAAGAGCAGGTATTTGCCCGCGTAACGTTCAAGAAGGCGAGTGACGGCCGGCTTGCTACGTTCGGCTTCCTGCATCAGGGCCACCACCCTGCCCAGCGCACTGTCCTCGCCGATGCGCGTCACGCGCACGAGAAGCACGCCGTTCAGGCTCACTGAACCACCCAGCACCGTTTGCCCGACCGTCGCTTCCACCGGCAAGGACTCGCCCGTCAGCGATGCGGTGTCCAGACTCGCCATGCCGTCGACCACGACCCCGTCGGCCGGCACTTTGTCACCGGCTCGCACTTCCACGATGTCATCGGGCCGAAGCCGCGCCACATCGATCGATTCGACCCGACCACCGGTGGCGACGCGGCGAGCCACGGCCGTGGTGAGGTTCGACAAGGCTTCGACTGCTTCGCGTGAGCCGAGCAAGGAACGATCCTCCAGCACGCGTCCGACCATCATCACCACCGGCAACAGGGTGGCCGTCACGAAATCGGCCGAGACCCAGCAAGCAATCACCGCAAGGGCCACGAGCTGGTCGACGACACCGTGCAGGTCAGGATGCCGAAGGCTGCGAAAGGCGGCCGCCATGACCGGGCCACCCATCAGGAGCGCCGCAAGCGCGGTGAGGAGTTGCCGCTCGACGGTCAGGGTGTCGGATGCCACGCCGATCAGCCACGCTAGCCCAAGCAAGCCCAGCGACCAGAGGACAAGAACGATGCGCAGGCGCCAGCCGCGGCGCTCGCGGCTCGTGAGGAGTGCGGCTCCGTTCACTGGCCCACCCCCGGCACGATAACGTGACCGTTGGTGCCTGCCGGAACGGTGTCGACGCGCTCAGCCACGTCGAACAGTGATTTGATCCGCTCCCGGTATACCTGGTCGAGCACCGTGGCATGACTCATGGTCGTGCTCTTGCCAAGGGCGAGCACCAGGGCCGAATTCGCCTCGGCCGCACTCACGGTCTCCTGCGCCCTGGCGCGCGCTTCGTCGAGGGTTTGCGCACGGGTTTGCTCCGCTGTCTGCCGTCGGATTTCCGCTGTGGTACGCGCCTGCGCAAGGGCACGCTCGACCTGTTGCGACACCTGGAGCACGTTGTCGAACGAGGCTTTGGCGCCGGCGGGAATGCTGGCGACGACATCGGTGCGCGCAACGTGGATGCCGAGGCCGTTCCGGGTGCGCCCCATGGCGTCCAGTCGCTGGTTGATAAGGGCAACGACGTCGGTGCGAAAGCGTTCCCGGCGCGCGGCATAGGAAGGGTCGTCAGAGCGTTCCGGACGAGCGACGAGGATCGAATCCAGATCCCGACTGGCACAGATTCGAACAGCGGCCGCCACGACGGCCCGGCGCAGCGCCGGCTCGACGTGCTCGGCAGAAATGACGTACGCCGTCGGGTCCGTGATCTGATAGAACACCGTCACCCTCAGGTGCACGATGCCGCCGTCGCCGGTCAGGAAGAACCAGGTGTTCTCGCGCGCCTCGTCGTTGACGATATAACCCGTCGACAACTCGTCCCCCGGTGGCGGCAATGAACCGCCGATCTCCAGTGTCTCGGGAGAAAACTGCACTTGTCGCCCGGGCGACGGCAACACGGTGATGCGATCGATCGGGGCCGGCCATGTCACCAGAAGTCCCGGCCCGCTTTCACGAATGACCTGACCGAAGCGAGTGACGACAGCCTGGCTGTCCGGTGTGATGCGGGAAATTCCCGTCACGGCCCATGCCGCGCCGAGTAGCCCGACCAGACCGAAGAGCAGGCGAAACGACCACTTGAGCGCGTCGCCAAGCAGCGACGTCGATGGGATCTCACTCATGGCCGGGCTTTCACGGGCGCAGCGAGGTGCGGCACCGGTCCGTCAACCAGCAAACGGAAGGGGGCCGCGTCCGTGCGCAGGACCAGGCGCGTGCTGGGCGTTATCGTGGCATCGAGCGTGTCGAACGAGCGCAACAAGGTGTACAGCGCGGGGTCGGACGTATACGCCTGTTGGTAAACCGTAGCGGACTTGACCTGCGCATCGGCCTCGATGGACGACGCCTCGGCCTTGGCGCCGGCGATCGCGATGCGCGCGTCACGCTCCGCTTCGGAGACGACCTGGGCCGCCTCGCGCTGGCCTTCCGCCGACCGCTGCGCGGATGCCGTGTCGCGCTCCGCCTTCATTCGTTCGATGGTTGCCTGCAGCGCTTCGGTCGACAGGGTCAGGCGCTCGATTCCCGCCTGCTCGACATCGACGCCGTAAACCGCCCGCGCCTGCTGGCCCACCAGGGTTCTCAGGCGCTCTTCGAAGGCTGCCAGCCGAACCTTGTCCGGGTCGGTGTTCACCAGTTGTGCGAGATCGAAACTGCTGGCGGTGATTTCGAGTGACGACGCCATGAGGCTCCTGAGCTGCGACGCGGCAATATCCGGCTGGTTCTGCACGGCGCGCAGGTAGCGCTCAACCGCATCCGCGTCCTGGGGAACACGCCAGACCACGTACGCCTGGACGAGGACGCGAAGGCCGTCGCGGGTGCCCACGTCCTGCAAGCCACTGGACGTGGTTCGAAGACGCAGGTCGATATCCGTGGTCGCCTCGATCGGCGCTGGCCACTTCAGCGCACCGCCAGCGGTGACGAGTACGCGTACCGGCTTGCCAAGGCGCGTGATGACGACGCCCTGCCCCGGGCTTACGACGACGAAGGACGCCGCAGCCACGGCGAGGCCGACGATGACTGCGGCGACGAGCCACCGTGCGCCGTGGCGCATGTTGGAAGCGTTCAAAGGGTTCCCCCTGTGGACCCGGCGAACGGCCGCAAGTCCAGCGTGGTTTGGGTGCCGTCGATGCGATGGTCGACGACGGTGAGATGCGCCTTACTCAGGTCATTGCGAAGGTGGGTCAGCCAGCTCTCGAAAACAAAGACATCGCGTCCGGCAGCGAGGCTTCGCGTGTCGGCTTCGAAGGTCGTCCTGGTCGCGGTCGCCGACGCCAGTTGCTCCGCTGCCCCGGCTTTTGCAAGGTTCACCGTGCGCAAGGCGTCCTGACTGGCCGAACCGCGTAGCGCGAAAGCACGCGCACGGCTGTCGAAACGCATGGCGTCCGCGCGGATCGCCGATGCCTGGACATTGTGGTACGCGACCGCCGCCGCGGGAGGTGGATGAATGGCTTCCACCACGACGCCGACGATCGCAATACCGGCGTGAAAGGCACTGACCTCGGCCTGCAGGTCACGCCTGAACCGTTCGACGAACGCGCTACGGTTCTCCCCCAGAAGCTGATCTAGGGTGGACGTTGCAAAGTGCGAGACGAGAAGGCGGCCCGCCGAGACGCGTATCAATCCCGTCGCGTCGGATGTTCCATACACGGAGTCGAGTACCTCGTCGTGGGTGTCGGGCACGCGAAAGATCACGCGAAGGTCGACGTTGACGATCTGGAAGCCCTCCCGCCCTCCCGCGCTGCTTGCGATGAGATAACTCGCCTCGCCGGGATGACTCGCGTCCCATAGCCGGTCAGCAGGCGGTTCGGGAATGGCTTCGGCATCCATGCCGGCATCGACATCCGCGCGGCCTGCACTGGCAAGCTCGGCAAGCAACCTGCCCCCGGGCCGCGCCGAGAAGACGATCGGCATCTGATGGACGACCCCCAGCTCGATGGTCCGCGTGCGCGCCAGCGGCCACGGCGGGTGAATGTGCAGACCCGGACCGATGAGCGCGACCGGACGTCCCATGCGTTCGACGACCGCACGCTCGTCGACGCCCAGCACCGTCACGCCCGTAGCGAGCCAGGCGAACACGGCGAGAGCGGCGGCGACGGGCAGCGTCGCGCGCAACGCATACGCGAGCACCCAACTCTGTGACAGGTCGATGCCATAGGATTGCCTGAGCCAGTCGCTCCCACGCGACACGCTCGGCCATTGCAAACGTAGCAGGCTGGCCGTCCATGTCAGGGCCGCCGAGCTCCGTTCGGCGAAGGGGCGCGCCGGAGCGAACAGGAGCGCGGTCGCGCGGATCATCGCTTCGGCCGCCGCAAGAGAAACCAGCGCGAGTGGCACGAAGGCCAACCACTCCGCCCAGATGTAACCAAGCGAAGCAAAGAGTGTCGCCGCGCCGAGGACGAGGGTGGATACGAGCGGAATGCGCACCACCGACTCCACCGCCGGACCGGACGCGGTTGAACGTACGGCGAGAAAGCGCTGCAGCACGAGTAGCGGCATGCCGGCAACGAGGAGGATCGCCGCCGAATACGGGGCCGGTGCGCCCATGGCCTGGGCAACGGCCTTGAAGAGGCTCGCAGCGACGATCAGGCACACCCCACCGCCGCCGAAGGCGATGGAACCCGGAAGCCAGTCGCCGATCCAGTCGATACCATCAAGACGGCGGCGTGCCTCACGGGCGGACAGCACGCCTCGCGCAAACGCGGTGTTGGCGGGAAGTCGGCGGTAAACCATGGCGCGGAACGGTCCGACCCATGCCTCTGGCCGCCCTCGCACCTGCACCGTCACGCCTTCGCTGAACAAGCCGGTGGCGGCGAACAGTAACGTAAGCCCCAGGACGCGCACCGGCACGCTTGCCGAAGCAAGACAGGTGATAGCGCCAACGAAAAGCACCGCGCCCAAGGCATGGTGCGCATAGGCCGGCAGTGAGCGCTCGATGATCATCCCTGCTCCATGCGCGCTGCCAGCCACATCACCAAGAGTCCCGCGGACGCCCCAATCACGGGAGCCGCTCGCTGGTTAGGCGCAAGCCTGGCCCATATGCCCGGAAGAATGTCCGCGAGCGCGACATACAGGACGGTGCCCGACGCCGCCGCCAACGCCAGCCCCAGGCCACTGGGCGACAACGGAACAAGGTTCATCATCAGGGCCCCGGCCGGCACACCCAGGGCCATCAACACCGACAGCGCGAACGCATGGCGCGGCGGATACCCACCCGCCACCAGCACGCTCGCACTGCTGAGTTCGCGCGGCACCTCGTGAAGGGCTATCGCCAGCATCACGGCGATACCTGCGGACTCGCCGGCGAGGAAGGCTGCAGCCACGATGACGCCATCCACCAGGTGATGCACGAAGTCCCCGGCAAGATTCATGCGCGCAAATGGCGTACGTTGCGTGCTCTCCAACGACGGCACGAGCGGTGCGCGTCGAACCCAGCTCTCCACCACGACAAGCGCCAGCGCACCCGCGGCGAGCGCCAGCATGACGTGGTCGAAGGGCTGCCCGGTCTCCAATGCCTCGGGCAGGACATGGAGCAAGGCGTCGCCGACGAGAAGACCGACAGCCAGCGACTGCAACCACACCAGCCACGGCGACAAGGCGCCGCCCGGCAACCAGACGACGAGGCGCGAAACCAGTGACGTGGCGCCCAGAACACAGGCTGCCAGCAGTACTTCATGCAGAGGAATCATCCCTTCACGACCGGCAACGTGATGACGGTCGCGTCACCGCCACGAAATACCTGTTGCGTCGCTGGCTGGAAATCAGCGGGCGTCGCAAAGAAGATGTTCGGCACGAACCTCTGCGGATTACGATCGTAGAGAGGGAACCAGCTCGACTGGATCTGCACCATGACCCGATGCCCGGGCAGGAACACGTGGTTGGCGTTTGGCAGGCTGAAATCGTACGGCAGCGCGGCGCCGGCGGTGAGGGCCGCGGGCTTGTCGAATCCCGTGCGGTAACGGCCCCGGAAGATGTCCATGGCGATGCCCAGTTCGTAGCCACCCATTTCGGGCTGCTCGGCAACCTGATCGGGATATACGTCGATCAGCTTGACGACCCAGTCGCTATCCGTCCCCGAGGTACTGGCCACCAGGTGAACCTGCGGCGGACCGCTGATGCGTAGCGGCTCGGTGAGCACGGCGCTGGTATAGGTCAGCACGTCCGGGCGCGTGGCGGCGGCACGCTGGTCGTCGGTCAGCCAGTGCTGCCATCCCTTGCCTGCCATCGGTCCGACAGGACGCGGACGGTACGGCACGGGATGGCTCGGGTCGGAGACGAAGCTATCGGAGCCGCTCTCCGCGACGGCGCCCAACTGCAGCTTGCCACCGGCATCCGGGCGAATCGCGAGCGTCGAGGATGCGTCGTTCGTCTCGGGCCACGCCTTCGACGTCGTCCAGACATTCTGGCCGGTGACAAAAGCGTTGACCGGCGCAGGCACGTCCGGCGCGTCCTTGAGATAGTGCGCGAGGAAGGGCCTGAGGATGTGCTGCCGGAAGTAGAGGCTGGTATCACTGCCAAAGCGCACGGCGCCCAGGCTACTGCCATCACCGACCTCCTGGCCGTGGAACCACGGACCGACAGCGAGAAACAACCGCTGGTCGGTGTCGTGGGGTTTCATCGCGTGGTAGACCGCCATGGCACCGTAGATGTCTTCCTGGTCCCAGAGGCTGGCAACCAGCATGGTCGGTACCGAGACGGGCTCGTTGCCGAGCACCTTGTCGACGGCCTGGTCGCGCCAGAACGCGTCGTACGCAGGGTGCTGCGCGACCTTGTTCCAGAACCCGAGTTGTTCCATGCCATAGGCCTTGGCCACCGCGCCTGCGGATACGCCTTCGAGGAAGAACTGATAGTCGTCGGCATAGTTCGACCACCATTTGAGCGTGTTCTTCCTCGATGCCGTCTGCTCGTAGATGTACTCAAGGTTCTGCTGGCGGAACGCGCCATGGTGGAACCAGTCGTCGCCCATCCATCCGTCGACCATCGGGTTCATCGGCACGGCCGCCTTCAGTGCCGGGTGCGGATGAATGATTGCCATCAACGGTTCGAAGCCGTCGTAGGAAATGCCGAGAATGGCCACGCGCCCATTGCTCTCCGGCACGTGTTTCACCAACCAGTCGATGGTGTCGTAGGCGTCGGTGGAGTCATCGACGGGTGTCGGATTGAGCGGGCCATGGAGCGGCCGATTCATGACGTAGTCGCCTTCGGAACCGTACTTGCCGCGGACGTCCTGAGCCACCCGGATATACCCGTCCTGGATCAGGACGTCGCTTGCATCATCGTCGTGGCTTACCGCCACACCGAGGTGACCGCTCTCGACCGCACTCGTCATTTCCGTTGCGTTGTAAGGCGTGCGCGTCAGCAGGATGCCGGCATTCTTCGCATGCCTGGGCACGAGAATGACGGTGTGGAGCTTCGCGCCATCGCGCATGGGAATCATGACGTCGCGTGCCTCGTAATCGAAGGCGTCGTGCGCAGGCTTGAAATGCTCGGGCGTTTCGCTCGGCAACGACGCGTACACGCCTTTCGCGGGAGGTTCCGCGCTTGCCACGGACGACAGGGCCACGGTGAGTGCCGCGGCAAGCAAGGAACGGGAGAACTTCAAGGTCAGGTTCAAGGCGAGGTGTCCTGGTATTTAACGGGTGTGCTGACGAACTCATTGGCACGTCGAAGGTAGGCGCATCACGGCATCGCGAATCTGCTGGGCAGCCGCGTCGGCCGTACCGCTACAGAGCCCCGCCACGCGCCTGCGCGCTTCCGCACGCAGGGCCGTGCATTGCCATGCGCGCGGCGCATCGAGCGGCAGGACGGCATAAGCCACGCCGTTACACGTGTCGGTCGCGCGCTCGGCCAGCGAGCGGCCCCCGAATTCGGCCGAAGCCGATGACAGGGAGGGATCGAAGTAGCTATCGGGAAACGCCGCGGCATAGGCCCCAACGGTCACGTGCTGCCGAAAGGACCCGATCGAGACATCGACAGGTCCGTCGCAGGGCAAGCGGGAGGCCAGCTCGCGGATTCCCGCAAGCAGCGCCGAGCGGCTGCCCGTATGTGGCCCCAGTATGCTTGTCAGTCCGGCGAGCACCGGTAGACGCGCGCGCGCCGCCATGGCGCCGAGTTCATGGGCGTGCGCCGGCGCACACCGGCCGTAGGCTGCCGCCACGGCGAGGAACACCACATCATTTGCGGCTTCAGGCGTGGAGACGAGCGATGGTCCGATGAGAGACAACGCCTGATTGGCTTCGACCTCATGCGCCGATGCATGGTCATGGTCATGGTCGTGCGGCGACGTCGAAGACGGCGTCCCGGCCACGCTGCTCGCATGGTCCCCGTTGTTCGCGGTCCGCTTTGCGACAAGCACGGAAAGCAACGCGGTAAAGAGGCCCGCGACGATAAGCAGGAGGCGCGGACGGGTCAGGAGAACTCGCACGGGTGCTCAATGCTCCGTCAGCGACCACGAGGGGAACGGATCGAACATCCGAAGCCAGGCTTCCGGCCCGCGCGCGAACTCATCGTCCTGCAACAGGCAGGCGTCGAGCGCATGCCGGATATCGGCCTCCGGCATGTCCACGCCGATGAGAACCAACTCCTGACGCCGGTCGCCGAACCTCGGATGCCAGATGTCGAGCAGCGCACGACGCTCGGCCTCATGCGGCAACTCGTTCTCGTCCGGCGCGGACACGCCGAGGTCTTTCAGGGCAAACGGCTCCCGCAGCCCCGCATCCACACGCTTGCGGCTGGCCCACCAATGACCACCCGCCAACGACTCCGTCGAGCCGCCAGCGACGGCAAGGCTTCCCACCCAGTCCATGCGGCTGGCCAGCCAGAAATAGCCCTTGGCACGCAATACACCGGGGATTCCCGCATTAAGCATGTCCATAAACCGTGCGGGATGAAACGGCCGCGCGTTGCGGTAAACGAAGCTCGTGATGCCGTAAGCCTCCGTCTCGGGCGTGTGCTCGCCCATCAGTTCCTTCACCCAGCCTGGCGCTCTCTGGGCACGTTCGTAATCGAAGCGTCCCGTGTTGAGAATGTCCATGAGATCGACTTCGCCGTGGGCGACGTCGACGAGCCGCGCGTCGCGGTTGAGGGCGCGAAGCACGCGCCGCACTTCCCGCCTTGCGACGCCGTCGAGCTGGTCGCATTTATTGACGACGATGACATCCGCAAACTCGACCTGCTCGGTCAGCAAGGTCACCAGCGACCGCTCGTCGTCCTCGCCGGCAGCCTCGCCGCGTTGTTCCAGGCTGTCGCTCGAACAGAAGTCCCGTAGGAAACTCCTGCCGTCGACCACGGTAACCATAGTGTCCAGCCGAGCGACATCCGACAGGGAGAACCCGGTTTCATCGCGGACATGAAACGTAGCCGCCACCGGCAAGGGCTCGGATACGCCGGTCGATTCGATAAGCAGGTAGTCGAACCGGCCCTCGGCCGCGAGACGTTTCACCTCCTGCATGAGATCGTCGCGAAGCGTGCAGCAAATGCAGCCATTGGAGAATTCGACCAGCTTCTCGTCCGTCCGGCTGAGCGCCGCCCCACCGTTCCGCACCAGGCCAGCGTCGATATTGACCTCGCTCATGTCGTTGACGATGACGGCGACACGCAAGCCCTGGCGGTTACGAAGGACATGGTTGAGCAACGTGGTCTTTCCGGCACCAAGAAAGCCGGAAAGCACGGTGACCGGCAACGTGGGGACGCTGGCGGATGCAAGGTTTTTCATGGGGTATCCTGCGAGTCTTTGGTGTTACTCGAATGCACGACGAAGTCTGTCGTCGTCACTGTTGCTGTAGGTTTCGAGCGTGCCGTTATCGACGGCGTACGCAGAGGCCGCGAGCGCGTTCTCGGTCACCTGCGTGTGAAGCACGCCCTTGAGCGTCAGAGGGTCGTAGAGGCTTGGCGTTGGGATACCGTGCGATAGCCGCACGTGCACCAGCATGTTTGGTGGCGGCGGGGGCACGTGGATGCACGCGCCGTAGAACGGCACGAAAAAGAACTCGACCATGTTCCCGTCGCTATCGGACTCCAGTGGCACCACGTAACCCGATAGCCGCACCTTCGCGCCATTGAGCGCCTCGACGGTGTGCAGCGTGCCGATCTGCTTCATGCGCTGGTTGCCGACGTGCAGCACCGGCGGCGCGTTCTCAAGGGCCTTGAAGTCCTCCGGGGGCACCATCTTCGTCCAGTCCAGATCCGCAAAGCCGTTCTCGTCCGGAAGGCCGAGCACGTCGGAACCTGGCGAGGGCGCTGCTTTCGCTACGCCGTGCGCCGCGGCGTAGGCATTGGCGGCCGCGATCCCGGCGGCACCTGCCGCAGCACGTTGCGCGCGCCCGGCATCGGCGTCCGCCTGTGCCCGCGCAAGCGCGCTCGTGGCACCGGAGGCCGGACCATCTGCAACGCTGTCCCCGGAAGATCCGGAACAACCCGCGAGAAAAGCAGCCAGCGCGACGGTCGTACTTACACGAGCAAGCAACGTGACGCGCTTCACAGGCGCACCTGGAGGCCATCGTTCAGCGAACGTCGGTAGGCAATCGCGCCGGGAATCGCGCCCGCGAAGGCTCCCAGAACGATGACGGCAGCCAGCAGCCACCACTCGGTGGCGGACGGTGCGAGCTCCAGTACCAGGCCGGCGTTGGCCAGCAGATAATCGTGTCCGATGGCGACGACGCCGAAAAGAAGCAGGCACCCAAGCACCGCACCGAACGTCGTCAGCAACGTGCTTTCGATAACAAGAAGCGCAAACACGGTACGGGCGGATGCGCCGACCGCCCTGAGGATGGCCATCTCGCGGCGACGCTCGTTCAACATGGCCAGGAGCGCGGTGAGCATGCCGGACATGCCCACCAGAACGACCATAACACTCACGGCCCGAAGCGCATTCTCAGCGGTGCCGATGAGGTGCCACAGTTCACCGAGAGCGACACCGGGCAGCACCGCAAGCAGGGCTTCGTCCGGGTACTCGTTGATGGCCCGCTGCACGGCAAACGAGGACAGGCGAGACTTGAGCCCGACCAGGCACGCGGTAATGGCCGTCGGCGTCAGATCCATGTGGCGCGTACTCTCCGCGCTTGCCTCCAGGCCCGGCAGGCGCATGCCGCCCCGCCAGTCGACATGGATAGCCTCGATAGCTTCGAGGCTCACCGCGATCGTGGCATCCACCGGTGTACCGGTGGGCGCGAGGATGCCCTTGATGCGGAAAGGCTTGTCGGCGTGCAGCGCCGTGGCTGGCCCACCGAGTCCGTGCGCGAGCACGATGCTGTCGCCCACCGTGTAATGCAGTTGGCGAGCGACTTCCGCTCCGATGACCGCGTCGTAGAGGTCCGCGAAGGGGGCGCCACGGGTGAACGACAAGGCCTGCTTCGCCCCATAGTGGTAGTGGACAAAGAAATCCGTCGTGGTGCCGACGACGCGAAAGCCGCGGTGCGAATCGCCGAGGGACAACGGTACGGTCCACGACACCTCCGGCATGGCCCGGATGTCTTCGTAGGTTTTCCAGGTGATGTTGTTGGTCGCCTCCCCCACATGGAAAATCGCGTACAGCAGAAGGTTCACTGGTCCCGACCGGGCACCGACGACAAGGTCGGTGCCCGACACGGTGCTGGAAAAACCGCGTCGTGCGTCGACACGAACGCGCTCCACGCCCAGCAGAAGAAAGACGCTGAGTGCGATGGTGACGACCGTCAGGAGCACGCCCGTACGACGCTGGCGAAGGCTCTTCAGGGCAAGCGAGATGAGGTTCACGATCAGGCCACCATCTGCGAAGGCGGGCGGTCGCCGAGACTCACGGCGCGATCGAAGTGACGGGCGAGGTTCATGTCATGGCTCACGAAAACAACGCCCGTTCCGTGCCGTGTGCACTCGGCAAGCAGGAGGCGAAGGAAAGCGTCGCGGTTGTCCGCATCGAGCGCCGACGTTGGCTCGTCGGCGATGAGAAGCTGTGGACCACCGATAAGGGCACGAGCGACCGCCACGCGTTGTTGTTGGCCGACGCTGAGGTTGCCCGTGCGCGAGCGCTCGACGAGCTGCGCCACCAGGCCTAGCGAGTCGAGAAGTCGAACCGCCTCGGCACGTTGCGCCTGTTGCGTGGTACCTGCGCGTGTCGCGCGCGCCGGGGACCACGCGCAACCGAGCAACACATTCTCGACGGGGCTGAGGAACGGCAACAGGTTGAACTGTTGAAACACATAGCCCAGGTGTTCAGCCCGAAAATGGTCCCGCTGCGAGGCCGATAACGCGGAGAACGGAACGCCAAGCACGGTGACTTCCCCGTGGGTCGCCCGCAGCACGCCTGAGAGCAAACCCAGCAGCGTGCTTTTGCCGCTGCCACTGGGTCCGCACAGAAACATGCGCTCGCCGGGCGCGACGGCGAAGTCATCCATCGACAACATGGCCTCCGAGCCGGGCCACTTGAACTGCAGCCCACGGCACGACACCAGCGGAGCGTCGCCATAGGGAATCATGGGGACAACGTCACATGCGTCATGGGCCTGTCGAGCACCTGCTGCGTGGCACCGTTGGCGGTCACGATGTCGACGACCACACGCTGCAACGCGGGGAAGGCGGCGAACAGGCCGACTTCGACGGCATCGAGTTTTTCGGGAGCCGCACACGTGAACTCATAGGTCACGTCGAAATCAGCGTGTCCGCCGGGCTTGGCATTAACGTCGAAGCCGTCGGCGACGACCTTCGCGGGGGGCGCCGTGCAGTTGGCCCCGCCGGCAGGCACGAGCCATTTGCCTACCCGCAGCGTTTCCCTGGCCTTGGCGAGCGCTTGCGCCTGTTCAGTGGTGGCCGGTGGATGCTCGAAGCCCACGGCGTCGTGACCAGGAATGCTCAGGGCGACCACCAACGCCGGTCCGTCCGATGACACCTGGAGCGTCGCCTGGCCGTGGACATGAGGACCCAGGTGGCGCTCTTCGGCCGGTAAGCGCCCTGCCGCGAGGGCCAGGACGACCAGAAACGGGGCTGTTCGTAATTTCATGTGCGGGTCGACTCGTGTATGTTATAACATAACGTACACGAGAACCTCGGCAGCGCGCTAGTCCCTCCATCGTCAGTGCGTTGTCGCCTCGACGTAGGTCTTGCCAGCCTCCACGGTCGTGACGTAAGGGCCCGACCAGTCACGCTCGAAGATGCGTGTCAGTGTCGCCGCCGGACCCGCTCCCCGCATGAAGACCGATGCGTCTACCGACGTATGGAAGTAACTCGACTCCCAGTTTCCTGTCCCGATGTAGACGCCGCGATCGTCGACCACCGCGTACTTCGCGTGTTCGACACGCGCATAGGGAATGAAGCCCGTCGGCGACGGCGGAACGCGACTGAACTTGACCGTGATGTTCGGCATCAGGCTGAGGCTCTTGAGGTAGCCCTGCATGGGTTCATGAAGTGCCCAGTCGGCCACGATGATCCGGACCTCCACCCCGCGCGCCGCGGCGTCACGCAATGCCGCGTCGACCGGTATCCACCATCCCTTCTCGCCATAGCCACGCAGCGCCGAGAGCGTCATGACCTGCACGCGAACGATGTGCTGGGAACTGTTGATGAGATCGACCAGTGCAGGCTCCTCGGCCGTGACCCAGTCCGGCATCAACGAGGTGGGACTGAACGCCGGATAGGAAACCACGTTGCCTTCGCCAGGCGCGCCCAGGATCTCCGGATCGGTCGCCGTGACCGGGGCGAACGCGAGCGCCGCCGCGGCGTGTTCCCCCGAAGTCGGCGAGGCCGGGCTTCCAGCCAGTTGCCAGTCGAAATCGAACGTGGCACCGAACGTCTGCGCGAAGCGCCGGTTGCGTACGCGAGCCCCTATTTCATGGATCTCGTTCAAGGCGCGCCAGTCCCAGTTCTGGCTCCCGACAAAGACGTCCGCGTTGTCGACCACCATGTACTTGGCGTGCAACACGCCGCCCGTCAGCGTCTTGACCGGCAGCACGCGAATCTCGAAGCCGGGCAAGGCACGGAAACGGTCGACGCTTTCATGGTTGTCCGCGAGGAACGTCTGGTCGACCAGGATGCGTACCTTGACGCCTGCGCGGGCACGCTCGACCAGCGCGTCGAGCACCGGCGCCAGTGGGCCACCCGGTTTGTCGGCGATGTAGAAGGCAGCGATGTCGATGCGGGTGGTCGCGCCACGAATCATCTCCAGCCAGACCGTCTGTGTACGTCGCACGCCCGGCTCGCCGTAAATCGAAGCATCGGGCACGCTCTCGACAATCTCGAAATCCGGTGCCGGGAGCATCTTCTCCCGCGCGTCCAGCGCGCTGGCGGACAGTCCCATGACAAGCAGCGAAGCAATGGCGATCCAGCGCCGCAGGGCGAGCGTACCGACGGGGGGCGGGAGGGGTGACATGGGCGTCCATCTCGAGTGAATGTTATACAATAACACTCGTTTTTTACCGTATGACTGCGGCGGCCGGCACGTCCCCGCCGCCGATGGCCTTGTAGATCGCTACCCGTTTGATAGCGAGCTGCGCATCGCTATCGGCGCGGTCACGCTGGGCCGCGAGCAGTGTCCGCTCGGCATCGAGCGCCTCCATGAACGTGGTTCGTCCGTTCCGGTAGCGAACGTCGGCGAGCGAGTAAGCGTCGCGAGACAAGCGTTCGCGCTCGGCGAGCTGCGCATTGCGCTGGGCTTCCGCCGAGTAAGCGTTCACTGCCGTGTCGATATCCGACCACGCCTGCAACACGCTCTTCTGCCAGGCCACGGCAGCCTCCTGCTGCTGCAACTTGCGCAGCGTCACTACACTGCGGCGGCGACCCATGTCGAAGATGGGCAGGTCCAGGCTCGGTCCGACCGACCAGTGTCGGCTACCCCAGTCACCAAAGTCCCCCGTCTGCAGCGATTCAAAGGCAAAACTGCCGCCCAGGGTGATGCGCGGGTAGAGGTCAGCGATCGCTACGCCGGTATTCGCCGTGGCTTCGTGCAGCTGCGCTTCGGCCTGTCGGATGTCCGGTCGGCGCCGCACGACATCCGAGGGGATGCCCAGCGCCAGGCTCGGGAGGACCGGCTTCGTATCCGCATCAGCGGGCGGCGCCAGCCGCGCCTGCAGGGTCCCGGGTGTCTGGCCGATCAGCACTGAGAGTTGATCGAGCGAATTCGCCTCCTCCGCGAGCAGCGCAGGCAGTCGCGCACGAAGGTCGGAGAGCAGCGCCTGCTGCTGTGTGGTGTCGAGGTCGCTGGCCATGCCACCGTCTGCCCTCGCCTTCATGAGCGTGAAGTGGTCCTGGGCAGCGTCGAGATCAGCACGCGTCAGTGCGATCTGCCGCTGCGTGCCACGCAAAGCGAAGTACCCACGCGCCACGTCGGCGGCGACATCCAGGCGCGCGCCATCGAACAACGCGCCCGACGCCGACACCTGCGCATCCGCCGCTTCGACCGACCGACGTACACGACCCCAGAAATCGGGCTCCCACGACGCGTCGAAGCCTCCCTGGTAGATGTCATAGGGCTGGCTTAGCAACTTCACCAGTGCATCGCGGCGATCGGCAGGTGCGAGTACGTCGATCGTGCGGCTGGTCGCACCATTCTCGCTGGGCCGCTGACGCTGCACGCTGGCCGTCATGTCCACTTGCGGGCCGCGCTGCGCCGCCGTGGTCTGGCGTTGCGCGCGACTCTCAGCGAAACGCAGCGCCGCTGTCTGCAGATCGGGGTTGGCTGCGGCGGCATCTTCCTCCAGCCGGTCGAGCACGGGATCACCGAAAGGCTTCCACCACTCGGCCGAAGTGACGGCGGCATTCCCCGTCGGGACGGCCTCGTGCAGCGAGGCGTCACCAGCACGCAAGGATGACCAGTCGGCCGGCACCTGCGCCTGCGGCGCCTTGAAGTCTGGCCCGACGGCGCAACCGCCCAACAGGGTGATGGTCGCCATCGTCAGCAAGGACAGGGAAAGAGAAGACAGGGTGCGCATGGGGAATACCGGAGTCAGACGAGACGATGACGGAAGAGCCACGCCGAGAACGGCAGGGTCACGGCGGCGATGATGAGCAGCGGCACGATGTCGCCAATGACGGTTCCCAGGCCGACGCCTTCCAGATACACCCGCTGGACGAGGTGGATGGCGTATCGCGCCGGGTTGATGGTGGTTAGCCACTGCATGGCGGTGGGCATGTTGGCAATCGGCGTCGTCATGCCCGACAGCAACACCAACGGCATCATCAGGACGAAGGTGTAGAGCATGGCCTGCTGCATGTTTACGGCCAATGCGGAGATCGCCAGACCGATGCCGACGCACGCCACGGTAAATACCAGCAGGCCGATGTACAGCGTCACCAGCGAACCTGCCATGGGAATGTGGAACCAGAGCGTCGCGATGAGAAGAATCAGTGTCGACTGGACCAGGCCAACGAAGATGGAGGGCACGGATTTGCCGATCATGATTTCCGCCGGTGTGCATGGCGTCACCAGCAACTGGTCGAAGGTGCCCTGCTCCCTCTCACGCGCCACCGAAAGCGCGGTGAGCATGAGCGTCTGCAGCATGCTCAGCACCGCGATCATGGACGACATCATGAACCATCGCGTCTCGAGGTTCGGGTTGTACCAGGCACGCACGTCCACGGTGAGCGGAGCAGCGCCACCGCCGTGGCTCTGCCGCCAGTCCGCATTGAAGCGAGAGACGATGGTGCCCAGATAACCGGAGGCCGTGCCCGCTGTCGTCGAGTTACGGGCATCGAGGATCAGCTGCACGGGTGTGGTTTCGCCCGCGCTGAGCCGTTGCTCGAAACGAGGAGCGATGTGAAGGACGAAAAGCACCTCACCGGCATCGACGATGGGGGCGATGTCGTTTTCGTTGTGGAGCGTCGCCACGCGACGGAACACGCCGGAGCCTTCGACATTCGCGATCAGTTGCACCGCCGCCGGGCCGTGATCCTGGTCCAGGAGCGCGTACGGCGCCTGACGCAGGTCCAGCGTCGCCGCGTAGCCGAACATGAGCGACTGCAGCAGGGCCGGCACGAAGAGAAGCACACGACTGGCCGGGTCCTTCAGGATGACCTGCAGCTCCTTGCGACAGAGATTGGCCACGCGGCGGAGGAAAGCGAGCATGGCATTCATCCGATCAGCTTCCGCGTCTTCAGGCGGGCGGCCGCCAGCACCACCACGGCGTAACCGATGAGGATGACGCAATTCTTCAGGATCACCGGCCACAGGTTGCCGGCGAGGAACAGGCTCTTCAGCACTTCCATGTAGTGGGTGGCAGGGAGAATCCGGCCTACCACCTGTACCGCCAGCGGCATGTTGCGCAGGTCATAGATGAAGCCCGAAAGCATCAAGGCCGGCATGAAGCTGGTGACCAGGGCAAGCTGGCTCGCGGTGAACTGGTTCTTCGTCACCGCTGAGATCAACAGGCCGATGCCGAGCGCCACGAACAGGTAGAACACCGATACCAGCAGGATCAGCCACAGCGAACCATAGATCGGCACGTCGAAGAGGAAGCGCGCCGCCAACAAGCACATGAGCAGCCCGATCATGCCGACACCGAAGTACGGGATGATCTTGGCAAGCAGGATCTCGAGCGGCCTCACGGGTGTCACGAACAAGGCCTCCAGCGTCCCGCGTTCCCATTCGCGTGCCATCACCAGCGCGGTAAGGAAGGCGCCGACCAGGGTGGTGATGAGCACGATGAGGCCCGGCACGAGGAACCAGGTACTCGTGTTGGCTTCGTTGAACCACAGGCGTTGCTCGAGGTACACGCTACCCACGGAGGCTCCCGGCGAGGCGCCGGCCCGGTCGCCCTGGAGCACCGTCGATTGCGCCAACGCGCTCTGCACGTAGCCTTCGATCGTGCGCGCCGTGTTGGCGTCGGAGCCGTGCAGGATAAGCTGCACGTGTGCGTCGCCCAGGCCCAGGCGTCGTGAAAAGTCGGACGGCAGACGCAGGATCGCGTCGACCTTCCGATCCAGCATGAGGCGCTCGGCGTCATGCATGCTGTTGACCACCGTGGGTGCCAGATAAGGGGACAGGCGCAGGCCGGCGATCATGTCGTTGGCGGTCACGGAATGGTCTTCCATGACGACAGCCACCGGCGCGTTCTTCACGTCGAAGGAGAGGCCGTAGCCGAAGATCAGGATCAGGATCGCCGGGAGCGCGATGCCCATCATGAGATTGCTGCGGTCGCGCAGCAGCTGCTTCACTTCCTTGCGCGTCAGCGCCAGGAGCCGCCGCCAGAAGCCGCCGCTCATGCCGCCTCCCGCGAACCGCCGCGTGAAGCCTTGCGGTTCTGTTCAACGATACCGATAAAGGCCTGCTCCATGTCGAAGGTCTGCGCGTCCGTTTCACCGGCCTGACGACGGATCTCCGCCGGCGTGCCGAGAGCGAGCACCTTGCCGGCATCCTGAATCACCACGCGATCGCAATATTCGGCTTCTTCCATGAAGTGCGTGGTGATGACGATCGTGGTGCCAGCCTCGGCCAGGGCCGTGATGCGTCGCCAGAACTCGCGGCGTGCCAGTGGGTCGGCGCCGCTGGTCGGTTCATCGAGAAAGAGGATGTCCGGTGCATGCAGCAGGCCCGTGGCCATGGCCAGGCGTTGCTTGAACCCGCCGGGCAGCAGACCCGCCTGGGCATGCCCTGAGTCGTCCAGTTCGAACTGCGATTTCACCGCAGCCATGCGTTCGCGCAGGTGCGTGCCGGACAGGCCATAGGCACCCCCGAAGAACTTCAGGTTCTCATCCACCGTCAGGTTGCCGTAGAGAGCGAACTTCTGCGACACATAACCAATCTGCTGGCGCGCATGTGCGCGTGCCTTGCGCAGGTCGTGGCCGGCGACGCGCAACGTGCCGCTGCTGGCGGGAAGCAGACCGCATAGCATGCGAAAGGTGGTGGTCTTTCCCGCACCGTTCGGTCCGAGCAGCCCGAAGATCTCGCCGCGGCTGACGGAGAAACTCGTGCGGTCGACCGCGGTGAAATCACCAAAGGTGCGGACGAGGTCCCTGACCTCGATGACGGTCTCATCGGCCTTCAACGCCCGCGTCGGCGTCGACATCGCGACGGACGCCACTGAAGAAAGGTCGCGCTGCACCTTGGACCGCAACGCCAGCATGAAGCCGTCTTCGAGCGTGGGCGGCACCGGCTCGGCCTGCGAGGTCCCCAGAAGGTTCGCCACGTCGGGGTCGTCCTGCTCCACTGCCGCCCTGGTCCGGACGAAGTGCACCTTGCCGCCACGCGGCACCGCATCGACGGTCTTATCGTCGTCGAGGAGGCGCGCCTGCAGGTGGCGCGGCGCTTCGTCGGCAGGCGGTGTCACCGCAAAGCAGAGCCCTTCGGCGGTATTCCGTATCGACTCGGGCGTTCCCTGAGCCAACACCTTGCCGTCATGCAGGATGGCCACATGCGCGCAACGCGCGGCCTCATCCATGTACGACGTGCTGACAAGGACGCTGAGGTTCTCTTCCCTCACCAGCTGCTCGAGGATCTCCCACAACTCACGGCGCGACAGCGGATCGACGCCCACCGTGGGTTCGTCGAGCAGCAGCAGTTCGGGCGACCGCACCAGGGTGCAGGCCAGCCCGAGCTTCTGTTTCATGCCGCCGGAGAGTTTTCCCGCAGGGCGGCTGGTGAAGCGCCCCAGGTCGGTCATCTCCATCAGGCGCTTGTAACGCTTGCCCCTTACGTCGTGCGGCACAGCGTGAAGGTCGGCGTAGAGATCGAGGTTTTCCTGCACGCTGAGGTCGTCATACAGCCCGAAGCGTTGCGGCATGTAGCTGATCCGGTTCTGGATCGCCTGCGGGTCGATCGCCGCGTCGATGCCGAGCACCGTCATCGTTCCCGTGTCGGCGACCATCAATCCGGCGGCCAGCCGCAACAAGGTGGTCTTGCCTGCACCATCGGGCCCGACCAGCGCGGTGAGCGCCGCGGTCTTCACTTCGATGGAGACATCGTCCAGCGCGACGACGGTGCGGCCCGCTTTCTTGATGACGAAGCGTTTGCCGACCCCCTGAGCAACGAGTGCCGCCTGCGTGTTCATGGCTGCGCCGCGACCGTACCTGGTAACTCCACGGTGGCCGGCATGCCCATGCGCAGGCGGTCATCCGGATCGTCGACATTGATGCGCACCTCGTAGACAAGACTGGTGCGCAGCTCGTTGGTCTCCACGTTCTTCGGTGTGAATTCGGCCACCGACGAGATGTATCCGATGCGACCGTCGACCGGATGATCGGGTGCACTGTCCGTCGTCACGCGCGCGGCCTGCCCTGGCTTGATCAGGCTGAGGTTGGCCTCGGAGACATACGCACGCACCCATTTCGGATGGACCAGGGCGAGCGCATAGGCCGGCCGCTGGGGCGATGCCATGTCGCCCGGCTCGAGCAACCGGCTTCGCACCACGGCGTCGGACGGCGCCTTGAGCACCGCGTCGTCGAGCTGCTGCTTTGTCACCGCGCTATCGGCTAGCGCGGCGTCGCGCTGGGCGCGCGCTTCATCGATATCTTCCTTACGCGGGCCGGCCACGGAGAGATCCTGGGCCTTGCGCTGGGCGTCCAGCCTCGCGTCGGCCGAGCCGGCGGCGGCAACGGCATCGTCGAGTTCTTCGCGACTCACGGCGCGACCGGCCGTTCCCTGGCTAATCGCCCGAAGGCGGTCGAGCGTCTGGTGCGCCTTGCGTGCATCGGCGGCAGCGGCACGCACGTTCGCGTCGGCCTGGGCGATCTCCTGGGGCCGATTGCCGGCCTCCATCCTGCGAAGCACCTCGTTCTGCACGGCGAGCTGGGCCTGCGACTTGGCAAGTCGCAGCGTCAACGTGGTCGTGTCCAGGGTGGCGAGCACTTGCCCGGCGGCGACCAGATCCCCCTCGTTTACCCGCATCTGGGAAATCCGTTCGTTGGCGTTGAAAGCCAGCGACACCTGACGGATGTCCACGTTGCCGTGCAGAACGATGGCCTCGGGCGCCTTGGGACGCATGAGCCACCAGATCCCGGCGCCCACCACGACAACGAGAACGACAGCGGCGACAACGATGCCTGGCTTGGGTTTGGGCATGGGATGGGCGCTCGGCCTGGGGAATGACGGCAGTCTAGGCCGACTTTTTCCATAAATCAAATGCAAATTTGAATTATATCTTTGCCGGTTCCTCTACAATGCGCCCCATGGCCGACCAACATCTTCCGAAATCGCACGCCGCGAAACGGGCACCCCGGCAGGACGGCGAGAACACGCGCTCCCACCTGCTGGACGTAGCCGGCCGGCTCTTTGCCGTTCACGGCTACCTGGGCACGTCCAGCAAGGAGATCTGCCTGCGGGCGGGTGTGAACATCGCCGCGGTGAACTATCACTTCGGCAGCCGCGACGGCCTCTATGGCGCCGTCCTGGTCGAAGCGCATCGACAGGTGGTCAGCCAGGAATCGCTGCTTGCGTTTGTGCAGTCAGACCTGGGCCCACGGGACAAACTTCGCGGGCTTATCAGCCATTTCGTCGCCCAGGCCGGGCAAGGCGAAAAGTCCTGGGGCTTCCGCGTCGTGCTGCGTGAAATGATGTCGCCCTCACCCATGGCTTCCACGCTGATCAACGAGGCCATCGCACCGAAGGCGGGCATCGTCGCCGGCCTGATGGCGGGCTATCTGGATCTGCCGCTCACCCATCCCGCCGTACAGCGCGGGATGATGATGACCATCGTGCCGTGCATCACCATGTTGCTCGGCCCCGAGAGTCTGCGCACCACCGTGCTGCCGGCACTGAATCCGACGTCGGAGGGACTGGTCGAAGACATGACGACCTTCGTTCTCGCCGGCCTAGATGCTCTGGCCGCAGCCCACGCCCGCTAGCGACCCACAGCCGCGCACGAATTCGGAGCCGGCTTCCCGTCCATGCGGTCGTCGATCCATGCAATTGCCGCCAGCGCGCTGTCCGACCCGGCGAAACCGTGCTTCACGCCCGGCAGGTCGAGGTAACTCACCCTGCTACCAGCGGCGCACAACTGCTGCACGTATGCCTGCGTGACCTCGGGACGCACCAGCGTATCTGCGTCGCCCTGCGCAATGAAAACCGGAAGTGAAGGTGGCAGCGTCCCCGGAATGTTTTGCACCAGCAGCGTGCGCCATGGCTCGACGCGCGTGATGTCCGGTACCTGCAGGAAGGCCGTTGCGAGCGGCTTCTGCGATCGGCGCCGCTCGAACATGTCGAGAACCGATTCGATGCACTCGTGGGATAACGCATCCACGGCCGGCATGGCTTGTGGCGCGACGAGCTTGTCGATCGGCAGGTTGTAGACACGCGACCAGGACCACAGCGTCATCGCAGTGATGTTGCGCCCACCATCGGTCGCGGCGTCGTCGCGCAGCAGGGTCAGCAGGTCCGTCGCCGGTGCCGCGGCCGCGACGCCGACCAGTTGCAGCTCGGGCGCGTAGCCGGCGACGATCATGCCGGTGAAGAGTGCCGCCTGTCCTCCTTGCGAATGACCCCAGACCGCGAAGCGATTTCCCGCCCCAACGCCAGGTATCAGCCGCGCCGCGCGCACCGCGTCGATGACGCCACGCGCCTCGCTTACGCCGACGAGATAAGGATGCGGCCCCACCGTGCCGAGGCCCGGATAGTCCGTCGCCACGACGACGTAGCCTTCGCGGACCATGGTTCGCAGGCCCATCATGTTCTGGAAGACAAAGAAGGCCTTCGATGGCGCGCAGCGCGATACCACGCCGGTGGTCGGATGCGCCCAGGCGATGACGCGACGCCCTTCCGGCGGTGGATCGCCGGGAGGAACCACGACAATGCCGGACACGGCGATAGGTTCGCCATTGAGCCCCGTGGACCGGTAGAGCACGCGATAAGCCACGGCACCGAGCGGCGGCCCGTCCGGACCGTCCATCGGTGCGATCCGGATCAGGGTGCCCGGCGGGCCCTGCACCTGCATGGAGGTGTACGAATAGAAGTCCTGTGCCGCGGCCGCTGGCGGGATCAGTGTGAAGGCGATCGTCGAAAGCATAAGCCACATGCGGAACACGGCATCTTCCCGGGACGACGGTTCAGCCACTTATACCCCGATGCACGGCATCTCCACCGGTTCGGACGATAATCAACGCCATGAAAAAGCGCCCTACCCCCACCGACTCCGTCCACGGTAACGGCTTCGTCCGTGTCCGCGGCGCGCGCGAACACAATCTGAAGAATATCGACGTGGCCGTTCCACGCGATGCGCTGGTGGTTTTCTCGGGCGTTTCCGGATCGGGAAAGTCCTCGCTGGCCTTCGGCACCCTTTACGCGGAAGCGCAGCGGCGCTACTTCGAATCCGTGGCGCCGTATGCGCGCCGGCTGATCGACCAGGTCGGCGTGCCCGACGTGGACGAGATCGAAGGCCTGCCGCCGGCGGTGGCGCTCCAGCAGCAACGCGGCACGCCCGGGACCCGCTCGTCGGTCGGCAGCGTCACCACGCTCTCCAGCCTGGTGCGCATGCTGTACTCGCGCGCCGGCAGCTATCCGGCCAGGCAACCGATGCTCTTCGCCGAGGACTTCTCGCCGAACACCCCCCAGGGCGCATGCCCGAACTGCCACGGCCTGGGCAAGGTGTACGAGGTTACCGAGCAGACGATGGTGCCTGATCCCTCGCTTACCATTCGCGAACGCGCCATCGCATCGTGGCCGCCGGCATGGCATGGGCAGAACCTGCGCGACATCCTCGTCACCCTGGGCTACGACGTGGACATCCCCTGGCGCGACCTGCCAAAAAAACAGCGCGACTGGATCCTGTTCACCGAGGAGCAGCCGGTCGCTCCGGTGTATGCGGGCTTCACGCCCGCCGAAACCCGGGCCGCCCTGAAGCGCAAGACGGAGCCCAGTTACATGGGTACCTATATGGGTGCGCGCCGCTATGTGCTGCACACCTTCGCCACAACGCAAAGCCCCTTGATGAAGAAGCGGGTCTCCCGCTTCATGATCGGCAGCCTGTGTCCTGTGTGCGATGGCAAGCGCCTGAAACGCGAGGCCCTGTCGGTCACGTTCGCCGGTGTCGATATCGGCAGCTTGTCCGCGATGTCGTTCGATACGCTGGCCGAGACATTGCGCCCCGCCGCCGAAGGGCGCTTCGATGAACTCGCCACGGCAGGCAAGGCCACGCAGAGCCGCGCCACGGGAAAGCGCGACATCGCACGTCGCATCGCGGCAGGTGGCCTGGGACACGAAGGCTCGTCGGATGTGCGACGCACGCCGAATCTTTCGGAAGAGAAACGCATTGCCGCGCAGCGCATCGCCCAGGACCTCGTCGCGCGCATCGGTACCCTGCAGTCACTGGGACTGGGCTACCTCTCGATGGACCGCAGCAGCCCTACCCTTTCGCCTGGCGAGTTGCAGCGCCTGCGCCTTGCGACGCAGATACGCAGCAATCTGTTTGGTGTGGTGTATGTGCTCGACGAACCGTCCGCCGGACTGCATCCGGCCGACGGCGAAGCGCTTTTCAATGCGCTGGATCAACTGAAGGCGTCGGGTAATTCCATCTTCGTCGTCGAACACGACCTGGACATGATCCGCCGGGCCGACTGGCTGGTGGACGTGGGGCCGGATGCGGGCGAAAAAGGCGGTGAAATCCTGTACAGCGGACCGCCCGCAGGCCTGGCAAAGATTGCTAACTCACACACCGCCCGTTACCTGTTCGGCCATGCCGACGTGCCGCACCGCGAGGCGCGTGAGCCGACGGGCTGGCTCGAACTACGCAACATCACGCGTAACAACCTGCAACGCCTGACGGCACGTTTCCCGCTGGGTGTGTTCACCTCCGTCACAGGTATCTCGGGATCGGGAAAGTCCAGCCTGGTCAGCCAGGCACTGGTGGAACTACTCGGCGAATACCTGGGCCACGAGCCACGTGTCGCCGAAGACGAAAGCGATGACATGGAGCCGAACGTCATCACCAAAACCACGGGCCACATCCATTCGGGCGCCGATGCCATCACGCGCCTGGTCCAGGTTGACCAGAAGCCGATCGGCCGCACGCCGCGCTCGAATCTCGCGACGTATACCGGCCTGTTCGACCACGTGCGCAAGCTATTCGCCGCAACGAAAGCCGCCCGGACGAAGCGTTACGATGCCGGACGATTCTCTTTCAACGTTCCCAAGGGTCGCTGCGAGACCTGCGAAGGGGAAGGCTTCGTCAGCGTCGAACTGCTGTTCATGCCCAGCGTCTATGCGCCCTGCCCCACATGCCACGGCGCTCGCTATAACGAGCAGACGCTCGCGATCCGGTGGAACAACAGGAACATTGCCCAGGTGCTCGGCATGACGGTGGATGAGGCCTGCGCGTTCTTTGCCGACGAAGCCAATGTGCTGAAGTCACTGCTTATCCTGCGCGACATCGGTCTGGGGTATCTCCGTCTGGGTCAGCCGGCGACCGAGCTCTCGGGCGGCGAAGCCCAGCGCATCAAGCTGGCGACCGAGCTGCAACGTGCCCAGCGCGGCAGCAGTGTCTATGTCCTGGATGAACCCACGACCGGCCTGCATCCGTCGGATGTCGACAAACTCGTCGCGCAACTGCAGGGCCTTGTCGAGGCGGGCAATACCGTTATCGTCGTCGAGCACGAGATGCGCGTGGTGGCAGGCAGCGACTGGGTGATCGACGTCGGCCCCGGCGCCGGCAATCAGGGCGGCCGGATTGTCGCCAGCGGCGCCCCACGCGATGTCGCGCGATCAAAGGAAAGCCGCACCGCCCCCTACCTCGCCGCGCTCCTGTCCTTGTAGGAGCCGATTCATCGGCGATGGGCGCTTGCGGCAACCAGGCCCGCTGCCGCGGGATCGCCGATGAATCGGCTCCTACATTTTTCCAGCAGTGACTCGTGCTGGTTGAGCGTCGCATTGGCGGCGTTGCGGACAGCGTTCGAGGCGACGAAGGCGGCCACATCGGCACGGGCCCCGGCCTTCACCGTGGCAGGTACCGAGTCTTCCAGATCTAACGACAAGGCATCGGCCGGACCGGCCAGCGCCTTGGCGAACAGTTCAACCGGACCTTAGTCGCTGGGCTGCTTGGCCAGGCGAATATCGACCTGCGCTTCGTCGACCTTATAGGTCTTCAGGATCGCATCGACTTCCTTGAAGTCGATCCTCAGCTTTTCCGGCGACAACCACGTCGCGTGAGGTTTGTCGCGAAACGCAGAGGGAATGTATTCGAACACGGGAATGCGTCGGGTCTCGCCACGTTTGACGAGGTAAAGCAGGACCTCGTCCGAATGAGCGAAGTCGTCGCAGCCGGTTTCGTCCGAACGAAGCACGTAGTCCGAGGTACCGGAAGCCGGAATGTCGAGAAGGTTATGAACGCAGTCCTCAGACGCGAGACCATCGTAGGAACACGCGTACAGACCTATGCAGCCGAACACGACGGCACATCGCACCGCGACCCTGGTCCACAAACTCTTGAAATACATACGCGTCCTGTCGGCGACTTATTTGCGGCTCTTCAGGGTGCCGACGAAAGCCTCGTAGGCGATCTCGAACCAGTCGAAGAATGAGGATGTCCGGGGCGGATTGACGTAGTAAATACGGACACTCGGCGCATCGACATCGTAAGACTTCAGAACCTCTTCTACCGCCCGGAAGTCGATCCTCAGCGTCTCCGGCGACACCCAGGTGGCGCGCGGTTCGTCGCGCGTCATGGCGGGAATGTACTCAAGCACCCTGATCCGCTTGTTGTCGCCGCGCCTGGCCAGATAGAGCAGCACGGAGTCCGAATGGGCGATGTCGTCACAGACGGTTTCTTCGGTGTGAAGGACATAGTCGGAGGCCCCGGTAGAAGCGACCTCCCGATCGTCATGAGCGCAGGCCTGGAAATGGGGATCGTCGTTCGAACACGCCGTAACGGTCGCGAACACGCAGGCGAGCGACACCGAGATCCCGACTCGCGTTGACTTGTGCATGCCTGGTTCCCCTTTCCCCTGTCCTGGGGCCGGCCGAAGGTACGTCCGTCTGTCCCGGGTGGTCAACGGGAATTTTTCACCCCGGCGTCCGTTGCTATAATCGGTGGCCTGCTCCCGCCCATGAGGTGTTCGTCCGATGCGCCAGTGATGCTCCGTCCCGAGTGACGGCAAGACTCGCCAGCCCCTGCCCGCAGGGGGAGTTTTCGGCATCCCTGGAATTTGCATGACGAACCCAAGCCTGACCCTTCAAGGGGTCACCTGCCTGCTGCCCGATGGCCGCCGGCTATTCTCCGATCTCGACGAAACCTTCGACGTGCGGCGCACCGGCCTCGTGGGCCGTAACGGTGTGGGCAAGAGCATCCTTGCCCGCGTGCTCGCCGGCTTGTGGTTGCCGTCCTCGGGTCGCCTGCTGGCACACGGCACGACGCACTACCTCGCCCAGGAACCGGCCCGCGACACCGGTGCGACCGTTGCTTCCGCGGCTGGGGTGGCAGAGGTACTCGACGCAATCGCCCGCATCGAAGCGGGAAGCATCGACCCGCGCGACTACGAGATCGTCGGATCACGCTGGACGATCCGCCAGAGCCTCGAACAGGCGCTTCACGCGCAGGGCCTGGACTATCTCCACGCGGATGTACCGATGCAGCGGCTGAGTGGCGGCGAGGCAGCGCGAGTCGCCTTCGCCGGCGCTCTGATCAGCGAAGCGGATTTCCTGATCCTCGACGAACCAAGCAATCACCTCGATGGTGACGCGCGCCGCTTGCTCATCGATCGGCTCGAACACTGGACGAACGGGTTGATCGTCGTCAGCCACGATCGGGCCCTGCTACGACACATGGAACGCATCGTCGAGCTGTCGTCCTCAGGCTTACGCTCCTATGGCGGCAACTATGACCTCTACGCCACGCGCAGCGAGGAAGAACGAGCCGATGCCGAACGTGAGCTCGACCAACGCAAGGCCGAACGCCGCCGCGAGGAGCGCAACCTGCGCGATCAACGCGAACGTGCCGAACGCCGCGAGGCACGTGGCGACCGTGGAGCGCGCGACGCCAACCAGGCACCCATCCTGCTGGGCAGGCGCAAGGAACGCAGCGAGGTCGCGGCGGGACGCCTGCGCGAACGACAGGAGCACGAGCGTGCGGTGCTGAGCGAACGCGTGCAGGACGCCGCACGGCGCGTGGACGATCGCGCGACGCCCGTTCTCCGTCTCGCCGCGCGGGGCGCCCCGGGTCCCTTCCGCGTCGCCAGTCTCGATGCCGTACGACTCACCCATCTTGGGGAACCCAGGGAGCAGGTGAACGTATCGATCACCGCCGGCCAGCGCATCGGCCTGGTCGGCCCGAACGGGTCGGGCAAGTCCACGCTGCTGCGGACCCTGGCGGGAAAACTGGCCCCTGCCGAGGGACACAGACAGGCGTGGGCGCCGGTCGCCTATCTCGACCAGCAACTGGTCGATGTCGATGCCGATGTATCCGCCGTCGAACTGCTGCGTGCCGCGAACGCCGCGTTGCCCGAAAGCGAGATTCGCACCCGCCTCGCACAGCTAGGCATCGATGGTCTCGCGTCGACCCTGCCCTCAGGCAAGCTCAGCGGTGGTCAGCGCCTGGCGGCGGGACTGGCGATGGCCATCTACGCCGACCCACCGGCACGATTGCTGTTGCTCGACGAGCCCGGCAATCATCTGGACCTTCCATCGCTCCGGGCGCTCGAGGACATGCTACGCACGTATGAGGGCGCTCTGGTCGTCGCATCACACGACGAAGCGTTCCTGGAGCGGATCGGCCTGACCGAACGGATCGAAGCGACGGCGACAGGATGGACGCGTACACCGTGCTGACCGCCGTCGTTATCGACGGCGGGGGAACCCGTGATCCCGGCGGGCTCGCTGCCGGGTTACTGGACGTTGACGACGTCGCGAACGCTGTACACGTCGATCGCGTAGGGCGATTTCGCGTCGTCGGTCGAGCGGAAGCGACCCGAGACCGTCGCGGTGGCCTGGGCGCCGTTCGATGCCACGGCACGTTTGAACGAGGTGATGTCGCGCTTGCGCGTGTCGCTGTCGTCGATGGAGAGGCTCACGCTACCCTTGCATTCCGCGTCGGAGAGCGTCGTGACCTTGCCGGCGGACGACGCCACGCCCCGCACGGTGACCGTGGTGCCGATATAGCGGGCCGCGGTCCCGATAACGGTGCAGAGCGTATCCGGCGGGGTCTCATCCGCTGAACGAGCGGCAGCGGGGCCCGCAGCCAGGGCCATAACCAGGGCGAATGTCGTCGCCCGACCAATCGATTTCGTACACATAGGTGTTCCCCCTTGTTACCCGGCCCCAGGACGGACCGCGCCGAATGGACGGCTAAACGAAGGACACCGCGTTTGCGGCGTCGCGTCAATAAGAAATTTGGGCAGTAAACTCGCCATCCTTGCCGTTTTCGCTGGAGTCACCCTTGGAAGAACGCACCCGCCTGGGACTGGGCATTGGCTTCGGCGTGGCTGCCGGCGCGCTCTGGGGGCTGGTTTTCCTGGCGCCCGAGCTGGCCCGGGATTTCACCGCCCTGCAGCTGGCGGCGGGACGCTATCTGGTTTATGGCCTGATTTCGGCCGGCCTGCTCGTGCCCCGGTGGCGGCCCCTGAGGACCTGGCTGCGGGCAGTGCACTGGCGCGGACTGGTCGGCCTGAGCCTGCTGGGTAACATCGTCTATTACGTACTCCTGGCCAGTGCCGTGCAGTGGGGAGGCGTGGCAATGACGTCGCTGGTGATCGGCTTCCTGCCTGTCGCGGTCACCCTGGTCGGGAGCCGCGCGGCAGGGGCCGTCCCCTTGCGCCGGCTGGCTCCGTCGCTGTGGCTCAGCGCCCTGGCCATCGGCTGTATCGCCTGGCAGGCGATGGCGGGATCGCACACCCAGGTTCAGCCCCACCGGTTGGCGGGACTGCTGTGCGCCATCGGTGCCCTCGCCGCCTGGACCGCTTACGCGGTCTACAACGCACGCTGGCTTGGGCGGCTGGACCACGTCTCCGCCCATGACTGGAACCTGCTCACGGGCGTGGTGACCGGGGCACTGGCCCTGTTGCTTGTTCCCGCCGCCCTTCTCACCGACACCGCCGTGCACGACGGCCAGGCATGGCTTCGCTTCGCGGGAATAAGCACCGGCATCGCCGTGTTCGCGTCGATCCTGGGCAATGGACTGTGGAACCGGATGAGCCGCCTGCTGCCGCTCACCCTGGTCGGGCAGATGATCCTGTTCGAGACCCTGTTCGCGCTGCTCTACGGGTTTCTCTGGGAACGACGACTACCGACGCCAGTCGAGCTACTCGCCGTGGCCGCCCTGGTGACCAGCGTGTTGCTTTGCGTGCGCGTCCACCGACCGCACGGGGAGTGACGAATCAGGCCTTGCCCGCGGCGATGTTCACGCTGATGGCGATGATGAAGACGTTGAAGAAGAATGCGATCGCGCTATGCATCAGGCCGATCCGACGCAGATAGCGCGTGGTGATCTGCACGTCGGAGACCTGGAAGGTCATGCCGATGGTGAACGAGAAGTACGCGAAGTCCCAGTAGTCGGGATCTTCGTCGCCCGGAAAATCCAGTCCTTTGTGCTTCTCCCCGAAGTCGCCGTAATAACCATGGGCGTAGTGCAAGGCGAACAGGGTATTCATGAACATCCACGACAGGATGATCGTCGCCGCCGCCACGGCGATCGCGAAGGCGCCACCCTTGCTGCCCGAATTGAGTTCGGTGGTGACCGCGATGAGCACGATGGCCGACAGCGCGACGCCGCTGAGCAGGGTGGTCCAGCGGCCGGAGTCCTGCATGCGCGCCTGCCGGTGCATCGTGGCTCGGGTTGCCCCGAGGAAGATGCGCAGGATCATCAACAGGTACGCCAGCGCACCGATGTCGAACCCGAGCAGCAGCGCGACACTGCGCTGCAACCCGGTGAATTCCAGTCCCGCGGCGGCAACGACGGCAATCGCGGCAGCGATGACCAGCCGTGGCCGCGAACGCGCGTAGCGGATCGGGCCCCAGCCTTTCTTCCGGCGATGGGCTGCCGCTGGCTGCTGGGATTCATCGCTCATGCCACCACTCCGCCGGTTCAGGTGGCGCGACTATAGCGGAGCTGATGTGATCGTAAGTTCGTACGTCACGGCTGGGGGATGACCAGGATCTGCGTGGCCTGCTTCAGCAGCGCGGTGGCCCGGCGTGTCGCCGCCGTCGTCAGGCGCACCTCCTCCCTCGCCTGCTCCCAAGCCCGCGCTTCGATGGCGTCACCGATACCCGGCAGCGGCGCCGTGTCCTCGCCCTCCCTACGCCCGGGGGCCTGGAGAAGGTGTCGGTACCACGGACGCTGGGGCAGTCCCGAGGCCTGCAAGAAAGCCGGCGCGATGTCGCGGATAGCCTTGTTCACGGCAGTCACCTGCTTCGCCGTGAGCTTGCCTGCCGACGAGGCCGCCTGATCGTAACCTTCGGCTGCGGTCAGGAAGTCCCGTTGGGCGTCGTGCAACGGTCCGAGATCGATGTCCTGCCAGGCATCGTCGAGCTTCGAGGGTGGCTGCTCATGACGGTACGCCACGGCTGCCAGGCGGTAGGCATCGTGGTCCAGCAGTGCGTTTCTCCGCACCGCCTCGCGATGCTCAGCTGCCGCACCCGTGGCAAGACGATCGATGTCCTTGCCAAGCGATAGCGCAAACGCGGTATAGCGCCAGGGCAACACATCGGCATTGGCGACCCGCAGCACCAGCCGCGCATTCGTTCGCGCCAGCAGGTTCACGTAAGTCAGCCCCGGATCGCCGAAGCGCTGGTAATGCGTGTACGTGTCATACAGCGAGTGGTAGATGGGCACGTTCTCGTCGTCGCCGTCACGGTCGTAGCCATACCGCACATGCAGCGACGGCACGCCAAGCCGATGGGCAAATGGCAGGTAGTCCGATCCCGTACCGAGGCGCTGCGGCACGATGGGGCCCTCCACATCCTTGCCCTTCTCCGCTGCGTCCACGGCACGTTTGGCCAGACGACGCGCCTGCACCGTGGCGCCGGTTTCCGGATCGCGAAGGTCTCCGGCGACACCGTCCACCAGGCTCGCCAACGACGGATCGCCCGCCGTGGCGAGAAATCCCCTGCCCGTGGTGTCGTTGTTGAGATAGAACACCGCCTTGTGGGCGAGCTCCGCCGCATGGCGATCCGTCCACGCCCTGGAGCCGAGGATGCCGAGCTCCTCCCCGTCCCAACTGGCGAAGACCAGCGTGCGCCGCGGCCGATGCCCGGCCTTTGCCAGCTCGCCGATCGCCCGGGCTTCGGCGAGCAAGGCCGTGGTGCCCGCCAGCGGATCCCAGGCGCCAAACACCCAGGCGTCGTGATGCACACCGCGGATCACCCACTCGCCAGGGAACTCACTGCCTCGCAACGTGCCGATCACGTTGTAAAGCGTGCGCCACTCCCAGGGCGAACGCACTTCGAGATGGACCTTCGCATCGCCGCCCACGTGGTACGTCAGCGGCAGGCCGCCCTGCCAACGATTCGGTACGGCAGAACCGCCGAGCGCGCGAAGGAAGTGCTCCGCGTCGCCATAGCCAATGGTGACGACCGGAAGATGCAGGTCGTCCGTATGCCTGTTTGCCTGGAAGGTGGTCGCACTCTTCGCGTCGAGCACGCTGTCGATGCCAAGCGTGCCGCGCTGCAGGGTGTGCGGTGTACGCCACGCGCCTTCGGGATAGACATCGCCCTTGGTGAAGCCGTCCGCGTCCGGGTCGGAATAGATCACCACGCCGACAGCCCCGTGCTGCTGTGCGAGCCGTGGCTTTACCCAGCGGCCGGCGCCGGTGGATTTGACCAGCACCACCTTGCCCTCGACAGACTGTCCCGCCCTGGCGAGCTCGTCGTAATCCTTCGACAGACCTTCGTTGACGAAGATCAGCGGCGCATCCACGGAGCCGTCCGCACTGTAGGCCTCCATGCCGGGCAGTACGCCGTCCCGCGTGGCGGTGTCCTTGTCACCCTCAATCGGCGGCTCGGAGAAGTCGGCGGCGTAGTTGTCGGTACCCAGCAGGGAGAGCTTTTGCACTGTCGGATACGCGACGAGGACCCGCGTCTGCTCGACCGCGACCTGCCAACCCCAGCTGCGCAGGCTGGCGGCGATGAAGTCGGCGTTCTCCTTGTCGTGTGGCGAGCCGACCTGGTTGGGTGCCGACGTCAGGCGCCTCAGCCAGCCGTCGAGGTCCGCGGTGGCGATCGAGGCATCCACGCGCTGCTCGAGTTCACTTTGCGCGGCAGGCACGGCCGTCTGCGCCGGGACCGCTGCGGCGATCGTCAGCAGCAAGGCGGGTAGCAGCACTCTCATCGTCATCACTTCCACCGGTAGGTCACGCTGGCATAGTAGTAGCGTCCGTTCCAGCTGAGCGGTGAAAAGAGGCTGTACTTGAAATTGCCGTTAGTCGAGTTGGCGTATTTGACCTGCTCCGGCTTCGCATTGAACGCGTTGTCCGCGCCGGCACTGAACGTCCAGTTGTCCAGGTTGTAGTCGGCCGACAGATCCAGCGTCCAGCGATGGTTGAAGTCCTGATCGAGCGCGGGGCCGCTATTGCTGTACACGGTGTAGTTGCCGTAACGCTGCACGTTGGCGTGACCTGCCCAACGCCCATGCAGGTAATCGAAGCCCACATCCAGTTTGGTCCGGGGATTGGTGTCGCCGAGCAGGCCGAGCCTTTCGCGGCGTTCCACACGCTGCACCGCGACACCCAGTTCGTCGAGGATCGCCGGGTTCGGCTTCACCTTCGTTACCTCGTTCTCGTTGTACGCCCAACTCACGGTGGTGTTCAGGCGATCGCCGTTGGAGAAATCGAAGGCATACTGGCTGACGAAGTCCAGGCCGCGGGTCCGCGTGTCCACGGCGTTGGTGAAGTAACGGATGGACTGGTAGTTCGCGTCGACACCGTTGGCAACGAGGTAAGCATTGACCGCCGGCGTATTGACCGGAATGTTCGACGACAGGTTGATGCGATTGGTGATCTTGATCCAGTACGCATCGACGCTCACGTTCCAGCCGGTCAGCGGCTCGAGTACCAGCCCAAGCGTCGCGCTACGCGATTTCTCCGGCTTGAGCTTCTCGGCGCCGAGCAGGCTTGCCGCCGGGGCGTCCACCGGGAAGGTGCCCGACTGCACCAGCACCTGGCCGTGGCCGAGGTCCTGCAGCTGCTGGGAAATGTCGGCATAGTGCTGCTGCACCAGGGTCGGCGCGCGGAAACCGGTACCGATGCTGCCACGCAAGGCAACGCGCGGCGTGAAGTCGAAGCGACCGGAAAGCGAGCCGGAGGTCGTGCCACCGAAGTCGCTGTACTGTTCGTGGCGGCCGGCCAGCGACAGCGCGAAACGGTCGGTGATATTGGTTTCGAGATCGATGTATTCGGATACGTCGTGGCGCTGCCAGTTGCCCTGCAGATCACCGGTGATGCCACCGTTCGCACCGTACTGCGAGACGGCATCACCCGGCGTCACTTTGTACGCCTGGCGCAGGTATTCCACACCGAACGACACACTGACCGGGTTGGCCAGCCACGACGGCGAGAACTCCTTGCTGATATCGACATTGCCGACCTGCTGATTGGTCTTGTAATCGGCACCCTGAATGAAGAACGGCGTATAGCCGAAGGCCTTGTACCAGTCGGCGTTGATCGAATGGCTGCGCTGGTCGTATTCGTTGGAACCATGGCTCGCCGATACGTCGTAATGCCATCCGTCGCCGAGTTCGCCACGAAGGCCGGCCGTGAGGGTCGTGTCGCTGACGATGGGGATGCTTACCGGCAGGTAGCCTTCCGGGTAAATCGCCGGCACATTGGTGGAATCGCCGCGATGCCGGTACAAGCTGGCGGTTTCGTCGCGATCACGGCGATACAGCGCTTCGAAGTACACCTCGGCCGCCTTGCTGAATTCGTACTGGCCGGTCAGGGACACCTTGTTCGACTGCACGCCCGGGTCGCCGAGGCGGTAAACCTTCTGGTTGTACGTCGTGCCCTTGGCAGCAGGCGTCTGGTCGGGACCGGCACGATTGGTGTAGTCGTTGTTCTGGGTGTCGATGGCGACATGGATCGAACCCTTGTCCCCGATCTTGAATCCGGTATCCGCGCTGAGCTGCCGCTGCAGACCATCGCCAGCGTCATAGCCACCGAACTTTGCCGTGACCTGCCCACCCTCGCCGCCCTTTTTCAGGATCACGTTGATCACGCCGCCGATCGCGTCGGAGCCATAACGCGCCGACTGGCCATCGCGCAGCACCTCGATCCGCTCGATCGCCGAGATCGGGATGGCGTTGAGGTCCACCGGATTCGATCCGCGACCGATCGCGCCACCGAGGTTGAGGAAGGCGCCGCTGTGCTGGCGTTTTCCGTCGATCAGCACCAGGACCTGATCCGGGCTGAGGCCACGCAAGGTCACCGGGCGCGCCACTTCCGCGCCACTGATCGTCGTCGGCTGCGGAAAGCTCAGCGAGGGCACCAGTCGTGCGAGCGCGGCCGTGAGCTGCGTAGCGCCACTCTGCTGCAACTGCTGTGGCGTGATCACGTCGATCGGCTGCAGCGAGCTGGAAACGGTGCGTTCCGTGCTGCGGGTGCCGGTGACGATGACGGTATCCAGTTGGCTGGTCTTCGGAGGCTCGGGCTTATCGGCGGGACCGGCGTCCTGTGCCAGGACCGGTGCCGCGGAGGCGGCGAGGACCAGCGAGACGGCGACGAATAACGGGGTGCGGCGGCGTGGAGCGAGAGCGAACATGGACGTGGTTCCCCTGGGGACGATGCAGAACGCCGACGCCTCTGGGCGCCGGGTGTGGGAAGACGGCCTCGCCCCGGCGACGCGCAACACGACGCCGATCGGGCATGACCGGAAAGAACGAGGGAGGGAGAAGAACCGCGGGCGGGCCGCGGTGGCTACGTCAGGGCGTCAAACGCCGGACGTGGGGCCGAACTCAGGCCAGTCGACAACAACAACACGCGCAAGCCGCCGAACGGTGCGGCATGGCCGCGAGCGTCATCGGGGAGGTCTTTGCGCTGTGGTTGAGTGCGTTCACTGGTGAGTAGATCGCCTGGCAGATGGCTTGGAGGGTTATTTGTTGCACTGCGTCGCACGTTTGTCAACCGTGCTGAATGGCCGTCCATTCGCCCCATGGCCGCTTCCGCTCGCCATTAATGCGATCATTCATCCGCAGACCCACAGGCCAACCCACATGAATTCCTACGACGACGAATCCTACGAAGAACGCGACTACGACGATGACGACAGCGAGGACACGGTCGAAAAACACGTCTGGCAGCTGCTTCTGATGATCAACCCCGGCGACGAAGAAGCCGCCAAGAAGCAGTTCAGCGACTATCGCAACGAAGTCGAGGACCAGGGCGACGACGATCCCATTCGCCTGGTCGGCCAGGTAACGGACTGGCGCGCCAGCTTCGAAGTGGATGCGGATGACACCCGCGCGCTGGTCGAAGCGCTCCAGGAGCTGGTGTCGCGCTTCCACGACGTCAGCATGGACTGGGACGGCGACCCGGACGACGACGAGTATCACGAGGACATCGATGCCGCTGAAATCTTCAACCGCGCCTACGATCAGCTCAAGCCGCACGGCTACACGCTGTGGTCGCGCGAGGCGGACGACGATGTTTCCGCCGGCTGGATCACCTCCTCCAGCGACGACGAGTCGATGCTGGTCGTCGCCACGGCACTGCACATCAACCTTCGTCGCGGCGACCAGATGAGCTGACCCGCCACGTGGCGATTACACGGTGAGCACCGTCTTGCCGCGCTTCGCCCGCGAGTCCGCTTCGAGAAACGCCTGCCGTGCTTCGTCGAGACGGTAGGCGCGATCCACCTGTACGACGATGCGTCCGTCAGCGACCCAGCGCACGATCTCCGCGAGCTGCGCGGGATCGGGCTTGACGATGAACCAGAAGGCTTCGATGCCGAGCTTTTGCGCCCGTTCCGGCGACGGCGCATCCTCGGCTTCGCCCGAGATGGTGACCAGACGCGCACCTGGCTTGACGTACTGCCAGCTACGCTCGAGCAGGTCGTGACCCACGGTGTCAAAGACGACATCGACTGGCCCCGCGACGTTTTCGAAACGCTCTGTCGTCGTATCGATCGTCACGTCCGCACCCAGTTCACGGCACAGGCCGGTGGCTTCGCTGCCGCGCGCGGTGGCGATCACACGTGTCCCGATGCCCTTGGCAATCTGGATGGCGAACGTGCCGACCGCGCCGGCACCGCCATGGATCAGGGCGGTCTCACCCGCTTTCAACTTTGCGAAGTCGAACAGTGCCTGCCAGGCCGTGAGCGCACCGATCGGCAAGGTCGCGGCCTCGACGGCGGAGAGCGCATCGGGCAGCTGCGTGATCTCGCCCGGCAGGACGCTCGCCTGCTCCGCTGCGGCGCCGTTACGCCAGAAGTCGATGAGCCCGACGACGCGGTCGCCGACCGAGAAACCCTTCGTCGCACGACCGACGTGAGCGATGTGACCGGCGAACTCGTGCCCGACGATCACCGGTAGTGGGCGCTTCGAACCATCCGGTAGCGCCATGGTGCCGTTGGTCACCCAGTGGGGTTCACCGAAGGTCAGGCCCACGGCGTCCACGTTGACCAGGAGCCGGTCGTCGGCGTGCGCGGGAGCCTCCGTGTCGCCCACGCGAATGGAGAGGTCACCACCTGCCGCATCGGAAATCCATGCCGCCTTCACAGCGTCAATCCCTTGCCGGTACCGATAACAACAACTCGCATGGCGACTACCTCGCTGGTTGATGGCCTGAGGGTTTCATGCCAGCGGGCCGCGAGCTTGTACGCCCCTGCCGTGGCGGTCAGGCCTTGAGACGTTCGCGGAGAAGGTCGATGAACGCCCGCACCTTTACCGAAGGCTGGCGCCCCGGATAGACCGCATGGACGCCGCCTTCGGGGAGCGTGAAATCGGGGAGCAGGGACACCAGCCGCCCTGCCGCCAGGTCCTCGTTCACCACGTAATCCGGCAGCACGGACACGCCCATGCCCGCGACGACGAAACCATGCGCCGCCAGCGTGGTGTTGGCGCTCGCGGCGCTGCGCATCTGCACGGGATGTTCGACGCCACCCTCGTCGGTGAAGGTCCAACGCGTGGGCGAGGTGAGGATCGTCAGGGCGATCCATCGATGACTCGCCAGCGCGGCGGGCGTGCAAGGCGTGCCGTGTTTCGTGAGATAGGCAGGCGAGGCCACCAGGCACTGGCGAAAACTGGCCAGTTTCGCGGCACGCAGGCTCGAATCGCGCAGCCAGCCCAACCGGATGGACAGGTCGAAACGCTCGGCGATGAGGTCGACCATGGCGTCGCCGACCACGAGCTCCACACTCACCTGGGGATAGCGCTCGGCAAAGGCCGCCAACGCCGGCGCGACGATGGCCGGACCGTGGTCGCCCGCCGCGGCGACGCGTAGCACCCCCATCGGCGTATCCCGGCACTCGCCGAGGCGGGCGATGGCGGATTCGGCATCGGCCATCACGCGAGCGCAGTCTTCGTGGAAGCGCTCACCTGCGTCCGTGAGCGACATCTTCCTCGTGCTGCGCACCAGCAAGGTCACGCCGAGCTCCTCCTCGAGCCTGGCCAGGTGCTGGCTGACCATCGCCTTGGTCGTCCCTAGCTGCCGGGCCGCCGCGGTGAACGAGCCGGCGCGGACCAGGGCAACGAAGACACCCAAGCGATTGAGGTTAACGTCGGCAGCCATGCGGTCGGGTCGATAGTAAAGCCATACTTTACGATGAATCGCGCTAGAAGGCGTATTTCCGGAACGATCTTAGGCGCATCCTCTGCCTCATCCTTTCCCTGCAGCAGGCCTACCGCCCATGAAGATCGTCCTGTTCGGCGCCACCGGCAACCTTGGCAGCGTCATCCTCGACGAGGCCCTCGACCGGGGCCACGAGGTCACCGCCGTGGTTCGTGACCCGGCGAAGCTCGCCACGAAGCATGACGCCCTGACCGTGGTGAAGGGCGATGTCGCCCAGCCGTCCTCGTATGCCAGCGTCCTGCCCGGCAACGATGCCGCCATCGCCAGCCTCAACGACCACGCCGACCCGGCCAATGTGCCCCGTCAGGCCGCGCTACTGCTGGACGCCCTGTCGAGGGCCGGCGTACGTCGCTTCGCCTGGGTGGGTGGTGCCGGTAGCCTGGAAACCGCCCCCGGTGTGCGCGTCATCGACGATCCAGGCTTTCCGGAAGCCTGGAAGGCCTCGGCCAATGCACAGATCGAAGCGTTGGCCGTCTTCCGCGCCAGCAAAGCCCCTATCGACTGGACCTATATAAGCCCCGCCGCCGAGATTGCACCGGGCGAGCGCAAGGGCAGTTTCCGCTTCGGCGGCGAGCAGTTGCTGGTGAATGCGGAAGGCCATAGCCGGATTTCGATCGCGGATTTCGCGATCGGCGTGCTGGACCGGATCGAGAAGGGTGACGCGGCGAAGAAGCGGGTGACCTTCGCGTACTGAGCGGCTCCCATAAGAAGCAGGCTCCACAGGGCGGGCCCCGCTATACTGGCGGGATGAATTATCGCCACGCGTACCATGCCGGCAACTTTGCCGATGTCCTCAAGCACATGGTGCTCGTGGCCTTGATCGACTCGCTGAAGCAGAAGGCCTCGCCGTTCTGCTACATCGACACTCACGCCGGCAGCGGCCGCTACGACCTTCGCGGCAATGAGGCACGCAAGACCGGTGAAGCCGACGAAGGCGTCAACATCCTCAAAACCGCCAGCGGCCTGCCGCCGCTGCTGTGGAAATGGCTGGAAATCGTGCGCGCGTGCAATCCGGGTGACGACTCGCTGCGCTATTACCCGGGCTCGCCCTGGTTCGCTGCGCACCTCATGCGCGACACCGACACCGCCCAGATGGTCGACACGCGCAACGACGAATCCAGCGCCCTGCGCCAGCTGTTCCATCACGACAAACGCATCCACGTGCATGAGCGCGACGGCTACGAGGCCCTGAAGGCCTTCGTCCCGCCGAAGGAAAAGCGCGGCCTCGTGCTGATCGACCCGCCCTTCGAAGCCCAGGAAGCGGAATTCCGCATCATTGAGAAAACCCTCAAGGCTGCGCTCGAAAAGTGGCCGACCGGTATGTATGCCGTCTGGTATCCGATCAAGGTCCGCAGCCATGTCCAGCCGTTCCACCGCTGGCTGACCAAGTGTGGTGCAAAGCGCGTTCTCGTCGCCGAGTTACTGCTGCGACCGGACAACTCGCCGCTGACGCTCAATGGCACCGGCATCGCTATCGTGAATGCGCCGTGGAAACTGGATGAAACGATCCGCGATTCGCTGCGCCTGCTACCGAAACTGCTCGGCAAGCCGGGCGAGTCCGAATACCGGCTGACCTGGCTGGTCGAGGAAGGGAAGGATGAAGAACCTCCCCACGCTCCGCACTCACCCCGTTCAGTCCGTCGGCGCTAAAGTTCAGCTACCTGCCAGGAGCTGACTCATGCGCCCGACCGTCGTCCGTCTAGCTGTCCCTGCCGCCCTGCTCACGCTGGCCCTCGCCGGCTGTGCACCTGCGCCTATCTACAAGCCCACGGCGAACAACGTCGCCGTGCCACCCGCCCAGGTGGCACGCGAACCGGAACGCTACGGCACGTCCGACGTGATCTGGGGCGGTCGCATCGTGAAGGTGAGTAACTTCGCCGATCACAGCGAAATCGAGATCCTGGCCTATCCGCTCGACGGCTCGCAGCGTCCGCAATCCAACGACACCGGTAACGGTCGCTTCATTGCAGCCATGCCTGGGTATGTCGAAAGCCTCGACTATCCGGCCGGCCGCCTCGTCACCGTGTCGGGGCGTATCAACGGTACGCGCGCCAGCAACGTGGGCCAGGCCAACTACACCTTCCCGCTCGTCACGGTGAACCAGTCCCACGTATGGACGGCCAAGGAAATGTCCGGCGGCCACCCGAACGTGAGCTTTGGCCTCGGGGTCGGCGTCATAAGGTAACGCCAGCTTATACTCTCCCGACGGCCGGTCGAGCCGCACAGGGGAGCAAGCGTTGTCGGAGGATCGTGGCCAGCTGTACCTGCGCGCGAAATCCGTCGCCCTCGTCGCGCTGGAATTGCCCATCGACGAGCGTGAATCGTATGTCGCCTCGGCGTGCGCGGGCGACGAAACACTACTTTCCGAAGTCCGCTGGACACTCGGCGCCGCGGAGGAGACCGGGCACCCCTACCCGGCCCTGCCAACGGCCATGCCGGAAGACGGCGCAAACCTGACCGCCGCGCTGCCCAGCGGCTACCGAATCGACCATTTACTGGGCGAAGGCGGCATGGGCATGGTGTATCTCGCAGAACGCACGGTCGACGCGGGATCTAGCGCTGAGTGGCGGCAGCGCGTGGCCTTGAAGTTATTGCGCTTCGCCGGCTTCGAAGGAAGCGAGGCCCATCGACGCTTCGCCGAAGAGCGCCGCATTCTGGCCACGCTGAATCATCCGTACATTGCCCATTTGCTCGATGCAGGCCGCACGGCAGGTAACACGCCCTACCTGGCCATGGAATACGTCGAGGGCGAACGTATCGACCACTGGTGCCAGAGGCATGACCTGTCGTTGCGAGAGCGCATCGAAGTGTTCCTGAAAGTGTGCGACGCGGTTCAATACGCCCATGGAAAGCTGGTAATCCACAGGGATATCAAACCCGCGAATATCCTGGTCACCGCGCAGGGCGAGCCAAAACTTCTGGATTTCGGTATTTCGCGACTCCTCGACGCCACCGGAGAAATGACCGAGGCACGCACCGGTACGATTCACCGCGCGCTGACCCTGGCCTACGCGAGTCCGGAACAGGTCAGTGGCCAGCCGCTCGACGTACGTACGGACGTATGGTCTCTCGGCGTCGTGCTCTATCAACTCGCCTGCGGCAGGCGCCCCTTCGATGTCGATACCGTGCAATCCCCGATCGACCTGTCGAAGGCGATCGTCGAGGGCGGCCTGACCGCGCCAAGCCGACATACACCCGGCGTCGTGCCTGCCGACGTCGATGCCATCGTCATGAAGGCGCTGCGTGTCGATCCGGCGCATCGCTACGCCAGCGTCACCTCGATGGCCCAGGATCTGCGTCGCTACCTGGCAGCACGTCCCGTGCTGGCGAGACAGGGCCGACGCTGGTACCGAGTACGACTGTTCGCCCGTCGCCACCGTATCGCGATGGGCGTCGCTTCGCTGTTGACCGTGCTGGTGGCGGCATTTGTCATGACGTTGCTCATGCAGTTGCAACGCGTCCAGCGCGAACGCGACAAGACACAGGCGGTGGCAGGGTTCATGAGCGACCTCTTCGAGCACGCTGATCCCGGACACGCGCAAGGTGAAAATCTGCGCGTGCGCGACATGCTCGACCGGGGCGCGCGGCAGGCCAGCGACGACCCACGCCTGACTCCGGAAGTGAGGGCCGCACTCCTGCTATCCATCGCGCAAAGCTATAACGCATTAGACCAGGGGGCGCGCGCGATTCCCTTGTTGAAACAGGTCTTGGAACTTCAGGCCACCAGCGGCTTGGGTGCCATCGAGCGTGCACGCGCCTGGAACGCGCTCGGACGCGCTTACGGCATTCAGACCGACCCCGCGGGCGCCGTAGCTGCTGACCGGAAGGCCCTCGCCCTGTATGCCGAGGCAAGCGGCGTGCCACGGGAAGAGTGGTTCAGCCTGCGCACTCATCTCCTGCTACAACAACTCAATGCCGGGGAAGCGTCGGCCCCAGTCCTCGCCGCACAGCTTGGACTCCTTGTCGCCGAACTTGATCGCGAGCAACCCGCCCTGCCGATCGCGCAGGTGCAGGCCCTGACGACCTGGGAGCTCGCCTTGAGCCAGGCTGGGCAGAACGAACTCGCCGTGAGCATCGGCAAACGCGCCTCCGCGCTTTCCGACAGCGTTTACGGAAACGACGATCCCGAACGCCTGCATGCGGACTTCATCCTCGCACTGGCGACGTCTGCCAGCGCCCCGGAGCAGGCCGTCGCGATATACGAGCACCTCATCGCCGAACGCACGCGGATGCTCGGCGTGTCGGGTGCCGGCATGTCGACGTTGCAGGGCTACCTCGCCCAGACCCTGGCTGGTATGGGGGAGCACGCGCGTGCAGCGGACATGCTGCAACAGACGTACGCTTCTTCGGTCGCCGAAAGTACGCCACGAACGGATTTCCAACAGGGCGTACTGGTGTTTCTGGCCAATGAGTACCTCGAGCTGGGGCGTTACCACGATGCTCAATCGTTGCTCGAGCCGAAACTCGAATCGTTCATCGCGCAGGCGAACGAAAAGTCGCCGTGGTCGGTGGCCAATCTCGTTGAAGCGCTGAATACGCTTGGCACCGTGGCGCTACATGACGGCCGACTGGCCGACGCGGAAGCGATCTATGCGCGCATGCCCGCACTTCCTTCCCCCGAGGTGACACCGGACGCATGGACGGCCTTGCTCGAGGGCAATGGGGCGCTGCAAATGGCGCAACGCCAGTATGCGCTGGCAAGCGAAACCTTGCGTCGCTTCGACGAGGTCAATGTGAAACTGAAGGTTGACGCTCACAGTACCGCGGCACTGCGTGCCCGCTTGCTCGAAGCGCGCCTGCGCTCCGCGCAAGGTGATCGCATCGGCGCGCAACGTGTGGCCGCCGCAGCCTATGCCACCGCTTCGGGCAGGCGCGTTCGCTGCGATCTGCTCAGCCGCGAACTGCTTGTCGCCTGGCAGCAAGCCGCCCCGGCCGGGGACCGGGTGTTACCCTCCCCCGCTTGCCCGCCACCAGCGACGGATATCGCGCAAAGGGAACCATCGCCATGAAGGACCATGACGTTACCCTTTGGCTGCAGCGCGCGCGGGCGGGCGATGCGCAAGCGCTCGATCGCGCGCTGCGGGAGATGTACAACGCCTTGCACGCGCTGGCCATGGGCAAGCTGCGGCAGAACCGCAGCGAGCGCACCTTGAGTGCCACCGCCTTGGTCAACGAGGCGTACCTCAAGGTGTTCTGTGTACCTGAAAGCCCCGACTGGGACGATCGCGGCCACCTTCTTGGGGTGGCCGCGCGTGCCATGCGCGAGGTACTCATCGACGCGGCGCGCCGTCGTCAGGCGGCGAAGCGACCGCAGGACGTCGATCGCCTGCAGCTGACCGAAATCGCCGCGTCCATCAGTGAGGACGTCGATCCCATGGCGTTGTCCGAAAGCCTGGAAAGACTCGAGCGGCTCGACCCTCGCCAGGCGCAAATCGTCACGCTGCGCTTCTTCGTCGGCATGAACGCCGCCGATATCGGCGCGAGCCTCGGCATCTCGCCGGCAACCGTGCAGCGCGAATGGCGCATGGCGCGCGCGTGGCTCCAACGGGAACTGCTGGCATAAAGGTCAGAACGGTTTGTTGACGCTGAAGCGGATCATCTGGTCGTGTGCACCCGGTTGCCTGAGATAGTCGTATCCGCCGCCTAGTAACCATCCACCAGCGAGGCGAAGGTCCAGGCCAAGACCCAACTGCACGCGATTTCCGTTCCTGCCGTACGGACTACCGACGATATCCCAGCTGCCGGCCGACGGTACCTGCGCGTAAGCAAGCGTGGTCCGGCTTCCATCCTGGAAATCATGACCCGCTTCCAGTCGGGCCCGGGGGGCCAGGCTAGCCCAGCCCAGGTCGATGTCGCCATTGACCCGCACACCGACCGATGCGACCGAGCTACGCACCGTCTGGCGACCATAGGCGAGTGCACTGGAGGCGGCCCCGTTTTCGGCAAAGCCGTTCAACGACGACAACGACCATGCCGCCCGACCATAGGGCGACCATACCCAGCGCGCCGCCCGGAATTCGAGGCCTGCCGTAAGCGACCCGAACCATTGCTGACCGTTACGGCTTCCCGTAAGCGACGGCCCGCCATCGGGATCCGTACGCCGGGTGGCAAAACGCAGACCACCCCCGCCCAGCACAGCGTCGACGTACGACCGTTCGCCGGGCTGCACGCTGCCGTAAAGCGCCGTGCTGTAGCCCTTGCCGATGCTTCGGGTATCGGCGCTGCCGATGTCGCTGTTGTCGTGGCTGTAGCCGAGGGTCATGCCCAGCAAGGCGCGATCGGCGACTCGTACATCCGCGCCCGCGCTGACGGACATCGCGTTGCTATCGACACTCGCCGCCTGCCGATACGCGTCGATGCTGCCGAATTGCGCCTCGCCAGCCACCCACGTGTGAATACCACCGTCGGTCCTTGCGTCGCCACGATTGCCCTGTGCCGGCAAGGGACGGCCATTCACGTTCAACGAGAGGCCGTTGCTGAAGGAAGGCGTGTCAGACAGATGATCGTGCAGGCTTTCCAGACGACCGCGGATGTTGTCGAGCTGCCCTTCGGCGAAACGTAGCGCCTGCGAGACCTGCGCATTGACAAGGCCGAGGGCGTCCGCGTTCTTTGACGGATCGGGCTGGGTACTCACCAGGACGAGCACGCTGACCGGCACCGTGTCACCACCGGCGGTCACCACCATGGCACTGATCTGAACCAGCCCATGAAATGAAGATGTCGATGTGAAATCAAGCATGCCCTGGGAAGTAAGCGACGCCTGCCCCGCGCTCGCCGGCGACAAGCCGACGAGATGCGCGCGTGCAACACCACCTGGAGCAAGGTCAGCCAGATCTACTGCGACCGGTGCGCCCGGCATCACGGTGACCGTGCGACTGCGTTCCGCCGTACCGCCTGTCCGCGTCACGATCACCGTGACTGCCGCCGGCGCCGACGCCCCGAACGCATTATTCAACTGATAAGTGAATGTATCGGTGCCCGTGAAGCCATCGGCCGGCACGTAGACAAGGGTCTTGCCCTGTGTGGAAGCCCTTCCGTGAGACGGCGCCGTCGCCAGGCCGATGCTCGTCCACGCCTGCGCGCCCGTACTATCCGCCGGCGGCGTGATGGTGACCGGCGTACCGGCCGAGGTAACCACCGACAACGCCTGCGTGGAAGGCGTCGCCGCGGGAAGCACCTGGATTGTCACGCTGGCCGCCACGGAATCGCCGCCCGCATTGCGCGCCGTGTAGCGGAAACTGTCGCTGCCGCCATAAAACGTAGACACCGGCGTATAGGTCACCGTCTGTCCGGAAATACTGATCTGCCCATGCACAGGCGGCGTCACGACCGCCACGCCGGTCACACCGGCACCGTCGATATGCGCAGCCAGGTCGATCGAAACTGCCGTGGCATACGGTGTGCTCACGGCGACAGCCGATGCCACGGGAAGCGGAATCGTGCCCACGGCAATGATCACCTTGCCAGGCGCCGAATCGCCCGCGGTGTTTCGCGTGGTGTAAGTGAAACTATCCGCGGCATTCTGGAAGCCGGTGGCCGGCGTGTAGGTGACGACGGTTCCGGAGACAGCAGCCGTACCGTGAGCCGGGGGCGTAGCGACCGCGACGGATGTAATTCCCGTCCCGTTGGTCACGCTGCCGAGGTCGATGCGGGTCGCCACGCCGTAGTCGGTATGCAACGAAACGTCACGGGCCGTCGGCAACGCGATGGGTGTCACGCTGTTGGAAGATGCCGATGGCGAACCGGTACCCACGGGGTTGGTGGCCGCCACGGTGAAGGTATAGGCGATGCCATCCGTCAGTCCGCTCACGGTGATTGGGCTGCCCCCACCGGACGCCGTGATGCCTCCGGGCGACGAGGTGACGGTGTAGCGCCCGACCGGTGCGCCGCCGTTGCCCCCGGGCGTGAATGACACCACTGCCCGTTCCGGCGCGGCGACCGCTGTGCCGATCGTCGGCGCATCCGGCAGGAAAGCATAAAGGAAGGCTCCGCCTGTGGCCTGACCGGCGTCGGTCGTCACCGCGACGGACACCGTGTCCGTACCGGGAGGTGCGACAGCAGAAATGTGGGTATCGCTGCTTACCGTGAAGCTCACGGCCGGACTGCCACCGAAACTCACTGCCGTGGTCCCCAGGAAAGCCGAACCCGTGATGTCGACGACGGTACCTGCAGGGCCCGCCGATGGCGCCAGCCCGGTCACCGCCGGTCGGGCCGACTGGCACTGGATGCTGTAGTTGATGACGGTTCCGGGGAAAGCGCCATTAGTCCGGAGGATAAGCGTCGATGGGCCAGCCGTGATCGCTTGCGAAAACACGTCACTGGACGACTGGGAGGTGGTTTCAACGCGCTGGACGACGGAGCCTGCGCCACCTACTGCATCCAGCTGAATGAGCAACCCTTCCTGGTTCGCAACGGTAGTGAGGCCAATCGTGTCGCCGACATTGAAGTTAACGGCCTGCGAGGGATTAAGGGTGAAGGTCTGGGACGTGCTTATCGTGCCGGACAGCCCGTCGAGTACCTGGCAGCCCGTGGACGCGATAGCCTGCAGCGGGGTGAGGACCGCGGCGGTACCCAGCAAGCCCACGGCCAGTCTGCCGCGCAACCGCGCGGATATTGAAGAAATACGAAACATGGCGATCCCCTGTTTTGTCGTGCCTAAACAGGAGTGCGTAAAACCCTGGCCGATCTGGTCACGGCATGACGTGGGCACGACGCCAGCGGGACGGCGACATCCCCAGATGTTCATGGAACGCCCGCTGGAACTGCCTCTCGTTCGAAAAACCCATGTCGTGCAACAAAATCGTCAGGTGCAGGGATGGGTTCCGGCGAAGCCGCGAGTCGGCGACGGGAGCAAGCGCCTCGTCGTGGGCGTGCTCATCACGTCGAACTGGCGTGTCGGAACCCATGGCGTGTGGAAGACGTCGACGCCGATCTCTATCGGTTCGATGCGTGATTTCCTGTCAGTCCATTTTTGAGGAGTTCATATCATGAGCTGGAAAACGAACCATTTAGCAGTCATCCCCGACTTCAACGTCGATGCGCTTGGCGAATGCGCCGCTCGGCGCTGTGCACGTGACCAGCGCGATCGCGGTCAACAGAGCGTTCCAGTGCGTTAGTATCTGCCGCGTACCGCCAGCCATGATGGCCGGCGGCTTCCTTCTGAAGGGCAGTAGCAACCATGTCGGGACACGCCGATTCGAAGCGCGCCATTTTTCTCGCGCTCGGAGCCAACTTCGCCATCTTCATCGCCAAACTGGTCGCCGCCCTGTTCACCGGATCCGGCGCCATGCTGGCGGAAGCGGTCCATTCGGCGGCCGACTGCGGCAACCAGGGGCTGCTCCTGCTCGGCATGAAGCAGGCCAAGCGGCCGCCCTCGCCGGACTATCCGCTGGGTTGGGGCCGCGCGCTGTACTTCTGGTCCTTCCTCGTCGCGATCCTGCTGTTCAGCGTCGGCGGTATGTTCTCGCTGTACGAGGGCGTGCATAAGCTGACGAACCCCGAACCGCTGAAGTGGCCCTGGCTCGCCGTTGGCGTGCTCGCCTTCTCCATCGTCACCGAGGGCATTTCCATGCATGGCTGCATGCAGGAAGTGAACAAGGCCCGCGAAGGACGCGGCCTGTGGCAGTGGTTCCGTGAGACCCGCGCCAGCGAGCTGCTGGTGATCTTCGGTGAAGACCTCGCGGCCCTGATCGGCCTGTGCCTGGCGATGCTGGCCGTGGTGGCGACCATTCTCACGGGTAACCTGGTCTACGACGCCATCGGCACCATCGCCATTGGCGTGCTGCTTATCGTCGTGGCCGTTGCCGTGGCCCGCGAGGTGAAAGCCCTGCTGATCGGCCAGGGTGTCGAGCCCAAGCGCCGGGCCGAGATGATCGCCTTCCTCACCGCACGCCCCGAAATCGACTCGGTCTACAACCTGCTGACCCTGCAGATGGGTACGGATGTCATGGTGGCTACCAAGGCCAAAATGGCTCCCGCGCCCACGGCGAAGGCCATGATCGAGGCGATCAACATCGTCGAGGCCGACTTCAAGGCGGAATTCAAGGACGTACGCTGGAGCTTCTTCGAGCCGGACATCGCCGACTGAGCCCACACAACCCCTTCGCCCCCGGGTAGTACAATCATCGGCTTGCCCGCAGCTGACAAGCCGACTTCATGCCTGTAGCGCTTCCCCGCCCGCCGCTCCCTCCCAACGCCAAGACCCGCCGCTACTGGGCCGTGCCCCATGGCTCCTCATGGGCGCTCGAGGTGGCCGAAGCGGCCCGGGCGCACGACGGCCTGCTGGTCGTGGTCGCCCGTGACACGCGCAGTGCGGACAACCTGGAAAGCGAGCTGGCCGTGTTCGCCGGCGAGCTGCCCGTGCTGCACTTCCCGGACTGGGAAACCCTGCCCTACGACGTCTTCAGCCCTCACCCGGAAGTCGTCTCCCAGCGCATCGCCACGCTCTACCGCCTGCCGAGCATCAAGCGCGGCGTGCTGGTGGTGCCGGTGGCAACGTTGATGCAGCGCATTGCGCCGCGCACCCACATCACCGGCTCGGGCCTGGTCCTGCGCAAGGGTCAGAAGCTCGACATCGGCGCCGAGCAGCGCCGCCTGGAAGCCGCCGGCTACCGTAACGTCCCCCAGGTGGGCGAGCCGGGCGATTTCGCCGTGCGCGGCGCACTGATCGACATCTTCGCCATGGGCGCGAACGAGCCCTACCGCGTCGAGCTGTTCGACGACGAAGTCGAATCGATCCGCACCTTCGACACCGAGACCCAGCGCTCCCAACAGCAGGTCGATAGTGTCGACCTGCTCCCCGCGCGCGAATTCCCGGTGACCGAGGAGGCCGCGAAGAACTTCCGCGCCAACCTGCGCGAGCGCTTTCCCATCGACATACGCCGGTGCAACCTCTACCAGGACATGAAGGAAGGCGTGACGCCCGGCGGCATCGAGTACTACCTGCCGCTGTTCTTCCCGGTGACGGAAACGCTGTTCGATTACATCTCCGGCGACGCTCTCTTCGTCCTCGGTGACGGGGTACTCGACGCGGCCGAGCAATTCTGGACGCAGACATCCGAGCGCTACGACCAGCGCGCACACGATATCGAGCGCCCGGTGCTGCCGCCCGCCGAGATCTATCTGCCCCCGGAACACCTGCGCGAGCGCCTGAACAAGCAGGTCCGCATCGATGTCGTGCCGAAGGGACAGGAGCACGCCGTCGACCTCGGCACGATGCCGGCCCCGGAAGTACCGCTCAACCGCAAAGGCGAAGAACCCGGCACCTCGTTGCGCCACTTCCTCGCCAGCTACAAGGGCAGCGTGCTGATCGCCGCCGACTCGGCCGGCCGTCGCGAAGCGCTCATCGAGCAGCTCGCCGGCGCGGGCGGCATGAAGCCCGTCAACGTGGACGGCTGGAAAGATTTCCTCGCCAAAGACGAGCGTTTCGCGATTACCGTCGCTTCGCTCGAGCAGGGCTTTGCCCTGACGAAGCCGGCGCTCACGGTGCTCACCGAGCGCGAACTCTTCGGCGAGCGCGTGCGCACCGACCGTAAGAAGCGCGTGGGTGCCGCGCGCGACCCCGAAAGCATCATCAAGGACCTGACCGAGCTTTCCATCGGCTCGCCCATCGTGCATATCGACCACGGTGTCGGCCGCTACCAGGGCCTGGTGTCGCTGGACGTTGGCGACATGCCCGGCGAGTTCCTCACCATCGAATACACCAAGGGCGACAAGCTCTACGTGCCCGTGGCGCAGCTTGGCCTGGTCAGCCGTTACACCGGCACCGCCCCGGAACTGGCGCCGCTGCATTCGCTGGGCGGCGACGCCTGGGAACGTGCGCGCAAGAAGGCCGCCGAGAAGGTCCGCGACGTCGCCGCCGAGCTGCTCGCGATCTACGCACAGCGCGAAGCCCGCCAGGGCGAAGCGCTGTCGATCGACCGCCAGATGCTCGAGGAATTCGGTGCCACCTTCCCCTTCGAAGAGACCGCCGACCAGCAGGCGGCGATCGACGCCGTCATCACCGATCTCGCCGCGCCTCGCGCGATGGATCGCGTGGTCTGCGGCGATGTGGGCTTCGGCAAGACGGAAGTCGCCCTGCGCGCCGCGTTCGCAGCGGCTACCGCCGGCAAGCAGGTCGCCGTGCTCGTGCCCACCACCCTGCTCGCCCAGCAGCACTACCGCAACTTCGCCGACCGCTTCGCCGACTGGCCGGTACGCGTGGACGTGGTCTCGCGTTTCAAATCGAAGAAAGAAACCGACGCCGCGCTGGAACGCCTTGCCGACGGTCAGATCGACGTCATGGTCGGCACGCACAAGCTGCTGCAGGCCGACATTCGCTTCAAGAACCTCGGCCTGGTCATCGTCGACGAAGAACAGCGTTTCGGTGTGCGCCAGAAGGAACAGCTGAAAAAGCTGCGTGCCGAAGTCGACCTCCTCACGCTGACGGCAACGCCCATCCCGCGCACGCTGAACATGGCGATGAGCGGCCTGCGCGATCTGTCCATCATCGCCACGCCGCCCGCGCACCGTACCGCCGTACGTACGCTGATCTCGACCTACCAGCCCGCCCTTATCCGCGAAGCGATTCAACGTGAGTTGGCGCGTGGTGGTCAGGTGTACTTCCTGCACAACGAAGTGGAGTCGATCGAGCGCATCGCGCGCGAACTCGGCGAACTGGTGCCGGAGGCGCGCATCCGCGTCGCCCACGGCCAGATGCCGGAGCGCGAGCTGGAACAGGTCATGGCGGATTTCCATCGCCAGCGTTTCAACGTGCTCGTCTCGACGACGATCATCGAATCGGGCATCGACATTCCGACGGCGAATACCATCGTGGTCAACCGCGCGGATCGCTTCGGCCTGGCGCAGTTGCACCAGCTGCGTGGCCGCGTCGGTCGCTCGCATCATCGCGCCTACGCCTACCTCATCGTGCCGGACCGCAAGGCCATGACGGCCGATGCCGAGAAGCGCCTCGAAGCGCTGGCCTCGTTGGAAGAACTGGGCGCGGGCTTCACCCTCGCCACGCACGACCTCGAAATCCGCGGCGCCGGCGAAATGCTGGGCGACGAACAGTCCGGCCAGATCCAGGAAATCGGCTTCGGGCTTTACACTGAGCTGCTCGATCGCGCGGTCCGCGCCCTGAAATCCGGCAAGGTGCCCGACTTCGACCTCACTTCCGAACACGAGACCGAGGTGGAACTGCACCTGCCCGCCCTGATCCCGAACGACTACCTGCCGGACGTGCACGCGCGCCTGACCCTGTACAAGCGCATCGCCAGCGCGCGCAACGACGAAGGCTTGCGCGAGTTGCAGGTGGAAATGATCGACCGTTTCGGTCTGCTACCAGACCAGACCAAGTGCCTGTTCGCCGTTGCCCAGCTGAAGCTCATGGCCACGCCGCTCGGTATTCGCAAGGTGGACTTCGGCGCCAGTGGCGGCCGCATCACCTTCCGCGACAAGCCGGACATCGATCCCGTCGCCCTGATCAAGCTCATCCAGACCCAGCCACGCATCTTCAAGATGGATGGCCAGGACAAGCTTCGCGTGATCCTGGAGCTACCCGGCTCCGCCGAGCGCATCCGGACGGCGCAGGAAACGCTGGTATCGCTAGGCGCCCGCCGCCCGAGCTAACCAGCATTTGCTCGGTAGGAGCCGATTCATCGGCGATCCCGGCGCAGCGAAACGATGGTGGTTATCGCGACCGGGTTTTCGCCGATGAATCGGCTCCTACAAAGAGCAACGGCACTCAGGCCACGGGTGTCGAACGCACGAGGTACTGCACACTGAAGCGGTGATCCTCGTCCATCCAGACCTTCGCCACGCTGAGCCCCGCCTTGGCTGCCAGCTGCGCGAAGTCCTCGAGCGAATACTTGCAGCTGTATTCGACGTGCATGGCTTCGTCTTCGCGGAAGGCAAACGTGTCGTGACCGACGTGCACGTCCTGCCGCTTGGTGCTCACCAGGGCGGTTTCGATGCGCCCGGCAAGCACGTTGTAACGGGCACGATGACGGAACGCGCTCACGTCAAAGTCCGTACCGATCTCGCGATTGAGGCGAACCAGCATATTGAGCGTAAAGTCGTTCGTGACGCCCGCCGCATCGTTGTAGGCGGCTTCGATCTCCGCCGGATCCTTCTTGAGATCCACGCCGATGATGATGCCACCACCGTCGCTCATCTCCGTGCGCATCAGTCGAAGGATGCGGATCGCCTCTTTCGACTCGAAGTTGCCGATCGTCGAGCCCGGAAAATAGATGGCCGTGCGTCGCGGTGAGCGTGAAGCGACCGGAAGACGAAGGGGCTGGGTGAAGTCCGCGCACACCGGCTGCATCGGGACATCGGGAAAACGCGTAGCCAGCTCGGCAACGCTTTCCATCAACGCCGAACGCGAGATTTCCACTGGCACATAGGCCACGGGTGTCACCAGGTGCTCAAGAAGCATGCGCGTCTTGATGCCGCTGCCACTGCCGTACTCGACCAGACGCACGTCGGGCCCAAGCGTGTCGGCAATGTCACCCGCGTGATCGCGCATGATCGCGATCTCGGTACGCGTGAGGTAGTACTCGGGCTGCTCGCAGATCGCCTCGAAAAGGGCGGAGCCGCGTTCATCGTAAAACAGTCGCGACGGAAGTTTCTTCGCCTTCAAAGCGAGCCCACGGCGAACGGTGTGCAGCGTGTCCTCGACATCCGGATGGCGGTCGTCGACGCGGATGTCTTTCGGTTGAGCGCTCATCGATCGTTTCCCAGTCGTATCCCCGAAAACTGCCAACGGGCATGGGGAGGAAAGAAGTTCCGGTAAGTCGCACGAACGTGATCGGCGGGCGTAGCGCAGGAACCTCCGCGGAGGATCCATTGCCCGTTCATGAACTTGCCGTTGTATTCGCCAAGGGCTCCGGCCAATGTCCGGTAACCCGGGTAACTGACATATGGGCTCATTGTCCATTCCCAAACGTCGCCATACATCTGCCCGAGCGGGGTCTCGAACGAGCAGGCACGGGGTTGGAACTCCCCGCTATCCTGAAGGTTCCCGCGCAGGGGTAAGGCCGCCGCCATGGTTTCCCACTCGACTTCGGTGGGAAGGCGCGCGCCAGCCCACCGCGCGAAGGCGTCGGCTTCGAAATAGCTGATGTGACACACGGGGGCATGCGGGTCGATCGCACGGCGCCCCTGCAGGGTGAATTCGGTCTCCAGGGCCTCGTCCCAGTACAAGGGCCGCTGCCACTGTTCTGCCTGGACCGTGGCCCAACCGTCGGCCAGCCATAGCGTGGGCTGGCGGTAGCCCCCATCGCGGATGAAGGCCGCGAACTCCGCATTGGTGGCCGGACGATTGGCCAGCGATCCGGCCTGTCGGTAGGTCCGATGACGCGGACCTTCATTGTCGAACGAGAAGCCCTCCCCGCCGTACCCGATCTCGACGATACCTTCGTCGAACGGTACGAAGGCCAGGACGGGCGCAGCGACGGACAGCGACCGAGGCGCATCCGGCGCAAACGCGGGCTCCAGCGGGTTCTGCGCAAACGCATGCTTGATATCGGTGAGCAGGAGCTCCTGGTGCTGCTGCTCGTGCTGAACGCCCAACTCGACCAGTGTCGGCAAGGTGGCATCGTCACCACGCGCGATTAACGTGACGATCGCGTCGTCCACGCGACATCGATAGTCCCGAACCTCATCCAGTGCAGGCCGCGTGAGCAGGCCGCGCTTCGGGCGCGCGTGCATCGGCCCGACCGACTGGTAGTACGAGTTGAACAGGAAGTGCCACTCCGGGTTCGGCGACACGTAGGCGGGGTCGCGCGACAGGATGAACTGCTCGAAGAACCAGGTGGTGTGCGCGAGGTGCCACTTCGTCGGACTGGCGTCCGACATGGACTGCACCACGGTATCCTCGGCCTTCAGGCGCGACGCCAGCTCCGCCGTACGGTGGCGGATGCTGAGGAAGCGTTGGGCGAGGTCCGCGCTGGCCGGCGGGTTCGGGTCGATGCCAAGCGGTCGGACGGTCATAAAGTGGGTTTTCCTGCACTGCCGACGGACTCGTCAGTCATTACGGAAACCTTGCCAGCGGAACTGTTCAACGAACGTGAGCGGACCCGACCGCCGCCTTAACGGCAGATCTACCGACGCCGCCTTTTCTCTCGTTTCGGGGCACAAACGGGCTTAACGTGCAGATTCATACGAAGGAGTGCCCGGCCATGAAAGTCCGTCACCTGTTTGTCGCTTCCCTGCTCCTCACCGTGGCCGCCCACGCCGCCGACCAGGCGCCCGCGCCCGGCGCCGCCCCCGCCACCAAACCCCTCGAGTTCAACGACTGCATGCGGACCGACAGGATCACCGACTGGAAGGTGATCGACGATCAGACCGTCGTTGTCGCGACCGGCCCCGATCACTTCCTGGTCAAGACGAACGTGGCGTGCCCGCGCATAGGGCTGGGCGGGGGTGTCCGCTTCAAGACCGCCGAGAGCAACAAGGCCATTGGCGGGTTTCGCATCTGTGGCACCCCCACTGAGAAGGTGCTGCGTATCAACGGCGACCCGCCGTGTGACATCCAGTCGGTAAGCACGATCGACAAGGACACCTACAAGGCCATGTCCAAGAACGCGAAGCTCAGCGGCTCCGGTGCCGGCACCAGCGGCTCAAAGCCATAAGCCAGAGCCTATCCCCCTCTGTAGGAGCCGATTCATCGGCGATCCCGCGGCAGCGGGCCAGCCCGCACAAAAAGAAGCCCGGCTATAAGCCGGGCTTCCTGTTTCAACCACTTACCTGCTCAGCGACGATCAATACCCGTCGTCACGCACATAGCGCGTGGTGCTGTAACCGTCGTCCACGTAGGTGGTGGTGGTCACGCGACGGGTAACGACCGGGGCGTCCTGGTAGACGACGGTGGCCGGACGGCTGTAGTAAGCCGGGCCGTCGTCATAGACGACCGTGCGCGGCTGCGAGGCATTGGCAACGAGGCCGACGACCGCACCGGCCACGATGGCACCGGCGATCCAGCGACCGGCGTGATCGTAGTGACCGCGGCCGTAGTAACCGCCGCCATGGTAGCCGTAGCCGCCGTGGTAGCCGCCGTAACCGCCATGGTAGCCACCGCCGTAGCCATACCCACGTGCGAACGCAGCAGGTGCGAACGCCATCAGACCCGCGGCGGCGAGAAGAAGGGCGGACTTAGCGAACTTAGCTTTCATGACAATTACCTCCGGGTGTTGAGCGCAGATTCGCGCTCGGCCACTGAATCCGGACTGAAGTTTTTTCCACGGCCCGTTCACGTTTTCCACGGGTTCACGAACGGCTTCCGAAGCAGCCAGCAGCCATGGATGTTGTGGCGGCGGGCGAAGTCGAACGGGATGCTCGGTGCACTCCAGTCTTCAATCTGGAAATGGGGCTCCAAAGCCTCCCGATCAAGCTGGAAACGACGGAAGTTGTTGGAGAAAACGATCACGCCGTCCGGCAGGAGGCGTTCGTTGCAGGCCAGCAACAGCTTCACGTGGTCGCGCTGGACGTCAAAGTCGTCGGCCTTCTTCGAGTTGGAGAAGGTCGGCGGATCGACATAGATCAGGCCGTACATCATGGAGCGCTTTTCGAGGAAGGTCAGGGCATCTTCCTGGACGAGCCGGTGGCGGGCACCGCTATAGCCGTTCAGGTCGAGGTTGCGCGAGGCCCAATCGAGGTAGGTCCCCGAGAGGTCCACCGTGGTGGTGTCGCGCGCGTCGCCGGCCGCGGCATAGACGCTGGCCGTACCCGTATAGGCGAACAGGTTGAGGAAATGCTTGCCGGCGGCAAGTTCCCGGATCCTGGCGCGGACCAGGCGGTGATCGATGAACAAGCCGGTATCGAGATAATCGGTGGGGTTGATCAGGAACTTCAGGCCCCCTTCGTTCACCTCGATGAACTCGCCCTTCTGGTCGAACTGCCCGTACTTGGAGCCACCCTTGCCCCGCTCGCGCGTCTTCACGGCGATCCGGTCGCGCGGGATCTCGAGCACTTCACTGGCCACGCGGACGATCTCGCGCATGCGGATGCGCGCGACGTCCACCGGCACATCCAGCGGCGCCTTGTATTCCTGGATGTGCAGCCAGTTTTCGTAGACGTCGATGGCGGCGGCGTATTCGGGGAGGTCCTGGTCGTAGGCGCGCCAGCAGGTGATGCCCTCGCGGCTCAGACGCTTGCGCAGGTGGCGGACATTCTTGTCCAGCCGGTTCTTCAGCATCTGCGCGCCGTCGGACAGCGGCTTGGCCTCGCGGGGCGCCTCGTCACGCGCGCGCAGGGCGAAGGTGAGCAGCGGTGTCTCGAGAGCGCCGTTGAACAGCACGTAGCGCTTGTCCGGGCTGAGGCGCAGGGCACGGCCCAGTTCTTCGTCGCCGGCCAGCACGGCGGCGCGCCAGCCTGCGAAGCGGTCCTTCAGGGCCTGGCCGAGGTCGCGATAGAGGGCCGGCAGTTCGGCGCGGTCGCCCAGACGCTCGCCATACGGCGGATTGGTGATGACGAGGCCGAGCGGCGTCTCCGGCGGCGGTTCGACGTGGACGGCGTCGCGGCGGTCCAGGTGGAAGAAGCCGGCTACGCCCGCGTTCTGCGCATTGCGCTTGGTGGTCTGCACCATGTGCGGATCGGAGTCGCTGCCGAAGAACACCGGACGCTGGTTCCGCAAGCCTTCGTCGGCGCGGGCCCTGGCCTCGTCGTAAATCGAGCGCCACAGGGAATAATCGTGCTTGGCCCAGCCGAGGAAGCCGTAGTAGTCGCGCTTCAGGCCGGGTGCCACGTCGGCGGCCATCAGCGCGCCTTCGATCAGCAGGGTGCCCGAACCGCACATGGGGTCGACCAGCGCGCCGCCTTCGGCATAGATGCGAGGCCACTGCGCGCGCACCAGCATCGCCGCGGCGAGGTTTTCCTTCAGCGGTGCCTCGCCCTGCTCCTCGCGCCAGTTACGGCGGTGCAACGGCAGGCCAGAGAGATCGATCGACAGCGTGGCGCGGTCACGCCTCACGCGGACGTTGATGCGTAGGTCCGGCTCTTCCGGATCGACATCCGGGCGCGAACCGGTCGCGGCCCGGTACTGGTCGACGATCGCGTCCTTGGTCTTCAGCGCGATGAACTGGCTGTGGGTGAGCTTGCTCATCGCCGTATTGGCGTCCACGGCCAGCGTGCCGTGCGGCGCCAGGTGCTCGGACCAGTCGATGTCCTGGATGCCTGCATAGAGCTGATCCGGATCGGCGGCGTCGAACTCCGACAGCGGCAAGAGGATCCGGCTGGCCATGCGCGACCAGAGGCAGGCGCGGTAAGCGGTCTCGATCGAACCGGTGAAGGCGACACCGGCGAGTGCCTCGCGAACGTCACCGGCGCCGATGGCGATCAGTTCGTCCTTGAGCAGGTACTCGAGGCCTTTCGGGCAGGTGGCAAAGAACTTGGTCTTGGTCATGCGAGGTTCCCCAGGAAGCGAAGGAACTCGGCTTCGATGTCGGGCAAGGTGGCGCCTAGGCGGTGGTCGTCCTGCACGAGCAGGGCGGGAATGGCGTGGTCACGGGCGAAAGCCAGTGCCTCGTCCAGGGGGCAGACGTCGTCGGCATAGCCATGGACGAGGAAGGTCGGTACAGCGGCCCTCAGGGCGAACTCCCTCGGATAGCCCGGGATCTTCGTCGGCAGGGCCAGCAGGAAGATGCCCGCCACGGGAACGTCCAGCGAGGCCAGCCCGGAGACGAAGGCGCCCATGCTCGAGCCGACCAGGACCGGCGGTGTCGGCGAGGCCGCGATGGCCCCGGTCAGCCGGGCCAGGCGCGGATCGATGCTGCCGGCATGGCCGCGGGCGTCGTCCTCCCGGTAATCCGGGCGGACCGTGGTCCAGCCCTGCGACTCGGCCAGGGCCGCCAGGACGCTCACCTTGGTGGCGTCGGGGCCCGAATCGGAGCCGTGGGAAAGAATGATGTGGCCGCGCATGGCGGTCTCCGGACGCGGAATGACCGGCTATGTTATCAAAGCGCCATGATCGACATTCTCGACACCCCCCTGCCCTATGTCGCCCGCCTGCCCGAACGGGCCGCGGACACCATCGACCTCGTGGTCATCCACTGCACCGAGCTGCCCGACCTGGCCATGGCCCGGGAGTACGGCGAGAAGGTGCTGTACGACACCGGGGCCGGCAATAGCGGCCATTACTACCTCGATCGGGACGGCACGGTGCTCTGCTACGTGGACCCCCTGCGCGTCGCCCATCACACCCGCGGCTACAACCCGCGCTCCATCGGCATCGAACTGGTCAACACCGGGCGTTACCCGGACTGGTTCCATTCGGCGAAGCAGACCATGACCGAGCCGTACCCGGAGGCGCAGATCACCGCCCTGCGCGCCCTGCTCGACCACCTGGTCGAACGCTTTCCTTCGCTCCGGCACATCGCCGGCCACGAAGACCTGGACACCGCCATGGTCCCGTCCAGCGACGATCCCGAGAACGAGGTCCCACGCAAGCGCGATCCCGGTCCGCAGTTTCCCTGGGTTCGTGCTTATGACGCCGGGCGCCTGGGCCGGCTCGACGGCTGACGCCCGCTATACTCGGCGCTCATTCGCTCCACGGTCAGAAAGGAAACCCATGTCGGACGCTCACGTCGGCGAACTCGTCGAACTCCTCGAACTCGAACGCCTGGAAGACAACCTCTTCCGCGGCCAGAGTCGGGACATCGGCACACGCTTCGTCTTCGGCGGCCAGGTGCTCGGCCAGGCCCTGTCGGCGGCACAACGCACCGTGGATCCCAAGCGTGAAGCGCACTCGCTGCACGCTTATTTCCTGCGCGCCGGCGACATCAATGCGCCGATCGTCTACAACGTGGAGCGTACGCGCGACGGCGGCGCGTTCTCCTCACGCCGCGTGGTCGCCATCCAGCACGGCCAGCCCATCCTCAACGGTTCCATCTCGTTCCAGGAGCCGGAGACCGGCTACGAGCACCAGATGACGATGCCGGAAGTGCCGGCGCCGGAAGACATCGAGCCGATGCACGCGATGAACGCGGAGCAGGTCGCCAAGCTGCCGGAGAAGACTCAGCGCTGGCTCGGCATCAACGGCCCGTTCGAGTTTCGCCATGTGTGGCCACGCGACGAACTGCGTCCGGCCAAGCGTCCGCCTTACCAGCACATCTGGTTCCGGCTCACCGCGCCGATCGAAGACACCCTGGCTCTGCACCAGGCCCTGCTCGCCTATGCCTCCGATTTCCACCTGATCGGCACGGCCACCCTGCCCCACGGCATCTCCTATCTCACCCGCAACATGCAGATGGCCAGCCTGGATCACGCCCTGTGGTTCCACCGGCCGTTCCGGATCGACGAGTGGCTGCTGTACTCGTTCGACAGCCCGACCTCGCAGGGTGCACGCGGCCTCGCACGCGGCATGATCTACACACGTGACGGCCGTCTCGTCGCCTCGACGGCGCAGGAAGGCCTGATCCGCGTTCGTCCCGACTGATCAGGTGAGCATCGAGCTACGGCATCTGCGTTACTTCATCGCCGTAGCCGATGAGCTGCACTTCAGTCGTGCTGCCGAACGGCTGGGTATTTCCCAGCCGCCGTTGAGTCAGCAGATTCGCGACCTCGAAGGCATGCTCGGCTTGAGGTTGCTGCGGCGGACCAATCGGCGCGTGGAGCTGACCGACGCGGGACGCGTTTACCTCGATGCTGCCCGGGACATCCTTTCTCGCGTCGGCGAAGCCGGCGACCTCGCTCGCCGCGCGGAACGCGGGGAGATTGGCGAACTGCATGTCGGGTTCACGCAGAGCACGCCATTGATTGCGCGGTTTCCGCGGGCCGTTCGCGCTTTTCGCGAAGCCTACCCGGCCGTGCGGTTGGTGCTGAAGGAACACAACACGCTGCAGCAGATCGAGCGGCTGCTCGACGGCAGTCAGCAGGTGGGGCTGATTCGCGGCACCGACCTACCGCCGTCGCTGACGGCACGCAAGCTGGTCGAGGATCCGCTCGTTGCCGTGCTGCGTGTAGACCATCCGCTGGCAAAGGGCCGCAAGCCACGCGTGCGTGTGGAGCAACTCGCCGCGGAGCCGTTCGTGGTGTTCAGTCGAAACGCCGGGACGGGCGTTGCCGCGCAGGTACAGGCGATGTGTCGTCGCGCGGGTTTCTCGCCTCGCGTTGCGCAGGAAGCCGGTGAATCGGCCACGATGGTCGGTCTGGTTGCTGCCGGGCTCGGCGTCGCCGTACTTCCGGCGTCGATGAGTCAGGTGCATGTCGAAGGTGTTGCCTACGTACCCATCGATTCGCCGGATGCGGCCAGTGCTCTCTATCTCGTGCACCGCCAAAGCGATTCGTCGCCGCTGGTGAAGGCCTTCATGCAGTTGATGCTGAAGGCGTGAGCCTGCGCAGCTTCAGAGCGATTGCGAGGCCTGCGAGGACGAGCAGCGCGACATACGTCGCCACGCCGTTCCAACCTGCGTAAGTCCAGGCCAGGCCGCCGATCGATCCGGCGATGCTCGAACCCATGTAATACGAAAAAAGGTAGAACGACGAGGCATGCGCGCGTGCGAACGTCGCGCGCTTGCCGACCCAACCGCTTGCAATCGAATGACCGCCGAAGAAACCGAAGGTCATCATCGCAATGCCGGCCACGATCGCCCACAGTGACGAGCTCGCCGTCAGCACGACGCCTGCCAGCATGATCACGAAGGTGGTCCAGAGCACGCGGGGACGACCCAGCTTGTCCGCCACCTTGCCCATCCATGCCGAACTCGCCACGCCGACCACGTAGACCATGAACACGGCGCCGACGTGCGATTGCGAAAGCGAGAACGGCGGCGCCAGCAGGCGATACGCGACGTAGTTGTAGATGGTGACGAAGGCTCCCATTAGCAGGAAGCCTTCGGCGAACAGCCAAGGCAGTCCCTTGTCGCGCCATAGCGAACCGAACGAGGCAAGTAGCGCGCGTGGATGCGAGCGACACTTTTCGAAATGCGCTGAAGCAGGAAGACCGCGGGCAACCAGTACGGCGGCGATCAACCCCATCGCTCCGATGATCGCCACGGCCACGCGCCATGAGGCGTGATCCGCCGCGAAGCCGGAGATCAACCGGCCGCCCATGCCGCCGATGGCGTTACCGCCGATGTACAGGCCCATGGCGAAACCCAGCGAGTCGCCGTGGATCTCTTCACTCACGTAGGTCATCGCCACAGCGGGCAAACCCGCGAGCGTGATGCCCAGGAGCGCCCTCAGCACGAGGAAGGTGCCCCAGGTCGGCGCCATCGCACTGAGCAGCACGAGCAGCGATGAGCCGAGCAGCGAAGCCAGCATGATCGGTTTGCGTCCGAAGACGTCGGAGATCGCACCGGCGAAGAGCATCGAGACAGCGAGCACGCCGGTCGTCAGCGATAGCGACAGGCTGCTGGATGCCGCGTCGAGCGCGAAGGCGCGCGAGAACGCCGGCAGCAACGGCTGCACGCAATACAGCAGACCGAACGTCGCGAAGCCCGACGAGAACAACGCCAGGTTGGTGCGCCGAAACGCTGGCGTGCCATGACGAATGCGCCGATCCACGACAACCGCCGGCGCGGCGGACGATGAGCCGTCCACGGGAACCTCCAGGGAATGTGCCATGAGACAAGGCTAAACCCTGAATTGAGTCGGATCGAGATAGTGCAGGCACCGATTCCATAGCTGAAACGTCTCAATGGCGCCGGATGCTGGTCCTTACCGTGTCACCGAACCGCCGTCCCCGGCGCATCGCCATCCCACTGGATCGCCGAAGCCAACTCTTCCCCGGTCAGGGCCAGTTCTCCCGAATCTGCCTCGGTCTTCAGCGACACCACATGCCCGTCGTGCCGCGACAGCTCGCGCGCTCCCGAACTTGCCATGGCGTGAGCTCGCTCATCGTCCGAGGACAGCAACACCAGCAAGGTTTTCGACCCGGCAACGAAGCGTACCCCGCTGGTCGCACCCGACGTCGCCAACGCCTTCGAATCCAGCGGCACGGCCTTCACCTTGCCCGCCCAGCGAGGTGGCGCGACGAACGTATAACCCGCTGCTTCGTCCCGCCACGCAAAGCGCTTCATCGGTTCCGGCGTCGGGGCAGCCTCGCCGTGCGTGCCCGGCCGCATCTGTGCCGATGCCATCAACGGAATGCCGAGCAGCAACGCGAGCGTGAACGATTTCATGGTGGCGTCTCCTGGAGTCGCCTTGCAGCCTACGCTTCGCGCGTGGCGATGGCGTCAAGCGCCACGATCGCCTGCCGCTTCCCCAGTATCGGCGGCGCCTTCCCTGCCGCTGACCCAGGCGAACAAGGCGATGCCGACCATGATGGCCACGGCACCCAAGGCGGCAACCGGTCCGGGTAAGGTCTCGTGCAGGAAGATCACTCCAATAACGGTGGCAAACAGCAGTTCGGCAGCCTGCATCGCCTCCACGGCCGCAAGGGCGGTCGCCTGGCGCCCCACCATCTCCGTCGCATGGAAAAACAGCACGGTGGCGATCACACCCGAAGACAACGCCACGCCACCGGCGAGCAACGCTTCACGGAGCGACGGCGGCCCGATGGTGAGCCACGTGACGACGGCGAGCAGCAACCACAACGGCCAACTCGCCAACGTCATCCCGAACACACGCTGCACCGCGCCAAGCTTCGTTCCCGTGCGTTCCAGATGCAGCAGGATCATCCGGTTGCCAAGCGGATAAGCGAACGCGGCAAAAACCACGGCGCCCACCGCAAGCCACGCTGATGCGTCGAGTGTCCCGTGCGAATGCCCGAACTGCAGCAACATCACCCCGGCAACGATCAGCACGCCGATCGACAGCGCAGCAACGTGCCAGCGCGCCCGTGCATCGCGATAAATGAAGGGCGCCAACATGGGCCCCGCCAGTACCGTGGTCTGGAAACTACCCGCGACGAGCCACGACGGCCCACTACTCGCCGCCCAGGTCAGCGGCACGCCGAACAACACGAAGCCCACGCTGCTCCACGTCAGCCACTGGCGCGTGTGCGCGCGCAACTCGTGCGGCAAGGCGCCCAGGCCACCCTGGAACGGCAGTACCACCGCCAGCAATGGCAAGGTCATCAGATAGCGAAGAATCACCGCCCACTGCCAATGCCCGCCGCCACTGACGACAGCACGATTGAGGACATAGGTGAGCGTGAAGAACAGCGCCGAAATCAGCGCGATCGTCACCGCCTTGAGGGCATGGGAACGCATGGACAGCCTTGCATGGAGCGAAGGCCGAGTGTGCCAGTGTCGCGCGGGTGCGTCAGCCCGTTTCGTTCAATTCGAGGAAGAGTTCCTGCAGCTCGCCGCCGATGACCTGGCCGCCGACGGAAAGCGTTACATCGCCGTCGACGCCCGAGACCGGACAGCATCCATCGACAATGCCAAGGATGTTCGCCGTGGTGTCGACCATGACGTTGGCGATCACTTCGATAAGGGTGTCCTTGCCCTCGTCGTCGAGCGTATTGAACATGGTGAGCGCACGAATCCACAGCGGATCCACCGCCCGGTCCACGGGCGTGGTGCGGAACATCTCGTTGTAGACCGCGAGATTGTCGCGGACCACGGCGTTCTGGATGGCCTGGACAAAGTGGTCGGGAGACATGGGGCTGCCACCTGATAAGGAGACGGTTAAGTGATGCACCCTATGTGTGGGAGGACAGCCCCCGGGTCAATGGGGGCGTGTCGCCGGCCTTCAGTAATGCTCCCGTCCCGCGCGCCGAGAGCAACGCGACGCCGGCACGTAGCCCGGCCAGATCGCATCGTAGAAGTAGCGTTCGAGCGCCGAAGGTGGCTCGTAGGGCCGTCCGGCTGCCGGGATGAGCTTTCGCAGCCGCGCCTCATTGTGTTCCGCCCAACGCATCACCATGCGCTGCATGAGCGAGACGCCCTTCAAGGTGGTGCCCTGCCCGCGCCGCGGCCCATAGCGCCAGCGGACGACCCAGTTGCCGTCCTGCGGGCTGACGCGGGCAAACGCCCGCGACGTCCCTTCCAGGATCGCGTACTGCCGTTCCCCCATCTGGACCCAGTGAACCATCGCCATGGGGCGAGGTTAGGTGGGCGGCGTCTCATAGATGTGGACGGGGTGTCGGGTTTACCCGAGGTTTATCGGGCAAGTGGTTGAGCCGACCGGATTACATCGACGTTACGGGTCTGCGTTGTCGATTTCCTGATCGGAGCCGCCATGCCGCGTGAAGCACTGCGGGCCCGCCGCATGCGCCCAGCCTTCCACCGCATGCCGCGCGCGGCCGTCGTTCTCGGAAGCAGCATCGAATGTGGCGCAGAGCCTGAAGGCACTAGTCCCAATCACCTCGTACCGGTAACGCACCCCCGTAACGGGATCGGTCGACACGTTCTGACCCACACCCATCGCCGCCAGCGACGCAGGAAGGGCCTTCTTGCGCTCAAGCTCCAGTCCAACGTACGTCGACAACGTGCGCAGGTTCGACACCCGCTGACTATCGAGACGGACGGCCCTCTGATGCGCGGGGGACCCCAGTAACGATAGTCCCGCCACGACAGCAGCCACCATGACGACACCACCGGCGATGGCCAGCCATTTACCCGGCGTCGGCCGGCTCATGCTTCACGCTCGTCGCGGCGCAGGTCCCACAGGTAATAGCCGAACACCGCCACCGCAATGATCGCGGCCACCACGACCTTCAGCAGAAAGCGGACGCTCAACTCACCGCCGAGCCCATGGTCGACCAGGGTGATCAGATCGCACAGGAGCACGACTGCAGCCACAAACAGCGTGAGGTAGGTAAGCCAGCGTCGCACCCCGGACAGACGCTTCTCCGGATGCCGGGTGAGTTCGGCACCGACCTTCATCGACATGCCGATGAAAACCGGAAAGGCGACGATGATCGAAGCGATGGACCAACGGATACCGTTCGAACTGCTGTCCGTGAAACTCGCCGGATCCGGAAAGGCGCGGTCGATCAGGTCGAATAGCAAGCTGCCCAGGTGATAGGCGCTCACATAAAGCGTCGTGAACAGTACGAGGTAAAGAAACGCCTCGCGTGCCGACAGGTAAGGTCGCGGTCGAGGTACCGGCAGCACGAACGGTACATCCGCAAAGCCAGACAGTGCGCTGCGCACCTGTTCGACAGTCCATCCCGCAGCGATCAGCGCCGACTGGACCTGCTCTTTGCTGCTTCCCTTTTCCAGCGCCTTGCGTACGAATCTTTCAAGATCCTGCGTACCGCTTGCCATGTTGTCCTTCCCCTGGAGTCGACGGGTTGTAGGGCCATCATACGGCCCGCCGGGCCAACCGGGTGGCGCGTCCATAGCTTTTTCGGGGCATCCACCCGGGCGCTGACGCGCTGCTTGTCTTAAGCTGGCGCCGCCATCGGATTAACGCCAAGGAATGTGCATGACCCCGTCCCGCCTGATCGCACGCATTGGGATGCTTCGCGTCGATTTCCGCGAGCGCATCAGAGTGAGGCAAGATTGAGTGAGTAGGCGATAGACATTATCTTCCAGCCTTTCTTGGCAAGTATAACTGTCCAGATTTCTGTGCCATGTCCTGCCGGTACCGAATAGTCGTAGGTGACAGTGCCAATTGCGCCATCCGTAAGAATGCGCAAATTTGTAACCTGTTCGACCGGCGCGTCAGCGCGAACGTCGCCATCGACCGATACCTGCGCCGAAAACGCCATGAATCGAGGAACGACTTGTTTTGGTGCTACTTTTTTGCTCGCTTCCACCATGAACGTGTAAGAGGCATCACTTGGAACACCCTTCACCGGCACGGATGCGTCCACAAAAAAGCCAAGGAGCGCATTCTTGTCTTTTTTCACCATCGCTTCGTGGTATCCGCTCGCCATCGCCCTCAGTTCGGATACTGATTGTGCTGGACCGACATCTTGGCCGGGAGTTGTCGTCTCGCCCGAAACGGCGCTTGCGACTACCAGGAGGCAGATAACCGCAAGTGATGCCATTTTGATAGTCATTTTATTACGAGCTCCGGTTGGTCTTAGGTACTCACAACAGCGTCCCGACAGGGCAACTGGTTGTGCGTTGAGGTGACTGGAAAACATCGCATGCTTGAAGGTCAGGAACTAGCGCGGCGGCAGCTATACCCGAGGTATATCGGGCAAGTTTCTGACCCTGCCCGATTTCCCGCGCCTCAGTGGCTTGGCGGAAACCAGACCTTCACGATCTGGCCCTCACGTACCTCGTAAATCGCCGCCAGATCCGGCGCGCTCTTTCCCGAGGGCAAGCCAATCACATGCTCCTTGTCGATCACGGTAGGGCCGGTCAGCGTGCGGCGGACGATCTGCACACCCATCTCCTTTGGCATGGTCCGGAGAAAGGCGAACCTCTCGAGGATTTCCGCCCTGCCCCGGATCACCGGATGCGAAGCATCGAGGTACACCATCTCGACGTTTTCCGCGTAACAACTGGCGAACGCCTCGACGTTATGCGCGTTGTAGTACGCGAATTGCGCGTCGACCACGGCGGACGGGGTTGGCTCGACGCCAGGTGCGAGGCAAGCGGCGTACGAAGGCGTTGCCGCTATGACAAGCGCCCCGCAAAAGAACAGCGCACAACTGGTCATTTCGCGGCATCCAGGATCACCGAATAAAGCATCGCGTTGATCTTCCAGCCGTTGTCGGTACGAACCACCTGCCAGGTTTCGTTGCCGTGATTGGTCGGCTTGCCGTCGAGCAGGAAGACGTAGTCGAAGTACACGGAGCCGACGATGCCATCCGTATCGATGCGCACGTTGTCGAACTTCTCTTCGATGGCATGGTTGGTGCTGCCGACAAACTTCGTGAAACCCTTATAGGCGTCTGGTTCAGGCCGGACGCGTTTGGCATCGGGTTTCTTCATGCGCGTCTGCTCGAGCGACGCTTGATCGAGAGCGGAGAACCAGCTGGTGTTCTCCGGAACGAAGAGCGTGTCGAGCTTCGCACCGTCCCTCGCGATGATCGCAGCCTTGAATGTATCGACAAGCTGTTTAATTTCCGACGTTGTCGTCGAGGAAGCGGATGTCGCAGCGTGAGCGCATGGGGTCGCACAGAGTGAGATGGCGAGCATTACGTAGCTACGAGCAAGCATACCGAGTGTCCTTGATAGTGGAGCTTGCAGCCTAGACACACGATTGCGGGCATTCCACGCCGCTGCGGCAAAACGGTCGTCCCGTGCGCCGGGCCGTTCGGGTCGAGCTTTCAGGGCGCCGCCAGGTACCAGCTTACGATCCGACGGAGCTCTTCCAGACTGAGGGGCATGTCCCCGTGACGATCGCCCATCGCCTGGTCAAGCTTCGACCGACTAAACTGCCAGTCCGTGTTTGCGAAAGGCATTCGCGGCTCCATACCGGCCACCACGACTTTTTCCAGCTCAGTCTCCGGGGGAGAAAAACGGACCGCGACGCCGCACAACCGTCCGATTTCCGTCACGACTTCACCCATCGACATGCCACCGCCACCTGAGCAGTTGAAAATCTCCAGAGGCTTTGTCGCCTGTGGCCGGACGGTCAACGCTACGGCTTGTTCGACGAGCCGATCGACAGAAAGGAGATCGGGACGACTCGTGCTCGTCAGGGGTAAGTTGCATGACGTCTGCGTGCCGGCGGCTATCATCTTTATCGCCTCCACGAACATGTACAGTCCGAACCCATTTCTGACGGTCCAACCCGTCACTCGGTGGCCCACGACGATAGTGGGACGAAATATCGTCACAGGCAGTCGGGACGCCGACGACAACAACGCCAGGGAGTATTCCGCACAACGCTTGCTCACCTGGTACGGATTGACGCAATTGCCACCGAAGTGCAGCGATTCGTCTACCTGGCCGCCATCCAGTCCAACCACGTAGGCAGTCGACATGTAGTAGAAGCGGCGGCATTGGGGAACGTGGGTTGCCACGTATCCGTACAGCTCACTCGTCATGCCGACGTTCGTGGCGAATGACTGGGGAAGCTTGCTTTTCCCCATACTCATATCCGCTGCGACGTGCCAGACATCGCTGATCGCCGCGAGACGAGCAGACGCCAACCTTGCCACGTAACTATCGTGATCGACTTCGACGACGTCCAGGTGCTGGTCTAGCACCGTCTCGGGAAGGCTGATCTCAAAGCCTTTCGCAGCAGCCCGGACGGCTGCGCGCGTTCGTTCGCCATCGGGGTCATTTCGAGCCAGGGCGATGACCCGATCGGATCTTGCGAGAAAGGCTGCCGCCAACGCACTTCCGACAAAGCCCGTTGCTCCGGTGAGCAGGATCGTCTTCATGTCTCATCCTTGAGAGTCCCGTTCTGGGGTCGAATCCCATCATGCGCCGCGCCGCGGGAAAATACACCGACGAGAGAAGCGTGTTTTCGGATGTGCCGTGGCCTCGGACGTGCACGATTGCCGTCGTCGCGTAGTCCGGATCAGCCCACCGGTTCCATATGCGTCAGCAACAACCGCAGGCTCTCCCTGCCCTGCCAGTCGTTGACAGACAGCTCGTACGCCACCCGTATGCGATCAGGCGGCGGCGTGCCGTCGTAACAGTTGAACATCACGGCATCGAGCGGCGCACCGCCCTGCGTGTGACGCAACTGCAGACGCAGGTGACGGCTCCCCATGGGCTTCCACGACGCGCATTCGAAGCGCGCTTCGAAGACCGGTGGCGGGAATCCCTGGCCCCAAGGGCCGGCATAGCGCAGCTGTTTGGCCAGATCGAGCGTGTGATCGCGATAATCGAGTTCGCCGTCTGTGTGGACGAGGGCCTGCAGACGTTCGTCGTCTAGATGTGCTCGTGCGGTCGCGTCGAATGCAGCAGCGAAACGATCGAAGTCATTAGCGCGAAGGCTGAGGCCGGCAGCCATGGCGTGGCCGCCAAATCGCAGGATCAGACCCGGATGCTTCGCGTCGATTTCCGCGAGCGCATCACGGATATGGAACCCCGGAATCGAACGCGCCGAACCGCGCAGCTCGTCGCTGTCGTCGCCAGCCGGCGCAAACGCCATGACAGGACGATGCAGCTTCTCTTTCAGCTTGGACGCGATCAGCCCGACGATGCCCGGATGCCAGCCGTCATCGAACAGCGCCACGCCCACCGAATCCACGTGCGCGGCACGTGCGACCATTGTCTCGGCTTCTTCGACCATGCCCGCCTGCATCTCGCGGCGTTCCTGGTTGATCGTCGACAGCTGCTCGGCGTAACGACGGGCCATGCCCGTGTCATCGGTGAGGAGGCAGGCGACGCCCAACGACATGTCTTCGAGCCGGCCGGCCGCGTTGAGTCGCGGACCAATCGCAAACGCAAGATCCGTCGCGCCAACGGTCGCGAGCGAGCGGCCGCTCGCTTCGATCAACGCCGTGATACCGGCGCAGGCCTTCCCGGCGCGCATGCGTTTCAGGCCCGCTTCCACGAGCACGCGATTGTTGAAATCCAGCGGCACCAGATCGGCCACGGTACCCAGCGCCACGAGATCGAGCAGCGCGCTCAGGTCCGGTTCGCCACCGGCAAAGTGACCGGCGTCGCGCATTGCGGCGCGAAGTGCCAGCAACAGATAGAACATCACACCGACGCCGGCGAGCGCCTTGCTCGGGAAACCGTCGCCTACGAGGTTCGGGTTCACCATGGCGTTGGCGTCGGGCAAGGTGTCGCCCGGCAGATGATGATCCGTGATCAATACGTCGATACCACGGGCGCGGGCGGCGGCGACACCTGCGACGCTCGCCACGCCGTTGTCGACGGTGACGATGAGATCAGGTGACGGGTCAAGCGAAGCGACCAGTGCTTCGCTCAGGCCATAACCGTGGACAAAGCGATTGGGCACCACGTGACGAACGTGCCGTGCGCCCAGTAGCCGCAGGCCACGCTCGGCCACGGCTGTACCAGTGGCGCCATCGCAGTCGTAATCCCCCGCAATGACGATGTGCCTGTCGCTCGCGATGGCTTCCATCAGCAAGGCGACGGCCGCGTCCATGCCGCCAAGCAGGGTCGGCGACAGCATCCTGGCAAGACGATGCTCGGCGCCCTCAGGCGTGGGTACACCACGCGCCGCGTAGATGCGCTGGATCACCGGATGAACATGGGGCGGCCAGCCGCTCGGCGCGGTGGCGACGTGACGCTGACGCCAGACGCGCGCCGTCATGCCTTGCGCCAGAAGCGCAGGCGGTGGCTCTTGCGTATGACCATGCGAACGCCATCGGCGAAGGCGATGCGGATTTCGGTGCCGGCGTCGAGGCGTGCTTCGATGTTGGGCCACCAGACCTGTTCGAATTCGGCAGGCTGGATGTCCTGGAGGTCGAGCAGGCTGTAAGGCACCTCTGTGGGAGCCGCTTCAGCGGCGATAGCCCGTTTGCCGCGAGCACCCATCGCCGCTGAAGCGGCTCCTACAGGAGGGGCCCTGAAGGCGCTTCGGGGCTGGACGTCGACGTTGGCGCGGTGACCCAGCGCCCACGCAAGCAAATCGTCGCTATAGATGCGACCCAGACCGCACTCGACCCAATCAGGCAACGCACCGGCGCCCCATAGCCATACGCTGTTGACCGGCGGCAGGCCACGCGCGACACGCGCGGCGTTGACCGGGTGGTTGTGCAGTACCACCTGCGCCTCATTGATCAGCGCGCGCCAGCGGCGGCCTTCCTCGCCCTTGGGCAGCTGTTCGAACAGGTCCGCCCCCAGTGCTTCCTCCGGCTCGGGGAACGAGGGCACGTCCACATAGGTCGGCAGACGCAACTGCCAGTGCTGCGAATCGCCGACGAGCAGCTTCATGCCTTCGGCTTCGAACGTCTCGGCAAGCGCGTTGACCAGCGCCATCGACTCTTCCAGGCGTAAGCCAAGGTTGCCGCAGGCAAGCAGTCGCGCGCCGTTGAGTTCCGGCTGCACCCAGGCCGGGTCCGCCGAGAGCCACAAGGCGTCGCCGGCATCACCCGCCACGGACTGACGGATGAGCGCGGCCGCCGGCAGCGGCCCGCTCGGCCAGCGGAACTGTTCCGCCATGGCCACGAGGTAGCCGGGCATGGCGGCGGACAACGTCGTGCCGCGTGCCAGCCACGCCGCGAAGGCGGGCACATAGCGAAGCTTGTCGCGACTCGGCAGCAGGACGTTAAGGGCGGCACCCATGCTCAGACCTCGATCTGTTCCAAAATCCCGAGCCATTCCAGCTCAAGCGCTTCTTTCTCGCCACGCACTTCGGCCTGGCGCTGACCGAGCTTCATCAGGTCTGCGGTGCTGCCGCCATAAACGGTCGGATCAGCGAGCTTGCCTTCAATGTCGGTGAGCTCCTTGTCCATGGTCGCGATGAGCGTCTCGATCTTCTTCACCCGGGCGCGCAACGGCTTTTCCTTCTCACGCTCGTCGGCGCTGAGCTTGCGCTTTTCTTTCGCGGCCTCTTGCACCGGCGCATTCTGCGGCGCCGAGGCGACAGCCGCGGTCTTGCGCGTGGTGCCACGCGTACGCAACCACTTGGCGTAATCGTCGAGGTCGCCGTCGAAGGCTTCAGCCTTGCCGTCCGCCACGCGCCAGAACTCGTCGCAGACCATGCCAAGAAGGTGGCGATCATGCGAGACCAACACCAGCGCGCCGTCGAATTCGGCCAGCGCATCGGCCAGCGCTTCGCGCATGTCGAGGTCGAGATGGTTGGTCGGCTCGTCGAGCAGCAACAGGTTCGGCTTGTCCCAGGCGATCAGCGCCAGGGCGAGACGCGCGCGCTCGCCACCGGAAAACTTGTCGACCGGTTCGAAGACGCGATCGGCCGGGAAGTTCCAGGTACCGAGATAGTCGCGCAGCACCTGTGCGCCGGCGTTAGGCGCCTTCTCCTGAAGATGGTCGAACGCGCTCCAACCTTCGTGCAGGCTTTCGACCGTATGCTGGGCGAAGTAGCCGATCTTCATGTCCTTATGGAAGGTGCGCTCGCCCACCATGGGCTCGAGCTCGCCGACCAGCGATTTCACCATCGTCGACTTACCGGCGCCGTTCGGGCCGAGCAGGCCGATGCGATCGCCCGCTTCCAGGCCGAAGGCGATGTCGCGGAGCACAACGTGGTCGCCGTAGCCCGCATCGATGTGATCGAGCTGCAGCATCGAGGTCGGCAACCGGTCGGGCGTGGGGAACGTGAAGCTGAAGGAGCGTTCCGCACGCACCGCTTCGGTGCCGGCCATCTTTTCCAGGCGTTTCATGCGCGACTGTGCCTGCTTGGCTTTGGAAGCCTTCGCCTTGAAGCGATCGATGAACGACTGCAGGTGGGCGCGCTCGGCCTGTTCGCGCACATGCGCGATCTGCTGCTGGCGCAGGTGTTCCGCGCGCTGGCGTTCGAAGGCGGTGTAGTCGCCGGTGTAGAGCTTGGCCTTGCCTTCGTGCAGATGCAGCGTGTGCGAGATCACGCCGTCGAGGAATTCGCGATCGTGCGAGATGATCAGCAGCGTGCCCGGATAACGGCGCAGCCACTCTTCGAGCCAGAGAACCGCGTCGAGATCGAGATGGTTGGTCGGCTCATCGAGCAGGAGCAGGTCCGAGGGTGCCATCAGTGCGCGCGCCAGGTTGAGGCGCACGCGCCAGCCACCCGAGAACGAGGCGACGGGCTGCTCATGGGTCTCCGGGCTGAAACCCAGGCCGTGCATCAGCCGTCCGGCACGCGCACGCGCGTCGTAGCCGTTGACCTCTTCGATGCGCATGTTTGCCCGAGCCACGGCTTCGTAGTCTTCCGCGTCGTAGGCATCGGCTTCCATCTTCAGCGCGGCGGCCACTTCCACGTCGCCGCCGAGCACGTACTCGATCGCCGGGTCGGGCAAAGCCGGCGTTTCCTGGGCCACGGAGGCCAGCCGGATCTTCGACGGCATGTCCAGATCGCCGACTTCCGGCTCCAGCTCGCCCTTCAGGGCAGCGAACAGGGTCGACTTGCCACAGCCATTACGGCCGATGACGCCGAGCGCCCAGCCGCTCTGGATAGTGAGGTCCATCTGCGACAGCAGCGTACGGCTGCCCCGGCGCAGGGCGAGGTTGCGAAAAGAGATCATGAATAGGGTTACTGCAATGAGCGACTGCCCATGATAGCCGTCCCGCCCCCCACGTGGCCGAAACGCGACGCAGCACACAGCCGTGACGCCCGGCGCACGCCGCCCATGGCGCGGGATGAGGCGGCATGTTAAAACGGCGTCTTGCGCCGCATGGGGAGCGCGACGGAGCCATCATGAATACCTTCAAGCCTGTTTTCACCGCGATCGCCCTGGCTATCGTCTCCGCCTCCGTGGCGCCTTCGGTTCACGCCGACAGCCTGCTGATGCAGCGCGTCCAGCAGGAAAAGGGCATGAGCCTGCCCAAGAAGGGCATGAGCATGGCCGAGGTGGAACGCCAGTTCGGCGCACCCACCTCCAAGCTCGACGCCCGTGGCGGCGGCAGCGCCAAGCAGCCGGTCATCAACCGCTGGATGTATCCGGGCTACATCGTCTATTTCGAGAAGAGCCACGTGGTCCACACGGTGCTGAACACGCCGGCCGGGAATAATACGAACCCGCAAGCGCCAAAATAAGCGGCAGGCCCTGTTCGGTAGGAGCCGATTCATCGGCGAATGGGTGCTCGCGGGCACCTGGCCCGCTGCCGCGGGATCGCCGATGAATCGGCTCCTACGACAATCCGGCCCGCTGCCGCGGGATCGCCGATGAATCGGCTCCTACACCGCGCGGTGAGCGGCGAGGCAACGGTAACCCGGAAGCCCTACAATAGGCGGCTTCCCCAGCTGCCTCCCCGCCCGCCATGACCGACCGCACTTCTTATCGACTTCCCGCCGAATGGGAGCCGCAGGCCGGCGTGCTGATCGCCTGGCCGCATGCGGACACCGATTGGGCCGATCGCCTGGCCGAGGTCGAGACGACCTATGTGGCGCTGGCCGCCGCGGTGACCCGCTTCGAACCGCTGCACATCATCGTGGCCGACGCCGCGCTGCGTGAGCGCGCCCGCCTGGCAATCACCGAAGCCGGCGCGGACCTGTCGCGCGTGCACTTCATCGAGCTGCCCTACGACGACACCTGGCTGCGCGACTCCGGCCCGATCACGCTCACCGGCCCGGACGGCGTGCTGCTCAACGATTACCGTTTCACCGGCTGGGGCGGCAAGTTCGGCGCCGAGCAGGACGATGCGCTGATCTCCGGTCTGCTCGAACGCGGCGTACTCTCCGGCCTCCCGCACAAGCGCATCGACTGGGCGTTGGAAGGTGGCGGCATCGAGAGCGATGGCCGCGGCACCATCCTGACCACGTGGAAGTGCCTCAACCAGCGCCATCCCGAGCTCTCGCGCGAAACGATGACCGAGACGCTGGCGACCACCCTGCACGCCGACCGCGTGCTGTGGCTGGACCACGGCTACCTTGAAGGCGACGACACCGACGCCCATATCGACACGCTGGCGCGCTTCTCGGAGGACGGCGGCATCGTGTACCAGGCTTGCGACGACGAAAGCGATCCGCACTTCGCCGAACTGGGCCAGATGGGCTCGGAACTCGCCGCGCTGCGTTCGCCGGAAGGCAAGCCGTACCCGCTGCATCCGCTTCCCTGGGCCGAGCCGATCCTCGACGAAGGTCGTCGCCTGGCGGCGTCCTACGCGAACTACCTGATCGTCAACGGCGCGGTGCTCGTGCCGGCCTATGGCGACAAAAAGGACGCGGAAGCAGCGAGGATCATCGGCGTGGCTCATCCGGGCCGCGAAGTCGTCCAGGTGCCATGCCGTCCGCTGATCTGGCAGAACGGCAGCCTGCATTGCATCACCATGCAGCTGCCCGCCGCGATTGCCCAGTAACCCTGAGGAACGAACACGATGACCCGCAAGACCCTCAAGGTCGCCCTGCTCCAGGAAACCGACCGCGGCAGCCGCGACGGTAACCTCGATGCGATCGAAGCCGGCCTGCGCGAAGCCGCGAAGGCTGGCGTCGAACTGGTGTTGCTGCAGGAACTGCACAACGGCCCGTACTTCTGCCAGCGCGAGAGCGTGGACGTGTTCGACCTCGCCGAGACCATTCCCGGCCCGGGCACCGAGCGCATCGGCAAGCTCGCCGAGGAGCTCAAGCTCGTCGTCATCGCGTCGATCTTCGAAAAGCGCGCGACCGGCCTGTATCACAACACGGCCGTGGTCTTCGATCGCTCGCGCGAGATCGCCGGCAAGTACCGCAAGATGCACATCCCCGACGACCCGGCCTTCTACGAGAAGTTCTACTTCACGCCGGGCGACCTCGGTTTCGACCCTATCCAGACCTCGGTCGGCAAGCTCGGCGTGCTGGTGTGCTGGGACCAGTGGTACCCGGAAGCCGCGCGCCTGATGGCGCTGGCCGGCGCCGATATCCTGTTCTACCCCACGGCCATCGGCTGGGACCCTAACGATGACGACGCCGAGAAGGCCCGTCAGCGTGATGCCTGGATCACCGTGCAGCGCGGTCATGCCGTCGCCAATGGCCTGCCGTTGCTCTCGTGCAACCGCACGGGTTATGAGGCGGATCCGTCCAACGTCGGCAGCGGTATCCAGTTTTGGGGTTCGAGCTTCGTGGCCGGCCCGCAGGGCGAGTTCATCGCCCAGGCCGGCACCGAGGGCCGTGAGCTGCTGATCTGCGATGTCGACATGGAGCGCAGCGAGCACGTCCGGCGCATCTGGCCCTTCCTGCGTGACCGTCGCATCGACGCTTACGGCGACCTGACCAAGCGCTACCGCGACTGATCCCCCTCTTAAGGACTCCGAGCGCATGATCCCTGCCGAGCACGACGCACCGCTTCCCGCGGCCCTGGAAGGCCAACCTATCGAGCGCATGAGGCGCGACGGTGTCGATTACGTCATCCTCGGCACGGCCCATGTTTCGCGTGCGAGCGTGCACGCGGTCGAAGCCCTGCTCGAGACCGAGCACTTCGACGCCGTCGCCGTCGAGCTATGCGCCAGCCGTGCGCATGGCATTCGCGACCCGGAAGCGTTCAAGCAGCTCGACCTCTTCCAGATGATTCGCCAGGGCAAGGCCGGCATGGTCGCGGCCAGCCTTGTGCTCGGTTCGTTCCAGAAGCGTCTCGCCGCGCAATACGGCATCGAGCCGGGCGCCGAGATGAAAGCCGCGATGGACGGCGCCGATGCGCGCAGCATGCCGGTGTGGCTCGTCGATCGTGAAGTCGGCACGACCCTCAAACGAGCCTGGCGCAGCGTCGGTTTCTTCCAGCGGTTCGGCCTGATGGCCGGCATGCTCGGCAGTGTGTTCGAACGCGAGGAGATCGCCGAAGCCGATATCGAGAAGCTGAAGGAGTCCGATCTGCTCGAAAGCGCCTTCAGCGAGTTCGCCACCAACTCCGCGCCGCTCTACAACGCACTGATTGCCGAGCGCGATACGTACATGGCTGCGCGCCTGCGAGAGAACGGCTTGCGCATGGACACCGAGGCCGCCACGCGCAAGGTGCTGGTCGTCATCGGCGCCGGCCACCTCAAGGGCATGAGCGAGAAGCTGGCCCACCAGCATGGCGACGCGCAGGCACTCGCGGATGACCTCGCCGTCACGCCGCCCGCCTCGAAGTGGCCCAAGATCGTCGCCGTGGGCCTGGTGCTGGCGATCTTCGTCGCCATCGGCTTCGCTTTTCATCGCAGCCCCAGCCTGGGCGCCGACGCGGTAAAGAACTGGATCCTGCTGACCGGTGGCCTGTCGGCTCTGGGCGCACTCATCGCCGGCGGCCATCCGCTGTCGATCGTGGCAGCCTTCATCGCCGGGCCCCTGAAGCCCTTCCGCCCCGGCATCCCCTCCGGCGCCATCAGCGCCATGGCCGAGGCCTGGATCCGCAAGCCGCGCGTGGTCGACTTCGAGCACCTGCGCGACGACATCACCCACTGGACGGGCTGGTGGAAGAACCGTGTGGCGCGGACCCTGCTCAATTTCTTCCTGGTTTGCGCCGGTACCATCGCCGGCGAATACATCGCGGGCTTCCACATCATTCGCAGCCTGATCTGAGGTCCGGGTCTCCCTGAGTTGTCCGCCGTCGCGACAGGCCTCTATACTTCGACGGCTTTTCAACCCCGGCCCCGCCCGGCACCCAGGGAACTCTTAATGAAGCGTCTGCAACTGGTTGGTCTGATCGCTGTAGCACTGTGCGCCGCGTCCGCCGCGCACGCCGAAGGGGACAAGGCCAAGGGACGGACGCTGGTCTATACCTGCAACGGCTGCCACGGCGTGCCGGGCTATGCCAACGCTTACCCCGAATACCACGTGCCGCATATCGCGGGCCAGAACGAGCAGTACATCGTCAACGCCCTCAAGGCCTACAAGAGCGGCGAGCGCACCCACCCGACGATGGGTATCCAGGCGCAGAGCCTGTCCGATGAGGAAATCGCGGACGTTGCCGCCTACCTCTCCAGTCTCGCCAAGTAAGCCGCCGAGGACGAATGATGATCCGTGGGTTTTCCCTGATAGCCATCGGCGCGCTACTCGCGCTGACCGCCACCCAGACCTTCGCCGCCGGTGATCCCGCCCGCGGCAAGACCAAGATCGCGACCTGCGTGGCCTGCCACGGCCAGGACGGCAATGCCGTCGACCCGCAGTACCCGCGACTGGCCGGCCAATACGCCGACTACCTCGCGATGGCCCTGCATGAGTACAAGGACGGCCGCCGCGGCAACCCGATCATGAAGGGCTTCGCCGCCACGCTCTCCGACCAGGACATCGAGGATGTCTCGGCGTATTTCGCCACGATGCCGACCAAGCTCGACGGGCTGGAGCATCACATCCAGGGCAGCGACTGACCGGTTATTGCCTGCCTGAAGACGAAAAGCCCGCTTATGCGGGCTTTTTTTATTTCTGTAGGAGCCGATTCATCGGCGATTGGGAGCTTGCGGCAAGATTGCTATCGCCGATGAATCGGCTCCTACACGGGCAGGCTCGGTTTAACCGGCGGCCTTGGCGAAATACGGCTGTTCGCCGGTTTCGTGGTCGGTGACGTCGCGTACCTCGGTGATCTCGGGGATGCGCTCGCGCAGGGTCTTTTCGACGCCGTTCTTCAGCGTGACGTCCACCATGCCGCAGCCGTGGCAACCGCCGCCGAAGCGCAGCACCACGATATTGCCGGCGGCGACTTCGACCAGCGAGATGCGCCCGCCGTGGGAGGCGATCTGCGGCGCGATCTCCGACTCCAGCACGAACTGCACGCGTTCGATAAGACCGGCGCCCTCGCCCGGTGCCTCACCCTTGATCCGCGGGGCGCGGATATTGAGCTGGCTGCCGGTCTCCGTGGTCTCGTAGTCGATATTGGCCGGATCGAGCCAACGCGCGCTCTCGCCGTCCACATACAGATTGAAGCCCGTGCATTCGATGGTCCATTCGTCCCCGGTCAGTTCCGAGGTGGAACAGAACTCGAGCTCGCACTGCGCCGACGGCGTGCCGGCGTTGACCACGCGCACGCGAATGCCGAGGTCGTCGTCGCCCTGCTGCGAAAGCAGGCGCTGGAAATGCGCCTGGGCGCGCTCCGAAATGTCGATCATGGATGGCTCCGGACTGGGGTCCGGCGTGGGGAGCGCCGGATATAGCACCATTCTAGTACTGTTTAGAAATGGACGCCGCCTTTTGACAATTCAACCGCGACCGCCGACGCTTCGCGCTTTCACAGGACGGACCTCCTCCATGACCCTTTCCCCCCTCGCCAGCCAGCACTGCACGCCGCGCAAGGGCGCCGAGCACGCCCTCGACCGCGCCACCGTCGAGGGTCACCTCGCGACCCTGCCCGGCTGGAAGATCACGTCGGACGGCAAGGCCATCGTCAAGGACTTCCCCTTCAAGGACTTCCAACACACGCTGGGCTTCATCAACGCCGTAGGTTTCATGGCCAACCAGGAAGATCACCATCCGGATCTCGAAGCGGGCTATGGCCACTGCCAGCTGCTCTGGTCCACGCATGATGTCGGCGGGCTCTCGCTGAACGACATGATCTGCGCGGCCCGTGTCGAGGCCCTGCTGGATCGCTGAGGTGCGCAAGCTGTCGCCTCGCGGGACCGCTTTCGCAGCGGTGCTGCTGGCGGTCGCGTCGCTGTTCGCCCTGCCCTGGCTTGCGGCCACGGTGGTTCGCGGGGCGATCGAGCGCGATAGCGCAAACGACCGCGCCGCGTACGCCACGGGATCGTCCCCATGGCGCTGGCATCTCCGTGACAGCGGCGATGTCGTTGCCGGGCGGGTCTTCGGTGGTGGAAGACTGCAACAGGTACCGGGCGGCCTGCAGGTGCGGGCAACCGACGGCAGCCCGCTCGAGATTGGCTTCCCGCTGCGCCGCCCGGCCGACCTGCGTGCGCTGGCGACCCTGCGCCTGGATGCCTCGGCGTCGGCGGCCGGGCATTACGCCCTGGCGGTCCGCCCGACGCTGCAGGCACCCGTGGCACATGCCGATCTGGGTAATCTGTCGCCGGAGGCCTTGTCGCACCCCGTGCGGCTTGACCGGCTCAAGTGGACCGATGACACCCACCACACCGTCAACGCGCCGGGCCGCGCCGCCATGCTGCGACTCGTCGCCACACTGCCCGCCGGCCAGACCCTTACCCTTCGCGAGGCCTCTCTCGCACCGCCTCAAACATGGCTACCACCGGCCGCCACGTCCCTGCCTGACGGACTATCGGCCGAAGGCCTGCTCGACTGGCGCGACGCCCGGTTGGCGACCTCGCCCACGGCGAGTTTCGGCAATGCCGTCCGGCAACCTCCGGCTCCCGCCTGGCAGCCTTGGGCGGCTCCGCTGCTCTACCTCTTGCTGCTGGTCGTCGTGCCGTCGGTACGCGCGGCGATGAAACCCGCCGAAGCGGACGCGGTGCGGCCCGTCCGGGCCGGTCCGATAGAAGCACTGCTCGTCATCGCCGGACCCGTCTGGTTCATTGCGGGTCTCGGCTTGTCTGCGAGGCCGGCCGCACCGGCTGTCGTCATGTTCGCGCTGGGCGTGGTTTACGCCCTTGTCCTGGCGATCAGGCGCCAGCTGCCGCGCTGGCGCTGGCTCGGTGCCTGGCGCACGGCAGGCTGGCCGCTCCTTGCCCTGCCAGTCACCATCGCGATCGTGGCGGTGGCGGGCCACGCACCGGTTTGGCCGGTACCGGGCCGCGCACTCCTCTATATAGCGTGGGCCTTCGTCCAGCAGTGGCTGATCCTCGCCGTGGTCGCCTCGCTGCTCGCGCGGGCCCTTACGCGGCCGCTGGCCGTCCTGCTCGCGGCGCTGACCTTCGCTCTGCTGCACACGCCCAACAGCCTGTTGATGCAGCTGTGTTTCGTCGCCGAGCTCGGCTGGGCCTGGTGGTACCTGCATCACCGCGCCCTGCTTCCCGTGGCACTGGCCCATGCGTCCAGCGCCCTGTTGCTGCAGGCCTGCCTGGCCGGCGGGATCCTGCGCTCGCTGGAAGTGAGCGCCAGGTTCCTTGGCTGACCGGCCTCAGCCGGCCAGTTTGTTGAGGAACGCCTTGAGTTCGTCGGGCAACGGCGAGGAAAAATCGTAGTTCTTGCCGTCCAGGTCGAAGCTCATGCGTGCCGCGTGCAGGAACATCCGCTTCAGGCCCATGGCCCGGAACCGCTTGTTCGCCGCCTCGTCGCCATACTTCGGGTCACCGGCCAGTGGATGCCCGGCGTACTGTGCATGGACGCGGATCTGGTGGGTACGGCCGGTACCCAGGGTCGCCTGCATCAGGCGGGCGTTCGGGTACTGCTCCAGTTCCTTGAAATAGGTCAGGGAGGGCTTGCCCGCATCGTCGACGCGGACCAGGCGCTCGCCACCGTGCATCACGGACTTCAGAAGCGGCGCATTCACGTCGAACTTGGCTTTGCGCGGCGTACCGGTCATCAGGCAGAGGTACTGCTTGGTCACCGTATTTTCCCGGATCAGCGCCTGCAGGCCCGTCAGTCCCGACCGGGACTTCGCCAGCACGAGCACACCGCTGGTATCGCGGTCGAGGCGATGGACCAGTTCGAGGTGCTCATTCGGCCGTGCCGCGCGCAGCAGCTCGATGGCGCCATGGCTGACGCCACTGCCGCCATGGGCCGCGATGCCGACCGGCTTGTCGATCACCAGGAAGTGTTTGTCTTCGAAGATGACGGCGTCCGCCACCGACCGGACCATGCCGGAAGGCGCCTCGTTCTCTTCGCGCTCGGCCACGCGGACCGGCGGAATCCGCAACATATCGCCCAGGGCAAGGCGCGTGTCCGGCTTGGCCCGCTTGCCGTTGATCCGGACCTGCCCCGTTCTCAGGATGCGGTAGACCAGGCTGCGCGGCACTCCCTTGAGCATGGTCATCAGGGCGTTGTCCACGCGCTGGCCGTCCCGCTCAGGGCCGATTTCGACGATGCGCACACCTTGGCCGCCGTCGAGGGAAGTTACCGTCTGCATTGATAAAACTCGAATTTGATAGGATACTCGGCGAGCGCCAGGCTCCGCTGAAGACTTATCTCTCGCGGGGTGCCTGTACCGTCACGTAAGGCGAGTGTCATGCCATTCCGTCCGAGGGGTCGGAAGGTGAGCACACCCCACATCGTAGCGGTTCGGGTTGCGGTTGTCCGGCTAATCCGTAAGGACGCGGACCGGTTGCAAGGCGCTTATCACGAATCACGCCGGGTCCAGGTATCGGTCCCGGATCCCATGCCGCTTGAAGCCTCACCGCTGCGGCGCGATCCCCGGCAGGCCGCCCCAAAGGGCGCCACCGCGGCCCGCGGCCGCGCGGCAAGGCCGAGGAACTTACAATGAAGCGTATGTTGATCAACGCGACTCAGCGCGAAGAGTTGCGCGTGGCCATCGTCGATGGCCAGAACCTTTACGATCTCGATATTGAAATCCCGTCCCGGGAACAGAAAAAAGCCAATATCTACAAGGGTCGTATCACCCGCGTCGAACCGTCCCTCGAAGCCTGCTTCGTCGACTACGGCGCCGAACGCCACGGCTTCCTTCCGCTCAAGGAAGTGGCCCGCGAGTACTTCAACCCGAACGCGGAAGGCAAGTCCAACATCCGTGAGCTGTTGAAGGAAGGCCAGGAAATCATCGTCCAGGTCGAGAAGGAAGAGCGCGGCAACAAGGGAGCCGCCCTCACCACCTTCATCAGCCTCGCCGGTCGCTACATGGTGCTGATGCCGAACAACCCCCGTGCTGGCGGCGTGTCCCGTCGCATCGAGGGTGAAGACCGCCAGGCCCTTAAGGAAGCGATGGAGCACCTCTCGGTGCCCGACGACATGGGCCTGATCGTGCGCACCGCCGGTATGGGCCGTGACGCCGAAGAGCTCCAGTGGGATCTCGACTACCTCCTGCAACTGTGGAAGTCGGTCTCGGGCGCTGCGAACTCGCAGAAGGCCCCATTCCTGATCTACCAGGAATCCAAGCTGTTCATCCGCGCCCTGCGCGACTACCTGCGTAATGACATCGGCGAGATCCTCATCGACGAGGAGCAGCTGTTCAACGACGCCCGCGACTTCGTCCAGCAGGTGATGCCGAACAATCTGCGCAAGCTCAAGCTCTACCAGGATCCGACGCCGCTGTTCTCGCGGTACCAGATCGAAACCCAGATCGAAAGCATCTTCGAGCGTAACGTCCGCCTTCCCTCCGGCGGTTCGATCGTCATCGACCAGACCGAAGCCCTCACCGCCATCGACATCAACTCGTCGAAGGCGACCAAGGGCAGCGACATCGAAGAGACGGCGTTCAACACCAATCTCGAAGCCGCCAGCGAGATCGCCCGTCAGCTGCGCATCCGCGATGCCGGCGGCCTGATCGTCATCGACTTCATCGACATGGATAGCCCGCGCCACCAGCGCGAGGTGGAAGAGCGCCTCAAGGACGCCCTCAAGGCGGACCGCGCCCGTGTCCAGATCGGTCGCATCTCACGTTTCGGCCTGCTCGAAATGTCGCGCCAGCGCCTGCGCCCGAGCCTGGGCGAAGCCACCCAGATCGTCTGCCCGCGTTGCGAAGGCCATGGCCACATCCGCAGCGTCGAATCGCTGGCCCTGTCCACCCTGCGTCTCATCGAAGAGCACGCGATGAAGGAAAACACCGGGCAGGTCCTGGTGCAGGCGCCGCCCGCGGTCGCCAACTTCATGCTCAACGAGAAGCGCGCCAGCGTCGTCGAGATCGAACTGCGCCACAACGTGCACGTGGTCGTCGTCGCTGACGACAAGCTCGAGACGCCGCACCTGGAAATCACCCGTATCCGTGAAGCGGACATGGGCGAGCACAGCAAGCCGAGCTACGAGCGCACCACCCCGGTGGTCGCGGTCGCCCTGCCGAAGATGGGCCAGGCCCTGGGCAGTGGCGAGCAGCCGCTGGTGACCGGCGTCGTGCCGTCCACCCCCGCCCCGATCCGTGACGACGAGGACGAGACTCCGGTCGCGCCCGTCGCCGCCGCGAAGGCACGTCCCCCGGTTGCCGCTCCGGCAGCGAAGGGCGGCTTCTTCTCGCGCCTCTTCGGTGGCCTGTTCAGCTCCTCCGAGCCAGCAGCGCCCGCCGCCGAGCCGGCGCCGGCCCGTCGCGACGAATCGCGCCAGGGCAGCGGTGGACGTAACGAGCGCAACCCGCGCCGTGATGACCGTCGTGGCAACGAAGGTCGCAACAAGAACAACGAACAGCGTCAGCGCGGCGAACGCAGCGAACGTGGCGAGCGCAAGGACAACGCGCAGCAGCAGCCGAAGGGCCAGCAGCAGGCCAAGGGCGGCAACAAGCAGGCCCGTAACGAGCCGCGTCAGGGCGAGCCACGCCAGGGCGAAGAGAAGGCGCCGCGTCAGCCGAAGGAACAGCAGCAGGGTGGTCGCCAGGGCGGCCGCCAGGAGCAGCAGGTCCAGGGTGAAGGCCGTCAGGGCGGCGAAGGCCGTCGTCAGCCGCGTGGCGAGCGCCAGCCGCAGGGTGACAAGGTCGAGAAGATCGAAAAGGCCACGACGCTCGTTGCCGGTGCTGCGCAGACCGCCGCACCGGGCACCGTTCGTGTCCCGGCCGAGAAGCCGAATGCCCCACTGAAGGACGAGGACGGCATCTCGCCGGTCATTACCGACGAAGCCCTCACGCAGGTCGAGGGTTCGGTCGCCGCCGATGGCGGTGCCCCGTCCACCGAAACCAAGGACACCGAGGGTGGCCAGCGCCGTCGTCGTGGCCGTCGCGGCGGTCGTCGTCGTCGTCGCCAGGAAGATGGTACGCAGGCCGGCTCGATCGAAGGCGGCAACGCCGACGACCTCGATGACGACGAGAATGACAACGACGACATCGTCGAGACCACGCCAGCTCGCACCACGCGTGACAGCGCCAGCGTGCCGCCGATGCTCGACACCGCCGCTGCCGCCGAGAACGCCTTCGCGGTAGAAGCGCCACGCAATGAAGCCACCCGTCCGGCTCCCGCCGCGGCGACGGCTGCGGTCACAACAGCCGCGTCAACGGCAGCGGATGACGAGTCGGTGCCCTCGGCACTCACCCTGACCTCGCTGCCGAAGCTGCCGCCGATCCCGGGCACCTCCGCTCCGGTCGCGCCGCATGCGCATCCTGTCGATCCCGCTACTCCGGCCGACTCGGCGCAGGCGCGTACGACCGAACGTCGCCAGACCGAGTCGGGCGCCCCGTTGAAGACGGCAGACGTCTCCGCAGAGGCGCCAGTCGCGGCCACGCCGGTCGAAACCAAGGCTGTCGAAAGCGCACCCGTCCACGTCGATGCACCGGCCGCAGTCGCACCAGCCTCGATCGCACCGGCCGTAGACGAGCCTTCCATCCCGCTCTCCACGCCGGCCAGGCAGTCGTCCGTGCTCGACACGCCGGCTCGCGGCATGCTGCCGGAAACGGCACCGGAAGCCCCGATCGTGGAAGTGCCCGCCGAGGCAGCCGCCCCGGTCGAAGCGCCGAAGCCCGTCATCGCTCCGGCTCCAGCCCCGGTTCCGGCTCCGGCCCCGGTCGTTACCGAGGCCAAGGCGCCCGAAGCACACCATGCACCGGCACCTGCCGTTGCACCGGTAGCGGCGCCCGCGCCAGCCCCGGTGGTTGCTGCTCCGGCACCTGCCCCGGCCCCGGCCCCGGCCCCGGCTCCGGTCACGGCTCCGACGCCGGTTGCTGCTCCGGCACCGACGCCGGTCGCTGCGCCGGCACCGGCCCCGGCTCCGGATACGACCCGCGCTCCGGTCGCTGAGCCGGCTCCGGCAGCTGATGAACCGTCCACCGGTTCGCCGTGGGCGCCACCGGCGCAAGGCGATCTCCTGACGCGTCCTCGCCAGGAAACGCCGCACGGCGACACGCCGCGCGACGAGCACTAAGGGAAGTACGGGGAGGCCTCGGCCTCCCTCACAAAAAAACGCCGGGCATTGCCCGGCGTTTTTTTTGTTACCGATTGCGAACTATCTCAACTGCCGACCTGATGGTTGTGGGTGTCGAGAAGTCCATGCACGGTCATCAGGTGAGCAAGGCCCACGACATGGTCCACATGCAGCTTTTCCATCAGGCGCTGTTTGTACGTGGATACCGTTTTGGGACTGAGGTTGAGACGCTCACCGATCGACGTGAGCGGCATCCCGCGAACCAGCATCATCGAGACTTCCATCTCGCGAGTGGACAAGGTGTCGAAGGGCGACTCCGAGCCGTCCAGCGTCGCGAGGGCAAGTTGCTGCGCGACGGACGGAGCCAGATAACGCCGACCGGAGGCAACCTGACGCACGGCGCTGAGCAGTTCGTCCGACGAGCAGCCCTTGGTGAGATATCCGAGCGCGCCTGCATCGAGAAGGCGCTTCGGAAAACGGGCGTCATCGACGATAGTGAGAATCACGATATTCGTGCGCAGTTTGGCGCGTACGACTCGCTCAGTGAGTTCCACGCCGCTCATGCCCGGCATGTGCACATCCACGAGTGCGATGTCCGGTGCGAGCGTACGGATGAGCCGCAGGCCCTCTTCCGCCGTGCCCGCCTCTCCCCTGACCCGGAAATCCGCTTGTTGCTGCAGGATCATCCGGAAACCGGTCCTGACCAGCTCGTGGTCGTCGACCAATACAACGTTAATCATTAAGTGCCCTCCCTGGGCCGACTGTACTTCAATGCGCGCGGATCGATCGCGCGCGGCCTGCGGACGCATACAATGCCAGATGTGCAGGCGAGACAACCAGCGTGTGCATATCATCAACCTCGGTCGCGACAGCCTGTAGCGGTAGACGCCGTGCTGCGTGAGGTGACATGACCTGATGTTCGTGTCATCGTCGCCCACGCCTGTTTGTAGGCGTATACGTAAGGACATGCTTTTCTCATGGAAGACACCACCTACCTCCTCGGTAAACTTGCCGCGCTGGAATCGGCTCTCGATGCCGCCATGGCCACGCATCCCGACCCTCCCGCGCTGATAGCGGCGCTGGCCGAAGCCATGTGCCGGTATACACCTGCCTGTCGACCGCAAGATGAGAGTTCATTCGCAGAAGGATGGATGGCGGTCGTGACACCTTTATTGACCGACCAGGCATGTCACGAGACATCCCCCTTGTTTGCCGGCATGACCGCGCCCGGTGACACGATGTTTCCTACCCGCAAGCGCAAGGCGCACTAGGCGTCGACCACGCTGTCGTCACGTCCCGGGCACGACATCGTCAACCACATCGAAGCATGGTGCATCCTCCCCTACCGAACGGAGTGCACCCCATGGCTAATGAGAAAAATCGCCCGCCACAGCATCCGGGCCAGAACGATGCGCCGAACGACCAACGCAATCCGACGCGTGAACCCGAGACGGATGCATCGGGCGATCCGCTCGACGACTCGGGCGAAGACAATCATCAGACGAAGAAATAACGTCCTCAGGTGAGAAACGAAGTCGACAAGCGCGGCGGCGACATTCACTATGACGACCTCTACCGATCCGATGCCACGAACCGATGCGCCGAACCCTAGCCGACTTTGCGCCCTGGATCGCCATTGCCCTGGCCATCGGCGTCGCCGCAGCGTACTTCGCCCTGAACGCACCGAGCGGGCGAGAAACGTACGACGACTGCCTCGCCCGTCTCGCCACCTCCGACGACACTGACGCCACCCGTGCGCTGAATCGTGCGTCGTGTGCGAACAGGCCCCGCTCCCCGTCCGGCGCGGAAAACCCCTAGCTCCCCCTTCGCGCCCGTTTCATGGCCATGCGCCGAGCATCGGCGCATGAGCTACTTCGCATGGATACTCTTCATCGGCGTGCTGCTGGTGACCACGTCCATGGCCGCTGGCGTCATACGTCGCGGCCCTATCACGTCGTTCGCCGTCTATCTCGCCGCCGGCATAGCCGCTGGCCCCGCGCTACTGGGCGTTGCGCGCCTGTCATTCGACCATGACAACGCCGATTGGCTGCGCTCGGTGACCGAGACGGGGCTGGTGGTGTCGCTTTTCATCACCGGCCTCAAGCTCCGCGTGTCCTTCCGGCACGGCGCCTGGGTGACTGCCGCACGGCTCGCCGTGCCCGCCATGCTGCTCACCATCGGCGGCCTCACCGTGCTTGCCCACCTTGTCCTTGGCTGGTCGTGGCCTCTGGCGCTGGCGCTCGCGGCGATCCTCTCCCCCACCGATCCGGTGCTGGCCAACCTGGTCTCGGTGGACGACGCGCGCGATGACGATGCCCTCCGTGTTGCCCTTTCGGGCGAAGCCGGCCTCAACGACGGCACAGCCCTTCCCTTCCTCCTGCTGGCCCTGGGCCTGATGACGGCGCACACCGGAGACACCGACCTCTGGATCCGCTGGATCGGCATCGACGTCGCCTGGGGGTGGCTGGCCGGGGCTGGACTGGGCTTCGCCGTTGGCTGGCTGGTTGGCTACGCCGGAACCCATCTGCGCCATGTCACGAAGGACGTGGCGCCCAGCGATTTTCTGGCGCTGGGCATCATGGCGCTGGCTTATGCGGGCGCCGAGCTGCTGCACGCATCGGGCTTCCTGGCGGCCTTTGCGGCCGGTGTGGGCTTGCGCCGGGTCGAAGTGCACGTAGCCGGCAAACACTCTTCGCAGAGCGAAGACGCCGCCGCCGACGGCACGACGAATCCTGCGGAGCTGCTCGTGCGCCCCAACGAGCGCAGCACCGCCGGCAACGACCACCCCGTGCAGACCGTGGGCTGGGTGGTCTCGGATGCCCTCTCGTTCGGTGACACGATCGAGCGCCTGATCGGCGCGCTTCTGGTCTTCGTCGTGGGCGTCGCGGTGTTGCCTGTTTTCAGCGGGACGGGTGCGCTCGTTGCCCTCGTCCTTTTCGTGGGCATACGGCCGGCGTCCGTCTGGTTGTCGACGGTCGGCAACGGGCTGCCGTGGCAGCGCCGCCTGCTCCTGGGCTGGTTCGGCATCCGCGGACTCGGCAGCCTGAACTACCTTGCCTACGCCCTGACTCACGGCCTGGTGGCGCGGAACGGCGACGACCTCGCGACCGTGGTCCTGACCGTCGTCGCCCTCAGCATCTTCGTCCACGGCGTGACCACGACGCCACTCATGAACTGGCGGGCCAAAGTTCTCGAGCGCCGACGGCAGGAAACCGTCGCTACGTAGAACTACGGTAGCGGGCGACGGAAGTTTCGCGCGTACTCACGCGCATGGACGCCACGCAGCCAGGCGTCCTCTCCGGAGACTCCGCTCATGGGCAACCTCACCCCCGCGTCCGCACGGTTGGCGCCACATCGGCATAGGGCCAACTACACGCCCAGACGCGATCAGCACGTCACCTCGCCGCTCGACGACATACAGCTGAACCGGCGCGCGAACCTTCGTGGCGTCCTTATCGAACTGGACTGGCTGGGTGTTTGCTCATACGAGAACCAGGCCTCGTTTCTGGGACTGGGGAAACGCCAAGTGCTGACCGAGCTGTTACGTGGCGCCGAGATTACGCCATCCATGGCGCGCGATATGGAATGGGCGATGCAGAAGCGCAAGGGCTGGATGGACGACGATCACCGCGGGGAGTCGCTCGCCGACTGAGGACCACCGCGCCGGGTGCACGACGTCAGCTCGCGGGAACCATCTGTCCGACCACCTTGCCTTTCGCGTCGAGCATCTGCAATGACGGCGTACCGTCCGCGGCCACTTTCATCACGATACGCGGGTGACCTGCGGTGTCCGCCATGGTCAGCGCCACGCCGTCATTGCCGTCTTTGCCACCGCGGTTGAGGATCATGCGCGGCGTGGGTCGGCCACGCTCGTTGAAGAACGCTTCCAGCCTTGCGTTTCGTTGTTCCTCGGGTAAGCCCTTTGTCGATTCGAGGAACGTCACGAGTTCCATGATCGAGTAGTCGGGGTAGTCGGTGAACTGCAGCGTTGCCGTGCGCTGCTTGCCATGCTGCGCGGAACCGAGTGCCATGGTCTGGTCCTGCTCATAAGCGTCGAACGAAAGGTGCCCACTCGACTCCTTGATGCCACCGGACCCCATCTCGCCGCCGAAACTCAGGCCACCATTCTCGGTGCCTTCCGCGTTCATGAAGAGAAACCCAGCATCCTTTCGACCCGCCGGATGAGGGAATTCTTTGCCCTTGTAGTAGATGCCCGGGGATCTGCCCGCACTGGTCATCACCATCCGCAAGGTGCCGTCGGGCTCGCGCAGGTTGATGCGTTGGACGTCCAATTGATCGAGTGTCATCGTCCTTGGCGAGACGACAAATCCGCTGGCGACGGTGACGACAAAGACCGCCGTCAGCACGCCCGAGTAAATCATCAAGAAACGCTGGCCCGGTGCTTTCATCGTCCGACTCCCGTTCGAATGAAGTGTGCCCGTGTTTACCGTGGGCAAGGCTGCACTACCGATCGGGCCCGTTTCAAGTGCCGGGGGCTCGCCCCTCTCTATGGCACCGCCGCAGGAAGGACACCAAGCGTCCTCATCCATTGTTCGGCAAGCACGGGCCACCGCGTGATCGGATTCGCCGTGGGTCGAACGCCGAACGCATGGCCACCCTTGGCGTACAAATGCATCTCTGCGGGGATTTTTGCTTGCGACAGTGCCAGGTAGTAAGTCAGCGATTCCCGGATGTCGTCCGTGGCATCGTCTTCTGCCTGGACAATGAACGTCGGTGGCGCGTCAGCGGCAATTTTCACGTCCGGCATCAAGGTCAGGCCCGGAGATGTCCACAGATGCCCCGGATAAAGTGCGATGGCGAAATCCGGTCGGCTGCTCTGTCGATCGGCGGCATCGATGGGTCGATAGCTGCGCCGGGAATGATTGCTGATATCAGCGACCATGCGTCCACCCGCGGAAGAGCCAAGTACGCCGATCTTGTGCGGATCGATACCCATGGTTGCCGCCTGCTCGCGCAGCAGGCCCATCGCGCGTTGTGCATCCTGCAAGGCCATGGGTACGGAGGGGGCGCGGCGGCAGTTGCATTCATCATTCCAGTACGGGCCGGAGCCGGGCACGCGGTATTTCAGGACGACGCACGTGATGCCCTTGGCCGTAAGCCAGTCGCACACTTCCGTGCCTTCCAGGTCGATCGCCAGGACGCGATAACCGCCGCCGGGAAACACGAGTACGGCGGCACCCGTGTTCTTTGCTGTCGGGCGATAGATCGTCATCGTCGGCACGGAAACATGCTCGACCATCGTGATCGGCAGGCCCGCGATTTGCCCTTTCGACGTACCGAAGGCTTCGTCACCGGGCGTGGCGGGCGGTGCGATCTTGAGGCCCTCTGGCCAGAGCGGGGTCTGGATAGCAGGCGCCGCAGGTTGCCACGGTTTGTTTTGCTGGTTGAGAAGGTCCCCGGTACCCGTGGTCTTCGCCCCCGCCGTCGCCGATATCAGTAGTGCGATGGCCAAGCCGATCCATCCTGCCTTTCTCATGTCGTCCCCTGTGCGAATAGCGAATCCAAGAGCCATCACTGTGGCCGTGGCGGCTGGCTTTCTCAGGGCAATGAACCGACAACCTGCGGACGCGTCGACCCTTATCCGTCGAGCACTCCTGACATCAATAATCTGCGAATTCGGCAACTACTTGCGATTTGACCCTTTCCTATTTGAGAATCTGCCCACCTTAGTTCCCACCGGACGGACCCGATGAGCGATCCCTACAACTCCTATGGCTCCCAGGTGGCTCCCATGCCCGTTGAGTCGGCGGAGCCCAGGAAACCCTTCGTCGCACCCGATCCCATCGAACGGGCCGACGTGTCCGAGACCTGGAAGCGCCGTTTTCGCACGATCAGGGACGCAGGCGGCCCGGACCTGCCCAACATCAGGGCTCTCCCCTTCGGCGAACGGTTCGCGGTCACGCTCAACCTGCTCGCGTTTCTTTTCGGCCCGATCTACTTCATCGTCAAAGGGATGTACCGCCAGGCACTCGGCTATTTCATGCTGAGCCTGGTCTGCCTGTTCGTCCTCGAAATGATCGGACTGGGTCGTCACTTCCGAGCGCTAGGTGCCGGCATCTCGGCCGTCTATGGCGCACGCGCCAATGTCAGCTATTACCGATTGGTCATCGATCGCGAATCACGGTGGTTCTGAACGTTCGTGTCGACTAGAGGACGCCGGGAATCAAGGCTTTCGTCCGCGCCCGGTAAGCGGCGTAGGTTTCGCCGAAGGTCTCGCCCAGCATCCGCTCTTCCATTCTCAGCTTGCGCCAGAACGAGAGGAAGACGATCAACACGCCGAAGATGACTCGCACGTCACCCTCTTTCAGCGCAGTGCCGATGAAGGCAAGCAGGATGCCGGTGTAGATGGGATGCCGAATGTAACGATAGGGGCCGGCCTCGATCAGCTCATGATCTTCTTTGATCTGGACAACGCTGCTCCAGTTGCGCCCGAGCAGATACCTGGACCAACACGCCAGGGCGACTCCCGTCACCACGAGCAGCAGCGCGACAGCGAAAACCGGCACCGTATGCGGCACGATTCCCTCGCGAAGCCAGGTGTGGCCAAACCAATCCCCGGGCCCAAGCAAGCCGAACGCCACGACGAGTGGCAACCAGTAAAGCAATAACCGCGTCAGCCACGGTTCGCCGCGCGCGACGGATTTATTTCCCCACGCGCTGACCAGCCACCACAACAGGAGTATCAGCCACGCGATGTCCATGCCGCGTTTGAGCCAGTCTTCCGTTGTCATGTCCACTCTTCCCTGTCGATGCGTTCTGCCGAGAGCGCGGGGGTGCGGTCATACACGCCCACGAGGACGGACGCCAAGAAGTTTCCAGCTATCGCTGCTGGTACGAACAAAACCCAGCGAAGCGTGTTCCCTGCTGGCCTCTCCCAGAAACCCTGCACTACATCCATGAACATCATCTCCCCTGATGGCGCGGGCATTCTGGCTAGCGCTCGGAGGATCCGTCAATGGCCGTAGGTCACATCACCTGCCGTAAGTCATGCGCTGACGAATCCAAAGCGCCAGCGTGACGAAGAAGAAAAACAACAACGGACTCACGATGGTTTTGATTGCGATGTCATCCGCGAATCAGGCACCTGTCGACAAGCGCGGTTCACTCAGAATCGAAATTCCGCAGCCATGCCGTAAGCGTCGAAATTGACATCTTCCTTGACGCCGAACGCTTCGTACCGGGGAGCGTAGTGGTCGTAGTTGAAGCTGAGGCTGACTTGCGGATTGAAGTCGTAGCCGAAGCCAATGCCTGCGTAATAGTTGGTGTCGTAGTAGCGGTACCGGTCATGGAAGCCATCCGTGGGCAAACCATCGAGCGTGCCCGTCGAATGCACGCGAACGACGTTCCTATAGCGGGCGACACCCGCATGAGCGGTGATGAAGTACCGCCCGGGAAGTTCCCACTTCCCGTTGACGCCCAAGAGCAGGGCTTCGTTCTTCGAACCGACCCGGCTCTGACTCGTCAACGTGTGCGGCCCGACGATGTCGGTAGTCACCAGGGTGTTCTTGTATGTGAAGTGAGAGTGGTTGAGGTTCATGTAACCGCCCTCCATCCCCAGGTAGAAAGGCGCGTCGACCGTCCACCGGTAACCGCCTAACACGCCGTACGCGGAACTGCTCTTGACGTTTGAATTGGCGTGTCCAGCGTTCGCCTGGACGAAAGCGCCCTGACTGTCCGCGAAGACAGCGCTCGACGTGGAGAGTGCCGCGACGGCAGCGGCGGTGAGTAGCAGAACGTTCTTCATGAAATTCCCTGTTCCAGATCGATACCCGGCCGGCTGACCGGTTGGGCCCCTTGGGGCAGGCGCATTGTAGCTGCGGGACGACATCCGGCCTACCACCCCCTCTGGCGCAAAACAGCTCCTGAGTGTCCACGAAAAGCTGGGCTATCCAATGCCACCATCGAGTATGGTCACTCCAACTCCATGCGTTCGTCAGGGTCCATAGGTTTGCGAAAGCCAAGAACGACCCGGATCGGCATATCGCGGTCTTCCTGGCACGACGCAACGAACAGGAAGTGATAGCCGCGTTCCCAGGCGTTCAGTGCGCCAGCAAAGGGGTGAAGCTCCCATACCCACTCCCCGCGCGTTTTATGCGTCAGGTCGGGTGGCCCCAGTTTCAACTCGCAGAGTTCGCGCCAACTGGCGAAGCGAGCCTTGCACTCATCCAGAATGGCAACGAGTAGACCTTCATCGTGCTCGTCGTCTATGCCCGGCATGCGTCGTTCGAATACCACCAGCTCGTCCGAAGGGGCGGCAAGGAAGGCATCGAGTATCTCTGCATCGTTCCCCATCATGTCCACTTCCTTCCCTGTCATGCGCCGACTGACGCTTAAGGATTCTCAGTCGTTACTGCACAACGCGTCAACGGCCGTCAAAGCACCGCCACTCCGCTATATCTATTACATCTTGTCAGACGGGAGCGGAAAGAACATCGGCTTGATCTCGACCGCGAAGGGTTCATGCATGACCCACGTGGGCTCGGCCACCGTCAAACTCGGCAGCAGGAGTTCATAGGGCACGTAGATGAACCGAGCGAAGCCCGGAGCTTCCAGTTGCACCCGAAGTGCATCCTTCACTGGCGAGTTGTATCGGTCGGGTACGTTGACATCGGCAGCAAGCGCGACACCGATGACTCTCCCCTCCCCCACCGCTGAGATGAATGCACCGGCCAGCAGTTGGTAGATCTCCTGGCTTTTTGGCCTCTCGTCGCCGTCCCACCCCCCGACAGCGGCCACCTCGCCGTCAGGCGAAAGTGTCGCTCCAAACGGGAAGAACTCCCCGGAGTCCTTGAGCATGGTGTGAGCAAAGTCCATGCAGTAGGAAAGAAGCTCGTGTAGTTGATCGGGTGTTGCTGCCATGGATTTACTTCTTCGACTGGATGGCCGTGTTTTCGAGAATCGCCGTGGCACACGCAGCGGTCTTGCCACCAGGGCCGGATGAGCACATAGGCTTAGGACCCTGCACACCGACGGGAGGACGATCGTCAGCCCAGTTCGGCGACGCCGTGGCGCATGCCGAGAGACAGAACGCGACGCACAAGCAGGCAAGAAAGCGCATGGTTGACTCTCCTAAGATCCGGACTTCGACCGCCGCGCCGACAATGTCGAACTGGGCGGCTTCCTTGGTCCCCAAAGCTTCGCCTCGGGGAAGTCGCAATCATAGTTTGCCTAGCGCAGCTTGAGGCGCTTGCGTCGGCCTTCCGCACTACCCTTTCCGAAACGCTTCTTCTCGGCTTCGATGCGCCCACGGTTTCGGCGCAGCAGCCAGCTCCATCCCCCCACAGCGATGGTCGCGAGGATCACGAACGCCACTAGGGCCCCCCAGCCCGTGAGGAACAGAGGTCCTGGGCCCGTCGCGGGCATGGGATGAAGAAGAACGAAAGCCACAGGTGAGATGTCGATTCTCTGACTTTGGTGCCGGAGTGGGCATCCAGAACCTAGATAGTAGGCGGCTTCTAAGACCGAAACCTGCCGGTTACTCCCATAGTTACTCACCTGCTGACTTGCCTAGATGAGCCTAAACTAGGTTCGGGGTCGTCACTGGGGAGGGACGAACATGCACAAGGTGCTTCTTGCGGTCGTCGGATCGCTACTGCTGGCCGGGTGTGCGACAGGCGAAAAGATGCGTCGCCTCGATGCCGGTATGGACCGGCAGACCGTGGAGAAGCAGATGGGGCGTCCCGATGGCTTCAGCGAGCAGGACGGTTATCAGGTGCTCACCTACAAGAATCGCCTAATGAGCGGCTGGTCGTGGGACCTGGCTGACTATCAGGTATTGCTGAAGGACGGACGTGTCGCCCAGTACGGCTCTGGCGTGGTCCGGCAGAACCAGGCGAATACCGGTTTGGTCATCGTGGCCCCCGTCCAGTGAGGGCCCTGATAGTCGCGGCCATATCAATCTTTCTCGCCGGTTGCACCACTGCAACCCATATCTATGACGACCGTGGCGACCCCATCGTAATGGTCCAGTGCGGGTCTGGCTTGTCGTTCTCCATCTGTTACGACAGGGCCGCGAAGGAGTGCCCGAACGGCTACCGAACCGTTTCGGAGGAACCGGGGTTCAACCGAAAGACCCTAAAAGTGGAGTGCAAGCGATGAACAGGCGAATTGCCGCAGTGGGAATTGTGGCTGGGCTAATGACAGGCTGCGCAGGGGCCCCCGTGACCGTCAGAGACAAGATGCCCACCGGCTCCGACGTGGCAGTCGTCATGTTTCGGGACTGCACAATCCAAGGGCAAGAGGACTGCGACGGTTCTGGGCTGAGCGCCGGCTCCGTATTCGCCAGAGTCATCGCCTCCACGGCCGGGAAGAAGGCAGTGCCCTTGGACAGGCCAGTAGGCCCGAAGGATGCCTTATCCGACAGCGATGCAGCCGCCTACGCCAAAGGCAGGGGCTACGCCTACGTGGTCAACGGTGAGGTGCAGGATTACTACCGGGTGGCCCCGTTTACGTTTCGAAGCGAGCGAGCAGGTGTTGCGGTCCGCATCCTGAAGACCTCTGACGGCTCCGTGGTGTCGTTCTTCAACGACCGAGGCACTGCTAACAACCTGAGCAGCCCGGACTCCATCATTGAGAGCATGGCTACGAAGGTTGCCAAGGCGATGTGACCACTGCCGGATGGCGCATTCTGCACCTCACTCCCACCGACGCCCCCCGTATTCAGTAGCGGTCCGATCTTGAGTTCGGAATTAATGTAACTGTTTCGCGTAGGCGACCGCCGCGACTACGAGCGATTTGAAAGCGTTGAAGTCCAATTCTTACCCTCTCGCATGAAGTGAAATAAAAGGGTCCGCTCCGGGTCGGAAGCGGGCATGCGACATCGATGCCTTTACCGACTGAACCGCCTCCGGCTACTGGAGCATGATCGGCGAGTCCACGTGGAACCCAAGGAAGCGCCACTCGCCGTCGATTTGAATCAGCCGAATATTAAAGTCGGCGCGCCCGTTCTCGAACTCGCCGGTTTCTGTATAAGAGGCGCTGATCACCTTGCCGCTACCGGTATTGATCGCCACAAGCGACTGGCCCTTCGGTTCGCTCAAACTCTTCAGAGCGCCGAGCTTGGAGAATTTTTCGAACAGGCGATCAACCTGACTCGGTTCCTTGCCAAGAATTTCAATCAGCTGCGGTGACGCACGCTTCAGAAGCTCATCTTTTGACCAGGTAGCGACGACCGGCTTCACGTTTGCTTCGACATAGGCCTTACTAGACGAGTCGAGGCGAGTGCCTTGGTAAATGCCCATACCCACGAATGCGGCGATGATCAAGACCAGCACCAAAAAGATCCCGCCAAGGATCTGGAAGAACTTCTTCATATTTCCCCTTTATCGGCCAGCAACGTGCGCCGAGCCATGTTGGCTACCCTAGGCTGATAGTGGCTGCTTCGGGTCGAAGCGGACATCACCAGCATCGCAATCTCTGCGAAGCATAGTGAAACCGTTGGTTCAACGGGTGGCGGCTGGTCATAAGGCCACCTAGGAAAGGGCAAGTTCTAACATTGGACCTAGCGGATGGCGGGAACCTGGGGGAACAAAGCAGGGACGGATCGTCGACACGACGATTCCTCCATAGAAGCGCCTGCGGAAGAACCGAGCAGGATGAGCTGAAGGTTTTCCGCGGTGGGGGTGCCCCGCCCCCCGGAATCCAACCATTTATCGTAACCGAACCTACCAGAACGACGAGAAAGGCCGTCAGCTCATCTTCTACAGAGGTTCTCATATCAGCTTTGGCTCGTTTGTTGGTGTTCCTTCCGGCGTTCGGCCTGGCTCGGCGGAAAGCTCCCATCTGACGTCGAAAGCTATATTCGATAGCAAACGGCAACGATCGCATCTGAAGTCGAATAGGTCGTGAAGTCGTGACGTGAGGCGCCAATCATTTCCGCAGCCAGGGCACCGCCGTTCAAGTTCAGTCTGAAGGCTCTCGCTCTCACCACTGAATAGGTAATAGTAGAAGGGGCGATTGCTGGTGGTGGCGAGTGTCTGGCAGTGCGCCAACCCGATTTTATTCAAGCTACTGTCAATGCTTGAAAGCTCTCGCGTCGCCTCCTGCTCTAGAACGCTGCAATTCATTTGAAGCTGATCGCAGGACTGATAGTCTGATTGCCACGTTACAAGCTCGTGGAACTCCCCACTTGCCATGACTTCCATGTGATACAACGCTATCGGGCCGAAGCAATCCATGCATCGAATCGGTGATTCTAAAGCGGTGTAGCTCGTGAACAGCACATAGGCGCTCGGGCGATGGCACTGACATGAGGGTAAGGATTCGGCATCCTCACCAAGCACTTCCAATGTAATGAGCAGTCCTTCAGCTTCGCAGTGCGCCATCGCCGCGGTGACATACTTGCCATTGAAGCGGGCATCGAACGACCGCTCTTCGGGAGAAAGCACGATCGCCGAAACGATTTCTCCTTCAGCTACGATCGGCCATTCGCGTCCACAGATCTGTCCATTCATACGGTATGCCGCGAGCATCGTTACAAGCAGATCCACGCCGGATTCCCTGCTGCATTTGTCCGGCTTCGTACTTGTGACAGAGACTCGATTTACGTACACGGGAACCCCCTGACTGATCCTATGCCCGGCCTGCACTAAGGCCGCTTTGGGTCGATAGCGGACATCTTTGTGCAAGCGAATTCTAAGCGGAGCGCGCCGTCACTCGTTTCACGCGCCCCCATGCCTTCGTGCCGCCCTCCCAAACCTCGAACATCTTGCCCGCTTCGAACATTGGAAGCGCTATGTCGCCCATTAGTAGCCATACGTTCGCTTCGAAGGTCGCCCCAGGAGCTGGCGCCTCCTCGAACCTAAGTATCGCAGACCAGTGTTCACCATCTATACCCAGCACGGTGCGCCACTCGCCACGGGGCAACGCGATCTTGCGCCCCCCTGCTTCGGTAGGAAGAAGTTTAATTTCAGCGATGAAATCGGGCGATTCTCTTCCAACCACGATCAGATCCTCCTGAAACTCGGCCTTTGACGATGGGTGGCAAAAGCAGCCTGAGCGTTTGCTCATTTCAGTGCCGAAGCGCATCGAGAACTGCAGCCACCGTCCTGGACGCCTTGTCGGAACACAGTCTTGGGTTGTCGACTTCGACGGTAACAACCTGACCTTGCACAACCGCGTCCACCAGGTCCGATTCGCCATCCATAACACCGCACGACGCAGCTTTTCCGTTGTAAGCCTTCAACACCTCAATGAGCTTCTTCAGGCCGGCCAGATCGAACACCGGTTTCTCGACTTCTAAACCGGCCGTTTTGACGACCAAGGTTCCTTGATGATGAGTTGATTCGCTTGCGAATGAGCGTTGCTTGCCGTTAGACACAATAAATCCAGCGACCCTGCCGGACATGTAGTCGCGGGTCCAGACGCGGAGCTCAAAGCCTGTTGTCGACCTTAACGGTGCAAGGCCAGCAGCACGCGCGTATTCGCTCGCCGCGGGTTTGAGATCGCCCGCAAAGAAGTTGGAAGGCCTACCCGCAGCAGCAAAGGAAACGAACGCGAGCAATAGAAACGCGAGACACTTCATTGACCAAGCTCCTCAGAACCCATCCAAACGTGTAGAAATCCTGACAAGGTAAGCCGCTCAAACCGACGCGCCCAAGTCCACTTCGGGTCAGAAGCAGACCTAATGCGTGTCGATCATATGACGGTCTGCAATAGCCCAGTGTCGGCCTGCGTACCAGACGTGAACAAAGCCAGAGAACGCGCGCACTTCCAGGCCCGGAACAGGAAGCCATGATTCGATGGGCAGCTCGCGAGCCCAAGCAACCCGGTCTTCCTGCACTGCAATTGGACATTCCGCCGAGCATTTAGGGCACGAAAAGTGTAATACCGAGGCCTCTGTTGATGAGATTGCGCAACTATCGAGAAGCACATCGACCCCATGCGGTGTTCCGCAGTTCAAACATTCGACTGACGTGACCATCTGCCCGCACCCTCCTTTGGCTTCTGGGTTATACGTGTCCGTACATGGTCTGCTACGCCGCGAAAGCTGACCTACCCAGCATCGCAGCCTCTGCGAACACGAGCAAGATTGAGCCCCGACAACCTGGATACGCGCCCGAACCCGGGCGGTGCGCTTCCGGTGCGGCGCTTCTTGGGGGATGGTGCTGCTTGGTTTCTTATCTTCACTCGTCTTACGTCTTAACAGACATAGCCGGACGAGAGATCGAGGGGGAAACAGCCTAAGCCTATGGTGCCCGGAGTGGGACTCGAAACTATTGTAGGAACCCATGGGCGACAATGCCGTTCAACCATTAACGTCGGATCTTACTCACACCATTACTCACAAATGCCGGTGATTAAGCGGATGAGTCCCTTTGCCGCCTTTTCTGCGGCCCGGCCCGATGCTTCTTACGCCACTCCAGAACCTCGCGGGCAATCCACGAGGCTGGCCGAACAGACAGCCGTGCCGGGAAGTCTGGCTTACAGGCGATCCGCTCGAGCACCTGGCGGCCGGTGCACCCCAAGAGCTACCCGACCTCGTCGGCAGTCAGGGCCAGTTCTTCGAACGGTATCCTGCCCTCGATCGTCATCCCAAGGCCTCCGCGGACGTGGTTGGAATGGCAAGAGATTTAAGTCCCTTGCAAGAATCAGCTAAATCACACGGATGCGAACCATAATTTTACGGCTGCTTTGCAGATAGACCATTGATTAGCATAGGATGCGAGGCACAATTTTACGGGGCTGACAGCCCGCAACGGAGGCGGCATGCAAGTCTTTATAAGCTGGTCAGGCGAGCGAAGCCAGCGGGTCGCCGAGTTGCTCGCGGACTGGATCAAGGTCGTGGTCCAAGCGTCGAAACCATGGGTTTCCACAGAGCTTGATCGTGGCTCGAACTGGGTTGGGGAGATCAGCACCGCGCTCAGCTCCACGAATGTCGGGGTGCTGTGTGTCACGGCGGCGAATAAAAATGCGCCTTGGCTCCTGTTCGAGGCCGGCGCGCTTGCCAAGGGGTTAGCGAAGTCTCGGGTAATTCCCCTGCTCATTGATCTTCAGCCAACCGATTTGGGGATGCCACTCAGCCAATTTAACGCAACCTCTTGCACACGCGAAGGAATAGCGCAGCTCGTTCACACGGTCAATCGTGCGACGGACGAGCCCCTGCCCCAGGAGATCGTGGAAACGTCGATCGCCGCGCACTGGGCGCGATTTGAAACTCGACTGTCGGGAATTCTCGCCACGACAGAGTCTCCAGAACCGGTCATTCCAAGGTCGGACGGCGACAAGCTCGACGAGGTCTTGAGCCTCGTACACGGCCTGTCCGGCCGCATCCAAAGGCTTGAGAAGGATCAGGTCACACCGAGCGCCCAGGCGCTCGCGAAGGCGCTTTTGATCCATCAGAGCGTTCCGGCTGATCCCCAGATTTACCTGTCTGACTTGGCTTATGCAAACCAAGCTCGGCACTTGTATCCGCGTTCGATCTCACCGGGGGGCGCCATGATGGGCGGTAGCGTCGCTGACGGGACTGACGCAATCCCTTCGGGCGACGGCCAAACCTAGCCGTTAGATCCCTTGACTGTTAATCAGGGGGGCGTTGGTTCGAGTCCAACTTCGGACGTGGTCGGCCGGGAGCGCCAGATCGCGCCTCACGCTGGATCGAAATACAGCGACCAGTCGCAAGTATCGCGAATCGAACCCGCGTCGTCGTCGGCATCGTCAATCATCGATGTATCGGTGTGTATGTGTTCTGCTCGGAACTCGAGCTGCCACTGGGTGTTCACCTTGAAGATTGTTCGATCAGAAGTTTTCGTCGTCGTGCCCTTGCAGCTCCTGCTGACCCCACACATGCCAACCCCATCGAGATCCAGTCTTTTCGACGACTCATCTATGGTCCCGTTTAGCGGATCCCCAAATTCGCCGGCAAGGCGTGCTTTGAAATTGGCGAGCCCCGTGCCACGGCACTCCAAGGCAACTTCTTCCCCCGAAACACCGACAATCGCCTGGTTGCGCCTATAGGTCCAGCTGTCGGCGACTTGGCTCAAAAATGTCGCCCTGGTAATCCTCCCGCTAACAACTTGTTCGTCGACGCGCCAGACATGACCGCCGACGGTCGCGGTGTAGGTCAATAGCAGACCATTGTCGTTCTTCGCCCAGTGAAAAGGCATCGGTCGCGGCTTTGGAATACCGTCGCCAGGCTTGATCTCTAACGCAGCGATCCAGTCATTCTCTGGCCATGCAAGGCGAGCAGCCGGCGCGGGTGGTGCTATTACGGTGTCGTCTTTGAGCCACGGTAATGGGACGCATGTTCCGATATCCGGGACGGCTTTTAGCGATCCCAAGACCGCGAACAACAAGCCTATGGCGCCTACAACGCAGCTTCTTTTCGGAGTGAACTTGGATAGCCCGCTAGTACCAACATTAATTCCCCCTCCGATAGCCGCCAACAAGAGGACGACGAATCCGAGCGCTTGAAGCCATGCATTGATCGACATGCAGCTGACTGTCATCGTCGCCCCCTATGGAGTCGAACCGAGCCGTCGCGAAGTGAAATAACCAGGTCGCCGGTTATAAATCTAACCCTCGCTGCTGGTGGCGTCCAGCAAGCGCAAGCCTGTGCGCGCTCCGCTGGTCGCGACCGTTGAGATCGAGTGGCGAGAAAAGCGCCAAATGGACTCCTTCCGACGTATCTCCCGCGCAGCTCGCGACCAGCGCTAGGCGCTGACGCGACGCTCTTCCGATGGTGGCCGAGGCTTTCGGTTCTGTGAGCGCCATCGTGAGCGCTACCCCATCGGCGCACCCTGCCCCGTCTTCATGCCTCCCACGTCCAGCACTCGCCGCGCGAGACCGCGGTGATGCCTTTCCAAGGGCGGCGCGAACGCTACCAGTCACGCCAGAACCTGGCCGCCGAGGCATGGTGTTTAAAGCACCAGCGCTACTATCGAACCCACATGAAGATGGGATGCCGGATTGTGCCTACCGGTGGCTGCCCGCAGTGCGCGATCAGCCTGCACGACTATTTGCACGAAAGCCGGCGTACTCAACCTCCCCTGACCTGAAGGAATGCGCGAAGTCACCGGGATCGAATTCTCGTTCGTTTGGGTGGGACGTAGGAGGCGTAGAAGGCGGCGTAGCGGGCTTGTTCCTCGGCGGTCGGCTTTGCGTAGCCGCCGGCGGCGCTTGGCCCTACTCCTGGTGTCGCGGCGAGTCTGCCCAAATGCGCGAGGCGCCGGCCAGCGAATCGCTCGACCCATGCCCTGCCCTTGGCCTGGCTTGGCACGGAGGCTCGGCCCTTGGGGTCCACTTAGCGCCTGATTGGCGGTTATCTAGCGGCGGTTCAAGACAGCAGACTTACTTGATTAATCCCTCAACATATCCGCGCATGATGATGTACGGGCGCATGATTGGACTGACAAACCGGTAACGGAATCGCTTGGTGGTTCCAACCCGGGTCAGCATCTCAGCTCGCTCAACCTGTCCGAACTCCTTCAGATGACGTGCAAAATTAGGGATATCAATCGTTCGACCTAGGATATTACTCAACGGCGACCTGACCGCAGCCGCAGTGAAATATCCAGCTTCATCAACTTCTGCCAAAGCGCATGCAAGCAGCACTTCTTTGAAGATGTTTCCCGGCTGCGGGCTTTTGACGGCGTCGTAGTACGAAGATTTGATGGACTGTTGCCATTGATCGAGCGAGTCGGTAACGCCCCTATCGACGTGATCGCGGTTCACCTCCATGGACTCGTTAGTCAGCGCAGCGCGTGTACTGTGAAGTGCCAGCAGGTGCGTGATGTAAGGCAGACCTTGGGACAGAGCGACGATGTGAGCCAAGCCACCTGCCGATATCGTCATGCCAAGCCGCGTTAGGCCGTTGGACACGATCTGCGCGATCTCCTCGGTAGACATTCGTGGCATCGGAACCTGTACCAAGTTTCGCTCAATGGACAGATGCCCTTCCACTAGCTGATCGACCGATTCAGCTACTCCAATCAGTAGCAACGATGCTGCGACGGCGTTGTCGGAGAGGGATTTAATAGTGTCCGAAATTAGTACAGCTACCTGACGATCCGCTATACGATCGTACTCGTCGAGAATGATCAGCGTAGGCGTCTGTGAGCTCAGATCGAAAAGTAGCCGACGCACATCGTCAGGCTGTACGACGCTGGGAAGCGAAGACGCCACCGGAATTACTTGCTGAGTGGGTGTGCCGGTAAAGCCCGCAGGTGTCGAGTGGTGGGTGTATGTGATATCGCGGAACGCCTTGTGCCAAATGGAACTGAAGGTATCGCCCGCGTCACAGTTGACCTTTGCCACTAGGTAATTCTGCGTCACCCGCAGGTGGCCAGTAAGGATATTCGCCAGAGAGGTTTTGCCGACACCACGCTCTCCGAAAAGCACTCCGTGATAGCCACGCTGGGACACGGCCGTCAGGATCCGATTCAAGACATTCACGCGGCCGGAAAAAAGGTCCCGTTCGTTCACTGGCGACCCAGGGGTGAAGACCGATCCGGCGTTGAACCAAAGAGCATTTAAAGCTTGGGCGTCCATGTGCTACCTCCGACTTGTTAAGCGAAGGCTAATAGCATTTAACAAATTCCGTCAAGTGGCCACTTGATACACTCGCATGACTCATAGGATTCGCGCTTTCGCCCTCCTTAGCCAAAAGTCACGACCGATCCTCAATGCCCTTGGGTTTCCGCGGCTTTAAACCCTCGGGCGGCATGATCTGACGACCTTTCGCAGGCGCGATACGCCGGTGGTTGACCTCAGCCCAGCACTCGACGAATTTCCGAGCAATGGCCTCAGTCGCCACCATGGCGCCTACCGAATGATGGGACTGGCCGTCGGGAAATACGCCAACTCGCCACTTCCCATCGGGCATGTTCTTGACGAGGGCGAACGTGGCGCCGTTCCACTCGGCGAAGGTGGCGGCCCCGGGGGTGCTTGGCGGTTTCCAGTTGGGCGACATCGAAGCAGGATATCGGTCGACAGTCTCAGAGCGTGATTGGCTGAACCAGCTCGGGACCCTTGTTCCTGGGCGAGCCAACTGCCTTGGATACTGGGTAATAGACGAGCTCGGCCTCAGGGGCCGCTACCAGCGTTGCACTGGCCTCGTCGGGCATGCCATCGCACCACACCGCCCATAGGTCGGGCGGCAGGATCACGGGCTGCCGGTCGTGGATATCGCCGGAGACCTTCCCAGGCTCACCGGTGACGATGGTGAGGGTCTTGACCCATTACTCGCCCTCGGCGGGACGCCAGGCTTCCCACAGGCCGGCGAACATAAGCAGGTCGCCGACCTGGTCGCGGATGAAGTACGGCTGCTTGCCGCCCTCTTTCACGCGCCACTCGAAGTAGCCGGAGGCCGGCACCAAGCAGCGGCGTTTCTTGAAGGCTGCACGGAAGGCCGGCTTGGTGGCCACGGTCTCGGCGCGGGCATTGATCGTCTTCGCGCCGATCTTCGCGTCCTTGGCCCATATGGGGATCAGGCCCCACCGAAGCGGCTTGATCTCGTAGCCCTGATCGCCGCTGGCCATGACCAGCGCCTTCTGGGTCGGCGCAATGTTGAACAGATCTTCCCGCTGATTGATCTCGCTGACGACATCCAGCTCGAGCTGGTCCAGCACCGTCTTAGCCTCGCGGCTCAGCGATACAGGTCCGAATGTGGCGTAGCGTCCGCACATGGACTGATCGTCAGCGCGTGGCCGTCACCTCAAGGTGAAGCCACCTCGACCATGCCGATCAGCTTGGAGCGTCCGGTAAAGATTCGCCGCGACAGGCTCCGCGAAACTCACCGCGCAACGATCTCGCATGTGCAGCGGCGGCTCATCATCGGCTACAACCGCGCCGCTCGCTTGGTGGAGCGGATGGAAGTCGAAGGCGTGATCAGCAAACCCAACGTTCAAGGCATGCGCACCGTGCTTCCGGTCGTGGCGTGACCATGGCCGTCGCGCAGACCGACTGCTGGCCGGACGGCGTCTTCGACGTCGTCGCTACCGGGCGCCGCGAGTTCTGGCGCGACGGCCGCCTCTGCCGCTACGCCCGAAAAAACACCGTTGGCCTACCGAGCCCGTGCTTTAGCGAGATGAAGAACCCCTGGGGCCATTACCCCGACCTGCCGGCGGTTGCCGCCAAGGAAGCAGCGTGACCTCACCAGCCAGCCAGCAGTCTGGGCGAAAGCTCAACGTAAACCTCGGAAGCCTTCGCCCGAATCTGCGTAACAGACGCGTTGATCCATCCGTCTCGCGCGTGCGCATCGGGGTGATCCACGTTCTCCAGGGAAGCTCGCTCGTCGAGGGCTTTTGTCACGTCGATTATCAACGCGAAAAGCTTACGCACATCTCTACCGGATGCGCCGAGTTCATGCAGCCGCGTCATGTACGCTCGCATCGTGTCGGTCAGCCGTATCTGACCCGATACAAGCTCATCAGCAGGATTTTGAGCTTGCAAACCGAAATCGAGAAAATATCCAAGCGTCGATTCTATCCAGAACATGTCTTCGAGCACGGCCAATGCGAGGCTCGCCGCTCTTGCATCATCGATAGCTTCCGTCCGGCTTCTCTCATCGCTAAGCTCCTTTTTTCGGTCGGCTCTCTGACCTCTCGCGATTACAATCGCAACTCCAGAAGCAATCAGAGCAATCAGCGCGCTGGCGAGCGTTCCTGCTGCAGACGCCTTCGTCCAAGCATCGGTCGGAGGCGGACTGGCTTGCATCGCCCATGTGAAAAAAAGGAGAGGCATAACGGGCAGTCCTATGGTCGAGGCGGGCTCGCATGATGACGCATTCGAGCGTTGCCGACCTCAGGCCCGGAACTGCCATCCAGCACCTCGTCAACGTGTCGGGCGGTAAGGACAGCACGGCCACGTATCTGAAGGCCATGGAGTCGGGTCGGGAGTTCCGCGCCGTCTTCGCCGACACCGGCAACGAGCACGAGGCGACTTACGAGTACGTCAGCCGCCTGGCTGAGCCCACTGGCGGCCCGGTAGTTGAGGTCGTACGCGCAGACTTCTCTCGCCAGCTTGCCATCCATCGGCAGACGATCCTGACAAAATGGCCTGCCGAGGGCATTGCGGACGAAATCGTCGCGGAAGCGGCCGCGCTCAACACGCCGAGCGGCAATCCGTACCTTGACCTGTGCATTCTCAAGGGCCGGCTCCCCTCACGCAAAGCTCAGTTCTGCACTGAAGAGCTGAAACAGCTGCCTATTTCGTCGCAGGTTGTCGGCCCGATGCTTCGTAGCGGTCCGGTCCTGCAGTGGCTTGGTATCCGCGCTGACGAAAGCGCTAATCGCGCCCAGCAGCGCCGCTATAACCGCCATGACGATGGATCAATCGTTTGGCGACCGATATTTCGCTGGAGTGTCGAAGATGTCTGGGCAATGCATCGCAAGCACGGCGTTCTTCCGAACCCCCTTTACGCGATGGGAGCGCGGCGCGTCGGCTGCTGGCCGTGCATCAACTGCCGCAAAGACGAGGTCCGCCTGATCGCCGATATGACGCCGGAACACATGGACCGGATCGAGCGGTGGGAGGCTGTGGTAGCAGCCGCCAACAAGCGCCGCATGGCGACGTTCTTCGCGCCGATCAATGGCGACATCCTGCCGATCCGCAACGTCATCGACTGGGCGCGCACGGGCCGCGGCGGCCGCCAGTACGACATCTTCATGCAGGACCAGGCCGGCGGCGGTTGCACGTCCGACCTGGGGCTTTGCGAGAGGGAGGCAGCATGACCACGAAGCGAATCACCCAGCGCGAGGCGCAGGCCCTGGGCCGGCGCGTTGCGCTCCTTGAGGAGCGCGAGGAAGACCGGCGGACCGCCTGGGTTAAGGACTACCCCGGGCACGTATATCGGCTCCGCCGTCCTCAGCGAGGGCGACGCGGCGAGGATTCGAACTGCTCGCCTGCTCGAACACGCCGTCGTTGCAACCTGCGTCAACGGCCTCGAAATCAACTTCTACGCACTGCCCGTGGCAAAGGACACCGACGCATGAGCACGATGACGCTCGCCAAGACCCGGGACCAGATCCGCGCGTTCGCGACCTTGCGGGAGAGAGACTGCACGGTCGTGAACTACTACGTCGAGATGAACGTGCTGGTGATGGACGACTGGTGGAAGGCGATCGACACCCACCTAGCGCTGGCTGGCCGTGAGGCGGCACAGCCGAAGCTCATCGGTTGGCGCATGGCCGACTACACGAACGAGACGGACAGCATCGACACCGCTCGTAACTGGTCGAGCAATGTGTCCGTCCTGCCCATCTTCGACGGCGACCCGAACACAAAGCTCGTCGCCACGCCGGATGTGAAGCCGTGAGCGTCGAATACATCCGCAAGGCCTACGGCGTTCCCGCCCGTCGCGGCGGTCGGGTCGAATATACAGGTGGTGGCAACCTTGAGATGGGCACAATTCGTTCTGCGTCAGGCGGTAACCTGAACATCAAGCTGGCCGGGATGAAGCACGCCATGCCTTTCCGCCCGACGTGGAAGCTTCGTTACCTGGATGCGTCTGCCGCAGGCGCTTCGTCACCATGATCCGCAGGATCCTGGCCGCCATTCTCGTACCAGTGGCTCAGTCTCGGAGGACCGGTACGCCGCATCCCGTAGACCATCGAAAGGTCAAGAAGCTCACTTTTAAGCGCCTCGGTCGCATCTATCAACCTTGCACGCAACTGTTCCGAGAGCTGTCCGCCGTAGAACCGCGTCGCCTCGCTTTGGCTTTCGATGACATCGACCAGCGCTTCCTTTGCACACTGCGCGCACTCTTCAGTTCGGTTCGATATGTGCAGCGCGTCGGCTTTCAAGCGATGGACGTTTGGCTCTACGCGCCGTATCCGCGCTTGGCTCGTGTCCATCGCTCGAATCGCCGCGCGAATTTCGCGCGAAAGGGTCGCCCACTGCTCATTCGTCCAGTTTCGTTCGACCGATTCGGCGTCGAAACGATTCATCGCACCCTCGACCGACCACAGCCGGAACAACGCGGGTTCATACGAGAGTAGGACGTAAGCAGCGATGTTTCGCCCTTGAACGTAGTCCGTCGCGAGGACGACGCAAAGCGCACCCCCGATGCCCGCCACGGCCCCAATTGCTGCTCCTACCAGGCCATTGACCGAATCTGGCAGTTTGAATCCGAGCTGCATCATCGTCACGACGCCGGCCAGATAGGCCAGCGCTATGACTATGAGAAGCCACGGATACATCGCTATCCACCTTGCTGCGCGACGGAGCCACTTACCCATGCGTGAACTCCTCATCCTGATGAATGGCGCCATGGTGCGCGAGCACGCGGCCGCCAGCAAACTACCCGCGATAGGGCTCGGGCTGAAGTGTTCGGTCGTTGCTGAGAACCCTTACCCGCTCGATGCCGCGGGCTCGCGCGATGTTCCAGGCCGGCTCCATGTGGTCAAAACCGACATCGTCTCGATCGCTTTCCACCATGCGGAGGTCGCCGTCTTCCTGACGCTCGAAGATCGTCCACGACCCATACCAATTCTCACGGAGCGTGTCCGAAATACTGGCCGCGCTCAACATCACCACGTAGTTGCCGACGGAGTCGATCATGGCTGAGCGTCCCATTCTCTTCAGTGGCCCGATGGTGCGCGCCATCCTCGAAGGCCGCAAGACGGTGACCCGGCGGATCGTGAAGACCCAGCCGCCCGAGGGAACAACTCACTACACCCCGAACTGGGTGCACAACTTTGTGCACGGGTACTTCGTGCCCATGAAAGGCTCTTCGACCAATGATCTGGAGCGATGGGGCGACGGTGCCATCCTGTGCCCTTACGGCGATGCCGGGGACATTCTGTGGGTCAAGGAGACGTTCTTCGCCTGGGGCGAGTGGACGGTTAGCTTCGATCAATCGAAGGGACGCGACGTATGGTCGTTCGTAGACCGCACTGTCGAGACGGGGCGCAAGTACGGCTATGCGGCGGACGGTGCCGCTGACTACACCCGGCCGAGGGAAGCCGGCAGGCTGCTGTGGTGGAAGCGGCCGACCCTCTTCATGCCGCGCTCTGCATGTCGGATCACGCTCGAGCGCGCCGCCACGTCGGTCGGTCGCGCTCAGGGGTTAAGCCCGGAAGACGCCCCCGCCGAGGGCGTTCCTGGCGACGCGCCCAGCCAAGAGGGGCGTGATCAGCTCCGCGACGCATGGCGTAAGCTGTGGACACGCATCAACGGGGAGCAGAGCTGGACCTCGAATCCTTGGGTCTGGGTCGTCGCCTTTCGTCGGACCTCAGGAGGCGCACAGTGATCAGGAAAGGGGCGTCGCGGGTGGTCTTTCTGCTCGGACCTTGGGCCATCAAGGTGCCGCGCCTAACCGAGCCCCACCGTTCGATCGGGCGACGCGCAAACCGAGATGAGCGACACCTGTGGGCGACCGATGCCAGGCGTCACCTGATGTGCCCAGTGCAGTGGGCTGATCGCCGTGGCTGGGTTCTCATCATGCCGCGCTGTACGCCCGTAGATCCTGTCGCCTACGAGGTGTGGGACGACGAGAACAGCTTCGAGATCCACGTTATCGGGGAGACCAGTTCGCCGTTTGAAAGAGCGGCCAAGGACGTTGGCCGCCTGCCAGATGGCCGCATTGTGTTCATCGACTATGGCGCTCGCGCGTACAGCGCTACCGATCCGGAGGTGCCCAATGGGGGCTGATGAGAAACTGTGCCTTTCCCGCGAGGAAATCGCCTAGCTGACCCGGGCCCACACCCGCGCGACCCAGCTCGCGTTCCTCCGCCGGAACGGGATCAGGCACCATGTCGACAATCAGGGCTGGCCGGTGGTGACGCACGCAGCGGTCGCTGGCGAGGCTCGCGAGCAGCCCAGGCCAAACCCGCGTGGCATCCGAACAAGGCGGCATAGGAGGGGAAGACGGCCTTCAAGACCTGACGCGGTTCCGCGCCTTCGCGCGCGCCGAAAGCCGTTGGGCGTAGTCCACTACTACTACGATCACGGCGGCAAGCCGCGCCGTGAGGAGCCGCTCGGCCCTGATTACGGGCTTGCGATCCAGAAGTGGGCGGACTACGAGCGAAGCCGCTACGCGAAGGAGAAGCTGGCCGAGGTCATCACCTTCCGGTACGTGGCCGACCGCTACCGCGCAGTGGTTATGCCGACAAAATCGCCGGCGACGCAGGCCTGCAATGCCCGGGAACTGAAGCAGCTGCTCGACTTCTTCGACGATCCTCCGGGGCCGCTAGATGCCATCGCCCCGATGCATGTAAGGAAATACCTGATTCACCGATCCAGCTCGCCGGTACGTGCCAATCGCGAGAAGGCCCTTCTCTCCCACCTTTGGAACTTCGCGCGCGACGCCGACTACACCAACCTGGCGAATCCGTGCGCGGGGATCAAGGGAAACAAAGAGAAGGCCCGGGACGTCTACGTCGACGACGCAACGTACCTAGCGTTCTGGACGGCGGCCGATCAGCCGCTTCGCGACGCCATGGACCTCGCGTACCTCACGGGTCAGCGGCCGGCCGATGTGCTTCGGATGCAGGAGACGGACGTTCGGGATGGCTCGCTCGAACTGACGCAGGCAAAGACGGGCGCGAAGCTGCGCATAGGCGTGACAGGTGAGCTTGCTGACCTGCTGGCCAGGATCAGCGAACGCAAGCGTGGGTATGCCGTACGGGCGATGCGGCTGATAGTCGATGAGGATGGAGGCCACTCACCGCAGCGAAGCTGCGTGGCCGTTTCGATCGCGTGCGCGAGGCGACAGGCCGGCGGTTTCAGTTCCGGGATCTGCGCGCGAAAGCAGCGTCCGACAAGACGGATTCGAGCGGCGATATCCGCCAGGCGCAGCACCAACTGGGCCACACATCAGTGGTCATGACCGAGGCCTACGTGCGATCGCGCCGAGGCGCCAAAGTCGATCCGACGAAGTGCTTGCGGACCGAATCAGGAATTGCGGACCGAAAAGCGGTCCGACTTTCGGGCTGTAGCCCTTGGTGCCCGGAGTGGGACTCGAACCCACATACCCTTGCGGATGAGGGATTTTAAGTCCCTTGCGTCTACCGATTTCGCCATCCGGGCGGAAAGAAAAAAGGCGCAGCCGCGGAAACGGTTGCGCCTTCAAAATGCGATGGAGGCCGAGGTCGGAATCGAACCGGCGTACGCGGATTTGCAGTCCGCTGCATGACCACTCTGCCACCCGGCCATCGCTTGCGCAGCGCGAGAGTAACCGCGAAGCGCTTAAAAAACAAAACCTCGGAGGTCCGAGGCTTTGTAGAATTACATGGAGCGGGAAACGAGACTCGAACTCGCGACCCCGACCTTGGCAAGGTCGTGCTCTACCAACTGAGCTATTCCCGCGTCGTTGTCCAGCTATTCTAAATCAGATCGCATTTGTGTCAACCACTTTACGCCGACTTTTTTTCACTTTTTTTCACGTCCTCTGAATCTCCCCGCAAACTGGGCCACGCGGCCCGCAGGTAGTCCAGTCCGGACCAGATAGTGAGGATGCCGGCGAGCACTAGGAGTGCCTCCCCGATGTTGTACGAGGCCAGGGATTCGGTGTCGTGCTGAACCAGCAGCACCACCAGGGCGACCATCTGCGCCAGCGTCTTCAGCTTGCCGAGGAAGGCCACCTTCACCTTCGAGCGCGCACCGATCTGCGCCATCCATTCACGCAGGGCGCTGACGCTGATCTCACGGCCGACGATCACCGAGGCGGTGACGGCGAGAAGCACGCCCTGCCAGCCGCCCGGATGGGACTGCACCAGCAGGAACAGGGTCACCGCCACCATGAGCTTGTCGGCCACGGGGTCGAGGAAGGCGCCGAAGGCCGACGTGAGGTTCATCCGGCGGGCCAGGTAGCCGTCGAGCCAGTCCGTGAATCCGGCGATCACGAAGACCGCCGCTGCCCCGAGATTGGACCAGCGGAACGGCAGGTAAAAAACGACGACCATGACCGGCAGCAGGAGCACGCGGAAGAGGGTCAGCCAGGTAGGCAGGTTGATTCGCATAGTCGGTCGCATGCAACTTAGGGATGAAGCATGGCATAGATGCGTTCGGCGAGGCCGCGATCAATCCCCTTCACGCTCATCAATTCTTCGACGCCCGCCGCTTCGACCCCCGCCAGACCGCCAAAAGCCTTCAGCAGCGCAGCGCGGCGACGTGCACCCACGCCCGCCACGTCTTCCAGCGTACTCCGCTCACGCGTCGCTTCACGGCGCCGGCGGTGTCCGCTGATCGCAAAACGGTGCGCTTCATCACGAACCGCGGCCACCAGATGCAGCGCGGGCGACGAGGTACCCGGATGCAGGGTCTTGCCGGTCTCGGCAAGCACCAGGGTCTCTTCTCCGGCACGACGCCCCGGCCCCTTCGCCACGCCCACCACGCGAATGCCTTCGACGCCGAGTTCGCGCAACACATCCACCGCCTGCCCCACCTGCCCAGCGCCACCGTCGATCAGAAGGATGTCCGGTTTCGCGCCGCCCTCCACCACTTTCTTGAAGCGGCGGGTCAGGGCCTGATGCATGGCTGCATAGTCGTCACCCGGTGTGATGCCCGCGATATTGAAGCGGCGGTAATGCGACTTCTCCGGACCCTCGGGACCGAACACGACACACGAAGCAACGGTGGCCTCGCCGCGCGTGTGACTGATATCGAAGCACTCGATCCGGCGAGGGGCTGCCTCGAGCTCGAGCACTTTCTGCAAATCGTCGAAGCGCGCCAGCAACGTATGCCGGCTGGCAAGGCGTGACGTGAGCGCCGCACTCGCGTTGCGCTGGGCCATCTCAAGGAAGCGCGCACGCTCGCCGCGGACGCTGGGCTTGAGCGATACGACGTAACCGGCGTGATCGGAAAGCACCTGCGCCAGCACGTCGATGTCTTCGACCGGATCGCTCAGCACCAGCTCACGGGGCACCTGCCGCTCCAGGTAGTACTGCGCGATGAACTGCGCCAGCACGTCGCCCACCGACGCATCGATCGGCAACCGCGGGAAGAAATCGCGCGACCCCAGGCTCACGCCATTGCGGAAGAACAGCACGCTCACGCAGGCCATGCCGCCTTCCAGGCAGCAGGCGATCACGTCCATATCCGCGCTGGCGCCTTGCACGAAGTGCTGGGCCTGCAGCTTGCGCAACGCTGAGACCTGATCGCGCAGCGTGGCCGCGCGCTCGAAATTCAGCGCCATGCTGGCCTGATCCATCGCCACGGCCAGCTCGTCGATCACCGCACTGCTGCGACCTTCAAGGAACATCTCGGCGTGACGCACGTCGTTCTGGTAATCGGGCACATCGATCAGGCGCACGCAGGGCGCACTGCAACGACCGATCTGGTGCTGCAGGCAGGGGCGTGAGCGGTTACGGAAATAGCTGTCTTCGCACTGACGCACCTTGAATAGCTTCTGCATCAGGCCAAGGCTTTCGCGCACGGCGAAGGTGCTCGGGTACGGCCCGAAATAACGTCCCGGCCCCGTCTTCGCGCCGCGATGGAAACCCAGGCGCGGATACTCTTCGCCCGCCGACAGATAGATGTACGGGTAGCTCTTATCGTCGCGAAGCACGATGTTGTAACGCGGCTTGAGCGACTTGATCAGCTGCGATTCGAGCAGCAGCGCCTCGCCCGCCGTACGCGTCAGGGTGACTTCCGCCCGCGCGATCTGCGACACCATCGAGGCGATACGCGGATCCATCGGGGGCTTGAGGAAGTAGTTGCTGACACGCTTCTTCAGGTTCGCCGCCTTACCGACGTACAGCAGCTCGTCCTCCGCATCGAAATAGCGGTAGACGCCTGGCGAGGTGGTGAGGTGGCGGACGAAGGCCTTGCCGTCGAACGGATGCGACTCGGTGTGCTCCATAGCCGACATTTTAGCGTGTCGGCGCGGACCAGACGCGAAAAACGCCGGCATGGGGTGGACCATGCCGGCGCTATGCCTTCCGTGGGCTGTCGCCGTCCTTGGGGGATGACAGTGGCGACAGGGATAGATTAAGGGTTCGCCCCCGGCGACGCCCTCGGGCTAGGCCGGTTATGGGTGTCGGGCTCGCCCTCGTTGCGCTGTAGGGGAAGCCTGACCCCATTCAGCGGCCGCCCGAGGCAAGCCAGCGCTCGGCCCGGACCAGGTCCTCGGCGGTGTCGATGCCCGGCGGGAACGGCTCCGGGGTCAGCTGGACCGAAATGGCGTAGCCATGCTCCAGCACGCGCAGTTGCTCGAGCGATTCCGCCCGCTCCAGCGGCGTCCTCGGCAGGGCTGCCAGCCGGCGCAGAAAGCCCGCGCGGTAGGCATAGATGCCGATATGACGCAGGAAGGGCACATCCGCAGGCAGGCTGTCCCGGCTCTGGGCGAAGGGGTCGCGCGCCCAGGGGGCCGGCGACCGGGTGAAATAGAGCGCGCGGCCGTTGCTGGCGCGGACCACCTTGACGATGTTCGGATCGAAGAACTCGTCGGCATGCGTGATCGGCGTGGCCAGCGTGGCCATGGGGGCGTCATCCCCCGCCAGGGTAGCCACCACGGCGCGGATGCCGGCAGCCGGGGCGAAAGGCTCATCGCCCTGCAGGTTGACCACGATGGTGTCTTCGGGCCAGCCGAAATTGTTGGCCGTCTCGGCGATACGGTCGCTGCCCGACGCGTGGTCTTCGCGGGTCATGCAGACCAGGATGTCCTCTCCGCAGCCGCGCAACTCGCGCGCGACCCGGTCGTCGTCGGTGGCGACGACCACCTGCGCGGCACCGGCCTGCCCTGCCCGGGTCGCCACGCGGCGGATCATCGATTCGCCGTCGATCTTCAGCAGTGGCTTGCCCGGCAACCGGGTCGAACCGAACCGCGCGGGCACGACGACGACGAAGGGTGGGAGCTTCTGAGCCATGACGACATCCGTAACAGGAAAGCAAAGCCTAACGCCTTCCCGAGACGGGGGCCATGTATCAGCCTGCGCTTTCCAGCTGAAAACCGACGCCGTTTGCCAGTTCCATGAAGCCGGGGAACGAGGTGGCGACATTGGCGCAGTCGCCGATGGTGATCGGCGCCGAGGCGACGAGGCCGGCGATGGCGAAGCTCATGGCGATACGGTGGTCGCCATGACTGTCGATCGTCCCGCCGCCGATCGTGCCGCCCTGGATCATCGCGCCGTCCGGCAATTCATCGAATTTCACGCCGCAGGCTTGCAGGCCCGCCGCCATGCTGGCGATGCGGTCCGATTCCTTCACGCGCAACTCGGCGGCACCACGAATCGTGGTGAGTCCATCGGCGACGGCGGCAGCGACGAACAAGGCGGGAAACTCGTCGATCATGTCCGGCACGATATCCAACGGCAACGCCACGCCGTGCAATCGCCGGTAACGGACGACGAGATCGCCGATGTCTTCACCGCCGCTGCTGCGCTCATTCTCCACGGAAATATCCGCGCCCATCAACTCAAGCGCGGCCAGAAGGCCCGTGCGACGCGGGTTCAGGCCCACGCCTTTCAGGCGCAACGCCGAACCGGGCACGATGCAGGCTGCGACGATGAAGAACGCCGCGGACGAGATATCCGCCGGCACATCCACGTCGACGGCGTGCAAGGTGTGACCACCTTCGACCGTCGCCTTGCCCGGCGAATACTCGATCGGCCAGCCGAAGGCCTTGAGCATGCTTTCGGTGTAGTCGCGTGTCGGATGCGGCTCGATGACTTCGGTCTTGCCCTCGGCGTACAGGCCGGCCAGCAACAGTGCCGACTTGATCTGCGCGCTGGCGACAGGCGGGTGATACGTGATGCCCTTGAGCTTCGATCCGCCATGAATGCGCAACGGTGGCTTGCCATCGTCCGTGTCGATCGACGCGCCCATCGTGGTGAGCGGATCGGTGACGCGACGCATCGGCCGGCGTGACAGCGACTCGTCGCCGACCAGCGTCGAATCGAAAGCCTGTCCCGCAAGCAGGCCGGCGAGCAGGCGCATGCCGGTTCCCGCGTTCCCGCAATCGAGGGGCTCGGTGGTACCGCGCAACCCGTGCAGGCCCACGCCATGCACGAGACGTTCGCCGGCAGCAGGCGTTTCGAAACGCACGCCGAGCTTGCCGAGGATGGCCGCGGTCGCGCGGGTATCCTCACCTTCGAGGAAACCGCGAATATGCGACGTGCCCTCGGCCAGCGCGCCAAACATCAGCGCGCGGTGGGATACCGACTTGTCGCCGGGCACGACCACGTCGCCGCACAAAGGGCCGGCAGCGGCACGGCTCAGCCAATCCAGGCGGGTCATGGCAGGTTCTCCAGAAGACGTTGCAGCTCGGCACGGCTACCGATGCTGATCCGCACCGTGTGCGGCAGACGGTAGCCACCCATCGGGCGGACGATCACACCGCGTTCGAACAGGTGAGCTTCGAAGGCAGCGGCATCGCGACCGAGGTCGACGAGCAGGAAGTTGGTTTGTGACGGGAGCACCCGCAAGCCGCGGGTCGTGAGTTCGTCGGCGAGCCATGCGCGATCGCGGTGGTTCGCCTCGCGTACGCGTGCGCGGTGTTCGTGATCGCCCAGCGCCGCTTCGGCAGCGGCCAGCGCCACACCGTTGACGTTGAAGGATTCGCGAAGCCGCTCGCAGACGGCGGCAACGGACGGGTGGCTGAGCATGTAGCCGATGCGCAGGCCCGCCAGCGCGTACGCCTTCGAGAATGTGCGCGTGACGACGAGATTCGGAAAGCGAGCGAGCAGGTGCATCGCCGTGCTCAGGCCCGGCGCATCCACGTACTCGTGGTACGCCTCGTCCACGACGACGAGCGTGTCCGCCGGCACCTTGCCGAGGAAACCCTCGAGCGCGGCGTCGGTGAACCAGGTGCCCGTCGGGTTGTTCGGATTGGCGAGGTACACCAGTCGCGTCGACGGCGTCACCGCCGCCGCGATCGCATCGAGGTCATGCCCGTAGGGCGCCACCGGATGGTCTGCTGGCAACGCGGGCACGGCAACGGACGGCGCACCGGCAGCGGCGGCGGCGATCGGAAACACAGCGAAGCCGTATTGCGAATGCACGACCGGGTGCTCGGCATCCGCGAAGCACTGCGCCAGCAACATCAACAGCTCATGCGAGCCGTTGCCCAACGTGATGCCGGCGACGGACACGCCCAGTTCCGTCGACAACCGGTGTTTCAGCGCAGCGCCGAGAGGATCGGGATAGCGCCAGATGTCTTCGAGAACGCGCGTGGCAGCCCGCATCGCCAGCGGACTCGGCCCGAGCGGGTTTTCGTTGGAACCAAGCTCGGACAACACCGCGCCGAATTGCAGGCGCAGCGCAGGAAGATCATGACCGGGATCGTAGGCACGCAGGGCCGACGTCGCCCGGTTGGCGAGCGTGGCTGCATCGAACGCGCCGGTCATGGCAACGCGACGGGGTAGGAGCCGAGCACGCGTACGTCCGCGGCGGCCGGTTTCATTTCCTCGAGCGCGGCCTGGAGTGCCTCGTCCTCGACATGGCCCGAGACATCGATGAAGAACGCGTACTGCCATTTGCCCGTATGCGCCGGGCGCGATTCGATGCGGTTCATGCTGATGTCGTGGCGCGCAAGCGGGCTCAGTACGTCGTAAAGCGCACCGGGCTTGTCCTTCACCGAGACGAGCAACGACGTGCGATCGTTGCCCGAGGGCGGGAAGATCGAACGACCGATGACAAGGAAGCGCGTGGTGTTGTCCGAGCGATCCTCGATCGGGCCAGCGATCGTTTTCAGACCGTAGACGCGGCCGGCGATATCGCCGGCGATCGCAGCGGATTCCGGCGCCAGTCGGGCCATGCGCGCAGCTTCGGCATTGCTCGACACCGGCACGCGCTCGGCGTCCGGGAGGTTCACACGCAGCCACGCCTGGCACTGCTGCAACGACTGCGGGTGCGAGAAGACGCGCTTGACGTCCTTCAACTCGCCGCTCAACGAGAGCAGGTTCTGGTGGACGCGCAGCTCCACTTCGCCGCAGATGGTGGCCTTGGAAACCAGGAACATATCCAGGGTCATCTGGATCATGCCCTGCCCCGAGTTCTCCACCGGCACCACGCCGAAGTCGGCATTGCCGGCAGCCACTTCCTGGAACACTTCCTCGATGCTGCCCAGCGGCAGGCCGTAGGCGGCGTGGCCGAAATGCTTGCGCACCGCCTGTTCGCTGAAAGTACCTTCGGGGCCGAGGAAGCCGATCTTCAGCGGCTGTTGCTGCGAAAGGCACGACGACATGATTTCGCGGAACAGACGCACCAGCTCCGCATTCGGCAACGGGCCGTCGTTGCGATCGATCACGCCACGCAGCACCTGGGCCTCCCGTTCGGGTCGGTAATATTCCACCGCCGCCTTCAACGGGCCTTTGGCCCGGCCGACCTGCTGTGCCCAACGGGCACGCTCGCTGATGAGCGACTGCAGTTGCTGGTCGATGCTGTCGATGCGCGTACGCGCCTCGACGAGCGTGGCTTGTTTGTCGGCAGGGGTCTTACTCATGGACGTCCAGGCGGCTAAGTGGTTACAAATGAAACGGTTACCACCGCAACAGCTATGCTGCAGTGCGGTGACCCCCGACTTTAACCGTGCTTCGCCGCAAAGTCCCGCATGAAGTTCACGAGCACGTCCACGGCTTCTTGCGGAACCGCGTTGTACAGCGATGCACGCATGCCGCCGACGGCCTTGTGGCCCTTCAGCGCAAGCAGACCCGCGGCTTCGGATTCGGCGAGAAAAACCGCATCCAGCGCGCTGTCGTGCAAAGTGAATGGCACGTTCATTCGTGAACGTGCATCGACCGCGACAGGACTGCGATAGAAACCGCCGGAGGCCTCGAAGGCGTCGTACAGGGTCTTCGCCTTGCGTGCGTTGCGCTCTCCCATCGCGGCGAGGCCGCCCTGCGCTTCGAGCCATTCGAAGGTGAGACCGGCCAGATACCAGCCCCACGTATTGGGCGTGTTGAGCATGGAATCGTTGGCGGCGTGCTCGGCGTAGCTGAAGATCTTCGCCATCGGCCGTCCCGTACGCGCCAGCAGGTCGTCGCGAATAATCATGACCACCAGGCCGGACGGCCCGATGTTTTTCTGCGCGCCCGCATAGATCAGCCCGAACTTCGAGACATCGACCGGCTCACTCAGGATGTTCGACGACATGTCGGCGACAAGCGGAACGTCACCTACGTCCGGCACGGCGTGGAATTCCACGCCGTGGATCGTTTCGTTCGGCGTGTAATGCACGTACGAGGCGCGGGGATTGAGGCCCCAGCGCTCGCGCGGCGGCAAGTCGAGGTAATGCACCTCCTCCGACGTACCCGCCACGCGGGCGTCGATGTAAGGCGCCGCTTCGCGCACGGCTTTCTCGCCCCAGTGCCCGGTGACGATGTAATCGGCGGTGTCGCCATCGGCGGCGAGGTTCATCGGGATCTGGGCGAAATGCTGCGTGGCCCCACCCTGCAGGAACAACACCTTGTAGCCCGCAGGCACGGCGAGCAGCCGGCGCAGACGCTCTTCCGCGGTGGCGGCCAGCTGCATGAAGGCCTTGCCACGATGGGACAGCTCCATGACCGAGGCGCCCGATCCGTTCCAGTCGAGCATTTCGGCCTGCGCGCGCGTCAACACCGCTTCGGGTAGCGCCGCCGGTCCGGCGCTGAAATTCCAGGCTCTGCTCACTTGGTCTCGTCCACGGGGAAGGTCCCCGCATTATGCCGCTCAAAAATGGACGAACAGCACCATGGCGATGCCCAAAGCGAGGACGGCAGCCGTCAGGATGAGCCACCACACCTCGCCACGCGGGCCGGCGACGTCCTCGGGAAGCGCCTCATCCGGCTCGGGCTCAGGCATGACGATGATCGGCTCGGCAGACCAGCCCGGCCCGTCGAGAACGAAGCGATGCGCGGCCAGGCCGATCTGATCGCCGGGCTGCAACGAAGCACGCACCACTTTCACGCCATTGACGCGCACGGCATGGCGGGCGGGCACGCGGGCACCATCGAGGATCAGCTCGCCATCCTCCCAGGCCAACACGAGCAGCGCGGCATCGTCGCCGGGTAATTCCAGGGGCAGCGCGCCATGCGTGGCGCCGAGTTCAAGGCGGTCACCCACCGGAATGGTGCGTCCGGACAGCGGTCCGGCCACCGGGCGCAGGGCCACCGTGCAGCGGGCATCGGTCGGTTCGGCTACCTCGCGTGCGTCGAGATCCGCGTCGTCACGGACGAGCATGCGGCAGTCGCCCAGCGAAAGGCTGTCGCCCGCCCGCAGGAGGGCGCGCTCACGCACGGGACGCGCATTGACATAGACCCGGCCGGCATCGGGCACGACATCCAGTACCAGGCCGCGACGGTCGCGGTGGATACGGACATGGTTGGCGGCTACCTGGCTCTCGGAGACGACGAGGTCGTTGTCGTCGGCGCGACCGATCGTGAGGACGGGCCGTGACCAGTGGAAATCACCGCGAGCCGAGCTGACGAATTCGATGCGCATGGAGGAACCGGGACGTTGACGAAGCGACTTTAGCAGAGTGCGGTATCTGTTTGAACGCAAAGGTGTCGACGTCACGTGACGCAAGGGCCTGATAAACTCCGGCGCTTTCCAATGGACGAGGACGCCTCATGGCGAAGATCGATATCCGCCGCCCGCACGGCAAGACCGTGGCCGAGGCGCGCGCCGTGGTCGAACGTGTAGCCGATCGCATGCGTGAGAAGTTCGGCACCGAGGGCGCCTGGGATGGCGACACCCTCACCTTCCAGCGTTCGGGCGTCAAAGGCGCCATCGCCGTTTCCCCCAGCGATGTGCACGTGACCGCTGAGCTGGGCATGCTCCTGTCGCCGCTGAAGGGCGCGATCGAAGAAGAGATCCGCAAGAAGCTCGACGAACAGTTCGCCTGACGCCCCCGGCTGGCTCGCAAGGGCCAGCTGTGGCATACTAATGGACTTATGCGGCCATTCCGGCCGTTCATCCGACCCGGAACACATGGCAAAAGACGACGTCATCGAAATGGAAGGCACGGTCCAGGAGACCTTGCCCAACACCATGTTCCGCGTGCAGCTCGAGAACGGGCATGTCATTACTGCCCACATCTCCGGCCGCATGCGTAAGCATTACATCCGCATCCTGACGGGCGATAAGGTGAAGGTCGAAATGACCCCCTACGACCTGACCAAGGGTCGCATCACCTACCGCATGAAATAAGCGACGTTGATGCGATAACGAGAAAGGCCGCGCAGTGCGCGGCCTTTTTTCGTGCCTTCTGTAGGAGCCGATTCATCGGCGATCCCTAACTGTGTCGCGAGCACCCATCGCCGATAAATCGGCTCCTACCAAGCTACCCCTGTAGGAGCCGCTTCAGCGGCGATGCCCTTTAGGGCACCGCCACTTAAGATCCTGACGGACCTTATGCCGTCACATGCGCCGGCTCCGCCGACTCCGTCTCCACATGCAGCTCGTCGCCTTCGACCGACAAGGTGACCTTGCCACCCTCGGCCAGCTTGCCGAACAGCAACTCGTCCGCCAGTGCACGCTTGACCTTGTCCTGGATCACGCGGGCCATCGGGCGAGCACCCATCTGCGGATCGAAGCCGTGCTCGGCCAACCAGCGACGAGCCTCCGGCGTCACATCCACACTGACCTTCTTCTCGGTCAACTGGGCTTCCAGCTCGATCAGGAACTTGTCCACCACGCGCAGGATGTGGTCGAAGTCCAGGGCGTTGAACTGGATGATCGCGTCGAGACGGTTGCGGAACTCCGGCGTGAACATGCGACGCAGGGTCTCCATGGCATCCGGGGCGTGGTTCTGCTTCATGAAGCCGATGCCGCGACGCGAAGCCAGCTGGGCGCCGGCGTTCGTGGTCATGACGATCACGACGTTCTTGAAGTTGGCCTCGCGACCATTGGTATCCGTCAGCACACCGCGATCCATGACCTGGAGCAGGATGTTGTAGACGTCCGGATGGGCCTTCTCGATTTCGTCCAGCAACAGCACGCAATGCGGATGCTTGGTGATCTGCTCGGTGAGCAGGCCACCCTGGTCGAAGCCGACATAACCCGGAGGCGCACCGACCAGGCGCGAGACCGAATGCGCTTCCATGTACTCGGACATGTCGAAGCGGACCATCTCGATACCTAGCTGCATGGCGAGCTGCTTGGTCACTTCCGTCTTGCCGACGCCCGTGGGGCCGGCGAGCAGGAAGCTACCGATCGGCTTGGACGGATCGCCCAGGCCGGAACGGGCCATCTTGATCGACGAAGCCAGGGCCTCGATCGCGGCGTCCTGACCGAACACGACCATCTTCAGGTTGCGCTCGAGGTTACGCAGCACGTCGCGATCCGACGCCGAGACCTGCTTGGCCGGGATACGCGCCATCTTGGCCACGATGTATTCGATCTCGGCGACGTCCACTTTGCCCGTGCGCTGATCTTCCGGCAGCAGGCGCTGGCGGGCACCGGCTTCATCGATGATGTCGATGGCCTTGTCCGGCAGCAGGCGGTCGGGGATGTGCTTGACCGAGAGGTCCACCGCGGCGCGCAGCGCCTCACCCGTGTATTCCACGGAGTGGTGTTCCTCGAAGCGGCTCTTCAGGCCCTTCAGGATTTCGATGGAATCGGCCACGGTGGGCTCGACGACGTCGATCTTCTGGAAGCGACGAGCCAGCGCGCGATCCTTCTCGAACACGCCACGGAATTCCTGGAACGTGGTCGAACCGATGCAACGCAGCTCACCCGAAGCCAGCATCGGCTTGATCAGGTTGGAGGCGTCCATGGTGCCGCCGGACGCGGAGCCCGCACCGATGATGGTATGAATCTCATCGATGAACAGGATCGTGTTGGGCTGCTTCTTGAGCTGGGCGATGACTGCCTTCAGGCGCTTCTCGAAATCGCCGCGGTACTTGGTACCGGCGACCAGGGCGCCCAGATCCAGCGACCAGATCGTGCAGTCTTCCAGCACTTCCGGGACCTGACCCTCGACAATGCGCTTGGCCAGACCTTCGGCCAGGGCGGTCTTGCCCACGCCGGCTTCGCCGACATAGAGCGGGTTGTTCTTGCGCCGGCGGCAGAGCACCTGGATGGTCCGCTCGACTTCGTCCTCGCGGCCGATGAGCGGGTCGATCTTGCCCTGGATGGCAAGCTCGTTCAGGTTGCTGGCGTATTCGCTGAGGGGGTTGCCCTTGCTCTCGCCGCCGTCCTCGCCATCCCGCTCGGGATTGGACGACTGGGCTGCCGACTCGTCGCCGATCTTGGCGATGCCGTGCGAGATGTAATTAACCACGTCCAGGCGGGTGATTTCCTGCTGATGCAGGAAATAGACCGCATGGGAGTCCTTTTCGCCGAAGATAGCGACCAGCACGTTGGCGCCGGTGACTTCCTTACGGCCCGAGGACTGCACATGGTAGACGGCGCGCTGCAGCACCCGCTGGAAGCCCAGCGTGGGCTGCGTATCGCGCTCGTCCCCGGCCGGAAGCACCGGCACGGTCTCGGCGATGATCCGCTGGAGATCGGCCGCGAGGCGCGGCAGATCGACGCCGCAGGCCCGCAGGGCGGCCAGGGCGGAGGTGTTTTCAGTCAGGGCGAGCAGCAGGTGCTCGACCGTCATGAATTCGTGGCGTTGTTCCCGGGCCTGCTTGTAGCAGTGCCCGATGGTGACTTCGAGATCCTTGCTGAACATACGGACCGTCTCCGATAGCTGTGGGCGGCGGGGACCAGCCCCTGTCAATGCCGCATGAACACCAAATGGGGCATCGCCTACATCTTTTCCATAGTGCACAACAGCGGGTGCTGGTGAGACCGTGAGTATTCGTTGACCTGTGTCACCTTCGTTTCTGCCACCTCGCGGGTGAAGACCCCGCACACGCCCTTGCCCCGGGTGTGTACGTGGAGCATCACCTGGACCGCGCGTTCCTGGTCCATGCCAAAAAAGCTACGCAATACCTCGATCACGAAATCCATCGGGGTGAAGTCGTCGTTTAGCAAAACGACCTGGAAGAGCGGCGGCCGCGCCGTCTCCGGACGCGTTGTTTCGATGGCGAGGCCGTGGCCCCGGTCGCTTTCCTGATCGTGTTCGTGTTCCTGGGACATTAATTAAGAACCTTCGGTACGCGATTCGATTATATACACCGGTTTCCCGACCGCTTCGGGGTCGACATCCACAGGTAATGGCACAATATGCCTTTTACCAGAGCCCCTCCCCCCCCATTAAGCCGATGCCATCCTCACTTTCCCAGGCCGAAAACGTTTGGTGCCCCCGTGTCACGGTGGCTTGCGTGGTCGCGCGCGGCGATCGCTTCCTCATCGTCGAGGAGGAGATTTTCGGCGAGCTCGCCTACAACCAGCCCGCCGGCCACCTCGATCCGAACGAAACGATCCAGGCCGCCGCAGTTCGCGAAACCCTCGAGGAAACCGGCTACACCATCGTCCTCGACGCCTTTCTTGGGGTCTGGCAGTGGATCAGTCACGAACACGGCGAGCAGGTGCTGCGCTTCAGCTTTGCCGGCCATGTGGTCGCCCATGACCCGGATCGCACGCTCGACGAAGGCATCCGCCGCGCCCTGTGGCTGCGCCGGGACGAGATCGAGGCCCTGGGCTCGCGCCTGCGCAGCCCGCTGATCCTGCCCACCCTCGATGCCTGGCTGGACGGCCGGCGCCTGCCGCTGGATACAGTGGACAGCCTGCTGCCCCAGGCGACGCCGTGAAGGTCATCCTCGGCGTCTCCGGCGGCGTGGACTCCTCGGTCGCGGCCCTCCTGCTCCAGCAGGCCGGGCACGAGGTCGAGGGCATGTTCATGCAGAACTGGGAGGAAGACGACCGTTCTGGCCCCTGTACCACCGACGACGACCGCAAGGACGCCGTGGCCGTGTGTGGCCGGCTGGGCATTCCGTTCCACGCGCGCAACTTCGCCGGCGAGTACTGGGACGGCGTCTTCGCCTACTTCCTGGCCGAGTACGCGGCGGGCCGGACGCCCAACCCAGACGTGCTCTGTAACCGCGAAATCAAGTTCAAGACCTTCCTCGAGCACGCACAGGCCCTGGGCGCGGAAAAGATCGCGACCGGTCACTACGCGCGCGTCGACTTGCACGAGGGCCGCTACCGCCTGCTGCGCGCGGTCGACGCCGCCAAGGACCAGAGCTACTTCCTCCATGCGCTGGGCCAGAAGCAGCTGGCCGCCACCCTGTTTCCGGTCGGCGAGATCGAGAAGCCGCTGGTTCGCGAACTGGCCCGCGAAGCGCACCTGCCCACGCATGCCAAAAAGGACTCCACGGGCATCTGCTTCATCGGCGAGCGCGACTTCCGCGCGTTCCTGGCCCAATACCTCCCGGCCAGGCCCGGCCCGATGGTCGACCCCGACGGCCGTGTCATCGGCGAGCACCAGGGCGTCATGTATTACACGCTTGGCCAGCGCAACGGCCTGGGCATCGGCGGTCGCGCCGATGCGCCGAACGAGCCCTGGTATGTGGTCGGCAAGGATGTCGGGACAAACACACTGATCGTGGCCCAGGGCGGCGAGAACCGCTGGCTGCAGTCCTCGCGGCTCACCGCCACCGATATCACCTGGGTGGCCGGCGAACCACCCGCGAACGGCGCCGAGCCCTCGGGCCCCGGTTTCCGCTGCACCGCCAAGACCCGTTACCGCCAGGCCGACCAGGCGTGCACCGTCGAACTGCGTGGCGACACGCTGCACGTCGTTTTTGACGAGCCGCAACGCGCCGTCACCCCCGGCCAGTCCGTGGTCCTCTACGACGGTGAGGTCTGCCTCGGCGGCGCGGTCATCGCGGCCACCGATGCCCCCTACGGCGGCCTGAGCCCATGACGCACCGCACTGCTCTTGTAGGAGCCGCTTCAGCGGCGACGCTCTCTGTGGGAGCCGCTTCAGCGGCGATGGCGGTTGCGGCGTCTCCGCTCCGTTGGCTTTTCGCCGCTGAAGCGGCCCCCACATGGCCTGATTCGCCGATGACTCGGCTCCTACAGAAGAACCCCCACTCCTTTTCTGAGCTTTATTCATGAACGAAGAACGCGTCCTCGCTCTCGCTGGGGTTTTCCAGGGCGCTGCCCTGGCCCAGCAGATGGCCACCGACGGCCGCTGCGACGAGGTGGCGTTCGAGGCCAGCCTCGCCAGCGTCTTTCGCATCGATGCCGACTCGGTTGCTTCGGTCTATGGCGGTGTGAGCGGCGTGCGCCGTGGCCTGCGCACCCTGGTCGCGCAGTTCGAGGACGAAACGCGCGACGTCGCCGTCATGCGCATGGCGATCACCGTGCTTCGCCTCGAGCGCTCACTGTCGCGCAACCGTCCCATGCTCGACCGTCTGCGCGAGGGCGTCATCGCCACGCAGCGCCAGGTCGAGCACTTCGGCATCAACCATGCGAACGTCACCGCGCGGCTGGCCGAGGTCTACGCCTCGACCTTGTCGACGCTTAAGCCGCGCGTGATGGTCACCGGCAACCCGACGCACCTGCAGCAGAAAGCCAACGTGGATCGCGTGCGCTCCGCCCTGCTCGCCGCCGCACGCTCGGCGGTGCTCTGGCACCAGTTGGGTGGGCGGCAGTGGCACCTGCTCATCTATCGAAAGCAGTGCGCAATGCTCGCGCGGGGACTGCTGACCGGGTCGACGCTCGAGGGCGGCGGCTGAGGTCACGCTGCAACACCCTGCTTGGTAGGAGCCGATTCATCGGCGATAACCAGGTCGCCGCAGAACCGCATCGCCGATGAATCGGCTCCTACCGAGCAGGGTGCGGTTGCCGGACAGCGAGCGATTACCGAGCCGCGTGCAACGGTTACGGCGCGGCCGCATCCAGCCCTGGAATCGTCCCGGCCAGCTCCCGCAACAAATCGCCAAACCGCGCCAGATCGTCCCGCCACGGCGTAGCGCTTCGCCAGTAGAGCGCGATATGGCGCCCCGGCCGCGCCCCCTGCACCGCCGCCAGCACGACATTGGGGATCGAACCCAACCGATCGTGGGCGAGGATCGGAACCAGTGTGTAGCCCCCACGCAGGGCCACCAGCGTCGCCAGGCTCTCGATGCTCAGGTCCTGGATGCGCTCCGGCCGCGCCGCGCCCGGCATGCCGAGGTCCGACACGCCGTTGCCGTGACTTTCCGCCATCAGCGTCGCGTCCGCGGCATCCAGTTCGGTGAGCGCGATGGCGCTGCGGCCGGCCAGGGCATGGCCCGCCTGCAACAGCAATTCATAGGGTTCGAAGAAGAGCGCCGTCGACTCCAGGCCGGTGATCGTGGCGCTGGGCGGCGCCAGCACGGCGTCCAGCTCACCTTCGTGAAGACGCCGAAGCAGACCTCGCGGCTTGCCCTCGGAGATGGTCAGCCGGGCGCCGGGGAAACGCAGGGGAAAGGGCTCGATGAAATGGGGAAGCAGGTACGGCCCGAGCGTTGATGGCACGCCCAGACGGAGTTCGCTGCCGAAAGCGACGTCGCCAGCCCGGGCCGCGTGCTCCAGATGCTCGGCCGCGCTCAGTACCGACTCGATATAACCGAGCAATCGCTGGCCGCTGGTGGTGGGCACGACGCGTCGACCGCCGCGCTCGAACAGCGGCATACCCAGCGCCTGCTCCACCTTCTGCACCTGGTGCGAGAGGCCGGATGGACTGATGTACATGGCGCGAGCCGCGCTGTTGAAGCTGCCCTCGCGGGCCACCGCCTGGACCAGGGCGAGGTCGCGCAGGGACACCGATGACAGGGCCATCGAAATCATCGAACGCTGCGTGCCATCAAATACGTTTGCGCCCATCGTCCGCCCGCTCCATCCTTTCGCCGCCGAATTCGCGCGGCATGCTGCGCCACGAACCCGCCATTCTAGCCGGTCACCGGTCTCACGGCGGTCGCACGCAAGGCCCAGACTGCGCGATAATCGACGCTTTGGCGTCCCCACAAGGGGCGTCAGGCCTCCCCAGCTTAAGAACACGCCAGGAGTACAGCATGAAAGACTCGTTCTCAGTCCGAGACAGCATCGAAGTCAACGGCAAGCGCCACACCATCGCCAGCCTGGCCAAGTTCGGCGAAAAGTTCGACATCAAGCGCCTGCCCTACTCGATGAAGATCCTGCTGGAGAACCTTCTCCGCCAGGAAGACGGCCTGAACGTCACCTCGAAGGAAATCGAGGCGGTGGCCAAGTGGGATTCCAAGGCCGAGCCGGAGATCGAAATCTCCTTCATGCCCGCCCGCGTGGTCCTGCAGGACTTCACCGGCGTGCCCTGCGTGGTCGACCTGGCCGCCATGCGCGATGCCGTCGCCAAGCTCGGCGGCGACCCGAACAAGATCAACCCCCTGGCGCCGGCCGAACTGGTCATCGACCACTCGGTGCAGGTCGACGCGTTCGGTTCGGAAGGTGCGCTGGAACAGAACGTCGAGATCGAGTTCGAGCGTAACCAGGAGCGTTACTCGTTCCTGCGCTGGGGCCAGAAGGCGTTCAACAACTTCAAGGTCGTGCCGCCGCGTACGGGCATCGTCCATCAGGTGAACCTGGAGAACCTCGCCCGCGTCGTCTTCACCGCCGACGTCGACGGTGAGTCCTTCGCCTATCCGGATACCGTGTTCGGTACCGATTCGCACACCACCATGATCAACGGCCTGGGCGTGCTCGGCTGGGGCGTGGGTGGTATCGAAGCCGAAGCCGCCATGCTCGGCCAGCCGTCGTCCATGCTGATCCCGCAGGTCGTCGGCTTCCGCCTCACCGGCAAGCTCAGCGAAGGCGTGACCGCGACCGACCTGGTCCTGACCGTCACCCAGATGCTGCGCAAGCTCGGCGTGGTCGGCAAGTTCGTCGAGTTCTTCGGCGAAGGCCTGCCGAACCTGCCGCTCGCCGACCGCGCGACCATCGCCAACATGGCTCCGGAATACGGCGCCACCTGCGGCATCTTCCCGATCGACCAGGAGTCGCTGAACTACATGCGCCTGTCGGGTCGCGACGAGGCGCTGATTTCCCTCGTCGAAACCTACGCCAAGGCCCAGGGCCTGTGGTACGACAAGGACACGCCGGACGCCGAGTTCACCACCACGCTCGAGCTCAACCTCGCCGACGTCCGTCCGTCCATGGCCGGCCCGAAGCGTCCGCAGGATCGCGTCCTTCTCGAAGGCGTGCAGGAAAGCTTCCTCGATGCCGTCGGCCCGCTCACGGCCAACCGCAAGCGCAAGAACGGCGACGACGTGGACAGCTTCAGCAATGAAGGTGGCGCCACGGCCGTCGGCAACCCGGCCAACACCGTCAGCAAGAGCGAAGGCGTGCTGGTCGAGAAGGACGGCAAGCAGTTCCACATCAACGACGGCTCGGTCGTGATCGCCGCGATCACCTCGTGCACCAACACCTCCAACCCGGCCGTCATGCTCGCCGCCGGCCTGGTGGCGAAGAAGGCCGCCGCGCGTGGCCTCACCTCCAAGCCGTGGGTGAAGCCCTCGCTCGGACCAGGCTCGCTGGTCGTTACCGAATACCTGAAGAAGACCGGCCTGCTCGAAGAGCTCGAGAAGGTGAACTTCTTCGTGGTCGGCTACGGCTGCACCACCTGCATCGGCAACTCCGGTCCGCTGCCCGCTGAAATCAGCAAGGGCATCGCCGAGGGTGACCTCGCGGTGGCGTCGGTGCTCTCGGGCAACCGCAACTTCGAAGGCCGCGTGCATCCCGAAGTGAAGATGAACTACCTGGCGTCGCCGCCGCTGGTCGTCGCTTACGCGCTGGCCGGTACGCTCGACATCGACCTGACCAAGGATCCGATCGCCAACGGCAGCGATGGCCAGCCGGTGTACCTCAAGGACATCTGGCCGACCAACAAGGAAGTCTCCGATGCGATCGCCGGTGCGATCAACCCGCAGATGTTCAAGGACAGCTACGCCGACGTGTTCAAGGGCGACAGCCGCTGGAACGCCATTGCGTCGCCGGATGGCCAGACCTACGCCTGGGACGACTCGACGTACATCAAGAACCCGCCCTACTTCGACAACATGACGGCCGAAGCCGGCACCATCGAAGACATCCACGGCGCGCGCGCCATGGGCATCTTCGGTGACTCGATCACCACCGACCACATCTCGCCGGCCGGTTCGATCAAGAAGGACTCCCCGGCGGGTCGCTTCCTGATGTCGAAGGGCGTCGAGCCGAAGGACTTCAACTCCTACGGTTCGCGTCGCGGCAACGACGACGTCATGGTCCGCGGCACGTTCGCCAACATCCGCATCAAGAACCTGATGCTCGATGGCGTCGAGGGTGGCTTCACCAAGTACATCCCGACCGGCGAAGAACTGGCGATCTACGACGCGGCCATGAAGTACAAGGCCGACGGCACGCCGCTGGTGGTCCTCGCCGGCAAGGAATACGGCACCGGCTCGTCGCGTGACTGGGCGGCCAAGGGCACCCTGCTGCTCGGCGTCAAGGCGGTCATCACCGAGAGCTTCGAGCGCATCCATCGCTCGAACCTGGTCGGCATGGGCGTGCTGCCCTGCCAGTTCCAGGAAGGCGAGAACGCGCAGACGCTCGGCCTGAAGGGCGACGAAGTGTTCGACATCACCGGCCTCAACGGCGGCGAGTCGAAGACGGCGAGGGTCAAGGCCACGCGTCCGGACGGTTCGGTCAAGGAATTCACCGTGAAGGTGCTCCTGCTGACCCCGAAGGAGCGCGAGTTCTTCCGCCACGGCGGCATCCTGCAGTACGTGCTTCGCCAGCTGGCGAAGGCGGCTTAAGCAGCCCCTGAAAGCGCCCCGGTGAAAGCCGGGGCGTTTTTTTGTGTGGGAACCGCTTCAGCGGCGATGGTTCTTGCGGCAACCTGGTTATCGCCGCTGAAGCGGTTCCCACACAAAGCGGCGCTTCTACAAGGCTTTTTTCCAGCTGGCGGTAAAGCACCGCCACGTACCACTGTCTTTCCGCCAACCCGTTTCCACCTGGTACGCCCCGGCGTTGTCCGGTAGCACGCCGGCGCCCGCTGTGAGCGTCACAGTAAACGTCGCGACGATACGCTCGCCACGCGGCTCGATCGTCATCGGACCCATCAAAACGTGGATCGACTGCCCACGTAATGCATAAACACGCACCAGATTGGCGAGCGACCGCTTGTCTAACTGCCCCGTGTTGCCATCGAAGTCGTCCGTGAGGACTTCCGTAGTGTCGCCGGCCTTCCCCGCCTCGGCCCCCGCGACCGTCGCGGCAATGGCCTTGCGCACCTGTTCCTCGTCCGGCGTGTGCCGGCAACCGGCCAGCGCTGCCAGCAGCAGAAATGCCAGTGCTATCCAGGCTTTCGACATCGTGTTATCCCTCATGCAGTCTCGTTGCGTTGCGGCTTGCTGCTATACGCGCGCGTATGCTCCAATGCCGCGATCGTACGACAGGCCGCCGTACGACTGCCCTTTGAAGGAGTTCGTCCGATCCATGAGCATTGAGCGTCCGTGGCTTGACCACTATCCGGCCGGCATTCCCGCCGACATCGACGTCAACGCGTACCGCTCCGTGGCGGCCGTCTTCGAAGAGTCCTTTCAGAAATTTCGTGACCGCCCTGCCTACAAGAACTTCGGCAAGGTACTCACCTATGGGCAGATCGACGAACTGTCGGCGGCCTTTGCCGGCTACCTGTCTGGCGAACTCGGGCTGAAGAAGGGTGATCGCCTCGCGATCATGCTGCCGAACCTGTTGCAGTATCCGATCGTGCTGTTCGGCGCCCTGCGCCTCGGCCTGACGGTAGTCAACACCAATCCGCTTTACACCACGCGCGAATTGCATCACCAACTGGAAGATTCCGGCGCGAAGGTGCTCGTTGTCCTGGACAACTTCGCCGCCACCGCCGAGCAGGCGCTGGACGGCACCCAGGTCAAGAACGTCATCACCACCGGTGTCGGCGACATGATCGGGTTCCCCAAGGGGAACATCATCAACTTCGTCGTGAAGAGTATTCGCAAGGAAGTACCGGCTTATAAACTGCCGATGGCCGTCCGCTTCAAGGACGCCCTCGCCCGCGGTAAGTCGCACCCGATGCCGAAGACCGACGTCGGCCACGACGATATCGCTTTCCTGCAGTACACCGGCGGCACCACCGGCGTCGCCAAGGGCGCGATGCTCACCCATCGCAACATGGTCGCCAACATGCTCCAGGCCGATGCCTGGATCAGTGGCTCGGCCAAGGAAGGTGAGGAGATCATCGTCACGGCGCTGCCGCTGTACCACATCTTCTCATTGACGGCGAACGGACTGGTCTTCACGCGCATGGGCGCGCTCAACCTGCTCATCACCAACCCGCGCGACATGAAAGGCTTCGTCAAGGAGCTCTCGAAGGAGCGTTTCACCGCCATCACCGGCGTCAACACGCTCTTCAACGGCTTGCTCAATACCCCGGGCTTTGCCGACCTCGATTTCTCCGGCCTGCACCTCTCGCTCGGCGGCGGCATGGCCGTGCAGCGGGCCGTGGCGGAGCGCTGGAAGAAGACCACCGGCGTGACGCTCGCCGAAGCCTACGGCCTCACGGAAACCTCGCCGGCCGCCTGCATCAACCCGCTGGACCTGAAGGAATACAACGGCTCGATCGGCCTGCCCATTCCCTCCACCTATGTGCAGATCTGGACCGACGACGGCCAGGTGCTGCCCGTTGGCGAAGTGGGCGAGCTGTGCATCAAGGGTCCGCAGGTGATGAAGGGCTATTGGAATCGCCCCGATGAAACGGCCAAGGTGCTCGACGCGAACGGCTGGCTGCGTACCGGCGACATCGCCCGCATGGATGCCAACGGTTACATCTACATCGTCGACCGCAAGAAGGACATGATCCTGGTCTCGGGTTTCAACGTGTACCCGAACGAGATCGAAGACATCGTCATGGCGCATCCGGGCGTGGCCGAAGTGGCGGCGGTCGGCGTCGACGACGAGCACTCGGGCGAAGTGGTGAAGATCTTCGTGGTTCGCAAGGATCCGTCGCTCACCGAGGAGGCCCTGCGCGAGTACTGCCGCGAGAACCTCACCGGCTACAAGCGTCCGAAGCAGATCGAGTTCCGCGATGCGTTGCCGAAGACGAACGTCGGCAAGATTCTTCGTCGCGAGCTGCGTGATGAGGATCGGGCCAAACGGAAAGCGGCGCAGGCCTGATTCGAATAAAAACGCCGCCTCGAGCGGGGTTTTTCGTAAGAGCATCGCCAGCGATCAGTCGTCCTTCCACTCTTCGAGCGTATCCGCATACCCGCCCAGCAACTCCCACAACGGCGCCTGCTTATCCTCGGGAATAAGCGTATAAGCCATGCCGATCTGCCGCGCCGACACACGCGCAACCATAGCTTCCATATGAATATGCAGGTCGTGACCGAACACCATGTCGAGAATCCAGGTCTGGCCGGGCTCCCCGCGCCAGCCAAGCGGGCGGCGCAACATGGCCCCTGTCGCCGAGATGTCGACCAGGTCGGTCGGGTGCGCTTCGCCGCCGCGGCTCATCAGAACAGCGGTCTGCACCTTCATCCGCGCGTGGCGATAGCGCATGTTCGAACTATCCTTGTCAGACATCTGCGTACTCATCCATTCCGGTTCCTGCTGCACCTTATACGTCGAGTTCGGCATGACCGCACCCCGCACGACTTACCTTGCGTGTCACAAACGGACACATTAGCGCAGTCGTAGCGTTCGCTCGCAACCATGGGCGTTCACTCGCTCCCGCGCGTCTTCAGTACACCCGCGCGAACCAGGGCACCGGCGCCAAAGCGCTCGTTGATCCGGTCCTGCACGCTATCGGAGCGTTTTTCCGAGACCGTGGCGGCAAACATGTCCTGTTGTTCATCGCCGTACCGGGCATCGAACCCCGAAAGCGTCACGCCGAGCAGTCGGAGCCTCGGTCGCGGGTGCTGATTCCACCACAGGTGAAGCAAGCGACGTGCCACAGCATAGATTTCCGGCGTAGCGTTGCCGGGAACGGGCAACTGTGCCTGCCGGCTATGGGTGACGAAGGGCGGCTCACGCAGCTTCACCGACACCGTACGGGCGTCGACACCACGCGATCGCGCCCTTGCCCCCACCCGTTCGCACTGACGTAACAGCCAGGCCTCCGCGATCGGCAACGCTTCCACGTCGATGTCGAAGGTCCATTCGGAACCGATCGACACCTCGGGAGCATCCGTCACCACCGGCCGCCTGTCCTCGCCCAGACACAACTGACGCAACTGGGCCGCATGGCGCTCGCCGACGGCTTTGTTCAGCCGCCAGGCATCGGCGCGGATCAGGTCGCCGATGGTGCGAATGCCGACCTTGTGCAGGGACTCCTCGGCCACCTTGCCGACGGTCCACATGCGCCCGATCGGCAGGGGATCGAGGTAGCCCTGCACTTCCTCGGGATGGATGTGCAGGAACCCATCCGGCTTGGACAGCTCACTGGCCAGCTTGGCCAACAGCTTGTTGTGCGCCATGCCGACCGAGGCGTTCAGGCCCGTGCGCTCACGGATGGCCTGCTTGACCCGACGGCCAATGGCCTCGATCGAGGCGAACAATCGCAGGCTGGCAGTGACGTCGAGGAAAGCCTCGTCCAGCGAGAGGCCCTCGATCATCGGCGTGACCTCACCGAACACCGAGAAGACGATCTCAGAAATTTCGGCGTAACGGGCGTGACGGGGAAAGATATAGATGCCGTCGGGGCAGCGGCGACGCGCTTCGGAGGTGGGCATGGCCGACCGGACCCCATACGTGCGGGCCACGTAGTTACAGGTAGAAACCACCCCGCGACGCCCCAGGCCGGCCACGATCACCGGCTTGCCGACCAGGCTGGGGTCGTCCAGTTCCTCCACGGACGCATAGAAAGCGTCCATGTCGACATGGATGATCGCGCGGGGGGCCTGCTGCATGAGCGATATTGTGCCGGAACCGTGGGGCACCCGGCAGGCAGCCCGCTGGACTTGGGCGGGCGCAGGCGATACCCTGTCGTCAATCGGGTGAACTTATTCGGGCGTCATGCCCTCACCGGTCCGTGGTTCTGGACCGTGAGCGGACCGCTCCCGACGATCTTTCACAGGCGGTGACCCTCCTGGGGTGTCCAGCGGCAATGCCCTTCGCTCGTCAGCGACGATGCGTGGCATGCCGGGCGAGGTGGCGGTATAGCCGCCGGACGGCATCGATTGTTACGTTCCTGGTCGCAGTCGCGACCCTTCTGACGTGTGCCGATGACTAACGAGACAACCGAAGTTCAGGTGGTCGAAAAAACCCAGGGTGCCTTTGCAGGTGTCCCGCAGCAGCAGGAAATGCCCCTCGCGCTCGTGCGCGGGCAGGCAGTGATGCAAATGCCGCAGGACCTGTACATTCCGCCGGACGCGCTCGAGGTCATCCTCGAATCGTTCGAAGGGCCACTCGACCTGCTGCTTTACCTGATCCGCCGGCAGAATCTGGACATCCTCGACATCCCTGTCGCCGAAATCACCCGGCAGTACATGGACTACATCGACATGATGCGCGAGGTGATGCGACTGGAGCTCGCGGCGGAATACCTGCTGATGGCCGCGATCCTTGCGGAGATCAAGTCCAGGTTGCTGCTGCCCCGGCCGCCGGCCGAGGAAGGCCTGGAAGACGACCCGCGAGCGGAGCTGGTTCGCCGCCTGCAGGAATACGAACGCTTCAAGCGGGCTGCGGCCGATATCGAAGAGATGCCGCGCCTGGAACGCGATACCACCGTGGTGCATGCCTTCGTCGGCGAACACAACGTGGTGCGGGTACCACCCCCGCTGGACCTCAAGGAGATGTTGCTCGCGCTCAAGGACGTGCTCGGTCGGGCCGATCTGTTCACGCACCATGCGATCCAGCGCGAACCGCTCAGCGTGCGCCAGCGCATGGGCGACCTGCTCGAGTCGCTGGGTCGCGGCGGGTTCCACCGTTTTGAAACGCTGTTCGACGTGACGGAAGGTCGACTCGGGGTCGTTGTCACCTTCCTCGCCATGCTCGAACTGGCCAAGGAAATGCTCGTCGAGATCGTCCAGGAAGAAGCCCTCGGGCCGATTTACCTGAAGACGAAGGTACTGAGTGATGCCGAGCCCGAAGAGGCGCTCGCCTGAAGGCCCATGAGGGCCACGAACATCGAACCGATCCGCGCCATACGCGCGGTAAACCCGAAGGCCTATGCAACCCGAACAACTGAAACCCATCGTGGAAGCGGCGCTGCTGGCGTCGACCCAGCCGATGACGATCGCGCAGTTGAAGGCGATCTTCGGCGACGAGGACGAAGTGACCACGGACGATATCGTGGTCGCGCTCGCCTCCCTCACGCACGACTGCGACGGTCGCGGCGTCGAGTTGATCGAAGTCGCGTCGGGCTGGCGTTACCAGGTCCGTCGGGATGTTCATGGCTGGGTGTCGCGAATGTGGTCCGAAAAACCCAGTCGCTATTCCCGCGCACTGCTCGAAACGCTGGCCCTGATCGCTTACCGCCAGCCGATTACCCGCCCGGAAATCGAACAGATCCGTGGCGTGGTGGTCTCCTCGAACATCATCAAGACGCTCGAGGAACGCGAATGGATCCGCGTCGTCGGCCATCGCGATGTTCCCGGCAAGCCGGCCCTGTTCGGAACCACCCGGGGATTTCTCGATTACTTCAGCCTGAAGTCGCTGGATGCCCTGCCCCCGCTTTCGGAGATTCGCGACCTCGAAGACATCAACCCGCAATTGCGGTTCGAAGGTGATGGTATTCCCGCGCACGCACGCGTCGGTGCCACCCTGTCGATCGATCCGGACAACGAAAGCCCCACGAATACCGAAGACACCGATGATGTCGTGGCCGAGGCCATGACGATCGAAGAAACACCCGCCATCGAGGCCCCGTCCGCACAGGACGATGAGGTCGAGATCGCGAACCAGCTGCCTGCCGGCGACGACGTCGCCGCGGCTTCCGCCACTGCCGAAGAGGCAGAGAACCCCGAAGGCGACGTCGCCAAAGACGATGCCGAAGAAGATACTGAGGAGTCACGCGCATGAGTGCGCCGCAACGTTCCGTTCTATCCCTTAAGCGCGGCGAAAGCCGTCCCGACGATGGCACCGTGCTCGAAGAGCGCCTGCACAAAGTCCTGGCCAACGCCGGCCTCGGCTCGCGCCGCATGCTCGAACAGCGCATCCAGGCGGGCGAAGTCGAAGTCAACGGCACCGCCGCCACCATCGGCTCGAGCGTCCATGCCGGTGATCGCGTAGTCGTCGACGGCAAGCAGTTCGTCGTCGCCACCGACAGCCGTAACGACGCCGAAGTGATCGTCTATCACAAGCCGGAAGGCGTGGTAACGACTCGCGAAGACACCGAAGGCCGTCCCACCGTGTTCGAACAGCTGCCGCGCCTGAAGGGTGCGCGCTGGGTCGCCGTGGGTCGCCTCGACATAAACACCACCGGCCTGCTCCTGCTCACCACCGACGGCGAACTTGCCAACGCGCTGATGCATCCCAAGAGCGGCCTCGAGCGCGAGTACCTTTGCCGTGTCCATGGCGAGGTGCCCGACGAGACCATCGAACGCCTGAAGGCGGGTGTCGAACTCGAAGACGGCCCCGCCCGCTTCGACGAGATCGCCACGATCAGCCGCGGCGGTAGCCACAGCTGGTTCCGCGTCACCATTCGCGAAGGTCGCAACCGCGAAGTCCGTCGCCTGTGGGATTCGCAGGGTTTCCTGGTAAGCCGCCTCAAGCGCATCCGCTACGGCACCGTGGAGCTTCCGCGCGCCCTCCGTCGCGGCGACAGCGACAATCTCGACGAAGCCGCGATCAAGGAACTGCGCACGCGCGCAGGCCTCGGCGCCCCGGGCGCCGTGCTCACCCTGAGCGCCGTCGTGCATCAGCGTCGCGCCCCGCGTCATGTGACCGAGTACAAGCCGGACGGTCGTCCGGCAGGTGCCTGGAGCTCGGGTCGTCACGACGAAGCCCGTGAGCTCACCGCTTTCGATCGCCTGCGCGATGACAATCCGCGTGGCGGCCGGGGTGGCGCTGGCGGTGGTCGTGGTCGCCCGGGTGGCGGCGGTGGCCAGGGCGGCGCACCGCGCCGCGAAGTAAACGGCAATGTCGCTCGTCCCGAGCGGGGCGGTGGTGCGGCCGGTGGCCAGCGCTCGCGTCGCGTCGCGCCGGGCCAGGAACTGCCGTCGCCTCGCACCTGGTTTGCCGGCGACAGCCGCACCGGTGGCGGAAATGCAGCAGGCGGCGCACCGGGCAACCGTGGTCCGCGTCCGGCCGGCCGTGCTGGCGGCCCGGGTGCAGGCGGCGGCAATCGCGCGCCGGGCCAGGGCGGTCCGGGTCGTGCCGACGGCAATCGTACCGGCGGCGGCGCACGCTTCGACGGCGGTGGCGGCGGTAATCGTGGCCCGCGTACGGGCGGCGCACCGGGCGGTGGCGGCAATCGCGCCCCGGGTGGCGGTGGCGGCTTCGGCGGCAACCGCGCGGCCGGTGGCGGCGGTGGCAATCGCGCCAGCGGCGGCGGCGCCAACGGCAACCGTAGCGGCGGCGGTGGCAATCGTGCCCCGGGCGGCGGCGGTGGCGCACGTCCGGGCGGTCGTCCCGGTGGCGGTGGCCGTCCCGGCGGCGGTGGCGGTGGCGGCAATCGCAGCGGCGGCGGTGGAAACCGCGGCGGCAACCGTTAATCAGGACCTGTAGGAGCCGATTCATCGGCGAAAACCAGGTCGCGATGACCTGGCCCGCTGCCGCGGGATCGCCGATGAATCGGCTCCTACAATTAGCTGCCTGCGTGTCGGGCAGCTAGCTTTTCCGCCACGGCATCGAAACCGATGCCGCGCGCGCGCAACACCACCATCAGATGAAAGACCAGATCGGCGGCCTCGCCGATCAGGGCGTCGTCGCCTTCGGCGACCGCGGCAAGCGCCGTCTCGACACCCTCCTCCCCCACTTTCTGCGCCATGCGGCGAATACCGCCATCGAACAGCGTCGTCGTGTAGCTGCTGTCGGGCCGTTCGGCGTGCCGCGATGCGACCAGCGCGTCGAGTTCGGCGAGAAAGCCGAGCGTCGGCTTCACGTCATCGCCGAAACAACTCGACGTACCGGTGTGACAGGTAGGGCCCGCCGGCAGGGCGCGCACGAGAAACGTGTCGGCGTCGCAGTCCAGGCGGATATCGACCAGGGCCAGCGAGTCGCCCGAGGTCTCGCCCTTCGTCCATAAACGCTGCTTGCTACGACTGAAGAAAGTCACCAATCCGCTCGCGCGCGTCTTCGCCAGTGCGGCTTCATCCATATAGCCGAGCATCAGCACTTCGCCCGACTGCGCGTGCTGGACGATCGCCGGGAGCAGGCCATCGCCCTTGGCGAAATCGGGAGTCACGTCGTTCATAGCCTTACCTCGATACCCTGCGTGCGCAGTTCGCGCTTGAGCGCGGGAATGCCGATGTCACCGGTGTGGAAAACGCTTGCGGCAAGCGCGGCGTCCACGTCGGCTTGCTTGAATACGTCGGCGAAGTGCATGGGCGTACCCGCTCCACCGGAGGCGACAAGCGGCACGTGGCTGATCGCCCGCGCCGCCTTCAGTTGCTCGATGTCGTAACCGCGACGCACGCCATCGGTGCCCATGCAATTCAGGACGATTTCACCAGCGCCGAGCGCCTGCACTTCCTCGATCCATTCGAGCGTACCTTTGCGCAGGGCCCGCGTTCGCGACGGATCCCCCGTGTACTGGCGTACGCGCCATTCGCCGTCCTCGTCGCGCAAGCTGTCGACACCCACGACGACACACTGCACACCGAAGGCATCGGCGATCTCGCTCACAAGCGCCGGGCGCTCCAGGGCGGGTGAATTGATCGAGATCTTGTCGGCACCGGCGTGCAGCACGTCGCGCGCATCGTTCACGGAGCGAATGCCGCCGGCGACACAGAACGGAATGTCGATTTCGCGCGCCACGCGCTCCACCCAGTCGCGGTCCACACGGCGCCCTTCCGGACTGGCCGTGATGTCGTAAAACACGAGTTCGTCGGCACCCTCGTCGCGATAACGCAGGGCCAGTTCGACGATCTCGCCGACGACGACGTGATCGCGGAAGCGCACGCCCTTGACGACCTGTCCGTCGCGAACGTCGAGGCAGGGAACGATACGGCGGCTCAGCATGTCGCGTTTGCCTTTTCTGCCGTCGCGATCGCTTCAGGCAAGGCGAAAGCGCCTTCGAGCAGCGAGCGGCCAAGGATGATGCCGGCCACGCCTTGCAATGCAAGATCGGTGACGTCGGTGAGTGACTTCACGCCACCCGAGGCCTGTACATCGAGGCCCGGCGCCAGCGAGGCAAGATGGCGATAGAGGGCGAGGTTCGGGCCGCTCATGGTGCCGTCGCGGTCGATGTCGGTGCACAGGAGGTGGCGCGCGCCGGCGGCTTCGTACCAGGGCACGAGATCGTCGAGCGTGTGCACCTCGTCCGCGGTCCAGCCAGCGCTGGGCAGCTTCCAAAGGCCATCGCGAAAACGCGTGTCCAGGGCGAGCACGATGCGCTCGGCGCCGTAGCGACCTATCCAGGCGGCCACCGCTTCAGGATCGCGGATGGCGACGCTGCCGACGACGACACGCTCCACGCCCGCATCCAGGAGACGGCGTACGCCCTCCTCGTCACGAATACCACCACCCGCCTGCACCCGGAGGCGACCGCTCGAAGCGACCCCGGCGATCGTGGACAGGTTCTCGAAATGGCCCGAACGCGCGCCATCGAGATCGACGACATGCAGCCACGTCGCCCCTTCGTCGGCATACCGAGCCGCCAGTGCTTCGGGCTCGAAGGCGAAGGTGGTCTGCTGGGCATAGTCACCCTTGAACAGACGAACAACCTTGCCTTCGCGCAGGTCGATGGCTGGAATCGGTAAAGTCATAGGGCGAGGAAGTTCCGCAGGAGCTGGGCACCCACACCGGCCGAACGCTCGGGGTGGAATTGCATACCCATGAAGTTGCCGGAAGCGACCACAGCCGAGAACGGCGTACCGTGCTCGCTTGCGGCCAGTGTGTAGTCGCCTGTCGGGACGGCGAAGCTGTGAACGAAGTACGCGGTATCGCCCTCGCGCAGCCCTGCGGTGAGGCAATGAGGCACGGTCACCTGCAGCGTATTCCAACCCATGTGCGGCACGCGCAGACCAGGTGCTCCGGCGAAACGCGTCACCGTCGCCGGGATCACACCGAGGCATTCCGTGTCACTTTCTTCCGAGCGCTCGCAGAGCAGTTGCATGCCCAGGCAGACGCCGAGCACGGGTTGTTTCAATCCGCGCAATACCTCGACCAGGCCTGCCTCGCGCAGCATGCGCATGCCCGGTGCCGCGGCGCCCACGCCAGGAAGGATCACGTGGCTGGCCGCGCGGATGCGTGCCGCGTCCGAGGTGAGTTCGGCATCGGTACCGAGGCGCTGCAAGGCATAGCGCACGGAGCCGATGTTGGTGCCGCCCGCATCGACGAGAACCACGCTCATCAGAGGCTTCCCTTGGTGCTCGGCAGCTCGGCGCCTTCGCGGCGGATCGCCTGTCGAAGCGTGCGCGCGACGACCTTGAAACAGCCTTCGACCATGTGGTGAGCGTTCTCCCCGTGCACGGTGAGGTGCAGGTTCGCGCCCAGGGTTTCGCAAAGCGAACGGAAGAAGTGAGGCACCAGTTCGGTCGGCACATCACCGACGCGATCGCGCGGGAAATGGCCCTCGAAGACGAAGTACGGCCGCCCCGACAGGTCCAGCTCGGCGCGCGCCGCGCTCTCGTCCATCGGCAGCGCGAAGCCATAGCGACCGATGCCACGCTTGTCGCCTAACGCCTGGCGCAAGGCCTGGCCGAGGGCGAGCGCGGAGTCCTCGATGGTGTGGTGTTCATCGATATGGGTATCCCCGTCGCAGGTCAGGCTCAGGGCGAATCCGCCGTGCTTGCCGATCTGCTCCAGCATGTGGTCGAAGAAACCCAGGCCGGTGCGCACGTTCGGTTCGGCGATACGGTCCAGATCCACATGCACGCGTATCGAGGTTTCCTTGGTCTTGCGAAGCACCTCGGCGGTGCGTGGTGCATCGAGCAGCGCGTGCGCCACCTCGGCCCAGCTCGCGCCCTCAGCGCCCACACGGAAACCGCGTACACCGAGGTTGGCGGCGAAGGCCAGGTCGGTCTCGCGATCGCCGATCATGGCGGACTGCGAGCGGCTCCAGCTATCGTCCGCCAGCCAGTGCCGCGCCAGGCCCGTGCCTGGTTTGCGCGTGTCGCGATGTTCATGCGGCAGACTGCGATCGATCAGCTGCTCGCGGAAAGTGATGCCCTGCGAGGCGAAGATGTTCAACAGCAAGGCGTGCGGCCCATCGAACGACGCTTGCGGAAACGAAGGCGTGCCGAGGCCGTCCTGATTGGTCACCATCACCAGCTCATAGCCCGCGGCCACACAGCGCTGCAAGGCGGCAATCACCCCGGGCATCAGGGCCAGCTTCTCATAGCTGTCGATCTGCTGGTCGGCCGGCTCCTCGATGAGGCAACCGTCGCGATCGACGAAGAGGATCTTGCGGCTCATGCAGGCGCTCCCGCGCGCAACACCGCGAGCACGCGGTCGTTCTCGTTGCCGGTACCAATAGTGATGCGCAGGGCGTCTTCCAGTCCCGCGTATTTCGACACGTCGCGGACGACCACGCCCGCGGCGAGCAGGCGACGATAGGTTCCTGCCGCATCGTCGAAACGCACAGCCAGGAAGTTAGCGTACGAAGGCATCACCTCCCGCACGCCGGGCATCTGACGCAAGGTAACGAGCATGCGAGCGCGCTCGTTGAGAATTTCGTGCAGATGGTGACGCTGCAAGCGACGCCCTTCGTACGACAGCGCACCCATGGCGGCATCCACGCACGGCGACGGCAAGGGATACGGGGGAATGATCCGACGAAGCAGTCCGATCACTTCGGGCCGCGCGATACAGGCACCCACACGAGCGCCAGCCAACGACCAGGCCTTGGACAGCGTGCGCAACACCGCCACGTTGTCGTAAGTGTCGATCAGCGAGGCTGCGCTGGCGAGGCCGCTGTATTCCGCATAGGCCTCGTCGATGACCAGGAGCGCGCGGCCTTCGAGCGCCTTCGCGATGCGTTCCAGATCGCCGCGATCGATGAGGTTGCCGGTGGGGTTGTTCGGCGTGCAGACGAAGACGATACGCGTGGCGGGCGTCACCGCGTCGAGAAGCGCGTCGATGTCGAGCACGCCGTTGCGGCTGAGCGGCGACTCGATCACGGCCGCCCCCTGGATACGCGCGCACACCGCATACATGCCGAACGTCGGCGGCGATATGAGCACGGCGTCTTCGCCTGCGCGACAGAAGGCGCGTACGAGCAGGTCGATCGATTCGTCGCTTCCACGGGTAACGAGCACGCGATCGTCCGTCGTTCCATAGAGGTCGGCGAGCGTCGCCACGAGTCCGCGCGGTTGCGGATCGGGGTAGCGATTGAGCCCTTCCCCGCCGGGAATATTCGGTGGCCGCGAGGATTCGTTCGCGTTGAGCAACACCGTGCCCCCTTGGGCTTCCATCCGGGCACTGGAGTACGGTGCGAGCGCGCGGATATCGGCACGTGCGAGATCGAGAATGCTCATGCGGCGGCGTCCATGGCGGCGAGTCGCAGGGTGACGGCCCGGCGGTGGGCTTCGAGTTGCTCAGCTTCGGCAAGGATCGCCGCGCAGGGACCGATGTTACGCAGGCCTTGGGCGGAGAGTTCCTGCACCGTCACCTGTTTCTGGAAGCTGGCGACCGAAACGCCGCTGTAGCTGCGCGCATAGCCGTACGTTGGCAGCACATGGTTGCTGCCGCTGCAGTAATCGCCGACCGACTCCGGCGTCCATTCACCGAGGAAGACCGAGCCGGCCGATTCCACGCCCTCGAGCAAGGCGCGCGGGTTGACGGTCTGGATGATGAGATGTTCCGGGGCATAGCGGTTGCTGACTTCGATCGCCTCGTCGAGGTCGTCGACGAGGATCAGCCGGCTCTCGCTCAACGCCGTGGCCGCCACGTCGGCGCGCGGAAGTTCGCGGCGCTGTCGTTCGACCTCGATGGCCACGGTATCGAGTTGCACCGTCGACGGGCTGACCAGGAGCACCTGCGAGTCCGGGCCGTGCTCGGCCTGCGAGAGAAGATCGGCAGCGATGAACCGGGGATCTGCATCGGCGTCGGCAATGACGAGAACCTCGGACGGCCCCGCCGGCATGTCGATCGCGGCGCCGGCCGGGTCGCCGGCCACCTGCAGCTTGGCTTCGGTGACCCAGGCGTTACCGGGGCCAAAGATCTTGTCGCAACGAGGCACGGAAGCGGTGCCGTAGGCCATCGCGGCGATCGCCTGCGCGCCGCCGAGCTTGAAAACACGGTGCACGCCGGTAGCTTTCGCTGCGAACAGGACGGCATCGTCACAGCGACCGTTGGCCTGCACCGGCGTGCAGAGCACCACCTCACGGCAGCCGGCGATGGCGGCCGGCACGCCGAGCATGATCGCGGTCGACGGCAACGGCGCACCGCCGGCGGGCACGTAGAGCCCGACCCGGCGAATCGGCCGCAACACGCGCTCCACCGTGACGCCGGGCGCTGTCTCGACGCTCACCGGCGTCGGCGCGGCGGCACGATGAAAGTGCTCGATACGAGCGGCCGCTTCGAGCACCGCCGCTTTCAGCTCATCGGGCAAGCGTGCTTCCGCCGCCGCGAATTCCGCCTCGGTCACGGCCAGTGTGTCGAGCGTGCTGCCGTCGTAGCGTGCCGTCAACTCGATGAGCGCAGTGTCGCCGCGAGTGCGTACGTCCGCGATGATCGACTCGACGCCCTCGCGCAGGCTGCTCGCCCGCGCTTGCATCGGCCGTGCGAGCGCCGCGTTGCGTCCGGCCTCGTCGAGGCCCTTCCAGACGATTCGTTTCATGCCAGCATCTTCTCCACCGGCAGCACGAGCATGTCGCGGGCGCCGGCTCGCTTCATATCTTCCAACTGGCGCCAGCTCACCGAGCCGGCACACAAGGCCTGCAGCACCACCTGGTCGGGCGCGCCATCCACCGGCGTGAGCGTGGGGATGGGCAGGCCCGGCAGGAGGCGCGTGATGGCCGCCAATGCGTCGCGCGGCGCCTGCATCAGGATCAACCGCGAGTCACGTACCTGGATAACGCCATCGAGGCGGCGCAGGAGCAGTTCGGCGATCTCGCCACGCTCGTCCAACGGGAGTTCGCGACGGCCGGCCAGCACCGCTTCGCTCTCCACCACGACGACGGCTTCGCGCAACTGGTTGGCGACCAGGGTCGCGCCGCTGGAGACCAGGTCGCAGATCGCATCGGCCGTGCCGAGGCGCGGCGCGATTTCCACCGAACCGGCGAGCATGACGACCTTCGCGTCGACGCCGTTGCTTCGCAGCCATTCACCCAGGAGGCCCGGGTAGGAGGTGGCGATGCGCTGCCCGTGAAGCTGGGCGGGACCGTCGTAGGCATCCTCCTGGGGCACGGCGATGGACAGGCGGCAGTGCCCGAAGCCGAGCGGCCGCAGCTCGTCCATGCCGATACCCGTCTCCGGGTTGGTCAGCTGGAATTCGCGAAGTACGTTGCGGCCGACGATGCCGAGGTCACAAACACCTTCGGCGATCAGGCCCGGGATATCGTCATCACGAACGAGCAGGAGATCCACCGGCTCGCCCTCGCCGAAGCAGAACAGCTTGTCGCGACTCTGCCGAAACTTCAGGCCGCAGCGCGCGAGCAATTCCTGCGCGGGATCGGTCAACCGGCCGGACTTCTGCATGGCGATGCGCAGGCGATCGCGCGGCTTCATGCGACACCTGCAAGGTTGCGACGCGCGGCGGCGGCCATGTAGCCCCCACTGCCCTGGTTGAGATAGCGCGCCACACGGCCGATGGTCGTGATGCTCACCGACGTGCGCTCGTGAATTTCACGGTACGACCGCCCTTCCAGGAGGAAAGGAACCACCCGCCAGCGGTCGACCATCACCTCGATTTCGGCGGGGGTACAGAGATCGTGGAGGAACGCGCGCATCTCATCCACGCCTGAGAGCCCAAGCAGGGCCTCGCAGAGGCTGGTCTCGGCCGAGTTGGCCGGCATTTCGGGGTTGATCGAGCGTCGCTTCATAGTGTACTAACGCGTTAATACGATAACTCATCGTAACGCGACAACTCCGACGTGGCAAGCGCCGACATGCAATTGCGCTTTTCTTCCATATACCGCGCCAAGGCTGCTCGACAAGATGGCGGCATTTCCACCCTCGCGAGCCCCCGCCATGCAGAGCACCGTGATCATTGCCGACGATCATCCGGTCGTTGTCGCGGGTGTCGAGACCATCCTGAAGTCGCACCGCTACCAGGTGGTTGCGCGCGCCCACGATACCGATGCCCTCTTCGACGCCCTCACCGACCACCCTTGCGACGTCGTCGTCACCGACTTCTCCATGCCCGAGGGCAGCCAGCCCGACGGCATGCCGATGATCCGCCGCATCCGCGCCCTTCGACCGGATACCGGCATCGTCGTGCTCACCATGCTGTCCAATCCCGCCATCCTGCGCACCCTGCTGGACGTGGGCGTGGCTGCCATCTTCGACAAACGGACCAGCCTCCGCGATGTCCCGGTGGCAGTGCACGCGGCGGAGGTCGGACGCTCATACCTGAGCCCGGCCGTTCGGCGCCTGTTCCACGAAGCGGATTGCGCAGACAACGCCGACGACCTCGCCACGCGGCTGTCGCCACGCGAGGTAGAGGTGTTACGCGCCTATGCTCAGGGTTACGGACTGGTGGACATCGCCGCCTCGATGGGACGCAGCCTGAAGACCATCAGTCGACAGAAACGCTCGGCCATGGCCAAGCTGGGCCTCATCAACGACGCCCAGCTCTACCAATACCTGGCCGGCATCCGCGCCGGCATGCTCGAGGACTGGTCGCCGGCGATCGAGGCGGCGGCCAGTCTGCGATTCTTCGCGCTGTAGCGCCTGCTCAGGCGACCAGGCGGCCGGAGGCCACCAGTTCGCACATCAGGCGCACGTCGCCGTCCATCGCGCGGTCGCGCTGCATAAAGGCGATGTGCTCGCGCAGGGTGGACAGGGCGGCACGCACCGCGACGCCACCGTGGAAATCCTCGGCGCGCGCCAGCGCATCCATGAGCGCCCGCACTTCGCTCTCGAAACGTGCGTAGTGCGGCGAATCGCTGCGCGGCGCGCCGTTGATCTTCGCCGCCAGGGCTTCCCAGTCGCCACGATGGGCCAGGGTCCGCGCGGCGTTGAGCATGTCCTGGCGGTATTCCAACGCCTGCGCGGCCGTGTACAACTCCATCGCAAGCACGTGGCCGAGGTCTTCGGTCATTTCGAGAACGTGGCGTGCCTCGTTGGCACCCATGGACACGTGGTCCTCCGCGTTGGCACTGGTCGGCACGGAGTAAACCGAGGCCGGGTGCGCGCGCGTCGCGAGGTCGTTGACCAGGGCCGCCGCGGTGTACTGCACGATCATGAAGCCGGAATCGGTCGCGTCCTCGTTGCCGATGAGGAACGCCGGCAGGCCATCGTTATTGGCCGGGTCGACCAGCTTCGCGGTGCGGCGTTCGGAAATCGAGGCGAGCACGGGAATCGCTGCCTTCACGTAACTCATCGCCAGGGCGAGCGGCATGCCGTGGAAATGGCCGGCCGAGATCACCTGGTCTTCGATCACCTGGGCATTCTCGGCGTCCGGGAAGACCAGCGGGTTGTCGGTGACCGCATTCAGTTCGATGTCGAACACGCGGCAGGCCTGCTCCCAGGCATCGCGAACGGCGCCGTGCACCTGCGGTGCGCAACGCAGGCAGTACGCATCCTGCGGCTGGTGCTTCTTGCCGCCCTTGAACGGAAGGAAGCGCGAGTAGAACGCTTCCTTGCCATGGCGCTGGGTGGCAGGGACCCAGTCCCAGCTGATATCGAAGCGATAGGCCTGGTCGGAAGGCTCGGACCAGGAATCGGCCAGCCACGGCTTGAACCGCGGAACCATGTGATAGGCAATATCCGCCAGGGTGGAGCCTTCGAGCAGGCGGCTGATCTGCTTTGCCGTCTCGACCTGCCCCGGATGCGGACGCAGGGCATGGACCTGTTCAGCGTAGGCACCCGTGCGGCCGGCGAAGGCATCCAGCGTCATCGCGGCAGCCAGGTCGGCCGTGCGGATCAGCATGTCCATGGTGTCCAGCGCGAGCACGCCCGTGGCGAGCATCTGCGTGGTGCCGTTGTTCAGGGCCAGGCCTTCCTTGAACGACAGGCGCACCGGCTCGAGACCAGCCTTGGCCAGCGCCTGGGCGCCGGGCATGCGCACGCCCTCATAGAAGGCTTCGCCGCCGCCGAGCAGCACGATGGCCAGGTGCGAGAGCGGCGCGAGATCGCCGCTGGCGCCGACCGAGCCTTTCTCCGGAATGACCGGGATGACATTGCGGTTGAGAAGCTCGGCCAGAGCGCGCAGGGTTTCCACGCGGATACCCGAATGCCCCTTCATCAGCGTGTTCACGCGAATGGCGAGCATGGCGCGCACGACGTCCTCGCCGAACGGCTTACCCACGCACACGGCGTGGGTAATGATCAGGTTGTGCTGCAGTTCTTCCAGCAACGTGCCTTCGCGCGGCTCCGGGTTGCCGCCCGGCAGCTCATCGCGCACGCGGTGCGCGCCGAGCAGCTTGTCGGCATTGCTGCCGAAGCCCGTGGTCACGCCGTAAATCGGCTCACCACCACCGACTTTCTCGGCGAGGAAGTCCGCAGCGCGCTTCACCTTGACGAGCTGCGCGTCATCCAGACGGATGGTGAAGCCCTTACGAGCAATGGCGGCGACCTGGCCGCGTGTGAGGCTACGCCCGTCGAGAAGAATGCTGCTGATCATGGGGACTTAGGCCGTGCAAAAGGGAGGTGGGGGATGGAGCGGCTCAGCGACCGATGTCGGCCTGGGCCAGTTCGACGCGCAGGGTCTTGACCAGCTCCGTGCGGGCGACTTCAAACTGGTCTTCGCGGCGAAGGTCTTTCACCGTGACGACGCCCTTGGCGATCTCGTCTTCGCCCAGGACGATGACGAAGCGGATACCCGCGCGGTCGGCGTACTTGAACTGCTTGCCCAACTTGCTGCCTTCGAGGACGACCTCGGTGGCAATGCCGGCGTTGCGCAGTTCCGTGGCGAGCGTCAGGTAGGCCGGCAACTGGGCGGCGTCCATCTGGGTGACCAGCACGTCCACCGTGCTCTGCGCGGTCGAAATCAGCCCGGCGTCGCGCAACTGCCAATACAGGCGCGTCAATCCGATCGAGATGCCCACGCCCGGCAGGTGCGACTTGGTGTACTGACCGGCGAGATTCTCATAACGACCGCCCGAACAGATCGAGCCAATGCCCGGGTGATCGTTGAGCGTCGTCTCGTAGACCGTACCGGTGTAGTAATCCAGGCCGCGGGCAATGGAAAGGTTCAGCGCAAAATGCGTTTCCGGAACGTCGAAGTCGCGGATCATCGCCAGGACTTCCTTCAGCTCGGCGCGGCCCTGCTCGAAGGTTTCCGAACCGGTGCCCAAGGCATCGAGCTTGGCGAAGGCATCGTCCACGGACGTCGAACGCACCTGGACGAAAGCGAGGATCTTGTCCGCCACCTCCGCGGACAGGCCAAAGGCCTCGCCGGTGAGCGTCTCGCGCACGTAGTCGGCGCCGCGCTTGTCGAGCTTGTCCACTTCGCGCAGCACCAGCATCTGCTGCTCGGCGTCGCTGACACCGAGGTTCTCGAAATAGCCACGCATGAGCTTGCGGTTATTGAGCTGGATGGTGAACGCGCCGATGTTGAGCTCGCGGAACACGCTGTAGATCACCGCCGGAATTTCAGCGTCGTAACGCACCGACAGCGAATCCTTGCCGATCACATCGATGTCGCACTGATAGAACTCACGGAAGCGACCGCGCTGCGCACGCTCGCCGCGGTAGACGCGCTGCATCTGGTAACGGCGGAACGGGAAGCTGAGATCGTGCTCGTGCTCGGCGACATAACGCGCCAGCGGCACGGTCAGGTCGAAACGCAGGGCCAGTTCGGGCACACCACCCTTCTCCGCCGCGCCGAGGGCGCCCGTCGACTGGACGAAATACACCTGGCGCTCCGTCTCACCGCCGCTCTTGGTCAGCAGCACATCGCTATGCTCGATCACCGGCGTCTCGATCGGCAGGAAGCCGAATCGCTCGTAGTTACGGCGAATCGTGTCCAGCATGCGCTGGAAGGCGATCTGGTCGAGCGGAAGAAGCTCGAGGACACCAGGCATGGTGCGGGCCGGGGTGAGTGCCATGCAATTCCTCTTCGGACAGGCTATACGGAGGCCGCCACGCGGCAGCCGCATAGATTAGCAGATGGCCGCCGGCCGCCCCGCGCTCATGGCGCCCTGTCAGGCATTTGTAAAAAAGATGCGACGACCTGTTGCGAATCGGCAGGGTCATGGCTAATATACGCGGCTCCCGTCGGGGTGTAGCTCAGCCTGGTAGAGCGCTACGTTCGGGACGTAGAAGTCGCAGGTTCGAATCCTGTCTCCCCGACCAATATTCGAAGAAATCAGGCCCTGAAAACCGCGTCAAGCGAGCTTTCAGGGCCTTTTTCTTTGGGCCACTCGCCCATGTGCCGAAAGTACGGAGGCCCACCGGCACGTACGCCGTCCTTACTACCCTCCTACGATGCATTCCGTCATTCATCGGAGGGGGGCGCCATGGTCAGGAACTTCATAGGCATGTTGATGACCTTCGCGCTCTGGCATGCGCAGGCGGCGCACGCGGGCACCTCCATGGCGATGCAGGTCGATGACGTTGTGGCGAAGGACATGGCCGCCCGCCACACGCCTGGCGCCTCCGTCGCCGTGATCAAGGACGGCAAGGTGGTGCTTGAGAAGAGCTACGGCGTTGCCAGCGTCGAACTGAACGTACCCGCCACGAACGCGACCCTGTATCCGCTTGCGTCCACGACCAAGGAGTTCACTGGCGTAGCGATCATGACGCTGGTGGAGCAGGGAAAAATCTCGCTGGACGACTCGGTCAGGAAGTATCTTCCCGAGCTCCCCGCCTCATGGGCTCCCGTAACGATCCGCCATTGCCTTTCCCACACATCGGGCCTTCCGGACAATGTCGCGGACGACACCGTCAACGTACTTCCACTGGCCGGGACCCGTGCTGATCTGATGGCATTGCTTGCGACCAGGCCGGTCAAAGCGCCAGGCGCATCCATGGTCTACAACCAGACGGGATTCATGCTGCTCGGGGAGATCATTGCGCGTGTCAGTGGCATGCCTTATGAGAGCTATATCAACGACCGTCTTCTGAAACCGCTAGGCATCACCGGCCTGCAGTGGGGCGATACGTGGACGCTTATTCCGGGTCGCGCCTCCCTGTACACCGCGCTGCAGCCTACGGCCGACCACTCGAAACTTCAGCTCGATGCGAAGGGCGCACCGGTCATGTCGACCGACGGTATCCATCCCTTCGGCTCGAAGATCGCCACGGAGTGGTTGATGCCCGCAGCAGGGCTGAGCGGCAACATTGAGGCCATGTCCACTTGGGAGAACGCGCTCTGGACCGGAAAGGTGATCAAGCCCGCAAGCCTCGCCCTGATGGCGAAGCCGTACGTGATGAGCGACGGTAAAACGGGCGACTTCGGCCTTGCCCTCATGCACGACAGCCAGCAGGGTCACGTCACGATGCACACCGGTGGGGGCGCCGCCGTCTGGATCACCACGATTCCCGACGAACACCTGACCGTGATCGTGCTGACGAACCTGCAAGCCTCCCAGCCTTATAAGCTGGTTGCCGGCATTCTGGACGTATACCTGGCCACTCCTCTCAAACTTAAGAACGATTCATAAACCCGGTAGTATAGTAATTCCCATGGCAGCCGTGAGGCGCCTGGTCCCAAGCATCACCGGCGGTTCCCCTGCTGCCTTTGCATCGACGGATATTCCCTGAAAAGCCCGCGGATCCCCTCCGTGGGCTTTTTCTTTTGCGGCCATGCCGAACGGCGCGCTACGTTTCTTGCAGGCACAAAAAAGCCCTGTAAAAACAGGGCTTTTTGCAAACTGGCGGAGAGTGAGGGATTCGAACCCTCGATAAGGCTTTTGACCCTATACTCCCTTAGCAGGGGAGCCCCTTCGGCCACTCGGGCAACTCTCCGTGAACGTTCGTCGTTGAGGAACGTGCCTTAACGAGCGGGCAAGGATACTGTTCCTTGCATCAGCCGTAAAGAGCTTTACTGGTCCTGGTCGTCCCCGGTGTGGCCGGCAGGATCGTTCTCGTTCTTGATGCGCTGGTAAATCTCTTCGCGGTGAACCGCGACGTTTTTCGGTGCATTGATACCGATGCGCACCTGGTTACCTTTGACACCCAGAACAGTGACGGTCACCTCGTCGCCGATCATTAGGGTTTCACCGACCCGGCGGGTCAGAATCAGCATGATTGATACTCCATAAAATCAGGTATTGGCTTCCCCACCAACGACAACTCACCCCGAGTGCTTGCCGTCAATGGTTGACGTTTCGACCATCGAAGGCCGAGCTGCCTTCCCCGGCTCTAGTTGTGTGTGTCGCTGACCAGCTGTCCTGCCATTTCGATCCAGCGGATCGATGCCGAAGAATGCATTCGGCATTCGGATCATACTAGCCGAGCCAAACCAGCGGGCGCAACGCACGGAGCCATAAAACGCATGGCGGAGAGCCTTTACGGCACGCCGCCGTTCACGCTGGCCGGTTTCGTTCAGTGCAACCGGGCCTCGATCCAGCCTGGGATGCCCGCAAGGATCTGCGGAAGCGCCGGCGAGTCCACGCCGCCGCCCTGCGCCATGTCCGGACGTCCGCCGCCCTTGCCGTCGATTCGTGAGGCCACTTCGGCCACCAGATCACCCGCCTTTACGCGACCAAGCGCCGCACCGCCTACGCCCGCGACCAGCGAAACGCGACCGTCCAGCGCGCCTGCGAGGATGATGGCGCAATCGCCGAGCTGTTGCTTGAGGACGTCTACGCTGTCGCGCAGCGACTTGGCATCGAGACCTTCAAGACGCGCAGCCACGACTCTGATACCGGCAACATCGACGGCTGAGGTCGCAAGATCCGCCGATGCTGAACTGGCGGCCTTCGCCTTGAACGATTCGATCTCGCGCTCGAGCTTTTTCTGCTTGTCGAACATCTGGCGAAGCTTCTCGACGACATCGTCGCCGGTCGCTGCGAGTAGGCCGGACACTTCGCCCAGGACGCGCTCTTCCTCAGCGACCCGCGCGAGCGCACCCGCACCCGTGACCGCCTCGATACGGCGCACGCCGGCGGCGACGCCGGACTCCGAGACGATCTTGAACAGGCCGATATCACCCGTGCGCGACACATGCGTGCCGCCGCACAGTTCGGTGGAGAAATCACCCATCTTCAGCACGCGAACCTCGGCGCCGTACTTCTCGCCAAAGAGTGCCATCGCACCGAACTCGATCGCTTCGTCGTAGCCCATGCTATGGACTTCGGCCTGGTCGTTATGACGGACCTCGTCGTTGACCATGCGCTCGATCAGTGCGAGCTCTTCCGCCGTGACCGGCTTGAAGTGCGAGAAGTCGAAGCGCAGGCGCTCAGGCGCCACCAGCGAGCCCTTCTGCGACACGTGGTCGCCCAGCACCGTGCGCAGCGCGGCGTGCAGCAGATGCGTCGCGGAGTGATTGAGAACCGTGGCCTGGCGCTGCGATGCATCCACCGATGCACCCACCACATCGCCCTTGGCGAGCGGCGCCGAACCCTGCCAGCTGCCGAAGTGCGCGAAGAATGCACCGCCGACCTTCTGGGTGTCCTGCACCGCGAGGGCGCCCGACGGATTGCGAATCATGCCGGTGTCACCCACCTGGCCACCGGACTCCGCGTAGAACGGCGTGCGGTCGAGCAGGAGGAAGGCCTCCTCGCCATCGGCGAGCCGATCGACAGCCTTGCCATCACGCACGATGGCGACCACCTTCGCGTCGGTCAGTTCGAGCGAGTCGTAACCGGTGAAGAGGGTCGGCGACACGGCGCTTGCGACATCAGCCGGCAACTGGGCCTTGCTGCCGAAGTTGCTGGCTGCACGGGCACGCGCGCGCTGCTCGCTCATGGACTGCTCGAAGCCGTCCATATCCACACTCATGCCGCGTTCGCGGGCGATGTCGGCCGTGAGGTCGACCGGGAAACCATAGGTGTCGTACAGACGGAACGCATCGGCACCCGGAATGATCTGGCCCGACTTCGCCGCGACGTCGTCGAACAGGCGCATGCCGTGCTCGAGCGTCTCGCCGAAACGCTCTTCCTCGGTTTTCAGCGCCTGCTCCACGAAGGCTTGCTTCTTCGCGATTTCCGGATAGGCATCGCCCATCTCGGCGACCAGCGGCGCGACCATCTTCCAGAAGAAGTCGCCGCGCACGCCGAGCATCCAGCCATGGCGCAGCGCGCGACGGATGATGCGACGGAGCACATACCCACGCCCCTCGTTCGACGGCAGCACGCCATCGACGATGAGAAACGAACAGGCACGAATGTGATCGGCGATGACGCGCAGCGACTTGTTCGCCATATCCGCCGTGCCGGTCAGGCGCGAGGCCTCGGCAATGAGGTGGGCGAACAGGTCGATCTCGTAGTTGGAATGCACGTGCTGGAGCACGGCAGCCAGGCGCTCAAGGCCCATGCCGGTGTCGACGCAAGGCGCCGGAAGCGGCGACAGCGTGCCGTCCGGAGCGCGGTCGAACTGCATGAACACCAGGTTCCAGATCTCGATGTAGCGATCACCATCTTCGTCGGGCGAACCCGGCGGACCGCCCGCCACGTCGGGACCATGATCGAAGAAGATCTCCGTGCACGGGCCGCAGGGGCCGGTATCGGCCATCTGCCAGAAGTTGTCGGAAGCGAAGGGCGCGCCCTTGTTGTCGCCGATGCGGACGATACGGTCCGCCGGGACGCCGACCTCCTTGTTCCAGATGTCGAAGGCTTCGTCGTCCGTGTGATACACGGTCACCCACAGGCGCTCGGCCGGCAGTTTGTAAACCCCGGTGAGCAGTTCCCAGGCGTAACGGATGGCATCGCGCTTGAAATAGTCGCCGAACGACCAGTTACCGAGCATCTCGAAGAAGGTGTGATGGCGGGCGGTGTAGCCCACGGCATCCAGGTCGTTGTGCTTGCCGCCCGCGCGCAGGCAGCGCTGGACGTCGGCCGCACGAACGTAACCCGGCTTTTCGCTGCCAAGGAAGACGTTCTTGAAGGGAACCATGCCCGAGTTGGTAAACAACAGGGTGGGATCGTTCGACGGCACCAGCGATGCCGACGGCACGATGGTGTGGTCCTTGGAACGGAAGAAGTCGAGGAAGGTCGAACGGATTTCGGCGGTTTTCATGAGCTATCGTGGCTTGGGAGCTGCGAGACATGTCGCGGAGACGCTCCGTCCAGAATCAAGGCTCGCTGCCTTCAATCGTCGTCGGTGTCTTCCGCATCGGCGTGGGTTAGAACACGTACTGTGGCGGCGGCGAAGCCTCGACGCAAGAGGAATTGCGCCCGTCGTACCCGTTCCGCCGGGTCCGCGGAGGGCCCACCGTAACGACGACGAAGCTGGGTGGAGGCCAGATCCTGCCAATCCACGTCGGCGGACTCGATCAGCTGGCGGATCACGGCGTCGGCAATGCCCTGGCTGCGCAGTTCCGCGCGGATGCGGGCGGGACCGTAACCCTGGCCTATCCGGCTACGCATGAGCGACGCGGCGAAGCGGTCGTCATCCTGGTAGCCCTGGTCGCCGAGCCGGGCAACCGCGTCCGTGGTCTCCTCACGAGCAAAACCGCCGCGATCAAGCTTTTGCTTGAGTTCGCGGCGGGAGTGCTCGCGCCGGGCCAGCAGGCCGAGCGCCTTGTCGTAGGCGGTGCGGGTGGGGCGATCGGCCGTGCCGTCGCCCTGCCCCGTGCCTTTATCAGACTTCCTCAAGCTCGTCGGCCTCGGTCGAGGCTTCGGCCTTCGGACCCGCCTTCACCAGCAGACGCGAACGCAATTCGGCGTCCACCTCGTTGGCCATGGCCGGGTTGTCGCGCAGGAACTGACGGACATTTTCCTTGCCCTGGCCAATGCGCTCGCCCTTGTAGCTGTACCAGGCGCCGGACTTGTCGATCAGATTCTCGCGCACGCCCAGCTCGATGATCTCGCCTTCACGCGAGGTGCCTTCGCCGTAGAGGATCTCGAACTCGGCCTGGCGGAACGGCGGCGCTACCTTGTTCTTCACGACCTTGACGCGGGTCTCGGAACCGATGACTTCGTCACCCTTCTTGACCGCGCCAATACGGCGGATGTCGAGACGGACCGAGGCGTAGAACTTCAGCGCGTTACCACCAGTGGTGGTTTCCGGGCTGCCGAACATCACGCCGATCTTCATGCGGATCTGGTTGATGAAGATGACCAGGCAGTTGGTCTTCTTGATGTTGGCGGTGAGCTTGCGCAGCGCCTGGCTCATCAGACGGGCGTGCAAGCCGACGTGGGAGTCGCCCATTTCGCCTTCGATTTCCGCCTTGGGGGTGAGCGCGGCGACCGAGTCGATCACGACCATGTCAACGGCGCCGGAGCGCACGAGCATGTCGGCGATCTCGAGGGCCTGCTCACCCGTGTCCGGCTGGCTGACCAGCAGGTCGGCCACGTTCACGCCGAGCTTTTCGGCGTAGCTCGGGTCCAGCGCGTGCTCGGCGTCGACGAAGGCCGCCGTGCCGCCGGCGCGCTGGCAGGATGCGATGGCCTGCAGGGTCAGCGTGGTCTTACCCGAGGATTCCGGACCGTAGATTTCGACAACGCGACCGCGCGGCAGGCCGCCGATACCGAGAGCGATATCCAGGCCGAGCGAACCGGTCGAGACCGTGTCGATCGTATCGTCGGCGCGATCGCCAAGACGCATGACCGCACCCTTGCCGAACTGCTTTTCAATCTGGCCGAGGGCACTCGCCAGCGCCTTGCGCTTATTGTCGTCCATCGTCATATCCGGGTCTCGTGTGTAGATAAGTATCTTGCCCGACCGTGGTCTCAGGGACTGCGATCCGCAATCGCCAAGTGTGCCACAGGCGGCCCGGCTCAGCCCCTGAGCTCGGAGGTCATTCCAGCAAGTGCGCGAGCCACCGTCTGTCGGCGGACGGCCTCGCGATCGCCCGAAAAGTGGAAGAGTTCGGCGCGGGCGTACCCGCCCCGGCGCTTCCAGCCAATCCATACCGTGCCTACCGGCTTATCAGGTGTCCCACCGGACGGTCCCGCGATACCGGTGACCGCCACGGCGACGCCCGCGCCGTACCGGGCCAGCGCGCCGGAAACCATCTCCAGCACCGTCTCCTCGCTGACCGCGCCGGTCCGCTCGAGGGTTCGCGGGTTCACCCCGAGCAGGGACTCCTTTGCGCTGTAGCTATACGTGACGACCCCCGCCTCGAACCACGCCGAGCTTCCGGCCAGGTCGGTAAGCGTCTTGGCGATCCAGCCTCCGGTACACGACTCGGCCGTCGCAACCATCACCCGCCGTTCCTGGGCGGCGGTGGCGACGTCCTGGGCCAACGCCATGAGGTCAGCATCGGAGGGGATGGTGGGCGAATCCATGGGCGGGTCCTGTGGGGAAAGGGAGAGGTTCTACTCCCGGGGCTTTGCGATGTCGATCCGACGACAGAGACGGTTGAGGAATTTTTGAGAAAACTTCTATGACTTCCTGCGTTGTTGCGACGGTGTCATGGCGCTACCATGACAACCATAAGGTGACGTTTTTTCGCTTCAATAAGTTGCCATTACCCGCCCAAAGATCGCTCCCTAAGGTTCGCATCGAAAGGACGCGGGCGAGACCGTGCGTCTCAGGGGAAACGCACCTACAGCGCGCGATGGGCGAGAGCCACTCATCGGTCGTGGTTCGTTCAGTCACCATTTGATCGCTCGAGATTTCCCCGCTCGCAGCGACGCTCGACCGCGGCTCGTAACACACTGAAAACATCGACGTGTCGCACGCCTGACACGAAAAAACGACAACTTATGGAAAGCGGATGTCCGGGACAAATGGTTACAACGGCAACATTCACGAGCCTTACACATTTCCGGCAATTCGGTGCGCCAATGCACACTTGTGCAGTGACGCGCGTCGCGCCAGAAGGCGTTTCACGCATGTTACATGCCAGAAATGTGTGACAAAGGCCTCAAAAACACACACATAGGCCACTGGTCAGAAATTTCTTGTTGCGTTATGTTTACGTCGCGGACAGGGATCCGCCAAAAGGGGTGGGGATACACGGTCGGTAAGACGCAACTATAAGTGGGCGATGCTCTTATCGCTCATGAGGCGCGCGACCATTCTTCGCTGGCACGTTATGCAAGGGCGCAAATGCGCTCGTACAGGATGTTGTATGGATGATTTGCATGTCGCTCGGGGCCGGTTGGCCCGCCGTTCCAGTCAGTTCCAGGGGTATCGCTCAAGCCGCGCGTTTCGCGTGGTGGCACGTCGACAGGCCGCAGCCGATCCGTTCCCCCGGCTCAGCGTCCTTGCCCATTTCGTAGCGCCGTAAACGCTATCCGGCTTCGCCTTCGGCGATGAGCCGCGACGTCTGCTGCCTACGTTTTCACTTTGCCTTTCGATGACTTACGAGCCAAGCGTGAATAGAACCCTGAATCCCATCGCCCTCGGCCTTGTTTCCGCACTTGCCATGCTCCTTTCCGCCTGCGGTACGCCCGCGGCGAAGGACTTCGGCGGCCGCTGGAAGCCGGTCAACAAATACGACGACAAAGTGGTCGAGATCCCGCTCGCCCTGCCTTACACGTACTACGCGGCGCCGATGGACGGCACCCTGAAGACGATGCTGACGCGGTGGACGAAAGACACCGGCCTGAAGCTCGCCTATCGCCTCCGTTCCGACTTCAGTCTCACGCGCGCCGCGTCGGGCATTCACACCACGGAGCTGCGTGACGCCGCGGCGCAGCTGAGCACGATCTATGGCGCGCAAGGTGTCGCCGTGACCGTCAGTGGGTCGGAACTGGTCGTCGAGGAAGTGAGCGCCAGCACCACGCCCGTGCCGGTCGCGGCACCTGCCGCGCCGGGCGCCAAGGTCTCCGCCGCCCAGGCTCCCGTTACCAGCGAACCCACACCTGCCGCCGCTCCCGCGAACGACGAACACGTCGCCGCGAATGCGGACGCCAAGTAAGCGACGACAGGACAGGCCGACCCCATGCTCAACAAGAAAAGTTCGCCGAAGATCGACCAGGCCGTCGCTCACAGCGTCAGCTTTGAAGTCACCCTCGCCGATATAGCCAAGCGAAACGAAAAGCGCGCCTGGATCGTCGCGATTTGCGCACTCGCCGTCTCGGTGATGCTCGGTGCGTGCATTTTGTACATGATGCCGCTGAAGGAAAAAGTTCCGTATCTCATCCTCGCCGATGCGTACTCGGGAACGAGTTCCTTGTCCCGCGTCACCGACGATGTCGTGAATCGCCAGATCACCTCGAGCGAGGCCGTCAACCGCAGCAACGTCGCTCACTTCGTGCTCGCTCGCGAAGCCTATGACCTTGCTCTGACAAATCTACGCGACTGGCCGACGGTCCTGACGATGGCTGCGCCCGATGTCGCGCAGGCCTACATGAATCTGCACGCCGCCAACAACGAGCAGAGCCCGTACAAGGTCTACGGTAAGAGCCGGGCGATCCGGGTGAAGATTCTCAGCATCTCGTTGATCGGTGGTGAGAACGGCCAGACACCCAAAGGCGCGACGGTACGTTTCCAGCGCAACGTGTTCGACAAGGTGAATGGGTCGACGTATCCGCTGGACAACAAGATCGCCACGATCTCGTTCACCTACAAACCCAACCTGCGCATGGACGACCAGAACCGGATCGAGAATCCGCTGGGCTTCCAGGTGACCGGTTACCGCGTCGACAACGACTACGGCTCACTCCCGCCTGCAGAATCGACCGATCCGAACGCCCCGGCGAATCCTGCAGGGCAAGCTCCGGGCGCTGTGCCGGGAGCCCCCGCCGCTGGAGCGCCCGCAGCAGTTTCGCCCGACGGTGCACCCGCGCAGCAGATGGCAGTCCCTAGTGCATACGGCCCGCAGGCACCGGCTCCGGTACCTGGCCAGGCCCCGCAGGCCCAGGCTATCCCGCTTCAGCAGGCCGTCGGCATTCCGCCCTCGCCTATTCCGTCAGAGGCGGCTTATGCCACGCAGCCGCAAGCTGCTGGTCCGACCGCTCCGTATCCGCAGGCCGCCGCGCCCGCGGCTCGTCCCGTGACCCGCGCCGCCAATGGAGGGCGCCGTTAAATGAATCGTTCCAGCAAGCTGAGTCTGGCCTGCAGTCTGGGCTTCGCCCTATCGGGTGTCCTGACCGTGGCCGATGCGGAGACCACTCCGACCACCACCCCCGCGCCGTCCTCCACGGGAACCGCGATCGCGGTGCAGCCGTATGAATACCAGCCCGACCGTATCTACACCGTACGGACAGGCCTCGGCATCACCACGCAGATCGAACTGAGCCCCAACGAAAAGATTCTCGACTACAGCACCGGCTTCAGCAGTGGCTGGGACCTGACCCGTCGCGACAACGTCTTCTACATCAAGCCGAAGAACGTCGATGTCGACACCAACATGATGATCCGCACGGCCACGCACTCCTACATCCTGGAGCTGAAGGTCGTCGCCACGGATTGGAAGACGCTCGACCAGGCCCGTCGCGCGGGGGTGCAGTACAAGGTGACCTTCACCTACCCCGCCGACACGAGTTTCATGAGCGAGTCGAAGAAAGTCGAAGAAACACCTGAACTCGACACGGACCTCGTGAAAGGTCGTGACTACAACTTCGATTACGACTTCTCCAAGTCGCGCAAAGTGGCTCCCTGGCTCGTACCGATCAACGTCTATGACGATGGCCGATTCACGTACATCAAGATGCCGGACCTCAAGCAGTTTCCGACGGGAAACTTCCCGACGATCTACATGCGTGAGAAGGAACATGGAGAAGACTCGGTAGTGAACACCACCGTGGAAGGCAACACCATCGTGGTCCACGGCACGTACAACTACCTGGTTATTCGTCACGACGACAATGTCGTGGGCCTGCGAAGGAACACAAAGAAGTGAGCCCGAACAATCCCTATCAGCCGGACGACGAGTCCAACGGCAGCAACCATGTTCCGCCGTCGAGTGAGCATCACGCCGGCGAGCGTGATCCGCTGGCCGGCAATCCGTATTCGAACCAGCAGCGGCAGGCACCACAGCCGGATCTGGATGGTGCAGCGCCGCATCTGACCACGAACGACATGCGACGCATGAATCGCAGCGCGCTCGGCCTGCTCGGCGGCATCGTGCTGCTGCTCGTGGTCGTTGCGTTCTGGTTGTTCCATACCTCCGGATCGAGGGACAAGCCAGCGAATAAACCGCACGAAGAGACAGTTGTGGTGCCGGATGCACCCATCGCACCGGGCGCTTCCTTCGGCAACCAGCCTGCCAAGGAACCGGATTCGGTCGCACTCTCTCCGTTCCTTCCTCCGGTACAAAACACCCCACCGCCGGTGCCGGTGCAAGTCATGCCGGAGGCTCCTCATCAGCCGACGCTGCTTGAACGTCGCATTGCTGCAGCCAACAACGGCGCTGGCTTCCAGGCAGTGGCCGAAGGGGCGGCCGCACCCGCTCCTGACGCTGGCGCAGCAGGGGGCGCGGGCGGCTTCGGCCTCCCAGGCATGCCCGGGGCCGGCGGACCTCCGCGGATGAGCGCCACCAACAACCTTGCCTATACGGCAAAAGACCTGCCGGATGTTTCTAGCGCAACGCCGCTCCAGCATCCCGACACGCTCATGCTACGCGGCACGTTTATCCGGTGCGTCCTCGAAACACGCATCATCACGGATATCCCCGGCTTCACCTCGTGCGTCGTGACCGAACCCGTCTACTCCTTCACCGGCAAGCGCCTGTTGCTGCCGAAGGGCTCGAAGGTCATGGGCAAGTACGAAATGGAACCGAACGGCCCGCGCGTCGCCGTCATCTGGGACCGAATCGTCACGCCTACTGGTATCGACGTGAACATGGCCAGCCCGGGCATCGACACCTTGGGCGGTGCGGGCCACCCCGGCCTTTATAACGCCCACTGGGGCAGTCGTATCGGCTCAGCGTTGCTTATCAGCTTGCTCAGCGACGCTTTCAAGTACGAAGCAGCCGAGCATGGTCCCCGCCAAACGACGATCAGCAACGGCGTCGTCACGCAGAGTCCGTTCGAAAGCAACACGGCCGACACGATCCAGCAGCTTGCCAACTCTGCCGTGCAACGTCAGGCCAACCGCCCCGCCACCGTCACGATCAACCAGGGCACCGTGCTGGCGATCTATGTAGCCAAGGACGTCGACTTCACCGGCGTGGTTACGAGGTACTGAGACGACTATGGACGACGGCGCACTGGCATCCATCGGCAATGACTTCCTCGAGTACCAGTACGAGGTACTGGGAGTGAAGGATTTCCTTGCCTCATCGGATGTCACCGAAATCTGTATCAACCGCCCCGGCGAGCTCTATCTCGAGCGCCGGGGTGGCTGGCAGCGTGTTGAGGTGCCGTCACTGACGTTCGAACGTGCACGCCAGTTCTGCACCGCCGTCGTCAACGAGAGCAATACCGGTCAGCGAATCACGGATACGGACCCCGTGGTGTCGCTGACCTTTCCCACCGGCCAGCGCGCGCAGTTCGTCATCCCGCCTGCCTGCGAGGCCGGGCGTGTATCGATCACCATTCGCCTCCCGTCGAAGGAGACACGCACCCTCGCGCAGTACAACGAGGACGGATTCTTCAACGAGATCCTCGAAGGCGCGAACACGATCAGCCAGGCTGACAAGGAACTTCTCGATCTACGTGCTGAACGTCGCTACGCGGACTTCTTCCGCCATGCGGTGCTCAACAAGAAGAACATCGTCGTCTCGGGTGCCACCGGAAGTGGCAAAACCACCTTCATGAAGTCGCTCGTGCACCATATCCCCGATGACGAGCGACTGGTCACGATCGAGGATGCGCGCGAGCTGTTCATCGATCAGCCGAACGTCGTGCACCTGATCTATTCCAAGGGTGGCCAAAGCGCCGCCAACGTCACGGCGAAGAGCTGCATGGAAGCCTGCCTGCGCATGAAACCGGACAGGATCATCCTGGCCGAGCTGCGCGGCGATGAGTCGTTTTACTTCATCCGAAATTGCGCATCCGGTCACCCAGGGTCAATCACAAGCTGCCATGCAGGCAGCGTCGAGCAGACCTGGGACCAGCTGGCACTGATGGTAAAGGCGTCCACGGAAGGAGCGGGACTGGAATTCGCGACGATCAAACGACTGCTGATGCTGACGATCGACATCGTGGTTCACATCAAGGCACATGCGGGCCGGCGCTATATCACCGGCATCGATTTCAACCCGGCTCGCGCCCTGGGTGCGAACGGGGGGTAACGCTCACACACACATCGGTCATCAAACAGGAGTTTCAAAGGTGGTACCAGGAATGGAAATGATGGGCTGTCAAAACCTTGCCGTACCGGCCGAGGTGATGCAGCACGTCGTCAACGTGGAGTCGAGCCACAACCCCTACGCCATCGGCGTCGTGGGCGGCAAGCTCGTGCGCCAACCACAGAACCTTCCTGAAGCCGTCGCCACCGTTCGCATGCTGGAAAAGAACGGCTACAACTACTCGCTGGGCGTCGCTCAGGTGAATCGCGCGAACCTCGGCAAGTACGGTCTGGATAGCTATGAAAAGGCTTTCGAATATTGCCCCAACCTGAGCGCCGGCTCGCAGATTCTCGCCCAGTGCTATGCCAGCGCGGGCAAGGATTGGGGCAAGGCCTTCAGTTGCTATTACTCAGGCAACTTCACGACCGGGTACCAGGACGGTTACGTCCAGCGCATTTTCAATTCGATGGCGAAGAGCGGAATGGTCGCCGGTGCCCAGGCGATCCCGCTCGAAGCGACCAAGATCCCCGTGCGGGTCGTCAGCGTTGGCAATGGTGTCACCGGCATCACCACCGACGGCCCCGCTTACCGCGTCGCCATGCGCCGCGTCGTCGACGCCGCCGCCGCATCGGTCATCGGACCAACCGTTGCGTCGGCAACCGGCACGGGGGCGCCAGAGACGACGTCGCTAGCGCGGTCCCAGATGCTCGCGCAGGCGCAGAGCGTGCCCGTGCAGACGTTGCCTGCCGGCGTCGTCCCGGTCACGAACCCGGTATTGACGCCCACGCCTGACGCGCCGCTCGGACCGATTCCGACCGACCCGGCCACGGCGGCCGCGCTGTCCCAGGTTGGCGCTCGGTTACCTCAGGTCGACCTGAGCAAACAGCCAGGCCGAATCCGTACCGACCCCACCACGGCCGCCGTCATGTCCCAGATCGGCGTGTCGGCCAATGCGACAGGAAGCGCTCCGGCGCAAGCGCCGCCACAGGCGGGTGATCCCACTATCTTCGTACCCCAGGTCCGCGGCCCACATGACGCCGCGCCCACCCAGGGAACCGTCACACCGGTTGTGCAACCTGGCCCACGCCAGGACCCGGCCGATCTACGCAACGGAGGCAGCGATGGCGCCTTCGTGTTCTGACCTCATGCCACCCCTACACGTGACGGAGTCCCTGCCTCGTCACGTCGGCCTTCGGGCCACCGCAACCCGGGTCCGCGCCGCGGCCCCGTCCTTCGTCCGGCGGCATCTGCCGTCTCTATCTGAACTGTAAAGAGGAACCTCGTGATGGCCCTGCCCTCCCTGTCCAAGGCGTTTGCCACGTCCAAGAAGCCGCTGATGAACGCCATCGGCACGTTCGCCCTTGTGGCCGCCCTGATGATCCCGAGCCTTGCGCTCGCGCAGGTCGGCGAGACCGGCACCAAGGTGTGCGGCTTCTTCCAGGACATCAACTCACTGCTCAACGCTGCATCCATCGTCGTCGTGACGATCGCGGTGATCTTCTCCGGCTATGGCATCGCCTTCGCGCACAAGCGCATCGCTGACGTGGCTCCGGCCCTGATCGGTGGCGTGATGATCGGCGCAGCGGCTCAGGTCGCCAAGATGGTCGTGGGCGGCAACGGCAGTGGCAGTGGTGCCTCGGCATGCACCCAGAGCAGCGGCGGCAGCAGCACTGCCGGCTTGCTGATCGATGCCATGAATGTAGCGATGCACTTCATCCATATCCATGCATAAGAACGCGCTGTTTCGCGGCTGCACCCGACCGCCCATGTTCATGGGCGTGCCTTATATCCCTTTCTTCATGGGTACGGGCACGGGTCTGTTGTTGGCGATGTACTTCAACTTCTGGTTCCTGCTGCTCATTCCCGTATCGGTCTTCGTGATGCGCCAGATGGCGCGTCGCGATGAAATGATCTTCCGGCTGCTCGCGCTACGCCTGAGGTTCAAGACACTGGTACGGAATGTGCCCGAGCACGACGGAATGTGGGTATTCACGCCGAACAACTACCGCGACGCGTCCAAGGAAAAGAAGCGCAAGTAAGGACAGCCGCCCTGGCACACCGTGCCAGGGCCTTCCCGTTCACCCGGTACCGACGACCATGTTCACTCCAGACGCTCCCATCTCGACGCACATCACCCTATCCACCCACGTCTCGCCTTCGGTGGTGAAGACGAGGGGTGGCGACTTCCTGTTGACCTGGCGTCTCGGGGGACTGCCCTTCGTCGGTCGCGAGGAGTGGGAGCTGGAGCACCGTCACAACAGCTTCAATCGCATGCTGCAAACACTGCGCGCACCCGACTACACGAACGTGGCGTTCTGGGTCCACGATATCCGTCGGCGCCGTGGTATCCGTAACAAGTCGAAGTTTGGCGAGGCGTTCAACCAGACGCTGTCGGACGCGTACTACGAGGCGCTGTCCACGCAGAAGCTGATGCAGAACGAGCTCTACCTGACGATGATTTATCGTCCGGTCGTGAGCGGCAAGGCATTTGCGGAGAAGAGCGCCGATGTGAGCCGCCTCGAGTCCGAGCAGGCCCAGGCGATCACCCAAATACTCGAGCTCGCCGGCAATATCGAGGCCGTGCTCAAGGACTATGCACCGACGCGCCTTGGCATGTACGAGGCACCCAACGGCATCGTGTTTTCGGAGGTGCTCGAGCTATTCGGGTTCATCCTTAACCGCATTGACGAGCCCGTGCCGGTGCTCAAGGCGCCTGTCTACGACTACCTTCCCGTCAGCCGCCAGCGCTTCTCGGCGAAGACTGGCGACTTCGTGCTGACGACGCCTAACGGCGCCAATCATTTCGGGGCGATCCTCAACCTGAAGGAATATGTGGATGCCACGTATCCGGGCATCCTCAACGGCCTGAAGTTCCTCGATTTCGAGTACGTCATCACCCACTCGTTCACGCCCATGGGTCGCCAGGACGCGCTCAAGGCGCTCGATCGCACCAAGGGCATGATGGTGTCCTCGGGCGACAAAGCCGTGAGCCAGATCATCGAGCTTGACCACGCCATGGACCAACTGGCGTCCGGCAACTTCGTCCTGGGTGAGTATCATTTCACCATCGCGATCTATGCGCCAAGCCAGGAAGCGCTTTCGCAGCAGATCGCCACGACCCGCGCCGAACTGTCCAACGCAGGCTTCGTGACGGTGAAGGAAGATCTCGCGGTCACATCAGCCTTCTATGCCCAGTTCCCCGGGAACTGGAAGTACCGCACGCGCCTGGCCAACGTCAGCTCGCTCAACTTCCTCGGCCTGTCGCCGCTGCATAACTTCGCGACCGGCAAGAAGGACCAGAATCCCTGGGGCGACTGTGTCACTACGTTGCAGACGACGAACGGCCAGCCGTACTACTTTAACTTCCACGCCACCCACCCCGCCGAGAACTCGCTGGGTGAGAAGGCCATCGCCAACACCATGGTCATCGGTAAGTCCGGTACCGGTAAGACGGCGCTGATCAACTTCCTGCTCAGCCAGGTACAGAAGCTCGACCCGGCACCGACGATCTTCTTCTTCGATAAGGACCGCGGTGCCGAGATCTTCGTGCGCGCGTGCGGCGGCAACTACCTCGCCCTGGAAAACGGCAAGCCCACCGGCTTCAACCCGTTCCAGTGCGAGCGCACTGAAGAGAACGTGCAGTTCCTTGGCAACCTGATCAAGGTATTGGCCGGCAAAAGCATCTACAGCTCGCGCGAGGAAGAAGACATCTTCCGCGCCGTCGAAAGCATGCTCGACACGCCGATGCACCTGCGCAACATGACCAACTTTCAGAAGAGCCTGCCGAATCTTGGCGACGATGGCATCTTTATCCGTATGCGCAAGTGGACCGCGGGCAACGCGCTGGGCTGGGTCTTCGATAATCCTCGTGACACCGTCGATCTCAGCAAAGCCAACATCATCGGCTTCGACTACACGGACATCATCGACAACCCGGAGGTCCGCGCCCCGGTCATCAACTACCTCCTGCACCGCCTGGAAGAGTTGATCGACGGTCGTCGCCTGATCTACGTCATGGACGAATTCTGGAAGATTCTCGACGGCAAGGGTGGCCTGAAGGAATTCGCCAAGAACAAGCAGAAGACCATTCGTAAGCAGAACGGTATGGGCATTTTCGCCACCCAGAGTCCCGAGGACGCGTTGGCCAGCGATATCGCCTCCGCCCTCGTGGAGCAGACCGCGACCATGATCCTCCTGCCCAACCCCAACGCCAGCCGCGAAGACTATGTCGAAGGCCTGAAGCTGACTGATGCCGAGTACAACGTGGTCGTCAGCCTCGACGAACGGTCGCGCTGCTTCCTGGTCAAGCAGGGTCACGGATCCGCCGTCTGCCAGCTCAACCTGCGCGGCATGGACGATGCCCTGGCGGTGATCTCTGCATCGACAGACAACATCGAAATCATGCACGAAGTGCTGCAGGTGCGCGCGGAAGCCGAAGGTGTCTCCACCGACGCGCTGCGCCCCGAACAGTGGCTCGAAACGTTCTACGAAAGCCGCAAGGGAAGCGGCAAGGGACCCTCGCGGCCGTCGCCGGGTTCTTCAAGGCGTGCAGCCTGATCATCCCTGCGAATACATTGAATACGGAATACACACCATGAGCCCGACGACATCCCTGCGCAGATCCCTGGCCCGACGCCTGCCGCAGATCTTGCTTAGCGCTTCCCTCACGCTGGCCGTGGGCGCATACACCCAACAAGCTCATGCGCAGTGGCTCGTCGAGGATGTCACGGCCGTGACGAACGCGGCCACTGAATACGGTCTACAGGCGGGTCGCTGGGCCGATACGGTCAAACAGTATTCCGACACGATTGCGCATTACCAGTCGGAGGTTGCCTACTGGCAGAGCGTCTATTCAAAGCTTTCGACATTCAACCTCCAACTGTTTGCCGCGACCAACCAATTCAAGCGCATCCCCGACGATTACGGGGTAAAGGACGAGTGTCCGGGCGTCAGTGGCGGTCTGGCCGGTGACATCACGAGTGCGCTGTCGTCGTTCCTGCCAGACATGGGCGGTGATGTGATCAAACAGCAGACACAGCTTTGCCAGATGATCGCCATGACCAAGAACCGAAAGTACAACACCTCGGTGGATTACCTGCTTTACGTCGCCTCGCAGAGCCAGAACCTGCTCGATATCCAGAAGCAGCGCATCACAGAGGTGGGGTCATCGCCCGGAAACCTTGCCTCCAACGACGCCGAAGTGAACCGTTACGGAACCAATCTCGCCACGGCTCGCGAGCACTGGGAGTCGGACATGAAGCAGTCCGACTTGCAGATCGAAATGCTGATGAAGATGCAATCCACGCTTTCGCGCCGCGCCATGAACGGCGAGCCGAGCGCGTTGGGAACGTTGGTCAACGTGGCCGCCCTCAAAGCGGCGTTCACACCGAAGTAAGAATGGATCATGGAGTGGCTCCCGACGGGAGCCACGCTTCGCGGCAAGGTCAACCTGCCCGGCACTGGAAATAGGCAAAAATGCCAAATATTGCGGATTACGTTTACTACCGTCTCGTCTACGATTATCTCAACGACCAGATTGCCGAGTTCGGCATGGATCTCATGAAGCGGATGATGACCTGGGCCAGCGCCATAGCGCTGACCTTGGTCACGCTATGGATCATCGTGCAAGGCTTTCGTATCGCCACCGGCCGCTCTCGCGAATCGCTGATGGAAGTGGTGATCAACATGGGTCGCATCGTGGTCGTCGTCGCTGCTGCCACCACCATGGCGCTGGCGGGGCGTGACCTCCACACATTCCTGACGACTGACCTTGATATGGAGATCCACCAGCTCTTTACGGGGAACGCAAACCAGACGACGGCGGATGCGATCGACGAAAACCTGGCGTATACGCAGCTCGCGCTCAGCACGATCAATGCCGTGCAGGTGATACCTGGCGATGTCGAAATGCAGACCGCCAAGGATCGTTCCAACTGGATCGCCACCTTCGGCACTGCCAGCCCGCCGATGACCGCTGGCGCCATGTTGTTGCTCTATCAGTTCGCTATTGCTCTGTTCATCGGCCTCGGGCCACTCTTCATCCTGTGCTTGATCTTCGACCAGACGAAGGACCTGTTCAAACGATGGCTGATGTACGGCATAGGCACGATCTTCTCGATGGCCCTGCTCAGCGTAGTGGCCAGCATGGTGCTCGGGCTCACTGTCCGCGTCAGCGCGGCTCTCTGGGGCGCGAAGATCATCAATTCGATCATGGGTAACAGCACCGAAGGCCTGACCAGCGTCGCCATGCAGCAAGGCGGTATCGGTCTGCTGCTTTCGATCCTGATTGTTTCCGTGCCACCGATGGCGGCGATGTTCTTCCAGGGCACGCTGGGTAGCGCGCTTACTTATTCGGTGTTCCAGGGTGCTGGTAGCAAGCCAGGGCCGCAGGGGCAGCCGGCTGGATCGTGGGCGGACAGGAAAGCGACGCCGTCGATGCAAACGAATAGCAGCCCTGAACTTCGTCACGATGCTGGCGGTTTCGCTACACGCGTCTCCGGCTCCCAGGCACCTCTTCATCACGATACCGTCAAGCAAGCAACTCAAAGACCAGCACCATGACTAAAACAATCATTGCACTAGTTCTTCTTGCCGCATCGATTCTCTTGAATGTAGCGAACGCGGAGGGTGGATGTCCTCCCGGTCAATATCCGCAGCAGGGGCAAGGATGGCAAACATGCGTCCCGATACCCAACGCAAGCAGCAACAACGGCGCAAGCCAGATTACGCATGTGCCGTCAACCTGGCGCGATCAATGGCAAGCTGTCGCAACGGATACGCCGCACGGCGTCCTTGGTAAGTCGATCGACAAGATTTCCGGCCCCGAAGCTGAGGCGGCGGCAATGTCCGACTGCCGGACCAAGGGCGGTGTCGATTGCCGTATAGAGATCTCAATTTCTAACGGCTGCGTCGCGATGGTGGTCGGAAGCAAGTTCATGAACGTAAAAGCTTCCGAAAATCAGAACGAGGCAAAGAAGCTGGCCATGTCACAGTGCCAGTCAGATGACACAAACTGCCGCGTGTACTACTCGGAATGCAGCCTTCCGATCGAGGTCCCCCTGTGAAGAGTGGCGCGTCACGGAAGCGCTCATGACAATAGTTACGACGAGGGATCAAATGGAAGCTAAAGAGTCCATAGAGTGCCGGGTAAAATAAGCCGATGAAAAGAAGGGTCTTCGTACATCTCGTCGTCCTGTTCGTCACTTGCATGATCTTCGACCAGACGAAGGATCTGTTCAAACGATGGCTTATGTACGGCATAGGCACGATCTTCTCGATGGCCCTGCTCAGCGTAGTGGCCAGCATGGTGCTCGGACTCACTATCCGCGTCAGCGCGGCCCTTTGGGGCGCAAAGATCATCAATTCGATCATGGGTAACAGCACCGAAGGTCTGACCAGTGTCGCCATGCAGCAAGGCGGTATCGGTCTGCTGCTTTCGATCCTGATTGTTTCCGTGCCACCGATGGCGGCGATGTTCTTCCAGGGCACGCTGGGTAGCGCGCTTACTTACTCGGTGTTCCAGGGTGCTGGTAGCAAGCCTGGGCCGCAGGGGCAGCCGGCTGGATCTTGGTCACAACGCTCTCTGCCGCCTCCGGAACAGCAGCACACCGGTCAGCAGCCGCACAGCGCCCTGGGTGGCTTTGCCACTCGCGTAGCCGCGCCACAGGGTCCTGCACAACAAGAAGCCGTTAAGCAAGATGCATCTAGGTACACGCCATGAAAAAAAACATCTTGTTCCTCCTCGTTCTACTGATGCTCAGTTGCATGAACGTTGTCCACGCAGAGGGCGGTTGCCCACCCGGACAGTATCCGCAGCAAGGGCAGGGCTGGCAGACCTGCGTGCCAATTCCGAATTCGGAAGCAGCGCCGCGCGGGGCCCAACCCGTCCACGTCCCGTCCAAGTGGCTTGATCAGTGGCAAGCAATCGCGACTGACACGACGAAAGGAATAATGGGCACCTCGGCCGACAAAGTAAGCTGGGAAACCGCTGAAGCCGCGGCTATTTCTGACTGCCGGTCCAAAGGCGGCGACAGTTGCAAGGTGGACATCTCATACGCAAATGGTTGCGTCGCAATGGTATTTGGCAACGCCTATAAGAACGCGAAAGGTGGCCCAAACGAAACGGAGGCCAAGAAACGTGCGATGGCACAGTGCAACACGGACGATACAAACTGCCACGTGTACTACTCGGCGTGCAGCTTGCCAATTGAAGTTCCTCAGTAGTTACGACAATGGGTCAAGTAGCGGCTAAAGAGTCCAGGGATTGCTAATTAAAATGAGCCGGATGAAAAGAAGGGGCTTCGTACATTTCGTCGCCCTGTCCGTCACCTGCATGATCTTTGACCAAACGAAGAACCTGTTCAAACGATGGCTTATGTACGGCATAGGCACGATCTTCTCGATGGCCCTGCTCAGTGTGGTGGCCAGCATGGTGCTCGGACTCACCATCCGCGTCAGCGCGGCCCTTTGGGGCGCAAAGATCATCAATTCGATCATGGGTAACAGCACCGAAGGTCTGACCAGCGTCGCCATGCAGCAAGGCGGTATCGGTCTGCTGCTTTCGATCCTGATTGTCTCCGTGCCACCGATGGCGATGTTCTTCCAGGGCACGCTGGGTAGCGCGCTTACTTACTCGGTGTTCCAGGGTGCTGGTAGCAAGCCTGGGCCGCAGGGGCAGCCGGCTGGGTCTTGGGGCCAACGCCCGAACACTCCGAGCACTCAGCAGTATGTAGGTCAGGAGGGCAACCACTCTTTGGGTTCATTCACGACGAGGGTTTCTTCCGGCACCCAGGCCCCGACGCAACAAGAGACTGTCAAGCAAGGCACATCTAGGCGCACATCATGACGCGAAACTTTGTCGCGACAATTTTCCTTCTCATCTGTTGCGTGGGCTTGGCTCACGCAGAGGGAGGCTGCCCTCCGGGACAGTACCCTCAGCAAGGTCAAGGCTGGCAGACGTGCGTGCCTATACCTAGCGGGAACGCTGAGGATCAGGCCTCGCTACCAATTCATGTGCCTTCGGGCTGGCGTTCACAGTGGCAGGCAATCGCGACCGACACGTCAAAAGGGATAATGGGAACGTCGATAGACATTTCTACTCCCGAAGGATCGGTGAACGCTGCGTTGGCAGATTGCAGGAAAAAGGGAGGCGTCAACTGCCAAACTGAGATCGCCTACGGCAATGGATGCGTGGCACTGGTATTCGGCAACAAGTTGATGAATTCGAAAGGGGACGTCAACCTCAAACAGGCTGAGCGACGTGCCATGGATAAGTGCAACGAGGAAGACACGAATTGCCATGTCTATTACTCGGCCTGCAGCTTGCCTATCGAGGTGCCGCTGTAATTGAAGTGTTGCCAAGTTCCCAGAAAGTGGAGCTCTTCAATCGAAATGCAAAGGACTGTAGACGGTTAACCGACAGCGGTCCTGCGCCAGGTTGCCGATCGCGTTCCTCGGTAGTTAAGACAATGGGTCAAGTAGCAGCTAAAGAGTCTAGGGATTGCTAGTTAAAATGAGCCGATGAAAAGAAGGGTCTTCGTACATCTCGTCGTCCTGTTCGTCACTTGCATGAGCTTCGACCAGACGAAGGATCTGTTCAAACGATGGCTGATTTACGGCATAGGCACGATGTTTTCGATGGCACTGCTGCTTTCGATCCTGATTGTTTCCGTGCCACCGATGGCGGCGATGTTCTTCCAGGGCACGCTGGGTAGCGCGCTTACTTACTCGGTGTTCCAGGGTGCTGGTAGCAAGCCAAGGCCGCAGGGGCAGCCGGATGGGTCTTGGGGCCAGCGCTCGAACACTCCGAGCACTCAGCAGTATGGAGGTCGGTGGAAAGTAGCAATGAAAGCTGAATCGTTCCTCTGCGCAGTCAGCTACCTTGCGTTGTTAGTGGGATGTGCGTGGCTGGGATCGGAAACCAGGCGCTGCCGCCGTGCCCTCGGATGGCAGCAATGAGAAGGCCGCGATTTCGGAAGGACTGGCCAGGTGCGACCGAGATGGGGTTTCCGGTTGCTGGGTGTTTTACTCCGGCTGCAGTCTTCCCATCGAACTTCCGCGGTAATCAGGTTGCTGCCGTCACGCCGAGCACCGCGCTGCTCTACATCGAACAGTGAACTTTCAAGTAAAAACAAGGATGCCAAGATGACAAAGTGGATGTTCCTCGCGATGGCTATGTTCGCAGGCCCTGCCAGCGCTCAGCTACTCACCTATCGCGCGGGCGATCCGTTCGTGTTCTGCACTTACGGTCAGATCAATCCTTTACGCTGCTGGATCCCCATATCAGCGGCCGCCGCAACTGTTTGGACCGATCCGACGTGTGATCCGCCCAATGCACCCTATGGTCGCCCATGGACACCTGACGATTACGCGTCGCTCAAGGAGTGGTACTTAATCTGCCCGGGCGTTGGCCAGGGCGTCTGGAAGGGACCGGGGACGGGACAGGAAGCACCCATGTTCCACTAGGAGTTAGCGCGAACACATCCTCAGCGTAGGGGCGGCGGTCGATGACAAACCCACGAAGTTCCACCCTGTAGGAAGAAACGGCACATCCATGAAGATTCAAAGCACACTTCGATTGCTCCTGCTGACCGGTTTTGGCATCGTCACGACGGTCAGTGCGCAAAGCGCCAATCCATACGCGCGGCCTCAGTCCACTCCGAATGTTTCGACGCCAGCAAAAGGAAACGCTATGAACGACCTGACAGCGTTCGCGACCGGTGGCGCGAAGGTTTTCGAGTCTGTCAGGGGCGATCTAACCGGTGAGGGCCGGTCCGACGTGCTGCTGGTGCTGGATCCGCCACAGACAAGCACGGAGAAGCTAGGCCAAGGCCCCTCTCGCCACGTCGTTCTCCTTTTACGCGATGAGGCAGGTCAGCTTCATAGGGCATCCGCGAACATCCTCATCGTCCCCTGCTCCCTTTGCGGCGGCGTGGCTGGAGATCCCTATGCGTATTCGCGCATAGGTAAAGGTCAGTTCACGATCGTGATCGGTGGCGGTAGCCGCGAACGCTGGACGGATGAGTACACCTTCACATACGTAGGTGCTAAGAAGGACTGGTTTATCTCCTCAGCGGTTCGCAAGGTGTTCGATACGGACACCGACAAGGAAAAGCACGTCGACCTGACCGCGAAGGAGCTCGGCACAGTGTCCTTCGCCGATTTCGATCCCGGCAAGCTCCCGGAAGTAGCACTGCCCTAACGCACAGAATGCAACACCCCGCCCGGATGGCGGGATCGGCCAGCAGGAAGCAAAGCCACCCCGAAAATCAAACAGGAGTTACACATGACGATTGACCGTTCTAACCCGACGCATGCCGGCGACGCGCCCCTGCGCGCATCTCGCCGAATGAGCAAGCTCCTGCTCGCGGGTGCCCTGGCTGCTCAGCTGGCTGTCCTTCCCCTTCTCGCACACGCGTCCGAGGCCTTGCCTCTTGCGACCAAGCTGCCGGCCGCGGCGAAGCTACCGAAGGATTTCACCGCATACGGCTCCGCGCCGATCGAGGGCGGCGAATGTGTTGCCGGAGACGCCACCAAGGAAGGCCTTGACGGTCGCGCCGTCGTCTACTTCAAGGATGCCAAGACACAGCAGCCGCGCTGGATCACGGCCATTCCGCTGCCCTCGGACTGGTATCAGAATCGCGCCACGCACTGTTTCGCGATGGGTGGCTCGCTATTCGTTCTGGTGCAGAGCGATACCAGCCAGCGATCATCGATCTCGCAGACGCTGCTGAACGTGGTTGAGCTTTCCCCCACGACCGGCAAGATCGTCGCGAACCAGGATGCGGACGTTCCCGGCGTGGACGCTGGTTACTCGTCGTGGGTCGACAAGGGTAACGAGGGTTTTCATGAGGAAAAAGGTCAGATCAAGATCTCCGGCCAGTACTTCCTCATGAGCGATCCCAATAAGCGGATTCCGTTCACGGCGACCCTCCCCGCTCATGCGTCGAAGTAACCACAAGGACCGTAGCCATGACGACACCACAACAGCAATTCATTGCCGACATCTACCCTTCCGTACGTAAGGTCGCTGACGAAACCGGCGTCTCGGCGGAACTGCTTCTCGCGCAGGCTGCAGCAGAGACGGGTTGGGGGCAGAAGGTTCTGCACGGCACGAATAATCTCTACAACATCAAGGCTGACCCCAGCTGGCATGGCGAGTCGAAGACATTCGAAGTGCCGGAATTCAGGAACCGGCACAAGGTCATGGAAGACGCGAAATTCCGCGTCTACGACTCGTACGAGGCCTCGATCAAGGATCGGATCAAGTTTGTCCAGGAGAACCCTACGTACGCCAAGCACGGGCTTCTCAATCCCGGCGTGAAGGGTAACCTTGTAAAGGAAGCTCAGGCTCTGCAGGCCGCCGGCTATGCCACCGACCCGGACTACGCCAAGAATCTAATCGACATCGCTAACGGGCCGACCATGCGCAAGGGCATCGCCCTGGCAGAAGGTCGCGCGGAGCCCGAACACGTCCAGGGTCCAGGCAAGGCGCATGGGCCGACTCATGGACAGCCACAGCTGCAGGGCGACCATCTCCGCAAGGGTGGCGAAGGCACCCACGTGACTGAACTCCAGACGTCACTGCAGAAGCTAGGCTACACCAGCCCTGACGGTACGCCCTTGGGCACCGACGGCAAGTTCGGCGGGAACACCGAACTAGCGCTGAGAGCCTTCCAGCGCGACCACCAACTCAAGGACGATGGCGTCGCCGGCCCGAAGACGCTGGACGCCCTGAAGGAAGCCCAACAGAGGCCAACGGCTACCACCCTCGCCGATCCAAAACACCAGGCACACGGCATGTACTCGCAGGCGGAGGCTGGCGTGCACCGTATCGATCGCGAGCACGGCCGTGAGCCGACACTTCAGAGCGGACAGCTGGCGGGATCTTTGACGGCATCCGCCGTGACGGCGCAGATGAACCGCATCGATCACGTGGTGCTCAACGACGACGCCAGCAAACTCTATGCGGTGCAGGGCGATCTGAACTCTCCGTTCAAGTCGTTCGCCGAGGTCGATGTGCTACGTGGATTGAATACCCCGTTGGCGCAGAGCACGCAGGTCGCCGATGAGCAGCTTTCCCGCACCGCTTTACAGGAACAGGCGCCGCAAGTGGCGCAGCCCGCGCAACAGCAGCCACAGCCCCTCGCGCCGCACGTTTCAGGACCAAGCCACTGATCCATCTTTAACGGCTTCCGCCACGGACGGCGGATTTGCCAAGCCAGGGGATGCTTCAAGGCAAGTGAGTCAACCAGGAGCTACACATGGCGATTGATCGTGAAACCCAGGTTTTAACCGACGCTACAGCGGCGGGCATCACCAACCCGAGGGAGCTGGCCAACTTCATGGCCCAGGTCACTCATGAATCCAACGGGCTCAACCGGCTCGAGGAGAGCTTTCGCTATACGCGAAATATCTCGCAGATTCCCGTGCAGTCGGCGTGGCGCGAAGGCCCCGACACGCTGGATGTGGCGCGCAAGCAGGCCCTGATGGGCAAGCCCGAACAGCTGGCTGAGCTGATGTACGGCGGCCGCAACGGCAACGACGAACCGGGTGACGGCTGGAAATACCACGGCCGCGGCTATATTCAACTTACCGGCAAGGATAACTATCGCGCCGCTGGCGAGGCTCTCGACCTCGACCTGGTCAAGCATCCGGAGCTGGCAGCCGACCCGCAGCACGCATCGAAGATCGCCGTCTGGTACTGGGAGAACCGTGTACCGGAAAGCGCCAGGGAGGACGTCCGTGCGGCGACCAAAGCCGTCAACGGCAAGTACAACGGCCTGGAAGATCGCGAGCACCGTTTCGAGGACTGGAAGCAGCGCCTCACACCCGAGGTGATGCATCGCCTCGCCGAGGGCCACGTCGGCCAGCCGCAGCCCGTGCATCCGACACCCGACGCGGACAAGGCCGCCCTGCTCAAGGAGGGCGCTAGCGGTGAAGACGTGCGTCTGCTTCAGGGCAGCCTGGCCCGACTTGGCTATACCGATGCGCATCATGGCGAACTTCACACCCACGGCAAGTTCGGTCCGGGCACGCGTGCCGCGGTCGAAGCGTTCCAGCGCGATCATCACCTGCCAGCCGACGGCGTGGCGGGCCCGCGCACAATGGAAGCCATCGCTCAGGCCAAGCACCAGGACGCCATCCAGCGTGCTGCGCAGTCGGGGCGGCTGGACAGTCCCATGCACCCAGACCACGCGATGTACGAACAGGCGCGTGCCGCTGTGCACGCGCTGGATGCGCAGGTCGGGCGCACACCCGACAAGCAGAGCGACCAGCTCGCCGGGGCCGTCACCGCCGAAGCGAAACGCCAGGGCCTGACGAGGATCGATCACGTCCTGCTGAGTGACGACGGGAGTCGGGCGTACGCCGTGCAAGGCGACCTCACCTCCCCTCTCAAACGCACGGCCGAAGTCGATACGGCGAAGGCCGTCAATACGCCGATCGAACAGAGCGGGGCCGCGATCGCGATAACGCCACCGCCCGCCGCTGCCCCCGCCGAAGAAAGCCGACGACAGACCCAGGATGCCGCTCCGCCACCGCACGCGCCTGACACACCGGCGCAGGGTCGCTAAGCGCATGGACGCCGTGACATCTCGCTATACGCCGCGCCACCTGGCGCTCCTCGATGGAGACACCGTATGAGCCGCGACATCTACACCGAAGCCAACGAACATTTCCTCAAGTCCGGCCGCCAGTATGAGTACGGCCGCCCGGACATGTCGCTGCGCAACCATGGCGGCGATGGCCATACCGATAGCAGCCGTACCGAGCAGGACAACGACCACGACGGCCGTCTCGGGGTCGACTGTTCGTCCTTCGTCTGGCGCGGCATGCATGACGCAGGCTATGGCGTTCCCGCCGCGCCGTTCGGCACGCACGACCTGTTCCAGGGCAACACGCCGACGGATTACGCGCGCAAACACTTCGACGTCATTCCGGGTACCGACGCCCACCAGAAGAACGGGTCGCTGCAACCCGGTGATGTCCTGATGTTCCGCGACAAGCACGGCTCAGGCCAGCATGTCGCCATCTTCAAGGGCTACGACGCCGAGGGCCATATCCATTTCATCGGCTCGCAGGTTGGCTCGGGACCCGCCGAAGTGAACGTCACCCCCGGCGGTTACTGGGATGGCAAGAACATGGAGATCGTCGGCGCCCTGCGTGCGAAGCCGGAGTTTCGTGTGCGCGAACCGCTGCATGGTCAGGGGTCGGATACTCCGACCACCTCGGCCCCTGCCGTGGCGCATTCCGGTGCGACGCACGCGACACCCTCGACACACACGCCCAACCACTCGACGCCGACGCGTGCCGCACCTACCCATGCCACGCCCGCTCACGAAGCCACATTCCGCCAAGGCGACAAGGGTGACGCTGTCCGCAACCTGCAGACCTCGCTGCAGCACCTCGGCTATCAGGACGAAAAGGGCCATAAGATCCAGCCAGACGGTGACTTCGGTGCGCACACCAGGGCAGCAGTCGAGCGCTTCCAGCGCGCCCATGGCTTGCAGCCAGACGGCATCGTAGGCCCTGCGACCAAGGAAGCCTTGCACGCGGCCACGCCTCGGCTCGACGGCACCGGCCATCCACACAACGCGCTCTACCAGCAAAGCCGCGACGCCGTGCATCGCCTGGACGCAGAGCACCAGCGTACCCCGGACCTGCGGAGTGACCAGATCGCCGGCGTCCTCACCACGAAAGCGGTTGGCGAGGGTATGACTCGCGTCGATCACGCTGTGCTGAACGACGACGCCAGCAAGGTCTACGCGGTACAAGGCGAGCTCAACTCGCCTTTCAAGAAGGTCGCGGAAGCCTCCACACAGGAGGCCGCAAACACGTCACTGGAAGAAAGCGGTCGACAATCCCTGCAGGTCGCGGCACCACAGGCACCGCAGCCTGTAGCGACCGCGCCGACGCAGGTACCGCCGTCGCAGGCTGCGAGTCCGACCGTCTGATGCTCTCCCCGAAGCTGAAAGTGGATCAACCGATGACCATCACCAAAAACCGCTCCTTCTGCTGGCCGGCCGCCGTACAAGGCCTGATCGCTGCGCTGCTCGTCGCCTCGGCCCCCGCCCTCGCGGCGACGCCGGATGCCCGCATCTACCAGTCCCTGCTGCAGACCTCGTCACCGGGCTCGAAGGTGACGTGCGGAAAGGACAAGTACGGCAATGTCGCCTGCACCATCGACAACACCGCCGTGGACGTCAACGACGACTGCACCTCGAACATGGCCTTCGGCGGCGTCACCGCTGCCCGGGGTGCAACGCTCGAGGACAATTTCCAGGCGACCTCGGCCAAGCCCGTTGCCCATGTCGGCGAGCACCAGTTGCTCTGCATCCAGGCGACTCAGCGCAAGGAAGGCGTGCTGGTTCGCGCCCTGGTCAAGGCGGTTCCCACGAAAACGGTGAAGGGATGCAAGGCTAACGAAATCTGCAAAGGCGCCGACACGCCCGTCGAGTGGAAGCGCCCTGCCACGGGTGCCGCCTGCACGCTCAAGCCCGATGGCCACTACAGCGGCGACTGCGCCACCGGCTGGGTCGACGGCAAGGAGATCGAGGAATACTCGATGGGCTTGAATCCCGAGGACACCGGCGCCTGACGCGCCTCCGCCTCGATGAACACCAATCGCTTCAAACCTACCGCGCGATTCGTCCCTAGCGCCTCTATTCGGAACGCCGGCTCGGCTGGCATCCGAAAGATCGTGCAGGTCGCCGTCCCCGGCCTGTGTCTCTTACTGACTGCATGTGGTGGAAACATGGAAGACCCAAAGATCGAACTCAATCCGCATCCGAAGATGCGTTATGCGATTACCGTGGCCATGGAGAATGCTCCGGGTCCATTCGACTCTCTGACAGCCCAAGGGCAATTCGAGATAGAGAACAAGGAGTGTGCACCGAAGCAGGCCACTTCCGGTCTTCACGTAACTCCTTTTGGGCGTTTGCCAATACAGCTCACGCGCTCGGCTGATGGTCGCTATCAGGGTGAGTTCTACATGGATGGCCTGAAAGACGAAAACTATTTCGGCCGCGACGTCTGCCACTGGACGTTGGTCGCAATCTCGGTGAGAGCCGTGGAGAAGACGACAACATTTGATGCCCCCCTATACAAGGAGCGCCTGCTCCAGGACGGTTGGGACCGTCGCTTCTTCTCCAATACCACCTATCAAAACACGCCAAAGGGGATGATCGACACAGGCAGCAAGACAAAGGAAGGCCTGCCTGACCCTGGGGCGTCATTCTCCATCTACATCAGCGCGAAGGATCGCAGCCATGACTGAACGAACGCAGGAATACGCAGTCTTGGCGGCCGGCACCTATCAGGATCTCCTGATTGGCGACGCCGTGCAGGGCGAGGCGAACTCGCCGTTCAAGAAGTTCGCCGAGGTCCCCACAGAGGTCGGCATCGCGACATCCCTCGAACAGAGCAGCCGGGATTGGCAGCAGGCCGCAGCGCAGAACACGGCACAGCAGCCTGACGTCAGCCACGCAATAGCCTCTCCGTCGCAGACAGAGGCGTCACCCGCACACTCTCCACATTCCCTGAGCCGCTAGGAGCACATGCGACCCATGATCTCCCTTCGCACCAAGGCCGCTCTCGCGGCGCTCTCCTTCACTGCCTGCTCCGCTTACGGTGCTGCCATGAACAATCCCGAGATCAAGCTCAACCCGAATCCTCGCATGCGGTACGAAGTAACCGTACGTATCGAGGACGCCCCGGGTCCGTTCGACACGGTAAATGGCACCGTCGACTACCGGGTAAGCAACGAGGACTGCGTCCCCATGACGCCGGTCACGGGCGCCACCATCCCGCCGTCGAAACGCGTCCCGCTCAAGCTGGTATCGATCGGAAACGACACCTACCGAGGCGAGCTTTTTGCCGACTTGCTTCAGGACGAAGACTATTTCGGAAAGGGCGTCTGCCATTGGTCCATAGTCGCCGCCGGCGTGGAAGCCCGGGTCAAGAAGATGGATTTCGCCGCATCGTTGCCTAAAGACCAGATCTTCGCCCACAAGCCTGTGACGCAGTATTACTCGAACCGCGCGTATGCAGAGAGCGATACCGAGCTCCTCAACACGGGCAATCTGAACAGGGCCGACTTCAAGGATCCTACGCACACCTTTTCGATCGGCCTGAGCGCTGAAGAGAAGGTCAAATGACGCCGCAGCCCAACAAACACTATGCCGGCGACTGGGCCAGCGGCTGGGTCGACGGGAAAGACATCGAAGAATATTTGATGGCTTGAATCCTGAACACACCGGGGCCTGAGAGATAGGTTCAGTGAAGACGACACACCCGAATGAGTCTCACCATATGAATGTCACAAAAAGAACGCGACTACTGCGAATCCTCGCTCTTACATCCCTGCTTTCCCTGACCTTTTCTGCTTACGGTGCGTCCATGAAGAATCCCGACATCAAGCTCAACCCGAATCCTCGCATGCGGTACGAAATCACAGCTACGGTGAAAGGTGCGCCGGGAGCCTTCGAGGCCATCGGAGGTCACGTCGACTACAAAGTCATGAATCCGGCCTGTGTTCCACTGACGCCTTACAACGGTGCCACCGTCGAACCCAAGAAGGCGCTTCCCGTGGTCTATGAGCGGACCGGCGATGGCGTCTACAAAGGCGTTGTCTACGTCGATCACGTGCAGGACGAAGATTATTTCGGCCTCGGCGTATGTCACTGGTCCATCGTAGGAGCCACAGCTGACTTCCACCACGGCCAGGTGAACTTCAGCCCGGCCATCTACCTCAAGGACATCCTTGCCGGAACAGAGGTCGTCCGGTACTTCTCCCTGCATTCGTACGAGAACGTCAGCCACGACAGTATTGATGTGGGCGCCCCCAGCAAGTCGGCATACAACGAGCCTGAGCGCACCTTTACCATCACGCTGAAAGCCGCGGAGAAGCTCCAATGAGCCCGCGCTCGACCGACTACGCCCTACTGTCTCAGGATGTTTATCACGATACCGCCAAGAACGAGACGGTAACCCTGGACGGCATCACCTACCGGGTATTGGACACCGCGAACAACGCCAACACCGGGTTCCAGGCGCAGGCCTACGTGCGCGAGGACGTGCAGCCCCAGCAGGTCATCATTGCGTATCGGGGTACCGAGTTCGATCGGGAGCCCGTTCACGATGGCGGCGTTGACGCGACGATGGTGATCGCCGGGGTAAACCTCCAAACCGCGGACGCCACCGCATTCACCGAAAAGGTCATCGCCGAGACCAACCAACTCGCCAAAGACCAGGGGCGAGCGCCCCCGGATATCACCGTAACCGGCCATTCCCTCGGCGGAACGCTCGCCGAAATCAACGCTTCGAAGTACGGCCTCAGGGGAGAGACCTTCAACGCTTACGGTGCTGCCGGGCTCCGTGAGGGTGTGCCTGAAGGTGGCTCTCAGGTCATCGATCACGTGCGCGCTGGCGATGTCGTCAGCGCGGCGAGTCCGCACTTTGGTGAAGTTCGCGTCTATGCGGCGCAGAAGGACGTCGACACCCTGACCCATGCGGGCTACCGCGATGACAGCACCATCCTCAGTCCCCGTAACCCAATCAAGGCGATCGACTTCGACTCCCACGCCATCGATAACTTCGTACCAAACAGCAAACTGCTTGGTGAGTCCATCATCAATCCGGAGAACCAGGCGCGGTACAAAGCGCACGAAGGCATGATCGACCGTTATCGCAACGACGTTGCGGACATCCGCATGGGTCTCTCTGCTGCGTGGGAGATTCCCAAAGCGATCGGCGACCTGAAGGATGCCGTCGAACATCGTGCCGCCGAGGCGCTAGGTGCGGGTGTTGTCGCGGTCGAGCACGGCGTGCAGTACGCGGTCCACGAGGCGAAGGAGGGGTTCGACCACCTCAAGGCGGGCGTCCAGCATGTCGGCCACGACATTGCCGACGGGGTCCACGCGGTAGAAGCGAAAGCCCAGGGCGCCTGGAACACCCTGACCCACCCCGGCACCTGGTTCGAACACGACAAGCCCGGCGTATCGCTCGATCACACCGCACACCCCGACCATCCGCTCTTCAAGCAGGCGCGGGAGGCGGTCCATGAGCTGGACCGCGCCCACGGCCGCCACCCCGATGTCGCCAGCGAGAACGTCGCCGGCAGCCTGGTGGTCAAAGCAAGACAGGAGGGTCTCGAACGGATCGACAAGGCCGTGCTCAGCGACGATGCCTCACGTATCTATGCCGTGCAGGGAACAGCCGACTCGCCGTTGAAGCGCATGGCCGAGATGCCGACCGAACAGGCCGCCAGTACGTCGGTCGCCGAAAGCAGCGTGCAGTGGCAGCAAGCCGCCCAACAGGCCCAGCAGCAGGCCCAGGTGGCCAGCCAGCAAATGCCAACCCACCAGGAAAGGACACAGCCCTCGCACGGCTTGTGATTCCCAGAAGCAAAGGAAAGGTAGACAGCGCATGAGTAAGACAAGGGGATATTGGGCGATCGGCCTTTTCGTGGTCGCTCTCGTCGCGGGTGAGTTGCTTTCGGGCTATCTCACCCTGCTGTTCCTCCGCCTCGGACAGATTCCGTTGCGGCTGGCGACGTATTACGAATATGTACGGGCACTCAACCTGCCCCAGGTCCGGCCCTTCGCGTGGAAAATAGAGACGGCCGGCGTGCTTGGTTTCGCCATCCCGCTCATCCTTTGGTTCGTGGTGCTGTACTTCCTCACCAGGAAGAAGAAACAGGCCATTCACGGCGATGCCCGTTTCGCCCATGGCGGCGACCTTCGCAAGCAGAAGATGCTCTCGCCCGCGCCCAACGGCATCCTCGTCGGCAAGTACAAAGGCGACCTCGTTCGCCTGCCCGGCCAGCAGTTCGTCATCCTCGCCGCCCCCACCCGTTCGGGCAAGGGCGTCGGCGTGGTGATCCCCAACCTGCTCGATTATCAGGAATCTATCGTCGTACTCGACATCAAGCAGGAGAACTTCGACCTCACCAGTGGCTGGCGTAAGTCGCAGGGTCAGGAAATTTACCTGTTCAATCCGTTCGCCGAAGATCGCCGGACACACCGCTGGAATCCGTTGAGCTACGTCTCGAGGGATCCTGCCTTCCGCGTCTCCGATCTCATGAGCATCGCCTCGATGCTCTACCCGGATGGTTCGGACGAGCAGAAGTTCTGGGTCAGCCAGGCGCGTAACGCCTTCATGGCCTTTTCGCTTTACCTCTGCGAGAAGTGGGAAGACGACGAGCGAAAGAATCGACCCATGGCCGTCCGCAGCAAGCCGACACTGGGCATGATCTACCGTCTCTCGTCCGGTGACGGCACCGACTTGCGCGAGCTGTACACCGCCCTGTCGAAGGAATCGTTCCTGAGCGCGAACGCGCAGTCCGCCTTCGCCAATATGCTGTCACAGGCCAACGAGACCTTCGCATCGATCCTTGGCACCTTCAAGGAACCGCTGAACGCCTGGATCAACCCGGTGCTGGATGCCGCGACCAGCGAGGACGACTTCCTCCTGACCGATGTGCGCAAGAAGCGCATGACGATCTACATCGGCATCCAGCCGAACAAATTGGCGGAAAGCCGCCTCATCGTGAACCTGTTCTTCAGCCAGCTGATCAACCTCAATACCAAGGAACTGCCGCAGAACAATCCGGAGCTGAAGCACCAGTGCCTGCTGCTCATGGACGAGTTCACGTCCATCGGCAAGGTGGAGATCATCGCTTCGGCGGTGTCGTACATGGCTGGCTACAATATCCGCTTGCTCCCGATCATCCAGAGCATGGCGCAGCTGGATGCCACCTATGGCAGGGACGTATCGCGCACGGTGATCACCAACCACGCGCTGCAGATCGTCTTCGCACCGCGCGAGCAGCAGGACGCCAACGACTACTCCGACATGCTCGGCTACACCACGGTACGCCGCGAGAACATCACCAAGAACAAGAACGGTGACGTATCCAGGAGCCACTCGGAAGAGAAGCGCGCGCTGATGCTCCCGCAGGAACTGAAGTCGATGGGCACGGACAAGGAAGTGTTCCTGTACGAAGGCATTCCACATCCGGTGATGTGCGAGAAGATCCGGTATTACGAAGACAAGTATTTCACTTCACGGTTGATGCCAAAAGCGACCGTGACACCACTTACCATATGAGTTGCAACACGTCGCCCCGATGGACGACATCTTCTTCAGGGAACAAGGAAAGCACGATGTCTGATTCACGTCACCCTGGGCGCGCTCGCGCCGCCCGCCTTCTGGCCGTAAGCCTGACCCTCGCACTGGCGCCCTGCGCTGCCGTGCACGCCGCCGATGCCTGTGAGGCTTCGTTTCAGGCCGGCGGCGACGAGGCCACCGGCCTGGTCTTCGATACCCGCATCAAGATTCCGCAATTGCGCGTTAGCGATGCGCTTATGAAAATGCGAGACATCGCGACGGCGGATGGCTTTGAGGTCGGCAAGGACGTCATCGGCAATGGGAAAGGCATGCTCATGCTGGTGCAAAGGCCCGGCAAGAAGACCCGCCCGTTCGGCATCGAAGTAAATGCAAACGACCAGGGCACCGTCTCGATGACTGCTCACATGCCTCCGGGCATGCAAGCGACGTCCGAAAACATCCGCCCGGCGATGTGCGGCATGCTGGCCCGACTGCAGTCGTCGGGTGGTGAGACGGGTGGTGGCACGTCGCTCGGATCGCTTGCAACACGCAGTGACACGTCCGCGCCGGCCGCGGCTGGTGGGACGATGCCGGCCCCGGTCACGCCTGAAGAGTCTTCGCGCATCTGCACGGCGAACGTCGAGGGTCTGACTGGCGAGGTGGACGACACGCGTCCGGTTTTCGCAACGTGGACGCTCGGCCCCGGTGGCGACGACGCGCGTGCCGCTCTTGAACGCGTGAAGAAGGGCGCCGGCGGCATGTCCGATCTAAGGGTCGGAAACGATAGCTACGCTGGCAAGATCGGCCGCCTCGACGTTGATGTCGTCTTGACGTCGTCGTACGTCGACTCAAGCTCCAGTAGCAAGGACGGTGAAACGCCGCCCTTCCCTGTCCACATCGAATACGACGCTGGCATGGCGGCTATTTCACTCACTGCTCAACCGAGGGCGGGTCGCAAGATGAACGCGGGGCGCATCGGCTATCTCATGTGCACGCTAGCGGCCATGGCCAATCAGGCGGCCAAGCCAGAGAAGCCCAGAGGCTACCTCAGCCGGGCCCTCATTCCTTCATTCAACCGCGATCGGAGGGAAGCCGAGGGCAAGACCTCGCTACAGAGTCAGTCGCATGAAGCGCTCTATAAGCGCGCCATCTATGCTGGCAAGGCTTTCGTGATCACGCCCGCAGTGGACCTGAAAGACAAGTACGGTTCCATGACACAGAGCCAGAAGCGCGAAAAGGCCCTGATCGACTATTGGGTAGATGCGACGGCCGTCACCATGTGGCAGGACCGTGCACATCCGGACAACCAGTTGACAACCGGCTATGGCGCGAACGAGTTCGCCGAAGGCTTCAGGGGCTGGACTGCCGCCATCCCCTGGCACGATAGCTTGTACACCGTCTATTTCGTGGACCCCGGCACGTATGACTTGAAGAAGGCCTCACTCGAGCTGCGGCGCGCCTCCCTCCCGACGACAACCGAGAGCCACGCGACCACTTCACCTAAGATCGGCACGGTGACGCTTGCCGCGACACTGGACACCGAGTATTACCGCACGCAGGAATGGAAGAGTGCCGATTACCGAACGACCATGGTCGACCAGCCCTATTGTGTGACGCAGCCCAATGGCAGTGGTTGCGCATATGTCGCCCACGAGCAGGTGGCGAATACTGAGATGGTCTCCCCCGCCCATTACGAGGACGTCTCTCACAAGCGCGCCGCTGGAGGCCTGGCGGTGAGCGCGACACTGACGCGGCCGTTCGCCAGCTTCACCGTGACACCCGGTGACGTCGCGCTTATCGACGGTTTCTGGGCAGACGCCGATAGTGCCGCTATCGATACGAATGCGTGCAAGAAGGACGACTCGGACACGATTACCTGTGCCATCACGCGGTTCAGTCTCTGGCGCGTACCCGCCATGGCTAACGCGGCTGCCATGGGTCGCCAGGCCACGGCGGACGTCGCGCCCGTAAAGTCAGGCATCTTCGCAGACGCCCATCCCGTGCCAGTACAGGTCACCGCCAAACCGACGGATGCAAATCCGAGCGCCATCGAAGCGCCGGGGGCCAAACGGTACGTGATCGACGCGAAATAGGTCTGACTACTTGTACTCATGTATAGCGGAGGCGGCGCCGACGATGGCCCCGACTATTGCATGCGCCCCGGGAAGGCTGAGGTCATGGACGTCAACAGTTCAAAGATCCTTTACTTTGCGACCGCGAATGCCACCGACATCTCCGACGTACCCGCCTATGGATACACCCAGGCGCAAACGGGCCTCATGGGCGTCTGCAAGATCCGCCTGGGTGGTAAGCAGGGCTGGGCGTTCATCGCCATGGAGCCAGCCATGACGTTCGGCTCCGCCGGCGAATGCGGTTGCCGTGATGCGCCCATTGAGAAGCTCAGTAAAAAAGACGAACGACTTCGGCGAATAAATGCGGACTGAATAAATCAGGTGACCCGAAAACGTCTTCCGACAAAACCGTCGCAACTGGCTGACGAAATGGGAGTTTCTTCGAGCGTCTTCCGACAAAAGCGAACGTGCTGCCTGAAGAAATATCTCAGGCATGAGCACTCGAACTTACGTCGATCAGCGGGGCAAAGACGGCAATATCTGCTACCGATTGCAGCCCCTACAGACAACCCAAACTTGTTTTGCTAGGGTCACATCGTTGCTCGCGTCATCGACAAGAACACGTCGCGGGCAACCATCGCTCGATGCGGTGAGAAGCGCGGGCCAAGGGTGCCTTAGGAACACCCCTGACCCACTAACCAAACCAACTACTATCGGAGTTGATCATGGCTGCCCACCATTCTACGGCACTCGCCCGCCCGCCAGATCCCCAAGGCGGCACCCCCAGCGGAAACCGGGCCGTCTGCATCTAGCGCAGACACGGTTGAAGAACCGCGGCGTTCGTCGTTTGCATCAGAATTTTCTTGGCCGTGGCACCCGGCACGTTGCCGGCTGGCCGAAGAAAACGCGCTAACGCCGCTTACCACTTCATTCAATCAGCCGCCCGGCGTCCGGTCACGGACAGCCGGTGAAACCGCGGGTCCGATGGGCCGCGGCACGTCGCGCTCTTGCCCGGCGTGCCGCGTTTGGAAACGCGCGGCGGACACACAAGGAGCAGGCAATGCTTATGGAAACCGATGCCAACGCGCATGAGCTGTTGAACGAGGCCACCGAGTGGTTGCAGTACTCTCGTGGCGTGACTCAGTTGTTGGCTGAGCTGGTGCACGAATCCGAGGATCTGGATTGCGCACAGATGTCGTTGGCGCTGGATGCGATCGGAGCGATGACGCAGAGGGGACTTTGGTGTTTGGCTGAGGGGCGTGCGGGGTTGCATGTGGCTGCGGCGGTGGGGTGAACCCGGATCGCCGATGAATCGGCTCCTACAAGGGGCGGCGGGCTGTTTGAACAACCACCTTGTCGCGCCTGATCACTTCCCGGAACACGCCACTCGTCGAGGCCCAGTCCACCACATCAACCTTCCACGGGAGGTCGGATTCCGAGAACTGTTCGACCAGTGCCGCATGCAGCTCCAGGGCGAGCGGCTCGGTGGTAATAATGGCGAGGTCAAGATCGGAGAATGGCTTCGCGGTGCGTTTGGCACGCGAGCCAAAGGCCCAGACGTCGTAGTGCGGCACGTATTCCCGCAGGATGTCAGCGACAAGAGCCCACTGTTCGGGGCGAATGTCGATCTCGGGAACAGCCATGCCCTCGCCGCTCATGTGTTGGCGGCGCTCAATCGTTGCCACAGGTCCGCCGCTTCCTCAATGAAATCCGGAATGCCGCCCACGACCTGAAGCGCTACGTCCTCGGAATAGGTGTGACTAGTCCTGGCACGCATGTCCCGATATTTCCGCCATGCCGGCCAATCGCCGCGCAGCAGACCGCGTTCGTTGCCACTACGAATCAGTTCCTGGAATGGCATGGCGTCCACTTCGGCAGGGTTGGCGGATGTCACTTCGAGAAAGCGCTTGAGCATTTTGTGGCTGATTTCATACGTGAATTCGAAGCGCTGAATCAGACCATCGCGAATCTGGGTATCGGTAATGTCCTCCTGATAGCGGACCCAGCCCTCGCGCAGCCGAGCCACCGCGCGCTCCAACGGCGTCAGATCCAACACATGGCTACTCATTCCTGCACTCCTTCGTCCACCGACCGCGCGACGCCATAGTGTCAGGCATCCGTCGAAGGAAGTGGTAGAGGCGGAGAGGTAAGCCCGGATCGCCGATGAATCGGCTCCTACGGGGGAGCGGGGGCCTGCGAGGCCCGGTATCATGGGCGATCTGCGCGCCAGAGTGGCGCGCCCTCGGCATTGAACCTCGGAAAATCATGGCTTTAGCAGAAGACACCTCGATTGGCGCCGGGCATACGCCCTTCATGCGCCAGTACCTGGCGGCCAAGGCCGAGCACCCGGACATCCTGCTGTTTTTCCGGATGGGCGACTTCTACGAGCTCTTCTACGACGACGCCCGCAAGGCGGCCCGTCTGCTCGATATCACCCTGACCCAGCGCGGCCAGTCGGCCGGCGCGCCGATCCCCATGGCGGGCGTGCCCTACCACGCCGTCGAGAACTACCTTGCGCGCCTGGTGAAGCTGGGCGAGTCGGTGGCGCTGTGCGAGCAGATCGGCGATCCCGCGCTGTCGAAGGGCCCGGTCAAGCGCGAGGTCGTGCGCATCGTCACCCCGGGTACGGTGACCGACGCCGCGCTGATGGAAGAGCGCCGCGACAACCTGCTGCTCTCCATCGCCGCCGGCCAGACAGGCTACGGTCTCGCCTGGGTGGACCTTTCGACCGGCCGCTTCCTGCTCACCGAAGTGGGCAGCGCCGAAGGCCTCGCGGCCGAACTCGCACGCCTGCAACCAGCGGAGACCCTCGTCGGCGAAGATGTCGCGTGGCCCAAGCTCGTCTCCACGTTGCCCGGCCTGCGTAAGCGCCAGCCCTGGCATTTCGACGGCGACGCCGCGCGACGCGAGCTGTGCCGTTTCTTCAAGACGCGTGATCTGCTCGGCTTCGGCGTGGACGGCATGCCGTTGGCCGTTGCCGCAGCCGGCTGCCTGCTCGGCTATGTCGAGGAAACCCAGAAGGCCGCCCTGCCCCATCTCACCGGCATGGCCGTGGAAAACGCGGGTGAGACGATCGCGATGGACGCCGCCACGCGGCGCAACCTCGAGATCGATACGCACCAGAGCGGTCGCGTGGAGAACACCCTGCTCGGCGTACTCGACGAAACGGTCACGCCGATGGGCGCGCGGCTGATGCGTCGCTGGCTCAACCGCCCGCTGCGCGACCGTCAGGTGCTGCGTGGTCGGCACCAGGCCATCGGCAGCCTGATTGATGCGCGCCGTCATGCCACGCTGCGCGAACGCCTGCGCGGCATCGGCGATCTCGAACGCATTCTCGCGCGCGTCGCCCTGCGCTCGGCGCGCCCGCGTGACTTGTCCACCCTGCGCGACGGCCTCGCTGCGGCACCGTCGCTGCGCGAGGATATCGCTGGCCTCGATAGCCCGCTGCTGCACAGCCTCGTCGAACGCATCGGCGATCACGCCGACACCGCCGCCCTGCTCGCTCGCGCCGTGATCGCGCAGCCGCCCGCGCTGCTGCGCGATGGTGGTGTACTGGCCGAAGGCTACGATGACGAACTCGATGAACTGCGCCAGCTCTCCACCAACGCCGATCAGTTCCTGGTCGACATGGAAGAGCGTGAAAAGGCGGCCAGCGGTATCTCGTCGCTGAAGGTCGGCTACAACCGCGTGCACGGCTATTACATCGAGATCACCAAGGCGCATTCCGAAAAGGCGCCGCAGCACTACACGCGGCGGCAGACCACGAAGAACGCGGAGCGCTACATCACGGAAGAGCTCAAGCAGTTCGAAGACAAGGTGCTCTCGGCGAAGGAGCGCTCGCTGATGCGCGAGCGCGCGCTCTACGAATTGCTGCTGGACAAGCTCACCGATCGCCTTGCCGAACTGAAGATCGCGGCGACCGCCATGGCCGAACTCGACGTGCTCGCGAATCTCGCCGAGCGCGCCGAAACGCTGGACTGGGCAGCGCCCGCACTTACCGACGAACAAGGCATCCACATCGAGCGCGGCCGCCACCCGGTGGTCGAGAAGGTGCGCGACGAACCGTTCGAGCCGAACGACCTCGTGCTGGACCGGAGCCGTCGCATGCTGGTCATCACCGGCCCGAACATGGGCGGTAAATCCACCTATATGCGGCAGAATGCGCTCATCGTGCTGCTGGCCCATGTCGGCAGCTACGTACCGGCGTCCGCCGCAACCATCGGCCCGATCGATCGCATCTTCACCCGCATCGGTGCGGGCGACGATCTCTCCCGCGGCCAGTCCACCTTTATGGTCGAGATGAGCGAGACAGCGAACATCCTGCACAACGCCACCGAATGCAGCCTCGTACTGATGGACGAGGTCGGTCGCGGTACCAGCACCTACGACGGGCTTTCGCTCGCGCGTGCGGCGGCCGTCCATCTGGCCGCCACGAGCTGCGCGTTCACGCTGTTCGCCACGCACTACTTCGAGCTGACCGAACTGGCACAGGACTTCCGGACCATCGCCAATGTGCATCTGGATGCCGTCGAGTACGGCGACCAGCTGGTCTTCATGCACACCGTGAAGGATGGCCCGGCCAACCGCAGCTTCGGCTTGCAGGTGGCCGCGCTGGCCGGCTTGCCCAAGGCGGTGATCGCCGATGCACGCCGTTATCTGGCGGCGCTCGAGCAAGGTCACGAGGTGACCGTCGCCGTCGCGACGCCGCCTGCCGCGACGCCGCAGATGGGTCTGTTCGCGCCATCCCTGCCGTCGCCGGTCGAGGAGGCGCTTCGCGCCATGGATCCGGACGGACTCTCGCCGCGCGACGCGCTGGACCGCCTCTACAAGCTCAAGAAAATGCTGCAGTGAACCATTGAGACACCCTATCGGGTCGATCTGAACAATCGAATTCCCCTCTGGGTGGCAGCTTCCTATAGTGAACTCGCGGTCTGAGCCATCGGCTCACCCGCAACGGGGCTTACGACTCTCCATCTTCCCGCCCCGTCACGTCCCCCGCCTCATCCCGCGTCAGCAGCCCGGGATGAGTTTCGGGGGGCGGTTCTTTTACTTGCTCTTTAGCGAGTAGCGCGTGCCCCAGCCCGCCTCGAACGTGCCGGGTTTTTCCGGAAGCGCGGAGGTGCCAGATGCCACGGTTATCGCTGCCGGCTTTGCCCTGGCGAACAATGCGGCTAATGACGGAACGCCGATCCGGTCGCCCTGCCACTCTGCGATGTTCTCGGCCTTGATCGGCACCCGAATCAGATTGAACGTCTTCATGCTACAGCTAGCCACATCCTCGCTCGTCTGCTTGCAGGCGTCATGATCGACGGCAACGCTGGCACCGTCGAGGATGAATCCGTCCGCGAAAACGACGTCGCCCTTGCCCACCTTGAACGTCGCAAACGGACGAGAGAGTTCAGTCGTTACGACCAGGCCGCCCACCTGCTTATCGAGCTCCACTTCCTTGTAGCCAGCAGAATCCACTTGTTCCGCGTACTTGCGGGTCGCCACGTCGAAGCCCATGCACCCCCCCGTCGTTGCGCTCATGAGCGCGCAATACGTCTCGGTATAGGTTTTGGTCTGGTATTTGGCGTCCTGCCACACTTGCGTCTTGTAGTACTCAGTATCCTTTGTCGCCTTGAATGAGGCGGTGCCGATAGACGGCCTGTCGGACCACGCCTTTGCGCTCATGTCCGGCATCGGCGCGCGACGGACTTCGGTACTCGTCCCTTTTAGTTCATAGGCGCCAGGATCGACGATAAAGATCGTGTAGTCGGATTTGCCGTTTCTGGATAACGCGTAAACATAGCCATCCAGGCCACGCTCGATCATGCTCCAGGTAGCGCCGACACGAATCATTGCGGCGGGATCATCCGCACGCCGCCACTCAACCATCGCTGTGTGATCCAGCCAGAAATTGACCAGTTGTTCCTCGCGGAGCTGGTCGACGCTCATGTCAGGGTACTTCTTGAGAAATCGCAATACGGGCATGACGACGAACGCCTTGCCCGCGTGCTCCGCGCGCTGGAAGAGTGCGTCCTTGCCCTGACGGCTGCGCTCGCCCTCGTCGCCAAACTGTGGATCCACGTTCTTCTTGAACGGATTGTTGAACATGGGTGTCTTTTTGAGCTGTTCCGGTAGCGCGGGCATCTTGCCTGTCGCGGCGGCAGCGAGCATGGAGCAAGCTGCGTATTTGAGTATGTCCCGCGTGCCTTGTTGCTTTCGCCAAGGGCGGATCACCAGCGATGTCGCGCCCATTTCCCCATCGAACTCGACACGCATCTCAAGTGGAGCGTAACGCGGCACCGTCACTTTCGACGGTTCGGCAAACATGGGGCCAAGCGCGATGATATCCACAATGCCCTTCGAACCGCGGTATTCCTCGTGCGCGATCCTGGTGTCGGGTATCTTGCCAAGGAACGCCTTGAGGCGAGCTATGGCGCCGTGCGTGTCTTCGCCGGACGATGTGAGTGTCCAGGTACCGTATACGGGCAGCGTCCCACCGATGAAATCGGGCACTTCTGTGAAGTTGGCTTCGCAAAGCTGGGTCGATTCTTCGGGGGTGTACGGAACCGGCAGAGCGCCGCCGCCTGCTGGGGCGGTGCTCTCGGGTACCGCCGGTGTGCCCGATGATTCGCCGGCGTATGCGTGAGCGGCCGGCGCCAGGCACAGGAATGCGACTCCCAAGCCAAAGTAGAGCAAGGAGCGCATACGAGCGCTCGCATTACGAGGAGCGTAAAACATCATACTGTCCTTGTTCCCTGATGATTGGATCGCCATGCCGGCGTCCGTCGATTGAACACCACAACCGTCGAGCAGACAAGTAAAGGCCAATTCTCGGTAGGCATACCGTGATGCAGGCCCCACTAGCCGGACCGTCGCCGACGCTCAGGGCGCCGGACCTGGCCTTTTTTGTGTGATGCCATATTGGTGCGCTTCGATCATCGTGCGCATCAGCACAACAAAAAGATCCGCACTGAACAGCGACAGCGTGTGCACGCTCCACAGCGTGTGGCCGTAAGCGTCCAACAGTCGCAACGAACCGTCCGGACCACCTTCGTCGAGCTTCGCGATGTCCGCGATGGAAAAGTGCTGCCCGTCGATATCGACACCCACGCTGCTCAATCGAACGACGGCGTGCGTGACGGCGTGGAACGTCAGCACCTCGCCGGCTTCCAGCGTGCGCAACGCCAGGGGGCCGCGCTCACGCAACTGGCCGCCGATGATTTCGCCGCGCAGATGGAATGCGTCGCCATGGTCGTCGAGCACGTCGACCCACGGATCGTCCGGACCACGGCGAAATGCGAGCGCATCGGCCGGCCCGGACAGTCGCCGACCCGTGCGATAGAGGTGGAGATCGGCCATCGCCATGAACGGCACGAAGACGATTCTTCGCTGCGCGGCACGGCGCACGACGATGCCGTACTGGTGCAGGTCGAGCGCCGTGCCGGATCGCATCGCGAACGACGGAAACAGCCTGCCGATCGCTTGCAGGAGACGATGGCCACGCGTGCGTCCATGACGACTGAGCAGCCGTCCCGGCACGATGTCGGTGGGAACGAGCATGGTCAGAGCGTCTTCTTCAGGTCCTGGATCAAACGGCGTGCGTGCTTGTCCGGCTTACCGTGGGGGCGAAGCAAGGCGCCGCCAGTGAGCCGGCGATCCTCGCGCTGACGCTCGCGTTCGGCGATGCTCTCTTCGGTTTCGGTGTAGAGCTTGCGCGCCTCTGGCGCCGGACCACGCTTTTCGGACAGCGCGGCGACGACCGCCACGAAGCGCTCGTCGCCCCTCGTGATCTTCAGGTGGTCGCCGATCTGCACCGTCTTCGCCGGCTTGCACGCGGCATCGTTGAGCTCGATTTTGCCGCCGACAATCGCTTCCTTGGCCAACGCGCGGGTCTTGAAGAAGCGGGCGGCCCAGAGCCACACATCGGCACGCACGCCAGGGATCGTCGGGGTTTCGGTCATGGGGAAAGTGTGAGGTCGCAGCGGCGCAAAGCCAAGCCTCAGCCCGCAGGCAGCAATAGGTTGCCCAATGGCACCGTGATCAGGCAGAGCAGGATGCCGGCGCCAAGGACGGTGTTCGCCAGACGGGGCTCGAGGTCGTACTGGTCGGCCAGGATCGCCGCGGAGATCATCGGCGCCACGGCAGCCTGCAGGACGCCGACCGTAAGGGTCAGGCCACTGATGCCCGCGGCGATACCGATGCCAAACACCACCAGCGGCGCCAACACCAGCTTCCAACCCAGCCCGGTGACGAGCGCACCCAGCTGATCGCGCTGGAGGTGCAGACGGAACTGAAGGCCGACCGAGAACAGCGCCAGCGGTGTCAATGTCGAGCCGATCTGCAGCATCACTTTCTCGATGCCCGCGGGCCACCCGCCCAGCAGCCCGACGACCACGCCGATCACCAGGCAGACGAAGGCTGGGAAAGTCAGCACACGGCGCACGATGGCAGCCACGCTCGCACCCCGGCCCGAGTACAACGACGCCACCACGATGCCGCCTGCTGCCAGCATCGGAAAGCAACCGAGCTGGTCGGCGATGACCGCTACGGAAAGCCCCGCCTTGCCATGCAGGGCTTCCATCATCGGATAGCCCATGAACGAGGTATTGCCGAGGCCGCAGACCAGGGTCAGGCAGCCGACCCGCGCAGGCGACCACGCGAAAATCCGGCCGAGCGTGGCAAACAGTGCCCATGCCCCGAAGAACGTGACGTACATGCCGACGACCGGGAACCAGAGCCGCGCATCGATCGTGACGTGCGGCACCAGCGCCAGCACGAGCGCCGGCAACGCGATGTTGAGCACCCACCAGTTGATACCGGGGACGATCCCTTCGGGCAACGTGGCGAAGCGCCGGCAGAGGATGCCGAGGGCGAGGCAGGCGAAGAGAATTAGCAAGGCTGACATGGGAGACGACGATAGCAGGCTCTGTGTGGGAGCCGCTTCAGCGGCGATGGTGCAAGCGCAGCCGTTAAAGGTTGACGCGAGCACCCAATCGCCGATGAATCGGCTCCTACATAGAGCATCGCCGCTGAAGCGGCTCCCACATTTAGCCGAGGAGGACGCGGTTCATGCGCTGGACGAAGGCGGCGGGATCGGCGAGCTGTGCGCCGGCGGTGATCTCGGCCTGTTCCAGGAGCAGTCCGGCGATGTCACCGGCCTTGGCATCGTCGGTCTCGGCGGCGAGGCGCTTGACCAGCGGATGCTCGGGGTTCAACTCGAGCACGGCCTTCGACTCTGGCACATCCTGCCCGGCTTCACGCAACAGGCGGGCAAGGTGCGGCGCGAGGTCGAAGTCGGCCAGCGCTAGGCACGACGGCGAATCGGTGAGACGCGCGGAGACGCGAACGTCGCCGACGCGATCGCCGAGCAGGGCCTTCGTGCGCTCGATCAGCGGGGCGGCTTCAGCGGACGCCGCTTCCTGCTTCGCTTTGTCAGCTTCGTCGAGCGGGAACTCGCCCTTGGACACGTTACGCAGGCGCTTGCCTTCGTACTCGGTGAGGTAGCCGAGCATCCATTCGTCGACGCGATCGGACATCAGCAGCACTTCGATGCCCTTGGCCTTCAGCGCTTCCAGCTGCGGGCTGCCGGCAGCGGCGGCGTAGCTGTCCGCGGTGACGTACCAGATGGTGTCCTGGCCTTCGCCCATGCGAGCGATGTAGTCGTCGAACGACACCGTCTTTGCCGCGCCTTCGCCCTTGGTCGAAGCGAAACGCAGCAGCTTGGCGATGCGGTCGCGGTTGGCGGTGTCTTCGACAATGCCTTCCTTCAGCGTATTGCCGAAGCCGGCGAGGAACGTCGCGAACTTCTCCGGCTCATCGCGCGAGACCTTCTCGAGCAGGTCCAGTACGCGCTTGGTGCAGGCGGCCTTGATGCGCTCGAGCTGGCGGTTCTGCTGGAGGATTTCGCGGCTCACGTTGAGCGGCAGGTCGTCGGCGTCGACCACGCCACGCACGAAGCGCAGGTAGTTCGGCAGCAGTTCTTCCGCGGCATCCATGATGAAGACGCGCTTGATGTAGAGCTTGAGGCCCTTGCGCTCTTCACGGCCGCCCATCATCAGGTCGAACGGCGGCTGTTCCGGCACGTAGAGCAGCGTGGTGAAACTCTGGCTGCCTTCGACGCGGTTATGCGTCCAGGCCAGCGCGTCGTTGAAGTCGTGACCGAGCGCCTTGTAGAAGTTCTGGTATTCCTCGTCCGTGATCTCGCTCTTGGGACGACTCCACAGGGCCGACGCCGAGTTGATCGTCTGCCACTCGGTCGGATCGGGCTTGCCATCCTTCTCGGCCGGCATGCGGATCGGGAAAGCCACGTGGTCGGAGTACTTGGTCACGGCCGCGCGCAGCGTCCAGAACTTCAGGAACTCGTCTTCGTCGGCCTTAAGGTGCAGCACGACGGTCGTACCGCGCTCGGTGACATTCATGTCTTCGAGCGTGTATTCGCCCTTGCCATCGCTTTCCCAGCGCACGCCAGCCTCGGTCGGCTCGCCGGCGCGGCGGGTGATGACCGTGACCTTGTCGGCCACGACGAACGCGGAATAGAAGCCGACGCCGAACTGGCCGATCAGGCGCGCGTCGGCCTTCTGCTCGCCGGAAAGGGCTTCGAGGTAACGACGGGTGCCCGAGCTGGCGATCGTGCCGATGTTGGCGACGACTTCGTCCTTACTCATGCCGATGCCGTTGTCGCGCACGCTCACGGTGCGCGCCTCCGGATCCCAGGAAATCTGGATACGGAGTTCCGGGTCGTCGGAGGTCAGGTCGGGGTTGCCGACCGCCTCGAAGCGCAGCTTGTCGCAGGCGTCGGAGGCGTTGGAAATGAGCTCGCGAAGGAAGATTTCCTTGTGCGAGTAGAGGGAATGGGTGACCAGGTGCAGGACCTGGGCGACCTCGGCTTCGAACTTACGTGTTTCCTGGCTCACGGTGCCGTTCCTTCAGGGTGGATAGCCCCCGATTATGGGGGCGGCACGACCCTGAAAAAAGACCGGCGGCTCCCACATTGTTTTACTTGGCGGCCTGCAGGGCGGCGATGCGCTGCTCAATGGGCGGGTGGCTCATGAACAGGCGCTTGAACCCGCTGGCCAGGTGGCCGGAGATGCCGAAGGCCTGGATGGTCTGCGGCAGGCTGGTGTCGCCGTGATTGGCCGACAGGCGCTGCAGGGCCGAGATCATGGAGGCACGGCCAGCCAGGTTGGCGCCGGCCGCATCGGCGCGGAACTCGCGCCAGCGGGAGAACCACGAAACGATGATCGACGCGAACAGGCCGAAGACGATCTGCAGGACCATGACCACGACGAAATAACCGATGCCGCCCTCGCCGTCGCGCTCGCGACCGCCGCTCATCCAGCTGTCGACCACGCGGCCGACCACACGGGCCAGCACGATCACCAGCGTGTTGAGCACGCCCTGGATCAGGGTCAGGGTCACCATGTCGCCGTTGGCGACGTGGCCGATCTCATGGCCGAGGACCGCCGAGACCTGTTCCCGGTCCATCTGCTGGAGCAGGCCGCTGCTGACCGCCACGAGCGCGTTGTTGCGCGTCATGCCAGTGGCGAAGGCGTTCATCTCCGGGGCGTCGTAGACAGCCACCTCGGGCATGCCGATGCCTGCCTTCTCGGCATGGCGGCGCACGGTGTCGACCAGCCAGCGTTCGGTTTCGTTGGCCGGCTGCGTGATCACCTTGGCACCGGTGGTCATCTTCGCCATCCACTTGGAGATGGCCAGTGAGATGAAGGCACCGCCCATGCCGAAGACCGAGGCGAAGACGATCAATCCGGTCAGGCCCATGCCCTTCTGGGCGGCCCACTGATCGATACCCAGCACGCGGCAAACGATGCTGAGAAGAAGGATGACCGCGAGATTGGTCGCGATGAAAAGCCCGATACGTTTGAACATGTCTGTCTCTCTTGGCGGATGGCGTATGGCACCGCCTCAAGCGAAGTTTTCGGGGCGAACGCCGAATGATTCAATCCCCGCAGCCCGCGCCGTTCATGGGATGGCGCCCCAGCGCGGTTCGTCGACTGACGGCATCGCCTACACTGTCGCCCTCGCGTCATGCACGCTGTGAGAAACGTCTCAACTCGTGTTCGGTTACACCCTATGAACTACCGCGGCCGGTTCGCCCCCTCACCCACCGGTGCCCTCCACTTCGGCTCACTGGTCGCCGCGGTCGGCAGCTGGCTGGTCGCACGCCACCACGGCGGTGCCTGGGTGGTTCGCATCGAGGACATCGACCCACCACGTGAGGTGCCCGGATCGGCTGCCGCCATCCTGACCACGCTGGACGCCTTCGGCCTCTCATCCGACGGCCCGGTGATGTATCAGTCCACGCGCGGCGAGGCGTATGAGGCCGCCTTTGCACGACTCAGGGCGGAAGGTTATGTTTTCCCTTGCTGGTGCAGCCGGGCCGATCTGGCGGTCCACGGCGGCATGCACCGTCATGGCCAGTGTGTCGCCGCCCCGGACCCCGACCGGCCGCCGGCGTGGCGCTTGCGCACGCCCGACGACACCATCCACTGGCACGACGACCTTCAAGGCCCCCTGGCCGAGAACCTGCTGGAAGTAGCTGGCGACTTCGTAGTCCGCCGTGTGGAAGGCCTCTGGGCCTACCAGCTCGCCTGCGTCGTCGACGACGGCGAGCAGGGCATCACGCATGTGGTCCGCGGCGCGGACCTGCTCGATTCGACGGCCCGGCAGATCTACCTGCAGCGGCTACTCGGGCTGGCGACGCCCGGCTACCTGCACCTCCCCCTGGTCCTGGACGCTGACGGCAGGAAGCTCTCGAAGTCGGCCGCCGCCTTGCCCGTCGACCCGGCGGATCCCCTGCCCGCCCTGCGGCTCGCGCTCGAACGGCTGGGTGCGAAAGCCCCCGCGGGCCCCGATTCACCCCGTGATCTGCTTCACGCCGCGCTGAACGAGTTCAAGCCTGCGTCGCTCCGCCGCAGTAGTCTTGGGGTCGGTGGAGCGTTATAAGAATCGTTTGCCCGCGCGGCGGGCCTCTATGGGAAACGGGCGAGGATGAAGCAAGGCATTACGCAACGCACGGCACTGGTGACCGGCGGCACAGGCGGCATTGGTACGGCGATCGTGCGCTACCTTGCGCGCCAGGGTCATCGGGTAGCTACCAACTACCGCGACAAGGCCAAGGCCGACGCCTGGCATGAAGACATGATCCGCGACGGTATCGACGTGGTGATGGTCCAGGGCGACGTGGCCGATCCGGTCTCCGCCGCGGCGATGGTTCGCGGCATCGAGGACCTCGCCGGACCGATCGAAATCCTCATCAACAACGCCGGCATCACCCGCGACACCACGTTCCACAAGATGGACTTCCAGCAATGGACGGACGTGGTGAACACCAACCTCAATGCCGTGTTCAATGTCACCCGCCCGGTCATCGAGGGCATGCGCTCGCGCCAGTGGGGCCGTATCGTCCAGATCAGCTCGATCAACGGCCAGAAAGGCCAGTACGGGCAGGCAAACTATGCGGCAGCCAAGGCCGGCATGCACGGCTTCACCATCTCGCTGGCCCAGGAAAACGCGCGCTTCGGCATCACCGTCAACACGGTCTCGCCGGGCTACGTCGGGACCGACCTTGTCATGGCGGTGCCCGAAGACATCCGCTCGAAGATCATCGCGCAGATCCCGGTGGGCCGACTCGGCCGTCCGGACGAGATCGCCCACGCGGTGGCCTTCCTGACCAGCGAGGAATCGAGCTGGATCACCGGCTCGAACCTCGCCATCAACGGCGGCCATTACATGGGTTGGTAAGGCCCACGGGGATCGGGTGACTCAGAGCCGGAGGTCGTCGACCGACGCCGGCTCGTGGATCGCCACCTTGTTGTGATGTGCACGGAACTTCGCCATCACCTTGTACGCCAGCCGGCGCGCGCGCATCACCGAGCCCAACGGCCGATGGGCGACGACACCGTGCCAGGGACTGAAAGCCAGACCGTCGTCGATAGCCGCGCGCCGCGCCTCGTTCCAGGCCGGCTGCGGCGGTACGACGATGCGCGCCACGTCAATATAGGGACTCTTCTCTTCCGGCCACGGCACGGATGCGTCCTCGATCGGCATGGACTCGATATCCGTGCAGAACTGCACGCGCACATCCCACTCGCCACCCTCGGTCGCGAAGTGCTCGATCATCGCGTCGCGCAGGCCGTTCGGTTTACCGTTGACGTTGAGCTCGGCATCCGTGAGCGCGGTGAGGTTGGGTGAGCGCGGCGCGATCGACACCTTGACGACGTATTCGCCGAAGCGCAGCGGCGCCTGGCTGAAGTAGCTATCGCCCAACGGATTCGTCTCGGGCTGTCCGCCGAGTGCGAGCAAGGTGGAGCTCTTGCCACCGAAGGCTTCGACCAGGCGTTCGGTGCCACGGAGCACAGCCGAAAGGGCCTTCTTCGCACCTTCGGCGCGATCGGTGGTCGCCGCGACCAGCTTCAACGTGCCTGCGAACTTTTTCGCTGTCGGTGCGGAAAAGGCCGGGCCATTGACCAGGACGAAATCCTGGGTCACGTCGCCCTCGCTGCCAGGCAGCCTGTCGCCTTCGACGCCGATGACTTTCACCGCCATGCCACGGGGCGTGGAGACGCTGTCGTCGAGAATGTCGCCCGGTACCGTCGACAGCCGCATGACCACGCCATAATGCCCTGCCCTGGCAAAAATCCCCTGGGCGAGTTCGCGCGGCAGATCGTCCGGAACCACTAGCTCACCGGTGAGTAGTGCGTGGCTCTTGGCGTGCACGGAGCGATACGCGTGCTTTTCGTGCTCGAGGGTGGTCTGGTTGATGCCGGTAAGGGTTTCGATCAGCTGTTCGGCCGTCTCGGCCTCATCAGGCTCGACGTGCTCGAGGGAGTCGTCGAAACGAATCGGCGGCGGACTCAGGGAGAGGGGCATGGCGATCTCGAGCGGCGGGGTAGCGTTTTATCCTGCGGCCGCTCTCGTGAAGGCAATGTGGCTCACATCAGCTTGTAACTGAACGTGAGATTCCAGCGCACATCCCGATTCTGTTTCTCCGGCGGCTTGTCGCCTGTCGGCTCCGCCAGCGCGAAATCCACGGTGTAGTGCTTGTTGTCCGACAGCCGCACGCCGATCGCCGCTGAATCGAGCTTGTTGATCAGGGGCCGTCCACCGTTCAGATAGACGCGCGCGGACTGGTACGCCACGTACGGCACGATCGACTTGATCCAGTGCGTTCCCGAGACGAAGGCGCGGTTCACCTCCAGCGACGCTGCCCAGCCGCTGTCGCCCGCGGCGTCACCCGGGTCGTAAGCGTAAGCAAAGCTTGGACCACCGAAGTTGATCTGTTCGGTCGAGGGCAACGCGTCGTTGCTGTACTGTCCGGTGGCGCGAACGACGGTGCCGATCTTGTGCGCCCATTCCTGCGAGAAGGCCAGATTCATCGTGTAGCGCGTGAAGTTGATGTCAGGCATGGCCACGGCAAGCGGTCCGGCCAGGTTGGTCGTTGCACGCGAACTCGCTCCGAAGCCGTCGAAGCCGTGCGCGACCGCAAAGCTGAACTGCTCGGAATGCTTTGCGGCCGTCTTCAGCCATGACAGTTCCGCGTCGAGCACACGTACGCTCGAGCGCAGCGAGATCATCGCGCCCGTATCGGTGTTGCGGTAGCGGTCATCCTGTGTGGACGCATACGCACTCACCGTCAGGTTCAGGCGCTTGCTGTTGGTGAGCACGAGGGGATAGATCGCGGTGAGTGCGAGGCGTTCCTGCGATAGGCGATGATCGAGATACGAGGGCAACTCGTCATCGGTATCCGGGCTGCCCCAGTAGTGACTGCCATCGATGCGGCCTTGCCAACCCTGGGAACCGATCGGTTCGACCCAGGCGGCGGAATAAAGTCGCTGACCGCCACCGTTCGGAAACAAGGTCGATACGCTGAGCTGTTCGCCCAGTGGCGTTGCACCGTTCTCCAGCGCGGTGAAGACACCTTGCGCACCGGGATGGTTGAGATCCATGCCGTAGCTGGCGTCGTAGCGCTGCCGCGTAATAGTCAGGTCGAGCGTGGTCGCTCCATCGGTCGTGGTCGGTGGCGGCACGTTCGCGGCGACCTTGGTGCCCGGCAATTGGCCGAGCAGCTGTGTATAGCGCTCGAACGTATCCTGCCGCAGCGGGCGTTCGTCCACGATGTGCGCCGCCATCGCGCGAATGCGACCTTCGAGATTGCCTGCATCGCCGTGCACGGCCAGGCTCGACACATAGCCTTCGACGACGGTCACCTGGACCACGCCGCCGGAAAACGTCTGGCTGGGCACGAAGGCGAACGAGAGCGCGTAGCCGCGCTTCTTGTACATCGCCGTGACACTGTCGGCAGCCGCGACGAGCTGACGCACGCTCGTGTCCTTGCCGCGCAGGGGCGCGAAGACGGCGGCGACATCGGCGAAGGGAATGGAGCGCACACCGACAACATCGAAACGCGTCGGGGTGAGATGACTGGCGAGAAGCGCTTCCAGTGCCGGGTTAGGCCCCTGCACGTTCACCGTGACCGAAGGCGCCTCCTTGGGCGTTTCCGTTCGCGGCAGGGTCTGGAGTGGATTGGCCGGCGCGCGGACCTGCGCCTGGGTGGAACACACGACGGACATGCCTAGCAGGCAGCCGAGCCATCGATTCATGCAAAGCTCCCTACGAACGATGACCTACACGAGGATCAACGAAGCGCGGGCGGTGTTGACCACCGCCCGCGCCAATCGCCTTACAGGCCGTGATTGCCCTTACCCAGATCCTTCAGCCTTCCAAGGAGGCTGCTCACCGGGTCCGCACCTGCACCGCTGTTGCCAGCGCCCGTGCCGGTGGTCGACGACAGCCCCGTCGCGGAGGCGACGTTGTTGACCACCGTGTTCAGGGTGGTCGTCACCGGCGCGATGGCCGGGCTGCTGACCACGGTACTCACGCCCGTTCCGACGTTGGCGACCGTGGTTGCGACGGGGTTCGTCAGGGGGGCGAGGCCACTCAGGCCACCGGTACCCAGGGCACTGACCGGCGCCGACACGCTGCCGACAAGCGCACCGGCGCCGACGAGCACCGCCGAAGCGGGCGTCGAGCCGGGCGAGCCTGCTGTGCCGGGACCTTGACCGAGCGTGTTGCTCGCCACATGCAGCGTGTCCGCTGCACCGTTCAGCGCGCCACTGAGCGGTTGCGACAGCCCACCCAGGGCACCGGGTGCCTGGATGCCGCCGACGTCGGCCGCAATCGAATGCACGCCGGTGCTCAGGCCACCCGAGATGCCGCTCGCCGCCATGCCCGTCGCCGCGACCAGATTGGTGGACTGCGTCGGCGACGCACTGCTTCCCAGGGACACCGCTACCGGGGTCACGAGGTCACTGACGCCCTGCGTCAGCGCGTTTGCCTGGGATGAGCCGAGCAGGCCGCCGAGTTGCCCACCGATCTGCTCGACACCCGTGCCGGCCTTCGACACCACGTCGCCCACGCCTGAGGTGATTGGCGCAATCGGCGTGTTGGCACCGATACTACTGACGCCGGGGCCGAGGTCATGGACCGCGTCACCCGCGTTCTTGACGACATCTTCCAGGCTACCCGTCGTGACGCCCACCGGGTTGGGAATATTGCCGATCTGGCCGAGGCCACCGGAGGTGCCATTGCCGAGGGCCGTGACGGCTTTACCGAGGTCACCCACGGTGCTGCCCAGCGAAGTGGAAAGCCCGCTGGTGCCGCCGAGCAGAGTGACCGACGGCAGCTGCGCGCCAATTCCGGTCACCGTTCCGCCGAGGGAAGAGACGATGTTTCCAGTGCCAGTGGCGATCGCGCCGACCGCGTTGGAGGGCGCTGCCGCGCCGGTACCGCCGGTGCCGCCGCCGGTACCGCCACCACCCGTGCCACCGCCACCGGTACCACCGCCGCCCGTGCCACCACCGTCGCCGCCACCGGTACCGCCTGTGCCACCGCCCGTACCGCCGGTGCCGCCGCCGGTGCCACCCGTGCCGCCACCTGTGCCGCCCGTACCACCGCCGGTGCCGCCGGTGCCACCGCTATCCCCGCCGCCGCCCGTGCCCGAGCCGCCACCGCCCGCGTCGCCGGAGCCGCCCGCGCCACCCGGATTCACCGTGCCCGAGGAGCCACCGCCCGATCGCGTCGAGCCGTGTCCGCTACACGCTGTAATGGAAACCGATGCGGCCAGGATGCAACTGGCCAGAAGGGTACGCGTCAAAACCTTGCCGAAATTCAGTTCGCTCACGACTCACTCCTCGAACGCATGGCGTTCTGGGTAGTGCCCCCTGCCTGTGGGAGCGATACATCGAATGTGACCCACGTCACAACCGTGGATCCATAAAACGCCTGCGCTCGATGCAGCGCTACGCAAAAGTGGCAACTAGGTAAGAATACGTAGAGCGTTTTCGGCCACCTGTTCAGCCGCGTCGTGAGCCCGTGAAGTTGGATCGAACTAAGTGCGAAATCTGCGTGGAGAGCGCGTATTTGCGCGAGATTGTTCAGTGCGCGGAACCGCGCCAGAACGACCGCAGAACGGTAGGAGCCGATTCATCGGCGATCCCGCGGCAGCGGGCCAGTCAGTAGCAAGGAGTGATGGTCCACGAGCACCCATCGCCGATGAATCGGCTCCCACAACGGCGGCAAAAAAAACGCCCCGGTGTGCCGGGGCGTTTTTTGACACTCGTGACCGGAGTCGCTCAGTGCACGGTGAACAGCTTGTCGAAACCGGCGATCCGCAAGGTGTTACGCAGGTCGGCGCTGGCGTTGACGATGCGGATTTCCGCGCGGTCGCCGCCGGCGTGTTCGCGCAGGAGCATCAGCATGCCCAGCGCAGAGCTGTCCATGCCGATGACCTGCTCCAGGTCCAGCACGTAGCTGCGCGCCGCGGCGACGTCACCCAGGCAGGCATCGTGAAAGGCACGGTGGATGGAGAAATCGAAGCGCTCGCCCAGATGGAGGGTGAGGCAACCGTGCTCGGTGTCGTTGTGGACGTTGATGGCCATGGTGGCTTCCCTTAAAACAGGTCGATGTCGCCAGCAGCCATGGACTGCTGGAGGGCGGGGCCACGCGAACGCAGGCGGGCACGCTCGCGCTGCTCGGCCAGGCGCGAACGGACGCGCTGGGCGCGGGCGCCGAGTTCGGCCGGGTTGGCCGGGGCGCAGGCGAGCTCTTCGATGTCGCGCGTGCAGTCGGCCGTGATCTCCTGCAGTTCGACCAGGCGCGAACGCGTCTGGTGCAGCAGCTGGCTGAGGATGTCTTCGAACTGCAGCGAACGGATGGTGGTCGAGACGTCGTTGCCGAGGCCGCGGTTGATCGAGGCGGCTTCGTCCGCAGCGGCGCTGGTACGGGCGTTGGACTCGGTGATAGTCGACATCATGCGATCGATGTCGCCCTTGGCCGAGAGCGCCACGTTCATGTCCTGCGAGGCCATGTGGCCAACCAGTTCACGCAGCTGCTCCATCGCCGTGCGCGAGCGCTCGACGTGGGTGCCGATTTTTTCGTTGAACTGGTTGCTGTGCTGTGCGAGGTTGCGGATTTCACCGGCGACCACGGCGAAGCCGCGGCCGGATTCACCGGCGCGTGCCGCTTCGATCGCCGCATTCAGGGCCAGCAAGTTGGTTTCTTCGGCAATCGTGTTGACGTTTTTCAGCAGCGCGAAGACCGCGTCCATTTCCTTGGCCATGCCATCGATGCGGTAAACGATACGCAGGCTTTCGCGCGACAGCTGCACGATGAGGCCAACGAAGTGCTCGAGCAGGCCGGCGGTGCGGGAGGCGAAGTCCTGCACCGAGATGCCGTTGCCACCGCTCTCGATGATCTCGCTGAGCAGCTTCTGCTGCTTGCCGGTCTTGTGCGACAGGCCGTTGAAGCCGCCGCCAAGTTCGGCCACGGCATCACGCAGCAGATCCAGCGCCTGGTGCAATTCGCGACTGGCGTGGCCAAGTTCGTCGACGATGGCACTGCGGACATCTTCCATCGCCTCGCGGACCGATGCCTCGTCCGAGGACGGCGAATGCAGCACCACTTCCACGTCCGGCAGCGCGGCCGGGCGCAGGCTGATCGCGATCCAGGTCGCGGTCAGGAGGGCCACGACGACCGGGGCGACCCAGGCGGAATGGAACACCAGCACGAGGACCAGGGCGATGGCACTGGCGGCAAAGCCGATGCTTCGTTCGTTCTTGGGGATAAGCATGATGACGTCTCGCTATCAGGTGCCGACGCGCGAGGCGGCGGCGGAAACAGGTGTATGGGCGAGCGCTAGCAGGCGCGCGGCGATCGCATCGAGCGGAAGCATTTCGTTGGCGGCACCGGCTTTCCAGGCGGCGCCGGGCATACCCCAGACCACCGAGCTGGCTTCGTCCTGGACCAGGGTCGGTGCACCGATTTCCCTCAGCTCACCCAGGCCACGCGCGCCGTCGTCACCCATGCCGGTAAGCAGCACGCCGATCGTGGCGGCGCCGACACTGGCCACCATCGAACGGAACAGCACGTCGACGGCCGGTTTGTGGCGATTGACCGGCGGGCCGTCGTGCAGGCGGCAGACATGCTTCGCACCGTCCCACATCACCAGCAGGTGCTGGCTACCGGGGGCAATGTAGGCATGGCCGGCCTGGATGGGCTGGCCATCACGGGCTTCCATCACGCGCATGGCGGAGCAGGAATCCATCCGCGCTGCAAAGGGACCGCTGAAGGCCGCGGGAATGTGCTGGGTGATGACGATCGGCGGCGCGGTGGGCGGCATCGCCTCGAGCACGACGCGGATCGCTTCGGTGCCGCCGGTGGATGCGCCGATGGCGATGATGCGCGTGCCACCCCGCGTTCCGGCGGTCTGTGCGCGCGGTAGCACGGCGTCGGCGGAGAGGCGCGGGGCAACCTCCAGCTTGCTGACCGAGGCGCGCTCACGCGGCTTGGCGCCGGCGGCGAGGCGCACCTTCGCGCAGATTTCCGGCGCGTGATCCATGAACGTGTTGGCGAGGTCGGCGGGCGGCTTGGTGAAGAAATCCACCGCACCCAGTTCGAGTGCACGCAGGGTCACGTCCGCGCCGCGCTCGGTCAGCGTCGACACCATCACCACCGGCATCGGACGCAGGCGCATCAGGTTGTCGAGGAAGGTCAGGCCGTCCATGCGCGGCATCTCGACATCCAGCGTGAGGACATCGGGATTGAGCAGCTTGATCTTCTCGCGGGCGATCAGCGGATCCGCCGCCGTGCCGACCACCTCGATACCCGGATCGGACTCGAGCATGGTCGTCAGCACCTTTCGGACCAGGGCCGAATCGTCGACGATGAGGACGCGTACTTTCTGCATGGGTGCTTGCGACTCGGGTAGCTGAACGTCCCTGTCGGCGGACCGACGGAGGCTGAAATTGTGAAGCGGTACCGCTGACCGCGATGGTCAGAACAGTTCCACCTCTCCCTTTATCGGATCGTCGGCCAATCGCTTGAGGTATCGTTTCTCGCGATCAGCCAGATTGTTGTCGTGCGTGGCGCGCAACTGGCGCACGCGCACCTTGCCGCTGACCGGGAAGAACTGCACCTGGCGCGGGTAGATATCGCCCACGTCGGCCGCGCAGAGCTTCAGGTTCTCGGTCGCGATGTAGCGCTGCACGAAGGTGATGTTGCGCTGGCCGATGTCGGTCATCGTCGCGAGCACGCGCCCACCTCCGAAAATCTTCACTTCGAGATCGTCGCGACGGCCACCGGCCTTGAGGATCGCGTTGATCAGCTGTTCCATCGCATCGTTGCCATAGCGCGCCGCACGGCCGACCGTCGAGGTCCAGCTGTCGCGGTCGCCGGCCGGCTCCGGCAGCATGAAGTGGTTCATGCCACCGATACGACGACGGGCATCGCGTACGCAGGCGGATACACAGGAGCCCAGCACGGTCGAGATCATCTCTTCCTGCGTGCTCACGTAGTACTCGCCCGGCAGAATCTTTACCGTGACCACTTCCTGGGCGGGATCCCAGAAGCGGCGGACGTGCTCGAACCCGGGCAGCACGCTTTTCGGATCGAAGCCGATAAAGGTTCTCGGCTGCGCGACGAACGTGTCGCTCATGTGCGTTTCCGGTAGACCGTTCGGCCGATCAGATCGAAGTCCTCGGACAATCCGTACATGGACTCCGAGTGCCCCAGGAACAGGTAGCCGTGGCTTTCCAGCATGCCGGCATAACGGGAAAACAGTCGCTGCTTGGTCGGCTTGTCGAAATAGATGACGACGTTGCGGCAGAAGATGGCGTCGAACTTGCCATGCATCGGCCACTCGTGGAGCAGGTTCAATGGCTGGATGGCCACCAGCTCGCGCAGGCGCGGATGCACCTGGACGTAGCCATCGAACGAACCTTCGCCACGCAGGAACCAACGCTTGCGACGCGCGTCGCTCACCCCGCCCAGGCGATCCACCGGGTACACGCCCTTGCGTGCAACTTCCAGCGCCTGCGGCGACAGATCGGTGGCGAGGATCTTCGCGTCGATCTGGATACCCGTGCGCTCGATGGCCTCGGCCAGCACCATCGCGATGGCGTACGGTTCTTCGCCGGTGGAACAGCCTGCCGACCAGATGCGCAGCCGACCGCTGCCCTTCTTCTCCGCCAGCCAGCGAGGAAGGAGCTCGTCGATGAGCATGTCGTAGTGGTGCATCTCGCGGAAGAACGAGGTGACGTTCGTGCTGATGCAGCTGGCCAGTTCGCCGAGTTCCGACTCCGGATCACGGCGCAAAAGGTCGCAGTAGGCCTCGAAGCCGGAGAGGTTCAGCGCGCGCAGCCGGCGAAGCAGACGCCCCTGGACCAGCTGCCGCTTGTGATCGCCCAGCGAGATGCCGCAGTGCTGCAGCACGAACTCACGCAGGAAGCCGAATTCCTTCTCGCCGAGATTCGGTCCTGTCGCGCCCGCCAGCCCGGCGGCGTCGCCGTTGTTGACGAGCGCATTCATCGATCAGAACTCCTTCCACACACCGGCGTCGGCCGCGGACTCGACCGGACGCTGCGCACGCGGAGCCGGCGTACTGCGCACGGCGGCGAACACGGTTTCCATCTCTTCGCGAGCGGCGTCCTTGCGCTGCGCCTTGGCGGCCGGAGCGCTGGACGCCTGGCCGGTGATCTGGAAGAACGACACCTGGCGGCTGAGCTCGTTGGCCTGCTCGTGCATGGCACGGGCGGCAGCGGCCGATTCTTCCACCAGCGCGGCGTTCTGCTGGGTCATCTCGTCCATCTGCAGCACGGCGTGGTTGACCTGGTCGATGCCGGCCGACTGCTCCGAACTGGCGGCAGCGATCTCGGCGACGATGTCGGTCACTTTCTTCACGCTGTCGACGATCTCGGCGAGCGCTTTACCCGACTGGTCGACCAGCTCGGAACCGGCCTTGACCTTGTTCGCGCTGTCGTTGATCAGGCCCTTGATCTCCTTCGCCGCGCCGGCCGAACGCTGGGCCAGGTTGCGCACTTCGGTGGCGACCACGGCGAAGCCGCGACCCTGCTCGCCGGCACGCGCTGCTTCCACCGCCGCGTTGAGCGCGAGCAGGTTGGTCTGGAACGCGATTTCGTCGATGAGGCTGACGATGTCGGAGATCTTTTTGCTGGAGCTGTTGATATCGCGCATGGCGACAACGGTCTGCGCGACGACTTCGCCACCGCGCTCGGCCTGCTCGCGTGCACCGCGGGCCAGCTGGTTGGCGTGGCTCGCGTTCTCGGCGTTCTGCTTCACGGTGGAGGTCATTTCCTCCATCGACGAGGCGGTCTCTTCCAGGCTGGAGGCCTGTTCCTGCGTACGCTGCGAGAGGTCGTCGTTGCCGCGCGAAATCTGCTGAGCCGCCGTGCTGACCGAACCCGAACCATGGCGCACTTCGCCGACGATGGCGCTGAGGCGCTCGTCCATGGCGCGGAAGGCTTCCTGTAGCTGGCCCAGTTCGTCCGAACGCGTGACCTGGATGTCGTGGCCGAGCTTGCCCTCGGCGATCTGGTGCGCGACCGACACGGTGTGCGACAGCGTACGGATGATGGAGCGGACGACGAGGACGCCGATCAGCAGGCAGATGAACAGGCCGACGGCCAGCGAGCCGATGCTGAGCGCGCGGACCATCTGGTACTGCGCAGTCTCCTTCGCATAGATCGCCGCGGCTTCATCGCGCTTGGCTTCGATGAGCTTGCCGAGCTGGGTCTGGCGATCCATCAACAGCGGACGAACCTGCAGTTCGAGCACGTCGCTCGAGCCTTCGTCAGCCTGGTTGAGGGCGTCGACCATGTCCGACTTCGCCTGGTCGTAGTCGGCGGTTGTCGACTGCCACTTGTCGTAAAGCTTCTTGACCTCAGCCGACATCGGGACCTTGAGGAACTCGGCCTTCAGCTTGGTCATCTCGTCTTCGTACTTCTGGAACTCGGCGACCTTCTGCTTCACCTGGTCCTTGTTGCTGACCTTGGCTGCCGCTTCGCCCAACACGACGAAGGAGAGCAGCGAATCCGTATTGAGACGGCTCAGCGTCTCCGAGGGAGCGAGCTCTTCCTCGTAGATCTGGCGCATGCCTTCGTTCTGGAAGTGCATCGCGCCGAGACCGACGGCCGCACCACCAAGAAGCATGAGCGTGAGCAGGCCGAGCACGCCGTAGAGGCGACCGCGAACGGTCAGGGCGGGGACTTTGAACTTCAACTTCTTCATCACGGTTCCAATCGGCAAAGTGCGGCAAGGACTAACCAGGCGTTACGCTCAGGCGACGGCTTTGACATCCGAGGAGGCCAGGGCGGCCTCCAGCATCTGTGCGTCCTGCGGCTGAAGCAGGCGATCGACGTCGAGCAGGAGGACCATGCGCTCGGCGACGGACGTGAGTCCTTTCAGGTATTCGGTATCGACGGTCGTGCCCATGTCGGGCACCGGGCGAACGTCGCCGGGAGCAACCTCGACCACGTCGGAAACGGCATCGACCACGACGCCGAACTGGCGGCCGTTGACCATCACGATGACCGTGACGGTGGTGGCCGTGTATTCCTCGCGGGCCAGGCCGAAGCGCAGGCGGAGGTCCAGCACCGGCACGATGGCGCCGCGCAGGTTCAGCACGCCGAGCACGTAGCCGGGCGCCTGCGGAATGCGGGTGACCGGCGTCCAGCCGCGAATCTCGCGGACGGCGAGGATGTCGACACCGTATTCCTCGTTGCCGAGGTTCACGGTGAGGTACTGCGCGGCCTCTTCAGGCGCGGCGGTGGCGGAATTGGCTTGCTGGTTCATGTCGTTCCCACGGCGGATCGGTTCGGCGGTTCGGGACCCCTTCCCTTGGGGTATCGGCCGTCGCGGTGGGTTCTTGAGGGGCAAATGCGCGCTTTGTAGGAGCCGATTCATCGGCGATGGGTGCTCGCGGCACCCTAGCCCGCTGCCGCGGGATCGCCGATGAATCGGCTCCTACAAGAACTGGGTCGCGCGATCAGGCGGCCTTGCGGCGGGCCTGCATGCGGACCAGGCCGGTCACGTCGGCAATGAGCGCCACGGAGCCGTCAGCCAGGATGGTCGCGCCGGAGATGCCGGTCACGCGCCGGTAGTTAGCCTCGAGCGACTTCACGACCGCCTGCTGCTGGCCGATCAGTTCGTCGACGAACAGGCCGATACGGGTGCCCTCGCCTTCCACGACGATCACGATGCCCTCGTCGACCGCACGACGCTGCCCCGCACAGCCGAACACGTCGAACAGGCGAACGATCGGCATCCAGTTGTCCCGGAAGCGGAACAGCTCGCCACCGCCGGCCACGCTGCGCACGGTATCCGGCTTGACCTGCACCGACTCGATGATCGACACGAGCGGCACGATGTAGATTTCGTCGCCCACCGCGGCGGTGAGGCCGTCGATGATGGCGAGGGTCAGCGGCAGGGTGATGGTGAAGGTCGTGCCACTGCCTTGCACGCTGCGGATGGCGACGGTGCCGCCGAGATCCATGACGTTGCGACGGACCACGTCCATGCCGACGCCACGGCCGGAAAGGTCGGTGGTCGCGGCGGCGGTGGAGAAGCCCGCCTCGAAGATCAGGTCGGACACGGCCTCGTCGGACATGCCCTCGCCCGTGGTGATGATGCCGCGCTGGATGGCCTTGGCCACGATGGCTTCGCGGTTGAGCCCCGCGCCGTTGTCGGCCACTTCGACGACGATGCTGCCGCCACGATGGAAAGCCTCGAGGCGCAGGGTGCCGGTGTCGCCCTTGCCTGCGGCGACGCGCTTATCCGGCATTTCCAGGCCATGGTCGATCGCGTTGCGGACCAGATGGACCAGCGGATCGCCGATCTTCTCGAGCACGGTCTTGTCCAGCTCAGTGGTCTCGCCGCGCATGTCGAGCACGACCTTCTTGTCGAGCTTCTGCGCCAGGTCGCGGACCAGGCGCGGGAAGCGGTTGAACACCGTGCTGATCGGCAGCATGCGGATGCTCATGACGCTTTCCTGCAGTTCGCGCGTATGCCGCCCCAACTGGGCCAGGCCATGGCGCAGCATTTCCAGCTGCGACGCATCGACGCCGTCGTTGAACTGGCTGAGCATCGACTGGGTGATGACCAGTTCGCCGACGAGGTTGATCAGGGTGTCGATCTTTTCGATGCCGACGCGGACGGAACTGGATTCGCTGTTCGCAGCGGGATCGCGCACGGCGCGCGGGGCGGCTGCGGCCACGGGAGCGGCGGCCGCGGCGGCGACCTCGGCGACCGGTGCGGGCGCAGCGATGCGCGGCGTCACGGTCAGGTCGCAGTCGCCATCGACCCAGTCGAACACGCCTTCGACGGCGGCGCGCTTGGCACCGGCGTCGAGGCTGAGCGTCCAGCCAAGGTAGGACGACTCGGCGTCCATGTCGGCCAGCGCGGGAAGCTTGCTGGCATCGCAGGTGACCGCGAGCGGGCCCAGGGCCTCGAGTTCGCGGAACATGCGTGCCGGGTCGTTACCGGATTTGAGCAGATAGTCAAACGGACGGAAGGCGATGTCCCAGCCTTCGATCGCTTCGGCAGCCGCAGCAGCCTTGGCGACAGCCACCACCGGTGCGGCCGCATGACCGGAGACCATCGCCGACAACTCGGCCAGCAAGGCCTGGCTTTCCGCCGTGGCGGCCGGCTGCCCGGCCATCGACAGGGAGAGCATGTCGCGCACGGTATCGCCCGAGCGCAGCAGCAGCTCCACCACGGCCTTGGCCATCGGACGGCGGCCACTGCGGACCTCGTCCATCAGGTTCTCGGCCACGTGGGTGAAGGCGGCGACGTCCGTGAAACCGAACGTGGCCGCACCGCCCTTGATCGAGTGGGCGGCACGGAACACGACGTTGATCAGTTCCGGATCCTCGGCGCCCTCGTCCAGGGCGAGCAGGGCTTGCTCCATGGCGTCGAGGCCATCGAGGCTCTCCTCGTAAAACGCCTTGTGGAATTGCGCCAGATCGACTTTGGACATGGGGAGACCCTGGAATTACCGGAACACTAAAGTGGAAACAGACGCGGCTGGGATCAGCCGAGGACGCGGTTGACCGTAGCCAGCAGCTGGTCCGGATCGAACGGCTTGACCAGCCAGCCGGTCGCGCCGGCTGCCTTGCCTTCCATCTTCTTTTCCGGGTTCGACTCGGTGGTGAGCATGAGGATGGGAATACCGCGGTAATCCGCGCGGGTGCGGATCTCGCGCACCATCGTGATGCCGTCCATCACCGGCATGTTCACGTCGGCCAGGATCAGGTCGAACTTGTGCACCGCTGCCGAATCGAGTGCCGCCTGGCCGTTGTCGGCCTCTTCGACATCGTGGCCAGCGCCGCGAAGGGTGAAGGCCACCATGCTGCGCATGGAAGCCGAGTCGTCTACCGCAAGAATCTTAGCCATCGGAGCACCTTCAGTTCACGCCGGCGCGAGCCGGCAGTTCAATCAAAGAGTTAAGGCCGAGCACGGCCACGCCGCGCTGCAGGCTGTCGCTGGCGCCGGTCCAGGTCACGGAAAGCCCGGCCGCACGCGCATCGCGCGAGAACGCGGCGAGCAGCTGCAGGGCCGCCGTATCCACCTGGGCCACCGTCGTGCCGTCGAGTTCGACGGCTTCGCCGGCGGCGAGCGCCTTGAGCAGGGTATCGCGCAGGGCCGGGGCCGCGGCGATGCGCAGGTCCGCGTCGAGCGCCAGGGGCGCCCGCGTTGCGTCTTTGGAGGATTTCTTCGCCATCGTCCGATACCGGTTCGGCCCTGGGCGCGTGTCGCCCGGGGGTTCGTTCGATGGTCTTATCGGCCTTGGGGGGAAAAGCTTTAGGGGGTGGCCTTCGCCGGAATGATCAACATCGCGTCGCCATACGAGAAGAATCGATACCGCTGCAACACCGCGTAGCGATACGACTCGAGGATCGCCTCCTTGCCGGCGAGCGCCGAGACCAGCATCAGCAGGGTCGACTGCGGCAGGTGGAAGTTGGTGATCAGGGCATCGACGCTGGTGATCTTGTAGCCGGGGAAGATGAAGATCTGGGTCTCGCCGGCAAACGGGCGCAGTACGCCCTCGACGGTCGCACTTTCCAGCGCCCTGACCACGGTCGTGCCCACGGCCACGACACGGCCGCCGGCCGCACGCGTCTCACGAATCTTTTCCACCAGTCCGGCGCCGACGTTCAGCCATTCCCGGTGCATCACATGGTCGCGGACTTCTTCCGCCCGCATCGGCTGGAAGGTGCCTGCGCCGACGTGCAAGGTAACGTAGCCCATCTCGACGCCACGAGCGCGAAGCTTGGCGAGCAGTTCTTCGTCGAAGTGGAGGCCAGCGGTCGGCGCGGCCACCGCGCCGGGCTCACGTGCGAAGACCGTCTGGTAGCGCTCCTTGTCGGCGGCTTCGGCACCGCGCTCGATATACGGCGGCAACGGCATTTCGCCCAGGCGCGAAAGCAGGCGCTCGAGCGGCTCCTGGCTTTCGAAACGCAGCAGGAAGAACTCGCCCTCACGACCCAGCACGGTGATCATGCTGCCGTCGGCCAGCTCGATGCGGCCGCCTTCCTTGGGCTTCTTGCTCACACCCAGCTGGGCGCGGGCCTCGTGCGGGCCGGTGACCCGCTCGATCAGGATTTCGACCGCGCCACCCGATTCCTTGCGGCCATAAAGGCGCGCAGGAAGAACCCGGGTGTCGTTGAAGATGAGCAGGTCGCCGGGCTGGAGCATCTCCGGCAGCTCGTAGAACTTCCGGTCCTTCTTCGTATGCGCACCGACATCGACCACGAGCAGCCGGCTTCCCGAGCGCCGGGCCAGCGGGGCCTGGGCGATCAGGTCGGGGGGCAGATCAAAGTCGAAATCGGATTTCTTCACGAGAGGGGTGTTCAGGAGGCGGGTTGGGCATTATCGCCCATCCCGGCGCATAGGGCTTGGTAGGAGCCGATTCATCGGCGATGGGTGCTGGCGGAAGCGTGGCCCGCTGGCGCGGGATCGCCGATAAATCAGCTCCTACGGGGCGACCGTGCGCCTGCGGCGTCGGCGTATGACGAGGAACACCAGGCCTGCCACGGCCAGCACGAATACCGCGATTTCCACGGCGAGGTACTTGCGCACGAAGTGCTTGACCGCCCTCACCTGCTCCGCGCGCTTGAGCTTGCGGGCACTGGCGAAGTCGGGCTCTTCACAGTTCCAGCCGAAGCTGTCGGCCCATTCCACGTAGGGCCCCTGCTTCACGTAGCGGGCGTAATAGGCCTGGGCGCGGCGCTGCCGTTCATTGATGGGCTTGGAGGCATCACCATCGGCCGCCTCGTTGTAATCCGGTGGCCCCTGCAACATCCAGTTCGTCGCCATGCACAAGGTAGCGGCAAAAGCCTGCGACCGCGGCGGCAGCAGGTCGGCCGCCGAGACGGCCCGGTCCGCGGCGAGATAGCGGTAGTGGAAGCGACGGTCCGGCTGGGCCGCACTGTCGTTGAAACGCTGGTGCTCGCCAGCGGTGACCAGATCGCCCTTCAGCGTATCGGCACTCTGCCCGCTGCCACCCTGATACCCACCGCCGTTGTCACTGTAATCGGGTCCCTGCTCGAAACCGAGCAGCTCCATGCCGTTCTCGCGTGCGATCTTCGCCGCCGCATAGCGCGCTTCCGCCTTGCCGATATCGGTCCATGCGTGGTCACCGTCGTGAAGGTCGCTGGCGTACTCCTTTGCCTTCGCACGCAGATCGACGTCGCCAAAGCGCGGATCCAGACCCGGGGCGAAGTACGCGTACGCGTCCTCGAAGCGACCAGCGCGCATCAACCGACGTGCGAGCAGCCAGCGCAGACGATCCTTGAGCGACAGCGGTTCGGCCGGGTGATCCTTGTCCGGCTTCACAGTCGGCGTGGGCGATGCGGGTACCTGAGCGTCGATGAACGTCTTCAGCTCGTCGACGGCCAGCACGCGCTCGGCGATGTAGTTCATGTCGTTGCCGTAACCGGCGCCTGACTCTTCCAGCTCGCCGTCGTAGACGTTGCCATCGCCGCCCACTGCCGTCGAAGCCTCGTACATGCGCGTCATCGCGTCGACGTATTCGCCGCGGGCGAGCGCCAGCACGCCACGCTCGCCCATCAGGCGGTGCACGCTGTCCGGCTCGAGCGCGGCCTTGGGATCGTCAGCGCGAGGAAAGGCCTTTGCGGCCTCGGCGTAGGCACGGGCAGCGCCCTCGCGGTCGCCCTTGCGCAAGGCAAGCTTCGCACGGACCCAACTGGCCAGCGGGCCATCCGCTTTCGCGACGAGCTTCTCGGCATCGTCGTAGCGGCCGAGTTCATAGGCAAGCGAAGCAAGGCGGTCCGCCGCACTGACTTTATCCGGACCCTTTGCCTGAATCGCATCGACCAGAGCGGTCAGCGCGGGCTGCGGCTTGCCATCCGTCGTCTGTGGCGTGACCGAGCTCAACGCATAAGTGACCAGCAAGCGTTGCGATACCGGGCCGTCGATCAGGGCGTCAACCTGGTCCTGGTTAGCGAGTACCGAACTGGCGATGGACGCGAGAGACTGCACCGCATTGCCTGAGCCATGGCCCGCCTGCGCGGCATAGAGGGCGATGGCGTGCTTCAGGTCGGCCGACGAAAGCGACGACGCACAGTCTTCGCCGTTATAGAGGTTCACCCACACGCAGGGCTTCGCATCCGCATACAGGCTAAGCCGCGCTTCTTCACCAAAGCTCGCCACGGCCAGCCCCTGCGCGTCGGACGCGCCGGCGAGCACGCGGGCGCGGACCTGCTGGAACGATTTCGCCGCAGCGTCACGCTGCGTCGCAAACGCCGGGGTGCCGGCCGCCTTTGCGGCGCGTAAGGCATGCACCTCGCCAAGCATATAAGCCGCCCAGGCGCCGCGATGCGTCGCCTGATCCGGTGGCATGGCAAGCACCTGTTCGAAGCTCGCCTGTGCCTTGTCGAGCGCGTCGGCGTCGAAGACGGCGCACGGCGGCTTGCTCAGGGCTTCACCGTACTGACTGTCGGGTGGTCCCGGGCATTCCTGCGTCGCACGCGTCCAGTCCACCGCACCGGCCACGTACGCACGCACGTCGGCAGGAAGATCGGCGCCACCCTCGAACGCTTGCGCGCCGGTCGCCGAGGCGCGGAGCACTTTCACACGCTCGGCCTGTTCGGGCGTCAGGTCGGGCTTCGCCTTGGGATCCTCACCGTAACGCCCCGACTCCATCGCTTCCAGGCCGTCGCTGGCCGGTAGTAGCTGCTGGGCTTCGAAGGCGAACGTGTTCTGTGGCACGGCCTTCAGGGTGGCGTCGCGATCGTCCAGCATCTGCGTCGGGAAATCCGGGCCACAGGCCCAGGCGACCGCGCCGACGACGGCGACCGCGAAACCGAAACCGAAACCGATCGCGAGCGTCTTCTGCTTCCTCATGAAACGGGCGTTCCTTGTGCGGGTGTCGGTGAAAGAGTAAGCGGCGTGCCCGGCTTGCAGCGGGCCCAGCCGATCGATCGGCGGGTATGCGCGGGAATCTGGCGCGCGCCTTCGGCGATGAGTTCGAACGAAGCACCGGCCCGCTGCAGGCGATAGCCATCGATACCGTCGGCCAGTTCGCATGAGGCCGGCAGCGCGACACGTGGCGGTGGCGCCGCATCGGTCGCGCCACGATTTTCAAGCATGACATCCGACGGAGCGTCGGCCGCCCTGCCCGGCTGCAACGTGATCAGAAGGGGAAGCGTGTCGAGTTGCCCCCTGACGACGCCGCGCCAGGTCGCAAGGCTCCAGGCGCGCGTATCGTCGGCCGTGGGGAGGCGAAACCACACGACCCCGGCGAGACCGCGTGGGCGGTCCTTCGACAGGTGCTCCACGAAAGCCATCAAGGTGTTCGGCGCCGCATACAGTTCGGAAGACGTCGCACCTGCCGCCAGGGCGCTCTGTTCGCTTTCGACAGCGAGCAGGCTACCGTCTTCATTCCAGCTCACGCGCGAACCGTACGTCGGCAACGCCACACGAAACGGCTTGCGCGTATGCGCGGCGAACTCATCGATCCAGCGGTTCGCGACCAGGGGATCGAACAAGCCGGCCTGGGGCGCCTGCACGGCATGCACCTGCAGCACGGACTCGTCGGGCACGACCAGCAACGCGTCGAGATCGCGCGAGCCCAGCCACGTCGGCAAGGCCGTGATCGAGAGGGGCAGTGAACCCAGGCGCGACCGCAATGACGTGAGGAAGGCGGTATACGCCGGCAAGCGCGCGGTCGGGCAGTCGTAGTCGATTTCGATGCCTGCGATAAGGGCGGCAGGCCACGCCGCCCTGAGTGCCGCGATGCGGTCGGCGAGCACGGCCGCATCGAAGGCCGCCAGCCTCCCGTCGATCCGCACCACCAGGACGACAGGCCGACCGCTCCGGGCCAGCGCTTCCCTGTCCGGTGCGAACGTGTGAAAGGCCCCGTTGCGATCGGCCTGGGCAACCAGCACCCGCCAGTCGCGGACGAGGTCCGACGAACTCGCCATTGCGTCGCGCAGAGCGGGCGTCCACTGCCGCTGCCATACATAGGCATCGTGGGCCAGCGGTGCGGACGTGCGATCGCACGCGGCAACGAGCATCGCCGCGATCGTAACGATTGCCAGAGTCCGCAGCATGTACGCCAAATCCGATGGCTCCCCGACGCGCACCGGAAGCGGTGCGCTACCGGTCCATTGTAGCGGTCAGAGCCAGCCCTTCTGGCGTGCGAGTCGATACGCTTCGATGCGGTTGGCGGCGCCGAGTTTGCCGATGGCCTCGGAAAGATAGTTGCGCACCGTGCCATGGGAGAGATTCAGCTGCGTGCCGATGTCACTGGCCGACTGCCCTTCCCCGGCCAGCCGCAAGACCTGCCGCTCACGGTCGTTCAGGGGATCCGCTTCGGACCACGCCTCCAGCGCCAGTTGCGGATCGATGGCGCGCCCGCCGCGGTGGACCATGCGCAGGGCCTCAGCGAGGTTCTCGGCCGGGGCATCCTTGAGCAGGTAGCCGCTGACACCGGCATCCAGCGCGCGACGAAGAAAGCCCGGCCGGGCGAACGTCGTCACGATGATCACCTTCATCGGCAACTCGTGGCGATGGATGCGCTGGGCGATTTCCAGACCGGTCAGGCCGGGCATCTCGATATCGGTCACGAGCACGTCGGGTTTGAGCCGCTGCAGCTCGCGCCATGCGCTCTCCCCATCGGCCGCCGAACCGAGGACCTCGATGTCCGATTCGAGACTGAGCAGGGCCGTCAGGGCACCGCGCACCATGGCCTGATCTTCGGCGAGGAAGACGCGGATCATGCCGGGCTCCCCTGCAGCGCCGGCGGCACCGCCAGGCCGATCTCGAGCACGGTGCCCTGCTTCGCCGGGGAGTCGATAGCCAGCCGGCCGCCGACCTGCCGCACGCGCTCGCGCATGCCGGAAACCCCATTGCCGTGCGCGGCGAGTCCGCCACAACCGTTGTCCGTGATGCGCATGGAAAAATCCTGTCCGTTACGGGTAATGACCACGCGCGCTTCGGTCGCGCGCGAGTGTCGATGAATGTTGGTGATCGCTTCACGTAGAACGAGCGAGAGTGCCGCTTCGGCGGGTTCGGGCAAAGCCAGACGCTCTGGCATGGTCACGTGCAGCGCGATGCCCGAGGCCTCGAGCATCAGGCGTGCCGAAACCAGCTCACTGCCGAGATCGCCGGCACGCATGCCGGTCACGGCACTGCGGACTTCGGTCAACGTGTGACGGGCAACGCGCTCGACTTCTTCCATTTCCTGCTGCGCACGGGCGGGATCGACCAGCGCCAGGCGCTTGGCCAGCTCGGACTTCAGGGTGATAAGCGAGAGCGTGTGGCCGAGCAGATCGTGCAGGTCGCGACCGATGCGTTCGCGCTCGGCCAGTGTGGCCAGCCGACGAACTTCGACCTGCGACAGACGCAGCTCGGCGTCACGACGTGCGCCACGCACGTAGAGAAAGTTGCTGAAGCCGGCTGCCAGGCCCGCACCGAAGACGATCGCTACATGGATAAACGGCACGCCGAAGGCATACACCCAGGCCAGCGTGACCAGCGTTGCCAGCCCTACACCCATGAGCCAGTAACGCGCTTGCGGCGCATACGCCAGGAGGGTGACGCCGATGATCACATAGCCCAGCGATATGGGATTGACCGGCCAGAGGATAAAGCCCATCACGACGATCGTGACGGCGTGGAACGGCAAACGCCGCAGCGGCGCAATGTAGACGCCGATGTAGCAGACCAGGTAGACGAGGATCGAAAGTAGTGTCGGTCCGAACCAGCCCCAGTCGAACGCCTTCAGCGCGAGCGGCCCCTGGATCAACGCGACCAGCCAGAACACCTGCAGCCCGGCCTGCCAGCGCAGGTAGGTCGGCGAGCGCAGCGTGCCGAGCAGGGAATCCGGGTGGACGGTGGGAAGTCGCATCACGACGTCGGCCGCGGCTCGAGACCGAGGTTATCGGGTTCCGTCGTCGGCGCGAGACGCCGATCCGCTGCGGTCAGCGGCACGGCGATCCGCACCCGGGTTCCTTTGCCGCGCTCGGATTCGAAGGCCAGGGTGCCGCCCAGCGCTCGAACACGCTCACGCATGCCGCATATGCCATTGCCCTCTTCGCTCACGCCGCCACTGCCGTTATCGGCGACACACAAAGTAAGGACACCCCCGGTAACGTCGACGCGCGCTTCCGCGAACGAGGCGCGCGCATGGCGGTGAATGTTGGTGACCGCTTCACGCAGAACCAGCGCAAGGCCGGCCTCCAGCCGTTCGGGAAGCTGGGGCAATTCGCTGACGTAGTCGAAGTGCACCATCGAGGCATTGAGCAGCAGGCGAGCGGAAGCGAGCTCGGCGGCAAGACCCGTCGCACGAATGCCGGTAACCGCCGAACGGACTTCGGCGAGCGCATGACGGGCGACTGCCTCGGCTTCTTCCATCTCGCGACGTGCGGCGTCCGTGTCGCGGTCGATCAGGCGCCGCGACAGTTCCAGCTTGAGTGTGATCAAGGACAGTGTGTGGCCCAACAGATCATGCAGGTCGCGCCCGATGCGCTCACGTTCGGCCATCGCGGCGAGGCGCCGAACCTCGTCGTGGGAGAGCTTGAGTTCGGCGTCACGTTGCGCGTTGACCCGGTAGATGATGTTGATCGAACCGACGGAAATCGCAATGAAGCTCAGCGTCGCCAGGATACTCAGCGGCCAGCTGTAGATGTACGTGCCGACCAGTGCGAAACCGCCGATGATGCCGGCCATTCCGAGATAGGAACGTTTGGGCGAGCCCTCGAAGCCCATCATCGCGCATGCGTAGATCACCAGGCACCCGCCGCCGCTGGCGTTGATGCCCATCAAGGCGTACGCGAGCAGGGCGACCGCGACAGCGAACCAGGAGGCCTGACGCAAGGGCCGGATGTAACTGAGCGCATACAGCCCGAGGAAGGCCGGAAAGGCGATGAGCGTGGCCAGCCACCAGTGGGGGTTGAGCTTCTCGGCGAAGACCAGATCGCCGAAGACATAGACGGTCCAGACCAGATGAAACATGCTCGCGGCGCGCAACCGCGGCTTCCCCTGGAAGCGGTTCCACAGCGAATCCGGTGTCGGCTGAAACCACGAGCGGGCCATACGTGCATCCGAGGAAAGTCGTGCGTTCATGCTACTTCAACCGTAGCGGCGCAGGCGGCGCGCGGCGATCAGGAGGAACGCACCCGTGAAGCCGAGCAGGACGAGCACGTGGAGCAGGACGTTGCCCTGGCCGAGCCCGACGACCGACAACGCCAGCTGATCGAGGTGGTACGCAGGCCAGATCGGGGCGATCGACTGAATGAAGGACGGCATGATCGACAACGGAAACCACAGCCCGGACAGGAAGGCCATCGGCAGGTAGACCAGGTTGACCACGCCGGGAGCGCCCTGCCCCTTCACCAGGGTGCCAATCAGCAGGCCAAGCGCACTGAATGGCAGCACGCCGAGCACTTCCAGTACGAAGAATGCTGTCAGTCGCGATGCCGGCAGCGAGACGCCCGCCAGGAACACCGCCATGCACAGCAGGATGATCGACACGACCGCGGCGACGAGCATGGCCATGCACATCTTGCCGAGGAGGTACGCGCCCGGCGGCATCGGCATCGCTCGTTTGAGCGTGAGCAGACCGGTATCGCGCTCCAGCGCCAGCGATACGCCAAAACCGAACAGGCCAGGCGCCATGACACCGAAGGTGCCGTACGACGCCAACAGATAACGCGGTGCGTCCGCGCTATTCGAATGCGCGAGGAAGATCCCGAACATGAGGTAGAAGACGGACGGGAACAGCAGCGTCGGCAGGAGGAAGCCAGGATTGCGCAGGTAGCGCAGACATTCCGACTTCGCTTCCTGTAGATAGGCGTTGATCACCCGCCCCGTGGTCATCACCGGTGTGGCGATGCTGTCGATGGTGTTCATGCGGCCTCCTGGGAACGATCGGTCGTCTCGGATTCGCGGGTGATTTCGGTGAAGGCCTCGGCCAGGCCGGCGCGCTGCACTTCGAGTTCGGTCAGGTTGGCGTCGCTGTCGAGCAGGCGACGGACCACGGTCTCTGCTTCGGCGGTGGCGATGGCCAGACGGTCGTGCACGTGTTCGGCGGAGATCACTTCCGGCCACGCCGCGACCGTAGCGGCAGCGATCGAGGTGATGCAACGAATGCGGCGCACCGCGACATGCGCACGCAACGCATCCACCGTGCCTTCGGAGACGACACGCCCCTTGGCGATCACGCAGACGCGATCGGCCAGGGCTTCGGCTTCTTCGAGGTAGTGCGTGGTGAGCACGACGGCACAACCCTCGGAGACCGCCTTGCGGATTGCCGCCCACAGGGCCTGACGCGCGACGATGTCCATGCCGACCGTGGGTTCGTCGAGAAAGAGAATCTCCGGCCGCCCCGCGAGCGCCATGGCGAACTGCACGCGGCGCTGCTGGCCGCCGGACAGGGCGGCATACCGGCGCCCCAGGAGATCGTCGACACCAGCCAGGGCGGCGCACTCGGCCACCGACCGGGGTGCGGGGTAGTAACTGGCCGTGAGACTGATCAGTTCGCCGACCTTCAGGGTTGGCGGCAAGGCAGCGGACTGCAGCATGACGCCGATGCGCCGACGCGCTTCGATGTCCTGCGGATCGCGCCCGAACAGGCTGACGCTGCCGGTGTCCGCCCTGTGCAAACCGAGCAGCAGGCCGATACTGGTGCTCTTGCCAGCGCCGTTGGGGCCCAACAGGGCAAGCAGCTCACCGCGGTGAATTTCCAGGTTGATACCGTCCAGTGCGACGATGGCGCCGTAGCGCTTGCCGACCCGGTCCAGACGCGCAATGCAGGTGTCGTTGATCATGGTGTCCTCCCTTGCGTCGCAACATATTCGGTCGCAACCCCTTGGCGGCAGTCGCTTGCGTCATTGTGCGGATGTGACAAGCGTCACCCGGGGGTTACGCCGCCAAAATCCGCGTGATATGCTGAGGAAATAATCCCTTTACATATAGACACTTAGCGGCGTCTTAAGGGATCGATTCGAACCAGTGCCGCGTCATTCGAAGTGAGGAGTGGGTTATGGACGTCATCGGTCTTCTGCGCGAGATGCGCAACTTTGGCGGTACGCCGCGTACGCAAGGCCTGGCTGACGCCACGGTGGAGCGCTTCGCAGGCATCGACCCCTCGCTGGTGCAGGCCATCGAAGAAGCCGCCGCTTATCACCAGGCGCTCCGCGCCGAGATGGGCGACTTCCTGCGCATGGACGAGGCCGCGCAGATCGACCACCTGCAGTGCGGCCTGGTGAACTTCTACCCGGACGACGGCGTGAACCCGTACGTTCCGGCCGCCGCGCGCGGTCCGTGGGTCGTCACGCTGAAGGGCGCCGTGATCCACGACAACGGCGGCTACGGCATGCTCGGTTTCGGTCACAACCCCCAGCACATCATCGATGCGATGGCGCGCCCGCAGGTCATGGCGAACGTCATGACAGCGAACGTCTCGCAGCTACGCCTGTGCGACGCGCTGAACAAGGAGCTCGGTCGCAACCGTGGCGGTAGCCCCTACTCGCACTTCCTTTGCCTGAATTCGGGCTCGGAATCGGTGACGCTTGCCGGCCGCATTGCGGACGTCAACGCGCGTGTGATGACCGACCCGGGTGCGCGGCATGCTGGCCGTACCATCAAGCGCCTTGCGGTGAAGGGTGCGTTCCATGGCCGCACCGAACGTCCGGCGATCTACTCCGATTCGTCGCGTCGCAATTATCAGCAGCACCTGGCCAGCTTCCGCAACGAAGACACGCTGATCACCGTCGAGCCTTACAACGTGGCCTCGCTGAAGGCCGCGTTCGCCGAGGCCGACCGCCAGGGCTGGTTCATCGAGGCGATGTTCCTCGAGCCGGTCATGGGCGAAGGCGATCCGGGCCGTGCGCTCACGCCGGAGTTCTACGCCGCCGCGCGCGAACTGACGCGCGAGCACGGCACCCTGCTCCTGGTCGATTCGATCCAGGCCGGCCTGCGTGCGCACGGCGTGCTGTCCATCATCGACTACCCGGGCTTCGAATCCCTGGAAGCGCCGGACATGGAGACCTTCTCCAAGGCGCTCAACGCCGGCCAGTACCCGCTCTCCGTGCTTGCGGTGACCGACCGCGTCGCCGGCCTGTATCGCAAGGGCATCTACGGCAACACGATGACCGCGAACCCGCGCGCCCTCGATGTCGCCGTCGCGACGCTTGCGGAGCTGACCGACGAGGTCCGCGCGAACATCCGCGACCGCGGCCAGGAATTCCTGCAGAAGCTGGAAGGCCTCAAGAGCGAGCTCGGCGGCATGATCACCAAGGTCCAGGGCACCGGCCTGCTGTTCTCCTGCGAGCTGGCGGCGGACTACAAGTGCTACGGCGAAGGCTCGACCGAGGAATACATGCGTGAGCGCGGCGTCGGCGTGATCCATGGTGGTGCCAACTCGCTGCGCTTCACGCCGCACTTCCGGGTGACCAGTGCCGAGGTGGACCTCATCGTCGAGGAAATTCGTCATGCGCTGAAGGAAGGCCCGCGTCGGTCGGCGTCGTCGACCAAGGCGGCCTGAGGCCGACGCACTGCTCTATCTGGATCGCTCCATGTGGGAGCCGCTTCAGCGGCGAAGGGTGCTCGCGAAAGCATCGCCGATGAATCGGCTCCCACAAAGAGCCTGCCCCACCCGCCAGGCCTGCTGAATCCCCTTTTGTAAGGGATGACCGTGAGGGGTAAGCTCAGGCACGCCGGATTCGCCCGGCGTCACGTAGGGGTTTGCCATGTGTATGCAGCTTCGTGTCCTTGCCGTTGCTTCCCTGCTCGCCTTTTCCGCCGGTGCGATGGCCGCCCCACAGGCAGCCGCCAAGAAAGAACTGACGCCGCAGCAACAACGCATGTCGACATGCAACACACAGGCGACAGGCAAGAAGGGCGATGACCGCAAGACCTTCATGAGCAGCTGCCTGAAGGGCGACGCCCCGGCACCGGCCAAGATGACCCAGCAGCAGAAGATGACGTCCTGCAACAAGGACGCTTCGGCCAAGAGCCTGAAGGGCGACGAGCGCAAGACCTTCATGAGCACCTGCCTGAAGGGCTAAAAAATCTGTAGGAGCCGATTCATCGGCGATGGGGACTCGCGTCAACCTTGCCGCCGCAACCTTGCCCGCTGCCGCGGGATCGCCGATGAATCGGCTCCTACAAGTGTCCCTGCCCTGACCCCAGGGGTTCCGGCCATCTGGCTGGAAGGCTCTCGCATGCGACAATCGCGGCATCCTTGCCATCGACCGCATGCCCATGAAAATCGTCGAAGTCCGCCACCCCCTCATCCAGCACAAACTCGGCCTGATGCGCCGTGCCGGCATCAGCACGAAGGAGTTCCGCGAACTCGCTTCGGAAGTCGCAGCGCTGCTCACGTACGAGGCGACGGCCGACATGGAAACCGAGTGCAAGATGATCGAGGGCTGGGCGGGCCCGGTCGAAGTCACGCACATCAAGGGCAAGAAGGTCACCATCGTGCCGATTCTGCGTGCCGGTCTGGGCATGCTCAGCGGCGTGCTGGAAATGATTCCCGCCGCCAAGGTGAGCGTCGTCGGCCTGCAGCGTGACGAAGAGACGCTCGAGCCGGTCGCCTATTACGAGAAGCTCAGTGGCGGCATGGACGAGCGCACGGCGATCATCGTCGATCCCATGCTGGCCACCGCGGGTACCCTGGTCGCCACCGTCGACATGCTCAAGGCGGCCGGCGCGAAGAAGATCAAGGGCCTTTTCCTGGTGGCCGCGCCCGAGGGTCTGAAGCGCATCGAAGCCGCCCACCCGGATATCGAGATCTACGTCGCCTGTATCGACGATCATCTCAACGAGCTCGGCTACATCCTCCCCGGCCTGGGCGACGCCGGCGACAAGATCTTCGGGACCAAGCAGAAACCTTCCTGAGTCGTCGGGTGCGTCACATCCCCCTGTCATAAATTCGCGGCACACTTCGCCGGCGGATCCGCAGGGGGAACGCCACGCAGGGGTTGCGGGGTGCTTCGGGTCGCGTACATCTCAACGACTCGAGGGGATATTCGAATGCGTTTGACCACGACACGGCGCGCCACATGGGCGGCGCTGGCAGGCCTTATGGCCGTTCTTCCGCTGCAAGCCGCGGACCTTACGATCACCCAGTTCCGCGTTCGCGGACCCGCCGGGGGCAACGACGAGTTCGTCGAGGTGCAGAACACCGGCACCGCGGCACTGGACGTTTCCGGCTACAAACTCAACGCGTCCAACTCGGCCGGGACGACCGGCACACGCTTCACGTTCCCGGCGGGCACGTCGGTCGCCCCGGGCTGTTTCCTGCTGCTCGCGAACACGGCAGCTTCCGGTTACTCCGGCAGCGTCACGCCCGACCTGAAGTATTCGACAGGCGTCACGGACGATGGCGGCCTCGCCCTGCTCAATGGCTCGGGCACGGTGATCGACCAGGTGGGCCTGAGCTCCGGGTCGGCCTACAAGCTGGGCACGCCGCTTGCCACGCTCGGCAGCAGCAATACGGACCAGGGTTATGGCCGCAAGACGAACCCTGCCGGCTTCCCGCAGTCCAGTGGCGACAACTCGGCGGACTGGGTCAAGGTCGCACCGACGGCGCCGCGCGCCAGCACGTCGCCCTGCGTCGCTCAGGGGCCGAGCCTTTCCGTCGCCGATGCCACGGTGAGCCTGCGCAATGGCGACGACGTCACGCTGCCGTTCGCCGTGACGCTCAGCCAGCCGGTGACCACCGACGTGAGCGTGCACGCTGCAACGGCGGACGACACCGCTACGGTAGCCGCCGGTGACTACGACGCCGTCGATACCACACTGACGATTCCGACCGGCAGCAACAGCGCCACACTCAACGTCACGGTGCACGGCGCAAAGGCCGCCGGTCCCGACAAGGCGTTCCGCGTCAACCTGAGCGACGCGACAGGCGATGTCACCATTGCGAAAAGCGCAGCGGTGGGCGCGATCCTCAATGAAATCCCTGTCGCCGCGGAAATCTGGCAGGTCACCGGCACGGGCCAGGTCTCGCCGCTGGTCGGCAAACGTGTCGCCACGCACGCGAACATCGTCACGGCGGTCGGCCCCGCCGGCTTCACCATCCAGACGCCGGACAATCGCGCCGATGCCGACCCGCTCACCTCGAATGGCATCTACGTGTTCACCAGCACGGCGCCGACAGTGAAGTCGGGCGACGTGGTCGATGTCGAAGCCACGGTGGACAACTACTTCAACCTGCCCGAGCTGAAAAACGCCACGATCACCACGAGCATGCACGGCGCGCACCTGCCGAGGGCTGTGGCGTTCGGTAACAGCATTCCGTCGACGGATCCGAATGCGCTTTCCTGCGGCACGACGAACTACCAGTGCTACGTCGGCATGCGCGTCGTGATCGACAATGGCATGATCACGACCGGTAACCTGCGTTTCAGCAACGAGCCCTTTGCCGAGGTGTACATCACCGCGAACGGCACACGCTCGCTGCGCAAGCCGGGCGTGCGTTACACCGTGCCGGTGCCTGCGGGTGTGAACCTGCCCAACTGGTCGGGTAACCCCGAAGTGTTCAAGATGAACACGGCCGACTTCGGTGCAGTGGCGGCAAACACCCCGTTCAACGCAGGCACGACCTTCAAGGCCGAAGGCGTGATGTCCTACGCCTTCGGCATGTACACCTTCATCCCAACGAAGATCACGATCAAGAAGGCCGCTACGCTGCCGCGCGCGGTCGATTCGCGTCCCTTCTATGCAACACGCGTGGGTGCGTTCAACATGGAGCGCTTCTGCGACTCGGACTTCAATACGACCTTCACCTGCAGCGGCGGCGACACCGAGCCGACGCCGGCCCAGGTCGCGTTGAAGACGCAGCGACTCTCGGCGTACATCGGTAGCGTACTCAAGCTGCCGGACATCCTCTCGGTCGAGGAAGTGAAGAGCCTGGCCGTCCTGCAGGGTCTGGCAAAGCAGCTGGGTGACGACTACCCGGCGCAGTACGAAGCCATCCTCCAGCCGGGCCACGATCCGAGTGGCATCAACGTCGGCTTCCTCGTCCGTACGGACCGGGTGCGTGTGCTCGACGTGCGTCAGCTGGGTGCGGACGAAACCTGGGACGACGAAGGTTCCGTCTCGTTCCTGCACGACCATCCGCCGCTGCTGCTGACCGCCGAGGTGCCGTCGATCATCGGCCGCATGCGTGTCAACGTGATCGCCGTCCATCCGAAGGCTCGCCAGAACGTGGACAAGACCGGCGACGCCGCCGATCGCGACCGCGAGAAGCGCTTCCTACAGGCCAAATCCCTCGCCACCCAGGTGCAGGCGATCCAGACGGACCGGAAGAACCTGCTTGCACCGCTGCTGGTGGTGGGCGACTTCAACTCCTACCAGTTCAGTGACGGCTTCACCGACGTGGTTGGCCTGATTGCGGGCCGTTACGACGACAGCCAGAACCTGCTGAAGCTGGGCAAGAACCTGGTGAAACCGACGCTGTGGAATGCCGTGGATTCGGTGCCGGAACAGGATCGCTACTCGTTCCTGTTCACCGAGAACTTCGGCAACATCCAGGGCCAGGCTCCGCGCCAGGTACCGACCCACCAGGTACTCGACAACGCGCTGCTGAATACCGTGGCGCGCGGCCTGTTCCTGAAGATGCAGTACGGCCGCGGCAACCTCGACGCACCGGTGCAGACGCTGGACGATTCGGCCACGGCTACCGATGCAAAGAAGGCGATGGGTTCGTCCGACCACGATGGTTTCGTGGTGGATATGCTGACGCTGCCGCTGGGGTTGTTCTGAGGTGAGAGGGGTTGCCCGGCTTGCGCCGGGCAACCGTCGCCGCTGAAGCGGCTCCCACACCAAGCCGGCCGTAGCCACGAAGCGGCTGCCTGTGGGAACCGCTTCAGCGGCGATGCTTTACCGCGTAAACCGATCCGTCGCCTGCACCAACTCCCGCACGATCCCCGGCTCGAACGCCGAATGCCCCGCGTCCTGCACGATCCTCAGATCGGCCTCCGGGAACGCGCGATGCAAGTCCCATGCGCTACGTACGGGGCACACCACGTCATATCGCCCCTGCACGATCACCGTGGGAATGTGGCGAATCTTGCCGACGTCGCGGAGGAGCTGTCCGTCGACTTCGAAGAAACCCGCGTTGACGAAGTAGTGGCACTCGATGCGCGCGAACGCCAGCGCAAACTCGTCTTCGCCGCTGGAAGCGATGTGGCCTTCGTCCTGGTAGAGGTAACTGGTCGCACCTTCCCACACCGACCACGCACGTGCGGCGGCCACACGAACGGCGGGATCGCTGCTGGTAAGCCGGCGATGGTAGGCGCTGATCAGGTCACCGTGTTCGGCCTGCGGAATCGCCGAAAGAAAGGTTTCCCACGCGTCCGGGTAGAGCATGTCGCAGCCGCCCTGGTAGAACCACTCCAGCTCCGAACGCCGCAGCATGAAGATGCCGCGCAGCACGAGCTCGCTCACATGCGCCGGATGCGTTTCCGCATACGCGAGCGCCAGCGTCGAACCCCATGAACCACCGAATACCTGCCACGTGTTGATGCCCAGGTGCTCACGCAGGGTCTCGATGTCCGCGACCAGGTCCCAGGTCGTGTTGTCGGTCAGTTCGGCGTGCGGCGTGGATTTGCCGCAGCCGCGCTGATCGAACAGCACGATGCGGTACTCCTTGGGGTCGAAGAAACGGCGGCAGCGCGGGTTGGTGCCGCCGCCCGGGCCACCATGCAGGAACACCACCGGCTTACCGTGCGGGTTGCCGCTTTCCTCGAAGTAGAGCGTGTGCAGCGGGGAGACCTTGAGCGTGCCGCTGTTGTAGGGCTCGATCGGGGGGTAGAGGTCGGGGGAGTCCTGGGCCATGGGGGCGGTCTTTTGATGTCGGGGAGATGACAAGGCTAATGGGGCGCCCCGCCAGACGCCACACCCTGTAGGAGCCGATTTATCGGCGATCCCGCGGCAGCGGGCCAGTCTGAGGCAAGCACCCATCGCCGATGAATCGGCTCCTACAAGGCAACGCGCGCCCCCCGCTCGGTAGGAGCCGCTTCAGCGGCGATCCCGCGGCAGCGGACCGGTTACAGCAGCTTCCCGGGATTCATGACACCGTTCGGATCCCAAACCGCCTTGATGCCCCGCATCAGCGCGATCTCCGCCTCACTGCGTACGCTGCCCAGCCATGCTTTTTTCACCAGCCCGATGCCGTGCTCGGCGGAGATGCTGCCGCCATGCCGTTGAAGCGTGTCGACGAGCAATGAGGTGACGTGCTCGCACTGTTCGACAAACGCCGCGTTGTCCAGGTCGGCCGGCTTAAGCACGTTGATGTGCAGGTTGCCATCGCCGATGTGGCCGAACCAGACCACCTCGAAGTGCGGGTACTCCGCCGCGAGCAGGGCCTGCATGTCGGCCATGAAGGCCGGTACGGCAGAAATCCGCACGGAGACGTCGTTCTTGTAGGGCTTATGGGGCGCGAGGCTCTCCGTAATACCCTCACGCAGACGCCACAGGGCGGCGGCTTGCGCCTCGCTCGAACTGATCGCGCCGTCTACCACCCAGCCTTCGTCGAGGCAGAACTCGAAAAAGGCCAGCGCCGCCGCCTCGACCTTCTCATCCGCCGCGTCGAACTCGGTGACGACGTAGAACGGATACGTTTCCTCGAAGGGTCGCTGCGCACCGTGGGCCAGCACATGATGCAAGGCGCGATCGGTGAAGAACTCGAAGGCACCCAGCGTCAGGCGGTGCTGCGCCTCGGCGAACACCTTCATCAACGCGTCCATCGCCGGCACCGCCAGGAGCATCACCTGGGAAGGCGGCGGCGGGGAGGTAAGGCTCAGCGTGGCCTCGACGACGAGTCCGAGCGTGCCTTCGGAACCGATCACCAGGTGGCGCAGGTCGTAGCCGGACGCGTTCTTGACCAGGCCACGGTTGAGATCGAGGAGTTCACCGGTGCCCGTCACGACCTTGAGCCCGGCGATCCACTGGCGCGTATTGCCATAACGGATGACCCGGATGCCGCCTGCGTTGGTCGCGATGTTGCCACCGATCTGACAGGACCCGCGGGCGGCGAAATCCACGGGATAGAGCAGACCGCGCTCCCGGGCCGCGTTGTGCACCGCCTCGAGGGCGATGCCCGGCTGGACGGTCAGCGTCCGGTCGATCGGGTCGAAGTCGAGTACCCGGTTCATCCGGTCCAGGCTGACCACGATCTCACCGTGCGCCGCGACGGCACCGCCCGACAAGCCCGTCCGGCCGCCCGAGGGGACCACGCCCACGCCCGCGTCGTTGGCCCAACGGACGATGCCCTGTACTTCCTCGATCGAGGCGGGATAGGCGATTGCCAAAGGAGCGGGCGCCCAGCGCCGCGTCCAGTCGCGACCGTGGTGTTCAAGGTCGCCGGGGTCGGTGGACAACTTGAGCTCGGGCAGCAGGCGGGCAAGCTCGGACAGGCGCGGATCGGTCATGGGGCTCTCGCTCGGGGTTCCCCGGCAGGGTGCCAGCGCGACGGCCATGCGTCCACTGCGCTGCAACATGAACGGCACTCTCTGGCATAGTGAGTCTCTCGTCCACGGATCTGAAGCCCGGCCATGAAGCGCACGTCGTACCCGAAAGAAGACATCAAGGTCCTGCTGCTCGAAGGCGTCAGCCGCAGCGCGCTGGATACCTTCCGTCAGGCCGGCTACTCGCAGATCGAGTTCCACGAGAAGTCGCTCTCCGAGGACGACCTCAAGGAGCGCATTGCCGACGCGCACATCGTGGGCATCCGCTCGCGCACCCACCTTACGGCCGAGGTCCTGGCCGAAGCGCGACGCCTCATTGCCGTCGGCTGCTTCTGCATCGGCACCAACCAGGTGGATACCGCGGAAGCCGAGCGCCTGGGCGTGCCGGTGTTCAACGCGCCCTACTCCAACACCCGCAGCGTGGCCGAGCTGGTCATCGCCGAGACGATCATGCTGGTACGCCGCATTCCCGAAAAGAATGCCGAGTGCCACCGTGGCGGCTGGTCGAAATCGGCGGCCGGCAGCTTTGAGGTTCGCGACAAGGTCCTCGGCATCGTCGGCTACGGCCACATCGGCACCCAGGTTGGCGTGCTCGCCGAATCGCTGGGCATGCGGGTGATCTTCCACGACGTGGAAGCCAAGCTTTCGCTCGGCAACGCCCGGCCGGCCTCGAGCCTCGAAGACCTCCTCGAGCGTGCCGACGTGGTGACCCTGCACGTGCCGGAAACGGCACAGACGAAAAACATGATCGGTGCCGCCGAGATCGCCCGCATGCGCCCCGGCTCGATGCTGGTGAACGCGTCGCGCGGTACCGTCGTCGACATCGATGCGCTCGCTGCCGCGCTGCGCTCGAAGCACCTGGCCGGCGCGGCCATCGATGTCTTCCCCGTGGAGCCGAAGGGCAATACCGACCCCTTTATCTCGCCACTGGTGGGCATGGACAACGTCATCCTCACCCCGCACGTCGGCGGCAGCACCGCCGAGGCTCAGGAGAACATCGGCATCGAGGTGGCGTCGAAGCTGGTGCGTTACAGCGACAACGGCAGCACACTCTCCGCGGTGAATTTCCCCGAGGTATCCCTGCCCGGTCACCCGACCAGCCGACGCCTGCTGCACATCCACCGGAACATTCCCGGCGTGCTGTCGCGGGTAAACGACGTGTTCTCGCGCGCCGCGGTGAACATCGACGGCCAGTACCTGCAAACGTCCGGCCAGGTGGGCTACGTGGTGATCGACGTGACCACCACAGAAGAACACGCCGCCTCGTTGCGTAACGAACTGGCGGCGATCGAAGGCACCCTCAAGGCACGCGCGCTCTACTGAGGCCGACGGGACTCGATCATCTTCCATCCGTTGCCCGAGGGATCACGGAAGTTGGCGTCGACATTGCCGTAGCGTTCTTCGGGCGCCTGTGTGAATTCCACACCACGGGCGCGCATGCGTTCGTAGGCGCCACGGCAGTCGTCGACGTTCAGTACCAGCGGCGGCATGGCGCCTTTCGCCACCACCTCGCTCATCGTTTGCGCGGTCGCCTCGTCGAGCACCGGTGCCTGCGGCTTGAACAGACCCAACTGCAGCGAGGGTTGCTCCGGGTGCTGCACGGTCAGCCAGCGGAAGTCGCCGTTTTGCGCGTCGGTGTGGACACGAAATCCGAGCTTTTCGACATAGAACTCGAGGGCTTCGTCCTGGTCGCGAACGTACAGCCCTACTACTCCGATACCCTGGCTCATGAGAACTCCGGTTTGTTGGGAGCCCCTTTTTTACCAGCCTGCACGATCCGTCGCTTCTCCGAAACTGCGGTCGTGATGTCGGGCCTGTAGGCGGCGCTGACGAAACAGTGCGGCACCTCGGCCAGTTTATGCCGGGCAGCCTGCTCAAAAGCGCGCCACGCGCTGGGACTCTTTCCATTCACATCGTGAAACACGCGGCCGAACGTACCCAGGCTGTTCCAGCCTGTCTGCAGTGCGATGTCGAGGATAGGCAACGCTGTGTCCCGCAGTAAGGCCTTTGCCCGCTCGAGGCGGCGAGTGAGCAGGTAGCGGTGCGGAGGAAGACCAAAGGCCTGCTTGAACGAGCGCGCGAAATGCGCTTCGGAAACGTGGCTTACGCGCGCGAGACGGTGCACCGGCCAGGCCTCGTTCGAGGCGGCATCCATCCGGTCCTTTGCGCGTAGCAGGCGGCGCAGTATCTCCGGGTCCACCGTCTCACCCTCGATGTGGGAGCCGCTTCAGCGGCGATTTCTGACCGTGGCGCAAGTACCCATCGCCGATGAATCGGCTCCTTTCGAGCCGGTAGTCATCGATGTAGTCGCCTGCATGGAGCGACCTGGTTAGTCGCCGCCTTCGGCGACGACGCGGGCGCGTCCGCGCTGCTTGGCCAGGTAGAGACGACGGTCTGCCACGGCAATCGCCGGCAGGATCTCGTCGCCTTCCTTGGGCACCAGGGTATGCACACCCGCACTAAGGGTAAGCCGCTTGCCTGCGCCCAGACCCCCATGCGGAATCATGGCCTTTTCCACCAGGTCGAGGCAGCGCCAGGCCAGCGCGAGGGCGGTTGCCTCGTCGGTATTCTGCATCAGGAGCACGAATTCCTCGCCACCGAAGCGGCAAAGCAGGTCGTCGGGGTTCCGCACGATGTTCGACAGTGCCGACGCGACGCGCTTGAGGCACTCGTCGCCTTCCAGATGGCCGTAGTGATCGTTGTACTGCTTGAAGAAGTCGATATCGAGGACGACCAGCGACAAGGTCTGGCGGCTCTGCCGCGCGTCCCGCCAGGCCATTTCCATGACCATGTCGAAGCGACGACGGTTGGCGACGCCAGTGAGCCCGTCCTTGAAGGACAACTCCTCCAGTTCGCGTTGCATGTCGAGCAACTTCTCTTCGGTGCGCTTGCGCTCGCTGATGTCAAACATGAAGCCGATGAGTGCATTCGGCGAGCCGTCCGGATTGCGCACGACGTGGACCACATCGCGAATCCAGACGTATTCACCGGTCTTGGTCAGCGCCCGATAATCGGCTTCATGGTCGACGCCGGCCATGGACTGCGAGACGCAGAAGTCGAAGACCCAGGCGCGATCTTCCGGATGCATGCGATCCGCCCAGTCCTGCACCGTCGCCCAGGATTGCGGCGCCCAGCCCAACAGCTCTTCGATCTGCGGGCCGATGTAGGCGAAGCTCAGCGTCGCCCATTCGATTTTCCAGGGAATGGCACGCGTGGATTCGAGCAGGGTCTTGTAAACCCCGACGTCTTCTTCGCGGATGATGTCTTCGATGCTCATGACCTGCCTTGTCCCCCACCGACGGCCCCGACAGTGTACCGGCGGAAACGGCAAAAACTTAGTCCCACGGCCCCGGAGACTACGCCGGCTCCCCGGAGGAGATGGACACGAGCTGTGCCAGGGCCGCCAGCGCGCGGGCGTACAGGGCCATGACCTGCTCCGGCTCGTCGTAATCGATACGCAGGCCGCGACGGAGTTCCCGGCGCATCAGACGAATCATCATGGTGATCACCTCGTCCGCATAGTCCTCCGGCGGCTTGCCACTCACCTCGGCAAGCCGGCCACGCACCGCTTCCACGTCGCTCACCACCGGGCAGATGCGATACCGATACTCGCCGCCGATGCGGTCCGGCGGCAGGTCCATGAAGCGATCGGGGCGCTGGCGGAACGCACCCAGCGACAGCCGATAGGCGTTGTGTCCAAAGATGGGCAGGTCGTCAGGCACCGGGCCGGCCTCGTCGAGCACCTGCAGATCCGTGGACAACGGCAGGAGTTCGTCCATGCGGTAGGTGTTCGTGACCTTGCTGTTGCCCGTCCTGACGAGGTTGGCCAGCAACTCGCCGAGGGAAGCGTGGCCGATGACCGCCGCACGCTTCGGCAAGCCGCCCCAGGCACCGTCGGCACCATTGAGCAAAGCCTCGATCATGGAGGCATTCTCGAAGCCCGCGCCAGAGTGGATGTGCATCAACAGCTTCATCGACGGCGGCAGGATCGCTCGCGCGGCGGCGACATAGGCGCCGACCTGGAAGGGCATGTAGGTGCCACGGTCGTCCTCCATCGTGACGCCCTCGATCGGCAACCCTGCAAGCAGCTCCATGATCTCGAACGTCGCGTCGCTTGCCTCGGCGAACGCATCGCAACCGTCGACGATGTTGATAAAGATGCGCGGTGCCCCGCCATCCTCGCCGACGATATTCTCCCTGAGCCACTGGACGCTCGCTGGCAGGCTCCGCTTGAGCGTGGGAAGGTCGTACATGCCTTCCATGCCGAACGAACTGAGGTAGATCTCGCTCACCGTATTCGGCACGCGATAGTCACGAAGTTTCAGCTGCGACGGATCGGGCGTAAACGTGCCGTCGGGCGATGCGATACCCATCGCGGTGAAGGCGAAGCAACCAGTCATGTCCGTACCGGTATCACGCAGGCGGATCATGAAGTCATCGTCGACTTCCAGTTCGTCGGGAATCGCGTAATCCAGCGTGCCCAACGAAATATTGCGAAAACCAAACGTGCGTAGCTGAGGCAGGATCGCGAGCTTTTCGTCCAGGGTCTGGCCGACGCGCGAACCCACGGGGTTCTCGCGCAGGGAGAGGTCGATCATGAAAGGGTCGATATCGGCGAGGCGGGCGGCCTTGGCCCGAGCGTCGTTCAAGGCAGCGCTTGCGCGCTCGCGAGCTTCCAGCGTCATCGTCATCCCCTTTGATCGCCGTGACCGGCGGACACGATGGCTTTCGGCGGACCGCGGGAAATCTTGAGCCGGGTCAACGTAACTTTCTGGCTCACGTTGGACAGTCCATAACCCCAAGCCTGGACCCTATCGATGCACCGTTCCCACCCTGCCCTGCGTGGCCTGACGATCGCCTGCATCGTCGCTCTCGCTGGCTGCGCCAGTAACGGCATCCGGTTGGCCGCCTCTCCCGACCATCCGCACTCCTTCGACGGCCACTGGGTGGTCGACGTATCCCACAGCGAGGACCCCGACGCCGCGCCTGCGGCCGGCGGGTCCGGTCACGGCGGCGGCATGGGTGGCGGCCACGGTCACGGAGGTGGCGGTGGCATGGGAGGTGGTGGCATGGGCGGTGGCAGCCGGCACGGCGGCGGTGCGGGTGGTGGCGCAGGTGCAGGCGGTGGCGCCGGCAACGCCGTCAGCGGAAGCGGCGACATGCTTCGTCGCGCCCTGCTGCTTCCCGACACACTGGACATCGCGATACGGCCGGGCAACCTCGTGATCTCGTCCAACGGCCGTGCGAGCAACGTGCCGATGGTGACGGGCAAGGACAACGCGGGTGACGTCACGCGGGCGGGCTGGGACGGCGACGATCTGGTGATAGTCATCCACATCGACGACAAGCGCGGGGACATCGTGCAGCACTATGCGGTTGCGGCTAATCATTCGAGGCTGGTGGTCACGACGGAGTTCAAGAGGAAGTCGAAGACCGCGTCGGTGGTGCGGGAATTCACGGCGGCCGGGCCGGCGGTTGCGACCCCGGCGACGATGGCACCCTCTACCTGACCTTGTCGCTATCGCCGGCGAAGCCGGCTCCCGCGCAGGGCTTTCGCATCATCGCTTCGTTGGTTTTTCGCCGATGAATCGGCTCCCACATGGTTCAAAAAAAAACGGCGCCCCGCGAGGGACGCCGCTTTTTTGAATAATGGTCGGGGTGGCGAGATTCGAACTCGCGACCACTACACCCCCAGCGTAGTGCGCTACCAGGCTGCGCTACACCCCGACGAGCAAACGATTGTAGCAGCAACGCCGTGACCTGCGGAAGCGGGTCAGCGACGAAGGAGGGTCAGTACTTCTTCCAGTTCGAGACGCACCTGACGGACGATCTGGTGCGACATGCTCGCTTCCATACGAGCCTGCGGGCCTTCCAGGCGAGCGCGGGCGCCCGTGATGGTGAAGCCCTCGTCGTAAAGCAACGAGCGGATCTGGCGAATCATGAGCACGTCGTGGCGCTGGTAGTAGCGGCGATTGCCGCGGCGCTTGACGGGCTTGAGGGCCGGGAACTCCTGCTCCCAGTAGCGAAGGACGTGCGGCTTGACGCCGCAAAGCTCACTGACTTCACCAATGGTGAAGTAGCGCTTCGCCGGGATCGCCGGAAGTTCGGTGTTATTCCCTGGATCCAGCATAACCCTCGACTCTTACCTTGAGTTTCTGACCAGGACGGAAGGTGACAACCCGCCGGGCCGAGATGGGAATTTCTTCGCCGGTCTTGGGATTGCGACCGGGCCGCTGATTCTTCTGCCGCAGGTCGAAATTGCCGAAGCCGGACAACTTGACCTGCTCACCTCGTTCCAGTGCCTCGCGTACGACCTCGAAATACGCGTCCACGAATTCCTTGGCCTCACGCTTGTTGAGACCCACGTCGAGGAAAAGCCGCTCGGCCATTTCCGCCTTGGTCAGCGCCATCTTATCCTCGCAGTCTTGCCTTGCATGTCTTCTCCAATGCCCCCACCGCTTCTGCCACGCGAGCGTCGGCATCTTCGTCGGTAAGGGTGCGTGAAGCGTCCTGTAAAATCAAGCCCATAGCGAGACTCTTTCGTCCTTCGTCGATCCCCTTCCCGGCGTACCGATCGAACAGGCGGATCTCCCTGAGAACCTCGCCGATGGCCCCGCGGACGGCTGCCTCGACGGCCGACCAGGACACCTCTTCCGGCAATTCCACGGCGATATCGCGGCGAACGGCAGGGAAACGGGCCACGGGTCCCGCGCTGGGGAGACGACGGGTGAGGATCCACTCAAGGGCCAGTTCCATCACGTGGACGTCCGGACCCAGGTCCAGCGCCTTGGCCAGCGCCGGATGCAGTGCACCCAGGAAGCCGGCGGACTGGCCGTCGCGAAGGACACGTGCACCGCGGCCGGGATGCAGCCAGGACGGAAGATCCTGGGTGTCGACCGACCAGCGCTGCGGCTCGCCGGTGTGGGCGATCAACGCATCGAGATCGCCCTTGAGATCGAAGAAATCGACCGGACGGGTCGGCTCGCCCCACTGCTCGGCGCGCGCGGCGCCACTGGCGACCACCGCGACACGGCCGACTTCGTCGGGTGCGCCACCCGTGGCATGAAAGCTACGGGCCACTTCGAACAGGCGCACACGCTCTTGCTGACGTGCGCGGTTATGACGCAGTGCTTCGATCAGGCCCGGCAGCAACGAGGTGCGCATGACGGCCAGATCTGCCGAAAGCGGGTTGGCCAAGGGCACCCAGTCCTTATCGACACCCCAGGTGGTAAGCAGGTCGGCATTGACGAAGGACAGCGTCACTGCTTCGAAGTAACCGCGCGCGGCAATCTGGTCGCGCAAGGCCATCTCGCTCAGGCGCGCTTCCGGCTCGGACTGCAAGGCAATCTGCCCGGCCGGGATGTGCGTCGGAATGCGGTCGTAGCCATGAATGCGCGCGACCTCCTCGATGAGGTCCTCCTCGCGTTCGATATCGAAACGGCTGCTCGGCGGCGTGACTTCCCAGCCGTCCGCGAGTTCGACCACATGCATGCCGAGGGCGGTAAAGATGCGGGTGACCTCACTGCCTGCCACGTCGATGCCAAGCAGGCGGCGGAGACGGGCATGGCGCAGCATCACCGGCGGATGGCTGGGCAGGTCTTCGAGGCGCTCGGCCACGGTGACCGGGCCCGCGCTGCCGCCGGCGATCTGCAGCAGCAGTTCGGTCGCGCGCTCGATCGCACGCCTGGGCAGCGCTGGATCGACGCCACGCTCGTAGCGATGCGAGGCATCCGTATGCATGCCGAGCTTGCGCGCGCGACCCATGATCGCCGCCGGCGCGAAGTGCGCGGCCTCGAGAAAGACGGTGCGCGTGGTGTCGGTCACGCGAGAGTCGAAGCCGCCCATGATGCCGCCGAGGGCCAGTGCGTTCGCCTCGTCCGCGATGACCACGAAGGAGGGATCGAGCTTCACGTCGCGCCCATCGAGCAACTTGAGGCTTTCACCCTGCCCCGCATGGCGCACGATGATGGCGCCGGAGAGCTTATCGTTGTCGAACGCGTGCAACGGATGGCCAAGCTCCAGCATCACGTACTGCGTGATGTCGACGATGGCGCTGATCGGACGGATACCGGCGCGACGCAGGCGCTCAGCCATCCACAGCGGGGACGACACGCTGGCGTCGACACCTTCGATGATGCGACCGAGGTAACGTGGCGCATCGGCTCCCGCTTCCAGGCGGACGTCGCGAGCGGCACTGGCGGTGACGGGCGCCGCGGCGCTGCCAATGGTCTTGACGCGGCTACCGAACAGCGCGGCGACGTCGTGCGCCAGGCCGTTGAGGCCGAGCACGTCCGGGCGGTTCGGTGTGATCTTCAGTTCGATGCTGGCATCGGGCAGACCAAGGTACTCGGCGAGCGGCTGACCGATCACGGCGTCCGCCGGCAGTTCCAGCAGGCCCGATGCATCGGCGTCGATGAGGAGCTCCTTCGCCGAACAGAGCATGCCGAAGGAATCGACACCGCGCAGTTTCGCTGCCTTGATGTCGATGTTGCCCGGAAGCTTTGCGCCCACTTTCGCCAGCGGCACGCGGATGCCCACGCGCGCATTCGGCGCACCGCAGACGATCTGCAGGAACTCGCCCTGCCCCGCGTCCACCTTGCACACCTGCAGGCGATCGGCTTCGGGATGCTTCACCGCCTCGACGATCTCGGCGACGACGACGCCGTCGAGGTGCTCACCCAGCGGGGTGACCTCTTCGACTTCAAGGCCAGCCATCGTCAGTGCGTGGACCAGCGTCGCGCGATCCGCGTCGATGGCAACCAGTTCACGCAGCCAGTTTTCAGAGAATTTCATGGGAGCGACTCGTTAACGTGGGGTCGACGGCTATCAGGCGAACTGGCGCAGGAAGCGCAGGTCGTTCTCGAAGAAGGCGCGCAGGTCGCCGACACCGTAACGCAGCATGGCGAAGCGCTCTACGCCGAGGCCGAAAGCGAAGCCCGTATAACGTTCCGGATCGATGCCGCAATTCTTCAGCACAGTCGGATGGACCATGCCGCAGCCGAGCACTTCGAGCCAGCGCTCGCTACCGTCTTCGGCATCCCAGCGGATGTCCACTTCGGCCGAGGGCTCGGTGAAGGGGAAGTAGCTCGGACGGAAACGCATCTCGAAATCGCGCTCGAAGAACGCGCGGATGAATTCGGCCAGCGTGCCCTTCAGGTCGGCGAAACTCGAAGTCTCGTCGACCAGCAGGCCTTCGATCTGGTGGAACATCGGCGAATGCGTCTGATCCGAATCGCTGCGATAGACCTTGCCCGGCGCGATGATGCGGATCGGCGGCTGCCGGCCCTGCATGCTGCGGATCTGCACCGGCGAGGTGTGGGTACGCAGAAGGCGCCCGTCACCGAAATAGAAGGTGTCGTGCATCGCGCGCGCAGGGTGATGCGGCGGGAAGTTGAGCGCCTCGAAGTTGTGCCAGTCGTCCTCGATCTCGGGACCGTCGGCACGCTGGTAGCCGAGGCGGCCGAAAATATCGGCGATGCGCTCGAGGGCGCGGGTAATCGGGTGGATGCCGCCGTACTCACCGTCGCGGCCCGGCAGGGTCACGTCGATGCGCTCGGAGGCGAGGCGACGATCCAGCTCGGCCTGCTCCAGGGACTGCTTGCGAGCGGCAATGGCGTCGGTCAGGCGTTCCTTGACCCGGTTCACCTCCGCGCCGCGCGCCTTGCGCTCGTCGCCGGACAGCTGGCCCAGCGCCTTCAGCGCCGCGGTGACCGCACCATTCTTGCCCAGCAGGCCGACGCGAACGGCGTCGAGTGCCTCGAGCGAGGATGCGGCTTCGATGTCGCGCAGGGACGCGTCGATATGCTCGATCGATTCCATCGGTGTTCCTGACGGGGAAAAAAAATGGGGAGAAGGCCAGGCCTTCTCCCCACGTTATCCATCATCGCGCCGTATCGCTACGACGCGTGGTAAAGCGGATTACGCAGCCAGATGGGCCTTGGCCTTCTCTGCGATCACGCCAAATGCCTTGATGTCGTGCACGGCGAGGTCAGCGAGGACCTTGCGGTCGACGGCGATCTCAGCCTTGGCCAGGCCATTGATCAGGCGGCTGTACGACAGGCCGAACTGACGAGCGGCGGCATTGATACGGACGATCCACAGAGCGCGGAACTGACGCTTGCGCTGCTTACGGCCGATGTAGGCGTACTGACCAGCCTTGATGACGGCCTGGTTGGCTACGCGGAAGACCTTGCGACGGGCGTTGTAATAGCCCTTTGCACGACCGATGACTTTCTTATGACGACGACGGGCGGTAACGCCACGCTTAACACGAGCCATGGTTCAACCCTCCCTTAAAGATACGGCAGCATGCGAGCCACACTCTTGGTGTCGCAGGCTTTCACGTGGTTGGGAGCGCGCAGGCCGCGCTTACGCTTGGTCGACTTCTTCGTCAGGATATGCGACTTGAAGGCGTGACCAGCCTTGAACTTGCCAGATGCGGTCTTGCGAAAACGCTTCGCTGCCGCCCGGTTGGTCTTGATCTTGGGCATCGGAATGCTCCGTATTCGGGTTGCTGACTGTTCCGGCGGCGTGCCCAGGGGCAACGCACTTTCCTTCCTGCCGGGTACGGTGGTTCGGCCTATCCATACGGGCCGAGCCGGCGATGATACCGAAACGTGAAGGGCTGCGCCAGTGGTGCCTATGGCCCCTATCGCGCCTGAATAGGCCCGATGGCTCTTTGTGGGAGCCGATTCATCGGCGAATGGGTGCTCGCCGTGGTTGTGGCCCGCTGCCGCGGGATCGCCGCTGAAGCGGCTCCCACAAGGGGCGCCGCTTCCGGGGGGGGGGATCAGATCTTCTTCTTCGGGCCGATCATCATGACCATCTGGCGGCCTTCGAGACGGGGGAAGGACTCCACCACGCCGTCTTCGCCGATATCGCCCTGGACCCGACGGGCCAGGTTCTGGCCGAGGTCCTGATGGGACATTTCGCGGCCGCGGAAGCGGATCGTGACCTTGACCTTGTCGCCTTCTACAAGGAACTCACGCATCTTGCGCAGCTTGATCAGGTAGTCGCCTTCGTCGGTGACGGGGCGGAACTTCACTTCCTTGATCTCGACCTGCTTCTGCTTTTTCTTGGCAGCCGAGGCCTTCTTCTGGGCTTCGAACTTGAACTTGCCGTAATCCATGATCTTGCAGACCGGCGGATCGCCGTTCGGCTGGATTTCGACCAGGTCCATGCCCAGCTCTTCAGCGGCCTTGATGGCGTCATCCGTCCGCATGATTCCGAGCTGCTCGCCTTCCGCGCCAAGCACGCGGACCTGCGGGACACGGATGTCTTTGTTCTTGCGATTACCCTTGTTATCGGTCGTAGCGATACCGCTATCCTCCAGAAGATTGAACCAGGTGCCGGACGCGAGCGATCAGCGCTGCGTCTCGGCCTTCAGCTTTTCGACGAACTGGGCCACCGGCATGCTGCCGAGGTCCTCTCCGCCACGGGTACGTACGGAAATGGTGCCCGTTTCCTTCTCGCGGTCGCCGACCACGATGAGATAAGGGACCTTCTGCAACGTATGCTCCCTGATTTTATATCCGACTTTCTCGTTGCGCAAATCGGCCTCAACCCTGAAGCCTTGTCCGACAAGGGTTTGGGTGACTTCGCGCACATAGTCGGCCTGTGCATCGGTGATGCTGAACACTACTGCCTGAATGGGGGCAAGCCAGGGCGGAAGCAAGCCCGCGTGGTGTTCGATCAGGATACCAATGAAACGCTCCATCGAACCGACGATGGCCCGGTGCAGCATGACAGGATGCTGGCGCTGTGAGTTCTCGTCCACGTATTCGGCGCCAAGGCGCTCGGGCATCATGAAATCGACCTGCATGGTGCCGACCTGCCAGGCGCGGCCGATCGAGTCCTTCATGTGGTACTCGATCTTCGGGCCGTAGAAGGCGCCCTCACCCGGCAGCTCCTCCCATGCCACGCCGGCTGCCGAGAGGGCGGCACGCAGGGCGTGCTCGGCCTTGTCCCAGACCTCGTCCGCACCGATGCGCTTTTCCGGACGCAGGGCGATCTTCATGGCGATGTCGTCAAATCCGAAGTCGGCATAGACCTTCATCGCCTGGGCGTGGAACGCCGCGACCTCGTCTTCGATCTGGGCCGGGGTGCAGAAGATGTGGCCGTCGTCCTGGGTGAACGCGCGCACCCGCATGATGCCGTGAAGCGCGCCCGAAGGCTCGTTACGGTGGCAGCCGCCGAACTCGCCGTAGCGGATCGGCAGGTCGCGGTAGCTGTGCAGGTGGGTGTTGAATATCTGGATGTGGCCCGGGCAGTTCATCGGCTTGAGCGCATAAGTGCGCTTCTCCGACTCGGTGAAGAACATGTTCTCCTGGTAGTTGTCCCAGTGACCTGACTTCTTCCACAGGCTGACGTCCATGATCTGCGGACCACGGACCTCCTTATAGCCGCTGCTGCGGTAAACACCGCGCACGTACTGCTCCACAGCCTGCCAGATGGCCCAGCCCTTCGGGTGCCAGAACACCATGCCCGGCGCTTCTTCCTGCATGTGGAACAGGTCGAGTTGCTTGCCGATGCGGCGGTGATCACGCTTTTCGGCTTCTTCCAGCTGAAGCAGATGGGCCTTGAGGTCCTTGTCGTTCAGCCACGAGGTGCCGTAGATGCGGGTCAGCATCTCGTTGTTGGAATCGCCGCGCCAGTAGGCGCCGGCGACCTTCATCAGCTTGAACGCGCGCAGCTTGCCCGTGTTGGACACGTGCGGGCCACGGCAGAGATCCGTGAACTCACCCTGGGTGTAGAGGGAGAGCTCCTCGTTCGCCGGGATACCTTCGATGATCTGTGCCTTGTACTCCTCGCCAAGCCCACGAAAGAACGTGATGGCGTCGTCGCGGCTCTTCACCGAACGGGTGACCGGGATCTGCTCCTTGACGATCTTCTCCATCTCGGCCTCGATGACGACGAGGTCGTCCGGCGTAAACGGCCGTTCGTAGGCGAAGTCGTAGAAGAAGCCGTTATCGATCACCGGACCGATGGTCACCTGCGCGCCCGGGAAAAGGCGCTGCACGGCCTGACCAAGCAGATGGGCCGTGGAATGGCGGAGGATATCCAGCGCCTCGGGGCTCTTCTCGGTGACGATCTCGAGGGCGGCGTCGTGGTCGATCGTGTAGCTGGCGTCGACCAGCTTGCCGTCGACCTTGCCGGCCAGGGTGGCTTTGGCGAGGCCGGCGCCGATCGAGGCGGCAACGTCCTGCACGGAAACGGGATGCTCGAACGGGCGCTGGCTGCCGTCGGGTAGCGTGATCTGGATCATGGTTGCAAATTCCGGACAAACAAAAAGGGCGCCATACGCCCTTCGGTGACGACGAAGACGTGGCGTGGGATCAGGTTGGGAGGCGCGTAGTCCGCATGTCGCACTCTCGGCCAGCGTTACCGCAGGCCACCTTGGTCGCGTGGTTATCGGGCAAAAGCTAGATCAGCCGTGCTGCCGTGTCAAATCGGCCGTCCGTTAGACTAGGTGGATCGCTCCCTGGCAGGTCCTTCCATGCGCATCCTGGTTACCGGCAGCGCCGGCTTCGTCGGCTCCCACCTCACCGAGCGGCTGCTCGCCCGCGGCGACACCGTACTGGGCTTCGACAACCACAACGACTACTACGACCCGGCATTGAAAGAGGCTCGCGTGGCCCGCTTCATGCACCACCCCCACTACACGCACGTGCGGGCCGACCTTGCCGAACAGGCCGCCGTCGACCGCGCTTTCGCCGACTTCCAGCCCGAGCGCGTCGCCCACCTCGCCGCCCAGGCCGGCGTGCGTTATTCGCTCACCCATCCGCATGCTTACGTGCAGAGCAACCTGGTGGGCTTCGTGAATATCCTCGAGGCCTGCCGCCGACATGCCGTGGGGCACCTGGTCTACGCCTCGTCGAGCTCGGTCTACGGGGCCAACCGCAAGATGCCGTTCGCCGTGGAGGACGCCGTGGACCACCCGGTGAGCCTGTACGCCGCGACGAAGAAGTCCAACGAGCTGATGGCCCACACATACAGCCACCTGTTCGGCCTGCCGACCACGGGGCTGCGCTTTTTTACGGTTTATGGCCCCTGGGGCCGCCCGGACATGTCGCCGATCCTCTTCGCCAGCCGCATCGTCAAGGGCGAGCCTATCGACGTGTACAACCATGGCGACCACAGCCGTGACTTCACCTACGTCGACGACGTGGTCGAAGGGGTGATTCGCACGCTCGATCGTCCGGCCACGCCGGATCCCTCGTACGATCCGGTCGCGCCAAACCCCGGCAGCTCGGCAGCGCCGTACCGCGTCTACAACATTGGCAACGATGAGCCGGTGCTGCTGCTGGATTTCATCGGCCTGCTGGAGAAGCACCTCGGCCGTACGGTGGAGAAGCGGCTGCTGCCGATGCAGCCGGGCGATGTGCCGGATACATGGGCGGATGTGTCGGCGCTGCGGCGTGATGTGGGGTATGCGCCTTCGACGTCGATCGATGTGGGGCTGGGGAAGTTTGCTGCCTGGTTCAAGGACTATTACGGGGTCGATTGAATGGGTGGTGGCGTCAAATCAACCGACGAAGCAACCCCGAGGCCCGCAGCGTCTTTCGCGAGACCGCATAGCCGAGGATGTCCGGCGCGGCCAGTAGCGTGAAGTGAGTCCGCGCGCGCGTCACTCCTGTATAGACCAGCTCGCGCGTCAGCACCGGTGACGGTTCTGGCGGCAACGCCAGGGCCGTGTGCTCGAACTCCGACCCCTGTGACTTATGCACGGTCATGGCATAGACCGTATCGACGGCGGACAACCGACTGGGCACGACGAAGCGCATGCGCTCGCCACCCTGGTCGTCCATCACGGCGAAGGCGACCCGCAATGCCATGCCGCCCTGCCCGTCCGGTACCCATAGCGTCACGCCGACGTCGCCGTTCATCAGGCCCAGCGCGTAGTCGTTGCGCGTGACCATGACCGGGCGCCCTTCGTACCACCCTGCCACCGCGTCGATCAGCCCACGGTCGAGCAGACCCTGCGCGATGAGCTCGTTCTGCCGGTCCACACCGGCATCGCCGTGTCGCGTGGCGCAAAGGAGCTGGAACCGGGCGTAGGCCGTGAGCGCTCCCGCACCCCATCGCTGGAATGCCTCGAAGGAAGCGTCGATGGCGGGACGCTCCCGTTCGATCCAGTCCAGATAATGGCGATGACCGGGCGCCCCCGCACGGCCGTCGACGGCCAGCGCGGCAATCGATGTGGCCGACGGCGCGACGAAAGCGATGTCGCCGCGCGTGCTGGCGAAGGCGCGCGTCACCGCCATGGCGTCGCCGGCGTTGATGGCCTGCGCCAGCGCGCCGATGCCGCTGTCTTCACCGAAGCGCCTGCTTCGACGCAACATGACGACACGCTGGTCGAGCGACTGCGCATCGCCAGGATCCGTCCATTCGCTCACGTCGACGCCGCAGACCGCCGTAAGCCAGTCGCGCGTGGCGACATCGTAGTGACCGGCATCCGCGCGCGCGCAAAGGTCGCCGAGTACCGCACCGGCTTCGACCGACGACAGCTGATCCTTATCGCCGAGCAGGATCAATCGCGCATCGCGCGGCAGCGCATCGAGCGTGGCGGCCATCATCTCCAGATCGATCATCGACGCTTCGTCGATGACGAGTACATCCAGATGCAACGGGTTGTCGCGGTCGTGCCTGAAGGAACGCGTATCCGGGCGACTGCCCAGCAGACGATGCAGGGTAGTCACTTCGGCGGGAATCGCCTGTTTCACCGCGACATCCACATCCAGCCGCTCGATCTGCCCGGCGATCGAAGCGTTCAGCCGGGCCGCGGCCTTACCAGTCGGTGCCGCGAGCCGGATACGCAGGCGCGGTTCGTTGCGGCGGTGCGCGAGCGTTTGCAGCAGGCCGAGCAAACGCACCACCGTGGTGGTCTTGCCTGTGCCCGGACCGCCCGTGACGACGGCGAACGACCCGCGTGCCGCCACGGCGCAAGCCACCTTCTGCCAGTTGAGCGCACCGGCTTCGGCGGGGAAGAGACGATCCAGTTCCTGCGCAAGATCGGCGGGTACGTCGGACGGTGCGAGCCGCGACAGGATGGCATCGGCGACCCGCGCCTCGTCGCGCCAGAAGCGGCGCAGGTAGAGCAGGCCACCGTCGAGCACGAGCGGCGTGTTCGGCTGGCCCTCCGACGAACCAACCAGGGGCGATACCGACAGCCATGCCGCCGCATCGGCCAGCACCGGCTCGACGACGGCAAGTGCCTCGATATCGACACAGATATGGCCTTCCCCCAGTTCACGGCTGGCCAGCGCCGCCGCCATCAGGACGCGCCCGTCGCCATGCTCGTCCAGGGTCGACAGAAATCTGGCGAACGCACGATCCACCGAGCGAAGTTTCGCCTCCTGCACGCCGCGATCGAGCCATGCCATCAGCTGCGCATTCATGCGGACGCTCCTTCGAAGAGTGCGTCAAGCGCATCGATCATGGCGCGCGCGGGGCGTTCCACATGTACGCCATGACCGTTTCCGTCAGCGCCCCGCAGGTAGATGTAGATGGCCCCGCCCACGTGCGTGTCGTAGTCGTACGCACTGCCCAGCCGCGAGCGCAACAGTCGATGCAGGGCAAGCAGGTACAGGGCGTACTGAAGTTCGTAACGGGAATCGAGGATCGAGTGCCGCATGGCTGCTGGCGTATACGCCAGCTCGTCCACGCCGAGCCAGTTCGATTTGTAATCGGCCACGTACCAGCGACCGTCGTGCTCGACGATGAGATCGATGAAACCCTTGAGCATGCCGTTGACGCGATCGGCCGTGAGCGACGGACGCGGCGCCCCGTCGAGCGTGTGCTCGCGAACGATACGGTCGAGCGCCAGCGTGTCCACCCGGCGCGCTTCGAACAGAAATTCCAGCTCGGCGCGATAGCGCGAAGGGTCACCCAGCGAGCCCAGGGAGAACGAACCGCCCTCGGGAACCGGCAGCGGCGTGCGTAGCAGCACCAGCAGCCAGTCGGTGAGCAGGTCGATGGAAGCCTCCCAGCCGCGACGTTCGCAACGCCGGGCTACGGTGTCGCGGAGGCGCTCCGGATCCGACGCGATCTGGGCGAAGCCTTCCTCGGCCATCCATTCCAGCAGGTCGTGGAGGAAGGTGCCCGCCTCCGCGCCCCGCTCGAAAGCGTGGATCGTCGCCGCCTCGACGGAGGCGGCCGCCACTTCGCCTGCGTACTCGACAATGACGTCATCGGTCGCCGTCTCGGGTGCGACGGCTTCGCTATCCGCATAACGCAGGGCGCTGTAGCTCGCGATCCACCACGGCTCCGCTTTCGCCAGCCGGGCCGTGCGCGCGGGCAGCGGCCGTTCGTCGCGTACCGGCGCCTCGTAGCTGCGCTCGTCCGGCGCCGGCATGTAGTCGATGCTGATCGCGGGTTCGTCCCGGGCCATGGCGCGCAGAAGGCCCTCGATGGCGCCGTTGTCGATGTCCTGGCCGCCGCTGAGCAGGTGACCGAAAGCCGACCGATGCACCTGGGGCTTCTTTGCGGCGTTGTAGCAGACCGGCGCCACGCCCAGCCAGCTGGCGTGGCGCGCACGTGTCATCGCCACGTAGAGCAGGCGCAGATCCTCCTGCAGGGCGGCACGCTCGGCGGCGTCCTTCGCCTGCCGCACCGACTCGCCTGCCGCTTCGTGCCCTGACGAAAGCAGCTCGAGCTGCGAACCGGTGCCGTCATGGTATCGATAGCCCTGCCCCGGCCGCGTACCGCCGCTGGCGCAGACGAAAGGAAGGAACACCAGCGGGTATTCCAGGCCCTTGGATTTGTGGATGGTCACGACCTTGACCAGATCGTCGTCGCTTTCCAGGCGAACGACCTGGTCTTCGCCGGTATGGCTGGCCGTGTCCTCGATACGCTCGGCAAGATGACGAATCAACGCCTGCTCGCCCTCGATCGTCGAGGCGGCCTGCTGGAGAAGTTCGGCAAGATGCAGGAGGTTGGTCAGCGCGCGCTCGCCGCCGGCCTGACCGAGCAGACGCGCCGGCAGGTCGAAAACATGCAGAAAACGATGCAGCATCGCCAGCACACCGGCACGGCGCCAGGTCTCGCGCAACTCGAAGAGCTGCTGGCCGCGACGCTCCCAGTGGCGTTCGTCGACATTCAGTTGCTCGAGCTCGCCGTAACCCAGGAACAGGGTGCGCGTGGCAAGCGCCGCTCGCATGGCGGTGTCCGACGATGGCTCGGCGACGGCACGCAACCAGAGCAGCGTGTCGTGCGCCTCGATACTCTCCAGCACGGAGTCGCGATCGGACAGGAAAACGCTGCGCACGCGGCGCGCGGAAAGCGCGGATCGAATCTCCGACGCCTCGTTGTGGCTGCGCACGAGCACGGCGATATCCGCGGGCTTCAGCGGCGTGACAGACCCCTCGCGAGCGAAGCCCGTGCCACCCTGCTTTGTCCCTTCCAGCAGGCGAACGATCTCGGTCGCACACGCTTCGGCCATCTGCTCGCGGTACATCCGCACACCGACCGGCACCTCGTCGTCGAGCAGCCAGACGTGCAGGGCTGGCTGGTCCGTTCCATCGACGACGAAGCGTTCGGCCCGTCCACGCGCCTGCACCCGGTTGAATGGCAATCCGCGGTTAGCGAAGTGGAAGGCACCGGTCGGGTGATCTTCCGCCCGGGCGAACAGCGCGTTGACGGCGGCGACCATACCCTCGCTCGACCGATGATTGGTGTCGAGGCTGTAGTGCGGCGCCTCAGCTTCGCTTCGCGCGGAAAGATACGTGTGGATATCGGCGCCGCGGAAGGCATAGATCGCCTGCTTCGGATCACCGATGAGCAACAGGCCCACGTCCGGGTTGAGCGCGTACACCGCCCGAAAGATACGGTACTGCAGTGGATCGGTGTCCTGAAACTCGTCGATCAGCGCGATCGGGTACTGCCGACGGATCGTCTCGGCGAGTTCGGCACCCGAGGCCGACGCCAGCGCGCGATCGAGCCGCGCAAGCAGGTCGTCGAAGCCGATCTGGGCACGCCGGCGCTTCTGCTCGGCGAAGCGCTCGCGAACACGCTCCACGGCATCGGCCAGGATTGCAAAACGAATCGCAGGCTTGCCCGTTTGCCACTCGCTCCAGTGCTCGACGGCACCAAAAGCGGGATGCTCCGGCCGGACGTTGCCCTTGCTGACGGCACCGTCCAGCCGGGACGATCCGTAGCGGGCGACATCGACCGCGCCAGCCTCACCGGTCTCGAGCCAATGGCGCACGCCGGCCAGGTTGCGTTCGAGTGAGGCGGGCTGGTGGATATTGTTTTTCAGTACCTTGGTCCGCACGGCATCGCGCAGCAAGGCCTCGATGCGCTCGACATCGCCCATCCACGCGTCGCGAGCGACGGCGAGCCGGCGGGCGTCCTCGTCTTCCCATGCGCGCAGCGCCGCAAACAAAGCGGCGACATCCGTCGCATCCAGAGCCTCACCGTTGACCCGCAACGTGGTCTCACCGCCGAAGAGGAGGGGCCGTAACGTCTGGATCAGCGCATCGGGCGTCTTCCATTCCGCCAGCACCGCAGCCACCTGCCGCGTGTCCAGTGGATAGAAGGCCTGGCGCCAGTAGTCGCGCACGCAATCGGCCAGGAGCTCGCTCTCGTCAGGCTCGAGTGTCTGCACGAAGGCGTGACCGCTTCCGAACGCGTGCTGGGTCAGCATGCGCTGGCTCCAGCCGTGGATAGTGAAGATGGCGGCTTCGTCCATCCATTGCGCGGCCAGCTCGACACGGCGCGCACACGCCGCATGCGCGGTCGACGGGTAGGCGGCGAGCAAGTCGGCGAGGAACGCGTCGTCCGACTCACCAGCGCGAAACGCACGAGCCGCATCGACCAGACGTGCGCGAATCCGCTCACGCAGCTCCTGCGTTGCCGCCTCGGTAAAGGTCACCACGAGGATGTTCGGCGGCAGCAAGGGCTGGGCGATGCCATGACCGAGCACCGCGCGTACATACAGTGCGGCGATGGTCCAGGTCTTGCCCGTGCCGGCGCTCGCTTCGATCAGGCGAATGCCCGACAACGGCATGACCAGTGGCCGCAGCGGTTCCATCGCGACGCTCATGACACCTCCACGCGCAAGGTGCCGAGGAAGTCGCGATAAGGGTCAAGGCAATCGGCAAAGCCAGCCTGCATCAACGAAGCAAAATCAGGGTAGGCACGAAGCAGGTACGGATCGCCGTCGAGTTCGCCGTACGTCCGTTCGTGAGTGGCTTCATACGTGGCGCGCGCAGCCTGCGGCGCCTCCTCCGGTGAGCGCGCGTTGAGCCACGCCAGCGCCGTCTTCACCGCGACCGGCCGAGGCCTGGCCATGCCCTCGCGCCAGGCGCGCACCAGCGTGACCAACATCGCCATGGCGTCGTCAGCCGCAAGCGGTTCGAGAACGATCGTGGCATCCGGCCCGATGTAGCGCGTGACGACGGCAAGACCGGCGGCCTGCGCCACGAGATGATCGACCCAGGGCATGACGAGGCGATGAGCGCGGGGCCCACCGTCGGCATCCAGCACGTTGGACGGCGACAGCAGAAAGGCCGCCAGTTGGCCCTGGTCGTTGCCGCGAAGGTCTGCCAGCCAGTCTTCGATGGCCGTGCCATCGACCTCGATTCTGATCTCGCGCTTGCCCGCCTCGTGCGGCCACGCACGCCGCTCCACCACGAAGCGTCCGTAAACCGCGCCTGCGATCGCTTCGAGATCGGCGCGCACCGGTGCCGCGAATCCACCCATCGGCAGGGCGCCGCTGCGTTGCAGCTTCGCCGCCGCGTCGTCGATCGCTGCGACGGCGCTGCCTTCACTACGCAGGGCAGCTCGAAGGAGTGTATCCGCCATGGCGAACCGGCCCAGGCTGTCCACCGCGAAGGGCTCGCGCTCGTCGCCGCCGGTGTCGGCCGTTTCGAAGCGGACACCCAGGCGCGCCTGGAAGAATTCGCGCACCGGATGACGCAGGAAACGGCGCAGCACGCCCAGCCCGATCGGGCGATCCACGAGGACGGGGGCCAGGTCCGCATCGACAGCACGTTGAATGTCGTCGTGGGCCTGGCGCCACTCGCTCGCATAGGTGAACAGCCGGGCGTCGTCCGCGCGAAAATAGGCCCTGCTAAAGGGTTGCAGGGGATGCTCGACCGTGACCGCGTGCAGGAGGTCGGCGCCGCCCTGCCCTTGCCAGGCAGCGCCCAGATAGTCGCGCAACTGACCCACCAGCACCGACGGCGCACGCTCGGCGTTGTCGCGCGCACTGCGCCCGACCCAGCCTATGTGCAGCGCGTCGCGCGCCGAAAGCAGCGCTTCGAGAAACAGGTAGCGATCGTCTTCGCGACGGGAGCGATCGCCCGGACGCCATGCGCCCTGCCTCGACATCAGGTCGAAATCCATCGGTGGGCGCGCGCGTGGGTAATCCCCGTCATTCATGCCGAGCAGACAGACCAGGCGGAACGGAATCGCGCGCATCGGCATCAGCGTGCCGAAGCTCACCGCACCAGCGAGGAACCGCTTGGAGAGCCCACCCTGGTCGAACTGGCCGAGCCACGCCTCCCGCACCACCTGGATCGGGAGGGCATCATCGAACGCGGCCTCCACGCACGCACGTTCCCAGGCGTCGAGCGCGTCCAGCAGGCGCTCGATGCGCATGCCGTCGTCGGGCTCCGCTGGCTCGAAGAAGTCACGCAACAGGCGGCGCAGCCGCACGCCCCACTCCGTGGCGGGAGCCGGCTCGCGCAGCGCCAGCCAGTGATCGCCGAGGCGCTCCAGCACGTCGGCCAACGGCCCGACCAGACGGGCGTCCAGTCCACCCACCTCCGGGTAAGGCTCGATCTCGCCCCAGGCCTCGCCCGCCCCGACGGCGTAGCCGAGAAGCATGCGGCGCAGCCCGAAGGCCCAGGTGTTCTGTTCGAGGGCCGGCAGATCGAGCGAGGCACGCTGTGCGGCGTCGAGACCCCAGCGAATGCCCGCCCCTTCCACCCATCGATGCAGCAAAGGCAGATCGTCTTCGGCGAGCCCGAAACGCTCGCGCACCGCCGGGACATCCAGCAGGTCGGCCATCTCGCCCGCGCCGAAACGCGACTCCGTCATGCCGAGCAGGACATCGAGTGCCATGACGACAGGCACCGTGCCGCGAGCCGCGCGGTCGGCCACGCTGTAAGGAATGAATCGTGGATCGTCACGCGGCACGCGACCGAAAACGGCGTCGATATGCGGGCCATAGGTTTCGATGTCCGGCACCATCACGATGACATCGCGCGGCAGGATGGGATCGCCCGCCTGCGCGGACGCCTCAAATCGGGAAAGTAACTGATCGTGCAGGATCTCGACTTCTCGCTGCGGCCCATGCGCTACATGGAAGGCGATCGACGTATCGCCGTCATCGATCGGCCTGGGCGTGGCGGGTAACGGCTCGAGATCGAGAATGGCCGACTGGACCTGTCCGAGCAGGTGGGTCGATGCAGGCTCGGCAAACAGGTCGATGCGTTGATCCCACGCGTTGAATCGCTCGCGATAGCTCTCGGGATGGTCGAACTCGTCGAGAAGCCGGATGTAGTCGCGCCCCTGTTTACCCCAGGCGGCGAGCAGCGGATTGGCGTGCAGATGCATGTCGTCGTCCGACAGCTCCACGGGCATGCCCGGCTTCGCCGCCTGTCGGCGACGCTCCGCGCGCAGCAGCTCGCGATCGTCGACGATATCCGCCCAGTAGTGCCGGCAAGGATTCATCACGACCAGCAGCACCTGGGACCATCGCGCCAGCGCGGACAGTGCCTCAAGCGTCTGCCTGGGCAGCGACGACATGCCGAAGACCACGATGCGGCGTGGCAACGCTTTCGGACGCTCGGTGGCCTCCGTCACCGCGCGCAGGAAGCGCGCGTGCACGGCAGCGCGGTGGCCGTCCGCTTCATCGGCACCGACGTCGTCCAGCAGTCGCCGCCATAACGCCGCCTGCCAACGATCGGGCGCAGCCATGGCGGGAGCCCCGCCGCGGGCGTCGCGCAGCACGTCGCGGCCGTCGGCCCAGTCATCGAGCCAGTCCGCGCGGTACACCTGGTACTGGTCGTAGAGATCCGCGAGGCGCTCCGCCAACTGATGGCATTTACGGGCGTCGCCGTCCGTACCGAGGAAAGCAGCCAGCGGCTCGAAAGCCGGCTCGCGCGCCACCGAAGGCAGGAGGCGCATCAGGCGCCACACCAGGCGGGATTTATCGAAAGGCGATTCGGGAGGCACGGCATCGCGACCGAGGACCGCGCGATAGGCCACCCACAGGAAGCGGCCCGGCAACTCGACGTTGACGGCAGCGGCTATGCCCAGCCCACCGTCCTCGACGGCGCGCGCCAGGGCCAGCCGGAACCACTGCGCAATGCCGTTGGACTGGACCAGAACCCATTCGTCCTCGAGCGGCTTCAGCGGGGCCCGGCGCAACCAGGCGACGAGGACATCGCGCAGCTCCTCCAGCCGGTTGCCGTGCAGCACCATGAGGCCTGGCGCGATGTCGTTCCCGTCGCTCAACCGGCGATTCCTGCATTTGTTGGGTCAGCGCCGATCATGACCGATCCGGGTCGCACCGGGCGAGACCTCAGAATGGCTTGGCGACGACGAGGTAAACGATGGCCAGCAGCACCAGCACGGGTAACTCGTTGCCGATACGCAGCGCCTTCGACGAAGGCAGTGCGCCGCCCGCCATGCTGCGCTTGAGCGCCCTTCCCGACCAGATGAAATAGGCGAGCATGACCGCGACCAGGGCCAGCTTCGCGTGCAACCAGCCGCCACTGATGTGAAAGACGAACCAGAGGATCAGCCCGAGCACGAGGGCCACACCGAACATGCTGTGGCCGAACTTGTATAGCCGACGGCCCATCAGCTCGAGCCGTGCCTTCACCGCCGGCTCGTTGCCCGCTTCAGCGATATTCACCAGGATGCGCGGCAGATAGAACACCGTCGCCATCCAGGCGATAACGAACACGATGTGCAGGGATTTGATCAGTAGATAGGCCACGCACGCCACTCCGTCGGGGATTGGCGTGAGTGTAGCCCGTCGAGCGACACGGGGCGTGCGGCCAGATGCCTCGGCGGCGGCCCGCTCAGGGCGACTTGAGTTCCAGCATCTTGATGATGTTGATGGCGAAGGCCAGCATCGCGGCGACGGCGCCGCAGGTGATGATGACGCCAAAGACGCGTTCCTTCCACACGGTCAGAACATGCACATCTGCCCTGATTTCCTTTAGGGAAAGGTCGATGCCATCGAGCCGACCTTCGATCCGGACGAAGCGTTCGTCGATCCGGACGAAGCGCTCGTCCATCCTGTCGAAACGCTCGTCGATCCGAACGAAGCGCTCGTCCATCCGGTCGAAACGCTCGTCCATCCTGTCGAACCGCTCATCCACCCGGTTAAGCCGACCGTCGATGCGCGTCAGCTGAACCTGCATGCCGATCAGGGTCGTCGCGATGGCGTCCCCCACCGCCTGGCTTGCGACGGTCCCTGGCGACTGGACCGCTCGGCGTGGACGATAAGGAGGAATACCGCTGCGTTTGCTCATTGCCTGCTCCATGAAGTCGATTCCTGCCGGATGTAAGAAACGCCGGCGGGATGACAGCCAGCGTGCAGCACATCGACCTAGGGAGTCATGAGAATCCTGACCAGTTTCGGCGACGCATACAGACAGCTTGCCGACGCGCGCGAATACCCGGCATCCGCCCAGGGAGTCTCTTCAGGTAAGCACAGTCCGAGTATCGAAAAATCCGACGTAGGCCGTCCACGACCCCTACGATCCCACTGAACCGATAGACTGATTTACCATTGAAGGAAGCCGACTATGGCGCTTCAGGGTACGGGGAGACAGGGATCGTGCACTCGCTTGCGCAAAGCCGCCACCTTTTCCTATTCGGGATGTCTCTGGCGCTGCTCGGCGGCGCATCCCCTGGCTACGCTTCCCCGACCGAAGCAGCCTTCGAACACGCCGTAGACGCACAGCGCGCCGCCATCGCCAAAGAAAATTCGGCGACTCCGGGAACTCCGTGGGCTGGCGACTATTATTCCGGCGATGGCCTTGGCGCAAACGTATCCGTATCTCTCGCGCCCCGTTCTGGCGTTGCTGCCACATGGCAGGGATGCCTTGGTACCTACGCAGCGAACAAGGGAAGGGTGGTTCCCCAAGCGGACGGCAGTCTGCTTCTGAAATACGAGCAACCCAACGATCCGAGTGGTATCGGCTTTGCCGACCATGTCATGCCTGTCGTCTGGGGCGAGCGCATGTACATGGTTTCCGAGAAGGAACTCCCGGCATTCGCCAGCGCGATAAACCTCGGCGATGAGCCGCGGGAAGGCGCATACGGCTCGTTTCTCATGCGCAACGGAGACGAACATCGCAAGGTATACGGGCTGCCTGCCCTGCCATCTGCACAGCGGTCGCTGATTCGCGAAGCGCCGCTGGACGTCGGCGTGGTCTCAGCGAGTCGGCTGCACGATAACCGTGCCGATCAGTTCGAATGCCGGTATCGGCTGGTACTGGATCACGGTGCTAACGACAGGCTGGCGGTAGGGATGGACCTTCGAGCGACCGGGGTCTATGCAGGAAATCGCATCACCCTGGAACAAACGACATCAACCCGCGCCGTTGGCACATTGAGCTTATACGGCGATGAATGCACCAAGCCAGATCAGCAGCCCTCGACCAGGACTCGTTTTACAACCGGCGCTTATCGCGGGATGGCGTCAAACGAGAAACCCTGAGTGAATACACGGACGGGTTGCGTGCCTAGCTGCTTGAGCGCAAGGCAAGAAAAAAGGAGCCGTGAGAGGCTCCCTTTATCGTTGTCTTCAAGCCACTTCTCGCTTTATGGAAAAGTGGTGGGCGGTACAAGGATCGAACTTGTGACCCCTACCATGTCAAGGTAGTGCTCTACCGCTGAGCTAACCGCCCGAAGAGCTGCGCAGTTTACCGGCGCCCGGCGGGGTCCGCAAGAGGTCGCGGCAGATTTTTTTCAGTCACGGCCCGCCATGGGGCTGGCCAGGGACGCTCTTGTCACATGGCTGACCGGTTCCCGGCAACCTCTCGTAGTAATATACGGCCCGCTCAGGTCGCCGCCGTTAGCACGCGCGATACCAGGAGCTCACAGGGACTGCAGGAGCATCGGTTTGGCCAACGCTTTCGACTTGAACCGGACAACGGTTGGATCCCCTCTGCCTGTCTGCGTCGATCTGGACGGGACGTTGATCCATTCGGATCTGCTCATCGAGTCGGCGCTGAGCCTGATCGCCAGCAAGCCGTGGATGGTCTTCGCCATGCTCGCCTGGCTTCTGCGTGGCAAGGCGCATCTGAAGCATGAGATCGCCCGGCGGGTCACCCTGGACGCCTCGTCCCTCCCCTATAACGAACCATTGATCGCATGGCTGCGGGAACAGGGCGCCGACCGGAAGATCATCCTGTGCACGGCATCGGACCGCGTCCTTGCCGAGCGAGTGGCGGAGCATGTCGGCGTCTTCGACGAGGTGCTCGCGAGTGACGGCGAGCGAAATCTGGCAGGAACGCGAAAGGGCGCCGTCCTCGTGGAGCGCTTTGGCGAGCGCGGTTTCGATTACGTGGGTAACGCCACCGTCGATCTTCAGGTGTGGAAACACGCCCACGCAGCCATCGTCGTGGAGAGCGGCACGACCCTATCCAGACGGGCGGCGGCTCACACGAACGTCGAGCGCCGCTTCGTAACCGCTCGGGCCGGTCTGCGCACCTGGATGAAGGCGCTTCGCATTCACCAGTGGATCAAGAACATCCTCGTCTTCCTGCCCGTGCTGGTGGCGCACCGGATTTTCGAAGTCGATGCTGTCGTCCGGTCACTGCTGGCGTTCCTGTGTTTCGGCCTCTGCGCCTCCAGCGTCTACCTGACCAACGACCTCCTCGACCTTCCGGCCGATCGCCACCACCATCGAAAACGCCACCGGCCGTTCGCCTCCGGCACGCTTCCGCTGCTGGCAGGTCCGGTCGTGGCAGCGATAACGCTGATGGCCGGTCTCGCACTGGCCTGGTTAGTCTCGCCGACGTTCATGGCGGTGATGGTCGGCTACTACGTCCTGACCACCGCATATTCCATCCGGCTCAAGCGGGTCATGATGCTGGATGTAGTCGTGCTTGCGACGCTGTACACAACGCGAATCATCGCCGGCGCCGCCGCCATCCAGAGCAAGCCATCATTCTGGCTGCTCGCCTTCTCCATGTTCATCTTTCTGAGCCTGGCCATGGTGAAGCGATACACCGAACTGCTGACCATGCAGCGCATCGGGAAGGTGAAGGCGAACGGACGGGGCTACGATGTCGAAGACATTCCGCTTATCCAGTCACTGGGTGGATCGAGTGGTTACCTCGCGGTCCTCGTGCTTGCGCTTTATGTCGACAGCACGGCCAGCCAGTCGCTCTATCACCACCCGCACCGCTTGTGGCTGCTGTGCCCTCCCCTGCTCTACTGGATCAGCCGCACCTGGGCGCTGGCCCATCGCGGGGTGATGCATGACGACCCGGTCGTGTTCGCAGTGATGGACAAGGTGAGCCGCTTCATTCTCCTCGCGGCAGGCGGCATCGTGGCATCGGCGATCTGATGGACAGCCCCGCCGACTCCTGGGGGCGGTATCCGCGTACCACGGCGCGCGTGGTGCGGGTCACCGACCGCCACCAACCGCTCCCGCCGGGCGACGCATCCTACCTGCCTTATGGCAACGGCCGCAGTTACGGCGATAGCTGCCTCAATGACGGCGGCGTGCTGTTGCATACACGCGGGCTCGATCGCTTTATTGCGTTCGATCCGGCAACCGGCGAACTCACCTGTGAAGCAGGCACCCTGCTTGCGGACATCCTCGACCTCGCCGTGCCGCAGGGCTGGTTCCTGCCGGTGACCCCGGGGACGCGATTTGTCACCGTGGGCGGTGCCATCGCCAACGACGTGCACGGCAAGAATCACCACCGCTCGGGAACCTTCGGCCACCATGTCCGGGCATTCGAGCTCCTCCGCAGCGACGGCAGCCGGATGCGCTGCACTGCGGACGAGAACGCGGACTGGTTTGCCGCCACCATCGGCGGCCTCGGCCTGACGGGCCTCGTTACGCACGCCACCCTCCAGCTTCGCCGGATCGCGGGCCCGTGGATGGTTACCGAGAGCCATCGCTTTGGCGAGCTTTCCGAGTTTTTCGCGCTCTCTGCGGGATCCGAAGCAGACTACGAATACACGGTGGCCTGGATCGATTGTGCGGCCACCGGCGCGTCGCTGGGACGTGGCCTGTTCAGCCGTGCGAATCACGCGCCATCGCGCCCTTCAGCGCGACCCACTCCCGCCACGCGGCGATTGAGCGTCCCCCTCACGCCGCCCGTGTCGATGATCGGCCCGCTTACCCTGCGCGCATTCAACCAGTTCTACTACCACCGCCAACACGGCAAAGTCGCCCACGCAGTCACCCACTACGAGCCGTTCTTCTACCCACTGGATGCCATCGGGGGATGGAACCGACTGTACGGGCCGCGCGGCTTCCTGCAGTACCAGTGTGTCGTCCCTCCCGGCGCGGCCATGGACGCCATGGCGACCCTGGTACGGATCATTGCAGCCGCGGGCGGCGGATCGTTTCTGGCCGTGCTCAAACAGTTCGGCGAGCAGCTGTCCCCAGGCATGCTTTCGTTTCCCCGCCCCGGCACCACGCTGGCGCTCGATTTCCCCTTCCGGGGCCCCACCACACTCGATCTGCTGAATCGACTGGACGACGTTGTCGCGGAGGCCGGCGGCGCCGTCTATCCCGCAAAGGATGCCCGGATGTCCGGCACTCGCTTTCGCCAGTACTTCCCCCAGTGGGAAGCATTCAGCCGATACATCGACCCACGCTTTTCGTCCAGCTTCTGGCGACGAGTGGAGAGCTGACCATGCAAAAAATCCTCATTGCCGGCGCAACCTCGGCGATCGCCGAGGCGACCGCACGGCTGTACGCCGCAAGCGGTTCGCGTCTGCACCTGCTCGGCCGGAACGTGGCAAGGCTGAAGGACATCGCCGATGACCTGCGCGTGCGCGGCGCGGCCGATGTCACCACTGGCGTTCTCGACATGAACGATGTCGACGCGCACGCCAGCGCTATCGAGCAGGCCATCACCGCGCTTGGCGAGATCGACATTGTCCTGGTGGCACACGGGACGCTTCCCGACCAACCGGCGTGCGAAGCCTCGGTCCAGGTGACCCTACGCGAGTTCGCCACCAACGGCACCTCGACGATCGCCTTCGTAACGGCCGTCGTGCCCCACCTGTTGTCGCGTCGTGCGGGAACCATCGCCGTCATCTCGTCCGTTGCCGGCGACCGTGGCAGGCAGAGCAACTACGTCTACGGCGCAGCGAAAGCGGCCGTGACGACGTTCCTCAGCGGGCTCCGCCAACGCCTGGGACGGGATGGCGTCAATGTGCTCACGATCAAGCCGGGCTTCGTCGATACCCCCATGACGGCCGCCTTCAAGAAAGGTGCGCTGTGGGCGACGCCGGACGCCATCGCCGCAGGCATCGAGCGGGCGATCGACCGGCGCGCGGGCGAGGCATACCTGCCCCGCTTCTGGTGGGCGATCATGTTCGTGATCCGCCACATCCCGGAATTCATCTTTCGCCGGCTGAAGCTGTGACCACGTTGCCAGCCAAACACCCCATCGCGAAGGATGCCCGCATCGTCATCACCGGCGCCGCGGGCCTGGTCGGGCAGAACCTGATTGTCGAACTGAAGAGCCAGGGCTATTCGAACCTGGTCGCCATCGACAAGCACCCCTACAACCTCGGCATCCTGCGCGAGCTTCACCCGGACGTGACCGCCATCGAGGCGGACCTCGCTGTATCCGGCGACTGGACCGGCGCATTTGCAGGCGCCCAGTGCGTTGTTCAGCTCCACGCTCAGATCACCAGCAAGTTTCGCGACGAATTCGTCCGGAATAACGTGGAAGCCACGCGACTGGTACTGGCGGCGATCCGGGCAAACGAGGTGCCTTATCTCGTGCACGTCAGCTCCTCGGTCGTGGTCTCGGTGGCGAACGACGACTACACCAACACCAAGAAGGACCAGGAGGCGCTTGTCGTCGCCGGCGACACGCCTCACTGCGTGCTGCGGCCGACCCTGATGTTCGGCTGGTTCGATCCCAAGCACTTCGGCTGGCTCTCGCGGTTCATGGCGAAAACCCCGGTTTTTCCGATCCCGGGCGACGGCAAGTACATGCGCCAGCCGCTCTACGAGCGTGACTTCTGCCGATGCATCGTTCGTTGCATCGAAAACCAGCCACAAGGGACGATCTACGACGTGGTCGGCGATACGCGTATCGACTATATCGACATCATCCGGACGATCAAACGCGCCAAGGGACTGCACACGCTGATCCTGCGCATTCCCTACGGGCTGTTTCATGCATTGCTGCGCCTGTACGGGGCATTCAGTGGCAAGCCACCGTTCACCGCCGCCCAGCTCGCCGCCCTGACGGCGGGTGACGATTTCAAGGGTATCGACACCTTTGAAACGTTCGGTGTCCGCCAGACGCCGTTCGAGGAAGCCGTTCGTGAAAGCTATTGCGACCCGCGCTACAGCCACATTGTTCTTAAACGTTGATTGTTGGAGTTGGTGATGTCTTCCAAGCGTTACGCCGTCCTCGGTGCCGGCCCGATGGGTCTTATGGCCGCCATGGAGCTCCTCAAGCGCGGCCATGAGGTCGACATTTACGAGCGCGACGATCGCATCGGCGGCATGTCGGCTGCGTTCGACTTCGACGGGCTCGCCATCGAGCGCTACTACCATTTCATCTGCAAGACGGACTTTCCGTTGTTCGCGCTCCTGGACGAGCTGAAGCTGTCGCACACGCTCCGCTGGACCGACACGAAAATGGGCTTCTACTACAACGGCCGCCTGTACAAGTGGGGCACGCCGTTCGCCTTGCTTGCATTCGATGGATTGGGCATCGTCAGCAAGGCACGCTACGCGCTCCACGTCATGGTCACCAAGGGAATCAAGGACTGGCGCCCGCTGGACAAGGTCAGCGCGACCACCTGGATTCGTAAATGGGTGGGCAAGCGTGCCTACGATGTCCTCTGGAAAAGCCTCTTCGAGCTAAAGTTCTTCGAGTACACCGAACAGCTCTCCGCCGCATGGATCGGCACGCGCATCAAACGCGTCGGGCTGTCGCGCAAGAGCCTCATGCAGGAAACCATGGGCTACCTCGAAGGCGGTTCGGAGACCGTACTCCGCGCGATGGAGAAGGTCATTCTCGATCGTGGCGGCAGGATCCACCTGAGTTCGGGCATCGACCGGGTCGTCACCGAGAACGGCCGCGTAAAGGGTATCGTTGTTGACGGGGCGGAGCTGCCTGCCGACGTGGTCGTCTCGACTGCGCCCATTCAGTATGTCCCCCGTCTTGTACCCGACCTGCCGAAAGCATTCGCCGAACGCATCGACGCGATCACGAACATTCCGGTGGCCTGCGTCATCGTCAAGATGAGCCAGCCGCTCACCGAAAACTTCTGGATGAACATCAACGATCCAGGCATCGCGATCCCTGGTGTCATCGAGTACTCCAACCTCAACGACACGGGCGCATCCATCCTTTATGCACCGTTCTACATGCCCAAGACGCACCCCAAGTGGAAGCTGGGCAACGATGAGCTGATCGAGGAAGTGCTCGGCTACCTTTCACGGCTCAACCCCGCCTTCACCCGCGACCGCGTCCTGGCCACCCATTGCCATCGGTACGAGTTCGCCCAGACGGTGTGCCCTCCCGGGTTCTACGACATGCTGCCTTCGATGGCGACGCCGATCGCCGGTTTCTTCATGGCCGACACGTCGTACTACTACCCCGAGGATCGGTCGATCAACGAGAGCATCGTGGTCGGCACGCGCCTTGCCGCGCTGGCTTCGGAGAGTGCAGCGTGACGTTGCCGGTAAATACCGCGGCGACGGGGAACGGCCCGACATGGCTTTTTCGTGCCACCCGGATCATCGTGCTGGTCGCGCTCGCGATCAGCGTGCTGGTTTGTGTGCTTCACGAGAAACCCGCCAGGGCCTTGATCGCAGCGAACGGCTGGGAGACCACGACCGGCTTCTTCCAGAACGTGCGTCCACAGGCCGACGAGCTGCGCGAAAGCGTCCTCCAGTCGAAGGACGTGACCTACTGGCGGTCCTGGACCTCTGAAAACCTCGCCGCGCCGGGAGAAATTCGTTCGGCCGCGTTCAAGGCGCCCCGGTTTCTCCTGGTGCCCCATAGCGGTTTTGCCGGCGATTCCGGTATATCGCTGAACCTGGAGTGCGTCGCTTCCCGTCGACAGTTGGCCGTTGCCACCGCCCGCGTCGGCAATCAGTGGAGCGAAGCGCTTCTCTACGTACCCAAACGCTGGTGCAAGGGTCCGGTGCAGCTGGTCGGCACCTCCACGAGCCACACCCAATTCCTCTCGGTGGGAACGCCTTTCTCCGTCTCCGCCACGTCGTACCTGAAGGCGGGCATCCTGGGGCTGCTCGCTCCCTTCGCGCTGGCGTTCGCGATCGTCGCGGGCGTCATGCTGGCAGGCGGTGCACTCCTGCGCCGGATCAGCCCCACGAGCGATCCGGTCGCGGGTGGCTTCCTCGGCTTCGGCATCCTGGGAATGGGATTGTTCTTCCTGTTCTTCTTTTCCGCTCCCTACGGCGCGCTGGTATCCGGCGTCGTCAGCATCGCCGCCTTGCTCAGCCTGCGTCATGTACATCGCCGCGCGCGCCATGAGGGTCGGGCGCCGGGAGCGCTGGTACAGAGTTGGGATGCGTGGAAACTCCCCCTGGCTCTGTGGTTGCTGGCGGCAACCTTCCTGCTGTTCCTCGCCGCTACGGTGCAAAACGGCGCCGGACCATGGGCCATGAATGCGCGTTTCACACCGGTACGCTGGTCCACGGATAACCAGCTTCCGATGATCGTCGCTGAGTACCTGTTCAATGGAAAGGACCTGAATCCTTCACCATTCGGCGCGTGGAAGGTATCGGACCGCCCGCCCTTGAGCTACGGCCTCCTGGCCATGCTGCGTACGTCGGCGCAGATCTTCTTCTTCCGCGAAGATGGCCTGTACATGACGGCTGCGCTCCAGCAGATGTTCGGGATGATCCTCAACACCGTCTGGATCCCCGCCGTGGTCGTCGCAGGCCGCAAACTTCGGCTGACGACCAAACAGATCGTCACGCTGGTGGCGCTCGTGACGCTCACGTCGTTCGCGATCTTCAACTCGCTCTACACCTGGCCCAAGCTTCTCGGTGGGGCCTTCGGCCTGCTGGCCCTGCTCACGGTGATGCAAACCGACGCGCAGCTTTCGCTCGTGCGCAGCCGACCCTCGGCGGCGGCCATCGCCATCTGCGCGGCGCTGTCGGCCTTTGCCCTGCTTTCGCATGGAGGCACCGCCTTCGGCGTCATCGCCATGCTGCTCTGGCTGGTCTGCGTGCGTGGCATCCCGCGCATTCCTGGCCTCATCGCGGGTGCTGTCGTCGGCATCGGCATCCTGGCGCCCTGGAGTCTCTGGCAGCAGATGGTCCAGCCCCCCGGCAATGCGCTGGTGAAGTTCGCCTTTGCCGGAACCTTCGGTTTTGGTGAGGACGACATCGGCCTGCTCGACACCATCATGCGCACCTACTCGAAGCTCGACCTGGCCAGCTGGTGGCACATCAAGTGGGTCGGATTCGAGACGCTGATGTTCGGACGGATGAGCATGTGTGGGTTCGGCGAAATGGCCACGCCCGTGCTGTCGGGATACGGAGCGTTGCGGATCACCGATTTCCTGTACCTGCTCCCGTCGTTTCGTTTCGCTCTCGCGGGCGCGCTGCCGTTACTCGGGGCGGTCTTCGTACCGAGGCTGCTTGGAGCGGCGGACAGGGCGATCCGCCAGTGGCGGGTGGCAGCCGGGCTATTCGCCATCGGCGCGATGGCCGTCGCGATCGACCTGGCGCTGACGCTGGACTGCTTCATCATCCATCACCAGGCCTATCAATCCATCCTGGAAATGTACATCGGCCTGTTCACGGCCCTGTTGCTGTGGCGCCACTGGCTGGCGAAGGTCGCCTTGGTCGGTTCGGCGGTCTACGGCTGCGTCGTCTGGATCATCGAACCCGTCGTCCGGGCGACGCACGTGAGCACCCTGGCCCTGGCTGGATTGTTCGTCATGGCCGCGCTCTGCTGGAGCCTGCGTACTCGCCTCGATGCGATGGACGAGCCCCCGCCGGTTGGCGGCACACGATGATCAGCGCCCGCTTCGCGAAGTTCGTCATCGCCGGCGGTATCGCGGCGGCAGCCAACGTGGGCTCTCGCCTGGTTTTCAGTCACTGGCTACCGTACGTCGCTGCGATCGTATTCGCCTACTGCGTCGGCATGGCGACGGCGTTTGCGCTCAATCGCCTGTTCGTCTTCGAGCCGGGCGTGCTCACCTGGCGCGTGCAGGCGTTCCGCTTCCTGCTCGTCAACCTGGCGGCCGTCGTCCAGACGGTCGCGGTAAGCCTGGTCTTCGCCCGTTTCGTCTTGCCCGGCCTGGGCATTCGCGAGCACGACGAACTGATAGCGCATGGCATCGGTGTCGTCGTGCCGATCTTCACGAGCTATCTCGGGCATCGGCACTTCACCTTCAGGTAGCCAGGTGCGCGCCCTAGCGCAGGGCGCGCTCCCGGAGCCGGTGAATCTCGTCGCGGATCTTGCCCGCCTCTTCGAATTCGAGGTTCTGAGCATGCTTGTACATGCGCGTTTCGAGTTTCTTGATGGCCGAGCCGGCCTGCTCCGCCGTGAGTGAGCCGTAGTCGGCGGCTTCTTCAGCCACCTTTTTCGCCTCTTTCCCGCGCTTGCCCTTGCCACGCGAACCGAAGTCGGAACGCGCGCCTTCCATGATGTCGGCGATGCGCCGCACCACGGTCGTCGGCGTGATGCCATGGGCCGCGTTGTACTCGATCTGTTTTTCGCGGCGACGGGCCGTCTCCTCCATCGCGATCTTCATCGATCCGGTGATCTCGTCGGCGTAGAGAATGGCCTTGCCACGCACGTTACGCGCGGCGCGGCCAATGGTCTGGATCAACGAGCGGTGCGAACGCAGGAAGCCTTCCTTGTCGGCATCCAGGATCGCGACGAGCGAGACCTCCGGCATATCCAGACCTTCGCGCAGCAGGTTGATACCCACGAGCACATCGAATTCGCCCAGGCGAAGATCGCGAATGATCTCGGTGCGCTCGACCGTATCGATGTCCGAATGAAGATAGCGCACCTTCACATCGTGCTCGGAAAGGTAGTCCGTGAGGTTCTCCGACATGCGTTTTGTCAGCGTCGTCACGAGTACGCGATCGCCCATCCCCACGCGCAGGCGAATCTCGCCAAGCAGATCATCCACTTGGGTGCGGACGGGGCGCACTTCGACTTCCGGATCGATCAGGCCGGTGGGTCGCACGACCAGCTCCACCGGGTTGTCGTCCGCGCGCTCGAGTTCGTACTTGGCAGGTGTGGCCGACACGTAAATCGCACGCGGTGCACGGCGCTCCCATTCTTCGAAACGCAGCGGCCGGTTATCCATCGCCGAGGGCAGACGGAAACCGAACTCCACCAGCGTCTCCTTGCGCGAGCGATCGCCTTTGTACATCGCGCCAAGCTGCGGCACGGTCACGTGTGATTCGTCCACCACCATCAAGGCATCGGGTGGCAGGTAGTCGAACAAGGTCGGCGGCGGCTCGCCGGGACCGCGTCGCGTCATATGCCGCGAGTAGTTCTCGATACCCTGGCAGAAACCCACCTCGGCCATCATCTCGAGATCGAAGCGCGTGCGTTGCTCGAGGCGCTGCGCCTCCACGAGCTTGTTGTCCCGATACAGCTGCTCGAGTCGTTCGGAGAGCTCGACCTTGATCGTCTCCATCGCATTAAGCACGCTTTGACGCGTGCTGGCGTAGTGCGTCTTCGGGTACACCGTATAGCGAGGTACCTTGCGCAGGACCTCGCCGGTGAGCGGATCGAAGATGGAAAGGTTTTCCACATCACCGTCGAAGAGCTCGATGCGCAACGCCTCGGCTTCCGACTCCGCCGGGAACACATCCACGATCTCGCCGCGCACGCGGTAGGTACCACGGCGCAACTCCATCTCATTGCGCACGTATTGCAGTTCGGTGAGCTGCTTGATCAGGGCGCGCTGCTCGATGTGCTCGCCGCGCGAGAGGATCAGGCGGAGGCTCATATAGTCTTCCGGATCACCCAGGCCGTAGATCGCCGAGACCGTCGCCACGATGAGCGAATCGCGCCGCGACAACAGGGCCTTGGTCGCGGCCAGGCGCATCTGTTCGATGTGATCGTTGATGCTCGAATCCTTCTCGATGAAGGTGTCCGAGGCAACCACGTAGGCTTCCGGCTGGTAGTAGTCGTAGTAGCTGACGAAATACTCCACCGCGTTGTTCGGGAAGAATTCCTTGAACTCGCCGTAGAGCTGCGCGGCCAGCGTCTTGTTCGGTGCCAGCACGATGGTCGGCTTCTGGATCTTCTCGATCACGTTGGCGATCGTGAAGGTCTTACCGGAACCGGTCACGCCAAGCAGGGTCTGCGCCGCCAGACCGGACTCAAAACCCTCGGTAAGGCGACGGATGGCCTCGGGCTGGTCGCCTGAGGGCTGGAACGGAGAGACGAGCTGGAAGCGATCTGTCATGGCTGACGATATGCTGGTTCGGACCCCGAGTTTAAAGCGCCAATGCCTACACGGTGTGAGGCCATGACCGACAGACGGCTGTCCGCGGCCGAAGGCACGATTCGGGCCTCCCCTTTCACGGCACCGCCATGCCCCGCCCGCCTTGCCGCGGTTTCACGTGGCTCGAACTCCTCATGGTCCTGACCATCGCAGCCGTCATGGCGGCCGTCGCCGCACCGCCGCTTTCCGAGGCGATCGCGCGCCATCGGCTCCGGGCGGCCATGAACGCCCTGATGGACACCCTTCAACACACCCGTACGGCGGCGCTGTATCGAGAGAGGGGCACGCTGGTCTGCCCCAGCGAAAACGGGCGGACATGCAGCGGACGCACCGACTGGGGGGTGGGCTGGATCAGTCGGGACCGGGCAACGGGCGATGTCCTCGCCGTCGAAGACGCGCTGGACTCACGATTGACCGCCATCTCCATCGGCCTCCGCACCGACATCGCGTTCCTGCGGCCAGGCAAGGAGGCTCCTCCCGGCAACCAGACGCTGGCGCTGTGCCTGCGCGGCAAGGCCTCCACGACGTTGACCGTCGTTATCGCCAAAGACGGCCATAGCCACGCCGAACCAGCCTCAGCCGATGTCGCACGCGCCTGCGGCGCACGTCATTCACGAAATCGCTGAGACCCGCTTGACAGCCCCACCTCACATAAAGACAATACGCAGCTCCCCGCCCGAATAGCTCAGCCGGTTAGAGCACTTGACTGTTAATCAGGGGGTCGTTGGTTCGAGTCCAACTTCGGGCGCCAGGTTTTGAAAGGGTCTGCAGCGATGCAGGCCCTTTTTCTTTGTGTACCATGATCGTCTCGATCATCATGGAAAGCGGGCAAATGACGGAACGAAGCGCCTATTTTCGTAATGCCGACGGCATACGCGGCCTGGCCTGCCTCGTTGTACTGCTGGTTCACTCCGTCAATGGCATTTTTATTGGTGCTCGTCCTTATCTTCCGGGAACGGGAAAAGTCGGCGTCTGGCTGTTTTTCGTCCTGAGTGCCTTCCTGCTCACCAATCATCTGTTCCTGCGGGGCACGACCATGAGGTCGCTCGCTGACTACGTACTGGCCCGCTGCCTGCGTATCGTCCCGCTGTTCGTCATCGCGGTCGTCTTCTATTTCTTCTTCGGCACGACGACCATTACGACTTGGGCGGACGTCACGAATGCCTTGACGCTTACCAAGGGGTACGCCCATCTCTGGACCGTTCCCGTCGAGCTGAAGTTCTACGTCCTGCTCTTCCCCCTGGCCGTCCCTACGATCGCGATTTACAACCGGTTCGGACCGATGTGGTCGGCGACGTTCGTGCTTGCATGCGGGGTCGTGTCGTCCGTCCTGTTTCCCTTCACGGGAACGACGGAAAACTCGCCGGAACTGCGTTGGTACATTCCCTGTTTCCTGATCGGCATGCTGTGTGCGGTTATCTATCCTTCGATCAAGGCGCGTGCCGTCCGCATGCCCTCCGTCGCCATCAGCGTTCTGGTCATCGCCGCTATCGTCGCGATGACCGACTACTTCCGGGCGATGTACTACCCCGACGCACCGCACTATTGGCTGGGCAACAAATTCGTTCCACTGGGCGCGCTCTGGGCTGTTTTCATGCTCGTGAACCTGGATGACACGGGGCCGATGGGCCGCCTGCTGGCGTCACGCGCGATGACGAACGTCGGACGCTGGAGCTATCCGATCTATCTGTTCCACTGGTATTTCGTGACCAGGGCAGCCGAGCTCCGCCCCAATAGCCTTGTCAGCGTCCTGGTGGCGATCATTCTCGCGATAACGATCGGTGCCGTGGCCCACCGGTACGTCGAGCGCCCCATCATGAGTGCCCGTGGGATGCTGGGACGGTCGATCCTTCGGCGGCCTGCCGCTGCCTGACTCAGAACGGCACGAGCACCCAGCCACCAGATACGCGCTCGCGCAGCACCTCGACAGCGCGACCCTTGCCCTTCATGGCCGACGCGCGCGTCAGTGCGAACTCCACCGCCGTGCCCTCGGTCTGGAACACGTGCTTCGTCGCGCCAGGCAACAGCACCGTCCACGTATGAAGATTCATCGACGGATAGAAAACAAACACGCGCAACGGGCGAACGACACCGTCCATCAGCGACGACGTCGCAGTTCGGCGCGCACGTCGGACGACTGGCCACCCACGCGAAGCACGGCATTGCGCAGGGAGGTCTCGGATACGCCAAGCACGCGCGTCCAGTAGTTCATATCGGTTCGCAGCTCAAGGTCGATCTTGGTGGCGTCGGCCGGGCCGACGACCTGTTTCTGTGTTTCCATGACGTGCCCTCGCTGTCAGACCACGTTTGCCACGTGGTGGGTTACGTCGGTGTTACGGCTGTCGCACTGCCGGGCCCACCACGTTACACCCAACTAACAACTGAAAGCGCATGTTGGATGACCCGGGCTTCGTTTGGCCGGATTCACCCCCGGCTTTCGCAGCCGGGCTCGTCCTGCCCAACTCAGACGATGGTCATGCCACCCAAGAAACCAGTCACCCAGTCCGTGGACACGCCGCCGCCGGATCGTTCATCCGCCGCGTTCATCTCCTACGTGTACTCGCACAAGCGCACCGCGCCTCTCCCGGAGACGCCGCGCAGCACGCCCTTGAAGGGCCCCAAGAAAACCGCGGGCTGATGCCCCACGGGTGGTGATCCCGGCTCGGGATCACCACTCGACGATAGCGCTCAGCTGTCGATCTGCGTGATCGAGCGAACACGTCCGTTGACTATCTCGACCTGGACCGATTTGCCCTTCTGGAAGTACTCCAGGCGATAACCCTGCAGGCCACCGCCCCGGGCTTCGATCGGCGTCTCGCGATCGGGCTTGCCGGCAACCTCGCGAAGACGCCCCTCGCTATCTCCCGTGCTGACCACCTGCGAACCCACGCGGAAGGTATCCGCGGCGGCGGCGCCGCAGGACAAGGCGGTGGCAAAAATGGCGGCAACGATGCGCTTCATGAGGAACTCCCTGTCGATGTATCCATGCAGGCTAGCTCCCGCCATTAGCGAAGCCAAGGGCCGGACAGCACTATCTTGCGGACTCATTCAGGGTCTGGAGACGTGGGGATTCCCTGCCACCAGCCAGCGCCAGAGCAGGTCCGTTCCCTGCCGAATGCCGATCCGGGCCGAGCCGGGTATGTTCTCCGGAGACGGCGTCCCGTCATCGACGATGGTGTAACACTCCCGCGCGCGCACCAGGTCGATGCCGTTCTGCTCCCCGGTGATGCCCATGGCCTGGGCCAGCCGTGCGGGACCGCTGCCTAGTTCGCGATCGCGCTTCACCTTCGGTCGCGCTTGGCGCATCCGCTCGATGCCGGCCACCGGTTCCAGCGCCCTGATCAACACACCCGAGCCCTCGCCCACGTCGCCGCAGACGGTATTTGCGCACCAGTGCATCCCATAGGTGAAGTAGACATACATGTGCCCGGCCGGGCCGAACATCACGGCGTTGCGCGGCGTCTTCCCGCGGAAGGTGTGCGCCGCAGGGTCGATGGCACCGATATACGCCTCGACTTCGACGATGCGCCCTGCCCGCCCGTCCGCACAGGCCAGGACTTTGTTGAGCAGTGCCTGGGCGACGACACGCGCGTCTCGCTGATAGAAGGAGCGCGGCAGGATGTCTCCCGGCCAGCGCGGGCGACGGTGCGCCATCACGTGTCCAGGGGCTCACCGTCGGTGTCCGGATCGGGACCGGGGCGCTCGACCGGCTCATGGTCGAAGGGCGGCGGCGAGGTTCCGGGAGGCGTCTTGTCCGTGTCAGGCACGGGACGATGGGGTCGAGCCATGACTTCCTCCAGCGGGCGTCGGGACGTGGCCGCCCCGACGCCGGGGATCAGAAGACGCCGAGCAGCCAGCAGACCAGGATGATCGCGAGGATAACGCCGATGCCGCCGCTCGGACCATAGCCCCAGGACCGCGAATAACCCCACGTGGGGAGGCCGCCGACAAGGGCAAGAATGAGGATGACGAGCAGGATGGTGACGAGCATGGGTAACTCCGGCAGTGGACTCGGAGTGCATCGTCGCGCAGAGGGTCGTCTAGGACATGTGATGCACGGGGCGCCCTTTCGGCGTCCCGTTCAGGAACTCGAAGAACGGCGCCGCGCGAGGGCGACGCCGTTACGTAGTTTTACGTACGTACCACGTAGCAAGGCTCGTAGGCCGTACCACCGGGAAGCTTCATGCGGTGCTGTTCGACGAACGCCTTCAGCAGGTCGTCCAGCGCGCGCATGATTTCCGGCTCGCCGTCGATGACGAACGGACCGAACTGCTCGATGGCGCGCACGCCCTCTTCCTTGACGTTGCCGGCCACGATGCCCGAGAACGCACGGCGCAGGTCGGCCGCGAGCTCGTGACGCGGACGGTCGCGATGCAGGGCCAGGCCAGCCATCGCCTCGTGGTTGGGACGGAACGGCTGCTGGAACGGCAGCGGGATATCCAGCGCCCAGTTGAAGAAGAAGGCGTCCTTGTTGTCCAGGCGGTGATTACGCACCTTGTCGATACCCGTGACCATGGCGTGGGCGACGGCCGCCGGATCGTCGATGATGATCTTGTAGTGCGTCGCGATCTCGTCACCGAGCGCCAGCCGCAGGAAGCGGTCGATCTGCTCGAAGTACGACGCCGAGTTCTTCGGACCGGTGAAGATCAACGGGAACGGAATGCCCTTGTTCTTCGGCAGCAGGAGAATGCCGAGCATGTAGAGGATTTCTTCCGCCGTGCCGACGCCACCGGGGAACACGATGATGCCGTGGCCGAGACGGACGAAGGCCTCGAGGCGTTTCTCGATGTCCGGCATGATCACCAGGTTGTTGACGATCGGATTCGGCGACTCGGCGGCAATGATGCCCGGCTCGGTCACACCGATGTACCGGTTGCCCTTGCGACGCTGCTTGGCATGCGCGATGGTCGCTCCCTTCATCGGGCCCTTCATCGCACCCGGGCCGCAGCCTGTGCAGATATCCATGGCGCGCAGGCCGAGCTGGTAGCCGACCCGCTTGGTGTACTCGTATTCGTCGCGCGAGATCGAGTGACCGCCCCAGCAGACGACAAGATTCGGATCGATCTGCGGACGCAGGATGCGCGAATTGCGCAGGATCTCGAACACGGCATGCGTGATACCCACGCTGTCATCCAGGTCGAAGGCGCCCGCTTCCAGCTGCGTCGACACGTAGACGATGTCGCGCACGACGGCGACCAGCAGCTCGTTGATGCCTCGGATGATGCGGCCATCGACGAAGGCCTGTTCCGGCGCATTCTTCAGCTCGATCTTGATGCCGCGGTCTTCCTGCAGCACCTGGATATCGAAGTCCGGATACTTTCCGAACATCGTGCCCGGATCGTCCGAAAGGTTGCCCGACGTCAGTACCGCCAGTGCGCAGCCGCGCAGCAGCTGGTGCAACCCGGACCCGCTGGCGTCGCGCAGGCGCGCGACCTCGTTGCGGGAAAGGATATCGAGGCCGCCGGCCGGCGAAACGCGGGCACTGACCGTCTTGCCGGATACCGGCTCCCCGAACTGATTGGCATTCATGGTGTGACTCGTCCTTCTGACCGCGAATTAGCGGCGAACCCCGCTCCGGATCGGGAGCGGACCGCCTAGGATCACGCGTGGCGGGCGTAGGGGTCAAGACCGCGACCGCCACCAATGAGAAAGGCCGACCCCCTTCCGGGGACCGGCCTTGTTTTTCCCGCGAAACCGGGCGCTTGCTTAGAACGTGTAGCGAACCGTCAGCATCGCCGACCAACGCGAGACCGGATTGACCTTGGTCGCGCTGTTGTCCGTCGGGGCGTCGTAGTAGCCCTTCAGGCCCGGCTGGTAGTTGCCGTTCGCATCGGTGGGCAGCTGGTAGATGTACTTGCCCGTGGTCGGATCCACGCCACCGAAGGCGGCGAAGTTGCGCGTGTACGGGAAGCCCACGTAGTACTGCTCACCCCACGACTTCTTCAGGACATTCAGGAAGTTGTAGACGTCCAGGCGAATCTCACCCTTGTTGCCCTTGAAGATGCCCGGGATTTCCTGGCTCAGGCTCAGGTCGATCTGGTTGACCCAGGCCGACTGCGCGCCATTGCGCTTGGCGATCTTGCCCTGGTTCTTACGCAGGTAGTCGTCGCTCTGGATGAAGTCGTAGAACTGGTCCTGCAGCGCCTGCGATGCGACACCGCCGGTGGCATTGCGAAGGATCACGTCGCCCTTGTTCGGGATGAACGCGAGGTCCTTCGAGTAGCTGTCGCCATTGGCGTCGTTCGAGAAGATCCAGCTGTACGGGACGCCGTCATGGCCGTCATAGAACGCGCTGACGGTCGTGGCGTAGTCGCCGAAGAAGTTGTGCTGCCACGTCAGCGACGCGTTGAGGCGCTTGCCGATATTGGTGTTGGACGTGGATGCCTTGTCTTCGTTCGGGTTGGTCCAGGCGCTGTTCGAGAAGTTCGACGTCGCCTGGCTCGAGGTGCCCGGATTGACTTCGGTCGAGTGACCGCCGGTCGCCGCGATGCTCCACGACCAGCCGTTCGCCATGGGCTTGCTGAACGACAGCGTCACCGAATCGGCACCGCCCTTGCTGGTGTTGGTCAGGTACGTCACGCCCTGGGCGAAGCGGCCGTCAGCACGAGCACGCGTGTTCGCCGTCGCGTTGTTGTTACCGGTCGGATTGGCGCCACAGGCGAAGCCCGTCGAGCCACCCAGCGGCGTGGCACCGCCAATGCAACCCGAGTAGGTATAGCGGCCGTCGGGCAGGAGACCGGTGGGAGCACCGATGTTCAGGTTCTGGTAGAGGATGCCGTCACGCACATCGAGATGCTGGTACTCGATGCTGGCGACGATGCCGTCCCACGGCAGCTCGCGGTCGAACGCGATGGAGGACTTCCAGACGCTCGGCAGCTGGAAGTTCTTGTCGACCGTGTCGACCGCCATCTGCGGCACGGTGCCCGGGCCGCTGGTGTTCTGAGCGAGGGGGTTCGGGCTGAAGGCGGGGCACGGAATGCCCTTCTGGCCGCCCAGGTTGCAAAGGTTGCCGGTGGCGGTCGTGCGATCGTAGGAATACGTGACCGTGTTGATACCGTTGTTCTGGTACGGGTTGGTCATCCACACGGTCGGCGGATCGGACTGGAACAGGCCAACGCCGCCGCGCAGCTGGGTCTTGTACTCGCTGTCGAAGGTGTAGTTGAACGACATGCGCGGCTCGACCAGCTGGCTGCCGTTGATCGTGTTGGCATTGCTGAAACCGAACTTCTGCTGGAACGTCGCGTTGTACAGCGGCTTGTCGTCGGTCAGGTACTTGTTCACGCGGAAACCGGCCTGCACCGACAGGTTGTCCGAGACCTGCCAGGTATCCTGCAGGAAGAAGGTTTGACGACGCAGCTCCCACTGGGCAGCGATATCGTTGAGGCTGTAGCCCGGCGCCGGCTGGTACAACGCGTAGTTCGTGTACAGGCCCTTCTGGAAGTTGTCGATACCGTTGAAGGTATACGCACCGAATTCCGTACGACCGAACAGGTTGTAGATGCGGTTACGCTCCCACTCGACACCGCCCTTGATGGTGTGGTCGCCGAGGTACAGCGTGCCGACCCAAAGCGCGTTGAGCGACTTCACCGAGGCCGAGTTGTAATGGCTGAACTGGTCTTCGCCGAGGTTGATCACCGGGCCGGTGGTCACCAGGCCGTTGTTCACGCGCAGGGTGACCTGCGGCTGCTGGTTCGACACCGAACGGTCGAGCTGGTAGTCGCTGTAGCCGACCTTGGTTTCCGACGAGAACACGTCGCTCCAGTCATCGAAGCCCTGCAGCGTGTAGTTCTTGATGTTGGTGTTGACGTTGTACCAGTAGCTGGACAAGCCGATCGACGACGTGCCGTTACCCTGCGGGTTCGGCTTGCCTTCCTTGGTCTGCGAGTAGGCGAAGTTGGCGCGGTGACCGTCGGTGATGTTCCAGTCGATCTTGCCGATGTAACGCTTGTCTTCCAGCGTGCCGGCGTTGGCACCCGTCGTACCCGGCACAAGGCCGAGACCGTTCGCGGCGGCAATCGCGCGATTCAGGTCGTTGGCCGACACCTTGTTCGTTGTCGAGTTGACCAGCGAGGCGTCGAGGCCGTTGACGGCACCGGAGCTGAGGCCCGTGACGTCTTCTTTTTCGTAACCGACGAAGAAGAACAGCTTGTCCTTGATGATCGGGCCACCGAAGGTCGCGCCGGCCGTCCAGTTGCGATCGAACTCGGTGTAGTCGCGGTCCTGGTTGAGCCAGCCCGCCTTGCCGACCATGTCGTTCGCGTTCTTGTACGCGTAGTAGACCGAGCCGTGGAAATCGTTCGTGCCCGACTTGGTGACCGCGTTGATTTCCGCACCGATGGTGTCGGAGGTGACGTCGTAGTTAGCGGTCGAGATGCTGAACTGGTCGATCGTGTCGAGCGAGACCGGCGAGCCGACCGTCGGCATGCCCGTCGAGTTCAGGCCGAACGGGTCGCCCACGCCCAGGCCGTCGACCTTGATGCTGTTCGCGCGGGTGTTCTGGCCGTTGGCCGAGATCGCACCGGTGCCGTGGTCGACATTCACGCGCGGATCGCGGCGCGCGATGTCACCGATATTGCGGCTCGGCGTCGGAACGGTCTTCAGCTCACGCTGCGAAATGTTGGTGGCGAGACCCTTGTTCTCGGAGTTGAACTGGCCGGCGACGGCGGACACGGTGACGCCGGTCAGCGCGGTCGCGTCGGCGACGTTAGCGCCACCCACGGTCAGGTTGACGGCAGTATCGGCGCCGAGGGAGAGATAAACGTTGTCCTGCTTGGCCGACGGCGTGCCGTCCTTGCTCGCGGTCACGTCGAACGGACCGCCGACGCGCAGACCCTGCGCCGAGTAACGGCCGCTGGCATCGGTCGTAGCGACCTTCGTCGTGCCTGAAGGCTCATGCACGATCTGCACGGTGGCATTGGCCACCGGCTGGCCGGCGGCGTCGAGAACGCGGCCGCTGATCGTGGAGGACGTTTCCTGCGCAAAGGCAGGTGCCGCGAGCAGCGATGCGATCGCGAACGGCAGAAGTTTGGCGCGGATACGGCTATTCATCTAATGGTCTGCCCTGTGACTTACAACGAAAATTTGGCCGCACGAAAGGGTCCCTGGCCGCGAGGCCGGGGTGACACAGTCGTAGAGCTATCCCCAATTTTTGAAAGACTCGGCCGGTGTGATCCCGGTCACGCAACTGATCCGGGCGGCGACTCTTGTTAAACGAACTTTAACGCGATTCTATGACACATTCGTAACATTTTCACGCCAACTAGATAAATACCACTTTTTCTTAGAGGTGCGCCAGAAAGGCACACCTCTTTGAAATTTAAGCAGATTTACCGAGATAGCGGGATCGCTTCGCAGGTTTCAACGAAGCCAGATCCAACATGACGAGGCCATCGACGCATCCTGAGAAGTCAGGATCTTCGCCAAACGCAAGAAATTGGACGCCCGAGGGCTCAACCAGATCGACGTATTGGCGGTACAGCACCGGCAGGGAGACGCCAAGGGCGTCGAGGCGGTGTTTGAGCTTGCCCAGGCCGGCGGCCGGGTCGAGGCCTTCCAGCTCGGCGCGGATCGCGACGTTGGTGGCGTCGGGGACGACAAAGGGCTGGCGAGCGGCAGCAAGTCCTTCAACACCAAAGAAATGCTGATGCGCCACCGTGATCCACTCTCGGGCTTCACGGGGCATGCTGACCGACATGCTCACCGGCCCGAACACGTAGCGAAGGTCACGGTGGCGCTGCAGGTAGAGGCCGATACCCTGCCACAGATGGTCGAGCGCCCGCGAACGCCAGTAAGCCGGGGCGACGAAGCTGCGCCCGGCCTCAAGACCTTGCGCCAGGCGCGATTCGAGTGCGGGCGAGTAATCGAAAAGACTTGAGGTATAGAGCGCCGAAATACCGCGTTCCGCGATGAGCCGGCCGCCATGGCCGAAGCGATACGAACCGACGATGCGCAGCGCCTTCGGATCCCACAGCACCAGGTGCTCGTAGTACGGATCGTAGGCGTCGAGATCGCGGCGCTTGCCCGTGCCCTCGCCGACGCGACGGAACGTGAGTTCGCGCAGGCGACCGATCTCGCGCAGCGCGGCACTATCCTGCGAACCCTGCAGGAGCAGGATGCGCTTGCCATCGGGAAGGTCCGCAAGAAACTCCGCCTTCTCCAGTTCGGCAACCACTCGCTCGATCGGTTCCGGGTGCGCCAGCGGCGTCTGTCCGCCGAACACCAGGTCGCGGCCGCGGCCCACGCGATACACGTGGCGACGCATGAGCTTGGCGGCCTGCTCAGGCGAACCGCCGCTGAGTTTCTTGATCTCCTCGGCGTCGATCAACTTCCCGATGCGGAAGCCGACGCGCTGCTTGCCCGAGGTCGCTTCGCGAGGAAGCATCGCGGTGCTCAGCGGCTTGGCCAGCATGGAAAGGCCGTAGAACATGGCCGAGTTGCGCGCAGCGATGTGCACGGGCAACACGGGCACGCCGGTGCGCATGGCGATGCGCGCGAAACCGTCCGACCATTTGCCGTCGCGCACGCCGCTGGCGCCCATGCGGGATACTTCGCCCGCCGGGAAGATCACCAGCACTTCGCCGGCTTCGATGCTGCGGAAGATGCCGCGCATCTTCGAGGCGCCGCCCTTGCCGAACACGTCCACGGGCAGCAGCAAGGGGCCGAGTTGCGGCACGGCCGCGAGCACGTCGTTACCCAGGATGCGCACGTCGCGACGCACGGTGCCGATCATCTGCAGCAAGGCGATCGCGTCGACCATACCCAGTGGATGATTGGCGACGACGAGCAGCGGCCCCTCGACGGGAATGTTCTCGCGCTCACGCTCGGTGATGCGGCAGCTGACCCCGAGGTACTCGAGCGTGCGTTCGCAGAAGTCGAAGCCCAGCGCCGTACCGGCGTGGTCGAGTGTCTGGTTGAAGCGGCTCTCGTGGGCAAGCTTTTCCAGCATGCCAACAAGGGGCTTACGAATGAGAGGGTGCTGGGCCAGCCAGGGCAGACGCTCGGCCAGGGTCTGATCGATGCTCAGCATGACTTGGGCTCCCTATGACGTCGGACGGGGCAAACCGTGCGGGACTGGAGCGGAGTCGTGATTTTCATACCTTCGAACGTCCTCAGTGCCCCTTGGGGGGGCTGCGACCCATGCCCGGAGGTAGACGGCGCCTACCCCCGGACATGCTCGCGGGGAATTATGACAGCAACCCTACTGCCTCGTAGGTTCATACGGCAATGTGCAGGTAGGCCGACAACCCGGTCAGGAACATCTGCACCGACAGCGCGATCAGCAGCATGCCCATCAGGCGCTCAAGCGCGGTGAGAACGCTCTCACCCAGCCATTTGAACAGGAAGGTGGAGCTCAGCAGGATGATCGCGGTGGCCAGCCAGGCCAGGAACAGGGCGATACCCCACTCCGCCGTGCGGCCGGGCTGGGAATTGGTCAGCAGCAGCAGTGCCGCCATGGCCGACGGGCCTGCCACGCCGGGGATGGCCATGGGCACGATGAAGGGCTCGCCCTCTCCCTGCTTGCCGAACACACCGCCCTCAACGGGCGGGAACACCATGCGGATGCCGATCAGGAACAGCACGATGCCGCCGCCGATGCTGACCGACTCCTGGCGCAGCTGGAGCACCTTGAGGATGTACTGCCCACCGAGCAGGAAGCCGATGAGCACGGCGAGGGCGATCAGCAGCTCGCGCACCATCACCTTGCGGCGGCGCTGCGGGGGCACGTCCTTGAGCAGGGCGAGGAACAACGGGATGTTGCCCAGCGGGTCCATGATCAGGAACAGCAGGATGCCCGCGGACAACGTCGTCATCTGCGCTTCCATTTAAAACTCCTTTACGGCTGCCCCTTAGGGACGGGCAGCGCGGTACGTCAGTGTGTGTTGCGAATATCGAGAACGGCACCGCGCGCATCCGCGCCGGCACCCGAGAGCAGATAAACGATCGCTTCGGCTGAGGCCGTCGGCAGCGGTCGTTCGAGGGTGTTTTCACCGTAATACGCAGCGCGACGCAGGGCCGTGCGCATCGGTGCGGGGAGCAAGGCATGCACGCGCATGCTGCCCTTGCCGTTTTCAGCGTGGAGCACGGCGGCCATGCGTTCCACGGCCGCCTTGGACACGCCGTAACCACCCCAGTGCGCGCGCGACACGAGTTCGGCGTCGTCGAAAACGAAGACGACGGCGCTGTCGTCAGCCTGCGTAAGCAGCGGCATGCACGCCTGGGTAAGCGCAAAAGGCGCGGAGACATTCACCTGCATCGCGCGCAGCCAGTCGTCCGGCTTGTGCATGGCGATGGGCGTGAGTTCGTTGAAATGCGCGGCGGCGTGGACCACGCCATCAAGCCGGCCGAATTCCTTTTCGAGGCCTTCCGCGAGCGCCGCGTAGTCACTCGGCGTTGCGCTTTCGAGGTCCAGCGGATGAATGACCGGTTCGGCACCGCCGAGCGCGACCAGCTCGTCGTAGAGCTTCTCCAGTGCACGCACCTTGCGTCCCGTGATCACCACGGTCGCACCGGCGCGGACAACGGCCTTCGCAGTTTCGCTACCGAGTCCACCCGTGGCGCCGGTGACGACGATGACGCGGCCAGCGAGCGAGCCTCCGGCCGGCGCCCAGTCATCGGGCAGCCCCACGGACGACCATGCGCTCACGATTCGGCCCCGGCGACTTCCACCGCCATGCGCTTGAGTTCACCCGCGGCGTGGAGATCCTCGACGATGTCGCATCCGCCGATGAATTCACCTAACAGGAACAATTGGGGAAACGTCGGCCAGTTCGAATAATGCGGCAGGCCCGCGCGCACGCGCGGATCCGCCAGGACGTTGACCGAGAAGAAGTTCGCCCCAGCGGCTTCCAGCGCCTTGACGGCGCGATCGGAGAACCCACAGGTAGGGAACTCCGGCGTGCCTTTCATGAAAAGCACGATGGGGTGCGCCGCTACGGTGGCCTTGATCTCGTCTACGACGTCCATAGGTCGGGTTTCATCATTAGAATGCTGATAGTTGCGTAGTGTAGCAGTGCCGCGCCTGGCGCCCTGCTTCGTCTTTCTTTCCCCCAGCCAACGCTAAGGAGTCCCGCACATGGCGATCGAACTTCCCCCGCTTCCCTACGAGAAGAACGCCCTGGAGCCGCACATCTCCGCTGAAACCCTCGAGTTTCATTACGGTAAGCACCACCAGACCTACGTCACGAATCTCAATAACCTGATCAAGGGTACGGAGTTCGAGGGCAAGGATCTGGTCGAGATCGTGAAGTCCTCCTCGGGCGGCATCTTCAACAACGCCGCCCAGGTCTGGAACCACACCTTCTACTGGAACTCGATGCGCGCCCCCGGCGGCGCCGAGCCGCCGGCCAAGCTTGCCGACGCCCTGACCAAGGCCTTTGGCGGCGTGGACAAGTTCAAGGAAGAGTTTGCCAAGAGCGCCGCCGGCAACTTCGGCTCGGGCTGGACCTGGCTGGTGCAGCGTCCGGACGGCTCCCTGGCCATCGTCAACACCTCCAACGCCGCCACGCCGATCACCGGCAGCGATAAGCCGCTGTTCACGGCGGACGTGTGGGAGCACGCCTACTACATCGACTACCGCAACGCCCGTCCGAAGTACCTGGAAGCGTTCTGGAACCTGGTCAACTGGGACTTCGCGGCGAAGAATCTCGCCTGATTTTCCCGCTGTAGAACGCAAAAAGGCCGGGTCGCGAGACCCGGCCTTTTTATTGGTTCTTCGTCGATTCCCCCGTGGAGCCATTGCACCGCCATTTGCGTGGAGGGATGCGGCGCAGAGCCTTCGGTGCCCACCCTCGCTGCTCAGACACGTCCTCCGCGTTTCGTACCGGAAAGGCCGCTGCGCGGCCGTGTACTTATTTGGCCTACGGCCGCTCCACTTGTGCGGAACTCGCCTCGAGGGTGGGCACCGAAGGCTCTTCCCATCCTTGAGGTTCGTGCGGGCCGAGCCGACGAAGCAACGCCGCTTCGGCTGCCGGCTCGTCGCCATCGTCAAGCGGCAACCCCCACGCGCCGGTCGCGATCGTCCGCGCGAGGCGGAGCAGCCGCGAGGAAGGCGCTCGGCGAGCCGGAATGGCCGTACCAGCACGACGGCCGTAACGGTCCGCTTGGGCGGCCACACCCACGCCAACGGCTCTCCTTCTGAGCCGCGAGAGTGGGCACCAAGGTCTCCCCGCGAGACGCCCAAGTGTAGAGAGCGACGGCAAAGCCGAGCCCGCGAAGCCGAAGGCGAGCCATACGCGAGGTGCGAGGTGCTTAGCCGAGGAGGTCGACGGCCGGGGCGACCTGTTCTTCGCGGCCCAGCGCGACGCCGACCTCGGCCAGCTTCGCCCGCAGGCTGCCGGCATCCGGAGCGCAGAGCGTGGCGTGACCGACCTTGCGGCCCGGTCTCGCTTCCTTGCCGTAGTCATGCCAGTGGCCATCAGCGACCGAGAGGATCGGCGTCGGGTCGGGCATGTCGCCGATCCAGTTGAGCATGGCGCTGGCACCACGCACGCCGGTGTCGCCCAGCGGCAGGCCGAGGACGGCGCGCACGTGGTTCTCGAACTGGCTGGTATGGGCGCCCTCGATGGTCCAATGCCCCGAGTTGTGGACGCGAGGCGCCATTTCGTTACCCAGCAGCTCGCCACCGCAGACGAACAGCTCCAGGGCGAAGACACCCACGTAGTCCAGCGTCTCGGCGATCGTGCGGGCATGGCCGATGGCGGCCTGTTCCAGCGCATCCGAGGTGCCGGGAGCCGGCGCCAGGCTGAGCGACAGGACACCGTCGACATGCCAGTTGCGGGTCAGCGGCCAGGTGCGGAACCCCCCGTCGCGACCACGAACCGCCACGACCGACAGCTCGCGGTCGAAGGGCACGAAGGCTTCGAGGATCAAGCCCACCGAGGCGGCAGCCTCACCCAGGGCAGCCCAGGCGGCATCGATGTCATCCGGTGTCTTCAGGCGAAACTGGCCCTTGCCGTCGTAACCCAGGCGGCGGGTCTTGAGAATGGCGGGTGCGCCGATCCGAGCCACGGCGCGAACCAGGTCGTCGCGACTGTCCACGGGGTCGAAATCCGGGGTGTTCAGCCCCGAGGCCCGGAACAAGGTCTTCTCGGCGAGGCGATCCTGGGCGACGGACAGCGCACCCGGATTGGGAAACACATGGGTGAGGCCCGCCAGGCGCTCGGCCGTGGCGGCGGGCACGTTCTCGAAATCGAAGGTGACCACGTCCACGCGGGCGGCGAACGCTTCCAGCGCCTCGTCGTCGTTCCAGTCGGCTACGACCAGTTCGGTGACCTGGCCGGCGCAGGCCTCGGCCGAGCCGTCGACCACGAGGGTGCGCACGCCCAGCGGCGCGGCGGCGAGGGAAAGCATGCGGGCAAGCTGGCCGCCACCCAGGATGCCGACCGTAGGAAGCTTACGGGTCACGTGCGCGGATCCGGATGATCGAGGACGTTGCGGGTCTGTTCGGCGCGGAAGGCGTCCAGCGCGGCGGCGACGGCGGTGTCGTGCAGGGCCAGCACCGAGGCGGCGAGCAGGGCCGCATTGGTCGCGCCGGCACGGCCGATGGCCAGGGTGCCCACGGGAATGCCGGCCGGCATCTGTGCAATCGAGAGCAGCGAGTCCATGCCATTGAGGGCCTTGGACTGCACCGGCACGCCGAAGACCGGCAGCGCGGTCTTCGCGGCGATCATGCCCGGGAGGTGGGCAGCGCCACCGGCGCCCGCGATGATGACCTGGATGCCACGGCCACGGGCCGCATCGGCGTAGTCGAACAGGAGGTCCGGCGTACGGTGAGCGGAGACCACGCGGACCTCGTGCACAATGCCCATGCGGGTCAGCGTGGTCGAGGCGTGCTCCATCGTTTCCCAGTCCGAACGCGAGCCCATCACCACGCCAACGCGCGGTGCGTTCGCCTCGTTCACCTCGTTGGAAGTCATGGCCGGAGCACCCAAAAGTCGCTATTGTAAGGGCATTCCCGATCTACATACAGGTTGGCCCTTCGCGGCCGCTCCCATGGACAAGCGTCTTATCGACATCCTCTGCTGCCCCGTCAGCAAGCGACCGCTGCGCCCGCTCACCGCGACCGAGCGCGACAACCTCAATGGCGCCATCCGCGCCGGCAGCCTCGACACCGTCGCCGGTGAGAAGGTGACCGACGCGATCACCGAAGGGCTCATCACCACGGACGGCAAGCTGGTCTATCGGGTGGAAGACGGTATCCCCGTCATGCTGCCCGAAGCGGGTATCGGCACGACCCAGTTGCAAGGCTTTACGGCAGAATCCGGCCTCGCGCAAAATCCGTGATGCGAGTCACACTTTAAAGCATCCGTTCCCGCACAATGGCCCCTCGGGCGGGGGCCAGTAAGAATCCAGAGAAGCGTGATGACCAACGCGAGTGAGCCGTCCAACGTCGTTGACCTGAGCCAGCGCCTCGACCCGCGCAGCGAGCGTGTGGGCGCCCTTCTGGTCACCGTGCGGGGGCTCGCGACCAAGCGCCTCCATGCGCTTGCGACCAACATGTTCGAGAACATCGACGACGCCCTGTTCGACCTCGCCGAAAAGGCCGAGAACAACGCGGCACAGACCCAGTTCTTCGACGGCATGCGCGAAGTCCGCAAGAAGCGCGCGATCGTCGAGCGGACCTTCCTCGGCCAGGTCGCCCGCGACCTGGCCGATTTTTCAGCCGGCCGCACCCGTGCGCCGAATGCCGACGGCGCCGCCCGTCCGCTCGCCAACATCGAGCTGAGCCTGGTCGGCGAGAACGAGCTGGAAGAGTCGCTCGCCATCACCAGCATGATCGGCAAGAACGAGCAGCGCCTCGCGCGCGCCCTGTTCGCCGTCAACCAGCGCCTCTCCGTGATCTGCGGTGGCACCAAGATGGACGACGCGTCCAACCCGGTCGGCCCCGCCGCCCTGGCTGCCGCGTTCCGCCAGGCCATGCGCGAGCTGATGGTCGAGGTCCGCGTCAAGCTCATCATCTACAAGTTGTTCGACCGCTACGTGCTCGCGGGCATCGACGAGCTGTACGACGACATCAACAACGAACTGGCCGCGGCGGGCGTGCTTCCGCAGTTGCGCCACGAAATCTCCACCCGTCGCAGCGATGCGCCGGCGCCCGTCGGCCCCGCGACCACAGCTGTCGCTCCGCCCCAGGCGGCCGGCAGCGCGCCGGTAACGGATGTCGCCGCTGCCGAGTTCATGCAGTCGCTGCACGCCCTCTTTTCGGCACGGCGCGACAGCGCCTCCGTCGTCATGGGCGCGGCTACCTCGCCGCCCATGCAGACCGGCCCGCTGCCCAGCGCCGCCGAATTGCTCGGCGCGTTGACCCTGCTGCAAAGCCAGATCGCCAGCCTGCCCTCGCAGGCGACGCCGCTTGCCACCCAGGCCGACGTCACGCGCGACGTCGCTCACCTGAAGGAGCAGCTGCTCGCACAGATCGGCCAGCTCCGTGGCCAGCAGACCTCGCACGTGTCCGGCGTGGATGAAGACACCATCGACCTGGTCGGCATGCTCTTCGAGTTCATCCTCGAAGATCACAACCTTCCGGCCGAAATGCAGGTGCTGCTTGCACGCCTGCAGATTCCGTACCTCAAGGTGGCCCTGCTCGACCGCCGCATGTTCGCGCACAAGTCGCACCCTGCGCGCCAGCTGCTCGACGCCCTCGCCGACGCTGCCAAGGGCTGGTCAGCCGATGCCGATCGCGATGGCCGTCTGTTCGAGAAGGTCAAGTCGATCGTGGAGCGCCTGCTCCATGACTTCGACGACGACGTGGTGATCTTCACGCGCCTGGCTAGCGAACTGCAGGAATTCCTCGACGTCAGCCGCAAGCGCGCCGAGCTGGCCGAACAGCGCGTCGCCGAGTCCACCCGCGGCCGCGAGAAGCTGGAACAGGCGCGTCGCCGCGCGGCGTCGGAAATCGTCACCCGTATCGGCGGGGCCGCGTTGCCGCCACTCATCTACGGTGTGCTCACGCGCGCCTGGGCGAACTACATCGTGCTCACCCTGCTTCGCCAGGGTGACGAGTCCCCCGAGTTCCGCGAGTCGCTGCGTTTCATCGACGACTTCATCGCCAGCGCGCGGCCGGTGTACGACCTCAACGGTCGTCGCGACCTGCGCTCGCTGTTACCCGGTATCGAACGTTCGCTGCGTCGCGGCCTTGCCTCGGTGGCGTTCCAGGAAGGCGACACCGAACAGCTGCTCGGCCAGTTGCATGCCTTCTATCGTCAGCAGCTCGGCGAGTCCACGCCGGAAACGGAGTCGGGCACCCTGGTCTCCAGCGTCATGCCGCTGCCGGAATCCATCCAGGCTATCGAGGAGCCGATGCTCGAGCCGGAGCCGGACGACGAAAACGAAGCCCTGATGGACGAAGCCTTCGACGAGCGAAACCTCGCCCAGGCACGCGACCTCAAGGTGGGCCAGTGGCTCGAGTTCACGGCTGAAGACGGCACGACGGATCGCGCCAAGCTGTCCTGGGTCAGTCCGATCAGCGGGCGCTTCCTGTTCGTCAATCGTCGCGGCCTCAAGGTTGCCGACCACAGTCTTGCCGGTCTCGCCCAGGCCTTCGCCAACGGCACGGCGCGCCTGCTCGACTCCTCGCTCCTGTTCGACCGCGCCATGGATGCCATCGTCGAGCGCCTGCGTCAGCCCGAGGCGACCACACCGGCGGCGTGATCTCCCCAGCGAAGGAAGGCCGCGCTAAGGTAGCGGCCTTCCTCCACGGACAGCACGACACGATGAGCTCTCCCGACCCGAAACACCTGGCCGACGCCCTGCCGCCAGCCAGCGAGATCCTTGCGGACGTGCAGCGCGCCTTCGCCGAAGACATCGGCCCTGGTGACGCCACTGCCGATCTGCTCGACGCCAGCGCCACTGCGACCGCCGTGCTCACCTGCCGCGAAGAAGCCGTGCTCTGCGGCGCCGCCTGGTTCGAGGCCTGCTTTCGCCAGCTCGACCCGGACGTGCGCATCGAATGGCTGGTGCACGACGGCGACCGCGTTCCCGCCGGTTCGATCATCTGCCGACTTGCCGGCAAGGCGCGCGCACTGGTGACAGCCGAGCGCTCGGCGCTCAACTTCCTGCAATTACTCTCGGCCACGGCGACGGTGACCTCGCGCTATGCCGATGCCATCGCGGGTACGCGCACGCGCGTACTGGATACGCGCAAGACCCTGCCCGGCCTGCGTCGCGCGCAGAAGTACGCCGTGCTCTGCGGCGGCGGCACCAATCACCGCATCGGCCTGTTCGACGCGATGATGCTGAAGGAAAACCACATCATCGCCGCGGGTGGCATTCCGGCCGCGGTCGAGGCCGCCCGCCGCATCCACCCGGCACTGCCGCTCATCGTCGAAGTGGAAACGCTGGACGAACTGGCCCAGGCGCTCGATGCCGGCGCCGATCGCGCCCTGCTCGATAACTTCACCCCGGCGATGCTTACCGAGGCCGTGACGTTCACCGCGGGACGTATGCCGCTCGAGGTTTCGGGCAACGTCGAGATCGATACGATCCGGGCGATTGCGGAGACCGGGGTGGATTTCATCTCGAGCGGGGCGTTGACCAAGAACGTGAGGGCGATTGATCTGTCCCTTCGGTTGGATGTGAAGCACGGGGGTTTGTAGGAATCGCCGCTGAAGCGGGTCCCACATTCCGGCTTCTTGTGGGAGCCGATTCATCGGCGATGCCCTTATAGGGGCTTGTGGTCGCGCCGCAGCGGCCACACACTGACACCATGGCTTCCTTCACCGATCTGTTCTGGCTCATGGCCCTGGCGGCTGGCATTGCCAGCTGGTACCGGCTCACTCGCGCCCGCGAGGTCGCCGTGCGCGCCGCGGCCTCGCTGTGCAAGCGCCATGGCCTCCAGCTGCTGGATCAGAGTGTCGGGCTTCGCTCGATCCGCCTGCAGGGCGTCGACGGTGTACGCCGCCTGGAGCGCTGCTACGTGTTCGAAGTCAGCGAAGACGGCCAGTCACGCGAAATGGCGCGCTTGTGGATGGCCGGACACGACGTGGTGAGCTTTTCGCTGCCGATGAGCGGATCGCCGGCCCTGGAGACTGTCGTGGCGACGGATTCGATCGTGCATGGAGCGAATGTGATTTCGCTGGCCGACCGGCGGCGGCTTCATTAGAAAACTGGCGACAACAGGAAACTGGCGACAACCGCTTGGTAGGAGCCGATTTATCGGCGATGGGGTTTACGACACGTTAGGATCGCCGATGAATCGGCTCCTACAAAAGCCAGAACGCCAGAACGCCAAAACGCCAAAACGCCAAACAGCCATAACGAAAAATCCGCCTTTCGGCGGGTTTCGTTTATTTGACGACGCGAAGGTGCGGAGCGCCCCGCTTGGGCCGGTCGTCATCGCCACCAGCGGACGGTGCCGGTGCCTCGGCCTCGTCGGCGGCTTCGATGCCGTCGGTAGGCAGGGTTTCGTTTTCGTCGGCCGGGAACATCATGCCCTGCCCGTTCTCCTGCGCGTAAAGCGCCAGCACGGCCTGCATCGGGATGACGATGGACTGGCTCACGCCCGAGAAGCGCGCCTGGAAGGCGATGCGGTCGTTACCGAGGTCGAGGTGCGCGACGGCACGCATGGCGAGATTGAGAACGACCTGGCCGTTCTTCACGACGTGCGCCGGCACCTTCACGCCCGGCTGCGCCGCGTCCACGAGTACGTACGGGGTCAAGCCGTTGTCGCTGATCCAGTCGTAGATGGCGCGCAGCAGATAGGGCCGATTGGAGGTCATGCCCGAGGTTTCGTTCGTATCCATGTGCACAGTTTACGGGATACGCGGTAACGAGGCTAACCGGGCGCGAAATTGAAGTCCGGACGCATGTTGCGCTCTTCCGGCGTGAGACTGCGGGCAAAGCCCTGGCTGTGGAACAGGCGCTCGCCGTAGTCGACGATCGGCTTGCCCTCCTTGCCCAGGTCCACGCCCAGATGCGGCAGGCGCCAGACAACCGGGGCGACCAGACAGTCGATCAGGCTCATTTCCGGGTTCAGGAAGAATCGCGAGGCCCGGAACAGCGGCACCGACAGGAGCAGGTGCTCGCGCAACCGGCGGCGACCGCCTTCGGCAGCCTTGCCACCCTCGCCGATCGTCTCGATCTCGGGCAGCCAGTCGTTCTCGATACGCCAGGTCGCCAGGCGCAGGCGGGCCCGGGACAGCGGGTCGATCGGCATGAGGGGAGGATGCGGATATCGCTCGTCAAGATACTCGACGACGATCATCGGGTCGTAGACGGTCAGGTCACGGTCGACCAGGGTCGGCAGAGTGCCGTAGGGATTCAGCTCCAGCAGGTCGGGGGTAGGCTCGTCGGCCTTCAGGATGATCCGGTCGTATGCCACGCCCTTGGCCGCCAGCACCAGCCGGGTACGGTGGCAGTGGATATCGTCGGCGCTGGTGTACAGCGTCAAAGCCGTTCGCGAACGAGCATTCTGGACCATGCGTGCGAGCCCTCTCCCTGCCGCAAATAAAACGGGGCGACCGGTCAGGCCGCCCCGAGGGACATCATTCAGTGGTTCTCGTGAACGTCCTTCCAGTACTCATGCTTCACCAGGTACAGCAGGAAGGTGAGCAAGGCGAGGAACAGGACCACCCACACGCCGACCGACTGGCGTTGGAGGACGGCCGGTTCGGCCGTGTACTCGAGGAAGGTAGCGAGATCGCGCGTCGCGCCCTTGAACTCCTCCGGTGTCATGCGGCCCGGCTGGGAGAGTTCGAGCTTCTCCACCACCGAATCGTGACCTGGCGTGGCTTCGGAATGGACGGCCACCTGCAAGCCCTGCAGTTCCCACAACGGGTTCGGCATGGAGGCGTTCGGGAAGACCGTGTTGTTCCAGCCGACCGGACGGCTCGGGTCGAGGTAGAACGAGTTCAGGTAATTGAAGATGAAGTCCACGCCCTTGGCGCGCGCTTCGAGCGAGAGATCCGGCGGCTCCTTGCCGAACCAGGTCTTCGCCGAATCGGCCGGCATGTGCGAGATCACCGGTTCACCGAACTTCGCGCCGGTGAAGTTGAGGTTGGACATCACCTCGTCTTCGCTCAGGCCGAGGTCGCTGGCCACGCGCGAGTAACGCACGTACTTCAGCGAGTGGCAGCCGACGCAGTAGTTGAAGAACAGTTTGGCGCCACGCTGCAGCGACGCACGGTCGTTCACGTTCGTCCCGGCCGAGGGCAGACCCTCACCGCCTTCCTGTGCGAAGGCGGGAACGGTGACGACGAAGAGGCCCAGCGCCAGGGCCATGGCGGATAGATAGCGCTTAATCATGCGTCGTCACCCGTTCCGGAACCGGCTTGGTCTTCTCGAGGCCAAAGTGCGTGTACACCCAGATGAAGATGAAGAACCCGAAGTAGGCCACCGTCATGACGCGGCCGAAGGCGTTCTCCAACGTGGTCGCGTCAGCGCCCGGGAACCACTCGGGAATCAGCTCGGCAGTGACGCCGGCGCCGACCGCACCCAGGGACAGGAACGAAATCACCAGCACGGCGAGCGCGATGCGGTAACCCATGCCACGGAAGCGTACCGAGCGGACTTCGCCACGATCCAGCCATGGCAGCAAGGCCAGCATCAGGATCGAGCCGAACATGCCGATCACGCCCCAGATGGCCGTGCCGAAGAACGACGGGATCATGCGCAGGATCGCGTAGAACGGCGTGAAGTACCACGACGGCTTGATGTGCGTCGGCGTCACCAGGTTGTTGGCCGGGGTGAAGTTGTCGTGCTCGAGGAACCAGCCGCCGAACGTGGGCGCGAAGAAGATGATGAACGCCGCGATCAGCAGGAAGAAGCCCACGCCGACCAGATCCTTCACCGTGTAGTACGGGTGGAACGGAATGGCGTCGATGGGCTTGCTGGCATCCCAGCGATTGCCCTTCGGACCATGCTTCACGTCCACGCCGTCCGGGTTGTTCGAACCCACTTCATGCAGCGCGGCCAGATGCAGCACCACCAGCAGCAGGAGAACCAGCGGCAGCGCGATCACGTGCAGCGCGAAGAAGCGGTTGAGCGTGGCGTCGGCGGGCAGGAAGTCGCCCATGATCCACTCCACCAGGCCGGGGCCGATGTAGGGAATGGTGCCGAACAGCGAAATGATGACCTTCGCGCCCCAGAAGGACATGTTGCCCCACGGCAACACGTAGCCCATGAAGGCTTCGGCCATGAGGACCAGGAAGATCAGCATGCCGAGGATCCACACCAGCTCGCGCGGACGCTTGAACGAGCCGTACATGATCCCGCGGAACATGTGCAGGAACACGACCACGAAGAACAGCGAGGCACCCGTGGAGTGCATGTAGCGGATCAGCCAGCCCCACTCCACGTCACGCATGATGTACTCGACCGAGTTGAACGCTTCCAGCGCACTCGTCTTGTAGTTCATGGTGAGGAAGATGCCGGTCACGATCTGGTTGACCAGCACCAGGATCGCCAGCGAGCCGAAGTAGTACCAAAGATTGAAGTTCTTCGGCGCGTAGTACTCGGTCATGTGCTTGCGGAACGTGGGCGCCAGGTTCGGCGCACGTTCGTTGACCCAGTCAAATAGGTTAGCCATCAGCCGGCCTCCTTCGGATCGACACCGATCTGGATGTGCGTGTCGTCCACGAAGTGGTACGGCGGCACGGGGAGGTTCTTCGGTGCGGGCACGCCACTGAACACGCGGCCTGAGAGGTCGTAGCGCGACTTATGGCAGGGGCAGTAGAAGCCGCCCTTCCAGTTCGCGTCGAACGGCTCGGGCTTGATGTCCGGGACGAAATCGGGAACGCAGCCCAGATGGGTGCACAGGCCAATGACGACCAGCCACTCAGGCTTGATGGAACGGGTTTCGTTCGTCGCGTACTTGGGCTGCTGTTCCGTGTTGGACGACTGGGGATCCAGCAAGCGAGGCTCGAGGCCCTTCAGCTGGGCCAGCTGGTCCTTGGTGCGGTTGACCACGAAAACGGGAAGGCTACGCCATGCGAAAGTGACCTTCTGGCCCGCATCGATGGCGCTGATATCGACCGTGACAGGCGCACCTGCCGCCTTAGCCCTTGCACTTGGTTCCCACGACTTAATGAAGGGCACGACCGCCGCGACCACTCCCACACCACCTACGACTGCTGTCGTAACGGTAAGGAAGCGACGGCGCCCGTGATCGACGACTTCGTTCGCCATCAGGCTCTCCGGAACTTTGCCATTGAGGTTGCGGACCCCTATCGCCGGTTCGTTCGGAAATCGGCTTCCGCAAATCGCGTCAGTGTAACGTCAGCACTAGCGACGTACAATAAACTGGACGCCACCCTATCCCATAAGGGGCAAGGGGTGCCATGGGCACGGCGATGCGACGACGACAGGATCCCTCAGTTCTTAGATGAAACACGCCGCCCGCACGCTCGCCTTCATTGCCCGCTTCGTCGTGCTCGGCCTTGCCGTGGCCTTCATCATCGGCCTGTTCTGGCCCGGTAGCGGCGCCTTTCTCCGCCAGCGCTTCACCGCTCCCACCGGCATCACGGCGACGACCACAGGCGATTCACCCGCCTCCGGGCCGGCCTCGTATGCGGACGCCGTGGCCAAGGCAGCGCCCTCCGTGGTCAACATCTACGCCAACAAGATGGTCACCGAGCAGCCGCGCCAGCTTTACTCCGACCCCGTGCTGCAGCGCATTTTCAGCGTGCCCACGGGGCCGGCGCGTACACGGCGCCAGCAGAACCTGGGCTCGGGGGTGATCGTCAGCGACGATGGTTACGTATTGACCAACAACCACGTCATTGCCAACGCCGACGACATCCAGCTGTTGCTCTACGACGGGCGCGTGGCCAAGGCCCGCGTGGTCGGCTCCGACGACGAGACCGACCTCGCCGTGCTCAAGGTGGACGCCGGCAACCTGCCCGCCATCCACATGACCGATCCGGATCGCCGTCCGCGCGTGGGTGATGTGGTGCTCGCCATCGGCAATCCCTTCGGCATTGGTCAAACCGTGACCATGGGCATCGTCAGCGCCATCGGGCGCCAGCTCAACCTGTCCAGCCTGGAGAACTTCATCCAGACGGACGCGGCGATCAATTTCGGCAACTCCGGCGGCGCCCTGGTCAACGCCCATGGCGACCTGGTGGGCATCAACACCTCGCTGATCGGCCAGGCCGTGGGCGCCGAAGGCATCGGCTTCGCCATTCCCGTGTCCAGTGCGCGTGAGGTCCTCGACCAGATCGTGCAGACCGGCCATGTCGTGCGCGGCTGGATCGGCGCGGACTACGGCGCCGTCCCGATCTCTGCCGACAGCGGCCTGCCCTCCGCGGCTCGCGGCGTCGTGGTGAATGATGTCTCTCCCGGCGGCCCCGCGGCCATGGCGGGCATCCAGCAGCGCGATGTGATCCTGAAGATCGGCGGCGAAGACATCCTCGACGCCTCCGACCTGCGCCGCCATGAAGCCGCGTTCAAGCCCGGCGTGGCGATCGCGATTTCCGGTCTTCGCAACGGCGCACCGTTCGCCAGCACGATCACCCCCACCCAGCGGCCGCCCACGGCACCCATGCAGGCCCTGCAAGGCGCCGCCCGGTAAGACCGATTCATCGGCGATCCCCCTGCCTGGCGATACATCCTGCCTGGCGACACCCACGCTTGGTAGGAGCCGATTCATCGGCGATGGCAGGTCGCGACTACGTCAGGAATCGCCGATGAATCGGCTCCTACCGAGCGGGGGTATGGGGCCGTCAGGTGCGGCGGGAAGCCAACGGGACGTTGGTGCTGGGGCGCTGCTTTAGCGACTCGCCATAGCGCTTGCGAAGCACCCCGACGCGCTCGACATACACCTGCGTTTCGTCATACGGCGGCACGCCGTTGTACTTCTGCACGGCACCGGGGCCCGCGTTATACGCGGCCGCCGCGAGGCGTTCGTTGCCGTTGAAGTTCCGCAGCAGCAGCGCGAGATACCGCGCGCCACCACGAATATTCTGGTTCGCATCGAAAGCGTCCAGCACGCCCATGTCGCGCGCCGTGGAGGGAATCAGCTGCATCAGGCCCTGCGCGCCCGCGACTGACAACGCACGCGGGTTGAACGCGCTTTCCGCGTGGATGATCGCTCGCAACAGCGCTTCGTCCACACCGAACTCGTGACTGGCCGACGAGATGGCATCGCCATACGCAACGATGTTGAGCCCCACGCTGTTCCAGTCGATCTTCGAATGCACGTCGCAGGCGGCGCAGGTGGCGATATAGGTGAAGAGCATCTTGATGCTCTGCCCCTTCGCACCACCGCCCCCCTGGGGAATATTGGTGTACTCGACGCCGCCGTCCGCGCGGGTGATCCGGTAGACAGCACCACGGAGCACGCGCGAACCCCTGGGCTGCTCCGGGGCGGGCATCGACGCCAGGTCGGTCGAGGCGGACTCGTGGTAATCCCACGTCCCCTTCGGCGCCTTGATCGCGGGTGATGCCGCGACCGCGGCGAGGCCAGCGGATACGCGGTCGTCATTCCGCCCCGGGGCCAGGACGACGCTGCCGATCACGCCCTTCAACGAGGGCGCGGCCTCGACGGCCTGAAAGACGGCACTCGTGGGAGCAGGCGGAGCGACCGGCCGGGCTGGACGTGCCGGGGCCATATTGGCCAGCCGCTTGCAGTCCTTGTAGCCGGAGGTGCTACCCGAGAACACGGTCTCGCCCGTGCTGCCGACACATCTATATAGGGCAGCCGCCGACGCCGGCCCCGCCAGCAGGCCCAGAAGCAGCACGCAGGCGCCCGCGGCCCTTCGCAGGGCCATTCGGGGGAGCAGAAAACGGCGGGCGGGATGGCCGGCGCTTTCCCCTCGCGTCGCGTCGTGAACCATGGGCGCGAGTGTGCCCGAGCACCTATGCCCTGCCAAGGGCCAATAACGTGATCTTCCTCACGCAAGTCATTGATCCGCCGAACCCTGTGGCAACGTGGGTGGTGGCGGCGTAAACTGCGCGGTTCGGTAACCCCCCACGAATCACGGTATCCCGGCCCATGAGCGGCAAGCTTTTCATCAAGACCCACGGCTGCCAGATGAACGAGTACGACTCGGCCAAGATGGCCGACGTCCTGTTCGCATCGCACGGTCTCGAGCTGACCCAGGACGAAGCGGAAGCTGACGTCATCCTGGTCAACACCTGTTCGATCCGCGAAAAGGCCCAGGAAAAAGTCTTCAGCCAGCTCGGCCGCTGGAAGGCCCACAAGGCGGGCGGCAAGCCGGTGCTCATCGGTGTGGGTGGTTGCGTCGCCTCGCAGGAAGGCGATGCCATCCTCAAGCGCGCACCCTATGTGGACCTCGTCTTCGGCCCGCAGACCCTGCACCGCCTGCCGGAAATGATCGAAGCCCAGCGCGCCAGCGGCAAGTCGCAGGTGGACATCAGCTTCCCGGAGATCGAGAAGTTCGACAGCCTGCCCGAGCCGCGCGCCGAAGGCCCCACCGCCTTCGTCTCGATCATGGAAGGATGCTCGAAGTACTGCTCCTACTGCGTGGTGCCTTACACGCGCGGCGAGGAAATCAGCCGTCCGTTCGACGACGTCATCGTCGAGGTGGCCCAGCTCGCCGAGCAAGGCGTGCGCGAGGTCAACCTGCTCGGCCAGAACGTCAACGCCTACCGTGGCCCCATGCACGATGGCGACATGGCCGATCTCTCCGTGCTGATCCACGCTATCGCGCAGATCGAAGGCATCGGCCGCATCCGCTTCACCACCTCGCATCCGCTGGAGTTTTCCGACTCGCTGATCGAGGCCTACGCCAACGTGCCGCAGCTGGCCAACTACCTGCACCTGCCCGTGCAGGCGGGGTCGGACCGCATTCTCTCGGCCATGAAGCGTGGCTACACGGCGATCGAGTTCAAGCAGAAAATCCGCAAGCTGCGCGCCGTGCGTCCGGACATCTGCGTGTCCTCGGACTTCATCGTCGGCTTCCCCGGCGAGACGGACGACGACTTCGAAAAGACCATGAAGCTGATCGACGACATCGGCTTCGACCAGAGCTTTTCCTTCATCTTCTCGTCCCGCCCCGGCACGCCGGCGGCGAACCTTCCGGACGAGACACCGAGCGTGGTGAAGCAAGCGCGACTGTCGCGCCTGCAGGCCGCGATCAACGAGAACGCCCGCAAGATCAACGAAGCCATGGTCGGCAGCGTGCAGCGCGTGCTGGTCGAAAAGCCCAGCCGCAGGGACCCTAACGAACTGTCGGGTCGCACCGAGAACATGCGCTTCGTGAACTTCCCGGGCCACGCCCGGATGATCGGCCAGTTCGTCGACGTGGTGATCACCGAGGCGATGTCCAACTCCCTCCGCGGTCGCATCCGCCTTGACGAAGAGGTCGCGCTCGCCTCGTGAATGCCATGAGCCAGCTTATCCAGCGCGACTTCTCGCTCGAACCCGAAGACAACGTCCGGCTAGCCAATCTGTGTGGACCGCTCGACGAGCACATCCGCCAGATCGAGCTGCGCCTGGGCGTGGAAATCGACCATCGCGGCGCCACCTTCCGTGTCATTGGCGACGAGCTCACCGCCCGCGCCGGCGAGAAGGTGCTGCGTGCGTTGTACGCGGCGGCCGAGCACGAAACGCTCAACGGCGCGGTCATCAACCTGCACCTGGCCGAGTCCGGTATCGACGCGCTTGCCGACCAGGCCGCCGAATCGGCGCAGGAAGTGGTGATCAAGGTGAAGCGCGGCGTGATCAAGGGCCGCGGTCCCAACCAGGCCCGTTACCTGCACGCCATCACCAGCCACGACATCAACTTCGGCGTCGGCCCGGCCGGTACCGGCAAGACCTACCTCGCCGTGGCCAGCGCCATCGAGGCGCTCGAGAACAACCGCGTGCAGCGCGTGCTGCTGGTGCGTCCGGCGGTGGAAGCCGGCGAGAAACTCGGCTTCCTGCCCGGCGACCTCAGCCAGAAGATCGACCCCTACCTGCGCCCGCTGTACGACGCGCTGTACGAGATGGTCGGCTTCGAGAAGGTGGCCAAGCTGATCGAGCGCAACGTGATCGAGATCGCGCCGCTCGCCTACATGCGCGGCCGCACCCTCAACGATTCGTACGTGATCCTCGACGAAGCGCAGAACACCACGGTCGAGCAGATGAAGATGTTCCTGACCCGCATCGGCTTCGGCTCGGTCGCGGTCATCACGGGCGACGTCTCCCAGGTGGATCTGCCGCGCAACATCCGCTCCGGCCTGCGCCATGCGATCGAAGTGCTGCGTGGTGTCGACGGCATCAGCTTCACCTTCTTCACCTCGCGCGACGTGGTGCGCCATCCGCTCGTGGCCAAGATCGTCCGTGCCTACGAGGCCTTCGAACAGAAGGACGAAGCGCGTTGAGCAAGCTCGATGTCGCCGTGGGCTATGCCGCGCCGCGCAAGGGCGTGCCGGCCTCGGCCAGCTTCCGTCGCTGGATCGAAGCCGCTTTGAAGGGAGCGCGCCGCCGCAAGGCCAGCGAGGTGTCGATCCGCATCGTGGATATCGAGGAAGGCCAGGCGCTGAACCTGCAGTACCGCGGCCGTGACTACGCCACCAACGTGCTCTCCTTCCCGGTGGAGCTCCCGCCGGGCGTGGATCTGCCGCTCATCGGCGACCTGGTCATCTGCGCGCCCGTCGTGGCCCGCGAGGCCGCGGAACAGGGCAAGAAGCCCGCCGACCACTGGGCCCACCTGACCATCCACGGCACGCTGCACCTGCTGGGCTACGACCACATCGACGAGGCCGAAGCCGAGGCGATGGAGGCTTTGGAGACCAGGATTCTGGCTGGTTTGGGCATCGCAGATCCGTATATCGAAGCCTCCCCCGCGCCCTCCCCCGCTCGGTAGGAGCCGATTCATCGGCGAACGGGTGCTGGCCGAAACCTGGCCCGCTGGCGCGGGATCGCCGATGAATCGGCTCCTACCAAGCCGCCTTCCCCTGAACCGTCACGGAAATTCCGTTAGACTCCTCATTCCGCCCATTCGGGCCGAATATCAAAGAGTAATGAACGAGGACCCTGGCAGTACCAACGGCCCAACTCACCGATCCTGGTGGGACCGTCTGGGCCACATGTTTTCCGGCGAGCCCCGCAACCGCGACGAACTGATCGCAGAACTGCGTACCGCCCAGGCCAATGGCCTGCTATCCAACGACACCCTGACCATGGTCGAGGGTGCGATCAAAGTCACCGAACTCAGCGTCGACGATGTCATGGTCCCCCGGGCCCAGATCGTCAGCCTGCCCGTCGATGCGCCGCTGCCGGACATCCTGGCCGCCGTCGTCGAATCCGGTCACTCCCGCTTCCCCGTGCACGGCGAAGACAAGGACGAAGTCCTTGGCATCCTGCTGGCCAAAGACCTGCTGAAGTACTTCGGCCAGAGCGAGTGTGGCGATGTACGCGCCCTGCTCCGCCCCGCGGTGCTCATCCCCGAATCCATGCGGCTCAACGTGCTGCTGGCGGAATTCCGCCTCACGCGTAACCACATGGCCCTGGTGGTGGACGAATACGGCGGCGTCGCTGGCCTCATCACCATCGAGGACGTGCTCGAGCAGATCGTCGGCGAGATCGACGACGAGCACGATGACGAAGAAGATCCGATCCTCGCCACCCAGCTCGACGACGGCGTGTTCGCGGTAAGCGCGCTCACCCCCATCGCCGACTTCAACGAGGTGGCCGGTGCGCACTTCTCCGACGAAGAGTTCGACACCATCGGCGGCATGATCACCTCCGAGTTCGGCCACCTGCCGAGCGTGGGCGAGGAAATCACCATGGGCGACTTCGTTTTCCGCGTCACCGAAGCCGACGATCGCCGCGTGCTGCACTTTCACGTTACCCGTGTCAGCGGTAACGGCAACGGAAATAACGGGGCCTGATGCGTTACGTCCTTTGGCTGTTGGCAGCCCTGTGTTTCGTTCCGGCCGCCCACGCGGGCATCGTGGACGCCCCGGCTGCCAACCTCGAAATCTCGTTGATGACCTACGGGCCCGGCGATATCTACTGGGAACGCTTCGGCCACGATGCGCTGGAAGTGCGTGACACCGTGAGCGGCGAAGCCATCGCCTTCAACTACGGCGTGTTCGACTTCGACCAGAAGGGATTCATCCTCAACTTCGCGCGCGGCATCATGGCGTACCGCATGGATGCGGAGACCACGCAGTCCGACGTCGAGTTCTATGCGGGCGAAGGTCGCTACGTGCGTCGCCAGCGCCTCGCGCTGGACGACGAGCAGAAAGACAGCCTGCGCCGCTTCATGCTGTGGAACGTGCAGCCGGCCAACGCCGGCTACAACTACGACTATTACGCCGACAACTGCACCACGCGCGTACGTGATGCGCTGGACGGCGCACTCGGTGGTGCACTCCACCGCCAGCTGCGCGAGCAGCCGGGTGGCATGACGTTCCGCGAGCAGACGGCACGCCTCATGAGCAACCAGGCCTGGCTGATGCTGGGCATGGACCTCGGCCTCGGCCCCTATGCCGACCAGCCGATGACCGCGTGGAAGGAAGCCTTCCTGCCGATGGTGCTCGAAGAGGAACTGCGCCACGTGCACGTCGGCGAGGGTGCCGACGCGCGACCGCTGGTCGCCCAGGAAGACACGCTCGCGCAGAACAAACTAGATCCCCCGCCGGAGCAGGCGCCCGACCTGCGCTGGCCACTGCTGATCGCCGGCCTGCTATGGGCCATTCCGCTGGCCCTGCCCGCCTTTACCCGGCATCGCGTGGCCCGCGGCATCTTCGTTGCCGCGGGCACGCTTTTCACCGTGTTTGCCGGCGTGGCAGGCCTGTTCATGCTCGGCCTGTGGACGCTGACCCTGCATCGTTCCGCCTGGGGCAACTTCAACCTGCTGGCCTTCCAGCCGTTTGCGTTGCTGCTGCTCCCGGGCATCTGGCGCCTGCGCGTGGCCGGTCGACAGATCGGCCGCCTCGCATCGCGGGTCACCGCGCTGTCGTTCGCGGCCTGCGTCATCGCCCTGCTGCTGCACCTGTGGCCCGAGTTTCCGCAGCGGAACATGCCGTGGTTACTGCTCGCCCTGCCGTGCTGGGCCGCGTTGTTCGCCACGTTCTGCCGTCGCCACGACTGAGCTTGCCGGTGCCTCGCTATTTTCGAGGTACCAGTTTCTTCAACGCGGTCCACAGCCGGGTGCGCAGTTTTTCGTTTGCCGGCACCGCTGCCGACTTGACCAGTTCGGCGATGACCGCGTCCCCGCTTTCGAAGACGTAACCCACGTCGCGCAGGTAGCCCGCGCCCCAGGTTTTCAGCTGGTCGATATAAGCCACGCCGGCGTCGAACTTCGCCTGCGTGATCAGCTCGCCTTCGAGACCGAACATCCGAAGCAGGTGGGCCTTGTCGCCGCAGAGACCGCTATTGAGGGTGAGCACCGGGATCACCGGCACGCGCATGGCGACATTCCGGTACCAGAGGTTGAACTCGTACGGCCGCCGATGCAGGGCGTCGGGACGGTTGCGGTCCGCCCAGTGCGCCTTCGCCTCATGGAAGAATTGACGCATGTAGTAAAAGTCGTGCGCCCGCCGAACGAACGAGGCCAACGCATCGATGGCCGAGAACACGATGCGACCGATGGCGCTCGAAGCGCCCGCCGTCACGCCCTCCGCCACCAGTTGAGCTCCGCCCTTCAGGGACGCATAGACATTGCCGGCCAGCGTGAGGTCCATGGCGCGCTTGATGCCGTCGATGGTGGTGGTCGGCGTGCCGGGAAGGACGTTCACCTGCTTGCCACGCGCGTGGACGAGATAACGCTGGCACCCCGTTTCCAGAGCATCGATCACACCCGACGCCGTGGTCAGGCCGCTGAGTACGAAGGGCTGGGCCTGCGCAGCCGCGGCTTCGGCGATGGTCCGGGTCACCTCTTTCATCAGCGCCGGGCGTGACGCCCAGATACCCGCGGCGGCAGCGGCGAGCGGCACCGCGGCACCCGTGCCACCGGCGAGCTGCTCCTGGGTGGCCCCGGCGATGAGGGTAGCCATGCGTTCCAGCTCGGTAGCAAGCTCATCGCGCAACGCGCCCTCTTCCGGCGCCACGTTGGCAGTCTCGGAGCGCGATGACAAACGCGCGGCGTCGATGTCGCGGACGGCTTCATTGGCGCGGATGGCACGGTCGAGTGTCTCGGCCAACCTGGCGGGGTCGTTCTTTCCAGGCGGCACGACGGGTTTCACCGGCGTGCTGCCGAGCAGGTCGAGGACACCGTCGGTGCTGAAGGTGAAACGGTCTTCGTCGCAGGTGACGTTGGCGAAGAGATAGACGATGCCGAGGCGGGCATGGACCATTTCCTCGGTCATGAACGCCGGGATGTCGTTGGCCTCATCGGTGTCATGCGGTGGTTTCTGGGGGGTCAAAGTCACGATACGCTCCTTGTGATCATGGGTTTTCCTGGGTACGGAGCTGCCAGGGAGAATCGCAAGATGTGGCGATCCGGCCGCTTCGACTCCGCCCCACTACCCTAGGGACCCGGCTCGGCTAGCGAAATCCGGCCGCGACTGAATACCCATCCGGCCCCGCCCGATCTGCCTTTGCGATTTTTCTGAATCCGCGATTGCCCCGTCACACAGGGGGCGGCATCATGCCCGCCATGGCCTCCGTCTCGATTCTCCCCGAACCCGTCGCTCCGCCCGTTTCCAACGGCGGCATGGTCGTCAATTGCGTCGCCTACCGTAACGATGGCCGTCGCATTGGCGACATCACCATCGACGCGATCAGCGAGGTGCTGAAGGAGCCCGACACCTTCGTCTGGGTCGGTCTCCACGAGCCCGACGAAGCGCTGCTGCTGAAGCTGCAGGACGAATTCAACCTGCACGACCTCGCCATCGAGGACGCCCAGCTCGCGCACCAGCGCACCAAGATCGAAACCTACGGCGATTCCCTCTTCATCGTCGCGCAGACCGCCCAGCTCGTCGGCGGCAACATCGCCTTCGGCGAAACGCAGATCTTCGTCGGTCAGCGCTACTTCGTCACCGTGCGCCACGGCGCGTCGCTGTCGTATGCACCGGCACGCCGTAACTGTGAGCAATCGCCCGAACTACTCGGCATGGGACCGAGCTACGCGCTCTACGCCGTGCTCGACTTCATCGTCGACAACTTCCTGCCGATCGTCCGCGACTTCCGGGAAGAGCTGCACGAGCTCGAGAACGACATCTTCGCCGAGACGTACAACCGGCAGACCATCAAGCGGCTGTACGACATGCAGCGCGAGCTGATGACGCTGCGCCTGGCGGTCGTGCCGTTGCAGGACATCGTGGCGCAGCTGACGCGCTTGCATCCGCACCTGATTCACGATGAACTGCGGGCGTATTTTCGCGATATTTACGATCACGTGTTTCGTGTGAACGAGTCGATTTCCGCGATGCGCGAGATGCTCGGAGCGGCGATCAGTGTGAACCTTGCTCTCGTTACCTTTGGACAGAACGAGGTGATGAAGAAGCTTGCCGGCTGGGCGGCTATGTTGGCGGCGCCTACCTTGATCACGAGCTGGTACGGCATGAACTTCGCGCACATGCCCGAGCTGCAACAACCTTGGGCCTACCCCGCCATCACCTGCCTGGTCGCCTGCGTCGTCGGCATCATCTTCATAGCCCTAAAACGCAACAAGTGGTTCTAGCCAAAGCGCGCTTTTGTAGGAGCCGATTCATCGGCGAATGGGTACTAGCGACCACCCCCCACCTTACCCTTCAAAACCTCAGTCGCCTCCCCAAGCGAATCCACAGAGATCGAAATCGTTCTCCTGGCCGTCTTGATGATCAGGTGGGGCCCACCCTTCCCCCCACGAATCAGCCTGAAGGAAACGATGTCCTTGTAGTCGAGCCTCGCCGTCCTGAAAGCACCGTAGGTCAAATGGTCGTCGAAATACTTCAGGGCGAACCGGTCTGTCCACACGCAGCCGGCAAATCCAAGACCCGCCGCGCCTCCAGCGAACAGCAAGCTTGATGCCGTTACCGGGAAGCACCCATCACCCGACATCACCGCCGTAAGGCCTACGAGGGCGGCGGACGTGAATATCCATATGAAAGTCCGGCTGCTCGTGGAAAAACGGAACTCGGAATGTTCCTTGCGACGAGGCTCTCTCAGCCGCGCGGACACGAGACAGAAAGCTGCCGACACGAGCGCAGTCAAGATCGAAAGAAGGATGGTTCTTAGCATTGCGAGGCTCGATGACTTACGGCTAATAAGATGGGCTCCCGTCCCGCTCGACATATTATCCCGCACTGATCACGATCGCTTGTTCTGAGACGCGGCACCGCTAAAATGTGCCACCTGCGCCCGTCTGCAGATGCACAGGGGGCTACTAGCAAAAAGGAAGCTACGTATGAGCTCACTGGACGCCGAGCACTACCTGCTCGACGTAAAACTCCGCCGGGACCGGGTGCCCTCGTTCGACGTGTATCCGTTCTGCCTGCCCGCCGTTAAAAACCTCGGCACCCTGAAGCTCCACCCAAAGGTGACCTTCATCGTCGGCGAAAACGGCAGCGGGAAATCCACACTCCTCGAAGCTATCGCCACGTCCTGGGGATTCAATCCCGAGGGCGGCACTAAGAACTTTAACTTCGGAACGCGCCGTTCGCACTCGGAGTTGCATGAGGCTTTGACGCTGGTCAAAGGGATCAAGCGCGCCAAGGATGGATTCTTCCTTCGGGCCGAAAGCTTCTTCAACGTGGCGACGGAGATCGAGAACCTCGGCGTCGGCGACTCATACGGCGGCCGATCGCTGCACGAGCAGTCGCATGGCGAATCGTTCTTCGCGGTCATGACGAACCGGTTTGGCGGCAACGGGCTTTACATCCTGGACGAGCCCGAGGCTGCGCTCTCGCCTTCGCGGCAGCTGGCGATGCTGGTGCGTATGCATGAGCTGATCGCAAAGAACTCGCAGTTCATCATTGCGACGCATTCGCCAATCTTGATGGCTTATCCGGATGCGGATATTTATCAGATTGGCGAGTCGGGGTTGGTGAGGACGGCTTATGAGGAGACGGAGCACTTCCTGGTGACGAAGGCGTTTCTCGGAAACCCAAAGCGGCAGCTCGCCTTGTTACTGGAGTGACCCAGACGACGCGTCGGACACGCGAACCGACGTATGCAGAGAAGGGAGCGGAGACTGATGAAGTCACCCTGCACCCAGCGGCCAGATCATTTTTTAACTGCGTCCGCCGGAAGGTTCTCATGGATGAACTTCGCCGTCGCCTGAAGAACATAAAAACACCCCAGGTACACTTGAACCTTAAGGCTCTTCGCAAACATCGTATATGCAAGATTCTTATATGAACCGTCTCGATAGATGCCCTCAAGCCTCACCTTTGACAAGAAATGCCCCTTGGAGAAGAGGACGATCTGCTCGATACCACCGACGTCCCCCCGCCATCAGTAGCGGTCCGTTCTTGAGTTCAGGATTAATGTAACTGTTTCGCGTAGGCAGCGGGAGTCAGTCCGCCGAGTGCCTTCTTCGGTCGCTCCTCGTTATATTCCCGTCGCCAGTTTTCGATCTCGGTTCGGGCATGCAGAAGGCTGGGAAACCAGTGTTCGTTGAGGCACTCATCGCGAAGCCTTCCGTTGAACGATTCGATGTACGCGTTCTGATTCGGCTTGCCTGGCTCGATCAGGCGCAGCTGTACGCCGCGTTCGTGTGCCCATGCGACCATGGCCTTGCCGCAAAACTCCCTTCCGTTATCGCTGCGAATGATCTTCGGCAGACCCCGGGTGACGGCCAGGCGGTCCATGACGCGCGTTACGCCGACACCTGAGATCGCCCGCTCGATCTCGATGGCGACTGCCTCGTGCGTGGCGTCATCGACGATCGTCAGGCACTTCAGGACGCGCCCTTCGGCGGTCCGGTCGAAGACGAAATCGATGGACCAGACCTCGTTCGCAGCTGCGGGCCGGAGCAGCGGCTGCCTTTCGGCCGGAGGCACCTTTTTCCTTTTGCGCCGGCGTACCTGCAGATTCGCCTCCTGGTACAGGCGCTCAACTCGCTTGTAATTGACCATCTGTCCGGCCTGGCGGAGCTTGAGGTAGATCATGCCGACGCCGTAGCGTTTATGGCGATTCGCCAGCGCGCAGATCATCTCGCGCAGCTCGACATTGGGGTCGGGCCGCGGCTCGTATCGGTAAGCGCTTGCGCTCATGCCGGCGATCGCCAGCGACCGGCGCTCACTCAGTTCTTGGCCGATCAGATAGCGCACCAGCTCGCGCCGGTCCGGTGCGCTCACCATTTTTTTCGCAGGGCTTCCTTGATGACCTCATTTTCCAGAAGCTGCTCGGCCAGCAGCTTTTTCAGGCGACCGTTCTCCGACTCCAGGTCCTTCAGTCGCTTAGCCTCGGGCACGCTCATGCCGCCGAACTTGCTTCGCCACAAATAGTAGGAGGCTTCGCTGAAGCCGTGCTTGCGGCACAGGTCCTTGACCGGCATACCCGCCTCAACCTCACGTAGGAAGCCAATGATCTGCTCTTCGGAAAAACGCTTCTTCACGTCCAATCTCCTTCTTGTGGGGGATTGAACTCGAAACCGGGCCGCTACTCAAATCTGGGGGGACGTCGCCACCATCGTAGAACCGAGTGGAGGTGACACGAAGCATAGATGGAATCCGACAGGGGTTCCTTTGGATCTCGAAAGGCTACAGCTTAACGATGATCGCGTCCCGCACGAGAACAATTATCCTACGTGCTGCGCTTATTCTCGACCCAACCGTTGCTCTCTCTGCTTCAGGAATCCCGCAGGAAGTCCAAAGGCGAATAAACCGTAGAACAGCGCGTCATATATAAGCCACTCTCGCTCCGTCCCGTAAACCCACGCGCCGTGAATGTTCCTAGGAATGATGTTGCCCGAACTTTCAATCGGGCGGCGAGGAAGTGACCTTTGGAGATAGGCTGACCCGCCAACAAAACAGAAGCCAGACAGGAACATCAGGAGGATGAGAAGACGAATAAGATATTTCACTTTCACCAAAGACGTGTCCTATCGGCATCACCGTCGTAACGGACAGTGACGAACCACGCGAGCGCTCCCGATTTCCAGACGGACGTCGACTAGAGGAGACGTCGACACTCACTCACTTCCTAACAACGTCCTCAGGAAGGCTCGCATGAATGAACTTGGCCGTTGCCTGGTAGTCGTAAAAGCAACTGAGGGACACGTGAATCTTCACACCTTTTCCAAACATCGTATACGCGAGATTCCGAAATGAAACCGTCTCGACAGATATCCAGTCAAGCCTCACTTTCGAAAAGAAAATTCCGCTAGAAGCAATCACGAACTGCTCTACACCTCCATCGTAAAACCTTGTAGAAGCGGCCCGCACTAGGCCTGGAATCAGTGCCAACCCCCCGAAGAGCAGACCCGCGGCAGTCACCGACATCAAGTAACGCCCCTCTTCATTTTGATTAGACATAACGCAGAGCAGCCATATCGCGACGGCGACTGGGATGACCGTCACGGTGGCAGTTAGACATTTTCCGAAGGCCGTTATTCTTGGAACACTGTCCATTGGCACGGTCTCCAGGCTCATTTGGAACACTCGCAGACAGAACCCGGCCCACCCGAGGGGCCGGGCACACTCGATGCGGCGCCACCACCAAAACCTCTAGCCAAAGAGCCGGCACCGGCGTTGGCGCGACTTGTTGCCGCGGCATTACGAAATTTTGCAACAGCGCCTATCTTCGGAACACTACCCACGGCTTTCGTCTCCACGCCTATTTGAAACACCCGACGGTGGACCACCTGCTCGACGTAACGATTCTACTGAAGCTATCACCAGTCCGCCTCCGCCAACGCGGCGGTGACGGAACGCCCTCTGGTCTCAAACGCCAAATTGAATCTAAAGCGACTTTGCAACCTTAACTTGCCCGTTCGACACGATCTCGATGCGTATGTCGTGCTTGCTCATAAAGGCATTCATCGCACGCAAGAGGCCTGTCAAATCCGTAGTTTGACTACTGAAATAGATCTTGCGCTTTCGCTCCAACGCCCCGCTTGATGTCAACGGAACGACGTTGTAACCCGTAATACTACGGCGTGCACCGGAAGGGCTCAGGGTAAACACAGTTACGAGACCAATGTCGCACCAAGCGATAAAATTGATTCGTCGTCCAAGAAAGACTCGAGAAATACCGCTCTCTTCAACGACGATGTCTGAGCTACCCTTTACGTACGCCCACCCCAGCGCAGACATGACTGCCGCGCAACCTAAACAAAAAAGAGCCCCGCGTACTCCGCCGCCTTCGCTCGTTAGTACGAGAATAGCTAAGGTGATAAAAAACACGTCCAGAAACGCCAGCGAAGCAAGAACAGCTTTGAAGCCTTTGAATTTAAAAGTCTGAGGAAGCGTAGTGTTCGTCACTCATTGCCGCCTTCGCACCAGCAGACACCAACATCACCTGAAGGTCCAAGCCCGTGTTCTGCCGCCGAACCAATACCAGTTCCCAGCACGCCACTCCCCCGTAATCCAGCGCCCTCGAATGCTGGCGACCCTACTCCAGGATTCACTTGGGACGCAAGGCGCCGCGGAAGCAGGGTCGTGCCTCAGATCAGATCGTCGAGTTCCGGGTGGTCCACATACAGCGGATCCATGAGTTCGGTCTGTATCGTGCCGATGGTTAGTCCAACGCCTCTCTTGATCTTCTGAAAATCCTCGTCCGAACAGGATGCCTGCACCGTGCGAAGAAGGGTAGATAGCCCGACAATCGCACTCAGCGAAGCCGCGTGAACTTGTGCCGCCGTCTCTCTGGTCATTGTGAGCACCCCTTTGGCGCCATTCTAGTTGCATTCGCCAAGCTATCCATCCCGTCCATGATCTACCTGCGTAAAGTGCAATCACAGGTTCTGAGACCCGTCACCGCCAAGATTGGGTAGTCTGCCCTATGTGGGAGCCGATTCATCGGCGAAGGGTGCTAGCAACAAGGAAGCTATCGCATGAGTTCACTCACCGCCGAACACTACCTCCTCGACATAAAGCTCCGCCGAGAGAGGGTCCCATCCTTCGACACCTACCCCTTCTCGCTCCCCGCCGTGAAGGAACTCGGCACGCTGAAGCTCCACCCCAAAGTCACCTTCGTCATTGGCGAGAACGGCAGCGGCAAGTCAACGTTGCTGGAGGCAATCGCTACTGCATGGGGATTTAATCCCGAGGGCGGAACGAAGAACTTCAACTTCGGGACGCGCCGGTCGCATTCGGAGTTGCACGCCTTTCTTACACTTGGGAAGAGCGTGAAGCGGGCGAAGGATGGCTTTTTCCTTCGGGCCGAGAGCTTCTTTAACGTCGCCACGGAGATCGAGAAGCTCGACGCAGAGCCGGCCAACGCGCCGCCCATCATCGCTTCTTATGGCATGCGATCGCTCCACGAGCAATCGCACGGCGAGTCGTTCTTCGCGTTGATCATGAAGCGATTCGGCGGGAACGGCCTTTATATCCTCGACGAGCCTGAGGCAGCACTTTCGCCTTCGCGGCAGCTGGCGATGCTCGCGCGGATCCATCAGCTCGTGGGGATGAAGTCGCAGTTCATCATCGCGACGCACTCGCCGATTCTGATGGCTTATCCAGAGGCGGATCTTTACCAGATCGGCGAGTCGGGGTTGGTGAGGACGTCGTATGAGGAGACGGAGCACTTCCTGGTGACGAAGGCATTTCTGGGCAATCCCGCGCGACAGTTGGCGTTGCTCTTCGAGTGGGATGTGCGCTGACACCTACTGACACATACCCCAGTCAACAGCGGCGTCTAGACACCACACCGACGCCTCATCGCTCCACGCAAAACCGCGGCGGCCGCTCTAGCATCCTCATCCGATCGCATACCGATCTGTGCAGGGGGACAGGAAAACAAAGTTCTAGCGTACCAACAGCCGAAGGTGCCGGCCTTATCACTTATTGAGCGTATAGTCGGTGCTAGTCATCAGTGTCCAATAGTCTTCTATAGGGTGCAGTGACCAATTTCAGGCGAGCGTCGAATTCCCGAGCAAGCGCGTAGTTGGCATCGAGCCCGGGACAGCCGTGGCCGTAGCAGTCTGCCAATTTTGATAAAGCGCTCTCCCATCCCTGCCCGGCTGCTGATTGCAGATACTTCAGGCCGGCATGAACTTGCACCGGATGTTGGCTGTCCAAGAGTGCCGTTCCCAGCCTAGTCATACTTTCAGGTTCGCCGGCGTCTGCTGCCGCTTGAAGAAGTATTGCAGCGCGCGGCAGATCTCCTGGAAAGCGATCGCCATGTGAGAGCCAGAACGAAAGTTTATACAGCGCCTTCGGATACCCGAGTGCCACAGCTCGTTCCAATGGTTCGAGCGCTTGTTCGGCGCTGATCAAACCGCGCTCAAGGTCATCGAAAGCAAAGCCGAAGGAGAGCAGTAGCGCAGGGGGGAAGTCCTGCGCTGCGGACTCCGACGCAAGGTCCCTTGCCTCATCCGCATGGCGCGGTTGAATGGCTCCGAGACCAATGCAAATGGCTAACGCGTGCTGTGCTTGAGCGACGCCACTCTCTACCATGGTCCGGAGCCACTCCTCCGTGATTCCGATGTCGTCCCAAAGATCGATGCCATAGGACATGCCGAAGCTTTCGGCAACAGCGACGCCGCTGTTGCCGGTTAGCGTCATCACCGCTGCAATATCCCGCAGTGAACTCATCGTTGAGGACCGAACAGATTCATAAGAGGAACCATATTCCCTGGGCATCGGATATTGTGATCGGTGGCGCTAACGGCGTTAACGGAGAGCCGGACACCGACGGACGACGCGCCCGGTCCGCTCAGCGCAGCAGGGAACGGAAGGCGACGCAGGCCGTTGATGAACACGCTGCCGGCCAGACAACAAGAAATATCCAGCTAACGAGGGCAGAGCCGACCGCTATGACCACACTCAATCCCGCAAAGAACCCGACGCGCCCCAGAGGTGTAGCTGGCAGGCGGCTCCTGTCGAAATCGCGTTCGGCACGCAAGAATCCCAGCACGAATGTGAATATGAAGACGAACGCAACAGCCAGATAAAGCCGATGCGCGTGAATCTGTGGAGCGAGGAACGCCAGGAATGCGATCAGGACGGCGACGGTGTTGAACCACTCTCCTTCGCGAGGGATTCGGGGCATTTGTTGGGTCCTGTAAAGCGTGAATAGATGCGCCGGGAAGTCGGAGGGAAGGAGCAGCACAGCCCGCTGACCGCTCACTCAATGAGTTTAGTCTGTCCGAGACTTTCGTCGGAAGGCAGCTTGAACACGCCCTGCCTTCTCCAGGAGTAAGCGCCTTTCCTATCCTCGGCCACACGACGCCGTCGCGCCACCTACGTCGGGCATCCCGCAAGAGCAGCTCCGTTCGGTATCAGGCCTGGAACACTACTGGCATCTACGCCAAGCTTGCTCATTTTCTGAAAGAGCTCCGCCGCGCGAACTTTTTGCGCCGCCGTCAGACTCTCGCATTGCATTTGCAACCCCATAGCGTCAGTGACGATCCTGGCGCGCAATTGGCTAGATATCTTGTCGTAGTCGCCCTGCTGAAGTGCGCTGTACATCACCTCCGTCGAGTATCGAAGATTCAGGCCTGCGTCCATGAACCCCGTAAAAAAGCGGTACATCAGCGCTGCCGACAAAAGCGCTCCAAGACACGCAGCGGCCACTACGCTTAGCACATATCGAATTGACATTGGCCAGCACCTCACCAGATTTGTCCTTCTTTGAGAAATTGTAGGGTCAGTGTGAACCTGGCTCTCGTTACCTTCGGACCTATGCCCTCAATTTTTGCCACCGTCCTTGGGCGGAAGCGGAATCCGATCAATCGTGACGAGTCGGTTGCCCCTCCAACCTTTAATAGGAATGCCGCGCTTCGTGACTTCATCATCGAGGAGCGAGAGCAACTCCTGCGCGCCGTCGATGGTTGGCAAGATCATGATGAACGAAAATGGCCATAGGCGTCTGCTCGCCTGGAACGAGCAGGCTGGGACTTTACCGGTCGGCGAGTCCACGACACCGCACCGAACGGCGACGATATTCTCCCAACGTAGAGTTCGGCCCCGGAATCCAAAGAACGATCTCGCAATGCCGGCGTCACTCACCACGACGTCACGAAAAACGAGGCTCGCGAAGAGCATCATGAAGAGAGCGGCGACGATGACACTACCGACGTATATCCCATCACCAGGCCGGTATCGCACGATTACCATTCGAAGGACATATGCTACGGCCATCGCGAAGACGATCGATAGAATAAGTCCCAGGCTCTGCTTGTTACCGTACCGAAATCTCCGTTCCATTAGATGCTTATCACCACGCCATGGTTGGCCACGGGAAATGTTGATCCTCCGGCGGCTGCGACTTCGCGCAGTCACCAAGCGGGTCAATGGCGCCGCCGAGCGCATTCATGCCACCAGACATTAAGCCACCGTAAGCGTCACCCATAACCGCGAGGCCTATCTCGCCATCGCCTGCCACCAACGCTTCGCCTGAGATAAGGGGCACAATTGCACCTACGCCGGCCGCGTATCGAGCGCGTTCGTTCCCGACGACAATTGCCCGCAGTCCGCGTAGCTGTGTCGCATAGTGGTAGCGTCGTTCATCACACATTTTGTATTAGTTGGACCACCGCAGGATGCTAACGTAAGGACATACACGCATTCGCAAAGCTGACTACAATCACCCTCATACCGTTTGTTGCATTGCTCGAGTGCGCGCTCGGTCACCTCATCCTTGATCTTGCCTCTGGCCTTGTCGCGAAGCCATCCCGGCCACTTTGAGCCACCACACATGCAGCCACCAGGGGCCAATCCAAGGCGGCGTGGAAAATGTCGGCACTGACTTCCATCAACTTGGGGTAGCCGAGCACTGCGGACCGTCGTCGCGTCGCGGGAGCGCATCCGACTCAATATCCTCGAGGATACTTTTGGCGGTATCCCTCCATCCAGCATCACGCATAGCAGAGATTCGCCCTCTCAAAGCGCCCAAGAAGTGCGAATCTGCGCGGACATCGTAAGTGCCCATCGCCTGGATCGCTAATACAAGCTGCGCTATGTCTCGAGTATCCAGGTCCGACCCCGGAACCCTCAATCTTGATCGAAGCACTTCGACGGCGTCTCGCCCCCCAAGTGCGAAGCAATCCGCAAGATAAAGGGCCGGCGGGTGAATCACCTGGCTCCCGTAGAAAAATATATCCACCTGTTCATCAAGAGGATAGTTTCGAAAAGTACGCATGCGATTGCTCGCTGAGTGATCTAAGAAGAACGCTTTCGCATCTCCCGCCGATGTTGTGAACCCAGATGCGCTGAAGGTCATGCAGAAAACCACAAGAAAGTTGAAAGTGAGCGCTCGCATCAACTATCTCCCTCGGCGCATATACATGGATGCTCGCGATTTCAATTCGGTAACCGCGTAGATTTTCAGCTCATCCGCAGCGATCCGCTCGATCCGCTCGATCCGCTCGATTCGGATCATGTTGCACATGACGTCGTAGACGTAACGGGCACTCTCCCCGGCATCGTTGGTGACCGTGACCAGACCCCCGTTGGCGCCATAGACGTAGGTGGTGGCGTCGACGGCGGCGGAAGCGAAGAGAAGACAGGCGGCAAAGGCCAGCCACGAAGAGAGCATCCTGCACGCGCGGCGAGCACGCGTCCGTTGCAAAGTCATGCGCAGGTCCCCTGAGGCCGACGCCTGCCGGCCTGCTGTTCCAGTCGTCGATAGCCCCCTGAAGCCCGGCCCCTCTGCGGAAGGTACTGTAGGAGACGGTGACTTCGCAAGTTGATACGCATGTCACGAAATCCCGCGTCAGAAGCCCGTCAGATCACGAGACCTTGTTCTCTCAGCCTGTGACGACGTACAAAGCAATCTGAAGATCTCGCGCAGATGACTAGCAGGGCCTCTAACGCCTCTAAGGCGCCTTACCAGACAGAATCGTTACCAAAAGTTTCGCCGACTCTTCGGAGTCCGCACCAATATCAAGGGATGTTCCTTGGAACGGGCCCGAAATATACGAGCTGACAACGATCTTTCCATCGAGAAGAACGAGGTTCTGCCGGGACTGGCCCTTAGGCACACTTCTCAACGCATCGTTGAAGAGCTTTTCTATAGAACTGCCATCTGCGGCATTTATTTCTAGGGCGACGAAACTCGATTCGGCGAACTTGTCGAACTCAACGATAGCGTTGAGTGGGACGATCGCGACGCTCGCACTACTATCCGTGCATCGCTCGTCGACGCGCCCCGCCGAGAATCGCGGATCCCAACCGTGCGACGTCTTGTGCGACTGCGGGGTTGTCGCATCGCAAACAAGAGCGATCTCTAGCCTTTGCGACCGCTCATGTGCAGGCTGAGGGGAAGATGTGCCCGCCTGCAACGCTGATGCAAAAGCCACGGCCGCCATCATTGCCACACCCACAAGCCCAAAATCTCTAATCTTTGATGTCACGTTGATATGTCTCCTGAATTTGGCGCTGCACGCGCCTGGCGTTTATGGCTTGAGTGGCAGCGTCCATAGCATCGAACTGATCTGCTGATGCAACATCGCTTGGGGCACCGGGATCAATATCCCGAGAGGGGCGACATGCGTGGCCATATCGTAAGCGCGACATCGTCATCAGCTAGGCTGCCGAAGTAGCTCCTTGACGACTTTGTGGCCTACCTCGCTGCTGTATAGCTGCAATGTCTTCGCCAGAATCTGACCCGCACCCCGGGCCACGACTCTGCGCTTTTTATACATATGTCCACGAACGCGTTTCGACACTTCGTCAAACTCGATAATGTCAATATCGGATCGCGAAACACGCGACAACGAAATCTTCCATGGCCCCAATCTGGACGTCACCAGGAGTTCCTCCGCGTCGGCGATGATTTCTTGGCGTACCAGGAACACCCAAACGTTGTAGCCCAAGAGTGCGCACATAGGCAGCAACCACATTTCAACTGCTGCCGCATCAGCCTTTCGGTCCAGCGTGTCGAAAGACAACAGACGGAACAAATGCCACAGCCACACCGACGCGAAGGCAACCAGCGCCAACGTTGGCAGAAGTCGCTCATTCCCAGGGCGGACCACGATCCGTACGGAACCGTCATCCCAGACAAATGAAACGTGTGATCTCGAAACGGACACAGTCAGAATCTCTGCCCGAAGCCGAACCCGATCGCTCCGTGCTCTCCGATAAGGCTGCCGCCCCCGTGAATGTTGAAGCCAACCTCATCGCACGATTTAAACGAACCACCGCCAAATTCGAGCCCACCCATATAGGGAATCTCCGGCCCTAGGCTTGCCTCAACCGCGCTAGTCGGCTTGAAGTGCGGGTCGCTGCTCAAGATCTCCGTGCCATAGATATACCTAGCGTTGTTCGACGCGCCGCCGACGCTGCCCATTAAGACGCCCATCGTCCCGGAATAGACGCCGTCCGAGGGGTTATACCCGAGAAGACCGACCGCCTCGGCGCCTCCATGGGCCACGGGAGACGCGCTTCCGTCGCAGGCCAGACCGATAACCACGAAACGGCGCCCTCGTGCCGCATCCGGCCTAGTGGGCGCTCGGCCGTCACGCGCGGCCACCGGTAACACAAGGATAACCAGGAGCAGCGCGGCGGGGGCACGCGCAGGCCGAGCGATGGTAGAACCCGAGTCACGAGCACGCTTCCGATGCGAAGTCATGTAAAACCCCTGTGGCCGATCCCTACCGGCGCCCCTGAATGCTGGCGACCCTACTCCATGGCTCACTTGGGACGCAAGGCTGCAGAGGTAGGCGCGCCTCAGATCAGGTCGTCGAGTTCCGGGTGGTCCTCATACAGCGGATCCATGAGTTCGGTCTGTATCGCGCCGATGGCTAGTCCAACGCCTCTCTCGATTTCCTGAAAATCCTCGTCCGAACAGGATGCCTGCACTGTGCGAAGGAGAGTAGATAGCCCGATAATCGCACTCAGCGAAGCCGCGTGAACTCGTGCTGCCGTTTCTCTGGCCATTTTGAGCACCCCCTTCGCGGCATTTCTAGTTGCATGCGCAGAGCCATCTGCCCCGTCCAAGACCTACCGGCGTAAAGTGCAATCACAGGTTCTGAGATCCGTTGCCGCCAAGATTGAGCAATCTGCCCTATGTAGGAACCGATTCATCGGCGAAGGGTGCTAGCAACAAGGAAGCTATCGCATGAGTTCACTCTCCGCAGAACACTACCTCCTCGACATAAAGCTCCGCCGAGACCGGGTCCCATCCTTCGACACCTACCCCTTCTCGCTCCCCGCCGTAAAGGAACTCGGCACGCTGAAGCTCCACCCCAAAGTCACCTTCATCGTTGGCGAGAACGGCAGCGGCAAGTCAACGTTGCTGGAGGGAATCGCTACCGCCTGGGGATTCAATCCCGAGGGCGGAACGAAGAACTTCAACTTCGGGACGCGCCGGTCGCATTCGGAGTTGCACGCGCTTCTTACACTTGGGAGGAGCGTGAAGCGGGCGAAGGATGGCTTTTTCCTTCGGGCCGAGAGCTTCTTTAACGTCGCCACAGAGATTGAGGAGCTTGATAAAGGCCCAGGCGGTCCACCGATCATCAACTCCTATGGATTTAAATCCCTCCACGAACAGTCACATGGCGAGTCGTTTTTCGCCTTGATCATGAAGCGATTCGGCGGGAACGGCCTTTATATCCTCGACGAGCCTGAGGCAGCGCTTTCGCCTTCGCGGCAGCTGGCCATGCTCGCGCGAATCCATCAGCTCGTGGGGATGAAGTCGCAGTTCATCATTGCAACGCATTCGCCAATATTGATGGCGTATCCGGATGCGGACCTCTACCAGATCGATGATTCGGGTTTGATCCAGACGGCCTATGAGGAGACTGAGCACTTCCTGGTGACGAAGGACTTTCTAGGGAATCCGGCGCGGCATTTGGCGCTGCTACTAGAATGAGTCGACACCGGACACGGCTATTCGCCGCGTCCGATAAGCAACGAGAATACAGCGGCCATAACCGAAAAAAAGCCAACGAGCACCGCCATCGCTGCGAAGAACCAGAACACCACCACCAGGAAATGCCATTCGGCGCCCAAGGAGATGAAAAGCAAAAGCCCGGAAATGACTCCGAAGAAGAAGGCATAAAGCGCGGTACGCGCCAGTCGTTTACGCGAGATCATTTCCACTCCATCCAGTTGCTCGCCACATCAGAAAGACCCACCTTCCGACGTGCGCCTCCTGAGAAGCTCCACGTAAGCGTCGTTCTGCGAGTCGCTATAACCGAGTAGGCTCCCCTGCATCCGTTCCATCTCCTCCGACCAGCCGTCCCGATGAAGGGCTTCCATTAACAGGAGGTATGCTTCTATCCGCCACGCCTCGGAAGGAAGTGAATACAATACGTCGCGACATGCGTGACCAGATCGTAAGGACGCACTCTCCCGCTTTACCAAACGACCCGAAGATACGTAAGGGGCGAAGATTTCTTCCGGAACGACGCCGTTATCCGGCACATCCGGCATGTCATCGACGAATGCTGCCAGCGGCTTCACGCCAGCGAGCATGAGTCGTAGCTCCCTACGGGTATGAACCGTATAAGGCAACTGGTCCAGATACGACCAGGGTCTGAGCCAGCCATCGAGAAGTATCTTGGGGGCACTCAGATCGAATCGAGCGACGATGCTCTCGATGTCGCCAGAAGACAGCGGAATCGGATCACCCGCGAACAACCGGTCGCCAACCACCATCGCAAGTAGCTCATCGCTTCTTTCGGCTTCAACGAACAGAATTTCGGCGATCTCTCCGGTGGTTCCGTCCGTGAGCTCGATTACGTACTTCGCCACTGCGTTCTCCGTCCCAGTCACGGCCTTACCTTCAAAGCAGCAGCGACTCGGCATCAAGACATTCGACAAATTCTCGTTCCGGTCTTCCGATTGGGAACAGAGTAAGCAAAACGTCAACCGGCCTCAGCGAGAGACGAGAGACCTTCCTTGCTCCGTGGAGTGGCCCTCGAGCCGCGACACATCGTCGCTGCAACCTTATTGATCGTTAACTGATGTCCCTGCCCCCGACCCCGCTTCAGTGAGTTCCGAGATCGTCAGATTCGCGACCGACGCTTCCAGGGTTCCCGAGGGCGAGAATGCGATCTTCAGCATTTTCTTTTGCGCTACGGTCGACAGACTGGCTTCATACACTTTGAGCGTGTCATCCGCCTTTTGGATGTCGAGAGCGAAGTCGTCGATACCCGACATCTCAATGATGCATGGAACGAGACCGGCGTACTCCGGCAGCCCAAGGAAGTTGGCATTCACGTCTGTAATTCTGATTTCGACGTGCCTCCGCATGGGTTTCCACACCAGGGAATCGATCATGCAGTCATGAAGGTCGCCTTTCCGATCAAGGTACGTGACCAGATCATCATCTTGTGTCAACTCCAGACCGAACTGTGCCCATTCGCGGACTTCGCTATTGGGATCTGAAAGGAGTTTGTCGAGCGTTTCGACGACTTCCGGTAAAGGACCCAGGTGACCCAGCGAAAAGGCGGCCATAGCTCGAACGTCAGCCTCCGAATCATTGGCTGACTCAAGAAGAACCTGCATGCTCTCCTCAGCGTGCAGGTGCCCCAGGCTCGCAATGGCAGTGGCGCGAACTTCGAACGAGGGATCATGGACGGCTAAGTCCACGAGCTTTGGTATGGATTCCAAGCGAAATGGATACGTAGGCGTTCCGAACTGCCCCAGCGTAAACGCAGCGATTTCACGAACGAACTCGCGCAAGTCGTCGCACCTGAGAAGAACGTGGTCAAACGCCTTTCGCTCTCCTCGCACGTGTAACTCACGCGCGACGGCCGTTCTCACGACAGTGTCCTCGTCTTCGAGCATGAGCAGCAATGCGTCGGACGGGTACGACCGCAGAGCTTCGAACACCAGCAATCTCACCGTCGAGCTCGAAACATCATCATCGATCATCTGGATCCTCCATCATCGCCCGAATGCTGGTCTCCGTACGTCGTCACGGCGCTGGAACCGAGTGGCCGGACACGTGATAACTCCTTGATACACACATCTTCATCCTTAAAAGCGCCACTGACGGCGAACCGCCGGCGCGTGATCATGACAGTCGCTCAACCACAGCTGTCCGTCCCTTCGAATCCCTTGGGGTTCGCCATCCAACCCTCTAGACCCCGCGCATTCCTTACCCGGACCCACCAAACAAACGTCGGTCGCGACTCAACCTTAAGGAAGCCGGTAAACGATGCGTTGCCGAAACTGTCCTCCGGCATATCAATCTCATCGTCGTAAAACTTTCCGTGGTACCAGAAGCGGTCGTAGGCCTCGCCCATGGGATACAGGGTGAGCAGGGCGTCGCCCGGCTTTAGCGACAACTCCGGTTCCGTACCTCCATCGCGATAGCCCAGTGTGACGGCCTGGATGACCCTCGTCACGCCGGGCTTAATGGTGATGACAATGCCGCGCTGCGCTTGGACCGTGTCACCGGGCTTCACCGAAAAGACGACCTTCGCCCCAGGAGTGGTCGATGCCACGGCCGCTGTAGCTCGGGTGGCCCGCCATGGTCCATAGTGACAGCACTCAAAGGTGCATGCGTTCTGAGCTACATAGGGCATCGGGAGAGAATCGGGCGCGCTTACGTGCGGCACCGGAGAGGGGCCTGCGGATTGCGTCGACGTTGCCAAAAGCATATGAAGCAGGACAATCATTTCCCTTGATCCCCGGAGGCGGCTGTCTGCCGCGCCACATCGTCCCTAGAAGCTCCGCCATCGTCAACCGGCCGTCCCAAGGGCCGGCCATCGGCATCAGCAGAGAGTCCAACGCGAGTCGATTTGATTCCCTGTCGGCCGCCGGCGAATCCCGAGCTGTCGGCTCAAGCCGAATCGTCTTTATCGAGGTCATAAAGTTCGCGACGTAACGAAGGTATCAGCAGGAAAACTGACTCCCCGAACCACTGCGCGGCGTGCTCCTTGCCCTTACCGAGCAAGGAATCCATGCGCAATCGAATCGGCACATCCGCCCTGATGCCGTTGTGTACGGTGTAAACGCAGAGGTGTCTTCGACCTTCGTCATACTCGACAAAGAAGCTATTGGTCAGAATATCATTCTCATTCAATATGTTGGCCTTAGATCTTAGTAACGACGCCGGTGGTGGGGGATGAACTTTTAGGTCGGAGCATATTCGGCCGAATCGACCATTCCGACAGCTGTAGCCGCCCCATCGCTGCCATCTACGATGTCGAGAAGGTGGGCCGTCGATCCCTGCGAACAATTCATCGACAGCTCTCTCCGCGCTTTGCCTCCACATTCAGGGAACAACGTAGAAGCCCTGTGGCATCCAGTCACCTCACCGAAGGCGTTCACCCTACCGGAGCCCCCAAATCTTGCATGCGACCAAACCGACCACAAACGCTCCGACCAGAATTAGTGGGTTGAAAGCAGCGTCGACGAGCCGCGGCCACTCCGCAATGAGACCGATGGTAAAAAGAAGGCCGCCTATTACGACTGTAAATTTTGCAGCGGCCCACATCAAACGTACGTTCGTCGCTTGCCCTCACACCTATTTCAACTGGAAGAAGAAATACGGAGTCCTTGGCTACGTCAGCCGCGGCGCCTCCGTCAAGATGAACTATGGGTGCGTGAGGCCACTACCGCTCGATAGCCTGACTCAGAAGATCAACAGTATCGAAAGCTCTTGCCAGGACTAAATCATCGTCCCAGGCGCCATCTGTCGAAGCCATAAAGATCAGCCATGCTTTGATCGCTTCATACTCCTCACTAGTCATACCAACCCAAAGAAGCTTGAACCGATCGCTCCAATACGTTTCGTCAGGACCGGCGTCCAACATCTGGAATATCGGCGAGACAAATAAGGGAGTGACACGACTCCTGTGCATGGCAAGAACCATAAACTGAGGTATGTAGTACCGGAACGACCCTGGTGTCATCGCGTACAGCGCGTCCGCATGCTCCTGGAGAAACGCCCAGTCAAGATCCTGCCGCAAACGGCGACCGACTTGTTCAGCATCCTGCCTGTCGCTAATCAGCGGACGAGAAACGTCGCAGATCACACTCGGTCGATTTCTGCATTTGAAGGCTGCGTAGATCTGATCGACGATGCTCATCATTGATCCAATTCAGGTCATCGAGTTACAGGCGATCCACACGCGGCGACGATCATTTCCCTTGATCCCTTGGAAGCGGCACTCCGCCGCGACAGATCGTCGCCGCAAGCCTCGCCATCGTCAACTCAGGTGCTTTTCGTTCTTTGGACCGACTGCCAGCTGAGCCAAACAACGAACACGACGACTTCAGTATTCACGCATTGGCGTGCTAGGACCGAATAACCGCCGCAACCCGATGACTCCGAGTCCCGTAGCACAACCGCCCATGGCGAAGGGAAGCCAGCCGAGCATCAGAAGGTCGGCTAACCGCCTGCCGATCGGCACGCCCAGTACTTCTTCTCCGTCCATAGACCAAAGCATGCTGAGGCCTATGGCAAGCATGAGGAGGCTACCGAGCCCGAACTTGAGTTCGAAGCTGGCAGTGCGCCCCACCCGGAATATGTTGTTGGGAGTCCACAAGCGAGTAGCGAATGCGGCGACTGACGCTGGAAATACTGGACAAACCCAGAAGAAGTAGATCGCCGTGAGATCGGGGAAATCGGAGCCTAGAGCCCAATGGCGCGCAGGAATGATGGAGACGTCGTCCACGACTGCGTTCAGGCTCTCCCATGCCGAGTCGTTGCACGAGGCGAGATACGTTGCCATCGCTGCAACAACGCTGGTAAGAATGATCACGCCGACGAGCAGGCGATACACCACACGTTCTCTATCCGTCATAGTAGCCACTCAATCGTATGATCCCCTGGAGACGGCACTCGGCCGCGGCACAGCGTCGTCGCAACACTCGCCATCGTCAACTCAGGCGCTGTCCGTTCTTTGGACCTCCTCCCAACTGAGTCCTGCATGCGCCTCAGCCGTGCTGTGGGCTGGGGCACATCGTCACCGTAGCCAGAGCTTCCGAATCCATACTCATCGGCGAACCTCCGCCTCGTTACCACATGCTACGGGGATCATCACCGGGCAGCGGAACATGGTCGGCAGGGATGACCCACCCCATCTTGCGTACGAGAACAGGAATGGCACGCTTGGCGACCTCTACCCTCACGACCGCAATGATGTCCTCCACGTCGTCGTAGTCGCTGCGGAAGGTCAGCCTGGGCAACTTGTCGCCTTCACCCGTAAACAGCTTGTAGTGGCGGACGACCGCGCCTTTGTAGTCGACGTCCTTGCAACGCACGCTTGTGATCTCGTCCCACCTAACCCGGCCAGAGCGGAAGCCAAACAACGATCGCGCCATACCGTCCGGCGTGAGGACGATATCCTGAGTGATGGCAAGCGCGGGTAAAACGAGGACGGACACAAGTCCCAGTGCCACCGAAAACTTCCCAAGGACGTGCAACCAGTCGTCGGTCCGCCTGACCTCGCCCCTTGCCATAGCCAAAGCGAGAATCAGCGCCACGAAGACTATGCCTCGAATCATGACCTTGCATTCGCACTCGAAAACGCGCTCCTGTGTCGTCATGCAGATGCAATCGTCCTGAAGGTGACTTCGCGGCGCGTAATCGTCACCCCTGACATATCAGCGCAGAGGGCAATCAGCGCGTCGAACTTACTCAAGTATCCGGGAAGGCTACTCGTTCCTCGCGGAACTGCGGGAACGCATATCCACTCTATGTCCGAATAGTTCACCGGGCCCGAACCGAAGCCCGGATCTCGCAGCCCATAATCCGTGAACGCATCGGGTCGATTTGGCGTCCATTGCTCATAGACTGACCTGTCGTTCCGGTATTTGACACAGACATCAAGGCGCACACCCGGCGCATCGTCCGCATCCATGAGTGCCTGCAAGAACGACTGGATGGCCTCGACGTTAGGTGTAAACACGTCTGGGCTCTCGCCCCTTTCCGGGTCCGACCTGGATATTTCGAACACCACGTCGAGCCCGAGGTCTTCGAGATCATTCAGTAGCGCGGAGGGAACCGTGCCAGCGACGCTCGCCCCGATCGGATGGCAAATGTGAAGCTCTGCGGTGCCGCCCGCCCCTCTCACCCGGGCGAACACGTCCCGCAAATAGCCCAGGCCCGTCGCGCACGCTTCCAGAGCATCCTCCAACGCGAGGCCCCTGCCCTCGAACAAGTCAAACTGCGAGTGCGAGTTCGACTGAAATCTACCCAGGTGCCGTCCTTCCAGACTGAAGGCGTGGTCGCCCTTTCCCCAATGAAAGTCAGCGCGCGGCCCGACTGCGCGCTCGAAGTCGTCGACCTTCAGGAGTGTGCTCGTCAAATGCAGGCTGCTTGTCACTGTCATTCATGTATCCCAGCAGGACGATCTCATCGCCGCAAAACTTTCCGTGGTACCAAAAGCGGTCGTAGGCCTCTCCCATGGGGAACTCACTTCTAGCTACTCGCGGCCTAGACGACGCTCTCTAACCTGCAAGAGGGCACCTACAAGCCCAACGACCATTCCACCACCGAAGAGACCCCCTGACGTCCGCATCTCACCATCGGTGTAGTAAACGACTACACCGTGATTATTCCTGGGATTGACATGCCCACTCTTCTCATCAGGCTTTCGAGGAAGCGTTTGCTGAAATTCATACTCGGCCACCATAAAGCCCGCGCCACCGAGAAAGGCGCAGATGAAACACAGACGAATGACGTACTTCATGGCGGTCCTAAGCGTTACGCAGGATGGAGGCTGCACGGGTTTCGCGATCAGTTACTGTGGATCCCGCCATTAGTTCGAACCACCCGTACGACCATGAGAAGACGCCGAAGAATCGCCAAGCACGCGAACATCCGTCGGTCTAAGCGCAATGTGATGCTCATGCTCAAAGTCTAGATTGGTAATGATTTCCCCAGATACGCCGACATCGCCAGGACCCTTATCCGAGGTCACGCGGAGCATCTTGTTCAACGAAGCCAGGTCGATAGCGGCAGCGCCGACAAAAATGCTCCCGCTGACATGAGCAATCCACGAAGGTTGGTTATCACATCGATATCCCAGCCGTTCGGGATAGTCCGCATGTTCGAAACGTAAGACGACGTAGCCGTCATGTCGAACCCGACAATGCGTTCGCCCACCGGAAGCCTGACGCCGCTGAAGTCCAGAGAGTACTCGGCCACCGAGAAGTCGGTTGCCTCGCCGAGCGGAGTCCATCCGTCATTTCGCGACAGGTATTTTTCGCGTGGACCGCCCGCTACGCCGATCCAGAAGCGATACGTATGGTTTGGACCTCCCTCGTCCACCTCCTCGATAACTCGGGCGCGATCCTCGTCAGTCTCCTCTTCCTCCGAAACGCGGAAGTAATTGCTCAAGATGACGGGAACGCCGAGATCCTTCAGTTGTTCGACCAGATCGTGTGGCATATAGATCGTCGATGACGGTGCTCGATGAAAGCAACCGATCCACCAGTACACCTGGTCGGACTCGACGTAGCTTCCGAGACGTTCCCGGGCAGGTAACATGCGCTCCACGGTGAAGCGGAGCGCGTCCTCCAGTGACGACCACGTCCGGCAGCTCCCGTCCTCAGGTTCCGGAAACTCCCAGCGTTGCAGGTCGACCGCCGGCCTCCAACGGGTCGCACGCCAGGTCATGTGTCTACGTTCGCCGCGCACGCCCAATGCTGAGTCAATGGCATCGAAGTCGAGCACACTGCCGTCAATACGTAGCACGCATGAATAATCGGCATCCGCGACCACCACGCGTCCTCCGTCGGGTAGACCCGACGGCGAGGGCGATTCACCCGAACTCATTCGCCCCCCGGAATAACTTCGGTCTGCGACGACATAGCCAAACTGGCGTAAAACAGGACAATCATTTCCCTTGATCCCGGAAGCGGCCGTGGACCGCGAGATATCCTCGCCGCAAGGCTATCCATCGTCAACTGCTCAGCCCTCCCCCTCCTGGGCCTCCTCCCAGCAAAGCCGCGCATGTGCCTCTGTGGCGCACCTTACGCCTGCCTGGGTAAGTGCTCCGATTGCCTCAAGCCCCAATGCCATTCGAAGGCAGTTTACCGACTCGGCTTGATGAAGCAGATCAGCGAGCAACTCCGTGATGCCGCGCGAGGATTGCAACCACTCGGTGGCATCGTTCAACAGGTCGTGCACTGAGGCATCGGCATCGATCGAGTAGCTGGGACGATGACCTGCCGACCTATCAGTCGATACAGACATCGGATCCTCATTGAGTAAGGCACGCCACTCCCGGGTTGCGGCATGCCGTGCAAGCACGACATGCCGCGAATCATCCTGACTCACAGGTTCATCGACCGCCCGTTAGACGAAACGCGCTGAGGCGTTCCCTTAGCGTGGCCAGAGCTTCAGAATCCACATTCCCCGACGCGCCCTCGCCTCGTCACCACGTGCTACGAGGATAGCGCCATGTCACGATGACTGAATTCTGTCTACTCGACTACCGGCTCAGGAAGGCGCCGAAGATACCGTACGCGGAGATCGAGGAATGGCGCCTCGATAGCGGCATACGTCAGTCGCGATAGCAGGATAGTGACAGGGAGAATAACGACTAGGCCGATCGTCAAAGCCAACAGATGCGGATCGTTTCCTACCGCCATCCGGCTACCGACGAAGGCCACGACGATGGACACGATAATGAAGTGCACCAGATACATTGAAAAGCTGATGGTTCCAAGAGCGGAAAGCAGTCGCGAAACCGGCGCCGGCATGTACCGACACACGGACAAATAGATCGCGATAAAGGCGGCCCACATGAGTCCCTCGACGGTTGGCCAGATCAGCTTCCATGGCGCGTTAGATACGTAGCCATGCCCTTGATTGTATGCAAAGAGAACACCTACGCACACGGCCAGCATGGGGATCATCAGCCAGGGCGACAGCGACCGTCGGGATGCCACGAAGTGCGCGGCCAGGATGCCAAGCAGGAACTCATCGATTCGACCGATGATTGTGAAGTACGGAACATAACGCATGTCACCGCCCGACCCGAAAACGAGTGCCCGAAGCGCGATGGCCGCGAGAATGATAAGCCACAACTGACGGGGTCCTCGGCGAGCGAGGAACACCATCAGGAAAGGAAAAAGAAGGTAGAACTGAAACTCGACCGAAACCGCCCAAAGCGAGTTCGCGAACGGACCGAGGTTGGCCATGGCATGCACCGACCCGAGTGGAATCAGTGTCATGAGCAATGCATCCAGCGAAACGGTACCGCCCGTCAACGCCACGCCCGCGAAAACGATCGCGATGAACATCGGATAGATGCGCAGCAAACGATTCTTGATGAACTTCCAGTAGTCCACCTCCGAGCCAATCGCGGCGCGCGCGAGAACGAAGCCACTCAACACCATAAAGAGGCCGACAGCGGTATGCCCCTCGGTGATCAACGCGGAAAGCGGATTCGGGCTGATCACCCAGTCCTGGTAGGGGTCGAACGGAGCATCATGGATCAGCTTCGCGGATATCAACTGAAACGCGTGATACACAACGATCCACGATGCCGCAAAGGCACGGATATGGTCGAGCCCTGGCTCGTACCTTTGATTCTTGCTTTCCAAGACAGCCCCTAAGTATTCGATACGTACCGCAAGAAAAAAGACGGCACCCTATGGGCGCCGTCTTCACGCAGCCTTACTTGGCCTGAGGAGCCGTCCACTCCTTCAACCACGCATTCACCGTCTCATGCCACTGCACGCTGTTCTGCGGCTTGAGTACCCAATGGTTCTCATCCGGGAAGTGCAACAGCTTGCTCGGGATGCCACGACGCTGCAGCGCGGTGAACGCGCCCAAACCCTGCGTTTCCGGAATGCGGAAGTCCTTGCCGCTGTGGATGACGAGCATCGGTACGCGCCAGTCCTTCACGTGGTTTATCGGATTGAAGCGCTCGTAGTTTTCCGGATGGTCGTACTGCGTACCACCGTTTTCTTTCTCTTCGAACCAGAGCTCTTCCGTGTCGTAGTACATGGCGCGTGCGTCGAAGACACCATCGTGGTCGACGAGGCACTTCCACGGCTGGTTCCATACACCGGCGATCCAATAAACCATGTAGCCGCCGTAGCTTGCACCAAGGGCGCACGCGCGATCGCCATCGAGGAAGTTGTACTTGGAAAGCGCAGCACTCCAGCCGAGCTTGAGGTCTTCAAGCGGCTTGCCGCCCCAGTCACCCGAGATGGCGTCGGTGAACTTCTGACCATAACCGGTGGAACCGTGGAAGTTCACCGTGACCACAGCGAAGCCCTGCCCTGCGTACGTCTGGGCGTTCCAGCGATAGCTCCAGCTGTTGGTCATCGCACCTTGCGGACCACCGTGGATGACGAAGGCGACCGGATAGGTCTTACCCTTCTTGTAGCCCACCGGTTTGACCACATAGCCCTGCACGGTGTCGCCGTTCGCACCCTTGAACGTGTAGAACTCGAAGTCGCCGGTCTGTGCGCTCTTGATGCGCTTGGCGTTGAAATGGGAGACCTGCTTCAGGCTCTTGCCGTTCGTACCGGCCGTATACAGATCGGCCGGGTGCTTCAGGTCGTCGCGCGTCAGAAGCATCTTGTTGCCGCTGATCGAGTACCCGCTGACCGAGCCGTCGGTTACCAGCGTGGTCGCCTTGCCCGTCGCCACGTCGATGGCGAACAGCGGATGCTGGCCGTTGTCGTCCGTGGTCGTGTAGAGGGTCTTGCCATCTGCCGACACCGTGAGGGTTCCGGCGGAGCGGTCCCACGAAGGATCGATTTCGTGCTTCGAGCCCGAGGCGATGTCCAGCGCCCAGATGCCGAAACGGTCAGCTTCCGAGCCGGGATCTTTCATGGCCGTATAGAAGAGGGTCTTGCCGTCCGGCGACACCACGGGGTTCGCATCCCATGCCAGGTTGTCGGCCGTGAGATTCGTCGGAGCCGAGGACCCATCGGCAGGCACGCTATAGACATCGAAGTTGGTCGACCACGGTTCGGTCTTGCCGGCAATGCGTGCATCGAAGTACACGGTCTTGCCGTCCGGCGAGAAGGTGAACTCGTCTTCCCCGCCGAAAGGCTTGCTCGGCACGTCGCCGTCGATACCCTTGCTCAGCAGCACCGGCTGCGAGGCGTTATTGGCGTCAGCAATGTAGAGCTGGTTACGACGGCCGTCGGCCCAGGTATCCCAGTGGCGGGCGAAGAGCTTGTCGTAGACGGTGCCTGTCGACTTGTCCTTCTCGCGACCGTCGAGGCGCTCCTTGGTGCAGGCCAGGTCGGCGCAGTCGGTAAAGACCTCGTAGCTCAGGAGCAGCTTCGAGCCGTCCGGCGAAAGCTTGAACGAGCCGACATCGAGCGGGGCCGTGGTTACGGCATCGCCCGTACGGACGGTCAGGGCCAGGCCCTTGGCGTTATCGGCGTCGAAAGCGCGATGCCAGACCTGGGCCACCCCATCCTTCGGCGCCGAATAGAAGATGGACTTACCATCCGGCGCCCAGCGCGGCGACGAACCCTTTTCAACTACCTTGACCGGCTGGGGCGGCTTATTGAGGTCCATCACATAGATGGAGGTCACGCCCTTGTTGGCGGCGTAATCCGTGGCGCGCACGGTAAAGAGCGCATAGCGCCCATCCGGCGACAGCTGCGGATCCCCGACGCGGTCCATCATGACCAGGTCGCGGATGGAGAAAGGATGCGGGGCGGCGCTATCGGCGTCGGCGGCCAGGACGGGGCCGGACGCCAGCGCGAGGGCCAGCGCGGCGAGAAGTGGTTTCATGGGGGCTCCCTTGGGGTTGTGCTGGGGGAGGACGGTACGGGGGTGTAAGCCGGGGTGCAAGCGAATGTCTTTTTAAAGACGTGCGTCACGCTTTCTACGTGCACCCGCACGCCGGAATTCACATTGGTACGAAACGTGCTGAACGTCGCCGGTCACAGGGGAACCTTTATATGTCCAACAGCCGCGTCTCAGCAGGCTTCACCTTGATCGAACTCATGATCGTCGTGGCGATCATCGCGATCCTGTCTGCCATTGCCATCCCGGCGTATCGGGATTACATCGTGCGCACGCAGGCCTCGGAGGGCTTCATCGTTGCCTCTGGCGCTAAGGCGGCGATCTGGGACTTTCTCACCGACAAGGGACAGTACCCGTCTTCGAATGAGTCGGCCGGACTTCCTACTGCCGCATCGATGACTGGCAAGTACGTGTCGTCGGTCAAGATCGAAGACACCGGCATCATCACGGTGAAGTACGCGATGGCCGAGACCAACGAAAACCTTCGTACATCCACGCTGCAACTTTCTCCGATCAACACCGGCGGGACTATTTCCTGGGCATGTAACGGGACGATCGACCCACGATTCTTACCCACCGCCTGCCGAAAAAGCTGACCTTAAATGTCACGATGTGACCCTCTGCGTCACCCCAAGAGTCACTTCCAACCCACTGAATCAGCGAAATTTTCCTGTTGATCTGCAAGCGTGACAGGATGCACAATCCCAGCACCGGCAAATATGAGGCAATACGCCGGTCGCGGGAGCCATGGCATATTCAGTGCAGGCTTTGCGGCGAGCTTCCTGGTCGTTCCTGACCAAAGGCAAGTGAGGGAGCGTCTGACCCCGGTTACGGGTGAGGTGCTAGGGCTCAGGGGGCGTCACTTTTTTTTCGGTTAGTCAACACCAACGAGGAAACTCCATGAAGAACGTCCAGAAGGGCTTCACGCTCATCGAACTGATGATCGTGGTCGCCATCATCGCGATCCTGGCTGCTATCGCCATCCCGCAGTACCAGAACTACATCATCCGCACCCAGGTGTCGGAAGGTATGAACCTCGCTGACGGTGCCAAGACGGCCGTTGCTGAGTACTACAACAACAAGGGCACGTGGCCGACGCAGAACGGCTCCGCCGGCCTGGCCACCGACATTTCGATCCTGGGCAAGTACGTTTCGAAGGTCAATGCGGCTGGCGGCATCATCGTTGCCACATTCAGCAATACGGCCCCGCAGGAAGCCAACCTCAAGATCAACGGGAGCGTCATTGTCCTGTCGCCCTATGACAACGGCGGCACCATTGCCTGGAACTGCAAGGCGGCTAGCACCGGCGCGGGCAGTAAGGGCACGTACGTTGCCGACCAGTTCCTGCCGACCGCTTGCCGCAAGTAAGGCAAGCTGCGGGACTGAAAAAAGGGGCCGGCTTCCGGCCCCTTTTTCATGGTCGCGCCCTAATGTCCGGAGTCCGAGCCACACTTTTCCTGGTGGCTGCGATCATCGTCGCGACGGTGCTCGCTTACCTGCCGGGCCTCAATGGCCCCTTCCTGTTCGACGATTGGGCCAGTCTTCCCGCGTTGGGTGCGAGTGGGCCGATCAGCGACATAGGCAGCTTTATTCGCTACGTCACCTCGGGGACGGCCGACCCCACGGGACGTCCGCTAGCCCTGGTCAGTTTTGCCCTGAACGCGCGCGACTGGCCCGCTGCCCCCCTTCCTTTCAAGCTCACCAATCTCGCGATCCACCTCGCCAACGCGTTATTGCTGGGCTGCCTCCTCACACTCCTCGGGAAACGCTACGGACTACCTGGCTCCCGCTCGCGTGCGGCCGCCTGGTTCGCAGCGGCCTTGTGGGCCCTGCATCCATTTCTCGTGTCGACGGTGTTGTACGTCGTTCAACGCGAAGCGATGCTCGCGAGTACCTTCGCCTTCCTCGCGCTGATCGCCTGGCTCGTAGCGCGTGATGCGTTCGCCCGAGAGTCTCCACGCGCCGCAGCATGGCTCTATCTGGGCGCAGGCGGCGCCACCGTGCTCGCCATCCTGTGCAAGGCAAACGGCGTCGTTATCCCTTTGCTCATCCTGGCGATCGAAGTGACGCTGCCGCCGCTTGAGCAGCGGACCGCCGAACGCTACGCCCGACATGTGCGCCTGGCTCTCGTGCTGCCGAGCGCGTTGCTATTGACCGTGCTTGCGTGGTTGGCGGTATCCAACATCGGCGCGCCACCACTACCCGCCCGCGGTTGGACCATCGGTCAGCGCCTGATTTCTGAGCCTGCCATCCTCTTCGACTACCTCGCGAGGCTGTGGTTACTGCGGCCGGCTGGCGGTGCGTTCTTCCACGACCAGCTCGCTCCGGCAAACTCCCTCATCGATCCCTGGTATGCCTGGCTGCCTCCACTGGCATGGATTGTTCTCTTCGGGACAGCAATCGCCGTTCGTCGTCGCTATCCCTCGGTTGCAGTCGCGGCCCTCTTCTTCCTCGCCGGCCATGTACTGGAATCGACATCGGTCCCGCTGGAACTCTATTTCGAACACCGAAACTATCTTCCCGCTGCGCTGATGTTCTGGCCCTTGTCCGTGGCTATCGTCTCGTCGCGCTATGCGTGGCTACGACGCGGTCTACCCTTAATCCTCCTGGCCGGCCTCTTTCTCCTGACCCGGTCGCAGGCCGCACTTTGGGGAGACCAACTGTCGCAAGCGACCGTATGGGCGGATCTGCAGCCCGAATCGCCTCGCGCCCAGGCCAATGCAGCCCGCACCGAATACTCGCGCGGACTCTTACGAGCCGCTCGAAAGCGGATTGACAAAGCCAGCATTCAGTTCGCGGCTGAGCCGCAGGTCGCTATCAACCTTATCGACATCCATTGCGCGACGGGTGGCGTCGCCACGCCTGATCTGCGCTACGCCGCTCGTGCCTTCGCGATAGCACCGCGCGATCCGGGGGGCCTTCTTACCGGGTGGTTCCAATGGCGCATCGACAGCCTTTCCAGTTCACCGTGCCCGGGACTGAACGAGGTTGCCCTGCGCGACCTTGTCGATGCCACGGCGAGCAACCCTCGCGTCGCAGCCTTGCCCGGCCGCCGGCAGGACATTGCGCACCTGCGTGGCAGCATGGCGCTACGCGCAGGCGAGCCCGCCCAGGCGCAGACGTTGTTTGCACAAGCGCTCGCCGAGGAGCCGACCGCCAAAGTCGCCTTGAATGAAGCGGCCCTCCTGGGTAGCGCCGGGTACCCAGACCGGGGATTACGGCATCTCGCGCTGTTCGAAACGCTTCCTGCCAAGCCGGCCGCTTCACCCATGGACGGCATGGCATGGATCCACGCACTAATCCTGCGACAAGAACGGTATTGGCCCAATGAGATCGAACACCTTCGAGGTGCTTTGACGGAACAGGCACGGAAGCAGGATGAGAAGGGTTCCGTGCCACAGTTGACCACCCCGCATGAGTAGCGCTGTTGTCGCCGCGAATTGCCGGTTAAAGTGGCGCGCATGAACGACATTCCCCTCGAAACTGCCGATTCCCGACAAGTCATCGTCAGCGGCGCCACGGGCTTCGTTGGTCGCCATCTGGTGCCGCTTCTCGTCGCGAACGGCTGTGACGTCATCGCCATGGGTCGCGACAAGGACAAGGCGCGCGACCTCGACGGATTCGACGGCGTCCGGTTCGTGCCGATGGAACTGAGACAAGGCGCAGGCGATTTTCGGCCTCGCCCTGGCGCCCTCTTGATCCATCTGGCGTGGCCCGGTTTGCCCAACTACCGATCGCTGTTCCACCTGGAGGAGAACCTTCCATGGAGCTACGCTTTCATCAAGCAGATGGTTGGGCTTGGCGTGAACCAGGTCCTTGTGGCGGGAACCTGTTTCGAATACGGCATGCAGAGCGGCCGGCTTGCCGCCACGACTGAGCCGCGCCCCTCCAATCCGTATGGCATGGCCAAGGATATGCTGCGACGTCAGCTTGGCTTTCTTCGCGACGAGCTGCCTTTCACCCTGCAGTGGGCACGCCTGTTCTACATGCACGGCAAGGGACAGGACACCCGCTCGATTCTGGCGCAGCTGGACGCGGCTATCGACCGCGGCGACGCGACGTTCAACATGAGCGGCGGCGAGCAGCTGCGCGACTACCTTGCCGTTGAAGATGTCGCCCGGCAACTTCAAACCATCGTCCACACCAGGGACGATGGCGTGTTCAATATCTGTAGCGGCCAACCTGTTTCGATCCGGCGGCTGGTTGAGCAACATATCGCGGCGCGCCATGCATCGATCACGATGAATCTCGGCCACTACCCTTATCCCGACTATGAGCCGCTCGCATTCTGGGGCGAGCCCTCCCTGTCGTAGTCTCAAGGTTGCTCATGACATTCCGCTTCGTAGCTGGCCTCAGGTCACGCCCATGGTTCTGGCTGCTGGCCGCATTACTCGGGACTGCGGCGGCATATGCGCCGGGCATATCGGGAAGCTTCCTCTTCGACGACTTTCCCAACATCGTCGACAACGAGGGGGTTCATGTAACAACCTGGTCGGTTCCTGCGCTTCTAAACGCCGCATTGTCGTCACCGTCGAGCGAATTCAAGCGTCCCCTCGCCTCGCTCAGTTTCGCGATGAACTACCTTATCAGCGGCGCGGATCCGGCGGCCATGAAGGCGACGAACATCGTCATCCACCTGCTGAACGGGATAGCGGCCTTCGCATTGCTACGCCTGTTGTCCGCCGGAGCGACGAGAGAGCCCCGTCGCCGGGACGAAGCGCTAGCCGCCATGGCGGCAGCCCTGTGGCTCGTGATGCCGATCAATGTCACGGCCGTGCTCTACGTGGTCCAGCGCATGGAGAGTCTCGCCAACCTCTTCGTCCTTCTGGCATTGCTCGGTTACGTCGCCGGTCGACGCGACATGCTGCTGCGAGGGCGCAGCATCGCCGTTGCGGCGACCAGCATCGTACTGGGATCGGCGTTTGGCCTTCTCTGCAAAGAGACAGCCATCCTCACGCCGTTGTACGCCGCGATCATCGAAGTGATTGTCTTCCGAGGGCAAGGTCATGCTCGCCAGGACGGTTCGGTGCGCACCAGTCGCTCCGTCATCACCTTCTTCTTGCTTGTGCTGGTGCTGCCCTTCATCGCCGGCTCGATCATGGTCGTTCCGTCGCTGTTTACCCATGCGACATGGGCACCGCGCAGCTTCACCATGCCGGAGCGACTCCTCAGCGAATGCCGCATTGTCGTCGACTACATTGCGTGGACGCTGCTTCCGACGCCGCCAAACCTCTCCTTCTATCACGACGATTTCATCGTCTCCACGGGGTGGTTGCAGCCGTGGACCACGCTGGTCTCCGCGCTCGCGCTCGCCGCGCTGGCAATGACTGCGTGGCTGCTTCGAAAGCGGAAGCCGCTCGTGGCGCTCGGCATCGCCTTGTTCTTTGCTTGTCATACCTTGACGGCCACCATCATTCCGCTCGAACTGATTTACGAACACCGTAATTATTTCTCGAGTCTTGGACTGGCGCTGGCACTCGTTACCCTCGCACGCGCCGACGACGCGACCGGCATTCAGTCGCCCAGGCGCCGGGCGACCATCCTGGGGCTCGCCGTCCTCGGCGCTTACTATCTCGGCATGACGGCTTTTACGGCGACGCGCTGGGCCAATCCCTTGTCGCTCGCTCAGGAACTCGCCATTCGAGCACCGGACTCGCCGCGTGCGCAATACGAGCTCGGTCGCACCTATGTCATCGCGTCCGGCTACCGGCCAACGTCCCCGTTCGTGCAGCCGGCGTACGCTGCCCTGGAGAAAGCCGCGGCGCTGCCCCGATCGTCCACGCTGGCGGAGCAGGCCCTGATCTTCTTCGCGGCGAAACTGCATCAGCCCATCAAGGACGCGTGGTGGGCGAGCATGGAAGCCAAGCTGCGGACTGGCCCGGTAAGCATCGAGGACGAGAGCGCCATCATGTCGCTGGCAACCTGCGCACTTCAGCAAGGTTGCGATTTGCCATTCAATAAACTACTCGACGTGTACCAGGCGGCGCTGTCCCACCCCGCGCCGCATTCTCGACTGCTGGCGGCGTACGCCGACTTCGCATGGAGTGGCCTCGACGACCACACGCTCGGCTACGCAATGATCAGGCTCGCCACTGAGAAAGAACCCGCCGAACCTGCTTACCACGTCACGACGCTCAGGTTCGCCCTGGCGATGGGCGATCGCAAGGTAGCGGACGACCAGATGGCGCGCCTTCGGTCGCTCAACGTCGGTGGCCGCCTGGATGCGACGATCGCACCCCTGCAAAAACAGATCGAGGCGGCGCGCGCCGCAAGCGCGGCCTCATCGCCCGCTTCCACCCGGTGATCAGCCCATGAACGTGTTCATGACAAGCACCTCGTATCCTGCAGACGGCGGGGACTGGCGAGGCGTCTTCATTCGCCACCTGGCGGGCGCGATCGGTCGCCGCGAAAACGTTTCGTTGCGTCTGTGGGCGCCACCGGGCGAACTGCCACCGCATGTTACCTATGCTGCCACGCCCGACGAAAAGGCATGGCTGCATGAACTGATGAAAGCCGGCGGCATATCACACCTCATGCGACAACAAGGCTGGCGTGCGCCATCCACGCCACTGAAGCTGCTGCACATGTTGTACCGCTGCTACCGGCGCGAGCCGGCGACTAATCTGTATCACGTCAACTGGCTTCAGTCGGCGCTTCCGTTGCCGGCTGACGGTAAGCCGGTCGTCATTTCAGTGCTCGGCAACGACCTGAACCTGCTGAGGCTTCCGCTGATGCGCACCCTGCTCCGGCGGATCATGCGAGGGCGTCAGGTCGCGCTCTGCCCGAACGCCGAATGGATGGTGCCTGTCCTCGAACGTGCCTTTGGCGACCTCGCGCGAGTCGTACCTGTGTCGTTCGGTATCGACGACCGCTGGTACGCGATCGAACGCGCACCGGCCGTTCCAGCCCGCTGGATGGCGGTCACCCGCCTCACCGCGAATAAGCTCGGGCCATTGTTCGACTGGTCCGAGCCAGTATTTCGTGGCAAGGCGCGCGAACTTCATCTTTTCGGCCCCATGCAAGAACAGATCGTGGTACCCGACTGGGTGCACTACCACGGCGCAGCCACCCCCGATGCACTCGCCTCGACGTGGTTCCCGCAAGCCCAGGGCCTGATCACGCTGAGCACCCACGCCGAAGGTCGGCCCCAGACGATGCTGGAGGCCATGGCCTCGGGCTTGCCGATCGTCGCTTCGGACATGCCCGCACACGCGAGCATCGTCGAACATGGTGTGACCGGCATGCTGTGCGACAACCGCGAGGGCTATGCTGAGGCCGTCGAACGGCTTGAAGCGACAGCGACGCAGGCCTCCATGTCGGGTCGTGCCCGCGACTGGGCTAAGCAGCGCTTCGGCAACTGGAACGATGCAGGCTCCCGCTACGCCTCCGTGTATGAGTCACTACTCGGGACATCGTCATGAATCAGTCGATCCTCGTCGTCGGCGCAGGCGGCTTTATCGGCCGGCATCTTGTACAGCGGCTCGCGGAAGACGGAAGTCAGGTCACCGCCATCACCCGGCGAGCTCTCGGCGTGTCCCACCCATCCATCCACTGGAGCGCCGAAGAGACACCGTCCGTGGATGCCTGGCGTTCGCTGCTGGAGTCCGTCGACACCGTGATCTACCTTGCCAGTGTATCCACGCCGGCAGGGTCCGCCGGGAGGCCCGTTGCAGAGGCTGTTAGCCTGATGCACTTGCTCACCTTGCTGGAAGCGATGCAGTCGCAACCACAAACGCAGCTCATTTACTTCTCGTCGGCGGGGTCGCTGTATGTCCCGGCGGGCAAGGCATCGACCGAAACCGACGTCACCGGTCCGCGTTCTTACCACGGTGCTAGCAAGACCGCGGCGGAAGCCTTCGTGGGTGCATGGTGTGCACAATTCGGTGGATCCGCGAGGGTGCTACGCCCGTCGAATGTCTACGGGCCAGGGCAGGTGACGAGTCGTGGTTTCGGCGTCATTCCAAACGTGTTCTGGCATATGCGACACGCGCACGCCATGGACGTCTGGGGCGATGGATCGCAGACCCGCGACTACATCCATGTCGACGACCTTGTCGAGCTGTGCGTCGCAGCCACCAAGGCGTCCTCCGTGCCTGGCATGGACGTCTTCAACGCGGCCAGTGGATGCAGCACCAGTCTCAACGAGCTATTCGCGATCATGGAAGACGTGGCCGGGCTCCCACTGTCGAGGGTCTACCACGAACCTCGCGCCGTGGATGCCATCCATGTCGCGGTCGACGTGAGTAAGGCGCAGGCGCGCTTCGGATGGTCGGCGCGGAAAAGCCTGCGCGAAGGTATCGAGGGGGCCTGGCGATGGTATCGCTCCACCGAGCCATAGATGGTCCGGCCGATCCAGCCTGCACGGTCTGCATCGCCAACTACAACGGCCGCGACCTGCTCGGCGATTGCATCGACTCGTTGCTCTCACAGACATTTGGCGGCGGCATTGAGATCGTCGTGCATGACGATGCATCGACCGATGACTCCGTCGCCTTCCTGCGCGAACGCTATCCCCAGGTAGCTGTGCTCGCGAGTGAGTCCAACGTGGGCTTTTGCATCGGCAACAACCGCATGGCGGAGGTTGCAAATGCTCCCTTCCTTTTGCTGCTGAACAACGACGCCGCCCTGCTGCCCGATGCCATCGAGGTATTGCTTGAAGCATCGACCATCCATGGCAAGGGCAGCGTCCTGACACTCCCGCAGTACGACTGGCAGGATGGCACGCTCATCGACCGGGGGTGCGCGCTCGACCCGTTCTACAACCCGATACCCAACGTGCGCGAGGGAACACGGGACGTCGCCATGACGATCGGCGCCTGCCTCTGGATCGCGCACGATACGTGGCACGAACTCGGGGGATTTCCGGAGTGGATGGAATCCATCGGTGAAGATCTGTACCTGTGTTGCCTTGCACGCCTGCACGGCGGCCATGTCATCGCCCTCGCGCAGAGCGGCTACCGGCACTGGCAGGGCAAGACCTTCGGCGGCAATCGCGTAACAGGCAACGCGCTCATCACGACGCTCAAGCGGCGCCGACTCAGCGAACGAAACAAAACGTTCGCCATGATCACGTGCACGCCCGGAATCATGGTCTGGCCCCTGCTGGCCCTGCACCTCGCACTACTCATGACCGAAGGTGTGCTGCTCGCCCTGCTTCGCCGTGACTGGCGGATCTTCGACGAGATCTATCTCAATGTCCCTCGACAGTTACGCGCGGAGTGGCGCCCCTTGATGTCGCATCGCGCTCGCAACATGAGCCTGAAGAAAGTCGGCCTCGGCCGCTACCTGTCAACGTTTGCTCCGTTGCCGCGAAAGCTGTCGATGCTGCTGCGCTACGGCGTGCCGCGCGTGCGCCACTGACCTAACCGCTGCCTCACCGCCGGGCTCGCGATACTGGCAGCCGCCAGCATGACGCAGCCTTCGAACGTCAGCATTGCCCAGCCGCCGACGCCCGCCGGGACCGGCAGGGACATCCAGCGCCAGCCTGCACCGACGACCGTGGCCGCCAACACCGGTGGCAAGACATCGTTGAGGTACCAGTGGCCAAGTTCACCGCGCAACAGGCGACGGTGCATCAGGGGAACTGCGACCAGCACATATCCCGCATTGAGACAAAGCCAGATCCACGCTGCCGCCATGCCCCCGTACACAGGAACCAGCAACGCCAGCGCGGGAACCACCAGGCATACCGCGACGAGGTTGACGCGGATGGTGAGCCGGGTCCAGCCCGCTGCCAACTGCAGAAAATACGGCAAAGTCATGATGCCGTTGAGCATGCTTCCTGTAGCCAGCACGGCCACGAGGCCGACCACACGATCCACGGTCACAGGGTCGTGCAACCACAGTTGCAATACAGGCCGCCCGAGCAGGACAAGAAAGGCGGTTGCCGTTCCGATCAGGACCGAGACCCCCTGGCTCGCTGTGTGATAGAGCACAGCCAGGCGCTCGTCATGGGACGCATGAAGCTGGATGAAGCGAGGGTAGAACGCTTGTGCGACGGGCGTGATCAACCCCAAGGGCGCCTGTGCAACCACCACGGCCAGTGCGTAATACCCGAACGCATCGAGAGGCAAGAGACGCGTGAGCAGGATCTTGTCGAGGTTGCCCAACACGATCGAGAGGCTGGCCACGACCATCGTGCCAGCGGCAAACCGCCAGGTTGCCCGCAGGGGCGCAAAGGAGAATCGCTGAGGACGCACGTTCTCGCTCAGCCCGAGATAGACCGCCACGCCGAACGCGACGACCGTGGCGGCCCCCGTAGCCAGTTGCCACAGGAAAAACGCGCGAACATCCGGTGCGATCCAGGCGACGACGACGAAGGCGCCACCATTACGCAGGGTGCCCGATACCGCAAGGATCGCATTGAGGACGACCTGACGCTGAAGACCGATGAGCGCACTGCGGTAGACGTTCTCGAGAATCCGCAGCCCGACAAGCAGCCCCATGACACGGAGCGCGAACGTGACATCGTCTTGCCGCAGACCGCGGGTGTCGAGCCAGTGCGATGCGAGCCACGGACTTGCCACGACGATGACGATCGCCACGACAATGCCCAGGACCGTCGCGACCAGCTCGGCCCCGCGCAGCAACATACGCGCCGCGGCGCCCTTCGGCTCCAATGCCCCCAACCTGGCAAGCTCGCGACTGACAGTCGGCGCCATGCCCAGGTCGAGCAACGCCATAAGGCCGAGCAACAACGTGAAAACACCGATCAGGCCGTAGCCCGCGGGACCGAGATGGTGGATGTACGCCGAAACGAAGGCGACATTCATCAGCGCGTTCCAGCCAGCGCCGACGTAATTCGCAACGATGTTCCGGCGCAGCCCCATGGATGCTACCCGCCTCGGGCGTCGAACACCGTAAGTGTGGGAATGGCGGTAACGAAGCGCCCGCCCCATTCATGGACGTAGTCGAGCTGCTGAACGAGTTCGCTACGCAGGTTCCAGGGCAACAGTACGATGTAATCCGGCTGTTCTTCGCGCAATGCATCCTCACCACGGATGGGAATGCGACTGCCCGGCATGTACTTATCCTGCTTGCTCGGATTGCGATCGACCACGAAGGCGATCAGATCCGGACGGACACCGGCGAAGTTCAGTAGCGTATTGCCCTTGGCTGCCGCGCCATAGGCAGCGACGCGCTTACCTTCGCGGCGAGCTTCGATCAGAAAGGCAAGAAAATCGTCCTTGACCGTTTCTGCCTGCCGCTGGAAGCGCTGGTAGAAACCAACCTGGTCCATACCGGCCTCGCGCTCCTTGTTCAGAGTGAGCGCCACACCTGGTCCTTCCGGACGGACGCCACTGTCGGCGCGCTGCGCGTAAACCCGCAGGCTGCCGCCATGAGTAGGGAGCGTCTCCACATCGAAGACTGCCAGGCCGTTGGCGGCAAAAATGCGAGCAACGGCCAGCAATGAAAGATAAGAATAGTGCTCGTGATAGATGGTATCGAACTGCCGCTCGCGTACGAGGTTGAGCAGGTGCGGGAACTCGAACGTCGCGACGCCATCGTCCGCAAGCAGCACAGCGAATCCACCGACGAAGTCGTTGATGTCGGGGACATGGGCCAGCACGTTGTTCGCCGCGGTGAGCGCGGCACGATGTCCACGTTGCACGAGGTCGCGAGCGAGGCCGACGCCGAAGAATGCCTCGACGATGTCCAACCCACGAGCGCGCGCACTCGCTGCGGTGCTCGCCGTCGGCTCGACGCCGAGGCTGGGAATGCCGCGATCGTGAAAGCAACCTAACAAGGACCCATCGTTCGCTGCGACTTCCACGACGAGGGATTCGCCACCCAACCCGAAGCGCTCGACCATGGCCGCGGCATAGGTTTCGCAGTGTGCGAGCCAGCTTGTCGAGAAGCCGCTGAAATAGGCGTACTCCGCATCAAACAATTCGTCTGCCTGGGCAAAGTCCTCGGTCTGCACGAGCCAGCAGTGCGTGCAGACGAGCACGTTCAGCGGGTACCACTTCTCGGGTGCAGCCAGGCCCTGACGGGTGAGGTATGCGTTGGACGGAGGAGCGCTACCCAGATCGATCAGCTGCTCGGTGAGTGCTTGCCCGCAATGCCTGCATTTCATACAGCCACCCCCTGGAAATCTGCATCGAGAAGACGGTGATTCGTGTCACGCTCCGAAATCAACGCGATCTCAAGCGGCCAATCGATGGCGAGCCACGGGTCCAATGGCCCCACGCCATCCTCTGCCCCCGCGCGATAAGACTGGCTGTGCACGTAGATCAGTTCGCTGTTCGCCTCAAGGCTCTGGAAGCCATGCGCGAAACCTTCCGGGATACGCATCGCGCGCCAGTTCCGTTCACTGAGTACCTCGGCATGCCAGTGCAGGAAAGTCGGCGAACCTTCGCGAAGATCCACCGCGACATCAAACACGCTGCCGTGAGTGCAATGCACGAGCTTTACCTCAGCGAACGGCGGTCGCTGGAAATGCATGCCACGGACCGTACCCGCCTGTGCAGTCAGCGTACGGTTGACCTGAGCCACCCGGGCGAACGGCAGGAGGTCTCCTTCGCCGTCCGCGTCGTAGATACGCTCGAGGAAGCCCCGGGCGTCGCCCATTCGCACCCTCTCGAAGACGTGCAGGCCTGGGAGCGGTTCGTGGACGTGGATGAAACGGTCGCTCATGACGCTGTCGATTCCAGATAGGCCGCGATCTGTTCGCGGCTGAATGTTTGCATGTCTCCGCCGGCCAGCCAGTGCTTCTGCCAGGAGACCGTTTCGCCGAGCGCGCGCTGGAGAGGCCATCGTGGCCGCCATGCCAGTTCGCGCACCGCGCGCGTGCTGTCGAGCGCGAGAAGCCCGGCCTCGTGGGGATGTGCGGTCACATTGTCAACGAGTACCTTCGCATCGGCGCCCCACAGCCGCGCCACCCGTTCTGCCACGTCACCGACCGCCGCCTGGTCGCTCTCGGGGGGCCCGAAGTTCCAGGCATGCGCGACTCCCTCGCCAGCGATCAGTGCCTGTGCGAGCATCAGGTAACCTGTAAGCGGTTCCAGCACGTGCTGCCAGGGCCTGGTGGCCATCGGGTAACGCAGGTGGACGGGAGCCCCCTCGGCAAATGCACGCATGCAGTCCGGTACGAGTCTGGCCGGCGCCCAGTCCCCCCCTCCGATGACGTTGCCCGCGCGCGCCGTGGCAACGCGAGCGGCCCCAGGATCACGGAAAAAGCTGTGACGATAGCTCGCAGTCACGATCTCCGCCGCAGCCTTACTGGCGCTGTAGGGATCGTCGCCGCCGAGCCGGTCGCCTTCCGCGAACGGCGTGCCGCGGCCATCGTTTTCATAGACCTTGTCGGTGGTGACAACGACGACGGCTCTCACCGAGGATATCGACCGAACCGACTCCAGCACGTGTGCCGTGCCCATAACGTTCGTCGCGAAGGTGCCGACCGGCTGTTTGTAGCTTTCCCGGACCAAGGGCTGGGCCGCCAGGTGCAATACCAGGTCGGGCACCGCGGCCTTCATGGCCGCGGCGACGCGGTCGCGATCGGCCAGATCGGCACGGGTGTCCGACGCCATCAACGCCTCGATGCCTGCGACGCCGAACATCGACGTCCCCGCATCGGGATCGAGCGCATAGCCGTGCACACGGGCACCGAGCCCCTCCAGCATGAGCACCAGCCAGCTGCCTTTGAACCCCGTATGCCCGGTGAGGAAGACTGACCGCCCTTCCCAGTCGCTTCGGTGCAGCGGGCTCACCACACTTTCCACGGCGCCTGCCCCGACGACCAGAGTTGCTCGAGCAAAGTGCGCTCGCGCAAGGTGTCCATCGCCTGCCAGAACCCGACGTGCTCGTAGGCGACCAGTTCGCCTGTTTTCGCCAGCGTGGATAGCGGCGCCGCTTCCCAGGTTGTGGTGTCATCGGCGATCAGATCCACGCACTTGGGTGACAGTACGAAAAACCCTCCGTTGATCCAGCTGCCGTCGCCGTCTGGCTTCTCGATGAAGCCTTCGACCCGATGGGCATCCAGACGGAGCGCACCGTAACGTCCGGGCGGGCGTACCGCCGTTATCGTAGCTAGCTTGCCCTGCTCGCGATGGAAGGCGATGGAAGCCCCGATATCGAGATCAGATACACCGTCACCGTAGGTGAAACAGAAAGCATCTTCACCCTCGAGATAGGGAGCAACGCGCTTAAGGCGTCCACCCGTCATGGTCGAGTCGCCGGTGTCGACGAGAGTGACGCGCCAGGGCTCCGCATGGCGCTCATGCACTTCCATCGTATTTCTTGCTATGTCGAACGTCACGTCAGACGAGTGCAGGAAGTAGTTGGCGAAGTATTCTTTGATCAAGTAGCCCTTGTACCCGCAGCAGATTACGAAGTCGTTGACTCCATGTGCCGAGTACATCTTCATGATGTGCCAGAGGATCGGCTTTCCGCCGATCTCGATCATGGGTTTCGGCCGCAGGTGGGTCTCTTCCGAGATCCGCGTCCCCAGGCCGCCTGCAAGAATGACCGCTTTCATGTACGTCCGAATCTCCGCTATTGATGTGACGATGGACGCGTAGCCCGGTCGCCCGCGCGCCGAACGCGCGACTTCGAATGCTTGCGCCACAGCGAAAGCAGCCACGGGAAGAACCGGATCACATGGGTCGCTGCGGCCGCTGACAGCGCGGCACGAAATATCGATCCAAAAGCTCGATCGATAGATGTATCGGCGCGAAGCGCCTTGAAACCGCCGCGATCGGCGGCGACCAATACACTCAGGCCGCGCTTGAACCATGCAACAACGAGGCAACGCCTGGTAAAGCGACCCTCCGCGAACAGGCGTCTGTAAAGCGCGTATTCGGCGATCGCGATTCGCGTGATGAGCTTCGCGTCAAATCCCTGCAGCGACGACGCGTTGTCCCCATCGTTGTTCCAGCTGCCCGACACGTAGCGGGAAATACCCACCGGATGGTTCGCGCACATCTCGGTGAGTATGAAGCCGTCGCCCGTGTTCCCCAATTCGGGATGGAAGTGGAACTCATCGCGGATGCCGGCCCTGAACAGGCAGTTGGTGATAATGGGATAATGCCCCAGGAGGCATTTCAATGTTCCCGCCCCTGCCGCGTATCTGCCCTCTGGCCAGTAGTCGAGCTGGCTACCCTGGACGACCCCATACCGTTTGGTGGGGGCGTCGCAGGCGACGAAACCCAGGTCAGGGTACGTCTCAAACCATCCCAGCGCCGTGGCAAGGAATCCAGGCTCATACGTATCGTCATCCGTGAGCATGCAAAAGTAGTCGCCCTCGACCAGCGCGGGAATCGCATTGAAGTTGGCGAGCATGCCAATGTTTTCCGCATGCCGGACATGCTTTACCCGCACGTCGCTCGCGATGAGTCGCTGCATCACCTCTGGCGTGTGATCGCTGGAATGGTTGTCCAGCACGATCACATCAAGCCCTGGCCAGCTCTGGCCGAGCACGCTCTTTACCGCCTTTTCCAGGCGGTCCGCGCGATTGTAGGTCGGGATGAAGACCTGCACGCGCGGCGAAGGCGTGGCATGGGTGACTCGCTCAGTCACGCTGCTTCACGTACATCAACGAGGTGATCTGCTCGGACACCAGGCCAATGAGAAACACGATGACCGAGGCGCTCCACATCAGCGTCGACATATTGGTCAGGCGTCCCTCGGTAAGGAACGTGTAGAGATAGTTCGCCAGGCCGAGCGCGAAGAAGACGAAACTGGCGGGCACGAACAGTTTCAACGGCGAATAGAGTGTCGCGATCTTGAAGATGATCAGCAGGAAACGGATGCCATCCTTCAAAGGCTTGATGTGACTCTTGCCAACGCGCTGGGCCGCCTTGATGGGTTCATAAGCTACGGCGTAGGCGCTGCGAAAGAACGCCATGGTGCTCGTGGTCGGATACGAAAAACCGTTAGGCAGCAGATGGATGAACTCGCGGAATCGCTCGGCGCGGGCAACACGGAAGCCCGACGTCAGGTCGGCGACAACGTGCCCCGTCATGCGGGTGGCCAGCCAGTTATAAAGCGTGTTGGCGAGGCCGCGGCCCACGCCAGCCTGGCTGTCCCAGTCGCGTGCCCCGACGACCATGTCATAGCCCTGATCGAGGCGACCGACGAGCCTGGAGATATCCTGCGGGTCGTGCTGGCCATCGCCATCCATGAAAACGAGGATGTCCCCCGTCGCTGCCCTCGCGCCGCGCTTGATCGCAGCACCGTTGCCCATCGAATACGGCGCTGACACGCAGGTCACCCCTGCGCCTGCGCAAGCCTCGCGCGTATCGTCGGTCGAGCCGTCATCCATGACGAGGATCTCGGCGTCGGGATGCAACGCGCGGACCCGCGGTAGCAGGTCGCGCAGGGCGGCCCCCTCGTTCTTCGCGGGGATGATAATACTTAGACGCTTCAACGATGACTCCCGATCAGGACACACACGAGACGATTCAAGTTCCTTTACTTACCCAGCCCCGCGCCTGCAGCGCCTTCGCCAACGCCAGTGTGAACCGGCGCTTGTCGCGAACGTCGAGGTGCGAGCCGTCCGGACAGGTGAAATCCCGGAGCGAGGGCTCGTCCGCGTAGTAGAGGCCTTTGCCTCCGGCCAGCGGCACGATACGGTCCCAGAATACCGCGCGCGGATAGATCACGTCGTCTGCCGCGCGCACTAGCCCTGACCGGGGGAACATGACAAAGATGACTTTTCCGCCACGCCCCTCGATCCGCTGCACCATCTGGGCGAGAAGTCCAGCATTCTCGGCGAGTTTCGCGGTAGACGCCTGGGGCAAACCGTGAATGCGGTCCTCCAGCGCCCGATCCACGGCGGCGTAGTCCGGCAGGGCGGGCAATCCCTCGATTCCAGCATTTCTCATGACCCGCTGGTAATAGAAGGCGGGCATGGGTACCCGTGAATAGTCAGCGTCCCGCGAACGGCCGGGCAAGGTCACGAGATATTGCGGCGTCGCTCTCGGGGCGAGCACCCGCGATACCAAGGCTGCGAAAGGCCCCGCCCCGTCGGCGTAGCTACGCAGGGCAGCTTGGCGCCAGGCTGCCAGTGCGGCCTCCATGCGTTGAAAATCGTACGTGGTGTCCGCGTGCTCGCGATGCCGCCAATACTCGACGTAGCGCATCGATGCATCCTGAAAGTCGGGATTGGGCACCCCTCCCTGGTAGTCCACGATGACCGTACCGGACACCCGATCGTCGGCTGCGAGATCCGCAAGTACGGATACATACGAGCTGCCATCGATGGCAAGTTGCACCGGCTGCTTTCCGGTCGCATCGGCAAGGGCCCCCAGGTCGATATCGAGTTGCGCGCGCGACGCACCCACCAATATGAGCGCATGGCTTCCGGCCTCGCTAGCGCGCTGGCGCTCCCGAGCCCACAGCGCCGGCGAGTCGACCACGGTCGCCCTGAAGCCGCGCGCGGCGAGCGCCCCCTCCAGCATTCCGACGACTAGCAGAAGGAGCGCGAGTCCCGTGCAAAAGGGCACGAGCCAGCGCCCTGCCGGAATCGTCCGCCGAAGCAGATGGATGTCAGAATTGGAAGTAGATGAACGCACGACTGTCGCCCCCCGAAGTCATGAACAGGCCGACCAGGCATGCCGCAGCGACCATGCCCCGCATGCCCTCTGACCAACGGGCAGCAGCTTCTTCTAACGATTGATCGCGTATACGCCACTGCCATGCGACCGCGAGCGCCATGACGAGAAGAGCCATCGCTTCGTCGAGCGAGGGCAACCCGGGCCGAAAGACAGACGTAAGCACGGCTACACCGGTAGCCATATCCGGCGCGCGGAAGGGAATCCATGCCAGGCAAACGAGCAGGAAGGTGACGACGGTGAGCACCGGTGCGGCGCCGGTGTCGTCGAACCATCCAGGCTTCATGCGGCGCAGGACGCGTTCCGCAACCAGAAAACTGCCATGCAGAGCCCCCCAGAGGACGAACATCCACGACGCGCCATGCCAAAGTCCGCCTAGGAGCATCGTCAGCATGAGGTTGCGGCAAGTGCGCCATTCGCCACCGCGATTGCCTCCCAGCGGTATGTAGAGGTAATCCCTGAGCCAGGTCGAAAGCGAAATATGCCACCGGCGCCAAAAATCCGAAAAGCCGCGCGCGGCATAGGGAAACCGAAAGTTATCGGGAAACGCAAAGCCGAAGCACATCGCCAGGCCAATCGCGCAAAGCGAGTAGCCACCGAAATCGAAGTAGATCTGCCCGGCAAAAGCGAAAACGCCAGCCAGCGCACCCGCGCCAGGGTGGGCACCCGGAGCCGCATAGACGATATCCGCCACAGGTGCGAGCAACGTGTCCGCAAGCACGCTCTTGCAGAAGAGTCCCATGGCGACAAGCATGAGGCCCCAGCCAATCTGTTCTCGCGTGGAATCGGTGGGTCGGGCAATCTGCGGAAGCAGCGCGCGGGCCCGAACGATCGGCCCTGCCACCAAATGCGGGAAAAACGCCACGAACAGCGCGTAGTCACGCAAAGGCGTGTCCGCCGCGATTTCCTTCCGGTAGACATCGATCGTGTAGGACAGCGATGCAAACGTATAGAAGGAAATGCCAACGGGCAGCACGACATCCCAAAGTGGCGGGTGGTATGCGACACCAGCCGCCGCCATGAGGACCTCAGCATTGGACAGCACGAAGCCGCCGTACTTGAAGAAAGCAAGGAGCGACAGGTTCGCGACAAGGCTGACGATCAGCAGCAGGCGCCGGCGGGAGGGGCGATCTTCACGCCAGATCAGACGCGCCAGCCACCAGTCGAGACAGGTCGAGGCTATCAGGATGAGAACGTAGGGCGGGTTCCATGCGGTATAGAACATGTAGCTCGCCACGAGAAGCAGCCACTTGCGGGCTTCCCAGCTACGAAGAAGTTTGAAAAGCAGAAAGACGGTGGCAAAAAACACCAGGAAAGTCAGAGAATTGAAGAGCACGCACGCGTCCTCGAATACAAACGTGCCGCCCAGTGGCTGGCCCCCGAAGTGCCCGGCAAACCTGCCCGGGCCGGCGCATCGTACCGGATTTCACGCAAGGTGCCGCCTTCTCGGGCAGCCTCACATCTTCCGGCGTGACCAAACCCACAATCTAGAGTAGATTCAGGCGCGTATCTCGGGGAAACGGGACCCAAAATGGCTTCACAAATGCAGTCGCCCATGCTGGCGGGTCTGACGGGTATGGCACGTCGGCTGGTGACCGAGGGCGTCCTGCCCGAGGCGGACGTGCGCAAGGCGGTCCAGGACTCGGCAGAGAAGCGCGTTTCTCTTTCCGCCTGGCTCGTGGATCACAACCTGGTCGACAGCCCCAGGCTGTCGCAGGTGGCGTCGGCCGAGTTCGGCATGCCGCTGATGGATATCGCGAACATGGTCGTGGTCAACATGCCACTGGACCTTGTGACCGAAGCCCTGATCACGAAGCACCAGGCACTGCCGCTCTTCAAGCGCGGCAAGCGGCTGTTTGTCGGCATCGCCGACCCCATGCAATCGCATGCCCTGGACGAGATCAAGTTCCACTCGAACCACATGGTCGAGCCGGTGCTGGTCGAGCGTGGCCAACTCAAGCGCGTCATCGACAGCGCCCTCGCCTCCATGGGCTCGCAAGTCGCGGGTTACGAGGACGGCGCCCTCGACGAACTGTCCCTTGAAGGCGGCGACGGCGATGATGAGCCGACCACGGGCATCGACGCGAATGCGGGTGACGACGCCCCCGTCGTCAAGTTCGTCAACAAGATCCTGGTCGACGCCATCAAGCGTGGCGCCTCAGATATTCACTTCGAACCGTTCGAGACCGTGTACCGCGTGCGCCTGCGCATGGACGGTATCCTGCGTATCGTCGCCACGGCGCCCATCAAGCTCGGCAACCGCTTCGCCTCGCGACTGAAGGTCATGAGCGGCTTGGACATCGCTGAGCGCCGCGTGCCGCAGGATGGCCGCATCAAGCTCAACCTGACCAAGACACGCGCCATCGACTTCCGCGTCAGCACCCTGCCGACCCTGTTCGGCGAGAAGATCGTGCTGCGTATCCTTGATGGCTCCTCGGCCAAGCTGGGCATCGACAAGCTCGGTTACGAGGAGGTCCAGAAGAACCTCTACCTCGACGCCATCGAAAAACCCTACGGCATGGTCCTGGTCACCGGCCCCACCGGTTCGGGTAAGACGGTGTCGCTCTACACGGCCCTCAACATCCTCAACACCGAGGGGCGCAACATCTCCACGGTGGAAGACCCGGTCGAAATCCGCGTCGAGGGCATCAACCAGGTCCAGCAGAACGTCAAGCGCGGCATGACCTTCGCCGCCGCCCTGCGATCGTTCCTGCGCCAGGATCCTGACGTGATCATGGTCGGCGAAATCCGCGACCTCGAAACCGCCGAGATCGCGGTCAAGGCGGCGCAGACGGGCCACATGGTCCTGTCCACCCTGCATACCAACGACGCGCCGCAGACCATCGCCCGCCTGATGAACATGGGCATCGCACCCTACAACATCATTTCGTCGGTCACCCTGATCATCGCCCAGCGTCTGGCCCGTCGCCTGCATGAATGCAAACGTGAGATCGTCCTGCCGGCGACCGCCCTGCTGGCCGAGGGTTATACCCAGGAAGAAATCGATACGGGCTTCAAGATTTACGAGGCGGTCGGCTGCGACAGCTGTAACGAGGGCTACAAGGGCCGCGTGGGTATTTACCAGGTCATGCCCTTGGTCGAGGACATCCAGAAAATCATCCTGGAGGGTGGCAATGCCATGCAGATTGGCGAGGTTGCGCGCCGGAACGGTATCAACGACCTGCGGGCCTCCGCTCTGCTCAAGGTACGGAACGGCATGACCAGTCTGGCCGAGATCAACCGCGTCACCAAGGACTGACAACGATTTGAGCCCTCCGGCCCGCCCAAGATGTGCGCCAGATGGCAGATTCGCCGACGACTAAAGCTTCACACTAGAATAAGAACAGGGGCCGACCGATAGGGGGCGGTCCCCTGAAGCATCAATCCGGGGGAACACCGCGTCATGGCCACTGCCACCGCCACTAAAAACGCGCGCGCCATAGGTGCCGCACGTGCCGAAATTAGCAAGCTTGTCCAGTACGACTGGACCGCCCTCGACAAGCGCGGCAAGCGCATGAAGGGCGAGATGCCGGCCAAGAACGCGGCGATGGTCAAGGCGGAGCTCCGCCGTCAGGGGATGAATCCTCAGACGGTCCGCGAGAAGTCGAAGCCACTCTTCGGCGCATCCGGCAAGAAGGTCAAGCCGCGTGACGTAGCCGTGTTCAGCCGACAGATCGCCGCCATGATGGCAGCCGGCGTGCCCATGGTGCAGGCCTTCGAGATCATCGCGAACGGCCAGAAGAACGCGCGATTCAAGAACATGCTGGTGGAAATCCGCCAGAGCATCGAAGGCGGTTCCTCGCTGCACGAGGCGTTAGGCCTTTACCCCGTTGAATTCGATGAACTCTATCGCAACCTGGTGCACGCCGGCGAGTCGGCCGGTGTGCTCGACACCGTGCTGGACACCGTGGCGACGTACAAGGAGCGCATGGAGAGCATCAAATCCAAGATTAAGAAAGCCCTGTTTTATCCCATCATGGTGATGGTCGTCGCCTTTCTGGTGACCATGATTCTGCTGCTCTTTGTTGTCCCCGTATTCCAACAAACCTTCGCCGAAGCCAAGGTTGAATTGCCGGCGCCTACACAGATTATCGTCAGCGCCTCGGCCTTCATGCAGTCGTACTGGTGGGTGGTTATCGGGTCCATTGTAGGCTCGATTGTCGCCGTCATCTTCTTCAAGAAACGCTCGCTGAAGTTCGCGCACTTCCTGGATCGTTTGTCGCTGAAGATCCCAGTCCTCGGCGACATCCTGAACAAGTCGGCCATCGCTCGCTTCGCCCGCACGCTCGGCGTCACCTTCCATGCTGGCGTACCGCTGGTGGAAGCACTCGATGCCGTCTCGGGCGCAACCGGTAGCATCGTCTACGGTGATGCCGTGAGACAGATGCGCGACGACATCGCTGTCGGTCACCAGCTGCAGCTGGCCATGCGCCAGACCAACCTATTCCCGAACATGGTGGTGCAGATGACCGCCATCGGCGAAGAGGCCGGCTCACTCGACCACATGCTCTTCAAGGTGGCCGAGTTCTACGAAGAAGAAGTCGAAACCGCGGTGGACACACTGGCCAGCCTGCTCGAACCGCTCATGATGGTGGTCCTCGGCGTCCTGGTCGGCGGCATGGTCATCGCCCTCTACCTCCCGATCTTCAAGCTGGCCGGCACGATCTGACCTCTCCACGCCCGCGCCATGCACAATAGGAACCCTTCGCCCTTACAGGCGGAGGGTTTTTTCTTGGATCACGGATTGCCCATGCTCGATATACCTCTTGCCCTCTGGATCGGCATCGCCGGCGTGTTCGGCCTGCTGTTCGGCAGCTTCCTCAACGTGGTGATCCTGCGTGTGCCCGAGCGCATGCAGGCGGACTGGCGCAAGCAGGCGCGCGAGGTGCTCGAGATTGAGGCGCCCGAGGAGCCGCGGCCGCCAGGCATCGTGGTCGAGGGCTCGCATTGCCCGAAGTGCAAGCATGCCCTCGCCGTGCGCGACAACATTCCCCTGTTCGGCTGGCTGATGCTGCGCGGCCGTTGCCGCTACTGCCGTGAGCCCATTTCGGCGCAGTACCCGCTGGTGGAGTTGCTTGCCGGTCTCGCCAGCGCGGCGGTGGTGTGGCGTTTCGGGCCGACCATGGGCGCCCTGGCGGGTCTGGCGATGACGTATTTCCTCATCGCCCTCTCCGGCATCGATGCGCGCACCCAGTTCCTCCCGGACGAGCTCAACTACCCCCTGCTCTGGATCGGCCTTGCTCTCGCCCTGATCCCCGGCTGGCAGGTACTTCCGGTGTCGCCCTCTTCCGCCATTCTCGGTGCACTGATCGGCTACCTCAGCCTGTGGAGCGTCTACTGGCTGTTCAAGCTGCTCACCGGCAAAGAAGGCATGGGCCACGGCGACTTCAAGCTGCTCGCTGCGCTGGGCGCATGGCTGGGGCCGATCGCCCTGTTGCCGATCATCATGCTGTCCTCGCTGATCGGTGCCCTGGTCGGCGGCGCGCTGATGCTGTTCCGCAAGCACCAGCGTGACGTGCCGATTCCCTTCGGCCCGTATATCGCCGCCGCCGGCTGGGTCTGGCTGATGTTTGGCGACACCCTGCTCGGAGGCTACATGCACCTGACGGGGATGCGATGAGCGCCTTCGTCGTCGCACTGACAGGCGGGGTTGCGTCGGGCAAGAGCTCGGTGGAGCGCTGCTTCGAGGCTCTGGGCGTGCATGCGTACGACGCGGATGTCGCGGCGCGCGCGGTGGTCGAGCCGGGCTCGGAGGCGCTTGCGGAGATTGCCCGGGCGTTCGGTACCGATGCGCTCGACAGTGAGGGCCGGCTGGATCGCCCGGCCATGCGCAAGCGCGTGTTCGACAACCTGCTGGCGCGTACGACGCTGGAGGGGATTCTGCATCCGCGCATTCGTACGTGGCTGCACGAGGCTGTGGCTGCCGATGAGGGTGCTTACTGCATCCTCTCGATTCCATTGCTGGTCGAGAATCGCGCCAACTATGAGTGGGTCGACCGGGTGCTGGTGGTCGACGTGCCGGAGGCGGTGCAGATTGAGCGGCTGACTCGGCGGGACGGGGTGGATGAGGCGCTGGCGCGGAAGATGATTGCGGCGCAGGCGTCGCGCGAGCGACGGTTGGGGATGGCTGACGATGTGATCGTCAATGAGGGAAGTGAGGCGGAGTTGGCGGCTAAGGTGGCTGAGTTGCACCAGCGCTATCTCGAGCTATCCGCTCGGTAGGAGCCGATTTATCGGCGATTCCTGACGGTGTCGCGGCCTGGGATCGCCGATGAATCGGCTCCTACCGAGCATGAAGCCGTGCATCGAACTGGGCGTCGATTACACCGTCGAGGCGGCGGCTAGTCGCTCGGCGACGAATTCGTCGGCCAGCATGGGCCGGCCTACGTGATAGCCCTGCACGAGGTCGCAGTCCATTTCGACCAGACGACGCAGGGTCTCTTCGTTTTCCACGCCTTCGGCCACGGCTTCCAGACCCAGGCGATGGGCGACGTCGACCATGGCCTGGACCAGCAGCTCGGTGCGGCGGTCGCCGATCATGGCGTCGACGAAGCTGCGGTCGATCTTCAGCTCGGTGGCCGGGAAGTGACGCAGGTAAGCGAACGAGGCGTAGCCCGTGCCGAAGTCGTCGATGGCTACGCGCACGCCGTGGTCGCGCAGGCGGCGCAGCACGCGCACGCTCATGTCGAGGTCGGTGAGCAGCGCGGTTTCGGTGATCTCGATGATCGCGGATTCCGGCGGCACGCCCCAGATTTCCAAGGCGCCGAGCATCTGTTCGGCAAAGCCCTGCTCCACGAAAACGCGCGGCGACAGATTGATCGCCACATCGAGCGGGCAGCCACCGCGATGCAGGGCCGCCGTATGGCGTAGCGAGGCGTTGAGGCTCCAGCGAGTGAGCTGCACGATGAGGTCGCTGCGCTCGGCAAACGGAACGAAGTCGGCCGGGGCCACTTCCACGCCGGAGCGTGTGTTCCAGCGCGCCAGCGATTCCACGCGCACCACCTCGCCCGTGCGCAGGTCGCACAGCGGCTGGAAGGCGACGTGCAAGCGGTTGGCTTCGATGTCCTCGCGCAGTTCGCCGTAGAGGATTTCGATCGGCGTGACGTCTTGCTGATAAACCGCGAAAGGCTCGCCGACGCGAAGCGCCTCGTCGTGCGCGAGCTCGGCACGCCGGTAGAGCAATTCGGCCGTGGTGCCGTGCTCGGTATAGAGCGTCACGCCGATGACCGCTCGCCCATGCCAGGGGCGCTCGCCACGCAGCAGCGGGCTGTCGAAGGCACCGACGATGCGCGTGGCGGCAAGCAGGGCGTGCGTGCGATTGCGAATGGCCGGCAAGACGGCGACGAAGGTGTCGTCACCGGCGACGAAAATCGTGTCGATGTGACGCACGGCGTCAACGATGCGCTCGCGGGCGGCGAGCATGATCTCGTTGCCGAAATCGAAGCCGAAGCGCAGTTGCGCCTCGCGCATGCCCTGCAGGCGGATGACCAGTACCCCGCTCAGGCCTTCGCCATTGGCGGCACGATCGAGGATGGCCTGGATCGCCGGCAGGATGAGCGACCGCTCACTGGTCATGACAGGAAATACTCCCTGGGGTCGATGCCGAAACTCCCGGCAGCCAGTGTGCGGAGGATCTCGCGTCGTACGCCGTCGGTCTGTCGCATGAGGTCCACGATCACGAACTCGTCCAGGTGTGTCTTGTCGGTGCGCGTGAGCAGGGCCACGCGCGGCTGAAGTCGGCGCGCCTGGTTCTGCACCATGACGATGGCCACTTCGCCGGTATTGAGCTCAACCAGCGAGCCGGTAGGGTACACGCCCAGGCAGGCCTGGAACTGCTCCACCAGCTCGCCCTGGAATTCCCGGTCACGACCGGAGTAGATCTGTCGGATCGCAAGGTGTTGCGAAACCGCCGGGCGATAAGGTCGCGGCGTGGACATCGCGTGGTAGGTGTCGATGATCGCCGCCATGCGCCCGGCCAGCGGAATGGCGGTGCCGGCCAGGCCCTGGGGATAGCCGCTCCCATCGAAACGCTCATGGTGGGTCAGGACCATGTCGCGGACTTCCGCATCCACGACCCCCGAATGGTCGAGGATCGCCACGCCTTCGTTTACGTGCTGGCGGGCGAGCTCCCACTCGGCGTCGTTGAGCGGACCACCCCGCTCGAGCATCTCCTCGGGCAGCTGCGACTTGCCCACGTCCATCAGCAGGCCGCCGGCGGCGAGGCTGACGATAGCGTCGTCGGCGAAGCCCATGTGCCGGCCGAAGGCTGCCGCGAGCGTGCTGCAGCCGACGGCGTGCTGGTAGGTGTAGCTGTCGCGCTGGCGCAGGCTCTGCATCCAGAAGAAGGCGTCGCCGCTGCGCAGCACGCTCTCCACCATGGGCCGCACGGCGTTTTCCAGGGCGTTCGGATCCAGCGGACGGCCGGCCTGAATATCCTCGACGATGCGCTCGGCGAAGCTCGCCACGGTATCGAACGCCTCGCGGGCGCGCGGCATCTCGTCATCGAAGGAGGCGGTATCGGAGTAGCTGTGCCGGGTGACCAAGCGGGTATTCAGGGCCGGGCGTGGCATCGCCGCGCGCACGGGCGCGGCCGCCGACACGCGCGCTGGCGTGACGCGGCGGTGCAGGTCGACGAAGACGTACTTGCAGAAACGCCGCAGCGCTTCGATGTCCTCTCGAGAGGCGATCGGCACCCCTTGCAACGGAAAGGGCGTGTCCGACCAATCACAATCGAGACGGCTGACATACATGCCGATCTCCAGATCGGTCACGAATACGCGTCTCTCTACCAGGTCGTACGCCACGTTTCCCCTGCCTCCATCGATACCGAGAGCGCGCCATTTTGCCGAATCCGCGCCCGCCCAGCCAACCCACGGTCGTCGGTCCTATATCGGCCGGGACGCCGCTAACTGTAGCCGGGAACCCTGTCAGATTCCTGACGTTCCCCCGGTCTCATCCAGCAGGCCCCCTCCATCGGAGATCCGCATGAACCGCCGTTCCCTGCTCGCCCCGCTCCTGATCGCGCTTACGGCCTGCTCCGCGGCCTCTGCCCGCGACGAAGGCGTTCGCCTGCCCGCCCCCACCGTCGACGCCGCTGCGGCGCCCGGCGAGGCCACTGCCGTGTTCGCCGGCGGCTGCTTCTGGGGGGTCGAAGGCGTATTCCAGCACGTCCGTGGCGTGAAGAGCGTCCGCAACGGTTACTCCGGAGGCGACGCAGCCCACGCGAACTACGACGACGTGAGCGACGGCGACACCGGCCACGCCGAGTCGGTCCGCGTGGTGTACGACCCGGCCCAGGTCACCTATGGCCAGCTGTTGCAGGTGTTTTTCTCGGTCGCCCAGGACCCCACCCTGCTGAATCGCCAGGGCCCGGACTCCGGCACGCAGTACCGTTCGGCGGTGTTCTACGCCACGCCGGAGCAGAAGAAGGTGGCTGAAGCTTATGTGGCCCAGCTGACGGCGGCCCATGCGTTTTCCGCGCCGATCGTGACGCAGGTGACGCCGTTGAAGGCGTTCTACCCGGCTGAGGATTACCACCAGGACTATATGCGGCTGAATCCGGACGCGGCTTATATCGCGATCAATGACCGGCCGAAGGTGTTGGGGCTGGAGCGGATTTATCCGGAGCGGTATACGGCGGCCTGGGCCAACGGGCGCTGAGGCCAGCGCCCGATCGGCGCTGAGGCGAGCACCCATTCGCCGATAAATCGGCTCCTACCGAGCAGGCTGCGACACCCTGCTTGGTAGGAGCCGATTCATCGGCGATGCTCTTCCCCGGCGCGGCGATGCTCTTCCCCGACGCGGCGATGCCCTTACCCGATCATAGGCAGGTTCAACCCCTGCTCCTTCGCACAAGCAATCGCATCCTCATACCCCGCGTCCGCATGGCGCATGACGCCCGTACCGGGGTCGTTCCACAACACACGGGCCAGACGCTTGTCCGCCGCCTCGGTGCCGTCGGCGACGATCACCACGCCGCTGTGCTGGCTGTAACCCATGCCGACGCCACCACCGTGGTGCAGGCTGACCCACGTCGCGCCGCCGGCGACGTTGAGCATGGCGTTGAGCAGCGGCCAGTCGCTGACTGCATCGCTGCCGTCGCGCATGGATTCGGTTTCGCGATTGGGGCTGGCGACCGAGCCGGAATCCAGATGATCGCGACCGATCACGATGGGCGCCTTGAGCTCGCCATTGCGGACCATTTCATTGAACGCGAGCGCCAGACGATGGCGCTGGCCGAGACCAACCCAGCAGATACGCGCCGGCAGGCCCTGGAAGCTGATGCGCTCACGGGCCATGTCGAGCCAGCGGTGCAGGTGCGGGTCGTCGGGGATCAGCTCCTTCACCTTGGCGTCGGTCTTGTAGATGTCTTCCGGATCGCCGGACAGCGCGACCCAGCGGAACGGACCCACGCCGCGGCAGAACAGCGGACGCACGAAGGCCGGCACGAAGCCGGGGAAAGCAAAAGCTTCGACGAGGCCCTCGTCCTTGGCCATCTGACGGATGTTGTTGCCGTAGTCGAAGGTCGGCACGCCCATGGCATGGAAGGCGAGCATCGCCTCGACATGCTTGCGCATGGACAACTTGGCCGCGTGTGAGGTGCCGGTCGGATCGGACTTGCGGCGCTCGAACCACTCCTCCACCGTCCAGCCCGACGGCAGGTAGCCGTTGACCGGATCGTGCGCGCTGGTCTGGTCGGTGACGGCGTCCGGACGGACCCCGCGACGAACCAGCGCCGGCAGCACGTCGGCGGCGTTGCCGAGCAGGGCCACGGAGACGGCACGACCTTCCTTCGCGTAACGGTCCAGGCGCGCCAGCGCGTCGTCGAGATCGGTGGCCTGTTCATCCACGTAGCGCGTCTTCAGGCGGAAATCGATGCGGCTCTGCTGGCATTCGATGGTCAGCGACGAAGCACCGGCCAGGCTCGCGGCCAACGGCTGCGCGCCACCCATGCCGCCCAGACCGGCGGTGAGAATCCAGCGGCCGGCGAGGCTGCCGCCGTAATGCTGGCGACCCATCTCGACGAAGGTTTCGTAGGTGCCCTGCACGATGCCCTGCGAACCGATGTAGATCCACGAGCCGGCCGTCATCTGGCCGTACATCATCAGGCCCTTGCGATCGAGCTCGTTGAAGTGCTCCCAGTTCGCCCAGGCCGGCACGAGGTTGGAATTGGCCAGCAGCACGCGCGGTGCGTCCGGGTGCGACGGGAACACGCCGACCGGCTTGCCGGACTGGATGAGCAGCGTTTCGTCGTCGCGCAGTCCGCGCAGGGCGCGGAGAATGGCGTCGAAGCATTCCCAGTTGCGCGCGGCACGGCCGATGCCGCCGTACACCACGAGTTCGGCCGGGTTTTCGGCCACCTCGGGGTCGAGGTTGTTCTGCAGCATGCGGAACGGCGCTTCCGTGAGCCAGCTACGGCAGCTGAGTTCCGTGCCGCGCGGTGCGCGGACGGTGCGGGTCGTGTCGATGCGCGTAAAGGCCGTCATCGGGGGAGGCTCCGTCGATCCAGGGGAATCGACGATTATGGGCTTGCCCGATGGCGGCTCGCCAGCCGCGTCGCAACAAACAACGCGTTAACAGACTGCCTTAGTGGCCTGCCGAGCCGGAGCTGGCCGGCGCGGTCCGTTGCGTCGCGTCACGCACCCGGGGATTGGTCGGGTCACGGCGTACGGTCGCGTCCTGCTGCGACTGATAGGTCTGCTGCTGGGCGCGATCGGCGTTATCCAGCTGGTTACGCAATCCCGGATCGGTCGCCGTGTTGCGTTGCTGGTTCATGTTGTTCTGGCGCAGCTGCTGCTGAACCGCGTTCTGGTTCTGCTGGTTGATCACCTGCTGGCGATTCACCTGCTGCTGGAACTGGGCGTTGTGCGACGGCGTGGTCACGACGGGCCGGGCTGCGGGCGCGGCTCGTGCCGGTGCGGCCGCCTTGACGGCTGGGGTCGCTGTCTGCGCGATCGCCGCTAGCGGCATCGACATCGCAAGAAGAAACGGCAGGATCTTGTGAGATGAATTGGTCATGGGACTCGTCCATCATAGGCGGATTGCCTTGATGATCAGAGCCTACGTCGTCCCTCATGAATGCCACGTCGTCCACGCTTCAGCGCGTCGTCACCGCGCTTTTCGCCGTGGTCCTGGCCGGTTGCGCCACGCGCCCCGCCAAGCCCACCTCCCTGCCCGTCACGCCCGTGCTGCTGGTCTCGATCGACGCCTTCCGGCCCGACTACCTCGACCGCGGCCTGACGCCAAATCTGGTCGCCCTGGCCGCCGACGGCGCCCGCGCCCCGTACATGCTGCCCTCGTTTCCCTCGCTGACCTTTCCCAACCACTACACGCTGGTCACCGGTCGCGTGCCTGACCACAACGGTATCGTGAACAACACCATGCAGGATCCGGTGCTGGGCAAGTTCAGCCTGTCCAACCACGCCGCGACCAGCGACGGCCGCTGGTGGGCGGATGCCGAGCCGATCTGGGTGACCGCGCAGAAGCACGGCCTGCATACGGCGACGATGTTCTGGCCCGGCACCGAGGCCGAGATTCGTGGCGTTCGCCCGGATCACTGGATTCCCTTCGACGACTCGCTCACGTCGCGGCAGCGCGTGGACAAGCTGCTTTCGTGGCTCGACGAAGCCGGCCCGCAGCCGGCCTTCGACACACTGTATTTCGACACCGTGGACCACGCCGGGCACGAGCACGGGCCGGATTCGGCCGAGCTCAATACCGCGCTGGGCGACGTCGACGACGCCGTCGGCTACCTCGTCGCCCAGCTGCGCACGCGTGGTCTCTACGAGCACATGAACCTGGTGATCGTGTCCGACCACGGCATGGCCTACGTGCCCAAGGGCAACATCGTTTGCGCCGACGACGCCACTGACCTGAATGCGCTCGATGCCGTGTCCTATGGTGTCATGGCCACCTTCAATCCGAAGCCGGGCGTGGACGCGCGCACGGCCGTGGCGCGCCTGCTCGGCCCGCACCAGCACATGCAGTGCTACCGCAAGCAGGACCTGCCCAAGCGCCTCGATTACGGCACCCACGCCCGCGTGCCCGCCATCGAATGCCTGGCCGAGACGGGCTGGTCGATCATCAGCCGCGAGGCGCTGGCCAAACGCAAGGACCCAATGTCGCTGGGCGAGCACGGCTACGACAACCTGGACCCGACCATGCGTGCCCTGTTCATCGCGCGCGGGCCGGCCTTTGCCCACGGCGTGATCGTTGCGCCGTTCCCCAATGTGGACGTGTATCCGCTGATCATGAGCGTGCTGCGCCTGCCGGCGGAGGCCAACGATGGTCATATCGAGGATGTGAAGGGCCTGCTGGCTCCGGCGCAAATCCCGTAGAATCGGGGTATGCGCCAACTCTATACCTCACCCCGCCCGGAAAATATCGACCGGATCGTGTCGCTCCTTACCGAGCACGACATCGAGACGACCGTCACCAACCGGTCGACCTGGAATCGTCCGACCTACCAGCGCTTCAGCTATTCGCAGCGCAATAACGACCGCGATTCGTGGCCGCAGGTATGGGTCAAGAGCGCCGACGACTTTCCCAAGGCCCGTGCCTTGCTGAAGGACATCGGCATCGAGCCGGTCGTGCGTTTCCAGGAAGAACTGCAGATGCACCGCTCGCCGGACCTGCGTCCGAAGCCCCAGCGCACCGCCTCGCGCGTGCGCCTGATGGCGTTGGCGATCGTCGCCGGCGTGGTGGTGGTCGTGGTGCTCAAGGCTGTCCAGGTGCTCTGAATGGCCGGAGTCGTCGGTTCGACGCCCGCCCATCTTCTCCTCCGTGAAGCGACCCGCGATGCCCATGAGGCGGCCGAAGCGACGGCCGGCATGCGCCTGTTGCTCGCCGGCGATCTGGATGAGGCCGGTTATGCCGGGCTGTTGCGGGCGCAGCTGACGCTGTTCCGTGCCTGGGAAGCCGAGCGAAGCGGTTGGCTGGCCAGGCTGGAAGAGTGGCGGTACGTGTCGCGCGCTTCGTTGATCGAGGCGGATCTGTGTAGGAGCCGATTCATCGGCGATTCGGCGCGCGATAACGCTACCTACCCCGCTGCGGCGCCTATCGGCGATGAATCGGCTCCTACCGACCATGGCCTTGCGGCCACCGAACGGGGTGCGGTGCATGACCACGCCGCCCACTGGGGCGAACTCTACGTCATCGAAGGCTCCGCTCTCGGCGGCCGCGTGATCGTCCGCCGCCTTCGCGAACTCTACCCGCAGCTATCGCACACCTTCTATGCCGTCGGTGAAAACGCCCCGGCCAGCTGGCGACGCTTCCAGTCCCTCCTCGACCACGCACTCCCCGACGAGGCCTCCCAGGACGCCGCCATCGACGCCGCGCAGCGCATGTTCGCGCGCTTTCAACAGACGCTGAAGGATCCTGCCGCCCATGACTGACCTGCCCGATCTGACCGCCTGCGACCGCGAACCCATCCATATCCCCGGATCGATCCAGCCTCACGGCGTCCTGGTCGTGGTGGACGCGCGCACACGGACCATCCTGCAGGTGAGTGAGAACGCAGCCCGTGTACTCGGGGTCGAACCGGCAACCGTACTGGACGCTCCGCTGGACGAAGTCATATCGCTTCCGGCAGATCTGTTCGAGGATGACGAACGCCCGGCCCATAGCGCGTGGGTGCCCGTGGCTTTCCCCAACGCAACGATACCGGCCGCGTGGTACGCCTCGGTGCACGCCTACGACACGCGCTGGATGATCGAGATCGAGCCGCGCGAGCGTGCCTTCGAAGACGAACCGTTCCGCGTGGGCTACGACCTCACGCACAAGCTGGAGCTCGACGCCACCGTGGAGCGCGCCGCCGCGCGCGTCGCACGCACCGTACGCAACCTGCTTGGCTACGACCGCGTCATGGTCTACCGCTTCGATCACGACTGGCACGGCGAAGTCGTGGCCGAAGCGCGCAAGGAAGACCTCGAGGCCTACCTCGGCCTGCACTACCCCGCCACGGACATCCCCGCGCAGGCGCGGGCACTCTACCTGCGCAACCGTGTGCGTCAGATCAGCGATTGCCGCTATGTGCCCGCGCACATCCTCCCGGCTTACGATCCGGAGACCGCGGCCGCGACCGATCTCAGCGATGTCTCGCTGCGCAGCGTGTCGCCGGTGCATCTCGAATACCTCGGCAACATGGGGGTCACCGGTACGCTCGTGGCGTCGATCATCACCAACGGCAAGCTGTGGGGCCTGATCTCCTGTCACCACTACAGCCCGCTTTTCGCCGATCACCGCATGCGTGAAGTGACCGATGCGGTGGCACGCGCGTTTGCCTCGCGCGTGTCGGCGATCGAGGAACTGGCGAAGATCGAAAGCGAAAGCATCCTGCTCACCGTGCGCGAGAAGCTGATTACCGCGTTCAACGAGCGCGATCGTATCGATCCGGAACTGCTGGCTTCGCTCGCGCCTGAACTGCTCGAAGTGGTCGACGCCGACGGCATCGCCATCTTCGCGGGCAACCGCGTGATGCGTCACGGCCAGTTGCCGGATGAAGCGGCTTTGCTGCGCATTCGCGACTTCGTCGGCAAAGGCGTCACCGAGGACGTCGACGGGATCACCGGCGTCCTGCATACCGACGAGATCGGCGCACGTTATCCGGAGCTGGCGGACCCCACCGTCGCCAGCCTGGCGGCGGGCCTCATCTTCATGCCGTTGCAGTCGGACGCCCACAACGCGGTTGTCTGGACGCGCGCCGAGCAGGTGCGCAACGTGCGCTGGGCCGGCAACCCTGGCCTGGCCAAGCTGGAGAACTACCCCGGTGCCCGACTGTCGCCACGACAGAGCTTCGCCACATGGCAGGAGAACGTCCGCGGTCGCTCCCGGCCGTGGTCGCGGCTTCACCTGGAATCCGCGCGGGGCCTGCGCGTACTGATCGAGATGATGGAGCGTAAGCACTTCCAGCAGAGCTTCGCGCTGATGCGCGCCTCGCTGGCCCGCCTGCCCGACCCGATCGTCATCACCGATGCCTCACAGGACGACTGGCGCGAGTGCGCCGTGGTGTTCGTCAACGATGCTTTCGTGCACAAAACCCGCCGCAGCGCCGAGAGCGTCACCGGATTGCCGATGTCCGCCCTGCTCGGCGAAAGCGCCAACCCGGTGGTCGTACCCCTGCGCCATTCCGACGGCTCGCTACTCAAAAGCCGCGTCGAGCTGCAGCCGGTAGCAGACCCCGCCGGCGCCATCACGCATTGGATGTCAGTCTTCCATTTCGGCCCCTGACCCGCCCCTTCGGACCCTGGCCCACGCCCCTGTAGGAGCCGATTCATCGGCGATCCCGCGCCCGCGGGCCAGACTACCGCCAGCACCCATCGCCGATGAATCGGCTCCTACGGCGCAATCCCATTCCGCGAGACGCCAACCGGCCTTAGCGCTATAACATCCCCATGACCGACCGCGTCCGCCTATTCCAAACCCTGCCGCACACCTGCGGCTATTTCGCCGAGCGGACGGCGCAAAATCTCGTGGTCGACCCGGGCGCGCCCAACCTCGACAAACTCTACGGCCCGGCGCTCGCCAAAGGCTTCCGCCGTGCCGGCGGCCACCTCTACCTGCCCCAGTGCACCGCCTGCCAGGCCTGCGTGCCCTGCCGCATCGACGTCGAGCGATTCACGCCGGACCGCGCCCAGAAGCGCTGCCTCAAGCGCAACGCCGACCTGACCATCCGCGAAGGCCTCCCGGGATTCACCGCCGAGCGGCACGAGCTGTACGAGCGATACCTGCAGGCACGCCACAGCGGCGGCGGCATGGACGGGGCGGACGAAGAGGATTTCCAGCGGTTCCTGGCTGCACCCTGGAGCCCTACCCTCTTCCTCGAGTATTACCTCGGTGAGCGCCTGCTCGGCGTCGCCGTGACGGATATCGCCCTTGCCGGGGTTTCGGCCGTCTATACGTTTTTTGATCCTGAGGAAGAAGCTCGCGGCCTTGGCACCTTCGGCATCCTGCAGCAGGTGGAGCTGGCGAAGCGGCGTGGCATTCCATATGTGTATCTTGGCTTCTGGATCGCCGGGCATCCGAAGATGGATTACAAGCGGCGGTTCCGGCCGCTGGAGATTCGGCGGCATGGGCGTTGGATTGAGATGCCTTGAAGCATTGGCCTCAGCGTTCCGACCCATGGTCCCATGGCATGTTATTTTCGAGCGCGTAGGACTTTCCCTACAGACACAGAATCCCCGGCTCGCTTATCTTCGCCGTAGAACGGGGCGCTCTGGCCCCTGAGGGGAACACCTTCCTTGGGTAGTCGGCGTCCATGATCAACATCGAAACCCTGACGGCCGTAACCCTGCCCGCTTTAGCACACTCGGGTCATCTTTTTCGATTTCGGATTGATCCACTACCCGGAGGCTGAACCGGATCTCCAGTTGGTCCGTAGGCCAAGTGATCAAAACATCAAGGATGTAGCCAGTGCCTGAGAACGCCCTTCTTGACGATGCGAATGTCGAGTCCATCGACATCGACGCAGTCAACAGGATTCTTCGCATCCGCGTGAATCGTTACGAGGCTCCTGACTCCAAGCAGAGAATCCAGGCGACAGTTCAGTTCGGAAACGTCCAGTCGTTCTCGGGAACCTTGAATCTCATGGCGTTTCTCTCAAATGCCTGGGATGGCCACATCCAGTATTGGCAACCATCGACGGGCTTCGGCCTGAGCTACGTGTATTTCGCCCGCGGTGTTTTTTCCATTCACTCGGATGAGCCGTTCATCCTTTAAAGGGGTCACTGCGTGCCTGAGAAGGTCAATCTTCACGACGCAAACGTGGAATCGGTTGAAATCGACGCAATCAACAGGATTTTTAGAATCCGCATAGATCGCTACGTGAGCGATGATTCGCGGGAAAGAGTCCAATCGACAGTTGAATTCAAGAACGTCCAGTCGTTCTCGGGAACGTTGAATCTCATGGAGCTCGTCTCGCATGCCCGGTTTGGTAACGTCGCGGACTGGGAGCCATCGATGGGTTTCGGCCTGAGCTATCTGTACTTCGCCGGAGGCGTCTTCTCCGTCCACTCCGACGAACCGGTGATCTTTTGATTCACGACAAACAGATTGCAGAGCGCATGTTGGACCTGAAGCACGCCACTAGCGATTAGGTGAATGAATCGATCCGAAAAGTGCAAGAACAGTGCACCAAGGAAGAGTTCGAGGTCTACCGTCGTAGGGCCTGGTGTGTGATGGGCTACGCCTACACGGACGTTATGGTTCCCATCTCCGAAAACATCTGGATCTCAAGCCAGCGATGGCGCGGTAAGGTCGTCGATTCAGGAACCCTTTGCGCGCGGACTCTTGATTTAAAGGAATCACATGGAATTGGGGCAGGTAATCGCATCGCGGACGTTCTCGATGGACGACGCAGTTGTCGAACTTCTCATTGGTGTGCCCATTCCTGAAGGACCGGACTACTTCTGCCCCGTCCAGGTGAAGGGACTGGGAAACGAGAAGATCCGCAAAATCGGCGGCATCGATTCGTTGCAGGCGTTGATTCTTGGCATCGAATACGCAGCGATCTACCTGTCGACGACCACCGAGGCGAAGAGCGGCCAGCTGACCTTTCTCGGTGCGAGTGGAATAGGTTTCGGCGCGTCACCGTAGCCGCTGTAGTTCCCGTTGGATGCACCGGAACGCCCACGGGCCCGCGCCGCATCGTCCGGTTAACGCTAGACACGATTTCTGCCTAGCCCCGCAAGTCCTTGCACAAGGCGGGACGGCGTGACTGGCAACGATGAGGAGCCGGAACAATCAAGGGCTCCGTGGGGGCTTGCGAGGACTGTGAAAAGTGAAGACGATCAATCCGATCATTGCTGTTTTTCTTGGGCTGCTGGCACTCCTGTCCATCTATGTATGGTGGTCACGACGCACCAAGGTTGATAACAGAGTTAAGCGAACGGCCGACTTCGTCTTTCTTTGGCCTCTCGTTTTACGGGGAAGCCGAACTGGCAGGGAGAAGGTCTTCATCTGTGTCGGCGTCGTCATTGCGCTCCTTCTCATCTGCTGGTCCTTTACGCTGCCTAAGCCCTAGCGAAGCCAACGTATGAAGTCGCCGCGTAGGCTACATTTCGGCCGGTGCCGTGCGGGCGAGACCGATTTGGCTCAGGAGGTGTTGAGCCCTCACAATGGGCCCATTCCCCCGCTTCGGAACCCCCCATGGGCCCGCGCCGCATCGTCTGCCTCACCGAAGAACCGACCGAAACCCTCTACCTCCTCGGTGAGCAGGACCGCATCGTAGGAATCAGCGGCTTCACGGTGCGACCCACCGAAGCGCGCCGGGACAAGCCCAAGGTCAGCGCGTTCACCAGTGCCAAGGTCGACAAGATTCTCGCGCTGAAGCCCGATCTCGCCATTGGCTTCTCGGACATCCAGGCCGACATCGCGCAGGCGCTGATCAAGGCTGGCGTGGAAGTGTGGATATCCAACCACCGCAGCGTTGAAGGCATCCTCGAATACATCCGTCGGCTTGGCGCAATCGTCGGCGTTGCGGATAAGGCCGAGAAGCTCGCGGCAACGTTCGAACGCGGGCTCGATGAAACGCGCGAAGCGTCGGCGCGCCTGCCCCGCCGGCCACGCGTGTATTTCGAGGAATGGGACGAGCCGATGATCTCGGGCATCCGCTGGGTGTCCGAACTGGTGGGCATCGCCGGTGGTGACGATGTGCTGCCGGGCCGCGCCGTGGAGTCGCTGGCGAAAAACCGGATCATTGCCGACGCGCAGGAAGTCATCGATACGGCGCCGGACATCATCATTGGCTCCTGGTGTGGGAAGCGTTTTCGCCCGGAGCAGGTTGCCGCGAGGCCGGGCTGGGAGAATGTGCCGGCGGTTCGCGATGGGCAACTGTATGAGATCAAGTCGCCGTTGATCTTGCAGCCGGGACCGGCTGCGCTTACCGATGGGCTGGGGGAGTTGCGGCGGATTGTTCATGGGTGGGCGGTACGGTAGGAGCATCGTTACCGGGTGGGGCGTAGGTAGTTTTGCGGAAGTCCGGTACGTGCAACTGCGCTGTCGCGGGCTGTTGTGCGGATCGATCCTTTCCCTCGGGATCCGCATGAGGGAGAGCGCTCGTGAATGCACGCATGGTTTGGCGGGTGGGCATCGCAGCCCTCTGCGCCCTTGGCGTACCGGTCGCCTCGGCGCAGGCACCTGCGCCCGCGCCGGCCGCACAAAATGCACCGGCTCCTGCTTCGGCACCGGTATTCAAGAAGGAACAGATCGACCAGTTCATGGCGCCGATCGCGCTGTATCCGGACGCTCTGCTCTCCCAGGTATTGATGGCCTCGACCTATCCGGCTGATGTCGCCGATGCGGCCGCCTGGTCGAAAGCTAATCCCAAGGCGACCGGCGATGCCGCCGTGAAGCAGGTTGCCAACCAGCCCTGGGACCCCAGCGTGCAATCGATGGTGGCCTTTCCACCGGTGCTGGCCCAGATGGGTGCGCATCCGGATTGGGTGCGCAATGTGGGTGATGCCTTCCTCGCCCAGCCCGATGACGTGATGGGCTCGGTACAACGCCTGCGTGCGCAGGCGCAGAAGGCCGGCAACCTGAAGAGCACCGAGCAGCAGAAGGTGATCGTGCAACAGACCGCGCCGACGACGACGATCATCCAGATCGAGCCGGCCGATCCCCAGGTCGTCTACGTGCCGTCGTACAACCCGACCGTGGTGTACGGCACCTGGGCCTATCCGGCCTACCCGCCGCCTTACTATCCACCGCCTCCCGGCTATTACCACCCGGTCGCGACGGGTCTGGCTGCCGGCCTCGCCTTCGGCACCGGTATCGCCGTCGCCAATTCGCTATGGGGCGGGTGCGACTGGGGGCATAACGACGTCAACATCAACGTCAATCGCTACAACAACATGAACGTCAACAACCGTATCAGCGGAAACGGCAACACCAACTGGAACCACAATCCAGCCAACCGTCGCGGCACGCCCTATAACGGCGCGGCTACCCAGCAGCGCTTCAACCAGGGCGTGGGTGGCGCGCAGCAGCGTCAGGCGTTCCGTGGGCAAGCGGGAGGCGCAGACGCCAGTCGGCAGCGGGCGATGCAGAGCTTCGATCGCACAACGAATGGCGGCGCGGCAGCCTCGGCGCGGCGGCCCGGTGAAACGTTCAACGGCTCGCGCCATCCCGGCGGTGCGGGCAACGCCGGCAATCGCGCCGACCTCGGGAACCGCGCCAACGGCGCCGACCGGCAGGGTGGCCTCAACAACCGCCCCGGGGCGAACGGCGGCGGCATACAACACCAGCCTGGCGCATCGCAGGCGCGTGCCAATGCCTTCTCGGGTGTGCGCTCGCCAGGTGATGGTGCGGCACAGCGCGAGCAAGGCCAGCGCAGCATGCAGAGCCTGGGAGGCCAGCGCGGCGGTGCCTCTGCTGGGCGCCAGATCAATCGGCCTGTCCCCGCGCGCGCCGGCGGCGGCGGATTCCATCGTCGCTAGGAGCACGACATGACCCGACTCATCACTCAACGCTTCGCGCAATCACTCCTTGCGTCGTCCCTGCTCGTCACCTTCGCCGCATGGGCCGCGGCGGCAACCTATCCGACGCCGGATGCGGCATCCGATGCATTGGTCGCCGCGCTGAAAGCACACGACCAACCTGCCCTCGCCAAAGTACTCGGCGACGACTGGCGCACCTACATTCCCACCGACGGCATCGACCGCGACGACGTGGATGCCTTCGTCACCGACTACGACAGCGCGCACAAGATCGTTACCGAGGGGACCACCCACCACCTCGCTGTGGGCAGTTCGAACTGGGTGCTGCCGATCCCCCTCGTGAAGGGCGCGAACGGCTGGTCGTTCGACACAAAAGCCGGCCGCGAAGAGATCCTCGCCCGGCAGATCGGCCACAACGAAGCCTCGGTGCCCCAGGCCCTGCTCGCCTACTACGATGCGCAGCGCGACTACGCCTCGAGCTTGCACGACCAGGACAAGGTGCTGCATTACGCCAGCAAGCTGATCAGCACGCCCGGCAAGCATGACGGCCTGTACTGGCAGGCAAAGGACAACGCACCGGAGAGTCCGCTGGGGCCGTATTTCATCACACCGCCCACCGGCGGCGGCTACTACGGCTACCACTACCGCATCCTCACCGCACAGGGGCCCTCAGCCCCCGGCGGGGCTTACAACTACATGGAAGGCAAGCTGCTGACCAACGGCTTCGCGCTGATCGCCTGGCCCGTGCGCTACGGCGAAACGGGAGTGATGACCTTCGCGATCAGCCACGATGGGCAGATCTTCCAGAAGAACCTGGGCAAGGACACCGAGCACGCCGCTGCCGCCATTACCCGCTTCGACCCGGACTCCAGCTGGACCGACGTACCGGCCGACACCCCGACTGCAGGAGACACCAAGTGAACGCTCGCACCTTGCCCGCTTTGCTCGTCCTGGCCGCCGGCACGCTCACCGCCACACCCGGTCATGCCGAGGCCACCTTGAAGTGCACGATGCGCTTCGATCTCGCTTCGTGGTCCATCCTCTACAAGCACGCCGCCGGGACGGGGACAATCACCTGTGCGAACGGCAGCCACCTGAAAGTGAAGCTCACCGCGAATGGCGGTGGTCTCTCCGTCGGCAAATCCAGCATCAAGGGTGGCAAGGCCAACTTCTCCGACGTAACATCGATTGACGAAACACTCGGCACCTACGTCGCCGCCGAGGCCAGCATGGGCATACCCAAGAGCGGCGAAGCCCAGGTCATGACCAAGGGCGAGGTGAACATGTCCCTCGCTGGCGCCGGCAAAGGCTTCGGCCTCGGTGTCACGGTAGGTGGCATGACGATCGAGAAAGTGCCCTGAGGTGAGGTACAACGCCATGCGCAAGGTGAAGCTCGATTACTCCTACGAAGTCAGCTGCGTGCGGCACGAGAGCGACACGGGCGCCTCGTGCTTCTCCGCGGACGTGATCATTCGCGATGCCGATCACAAGGAAGTCGCTCGCGTGGTGGGCAAGCGTCTGCACAGCTACGCGGAAGCGGCCGAGGACGAAGCCGTGGAATCGGCCAGGCAGGAGGTGCGCCGGCTTAAGTCAGGCCAGGCGCCTGATGCTGGCAATCATCACTGACGCAACCAGTGACAGCTATCGCCGCTGAAGCGGCTCCTACGGGGGTGGACCACCGCTCTTGTAGGAGCCGCTTCAGCGGCGAAATCCTATCTGCCTGACTACTTACCCGTCACCGCATCGTTAAGCTTCTCGATCGCCTGGTCGGCAGTGAAGGTGTTCGGCTTCTGGATCTTCGGGAACTCACCAAAGGTTTGATTGAATTTGGTGAGTAGCGCTATGGCGCCGTAGACGATGTAGACATGGTTGATGTACCAGTCCCAGTAGGTGTTCGACGTGACGTCCGCAAACTCATACGGATCCGTCCTCAGGTTGTAGATCTTGGGAATGCGCATGGCCGTGAACGGTTCGCCCCAGATCTGCATCGTTCCCCTGCATCTCTGCTCCATGAACGTTATCTTCCAGTTGTCGTAGCGAATGCCAAGGATGTCGCCGTCATCGGAGATGTAAACGAAGAGCTTGCGCGGCGATTTCGCCTCCTGGCCGGTGAGGTACGACAACAAGCTCACGCCATCGATGTGATTCTTATAGGTGCGGCCTAGCGCCTTGACGCCTTTCTTGAGATCGTTGACGACGGTCGTGTTGCCCGCGAGCTCCAGAAACGTCGGTAGCCAGTCATGGTGCTGCACGATCTCGTTCGATACGGAACCGGGCTTGATCTTCCCGGGGTAGCGAACGACGAGCGGGATACGGAAGGCGCCCTCCCAGTTGGTGTCTTTCTCGCTGCGGAACGGCGTCGTACCACCATCGGGCCAGGAGTTCCGGTGGGGGCCGTTGTCCGTGGAATACAAGACCAGGGTGTCGTCGGCGATGCCGAGTTCATCAAGGTAGTCGAGCAGGGTGCCGACGTTCCTGTCGTGATCGACCATGGTGTCGTGATAGGGGGACTGCCAACGGCCGGCCTGGCCCAGGCTCTCTTCCTTGGTATGCGTATACAGGTGCATGTGGGTGAAGTTGACCCAGACAAAGAAGGGAACATCGTCGTCTGTCGCCCGCTTGATGAACCCCGTCGCCCTCTTCGCGAAGTCGTCATCGCAGGTGAGCATCCGCTTCCGGTTGAGTGGGCCGGTATCTTCGATCTTCTGCTTGCCGATCTTTCCCCACCTTGGCTGCTCCGTCGGGTCGTCGACATCGGTGGCGAAGCTATGGATCACGCCTCGCGGCTTCACCGTCTCGATGAAAGCGCCGAATTCCTTTTCGGGAAAGTAGTCGTACATCTCCGGCTCTTCTTCAGCGTTCAGATGATAGAGATTGCCGTAGAACTCATCGAAGCCATGGTTGGTCGGCAACATGTGGTTGAGGTCACCCAGATGATTCTTGCCGAACTGGCCTGTCGTGTAGCCCTCGTTCTTCAGTAGCGCGGCGATCGTCACGATCTTTTCGTTCATGCCGACCGGCGCGCCAGGTATGCCGACTTTCGACAGGCCGGTGCGCATGACGCTCTGGCCCGTGATGAAGGAGGATCTTCCGGCCGTGCACGACTGCTCGCCGTATGAGTCGGTGAAAATCATTCCTTCGTTTGCCAGGCGGTCGATGTTCGGCGTCTGGTAGCCCATCAACCCTCGCGTGTAGCAGCTCAGGTTCGATATGCCGATGTCATCGCCCCAGATCACCAGGATGTTCGGGCGCTTGCCCTTCCTGGAGGCAGCTCCTTGGGCCGATTCGGCCTTTTTTGCCTTCTTGTCGCTCTTGCTTGCGCTTGCCATGGTCATTCTCTCCGCGAATGCACAGGTGGATCAGGGGGCCGACGGTCGTGGGGTCACCGACGGATCGAACACGGTCTTCCAGTCGTTCCTGATGCTGACGACGCGGAAGTGGTAACGGGTAGCGGCAGCGAGGGAGTCGCCGTTCTTTTCGGCGTAGACGAACTCGCGCTTGGCGTCGTCGTGATTAACCAGCAACGCAAACGACGGACCGCCGCGATCCATCGCATAACGCATCATCGCCACGTCGCCGACGCCGCCCACGTTGCCGCCGACGAAGACAGGCCGGCGTCCAATGGCCAGATGGATGACCGGCGGCTTGCCCTCACGATCGGTCACGTGCTCCACCTTGCCGGTATAGGTCAGCACCGTCTTGCCGTCGCGTTCGCCGAAGCGCGTCTGCAACGAACTGCCGATGACCCGTTCGGGGGGAATACCGAAGACTTCCTGTGACATGCCCCGTGTGTAGGCGACAGGTGAGCCGCTGCATATCCACGTCTGGAAGCCGTTGGCCTCGAGATAGCGCAGCAGCTCGACCATCGGTCGATAGGCGAGCTTCGTGTAGGGCTGACCAAAATGTGGGTTGGGCGCCGCGCGCTCTTCACGCGCCATGTCTGCGGAAACCTCGTCGACCGTGCGACCATCGATGGCGGCGGCGACGATTTGCGCGAGCCCCGTTTCGCCGAGCGCCTGCAGGCCCTTTAAGTCACCGGCGAGCAGGGCCGCCACACCGGGCTGCTGTTTCAGCTCCGGGTGCTTGGCCACCGCCGTCTTCACGTCCGCCACCAGCGGCAGCAAGGCACCTGGCAAGGGCTTCTCGGGCATCAGCGTACCGTCCATGTCGAACACGGCAACGCGGGCTTCCGGTGCGATGTAACCCGGATCGCCGTCTTTCGTCGCCGCGGTGACGAAATCGATAACGGCCGTCCGCGTCGGACCATCGTTCCAGGAAGGCAGTACGCCGCTATCCCCGTCCGAATGCGCCCGACCCGTCGTGGCGAGGATGAGCAACATCGCGAACGTCGCGACCGTGTGACGCATTTCCCATCGGTAGCACAGCATGGACACCCTCCTCTTGAGCATCCGATGATCCGCATGTGGATGACACAGTCGAAGCGTAGTAGCGCCGAGAAGACCCTAGGTAAATCTACGAGGGACGGGAAGGCTACGTAGAAATACCCAGCCCTTTCGCGGAGGTTTGCGCTGTGGCATGCGACGATCGGCAGCGAAGATCGGGGCATGCGAATCGCGACGATCCCACGTCTGATGTGCCGCGCGTTGCTCGCGCTGGCGCCCGCCTGCGCCTTCGGCCAGGAAGCCGCACCGACCACTCCGGGAATACCCCCCGCGCCCGCGCCGAAGGAATCCTTCTGGCAGCTCATCCATGACCCGAACGACCACGCCATCGACATGTCGCGCTGGCTGCTCCAGCATAAGGGCGCACTGATCGTGCCCATCGTCATCACCGAACCGGCCGTGGGCAACGGCGGTGGCGCCTCGGCCGTGTTCTTCCGCCCCGCGAAGCAGTCGCAGGCTTCGAAAGACCGCGGCGAGCGTATCGCCCCGAACATCTACGGGTTCGGTGCGGCAAAGACGCAGAACGGCACCTACGGTGGCGCCCTGGCGGGTGAATTTCATTTCCGCGACGATCGTTGGCGCTACAAGGGCGCCCTGGGCAAGGCTTCGGTCAACCTCGACTTCTACACCCAGGGGCTGGTGCTGGCGCCACGCAAGATCGGCTACAACCTCGACGGCTACTTCTCGTTCCAGCAGGTGCAACATCGCGTCGGCGACACGCCGCTCTACCTGGGCGTGCGCTGGATCTACATCGATCTCAACAGCCGCCTGAACATCGAAGGCAACAAGCAGTTCTTCAAGCCGAGCGACTTCGCCAGCAAGGCCTCCGGCCTCGGCCCGGTGATCGAGTACGACACGCGCGACAACACGCTGACCCCGTCGAGCGGCGTGCTCGCGATGATCGACACGACGTTCTACATGCCGGGTATCGGCAGCAGCAATACCTTTCAGTCCTATCGCGCCCATACGCTGGGCTATATCCCGATCGGTAGCAGCCTGGTGCTCGGCCTTCGCGCGGATTACCGCACGGCGCCGGGTAACGTGCCCTTCTACCAGCTGCCCTCGATCGACCTGCGCGGCATTTCCTACGGACGCTACCAGGACACCTCGGTCGGCATGGTCGAAGCCGAGCTTCGCTGGAACATGACCAAACGCTGGGCCACCCTGGCCTTTGGCGGCGCGGGGCGCGCGTGGGGCAGGCATAACGCGTTCGACAGCGCGCCGACGGAAACGACCAAGGGTGTCGGCTTTCGTTACCTCATTGCCAGCGCGCTCGGGCTATATGCCGGCGTGGACTGGGCCTGGAGCCACGACGACCACGCCTGGTACCTGCAGGTGGGCAGCGCGTGGCGCTGACGCGGAGACTTCGATGAATACACCATCCGGCGGCTACCGTTACACCGTTGCGGCCATCGACGGCGACCGGCACGATCCGGCTGTCGAGCTTTCGTCGCGACGCACCGGCATGTCCTTCCAGCGCACGCGGATGAGCACCGACCGCACGCTGATGTCGGTGATGCGGACCTCGATATCGCTGATCAGCTTCGGTTTCACCATCGGCCAGTTTTTCGAGCACCTGCGCACGTCGAAAATCCTCGCCGAAGGAAGCCACGCCCCGCGTAACTTCGGCGTCGCCCTGGTCGGGCTCGGTATCGCCATGCTGGTGCTGGGCATCGTTTACCACCTGCACTACATGCGTACGCTCCGTGCCGAGCGCGAAGCGATGGCACGCGAAGGACTGATCCACGGCGAAACGCCCTACCCCGTCTCGATGACGTTGCTCGTCGCGACGGTCATGCTGCTACTCGGCGTCCTCGCCATCATCAGCATGACCGCCCACATCGGTCCCTTCGACTAGCGGATGACGCCATCGGCCTTCATTTTGGGGATGAGGGTTTTCGACAGTTCGTTCGTGGCCTTCGGAATGTCATTGCTCGCCAGGCCTTGTGTGGTCACGGTCCAGACCAGCTTCTGGCTACGCACGTCCCACAGGCTCGTCTCCAGGGTGACAACCGTGGTCTGGGTGACCTCCGGTGTGTTGTCCCACGCGCCGCCGTACCAGCCATAGAAACCGCCATACCCCGGACCCGGTCCGGTAGGCGTCACATTGATGCGATCTTCCACACGCTGGATACGCGTGACCAGCACCGCATCGCTGCCCGTGCTGCGAACGACGTCACCGAGCTTCGCCGATCCGTCATGCCCGGAGGGAATCGCCGCGTAACTGGCCTCCGCACGCACGCCGGCGGTGGTGAGATCGCGCGCGAAGGTGTCCTCGAAGAGACGCCGCATGGTGTCGCTGCGCGCGACGCCGATGACGAGGATGTTCGACGCCGGTGGGCCGGACCAGCCCGGATCCTTCCATTCGTTGGTGACACTGAAGGTGGCGCAGCCGGACAACACCAGGGCGACGACGACGCTCGCGCGATACTTCATGATCGGACCTCCTCGGGTTAAGACGGCTTCTGCGGCAGACCCTCGTCCCGCACCGCCGTGTACGGACCGCCGGGATCCCGAATGAGCCCCATGCGGATGGCTTCGCGCACCAGGGCCACGCCACTGTGCACATGGAAGAGATCCAGCAACGACTGTCGGTGACTTTCCACCGTGCGCACCGAAATGCCGAGCTCCGTCGCGATGTCGCTGGCCCGCAGCCCGTTCGCCATTCGCTCGAGCACTTCGCGCTGGCGTCGTGTGAGCCGGTGGACGGAAGGCGGCGCGTTGACCAGGGCGGCCATCAGCCCGGGGCTGACGTAGCGCTGCCCGTCCAGGACATCCCTGACCGCATCCAACAGCTCGTTGCGTGGCGACTGCTTCAAGACATAAGCCCATGCACCCATCTGCATCGCATCCTGGACGATCAGGGGCTCGTCATGCCCGGAAAGCACGATGAAGCGGCTGCCGTCACGGCGTTCGGCGATACGGCGCACGGGCTCGAGGCCCGGCATGTCGGGCAGATCGATATCGCCGACGACGAGCATGCCGGGCGACACACCGTCGAGCAGCGCGCCAGCCGAATGCACCAGCACCACGGAGCGCACGTAAGGCCTGAGCAAGGCGGAGACCCCTTCGGCGACTACACGGTGGTGGTCGGCGACGATGATGTCGACCGCCAGGGGTGGGCCTTCGCGTGGCTCATGCATCGCCGTCAGAGCGCAAGACTGATGTTCAGGACCAGCGGCTCACCCTTGATGCGATTCTTCACATCGAACTCCTTGACCCAGCGCAGGGTGAAATCGATGTTGCTTTCCTTGCTGAAGGACTTTTTATAGGCGAGCGCAGGGCCGGCGCCGTACGAACGACCCTTGAAGCCATTGAGACGATCCGCCGTGGGGCCCTTGTCGTCGTCGATCTGGCGGATCACGCCGATGACCCCACCAAAACCCCAGCCGCTCGGCGTGCGCTTCATCGCCAGCAGGTCGAGACGAAAGACCGCGCCATTCTGGTAGTCGGTGGCGTGGTTCTTCGAATAGAAGTCCACGCCGGCAAGCGCGCTGAACTCGAATGCGCCCTTGTCGTAAAGGTGCGTATAGCCCACGGCCGGCGAATAGGTCCAGATGTTGAGACCCTTGTTGGCCAGCCTGCCCTTCGTGTAATCGGCAGTGGGCGCGTAGACGTACACGCCAAACGACCAGTGCTCCACCTCGCTCACGTGGTAGCTGGCGATCACCGGTGCGAAGTACAGGTCGAACAAGCCCGACGCACGGTCGCTCACGGCGGCGGAGCGCTGGCCGATGAAGAGCGATGCCGTGGCCGAGGGGCGGATGTACGGGACGGTGAACATACTGGCGAAGTTCCAGCGGCCCTTCCCCGTGTCCCATATATACGCGAACGTCGCGGCGTATAGATCGATCTTGGCATGCAGGTCCAGCGCCGTGCTGCCGCCGATGGGCACCGGCCTGCTGCCGCCGATGTTGCCGTCATAGTTGACGTAGCTCACCGAGACGTTCAGGCCGGGCGTCGGCGGCACGATACCGACAAAGGGGGTGATCTGCGCGCCCGTGATCGAGCGACCCAACGCGCTCTCCGTGGCATGAGCTGCCACGGGTGCAAGCGCGGTGGCGATCAGGACGAAGGCAATTCGATGGTTCATGGTCACGATCCGGCATCGTTGACGGTATATGCAGAGTGCGGCCCTCGTGCCCATGCGATAAGCGAACTTTCACCCTGCGCACGTAGGTAAAACTACCGGCCTCACAACCTGGGTCGCAGCAGGGAGCCGAAGTTCAGGTAGACGGCGGTGTGTCCACCGGCGGCATGACCGACGCCGAGGAACACGGGACCGAGAGGCGACTGGACGCCGGCGAAGATGCTGCCGGCGTAGATCAGTGAACCGAAGCTGACATCGCTCTTGCGTTGCCATGTATTGCCCGCTTCCAGGCTCATGCCGATGAAGATGGGCGTGGAGAACAAGGCGTCGAGATTGCCTGTACGCCGGTAGAGAACGGCACGCCCAAGGGCGGACTGGTTGCCGTAGAGCGATCGCTCGCTGTAGCCGGAGAGGTTGAGGAAGCCGCCGAGGAAGTCCTGGGCCTCGAAGAAATTGGAGTTGTCGATGGCGCTGGATGCACGCACACCCAGCAGCAGGTGATATCGACCCGTGCTCATCCCCCAGTCCGGCACCCAGTCGGCGACGATGCGCGCGACATCGCCTTTCACATCACCGCCAAGGAAGGGCCGGTAGCTCTCGTAATCGATATTGACGTGCGCGCCCTGCGTCGGAAACGCCGCGTTGTCCAGGCTGTCCCAATCGACCTTGGCACCGATGGAGGCGAACTCCGAACTGCCACTGGGAAAAGCCGAGGGTGTACCGATGCGAAGGTCGCCGTTATCGCGACCACGGGCAAAAATGGTCGAGATACGCCAGTACGACGCCGGCGTCCAGCCGAGTTCGAAACCCGCGTTGCGACGGCGGATACGGTATTCGGCCAGCTGATGATCCGCACCGTGATCGAACACCGGCACATCTTCATTGCGCACCACGACAAACGGCATGACATACGCCGTCGCTCCCTCCCCGAACGGCTGGTAGAACTCGGAGCGAATGCCGCCAATGCGACCGCTCCATAACGTGTTGCGCCATTCGCCGCCGCTGTCGTTGAGGTTGGCTGCGGTGATTTCGGCCGAGATCAGGTATTCGCTTCGACCGTTGAAATCGTCGTCCAGCTGAAAGCCCATTTTCCCGTAGATCGGCCCCCACGACTTATCGACGGGAGTCAGGCGGATGCCACGATCCGCACCGCGCTCGACGAGGTGGTAGTCCACCTGCTGGTAACCGCCCTGCCCATAAATCGTGCCGATGCGCGCTTCGACGTCTTTCGGATCGAAAGGCTTGCCGACCTCGGGCTGCAAGCGCCTGGCGGCGGACTCGCCACTGCGCGTGCTCTTGGTGTCCACGTCGATGAAGGCCACGAGCTTCGGGTCGAACTGGCGCTGGCGATGATTATCCTCGAAGGCCTGCCAGGCCTGGGGCGACGCGGTGAGCGCACGCAGCCGCGGAAGGGCGGCCTCCGCAGCGGCCCGGCCGATCGCGATGGCCTCCGGTGCGCGATTGAAGTCGCCCGCGCCCAGCTTCCCCAGGGCTGGCCGGATGAGGATGTCGCGGTCCTCCAGGGCGCCGAGTTGCCGCTCCGTCTTCTCGGCCATCAGCGCGCTGACCATCTGGTTGAGCAGGGCCACCGGATTGGACAAGGTCGATTCCTCGGCCAGCGGCGAGCCGACATCCACCACGATGAGCCGGTCCGCCCCCATGCCGCGGACCACGTCGATGGGCACGTTGTCCATGAGGCCACCGTCGACCAGCAATTTGCCGTCGACATTGGTTGGCGCAAACGCGCCGGGCACCGACATGCTGGATCGGATCGCCAGGGGCAGGTCACCATGGGAGAACACCACCGGCTTGCCGGCCACGATGTCGGTCGCCACGGCGCGGAAGGGCACGGGAAGGTCGTCGAAGTTGTTCACGTTCCACGTCGAGACCAGTAAGCGGCGAAGTAGCAGGAGCAGCTTTTGCCCCTGGACAACGCCGGCAGGCGTGACGATGTGGCCGTTCTTGTAGCCGACCTCGAAATTCAGCAGATAGCGATAATCGGCATCTTTGCGACGCATCGGTTCTTCGACGCGGTCCGGATCGTCGGAGAAGAGGTCCTTCCAGTCGAGCTGGCCGATCACGTTGGCCATCTCCTCGGAGCTGTAGCCCGCCGCGTAGAGGCCGCCGACGATCGAGCCCATGCTGGTGCCGGCGATCCGGCAGATGGGGATGTGCTCGCGCTCGAGGACCTCGATCACGCCGATGTGCGCGGCACCGCGCGCGCCGCCACCACCAAGCACCAGGCCGATGCAGGGCGACGGATCCCGCGGTGCGGCATGTGCCCCGCTCGCACAGATGAGCAGGCCCGCTGCCAGCGTCCAGAGACAGGAGAGGGACAGGCGCATGCGGTTTGCCCTTGTCGAGATCGGTTCCCCAGTCTCGACCCGGAGGGTCCCGCGGCGGCAGCGAAGAAGCGGCCGGGGGAACTGCGCAGAATTACCTAGACCGAAGTGGGATGGACGTCTGTGTACCGACGACACCCATCGGGCGGCGCACGGGTATAGTCACCCGAGGGTGTGGCGGGGGCCGCCCTTGACTGTCGTGACAGCTGGTCGGGTCACCCTTGAGGGTGATGGGAGAGGCGATGACGCAGGCCTTGGCAACGACGCATAACGCGACCCATTGGTGCGGGGGTGTCTTTGCGGGCGTCATGGCGGCCCAGTTGCTTTCCGCCGCGCTATGGAGCCATCAGGGCGGTACGCACATCGTCTGGTTCCCCGGCGCGGTGCTGCTCGGCGCCCTGCTTGCCACGCCGCGGCGCATGTGGCCCGCGCTGATGGGTGCCGCCCTGCTTGGACTGGTGACCACAGGCGTGGCATTCGGCCTGCCATTGGCCGATACGGCCCTGGTCGTAGCGCCCGCCGTGCTGCTTACGCCGATAGCCGCGTGGTCGCTCCAGCTCCTGCCCTCGCGCGCCCCGCCACTGGAAGACTTCACCCGGCTCTACGCCTTCGCGGCGGTGGCGGTCATCGCCCTGCCCGCCGCCTGCGCCACGCTGATCGATCACGCGAGCCACTACACGTCGTTTCGCGGATCCATTCTCAGCGACTGGCCGAACATCGCCCTCGCGCATGCGCTCGGCTATGTGCTGTATGTGCCGGTGTGGATGAGCGTGCGCAGTCCGGACGCGGCCGTGCGCCACGAGCCACCGCTTCCCACCGAGTTCTACCTGCTGATGATCGTCTCGATCGCGCTGCTTGGGGTCATCTGGTATGGCTACGGCGACCGCCCGGAGCTCGTGCCCGTGCTCTGCCTCGCGCCGGCGCCGATCATCATCGCGGCGATCATCCGTGCGCAGATGACGGGTAGTTCCATCGCTGTCTTTATTATCGTGATCATGGCCGGCCACCTGAGCATCGGCGGCCACGGCCCCTTCATGGCGGCCACGCCGCAACAGACGACGCTCGCCCTGCAACTGTGGACTCTGACCGCGGCGCTGTCCGCACTGACGCTCGGCGTCGTCGTCGAGCAGCGCTTCGCCAGCCGCCGCGCCCTCAGCGACGCCCACGCCGAACTGCGCGAGATGACCGGGCGGCTCATCGCCACCCAGGAGCAGGAGCGCGCACGCCTCGCCCGGGACCTGCACGACGACATCAACCAGCGGCTTGCCGCGTCGTCGATCGGCCTGAGTGCACTACGACGACGTGTACCACCGGCGATACAGTCCGAGGTAACACATATCCAGCATCAGGTCATCGCGCTGTCCGAGGACGTGCGCCAGTTATCACACGAACTTCACCCCAGCTGCCTGCACCATGCGGGCCTGCGCGATTCACTCGAAGCCCTGTGCCATACGTCACGGCGCCCACGCGCCCCGCACGTGGTGTTCATTGCGGATCGCGCCATCGACGTGCTTTCGGCGGACATCGCCTTGTGTTTCTATCGAGTCACCCAGGAAGCACTGACGAATGCCCTTCGTCACGCGGAAGCCAGCCAGGTGACCATCAAGGCGTCGGTGACCAGCGACCTCGCGTCGCTATGGATCTTCGATGACGGCAAGGGGATCGATCCCGACGAGTTGCCTTCGGCGGGACCGGGTATCGGTTTGATCAGCATGAACGAACGTGCGAAGTTGCTGGGGGGCAGCTTCGAATTGCGTACCGCACCGGGAAAGGGAGTGGATCTATGTCTGCGCATTCCGCTGGAAACGAACTGAGTTGCGAGGCGCTTCCGCGCATCGTGTTCGCGGATGACCACCGCATGGTCGCCGAGGGCATCGAGCGCCTTCTCGACGACGACTTCGAACTGGTCGCCCTCGCCCAGGACGGCCGCAGCCTGCTGGATGTCGTCGAGCGCGAGAGTCCGGACCTGATCCTCTCGGATATCAACATGCCCGGCGGCAACGGCCTGGAAGTCCTGAAGACGCTCCGCAGCCGCGGCGACAGCACCCCGTTCGTCTTCCTGACCATGCATGCCGAACCCGCCCTGGCCGCCTCGGCCATGCGCTCGGGCGCCAACGGCTACGTTCTCAAGGTATCCGCGGGTGACGAATTGCTCAGTGCGCTGCGCCAGGTGCTCGCCGGTGGCACCTACGTCACACCCTCGCTGGGCGCTCGTTACCTACGTGGCCGCATGGCCGACCTTCACGAACTCACGCCGAAGCAGCGCGAAGTGCTGCGTCTGGTCGGATCCGGCCTGCGCTCCAAGCAGATCGCCGCGCAGCTGGGGCTCTCGGTACGCACGGTGGAAGCCCATAAGTACACCATCATGCAGATCCTGGATGTGCACAGCACGCTCGAGCTGGTGCGGCGCTCGGAGGACCTCGGTCTGCTGTTCTGACCGGGAAAACACGGAAGTAGATATACGCAGCAGCAATCGCGTGGCTTTACGCTGTTCCGCGCCGGCTGCGAAGTGGAGAGTTGAATTCATGGACGAGTTACGTTTCACACCTTTCCGGGCCAGTGTGGTTCTCGCGGACGACCATCCGCAGACCGCGCGGGAGCTGGAGCGCTTGTTGCGAGAAGACTTCGACGTCATCGGTGTCGTCAGTAACGGCGTTTCGCTCGTGTCGCTGGTCGAAATCCTGAAGCCGGACGTCGTCGTCACCGACATCGCCATGCCGGAGATGGACGGACTGGAAGCGGCGCGCCGACTCACCCTCAGCTGCCCCGGCCTACCCGTGGTTTTCGTCAGCTGCCACGACGACGCCGGCGTCGCGCGGCGTGCGCTTTCCCTCGGCAGCGGCTACGTGGTCAAGGCATCGGCCGGTGAGGACCTGCTCGACGCCGTGCACGCGGCGCTCCGTGGCGACGCGTACGTGTCGTGCTCGGTACGCATCGGCTACCAGGACACTCCGTAAATCTACTTGAGCGGAAACCGTAGTTCCTCGGTCGCATGGCGGTGATCGACGCGCGAGCATGGACGCCGACATCCTTTTCCCGCTTGCCACGCCCGGCGGAACACGGAACATGGCCACCACCACCCCCGGTGGTCTGCCGTCGGCGTGGCGAGTGGGTTCTTTGCCGAGGCAACCTCCAGGGAGTGCTCATGGCCCTCGCCAATCCCGTGCACGCTTTCCCCGCCACGCGGGAGCACGACGACATGATCCGGCTGGAAGGCGGCATGTTCCGCATGGGGTCCGAGCGCTTCTATCCCGAGGAGCAACCCGTGCACCGCGTGCGTGTGGATCCCTTCCGGATCGACCGGGCGCCGGTGACCAACGCGCAGTTCGCGCACTTCGTGGAGGCCACGGGTTACGTGACGTTCGCGGAGATCCCTCCCCGCGCTGAGGACTATCCGGGCGCCCTTCCCGACATGCTCCATCCGGGCTCTCTGGTTTTCGTGCAACCGCCCGGTCCGGTACCGATGCAGATCGATCGCTGGTGGCGTTTCGTTCTTGGCGCCGACTGGCGGCACCCGACCGGCCCGGGCAGCGATCTCGATGGCCTGGACGATCACCCGGTGGTGCACGTGACTGCCTCCGATGCCGAAGCGTATGCGACGTGGGCAGGCAAACGCCTTCCCACCGAAGCCGAATGGGAATTCGCCGCGCGTGGCGGACTCGACCACACGGAGTACGCCTGGGGTGATTTCCTCGAACCGGCGGGCCACTTCATGGCCAACTACTGGCAAGGCCGTTTTCCCTACGAGAACACCGCGCAGGATGGTTACGAGCGCACCTCGCCGGTGGGGTCGTATCCCGCAAACGGCTACGGTCTCGTGGACGTGATCGGCAACACGTGGGAATGGACGTCCGACTGGTATCGAGCCAGCCACGCTGCCGAGGTGCAGAAGGCATGCTGTGTACCGGCCAATCCCCGTGGCGGCAGCATGGAGCACAGCCATGACCCACGCGCGGCGGGTCCTGCCATCCCGCGACGGGTACTTAAAGGTGGCTCTCACCTGTGCGCCGTGAACTACTGCCAGCGCTACCGGCCGGCAGCACGTTACCCGCACCCGATCGATACATCGACCAGCCACATCGGCTTTCGTTGCGTTGCCGACATCGCCCCGGAGGCGTCATCGTGAACGTCACGCAGCTACTGAGCCTGTCGCAAGTATTCACCCTGCTGTTCGTGGTCATGGGGCCGCCGCTGAAAACGCCACTTGCCTACTACGTGCGCATGCAGGCCTTCGATGCCGCGACACGCCGGAGCCTTGCATTCAAGACGGCCATACTCGCGACCGTCGCGGCCCTGATCGGCGGTTTTTTGGGCCTCGCACTGCAGCACAGCTGGCAGATATCCGTGCCGGCGATGCTTCTGGCCGGAGGCTTGATCTTCCTCCTGGTGTCGCTGCGTACGGTGCTCGAGCAATACACGCCCAGCCCGGTGCCCCACCCGGTACCGGAGGGGACGGCACCGACGCAACCGCATGCGCCCAGCGCGTTCGAACTCTCCGTGCCGATGATCGTGACACCCTATGGACTGGCTGGACTCATCATCCTGCTCGCGTCCAGCCATAGCACCGAGCGCACGTTGGGTATCGTCGCCATGCTGGTGCTGGTGATGGTTTTGCATCTGCTGGCGATGCTCTTCTCGGGGCCGATCGTCCGCGGGATCGGGCCATTGCCATTCAAGCTGTTCGGCACGGTGATCGGCTCGCTCACGGTCGGCCTGTCCGTGCAGATGATGATCCTCGGTTACCAGATGCTGGCCTCGGCACCCGCGCTCAGTGGCCCGATATCGTCACCGTGATCTTGCGCTGGTGGGCTTCGTGACGATGGTCGTAGAGGAACACACCCTGCCAGGTACCCAGCAAGGGGCGTCCACCGTGCACCGGTACGGAAAGCGACACACCGGTAAGCACGGCACGCACGTGCGCGGGCATATCGTCGGGGCCTTCGTCCTGATGGCGAAATAGCGGATCGCCATCAGGCACCAGTCGCGCGAAGAAACGCTCAAGGTCGGCCACCACCGTCGGATCGGCATTCTCGCCGATGAGCAGCGAGGCACTGGTGTGCTGGACGAACACGTGCGCAATGCCGGTCGTGACACCGCTGGCCGAGACGGCGTCGGCGATCCGGTCGGTGATCTCGATGAGCGACCGCCCTCGCGTGTGCACGGTGAACGTGGTCTGCGCGATGTGCTGTACGGGCTGGGCGCGGCTCATCGCAAACTCCGGATCAGGGATAAAGCAGGCGGCTCGTCCAGCTTGTACCGTGTTCCGCGTGCACGATACGCTCGTGCAGGCGAAACTCGGCGCCGTACCAGAACTCGACGCGGTCCGGCTTGAGAAGATAGCCGCCCCAATGTGGAGGACGCGGCACGTCGCGGCCTTCGAACTCTTTCTCGAAATGTGCCACACGGTCTTCAAAGGTCTGCCTGTCCGGCAGTTCCTGACTCTGCTTCGACGCCCAGGCACCGATCTGGCTGCCACGCTGGCGGCGAACGAAATAGGCGTCCGATTCGGCGGCACTGGCCTTGCTCACGCGCCCTTCGAAGCGCACCTGGATGCCTTCGCGGATCTGCTTCCAGTGGAAGCACACCGCCACCTGGTCGTGCGCGGCCATCTCACCGGCCTTCGCACTCTCGTAGTTGGTGAAGAAGCCCAGGCCGTTCTCATCGATCTGCTTCAGCAGCACGATGCGTGAATGCACGCGGCCGGTAGCGTCCACCGTGGCGAGGTTCATGGCGGTGGGTTCACGATCGCCGCTGGCCTTCGCTTCGTTCAGCAGGCCACGGAAAGTGTCGAGGATCTCGGGAGTCAGCATGGGTAGGCTATGCTTGCCGGTATGGAATCAGCCGATGCTATCACGCTCGCCGAGCGGGTCCTGGGGCGTTTCGCCGCGTCGATCGCGCACGCCTCGTCGCCGTTCATCCTCGGCATTTCCGGCCTGCAGGGCAGCGGCAAGAGCACGCTCGCGGCCTCGCTGATCGAAGCCGCACGGGAGCGGGGCTGGTCGGCCGTGAGCCTTTCACTGGACGATGTCTACCTGACCCGCGCCGAGCGCGAGACGTTGGGACGTCAGGTCCATCCGCTACTGCGCACGCGCGGCGTTCCCGGAACCCACGACCTCACCCTGCTCGCTTCGACACTCAACGCCCTGGAGAAAGCCGCTCCCGAGCGACCCGTTTCGATCCCGCGTTTCGACAAGGGCCAGGACGACCGCTATGCGCTGTCGCTATGGCCCGAGGTCCCGCAGCCCCCGATGCTGGTCATCCTCGAAGGCTGGTGCCTTGGCCTCGAGCCGCAGGCGGATGCCGATCTGGTCCCGTCGATCAATGCGCTGGAGGCCGGGGAGGATCCCGACGGCGTCTGGCGTCGGTGGGTGAACACGAAGCTCGCCGACTACCTCACCGTATGGCGCCGCCTCGATGCCCTCGTCCTGTTGCACGCCCCCTCGTGGGACATCGTGGCCCGCTGGCGCGACGAAGCCGAATGGTCGCTACGCGCCCGCGGCGAACCCCGCGCGATGGACGAGGAAGAGATGACGCGCTTCCTCCAGCATTACGAGCGACTCAGCCGACATGCACTCGCTACGCTGCCGGCAAAGGCCGACATGGTTGTCGCGCTCGATCGTGAGCGCCATCGAATCGGATAGCTCGCTGCGCGAGCTCGTGCTCTGTCCTGTAGGAGCCGATTCATCGGCGAAAACCAACGGAGCGGTGATGCCACAGGCCTATCACGCTGGGGGATATGCGGGAGCCGCGAGGGGCAAGGCCCTTGGGGCCGCGGCGCGGCTCTTCGAGACGGGCCGTAGCGCCTCTTTCGCATTCCCTGTGGACTGAGCGGCCCTCAGCTTAGGCGTCCCCAAGGGCCTTGCCCCTCGCGGCACCGAACGCCGAAGTTGCGTGTAGCCGAGCGCCCCGCCAGCGACTCGCAGCGCCGCTTTTTGTAGGAGCCGATTCATCGGCGAACCCTCAGCGCTCATCCTCGCGAATGAGGCATTGCATCGCATCGTGCGGGCGTTCAACCGCTCGCCCGATCACCACAAGGCCTCGTTCGCAAACCCGATAGCCCGAGGGTTCGCCGCTGAAGCGGCTCCTACGAAGGCGTGTTGGCGCGTTGAGGCAGTCGTGCGACGCACGGCGACGAAGCGGCGTTGCGCATTTGCCGCGCGCAACCTCAACGTCCGGTGTCGCGGTCGGGTTGGCCCTTGGGGCCGCCTAAGCTGAGGGCCGCCCAGTTTCCGTGCAAGCGATTGCGCCACCTACGGCCCGTCTCGAAGAGCCGCGCCGCGGCCCCAAGGGCCAACCCGACCGCGACTCCAACGACAGCACGAGCGTGAGGCGGCAACGCCGCTAAGACATGCGCCGCGTAGCGGCGATCCTTTCAAATGCCCAACATCAAATAAGCGCGGCATACCCCATCCGCGCATCCGGCCAGCGACACTGGAATCCCGCCGCGCGAAGGCGCGCATTCGACATGCGCTTGTTGCCGACACCTGGGGCGGATGGCCCCTCGGGGGGAGGTGCCGCACCGAGCAGGCCGGCGAGGTAGTCATAGAGTTCATCGACAGGCAGCGGCGTATCGTCGACGCCGACGTACAGCGACTCGGGCGCATCCAGTGACAGGAGATGCGCCATCGCCGCAGCCGCGTCGTCCACGTGAATCCGATTGGCGAAGACGCTGCGACCGCGCGGCACGGAAACCTTGCCTTCGCGGAGCCGGTCGAACAACTGCGTGCGGCCGGGGCCGTAAAGCCCGGCGAGCCGCAATGACATGCCGCCCAGATCACGCGATGCCAGCCACTGCTCGGCCTCGACCAGAACACGTCCGTTGAAGCCTGGCGGATCCGTCGGCGTCGTTTCGTCGACCCAGTCGCCGGCGTGCTCGCCGTAGACGGCTGTCGAAGAGACGAAGAGCGTGCGACGGGGCGGCGCCGGTAGCGCTTCGACCAGATGACGGAGCCCATCGAGGAACACGGCGCGATACGCCGCCTCATCGCGTGCATCCGGCGTCGGCGCGAAGACCACCGCGTCGACCTTCGGAAGGCCACGCAAGGTGTCCGGACGGGTGAGGTCGCCGCGCAGCCAGCGAATCGCCGGATCGGGTGGCATCTGGCCACGGCGCAGCGCAAACACCTGTTTTCCCTGCGCCACGAGGCGCCGGGCCACGCGGCTGCCGACGTCGCCGGCGCCGGCGATCAGCACGGTCTCGTTCTTCTGCGGATGGCTTATTGCTAGCATGGGTGCGATGAATCCTTCGCCCAACCTGTTCCTGGTCGGCCCCACGGGGGCCGGCAAGACCACGATCGGACAGCGCCTTGCGGCGCACTATGGCCTGACGTTCGTCGACCTCGACGTTGAAATCGAGGCACGCTGCGGCATGACGATCCCCGCGATCTTCGAAAGCGAAGGCGAGGCGGGTTTCCGGGCGCGCGAGTGCGCGCACCTGGACGAGTTTAGTCTGCGCAACGGCATCGTGCTCGCCACCGGCGCCGGCGCCGTGCTCGATCCCGCCAACCGTGAGGCGCTGATGAGCCGGGGTACCGTGCTCATGCTCGGCGTCGACGTGGACGAACAGCTCGACCGTCTGCAGCACGATCGCATCCGCCCGATGATTGCCGGTAGCGACCGCCGGGGCCGGCTGGAAAACCTCGCGCACGACCGCAATCACCTTTATGAGGAGATCGCCGACCTGATCTTTCGTGGCCGCCACGAAGGAGTCGACGATGCCGCCCCGCGGGCAATCGCCCTGCTCGACCGCCACTGGAAACGCAGCTGATGGAAACCGTCGATGTCGCACTCGCCGGACGCGATTACAGCGTCTGGATCGGCCCTGGCCTCATTGCCGATAGCGCCCGCTGGCGTGCGAGGATTCGGGGTCGGCACGTGCTGGTGGTCAGCAACACCACCGTCGCGCCGCTCTATCTTTCCGCGCTGGCCAAAGGCCTCGAGGGCCTCACCTGGTCGTCCTACCTGATCGATGACGGCGAGGCTCACAAGACCTTTGCCAACGTCGGTCGTGTCCTCGAAGCGCTCGGTGAACTCGGCGCCACACGCGACGCCTGTGTCATCGCCCTCGGTGGCGGCGTGGTCGGCGATCTCGCCGGTTTTGCCGCCGCCTGCTGGATGCGTGGTATCGACTTCATCCAGGTACCCACCACCCTGCTTGCCATGGTCGATTCATCGGTCGGCGGCAAGACGGGCGTGAACCTGCCCGCGGGCAAGAATCTCGCCGGGGCCTTCCACCAGCCGCGCGCCGTCGTCGCCGACGTGGATGTCCTGGCCACCCTGCCCCAGCGCGAATACCGCGCCGGTCTGGCGGAAATCGTCAAGGGCGCCGCCATCGGCGATCCGGCCTTCTTCGAATGGCTGGAAACCCATGCCGACGCGCTGGCCCGACGCGAGCCCGCCATCCTGATCGAGGCCATCGCGCGTAAGTGCCGCTACAAGGCCGGCGTGGTAGCCCGTGACGAAACCGAACAGGGCGAGCGCGCGCTGCTCAACCTCGGCCACACCTTTGGCCATGCCCTGGAAACCGCGGGCAATTACAGCGAGATTCTTCACGGCGAAGGCGTGGCGATCGGGATGGTGCTCGCGGCCCGCTTGTCGGAGAAGCTCGGCATGGCGCCCGCCGCCGATACGCAACGACTCACCCGATTGCTGGAGGGCCTCGGCCTGCCTACGGCGCCATCGCGCGAACACGCCGCCAGCCGCCTGCTCGACCTGATGCGCCTGGACAAGAAAAACACCGCAGGCACGCTGCGCCTGATCCTCTGGCGCGGTGTCGGGCGTGCGGAGATCGTTTCCGGCGTGCATGACGCCGATGTGCTCGCCGTGCTGGATTGACGCATATCGTGCGTACCCCGGGGCGACCACCTACAATGATCGGCCCTGCGCCAGCCCGGATCGTTTGATGCGGATCTACATGCAAACCATGCCCGAAGCGGTGACGGAAGCGCCCCGCTTTTTCCAGATCACGTTGGAGCAGGATCTCCTCGGTGGCTGGACCCTGTACCGCGAGAGCGGCGTCCAGGGTGGCAAGACGACGCTGAAGCGTGAGGTCTACCTCGAGCGCGATGCCGCGCAAGCCGCCTTCGAGAAGGCGCGCGACGCACAGATAAAAAAAGGGTTCAAAGTCATGTTCAGCCAGGGCCAGGAGTCAGCGCATGGCCGCTGACACGCTCCGCAACGATCGTTTTCTCCGCGCGCTTCGCCGTGAAGCCACCGACACCACGCCGATCTGGGTGATGCGCCAGGCCGGCCGTTACCTGCCGGAATACCGCGCCACCCGCTCGAAGGCAGGCAGTTTCATGGGCCTGGCGACGAACCCCGAGTACGCCTGCGAGGTCACCTTGCAGCCACTCGAGCGCTTCGATCTCGATGCGGCGATCCTGTTCTCGGACATCCTGACGATTCCCGATGCGATGGGCCTCGGCCTCTCGTTCGCGCAAGGCGAAGGCCCGCGCTTCGAGCGCCCGCTGCGTGATGCCGCTTCGATCGAAAAACTCGCCGTGCCCGACATGGATGGCGAGCTTCGTTACGTGATGGACGCCGTCCGCCTGATCCGAAAGGAACTGGGCGGCCGCGTGCCGCTGATCGGCTTCTCCGGCAGCCCGTGGACACTCGCCTGCTACATGGTGGAAGGCGAAGGCTCGAAGGATTTTGCGCGGGTCAAGGCGCTGGCCTGGAACGAGCCCGCCCTCGCCCACCGCCTGCTCGATACCGTCGCACGCGCCGTCGCGGCCTACCTGATCGCGCAGGCCCATGCCGGCGCCCAGGCACTGATGATCTTCGACACCTGGGGCGGTCTGCTCGGCCCGACGCCCTTCAGGGAATTCTCCCTGCGTTACATGGCGCAGGTGGTGGATGCACTGAAGACCGATCCGGTCAGCCGCGAGCTGCCGGTGATCCTGTTCTCCAAGGGCGCCAGCGGCCAGCTCGAAGCGCTCACCGATACCGGCTGCACGGGCCTGGGCGTGGACTGGACGATCGATATCGGCGAAGCCCGCCGTCGCGTTGGCGACCGCGTTGCCCTGCAGGGCAACCTCGACCCGTCGGTGCTACGCGCCTCGCCGGAAGTCGTGGCGCGCGAAGCCCGTGCGGTGCTGGACGCCTTCGGGAATCACCCGGGCCACGTGTTCAATCTCGGTCACGGGATCACGCCGGAAGTCGATCCGGACAATGTGAAGGTGCTCGTGGATACCGTGCATGAGCACGGGCGAGTCGTTCGGGGCGGCTGAGGCTAGCTGGCCGCGCTTTCGCGCGGATCGCCGATGAATCGGCTCCTACCCGAGCAGGGGATCGCTCCGGCTCGGTAGGAGCCGATTCATCGGCGAATAAAGACATGCGCGGCGCAGCCGCGAACCGCCGATGGCGGCCCCCGGTCAGGCCAATCCCTTAAAACCGATTGGGCCCCGCAATATGACATTTCCCCACTTCAGCCCGAGCCGCCATCGCCTGGCTCTGGTCATTCGCCTGCATGCGCATTTCGTAAATGGTCTGCCAGTTGCGCGCGCAGAGGCTGCCCGACTTCGGGCCCATCTCGAACGACTGCTTCGCCAGCTTCTCGGCGAGCGGGAAGTCCTGCATGCGGACAGCCACTTCAGCGCGGTCCTGGATCAGTTCCGGCGCCTCGGGCGCCATCTTCAGGGCCTGCACGAGCTTGGCATCCGCGTCCGGGTAGCGACCGGCCTGTTCATCCGCCTGGGCGGACTTTTCCAGGCCCTGCACGCCAGGATCGCGTAACGGAGCGACTTCGATCGCCGACTTCTCGCGCTCACCCGCAGCGCGGATCTGGGCGACGATGTCGTAGGCGGGTTTGCTGGGACGGGTAGCCTGCGGCGGGGCGGGCTGGCTGCAGGCGGCGACGAGCGCGACGGCGGCGATGGCACAAAAGCGAAGGCGATGCATGGGTCAATCCGTAGGATTACTGGGAACGGGCGGCGCCGGCTGGGCGTCACCGCCGCCGAACATACCCTTGAATTGCTGCCAGAAACAGCCCTCCTCGGCATCCGGCACGTAACCGGACACGAACGGGAACTGCCGGGCGCCCTGGCAGGAGGGGTCGGTGCGCTTGCCTGTCTGCGGGTTCACCCAGGCCATTTCGAGGCCATCAGCCAAGGTCGTGGGTAGCGGCCGGGTCGGCAGCTTGCGGAACAGCTCCTGCCACACGCGCATGCTGCCGGTGGCGCCGTAGAGCCCCGTTGGCTTGTTATCGTCGCGGCCCATCCAGATCACCGCCAGGTGCTCGCCGGTGAAGCCGGCGAACCAGCTGTCGCGCTGGCTGTCGCTGGTACCCGTTTTACCCGCCGCGTGGAGCGAGCCCAGTGCGGAGTTGCCGATGGCCGCGGCGGTGCCACTGGTGACCACCTGCTGCATGGCCCACGTGGTCAGGCGCGTGGCCTGCTGGTACTCGCCTTCGCCACCCTTCACTTCGTAGCGCTTGATCGCCTGGCCCTTGTTGTCCATCACGCCGCTCACTGCCACCAAGGGCAAGGCATGGCCGTCGGCAGCAATGTATTCGTAGAGCTGGGCCACCTGGAAGGGTGAAAGGTCGATCGCACCAAGCAGCAGCGAGGGACTCGGATTGACATCCTCGAGACCGAACGATTCGAGGAAACCCTTGATCCGCGGCACGCCGACCTGCATGCCCAGGTGGACCGTCGCCAGGTTCCACGAATGCACCAGGGCGTCGAGCATCGGCACCTCGCCGTGAATCTCGCGATCGTCGTTCTGCGGGGTCCAGGGCTTGCCGTCCGGCTGGGTCATGTTGATCGGCGTGTCCTCGACGATCGTGGCAAGCGACCACTTCGACGGCTGCGCCCATGCCACCAGATACACCAGCGGTTTTACCAGCGAGCCGATCGAGCGGCGGGCATCCAGCGCGCGATTGAAGCCCTGGTCGCCCGGATCGCGCGAGCCGACCACGGCCAGCACGCTGCCCGTGGTGGTATCGGTCACCACGGCCGCTGCCTGGGCGGCCGCACCGCGCTTACCGAGCGATTTGGCCGTCGTCAGGATGGCCTGCTCGGTGTACAGCTGGGCGGCCGGGTCGAGCGTGGTGAAGATGCTCAGGCTACCGTCACGCAGGGCGGCTTCGTCGAAGTCGTTGGTGATCTGCGCACGAACCAGCTGCATGAAGGCCGGGAAGCGATTGTGCGGAAGCTGCGCGTTCTCGGCGATGCCCAGTGGCGTGGCCTGCGCCGCCTTCAGCTGGGCGTCGTCGAGCAGGCCGGTGTCGTGGAACTGCTGCAGCACGAGGTTGCGGCGCGATAGCGCGCGGTCCGGGTAACGGCGGGGATCGTAATAGCTCGGCCCTTTGACCAGACCGACAAGCATGGCGATTTCCTGCGGACGCAGGTCTTCGAGGCGACGGCCGAAGAAGAACTCGCCGCCGGCGGCAAAGCCGTGCACGGCCTGGCTGCCCTGCTGCCCGAGGAAGACCTCGTTGACGTAGGCCTCGAGAATGCGTCCCTTCGAGTAATGCGCCTCCATCAACACCGAAAGGATGGCCTCGTTCACCTTGCGCAGCATGTTCTGGCTGCGATCGAGGAACAGGTTGCGCACCAGCTGTTGGGTCAGCGTCGAGCCGCCCTGCACCGCATGACCGGCCCGGAGATTGGCCAGCGACGCGCGCGCGATCGCGGAGAAGTCGATGCCGATGTGATGGTTGAAGTCGCGGTCCTCCACAGCCTGCAGGCCCTGCACCAGCAGCGGCGGCACATTCTCGAGGCGCACGATGCGGCGCTCTTCCTGCTGCGCGCCATACAGCGTGGCGATGCGGGCGGGGTCGAGGTGGATGCTCTTGATCGGCTTGTCGTTCGTATCGTCGACGACCTGACCCACCTGGCCGTTGGCGAGAGTGACCCGGATGCGGTGCGGCAGCTCACCGCCATCGGGACCCGAATAGCCGCGCGAGGCGATGAGGAAGCGTGAACCGCTCTTCGAGTAGCTGCCCTGGACCTTGCCGCCGCCTTCGGTGGTGTAGCCGGCAAACGTGAGCTCAAGTTCCAGCGCCGCAGGCGTCATCGCACGCCCCGGTTCCAGCGGGAGCGGCCGCGCATAGACGCGCGTCGGCACCGCGAACACCAGGTCGTTGAAGCGATCCTGCAGGCGCGCATTGAGGATCAGCGTGTACGGCAGGAGGAAACCGAACACCAGGCCCATCACGAGCCAGAAGGGAATGCGCAGCCAGGGCCAGCTGGCACGCAGGAGGGAGCCAAGACGATTCAGGAAAGCCAACGCGGGGAGGTCCTGGGGAAAGAGACGTAGCCGGATGATAGGGGCACAGCCCCGGCGCTCATCTGAACGAATGCTGGCGAAGCGACGACCCCGACGGTCAGGACGCCACCTGCCAGGTCTCGGGTCGTGGCGAAAAGGCGCGCGGATGAATGTCCAGAGCGGCTTCCAGGGGGCGATTGTCGGCGATCAGGTCGCTATCGAGTCGGTGAATGGGCCCGCGCATCGCCGGCGAAACAAGGGTAGCCACGTTCAGGATAAACCGCGGAATCGGCAACGGCAGGGTCACCGACCCGGCCGTACGGCGTGCCCGGCGGAACATTTCGGCGGCACTGAGCCGTTCGCCGCCACCGATCGAGAACGTCTGGTTACGGCCCGCCGGCAGCGCCAGGGCGGCCACGATGGCGGCGGCGATGTCGTCGGCGTGGACCGGCTGACGTTGCCCGCGCCCTGCCGGCAGCGGAAAGACGTGGCGGCGGAGGGCACCCTGGACCACGGGGGTGAGGCTCTTGTCCAGACCGGCGCCATAGATGAGGGTCGGCCGGAAAATCGTCCACGGCATGCCTCGTGAGGCGCATGTCGTGCTGAGTTGCGTCTCGGCGTCGCGCAGCGTTCGCGACAGCTCGCGCTCATCGGCGTTCGCGGAATCGCGTTTGGTCTCCGCACTCATGGACGATGTCGCCAGGACATGTGGCGTACCCGGCAGCCGCGTGAGCGACAACCAGTGCGCCATCCAGTTCACGGGACCAAGGCAGACAATCGCCTTTAACGGCGGCAGCGAAGGCATGCCATCCGGAAGATGACCGACGAGCCAGTCGGGGTGATCGCCCCGGGACGTCCGGCTCATCGCGAGTACGTCTTCGCCGGCAGCCGCAAGGCGAGGCAGGAGAAAGTGGCCGATCTGACTCGATGCGCCAATAACGAGAATCTGCATGCGTTCGCTCATCGCCCCGTCGCGATGCGCTCGTAGGCGCCCTGGAGGCGCGGATCGTCCGGCGCGTAATGGCGTGCGCGATCGAGGGCCTGGAAGGCGCCCTGGCGGTCGCCTTGCGAGGAACGCTGGAGGGCGCTGTCGATCCACGCACTGCCGAGGCGGTGGCGCATTTCGCCTTGCGACGCATCACCGGGTGCGAGATCCGAAAGGGTGGCGTAGAGGTCCTCCGCACGCTTGACGTTGCCGTTGGCAACGGCCTGCTGCATGAGTTTCTCGACCTGCCCGGGCAAGCCCTGCAAGCCGGCACGAGCGGCCGGGTCGTTGCCATCGATCGCCAGCGCATTGCGATACAGGTCGTAGGCGCTGTCTCCGGGCGGGTCCATGATGTCGCCGCGCGTCACGGCGGCCTGGGCACGACCGACCAGCGCGGCGACCTTCGCCTTCTGCTCCGGACTGACCGCCAGCGAGGCCTCGGCGGTATCGCCATTACCTGTCGTGGCGACCGCGTCGGAAGACGTGCCGCGCTTGACGCTCTTGGACTCGCCGCCGCCGATGCGGGCGCGTGCGGCGGCGAGTTCAGCGGATTTCGGCGCGAGCTTGGCTGCCTGATCGAGCAGACGCGAGGCCTGCGCATCGTCTTCGCTGTCGAGCGCGGCATTGGCCTGCACGATCAGCGCCTGCGCGACCTGTCCAAGACCGGCCTTGGCGTCGGCGTTGTCGGGATCGGTCGCGAGCACGGCACGGAAACGTGCGAGCGCGTTGTCATCGCCGTCACCGGTGAACCGGCCGGCGCGCATGGCGTCGTTACCCTGCTGAATGAGGGCGGTGATCGCCTGGTCGTCCTGCTTGCGGTTTTCCGCCAGCGACGCGCGCAACGACGGCAGATCGCCGTAGCCCGGCACGAGGATCGCGATGCGATCGACCAGCGCGTTGGCCTTCGGCCTGTCGTTGTCCGCAATGGCCTGGCGCGCCTGCGTTGCGAGCGCGTCGCCGACCTTGTCCAGACCCCGCGCGGCGACGGCATTGGATTTGTCCGCGTCGAGGACGCGGCGGTAGAGGGCACCCGCACCGTCGTCGCCATCGAGTTTGCCCGCGGCGAACGCCTGCTGCGCCTGATCGACCAGGGACTCGGTATGGCCCTGCGGATTGCGCGCCTGGGACAGGCGAGCGCTGAGCTGCTCGACATCGTTACCGCCACCCAGCAACTCCCTCGCCACGCCGAGCGCGGCGTCCGCTTCGTCGAGCCGACCGGCGGAAAGTGCCTGGTCGGCGCGGGCGATCTCCGCCTGCCCCACCCGGCGCAGGCCGTCGCGAGCCTGGTCGCTGTCCGGTTGCTGGTCGCGCGCCTTTTCGAACAACTCACGCGCACTGTCGCCCTGCGTGCCGTCGAGCTTGCCGGCGTCGAGCGCCTGGTTCGCCTGGGTAAGCACATCGTTCAATTCGGTGCTGGGGACGAGGTTGCGCAAGCGGTCCTGCTGCAGGTACAGGCCGGTGGCCGCACCAATCAGCACCAGCACCAGCACGGGAATCAGCCAGCCGCGTTTGCGCGCACGCCGTGGGGGTGGCGGCGTGGGGCCACCCGTACGGCGACGCGGCTCGTCGACGACGAAATGAGGCAAGCCGTCGTCGACCGGCGGTGCCGGCTTGTCCAGGTCGTCGAGCCGACCGAGGGTCGGTTCGGTTCGTCCGCGGGGTTCGTGGTCGTTCGAGTCTCGGCGTCCGCTCATCGGTCAGGCATCTTCCCTAGGAGCGCAGCAGCTTAACATCGGGGTGTGAACGCCCGTTCAAAGCTCGACGCGGATGCGGCTCGCCGCGCGCTTGGCCTTCTCCAGCGCCTCCTCGACCGTCGCACCCCTGGCGAGCGTCACCGCCATGCGCCGGCGTCCACGCACTTCCGGCTTACCGAAGATGCGCAACATCGTGCCGGTCTCGGCCAGGGCGTCGGCGATGCCGTGGTAGGTCGGCGCCGCACCCTCGCCTTCAACGAGCACGGCGCAGGAGGCCGCCGGGGCAAAGGCGTGAATCTCGGGCACGGGCAGACCGAGGATGGCGCGGGCGTGCAAGGCGAACTCGGAAAGATCCTGCGAGATCAGGGTGACCAGACCGGTGTCGTGGGGGCGCGGGCTCACCTCGGAGAAGATGACCTCGTCGCCGCGCACGAAGAATTCCACGCCGAACACGCCCCAGCCACCCAGGGCGGCCGTGATCGTGTCGGCCTGGCGTTCGGCGGATGCACACGCGGCATCGCTCATCGGCTGCGGCTGCCACGATTCGCGATAGTCGCCCTCCTCCTGGCGATGGCCAATCGGCGCGCAGAACGACACGCCGTCACGATGGCGCACGGTGAGCAGGGTGATCTCGTAATCGAAGTCGATGAAGCCCTCCACGATGACGCGGCCGCGACCGGCGCGGCCACCCGACTGCGCGTACTCCCACGCGTCGTCCGCATCGTCCGGCTTGCGCACGACGCTCTGGCCTTTGCCTGAGGAGCTCATCACCGGCTTGACCACACACGGCGTGCCGAGCACGGCGATGGCGTCGAGAAATTCCTCGCGCGTGTCGCAGAACCGGTAGGGCGAGGTCGGCAGTCCCAGCGTTTCCGCCGCGAGACGGCGAATGCCTTCGCGATCCATCGTCAGCCACGCGGCTTTCGCGGTGGGAACGACCTTGAGGCCTTCTTTCTCCATCTCGATGAGGGTCTGCGTGTGGATCGCCTCGATCTCGGGAACGACCAGGTGCGGCTTCTCTTCCTCGATGAGCTTGCGCAGCGCAGCGCCGTCCAGCATGTCGATGACGTGGCTGCGATGCGCCACCTGCATCGCCGGTGCGTTCGGGTAGCGGTCCACGGCGATCACCTCGACGGCGAAGCGCTGGAGCTCGATGGCGACCTCCTTGCCGAGCTCGCCGGACCCCAGCAGAAGCACCTTGAGGGCGTTAGGGGAATGCGGTGTGCCAAAGGAGGTCATGGGGCGGGTCCGGGAGGGGGTCGAAGCCCCCATTCTACCGGGCCTGACCACGACCAATGGGGTACTTGACTCCGGCCACGAAAGTGCTGTTATGAAGGTGTCCCCAACAATCCGGAAGTACGCTCATGAGACGTCGTCTTGCCGCCGTCGCCGTACTGCTGTGTCTGACCGCCACCTCGGCCCTGGCGGATCAGCGCTGGATGACCGTTCTCCTCGACGGTCGCAAGGTGGGCAACCTGGAAATCGACCGCGATCTGGCGGGCGACAAGGTGACCACCACCCAGGTGCTCAATTTCCGCCTCACCCGCGTCCACACGCCGATCCTGCTCCAGACCCGGATCAAGACCGTCGAATCCCCTCTAGGCGCCCCGCTGGCGTTCTATGCCAGTACCAACATGTCGTCGCAGCAGAATCTCGTGCAGGGTGAGGTGCGCGATGACGGCGCCTTCCAGGTCGCCAATACCGTGGGTGGCCAGTCGAAGGTCAACCTGCTGATCTGGCCGACTGGCGCCTCGCTGGCCGAAGGGCAGCGCCTGTCCATGGTTGCCCATGGCTTCAAGCCGGGTACGACCTACCAGATCCGCAACTTCGACGCCGTAAAGCAGCAGGTCGCCAACGTCGAGGTTGCCGTGATCGGTGACGAGGTGGTCGACATGCCCGACGACCGCCGCGAGACGGTGCATCACCTGCGTGAGTCACTGGTCGGTGCCACGGGGGACCACAGCGTGGACATCTGGGTCGACAACCAGGGATACATCCGTCGTGGCATCTCGCCACTACTCGGGTTCCGTCTGGAAATGGCCGCCTGTAGCGAAGCCTGCGCGAAGGCGCCCGACCAGGACGTGGACCTGCTTCGCGCGGCCATGATCCAGTCCCCGCGGCCGATGGTGATGGGCCTGCGCGCCGCCCCGGTCCGTTATACCGTCACGGTTCGCGGCAACTACCCACAGCCCTTCGTCGAAACCGACGAGCAACGCGTGAACTCGATAGGCGACGGCGTCTACATCATCGACGTCGGTTTCGGCCGCATGACGGACCACGAGGCCGCGCCTTCTCCCGAAGACACCGCACCTAACGCCTGGGTGCAGTCGGATTCGCCGCAGATTCGCGCGTTCGCAAAACAGATCACCGGCGACGCGACCAGCGATCTCCAGCGCATGCGCCGGCTTCGCTCGTACATCTCCGATTACATCTCGAGGAAAGGCCTCGACGTCGGCTACGCCTCCGCGCTGGAGACCATGGAAAGCCGGAACGGCGACTGCACCGAACACGCGGTACTGCTGACCGCCCTGGCGCGATCGATGGGCATCCCAGCCCGCGTGGTCACCGGCATCGTCTATGTCGAGCGCATGGGCGGTGTATCGCGGGTGTTCGTTCCCCATGCCTGGACGCAGGCCTTCATCGACGGCCGGTGGATCAGCTTCGACTCCGCACAGCGACGATTCGATTCGACCCACATCGCGCTGGGCGTGGGCAATGGCGACCCGTGGCGATTCTTCGCCGCGATGAGCACGCTGGGCCACATCACCATCGACCGGGCCGTGGCCGCCTCTAACCTGATGGACTTGCCGATGCCTTCGGGCATCACCGCCAACATCGGGGGCGGGGGCAAGGGGTCCGACTGAGCCGGGAGGGCATCGCCGCTGAAGCGGCTCCCAGAAGAAGCATTGTGGGAGCCGCTTCAGCGGCGACGCCTACGGAGCGGACCGTCCGCCCCCGCGAAGTCCCAAACCCGCCGCGATCCACCCGACGATAAACGCGACCCCACCCACCGGCGTCACCAGCCCGACCAGACGCGGCGCACCCAGCGCCAGCGCGTAGAGACTGCCCGAGAACAGCACGATACCCAGCGCGAACAAGCCGATCGTCACCGATCGCGCCCGTCCCGGCGGCAAACCGATTACCGCGCCAAAGAGCGCCAGCGCGTGCCAGAAATGGTATTCGACGCCCGTGTGCCAGATCTCCAGCCCGCGGTCGTCGACCACGCCGCGCAGCGCATGCGCGCCGAAGGCACCCAGGGCCACGGCCGACGCGCCGGCGATTCCGACGAGAAGGGCATGGGCGCCGCTGACATGTTGTCGCATCCGGATCGTTCCTGGCAGGGGAAGTGCCTGATGGCCGGCACGGGTGGCGTATCCTTTGCGGGATATGTCGCGGAGTGTCGCATGAAGCCGTCGTTCTCCCGCCGGGCCCTTGGGGCCTTGCTGATCCTGATCGCCCTCGTCTGCGTAAGCGGCTGCCAACACGAGCCGCAACCCGCCTGGCGGCTGACCGACGTGTCCGGCCACCTGCCCGACCTCGACTTCCGACTCACCGACGACAACGGCAAGGCCGTCACCGGCGCCGACTTCAAGGGCAAGGTCACGCTCATGTACTTCGGCTACACGCACTGTCCCGACGTGTGCCCGCTGACGCTGACCCAGTTGCACGTGGTCCTGGATCGCCTCGGACCACCGGCCGACAACGTACGCATCCTGTTCGTCAGCGTCGACCCGAAGCGCGACACGCCGGCGATCATGCATGCCTACGTCAATGCGTTCGACAAGCGCGCCGTTGGCCTGGTCGGTTCGGATGCCGACGTCGAGGCGCTGGCCAAGCGCTACCGGTCGGCTTTCACCCGTGAGCCCGACCGCGGCGACGGTGCCTACGACGTGAGCCACAGTTCGGCCATCTATTTCTTCGACGCCCAGGGCAAGGCCCGCCTGCTGGCTACGCCGTCCGCCTCGCAGGACGACATGGTGCACGACCTGCACCTCCTCACTTCGCTGGGAGCCCAACCGTGATCTTCCGTTCGCTCGTTGCCGCCATGCTGCTCTTCACCGGGGCGGTACACGCCGCCGATGCGCCTACCGTCAAGGCCAGCGATGGCTGGTTGCGCGTGCTTCCCGGCAACCTCCCGGCAGGCGGTTACGTGAGCTTCGAGAACGTGTCCGATCGCACGGTATCCATCGTCGGTGCCTCGTCAGCGGACTACGCCGACGCAATGGTCCACCGCAGCAGCACCGATGGTGGCATGGGCCGCATGGAGATGGTCGACAGCGTACCGCTACCGCCGAAGGGCAAGCTCGCGTTCTCGCCGGGCGGCTACCACGTCATGCTGATGGGTGCGAAGCATCCGGTGAAAGCCGGCGACAAAATCGTCGTGACGTTCGCGCTGTCCGATGGGGAGAAGCTGCCGGTGACGTTCCTGGCCCGCCCTGCGAATGCGACGGGCCCCACCGACTGACCTGTGGGAGCCGCTTCAGCGGCGATGGGTGCTTGCGGCGACCTTGCCCGCTGCCGCGGGATCGCCGATGAATCGGCTCCTACAAAAGCAGGGCACTTTCCCGACTATCGGGCGACGAACTCGGTCGGCGCATCGTGTGCGCCGATGTCCTCGCGGTAGAGTTCGTTGACCTCCGCCGACTCGGGGCCGTCGTGCAGCCACACCTCGAGCCGGTCGATCGCCGCCGCCTCGCCATAGACGACCACCTCGACACTGCCGTCCAGCAGGTTGCGAGCATGGCCGGTGAGCTTGAGTGCCGTTGCCTTCTCCCGTGCCGACGCACGGAAGAACACACCCTGCACCTTTCCCCTCACGACGAAGCGAGCGGCTTTCATCTCATTTCCCCTTGCTGATGGCCTCGCCGAGACTCTGCTCGGTGACGGGACCCACGAAACGCTTGGCAACCGTGCCATCCGGCGCGATCAGGTACGTTGTCGGCAGGCCTTTCGGCTCTTCGAAGGCCTTCGGCGGATCCGTCACGTCGACCTGGGCGATCGGATAGACGACCGGATGCTTTGCCACGAAGGCACGGATGTCCTTCGCGTCGGTATCTTCGAAGGCCAGGCCGATCGCGGTCACGTTCTTGTGGTTCTTCACGAAGGCGGAAATGTCCGGCATTTCCTTGATGCAGGGCACGCACCAGGTGGCCCAGTAATTCACGATGACCCACTTGCCGTGCTGTGCGGCAAGGCTGAACGGCTTGCCGTCCAACGTGGTGACTTTCAGGTCGGGTACGGTGGCCGTGGCGGCGATCGCGGGACCGGCAAGAGCGAGTGCGACAACGGCGACGGCAAGAAAGCGGCGAATCATGCGGGGGTATCCTCGGGAGCGCTAACGACAGCGGGGGGAAAGAGCTGATCGAGCCTCGCACCCAACGTCGCGTCCAGCGCGGCGGCAAGATGGTCGAGCAGCACGAGCAACTCGGTGGGGAGATAGATGCCGAGCCGTTCCACCTGGTCGCGCGGATGCAGTGGCAGGCGGTACGAGGTGCAACGATAGACGCGGAGCAGTTCGGTGCAATCGAGGCTGCGGGTGAGCAGCCAGCCACCGGCCTCGCCGCGCTGGATCATGTCCGAGCGCTGCAGGTCGTCGAAGTAGCAGGTGATCGCACTGGACGGCAGGTAGGGAGCACGAACGCGCACCGTGGCCGGATCCACGCTGTCGCCGGCGCGTTGCGCCTCGACGAAGTGCTGCAGCACCACCAGCAAGCCGATGAACTCCGCCCCTTCGGGCAGGGCTTCCTGCGGCATGGTGTATTCGAACGCGGAAATCGACGCGGCGATCGACGCGCCGAGGATCACGATGATCCAGGACAGGTAGATCCACAGCAGGAAGATAGGGATGGCCGCGAGCGCGCCATAGATTTCTTCGTAGGTCGGGGCGTTACGGATGAACAGCGTGAAGCCCCAGCGCGCGACCTCGAACAGGATCGCGCCAAGCAGGGCACCGATGCCAGCGTGCCTCCAGTTGATCCGGCGATTGGGCACCATGGTGTACATCAGTACGAGGGTGACGAAAGTGATCACGAACGGCAGGAAATTGAGTAATCGGCTCTGCGTGGCGATCTGGTCGGCCGCCGCATGCAGCATCGGGAACGCGGTGATGTAGGAAGTGAGCACGAGGCCGCCGACGACGAGGATCGGCCCCAGCGTGAGTGCCGCCCAGTAGAGCAAAAGACGCGACGTCCATCCGCGTGGCTTGCGCACACGCCAGATGCGATTCATGCGGTCTTCGATACTGATCATCATCGACACCGCGCTGAACAGCATGACCAGGATGGAGATACCTGTCAGCTGGCTGGCCTTATCGGCAAAGGCAAGCATGTACTCCTGGATCTTGATGCCCGTGGCGGGCACGAAGTTCTGGAAGGCATAGTTGGCCAGGCTACCGCGCCACTCGGCGAACACGGGGAAGGCCGAGAGAATCGCGAACACGGCGACGGTCAGCGGCACGAGAGAGACGAGCGTCGTGTAGGACAGCGCACCGGCCGTCTCGAAGCATTTGTCGTCGACGAAGCGCAGCCACGTAAAACGGGTAAAGCTCAGGGCGCGGTCGCGATCGAAGCGAAGCGGCGGCATGTCTATCCTTAATCCTGTCCCGAAACGTTGGGAACGTGTGGTAGTTCTGCGAGACTAGTGCCTTCGCACAGGCGCCCATCCATGTCCCACGACGTCCTCGTACTCTACTACAGCCGTAGCGGCCACACGGCCCAGCTCGCACGCCTCATCGCCCGCGGCATCGAGGAAGTCCCCGGCATGCGGGGACGTCTTCGCCAGGTGCCCCCGGTGGCACCCGTGACCGAGATCGCCATGCCTCCCGAGCCGGACGAGGGCGCCCCCTACGTCTCCCGCGTCGATCTGGTCGAGTGCGTGGGCATGGCCATGGGTAGCCCCACGCGCTTCGGCAACATGGCCGCACCGCTGAAGTACTTCCTCGACACCACCGGTGCGGAGTGGGCTTCCGGCGCCCTGGCCGGCAAGCCCGCGGCCCTGTTCACCTCGACCAGCACGATGCACGGTGGCCAGGAAGCGACCTTGCTGTCGATGGCCCTGCCCCTGCTTCACCACGGCATGCTGATCGTCGGCATCCCGTACACCGAGCCCGCGCTGACCAGCACGACCACCGGTGGCACGCCCTACGGCGCCAGCCATGTGGCCGGCGGTCGCGGGGATAACGTCATCAGCGAGCACGAGCGGGAGCTCGCCCGCGCGCTGGGGCGCCGGCTGGCCGATGTCGCGCGGCGACTGGCGACGCACGCGTGAGCGCGGCCCTCAGCGGCACTCAGAAAACCGGGCTCGGGGCATGGGCGGGACTTCTCACGCTCCAGATCCTCTGGTACTCGCTGTATCCACCGGTGTCGATTCCGACGTGGGTCGCCTTCGCACTCACCGTGCCGCCTCTGCTGCTGCCGTTGCTGTCGCTGCCGAAGGTCACTCGCGCGCTGCTTTGGGTCGGTGTACTGGCGCTGTTCTATTTCTGCCACGGCGTCACCGAAACCTGGAGCGGTGGCCCCGACCGTTGGCTCGGCGTGATCGAACTCGTACTGACGCTGCTGCTCATCGGTACGCTGGGCGCAGGCGTCCGCAGGCGTCGTTGACCCTCCAAAGTCATCGGCGCAGGCTAGGCCTGCTTATTGACGGAGAGGATGCCACGATGAGTTTTCTGCAGGACGCGCCTCGCCTGGCGCATCCGTATCGCGCCGACCGTGTACTGAATGCCTGGCTCGGCCGCGTCTTGCCGGCCGGACGCCTCGACGCCATGCGCGCCGACCTCGACGCCCTCGGCGACTATGCCGTGATGGCCTGGGATCGACGCGGCCGCACGCCGCGCACCGAACCCGTCCTCACCTCATGGGATGCCTGGGGAGCACGCGTGGATCGCATCGCGCTCACCCCCGCATGGGAAGAAGGTCCCGGCGTGACCACCCGTCATGCCGTGCTCGCGTCCGGCCACGACGCCTCGGCCTGGGCACGCGTGGAAGAGTTCGCACGCGTTTACCTGTACCACATCGCCAGCGAGTTCTATTGCTGCCCCCTGGCCATGACCGACGGCGCCGCCACCGCGATTCGCGCCTCGGGCAACCATGCACTCATCGAGCGCGCGCTACCGCATTTTCTCAGCCGGGATGCCTCCACGTTCTGGCTTTCCGGGCAATGGATGACCGAGACGCCAGGCGGCTCGGACGTCGGTCGCACCGAGACGATCGCCCGGCAGGACAGCGACGGACAGTGGCGGCTGCATGGCCGCAAGTGGTTCAGCTCCGCCGTGGTGGGCGAAGCCGCGCTTGCCCTTGCGCGGCCGGAAGGCGCTGGCCATGGAACATCAGCCCTCGCCCTGTTCTACGTCGAAACCAAGGATGAGCAAGGCGCCTGGCGCGGCATCACGATCGACCGCCTCAAGAAGAAGCTGGGCACGCATGAACTACCTACCGCCGAGATCCATCTCGACGGTCTGCCGGCGACGCCGGTCGGGCCGCTCGATCACGGTGTGCGGCAGATTGCGCCGATGCTCAACGTGACCCGAACCTGGAACGCCGTTTGCGCGGTCGCGAGCATGGCCCGTGCGATTTCGCTCGCACGCGATTACGCCACCCGGCGCAGTGCGTTCGGAGCGCGGCTGATCGATCAGCCGCTGCACGCCCGCACGCTTGCCGACATGCAGGCCGAGTTCGAGGCCGCGTTCTCGCTCACCTTCTTCGTGGCCGAGTTGCTTGGTCGCACCGAGCGCGGCGAAGGCGCGGCGCACGAAGCCGCCCTGCTCCGCCTGCTCACGCCGCTGGCCAAGTTATGGACGGCGAAGGTGTCGATACGCATCGTGTCCGAAGCGCTCGAGTGCTTCGGCGGCGCCGGTTACATCGAGGACACCGGGCTGCCACAGCTCCTGCGCGACGCCCAGGTGTACGCCATCTGGGAGGGCACGACCAATGTTCTCTCGCTCGACATGCTGCGTGCCATCGGCGCGAACGGCATCGCCCCGTTGCGCCTGGCGATCGACGGCCTGATCGGCCCGGACGCACCGGAGCGCGCGGTCATCGGGGCCACGCTCGACACGACCGAGGCACTGCTCGGCGACGTCGTCGCGGATCGCGCTTCCCTCGAAGCATCGGCCCGCGGGGTCGCCTACACGCTGGCGCGGACGATGGCAGCCGCGCTGCTGGTGCGCTCGGCGACATGGGCGAACGCGACGGGCGATGCGCGGCCCGCCGCTGCCTCCCGACGATTCCTCGCACGCGGCCTCGACCGGCTGGCATTGCCGGAAAACGACGAAGACATCCTCCTTGCGACCGACACCCCACCTCATGCCGGGGCAAGCAAGGTTGCGGCCGACGCAATGGCCAACCCGGTCACGAGGTAGAATGGGCGCCCCGCTTTACCCGGCTTCCCAGGTCAGACATGCAGCAGCTCACCATCGTTACCACTGGCGGCACGATCGACAAGGTCTACTTCGACGATAAATCGGACTACCAGATCGGTAGCCCGCAGATCGCCGATATCCTCCAGCAGCTTGGCGTCGCCTTCCGCTTCGACGTGATTCCGATCCTGCGCAAGGACAGCCTGCATGTCACGGATGAAGACCGTGTGCTGATGCGCAGCACGATCGAAGCGCAGCCGCACCGCCACGTGCTGGTGACGCACGGCACCGACACCATGGTCGAGACCGCACGCGTGCTGGCCGGCATCCCCGGCAAGGTCATCGTCCTTACCGGCGCGCTGAACCCGGCGCGTTTCCAGGGCTCCGATGCGGTGTTCAACATTGGTTGCGCCGTGGGCGCGGTGCAGACACTGGACGACGGCGTCTACATCGCGATGAACGGCCGCGTGTGGGATCCGGCCACGGTGCGCAAGAACCGCGACGCGAATCGCTTCGAAGCCATCTGACTCACCGGATCAGGAACGTGGCCGGGGAAGAACGCGATCCTCGACCACGGCATTCACGGTTGCGCCCGCATCGATCAGACCGGCACCGCAACCTTTCGGGCAAGGGCCGGGAAGCGGCCGCGCGTTGTCCACCAGCTGGGTCGTGATGTCGTCCACGCCGATGAGCGGATCGGCCGATCGCATGAGCGCAACCAGCCCCGCCACCTGCGGCGCGGCCATCGATGTGCCTGCGTAGTATTTGAAGACGGGACGCTGGCGGCCGCGCTCGCCGCCGTCGACCGATGAAAGAATGTCGTCTACCCCCATTCCCCCGAGCGAACCGCCCGGCGCGGAAACGGTCACGCCATCACCGTGGTTCGAATACCAGGCCATGCTCCCGTCGCGTGCCAGCGCGGCGACGGAAACCACTCCCGGGCAGTTGGCAGGCGACACCGTCGAGGCCTTGATCGAGTCGTTGCCGGCGGCCGCCACCACGGCCGTGCCCCGACCTCGCGCCTGCGAGATAGCACGCTGCATGGTCATGCTGCAGGCACCGGGCACGCGCAGACTGAGGTTGATGACATCGACCGGAGCACGGCTGGGCACCCCCGCCACTTCGCCACCGGAAGCCCATACGATGGCATCGGCCACGTCCGACAGCCGCCCGCCACACCGCGCCATGACGCGCACCGGGACCACCTTCGCCTCCGGTGCGACACCGACGATGCCCGGCCTGTTGCCAGCGCGGGCCACGACGATGCCCGTGACGTGCGTGCCGTGCCACGACGAGGGCGTGCTCTGGCGAGCGCCGCAATCGCCCGGCTCCGTCCAGTCGCCCTCATCGGTGGGGTCGTCATCGCGACCGGTGCCATCACGTGCGGCTTGCGCATCGGTGACGAAGTCGTAGCCCGGAAGCAGCTGACCATCGAACTCGGGGTGCGGCGTGACACCGGTATCGAGGACCGCGACGACGGCGCCTTCCCCCCGCGTGTCGACCCATGCCACCGGTGCGTCGATGCCGACTTTCGGGTCGTGCATATACCACTGGCGCCGCCAGAGGGAATCGATGATGCCTCCGGCCGGCGTGACCATGCGGTCTTCCTCGATTGCCACGACACCTTTCGATGCCGCCATGGCTTCTGCCTCGACGGCGGTGAGCTCGAACAACTCACCGCCCGCCGCGAGGTGACGCAGATGCCACGCAGGCGAGCCACGCTGCGCCATGGCATGCGTCATCTCCGTCGCGGCGACCTTCGCGGCGACCGGGTCGTCGAAGTGGACGATGTAGCGATTCGTCGCTGCGTCCGACGCCACGGCACGCGTGCTCACCGCGAGAGCGAGAGCGACAAGGGGCAAACCGGAATACTTCGACATGCTGCGTTCCTTCGACAAGACGCTCATCGGCGCCGGTCGAAACACGCTAGAAGACATGCACTAGCTCGACCATTCGCTGCACCTCGACAGCGAACGTGAGGATGACGCAGACCGTCCTCGAGACAACGCTTACAAAGAAAGGCCCGGCGTCACCGCCGGGCCTCGGGTACAGCACTATCTCAAACGCTTACGGCGTCCAGGTTGCCTTCAGCGAAACACCCGAGAAAGCCGTGTAACCGCGGACTTTCACGTAGTACGTACCGGCCTGGGTCGTCGTGAACGTGCACGACTCGGCGTTACCCGTCAGGTACGGACGGCAGTTGTAGCTCGAGGTGGTCGGTGCGGAACCGAACTTCACGTAGAGATCCGCGTCACCCGTGCCACCACTCGTCGTGATGACGAGATTGTGCGCGCCAGCGGCGACGACCACCGTGTAGCTCAGCTCCTGGCTGGCACTACCGGCGAGACCGGTCTTGGCCACGCCATTCTGCAGTGCCGTGCCACCACCGCCGCCACCGGTCGAGCAGGTCACGCCCACGCCCGTGAACGCCGAGGCCACATCCGTCGCGGAGAGACCAAGGTCGGTCGCTGCGCTGGCGACGCCGCACGCACCGCTGTTGAAGGTGGAGCTCGCCGTCCAATACAGGGCATTGGCGCGTGCGAATACCTTGAAAGCCTTCACCGTGTCCCAGCCTGTCTTTTTCGCCAGCAGACAGAACGCCTTGTTGTAGACGCCGGACGAGTAATGCACGTCCAGACCGCTGGTGTAGTCGGCGGCATTGCCGATCGAGCCACCATCCTGCGGCGGATCGCACATGTAGCGAAGCGCGGTGCCGATGCCGGCACTGGCCTTGACGATATCCGCACCCACAAGGAAGTCGTTGGTACCGCGGTCGTAGAACTCGGCCGCCTCACCGGCGATGTCCGAATAGGCTTCGTTCATGCCGCCCGACTGGCCACTGTAGGTCAGGTTCGAGTGCTGCTCGGTGTAGCCGTGGCTGATTTCGTGCGAGGTCACGTCCAGAGCCACCAGCGGATAGAACGTACTGGCGCCGTCGCCGAAGTTCATCGAGCTGCCGTCCCAGAATGCGTTTTCGTAGCTGGAGCCGTAATGCACCTTCATGAGCAGCACCTGGTTCAGCGGCGCCGCACCGGTGTACGCGGTGTACATGTCATGCACCACGCCGCCAAAGTGATGGGCGTCGTTGATGGGGCCGTACGCACCGTTGATCGCATCGCCGGTGGAATTGAAGCAGGTGAAGCTCCACAACGTTCCCGCGCCGGACGTGGCGTGGTTGAGGTTGTATGTCTTCACGTTGGTGTTCTGCGCCGTACAGGTGTTACCCGACTGCGTCACGATCAAGGCGGGTTTGCCGCCGGCACCCCAGGTGTATTGCCCGGTTTTCTGGTTGCCGCCCGGACCGGTGGCATTGACTTCGGCGTACGTCAGACCTTCCCACTGCTGGATGATCTCGCCGGTGTTGGCGTCGATGAGCGCCGTGGGGCGCGTCGGATGATCGCCACCGGAGAAGAACGAGGTCAGGTACACCAGGCGTGCGGGAACACCGTCGCCCGGATACACGTACAGGTCCGCTTTGGCGTTTTCGGGTTTGGCCACGGCACCGGCGAGTGTCTTCGCCTGCTTGCCGAGAAGCGCGATGGCGCGAGCTTCATCGATCTTAGGCGTGACCGATGCGAGGTCCACCTGCAGATCGGATGTGACCACGCCATTGGCGACCAGCGAATTGCCCTGGGCGTCCTGCTCCACGGCGATGCTACGACCGAACACCGGCACGCCCTTGAAGGTCTGCTGCATACGAACCGTTTGCGTACCCCTGACGGTCGGCAGTGCGGTTTTCGCGACGAAAGCGTTGTCGGCCGACAGGCCGAGTTTCGCGGCCAGCTGGCTGGCGGGGACGGCTCCCAGGCTCTGTGCACGCAGGGCCTGCTCGGTAGCCGCCGAGGCGACAGCGCAGGTGGCGATACCCAGTGATGCGACCAGGAGTTTCAAGCGAACATGACTTGCCATTACGTTCCTCCTCCAGGAACAGGCCACACGAATCCCTTGCGGTCGTGTGGACCACATTCCGAACGATATGATTGACGCGCCGAAGCGCGATGCCCGTTGCGACCTCCGGCCCCCTGCCGAAAGTCCTTGTCAACCTAGCGCAAGTTCTCGCGGTCGACTACCTAGGGATTTCCCTAGGGCACATGAACTTGCGAAGATGATCCCCATGACGCAGCCCACCGATATCGACCTCGACCTCCGCCACATGACGCCCTCGGTCCGGGCCTCGTTCCGGCTCACCTCGGAACGGCACACGCTCGACCACCTGCTCGACGAGCTCGGCGTGAAAGGCGCCAGAAGCTGGCAGCGCGGAGAAACGGAGGGAGACACCTTGCAACGGCGCAGCCATGGCTGGTGCGTGGAGTTGCCCGAGCAGCGCACCTACTCACTGGACGATGCCCTCAGCCAGTTGCTGGCCGTGCTGGCACCGCATCGCGACGACATCGTCGCGACCATTCGCAGCCTGGAACTCGACGCGCACGTCGGCTTGCAGGTGCAGGTGGCCGGCGACCGCGTGCCAGCCTGCTACTGGTCACCGGTGAACATCAGGACCGTCGCGCTCTACGGCGCGTCGCTGGAAGCCGACATCGCCGTCTCGCTGGCGCCCTGACGCTCAGAGCATGCCTGTCTCGAGCTTGGCCGCGTCCGACATCATCGAATGATTCCAGGGCGGATCGAAAACGAGATCGACATCGGCTTCGACCACCGTGGGGATGAGTTCCAGCTTGGTGCGGACATCGTCGATGAGGATGTCGCCCATGCCGCAACCCGGCGCGGTCAGGGTCATCTTCACGTAAGCCTTGCGCGCACCTTCGTCGGTGGCTTCGAGACTCACGTCGTAGACCAGGCCCAACTCGACCACGTTGATCGGAATTTCCGGATCGAAACAGGTACGCAGTTGCTGCCAGACGAGCTTCTCGACCTCGTCGTCCGACGCACCGTCTTCCAGTTCGATCGGGCGAGGCGGCTCCTTGCCCAGCGCGTCGGCGTCGGCGCCGGCAATGCGGAACAGGTTGCCTTCCACATACACGGTGAAGCTGCCACCCAGGGCCTGGGTGATGTAGCCGATCTGGCCGGCCGGAAGCGTCACTGTCTCGCCCTGCGGCACCATGACCGCCTGGCAGTCGCGCTCGAGGGTGAAAGGCTCGCTGCTGAGGCTGAAACCGCTCATTGCTGTCCTGTGAAGGCCGCACCGCGGCCGCAAAGTCGTCGATTATGCGCCCGCCGGGATACGACGGTAACTATCCTGTTGCCTAAATCGGGGCGACGGCCGACTGCCTCAAGAGCGCGCGGTCCGCTTGCCCGCTATCATTGCCCCCCTTTGCCCACCCCCGGATCCCATGCGCCATCCGAAGGAACACCATGCCGGCTGAGCGTCTCCGCCGTCTCCCCGGCCTCCTGTTCGGCGCTTTCTGCGCCGCCGCGTTCGGTTTCGCCGCCGGTGCCGTCTGGATGGTGCCGTCGATGATGTTCGGCCGTGCCCTGCCCGCGCTGGTCCTTCCGGCAGGCTGGGTACTCGGTATCGTGGTTCGCCGCTGGCTGCGGATCGACCGCGTCCTGGGCTCGGCCCTGGCCGCGCTCGCTACCCTGCTGGCGGCGGGCTATACCGCCTGCCTGGTCGCCGCAGCCACCATCTCCGGGATGATGGGCCTCGGCTTCGGCCAGGCTATCCATGACGCCGGGGCCCCCATGCTCCTGGAGCTGGCCCGCCTGGCCCAGGGACCCTGGGACCTGGTGCTGTATGTCGCCGGCGCCCTGCTCGCCGCGCTGGTCGCCTGGCCGATCGGCCGCCGCCCGCCAGACCGCCACTGACTTCATAAGCCGTAAATGCCCGGCCTAGGAAGATGGCGGGTGCATAACCAGTCAACCGGCGGTCGCCGACCGCGTTTACCGGAGTGATCCAGGCCGTATGGAGCATGAGGATGCCAACACCGAAGAAGCGAAGGGCGCCGTGAACGGCTCGCTCGCGCTCGACAGCGCATCCCTGGACGATGTCCGCGAGGTTCCGGCGAACATGGACGCCTTCCTGGCGGCCATCGAACGCAGGGCCTGGCGCATGGCCGAGATTCATCTGGGCAACCGCGAGGACGGCATGGATGCGGTGCAGGACGCGATGCTGCGCCTGGTCCGCCACTATGCCGACAAGCCGCCCGGCGAATGGACGCCGCTGTTCTGGGGCATCCTCCGCCGCCGCATCGTGGATCTCCAGCGCCGCCGCAAGGTTCGCTCGATCATCGTTGGCTGGATCGGCGGCGGACGCGACGAGGATGGCGACGAGTTACCGGCCTGGGAACCCGCCGACGACAGTCCGGATCCGTCGGCCCGGCTGCAGGATTCGCAGGCGTACGGCGACATTGTCGTCGCGGTACGCAAGTTGCCCCAGCGCCAGCGTGAGGCGTTTACCTTGCGCATCATGGAAGGGCTGGATGTCGCCGAAACGGCGGCCGTGATGGGCTGCTCCGATGGCAGCGTGAAGACTCACCTTTCGCGCGCGATGCATGCGCTGCGCGATCAACTGGAGGCATGGCGATGAGCCAGCACGATCGAGACCTCGAACGTCGCGCCCGGGAACTCTACCTGCGCGCCAGCCGCGATGTGGATCCGGTAACGGCCGGCCGCCTGCGTGCGGCGCGGCGTACGGCGCTGGCCGCACCGCACGAATCCGCCGCGCGTCGACTGATGCTCCCCGCCGGCGCGTTCGCCGTCGTCGCGCTCGCCTCGCTCATGCTCTGGCAACCGGGCGGCGCACCGCCTTCGGCACCACCGGCGGTCATGCAGTCGGCGGACACCGAGGCGACCGACCTGCCGCCGGATCCGGACAGCACCGATCCCGCTCTTTACCAGAACCTGCAGTTCTACAGCTGGCTGGCCTACAACGACACGCAGCCGTCCGCTGCCCACAAGTGATTCCCATGCGCCGCCTTCCTTTCGTCATCGCCATTCTGCTCGCTCTGGCGGCGCCTTTCGCCGCCCCGGCGCAGGACCGTCCGCCGTTGCCGGCCGGAGGGTCCGATTGGCCCGACAGCCAGCATCCAACCGTGCCGCCGCGTCCGTGGAGCCAGCTCACGCCCGACGAAAAGGACATCCTTTCCCCCGTGGCTCACGACTGGGACGGTTTCACCCCGAGGAAGCAGTCGCACATGCTGGAGATGGTGCAGCGCTGGAAGGGCCTGCCGCCGGAACGCCGCGCCCAGATCCGCGACCGCATCGACCGCTGGCAGCACATGACGCCGGAAGAGCGCGCCGAAGCGCGCAAGAACCAGCAGAAATTCAAGGACCTCAGTCCCGAGCAGCGTGCAAAGCTGCACGACGCCTTCGAGCGTTTCCGCAACTTGTCGCCCGCGCAAAAGCAGGCGCTGATGGAAAAGTGGCGCAACCAGAGCCCCGAGCAGCGCCGTCAGGCCATCGACAACATGGGACCGAACGACGCCCTGCCGCCCCCGCCGCCGGGCGACCATGGGCCGCCGCCGGACGGTTCCGCTAAACTGGGCGGATGACGCAGACCACGCTGGAACTCCTCGACCGCCGTCGCTCCGTGCCTTCGCGCCAGCTCGGCGAACCGGCACCCGACGAAACCACCCTCAAGCGCCTGCTCGAAGCGGCGATCCGCGTGCCGGATCACGGCAAGCTGGAGCCGTTCCGCATTCGCGTGCTGCGCGGCGAAGCCAAACGGCACTTCGGTGCACAGCTGGCAAAGCTCGCCGTGGAAGCCAACCCCGACCTCTCCGAATCCAAGCGTGAGAAGGAGCTTCGACGCTACGACCATGCGCCACTGGTTCTCGTCGTGTCGGCGAAGATCGACGACGAGAGCAAGGTGCCCGAGCTCGAACAGAACCTCACCGCGGGCTGCGTGGCGTACAACGTGCTGCTTGGCGCCCAGGCGCTCGGCTATGGCGCGCAATGGCTTACCGGCTGGGCCGCGTACGATCGTAACGTGGCAAAGCTGCTCGGCATGAAGAAGAGCGAGCATGTCATCGGGTTCATCCACATCGGCACACCTTCGATGGACGCGCCGGAGCGCGAGCGGCCCGCCTACGACGATATCGTGAGCGTGTGGACCCCGTGAGCGCGGACTCCCTCGTCCACCTGGTGGACGGCAGCCTCTATGTGTTCCGCGCCTGGCATTCCATGCCGGACGAGTTCCACGACCAGGACGGCGAGTCGGTCAATGCCGTGCACGGTTTCACGCGGTTCCTCTGCGAGCTGCTCGAACGCACGCGCGCCGAACATGTGGCCGTGGCCTTCGACGCCTCGCTCACGACATCGTTCCGCAACGCCATTTATCCGGCCTACAAGGCCAATCGCGATCTGCCGCCGCCGCAGCTCGTGCGCCAGTTTTCACTCTGTCGCGAAATCTCCGCGGCGCTTGGCCTGAGCGTGCTCAACGATCACCAGTACGAAGCCGACGACCTCATCGGCAGCGCGCTGTGGGGTTTGCGTTCGCACGGTTTCCGCGGCGTCATCGTTTCTGCCGACAAGGACTTCGGCCAACTGCTCGGCGAGCACGACGAACAGTGGGACTTCGCCAAGAATGTCCGCTGGGGCCCGGCCGGCGTCTTCGACAAGCTCGGCGTGCATCCTCACCAGGTCGCCGATTACCTGGCGCTGTGCGGCGATGCCGTCGACAACATCCCGGGCGTGCCCGGCATCGGCGCAAAGACCGCGGCGGCCCTGCTTGCCCACTTTGGCAGCCTCGACGCGCTGCTCGACCGCATCGACGAAGTACCGTACCTGCGTATCCGCGGCGCGGCGGCCTGCGCCGTTCGCTTGCGCGAGCATGCCGACCAGGCCCTGCTGTGCCGCCGCCTGACCCGCATCGCCCTGGATATTGCCGTTGCCGAGACCGCGGACGCGCTACGCCGTCGACAGGGCGAAGCGGCCACACTGGATGAGCTCTGCGAGCGTCTGCGCTTCGGCCCGCTCACCCGGTCCCGGCTGCGCGCGCTGATCTGAGGCGATTCCACCCAACGTCACACGGCCGCGCTACCCTTGCCCGGATACTTCGTATCCATCGCCAAGGAGCCCGCCCATGCAGACCAGCCCGTTGCCCCACGCCTCGCCGATCCCCGACGACGCCAGCGCGCCGGAAGAGGTGCTGCACAAGGCGAAGTGGCTGACCCTGAAGCGGCGCGGTCGCTGGGAGTACGCCGAACGGAACAATCCCGGCGGTGCCGTCATCATTCTCGCGGTGACGCCGGACGACAAGGTCGTCTTCGTCGAGCAGTACCGCGTGTCCATCCTGGCCAACACCATCGAGATGCCTGCCGGCCTGGTCGGTGACCTTGCCGGGGCCGAAGACGAAGATGTGCTGATCGCCGCCAAACGCGAGCTCGAGGAAGAAACCGGCTACGCCTGCGGCAGGATCGAGTTCATCCACACAGGCCCGTCCTCGGCCGGCATGAGCACCGAGATGATCGCCTTCGCCCGAGCCTGGGACCTCACGAAGGTCGGCAAGGGCGGTGGCGACGAGACCGAAAACATCATCGTGCACGAGGTACCGCGTGCCGATGCCGGCAAGTGGCTGTTCGACCGTGCCACCGAGGGCTTCTCGATCGATGCGAAATTGTTCGCGGGGTTGTGGTTCATCGAGCACCCCGAAGCCCACATCCGGGATAACCGCAGCCTTTGATGGCCTGGCTTGGCATGGCTTGGCTTGGTAGGAGCCGATTCATCGGCGAGCTCTTTCTTTCGGTGGGAACCGAGGCCAGCAACCTCAAGGAGCGCGGCTGCGCCGCGGGTGTATTCACTATTCGCCGATGAATCGGCTCCTACGGTGGGTTCCATGGGCGGGGTGGTGGCAAAGTCAATTCTTGTCCCTAGCTCACTGCCCGGTTAGCCTTCCCTCTGCTTCACCCGGCGCCGCCCATGTCTGTTCGCTTTGCCCATCTTCACCTGCACAGCGAGTACTCGCTGGTCGACTCGACCATCCGCATCAAGCAGCTGGTCGCCGCCTGCGTGCGTACCGGCATGCCTGCCGTCGCACTGACCGATGAGAACAACCTCTTCGGCCTGGTCAAGTTTTACAAGCAATGCACGGCGGCGGGCATAAAGCCCATCGCCGGCTGCGACATCTGGGTGTCCAGCCCGGACGATCCGCGCCCCTGGCGCCTGACCCTGATGTGCCAGGACCGCGACGGCTACCTCAACCTGTCGAGGCTGGTCTCCCGCGCCTGGCGCGAAGGCCAGGGCACCGGGCGCGCGCTGGTCGACGCGACCTGGATGCATCCCGAGAGCGTACGTGGCCTCATCGCCGTCGTCGGTCGGGAAAGCGAGCTGGCCCGCGTGGCCCTCGGCGCCGGTCTTCCGGCTGCCGGCGCGCGACTGGAAACGCTGCGCCGCCTGTTCCCCGACCGCCTCTACCTCGAGCTGACCCGTACGGGCCGCCAGCACGAGGAAGACTGGGTGCGCGCGGCCATGGCGCTCGCCGGCGATTACGAATTGCCGGTGATCGCCAGCAACGACGTTCGCTTCCTCGAACGCGAAGGTTTCGAATCCCACGAAGCGCGCACCTGCATCAACCAGGGCCGCGTGCTCGCCGATCCCAAGCGTCCGCACGACTACAGCGAAGAGCAGTATTTCAAGAGTGCCGAGGAAATGGAGGCGTTGTTCGCCGATATTCCCGAAGCGCTCGAGAACACCGTGGAGCTGGCCAAGCGCTGCAACCTGGAACTGACCTTCGGCGAGTACTTCCTGCCGAACTTCCCGGTGCCCGAAGGCCATACGCTCGACTCGTTCATTCGCGCCCAGGCCCAGGCCGGTCTCGAAGAACGCCTTGCCGTCCATCCGCTCGCCGCAGGCAAGACGCGCGAGGACTATCAGGCGCGCCTGGATCGCGAAGTCGACGTCATCATTGGCATGGGCTTCCCCGGCTACTTCCTCATCGTGGCCGACTTCATCGGCTGGGGTAAGGACAACGGCATTCCGGTCGGACCGGGCCGTGGTTCCGGTGCGGGCTCGCTGGTGGCCTGGGTACTCAAGATCACCGACCTGGATCCGCTCCAGTTCGAGCTGCTGTTCGAGCGATTCCTCAACCCCGAACGCGTGTCGATGCCCGACTTCGACATCGACTTCTGCATGGATCGCCGCGATGAGGTGATCGACTACGTGGCGCGCAAATATGGCCGCGACCACGTCAGCCAGATCATCACCTACGGTTCGATGGCGGCGAAGGCCGTGCTCCGCGATTCCGGTCGCGTGCTCGGCATGGGTTACGGCCAGGTGGATCGGCTCGCCAAGCTGATCCCCAACCGTCCGCTCGACCTCACACTGGGCGACGCGCTCGGCCGCACCGAAAAGTCGAAGAAAGAACCGGACCGCATCGTCAAGGAATTCTGCGACGTCTACGAGCAGGAGGAAGAGCCGCGTCAGCTGATCGATCTCGCGCTCAGCCTCGAAGGTCTCACCCGCAACGCCGGCAAGCACGCCGGTGGCGTCGTCATCGCGCCCACGCCACTGACCGATTTCGCACCGCTCTACTGCGAAGCGAGCGGTGAAGGTGTCGTTACCCAGTACGACAAGGACGACGTCGAAGCGGTAGGCCTGGTGAAGTTCGACTTCCTTGGCCTGCGCACGCTCACGATCATCGACTGGGCGGTCAAGGCGATCAACAAACGCCGTGCGGCCGAAGGCACCGAGCCCTTGGTGATCGAAGCGCTGCCGCTGGACGATCCCAAGGTGTACGACCTGCTGAAGAAGGCGCAGACCGTCGCCGTCTTCCAGCTCGAGTCGCGCGGTATGCAGGGCATGCTCAAGGATGCCCAGGCCGACCGATTTGAAGACATCATCGCGCTGGTGGCCCTGTATCGCCCCGGCCCGATGGATCTGATCCCCAGCTTCTGCGCGCGTAAGCATGGTCGCGAAGCGGTGGAGTATCCGGATCCGCGTGTCGAGCCCATCCTGAAAGAGACCTACGGCATCATGGTCTATCAGGAGCAGGTGATGCAGATGGCGCAGATCGTCGGCGGTTACACGCTGGGCGGCGCCGATCTGCTTCGCCGTGCGATGGGTAAGAAGAAAGCCGAGGAGATGGTCAAGCATCGCGCCACCTTCCGGGAAGGCGCAGCGAAGGACGGCATCGATTCGATCAAGGCCGATGCGATCTTCGACCTGATGGAGAAGTTCGCCGGCTACGGCTTCAACAAATCACACGCTGCCGCCTACGCGCTGGTGTCGTACCAGACGGCCTGGCTGAAGGCGCATTACCCCGCCGAGTTCATGGCCGCGACGATCTCGTCGGACATGGACAACACCGAGAAGGCCGTCACCTTCCTCGAAGAAACGCGCGCGATCGGCATCAAGGTGCTGCCGCCGGACGTCAATGCGTCGGACTGGATGTTCGAGGCCGTGGAACCGAAGGTCGTGCGTTACGGCCTGGGCGCGATCAAGGGCGTCGGCCAGGGCATCTGCGAGGAGATTGTCGCCGAGCGCAAGGCGAAGGGTCTCTACCGTGGGCTCGTCGATTTCTGCCAGCGCGTCGGCTCGAACAAGCTCAACAAGCGCACGATGGAAGCGCTGGTGCAGTCCGGCGCGCTCGACGGGCTAGGCGAGAACCGCGCCACGCTCATCATGCATCTGCCCGAAGCCATGCGTGCCGCCGACCAGGAGGCGAAGAACCGCGCTTCCGGCCAGGTCGACATCTTCGGCAACGCCTTCGGCGCGGCGGAAACACCGAGCATTATCGAACTGTCCGGTGCCGTTCCCGAATGGCCGCTCGAACAACTCCTGCAGGGCGAGCACGATACGCTCGGCCATTACCTTTCCGGTCATCCCACGGATCCCTGGAAGGGCGAGCTGGCGCAGTTGTCGAGCTGCCCGATCGGCGAAATTCCGCAACGTTACCAGCCACCCAAGCCACGCCGTAACGACGACGACGAGAATGCCAGCCGTTTCCGTCGCGGTCCGGAAACACCGTGGACCGTGGCCGGCATGGTGGTCGGCATGCGCAAGCGCGGCGACAGCGATGCCTTCGTGCAGATCGAAGACGCCACCGGCCTGCTGGAAACCAGCTTCTTCCGCGAAGTGTTCACTGAAGCTGCGCCGCTACTTACCCGCGGTACGCTCATCGTGGTCGAGGGCGGCCTGCGTATCGATGACTTCGCCGGCGGCTACCAGCTGCGTGCCCGCAAGGCATACGCCTTGTCGGAAGCCATGGAACATTTCGGCCGGCTGCTGACGCTGAAGCTCAATGGCATCGGCCCGGACTTCCCGCAGCATCTGCGTCAGGCACTGATGAGCTATCGCGGTGGACGCACGCCGCTGATGCTTTCCGGTTACCGCAACGACATCGGACAGGCGAGCTTCGAGCTGGGCGAGGCATGGCGCGTGCGCGCCCTGCCCGACCTCATGCGCACGTTGCGCGCGTTGCCCGGTGTCCTTGGCACCGAGCTACGGCTGGTTCGTCCGTCGGACTAAGTCAGAAGTCGGTGTAGAGGCCCCTCGTCTCGACCACCTCCACCCCCTGGATGAGAAGGGGCAATGCGTCCCCGCCCTTTCCAATCGCTATACCCAACTGACTGATGCGTGTATTGGGCGGAGCCTCCAGGCGCGCCACGAACGTGGCGGGAAGGTCAGGCGTTCCTGCGTTCTCGTCCTGGAATTCGCTGGACACTTTTTCATCCTCGTCGTCGGCGATGATGAGCTTCATACCCAAACCGACCTTGCCTCCCGCGCCATACGGAGCGTAAGTGACGCGCACGCTGTACTCCGTCGCGCCATCCCAGGTGCCGTCCGACCCCGGGACGGGAATCCATTGGAATACTGAATCGCCGGGCTTGTTCAGGACGACGCCTGGCTTCGGACGGTCTCCCGCCGCATAGGAAGGCTCGCCCGTGCCTACGAATTCCCACGGCAGCAAGTGATCGCGAACGGAATGGTCCCTGGGCGGAGTGATCCGCCACCAGCTGAAAGGCGATTCCCAAGGGTGCCTGAAGCCGCCGGTTTCGGTACCGATCGGCGGCGATGCACCAAGGAAGTCGCCGTTCGGCACGGCGACACTGCACCAGGTGGTGATCGCATCGCTTCGTTCCCGGCCATTGGCACACCATCGCGCGTCAAAGATATCGGCAACGGCCAACTGCGGCAGTGCGGACAGAGAAACCGCCACGAACGCGGCGCGGCAAAACAATCCATGTCTCATGGGATTTCCTTTGCTTACTCAGCGGGCGGCGTAACACCCAGGCGCGTACGCACGATGCGCACGTCATCGACCTGAAGCAGGGTCGACGTGTTGTTGTCCGTGCGCTGGAGACTGACGATCAACATCGAAGGCTCCGGGAAGGTCACGCCATCTACCTTGAATTCGATGTCGGCCCAGTCCCAGCCAACCGTTTGCGTGGTGGCAGCCAGGCCGCGCAACTCCTCGGACGGGCGATCGGGATTGGAAACGAGCAGCCCGACCGCGAGCTTTGCAGGGAGTGCACCCGACCCTCGCGCACGCAATTTGACGGTATACGACTTCTGCGGCGCGGGCGAGAGCGTCGATCCGGGCGTCAGGATGACACCCGTGAGGGCGACCGCGCCTTGCGGCATAGCCAGCACCTTCGAATCAGGCGTCCGGCCCAGGTACGGGGTCGGCGCGCGCTTGGGCGAGTCGAGCAGCCAACCCGCGAGGAGCTCCGGTTGGTTCGGGTCTTCGAAGTCACCGTTTGGCAGCCCCGCGCGGCACACATCCTGGCTCCAGCTGTCGGCGCAGACGACCATGCCGCGGGGTATCGACTGCCTCAACTCCCATGCCTTGAGCTGGATAGCGAGGTTCGCCACGTGCACCGCAACGAGGCCGATCGCCCCGATGGACGCCTGTGCCGGAGCGGCCACCAGCGCGAACCCGAGCATGCTGCAACAAATCACAGACTTCTTGATCTTCATGTTGTCTCCTTGGTTGAAATGACGGACTTCCTTTCCCTGCGAATCGGCTTCGCATGCCCTCCCGTCGGAGGCAGGATTTAGCGGGTGCTTAGCGCCGTTGCACCGTCGGACTCGACCAGATACACGTCGTCGATCTGTACCGTGTCGTGGTTTCCGCCTTCGCTGGCAATCTCCAGCAAGACATGCGCCGGGGCGGCGAACGGCACGCCGTTCACGACCAACTCGACCGTGCTCCATTCACCCTGGCGAGCGACCGCCGTCGTCGAGCCGATGGGCCGTGTCTGCTTACCGTAGGCATCGCTCATGGACAGCGTCGCCCTCACCTGGTTGTCGCCATTGTGGGATCGGACGCGGAATCGCAATGCGTAAGCGAGATCGTTCGGCGACTTTCCGAAATGGGCGTAGACGGCCTGACTGATGGTTGCTCCGGTGTAGAGCGCAGCGTAGGCATTGCCGAGTTCGTCATACCCGATGGACGGCAGGCCGGAGGCGGACGTCCACCCCTGCAGGCTGTCGAACTGATGGCTCTTTACCGGCAGGTTGCAGGCATCCGCGTCACCGCCCGGCCGGCAGGGTGGAAGGCGCGAGGGATCGGGCCCGTTGCCGGCGAGAGCCGAGCCCGCGCACGAGAGCGCGCCAAGGCCAAGGGCGAGCAGCCGGCGATGGCGCAAATGGAGTGCTTTCATGATCATTCCTTGATCGTCGGGGGGGGAACGCCATTCCAGCAAAGTTGCCGGCGCAATTGGGCGCGCCCTACAACTGACGCGCCGTTCGCTGACAAACTTCTCAGTGCATGCCCCGGCCAACGCAAGGGCTCACCTGCTCCATCCGCCGGTCGCGACGACTTTGCATTCAATCACTTAGGCAGGCACCGCCCGACCGTACCCCGGCGCACACTGACGCCCCGCGCCACCCGGTATACTGTCGGGTCTTCCCGAACCACCGTTGCCCATGAATCCCAACTTCCTCGATTTCGAACAACCCATCGCCGAACTGGAGGCAAAGATCGAAGAACTTCGCCATGCTAGCACCGGCCAGGCGTTCAACATCGATGAAGAAGTCGGCCGGCTGCGCGAGAAGCTGAAGATCAAGACCGCCGAGATCTTCCGCAACCTCACGCCGTGGCAGGTGAGCCAGGTGTCGCGCCATCCCGCGCGCCCGTACACGCTCGACTACATCCAGGCCATGTGCGAGGAATTCCACGAACTCAAGGGCGACCGCATGTTCGCGGACGATCAGGCGATCGTCGGCGGCCTCGGCCGCATCAACGGTCGCTCGGTGATGATCGTCGGCCACCAGAAGGGTCGCGACACCAAGGCCAAGGTGAAGCGCAACTTCGGCATGCCGCGTCCCGAGGGCTATCGCAAGGCGTTGCGCCTGTTCAAGATGGCCGAGCGCTTCGACATCCCCGTATTCACGTTTATCGACACTGCAGGTGCATGGCCCGGCATCAATGCCGAAGAGCGCGGCCAGTCCGAAGCCATCGCGCGCAATCTGCTCGAGATGGCCGAACTGCGCGTGCCGATCATCTGCACCGTTACCGGTGAGGGCGGTTCCGGCGGCGCGCTGGCCATCGGCGTGGGCGACCGTACGCTCATGCTGCAGTATTCGACCTATTCGGTCATCACGCCGGAAGGCTGCGCGTCCATCCTGTGGAAGAGCGCGGACAAGGCCAAGGATGCCGCCGACGTCATGGGGCTCACCGCGCCGCGCCTGCTCGAGAACGGCCTGATCGACAAGATCGTGCGTGAGCCGCTGGGCGGCGCACATCGCAATGCCCAGTCCATGGCCATTCGCCTCAAGGCCGTGCTGCTCAACGAGCTGGACGAACTGGAAAAGCTCGGCGTCGATCAACTGCTCGAACGGCGCTACAAGCGCCTGCGCGGCTACGGCGCCTTCACCGAAGGCTGAGCCCCGTCACACCGCGCGGGGTAACATCGGCCTTCCATGCCCCGCCCGCGGATAGAATCATGGCCAACGATGTCACCGATAAACTCGCCGTCCTCATCGACGCGGACAACGCGCGCCCGGCGATCGTCGACGGCCTGCTCGCCGAGGTCGCAAAGTACGGCACCGCGCACGTAAAGCGCATCTACGGCGACTGGACCGGCCCCCATCTCACCGGCTGGAAGACGGCATTGCTGGATCACTCCATCCAGCCGATCCAGCAGTTCGCCTATACCTCGGGCAAGAACGCCACCGACTCGGCGATGATCATCGATGCGATGGACCTGCTCTACTCCAACCGTTTCGACGGTTTCTGCATCGTCTCCAGCGACAGCGATTTCACGCGACTGGCGTCGCGCATCCGCGAAGCCGGCCTCATGGTCTACGGCTTCGGCGAGCAGAAAACACCCAAGCCCTTCGTCTCTGCCTGCGACAAGTTCGTCTACACCGAAGTGCTCGTCGGCACGGTGGAAAATGAAGCCTCCGAGCCACCGGTGCAGCGTACGGCGCACGAACTGCGCGGCGACACCAAGCTGGTCAACCTGATCCGCAACGCCATCGACGCCGGCTCCGACGAGAATGGGTGGGCCAGCCTCGGCGCCATCGGCAGCATCATCAACAAGCGTTCGCCCGAGTTCGACTCACGCAACTACGGCTACTCGAAGCTGAGCGGCCTGATCAACGGCGTCGGCCTGTTCGATGTCGAGGAACGACAGCTCGGCAACGCCCGGCACCTTTTCGTTCGTCTCCGCGCCAAGGGCAAATGAATATCTCGCTGATCGATCACCTTGCCCTCGCGCTGGACGACGTGCCGGGCGTGCCGCTGGTCGTTGCCTTCAGCGGAGGGCCCGATTCCACGGCGCTGCTGCATGCGCTGGCCGGCCAGATGCCACGACCACCGCTGCGTGCGCTTCACGTCGACCACGGCCTGCACGCTGACAGCGCCACCTGGGCGGTGCACTGCCGCCGCATGTGCGATTCGCTCGGCGTGCCGATCGACGTGGTGCGGGTAACGGTCGACCTCACGCGCGGCGAAGGGATCGAAGCCGCGGCGAGACGCGCACGCCACGACGCGTTTGCCTCGGCGCTGAAACCCGGCGAACACATCGTGCTTGCCCACCATCGCGACGACCAGATGGAGACCGTCCTGCTCAAGCTCATGCGCGGCGCCGGGCCCGATGGCCTGGCCGGCATGCGGCCTATGCGTCCGCTTGCAGCCGGCGTGTTGTGGCGGCCACTCCTGGACCTGCCACGTGTCGCCCTGCTCGACCATATCGCCGCAAACGGCTTATCCACCCTGCACGATCCCTCCAACGACGACCCGCGCATTGCGCGTGGTTACCTGCGCGCCACCGTCATTCCCGCCCTGGTCGACCAGTGGCCCCAGGCCGCCATCAGCATCACCCACAGTGCACGCCTGTGCCGTGAGGCTGCCGACGGGCTACGCGAGGGCTGGATCGAAGCCCTCGATCGCCTGCGTCGCGACGAGAACACCCTGGACGCCCGTGAATGGCTCGACCTGCATCCTGCATGGCGCGCGCCCCTGCTCGATCACTGGCTGCATGCAGCCAGCCTGAGCGCGCCCACCACGGCACAGCGGGATGCGCTGGAGCGGCAGATTCGCGAGGCCTCGGCGGAACGCCTTCCGCTGGTCGGTTGGCAGGACACGGAAGTCCGGGTCTGGAAAGGTCGTTTGTGGGCCATGCCGCGCTGCCAGCCGTTCGACGAGGCGTGGTCGGCCCCCTGGCACGGCGAGCCGCTCGCGCTACCGGGCGGTGGCATGCTCACCCTGGGCGCCACGCGGCTTCCCGAAGCACTCACGGTGCGCTACCGCCGCGCCGGTGATCGTATCCGCACGGCCGGCAACCACATCACCAAGGAACTGCGCGATCTCTTCCAGGAAGGCGCGGTGCCACCCTGGCGGCGGCCACGCATGCCACTGCTGTGCGAAAACGGCAGCCTGGTGGCCGTCGCGGACCGCTGGCTCAGCGATCGTGGCAAGGCGCTGTTCGACGCCGCGGGGTCCCTGCCGAGGTGGCAGCATGGCGTTTCCGATTGATCAAAAAGGCCATGTGAGCTAATTTTGCGGCCATGCCGAAGTCCCCTGCCCCCGCCGCGCCCGCCTCATCCATTGCCGAATTCGAGCACTCGCTCGACGAACTCGAGCAACTGGTCACGCGCATGGAAGGCGGCGACATGAGCCTCGACGAATCGCTCAAGTCGTTCGAGCGCGGCATCGGCCTTTACCGGCACTGCCAGACAGCGCTGGAGCAGGCGGAACTACGCGTGCGCCTGCTGCTCGACCCCGAAGCCCCCGAGACCGCCGAACCCTTTGACTCCCATATCGACTGACCTGCCAGCGCCGCTGAAGGCGCTGGTCGGCCGGGCTGACGACGCGCTGGCGCGCGCGCTGCCCGGCGGTGACCTCCCTCCCGTGGAACTGCATGGCGCCATGCGCTACGCCGTGCTCGGCGGTGGCAAGCGCCTGCGCCCCTTGCTGGTCTACGGCGCGGGGCATGCCCTCGGCCGTGACGACGGCGTGCTCGACGCGCCGGCCTGTGCCGTGGAGATCATCCACGCGTATTCGCTGGTGCACGACGATCTGCCGGCCATGGACGACGATGCCCTCCGCCGTGGTCAGCCGACCTGCCATGTCGTATACGGCGAAGCCATGGCCATCCTCGCGGGCGATGCCCTGCAGGCGCTGGCATTCGAGATCCTCGCCACGCCTTACGGTGAGCGCGACGACCCGGCGGCACGCATCGCCATGTTGCGCGCCCTGGGCGCCGCCTGCGGCGCCGAGGGCATGGCCGGTGGTCAGGCTTTCGATCTTTCGGCGGTAGGTCAGAAGCTGTCACTCGTTGAACTCGAGCGCATGCATGCCTACAAGACGGGCGCCCTGATCCGCGCGTCGGTGCGCCTCGGGGCCCTGGCGGCCGGCTGCACCGACCCCGAACTCCTGGCTCGCCTTGATCGCTACGGGCACGCCGTGGGCCTGGCCTTCCAGGTACGCGACGATATCCTCGACGTGGAAGGCGAATCCGCCGTGATCGGCAAGACCGCCGGCAAGGACGCTGCCGCCGACAAGCCAACGTTCCCCTCGATCATCGGCCTGCCCGCTTCCCGCGAACGCCTCGATACCCTCGTCCGCGACGCCCTCGAAGCCATCGAACCGCTGGGCACGCGAGGCGAATACCTCGCCGACCTGGCACGCTATTCGGCGCAACGCGCTCACTGAAGGGAGCCGCGAGGGGCAAGGCACCGGACGTCGAGGTTGCGTGCGGTCGAGCACACCGCCCGCAAGTCGCAGCCCCGCTCCTGTAGGAGCCGATTCATCGGCGAACCCTCAACGGTGATCGTCGCGAACGAGGCATTGAACCTCATCGTGGAGGCTATTCAACCGCTCGCGCAATCAGCACAAGGCCTCGTTCGTAACCTCGAGAGGCTGAGGGTTCGCCGCTGAAGCGGCTCCTACGGGAGCGCGTTGAGGCAGTCGTGCGGCGCACGGCGACGGCGCGGCGTGGTGCTTTTGCCCCACGCAACCTCGACGTCCGGTGTCGCGGTCGGGTTGGCCCTTGGGGCCGCCTAAGCTGAGGGCCGCCCAGTTCCCGGGCAAGCGATCGCGCCGCCTACGGCCCGTCTCGAAGAGCCGCGCCGCGGCCCCAAGGGTCAACCCGACCGCGACTCCCACAACAGCACGAGCGTGAGGCGGCGAACGCCGCTAAAACACGGGCCGCACAACGGCTTTCCGCATAAAAAAGCCCGCTTTCGCGGGCTTCTTCAATACACGACACAAAAACTCAGCTTATCAATCGCAACGCGAACGGATAGCGGTAGCTGCCCGTCTGGCTGACTTTCATCGCGGCGATGATGCAGAAGATCACGTTGACGATGAACAACGCCCAGTGCAGGAAGGCGCCGATAACGATGATCAGGAGGATCCAGCAGATCACATAGCCCAACAGGATCGTGATCTGGAAGTTCAGCGCTTCCTTGGCCTCGGTGACGAGATAGCCCTTATCGGCTTTGTCCTTGTTGATCAGCCACACGATCAACGGCACGAGGATGCTGAAGGCGAAGCCCAAAAGATGCGTGAACACCGCGATGTTCTTGTCGTCGTTCCCCTGGTAAGCCGGCGGAGCCGGCTCATACGGCGGCGGGCTCGGCGGGGGTGACGGTGGAATCTGATCGGATGGCGTACTCATGGCGCGGCTCCGGCGGCGATGTCGGTCCCACTGTCGGAGAGCGCCAGGGATGTGTCAAGCCGTCCTTCCGACACATGCCGCCCCGGCAGGGGCGGCAGGGTGCGATCACTCGCCCGCGATCGTCATATTCTCGATCAGCCACGAGCCGGTGAGGATGTGCGAGCGACGGTCGACGTCGTTGCCCACGGCGACAAGGTTGGCGTACATGTCGCGCAGGTTGGCCGCGATGGTGATCTCTTCGACCGGATAAGCGATCTCGCCGTTTTCCACCCAGAAACCCGATGCACCACGCGAATAATCGCCTGTGATGAGCGATACGCCCTGCCCCATCACCTCGGTGACCAGGAGGCCGGTGCCGAGCTTGCGCAACATACCGGCAAAGTCGTCGTCACCCGTCTTCACCAGCAGGTTGTGCACGCCGCCCGCGTTGCCGGTGGAGGTCAGGCCGAGCTTTCGTGCCGAATAGCTGCCCAGGATGTAGCGCGCGAGCACGCCATCGACGATCAGGGGCGCGTCGATCGTGGCCACGCCCTCGGCGTCGAATACGGACGAGCCGATGCCTCGCGGAATGAGAGGTTTCTCATCGATGCGAAACCACGACGGCAGAATCTGCTTGCCCACGTGGTCGAGCAGGAAGCTTGAACGGCGATAAAGCGAACCGCCGCTGACGGCGCCGAGCAGGTGGCCGATCAACGAGCGCGAGATCTCGGGGGCAAACAGCACCGGGGCCTGCCGGGTACCGAGGCGACGTGCGTTGAGGCGCGCCAAGGTGCGCTCGGCGGCCTTGCGGCCGATCGCGGCGGGATCCATGAAATCGGCCGCGCTGCGCTGGCTGTCGTACCAGTAGTCGCGCTGCATGCCGTCATCGTCGTCGCCGGCGATCAGGGCAACCGACAGCGAGTGGCGCGTGCCGCGTTCACGCCCGAGGAAACCATGAGAATTGGCGTAGACCGACAGGCTCTGGCCGGCGCTCACGCTCGAACCGTCGGAATTGGTGATGCCGCCGATGGCGCGGCCAGCGTCCTCGATCTCCTGTCCCAGGGCGATGGCGCGGTCCACATCGAGGTCCCAGGGGTGCCACAGGTCCAGATCGGGGAAGGTCGTGGCCATACGATCGGCCTCAGCCAGACCGGAAGCCGGGTCGTCCTCGGTAAACCGGGCGATGGCGCAGGCCTGGTCGATCGTGGCCTGGATCGAGTCCGGATTGAGGTCGGCGGTGCTCGCCGAGCCCTTGCGCTGGCCGAAGTACACGGTGAGGGCGAAGCCGCGGTCCCGCGTGTGTTCGACGGTTTCGACCTCGCCCAGGCGGACATTCACACTCAGGCCGACATCGACACTGGCGGACACCTCGGCCTGGGTCGCACCGGCGGCGCGGGCTCGGCGGATGGTGTCCTCGGCAAGGGTGGCGAGGCGATCGAGGTCCTGCTGGCTGCTGTCAACGGTGGAAACGAGGCTCACGTGGGCTTCCCGGGGGCTGGCGGTTAGAATGGCAGGCCGCACGCGGCCGATTCCATCCAGATGGGGTCGCGTCACCCGATTAAAAAGCAACGCACCGCGCATGGTGCCATGGAACACATATGAGCATCCGTGTCGGCTTCTACCGCCACTTCAAGGGCATGCCCTACCGCGTGCTCGGCACCGCCCGGCATAGCGAAACCATGGAAGAACTCGTGGTTTACCAGGCCCTTTACGGCGAGCATGGCCTGTGGGTCCGCCCCGCGGCGATGTTCGCCGAGACCGTCGAACACGACGGCCGCACGCAAGCCCGCTTCGCCTTCGAAGGCGAAGCCACCGACCTTTTTGCCACGCCGGAGACCCAGCCATGAAGCCCTACGACGATCGCCCGAAGAAGGACGACGAAGAAGACTTCGGCCCGAGCCGCAGCGAACTGCGCCGCAATGCCCTCGACATGCTCAAGCTGGCCAAGCAGCTGGTCGAACTGCCGCCCAGCCGCATCCCCAAGCTGAAGCTGCCCGAAGACATCGTCGACGAGATCGGCCGCACCCGTAAGGTCACCGCCCACATCGCCCACAAGCGCCAGCTGGCCTTTCTCGCCAAGCAGATGCGCCGCCACGGCGACGAGGCCTTCACCGACGCGCGCGCAGCGCTGGGTGAGGACCGCGATCGCCAGCGTCAGGAAGCCGCTCATATGCACCGCCTTGAAGCGCGGCGCGAGAAGCTGTTGGAAGGTGGTGACGTCGCGCTCGGCGAACTGTTCGACGAATACCCGAACCTCGATCGCCAGCACCTTCGCTCACTGGTCCGCCAGGCGAAGGCCGAACGCGAAGCAAGCAAGCCGCTCCACGCGTTCCGCGAGCTGTACCGCATCATCAAGGAGCTCGAAGCCGGTTCGGGCGACGACGAAGCCTAAGCCTCACGCCCCACTGTAGGAGCCGCTTCAGCGGCGAAGCTCCTCAATGAAAAGCCGGCGCCTCTCGCGCCGGCTTTTTTTGTGTGGGAGCCGCTGCAACGGCGATAACCAGGCTACCGTTCACCTCACTACCGCGATCACATCAGCGCTTAGGGAAGCGAGCCATCGCAGAAAGACTCTAGATCGTTGATTGTCGGAAGTGTCTTCGCCGCTTCTCCGGTCAGTCCATAGACCTCGATCCCTGCCAGCCGACCCGCCTGTTCGTATACGAAGATGCCGCTGCGCTCCGATCCCGACCGAAAGACGTATTCAGCTAGAGGTCGCATGCCACCCGTTGGCGCAGGGCAATCCTTCATTTCGAATTGAAGGCTCGCGCACCCGCACTTGCACTTCCAGGGTGAAACTTCGAGCAAATCAACTTGAGACAAAAAGCCAACTGCTGAAGTCGGCCCATTCTCGAGCATCCCGCAAAGAAGCTGCTTTTCTGCGTCGCTGAGAGGGCGATTCATTCGTCGTGCCTGTGGGGCGGGTTCTGGTGACGACATTATCGAAGGCGGCGTGGCGCGGCAATCTGGCTATCGCCGATGAATCGGCTCCTACAGAAATCTTCGTCGTACAGAAATGTCTCGTGACGCGCTCAACGAATGGCGACGACGAAGGCGGCGGCCGATGCCACATGCGTAGCGGGCGAAGCCACAAAAGCGCCCAACATCAGCAGGCAGGTCAGCACACCGGCGGCGAAGAAGGTCTGCAGCATGGCGGTTTCGAATTTCATGGTCGTTGCCCTTTGGCGATGTTTGGAGTGGGTTCGCGATTACTGTTGCATCGGGCGTGCCAACCGCTGGAATGGGCTGCAGGGCGCATTCCTGGGCGGTTTACGCCAGTCGGACGAACGCAGCGGTCGTGTCCGCGGACGATGCGCGGGGCGTCCGGACGGGTGTCCGGGCGTTGTGGCGATCTGGTTATCGCCGATGAATCGGCTCCTACATAAAGAAAAAGCCCGGCGTAAGCCGGGCTCTCCTTTGCAAAGGGCGGCGGGTCGTCCCGCCACCCTTGTCTTACTTCAACCCATTACCAACCGATCCCGAGTTCGAGATGTTCCGGCTGCGTCTCGATCAACGTCGAGCTCTGGTCGGATACATCGTCGTACGCGAAGCCATAGGCCTTGCCGTTCACGCCGTGCAGGTGCCAGAAACGCGAGTAGTAGTTCGCCGGCGACTGCAGGTAGAACGAAGAGGCATCCTTCCACTGCGTGGTGTCTTCCATCACGTGGCGGTTGAACGCTGCGCAGATCTGCGCCTCCAGCTGGCCTTCCACGCCCCAGGGGTCGCTAGAGCGAGCCAGGTTGCCCTTGCCTTCCAGCACGTCCTGCGTGGTCGGCTTCTGCACGTTGAAGAGCATGCCTTCCGGCTCGTCCGCTTCGTGCGTATCCGCCCAGTTCGTGTGAGTGAAGGTCAGTACACCGTTGACCACGGTTCCTTCGAACTGCTTGGCACCGATGGTCATCTCAAGCACGTGGTTCTGGTAGTACGTCCAGGAATCGTCGATGTAGCTGTCGAAGTAATGCTCCTGCGGCTTGCCGACGTCGAACTGATCCTTGCCGGGAGCGAGGATCCGGACCGGATCCGCCTGGGTCAGCGCGAACTCGGCCGGCACTTCCTGATTGTACTGCGCGAAGATCTGCGCGCGCGTCTGCGTGATGCCGGACGACACGTGACGGGTCTTGTTGCCGCCGAACACATCGAGCGCGAGCGGGATGGAGAACTGATCCACCTGCGTCGTGTTGATGAAGATAGCGTTGTCGTTCCAGGTGAACTCGTACCAGTCGTAGTAGACGCCGATGTTCGGATCGGTGCCGTTGAGCGGATTGGGGCCCGCGAAGCCGATCGAGTTGTCGGCGGCCTTGAGCACCTTGATGTACATCGGTTCACCGACCGAGACGAAGATGCGACCCGAATCCAGCTTCGGCAGCAGGAGCAGCTTGGACTGCGCCAGCGTGAAGAAGTAGTTCGGATAGTTCTGGCCGTTCTTGGTCAGGTGGCCGTTGCCGTCGTTGTCCTCAACCGCGAGCGGCGCGATCGTGCCATCCGGCTTGACCCACGAGAACACGTTCGTCTTCGGATCGCGACCGATCACCGCGACGTACACCTTGTCGTCGGCCCACTTGCCATTGGTCGTGTTGCGCAGCTGGGTGCCGATGAAGCCCGGATACACCGAGTAATCGAAGCCCTGCGACGGATCGTTGGAACCGGGGTTGGTCGGCTGCGTCGGGGTCGTGCCACCGCCGTCGGTACCGTAGACCTCGAGCTCCCACAGCGAGTAACCGTACTGCGTGCTGCGCTTGATGCCATGCATGCGCACGTACTGCGCCGAAACCGGCGTGAACGTGCGCGTTTCCACGCCACCCGTGCTTGCCGGATTCGCATCCGCCGTCTGCCAGGTTTTGTGGTCGGTCGACACTTCGATCGCGTACGACGTGGCGTGCGCGTTCTCCCAGTTGAGCACGACCTTGTTCACCAGCTTGACCGAACCGAGATCCACCTCGATCCACTGGTCATCGGTGAAGCCGGACGACCAACGCGTGCCTGCATCGCCATCGTTGACGTTGCCCGGCTTGAACGCCACCGGATTCTCCGAATCCGAAGCGACCACCGGACGGTTCAGGGCGAGGTTGCTCGTGCCCGACACCGGCTGCTGCGGAGCGGCCGGCTGCTGCACGGTGAGCGTCGCGGCCTGACTCGTAGCGGTACGACCCGCCGTGTCGGTGACGACCACGTCGTAGTTACCCGCGTCGGCGACCGCGGCCGTGAAGCCGAGGCTGGCCTGGGTGGCACCGGCGATCGAGGCACTGTTGCGGCGCCACTGGTAACCGACCGTTCCATTGGCCTTGACGCCGACGGTGAAGTTCACCGCCTGCCCTGCCGTCACGCTCTGCGACTGTGGCTGGCCGACGATGGTCGGGGCCGAGGCAGCGTAAACCTCGAACTCGAACATCGAGACGCCGTAGTCGGTGTTGCGCTTCAGGCTGTTCATGCGGACGAAGCGCGAGGTCTGCACCGCGAACGTCTGCGTGTCCACGCCGCCCTTGCCGACGACCGGACCCACGATCGTGTTCCATGCCTTGCCATCGTCGGAGATGTCGATGGTGTACTGGGCCGAAGACGCATTTTCCCAGCGCATGATCACGTGGTCGAAGCTCTTCGGCGTACCGAAGTCCACGATCAGGTCGACCGGATCCTGCTTCTGCACGGAACCCCAACGGGTGGTGAAGTCGCCATCGATGGCCGCACCGGGATTGAGATCCGGACGCTCCGTCGTGTAGGACGACGATGCCGTGGCACCGATGGCGATGTTCACGCCACCCTTGCCGTCACCCGGCGTACCCGGGCTGGGCGGATTGCCGCCACCGTTGTCGTTGCCACCGCCGTTGTTCGGCTGCGTGACCGGACCGGCCCACGTCGGCGGATCGTTACCGGCGTTGGAGTTGTCGACCGTCAACAACACGTTGTTGCTCGCGGTGGTGAGGCCTTGCGCACTGACGACATTGACGCGGTAGACGGTCCCATTCTGGGCGGCCGTGAGGGCGCGCGTGGCGTACTTGCCGTCGGCCGTGCTCGACACGAACGTGAGCACGTCCTGGTCGTTCGCGTCCTTGGTCACGGTGTACCAGTCGTAGCTGAGCGGACCGACACCCGTCGCCGTCACGGTGAAGGGTGCGGAACGACCCACACCAGCGGTCTGGTTGGTGGGCTGGGCGGTAATGGTCGGAGCTACCACCTTGGTGCCCTTCACGCAGAGCACGTGGCCCGGGTTGTTTTCCGCCACTTCGCGGCGGACATCACCCAGCGAGCTCACCTGGAAGGCAAAGGTCGAATCCGTCGGATCCTGACCGTCCGTCCACGTATTCCAAGCACCCGGGAACGCTTCGCTCGAGTAGCTCTGGCCGCTGATGGCCAGTGCTTCGTCGACGGTTGGCAGGCGCATGCCGTCCTTCGCGCATTCCTGGATGGCAACCGACTGCGTGAACTGCGCACCCTGGTCGAGGAAGCCACGCTGCACGCGATCCCACTGCAGGCCGCTCAGGTTATCCGTTACCAGGTTCGAACCGGTCGCGGAGGTGTAGCGGTCCGTGACGGCACAGCAACCCGCCGAGTTGTAGACCTCGAACTCATACAACGAGTAGCCGTAATCCGTGGCACGGTGGATGCCCTGCATGCGCACGTAGCGACCCTTCACCGGGTGGTCGAAGGTGAAATCCTCCGTGCCGCCGGTGCTGGTATCGGTGTGGTACGCATCCTGGAAACCCGTGTTCGGATCGTCCGAATACTGGATCTTGTACTCGGTGGCGTGGGCGTTTTCCCACTTCAGCACGACACGGTTGAACGTGCGCGACGAGCCGAGATCGACGGTGATGTATGCGTTGTCGTCACCGATCTGCGAACCCCAGCGCGTGGTTCCGTCGCCGTCGACGGCCTGCCAGGCGGCGGTACCGTTCACGTCCTGCACCTGCGAGGCGAGCGTCACTTTTTCACGGGCGAGGTTCGCACCCGGCGGAGCCAGCGTGAGCTTGGCTGTCGTCGTTGCCACCACGCCGGTGATGTTGGTCACCGTGACGGTGTACGTGCCGATATCGCTCTGCTGCACGGACGGAATAGTAAGCGTCGGCAGGTCATCGCCGACTGCCACGCCACCGACCGACCACTTGTAGTGGAACGGAGAGGTCCCGGCCACCAGCGTCGACACATCGAACGTCGCCGGCTGGCCCGGGTTCGCACGAACGTCGGCCAGCGTACCGGTGAACACCGGCGGGCGAGGCTGATTAACCGTCAGATGAGCCGCCTGCGATGGTACCGAGCTGCCGAAGTTGCTGATGACAACCGAGTAGTCGACATTGCCGTCGGCGACACTCAGCGTCGGCGTGTCGTAGCTCGTACCGTTTGCACCCGGAATGGCCGACGCGCCCTTCATCCACTGGTAGGTGAGCGTCGGCGAACCGTCGGCCACGACCTGGAAGTGGGCCTGCTGGCCTGCATCCACGTTCTGAGCAACGGGCTGTGTGCGGACAACCACCTGGCTGAAGGCGAAGACCTTGAGCGCGGCGGCACTGGATTCCTGATCGGGACCCTGGCCGTGCACGACCACGGTATAGCTCGCGCCGTCGTCGCCACGCGTCGAGGCCGGGGTGACGTAGCTCGCACTCGTCGCACCCGGAATTTCCACGCCATTCTTCTTCCAGGTGAAGCTCAGCGGCGGCGTGCCGGAAGCGGTCACGGAGAAGTGGCCAACGTCACCTTCGGTAATGTCCTGCTCGATCGGCTGGGCAATGATCGAGGGCGGACCCGACGCGGTCGGCGGCGCCGGCACATTGACGATAGCGAACGTGGCGGAGCCAGCCGTGAGGCCCGGTGCCGTAGCGGTCACCGTCACCTGGCCCGGCGTGAACTTCGAGCGCAGAGCGATCTTCTGCAGACCGCCCTCGAACTGCAGTTCCGGCGAACCCGGCGAGTGATAGCTGTGGATCGGCTCGGCAATACCGCCATTGTTGTCCGGCATTTCGCCGGCGCTGTAATCGACGTACTGCTGCGTGCCACCCTGGTACGTCACGATCGACGCGCCACTAGTCACTTCGAAGGTCACCTTCTGCGCGGCATCCGGCACGACGACGTTGTTCGCATCGACGACCTTGGCAACGATGAAAGCGGCATCCGAACCGTTGGCTGTCACCTGGAAGGTGGTGCCGTCCGGCTTGACGACGTTCGGCACGACATCGAGTTCGATGTGATCGGCCTTGCCGGCCGTGGTCAGTGTATCCGCCACGGGCTGCCCGTCGGCACCGGTACGCACGCTACCCAGTGCGTCGATGCACTGCGCGGTCGCGGTGCCCGCCTTCCACGTGACGTTCCAGTGCACCTGGCCCGGCAGCTTCGTGGTGGCCTGCGCCTTGTCGGAACCGACGATCTTGCCGGTGTCTTCGTCCGTGGGACCGTTCTCGACGGCGTACGAGGCGTCGTCGATCGTGTCCCAGCGGTTCGGCACCTGGTCGCTGCCCTGCGGTACGCCATTGACTAGCAGGCGAACGGCCGGGCAGTTGCTGAAGGCGTTGACCTGGATGTCGCCCGTGCGATTCCAGGTGTTGGCCAGCTTGACGACCGGACGCAGGTCGTAGGGCACCCAGACAGACTCGTACACGTAGTACAGCATGCGCGGGAAACGGTTCGCATCGGTCATCGACGCGTTGTTGCCGCGGACGTTGTGGCGGAAACCCTTGATCGGCTTGCCGTCCGGATGCGTCGCGATGCTGCCGTCCGGGTTCTTCTGGTAAGCCCAGTGCGTCGCGTCCTCGAGGCCTTCGACCATCTCGATGACTTCACCCGGCGTGTCGGACATGTACCACTGGGCCATGCCGAACGTGCCGACCTTGCGGGCCTGCGAGTAAGGCACGAGGTAGTTCAGCGCAAAGGCCAGCTCGTAATCGTACGAGTGACGCAGCGTGCCCGGACCCCAGTATTCCGCGCCCCAGGCGGGCTTGTTCGGAAATTCGTTCGAGTGCAGGTAGGTTTCGCAACCGGCCTTCGAGCAGCTGAGGATATCGCCGTTGGCGGCGTCCGGCGTGCGGTCGGCGGCGGCGCGGGGATTGATGCTGTCCCAGGTCCGGGCCAGCGCGCGAAGCTCGACGGCAAACGGCGTCGACATCACGCCATTGTCGTGCTCCCACGCCAGGATCGACGGATGGCTGCGATCGCGGATCACGATGTCACGATGGACCTCGCGCTTGATCGTCCACATGTCGTTGCACTGCTGGTCGCCCGCCTTGCATGGCGTGGCAAATCCGTTCTCGCCATCGCCACTGGGCTGCACGATGAACACGCCCAGCGCATCCGCAGCCTCGACGAACTCGGGGCTGGACGGGGAGTGACCCGGACGCCAGAGATTGCCACCACCGGCAGCGAGCTGCTGCAGATCGCGCCACTGCTGCTCCTCAGGCACGGACGAACCGAGCGCGGGATAGTCGTAGCGGCCCGAGCCGCCCCACATGTATTGCTTCGCGCCGTTGACGTACGGGAAGTCCTTATCCCAGGTGATGACACGGATGCCGAGCGTGCTCTGCTTTGCATCCACCACCACGCCGTCGATGCTTACCGTATGCAGCACCTTGTACAGGTAAGGTTTGCCGTTGACGCTGTTGTTCGGATACCACAGGTGCGGGTTGCTCACCTGGATGGTTTCGTCGAACACCGGCGTTTCGTTGTTCGGCACGAAGTTCGGCGGCAACGTCTTCTGCTGCTGGTCGGACTTGACCACATTGCCGTCGGCGTCGACGATCTGCGTGGTCAAGGTCACCGACTTCGCGACGTTGGTTTCGTTCACCACGTTGGTCTGCACTTTGACCGTCGCGGTGGTGTGGTCCGCGCTGAGGGTCTGCGTGCCGACGTACGTGCCCCAGGTGTTCTGGCCCGCGTAGACGTTCTCCGGGATGTGCACGAAGTTGGTCACGTGCAGCTTTACCGGACGGAACAGGCCGGCTTCGGCCTGGCCGAAGCGGAACGAACCGGAAAAGCCGGGATCCTCGAAGAAGCCACCACCACCGCGGCTGACCTTCACGGCCAGCACGTCGCTGCCGTCGAACTTGAGGAAGGGCGTCAGGTCCACGATGTGCGGCAGGAAGCCGATCACGTGGGTGGCATTCGCATCCGGCTGGCCCGGCTGGTTGAGCACGCCCGTACCGGGAACGAAATGACCGTTGATGTAGACGCGGTCACCCGTGTGGGCGCCTTCGAACTCGACCATGACTTTCTTGCCGGCGAACTTCGCCGAGTCGTCGAGCTTGACGCGATACCAACTGGTCTCACCATCCAGGCTGCCCTGGCCGCCGCCAGACTCCTGATTGATGAAAGTGGTGAAATCGTTGGCAGCGTGCGGAATACCAACGGTCAGCCATGCGCTGTCGTTGAAGGTCGGGATCGCACCGTCGTCGCCATTGGGCAGCGGTGCGTAGACGACCGGGTCATTCGGGTTCTGCACGGCCTGCTTGGTGTATTTCCAGGGTCGTGCACCGAGATTGATGTCCTGGCGATCCGATGGCGCGAGGGTGACCGCCTGCGCGGTCATCGTCGCGCCAAGGAGTACGGCCGCGAGCAGGCTTGCCAGCCGCCCTCGTCCGTTCGCCCCGCGTTGCAGTATCGGGTGTGTCTTCATTGGGTAGGGGTCCCCCTGTGAGAGCCGCTGAGGGACAGCGCGTTCGCAACACGCACGACGGCACGAGCCGGCGGGAGGAGCTGCCGGCTGTACTGCTGTCGATACGAGGTGAGTGGAGGGATTTAGCCGTCCATACGCTGTCTGCCGGCGGATCATCCGCTTGACTGATGACAGTCACAATACCTTGCGGTCACCTATCAAGGACTTTCGCCACCATACGCTCGCGTTCCGTGACGCAGGTCATATTTGTACGACACTGGATAGAATCGGCCAAGAGGATTCTCCCTCATCGTGCTGAGCTATGGCGACATCCCTCTATGGAGGTATGCCGCGGTGCTCATCACTTCTTCGACAAGGCGTCGAACTGCTGCTGAAGGTAGCTGCTGGTACTACCGAGCTTGGTCATCATGGTATCCAGCGCAGTGAACTGCTTCGTGGTGCGGTCGACGAACGCCTGCATCGTGATTTCGAAGTTCGCCTGCTTCTTGTCGATATCCTTGGTGCGCGCGTTGAGGTTGGCCGTGCGCTGACTGAGGATGCCGTTCGTTGAGGTCCAGTCGGTGATCAACTTGTCCAGCTTCACGGTGGCACTCTGCGAGCCACTGAGGAGTTCCTGGGTCTCCGCGGGAGAGGTGGCGAGCACCTTCGTCAGCTTGGTTCCATCGAACTTCAACGTTCCGTTGAGCTGGAACGCCACGCCGAGATCGCTCAACGAGTGCGGGCCTGCCGCGTTCCCCGATGTCTTCGAACCGACCAGCGTGGAGATCTGGCTCTTGATGGACGTCACCGTGGCGTCGCCGATCAACGCGCCGACCTGCTGGTTCGTCTGGTCGTACTTGGTCAGCGCCTGGTAGGTCGAGATGAACTGGTTGTATGCGGTGACCAGCGAGTTCAGGCTGGTGGCGACGGCACTCGAATCGGTCTGGATGTCGACCGTGCTGGTGCCGATCTTGGTCAGCGTGAGCGTCACGCCGTCGATCGCCGACGCGACGGTGTTCGTCGGACTCGTCGCCTTGGTATTACCGTCGATGGTGAACTCGGCATCCTGCGCCGCGGTGATCGCGGTATCCTTCGCCGGGTCGAAGGCGAGTTGCGAGAGATCCGCGTCGCCGTTGGCGGAAACCGTGAATGCGTTCTGCTTGCCGGTCGATGCCGAGGTCAACGTCAGGTGCGCACCGTCCGTGCCCGTGACGATGCTGGCCGTGACACCGGGATTGCCCTGCGCCTTGTTGATCGCGTCGCGGATGTTCTCCAACGAGTTCGCCGGCGGTTTGACGTCGAGGGTCATCGACCTGGCGCCGATAGCGATCGTCAGCGTGCCCGTGCCCACCGCTGCCTTGCCCCCGGCCAACGCCACGGAGGTGGTCTTCTGGGCGGCGGCCAGCCTGGTCACCTCGATGGTGTAGTTGTTGGCACGTGCATCGGGGTCGGCCACGGCTGAGAGCACGGTGGGCTCACTGATCGAGGTCTTGTGCGCCTTGAAGGCCGAGCCATCCGACAGGGACTTGATCGCCTTCTGCAGGTTCGTCAGCGACGCAGTGAAGTTGCCTACCGAGGATATCTTCGTCTTGTTCGTATCTTCCAGCTTCGCCAGCGCCTTATCCGTCGCCTTGCGCTTGTTGTCCGATAGATTCTTGACGATGCCGGCGACGTCGATCGAGCTCGAGCCGAGATTGATGGTGTTGGTTGCCACGAGGTTCTCTCCTTGAGAACGCCTGCCCAGGGCGTCGGGATCTTGACGGCGCGGGCGCCGTCACGCTGATATCCCTACTCGCAAGCAATTACGATGCCATCGTAATTTTTTGATCAGGCCCTCAGGACGCGGTGCCGCCGACCGTCATGGCGTCCACCCGCAGCGTCGGCTGGCCGACACCGACCGGGACGCTCTGCCCGTCCTTGCCGCATACGCCAACGCCTTCGTCGAGCTTGAGGTCGTTGCCGATCATCGAGACCCGGGTGAGCACTTCCGGGCCGGAGCCGACCAGGGTCGCGCCCTTGACCGGACGCGTCACCTTGCCGTCTTCGATGAGGTAGGCCTCGCTCGCCGAGAAGACGAACTTGCCGTTGGTGATGTCGACCTGCCCGCCACCGAAGTTCACGGCATACAGGCCGCGCTTCACCGAGCGGATGATTTCTTCCGGCTCACGATGACCCGCGAGCATGTAGGTATTGGTCATCCGCGGCATCGGTAGCTGGGCGAACGACTCGCGGCGACCGTTACCGGTGGACTTAACGCCCATCAGCCGTGCGTTGAGCTTGTCCTGCATGTAGCCCTTGAGGATGCCGTTCTCGATCAGGGTGGTGCACTCCGTCGGCGTGCCCTCGTCGTCGATGCTGAGCGAACCGCGGCGGCCCGGCAGCGTGCCGTCGTCGACGATCGTGACGCCTTCGGCGGCGACGCGCTGTCCAATGCGGCCGGTGAAGGCCGAACTGCCCTTGCGGTTGAAGTCGCCCTCGAGGCCGTGTCCGATCGCCTCATGCAACAGCACGCCGGGCCAGCCGGGACCGAGGACGACGGTCATCGTGCCGGCCGGGGCGTCTACCGCCTCGAGATTGACCAGCGCCTGACGCACGGCTTCGTCGGCAAAGCCGTGAGCCCGACCGTTGGCGATCAACTCGCCATAACCGTAACGGCCGCCACCACCCGAATGGCCCTGCTCTCGCCGGCCGTTCTGCTCGACGATGACCTGGATGTTGAGGCGAACGAGCGGACGCACGTCAGCCGCCAGCGTGCCATCTGAGCCGGCGACGAGGATGGTGTCCAGCGTGGCGGCCAGGCTGACCACGACCTGCTTGACCCGCGGGTCGCGAGAGCGCGCGTACGCGTCGATTTCGCGCAGCAGCTTGATCTTGTCTTCGTTGGGCAGGCTCTCCACCGGGTCGATGGCCGGATAGAGACCGCGACCGGTGGTAATCGCCAGCGGCTTGCCCGCGCCGGCGCCGCCCTGGGCGATGGCCCGGGCCGCACGCGAGGCTTCGAGCAGCTGCGGCAGGACGATTTCGTCGGAATAGGAGAAGCCGGTCTTTTCGCCCGAGATGGCGCGGACGCCGACACCCTGTTCGATGGAATGGCTGCCGTCCTTCACGATGCCCTCCTCCAGCACCCAGGACTCGCTGCGCGAATGCTGGAAATAGAGATCGGCCGCGTCGATCGAGGGCCCCATGATCTGGGAAAACACACGATCCAGGTCCGTGGAAGCAAGGCCGCCGGGGGTGAGCAGGCGACGTTCGGCGAGGGAAATCAGGGAGTCCATCAGGTCTGCCGGTAGGAATTCGGGGTAACCCCGGATTTGGGGTCGGATGCGGCCAGCTTAAACCCTCCGGGGCCGGCCGACAGACCGGTCGGGACACAAGTTGCTACGATGCCGTTCAATCCATCGGGACGGACACCATGAGCAAGGGAATCAAGCGCAACTTTGCCCGCCGCGTCGCCACGGCGCCTGTCAGGCGGGCCGAGGCGGTCGTGGACGAAACCCGCGACCTGCTGCACAAGAGCGGCGGGCTGTCTCCGGCCAAGGCCATGGTGAGTACGGCCATCGCCCTGTCGCTCGGCTTTCTCTGCCTGCTTGCGGTCATCGCCTTCCACTACCCCCAGTACCTGACCACGCCGGACCTGCGACACAAGTATTCGGTCGACGTGCTCCGCCAGGCCCTGCTCGGTGGCCTGCTTGTCGCCGGTGGCCTAGCCCTTGCGAACGTCATCCTCGGCCGCAAGCGCAATCTCAACATCGCGGCCTTCATCATGGTGATCGCCGCGGTCGCGCTGGGCGGCTCACGCGTGCCGGTGGGAGCCTTCCCCGATCACACACCGTATATCGGCCTGGACTGGTTCATTCTCGACCTGCTCGGCTCGACCGTCCTGTTCGTGGTGATCGAAAAGCTCTTTCCGCTCTACCGCGGACAGAGCGTCTTCCGCTTCGAGTGGCAGACCGACATGAAACATTTCGCCGTGAACCACTTCATCGTGGGTCTGGCACTGCTGATCGTGAATTTCCTCATCCATCATGCCTTCGGCTGGCTGGTGAGCAGCAAGTTCCAGCAGATGATTGCCGGCATCCAGTTCGTGCCACAGCTACTGCTGTGCGTCCTCGTCGCCGACATGGCGCAATACTGGACGCATCGCGCGTACCACGAAGTCCCCTTCCTCTGGCGCTTCCATGCCGTCCACCACAGCGTGAAGACCATGGACTGGCTGGCCGGATCGCGCCAGCACATGCTCGAACTGATATTCACCCGCGTCTGCGTGCTGGCGCCACTCTATGTGCTCGGCTTCAGCGAGGCGGTGATGAACGCATACATCATCGTCGTCGGCTTCCAGGCGGTGTTCAACCACGCCAACGTGCACCTGCCCTGGGGTCCGCTGAAGTACGTCGTGGTCACGCCGGACTTCCACCACTGGCACCACGCCTCGGACGACGAAGCGATCGACAAGAACTATGCGGCGCATTGGGCGTTCCTGGATTACCTCTTCGGCACGGCTGTGAAGGCCACGAAGACGAAGTTTCCCGCGAAATACGGCGTCGTCGGCGATTACATGCCGGAGGGATTCGTCCGGCAGCAACTGTTCCCGTTTCGTCGGCAGAAGCCGTGACGTGACAAAGCCCGCCGGCTCACGCCGGCGGGTAAGCGTGGCAGTCGAGCCAGGTCACGCCGCTCCCTGTCGTCTGCTGCAGCAGCCACGGAACCGCGACCTGCGCTTTGGGATGAATGTCGTGAAACAGGATGACGCCGTGACGCCAGAGCAGCATCAACGCCAGCACGCGCTGCTTCACCTGCTCGGCGTCCACCTTGTTGTTCCAGTCCTGTGAGTCGATGTTCCACAGCGTCACTCGCAGGCGGGCATCGGTAAAGAACGCGTCGCTGTCGGACTTGCGTTGTCCATACGGCGGACGAAACAACGGCACGAAACTCGCCGGCAGATTATCGTGCACGAGCGCGATGCTCCGGGTGACGGAGTCCTGCCAGTCAGGCATCGAGCTGTGTGACTTGTGTTCCCAACCGTGCGCACCGACGCACATGCCCGCATAGGTCGCACCCAGCGACGCCGGCGATGCCTGCTGCAGCCGATTCTGCAGGTTGCCGCCCAACGTAAAGAACGTCGCGTTGAGGTGAGCCTCGCGCAGCATCGCCAGGGTCTTGTCGGTGTTTCCGGCAGCGCGGGTCGGGCCGTCATCGAAGGTGAGCAGGAAGTGCCGATCGGGGGGCTCGTTCCCGCTCAACTCATGGTCGGAGAAAGTGGATACCTCACTGCTCACCCGTGGAAAAAGCGCAGCGAGTCGCAGCAATTCGTTGAGGTAGACACGGTGAAACGTGACGTCATTCTGGTACCACGCCTGGTACCGAGCATCGGAGATGCCCACGAAGGCAGTCGCGGCCTTGCGGAAGGCTGCTTCATCCGCGCCAGCGGGGCAGAACACCTCTTGCGCGCCGCAATGCGCCGATGCAATGGCGTAACCGGATGCGAGTCGCTTCCAGTACATGTCCCGGATCGCTTCGACCGAAGCGTGATCGACCTGCTTGATCTTCAGGGCGTCGATGAGATCGGCGTCGGTGAGCTTCTCACTTGCCGCGAGCTCGTGCGCAAACACCAGCATTTCCGCACGCGATGCGCGGTCGAAGCCGGCGGTGCTATCGACCGGGTCTGGCCAGAGGCTGCGATCGGGAGCGGCAACGGCGCTCGGCCCGACCGCGTGTGCGGCGCCGGCAAGGCACATAAGAAGGAAAACCAGAACAGCTTTGCGCACGATGAGCTCCTGCAAGAAAAGGGGCCCTGACGGGCCCCGTTCCGATTATTGGTGGGCGCTGACGCGCTCGATGGCTTTGTCGTAGACCGGGTTTGCCTTTTCCTGCCTGGCGGCGCGGTAGTTGGTCAGCGCATCGGCCCACTGACCCGCGTCTTCGTAGAGTCGGGCAATGTTGTAGTAGGCACCGGCACGGGTGGTGGCCGCATTCGGACCTGACGCAAGGGCGATGGCCTTTCTGTCCGCCCAGATGGCTTCCGCCGAACGGCCGGCCTTCTGATAGGCGAGTCCAAGATTGGCGTATGCCTGACCGTTAGCGGCATCGAGCTGGGTCGCTTCCTGGAAGAGGGAGATGGCATCGTCGAGACGACCCGCATGGTAGGCCGTCTCACCTGCCTGGTTGCGCGCCTTGGCTCGTGTCGGATCGGCGGCAGCCTCGTTCGTAGCCGCTACGTGAGTACCTTCATTGCCGTAGCGTTCGATCGCGCCCGTAGCCTGAAGGAAGCTGCCGCGCATGCCTTCCATCGCGTTGATGTCCTGGAACTCACCCTCACCGGTCACCCGGAAGACCGCCCACAGATTGCCGACCTTCCCGGTGGGTACGTAGTAGGTGCGCACGAGCGACTGGCCGATATAGACGAAGACCTTGGCGCCGCTTTCCGAGAGGTTTCTCGTATCAGGCGACATGTTGTCGGTGTAGTCGTGCACCGAATACACGTACGTCTCGCCGTCGTGCTTGCGCTCCAGCGTGATGGTCTCCGGACCGAAGCTCGTCGTGTCGTCGACATCGAGGTTGGCGTCCGTGCCTTTCTTCGAGCCGAAGTAAATGTGGTTGCCCGGGTAGGTGATGTGCGAATCGAGATCCGTTGGCTTCTCGCCCCATGTCAGCACGATGCGCATGCCATCGAGGTTGTGCATCACAGGGCTAAGAGCATACGTCATGCCTTCGCACGGGCACTTTGCCACCAGCGTCGAATAGCCTTCCTTCTTGACGATGATCAACGTCTCCGCGGCGTCCTGGTAACCACCCGGCAGGGCCGCGTGACCCTGGGAGTCGCTCGACACACCGACCGAAGGCTCACCGTTTTTCTGCAGGATCACCATCGCGCCCGCGACAGCCTGATCCTTGACGGTGGCACTGAGGATCTGGACGTTCCCTGCATGAGCAGCCATGACAAAGGACAGCATGCCCAGGACGGACAGCTGCCGACGACGTGCGAGTTTCATGGTTCATCCCTGTTTGGTTGGAAGGCTGGAGCGCCTGCAATCTTCCGTGGTCTTCGTGCCTTCGGCCGGCCTCAATTATGGCGCGACGGTGGCAGAGCGCCTGGCGAGCACGGCTGCTCTCCGGGCGGAGATCCTATGTGATCGGCGCCTCGAATACGAGCCGCCGCATGGGACTCAAACGCCGCGATTCCGTTTGGCTGGCTGCGCCGATCGGCGCGTTGCCGGTTCTAGAGCAGGGGGGCGGTGGAGGTGCTGCCCTTGTCCATCGGCGTAAAGACGGGTTTTTCCCAGGTGCCGGTGACGTGGTAGCGCTTGCGGGCCGCTTGGTTGAGGCCATGCCCGAGGATGCCCTGCACGGCAAGTCCGGCGGCGGCGCCAACGGGGCCACCGGCGATGGCGCCGACGATCGGCAGGCTGCTGCCAAGGTGAGGCACCACCAGCACTTCCTGGTCGTAGTCGTGTGTCTTGAGTCCGGTACGACCGGTAATGGTTATCTCAGCGGCGGGACCGCGGATCTTGAGGTTCTGCGTGCTCGCATCGCCATTGGCGAAGCGGAAATCGCCGGTGATGGAGTCGAAACCGAAACCTTTCCCCACCACGTCGCCGAAGTCGAGCGCGAGGCGACGCGGCAGTTCGGTAACGGAGACGAGGCTGAAGAGTCGACCGACGCCGGGCTGCACTTCGAGGATGCGACCCTTCGCGATGTCCACCTTGAGCGTGCCGTCCATGTTTGCCAAGGCAAGCGCCGACGGACCGCCCGGCCACACCGCGTCGAGCTTCGCCGACGTACGTCCGCCCTGGAAGATCCCGACGAAGCCGAGTGCATCGAGCATGCGAGCGACATCTTCGGAAGCGAAGTCCATCGCCAGATGGGTGCGGCTACGCTTCTCGTCGCCGATCCAGTCGCCGGCAGCGGTGATCTGCACGTTCTTCGACTGTGCGCGCAACTGGTCGATATGCATGCCCTCATCCGTGGGCCAGGTTTCCAGACGGGCTTCGCCGAGCTTCGCCTTGCCCAGGCGCATATCCGTCACTTGCAGGTGCAGGGGCGGCAAGCTGGACGGCGCGACGCCGGCATCGTTGGCGTCGGGCGCATGGGTTGCAGCGGTCGTGGCAGCAGCCTTGTCTTCGGCCTTCAAGGTCGTCGACGCTACGGTCGCGGCGGCACCGGCGGCAGCCTTGCCCTTCTTTGTCGCGTCGGCGGCATCGTCCGCCGCAGGCCACCACAGGCGATCCATGCGCGCCGTGATACCGCGACGACGCAGCTCGTCATTGGGCACGTTGAGCTGCCCGGCCATGGCGTCGCTGTCGACACGTAGCGAAAGGTCCTGCGGACCCGGACGCGCAACGATGTGCATGTTCGAAAAATGCTGGCCGAAGACTTCGCCATCGTCGGTGACGAGATCCAGTCCGCTAAGGCCCGGACCACTGCCGCCGCTGGCAGACATGCCGACCACGTATTGCACCCATCCGGAAACGTCGAGTTTCGACGCGTGTCCGCCGATGAGGTAGCCCTGCGCCGGCATAGCCGTGGGAACGGCCGCACCCAGATTGAAGGCGGCGGCGATCGGCACTTTGTCGGTAGGCAGGCGGAGGCGTCCGCGTACGACATCACCCAGGGCGAGGTCGAGTCGCGCACCATCGACAGGCAAGCCAACGCGCAGCGACAACGGTTCGGCGAGAGGCGCCGGCTTCTTGACCGGCGTGGGCAGCAGAAGCTCCACGCCACGCAGATCCGAATCGACCGTCAACGCTTGTGCCGTCGCGTCACCCTGCCCCGTTCGGGACAGTACATAGCCGAGGCGGAAATTACCGCGACCTTTCGCGGTATCGCCGATCCACTTCAGATTCTCGTAGTCGGCGACCAACTCGCTCACGGCGAACGCGCCGGTAACGGACGCATCGATGATCTTCGCCGGGTCGCCGGTCGCGCCGCCGATGGCCAGATCGAGATCGGCCGGCTGGCCATGGAAGGAGGTCTTCAGGTCGGTGGCCTTGAAGCCCTTCGCGTCGAAGCTCATCGGCCCGGTGATTTTGTCCAGGCGCAGCTTCCACTCGTTAGCGACGAGGTCGGCGTCCTTCAGCGTGGCCTTGCCGTCCAGCGTCACGTCGTGCGCGTTGCCCAGTGGCAGCAGCATGTTGAAGCCGAACTCACCCGTGCCACCCAGTTTCAGCTTGTCGATGGACTCGCGACTGTTGCTGGCGATGGGGCTGTTCTTGATGAAGTCCAGATAGCTGCCTCCGGTACCCGCGCCACTGACTTTCAGGTCGAGGATGCCGTTGGCGAAGTCGGGAATGGCGGCGGTCGCCGAGCTGACCGCATTGCCGAGCGCGTGGCCTTCGGTCGCTTCGACGTACATGCCATTGTCGATGAAGGTGGCCACGGCCGAGAGGCCTTCGGCGCGCGGCCAGCCCGTGCCGTAGTCGAGCACGGTGTCGTCGATGACGGCACGACCTTCGAAGCGGCCTTCCTGGTTGCGGAACGGCCAGTCGCGGAGGTTGCCACGCACCACCGCCGAACCGCTTTCGATGTGCCCGGAGACAAGGCCACGGTTGAGCCAGTTCTGCGAACCTTCTGACATGGTATGAGGCCAGAACAGCTTGGCCGCCGGCACGTCGCCCGGTCCGAGGGCGACGTACATATCCATGAAGGGACCGGTGTCGGCGCCGGGAACGACGAACTCGCCGCGTGCCTGGCCGCCGAAACCTTCGCCCTGGAAATCCAGCGGATCGACGCCGATGTGCCAGTCGTCGCCGTCCTTGTAGGCAGCCATGTCGCCGCCGAGCATGGACATCACGAAGGGCTTGCGGAACACGCCGGTGAAATCGAGCGTCGTAGCCTGCCTGGGCAGGCTGAGCGCCAGCGCCTGGTCGTCGCCGTATACCTCGCCATCGAGCCTGGACACGCCCGGCAGCTTGCCGATCGCGTCGATACCCAGGCCGGCGAAGGTGGCATGGACGAAGCGGAGACCGTCGACGGAATCCCAATCGGCATGGACATCGCCGAGGCGGCCGCGTGGTCGTCCGTCCGAGAGCCAGCGAGCGAGTGCCGGAGACACCTGCGGCGCGAGCCCGGCCCAGGGCAGCAGCGGCCCGAGCTCGATCTTTCGCGCGACGACCGTGCCGTTACTGCGATCGCCCTGCGTATGCGTCACGAGGGCGAGATCGCCACCGTCGGCGCCTGCCCAATCGACGCGTTGGCCATCGGCAGTGCGATGCATGTCGACAATGCCATGCAGGCCCGGCGTACTTACCGTGCGCGCCGGACCACGTACCGCGAGCTCATCGAAATCGACGCGCGACGTGGCGCGCACGACGTGTCCGTCGCGCCAGTCGAGCCATGATTCGAAACCACCCTTGCCACCGGCCAACGCATAGCCTCCGGCATTGAAATCCGCCGTCAGTGCGGCCAGGTCCAGGTCGGCGCCCTTGACGTAGACGCGACCATTGGAGCCGTCGGCAGCGAAGCGCCCCGCCGCGGTCAACAGGCCACTGACGTTTTCGCGGCGCAAGCTGCCACCGACACGAACCGCCTGCCCCTGAAGGCTGATGCGCAGCTGGTCGGCAATGAGTCCGTAGCTGCGGTGAGTGGTGTCGTCGGCGATTTCAAGGCGGAGGTTGCTGAGCCAGAGGTCCGCGGAGAGGTTGCCGAAGGAAACTTTCTGCGTACCGCCACCGGCGCCAAAGCCATCGACACTCCAGCGGCCATCGACGGCACGATGCAGGCCCATGCGCATGTCGCGCAGGCGCAGGTTGAGCAGGTGCCGCGACGGCAGCACGAAGGCACCGAAGTCGAGCTTTACCGCCGCCTGCGGCAGACGCAGCGCGTCACCGCCTTCGGTCGGGGCAATGGTCACATCGCGCATCACGAACAGCGGACCCGACGGCCGCCAGAAACCTTCGAGCGAGCCGAAGCGCACCGGCTTGCCCAGCTTCTTGCTGAGCAGTGCGGCGACACGGTCGGGATAGTGCGCGGCCAGCGGCAACAACAGCTGGCCGACCGCCATCACCAGGGCAAGCGCCACCAGCACACTTGCGACCAGACCCAGAAGGAAGAACCGCAGGCGTCGTGCGCGATGGCGCCAGCCGGGACTCACCGGCCCACGTTCCGGCAGGCGCCGGCGTCAGAGAAGCACGACATCGAACTGTTCCTGCGAGTAGTGCTCTTCCGCCTGGAAGCGGATGCTCTTGGCGATGAACTCCTCGAGTTCGGCCACGGCAGCGGACTCTTCCTCGAGAATGCGACCGACGACTTTCGGGCTCGCCATGACCAGCAATTTCTGCGCATTGAACTGGCGCACGGCGCGGGTGATTTCGCGGAATATCTCGTAGATCACCGTTTCCGCGGTTTTCAGTGCACCGCGACCGCTGCACGCCGGGCACGGCTCGCAGAGCTGGCGTTCGAGGCTTTCGGTGGTGCGCTTGCGGGTCATCTCGACCAGACCCAGCGCCGACATCGGATACACCGTGGTCTTGGCGTGGTCCTTCTGCAGGCCCTTCTCGAGCATGCGCAACACCTGCCGCTTGTGCTCGTCGTCCACCATGTCGATGAAATCGATGATGATGATGCCACCCAGGTTGCGCAGCCGTAACTGGCGCGCCGCGGCCTGCGCCGCCTCGAGATTCGTGCGGTAAACGGTTTCTTCGAGATTGCGGCTGCCGAGGTAGCCACCCGTGTTCACATCGACGGTCGTCATCGCTTCGGTCTGGTCAACGATGAGGTAACCGCCGGACTTCAGCGGCACCTCCTTGCGCAGGGCGCGCTGGATTTCGTCCTCCACGCCGTAGAGATCGAAGATCGGACGCTCGCCCGCATAATGTTCGATACGGTCGGATAGCACCGGCATGAACTTCTGCACGAATTTGACGGTTCTCTCGTAGGTTTCGCGTGAATCGACACGCACCTTCTCGATGCCGTCGTTCAGCGAATCGCGTAGCGAACGCAGCGGCAACGAGAGTTCCTCGTAAACGCGCTCGCCCATCTTCGCCTTCTGGATGTTCTCCTGGACCACGCGCCAGACCTTGCTCAGGTAGGTCACGTCGAATGCGAGCGATTCCTCGGACTGCCCTTCCGCGTTGGTACGAACGATGTAACCCAGCGGGTTCTCGCCGATCAGCGGCGTAATGATGTCTTTCAGTCGCTGCCGCTCGGACTCTTCCTCGATCCGCACGGAAACGCCCAGCGTGCGCGAATGCGGCAGCAGCACCAGATAACGGGAGGGAATGGAGAGGTGCGTGGACAGCCGCGCACCCTTGCTGCCGATCGGATCCTTGACGACCTGGACCACGATTTCCTGGCCTTCGTGGACGAGCTCACTGATCGGCGGCACGGGACCGTGACCGTTCGACTTGCCATCGACAGGGGCATCGGTCGGCGGAAGTGGCGCCCGGACGATATCGGAGGCATGCAGGAATGCGGCGCGATCGAGACCGATCTCGACGAACACCGCCTGCATGCCGGGCATAACGCGCTGCACGCGACCCTTGTACACATTGCCGACGTAGCCGCGCTTCGATGCGCGCTCGACGTGGACCTCCTGCAGCATGCCATTTTCGACAACGGCCACCCGCGTCTCACGCGGTGTGACATTGATCAGGATTTCCTCGCTCACACCAGCCCCTATCCTTAAGTCATCGCGCTTTATAGCCCGCGCGCCGACAACATGTCACTGACTCCTGAGGAGTCGGGAAGTTTCGTGGAGCGGCAGGCCCATGACGCCCGAATAGCTGCCGGAAAGGTGTTCGATGAAGGCCGCGGCGCGACCCTGAATGGCGTAGGCCCCAGCTTTACCGAAGCATTCGCCGCTGGCTACATAGTCGTCGATCTGGGCCGCGTCGAGTGGGGCGAATCGCACGATGGACACCGAAAGTGCATCGCGCTCGCCTTTTTCGTCGATCAGCCAGACCGCCGAGACCACCTGGTGCTCGCGGCCGGACAGGCGGTGCAGCATCGATGCCGCGTCGGCCGCGTCGCGCGGTTTGCCGAAAACCTCATCGCCCAGTATCACCTCGGTGTCCGCACCGATCACGCGGACTCCCGCTTCGGCCGAGACCAGGGCGTAGCCCGCGCGGGCCTTGTCCAGGGCTACCCGGGCAACGTACGCCTCGGGCGCTTCGCCGGGCCGCCGGATCTCTTCCACATCGACGTCGAGCACGCGCGGCGCTTCACCGATCTGGCCAAGGAGTTCCCGCCGGCGCGGCGATTGCGAAGCCAGGTAGAGCACGGCGTGTCCTTCAGGCGCGATGGTAGGGATGACCGGCCACCAGGGTGGTAGCGCGGTACAACTGCTCGGCGAGCACGAGACGCACGAGCATGTGTGGCAGGGTCAGCGGTCCCAGCGACCAGCGCTGGTCGGCGCGGGCGAGGACATCGGGCGCGTGACCATCCGGTCCACCGATGAGGAACGCGACATCGCGACCGCCCATCCGCCACTGTTCGAGCTGCTGGCCCAGGTCTTCGCTGGACCATGTCTTGCCGCGACCGTCGAGTGCGACGACATGGATGTCGCGAGGCAAGGCCGTGAGAATGGCCGCGCCCTCGTCGAGCGTGGCCCGCACGTCATCGCGACCCTTGCCACGAAGTCCGGGCTTGATCTCGATCAGTTCGAGTGGGAACTCATGCGACAGCCGCTTGCGGTACTCGGCAAAGCCTTCCGCCACCCAGGCCGGCATGCGCTCGCCGACCGCAATGAGTCGAGCCCGCATAGCGGGCTCAGTCGTTGGCGGCTTCGAAGCCGTCGTCGCCCACGGTCCACAGGCGCTCGAGGCCGTAGAACTCGCGGATGCGAGGCATCATCACGTGGACGATGATGTCGCCCAGGTCGACCAGCACCCACTCGGCTTCGGTCTGGCCTTCGACGCCGAGCGGCATCACACCCGCCTGCTTGGCGAACTTGATGACTTCGTCGGCAATCGACTTGACGTGACGGGCTGAGGTGCCCGACGCGATGAAAAGGATATCGGCGATGGAGGTCTTGCCACGAACGTCGATTTCGCGGACGTCCTTGGCCTTGAGGTCTTCGAGCGCGGCGACGACGCGCTGGCGCAGGAGCTCGTTACTGACGGCGGACTTGCCCTTGGCCTTGCGGGATGCGGTCGAACTCAAGATGCGAAAACCTCATGCGGCGGAATGCCGGCTTCGAGGGCAGTATAACCCCCGCTGGCGGCGGGCGCGTCAAATGCCTGGACAGGTATTCAGGGCCGGACGGCCTTGGGCTGGAGCATCGCCGCTGGAGCATCGCCGCTGAAGCGGCTCCCACAAGGAGCCTGCCGCAGACCTGTGGGAGCCGCTTCAGCGGCGATCAGCCCCTCAGGGCCCGATAAGGCGCCAGGAGGGCCTCATCCTCGAAACAGGCCGACGGCAGCAGAAACCGCGGCTCGTGGCCCGCCGCAAAAGCCTCACGAATGGCCGTGGCGGCGATATCCAGTGGGGTAATGGCGATGTCGACCACCGATCCGGCGGGTCCGTGGACCCGCTCCGCACGGCGTCCCGCGGTGAAATCAGCCAGCTCGCCCGACGGCGCATGGCTGACACCAGGACGCGTCAGCACCCCCACGTGGGCGAATTCGAACAGCTGTCGCCAGCGGTGCCAGGACGCCAGCCCGACGAACGCATCCGCCCCGACAAGAAGCACCAGCGGCCGGTCCGGCCCGATATCCGCGCGCAGCGAGGCCAGCGTATCGACGGTGTACGAAGGGCCATCGCGGTCCAGCTCACGCGTATCGATGGTTAACCGGTCCTGGCCCGCGAGCGCCGCGCGCAACAGGGCAACACGACCTGAGGCATCGGCAACCGGGGCCGGCCGATGCGGCGGCGTGCGTGCCGGAACCATCCTGACTTCGGCGTCGAGCGCCTCGGCGGCTTCCCACGCGGCCCGCAGGTGGCCGTGATGGATCGGATCGAAGGTGCCGCCGAGGATGGCGAGCGGACGCGCCTGATTCATCCGAAGGCGGCCGCGGCGCGGGGTTCGGCGATGGCGGCGATCAGGCGCTCGGCCTCGAGCCAGGGATTGCCCTGCTCGCGGCCCTTGGCCATGCGGTCGATCCGTGCGGCGCGTGCCAGGCACGACAGCCAGTGCTCACGAGGCGCACGACGCAAGGCCTTGCGAAACAATTGCTCGCGCGCGGGCCAGAGTCGTTCCACCTTGGCCTGCGCGGCGAAATCTCGTGCATTGGCCAGGCGCAGCGCCAACTGAAGTTGGTTGACCAGCCAACCCATCAGGGCGATGAGTTCGTCGCCCTCGGAGTGCAGGCCGGCCAGGATGCGCAGCGCGCGGCCACCCTCCCCGGCAAACGCCGCGTCGGTAAGCTTGAAGGCGTCAAAGCGGGCACTGTCGGCCACAAGGCCTTCCAGCGTCGCCGCGTCCAGGCGCTGGTCGCCCGCAAGCACCACCAGTTTGTCGATTTCCTGGGCGGCGGCCAGCAGGTTGCCTTCGACCCGCTCGGCCAGCATGGCGACGGCGTCGGGACTTGCCTTGACACCCCGCGAGGTCAGGCGCGCGCCGACCCACTGTGTCCATTCATTCGGGCGAGGTGCGTTGAACACCACCTGGATGCCACCGGCGTCCACGTTCTTCGTCCACACCGCCTCGTGCTTGGCGCTCCACTCGGTCGCCGTGATCAGCAGGGTCGTATCCGGCGGTGGATTGGCAACGAATTCGCTGATCGCCGAACTACCGTCCTTGCCCGCTCGCCCGCCCGCGAGTCGCAGGTCCAGCAGCCGCTGGGTGGCGAACAGGGAAAGGCCAGCGGAGGAACGGGCGAGATCATCCCAGTCGAAGCGGCTGTCCGCTTCGAGGACTTCGCGCTCGTTGTAGCCCAGCCGCCGTGCCATGGCCCGCACGGCATCCGCCGCTTCGAGCACGAGCAATTCCTCGCCTGCCAGCAGGTACACCGGTGCCATCCGGTCGCCGGCGAGGTGCTTCTGCCATTGGCCGGGACTCATCGGCACGGTCAGGCTTCCTCAGGTACCGCTGGGCTTCGTCGCCGGCGTCGCCGCGGCGGCCGGATGTGCCCCAGCGGCCTCGAGGCGGAACAGGATCGACTGGACCATGTCGCCGATCAGGCTGCGCTGCAGCTCTTCGGTCTGGCTGGCCGTACCGATGGTGTTGGTGGCGTCGTAGCTGAACTCGCGGGACATGTCGACCGACTGCGGCGGAACGATGACCGTGCCGTCGCCCGCCCTCACGTTGAAGTCCACGTGGTAGCGCACCGCGTACTCAGTCACGCGTGCCGTGCCGCTCACGGTGAGCGAATCGGTACGGAAGGTGTTCGAGGTGATGGTCAGGTCAGCCGCGTCGACCGAGGCGTGGTCGACGATCTCCGCGTTCGAGTTCGTCAGCGCACGACCGAGCTCGCGCTGCAGCATGCCGCCCGATGCCACCGTGAGATGGATTTTCTTCATACCCGGCGGAAGAGCGGCCGTCTGTCGCAGATGGAAGCCGCAGCCACTGACCAGCGCGACGAAGGCGAGGACCAGGGCGGTACGCAGCGAACGGGAGAGGTTCGGGCTCATGATTATCCTGCGACGATGTTGACGATCTTGCCGGGCACGACGATCACCTTGCGCACGGTCTGGCCTTCGAGCATGCGCGCCACGGTAGGCTCGGCGCGCGCCATCGCCTCGGCGTCTTCCTTCGACGCCGAAGCCGGCACCTCGATGGTAGCGCGAAGTTTGCCGTTGACCTGCACCGCATAGGTCAGCGAATCGCGAACCAGGGCGGTCGGATCGACCACCGGCCAGCCCGCATCCTCGACCAGGGTCTCCCCGTGGCCGAGCACCTGCCACAGCGCATGGGCGATGTGCGGGGTGAACGGATTGATCAGCTGGACGACCGCGGTGAACGCCTCCTGGCGCAGGGCGGTGCCCTTCGCACTGGCGTCGTCGAACTTCGCCAGCGCGTTCAACAGTTCCATCAGGGCCGCGATGGCCGTATTGAAGGACTGGCGGCGACCGATATCGTCGGTGACCTTCTGGATGGTTTCGTGGAGCTGGCGGCGCAGGGCCTTGCGCGCACCGTCGGCGGCAGCGTTGTCACCCTCTGCCTGGGCAGCCACGTCGGCATGCGCCGACACGTCGCGCCACAGCCGGCGCAGGAAGCGGGCCATGCCTTCCACACCGGCCTCGTTCCATTCGAGCGACTGGTCCGGCGGCGCGGCGAACATGGAGAACAGGCGCACCGTGTCCGCGCCGTACTTGCCCACCATGGACTGCGGGTCGACGCCGTTGTTCTTGGACTTGGCCATCTTCTCGATGCCACCGATTTCCACCGGCTTTCCGTCGCTACGCAGCACGGCGCCGACGATGCGCGCGCGTTCGTCGCGCTGCACGTCCACGTCGGCCGGATTGAACCAGGTGAGCGATCCGTTGGCTTCCTTCCGGAAGTAGGTTTCGGCGATCACCATGCCCTGGCAGAGCAGGTTCGTGGCCGGCTCGTCGCTGTTCACCAGCCCTTCGTCACGCATGAGCTTGTGATAGAAGCGGAAGTAAAGCAGGTGCAGGATCGCGTGCTCGATGCCACCGATGTACTGGTCGACCGGCATCCAGTAGTTGGCGCGCTCGTCCACCTGGGCATTCGCGCCCGGACTCGTGTAACGCGCGGCGTACCAACTCGACTCCATGAAGGTGTCGAAGGTATCCGTCTCGCGTTCACCCGGACCGCCGCAGGACGGGCACGTGGTCTTGCGCCACTCGGGATCGGCCTTGATCGGCGACTGCACGCCGGAAAAGGCGACGTCTTCCGGCAGTACGACCGGCAGCTGGTCTTCCGGCACCGGCACGGCGTCGCACTTGGGGCAGTAAATGACCGGGATCGGGCAGCCCCAGTAACGCTGGCGGCTTACGCCCCAGTCGCGGATGCGCCAGTTGACCCGGCGCTCGCCGCGGCCGGCCGCAATCAGCGCCAGCGAGATGGCGTCGAACGCCGCCTTGAACTCCAGGCCATCGAACTGGCCCGAATTGATCAGCGTGCCGTACTCGGTGTACGCACCGGCGGTCTGGATATCGGACTCGAAGGTCTTGATCGTCTCGACCGCCGAGGACGACTGGTAGGCATCGGACGAGCCGCCTTCCAGTGCGTTCTGCACCGCGTCGCCACCGTCGGTCGCGAGGTCGCGACGCAGTTCGGCCACGGCATCGACCACACCGCGATCGACGACGACCATCTTGATCGGCAGCGAATACTTCTGGGCGAATTCCCAGTCGCGCTGGTCGTGGCCCGGTACGGCCATGACGGCACCCGTGCCATAACCCATCAGCACGAAGTTGGCGACCCACACCGGCACCTTTTCGCCGGTAAGCGGATGCGTGGCATCGACGCCCGTGTAGTAGCCGCGCTTCTCCTGCGTCTCGAGCTCGGCTTCGGATACACCGCCGGCCTTGCAGCTTTCGATGAACCCGGCAAGACCCGGATTGCCCACCGCGGCACGCGTGGCAATGGGGTGCTCGGCCGCTACCGCGACGTACGAGACACCCATCAAGGTGTCCGGGCGCGTGGTGAAGACCGTCAGCGGCTCAGACTCGCCGTCCACGTCGAAGTGGATTTCGAGGCCCTCCGAGCGACCCAGCCAGTTGCGCTGCATGGTCTTGACCGCATCGGGCCAGCCCGGCAGCGTATCCAGGCCGTCGAGCAGTTCCTGCGCGTACGCGGTGATCTTGAGGAACCACTGCGGAATCTCGCGCTTTTCGACCAAGGCACCCGAGCGCCAGCCGCGACCGTCGATCACCTGCTCGTTGGCCAGCACGGTCTGGTCGACCGGATCCCAGTTGACGACGCTGTTCTTGCGGTACACCAGGCCCTTCTTCATCAGCCGGGTGAACATCTGCTGTTCCCACCGGTAGTACTCGGGGCGGCAGGTGGTGACCTCGCGGGTCCAGTCGTAGGCGAAGCCCATGCGCTTGAGCTGCTCGCGCATGTGCTCGATGTTCTTGTAGGTCCACTTCGCCGGCGCGGTGTTGTTCTTGATCGCGGCGTTTTCGGCCGGCAGGCCGAACGCATCCCAACCCATCGGCTGCAATACGTTCTTGCCCTGCTGACGCTGGAAACGGCTGATCACGTCGCCGATGGTGTAGTTGCGAACGTGGCCCATGTGAAGGGCGCCCGAGGGGTACGGCAGCATCGAGAGGCAATAAAACTTCGGCTTGCTCGCGTCCTCGGTCACTTCGAACGCGCGGGTGGCGTTCCAGAAGTGCTGCGCGGCGGTCTCGACGGCGTCGGGGGCGTAACCGCCCTGTTCGCGCGTGCCCTGGTCTTGGGTGTCCTGCATGGTGTTGGGTACCGGTGGGATGCTCACAATCGCGGGAGACTATCCCACGGGGACGGTTCAGGCAAAGCGAAAGGCGGCGCAGGGACGCTTTCTGTAGGAGCCGATTCATCGGCGATCCCTGCGGAGCGGGGCTTCGGGCGTGGGCGCGAGCACCCATCGCCGATGAATCGGCTCCTACAGGGGAGCCGTTACTGGCAGGTGGACTGGCCGGCGGCGACGGCGCGGACGGCGGCAGCCACCTGGTCGGCGACCTGGCCGATGGCCCGTTGATGGGCTTCGACGAGGCTGTCGTAGCTCGAGCCCGCCGGCTCGCTGGCCCGCGAGGCGCAGGCTGCGCCTGCCGTCTCCCCCGAGCGAACCGACCAGCTTGCCTCCAGGGTGGCGCTACCGCCCACTTCGGAGTCGAAGCGGCGTACATCCAGCTGCACGCGAACGACCTTGTCGCCCTTGGCATGGGGCAGTCCGTGCACGTCGTGCGTTCCCAGGCGAGCGGAGAGGTCGGCCACCAGGGCGCCGCGAATCTCGTCGCCGAGCGGCGAGGCCCAGCGCTCCCCATCCAGCACGGAGACACCGGTGGCGCCGTGGCGCAGTACCAGGGAAGGTTGGTCCACCTGTGGCGGCACGCCGACGGCCTGCACGTCGATCACGAAGGGCGCGGCCACGGACGCCATCGGGGCCGACGACGGCACCAGGGTATGGAAGTGCGTGGGCGCCGAGGAGCACGCGCACAGGGCGGTGACCAGGAGAGCGGCGCCGGAAAGGCGAAGTGTCTGGATCATGGCTGTACGTCCTTGCCCTGCTTCGGGGTCGACGGCGTGGAGACCGGCGGCGGAGCGTCGGCGCCCCGGCCGCGCAGCAACGCCTCGGGATGACGACCGAGGTAATCGGTGAAAGCGCGAACCGAGCGCACCGTGCGCTGCAGCTCCTCGAGGGTGTTGCCGATGTTCTGCTGGAGCGGGGAATCCTCCGACAGCGCATCGTTGGCCGTGCCGACCGTCTTGTTCACGCCTTGCAGCGTGCGCTTGGCCTCGGGCAGCAGCTCGGTATTGACCTGCTTCAACGTGCCGTTGAGTTCGTGCAGGCTGCCGTCGAGGTTCTTGCCGATGGAATCGAACGGAATCTTCTCGATCTTGTCGACGATGCTGGCGATCTGCTCCTGCAGGTGGTCGAAATCACCCGGCGTCGTCGGGATCTCGAACGGCCGGGCGTTCTCGTTGAATGCCACCTTCTTCGCCTTCGGATCGAAGTCCAGGGCGATATAGAGTTGGCCCGTGAGCAGGTTGCCGTTACGTGCCTGCGCACGCAGGCCGTGGGCCACCAGACCACTCATGATCTTCGGCATCTCCGAATCGTCGGTGCCGCCGGAGAGCTTCGCCAGCTTGTCGTGGGCCTGGCCCAGGCGGTCCGGATAGACCACCGCACCGACGATGACCGGGAAGGTCTGCGTTTTCGCATCGTAATCGAGGTTGACCGACACGACGCGACCGAATTTCACGCCGAGGAACTCGACCGGGGCGTCCACGTTGAGTCCACGCAACGAGTGCTCGAAGCGCATGCGGATATAACGCGGCTTGCCGTCCGGCGGCGCGATGGCCGTGGCCTGGTCATTGAACAGGCTGAACTCTTTCATCTCCGGCGCCGCCGTTTCGTCGTGCGGCCCCGGCGCATCCTGGAATGCGACGCCGCCGGCGATCACCGTGGCGAGCGACTGCGTGTTGAGCTTGAGGCCATCGGCACCGAGCGACACATCCACGCCACTGGCATTCCAGAAGCGTGCATCCTGGTGGACGAAGCGATCGTTCGGGCCGTCGACGAACAGCTGCAGGGACACGCCCTTGCCGTCCTTGTCCAGCTCGTACGAAACGATGCGGCCGACCTGGATGCGCCGGTAATAGACCGGCGAACCGATATCGAGCGAGCCCAGGTCGGCCGCGTGCAGCACGAAGCGACGCCCGGGCGCACCATGGGTCACCGCAGGCGGCGTTTCCAGTCCGGTAAAGTCGGTCTGTTCTTCTTCCGAATCGCCGGCGTCTGCACCAATGAACGCACCGGACAACAGCGTATCGATACCCGACACACCGCTCGCGCCGATGCGCGGACGAACGACCCAGTAGCGCGTGTTCTTCGTAGCGAACGCGGCCGCGTCTTTTTCCAGGTCGATGACCACGGTAATGTGCGTGCGATCTTTCGACAGGCGCATGGTGGTGACCTTGCCGATCACCACGTTCTTGTACTTGACCTGCGTCTTGTTGGCTTCGATGCCTTCGGCGGTGAGGAAGGTCACCGTGATCTTCGGGCCGGCCGACGTGAAGTGGGTGACCAGCAGCGAGATACCGACCAGGGCGGCAATGATCGGCACCAGCCAGATCAGCGAGAAGCCGAGCTTCGATTTGCGCACCTCGGGCTGCGGCAGGTCGTCGTCCTGTGCCGGCGTATTTCCTTGGTTGGTGTCGCTCATTGCGATTTCCTGTTGTCCCAGATCAAACGGGGATCGAAGCTCATGGCCGAAAGCATCGTCAGTACGACGACTACGCCGAAATAGACCACGCCGGGCAAGGGCTCGACGCGGCTGAGAATCTGAAAGTGCACGAGGGCGGAAAGGATCGCCACGACGAACACATCGAGCATCGACCAGTAGCCGATCAGCTCGACGAAGCGGTACAGCCTCGCACGCTGTTTCGACACGAGGCCGCTCGAACGCTGCACGGACACCAGCAGGATGGTCATGATGATGAACTTGAGCATGGGTACGACAATGCTCGCCGTGAAGACGATGACCGCCAGGCCAGGCGAGCCGGCGCGCCACAGCTCGAAAATGCCGCTCAGGATGGTGTTGTCGTCTTTCGAGGAAAGGCTCTGCGTGCGCATGATCGGAAACACATTGGCCGGTATGTAGAACATCGCCGCAGCCAGTAGCAGTGCCCAGGACCGCGCGATGCTGCCCTGCTTGCGCACGTGCAAGGCACTATGGCAACGCGGACAATGCGCGTGCGGATCGTCGCTGTAGGCGGTAACCAGGCGACATATGTGGCACGACATCATGCCCAGTTCCCGGGCGCGCGGAGGTGCGCTCATGCTTTCGCGTCCTTGGTGACGTCCCATAGGTGGCGGGTGTCGTGGCTCGAGAACACGGTGATCAGCACGGTCAGGAAGCCGAAGGCCCAGATGCCCGGACCCGGCACCACGTCGAAATAGGTATGCGCCTTGACCACGGCGACCAGGGTGCCAAGCATGAAGACCTCGATCATGCTCCAGGGCTTGACCCTGACCAGGGCCGTCATGGCCTGGGCGAAGCCGGGGGCGCGGCGACCCTCGCGGGCGAACCAGAGCACCCAGCAGAAGATGACGAGCTGGCTGAGGGGGAAAAAGAACAGGGTCAGCGCCGTGAGCGCCGCGACCAGCTGCGCGCCGTCGTTCCACATGGCGATCACCGCACCCCAGAGGGTGGTGGTCTCGGCCATGCCGGAAAGCTTCAAGGTGACGATCGGCGACACGTTGGCGATCACGAAAACGATCAGGGCGGCAATGATCAGGGCGAACTGCCCATCCACACCGATCCACTGATGGCGCTCCAGCACGGCGCCGCAGACGGTGCAGTCGGCCACCTGCCCACGCGATAGCTTCCGCTTCTGGTAGACGGAGTCGCAGTGCTCGCAAATGATCAGGTTCTGGGCGTGGTGCATGCCGTCCCGGCGCTTCAAGGCCACGGTGGCCTGCCCGCCTATGATCGCAAATCCGCGTAAACGGCGCATGACGGGCGACGTAGGATCCGTCCTAAATCTGTGTGCGGGCTTGATATGCTCCGCCTCTTCCCCGATTTATGGGGCATCGAATCAGCGTCCCAGGAGCCCCACGTGACCAGCGCCCAGACCCGTAGCGAGCATATCTTCGACGCGACCACGGCCGGCTTTGAGGAAGATGTCATCAAGGCCTCGCTGACGACCCCGGTCCTCGTCGACCTGTGGGCCGAGTGGTGCGGCCCCTGCAAGTCGCTCGGCCCGATCCTGGAGAAGCTCGCCGGGGAGTTCAACGGCGCCTTCCGCCTCGCAAAGATCGACGTGGACGCCGAGCAGGAGCTCGCCGCGATGTTTGGCGTGCGCAGCATCCCCACCGTGATCCTGATCAGCGGCGGCCAGGTGGTGGATGGGTTTGCCGGCGCCCTGCCCGAAGGCCAGATCCGCGAATTCCTGACCAAGCATGGCGTGCAGCCGGGCGAGGCGGCCAATGACGAGGACGCCGAAGCCGCAACACCGGAAACGGCCGAGGAAGCCATCAACCGTCTCCAGCAGGCCATCGCCGCCGAGCCGGAGCGTGCCGAGCTCAAGCTCGACCTCGCGCTCGCCCTGATGCGTGCTGGCAACGTGGCCTCGGCCCAGTCCGAGCTGGATGCCCTGCCCGCCAACCTCGCCACCGACGCGCGCGCCGTGCGCCTGCGCAGTCAGCTCGAGCTCGCCCGAGCCCTGGCCGGTGCGCCCTCGCTCCAGGAGCTGCAGGCCCGGGTGCAATCGAGCGATACCGACTGGGAAGCACGCGACCTGCTCGGTGTGCGCCTACTGATCGAAGGTGAGGCCGCGGCAGGTCTCGACCAGTTCCTGGACATCCTCAAGCGCCAGCGCGACTGGAACGAAGGCCAGGCGAAGAAGCGCCTGCTGGCGGCTTTCACCACGCTGGACGATGCGGCGCTGGTGAGCCAGTACCGTAGGAAGATGGCTTCGCTGGTCTTTTGAGGAATCGCCGCTGAAGCGGCTCCCACAAGAGCATCGCCGATTTATCGGCGATGCCTTAGCGCCTTGCCTCACCGCCCCTTCTTGCGCCGCACGTAAAGCTGCTTCCGCACCGAAGCCACCAGTTCCCCGGATGCCGTCCGCACATCCGTATCGAACCAGCGCAGGCACTTCTCGCCGTTTGCGGTAGCCGCGCGAAGCTCATCGAGCACACCGTCCTCGATACGGAATTCCGCGAACACGTCCTCACGCCCCGGCGCAACGAAGCGGATCTCGCCCGCCTGGTCCCAGACGATGTAGTCGTCGCCCAGGCTCTTCAGCGTCATGATCATCCAGAACGGATCGGTCATCGAGAACAGGCTGCCGCCAAAATGCGTGCGCACGTAATTGCGGTTGTACCAGGCCAGCTTCAGCCTGACGCGCGCCTGCCGGTAATCGTCATCCAGCCGCAGCACGCGGACGCCCGCGAACAGGAACGGGGGCCACCAGTTGAGGACGCGCCGCAGGGTGCTTGCTTTCATGTCGGAGGTTTCGGGATCGGGGAGCCAGCCATCCTAGTCGCGCCGCGCCGGCGAACGTAGACCCCCGTTTTAAACGAGGGGTGACCAATGGCAGGGGGCCGCCCCGTTCCACGCGCCTACCATCGATCGCACTCACTCGCCGCCGGAATCCGAGCCATGCGCCTTACGCTCCGCCGTGCCACCCTGCCCGCCGCCCTCGCCGTGGCGATGGCCTTCTCAGGCTCCTCCGCCGTCGCCCAGGATCTTCCTGCTCCCGTCGACCAGCCCTACCAGGGCACCCTCGGCCTGACGGTGGACCTGACCGACGCGCCGAAAAACATCTATCACGTGCACGAGACCATCCCGGTGGCGTCCGGTCCCCTCACGCTGTTCTACCCGAAGTGGATCCCCGGCGAGCACTCACCCACCGGCCCGATCCAGAACGTGGCCGGCGTGGCGATCACCGCGAACGGCAAGCCGCTGGCCTGGCGTCGCGACCTGAAGGAAATGTACGCGCTGCACGTGGATGTTCCGGCCGGCGTAGACAAACTCGACATTGCCTTCGAGTTCCTCGCGCCGCGTGAAGCGGGCGGCTTTTCGTCCAGCCCTTCCTCCACGCCGAACTTCGTCGCGCTCGAATTCAATCAGGTGGCGTTCTATCCGGCGGGGTACTACACCAGTCGCATCATGATCCAGCCGACGGTGAAGCTGCCGGCGGGCTGGAAGTTCGCCAGCTCACTGGAGACGGACACACCCGACAGCGCGACGCCGAGTTTCAAGGCCGTCAGCTTCGAGAATCTCGTCGACTCCCCGCTGATTGCCGGCCGTCATTTCAATCGTGTGGACCTTTCGCCAGGCGCCCAGCCCGCCGTGCACCTGAACATCGTCGGTGACAGTGCCGCGAGCGTCAAAGCCACCGACAAGCAGATTGCCGGCCAGCGTGCGCTGATCGTCCAGGCTAACAAGCTCTTCGGCGCGCATCACTACAGTCACTATGACTTCCTGCTGATCAACTCCGATCACACACAGCACTTCGGCCTCGAGCACCACCAGTCGAGCGACGATCGCCTGTTCGCCAATTTCCTCACCGACAACGATGTCAATCTCGCCGCCGGTACGCTGCTTCCCCACGAGTACGTGCATTCGTGGAACGGCAAGTTCCGCCGGCCCGCCGACCTCTGGACGCCGACCTTCACTGAAACGATGCAGGACGACCTGCTCTGGGTTTACGAAGGCCTGACCGACTACTGGTGCGGCGTGCTCGCGGCGCGCTCCGGCATCTGGACCACCGAGCAGTGGCGCGATTCGCTCGCCAGCATCTCAGCCGGCATGTCCAATCGCACGGGCCGCTCGTGGCGTTCGCTGCAGGACACCGCCGACGCGGCACCCCTGACCTATGCGGGAGCCGGCGGCTGGTCCAACTATCGTCGCGGAACGGACTTCTATCCCGAAGGCCAGCTACTCTGGCTCGATGTGGACACGAAGATCCGTGATCTATCGGGCGGCAAGCATTCGCTCGATGACTTCGCGCGCGCGTTCTACGGCATGGACAACGGTAACTACGCGACGAAGACCTATACCTTCGACGACGTTGTCAGCACGCTCAACGGCGTGCAGGCCTATGACTGGGCGAGCTTCCTTCGCCAGCGACTCGATGCCACCGGCAATACGCTGCCCGAGCATGGCATCGAAAACGGTGGTTGGAAGGTCGTCTACGACGACAAGCCGAGCGGCTTCGACAAGACGGCGGAGACGCTGCGCAAGTCGACCAACTTCGCCTATTCGCTCGGCGTGCAGGTATCCGACAAGGGCGTGATCCAGGACGTGCAATGGGACGGGACCGCGGCAAAAGCCGGACTCGTGCCGGGCCTGACCATCGTCGCCGTCAACGGCAAGGACTTCTCCGGCCAGACACTCAAGGATGCGGTCACCGATGCGAAGTCGACCACCACGCCGATCGAGTTCCTGGTCAAGAACATCGACGAGTACAGCACGGTGAAGGTCGATTACCACGGCGGCCTGAAGTATCCGCACCTGGTCCGCGGCGATGGCAAGGATCTGATCGGCGTGATCGCCACGCCGCGCAAGTAAGGCGGCACGAAAGGTGGCGCGGCAAGAGCCGCGCCACCTCGCCGGTCAGGTGTTCTCGCGATTGGTTTCGAACAGGAACCACACGCGGCGTTCGCCCTGGTCGATCCAGTTTTCGATGAGGCTGGCCGTGGCGACATCGGAATACTCGTCGCACAACGCATGCGTTTCGCGCAGGAATCCGACCAGGCGCTGGTTGTCTTCGCGCAACTCGGCGAGCATGTCCTGTGGCGTCACGAAGTCAGCGTCGTTGTCGGACAGGCGCTGCAGCCGCGCGATGTGCCCGATCGAACGCAGCGTGGTCCCACCGATCTTGCGCACGCGCTCGGCGAGATCGTCGGTCATGCTGAAAATCTGCTCACCCTGCTCATCGAGCAGCAGATGCAGGTCGCGGAAACGCGGGCCCGACATGTGCCAATGGAAATTCTTGGTCTTCAGGTAAAGCGCGAACGTGTCCGCGAGCAGGGCGTTGAGTTCGGCCGAGATGTCGCGGGTGGCGTCTGCACCGAGGCCGGTGGGCGTGTGCAGATCGGCTTTGCGCTTGGCTTTGGTCGCTTCAGGGTTCTTCATTGCTGCGCTCCACGGTGGGCCCCTGAGTATGCGCCGGCCTTTGTTACGCGGATTGAAGATTTTGTACCCGGCGCTCAGGCCAAGGGCAGTGTCACCACCACACGCAACCCCGGCCCGGACTCCGCATCCAGCAACTGGATGCTCGCGCCGTGCAGTTCGGCGGCACGCTGGACAATGGAGAGGCCCAGGCCGAAGCCTTCGCCCTGGGTATCCAGTCCGCGTTGGAAACGGGTGAACATGGAGGCGCGGCGCTCCGGCGGAATGCCCGGGCCATCGTCGACGACCTCGATGACGGCCTCGTCATCGTTATGACTGATGGAAAGCTCGACATGGCCGCCCGCCGGCACGTGCCGGAATGCGTTCTCCAGCAGGTTACGCAGCAGGGCGCCGAGGGCGACACCGTAGCCCTCGACGACAAGCTCCGCGGGCAGTTCGCGGATACTCAGCTCGACCCCGCCCCGGCCGATGAGTGGCGTAAGTTCCTCGATGACTTCCAGCGCCAGTTCGCCGAGATAGACGCGGCTGCGTGGGCCCGATGCCGCGCCGACCTCCAGGCGCGCCAGCGCAAGCAACTGCTCGGTGCGACGCGCCAGCGACATCAGGCACTCGCGCGCCGCCACCAGGGCGGCCTCGGCCTCGTGTGGCTGGGCGGAGTTCATGGCGTTCTCGAGATTGATCATGGTCGAGGCCAGGGGCGTACGCAGCTCGTGGGCCACATCGGCGCTGAAACGGCGTTCCCGCTCGAGCGCACTTTCCAGACGGCTGATCTGGCCGTTTAGCGCGTCCAGCACGGGTTTCAGCTCGTTCGGCGCGTGATCCAGACGGATCGGCTCCCGGCTACCCGGCTCGCGACGCGACAGCGCGCGAGCCAGCGTCTCCAGCGGCTGGAGACCCCGCCGAATCGCCCAGCCGACGAGGAGCGCGAGAAGAGGCAAGCCCAGGAGGGTCGGCAGTCCGTGCTCGATCCAGAGTGCACGAGTGATTTCGTGGCGACTGTCGTAGCGCTCGCCCGAGCGAATGGTGATGCCCTCGTCTTCCATGATCAGGGTGAAGACACGCCAGGTGTACCTGCCACTCTTGACGTCCTCGAAGGCGCCGTCGGCGGCAGGCGTATTCGGTAGCCGGGCGAGATTCTCGGTGGCGAGCAACAGCATCCCATCGTGATCGAACACCTCGAAACCGACCTCCGATTCATAGGTGCGGCCCTGCACGATGAGCTCCTGCGGATGATCGGACACGCTCGACACCAGCAGACGGGCGGCGCGCTGGTTGCGTAGTTGGTCCACGCCAATGCGACGGACAAGGACCTCGAGCGTACGTGCGGACTGGGCAAGACGGCCGTCCGAGAGTTCGTCCACTTCTTCCAGGGTACGTTGGGCGCTGAGCACGCCCAAGGGCAGGAGCACCGCCGCGAGCACGATGATGATCAGGACCAGGAGGTGCGAGCGCAGGCTGCCTGGCTTCACGTGGGTTCCCGGGGCACCATGTAGCCGAATCCGCGCACGGTCTGGATGGCATCGTGGCTGAGCTTGCGGCGCAGGGCGTGCACGAGCACCTCGAGCGCACTGGAGCTCATCGCCGCCTCGGGCCCATACAGCGATGCCTCCAGGGCCTCGCGCCGGACGATACGACCGGCGCGTTCCATCAGCGCCTGCAGCAACGCGAACTCACGCCGGGTCAGGTCGACCTTGTCGCCGTGCCAGATGACTTCCCAGGTACCCAGGTCCAGGCTCAGCGCCCCGGCGTCCAGACGGTTGACCGAATCGCCGCGTACGCGTCGGGCCAGGGAGCGAATGCGCGCGGCCAGTTCGTCCAGGTGGAAAGGCTTGATCAGGTAATCGTCGGCCCCGGCGTCCAGCACGCGGATGCGTGAATCCAGGGCTTCGCGGGCGGACATGACGATGACCGGCGTGGTCACGCGAGACTGCCGCGCCTCGACCAGTACATCCATACCATCCTTCCCCGGCAGACCGAGATCGAGCAGTACCAGGTCGGCCTCGTGGTCGCGCATGGCCGCCAGCGCCTCGTTGCCGTCGCGGAACCAGCTGATCGTATAGGCCAGCCGTTCCAGCGCCCTGCGAATGGCATCGCCAAGCTGGGCGTCGTCTTCGACGAGGATGATGTGCAAGACGGCGGCCCGGTGGCTGAGACGCCGATAGTATCCGTGCACCGAGCTTAGCGCTGCCTTAGAGCACCCCGTCAACCGGCCTCGAAGCGGGCGATCTCGTCCAGCCGCTCGTGGGCCCGGCGCACCGCCCTTCCCTCCGGCGCACGAGCCAGCCGCGCCACCACGGCATACACGCCGAGGCAGACCAGTGCGGTCAACAGCTGGAACCCGATGAAGGCCGGATGGGCTGCCACGATATCCACACCAAGCAGCCCGAACGCCCAGACGATCATGGCTACCCACATGAAGCATCCGACGATGCCGAACCATCGCCCTTCGCGGATGCGCCAGGCACGCAGGGTCACTACGCGACGCTGAAGCTCCAGCACGGGCGCCGCTTCGTTCACGCGGCCGACCAGGAACAGATTGCGGGCGGCGGCAACGATCATGGCGATGGCGTACAGGTGCAAGAGCACCCCCGTCACCAGCAGGTTGGGAACGTCCCGGTGGTCGACCCAGAACGAGCCCGCCGCCATGGCAGACGCCACACCCACCACGATCTGGATGGCCTGGCCGATGACCAGCGGGCGCAGTTCCGCGCGGACGCCGCCATGGCCCCGGTCGGCGATAACGGTTTCCAGGCGCGCCACACGCTGGTCCAGTACCTGCCAGCCTGCCTTCAGTTCATCGAGTTCCATGGTTCTCTCCGTTGGGTGAAGTCGCGCCGGTCATGTCCCGGCGAAGACGTTGCTTGAGCCGCGCAAGGCGGGTACCTACGTTGGATTCGCCGATACCCAGCACCGCCGCGATCTCGGCATAGGGCTGCTCGTCGAGATAGAGCAGGATCAGGGCGCGGTCGAGGGGTTCCAGGGTCTCGATGGCATGTGCCAGTTGGGCAAGCCGCTCGTCCGGCTCATCGATCGGCGTGCCGCCACCGAGCGTGTCGATCAGCGTCGCATCCAGTGGCTGCAGTCGTTCGCGTTGGCGTCGGGCATGCGACAGACCCACGTTGAGCGCCACGCGGTACATCCAGGTAGAGAACGAACGGCTTGTGTCGTACGCACCGAACGATCGCCAGACCTGGAGCAGGATTTCCTGCGCAAGATCCCGCCGATCCTCCTCGCCATGGGCATAGATGGCCGCGACCTTGAAGACGATCTTCCGGTGTGTCTGCAGCAGCGCTTCGAAAGCGCGCCGTCGCTCAGCCTCGGCCATGGACCCCTCCTCTTTCCACCATGATTCGCGAGCGCGGAGAAAAAATCACACAATGGTCCGATTCTCCTGCCGGATGGGTTCATGTCTGCCACGCTCCCCGCACGCCTCCTCCTCGCCCTGATCGCCGTGGCCCCGGTCACGATCCAGGCGAAAGACACGTGGATCACGCCCGCCGAGGCGTCTTCCTTCCGCACGACACCGTCGTATGCCGAAACGCAGGCCTTCCTGCAGCGGCTCGCCCAGGCGGCACCGGACACGATCCGCCTCGCGACCTTCGGCACGACGCCCGAGGGCCGGCCGATGACGGTCGTGATCGCAGCGAAGGACGGCGACCTGACGCCCGAAAAGGCCCGCGCCGCCGGCAAACCCATCGTACTGCTCCAGGCCGGCATCCATCCCGGCGAGATCGAAGGCAAGGACGCGGGCCTGATGCTGCTGCGCGACTTTGCCGCCACCCATCGCCTGCCCCATCTGCTCGACCACGCCGTGCTGGTCTACATCCCCGTGTACAGCGTGGATGGCCATGAGAACTCAAACCCGTACAACCGCATCAACCAGAACGGGCCGGCCGAGATGGGTTTTCGTGGCCAGTCGCAATACCTCAATCTCAACCGCGATTACGTCAAGGCCGATGCGCCCGAAACGCGCGCGTGGCTGACACTCTGGAACACCTGGAAACCCGACCTGCTGATCGACATCCACACCACGGACGGTGCCGACTACCAGTACGACCTCACCTGGTACGCGGAGGACGCGCACAAGCTGCCGCCGTCGATCGCTGCATGGCAGAAGGCGGCCTACGAAGGCGACGCCATCCCGGCCTACGAGAAGCTCGGTCACCTCGCCGCGCCCTACCTGGAATTCCGCGACGGACGCGATATCACCAAGGGCATCGAGAACTTCGGTTCCGGCCCGCGCTTTTCCACGGGCTACGCCGCCATTCGCAATCGCGCCGGCCTGCTGATCGAAACGCACATGCTCAAGTCCTACGAGGTGCGCGTGCGTGCGACCTACGATGTGGTTCGCAGCGTGCTCGCACACGTGAACAAGGAGCCTGCCGCCCTCATCACAGCGTCGAAGGAGGCCGATCGCTGGGCTGAAGCGCTTTCCGCAAAGCCGGACGCCTCGCAGCCGGTGACGTTCAAGCAGGATCCGGCATCGACACCGTTCACACTCAAGGGCTACGCATTCACGCAGACCAAGAGCGATGTCTCCGGCGATCTCTGGGTGCAATACGACCCGAAAACGAAGAAGGACTACAGCATTTCGAACTGGAACGATCTGCTTCCGGACGTCTCGGCGTCGATCCCCGCCGCGTGGGCGATTCCGCCGCAATGGACGGACGTGATCGATCGCCTCGACGCGCATGGCATTCCGTACACGCGGACGACCACCGCCGTGCGCGTGCACGCGGAGCGCGACGAGCTGACCGACCCGAAGTGGGCGGACAAACCTTTCGAAAGCCATCACATGCTGAAGGATGCACACATCGCTTCGTCGCGGGTCGATGTCGATCTCCCGGCCGGTACCGTCATCGTGCGCGCGGACAATGCCGATGCCGTGCTCGCCCTGAACCTGCTCGATGCCCGCGCACCGGATTCCCTGCTCCGCTGGGGCTACTTCAATGCCGTGTTCGAGCAGAAGGAATACGGCGAACCGCGCGTGCTCGAGGCACTGGCACGGAAGATGATGGCGGCGAACCCGGCGCTGAAGACGGAGTTCGAGGCGAAGCTGAAGAACGACGCCGCCTTCGCTGCCAGCCCGCGTGCGCGCCTCACGTTCTTCTACGAACGCAGCCCGTGGTACACGGTGCAGAAGGTGGGCGTTTATCCCGTGGTTCGCCTGGATGCCGACGCTCTAAGGCAGTTGTAGGAGCCGTTTCAGCGGCGATTGGGTGCTCGCAGCAGCCTTGCCCGCTGCCGCGGGATCGCCGATGAATCGGCTCCTACAAGAGCGGGATTACGCGACCACCTCGAACGGTCGCATCATCTCGTTCGCCTCGTGCTCGGCGAGATGGCAATGCCATGCATAGCGGCCGGCATATCCGTCGAACGTTGCGACGATGCGGGTCACCATGCCCGGGTACGCCTGCACCACATCCTTCCAGCCGCGTTCGTGCGGCGGCGGTTCCTGTGCCGGGCCAACGTAGCGAATGGTCTTTTTCTCCATGTACTCGTCCACGTCGTACGGGCGCCGGTCGAGGATCTGAAAGCGCACCAGATGCAGATGGATCGGATGCGTATCCTCGGTGAGGTTTACCAGGTTCCACATCTCGGTACTGCCGAGCTTCACCGTCTCCGTGACAGGATCGTGCCAGCGCTTGCCGTTGAGCAACATGAGCATGGGCGTGGCGACGCAGTCGCTGTATTCGTCGAGCGTGAGCTCGCGTGATTTCGACGCACTGGCTTCCGTGACCCGGGGCAGATCGCGCAAGACATCCGGCAGCCGGCTGTCGTCGCGAACGGCACCCTGCCCCACCGCGAAACGCATCAGCGGCAGCGCATCGTTCATCAATTCCACCGTGCCACCGCGCAACGCGGCGAAGTCGACGACGAGGTCGGCACGTTCACCCGGCGCAAGGAAAAGGGAGGTCACCTTTGCTGGGGCGGCCAGCAGGCCCTGGTCGGAACCGATAGCGTGGAATGGCCGGCCATCCTTGAATCGCAGATGGTAGAAGCGGCCGTTCGCCGCATTGAGCACGCGCAGTCGGTAGCGTCTTGGCTGCACATCGGCACGAGGCAGGATGGCCCCATTGACCAGGGTCAGGTTGCCGAATACTTCGGGTACCCACGGCGCATGGGCGTCACCCGAGTCCGGATAGTAGAGACGGCCGTCCGTGCGCAGCAGTCTGTCGGCCAGCACCAGCGGCAGTTCCTGGTCGCCGGAAGGAAGACCAAGCGACAACTCGTGTTCGTCGCGCAGAAGGTAGAGTCCCATCAGCCCGGCATACATGTTCAGCCGGTTAATGCCCATCGCATGGTCGTGGTACCACAGCGTCGCCGCGTCCTGGGCGTTCGGGTAATGGTGTTGGCGCGATTTGCCGGGTACGTACCAGTCTTCGGGATAGCCGTCGTCCTTATGCGGCACCTTGGCGCCGTGCAGATGGACGATGGCGCGCACCTCGGGCTGGTCGGCTTCGGCACCGCAGATGGCGTGGTCGACGGGAAGGAAGTGCTTCGTCGGCAGCGCATTCGCCCAGCGCACGTCGAAGGCCTCGCCGGTACGCGCCTCGATCGTCGGGCCGGGATAGTGCCCGCCATACGTCCACAATTCGGTGGGTGGCAGATCGCGATGCAGCTTCTGCGCGGTCTGCGCCATGCGCACGTCGAGCGTCTTGCCCGCGACGGGGCGCAGTGTCGGCGGAATCGGCAGCGGATCGACGAACGCTGCCAGCTTGCCCGGATCGACCAGGCCCGGCATATGCGTCGTATCACCCATGGGGTGCATGCACAGGTCGTTGCCGACCTTGCCCGCCTGAGTGGCCTGCATGCCGTGCATGTCATGCGCGAGGAGCCGCGACGGGATCCAACCCGCCGCAGCCATCCACCCCGCCGTCTTCAGAAAGCGACGGCGATCAACCATGCCCACCGTTCCCGAACGGCCACTGCGCACGCTTCGGCTGACCGGTCGACTCGTCGAGGATCAGCTTGCGGTCGAACAGGCGCGGGAAGAAAAAGTCGAACATGCTATCGATACGGCCCGCCGTGGCATCGGTGGAACCGCCACCCAGGCGCTTGCTGTCGAGCCAGTTGTCTTCGATGAAGCGGGTAATCGAGCTCTGGTCGGTCACGCTGTGGTCGACCATGTTCTCGCGTGCCCACGGCGACACCACCAGCAGCGGCAGGCGCGGACCGAAGCCGCAGCGGCCCTGCACCGGTGTCTTGCCATCCAGGCCCGGCAACGTGACGCGTCCCTTGCACACGCCGGCGCCGTCGAGCGCGTCGGTGGTGCCTGTCGAGGCGTTGGTGTGCGGCGGTTCCTGATGGTCGTACCAGCCATCGGAATCGTCATAGGCGATGACGACGGCCGTGTCCTTCCACTCGCTGCTCTGCTGCAGCGTGTTGATCACGTGGACGACGAAGGCCTGTTCGTCGAGCGGATCGGAATAGCCGGCGTGACCGTCCTGGTAGGCCGGCGCCTTGAGGAAGCTCACCGCAGGCAGGTTGTCGGTATCGACGGCGTCATAGAAGTCCTGGATGTCGTACTGATGGTTAGCCGCATCCGTCTTACCGATGGCGGCGATCGACGACGGCCGTGCGTGCGTCGGGTTGGCCGTGGACGGGTAGTACTGGAAAGGCGAATGATGCGGGCTGTAATCGTTCGAAGTGGTGTTGGTCACCTTCGACAACGTGCGGCGCGTGCAGCCGGTGCTGCCGTCGGGGTTGGTGAGCGTGAGGTCGAAGCCGCCCTGGAACCAGCCCCAGGTGACATTGTGATCGTTGAGCAGGTTGCCGATATTGCGGCCGCCCATGGTCGCCTGGCTAGCCGTGGGCGAAGAGCAGACGTCGCCGATCGGATCGGGGTCGCCGATCATGGTCAGGCCGCCGTGGCCATCGTCGGTCTCGGCACCCGTGCCGTTGAGCGTGTCGATCACACCGGCGGTCTGGCCCGCGATCAGGTTCACCGCACCCGGCGACGACGGACCGAAGCCGGTGCCGTAGTGGTTGTCGCTCATGGCGAAGTTCTGCGCGTAGTTCCAGTAAGCGGTGACCGTGTTGCCGTCGTAATACCCCATGACCTGGCCCTTGCCTTCCTCGGCGGCATCGCCACCCGGCAGGGTTTCACCGTGACCGGTATACAGCGGGAACAGATCCATCTTGCCGCCATCGAAGGCGCGCTGTTCCGAGGTATAGCCGTGGTCCTGATCGGCCGTCGCCGCCTGCGCACGCGCGAGGCGGAACGGATTGATCGCCGCGTCGGCATTGCCGGTGTTGGCCGCGTTGGGATTCTTCGTCAGCAGGCGATGCGACAGGCCATTCACCGGCGGCGTAAAGGGCCGTGCATAGAACGATGGCTCGCCCTTGCCGTTTTCGGCAAGCGGATAGGTGCCGAAGTAGTGATCGAAGGAAACGTTCTCCTGGAAAATCACGACCAGATGCTTGATCGGCGTGGCGGTGCGCGGATCGCTACCGTGACCGCCGTGGCCGAAGCCCAACGCGGTCGTGGCGGCATCGGCAGGGGCGGAGGCCACCTGCTGGGCGGCGACGATCGACGCGGCGGAGAGGGTGAGCACGCAGGCGATGCCTGCGGCCAGTAACTTGCGCATGACTAAGCTCCTCGAAAGGTGTGGCGGCCGGACTGCACGGATCCGCATCCCCTGTCATGCGGTCTGACCAGCGTAAGAAGGGCGCATGACAGCCCGGGGACAAAGTCCGCAAGGTCTTACGAATTTTCTCAATCCATGACCTTCGTCACGGTCGGCCCTCCAGCCCGTTCCCAACGGCTATGCTCGGAACCCACCGGTGCCCGGGGGCACCGCTTTCACTGGACAGAGGGACACTCATGACCAAGCAGTACCTGAAGCCGCTCGCACTCGCGCTCAGCGTCGCGCTCGCCGGCACGGCATGCAGCAAGCACAACGATGCCGATACGGCCGTTCCGGCCGGCAACCCGCCTGCCGCCACCGGCAGCGCCGCCCCGGCGCCGGCGGCCACGACCGCTGCCGCACCTGCCGCGCCCACGTTCAATGTGGCCGACATCGACACGACGATCGACGCCTGCGACGACTTCAACGGCTTCGTCAACGCCAAGTGGGTGGCGGTCAACCCGATTCCCGAAGACCGCACCCGCTGGGGCGCCTTCGACCAGCTCGCCGAAAACAGCCTGTCCACGCAGCACGACATCGTCGATGCCATGGACAAGGGTGCGGCGAATGCCAAGGCCGGCTCGATCGAGCAGAAGATCGGCCTGCTCTATCGCTCGGGCATGAACGAATCCGTGATCGAGAAGGCCGGCATCGAGCCGCTCAAGCCGGAACTGGCCAAGATCGACGGCCTGAAGAACAGCGACGACGTGGCCAACTTCCTCGACCAGAGCTTCGCCGATGGCAACAGCTACGTGTTCGGCTTCGGCTCAGGCGCGGACTTCAAGAACGCGAAGATGCAGATTGGCTATGCGCAGCAGGACGGCCTCGGTCTGCCGACCAAGGACTACTACACCGATCCGAAGCAGGCCGACAACCGCAAGGCCTATGTCGACTACATCACCAAGACCCTGACCCTCGCCGGCGTCTCCGATGCTGACGCGAAGACCCAGGCCGATGCCGTCATGGCATTCGAGACGCAGCTGGCTGCCGCCTCGCTGGCCCCGGTCGAACTGCGCGCCCCGGAAAACCAGTACCACTTCGTCACCGTGGCCGAAGCCGACAAGATCACGCCGCACTTCAACTGGGAGAAGTTCTTCGCCGCCCAGAGCGTGACCATCGACAAGGGCTTCTCGCTGTCCCAGCCGAAGTTCTTCAAGGCGTTCGACAAGATGCTGGCAGCGACGCCGGTCAGCACGTGGCAGGCTTACCTGCGCTTCCACGCGATCGACAGCGCTTCGCCGTACCTGTCCAAGACCTTCCAGGACAACAAGTTCGGTTTCTACGGCAAGACCCTCGCCGGCCAGCCGAAGCAGAAAGATCGCTGGAAGCGCGTGCTCGGTACCGTCAACGCGTCGATGGGCGAAGCCCTCGGCCAGCTGTACGTCGCCAAGGTGTTCAAGCCCGAAGCGAAGCAACGCGCCACCGAACTGGTCGATAACGTGCGCAACGCCCTCAAGGCACGTATCGAAAACCTCGACTGGATGAGCGCCGAGACGAAGGAAAAGGCGATCCAGAAGTGGAATACCTTCCTGCCCAAGATCGGCTACCCGGACAAGTGGCGTGACTGGTCGGGCCTGGAAGTGAGCGGCGACGACTACTACACGAACGTGCAGGCTGCCAGCAAGTTCAACTATCACTACGACATCGCCAAGATCGGCAAGCCGACCGATCGCCTCGACTGGGGCATGACGCCGCAGACAGTGAACGCGTACTACAACCCGACCGACAACACGATCAACTTCCCGGCCGCGATCCTGCAGCCGCCGTTCTTCGATGCCAAGGGCGACGACGCAATCAACTACGGCGGCATCGGCGCGGTGATCGGTCACGAAGCCAGCCATGGCTTCGACGACGAAGGCAGCCAGTTCGATGGCGAAGGCAACAATAAGAACTGGTGGACGGCCGCCGACAAGAAGAAGTTCGAGGAGCGCACGAAGAGGCTGGTCGACCAGTTCAACGACTACGCACCGCTCAAGGACAAGCCGGACCTGCACGTCAATGGCCAGCTGACCCTGGGCGAGAATATCGCCGACCTGGGCGGCACGGCGGTGGCGTATGACGCCCTGCAGGAAGCCTTGAAGAAGAACCCGCAGGAAGCCGACTCCAAGATCGACGGCTACACGCAGGACCAGCGTTTCTTCCTCAACTGGGCCCGCGTCTGGCGCGGCAGCGTCCGTGAGAAGCAGGCCATGTTGTACCTCAACACCGACCCGCACGCGCCGGCCTCGCTGCGCGCGATCGGCGCACCGTCGAACATGGCGGCCTTTGCCACGGCATTCCAGTGCAAGCCGGACGCGAAGATGGTTCGCTCGGGCGACAAGCTGGTGAAGATCTGGTAACCGCTCTACGTAGAGGCTGATCACCAAGGCGCCGCATGCCATGCGGCGCCTTTTTCTTGGTTCATCGTAGATTACCCGGGCCCGGGCGCGCGGGTTTCGGTCGGGGCATTCTTTCGCACCTCGCACCTCGCACCTCGCACCTCGCGCATGGCTCGCCTTCGGCTTCGCGGGGCTCGGCTTTGCCATCGCTCTCTACACTTGGGCGTCTCGCGGGGAGACCTTGGTGCCCACCCTCGCTGCTCAGACAGTCCTCCGCGTTCGAAAAGGAAGGCCGCTGACGCGGCCCATGTATCTATCTGGCCTACGGCCGCTCCACTTGTGCGGAACTCGCCTCGAGGGTGGACACCAAGGTCTCTCAC
>NZ_JAAVUW010000018.1 GCF_018449605.1 Luteibacter sp. dw_328 | reverse complement strand
TCGCCGCTGAAGCGGCTTGTGTCTTTGCGTCGGCGTAGGCTTCGGGGTGAGAGCGGAGTGCGGCAAGCCCGCTAGCGGCGGTGCTGCGAGCACGTGTGGGAGCTGGGGCTGCCGCACTCCCTCCACCAATAGCCCGAACAGTTGCCCGAGTCGTACCTCGAAATCACAAGCCGGGGCATGGTGGAGGTGCTCTCACTTCCGATCGTACTCCGGAGTGAAATCATGAGCATCCATGTAGGAATCGACACCGGTAAATCCATGTTGGACGTGGGTTTTTTTCCTGGTGAGCGCTGCGAACGCTTCGCCAATACGGCCGAAGGCCATCGCGCGTTACTGCTCGCGCTGGCGCCCCTGGAGGTCCCCCACATCGCTATCGAAGCGACGGGCGGCTATGAGCGAGGGATCATCGATGCGCTGGCTCAGGCCGGTTATTGCGTCACCCGCCTGGCGTCGCATCGCGCCTCGGCTTACTCGCGAGCCATGGGCCGGTTTGCCAAGAGTGACACCCTCGACGCCCAGATCCTGGCGCGTATGGCGGCGAATATCACGCCACAACCGTACGAGATGCCGTCGCCCGAACGCGGCGAACTGGCCGAACTGGTGCGGTGCCGGTTGCAGATGGTCAGCCAGCGTGACGACAACGGTCGACGTCTGAAGCAGACGCAGCTGGCTGCAGCCCAGCACGCGCTGCGCGGCATGATCGAGGCGGCCAGTACGCAAATCCGTGAGCTCGACCGGCGTATCGCGAAAGCCACGAAGGCCGTCGATCCTGCCTCACGGCTGCGCGAAGTGCCGGGTGTCGGGCCCGTCGTAGAAGCGACCCTGATCGCTTATCTGCCCGAACTGGGCCGGTTGACACGACAGCAGATCGCCGCGCTGGTGGGCGTGGCGCCTTACGTCGACCAGAGTGGTTGCCGTGACGGTGCGAGGCGCGTACGCGCCGGCCGATGGATCGTCCGGCGCGCGTTATACATGGCCGCCTGGGCCGCCGTCAGAGCAAAAGGAACAGCCCTGGGCGAGCGTTACCGCGCCCTGCGGGCGCGGGGAAAAGTAGCCAAGGTGGCCATCGTTGCCTGCATGCGATGCCTGATCACGGCCATCAATGCGATGGTCCGTGATCAGGCCGGATGGCGGCATGGGGCGGCTGTCTAAAAAAGACAGTTGCTCCCACA
>NZ_JAAVUW010000017.1 GCF_018449605.1 Luteibacter sp. dw_328 | reverse complement strand
GCAGATCAGCCAGGGTACCGACGTTTCCTTTGCCGCTGCCGCCGCTGGCGCCGGCGATGCCACCAACCTCGGCAGCGTCCAGGTTACCGCCAACACCCTGCCCAGCATCGACGTCAGCTCGGTCGACTCGCGCACCGTGTTGACCGCCGACCAGCTGTCCAAGCTGCCGATCGCCCGCACGTCGATCAGCTCGATCGCCCTGCTCGCTCCGGGCACCACGCCCGCGGTGCGTGGCTACGGCAACGCGCTGTCCTTCGGTGGCTCTTCGGCGTCCGAGAACGGCTACTACATCAACGGCTTCCAGGCCACGAACCCGCTGACCGGCGTGAGCTCGCGCCAGCTGCCCTACGACGCGATCGATCAGGAACAGGTGCTGATCGGCGGCTACGGCGCCGAGTACGGCCGCTCCACCGGCGGCGTGATCAACGTCGTCTCCAAGCGTGGTACCAACGAGTGGAAGGGCGATGTCCAGGTATTCTGGTCGCCGGACGGCCTGAACCAGCAGCCGCGTAACGTCCGTCTTCGCGACGGTACCCTCTACCAGAAGGGCAACCTGTACGCGCTGCGCAACAACGAGAACCTGCAGTACTCCGGCTCCATCGGCGGCGCACTGATCAAGGACAAGTTGTTCATCTTCGCCGCGGCGGACTGGATCAGGAACACCGGCGACTACACCGGCCCGAACACCACCAGCGACGACGAGCATGACAGCGCCAAGACCAAGCGCTGGCTGACCAAGATCGACTGGAACATCACCGACAACAACATCCTCGAGTTCACCGGTATCGGCGACACCGAGACGAATGACCAGTCCATCAGTGCTTACAGCTACGACACCGGTCGCGGCGACTACCTCGGCCATGTCTACACGAAAAACTACAACGGCACGCAGACCAACGCGACGCCGGGTGGCAACACGTACATCGGCCACTACACCGGTTACATCACCGATGACCTGACGGTCAACGCGATGTACGGCCGTTCGCATTCCGACCACAGCCAGAACATCACCTCGGCTACCGGCCAGAACTGCCCGACCATTACCGATAACCGCACCGAGTTTACCGGCAACCCGCAGACCGGTTGCACGGTCGGTGGCTCGACGTTCCTCCTGCCTGGCGCGGAAGACAGCAGCCATGGCTGGAGCGCCAACATCGAATACCGCCTGGGTGATCACGACCTGCGCGGAGGTGTTGATAACTATGTCCTGCGCGCCACGTCCGGTGCGCTGCCAACCGGCGGTACCGGCTGGACCTACGCTGACGTTGGTGACGGCTCGTCCATCCAGAGCCGCCTGTCCAACCTCGGTCTCAATCCCGCCCTGTACAACCCGGCTGACTTCGCCAACGGCTACTACGCGGAATCGACGGCACTGAGCACGGGCACCTCGGCCCGTACCAACCAGCGTTCGCAGTTCATCGAAGACAACTGGCAGATCACGGACCGCTGGCACGGTTACATCGGCCTGCGTAACGAACAGTTCACCAACTACAACGGTAGCGGCGAAGCGTATGCCAGCGCGCGCCACCAGCTCGATCCACGCCTGGGTGCGTCGTGGGACGTCCACGGTGACAGCTCGCTGAAGATCTACGCCAACGCCGGCCGTTACCACCTCGGTCTGCCGACCTCCGTCGCCATCCGCGGCGCCGGCCCGTCGACCTTCCCGTCGCAGTACTACGGTTTCACCGGCATCGACCCGGTCACGGGTGTGCCGACCGGTCTCGTTGCAGGCCCGTATTCGGGTAACTACAACAAGAACGGCGCGAACGGCATCCCGCCGGACGCGAAGACCGTTTCGGCCCAGGGCCTGCACTCGTACTACCAGGATGAGTACATCTTCGGTGTCGACCAGCAGCTGGACAACAACTGGGTCGTCGGTGCGAAGGCCATGTACCGTCGCCTGCGCAGCCTGATCGACGATACCTGCGACTCGGCACCGATCCAGGAATGGGGCGACGAGAACGGCCTTCACGACGAAGTGAAGGCGGGTATCGGTCGCAGCACGGGTTGCTGGCTGTACAACCCGGGTCGCGCGAATACGTTCACCGTGTCGCCGGCTGACGGTCAGTACCTGAGCGTGCCGCTCACCGCCGCCGATATCGGCGAGCCGCGTGCCAAGCGC
>NZ_JAAVUW010000016.1 GCF_018449605.1 Luteibacter sp. dw_328 | reverse complement strand
CCAGATCAGCCAGGGTACCGACGTCTCCTTTGCCGCTGCTGCGGCTGCCGGTGCCGGCGACGCCACCAACCTCGGCAGCGTCCAGGTCACCGCCAACACCCTGCCCAGCATCGACGTCAGCTCGGTCGACTCGCGCACCGTGCTGACCGCCGACCAGCTGTCTAAGCTGCCGATCGCCCGCACGTCGATCAGCTCGATCGCCCTGCTCGCTCCCGGTACCACGCCCGCCGTGCGCGGCTACGGCAACGCGCTGTCTTTCGGTGGCTCCTCGGCGTCCGAGAACGCGTACTACATCAATGGCTTCCAGGCCACGAACCCGCTGACCGGCGTGAGCTCGCGCCAGCTGCCCTACGACGCGATCGACCAGGAACAGGTGCTGATCGGCGGCTACGGCGCCGAGTACGGCCGCTCCACCGGCGGCGTGATCAACGTCGTCTCCAAGCGCGGTACCAACGAGTGGAAGGGCGACGTCCAGGTGTTCTGGTCGCCGGACGGCCTGAACCAGCAGCCGCGCGACATCGACCTGCGCGACGGCACCAAGTATCAGAAGGGCAACACGTACGCCCTGCGCAACAACGAGAACCTGCAGTACTCCGGCTCCATCGGCGGCGCACTGATCAAGGACAAGTTGTTCATCTTCGCCGCGGCGGACTGGATCAAGAACACCGGTGATTACACGGGTCCCAATACCACCAGTGACGACGAGCACGATGTCGCCAAGACCAAGCGCTGGTTGACCAAGATCGACTGGAACATCACCGACAACAACATCCTCGAGTTCACCGGCATCGGCGACACCGAGACCGAAAACCAGTCCATCAGCGCTTATAGCTACGACACGGGTAAGGGCCCTTACCTCGGTAATGTCTACACGAAGAACTACAACGGTACGCAGACCAACGCGACGCCGGGCGGCAACACGTACATCGGCCACTACACCGGTTACATCACTGACGACCTGACGGTCAACGCGATGTACGGCCGCTCGCATTCCGACCATAGCCAGGACATCAATTCCGCCACCGGCCAGGCCTGCCCGACCATCACCGACAGGCGCGCTGGATTTGCTAACGATCCGCAGACCGGTTGCACGGTCGGTGGCTCGACGTTCCTCCTGCCGGGTGCGGAAGACAGCAGCCATGGCTGGAGCGCCAACATCGAATACCGCATCGGCGACCACGATCTCCGTGGCGGTGTCGATAACTACGTGCTGCGCGCCACCTCGGGCGCACTGCCGACCGGCGGCACGGGCTATATTTACAACGACGTCGCGGATGGTACGGCCATCAAGAGCCGCCTGTCGGCCCTCGGTCTCGACCCGGCCCTGTACAACCCGGCTAACTTTGCCAACGGCTATTACGTCGAGCAGACGGCGTTGAGCACGGGCACCTCGGCGCGCACCAACCAGCGTTCGCAGTTCGTCGAAGACAACTGGCAGATCACGGACCGCTGGCATGGTTACATCGGCCTGCGCAACGAGCAGTTCACCAACTACAACGGTAGCGGCCAAGCGTATGCCAGCGCGCGCCACCAGCTCGATCCGCGCCTGGGTGCGTCGTGGGACGTCTACGGCGACAGCTCGCTGAAGATCTACGCCAACGCCGGCCGTTACCACCTCGGCCTGCCGACGTCCGTCGCCATCCGCGGTGCCGGTCCGTCGACCTATCCGTCGCAGCTCTTCGGCTTCACGGGCATCGATCCGGTCACGGGCGTGCCCACTGGCCTGGTCGACGGCCCGTACTCGGCCAACTACAACAAGAACGGTGCCAACGGCATCCCGCCGGATGCGAAGACGGTCTCGGCCCAGGGCCTGCACTCGTACTACCAGGATGAGTACATCTTCGGTGCCGACAAGCAACTCGACGACAACTGGGTGGTGGGCGCCAAAGCGATGTACCGTCGCCTGCGCAGCCTGATCGACGATACCTGCGACTCGACGCCCATCCAGAACTGGGGCGATCAGAACGGCCTGAGCGACGAAGTGGCCGCCGGTATCGCACGCAGCACGGGTTGCTGGCTGTACAACCCGGGTCGCGCGAACACGTTTACCGTGTCGCCGGCGCCAGGCCAGTACCTGAGCGTGCCGCTCACCGCCGCCGATATCGGCGAGCCGAAGGCCAAGCGT
>NZ_JAAVUW010000015.1 GCF_018449605.1 Luteibacter sp. dw_328 | reverse complement strand
GCTGGGCAATAACGCCACGGCGCTCGGTGCGAATGCCTGGGCGCTGGGAGAAAACTCGGTAGCGCTCGGCGCGGATTCGCAGGCCGATCGTGACAACACGGTATCGGTCGGCACCGCAGGCCATGAGCGGCAGATCGCGAACGTTGCTGCGGGAACGGAAGACACCGATGCAGTGAACAAGGGTCAGCTCGATTCGTCGGTGAGTGGCGCCACGCGCTACTTCAAGGCGAACGGTCTGAACGACGGTAGCGATGACGCGTTGGCAACTGGCCAGTACGCGACTGCCTCGGGCTCGGGTGCCTTTGCCGGCGCCGATGGTGCCACGGCGACCGGTAGCAGCGCGGTGGCAACCGGCAACAACGCGACGGCAAGTGGTTACGGCAGCGTGGCTACCGGACAGAACAGCGCCGCCTACGGTGCGGGTGCGCAAGCCAACGGCCCGGGCAGCGTCGCTGTTGGCGGCGTGGCTGTGGACGAAGACGGCAATCCGCTGATCACCAACGGGGGCGTGCCGGTAGACACCGGTGCAACCAGCGCGGGTGTCGGTGGCACGGCCGTCGGTGCCAGTGCGCAGGCGAGCGGGTTTGCTGCCTCGGCACTGGGCGTCGGTGCGTACGCAAGCGGCGCACAGTCGACCGCCGTCGGCGCGGTGGCCAACGCGCTCGGGGACTTCTCGACCGCCAGTGGTTCGCAGGCGACCGCCGCCGGCGATCAGTCGGTGGCCAACGGCTTCGGTTCGACGGCGTATAGCGCAGGCTCGACGGCAATCGGTGCCGGTGCCAGCGCATCGGGCGAAGGCAGCATCGCCATCGGCAACTTCGCTGAAACGGGGTTCGGGCTGTTCGGGCTGGAGAGCGCCAACGCGGTCGCGCTTGGCACGAACAGCTGGGCACTGGGCAACAACGCCACGGCGCTGGGCGCGAATGCCTGGGCACTGGGTGAGAACTCCGTAGCGCTCGGCGCGGATTCGCAGGCCGATCGCGATAACACGGTGTCGGTCGGCACCGCAGGCCATGAACGGCAGATCGCGAACGTCGCCGCCGGAACCGAAGACACCGATGCGGTGAACAAGGGCCAGCTCGATTCGTCGGTGAGCGACGCGACGCGCTACTTCAAAGCCACTGGCATCGGCGACGGCAGCGACGATGCCCTGGCGACCGGCCAGTACGCGACAGCGTCAGGCTCGGGTGCCTATGCGGGCGCCGACGGTGCGAGCGCATACGGCAGCGGCGCGGTTGCGGCGGCAACGAATGCCACGGCGAACGGCTACGGCAGCGTTGCCGCGGGAAAGAACAGCGCGGCCTACGGCGCCGGCGCACAGGCCTCGGCCAACAGCGCGACGGCCATCGGCGGCCAGGCGCTGGACGCGGACGGCAATCCTTTGATCACCTACAGCGCCACCGGTGAAGCGGTGGGACCGGCCAATGCATCCGGCCTCGCTTCAACGGCGGTGGGGGCGAGCGCACAGGCGCAAGGCCAGTTCGGTACGGCTCTCGGCACGGCCGCCTTCGCGCAAGGTGAGCAGTCCACGGCCACTGGCTTCCTTTCGGAAGCCTCGGGCGTCGGCGCCACCGCGAATGGTGCACAGGCCTATGCGGCCGGTGATCTTTCGGTGGCGTCGGGCAGCGGCGCAGCGGCCTATAGCAACGGCTCGACCGCCATCGGCGGCGGCGCTAGCGCATCGGGCGAAGGCAGCATCGCGATCGGCAACTATGCCGAAACGGGCTTCGGACTGTTTGGTCTGGAAGCCGCCAATTCGGTTGCCATCGGCACGAACAGCTGGGCGCTCGGCAACAATGCCACCGCGCTGGGCGCGAATGCCTGGGCACTGGGAGAAAACTCAGTGGCCCTCGGCGCGGATTCGCAGGCCGATCGCGACAACACGATATCGGTCGGCACGGCAGGCCATGAACGGCAGATCGCGAACGTCGCCGCCGGAACCGAAGACACCGACGCGGTGAACAAGGGCCAGCTCGATTCGTCGGTGAGTGGCGCCACGCGCTACTTCAAGGCGAACGGTCTGAACGACGGTAGCGATGACGCGCTCGCCACTGGCCAGTACGCAACGGCTTCGGGTTCCGGTGCTCTCGCCGGCGCCGATGGTGCCACGGCAAGCGGCAGCGGCGCCGTCGCGACAGGCACGAACGCCACGGCGAGCGGCTATGGCAGCGTCGCCACGGGACAGAACAGTGCCGCCTACGGTGCGGGTGCGCAGGCCAACGGCCCGGGCAGCGTGGCCGTCGGCGGCGTGGCCGTGGACGCGGACGGCAATCCGCTGATCACCAACGGGGGAGTGCCGGTGGACACCGGTGCAACCAGCGCGGGTGTCGGTGGTACGGCGGTCGGTGCGAGCGCGCAGGCGAGCGGGTTTGCCGCGACATCGCTCGGCGTCGGTGCGTACGCAAGCGGCGCACAGTCGACCGCCGTCGGCGCGGTGGCCAATGCGCTCGGGGAT
>NZ_JAAVUW010000014.1:2500-5359 GCF_018449605.1 Luteibacter sp. dw_328 | reverse complement strand
GGTATAAGGCCCCTGGCGGTGACCTACTCTTGCATGGCTTGAGCCACACTACCATCGGCGCATGCGCGTTTCACTTCTGAGTTCGGGATGGGATCAGGTGGTACCACGCCGCTATGGCCGCCAGGGAAGGGGTGGAAGCAGCGCTATAAAAGCGCCGGCTTCACAGAGGGTGTAAACGAGTGACAAGCGTCCGGATTCGGAAAGCGAGTAGAGAGATGTTAAGACGGTGAAGCGTCTTGGGGTTATATGGTCAAGCCTCACGGCTCATTAGTACACGTAAGCTCAATGCATTGCTGCACTTCCACACCGTGCCTATCAACCACCTAGTCTTGATGGTGCCTTTAGGAGAGTCAAGCTCTCGGGAGATCTCATCTTGGGGCGTGCTTCCCGCTTAGATGCTTTCAGCGGTTATCACTTCCGTTCGTAGCTACCGGGCAATGCCATGGGCATGACAACCCGAACACCAGCGGAACGTCCACTCCGGTCCTCTCGTACTAGGAGCAGCCCCCCTCAAATCTCCAACGCCCACGACAGATAGGGACCGAACTGTCTCACGACGTTCTGAACCCAGCTCGCGTACCACTTTAAATGGCGAACAGCCATACCCTTGGGACCGGCTACAGCCCCAGGATGTGATGAGCCGACATCGAGGTGCCAAACACCGCCGTCGATATGAACTCTTGGGCGGTATCAGCCTGTTATCCCCGGAGTACCTTTTATCCGTTGAGCGATGGCCCTTCCATACAGAACCACCGGATCACTAAGACCTACTTTCGTACCTGCTTGATCCGTCGATCTCGCAGTCAAGCACGCTTATGCCTTTGCACACAGTGCGCGATGTCCGACCGCGCTGAGCGTACCTTCGTGCTCCTCCGTTACTCTTTGGGAGGAGACCGCCCCAGTCAAACTACCCACCATACACGGTCCCCGATCCGGATTACGGACCTAGGTTAGAACGTCAAGCACTTCAGGGTGGTATTTCAAGGATGGCTCCACCAGAACTAGCGTCCTGGTTTCATAGCCTCCCACCTATCCTACACAGAAGAACTCAACGTTCAGTGTAAAGCTATAGTAAAGGTTCACGGGGTCTTTCCGTCTTGCCGCGGGAACGCTGCATCTTCACAGCGATTTCAATTTCACTGAGTCTCGGGTGGAGACAGCGCCGCTGTCGTTACGCCATTCGTGCAGGTCGGAACTTACCCGACAAGGAATTTCGCTACCTTAGGACCGTTATAGTTACGGCCGCCGTTTACTGGGGCTTCGATCAAGAGCTTCGCCTTGCGGCTGACCCCATCAATTAACCTTCCAGCACCGGGCAGGCGTCACACCCTATACGTCCACTTTCGTGTTTGCAGAGTGCTGTGTTTTTGATAAACAGTCGCAGCGGCCAGGTTACTGCGACCCCTCGATGCTCAGTCACGCACGTGACCACACCAAGAGGCGCACCTTCTCCCGAAGTTACGGTGCCATTTTGCCTAGTTCCTTCACCCGAGTTCTCTCAAGCGCCTTGGGATTCTCACCCTGCCTACCTGTGTCGGTTTGCGGTACGGTTTTTCTACAGCTGAAGCTTAGTGGCTTTTCCTGGAAGCGTGGTGTCAGTCACTTCGTCCCAAAGGACTCGTCTCGGTGCTCGGCATAAAGATTCCCGGATTTGCCTAAGAATCATGCCTACCGCCTTTCCCCAGGACAACCAACGCCTGGTAGACCTAACCTTCTCCGTCCCCACATCGCACTGTAGAAAAGTGCAGGAATATTAACCTGCTTCCCATCGACTACGCATTTCTGCCTCGCCTTAGGGGCCGACTCACCCTGCGCCGATGAACGTTGCGCGAGGAAACCTTGGGCTTTCGGCGGGGAGGCTTTTCACCCCCCTTATCGTTACTCATGTCAGCATTCGCACTTCCGATACCTCCAGCAAGCCTTACGACTCACCTTCACAGGCCTACGGAACGCTCCTCTACCGCGTACAGATCAAATCTGTACACCCCGAGCTTCGGTGCATAGCTTAGCCCCGTTAAATCTTCCGCGCAGACCGACTCGACCAGTGAGCTATTACGCTTTCTTTAAAGGGTGGCTGCTTCTAAGCCAACCTCCTGGCTGTCTATGCCTTTCCACATCGTTTTCCACTTAGCTATGACTTTGGGACCTTAGCTGCGGGTCTGGGTTGTTTCCCTTTTCACGACGGACGTTAGCACCCGCCGTGTGTCTCCCGTGTATCACGTGTTGGTATTCGGAGTTTGCCATGGGTTGGTAAGTCTCAATGACCCCCTAGCCATAACAGTGCTCTACCCCCAACAGTGTTCGCACGAGGCGCTACCTAAATAGCTTTCGAGGAGAACCAGCTATCTCCGAGTTTGTTTAGCCTTTCACTCCGATCCTCAGCTCATCCCCATCTATTGCAACAGATGTGGGTTCGGTCCTCCAGTGCGTGTTACCGCACCTTCAACCTGGCCAAGGATAGATCACTCGGTTTCGGGTCTACTGCCAGAGACTATTCGCCCTATTCAGACTCGGTTTCCCTTCGCCTCCCCTATACGGTTAAGCTTGCCACTGACAGTAAGTCGCTGACCCATTATACAAAAGGTACGCAGTCACCCTTGCGGGCTTCCACTGCTTGTACGTATACGGTTTCAGGGTCTATTTCACTCCCCTCTCCGGGGTTCTTTTCGCCTTTCCCTCACGGTACTAGTTCGCTATCGGTCAGTCAGGAGTATTTAGCCTTGGAGGATGGTCCCCCCATGTTCAGACAAGGTTTCACGTGCCTCGCCTTACTCAATTTCATGCCATGCACCCTTTCGTCTACCGGGCTATCACCGTCTACGGCCAGCTTTTCCACGCTGTTCGACTAGAATGTACGAC
>NZ_JAAVUW010000013.1 GCF_018449605.1 Luteibacter sp. dw_328 | reverse complement strand
GTCGCCGAGTGCATTCGCCACCGCACCCACGGCGGTCGACTGCGCGCCGCTTGCATACGCACCAACGCCGAGCGATGTCGCGGCAAACCCGCTCGCCTGCGCACTCGCACCGACGGCCGTGCCACCGACACCCGCACTGGTCGCGCCGGTATCGACTGGCACGCCGGCGTTCGTGATCAGCGGATTGCCGTCTGCATCGACCGCCACCCCACCGACAGCGACGCTACCCGGACCATTGGCCTGCGCACCTGCACCATAGGCGGCGCTGTTCTGTCCGGTGGCGACGCTGCCATAGCCGCTTGCCGTGGCGTTCGAACCCGTCGCCACCGCGCCGCTACCGGTCGCCGTTGCACCATCGGCGCCTGCGAAGGCACCCGAGCCCGATGCCGTGGCGTACTGGCCATTGGCCTGCGCATCATCGCTGCCGTCACCGTTGCCGTTCGCCTTGAAATAATGCGCGGCGTCGCTGGTGCTTTCCGCGAGGTTGTCCACCCGGGTCGATACACCGTCGACCTTCGTGGACAACGTGTCCACACGTGTGGACATGCCATTCACCGAGGTCGAAACCTTATCCAGCTGCCGTTTATTGACCGCATCGGTGGATTGCGTGCCGTCGGCGACGTTCACCAGCTGACGCTCTTCGTTGACCTTGCCGATCGACACCGTGTTGGCGCGATTGGCGACTGACCCATCGCCGAGGGCGACGGCGTTCTTCGCCGTGGCGCTCGCGTCCGTTCCGAAGGCGGAGCTGGCCGATCCACTGGCAAACGACGATTCACCTAGCGCAACACTATTCGTGCCGGTCGCTCGGGCATTCTGCCCCAGAGCCGTCGACCAGGCGCCGGAAGACTGTGCACTTTGGCCCAGCGCGACGCTGTAGTCGCCGCTGCTGTTCGCTGCCGTGCCGACTGCCGTGCTGTAGTTGCCGGCGGCCTTGCTCGAGGTGCCACAGGCGAAGGCATCGCTGCCCTTGGCGATGGGCGCCTTGCCCTGGATACCGAGCAGATAACCACCGCACACGTTACCGGCCTGCGCCGGCGCGCTACCCAGCGCCAGCATCACGCCGGCGGCCAGTGGAAGCGCGGCCATCGCGGCGCGCAGACGTCGGGAGGCGCCACCCTTTCCATTCGCGCGTGCCAGCTCCGATGCCACGACCAGGATGCCGAGCGATTTGTTCCAGACCTTGCTGTAGATGGTATTCACGTGAACCTTCCTCCCAGATGTCCGCTTGTTAGCGATCGATGCGCGGGCGCGCGGCGCGCGGCCCATCGCCAGTCCGTCGCGACCGCGGCGGACGAGGTGTCCCGAAGACCGGTGGCCCGAAAGCCGTCCAGCCGTCCAAACGTCGTGTCTGTTCCCCTGCCCGCGAAGCGGGCCCCACGAAGGTCGAGGCCCCGGTGAACCGGGGCCTCTTCCAGGTCATGCGTCAGAGCGTGTACGCACCCAGCACACTCACGCCGGAGTACGCCTTCTCACCCTTCACGGTCAGCGTCCACACGCCGGCCGCGGGTTTGGTGGCCGTGAACGGCTCGCTGTTACCCGGACGATTGGGCTGCGCTTTCACCACACCCTTCGGATCGGTCACCGAGATCGACACGTCGCCCGAGCCACCATAGGTGCGCAGGGTCAGCGTCTTCGCGTTGGCCGGTACCGTGAGCTGGTACGCGGTGGTCGAGGCGGCGGCACCCTTCTGGTTGTTCAGGGCGGCGTTGTTGGCGAGCACGATGGCCGGCGGTGCCGGCGGCGGGCCGAAGGCAGTGTACTGCTTTTGCGTTTCCGCATCGGACAGGCAGGCGTTAAGGCTTGTCGCCTGGCCGGCGGTGATAAGGCCGTCCGCGGCAAGCTGGCCTTCGTACGCCCTGATGCCCGCACGATAGGTGCCCACGTCGGCGGCGTTGCCGGCGAGGATCTTCGCGTTGGCGATCACGTTGGCACCGATGATGATGCCGCCCGGCACGAGTTTCGGAATGCCGGTGTCGCAGGTGAGCAGCAGCTGGTTGCTGCGGTCGATGCCCCAGCCGATATCCTGGAACAGTGCCGGCCCCAGGTCGAGGTCGATCTCACCACGGAGATCCTGGTTGATGGCGTATTCCATGATCGCGTTGGGTGTCAGACGCGTGTCGTAATGCGAGAACGACGATCCTTCCGCGAGTACCGCCGGCGCATAGATCTGAACGCCGTCGGCATTCGTTCCGGCAAGACCGGTGCCCTTGCCCACGGTGCCGGTGAGGCCTGCGAGGTTCGCCTTCAGCGTATTGCCGTCGACCTGGTTCACCAGGATCACCGGGATGGTCACCGGCGACACAGGCGTGCCACCCGGGGTGACCGCAGCGGGCTGGTTGTTGGCGAGGAGTACGGCTTTAGCGCCGGCAGCCTGGGCATTGAGCGACTTCGTTGCGAAGTCGCAGGTGCCGCGATCGATCAGTGCGACCTTGCCGGCGACGGCGGAGGCGTTGGTGATGGCGGCGCAGCCGTCGTTCGGCACAGCCTGCACCACGGCGCCCGAGAAGTTCGCCGCGGTGGCGGTCGGGCCGAAGCTGGCCTGGGCATACAGATAATCGCCGGCGGCGGCAGCCGGGGCGGTCACGCGATACACATCGGGCTGGCTCAACGCGAGCGGGGCTTCAGCAATCACCGTCGCACCGGCGAAGGCCAGGTGGCCATCATCCAGCGCGGCCGTCACGCGTTGGGCCGGCGTCAGATCGTCCCAGAACGTGCCGTCATGCTTGACGAAAGAACCGTAGATGTTCGGATGCGAGGTGGCGTCGCCCGGGAAATCCTGACCGGTCTGCAAGTCCGTAAGGTCCAGGAAGCCGAGGCCGTGCGACATTTCGTGCAACACGACGTTGAGGAAATCGATCTGTCCGTCGGGAACCTTGTGATCCAGGCCCATGTACCACTTCGAACCTTCGATACAACCGGGCTGGCCAAGTGCACCATTGAACTGGCTTTGGATGTCGGCATTGCCCGGGTCAAGATCTTCGCCAGCCAGCGCATCGGCCTCCGGCCCGGCATACCAGGTGTTGGCCTTGGCACCCGCCGGAAGGTTCGCGGCATCAAAGAAGAAGACAGACAAGGGGCCGGAGGACCCAAGTACACCGCCCGTGGCGTCGCATTCCAGCGGCTCGAAAGTAGCGTTATTGACGATCGTAACGTTGCTCTTCAGGTAAGCGCCATGAATGTCCGCCGCGAACTGGAAGACGTTCAGCGCCTGCTGACCGAAGGTCGTGCCCGGGTTGCCTCCCACGGGCGTGGCGGGCGTATGGTCGTCGAGACCCTGTCCCGTACCGACGTCCTGGTTAACGATCTTGATCTCGGCGGCGCTGACGCTCATGGCGCCGAACAGACCGGCTGCGAGAAGGGCTGAGTAGAGAAGGCCGCGGCGGATCATCGGGTAACCTCCGGTGCCTTGGGCGCAACCTGGGCGCCGTGGTCGTCATGGTGAATGCTGATGGATCCGTCCGCCGCGCGCGTGGCGACAACGCTGCTCATCCGCTCCTGGGGCAGGCGCATTCCGGTGGCTTTCGCTCCGCTCTGGAGGGTGACCTTGCGCGCCGTCTTCACCGCATCGGCGTTCGTGCGCGGTTGCGTGGAGAGCGATGTAACCCGGTTCTGTCGAGCCTGGAATGCCTTGGAGTATGCGGCGCGCTCAGCGTCGGTCGGCGCGCGGATCTTTCCGGTCGCCGGGTCGATGGCGACCTGCTGTCCGGCCTGGACGGCGCGGACCTGTGGAGTTGCCTGGGTCGCAGGGGTTTCCGCGGCGTGGACCGCTCCCGCGACGGTGAAGATGCCCGTCAGCACGAGGCCGATGGCCTGTGCCAGTGTTCGTGATGTCATTACGCATACCTCCCTAGTGCGGCGCCGGGACCCCTCCCTGCACGCCAGCCGACGAAGGCCCCCTCGCCGGCGCAAACACCTGAAGGATTCGACGTTCCCCTCAACGCAAAATCCGAAGACGACTTATGGCGCGGTACAACTCCGGATCGGCGGGTCGACAAGCGTCCCCGCAGCGGTGCGGTTTACCATCTGTATGTCCCCTTGCCCGTGGTACTGCGTGAGGCGAACCGGTTGCCGGCCGCCTTCCTTTTGAAACCCCTGCCTTGCATCCGTGTGACTGGTTTCGAGCTCCAACGGCGCGCTCCCGAGCGACGTCTTCTTGACGTCCGTCTTTGAAAACTAGCAGCAGGAAAATACGAACGTCAATCGTTTGACGGTAAGTTTTCGATAGACCAAATGGCCAAGCCGGAAACCCCGACGCAGCACGTTTGCGATGTCATTAGACCTTCTAATTCATGGCCTTGCGTGGCAATAACACGCTCGTCTTCACGTTCAAACCCTTGTCTCAAAGCGAAAGAAATCATGGACTTGATCGATATCGGAGCCAACCTGACCCACGAATCCTTCCGTCAAGACTTTGACGATGTGCTGACCCGCGCCCGTGCGCATGGCGTCGGCAGAATGATCGTGACCGGCGCCTCACGGGAAGGAAGCGAGCACGCGCTCGAGCTAGCCAGAGCCAGCGGCGGCGGCCTGTTTGCCACGGCGGGCGTACACCCCCATCACGCCGTGGACTACGACGAAGCCACCGACATCGTGCTCCGGCAACTCGCCAGGGAGCCGGAAGTTCGCGCCGTCGGAGAAACCGGGCTCGACTACAACCGCAATTACTCCCCACGGGACATTCAGAGGGTCGTCTTCGAACGCCAACTGGAGATCGCCGTAGACGTGGGCAAGCCTCTCTTCCTGCACCAGCGAGACGCACACCACGATTTCCTGGCCATCCTGAAGCGCTACCGCCACCGCGTTCCCGCCGCCGTGGTGCACTGTTTCACCGACACCGAAGAGGCATTGCGCGATTACCTCGACCTCGACTGCCATATCGGGATCACCGGATGGATCTGCGATGAGCGGCGTGGTGCGCACCTGCGCGAACTGGTGAAGCTCATTCCATCCGACCGGCTGATGCTCGAGACCGATGCGCCGTACCTGCTACCGCGAACGGTGCGGCCCATGCCCAAGGACCGACGTAACGAGCCGATGTACCTTGCGCACATTCGTGACGAAGTGGCACGCGATCGGGGGGAGTCGAAGGAAGCGCTGACGGACGCCAGTGTGCGTACGACGGAGGCGTTTTTTGGTCTTTGAGGCGAGCGCCCTTCGCCGATGATCGGCTCCTACCCGGAATGCAGACTCGTCAGCGACGCTTCCGCAAGGTCGATCTCACGCATCAACGTACGCAGCGTGTCGTCATTGATTTCATGGCTTCGACGAAGGTTGTACAACTCTCGACGCTCGGCACGCAGCGCCGCCAGACGCATGACGCGCTCCGTGCCCGCCTCGGCGCGTGCTTTCTGCGGAACATCTCCTTCATCACCCGCCGCTTCGAGCCGCTGCTGGTAATCCGCCATCACGCGCGAGGCAACGCGCGAGGCCAGCGCGATGGCATTGACGTCGCCGCTCTCGTCCACCCGCTGCTGTTCGTCAGCGATGCCGTGCAGTGCCGCTTCGGCCGAAAGCGCCCTTGCCCTGCGCTCCTCGCGAACACGGGGGTCTTCGCCCGGAAACTTCAGCCCCTTGACGGCCAGCGGCAGGCCGATCGCACCGATCGCCAACGTGCACAGAATCACGCCGCTGGCGAGAAGGATCATCAGGTGCCGCACGGGAAAGGGCACGCCCTCGCTCTTCATCAGCGGGAGTGAAAGCACACCCGCCATCGTGATCGCACCGCGCACGCCTGCAAGCGCCGTGGTCCAGACCATCCGCGTTCCCACCCTGGGTCGTTTTTCTCCGCGATGAAGCGCGCGCATCAGGACGAAGCGCAGCGACACCCAGACCCAGATAAAACGAAGGATGACCAGGGCCAGCGTGATCGCGAGAACATAGGCGAGCAGATACCAGAGCTCGCCGCCGCCCGCCTGCGCGAGATCACCCTTCGCGCCGTCGACGATGCCGGGAAGCTGCAAGCCGAGTAACAGAAAGATCAGGCCGTTGAAGACGAACTCCACCATCGACCACACCGCACCGTTCTGCATGCGTGTGGCTACGTAGCCACCCTTGAGCACGTCGGTGTAGTTCATTGTCATCCCGGCGGCGACGGCGGCGAGGATGCCCGAGACGCCAAAATGCTCGGCGAGCAGGTAAGCGGCGAAAGGAAGCAGCAGGAGCAAGGCGACCTGGCTGGCCGGATCCACCTCGCCACTCCAGCGCACCAGGCGCCGGCGGAAGATGCCGAACGTATAACTCACCAGCACGCCGGCGAGGATGCCCCCCAAGGCCATCACCCCGAAGTCGATCGACGCCTTGCCCAACGAGAAGCTGCCGGTGATCTCCGCCGCCACAGCGAACTGCAGGGCGACCAGGCCGGAGGCGTCGTTGAGCAGCGCCTCACCGGAAAGCACGTGCATCAGTCGCGAGGGGATCGGCGTTTCGCCGGTGATCGAGGTGACCGCGACCGCGTCGGTCGGCGAGAGCACGGCGGCCAGCGCAAAGGCCACCGCCAGGGGTACGGTCGGGATCAGCCAGTGAACGAAGTACCCGACACCCAGGATCGTGAAGAAGACCAATCCGACGGCAAGGGCGAGGATGGGCCCGCGCAAGAGGAACAGCTCGCGCTTGGGAATGCGCCACCCGTCCGCGAACAGAAGTGGCGGGATGAAGAGCAGGAAGAAGAGTTCATGGTCGAATTCCACATCCATGCCGAACGGCTGTGCCAGAAGGGCACCCAGAGCGATCTGCAAAATCGGCAGGGGAAGCCGGACCGGGAGCACCCGGACGATGGCGCCCGAAAGCGCGACGACGAGGAGGAGGACAAGAATCGTGATTACCAGTGCCATTTCCCGACGTTAAACGGGGGTGTCACAGCAGGCAAGACGCCTGGCACTTGCAACGCAAGTTCTTGCGGTTTGCCCCGCAAGTAGTTGCTTAGGACTTTTTCCTATTGTTACGAATGACGGCAATACTTTACGTTGTTTTCACGCGCCGCTTCGGCGCTGTCGTCAGCTCGCCTCAGGGGACATGATGAGCGGGTGCGACTTTCGCCATGGATGACGTCTTGCACGATCTTTTTGGGGAGCAAAAGAAATGCCAAACCACGCCATTGCGCGCACCCCTTTCGATTGACGACGTGACGCCGCCCGCCCGGTAAGAGGCGTTCGGCCGAGCGACATTCTTCCAGTTGGTTTTCCGCCCGCCGATGCTTTCGGCGGAACGTCCGCGTGCCGCGCGGATGCGGACGACTTCACCCGTTTATTCGTCACGCGT
>NZ_JAAVUW010000012.1 GCF_018449605.1 Luteibacter sp. dw_328 | reverse complement strand
CAAAGCGACCACAAAAAAGCCTCGAGGACGATGGTCTTCGAGGCTTCAATGCGTTCAATAAGTGGTGGAGCCTGGGGGGATCGAACCCCCGACCTCGTCATTGCGAACGACGCGCTCTCCCGGCTGAGCTAAGGCCCCACTAGCGCCTGATGTTAGCAGGGGTTTTTACGGTCGCCAAGAGGTCGACAGGCGCCGACCTCGATGCTCGCGGTCATGCCGGCTGCCAGGATGACGCCCTTTGGCACCGTGGCCTCGTCGATCGCAATCCGCACCGGCACCCGTTGTGCCAGGCGCACCCAGGTGAACGTGGGGTTGACGTCGGCAAGCAAGTCGCTGCCGGTCGGGTTGTCCCGGTCGGTGATGCCGCGGGCGAAGCCGGTGATGTGGCCACCAAAATGGATGCCGCCGCTCATCAGCCGGATGTCGACCGGTTCACCCACGTGCAGACCGGGCAGCTTGGTCTCTTCGAAGTACCCGTAGACGTAGTACCCGTGGCGATTGATCAGCGCGACGGACGCATTGCCCGTCGCCGCATAGTCGCCCGCGCGTACGTCGAGGTTAGTTACGTAGCCATCGACGGGCGCGCGCACTTCGGTTCGCTGGAGGTCGAGCCTGGCGCGATCGACGGCCACTTGTGCGAGTGCGACCGCCGCCACGGCCTGCTCGCGCGCGGCGCCGGCCTGGTGGCCACTGGCCTGTGCCTGCCGCCATGCGGCCATCGCAGAATCGGCAACCGATTTGGCGTTGTTTCGTTCTTCCTTCGGGATCAGGTCGGCAAGGGCCTGACGACGCGTGGCCTGTTCCTGCCGCATGTCGTATTCGGTGCGGCGCGCATCAGCGCTGGCCAGCACGGCATCGATGTTGGCGCCGGCGGCGCGTGCACTGGCCCTGGCCGCCGCAAGGTCTGCCTCGGCCTGTTGCAGGGCGAAGCGAAATCGCTCGGGATCGATCTCGAACAGGACATCGCCCTTGTTCACCTCCTGGTTGTCGACCACGGTGACCCGGGTCACCAGGCCCGAAACATCCGGTGCGATACGCACGACCTCGGCGCGCATGCGGGCGTCGCGCGTCCACGGCGAATACATGTAGTGATTCCACAAACCCCGGCCGAGCAGCAGCGCGAGGGAAACGACCGCGGCGGTGATGCCGAGGCGGAGCAAGGATTGGAGCCCGATCTTCATAGGGGTACTCAGGGATACAACAGCAGTCCGATCGAACCGAACAGGCAGAAGAACAGGGCGACCCGAAACAGGGCGGGATGCCAGACATAACGAAACAAGCCGTAGCGACCGGCGATCGTATCGAGCAGCCATTGCACGACAAGGCAGGCGAGGTAGATGAGCAGCAAGCCGGGGACGGTTGCGCCCGCGAGATCGATGTCACGCGGCATGGGGAGGCTCTGTGGTGTTGACGATGAAAGCGGCGAGGGGAGATTCGTTATCGCGCAGCGCCGCGCGAAGTTGCAGGAGGTGCGCCAGGGGTGGCTGGCAGCTGGAGTAGGCCTGCGGGAGCGCCTGGGTGGTCAGGGTGATGGCATGCCCGATAAGGCCGTCGGCATCCTGCCAGCGTCGCGTGTCGGGTGCGTCATAGAGCCTGGCCAGCGAAGTCACGGCACGTTGCATGATGTCCTTCAGGGGTGGCGGAAGGTCCGCATGCTGCATGTCCTGGCGCAGCTCGATGACGGCGCGTACGCTTTCATGCACGGCCAGGCCCCACGCGAGAAGCCCGCGCATGTCATCGCTATCGGGCTTGCTGTGTTGCACGATCTGGTGGAGCCGATCGCGATGAGTGCTCTCGGTGTGATAGAGCAAGCCGATCATCGGTGCGGACGCGGCGAACGAGACCTGTTCACGCAGCTTCCGTAGCTGTCGGTTGCGCAGCCAGTCCGTACCGATGACAGTGGGAATGAGCATGAACGCGACGCCGCAGGCGACGACACCGAACCACGAGCCGATCGCGTCGTTGAGAAACTGTTCGGGGTTGTAGACCATCGGGTTCTTCAGGGCGAGGATGCCGGCGAAGCTCATGACGTAGCCTGTGCCCATGCCGGGAAGGGTCGCGTTGCGCGTCAGCAGGTAGGGCCCTATCAACATCAACGGCATGGAGGCGAGTATCAGCATCACGAAGCCATCGCTACCGGGCATCAGGTAGAACGCGACGACAAAGGCGCCGGCCATCCCGAGTGCGTAGCCTATCGAGATGTTGATCGCTGCAGAGACCGGCGACGATGACGTGGCCAGCAGACCGCAGAAGTACGAGGCGGTCAGCAACGCACTGGGACCCGAGGACCAGCTTGTGTTGATCCAGAACAGGCTTAGCACGGCCAGGGCGAGGAAGCCCCTCACGAAGGTGATCAACGGCGCGACGTAGTCGTTGGCGCGCTTGAAGTCCACGCGCTCGATGTCGCCGGGCATACGTCCCCGAGGTTTGCGCAGGCTCGCCTCGAGCACGGCGAGGTTGCGCAATTCACTGGCGAAGCGGTAGACCAGCGTGGCGCCGCTATCGAATTCCCGCAACAGGTCCGGGACCTGTCGAAGGGCGTTGCGGAGGGTTGTCGCGAACGTCGGCAGCTCGGCTTCGCACGCAGTGAGCCGGACAGCCAGCACATGCGGTGCGACGCGTTCCGAAGGTGATGCCGACAACGCATCGGTGACCGGCCCGTACAGACGGACCAGTGCATCGCGCGTTCCCGGATGTCCATTGCGCTGCAGCCGGTCGACCAGGTGGTGAAGTGACTGGAACGTCGTGGCCGCCGCCATGTAGCGTAGATTGTGCAGCTGCATGCGGCTGCTGTGCGCGCGTGTCTCGGGCTCTTCGAAAATGACGGATGAGCGAAGGTCTTCGATCTGCACGGCGGAACGTACGAAGCGAAGGTTTGCGCGCTCCATCTCCGCCCGTGGCATCGAGCCGTGGAGGCTGTCGCTGGCCAGGGCGATGAAGTGTTCGAATTGTTCGCGCCGGCTACGCCGAAGTACGTCGCCAAGGCGGTCGGGCCATACCACGTCGCTTATCACGCCGGCGACGATGACACCCAGCAACACTTCGCTCACGCGCATCACCGCCGCGTCGAAGACGTGGGTCGGATCGCTGATCGCAGGCAGACCCACGATGGCGGCCGTGTATCCCGACAAGACGAATCCGTACGACATGAAGTTGCGGTACTTCATGGCGCCGGCAGCGCATCCCGCGACCCACAGCGAGAGGGCGAGGAGGAACATCTCCCGTTGCTGTGGGAATGCCGCGATCAACAGCAAGGCGCAGAGGCTTCCCGCCACGTTGCCGATAGCGCGATAGAAGCCCTTGGCCCTTACCATCCCGCTTTGCGGATGCATCACGAGCGCTACCGTGACCATCGCCGTCGCCGGCTGCTCCAGCTGAAGCAACATGGACAGCCACGCCGCGACATAGAACGCGAGCAGACACTTGAACACGAAGATCCAGGCCTGCCGTTCTCCCATGAGAAAGTCGGCAAGCCAGGGTTTGTTTAAGGCGGTCAACGCCGTCCCCCTGATGAATGTTCGGAAAAGCCGCGCTTCAGCTCTGGATATGAACGAGCTGCGCGGGGCTGCCGTCGATCCCGATCAGCATCAGGTTCTTCAGGCGGTCGATCTGGCGAGGGAGATTCTCGACGGTGCTCTTGCCGGGGTCGACCAGGGAGCGCGATGACGCCACCAGGCGCGTGCCGTCGCAGATCGTCATGGTGAGTGCAAATGGCGTTCTGGAAACGCGACCGGACTGGCCGGGGGCTGGCGTTGCGCAGTAGCTGTCGTCCGCAGGCGGCGCATCGCTACCTGCGTCCACGACCAGGCGCGCGGCCGAATGGTCGGCAGGTTCACGCACCGGGAGTGCATGGGGGAAGGCCTGCGCGATCTGCTCGTGGGTGACGTTCGGAAGCTGGCCGCGCACTTCGACCGGCAGGGTGGGTAGCGCGTGCTCCCAGCGATAGACGGTGTCGTTGGCTGTCGTCCATCGTGCGTCGGTGGTCGCCTGGCAGCCGGCTAACAGGGCGGCCGCGAATAGCGCGCAAACGGTAATTGATGTTTTCATGGGGAGCGGCACTGAGGCAGTTGCGATGCGACAGTGTCTGCCGCTGCGCGCGCCGGATATACCACGCGAGACGATCTTCATCCGGGCCTGCGCGTCCCCAATACCGTGCCTTGGTTACGTCTCCCAGGGCGCTCCTGATTCCCATCGCTGGGCAAGCAGATCGATGAACGCCCGCGTTCGAGGTGCCAGGTGCTGCCTGCTTGGGTAGACCAGCCGAATGGGATCGGGTGGCGGGCGATGGGCACGCAATACTTCGACAAGCGTGCCCGCGCGCAGCTCGTCGGCGAGAATGTAGTTCGGCAGGAACGTCAGGCCGAATCCGGCCAGGGCCATTTCCCGCATGACCTCGTAACTGTCGATGTCCAGACGCGCGGGCCCCTCGTAGGCATACGGCACCTCGTCCGTGTAGAGGCGCCAGGGCCGCGGTTGCTCACCGACGGCATACATGATCGTGTCGTGACCGACCAGGTCGCGTGGCGTCTGGGGAACGCCGCGCGTCGCCAGATAGTCCGGCGACGCACACACGACGAACTGCCGCCACGCCACGGTACGCGTCAGCATCTGCGAGTCTTCCTTGGGCTCACCGATGCGTATCGCCAGGTCGAAACCATCCTCGACCAGGTCGACGAAGCGATCGGTAAACCAGAGCTCCGCACGAAGCGCCGGCCACTCGTTGAGATACGCATGGAGCACCGGCAGCACATGACGCTGCCCGAACGTGGGCGGCATCAGGAACTTGAGCGTGCCGGTCGGCTGGCTGCGACGTAGCGCCATGGTGGCGTCGACGTCTTCGAGTTCGTCCAGGATCTGACGCCAGCGCTCGTAGACCACGGCGCCTTCATCGGTCAGGCTCAGCTTGCGTGTGGTGCGGTTGAGCAGGCGCAGACCCAGTTGGGTTTCCAGGCGCACGATGCTCTTGCCGACGGCAGAGCGGGTCAGTTCGAGTGAGTTCGTGGCGGCGGTGATACTTCCCGCTTTCACCACGGCGACGAAGGCCGCGATATCGCCGAATCGATGAGGTTTCACGAGCGGAATATTAGCAGCCTTCACGGGCGCCAAGAACCGGGCAGGGCTCCTGGCGCCCCGTGTCCTGGGGCGTTACCCCTTGGTATAACGCGGCGCGGGCGTACCGGTCTGGGTAGCAGCGAACAGCGCGGCGCGCGCGCCGTCGTAGGCAGTCCACAGGCCCTCATCGGCCACGGACGGCCAGGTGATGGTCTCACCGCTGTCCAGGCCCGTGAGTGAGGCGTCCACCATGTCTTCGGCGCTCATGATGGATTCCTGGCGCAGCGCGGACAGCGGGATACCGGAAACCTCTTCAGACCAGATCTCGGTAGCAGTGGAGGCGGGCAGGACCAGCTGGATCCTGACGCCGCTATCGGCGAGTTCGGCCTGCAGGCCACGGGTGAAGGCCAGGACGTAGGCCTTCGTGCCGCTGTAGACGGCGCTGATCGGCAGCGAATGCACCGCGAGCACGGAAGCGACGTTGATGACGGTGCCTTCGTGGCGCGACACGAACGCGGGCAGGACGGCCTGCGTCAGCCGGGTGAGGGCGGTGATGTTCAAGGCCACCTGCTGCAGCGAATCGTCGACCGAGGTGTCCAGTAACGGACGCAGGCGTGCCAGGCCCGCGTTGTTGACCAGCATCTGCACGCTGGCATCGCTCTTGAGGACAGCTTCCACCCTGGCGACATCGGCCTCTTTCTCGAGGTCGGCGGCGAGCACGCGCACATCCACACCGTGGGCCTTGGTGAGCTGTTCGGCGAGCGAGGCCAGGCGTTCTGCGCGGCGCGCCACCAGGACGAGGTCGTAGCCGCGAGCGGCCAGACGCTGGGCGTAGACGGCACCAATGCCGGAGGAGGCACCCGTGACGACAGCGGTTTTTTTGGAAGAGGACATGGGGTTACTCCGTGATCTAACAGTTGAGGGCTCAATCAAGATGTTGAGGGCTCAACTATATGCTAGACTTGCGGCTTGTCAATGCTTCAGTGCTCAACCATCCTTGCCTCATGGCGAAAACCTCCAAAAAACCGGGCGCGCATTCCACCGTGGCGGACAAGGCCGGGGCGGAACTGAGCGCTTTTCTTGCCGTCGCTTGCACGAACACCGCCGTGAGGCGGGCAGCACGCCGACTGGGAAGTCTCTATGACGAGGCGCTCGAGCCGGTCGGTCTGAAGGCCACGCAGATCGGGCTACTCGCGGAGATCGAGCGATTGGCCTCCGCCAATGGCGGGCAAGTGCCGACACTGCAGGACCTGGCGACGAAGCTCGCCCTGCAGATTTCCGCCGTGACACACGCGCTGAGGCCTCTCGTCAGGGATGGCCTGATCGAACTGCTGCCGGACGAGACCGACAAACGAGCCAAACGCGCCGCGTTGACGTCCGACGGCAGCCGTCTGCTCCATCGCGCACTCAAGCACTGGGCGGTCGCCAACCAGCAGGTCGAGAAGGTGCTCGGTAGCGAGTCGGCTGCGGCTCTGCGGGCGGTCGCGGACTATGTCTCTTCTGACGAGTTTCTTATTGCTTATGGCGCCGACGACGGAAAAGTCCGCTAACACGGCCAACCGCTTCGCGGCATTATGTGAAGAGCCACGAGCGCCTAATGGCGTCGTTGTAAATATGCTGTAAAATAAGCATGAGAATCTTCAGGGGTAGCGAATACGCACGCATTATTTCGTGCGATTAGCCGCAAAATAAAACTGATTTCGCAATATCCGCCCGGTCACCGTCGACTGGGCTTTTTTATGCCTAGGGAAGGCGTGAGAACTTGCGTGTTACAGCAGGTATTACGCAGAAATGACAGCAGACATCGCACGAACCTTCGATTATCGAAAGATAGTATCGAGCGGTTAACTGCGGATAACGATTCAACCCTTGTAACTCAGGAAACTCCAGTGAAAAGAAACCATCTCTCCATGGCGATCGCCGTCGTCTTTTCGATGACCGCGGGTTCGGTCTGGGCACAGGATGCAACGGGCCAGTCCGAGACGACGACCACGGCGCAGACGCCTGCACAGCGCAGCGCGTCGAGCACGTCGAACACGACGACCTCCAACGATACGCGCCGCGTGCAGCAGATGAGCAGCGTGCAGGTGCAGGCGGAAAGCCTCACCCTCGGTGCCGGCCTGATGTCGGTACAGACGGCAGCCAAGGCGGTTTCGACGATTACCCGCGACGCCATCGTCAAGGCCTCGCCTGGCGCGAACTTCACCCAGATGATCGGCTCGATCCCTGGCGTGAACGCCGCGACGGATGACGTCACCGGCCTGGCCAACGGCCACTACACGATCCGCGGCTTCGATTCGTCGGACATCGGCATGACGCTCAACGGCGCGCCGATCACCGACTCGGGCAGCTACTCGGTCTACGCGACCGAGTACGGTGACAGCGAGAACATGGGTGACATCACGGTGCTCCAGGGCATCCCGGATATCGACATGCCCGATTCCGGCGCCAGCGGTGGTCACATCGGCTGGGCGACGATCGATCCTTCGCACAAGGCTGGCGTGGATTTCACCCAGAGCCTGGGCAACAACGATTACCGCCGCACCTTTATCCGCCTCAACACGGGTGATACCGGTCCGGTGCGTTCGTGGATTTCGTACTCGCGGAACACCGCCGACAAGTGGCGTGGCCCGGGCGACATGGAAGTGACCAAGGTCGACGGCAAGTCGGTCTGGACGATCGACGACAACAACTCGATCAGTGCCTCGCTGCAGTACAACCGCGAGAACAACATCAACTACCGTTCGTTGACCAAGGCGCAGGTAGCGCAGAACGGTTACCACTACGACTACCTGAACACGTGGTTGCCGGGTAGCTCGACCGCCGCGATCAACAACAACACGTATTACTACGGCCTGCGTACCAACCCGTTCAAGAGCTACATGGCCAGCCTCGACGGTGAGTTCAAGTTCACCGACAGCCTGCGCCTCTCCGTCGTGCCTTACTTCTGGTATGGCAATGGCGGCGGCGGTGCCGGCGCGACGGTGACCGAGAGCCCGACGGGTGCGGATCGCTTCGGCTTCGCCAATCAGGACGTGAACAACAATGGCGTCGTCTCCGGCGCCGACAAGGGCGTGGTCTATTCGTACTCGGCCGCACTCACCTATCGTCCCGGCATCATCGCCAAGTTCAACCAGGACCTCGGTCAGGACAACAGCCTCGAATACGGCGTGTGGTACGAGCGTTCGCGCAAGAGCCAGTCGGATCTCTATGGTCTGGTGAACAGCGAAGGCACGCCGGCGTCGATCTGGGGCGATGACGCCTTCGTGCTCTACCCGAAGAGTGGTCTTGGCCAGAAGGTGTACAACGAGTACACGAACACCGAGATCAAGAAGGGCTTCCTCACCGACAACTGGACGCCGAACGACTACTGGACCTTCACCGCGGGCGTGAGCTACCTGTGGACGAACCGTACGGGCTTCGCGCAGGAATATCCGGGTTCGATCGCCGGTGCCGTCACCAAGCAGCAGTTCACGACGGACGTCGACAAGAACTGGCACAAGGTGCTGCCGACGGCAGGCATCAAGTTCCAGATGGACGAGCGCAACCAGTTCTACATCGGCAGCGGCAAGACCTTCCGCGCACCGCCGAACACGGTGCTCCTGCTGAATTCGTTGGCCAACCAGGAAGCCGCCAACAAGCCGGAAACGGCCTGGAACACGGACCTCGGCTGGCGTTTCTACGGTGACGCGCTCTCGGTCAGCGCCGACGTCTACCGCAGCAACTACAACAACAAGCAGGAAAGCGCATTCGACGACACGACGGGTTACACGTATTACACGTCGATCCGTCGCATGCACATGCAGGGCTTCAGCTCCGAAGCCAGCTACAAGTTGAACACGTACTGGACGGCGTATGCGTCGTACACCTACACCCAGGCCAAGATCGTCGGCAACATCGACGGCGGCGGCGACGGCATCTATCCGGCCAATGGCAAGACCATGCCCGATACCGCCCGCAATATCGGTAACGTGAGCATCGGTTACGACGATGGCGCGCACCTGTGGGCTACGTTGTCCGCGCGCGTCACCAGCTCGCTGTACGGTGACTACCTCAACACCGAGCGCGTGGGTGGTTTCACCCAGTTCAACCTCGCCGGTGGCTACCGCTTCGGTGATTGGGAGGCTCTCAAGTCGCCTTACATCAAGGTCAACCTGAGCAACCTGACCGATCGCAAGGCGTTCTCGTATGTCAGCTCGGCGCAGTTCCTTGCGACCACGCAGGGCTCGCTGTACACCAGTTCGCCGACCTATGGCTTGCTTCAGCCGCGTGCGTTCATGATCACGTTCGGCGCGTCATTCAACTAAGCGCTGTTTGCTGCACATGAAAGGCCAGTCCCGTGAGGGACTGGCCTTTTTTTTGGTTCTTCGGGGAATGCCGGGGACGCTGAAGGCGGTGAGGCGCAGAGCCTTCGGCGTGTAGAAGTGGCGGCGCAGAGCCTTCGGTGCCCACCCTCGCTGCTCAGACACGTCCTCCGCGTTTCGTACCGGA
>NZ_JAAVUW010000011.1 GCF_018449605.1 Luteibacter sp. dw_328 | reverse complement strand
TAGCGAGGTCACCGCGAACCCATCGCCAGCAAAGCGGGCTCCTACAAAGGGCGCCGGCCGCCGTAGAGGACTCAGCCCCGGCAACCCGCCAGCAGATCGAGCTTCGGCTCGTACACCGTCGTGTGGGTGTCGAAAAAGCCCAGCAAGGTGTGGAACACGTTGTCCTGGCTCGCCGGCTGCGTGCGTCGCTGCGCCATGCAGTCCAGGCGCACGCCGGCGTCGCGCACCCATCCGGGCGACAGCCACATCAGCATCGGGATGTGCTTTTGCTGGCTCGGCGCCGTGGCCCAGTCCGCGCCATGGAGATAGATATCGTTCTCGCCCAGCGATTCGCCGTGGTCGGAGAGGTACATCATCGCGCTGTCGACTTCCGGAGCGGCCTTCAAGGCCTCGACCACCTGGCCGAGAATATGGTCCGTGTAGAGGATGGTGTTGTCGTAGCTCGCGACGGCCTGCGCATACGTGCATGTTTGCACTTCGCCGGTATCGCAACCCGGCTTGAAGACATTGAACGCCGCCGGATAGCGCTGGAAGTACGCCGGGCCGTGGCTGCCCTTGATGTGCAGCACCAGCAATGCCGGCGACCGCATCTTCGCCAGGCGTTCGGGCAGGTCGGCGATCAGCACGTCATCCTTGCAGCCGTTGGCGTCGCACAAGCCGTCGATCTTCGCGGCGGTGAGGTCATCATTGGGCACGCGCAGGCAGACATCCTTGCAGCCTTCGTCGTTGTCTCGCCAGAACACGTCCACACCCGCGTGCTGAAGCACATCCAGCACGTTCCAGTGGGCCTTGGCCACGGGCTTGTCGAACTTCTCGCGCGTCATGTTCGAGAACATGCACGGCACCGACACGGTGGTCGCCGTGCCGCACGACCACGCATCGCTGAAATAGATGGCCCCGGCCCGCTTCATCTCGGGATTGGTTTCGCGCGCATAACCCTGAAGCGACTGGTTCTCTGCCCGTGCCGTCTCGCCCACCACGAACACGACCACCCGCTTGCGCGCCGCCATGGCGGTATCCGGTACCAGCGTGGCGTCGGTGCCGATCGGGGTCATCGTCGCCTTTTTACGGAAGACATCTCGCTGGAGGTAGTGAAACGTGCCGCTGAGTGCCGCGTACGGATTGAACACCTCATACATCGGACGGTGGTTGCGCTCGAAGTAGACGTAATTGCGACCGGTCAGCAGGGGCGGCACGAACAGCAGAGCCGTCGCGGCCAGCACGATAGCCGCACGCCACCCCAGGCTGCGCCACTTCGGCGGGAAGCGGACCGGCACCCACAAAATGAGGACCGCCGGCAACACGCCGAACAGGGCAATCCAGCCGACGGACGCCGTGGTAATCAGCGCCGCGGCTTCCGCACGCGTCGTCTCGAAAATGCTCTGGATGATTTCTTCGTTCAGGCGGGCGCCGAACGTCTGCTCGTAGTACGCGCTGGCCGCTGATACGAGGACCAGCAGGGCCAGCAAGAACTTGCCCACGCGCGGCCACGTGGCCAACGCAAGGGTCAGGACGAGGTTACCTAACAGTCGACAATAAACCGTCACACTCAAGGCCCAGAATCCGGGCAGACCCTGGGAAGCCGCCAGGGCCTCGCGCACTTCGGGCCAGAGGGTGCGATTGAGCACGGCAAGGATATAAACGCCAACGAGGGCGCCCAGCACCCAGGCCGGCAACGCCCACTTCGCGCGGCGCGCGGCCGGGCGGTCTTGAATGATCATCCAGCGTCCTGTCTGGCCCGCACGATCGCGGGCCCTTAGAAGCCGTGAAATCTACAGGAGCGCCGTCGCGGGCTCAAACGGCGGCGCCGCGCCGAGGAGCGCTAAGCTCGCTCTAAGAAAAAGCGATTGTCTGGCCTCACCCGGCGGACGAGAAACCGGTGAACATGCCCACAAGGCTTCCCGGCGCCTCGTCCCCGAACAGCAGCCTGGATAACTCCCCGGCCTCCGCCGCAGCAAATGCGCTACGCGGAAACAACGCTTCCTCATAGGCCACAAGCGCGACTTCGATATCGTGTGGATGCGCCGCGAGCGCCCTCCCTAGTTCGGCGCCGTCGTACATGGCGAGATTGGCGCCTTCACCGGAAGGCATCATCAGGTGCGCGGCATCGCCGAGCAGGGTCACGCCCGGTACGCGACTCCACTGATGATCTTCTGGAAGTGCATGGATGGGACGAGGCACCGGGGCGGTGTCACTACCTGTGATAAGTGCCGTGAGTTCAGGCACCCAGCCATCGAACTCCTCCGCGACACGGGCCAGCGCCGCCGCGTGGTCCGAGAAGTCGATGCCGTCGATCCACGCTTTCGGCCTGGTCAGCGCCACATACGAGTGAAGCACCCCATGAGGCTCGCGGTGGGCCATGATGCCCTTCTGCGGTGCCAGTGCGAAAAATGCGCCACCACCGACCGCCTGTGCACTTGCCTGATGACGAGCATCCGCATCACGCAGATACGTCTCGACGAAGGACACGCCGACGTAGACCGGCTTCGCATCAGAGAGCAGAGGGCGCACCTTCGACCATGCGCCGTCCGCACCGATCAGAAGGCTTGTCGTCGCCATCGAGCCATCGGTAAACGTCAGCGCATGACGGCCTCCACCGAGCGAACGGACGGCTGCGAGTTTGTGCCCCCAGCGTATGGTCTCCGCAGGAAGGGATTCGATGAGTATCCGCCGCAGCCCGCCCCTGGGCACCTCGGGTCGTCCACCCGTCCCGTCGTCCGGCTGGTCGAACAGGACCTTGCCATCCTTGTCCACGACACGGGTGGCCTGCCCTCCCTCATGAACGAGCGCAATGAACTCGTCGAAGAGTCCCGCTGCCTTGAGCGCAACCTGTCCGTTCTCCTCATGAATATCGAGCATCCCGCCTTGCGCCCGTGCGTCTGGCGAGGCTTCCGCTTCGAAGACGGTCGCCTCAATGCCGTGCACGTGGAGTACCCGGGCCAGTGTCAGGCCGCCCAGGCCGGCACCCACGATCGCAATGGGGATATGCATGCAGTTTCCTGGCTCGCCTAATTTACTGGAACGTCGTTCCACAATATTGGAACGGCGTTCCAATCATGTCAATATGAGGAATGGCCAAAAAATCACCGGGCAGCCAAAAGCGGGAAGATTCACTCTCACGAGAGCGGATCATCGATGCATCGATCGCCCTGCTGGACGAAGCCGGAGAAAGCGGCCTCACCTTTCGCGCCCTCTCCCTCAAGCTAGCCACCGGCCCCGGTGCGATCTACTGGCACGTCGCCAACAAAAGCGAACTGCTTACCGCAGCATGCGACGCGATCGTCGCCCGTGCGATGAACGCACCACTTGCCGACGCGACGCCGGAGGCAACCCTCCGCGCCATTGCGCTGGGCATGTTCGACGCGATCGACGCCCATCCCTGGGTTGGCTCGACACTCGCTCATGCGCCAGGGCAGTTACCCGCGGTGCGGATCCTTGAACGCATAGGCCAGCAGCTTCGTCATCTGGGTGTTCCGCGCGAATTCGAATGGACAACCGTGTCCGCGTTATTGAGCTACATCCTCGGCGTGGGTGGCCAGAACGCGGCAAACGCGCAATTCGCCCAGGCAGAAGGGCTCAATCGAACCGATTTTCTCGCGTCCGTGGCGAATACATGGTCCGAGCTCGACCCGGCTGAGTATCCCTTCGCTAGCAGCATCGCAAAACAGTTGCCCGATCACGACGACCGGGCAGATTTTCTTACCGGGATCGATCTGATCCTCAAAGGCATTGGCTCGCGGTAACCTCGCGACAGTCATTCATCTGCCAGCCAGCTACTGAGCTCCATTCCGCGTAGCCTTTCGCCGAACCCGCTGTCTGGCATCGCCCTCATGACTGATCCGCTGCATCCGCCCCATGATCGGGCGGCGCTTCCGCTCGCCCCGGCTTTGGACCCTGCCCTCGCGCAAGCCCACATGCCAAGCCGCTTGCCGCGCATTCGTCGGCGGTTGGTCGCGTCGACATTGCTAGCCATGGTGCTTGGCACTGTCGTTGCGTTCATCGCGTTCGGCCTCACCCGGCTCATCGCGCTGGTCACGCAACTCGCGTTCTTCGGACACTGGAGCACCACATGGATCAGCCCCTCGACCCACCAGCGCGGCGCATGGGTCATCGTCATTCCCGTGATCGGCGGCCTCATCGTGGGGCTCATGGCGCGTTGGGGTTCACGAGCCATCCGTGGGCACGGTATTCCGGAGGCGATGGAGCAAGTGCTCACGAATGAAAGCCGCATTGCCGCGCGGATGATCTGGTTGAAGCCGCTGTCCTCGGCGGTGGCGATCGGCACGGGTGGCCCTTTCGGCGCGGAAGGTCCGATCATCGCGACAGGCGGCGCGCTCGGCTCGTATGTCGGGCAATTGCTTCCCGTAACTGCCGACGAACGCAAGACACTCTTGGCGGCCGGTGCGGCAGCGGGTATGGCGGCCATTTTTGCGGCGCCGCTGGCAGCGGTGTTGTTGAGCATCGAGCTGCTGCTGTTCGAGCGACGCGCGCGATCGCTGGTGCCGGTGGCCATGGCCGCCGCAACCGGAGCGGCCGTGCGCTTCGCTCTCGAAGGGCCGGGGCCCGTGTTTCCCATGCTGGCCCTCGGTCCGGCTTCGATCGTAGCCCTCGCGTTCTATACCGTGTTGGGTCTGATCTTCGGTGTGGCGGGCGTGGTCGTCACTCGCCTCGTGTACGGTCTGGAAGACGCCTTCGAAAAGCTTCCGATCCACTGGATGTGGTGGCCAGCGATCGGCGGCCTCGCCGTCGGAATCATTGGTTATGTGGTGCCGTCAACGCTAGGCGTGGGCTACGAGAACATCGTCGCCGTCATCGGTGGCCATCTGACCATCGGTGCGCTGGCGATCCTCGCTTTCGCAAAACTCGTTTCATGGTCGATCGCGCTGGGCAGCGGCACGTCCGGTGGCACGCTCGCGCCGCTGTTCACCATCGGCGGCGCGCTGGGCGGTCTGCTTGGCCTGGCCCTCGCGCAATGGCCGATCACCCAGGTGGATCCCCGCATGGCCGCCCTGGTAGGCATGGCTGCACTCTTCGCGAGCGCCTCGCGCGCGATGCTGACCGCCGCCGTGTTCGTCTTCGAGACCACGATGCAACCGCACGCCTTGCTGCCTTTGCTAGCGGCAAGCGTCGCAGCCTATCTGGTGTCGGGGCTGATGATGCAGCACACGATCATGACCGAGAAAATCGCCCGGCGTGGTGTGCACGTACCGACCGATCTCGTGGCGGATCCCACGCCACCGCAGTCGGCGGCTGGCTGACCGGCAACCTCAGTGCTCGTCGCGCTCCCGCGCCAATGCATGCGTGCGCTCGACGAAGTCCGCCTGCAGAGGCGTCGGCATCCAGTCACGTCGACGCGTCAAGGCGATGCGTCGACGTAGTTCCGCACCGAGGTTGCCGATCTCAGTCAGCGTCCCAGCGCGGTATTCGAAGAGAAACTGGTCGCGCGATACAAGCGTAAGCCAGTCGCCCTGAAGCAGCAGCCCACGCGTTACCAGCACCGAGCCACATTCGATACGAAGGCGCGGCGGCTCCACGCCGCGGCTGGTGAAGATCTGCTCCCACTTGTTCCGCAACGGAATGCCGGGTGCCGAGATGACCCACGGGTAGCCCAGAAGGTCCGACAGCTCCAGTTGCTCCTTGCCGCGTAACGGGTGATCCGCGCGACCGACAACCACCGGGTCGTCATCGAACAGCTCCTCCTGCACCACATCGCGGTGGGGTGCGGGATCGCGACGGGCGCCGATGATCAGATCCAGATCGCCCTGGCGAAGGCCGGCAAGCAGGTCGCGATACGAGGCCTCGACCACCTTCACCGCCGCGGACACGTGGGCCGTGGTGAACCGCGCAAGCAGGTCGGAGAAGAAGATGGCACGCGCGCTGGGCAGGATGCCAACCGTCACCCGGCCAGCATCGTCCGTGTTCATCGCCCGGACCTCGTCGAATCCTGCGCGCAATTCCGAAAGCATGAGACGGGCGAAGCGAACGAACCGGCTCGCGACATCCGTGGGCCGCACGATGCGGCCTACCCTCACGAACAGATCCGTACCGAGGATGTCCTGCAGCTCGCGCACGGCACGATGGACGGCGGGCTGCGACAAGCCGGTCAGCTCCGAGGCCTGCACGTAGCTGCTGTTGCCTTCCACTGCGATGAGCGCTCGCAGCTGCACCATGGTGACCCGCCGCTCGATATGCGGCAGCGGCGAGAGCCGGGCGGACCTTCTTACCAACCGCCCGCCGTGGGCGAGGTAATGCAGTGCACGATCGATGCGAAGCATCATGATCCGGCCCGCTGTCGTCGGTGTGACGCCGGCCGGCTGCCGGTCGAACAGACGCTCCCCGAGTACTCGCTCCATCTTGGCCATCGCCTGCGCAAGCGCCGGCTGGGAAAGATTCACCTCGCGCGCGGCCGCACTCATGCTGCCCGAGCGGCCGGTGACCAGCAGCGCATCCAGATGCCTGAGGTTGAGCTGGAAAATCTCGTTCACGAGCAATCAATCGTATTTACTTATACCTCGATCATAAAACGAAATAGCAAAGTGCGCACGGGACGGGCACGGTAGCGTCATCCCAAGCTACCGAAAACGGGCATGCCCACAGTCAATACCAAACTCCAAAGGCCCGGCAAGGCGGTTATCGACGAGCTTGCTGCCCTCGGGGTGGCCACGATCCACGAGGCGCAGGGCCGCAAGGGCCTCACCGGCCCGTACTTGCGCCCCATCTATGCGGGTGCCCGCATCGCAGGTTCGGCGGTCACCGTGTCCGTTCCCCCCGGCGACAACTGGATGCTCCATGTCGCCATCGAGCAGCTTCAGGAAGGCGACATCCTCGTCGTGGCACCGACGAGCGACTGCACCGACGGCTATTTCGGCGACCTGCTCGCCACCTCCGCCCTGGCACAAGGCTGCCGGGGCCTGGTCATCGACGCCGGGGTCCGCGATGTTCGCGACCTCACGGCCATGGGCTTTCCCGTCTGGTCCAAGGCGATCTCCGCGCAGGGAACGGTCAAGGAAACACTGGGCTCGGTCAACGTGCCGCTCGTCTGCGGCGGTGTCTGCATACGTCCCGGCGACATCGTCGTGGCGGACGACGACGGCGTATGCGTGGTCCTCCGTGAAGAAGCGGACGAGGTGCTCGCGAAGGGCCTGGAACGCGAAGCCCGCGAGGCACAGGTGCGCGATCGATTGGCGAAGGGCGAACTCGGACTCGACATCTACGCCATGCGTGAGCGCCTGGCGGCCAAGGGACTCGTGTACCGCTGACGGCGACCCCTGCGACAAACCCTCCCCACCTTACGACCCATAAGAGCCCCATGAAGATCTTCGATACCCACACGCATGTGATCTCCCCCGATACCGCGACGTACCCGACCGACCCCATCGGCGGTCATCAGTCGGAGTGGTCGCAGAAGCGACCCGTGGAAGCAGGCGGCCTGCTCAAGGCTATCGATGAGGCAGGCATTGCCAAGGCCGTCGTCGTGCAGGCATCGACGGTCTACGGGCACGACAACCGCTATGTCGTGGACACGGTGCGCGCGAACCCCTCCCGCTTCGTCGGCGTTTACTCGATCGATGCACTCGCACCGGATGCCGTCGAGCAGATCGACCATTGGCAGGCCCAGGGGCTGTCGGGATTTCGCCTGTTCACCACCGGCAGCACCATGCCCGGGCAGTCCGACTGGCTCGGCCACAAGGATTCATTTACCGCCTGGGCACATGCCGAAAAGCTCGGCATCCCCGTCTGCCTGCAGATGACGATGGAAGGGCTTCCCGCCCTGCGAGCGTTGCTCGAGCGCTTCCCCGCCGTTCGCGTGTTGCTCGACCATTGCGCGCGACCGGACCTGTCCGACGGTACGCCCTTCACCGCATCGCAGGCGCTTTTCGATATGGCGGTGTTCCCGGGTGTCTACCTGAAGCTCACCAATCGCACCCTCACCGCCGCAACAGCAGGCAAGTCGACCCCGCAGGACTTCCTGGCCCGGACCATCGACACGTTCGGTGCGGGGCGCATCGCCTGGGGCTCGAACTTCCCGGCGGCCGAAGGCACGCTGCCGACGCTCGTCGCCGCCGCACACGAGGCACTTTCCAGCCTCTCGCACGACGACCAGGCCATCATCTTCAGCGGCACCGCGGCAACGATCTATCCGGGCCTTTCGGGGAACGGCAAGCATGGCTGAGTCCACACGCCTGCGTACCGTCCTGGCCGACTCGCCGTTGTCCGCACCGATCAAGAGCGGCGCGCTCAGCAGCCCGGAGGTCACGTTCGATGTCGTCGAGGTCTCCCCGGTTCATAAGGCCTTCGCACCCATGGTGCGCGATCAGAGTTTCGACATCTCGGAACTGGCCATCGTCACCGGCCTCCAGGCGATCGCATTTGGCCGGCCCATCATCCTCCTGCCTGCGGTGGTCGCATCGCGCTTCCAGCGCGGTTGCCTGATTACACGGCGAAGCGGCGGCGTGACCACACCGGAAGGCCTGGTCGGCAAGCGTGTCGGCGTGCGCGCCTATACGCAGACGACCGGCATGTGGGTGCGTGCGCACCTCACCGAAGACTATGGTCTGGCAACGGACAGCATGCACTGGCTGACGCGCGACGCTGCGCATGTGGAGCAATACAAAGACCCGACCTTCGTCGAACACGGCGACGACGACCGCAGCCTGGTGGAGCTGCTTCGCGAAGGGGTCATCGACGCGGCTATCCTCGGCAACGACCTGCCGAAGGATGAAGAATTCATTCCGGTTATCACGGACGCCGCGACCCTCGACCGGGCGTGGTACGACCGGCACGGTTTCGTGCCGATCAACCATGTCGTGTCGGTGAGCACCGCCGTCGCCCAGCGCAGCCCGTCGGCCGTACAGGCGATGTATCGCCTCCTTCTCCAGTCGAAGTCCCGGCTCCGGGATGCACCCGGTACCCCTTCGCCGTATGCCTTCGGCTATGAAACGCTGCGCGAGCCGGTGGAATATGCCATCGACGCCTGCGTCGAGCAGGGACTACTACCCCGCCGCCTGAGCATTGACGAAGTATTCGGCCCGGCGCAGGACATACTTGACGGGGTCACCGAATGAACGCCGCGAAAGGGCTGAACGGCCCCCACCTGGAAACGCCAAGGTAATGAGCAAGCTGACCGCCACTACTGCCGCCACGCCGCTCAAGGCGCGACGCCCGTTCTACCAGGACCTCACCTTCCAGGTCGTGACGGGCATGGTGCTCGGCGTCCTGTTGGGCGCGTTGGCACCGGACATCGGCAAACAGCTCAAGCCACTGGGCGATATCTTCATCCGCCTGATCCAGATGGTGGTGGGGCTGATCATCTTCTGCACCGTCACGCACGGCATCGCCAGCGTGCGCGATCTGGGCAAGGTCGCGCGCATCGCAATCAAGGCCATGGTGTATTTCGAGGTCGTCACAAGCATCGCGCTGGTGCTCGGCCTGGTGACGATCAACCTGCTCAAGCCCGGCGTGGGCATGCACATCGACCCTGCCATGCTGCACACCGGTGTCGCCGTCGCCAAGGACGGACACACGGCCGTGCCGACCGGCGCGGGTGACTTCCTGGTCAACCTGGTGCCGAACTCCGCACTCGATGCCTTCGCCAAGGGCGATATCCTGCAGATCCTGGTGTTCTCGGTGTTGTTTGCCTGCGGCCTGGCGTCGCTCGGCGAGAAAGCCCAGCCGGTTCTGCATGTGGTCGACACGGTGCAATCCGCGCTGTTCTGGATCATCCGTCTGGTGATGAAGATCGCACCGATCGCCGCGTTCGGTGCCATCGCTTTCACCGTCGCGCAATTCGGTCTGGCCACGCTGCTGCCACTGGGCGCGTTGATCCTCGAATTCCTGCTCACCTGCGCCCTGTTCTTCGCACTGGTGCTCGCGCCGATTTCTGCCTATGCCGGTTTCAACCTGCTCAAGCTGATGCGCTACTTCCGCGAAGAACTGGTCCTGGTCCTGGGAACGAGCTCGTCGGAAAGTGTCTTCCCGCAGCTCACGGCGAAGCTCACCAGGCTTGGCGTCAACGAATCGGTGGTGGGCATGGTCCTGCCGACCGCGTACAGCTTCAACCACGACGGCACATGCCTGTACTTCGCTGCCGTGGCGGTGTTCCTGGCCCAGGCCACGGGCACCGCGCTGGGCTGGGAACAGCAACTGGGCCTGCTCGCCATATTGCTGCTCACGTCCAAGGGAGGCGCCGGCGTGTCCGGATCGGCCATCGCCGTCCTGACCCTCACGCTGGCCGCGACCAAGACGATCCCGGTCGGCAGCATCGCCCTGATTCTCGGGATCCACCGGATTCTCTCGGCGATGTTCGTGTTCACCAACATCGCAGGCAATTGCGTCGCCACCGTGGTCGTCGGTAAGTGGGAGAAAGCCGTCGATCACGAAAAACTCAAGCAGGAACTGGACACGGGTTACCAGCCCGCCTGATTCCGCCACATCGTCCGAAGTACAAGCCTCGCGAAGTCCCTCGACTCCGCGATCGGGGAGGGATTGCTCAAATGAACCGCAACACTTACATCGCCACCGCTCTATGTAGCCTCGCTGCCGCCATCGCACCGACGCTGGCATGGGCCCAGAACGTGCCCTCCGCCGCGCCCGCGCCGAGCTCATCGACCGCGGACGTAGCCGAACCTGACTCGGCAGGCAGTGGCCTGAAGTCGAAGGAAGCCTCGAAAGGCCCGCTGTCGGATGTCGCAGCGTCTTTACGTGACAAGGGCATCAAGCTACGCAGCGCGCTGATCGACCAGTACGCCAACAACACCACCGGCGGCATCTATCAGGGTCATAGCAATGTCGGCCAGTTCAACATCGGCGCCGATTTCGACCTCGACAAGATGGTGGGAATCAGTGGTGGATCGTTTCACTTCACGGTGTATCGCGACTACGGCGAAAGCCTGAACAAATACGTGACCGGTACGTTCACCAAGCAGCAGTACATCTACAAGAACGAGTTCTACCGCTGGCATCTGGGCCTGTTCGCCTATGAGCAGAAGTTGCTCGACGACAAGCTCGACATCACCGCGGGTCGCCTGGGCACGACTACGTACTACGGTCATCTGGTCACCAACTGCCAGTTCGAATCGGCCGATACCTGCGGTGAGCCACGCATCCTGGTTTCCGAAGCCGGCTTCAGCCTGCTTCCGTCAGCGACGTGGGGCCTGAACATCAAGGCACGGCCGACACCGCATACGTACATCGAAACCGGCGTTTTCGAGGTCAATCCGACGACGTCGGCGAGCAACGGCCTGGATTTCTCGGTCGGCAGTGCGACCGGTGTCACGATTCCGGTGGAATGGGCCTGGCAGGACGCCGATCCGACGAAAACACGTTATCCCTTCGAGCTCAAGGTCGGCGGCTTCGTCAGCACGGCACCCCTCACCGATCCCTACTACAACACCGCGGGACGCTCGAAGGCCCTGTTCGGCGGCACGGCGCGCACGATCAACAGCAGTCGCGATGGCGTCTACATCATGGGTGATCGCGTCATCTGGCGGCCGAACGATGCCAGTGCGCAAAGTTTCAATGTGTTCGGCGGCATCGTGCAGCAGCTGGACGAAGCGGAAATCATGCGCCAGCAGATCTATGCGGGCTTCGTCTGGACGGCACCCTTCGCCAGCCGCCCGACCGACACGCTGAATTTCTCCGTCTCCGAGTTCGAGCTGACGCCGCGCGAGCGCGAATTTCTCCGCGATGCGCGGGCCAAGAAGGGTGGCCACGGCACGAATGCCGCACACCAGACGGCTTACGAGCTGACATACGGCTGGCGTGTGGCTCGTGGCCTCGAGCTGATGCCGAGCCTGCAATACATCGTGCACCCCGACAACTCGAGTATCACCAACACCGCCATCTTCCCGAAGAACATGTTCGTCTACGGCGTGAGCCTCAAGATGGACCTGGGCACCATGCTCGGCTTCGACAAGACCGCCGGCGGCGACTGACCCTCCTCTACGAACGGATCCCCTCATGAGCAAGAAAACCGCCTTGGTCGTCAGCGCGCACTCGGCTGACTTCGTCTGGCGCGCCGGCGGCGCGATCGCCCTGCACGCCGCGGCCGGCTGGGATATCACCGTTGTCTGCCTGTCGTATGGCGAACGCGGCGAATCGGCCAAGCTGTGGCGCAAGCCCGGCATGACGCTGGACAAGGTGAAGTCGGAGCGCCAGGTCGAGGCCGAGAACGCTGCGAAGCACCTCGGCGTCGCCGATATCCAGTTCTGGGACCTCGGCGATTACCCGATCACACTGACTAACGACTCACTGTTCCGGCTCGCCGACCTCTATCGCTCCGTGCGGCCCAACTGGGTCATGACCCACTCCAGGAAGGACCCGTACAACGCCGACCACGTCGCGGTCAGCGCGTTTGCACAGGAGGCCCGGATCGTCGCGCAGGCGCACGGTCACGACCCGGAGACACCGGTGATCGGTGCCCCGCAGGTCTACCTCTTCGAGCCGCACCAGCCCGAACAGTGCGGTTGGAAGCCGGACACGATCCTCAACATCACCGATGCGTGGGACAGGAAGCGTGCGGCGATCGAGTGCATGCAAGGCCAGGAACACCTGTGGGAGTACTACACACGCGTGGCGCTGCAGCGCGGCGTACAGGGCGGTCGCAACTCCGGCACGCCGATGACGTACGGCGAGGCTTATGAATCGGTGTTCCCGGCGGTGGCGAGCGCGTTGGGCTAACATCGTTTTCTGGACGCGACTCTCGGGTGATGAATGTCTCGCGAAGACTGGTATCGAAACGTCGACTGGAATGATGGCATCGCGGCAGCGTTCGAGGAGAAGCTGTCGCGAGCACGCCACAAGAGCGATTACCTGAGGATCCAGGCCTGCAGCCTTACCGACAGGCATCCGCGAGTAGCGCTTGCCCTGTTGGATCGGTATTTCGCACTCGGTGAGCACTTCGATCATGCTCAGGCATATGTCGACCGAGCGACATCCTACCTCGCCCTTGGCGATGTCAATCTCGCCATCCAAGCTTACGAGGCGGCCCTGGCCAGAGAGGCGACTTATCCGCAGATGAAAACCTGCGCTTACTCGGACCTCCCTTACCTGATTGCCACCCTGGGTCTGGAGAGCCATTTCGATCGCGCAATGGAAGTTCTGGAACTCTCGAGCGGGCGCCTCATGTTTCCTGTCGATCGTTTCAAGCACCACGCTACTCGCGCGATCATTCTTGCCCGGCGCCATAGTCCGGAATGCCGAGCGCAGGCACTAGCAGCTCTCGAGGCCGCGACGATCGATCACTCGGGATTCCAGTACCATCCAAACATAGGGCTCGTATCTGAGAAGCATGCTCTATCCCTCTCTCTGCTTGCCAAGATAGTAGGTCTCCACTAGTCACAGGTAGCTCAGCCACCACGTTTTGTGAGTGGCCCGGTACCGCGCGTAGCGGCTTGCGATCGGATAGAGCACGACCAGCACCGCGAGCCACACGGCATACGTGCCGGCTAACGACAACCCCCATCCATCGGCGCGAAGCCGCGACTGATCGCTCAACGTGCCGATGAAGTGCGCCGCGGGCACGCCGTAGAACTGCGCGATGATCACCGCGAACGTATGCGCCAGATACAGGTGCAGCAGGTACGACAGCATCGGCGTGCGGCCGAAGGCCAGGAAGGGTTTCAGCAACCATGCCGGCGCACGGCCCAAGGCGAGGCCGAGCAGCGTGGAGATTCCCAGGGTGACCAGAACATAGTCCAGCGAAGGTGGGTACTTCGCCACCGACATGACTGCCAACGGTGTCAGTGAGCGATCAGTGGGAACCGTCCAGGGATGCGGGTCGCCATAGACGTTCGGCAGGCGAAGCACGAAGAACAGAAGCAACATGCCGATGGCCAGCAGCGCGAGCGTCCGGGTTCGCCGCGATGGCTCCATCAGATAGATGCCGCCGATGCCGTAACCCACGCACATGATCCCGAACCATGGCAGCACCGGGTAGGCAATGAAGCCGAACGGCAGCGGACCCGGCTGCATCAGCAGGTGCCATGGCAGCCCCCACACGCCGAGCGTGCCGGCATCCACGCCATCGAACAGGTTGTGCCCGGCGACCAGGGCGACGCCAATCCCCAGCACCACGCGGCGCGGCAGATGCACCACGGCGGACATCAGCACCATGCTCAGGCCGATTGCATAGATCACCTGCAGGAAGACGGCGGGACGGAAGTCGAAACCAAGGTCGACGAAAGTGACTTCGAGGAACATCAACCAGAGGCCGCGCGTGAGCAGGAACCGCGAGAGCGGCCAGCCCGTCTTGCCTCGATGGACCTGTAGGAAGATCGAAACACCCGACAGGAGAACGAAGGTCGGCGCACAAAGGTGCGTCACCCAGCGCGTCAGAAACAACGCCACCGACGTCTTGTCCAGATCCAGCGGATCGAACAGGAAGGCCTGGCGGTTGACGAAGTCGCGCGTATGGTCGAGCACCATCAGTGCGATGACGAGGCCACGTAGTGCGTCGATGAAGTCCAGGCGAGGCAGCGGCGCCGTTGAAGCCACGGTTGCGTTCGAAGCGTGCGGTTCCACCATCGCCAGTCACCCCGGAATCCAGACCCAACCTGACCGTTGTAGCGCCTTCGACCCGCGAGGTGAATCGGAGGAATGGCATAGGCCGCCGTCTATGGCGCAGCAAACCGCTGACGGTAAGCGCCCGGACTGGTGCCCAGCTTGCGCCGGAAGTGATGTCGCAGGGTGGTCGCCGTACCGAGCCCGGTCTGGCCGGCGATCAGGTCGATCGATAACGCCGAGCTCTCCAGCAACTCGCGCGCCCGATCGACTCGAAGCGTCGTCAGCCAGTCCGCCGGCGTGGTTCCCGTCGAAGCCTTGAAGCGACGGATGAAGGATCGCTCGCTCATCGCCGCCATGGCGGCGAGCGTGGCCAGCGGCAGGTCGTCGGCAAGGCGGCGACGCATCGCGTCCATCACGGGGCCCAGCAGGTCGCGTTCGCGCTGGGCCACGGGGCGCTCGACGTACTGGGCCTGGCCGCCGTCCCGATGCGGTGGGATGACCAGCCGCCTCGCTACGTGATTGGCAATGGCCGGGCCGCGGTCACGCCGGATGAGGTGCAGGCAGAGGTCGAGACCCGCGGCGCTGCCCGCCGAGGTGAGCAACTGACCCTCGTCGACATAAAGCACATCCGGATCCACCTCAATGGTGGGATAACGAACGCGCATGGCCTCCGCGTAGCGCCAGTGCGTCGTGGCACGCCTGCCGTCCAGTAACCCTGTGGCGGCGAGCACGAACGAACCCGAGCAGATGGAGAGAAGCCGCGCCCCACGTGCATGGGCACGATGAAGCGCGTCCACGACGGCTAAGGGCACGGGCTCGTCAACGCCCTTCCAGCCCGGCACGATGATCGTCCCCGCCTCCGCGAGCCGATCCAGATTCCCGTCGGGCTGAAGGCGGGTGCCGTACTGGCCCCGGACCTCGCCCTGCTCCGCGGCGCAGGTCTCGAAGCGATACCAGTCCTCGCCCAGTTCCGGCCGCGCCATGCCGAACACTTCGGCGGCACTGGCGAACTCGAACATGCACAGCCCCTCGTAGACCAGGGCCACGACGAGCGCATTGGGCGGCGCAAAAGGGATTGGCATGATCTGATCGCATGATGGCGTTCACGCCACTATGCCGCGCTTGCGCCATCGGGACAATGGCTTGCACACCCACCGCACGAGAGCACTGCCATGTCGAACGCCGTCACTCGCGTCCCCGCCGCCCCATCGGACCTCGCCATCGCCCATTTCGAGTCGGAGCTCAGCTTTGAAACCGACTGCTGGGATACGCACGACGCACTCGCCCTCGACGACCCGGGCTTCGTCCTGCTCGATGTCCGCAGCCCTGCCCTGTTCGCCCAGGGCCACGTTCCAGGCGCAATCAACCTGCCCCACGGCAAGATCATCGCCTCACGCATGGCGTCGTGGCCCGCATCGACGCTCTTCGTGACCTATTGCGCCGGGCCCCATTGCAACGGCGCCGCGCGAGGTGCCGCAAAGCTGGCTCGCCTTGGCCTGCCAGTGAAGCTCATGGCGGGCGGCGTGACGGGATGGATCGACGAGGGCTTCGAACTCACGAGCCACGCTCAATAAGTACCCGTTGCATCCGTGCCAGCCGCCGCTACGTATCAAGTGACCTGAACGGAACGCGCGCGCGTTGACATGGATGGCACAGGGCTTGCCTCTACCATCCCACGCTACTTTCAACCTCCGTTGCCGAGAATGGACATTCGGCCCGGCAGATACAGGTCATGTTGTTGGGATGGGATCAACTTTGATGATTTTTCAGCAGGACGCCCGCGTACCTCGCGCAAGGCTGTGCCTGGCGTTGTTTCTGGCCCTGCATGGGCCCGCGGCCTGGGCCGCGGTACCGCCCGAACGCGATGCACTCATGGCAAAAGTGCGTCAGGAGCGTGACCAGGGTCATCGGGTGGACGCATTGGCACAGGTCCAGGCAATCCTCGCCCGGTGGCCGGACGACCGCGAAGCACAGGCGCTCAACGTCACTTTGTTGACGGAAATCGGCGCAACGACGCGCGCCAGGGAACTGGCGTCGACCCTACAGCCACCGCAGAGTCCTGCGGACAGTGCGCGTCTCGACGCCGATCACGTGGCCCGGGAAACCCGGTGGGCCGAGGGTTCGCCGGCCGATCCGCGTGCACCGTACGCCGAAGCCGATCGCGCGGTCGTCGATGCACGACGACTCGCGGACGACCCCCTCCTTCCCGCCGACATGCGCCTTCGCGAACAGTTCGACCTCATCGTGGCGCTGGATCAGGCAGGACTCATGGACGAAGCCGTGCAGCGCTACGACGCCCTGCACAAGCAAGGGGTGACGCTACCCGCTTACGCCGAGCGCAACGCGGCCGACGCCCTTCTCGCCAAGCGCCGCCCGGCCGAGGCCGCACAGGTTTATGAAGACAGCATCGCCAGGGATCCCGGTCCTTACGACGCCGCCGATCTCGATCCGCGCATCGGACTCATGTACGCGTACCTGGAGTCGGGACAGACCGGCAAGGCGTTCACCACCATCGACAATCTGGCGGCGAAGGAACAGCCGTGGGTCCGTGTTCCCGGCATTCGCCTGCCCATCCAGAACCCGCGCAAGTTCGACGCCGAATCGGCCGCCATCTCGGCACGCAGCATCGTGGATATGCAAGCCGACGCGTATGCGCGCATCGTGCCGCTCAGCCGCGAGGCACCGGCCGATTCGGACATCCGTCGCCAGCTGGGCATGGTGGAACTGGCCCGCGGCTGGCCCCGGCGCGCCCAGGACGACCTCGCGATTGCCGATACCCTCAATCCGCGGGATGTCGATTCCTACCTCGACGCCGCGGATACGAAGCGCGCCCTGCACGATTACGAAGGCATCGACGACGATCTCGCCGAGGCCAAGGTGCTCGGCAGTCGCACTGACCGCGTCGACCGCGCCATCCAGTCGTGGGATCGCGAGCGCGGCTGGCAGTTCGACATCAGCCAGGAGAACGGCAAGGGTTCCAGCCCCGACTACGGCGACCGCGACAGCGCCACGCTGGCGACGATCGAAAGCCCGCTGATCGACGATCACTGGCGCGTCGTCGCGCTGGGCCGCTATTCCACCGCCGACCTGCCGGAAGGCGACGTCCGCCGGACGCGGTTCGGCGTCGGCGTGCGTGGCTACGCACGTGGCCTCGAAGCCTATGTGCAGGCGTTGCCCGCCGCGGACAGGTACGTGGGCAAGACCGCCCTGGAAGCCGGCGTGAACTGGGCGATAACCGACCACTGGGCGATCGCCACCGACTTCAGCACGGCCGGCGAAGACACGCCGTTGCGCGCGCAGTACTACGGTATCTCCGCGAAGACCCTCGAAACGGCCGTGACATGGCGGGCGAGCGAGCTCACGCAGGCGCGACTGGGTGTGGCCCGCGACAATTTCAGCGACGGCAACAAACGCACGAGCTGGCTGGCTGCCTTCACCCAACGCGTTTACACCGCGCCCAACCTCGCCCTCGACGGCGGCGTGGAAGTGGGCGGCTCGATGAACACGCAGACCGATCGCCCTTATTTCAACCCGCGCCGCGACAACAGCTACGCGCTCACTGGCCGGCTGGAAAACCTGCTCGGCCAGTTCTACGAACGCCAGGTCACCCAGCGTATCGACGTCGCCGTCGGCGAGTACGACGAACAGGGTTATGCCAGCGACTGGATGGCCAGCGTGCGCTACGGCCAGATCTTCCAGCCACGCGCGGGCATCCGCCTTGGCTGGGGAATCGGCTGGCACAACCAACCCTACGATGGCCGCCGCGAACATCGCGTCGTCCTCGACCTGACCCTGCACTGGGGAGAATGAGAGTCATGCGTTCGCTGTTGTTCCTGCTAGCCCTGCTCGGGCTCGCGCTTCCCGCATTCGCGCAGACCGTCGCTCCGGCGCGGCCCACGCTGATCGTGCTCGCCTATCACGACGTTCGCGACGATGTCGGCCTGCAGGCCGACCGCGATCCCGATGCGACCAGCACCGATCACCTGATCTCGCACTTCGACTGGCTCAAGGCCAGCGGCTACAACATCGTCAGCCTGCAGCAGGTCGTCGATGCCAGCCACGGCGGTGCCAGGCTTCCCCCGAACGCCGTGCTGCTCACCTTCGACGACGGCCTGGAGAGTTTCTACACCCGCGTCTATCCCCTGCTACGCGCTTATAACTATCCCGCCGTCGCCGCCATCGTCGGCTCCTGGATGGACATGCCCGCCGGCAAGCGCATGCCTTATAACGGTTCCGACTGCGATCGCGACTGCTTCCTCACCTGGGACCAGGTGAGCGAGATGCACAAGGGCGGCCTGGTCGAATTCGCCTCGCACTCCTGGGGTATGCACGAAGGCACCGAGGGCAATCCGCAAGGCAACCTGTTGCCCGCCGCCGCCTCGCTGCGTTACGACGACAAAGCCCACGTGTACGAAGACGAAGCGCAGTACCGCGCTCGCGTCGGCGCCGATCTCCAGCACAGTGCGGACGAAATCGCCGAGCACACGGGTGTTCGTCCGCGCGCCGTCGCATGGCCTTACGGCGCCTATACCCGTGTGGGTCGCGCCGTGGCCGCGGAACATGGCATGCCGGTGACCTTCAGCCTCGGCGACCGACTGCCCACCCTCGAGGTCGGCAAGACCATTCCTCGCCTGTTGGTCAGCGGCAATATCACCGCGAACCGCCTGGGCTGGCTGATGCGCCATCTCGATCGTGTCGAGCCCACGCGTGCCGTGCAGGTGGACCTCGATTACGTGTACGACCCCGACCCGGCCCAGCAGGATCGCAACCTCTCGAAGCTGCTCGATCGTATCAAGCGCCTGCACCCGAGCCAGGTCTGGTTGCAGGCCTATGCGGACCCGGACGGCGATGGCGTCGCCGATGCAGTGTATTTCCCGAACCGCCACCTGCCGATGCGAGCGGACCTTTTCTCCCGCGTGTCGTGGCAGTTGCGCACCCGCGCCGGCGTGCGCGTGTACGCCTGGATGCCCGTCCTCGCCTTCCGTTTTCCGGACGGCAAGGACCTGCCCTCGCTCGCCGGCGAACCTAAGCCCGGCGGCGACCATTATCGCCTTGCGCCGTACGACCCGAAGGTGCGCGCCATGATCGGCGATGTCTATGAAGACCTCGCCATGCATGCCGATGCCGCAGGCGTGCTGTTTTCCGATGACGCCTATATCCGCGACACCGACAACCTCGGCCCGTGGGCGAAGAACACCCCGGCGCAGAATACGCAGGCGCTCATCGATTTCACGCTCGAGCTCTCCGAACGCATGCAGAAGTGGCGCCCGCAGTTGCGTACGGCACGAAACCTCTACGCCCGGCCTGTCCTCGAGCCGAATGCGGAAGCCTGGACGGCGCAGAACCTGCCCGCCTTCATCAAGGCCTATGACATGACGGCCGTGATGGCCATGCCGCAGCTGGACCAGCAGTCGGACCGCATCGGCTGGTACAAGCACCTTGCCGCGAAGGTCGCGATGGTTCCGAACGGCTTCGAGCGCACCTTGTTCGAATTCGCCACGCAGAACTGGCGTACGCACCAGCCCATCGACGACCGCGACCTCGCCCAGCGCATGCGTACCATGCAGGCCGCGGGTGCGTGGCACATCGGTTACTACCCGGACGACTTCCTCCACGACCATCCCGACCTGGAAACCATCCGGCCTTATATTTCGGCATCCGACTATCCCTATCCGGAGCCCATCCGATGAACGGCGGGATTCTCCACATACTGCTGGAATTTGCGTTCTTCTATCCGCTGGTGATGTCGCTGCTTTGGATGACAGGCGGCGTGATCTATTTCATGCGTTGGGAACGTAACGAGCCGGTACGCGTCAAACCGCCCGAGCTGCCGGAATACCCCATGGTCACCCTCGTGGTGCCCTGCCATAACGAAGGCGAGCAGGTACGCGAAACCATCGCCCACCTCGCCTCGCAGCAGTACCCGAACTTCGAAATCATCGCGATCAACGACGGTTCGACCGACGATACGGGCGCCCAGCTTGATCAACTGCTCGACCAGTATCCGAAGCTGCGCGTGATCCACATGTCGAGCAATCAGGGCAAGGCCATGGGTCTGCGCGCCGCCGCCCTGGCGTCCAACGCGGACTTCCTGGTCTGTGTCGACGGCGATGCCCTGCTCGACGACTACGCCACTCACTGGCTGCTGTCGCACTTGCTCGATAGTCCCCGCGTCGCCGCGGTCACCGGCAATCCGCGCATCCGCAATCGCTCCACCCTGCTGGGCAAACTGCAGGTGGGCGAATTCTCGTCCATCATCGGCCTGATCAAGCGTGCGCAGCGCGTCTATGGACGCATCTTCACGATCTCGGGCGTGATCGCCGCGTTCCGCAAGAGCGCGTTGCACGACGTCGGTTACTGGAACACCGACATGGTCACCGAGGATATCGACGTGAGCTGGCGGCTGCAGATGCGCCACTGGGAAATCCGCTACGAACCGAATGCCCTGTGCTGGATCCTCATGCCGGAGACGATTCGCGGCCTGTGGAAGCAGCGCCTGCGCTGGGCCCAGGGTGGCTCCGAAGTGCTGCTGCGTTACACGAAGAAGCTGTTCGCCTGGCGTCAGCGTCGCATGTGGCCGGTCGCCATCGAATACGTGATGAGCCTTGTCTGGTCGTACACCATGGCGATCATCGTCACGCTGTGGGTGCTCGGGCTCTTCAGCGATCTGCCGCCGTCGTTGTACATCGAAACCCTGTTGCCGCAGTGGCACGGCGTCGTCCTCGGCGCGATCTGCCTGCTGCAGTTCCTGATCAGCCTGCTGGTCGACCGTCGCTATGAAACGCGCATCGGCCGGAACTACTACTGGATGATCTGGTACCCACTGGTGTACTGGATACTTAACACGGCGACCTCCATCGTCGCGATGCCCAAAGCCTTGATGAAGCGCAAGGGCACGCGTGCGGTATGGGTCAGCCCGGACCGGGGACTGCGATGAAAGCCGAAGCCATCCTGATCCAGCGGCCCGAGCGCCAGTCGTCGATTCAGAAAGCCATGTTCAGCGTGGTCACCGTCATCGCGTGGCTGTTCTGGGCATTTCTCTGGCTGCCGCTGATCACCCTCGGCGCCTGGGCCTTCGGCGTGCGCAACGCCTGGTTGCAGCTCTACGTCCTGCAACCCTCCCACAAGGAAGGCGACCTCAATGTGGTGCTGATCGCCGCCGTCATCTGCGCGCTCATATTCAGCACATGGTCGGGCTACAACCGTGCGCGGTTCTCCGGCAGACAGAAACGTCGTGGAAACGATCCTGTCGGCATTGAAGCGACGGCACGCGTGATCGGCGCGAGCACCGAAGACGCCGTGAGTATCCAGGCGCACCGCCGTGCCGTGGTGAGTGTTAGTGACGCCGGCTACATGACGGTCGACGAAGTGCGCTAGACCAACGCGAACACGCCAAACGCGGGATCGGGAGAAATCCACTCCCGGTCAACTCGCCAGCCACCGGCGGCGGCAAGACGCGCAAACGACGCCGGTGTGAACTTGTGCGAGTTCTCCGTGTGGATGGACTCGCCGGCGGCGAAGCCGAAGCGTTGGCCTGCCACCGTCACCTGCTGCGCTACGCGGCTCACCAGGTGCATCTCGATGCGCTCACGTTCCGCGTTCCACACCGCGCGATGCTCGAAGGCCTGCGGATCGAAGTCCCCACCCAGCTCACGGTTGATGCGTACCAGCATGTTGCGATTGAACGCCGCGGTCACACCCTCGGCATCGTCGTAGGCCGCGACCAGCGTATCCACCGGCTTGACCTGGTCGGCGCCAACGATGAAGTGCGCCTCGGGGCCGAGCCTCTCGCGCACCGACCGCAATAGCGCGATCGCCTCTTCCGGCACGAAATTGCCGATCGTCGAACCCGGAAAGAACGCCACCACTGGCCTGCCGGCAAGGGCGCCAGGCACGTCGATGGCGCGGGTGAAATCACCGACCACCGGATACACCTCCAGCGCCGGATACGCCGAGCGCAGCCGCTCTACCGCCCCGTTGAGGGCGTCCACGCTGATGTCGACCGGGACGTAAGCCGAAATCTGTGGCGCCGCGTCGAGAAGTACACGCGTCTTGTCACTCGCGCCGCTACCCAGTTCGAGCAGCACGGCGCCATCCGGAATGGTTGCCGCCAGTGCCGGTGCGATGTCGTGCAACAACGCCGTTTCGGTGCGCGTCGGGTAATACTCGGGCGTGACGCAGATGGCTTCGAACAAGGCCGATCCAGCGGCGTCGTAGAAGTACTTCGGCGAGAACGCCTTCGGCGACGCCGACAAACCTGCGAGCGTGTCACGCAGGAAGGTCAGGCGATCGTCGTCCGGAGAACTGCCGACATCGCGCGCCAGGCGCAGGCCGGAAAACATCCAGCGCTGGCCCGGACGATAGAAATTCCGGTAAGACGGCCGGACGTGATGCGGCGGCGTCACGCTGGCGCCACCCCGCAACACCATCTGGCCACTCATGAACTTGCCGTTGTATTCACCGACGGCATCATCCGTCGCACGGAAACCTGGATACGGCGAATAGGCGCTGGCGGTCCACTGCCAGGCGACATCCGAAACCTGATCCAGATCGGTACGCGTGCGAACGGCGTGCTCCCACTCGGCTTCGGTCGGCAGGCGTGCGCCGGCCCAGCGGGCGAAGGCTTCCGCCTCGTAATAGCTAATGTGCGTTACCGCAGCATCGGGGTCGACCGGTTTCCAGCCACCCGGCGTCATATGCGACCAGACATCACCCTCGCGACGCCAGTACAGCGGTGCCTCCCAGCCCTCCTCCTGACGTTGTGACCAACCGTCGGAGAGCCAGAGGTCCGCCCGGCGATAGCCTCCCAGCGCCATGAAGGCGAGCCACTGTCCGTTGGTCACGAGACGATCGGAGATTTCGAACGGTTCCAGCCACACCGTATGGCGAGGCCCTTCGTTGTCGAACGCGAAGTGCTCGTCCACGACGCCAATGCGTACCGGACCACCGCCGATGCGACGGAAGCGGCCGCTGGGGCCGGGTGCCTCTGTGGGCCATGCTGGCGCAAGCGCCGGCTTGAGCGGCGACTGGGCGAACAGGTGCTGCACGTCCATCACCAGCAATTCCTGGTGCTGTTCCTCGTGGGCAAAGCCAAGGCGCAACAACGCCTCCAGTTCCGCCGAGGGCGTCTCCCGCAGGAAGGCACGCATGTGCGTGTCGACGTGGTGGCGATACGCGACCACCTGTGCCACCGACGGACGCGTCAGAAGGCCACGCAAGGGGCGCGGATGTCGCGGTCCCACCGTCTCGTAGTACGAGTTGAAGAGGTAGCCGAAGTCGGCATCGAATACCTCGTACCCGGGCACGTTGGGCCCGAGCACGAAGGTTTCGAAGAACCAGGTGGTATGCGCGAGGTGCCATTTTGCGGGACTGGCATCGGGCATGGACTGGACGACCATGTCCTCGGCGTCTAGCGAAGCGACCAGTGCTTCGGTGCGCGCACGGACGGCGTCGTAGCGGGCGAGAAGCGACTGGCCGGCGTTACATCGGGTCGCCGCCGCGTCTTCGTCGGGACGAAGAGCGGCGGCACCAGGCGCCCAGGTGGTATCGACGATGGCTTGCATGTTCAGGTTCCCTGCGCGGGCCGATCAGCCCGGCGTATGCTCGATGCTGACGCGATCGGCGTAAAAGGCGAGATGTTCGCGAATCGGCGCGACCGCGTCGTAAGGCGTCTCGTAGGTCCATATGGCGTTGATCGCTTTTTCGGCGTTGCCCGGCAGGCTGAAATACGACGCCTCGCCCTTATAGGGGCAATAGGAATGGTGTTCGGTCTTCGTCAGCGCGGCCATGTCGGCATCGGCGCGAGGAATGTAGAACACCGCCGGATAGGTGGATTCCTTGAGGGTCAACGCGTTGCGGGTGTCGGCGAGCACGCGGTCGCCATCACGCACGACCACACGGCCGCCCGACGGGGTGACAGTGATCGGGTGGTCTGGCCCTGGGATACGAACGGGACGGGAGGACATGGCAATCTCCTTCATGCGGGTTTGCTGCAAGCCACACATCGTGCGACCGCGGACCGCCGTTTCCAAGGCGACAATCCGGAATAGGTGACATTACCCGCAGGCAAAGCTGGCCGGATTGGACGTTTCTGACAGCCTAGCGCGGTTTGGCAAAGCGGTAATGGGCCACCAGCCACTCCTGGCCACCGGCGTAACCGAACAGCTCCGCGCAAGCCATCCAGAACATCCGCCAGCGCTGGAACCACAGGCCGGACGCCGGACCGTAGGCCCCCTGGAGGACTTTCATGATCTCTTCACGCGCCAGATCCTGATTGGCCAGCCAGTGATTGGCCGTGCGCTGATAGTGCGTCCCATCGACGTGCCAGCGGCGTTCGATGCCCAGGTCCCCCTGGAACCACAGCAAGGTATCCGATGCGGGCATCAGGCCGCCGGTGAAGAAGTGCCGCCCCATCCAGTCGTCCTCGCCTTCCGTCTCGAACGGATACATGAGGGTCCGGTGGGCGAAGATGTGGACGAACAACTTGCCGCCCGGACGCAACCACAGCGCGACGCGCGACAGCAGGGTTTCGTAGTTGCGCATGTGCTCGAACATTTCCACCGACACGCAGCGATCGAACTGGCTCGGTCCCAGCTCCAGGGTGTTCGCGTCCGCGGTGATTACGTTGACGTTATGAATGCCGCGCGCTGCGCAGCTGGCTTCAATGTGGCGTCGCTGGCCCGCCGAATTTGACACGGCCGTAATGCGGGAACGCGGATAGCGCTGGGCCATCCACAAGGTCAACGAGCCCCAGCCACAGCCGAGCTCGAGAATCGACTGATCGTCGGCCAGCTCGGCACGCGTACCGTACAGCTCAAGCATCGCCTCTTCCGCCTCGGCCAGCGACTCGCTGCCGGTCGGATAGTAGCAACCCGAATACTTCAGGCGAGGCCCGAGGCACAGTTCGAAGAAGCGCGACGGCAGTTCGTAATGCTGACCGTTCGCCGCATCCGTATGGATGGCGACCTCGCTATGCTTCAGCCCGTCGATACGCTTCTGGTAGCGCGCGGCCACCGCGGCAAGTCCACCCGCACCCTCCTCCGCCAGACGCTTGTCGCATAGCCGGCGGATGCCGGCGCGCAGCAGTACATCGGGAACGAGGCCGCGCTCGGCAAGGCCAAGCAAACCGGGCGCGGCGCGATCTTCACGGACGTACGAAGCGGGACTGACGGCGGTATTCATGCGTTATCGCTCTCATGTTTCGGAAACCACGGAAAAAACATCGGGGTGTCACGCTGATAACGACGGTAGGCCTCACCGCGAGAACGCAAGGCTTGCGTTTCGGTGTAGGGCACGCCGCTGACGAAGCGCAGGAACAGGAACATCACCACCGGGCCGCTCCATGCCAGCCACCACAGCGGCGATCCGATCGCCAGCACGACGTAAGCGAACCAGTGCAGCCACTCGAAGAAGTAGTTGGGATGGCGCGAGTAACGCCACAGCCCGGTACGGCAGGTTTTACCCTGGTTGGCAGGATCGGCGCGGAACGCGGCGAGCTGTCGATCGGCGAGGGATTCGCCACCGACACTGACCACCCAGATGACGACAGCCAGAAGCATGCCGGTGATCGACACGGTCGGATTCGCGGCCACCGCGAGGAACGGAACGGCGAAGAGGCCAACAAGGAAGGCCTGGAACTGGAAGAAGCCGAAAAACTTCACCTGGCTACCTTTCCAGTGCTCGCGCAACGCGCGATAGCGCCCGTCTTCCGCTTCACCGGAGACGCGACGCCAGAGGTGCCAGGCGAGCCGAAGTCCCCAGAGGCCGCCAAGCACCGCCATCACCAGGCGTGGTCCGGCAGCCCCCGAACCGATGAGTGCGGCCAGCACCGCGGACCCACCGACGCCGGTCGACCAGAGCACATCGACGATGCCTGCGTTGGTGCGACGGCGTTGCCAGGCCCAGCCCGCCGTCATCAACCAGGCCGCGGCCAACCAGATAACCAGCAAGGTATTCGTCGTGCTCATGCGATTGCCCTCGCGCTGGACCACCGGTGGCTCAGTGCCGCGAGCAAGGGCATGGCCACGGCCCAACCCACGCCGAGCAAGGCCAGCGCTTGCCATTCAGGCGCATGAAACGTCAGCGCGTCCCATCCGCGCGCAGCACCCGCGTAGGCGAGCGGACCACCGATGCCGCCGAGTACGACGGCAAGCAGCGGTCGCGTCCCCAGCGCGCGCAACGGGCCGCCCAGCGTCAACGAGAAACACGCCCAGAGTCCGAGGATCCACAAGGGCGCACCACCGCCTGGCAAAGCCGGCGCCGCAGCGGCGTAGTCGGCCAGGCGCAGCCCATGCACGAGACCGTCGATCACCACGCCGCAGACGACCGCGATGACCAGTACCTGCAATGCGGCGCGACGCTGCGGTGATACGGCTACCTGCCACGTCACGAAAACCAGGGCCGCGATCACCCCAGGCCATGGCTCGCCGCGCCCGGCGTAGATCACCGCGACAAACCAGACCAGCTGGTAGCCAACGATGTTGGACCAGGCAGCGATCATCCGGACACGCTCCCGTGCAGCGGCTTCTCCATCAGCAGATGCGATACGCCGATGGAACGTTCGCGGAAGCCGCCTTCGCAATAGGCGAGATAAAACTCCCACGAGCGGATGAAGCGTTCGTCGAAGCCCTGCCCGCGCACCTGGGCCAGACTGGCGAGAAAACGTTCACGCCAGGCTTCCAGGGTCCGCGCGTACGACAGCCCGAAATCCTCGAGGCGGACCAGGGCAAGGTCCGTCACGCGTGTCTTCGCAGCGAGCATCGCGTTGATCGAGGGAATGAAGCTGCCCGGAAAGACGTGACGCTTGATGAAATCGACCGACGCCAAGGCCTGCGCGTAGCGGTGGTCCTCAATGGTGATCGCCTGCACGAGCGCCCGGCCGCCCGGGCGAAGCAGGCTGCCGAGTTTCGCGAAGTAGATATCGAGATAGCTCGCGCCGATGGCCTCAATCATCTCGATCGAGACGAGCTTGTCGTACGTACCGGTCAGGTCCCGATAGTCCTCAAGCAGTAGCGTGACCCGATCGTCCAGGCCGGCCTCGTCGACCCGCGTGGCGGCCAGGGCATGCTGCTCGCGCGAGATCGTCGTCGTCGTCACATGGCAGCCGTAGTGACGGGCGGCATGCACGGCGAAGCCGCCCCAACCGGTGCCGATCTCGATGACGCGATCGCCCGGTTTCAGGTCCAGCCATTGGCAGACACGGTCGAGCTTGCGCGTCGAGGCCGCTTCCAGCGTGTCGCCATCGCCGCCCCACAGCGCGGACGAATACATCAGGTCCGCCGAGAGAAACAGGCCGAAGAAGTCGTTGCCGAGATCGTAGTGGGCCGCGATGTTGCGGCGGCTGCCTTCGCGCGTATTCCGCCGCAACGCGTGCCAGGCCTTCATGGCCAGGGCGCCGAGGCGTGCCATTCCGGACTCCATGTCGTCCAGCAGATCGCGATTGCGCACGAGCAGGCGAATCAATCCCACCAGGTCGTCGCAACGCCACAGGCCGTCCATGAAGGCCTCGCCAGCTCCGACACTGCCGTTGCTGGCGACAGCCCTATAGAACGCGAGATCATCCACGTGCACGTGTACGACCAGGCCCGGGTCCGCGTCCATCGACTGCCCGCACTCCACCCGCCCCAACGGGTCGTGGATGACCAGGCGGCCATGACGCATGCCATCCATCCGCGCCAGCAACATATGGCGCAGCAGGCGCAGGCCTCGCGAAGCCGGCGCGGCATCTTCGTTGCTGACGATGGCGTTCATGGGTTTCTCACCGGATGATCGTGAATGGGATTGCGCTTAAGCCATAGGCGAAGCGCTTCGAAATGGATCGCGCCAACGACTTTTGCCGTCATCAGCGGATAGCGCCAGAGAACGCGCGCCAGTGAGGCGCCCGTCAGTTCACGGCGATGCAGCGACAGGTGGGCGTCGAACTCGCGTACCCCATCGCGCAGCACGTCCATGTGCACGCGGAGCCGGTCGTCGGGACGGGTGAAGCGCCAGCGATACTCGCGTTCCATCGGCATGAAGGGCGACACGTGGAAGGCCTTGGGAAACGTCTGGTCGACGACATGCCCTTCAGCCTGGCCGTCCACGCGAAGCACGTAGCTATGCCGTTCGCGCCAGGGGGTATTGGTAATCTCGGCGACCACGCAGTCGAGCGTCGTGCCGTCCAGCCGGTAGCAGTAATAGAACGTCACGGGGTTGAACACGATGCCTGCATAGCGCACGTGGGTGAGGATGCGCACCGGACCCTCCGGGCGATAACCCATCGACTCGCTCGCGCGGTCGCGCACGGCGTCAGCCAGCGACATTTCCGGTGGACCGAAGTAATCCGAGCGACGAAACTCGGCCACGTTGCGTCCCTTTGCCGACCATAGCCAGCGGCCGGCGAAGACCCGATCGATCTCGTCCAGGTCCAGGTAGAGCTGCGCCATGCGATAGCTGAAGGCGTGCTCGTGGGGCGCATGGCGGTGATGCGTCACGACGCCTTCGTACACGGCGCTGGCAAGACGTTCACTCATGCGACTGCCCTGCCCCGTGCCGCCAGGACGTGCTCGAAATCGCGTGCGAGTTCCACGGCGCTGCGCATGCCGTCCTCATGGAATCCCCACCCCCAGTACGCACCGGCAAACCATGCGCGACGGCGCCCCTGGATCTCGGTCTTGCGCCTTTGTGCAGCGACGGACGCATGCGTATACACCGGATGCGCGTAGCTCATGCGCCTGAGGATCCGGCGCGGGTCGATGGCGTCCGTCCGGTTCAGGGTCACGACGAACGGATCGGGCGAGTCGAATCCTTGCAGCACGTTCATGCAGTAACTCACCGTGCAAGCGCCGCCGGGCTCTGCAGGAACGAAGGCGTTCCATGCCGCCCATGCCTTGCGAGAACGCGGCAGGATGGAGGCGTCGGTATGCAGCACGGTGTCGTTGGTCTGGTAGGTCATCGCACCGAGGACCGCGCGTTCGGTCCCGTCGGCATCGAGCAGCAGCGCCAGCGCCTGGTCGCTGTGGCAAGCGAGCACCACGTCATCGAAGACATGCGTTCCGGCATGCGTAACGACCTCCGCGCGGTCGTCATGCCGGCGCACGGCAACCACCGGGGTGCTCAGGCATTCCTTCACCGACCAGCGGGCGCGCATCGCATCCACGTAGGTTCGCGAGCCCCCTGTGACCACACGCCACTCCGGTCGGCCGGAGAGGGCCAGCATCTGATGATTGGCCATGAACTGCACGAGATATCGCGCCGGAAAGCCGAGCACCGCTGCCGACGGGGACGACCATAGCGCCGACGCCATCGGCACGAGGTGCTCGTCGCGGAACGCCACACCGTAGCCACCCCGTTCCAGGTACTCGCCGAGCGTGGGACCGTCGCCGGCGTCATCGAGCAAACGAGGGGCGTCGCGGTAGAAACGCATGAGGTCGCGAATCATGCCAAGGAAACGCGGTGAGAGCAGGTTGCGACGCTGGCAAAACAAGGTATCGAGGTTGGCGGCGTTGTACTCGAGACCGCTGGCCTGGTTGCGCACCGAAAAACTCATGGCGGTCGGCTGGGTCGCCACCCCCAGCTCATCGAACAAGGCCGACAACAACGGATAATGCGCGCGGTTATGCACAATGAAACCCGTGTCTACCCTGTAGTCGCGGCCATCGAGCCGGATGTCATGGGTATGCGTATGCCCACCCGGGTAATCATTGGCTTCGAACAGGGTCACCTCGTGCTTGCGCGATAGCAACCACGCCGAGGCGAGCCCCGCGATGCCCGAGCCGATGACGGCAACGCGCATCGTCAGCCCCTCGCCTTCGCGGCGACCCAGGCGGGGATAGGTTTGAGGTCATGGACCAGACCCAGCCACGCCATCACGCGCAGACCGTAGTACGTCATGTCGATTTCCCACCAGCGAAAGCCCTGACGCACGGTGCCGGGAAAGAAGTGATGGTTGTTGTGCCAGCCTTCGCCGAACGTCAGCAGTGCAAGCCACACGTTGTTGCGGCTGTCGTCTGCGGTATCGAAGCGTCGGCGACCGAAGCGATGCGCGAGCGAGTTGATCGTCACCGTGGCATGAAAGAGGATGGTGGTGGAAATGAAGAAGCCCCACACCAGCATCTGCCAACCCGTGGTGCCGAGGCCCGGCGCCACATGCTCAAGAAGTTTGCCGAGGCCGAATAGCGCGACGGCGAGCAGTACAGGGACCGCCGTGTCGTAGCGGTCCAGCCAACGCAGCTCCGGATATTTCGCCAGGTCGGGGACGCGCTCGATCTCGGTACGAAACCCGTTGGGGGTCAGAAACCAGCCGACGTGGCTCCAGAGGAACCCATGAACGCCCGGCGAGTGGGGATCCAGCGGCGTGTCGGTATGACGATGGTGGTGGCGATGATGAGCGGCCCACCACAACGGGCCCCGCTGTACGCAACTCGCGCCGATCAGGGCGAAGAAGAACTGCACCGGACGCGACGTGCGAAACGTACGATGCGAGAAATAGCGATGGTAGAAGGCCGTCAGGGCGAACATCCGGACCGCATACAGGGCGATCGCCACGCAGATCGCCACAGTCGACACGCCCGTCCAGAGGGCCCCGATACACGCCAGATGCATGACCACGAACGGCGACGCACGGAGCCAGTCGATACGGTCACCCCGGGATGCGTCGACCGACGCGGCGCCAGAGGTATCGAACCATCGGCGCAGCGTACCGACGCGAAGTGCCACCGGGGGTGACTCGGGCGTGGCGTTGAGGCGGACGTTCATGCGGGCTCCCGTGGTGTTCCCTTACCTATACGGGGCGTTACGGGTTACGGATGCACGAACCTGGCCTAGATGGTGCAGCGACCGTCGAGTTTCGTGGCCAGCGCCTCGTCCACGGCGGCGTCGGCGATGTTGCCTTCGCGCTTGTCCGGCGGAAATTCGATACGTACGGGACGAAGCTTGCCGTTCTCCCCCCGGATCGAGCCCATGCCCTCGAAGCGGCGCAGGGTGCGGTCGGTCGTGGTGTAACTGAGCACGACCGTGGGTGCCGCGAAGGCGTACCAGGCATCGAGCTTCATCGTCATGCGCCGGACCCCGCCGCTGGTCTGCCCGTCCACCAGGCGCACGTCGTAGAAGGCGAAGCGGCCCGGCAACAAGAAGGGAATACCGTCCCCCCGCTTGCCAACGCTATCCCAGTGGGTACGGACGTAAACGTCGAAGCCCGCGTCGATCACGCCGTCCTTCTTGTCCGGCAGGGGCTTGGCGACTTCTCCACCCGCGCCACGCTTGGCGTAAACGCTGCGGGTGCCCCCGCTCGAGCGCACGCCCTCCGCGTCGCCGTTACGCGCATCGACAAAACTGAAGTCCGGACCGATGACCGTGCCACCGCCCTCCAGAACCTTGCGCGCGAACGCCTTCCCGTCGGGGCACTGGTACTGCACCACCTGGCGCCCGGTACCGACCGTATGGACCTCGCGGTACAACAGCTGCCCGTTGTCGGGCGCGTACGCATCGCCGACAAAGCGCTCGGTGGCGGCAGGGGCGGAGGCGCTGGCCAGGCAGGCGGCCGCGGCGAAGGGGACCATCGGAGCGGATGAAAGTAGCCTCACGGAGTGCTCGTCCTCGGCGGTAATGCGTGACAGTGGATACGAGAAGATGTGAAGGGCGGATGCGGATCGCGACGTGCTCACCACGGTCATGTTATAGATCGGCCTGCACTGTTCGACCGCCCGCCCGCCTTAAGGACCCACGCATGCCAGCCACCAGCCCCGCCGATCGCGACGAGCTGAATCGACTGTTGCAACGTACCGCGGAGGAAGACCAGCGCGCGTTTGAAGAGCTGTACCGGCGCACCTCATCGCGACTGTTCGGCGTCTGCGTGCGGCTGATGGGCGACCGTGAGGAGGCCGAAGAGGTGCTTCAGGAAGCCTTCGTCACCGTCTGGAAACGCGCCCGCAGTTTTGACGCGAAACTCTCCAGCGCCCTGACCTGGCTAGTCACCGTCGCCCGCAACAAGGCCATCGACCGGCTGCGCCAGCGTCCCGACCTGCGTCCGGTCGAGGTCGATTGGGAGACCCTCGTCGACGACGGCCCCGGCCCAGCGCATGGCGCGGAGAGCGACGAGGAGTATCGACATCTGCAGGCCTGCCTGGCCGAACTGGAAACCCAGCAGCGCCGCTCCATTCGTGAAGCTTTTTTTGGCGGCGCTACGTATAACGAGTTGGCGGAACGTGCAAAGGTGCCCCTGGGCACCATGAAAAGCTGGATTCGTCGCGGTCTCCTGCAACTCAGGGCGTGCCTTAATCCATGAACAGCACCTTCGAATCCGACAAAGACAACCTGCGCTACGCCGAGTACGCACTCGGGTTGCTCGATGCCGACGCGCGAGCCGCGGTGGCACGGGAAGTCGAGACCAGCCCCGAGGCCGCGGCGGCCGTGGCGTTGTGGCAGCGCCACGTCACGCCACTGGCCCTGGAAATCACCGACATCGCGCCTCCCGCCCATGTCTGGGCCGGCATCCGTCGTCGCCTCGCCTTCGACGCGGGCACGCCGTCACGCGAATCGTCGCGTCCCCGCACGAGTGTCTGGGACAGTCTGGGCCTGTGGCGCTGGATCGGCGTCGGCGCCACGGCGGTGGCCGCCTGCCTGCTGGTGATCACCATGACCCGGCAGTTGCCTCCGCCCGTCGCCATGCATCCCTCGGTCCTCATGGTCTCCACCATCGCCGGCGACAACGGCGTTGCCGGCTGGACGGCCACCATGGACATCGACCGTTCCGAGTTACTCGTCGTGCCGGCCAGCCCGGCCGCCGTCGCCTCGGACCGCAACACCGAGCTATGGCTGATTCCGGCCGGCGGCGCACCGATTTCCGTCGGCGTCTTCCCGCCCGGCGATCCGAAGCGCTTCCATCTGGCCAAGGCGCTCCTGGACCGCCTCGGCCCGACAGCCGCGCTCGCGGTCTCCCTGGAACCGGTCGGTGGCTCTCCCACCGGTCAGCCCACCGGTCCGGTCATCGCCAAGGGTGCCATCCGCGCCGCCTGACGCTTCATACAGCGTCGCTCATTGCTGTTAGCTCCTTATAGGAGCCGATTCATCGGCGATGGGGTGCTTGCAATATCCCGACACGCCTCCATAATGAGCAAGCACTCACTTATTATAGATACCCCATGGCCCGCCTCAAAAGCGAAGAAAAACGGACCGCCATCCTCGCCGCCGCCGCGCAAGCCGTGGCGGAACGCGGCATGGGCGCCCCGACCGCGCTGATCGCAAAGCGGGCCGGGGTGGCCGAAGGCTCGATCTTCACCTACTTCGCCGACAAGGACATCCTGCTCAACGAGCTCTACCTGAGCGCGAAAAACAGCCTGCGCGACACGATGTATGAGGGCTATCCCTCGCGTGCCCCGATCGAAGAGCGCTTCGAACATGTCTGGAATCGTTACCTCGATTGGGGCATGGCCGAACCCGCCCTTCGCGTCGCGATGTCCCAGCTCACGGTGTCCGAGCGCATTACGGCGGCCACGCGCGTCGAAGGTGAACGTGTCTTCGGGGATATCGCCGGTTTGTTCGACGAGGGGATGGCGTCGGGCGTATTGCGTCACGGGCAACCGATCGGGTTCATGGCCGGCATCATCACCGCCGTCGCGGAAACGACCCTGCAATTCATGGCAAAGAACACCGCTGAAGCCAGCGACTACCGGCGGGCCGGCTTCGAAGCCATCTGGCGCGCCATCGGGTCCGCCTGAGTCGCCCTTTCCATCCAGGTTTTTCCTGAGCCATTAATCGAGTGTGTACTCACTCACTATAACGAGGATTCTCCATGTCACAGGTCTGGCTCATTTCCGGCAGCGGCGCCGGTCTCGGTCGCGATATCGCCGAAGCGGCACTCGCCGCTGGCCATCGCGTGGTCGCCACCGCGCGACGCGTCGAGACGCTCGACGATCTCCGCAGCCGCTTCCCCGAGACGCTTAAAGTCACGGCGCTCGATGTCACCGACGAGGCCGCGTGTATCGACGCCGTACGCTTCACGCTCGACGCGTTCGGCCAGCTCGATGTGCTGGTCAACAACGCCGGCTACGGCCAGCTCGTTCCCTTCGAACAGATGTCGTCTGCCGACTACCGCGCGCAGATCGAGACCAATCTGTTCGGTGTCGTCAACCTCACCCGCGCCGCCGTCAGCCACATGCGCGAGCGTCGCAGCGGCCGTGTCATCAACGTCTCTTCTGTCGGTGGCCGTATCGGCATGCCCGGCATGTCGGCGTACCAGGCCGCGAAATGGGCGGTCGGCGGACTTTCCGAAGTGCTCGCCACTGAGCTCGGCGCGCTGGGCGTGCACGTCACGGCGATCGAGCCGGGTGGCATGCGCACCGATTGGGCGCGCCGCGCGGGCGCTGACCTCCCGCCTTTCCTGCCCGATTACGAGAGCACGGTAGGTGCCCTCCGCAACATGCTGTCCGGGTACGCCGGTAACGAGACCGGCGATCCGGTGCGTGTCGCCGAGGTGGTACTTCGCCTTGCCGCGCATCCGCGTCCACCGGTCCGCCTGCTCCTGGGTAGCGACGCGGCGAAGTACGCGGGCGAGGCGGAGCAGGCACGTCGCGAAACCGATGAGCGCTGGCTGGCGATCAGTCGCTCGACCGATATCGGCGCCACCGCCGCCCTTCCCGCCTTTCCTGCCTACTGAGGACACACCCATGAGGATCCTGCTGTTCGGTGCCACCGGCATGGTCGGCCAGGGTGTGCTTCGCGAGTGCCTGCTGGCGCCCGACGTGAGCGAGGTGGTCGCCATCGGGCGATCACCCAGCGGCGAGAGCCATCCCAGGCTCACCGACCTGGTCCACGCCGACCTCTTCGACTATCGCGCCATCGAGGATCGTCTCGGCGGTTTCGATGCCTGCTTCTTCTGCATTGGCGTGAGCTCATTCCGTATGGACGAGGCCGCCTACACGCACCTCACCTACGACATGACCCTGGGCGCTGCGACCACGCTGGCCCGATTGAACCCTGGCATGTCCTTCGTTTATGTGTCCGGCGCCGGTGCCGATAGCAGCGAATCCGGCAAAACGATGTGGGCTCGGGTCCGCGGACGTACCGAAAATGCCCTGGCACGGCTACCGTTCAAACGCACCCACGTCATCCGGCCCGGGATCATCCAGGCCAGGCATGGCGCGCGATCCCGCACGCCTGCCTACCGGATGATTTACCCGCTACTGGCCCCGATACTGCCCCTTTTCCGGGCACTCATGCCGCATAAGGTGGCAACCACGGAAACGATCGGCCGTGCCCTGCTCGCGCTGGCACGGCACGGCTATCCGAAGACCGTCCTCGAAACGCAGGACATCGAAGAGGTGGTGCGGCGGAAGTAAACCTCAACTTCTTGCTTCCACGGCCGATATGATGAGTGCGTTGCAGGTCGGGGGAGGCACGCCATGAAAGCACTCATCGCCGCGGCGGCCATCGTCGCAGCCCACGCGGCCGCGCTGGCCGTCCTGCCCGCCAGCGGCATGGCGATCTCGTACACGTTTTTCTTCTCGGTCGCCGCCCTTGCCATGGGTAGCGCGTGGCGTGCCTGGATGCGGTCAGGCACCCCTCGCGACCACCGCTGGTGGCTGCTGCTGGCGAGCCTGGGGTTATGGACAATCGGCATGTCGCTGTCGGCCAGGCAGAACTACGTGCTGGACAATTCCAACCCCGCTCCCGGCGACAGCATGTTCTTCTACATCCTGTACGTGCTGCCGGTGCTCGTCGCCGTCTCCTCCGCACCGGTCGCGGCACGCAAGAAGTGGGCGATGGCGATCGACCTGGTGCTGGCTGGCCTCCTCGGCGTGCTGTTTTACATCCGCACGTTCTCCATCGTGACCCTGGAAGGCGCGGTCGGCCCCCAGCAAGCCGTCGACGTGGCCTACATGCTCGACTTCGAGAACGTGTGCCTGGCCGTCGCCGCGCTGCTGCGCTTCGTCGCCACCGACCGCGCCGACGATCACGCGTTTTTCCGCGCGGTCATGGCGTTCTTCGTCGTGTACGCGATATCCGGTTTCTCGTACAACCATTACGTCGCCCTCAACGGCCATCCCGACTTCGGCACGTCGTCCTGGGATGCCTTGCTCGACCTGCCCTTCCTCGCGCTATTCATCGTCACGATGACGCGGCAACCCCAGCGCCACTGGCACCCACCGGTGTATCTGATCCGCTTCGTGCAGAGCGCCAGTCCGACCTTCCTCGCCATGAGCGTGCTGGGTTTCGGCTTGATGGTCATTCCGGTCTATCCGTCGCTCGGTATCGGTGGCGCGATCGCCGCGGTGATCGGCATCGGCCTGCGCGGTACGCTGGCCCAGGTCGATCTCGTCGAGGAGGAATATCGCCTCTCGCGCAGCCGCGACGAGCTGCAGGGGCTGGTGTTCACCGACAGCCTGACCGGGCTGGCCAACCGTCGCGCGCTGGACGAACGCCTCCTGCGCGAATGGCACCGACCCGCCCAGCGAGAGCCGATCGCCCTTTTGATGGTCGACGTGGACTTCTTCAAGGAATACAACGACCGCTATGGCCATCTTGCCGGCGACGATTGTCTGCGTGCCCTGGCTTCCGTGCTCTCCGGTCGCGGCCTGCGTGCCGGCGATTTCATCGCCCGCTTCGGCGGCGAGGAGTTCGCCGTGATCGCCCCCGGCACCCGCTTGCCCGACGCGGTGGCACTGGCCGAAGACCTGCGTTCGCAGGTTGAAGCGCAAGGCATCGTGCATCCGCTGAGCCCGTTCGGCGTGCTGACCATCACCATCGGCGTCGCCACCTTGCTGGCCAATGCCAACGGTGGCCCGCTGGATCTGCTCAACGCCGCCGACCGCGCTCTCTACCGAGCGAAGAATTCCGGACGTAACCGCATCGGCGCGCAAGGCGATGCGCGGCTGGAGCCCTCGCGCGCCTGAGTCGTCCCGGACATATCGTCGAACGCGATTTAACCCCTTTTCGCGCGGGCCACGTTTCATCTGCATGTCCCCCACGAGGCCACGCACGATGAATACGCTACGCATCACCCTTCCCCTGCTGTTTGCCGGGCTGGTCGCCGCCGCGGGAAGCGCCGCTTCCGATGGATCCTCCCGCCAGCGCGTGGCGGCTGAGCCCGCCGTTATCAACGACGCGCCCTGCGAGCAAGCCGTTCGCGGCTATGGGCCCGGACGCCCCTTTCCGATCCCGATGGTCGCGCGGCCGGTCGCGCCCGTGGCGCGCGTGATGTCACTGCCTGCGCCCGCCGCGGCGCCGGCTCCCGAACCGGTCGCGGAAGCGGATGCGATCGGCCGGGTCGCTGCTTCGCCGGCCATGGCAAAGTCCCAGGTCATGCGGCCGCGGGTCGGTGGGGGCGTGGTCGTCCTCGGGCTCGCGCCAGCCCAGCCTGAGGATCGCGACAACTACAGACATCGCGACGCTAATGCGGTGCACCTCGCCGCCGACGACCCGGTGTCGACCTTCAGCATCGACGTGGACACCGGCTCGTACACCAACGTGCGACACATGCTCAACGAAGGACGCCTGCCCCCCGCGGACGCCGTGCGAACGGAAGAGTTCATCAACTACTTCGATTACGGCTATGCACCGCCGACGGACCGCTCGCGGCCTTTCAGCGTGACCACCGAACTGGCAACCGCGCCGTGGAATAGCAGCCGCCAGCTGCTGATGGTCGGCATCCAGGGCTACAAGGTGCCACCCAGCGAGATCCCCGCTGCCAACCTGGTCTTCCTCGTCGACGTCTCCGGGTCGATGGACGAGCCCGACAAGCTCCCCTTGCTGAAGGCGTCGCTGAAGCAGATCGTGCCGAAGCTCCGCGCACAGGACCGCGTCTCACTGGTGACCTATGCCGGTGCCACCTGCGTGGCACTACCCTCCACGCCGGGCGATCGGCACGCGACAATCACCGCCGCCATCGATGCACTGGGTGCCGGCGGTTCCACCAACGGCGCCGCAGGCATCGATCTTGCGTACGCGCAGGCGGCGAAGGGTTACATCAAGGGCGGCGTGAACCGCGTCATCCTCGCGACGGATGGCGATTTCAACGTCGGCCTGACCGGTGTGCAGGCACTCAAGGATCGCATCGCCGAGAAGCGCAAGAGCGGCGTCGCACTGACTACGCTCGGCTTTGGCGAGGGCAACTACAACGACGAAATGGCCGTGGAACTCGCCGATGTCGGTAACGGCAGTCATCACTACATCGACAGCCTGGACGAGGGCCGGCGTGTCCTGGTCGACGCGATGTCGGCCACGTTGATGACCATCGCGAAGGATGTGAAGATCCAGGTCGAGTTCAATCCGGGAGTGGTCGCCGAATACCGCCTCATCGGTTACGAGAAGCGCGTACTGGCCCGTGAGGACTTCAACAACGATGCCGTCGACGCGGGCGAGATCGGCGCCGGGGCGAATGTCACCGCGCTCTACGAGATCACGCTCAAGGGTGCGCCAGGCGCTCGAATCGATCCCCTGCGCTACGGCAGCGAGGCGCCAACTGCGGCGAAAGGCAACGAGCTGGGCTTCCTCCGTCTTCGCTACAAGGCACCCGATGGCGACACGAGCAAGCTGATCGAAGAGCCGCTGTCCGCACGCGTCGCCACGGCACCCAGCGAACGACTGCGCTTCGCCGCCGCGGTGGCCGCCTTCGCCGAGAACCTGCGTGGCGGGAAATACGTCGATGGCTTCGGGTACGACAAGGTGGCCGCACTGGCACGTGAGGCGATTGGAAAGGACGAGGGCGGCTACCGCGCGCGTATGGCGAGGCTGGCGGCGCTGGCGGGCGGGATGCAGACCGAGCAGCCGGTGGCCGGGGCGTTTATTCGCTGAGGCGATCCAACGGAACCACGACCCTGCCCATCGCCGAATACCACCCGAATGCCTTACCCTCCCCGGCCATGGATGCACCCCTGGCCGACGATGGCGAACTGATGCTCGCCTGGGCGGGAGGGGACGCGGCTGCCTTCACGGAACTCTACGCGCGGCATAAGGGCCCGCTCTACCGGTTCCTCCTCAAGACAGTGAAGGATCGCGCGGCCGCGGACGAGCTCTTCCAGGAAACCTGGAGCCGTGTGATTGCGGCCCGTCAGCGCTATCGTGTCGAAGCGAAGTTCAGCACGTGGCTGCTGCAGATCGCGCACAACCTGGCGATCGACAGCTTCCGCAAGCAACGGCCACAGGCCGGTGCGGAGGAAACCGAAGCCGTATTTGCGACACAGGCCGCACCCGAACGCGAACAACCCGAGCACGCGCTGTCGGACTTTGAACTGCGTCGGCGCATGCAGCGCGCCATCGAGAGCCTGCCCGACGAACAGCGCACGGCTTTCGTGCTGCGCATGGAGAACGAACTTTCCCTGGAGGACATCGCCGCCGTCACCGGTGTGGGCCGTGAAACCGCAAAATCGCGGCTTCGCTACGCCATGGCCCGGATCCGCGAACTCGTTGCCGAATGACATGAACCCGACCACTCCCCCGCCCAGCGACGACGATCTGCCCGACGAGCACGAACTCGCCGCGCTGTACGCACGCCTGCCCAAGGTCGAACCGGACGCATCCCTCGATGCGGCCGTTCTCGCCGAAGCCGCGCGTGCGACACCGGTGAATCGTCGTCCACGCTGGCCCGTTGCCATGGCATCCGCCGCGGTGCTCGTCCTCGCCGTAGGCGTCGCCTGGCAGGTTCGCGAACAGCAGCCTGCGCCAAGGTCGATGGCCCCGGCCGCAGCCCCAGCCGCATGGCCGGTTGCTGCGGACAAGCTGGCGGGGAAGAGCATCGCCGCTGAAGCGGCTCCTACACCGGCGGCACGCGAACCTGCTGTTTCTGTGGGAGCCGCTTCAGCGGCGAAACCTACGCTACGCGCACACGTCGCTCGCACCGCGATACCTACGTTCGGAGCGAAGAAGGTATTGGCGCCACCGCCACCGTCGGCGCCCGCCGCACCGCCAGAACCACCAGAGCCGCCCACACCATCCGCTCCGGCGTCGCCGCCTGCTCCCGAGCCAGTCACCGTCTCCGCCGCCCCTGCCCCGGCACCGCAGCAACCGGCGTCAGAGCAGTACGAGATGGCGCGTCCGGCAGCTTCCGGCATGCTGCGCCAGACGATGTCTGCCCCGGCGCGTGTCGAAGCAGACAGCGCCGCCAGCCTCGGTCCGGACGACCGCATCGGCGAAATCCGCCGCCTTCTGGGCAGCGGCGACCGTGCCCGGGCCCTGCGCGAGCTGAAAGATTTTCGCCAACGCTATCCGCACTACGACCTGCCCCAAGACCTGCGTGACCTGAACCCTTGAACGCCCCGCTGGAAACCCTCGCGTCGCCCTGGCGGCACGAGGAAGACATTCGCAAGAGCCGCTTCCTCGCCCAGGCTGCGCCGGTCGGCAGTATCACGGAGGCACTCGCCTTCATCGAGACCGTCAGCGATACGGCGGCGACGCACAACTGCTGGTCCTATCGCATCGGCGACGCCTACCGCTTCAACGACGACGGCGAGCCCGGCGGCACGGCCGGCCGCCCCATGTTGCAGGCCATCGACGGCCAGGGCTGTGACCGTGTGGTCGTCGTGGTCACCCGCTGGTATGGCGGCATCAAGCTGGGCGCGGGTGGGCTCGCCCGGGCCTACGGCGGTACGGCGGCGGAATGCCTGCGCCTCGCCCCTCGCGTGGCGATCGTCGCGACGGGTCGGCTGTTCATCCACTGCGACTTCGCCGAGCTGGCGCTCGTCACGGCACGGATCCGTGAGATGGACGGGGTGCTCGAACAGGAGATCTTCGTCGCCGACGGGGCGGAATTGACCGTGCTCGCCCCGGCGGACCGCCTCGACGCCATCGCCGCGCGCATGATCGACCTCAGCCGGGGGCGCATCCAGCCGCGCCGGCTCGATTGAATACTGCACCGGCCGGCCCCATTCGTTGGCGAATGACCATAGCAAAGAGCGGCGCATGACCACCGAACGCAGGGAGAAGTCACGGAACATCGGTGCACTGCGCAATCTCTGGCCCTTCCTCAAGCCCCACAAGGCCCTGGCCGTCGGCTGGCTGGTCTTCCTCGGCATTTCCTCCGGCGCCTCACTATTAGTTCCGGTCGCCTTGCGCCATATCGTCGACAAGGGTTTCCTTGCCTCGAACCTGGCGACGATCAACGGGACCTTCCTGGGCCTGTTCGGGGTCGCCGTGGTGCTCGCCCTTGCCACCGCGGCGCGCTACTTCTTCATCGCCCTGCTCGGCGAACGCTCGCTCGCCGCCCTTCGCAGCACGCTGTACCGGCACGTGATCCATCTCGATGTCGGCTTCTACGAAAGCACCCGCGTAGGCGAGCTCACCTCGCGCCTGGGCACGGATACCGAACTGGTGCAGACCCTGGTCGGCTCGGGCATCTCGGTGGCGCTGCGCAGTACCGTCATGCTCATCGGCTCGGCAGCGGCCATGGCCTGGACCAGTCCTCGTCTGGCCGGCCTCACGGCCCTGGTCATCCCCGCCGTGATGCTGCCGATCCTCGTCTTCGGCCGTCGGGTGCAGAAGCTGTCGCGCACCAGCCAGGATCGCCTGGCCGATGCCGCCGCCGTCGCGAATGAGACGCTCAATGCGGCGCAGACGGTGAAGGCCTATGCCCGCGAGCCGGTCGAGAGCCGTCGCTATGCGAACGCCATCGCCCTCGCACTCGCCACGGCGCGTCGCCGCATCGGCATGCGCTCGATGCTGACCGCCGCGGTGATCGTGCTGATCTTCGGCGCGATTACCCTGGTGCTCTGGGCCGGTGCTCGCGATGTCATCGCCGGGGAACTCGAGCCTGGCGTGCTGACCCAGTTCGTGGTGTACGCCATCTTCGCTGCCGGCTCCGTCGCCGGGTTGTCGGAAGTATGGGGCGACGTGCTGCAGGCGGCCGGTGCGATGGAACGTATTGGCGAGCTTTTCGCGGAAAAGGCGAGCATCGCCACACCCGACGCGCCCGAGCCGCTGCCGACGCCGGTAACAGGCGCGCTTCGCTTCGACCACGTGGAATTCCGTTATCCCTCACGACCGGACGTGGCTGCCCTGTCCGACTTCGATCTCGAGATCGCGCCTGGCGAAACCGTCGCCCTCGTCGGCCCCTCGGGTGCCGGCAAGAGCACGGTGTTCAGTCTGCTGCTGCGCTTCCACGATCCGGTATCGGGTTCGATCCGTTTCGACGGCGTCGAGCTGCGTGCGCTGGCGCTTCCCGAACTGCGCGGCGCGATCGCCCTGGTACCCCAGGAGACCGTGATCTTCGGTGGCAGCGCCGCGAACAATATCCGTTTCGGTCGCGAGGACGCGAGCGACGACGAGGTGCGCGAAGCGGCGCGGTTGGCGGAAGCCGATGGCTTCATCCAGGCCCTTCCCGAAGGCTACGAAGCCCTGCTCGGCGAGCGCGGCGTGCGTCTTTCCGGCGGACAGAAGCAGCGCATCGCCATCGCACGCGCCATCCTGCGTGATGCACCGCTGCTGCTGCTCGATGAAGCCACGTCGGCACTCGACGCCCAATCCGAGGCGGCTATCCAGCACGCCCTCGAGCGCCTCGAGAAGGGCCGCACCACCCTGGTCATCGCCCATCGTCTGGCCACCGTGCAGCGCGCCGACCGCATCGTCGTGATGGACGGCGGACGGATCGTCGCCCAAGGCACCCATGAGGCGCTATTGCGTGAAGGCGGCCTTTACGCGGAGCTGGCAAGGCTTCAGTTCGTGGCCTGAAGGGTCCGAGCTTTGTGTGGGAGCCGGCTATGCCGGCGATGGGAGTTGGGGCAGGCTGGTTATCGCCGATGAATCGGCTCCTGCATGGAGCTTGTCGCTGCGTTGACGACTTGCCTCCTACTGTTCGGCGATGGACAGCGATCTGCTTCTGCCGCGCCCCGAAGGCCTGTACTGCCCGGCGGGAGATTTCTTCATCGATCCCATGCTGCCGGTGCCTCGCGCCGTAGTTACTCATGCCCACGGCGACCACGCGCGTTCGGGTAGCGAGCTGTATCACGTTGCCAGCGCCGGCATCGGACTCATGCGCGAACGCCTGGGCGCGACGGCGACGATCCGCGACCATGCGTATGGCGAGTCGTTCACGATGGGCGACACACGCCTCTCGCTGCATCCTTCCGGTCACGTGCTCGGCGCCGCACAGGTGCGGATCGAGGGACGCGGGTTGGTCGCCGTCGTGTCCGGAGACTACAAACGCGACCCCGATCCCACGTGCGTGCCCTTTGAGCCCGTGCCCTGTGATGTGTTCGTCACCGAATCCACCTTCGGCCTGCCGATCTACCGCTGGCCGCCGATGCATGCGGTTATCGACGACATGCTGGCGTGGCTTGAAGAGTGCGCCGAACGCGCGGTGCCCGCCGTCCTCTTCTGCTATGCGTTAGGCAAAGCCCAGCGCATTCTCGCCGAGCTCGCCGCGCGCAGCGACCGCACCGTCCACCTCCACGGCGCGATGCTACGGCTGGTCGAGGCGTATCGCGAGGCCGGCGTTCGCATGCTTCCCACCCAGGCTGTGAGCGAGTCCGCGCGAGGCAAGGATTTCGCCGGCGAGTTGGTCATGGCGCCACCGTCCGCCGCTGGTTCGCCCTGGATGCGTCGCTTCGCCAAGGCCTCCACGGGATTTGCCTCGGGGTGGATGCAGGTGCGTGGCGCACGGCGCCGTCGCGGCTACGACCGTGGCTTCGTGGTTTCCGATCACGCCGACTGGCCGGGTCTGCTGCAAAGCGTGCGCGACTGTGGCGCGAAGCGGATCTACGTGACGCACGGCGATGGCGAAGCGCTCATTCGTCATCTGCGCGAAACCGGGCACGATGCACGCCCGCTGCGCTCGCTGGGTGGCACGGTGTCGGACGTGCGCGACAGCGAGGAAGGCGACTGATGCGCCGCTTTGCCGTGTTATTCGAGGCACTCGACCGCACCGCTTCCACGTCGGCCAAACGCGATGCGATGGCCGCGTATTTCAGGAACGCTCCGCCCGAAGACGCTGCATGGGCGGTGTACGTCCTTGGCGGTGGCAAACTGAAACGCACCGCCACGTCGACGGAGCTCCGCCTCGCCCTCGCTGCCGAAACCGGCTATGCGGACTGGCTTATCGACGATTGCTACGCGCATGTCGGCGACCTCGCCGAAACGGTAGCGCTGATGCTGCCGGCGCCCGAGGAAACTGCCGACGACACACCACTGCACGTGTGGATGGAAACGCGGCTGCCGTCCCTTGGAAAGCTGGAATCGATCGAGCGAATGGACGTCCTTCGCCAATGGTGGCACGCGCTGCCTCGGGATCAGCTGTTCCTCGTCAACAAGCTTCTGACCGGTTCGCTGCGCGTCGGCGTGTCGCACCGCCTCGTCGTGCAAGCCATCGCGCAGTGGTCGTCGCTACCGACGGACCTCATTGCACACCGCCTGACCGGCACCTGGAAACCCGGCGCCGCCGCCTTCGAGGCCCTCGCCGGGCCCGAGCGCGACGACGAGCATGCCGGGGAACGGCCCTACCCGTTCTTCCTCGCCTCACCGCTGGAGCACGACGTCGCCAGCCTGGGCGAAAGCAAGGACTGGCTGGCCGAGTGGAAGTGGGACGGTATCCGCGCACAGCTGATGCGACGCGACGGCGGCGCGCTCATCTGGTCGCGCGGTGAAGAGCGGCTCGATGGCCGCTTTCCCGAAATCGAGCGGGCTGCGCTCGAACTTCCCGACGGCTGCGTCCTCGACGGCGAGATCCTCGCGTGGGCTTTCGACAGCGATAAGCCCTTACCCTTCGCCGCCTTGCAGAAACGTATCGGCAAGCTCAAGCCAGGCCCGAAGCTGCTCGCCGACACGCCGGTGCGACTGATGGTTTACGACGTGCTGGAGTTCGGTGGCAACGATCTCCGCGAGCAACCGCTCCACCGTCGCCGCGCCACCCTGGAGGCGCTGGTCGCCGGCCATGGGCCCACACTGATGCTTTCACCCGCCGTCACAGCCGAGCACTGGGAAGCACTCACGACGGTACGTACCGAGTCACGCGAGCGCCAGACCGAAGGGCTGATGCTGAAGCGCCTGGATTCGCCCTACCGTGTCGGCCGTAAACGTGGCGACTGGTGGAAATGGAAGGTCGACCCCTACACGGTGGACGCCGTGCTGCTCTATGCCCAGCCGGGACACGGGCGCCGATCCGGACTCTTCACCGACTACACCTTCGGCGTATGGGACGGCGACGCACTCGTGCCGGTCGCCAAGGCGTACTCCGGACTCGACGACGATGAAATCGGCCGTCTCGACCGCTGGATCCGCGCGCACACCGTCGACCGTTTCGGGCCCGTCCGCTCGGTGGAACCGACGCACGTTTTCGAACTCGCCTTCGAGGCGATCCAAGCCTCCGGCCGACACAAGGCGGGCGTGGCCGTGCGCTTCCCGCGCATTCTCCGCTGGCGAACCGACCTCGCGATCCGCGATGCCGACAAACTCGACGACCTCCGCCGCCTGGCGACGGGCTGAGGCCCGTCTCGTCGCCTGGTTTGCCGCGCAGGAGCGGCGGCCAGCGGCGTTTCAACGGGCAGCATGGCGAGCCTGGGCGGAAGGCAGGAACGGGCTCGTCCATGCGCCCACCGGTACGGGGAAAACGCTCGCCGCCGCGGGTGGGCCGTTGATCGATGCGGTACTGCGCCCACAGACGGGGCTGCAACTGCTCTGGATCACGCCTCTTCGCTCGCTCGCCACCGACACGACGCAACATCTCACCGCTGCTGTCGAGGCCATGGAGCTCCCTTGGCGAGTGCTCCGGCGCACCGGTGACAGCGGTAGTTCCGAACGTGCAAAACTGCGCCGCGGCGCGTGCGAGCTGCTGGTGACCACGCCGGAAAGCCTCGCCCTGTTGCTCAGCTACCCCGACGCGCGCGAGCGTTTCGCCCACCTGCGCGGCATCGTCATCGATGAGTGGCACGAACTCATCGGCAACAAGCGCGGCACCCTGCTACAACTCGGTCTCGCGCGCCTGCGGCACTGGCTGCCGGCACTGCGCAGCTGGGGCCTTTCCGCGACGCTCGGCAACCTCGACGAAGCACTCCACGCGCTGGCTGGCGACGGCGTCCTCATCGGGGGCAGCTCGCGTAAGAAAACCTATATCGACACGGCACTCCCCGAAGGCGGTGAGCGATTCCCCTGGGCAGGTCACCTTGGCCTGTCGCAACTGCCGCGCGTGCTGGGCGCCGTACTCGCGGCAAAGACAAGTCTCGTGTTCGCCAACACGCGTTCACAAGCCGAGCTGTGGCACGAGGCGCTGGCGTCGGTCTGGCCAGAGCCGCTGGAGACGCTCGCGCTGCATCACGGCTCCATCGATCCGAAGCTGCGCTTCGCCACGGAGGAGGCCTTGCGACGGGGCACGCTGCGTTGTGTCGTCGCGACGTCGAGCCTCGATCTCGGCGTGGACTTCTCCAGCGTGGAGCAGGTACTGCAGGTAGGAAGCCCCAAGAGCATTGCCCGCCTGTTGCAACGCGCCGGCCGAAGTGGACACCAGCCGGGTATGCCTTCGCGCATTCTCTGCGTGCCGACCCATCTGCTGGAGCTGGCGGAGATCGCCGCGGCCCGGCGCGCACTCGCGGAAGATCACCTCGAACCACGCCACCCGATGCGCGGTTGTCTCGATGTCCTTGCCCAGCACCTCCTCACGATGGCCCTTGGTGGTGGCTTCACAGCGGACGAGGCGTATGCGGAGATCACGTCCTCGTTCGCGTACGCGAAATTTCCCCGTGAACGGTTCGACGCCGTGCTCGCCTATCTGCGCACCGGCGGTACGGCGCTGGCGAGTTATCCCGAATACCGGAAGCTGGTCGAAACCGACGGCCGCTATCACGTCGAGAGCGGACGCATCGCACGCATGCACCGGTTGTCGATCGGCACGATCACCTCGGACGGGAGCCTCCAGGTGCGTTACATGAAGGGTGCGCGACTGGGCACGGTCGAGGAGAGCTTCCTGTCGCGACTCCGGCCCGGCGATCGCTTCCTCTTCGCGGGCCGCAATCTCGAGCTCGTACGCATCCGGGACATGACCGCCTACGTGCGCGCCGCACCGAACCGCCGTGGCGGTGTTCCGCGCTGGATGGGCGGACGCCTTCCGCTTTCCGGCGAACTCTCGGACGAACTTCGCCGCACCCTGGCCGAAGGCGCTCCGCACAGTGCCGAAATGCGCACCCTCGCTCCCCTGCTCGCGATCCAGCGACGTCGCTCCGCCGTTCCTGCCGTCGACGAAACGCTATGCGAACGTACCCGCACGCGCGAGGGTGACTATCTGTTCCTGTTTCCCTTCGCTGGACGCCTCGCGCACGAGGGCCTCGCTGCCCTGCTGGCCTATCGTCTCGCCCGCCTCCATCCCGGCGACTATGGTTACGCGGTGAATGATTACGGCCTGGCCCTCACGGCGGCGCGCATGCCGACGCTCGACGCCGAGGCGGTGCGGCAGTTGCTGCATCCGGCGCGCCTGCGCACGGATATCCTGGCCAGCGTCAACCTCACCGAACTGGCTCGCCGTCAGTTCCGCGAGATAGCTCGTGTCGCGGGGCTCGTTTTCAACGGCTATCCCGCCGCGGGCAAGACGTTGCGACAACTCCAGGTATCGAGTGGCCTGCTGTTCGACGTCCTGCGCCGGCACGACCCGACCCACCCTCTCCTCTGGCAAGCCGAGCGCGAGGTGCTCGACCAGCAACTCGACTACACGCGGTTACGCGCGTGCCTGCTGCGGGTCGCGCGCTCGCACCTGCTCTGGCGCGAACCGAAACGACTCAGCCCATTCGCCTTTCCGCTATGGGTCGAACGCCTGCGCGGTGGCATTGCCACCGATGACTGGAAGAGTCGCGTCGAACGCATGCGGGCCACGCTCGAAGCGGATGCCGACACATGATGACGCTCGACATCGTCGTCGCCGGTGAACGCCTCACGCTGCACGCGCAGCGCGCGGTGTACTGGGCAGCCGCGCGTACCCTGCTCGTGTCCGACGTGCATTTCGGCAAGGGTGCCGTCTTCCGTCGCGCGGGCATCGCCGTTCCCAGTGGCGACACCGACGACGACCTCGCACGCCTGGATGCCCTGATTCACGAGTTCGCACCGGAACGTCTCGTCGTCCTCGGCGACCTCGTCCACGGTGCCGCCACGGAACGGAGTGCGTGGGTGGACCGTGTGCGTGCGTGGCGCCGCTTCCACGCGGACATCGACGTGCTGCTGATCGCCGGCAACCATGATCGCCACTTCGATGTTCGCTCGCTCGGTATCGACGTGGTCCCGGACCGGCTCGATGTCGCGCCGTTCGTGTTCTCGCACCATCCGCATCCGCACACTACCGGGTACACGCTGGCCGGCCACGTACATCCCGGCGTCGTCATCCGCGACGGCTGGCGCAGGCATCGTCTGCCTGCGTTCGTCTTCGACCGCGATGTCGGCATGTTGCCCGCCTTTGGCACCCTCACCGGACTTTACGAGGTCACCGCCGCCCCCGGCCGGCAGATTGTGGCCGCTACACCAGCCGGTCTCGTTCCTGACATACGCTAGCTGGCATACTTTGCGGACCACCTGACATGGAGAAGCGCATGAAGCGTCTATTCGTTGGTTTGGCAGCCCTGGCCATCGCCGGCGTGGCGAGTGCCGGCGGCCCCGGTGCGGTGCGCAAGCGCGTCGAGGCCAGCATGATCCTCACCGGCAGCGTCACCGTCGCGCCGGATGGCAGCGTGGCCTCCTATGAGATCGACAAGAAAGACAAAGTGCCCGCCGACGTGCTCGGCCTGGTCCAGAACACAGCTGCCGCGTGGCGTTTCGAGCCGGTCCTGCGTGACGGCCACGCCGTCAATGCACGAGCGCCCATGAGCTTGCGCATCGTGGCGCGTCGTGAAGGTGCCGACAGCAGCGACTTCGTCGCCCGCGTCGCGGGTGCCACGTTCGGTGACGAACACAAGGACGGCGAGCAGATCAGCTATGCCGAGCGAAAGGCGCCCGGCTATCCCATGGCCGCCGTGACCGATCGCGTCGAGGGCGTCGTCATCCTGTTGATGAAGGTCGGACACGACGGCAAGGTGGTCGATGTCAGCGCCGAGCAGGTGAACCTGGGCGTGGTGGGATCCGATCCCGATATGCGCGTCTGGCGCAAGGCCCTTGCCGGTCCGAGCGTACTCGCGGCCAGGGACTGGACCTTCCACATTCCGAGCAGCGGGCCGCACGCGAACGACCCGTTCTATATTGTCCGCGCGCCGGTGATGTTCAGACTCAACCGCAATGGCGCCGCCGCCGACACGTACGGGCAGTGGACTGCCTACGTGCCGGGCCCGAAGGAAACGGCTGACTGGGTAAAGGAAGACCGCAAGGATAGCGGCAGCACGGACGCGCTACCGGACGGGCAGCTGTCCCTCGTCGGCAGCGGACTGAAGCTGCTCACGCCTGTCAGTTCCTCCTGAAAAGCATCACCGATGAATCGGCTAGCTCCTGCTCGGTAGGAGCCGATTCATCGGCGAAAGCAGGTCGCCTCAGCCTCAAGGCTTCGGCGGCCGCGTCGACGCGCTGATCAGCTCGATCGTCGAAACACTCCGAACCCAACGCGCCGCTCTCTGATCCCCCGGCACGACCAGCCGCAACGGCCCGTCCTTCTCATCGAGTGGCTTCCCCTCATGCCGATCGACCAGAACGACCCGTGCCGCACCCATGTCGGCATCGAGTTCACCCAGCCCGAAGACCACCTGATACCCATCCGTCGCGGTCACTCTGACGTAGTTCGCCAGCGCATCGCCGCGTAGCGCCTTGCCAAGCGGTGCACCTTCGGCGCGCAGTACCTCGACCAGCGCAACGCCTTCCCACGCGCTCGGTGCGTCACCATGCGAACCCGCCTGCACAGTCACGCGCGGCATCGCGGCGAGGGACTTCTCGTCGAGGGTCACCGGTGATTTACCCGGGGCAAGATAACGAACGCTTTCGGCGGCGATGACGGCCGAGGTGTGGGCTGCGAGGCCAATCAGGCTGGCGACGGCAAGGCGGTAGGTGAGACGCTTCACGGGATTCCCCTAGTTCAGCTCAGCGCCGCAACCAGCGCACGAACGGTTTCTTCATCGGTACGAATCTCACCGCCGCCCATGCCGAGATCGTCCGAGGGCGTTCGACGCATCCCGGACGGCAGGCGACGCTTGGCGGAGGCGTGGAATTCGCGTGCTCGGGTCACATTACGCAACGCGGCCACGTTGTCGGGCTCGATGCCCGCGCCAGGCATGACGACGATGCGACCGCCCGCCTGTGCCACCAGGCGCGCGATGGACGAAGCACCCGCCACGGCGCTGTGCATGCCGCCTGAGGTGAGCACACGTTCGAAGCCCAGTTCGATCACCGTCTCCAGCGCCGCGCTGCGATCGGCGACGAGATCGAAGGCACGATGGAAGGTGACGCCCATCGAACCGGCAGCCTGCAGGAACAACTGGCAGGCCTCGGCATCCACTTCGCCCTCGGCGGTCAGTGCACCGACGACCACGCCATCGCAACCGAGGTCCGCGCAGTGGGCAATGTCGTCGAGCATGGATTCGATCTCGGCGTTCTCGTAAAGAAAGTTTCCCGCGCGCGGCCGGACCAGCACGTAGAGAGGGATGTCCAGACCCTCCCGTGCCAGTGCGATCGTGCCGTGGGACGGCGTCACGCCACCTTCGTCCAGGCTCGCACATAGCTCCACGCGCCCGGCGCCACCGGACTGCGCGGCGAAAGCGGAAGCGATCGAGTTCGCGGCAACTTCCAGTAGAGCCATGGTCAATACGTGCTCTTGCCGGGAATCAGGGTGTCCTGCTTCTTCGCATCGCACACCGCGTAAGAGAAGCCGGACTGGATTGCCCACGCGCCGACGTTGCCTTTCTTGTCCATGGCAAGGAAGCCGACCTGGAGATCCTTCGCGTCCGGCTTGCGGCGGAGGATGCGCTCGACCGCCTCCCGGCAGGCATCCTCGGGCGATCGGCCCTGACGCATGAGTTCAACCACGAGGAAGCTGCCGACGTTGCGGATCACTTCCTCACCGACGCCGGTGGATGTCGCGCCGCCGATATCGTTATCGACGTAAAGACCCGCGCCGATGATCGGACTGTCACCGACGCGACCGTGGATCTTCCAGGCCATACCGCTGGTCGTGCAGGCACCGGACAGGTTGCCCTTCGCGTCGATCGCGAGCATGCCGATGGTGTCGTGATTGCTTGCATCGCCCGGCGTTCCGCCCGGACCGGCATTATAGGTCTTGACCTCGCTGTTGGCAGACGGCTTGTACTTCGCCGTCTTCAGCCATTCGTGCCAGGCCTTATCCGATTCCGGGGTCAATAGTTCCTCGCGGGGGAAGCCCTGTTCGATCGCGAACTGCGTGGCGCCGTCACCGACGAGCAACACGTGCGGCGTGCGTTCCATCACGCGGCGTGCCACGGAAATGGGGTGCGCGATGTGTTCCATTGCGGCCACCGCGCCGCAGTTGCCGTGCTCGTCCATGATGCTGGCGTCCAGGGTCACCTTGCCGTCGCGATCCGGATAACCGGCGCGGCCGACACTGTGATTGCGCAGATCCGCTTCGGGAACGCGCGCGCCCTGCTCCACCGCATCCAGTGCGCGGCCACCCCCCGAGAGGACTTTCCACGCTGCCTGATTGGCGGCGACGCCGAAGTCCCAGGTGGAGCAGACGCGCGGAACCATCCCACCCGATGCCGCCGGCGGCTCGCCCCTGGCAAGGCTCTTGGTAGCAAGGGCCACCCCGGACGCGATCGTCGCCCCCTGCAGGAATCGTCTGCGGTCCATGGACATCCTCGTTCTACGGCGCACCGTTTGCGCCCTCCCCGATGGTCGCATGCGACACGTGTGAGGTGCCACCGCGCCGGGCATCCTGCAGCGCCATCGACCGCGTATAGACGGACCGCGACAGGATGGCGCCCAGGATCGTCAGCATGGCTAACACCGCGAGCACAAGGATGAGGATCGATCCGCGGATGGGCTGTCGGTGGCGCCTCAAGGGCCCGGGCCTCACCGGGACACGACCTGGCTGAAGCGGCGACGGTCGCGCAGGGTCACGGTGATCTCCAACGCACGGGCCCGGTCCCCGTGCCATTGCAGAAGCGGCCGGCGATCAGTGAGTCCCTCGTGCGCGGGAATGTCCGCAATTACCTCGAGCGACGCAACGCCGTCGACGTACGTCTGGCAGACGTTATCGCAACGACGCAGCTCATCCGCGACCAGCCACGCGACGTTTCCCGCCAGCAAGGCAGGCATGTCGTACTCCCTGGCCATCGCCTTCTCCGGACAGTCACGCGCCTCCGTGCACATATGCCATTCATCGGCGAGCTGCAGATCGCGGACGATGGCGGCCAGCGCCAACCATGCCCGGTCTTCATCACGACTTGCGATCAGGTGTCGCTGTAATGCGATACCGGCCGCTGCGAGCGACGTCGTTGCCATGACCGCGACGATCGAAGCAATACACAACCCCACGCTCAGCTCGACGAGGCTGAAGCCACGGGCTCTCACAACCTGACATGCCATGCCAGCACCTCTCGCCCCTGCCGGGTCATGCGGATGTCACACGCTTCCGCCACATCGCATTGCACCCGGCCGTCCGCCGCCGGCCCGAGGTGTGTCGTCAGTGCTTCGCGGAAGCGCCGCATGTCGTCGGAGGCCAATGCGGCGGCATCGCAGGCATGAACGCAGCTCGACGCATCCACCGACACCGTGTAGTGACCTCCCGCCACACCGGCCCGGTTGTATCGCATGCGGGCCGCCAGGCTTGCAGCCATCGCATCCGCCGCCAACACCCGCGACACCTGCGCGTCGGCAGCGAGGCTCTGCGCGAACCATGCGCCGGTCGCTGCCGTTCCGATCGAAAAGATCGACATGGCGACGAGGGATTCGACGAGTGAAGAGCCACGACTATGCATGGGCCCACGTTCGCCCGATGAGGCGCTCGGTGATGCCCGGCCTTTCCGCAGCCTTCGTAAGCCCGAAAGCGGACCTGCCGAGCGCGTTCGGAAGACTCTCACGTAGGCGTGATGCCGCCCTGGCCCGCGCGATCGCTCACTTGACCCCTAGTACTTCGCCACGACATTATACAGTTTACCTGTACAGTTTTTCTGTATTCATGATATCGTCCGCCCATGGCCAAACCCTCTGCCGCCTCCGAAGCCCCATCCCTTGCCTCACTGGCCGCCGAACTACGAATTACCGGCGGCAAGCTGGTCAGGCGCTTAAGGGAGCAATCGCATCCGGGCGACTTCACGTCGTCGCAGAAGTCCGTCCTGCTCCGTCTCGACCGCGACGGCGCGGCTACCGTGTCGGCGCTGGCTCGTGCGGAAGGCGTGCGGCCCCAGTCCATGCGCATCACCGTGGCCGGGCTCGAAGCAATGAAGGCTATCGCCGGCAGACCCGACCCGACCGACGGGCGGCAAACCCTCGTCGACCTGACAACGGCCTTTCGCAAGACCATCAAGGCAAGTCGCGCCGCCAAGGACGACTGGCTCGTCCGCGCCCTGCACGCGCAACTTTCTTCCGTCGAACAAAGCGAACTCGCCGCCGCGATACGACTGCTGCAGCGACTCACCGACTTCTGAGCCCATCGCGGCCCGCTCCAGGAAACCACAGCAATGGCATGGCTTGATCTCGTGTCCTATTTCTTCGCGGGTCTCTTTTTCACGAACGCCATCCCTCACTTCGTCAGCGGGGTGACCGGAAGAGCGTTCCAGAGTCCGTTTGCAAAGCCGCGGGGGAAAGGTCTTTCCTCCTCGACAATCAATGTGTGCTGGGGCTTCTTCAATCTCGTCGTCAGCTACGCACTCATCCGGCGCGGCGGCAATTTCGACTGGAGGGCCACCGGCGATGTCGCAGCGCTCGGCCTCGGCGTCCTGCTCATGGGCCTGTTGTGCGCGCGACTGTTCGGCCGCTTCCACGGCGGCGACACCTCGACGCCTTCGTGAGCGCCACCGCAACGGGCATCGTCGCACCTCGCACCTCGCACCTCGCGCATGGCTCGCCTTCGGCTTCGCGGGCTCGGCTTCGCCGTCGCTCTCTACACTTTAGCGTCTCGCGGGGAGACCTTGGTCAGCGGGAAGGAGAGCCGTTGCGTGGTGCCGTCGTCGGGACCGGCCGGTCCCGGAACCCGCGCCGATGCGGAAGCGGTTGCTGGCACCGGTTGCCGGTCACGTCCTCGCGCCTGTGCCTGCGTGCCGGCGTGCCTGCCGACGACGCTGCCGCGCGTTTTGGCTCGACCCACGCGAACCTCAGGGTTCGGGAGAGCCTTCGGTGCCCACCCTCGAGGCGAGTTCCGCACAAGTGGAGCGGCCGTAGGCCATATAAGTACACGGCCGCGCAGCGGCCTTTCCGGTACGAAACGCGGAGGACGTGTCTGAGCAGCGAGGGTGGGCACCGAAGGCTCTGCGCCGCGACGTCCGCGTCCGCCGCGACGTCCCCGCCCGCCGCGGCGCCCCCGGCATTCCGCGAAGAGCCCAAAAAAAACCCCGCACTCACATGCGGGGTTTTCCTGGCGATGCTATCCCGGCGATTACGCCGCGATTTCGACGCCCGAAGCCTGCGCGCCCTTCGGGCCCGTGGTGACTTCAAATTGTACGCGCTGGCCTTCCTGCAGGCTGCGGAAGCCCTTGGAGTTGATCGCAGAAAAGTGGACGAACACGTCCTCCCCACCGTCCTCAGGCGCGATGAAACCGAAACCCTTGGCGTCGTTGAACCACTTGACCGTACCGAAACGCATGCGGAAACCTCTGGACATGGATTGGAAGCGCCCCTGCGTTGGCGAGGCGTTCCCCATGGATCCCCTTGGCCTGCCCCCGCGGCGCAGGCGAAGTATCGACAAGTTCGCAGGCAAAGCGCAACTGCGACTTTTTCCCAGTCGATCGCCGAAAATCAGACCCCAGCGAGGAGGCGACCGAGAATAGGCGGCACGTTCGCTGTGGCTGCGGCGAGGTGCGCGAAGATCTCTTCGATGCTGATTTCGGCCTCGTCACCCGCACCGGCGGCGTAGTTGGCGACCAGCGCAAGGCAGGCGAATTCGATATCCAGTTCGCGCGCCAGCACGGCCTCGGGCATGCCGGTCATCCCGACCAGATCGCAGCCATCGCGCTTCATCCGGGCGATCTCGGCGCGGGTCTCCAGGCGCGGTCCCTGGGTGATCCCATGACAGCCGCCGTCGATGATCGCCAGGCCTTCGGCACGGGCGGCGGCCAGAATCGCCTGGCGCAGGCTTTCGGTATAGGGCTCGCTGAAATCGATATGGCGGACTTCCGCCCCTTCCACGTCATTGAAGCTGGTGTAACGGCCATGGGAGTAATCGACGATCTGGTCAGGCACCACCAGGACGCGTGGACCCATGTCGTCACGGATACCGCCCACGGCATTGACCGCCACGACGCGGCGAGCGCCCAGCGAATGCAACGCCCAGAGGTTGGCCCGGTAATTCACGCGGTGCGGCGGTACCGTATGGCTCTCGCCATGGCGTGCCAGGAAGGCCAGACGCTTGCCGCCGAAGTCGCCGGTGACGATGTCGCCCGAGGCCGGCCCGAACGGCGTCTCCACCGCGTGCCGCTCCGTGTTTTCCAGTCCTTCGAACTGATAGAGCCCGCTGCCGCCAATGACGGCCAGATCGATCGACATGGCGTCAGTCCTTCAGCGCGTAGATGTCCGGCAGGTTGCGGGCCTGCTCGTGGTAGTCCATGCCGTAACCGAACACGTAGCGGTCCGGCAGGTCGACACCGTTGAAATCCGCTTCGATGCCATGCGCACGGCGATCGTGCAGCTTGGTGCAGAGCACCGCGAGCAGAACGCGCTTCGCCCCCATGTCCAGGCAGGCGTCGCGCACGGCCTTCAGCGTATGGCCTTCGTCGAGGATGTCGTCGACGAGCACCACCGTACGCTCGTGCAACGGCACCTGCGGCCTGCGCAGCCAGTGCAGGTCGCTGCCACTGGTCTCGCCGCGATAGCGGGTCGCGTGTACATAGTCGAATTCGAGGTCCGTGCGGATGGCGAAAGCCAGCTGACCGGCGAAGATGAGCGCGCCGTGCATCACGGTAAGGAAGACGGGAACCTCGCCGTCCAGGGCCGCGTCGATGTCGCGACCCATACGGACGATTTCGGTATCGAGCTGCTCGCGGGTGAACAGGACGTCGGAGTGCGCAAGCGCATAGTCGAGCGAAGCGGTGGCGGTCATGGGTGGATTACAGCTCCAAAGCGGTCACGCGCGCGATGAAACGATCGCGCTGGGGATTGTCGACGAGTCCTTCCCATGTCGAGCCGATCGCCCCGCGCAAGGGAGTGATCCGCTCGGCGAGCGACAGTCGGCGGTCCTTGACCGCCGCGATCGCCTCGGGAACGACGTCGGGAAAGCAGGCGAGCACGAGATCGCAGCCCGCATCGAGGTTGGCGCCGACACGAGCGGCGATGCCGCCGACGCTGCCGGCCGCGGCCATGCTGATGTCGTCGCCGAACACGCAGCCGCGGAAGCCGAGTTCACCGCGAAGGATCTCTTCGATCCATACGTGGGAATAGCCCGCTGGCTGGTCGTCCACGGCGGTGTATTTCACGTGGGCAGCCATCACGGCCTCCGCATGCGCTTCGATGCCGGCAACGAAGGGCAGCAAGTCCGTGGTGAGGATATCGTTCTTGCTACGCGTATCGACGGCCACGGATTCGTGGGTATCTTCCTTGACGGAGCCGTGGCCCGGGTAGTGTTTGAGCACCGCGGCCATGCCGCCCAGGTGCATGCCACGCACATAGGCCTGCGTCAGTTCAGCGGCGATGGCCGGATCGGCGTGAAAGGCTCGATCGCCGATGGCGGCACTGCCACGGCCGAGGTCGGCAACGGGAGCGAAGCTGAAGTCGACGCCCACCGCGCGCATTTCACTGGCCATGATCCAGGCATGTTCTTCCGCACGGTTGATCGCTTCATACGGAACGGTGTCGTAGAGCTTGCCGATCGAGGCCAGCGACGGCAGCCGGGTGAAGCCGTCACGAAAACGCTGCACCCGACCGCCTTCCTGGTCGACGCAAACGAGGAAGTCCTCCCCCGCCACCGCACGGATCGACTCGATCATGCGGGTCACCTGCTCGCGCGAAGCGAAGTTGCGCGAAAACAGGATGACACCCGAGACGCCATGGGCCGTGAGGCGCCCCTGCTCGTGCGGAGCCAGCTCGGTACCGGACAGACCGATGATCAGCATGCTGCGTCCTCCTTCCCTTCCCGTTCGGCCGACGACCAGAGCGCGTAAGGCCGGTCGATCAGGTTGACGTTGAAATAGCGCACATGCTCGCTCACCTCACGACCGAGCCAGCCCGGCGTCGGGTATGCGGCATCGGCATGCGCCAGCTCCACTTCGGCGACGATGAGCCCCGCGTTCGCGCCGAGGAATTCGTCGATCTCGAAGTGTGTACCGTCGAGCATGACATGATGACGAACTTTCTCGAGCACGCCATCGGAGAGGTCGGCGAGCAGGCGTTCGGCGTCGGTCACGGGAATCGGGTATTCGAATTCCTGGCGCGATATGCCGAGCGTGGCCGACTTGATGTTCAGCCACGCAAGCTCGCCCGATATCCGCACGCGTACCGAGCACTTCACCACGCCCGCCTGGATCGCCGCGGACCCGGACAGATAGCCCTGGGCGATTCGTTCGCTGCGGACCACGATGGCACGCCAGTCGTCGCTGGCGAGCAGGAACTTGCGTTCGATCTCGATACCCATGGGTCTCCCGTTGTCTCAGCCGCGCTCGAACAGCGCGATGGATTCCACGTGCGCGGTGTGCGGGAACATGTCCATTACCCCCGCCGACACCAGTCTGAAGCCGTGCTTCGCCACGAGAATACCGGCGTCGCGAGCCAGCGATCCCGGATGGCAGGACACGTAGACAATCCGGTTCGTGCCCTTGCGTGGCAAGTACTCCAATACCTTGTCGGCACCGGCACGGGGCGGATCGAGCAGGATCTTGTCCCAGGCCTGGCTGGCCCAGGGCGCCGAGCGCTGGTCGTCGAAGAGGTTGGCCACGCGGAACGAAACGTTCGCCAGTCCATTACGTGCGGCGTTGGCCGCGGCACGCTCGACCAGACCGTGCTCGCCCTCGACGCCGACCACCTCGGCCGCATGACGGGCCATCGGAAGGGTGAAGTTACCCAGCCCGCAGAATAGATCGAGCACCCTGTCCGTCGGCTGCAGGTCGAGCAGCTCCATCGTCCGCGCCAGCATGAGCTGGTTCATTTCCGCATTGACCTGGACGAAATCCAGCGGCAGGAACTCCAGTTCGATGTTGTCGGCCGGGACGGCGAACGATAGCCGCGGTGCCTCGGGCCAGATCGGATGAACGCTGCTCTGGTTGCCGGATTGCAGGTAGATGGCGAAACCGTGCTCGCTGCCGAAAGCCACCAGGGCGGCGCGATCGCGGTCGGACAAGGGCGAAAGATGACGGAACACCAGGGCAACGGTATCGTCGCCCGCCGCGAACTCGATCTGCGGGATATCGCGTGCCGCATCCATGCCGCTGACCAGGTTGGCCAGGAGGCCCACCTTGGGGCCGAGGGCAGGATGGATCACCTCGCAACGGTCGATGTCGGCGACGAGGCGGGTATTGGATTCGTCGCGGAAACCGACCAGCACGCGCTCCTTCTTGGCCACGTAGCGCACGGAGAACCGACCCTTGCGCCGGTAGGCCCAGGGCTGGGCGGACAGCGGCGGCAGCCAGGATGCCGGCGTGACCTTGCCGATCCGCTCGAAATTCTCGGCCAGTACGTGCTGTTTGGCGGCAATCTGCGCGGCGGGATCCATGTGCTGCAGGGAGCAGCCGCTGCACTGGCCGAAATGCCGGCACTTCGGCTCGACGCGATGGGGCGAGGCTTCGATCACGCTGACGATTTCGGCATCGTCGTAACTGCGGTGACGCTTGACGTACCGGAGCACGACGCGCTCGCCCAGCAGCGCGCCGGAGACGAACGTGGCCTTGTTGTCGATGCGGGCAACACCCCGGCCGTCGTGGCTGAGGTTGGTGATAGTGGCTTCGATGTCGGTCATGCGCTCAAAACGTAAAGCCCGGACGACAAGGGTCCGGGCTGGCTGGGAGGACGCGCCACATGGATCGGCGGCGAGCGTTCCTGGCGGGAGCCTACTTGCGCTTCCAGGCGCCGGCGGCGTCCTGATAATACCAGCCCGACGGCGAGCGCTGGACCCAACCATCAGCGAAGGTCTTGCGGATCTGTGCTTCCCACTCGGGGTGGCCGTTGGCCCGGGCGATCTCACGGTACAGCGCGTCGCGGTCGGTGTTCTCCTGGCCGACAATTGCGTTGGCCTGCGAGCGCTGATCCAACGGCAACGAGCCGGCGTCGCGAATGGCCACCTGGCCGTTGGCCGTGAAGCCCACGGCACCGCTGTCGAAGAGGGCCTTGAGCTGGCCACCGAAGCGCGCCTTCATGCGCTCGCGGATCGCGTCGGTCTGCGGTGTACGGACCTGGATGTCGGGAGCGTCCGCGGCCTGGGCCGCGGGAATGACCAGATCGAGCAACGAGGCGGAGGGCTGCTTACCTGGCGCAGGCCTGGCCGGCGTGGCCGTACCCGAACCCTGCGCGGGCTGCGCGACACCGCTGTCGTCCAGGACGTTGCCGATAAACTGGTCGGCTGCCTTCTGCGCCGCCGCTTCCGGGAAGTACACATTGATGGTGACACATCCGACCAAGGCGATGGCGGCAGACGTAACGACTCCAATCAGTGCTTTACGCATCATTGTTAACTTCCTTTCTAATGATCATCGTACCACCGGTCCACCACCTTCCGTAGCCGCCTGCAAGCGCCTTACCAGGGTCGGCCAGTCGACCTCCCTCTGATGGCCCACCACCGTGAGGCGCGGCAAGCCGCTGCCTTCGACGATAGTGTAGCCATCCTTCGCATTGCCCAGCCCACCCATGGAACACACGTCGCCCTTGAGCACACAGGTCAGCCCGATGCGCTTGTAGCCGAACGTCTTGAAGATCTTCAGCACGGTGCCCTGAATACCGCCCGCGATACCACCGCCGCCGACGGCGGTGAGATTGTTGACGGCCTTCTGACTGATCCGGCCACCGTCGTTCGCCGTGAAACTGGCTTTGAATGCAGCCGGTTTCCAGGCGACCAGACGAAGACCGATCAACGCACCGTCGAGACGACCGGTGATGCTGCCAAAGTCGAACACCGAGGTGAGCAGTGCGAGATCGAGCTGGCGCAGCGCGATGTCGCCGGTGAGAACCGGAGCAATCCCAAAGGGTTGCGAGACAGTCATGCGAGTGATGTCAACGAAGCCGTCGAAGACGTTGAGCGAAAGGCCACCCCCCATCTCCATGCGGTCGTCCACGTAGCGCATCGAAGGAATGGCGCCACCGATGGTGCCCTTGAACTCAGGCCAGCCAAGCGCGCGGCATAGCGCCCCCATGTCGATCTGGGTCAGCGCCAGCGACGTCTGCAGGCGCTCACCGCTCGCCGCCGCCGGCTTCCAGGCCAGACTCTGCACGCGGAACTGTCCGTCGAGGACAGGAATGGCAAGTGGTTTTTCCAGCGTCAGTGCGCCGCCGCGGCTGCGCCAGCTTGCATCGGCGGCGCCGTTGGGAATCCGATAGACCTGTAGGGCACGCCATCCGAGCTTCGTCGCCGGGCGGTCGCCCGTGGCGCTCCAGTCCAGCGCGCCATGCAAGCCCGAGACGCCAAGGCGGCCCTGGGCGAGTGACAGATCGAGGCCGCTGGTCTGCAGCGCGAACGTCGTCAGGCCACCCGCGTCGAGGCTGACCTGCCCGCTGATCTCGCCCGCGCCAACCAGCTCATCGATACCAAGGCTACGGAGCCATCCCTTGCCGTAACGTTCATAGGCGGCGGGAAGACGCGCGTTGACGTGGTCCAGCTGAAGCTGTGCCAGGTCGCCGTTCGGGTTGAAGCCCAGTTCGCCCTCTAGCTGCAGTGCATCCGGATCCGTCAGTCGCAGACGCGGTATCGACAGGACGCCTTTCTGGGAACGCGTCGCCAGCGACAGCTGCACGGCATGCGCGGGCAAGGCGGCGTATAGCGGGCCTAGGAGGATTTCGCCACCGCGCAGGCTGGCATCGAGGTCGATCGAGGTGCTGCCAGCATGGCTGTCGATGCCCAGCCTCCCGCTTCCCGAGAGTTTCTGCCCGGCAAGTTTGCCGCCCGGGCTGTCGAAACCCATCCCGTCGAGGGCGAACTGGCCGCCGGCCTGTATGCCGCTGTCGAGGAGATCGAGGGCAAGATCCGCGTCGACACGGCCGGTGGTGGTGCGACCCGACCAGACGGTGGACAGCAGGCCATTGAGCCATCCGGCCGGCAGCCCCTTCAGGGTGATCTGGGCGTGGGTGGTCTGATCGATCGGCAAAGCAATCCTGGCGCTCCCCTTGTCCTGGGTCACCGAGAGCTCGAGCGTGTTGGCCGATTCGTCGGCGACCATGTGCAGGCGCGCATTCGTCAGTGCGCCGCCTGGCGCGCCCTTCAGCCGAAGCGCGCCGTCGAAGACCCAGCGCCCGAGCTCGTCGCGATCAAGCCCTCCGTCGAGGGCCACGCCCAGCTTCTGCCAGCCCATGGCGGGCATATCGGCCTGCCTGGCTGACAGCGTGAGCTGCAACCCTTGTCCGCCTGGTGCCGCATTTATGTCGGCCTCCATGCCGGTCATGGCCACCCCGGGCAAGGACAGGCTATCGGCACCAACGGAAACGCCCGCGCAAACGCTTCCCGATCCCGCGAACAAGGCGCAGGCGACAAGAATGAGGACGAGCGTGCGGGTTGATACGGCGAGCATGCTCGGCCATTCTGCCAAACTCAGATGAACGACACGGAACGTTGCATGCCAGACCGCCTTTCTACACAGATACTCGTTGCCGACGACGACCCTTCGACCCGCGAATTCCTCCGCGGCGCCCTCACCTCGATGGGGTACATCGTCACGCTGGCGGAGGACGGCGCGCAGGCACTCGTCGCCGCGCGCGCCATGCGATTCGATGCCATGCTGCTGGATTGCCGCATGCCGTCAAGCGGCGCGATCGATGTCCTAGCTGCACTACGGGACGACCCCACCGCTGCCTCGCGCGACGCCGTGGCCATGGCGACAAGCGCCGACATGCCCGCGGTGCTGCGGCAGGCCCTGATCGACGCGGGATTCGCCTGCGTGCTCGAGAAACCGTGCCGGGTTGCCGCGCTCGTTAACGCACTGACCGCGACGCTGGGCGTCGGCGGCGATACCCGCTTGCTCGACGATGACGAAGCCCTCCTTGCAACAGGCGACGCGGCGACGATGCACGCCCTGCGCGACCTGTTCCGTGACGAGTTGATTCAGCTCGTGCCGGCGCTGGATACCCTGGCCGACGACCCGGCCGCCCTGGTCGAACGGATGCATCGGCTGCGCTCGGCGTGCGGGTTCTGTGGCGCAGCGCGTCTGGCCGCCCAGGCAACGGCCCTGCAAAACCACGTGATGGAAACGCGGCGGGTATCGCCGGCTGCCCTGCGGCGTTTCCGGTCGGAAGTCGAGCTCACGCTCACCGCCTTAGCGTAGGACGCGCCAGGCCTTGAGCTCGCCGCCGCCGAGATGGAAGGAGATCACCTGGCGCATCATGCGGCGGAGCGACGAGAGCCCGGCGGTATCCGGCGGCGTATCCCCTGCCAGCGCGAGCAGGTCGGCACCGCGGATAGCGCGTTGATCGCCGACGCGTCCCGGGAGCACGCCCGACTCCGGATCGTAGAAATAGACCAGCGCGGGTTCCACCGGTGAGCCATCGATCGCATCGATATCGAGCTGGAGGCCGTAGCCCAGGGCGCCGAGCATGTCGCGCTCGAATCGCCGCAGTGTCCAGGCCAACGGCTCACCGGCGGCCATCCGGCTTAGCGTGCCGTCGTAGAACGCAAAGAGTTCCGGATTGGCGTCCTGTCGGCCGGTCAGACGAACGACCAGCTCATTGAGGTACAGACCAGCAAGCCCTGCATCGCCCGTCAGGCGCAGCACCGCCCCCGAGGGTTCGGCGCTACGCAGCGTGGCGAGCTCGCCCTTCATCAACAGGTCGAGTTCGACGCGCTGGAACGGTTCGAGCTGGGCCCGCTGCGTGCGCGCACCCTCGCGCCGTACACCACGCGCGACCACGCCGATGCGGCCATGATCGCGGGTGAGACATTCGGCCAGCATCGATGTTTCCCGGTAAGGCCGGGCATGCAGGATGAAAGCGGGTTGCTGTTCGACGCGCATGTCGGCTCGCGCCCGGCGGCTTATTCGTAACCGAAACGCTTGAGCAGGTTCTCGTCGTCAGCCCAGCCTTCGCGGACCTTGACCCAGAGCTTGAGGAACACCTTACGATCGAACATGACCTCCATTCGCTTGCGCGCCGACGTGCCGATGGCCTTGAGCTGGGCGCCGCCTTCACCGATCACGATGGCCTTCTGGCCGTCGCGTTCGACCCAGATCACCGCGTGCACTTCGGCGATACCGTCGGGACGATCCTGGAAGGCTTCGATCTCCACAGTGGTCGCGTACGGCAGTTCCTGGTTCAGTCGCAGCATGAGCTGCTCGCGGACCAGTTCCGAAGCGAGGAAACGCTCGCTTCGATCGGTGATTTCGTCCTCGGCGTAGACCGCCGGCTGCTCCGGCAGACGCTTGAGGATGCCCTTTTCAAGGCCCTCGAGCCCCTTGGACTTCAGCGCGCTGACGTAATACACATCGTCGAATGGATGCTTCTGCATCAGGTCGGCGACGAACGGCAGCATGATCGTCTTGTCCTTCTGCAGGTCCACCTTGTTGATGGCCAGCAGCTTCGGCACGTCCGGCTGTTCGGCAATCGCCGCGTACATGGCGGCATCTTCGCCCGTCCAGCGGCCGGCCTCGATCACCTGGACGGCCAGGTTCACCTCGGAAATGGCCGTGCGCGCCGCCCGGTTGAGGCTGTGGTTCATGGCACGCTTGCCACCCCGGTGCAGGCCGGGCGTATCGACGTAGAGGATCTGCCCTGTCGGCTTGGTGGAAATGCCGAGAATGCGGTGTCGCGTGGTCTGCGGACGGTGACTGACGATGCTCAGGCGTACGCCGATCATGGCGTTGAGCAGGGTCGACTTGCCGACATTGGGTCGACCCAGCAGGGCGACGTAGCCACAGCGGAAGTCGTCGTCGACGATGGCGTCGTTTTCTTCAGGGATATCGATGTCGTTCATGATTTCTTTTCCAGCAAGCGGCGCAGCACCGTTTCGGCAGCGTCCTGTTCGGCGGCGCGCCGGCTGCCCCCGCGTCCTTCGACGCGAATCGGCTCCGGTTCGTCGATCGTACAACTGACGTCGAAGATCTTGGCGTGATCTTCGCCGTAGCTGTCGGTTAATTCGTAGATGGGAAGGGGAAGCCCCCTGCCCTGCAGCCATTCCTGCAGCTTCGTTTTAGCGTCCTTGCTGGATCGCTTGATTTCCGCCACGCGGGGCCAAAACAGCCGGCGCACCACCTGGCGGCAGGCGTCGTAGCCATCGTCGAAATAGACGGCGGCAACCAGGGCTTCGAAGGCATCGGCCAGAATGGAATCGCGGCGGAAGCCGCCGCTCTTCAGCTCACCAGGCCCCAGCTTCAGGTCGTCGCCGAGCTCAAGTTCCCGCCCGATAACGGCCAGGGCCTGGCCGTTGACGAGCTGGGCGCGCAGGCGAGAGAGCTCGCCTTCGCTCGCATTGGGATGCGCTTCGAACAACAACTCGGCAACGAGGGCGCCCAGCAAGGCGTCGCCCAGGAACTCCATCCGCTCGTTATTCGGCTTCCCGGCACTGCGGTGAGTCAGGGCCAGGGTCGCGAGACCGGGATCACGAAAGCGGTAAGGAAATTCCACGAAACCTCATTGCCCGACGGCACTTTTGAGCGGCACCGACTTCTCGAAATGGAGCAGGAAGGCGATGTTGTAAATAAACGGAATGACTTTGTCGTACGAAACTTTCAAGACCGGCGAGTTGCTCGCGTTCGTGATTGTCACGTCCTTTGGCTTGATCGTCGAATCGTCCACGTACTGGAAGCTCATCTTGAACGCGAGCTGCCGGCGAGCCTGCTCGAGATCCGTGTTGCCACCCTCGGTCGACATCTGATTGAGCGCTTTGACCACGCCCATGTACTCGATATAGGACGGCACCAGCTTCATTGCCATGAAGGCGAAGAAGCCAACGATGGCCAGCATGATGACGAACCCGATAAGGGTAATACCCGACTGCCTGGATTTCATGTTCCGGTCTCCGCCGCGCGAAGCGGCTCCCCTGTTCAAGACGTTAAATGCCGACGGGGCGCGCAAGGCGCCCCGCAGCGGAGATTACCTTGTCCGGGGCGTACCGCAACGCCTTGCAGCGTGACGGACGCCACCGTTCCGTCAGTGGATGACCTTACCCATCCTGGAAAAGTCCAGCAGGCCATTATCGAATCCGCGCCAGGCGAGCCAGACGAAGAAGGCCTTGCCGACCAGGTTGGCCTCGGGCATGCAGCCCCACCAGCGGCTGTCCGTGCTGTTCATCCGGTTGTCGCCCATGACGATATAGCAGCCCTTGGGCACTTCCGACGGCACCGACGCATTGGGGATGTCCTGCGGCATGTTGTAGGCCGGGGTCAGCGCGATCGTATGGTTGATGCTGCCCAAGTGCTCCGTATACAGCTTGGATCCGAAGGTCATCAGCAGGCGATCTTCCGGCCGCGACATGCTGCCCTTGAACGGCCCGATCTCGTCGGCGCCGACGCGCTCACCGTTGATGTAGAGCTCGCTGCCCCGGGTTTCGATGCGGTCGCCGGGCAGGCCGATCACACGCTTGATCCAGTTTTCGCTGGGTACGGCGGCGTGGGGATCCTGGCAGGTGATGTCGCCGCTGCGGATGGTCTTGCCGCTTTCGTCCTGGCAGACATAGCCCGGAAAGCGGAACACGACCACGTCGCCGCGACGCGGTTCGCCGTTCTCGAGCAGCTTGTTATTGAAGGCCGGCATACGCAGGCCATAAGCGAATTTATTGACCAGGATGAAGTCGCCCACGTCCAGCGTCGGCATCATCGAGCCCGACGGGATGCGGAACGGCTCGGCCACGAACGAGCGCAGCAGGAGCACGACCAGGATCACCGGGAACAACGAGCGAGCCCAGTCGACCGGCCACGGCTCGGGTTGCTCGGCGCCAAGGGCTTCGGCGCGGGCGCGGCGCGCCTTGACCAGGAAAAGGCGATCGAACAGCCAGACCACACCGAACAGGACGGTCAGCCCGAGAAGAATCGCCGAGAAATCAAATGCCGCCATACCATCTCCATCAGTCGTGTCGAAGGGCCTTACGGCCCGGTCCGGCGCATCCGGCGCCGGCTTTCCATGTCTCGTTTACTTATCCTGCCGCAGCACGGCGAGGAAGGCTTCCTGGGGAATTTCCACGCTGCCAACCTGCTTCATGCGCTTCTTGCCTTCCTTCTGCTTCTCGAGAAGCTTCTTCTTTCGCGATACGTCGCCGCCGTAGCACTTGGCCAGGACGTTCTTGCGCAGCGCCTTGACCGTCGAGCGGGCGATCACGGCCGCACCGACGGCGGCCTGAATGGCCACGTCGAACTGCTGGCGAGGAATCAGATCCTTCATGCGCTCGACAAGTTCCCGGCCGCGACGATCAGCGTGCGAACGATGCACGATCAGGCTCAGCGCGTCCACGCGATCGCCATTGATCAGGATATCGACGCGGACGAACGGGCCCGGATCGAACCGCTCGAGGTGGTAGTCCATCGAGGCATAGCCGCGGGACACCGACTTCAGGCGATCGAAGAAGTCGAGCACCACTTCGGCCAGCGGCAGCTCGTAGGTCACCTGCACTTGGGTAGCCAGATACTGGATGGAACGCTGCACGCCGCGCTTCTCTTCGCAGAGTTTGATCACGTTGCCGACGTAGTCACCCGGGGTGAGGATGGTGGCGACGATGATCGGCTCGCGGATCTCCACGATCTGCTGCGGCGGCGGAAGCTTCGCCGGGTTGTCCATCTGCAGGACGGTGCCGTCGGTCTTGGCCACCTCGTACACCACGGTCGGCGCCGTGGTGATGAGGTTGAGATCGTATTCGCGCTCGAGGCGCTCCTGCACGATTTCCATGTGCAGCATGCCGAGGAAGCCGCAGCGGAAGCCGAAGCCCATCGCCTCGGAGCTCTCTGGCTCGAAGAACATGGCCGCGTCGTTGAGGCGCAGCTTGTCGAGCGCCTCGCGAAGGGCCGGGTAATCATCAGCCGATACCGGGAACAGGCCGGCGAACACGCGCGGCTGCATCACCTGGAAGCCAGCCAGCGGCTCGGCGGCAGGCTTGCCCGAATGGGTCAGCGTGTCGCCCACCGGGGCGCCATGGACGTCCTTGATGGACGCATTGATCCAGCCCACCTCGCCCGCGCCCAGATGATCGAGCTTCTTGCGCTTGGGGGTGAACACACCGACGTCGTCGACAAGGTGGGTACGGCCGGTCGACATGACCAGGATCTTGTCGCCCGGGCGGATCTCGCCCTGCATCACGCGTACCAGCGACACCACGCCCAGGTAGTTGTCGAACCAGGAATCGATGATCAGCGCCTGGAGCCGGTCGGTGTTACCCGCCTTCGGCGCCGGGATGCGATGGATGATCGCCTCGAGCACTTCGATCACGTTCTGGCCGGTCTTGGCGCTGACCGGGATCGCATCGGTGGCATCCAGCCCGATCACGGCTTCGATTTCGGCCTTGGCCTTTTCCACATCCGCCGTCGGCAGGTCGATCTTGTTGATGACCGGAATGACTTCCAGGCCCTGCTCGATCGCCGTATAGCAGTTGGCCACCGACTGCGCCTCGACACCCTGGGCGGCGTCAACGACGAGCAGTGCGCCCTCGCAGGCGGACAACGAACGGCTTACTTCATAGGAGAAGTCGACGTGCCCCGGGGTATCGATGAAATTGAGCTGATAGGTTTTCCCGTCGCGCGCCGTGTACGGCAGCGACACCGACTGGGCCTTGATGGTGATACCGCGCTCGCGCTCGATCGGATTGTTGTCGAGGACCTGCGCTTCCATTTCGCGCTCGGTCAGACCTCCGCACAACTGGATGATTCGGTCGGCCAGGGTCGACTTGCCGTGGTCGATGTGGGCAATGATGGAGAAGTTGCGGATGAGTTCCATGGAGCGCCGTGGTCACGTTCACCATCGCTCGCGGCGCGAACGACGCGCGCCAGCCCTCAGGGCCAGCGCGAATCAAGCATTATCGCATGGAAGGCCGCCCACCGCCGACCGGCGGACGGCATCGACTGCGTCAGCGATCGCCAGGCACGGTGACACCCACGAATCGCGTCGAGTCGTCGCGCCGGACCAGCAACATGGCGGTATCGCCGGACTTGATGCCCCGGGTAGCGTCCCGGAACGCCGCGGCACTGCCGATGCGCTTCTGGTTGACCATGAGGATGATGTCCCCCGCCTGGAGCCCCGTCTGGGAGGCGGAGGATCCGGCGACCCGACTCACCACCACGCCTTCACCGGCCTTGAGACCCAGCTCGGACCGGGTCGGCGCGTCGATGTCCTGGACGGCGAGGCCCAGCGCGCTAGCGGATCCGCCGCCCGCGCCTTCCTCGCCGGACGAGGCGGCGGCGAGCGCCGTCTTGTCGCGGGGCAGCTCGCCGACGGTGACCTCGACCGTCTGCTTCTTGTGGTCCCGGAGGAACTCGACCTTCGCTGTCGAACCCGGCCGGGTGATGGCTACCAGCGGCGGCAGATCCGGCGCCTGGGTGATCGGCGTGCCGTTGAAGGAAAGGATGACATCGCCCTGCTTAAGCCCCGCCTTGTCGGCCCCACTGCCCGGCGTGACCTGCGCGACAAGCGCGCCGTTGGAGTCGGCGAGATCGAGATTCTTCACGAAGGGATCCACCGGCTGCACGGTGACGCCGAGCATGCCGCGAGAGACGTAGCCCTTCGCCTTGATCTGATCTACGACGTTCATTGCCACGTCGATGGGAATGGAGAACGACAACCCCTGATAACCACCGGACGTGGAGTAGATCTGCGAGTTCACGCCGATCACCTGGCCCTGCAGATTGAACAGGGGGCCGCCCGAATTACCCCGATTGATCGGCACGTCGGTCTGGATGAACGAGGTATACGGCTGGTCGCGGCTGCCCAGGTTGCGCCCTACCGCACTGATGATGCCGTGGGTCACGGTGGCGTCGAGGCCGAAGGGCGAACCGATCGCGAGGGCCCACTGACCGCGCTTCACGCTGCGCGAGTCGCCGATGCTGACGGCAGGCAAGGCACCGGCATCGATCTTCAGTAGCGCAATGTCGTACTGCGGGTCCTTGCCGACGACCCTGGCGGTGAAGCTGCGACGGTCCTGGAGCCGCACCTTGACCTCGTCGGCGTCATCGACGACATGGTCGTTGGTGAGAATGTAGCCATCGGCGGAGATGATGAATCCCGAACCCAGCGAGGTCTGCTCGGGCGGCTGCGCCGGAACGCCCGGCATGCCGAAGAAGCGGCGGAGCAGCTCTTCCTGGTCGTCCTGCCCGGCGGGGCCGCCTTTCGTCTTCTTATGCGCACCGGTCGTCTTTGCCTCTACGTGGACGACTGCCGGGGCGTTCTTTTCCACCACGCCGGTGAAATCGGGCAGGCTCTGCGCCTGCACGCCGGCGGTCGCCAGCACCAATGCACCGCCAAGCACGGCACGTGTATTCAACCAACCCATCCTCTTTCCTCCTTGTCAAAGCCACGGTTGCCCGTACGTCGAGGCGACCGCACGGGTGGTTACGAATAAGGGAACAGGCGCGCCGGGGACGGTCGGCGCGCCAGGGTGGCGTCGCGGCTTAGCGAGCCTGCGACGCGGCGACCGGCTGCACATAACGACTGCCGTCGGGACGGGTCAGCAGCATGTAGCTATTGCTTGCGGGGGCTTCTGCGGTCCGGCCACGCTGAATCTGGTACGGCGTGGAACGGGGAAGATAGGTTGCACCACCCTCGCTCGAACTGTCGAATGCCGCCTTCTGGGTGAACTGGGACGCCATGTTGCTACCGGCAAGCCACTGCGGCGCCACCGGGGCGGCAGCGGGCTCCGGCGTGGCATCGGCCACCTGGATGTCGCCGGAAACCGGCGCCTGGTGAGCGATTTCGGGAGCCCCGGAACGGTTGCCCGCCGGCTGCGACAGCATCAATGCGGCGACGGCCACGCTTGCGGCGATGGCACCCCCCGCGGACCAGTGCAGCCAACGGCGGCGCGGTGCGGCATCTGCAACGGCCGGCGCACTGGCTTCGGCCTCGATAGCCGCCATGACGCGATCGACGAAGTCATGGGATACCGGGGGCAACGCTTCGCGGCGCAGACCGTCACGACCCGCGTGATAACGCGACCAGACGTCGGCAAGGCCCTGATCGGCCTCCAGACGACGTAACAGGAAGCGGATTTCCTCCCGCGACAGCTCTCCGTCCATGCCGGCGGAGAGAATTTCACGATTGGCTTCACTCATGGATTGTGATCCTCGCGGTCGGATAGAAGCGGCCGCAGTTTTTCGTCGATGGCTTCACGAGCCCTGAAGATACGCGAACGAACCGTTCCGATAGGACAGTTCATGATGGCGGCGATTTCGTCATAGCTTTTGCCGTCCACCTCGCGCAGGGTAATCGCGACCCGAAGTTCTTCAGGTAAGGCTTGGACAGTGGAAAACACCGTTTGTTCCACCTGTTCACGCATCAGTTCGCGCTCCGGGGTGGCCCCGTCGTGCATTCGCGTGGCACCCGGGACGTAAACCGCATCGTCCACGTCGATGTCCCCCGTGGGCGGGCGGCGCCCCATGGCGACCAGGTGGTTCTTGGCCGTATTCACGGCGATCTTGTAGAGCCAGGTGTAGAACGCGCTTTCGCCGCGGAACGACCCAAGGGCACGCCAGGCGCGCACAAAGGCCTCCTGGGCGATGTCCTCACATTCGGTCCAGTCGTGCACGTAGCGGGAGATCAACGCGATGACCTTGTGCCGGTATTTCCGCACAAGCAGGTCGAACGCGCGGCGGTCTCCTTGCTGCACACGCTCGACAAGTGCTTGATCCAGTTCGTTTTCGCCCATCCGGGCCGTCTCCTCACATCATTCGGGGCCAGTCGCGGGCGCAGCTGAGACAAGCGCGGACCGAGCAAGTTCACTGCCCGGTCAACCGGTCATCCTTTGAAAATATGCGCAACCCGGCCTGAACCTCAAGTTGGAACCGGCCCGTCAGGCACTGACGGGCGTCCGACCTTCGGTGATCACACGCTCGCGCTCGGCGAGTAGCTTATCGAAAGCCACCACCGGTAGCGGTCGGCAGAACAGGTAGCCCTGGAGTTCGTCACAGCCGTTCGCGCGAAGGAACTGCAGGTGCTGCTCGATTTCGACGCCCTCGGCCACCACGCCACGTTTGAGTCGGTGGGCCATGTCGATAGTCGCCCGGACGATGGCCTCGTCGTCGGGATCCACACCGATGTTGCGGACGAAGCTCTGATCGATCTTGATCCGGTCGGCCGGCAGCCGGCGGAGGTAGTCGAGGGACGCCGCGCCGGTGCCGAAGTCGTCGATGGCGATATGGCAACCCATCGCGTGCAGGGCGTCGAGCGTTTCGACCAGGTGCGGCACCGTCTTCACGCTGATGCTCTCGGTCACTTCAAGCTCGAGGCTGTCCGGGTTGAGCCCGGTATCGGTCAGGGCGCTGGTAACTACCTCGGCAAGGTTCTGCTGCATGAGCTGCACTGCCGAAAGGTTCACGCCAATGCGCAAGCCCAGGCCATAGGTGTCTTCCCAGGCCTTCGCCTGCGCGCATGCGGTACGCAGCACCCACTCGCCGATCGGCACGATGAGGCCGCTGGCCTCGGCCAGCGGGATGAAGAACGCCGGACTGATCATGCCCAGTTCGGGGTGCTCCCAGCGCACCAGGGCCTCCATGCCGATGATGTCTTCGGTGACGGCATTGACCTGAGGCTGATAGAACACGCGCAGTTCGTTGTTCTTCACCGCGTGACGAAGACTTGCCTTCAGGGCCACGTGCTGTTGCTGCGACGCGTCCGTATTGGCCGCGTAGATCTGGTAATTGTTCCGCCCCAGACTCTTCGCCCCATACATCGCCTCATCCGCATGGCGCAGCAGCAGCTCGCCTTCGGTCGCGTCGTCGGGGAAGAAGGAGATGCCGACGGACACGGTGGCCTGAAGTTCCGAGCCGTCATCGAGCCCCAGCGGAATCTCCATCGCCTGCACCACTTTCTCGGCGATACGCAGCACGTCGTCGCGTTTGATGATGTGGCGCAGGATCATCGTGAACTCGTCGCCGGCGTAACGTGCGACCGTGTCGGAAGCACGCACACTGGCGCGCAGCCGCTTCGCCACGGCGGTCAGTACCTGGTCGCCCACGGCATGGCCGAGCGTGTCGTTGATACTCTTGAAGCGGTCGAGGTCGACCAGCAAGGTGGCAAAGCATTCGCCGGTTCGCTCCGCCTCGCGGATGGTCGTATCCAGGCGATCGTTGAACAGAAGACGATTGGGCAAGGCGGTCAACATGTCGACGAGGCCGCGGGCGCGCCCCTGTTCGCGTGAGCGCCGTAGTTCCAGCGCGGAGGCGAAACGTGCCGCGGCCGCGCGTAACGCCGGCTCGAGGACGCGACCATCGCTGCCGGTGCGACGGCGACCGGCCAGCAACGCGCCGAGCACGTTACGCCGCTCGTCGAGCAACGGCAGGAACGCATAGGAGCGCAAGCCCAGCGTCTCGACCAGGGGGTCGGCGACGGACGTGTCGCCGCCGTCGCCCAGATGCGAAAGCGTTTCACCGCCCAGGCAGATCTTCAGCAGCGGCAAATCGGTCGCGTCGGGCCATTCGACCAGGCCCGGACCGTTCCAGATGCGCGTAAGCACCTCCGGTCCGAACTCACTTTCCGGCAGGGCGGACCACACGGCGACGACATCCAGTTCGAGCGCGTCGGCGAGCATGGCGGCAGCCTCGCCCATGCCCTCATCGTCACTGGGACAGGCATCCAGCACCGACAGGAGGGACAAGGCCCTTCCCGCCATCTCGACGGCGCGAAGGTCACGAAATGCAACCGCAATACGATGGGCACCGCGATCGACCAGATGGCGTACATCGACCTCGCCGGCGATGTCACTGCCATCGAGCCGGCGCAACGTGCAAGCCATGCTGTCGCCATCGGGCACCGGCCAGACCGCACCGCCGTCCATCTTGAACAGGTCGGTGAGCAGGCGGCCGTGCACGGGGCCATCGCCGGCCATCAGCCGATTCATCGCTGTGCCGCTTTCGATCACGCAGCCGTCGGGTGTCGATGCAACCACCCAGGCCGCGCCGGCCTCGAAGGCAAACCGATAGTCCAGTCCGCTGGGCTCGCTGGGAACGACCGGCGCCTCGGCGCCGATCGCCGCGCGGACGCGTTGGGCGAGTTCAGCCGCGATGGCGTTCTCACGAAGCCAGTCGGAGCTGTCTTCCGGGGCAACGCCAGGCGCCTCGCCGACGACGTAGACCACGGGCAGCCGCGAGTACGCGGCCGAGCCACGAAGGATGCGCAGGCCCTGGGCCATGTCGGCCGTGCCGTCCGCACCGATCACGGCCACATGCAGCGGTGGTGCATCCGCCAGCAGGGCTTCGAGTTGCGCGGCGTCGCGAGCGCTCAGCAGAACGAAATCGCCATCCGCGTCGAGGGCGTCGAAAACGGCCCGACGCACATCGCGGCGCGGGGTAAATATGAGTACGCCACTGGGTTCCGGCGTCGACATGCGCGCGCTCAAACGATCCACCGGCCGTCGCGCAGGCGCGGCGCGGCGGAGCGGGCACGCCAGTCGGCGTCGACGCGGATGATGTCGTCCTCGAACGTGGCAAGCAGGCTTGGGCTGGCGCCCATCAGCACCACGCGGCGCACGTGACCCGTCTGCGCCCGTGCAAGTTGCCGTAAAAGCGCACCGTCGGTGGCGCTCGGCGGCCCGGGCGGCATGTCCAGCAGGTACACGCCGAAATGCAGGCTCTGCGAGATATAACGCAGGGCATCGCCCAGCCGCGTACAACCGGGCACGCGCATCTGCGCGTCGCGCAGGCTGGCCAGGCCCTCGGCGTGGCGCCACAGGTACACAGCCTGCCCCGTCCGCCGCGCGACCAGGCGGAACTGATCGATCAGCTGGTTGGTGTCGCCGGTCTGCAACGCGACCAACGGTCCCGACGCGGACAGAATGCGGTCGAAGACATCGGTTCCTACATGGGGGTCGGCGGGCATGGGCGACACATCGGCGGCAGTGGCGCGAAGTATCGGCCCAATACGGGGGAGTACGCTAGGGATCGCACACCATACGCCGGGGTATCTCGCATTCGGCCCGACAGGAAGGTATGGTGATGCGCTCATTCGCCAGCGTACTGCCTGCCATGTTCGAAGGACTCCGATTCAAGCACTGGAAGACCAACGTGGGCGACGACGGCATCGTCGTGCTCACCTTCGACCGCGAGGGTGCGAGCGCCAATGCCCTGTCGCGCGAGGTGCTCGATGAACTCGACACGATCGTCGAGCGCCTGGCCATCGAGAATCCGCGGGGCGTCGTCATCCACTCGGCAAAGCCTTCGGGCTTCGCCGTGGGCGCCGATATCCGCGAATTCGTCGAATATGCCCAGACCGGCACCGTCCTGGCCAACATCGAGAACGGCCAGCGGGTGTTCGAGAACCTCGCCCGCCTGTCCTGCCCGACCGTGGCGGCGATCCATGGCGCCTGCATGGGCGGTGGCACGGAACTCGCCCTCGCCTGTCGCCAACGCATCGCGGTGGACGACGAGGCAACGAAGATCGGCCTGCCTGAGGTGATGCTCGGCATCCACCCGGGCTGGGGCGGCACTGCCCGCCTGCCGCGCCTGATCGGCGCACCCGATGCCCTCCCCGCGATGCTCACCGGCAAGCCCTTCAACGCACGTCGCGCGAAGGCCGTCGGCCTGGTCGACCGGCTTGCCCGCGCGGACGAACTGCTGGCCGAGGCACGCCATCTGATTAAACGGCCGCACCAGCGTCCGTTCGCCCAACGCGCCAAGGCGTGGGCGACCAACACCCTTCCGGCGCGTGCCATCCTGGCACCCATGGTTCGTAAGCAAACCGCGGCCAAGGTACGCAAGGAGCATTACCCGGCCCCGTTCGCGCTGATCGATACCTGGGCGCGCGGAGGCTCCAGCATCCAGCAGCGGCTCAAGCTCGAAGCGAAGTCCGTAGCGAAACTGGCCACCACGCCGACCGCGCATAACCTCATTCGCATCTTCTTCCTGCAGGAACGCCTGAAGAGTCTCGGTGGCGGCACGGACCACGGCATCAAGCACGTGCACGTCGTCGGTGCCGGCACCATGGGTGGCGATATCGCCGCCTGGTCCGCCCTCAAGGGCTTCGATGTCACCCTGCAGGATCGTGAGCTCCGCTTCATCGACCCCGCGATCAACCGCGCACGCACGCTATTCGAAAAGAAACTCAAGGCACCGGCCAAGGTCGACGCGGCCGTGGGCCGCCTTCGTGCAGATGTCGATGGCAAGGGCGTGGCCGATGCCGACCTCGCCATCGAAGCCATCTTCGAGAATCCGGAAGCCAAGCACGCGCTGTACGCGATCATCGAGCCGCAATTCCAGGCCGATGAGATCCTTGCCAGTAATACCTCGTCGATTCCGCTCGACGAACTACGCAAGGGGCTGAAGGCACCGCAGCGATTCCTCGGCCTGCACTTCTTCAATCCCGTGGCGCAGATGCCGCTGGTGGAGGTCGTGCGCCACGATGCGCTGGACCCGGCCATCGAAAAGCGTGCACTCGCGTTCTGCAAGGCCATCGGCAAGTTGCCGGTGCCGGTCAAGGGCACGCCGGGCTTCCTGGTCAACCGTATCCTCATGCCGTACCTGATGGAGGCGATGCGCCTTTACAACGAAGGTGTACCCGGCCCCGTGCTCGATCGCGAAGCGAAGAAATTCGGCATGCCGATGGGCCCGATCGAACTGGCCGACACGGTCGGTCTCGACGTATGCGCGTCGGTCGGCAAGGAACTCGCCCCGTTCCTCGGCCTGGAAATTCCGCACGGCCTGGAAGAAAAAATCGCTGCGAACAAGCGCGGCAAGAAGGACGGCGAAGGCCTGTACGTATGGAAGGAAGGCAAGCCGGATAAACCCGAAGTGGACCCCGACTATGTGCCGCCGGCCGACATCCAGGACCGCATGATCCTGCCGATGGTCAACGAAGCCATCGCCTGCCTGGCTGAAGGCGTGGTCGACGACGCCGACTTGCTCGACGCTGGCGTCATCTTCGGCACCGGCTTCGCGCCGTTCCGTGGTGGCCCGATCCAGTACACGCGCACTGAAGGCGTGGCCGCGGTGCGCGAACGGCTGGCAAAGCTCGAAGCGAAGCACGGTGCGCGCTTCGCGAAGAAGGAAGGCTGGGATAACCCGGAACTGACTCAGCCTGCAGCCTAAGCCATGTAGGAGCCGATTTATCGGCGATGCTTTACCGATCGAGGAAGAGCATCGCCGATGACTCAGCTCCTACCAGGCAGGGCGAGGCTAGCTTGGTAGGAGCCGCCTCAGCGGCGATCCCTCACCACATCAAATCGTCTGGCACGCCATCATCCGACTCGCTCACGGCGTTCGGATCGACGAGCAGCGCGATGAACTCCGGGGCCAGCACCTGCAGCTCCGCGATCACTGCCTTGTCCACGACAAGGTAACGACCACCCTGCTGCACGACGCCAAGCTCGCCCGCGTTGATCGCGACCAGCTGAGCGGCGTCCACATGGACACGACGGATCTTTTCGCCGTACGGGAAATGACGAACCTGGTCGGCATCGGCGAGGTTAAGGGACTTGCCCTTGAGCAGTTCCTCGACTTTCCGCTTCTTCTCCTTGCGCAGTCGGGCCACCTCAGCCGCCTCGGCTTCGATACGGCGACGCTCGGTGGCATCGGTCTGCGCGCGGATGGCGTAGGCCTTCGCCAGATCGATCTCGCCATCCTTGCGCGGCGGACGTGGCTGTCCGTCAGCGCCCGGCTTGGCGCCCTGCTGAGGTCGCCCACCGCCCTGGGGTCGGTTGCCTTGCTGCGGACGGCCACCTTGCTGCGGCTTGCCACCCTGCGGCGGCCGACCACCCTGCGGCGGTTTCGCGCCCTGACGCGGACTGTTGCCCGCGTAGGGCTGGCCGCTCCCGGCGGACGGGCGTCCGCCCTTGCCGGTATCGGCACCACCTTGTCGCGGCGGTGCGGACGCCCTTTTCTCTTCGCGGACCTCCTTGACGAGGCCGCTCTTCAATAACTGGTCGCGCAGGGACTCTGCCATGATCGGTAAGGCTCGTTCGGTTGCTTTAGTAATGCGGCGGCGGGGGCTCGTTGGCAGCTTCGCTGCCGAGCCCCGCACGCATGTTCATGAGGTCGGAGCGCAGGTCGCGCAATGCCCTCTCCAGTCGGTCCAACCGTCGGGATATCTCGGTATCCGCCGACGACAGTCCGTTCACGGTGTCGTCGATGAAAGCCAGACGCATCTCGAGTTCGATCAGGCGGTCGTTGGTATCAGTCATCGTGGCGACCCACCAGGCTCCGGCCGCGACCGATGCCGTAATAGGCGATGCCCGCTTCCTCGACGGCCGCCGGATCGTAGAGATTGCGGCCATCGAAAATCACCGCATTCTTAAGCAGCGACTTGACGCGCGCGAAGTCCGGGGCACGGAACGCCTTCCATTCGGTGACGATCATCAGCGCATCGGCGCCGTCGATCGCCTCGTACGGACGCCCGACCAGTTGAAGGTCGGCACGTTCGCCGTAAATGCGGCGTGTCTCCTCTGCCGCCTCCGGATCGAATGCCCTGACATGGGCACCCGCCTCCCAGAGCTGCTCCATCAGGCGACGACTCGACGCTTCGCGCATGTCGTCCGTATTCGGCTTGAAGGCCAGACCCCACAGCGCAATGGTGCGCCCTTTCAGTTCACCGCCGAAGTGACGCGACAGCAGCGCGAACAGGCGCGACTTCTGCGCATCGTTGACCGCCTCCACCGCGTCGAGCAGGCGCGCGTCATAGCCGACCGCGTGTGCCGTGCGCGCGAGCGCCTGCACATCTTTCGGGAAACACGAGCCACCGTAGCCGGCGCCGGGATAAATGAAGTGATAGCCAATGCGCGGATCCGCACCGATGCCCTGACGCACGAGCTCCACGTCCGCGCCGACGTGCTCGGCGATGTTTGCGATCTCGTTCATGAAGCTGATCTTGGTCGCGAGCATCGCGTTGGCGGCGTACTTCGTGAGCTCGGCCGAGCGTTCGTCCATCACGACCATGCGGTCGTGGTTGCGGTTGAACGGCGCGTACAGCTTGCGCAACACGGCGATCGCCTTGGGGCTCGACGCGCCGACGATGATCCGGTCCGGACGCATGCAGTCTTCGACCGCGTCGCCTTCCTTGAGAAATTCGGGATTGGAAACGACATCGAACGGCACGTCCACACCACGGGCCTGGAGGCGCGCCAGGACCGCCTCGCGCACAAGGTCGGCAGTGCCGACGGGTACGGTCGACTTGTTCACCACGACCGTATAACGGTCGATGTTGTCGCCGATGGTTTTCGCCACGGCCAGCACATACTGGAGATCCGCGCTGCCGTCTTCGTCCGGCGGCGTGCCAACGGCAATGAAGACCACCTCGCCGTGCCCCACGGCGGGGACGGCATCGGTCGTGAAGTCCAGGCGCCCGTCCCCATGGTTGCGGACGACCATCGGCTCCAGACCCGGCTCGTAGATCGGGATGTCGCCAGCCTTCAGGCGATCGACCTTACCCGCGTCGACGTCCACGCAAACGACATGGTTGCCCATCTCCGCAAGGCAGGTGCCGGTAACGAGACCGACGTAGCCGGTGCCGAAGATCGTGACTTTCATGGAACTCCCAGGGACATCAGCGCCCGCTGTCGTAACGGTCGATTGTAGTCCCGGCCGGCGCGCAGGCAAAGAAAAAGGGCGCGGATCGCTCCGCGCCCTTTCATTTTTCTACCGGTGGGGCGAGGGCTTACTTGCCGCCCGGCGCTGCGCCACCCGGACCGCCAGGACCGCCGGCCGGAGCCGGACCCGTCTTGAGCAGTTCGACGTCGAAGATGATCGTCGCGTTCGGCGGGAAGCCGTTTTCCGGCTTGGCGCCGTAAGCGATGTTCGACGGGATGAAGAGCTTGTACTTGCCGCCGGTCTGCATCAGCTGCAGGCCTTCACGGAAACCCGGGATGACCGCCTGGAGCGGGATGTTGGCCGGGCCGGCGGGCTGGTGGTCGGCCGAAGCATCGAACTTCTCGCCGTTCACGAACGTACCGGTGTAGTTGATCGAGACCTGGTCGTTCGGGCCCGGACGTGCGCCGGTACCTGCCTGGACGACGGTGTACTGCAGGCCCGAAGCCGTGACCTTCACGCCAGCCGCGGTCTTGTTCTTGGCCAGGAATGCGTCGCCTTCCTGCTTGTTCTGGGCAGCGACCTTGTTGTACTCGGCTTCGGCCTTGACCTTCAGCTGGGCCACGAAGGCTTCGCGGACCGTCTTGGCTTCGGCTTCGGTCATGGTCGGCTTCTGGCCGGAAAGGGCAGCCTGCAGGGCCTTGGCGACCGTAGCGGCATCCACTTCCTTCGCGACGAGCGGCGGCAGGGAGCTTGCAAGGTCCCAACCCACGACGTAGCTGGCCTTCTGCTTATCAACGGTGCCCGCACCAGCAGCAGCCGGCTTGGCTGCCTGGGCGGATGCGCCCGCGGCGGTACCCAGCGCAACCGCCAGGGCGACGGCCGTCATCGTGGGACGCAAAAATTGCTTCATTCGGTATTCCCTCTCTTGGAAAGATTCGGCGACGCCGCCGGTACACCTCCGTGTGGAGGTTGAAACGCCATTGTGCGGTGCTTCGCGCCTTGCTTGCAATGACGTGGCGAGAGACAAGGTTTCACACTAAAAGTTCAGCAACCTTTCAACGGAATGACGATTGGGTCACTCATCGTGCCCCGGACCCGGTTTTTCCAGGGTATCCCGCAGGGCCGCCTGCAGGCGGGCATGCACCTGTACCAGCACCCGCCAGAGCAGCCAGACCAGGCCGATACCGATCAGGACCAGCACCCCGGCGACCTCACGCGGGGGCAGGATGGTGGACGCCAGGGCCGCCACGAGGAGGCCGAGGATCAGCATCGCCACCACCGGGATGATCCGCCCCAATACGGCACGGATCCGGTAGGTGCGGCTGCCGAACCGGTCCGGAATGCTCAGCTCGGCCAGCAACATGCCCAACGCTCCCGCCTTGCGGTAGGCCGCGACCACCATGGGCAGGGACAACAGCGCGGCGAGCGACCAGGCCAGGCTGCGGCGCACCGTGGGGTCGTCGCTGAGGATGTCCACGTGGAGGAACCCACGGCGGTACGCAAAGGCCACGATGATGAAGACCGCAATCACCAGCATCATGTTGATGATCACGTGCCAGACCAACCGGCGGATCATCTTCATCACGATGGCGCCCTGCCCTTGCAGGCCCAGGTTGCCCATCCACTCCGTGTAGGCGCCGAATACGCCGGTGACGCGCGCAGGCAAGGCCCGACCGAGGAAGCTCGCCAGCGGATCGGAGGAACGGATCAGGTAGGGGGTAAGAAACGTAGTGATTGCCGACACCGCCACCGCCACCGGGTAGAGGAAGTTGCTGGTCACCTTGAGCGTGAGGCCCAGTGAGGCGATGACGAAGGAGAATTCGCCGATCTGCGCCAGCCCCATGCCCACGCGCAGCGACGTGCGGCCATCGTTGCCGGCGACGAAACTGCCGAAACTGCAGGTCACCACCTTGCCCACGACCACGGCGATGGTCACGACGGTGATCGGCCAGGCGTATGCCACCAGCAAGGCAGGGTCGATCAACATGCCGATGGCGACGAAGAAGATCGCGCTGAACATGTCGCGCACCGGCATGATGATGCGCTCGATGCGCGCCACGCTCTCCGATTCCGCCACGATCGCACCGATCATGAAGGCGCCCAGCGCGACGCTGTAGCCCATCTCGGTGACCAGCAGGCAGAAGCCGAAGCAGATGCCCAGCACGGCAATCAGCAGCACGTCGTTGCGGCTGACACGCGCGATATAGTCGACCACGCGTGGCACCAACAGCAGCCCCACCACCAGCGACACGGCCATGAAAAGACCGAGCCGACCGATCGCCGCGAAAGCCTGGCCCGCCTCCACGCCCCCGGTACTGGCGATACCCGTGAGCAGGGCCATCAGGACGATGGCGAGCAGGTCCTCCACGATGAGGATGCCGAACATGAGCTGGGCGAAGCGCTCGCGCTTGAGACCCAGGTCCTCGAGCGCCTTCATGATGATGGTGGTCGAGGAGATCGACAGCATCGCGCCGAGGAAGATCGCATCCATCGCGGACCAGCCGAAGAACCGGCCGATCTCGTAGCCGATCCAGACCATGAGCACGATTTCGGCGAAGGCGGCGACTAACGCCGCCCCACCGACGGCACGCAGTTTCTTCAGGCTGAACTCCAGCCCGAGCGCGAACAGCAGCAGGATCATGCCTAGCTCGGACAAGGTACGAATGGTTTCTTCATCGTGGATGAAGATCACCGGCAGCGTATGCGGCCCGATCAACAACCCCGCGATGATGTAGCCGAGCACCACCGGCTGCCTCAGGCGCTGGAAGATCACGGTCGTCAGGCCGGCAACAAGCATCACTGTCGCGAGGTCCTGGATGAAAACGATGCCGTGCATGCCTGTCCTCGAGAGTGCGAAGGGACAGGTTAGCGCGTGCGCAGGAACATGCGCACGGAATGCGGGCCGGCACGCGAGGGCGTATCGTCACGCAAGTACGTGCCAGCGTTCGTCATTCTCGAATTCGTGAAAATAATTTCAAAAAAAATGTAACGAATGCTTGACGAATTAGCGGGTCGGACGTAATCTTTGCGGCTTCCAGCAGGGGGCCATAGCTCAGCTGGGAGAGCGCCTGCATGGCATGCAGGAGGTCGCCGGTTCGATCCCGGCTGGCTCCACCAACTTCTAAGACGTCCCCATCGTCTAGAGGCCTAGGACATCACCCTTTCACGGTGGCGACCGGGGTTCGAATCCCCGTGGGGACGCCACTTTCTGGTCCGCCAGAGAGTGTTAAGGACGAAGAAGTTGGAAACGTTGGAAAGCTGGAACGTAAGTGTGGAGCGGTAGTTCAGTCGGTTAGAATGCTGGCCTGTCACGCCGGAGGTCGCGGGTTCGAGTCCCGTCCGCTCCGCCATTACTTCCAAAAAGAATCCCGCCATCTGGCGGGTTTTTTTTTGCCTTGAATTTGCCTGGCCGGAGACTGGCTTTGCCGGAGACTGGCTTTCTGTGGGAGCCGCTTCAGCGGCGAATGGGTTTGCCTCAACCCGGCCCGCTGCCGCGGGATCGCCGATGAATCGGCTCCCATCAATCGGGTTTGTGGTCCTCGAGGCGCTCGAGGGTACCGATCGAATGCCCCTGCTCGGCCAGGAATTCCAGCCATCGGTTGAGAAAGCCATTCATGCGCAGGCGATGCTGGAGCACGGTATTGGCCGGGGGAAAGGGCCCGAGTACCTGCCACAGCTTGCGTCCCGGATGGCAATGCATCGCCTCGGCTACATGGGCATCGGTATACATGCGTAACTGGGCGGAGGGGGACGGCTGCCCGGTGGTCTCGTCGACGAAGTCGTAGGTGAGCTCGAGTTCCAGCGTGTACGGGTGCTTTTCCTGTACATCCAGGCGCACCTTCAGGCCGTCGTCCACATCGGAGATGTAACGGCCCGGCGCCAGCCGCTGCGGCGCGAACAACCGTGCCAGCCGGTGATAGTTCTCCGCATACAGCCCCATCAGGAAGCCGAAGCGTCCCGGGAGGAAAGCGGATGGGCGTTCGATGACGGCGGTCATGTCGGGCGAGGGTCTCCGTAGGGCTGTCTAATACATGTGACGTTCGATGCCGAGGTACTCGAAAATCTTGCTCGAAATCTCCTCGATCGACGTATGCGTGGTGTTGAGGACCGGAATATTTTCCCGTCGCATGAGCCGGTCGGCCTGCTCCAGTTCCCAGCGACACTGTTTCAGGGTCGCATATCGGCTCCCCGGGCGCCGCTGCTCACGGATCTGCGCAAGGCGGTTCGGGTCGATGGTCAGCCCGAACAGGCGGCTTCGATAAGGGCGGAGACGGGTTGGCAGCTCCAGCTTGTCCAGGTCGTCGTCCGTGAGCGGATAGTTGGCGGCACACACGCCGTAATGCAAGGCCATGTAGAGGCAGGTAGGCGTCTTGCCGGAACGGGAAACGCCGACGAGAACGAGGTCCGATTCGTTGTAATCGACATCCAGGCCATCGTCATGCGCCAGGGCATAGTTGGTGGCGTTTATCCTCGCTTCGTAGCGTTCGAAGTCCACCAGGCCGTGTGAACGGTTGACCGCGCCCGACTGCTTGGTGCCCAGTTCCGCTTCCAGCGGGTCGATGAAGGGGGCAAAGACGTCCAGCATGAGTGCCCCGCTGCCGGCCACGATGTCGCACAGGGCACGGGAAGTCATGGTGTTGACGACGATCGGCCGCTGCCCGTCCTGGGCGTACTTGGTCTTGATGCGCAGGGAGGCCGCCTCGGCTTTCTGCGGGTTGTCGATGAACGGCAGGCGGTGGGTATCGAACTGGACCCCCTCGAACTGGGCCAGCATGCTGTTCCCGATGGTTTCGGCGGTGATGCCGGTGGAATCGGAAATGAAGAAGACGGTACGGCGCATCGGGGGTTTTCCCAGCGGTTGGTCCATGGGCAAACCTTAGCGCAAGACGCCGCCATAACAAGCGACCCCTCATGATCCCTGAACGTTTGTGCATCGCGCCTTGTTTCCACGGTGACAGGGCTACCACAATGCGCGGATTTTCTAGCGCGGCCCGCCGCAATACCGACGAACCGATGTGAGGACTTTCCTTTGAGCGACCTGGTACTTTGGCTCGACGCGCTGCGCATGACCGATCTGGGCAAGGTAGGCGGCAAGAACGCCTCCCTTGGCGAGATGATCGGCAACCTGGCGAAACTGGGCGTGTCCGTTCCGGGTGGCTTTGCCACCACGGCCGACGCCTTCCAGACCTATCTCGAAAAGAGCGGCCTCGCCAAGCGCATCCAGAAACGTCTGGCCACGCTGGACGTGGACGATGTGGATGAACTGGTCCGTGGCGGCAAGGAGATCCGCGGCTGGATCGTCGATACCGCCCTGCCCGCCGATCTCGAGCAGGCGATCCGCGACGCCTACATCAAGCTCTGCAAGGATGCCGGCGCCGACGATATCGCCGTGGCCGTGCGCTCGTCCGCCACGGCGGAAGACCTGCCCGACGCCTCGTTCGCCGGTCAGCAGGAAACCTTCCTCAACGTGGTCGGCATCGACGACGTGCTGCACAAGGTGAAGGAAGTCTTCGCCTCGCTCTATAACGACCGCGCCATCGCTTATCGCGTGCACCAGGGCTTTAAGCACGAGGATGTCTTCCTCTCCGCCGGCGTGCAGCTGATGATCCGCTCGGATGTCGGCGCCTCCGGCGTGCTGTTCACCCTCGACACCGAATCCGGCTTTCGCGACGTCGTCTTCGTCACCGGTTCGTACGGCCTGGGCGAGATGGTGGTCCAGGGCGCCGTGAACCCGGACGAGTTCTACGTATTCAAGCCTACCCTGCGCGAAGGCAAGCCGGCCGTGCTTCGTCGCAGCCTCGGCGCCAAGCAGCAGCGCATGGTGTATTCCGACCAGCCCGGCGAGCGCGTGCGCATCGAGGAGACCCCGGTCGACCTGCGTCACCGCTTCTGCATCGAGGACGCCGATGTCGAGGAACTCTCGCGCCAGGCGCTGATCATCGAGAAGCATTACGGCCGCCCGATGGACATCGAGTGGGCGAAGGACGGCAACACGGGCAAGCTCTACGTCGTCCAGGCGCGCCCGGAGACCGTGAAATCGCGTGCCACCACGACCACGCTCGAGCGCTTTCAGCTCAACGAAAAGGGCAAGGTACTCACCGAAGGTCGCGCCATCGGCCAGAAGATCGGCTCGGGCAAGGCGCGCGTGATCCGCTCCCTGGCCGATATGAGCAAGGTGCAGCCGGGCGACGTACTCGTGGCCGACATGACCGACCCCGACTGGGAGCCGGTAATGAAGCGCGCCGCGGCGATCGTTACCAACCGCGGCGGCCGTACCTGCCACGCGGCGATCATTGCCCGCGAGCTCGGCGTACCGGCGGTCGTCGGCTGCGGTAACGCGCTGGAGACCATTCCGGACGGCGCCGAAGTCACCGTGTCCTGCGCCGAAGGCGATACGGGCACGATCTACGAGGGCCTGCTCAAGTTCGACCGCATCACCGCCGACCTCGGCGCGATGCCCGAGGCGCCGCTCAAGATCATGATGAATGTGGCCAACCCCGAGCGCGCATTCGACTTCGGCATGCTGCCGAACGCCGGCATCGGCCTGGCGCGCCTGGAAATGATCATCGCCAGCCACATCGGCGTGCATCCGAAGGCACTGCTCGAGTACGCCAAGCAGGATCCGGAAACCAAGGCCCGCATCGACGCGCGTATCTACGGCTACAAGGACCCGGTGTCGTTCTATGTCGACCGTCTCGCCGAGGGCATTTCGACCATTGCCGCCTCGGTCTATCCGAAGCCGGTGATCGTGCGCCTGTCCGATTTCAAGTCGAACGAGTACGCCGGCCTGCTCGGTGGTTCGCGTTATGAGCCGCACGAAGAGAACCCGATGATCGGCTACCGCGGCGCCAGCCGTTATGTCGATCCGGGCTTCGCCGATTCGTTCGCGCTCGAGTGCAAGGCCGCCAAGTACGTGCGTGAAACGATGGGCATGACCAATGTGTGGATCATGATTCCCTTCGTGCGCACGCTGGACGAAGGCCGCAAGGTGATCGAGGTGCTGCGCAAGAACGGCCTCGTGCAGGGCGAGAACGACCTGAAGGTCATCATGATGTGCGAGGTCCCCTCCAACGCCTTGATGGCCGACGAGTTCCTCGACATTTTCGACGGCTTCTCGATCGGCTCGAACGACCTCACCCAGCTCACCCTCGGCCTGGATCGCGATTCGAGCATCGTCGCCAACCTCTTCGACGAGCGCGACCCGGCGGTGAAGAAGCTGCTCTCGATGGCGATCAGCACGGCCCGCGCCAAGGGCAAGTACATCGGCATCTGCGGCCAGGGCCCGTCCGATCACCCTGACCTTGCCGAATGGCTGATGGACCAGGGCATCGAATCGGTATCGCTGAACCCGGATACCGTCGTCGATACCTGGCTGCGTCTGGCAAAGAAAAAGGCCGGCTGAAATGACGGCTCCTACCGGGCGTTTTTTTGCTCGGTAGGAGCCGATTCATCGGCGATCGGGTGCTTGTCTCAAACTGGCCCGCTACCGCGGGATCGCCGATGAATCGGCTCCTACAGATCCTGTTGCCAGCGGTTACACAGGCTGGTGTTACATGTGCACGGTCACGCCCGCCGCGCGATAACGCGCCACCACCGCCGCATCCGTATCCGACGCGACCACCAGATGCGAGATGCCGGTGATCGGTGCCGTGTGATGCGTCGCCGACGCCACCAGTTTGTCGGGTGTCGCGATGGCGACCGTCTCGCCACTGGCCTCGATGATCGCCTGCTTGAAGACCGTCTCCTCCTCGTCGTAGGTCCATAGCCCACGCTGTGGATCGATCGCGCACACGCCCGGGAAACACAGGTCCGCGCGAATATCCTGAGCCTGCCGCACGGTGCGCGAGCCAATCGCGCCACCGATCGCGGGATCGAGCTTGCCACCGAGCATGATCACGTCGAATCCCGGCCGCCCCAGCACCGCCAACGCGACATCGGGTGCATTCGTCACCACTGTAAGGTCATGGTGATCGGGGAGCATCTTCGCCAGCACCGTGTTGGTGGAGCCGGCGTCGATGAAGAGGATCTGGCCGGTGCCGACCAGACTTAGCGCCGTGCGGGCGAGCGCTCGTTTCAGCTCGGTACGTTCGGCATGTCGCTCACCCAGGGGCGGGATATTCACGGCAAGCAATGCGCCGCCGTAAACGCGACGGCACAATCCCTGGGCAGCAAGGTCGCGCAGATCACGGCGGATCGAATCTTCCGATACGCGGAATTCCTGGGCGAGATCCGCGGCAATGACTTTTCCGTCGCGCTGCAGGCGTTCGAGGATCAGTTGCTGCCGCTCGCGCGGCAGCGTGGTGTCCGGCGCGTTCATTTCGGCAGGAATCCGAGCTCGATCAGTTCGGCGCGCAACTGGGCCGGGGTATGGAAATGGATGCCGTGGATACCAAGGGCCTCCGCGGCTTCCACGTTGATCTTGTTGTCGTCGATGAAGATGGCGCAGGTCGGGTCGATGTCGTATCGCTCGAGCAGGGTTTCGTAGAGCTTCGGATCGGGCTTGATCATGCCCTCCTCGCCCGACACCACGATGCCGTCGAAGCAGTCGAAGAATGCATATCGCTGACGTGCGATGGGAAAGGTCTCGTGCGACCAGTTGGTCAGGCCATACAAGGGATGCCCTGCGTCCTTGAGCTCACGCAGGATATGCAGGCTGTCGTCGATGGGACCGCCCAGGGTCTCTTCCCAACGATGCTGGTAGGCCGCGATCAGATCGGCCTGGGTGGGATGCTCCGCGGTCAACAAACGCACGGCTTCCTCCCACGGGCGTCCCGCATCCTGCTGCAGGTTCCACTCAGGCGTGGTCACTTCGGCGAGGAAACGCTCCATCCCGGCTTCATCGTCGCCGAACAGCTTGCTGTAGAGGTAGCGGGGATTCCAGTCGACAAGTACCCCGCCGAAATCGAAGATGACCACATTGCGTTTGGAATGCATGGAAGACTCCTTGGATCAGCGGCGCGCGATGGACGCGCAAAGGGATACCACGACGAGCTGGGACGCGACGCCGCCCAGGGCGATCGATAGCGTGCTGGCCTTGGCGACGAAACCGATGACGGCCGGCCCGGCAAGCATTCCGGCGTAGCCCAGCGAGGTAACCGTGGCGATGGCGATGGCGGGCGAGGTGCGGGGCATCCGGCCAGCGGCACTGAACAGCACGGGCACGATGTTCGAGGCACCGATGCCGACCAGAGCAAAACCGAGTAGCGCCGCCGGCCCCCACGGCAGCGTCGTAGCGAGGAAGAAGCCGGCGGCGGCGATCAGGCTACCGATGCGAACGATGTTGACCGGACCCAGTGCAGCGGTGATGCGGTCGCCGAGCAGCCGGCCCACAGCCATGGCGATCGAGAACGCGGCGTAGCCCAGACCGGCCACGGACGGATCGAAGCCGCGTGAGAAACGCAGGAATACGGCGCTCCAGTCGAGCATGGCACCCTCGGCAAGGAACACGACCATGCAGAGGAAGCCGAGAAGAAACACCGCACCGCCAGGCAGACGGAAACGAGCATGCGGTTCACCAGAACCGTCGTCGTGGCGGACGAGGAAGTGCCGCCACTGCGTGGCAACGATGACCAGCAACAGGATCGATACCGCGATCGCACTACCCGTCAGGGGTGAGCCGGCATGCAACAGGGCCGCCATGCCCGCGGAGCCTGCGAGGCCGCCGACGCTGAACAGGCCGTGGAAACCGGACATCATCGGCCTCCCCTGCTGCTTCTCGACATCCACCGCGTGAGCATTCATCGCCACGTCGACGACGCCGATCGACCCACCAAAGAACAGCAAGGCTGCGCCCAGCCACCAGACGCTCGGGGCGAGGGTCAGCAAGGGCAACGCCACGCAGACCAGAAGGCCGCTCACGCCGATCACGTAGCGGTGGCCGAACCGATGACTCAGGAAACCCGCGATAGGCATGGCGATGACCGCACCAAAGCCCATGCACAGCAGCACGAGGCCCAGGGTGGCGTCGTCGAGGGCAAGGCGGGCCTTGGCGTAAGGCACCATCGGTGCCCAACTGGCCATGCCTATGCCGGAGAGGAGAAAGATCAAACGGGTGGCGCGTACGGGATTCATGCGGCTTCCGGGGACGAGGAATGCGCATCAATGTACGTAAACGTGCACAAACGTGCAATAGGGTCTTAAACCCAGTGAAAGCCTTTAGCCATCAGAGCCGCCATACCCACGGCCAGGCTGATGATTGCGCCGAAGAGGAGACGGAAATCCGTGCGCGCCTGATGGCGGACATCGCGGAACTCTGAGCGGACCTCCTTTCGAAAGTCACGCATTTCGCCGCGCATTTCGCCCTTGAATTCGCGCATTTCAGCTTTGAACTCGCCCACATCGGTACGAAGATCGCGAAGATCGTCCTGGATATGCTGGGTGGTGACTTCCAGCCTGCTAAGTCTGTGTTCCATGTCGGCATCCTGCTTTGGCGATGGGGGGCATGCAAGCTGCTCATGGCCAGCCGGCTTAGAGGAAGATGTCGCGCTGGAGGCATGGACGGGGGTCATGGCGGTTCTCTGGGCCTCTCAGACGGCTTATCCCGGGAGTTCGTCCATGGTTTGCCCAATGGCAAGCCATCTCCAGATGCCCTTGCCCTCGCCTTCGTGTAAGGGAAAACCGGATTGAGATAGGGCGACAAGCCCTTGAGTCATCCCGTAATCGAAGCTCCCCCTTGCGCCGCTCTCCTGGCATGTGTACAAATGTACGCATGTCGACACCTACCCTTACCGAGCGTCAGCAAAAGACCCTTTCCTTCCTGCAGGAATACCTGCAGGCGCAAGGGCTCCCGCCGACACTGCGCGAGATCGCCGATGCCCTGGGCTTTTCCAGCCACAGTTCAGCACAGGCCTGTGTCGAGTCTCTGGTCCGTAAAGGCGTGCTCGAGCGCTCCCCGCAGCACCGCGGGCTGCGCATTCCCCCCGGTCTCGCCTCGAGCCTGCGCGGCCAGGCAGCCAACGAGTTGCCGCTGATCGGCCGCGTTGCCGCCGGCTCGCCCATCCTCGCCGAGGAAAACATCGAATCGCAACTGGAAGTCGATCCCGCGCTGTTCCGCCCGCGCGCCGATTACCTCCTGCGTGTCGTCGGCCTGAGCATGCGCGATGTGGGCATCCTCGATGGCGACCTGCTTGCCGTGCATAAGACGGCCGTCGCCACCGATGGCCAGATCGTGGTCGCCCGGCTGGACGACGAAGTCACCGTGAAACGCCTCAAGCACGACCGCAACCGCGTCCTGTTGCTACCCGAAAATCCCGACTTCGAGCCGATCGAAGTCGATCCCCGTCGCCACGCGTTCGCCATCGAAGGGCGTTACGTCGGCATCATTCGCAGGACCTGACCATGAACGCCATCGCCTCCCCGAATCTCGCTCAGGTGCTCGACCATCCCGGTATCTGGCGGCGTTCCGCCGACCGTCAGCCGCGCGTACGCGCGCTGTCCACGGGCTGGACCTCGCTCGACGCGAAACTGCCCGGCGGTGGCTGGCCGCAGGGTGCCCTCAGCGAAATCCTGTTCGAGCATGATGGCCTGGGCGAACTGGATCTGGTCATGCCTGCACTTGCCGCGCTGACCCAGGAGCACCGCCGCGTGATCTTCGTCGCGCCGCCTTATCTTCCCTATGCCCCCGCGCTGGCCGCGGCCGGTGTCGACCTACGCTTTCTGCATGAAATCCATGCCGGCAGCACCGAGGCCGCATGGAGCATGGAGCAGTGCCTGCGCTCGGGCTGCTGCGGCGCCGTGGTCGGCTGGTTGCCCGACATCGACTACCGCAGCCTGCGTCGCCTGCAGCTGGCCGCCGAAACCGGCGACGCCTGCGCCATGCTTTTCCGCCCGGCCACGCACGCCGCGCAGAACAGCCCGGCCGCGCTCCGCCTCAAGGTCAGCAACAGCGACGAGGCCACCTACGTGGATGTCCTCAAGTCGCGTGGCCTGCTGACCACCACCGCTCCGCTGTTGCGCATGCGGGCCTGATGGATCCCGTCATGACGCCGCGTTCCACACGCCGTCGTGACGGACGCTCCGTCGTCGCCCCTCTTCCGCAGCCATGCTTTGGGCCTGTCTCCGTTTTCCCGGCCTGGCGTTCTCCGCCGCCTTCGCCGCGACACCGGAGGCAGGCCCCTCCGCTCTACTCGACGGCCACGCGCGCCAACGCCTGATCGCCGCCGCAAATGAAGAAGCCGCCGCCTTCGGCGTACGCCGTGGGCAAAGCGTCGCCGCCGCACGGGCGCTATGCCCAGCCCTCGATGTGCGCCCACGTGACCGCGATGCCGAAACCCGCCTGCTCGCCGGCATTGCCGCGTGGTGTTACCAGTTCAGCGGTCATGTCAGCCTGGCGCCGCCCCAGGCCATCCTGATGGAAGTCGGTGCCAGCCTTCGTCTTTTCGATGGCTGGCCGGTACTCGCCGAACGCCTGCGTAGCGGATTGCTCGAACAAGGCCATCCGCACACCCTCGCCGCCACGCCCTTTGCTGCCGCCTCGTGGATTTTTGCCGCGAGCGAGGATGGCATGGTGCTGCCGGAACGCGAGGGCGTACTGCGCATGCTTGCCGCGTTGCCGCTGACCCGGAGCGGACTTTCCGCCAGCATGGTGAAGTCGTTGCAGGCGATGGGCTTCCGTCGCCTGGAAGACATCTTCCGCCTGCCCCGTCCCGAATTGACCCGACGCATCGGTCGCGATGGCGTGGCATGGCTCGACCGCATCCGTGGCCAGTCGGCGCATGCCCTGCCCGCCTGGCAACCACCGGCAAGCTTCCTGCAGAGAATCGAATTCGACAGTGAACTCGACGGCAGCCAGCCGTTGCTGTTCCCGTTGCGCCGCCTGACCCGTGAACTGGCCAACCTGCTTGCCGCACGCGACGGCGGCGTGCAACGTTTCACCCTGACGCTCGAACACGCGCGTGGCCAAAGCACCCGCATCGTGGTTGCCATGGCGGCACCGCAGCGCGAAGCGGAGCGACTTTTCGAACTGGCCCGTACACGCCTCGAGCGAACCACCCTACCGGCGCCGGCGCGGGCGATCGAACTCGTCGCGGAAGAGCTGCCGGTTTTCCGGCCACCCCTGCGCGACCTGTTCGAACCCGTTCGCGGTGATGGCCTCGACTGGCCGACACTCGACGAGCGGCTGCGCGCACGTCTGGGCGACGCAGCGTTGCGACAGATCGCACTGGTCGCCGACCACCGGCCCGAGCGCGCCATGCGTTATGGCACCCCCGGCCCCGTCGTCTCCCTACCGCGTCGCCGCCGGCCGCTCTGGTTGCTGCCTCGCCCGATGCCCATGCGACCGGATCCGGTCGCCGTCCTTGCCGGCCCCGAGCGAATCGAGAGTGGCTGGTGGGACGGTGCCGATGCGCGTCGCGATTACTACATCGTGCGCACGGTAGAGGGCCAGCAGGCCTGGGCCTACCTGCCGCCCGGCACACTCGACGGCTGGATGCTGCACGGCTGGTTCGCCTGAGTTTCCATGCTTCCCTTCGAACTACCGCCTCCCGCCAACGACGGAGATGCCCCCGCCCCCGCTTATGCCGAGCTGCATGCACTGAGTGACTTCAGTTTTCAGCGCGGTGCATCCAACGCGCGCGAACTGTTCGAACGTGCGAAGGACATCGGTTACGGCGCCTTGGCCATCACCGACGAATGCTCCCTCTCCGGCATCGTGCGTGCGCTGGAGGCCTCGCTGGAAAGCAACCTGCCCCTGATCGTCGGCAGTGAGTTCCGGCTCGAGGACGGCACCGTGCTGGTTCTGCTGGTGGAGAACCAGGCCGGCTATACCGAATTGTGCAGGCTCATCACCCTGGGTCGCCGACGCGCGGCCAAGGGCCACTACGAGCTGCACCGTACCGACATCGAGTCTCTCGCCGGGGGGCTTTGCCTGCTATGGATTCCCGGGCCCCTGAACGCCGCCGACGCCACGCTGCACGACGAGCGCGCCCACTGGGTGGCAAAGCATTTCAGCGAGCGCGCATGGCTTGCCGTCGAGCTGCACCGTGGCCAGCACGACGACGCTGAACTGATGGCTCTGCGCGAGCTTGGCGTGCGTCACGCGTTGCCTTGTGTCGCCGCCGGCGACGTCCACATGCACCTGCGCCGGCGTCGCGCCCTGCAGGACGTCATGACGGCGATCCGGCTCAACCGACCCATCGCCGAAGCAGGCCACGCCCTGTTTCCCAACGGCGAGCGTCACCTGCGCCGGCGCGAGACCCTCGCACGCATCTATCCCGCGGACCTCATCGACGAGACGCTCGTGGTCGCCGCACGTTGCACGGGTTTCGATATCCGCGGCATCAACTACGTCTATCCACGTGAGCTGGTTCCCGATGGCATGGATGCACCGGCCTACCTGCGCCAGCTCACCTATGCCGGCGCCGCCACGCGCTGGCCCGAAGGCATCCCCGAGCGGCTGGTCGAACGCATCGAGAAAGAATTGATGCTCGTCGGCCAGATGCAGTACGAAGCCTTCTTCCTCACCGTGCAGGACATCGTGCGGTTCGCCCGCTCGCGCGAGATCCTCTGCCAGGGCCGCGGCTCGGCAGCGAACTCCGTGGTCTGTTTCTGCCTGGGCATTACCGAGGTCAATCCGGCGCAGATCTCCACCCTCTTCGAACGATTCATTTCGATCGAACGCGATGAGCCGCCGGATATCGATGTCGACTTCGAACACGAACGCCGCGAGGAAGTGCTGCAGTACGTCTTCAACAAATACGGACGCGAACGTGCCGCACTCGCCGCCACCGTGATCAGCTATCGGCGCAAGAGTGCCGCGCGCGATGTGGGTCGCGCGCTTGGCCTGTCGGAAGACCAGCTCGACCAGCTCAGCCATGCCTACTCGCATGCGCATGGCGATGTACCGATCACCGTGCGCCTTCAGGAGCGTGGTTTCGACATCGGCAGCCGGACCCTTCGCCAGCTGGTCGTGCTGGTGGAGGAACTCAACGGCATGCCCCGGCACCTGTCGCAACATGTCGGTGGCTTCGTCATCTCCGACACGCCATTGCACTACCTCGTTCCCGTGGAGAACGCCGCCATGGACGATCGCACGATCATCCAGTGGGACAAGGATGACCTGGAAACGATGAAGCTGCTCAAGGTGGACTGCCTGGCGCTGGGCATGCTCACCTGCATGCGCAAAGCGGTCGAGCTGTTACGCAAGCTTGGCGGTGAGGATTACCGTCGCCTCGCCGACATTCCCATGGACGACCCCGACACCTACACGATGATCCAGAACGCCGATACCGTCGGTGTCTTCCAGATCGAATCACGCGCGCAGATGTCCATGCTGCCGCGACTGAAACCCGCGTGCTATTACGACCTGGTTATCCAGGTGGCCATCGTCAGGCCCGGTCCTATCCAGGGCGGCATGGTCCATCCCTACCTGCAGCGTCGAAAGCTTCCCGCCAGTGAGATCGTCTACGAACACGGCGTGCGACCGGTGCTGGAACGTACGCTCGGCGTGCCGATCTTCCAGGAGCAGGTCATGGCGATCCTGCAGGTCGTCGCGAATTTTACCGCTGGCGAATCGGACGAATTGCGCCGCTCCATGGCGGCATGGAAGCGCCGCGGCGGTCTGCAGAAATTCGAGCCGAGGATTCGCCGCAATATGGCGGAGAACGGATACACACCGGAATTCACCCAGCAGATCATCGACCAGATCCAGGGCTTTGGCAGCTACGGTTTTCCCGAATCGCATTCGGCCGGTTTCGCCCTGATCGCCTATGCGTCCTCCTACATGAAGTGCCACCACCCGGCGGTCTTCACCTGTGCGCTGCTCAATAGCCAGCCGATGGGCTTCTACGCGCCAGCACAACTGGTGGCCGATCTTCGTCGGCATGGCGTGGAAGTTCGCCCGCCGGATGTCACAGCCAGCGACTGGGACTGCACCCTGGAGCGCTTACCGAATACACCCGACACCTTCGCCCTGCGCCTGGGCTTACGACTGATCGGCGGCCTGTCCGCCGATCTCGGTGTGCGAATCGTCGCCGCACGTGCTGAGACACCGTTTCGCGACCTGGCCGATCTCGCCCGCCGCGCCGGCATGAATCGCTTCGAGCGAGAACGCCTTGCCGACGCGGGAGCCTTGCGCGTCCTCAGCGGCCATCGGCATCGCGCACGCTGGGAGAGTTCGGGCATCGAGCGGGCGCTGCCCCTGCTCGACAACGTCGCCGAGGAACGCCCGACCCTGCGACCGCCTACTCTCACGGAAAATGTTTTCGCCGATTACGCCACTCATGGCCTCTCACTTGCCGCACATCCGCTCAGCCTGATTCGCAAGAACTTGCAATCCCGGCGCGTGCGTCGCGCCAGCGAACTCGAAACCACTCGTAACGGGGCCTGGATACGCCACGCCGGCCTGGTCACTGTGCGCCAGCGACCGCAAACCGCGAGCGGCATCACCTTCGTCACCCTGGAAGACGAAACCGGACAGGTCAACGTGATCGTGCGGCCCAGGGTGGCCGAAGCCTGTCGCCAGGCACTGCTCGATGCCGTGCTCCTGGCTGTCGACGGGCAATGGCAGTCGATCGATGGTGTGCGCCACCTGGTAGCGAATCGTCTTCACGATTTCAGTGACCTGCTGCCGGCTTTGGGCTCGGTCTCGCGCGACTTTCACTAGTCCACGCCCTGCTCACACCACGCGTCCCACGCCGTCACTTAACGGATGCTAATTTTCACCTGAACGAACGCCTAGGAAATGCTGCGTTGCAAGAGCAACGTTCATCGAAAAAGGGATAGCGTCTGCATCACGTACTTAGTCCGGGTCACCGGTGAGCGATGCCTACGCGCCGGGTATCGCAATGTTCCTATCGGCGCCACAAGTTCCAGGAGCTACGTCATGCGCAACACGAAACTGATCCTCGCGATGCTGGTTGGTTGTACGGTGATGGGCAGCGCGGCCTTCGCGCAGGATGCTGCCCAAAAAGCGGACAAGAGCGCCACGCCCACGCAGACGAGCAGCGATTCGATGAAGTCGGGCGATTCCTCGATGAAGTCGGACGATTCAATGAAGTCTGGCGATTCGATGAAGTCCGGTACGTCTGACGGCACCATGAAGTCGACCCACAAGAAGACGCACAAGAAGGCTGCCACGGGTGACACGGCGGCTCCGGCCAAGTCGTCCTCGTCGGGCATGTAATCTCACGCGCATGAACGAAAAAACCCGGCGCTGCGAAGCGCCGGGTTTTTTTGTGCGTGCCGCTGGGTTCAGTCGACTTCGGGCAACACGCTGATCTCTTCCTCGCCGAACTTCACCACTTGTCCGGCACGTACCTTGTGCGTCTTGCGCAATTCGACGACACCGTCGACCGTCACAAGGCCATCGGCGACGAAACGCTTGCCTTCGCCACCGCTACCGGCAAGACCGGCGAGCTTCAGCAGCAGGTTGAGTTCGACATACTCGCCTTCGAGGCGGAATTCATGAAACGACATGGCGGGCGGCTTTCGGATGATCGGGTCTGCCATTAGAGCGCAATTCGGCCACCAATGTTGAGGAGCATGAAGTCCTCCTCCGTCAGGCCCGCCTCCGCCAGTGCCTCGCCGAGCAGCCGCGGCGGCTCATCCAGCTGGTCATCGGCCAGTTCGAACACGCCCCAATGGATCGCGATGGAGCGCTTGCAGCCGATCTCCTGGTGCAATTGGACCGCCTGTGCGGGGTCGACGTGCTGCCCCTGCATGAACCAGCGAGGCGCATAAGCGCCAATGGGAATGGCGGCAAGATCGATCGGACCGGCCCGCCGACCGATCTCGGCGAGCCTGTCGGAATAGCCCGTGTCGCCCGCGAACCAGAAACGGAAGCCCTGATGGTTCATGACCCAGCCACCCCAGAGCGAGCGATTACGATCCCACAGCGTTCGCGCACTCCAGTGACGCGCCGGTACGAAGGTGAACATGGCACCCCGAACCTCGGTGCTCGCCCACCAGTCCAGCTCACGGACGTTGCCGATGCCCGCCTTGTCGAACCAGCGCTTCAACCCTAGCGGTACGAGGAAAACGGCCTGAGGGAAACGCCGGGCGAGCGCATGCACCGTCGCGTTATCGAGATGATCGTAATGATTGTGCGAGATCACCACGACGTCGATGGCAGGCAGGCCAGCCACGTCGACGGGCGTTATCGTGCGGCGCGCCGGCCCTGCAAACGAGAGCGGCGAGGCGCGTTGGCCCAGAACCGGATCGGTGAGCACCGTAAGCCCCTGGTGCCGTACCAGGACAGTGGCGTGACCCAGCCACCAGGCGGCATCCTGATGGCCATCGAAGTTAGCAGTCTGCCACCAGCGCCGGGCAAAGGCTTCGTAGCCGGCATCGGGTGGACGGGGCAGCTGTTGCTCCTTGCGCTCCCGACGCCAGCGCTTGAGCCCGCCGGGCGGCCGGATGTCCGGCTCGAGGTTGCGGAATCCTTCCGGTGTGTGGTGTTCCTTGGAACGGTCGAAGAACGGGTTCGTCCAGGCCATGCTCAACCTTGAATGAGAAACGGGTCGCAGAAGACCTGCGGCCCGTTGCCCACTCGTTCAAGGCTCAGTCGACATCGATCCGACGTATCTGGGAGAGCCAGTCCTCGAGGTTGTAGTAGTTGCTGACCCGAAGGATCCTGCCATCGGCGATGTCGAAGAAGGCACCCCCGGGCATGGCATACGACTGGCCCTGAGCGAGAGGAAGCCCTTCGTCGGTAGCCTTGTACACACCGTGGATGATGTATTCCGCCGCCGCCCGGGTGCCGGTCTCGTTGACCATGACCACGACGTTTTTAAGCTGCTCGTCATAGCTGGCGGTCGTACGCTGGAGGAAAGCAGCGAAACGTTCACGCCCGACTTCGCGGCCGCTCTGGTTCAGGTCATGAATGACGTGCTCGTCCAACAGGGCCAGCATGCCTGGCCAGTCGGCACGGTTGAATGCCTCGTGATACCGGCGGATCAGGTCGATCGATGCATTCATCGGCAAGCTCAGTAAATGATGACGGAGCGGATGGCCTTGCCCTCGTGCATGAGGTCGAAGGCGCGATTGATGTCTTCCAGCCCCATCGTATACGTGATCATCGGATCGATCTTGATCTCACCACCCATATAACGGTCTACGTATCCTGGCAGCTGGCTGCGGCCCTTCACGCCACCGAACGCCGAACCGCGCCACACGCGCCCGGTGACCAACTGGAACGGGCGTGTGCGGATTTCCTGGCCGGCGCCGGCGACACCGATGATGATCGACTCGCCCCAGCCCTTGTGACAGCACTCGAGCGCGGCGCGCATCACGTCGACGCTGCCGATGCACTCGAACGAATAATCGACGCCGCCGTCGGTCAGGTCGACGATAACCTGCTGGATCGGCGTGTCCGGGTAGTCGCGCGGGTTGATGCAGTCGGTAGCACCCAACATCTTCGCCATCTCGAACTTCGACGGATTGGTGTCGATCACGATGATGCGCGAGGCCTTGGCCATGACCGCACCCTGCACCACCGAGAGGCCGATGCCGCCCATGCCGAAGACGGCCACGGTCGAGCCGGGTTCCACCTTGGCCGTATTCAGCACGGCACCGATGCCCGTGGTGATCCCGCAGCCCAGAAGGCAGACCTTCTCCAGCGGCGCCTCTTTGCTGATCTTCGCCAGGGAAATCTCCGGCAACACCGTGTACTCGCTAAAGGTGCTGGTTCCCATGTAATGAAGGAGCGGCTTGCCGCCCATCGAGAACCGTGACGTGCCATCCGGCATCAGCCCCTTTCCTTGGGTGACGCGGATCTTCTGGCAGAGGTTCGTCTTGCCCGACAGGCAGAACTTGCACTCGCCGCATTCGGGCGTATAGAGCGGTATAACGTGGTCGCCCGGCTTGAGGGAGGTGACGCCCTCGCCGACTTCCTCCACGATCCCGCCGCCCTCATGGCCGAGGATGACCGGGAAGGCGCCTTCCGGGTCATCGCCCGACAACGTGTAGGCGTCGGTGTGGCACACACCCGTAGCAACGATCCGCACGAGGACTTCGCCCGCCTTCGGACCCTGAACGTCGATTTCTTCGATGGAAAGCGGCTTTCCGGCCTCCCAGGCAACGGCGGCGCGAGACTTCATGGCGGAACTCCTCGTACAAAAGCGGTCAAACCGGCTCGGAGCCGGGGGGATCGTCGATTCTAACTGAACGGTTGCTCACGCCCTACGTGGCAGGCAGTCACCCCTTGAGTTAAACTACGGTTAACAGATGGGGCTCAAACGGCGAACGAAAGGCCACCGCAAGAGACCAGACAGACGCCTCGAACGGCCTCGATAACTTTTTTTTTGAACCTTTTGCTTACACCCGCTGTCCAAGCCTTTAACGCTTGAAAGCCCTTGTAAAGGCTGAGGGCGCCCATACACAGGGGTGCATAGGAAACTGGTTAGTACAGAAATTAAGCCCGAACGTGGCATGACGAAAGACTAACGAACCTATTGTTCACCAAACGAAACGGACCAGTCGCTCAGCGCCTCTCAACACCGGCCTGCAGCAGCGTAAGGTCCCCGTCACGCCAGAGACCGGCGGTGTGGCGTCAGACGATTGATAACCGGTCCCGATAAAGGCTGGGAGAAACGATATGAATGAGCTTCGCAACGATTACGGCATCTCGACGTTCGAGTTCTCGAATGGTTACCGCGCCGCCGACATGGCCGGCATGGACCTGTTCGGTGGCGAAATGGACGGTTACGACTGGCTGGGCGAAGTCGCCAGCCGCCTGAGTGGCGATTCCGTCTAAGACGCTGCTCCCATTCCCCGCTCTCTCATCCGAGATGAGCGAAAGCATCGGGCCCGCATAACGCGGGCCCGATGACGATCAGGAGGCTCTTTTCGCCCTGGTCCGCGCCGCCTTCTTCGCGGCGGTCTTCCTTCCCGCAGCACCCTTGGTGTGCGCCGCCTTCTTTGCTGCGGCCGAGCGGCTGCTCGCCGTGCGCTTGGATGCGCTCTTCCTTGCTTGCGTGGAGAGCGCCCGCTTTGACACGGCGGCGGTCCCTTCGCGTTTGAGTGCTTTGGTCGAGGCGCGCTTGCGGGCAGTGGATTTCTTCACCGCGGTCCCAGACGACCGCTTGCGCGTGGCCGCTTTGGTTTCCTGCGCCGCCTTCTTCTTCGTGGCGGCGCTCGCGGTCTTCGACGGCTTGGCCTTCACGCCAGCCCGGCGCGCCTTGGAAAGACCGATCGCTATGGCCTGTTTGGCCGACCGCGCGCCATGCTTGCCTTCACGCACATGGTCGATCTCTTCCCGCACATACTCGCCGGCCTGGGTCGAAGCCGATTTACCTTCGCGTTTGTCCTTCCGTGCCCTGGCAGTGGTTTTTTTCTCTGGCATGAGCGGAATTCCTCTGGCTTCTGGGAATGCGTGCTGTCATGGAATGCGAACATCCAGCGCCTCGGGCGCCGGTGGCCTGGGAACGCCATCATCTTCGGGGTCGTCCGGATGCGGACGAGGCTCCTGGGGCCGATCCCCCGCCGGGCGGTTGCCGGGTATTTCCGGCTTTGGCGCGTTCGGCTTCTCTTCCGGGATGACCGGTGAGCTGCCAGGTGTTTCCGGAACGTAGGGACTCTGCATCGCGTCGGGCGCCGGTGATGTCGTCGGTGGCCGAGACTGCACGGCGATATGTGACGCGCATGTCGGCCTCGCGTCACGCCATGTCGAACACCTGAGCAACCAGCCAGAGGTTGGCCGCAGAGATCACCACGAACAGGAACCACGCCGAGTACGAGACGAGTCGGCTATTGGCGAACACACCCATCAACCCGGGATCGTCGGTGAAGCGGATTAACGGATACATGGCGAAGGGCAACTGCAGACTCAGGACCACCTGGCTGGCCACCAGCAGGGCACCGATCGCCCGGTCGCCCATCGTCACCACGCCGATGAAGGCCGGAATGATGGCCAGCCCGCGGGTAATCAGGCGCCGCTGCCAGCAGGGAAGCTTCATCTGGAGGAAGCCATCCATGATCACCTGCCCGGCTATCGTGCCGGTAAAGGTCGAGCTCTGCCCCGAAGCGAACAGGCCGATGGCAAAAGCCATGGCGGCGACGGTGGTGCCGGCGATCGGCGCCAGCAATTGGTAAGCATCGGAGATATCGGCCACGTCCGTCCGCCCCGTGCGATGGAAGGCGGAGGCGGCCACGATGAGGATGGCCGCATTGATGAGCAGCGCGAGACACAGCGAGGCGATGGTGTCGACACGGGTGAGCCGGATGGCAGCCCGTTTGCCCTCTTCACCGGACACGGCGCGCGTCTGCACGATGGACGAATGCAGGTAGAGGTTATGCGGCATGATCGTCGCGCCGAGGATGCCGATCGCCAGGTACAGGGGTTCGCGCGACGACAGGGCGTGCATGGAAGGCACGAAGCCGGCCGCCACCGCAGCCCAGTCTGGCCCGATAAGGAACAGTTGCACGACGAAGCAGATGCCGATGGTGCCGACGAGGCCGAGGATGATCGCCTCCACGCGACGGAAGCCCTGCCCCTGCAGGCCCAGCACGATAAAGGTGTCCAGTGCGGTCAGGGCCACGCCGACAGGCAGCGACACGTTGAAAAGAAGCTTGAAGGCCAGCGCGCTGCCGAGGACCTCGGCCAGGTCGCAGGAAATGATCGATATCTCCGCAAGTACCCACTGCACCCGCCCCACGGCCTTCGGATAACGCTCACTGGACAGCCGCGCGAGATCCTTGCGCGTGGCGATACCCAACCTTGCGGCCAGGCATTGCAAGAGAATCGCGGCAAGGCTGGAAAGCAGGACGACGAAGAGCAGCCGATAGCCAAAGCGAGACCCGGCCTCGATGTCCGTCGCCCAATTGCCGGGGTCCATATAGCCGACGGATACGAGAAGCCCGGGCCCGGCGAAGCGCGCAGCCTTCTTCCACCACGGAAGTCCGGCCGGCACCACGATCGAGCCAGCAACTTCGGACGGGCAGAACGGCGCGGTGGCCGTCTTGGGTAAGGAAAACATGGGCGTCATGCTAACGAAGAACCGCAGTGACGTATGCACCTGAAGACGACGCGCATTGCACGGACGCGGCGTCACGTTTAGACCTTTCCAACGGAGAGGCCCCCATGACGCTGAAAGCCCTGGGACTGAACTGCACGCTATCGCCCTCACCCAAGCCGTCCTCGACCCAGAAACTGCTGGACCAATTGCTTGACGGCCTGAAGAAGCACGGCGTCGAAACGGACAGCGCGCGCGTGGTCGACCTGAACATCAAGCCCGGCGTGAAGCATGACGAGGGCGAAGGCGACGACTGGCCAAAGCTGCGCGAACGGCTCATGGCGGCGGACATTCTTGTCATCGCCACGCCGATCTGGATGGGACAACCCTCCAGCGTCTCCAAGCGCGTTATCGAGCGTATGGACGCCATCCTCGGTGATATCGGCGACGATGGCCGCTACCCGACATTCGGCAAGGTCGGCATCGTCGGCGTGGTAGGCAACGAGGATGGTGCGCATCACGTGACCGCCGAGCTGTATCAGGCCCTTGCCGACGTCGGCTTCACGATTCCTGCGGGTAGCTCGGCCTATTGGGTGGGCGAAGCGATGAGCGACACAAACTATATCGACCTGAAAAAGACACCCGAAAAAGTCGCCAGTACCATCGCGACGCTCACCACGAACGCGGCGCACCTGGCGACGATCCTGAAGGCGTCGAACTATCCTGCGCCGCCGTGAACGAGTGAATGCCGACGCACATTCGCTTCACGCGTCTGTAATGCCGTAACGGCGTAAATCGATCCCGCTGCGAATGACGCAGAGCCAGGTGAGGATCTCCATCGTGGACAAGAATCGTACCGAAGGCACGAAGCACGAAGTGAAAGGCGCCGTGAAGGAAGTCGTCGGCAAGGTGACCGGCAACCACGCCAAAGAAGCGGCGGGCAATATCGAAAAGAACGCCGGCAAGGTCCAGAAGGAAGTCGGCAAGGCCGCGGACAAAGCACGTGACACCGATCGCCATCATTGATTCGGCAGCGCGGGAGGTCTTAACCGACTCCCGCGCCCCTTGATCATGTCCCTGCGCCGCTGGCTCGACCTCGCGACCAAGTCCGTCCGCACCGCGATCGACGGATTCACGGACGACGAGCTGATGACCCGGGCCGCGGCGCTTTCCTTTTATTCGGCCTTGTCGTTCGCACCCTTGCTGGTGCTTTTGTTGTGGGTGCTCGCGGCACTTCGCCCCGAATGGCAAAACGACCTCGTCGACAGCCTCACCAGTGTCATCGGCACGCAAGGCGCCGGCGCCGTAAAGCTTGTCATCGACAACGCAAAGCAACGGCCCCACCTGGGTAACGTGGTCGGCCTCATCGGCCTGTTCATCACGCTCTTCAGCGCTTCCGCCGTCTTCACCCAGTTGCAGTCCACGCTGAACCGGGTGTGGAAGCTTCGGGCCAAGCCCGGTGAGGCCGTCGTGGGCTGGCTTCGCACGCGTGCACGGGCCTTCGGCCTGCTGGTCGGCATCGCCTTCCTGCTGATCATCTCCTTTGTTATCAACGGGCTGATCAAGGCCATGATTCCGGGCGATACGACGGCCTGGCAGTTCACCGAAGCAGGTGTTTCGTTCGTCGTGTTCGCGATCGCCTTTGGCGCGATGTACCGCGTGCTACCGGACGCGCAGATTGCCTGGAAGGACGCTACCCGAGGCGGCATCCTCACCGCCGTTCTGTTCGCGGCCGGGAAGTTCGTCATCGGTCTTTATATCGAGCATGCATCCATCGGAGGCGCCTACGGTCCCGCCGGCGCCATTGTCGTGCTGCTGACGTGGGTGTATTACGCGTCCATCATCGTGCTTCTGGGCGCTGAGCTCACCCGTGGGCTAGCTGTGGCGCGCGGGGCAAAGATCCGGCCAGCGGAACATGCCGAGAGCTTTGCCGATGAGGTCACACCGTCGCAACCGCACGAGCGGGCTTGAGCATGCGCGCCCGAAGTGCACGGTTAGCGGGCTCCGACACATAACGTGAAACGAGCCCGCCAAGCAGCCAGCAAAGGCCCAATGCGGGCAAATACCATACCCATCCCCAGACCGTGTCGGTGCCGGTCATCCTGGCAACGCCCACCAGCGCGAACACGATGAACATGTGCGTGAGATAGATCTCGTAGCTGGCCCGCCCCATCGACCTCAGCCAGCCGCCTCCGCGTGGCGCGTTTCCGCCTTCTGGCGCCGCAAGGACCAGGCACACCGCGGAGCCAATGAGGACGAGCATGTAGCCCTCGTGGATCGCGTGCCACAACCATCCCCCGGAGAACATCACGAGGGCCAGGGCAACCACCCCGATGACGGCAAGCACTCGACGAGCCCGGCGCGGGAGAACGCCGTGGCGCGCGGTGAACAGGGCGGCGAGAACCCCTGCGGCAATGGCACCCATGCCCGGCAGATACGCTTTTTCCTGCCAGATCTCGTTGTCGACGATCGCCGCGCGCGTAAAAGGCACGGAGAAGACCAACAGCAGTAACAGCGGCACCAGCCATCGTGTCTTGCCAAGGCCGAGGCACATCAGGGGAAAAGCAACATAGAACAGCTCTTCGACGGAAAGCGACCAGAGCACGTCCCATCCCCCCGGTAGCCAACCCGTATGGCCCTCGTAGACATTCAGGGTAAACGTGAGCGCGGACAGCGTGGCGCCGCCCGGCGATTGCCGACCCGCATCTATCACGTAGTTGGGCACGCCCAGCGCGTGGCAGGCGAGCAGGATCGCAAGGATTCCGAGCAGACAAGGCGCAATGCGTGCCACGCGGCGCGCGTAAAAGCTGCGCCAGTCGATCGTCCCCAGGGCGCCGTCTCGCTCCAGCGTGTGTCGCGTGATCAGGAAGCCGGATACCACGAAAAAGAGGAAAACGGCCTCGTATCCGTTGAAGATCAAACCCTTCAGGATAAATACCGGAACCCAGCCCGCGGCCCCCGTCTTATGTAACGGAAGCCGCAGGCCCAGGTGGTGAATCACGACGAGAGCGATGCTGACACCGCGCAGCATGTCGATACCGGGACTGCGCGGCAGGGTTGCCTGGGACATGGGCACTTCCGTAATGGATCACGGAAGCTTATACGACAGTACGGGGCGCTTCGAGGGGGGTTACGTGCAACCGCGTACAAGGAAGATCAGGATGAGGATCGGAATCGGCACGCCCAGCACCCAGAGCAGGATGTAGCCGATGCCGCCGCGTTGCTTGTCCGCTACGGGGGTGATGTCTTTCTCTTCCATTGCCTGGTGCTCCGCGGTGGATGTGGGTACGGAGATTCGGCCGCTGCCTGTGCACCGCGTGTGACAACGGCGCCACGACGAATTTCGCAACGACACGGTCTTCGCACCTCGTGCATTATTCGTGACGGGCAATCACCAGGAAGGATGTTTTCCATGACCCTGCTCCGCCCCACCCTGCTCGCCCTCGCGCTGGCTGCCGCTTCCAGTCCGGTCGGCGCCGCGACCGTGATCCGCGGCGCACGCGTCATCGACGGCACCGGTGCACCGCCACGGGAGGATGTCACCCTGGTGATCGACGGCGACCACATCTCGCTCATGGGCTCGGGCCTTCGCGCGAAGATGCCGGCGGGTACCAAGGTCATCGATTACACGGGAAAGACGATCATTCCCGGGCTGGTCTCCGACCACGGACATATCGGCTCCGTGGACGGCAGCAAGAGCGGACTGCCCGAACTCTATACGCGCGAGAACGGGCTTCGCCAACTGCGCCAATGGCGGGCCTACGGCGTGACCACGGTGACCTCGCTCGGCGTGAACAACCCCGACATTTTCTATCCCCTCCGTGCCGACCTGCATGCCGGCAACGCTGACGGTGCCGACCTGTTCGGCGCCGACCGGGGTATCGGCGTGCCTAACGGGGCGCCACCGGCCAAGATGATGCAGGCCGGGCCCAACCAGCTCGACCGCCCTGCCACGCCGGAGGAAGCTCGCGCCGATGTGGACGCCGCAGCGGCACGCGGAACGGACCTGATCAAGATCTGGCTGGACGATTTCAACGGCAGCCTTCCCGTCAAGATGAAGCCGGAGATCTGGCACGCCGTGATCGACGAGGCCCACGCGAAGCACCTGCGGGTGGCCGCACACGTCTATTACCTGGAAGATGCGCGGCAACTGGTCGACGCCGGAGTGGACATCCTTGCCCATGGCGTGCGCGACAAGCCGGTCGACCCGGGTTTCATCGAGGCGCTGAAACAGCATGGCACCTGGTACATCGCCACACTGGATCTCAACGAAGCTGCGTTCATCTATGCGCGCCACCCCGGCTGGATGGACCGCCCCTTCTTCCAGCATGCCGTGCAGCCAGACCTGGCCAAACAGTTTGCCGATGGCGCGTGGCGCGACAAGGTAAACAACGACGGCTCGACACCGGTCAACGAAGAGGCCTTGCAGGTCAACCTCAAGAACCTGAAGACCCTGCACGACGCCGGCGTAAAGATAGGTTTCGGCACGGATGCAGGCGCCATGCCGCTACGGATTCCCGGCTTCGCGGAGCATCGCGAGCTGGCCCTGATGGTCGACGCCGGCCTGACCCCGCTGGAGGCGATCCACGTCGCGACACAGAGCGCCGCGCAGCTACTGGGCCTGGACGATCGCGGCGTGCTTGCGAATGGCAAGCGGGCCGACTTCATCGTGCTTGATAACGATCCCTCGGGTGACATCGAAGCGACAACGACCATCGACGCCGTGTGGCAGCGCGGTCGCCAGGTTTCAGGGCCCGTCGACACGTTCAAGCCCTGAGCCGGCAATGACCGACGGCCGGGAAAAGATTTGGGCCATCTCGCGCGACCTCTACGTGGTGCTTGCGCGCGACGGCCGTTTTCGGGACACCAACCCCGCCTGGCAAAGTGAGCTGGGCTACGAGGCCAGCGAGCTGGTCGGCCTCGACTTCGAGGCATTGGTCCACGCCGACGATCTCGACCGCGCGCGCGACGCGGTCAGCCAGATGTTTGACGGTGACGTTGTCGAAGATCTCGAGTTACGACTGCGCACGAAAGACGACAACTACCGATGGTTCGCGTGGACCGGCGTGCCTGACGGCAACGTCATTTACGGCATGGGCCGCGATACGCAGCGCCGCCGGGATATGGACGAACAACAACGCCACGCCCAGAAGCTGGAGGCACTGGGGCGCCTCACGGGCGGTATCGCGCACGACTTCAACAATATCCTCGGCGGCATCGGCGGTGCGATCGAAGTCGTCGCCGAACGACTGGACAACGGGCGTCTCGATGGCACGCGCCGGCTGCTCGACGCTGCCAGCGGCGCGGTCAAGCGCGCCGCCGGCCTCACGCATCGGCTGCTTGCCTATGCCCGTCAGCAGGCCCTGTCGCTGTCCGACGTGGACGCCAACGCGCTTGTCAGGGAACTGGATCTGCTACTGCGTCCGCTGATCGGCGAACAGGTCACACTCGACCTCCAGATGCAGGACGGCCTCTGGCGCACCCTGTCCGATGCCAGCCAGTTGGAGAGCGCCGTCCTCAACCTGGCGATCAATGCGCGAGACGCGATGCCGGCGGGCGGCATGATGACCATCCGGACCCGTAACGTCGAGCGCGCGGACATCGGCAGGGGACGCCGAGATTACGTGGTGATCACCGTGAGCGATACCGGCACCGGCATGTCGCAGAGCGTGGTCGAGAAGGCGTTCGACCCTTTCTTCACCACCAAGGCCATCGGCCAGGGAACGGGGCTTGGGCTGTCGATGGTGGACGGGTTCGCACGCCAGACCGGAGGCCGCGCCATCATCGAATCGAGCCCTGGCGCAGGCACGTCGGTAAGCCTCTGGCTGCCCCGGCACGTCGGCGAAAATGCTGCCGTCCATGCCCATGTCGACGCTGCGCTCGTGCGCGGCAAAGGCCAGCACGTTCTCCTGGTCGAGGACGAAGAGATGCTTCGTTCCATCGCGCGAGAAGTGCTGGAAGAAGCGGGTTACCGGGTCAGTGACTGCGCCGAAGCCTACGAAGCGCTCCACCTGATCGACGCCGGACCGCCACCCGACATCCTGGTCACCGATATCGGCCTGCCGGGCATGGACGGTCGGCAACTCGCGCTGGCCGTTCGCGAAACCTTGCGGAACGTGCCCGTGCTGTTCGTGACCGGCTACGCGTGGGATGCTTTCGCGGACACGCCCGCGTTGCCGGAGCGCACAGCCATGCTCAGCAAGCCGTTCTCCGTTCACGCGCTCATCGATGCCGTGGCCGATCTGCTTGGCACCACGGGCACGTAACGTGAGCCATCCATTTCGTTGACCCAGGCCCACGGAGACTGGCCTCATGAATCGAACCCGCTATTACGCCCTGCTCGCCCTCATTGCGGCGACGATAGCGATCGTCGTCGTCGGCGGCATTCTTAAAGGCGGCCCAGCCGGCGACACGCCGGACGATGGCGCGCGGGCACCTCGCTCGCATCCCTCGGAACGTTAAGCAGGCTCGACTTCGTCCGGCGCCACGGCGGTGTCGTGCGCGGTGGCGGTGCGCTGCATGGCGACCAGGAAATCCACCCCATAACGCATGACGAACGGCGCCACCGTGCCGGGCATGAAGCCATCGGGCCAGGGCGCTGCGTTGGAACGGATGTCTTCGACGACGGGTGAGCTGACTTGCGTGACTCGACGTGCCATGGCCTTGACGGCCCCCTTTTGGTGTTCCCCCATCGCTCTTACTAAGGCAAAACCACGACAAGGTCAATGGGTGGGTCCCCTGCGGCAAAAGCGCACGGCGGGATGACCGTTCTCATCGCCCTCCACATCGGGGCCTAAAATGCGGGTGCGCTTCGTGAGTGCCGGAGGTTACCCGTGTCGACCGCATCAGCCATCGCCAGCCAGTCCAGCACCTCACGCCGGCCGTCCGTCTGCTGCAATGCGTCGTGTCGGCACGCCGCCGCCTGTGAAGCAACCCGTGGTGGCGACCCCGACCTTCTCGACATGCGCGAGGTGGTCGAGCGTGTCGGTCCCTTCTCCGAAGGAGACCGGCTGGTCCAGCCCGATGCACCTCACCTCGCAGCATTCGCCGTGCACAGCGGCCTGGCGAAGACCGTGACCGAAGGGCGTGTTGTTGCCTTTCATTTGCCGGGCGAACTGTTCGCACTCGACGCCCAGCGCACACAGACGCACAGCGCGTCGGTGGTGGCCGTCGGCAAGACGTGGTTTTGCCGATTTCCCCGCACCGCCACCGACGCACTGTGCGAACACAGTGCAGCGATTGCCACCCATCTCCGCACGCTGCGCCGGCGCGAACGCGCCTTTACGCGCCGCGCCACCGACGGATCGGCCCTGGAGCGGGTGACGTCTTTCCTGCTGGAGCTCTTCGATCGCCGCCGCCGGGTGGAAGGCATCGGCAGCGGCTTCGTGCCCCTGCCGATGTCACGCGACGATATCGGTTCGTACCTGGGCATGAGTGCGGCCACGGTGACGCGCATGCTGGCGAGGTTGCGAAGCGACGGATCCATCGCCATCCGTGCGGATGGCGTGGATGTGCTCCATGAAGCATCCCTGCGCGATCGGTTCTTATAGTTTCACCCGCACGCCCACGGTGAAGAACCGCCCGACCACACCGTTCTGCGCATAGGTCGGGTTGTAGTTCAGCGCTGCATAGTTCAGCGGATCGAACGGCGCTTTCTTGTCGAATGCGTTCATCACCGAGCCGGTGAGTGCGATTTTCTCCGTGAGGTCATAGCGGCCCGTCAGGTCGAAGTCCGTGAACGAGGCCATGCGGCAATCCGCCGGGAAGTTGTCGCCCGTATCCGTATTGGTCGAGAAGCAGCCGTCCTGAACGTCCGGCGCGGTCAGCTTCAGTCCGCTGGTGTAATACAACGTGCCGGTGATCGTCGCCTTTCCGAACGAGATGCTGTTCGCCCACGAGCCACGGTAACGCGGCGTGCCCGCACCTGACGACACACCGTAAGGACCGTGCGTACCGACGAACTCGAGCGTCGTGCCGTCCTCCAGCTTCAGCTTCCAGCTGATGATCTTGGTCAGGTTGATTTCACTGGTGAAGCGCACGTTCTCGTTGAAGCTGTAGCCAGCCTTGAGGTCGAGGTCCACGCCCTGGGTCTTCAGGGAGTTCTGGTTGACCCACGGTGCCGCCACGACCAGGGGCCGCGCAAGCGCGCCCGGCGCCGCCGGGTCCGGACCATCCGCCACGATCGCCGAGCCCGCCGGCAGTGGCTGACCGGCAAAGTACGCATCGAGCACGGCGTTTGGATCCTGCTGCGCGATCACGCCGGTTTTCTTGATCCGATAGAAATCCAGCGACGCGCTCAGGTCCTGCGTCGGCTGGAACAGCAGGCCGAGGGTGTAGCTCTTGGAGCGTTCCGGCTGGATTTTGGGATTGGACGTGGTGAGGAAAGCCAGCGGATAAGGCTGCACATAGCCGCTGTTGTTATGCGCATTCTGGAAATCCGCCGGCGGCGTGAATGTCGCAAAGCCCTCGCTCTGGCTGTTTCCGCTCTCGGAGAATCCCGGCGCACGGTAGCCTTTCGAGAACGTGCCACGCACGGCCAGCTGCTCGATCGGCTTCCACTTGAAGCCGATCTTCGGTGAGAAGTTGTTACCGAAGTCCGAGTAGTGGTCGAAACGACTGGAAGCATCCACTTCGAAAGACTCCGTGAATGGCGCATCCAGTTCGACATAGACGCCTCCCACCGTACGCTGACCACTCGTACGGGCGACGCCGAGACCCTGTGCCTGCAGGTTCGCGTTGAGGTCCGGGTCGTTCTGCTGTTCATGGCGCACGTCGACACCGGTAGCGAGACCCAGCGAGCCACCACCCAGATCCATCAGCGGACGCGTCACATGGAAGTCGAGCGATTGCAGGTCGCTGGTCGACGTCTTCCGCAGGGTGGGTGCCAGGGCATCCAGCAACTCGCGCGAGTTCGCCGACGGATTGACGAAGTTGTACGTGCCATTGGTGACAGCGGAAAGCAGGGCACCGTAGTTGAGCAGACCATCCAGGCGCGTATCCAGCGAATCATGGTTGATCACCAGGGCCGTGTCGTAGCTCCATTCACCCCACTGCCCGGTGAGACCGCCGACGAGGCGGAGGTTGTGGTTGTCGGTCTGACCGCTGGCCAGGGCACTGGGGAACGAGTAGTTGATCAGTGCCGCGCTACCCTGCGCCGCGAACGGGTTGTTCGGATTGAGCGAACCGTTCGGCAGCGTTGCTGGCAAGGCGATCGCGTTGGTGTTGTTCGGCGTGCTGGCCTGGATCTGCGCCGGGGTGCCCGGGAACGTCGTCTTCACCTCGTAATAGCTCGCGCCGATATAGGCCTGCGAAGTGTCCGAGAGCTTGATGGTGAAGCGGCCATATAACCCGCCCCGTTCGACGGTGGGCTGGATCGCGGTATACAGCGCACGATTCTGCGAGCAGTAGCTGCCCGGATTGGCTGGATCGTCCGTCACCAGGGTGCCAAGCGAACCGCACGATTGCAGCGGCTGCGCCAGACCACCCGGATCGGCCACGCCAGAGGTTACGTCGCCTGGACGTGACAGGGTACCCGGCGTCACCGTGCCGTAGATCGAGCCGGAATTCTGCGAGGGCTGACCACCGATGAGGTTGTTGCCGCCGCTGCGGCGCAGGTCCGCTGTGTTGTACGGATAGCCACGGTCACGGGTCATGATGCTGTTGTCTTTCTGGTACTCGGCACTGAAATAGGCATTCCAGCCGTCCTTCTTCAGGTCGCCGCCGCCGAACAACACCGTGCCACGCTTCGTCAGCCCTCCGCCGTGTTCCGACGTACCGACATCGGCGGTGAATTCGGCACCCTTGAAGCTGGGCTTGAGGATGATGTTGACCACGCCGGCGATGGCATCGGCACCGTACAGCGATGACGCACCGTCCTTGAGCACTTCGATACGATCGATCGCGTTCGAGGGGATGGTGTTGAGATCAACGAAGGAACGCTGGCCGTCATCGGTCACCGGATAGTTCGCCGCACGACGGCCGTCGATGAGGACAAGCGTCGAGTTGACGGTCAGGCCACGCAGCGCCACGCCTGTCGCACCCACGGCGAAGCCCGCGGTGAACGAGGCCGGGATGGAGCCGCTATTGTCGGCGGAGATCGACCGCACCACGTCGGAGACGGTCGTCAGGCCGCTCTTCTGGATATCCGCAGCAGTGATGGTCGTCACCGGCGACGGCGTTTCCACGTCGATGCGCGGTAAGGCCGAGCCAGTGACGGTGATCGCCGTCAGCTCAGTGGTTTTCTGCTGCGCCTGGTCGTCCGGCGGAGGCGTCTGGGCAGGCGTGGCGGGGACTGGCGCAGGGGGCGTTTGGGCCGCTGCCTGCGCACAGGCGCATGCGAGTGCGGCGGCGATGGCCAAAGCGAGGCCGTGGCGCCGGGGCGCCATGATGTTTTTCATTTTCATTGTGAGTCTCCGGGCCTTAGGGGAGTGGGGCTGGGACCAGGCGACCCTACGAATGAGAACGCAACGAGACATTCACAGGGACGCAAGGAAAACTTACGCCGTGTAAACGAATCGCACCATCGGCCATTCGGAATAACTTGCAGCGCCCTGAAAGGGCACTTTCTGGCACGCGCTATGCTTGCGTGAGTGAAGCGTTCAAGCGGACTTCGAGGCCTTGCGCAGCGGATCCAGCAGGCGGCGCAGACCGTTATGGTCAAGCTCGAGCATGATCGCGAGAAGTCGGCCGAGTTCGCCCGGCGGAAAGCCCTCGCGCGCGAACCACGCGAGGTAGTTTCCGGGAAGGTCCGCAATCGCCCGGCCCTTGAACTTGCCAAAGGGCATCACAGCCGTGGCGAGCTTCGCGAGATCCTGGCGGAAGGCTTCATTGGGGTCGGTCATGCGGCCATTCTAACTGCCTACTCGTCGCCCGGATCGAACCCCTCTCGTTCTTTCATGAGCTTGCGGGCGGCGGCCACGCCGAGCGTCATGCCTTCGGCGCACGCGTCTTCTTCGTTCTCGTGCAAGGTGACGCAGAGTTTCTCGGCGAGCTCGTCGCCGTCTTCGCTAATGACGTACTTGCCGCGCCAGCGCCCGGGTTTGGCGACATAGCACGTGCCTTCAACGTCGAAGTAACCAATCTTTCGATGCGCCATGGGTGAGATGTTCCTCCTCTCGTGCCCCCATCCTATGCATCGCGCATCAAGGTGACGTGCAGCGCTATTGCAGGCCGCTCACCGGACGCTTCGCGTTCGACTCGAATTCACGCCAGATACCATCGGCCCCTTCGACCGAAACCAGCACCTGCAGGCCGTTCTGGACGCCCAGCAACTTGGACTGCTGCACGGCGTAGGCGATCGCACCCACGCGGGTTTCGAAATTTTCCATCGGCACACCGTTCATCTGCACGTGCCATAGCCCGGCGAGATCGGGACTGAACGGAATGTCGTAGATCACCAGTGCCATGAATCGGTGGGTAACCCTGAGTTGTTACGGACGCGACGGATGGGCAAGATTATCCGTTCGCGAATGCCCCCACAATGGAAGGATGACGCACTATTTCCTTCACGCCGGAATCACGGCGGGAGGCGTTAACGGACGTGAACGCAAGGCCAGCGGCTACGACCAAGGGCAGGCGACAGGTAAGCGCGTTCGTCTAGACTTCGCCGATGACGACCACCCGCCTCCTCCTTGCCCTGCCCTTCCTCTTTGGCCTGGCCGACGCGGGCAGCGCTCGCGCCCAGACGACGACCCCGCCAGCGCCCGCGAGCAGCGTACCCACCCTGGAGACCGTGACGGTCAGTGGCGTGCAACCCGGGCCGGGCCTCTGGAAGGTGACCCGCGGCGAGCACACCCTGCTGATTCTGGGGAGCCTGTCACCCCTGCCGCAGAACATGACCTGGAAGTCGGACGACATCGACGACGCCCTCGCCCATTCCAGCGAGCTGATCCTTCCGCCCAAGGTGGAGATCAAACCCAATGTCGGTTTCTTCGGCAAGCTTGCCCTGCTGCCCTCCCTGATCGGTGTCCGAAATGCGCCGGACGGTGCGACCCTCAAGGACACCGTGCCGCCGGATGTCTACGCGCGCTGGCTCACGGTGAAGACGCGCTACATCGGGGACGATCGTTCCGTGGAGCGCTACCGTCCGATCTTCGCCGTGGTCGAGCTATACAAGAACGCCGTCAAGAAAACCGGCCTGGGCAAGGCCGGTGTCATCACGCGAACCGTCGTGGCCATCGCCACCAAGTACAACGTCAAGCAGACACCCGTGCAGTACACGCTGATGGTCGACGACCCGCGCAAGGCCGTGAAGGAGTTCAAGCGTTCGACGCTGGACGACCTCTCCTGCTTCACCCTCAGTGTCGACAACATCGATGCCCAGCTCGCCGACATGACCCGGCGCGGCAATGCATGGGCCACCGGCGATATCGCTGCGCTCCGCGACGACCGCACGGCGAAACAGCGCGCGGCCTGCCTCGATGCCGTCACCGACGGCGGCGTGGCGCAACGGATCGGCCTGACCGACATACCCAAGGCCGTACGCAACGCGTGGCTCGCCGTGGTGGACACCGCCATGGCCCACGACACCCAGGCCGTCGCCATCGTGCCGATCGAGGACCTACTCGGCGACGACGGCTACCTCGCGGCGCTCAAGGCAAAGGGTTACAAGGTCGAGGCACCCGACGACGGCGACTGAGCCGGTGATGGAACCTGCGCGGGCGGCACGCCCTCGCGAATGATCGCCGAGAAGTCGTCGCCCGGTCGGGTGGCCCTCGCCCGGTCGGTGATTCGCCCGAGCCGCCGCCATTCGTCGGTGGAAAGCCGACTGTCGAGCGCGCCGTTGTCTCTCAGGTAGCCAGGAAGGTAGCCGGTCAGCAGCAGGCGGATATCGAACGGAAGGCCACTGTCGATGCGCCGCGCCATGCGATAGACGATGGTCGTGCAGTTCGACGTCACCGTGTTGTAGAAGCGCGGGTGCTGCACCAGCTCGTTGGCTGCCGTCACGTACGAAAGGAACAGCGAACGCATCGCGTCTTTCGGCATCCGCAGCGGGAAGACGTAATCGTCCTCGCCGCGCACATTGGTCCGCACGCGCACGATGTCATGCTCGTCGGCGGCGATCAGGACCAGCTCGAACTGCTTGAAGAAGCCCCCGACCTCCGAGAATGCCTCGCCTTTCTCCCGACGGATCTCCATCGAGAAGACCACGTGGCGGCCGTCGTCGAAGCCGAAGGACAGCATGGCGTGCGCGATCGCCTCGCTCGACCAGTAAGAGAGAATCGCGTCGGCCGACACCAGGTGGTCGAGATCGTAGTCACGCGTTTCCCAGCGCGCGTCGTAATCGTCGTCGGTGCGCCAGTCGAAGTCGCGTACGTTGTGCAGGGTGACGTGGGATCCATGGACCTCCCCTGAAAGAAGCCGAGCCACATCGTCCGACCAGACGCGGTCGTTGCGGGGCTGGATGGTGATCCACCAGCCGATGAGCAACGCCAGGGCCACCCCCAGGGCGATCGGCGCCCACCACACCCGCCAGCCGAACAGGGCGAGCAGCAGGCCGACGTATAGCACGCTCCAGAGCACGGCACCCGTCGCGCGGGCCGGGACCGGACCGGGCAGCTGGTAGAACAAGGCGATAGCCCCCCAGGCGCCGGAGAGGAACAGCAGCACGCCCGCCAGGGCTCCCGCGACGGTTCGGGCGAGCATCCTGCGTTTTCTCATGGGCAAATGGGTTCCGAATGGCTCATCGGACAAGCGTCGCCGCTGCCGCCGGGGAACGCAAACGTTTCCACTGCCGAAATGACCTATTCGGACTATGGCGCACTGCCACAAAGCGGGTTATTTTCGGGATGAAGCCGGCCATACGAGCGCGGCAATGCTGTTTTGAAAGGGGGCTGGCATGGTCCGTTTTCCGGCGACACCGCAGGCGATCGTCTTCGACCTCGACGGCGTGCTCTTCGATACCGAAGCGCTGTACCGCGATGCCCTGCTTGCCGCGGCCTCGGACGTCGGCATCCACATCCCCCTGTCGCTGTGCCAGCGGATGGTCGGCCTTCACGGTCATGCGGCGCGCATGCTGCTTCGCGAATACGTGGGCGACGAGGTTGACCTCGACGCCGTATGGACAGGCGCTTCCGAGCGTTACCACGCCATGTTCGACACCGACCTCCGGCTGAAACCCGGCGTGACCGCCCTGCTGGACACCCTGGATGAGTTCGGCCTGCCCCGCGCCATCGCCACCTCCTCGTCCCATGGCACGGCTATCCATCATCTCGAGAAGTTTGGCCTGCGTGACCGTTTCGACGCCCTCGTGGCGGCGGGAGACTGCGAGCGCTGCAAGCCCTACCCCGATCCCTACCTGCGCGCGGCGCGCATCCTCAACAAGCCGACCAACTGCTGCCTTGCCCTCGAGGATTCCCAGGCCGGCGTGCGCTCGGCCGTGGCTGCCGGACTGCCGACGATCATGGTGCCCGACCTGCAGCAGCCGTCGGCCGAACTGCGCCGCCTTTGCGCAGGCATCGTGACCGACCTGGACGTCGTGAACGACTGGCTTCGCCAAGCCTGCGGCGCCGCCAGCCGCGACGCCCCGGCGCACTGATCAGCCCGATGTGACCTCGCCGATCGCGTCGTGTACCAGCACGGAGGCGACCTGGTCTCCCTCGTGGTCGACCACGGGATAGGCCGAGCCCTGCATCGTCTGCCGCGAGCCATCCGGCCGGCGAACCACCCAGCGGGCGTGCTTGCTGGTCTCGCCTTTACGAACGGCGCGGGCCAGCGGGAGATCTTCGGAGGGGTATGGCCGACCTTCTTCGGTGAAGATGCTGTACATCCGGCTGTAGTCTTCCGGCCCCACGGCCAGTCGAACCCACCCATGCAACTCCGCCGCACGTTCATTGACGTGGACGATGTCGCCCTGGGCATCCGCGACGATCACGCCGAACGACGTGTCCTTGAGACTACGCCATGGATGACCCCCGAAGGTCCACGGCTCATCGAAACTGATACGCGACATCTCACCCCCGTAACGATGTCTGGCGGATCGCCGGTTTCCGACGATGTGCGGGCCATAGTGGAGAAAACCGCCGGTAGCCACAAGGGAACTACGTCGCGTCCACGCGCCCTGCATGGATAAAAGCGAAGACTGACCACTCTCACCGTGCCGGAGTCCCACCATGGGTCGCTTTGATGAACGTAACGTGCCGGGCGACGAGTTCGGTAGCATGTATGCCAACCGGGGTCGTTTCCCCGACCAGCGTGACTTCGGGGCGAGTCCCTATGAAGCGGGTCATGAGGCCAGCGCCGGGCGACACCCAGGCCACCGCGACTTTGGCGGGAACCATGCTTACGAAGGACGCCATCCTGGGCATCGCAATTTCGGCCGCGATGAGAGCGATTCCGAGCGCGGCGGCGAAGGACGCCGCTGGACGGCGTCGGGTTATCCCGGCGGATACCGGGGTGTCGGTCCCCGAGGCTACGCGCGCGCCGACGAACGCATCAGCGAGGACGTATGCGAAAGACTGACGCTGCACGACGCGATCGACGCATCGAACATCCAGGTGGGCGTGTCGGAGGGCGTGGTCACGTTGAGCGGGGACGTGCCCGAGCGTTACATGAAACACCTTGCCGAGGACGCGGTGGTGGATACCGTGGGGGTAAAGGAGGTCGAGAACACGCTGCGCGTAAGGGCGGGCACCCGGAACGAGGCTTGATTCAGCCGCGGCCAGCTGCCGACAAGGGGACGCTGGCCGCTGTCGCGTGCACCGCGACGCGTCCGCACGCCTCGCGGATGGCGTGTTCCAGTTGCTGCGCGCTATAGGGCTTGCACACGAGAGGAGCGAGGTATCGAACCGGGATGTCGAGTGGCATCGCGCCGGTCGCGAGCACGAAGGGAATGCCTCGACGGATCAGTTCGTCCAGCGCGGGATAAGCCATGATGCCTTGCAGGTCCAGATCCACGACGGCAACGTCGCAGCGCTCGACGTGAGCCACGCGAATGGCATCTTCGATACACCCGGCGCACGCCACCACCTCATAGCCCAGCCGACCGACGAGTAAGTCTGTGAGCGCTGAGGCCAACCCGGAATGGTCTTCGAAAATGATCGCGCGTGGCGCCGCCTGCTCAGTAATCATGAAAGCCTCGATATCGGCTTTGGGGAACCTGTGGATGAAACTACTACCGATTTTGCACGTTGAATATAGACCACTAGGCAGATTTTTCACGGTGGCCGAATAGACCTTTCACGAACGTATGGCCAGGCGACGCATTAGCTCGATTGAATCGCAATTCCGTCATATCCAGCCCCGGATATCATCGGATTCGACGATAAAAGGCTGCGCTCCCCTTCCGATCAGCGAGCGAGCCACTGCGCGGCGAGCGCCAGGGCGGCGGGCAAGGCCTGCACGACCAGGATGCGACGGCTCGCGGTGAACGCGCCCCACAGGCCGGCGATCACCACGCACCCCAGGCCGTAGAACACGAAGGCGGTGGCAAACGGTTCGCGCAGCGCCAGACCAAGCACCAGGGCCACCACCAGGAAGGCGTTGTACAGCCCCTGATTCGACGCCAGGGCGGCGCTGTCACGCGCAAATTCCTGCGTGATGCCGAACACCTTGGGCCCACGCGTGCGCCAGAGCAGCATTTCCAGCAGCACGATATACACGTGGATAAGGATCACCAGCACGGTGAGTACGGTAGCGACGACGGCCATGACGATCCTTGCTTGGGAGTGACCGCGATTCTACTTAGGCCGGATGGTGGATTGCAGGGGTCCGGCGCTGACGCTCTCATTAGCGGATGCATAACCTCATCGCGGCACAGGAGATCTCGCTGGAGGCCCTCGGGCTCCTCCAGGCCCTGCTGCACCACGACTACTTCGAAGCACAGTTCCGCGCCAACCATGTCGCCCGGCACGCCCTGGAGCATGAACACCTGCCCGTGGCCGACGCCGCGGAACGGATCGAAGGGCTACTCGAGAAGGGTTGCCCGAACAGCGTGGAATTACGTATCGCCCTGCGCTTCCTCGCCGCCTCGGTCGACAGCATGCAGTTGATCGAACTCAACCGGGCCGGACACATTCTCTGATCGGGTAGGATCGGGGCATCCCCTCAGGAGGTGCCCATGAACAGCGAAAACGACGGTATCGACCTGGCCGCCGAACCCAGCGGCAACGGCTGCGTGGAGTGCCTGGCCGCCGGCACCTGGTGGTTCCATCTGCGCCGCTGCGCCCAGTGCGGCCATATCGGCTGCTGCGACGATTCGTTGCACAAGCACGCCAGCAAGCATGCGCATGCCACCGGCCATCCCGTCATCCAGAGCTTCGAGCCCGGTGAAGACTGGTTCTACGATTACCGCACCGACGACATGTTCGACGGGCCGCCACTCAAGCCACCGCACAGCCATCCGCGCGACCAACCGACGCCGGGCCCCGAAGGCCTCGTGCCGCGCCGCTGGCAGGCCGTACTCGCGCGCGGCGAGGAAAACCCGTGAAGGCCATCGTCTTCGACGAGTTTGGTGCGGCCGATGTCCTTCAGCTCCGGGACGTCGCCGAGCCCGAGCTTCGGGACAGCGACCTTCTCGTCCGTAATCATGCCGCCGGCGTCAACCGCGCCGACATCATCCAGCGCACGGGTGGCTACGGGAAGGACAGCTTCGGCGACTCCGCCATCATGGGCCTGGAACTTGCCGGCGAAGTGATCGCGGTGGGCAAGGGCGTACAAGGTTTCGCCGTCGGCGACCGCGTGATGGGTATTGTCGGTGGCGGTGGCTACGCCGAACAGGCCCGCATCGACTACCGCATGGCTATGCCGATTCCCGAAGGCGTCGACTATGTGCGGGCTGCCGGTATTCCCGAGGCGTTCGTCACCGCCCACGAAGCCGCCTTCCACCTCGGCCGGCTCGACGCCGGCGAGAGCATCCTCATTCACGCGGCGGCCAGCGGCGTCGGTTCTGCCGCCGTGCAGCTCGCGCATGCGGCGGGTGCACGGGTTTTTGCCACGGCAAGCGCCACCAAGCTCGGCCGCGTGCGCGAGCTCGGGGCGGATATCGCCATCGACTACAACACCGACGACTTCGCGAAAGTGATCGGGAGCGAGACCGGCGGCAAGGGTGTCGACGTGATCGTGGATTTCATCGGTGCGCCCTACTTCGAACGCAACCTGGCTTCACTCGACTTCGGCGGACGGCTCATCGAAGTCGGCCTCCTCGGCGGGGCGAAGGGTGCCTCCCTGCCCCTGGACCGCCTGCTGTATCGCCACCTGCAGATCATCGGCACGGTAATGAAGTCGCGCCCGCAGAGCGTCAAGCAGGCCATGACGAGACGCTTCCGTGATCGCTGGCTGGAGGCTTTCGACGACGGCACGCTCGTGCCGGTCATCGACAGCACGTTCCCCCTCGCCGAGGCCGCGGCGGCGCATAAGCGCATGGAGTCCTCGTCCAGTGTCGGTAAGATCATCCTCACCATGTAGCAGCAAAGACGAGCTTGACGATGAGTGACACGATTACCTGGGACGATTTCGAGAAGGTGATGCTGGTGGCAGGCACCGTGGTCCGCGCCGAGATCTTTCCCGAAGCGAAGCGCCCTGCGTATCTGATCTGGGTGGACTTCGGACCTCACGGCGAGCGCAAGACCAGCGCGCAGGTCACGGGTGTATACCAACCCGACGACCTCGTCGGGCGGCAGATCGTCGGCGTCATCAACTTTCCCGAGAAGCAGATCGGGCCCGTGCGTTCGCAGTTCCTGCTGACAGGGTTTCATACGGACGACGGCGTCGTGATCACGACCGTCGAGCGGCCCGTGCCCAACGGCACGCGCATGGCCTGACGCGACTCCTGCTCCCTTGGGTTATCCTCGTCCGAGGGAGCAAGGGGGAACTCGGATGCTGGGCTATTACGCCGCGCTGGCGCTGCGGAGCTTTCGCGGTGGCAAGGCGCTGACGCTTTTGATCGTGACACTCATGGGGCTGGGCGTAGCTACCTGCATGGTGGCGTACGCTGTCTTCCGCGTCAGCGCGGGGGACCCTCTTCCGGGTCGTTCGGGAAGCCTTTTCGTTCCGCAGATCGACAACTTCGGTCCGACGCGGACTGTCGGCGGCGAGCCTCCCACCCAGCTGAGCTACACGGATGCCATGGCGCTATGGCGCGCACGCGACGGGCGCCGGCTCTCCCTCGTGTATCCGCTGACGATGGTGAACGAACCCGCCGACGGTGTGTCGCTACCCGCTTCACTCGAAGGAGACGCGGTCACCCGCGACTTCTTCGCCATGTTCGATGCGCCCTTTCGCTACGGCCATGCCTGGAGCGAGTCGGATGATGTCGGCCGGGCCAGCGCCGTGGTCATCGGCGACCGGCTCAATCGCCGCCTCTTCGGAGGCAAGGACAGCACGGGCCAAACGCTTCAACTCGACGGACACGTATTTCGCATCGTCGGCGTCATCGCCGACTGGAATCCACGTCCCCGTTTCTACGACGTCGCCACGATCGGTCAGCCGTTCGTCCGGCGCGGAGACATCTTCGTGCCATTCAGCCGTGCGGTGGACCTGGCCAAGCGCTCGCCCTATGGCTATTGCTCGTCCACAACGGCCGACACGCGCGTTCCCGACTTCAATGCGTGGTTGCACAGTGAATGCGACTGGATCGGCGCGTGGGTCGAATTGCGAGGCGCGACCGACATCGAACGGTATCGCCAGTACCTCACCGCGTATTCCGCCACGCAGCAACAGGTGGGGCGCTTTGGCTGGCCGCCGAACGTGCGGCTTTCCTCGCTGCCGCAATGGCTGGCATCCCTGAAAATCGTGCCCAAGGCCACCACACTCTCCCTGATCGTCGCCGTAAGCTTTCTTGGCATCGCCATCGTCAATGTGATGGGCCTGATGCTCGCTCGATTCATGCGACGCTCGGCGGAGATTGGCATTCGCCGAGCGCTGGGCGCCTCACGCCGGGCCATCTACGCGCAGTTCGGCGTCGAGGCCGCCGCGATCGGCGCAGCAGGCGCAATGCTCGGCGTCGTGCTCACCTGGCTCGGTGTCGCTGGCTCCCGCTTCGTGTTCGAACCGGATATCGCGGCGTGGGCTCGGATGGACCCGGGACTCCTCGTCACGACGACCGCTGTTGCCGTCGGCGCCACGCTCTGTGCCGCTCTCTACCCGACCTGGCGCGCAGCCCAGGTTCAACCTGCCTGGCAGATCAAGACCGATGGCTAAGCGCGCGTGGCGGCAGATCCGGCCTATTCTTCGTGCGCTCACGCGACATCGCACTGCGGCCCTGCTGATCGTGCTGCAAGTCGCCCTGACGCTAGCGGTCGTGAGCAATGCGATGTTCGTGGTCGGTACACGTCTGGTGCATCTGTCGCGCCCAACGGGTACAGACGAGAAGAACCTGTTCGTCGTGGTCAACCAGTGGGCGCCGGATCTTGACGCAGATGCCATCGGCGCACGCATGCGCGGCGACGTCGCCACCCTGCGCAGGGTGCCTGGCGTCGCCGATGCCTTTGCCAGCGAAGCGTACCCGCTGGAAGGTGGCTATGGCGTGCTTGCCGAAGTTAAACGCGAGGCCGGGCAGACCACGAAGCCGAGGCTTGGCATCATGTACTTCGGTGACGAGCACGCTATCGATACCTTGGGTGTGCATCTTGTCGAGGGTCGCAACTTTCGCCCTGAAGAGGTCATCGACCTTCCGCCCGGCAGCGACGCAGCGGCCAGTGTCGTGATCATCACGCGCAGCCTCGCTCACAAGCTCTTCGACGGCGAGGCCGCACTGGGCCGCACTGTATGGCTAAGCGACGGACCGGCTCGCATTGTCGGCATCCTCGAAACGCTGCAAGGACCTTACGCAGGAAGCACGACGCGATCCATCGACGAAGACACCATCCTGTATCCCGCACGCTCGATGAGTCCGACCATGGGCACGGTCTACCTCGTGCGCTCACAGCCCGGTGCTTTGACCTCCGTTCGCAAGGCCGCGGTGGATGCGTTATGGGCAGAGAGTCGCAAGCGCATCATCGATCCGGAAAGCGGTGTGGTGACGCTGGTGCAGGCGCGCGAACATGGCTACGCGACGGATCGCAGCGTGGCCCTCATGATGTGTCTGGTGAGCGTGCTCCTGCTGCTGGCGACAGGCGCGGGCATCATTGGGCTGTCTAGCTTCTGGGTGGGTCAGCGTCGTCGGCACATCGGCGTCAGGCGCGCGCTCGGTGCGACGGCAAGCGATGTCTCGACCTACTTCCAGCTAGAGAATTTCCTGCTGGTCGGTGCGGGTGTCGTGGGGGGCAGTGTTCTTGCCTATGCCGCGAACATCAGCCTGCTGCACCTGTATGAACTTGCGATCATGCCGTGGTACATCCTGCCGCTGGCAGCGTCAGCACTGTGGGTTCTCGGTCAGGCCGCCGTTTTCGCACCCGCACGACGGGCAGCGCGGATAGCTCCGGTCGCCGCGATTCGCAACCTCTAAGCGAACCGCAGCGACCGCGGGACAATGCAGGCTGCTTACTTCGCAGGGGTGTCGAACACCGGATCCTTGAGCCCGGCGATCGTGTGTGAACCACCGGCCTGCATCTCGAGCACCACGATATCGTTACGCCCCTTCTTCAACCACGAAGCCGGCACGTAAAGGGTCTGCTGCGGCCCGATGTGCCAGAAGCGGCCAAGGTGGTGACCATTGACCCAGACATTGCCCTTGTTCCAACCGCGCATGTCGAGGAACGTGCCATCCGGCTTCGTCATGGTGAAGCTGCCGTGCCAGAACGCCGGGCCCTGCCCCGTTCCACCGGGAGCGAAGTGCAGGCTCGACAGATCGTCCAGCGGCAGGGGATAGACCGACCAGTCGAGCAGGTCCTCGCCGGCGACCTGCACCGAATAGGTAATGCCCTTGTAGTCGTCTTCCATGCCGGGGCCGATATTGATGCGGCCCATGTTTTCGACCACGAGGTCCAGCGTGCTGCCGCTCTTCAGATCGACCGGCATGGCGTGCTGGTCCTGGCGGCGATCCAGCGTGCCGAGCGGTTTGCCGTCAGCGAGTACGGTGGCGTAGTCGCGCACGTCGCTCACGTCGAGCGAGCCCTTGGCGTCGGCGTCGAGTGCCTTGCGATAGAGAATCAGCCCATAGTTCTGGCCAAACGTCTCCATGCCATGAGGGGTGACCGTGGTCTGCGGCGCGGACAAGCCCGGCAGTGCGTCGAGCAGGCTTACCGACGTGTCCAGCGTGAAGCGCGGAATGGCCACCGTTGGCGACGAAGCGGGCTCCTTGGGCAGGGTCTCGCCTTTCGGCAGGTGTGCGGCGATCACCTTGCGCAATGCTTCGTATTTCGGCGTCAGGCGGCCGGCCTCGTCGATCGGCGAGTCGTAGTCGTAGCTGGTCGTGACCGGGAGATAGTGTGCGTCGTCGTTGTTCGCGCCGTTCATCCAGCCGAAGTTCGTCCCACCATCGACCATGTACAGGTTGAACGAGATGTCGTGATCCATCATCCACGACACGGCACTGCTCACATCCCCAACGTCGCGGGTCTTGTGTGCCTGGCCCCAACGATCGTACCACCCCGTCCAGTATTCGCCGGCCATGCGTGGCATGCCTTCCATCAGCGGCGCTGAGCGTCGGAATGCGCGTTCGGTCTGCTTTCCATCACCGGTAAAGTTGATCACCGAAACCATACCGGGCAGTGAACCGCGCGGCATCCAGGTCGGGCCGGGACCGTTGGAGGTGAACATCGGAACGTCGAAGCCGGCATCGACCATCTGCTGGTGGATCGCTTCGAGATAGTCGTGATCGTTGCCGACGTAGCCGTACTCGTTCTCCACCTGGACCATGAGGACCGGGCCGCCGCGACTGCTCAGCAGTGGTGCAAGTTCCTGGTTGAGCCGCTTGAACCATGCGGCGCTGGCCTTCAGGAAACGCGGATCGTACGAGCGGATACGCAGGCCGGGCGTTCTCAGCAACCATGCCGGAATGCCACCGAACTCCCACTCAGCGCAGACGAAGGGACCGGGGCGCACGATGACGTTGAGGCCTTCTTCCTGTGCGGCGCGGACAAAGGCCGCGATGTCGTGGTCACCGCTGAAATCGAATTTGCCCGGCTCCGGCTCGCTCTCGTTCCAGAAGGCGTACGTGGTGATCGTGTTGAGACCCATCGCACGGGCCTTGCGCAGGCGGTCGCGCCAGTCCGCCCGGGGAATGCGCGGATAGTGCATCTCGCCCGAGCGAATCACGTAAGGCTTGCCGTCGAGAAGGAACTGACCGTGATCGACGGCGAAGTGCGGTGTCGTAGCGGACGAAGCAGCCGCAAACGATGGCAGGGTCGCGCCCGCCAGCAGGCAGGTCGACAGGAGCAGACTCAGACGCTTCATCGGGACTTCCGCAGGATGGAAGCGTCAGAACTTACCGACGCGGCCCGCGCAGAGCAAGGACCCCGATCACACGACGCCACCCGCCCGGCAGGAGCCGATTCGTCGGCGAAGAGTGCCAGCCGGAAAACTCATACAATATCAAACGCCTCGGTCGGTGTGCCCTGGTGATAAACCATCAGCCACTCGTCGCCTTCCCTCACCCACGTACTCGACCGCAGCGTATGCCGCGAGTCCACACCCGACGGCGACCGATGCGCGGAACGATAAAGAAGCATCGCTACACCCTCGGCCACCCTGCGCACCTCGAAGCCATCGGCAACGATCGACCCGTTCCCGCCCTCCGTCGGAAGATCCCGCAGTACGTCGGCGAGGTCGATGCGATATCCGGACCGGCCGATTTCCACGAACGACGGATGCAACAACCCGCGCAGACGAAGCACGTCACGACGCACCGCCGGATCGTGGAGTTCCCGCTCCCGTGCCGTAAGCGCCATCAGCAGTGCATCGTCGAAGTAGACGGTCACGCCAGTGATCCGTCAGCGCTCAGGGCGTAAAAAAACTGGGCGAGATCTCTATCGCGAAGGGATCGTGCAGCCGTACTTCGCGGGTGTCCGCCGAGACGATTTCATAAGGCACGTAGATGAAACGCGCGTAACCCTTCGACTCGATATGGACGCGAACGCCATCTTTGGCCGGTGGCTCGAATTCGTCGGGAATCGTCACGTTGGCGACCAGCGCCGCGGCGAGTGCTTCGGAGGACCGGCCCGTCGCGAAGCGATCGAAGATCACACGATAGACATCGTGAGCTTCCGGCTCATCGCCGCCCTCGTGACCGGGGTCGGCGGCCAGCCTGCCCTCTTCCGACACCGTGGCACCGAACGGGTAGAAGTCGCCGTTCTCCACCAGCATCTCCTTCGCAAAATCCATCGAAAAGGTGAAGAGCTGGTTGAGCCGTTCCTGCGTGACATCCATACGAAATCCTCGAACACGCCGATCGGCGATGGGTGGAGGCATCGTAAGACAGCGCGGGCCGTGATGCTACGCCGAGGCAGGAAGATACGACGGGACAGGCAGGCTTTGCGCCAGCTGGTCACCGGGCACGGGGCTACCCAGCAGGAAGCCCTGGAGGACGTCGCAACCCAGGCGGGTCAGCAATGCCTGTTGCTCGGCGGTCTCCACGCCTTCGGCCACGATGTTCAGGCCAAGCGTCTTGCCCAGCGCGATGATCGCCGAGACGATGGCTTCGTCGTCGTTGCCCTTGGTCAGTTCGGTCACGAAACCGCGATCGATCTTCAGCTCGTCGGCGGGCAGCTGCTTGAGATACAGGAGACTGGAGTAACCGGTACCGAAATCGTCGATGGAAATGCCCACCCCGAGGGCGGCCACCTCGTTGAGGATAGCCAGGCTGGCTTCCGCATCCCGCATGGCCGTGGACTCGGTGATCTCCAGCACGAGGCTGGCCGGGTCGAGCGCATGGCGCTCGAGCGACGACCTGAGCACGTCGACCAGACCGGTGTGGGTAAGCTGCACGGTCGACAGGTTCACTGCGACCGTCCAGGCTGCATGGCCTTCGTCCTGCCACACGCGCATCTGCCGGCAGGCTTCGTCGATCACCCAGTTGCCAATGGGAATGATCAGGCCCGTACGTTCGGCCACACCGAGGAATTCGTCGGGCGGAACCAGCCCGACGCCCGGCTTCTGCCAGCGCAGCAACGCTTCGACGCCGGTGACCGGGCCATCGGGTGAAACCAGCTTGGGTTGGTAATAAAGCAGGAACTCGCGCTGGTCGAGCGCGCGGCGTAAGTCGTGCTGCAATTGCAGCTGCTGGTGCACGTTCGCGTTCATCGCATGCTCGAAGAAACAGTAGCCGTTACGGCCCTGCTCCTTCGCGTGGTACATCGCCGCGTCGGCGTTGATCATCAGGTCGTGGGTGGTCCGGCCATCCTCCGGAAACACCGCGATGCCGACACTCACCGAGACATGCACGCTGTGATCGTCGATCAGGTAGGCCGCGCCCAGCGCCTCGACCAGCCGTTGCGCCTGCACGGCAGCATCTTCTGGCCGGGAAACGTCCAGCGACATGACGAATTCATCGCCACCCAGGCGCGCGACCGTGTCTTCGTCACGCTTGATGGCCAGGATGCGCCGGGATACCTCCCTCAGGAGAAGATCACCGACGTGATGGCCATAGACATCGTTCACCGCCTTGAAGCCGTCAAGGTCCATGAAGAGCACGGCAAACTGGCGCCCCTCCCTCGTCGCCATGTGGATCGACTGGTCCAGACGGTCACCAAGCAGGACACGGTTAGGCAACCGCGTGAGATTGTCATGCAGGGCGAGCTGAACGAGCTCGCTGTTGGCGCGGTCCAGAGACGTGGTCAGCACATTCGCGCGGACGTCGAGCATCGACACGATCAGGGCAATCGCGAATACCGCGAGGCTGACGACGATCACGACAAGCGCCAGCCACTTCGCATCGATGCCGGTATGGGCGGCCCCGCAATAGCTGCCAGCAGGAAACGCCGAGGCAGCCATGCCGGTGTAGTGCATACCGACGATCGCGCAGCCCATCACCAGCGACGCGCCCAGGCGGGCAAGGACCACGCGCTCGGCATCCTTGCGCAGGCGGAAGGCGATCCAGAGCGCCGCACCCGAGGCCAGTACCGCAATAGCGACCGAAAGCGCGAAGAGCAGCGGGTCATAGACCACGCCGGGCATCATCCGCATCGCGGCCATGCCCGTGTAATGCATCGCGGCAATACCGGCACCCATGACCAGGGCGCCCCCGACCAGATGTCGCGTCGGCAGCTGTTCGTGGCACACCAGCCACAAGGCGAATGCCGAGGAACCGATCGCAAAGACCAACGAAAGCAGGGTCAGGTCGAGGTCATAGCCAATCGCAATGGGCAGACTGAAAGCCAGCATCCCGATGAAATGCATCGACCAGACGCCGATACCCATGGCGAAGGACCCACCCACCAGCCACAGCGCCGAGGCCGTGCCGCGCGTGCTCGACACCCGTCCGGCCATGTTCAACGCCGTATAGGAAGCGAGGATGGCGACCACAAGGGAGAAAACGACGAGGATGCCGCTGTAACTACTGACGAGCATGGGGTTACCTGAGGGGCCTGCGGTGCTGCCACGCATCGGGGGCGATGGATGGCCTCGTACAGGATATCGGTAAATCGACCGGTATCTTGAGCGAAAACGATCATTTTCATCATATTGAGAAGGTCTTGCGAAGCGGAAGTCACGCCTCTAACCTTCGCGCACGCGATGACCCCAAGGATTCCTGTGTCGATGGAAAAGGACCTCGATAGGCCGATCGCCTACCTGATCTGTGGCAAGGTGGGTTCGGGAAAGACGACCTACGCGACCCGGCTCGCCACGGAAAGGCAGGCGCCCATTTTCTCGATCGATGCCTGGATGGTGACGCTCTTCGGCGCCGATACGCCTTCATCCGGCGCGGGCGGCCCCATCGACTTCGCCTGGTACGCCGAGCGTGTCGATCGTTGTGAAGCCATGATCTGGGAACTATGCAAGCAGCAGATCGCACAGCACCGAAATGTGGTGCTGGATCTCGGCTTTCTCCGTGTGGCTCGACGGCAGAGGTTCGTCGAGTGGGCGGCCGCGGCAGGTGCCGAGGTGCAGGTTCATCTCCTGGAGGTCGATATCACCACCCGTCGCGAACGCGTGGCCGCAAGAAATCGGCTTCGCGCGGGAACGTTCTCGTTTGCTGTAACCGATGAAATGTTCGATTTCGCCGAAACGTTATTCGAACCGCTCGCTGCCACGGAGATACATCGGGTCGTGCTCGATCACGACGTTTCGCCTGCATAGCAGGGGCACGCAGTGATGTCAGAAGCGCTTGCTCAAGAAGTAGCGAGCGCTTCCCCTTGGGTGATCCGTGAGCTCGCCAAACACGGCGTAGCCGAGCTTTTCGTAGAACCCGCGCGACTGGAAGGCAAAGGTATCCAACCAAGCGCCCATACAGCCTCGCTGGATCGCAATGCCTTCCGCCTTTCCGATGAGAGCGGCCCCTGCTCCCTTGCCCCGTAAGGATTCGGGTACGACGAGCAGCTCCACGTACAACCAGTCGTAGACAGTCTTCCCCCAAAGGCCGCCGATCGTTTGACCGTCTTCGTGCTTCAAGAGCAACACGACCGGCTCTGCCGACGCCGTGGGACCGTGTTGCCGATTAAAAGCAACTAACGGCGCCGCGATGGCAGCGCGATCCTCGGCGGTTGGCTCCGCGGCGACCAGCACCCGGATTCCGCTCTCCTTCACCGCATTCATTCGATGCCCCTCTCCGTCTTTCTCAGGTATATCGGACAGCCTAAGACTTACAGTCTAGGGAACTGTGATCAACCTTTAATACAGGGCCCGAGCAAACATTCAGACCACTTCGAGGCTATGCAGCCGCCTTTACGCCGCCACCCCAAAGAGTAGGCTGGCGAGGCTGGGACTCGGAGAAGAGGACAGTTCCGGCACCGTGGGGACCATCTAAGCTATCCGGGCAGATCTTGGCGACGCACACAGCAGTCGGAGATTGGCTATGAAGAAATTGCTTATCAGTGGGGTGCTCCTGGCACTCCTCCTCCCGCTCCAGGTGATGGCACAAAGTGCCTTCGGTGGCACCTGGAAGGTCGACATCAACCAGGTGAAATCGTCGGACAAGCCGATCATCATCACCCTCAAGAATGGCGAGTACTCCTGTAACTGTACGCCGCCCATCACCATCAAGGCCGATGGCGCCGACCACGCTGTTACCGGTCATCCGCGTTACGACACCGACTCGGTGAAGATCGTCGACGATCACACCATCGTGGAAACCCCGAAAAAGAATGGCGCCGTCGTCGGAACGCACACGACCACGGTTTCGGCGGACGGCAAGACCGCTACCTTTGAAACGGTCATGATCCGCGAAGGTGGCACAACCACGGTCAAGGGCACGCAGACGCGCTCGGCGGCCGGCGCTCCGGGCTCCCACGCTGCGGCAGGCTCGTGGCTTACGACGAGCTACCAGAGCGCCTCCGAAGGCGTAACGACCTATACGTATAAGGTTGACGGTGACAGCATCAGCATGACCGACCCGAAAGGCGAGTCGTATACCGCCAAACTCGATGGCAAGCCGGTGCCATACAAGGGCGACCCGGGCACCGACATGATTGCCGTCAAGATGGTCGGCCACACCCTCGTGGAGACATCCATGATGGGAGGCAAGGCGACCTCGGTCGCGAAGTCCACCGTGTCGGCCGACGGCAAGACGATGACCACGATGATTCACAACGAGTTGAGCAAGCGCGATATCACCCTCGTGGCGCTCAAGCAGTAGGTGCCGAAGCCCGGCCCTGAGCCGGGCTATTTATCCGGTTGGATCTAGGTAATTCAACGGTTCCCGGGCACCGCCGGTGGGTGCAAGATCATGCACGCCTGTTCAATCCTTCGCCCGCCTTCGGGAGTACCGTGACTACGGGCAGGATGTCCGGCTCGCAACCGCGTTCCGGTCACGTCACAGGCAGGGGTGTCATATCGATGGTTCTCGAACACCGTACAATCGGTGACTTTGCGGTCGGCCGTTACGTGGCCGGGGTTGTGCTGTGCCTGGCGCTTCTCATCGGCACAGGCCCCGTGTACGCCCAGGCACGCAGCACGGTGACGGCGCCCGACAGCATCGCCACCCGGGTCATGGCCTGCACCACCTGCCACGGCCTGCGCGGCGAGGGCAGTAACGACGACTACTTCCCCAGGCTGGCGGGCAAACCCGCACGCTATCTGTACAACCAGCTGGTCGCCTTTCGGGACGGGCAGCGAAAGTACGCGCCCATGAACTACCTGCTCGAGTACCTCCCTGACGCTTATCTCCAGGAGATGGCCGAATACTTCGCCGAGCAGCAAACGCCCTTCCCGACGCTGCCCAAGCCCGATGTCTCACCGGCCGTGATGGCCCTGGGGCAGAAGCTGACCCTGGAAGGCGACGATCGCAGGCATATTCCATCGTGTGTCGCCTGTCATGGCGCCTCACTGACGGGTGTCTCGCCCGATATCCCGGGGTTGCTCGGACTGCGCACCAAGTACATCAGCGCCCAGCTCGGCGCCTCGCGCTACGGCGCACGCGTCTCCGCGAAGCCCAACTGCATGCAGAAGATCACCGTCCTGCTTTCCGATGCGGATATCGCCGCGGCCGCGGCGTACCTATCGTCCCTGCCCTCGCCACCGAACCCCGCGCCGGCCACCGAAGGTTCGCTCAAGCTGGCACTCACTTGCCAAAGTAGTGAAGCCCGATGAGAACGCATCGCTGGTTCGCGCTCGGATTGCTGGTTCTGGCACAGGCCGGATACGGACAGGACACGTCGATCGTCGCGCGCGGTGAATACCTGGCACGCGCCTCCGACTGCATCGCATGCCATAGCAACCCGGGAGATAAGCCCTTCGGTGGTGGCCGCCCCATGTCGACGCCCTTCGGCACGCTCTATTCGCCGAACATTTCGCCCGACCGCGCCACCGGCATCGGCGCGTGGACTGCCGACGAGTTCTACAACATGATGCGCACCGGCCGCTCGCGGTCGGGCATGTTGCTTTACCCCGCCATGCCGTTTGCCGCTTACACGAAGATGACCCGGCCGGACATCGACGCTATTTTCGCGTACCTGAAAACGGTGCCGCCGGTGCATCGGCCCAACACCGCGCAGGACCTCCGCTTTCCGTATAACAACCGCACCCTCCTCCTTGGGTGGCGCACGCTTTACTTCACCGAGGGCGAGTACAAACCCGATCCGTCGAAGTCGAGCGACTGGAATCGCGGCGCCTACCTCGTCGAGGGACCCGGTCATTGCGCGATGTGCCATACCGCCATCAATGCCCTGGGTGGCAGCTCCGCGTCTGCGGCGTATCAGGGCGGACTCATTCCCATGCAGTACTGGTACGCGCCCTCCCTGACCTCCAACCATGAGGCCGGACTGGGCGACTGGAGCATCGCGGACATCTCCGACCTGCTACAGGCGGGCGTTTCCGCGCGCGGCGCGGTCTACGGTCCCATGGCCGAAGTCGTCCATAACAGCCTGCAGTACCTCTCCGACGCCGATATCCGGGCGATGGCCGTGTACTTGAAAGCCCTGCCAGCTACCGGCGCATCGAGCGCGCCCACGCAGGCCGAGGTGCAGGACAAGCTTCGCCTCTTTCCGCTGGGCAAGAAAATCTACGCAGCCCAGTGCGCCACCTGTCACGGCATGCAGGGTGAAGGCAAGGGATCCGACTTCCCGCCGCTGGCCGGCAACCAGTCGATCCAGATGACCTCGTCGGTCAATCCGATCCGCATGGTTCTCAACGGCGGCTATCCGCCCGGGACGATACGCAACCCCCGGCCGTACGGCATGCCGCCCTTCGCACAAGGACTGTCGGACGAGGAAGTCGCTGCCGTGGTCACGTATATACGCACCGCCTGGAACAACCGTGGCACCGCCGTCACCGACGCGGACGTCAACGCGTTGCGTTCGGCGCCGCTGGATTAAGAGGACAGCCTGCATGAGCGATATCGACAAAGAACCTGGCAGCGAAGACAAACGTGTCGATGAGATCGTGCGTGCCGGTCCGCGGGGCGCCTTGATGGTCGCCGGCGTCGCTGTCGCCGTCGTCTTCCTGATGTGGTTCCTCTTCTACTTCTTCGCCTTCCTTCCGCGTGGCGTCATTTTTCACTAAGGACTCGTCATGGCCCGAGCGGTTCCCGCAGATCCACATGATGGCGAAGCCGTCGCCAAGCGCATCGAGAATCGTTGGGCGCTCACCATGGTGGGTCTGGTCGCGTTGCTGGTAGCGATGGTGATCTTTACCGGGCTCCACTGGGCGACGATGCCCCCTTCGCGCGTCGAGACAATCAATCCTTCCACCCTGCATGTCTCCGGTGAGTTCGTCGAGAGCAATCTCGGCAGCGCCGTGGAGACGGACGGATCGGTCACCGTGCGAATCGTCGGGCAACAGTATTCCTTCACGCCTCAGTGCATCGTCGTTCCCTCGCGCACACCGGTCACCTTCCGCGTGACGAGTGCCGACGTCATCCACGGCATGCTCATCACCGGCACGAACATCAACTCGATGGTCTCACCCGGCTACATCTCTACCTTCAAGACCCGCTTCGAGAAGCCCGGCGACCACCTGATGCCTTGCCACGAGTTCTGCGGCACGGGGCACGAGGGCATGTGGGCGAACGTCAAGGTGGTCGAACCGGACGCCTTCGCCAGACTGGTCGGCCCGACGAGGAGAGCCAGCTGTGATCTATAACAAGCGACTCATCCTCGCGCACTTCTGGCTGGCCTTCGCGCTCTTCGGCGTGGCGATCCTCCTGGGTGAATGGCAGATGTTCATCCGCAGCCCGTTGCATGGCTGGCTGCGCAACGCGGACCTCTATTACCGGTCGGTCACGGCGCACGGCACCGTCATGGGCTATGTGTTCCCAACCCTGGTCGCGATGGGGTTCGGCTACTTCATATCCGAAGCGGCGCTGGGGCAGCCGCTTGTCGGCCGGCGGTGGGCCTGGGCCGGCTATTACATGATCATCATCGGTTCGGTGGCCGCGGTCGTGCCTGTCGCCATGGGGCTGGATTCGGTCCTGTACACGTTCTATCCGCCGATGATCGGCAACGCGTTCTACTACATTGGCGTTGTCCTGGTGGTGGTCGGCTCCTGGGTCTGGGTCGCCTTGATGGGCATCAACCTGTATGTGTGGAAGCGTGCCCATCCCGGCGCACCGGTTCCCCTGGCCATGTTCGCCAATGTGGCGGGCGCCTATCTTTGGGGATGGACCGCCGTTGGCGCGGCGCTGGAACTGCTGTTTCAGATCCTGCCTGTCGCCCTCGGTTTCGCGACGACGATCAATGCCGGACTTTCGCGTGTCCTCTTTTCGTGGACGCTCCACGCCATCGTCTATTTCTGGCTGATGCCGGCGTACATCGCGTTTTACACCATCGTCCCCCGTGCCATTGGCGGGCGGCTGTACAGCGATTCGATGGCGCGCATCTCGTTCGCGCTGTTCCTCGTCTTCGCGATGCCCATCGGTATCCACCATCTGTTCGCGGATCCGGAAGTGGGTGCCGGGTTCAAGGTGGTCCATTCCATCTTTACCGCCATGGTCGCCGTGCCGACCCTGCTGACGGTGTTCACGATTTGCGCGTCGGTGGAGATCGCCGCTCGCCTTCGCGGCGGCAAGGGCCTGTTCGGTTGGGTCAAGGCACTGCCGTGGGCGAATCCACAGATGCTCGCGCTGGCCCTGTCCTTTGTGATGCTCGGCTTCGGTGGCGCCGGCGGGCTGATCAACATGAGTTACCAGCTGGATTCGACCATCCACAACACGCAGTGGGTGACCGGGCATTTCCATCTGATTTTCGGCGGCGCGATCGTCATCATGTATTTCGCTCTCGCCTACGATCTCTGGCCGCACCTCACAGGCCGCGCACTGCTGAATCTTCGGCTCGTGCACTGGCAGTTGTGGTTGTGGTTCATCGGCATGATCGTGCTGACCTTCCCCTGGCATTACGCCGGACTGCTGGGCATGCCGCGACGAATGGCCTTCTACGACTACACCGCGCCAGGCATGTTCGCCGAGGGTGTCTCCGTCGTGATGTCGACGATCGGCGGTGCGATCCTCGTGGTGTCGGCGGCGTTGTTCCTCACGGTGCTTATCCGGAATCATTCGGCGGCGCGGGTGGATCCGGAGCCGTTCACTTTCAGCCGCGCGGTGCATGAGCCGGTGTCGCTTCCCTGGGCACTGAACGGGCTGGGACTGTGGTTGGGCCTCATGATCGCGCTGACGATCACCAACTACGGCTACCCGATCGTGCAGCTGATGATGACGCCTGAGGGACGCGTTCCGCCCGTGTTCGTCGGAGGAAAGCCATGAGCGGCCCACTTCTGCGCAATCGCTGGTTCGTCGGCAGTGTCGGCGGAACGTTCCTGCTTCTCGTGTTTTCGGTGTTCGTCGGTTTCGTCTGGCTCCCCTCGGCCCAGGACGATTCCCTGTTCAAGGGATTGCTCAATTCGATCTGTAGCGCCGCCGGTGTGCCCCGGTCGTGGTTGGGTGAGGCCAGTGCCCCGGTAACGTCCCCGGTGAAGGTCTCGGAGGTCGTCATGACGCCGACCACCCTGGACGAGCCGTCGTCGGGCGGCGGCGTGGGTCGGGGCGCCACCTTGGCACTCCGTTGCACCATGTGCCATGGCTTGCGCGGCGTCAGCACGTCGCAGACACCCACCCTGGCCGGCCAGTACGCCTCGTCCCTCTACAAGGAACTTCGCGACTTCCAGAGCGGCGCACGGGCGAGCGCCGTGATGGCGCCGCTGGTCGCCGAACTGCACGACCAGGACCTGCGCGACCTCTCTGCCTATTACGCCTCCCTGCCCCGCCAGCAGTCACCCGCCACGCAGGACCTGCAGTCGGCACCGGACATCGTCGCCACCGGTGCGCCCATGCGCAACATTCCGCCTTGTGGATCCTGCCACGGCAGATTGACCGCCAAGTTGGGCGTGCCATGGCTGGATCCGCAGCCGCGCGATTACCTGAAGACGCAGCTGGAAGCGTTTGCGCACGGCACGCGGCGTAATGACACCAGCGCGCAGATGCGCAACATCGCGCGGAACATGACGACCGAAGAGATCGACGCCTCGGTTGATTATTATTCGGGAACGCGCTGAGCGAGCGACGGCTTCTCGACCTCCCTGAGTTTGAGCATAATCGTCGGGCCGCATGCCGCGGCGGTGCCCCAGGGTTTCCATGGATAAGGTGACTGGCGTTGCATTTGGGTTGAGGCTGGCTGCGGCCTTTACGATCGCCTCGACGTTGTCGGCTTGCTTAAGGCCGCCACGGCCGAGTACCCCCGAGCTCACCCGCATCGTCATCGATGACGACTGGGACGGGTACAGCAGCATTACGCCCGTCCGCTCCCACTGGGTGGTCGAGCCGGCAGGGACCGGATTCATCCTCTACGGTACGCACAGTCAGCAACATATCCCGCTGCCCGCCGACCAGGGTCGAGCGGCGGACCGCGACGTCACCAACGTCCCACCGCAGGTCGTACCCACATCGACCGTCGATGCGCTGCTGCGTGCCATGCGTGCACCACCTCAACCGAGCATCGATCTGGCGGTGTTTGGCCCTACCGTGAACCATGCCGCCGCTTCGATTGACGAGACCGTGCAGAGCCTGACGGCCCTGGGTCCGCCCGCGCCATTGCAGCAGCGCATCGTCAACTGGGGAAATGATCTGCGACAGCCTCAGCGGCTGGCGGATGCGATCAAGTCGGGCATGGCCACCTATCACACGGATGATTACCCCCTGACGCGGGTTGAAGCGAGCTTCGCTGACGGATCGAGGCTGGTGTCCTCTTCCGATTCGCAGAACGTTCTCATGCTGCCGTGGCGCGACACTACCGGTCGAAAGTCGTTCTCGGCGGATTTGCCAAGAGCTCTGGCAGCGCTGCTTCCGCCGGTGTCGACCAACCATATGCGATTGTCAGGACCGCCGTCGCAAGAGGACTTTGACGACGCGCTTCGCAAGGGGATAGCTAAGGACTACCACCGGTTCAAAATGCAGATCCTCATGCCCGCTGCGTACGCCTCGATACAAACACGCCTCGTCATCGACGACGTCGACCTGGACAACATGGCCGGTGCGGACGGAACGACCTTGAGTTCATTGTTCATCGCCGTGAAGATTCCCGGCGGCCCGCCAAACCTCAGCCTTATGACGCCACTGCAGGTCAAAGGAGGGGCTCTGGCGACGCCAGAAGATCTGGGCGTCATGACGGATGAGTTGGACACGGTCGTTGGGGCAACAGCGCTGCGCCAAGCGATGCAAACGGCTCCGAGTGATGCGTTTCGCATCCTGAGAGACAGTGGCATGCCGTCATTCGAAGCTTCGGAGAAGAAGCGATTCATCGCGCGCATGGGCGAAACTCACAAACTGCCCGAACTCGTTAGCCACCCGGAGCTCCTCGACGGCGCCGTGATGGTGACCGAGGATGACGGCCCGTTCATCAAAGGCCCGCGAAGCAGAGGCTCGATCTACTGGGTGGCCCTGCGCGACCAGCGCACGGTCGCGTTGACGCGCCTGGGCGTTTGCAAGAATTCCGACGACTGCATCGTCAAGGTCTATGATTCCGAAGGAAAGGCCCTCTAGACATCACACCCGAACAGATCGATGCACCGGTGAGCTAGTACGCCGGAGATCAATGAACCTGAGGGTCCTGGCCACCACCCATGTCCATGTCTGTATCCATGTCTTCATCGGGCGGAGCCTGCGCCACCATTGCTTTATAGGTCGTCGGAGTAAGCTCCGGCAGCTTTTGCAGGAAGGCGACCATGCTCCAGATCGTCATGTCGTCGTGACTGCCACCCCAGGCAGGCATCGCACTCATCTTGATTCCATGCTTGATGACCCAGAACGCCTGAGCGGGCTCGACCCTTGTCTGCGAGAGGTTGGGCGGCTGCGGGTACAAGCCCGGACGTAGTTCGGAGTCTTTCTGCCCGGGCTTCAGATGGCACTCGGTGCACATCGCCGCGTACTGCCCGGCACCTTTGAGGATCAGTTGTGGATCGGACAGATCGGGCACTCTGATGCCCGAGGCGTACGCCTGGATCGACCGTTGTCGCAGCGCTTCCAGTACCGCGTAGGTCGCCTTGCTGTGCGGGTCGTCAGCACCGATGTTGTACGCGCCCGAATAGACAAACGCGGCGGCGCCCAGGGCGCCCATCGCGGCTACGCCGGCGACGGTAGCGAGGATGGTGTGCAAGCGATTCACGGATCAGGTCCTTGGAACCAGGGGAAGGACGCCGAGGTTAAGCCGTCGATCTGCAGGCCCTCAACTCTGGAGTCCGGTACACGCGGCCTGTAGCAGGTTCAAGCATAATCACCGGGCCGCATGCTGCGGCTGTGCCCCGGAGTTTCCATGGATAAGGTTACTGGCGTCGCGCTTGGGTTGAGGTGGGTCGCGGCCTTTACGATCGCCGCGACAGGTTCGGTGCCCAGCAAGGCTGCGGAGCCGGTGACTTCCGCGGTGACTCGCCTTGTCATCGACGACGACTGGGCTGGCCTCAACCCCACATCGCCGCACCTCGCCCACTGGGTGATCGAGCCGCAGGGATCGGGATTCGTCCTCTCCGGGACGTACAGTCGACAACACATGGAGACACAACCCCATTACTCGCGGACGGACCAGCGCGACGTCACCAATGTGTCCGCCCAGCCAGTACCCGCAGCAGCCGTAGACGCGCTGGTCCGCGCCTTGCGAGCGCCACCGCAGCAGACGGTTGACCCCACCGTGTTCGGCGCGGCGATCGATCACGCTGGCGAGACGATCGACGAAACGGTGCAGAGGCTGATGGCCCTGAATCCGTCGCCGGCGCTGCAACAGCGCATCCTGGATTGGGCGACCAACCTGCGGCAGGGCGACCCCTTGGCCCATGCGATCACTGTGGGTGTGGCCACCGACTCGCACTCGGATGACTACCCGCACACCCGCGTCGAGGCGAGCTTCGCCGACGGATCGAGCCTGGTGTTCCGTTCCGGCTCGCAGAATATGTTCCTGCTCCCGTGGAGCGACGCCTCAGGACACACTACGTTCTCCGCGGAGTTACCTCAGGCACTCGCCGTTGTGCTTCCGCCGACGTCCACCAATCGAGGGCGACTCTCCGGGAAGCCTTCCCCGGACGAATTGCACGATTACCTCGAGACGGGAATGGGTGAGGATTACGCCCTGTTCCAGGTACAGATCGTGGCGCCGCAGGCCTATGCGGCACTGACGTCGCGCTTCACCATCCGCGATATCAATCCGGTCGATATGACATCACACGGGCTTTTTGTCACCGTCAGCCTTCCCGGTGGGCCGCCGAACCTGAGCCTCCGCACGAAGCTCGCCATAAAGGGGCCGGCATTGGCGAAGCCCTCGGACCTGGACGGGATGATGGGTGCCTTGAACACGGCTGCTACCGCGACGGGATTGCATCAAGCCATGCTGTCGGCTCCGAAGGATGACTTTCGCATGGAGCATGGCATCGGCATTCAGCCATTTCATGCGGAAGCAAAGAAGCAATTCGTCACCCAGATGGCCGAGGCCCATAAGCTGGCTGAGCTCGCAACGCATCCGCACCTTCTCGACGGTGCTGTGATCGTGATGCAGGGTGGTTGCCCAACGTACTGGGTGGCGCTGCGTGATCACCGTGCCGTCATGTGGAAGCGCTACGTCGGATACCGTGCGACCGGTCATCGACTCTGTGCTGGCGTGCCCGTTCCGGACGAGGATTGGCGAAGCGCGGGGAACACCGATGAATGCTTCGGCAAGGTCTATGACGCTGCCGGGAAGGCTTTATAGCGTTATGGGTCGAGCCGCATGATCATCCGGCCGCGCGAAACGGCTGTGCCACGGAGTGTCCATGGACAAGGTTAACGGGCTTGGGATCGGGCTGAGACTGGCCGCTGCTTTGGCAATCGCCACGACGATGTCGTCCTGCACGAAGCCCTCGCGGCAGGAGGGCTCCCTGCATCCACCAGCCGGCTCCGCCGCACTCACTCGTATCGTCATAGACGACGACTGGGACGGCTACAGCCCGCTTACGCCGATTCGCTCGCATTGGGTCATCGAGCCACGCGGATCGGGTTACGTTCTCTACGGGACGCGTAGCCAGAGCCGGATCCCACAGGGCTCCGACGACGGCAGCCGGCTGCCGGCGCGCGACATCACGAACGTCCCAGCCGAGAGCATTCCGACCCCGGCTGTGAATGCCCTGGTACATGCCTTGCGCGCGCCAGCCCAATCTAGCATCGACCTCGCCCTGTTTGGCTCAACCGTGAATCACGCCAGTACGATGATCGATGAGCAAGTAAAGGGCATGGTGGCCCTCGCTCCATCGCAGGCCTCGCGACAGCGCATTGTGGATTGGGGAAACCGCGTGCGGCAGGGGAAGCCGCTTGCCGATGCCGTCACGTCGGGTGTGGACAGTGCCACTCACTCGGATGATTACCCCCACGCACGCGTCGAGGCGAACTTCACGGACGGCTCGAACGTGGTGTTCTCCTCCGACTCGCAGAACACGCTGATGCTGCCATGGCACGATGACTCCGGTCGCAAGACGTTCGCGGGTGAGCTATCCCAGGCGCTTGCTGGCGTGCTTCCGTCAGCGTCGACCAACCGAATCCGTTTGTCACTCATGCCTGCGCAGGGAGACTTCGACGGCGCCCTTCGAGCAGGAATAAGGGACAGTTTCACGCGGTTCAAGGCGCAAATCATCGCGCCCGAAGCCTACGCCTCGCTGCAATCGCGCTTCGCCATCGAGAGCGTCGAAACGGACCCTTTCCCCAGCGATTTCGACTCGACCTCGGATACGTTGCTGGTCTTGTCAGGTCTCCCGGCTGGCCCGTCGAACCTGGTTGTCTCCGCGTCGCTGAAAGCCAAAGGATCGGCGCTTGCAAACACCGCTGATCTTGATGGGATAGCGACCGCATTGAATACGGCCGTTACGTCGACCGCGCTTCGCCGCGCCATACTGGCCAATCCTGGCGAGCAGTTCCTGATCCAGCATGGCGTCGGTGCGAGGACATTCGACGACGGAGCCAAGAAGCGATTCATCATGCAGATGAGTGAAGCAAACAAACTTCCGGAGCTTGGGGCACACCCGGAGCTGCTTGACGGTGCCGTGTTCGTGATGGAGAGCGACGACGTGTTGATCAAAGGACCGCGGACTAGAAGCCCGACCTACTGGATTGCCCTGCGTGATGGCCGCGCTGTTGCACTGACGCGATTGGGAGTTGGCGGGAACGACGATGCGCACCCCGTTCGCGTCTATGACACTGATGGACATGCCCTGTAGGAACCGCTGAGAAACTATGGAATACCGTTTCCCCAAATGGAACTCTTACGCTCTCTTGAGCCTTATCGTGCTTGTTTTCGCCGCGGGGCTGTACGCCGTTGCCGCTGCACCAACGCGCCCGAGCATGGGGTCAGCTATTGCTTGCAGCGTAATCGGAGCTTGTTTAATGACCCTTCTGGTATGGGGATACTTATACGCACGATCTTTCAGCATCAAGATCGACGCTGAGGGCCTGACCATTGCCACCGTATTTCGCGCTCGAACGATTCCCTATGCAACGATCAAGCAGGTCGTTACGGTCACGGCATTGCGTGGTGGAACGGACGCATGGCTGCTAGATGGCAGCGATGCTGTCATCGCCAAGGTGGATGGTGGGCTCGTTGGGTTTGACAGACTACTCGTCAGTCTGGGAGCCGTCTTACAACCCCATAAGGCACTTTTTTACCGGCGTGAAAGCTTCGGGCCCTGGGAAATGCAGGTCGCAGGCGACTCATATTGGGCGCCATACGAGGCGCCGAAATTTGCACGATCGAGTGAGCACCGTCTTAGGTACGCCATGTCGATCGGATGCGTCATCATTGCGATAGCGGCTGCACTTTCGTGGCTTGCAGACCACGGGATTCTGCCAACGCATTAGTCATCGAACCTGGCTTTTCCTTCAGGATGCCAGATTGCCTGACGCCCTCTACTTGCCTTGGCGCGTCCAACTTGGAAAATCCCAATCTGATTTCGGCGCGACCACCCATCCTGCGATCCGTTTAAGCAGGAGCAGTGTGGCTACCGCCGAGGCGATGACGGGCAGACTCGCAACGAGTATCCCGAAAACATGCTGTTCCAAGGGAAGAGCCCGGCGAAGCTCGTCTTTATAAAGAAACATGGGCCAAAGCACGGCAATGAAAACACTGATGTACACGACAAACATGATGAACCGAGATCGCCCGTCAAGAGTGATCCATGCTCCACAGCGAGGACACTTGTATTGCTTTCTGCTGTAGGCGGGCAGGCACTCAAACAATGTGGGGTGAATGGCTGACCCACAACTTGGACACATCATTTCATTGCGCATGGCTCCCTCACAGTCTCGACCATCGACCCGCGTCCTGGACCTTCAACTCCCTCACGTTCCCCGCTGCGACCATTTTCAGCGACATCAAAGTGCCTCGCTGGATATAGATTCCGGCGGCGCGCTGCCTTCCAACTTGACGTTGAAACGTCGGGCAAAATCGGAAAGCGCCGCCTCCTGGTCCTTAGTCAAAAGATCACGCCCGAAGAACCACGCCGCACGCGGCGTCACGTAGACAAAGCAAGTCCTCGCATCGAATTTGATGCGATGGATTGCCGACCAAGGGAGACGAGTGACGATGGCCCCGTTTGCGCAAGCAGCGCCCTCTTCGTCGAAGCTGAAGACAGGTGCGCCTGAGTCTCTCGTTGCGCGCAGCGTCCTCCATGATTGGAGCGCAAAAAGGAAGGGCAACATCGCAGCGACCCATCCCAATCCGCCCAACGCCGCGAGCCATAGCGGGGCAGGATTGTGAAAGGAGAACGTGATGAGCACGAACATGAAGGCGACGGTGACGTAGCCTGAGGGAGCCGAAAACCAGAGTTGGGCCGCGATGGCGAATGTGCGGAAGAACGTCCGCGGCGCTGTTACGGTGATTGCCACGGTCGTGATGATCCTTATCGTTCCCCGGGCGGAATATAAGGGCATTTCCGTCCGTCGACAAACGCCCACAAAAAAACCCGCTTTCGCGGGTTTCTCTGCGATCCGGTGAGGTCTCCGGATCTATGTTGGTGCCCAAGGGGGGACTCGAACCCCCACAGCCTAAGCCGCTACCACCTCAAGGTAGTGCGTCTACCAATTCCGCCACCTGGGCATAACTTTTACAGCGTGTTGCGGTGTCGCTGATTACTTCTTGGCCGGCTCGGCGGGTGCCCTGGTGGCATCCTGCTTTGCGGCCGGAACATCGGTGTTGTTCGCTGCCGGAGCGGTAACGACGGGTGCCTGCGGCACGTCCGACGCGACCGGCTTCACCGGAGCGTTGTTGGCGGGAGCGGCCGGCACGGTAGCACCAGACATCACGCCAAGATCCGCGGCCGGCTGGGGCGTGCCCGAGCGACCGAGGTAGATACCCATGCCCAGGCTAAGCACGAAGAACAGTGCCGCCAGGACTGCCGTGGCGCGCGTCATGAAGCTTGACGAACCACGTGCACCAAACACGGTAGCGGACGCGCCGCCACCGAAACCCGAACCTGCATCCGCACCGGCGCCGCGCTGCATAAGAATCAGCACGATCATCGCTGCCGCGACCAGGATGTAAAGAACGCTGAAGAGGATGAACATATCTTCTGTTTGCCGTGTCGCGTTATCGACGCGCCGCGGCGCAAATTTCCAGGAAGTCGGAGGCTACGAGAGCGGCTCCGCCGATCAATCCCCCGTCTACATCAGGCTGGGCGAAAAGGTCGGCCGCATTGGCCGGCTTGACGCTGCCACCGTAAAGCACCCGGGTCAGGAGCGAGATATTAACATCCTTTTTTGCCACTTGGCTACGGATGAACGCATGAATTTTTTGCACCTTGTCCGGGGTGGCCGTCAGACCCGTTCCAATGGCCCAGACCGGCTCGTAGGCGATCACGCCGGTACGGAAAGCCTCTACGCCATAGACATCGATCACGGCGGCCAGCTGGCGGCCAATCACCTCTTCCGCCCTGCCCGCCTCGTGCTCTTCCTGCGTCTCGCCGACGCAATAGATGGGCGTGAGGCCGGCATCGCAGGCCGTCCTGAACTTCTTCGATAGCAGCGCGTCGGTCTCGTGATAGTACTGCCGGCGCTCGGAATGGCCGACGAGGGTCCACTTGGCGCCGACGTCACGAACCATCGCACCGGAGATCTCACCGGTGTACGCGCCCTGCTCCGGGTGCTCGGAAATGGTCTGCGCGCCGAAGCCGAGGCCACGATCACCGTATTTATGGACCAGGTCGGCCAGATAGATGATCGGCGGGATGACCAGCACGTCGACGCCATCTTCCAGACCCTCGACGATCTCGCGGACCAGGCCATCGGCCATCTTGCGCGATCCGTGCATCTTCCAGTTACCGGCGACGAGCTTCTTGCGCATGGGTTGCTTCCGGGCAGGGCCAAGGGGCGGCAGGATAGCGGCGGCTCCCCCGGCGGCAAAAGCTGCAACGCCGCATAAAAGCCGCCGAACGCGACGTTCACCGAGGGTATCGCATAACCCTCGCAATTGACCTGCCTCGTCCCGCCTTCGATGATCCCCGCATGCGAACCCTGAGAATTTTCTTTACCGCCCTCCTTTTGACCGTCTCGGTCGCCGCCTTCGCGCAAGCGCAGGACGACGACCCGGGCAAGCAGATCGGTGACCTCCGCGGCCAACTCGACCAGATCGAGAAGGGCATGAAGGACGACAACATCACCGACTCGGTGATTGACGACCTGCGCGGCCAGGCGGGCGATGTCGCCGGCAAATCCCAGAAAGTCTCCAGCTCGCTCGCGCCCAACCGCGACGCGGCCAAGGCCCGCCTCGACCAGCTCGGCCCCGCCCCGGCGGCAGGCACCAAGGAAGCGCCGGAGCTGGCTGCCACGCGCAAGGATGCCCAGAAGGCCTTCGACGCCGTCGATGCGCAGATCAAGCAGGCCGACGGCATCACCCTGGAGGCGCAGCAGACCACCAGCCAGCTTGCCGACCTGCGCCGCATCCGTTTCCAGCAATTCCTTTCCCGGCGAACGGCGTCGCCGTTGTCGCGTCCCTTCTGGTCGGAGCCGGCCAAGGCGTTTCCGCGCGACTCGGCCAACCTGAGCGACTTTGCGGGCGGCGTAAAGACCGATCTGGTCAAGAGCTGGACCGACGGCAACCGCGTCGCCCTGATCATCTGCGCCCTGTTCGGCGTGCTGCTCATGACGGGCGTGCGCTTCTATCTCGAGCAACGCGCCCGCCACCTCACGGCGAACCGCATGCCACCGGGGCGCCTGCGCCGCTCGGCGCTCATCCTCGGCATCACGCTCACCTCGGCGCTCACGACCGGCCTCGGTACCCAGCTGCTGTATCTGGGCCTGAACTGGGACGAGACCTTCAGCGACGATACGGATGCGATGGCCAAGGCCCTCGTCCGCATCATCTTCTTCGGCGCCTTTATCGCCGGGCTTGGCCGTGCCCTGATCTCGGCGAAGCGGCCGTCGTGGCGCCTGCCGCCTCTCTCGGACGAGACGGCGCTCAGCCTGCGCCGGTTCCCGATGTTGTTTTCCCTGGCCGTGGTGTTGTTCTACTTCCTCAAGGAACTGAACCGCACGATCGGCACCAGCCTCGCCGCCACGGTGATGACCAGCAGCCTGCAGGCACTTGTGCTCACCACGCTCACGGCGATCGCACTGGTGCGCCTGAGCCGTTCGCATCATGCCGTCAACGAGGACGGCGATGCGCCGGCACCGCGTCCGATCTGGGCGAGCCTGTTCATTGCTGCAGCGTGGATCGCCATCGTCGCATCGTGGATCGGATTGCTCACCGGCTTCGTCGCCTTCGCCTCGTTCATGGCGGGCCAGGTGGTGTGGACGATCATCGTGCTCTCGGCCACCTACCTCGCGATGCGCCTGGTCGACGACCTGTTCGAGACACTGCTCTCGGAGAAGGGCCCGATGAGCGCGCGTGCGCAGGCGATCTTCGGCACGCATCCGCGCTTGCTCGACCAGGCCGGCGTGCTGCTTTCGGGCATCGTGCGCCTGGCGCTCTTCATGTTCGGCCTGGTGGCCGTGATCTCCGGCTTCGGTGCCGGGGCATCGGACATCCTGACGCTGGGCACGAAGCTACAGACGCTGAAGATCTACAACTTCGAGTTCAAGCCGGACCAGATCCTCACGGCGATCGGTCTGTTCTTCCTCGGCCTGCTCGCCGTGCGCGTGATCAAGAACTGGATGTCCGAGCAGTACCTGCCCCGGACGAATCTCGATCCCGGCATGCGCAGCTCGCTGACGACCCTGCTGGGTTATGTCGGCGTCGTGATCGTCGTCGCGATCGCCTTGCTGGCGATGGGTCTGTCGGTACAGAACGTGGCCTGGGTCGCCTCGGCCCTCTCGGTCGGTATCGGCTTCGGTCTGCAGGCGATCGTGTCGAACTTCATCTCCGGCCTGATCCTTTTGGCCGAGCGGCCAGTGAAGGTGGGCGACTGGGTGGTGCTCGACGATGCCGAAGGCGATATCCGCCGCATCAACGTACGTGCCACGGAGATCCAGGTATCCGACCGCTCGACGATCATCGTGCCGAACTCGTCGTTCATCACCAAGCCGGTGCGCAACATGACGATGGCGAACCCGCAGGGTCGCGTGCTGATCAAGTTGCCGATGCCACTGGATACCGATCCGATGGAGGCGCGCGAGCACATGCTTGCAGCGATGCATGCGCACAAGCAGGTGCTGGAGACGCCCGCCGCGTCGGTCACGCTGGATAACGTCGACCGTGCAGCGATGACGTTTGCGGTGACCTGTTATGTGGGTGGTCCGCGCGATGTCGGTAACGTGAAGAGCGACTTGCTGTTCGACATCATCGCGCGGTTGCGCAAGTCGGATATCCCGCTGCTGCGGCCGCAGGATCTGGTGTTGCGTGGCGGCGGGAGTGTGTCGGAGGGGATGGGGCCGACGGCGGATTCGGCGCCTAAGGCGTCGACGGACGATCCTTCCAGCTGATTCGCTAGCACCCTATCGCCGCTGAAGCGGCTCCCACAACGAGCCGGCACTTCTCCTGGCTTTGTGTGGGAGCCGATTCATCGGCGATGCTTTTACTTCAGCACGGCGATGCTTTTACTTCAGCACGGCGATACTTTTACTTCGCAGCCTCAACCGGCGCCAGACGCAGATCCTGGAAATCGAAGCTGAAATCCGTCAGCGGTGACACCGGCTCCATGCGCACCTCGCGCACCTTGCCGTCCGGCGTCAGATCGAAGTTCACGAACGCATCGCCGTTGAGCGAGCGGTCGGTCCAGTGGGCAATGAAGGTGTCGTGCTGCCACGGGTCCAGCGTGCCGGTGAGCTGGGCGGTCTTCGCAAAGCTCATCACCAGCTTGCCACCCTGCTTGCTCACCTTGACGTCGCCGTACCAGGGATCGCGATACGTGCCGACGTAGCCATCGAGCGGAAGCGATGGCTTCGACCCCTTCGCACGTGCGGCCTCATGCTTCTTCATGCTGTCGTCGGCATTGCCTTCGGACTTGCGCACACCGGCGGCGTAAGCGGCAATCCAGTCGGTCTTCGGCGCGTCCATGTACGCGTCGAGCGCGCGCATGGTCACTGCCTGGAAGGCTGCACCGGATTCCTGGTTGGTCAGCACCACGATACCCAGCTTGAGGTCGGGCACCATGGTGACGCGCGAGACCATGCCCGGCCAGCCGCCGGTATGCCAGACAAGCTTGTGACCGCGGTAGTCGGAGACGAACCAGCCTTCACCGTAGCCGGAGAAGTTGGGCTTCGCCGCCTTGAGCTCCGGCACGCTGGGCTCGGCGATGCGAATGGGCGTGAGCAGCGACCACATCTCCTTCTGACGCGCTTCGCTGAAGAGGTGCTGCTCTTTGCCGGCGCCGTCCTTGTAGACGCCGCCGTCGAGCTGCATCGTCATCCACTTGGAGAGGTCGTGCACGCTGGAGTAGATGCCACCGGCCGCCTGATTGTTGTTCCACGACATCGGCTCGACCGGCTTCAGATCCTTGAAATCGAACTTGGCGTGACCGGTGGCGATGTCGTCACCGGCACCGATGTGCTCGGGCGCATGCGTCTGCGATTCGGTCATGCCCAGCGGGGTGAAAATGCGCTGGGTGATGAAGTCGGCCCAGGGCTTGCCGGACACCTGCTCGATCACCAGTCCGGCGACGGCAAAAAGAATATTGTCGTAGGCGTACTCGGCACGGAAGCTGTTGGTCAGGGGTACGTAGCGAAGACGCTGCACCACTTCCTGGGTCGTATAGGTGGTGGCCGGCCAGTAGAGCAGGTCGCCGGCGCCCAGGCTGAGGCCGCTGCGATGCGCGAGCAAATCGCGGATGCGCATCTCGCGTGTCACGTAAGGGTCGGACATCTGGAACCAGGGCAGCCTGTCGACCACGCGGTCGTTCATGTCGAGCTTCTTTTCGTCGGCAAGGATCGCCAGCGACGCCGCGGTAAACGCCTTGGTGTTCGAAGCAATGGCGAACTGCGTATGCGCGTCCACCTTGGCCGGATCACCGAGCTTGCGCACGCCCGAACCCATCTCCAGGACGATCTTGCCGTCCTTGACGATGGCCACCGCAATACCCGGAACGTCGAACTGCTTGCGCGTGGCGTCGACATAGGCGTCGAAGTCGGCGAGGTCCATCGGTCGCGCGACGGTGCCCGCGGCGACCGGCGCGATGGGCGCCTCCTGTGCATGCGCGGCTAGCGCAAAGGCAAAGCTGGTGACGCCAAAAGCGAGGAGATAGCGAAGACGCGGCATGGAAGGTCCCGGCAGAAAGAACGTGCCGGGACTATTTCATGCCGCGACGATCCGCGAAAGGGCTCTCTCAGGCCTTGCTTTTCTGGCTGAAGAGCACGCTGCCGAGGATGATCGCACCGGCCAGGGCCATCGTCGGCGTGAGGGCCTCGCCCAGGAACATCCAGGCCCAGGCCACGCCGAACAGCGGGACGAGGTAGGTCGAGGTCGCCGCGCGTGGTGCGCCGATGCGCTGGATCAGGCGGAAGTAGGAGGCGTACGCCAGACCCGTCGAGAGCACGCCGAGGGCGACAACCGCGACCCACGACTTGGTGGGAATCGGTGCATCTGGCCAGGTCAGTGCAGCCAGCGGGGCCATGAGGATGGTCGCGCCGAGCAGGCATCCGGCAGCCACGGCCGTGGGCGGAAGGTCGGACAGGTAACGCTTGATCAGGTTGGCGGCGAGGCCGTAGCAGAACGAGGCGGCGGCACCAGCGAGCGCGGCGGGTGCGACGTTCTCACCCGCCGTACGGCCGCTGGCGAGGATCACGACACCGACGAACCCGGCGACCAGGGCGATGGCCTTGCGGGTACCGATCTTCTCCCCGAAGCCGATGAAGGCGACCAGAGCGGCGAAGAGCACCGTCATGCTATTGGCGATGGCGCCGATGCCGGCTGGCGCGCGCTCGGCACCCCAGGCGAACAGGGTGAACGGGATCGCCGCGCTCAGGGCGCCAAGAAGCAGCATTTTCCACAGGTGCGACAGGCGAACGGCCTTGCGGGCCTTCCACAACAGCGGCAGCAGGATCACCGAGCCGAAAAGCAGGCGCGTGGCGACCATGGGGAACGGGCCGAAGTCTTTCGCGGCCACGCGCATGAAAAGGAACGAACCGCCCCAGATGGCGCCCAGGGACACAAGCTCGACTGGTGTGCGCCAGTCGCGTTCGGTGACCGGACCCAGGGAATCAGCGGGAGGATTGATGGCGGTCGACATATGAACCTCGCTTGTGGCTAGTCCCTATTTTCGCTGGAATGGCGCGCCGGACAAGCGCATTCTTTGCAAGCCAGCCTCTCATTTGATTCAGCCCTCCCCATGCGATCCGCCCTCCTGCCCGCTCTCGCCGCCTTCGCTTCCGCCGCCCGACACCAGAATTTCGCTCATGCGGCCGAGGAGTTACATCTCACCGCCAGCGCGGTGAGTCACCACGTGCGCAAGCTCGAGACCGCGCTGGGCGTGAGTCTGTTCCAACGGCATGCCCGTGGCGTGGCCCTTACGCCGGAGGGCCGCCTCCTCGCCGATGCAGCCGGCTCGGCGCTTGCCGAAGTCGAGGCCGTGCTCGACAGCCTGCGCCAGCACCGGCGTGACAACGGGCTGCGCCTGAGCGTCTTGCCGTCACTGGCGGCGAACTGGCTGACGCCGAGGCTCCGACGCTTCATCGAGGCACACCCCACCGTGCGCCTGTCCATCGACACCGACCGCTCCCTCGTCCGCTTCGACGAAGGCGGCCCCGACCTGGGCATCCGCTACGGCCTGGGCCAGTGGCCCGGCCTGACCGCTCGCTTCCTGATGGACGATTCGCTACAGCCGCTGGCTTCGCCGGAACTGGCGGCTGGCATCACTTCGCCGGAGGATGTCTCCTCCCTGCCCCTGCTGACCGACATCGCACCGGAAGGCTGGCGCGAGTGGTTCAAGGCGGCTGGCGTGCGCTATCCGCGCGGGGGGACGATGCACACGCTCAGCGATTCGGCCGATGGCCTCAATGCGGCGGCATCGGGTCTCGGCGCCGTGCTCGCGCGCACGCGGCTGGCGTCGGCCCACCTTGCCGATGGGCGACTCGTGCGCTTACCGGGACCGGAGCTGCCGACGCGCTATGCGTATTACCTCGTGCACTCCGCCCACCGGCCGCCGACGGCGGCGGCGCTGGCTTTCATTGCATGGGCCGAGCGCGAGACGCTCGAGCCCCGGGCCTAGCGCAAAGCCATCAGGTGACGCCGACAAAGCCGCCGGTCTGGTGAGCCCACAGCCGCGCATACAGACCACCGCGGGCAATCAGTTCCGCATGCGTGCCGGTCTCGACGATGGCGCCGTGTTCCATGACCACCAGGCGATCCATGCGGGCGATGGTCGACAGGCGATGCGCGATGGCGATCACCGTCTTGCCCTGCATCAAGGTTTCAAGACTTTCCTGGATGGCCGCCTCGGCTTCGGAATCCAGCGCCGAGGTCGCCTCGTCGAGCACGAGGATCGGCGCATCCTTCAGCAGCACCCGTGCGATGGCGATGCGCTGGCGCTGTCCACCGGACAGCTTGACCCCGCGCTCGCCGGCGTGCGCGTCGTAACCGGTGCGGCCTTCGCCATCCGACAACAGCGGCACGAACTCATCCGCGCGCGCCTTGCGCACGGCTTCGAACATTTCCGCTTCCGTTGCATCGGGACGACCATAGAGCAGGTTGTCGCGAATCGAGCGGTGCAGCAGCGAGGTGTCCTGGGTGACCACGCCGATGTTCGAGCGCAGGGATTCCTGCTGGACTTTGGCGATGTCCTGGCCGTCGATGAGGATGTGGCCGTCTTCCAGATCGTAGAGGCGCAGCATCACGTTCATCAGCGTGGACTTGCCGGCGCCCGAAGGGCCCACCAGACCGATCTTCTCGCCCGCGCGAACGATGAGGTCCAGCCCACCGATGACGCCGCCAGCCTTGCCGTAATGGAAGTGGATATCGTCGAAGCGCACTTCGCCCCTGGTCACCACGAGCGGCTTCGCGTCGTCGCGGTCGACGACGGTCCGCTCCTGCGCCAGCGTAGTGATGCCGTCCTGCACGGTGCCGACGTTGTCGAAAATGCCGTTCACCACCCACATGATCCAGCCGGACATGTTGTTGATCCGGATGACGAGACCGACCGAAAGGGCGACCTGACCGGTCGACACCGTACCGCGCGACCACAGCCACAGCGCGAGCGCGCTGGTCCCAGCGATCAGCAGGCCATTGAGTGACGTGATCGAGATATCCATCGAGGTGATCATGCGGTTGGACGAGCGCACCTTGCCGGTCTGCTCGAGCATGGCCTCGCGCGCGTATGCCTCTTCGCGATGGGTATGGGCGAAGAGCTTCAGCGTCATGACGTTGCTGTAGCCATCGACAATGCGGCCCATCAGCTTCGAACGCGCCTCGGATGCTTTCCAGGAGCGCTCTTTCACCCGCGGCACGAAGAACACCAGCATGCCGGTGTAACACGCGATCCACAGCACCAACGGCAACGCCAGGAGCAGATCCGCCTTGGCGAATAGGTAGACCGACGTACCCGCGTAGACGGTGACGTACCACATCGCATCCACCACCTGCACCGCGGACTCGCGCAGCGAAGGCGCGGTCTGCATGATGCGGTTGGCGATCCGACCGGCGAAATCGTTCTGGAAGAACGCCAGGCTCTGCTTCAGCACGTAGCGATGATGCTGCCAGCGCACCATGTTGGTCATGCCGGGGTTGAGCGTCTGGTTCACCAGCAGGTCGTGCAGCCCGATGGACAGGGGCCGCAGGACGACGATGACGAAGCCCATCCAGAGCAGGGTCTTGCCGTGGGTCTGGAAGAACACGGCGGCCGGCGTTTTCTGCGCCATATCGACCACCCGTCCGAGGAAGTCGAACAGGGCCACTTCGATGAAAGCCACCGCCAGGCCGACGACCAGCGCAGCGGCGAAGACCTTCCATACCTGGCGCAGGTAGTAGATGTAGAAACGCACGACGCTCTTCGGCGGCGCGCGGTCCGGCGCTTCACGGAAGATGTCGATAAGGGATTCGAACCAGCGAAATATCATGCAGGCATTCTAGCCCGGTTGGACCTGCCGGGCATGCGCCCCGGCAAGCCTCGCTCAGGCCAGCGTCTCGCGCGCCCAATGCCTCCCCTTGGCGATAGCCTGTACGAAGGCATCCGCCATGGCGTCGCTGGCCTTACCCGGCGCAACCACGACGCCATGCGCCGCCCTCAGCTTCCCAGGACCGGAAACCGTACCGGGCAAGCCGGCCAGCAGTTCGACGCCAGCGCCGCTGGCGGCGATAGGCTTGCAGTGGCGCCAGCTGTCGCGAACGAAATCACCGACTTCCACGTGCCGCTTCAAGGCGTCCACGCTTTTTCGGCCACCCGGAATGTAGATCGCGTCGAACAGGACAGAATCGCCCGTGCGGAAGCTGAAGTCCGCCTCCACCGTGTCGCGATGCGACGGTATGGCGCCCAGTTGCGGTGCGACGATCCTTACCCAGGCGCCGCTGCTCTCCAATGCCTTGCGCATCATGGCCAGGTCGTTACGGTCGTAACCGTCGGCGATGAGCACCGCCACCTTGCGCGTGGCGATGCCGCTCTGGCGGCTGTTCGCCATGCTGAGCGCCGGCGATACGGGTACGTCCCGCGCTGGAAGCCACGGCAGCTTCTGCGAATCCCTGGTATCCGGGGCCGGCCCATCGAGGGACCTGTCGTTTTTTCGCGGCACCGGCATGCCCAGCCCCTTGCCGACACTCGCCGCAAGGTCCTCGTCGACCTGGGCAAGCATGAACAACATGCGCTGACGTACCGCTGGCGAACTCACCTTTCCCAGTTCGAATTCGAGCGCGTGACAAAGGTGGTTGTATTCGGGCTCGGACTGGCTATGCAGGAACATCCGCGCCTGCGTGAAGTGATCGCGGAAGGCATCGCTGCGCGAGCCATGGCCCCGGAAGCGCGATCGATCGCGTGACGGCGCACTGCCACGATTGATCGGCAGGTCGTGTCCATCGCCGACACCCAGACGCAATGCCTGCGCGCGTGCGTATGCCGCCACGCGCCCCTGCAATAGCGGATCCTCGGAAAGGTCGATGCCGGGTACGACGTGACCCGGATGAAAAGCCACCTGCTCGGTTTCCGCGAAGTAATTGCGCGGGTTGCGATCAAGCACCAGCTTGCCGATACGGCGAACGGGAACGACCTCCTCGGGAATCAGCTTGGTAGGGTCGAGCAGGTCGAAATCGAAGGCATGGCGATCTTTCTCGTCCACCACCTGCACGCCGAATTCCCATTCCGGATACTCGCCCGCTTCGATCGCGTCGAAGAGATCGCGACGGTGAAAATCCGGATCGTTACCGGAAATCTTGATCGCCTCGTCCCACGTCACGGCATGCAACCCGAGTGCCGGCTTCCAGTGGAACTTGACGAAGCATCCCTCACCGGCCGCGTTGACCATGCGAAACGTATGCACGCCAAAGCCTTCCATCATGCGGTAGCTTCGCGGGATGGCGCGGTCCGACATGGCCCACATGATCATGTGCATGGACTCGGGCATGTGGGAAATGAACTCCCAGTACGCATCCTGCGCTGTCGCCGCCTGCGGCATCTCGTTGTGCACATCGGGCTTCGCTGCCTGGACCAGGTCGGGAAATACCATGGCGTCCTGGATGAAGAACACCGGCATGTTATTGCCGACAAGATCGTAGTTGCCCTCTTCGGTATAGAACTTGACGGCGAAACCGCGCACATCGCGCGCAAGGTCGGTCGACCCGCGAAAACCCGATACGGTGGAGAATCGCACGAACACGGGTGTACGCCTGCCTTTCTCCCTGAGGAAATCGGCACGGGTCAACGACACCATCGATTCATAGGCTTCGAAATACCCATGGGCACCGGCACCACGAGCGTTGACGACACGCTCGGGAAGACGCGCATGATCGAGCCGGTCAAACCTCTCATGCAACGCAGAAGCGTCGAACGGCGTCTTGCTCATGACGGACCTCACGCTTTGGCAGCGGTCCGGTTATCGCAGCGACTCCGTGAATCGAGGGTCAATGCAAAGCAAGAATAACGCTAGGCGTTGGTGTAGCGGGCAATCACGCGATCGACGGCGACGAGGCCGAGGCCGAGCACGACGAAGACCAGCGCAACCACGATCGCGTTGATCAGTACCGTGGCGTAGCCCAGGCGATCCGCGTCCACGAACGGATACGGGTACTCATGCACCACCGCGCCTCGCAGCAGCGTCCATGCAAGAAACACCACCGGAAACAACAACCAGCGAAGCGCATCGCGCCATACCAATGTGCCGTGGGGCAACAGTGCCACCCACCAGAACAGATACAGGAAAGGCACGACATAGTGCACGATGCGATCCGCGATGAGCTGGGGCCCCTGCGGATGCCATTGACCCGCGAGAATCGTGGCGTAGATCAGGCAGGTGACGGCGATGCACAGCGCAGCGAGACCGCGTACGCGCGGCTTTCGCCATACGCGCAGCGGCGCCCAGCTGCCACCGGTGGCCGCGGCGGTTGCAACCAGCGCGACGAGCAGATTGGACAGGATGGTAAAGAAGCTGAAATAACGCACCGTGGCATGACCGATCGTCCCGGACCACAGGATCAACCAGTACTGCAACATCAGCCCGGACCACGCCACCGCCGCAACGACGATCGCATAGAGATTCGATATCGCGGCGGTGCGTGGCGACATGGGTATCAGCCGCCCTTTCCGGCAGCGGCCACCGGCCAGCTGTTGTTCGAGCGGTCACGATCGGGAATGACGTGATCCGGGTCGATCGTGGCAGCGACGATCTTCCGCCCGCCGGGCACCGTCAGGTCGAAGCTCTTGTGCTGCTGCCAGGTCTCCACCGGCACGCGGATGTCGCGCGTGGTCTTGTCGTCGAAGGTGACGCGCAAGGTGGCTGGCATCACCAGCTGGTCGCGGTTCTCGATGGTCACGACCGAGCCTTCGACCTTGGTGATCGCCATGTCCATCTGCCAGTTGTTCGCGTACCACCCACGCCAGAACCACGAAAGGTCCTCACCCGCTTCGCTTTCCATCAGGCGGAAGAAATCCGACGGCGAAGGATGGTGGTAGGCCCAGGTGGCGATGTACTTGCGGAAGGCGGGATCGAAACGCTCAGGTCCGATGATCTGCTCACGCAGCAACACCAGGCCAAGCGCCGCCTTGAAGTACGTCGCGGGATGGCGGTACTTCTCCTTGACCATGTCCGCGCCGATCAGCAGGTTCGGTGCATCGGGATCGGCCAGTAACGGCAGGATCTCATCGACCGGGTTGCCACCCTTCGGCGAATACTCGCTGTCGCGCTTGGGCGCGAACTCGCCATGATGGAAGGCGTCCGCCTCGTACACATCGATGAAGGTATTGAAGCCTTCGTCCATCCACGCGTTACGGCGCTCGTCGGTGCCGACGATCATCGGAAACCAGGTGTGGCCGATCTCGTGCGCGGTGACCATGTGCAGGGGCTTCGCCGGCGCCTTCATCGGATCGAACACGATGCCTGGATACTCCATGCCGCTGGCCGCGGAGCCCGCTTCATTCACCGCCACCGGATACGGGTACGGGTACCACTTGGTCGAGAAGTGTTCGACGGAGGCCTTCAGGTACTCCGTCGAACGGCCCCAGGAGTCGTTACCCACGCTTTCCACGGGGTAGACGGACATCGCCAGCGCCTTCTTGCCCTCGGGCAGGTTGATCCGCGCAGCGTCCCACACATAGGCCGTCGAGGCGCCGAACGCGACATCGCGGGTGTTCTTCATGCGGAACTTCCACGTCAGCGTGCCCGTCTTGCCCGGGCGGCTGGCGGGATCGGTCACTTCAGCCGGCGTGCGGATCATGACCGTGGCATCGCTGTCACGTGCCTTGGCCAGGCGATCGCGCTGGGCGGCGGTGAGCACGTCCTCCGGATTCACCAGCTCGCCGGAGCCCGCCACGATCATGTTGGCCGGAACGGTGATGGCGTAGTCGAAATCGCCGTATTCGAGATAGAACTCGCTGTTGAGGAAGGGTGCGGTGTCCCATCCACGCAGATCGTCGTAGACGCACATGCGCGGATACCACTGCGCCATCTCGTAGATATTGCCGTTCTTGGAAGGAGCGAAACCGGTGCGCCCGCCGAAGTCGCCCGGCAGATCGTAAGAATATTCGATGGTCAGGGTGACCTTGCCACCGCGGGCCGCGACAGGCTCGGGGAGGCGCACCTGCATGCGTGTATCGGCGACGACATAGCTGGCCTTGACGGTCTTCCCGCCCTGCTCGAGCGTTACCGTGGCGACGCGGTAGCCATCGGTATGCTGCTTAGGCGTGCGGCCCGAGGTGAAGTTGCCGCGCGCGTCCGTGGTGTAGCGGTTCTGGTCCATCTGCAGCCAGAGCACGTCGAGCGCGTCCGGGCTGTTGTTGGTGTAGTGGATGGTCGCCTTGCCCACCATCGTGTTCTTCACCGGATCCAGCGTGGCCGCGAGCTCATAGTCGGCGCGGTTCTGCCAGAAAAGCGGGCCGGGCATGCCACTGCCCGAGCGATAGGCGGTGGCCTGCTGGGGATAGGTGAAGGGTGCGAAGGTCTCGCGCGGGTCGAAGGTCGCGGCCGAAGCGCCCAGCGAACCCACGAGGGCGAGGCTGGCGATCGACAGGCGGGCAACGTTTTTCATCGGTAGCACCATGGGGACGACCCCTCAGCGTAACCGGCAAACGAAGCCCGCCTCTACCGTGCCGAAAGTCAGGTGCGCAAGGTCAGGTCAGCGCACATCGATCTTGCGATTCTCGCCCATGTCGGGCGTCTTGCCGGTCATCCGCGCCTTGAGGTAATCGAAAGCGACGACCATCTTCGACGAGGGGCCATCCCAGTATTCCGCGGTGTCGACATCCACGCGGATCAAGGCGAGGTCCGGGTCGTCCTTGCCGTCCGGAAACCAGGTCTTGATCCATTCGTTCCAGTGTTCGTCGATCGCCGCGCGGTCCTCGACGATCCAGGCGCGCCCCGAGAGCGAAACGTAACTGTTGTCGGATGCGCTCGCATAGGACACGTTGACCTCGCGATGAGCCTCCACCTCGACGACCTTCGGCGAGCTCTTTCGCGTGAAGAACCAGAGGCTGCCGTCGAAAGCCCTCTGCGATGCCCCCATCGGCCGGCTGTAGAGCCGACCGTCCCGTTCGCTGGTCAGCATGGCGATGTGGGCGTCCTTGATCAGCGACCAGATCTTTTCATTGTCGTCTTGACGATTATTGGCCATGTCGCGCTCCCGTTGGGCTTTAAAGGCCCACGGTCCCATCCGCTGGCTGAAGAGGCCGTCAATCAAGTTGCCATTCGGGAAGACGCCGGACTCACATGCGGTTTACCATGGGGACCTGAATCCCCTTCGGGACGCCAATACGAGCGTCTCATCCCTAGGTATACCTTGCATCGCGCCACGGTATCCGCATATTCCCCACGTTGAACTCATCGAGGACCCCACGCATGAAAATCGGTTTGATCGGACTGGGCCGCATGGGCGGCAACATCGCCCGCCGCCTTATGAGGGACGGTCACCAGACCGTGGTGTACGACAACAACGCCGACGCGCGTGCCACGCTGGCCAAGGACGGTGGTGAAGCCGTCGAGTCCCTGGAAGCCATGGTCAAGGCGCTTCCTTCGCCGAAAATCATCTGGGTGATGCTCCCTTCCGGTGAGATCACCGAAAACACCATCACGACCCTGAGCGGCCTGCTGGGCAAGGACGACATCGTCATCGACGGTGGCAACACCTTCTACAAGGACGATGCCCGCCGCGCCGAAGAGCTTGCCGCCAAGGGCCAGCATTACGTCGACGTCGGCACCTCGGGCGGCGTCTGGGGCCTGGATCGCGGCTACTGCATGATGATCGGTGGCGACAAGGCCACGGTCGACTACCTCGATCCGATCTTCAAGACCCTCGCCCCGGGCGCTGGCGATATCCCGCGCACGGAAAGCCGCGATGGCCGCGATCCGCGCGTCGAGAACGGCTACATGCACGCCGGTCCGGCGGGCGCTGGCCACTTCGTCAAGATGATCCACAACGGCATCGAGTACGGCATGATGCAGGCCTTCGCGGAAGGCTTCGACATCCTGAAGAACCGTGACGGCAAGCAGATTCCGGAGCGCGAGCGTTACAGCCTGGACATGGCCGATATCGCCGAAGTCTGGCGTCGCGGCAGCGTCGTTTCCTCCTGGCTGCTCGACCTGACCGCCAGCGCCCTGGCCAAGGGCCCGGAGCTGGACAACTACTCCGGTTACGTCGACGACTCCGGTGAAGGCCGTTGGACGGTCAACGCCGCGATCGAAGAAGCCGTCCCGGCCGAGGTGCTCACCTCTGCCCTGTTCGCCCGCTTCCGCTCGCGTCAGGACCACACCTACGCCGAGCGCCTCCTCTCGGCCATGCGCATGGGCTTCGGTGGACACATCGAAGGCCGCGGCAAGCCGCCGAAGGAAAGCGAGCACTCCTGACCTGAAAAAAGCCCCGCACATGCGGGGCTTTTTTTGGTTCTTCGCGGAACTTCGGGGACGCCTGAGGGGTGGTTCACTCGCTTTGCGAGTGCGTGTTTTTAGCGGCTCACGCCGCCGCTTGCGTGAGGCCTGGGGCGCAGAGCCTTCGGTGCCCACCCTCGAGGCGAGTTCCGCACAAGTGGAGCGGCCGAAGGCCAAATAAGTACATGGGGCCGCGCAGCGGCCTTTCCGGTACGAAACGCGGAGGACGTGTCTGAGCAGCGAGGGTGGGCACCGAAGGCTCTGCGCCGCGACGTTCCCACCCCGCCGCGGCTTGAACCGCCCCCTTCGGCGTCCCGGCATTCCGCGATGAACCTTTTTTCAGGCCTTGCCGTCCAGTTGCCGCAATCTCTCGCGCCACCCTTCCGGCGTCTGCGGCTTGATGAACAACGCCACGATCGGCAGATTCGCCGCCTTCGTGCGCGCCTCGATTTCCCGCACGCACTCCTCGATCTCCACGGTGGTCAGCGCGTCGTCGAACGCCGCGGATAGCGCGACCAGCACATGGTCGGGCCCGACCTGCACCGTCAGCACACCGTTCACCGCCTCAATCCCCGGCACCTCGCCGGCGATGTTGCACACCTCCGCCAGCAACCTGGGCTGGGCGGGCTCGCCGATCAGCAAGGCCTTGCTCTCACGCGCCAGCAGGCTGGCCGCGGCCGCAAGCACGACGGCGATGCCGACCGACGCCCAACCGTCGATGCGTGGATCGTTCAGCGCGTGGGAGAGGTAGACGCCGATCGCCGCGATACCCAGACCCAGCAGGGCCGCCGTGTCTTCGAACAGCACGGAGAACGTGGTCGGGTCCTTGGTCCGGCGGAACGCTTCGAAGTAGCCGTACTTGCCCTTCTTCCGCTGCACGCTCTTCAGCGAGAGGTACCACGAGCTGCCCTCGAACAACGCACTGACGCCCAGCACGATGTAGTTGGCCACCGGATCCTTAAGCGGCTCCGGCGTGAGGATGCGGTTGACGCCCTCGTACAACGAAAAGCCCGCACCCAGCGCGAGCACCAGCAACGCGACGATGAAGCTCCAGAAGTAGAGCTCACGACCGAAGCCCAGGGGATGCTGGCGATCGGGACGTCGCTGCGAGCGCTTCAGACCGTAGAGAAGAAGCACTTCGTTGACGCTGTCGACCAGCGAGTGCACGCCTTCGGAAAGCATGGCGGAGCTGCCGGTGAGCGCCGCGGCGACGAATTTCGCCGCGGCGATGGCAACGTTCGCGGCAAGGGCGACGAAAACGACGAGTCGGGAGCTATGGGCCATGGCCTAGTAAACCATGTGGGAGCCGCTTCAGCGGCGATAGGGTCGACGAATCCTGGCCCGCTGCCGCGGGATCGCCGATGAATCGGCTCACACAGTGCTCCAGCCGGACGACAGGGCCTGCACAAAAAAAGGCCGCGCTTTGCAGCGCGGCCTTCTTATTTGCAGAAACCTGCCGCGAGCTTACTTCGCGAACAGGTGCTCCACGCCAGCGCGCTCTTCGCGCAGTTCCTTCTCGGTCGCATCGATGCGAGCCTGTGAGAACGCATTGATCTCGAGGCCCTGGACGATGGCGTACTTGCCGTTCTTCACGGTCACCGGGTAGCCGAAGATCACGCCCTTCTCGACGCCATAGGAACCGTCCGACGGGATACCCATGGAGACCCAGTCACCCTCGGCCGTGCCGAGCGTCCAGTCACGCATGTGGTCGATGGCGGCCGACGCGGCCGACGCAGCCGACGAAGCGCCACGGGCCTTGATGATCGCCGCGCCACGCTGCTGCACGGTCGGGATGAAGTCGCTCTCGTACCAGGCCTGGTCGACCTGCTCGAGTGCAGCCTTGCCCTTCACCGTGGTCTGGTGCAGGTCCGGGTACTGCGTGGAGCTGTGATTGCCCCAGATCGTGAGTTTCTTGATATCGGTCGAATGCGTGCCGGTCTTCTCGGCCAGCTGCGACAGCGCGCGGTTGTGGTCGAGGCGGACCATGGCCGTGAAGCACTTCGGATCGAGATCCGGTGCGTTCTGCTGCGCGATCAGCGCATTGGTGTTGGCCGGGTTGCCGACGACGAGCACGCGCACGTCGCGCTTGGCGTGGTCGTTCAGGGCCTTGCCCTGCGGGCCGAAGATGGCGCCGTTGGCTTCGAGCAGGTCCTTGCGCTCCATGCCCGGGCCGCGCGGACGCGCACCCACGAGCAGCGCGTAGTCGACGTCCTTGAAGGCGACGTTGACGTCGTCGGTGGCGACGATGCCTGCGAGCGTCGGGAACGCGCAGTCGTTCAGCTCCATCACCACGCCCTGCAGGGTCGGCAGTGCCGGGGTGATTTCGAGCAGGTGCAGGATGACCGGCTGGTCAGGACCCAGCATGTCGCCGGCGGCGATACGGAACAGGAGGGCATAACCGATCTGGCCGGCTGCGCCGGTCACGGCAACGCGAACGGGTGCTTTCATCTTTCGACTCCTCAGGAATATCGCTTGGGACGTATGATCAGGTGAGCTCGGCGAAGAACTCGACGATGCGGGCCATGCCCTTGTCGAGTGCTTCGTCCGGGCAGGAATAGGAAATGCGCAGCGCGCGCGGCTCGCCGAAGGCCGAACCCGGCACGCAGGCCACGCCCTTGGTCTCGAGCAACGCGGCGCAGAAGTCCACGTCGGAGGTGATTTCCACGCCGTTGTGCTTCTTGCCGAAGGCCACCGAGATATCCGGGAACGCGTAGAACGCGCCCTGCGGACGCGGGCAGACCACGCCAGGGATCGAGATCAGCGCGTTGTAAACGCGATCGCGCTTGACCGCGAATTCGGCGCACTTCGCCGCCGGCACATCCTGCGGACCCGACAACGCAGCGACGGCCGCGGCGGTGATCACTTCCGGCAGGCTCGTGATGTGGTTCGAGTTGAGCGTGGTCACGGCCTTAGCCACGGATTCGGGTGCGGCGATGAAGCCCACACGCCAGCCCGGCATGCCGTAGGTCTTCGACAGCGAGTCGACAAAGATCACGCGGTCCTTCAGTTCCGGGCGCACGTGCACGAAGTTGTGGTAACCCACGCCGTCGAACACCATGGTGTTGTAGATGTCGTCGGTGATGATCCAGGTGTCCGGATACTTCGCGATGACGTCGGCCAGCGCGACGATTTCATCGCGTGTGTAGACCATGCCGGTGGGATTGGACGGGTTGTTGAACAGGAAGACGCGCGGCTTGCGGGCCAGCGCTTCGTCCAGCTGCGCCGGCGTGAGCTTGTAGTGCTGCTCCGGCGGGCACGGCAGGATGTTGATCTTCGCGCCGACGATCTCGGCGATGTCGAGGTAGCTGGTCCAGTACGGCGCCGGGAAGGCGATTTCGTCGCCCTCGTCCAGCAGGGCTTCGGCCAGGTTGTAGAGGATCTGCTTGGCGCCGACCCCGGTGGAGACGTTCTCGCGCTTGTAGCCCGTCAGGCCGAGGGCCTCGATGTGGCCGAGGAAGGCATCGACCAGCGCATCGGAGCCGCGGTTGCTGCCGTACTGGCCGGAATCCTTGGCCAGGGCCTCGCGGGCCGCGGCGTAGACGTGCTCGCCGGGGAGAAAGTTGGGGACACCGATCGAGAAGCTGACAATGTCGCGCCCCTCGGCTTTCAGGCGCTTGGCCTTTTCGGCAATGACCATGATCGCACTGGGTTTGGCGCGACCCATTCGCGTGGCAAGCTGCGGCATCGTTTCCTCGGAGGGGGACGGGGCAAAGGCCGCTATTTTAACACGGGCGAGTAGGAGGGGCATCGCCGCTGAAGCGGCTCCCACACAACACCTGCGCAGGACCTGTGGGAGCCGCTTCAGCGGACCTGTGGGAGCCGCTTCAGCGGCGATCCCGCGGCAGCGGGCCAGAAACAGAAACGCCGCCCGAAGGCGGCGTTTCAAACATCGAAGAACCAGACGCTTAACGCGCGTCCAGCACCGCATTCCACTTGGAAACGTTATCGGCCTGCTTCTCGAGCAGCGCGTCCACGTCACCCTCGACTACCACCTTCTCGATGGTGTCGTCGCCGGCAATCTGGTTGACCACGGCCTGGTCTTCCGGGCCCACGACTTCGCCGAAGACGCTGTGCTTGCCATCCAGCCACGGCGTCGCACCGTGGGTGATGAAGAACTGCGAGCCATTGGTGCCCGGGCCGGCGTTGGCCATCGAGAGGATGCCCGGCTTGTCGTGCTTGAGGCTGGCATCGAACTCGTCGCCGAACTTGTAGCCCGGACCGCCGCGGCCCGAACCCTCGGGGCAGCCGCCCTGGATCATGAAGTCGGGGATCACGCGGTGGAAGGTCTTGCCGTCGTAGTAGCCGCGCTTGGCCAGGTTCACGAAGTTGGCCACCGTCATCGGGGTCTTGTCGTCGTGCAGGCGCAGGTGGATATCGCCCTTGTTGGTCTTCATGGTGACGTTGATGGTCATCGCAATTCCTGTAACTCGTTGAAAATCGGTCCAGTCGCTTCGTGCGACCGGCTCCGGGGGGCTGCAAGGCCACCAAAGATGGCGCCCTATTCCCCAGAGTTCAAGCGAGAAAACGTGATGGCGGCTCAGTTGTGCGGCAGAGCCAGCGTTTCGGCAGTCAGCGGGCCGGCGCCACGGGGGCCGGTATCGCGCACGGCGGCGTCCTCGGGCAGCGCCCTGCCCTCACTGACGTGGGACCAGGCGCGGTCCAGCGCGGCGTAGCCGAAGGGCAGCAGCGGGGCGTGCCGGTCGCCGAAATCCGGGAAGGCCAGGAAGGCGTCGAAGTGCTGGGCGTAGGGGACCTTCCAGAACACCGGCGTGCGGCCGGCGTCGCGCAGCCATTTCACGTATGGCTCCGAGCTGAAGGCCACCGGGATCAGGCCGTCCTGTGCGCCGTGGACGATCAGGATCGGAAGGTCGTCCCGCGGCAGGTCCGCCGCGGTAGCATCCACGGCGGCACGCAGTTGCTCGGATTCGCCGCCGTGGCCGGTCTGGAGATCGCGCAGGCACAGCACGCCGGGCAAGGTGGGGTCGAGCGAGAGATCCGTACCCCCGGCGAGGATGACGCCCGCGCCGGGCGGTACACCCGAGCCATCCGCCCACCAGGCCGCGCGGACCATCGCATCGGAGGGACCTGCCAGGCCGCTCGCCGGAAGCGCGCGATACGAGAACCCGCACGGCATATGGGCGGCATCGCGTTTCAGGTACGCCGAGGCATAGGCGACAGTCACGGCGCGCCATAGGTCCAGCGCGGTCGAGGATGCAGCCGTGGCCAGGACGTCGTTCCGCCAGCCACCGGCCCTCAGGAGGTCCAGGGCCTCGGCCGCCTGCGCCCCCGGCATGACCGCGGAGAGCCTCCCGTGGGCGCGCAGCGACGCACAACGCAGCGCCCAGGCGGTCGGGGACGCCGCCCCGACGCGCGCAAAGGGCACGCCGTCGAATTCGCGTGCCGCCAGCGCAGCCGGCAACAGAAGCGCGGCCTCCGTCGCGTAGTCGTAGAACGAGCGGCCGGTGCCGCGCACATAGATGTTGGGTTCGAGCGCGACTACGGCGTGGAGGATGCCGTCCCTGTCGTCGCCAGCCGCGCGCAGCACGGCACCGCCGCCGTTCGACAGACCGGTGGCGATGATCGTCGTGTTCTGTGCCGTGAACGGGGCGTCGTCGGGGAAGGCGCGATCGAGCATGGCCAGGCCGAAGCGCGCCGCTTGCAGTACGTGGCGCCCCCAATCGGCCTCGGGATGGTCGCCGGAGTGCGCGTGCTTGGCGGCGATGCCGGCGTCGGCCGGCAGGCCTTTCGGTTCGAACTCAAGCGGCACGGTCCCTGCCCTGGCACGCGTGCCGTCGAGCGCTACACCGGTCTCATCGGAGGAATCGAAGTACCCCGCTCCGGTGCCCTTGTCCGTATAGGCCACGGCACATCCACGCGGGAGGCCCCAGCCACCGGCCAGGGCGATGGACCCATATATCCCGCGGGAACCCGACGATGCGGTAACCACCAGACAGCGCTTCTTGCGGTCGAAGTCATCCGGCACCTGGGCCAGCACCCGGTGCGGCGCGCGTGCGCCAGGCAGGCTGGCGAACGTGGTGAACTCGCGGCCGGGGACGTTCGGGACGCTGCCGTATAGCGTGCCGAAACCACCCAGCGGACCGAGATCGGCGATGCCCTTCCAGCTCGACTGGATCGCACGTTGACGCAGCTCGGCCGGTGTCGGTGACGCAGGGTGCGCAAAGCGTGTCGCGGTACCCGCCAGACCGCGCAAGCCCAGACCGGCGCTGAGAAGATCGTCGCCGTCGCAATGCGTGGTGACGCGGACGTCGCCGAAGGTGTCGTTTACTTGCATGGCCCGACCTTGCGTGAATGCCCGTCCGATGGCAAGCCGGTGCTGGACGACCGCACGAAGTCTACCGATCGACGCCGCGACGCTCGCGCTCCTGCATCAACTGCTGCAACATCGAACGTACCGCCGCCATTTCGACCGGCGAGTGTTGCATCGCCCACATGCCGAAGACAGTAAGCGAGGGTTTGCACAGACGATCGCGCGCGCACATCCACATGGTGTCCATGCCACCGGCGTCGCATGCGCCGGAGTACCGACAGGCAATGCTACGGACGGCCATGCCTTGTAGCTGACCGAGGTTGGGAATGGTCGCTGTGTAACGCACGAGATTTGCGCCAAACTCCCATCGTTGCGGGGCGTTCTCTATCGTGTAGGCGGCGGATTCGAGGCGCGTTGGTGAGTCACTGGTCAGTGCCACTTCCACGGCCTCGTCCAGCGTGAGCGGCTTCGCCACGGGAGAATTCCACGGGGTGGTCCCGCCAAGCGCCTTGTAACGGACGTAGTCGCTGCCACGGTTCACACCGCCGCAGAAGCGATCCTGCCAGGTGCCGAAGACGCGGAAAGAATTCGTTATATAAGGCTCCGACTTCCAGTTCGGGTCGTATTCCCTGCACAAGATCGCTGCCTGCACAAGCATATGAAGCGCATCCGGATCTTCCGCGGCGCGGTCATCGAAGCGCGCATGCAAGGTCTCGAATGTGTCGTCCGGACGCTCAAGCGGCAGCGGCGATGAACTCGCGCGAACCGTACTCGCCCCTATCGCTACTACGGCCACGCCGACGCAAATCAACGCCAGGCGCCGCACCTTCCCTGTTCCCCTGCTACCCATGTTTCCCCCTTAATGAGATGTGTGCGCTTCTGCAGGACCCGCTTCAGCGGCGACCCTCACCATGCGACCGAGCAAAATACCCACGTTCTTCCACCATCCGCCCATGAAGCGCATCGATGATCGCAACCTCATCCGGCGCATAGCGCTTCATGACGATATCGCGTGTCGACAACCCGTTCGCGCAATCGCCTTCTTCGCGACACAGTTCGAATGTGAGCACACCATTGCGCCCGCATCCGCCGACGACATCGCATTCCAGCAGACGCAGCGCCATGCGCTGGTACCGATAGAATCGCTCCGGATGCGTGGCGTGCTCGACGACGTCGCTCCCGAAGCGCCACGGCGCACGACGACCTCTGTCCTGGGCCAGGACCATCTGCACCATGCGCAGGTCGGGCGGCGGCGCATCGCTGAGCATCCGCGCGTAAAGGTCGGGCGGGTAGCCCGGCGCGTCTGCCGTGGTATGCGCCCACGAGGGATGCCGTCGGCGAACGTCGACCCATTCGCCCGTTTCGTAGGCCTTGGCCCAACCTTGCTGAGACCGGCCCTGGCAATAGGCGAACTGCCAGCGTCGGAAGGCCTTCTCGCTGGTGGATACCGTTCGGCGGCGCATCCAATCGCCGGAGACGGGCCCCGTGCAGGCCAGCGACGCATGGCGGATCGCATGGAGCGCTGCGGGGTCCTCGTCGACACGCGACGCCAGCCGCGCGAACACATCGGCAAAGGAATCGCTCGGACGCAGGTAGGTTGCGTGCACGACCTGCATCGACGGCACGCAGGACACGGGATGCCGTGCGGCGAGTGCACCGATCACGGTGACGATCGTCAAGATGAAGATGCCGACGGCCAGAGGCCATGGCGTGACGGGACGCCCGTCCGCGATCATCGGGCAGCGTCCCTTGGGGCCGTACTCGCACCCGCTGCGAGACGACGCGAGCGCTCGTCGAGAATGCGTTGCTGGATGCGGGCGATGATCGCGATCTCGTCGGGGGCGAATTCATTGGCCCACAGGTCGTCTAGGCTCGCACCCGCCTGGCAGCCCAACGCCGGGGTTCTCACGCAGAGCCACAGGGTCATGAGGTCGTTCGGACCGCATCCGCCAAGTTCCGAACACTGGATGCCCTGCAGCGCTACCTGCTGGTAGCGAGGCAATCTCGCCACGTGCGTCGTGCCCTCGACATCCTGCAGACCCAGGGCCCACTTATCGAGACCGGGCACGTCGACCATATCCGCCGCAAGGGCGCTGTCTTCAGGCGAATCCGAATCCAAAACCGCCTCGAAAATGAGATGGTTCCCATCTTCGTCGCTCTTGTCGTTCCAGTCTTCGTGACGTTTCTGAAATGACTCGAGAGTCATCGCAGCGTAGGCCAGTGACTCGTCGTGGGTCGTGATTCCATGACAGAACGACTCCTTCCACGCCGAAAAGGTACGACCGGATTCACTCCTGGCCGTCTTACGCCAATCTGGCTTGACCGGAGTGCTGCACACTCCCGCAGCGTGATACATAACGAACAACGCCCGCTCGTCGTACGTCACGCGGTCTGCCAGACGACGTTCGATGGCGGAGAAGTCGTCGCTGGGAAGAAGATAACCGTCCGGATTGAGGTGTCCGGAAAACCCATGACCGCGAGCCGCCGGAGGGGCGGTTTGCCGTCGCGCCGACGCTATTGGCCTGGTCGCTTCGCCGCTACCGTGGTGCGAATCGACGGCCGGGGTCGAGGCACTGCGAGCCGGGTCTGCTATGGCCTGCCCTGCCAGCCGGAATAGCACGGCCAGGCTCAGCAAGCACGGCGCCAGGAACCACGGCAACGTGTTTCGTTTTCCGTTTGATGTGTTGACGGTCCCCACTCCTGTCCTTGGATATGCCGTCGCCAACGGCAGATGTGCGGAGCGTAGCTGATGGTTTTGACGGGTGCAGCATGTTTGGGGGCCCGTCGTTTTGTCGGAAGGCTATCGCCGCTGAAGCGGCTCCCACAGTGGGGGGGCGTAGGGCCGTGGTGGGTCACGCAACGAGCTGTCGGCCGCTGCTATCCTCCAAGTCCCGGCAGGAGCCGGAAGAACCCAAGGGGATACAGAGCAATGATTGCCCGTCGTACCGTCCTGCTGTCTGCCGCGATCACCGCCGCACTCGGCCTCGCCGCCTGCCACAAGAAAGACGAGGCGCCCGCCGCCGATCCCAAGGCCGTCGCCGCGGCCCAGACTGCCATCGCCGCCCCCGCCTGGTTGCGCCAGCACCTTCCTGCGCAGACGGTTGCCTATCTGCGCCTCCCGTCCCCATGGAACGTGATCGGAGGCGTGCCGAACGGCCGCCCGCTCGATGCCGCCCTCTCAGTGAAGGCAAACCTCGACGCCGTGGCGAAACTGCGCGAGACGATCGCGAAGGACAAGATCCTGGCCGACGCGAAGATCGGTCCGGCGCTGACCCTACTGCTGGGCGACCTGCGTTCGCCACTCGAGATCGCCCTCATCGATCCGCTGGGCATTCCGTCGCCGACCTCGCGGATCGTCGTCACCGGCAGCTTCTCGTTCGATTCGGTCGACGCGTTCAACGCGCGCCTCGCCTCTCTCAATGCGCCGCTGCTGGCTGCGCCACTCGATGCGAAGGGCAACGGCAAGCTTGCCTCCGGCGGGAGCGTTCGCTACGTCGTGGCCGAGCATCGCCTTTGGGTCACCCAGTCGCTGCAGCAGCCCAGCGACGAGCACACGATCGACGAGTTGACCGATACCTTCGCCAAGTCCTCACTGACCACTGCGCCGGCCACGCTCGGCGCCCTCGAAGCCCGCATCGACACGTCGGGCGAAGGCCTTTACGGCTGGGCGACCATCCGCGGCATCGGCGCCGTTGCGGCGAACCAGGCAGGCGAATCGCCACTGGGCAAGCTGCCCACAGACTTTGCTTCCAAGGCCGATGCAGTCGCTTTCGGCAGCGGCACGGTGGACGGCCGGGGCCAGTTCCGCATGGTGGTGCACGCCCCTCAGGCGCGCGTCCTTCAATATGCCGCACCGCGCTCGTTCGCGCCTACGGTGAAGAGCGTGGGCGAGCCGCGCTGGGCAATGACCTTCGCGCTGCCCAACGCCGACGGTTACAAGGCCTTCGAGGACAACCTCAATCTCGACTTCGGTGCCGATCGCGCGAAGACCATCCGCGACGGCCTGGCAAAAATGCGGACGAAGTACGGGTTCGACATCGCCGATTACACGAAGTGGATGGGACCGGAGTCCATCGTCTTCGCCGACGACGCCGGACAGTTCTTCGCCATCCGTGCTCGCGACCTCAAGGGCTGGCACGCGCGCATCGATGAGATGACCAAGGCAGGCCGCTGGCGCAGCGGCGAGATGGATGTCGACGACGCGAAGGTGCACTGGCTGTTCATGCCGGGCGCCCCATATGAGCCGGAGGCCGACCATCCCGAGCAGCAGGCCCTGGTGCCCTTCATGAACCTGATGCAGCGCTTCGGCAGCCGCCTTTACTGGGTGGAGGAAGGCGACTGGGTCATCATGGCCAAGGTGCCCCAGGCCCTGGCCGACCGCGCCGCCGCCAAGCCGGATACCTCGCTGGACGAGTGGTTCCGCGGCCGCGCCTATCCAGGCTCGCACGTGCTGATGGGCTACACGGCGAACAGCCGCGACGCCCAGCGCGATGCTTACTACACGTATATCGAGATCCTGCAGATGATGGGCGGGATGGCCGGGGCCGACCTGGATATCGCGAGCCTGCCGGCCGCACATACCCTCGGCCTGCCCGAGAAGGGCGTCGTCGGCGCGGCGCTCGAAGCGGACACCGACACCCTGTCCATCTCGTTCACCTACGAGCAGACCCCAGCGGAGCTGGTTGGCCAGGTCGGCTCAGCCGGCGCCCTGGCCACGACGGCGATCCTCGCCGCCATCGCCGTCCCCCAGTACCAGCAGTACATGCTGCGCAGCCAGGTGTCGGGCGCCCTGACGGCGGCTTATCCGGTCAAGCTGGCCGTGGCCGAGCGCCGCCTGTCCACGAGCAAGTTCCCGGCGAACAACGCAGCCGCCGGCCTGGGCAAGCCAGAAACGCTCGGCAACGACTACGCCGGTTCCGTCGAAGTCGGCCAGGGCGGCGAGATCGTGGTCACCCTGGACGCCACCCCGCCCCACAAGACGGACCAGAAGCTGGATTCCGGCCAGCTGATCCTGACGCCGAAGGTGGATGGCAAAGTCATCACCTGGACCTGCTCCGGCGACGGCATCGATCCAAAATACCTGCCCCAGAGCTGCCGCGACGAGCCGGTCGCACCCTGAAAAGGGGTACCGGGCGGGGGCCGATGAAGGCGGGCCCCGCCCGGTCATGCGAAAGTCGTTCTTTTCCTTTATAATCGGCGGCTTCCCAAACCAAAGAGGCGATCCGGCTTTATGCCGGCGCATACCGCATGTCGATCGAATTCCTGCGCAATATCGCCATCGTCGCTCACGTCGACCATGGCAAGACCACCCTCGTCGACCAGCTTCTGAAGCAGTCCGGCACGCTCAACGAGCGCACCGTACTGGCCGAGCGCGTCATGGATTCGAACGACCAGGAAAAGGAGCGTGGCATCACGATCCTGGCCAAGAACACGGCCATTACCTGGGAAGACAAGAAGACGGGTGCGAAGAACCGCATCAACATCGTCGACACCCCGGGACATGCTGACTTCGGTGGCGAAGTCGAGCGCGTGCTGTCCATGGTCGACACCGTGCTGATCCTGGTCGACGCGATGGACGGCCCGATGCCGCAGACGCGCTTCGTCACCCAGAAGGCGTTCGCGATGGGCTTCAAGCCGATCGTTGTCGTCAACAAGGTCGACCGCCCCGCCGCGCGTACGGAGTGGGTTGTCGAGCAGGTTTGGGACCTCTTCGCCAAGCTCGGCGCCACCGACGAGCAGATGGACTTCCCGATCGTCTACGCCTCGGCGCTGAACGGCTACGCCTCGCTCGACGAGAACGCCCGCGAAGGCGACATGACCCCGCTTTACGAAGCGATCATGCAGCACGCGCCGAAGCCGGACGTCGATCCGGACGGCCCCTTCCAGATGCGCATCAGCCAGCTGGACTACAACAACTTCGTCGGCGTCATCGGCATCGGCCGCGTGCAGCGCGGTACGCTGAAGAAGGGCATGCAGGTCGCCGTGATCGACCGCGAGGGCAAGAAGCGCCAGGGCAAGATCGCCCAGGTGCTCGGCTTCCTCGGCCTCGAGCGCATCGAGCAGGACAGCGCCGAAGCCGGTGACATCGTCGCCATCTCGGGCATCGCCGACCTGACCATTTCGGACACGCTGACCGCGCCGGATACGCCGGAAGCCCTGCCGGCGCTGAGCGTCGACGAGCCGATGATCAGCATGACCTTCCAGGTCAACAACTCGCCGTTCGTCGGCAGCAAGGATCTTTCGGGCGGCAAGTTCCTCACCAGCCGCCAGCTGCGCGAGCGTCTGGACCGCGAGAAGGTGCACAACGTCGCCCTTCGCGTCGAAGACGGCTCCGATGCGGACAAGTTCCTGGTGTCGGGCCGCGGCGAACTGCATCTCTCGGTGCTGATCGAGAACATGCGTCGCGAAGGCTACGAGCTGGCCGTGTCGCGCCCGGAAGTCATCCTGAAGGAAATCGACGGCCAGAAGATGGAGCCGATCGAGGAACTGGTGATCGACATCGAAGAGATCCATCAGGGTGGCGTCATGGAGCGCCTCGGCATCCGCAAGGGTGACCTGAAGAACATGGTGTCGGACGGCAATGGTCGCGTGCGTCTCGAGTACGAGATCCCGGCCCGCGGCCTGATCGGTTTCCAGAACCAGTTCAAGACCCTGACCCAGGGTTCCGGCCTGCTGTTCCACGTGTTCAAGCATTACGGTCCGTACACCCCGGCCCCGATCGCCAAGCGCCAGAACGGCGTCATGATCGCGAACGCCGGCGGCAACACCCCGGCCTACTCGCTCGGACCCCTCCAGGAACGCGGCAAGCTGTTCGCCGCCGAAGGCGATGCCGTGTATGAAGGCCAGCTCATCGGCATTCATGCGAAGGACAACGACCTCACCGTCAACGCCATCAAGCCGAAGCCGCTGACCAACATGCGTGCCTCCGGTAAGGACGATGCGATCCAGCTCACCCCGGCGCTCAAGTTCACGCTGGAGCAGGCCCTGGACTTCATCGACGATGACGAGCTGGTCGAAGTTACGCCGAAGGAAATCCGCATGCGCAAGAAGCACCTCACCGAAGGCGATCGCAAGAAGTCGTCGCGCGGTTGATTCGTTGCGATAGCGTTCGACGCTAGCGAAAAAGGCCCGGCTAACGCCGGGCCTTTTTTTGTGCCCGCCCCAGGCCCGCGCTATCTATCCCTGTAGGAGCCGATTCATCGGCGATCCCGCGGCAACGGGCCGGTTGCGGCAAGCACCCATCTCAGCCTATCGGCG
>NZ_JAAVUW010000010.1 GCF_018449605.1 Luteibacter sp. dw_328 | reverse complement strand
TGCTCTTGCCGCACCAGAGGCATCGCCGCTGAAGCGGCTCCCACATTGGCGGCGGCTCCTACTTGGCGGCGGGTCCTACCGGGCGCTACCAGCCTCGAGAGTCCACCCCACCACCTCACGCGACACCTTATCCATCGCCCGCCCGAACGCCTCGACCACCTGCGGTACGTCCTTGCCTTGCACTGGCTCGCGCACCTCAAAACGATGGGTACCCACGATCTGGTGCTTGCGCGTAGCGGCAAGCACGGCGTCGTAGCGAATCACGACCTCCGGCTTGCCCGCGGCGTATTCCGTCTGGAACGCGGCGAGGCTGCCGCCCAGTTCAAAGTCCGCGCCGAGATTGCTCTCGTCCGTACTCAGCGCGGCGATGCGGCCACTGTCACGGAACGCATCCGCCAGGCGATCGCGGAACAGGTTGGTCGTCGTGTCGCTCCACCGCGCTCCGGCGTACACGGTGATCTGGTTCGAGTCCGGCACGACGGCGATGCGCACGTTATCCAGCGAACGTGGTGCGCTGGGCGCGGCGATGCGCAGTGCCCAGGGCACCGGCGTCGCGGCACCGGGCCGTGCACCTGGTGCGGCGGGCAGGGTGTAGATCTTCGGCGTTTCGGCCCTGGGCAGGATCGAGCACGCCGTCAGCAGCGCGAGTAGCAGCGGGGCGGCGAGGCGGGCACGGTTCATGGTGTGAACTCCTTAACTCTCTCACGGCCGAACAGGTAGCCGCTGGGATTCTCGTCGAGGCGACGGGTGATCGAACGCAGCGAGGTCAGGGTGTCACGCAGCTCGCGCAAGGCGGGAGCCAGTTCGCCCAGGCTCGCCGCGCCGCCGTTGATGGCGTCGCTGTTGTCGTTGAGCAGACGGTCCACGGAGGCCATGGAATGTTCGAGCGACGCCATTGCGTGCTGCGCGCTCTCCAGCGTGGCCTTGCCCTGGCCTTCGATCAGGCCGTTGGCGTTGTGCACCAGCTTCTGGCTTTCGGCCAGCGTCTCGTTGGCTTGCGTCGTCGCCGTGGTGAGCTGCTTGATCAACGTACGGATGTCTTCACGCTCGTCCGCAATCACGCCGGTGGTCTGGTCCAGGTGATCCAGCGTGCGCTCGATCCGATGGACGTTCTCTTTAGATAGAAGGTCGTTGGCCCGCGCCGCGGCCTGGCTGATATTGGTAATGAGGTCCTCGCCGTTGGCGAGCAGCCGGGAGAGTGGCGAGGGATCGGCGATGATCACCGGCACTTCGCCATCGTGGCCGACCAGTAGCGGGGCGCCGGGCGTGCCACCCGATAGCTGGATGATCGCCACCCCGGTGACACCGGTCAGGGCGAGCTTGGCGTGGGTATCCTTGCGCAATGGCGTGTCGCCGGTCACGCGTACGCGGGCCAGCACGCGGCGCGGATCTTCCGGATCCAGTCGTAGCTGCATGACATCGCCCAGCCGGATGCCGTTGTACTGAACAGCGCCGCCCTTCGACAGGCCGGTCACCGCCTCGTTGAAGACAATGTCGTAGTAGTTCCATTCCTGATCCGAATGGGCCTTGGCCAGCCAGACACCGAAGCCGAGACCGGCCATGACGATGAGGACGGTGAACAGTCCGATCAGGATGTGATGTGCGCGCGTTTCCATGGTGTCAGTCCTTGCCTTTATGGGCGGCGAAGGTGGCCGCGCGACCGCGCGGTCCGTTGAAATAAGCCTGTACCCAGGGATCGTCGGTGCGGGCGACCTCGTCGATCGGCGCGGCGGCCAGCACGCGCTTCTGCGATAGGACAGCCACGCGGTCACAGGTGGAGTAGAGCGTGTCGAGGTCGTGCGTCACCAGGAACACGGTAAGGCCCAGCGCATTGCGCAGGGTCACGATGAGGCTGTCGAACGCCGCGGCACTGATCGGATCCAGGCCGGCGGTCGGTTCGTCGAGGAAGAGAATCTCCGGATCCAGTGCGAGTGCACGGGCGAGGGCGGCGCGCTTGATCATGCCGCCGGACAGTTCCGACGGGTACTTGCGGCCGGCATCTACCGGTAGGCCGGCCAGTGCCAGCTTCACGCCCGCGAGGCGCGTCGCATCCATACGAGGCAGGCCGGCATGCTCGATCAGGGGCAGCGCTATGTTTTCGGCCACGGTGAGTGACGAGAACAGGGCGCCGCTCTGGAACAGCACGCCGAAGCGACGCTCCACCTGGGATCGGCGTTCGTCCGAAAGGGACAACAGATTTTCGCCGAAGACACGTACCTCGCCGGCGATCGGCCGCACCAGACCGATGATCGTACGCAGCAGCACCGACTTGCCGGTGCCGGATCCACCGACGATGCCGATGATCTCGCCGCGATAGACGTCGAGGTCCAGGTTCTCGTGGACGGTCTGCGTGCCGAACCGATTGATCAGTCCGCGGACTTCGATGACCGTTTCGCGGGCCGGAGCAGCTACCGTTTGTGCGTTCACCAGCCCATCTCCATATAGAAGAGTGCGGCGAGGGCATCGAGGAGGATCACCACGAAGATCGACTGGACCACGGCCGAGGTAGTGTGTTCGCCCACCGACTGCGCGCTGCCGGACACCTTGAAGCCTTCCATGCAGCCGATCACCCCGATCATGAAGGCGAACACGGGCGCCTTGGCCATGCCGACCAGGAACTGGGTCAGGGACATGTCCTCCTGCAGCATCGACAGGAACATCGACGGGGACATCTTGAGCACCGCGAGGCAGACCACGCCACCGCCGACGATGCCGGCGATCATGGCGATGAAGGTAAGCAGGGGTAGCGAAACCAGCAGGGCGAGTACGCGCGGCAGCACGAGCAATTCGACCGGATCGAGACCGAGCGTGCGGATCGCGTCGATCTCCTCGCGCGCCTTCATCGAACCGATCTGGGCAGTGAACGCGCTGGCCGTGCGGCCGGCGAGCAGGATGGCGGTGAGCAGCACGCCGAACTCGCGAAGGAAGGCGAAGCCGATCAGGTCCACGGTAAAGATGCTGGCGCCGTAGCTGGCCAGCGCCGTCGAGCCGAGGAACGCGACCACCGCACCGACCATGAAGGAGAGCAGGGCCAGGATCGGCACCGCGTCCAGTCCGGTCTGTTCGATCTGGGCGACCACCGCGGTCACCCGCCAGTGCTTCGGTCGCAGCGCGGTGCTGGCGAAACCCTGCAGGGTGATGCCGATGAAGGCCAGCAGCTTTAACGTCTGTTTCCAGAACGAGCCCATGGCCTTGCCGATGCGCTCGAGCAGGACCACGAAGCCGGCATCCCTCGGCTTCTTCACGCCCTTGCAATAGGTGTCGATCGCGTCGCCGACGGTTTTCAGCAGGGCGCGCCGCGCCGGCGGCAGCGACTCGTCCTGGGATAAGGCCTGGGTGCGCTGGCTGCCGAGCAACTCGGCGATGACGAAGGCACCGGAGGTGTCCATGGCCCCCACGGCATGAAGGTCCACTTTCACGTCATTGCCCACCGTGCCAGCCAGTTCGTTGGCCCGGGCCTGCAACTCCATGTAATGAAGGAGTGTCCAGTCCCCGCTCAGCGCAAGGCGCGCACCGCCCGCATCGCGCGAGAGGGTGGCCGAGCCGGGCAGGGATGGGGTCGTCATGGGCGAAGGCTAGCAGATGCCGATGCTGCGTTTGCGCTTGGCCTGACAGGCCTCGCGGCCCGATAATACGAGGCTGTTCCCGCCGACATTCCCCTGCAAGGTACGACGATGACCGACAAGACCGAACTCAACGCCTCCCACCGTGAACTCGGTGCCCGCATGGTCGACTTCGGCGGCTGGGACATGCCCATCGCCTACGGCTCGCAGATTGAAGAGCACCACTCGGTCCGCAAGGATGCCGGCATGTTCGACGTCTCGCACATGACCGTGGTCGACCTCACCGGCGAGCGCACCCGCGAGTTCCTCCGCAAGCTGGTCGCCAACAACGTCGATAAGCTCACCAAGTCGGGCAAGGCGCTCTACACCTGCATGCTCGACGAGACCGGCGGGGTGATCGACGACCTCATCGTCTACTTCCTTCGCGAGGACTTCTTCCGCCTGGTGGTCAACGCCGCGACCCGCGCGAAGGACCTGGCCTGGATCGAGAAGCAGGCGGTCGCCTTCGGCATCACCGTGCGCGAGCGTCCGGAATTCGGCATGGTCGCCGTGCAGGGACCGAACGCCCGCGAGAAACTGATCGGCCTGCTGCCGGAGGACATCCGCGAGAAGGCCCGCAAGCTCGGCAAGTTTGCCGCTATCGAATGTGAAGGCCCGAATGGCATGCCGCTGTTCCTGGCTCGCACCGGCTACACGGGCGAAGACGGCTTCGAAGTGGTCGTGCCGAACACGCGCGTCGTCGAACTGTGGAATCTCCTGCGCGACGCCGGTGTCGCCCCGGCCGGTCTGGGTGCGCGCGACACGCTCCGCCTGGAAGCCGGCATGAATCTTTACGGTCAGGACATGGACGAGACCGTCACCCCCTGGGAGGCCTCGCTCGCCTGGACCATCTCGCTGGACGAAGGTCGCGACTTCATCGGCCGCGAAGCGCTCGAGAAGCAGAAGACCGACGGTGTACCGCGCGTGATGGTCGGGCTGGTCATGGACGAGAAGGGCGTTCTCCGTCACGGGCAGAAAGTTCTCGCCGCCAATGGCGAAGGCGAAATCCTTTCCGGCGGTTTCGCGCCGACCCTCGGCAAGTCGGTCGCCTTCGCGCGCCTGCCCGCCGGTGACCATGGCGAGGTCCGTGTCGACATCCGCGGCCGCGAAGTGCCGGTGCGCGTGGTGAAGTTCCCCTTTGTCCGCGACGGCCAGCCGATGCCGGGCATCGTCGACGGCTGATTCGCGCTACACATATATATAGGTGTCGGTACAATTGACCGGCGCACCAACCCGCCCCGGCCCCGATACAACGAGGATCTCCCCATGAGCGACAAAGAAATTCCTGGCGACCTGAAATTCCAGAAGACCCACGAGTGGGTACGCGTCGAACAGGACGGCACGGTCACCGTCGGTATCTCCGACCACGCGCAGGGCGCGTTGGGTGATCTGGTCTACGTTGAACTGCCGGAAGTCGGTTCGAGCGTCCAGGCGGGCAACGGCGTTGCCGTCGTCGAGTCGGTCAAGGCTGCGTCGGATATCTACGCACCTGTCTCGGGCGAAATCACTGAGGTCAACACCGTCCTCAGCGACAAGCCGGAAACGATCAACGAAGACGCGTTCGGTGACGGCTGGATCTTCAAGATGAAGCTCGACGACAAGTCCGAACTCGACGGTTTGTTGACGGCCGATGAGTACGCCGAAGTCGCCGAGAACGACGACCACTGATCCGGTTCGGCACGTTCGATTCGCATGCCGGTCGTCCTCGACCGGCATTTTTTTGTCCGGAACGGCCCTTCGGCGAAATTTTTTTTCACCGTCAGTAGCGCTCCGTTCATCCGCGAAATCGCCCCCGACAGGCCGTGTCGGACGGCGCCTCTTTTCTCGTCGGCCGTCGCGTGTCATCGGTTCACTGTTCGCGACGACGAACGAAAAAACATCTTTATTTAAGCTATTTGCTGAACCATTTCATTGCGTGAGTGCTTTTTATTTTGTGAGTCCATTTCATTCCGGACGTAACGGATAACCTCATGCGACTGCCCTCGATCGGTCATCGTCGGTGGGGATGCGTACCCGCAAGGTCTTCAATTCATAGCCAAAGTTTATTGACAGCGGATATGTTCAGGAATAGCTTTTGCACCAATTGACGGGGAACCCGATATGGAATTAGGAAAATTCATCAGGCCGTACGTCGAGCACGGCAACAAAGCGGGAGCGGTTCGCAAGATCACTGTGTCCATTCCGCTTCACGTGCTTCGACTGCTTTCCGATGAACGTACTCGCCGCCAGGTGAACAATTTAAGGCACGCAACGAACAGCGATTTGCTGGTTGAAGCGTTCCTTCATGCTTTTACTGGGCAACCACTGCCAACTGATGAGGAGCTGAGACGAACCATGGCCACTGCCAAGAAAGCCACTGCCAAGAAGTCCGCCGCCAAAAAGGCGTCGAAGAAATCCACCGTGAAGAAGACCGCCGCGCGCAAGTCGCCGGCAAAGAAGGCCTCGACCCGTAAGGTCGCGGTCAAGAAGGCTGCGACCCGCAAGTCGCCGGCCAAGAAGGCTGCAGTCAAGAAGGTCGCCCGCAAGGCTGCCGTCAAGAAGGTAGCCGCCAAGAAGGCGGTCAAGAAGGCCGTCAAGAAGGCTTCCGTAAAGAAGACGGCGCGCAAGGCAGCACCGCGCAAGGCCGCCGCACCGCGTAAGGCTGCTTCGAAGAAGGTTGCCGCCGCCAAGGTCGTTCGCGCGACCAAGGCTGCGAAGCCGGCTAAGGCACCGCGGGCCGCCAAGGTCGCTAAGGTCGCCAAGGCCGCCAAGTAATAAGCTTCACCTTCCAATAAGAAAGCTCGTTACGAATTATCTCCCCGCGGTGCCCAGCGCGGGGAGACACTTCGAAACCTTGACCCCGGCCCTGCCGGGGTTATTCATTTATTAGGGGTGCGGTTTCTTGCCCCCGGAAAACCTCCTAGACCGCCGCGCTGGATTCACGCGGCTATTACGGTTACCTTGTCGCCACATCGCGCTGCGGGGGACGGGGGGTCCTCCGCGTCAAGCCATCAGGGGGCGCGCGCTATGCGGAGTCCGCTTTCGACCGCCATGGATAATCGTCAACGCATGCCTTCGCGCCATTTCGTGCGCGGCGCCGTCAATCCCGTGACACTTACCGTCTTCGCCATTGTTCTGGCGCTGGCAGTCGCGGCCTGGTTCCTCATTATCAAGCCGTATCGCGACGCGAATGCCGGTGTCACCCCGGCCACCGCCGCGGCGACCAAGCCAGGCGCGACACGCGATACCCCGGCTAACGTCGACGCCCTCAGCACCGACCAGCTCCTGGCTGAGGCCCGCACGGCGATGAACGAGCAGCGTCTCGTCGCGCCGGCAGGTAACAATGCCTTCGAGTTCTACATGAAGGTGCTGCAGAAGCAGCCGGGTAATCCCGTCGCCGCCGACGCCCTGCGCGAGACGTTCTCGTACGGCGCCGCCGCCACCGAGCAGACGATCAACCAGCGGGACTTCAACGAAGCCCAGCGCGAGATCGACCTGCTTGCCAAGGCCGACCCCGAGAACTACACGCTGACCATTCTGCGTTCCAAGCTGGATGCCCAGCGCAAAACGCTGGACCGTGAGCAACAGCAGGCGGTGGATGCGCAGAAGGCGCAGCAGCTGGCCCAGCAGAATGCCGCCAGCGCCGCCAAGCTCCAGGCCGAACAGCAGGCGTCGGCTGCCGCCGAAGCGCAGCGTCAGCAGGCCGCACGTGAGCAGGCCGCCCGTGTCGCGCAGCAGCAGCCCACCGCGGCTGCACCCGTCGCCGCCGCACCGCGTCCGGTCGCACGCGCCGCCACGGACGAGTCCATCAGCGACGCTGTGCTGATCCGCCAGGTCAACCCGCGCTATCCGACGGCCGCCATGCGTGCGAACCAGGAAGGTTGGGTCGATGTGGAGATGACCGTGGGTGCCGACGGCGCCGTGGGTAATGTCTCGGTGGTCGACGCACAGCCCAAGCATGTCTTCGACCGTTCGGCGATCGACGCGGTGAGCAAATGGGAATTCAAGCCGGCCACCCGAAACGGTGAGGCAATTTCCGTCACCCTCCGCCGACGATTGCAGTTCAACCTCGGCAGGTAAGAACAAACGGCTCCGCAAGGAGCCGTTTTTTTTGCTGCGCTTCTGTAGGAGCCGATTCATCGGCGAAAGGACGGTCGCTAAGCGCCCCATGTAACCAGCGGCTTACGCCGCCTCACGCTTGTGGGTCCGTTGGGAGCCGCGAGGGGCAAGGCCCTTGGGGACGCGGCGCGGCTCTTCGAGACGGGCCGTAGGGACCGCTCTCGCTCCGCCCGTCGACTGAGCGGCCGTCAGCTTAGGCGTCCCCAAGGGCCTTGCCCCTCGCGGCACCGAACGTCGAGGTTGCGTGTCGTCGAGCGCACCACCAGCGACTTGCAGCGCCGCCCGTGTAGGAGCCGATTCATCGGCGAACCCTCAGCGGTGCTTGTTGCGAATGAGGCTTTGAATTACATCATGCCGGCTGTTCACCGCTCGCCCAATCACCACAAGGCCTCATTCGCAAACGCGAAAGCCTGAGGGTTCGCCGCTGAAGCGGCTCCTACAGAAAGCAGCCTGGTCGTTCATCAGACATTGAGCGACGAAGCGGCGTTGCGCTTGTGCCGCACACAACCTCAACGTCCGGTGTCGCGGTCGGGTTGGCCCTTGGGGCCGCCTAAGCTGAGGGCCGCCCAGTTTCCGTGCAAGTGATCGCGTCGCCTACGGCCCGTCTCGAAGAGCCGCGCCGCGGCCCCAAGGGCCAACCCGACCGCGACTCCCGAGCAGCACGAGCGTGAGGCGGCGAACGCCGCTGGTCACACGAGGCACGTAGCGGCTGTCCTTTCACGTTGGAACCGCTGGGGGAAAGAAGTCCTCAGGGCTTCTTTTTCTTCGTCGTCTTCGTCGACTTCGCCGGTGTCGCTTTCTTCGTGGCGGCGGCCTTCTTCGTCGTGGCGGCTTTCTTGGCAGGAGCGGCGGGTGCGGTGTGCACCGAGCCTTCCACGCCAGCCCAGTCGACGTGGTTCAGGCCGAGGAGGTCATCGAACACCATCGGCATCAGGCCGGCAGGGATCGGGCCGGCGCCGTTCCACATCGTCACCACGCCCGCGTGGTACTTCGGGAAGAAGCCGATCATCGTGCGGTAGCCGGAAACGGCGCCTGCATGGAAGATCAGGTCTTCGTTGGCGTACTTGAACACGCGCCAGCCCAGCGCGTAGTGCGCGTCGGTGACGCGGGCGTGGCGCCAGGGGAGCGAGTGCACTTCGGAGGGCGTGGCGACGCCGGCCGCGTGCAGCACGTCCAGCGAGGGCGTGGGCAGTACGTCGGGGCGACCGCCCATCTGTGCCATCAGCCACTGCTCCATGTCGCGCAGGCTGGCGTTCACGCCGGCGGCGGGAGCGACGCGGTAGTAGCTGTCGTTGGGCTCGTAGGGAATCCAGTTATGCGGACCGCCGCGATGGGGACGCGCCCAGCTCTTGCTGGCCTCGAGGGCATCGCGGCCGTAGCTGGCGGTGGTCATGCCCAGCGGCGCGAAGATGCGACGCTCCACCTGTCGGAAGAAATAATCACCGGTGGTGGCGTAGATCACGTCGCCGATCATGCTGAAGGCAACGTTCTGGTAGCCGTAGCACGAGCCCACTTTGCACGACAGATCCACCTCGTCGAGCTTGCGAACGAGTTCCTCGTACGGCATGTCGGCTTCGAGCATGTTGTCGTAGGTGTTGCGTGGCAGGCCCAGGCGCTGGCCGAGGATGTCGCGGACCGTGGCCTGCTGTGCGGCTTGCATGTCCTTGAGCTTGAAGTACGGAATGGTGTCGATCAGCTTGGTGTCCCAGCTGAGGAAACCCTCGCGAACCAGGACGGCGGTGACGCCGGTGGCGAACGCTTTCGACAACGAGGCCAGGCGGAAGACGGTTTCCGGCGTGGCAGGTTCTTTCGTTTTCGCGTTGGCGTAGCCGATGGCGCGCTCGTAAACGACCTTGTCGTCCACGATGACCGCCGTGACGATGGCCGGTGCGGCATCGCGTGCCTCCGCCTCGTCCATCCAGCGCTTGTAGTCCTCGATCGTCTGCTTGACGCGCTCAGGCGGCAGGTGGGCGGATTCAGGATCGGCGTGCACCACCGGCGGCTTCTGCGGCGGTGGCGGCGCGGCCAGAGCGAAGGGAGCGGCGATGGCGCAGGCGATAGCGCAGGCGAGCAGGGAAGCGGAACGAAACGACATGCTTATCTCGCGGGTCGAGGCGTGGGGACACGCCGCGGGAAGGGGGACGTCAGCGCGCTGATCGTCATCAGGGGCATTGTCTTTTACTTATGGGCCGGGGACAACGTCGATTCGTCGGCCGTGTAGGAGCCGATTCATCGGCGATTCCAGGGTGGAGGAGAGCATCGCCGATGAATCGGCTCCTACAGGAGCGGGGCGTGGGGGCGTGGTAGGCTTTGGCCAGCTTTCACCGGATCGAAGTCGGCCACCTGTGAATACACGTCGACCTGCCGCCATGGCCGAGGGCATGACCCTGGTCCTTTCGGTCATCGCCTTCTTCTTCGTGATGACCTCCTATTACGTGATCCGACCGGTCCGCGACCAGCTGGTGGGAGCGGCGGGGTCGTCCTCGCTGCCCCTGTTCTACGCGATCGTGCTGGTGGTAATGCTGGCGCTGACCCCTGTGTTCGGCTGGCTGGTCTCGCGGTTCCCGCGCCGGCGCGTCCTGCTGGGCAGTTATGTGTTCTTCGCCGCCTGCCTGGTCGGGTTCATCCCTGCCTTCGCCGTCCAGGACCGCATCGGTGCCGTCGCGTTGGGTCGCGTGTTCTTCGTCTGGGTAAGCGTCTTCAACCTCTTCGTGGTGTCGCTGTTCTGGAGCTTCATGGCGGACATCTATCGCAGCGTGCAGGCGCGGCTGATGTTTCCGTTCATCGCCTTCGGCGGCATGGCAGGTGCCCTGGTCGGGCCCGTGCTTACATCCCTGCTCGTCGCATCGATCGGTGTACCTGCGCTGCTCCTGGTGTCGGCGATTACCCTGTTGATCGCGCTGGGGCTGCTGCTGACGTTGTCGGATGGGGGAGCGGCCAACGATACGAGCGGTGGTGCCCCGGTTGGCGGATCGTTGCTGGACGGCGCGAAGGCCGCGTTCGCCCAGCCCTTCCTGCGTTACATGGCCATCCTCATGTTGCTCAGCGATGGCATCGCCACGCTGGCCTACGCGCTCATGGCGGATTACACCAAGCTGCACTACCCCGGGATTGCCGAGCGCACCCGGTTCTATGCGGACCTGGATTTTGCGATCAACAGTTTCGGCGCCGTGCTGCAGCTCACCATCACGCCGCTGCTCATGCGCGGGCTGGGCACGGTCTGGGCGATGGTGCTGCCGACCCTCGTCAACTTCGTCCTGCTGGCCCTGCTGGGTATCTACGGCCCCGCGGACATCGCGGTATTCGGCTCCGTGGTCTCGTTGCTGACCATCGTGCAGATCGGGACGCGCGGCATGACCTACGGCATGACCAAACCCGCGTCCGATGCGCTTTACACGCGCATGCCGCGCGAGGCGCGTTACAAGGGCAAGAACTTCATCGAGACCACGGTTTGGCGGCTCGGCGACGTGCTGGTCACCTCGGCACTCACTGCGTTGCGCGGGCTGGGCGTCGGCATTGCCGGCCTCGGCCTGATCAGCGCGGCGCTCTGTGGCGTGGCCACCCTCGTGGCCCGTCGCGCGGCGGTATCGCCCGACCTCCTTCCGGAGTCGGGCGCGAAGGACACCTAGCTGGTGATATAGCTCTCGAGCTGGTTGATCGTCTGCCTCTGCTCGGAAATCACCGCCTTGACCAGGTCGCCGATGGAGATCACGCCGACGACACGGTCGCCGTCACGCACCGGCAGGTGGCGCAGGCGGCCGTCGGTGCACAAGCGCATGCACTCGTCCACCGTGGCACTCGTCGAGACCGTGATAACGGTCGGCGTCATGATGTCGGCGACGGGGGTGTCGCGGGAGGACCTGTCCTTCAGGATGACTTTCCGGGCGTAGTCGCGCTCGGAAACGATCCCCACAAGTTCACTACCCTTGAGGACGACCAGCGCACCGACATTCTTCTCGGCCATCTGGCGGATGGCGTCGTAGACCGGCGCGTCTGGCGCCACGGCATAGACTTCCTTGCCTTTGGCGTCCAGGAGATGCTTGACCTGCTGCATTCTCGACTCTCCGGGTGGAGGCGGCGCGCGTCGCCGCGATGGTCCAGTGTAGCGCCGTCAGCCGCCGCGAGGCGTCACGATGAGGTGAAGGGTGGCTCGCCGCCCTGGCGGGATTCCACGTAGTAAAGCGGGCGGCGTTTGCTCTCCGCATACGTTCGGCCCACGTACTCGCCGATGATCCCCAGGGCGAGCAGTTGAATGCCGCCGAGGAACAGGATCACGACCATCAGGGTCGGGTAGCCGCGCACCGGATCGCCCCAGAACAGCACCTTCAGCAGCACCCAGATGCCGTAGAGAAAGGCGAGGACGGCGGCCGAAAGGCCCACCCATGTGGCCACTCGCAAGGGCGCTGCCGAAAACGAGGTGATGCCCTCGATGGCCAGGTTGCCCAGGCGCCAGTAATTCCACTTGGTGGCGCCAGCGTAGCGGGCGTCGCGGTGATAGGTCACGGCGGTCTGCCGGTAACCGATCCAGGCGAACAGGCCCTTCATGAATCGCTGGCGCTCACGCAGGCCACCCAGGGCGGCCACGGCGCGGCGCGAGAGCAGGCGGAAGTCGCCCGTGTCGCGCGGCAGCGGCGTGTCGGAGAGACGCTCCATGACGCGATAGAACGCCGCGGAGGTGAATTTCTTCAGGCGTGTTTCGCCGTCGCGTTCGCCGCGGGTCGCGTAGACGACATCGAAGCCCTCGCGCCAGCGCGCGATGAGCTCGGGAATGAGTTCGGGAGGGTCCTGCAGGTCGGCGTCGATGACGACCACCGCGTCGGCATCGGCGGCGTCGAGGCCGGCCGTCATGGCGGCCTCCTTGCCGAAGTTGCGCGACAGCCGCAGTGCCGTCGCCCGGCCGTCGGCGCCCGAGATCGCACAGAGCTTCTGCCAGGTGTCGTCGCTGCTGCCGTCATCCACGTAGATCACGCGTGCCGTGGCCTCGATCCCGTCGAGTACCGCGCCGATCCGGGCATGGAACGCGTCGATGACATCGCTCTCGTTGTAAGCGGGAACCACAATGGCCAGTGAGAACGTCATGTCGATCCTTTAGCGAACGCGGCCGGCGACGGGTGCCGGTCGGGTGAGATAGGCGGGACCGCCGAGTTGTCCCATCTGTTGCGCAATCCAGGCGGTGCGCTTCTGCACGTAGGCACTGGGCGCGTCGACGCGGAAGCGGCGCGGATTGGGCAGTACGGCAGCCAGGCGCGCCGCCTGGATCACGCCAAGGCGGTCGGGCGTGGTGCGATAGAACACGTCGCTGGCCGCGCCGACACCGTAGATGCCGTTACCGAGCTCCACGATATTCATATAGACCTCGAGGATGCGACGCTTTGGCCAGGTTGCCTCGATCAGCACGGTGAAGTACGCCTCCAGTCCCTTGCGGACGAAGCTGCGTCCGTTCCACAGGAAGAGGTTCTTCGCCACCTGCTGGCTGATGGTGCTGGCGCCCCGCAGGCGCTTTCCTTCATCCGAGGCGTCGATCGCGTCCTGGATCGCATCGATGTCGAAGCCGTGATGAAACGGAAATTTCTGGTCCTCGCCGGCCACCATGGCCAGCCCGACCTGGGGCGACACGGCGTCCCACCCTACCCAGCGATGGCGAAAGGTGAAATCCGACTCATGGGTGACGAATGCCTCCACGCGGCGCTCCATCATCATGGCGCTGGTCCACGGCGGCACGAAGCGCAGCAGGATTACGACCAGCCATGACAGGGCAAACCAGGCAAGGATGACAAGGCCGACGTAGCGGGCAAGTCGAATCGGCAGCGAGCGGGGCGTGGGGCTCATGGCAGCGCGGTGGCAAAGGATGGCGCAGTATAGGGGCCCGGCGCGTGCCGGGCTTGTCGGTACGCCGGCATGGCCCCATCTTTCGTCGGATCACCAGGAGGCCACCGTGACCGATTCGATCGTCGAAACCCTGTCATCCGAAGACGTGCTGCACCGCTTCATGCTTGAGAAAGCAGGCGTTCGCGGCGTGCTCGTGCGCCTGGGCGCCAGCTGGCGCGAGATCGCTTCACGCGGTGACTACCCCACGGATATCCGCAACACGCTGGGCGAGGCGGCGGCGGCCAGTGCGCTGCTTACCGGAAACATCAAGTTCGATGGCTCACTGTCGCTGGAGTTCAAGAGCGAGGGTGCGCTGCGCCTGCTCTTTGCCGAGTGCACCGACCAAGGGCACCTGCGTGGCCTGGCGCGTTACGACGCCGACACGATGCCGTCGAGCCTGCACCTGAACGAGCTGCCGAACGCCTTGCTCGCCATCACGATCGGGCAGGTGGATCGCGGTCGCTACCAGGGCGTGGTGGATCTGGACGAGCCGTCGATCGCGAAGGCGCTGGAGAACTATTTCGAGCGGTCCGAACAGCTGCCTGCGCGCATCCTGCTCGCCGCCAACGCCGAGCATGCGGTGGGGCTCATGCTCCAGCCCATCGCGGGCGAAGGCGGCCATAACGCGGCCGAAGACGACGATGACGCTTGGGCGCGCGTCGGCATCCTCACCGACACGCTGAGCAGCTCCGAGATGCTGTCGATCCTGCCGGAAGAACTGCTCTACCGGCTGTATCACGAGGAGACCGTGAGCGTTTACGAGGCGAAGGGTCTCGCCTTCGGCTGCACCTGCTCGCAGGAGCGCGTGGAAGGCATGCTGCGTGCGCTGGGCCGAACGGAAGTCGAGGCAACCCTGGACGATCGTGACGGCGAGATCGAAGTCGTCTGCGAGTTCTGCGCCACGCGCTACGTGTTCGATCGCGTCGATGCCGAGCGCCTGCTGACACAGGTCGAAACCCCACCCTCGCCCTCAACCCTGCAGTAATTCCGGCTTCCCTGTAGGAGCCGATTCATCGGCGATCCCTGCGCAGCGCCATGTGGAGGTTGCCGCGACCTGGTTTTCGCCGATGAATCGGCTCCTACGACAGCAACAGCGGCGGTGGAGTCAGGCGTCGAGGGACAAGGGAGCAGCCAGCCACTTGCTTGCCGGCTGGGGCTGGGCAAAAAGGAAGCCCTGGCCGAAACGGCAGCCGATACGACGCAGTGCGCGCATCTGCGACTCGGTTTCGATGCCTTCGGCGATGACCTGCATGCGCAGCGAATTGGCCAGCGCCTGGATCGCCCGGACCACCGCAGTGCTGTGCGCGTCGGTGTCGGTGTCTTCGGAGGGCAGCTCGATCACGAAAGATCGGTCGATTTTCAGCGTCTCGATCGGGTACTGGTGCAGGTAGCTCAACGACGAGTAACCGGTGCCGAAATCGTCCAGCGCGATGCCGACGCCATGATCCCGAAGGTTCTCGAGGATGCGTTTGACCTGCGCCGGGTTCTCCAGCAGCGCCCGCTCGGTGACTTCCACGCGAACGCACCGCGCCGGCACGCCGTGCTCGGCGAACAGATCGAGCAGGCGCTGGTCGAGGTCCGGTGAGCGGAAGTGGCTGCCCGACACGTTGATGCTGACGAAGCCTTCGTCGCGCGTGAGGGCGCGCACCTGGCGGGCCACCTGCTCGAAGATCTGCCAGTCGATGGCTTCGGAACAACCGGTGTCTTCGGCCACGGAGAGAAAGTCCCCCGGCGGCAACAGACCGCGCTCCGGATGGCGCCAGCGCAGCAGGGCTTCGTAACCGACGACGCGGTTGTCTTCGAGGTCCACGATGGGCTGGTAAAACGGGACGAACTCATTGCGCGTGAGGGCGCGGCGCAGGTCGCCTTCCAGCTCGAGCAGCGAGAGCGCTTCACGGCGCAGGCGGTCGTCGAATACCGCTGCACGGTGGCGACCTTCGTCCTTCGCGCGGTACATGGCCGAGTCGGCGTCCCGCAGCAGTTCTTCGGGACGCGTGTATTCCGGCGTGGGCAGCGCAATGCCGATCGACGCGGAGGTGAAGATCTCCTTCGCGCCCAGGCGGAACGGCGTCTGCAGCTGCGCGATGATGCGCTCGGCGATATGCGTGGCGGCCTGCGGGTCAGTGATGCCTTCCACGAGCACGGCGAATTCGTCGCCGCCAAGGCGTGCGACGACATCGCGTGTTTTCAGGCACGCACGCACGCGGCCACCGACCTGGAACAGGAGGTCGTCGCCCACGAGGTGGCCCACCGAATCGTTGATGACCTTGAAGCGGTCGAGGTCGATGAAGAGCACCGCGAAGAGATCGGCGGGATTCTCGCGATAATGATTCAGCGCCTGCTCCAGGCGCTGCAACAGGAGCGTGCGGTTGGGCAGGCCGGTGAGCGAATCGTGCAGGGTCTCGTACTTGAGCCGCCGCTCGACACGCTCGCGTTCCGCGATCTGCTCGCGCAGGTCGCGGTTGGCCAGGGCCAGGGCACGTGTGCGTTCGGTCACCCGGCGTTCGAGGCTGGCGTAGGCCTGCTTGAGCGACTCGGTGGTGTACTTGCGCTGCAGTGCATTGGCGATGTGGTAACTGACGAAGGTCAGCAGTTCCTGGTCGCGTGCGCTATAGGTGTGCTCGGGCGAGTAGCTCTGCACCGCCAGCACACCCATCGATTTTTCGTTCCAGATGAGCGGCACGCCCAGCCAGTGGAGCGAGCGTGCGCCGCTGGTGGAAAGGACCTGGTCGCGATTGAGCCGGTCGATCTCCTCGCGGTCGGCGAGCAGGGCCTTGCCGTTACGCAGGACGAATTCGGTGAGCCCGCGGCCGAGCTCGCGCGGCTCGCGTGAGCCGTCGAGTTCGTCGACCGAATAAGGGAACGTCAGCTTGTTCTGGTCTTCGGAGAGCAGCGCGATATAGAAGTTGCGCGCGTACAGGAGGCCACCGATAACGCGATGCACGGCGGCGTAGAAGTTCTCGATGCTGTCCGAGGTGTTCGCCAGTTCGGCGATGCGGAACAGCGCGGCCTGCAAGCGCTCGCCACGCTGGCGTTGCAGCACCTGCTGGCGCAGGACGCGATTGGCTTCGCGCAGTGCGGCCGTGCGGGTGGTGACGCGGCGCTCGAGTTCTTCATGCGCCTGGCGGCGTTCGAGCGCCGTCTGCACGTGCTGGGCGACGTAGGTCAGTAGCTCGCGATCGTTCTGCGTATAGCGCGTGTCGTCGCGATAGCTCTGCACGACCAGGGCGCCGACCACGTCGTCGCCGCGCTTCATCGGCACGCCGAGCCAGTCGTCGCTGGGCGGCCCGATCGATACGCGCGGGCCCGGAAGGTTTTTTTCCAGCTCCGTGCTCGCGCCCATCAGCGACTTGCCGCCTTGCAGCACATGCCAGGTGAGCGAGTTCTCGATCGCATCGATCGGGCGGATGCCTTCCGGGTCCGGAATGTCGGGATCCAGCGAGTCGACGAAGTAGGGAAAGCGCACGGTGCGGTTCTGCGCGTCGAACAGCACGATGAAGAAGTTCTCGGCATACATGAGGCTGCCCACGATGCCGTGGAGCGCACTCATCATGTCCTTCATGTTGTGCTCGGCGCCGGCCTGCTCGGCAATGGCATAGAGCGCGCGCTGCAGTCGCTCGGCGAGCGCCAGGCGCGAGATCGCCTCGTAGAGATTCGCGGTTTCGGCGAGCTGCCGCAGGCGTATCGAGGCAAGCCGGCCGAGCCAGTCGATCAGTTCGGCCGAATCCGGCAGGCCGGCTTCGGCCGTATGCAGTTCGAGTACCCGCTCGGTTTGCGGGTCGGTTCCCAGTTCGACCACGGCATGTCCGCTCGACCGGGGCTCGGCGGCCCCGCGCCAGGCCACGCGGGCGCCCGGCATGAGGTGGCGGGCGAAGGCCTCGCTCTCGCTCCGGACCACTTCCGCCTCAGCCGCCCGTAGCAACCGCTCGACAGCCTCGCGCAACGGGGTGCTTTCACCGTGACCGGGCGCCTTGACGGACGGGCTTTGGGTTGGAGCGATAGTCATCGCCTGGCAAGGATTCCGGTATGGTCGGTTCAGTCTATATGCGTTAAGGCGGCCGCGCGATGGGGCGTGGAGCGCCAGTCTCAGGGGCCTTGCGCCAGCGTGTAACCTTTCCCCTTCATGCTCATAAACGGCAGGCGGGCCGATTCCTGAAGGTGGCCCTCCGGGGTGTTAGTAAAACGTAAAACGCGATACACTGGCGGTGTTCTCGCGAGGCTGATGCGGGACCTCGGGGATTTCAGCCACCTGCCGATAGATGACCATGCGCAGATCCTTTCTTACCTTGCTACTGCTGATGCCGCTCGCCGCGGCAGGGCAAGTTGCGCCGGTGGGTTCGGACGCCACGGCAACGCGGCTCCTGGGCCAGCAACCCGACGGTTACGCCCAGAATGCGCAGGGCTCGGTGCCGCTTTGGCGCGCCCCGGACGGTCGCATGCTCGCCCTCAGGTCAGACGATCGCACCGACGGTACCCAGCCGCTTGCCCTGCATGCGGTGAACGCCGGTCCGTTCCTTTCCAGTGGCCTGCAGTACGACCTTGGCCCGCATGTACAGGCCCACGCGAACATCACCGGCCAGGGCTGGATGAATTCCGTGGAATCCTGCGGTGCTTCCGGCGCGGCGCGAGGCGATCTCTGCAACGTGTCAGGGGCACCGCCGCGCATTGTCGGCAGCGAAGTAGGCGCGACGTATCGTGGCACGGGTTACAGCCTCGGTCTCGGTGTCGGCTCGAGCCGTCCCACTGGTACGGGCGCAGCGTTGCCTCGCGTACTTCCGGGCCTGGCTACCGCCTCCGGTCTGCCGATCACCGCACTGTCGTCCAGTACCGAATTCAACGCCCATGGCAGGGTCGACCTTGGTTCGCGCAGTGGCATCGATCTTGGCGCCAGCATCGGTCGTATCCGGCTCACCCCGGGTAACTTGCTCGGTATCGGCTCGGTCGACCAGAAGGCGCTGAGTTTCGGCGTCGATCGCGGCCCCATCTCGGGCCTGATCACCGGTCGCACGATGCAGCCCGAGGCGACGGCTATCAATCAGATCAACGGCGACCGCCGCTGGAGCGCGATCGACCTCGGCGTCACCTGGCACCTCCCCTGGCGCGGCCAGCTCTCGGTCGGAGCCCAGAACGTCTGGTCGTCGGGCAACGCACCCAGCGGCCCTACCGGTCCCGAGCCCGACCAGGCCCGAACCCCTTACGTCCAGTACCACCAAGACCTCTAAAAGCCGCCCACGAGGCGGCTTTTTTGTGGCCGCGCTTTTGTAGGTGCCGATTCATCGGCGAATGCCGGTCGCTACGCGCCCCATGTAACCAGCGGCGTTCGCCGCCTCACGCTTGCGGGTGCGTTGGGAGCCGCGAGGGGCAAGGCCCTTGGGGCCGCGGCGCGGCTTTTCGAGACGGGCGGTAGCTGGTCTCTCGCTCTGCAAGGTAGTCGGGGCCGCCCTCAGCTTAAGCGTCCCCAAGGACCTTGCCCCTCGCGGCACAGAACGTCGAGGTTGCGTGTGGCCGAGCACACCGCCAGCAAGTTGCAGTGCCGCTCTTGTAGGAGCCGATTCATCGGCGAACCCTCAGCGATTGATCTCGCGAACGAAGCATTGCGTCGCATCGTGCGGGCGTTCAACCGCTCGCCCAGTCACCACAAGGCCTCATTCGCAAACGCGACAGTCTGAGGGTTCGCCGCTGAAGCGGCTCCTACGACAGCGGTGCAGCAACGTGGGTGTGGCAAGCATTCGACACACGGCGACGAAGCGGCGTTGCGCTTGTGCCACACACAACCTCAACGTCCGGTGTCGCGGTCGGGTTGGCCCTTGGGGCCGCCTAAGCTGAGGGCCGCCCAGTTCCCGGGCGAGCGAGACCGATGCCTACGGCCCGTCTCGAAGAGCCGCGCCGCGGCCCCAAGGGCCAACCCGACCGCGACTCCCAAAAAACCACGAGCGTGACGCGGCGAATGCCGCTGGAAACACGCGCCCGCAACGCGGGCGAACCTTTTAAAGAACGCTCAGCGACCCTGCGCGCGTAGCTTCACATCGCCGCTGAAGGACTCGACGTGGATGTTGCCGTTGCCGCCGCCGATGGTGGTCTTGAGCTGCTTGCCGGGGCCGTCTTCCCCGCTGGAGGGGTTGCCGAAATCGCTGCGGATGCTGCCGCTGAATGTCGAGGCCTCCAGCTTGGCGGAAACATCGGACGGAAGCTGGAGCTGGACATCGCCACTCATCGAGTCGACGTCGATCTTGCCGTCGCGCGTGGGGCCGCCGTTGATCTGCGTGTCGCCCGAGACCGTGCTGAAGTTGGCCTGCTTCCAGGGGCCGCCGCCGATCGTCATGCGACCGGATACGGTCTGCGCTTCGACGCGTTCAGTGACGCTCGGCGCGATGATGTCGCCGGAAACGGTCTGCAGATCGGCCTTGGTCGCGCTGCCGGCGAGATCGATGCTCCCGCTGACGGTCTGCATGTTGATGTCCGGCGAGCGCAGGTTTCCGCGGATGCGGCCGCTGACCGAGTTGATCTCGATCTTGCCGCCGTCGAGGCCGTCGATGCTGACCGGCGCGCTGACCACGTTGATCTCGACGCTGACGGCCTTGGGCACGCGAACGTTGAGTACGGTGGGCTGCATGCGCGTGTCGCTGCCCCAGCTGAATATCGAGTGTTCTTTCGAGTCGCTATCGACGTGGATTTCCACGTTGCCTTCGTTGCCTTCGATCTCCAGCGGACGGGCGCCGTCGCCCAGCGAGCCGGAGACCTGGATCTGATTCTTGTCCCAGGCGGTCACGGTGACCTCGCCCTTGACGTTGTCGATGCTGACCTTCGCATTGGGCCGGATGTCTTTCGACAGGTTGATCGGGGTCGAGGCGAATGCCTGTCCGATCGAGAACGCCAGCAGCAGGGGGGTGATGTAGAGCGTTTTCATGAGTGGGGTCCTGGCTGTTCGCATGTTAGCCGGCTTGCTTTTCGAGATTACGCAGACGGTCGCGCTGGCGTTCGGTCTTCAGCAGCAGACGCTGCAGGGCGGCCGAATCGGGGGAGTCCTGCATGGCCTGGGTCAGCTCCATGCGCGCGGCGTCGAGTTCCACCGCAGCTCCGGAGAGACGCGGGTCGGTCGGTTTCCAGTGGGTTTCGCTGGCAAGTGCGTTGTTGGTGGCAGGCGCGACGAGATGGAGTCCGATGCTGCCACCGAGGAGGGCCACGCCGGCAATGGCAGCGGCCATCAGCCAGGGCTGCGCGCGTCGATGGCGCGACGTCGCGGCGACGGGCGCCTCGTCGAGGCGGGCTTCGATGCCGGCCCATAGATCGCGACGGGGCGCAACCGGCCGGTTGAGGGAGCGCATCTGGCGCAGGTATTCGAGGTCATTCATGGCTTATCTCCCAGTGCGCGACGGAGCAGTCCGCGTGCACGGTGTAACTGCGCTTTCGAGGAACCGACCGCCATCCCGAGTTCAAGGGCGATCTCCTCGTGTTTCCAACCTTCCACGTCGTAAAGGACCAGCACGGCACGGGCCCGCGGCGGCAACGCCGCGATGGCCTTTTCCAGCTCGTCGCGCTCCACGGCGCGGACGGGATTATCGAGGTCGGCGATGTCCGGTAGATGTTCATCGTCGACGATGCTGACCGGGTCGGCGTTGCGGGCACGTATGGACATGAGTGCCACGTTGACCGCCAACCGGTACACCCAGGTGCCGAACGCGCTTTCGAAGCGGAAGCCTTCGAGCTTCTGCCAGGCGCGGATGAAGGCTTCCTGGGTCAGGTCTTCCGCGCGGGCATGGTCGAAGGCGGCCAGGCGGAGGATGGCGCCATAGACCCGGTCCGAATGCTTGCGGTAGAGCGTCTCGAACGCCTTCCGGTCGCCGCCGACGGCAGCGCGCACCACATCGTCATCGGACGTGGCGACAGGCAGCTCAGGCTGCATGAAGGAAGTGGCGGCGAGGCATAGGGCATTCATCTTGCCAGCTTGGATGCCGGCAAGGGGAGAAGCGTTTAAGGGATAAAGGAAATGTGGGAGCCGCTTCAGCGGCGAAAAGCCAACAAAGCGGCGAAGCGGTAGCCCCAATCGCCGATGAATCGGCTCCCACACAGAGCCAGCCCCACAGCAGCAGGGCTGGCCTGATATCAGGCGACGTTGGCTGCCCGACGCTCCACGGCGGCTTCCAGGGCCTTGCTCACACGCAGGCGCTCGGCCTTGAGGCGCTCGGGCATACGCGCGCCGAAGCCCTCGAGGTAGAGGCCGATGGCGTTGAGCTCTTCGGTCCAGCCTTCGACATCGACGTGGAGGAGTTCGTCGAGGGCGCCCGGCTTCAGCGACAGCCCCTCGGCGTTGAGCTCACCCTTGGCCGGGACCACACCGATCGGGGTTTCCATGCCTTCCGCCTTGCCGGCGACGCGCTGGATCATCCAGTCGAGCACCCGGAGGTTCTCGCCGTAACCGGGCCACATGAAACGACCGTCGGCATCCTTGCGGAACCAGTTCACGTGGAAGATCCGCGGCAGCTTCGCACCGGGTTTGTCGAAGGACAGCCAGTGGGCGAAGTAGTCGGCGAAGTTGTAGCCGCAGAAGGGCTTCATTGCCATCGAATCGCGGCGAAGCACGCCGACCGCGCCCGTGGCGGCGGCGGTGGTTTCCGAGCCCATGGCTGCACCGACGAGAACACCGTGGGCCCAGTCCTTGGCCTCGAACACCAGCGGCACCAGCGAGGGGCGGCGGCCGCCAAATACGATCGCCGAAATGGGCACGCCGGCGGCATGTTCGGATTCGGGTGCCCAGCTCGGGCACTGCTTCGCGCTGACCGTGAAGCGGGAATTCGGATGCGCCGCCGGACCGTTGGCCGCGTCGTACGGACGCCCCTGCCATTCGGTGACCGGTTCGCCTTCGCCGAGGCCTTCCCACCACGGACGCGCGTCCGCGGTCACGGCCACGTTGGTGAAGATCGCATCGTGGCCAAGGGTGGCCAGGGCGGTCGGGTTGGTATTCGCGCCGGTGCCCGGGGCGACACCGAAATAGCCGGCTTCGGGGTTGATCGCCCAGAGGCGGCCATCTTCACCGGGTGTCATCCAGCAGATGTCGTCGCCGACAGTCCAGACCTTCCAGCCCGCCTTGAGGTAGCCCTCGGTAGGAATGAGCATGGCCAGGTTGGTCTTGCCGCAGGCCGAGGGGAACGCCGCCGCGATGTAGTGCTTCTCGCCCTGCGGGTTCTCGATGCCGACGATGAGCATGTGCTCGGCGAGCCAGCCTTCGCGGCGCGCCTGGTGGCTGGCGATGCGCAGCGCGTGGCACTTCTTGCCGAGCAGGGCGTTGCCGCCGTAGCCGGAGCCGATCGACTTGATCGACAGCTCCTGGGGGAAATGCATGATGAAGCGACGCTCGGGATCGAGATCGCCCGTGGAGTGCAGGCCCTTCACGAACTGGCCTTCGCGCTCGATGCGGGCGAGGGCAGGGGCGCCCATGCGCGTCATGATGCGCATGTTGGCGACCACGTAGGGGCTGTCGGTGATCTCGACACCGCAACGCGACAGCGGCGAGTCGATGGGACCCATGCAGTACGGAATGACGTACATGGTGCGTCCGCGCATGGCCCCGGCGAACAGCGCGTCGATCTTGGCGTGTGCGTCGGCCGGTGCCATCCAATGGTTGTTCGGGCCCGCCTCGTCTTCCTCGGGGGTGCAAACGAAGGTCAGGTGCTCGACGCGAGCGACGTCCGACGGATTCGAGCGATGCAGGTAACTGCGCGGGTTGGTCTCCTCGTTGAGCGGGAGGAGATCGCCACTGGCGAGCATCGTCTGGACGAGCTCGGCGTATTCCGCGTCCGAGCCGTCACACCAGCGAACGGAGGTCGGCTCCGTCAGTCGGGCGACATCGTCAACCCATCGATTCAATGCTTCCAGGGAACTGCCGTACGAACGCATCCGTTGTGGTCTCCAGTTAAACGCTGTAGAGACAGTAGTTTGCGTTCGATGGTATTGGCAAGGCACGGCGCAGCAAAAGTCGCCGCGCCGTTCAGCTGACGCGTCCGATCACGCGGTCGGCTTGGCCGGCGTCAAGGTAAAGATCACGTGCTCGACATAGGCGTCGAACTCGTCGTGGCTCAGTCGCGGCAGGCCAAGGGTGAAGTTCAGCTGCAGGAAGCCCACGTAGGCCGCATAGGTAAGACGTGCACGATGCAGGGCGACAACGGGCTCGAGGCCGGCTTCCTGATACATCGTGGTGAGGAACTCGATGCGCCGCTGCGACACGCGCGCCATGACCGGCACGACCTGCGGATGGTCGAGCGCTTTGAGCAGGGCGGCGTAAACGCGATGCGCCTGCAGTTCGTGGGCGACACGGCGGAACAGTTCCGGCAGGCGCTTACGGGGATCGGCGATGCGCTCGATTTCACCGAGGACTTCGCGTTCGCCGTATTCTTCCCACCGTTCGAGCGAGGCCTGGAGCAGGGCTTCGCGCGTACGGAAGTGCCAGTAGAAGCTGCCTTTGGTGACGCCCAGACGGCGTGCAAGCGCCTCCACGGCAAGGGCGCCGACGCCTTGTTCGGCGATAAGGGCTAGGGCGCCGTCTTCCCAGTCTTCTGCGGAGAGGCGGACTCGTTCATTCTTGGCACCGTCGGTCATCGACGCATGGTAGCCGAGACGCCGCCGTTTGCAATCCGGCAGCCTCCTGGCTTGTTGCATAAGACCTTGACTTGGTTGCCATTGCGTGACCGTACGCGGGCGTATTGACGCACCTCTCCCAGACCTACATACTCGGCCGTATGGTTGCCCATCCCACGTCCGTATCCTCTGCCTCTGCGAGCCTGGTCTCGATGGACGGCATTGCGCTGGCCACGCAGCGCTGGCCGGGCGTGCGTTCGCCGGCGCTGATCTTCGCGCACGGGTTCGGGCAGACGCGCCACGCCTGGAACGGCGCGGCGCGAACGCTGGCGGCGCAAGGCTTCGATGCCACCACCTTCGATGCGCGGGGTCATGGCGAAAGCGAGCGCGTGCCGCGCGGCGACTACCACATGGAGCAGTTCGTCCACGATCTGCTCGCGGTATCGGCCGAGTCCGGCTCACCGGATGGCCGGCCACCTGTACTGGTCGGCGCCTCGATGGGCGGGCTGCTGGGCCTGATGGCCGCCGGTGAAGCGGAGGAGGGCCGCCCGCCGTTCTCGGCGCTGATCCTGGTCGACATCACCCCGCGCTGGGAAACCGCCGGGGTCGAACGTATTCTCGGCTTCATGCGCGCGCACCCGGACGGTTTCGCGAGTTATGAGGAGGCGGCCTCGGCGATCGAGGCGTACCTGCCGCACCGCCGTGAGCGTAAATCCGAAGCGCAGCTCAAGCCCTTGTTGCGTCAGGGCGAGCACGGCCGCCTTCGCTGGCACTGGGATCCCGCCCTGCTCGATGGCGGCCTCGTCCAGGAAAGCGAGCGTTACCAGCCGCGCCTGTTCGAGGCCGCCGCGCGCGTCCAGGTGCCGGTGCTGCTCCTTTCCGGCAGCCGCAGCGACGTCGTCTCCAGCCAGACCGTCGAAGAATTCCTACGTCTCGTCCCGCACGCGCGCCACGTTTCCCTTGCCGACGCCACGCACATGGTGGCCGGTGACGCGAACGACGCGTTTACCCGCGAGATTTCCCAGTTCATGCAATCGCTCCCGAGGTAATACCGATGTCTGCAATCCTGGTTGTACTGGCGGCACTCATTGCCTCCGGTGCCTGCGCTTACCACCGCACGTCGCTGCGCACGTGGGCTGTCGCCACGGCGGTCACGACCCTCGTCGTCGGCCTGCTCGCGCGTGCGCCGGTAACCACGGTCGTCGTGCTGATCCTGCTGGCCCTGGTCGCCGCACCGCTGCTGATGGTCGACTTCCGTCGGAAGAAGATCAGCGCACCGCTGCTGTCGATCTTCGCCAAGGTGACGCCGAAGCTGTCGGAAACCGAGCAGACCGCCCTCGAGGCCGGCACCGTCGGTTTCGAAGGCCAGCTGTTCTCGGGCAAGCCGGACTGGTCGGAATTGCTGCGTCAGCCGAAGCCGGAACTCTCGGTGGAAGAGCAGGCCTTCCTCGACGGCCCCGTCGAAGAACTCTGCGGCATGATCGACGACTGGCAGATCACCCACGAGCTGGCCGACCTCCCGCCGAACGTCTGGGAGTTCATCAAGAAGAACAAGTTCTTCGGCATGATCATTCCGAAGACCTACGGCGGCCTCGGCTTCTCGGCGCTGGCTCACTCGGCCGTGCTGCAGAAGCTCTCGAGCATGTCGCAGACGGTCGCGTCCACCGTCGCCGTGCCGAACTCGCTCGGACCCGGCGAGCTGCTCATGCACTACGGCAGCGACGAGCAGAAGAACCACTTCCTGCCGCGTCTGGCCGATGGCCGTGAAGTTCCGTGTTTCGCGCTGACCGGTCCCTACGCCGGTTCGGACGCCACCTCGATTCCCGATTTCGGCATCGTTACCAAGGGCATGTGGAACGGCGAAGAAACCGTCGGTATCCGCCTGACCTTCGATAAGCGCTACATCACGCTGGCGCCGGTCGCGACCATCGTCGGCCTCGCCTTCCGCATGTACGACCCGGACAAGCTGCTGGGTGAGAAGGAAGACCTGGGTATCACGCTGGCGCTGCTGCCGCGCGAAACCCCGGGGATGGAAATCGGTCGTCGCCACTTCCCGCTGAACACGCCGTTCCAGAACGGCCCGGTGCACGCGAAGGACATGTTCGTGCCGCTGTCCGTACTGATCGGTGGCCCGCACATGGCCGGCCAGGGCTGGCGCATGCTGGTCGAGTGCCTGTCGGTGGGTCGCGCGATCTCGCTGCCGTCGAACGCCACGGGTGCCTCGCGCATGGCGGTCTCGGCGACCGGCTCGTATGCGCGCATGCGCAAGCAGTTCGGCCTCGCTATCGGCCGTTTCGAAGGTGTGGAAGAAGCGCTCGCCCGCATCGGCGGCCTGACCTACGCCATGCAGGCACTCTCGCGTGCCACCGCCGCCGCGGTCGATCGCGGTGAGAAGCCGGCCGTGCCGTCGGCCATCGCCAAGTACCACGCTACCGAGTGGTGCCGTCAGATCGCGTCGGATGCGATGGACGTACACGGCGGCAAGGGCGTCATCCTCGGACCGAAGAACTACATGGGTCGCGGCTGGCAGTCGGTGCCGATCGCCATCACGGTGGAAGGCGCGAACATCATGACGCGCAGCCTGATGATCTTCGGTCAGGGTGCGATCCGCTGCCATCCTTACGTGCTGAAGGAAATGCAGGCACTGGGTATTGCCGATTACCGCGAGCGCCTGAAGACCTTCGACAAGGCACTCTTCGGCCACATCGGTTTCGGCTTCTCCAACGCCGTGCGCAGCTTCGTCCTGGGACTGACCGCGGCGAAGATCGGCGACACCGCTGGTGACGCTTACACGCGCCGCTACTACCGCAAGCTCAACCGTTACTCCGCGGCGCTGGCACTGTGTGCCGACGTGGCGATGGGTGTGCTCGGCGGCAAGCTGAAGTTCAAGGAAAAGCTGTCTGCCCGTCTGGGTGATGTGCTCTCGTACCTGTATATCGCCAGCGCGATGCTCAAGCGTTACGAAGACACCGGCCGTCCGGAAGCGGATCGTCCGCTGCTGGCCTGGGCTTTCCACCAGTGCGTGTGGAACATGCAGATGGCGCTGGATGGCGTGATCCGTAACTTCCCGGTGCGCCCGGTGGCCTGGGTGCTGCGTGCCCTGGTGTTCCCGTTCGGTCGCCGCGAAGTGCCGCCGTCGGATCGCCTCGGTCGCCGCGTCGCCGCGCTGATCACCGCGCCCAGCGAAGCCCGCGAGCGCCTGACCACCTGGACCTACCTCACCCCGACGGCGAACAACACGGTGGGTCGCATGAATGCGCTCCTGCCCGACGTGATCGCCGCCGAGCCGGTGGAGCGCAAGTTCCTCAAGGCGTTCAAGGGTGGCCAGCTGAAGTCGCACACGTACAACGAGCAGCTCGCCGAAGCCGAGAAGCTGGGCGCCATCACCACCGCCGAGCGCGACCTGCTCCAGCGCGTGCGTGACGGCGTCGCCGAGTTCATCTCGGTCGATGACTTCGACAGCGAAGAGCTGCAGGCTGGCGTGAAGCGCAATGCCGAAGCCATGCAAAAGGTGCGTGCCGCCTAATCGGCTGTGCTTCTGTAGGAGCCGATTCATCGGCGAAAAAGGCCGCGAGCATTCGCGGCCTTTTTTTATTCCCCAGCAGGCTCGGCTTCGCCATCGCATGCGCCGCCCACGCCGGTGTCCATGGCGCGAGCCGCGAGGGGCAAGGTCCTTGGGGCCGCGGCGCGGCTCTTGTAGGAGCGCTTCAGCGGCGAACCCTCAGCCCTTACGTCGCGAGCGAAACATTTCACCGCACATGTCATCAGCTCGCCGGCAAGGTTGAGAAGTGATGGCGGCATGGTGTGGCGTGCTGTTTCTGCTCCCAAAACGTTTGTCGTATGGCCGGGCGCATTGTCCAGGTTTAGCGTGTTCCACACGGCGGGCGTGAGTCACCCGAACTAACACCTTTTGCCCAAGGAACGGTGGGTGTCGTGCTCCGATGGAAAGGAATCCATTTATGAAACGGAAGTCTGGGAGTGGGCATGGTGACCTCGCCGCCTTGGCGGGCGATCGCGATCAGTCATTTGGCGACGGCGGCGTCTTGATCGTTCACATCCCCGGTTACGACACGACCTACGGGCGATGCGTCTTCATGCGCGACGACTACTCCTTGCTGCTGGGCAGCTCGGTAGAGCGGTCTGTGCTGACCGATGAAGGGCCGGATACGAAGTTCGCCGTGACCTTTCTCAATGCCGTAGCGGGAGAGGTCGATCAAGGGCTTGGCTATGGTCGGCGGATGACCCCGGATTCCGAGGCACGGATTGTTCTCTGTGGATGGACGATGACGACAGGAGGTTCCGACGTCTCTCCGTTCGTCGTGCGCTACCTGGGCAAGCAGATTTCATCGCGACCTGCTCCAGCGTATGCGTGACGGCGTCGCCAGCCGCCGGTGTCGCGCAGGGGAACGGAGTGCCTTCGTGACGAGCAGTTCCCGAGGAATCCGCTCGTCGAGGCCGCTTAAGTCAGCGGACGATCTTGCAGAGACGGAGTCCTTCGGAAATATTCCGGCGGCGCTTCGTTTGTTCGATCTGGCTGGTGACCGGTTGGCAGGCGTCGAACTTCATGCCAGGGAGGTAGCTTGCAAGCGTCGCAGCGGCAACAGCACTGTCGTCGCGAAGCAGAGCGTACATCGGGCCCTTGTGGCTGACGATGTCCTCGCGAACTCGATGCTCGAGTTCAAAGCCGGCGCCGAGGGTATTCAGCCAGGTGATACCGACGACACGGCTGCCTTCCGCGTTATCGAGGAAAGGTGTGAGGTAAGCGTTCGGCTGCGACAGCACGACCACCAGGCTATTGGGTTCGATCTCGCCGGGATGGATATCGAAAGTCTGGTGGCCAAACGGCGCGTGGCCCCAATCCGTGTAGCGGGTCATGGCCGCAATCGGCAGCAGGCATGCGACCAGGGCCGCTGTCGAAAGCCAAGTTCGCCACTTGGCACCTGCGACACTTGCCGCGCAGGACATCTCCGACACACCGGCGAGGATGACCAGGCCGGTCAGTGTCTCGATGGGCACGGCATAGCGAAGGATCGAATACAGGGCCAGCCAAAAGACGTAGCTGCTGGATACGAAGACGAAGAGCAGGCGATTCGTCCTGCTCGCTCGCAGTGTCGTTCTCGCGAAGCGACCATAGAGGTGGTAGGCCGCGTAGGCGAACAAGGTCACCATGGCCAGCGCATAGCGTGGATCGGCGAATTTGTTACTGCCCTGGCTGCGATTCTCGTGTAGCCACCAGAACGGGTAGAACACGGCCTGGGCGACGGACGTGGGCATCAACGCGCGGTCCGTGCCAGACGTCGCCGGCATCCATGGCGAATGGAAAAGCTGGTTGAACATCGGGAAGACGGGGTTCCCGGTCAGTTGCCATAGCTGCCATCCCCAGATGCCGTAGGCCAGGACAAAGGCTGCGAAGCTGGACAGCCCGATGACGACGGCCAGCTTGAGGCCGGCAACGCGCCACTCATAGGCGGCCCAGACCGCCAGTGTGAGCGCAGGCGCATACACGATGGCTGTGGGTTTGAGGCCAGCAGCCAGGCCGCAAAGCACGCCTGCCCACGCAACGCGATGGAGCGGCGCGGCGGGTTCTTCTCCCGCGAACAACGGCATAACGAGGTAGAAGCCGAGTAACACCAGCAGCGCAAGCGGCAACTCATTGGTCGACATGCCCGCCTGGGTGAGCGTCATCGTCCCCGTCGCTCCGACAATGACGGCGGCGGCGGCCTTCCAGTCGAACGGTATGCCGCGCTGGACGGTGTACCGAAGCACGATGCGGCTGAGCACGAAGACCGTGCCGCCGTACCAGAGGCCCTGGAACGCGGCCAGGACGCGAGGCGCGTCCTTCAGCACACCCGTGCCGAGCCAGAAGTAGGGAATATCCAGCAAGGGATTGAAATAGCCCTGCAGGCCGGCCGCTGCCGTGTCCACGTGCAGCCGCCCATTGAGGAAGGCCCAGGCGTTGTAGAGGTGATAGTTCTTCAGATCCCACGCCGCATCCTGTCCGCGAGCGACGGAAATCACAGCTCCAAGGAGGAGGAGTGCCGGGAGAAGGAGAGGGCTTCGGGCAAAGCGATCAAACAGTCCACCCTTCACGACCGGCGGCCCTCCGATAGCGTGGGTTGCGCGAGATAAGCCACATTCTTCGTTTCGCGGCGACCCAGCGTCACCGTATCCAGGACGATGCCACACACCGTCGAGATGCTGCCCATCAGCGTGAGGCCGACACTCAGGACGGCCGTCGGGATGCGGGGGACGAGGCCGGTATCCAGATATGTCCGGAGCAGCGGGAAAGCGATGACGACCGCGGCGACGACGCAAAGCAAGCTGATGGTCATGAAGAAGGCCAGCGGCCGACCGTTCTTCGTCAGGCGCAGGATGGTCTTCAGAATGCGCCACCCATCGCGGTACGTGCTGAGCTTGCTGTGTGAGCCCTCCGGCCGTGCGAAGTAACGCGTCGGCACCTCGACGACCGGTACCCGTAGTTCGAGCGCGTGGACCGCGAGTTCCACTTCCGTGTCGAAGCCATTGGCGTGTGCGGGAAAGGATTTGACGAAGCGTCGCGACATAACGCGATAACCGGAGAGCATGTCGTTGAACGATCGGCCGAAGATCCAGCTCGTTAGACTCGTCAGGGCCCAGTTGCCGAACTGATGGCCGCTTCGATAGGCCGCCTGATCGTCGGTCACCCGACTTCCGACGACCATGTCTAGCCCGTCGTCTATGAGCCGTGCTAACAGGGCGGGCGCAGCATCGGCGTCATAGGTCGCGTCACCGTCGGTCATGACGTAAATGTCGGCCTCGATGTCTGCGAACATCCTGCGGACTACATTTCCTTTGCCCTGCTGGCGTTCGAACCGCACCTCAGCGCCAGCGGCGCGGGCGACCTCTGAAGTCGCGTCACTCGAGTTGTTGTCATACACGACGATGCGGGCAGACGGCAGCGCATACCTGAAGGCTTCTACCACCTGCCTGATCGCTATCGCCTCGTTGAAGCACGGGATCAGTACGGCTACGCGGAGCGATGGATCATCCATGAAGGGAGCGCCGGGACGTTGGTTGCAAGAAAGTCCGAATGTTACCCGGAGAGCCAGCAAGTTCCCACAATTGCTTTATGACAGGCCATCAGTGACTAAGCGTAGCTATCCTGCCCAGTTACGACTTCCAACAACCGCGCTTCCACTCGTCCCGCGAATCCGCACGGAACAATCGCGGCGCTGCACGGCGAAGCGCTTTGCAGTCCAGCGTGGCGAGCCGGTCGCGCACTTGGAGCAACTGCCCCGGGTGCATGCTGAATTCTTCCCTGCCCGTGGCCGCGAGCAGCGCCGTGAACTGCGTATCGCCGGCAATCCTGCCGCGATGTCACGCCGATCGCTGAGCCGGTACGTCAGTCATCGCGCCACATCCCGGCGAGTGAAGCGCAGTTGGCCGCAACCTGCGCCGCACCTGCGGCCACGCGATTTCGCTACTACGGGCTTCGGGTACTTGCAGTGTTCGCTTCATATCCGGACATCGAGGAGGCGGCGGTGAGGTTTGTCGACGCAGAGGCGAACCACCGGCGCACTGCGCGGTTCAACGGCCTCTCGACGTACACATGCACCACGCATCCGGCGATCACCGTGGCCACCAGTGTACCCAGCCAGAAGATCGTCTCGGCGGTGGTACCCCATGTGCGCAGGGAAAGCATGGAGGACAGCCGTGAGGCCGCTCCCAGGACGAACACGTGGACAAGATAGAGTGCGTAGGAGGCGTTACCGATCAGCACCAGGGTTTGCGAAGGCTTGCGCTCAGCGCGCGATTCGAACGTGAGGAATCCGAGGACCACGAAGGCAGCGGGTAGGCCTGCCTGCCACCATCGCTGGGTGAGTACGAAACTCCCCGGAAGGTTCAATGCGACGAACCCGGCAAATCCCAGAAGGGCGCTGGTGACACCGGCAGCCGTGGGTATCCGACCTTGCACGGCGTTGTAGATTCGGAAAATGACGATGCCGAAGACGAACTCCAGCAGCAGCGGACTCGTCAAAAGATAGGTGGTGGCTATGCCGGTGAGTGAGCCGGCGGCGAGAAGCACCAATAGGGCCGTGACCAGGTTGAGTCCTGTGGCCTTGCGCCCGATCAGGAAAACGCCACTGAACAGCAGATAGAAGTACAGCTCGAAACTCAGGCTCCAGCCGGGGCCGATGAGGAACTGAACCGGGCTGGCCTGCAACGTTGGGACAAGAGTGTACGAACGCCACACGCTCGTCGGTCCGCTGTTGGCATTGACCAGATGGGGATTTGCCAGGAAAAGGATCAGCGCCGCGGTGCTGACGAGCCAGTACAGCGGGAAGATCCTGCTGAAACGCGCGACCCAGAAGTCGGTCATGCCACCGGTGTCGCGCAGCGACGACCTTGTGTAGATCATCGCCATGACAAAGCCCGAAACGACGAAGAAGATGTCGACGCCACTTGCGCCGATCCGAAACCCTTCGAAGACGGCATTGCCGACAACGGATGATTTGAAGGCGATGTGGGACATGACGACAAGGGCCACGGCCAACGCACGTAGATACTGAAGGGTGTAGATCACGATCCGGTCGTCCATGACACAAAGGTCGGCAGTATAAGCGTGAGGCCGCGCGCAAGTGAACGGGTAGCCTTGAGATACTTCGGATTCTGCGACGGCTGACTTCAAAGGGATGCGGGAATACGGAAATTCGCACCCGTTCGCGACTCTCATGTAGCACGAGCGTGAGGCGGCTTCGATGGAGCATCGCCGCTGAAGCGGCTCCCACAGGAAGCACACGCAAGCAGGGTTACGCGCAGTTGTCCTGGAGAGAGACAACCTCGAGCAACCGCGCCTCCACTTCGTCCCGCGAATGCGCGCGGAACAACCGCGGCGCCGCACGACGAAGCGCGCGGCAGTCCAGCGTGGTCAGGCGGTCGCGCACCTGGAGCAGCTGCCCCGGGTGCATGCTGAATTCTTCCAGGCCCATGGCCAGGAGCAGTGCTGTGAACTGCGTATCGCCGGCAATTTCCCCGCACAGGCTGACCGGCTTCTTCGCCCGCCGCGCACTAGCGATCACGTGCGCAATCAACCGCAGGAACGCCGGCTGCAACGGATCGTAGATGCCTTCGAGCGCATCGTTGTTACGGTCGGCTGCGAGCACATACTGCGCAAGGTCGTTCGTCCCGATGGCGAGGAAGTCGGCTTTCTCGAGAATCGACGTGACGCCGATCGCCGCAGCCGGTACTTCAATCATCGCGCCGACATCCAACCGCTCCGGCAATTCCTGGCCGTCACGTGCGAGATCCTCACGCGCCTTCTTGATCAACCGGCGAACGTCGGTCATCTCACCAAGATGCGTAATCATCGGGACAAGGATGCGCACAGGGCCATAGCACGCAGCGCGCAGGATCGCGCGCAGCTGCACGCTGAAAATGTCGGGGTAACGCAGCGACAGACGAACGCCGCGCACGCCGAGGGCGGGGTTGTCTTCCCCACGAATGGCGAGGCCAGCCGCATCGGCCTTATCGGCGCCGAGGTCGAGCGTGCGAATGGTGACGGGCAGGCCACCCATGCCGAGAACGACGTCGCGGTAGGCGATGAACTGCTCTTCTTCCGAGGGCAGGCCGCGCTGGCGCAGGAACAGGAACTCAGAGCGGTACAGGCCGACGCCGTCCGCGCCACGGGCGCGGGCCAGCGTGATGTCGCCGATCAGTTCGGCATTGGCGTAGAGGCGCACGTGGGCGCCATCTTTTGTCAGTGTCGGAGCCGAGGCGAGTGCAGCCAGGCGGCGGCCTTCTGCCGCGGCCTGACGCTGCCACTGGCGATAGCGGGCGAGGTCCTGCGCGGTCGGATGCACGATGACTTCGCCGTGCTCGGCGTCGATCAGGACGAGGTCATCGTCGTTGATCGTCGCCAGCGCGTCCTTGGTGCCGACCAGCATCGGCAGGTTGAAGCTGCGCGCGAGAATGGCGCTATGCGAGTAGATGCTGCCTGCGCTGGCGATGACGCCGAGCATGCCCTGGCCGGCCATGCTGGCCATGTCGGCGGGGGCGACGGTGTCGCTCACGACGATCTCGCCCACGCGGGCGGCGAGCTTGCGCTCTTCGCGGCTGGATTGCTGGAGGAGGGCGGACATGACACGGCCGATGACCTGGTCGATGTCTTCGCCGCGACTCTTGAGGTAAGGGTCGTTCATGGCGTCGAATACCGCGGCAAGGCGGTCGCGCTGCATCTTCAGCGCCGCGCTGGCGGTGTAGTGGCCAACGGCGACGAGTTCGTCCAGGCCGCGCAGCAGCTCTTCGTCGTCAAGGAGCAGGCTATGCGCGTCGATGAAATCGCCTACTTCGCGCGCCAGCGCGCCATGCAGCTTGCCGCGTAGCTCACGCAGTTCCGTGCGGGCGCTGTCGATGGCCTTGTGCAGCCGCTCGATCTCGGGCGCGATCTCCGCGTCCTCGAGCATGCGGGTGTCGACCGCATAGATACTCGGCTGGACCAGACGCGCGCGACCCAGGGCCATGCCCCGGGCGGCTTGCGTGCCGGTCAGCACGACTCTCATCGGTCAGGCACCCTCGTCGAATTTGCGGTCGAACAGATCGACCACCGCCGCCAGCGCGGCCTCTTCGTCTTCGCCATCGGCGCGCACGCCCAGGGCAGTGCCCATGCCGGCGGCCAGCATCATGACGCCCATGATGCTCTGGGCATTCACTTCGCGACCCTTGCTGATGATCCAGACGGTCGATTTGAAGCTGGAAACCAGCTGGACGAGTTTGGCGGAGGCGCGTGCGTGCAGGCCCAGCCGGTTGGATACCACGATGTCCCGTTCAAGCATGGTCGATGAAGATCCCTCCGCGACCGCCACTGGCCGCGATCTCGGTCAGTTCGGTCAGCGATTTATCCGAGTAGTTGAGTACGCGCAGCAGCATCGGCAGGTTCAGGCCCGACACGCAACGCAGGTGCACGCCCAGTTCGCTCAGGGAGAGCCCGATGTTGCAGGGCGTGGCGCCATAAAGGTCGGCGAGGACGAGTACGCCGTCGCCATGGTCGAGATCGCGCGCATGCTTGGCCGTGAGCGTGCGCATGACGTCAGGATCCGCGCTGGGTGGTACTTCCACGGCGTCCACGTCCATCGGCAGCTTGGGCATGACGTGGCGCGCGGCCGAGATCAGAGCCTTGCCGACCGCTTCGTGGGTCATGAGGAGGACGCCGACGCTCATCGCCCGGTGTCTCGGTGGTGCATGGGCTGGGTCATGGCGTTATTCGAGCTCACGATGAAAGGTCAGTACGTTGCCGCGTTCCGAGCGGAAATGCTGGGCCAGCTTCTCGACGAGGTAGACCGAGCGATGGCGCCCGCCCGTACAGCCGATCGAAACGGTGACGTAGCTGCGATCTTCGCCCTCGAAGCGTGGTAACCACGTTTCGAGCCAGCGAGTCACGTCGGCATAGTATTCGCCTACCAGGGGGTTCGCGTCGAGGAATTCCCTGACGGGCTGGTCCTTGCCCGAGAACGGGCGCAGGCGGGGATCCCAGTGCGGGTTTGGCAGGCAGCGGGCGTCGAAGACGAAATCGGCGTCCGAGGGCAGGCCGCGGCGGTAGGCGAACGACTCGAACAGCAGGGTAGTGCCGTCAGAGGCCGCCGCGTAACCGGTGGCGAACAGGCGCCGCAGCTGGTGCACGTTGAGGTCGCTGGAGTCGATGACCTTCTCGGCGATCGCGATCAGCGGGCGCAGCAGCTTGCGTTCCTGGGCGATCGAGTCGGCCAGCGAGAGCTTTTCGGCGGCCAGCGGATGACGCCGGCGGGTCTCCGAGTAGCGCTTGATCAGCACGTCGTCGCGGCTGTCGAGGAAGATCAGGTGCACGTGCACGCCGGCCATGGACAGCTCGGACAGCACGTGAGGCATGCGCGAGAGGTCGACGCGACGGTTGCGCACGTCCACGCCCACGGCGATACGGCGGCGCGGGCCGTGCTCGCCCTGGCTCACCGCTGCTACCAGCTGCGGGATGAGCTCGGCGGGCATGTTGTCCACGCAATAGAACTCGAGGTCTTCGAGTGCGCGCAGCGCGACCGTTTTGCCACCACCGGACATGCCGGTGAGGACGATCAGGTGAATCGCGTCGGGGTCGACGATCGGGCTCATGACTTCGTCGATCACGGGGGTCACCACGGTGGCAGCCGACGCATCTGGTGCGCCTGGCGGTCGATGAAGGTCTGCGCCGGGTCGATGCCCTTGCTCTTGAGCACGTGGCTGCGCACAGCGGCCTCGACCAGTACCGCGAGGTTGCGGCCCGGCGCGACGGGAATGGTGATCTTCGGTACGTCGACGTCGAGCACGTTGCGCCGGCTGACATCGCCGGTGAGGCGGGTCATGGCGTCCGTTTCCTCACCCACGAGCATGGGCTTGAGGTGAATGACCAGACGCAGGTACTTCGAGGGCTTGACGGCGGTGTGGCCGAACATCTCGCGGATGTTCAGCACGCCCAGGCCGCGTACTTCCAAAAGGTCCTGAAGCAGGTCGGGGCAGGCGCCGTCGATGACATCCGGGGCGATCAGGGTGAATTCGGTGGCATCGTCCGCCACAAGGCGGTGGCCGCGGCTGACCAGTTCCAGCGCCAGTTCGCTCTTGCCCGAGCCTGGCTCGCCGGTGATCAGCACGCCGATCGAGAACACCTCGAGGAACACGCCGTGCAGGGTGACCCGCGGCGCCAGCGTGCGCGCCAGGTGGTACTGCAGATAGGTAAGCAATTCGTGGCCGCGGCGGGTGCTCTGCCACAGCGGGGTATCGGTTTCCTCGGCTACTTCACGCAGGTCCGAGGGGATCGCCTGGTCCTTGGTGACGACGAGCGCCGCGGGCTGGTAGGCGGCGATCTTGTGGATCACTTCCCAGCGCTGGCGCGGCTCCAGGCCGTCGAGGAAATTGAGTTCCTCGGTGCCGATGATCTGCACCTTGTTGGGGTAGATCACGTTCAGGTAGCCGACCAGGGACGGGCGGCGGCTCTGCTTGGCGTTGGGTTCGAGCACGCGCGACTCGCCGCGCATGCCTGCGGCCCAACGCAGCGCCATGCGCTCGTGTACTCCGTCGAAGAGTTGTCTGGCGGTCAGCCGGTCCACGCTGGATCCCTTGAAATGGCGAAGCCGGCGCGAGGGCGCCGGCTGGGGCTATTGTGCCATCAAGCGTGGACGGGGGTTCAGGGAGCGGCGACGCGCGCGTCGCGGCCCTCGGCGTTGTGGTGATCCTTGAGCTTTTCCTTGTGCTTCTTCAGCTGGTCGGCAAGCTTGGCGATCATCGCGTCGATGGCTTTGTGGAGGGCGTCCGGTTTCTTTTCGTCTTCGAGGCTGGCTACGCCATCGGCGTGAAGACGGACGCCGGCACAATGGAGGGTGCCACCCGCCTTGTGCTCGTTCTTGTCGACGGAAAGGACCACGTCGAGGGCAGTGATGTTGTCGAAAAGGCGTTCGAAGCGGCTGATTTGCTGTTCCACGCGCTCGCGCAGGGCAGGGGTGGGATGGATGTGCTGGCCGCTGATCTGGATTTGCATGACGCCTCCTTCTTGCTGAGGGTGCCGCCTTGGGGGCGACGAGTGCGGAACGACGGAGTGCCGTTCCTCAAGCCTGAAACAGTGTGACCGTGGACCTCCGTGAGGGTTCCCCGCGCCTCAACTGGCGCGGACACGTTCGCTGGAACTGGGGATGCGCAGGGCTTCCCGGTACTTGGCCACCGTACGGCGGGCCACCTGAATTCCGCGTCGATGAAGTTCCTCGGCCAGGGCCTGGTCGGACAGCGGGCGCCGTGCGTCCTCGCCTGTGATGAGCTTGCGGAGCATGGCCTGGATCGCGGTGGCCGAGGCGCTGCCGCCGTCCTCCGTGGCCACGCCACTGGAGAAGAAGTGCTTCAGTTCGAAGGTACCGCGCGGCGTGTGCATGTACTTGCGCGTAGTGACCCGTGAAATTGTCGATTCGTGCATGCCGACCTCCTCGGCCACCTCGCGCAGCACCAGCGGATGCATCGCTTCCGGGCCGTAGTCGAGGAAGGCACTCTGCCGGCGCACGATCACGTCGGCCACCTTGGTCAGGGTCTCGGCGCGCGACTGCAGGCTCTTCAGCAGCCAGCGGGCCTCCTGCAGCTGACCCTTCATCCAGGTGGCGTCGTCGCCACGGGCGCGGGCGATCAGGTTGCAGTAGTGCTGGTTGAGGCCCAGCCGGGGCTGGGCGTCGGGATTGAGGCTGACCTGCCAGCGGCCGTTCTCACGGCGCGCGTAGACATCCGGGGCGACGTACTCGACCGGCGTGGCGTCCAGCGCCGAGCCGGGGCGCGGATCGAGGCTGCGGATCAGGGCGGCGGCGGCCGCCACGTCTTCCTCGGCGGCCTTCAGCCGGCGGGCGATCTTGGCGGCGTCGTTGCGCGCCAGCAGTTCGAGCTCGTCGCTGACCACACGGATGGCGAGGTCGCGATGGGGCGTTTCGAGGGAGAACTGCGACAACTGGCAGAGCAGGCAGTCGCGCAGATCCAGGCTGGCGATGCCGGTGGGATCGAAACGCTGCACACGCTGACGCACGCGTTCGATTTCCTCCGCGCTGGCATTCAACTCGGCGGGCAGGGCGGCTTCCACCGCTTCGACGCCGTCGCGAAGGTAGCCGTCTTCATCCAGCGCATGGATGATCGCCGTGGCGATGGCGTGGTCGCGCGGCGAAAACTGGGAGAGGTTGAGCTGCCATTCCAGATGCTGCTGGAGGCTTTCCGGGGCGGCATTCTGAGGTTCGAAGCCCTCTTCGTCGCCACCACCAGACCGCGAAGGAGCGCCGGCATAGTCGCCAGCCTCGCCGTGGAAGCGGTCGTCGTCCCACTCGGGAGCGAGCTCCTCGGACGGCGTGACCGTGGATTCTTCCTCGGCTTTGGACGCTTTGACAGGGACCTCGTCGCGCGCCGGAAAGTCCGGGCCGTCGTAGTCGCCTTCTTCGGGCAATTCGGGCTCGGCTTCCGCATCCTCCGCGAACTCAAGCAGCGGATTGCTTTCCGCGATCTGGCGGAGTTCGGCCTCAAGCTCCAGCTGCGACAACTGGAGCAGGCGGATAGCCTGCTGTAGTTGGGGCGTCAGCGTGAGCTGCTGATGCAGGCGAAACTGGAGTCCGGGTTTCATGCCTTCGATGCGTTAGGTGCCGAATCCATCGTAACCCTTTGCGACCTTCCCAAACCAGCGTTCCGGCGAGCTATGCCCACCGGCCGAAACTTATGTGTGTCAGATACGGAATTCACGGCCCAGATACACCTCGCGCACTTTTTCGTCGGCAAGGATGTGCTGCGGCGTACCCCGAGCGAGGACTTCGCCGTCATTGAGGATGTACGCGCGGTCACAGATGCCGAGCGTCTCACGTACGTTGTGATCGGTGATGAGCACGCCGATGCCGCGTTCCTTCAGGTGGCGGACGATGCGCTGGATCTCGCCGACCGAAATCGGATCGACGCCGGCAAAGGGCTCGTCCAGCAGCATGTAGCGCGGGCGGGCTGCCAGGGCGCGGGCGATCTCCACGCGGCGACGCTCGCCGCCGGAGAGACTGATGCCCTTCTGCTCGGCGATGTGGGCGATCTTCAGCTCGTCGAGCAGGCTTTCCAGCTCCTCTTCGCGCTGCCGTGCGGTCATGTTGTCGCGTAGTTCGAGCACGGCCAGGATGTTGTCCGAGACGCTCAGGCGGCGGAATACCGAGGCTTCCTGGGGCAGGTAGCCGATGCCGAGCTTGGCGCGGGCATGCATGGGCAGGCCGGTGATGTCCTGGTTATCGAGCTTGATCACGCCGGCGTCGGCCTGGATGAGGCCAACCACCATGTAGAAGCAGGTGGTCTTGCCGGCGCCGTTGGGGCCGAGCAGTCCGACCACCTCACCCTCGCGGATCGAGAAAGCGAAATCGCGGACTACCTGGCGCGCGCGAAAGCGCTTCTGGAGGCCTTGGGCTGAAAGCATCGGGTCAGGGCTTCTTCGGTGGGGTCGGTTTCGCGGCCGGCGGCGTCGCGGCCGGCGTTGCCGGAGCCGCGCCGGGCGGCGGATTCTTCGGCTGGAACGTCATGTGCACGGGCTCCGGGCCATTGCTTTCGCCCGTCATCGTGCTGTTGGTCGTGTTGTAGGTGATCTTGTCGCCGTCGCTCTGGTTGAGCTTGCTCTTGTCGGTCGTGTCGGTCTGCTTGTCTACATGCGCTTTGCCGGTCAGCACGGCGATGCCGTTGCCGCTGTTATTGGAACCGTCGTCCGGCTTGTAGTCGATGTTGCTGGCATGGCCGCGCATCAGCAGGTCCTGCTCGTCCAACTGCTGGACGGTGGCCGGGCTGCCGTCGACGATGACACGGGTGATCTGGTTGTCTGCGTCGAGGAAGCCGGTGGCCTTGCTGCCGGTGATCTTCAGCGTGCCCTGCGTGAGCACCACATTGCCGGTCCAGATCACCTTGCCCGGCTGCGTGCTGTTCGCCTGCTGCTGGGTGCCGTCGAACGACGTCGACGTGACGTTGGTCGGCTGGTCGCGATCGGACTTCTTGGCGACAGCGGGCAGGCTCGTGACGAGCGCCACGCCGAGCACCGCGAAGAGGGCCTTAGCGCTTGCGCGGCGGATAGACGGTGTGGACTGCATCGAGAAGCTCCAAATGCTTGGTATCGAGATTGGCGCGCATGCCAACGCCATCCATTGTAGAGGCTCCCTGAACAATCCGGGCTGCCTCGGCCGTCTCCAGGCGATTCTCCTTGGGCCACGCCGTGACTTCGGAGGTGTCGATGCTCGCCGGAGGGGTCTGCCCGAAGGCGATGCGGTCCATGTGGACCTTGCCTTGCAGCTTCAGCAGGCTGCCGTCCTTGTTCACCCAGCCGTATTGCGAATGCCCTTTCCACGGCGGCGCCGTCAGGTCCTTGGTTGGTGGCAGGACGAAATCGGGCGCATTGATGTATAGCGACTCGTCGTCCTCGCGGCGCTCCAGGTGAGGCGCGATCAACTTGAAGGCCGGCTGGCCGAAGTCGTTGTAAGAGTCGAGATTGAAGTTGGTCAACGTGTAGCCCGAACGCGGCGGGCCGACGAAGTCGTCGACCTTCTTGTCGGGCGCGACCCAGTAATAGAGCAGCACGCTCGCGCCGAGTGCCACGGCGAGCACGCCGGCGACGCCCGCGGCGCTGCGGTCCTTGAACAGGAGCATCAGGCTCACAGCCAGCGATCCCGCTCGGCTTCGGCCTTGCCTTGGGCGGCGAGGATCAGGTCGGCCACTTCACGGGCGGCGCCATAACCACCGGACAGGCGGGTGCGGACGTGGGCATGCTCGGCCACCCAGGGGTGCGCGTTGGCCACGGCCACGGCCAGTCCGCAGATGCGCATGGCGGCCAGGTCGGGCAGGTCGTCACCGACGAAGGCGGATTGCTCGGGTGCAAGCCGTAGCGCGTCCAGCAGTTCGGTCAGGCAGGCGCGCTTGTCCTTCTGGCCCTGGTAAACGTGCTGGATGCCGAGTTCTTCCGCGCGCAGCGACACCGGGTGACTGATCCGGGCGGTGATGATGGCGACCTTGATGCCGTTTTCCTGCAGGCGCTTCAGGCCCAGGCCGTCGTGCACATGAAAGACCTTGGTTTCGCGACCGTCTTCGGCGTACCACAGGCGACCGTCGGTGAGCGTCCCGTCCACGTCGAAAACGACCACGCGTACTCGGGCGGCGCGCTCGGCGACATCGGCGGGAATCTCGGTGTAATGCGTGTAGGGCATGGGCTTCTGGTTAATGGGCGTCAGACGACGCGGGCGCGGAGCAGGTCGTGGATGTTCAGTGCGCCGACCACACGCCCGTCGGCATCGGTGACCAGCAGCGCGTTGATCTGGTGCTTTTCCATCAGCTGCGCGGCTTCCACGGCGAGCTTGTCCGAACCGATGGTCTTCGGCCCGCTTGTCATCAACTGGGCGACCGTGGCGTTACGGAGGTCGATGCCATCGTCGTCGAGGCAGCGGCGAAGGTCGCCGTCGGTGAAGACACCATGGAGGACACCCTCGTCGTCGACCACGGCGGTCATGCCCAGGTGCTTGCGGCTCATCTCGACGAGCGCTTCGCTGAGGGTGGCACCCAGGCGCACACGGGGAACATCGTCACCCGAGTGCATGACATCCGCGATGTGCAGGAGCAGGCGGCGGCCGAGACTGCCAGCGGGATGCGAGCGGGCGAAATCGTCCGGCGTGAATCCGCGGGCTTCGAGCAGGGCCACCGCGAGCGCGTCGCCCATGACCAGCGCCGCCGTGGTGCTGGCGGTGGGGGCAAGGCCGTGCGGGCAGGCTTCGGAACTCACGCTGCCATCGATGTTGATGTCGGCCTGCCTGGCCAGCGACGACTTCGGGTTGCCCGTGATCGCGATCAGCCGAATGCCCTGGCGCTTGATCGCCGGAAGAATGAAGAGGAGTTCGTCAGTCTCGCCGGAGTAGGAGATTCCCAGAAGGATGTCGTCCGGCTGGATCATGCCGAGGTCGCCGTGGCTGGCCTCGCCGGGGTGGACGAAGAATGACGGCGTTCCCGTGGACGCCAGCGTGGCGGCAATCTTGCGGGCGATGTGCCCGCTTTTGCCCATGCCGGAGACGACCACGCGGCCCTTGCAGGCCAGGATCATCTGACAGGCGGCCACGAATGACGCATCGACCTTGTTTTCCAGGGCGCGGATGGCCGCCGCCTCGGTGACGATCACGGTGCGCGCGCTGCGGACGACGATGTCGGCGTTCACTAGCGGGTGATCGAGAGGCGGTGCGGTGCGGGCATTCATGCGGCCTCGGGGGTCCGGGTGGGGGCGTTTGACCCGGGATGTCCATTTCTGCGACACCGGATTTCCATTACCATTACATATTCTCATTTTATCGTCGCCGCCATCGAACGATGGTTCAGGGTCCGTTTCGGAACCCTGCGGTTCGACGACCCCCTTCCAACGGAGAATCCATGGACGCTGCCCGCATCCAGGCATTGATCGAAGCCGGCCTGCCCGGCGCCCTGGTGAACGTTCGCGGCGACGACGGCGTGCACTTCGAAGCCGATGTCATCTCGGAACAGTTCGCCGGCAAGTTGCCGCTGGCCCGTCACCGCCTTGTTTACGCCACGCTTGGCGACCTCATGGGCGGTGCCATCCACGCCCTGGGCCTGAAGACCCTTACTCCCGAAGAGGCCGCCGGCCGCCGCTGACGCGCGCCGCGACGCCCTTCGTACGACCTCCCTTTCCAGGTATTCGAATTCCATGGCCAAGATCCTGATCACCGGCGGCAACCCGCTCGTGGGTGATGTGAGCATTTCCGGTGCGAAGAACGCCGTACTGCCCATTCTCGCTTCCTGCCTGCTCGCCGACGAACCGGTAAGCATCGGCAACGTGCCGCATCTGCACGACGTCACGACCTTTATCGAGCTGCTCGGCCGCATGGGCGTACGCGTGGTGCTGGACGATCGCATGAAGATGCATATCGACCCGCGCCCGGAAAACTCCTGCGTCGCACCGTACGACCTCGTCCGCACCATGCGTGCGTCGATCCTCGTGCTGGGCCCGCTGGTGGCGCGCTACGGCAAGGCCGAAGTCTCGTTGCCCGGAGGCTGCGCGATCGGCTCGCGTCCGGTGGACCAGCACATTCGCGGACTCCAGGCGCTCGGTGCCGAAATCACGGTGGAGAACGGCTTCATCAAGGCGAAGGCCGGCCGCCTGAAGGGCGCCCGCATCGTCATGGACATGGTCACCGTCACGGGCACTGAGAACATTCTCATGGCCGCTACCCTGGCCTCGGGCACCACCATCATCGAAAACGCTGCGCAGGAGCCGGAGGTGGTCGATCTCGCCCACTGCCTGCTGGCGATGGGCGCGAAGATCGACGGCATCGGTACCTCCACGCTCATCGTCGAAGGCGTGGAACGCCTGCACGGTGCGCACTACGAAGTGCTCCCCGATCGCATCGAAACGGGCACCTTCCTGGTCGGCGCCGCGATGACCGGCGGCAAGGTGCGTGCACGTGGTGCGCGCGCCGATACCATGGATGCCGTCCTGCAGAAGCTGGAAGAATCCGGCGCGCACATCAGCACGGGCAAGGACTGGATCGAGCTCGACATGGGTGGGCGCCGTCCGAAGGCCGTCAACCTCATCACTGCGCCTTACCCGGCGTTCCCGACCGACATGCAGGCACAGTTCACCGCGCTCAACTGCATCGCGGAAGGCGTGGGCGTGATCACCGAGACGGTATTCGAAAACCGCTTCATGCACGCCCTGGAGCTGCAGCGCCTGGGCGCGGATATCCGCCTCGAGGGCAACACGGCGATCATCACCGGCGTGCCGAAGATGAGCGGCGCCCCGATCATGGCCACCGACCTGCGTGCGTCCGCCTGCCTGGTCCTCGCCGGCCTGGTTGCCGAGGGCGACACGACCGTGGATCGCGTGTATCACATCGATCGCGGCTACGAGAACATCGAAGAGAAGCTGGGCGTACTCGGCGCGACGATCCGTCGCCTGCCGGGCTAAAGGAAAGGCCGGCGCCTGCCGGCCCTTTCGGTTCCTGTAGGAGCCGATTCATCGGCGAACGGGTGCTCGCGTCACCCTGGCCGGCCGCCGCGCCTGGCCCGTTGCTGCCAGCTCGAGCCGCCGCTTGAGTGAGGGGATGAGGTGCAGAGCCTTCGGTGCCCACCCTCGCTGCTCAGACACGTCCTCCGCGTTCGAAAAGGAAGGCCGCTCACGCGGCCCGTGTACCTAACTGGCCTACGGCCGCTCCACTTGTGCGGAACTCGCCTCGAGGGTGGACACCAAGGTCTCTCACGACGATACGGTTGAGTGGAAGGAGAGCCGTTGGAGTGGGTGTGGCCGCCCAAGCGGACCGTTACGGCGGTCGTGCAGATACGTCATTTCCGGCGCGGCGAGCGTTTTCCTCGCCGCTGCGCTGACTCGCGGACGATCTCAGCGCGCTGGGGTCGACCGTTTGGCGATGCCGACGAGCCAGCATCCGAAGCGGCGCTGCTTTGTCGGCTCGACCCACACGAACCTCAGGGTCCGGGAGAGTCTTCGGTGCCCACCCTCGAGGCGAGTTCCGCACAAGTGGAGCGGCCGTAGGCCAATAAGAACATGGTCCGCGCAGCGGACTTTCCGGTACGAAACGCGGAGGACGTGTCTGAGCAGCGAGGGTGGGCACCGAAGGCTCTGCGCCGCCACGTCTACACGCCGAAGGCTCTGCGCCTCACCGTCTTCGGCGTCCCCGGCATTCCGCGAAGAACCTTTTATTTACCCTGGAAGCTCACCAGCTCCAGTGTCAGGTCGCCGCCGTCTTTTTGAGCCAGCTTTACCGGGACCGGATACTTCGTCGGGACATACCAGGCGCTGAAGCTCGCGGCCTGATCGGCACGGTCCACACGCACGGCGTCGAACGAACCGGCGGGGACGGTGACCTTCTCCTTGCCCGAGACCTTGAACGACTGGTTCTCCACGGCCTGCTTAACCGCGACGGGGAGGGTGACCTGCTGCTCTCCCGCCGCCAGTGCCACGCCAAGCGCGAGCGGCAGCGTGTTGCGCTCGACCATGTTCGGTACGGCCGCATAGCTATAGGCTTTCTTGGTGTCCTGCACCTGCACCGTGTTGCCCTGGATGGTCAGGTCGCGTGTCTTGCTCTTGAACGACGAATCCAGCTGGTAGTGATAGCTGATCGCCGCCGGCACCTTGCCGGACCAGGCGAAACGCGAGTTCTCGGTCACGTTGGCGCCCACGGCGGCGGCAAGGCCGCCGGTGCCCTTGGTCTGGTTGCTGTATTCGAACTGGCCACCACCGACGGACTTCAGGGTGATGGTCGCGTCGCCGAGCGGATCGCCGCCCTGGAGCACGTGATACGTCGCGGTGAAGGACTGCGGTACATCCGCGGCGAACGCGGCGACAGGCAGGGCGAGGGCCAGCGCAAGGCCGGCGCGGAGCAGGGGAGTCGTCTTCATGCCTCCGAGTTTAGCGGCGGCGCCTGAATGTGGGGCATGTGGGATCGCGGACGGGCCAGCTCGGTAGCAACTGATTCATCGGCGAATGGGTGCTTGCAATGACCGGGCCCGCTGCCGCGGGATCGCCGATGAATCGGCTCCTACAAGAGCTCGGTGATGTCCAGGGGAGTGGTCAGCGGGTCGCCGTCGAAGACGGCCCCGCCTTCCCACCGCAAACGACCGCTGGCGATCGCGCCGACGACGGCCGGCAGCAACCGGTGCTCTTCGACAAGCAGCCGCGTGGCCAGTGAGGCCTCGGTGTCATCCTGGCGGACGGGGATCCGTGCCTGTGCCACGACCGGGCCACCATCCAGTTCCGCCGTGACGAAGTGAACGCTGGCACCGTGCTCGGCGTCGCCGGCTTCGAGGCATCGGCGGTGCGTATGCAGGCCGCGATACTTCGGCAGCAACGACGGATGCACGTTGATGGCACGGCCTTCCCAGTCGGCGACAACGCCCGCGTCGATGATCCGCATGAAACCGGCCAGAACCAGGAGATCCGCACCGGCATCGGCAACGCGACCGAACAACGCGCGATCGAAATCGGTACGCGTCGCGTAGTCACGGGGATTCAGTGCGACGGTGGGAATGCCGGACTCTGCGGCCACCGCGAGTGCGCCAGCGGAGGCCTTGTCGCTACCCACCAGCACGAATTCAATCGGCAGCCGCGCAGCGATCAGCGCGGCGAGGTTGCTGCCGCGCCCGGAAGCGAGCGCGGCGACACGCAAGGGTCGATCCACGGAGCGGATCAGGCGATGTGGACGCGCTCGTCGCCGCTGGCGGCGACGACCGAGCCGATCGCCCAGGAGGCGAGACCGTGGGCGGCCAGTGCGGCCTTCGCGGCGTCGACCTGGTCCTGGGCGAGCAGCACGGTGAAGCCGATGCCGCAGTTGAACGTGCGCCACATTTCTTCGCGGGCCACGTTGCCTTCGCGTTGCAGCCACTGGAATACCGGCGGCAACTCCCACGAGGAGGCATCGATGCTCAGGCCGAGGCCGTCGGGCACCACGCGGATGATGTTTTCTTTCAGGCCGCCACCGGTGACGTGGGCCATGCCGTGCACGTCCACTTTCGTCAGCAGGTCGAGGATCGGCTTCACGTAGATGGTCGTGGGCGCCATCAGCGCGTCGCCCAGCTTCACGCCACCGATGTCGAGATCGAGCGGCGAGCCGGCCCGCTCGAGGATCTTGCGGATCAGCGAGTAGCCATTGGAATGCGGGCCGGAGGCGGCTACGCCGAGGATGACGTCGCCGGCGACGATGGTCGAGCCATCGTTCATGGCGGACTTTTCCACCGCGCCAACGGTGAAGCCGGCGAGGTCGTACTCGCCCGGCGGGTACATGTCCGGCATTTCCGCGGTCTCGCCGCCGATGAGGGCACAACCGGCCAGTTCACAGCCGCGGGCGATGCCGCTGATGACCGCGGCGGCGGTATCGATGTCGAGCTTGCCGGTGGCGAAATAGTCGAGGAAGAACAGCGGCTCCGCGCCCTGCACGAGCACGTCGTTGACGCACATGCCCACCAGGTCGATACCGATGGTGTCGTGGCGTCCCAGGTTCTGTGCGAGCTTGAGCTTGGTGCCTACGCCATCGGTACCCGAGACGAGGACCGGCTCTTTATAACGCCCGGAGAGGTCGAACAGGCCGCCGAAACCACCGAGCCCGCCCATGACTTCAGGGCGGAAGGTCCGCTTGACCATGGGCTTGATGCGTTCGACAAGGGCGTTGCCGGCGTCGATGTCGACACCCGCGTCGCGGTAGGTAAGGGAGCCCTGGTCGGAGGACATAAGCGATTCCGGCGCGTATTGGAAACCGTGCATGATAACAGCAAGCAGCCCCATGGCTTTGCCCTGCACGCCGTCTGGATGGACGGCATGGCAAGGTTTGGGCAGACTCCCCGTCTTCACAAAGCGACGCCAAAACCATGCGCCCAGCCCGTCTCCTCGCCTTCCTGATGCTCTTCCTGCTGTCCTTCGTCGGCACGGCGGCGGCGCAGACCGCGATCTATACGGTCACGGTGCCGGTGGCCGATACCAGCGCCGCGGTGCGCGACCAGGCCTTTGCCAACGGCCTTACCCAGGTGCTCGCCCGGGCCTCGAATGGCGCGGATCCCCGGTCCAAACCGGGTTATGCCGACGCCATGAAGCAGCCCGGTGGGCTGGTCCAGCAGTATCAGTACGCGCGCACCGGTGGGGCCAATGGTGCACCGCTGAGCCTCGATATCGTGTTCGACCCCGGCGCGATCCGCCGCGTGCTGGCCGTCGGCGATGCCGCCGCGGCGGCGCCGAAGCCGCCGGTGCTGGTGATTGCCCGCGACGCGACCGGCAAGACCCTCGGTCAGCAGGATCTCCTGCCGCTGTCGCAGATGGCCGACACCCGCGGCTACCAGATCGTCCTGCCGAAGCCGGATTCCACTCTTGATGCGAGCGCCATCGCCGGCGGCGACGCCGCGGCGATCGCCACCGTGGCGCGCCAGTACAACACGGCCGTGATCCTTATCGGCAAGGTCGGCGGCGACCAGACCGACTGGACCCTGGTCTCGGCGGGACGCGCGTCCAGCTGGAAGGACAGCGGTGAGGCGCGGGCGGCGTTGCTCTCCAACGGCGCCAACGCCATGGCGGACAAGCTGGACCGCCAGTTCACGGCGGCCCAGGGCGGAAGCTCCAGTGGCAAGGTATGGGTGTCGGGCCTGCGTTCGGCCGCCGACTATGCCGGCCTGTTGTCGACCTTCCAGAGCGACCCCTCGGTGAAGTCAGTGGCTCCTGTCGGGGCCACCGCCGATGGCGTGCTGTTCACGGTGAGTGCCACGGCGCCGCTGGCCCGCCTGATCGCCGGTTATGCCTCCGCAGGCCACGTTCTGGCCGCCGACGCCCATGACGGCGCCGACCTCGCCGTTCGCTGGATCCCCTGATCCGCGACAATGGCGTCACCGCCGCCACGGGACGATGGCGGCGTCTTCCCTACGTCGAAACTGGAATCGCATGACTCACGACACTTCGCGCCGCTGGCAAATGCTTGCGATCGGCGCCGTCATCATCTTCGTGATCTGGCTGCTTGCGCCGGTGCTCATGCCCTTCGCCGTCGCCGCGATGCTCGCCTACCTCGGCGACCCGCTGGCGGATCGCCTGCAGCGCCTGGGCATGGGGCGCTCGTGGGCGGTCAGCATCGTCTTCGCGGTCATCGCGCTGATCGTCATTGGCGCACTGCTGCTTCTGGTTCCGCTGATCCAGCACCAGTTCGAGAACCTCGCCGAGAACCTGCCGCGTTACGTGGAATGGGCCAAGAGCACGGCCTTGCCGTGGATTCAGCAGCGCCTGCACCTTGACCCCGACGTCTTCGACGCTGATCGCCTGATCGCGACGATCAAGGAGCACATCGGCTCGGTGAGCAGCGTGCTGGCGACAGCGGTGACCAAGGTGACGCAGTCCGGCATGGGCATCGTCATGTGGTTGACCAACCTCGTGCTGATCCCGGTCGTCGCGTTCTATCTCCTGCGCGACTGGGACACGATGATCGCGCATATCCAGCGCCTGCTACCGCGCTCCATCGAGCCGACCGTGGTGCGTCTTTCGAGCGAGTCGGACCAGGTGCTCGGCGCCTTCGTTCGTGGCCAGCTGTTGGTGATGCTGGCGCTCGGCGTGTTCTATGGCCTCGGCCTCACGCTGTGCGGCATCTCGATCGGTCCCTTGATCGGCATGGTCGCCGGCCTGCTCAGCTTCGTGCCTTACCTGGGTTTCATGATCGGCTTCGTCGCCGCGATGATTGCCGTTCTCGTGCAATACGGCGACTGGACCCACGTCCTCCTGGTCGCAGGTGTGTTCACCGTGGGCCAGTTGCTCGAAGGTTATGTGCTGGTGCCTCGCCTGGTCGGTAGCAAGATCGGCCTGCATCCGGTGGCGGTGATCTTCGCCGTGCTCGCCGGCGGCCACCTGTTCGGTTTCCTCGGCGTGCTGTTGGCTCTGCCGGCGGCGTCGGTCGTCGTGGTACTGATGCGCTACGTGTTCGCGCGTTACCGCGAGAGCGATCTCTACACGGAGCCGGCCGCCGTGAGCGAGCCGGAACGCATCGATGTCGATGTGGACGTGGATGTGAAAGTGAAGCCGGTCCAACCCACCATTCCGGGCGCCGGCGGTCCATGACGACCCAGCTCCCTCTCGCGCTGCGCTGGCCGCGCCGCCAGCGATTCGAACACTTCCATGCGGGCGAAAACGCCGTGGCGGTCGAGGCGGTGCATGCCGCCGCCGTCGATCCGGCGGCGCCCTGGGTCTTCGTCGCCGGTCCGGTGGGGAGCGGCCGCACGCATCTGCTGATCGCAGCCTGTCAGGCGGCCATCGACGCGGGACGCACGGCGCAGTACCTGCCGCTGGCTGGTCTGCGTGGCCCCCGGGCAGCGGCCATTCGCGGCATGGCCGGTAGCGACGTGCTCGCTATCGACGATGTCGATTCCATCGCCGGAGAGGCCGACGCCGAGCATGCGCTGTTCGATACCTTCAACCGGTATCGCGCCGATGGCTGCACCTTGCTATTCGCCTCCGTCGGTGCGCCCGCCTCGATGGACATCGCCCTGCCGGATCTTCGGTCGCGGCTCGGCTCGCTCACGCAGGCGTTGCTGAAGCCCCTGGCCGATGGCGAGCGGCGTCAGGTGCTCCGCGACCACGCGGCCGGCCGTGGCATTGAACTGGACGACAGCGTGCTCGACTGGCTGTTCGCGCACCATGCCCGCGACCTCGGCGCGTTGCTCGATCTGCTCGACACGCTCGATCGCGCGTCGCTCGCCGCGCAGCGACGGGTGACGGTGCCGTTCCTGCGCAATCTGCTCAGGAACGACTGAGGCGATCACCGATCTCGGTGCACCGGCACGGTGCCGATCAGTTCCTTCAGCGCAGGATTGTTTCCGCGCACGCCGTATACCCTCAGCACGCCCTCATCGGTGTCATGTTCGACGATGAGGTAGGTGCGTTGCGATGCCGAACCGCTGAGGAAGACGGGGACGCTGCCGATGTTGCGATAGCGACCCATGTCCTCATGGAGATGACCGGCGAAGATGACGGCAACGTCGGCGTTCGTGACCAGCCTCGCGAAGTCGCCGCTGTACTCGGTCGGGTCGTGCATGTGGACGATGGCGAAGTCGTAGTCGCGATCCTTCCAGTCTCCGAAGGCCGGCTTCTCCAGCTTGCTCTCGATGAGGTTGCCTAGCCACGGCAGGGAGGAAACAATCTGGTGGCGCTGCACGCGGAGTCCTTCAGTCGACTCGAAGGTCACCGTGTACTCCGGGAAGTTGTTGAGCTGGATGTTCAGTACGCGATCCAGTCCAGGAGCTTGCACCGCATAGGCGAGGCTACCCTCGTGAAGGGCGCTGAATACACCCGGTTTCACCGAAAAATCGAAGGCGACCTTCGCGGCTTTATCCGTCACGTGCTGAACGAGGCCAGCGATGCTGTCGCGCGCGCAGCCGTCGTTGTAGCAGCCTTGCGTCTCGCCCTTCTCGTTTACCCGGCGGATATTGTTCTGGTAATCGTGGTTGCCGAGTCCAAGGTGTACGTTGTCGCCGAGGATGGGCAGCAGCCTCGCCATGACGCTGCGTTGGTCGCCATGTCCGTAGGCCGTCAGATCGCCGTTGATGAACACCGGAATGTCCTCGCCGGGTCGTTGCGCCCGAAAAGCGGCGATGCTCCGGTACTGCTCGGTGATGAGGGCTTCGGAACGCTGGTCGCGCTCGTTGTCGCTTTCCTGCGCGCCCCTGTCCGTGCGATCCGTCCAGGGGTACTGCGGGTCGGACGTGACGATCATCGTCCGGACCTCGGCGGCGGCGTGCGCGGCGAAGGTGAGGGCGCCGATGGCGATCGCCACGGTGAGGGTGCAGCGGGTGAGGGGTTTTCCTGGCACGGCATGTCGTCCTTGTGTCGTTGCGGATGCGTGCGAACGTCCGGTTCGCAACGACGACAGGCTAGACCGATGGCAAGCCGGCGCCTGTAGGCGATCGCCAGGGCTGTTCAAGCTTGAGGACGACAGTGAACCGTGGCGTTCGCCGAGCTTGTTTTTCTGGAGCCCAAACGCAAAGCGCGCGCCCTGTCCGGGGCGCGCGCTTTGGTTGTCGGTCATGCGGCGTAGTCGCTCATCCAGGCGAGCCAATCGCCTACATTGCTTGTCGGATCAAACCCCGAGCAAGCGCGCCGTGGCGTTGGCCTTGATCACGTCCGTCATCGCTTTGGCGACGTTGATGTTGCCGGCGATGATGTTGCCACTCTCGGGCAGGCCTTCGCGGCCGGCGAAGTCGCCGTAGATGCCGCCGGCTTCGCGTACCAGCAGGGCACCCGCGGCGATGTCCCAGATGTTGAGTGCCGGCTCGAAGAAGCCGTCGACGCGGCCGGACGCCACGTAGGCCAGGTCCAGCGCTGCCGAGCCCATGCGACGGATGTCTTCGGCCTCGGCGAGCAGGGCCGCCGTCATCGCCAGCTGCGGTTCGAGATGGTTGCGGGCGCGATACGGGTAACCGGTGGCGATGAGCGCACCGGCGAGCCCCTCACGCTTGCCCACGCGGATGCGGCGATCGTTGAGGTAGGCGCCGTCGCCCTTGCTGGCGGTGAAGAGCTCATCGCGCAGGGGGTCGAAGACCACGCCGTAGACCGGCTCGCCCTTTTCGACCAGGGCGATGGAGACGCAGAAGTGGGGGATGCCACGCAGGTAGTTGTGCGTGCCGTCGAGCGGATCGATGACCCAGGTCAACGGTCCCTTGCCGATCTGCCCCGATTCCTCGCCAAGGATGGCGTGGGTGGGGTAGGCGCGACGGAGTTCCTTCACGATCTCGGCTTCAGCGAGGCGATCGACTTCGGAAGCGAAGTCCATGCGCTGCTTTTCGACGACCGCGAGGCCCTCGAGGCGATTCATGTAGCGCAGGATGATGTTTCCTGCGGAGCGCGCGGCGCGCGCCGCAACGTTGACGGCGGGTCTGGGCATGGGGGTCGACTTGGTAAAAGAACAGGTGAGCGCGGTCGGGCCGCGTCGGTCGGGCAGTTTAACACCGCCTTGCGGCTCACCCAAGTCATTGCCGTTGTAGACTTTCCGGTCCTCCCGTTCAGCCCCCCGATGCCATGGCCCTTTCAGAGCTCAACGATCGTCTCCGTTTCGTCCTCGTCCGTACCTCGCATTCGGGCAATATCGGCTCGGCGGCGCGGGCCATCCGCACCATGGGCTTCGACCGGTTGACCCTGGTGGCTCCCCACCGGTTCCCGGATCCGGAAGCCACGGCGCTGGCGGCGGGCGCTGACGATGTGCTCGGCAACGCGTCCGTCCAGGACGATCTGGTGGCGGGACTGGCCGGCACGACCTTCGCCCTCGGCCTGTCGGCGCGACGCCGCGGGGTGAACATCCCCGAGCTCGATCCGCGGGAGGGTGTGGCCCAGGCCCTCGCCGCCGCCCGTCGGGGCGAGCAGGTCGCCCTGGTGTTCGGCAACGAGCGGACGGGCCTGGAGAACGACGAGCTCTCCCGCTGCCATGCCATGATCCGCATCCCCAGCGTGGACGATTTCAGCTCGCTGAATCTTTCCCAGGCGGTGCAGGTGGTGGCCTACGAGCTGCGTACGGCCCTGTTGGCTGATGAGGCACAGGCACCGGTGGCCGACATCGACCCCGACGAGGTCCCGGCCGACGCGGAGCAGCTCGAGCGATTCTTTACCCATCTGGAGCAGACCCTGGATGACATCGAGTTCCACAAGGGCCGTTCGCCGGTCACCATCATGTTGAAGCTGCGCAAGCTCTTCCTCCGGGCGCGCCCCGAACTGCGTGAGCTCCGCATCCTCCACGGCATCCTCGCCGACGCCCAGCGCATGGCTGACATCGCGCATAAAAAGGACTGACCCTCTACTGTAGGAGCCGATTCATCGGCGAAAGGACGGTCGCTGCGCGCCCCATGTAACCAGCGGCAACGCCGCTGGAAACACGAGCCGCGCAGCGGCTATCCGCACCTACTGCTCCTGCGCAAGCGCCTCGTTGGCGCCGACAACGCTGACCAGCAGCTTGTCGATGCGGGCGCCGTCCATGTCCAGGACTTCGAAGCGGATACCCTGCCAGACGAAGGACTCGCCGGCATGCGGGATGTGCCCGAAATTGGTCGTGACCATGCCTGCCGCGGTCCGGAAATCGTGTTCTTCCTCGTTAGGCAGGCGGTCGATCTGCAGCAGTTCGCGCAGATCTTCCGCGGGAAGGCTGCCGTCGACCAGCCAGCTGCCGTCCTCGCGGCGGACGATGGGGCCGTCGTGGGCGGTGTCCTCGGTGGAGGGTGCGGTGGCACCGACCACGGCCGACAGGAGGTCATTGAGCGTGACCAGGCCTTCGATGTCGCCGTACTCGTCCACGGCCAGTGCCAGCTGGGTGTCGGCGTCGCGGAAGGATTCGAGCAGATCGAGCGCGCGTGCGGTCGCCGGCACGAAAAGCGGACGGGCGAGGTGCTTGAACAGGTCCACCTCGCCTCGCTGCATCGAGCCGAACAGTGACTTCACCTCTACCGTGCCGACCACCTCGCTCTCGTCGCGGCGATAGACCGGGTAGCGCGAAAACGGCGTCTCGCGCAGCACCTCGAGGTTGTCCTCCAGCGGTGCATTCATGTCGAGCCACGCGATCTTCATCCGCGGGGTCATCACCGAGCCCACCGTACGATCGCCCAGGCGAAGGACGCGGTTGACCATGTTGCGTTCGTCGAGGTCGAGGATGCCCTGCTCGGCACTTTCGGCCACCAGTAGTCGGATCTCCTCTTCCGTGGCGGCGGAGGCGTCGCCGCGGCGCAGGCCGAGCACGTGCAGGATGCCGCTGGAGAGATGGTTGAGCAGCCAGACCATCGGCAGGGTGATCCGGGAGATCACCAGCATGGGCACGGCGATCTGCGAGGCGATGCGCTCGGGTGCGGTCAGTGCGGCACGCTTGGGGACCAGCTCGCCAATGACGATCTGAACCAGCGACATCAGCAGGAAGCCTAGCAGCCAGCCGATGATCTTCGCGTACGGCTCCAGCCAGGCGGGCTCGCCGTTATGGAGGAGGGTGGTGAACTGCGCGCCCAGCGTGTCGCCGGCCACGGCGCCGGTGACCAGGATGATCAGGGTCATGCCGACCTGCACGGTCGACAGGAACCGTTCCGGGGATTCGGCCAGGCGGAGCGCGGCCGCGGACCGGCGGCTGGTCCGTGCCATCTGCTTGAGGCGGCTCTTGCGTGAGGCAACGACGGACATCTCGGACAGCGCGAAGAACGCGTTGCCGAGGGAAAGGACGAGGACGAGCAGGATGTCGGAGAACATTGGGGGATATATATCAGACCGGGGGTGTTTGGGGATTGGGGGGAGCTGGCATCACCGCCTTGTTGGCTTTTCGCCGCTGAAGCGGCTCCCACATTTCCTTATCCGGTAACATTGCGGTCACAAATCCCCCAGGTTCCTCCAGGCGACCCCATGTTTTCACTCCAGACGATGTTCGGTAAGGGCGACAAGTTCTATGGCCTGCTCGAGGCGAGCGCAGAAGCCGCCCGCGAAAGCGCCAAGGCGATGCATGAGCTGGTCACCCAGGCCGACCGTAACCCCGTGATGGCCGCTTTCAGTACGGCCCGCGCCCGCGAGAAGGCCTTGCATGGCCAGATCGGCGAGGAACTGGTCAACACCTTCGTGACCGCCCTGGATCGTGAAGATATCGAGGCGCTGAACTCCGCGCTGTACAAGATTCCCAAGACCATCGAGAAGTTCGCCGAACGCTACGTGATCGTCGCCGAGCGCCTTGACGGCATCGACTTCGGTCAGCGCGCGGCCCTGCTCGAGCGGTCGGCCGAGGTGGTCGTCGCCATGATCGGCCAGCTGCGCCACGGCCTGAAGATCGACCCGGTGAAGAAGCTGCGCGACCAGCTCCAGGCACTGGAGTCCGAGGCCGACCGCCTCCTGCTCGACCCCTACCGTACGCTCTACGCCGTAGGCACCGATCCGCTGCGGGCCATTCTCGCCAAGGATCTGTTCGAGCTGGTGGAGAAGGCCGTGGACAAGTGCCGCGACGTCGGCAACGTCGTCTATTCCATCGTGCTCAAGAACTCCTGAGGGCGGCGGTCCCATGAGCATGGTTATCGCGGTCGTCCTGATCGCCCTCGCGTTCACCTATATCAATGGTTTCCACGACACGGCGAACTCCATCGCCACCGTCGTCGCGACCAAGGTACTCACCCCCGGCCAGGCCGTCCTGCTGGCGGCGGTCACGAACCTCGCGGGCGCCCTCTGGGGCACGGCCGTCGCGGCCACAATCGCTTCGGGCCTCATCGATACCGGCGTGGTGGACGTGGGCTCGCAGTTGCTGATCAGTGCGCTGCTGGGCGCCACTATCTGGAACCTCATCACGTGGTGGATGGGCCTGCCCTCAAGCTCGAGCCACGCCCTGGTCGGCGGGCTGGTCGGCGCCGCCCTGGCGGCCTCGGACGGTAACCTGCACTCGATCATCTGGTGGGAGGGTGGGGCACACTGGTGGCTGGGCAAGGGCGTCATGCCCAAGGTCATCCTGCCAATGATCGTCTCGCCCTTCCTCGGTTTCGTCATCGGGTACCTTCTGATGGGCGGCCTCTACGCGCTGCTCGGCTTCTTTTCCAGCCGCAAGGGCCCGCTGCGCCGTTTCGGCCGCACCCCCTTCGTCAACAGCTTCTTCGGCAAGGCACAGATCGTCTCGGCCAGTGCGATGGGCCTGTCCCACGGCATGAACGACGCGCAGAAGAGCATGGGCATCATCGCCCTCGCCCTGGCCGGTGCCACGGCGGCCGGCCACTTCGATCATCTGCCGACGATCCTGCACTTCCTGCGTATCCCGCACGACCCGGCGGCGCCCGGTGGCTTCCCGATTCCGGTCTGGGTCAAGGTCGTCTGCGCGCTCACCATGGCCGCCGGCACGGCTGGGGGTGGCTGGCGCATCATCAAGACGCTGGGCCACAAGATGGTCAAGCTGCATCCGATCAATGGTTTCGCGGCCGAGGGCAGTTCGGCCGCGGTGATCCTCACCGCTTCCCTGCTCGGCGTGCCGGTGTCGACCACGCACAATGTATCGGCGTCGATCATGGGCGTCGGCGCGGCAAAGCGCTGGAACGCCATCCGCTGGTCTGTTGTCGAGCGGATGGTCTGGGCCTGGATCCTTACCCTGCCGATCACGGCGGGTATCGGTTACGGCCTGGTCAAACTCAGCCGACTGTTCCTCTGACTCAGAGGGCGTCGGCCTCGCCGTTGACGACCTGCTCGAGCTGGTCGCCGGTCGCGCCCAGTTCTTCGATCAGGCGAGCGAGTTCGTGCTCGTCCAGGTAATCGTAAGGGCGGTTCTCGCACAGGTGCAGATAAGGCGAGCCGTCGAGGTCCGCCTCGGCGAGGTAACCCGTGCGCTGCTCCCAGTTGAAACGAAGGCAGCGTCGCGCGTCCACGCCGGCCAGCGGGCCGATCGGAGTCGACAGGCGCAGGAAGCGCAGGCCTTCGGAATCTTCCAGCTCAGCCAGGTAGATGCCCTGGTGGCGGCCGTCCGGCAACTCCAGGTCGAAGCTGATGAGGTAGGGCTCGTTCTGACGGAGCTTGTGGACGCCGCCGACATGGGAGCGGATGGCCTCGAAGTGTCGCATGGCTGTGGGTAAGGTCCGTCACGGGGGAAAGTCGATGGTACGCTCCCCGCCGTTTCCAGACATGCACGAAACGACCATGACGGATGAACTCGACGACGATGAGGCCCGCGCGCTCCGCGCGACACGGATCATCGAAGCGGTGGCGGCGATTCCGCGTGGCCGCGTGGCCAGCTACGGCGCCATTGCCGCTCGTGCCGGCTACCCGGGACGCGCCCGCCTGATTGGCCGGGTGCTGGGCGATGCGCCCAACCGGCTCGACCTTCCCTGGCACCGGGTACTGCGAGCCGACGGCCGGATCGGCATCCCTGCCGGCACACAAGGCTTTCGCGAGCAGTGCCGGCGACTCAAGGCGGAAGGCGTCACCGTGAAAGACGGCCGCGTACCGATGAGTGCCTTCGGGCTGGATCACGACCTGGACCGCGCCATCTGGGGCTGACGCGGTGCGACCTCAGCGATAGGTGATGTCGATGACCTGCCAGGTGGCAGCGCGATCTCGCGCCAGTGCATAGGCGAACAAGCCGGCGGGGAGCTGGCGTCGTGCCGACGCGATGTCGAGCGGCCGGATGACGGCACCTACCTGGTGCCCGGACGGACAATCGAGGGTGCCATGCCGCAGCGGGCACGCCTGCTCGACGATCGCACCGGTGAAGACGATGGTGCCGCTTTCGGCACGGATGCACGGGGCGCTGCCGAGCACGGCGCAGGCCAGGCACGACACGGCGAGACACGGATGCTTCATAGACCTTCTCCACCGAAGGGCACGAACGATCGACGAGCCGCGGACAACGGGCCCGTACTTATTACCTGCCGACTTGGCGATTAAGAACATCGCTTTCGTCCCAAATCGGCGTAGGCCTACAGCCCGTTCAGCTGCCAGCGCATCCTGATGAAAGCCCCGGTTTGTTAGCATGGCGGCATGCAGTCCCAGGCCCACGATCTCCTTCATTCCGTTTTTGGTTACCCCGAGTTCCGCGGCCAGCAACAGGCCATCGTCGAGGAGGTCGCCAACGGCGGCGACGCACTCGTCCTGATGCCTACGGGCGGCGGCAAGTCGCTGTGTTTCCAGATTCCCGCCCTGATGCGCCACGGCACGGGCATTGTCGTGTCGCCGCTCATCGCCCTCATGCAGGACCAGGTCGACGCACTGACCGAGGCCGGCGTGCGTGCCCGCTACCTCAACTCCAGCCTCGATTCGGCCACCCAGCGCGAGGTTGAGGAGCTGCTCCTCGCCGGCGACCTGGACATGCTCTACGTCGCGCCGGAGCGTCTGTTGACCGGGCGTTTCCTCGGCTTGCTCGACCGCATCCCGATTGCTCTGTTCGCTATCGACGAGGCGCATTGCGTATCCCAGTGGGGTCACGACTTCCGCCCCGAATATCGTGAACTGGCGATACTCCATGAGCGCTTCCCGGAAGTGCCGCGCATCGCGCTCACGGCGACGGCGGACGACCGCACGCGCGAAGAGATCGTTGAAAGGCTTGGACTACACGCAGCGCGTCGCTTCGTCTCGAGCTTCGATCGTCCCAACATTCGCTATCGCGTCGCACCCCGGCAGAACGCGCGGCGGCAGCTGCTGGATTTCCTCGATGCGCATCGGGGCGAAGCCGGCATCGTGTATTGCCTGAGCCGCCGCAAGGTGGACGAAACGGCCGCATGGCTGGTGGAGGCGGGCGTCGAAGCCCTGCCGTACCACGCCGGTCTCGATGGCGACATGCGTACGCGTCACCAGCAGCGTTTTCTTCGCGAGGACGCCGTGGTCATGGTGGCCACCGTGGCCTTCGGCATGGGTATCGACAAGCCCGACGTGCGCTTCGTCGCTCACCTGGACCTTCCACGCAGCATGGAGGGTTACTACCAGGAGACCGGTCGTGCCGGTCGCGATGGACTGCCGGCCGAGGCATGGATGGTCTACGGCCTCGGTGACGTCGTCACCATGAGCCAGATGATTTCGCAGTCCGAAGCAGGCGACGATCGCAAACGCATCGAACGCCTCAAGCTCGACTCCCTGCTCGGTTTTGCCGAGGCCACGCGTTGCCGCCGGCAACTGCTGCTCGAGGCCTTTGCCGAGGTCTACCCCCAGCCCTGCGGCAATTGCGACAACTGCCTGGTGCCGCCCACCACGTGGGACGCCACGCTCGCTGCGCAGAAAGCGATGTCTTGCATCTATCGCAGTGGCCAGCGCTACGGCGCAGGGCATCTCATCGAAATTCTTCGTGGCGAAGCCGGCGAGCGCGTGCGCGACCTGCGCCACGACCAGCTGACTGTGTTTGGCGTCGGCGCGGACATGGATGCCACGCAGTGGCGGTCGGTGTTCCGCCAGCTGCTGGCAGCCGGTCTTATCGAAGCCGATCCCGAAGGGTATGGAACGCTGCGCCTGTCACCGACCAGTGGCCCGGTGCTGAAGGGCGAGCGCAAGGTGTGGCTGCGAGAGGATGCGCGACCGGCCAAGGGGCGTCGCAGTTCACGACCCTCGCCGGCCACCACGGGCGGGTCGCTTGGCATCGAGGAAATCGAGCAACCGCTGTGGAGCGAATTGCGCAGGGTGCGCTCGGAACTTGCCAAGCAACATGGCGTGCCCGCGTATGTCATCTTCCACGACGCGACCCTGCTGGCGATGCTACGCGCGCTGCCGGCAAACGAAGACGAACTGGGTTCGATCAGCGGTGTGGGCGAGAACAAGCTCAAGCGTTACGGGAAGGATTTCCTCGCGGTGCTGACGGCAAGTGGCGCCTGAGGTAATTCTCAACCCCGCGTCATATATGCAAAAAATGTCCGGATTCGCTTGCATGCCCCGGCTGTCGTCCCCAATCTTGAGGGGCTGACCCGACATCAAAGCGACGAGGGTGCATGCCGTGTCTTCGGGGCACGGCCAACGACGACTCAGGGAGCCGCCCATGCACGACGCCACGCCACTCATCGCCACCATCGTTGGCGGACTTGTCCTCGCTTTCATCTTCGGCGCCATCGCCAACCGCCTTCGACTCCCTGTCCTCGCCGGCTATCTCGTTGCCGGCGTCGTGGCCGGGCCGTTCACTCCCGGCTACGTGGCTGACGCAGGGATCGCCCAGGAACTGGCCGATCTGGGCGTGATCCTGCTGATGTTCGGTGTGGGGCTGCACTTCTCCCTGAAGGACCTGCTCTCGGTCAAGGCAATATCCATCCCCGGCGCCGCCGTGCAGATGGGTGTCGCTACCGGCCTGGGCATGCTGCTCGGCTGGGCCTTGGGCTGGCCGCTTGCGCAGGGCTTCGTCTTCGGCCTGGCCCTGTCGGTGGCGAGCACGGTGGTTCTGCTGCGGGCGATGGAAGAACGCCGGCTGCTCGACAGCGATCGCGGCCGCATCGCGGTCGGCTGGCTGATCGTCGAAGATCTCGCGATGGTGCTGGCGCTGGTACTGCTGCCAGCGATCGGTGGCTTCCTCGGCTCGGAGAAGGGTGGCGCGACGCCGTCGATGGGCGAGCTGTTCGAGACCGTCGCTTGGACCGTTGGCAAGGTGGTGGTCTTTGTCGCCCTCATGCTCATTGTCGGCAAGCGTGTCATTCCCTGGACGCTGCAGGCCGTGTCGGCCACGGGGTCGCGCGAGTTGTTCCGCCTCGCCGTGCTGGCCATGGCCCTCGGTGTCGCTTTCGGCGCCGCACACCTGTTCGACGTCTCGTTCGAACTGGGCGCCTTCTTCGCCGGCATGATGATGGGCGAGTCGAAGTTGTCGCAGCAGGCGGCCGAGGAGACGCTTCCGCTGCGAGACGCCTTTGCCGTGTTGTTCTTCGTCTCCATCGGCATGCTGTTCAACCCGCATATCCTGGTCGAGCATCCGTGGGTCGTGCTGGCCGCCTGCCTGATCATCATCATCGGCAAGTCGGCCGCCGCGTTCGTCATCGTGCGGGCCTTCGGCCGGCCGGTGAAGACGGCGCTGACGATCGCCACCAGTCTCGCGCAGATCGGCGAGTTCTCCTTCATCCTCGCTGCGCTCGGTGTGTCGGTGGGCCTGATCAGTGCGCAGGCGCGCGACGTGATCCTCGCCGCGGCCATCGTCTCCATCCTGGTCAATCCGCTGCTCTTTGTGGCACTGGATCGCTGGATTGCGAAGCACGATGCCGATGCACCCGAGCAGCATCCGGCGGCGACGGGCGGGCATACGGTGCTGGTCGGTTTCGGTCGTGTCGGGCGGCGCGTGTTTGCCGAACTGCGTGCGGCCGGCGCACGCGTGCTGGTGATCGAGACCGATGAGGATGCCGTGCGTTCCCTGCGTGAATCGGGCGACGCGGACGTGGTCATCGGCAATGCCGCCGCGGCCCTGGTGCTTGCCGAAGCCAACCTCACCGGCGCGCGGGCCCTGATTGTCGCTGTGCCGGATCCGTTCGAAGCCGGGCAGGTGGTGCGTGCGGCTCGACAGCTCCGCGCCGATTTGCCCATCGTGGCTCGCGCGCACTCACAGGAGTGCATGGATCATCTGGCCGGGCTCGGTGCGAGCAAGGTCATCTACGGTGAGCAGGAACTTGCGCATAGCCTGTTCGAGGCAGCGCGAGGCGATCGTGCGCCGGTCGCCTCATCGGGTCATTGATCGCTACGCGGTTCTAACGTCCCGGCGGCTACCGTAAACGGAATTGCGCCCCCGCGACGAGGACTCCATGGCATCCCTGATCGAAGACTACGCGATGCTCGGCAATTGCCGCAGCGCCGCCCTTGTAGCACGTAACGGTTCCATTGATTGGCTGTGTGTACCGCGCTTTGATTCGGCCGCCTGTTTCGCCGCGCTCGTGGGCGATGAAAGCAACGGGCGGTGGCGCCTTGCGCCCGCCGATCCGGACGCGACGTGCCAGCGGCAATACATCGACGGCAGCCTCGTGCTTGAAACGGAATGGCGATGCGCCACCGGCCGCGCCCGCGTGATCGAGTTCATGCCCTTTGCCGGAGAACAGGTGGGCGTCACCCGGATCGTGGAGGGGATCGAAGGACGCGTGGACTTCGAAAGTGTCCTCACCATCCGCTTCGATTACGGCAGCGCCATGCCATGGGTGACCCGGATCGACGAGCAGACGATCACGGCGGTCGCAGGGCCTGATCTGCTGGTGGTTCGCAGCCCGATCGCCGTGGAGGGCGAGGGGATGAACAGCGTGGCGCGCTTCGCCGTCAGTGCAGGCGATTCGATACCGTTCGTCATGGCCTGGGGACCTTCGCACTTGCCGCCGCCGGTGGCACTCGACGCGCACAACGAGTTGAAGGACTCCCTCGCCTTCTGGGAAGACTGGTCCGGCCGCTGCAACGATTCCGGCGAGTGGAGCGATATCGTGCGTCGCTCGCTCATTGTCCTCAAGGGTCTCAGCTACCTGCCCACCGGCGGCATCGTTGCTGCTCCCACCACCTCATTGCCCGAACAGCTCGGCGGCGAGAGGAATTGGGATTACCGCTTCTGCTGGGCCCGCGATGCCACGTTCGTGCTGTCGGCCCTGGTCAACGCGGGCTATCACGACGAAGCCAGCGCCTGGCGCGAATGGGTGCGTCGTGCCGTCGCCGGGTCGCCTGGCCAGTTGCAGGTTCTTTACGGCCTGGCGGGGGAGCGTCGTCTAGAGGAATACGAACTGCCGTGGCTGTCCGGTTACGAAGGCGCCAAGCCCGTTCGCGTCGGCAATGCGGCCTCGGCCCAGTTCCAGCTCGACATTTTTGGTGAACTCGTCGGCGCCTTCGCCCACGCGGTGCGCCATGGCGTGGCCTTGCAGCCCGATGCGGACGACGTGCAGTCGGTCTTCCTCGAACACCTGGAGAGCATCTGGCGACATCCTGACGAGGGCATCTGGGAGATCCGCGGTGAGCCCCGCCACTTCGTCCATTCCAAGGTGATGGCCTGGTTGGCATTCCAGCGCGCGGCCGAACAGAACCGCGACGGTCGTGATCCGGGTTTCGTTCGTCGCTGGCGTGGGGTGGCCGAGGAGATCAAGGCCGACATTCTCGCCAAGGGCGTGGATCCCGTGCGGGGCTGCTTCACACAGTCCTACGGCTCGACCGAACTCGATGCCAGCCTGCTCCTGGTGACCCTCACCGACTTCCTGCCACCGGACGACCCGCGCATCGTCGCCACCGTGCGGGCTATCGAAGAGGATCTGCTTGTCGAAGGCTTTGTCCGCAGATACGACACGCGCAGTGGCGTTGACGGCCTGCCGCCAGGCGAAGGTGAGTTCCTGCCGTGCAGCTTCTGGCTGGTGGAAAACTATGTCCTGCTCGGTCGGATGGATGAGGCGAGGACGCTTTTCACCCGTCTCGTGGGACTCGCGAACGACCTCGGATTGCTCGCAGAGGAGTACGATCCACGGTCGAAACGACTACTGGGCAATTTCCCACAAGCCTTTTCCCACGTAGCGTTGGTTAATGCCGCTTTCAGTCTCGCGCACGGTTTCAGCGCGACTGCCGACAGCCACGCTTCCCCCAATACCACCGATCCCCAAGGAGTCCGTGCATGAGCCAAGCCCAATCGAAGCGCGTTACCTCGCGCGCTCACCCGGCCGACCCGTGTACCGTCGTGATTTTCGGCGCTGCCGGTGACCTCACCAGCCGCCTCGTGGTCCCCGCCCTGTACAACATGCGTCGTACCGGCCTGTTGTCCGACAACTTCTCCGTGATTGGTTTCAATCACGGCAAGATGGCCGACAACGCCTGGAAGAAGAGCCTGCATACGGCGCTCGAGCGTTACGTCAGCAATGCCGGCGCCAAGCTCGACGAGGATGCATGGGGCTGGCTGAGCAGCCAGATGAGCTATCACGCCGGCGACTTCGACGATCTCAGCGCATTCCAGAGCCTGGCCACCAAGCTCAAGGATGCCGAGCGCCGCCGCGGCACCAAGGGCAACGTGCTCTTTTACCTGGCGACCCCGGAGCGTTTCTTCGGCGACGTGATCGAGCAACTGAAGAACGCCGGCCTCGTCGACGACGGTGGCACGGACGGTCAGTTCTGGCGCCGCGTGATCATCGAGAAGCCGTTCGGCCACGACCTTGCCTCGGCCCACGCGTTGAACGAGCGCATACTCAAAGTGCTGCGCGAAGACCAGATCTATCGCATCGACCACTTCCTCGGCAAGGAAACGGTGCAGAACATCATGGCCTTCCGTTTCGCGAACGGCCTGTTCGAGCCGATCTGGAACCGAGACCGTATCGACCACGTGCAGATCACCGTGGCCGAGACCGTCGGCGTCGAACGTCGCGGCTCGTTCTACGAGCAGACCGGCGCACTGCGCGACATGGTGCCGAACCATCTGTTCCAGCTGCTGGCCATGGTGGCCATGGAACCGCCGACCTCGTTCGACGCCGAAGCCGTGCGCACGCGCAAAGCCGAAACGATCGAGGCGATCCGTCCGATCCAACCCGAAGATGCCGTACGTGGCCAGTACGGTCCGGGCGCGGTGAACAATGAGCTGGCCACGTCGTATCGCGACGAGCCGAACGTCGCGCCGGATTCGGTGACCGAGACTTTCGTGGCGTTGAAGCTGTCGATCGACACCTGGCGTTGGTCGGGCGTGCCGTTCTACCTGCGCACCGGTAAGCACATGGGTCGCCGTACGACGGAAATCGCGATCCGCTTCAAGTCGGCGCCGTTCGCCCCGTTCCGTGGCACCGGCATGGACGCGTTCGGTCCGGACTGGCTGGTCCTGCAGATCCAGCCGGACGAAGGCATCTCGTTGCAGTTCGACGTGAAGCGTCCTGGCCCGCGGGTGGAACTCGCCCCGGTTCGCATGGATTTCAAGTACGCCGACTGGTTCCGCGCCGAGCCGAACGTGGGCTACGAAACGCTGCTTTACGATTGCATGACCGGTGACGCCACGCTGTTCCAGCGCGCCGACATGGTCGAGGCCTGCTGGCGCGCCGTGCAGCCGATCCTCGACGACTGGGCGCAGCGCACGCCGGCCGACTTCCCGAACTACGCCTCGGGCAGCGCGGGCCCGGCCTCGGCCGACACGCTGCTGGCACTGGGTGGTCGCTCGTGGCGGCCGCTGAACTCCGCCGCGGAGCTCAATGCCCGTCGTACGGCCAAGCCCAAGACGGACGCTTCGTCAGCCGCCGAGAAGAAGCCAGCGGCCCGCAAGACGGCCAAACGCGCGGTGGCCAAGAAGACCGTTCGCGTCGCTGCCACGAAGAAGGCCGCGCCGGCTCGCAAGGTCGCGGTGAAGAAGGCTTCTGCGAAGAAGGCTCCGACGAAGAAGGCCCCGGCGAAGAAAGCCGCTGCGGCACGCAAGGCCGCACCGGTGAAGAAAGCGCCCGCCGCCGTGAAGAAGGCTGCCGTCGCAAAGCGCGCGCGCAAGAAGTAACAGCGTCGCGTTCGCTTGAACGAAGGGCCCGGCATATGCCGGGCCCTTTTTTGGTTCATCGCGGAATTACGTGGACGTCGCGGCGCAGAGCCTTCGGTGCCCACCCTCGCTGCTCAGACACGTCCTCCGCGTTTCGTACCGGAAAGTCCGCTGCGCGGACCATGTTCTCATTGGCCTGCGGCCGCTCCACTTGTGCGGAACTCGCCTCGAGGATGGGCACCGAAGACTCTTCCCATCCTTGAGGTTCGCGCGGGTCGAGCCGACGAAGCAACGCCGCTTCGGCTGCTGGCTCGTCGGCATCGCGGAACGGTCAACCGCGTCGCGCCGGTCGCGGTCGTCCTCGCGAGGCAGCGCGGTGGGTACGAAGGCTCACCGAGCCGGAAATGACATGCCAGCACGACCGCCGTAACGGTCCGCTTGGGCGGCCACACCCACGCCAACGGCTCTCCTTCCCGCTGACCGTATCGTCGTGAGAGACCTTGGTGTCCACCCTCGAGGCGAGTTCCGCACAAGTGGAGCGGCCGTAGGCCAGTTAGGTACACGGGCCGCGTGAGCGGCCTTCCTTTTCGAACGCGGAGGACGTGTCTGAGCAGCGAGGGTGGGCACCAAGGTCTCCCCGCGAGACGCCCAAGTGTAGAGAGCGATGGCGGAGCCGAGCCACCCGCGAAGCCGAAGGCGAGCTGTGGGCGAGGTGCGAAAGAAGCTCGGCCCGAAAGCCGAGCGCCCGGGTCCCGGTAATCCACGATGAACTTTCTTTTGCCGCACAGCCTCAGTGATCGTCGTGCTTGTCATGCTTCGCAGGCGGTGCGGGCTTCGCCGCGGGTGCGTGATTCTCGTGCTGCGGTTCGGGACGCGGCGTCGGAGCCGGGCGCTGTTGTTCGCGCTGCACTTCCTGCCGTTGCGGCTGCGGACGTTGCTGCTGCTCCACGCGCTGCGGTGCTTCGCGCTGCTGCGGCATCGGGTGCTCCTGTGCAGGCTGGCGATCGAACTGTGGCGGACGTTGCGGCTGCGCGACGGGCTGGGGCCGGGGCGCTGCCGCGGCGCGCTGCTGAGCTTCCGCTCGCGAGCGTTCGGCCTCCTGATTGCGGGCGTTTGCCTGCTGCTGCGCCTGGGCTGCCTGTGCCGCCTGTTGCTGGCGTGGATCGACGCGCGCGGGCTGTGCGACCTGCGGGGGGCGTGCTTCCTGGCGTCCGGCCTGAGCGGCCTGAGCGGCCCGCTGCTGTTCGCGTGGGTCCACGTGCGGCACCTGTCCCGGCGTCTGCTGGTGCGGATCGAAACGCGTCGGTTCGTTGCGCGAGACGTTCTGGCCGGGCTGCGGCTGCCCGGGATGGAAGGCTTGCGCAGCATTGGTGTTGCGCGCCTCGGCGGGACTGCCGGGGCGCTGGCCAGACTCCGGACCTCGTCCATCCGCACGTTGGCCCTGGGCAGCCTGGACCTGCTGGCGCTGAGGCGGCGGTAGGGCAGGGCGTGCGTTCGGCGCGGTCGGGCGGGTCATGCCGGCAGTGAAGTTCGGACGTTGCATATGCGCGTAATCGGGCGGCGCCGGTCGGGCCCCGTTTGCGACAGGCGCTGCCTGCCGACGGTTGTCGATGTTGTTGTTATTGAAGTCGTGCCGGTTATCGATGTGGTTCGAGCGATCGATGTTCACCGAACGATTGATGTTGACCGTTCGGTTGATCACCGTCGTTCGGTTCACGGGGTACGGATGGTTGTCGTAGACGATCGCCGGGCGGCCGTAGTGTGGACCGCCGGGGCGGCCACCGCCCCACGACGTATTCCACGAATTCCAACCCCAGCGCGGCGGCTCACGGTGTCCGTGCGACGCGAACAGCTCGCCGACCAGCACGCCGGCGCCGAACGAAATCAGGCCGGTGGTGACGAGGTCGCTGCGCTCACGCGGCTCCTCGTACCAGCCTTGCGAGTAGACGCGCGTCACGATCGGCTCGCCATACACGGCGTCCGGATCGTAATCGGGCACGTAGACCACGTCCGACTCGGCAGGCTCGATGAGGATGGTCTGCGCGGGCGCGGCGACGATGCCGTTGTCGTCGGCGACGGTCTCGTCGTCGGAGGCCCCACGTTGATCGATCTGGACGACCTGCTGGGCGGAGTTCTGGAGATTGCCGTGTGCCCGGGCGCGACCGCGCATGACCTGGATGGCATTCATGACATCGGTCGGTTCGCTGGCATAGGCAGCGCCGAGCGCGGCGGTCCACTCCGTGTTGTTGGCAAGCTGATCGAGCACGGCGGGGAAAGCGACCAACGACTTCACGCTCGGATCCCAGGGCTGGCCGTCGGCGGCGTCGATCAAGGCGCTGCCGGTGAGGTTGCGGTTCTGCTGCAGGAAATCACGAGCTTGCCCGACGTCGTCCGGGTGGGTGGACGCGGCGAGGGTCTGCGCAACGAGGCGATCGGGGAACAGGGCAATCGGCGCGACCAGGGCGAAGAGCTGCTCTGCCGTCGGCTGCTGATAGGCGGGTTGCTGTGCCGCTTCGGCCGCGGGCGCGGTTGCCGCCGCTACCGGCGCTGGCGCGTCGGCCGGCGCCTGGCGCTGGCAACCCGCAAGGGCGCCGATGAGTGACACGGATAGGACGGACATCACCGAGACATCCAGTGCGAATCGCTTGATCACCATGAGTTCCTTTGCTCGTTCGTGGGCCTTCGTGCGTTCAGCTTCGACGAAAACAGGTGACCGATGGCTGTATCAATCGACATTCCGCAAGGACTTGCCGATGTCGTTCATCGGCCGGTTGGCATTGGATATGCCGTTTTCCTCGCTGCAGCGCAGCAAAGAGGGTCGTCCGGGCGGCCATCCACGTCACTTTCCCGTGAAGTCATAGAAAAGCCTAGAGAAAGCATTCGTTTACGCGTGGCCATCGAATGTCTTGCCCGCGCATGGATCGATCCAAATGCCCTATGAGATTTTCCGCAGTGCAGTATTTTCATAATTTCACTAAATCGTTTGCTAACAGTCATTTGTAATCATTTGTCTGACTTTAGATCGAGTTAAAAAATCGGTTGACAACGTTGTCACTGGGCCCTAAAAATCCGCCTCGTAACAAGGTTGCAACAGCAACCGGCCGGGGTCCCCCGGCGCGCAGGGCAAGTGACTCATTCAATGGAACGGTCGACGAACGCAGGCGAAAGCTTGCGCGGTGTCGTTCGTCCCGAAAAAACATTCTCATCCCCAGGAGATAGCAGTGAATTACCGGATTAGCGCCCTTTCCATGGCCATCATGGCCGGGCTGTTCGCCACGGGCTCCGCCATGGCGCAGGACGCCGGCGCGACGAACCCGCCCTCCTCAACGACTCCCAAGAAGGCGGAGCCAGCCAAGACCCCGGCCACCGATGCCGACGCACAGAATGCCGCGGACCTCGCCGGCATCACGGTCACGGGCATTCGTGCCAGCTTGCAGAAGTCCCTGGACCTCAAGCGCAATTCGGATTCCATCATCGAAGCCATTTCCGCTGAGGATGTTGGCAAGTTCCCGGACCGCAACGTGGCCGAATCGCTGTCCCATCTCCCGGGCATCAGCGTCGACCGCAACTTCGGCGAAGGCGACAAGGTCAGCATCCTCGGTACGGATCCGGCGCTGAACCGCCTGCTCCTGAACGGTCAGACCCTTGCGTCGACCAACTGGACCTCGGATCCGAACAACCCGGACAGCCGCTCGTTCGACTACAGCCTGCTCACCTCGGAAATCATCGGTAACGCCCAGGTCTACAAGACCCCGCAGGCGAACCTCGACGAGGGCAGCATCGGCGGTACCGTCATCGTCAATACGCGTAAGCCGCTCGACCTCAAGGCGAACACGCTGACCGGTACCGTCAGCTACGGTTACAACGACCGCGCCGATACCGGCAAGCCGAATGCGTCCGCGCTCTATAGCTGGAAGAACAACGATTCCACCTTCGGCGTGCTCGGCTCGGTCATGCATTCCGATCGCATCATCGATCGCCAGGGCACCGAGGTCTTCGGTTACCAGCGCGCGAACGATCCGACCGATACCGACCCGAATCACCAGTTCAATCCGAATGTCGTCGCGCCGGGCACCAAGGGCGTGTATCCGACCGCGATCAACACGGCGTGGTTCCAGCAGCAGCGCAAGCGCGACGGTGTATCGACCGACCTGCAGTGGAAGCCGAACGACGCGTTCGAGCTGAACTTCACCGGCCTTTACGTCACCGAGAAGTTCGACAACTTCAACCAGAGCCATTACGGCGACTGGTCCGGCAGCGCGCCCGACGCCACCGCCCTCAACTTCCAGAATGGCGTCGGCACGAGCGGTTCGTACGGTCCGGGTGCGGCGACCTACCTCGACGGTTACGAGCGTGAGTCCAAGGTCAATACCGGCACCGCACAGCTGCGCGCCGATTGGTACGGTGACGGCTGGTCGGCGACGAGCCAGGTCGGTTACACCGGTTCCACCGGTGGTTCCGAGGGCATCTGGAATGCGCAGTTCCAGGGCTTTGGTGGCTACAACTGGAACCTCGACGGCCAGCACCCGCAGATCAACTTCAACAGCCCCAACGACGCGACGGCGATGCTCGCCCACGGCGCGGGCTTCAGCTACGCCCCCAGCTACGATCGCGAGCGCTATTTCCAGACCGACTTCCGCCATGACGTGTCGTGGGGTCCGCTGAACCAGATCGAGGTCGGCATCAAGGCGACCAATCACCTGAACGGTCAGGACGCTTATGCGGCTCGCATCCCCTCGCCGGACGGCAGCGGTGTTTCGCTGGCCGATCTCGAAGGCGGCGGTACGCCGAGCGGCTACCTGGGCGGTCTCGACGGCACGGGCAGCATGGCCAACTGGAACACGATCAGCGGCGGTGGCCTGAAGGACTACGTCAACAGCCTGGTCACCAGCACGCCGCTCGATCCGAAGGCCACCTACAGCATCGCCGAGCAGAACCGAGCCTTCTACATCCAGGGCGACTTCTCCGGTGATTCCTACCGCGGCAACCTCGGTGTGCGTTATTACCGCACGCGTGACACGGTCAACGGTTACAACAGCATCGGCCCGGATCAGTACACGCCGGTGAACAAGCGCAGCGCGTATCACGACTGGCTGCCGTCGTTCAACATCGCCTATGACCCGATCGAAGACGTGACGCTGCGTTTCGGCGCGGCCCAGACCATGGCCCGCCCGCGTTATCAGGAGATGACCCCGTATATCGCGCTGGACGACCGCACGCTCACCGGCTCCGGTGGCAACACCGACCTCAAGCCGTACAAGTCGACCAACTACGATGCGTCGGCAGAGTGGTACTTCTCCGAGAACAGCGTGCTGTCCGCCGAGGCGTTCTTCCGTCGCATCTCCGGCTACATCCTCAACACCAACGTCAAGCAGACGCATTACAACCTGACCAACCTGCGCGACGACGTGTATGACATGGAGATTCCGGTGAATGCCGGCGTGGCCAAGGTCAAGGGTCTGTCGCTTACCTATCAGCAGACCTTCAAGTACGGCTTCGGCATGCTGGCCAACTACACGTATTCCGATGCGAGCACGAGCAACGATTTCCCGCTGCCGTACAACTCGAAGAACGCGTTCAACCTCAGCCCGTACTACGAGAAGGGCCCGTGGGATGCGCGCATTACGTATAGCTGGCGCTCGGCGTACTTCACCCAGATCGCACAGCTGGAGTCGGCGCAGATCACTGGTATCTTCCGTGAACTCGACGCTTCCATCGGCTACCAGGTGAATGACCACATGCGTATTTCGCTCGATGGCACCAACCTGCTCGACGAAACGTACTACGTGTACAACAACACGCCGGCCGAGCCGCTCAATGCCTACAAGAACGGCCGGACGTACACGCTGACGATGGGCTTCAAGCTGTGATGCGCCGCGCGTCGCTGGCGGTGGTGGCCTGGCTTGTCGCCAGTGCCGCCACGGCGGCCACGCCGGTGGAGAGAGACCTCTCCGCCGGTTGGCGGTTCCACCTCGCTCCCGGGGCGGTGCCAGCGATCGCGCAAAAGGCCCCGACGGACTGGCAACCGGCCATCGTGCCGGGTGCCGTCCAGACGGACCTGCTGGCGCTGGGACGGATCGGCGATCCGTTCTGGCGCGACAACGAAGCCGGTCTGCAGTGGATCGGCCTCGCCGACTGGGACTACCAGCTTTCCTTCGACGTCGACGTGGCCGCGCTCAAGCGCGGCCACGTCGATCTCGTTTTCGACGGCCTCGACACCTTTGCCGAGGTCAGCCTCAACGGCAAGAAGCTGCTCGCCGCGGACAATATGTTCCGTCGCTGGCGCCTGCCGGTGAAAGAGACGCTCCATCCCGGCAGCAACACGCTGTTGGTGCATTTCCAGTCACCCATCGCCCGCCTGCAGCCGTGGCTCCTCAAACAGCCCTATGCGCTGCCGGGTGAATTCGATTCGTCCTTCGGCGACGAGCCGAAAGGCAAGCAGACCTCTAACTACGTCCGCAAGGCCAACTACCACTACGGCTGGGATTGGGGTCCGCGTTATCTCGCTGCCGGCATCTGGCGCCCCGTGCGCCTGGAAAGCTGGGACGACTTGCGGCTTGCAGACTTCCATATCGCCCAGGCGAAGGTGGATGAAGCCAACGCGCATGTCGAAGCGCAGCTCGATCTGCGGGCCGACAAGGCCGGCCCGGTCAAGGTTGCCGTGGAGTGGACCGCGCCGAACGGCACGCACGGCGTGCAGGAACGCGACGTCGCACTGACGGTGGGTGAAAACCACGTCGCCGTGCCCATCGATATCGACCACCCGCAGCGCTGGTGGCCCGTCGGCTACGGCGACCCGAACCTCTATCGCTTTCACGCGAGCGTAAGCACGGGTGGCGCGATGGTCGCCGACGCCGACCGCGAGACCGGCCTACGCAGCGTGGAACTCCGCCGCGACAAGGATCAGTGGGGCAGGGGCTTCGCGTTCGTCGTCAACGGTGTGCCGATTTTCGCCAAGGGCGCCAACCTGATTCCGTTCGACAGCTTCCCCGCGCGGGTAACGCCGGCGCGCATGGAGGCCCTCCTGCGGTCCGCGCGCGATGCCAACATGAACATGCTGCGCATGTGGGGTGGTGGCACCTATCAGGACGACGCGTTCTACGCCGCGGCCGACCGCATGGGCCTGATGATCTGGCAGGACTTCATGTTCGGCGGTGCCATCACGCCTTACGACCCGGCCTTTCGCGAAAGCTCGCGGGTCGAAGCGGTGGAGCAGGTCACCCGCCTGCGCGACCACCCGTCCATCGTGCTCTGGGCCGGTAACAACGAAGTCCAGACAGGTTGGGACTCCTGGCCGGATCGCGAGGATTTCCGCAAATTCGTCAATGCCGACGAAGTGCGCCGTCTCGACGAGGGTATGCGCGAGCTGTTCGGCAAGACCTTGCGCAAGGTGGTCGGCGATCTGTCACCGCAGACGCCGTACTGGGCCAGCTCGCCCAGCACCGACTACGACGGCGAAGCCAATGTGGAGAACGACGGTGACTTCCATTACTGGAAGGTGTGGTCTGGCTCCGAACCGATTTCCCATTACCTGGATGTCACCCCACGCTTCCAGTCGGAGTACGGGCTGCAGTCCTTCCCGGTGATGGCGACGATCAAGGCCTTCGCCGAAGCCGGCGACATGGCGCCGGAATCGAAGGTGATGCGCGCCCACCAGAAGTTCGCCAACGGTGACGGCAACCAGCGCCTGCTGCTGTACATCCGTCAGGAATACGGCGAGCCGAAGGATTTCCCCTCGTTCGTTTACCTGAGCCAGGTGATGCAGGCCGAAGGAATCGAGCTGGCGGCCGAGCACCTGCGCAGTGCGCGGCCGCGCAGCATGGGCTCGTTGTACTGGCAGCTCAACGATGTCTGGCCGGGCGCCTCCTGGGCCAGCGTGGATTACTTCAATCGCTGGAAAGCCCTGCAGTTTCACGCGAAGCGCTTCTACGCGCCGGTCGATATCGTGCCGCTGCGCCGCGACGGCAAGACCGACGTGTTCGCCGTGTCCGATCGCACCGCCGACTTCGAGGCCACGCTGCGCACGCGTGTCTACGACATGGGTGGCAAGCTGTTGCGCGACGAGAGCCAGGCCGTGCACGCCGCTGCTCTCACCAGTACGAGTGCGGGGCACTTTGACGATCCCACGCTGCTCAAGGGTGCCGATCCACGACACACCGTAGTGGCCTTCGACCTGGTCGAGAAGGGTCAGACCGTTGCGCATCATCTGCTGTATTTTGGCGCGGCGCGCACGCTTGCCCTGCCGACACCCGAGCTCGCCACGACACTGCGCGACAGCGGGCACGGTCTCGTCCTGACAGTCACCGCGAAGCGACTGGCGCGTGGGGTCTGGATCGACACGGGCGACCTCGACGTGCGCCTGTCCGATAACGCTTTCGACCTGCTGCCTGGCGAGAGCGTCGATATCGCGATCGACGGCAAGGTCGCTCTCGATACGCTTCGTCACGCTTTGTCGGTACGCTCACTGATCGATGCCCTGAAGGAAAGCCAGCCGTGAATCCCAGTCGTCGCAATCTCATCAAGTGGATGTCGCTGGTTCCCAGTGTCGCCATGGTCGGCGGCATCAGTGCAGGGGCATTCGCCGCCTCGCGGTTTCCCGGCAAGCGTCCGCCGGTTGCCCAGCGCAAGTTCACCAGCGACGCCGTCGAAGCGCTGATCGCCACGACGAAGAAGAAGATTGCCGATCCGGAACTGGCCTGGCTGTTCGAGAACTGCTTCCCCAATACCCTCGACACCACCGTGGAAGTCGGTCGTCTCGACGGTTATGAAGATACCTTCGTCGTCACCGGTGATATCGACGCGATGTGGCTGCGCGATTCCTCGGCCCAGGTCTGGCCTTACCTGCCGCTGGCGCCGAAAGACGAAGCGCTGCGCAAGCTGTTCCGTGGCCTTATCCGCCGGCAGGCACGCTGCATCGCCATCGACCCCTACGCAAACGCCTTCCTTCCCGACCCCAAGGGCAAGAGCAAGCTGGACTGGGCGCAGGCTGACCAGACCGACATGCATCCCGGCGTGGCCGAGCGAAAATGGGAAATCGACTCACTGTGCTACCCGGTGCGTCTCGCGCACGGTTACTGGCAGGTCACCGGTGACCGCGAGCCCTTCGACGACGCGTGGCGCGCTTCGACGCGTCGTATCGTCACGACCTTTCGCGAGCAGCAGCGCAAGGAAGGCCCTGGTCCGTACCACTTCCAGCGCCAGTCGCCCAATCCGACCGAGAGCCAGTTCCTGAAAGGCTACGGCCAGCCGACCCGCCCGGTGGGCATGATCCACCAGATGTTCCGCCCTTCGGACGATGCGACCGTCTACGCGTTCAACATTCCGGGCAACCTGTTTGCCGTGGTCACCCTGCGCCGTCTCGCCCAGATGCACGCCAGCTTCTATGGCGACCAGGTGTTCGCCGATGAATGCCATGCGCTGGCCGACGACGTCGCCGCCGCCGTCGAGCAGTACGGTGTGATCAAGGATCCGCAGGGCGATTACTGGGCCTACGAAGTGGACGGCTACGGCAACCAGCTGTTCATGGACGACGCCAACGTGCCAAGCCTGCTCGCCATGCCCTACCTGGAGAGTGCGCCGCACGACGCGCGCTACCAGCGCACGCGTGACCGGGTCTGGAGCACGCACAACCCGTACTTCTTCAAGGGCAGCGCCGCGGAAGGCGTCGGCGGTCCGCATGAAGGCCTGCGCATGATCTGGCCGATGTCGATCATGATGAAGGCCTTCACCACGGACGACGTGGCCGAGCAGCGGCAGTGCCTGCACTGGCTGAAGACCACGCATGCCGGTACCGGTTTCATGCACGAAGCGTTCGATCAGGATGATCCGAAACAGTTCACCCGCGTGTGGTTCGCGTGGGCCAATACCTTGTTCGGCGAGCTGGTCGTCCACCTCGCCGATAAGCATCCCGATTCCCTGCGCCGCGTCTGACGCGGCATTGAGCTGGAGCGATTCATGGTTACCCGTCGACGTTTTCTGCAAGGGATGGCCGCTGTTTCGGCCGTCGGTCAGCTCGGTTCCCTCACCGCACTGGCCGGTGGCGTACACAAAGGCCTGAACGCGCCACCCGCCAGCGGCGGCACCGCTGCGGATGGCGTCTTGCGTTACGTCGACGTCTTCGTCGGTTCGGGCGGCCACGGTCACACCTATCCGGGTGCGACGCGGCCGTTCGGCATGGTCCAGCTGAGCCCGGACACCAACAACGCCGAGTGGGACGGTTCGTCCGGCTACCACCAGGGCGACGGCTCCATCATGGGCTTCTCGCATACGCACCTGTCCGGCACCGGCGCAGCGGACATGCTCGACTTCCTGGTCATGCCGGCGATGGGTGCGGTGCGCCTGCAGCCCGGCGACCGCGATTTCGACGGCGTGAACTACGTGTCGCGCTTCGACGCCAAGCACAAGGGTGGGCAGAAGCCGGAGAAGGGCTATCGCACGCACGTGAAGGGCTACCGCTCGCATTACACCGGCGAACAGGCGCATCCAGGGTACTACCGGGTGAAGCTGACCGAGCACGACATCCTTGCCGAGCTCACTGCCACGCTGCGGGCCGGCATACACCGCTATACCTTCGCGAAGGAGGGCGAGGCCCACATCCTGCTCGACCTCGCACACGGCTACCAGGACAACATTGAGACGCCGACCCGGCTCAGTGATGTCGAGCTGACCCTCGTCGGCAACGACACCGTCGTCGGCGGCCGTCGCGTGTACCAGTGGGCGACCGGCCGCGTCATTTACTTCGCCATGAAGCTGTCGCGACCTGTCGTCAGCGCCACGCTGTATAGCGACGACAAGGCCTTGCCCAAGGGGGCAAACACGATCAAGGGCAACCAGCTGAAGGCGGCGCTGCATTTCGATAAGGCGTCGAGCGAACCCCTGCTGGTGAAGGTCGGCATCTCGGGTGTCGACATCGACGGCGCCATGCGCAATCTGGATAACGAAATCCCCGGCTGGGACTTCGACGGCGTGCGCGCCTCGGCCGAGGCTGAGTGGGAGCACGAGCTTTCGCGTATCCGCATCGAGTCCTCGTCGGACAAGATCAAGCGCACGTTTTACAGCTCGCTTTACCACACCATGCTCGCGCCGACCGTTTTCAGCGACTTCGACGGTCGCTACCGCGGCATGGACAAGGCGGTGCACACGTTGCCCGAGGGTCGCCACAACTACAGCACTTACTCGCTGTGGGATACGTATCGTGCCGAGCATCCGTTGTTCACGCTGTATCAGCCCGAGCGCGTGCCCGACCTAGTCGATGGTCTCGTGCGTCTGGCCGTGGAAAGCCCGAGTGGCGCGCCCGTGTGGCCGCTGCAGGGCATCGAAACCGTATGCATGATCGGCTACCACTGCGCACCGGTGATCGCCGAGGCACAGGCCAAGGGTTTCACCGGCATCGACTATGCGAAAGCCTGGCCGGTGCTCCGTCGCCGCGCCCTGCAGGACGACTACTTCGGCCTGCCGGCGTTCCGCGCGAAGGGATACATCCCCAGCGACAAGGAAGGCGAGGCGGCCAGCAAGACCCTCGAATACGCGTACGACGCCTGGGCCGTCGCGCACATGGCCGACGCGCTCGGTCATGCGGACGACGCAGCCCTCCTTCGCACGCAGTCGCAGAACTATCGCAACGTGTTCGACAAGGACACGCAGTTCGTCCGCCCGCGTGGCGACGACGGCAGCTGGCTTCTGCCTTTCGACCCGATCGCGATCGGTCACTCGAAGCGCTGGCGTGACTTCACCGAATCGAATGCCTGGCAGGCCACCTTCCTCAACCAGCATGACGTGTACAACTACATGACGCTGTTCGGTGGCGAAACCGCGTTCGAGGCCAAGCTCGACGGCCTCTTCAATGCGGACCCGGCGCTTCCGGACAATGCGCCGCCGGATATCGCCGGCATGATCGGCCAGTACGCCTTCGGCAACGAGCCGGGTCACCACATGCCTTACCTCTACGCGTACTCGGGCTCGCATCACAAGACCCAGGCGCGGGTGCGCATGATCCTTGAATCCATGTACCTGCCCGAGCCCGACGGTCTCCCCGGCAACGAAGACTGCGGCCAGATGAGCGCGTGGTACGTGATCAGCGCGATGGGCTTGTACGCGGTCGATCCGGTCAGCACGAATTACGTCTTCGGCAGCCCGCTCCTCGACCGCGCGGAAGTGCAGGTGGGCGGGGGCCGGACGCTGGTGATCGAGGCGAAGGGCAATGGCCCCGGCCGGCCGTACATCCAGTCGGTGAGCTGGAACGGACAGCCGTGGACCAGGAGCTGGATTTCCCATAAGGAGCTGGTCGCCGGTGGCACCCTGAGCTTCGTCATGGGCGACACGCCGAACGAGGCGTTCGGCAAGGCAAAGGCCGACCGGCCGCCGTCGTTCGGGACGGCCGCGGCCTGACCGTCGCTCGTTCACGGCGGGTAGACCCTGTAGCCTCCAACCTGACCCCGCCGGGAGCATCCGGCTGGGGAAGGGGAGCCACATGTCGTACGCCGGACGGATGTACTTTCGGATGTTTTCGCCGGGCCTGATGGTCCTTGGCGTCGGTGCGATCGCGGCGACGGCGATGAAGGCGGTACAGCAGATGCCCGGGGACCTCGGCATCCTCTCCCTGTATTCCAACCTCCCGGGCTGGATCGTCGCCGGGTCGGTCACGGCGGCGGTAGGCTGGGTGGCCGTGCAGGCCGTTCGCGTCAAGCTATGGGATCGCGGCGCGATCGCCAGCTGCTATGTCTGCGGCTGTCTCCTGAGCACCCCGCGTGCGTCCCGGCGTGGCCTGGGCATGACCCGCCATTGCCTCGGCTGCCGAAAAGTACATGGCGTGAACCACCGGCTGGCGCCGGTGGTGGTACCGCTGGCCGTCGCGGTGACCACCGTGACGGACGCCGCGACGGCGCCGGTCAGGCGCGTACGTTCGTCACCGTAAGGCGGTGACCCACCCGTTCGAGCAGGGCGCGTAGCGCTTCTGCATCCGCGAGGCTGGCATCGTCCTCCAGGGACAGCCACAGCGTGTCGCCGGAAAGCCCGTGGATTTTTTCGTTGAATTCGATCTCGATGGCGACCTTGCCACCGGGCTGGACAACCGATACCGCAAAATTACGTGCCTGCACGCCCTGTATCCCCTGATGGACCTTCGCTCGGATGGCGCCATGTTACCCACCCGCGACGAAAAGTGGTGTCCGCGTCCGGTGATGCGTGATCGACGGCACGTTCACTCCGGCCCCACGCGCTGTTGGAGCTAATCGGCACACGAGGAGGACATCATGCTGCAACTGAACCCACCGCTTCCGATGAATACCCCCAAGGGGGAGGGCTTCGCCCATTTCCTGATCGACTACGGTCCGGAGTCGGACCTTTACTGGACGGTATTCGTCACCGAAACCGGCGAGATCTGGACCTTCGCGAACCGGGAGGTTCGCGCCTCGAAGAACATCACCCTGGGGCGCACGTCACCCTCGGTGCCGCGTCCCGCAGCGCCGATGCGACGCCAGGCCAGTGAGTCCCGTGACCCGGGGGTGGTTCCGTTCGCCGTGGCCGACGGGCAAATGTGAAATGACGAAACTGGTATCGTTCGCCTAAAGCCCGGACCGCCTCCGGCCGATAAGCCAGTTTGAATCACATTGCAGTACGGGGCGCGACGATGGGTATGTTCGGATGGGTGCGCGGCAGACGCACCGCCCGCACGGAGCGCGCGATCATCGCCGCGCTTTCGCGCAGCCAGTCGGTCGTCGAGTTCGGCCTGGATGGTGTCGTGCGCTCGGTCAACGAGCGCTTCCTTGCGGCACTCGGCTGCCGTGCGGAGGCTGTGGTCGGCCAGCCCCACAGCCGCTTCTTCCCATTGGATGATGCGGAGCACCTCTGGCGAGCCCTTGCCCGTGGCGAGCAGGTCGCTGGCACCTATCGCGCCTTGGGCGCCCAGGGGCGAGAGGTCTGGTTCCAGGCCGTCTACATTCCGGTCGCCGGCCGGGGCGGAAGGATTTCGTCCGTGCTCCTGTATGCCTGCGATATCTCCGACGAGCGCACGGCGGTCGCCACGCGCGAGCAGCGGGTGGAAGCGATCGATCGTACCCAGGGTGTGGTGGAATTCTCGCTCGACGGCATGATCCTCGACGCGAACGACGTATTCCTTGGCTTCACCGGCTACCGCCTCGATGAAATCGTCGGCAAACACCACAGTGTTTTCGTCGATCAGGACGAAAGCCGTTCGGATGCTTATATCGGCTTCTGGCGGCGCTTGCGGTCCGGCCTTCACGAGGCCGGGCTGTATCGACGATTGGCCAAGGGCCAGGTCGTGGTCTGGATACAGGCAACGTACAACCCGATCTTCGACGCCAACGGCCGTCCCGTGAAGATCGTGAAGTACGCCACCGAAATGAGTGCGGAGGCTGCCGGCACGGCAGCGAGGCCACCCGCGGCCGCCGGGTCGTCGGCTGGCCTCGCGGACGTGCTCGAGCTGATCGACGGCGCCGCCCTGCGCGCGGGCACACTGGCCATGGATGCGGCCATCGATGCGGCCCTCGCCGAACAGCGTGGCGCCAACCGATAGGGCATAGGCCGTGTGGCGATCTGGCCGGTCGCCCTCACCGATGTCACATTCCCCTTGCAGGGTGCGCCATTCCGGCGTCGGAACCCGCCACAGGGGGCGGTATGATTACGTGCGGCGACGAGCGGATACCCGCCATTGTCATGGGGCGCGGACCCACTGCGCTGGGTATCCTTCGCTGCCTTCAGATCGCCGGTATTCCCGCCTATGTGGCCTGCCCACCCGGCGATCTCGTCACCCGTTCGCGCTGGTACCGGCCGACGCCGGGCAGCGACCCGTGGGATGGCCAACCGGGCGAACAGGCGCTCGCCGCGTTACGGGCGATGCCGCTGGACAGGGCCGTCATCATTCCCGGCGCGGACGATGCCGCGCTCTGGCTCGCCGACCTGCCGTCGACCGGGCTCGGCGAGCGTTTCCTGGTCAGCACGTCCAGCCGCGACGCCCAGGAGCTGTTGCAGGACAAGGCGGTCTTCGCCGGTTACCTGGCGGCCGCGCACATTCCGCATCCGCGGACGTATCGCATCGCCTGCCTGGAAGACATCGAAACCATCCCGTTCGACGCGATGGACCGGGTCTTCGTCAAGCCCGTGAACTCACAGCGCTTCAGCGATGTCACCGGCGTGAAAGGGATCTGGGTCGACAACCCCGAGGCGCTGCGCGAAACGTGGGCGCGTCTGCATGCGCAGGGCTTCAGCGTGATGGCCCAGGAATACGTTCCCGGTCCGGCCAGCGAGCATTTCTTCGTGGATGGCTTTCGCGACAGGCATGGCGCGTATGCCGGCGTCTTCGCCCGACGGCGCCTGCGCATGTCGCCACCGGACTTCGGCAACAGCTCGTGTTGTCACTCCGTGCCACTCGCGATCCTGCCGGACGCGGTCCATCATTTGCGCCGCCTGCTGGATGGCCTGGATTATCGGGGCATCTTCAGCGCCGAATTCAAACGCGATCCGCGCGACGGCGTCTATCGCATCATCGAGGTGAACACGCGCGCGTGGACTTACGTCGAGTTCGCCGCACGCTGCGGCATGAACGTGTGCGAGATGGCCTGGCAGGATGCGCAGGGACTCCCGGTGACGCGTGCGACGCGTGCTTACCCGGAGGGCGTGGCCTGCGTCGACCTCTACCACGATATCCCGACGGTGCTCGCCCTGCGAAAGCGCCAACGGCTGCCCTGGTTGCGCGTGCTGAGCCAGTGGGCGAGGGCGCACCTGCATACCTTTCGGCGGGACGACCCACAGCCCGCGCTCTACTTCATCCGGAGCCTGTTGCGCAGGCGTTTCCTACGGTCAGTCGGCGCGCCCGAGCGGAGCGGCGATATCCTCCAGCGGACGCCGCTCGGCAGCGATCCCGAGAGCTAGGGCGGCGGCCGCGCCCAGCAGCATGAGGCCGGCACCAAGGGCATAGCCCCAACCGATGGCCTCACGTTCGCCCGTGCCGATGAGAGAGCCGAAAAACCATGGCCCGACCACGCCGCCGAGCGCCGTGCCAAAGGCGTAGAACAGCGCGATGGCGAGGGCACGGAGCTCGAGCGGAAAGCTCTCGCTCACCGTGAGGTACGCGGAGCTCGCCGCCGCCGAGGCAAAGAAGAACACGACGCTCCACGCCATGGTCTGTGTACGGGCATCCAGCTTGCCGTGGACGAACAACCACGCCGTGGCGAACAGGAGCAGGCCGGACATGGCATACGTGATGGCGATCATCGGCTTTCGTCCCACCGTGTCGAACAGCCGCCCCAGCAGCAGCGGGCCGAGGAAATTGCCCGCGGCGAAGGGCAACAGGTAGAAACCGATATCGGCGTCGGCGACACCGTAGAAGCGCCCGAGCACCAGCGCGTACGTGAAGAAGATCGCGTTGTAGAAAAACGCCTGGGTGGCCATGAGGATCAGGCCGAGCACGGTCCGCTTTGGATAGTCGCGAAACAAGGTGGTAGCGACGGCGCCAAGGGTCAGTCGGCGGGGCCGCAGGCGCAGCGTCGGCAACGGTTCCGACGGCGGTGGAACGCCCAGCCGCTGTTCGATCTGCGCGACGACCGCCTCGGCTTCGTCGATGCGTCCGTGGAGCATCAGCCAGCGGGGGCTTTCCGGTACCCAGTGTCGAAGCACGAGCACGCCCAGGCCGAGGATCGCGCCCAGGCCGAAGGTGAGCCGCCAGCCGATTTCGGCGGAGACCAAGCCGCCGTCGAGCAGGGCGACGGCACCGAGGGCACCCATCGCCGCACCCACCCAGAAGCTGCCATTGATCACCAGGTCGGTATGCCCACGGTAGCGGGCCGGGATCAGCTCCTGGATGGCTGAGTTGATGGCGGCGTACTCGCCGCCGATGCCGGCCCCGGTCAGCATGCGGAAGATCACGAAGGTGACGAAGCTCGGCGAGAACGCGGTCGCGGCTGTCGCGACGAGGTACAGGCCGAGCGTGACGGTGAAGAGCTTCTTGCGGCCCAGGCGATCGGTCAGCCAACCGAAGACCAGCGCCCCGGCGACGGCGCCGACGAGATACAGGCTGCCGGCCAGTCCCACCTGCATGTCGCTGAGGTGCAGTACCGGGCTGGACTTCAGCGCCCCGGCGATCGACCCGGTGATCGTGACTTCCAGGCCATCGAGTATCCAGGTGATGCCTAGCGCGACGGCGACGAGCGTGTGAAAGCGTCCCCACGCCAGGCGGTCCAGCCGGGCCGGTACGTCTGTTTCCACCACGCCGCCGCTGGCGTTCGCCCGCTCGTTCATGCCCCGACCGTACGGGGCACGAAGTCGTCGCGGCGTCAGCGCGGTACGCGGAGCCCGCCGGCAACACCCCTGGGCGAGAGGGTGAGCTGCCACAGCTGATCGCGTCGGCTGCGGAAGATACCGGCCGAGCAACCGAGGTAGAACTGCCACATACGGCGGAACCGCTCGTCGTAACGTCCGGCCAGTTGCGGCCACGCCGCGTTGAAGTTGGCCAGCCACGCGGTGAGCGTGCGATCGTAATCGGTGCCGAAGTTGTGCCAGTCCTCGACCACGAACAGCCCTTCAAGCGCGGTCGCCACCTGGCTCATCGCCGGTATGACCGAGTTCGGGAAGATGTATTTCTCGATCCATGGGTCGGGCCGGCCCGGCTGTTCGTTGCTGCCGATGGAATGCAGGACAGCCAGTCCCTCGGGATGCAGGCAACGCCGCGCCACTTCGAACCAGGTGCGGTAGTTCTTCCCGCCGACATGCTCGAACATGCCTACCGACAGGATCGCATCGAAGCGTTCGTCGAGATCGCGGTAGTCCTGCAGGCGGATCTCGATCGGCAGGCCCTTGCACAGTTCGCGCGCGTACTCGGCCTGTTCCTTCGAAATGGTCACGCCGACGCCGCTCACGCCATAGCGTTCCGCCGCGTACTTCAGGGCCTCGCCCCAGCCGCAACCGATGTCCAGCAGGCGCTGGCCAGGACGCAGGCGCAACTTGCGACAGATCAGGTCGAGCTTGGCTTCCTGGGCATCGTCGAGGTTGCTTGCGTTCGCCCAGTAACCGCAGGAATAGACCATGCGCTTGCCCAGCATCGCTTCGAAAAGGTCGTTGCCCAGGTCGTAATGCTGCCGACCCACGTCCCAGGCGTGGTCGCCGCGCTGCAGGTTGAGGAAACGCGCCTTCAGGTGCGCGACGAGGGTGTCCAGCGTACGCAGCGAGTCGTCGACATGGGAGCCGAGTACGCGGGCGAAGAAGGCCGGGAGGTCGCCGACGTCCCACCAGCCTTCCATATAGGCCTCGCCCAGGCCTAGCGAGCCGTGCGCGAATACGCGGGGATAGGTGCGCTCGTCATGCACGACGAGGTCGGTAGGCCGGTTTCCGCCGAGGGTGATGCCGGCCTGTTCCAGCAGGGCCTGCGCCCGTGCCTTGAGAGAAGAAGAATCGTGGCTCATCGATGTGATCCCTGGTGATCCTCTCGCCGCCCCGCGCGGCGTGGCGCTTAAAAGTGCTTCAGTACTCCGCGTGTAATGAAGAGGCCGGCAATCGTCATGGCGATGGAGCCGACCAGGTTTGACCCGATATGCGCGGCGAACCAGCCGTACTGCTCGCGAAGGAGCAAGCCGGTGGCCTCGGCCGAGAAGGTCGAAAAGGTCGTAAGGCCGCCGAGGAATCCGGTGGCGACAAGCAGCCGCGCTTCCATCGGCAAGGCAGTGAAGTGGTCGAACACGCCCAGCGTGACGCCCATGAGCAGGGCGCCGGCAAGATTGGCCGCCAGCGTGCCGAGCGGGAGGTTCGGGAAGAGCGGGTTGAACATGATGGCCAGCCCCCAGCGCAACCAGCAACCGAGTGCGCCGCCGATGCCGACGGCAAGAAAACCGGTGTAACCCACGGCAACTCCTGCGTAGTTCGATGGCACGATTATGGACCGAAACCTTGAAGCTATACTCGCTCAGTCCCCTTGCCACCGCCTTGAAGGTCCATGACCTCCGCGACCCGCGACCTGCGGCGCTACCTGCCGTTCCTGCTGGCGGCCCTGTCCATGATCGGGCCGTTCTCGATCGACGCCATTTTTCCGGGCTTTCCGGATATCGGGCGCGATTTCGGCGTGGGCGAAGTGGCCTTGCAGCAGCTGCTCAGCGTGTATCTGCTTGCCTATGCCGTGATGAGCCTGTTTCACGGCGCCCTGTCGGATGCCTACGGGCGTAAGCCGGTCATCGTGACCGGCATGGCCATCTATGCCGTCGCCTCGGTGGGCGCGGCGATGGCACCGACGTTCGGCTTCCTGCTTGGCTGCCGCATCGTCCAGGGCATGTGCGGCGGCGCGGGCATCGTCATCGGGCGTGCCGTCGTGCGCGACACCATGCAGGGCGAAGAGGCCCAGCGGATGATGTCGAAGGTAATGATGATCTTCGGCGTGGCGCCGGCCATCGCCCCGATCATCGGCGCGTGGTTGCTCGGCATCGATGGCTGGCGGGGCATCTTCTGGGCCTTGGCTGCCTTCACTGTGGCGCTCACGGTGAGTGTGGCGCGCCTGCTGGTCGAATCGCATCCGAAGGAAAAGCGCACGGTGTTCCGACCGCGGCCCTTGTTGCACGGCTACCTGACGATTCTTCGCGACCTGCCGTTCTGGCCGCTGGCGATCGCCAGTTCGATCAACTTCGCCGGCCTGTTCCTTTACATCGCGTCGGCACCGCAGCTGATCCGTGACCTGCTCCATCTGGGCGCCGATGGCTTCCCCTGGTTGTTTGTCCCGGTCGTCAGCGGGATGGTCTTCGGTGCCTTCGTTTCCGGCCGCGTGGCCGGGCGGGCGAGTGCGGCGCGCACGGTGAACTGGGGTTACGCGGCCATGCTGTCGTCGTGTGCCCTGAACCTGATCCTCGCGCTGACGCTGGACCATCCACGCGTGCCGTGGTCCACCCTGCCACTGGCTCTCTATGGCTGTGGCGTACAACTGGCCTTTCCGACCCTGACCCTGCTCCTGCTCGATCGCTTCCCCGAGCAGCGCGGTGGGGTGTCGTCCGTCCAGGCCTTCGGCAGCCTGATGTTCACGGCCGTCGTCGCCGGCGTACTCTCGCCGGCGCTGTCCGGCAGCATGCTCGCCCTCGCCATCGGCACCACATGCATGTGCCTGATCGGCCTGGCCGCGTGGATCTGTTACGCCACGCTCGAGCGCCGTCGCCTCGCTCGCACGCAGGCTGGCGCCGCTTCGAGCGTCGTGTCGCAAATCGAGCGCAACGAGCCGGGTTAGTCCGGTTGACGGCAGCCCTCGCCTGGCAGGAGCCGGTTCATCGGCGATTGAGAGCTTGCGACGGTCTTGCCCGCTGCCGCGGGATCGCCGATGAATCGGCTCCTACAAGGAACGCGTTGGCAAGCCGCGCTCGCGCAGGAACGCTTGCGCTTCCGGTGCATCCTGCTCGAACCACGCACGCGTTGAACCCAGTCGGTAGGTGTAACCCCAGCGGTCCATGTCTTCCATCAGGCGTGTGGAACCGACGGACGGCAATTGCCCGGCGAGGACGATCTGCAGGTAGCAGGTCGCGTCTTCTTCCTCGATGGAGTCCGTGGCGTCGGTATGCACCAGGGCACGCTTGTCTTCGGGAAGCACGATGAGGTGGCAGGCCTCGTGCAGTAGCGAGTGCACGGGCGTATCGGCACGGGCGTAGACCGTCGTGCCGATGATGCCGGCCTCGGTGTCGCCCCAGAAACTGCCGGGAATGGCGTCGCCATCCGCGACCTCGATGAGCATCAGGCCGTAGCGGGCGAGCAGGACGCGCGGTTCGTCGAAGCCGATGGCGCCGACGCGGAGGACCGCGTCGGCGGGATCGGATACGTTCATGCCGAGGTGGCGGGCTTGCCGTCGGGAAGGGCGACCGAGAGTTCGAGCACCTCGTGACCGCTGTCGCGGTCGAGCGTGACGTTCACGGCATCGACGTCGACATTGACGTACTTGCGGATGACTTCGAGCAGCTCGTTACGCAGCAGCGGCAGGTAGTCGGGACCGCCGCGCGTGGAGCGCTCCTGGGCCACGATGATGCGCAGTCGCTCCTTGGCTACGCCCGCAGTCGCTTCGGGTTTGCGCTTCAGGAAATCGAGAATACCCATGCTCAACCTCCGAAGACGCGCTTGAGGAAGCCCTTCTTGACCGGCTCGACGAAACGTAGCGGAAGCTCGCGACCGAGGATGCGGGCAACCGTATCCTTGTAGGCGAGACCGGCATTGGAGTCGTCGTTGAGAATCACCGGTACACCGGCATTGGATGCGGCGAGCACGTTTTCCGATTCCGGAATCACGCCGACGACGTTGATACCGAGGATGTCCTCGACGTCCTTCACGCTGAGCATTTCGCCGGCTTCGACGCGATTCGGGTTGTAGCGCGTCAGCAGCAGGTGCTGCTTGATCGGCGTTTCACCCTTTTCGGCGCGACGGGTCTTGCTGGCGAGCAGGCCGAGGATGCGATCCGAGTCGCGCACCGAGGAGACTTCCGGGTTGACGACGACGACGGCATGGTCGGCGAAGTACATCGCCAGGTGCGCGCCCTTTTCGATACCGGCCGGGGAATCGCAGACGACGTAGTCGAAGTTTTCCTTGGTCAGCTCGTCGAGGACTTTTTCCACGCCTTCCTGGGTGAGCGCGTCCTTGTCGCGCGTCTGCGACGCGGCGAGCACGAACAGGGTCTCGTGGCGCTTGTCCTTGATCAGGGCCTGCTTGAGCGTGGCTTCGCCGTGCACGACGTTGACGAAGTCGTAAACCACGCGCCGCTCGCAGCCCATGATCAGGTCGAGATTGCGCAGGCCGACGTCGAAATCGATGACGGCGACTTTCTTGCCTTCGAGCGCGAGACCGGTGGCGAGGGAGGCGCTGGTGGTGGTCTTGCCGACTCCGCCCTTGCCGGAGGTGACGACGATGATTTCTGTCAAGAGATGTCTCCGCGAATAAGCGTGGGACCGCGCGTCACAGGCGCGCGATCATGAGTTTTCCATTATCGAGCCAGCATTGCACGGCCTGGCCCTCGAATTCTTTCGGCATGTCTTCGAATACGCGGTAATGCCCGGCGATCGCGACCAGTTCGGCACGGAAGTCGGAGCAGAAGATGCGTGCGGATTCGTCGCCTTGTGCGCCGGCCATGGCGCGACCGCGAAGGCCGCCGTAGATGTGGATCGAACCGTCGGCGATGACTTCCGCGCCATTGGCCACCGCTGCCGTGACGACCAGATCGCGGTCCCGCGCATAGATCTGCTGGCCGGAACGCACGGCGCTGCCGGTGTGGTGTTGAGCGGTGGTGGCGCTGCCCGGCTCGACATCCTGGTCGATCGGCGCCATGGCCGCCACCGGCTCGCTGCGTGCAGGTGCGCCGCCAGCGGGCGTTGCGGCGGACTGGCCGGGTTCGTACTGCGCGCGGAACTTGGCGATCAGCGGCAGGTTCATGCGTTCGGCGAGCGCTTCGGTCTCGGGCGTGCCATAGGCGATGCCGACGGGAAGCATGCCGGCGCTGCGAATGGCTTCGAGCAGGGCGTCCACCATGCCGTCGTCGGGCAGTTTGGGCAGGTGCGAGAGGTCGAGCACGACCGCCGCGCGGGCGAACATTTGCGGTGCCGCCCGCACGCGACGCTCCAGCTCTTCCACGAGGGCGGCAGCGTCCACGCGGCGAAGACGCACGCAGGCGATGCCAACCTGACCGAAACGGAGGTCGCAGGCGGCCTCGAGGGATTCGGCACGGGCGTTCATGCGTTCACCTTGTGGCCATCGATCGGACGCTGGCGTTCGCTCAGCCAGGCCACGGAGGGCAGCCCGTCCTGCTCGATGTAGCGCTCACGAACGAAAGGAAAGCTCGGCAGCTCGCGCGCGAGCAGGCTCACCTTCGGACCGGTATCGCCCATCTTCTGCTGGCCCACTTCCTGGAAACCCATGGTGCCGTGGAACAGCACGGTCTGGTCGTTTCGCGGTTCGAGAAAAACTTCACAGGTCAAAAGCGGCACACGTACCTCGGCATAACTCTGCACATCGCAATAAAAGATTCGGCCCAGCCCATGGCCACGCGATTCGGACGCGATCACGATCCGATCGATGTACACGAAGCTTTCGTAATGGCCCTGGAACCAGCGGAAATTCGGACTGCTGTACTCGGCGTCCGGTCGCATGGCGATGAGGAAGCCGAGGATGCGGCCATCCTGTTCGGCGACGCGAAAATAATGCGCGATCTCGTACAGGTGACGCAGGCGGCTGCGGTCCGTGGCGAGGATACCGGTGCCTGCCTCGTTATTGAGTGCCAGCACGGCATCCAGGTCGTGCTCACGCACGTCGCGGATGGCAAGGGCCATTCGTTGCTCCGCTAAGGGTTCTGGAATGATGGTTTCGAAACGGGCGACCCCCGGGCCGCCGAATGCGCGGCATTATGGCACGCCGGCCACCCTAGCGGCGCGCTGTCGCGTATGTAAAACCGTTGTAAAGCCGACGCTTGCCGTTTGCCGGAGCGTGACTTCTATCAGGTGGTGCGGCGGGCGCGAAGCCCTATGATGCGGCCATGTCGAAGGTTCAGTTCAATAACGTCCGCCTCCTCAAGTACGCCACGTACTTTGTCTTCCTGTGCGTGGGCCTGCCGCTCTCCATGCAACGGGTGGGGGGCGGCCCCGGCACGATCGGCGATATGCCGTTGCTGGGCTGGACCGCGAGTTATCTGATTTTTGGCCTTGTGTACTGGCTGCTTACCCGGAATCTCGGACTTCGCGTAGACGGGTTCACGCGCATCGCCGTGCTCCTGATCCTCACCGGTACGGCGTTGGCGGTCGGCGTATTCAGTAAGAGTGGCGTCGCGGCGCTCCTGTTGATCATCGTGGCGACCGTGGTGCCCTGGCTGGTCACGCTGCCTATCGGCATTGCCTGGATGGTGCTGGCGCATCTGCTGTTGATCCCGGTCTTCCTTGAGATTCCGTTCACGCTGGTCGCTTCGACCATGCAGGCGTGTCTGTATTTCGGCTTCTCCGCCCTGGTTTTCATCGCCTCGATGGTGGCGAGCCAGCAGGCCGACGAGCGTGAAGAGCTGCGGCAACTGAACTCCGAGCTGCGTGCCACCCGCGCCCTGCTGGCCGAATCCACCCGTATCGCCGAGCGCATGCGCATCGCACGTGACCTGCACGATCTGGTCGGCCATCACCTTACCGCCCTGAGCCTCAACCTCGAGGTGGCCAGCCATCTCACCAACGACACGGCCCGGGAGCACGTTCTCAAGGCCCAGCGCACCGCCAAGCAACTGTTGGCCGATGTGCGCGAGGTGGTCAGCGAGCTGCGTCAGGACGACGCCATCGACCTGACCCAGGCCGTGCGCAGCCTGATCGAGGGCGTGCCGGGCCTGCAGGTGCAGTTGAGCGTGCCCCCGCGCTTCGGCGTCGAAGATCCTCGCCGGGCGCAGATGTTGTTGCGCTGCGTGCAGGAAATCCTGACCAACACGGTGCGCCACGCGCAGGCGAGACACTTGTGGCTGACCTTTCGTCACACCGGTCCTGACGAACTCTGTCTTGAAGCGCGCGACGACGGTCGTGGCGATGGCAGCGGCGCGGTCCGCCCGGGCAACGGCCTCAACGGCATGCGCGAGCGGCTGGCCGAGTTCGGCGGCACCGTCGATTTTCGAACCGGTACGGACGGCGGCTTTGCCCTGACCGCGCGCCTTCCCCTGGGCGAGGAGCCGACCCTGGCCCATGCGCCGGCGCGACCCGCGCTGGAGCGGGGGCTGGTCGACGATCCGGACCTTCCGCCCCGTGCCACAATTCCCTTTCCTTCCGAGGGTCATTCATGATCTCCGTCTGTCTCGTTGACGATCAGAACCTGGTTCGCCAGGGCATTCGCTCGCTGCTCGACCTCGCCGGGGACATCCGCGTGGTGGCTGAATGCGCCGATGGCGCCCAGGCGGTGCAGACCATCCCGCAGATCCGCCCGGATGTCGTCCTGCTGGACCTGCGCATGCCCAACATGAGTGGCCTGGACGTGCTGCAGACCCTCGGCGGCCGCAACGAACTGCCGCCGACCATCATCCTGACCACCTTCGACGACGATCAGCTCGTGCTGGCCGGGCTCAAGGCCGGCGCGCGCGGTTACCTGCTCAAGGACGTCTCGCTCGACCAATTGGTGGAAGCGGTGCGTACGGTGGCCGCGGGTGGGTCGCTGGTCGCCCCGATGGTGACCCAGCGACTCCTGGCCGGGGTGGGGCGCATCCAGAACCAGTTCTCCAGCCTCGAGCAGCCCGATCCCCTGACGGAGCGCGAAACCGAGATCCTGCGCCTGCTCTCGGGCGGCTACAGCAACAAGGAGATCGCCAATTCGCTGCGCGTGGCCGAAGGAACGGTGAAAAACCACGTCTCCAATATCCTGTCCAAGCTGGGTGTCCGGGACCGCACGCGCGCCGTCCTGAAGGCTCTGGAGCTGGGTATCGTCTGACCCGACGCTGACCGGCGGCCCCCGCCGGGCCGCCGCGGCCGAAAACCGCCTTGTACCCGCTTGCGAAAAAGGGCAGGGCACCCAATGGCGTTCCCCGCCGCGAGCAAGTACCATCGGCTCTTTCGGCGCGGGCGAACCCCTGCCACGGGCCGATTCTTCAGGGGTGAGCGTACGGCGTCCATGGCTGTGCGTAGAGCCCGTTCGTAAGACGTTCGGAGAACCGTGGAATGACGCGTCTGTTAGAATTTATTGTCGCCCTCGTCATCGTCGCCGTACTCGGTGTCGTGGTCGGCGTTGCTATGCCCTCAACCGGACATGTTGAGCGCGAAATGCTGATTAGCAAGGATCTGCGTCAGGTTTACGACGTTTTCAGCAACTTCCGTCGCTTCCCCGACTACACCGTGCTGCGTTCCTTCGATTCGAAGGTCCAGTTCGAGCTGTCGGGTAAGGCGTACGGCCCGGGTGCAAAGATTTCCTGGAAGGCTTCCGACCCGAAGGTCGGTGATGGCGCCCTCGAAATTGCCTCTATCGATCCGGGCTTCGCCCAGATCTCCGATGCCGGCAAGGGCACCATTGTCTGGAACCTGGACAACGGCTGGCGCGGTAGCGACAAGAAGTTCACGATCACGCTGGAGCGCACCGGTCGTAGTCAGAAGCTGGTCAAGGTCAATTGGGCTTACGACGTCTCGTACGGCTTCAACCTGATCAACCGCTTCTCGAACCTCTACATCCACGGCGATCCGGACGCGCTGATCCAGTTCAGCCTGTCCAATCTGCAGAACCTGATGGCGTCGATTCCCAACATCGACTACAGCAAGATGGTTCCGTCGATCGTCGACCAGCCGGCCAAGCCGATCCTGTTCGTCTCCACCACCGCGCCGCGCACCCTCGACGATGTCGATACCGCGTCGGACAAGGCGATGGCCGAGATCCAGGCGACCGCCAAGAAGCTGGGCGTGAACATCACCAGCCCGCGTATCACGATCACCACGAACTGGGGCGATCAGAACTACACCTTCGACGTGGCCGCCGAGATCGACGCCACCACGCTGAAGATCAACGGCCAGGACGTCGAGATCACCGCCGCCCAGCGTCCGTCGCTGGATCCGGCCGAAGCTTCGACCTCCGCCGCTCCGGCCGCTGCCGACAACGCAGCTCCGGGCAGCAAGGACAAGCTGGGTCGCGTCATCGTCGACGGTAACGTCAAGGCCGTACTCGCCTTCGGTGGCAAGGCCCTGAAGGCCGATTGGGAAGGCACCGGTGCCGGCCTGCCGCAGACGCGTCAGATGCTGGAAGCCTATTCGCAGACCCACGGTTACAAGTACGACGACGTGGTGTTCCGCGCTTACGACATCCAGACGAAGGCTCCGACCAATAACCACGGCACCATCGAGGGTTACGACGAGCAGAAGTTCGAGATCTACCTGCCGCTGCAGGGCGACAACCTCCCGGAGCAGACCCCGGAGCAGGAAGCCGGCCTGAAGCCGCAGACGCTGGACACCGCGGCCCCGGCCGGTTCGTCCACGGCCCCGGCTCCGGCAGGCACCGCCGCGGCTCCGGCCGAAGCGGCCTCCGCGCCGACGCTCTCGAAGTAAGTTTCGCGCCAAGCAACACCTGAAAGCCCCGCCGGGAACGGCGGGGCTTTTTTTATGGTTCTTCACGGAAGTCTGGGGTCCGGGCGCTCGGCTCTCAGGCCGGGCGTTCTTTCGCACCTCGCGCATGGCTCGCCTTCGGCTTCGCGGGCTCGGCTTTGCCGTCGCTCTCTACACTTGGGCGTTTCGCGGGGAGACCTTGGTGTCCACCCTCGCTGCTCAGACACGTCCTCCGCGTTCGACAAGGAAAGCCGTTCACGCGGCCCATGTATCTATTTGGCCTACGGCCGCTCCACTTGTGCGGAACTCGCCTCGAGGGTGGACACCAAGGTCTCTCACGACGATACGGTCAGCTGGACGGAGAGCCGTTGGGCGTGGGTGTTGCCGCCGAAGCTCGCCGTGACGGCCGTCCTGCTGGTACGACCATTCCAGCTCGGTGAGTGCCTTCCTCGCCGCTGCGCTGCCTCGCGCGGGCGATCTCGACGGGCTCGCTGGGGTCGAACGTTTAGCGATGGCAACGCCGACGAGCCAGCAGCCGGAGCGGCGCTGCTCTGTCGGCTCGACCCACACGAACCTCAGGGATGGGAAGAGTCTTCGGTGCCCACCCTCGAGGCGAGTTCCGCACAAGTGGAGCGGCCGCAGGCCAATAAGAACAGGGGCCGCGCAGCGGCCTTTCCGGTACGAAACGCGGAGGACGTGTCTGAGCAGCGAGGGTGGGCACCGAAGGCTCTGCGCCGCGCCACCGCCACCGTGCCACCGCGCCACCCTTACGCGTGAGGCGCCGACCCTTTTATCGAGCCGCTCGCTACACTGCGGGCAATGATCGAGACCGACCGACTCACTCGTTGTTATGGGCCGCTGACCGCGGTGGATGCCCTGACCCTGCGCGCCGAGCCGGGGCAGGTGCTTGGGCTGTTGGGCCCCAACGGCGCTGGCAAGTCGACGGCCATGCGCATGATCGCCGGCTTCCTCGCGCCGACCTCGGGGACGGCGCGCGTATGCGGCCACGATGTGCGCAAGGAGCCGCTCGCCGCCAAGCGCGCGCTGGGCTACCTGCCGGAAGGGGCGCCCAGCTACGGCGAGATGACTATCCGCGAATTCCTCGTCTTCATGATGCGCGTGCGTGGCCTGGACCGGGACATCGCATTCCGCCGTTTCGACGAAGTGGTGATGCGGCTCGAACTGGAGGATGTGCTCGAGCAGACCATCGGCACGTTGTCGAAAGGCCTGCGCCGGCGCGTCGGGTTGGCGCAGGCCATCCTGCACGATCCGCCCGTGCTGATGCTGGATGAGCCGACCGATGGCCTGGATCCGAACCAGAAGCACTCGGTGCGCATGCTCATCGACGCGATGGCTCGCGAACGCACGATCCTGATTTCCACGCATCTGCTCGAGGAAGTGCACGCGCTATGCAACCGCGTGGCGATTATCGCTAACGGCAAGCTGCTTGCCGACGCGACGCCTGCGGAGCTCGAAGCGCGCTCGCGTTACCACGGCGCCGTGTCGTTCAGTGCAGCGGGTAGTGGCGTGTCCCGCGAGATGCTGGCGCGTATTCCCAGCGTCGCGTCGGTGGAAGTCGATCCGCTCGACGGTCGCGTCACCGTCTTCCCGCGCCATGGACAGCCGATTCTCGAGGAGGTGCAGGCCTTGTTACGCACGCAGAACCTCGAAGTCTCCGAGATCCAGCTGGAGCAGGGACGTCTCGACGAGGTGTTCCGGCAGATCACCACGCAGCCGCGCGGAGCGCAGTCATGAGCGGCGTGACGGCGATCATGCGCCGTGAGCTGTGGAGCTACTTCGTCACGCCCGTGGCCTATGTATTCATGGTGATTTTCCTGGTCATGGCCGGGGTGCTCACGTTCTACACGGGGGATTTCTACGATCGTGGACTCGCCGACCTCCAGCCCTTTTTCGACATGCATCCCTGGCTCTACCTGGTGCTCGTACCTGCGGTGACCATGTCCACGTGGGCCGAGGAGCGCGCTTCGGGCACGCTGGAACTCCTGTTCTCCCTGCCGGTGTCGATCTCGCAGGCCGTGCTCGGCAAGTTCCTCGCCGCCTGGGCTTTCATCGGTATCTGCCTGGTCCTGACCTTCCCGATCTGGATCACGGTGAATTATCTCGGCGACCCCGACAACGGTGTGATCCTCGCCGGTTATGTCGGCAGCTGGCTGATGGCCGGCGCCTTCATCGCCATCGGTACGTGCATGTCGACGGCGACGCGCAGCCAGATCATCGCCTTCATCCTCACCGCGGCGGTGTGTTTCCTGCTGTTGCTCTGCGGCCAGCCGCAGGTACTCGATTTCTTCCAGGACGCGGTGCCCCCGAGGGTGATCGGTGCGCTAGGCCAGCTGAGCATTGCCCGGCATGCCAATGCCATTGCGCGCGGCGTGCTCGATCTCCGTGACCTGGTGTACTTCTTCGCCACCATCGTGGCCTGGCTTGCCGCCAGCGTCGTGGTCCTCGACCTGAAGAGGACGCGATGAGCACGTCGCGCCACTTGCATCTGTCCCGACCGTTCCTGCTGCGGCTGTCGTTGCTCGGCATCGCGGCCCTGTTCCTGGTCACGATCGCCATCAGTTCGCTATCGCTGCGCACGGCGCGTGTCGACCTCACGTCCGATCGCATCTACACGCTGACTCCCGGCACCCTCGACATCGTCGACGGCCTGAGCAAGCCGCTCACGCTTACGCTGTACTTCTCCGATCACGCCACGCGCGACCTGGCGCAACTGCGTAGCTACGAACAGCGCGTGCACGAAATGCTGCGCGAGATCGCCGTGCGGGCGCACGGCCGGATCCGCCTTCGCGTGATCGACCCGGTGCCCTACTCGGATGACGAGGATGCCGCCGAAAGCTATGGCCTCACACCCGCCACGGGCGGCAGCAACGGCGAGCGCGTGTTCTTCGGCCTGGTCGGCAGCAGTGGCCCCGGCGATACCGCGCCGCAGGCTATTCCTTTCTTCGATCCGGCGCGCGAAGCGTTCGTCGAGTACGACATCGCCAAGCTGCTCTACGAACTGGGCATGCCGAAGAAGCCACGACTCGGTGTGATGAGCTCCCTGCCGGTGGAAGGAAACCTGGTGATCGGCGAGTCACCCTGGACGCTGATGCATCAGCTCGACCAGCTGGCCGACGTGACCTCGATAGATCCGGACAGCGTTACCCGCATCGATCCGTCGATCAGCGTGCTGCTCCTCATTCACCCCAAGCACCTGTCTGACAACGCGCAGTATGCCCTCGACCAGTTCGTGCTGCGTGGAGGTCATCTGGTCGTTTTCGTCGATCCCGATGCGGAGATGGACACGGCACCGCTGATCGACTCCCACGGAACGGTGGACGATCACGACTCGAATCTGCCGCGCCTGTTCCAGGCCTGGGGCGTGGTCTTCGATCCGACGCGGGTGGTGTTGGACCGTTCGCAGTCGCTGACCATCGAACTCAATGGCAACAGCATTGGCCACCCGGCCATGCTCGGCCTCGGCGCGCAGGACCTCAACCACGACGATGTGGTGACGGCCAGCCTGCAGCGGATCAATTTCTCGACGGCCGGTTTCTTCGAGCTGGCGCCGGACACGAAGGCTCGCCTGATCCCGCTGGTGCAGACCTCGGACGAAGCAGCGATCGTGCCGGCCCAGCGCGTGCGCGATTCGGCCAGCGATCCGACCAGCCTGCTCGAGAACTATGAGCCGACCCACGAGCGCTACCTGCTCGCCGCGCGCCTGCGCGATACCTTCCACACGGCGTTCCCGGAGCGTCGCGAGAAGGGCCATCTTGCCGTCGCCAGTGGCCCCGGCGAAGTGGTGCTGGTCGCCGACACGGACCTGCTGTCGGACCGCCTCTGGATCGACGTGCAGCCTTTGCTCGGCCAGCAGCAACTGACGCCATTCGCCAACAACGGCGACTTCGTAGCCAACCTGGTCGATAACCTGGGCGGCTCGACAGCCCTGCTTTCGATCCGCGGTCGGGTGAATTCGCAGCGGCCCTTTACCCGCGTGAAGGCGCTCCAGGCGGCGGCGGATCGCAAGTTCCTGGTCAAGAAGCGCGAGCTCGAGAACGAGCTCTACGAAACCCAGCGCCGGCTCGCCGAATTGCAGCCGGCGAAGGGCGCGACCGGCCCGGCGACCGCCACGGCGGAGCAACGCAGGGAGGTGGAGCAGTACCTGCAACGCAAGCTCGCGATCGGCAAGGAACTGCGCGAGGTACAGCACCAGCTCAACGCCGAGATCGACGCACTGGGCCTGCGCCTGAAGTTCATCGATATCGTGCTGGTGCCGGGCCTGGTCGCGCTGCTCGGCCTGATCTACGGGTGGCGGCGCACGCGTCGCGCCCGTCGGGTCGTCTGAGCGCATGGGCGCCGGCGTCATGAAGTGGATCGTCCCCTGGGAATTCTCCTGGGTGTTCCTGATCGTTTTCCTTGCCGTGGCCGTGGCGTACGTCGCCGGTAGCAGGCGTCTGCACGTGGCCCCGTTGCGCCAGGCGGCGTTCTGGGTCGGCATGGCGATGGTCTACGTGGCGCTGCACACCTACTTCGATTACTACGCCGAGCATGAGTTCTTCATGCACCGCATCCAGCAGGTGCTCCTGCATCATCTCGCGCCGTTGTTGATCATCGCGGCGTATCCCGGAACGGTGCTACGTGCCGGGCTGCCTTTGCCGCTGCGTGTTCGCCTGCGCCGTGCCGGGCAATCGTCGATATGGCGTGTGGCCGCCGGGTGCCTGTTCCATCCGGCCTTTGTCACCCTGTTCTTCGTCGCGCTGATCCTGGTCTGGCTCATTCCCGACATGCAGACCATGGCGATGCTCGACTGGCGGATCTATCGCGCGATGAACTGGTCGATGGTGCTCTCGGGGCTGGCCTACTGGTGGATCGTGCTGGACCATCGGCCGAAGCCACCGGGGCGGATGTCACCGGGGATCCGGGTGCTGTCACCGGCGATCACCATGACGCCGCAGATCGTCGCCGGCGCGATCGTCACCTTTTCGAAGACCGACCTCTATCCGATCTTCGAAATCTGCGGACGCGCCTTCACCCTCAACGTCCTCACCGGCCAGTTGATCGGCGGCGTGATCATGTGGGTGCCCGCGGCGATGATCGAGTCGGCGGGCGGCTTGCTCGCCTTGCGGCAATGGTTGCGGTTGTCGCGAAGCGGACGCCTGCCTCGCAGGGCGCCCGTGCGTCGCGCCGCCGTGCGTCAGTAGACCTTCGGTACCTTCTCCGCCTTGGCGGTGACCTTGTCCTTCTTGAGCTTGCCCTTCAGCGGCGGAAGGTCGAATTCCTTGTCCGGCGTGAGTTTGTCGGGCACCTGATCGAGCAGGTGGCGGATCAGGTTCAGGCGACCTTCTTTCTGGTCGTTGAAGTCGGCGACGAACCACGGTGCATCGGCGGTGTGCGTGTGCTGGATCATCGCGTCGCGCAGGTCGCCCATTTCGGCGTACTTCTCGCGGGCCTTGAGGTCCACGGGCGAGAGTTTCCAGCGTTTGAGGGGATCGGCCGCACGCTCGGCGAAGCGCTCTTCCTGGGGTTCCTGATCGACCGAGAGCCAGTACTTCAACAGGATGATGCCGTCGTCGGTGAGCAGTTTCTCGAAGGCGGGGCAGGCCTTCATGAAGGCGTCGTACTGTTCTTCCGTGCAGAAACCCATGGCCGGTTCGACCACGGCACGGTTGTACCAGCTGCGATCGAAAATCGTCAGCTCACCGGCGGCGGGCAGCTGCGTGACATAGCGCTGGAAATACCACTGGCTTTCTTCGGTGTGCGATGGCTTGCCCAGGGCGACGACGCGCGCGGCCCGGGTGTCCAGCTTGTCCGTGATCGCCTTGATGGTGCCGCCCTTGCCCGCGGCATCGCGCCCTTCGAGGATCACCAGCATGCGTTTGCCGGTCGCGCGCAGCCAGCGCGTCAGGCCGACCAGTTCGATCTGCAGGGCCTCGAGGTCGTGCTCGTAGGCTTTCTTTTTCTTCTTGCCCATCGGTTCGCGTCCGTTTTACGGGGAGGTGACCGGCATTGTGAGGCAGGAAATGTAAGTTTTGCGCGAGCGACGCTCGTCAGTCCGCGCCGATCAATGTCTGCAGTTCGTCGACCTGGTGCTCGCGGGTGAGCGTATCGATCAACTCGTCCAGATCGCCCTGCATGGTCTCGAGGAGACGGTAGAGGGTCAGGTTGATGCGGTGATCGGTGATCCGTCCCTGCGGGTAGCTGTAGGTGCGGATGCGCTGGCTGCGGTCGCCCGAGCCCACCTGCAGGCGCCGCGACTCGGCCTGGGCGGCACTCAGCTTGCTGCGTTCGGCGTCGAGGAGCCGGGCTTTCAGCAGGCTCATCGCGCGGGCGCGGTTCTTGTGCTGGCTGCGCTCGTCCTGGCATTCGACCACGGTGCCGGTGGGCAGGTGGGTGATGCGGATGGCCGAGTCGGTCTTGTTCACGTGCTGGCCGCCGGCACCGGATGCGCGGAAGGTGTCGACCTTCAGGTCGCCGTCGCGGATGTCGATGTCGTTGACCTCGTCCTGCTCGGGCAGGATCGCTACCGTTGCCGCCGAGGTATGGATGCGACCCTGGGACTCGGTTTCCGGCACGCGTTGCACGCGATGCGTGCCCGATTCGAACTTCAGCTTCGAGTACGCGCCGCGGCCTTCGACGCGCGCGACGACTTCCTTGTACCCGCCATGCTCACCTTCATTGGCGTGCAGGATCTCCACGTGCCAGCGCTGCCGTTCCGCATAGCGGACGTACATGCGGAACAGGTCGCCGGCGAAGATAGCGGCTTCGTCGCCACCGGTGCCGGCGCGAACCTCGAGGAAGAGGTTGCCGTCGTCGCGCGGGTCCTTGGGCAGCAAGAGCAACTGCAGGTCGGCGTCGAGCACGCGAAGATGGGCTTCGATCCGCGCGATGTCATCGGCCGCCATCTCACGCATTTCCGCGTCGTCGAGCATGACCCGGGACTCGGCCAGCTCGCGCTCGGCCGTGTCATGGTCTTTCAGCGAGAGGGTCACCGCTTCCAGCTGCGCATATTCGCGCGAGAGGTCGCGGAAACGCTGGCCGTCGGCGAGCACGTCCGGCTGCGCGAGCAGCAGGCCGATTTCTTCGTATCGCTCGGCCAGGGCTTCGAGTTTGCGGCGGATCGAGGGGGTCATTCGGGGCACGGGGTGTGGCAGGAGCCGCACATCATGCGGAAATGTCGTCGTCCGGGTCCAGTCCGTACAGCCGGCCGGCCGCATGGAGCAGGTCGAGATCGCCGGAAAGCGCGGCGTCCCGCAGGCGCGCGCTAGGGGCGTGAAGCAGTTTGTTGGTCAGGGTGTTGGCGAGGAAGGCGAGGGCCTCGTCCGGTGAGCGGCCCCTGGCGACCATGGCCTGGGCCTTGGCCAGGACCTCGTCGCGCTGGGCTTCGGCGGCGACGCGCATGTCCACGGCGGGATTGCGCAGGCTCAGGGCCCGGCGCCAGGACATGTAGCGATCGACCTGGAGGTCGATGATGGCATCGGCTTCGCGGGCGGCAAGCTCACGCGAGCGGCGGTTCTCGTCGATGACCTGCTTGAGATCGTCGATACCGTAGAGATACACGTCGTCGAGATGGGCCACTTCCGGCTCGATATCGCGCGGGACCGCGATATCCACCATGAACATGGGACGGCGACGGCGGGCGGCGATGGCGTCGGCCACCATCTGCTTCGTCACCACGGGCAGGCGCGAGGCGGTCGAGGTGATGACGATGTCGGCCTCGGCGAGGTGCCGGGGCAGGTCGGCCAGCGCGATGGCGTAGCCACTGTAGCGGCCGGCCAGTTCCTGGGCGTTCTCCAGCGTGCGGTTGGCCACGATGAGACGGCGCACCTTCTTGTCGGACAGGTGCCGCGCTGCCAGTTCGATCGTCTCGCCGGCACCGATCAGCAGCACGCAGGCCTGGCGCAGGTCGGTGAATACCTGTTCGGCCAGTCGCACGGCGGTGTACGCCACGGAAACGGTGTGCGCGCCGATGCGGGTATCGGTGCGGACGCGCTTGGCCACGGCGAAGGTATGTTGCAGCAGGCGTTCCATCGGCGCACGCAGGCTCTGTGCCGTGCGGGCCTGCTGGTAGGCGTCCTTCACCTGGCCGAGGATCTGCGGCTCGCCCAGCACCATGGAGTCCAGCCCCGTGGCGACGCGGAACATGTGGCGTACCGCTTCCTGTTCGTCGTGCCGGTAAAGGAACTCGTCCAGGCGTTGTGGGGTCAATCGGTGCTGACGTGAGAGCCACTGGCGCGGCACGGCCTCGAAGCCTTCGGTCACGCTGCAGTACAGCTCGGTGCGGTTGCAGGTGGAGAGGATCATGGCCTCTTCGACACCCGGTTGGCGGACAAGGTCGTCCAGCGCCTGCGGAGCCACCGCGGCATCGAATGCCACCTGTTCACGCAGGCTGACCGGCGCGGTGAGGTGATTGAGCCCGAGGGCGATGAGTGGCATGACGGGCGTGAGTCGGCTTCGGTGGCGTCGGCTAAGCTAAGGGCGCATTGTGCGCTAACAAGGCGTGTGGCTCTTGCAGCGCCCTATCGATTATGACGGAGACTAGTGTGCTGAGCGGTCGGTTCAAGTTCAAGCAACTGCGGCATTGTGTGGTCCTGGCCAGCCTCATGGCCGCCGCGACCGGGTGTGCCGTGGCGCCCCACGAGGCGCCCCGAGCGACCCGAACCGGCGTCCAGCCCCTCGATCGGCTCCAGGTGGCCATTCTGCCACCCGAGCGCGATGTCCAGGCCCAGCTCATGGCAGGTGACTTTGCGCTGGCCGCCAACGATCTCAAGGCCGCCGCCGACGCGTACGGCAAGGCGGCGCAGCTCAGTGACGACCCCCGCGTTGCCGGGCGGGCGACCGAGCTGGCCCTGGCGGTGCACGACCAGGCCGCGGCCACCAGGGCGCTGGACCGCTGGGCGGCACTCCACGCCAAGCCGCTCGATCTGGCCGAGGGCAGGGCGAGGGTGGCCCTCGATCGCGGGGATACGGCAGAGGCCGAGCGCCAGCTCGACGCCATGATCGCCACCGGTGATGCGGACGCCTGGCGCGACATCGGCCGGACCCTGATGAGCGCGCGCGACGCCGCCCAGGCGGGCGTGCTGCTCGAGAAGATCGCCACACCGCAGCGACTGCCGAACGATTCGAGTGCCTGGCTGGCGATGAGCGAGCTGGGCGAGAACCTGGGCCGCCACGATTACGCGAAGGCTATCGGGGATGGCGCCATGGCGCGTTTCCATGACGGCACCACCTACGCCTGGGCCGCGCAGCAGAAGTTTCGTGCCGGCGACAAGGAAGGTGCGAAGAAGCTGTTCGCCAAGGCCGTCGCCAAGGATCCGAAGAACACCCGCCTGCGCCTGGCCTACGCCAGTGTTCTGGCTCAGGGCGGTGACGAGAAGGCAGCCGCGAAGCTGCTCGCAGCGGGCCCCCAGGACAGCGATACCTACACGATGCGGATGACGCTCGCTGCCCGTGCGAATGACAAGGCGGCCGTGGCGCGCCTCTACGAAGACATTCGCCACCGGCCTGACGATGTCCAATCCGACAACGCCTTCACCCTGGGCCAGTTGGCCGAGTTACTCGGCAAGGACGAGGACGCGCTGGACTGGTACGCGGCGGTCGGCGACGACGATCCCCACATTTACGACGCGTCGGTTCGCAGCGCCGTTGTCCTTCACACGCAAGGCAAGGACGATGACGCGCATGAGATCGTCGCCGAGCTGCAGACCACCTATGCCGATCGCCCGGAGCAGTTGCTGAAGGCCTTCGCGCTCGACGGCGAGTTGTACATGGACGCCCGTCAGTTCGATGCCGCCGCCGCCTCATACAGCAAGGCGTTGCGCGTCAAGGCTGACGATACCGACATGCTTTACGGTCGCGGCCTCGCCTACGCTGAGGCGGGAAAGATCGATCTTTCGGTCGCCGACTTCCGCAAGGTGCTGGAGCTCAAGCCGGGCGACGTCGAAGCGAGTAACGCGCTCGGCTACACGCTGGCAGACAACGATCGCGATCTCGGCGAGGCGCAAAGCCTCATCGAGGCAGCCCGCAGTGCCCGTCCGGACGACCCGTCCGTCGCCGATTCCTGGGGGTGGCTGCAGTTCCGCCAGGGTCAGCTCGACCAGGCGGAGAACACCCTGCGCAGCGCGTGGCTCAAGCGCAAGGACGCGGACATCGGCGTGCACCTCGCCGAAGTGTTGTGGGACCGTGGCGAGCACGACGAAGCCCGCAAGGTGCTCAACGAAGTGCGCCGCATCGATCCCAAGAACGCTTCCCTGGAGCGGACCGAACGGAAGCTCAGCCCTTGAGGTTCCTACCGAAAAGCGTCGTCCTGCTGCCAATGCTATTGCTTGCCGCCTGCGCCACCACGAGGGTTCCGGTGCGCATCCAGGGCGACGCGGCCACGCTCGGCATGCAGGAGCAGCGCGAACGCAGCCTCGCCGATACCGACCACTGGACGCTCGAGGGCAAACTGTCCGTCAGTGACGGCAAGGACAGCAACTCCGGCTCCTTGACCTGGCGGCAGGACGGCGAACGCTACGAATTTACCGTGCGTGGACCGATCACCGGCCGTACGTTCCGGCTCACCGGCGGTCCTGACGGCGCCGAGCTGGCGGGTCTGGATGGCGGCCCGCGCCGCGGCGCCGACGCGGAATCCCTCATGGCGAGCACCGTGGGCTGGCAGATTCCCCTGGCAGAGCTGAAGCGCTGGGCGCTTGGCCTGCGCGCCGATACCGGGCCGGCGGACATCGCCTTCGGAGACGACCGGCTGCCGTCGCGCCTGGTTCAGGATGGCTGGACCGTCGACTACAAGCAGTGGGACGTGACGCGGCAACCGGCGATGCCTACGCGGGTGTTCGCGGAAAAGGCGCCATACAAGGTCAGGCTATCGGTGGAGAACTGGTCGTTCGGGCGATAGCCCCCGCCGCTATACTCCGCCCCTGTCGAAGCACCCCGGCCCATGATGAATTTCCAGATCTCCCGCGCTCTCGCGGACGACGCCGAGCGCCTCTGTGCCATCGAGCGGGCGGCCGTCGAGCTGTTCCGTGGACACGAGGCGTGGCACAGCTATTCCTCGATGGCGCTGCCCGGCGACGTTGTTCGTGAGTTGATCGTCCGTGGCCTCGTATGGGTCGCCACGGTCGACGAAGAGATCGTGGGCTTCGTGTGCCTCGATACGGATGGCCTGCCCGATACGATCGGGGTGGCGGAGATCGACGTGCTCCCGGCCTTCGGCGGCAAGGGCATTGGTGCGGCGCTTCTCGAGCATGCCTGCCGGTGGGCTCGCGAGGCGGGGTATCGCCGGGTTGACCTCGGTACCCTGGCCGACGTGCCCTGGAATGCGCCGTTCTACGCCAAGCATGGCTTCAGCGTGGTCGACAAGCACGCGCCGGCGCTCGCCCGCGCGCTTGCGCGTGACCGTGAAAATGGCTTCCCCGACCACCTGCGCGTGTTCATGAGCCGCCCGCTGGCGCCGTTGGAGGAGGGCGACTGGACCGTCTGGCCCGCTCCGGCCAAGCTCAACCTCTTTCTTCGCATCGTCGGTCGCCGCGATGACGGGTACCACGAGTTGCAGACCGTCTTCCGCCTGCTGGACTGGGGCGATGAGGTGAGGCTGCGGATTCGCGGCGACGGCGTCATTACGCGGCCCAATCCCATCAGTGGCGTTCCCGAAGACGCGGACCTGACCGTTCGCGCCGCGCGTCTCCTGGCCGCTGAGACGCGGACCGAGCTGGGCGCGGATATCGAGGTCGCCAAGCGCATTCCCATGGGCGGTGGGCTGGGGGGCGGCAGTTCGGATGCGGCGTCCGTGCTTGTCGGCCTGAACCTGCTGTGGCGCACCGGCCTTGATGAAGACGCCCTGGCGGCGCTCGGTGTCAGGCTCGGCGCGGATGTCCCGGTCTTCGTCAGGGGGCGCTCGGCCTGGGCCGAGGGGGTGGGCGAACAACTGACCCCGATGCGTCTGCCGCGCCGCTGGTATGTCGTGGTCGACCCCCGCGAGAACGTGCCCACCGGCGCGCTTTTCAAAGCCACCGAATTGACACGAAATGCCCCGCGGGCGACAATTTCATCCTTTGTTTCTGGGGATTCTGCGGAGAACGCCTTCGAACCGGTGGTTCGCGCGCGTCACCCGCAGGTAGCGGCTGCACTGGACTGGCTGGGTGGCTTCGGCCAGGCGCGCCTGTCCGGCAGTGGTGGTTGCATTTTTCTGGAAACGAGAACCCACGAGGCGGCCCTTGCGGTCGCCTCGCGCTGTCCCAGGGGCTTCAGGGCCCATGTGGCGGCGGGTATCGACCCCTCGCCGCTGCACATCGCGCGGCAACGGATCGAGGCTTCGGGCATCGTGTCGTAAGGACGGGAAAGGCCGCGGGCTGCGGCAGAACGTATTTGTTGGGGCGTCGCCAAGCTGGTTAAGGCACGGGATTTTGATTCCCGCATACGCAGGTTCGAATCCTGCCGCCCCAGCCACCGTTCGCGGTGGCAGAGCCGATCCATCCCTCTCTCACGCCAGGAGTTCCTACGTGGATACGTCCACCCCGATGCTGTTCAGTGGCAATGCGCACCGCCTGCTCGCCGACGATGTCGCCGCCCGTCTCGGTATTCCGCTGGGTAAGGCCCTCGTCGGCCGGTTCAGCGATGGCGAGGCTCAGATCGAGATCGAGGAAAACGTTCGCAAGCAGGAGGTCTTCGTCATTCAGCCGACGGGCGCCCCCAGCGCGGAGAACCTGTTCGACCTGTTGGTGCTGATCGACGCGCTCAAGCGCGCATCGGCCGGCAGCGTGACCGCGGTGATGCCGTATTTCGGCTATGCCCGCCAGGATCGACGCCCGCGTTCGGCGCGCGTGCCGATCACGGCGAAGCTGGCTGCCAAGATGATTGCGACGGCGGGTGCCGACCGCGTTCTGACCATCGACCTGCATGCCGACCAGATTCAGGGCTTTTTCGATATCCCGGTCGACAACGTGTATGCCTCACCGGTGCTCCTGGCCGACATCTGGCGTCACCACAGCATGGATGACCTGATCGTGGTCAGCCCGGACGTCGGTGGTGTGGTGCGCGCCCGCGCCCTGGCCAAGCGCCTCGACGACGCGGACCTGGCGATCATCGACAAGCGCCGTCCGAAGGCGAACGTGGCCACGGTCATGAACATCATCGGCGACGTGGAAGGCAAGACCTGCGTGCTGGTGGACGACATCGTCGACACCGCCGGTACGCTCTGCGCCGCTGCGGCGGCGCTGAAGGAAAAAGGCGCCCGCAAGGTCGTCGCGTACTGCGTCCATCCGGTGCTTTCGGGTGCGGCGATCCAGAACATCGAAGGCTCCCAGCTCGACCAGCTGGTGGTCACCAATACGCTGCCGTTGCGCGACAACGCCCGCGACTGTGCGAAAATCCGCCAGTTGTCGGTAGCGGAGCTGCTCGCGGAGACGATCCGCCGCATCGCCTTTGGCGAATCGGTGAGCTCGCTCTACATCGACTGACGTATCGTTTTTCGGGCTCCCCTGGTCGCGGAGGAGCCCTTTACCAGTCGCCGGAAGGCGGCTTTCAACACTGAGGCAACACCATGTCAACGAATCACAAGCTCACGGCTACCAGCCGCAAGGTCGAGGGGAAGGGTGCGAGCCGCCGCCTCCGCCTGTCTGGCTACGTACCGGCTGTCATCTATGGCGGCACCGAAGCACCGCAGGCCGTTCAGGTCCTGCATAACGACGTCCTGCTCGGCTCGCGCTTCGAGTCCTTCTACTCCTCGGTCATCGACCTCACGGTCGACGGCAAGCTGCAGAAGATCCTGATCAAGGACTGGCAGAAGCACCCGTTCAAGCAGCTCATGCTGCACATGGACTTCCAGCGCGTCAACGAGAACGAAGTCCTCAAGGTCGCCGTGCCGGTGCACTTCCTGAACCAGGAAAAGTCGCCCGCCGGCAAGACCGCCGGTCTGGTCATTTCGCATAACCTGACGGAAGTCACCGTCTCGTGCCTGCCGAAGGACCTCCCGGAGTTCATCGAACTCGACCTTGCCAAGCTGTCCGCCGGCGATATCGTCCACCTGTCCGACCTCAAGCTGCCGGCCGGTGTGGAAATCCCGGAACTGGGCCTGGGCAAGGAACACGACGTTGCCGTCGTGACCGTCGCGTCGGTCCAGGAAGAAGTCGATCCGGAACCGGCTGCAGGCGCGGAAGCACCGGCTGCCGAAGACAAGCCGGCCGACAAGAAGTAATTAGGCAAATGTAGGAGCCGATTCACCGGCGATCAGGGCAATGTAGGAGCCGATTTATCGGCGAAAACCAACGGAGCGGCGATGCCGATTCGTCCAATTGCCCAGCCATCGCCGATAAATCGGCTCCTACAAAAGCCTGATGAAACAATGGCAACACTACGTCTCATCGTCGGCCTCGGTAACCCCGGGGCCGAATACGTCAGGACCCGGCATAACGCCGGGTTCTGGTGTGTCGACGCCCTGGCGATGGATCAGGGAGAGCGTTGGACCTTCGACGGCAAGCTGCATGGCGAAACCTGCAAGCTGCGCCTCGGTGGCGAGACCGTCTGGCTGCTCAAGCCCGCGACCTTCATGAACAAGAGTGGCATCGCCGTTGCTTCGGCGCTGCGCTACTACAAGATCGCGCCGGAAGAGTGTCTCGTCGCACACGACGAGCTCGACCTCCCGCCCGGCACCGTCCGCATGAAGTTCGATGGCGGCCACGGCGGCCAGAACGGATTGCGCGACATCGTGGCCCATCTCGGCCACGGCAAGTTTCACCGCCTGCGGATCGGCATCGGCCATCCGGGGCACAAGGACAAGGTCACCCCGTGGGTGCTCGGCCGTCCCAATGCGGCCGACGAGGACGCCATCATGCACGGCATCGGGCGCGCGTTCGACGTGCTGCCGCTGGCGCTGGATGGCAAGTTCGAAGAGGCGATGAAACGCCTGCATACGGTCGCCTGACCGCACCAATCACTTCTACCGGACCTTAATCGCCATGGGCATCAAATGCGGCATCGTCGGCTTGCCTAACGTCGGCAAGTCCACCCTGTTCAACGCGCTGACGAAGGCGGGCATCGCCGCGGCGAATTTCCCGTTCTGCACCATCGAGCCGAACACCGGCATCGTTCCTGTGCCGGACCTGCGCCTGACGCAGCTCGCGGATATCGTGAAGCCGCAGCGTGTCATTCCGACCACCATGGAATTCGTCGACATCGCCGGCCTCGTGGCTGGCGCGTCGAAGGGCGAGGGCCTGGGTAACAAGTTCCTCGCTCACATCCGCGAGACCGACGCCATCGCGCACGTGGTCCGCTGCTTCGTAGACGACAACGTCATCCACGTGGCGAACAAGGTCGACCCGATCTCCGACATCGAAACCATCGACACCGAGCTGGCGCTGGCCGATCTCGAAGCCGTGCTGAAGGCACTGGACCGTGCGACGCGCGCGGCCAAGGCCAACGACAAGGAGGCGACGGCGAAGAAGCCGGTGCTGGAGAAGCTTCGCGTCGCCCTCGACCAGGGCAAGTCGGCGCGCTCGGCCGGTCTCGATGCGGAAGAGAAGGCGCTCGTCCGTGACATGTTCCTGATCACGATGAAGCCGCTGATGTACATCGCCAACGTGGCGGAAGACGGCTTCGAGAACAACCCGCACCTGGACGCCGTGCGCGCACACGCGGCGCTGGAAGGTGCTGAAGTGGTGCCGGTCTGCGCCTCGATCGAGGAAGAGCTCGGCCAGCTCGAAGACGCCGACCGCGACGAGTTCCTGAAGGACCTTGGCTTCGAAGAGCCCGGCCTCAACCGCGTCATTCGCGCTGGCTACCGTTTGCTTGGCCTGCAAACCTATTTCACCGCCGGTGAGAAGGAAGTTCGCGCCTGGCAGGTCCGCGCCGGCTCCACCGCGCCGCAGGCCGCCGCCGTGATCCACACCGATTTCGAGCGTGGCTTCATCCGCGCCGAGACGGTCGCCTTCGACGACTTCATCAAGTTCAAGGGCGAGCAGGGTGCCAAGGAAGCCGGCCGCCTGCGCCTGGAAGGTAAGGAATACCTGGTGAAGGAAGGCGATGTCCTGCACTTCCGCTTTAACGTCTGATTGCTGGCGTTGTTGTTCGACAAAAAAGCCACGGCTCGCGCCGTGGCTTTTTTGTTAGCGGGGATCGATGTCTTCGACAGCGATAAGGACCCAGCGGTAGCCAGGCGGCGCCTCGGGTCGCGGCACTCGGGCATTCCGAACAGAGGCCTGAAAGAAGCTCGGCGGTGGCGGCGGGGTCGGGTATGGCGGCGGCGGATTTGCATTGTAGAAACGGCCATAGAAAAGCGTATTGATGTCAGGGGTCTGGCGGTCTGGTTTACTCACTGTCGTTCTCCTTCGGCGTCGCGAACTCGACGAGCGCCACGTCGGCCACATTTATCACCATCGCGTAACTGTGTGAAATGTTCCCCGCGGTGCCGGGAAGTTTGCGAGTGGCGTCCGTCACTAGAAAATGGCCTTTCTCAGCGTTCGAGGGCCAGATGACTGGCCAGCCATAAACCGTGGATTTGTCCCTGAGGTGCAACACGACGAATTGCGAATAATCCGAAAAAATGGTGAACCATTCGCAGGGATGCGATGTTCTCGTGGTGACGTTGTGCTTCCGCAGTGCGCCAGGTACCAGATCGTGGTTGGTGATCGTGGCAACGAACAGTCCCAGTCCAAGTGCCGTCAACGCGCCAGCGAACATGTGGCTGTTGGCTGTCCAGTATCCGAACGCATGCCATTCGCCGACGCGCATGGCGAGCAGATTTTCGAGTGCAACAAGGGGTTGGACCACGGCCGTGTATATCAAGGCTTGCACCGTCCGCTCGAACTGAGAAGGTTTTTCGTGCGGAGTCAGCCCGAAGTACACCCAGGTCACGAGGAATCCGGGGGCCAGGTACTGGAGGAGCGCGACGACTTCGGTCGATATCTCGGGCATGTCATCAGTGCCAGGGTGGGCTGGCTAACTTGCCCGGGCGGACGTGCTTCGACCATTCACTTCCGCCCTTGGTGGGATGTAGGTGCGCGCTGAAGGTTATCCGGGGTGGCAAAGTCGATAAGTCTGACTGACGATGGACTGAAGGCGTCCGACGAGGCTTTCAAAAACTCTTCGCTAGTCCCGCGGCCCCGCCGTAACCTTCGCCAGCCACTTCCACCCGACGAGCACGGTCGGCACACCGAGTGACCACCAGAGTCCCGGGCTATCGAGGAACGCGCCGTGCACGAGTGCGCGAGCGGCTGGTCCGTTGCCTATATCGACCGAGGCATGGCAAGCCATGAGGCCCTGCACGATGAGGAAGCCCAGAAGAAAGAGCAGGGTGTAGGGGATGACGCGGATGATATTGCCGATCACTCCGAGGATGTCCGCGACCCAGGTCGATGTGAGGAAATCCCAAAGGTGGCCCAAAATCACGCGTCGCTCCCGATCCGCCCTGGGCCGATGATACGAAGACTCCCCGTGGCCGTGCCGGTAGCACAATTCAATCGCTTGCAATTCAATATCCACGACCCTACATTCGAATCATGAGCAAGAACACCCTCCCGCCAGGCATCGAAGCACCGCGTACCCTCGACGGGCAGCTGTGTTTCGCGCTGTATTCGGCCAATCTGGCCATGGGCAAGGTCTACCGGCAGCTGCTTTCCGGTCTGGACCTTACCTACCCGCAGTACCTGGTCATGCTGGTGCTCTGGGAGGGCGACGGCATCACGGTGTCGGAACTGGGCGATCGCCTGTTCCTGGATTCCGCGACGCTCACGCCGTTGCTGAAGCGGCTGCAGGCGGCAGGTCTGGTCCAGCGGACGCGCGGTACCCACGACGAACGTCAGGTCATCGTCACGTTGACCGACGAGGGCAGGGCGCTTCGCGAGAAGGCGGGTCAGGTCCCGGTGGATGTCTTCTGCGCGACCGGGTGCGGGATCGACGAGGTGATTGGTCTCAAGAGCCAGCTGGAAAAGCTCCGCGCCGGCCTCATCGATACGAACAACGCCTGACCGGCGTGCCGGTGGTCAGCCGGTGATCTGCCGCTGCATGTGATCCAGGTACTGATCCAGTTCCGCCACGCTGGCGAACACTTCGGCCACCGGTACCGCTTTCACGATCTCGAACACCTTCTTCACCTGCGGCTGCGGATTGAGTAACAGCGTGCGGCCGTCGCGGTCGTGCATCTGCTTGCGCAACTGCGCGAGGCTGCGCAGTCCGGCGCTGCTGATGTATTCCAGGCGGGAGAGGTCGATGACCAGCGTGCCGCCGTTGTCCACCATGGGTGTGATGTCACGCAGGGCGCTGTCGAGATCGCCGAAGGTCGCCGCGTCGAGTCGCCCCTCGAGCCAGACGGTGGTGCGGGCAGGGGTCAGGCTTTCGCTGCGAACGATCAGGGTCATAGGGAGGGCTCGTCGGACAGGGAGGGGTCGAACCGGATAACGACACGGTTGCCGTGTGGATCGCGTGCATATTCGAATTCGCTGGCGATGCTGCGCGCCAGGTGGAGGCCCAACCCGCCGACTTCGCGGTGCGCGATGTCACCGGGCAGCTCGGGCGGTTCGTGCTGGAGTGGATCGAATGCCTCGGCGTCGTCGCGCAACTCCAGACGGACGATGTCGGCGTGGATCTCGAGATGGATATCGATCCGGCCTTCGCGGCCGTCCGGATAGCCGTGGCGAACCGTGTTCACCAGCAGCTCTTCGAGAACGAGGCGCACGTCGGCGCGACAGGCATGGTCGATGTCGGCAAGGTCGAGCGTCAGCTCGGCCCGATCAAGGGCGAGGAACACGTCCTCCAGGCGGTTAGGAATGCACAGCCGCATCGAGGCGGGCTCCCTCGGCGCTGGTGTCGTGCCAGGTCAGGGCGAGCAGGGCGATGTCGTCGTAGGCGGCAGCACCTTCGACATAGGCGTCGACATCGCTCAATACATGCTCGACGAAGGTTTCCGGCGTGGCGCCCTCCTCGATGCGCGACACGCTGTCGAGCAGTGCGTGTGCGCCATAGAGCTTCTGGTCTCCCGCGTGCGCCTCGCTGACGCCGTCGGTATACATGAGCACGGTGTCGCCCCCAAGCAACGTGAGTACGCGTACAGGGTAGCGCGCTTCGCGGTCCAGGCCGAGGGCGGGGCCGGTTTCCACATCGACCAGGATGGCACTCCCGCCTGCATGCAGAACGGGTTGTTCGTGCCCCGCGCTGGCCAGTGCGAGCAGCCCGGTTTCGGTCTCGATCACGCCACATAACAGGGTGACGAACATGCAGGTGTCGTTGCCCTTGCACAGTTCCCGGTTGAGCGAACCGAGGATGTCGCTGGGCGAGCGCGCATGGGTGGCGATCGTGCGTGCGAGGGTGATCGTGCGCGCCATGAATAGCGCGGCCGGAATGCCCTTGTCCGAGACATCGCCGACCATGACGCAGACGTGCCTCGCGCCGAGCGCGAAGTAGGTATAGAGGTCGCCGCCGACCGCGCTCGCGGGGCGCAGCGCGGCATGCAGTTCGAGCCGGCCGTCGTCGGCAAGCCAATGGGCCTCAGGAATCAGTGCGAGCTGGATCTGCCGCGCGATTTCGAGCTCGCTGGCCATGCGTTCCTGCTCGCGCGCCGTGCGTTTGGCGGTGTCGATATGCCCGGCAAGCTGATGGCGCATCTGATCGAACGCGCGGGTGAGCCGGCCCACTTCGTCGTTACGGCGAACCACGGGCAGGGCGAAGTCGAGGTCGCCGCGTGAGACATTCTCCGCGCGCTCGGCCAGCACGCCCAGCGGGGCCATCAGGCGGCGCGTCACGACCAGGGTGATCAGCGACACGCCGGCGAGAGCAAGCACGCCGAGCAGGATGTCGACCATATAGGTGTGACGCAGGTCGGCGAGGACCTGACGTTCCGGCATATTCAGGCCGAAGATCCAGCGCGTCCCCTTGATCGGCACGAAGTAAATCCAGACGGGCTCGCTTACGCGGCCGCCTTCCTCCGGTGTGATGCGTACCGGGTTGCGATTCGCCGCCACGGCCGCGAGAAGCGGCCGGCTCCCACGGGTTCCGATATAGGACTCCCAGTCGTGTGCCAGGAACTCGCCATTGGCGTCGAGCACGAAGGCCGATGCGTGCTCGGGCTTGGTCAGTTCACCGAGCAGCTTCTGCAGCCAACCCAGGCTGATGGTGGCGTCGGCGACACCGATCACCGGCAGGTTTTTCCCCGGGATGGCCATGGAGTAGCCGACCAGGGTCTCATTGCGCTCGGTGGAACGGAACGGCGGCTGCCAGCAGCCGTTGTCGCAGTTCAGGCCGCGAATGAACCATGGCGAGCTCCAGTAGGGCTCGGGATCGCTGAGGCGGCTGCCCATGATGATGCCGCCATCCGGCTTGCGCCGCGCGACCGGGGCGTCCTCTTCACGTAGCGCCGAATGGTCGCGGGGAATGAAGGCGGCGCTGATGTCGCCGATCTCGGGGTTGGCCTGGAGGATATCGTGGATGATCGCCGGCGCCTGTTCGCGCCGGGTGCTGAGCAGGCCGGCGAGGACCTGGTCGACCTTGGCGACGCCGTCGATTCGCGCCTGGATGCGGTTGGCGGCTGACCCGGCGATGGCTGCAGCCTCGCGTTCGGTCTGCCGGAGCGTCTGCTCACGGGTATGCGTCAGCAGCAGGCCGCCCGTGACGATCAGGACGATCGCCGACCCCAGCAGGACGGCCAGGGCGAGTCGGGAGGCGACGCTGCGAAGGACCATCGGGTGTTCCACGGGTATGTAGGGCCGAATCTATGCCGGCCGGGGCGGCCGGACAAGCCGTCGGGAGGCCATAATGCGACTTTTCAGAGCAAGGTAATTGCATGCCCGGCACGCAACGTGAGGTCGAATTCCGTTTTCTGGCCCAGCCGACCGACGTGAACTTCGGTGGAAAGGTCCATGGAGGCATGGCGATGAAGTGGCTGGACCAGGCCGGCTATGCCTGTGCCGTGGGCTGGAGCGGCGCCTATTGCGTCACCGCCTCGGTCAGTGGCATCCAGTTCCTTGCCCCCATCCTGATCGGCGACCTGGTCACCGTGCGTGCCCGCCTGATCCATACAGGTACCTCGAGCATGCACCTCTCGGTGGATGTGCTGGCCCGCGACCTGCGCAGCGGCGAGCAACGCCTCGCGACCAGCTGCGTGATGGTCTTCGTGGCGCTCGACAAGCCGGACGGCGGCAAGCCGACCCCGGTCCCGCCGTGGAAGCCGGTGGAAGCGAAAGACCTGCGCCTGCAGGAGTACGCCCTCAAGCTCATGGAGATGTCGCGCGCCATGGAGCCGTTGGTTCTTGCGACCCGCGAGGCGTAAAAACGCTTCCCTTCACAGGGGTACCTCGTTACACTTCGCGGCCCACCCGTCGACGGCCCGTATCGACGGTGTGTCCGGGCCTCCGGAAGCCGTCATTGCACGCTGATTCGCCTGCAGAAGTTATTGACAGTTTCCGGGACGCTCGCGACAATAGGCGTTCTATGTTGGAGGAATACCCAAGCGGCCAACGGGGGCAGACTGTAAATCTGCTGGCTTACGCCTTCGGTGGTTCGAATCCACCTTCCTCCACCAGACGAGTTCCGCGCAGTGCGGGAGTAGTTCAATGGTAGAACTTCAGCCTTCCAAGCTGATTGTGCGGGTTCGATTCCCGTCTCCCGCTCCATTGTAACTTCGCGCGCTGCGTAATCGTGCTCATGTAGCTCAGTCGGTAGAGCACTTCCTTGGTAAGGAAGAGGTCGCTGGTTCGATTCCAGTCATGAGCACCATCTTCGTCGTCCGCGGCGGTTCCTTTTTTACTATCTCATTGGCTCCAGCGGAGTTTAGCGCTCATGGCAAAGGGTAAGTTCGAACGTAAGAAGCCGCACGTGAACGTCGGCACCATCGGTCACGTCGATCACGGCAAGACCACGCTGACGGCTGCACTGACGAAGATCGGTGCCGAGCGTTTCGGCGGTGAATTCAAGGACTACGGTTCGATCGACGCTGCGCCGGAAGAGAAGGCACGCGGCATCACGATCTCGACCGCCCACGTTGAATATGAATCGCCGATGCGCCACTACGGCCACGTCGATTGCCCGGGACATGCTGACTACGTCAAGAACATGATCACCGGTGCGGCGCAGATGGACGGCGCGATCCTGGTGTGCTCGGCCGCTGATGGCCCGATGCCGCAGACGCGCGAGCACATCCTGCTGTCGCGCCAGGTTGGCGTGCCGTACATCGTCGTGTTCCTGAACAAGGCCGACATGGTGGACGACGCCGAGCTGCTCGAGCTGGTCGAGATGGAAGTCCGCGAACTGCTGTCGAAGTACGAGTTCCCGGGCGACGACACCCCGATCATCCACGGTTCGGCCCGTCTTGCTCTTGACGGCGACCAGTCGGAAATCGGCGTGCCGTCGATCATCAAGCTGGTGGACGCGCTGGACAGCTGGATCCCGCAGCCGGAGCGTGACATCGACAAGCCGTTCCTGCTGCCGGTGGAAGACGTGTTCTCGATCTCCGGTCGCGGTACGGTGCTGACCGGTCGTGTCGAGCGCGGTATCGTCAAGGTGGGTGACCCGGCCGAAGTGATCGGTCTGAAGGACACCCAGACCACGACGGTCACGGGCGTGGAAATGTTCCGCAAGCTGCTCGATCAGGGTCAGGCCGGTGACAACGTCGGCGTGCTGGTCCGCGGTCTGAAGCGTGAAGACGTCGAGCGTGGCCAGGTTCTGGCCAAGCCGGGTTCGGTCACGCCGCACACCGAGTTCGAGGGTGAGGTGTACATCCTGTCGAAGGACGAGGGTGGCCGTCACACGCCGTTCTTCAGCAACTATCGTCCGCAGTTCTACTTCCGTACCACGGACGTGACCGGTTCGATCAAGCTGCCGGAAGGCGTCGAGATGGTGATGCCGGGTGACAACGTGAAGATCAATGTCACGCTGGGCTTCCCGATCGCCATGGACGAAGGCCTGCGTTTCGCGATCCGTGAAGGCGGTCGTACCGTCGGCGCCGGCGTCGTGGCAAAGATCAACAAGTAATACACGTGATGCCGGCCCCTTAGGGGCCGGCATCCCTACTGTTTCATTTGTACGCCAGTAGCTCAATTGGCAGAGCAGCGGTCTCCAAAACCGCAGGTTGGGGGTTCGAGTCCCTCCTGGCGTGCCATTCTTGAGCGCGCATGAACACGAAGGCAGAACAAGCCAAGGGTATGGGCCCGGCCGACATCGGCAAGCTAGCGCTTGCTTCCATCGTGCTCATCGCCGGCATCGTCGGTTTCTACTATTTCAGCGATAACCCGAACGTGCCGTCTTTCGCGCGCGTTATTGGCGTTATTGCCGCTGTTGCCGCCGCCCTGGCGATCGGTGCTTTTACGGTCCCTGGCCGTAAGCTTCGCGGCTTCATCGCCGAGTCGCAGTTCGAGTTGCGCAAGGTCGTCTGGCCGTCGCGCGACGAAACGCTGAAGACCACCGGTATCATCATCGTGGTCGTCATCATTCTCTCGCTGCTAATGGGGCTGATCGACTGGTTGTTGAAGACGGTCGTGCTCGATTGGCTGCTTAAGCTCGGACATTGAGGTAAGGCATGAGCAAACGCTGGTACGTGGTTCACGCCTATTCGGGGTTCGAACAGCAGGTTCGCAAGGCCCTGAACGAGCGCGTCGTGCGCGAGGGCATGGAAGAGAAGTTCGGTGAAATCCTGGTTCCGACCGAGGAAGTCATCGAGATGCGCGGCGGCCAGAAGCGTCGCAGCGAGCGCAAGTTCTTCCCCGGTTACGTTCTGGTGCAGATCGAAACCGATACCAACGGCAAGACGCCGCGTATCGACGACGAATGCTGGCATCTGGTCAAGGAAACCCCGAAGGTCATGGGGTTCATCGGCGGCACCGCCGACCGTCCGCACCCGATCAAGGACACCGAGGCCGAGGCCATCCTCAGCCGGGTCCGCGAAGGTGTCGAGAAGCCCCGTCCGAAGGTCCTCTTCGAGCCCGGCGAAATGGTCCGTGTCACCGAAGGTCCGTTCAACGACTTCAATGGCGTCGTTGAAGAAGTGAATTACGAAAAGAGCCGCCTGCGCGTCGCGGTGCTCATTTTCGGTCGTTCTACCCCGGTCGAGCTCGAATTCGGCCAGGTGGAGAAGGCCTAAGGGCCTCCTGGTCGGTTCTCCCGACCCATCCGGCACGGGCGTTGCTTAGCCCGCGCCGGACGCCTATAATGCCCGGTCCACGCTGGAGCTTTATGCTCCGGCGTGTCCGTGTTTCAGGGGTTCGCATAAGCGAATCCATCACCACCAGGGAAGGTCTACAGCGAGGAGCCGCAAGGCGCCAGCACTCGCGAGGAAAGTTAAATGGCAAAGAAAGTCATTGGTTACATTAAGTTGCAGGTGAAGGCCGGTCAGGCTAACCCCTCGCCGCCCGTCGGTCCGGCGCTCGGTCAGCGCGGCCTGAACATCATGGAGTTCTGCAAGGCGTTCAATGCCGCCACGCAGAAGCTCGAGCCGGGTCTCCCGATCCCGGTCGTGATCACGGCCTACTCGGACCGTACCTTCACCTTCATCACGAAGACCCCGCCGGCCTCGATCCTTCTCAAGAAGATCACGGGCGTGGCCAAGGGCTCGCCGAAGCCGAACACCGACAAGGTGGGCAAGGTCACCCGCGCCCAGCTCGAGGAAATCGCGAAGCAGAAGGAGCCGGATCTCACGGCTGCCGATCTGGATGCCGCCGTGCGCACGATCGCCGGCAGCGCGCGTTCCATGGGCCTGGTAGTGGAGGGTTAAGAAATGGCAAAGCTCACGAAGCGTATGAAGGCCGCCACGGCCGCCGTTCAGCCCGGCAAGACCTATGGTCTCGATGAGGCTCTGAAGATCGTCAAGGACAACGCCAAGGCGAAGTTCGCCGAGTCGGTGGATGTCTCCGTCCGTCTGGGTATCGACGCGAAGAAGTCGGACCAGGGCGTGCGCGGCTCCTCGCTGCTGCCGCACGGCACCGGCAAGACCATCCGCGTCGCCGTGTTCGTGCCGCCGGGTGAGAAGGCTGACGCCGCTCTCGCCGCGGGCGCCGACGCTGTCGGTATGGACGACCTCGCCGAGAAGATGGCCGCTGGCGATCTGAACTACGGCCGCGTCATTGCCACCCCGGACGCGATGCGCGTCGTCGGTAAGCTCGGTCAGGTCCTCGGTCCCCGTGGCCTGATGCCGAACCCGAAGGATGGCTCGGTCACCGCCGACGTCGCCACGGCCGTCAAGAATGCCAAGGCTGGCCAGGTCAAGTTCCGTAACGACAAGGGCGGCATCATTCACGCCACCATCGGCAAGGCCAGCTTCGACGCTGCCCAGCTGGCGGAAAACCTGAACACGCTGGTCGCGGACCTGCTGAAGGCCAAGCCGGCCGCAGCCAAGGGTCAGTACATCCAGCGCGTTTCGGTGTCGAGCACCATGGGCGTGGGCGTGCCGGTCGATACCTCGACCGTGAACACCTCGACCAAGTAATTCGTTTTACGGCCTCCGCCGGGTCTCCCGGCGGAGGAACGTTTTTGAAGGCAGCCCCGGTCGTAAGTCCGGTGCAGCCGTCAAAGACCGTAGGCGCGATCAGCGCGCGACGGCGACGAGCAGGGAGCTCGTGTTGGCATGGAAACGCCGTCGTCGTTAGCGGGATCGCTTAATCGGACGCCTCCACGGGTCTGGCCTGCGTAGATGGTGCTGCCCCTTCTGGTATTCGTTTCGAATCTGGAAAGGCCACCACCCGGGACACTTCGTGTCCCCGACGTCAGGACGATGTCGCCCAGGACCGCAAGCGGCAGGAGTCGCAAGCGGAGTTCAATTGGAGGAGTGCAATGGCTCTCAATCTGTCCCAGAAGCAAGAAGTAGTCGCCGAGCTGGCAGAAATCGCCGCGAAAGCTCACTCCTTGGTCGCCGCCGAGTACGCAGGCACCACGGTCTCTCAGATGACCGCGATGCGTAAGAAGGCTCGTGAGTCCGGTGTTTTCTTGAAAGTTGTCAAGAATACGCTGGCTTCGCGCGCCGTGGCCGGCACCGATTTCGAGGTCGTCCAAGACGCCCTGGTCGGTCCGCTGCTGTATGCGTTCTCGCTCGAAGAGCCCGGTGCTGCCGGGCGCGTGATCAAGGAATTCGCGAAGACCAACGACAAGCTGATCGCGAAGGTCGTGTCCGTGGAAGGCAAGCTGCTTCCCGCCGCCCACGTCGATGTGCTTGCTTCGCTGCCGACCCGTCAGGAAGCGCTTGCCATGCTGGCTCGCGTCCTTATCGAGCCGATCGCGATGTTTGCCCGCGCCGCCAAGGCCGTGGCCGACCAGCAGGGTGGTAGCGACGTTGTCGCCGCCGAAGAAGCCCCGGTCGAAGCCTGATCCCGTCGACTTTCCATACCGAAACCATTTCAGAAGGTAAGAAACAATGTCCACCCTGACCACCGAACAGATCGTCGAAGCCATCAAGGCCAAGTCCCTGATGGAAATCATGGAACTGGTTAAGTCCATCGAAGAGACCTTTGGCGTCTCGGCCGCCGCTCCGGTTGCCGCTGCTGCCGGTCCGGCTGCTGCCGCTGTTGAAGAGCAGACCGAATTCGACGTCATCCTGATCTCCGCCGGCGACAAGAAGGTCGACGTGATCAAGGCCGTTCGCGCCATCACCGGCCTCGGCCTGAAGGAAGCCAAGGACCTCACCGAGGCCGGTGGCGTCGTGAAGGAAGCTGCTTCGAAGGACGACGCTGCCAAGTTCAAGAAGGACCTGGAAGCTGCGGGCGCCAAGGTCGAACTCAAGTAATCGGCGCTTTGCGCGCCAGTAGTTCGATAAGCGTCAAGTGAGCCTGGGGGCGTAAGCCCCCGGGCTTTGGCCGTTCCCGGCCGTGTTCGACCGATCGTGTTTGCAGATCCACGTTCCATGTTCCGTCCATCGGAAATGGGACATCGGGAGTTGAGGGTAGCGATGCCCTGCAGTCGAATCTCGATCTCCGATTTTCGATCTATTTTTTGCTACTGAACCGAGGCGGTACCCACCATGACCTACTCGTTTACCGAGAAGAAGCGCATCCGTAAGGATTTCGGCAAGCGTCCGCCCGTGCTGGGCGTGCCCAACCTGCTGACGATCCAGACCGACTCGTACAAGGAATTCCTGCAGGAGCAGGTCAGCTCCAAGCAGCGTGAGGAGAAGGGTCTCCACGCCGCGCTGAAGTCGGTGTTCCCGATTTCGAGCTATTCCGGCAACGCCGCCCTCGAATACGTCGACTACAGGCTCGGCGAACCGGCGTTCGACGAACGTGAATGCCGCAACCGCGGCATGACCTTCGGCGCGCCGCTGCGTACCACCGTGCGCCTGGTCATCTATGACAAGGACAGCCCGGCGTCGAAGAAGGCCGTGAAGTACGTGAAGGAGCAGGAGGTCTACATGGGCGAGATTCCGCTCATGACCGACACCGGCACCTTCATCATCAACGGCACCGAGCGCGTCATCGTCTCGCAGCTGCACCGTTCGCCGGGCGTGTTCTTCGATCACGACCGTGGCAAGACGCACAGCTCGGGCAAGCTCCTGTTCTCGGCTCGCGTGATTCCTTACCGTGGCTCGTGGCTCGATTTCGAGTTCGACCCGAAGGACGCGCTGTTCACCCGTATCGATCGTCGTCGCAAGCTGCCGGTGACGGTGCTCCTGCGCGCGCTCGGCTACAACAACGAAGAGATCCTCTCGATCTTCTTCGAGCACAACACGTTCCATCTGGGCAAGAAGGGCGGCGTCACGCTCGACCTCGTCGCCGAGCGCCTGCGCGGTGAAACCCTCTCGTTCGATCTCGTGATCGACGGCAAGGTGCTGGTCGAAGCCGGCAAGCGCATCACTGCGCGCCACGTTCGCCAGCTCGCCAGCGAGAAGATCACCACGCTCGAAGTGCCGGACGACTACCCGGTCGGCCGCATCGTGGCCGTCGACATGGTCGACAAGGACACGGGCGAGATCATCGCCGCGGCGAACGACGAGCTCACGCTCGACCACCTCGAGAAGTTCCGCAAGGGCGGCATCGAGACGGTGCCGACGCTGTACGTGAACGATCTCGATCGCGGTGCGTACATCTCGAACACGCTGCGCATCGACAACACGCGCACGCAGCTCGAGGCCCTGGTCGAAATCTACCGGATGATGCGTCCGGGCGAGCCGCCGACCAAGGATGCCGCGCAGAACCTGTTCTTCAACCTGTTCTTCACCTTCGACCGTTACGACCTCTCGGGCGTCGGCCGCATGAAGTTCAACCGTCGCGTCGGCCGCAAGGACGTCGTGGGTCCGGGCGTGTTGTACGACCACAAGTACTTCAGCGAGCGCAAGGAAGAAGAGTCGCAGCGTCTGGTCGCCGAGCAGGGCGAGACCTCCGACATCCTCGACGTGCTGCGCGTGCTCATCGACATCCGTAACGGTATCGGAACGGTCGACGATATCGACCATCTCGGTAACCGTCGCGTGCGTTCGGTCGGCGAAATGGCCGAGAACACCTTCCGCATCGGTCTCGTCCGCGTCGAGCGCGCGGTTCGCGAGCGCCTGTCGCTGGCTGAATCCGAAGGCCTGACCCCGCAGGAACTGATCAACGCCAAGCCGGTTGCGGCAGCGGTGAAGGAGTTCTTCGGTTCGTCGCAGCTCTCGCAGTTCATGGATCAGAACAACCCGCTGTCCGAAGTCACCCACAAGCGCCGTGTCTCCGCGCTTGGACCAGGCGGCCTGACCCGTGAGCGCGCCGGCTTCGAAGTCCGCGACGTGCACCCGACCCATTACGGTCGCGTCTGCACCATCGAGACGCCGGAAGGCCCGAACATCGGCCTGATCAACTCGCTGGCCGTATACGCCCGCACCAACTCTTACGGCTTCCTCGAGACGCCGTACCGCAAGGTCGAAAGCGGCAAGGTGACCGACAAGGTCGATTACCTCTCCGCGATCGAAGAAGGCGACCACGTGATCGCGCAGGCGAACTCGCCCCTGACGAAGGAAGGCAAGTTCATCGAAGACTTCGTCTCCTGCCGCTTCCGCGGTGAGTCGGAGCTGCGTCCGTCGGCCGAGATCAACTACATGGACGTCTCGCCGATGCAGACCGTATCGGTTGCAGCGGCGCTCGTGCCCTTCCTCGAGCACGACGATGCGAACCGCGCCCTCATGGGCGCGAACATGCAGCGTCAGGCCGTCCCGACGCTGCGCAGCCAGAAGCCGCTTGTCGGCACGGGCATCGAGCGCGCCGTGGCGCGTGACTCGGGCGTTACCGTGTCCGCCAAGCGCGGCGGTGTCATCGACCAGGTCGATGCCGCCCGTATCGTGGTGCGCGCGAACGAGTCGGAAGTGGACGAGAACGACGCCGGCGTCGATATCTACACGCTGACCAAGTACACCCGCTCCAACCAGAACACCAACCTCAACCAGCGTCCGCTGGTGAACGTCGGTGACGTGGTGGCGGTGGGCGACACCCTGGCGGACGGTTCCTCGACCGACCTCGGTGAGCTCGCGCTCGGCCAGAACATGCTCGTCGCGTTCATGCCGTGGAACGGCTACAACTTCGAAGATTCGATCCTGATCTCCGAGCGCGTGGTCCAGGAAGATCGTTACACCTCGATCCACATCGAGGAAATGACCTGCATCGCCCGTGACACCAAGCTCGGCGCCGAAGAAATCACCGCGGACATCCCGAACGTCGGCGAGCAGGCCCTGGCCCGTCTCGACGAGTCCGGCATCGTCTACATCGGTGCGGAAGTGAAGGCGGGCGACATCCTCGTCGGCAAGGTCACGCCGAAGGGCGAAAGCCAGCTGACGCCGGAAGAAAAGCTCCTCCGCGCGATCTTCGGCGAGAAGGCTTCGGACGTGAAAGACAGCTCGCTGCGCGTGCCCCCGGGCATGGACGGCAACGTCATCGACGTGCAGGTCTTCACTCGCGACGGCATCGAGAAGGACAAGCGCGCCAAGCAGATCGAAGAGACCGAGCTGAAGCGTATCCGCAAGGATCTCGACGACCAGTTCCGTATCCTCGAGGGCGCGATCTACGCTCGTATGCGTTCGCAGCTCGTCGGCAAGTCGGCGATGAGCGGCCCGGGCGGCCTCAAGCGTGGCACCGTCATCGACGACGCCTACCTCGATACGCTCAAGAAAGACGACTGGTTCAAGATCAACGTCAAGGAAGAGGAAGTCTCGGAATTCCTCGAGCGCGCGGCCGACCAGGTCAAGCGTCATCGCGAGGCCTTCGACAAGCGCTTCAAGGAAAAGCAGGGCAAGATCACCCAGGGCGACGACCTCGCACCGGGCGTGCTCAAGATGGTCAAGGTCTACCTGGCCGTTAAGCGCCGCATCCAGCCCGGCGACAAGATGGCCGGCCGTCACGGTAACAAGGGTGTCGTGTCGATGATCGTTCCGGTCGAGGACATGCCGTTCTCCGCCGACGGTCGTCCGGTCGACATCTGCCTGAATCCGCTGGGCGTGCCTTCGCGTATGAACATCGGTCAGATTCTCGAGGTTCACCTGGGCTGGGCCGCCAAGGGCCTGGGCCACAAGATCTCGGCCATGATCGAAGCCAACGAGAAGCCGGCCAAGCTGCGCGAGTTCCTCGACGAGATCTACAACCACGGCAATGCCGGTGCGGAAGGTGCGGTGCGCCACGTCGACCTCAAGTCGATGACGGACGCCGAGATCATCCAGCTCGCCGACAACCTGCGTGACGGCGTGCCGATGGCGACGCCGGTGTTCGACGGTGCCGAAGAGTCCGAGATCAAGCACATGCTGAAGCTCGCTGATCTGCCGGAATCCGGCCAGACGATGCTCTACGACGGCCGTACCGGCGAGGCGTTCGATCGCCCGGTCACCGTGGGCTACATGCACATGCTGAAGCTGAACCACCTCGTCGACGACAAGATGCACGCGCGTTCGACGGGTCCGTACTCGCTCGTTACCCAGCAGCCGCTGGGCGGCAAGGCGCAGTTCGGCGGTCAGCGCTTCGGCGAAATGGAAGTCTGGGCACTGGAAGCATACGGCGCGGCTTACACGCTGCAGGAAATGCTCACCGTCAAGTCCGACGATGTGCAGGGCCGCAACCAGATGTACAAGAACATTGTCGACGGCAACCACGAAATGGCGGCAGGCATGCCGGAATCCTTCAACGTGCTCGTGAAGGAAATCCGCTCGCTCGCCATCGATATCGAGTTGGAAGAGATCAAGTGATCGTCGCGGCTACCGGAGATTACGCATGAAAGACCTGCTCAATCTGTTCAACCAGCAGCGACAGACGCTGGACTTCGACGCGATCAAGATCGCTCTGGCTTCGCCGGAGCTGATCCGTTCGTGGTCGTACGGTGAAGTCAAGAAGCCGGAAACCATCAACTACCGCACGTTCAAGCCTGAGCGTGACGGTCTGTTCTGCGCGGCCATCTTTGGCCCGATCAAGGACTACGAGTGCCTGTGCGGCAAGTACAAGCGCATGAAGCACCGTGGTGTGGTCTGCGAGAAGTGCGGCACCGAGGTCACCCTGGCCAAGGTCCGTCGCGAGCGCATGGGCCACATCGAGCTGGCCAGCCCGACCGCGCACATCTGGTTCCTGAAGTCGCTGCCTTCGCGCATCGGCCTCATGCTGGATATGACGCTGCGTGACATCGAGCGCATCCTGTACTTCGAAGCGTTCGTCGTGATCGATCCAGGCCTGACCGCGCTCGAGCGCGGCCAGCTGCTCAGCGAAGACCAGTACCTGGAAGCGACCGAAGAGCACGGCGACGAGTTCGATGCCCGCATGGGTGCCGAGGCCGTCTACGAGCTGCTGAAGAGCCTCGACCTGCCGGGCGAAGTCATTCGCCTTAAGGAAGAGATCACGGCGACCAATTCCGAGACCAAGCTGAAGCGCCTCACCAAGCGCGTGAAGCTGATCGAGGCGTTCCTCGAGTCTGGCAACAAGCCGGAATGGATGGTCATGACCGTCCTTCCCGTGCTGCCGCCGGACCTGCGTCCGCTCGTGCCGCTGGACGGCGGTCGCTTTGCGACCTCCGACCTCAACGACCTGTACCGCCGCGTCATCAACCGTAACAACCGCCTGAAGCGCCTGCTCGAACTCGCTGCGCCGGACATCATCGTCCGCAACGAGAAGCGCATGCTGCAGGAATCGGTCGATGCGCTGCTCGACAACGGCCGTCGCGGTCGTGCCATCACCGGCACGAACAAGCGCGCGCTGAAGTCGCTGGCCGACATGATCAAGGGCAAGCAGGGTCGCTTCCGTCAGAACCTGCTCGGCAAGCGCGTCGACTACTCCGGCCGTTCGGTCATCGTGGTCGGCCCGACGCTGCGCCTGCACCAGTGCGGCCTGCCGAAGAAGATGGCGCTCGAGCTGTTCAAGCCCTTCATCTTCGCCAAGCTGCAGGCTCGTGGTGAAGCCACGACCATCAAGGCCGCGAAGAAGCTCGTCGAGCGCGAAGAGGCTCAGGTGTGGGACATCCTGGAAGACGTGATCCGCGAACATCCGGTCATGCTCAACCGTGCCCCGACCCTGCATCGCCTGGGTATCCAGGCGTTCGAGCCGGTCCTCATCGAAGGCAAGGCGATCCAGCTGCATCCGCTCGTGTGTACGGCATTCAACGCCGACTTCGACGGTGACCAGATGGCCGTGCACGTGCCGCTGTCGATCGAGGCACAGCTCGAAGCCCGCGCGCTGATGATGTCGTCGAACAACATCCTGTCGCCGGCGAACGGCGAGCCGATCATCGTGCCGTCGCAGGACGTCGTGCTCGGCCTGTACTACATGACCCGCGAACTGATCAACGTCAAGGGCGCCGGCATGGTGTTCGCGAACGTTGCCGAAGTGCGTCGTGCGTACGACAACCGCGCCGTCGAACTGCACGCCAAGGTCAAGGTCCGCATCCACATCACCGAGCAGGACGAAGAGGGTGCAACCTCCTCGCGTACCGCCATCGTCGATACGACGGTTGGCCGTGCCCTGCTGATGGAAATCATCCCGGAGGGCCTGCCGTTCGCGCTGGTCAATACCGAGCTGACCAAGAAGAACATCTCGCGCCTGATCAACCAGAGCTATCGTCTGCTCGGTCTGAAGGAATCGGTCGTGTTCGCCGACAAGCTGATGTACACCGGCTTCCGTTTCGCGACGCGCGCCGGTATCTCCATCGGTATCGATGACATGAAGATCCCGGCTGAGAAGAAGGGCATCCTCGAGGAAGCCGAGAAGGAAGTCGTCGAGATCCAGGAGCAGTACCAGTCGGGTCTCGTGACCGCCGGCGAGCGCTACAACAAGGTCGTCGACATCTGGTCCCGTACCAACGAACTCGTCGCCAAGGCGATGATCGACGGCATCGGTACCGAGAAGGTCATGGACGCCGATGGCAAGCTGGTCAACCAGAAGTCCATGAACTCGCTGTACATCATGGCGGACTCCGGTGCGCGTGGTAGCGCGGCCCAGATTCGTCAGCTGGCGGGTATGCGTGGCCTGATGGCTCGTCCGGACGGCTCCATCATCGAGACGCCCATCAAGGCGAACTTCCGTGAAGGCCTGAACGTCCTGCAGTACTTCAACTCCACCCACGGTGCCCGTAAGGGTCTCGCGGATACGGCGCTGAAGACGGCGAACTCGGGTTACCTCACGCGTCGTCTGGTCGACGTGGCGCAGGACGTGGTCATCACCGAGCACGATTGCGGCACCGAAGACGGCGTCATGATGTCTCCGATCGTCGAAGGCGGTGACGTGGTCGAGCCGTTGCGCGATCGCGTGCTCGGTCGCGTCGTGGTCGAGGACGTCTACGCCCCGGGCGACGACGACCAGGCCATCGTGACCCGCGACACCCTGCTCGACGAATACCTGGTCGACAAGCTCGACAAGGCCAGCGTGCAGCTGATCAAGGTGCGTTCGCCGATCACCTGCCGCGCCAGCCATGGCGTATGTGCCCTGTGCTACGGCCGCGACCTTGCTCGCGGTCACCTGGTCAACATGGGTGAGGCCGTGGGTGTGGTCGCCGCTCAGTCGATCGGTGAGCCGGGTACCCAGCTGACGATGCGTACGTTCCACATCGGTGGTGCGGCGTCTCGTGCGGCGGCAGTCGACAACGTCACGATCCGTACGACCGGTGCGCTGAAGTTCAACAACCTGAAGTCGGTCGAGCACAACCAGGGTCACCTGGTCGCGGTCTCGCGTTCGGGCGAAGTCAGCGTCATCGACTCGAACGGTCGCGAGCGCGAGCGTTACAAGGTGCCTTATGGCGCCACCATCGCCGTGAAGGATGGCGACCCGGTGAAGTCCGGCCAGACCGTGGCCAACTGGGATCCGCATACCCACCCGATCGTCACGGAAGTGGCGGGCGTGGTGCGCTTCATCGACTTCATCGACGGCATCACCGTGCAGTCGCAGACCGATGAACTCACCGGCCTCGAGTCGGCGGTGGTCACCGATCCGAAGCGTCGTGGTACGCAGGCCAAGGATCTGCGCCCGATCGTCCGCCTGGAAGACAGCAAGGGCCGTGAGCTCAAGCTGCCGGGTACGGATATCGCGGCCCAGTACTTCCTGCCGGCCGGCGCGATCGTGTCGATCCAGAACGGTACCGAAGTGGGCGTGGGTGACGTTGTCGCCCGTATCCCGCAGGAAACCTCGAAGACCCGCGACATCACGGGTGGTCTGCCGCGCGTGGCCGACCTGTTCGAAGCCCGCAAGCCGAAGGAGCCGGCGATCCTCGCGGAGCGTTCGGGTATCGTCAGCTTCGGCAAGGACACCAAGGGTAAGCAGCGCCTGATCATCAAGGATGTAGACGGCAACGAGCACGAGGAGCTGATTCCCAAGTGGCGTCAGGTCATCGTCTTCGAAGGCGAGCACGTGGAGAAGGGCGAGACCGTCGTCGACGGCGAGCCGAATCCGCATGACATCCTGCGCCTGCTGGGTGTCGAGCCGCTGGCCTCGTACCTGGTCAAGGAAATCCAGGACGTCTACCGCCTGCAGGGCGTGAAGATCAACGACAAGCACATCGAAGCGATCATTCGCCAGATGCTGCGCAAGGTCGAGATCACCGAGGCGGGTGACAGCACCTACCTGCGCGGTGAGCAGATCGAGCGCGTCCGGATCAACGAGGAAAACGATCGCGCCGAGAAGCGGGGCGAGCGTCGGGCCGGGTTCGAGTCGATCCTGCTGGGTATCACCAAGGCGTCGCTGGCCACCGAGTCGTTCATTTCGGCGGCATCGTTCCAGGAAACCACCCGCGTCCTTACGGAAGCGGCGGTTCGTGGCACCCGCGACACGTTGCGCGGCCTCAAGGAAAATGTTATTGTTGGACGGCTAATCCCTGCGGGTACGGGTCTGGCATACCACGCTTCGCGTCGTAGCCAGGGCGGTCTGACGGCCTCGGAGCTCGAAACCCTCTCGGTTTCGACCCCGGCTGTCACGTTCGAAGAGGCCTCCGCCGGGTCCAACGATAGCGCCGAGTAAGGCCCTCCACGGGTTTTGCTTGTTACATACGAAATGAGGCGCAAGGAAGCGCCTCGTGTTCGGAATCACGGACGATGGGCGCCAACCCGCTTTGCGGGCTGCGCACGTCAACAACGCTTATCTGGCGGGCCGATCATTCGGTCTGCCTTTATGTTTCTCAGGAATAGCTTCGCATGACGACAGTCAACCAGTTGGTTCGCAAAGCCCGCAGCCCGAAGGCGTACAAGAGCGCGTCGCCGGCCCTGCAGAGCAGCCCGCAGCGTCGCGGCGTCTGCACGCGCGTTTACACGACCACCCCGAAGAAGCCGAACTCGGCGCTGCGTAAGGTTGCCAAGGTGCGCCTCACCAACGGTTTCGAAGTCATCAGCTACATCGGTGGCGAAGGTCATAATCTCCAGGAGCACTCGGTGGTCCTGATCCGTGGCGGTCGCGTCAAGGATCTCCCCGGTGTGCGTTACCACACGGTTCGCGGCAGTCTCGACTGCGCCGGCGTGACCAAGCGTCGCAAGTCGCGCTCGAAGTACGGCGCCAAGCGCCCGAAGAGCTGAGCAAAGGACAAGAATTATGTCGCGTAAAGGTTCCCATCCCGCCCGTGTGGTCCTCCCGGACCCGAAGCACGGAAGCCAGCTGATTGCCCGCTTCATCAATATGGTGATGAAGTCCGGTAAGAAGTCCGTTGCCGAATCCATTGTGTACGGCGCCCTCCAGCACATCAGCGAAAAGCATGGTGAGCCGGTGCAGCTCGTCGAGAAGGCCCTGGCAAACATCGCCCCGGCCGTCGAGGTGAAGTCGCGTCGCGTTGGCGGTGCTACGTACCAGGTGCCGGTCGAAGTCCGTCCGGGCCGTCGTATGGCGCTTGCCATGCGCTGGGTGATCGACGCGGCGCGCAAGCGCGGCGAGACGTCCATGCCGCGCAAGCTGGCCGCCGAACTGCTCGAAGCCTCGGAATCCCGTGGCGGCGCTGTCAAGAAGCGCGAAGAAACGCATCGTATGGCAGAGGCCAACAAGGCCTTCTCGCATTACCGCTGGTAATTACTACAGCTTCAGATTGAGGAAAGACCGTGGCACGCACCACTCCCATCGAGCGCTACCGCAACTTCGGCATCATGGCTCACATCGATGCCGGCAAGACCACGACCACGGAGCGCATCCTGTTCTACACCGGCGTCAGTCATAAGATTGGCGAGGTGCATGACGGTGCGGCGACGATGGACTGGATGGAGCAGGAGCAGGAGCGCGGCATCACCATCACTTCCGCTGCCACGACGGCATTCTGGAAGGGCATGGATCGTTCGCTGCCCGAGCACCGCTTCAACATCATCGACACCCCGGGACACGTCGACTTCACCATCGAAGTGGAGCGTTCGCTCCGCGTGCTCGACGGTGCGGTGTTCGTGCTCTGTGCCGTGGGTGGTGTGCAGCCGCAGTCCGAGACTGTCTGGCGTCAGGCCAACCGGTACAAGGTTCCGCGCATTGCGTTCGTCAATAAGATGGACCGCACGGGCGCGAACTTCTACAAGGTCGTCGACCAGCTGAAGGCTCGCCTTGGCGCCAACCCGGTGCCGATGCAGGTGCCGATCGGTGCCGAAGACAACTTCGACGGCGTTATCGACCTCCTCAAGATGAAGGCAATCAACTGGGACATGGAGTCCCAGGGCATGAAGTTCGAGTACAAGGAGATTCCGGCTGAGCTGCTCGAGAAGGCTACGACGGCACGTACGGCAATGATCGAAGCCGCCGCGGAAGCGACGGAAGCGTACATGGACAAGTACCTCGGTGGCGAAGAGCTGACCGAGCTCGAGATCATTGAAGGTCTGCGTCTGCGCACCCTGCGCAGCGAGATCATTCCGGTGTTGTGCGGTACCGCCTTTAAGAACAAGGGCGTCCAGGCCATGCTCGACGCGGTGGTCAACCTGCTGCCGTCGCCGCTCGACCGTCCGCCGGTCGAAGGTATCGACGAGAACGAGCAGCCGGACACCCGCGAAGCAAAGGATGACGCTCCGTTCTCGGCGCTGGCGTTCAAGATCATGACCGATCCGTTCGTCGGTGCGCTGACGTTCTTCCGTGTCTATTCGGGCACGCTGAACGCTGGTGACCCGGTGTACAACCCGGTCAAGTCGAAGAAGGAGCGCATCGGCCGCATGCTGCAGATGCACGCCAACGAGCGTCACGAACTGAAGGAAGTCCGCGCTGGCGATATCGCTGCTGCGGTCGGCCTCAAGGACGTCACGACCGGTGACACGCTCTGCGCGCAGGACCACATCATCACCCTGGAGCGCATGACGTTCCCGGAGCCGGTGATCTCGATGGCGGTCGAGCCGAAGACCAAGTCGGACCAGGAAAAGATGGGTGTCGCCCTCGGCCGTCTGGCCGCGGAAGATCCGTCGTTCCGCGTCAAGACGGACGAAGAGTCGGGTCAGACGATCATCTCGGGCATGGGCGAGCTTCACCTGGACATCCTGGTGGACCGCATGCGTCGCGAGTTCAACGTCGAAGCCAACGTCGGCAAGCCGCAGGTGGCTTATCGCGAAACGATTACGCTGCAGGACGTCAAGTCGGACTACAAGCACGCCAAGCAGTCCGGTGGTAAGGGTCAGTACGGTCACGTCGTGATCGAACTGTCGCCGATCACCGATGCCGATCGTGCCGATCCGAAGCTCACGATCAAGGACGATTTCCTTTTCATCAACGACATCTCCGGTGGCGTGATTCCGAAGGAATTCATTCCGTCGGTCGAAAAGGGCTTGCGCGAGACGATCACCAGCGGTCCGCTCGCGGGCTTCCCGGTCGTCGGCGTGAAGGTGAAGCTCGTCTTCGGTTCGTACCATGACGTCGATTCGTCGGAAATGGCGTTCAAGCTCGCCTCGTCGATGGCGTTCAAGCAGGGCTTTGCGAAGGCCAAGCCGGTACTGCTCGAGCCGATCATGAAGGTCGAAGTTGTGACGCCGCCTGACTATGTCGGTGACGTGATGGGCGATATTTCGCGCCGTCGCGGCATGCTGACCGGTCAGGAAGAAACGCCGTCGGGCAATACGATCAATGCGATGATTCCGCTTGGTGAAATGTTCGGTTACGCGACCACGATTCGTTCGCTGTCGCAGGGTCGCGCCACGTTCACCATGGAATTCGACCATTACGATCCGGCGCCCAGCAATGTCGCCGATGAGGTCATGAAGAGGTCCTGATAAGGGCTTCTTCTCTTAAACTTATAACGTTTTTTTTCGAGGTTTCAGGTCATGGCAAAGGGTAAGTTCGAGCGCAAGAAGCCGCACGTCAACGTCGGCACCATCGGTCACGTCGATCACGGCAAGACCACGCTGACGGCTGCACTGACGAAGATCGGTGCCGAGCGTTTCGGCGGTGAATTCAAGGACTACGGTTCGATCGACGCTGCGCCGGAAGAGAAGGCACGCGGCATCACGATCTCGACCGCCCACGTTGAATATGAATCGCCGATGCGCCACTACGGCCACGTCGATTGCCCGGGACATGCTGACTACGTCAAGAACATGATCACCGGTGCGGCGCAGATGGACGGCGCGATCCTGGTGTGCTCGGCCGCTGACGGCCCGATGCCGCAGACGCGCGAGCACATCCTGCTGTCGCGCCAGGTTGGCGTGCCGTACATCGTCGTGTTCCTGAACAAGGCCGACATGGTGGACGACGCCGAGCTGCTCGAGCTGGTCGAGATGGAAGTCCGCGAACTGCTGTCGAAGTACGAGTTCCCGGGCGACGACACCCCGATCATCCACGGTTCGGCCCGTCTTGCTCTTGATGGCGACCAGTCGGAAATCGGCGTGCCGTCGATCATCAAGCTGGTGGACGCGCTGGACAGCTGGATCCCGCAGCCGGAGCGTGACATCGACAAGCCGTTCCTGCTGCCGGTCGAAGACGTGTTCTCGATCTCCGGTCGCGGTACGGTGCTGACCGGTCGTGTCGAGCGCGGTATCGTCAAGGTGGGTGACCCGGCCGAAGTGATCGGTCTGAAGGACACCCAGACCACGACGGTCACGGGCGTGGAAATGTTCCGCAAGCTGCTCGATCAGGGTCAGGCCGGTGACAACGTCGGCGTGCTGGTCCGCGGTCTGAAGCGTGAAGACGTCGAGCGTGGCCAGGTTCTGGCCAAGCCGGGTTCGGTCACGCCGCACACCGAGTTCGAGGGTGAGGTGTACATCCTGTCGAAGGACGAGGGTGGCCGTCACACGCCGTTCTTCAGCAACTATCGTCCGCAGTTCTACTTCCGTACCACGGACGTGACCGGTTCGATCAAGCTGCCGGAAGGCGTCGAGATGGTGATGCCGGGTGACAACGTGAAGATCAACGTCACGCTGGGCTTCCCGATCGCCATGGACGAAGGCCTGCGTTTCGCGATCCGTGAAGGCGGTCGTACCGTCGGCGCCGGCGTCGTGGCAAAGATCAACAAGTAAGAACGATCGCCAGGGCAGGGTGACCTGCCCAGGTATCGAAAAACGGAGGCCTTCGGGCCTCCGTTTTTTTGTGGGAGCCGGCTATGCCGGCGATGGGGTTGCAGCGACCTGGCTATCGCCCCTGAAGCTGGTCCTAGATAACGGGCAGGGCAGGGTGGGGCTATTCCGCTTCGTTGGCTTTTCGCCGATGAATCGGCTCCGACATTTCCTGATGGAAAAAGCTTCCCTTTTTTCCCTGGATCCGATATATTCGTCGGGTTATATACGTCGAGTGCCCTTCAAGGGCGCCGACACACAGCGAAATGAGGTGCACGGAATGTGCTTCGAGTTCGCAGGCAAGGATGCCGGGTAGGGTGCCAACGGGCCACGGGGCGGAAGCTCTGTTGACCCAATTCGTTGTGTATTCTATACTTTTCTGTCTGGGCAGGCCGATAACTCGGTCTGCCTGAACTTTTCGGGTCGTTCCGGGCGGTTTTTGCCGTTCCAGAGTGGCCCGTTGCAGCACCCGTAGTTAGGTAATTGGGTTGTGCGGGGTGGCGAGAAGCCATTCCGAATCACAAGAACGTTCTTTCGATAACAGGACACGGTTTTTATGGCGAACCAAAAGATTCGCATTCGGCTCAAGGCGTTCGATCATCGTCTGATCGATCGTTCGGCCAGCGAGATCGTCGAGACGGCCAAGCGCACCGGCGCTACGGTCCTCGGCCCGATCCCCCTGCCGACCAAGATTGAGCGCTACACCATTCTGGTGTCGCCGCACGTCGATAAAGATGCCCGCGACCAGTACGAAACCCGTACTCACAAGCGCGTTCTTGACATCATCGACCCCAACGACAAAACCGTGGACGCGCTCATGAAGCTCGATCTTGCGGCTGGCGTTGACGTGCAGATCAAGCTCGGCTGAGCGGAATAAAGGATACGAAGATGAGTATCGGACTAGTTGGCCGCAAATGCGGCATGAGCCGGCTCTTCACCGAAGACGGCCGCTCGATTCCGGTGACGCTGATTGAAGCGACCCCGAATCGTGTGACGCAGGTGAAGACCGAAGAAAACGACGGCTACAGCGCGGTGCAGGTTACGACCGGCGTCAAGCGCGCGTCGCTGCTGACGGGCCCCGCAAAGGGTCATTACGCCAAGGCCAAGGTTGAGCCGGGTCGCGGCCTGTGGGAATTCCGCGTGTCCGCGGAAGACGCAGGCAAGTACGCGATCGGCACCGAGATCAAGGCTGACGACGTGTTCACCGTCGGTCAGACGGTCGACGTCGCAGGCGTGTCGAAGGGTAAGGGTTTCCAGGGCACCATCAAGCGTCACCATTTCAAGATGGGCGATGCTACTCACGGTAACTCGCTGTCGCATCGCGCCCCTGGCTCGATCGGTCAGCGCCAGACGCCGGGTCGCGTGTTTCCTGGTAAGAAGATGTCGGGCCACATGGGCGCGGTCAACCGCACCCAGCAGGGTCTCGAAGTTGTCAAGGTCGACGCCGAGCGCCACCTGATCGCAGTCAAGGGCGCAGTCCCTGGCGCGCCGGGCGGTGACGTCGTGATTCGTCCGACGACCAAGGGCTGAGGAGAGACGCCATGGAACTCAACGTTATTGGCGCCAAGGCGCTCACCGTGTCGGACGAAGTGTTCGGCGGCGAGTACAAGAAGGCCCTCGTGCACCAGGTTGTCACCGCCTATCAGGCGGCTGGCCGTGCCGGTACGAAGGCTCAGCTGTCTCGCGGTCAGATGTCCGGTACGACCAAGAAGTTCAAGAAGCAGAAGGGCGGCGGTGCTCGCCACGGCGATTACCGCGCTCCGATCTTCGTCGGTGGTGGTAGGACGTTCGCAGCGAAGCCGCGTAGCTTCGAGCAGAAGGTCAACCGCAAGGCTTATCGTGTGGCGATCCGTTCGATCGTTGCCGAGCTGACCCGCCAGGGTCGCCTGAAGGTTGTACCCGAGCTTTCGATCGAAGGCCCGAGCACCAAGGGCATGATCGCCAAGCTGGCCCAGCTCGAAGTCAAGGGTCGTGTGCTGCTGGTGTCGGAAGATGCCACCGAAGCGCTCTACCTGTCCGCTCGCAATATTCCGTACATCCACGTCGTCGACGTTCTGGCCCTGAATCCGGTCAGCCTCGTCGGTAGCGACTTCGTCGTCATGACGGTGGACGCGGTCAAGAAAGTCGAGGAGTGGCTCGCATGAGCACTGAACGCACGCTCAATACGCTTCGCGCGCCGCACATCTCTGAGAAGTCGGCTCGCCTTGCTGAGAACAACCAGTACGTTTTCGTCGTGGCGCCTGAGGCGACCAAGGCCGATGTCCGTGCAGCGGTGGAACATCTCTTCGACGTCAAAGTCGTGGACGTGAACCTCGTGAACACAAAGGGCAAGGTCAAGTCGTTCCGCTTTCGCACTGGCAACCGCCAGGGCAAGCGCAAGGCCTACGTGCGCCTCGCCGACGGTCACACGATCGACGTGTCGGCCAAGGCCTGAGCCAGGAGTTGAATTGAGATGGCACTGATCACTCACAAGCCGACCTCCCCGGGACGCCGCGACGCTGTCAGCGTGCGGACCGAAGGTCTGCACAAGGGCGCACCTTACGCGCCCCTGACCGAATCGCAGTCGAAGACGGGTGGCCGCAACCACTACGGTCGCATCACCACGCGTCATCGCGGCGGCGGTCATAAGCAGGCATACCGCATCATCGATTTCAAGCGCGACAAGGAAGGCATTGCCGCCGTTGTCGAGCGTCTTGAATACGACCCGAACCGCACCGCGCATATCGCGCTGCTGTGCTACGCCGATGGCGAGCGCCGCTACATCATCGCGCCGAAGGGCGTGGCGGTGGGTGACCGTCTCGTGTCGGGCTCCGACTCCCCGATCAAGCCGGGCAACTGCCTGCCGCTTCGTTCGATCCCGGTCGGTTCGACGATCCACTGCATCGAGATGAAGCCGGGCAAGGGTGCGCAGATTGCGCGTTCCGCCGGTGCATCGGTCCAGCTGGTCGCTCGTGAGCAGGGTTATGCAACGCTGCGTCTTCGCTCCGGCGAAATGCGTCGCGTCCCGGTTGAATGCCGCGCCACCATTGGTGAAGTCGGCAACTCGGAGCACAGCCTGCGCAAGCTCGGCAAGGCCGGTAAGAAGCGCTGGGCGGGTATCCGTCCGACGGTTCGCGGCGTGGTGATGAACCCGGTCGACCATCCGCATGGCGGTGGTGAAGGTAAGACCTCTGGCGGCCGTCACCCGGTCAGCCCGTGGGGTACCCCGACCAAGGGTTACAAGACGCGTAACAACAAGCGCACCCAGCAGTTCATCGTGCGTCGTCGCAAGTAATTAGGAAACGATCATGCCGCGCTCTCTAAAAAAAGGTCCGTTCGTCGACCTGCACCTCGTGAAAAAGGTGGAAGCCGCCGTTTCCGCCAATAACAAGCGTCCGATCAAGACCTGGTCGCGTCGTTCGATGATCCTGCCGGAGATGGTCGGTCTGACCATCGCCATCCACAACGGCCGCCAGCACGTGCCTGTGTTGATCAACGAGAACATGGTCGGGCACAAGCTCGGCGAGTTCGCGGTGACCCGCACGTACAAGGGCCACGCCGGCGACAAGAAGGGCAAGTGATGAGCACTGAAGCCAAAGCGATCCTGCGCAGCGCCCGCATTTCGGCGCAGAAGGCACGCCTGGTGGCTGACCTGGTCCGCGGTATGCCCGTGGGCCGAGCCAGCGACGTGCTCGCCTTTACCAACAAGAAGGCCGCTCACCTTGTTCGCAAGGTGCTGCTCTCCGCCGTCGCCAACGCCGAAAACAATCTCGGCGCCGACGTGGACGAGCTGAAGGTCGTCCGTATCTTCGTAGACGAAGGTCCGGCGATGAAGCGTATGTACGCCCGCGCCAAAGGCCGCGGTTCGCGCATCCTGAAGCGCACCAGCCACGTTACTGTGGTTGTTGGCAACTGACTGGGGTAAGACACGATGGGTCATAAAGTACATCCCACCGGTATCCGCCTCGGCATTGCCAAGGATTGGAACTCGAAGTGGTACGCCAATAAGGGCGAATATGCGGTCTATCTCGCAGCTGACCTCAAGGTCCGCGAGATGCTCCGCAAGAAGCTCGCCGCTGCCGGTATCTCGAAGATCCAGATCGAGCGTCCGGCCAAGACCGCCCGCGTGACGATTCACACCGCCCGTCCGGGCGTGGTGATCGGCAAGAAGGGCGAGGACATCGAGAAGCTGCGTAAGGAAGTCACCGACATGATGGGCGTTCCGACGCACATCAACGTCAGCGAAGTCCGTAAGCCGGAGCTCGACGCCCAGCTTGTTGCCGAATCGATTGCTCAGCAGCTCGAGCGTCGCATCATGTTCCGCCGCGCGATGAAGCGCTCGGTCGGCAACGCGATGCGCCTCGGTGCCCTGGGCATCAAGATCAACGTCTCCGGCCGTCTGAATGGCGCCGAGATCGCCCGCTCCGAGTGGTCCCGTGAAGGTCGCGTTCCGCTGCACACGCTGCGTGCGGATATCGACTATGGCACCGCCGAAGCCAAGACCCAGTACGGCATCATCGGTGTCAAGGTATGGGTCTATAAGGGCGAGATCTTCGATCTGGCAGCAGCTACCGCCGAGTCGAAGGAAGAACAGCAGCCTCAGCAGTCGCGCCGCGATGGTGGTGAAAACCGCCGCGAGCGGACGGCCAAGTAAGGAGTGTTGCCATGTTGCAACCTAAGCGTACCAAGTACCGCAAGATGCATAAGGGTCGTAATGACGGCCTTGCATTCAATTCCAACCTCGTGAGCTTCGGCGAGTACGGCCTCAAGGCGACGACGCACGGTCAGCTGACCGCACGTCAGATCGAAGCGGCCCGTCGTTGCATCACGCGCTTCGTCAAGCGTGGCGGCAAGCTCTGGATCCGCGTGTTCCCGGACAAGCCGATCACCCGTAAGCCCATCGAAGTTCGAATGGGTGCGGGTAAGGGTAGCGTCGAGTTCTGGGTCGCCCCGATCCAGCCTGGCCGCATGCTTTATGAAATCGAAGGTGTCGACGAGACGACGGCACGCGAAGCGTTCCGCCTGGCGGCAGCCAAGCTGTCCGTGCAGACTCAGTTCGTCTCCAGGGCGGTGATGTAATGGCCAGCAAAGATATCAACCAGAAGTCGGCGGACGAGCTCAAGCAGGATCTGCTGGACCTTCGCAAGGAGCAGTTCAATCTGCGCATGCAGAAAGGCTCCGGTCAGCTCACCCAGCCGCACCAGCTGCGCCGCGTTCGGCGTGACATCGCCCGCACGAAATTCGTGCTCGGCGCTAAGAAGTAAGGACGGCGGACATGAGCGAAATCAAGAAGACCGCGCGTACCCTTACGGGTCGCGTCATCAGCAACAAAATGAACCAGACCGTGACCGTGCTGATCGAGCGCCAGGTGCAGCATTGGCTGCTCGGCAAGATCATCCGTCGCTCCACGAAGCTTCACGCACATGACGAGACCGGTGCGAACGAAGGTGACCTGGTGCGCATCGCGGAATGCCGTCCGCTGTCGAAGACCAAGCATCACCGCGTGGTCGAAATCATCACGCGCGCTGAAGTCTAAGGAGAGCTGCCATGATTCAGGTACAGAGCACGCTTTCCGCAGCTGACAACAGCGGCGCGAAGGAAATGATGTGCATCAAGGTGCTCGGCGGCTCGAAGCGCCGTTACGCCAGCGTTGGTGATGTCATCAAGGTGACCATCAAGGACGCCATTCCTCGCGGTAAGGTCAAGAAGGGCGAGGTTTACAATGCCGTGGTGGTTCGTACCGCCAAGGGTGTTCGCCGCGCCGATGGCTCCGTTATCCGTTTCGACGGTAACGCAGCTGTCCTCCTCAACAATAAGCTCGAGCCGATCGGTACCCGTATTTTCGGGCCGGTTACACGCGAGCTGCGCACCGAGAAGTTCATGAAGATCGTCTCGCTTGCGCCCGAAGTGCTCTGAGCGGAGGCCAGAACATGAACCGTATCCGCAAGGGTGACAACGTCGTCGTCACCACCGGCAAGAACAAGGGACAGCGCGGCGACGTGCTGCGTGTCGACGGCGAGCGCGTTGTCGTCTCGAACGTCAACCTGGTCAAGCGTCACACCAAGCCGAATCCCCAGGCCAACCAGCCTGGCGGTATCGTCGAGCGTGAAGCTTCGATCCATATCTCCAACGTACAGCTCTTCAACTCCGCCACGAACAAGGGCGAGCGCGCTGGCACCAAGACGCTCGAGGACGGGCGCAAAGTGCGCGTGTTCCGTTCTGGCGAAGTCGTCGACGCGTAAGGAATCGAAGTCATGACCCGCCTTGAAACGTTTTACAAAGAGTCGGTAATGTCGAAGCTCACTGAGCGCTTCGGTTACCAGAACGTCATGGAAGTCCCGCGCATCTCGAAGATCACGCTCAACATGGGCGTCGGCGAAGCCGCCGGTAACAAGAAGATCCTCGAGAACGCGGTCGCCGATATGACCAAGATCGCCGGCCAGAAGCCGATCACGACGAAGGCCCGCGTGTCGGTCGCTTCGTTCAAGATCCGCGACGGTTGGCCGATCGGTTGCAAGGTCACGCTGCGTCGTGCCCAGATGTGGGAATTCCTGGATCGCCTGATCAACATCTCGCTGCCGCGTACGCGCGACTTCCGTGGTGTTTCGGGCCGTGCTTTCGATGGCCGTGGTAATTACAACTTCGGCATCAAGGAACAGATCATTTTCCCGGAAATCGACTTCGATCAGGTTGATGCGCTGCGCGGTATGGATATCTCCATCACCACGACCGCCAAGACCGACGAAGAAGCCAAGGCGCTGCTGGAAGCATTCAGCTTCCCGTTCCGCAACTGATTACAGGTAGAACATGGCTAAGACCTCGATGATCCAGCGCGATGTTAAGCGCACCAAGCTCGTCAAGAAGTTCGCTACCAAGCGTGCCGAACTGAAGGCGGTCGTCCTGAGCTCCACTGCCTCGTATGAGGAAAAGATGGAAGCCCAGACGAAGCTGCAGAAGCTCCCGCGTGATGCCAGCCCAGCGCGCCAGCGTAATCGCTGCGCCCTGACCGGCCGCCCGCGTGGCGTCTACAGCAAGTTCGGCCTTGGTCGCAACAAGCTTCGCGAAGCCACCATGCGCGGCGATGTGCCGGGCCTGCGTAAGGCTAGCTGGTAAAAAACTCGCCATCGGCGGGGCAAGCTGTTATAGTCGTCGGTCTGCGCAACGCAGACCGACTTCTGTCGGCTTTACAATTTAAAGATCTCCGGTAATTCGGATATCGGTGCACTCTCAAGGGTTTTCTTATGAGCATGACTGATCCCATCGCCGATCTGTTTACGCGCATCCGTAATGGCCAGGCATCTGGCAAAGCGGTTGTTCGTATGCCGTCGTCGAAAATGAAGCTGGCCCTCGCGCAGCTCCTGCAGAAAGAGGGTTATATCCTCGACGCCCGTTCCGCTGATGAAGCGGGCAAGCCGGTGCTCGAGATCAAGCTGAAGTACTTCGAGGGCCTCCCGGCCATCGAAACCATCTCCCGTGTCAGCCGTTCCGGTCTTCGCGTTTACCGCGGCAAGGACGAGCTGCCGAAGGTCCTCGGCGGCCTGGGCATCTCCATCATCTCGACTTCCGCCGGTCTCCTGACCGACGCTCAGGCCCGTGCTAAGGGTCTTGGCGGCGAAGTCATCGGCCAGGTGGCGTAAGGAGTCCCGTATGTCACGTGTAGCCAAGTTGCCTATCAATCTCCCCAAGGGCGTCGAGATCTCGATCGCCAACGGTACTGTCTCCGTCAAGGGCCCGAAGGGCACGCTGACGACCCATGAACTGCCGGGCGTTACGTTCCAGCAGGACAATGGCGTCGCCACCGTCGTTCTCGCCGAGGGCGCCGACGACAAGTTCGGTGGTACGGCTCGCGCCGTTGTCGCCAACATGGTCCAGGGTGTCACCGCCGGTTTCGAGAAGAAGCTCGAGCTGGTCGGCGTCGGTTACCGCGCACAGCTTGCCGGCAAGGCCGTCAACCTCTCGCTCGGTTTCTCGCACCCGGTCGTCTTCGAGGCGCCGGAAGGCATCACCATCGAAGTCCCGACGCAGACCGAAATCCTGATCAAGGGCGCTGACAAGCAGCTCGTGGGTCAGACGGCGGCGAAGATCCGTGCGTTCCGTTCGCCGGAGCCTTACAAGGGCAAGGGCGTCCGTTATGCGGGCGAGAAGATCATCCTGAAGGAAGCCAAGAAGGCCTAATCGGTCTATCCGCTTTCTGGAGTAATAAGATGAACAAGAACGATTCCCGCCTGCGCCGCGCCAAGTCGACCCGCTCTCACATCCGTGAGCTCGCGGTCCACCGCCTGAGCGTGCACCGCACCGGTCAGCACATCTACGCCCAGGTGTTCGCACCGAACGGTACTGTCGTGGCAGCCGCCTCGACCGTGCAGTCCGCGGTTGCCGAAGGTCTGAAGGGTACAAAGAACATGGAAGCCGCGACCACCGTCGGCCGCATCGTAGCCGAGCGCGCCAAGGCCGCCGGTATCGAGGCAGTCGCGTTCGATCGCTCGGGTTTCCGTTACCACGGTCGCATCAAGGCTCTCGCCGATGCAGCCCGTGAAGCCGGCCTCAAGTTCTAAGAGGCGTCAGGCAACGACATCGGTCCCTCGGGGCCGATGTCGCCCGATTTAGCTCCTACAACTCCAAGCGGCGACCGAGCCGTAAACAGAAGTCCCGGCTAACTATCATTCCGGGCTATCAGGAAAAGAGATGTCCTCGACAGATCGCGAAAATTCGGACGGCATGCTTGAAAAGCTTATCGCCGTCAACCGCGTGGCCAAGACCGTCAAGGGTGGCCGCCAGATGAGCTTCACCGCGCTGACCGTTGTTGGCGACGGCGAAGGCCGCGTCGGTTTTGGTTATGGCAAGGCACGTGAAGTGCCGGTCGCCATTTCCAAGGCTATGGAACGCGCCCGTCGCAACATGGTCACGATTGAACTGAACCAGGGCACGCTGTGGTACGCCATCAAGGCTAACCACGGTGCGGCTCGCGTCTACATGCAGCCCGCTTCCCAGGGTACCGGCGTCATCGCCGGCGGCGCCATGCGCGCTGTCCTCGAAGTGGTCGGTGTGAAGGACGTGCTCGCCAAGGCCGTCGGCTCGCGCAACCCGATCAACCTCGTCCGCGCGACGATCAAGGGTCTGCAGGCCGTCGCATCGCCGAAGCGCATCGCCGCCAAGCGTGGCAAGACGATCGAAGAGGTCCTCGGCAATGGCTAAGAACACCGAAACCGCCGCTGGCGGTACCGTCCGCGTCCGCCTGGTCAAGGGCCTGCGCGGTGTGCAGGGTCGTCATCGTTTGAGTGTGAAGGCCCTGGGCCTGAGCCACATCAACGATGTGCGCGAACTGAAGGATAGCCCGCAGGTCCGTGGCCTTATCAATAAGGTCTACTACCTGGTTCGGGTCGAGGAGTAAGAATCATGCGTCTTAACGATCTACGTCCCGGTAAGGGCGCCCGCAAGTCCCGCACGCGCGTCGCTCGCGGTATTGGTTCCGGCCTCGGCAAGACTGCCGGCCGCGGCCATAAGGGTCAGCATGCACGTGCCGGTGGCACGCATCGCTACGGTTTCGAAGGCGGCCAGATGCCGCTGCAGCGTCGCCTTCCGAAGGTGGGCTTCCGCTCGCTGAAGAAGCGCGACACCGAAGAAGTGCGTCTGTACCAGCTGGCTGCCTTGAAGGTCGACACGATCGATCTGATCGCTCTCCACGCTGCCGGTCTCGTGACCAGCCGCGCGAAGAAGGTCAAGATTGTCCTCAAGGGTGAAATCACCCGCGCGATCAAGCTCACGGGCGTGCTTGCGACGGCCGGCGCCAAGGCGGCTATCGAAGCCGCCGGCGGCAGCGTGGAGTAATCAGGTGGCAGCAGCGCAGGGCACAACGCTCGGCTCGCTGGGCAAACTGACGGAACTTCGTCAGCGCATCTTCTTCTTGATTGGTGCGCTGGTGGTCTTCCGCCTCGGTTCGTTCATTCCCGTTCCGGGCGTGAATCCTGAGGCGATGACCAGCCTGGTTGAGGGTGGCGGCGGTCTGTTGAACATGGTCAACATGTTCTCGGGCGGCTCGCTTTCCCGATTCTCGGTGTTCGCTCTCGGTGTGGTGCCGTATATCTCGGCGTCGATCGTGGTGCAGATGATGGGCTCGGTCATTCCGTCGCTCATGGCTCTGCGCAAGGAAGGCGAGTCCGGTCGTCGCAAGATGACCATGTACACGCGCTTCGGCACGGTTGGCCTGGCGGCATTTCAGGCGTTCGGCATCGCGGTTGCCCTGCAGAAGCAGGTCGGCGCGAGCGGTCCGGTGGTCTATATGCCCGGTGCGGGCTTCGTCATGGCATCCGTCGTCGGTCTCACCGCCGGCACGATGTTCCTGATGTGGCTCGGCGAGCAGATCACGGAGCGCGGTATCGGCAACGGCATTTCGATGCTGATCTTCGCCGGTATCGTGGCCGGTCTCCCGGGTGCCATCGCGCACACGCTGACCATGGCGAACAACGGAGAGCTGTCGGTTCTGAAGCTGCTCATGGTGACCGCGCTGATCCTGGCGGTAACCGCTTTCGTGGTGTTCATGGAGCGCGCCCAACGGCGTATCACCGTGAACTACGCGAAGCAGGGCAGTCAGCGCCAGTTCCAGCGCCAGACTTCGCACCTGCCGCTGAAGATCAATATGGCGGGCGTCATTCCGCCGATCTTCGCGACCAGCCTCTTGCTCTTCCCCGCGACTGCGGCGACCTGGTTCGGCACTGCCCACCAGTCGCGTTGGTTGCAGTGGTTGACCACGGCGTTGAGCCCGGGTGAGCCGGTGCACGACATCGTGTTCGCGGTGCTGGTGATCGGGTTCGCCTTCTTCTACACGGCGATCGTGTTCAACTCGCAGGAAACGGCCGATAACCTCAAGCGTTCGGGCGCGTTGATTCCGGGCATCCGTCCGGGTCGCGCCACGGCAGACTACATCGATGGCGTCATGACCCGGCTTACCGGTGTTGGCGCGGTTTACATCGTTCTGGTCTGCCTGGTGCCCACGTTCATGCAGAACGCCTGGCACGTTCCGTTCTATTTCGGCGGCACTTCGCTGCTGATCGTGGTGGTGGTGGTGATGGACTTTACGGCTCAGGTCCAGGCCCATCTCGTCAGCCACCAGTACGAGAGTCTGCTCAAGAAGTCCAATCTCCGTCGCAGCTGAGACGCGGCAGAGACCCCCAAGTAGGGGAGGCCTTGGCGCCCAGCGCCGCAGGACTTCCCGTTTAGGTTAATTCAGGTTAGAATTGCGCGTTTACCGCGCACGAAACGCATCGGAGACAGTACATCATGGCGCGCATCGCGGGTGTCAATTTGCCGGTCCAGAAGCATGTCTGGGTCGGCCTGCAGAGCATTTATGGAATCGGCCGTTCGCGGGCGAAGAAGGTTTGCGTCGACTCGGGCGTGGTTCCGACCACTCCCATCAAGTCGCTTAGCGAAGGTGAGGTCGAGAAGATCCGCGCCGAGATCGCCAAGTACACGGTCGAGGGCGATCTTCGCCGCGAGATCGGTATGGCGGTCAAGCGTCTGATGGACCTCGGTTGCTATCGTGGCCTGCGCCACCGTCGCGGCCTGCCGGTGCGCGGCCAGCGCACGCGTACCAACGCCCGTACCCGCAAGGGTCCGCGTCGTCCGATCAAGAAGTAACGGATACCGATTATGGCTAAGCCGGTTAAAACCAAGAAGAAGATCAAGCGCGTTGTCACGGATGCCGTGGCCCACGTGCAGGCTTCTTTCAACAACACCATCGTCACGATCACCGATCGCCAGGGCAATGCCCTGTCGTGGGCGACTGCAGGCGGCGCGGGTTTCCGCGGCTCCCGTAAGTCGACCCCGTTCGCCGCTCAGGTGGCAGCCGAAAAGGCTGGCCGCGCTGCTGGCGACTACGGTGTGAAGACCGTGGAAGTTCGCATCAAGGGCCCCGGCCCGGGCCGTGAGTCGGCCGTGCGTTCGCTGAATGCGTTGGGCTACAAAGTGCTCAACATTATTGACGTCACGCCGATTCCGCATAACGGCTGCCGTCCCCCCAAGAAGCGTCGCGTCTAAGGAGCATACCCATGGCCCGTTATCGTGGAGCTACCTGCAAACTTGCGCGTCGTGAAGGTGCCGACCTCGGTCTGAAGAGCCCGGCCCGCGCGCTTGATTCCAAGTGCAAGCTCGAGAACAAACCCGGTCAGCATGGCGCAAACAAGCGCGCCCGTCTGTCCGACTACGCCGTCCAGCTGCGTGAAAAGCAGAAGGTCAAGCGCATCTACGGTGTGCTCGAGCGTCAGTTCAGCAACTACTACACCAAGGCTTCGACCCAGAAGGGCAATACGGGTGAAAACCTGCTTCGCCTCCTGGAAAGCCGTCTCGACAACGTCGTGTTCCGCATGGGTTTCGCGGTTACCCGCGCCCAGGCTCGTCAGCTCGTGGCTCACAAGTCCGTGACGGTCAATGGCAAGAAGGTCAACGTGCCTTCCTACCACGTCCGTCCGGGTGACGAAGTCTCGCTGACCGAAAAGGCTCGCGGTCAGCTGCGCGTCCAGGAAGCGGCGACGGTCTTTGACACGATGGACCTTCGTCCGTCGTGGGTCGAGGTCGACAGCAAGAAGTTCGCAGGCACGTTCAAGGCTGTGCCGGATCGCGGTGATCTGCCGGCCGACATCAACGAAGCCCTGATCGTCGAGCTTTACTCGAAGTAATTCACCGGAGCCTTGCATGGCAGTTTCGTCAACTAGTGTGCTGCGGCCTCGTGGCCTCAGCGTCGAGCAGCTTGGAGCGAACCGCGCTAAGGTGGTGGTCGAGCCGCTCGAGCGTGGCTTTGGTCACACCCTGGGCAACGCGCTGCGTCGCGTGCTGCTCTCTTCGATCCCGGGCAGCGCCATCGTCGAGGTCGAAATCGACGGCGTGCTGCACGAGTACACAACGCTTGAGGGTTTGCAGGAGGACGTGATCGAAGTCCTGCTGAACCTCAAGGATGTTGCCATCCGCCAGCACAGTGGTGACGAAGTCACCCTGACGCTGTCGAAGAAGGGCAAAGGCGTGGTCACCGCAGGCGACATCGCGGTCGACCATTCCGTAGAAATCGTCAACCCGGACCACGTGATCTGCCACCTCACCAAGGATGTGGCACTGAACATGCGTCTGAAGGTGCGTCGCGGCGTCGGCTACCAGCCGGCCAGCGCGCGCCAGCATCCGGATGACGAGACGCGGCCGATCGGCCGTCTGCAGCTCGACGCGTCGTTCGCGCCGGTCCTGCGCGTGGCTTACGAAGTGGACGCCGCTCGTGTCGAGCAGCGCACCAACCTCGACAAGCTCGTGCTGGATATCGAGACGAACGGCACGATCGGTGCTGAAGACGCTGTCCGCAAGGCGGCTGAAATCATCAACGATCAGCTGTCGGTTTTCGGCGATTTCTCGCGCCGCGAGAGCGATTCGACCAAGGCGGAGAAGGGCGGGTTCGATCCGCTCCTGCTGCGTCCGATCGACGATCTCGAACTGACGGTCCGCTCGGCGAACTGCCTCAAGGCCGAAAGCATCTACTACATCGGCGACCTGGTCCAGAAGACCGAAGTCGAGCTGTTGAAGACGCCGAACCTGGGCAAGAAGTCGCTGACGGAAATCAAGGATGTGCTGGGCGGGCGTGGTCTCGCTCTCGGCATGAAGCTCGAAAACTGGCCGCCGCCGGGGCTTTCCCACGGTATGCAGCTGGGCTGATTCAAACGGGGCGATCGCTTTTCGATCGCCCCGATTCTTTGCGCCATCCGGCGGATGCCTCGCGCATTTCCACCGGAAGTACAGAACGGTCCATAGAGACCGTGCTCTTAATAACGGGGCGTTTTGACAGCCTCGAATAGCGGGCAACCGCGGGAAGTCGATTCATTCTGACGGCTTTTCCTAACAATAGACCTAGAGAGTAAACGCCATGCGCCACCAGAAATCCGGTCGCAAGCTCAACCGCACGAGCAGCCACCGCGAAGCGATGTTCAAGAACATGGCTTCGTCGCTGATCAAGCACGAGCTTATCCGTACCACCCTTCCCAAGGCGAAGGAACTCCGTCGCGTCGCAGAGCCGCTCATCACGCTCTCCAAGACCGATGGCGTTGCCAACCGCCGCCTCGCTTTCGCGCGTCTGCGCGATAAAGAGGCTGTCGGCAAGCTCTTCGTCGAGCTCGGTCCTCGCTACCGCGAGCGTCCCGGCGGCTACCTGCGCATCCTCAAGTGCGGCTTCCGTCCCGGCGATCATGCGCCGATGGCGTATGTCGAACTCGTGGATCGCCCGGCCAAGACCGAAGCGGTCGACGCCGAGTAAGCCCTAGCGGGCCGATTCGAACGAACCCCGGCAGGGAGACCTGCCGGGGTTTTTTCGTTTCGGGGCGGCGACCGGGGATTTGCGGTAATTCTTACGCAAGCCATTGATCCATGGTTACAAAAGAAACTTTACGCAGTTGCTGACAAGCACGTGCACAAAGGGTTAACGTGGGCGTTCCCCACCCCATATCGCCTCTATGAACCTCTCGTTCCGCGGTCGCTATCTCGCCGGTTTCGTTGTTTGTGTTGCCCTCATGGCGTTCGCGCTCTATGCGCAGTACGTGATGCACCTGGACCCGTGCCCGCTGTGCATCTTCCAGCGTATCGCCGTGTGCACCATGGGCCTGTTCTTCCTGGTCGGTGGCCTTCACGCACCGCGCAGGGTGGGTGTTCGCGGCGTTTACGCCGTCCTGATCACGCTGGGTGGACTCTGGGGCATCGCCACGGCCGGCCGGCATCTGTGGCTGCAGTCGCTTCCCGCCGCGGATGTGCCGGCGTGCGGACCGGGCCTCGGCTATCTGTTCGACGCTTTTCCGTTCACGAAGATGCTCAAGTTGGCGTTCACCGGTTCCGGTGAGTGCGCGAAGATCGAGCCCATCCTCGGCATCCCGATGCCCGGGTGGACGCTGTTCTGGTTCATCGTGCTGACCGTCTGGGCGCTTGTCGCCGTCCGTCGCACCGTCCGTTGATTTCCCCGCGCCGCCCAAGGCGCATACACGAAGGCACCGCCGTCATGCAGCACTCCCTCAAAGCCGTAGCACCCTCGTCCCTCGACTGGACGCCGGGTTCGTGGCGGTCGAGGACCGCCCTCCAGCAGCCGAGCTACGACGACGCCAGCGAACTCGGTCGCGCGCTCGAGCAGCTCGGTCAGCTGCCGCCACTGGTCACTTCCTGGGAGATCCTCGCGCTGAAGCAGCGCATCGCCGAGGCCCAGGATGGCGAGCGCTTCCTGCTCCAGGGCGGCGACTGTGCGGAGAGCTTCGCGGACTGCAACAGCCCGATCATTTCCAATCGACTGAAGGTGCTGCTGCAGATGAGCCTTGTGCTCGTCCACGGCCTGAAGAAGCCCGTGATCCGCGTTGGCCGTTTCGCCGGCCAGTACGCCAAGCCGCGTTCGGCCGACAGCGAAACACGGGATGGCGTGACCTTGCCGGCGTTTCGCGGCGACCTGGTGAACAGTCCGGAGTTCACGCCGGAAGCCCGTCGCGCGGATCCGAATCGCCTGATCAAGGCGCATGCGCGTTCGGCGATGACGATGAATTTCGTGCGGGCATTGATCGACGGTGGTTTTGCCGACCTGCACCATCCGGAATACTGGGATCTCGCCTGGGTCGAGCATTCACCGCTCGCCGCCGAATACCGCCGCATGGTCGCCAGCATCGGCGATTCGCTGCGCTTCATGGAGACGCTCGCGGGCCAGTCGATCTCGAGCTATTCGCGCGTGGATTTCTATACGTCGCATGAGGCCCTGCTGCTGCATTACGAGGAAGCGCTTACGCGGCAGGTCCCGCGACAAGATGGTTGGTTCAACCTGTCGACGCACTTCCCGTGGATCGGCATGCGGACCGCGGCGCTCGATGGCGCTCACACCGAGTACTTCCGCGGCATTCGCAATCCCATCGCGGTGAAGGTCGGGCCGACGGTTCAGGCGGATGACCTGCTTCGTCTTATCGATGTGCTCAACCCGAACGAAGAGCCCGGCCGTCTTACGCTCATCCATCGCATGGGCAACGACAAGATCGGCACGCATCTGCAGCCGCTGCTCGAGGCGGTGAAGCGGGAAGGTCGCCGTGTGCTGTGGGTGGCCGATCCGATGCATGGCAATACCGAGAGCACCACCAATGGCTACAAGACCCGTCGCTTCGCCAACATCGCCGGCGAACTCGACCAGGCTTTCGATATCCATGCTGCCGCGGGCACCCGCCTTGGTGGCGTGCATCTCGAGCTGACTGGCGAAGATGTGACCGAGTGCCTCGGTGGCGCCCGCGATCTGGTCGAGGGCGACCTCGATCGCGCGTACCGTTCCATGGTCGATCCGCGCCTGAACTATGAGCAGTCACTCGAAATGGCGATGCTGATCGTGCGCAAGTCGGGTGGCATGGTTTGAACCTTCCGCGCATGGCGTAACCAAGCCCGGCTTCGTGCCGGGTTTTTTTTATGGATAGCTCGCTGCGCAAGCTCATGTTGCTTTTTTAGGATCCGATTCATCGGCGAAAGGACGGTCGCTGCGCGCCCCATGTAACCAGCGGCATTCGCCGCCTCACGCCTGTGTCCGTGGCGGGAGCCGCGAGGGGCAAGGCCCTTGGGGCCGCGGCGCGGCTCTTCGAGACGGGCCGTAGGCGCTTCTTTCGCATTCCATGTGGACTGAGCGGCCCTCAGCTTAGGCGGCCCCAAGGGCCTTGCCCCTCGCGGCGCCGAACGTCGAGGTTTCGTGTGGTCGAGCACACCGCCCGCAAGTCGCAGCGCCGCTCTTGTAGGAGCCGATTCATCGGCGAACCCTCCGCGGTGACGTCGCGAACGAGGCATTGCATCGCATTGTGTCGGCGGTTCAACCGCTCGCCCAATCGCCACAAGGCCTCATTCGCAAACGCGATAGCCTGAGGGTTCGCCGCTGAAGCGGCTCTTACGAAGGCGCGTTGGCGCGTTGAGGCAGTCGTGCGACTCCCACGACAGCACGCGCGCAAGGCGGCGAACGCCGCTGAAGACATGAGCCGCGCAGCGGCTATCCCCAAAAACTACGACCCCGCCCGCAACGCATGTTGCGCACGCGCCCAGGCCACATGCTCGCGTACCACCTCCGACGGGTCGTCGGCGCGTGCGTCGAGTGCGGCGAGAATCTCGCCGCTCGTCGGTGCGTTGCCTAGGCCGACGGCGAGATTGCGTAACCAACCTTCGTAACCCGTGCGACGGATCGCCATGCCCTCGGTGCGTGCAAGGAACTCCGCTTCGCTCCACGCGAAGAGGTCGACGAGCTTAGGGCCGTCGAGGCTGTGGCGTGGGGCGAAGTCGGGCTCTGTCGCTTCCTGGGCGAACTTGTTCCAGGGACAGATCAGCTGGCAGTCATCGCAGCCGAAGATGCGGTTGCCGATGGGCGCGCGCAGCGCTTCGGGAATGCTGCCCTTGAGTTCGATGGTGAGATAGGAAATGCACTTTCGCGCGTCGAGGCGGTACGGTGCGACGATCGCCTGGGTGGGGCAGATATCGATGCACTTGCGGCAGCTGCCACAGTGCGCCGTGGCCGGTTTGTCCACGGGCAGGGGGAGATCCGTGTACAGCTCGCCAAGGAAGAAATATGAGCCCGCGCGTTTGTTGATCAACACCGTGTGCTTGCCGATCCAGCCGAGCCCTGCGTTGCGGGCGAGAGCCTTCTCCAGCACCGGAGCGGAATCGACGTAGGCACGGTAGCCAAAGTCGCCGATCCGCTCACCGATCCGCGCCGCCAGTTTCTGCAGGCGGTTTCGCATGACCTTGTGATAGTCGCGACCGAGCGCGTAGCGGGCGACGTACGCCTTGTCGCCATCGTTGATCACGTCCCACGCATTCGCGGTGCCGGGCGGGATGTAGTCCATGCGTACGGACACGACACGGAGTGTTCCGGGCTCGAGTTCGGCGGGGCGACTGCGGCGCGTGCCATGGCGCGACATGTACTCCATCTCGCCGTGATGACCATCCGCGAGCCACCGCTCCAGGTAGGCCTCATCGTTGCCAAGGTCGGTGCCGGAGATGCCCACGTCGGCAAACCCGAGCTCGCGCGCCCATGCCTTGATGTCGGTGGCAAGGGCGGTGTAGTCGATGGCGGGCGAGGCGGGCATACGTGCATTCTACTTGCCCCTTCTATAATCCCCCGATGACCGCACCCACCCTCGGTACCGCTCTCTTCACTTCGGCGCAGGCCCGCGCGACAGACCAGCGCGCGACGGCCGAGCTCGGCGTCCCCGGACTGGCGCTGATGACGCGCGCCGCGGCGGCAGCCTTCGCCATGCTGCAGCGCCGCTGGCCGGGTGCCCGGCGCCTGCGGGTGGTCTGCGGCGCGGGAAACAATGGTGGCGACGGCTACCTCGTGGCACGCGACGCACGTCTGGCAGGCTTGTCCGTCGATCTGGTCGCCCTGGGCGAACCTAAGGGCGGCGACGCCTCGCAGGCGCGCGATGCTTTCGTCGCGGCGGGGGGACGTTGCGCCGCCTTTTCCGACTGGACCCGTCTTCCCATCGCTGACGTCTTCGTCGACGCGATCTACGGCACGGGCCTGAATCGGGCGCCGGAGGGTGAGGCCCACGACGCGATCGAAGCCATGAACGCCGCCGGCACGCCCATCCTCGCGCTCGATATTCCTTCCGGGCTTTCAGCCGACACAGGGGCGATGCCCGGCGTGGCCGTGCGCGCCGAGGCGACCGCGACCTTCATCGTGCAGAAGCGCGGGCTGCATACCTTTCACTGCGAAGTCGCGGGCGTGATCGAGCTTCACGCCCTCGGACTGCCGGATTCGGTCCTCGACACGCCTGACTCACGTCTCCTGTTGCCCGCCCATCTGCACCCGCGGCCGCGCGAGTCGAACAAGGGGACGAACGGTCACGTGCTTGCCATCGGTGGCGACCACGGCACTGGCGGAGCCGTGCGCATGGCCGCTGAAGCCGCGCTGCGTACGGGTGCTGGCCTGGTCAGCGTGGCCACGCGCGAGGAGAACGTGCTGGCGATGAATGCCGCGCGGCCGGAATTGATGGCCCATGGCGTCAACGGCCCGCAGGCCTTGCAGCCGATGCTGGAGAAGGCCTCCGTGCTGGCCCTGGGTCCCGGCCTGGGCCAGGCCGCCTGGGGCCACGCGCTTTGGACCACCGCGCTCGACGCCGGGCTGCCCACCGTGCTCGACGCCGACGGGCTCAACCTGCTGCGTGCCGAGGAGCGCACCTTACCCCGTACCGTCGTGCTTACGCCGCACCCTGGCGAGGCAGGTCGCCTGCTCGGCATCGACACCAAGGCGGTTCAGGCCGACCGTTTCGCCGCCGTCCGCGAGATGGCCCGGCGCTACAAGGCTGTCGTGGTGCTCAAGGGTAATGGGAGCCTGATCGCTTCACCGACGGGCGAGGTCTCCGTCTGCCCCTGGGGTAATCCAGGCATGGCCAGCGGTGGCATGGGCGACACCCTCACCGGGATTATCGCGGCGCTTCTGGGGCAGGGTTGCGATGCTTACGAGGCGGCCTGCCTCGGCGTGGGGCTGCATGCCCGCGCTGGCGACGTGGCGGCACGCGCCGGTGAGCGGGGGCTGCTCGCAGGGGACCTGCTCGAGCCGCTGCGTCGCCTTGTCAACGGGCTGGATGCATGAGCGCCGAGGTGGAGCTGATCCTCGCGGACGAGGAGGCCACCATGGCCCTGGGTCGTCGCCTCGCGGCGAATCTGCCAGCCGACGGCCTCGTGGCCTTCCTCTACGGCGACCTCGGTGCAGGCAAGACGACGTTCGCCCGCGCCTTTCTTCGCGCGCTCGGTGTGGGCGAGCGTGTGAAGAGCCCGACTTACAGCCTCGTCGAGGGTTACGACCTCGGTGAACGCCAGGCCTTCCACCTGGATCTTTATCGCATTGCCGATCCGGGCGAGCTGGAGTGGCTTGGGCTGGACAGCCTCGCCGAGCCGGGGGCCATCGTCCTTGTGGAGTGGCCGGAGCGCGGTGCTGGTGCCTTGCCGCCGGTGGACCTGGCGCTGACGTTTCGCCATGAAGCGGAGGGTAGGGCGGTTCGTATGGCGCCGAGGTCGCCGCTCGGCGAGCGCGTCGTGGCTTCCCTGGCCACGGTCCCGCCGCGGCAGGACTAACGCCCGCCCCTTGCCGCTTTTGCGCTATTCATCACTGAAATCATGGGCTTTTTGAGGCCGGTGCCCCCGTCGCTTGCGGCACATTCCTGTACGCCCGTTGACGAAGGTTTCGCAGGTTATGGATTAACAAGGGAAAACGTCTTGCATTCGTCGGGCGCTTGCAGTTCAATCCGGGCCGTATGAGGGGAATGACTATCAAACTTGGCCTCCTAGCGTGCGTGACCGCCATCGCGACGCTGACTGCTGTCTCCTCGTCGGCCGCCGACGTGAAGGCCGCCCGTGCGTGGGCCGGTCCTGAGTACACGCGCGTGGTCTTCGATCTGTCCGGGCCGGCGTCCTACAAGATGTCGCAGGGCGACGTGCCCGGCAGTGTCGTGCTGGATGTCGCCGGCAGTTCGGTGACGGGCGATTTCGCCGCGCCGGGCGGCCAGGGCCTGTTCAAGTCGATGACTGTGAGCAAGCAGGGTGGCACGGCGCGCCTGGTCGCGACGGTCGATCCGAAGGCGAAGCCGAAGAGCTTCCTGCTCAAGCCCGCCGGTGACTACGGCTACCGTCTGGTGCTGGATCTCTATCCGGGTGGGCAGAGCGACCCGGGCGACAATCCGCCGCCGGTGGCCGACCACGATGCACCGTCCCTGGCGTCGGCCGACGACGATGCCGCTGCCGAGGCACCGACGCAGGCGCCCGCGCCGACGCGTTCCACCCGCGGTTCGCGCGGCAAGACGGTCCCGGCAGGCCGCCCGCCCATGCTCCCCACCGGGGATCGCAAGGTCGTAGTCGCCATCGACGCCGGTCATGGCGGTGAAGATCCGGGTGCGAAGGGTGCGACCGGCTTGCGCGAGAAGGATGTCACCCTCCAGGTAGCCCGCGAGCTGGCTGACCAGATCAACCGCCAGCCCGGCATGCAGGCCGTGCTGACGCGCAACGGCGACTATTTCATTCCGCTGAAGCGCCGCTACGAAATCGCCCGCGAGCACAACGCGGACATGTTCGTCTCCATTCACGCCGATGCCTTCAAGAACGGCGATGCCAAGGGTTCGTCGGTCTGGGTGCTGTCGCCGCGCGGCAAGACCAGCGAGGCCTCCCGCTGGCTGGCCGATCGTGAAAACCGCGCCGATCTGGTCGGCGGCGTCTCGCTCGACGACAAAGACGATAGCCTCGCTGCCGTATTGCTGGACCTGCAGCAGGGCTATGCCATGCAGGCCAGCGAATCCATCGCCGGGAACGTGCTGAAGGCGCTGGGTCGTCTGGGTCCGACCCATCGCGGTTACGTCGAGCGCGCCAACTTCGTCGTGCTGCGCTCGCCGGACGTGCCGTCGATCCTGGTCGAGACAGCGTTCATTACCAATCCGGCGGAAGAAACCCGCCTGCGCGACGACGGACATCGTCGCGAACTCGCCACGGCCGTCCTTGGCGGTGTGCGTAACTATTTCGAGTCGATGCCGCCGCCCGGCACGTGGTTTGCCGCGCAGGCCGCACGCCGCAACGGAACCTCGCTGGCCAGCACGGCGGCGTCCGCGCCGGTGGCTCCCGCGATGGCGGCCGACGCAGGGGCCGTCGCGTCGGATGCCGTGAAGGCGGCAAGCCGCGCCGCGCCGCCGAAAAAGACACTCGCCAGGGCTGACACGCCGGCGCCTTCGAGCAAGGCCGCGAGCGGTCGTGCCGATGACAACGTGCGGGATCTGCACCGGGTCAACCGCGGTGAGACGCTCACCGGCATCGCCAACCAGTACGGCGTTTCCGTGGGCGCGCTGAAGATGGCCAACAAGATGAACGACGATAATGTCCGCATTGGCTCCGTCATGGTGATTCCATCGGGCTGATCGTGGTTCGGCAGTCCGCGGGACCTTGGGCTATCCTTTCAGCCTGAAAGCACGTCAGGTCGCACCGCCCATGCCCAGCATCCGTCCCCTTCCGCCCGAGCTGATCAACCAGATCGCCGCCGGCGAAGTGATCGAGCGTCCCGCCTCCGTGGTGAAAGAGCTCGTCGAGAACAGCATCGATGCCGGAGCCCGCCGCATCGAGGTGGACATCGAGCAGGGCGGCACCCGGCTCATTCGCGTACGCGACGATGGCGGTGGCATCCCGCGCGACGAACTCGCGCTGGCCGTGGCATCGCACGCCACAAGCAAGATCGGCAGCTTCGATGACCTCGAACGCGTGGCAAGCATGGGTTTTCGCGGCGAAGCACTCGCGTCGGTCTCTTCGGTGGCACGCTTCTCCCTGACCTCCAGGCATGAGGGCCAGGACGCCGCGTGGCGCATCGAAGTCGACGGTGGTCGGCTGCAGGATGCGCGCCCCGCACAGCATCCGCCCGGCACCACCATCGAGGTACGCGACCTTTTCTACAACGTGCCGGCGCGCCGCAAGTTCCTCCGTGCGGAGCGCACCGAGTTCGCGCATATCGACGACTTGCTGAAGTCGCTGGCGCTGGCCCGCGAAGGCGTCGATATCCGCCTTACCCACAACGGCAAGCCGGTGCGCCTGCTCAAGCCCGCGCGCGACGAGAACGCCGCGCTCGCGCGCGTCGCCGAGGTGCTTGGTCCCGAATTTCCCGGCCAGTCCCTGCGGGTCGAGCACGAGGCTGCCGGCTTGCGGCTCTCGGGCTGGGTGGGTTTGCCGACCGCATCGCGTTCGCAGGCCGACCAACAGTACTTTTACGTCAATGGTCGGCTGGTGCGCGACCGCATCGTCGCCCATGCGGTTCGCCAGGCGTATTCGGACGTGCTGTTCCATGGCCGCCATCCCGTGTTCGTGTTGTTCCTGCAGCTGGACCCCACGGGCGTCGACGTGAACGTGCATCCGGCGAAGAGCGAAGTGCGTTTTCGCGAACAGCGCCTGATCCACGACTTCCTGTTCCGCACCTTGCACGAAGCGCTGGCGCAGACCCGGGCCGGTGCATCTGCGCCCGTGATGGAATCCACGTATCCGACCGCTCACGGCACTGCCGGTAGCGCTTATCCGGTCGCGGTTTCACCCATGTCGCCGGCCATGCCGGCATGGCCGCAGTCGGCCAGCCAGTCGCGGCTTAGCCTCGGCGTGCGTGACGAGCCGCTGGCCGACTACGCGACGCTGTTCGGGTCGTCTTCTGTGTCGCGCCCGTCGTTCGCGGCCGGGTCGCCGCTGGCCGGCAACGAGCCCGACGCCGGCAGCGACGTGCCACCGCTTGGCTATGCGATTGCCCAACTGAAAAGCATCTACGTGCTCGCCGAAAATGAACACGGCTTGATACTGGTGGACATGCACGCGGCACACGAGCGGATCACCTACGAGAAGCTCAAGAACGGCCGCGTCACCGCGAACCTGCGTTCACAGCTGATGCTCGTGCCCTTGTCCATCGCCGTGAGCGCACGCGAAGCCGCCGCGGCGGAAGAGCACGCGGATGCACTGGCGGAGTGGGGCCTGGAGCTCTCGCGTAGTGGGCCGTCCGGCGTCGTCGTGCGCCGTATTCCGTCGCTTCTCGAAGGCGCCGACGTGGCCCAGCTGACGCGCGACGTGCTCGCCGAACTGTCCCAGCACGGCAGCTCCCGGCGCCTCGAGGAGCTGGAAAACGAACTCCTCTCGACCATGGCCTGCCACGGCTCGGTGCGCGCCGGTCGACGCCTGGGTATTCCTGAAATGAACGCATTGCTGCGCGAAATGGAGGCCACCGAGCGGTCGGGACAATGCAACCACGGTCGGCCTACCTGGGTACAGTTATCCCTGGGCGAGCTGGATCGGTTGTTCCTTCGCGGGCGCTGATGGCGCTATGCTGGACGGATAGACGTCCAAACGAGGTATCGCCATGATCCGCTCGCTCGCCTTTGCCTCCGTGATCGCCGTGACAACGGGTAGTGCCGTGGCCGGTGACGATTACGCCGCCTCCGTGGAGAAGGTTCGCGCCGAACGCCTGCAGACATTGAAGGCGCCGGATGGCTGGCTCAGCCTCATCGGCCTCGAATGGCTGCAGCCCGGCGTCAATCGCATCGGCAGCGCCACGGACAACGACATCGTCCTGAAGGCGGGTCCGGCGCATCTCGGCACGATCACGCTCGACGAAGCCGGATCGGCCACGCTTGAGCTGGCCAAGGGCAGTGGTGCCCTCGTCGACGGTCGCGACGTGCAGCGCGCCACCCTGGTCGACGATGGCGGCACCGGCCGCAAGGCCACGGAAGTGCGCTTCGGCTCGGCGAATTTCTTCGTCATCGCTCGCGAGGGTAAGAAGGCCTTGCGCGTGAAGGATGAGAACGCCGACTCACGGGCTCACTTCGTCGGTCTCGACTATTTCCCGATCGACCCGTCGTGGCGCGTGGTCGCCGACTGGGTGCCTTTCGATCCGCCGCACGAGCTGGAAATCGGCAACGTGCTCGGAGGTATCGACAAGGAGAAGGTGCCGGGCAAGGCCGTCTTCGTCCGCGACGGTCATACCTTCGAGCTGTATCCGATACAGGAAGAACCGGATTCGCTGTTCTTCGTTTTCGCCGACCGCACCAGTGGCAAGGAGACCTACGGCGCAGCGCGTTTTCTGGACACCGCGCTGGCGAAGGACGGCAAGCTGGTCCTCGATTTCAACGAGGCCCGCAATCCGCCCTGCGCTTTCACGCCGTATGCGACCTGTCCGTTGGCTCCGCCGGAGAACCGGCTCGACGTCCGCGTGACCGCCGGCGAAAAGAAGTACGCCGGCGGGCATGGGTGAGTTTTGCTGGCCAGGAGCATCGCCGATGAATCGGCTCCTACCCAGCAGGTCCCGTCAACCTGCTCGGTAGGAGCCGCTTCAGCGGCGATGCCTTTACCTCAGGCCCCTTTGAACGACGGCTTCCGGCGTTCCAGAAACGCGCTCGTCCCTTCACGCATGTCTTCGGTGGAAAACGCGATCGCGAAGCCCTGGGTCTCGAACGCCAGGCCTTGGTCGATCGCGCATTCGGCGCCTTCGATCACGGCCTCGAGAATGCCCTTGAGCGCCAGCGGTGCGGCCGCCGCCAGCTGGTCGGCCATGGCATCCACGGTCGCTTCGAGTTCCTCGGAGGGCACCACGCGGGCCACGATGCCCAGCCGCTCGGCCCGTGCGGCGTCGATGGGTTGACCGAGCAGGCAGAGTTCCAGTGCCGCACCGCGCCCGGCGAGGCGGGTGAGGCGTTGCGTGCCACCGAAACCCGGGATGAGCCCGAGGCCGATCTCGGGTTGCCCGAAGCGTGCTTTCTCGCTGGCCACGCGGATGTGACAGGCCATGGCCAGTTCCATGCCACCGCCGAGGGCATAGCCCTGGATCTTCCCGATCACCGGCTTGCCGAGGCGCTCGATGGTCAGCATCAGGTCCTGTCCGGCGCGTGATGCCGCCTGGGCCTTCACCGGTGCCCACCCCGTCATCTCCGAGATGTCCGCACCGGCCACGAAGGCCTTCTCGCCGGCACCGGCGAGGATAACGACGCGGACGGCATCGTCCTGGGCGGCCTGGCGAAACGCCAGGGTCAGCTCGGCAATGGTTTCCTGATTGAGCGCATTGAGCTTGTCGGGGCGGTTGACGGTGATGGTGCGGACGGCAGCGCGGTTCGCGGTGGTCACATGACGGAAGGCCATGGCGGTTCCTGGCGAGGGGATGAGGAAGCAAATGTTAGCAGGGGAACCTTTGGCTTCCGGCGGCGTCTGATGGCGAACGGGCGGCCTCGTGGCCGATGGACTATCCTCCACGCACGCTCAAAGTTCCGGATTCACGGAGAACGGGATGTCACCCTTGCGTTTCCTGGTCATCGCGCTGTCACTGCTCAGTGGCGCGGCGCTTGCACAGTCGGCCCCGACCGCTCCGGCATCCGGGGCGCCGGCGATCGACAAGACCAAGCTGTCCTATGCGATCGGCTACCAGATTGGCACCCAGTTCGCGAACAGCGCGCAGCCCGATGTCGACATTTCCGTACTGGTGAAGGCTTTGCAGGATGGTTATGCCAAGCGCGCCCCCGGCGTACCGATCGACACCATGCAGCAGCAGTTGGTCAACTTCGATGCGAAGGTGCAGCGCGACTCCGTCGTCGAGTTCCGTCGTGTGGCCACGGCGAACGCCCAGCGAAGTGCCGACTTCCTTGCCCACAACCGCACGCGTCCCGGCGTAGTGACCTTGCCCTCGGGTATTCAGTACGCGGTGCTCACCAAGGGCCGCGGCGCGCAGGCGCAGATGACCAGCACGGTGGTGGTGAACTACCGCGGCGCGCTGATCGACGGTACCGAGTTCGACAGCTCCTACGCCCACGGCAAGCCGGTCACCTTCACGGTGAATCGCGTCATCGCCGGTTGGCAGGACGTGATCCCGCGCATGCACGTGGGCGACAAATGGAAGGTGGTGATCCCGCCGGCCCTGGCTTATGGCGAGCGGGGCGAATTGCCGCGTATCGGGCCGAACGAAGCCCTGGTCTTCGACATCGAACTGGTCGACATCCAGCAGTAACCGGGCCGGGGCGCTAGAATGGCCGACGGTATGGCCATCGTCCCCTCGTCAACGCTACCCCTGACGCCTTGCACCGGCGTGTGTCGACTCGACACGCGCGGGCTGTGCGAGGGCTGCCTGCGCACGGGTGACGAGATCGCCCGCTGGTCCACGATGGACGATGTGCAGAAGCTCTGGATCATGGACGAGGTGCTGCCGCACCGGCAGGCGCGCTGATGGACGACCTGCTCGCGAAGTTACGTGGCGCGCTGCTTCCCCTGGAGGCGCCTCCCGGTCCGCGTGGCTGGAACCACGAGGATATGGCCGAGTTGATCGGCGCCGCCCCGCGTCGCCCCGCGGCGGTGCTTATTGGTATCCGTGACGATCGCGAGCAGCGCGTCGTGCTCACAGTGCGCACGGACACCCTGCAGCAGCATGCGGGGCAGGTCGCCTTCCCCGGCGGCCGTGTCGAACCCGACGACGTGGATGTCGTGGCCACGGCGCTTCGCGAAAGCGAGGAGGAAATCGGCCTCGATGCCAGCATGGTCACGCCGCTCGGTTTCCTCGAAGCGTTCGAGACGATCAGCGGTTATTCGGTGACGCCCGTGGTGGCACGCATTGCGGCGAACGCGGCGCTGAAACCCGATCCGGGTGAGGTAGCGGAAGTCTTCGAAGTGCCGTTTGCCTTCTTCCTCGAGCCTGCCAACCTGCGCCGGTATACGATGGATTTTCGCGGCCACCGGCGGGAGATGGTCGAGTTCCTCCATGCGGGTTACCGCATATGGGGTGTCACCGCGGCGATCCTTTACAACCTCCTGAAGCGGATGGGTCATCCATGTTGATTTCACGCACGCTGATCGACGCGGCAACCGCCGCCCATGTTTCCGCGGACGACGTGCTCTTCGTCGACTGCCGCTTCGATCTCGCGGATGCGGGCAAGGGCGATCGCGATTACGCCGCCGGCCACATCGTCGGCGCCGTGCGGGCCGACCTCGACCGCGATCTTGCGGATATGGCGACGCCATCTGCCGGACGCGGTCGGCATCCGTTGCCCGAGGCGTCGTCGTTCGCGGCGTGGCTATCGCGCGCTGGCTGGCGGCCAGACCTGCAGGTCGTCGCCTATGACGCAGCCGGCGGTGCGCTTGCAGCGGCGCGATTCTGGTGGCTTGCCCGACTGGCGGGCATCGACAACGTCGCTGTGCTCGACGGCGGCTGGGCGGGGTGGCTCGACGCCGGGGCGTCCGTCGACGACGCGGTCGTTCAGCGTGGGACGACCTCCGTCCACGTGGCGTTCGACGAAGCGGGCACCGTCGGTGCCGACGAACTGGCTGAAGGTGTCGCCAGCGGCCGCTTCCTGCTGCTCGACGCGCGTGCCGCGCCGCGATATCGCGGCGATGTCGAGCCGCTGGACCCGGTCGCAGGGCACGTACCGGGTGCGAGGAATCATCCGTTCGCGGACAACCTGGATGCGCATGGGCGCTTCCGTTTGCCGGAGGAATTGCAACGCGAGTTCAGGTCGTTGCTTGGAGCGCACGATGCGGAAGATGTCGTCCACATGTGCGGTTCCGGCGTGACCGCTTGCCATAACCTGCTGGCGATGGAATACGCAGGGCTCTGTGGCTCGCGACTTTATGCGCCGTCGTGGAGTGGGTGGGTGAGCGATCGGTCGCGCGGGGTTGCCCTGGGCGACCCCGTGTAGGATCCGATTCACAGCGAAACGCTACGCCGCTCCCGCGCACTGATCTGCGCGGCTTCGATCACCCGGATCACATCGCGCGCTGAGTGCGCATCGACCGGCATCGCCGTGTTCTCTCTGATCGCCGTGGCCACGCCGTCGTAGAACGCGGTGTAGCGCCCCGGCAGGGTATCGATCACCGTCGCCGTGCCGTCGGCATCCGTGAAACGGCCAAACAGCAACGGGTCGTCACCACCCCAGCCCTCACCACCGGGCCGCCGACCCTCGCGCAGCGCGGCCTCCTGCCCGTCGATGCCATATTTCACGAAGCTGCCGCCGTCGCCGTGCACGAGGTAGCGGGGCCCGGGATCGCGCACCAGGACAGACGCGTGAAGCACCGCGCGGCGATGCCCGTAGTCGAGCACCAGATGGAAGTAATCGTCGGCCCTGGCCGCGGCGCGCTGGCGTGTCACGTCGGCTGTGATGGCCTGTGGCATGCCGAAGAGCACCAGCGCCTGGTCGATCAGGTGCGCCCCCAGGTCATAGAGCAATCCGGCGCCCGGCGTCTCGGTTTCGCGCCAGCCCTGTTTGATCTCCGGCCGGAAGCGATCGAAATGCGCCTCGAAATAGACGACTTCGCCAAGCCGACCGTCGTCGACGAGGCGCCGCACGGTCAGGAAATCGTTGTCCCAGCGGCGGTTCTGGAATACCGAGAGCTTGCGCCCCACCTGGTCGGCGAGGCCGATAAGCGCCTCGGCTTCCGCCGCATTGAGCGTGAACGGTTTGTCGACCACGACGTGTTTGCCCGCTTCCAGTGCGGCGCGGGCCAGCGGCGCATGGGTCTCGTTAGGGGTGGCGATAACGACGAGGTCAATGGACGGATCGGCCAGCAGCGCCCGGGGGTCCTCATAGGCCACGGCCTCTGGGAAATCCCGGCGGATCTCGTCGGTGCGGCGGCTGCCGATAGCGGACAGGCGGAGGCCGTCGGCGGCGGCGATCAATGGCGCATGGAAGAAGGCGCCTGCCGTGCCGTAGCCGATAAGGCCGGTGGAGATCGGTTGCATGGTCGCTCCTGGGCGGGATATGCCACCAAGATTAGCGCGGCTCGCCTGACCGTTTCGTTTAAAGTCGAACCCTTCGTTGGAGGAGAGCCGCCATGCCCACACCGAAACACGTTGCGCCGGTCCCGTGCTCGCCTATCGGCGAATGGCCCGACAAGGTGGTCCTCGTGACCGGCGGGGCGCAGGGAATCGGTCGGGGAATCGCCGAAGGCGTTCTGGAGGCCGGTGGCCGCGTCGTCATCGGGGACCTGGACGCCGAAGCGGGCAAGGCCTGCATGGACGCCTGGGACGCGGGCGATCGCGCGGCCTTTCTCGTACTCGACGTGGCGAAGGAAGCGAGCGTCAAGCGCTTTGTGGCGGCGGCGCTTCGCCGATTCGGACGCATCGACGGCCTCGTCAATAATGCGGGCATCGCGAACGCACACACCGCGCCCGTCGAAAAACTCGACTGGGCCGAATGGAAGCGCCGCATCGATACCAACCTTGGCGGCACGTTCTTGTGCAGCAAGCACGCATTGCCCTCGTTGAAGAAATCCAACGGAGCGATCGTCAACATCGCTTCGTCGCGTGCGCACCAGTCCGAACCCGATAGCGAAGCCTATGCGGCGAGCAAGGGCGGCATCGTCGCGTTCACGCACGCGCTCGCGATCAGTGCGGGTCCCGTCCGCGTCAATGCGATCAATCCGGGATGGATCGTCGTGGACGACTGGAGGAAGCCGTCGGCGCGGCGCAAGCCCAGGCTGTCCGCGGCGGACCACGCACAGCATCCGGTGGGTAGGGCAGGTGTGCCGCCGGACATCGCGGCGCTTGCCGTGTTCTTGCTGTCGTCGCAGGCAGGCTTCATCACTGGCGAGAATTTCACCGTGGACGGTGGTGTCGCCCGCAAGATGCACTACGTCTAGGCGCTGTAGCGTTCGAGTGGGATGGTCGTCTTGCCACCCGGGTCGAAGCGCCCGTTGGCCTCGTTGTAGTCCCACTGCTCGACAACGCATGCCTGGCGGTCGCCGGATGCGTCGTGCCGGATCACGTTGAACGAATTGCTTATGCCTTCACGGATGCGCGTCGACAGGGCCGTACCCGCCTGCACCGACCATAGCTCGCTGGCCAGCTTGCGCGACGGCGTATTCAAGGGGCGCACATACGGCAGATGGATGTGACCGCCGAGAACGAGATCCGCCCCCGCCGCGGCCCAGGCCGCGATGGCGCGCTCATGGTTGATCAGCAGGTTACGGACGTCCTTCTCGCGGATGACGTGCACGGGTTGGTGCGTGACGACCACGCGCAACTGTGCGTCGGTTGCCTGCCGCAAGCGCGCGCAGACGCGATCGATCTGCGCGTCCGACACCTCACCGTCCTTATGCCGGCGGGGCCGCACCGTGTTGACGCCGATGGCCAGCACGTCGTCGCTGGCGAACGCTGGCTCCAGGTTGTCGCCAAACACGCGGCGGTACCCTGCGAAGGGCGAGAGCAACCGGGCGAACACATTGACCAGCGGCACATCGTGGTTGCCAGGGATCACCAGCGTCGGCCGGTCATAGCCGTCGATGAATTGTTTCGCGGCATCGAACTGGGAGCGTCGCGCTCGCTGGGTCACGTCGCCTGAGAGAATGACGAGTTCGGGTCGCATCGAGACGAGAAGTTCACCGAGTGCGGTCACTACCTCGGGTCGCTCGGTGCCGAAATGGGGATCCGAAATGTGCGCGATGGTACTCATCCGGGATCCTCGCCGGGCTGGCGCGCACCATCGGTGAGCAAGGCAAGCGGACGCGGTGCGGCGCGGAACACGAGAGGCGGGTCGAGCCAGACGATCTCACCGTCGACAGCCACCTTGAGTTTCGCGCGGTGACGCTTCGGTGTCACGGTGATCTCGCGGAAGGCGAAGCTGACAGCATGCCGTGCTTCTCCCAGCTTACCCAGCGCGCCGCGTACGATCAGTCCGAACATGGTCAGGCGGCCGATCGGCTTGAGGACCAGACCGGCGAGGGTCCCGTCGTTGCGCTGTACGTCGATGGCTTCGGCGAGGCCGATCTTCTCCAGTTGCAGCGCATTGTTGCCGACGAACAGCGTGGGCGTGCGTAGCTTCCGCGTTCGCGCGCCGTCACTCACCTCGATGCGCAACGACCGGTAACCACGCATCATGGTCGCAAGGCCTGACCACAGCGCCACGATGCGGTGGCGGCCAAAGCGCTGTTTCCACGCCTCGCGGTCTTCGAGTACCTGTGGGTACAAGCCAAGGCTCGCATTGACGAGGAACACGCGGTCGTTGACCAGGCCGATCTGCGCGTGGCCGAGGGTCGCACGCAGCAAGGCTTCCGTCGCTCCGCGCGTATCGGTCGGTATGCCGTGTGTGCGGCCGACGAAGTTGAACGTACCTTGGGGCAGGATGCCCATCGGCAGCTGTTCGCGCCACGCAGCGGCGGCCACGACGTTGATGGTGCCGTCGCCGCCGGCGCCGACGATCGCGCCGCCGGAGGCCTTGGCGAACGCGATGGCGTCTCGCACCACATCGGCGATGTCGCCTTCGCCATCGAACAGGAAGAAGCGATGCGACCGTCCGGCCGCATCCAGGATCGAGGCAATCTCCTCGCGCGCAATGACGGCATCCTGGTGTCCGGAGCCGACGTTCATCACGATGGCGAAGGAAAGATCGTTACTCATCGGAGGGATCGAAGCATCCGGCTCGTCACGGTGGCATGAATTCAGTCGGTCGCCTTGCGTCCTTGCCGCATGCGGATGTATTCGGCGCTCCCCACGCATAGCGTCAGCCATGCGAGGCCCGTGGCATATCCGGCCATGACGTCGCTGAAATAATGCACTTGCAGCAGGATACGGCTGATGCCGATGAGGCTGATCATCGCTACCGCGACGATGACGATGGGCCGGTGAAAGCGGGGCGGCGTGAGCACGAGCAGGACGTAGGCGAGCATGCCGTAGAACACCATCGAGCCCGAGGCGTGGCCGCTGGGAAAGCTGTAACTTTTCTCGATGATGAAACCGTGATCGTGCAAGGGTCGCTCACGCTGGAACCACGCCTTCAACAGGCTGTTGATCACGACGGTGCCGACCAGGGTGACGATCCACACGCTGGCCAGCCGCCAGTGCCGTCGCCATAGCAACCCGATGAAGAGGAGCGCTGCGATCGTGCCGAGCACCGCCGAATTTCCCGTGCGCGAGAGCAGGGCCACGACGTGAAGGACTGGTCGGGGCATATTCTCCCGCAGATCGCTGGCCAGGGAGGCGTCGAAGACGGTCAACCCTGCCTGCTCACGAACTTCCACGGCGATGACGGTGGCGATCAGCAGGGTCGCCACGATCACGGCGACGGCCGTGGTGGGCCGCAGGAAGCTTCGCGCGGCCGGGTCCAGGCCCTCGCGTCGACGCACCGCCCGTCGCCAGCCGACATCGGCCCCCAGCAAGGCCAAGGCGAGCAAGACCGCCCAGATCGACAGGGCGTGCTGGCTGATCCATTCCGCATCCATTTCCGCAAGGTCCTCGTCTCATGGCAGGATCGGCCATGTTGCCATGCCGCGCCTCCGCGGCGAGAAGGGGAAAACACGCAATGAAGATCTCGTCCGCCCGCGCCGCCTTTGCGCTCGCGTTCCTTGCCGCTTGCTCGTTCACCGCCCAGGCCGATCAGGCGCCACTGGCGCACCGGATCGTCCGGATCACCCTCGACGGCGCGACCGACAAGGGCACGTCCGGACGCCTGCTCCTGTTCGCTGCACCGGCCGCCGTGGCCAGGGAAGCAGCGAAGGACGGCAAGGTGGAAGAGGTCGATACGAATCCGTTCCAGCCGAAGGCCGTCTCCGTCGCCGCGCGCGAGGTGAGCTGGATCGCCCCCGGGCAGTCGGTCGACCTCGACACGGACGGCGAAGCCTTTCCCGACGGATTCTCGAGCCTTCCGCCGGGCGATTACCTGGTCCAGGCGGTCCTCGACGTCGGCCACGACTACAACTACAGCGGCCGCCATGGCGGCGATCTGGTCAGCGAGGTCACCCCGGTGAAGCTCACGGCCGGTGGCTCGCTGCCCGCGCTGAAGCTGACCCGGACCGTCCCGGCCAGGGACGTCTGGCAGTTGCCGCCCTCGGTGCCCCAGGCGGTTCGCGACGTGCTGCCGGAGGCCCGCCAGCACGCGCACGCCGAGGTCCTGCAGAGCACGGCCCTGACCGCTTTCGCGGGCCGTCCGCTGTCGATCCGCGCCTGGGTGGTGACGCCGCCGGGTTACGACCCGAACGGTAAGACGCGCTATCCGACCGTCTTCGTCACCCATGGTTTTGGCGGTAGCTTCGATCGCTACGCCGGGACCATCGCCAACCTCTGGGCGGCGATGTCGAACAAGAGCATGCCGCCGATGATCTGGGTGCTGCTCGACGAGTCCGGCCCGACCGGCACGCACGAGTTCGCCGACTCGGTGAATAACGGCCCGTGGGGCCAGGCACTGACCACGGAATACATCCCGTGGCTTGAAGGCCGCTACAAGATGGACGCCAAAGTGGGCGGCCGCTTCCTCAACGGCCACTCCTCGGGCGGCTGGGCCACGCTATGGCTGCAGACGCGTTACCCGAAGGTATTTGGCGGCACATGGTCCACCTCGCCGGACCCGAGCGACTTTCACAATTTCACCGGCATCGACCTGTATGCCGCCAACGCCAACGCGTACAAGCGCCCGGACGGTACGGCGTATCCGCTGATTCGTGACAAGGGCCAGGTCATCGCCACCTTCGAGACCTTCGCTCATCTCGAACGCGTGCTCGGTGCCTACGGCGGCCAGCTCGGTTCGTTCGAATGGGTGTTCTCTCCCCGTGGCAAGGACGGTCGTCCCGAGCCGATGTTCAACCGCGACACGGGCGCGATCGACCCGGCCGTGGTCGCTTACTGGCACGACCATTACGACATTGCACAGCGCCTGCGCACGCACTGGCCCGAGCTGAAGCCGGACCTCGACGGCAAGATTCACCTGATCGTCGGTACGGCGGACACGTTCTATCTCGATGGTTCTGCGAAACTTCTCAAAGACACGCTCGACGGGCTCCACGCGAAGAGCGATATTCGTTTCCTTCCGGGCAAGACGCATTTCGACCTTTATGTGGAAGGCGACGACCGCAACGCGCTGCTGAAGAAAATCGCGTGGGAGATGTATGGCGTGGCAAGGCCGGGGCAAGGCAAATAAGGGACGCGGCATGACCTACGACGAACTCTGGCGGCGCTCGGTCGACGAGCCTGAGCTGTTCTGGGCCGAGCAGGCGCGGCTGATCCACTGGGAGACGCCGCCGCAACGCATTCTGGACGAGTCGCGGCCGCCGTTTCGTCGGTGGTTCGTCGGAGGCACGACCAATCTTTGCCACAACGCGATCGATCGCCATCTCGATGAGCGTGGCGACCAGCTGGCCCTCGTGGCGGTCTCCACCGAAACCGACACGACGCGCGAAATCACCTATCGCGAACTCCACCGTGAGGTGAATTCGTTCGCTGCCGTACTTATCGAACTCGGCGTGGGCAAGGGCGATCGTGTCGTCATCTACATGCCGAATATCGCCGAGGCCGTGTTCGCGATGCTTGCGTGTGCGCGCATCGGTGCCATTCATTCGGTGGTGTTCGGTGGCTTCGCCGCACACAACCTCGCCTTGCGCATCGATGACGCCGAGCCTGTGGTGCTGATCTGCGCCGATGCCGGTATGCGCGGAGGCAAGGTCATTCCGTACAAGCCGCTCATCGACGCCGCGCTACGCGAAACGAAAGCGCCGCCGAGGCATGTGTTGATCGTCAATCGCGAGCTCGATCCGGCCATGGAACGCATCGATGGCCGCGATGTCGACTACGCGAAGGCGCGCCGCAAGCACGAGGGCGCGATGGTTCCGGTCACATGGCTGGAGTCCAACGAGCCCAGCTACCTGCTCTACACCTCAGGCACGACCGGCAAGCCGAAGGGTGTGCAGCGCGACGTGGGCGGCTATGCGGTGGCACTGGCCCTGTCGATGACGACGATCTTCGACCTGCATCCGGGCCAGACCATTCTGTGCACCTCCGATGTCGGTTGGGCCGTGGGTCACTCCTACAACGTATACGGCCCGCTGATCGGCGGCTGTACCGCGATTCTCTACGAAGGCCTGCCGACGGCACCGGATCCGGGTGTCTGGTGGCGCCTTTGCGAGCGGTACCGGGTGAGGACCATGTTCTCGTCGCCCACGGCGATCCGCGTGCTGAAGAAGCAGGACGCGTCGTGGCTGTCGAAGTACGATCTCTCGGCGCTGAAATACATCTTTTGTGCCGGCGAACCGTTGGATCACACCACCTACGAGTGGCTATCGGCGGGTACCGGCAAACTCGTCGTCGACAACTACTGGCAGACCGAAACCGGCTGGCCGGCGGTATCGCTCATGCCGGGCCTGGACCTCAAGCCGGTCAGGCCGGGTTCGCCCGGATTCCCGACGTTCGGCTTTCGCATGCGCGTGATCGATGAGGCGACGGGGGATGAGAAGGAGCGGGGCGAGAAGGGCGTGCTGGTGATCGAGCCGCCACTGCCGCCCGGTTGCCTGAGCACCATCTGGCGCGACGACGATCGCTATGTGCGGAGTTACTTCGGGCACTTCACGGAGTTGCTTTACAGCTCGCTGGACTGGGCGGTGCAGGATGCGGACGGTTACCTGTTCATCCTTGGTCGCACCGACGATGTCATCAACGTGGCGGGTCATCGGCTCGGCACGCGTGAGATCGAGGAGTCGGTGGCCACGCTGGGCGCCGTGGCGGAAGTCGCGGTGGTCGGCATCGGCGACGAGCTCAAGGGCCAGTTGCCCGCCGTCTTTGCGACGCTGAAGCAGGGCGTGACCGACGACCCGCGCGACGTGGCACAGGCGATGGAACGACGGGTGGTCGAGCTGCTCGGCGCGGTGGCGCGCCCCGGCTGCGTCTATGTGGTGGGTGCGCTGCCAAAAACCCGCTCAGGGAAGCTGCTGCGGCGGGCCATCCAGGCGCTGATGGAGGGGCGAGATCCAGGGGATCTTTCCACGCTGGACGACCCGGCGTCGCTGGAGGAGATCCGGAAGGCGATCGCGCGGGGACCGCAGTGTGGTGGGCGTGGGGCGGGGTAGGGCGACCGCCGCGAGCACCCTTCGCCGCTGAAGCGGCTCCCACACGAAGCGTGTGGAGGTCTCCTGTATTTCTGTAGGAGCCGATTCATCGGCGATGCTCTCCCGCGACGCAACAAAGCCCCGACCCCGGTTCGCGCTAAAATGGGATTCTTTACGTGGAGAGTTCCATGGCACAGCTTCCCTCGGCCGGCGGCCGCTTTCGCGCCGCACTCGCGGCCGAACAGCCGCTGCAGGTGATCGGCGCGATCAACGCCAATCACGCCCTGCTGGCCAGGCGCGCGGGCTTCCGTGCCATCTACCTTTCTGGCGGCGGCGTCGCTGCCGGCTCGCTCGGCCTGCCGGACCTCGGCATCAACACCCTGGACGACGTCCTCACCGATGTCCGTCGTATCACCGATGTGTGCGACCTGCCGCTCATGGTCGACATCGACACCGGTTTCGGTCCCAGCGCGTTCAACATCGCGCGCACGGTAAAAAGCCTGATCAAGTTCGGCGCTGCCGCCTGCCACATCGAAGACCAGGTTGGCGCCAAGCGCTGCGGTCACCGTCCGGGCAAGGAAATCGTCACCACGGAAGAAATGGCCGATCGCGTCAAGGCCGCCGCCGATGCGAAGACCGACCCGGACTTCTTCCTCATCGCGCGGACCGACGCCATCGCGGTTCTCGGCGTGGAGGCTGCCCTGGAGCGTGCCGTGGCCTGTGCGGAAGCCGGCGCCGATGCCGTCTTCGTCGAGGCGGCTTACGACCTGCCAACCTACAAGCGCTTCGTCGATGCGCTCGACGTGCCCGTGCTCGCCAACATCACCGAGTTCGGCCAGACCCCGCTGTTCAGTACCGAAGAGCTCGGCAGCGTGGGCGTCGGCATCGTGCTGTACCCGCTTTCCGCGTTCCGTGCCATGAACAAGGCCGCTGAGAACGTCTACACCGCTATTCGCCGCGACGGTCACCAGCGCAACGTCATCGACACGATGCAGACGCGCGAAGAGCTTTACGACCGCATTGGCTACCACGACTACGAGCGTCGTCTCGACGCTCTGTTTTCCAAGAAGGGTTAAGGAGAGTCACGCATGACCGACACCACCACCACTACCCAGCCGAAGGCAAAGAAGTCCGTCGCCCTCTCCGGCGTCGCGGCGGGAAACACCGCGCTCTGCACGGTCGGCCGTAGCGGCAACGACCTGCACTATCGTGGCTACGACATCCACGACCTCGCCGCGAAGGGCTCCTTCGAAGAAGTGGCGTATCTGCTCGTCCACGGCGTGCTGCCGAACTGGATGGAGCTCAATGCCTATCGCGCCAAGCTGAAGCGCCTGCGCGGGCTGCCGGCACCGGTGAAGGCAGCACTCGAGCTGCTGCCCGCAGCGACGCACCCGATGGACGTGATGCGCACCGGTGCGTCGGTACTCGGTACCGTGTTGCCGGAGAAGGACGACCACAACATCACCGGTGCGCGCGATATCGCCGACCGGCTGATGTCCTGCTTCGGCTCGATGCTGCTGTACTGGTACCACTTCAGCCACAACGGCAAGCGCATCGAAACGGAGACCGAAGACGAGTCGATCGCCGCGCACTTCCTGCACCTGCTGCACGGCCGCAAGCCGAGCGACCTGCATTCGCATGCGCTCGACCGTTCGCTGGTGCTCTATGCCGAGCACGAGTTCAACGCCAGCACGTTCGCCGCCCGCGTTATCGCCGGTACCGGTTCGGATATGTACTCGGCGATCACCGGCGCCATCGGTGCGCTGCGTGGCCCGAAGCACGGTGGCGCGAACGAAGTGGCGATGGAGATCATCGCGCGCTACCGCAATGCCGCCGAAGCCGAGGCAGACATCCGCGCACGCGTGGAGCGCAAGGAAATCATCATCGGCTTCGGTCACCCGGTGTATACCGTGTCCGATCCGCGCAATGAAATCATCAAGGAGATCGCGCGCAAGCTCTGCACCGATGGCGGCAATCCGCGCCTGTTCGAAGTGTCGGAGAAGATCGAGAAGCTGATGTGGGATCTGAAGAAGATGTTCCCCAACCTCGACTGGTACTCGGCTTCGGCGTACCACATGATGGGCGTGCCGACGGCGATGTTCACCCCGCTGTTTGTCATCGCGCGTACGTCGGGCTGGAGCGCGCACGTGATCGAACAGCGTCAGGACGGCAAGATCATCCGCCCCAGCGCGAATTACACGGGACCGGAAGACCAGGCTTACGTGCCGATCGAAAAGCGCTGAAAGGAGGGCCCGCTAACGCGGGCCTTTTTTTTGGTTCTCGCCTTCGGCTTCGCGGGCTCGGCTTCGCCGTCGCTTCGTACACTTGGGCGTCTCGCGGGGAGACCTTGGTGTCCACCCTCGCGGCTCAGACAGTCCTCCGCGTTTCGTAGCGGAAAGGCCGCTGCGCGGCCCATGTACCTATTTGGCCTGCGGCCGCTCCACTTGTGCGGAACTCGCCTCGAGGGTGGACACCAAGGTCTCTCACGACGAAATGGTCAGCTGGACGGAGAGCCGTTGGGCGGAGCCGGCCGCCGAAGCGGACCGTCACGGTCGTCGTGCTGGTACGACCATTCCGGCTTGGTGAGACCCTTCCTCGCCGCTGCGCCGCTGCGCGCGGATGATCGCGACCGGCGCGCTGGGGTCGACCGTTTGGTAATGCCGACGAGCCGCCAGCCGAAGCAGCGTTGCTTCGTCGGCTCGACCCACACGAACCTCAGGGATGGGAAGAGTCTTCGGTGCCCACCCTCGAGGCGAGTTCCGCACAAGTGGAGCGGCCGTAGGCCAATAAGAACATGGTCCGCGCAGCGGACTTTCCGGTACGAAACGCGGAGGACGTGTCTGAGCAGCGAGGGTGGGCACCGAAGACTCTGCGCCATACCCTTGCCAAGCGAAGGCGTTACAACGCGGCGGCCAGGCGTGTCGCCTTATCGATCGCGCGCTTCGCATCCAGTTCGGCGGCGACATCCGCGCCACCCACCAGCCGCACGTCCACGCCGCGCGCCACCAGCGCCTGGTGCAACTGCCGGTTCGGCTCCTGTCCCGCGCAGACGATGACGTTGTCCACCTCGAGCACCTGCGCCTTGCCGTCGATGGTGACATGCAGGCCGGCGTCGTCGATGCGGTCGTACGCCACGCCGCCCACCATCGCCACCTTTTTGTTCTTCAGTGTCGCGCGGTGGACCCAGCCCGAGGTCTTGTTCAACCTTGCGCCAGGGCGTCCCGCCGTGCGCTGAAGCAGCCAGATCTGCCGTTCCGATTTTTCCGGTCGTGCGGGCATGAGGCCACCCGGCGTCGCCATGGTCATGTCGACGCCCCATTCCTTTGTCCAGCGCGCGATGTCGGTGCTGGGGGAGGGCGCTGCTTCACTGAGAAATTCAGCTACGTCGAAACCGATGCCGCCGGCACCGATGATCGCGACCTTGTGGCCGACCGCGGCGTTGCCATGGAGAACGTCGAGATAGGACAGCACCTTTGCATGGTCCGCACCTGGGAGATCGAGCGGGCGTGGAAGCACGCCGGTCGCAAGGATCACGGTGTCGAAACCATCGCCTGCGAGCGCGTCGACGGTGGCATCGGCGCCGAGGCGACACTCCACGCCGGTCTCGTCGAGGCGATGCCTGAAATAGCGTAACGTCTCGCTGAATTCTTCCTTGCCCGGAATGCGCTTGGCCATGTTGAACTGGCCACCGATTTCGGCGGCGCGGTCGAACAACACGACGGCATGACCACGCTCGGCGAGTGTCGTGGCAGCGGCGAGTCCGGCTGGGCCCGCGCCCACGACGGCGACGCGTTTCTTCGCGACGGCTGGCGTGATGGTGAGTTCGGTTTCGTGGCAGGCGCGCGGATTCACCAGGCACGATGCACGTCGGTTCTCGAAGACGTGGTCGAGGCAGGCCTGGTTGCAGGCGATGCAGGTGTTGATCGCCGCGGGACGGCTTGCTTTTGCCTTGTTGACCCATTCCGGGTCCGCGAGCAACGGGCGCGCCATGGAGACCATGTCGGCATCGCCATGGGCAAGGATCTGTTCGGCCACGTCGGGCATGTTGATGCGGTTCGTGGTGACGAGCGGGATGCCGACCTCGCCCTTCATGCGCCGTGTCACCCAGCTGAAGGCGCCGCGCGGCACGCTGGTGACGATGGTCGGGATGCGCGCCTCGTGCCAGCCGATACCGGTGTTGATGATCGTCGCGCCGGCTGCCTCGATGGCCTTGCCCAACGTGACGATGTCGCCCCACGGCTGGGCGTCGTCGACCAGGTCCAGCATGGACAGGCGATAGATGATGATGAAGTCCTTGCCTACGGCTTCGCGCGTGCGACGCACGATCTCGATCGGGAAGCGCATGCGGTTCTCGGCCGAGCCGCCCCAGCGGTCCGTGCGCTTATTGGTCCGGGCGGTGAGGAACTGGTTGATCAGGTAGCCTTCCGAACCCATCACCTCGACGCCGTCGTAGCCCGCGTCGCGCGCGAGCTTCGCGCTGCGCACGAAGGCGTCGATGCTGCGCTCCACCCCGCGGGAAGAAAGCGCGCGTGGCGTGAACGGGGTGATCGGCGACTTGATCTTCGACGGCGCCACCGAGAACGGCTGATAGGCATAGCGCCCGGCATGAAGGATCTGCATGCAGATCTTGCCGCCCTCGGCGTGCACGGCGCGCGTGACCTTGCGATGCCGGCCCACGTGCCAGGGCATCGACATCGTTCCCGACATCGGTTTCAGCCAGCCCTGGATGTTCGGCGCGATGCCGCCGGTGACGATGAGGCCGACACCGCCGCGGGCGCGCTCGGCGAAGAAGGCGGCAAGCTTGTCGTAGTCGCCGGCCTTGTCCTCCAGGCCCGTGTGCATGGATCCCATGAGCACGCGGTTGCGCAGCGTGGTGAATCCGAGGTCGAGCGGGGCGAGGAGGTGCGGATAGGACACGGCGGGATCCGGGTTCAAACGATCGTTCGAATGATCCACGTAACCGCCGTCCGGGGCAAGGGCGAGAGCACCAATAGGGCTCCGGACCAGTGGCGTTACGGCGTGTATCACGGCGTTTACAAAAGAAGGGGGCCGTTCAGTTTGCGAAATCGGGGAATCCCGCATGGGACGGCGGTCTCGCGGCAGGCGTGACCCCGGGCACGCAACTTGCTCTCTCCTATGACCCGGAACGTTGGCAGGGCGTCCGGCTTTCCCGCAGAAACAGGGGTTTCGCGTCGCTCACAGGAGACTCTCCCATGCGTAAGACTCTTATCGCCACGGCGATCTGCCTCGCTATCGGATTCGCACTGCCGGCCATGGCCGACGATACCCAGACGGGATCGTCAGGCGCATCGGCCCAACGTAAATCGATTGCCGTGCAGTACTCAGACAGCTCGACATACTCGGACAGCTCGACGCATTCGAATATGACCACCAACACGACATCCGGATCGTTCAACACCACGAACGCCATCGCTAACGGTGTACTGAACGGAACGGTCAGCGGTGTCACGACCTCCGGTAACGGAAATGTCGCCTCGAACTGGGGCAACGCCAATGGCGGCAAAGGCGGATCGGGCGGTGACGGCTATGGCGCCAAAGGGTCGGGCGGACGCGGCGGCTCCGGCGGTGATGGTGGCAACGCGCGTGCTCGTGGCGCTGTCGGTGGCGACGGCTCCTCCGACAGCGGCAGCGCCGGCTCGCTGACTGCATCGGCCGGTGGCAGCGCGCACGGTAACGGTGGTGACGCGTCGGGCGACGGCGGCAACGCACGTCAGCGCGGTGCCGGTGGCGGAACGGCGACGGGTGGCTCACCGGCCGGGACGGGCGGCTCAAGCGCAAGCGCGGGCGGCGCAGGCACGTCTGGTGATGCGACCGCGACGGCGACTGGCGGTGCAGCTACCGGCGGAGCGGGCGGTGAAGCCCTTGCATCGGGCGGCGCAGGCGGAGCGGGTGCGGCCGGCGGTAGCGGCACGGGCGGCAACGGCAATGGCGCAAGCGGCGGTACCGGCGGCAACGGCGGCTCCAACAACGTCAACGCCGGTGACTTCAACATGTCGAACAGCTTGAGTGGTGCAGGTGCGGGCGCAGCCGGCATCAGCAACTTCGCGCAGAACAGTGGCGCGGCGTCGTTGATTCAGCAGGGTGTGAACGTCCAGGCCAACCTCAGCGTGGGCGGCGCTCCGTAAGGCAAGCAAGAACGAAAGCGACGGGAACCACGGAGCGCCTCGCGCGCTCCGTGGACATCCAAAAGGAACGAACGTCCTTGCTGGAGAACACCCATGCCGAACCACCCGATTCACCGCGTGCCCGTTGCGCTGGCTGCGATCTTCGCTGCCTGCGCGAGCATGGCCGCGTACGCCACGCCGCCCCCCGGAGAGGAGCCTCCACCGTCTTTCGGCGCGGCCACGCCGGTCGATCAGCTGAAGGATATGAGCGGCGGTACGAACACCACCAACAACGTCAACAACCAGACCCTCAACGGCACGATGACCGACACGGAGGCGAAGGACAATTTCAGCGCGGGCAACATTGTTTCCGGTGGTTCATTGACGGGCTCCGCCGGCTTGCCGACGGTGATCCAGAACTCCGGCAACAACGTGCTCATCCAGAACTCCACGATCCTCAACATCAGGATGAACCAGTGAGGACGGCCTGCACCGTCGCCCTGCTTTTCGCGCTTGCCGCCACACCGGCGGTCGCGATGGGGGCAGAGGTGCAGACCAGTCCGGGTACGTCGTACCCGCTGCACCTGACGAGCCTTAAGGAAGCGCGTTTCCGCAACACGATCCGGCAGAAGTACGACTTCAGCTGTGGCTCCGCCGCGGTGGCCACGCTGCTCACCTACCAGTACGGCTATCCCATCGACGAGCAGTCCGCTTTCGACGTCATGTACAACAACGGCGACCGCGCCAAGATCGGCAAAGAGGGCTTCTCCTTGCTGGACATCAAGCGGTTCCTCGCTTCGCGCGGTTTCGACGCCGATGGCTTCGACGTCCCGCTGGAAAAGCTCGATGTCGAAGGTATCCCTGCCATCGTGCTGATCAACGAGCGCGGCTACCACCATTTCGTGGTGATCAAGGGCTACAAGAATGACCGTGTGCTGGTCGGCGACCCCGCACGCGGCACCCGTTCGATGTCGAAGCGCCGCTTCGATGCGATGTGGAATAACCACGTCGTCTTCGTCATCCATAACGAACGAGACCGCGCCATTTTCAACAGTCCGCGCGACTGGGCGGTCGCTCCTGCATCACCCATGTTCGAGGGCATCGAGCGTAACGGGCTCAGCCCCATCGTCATGCCCAAGCGCGGACCGGGGGACATATGAAAACCCGCCCCATCCTGTTCGCCGTCGTATTCGCCAGCGGCGCCTGTGCCGCCACGCAGGCGGCCGACTTTCCGATCAACCACGCGGTCCCGGATGCCACATTGGACACGATCCGTGGCGGCTTCGACTTCGGCGACAACCTCGTTGCCTCCTTCGCGCTGCAGCGCACGGTGCTTATCAATGGCATGGAGGCGATGCAGACCACGGTCTCGGTACCCAACATCGCCAACATCACAGCCCAACAGGCGGCGCAGTTGCAAAGTGCCCTGCAGACCACCGTGATCAATGTGGGCAGCAGCGCGGTGAGCACTCCGCAGACCAGTAACGCGGCACAGGCCAGCGCGACGGCGCAGTCCGCGGCGTCGGTGCCGGCCATGAGCGCGCAGGCACCGGCGGCGGCATCTGCGGCGATCAATCTGCCCGCTTCCGTCACGCCCGGCCTGATCATCCAGAACACGCTAGACAACCAGGCCATCACGGCCACCACCACGATCGACGCGTCGGTGAACTCGGCACGCATGCTTCAGAACATGCGGATTTCGGAAGCAGTCAACGACGCGGTGGTCCAGTTCCGGGGGAATTAAGCATGTATCGCAACGGCAGGGTGATGCAGGCAAAAACGTGTGCGGGTGCTCTTGCGTTGGCGACGCTTCCGATGTGGATCGGAGCGTGCCTGGCGCAGGAGGCCAGCGCGAGCAGCAGTAGCAGCACGGTCGATCCGGCACTGCGCGAGAAGATCGAGGCGCAGGGGCGACGTATCGATGCGATGCGCAGCAAGATGGCGGAACAACTCGCCGAACTCGAGCAGATGAAGCGCGAGCTCGCATCGCAGGAAGTGCAGTACAACGACCTGCGCAAGGCCATCGGCATGAATGCGCTGGAGGAGGCGCGTGGTGGCTCGGCGGCCGTCGCGGGCACGCAGTCGGCGCCGCAGGACCAGCAAGCCCCGCAGGACCAGCAGCCGGGTGCGCCTGTTCCGGGAGCGCCGCCTGCACAGGCCTCGCAGCCCGTGGTCGCGACGAGGCCGGTCGGCAGGCGACCCGCGGAAGACGACCGCCCGCCGGAAGTCGCGCCGATCTTCGACCAGCCCGGCGTGCTCACGCCCAAGGGCAAGCTCATCATCGAACCCTCGTATCAGTACGGCTATTCGTCGAGCGACCGCGTGGCGCTCGTCGGCTACACGGTGATTCCGGCCATCCTGATCGGCCTGGTCGACGTACGCCAGGTGAAGACGACGACGCAGACCGGTGCCCTGGCGTTCCGTTATGGCCTGACCAATCGCATGGAACTCGAAGTGCGCGTGCCGTATGTCGATACCCACACCGATACGATCAGTCGCGAGATATTCACCGGCACCGCGCAGGACAACCTGTTCACCACCAGTGGCAAGGGTATCGGCGATGTCGAAGCCACGTTGCGCTATCAGCTCAACGATGGTGGCGCGGACAAGCCGTACTACGTTGGCTGGTTCCGCGCAAAATCGCGCACCGGTCGCGATCCGTTCGAGGTCACCAGTGATTGCGTGACCCGTTGCGTAGAGAACTTCACCGGCACCGGCTTGCCCCTGCAAAGCCCCACGGGCACGGGCTTCTATTCGGCGCAGGCAGGCGTGACCTGGTTGTATCCCTCGGATCCGGTCGTGTTCTTCGGCAATCTCAGCTATCTGCACAACTTCGAACGCAAGAACGTAAGTCGTAACGTATTGCTCGCCGGCAAGCAGTTTCTCGGGGACATCAAGGCGGGCGACATTGCCGATATCAGCCTGGGCATGGGCCTTTCGCTCAACGAAAAGGCATCCATCAGCATCGGTTACGACCAGGCATTCGTCGGTCGCACGCAGCAGAACGGTGATCCGTTGCCGGGATCGGCGCGTGTGACCCTGGGTTCGCTGTTGATCGGCGGTTCGTATCGTTTCAATGAAAAAGAGACCTTGAACGTGACGCTGGGCGTTGGTGTCACCCGCGATACGCCAGATACGACGATCACGGTGCGCGTACCGATCACGCTCTGAAGTACACACAATTCATTCACTCTTCTGAACGCGTTTCAAACACGCGCGAATTCGCGTGCACGCGGTGCACACATCCTTGCTCGTTAATATTTCGATGGGGGTTCGATCAAAAACAAAGACATTGGCAGGGAGTTTCAGACACATGCGCAACCGTCATCATCGTTTCGGCAAGGCCACCGCGGGCCTCGCCATCGCCACACTCGCTGTCTTCGGTGCCACTGCGCATGCGCAGGACAGCAACAAGAAATCCCAGTCGCCAGCGCTCGACAATATCAGCCTGTGGGTCGGCGGTTACTACACGAACAACGACACCAACATCGGCGGGAAGACGAGCTACCTCAACACCAGCGGTAACGTGAATCTCGAGAAAGATCTCGACTTCAAGAAGCACAAGACCGTACCGCGCGTACGTCTGGACTTCCTCATCGGCGAGCACCAGGGCTTCAGCTTCGACTACTACGAAGTGAATCGCTCGCATTCGAAGACCCTCGAAGAGAACGTCGAATTCCTCGGCCAGCCCATCGACGCCGCGGCGGAAGCGAGGGGCAACCTGAAGTTCACCTTCGGCAGCGCCGCCTACAAGTGGTGGTTCGGCACCGGTGACGACGTCTTCGGCCTCGGCCTGGGTGCGGCGTATTACAAGGTGCACGCCAGCGTTTATGGCAGTGCGACGATCAACGACGAGACCGCCGCGTCGGGCGCGACCGCCAACGAAAGCGCCTGGGCGCCGAACCTGCAGATCGGCTGGCGCCATGCATTCAACGAGCAGTGGCGCATGTACTTCAACGCCTCGGGTGTGAAGAAGAATGGCGGTGAGCTCAACGGCCACATCTTCGATGCTGCCCTCGGTGTCGAGTATTTCCCGTGGCAGAACGTGGGTATCGGTGCGGAGTACGCGTACACGAAGATCAAGCTCAACCAGGACAAGCGTCAGTACAACCTCGACCTGGACATGAAGCTCAACGGTCCAGCGGCTTACATTCGCTTTCGCTTCTGATCGGATCGTCTGGTTGGCGAGCGGCCTCATGCCGTTCGCCTAGCCAGGGGGAATCCTGGGGCCGCCTTCGGGCGGCCTTTTTTATGCGAATCGCTCGCTCCGCGAGCGCATGTTTTAAGCGGCGTTCGCCGCCTCACGCTCGTGATGCTTCGGGAGTCGCGGTTGGGTTGGCCCTTGGGGCCGCGGCGCGGCTCTTCGAGACGGGCGGTAGCTGGGCTCTCGCTCCGTCAGCTGGTCGGGGCCGCCCTCAGCTTAGGCGGCCCCAAGGGCCAACCCAACCGCGACACCGAACGCTGAGGTTGCGTGTGGCACAAGCGCCACGCCGCTTCGTCGCCCGAGGTTCGATGAGCGGGCAGACTGCCTTCTGTAGGAGCCGCTTCAGCGGCGAACCCTCAGGTTGTCGAGGTTGCGAATGAGGCTTTGTGGTTATCAGGCGAGCGGTTCAACCGCCGACACGATGCGATGCAATGCCTCATTCGCGACGACCATCGCTGAGGGTTCGCCGCTGAAGCGGCTCCTACACAAGCGGTGCTGCAACTCGCTGGCTTTGTGCTCGACCCAACACACCCACAAGCGTGAAGCGGCGCAAGCCGCTGGGTACATGAGCTCGCGTGGCGAGCTATCCCCTCACTCGCCAGCGAGAGGCAAGGCTGCCTTCGCGCGCTGCGCGAGGCGCGCACGCCACCAGCCGCCAGCGCAAATGCCGATAACGAGCAGTGCATCGAGAGTCCACGGCGTCCACGGGTTGGCCTCGAACCACGCAGCGACGAGCGGGTCATGCGCGATCATGCGTGCCGCTGTCCAGGCGATAGCCGCGGCGCCGATGTAGATCACGACGGGGAAGCGCTCGATCAGCTTGAGGATGAGCGTGGAGCCCCAGACCACCAAAGGCACGCTGATGGCAAGGCCGAGGACCACCAGTCCCATGTGGCCCTTGGCCGCGCCGGCGATCGCCAGGACGTTGTCCAGGCCCATCAGCGCATCCGCGATAACGATGGTGCGGATTGCCGCCCAGAAGCCCGCAGCGGGCGTTATGGAGGGATCATGCTCGTCGTGCTTGAGAAGCTTCCACGCGATGGGAATGAGCAGGGCGCCACCGATCAGCATCAGTCCGGGCAGCTTGAGCAGCCAGATCACCGCGAAGGTCAGCACGATGCGCAGGGCGATGGCGCCGAAGGTGCCCCAGAAAACGGCCTTCTTCTGCAGTTCGCGGGGCAGGTTGCGAGCGGCCAGCGCGATGACGATGGCGTTGTCGCCAGCCAGCACCAGGTCGAGCAGGATGATCGCTGCCAGGCCGGAGAAGAATTCGGGGGTGAGAAAATCCATGAAAGCGGGTCCTTCGCGCGTTATGAGATCGAATGCGGCGGCGACGGGTACGCGCACCCGTCGTCACCACAAAAGTCTCGTTCCCGGCGCGATGCCGCCGCGACGCCCGGGACGCGTGTGGCGTCCGTACTGACGATCGTCGCGCACGAAGCCCGAAGGCTCCGCGGAACTACTCCCTCTTGGGCGGTAGTCGCGGGCATTGTGGCGGTTGGGATGCACCGCGGCAAGACATACCCGGGGGTCGACCGGTTAAAATCGCCGGTTTCCCACCCTCCACGAGTGAAGTCCATGAGCGCACACGATATCCGTTCCGCCACGCGTCCCGATCCGGACCAGCCGCTGGTGGACATCGCCAACTACGTGGCCGATTACCAGATCGACTCGAAGGAAGCCTACGACACCGCGCGCTACATGCTCCTCGACTCGCTGGCCTGCTCAGCCCTGGCGATGAAGTTCCCGGATTGCGTCAAGCACCTCGGCCCCCTGGTTCCGGGCGCCGTGATGCAGGGCGGCACGCGCGTGCCGTTCACCTCGCATGAGCTGGACCCGGTCCAGGCGGCCTTCGCCATCGGCACCCAGATCCGCTATCTCGACTTCAACGACACCTGGCTGGCCGCCGAGTGGGGCCACCCGTCGGACAACCTTGGTGCGATCCTCGCGGTCGCCGACTACCTCTCGCGCAAGGCACAGAAGGAAGGCGGCAAGCCGCTGACCGTGCGCGATGTTCTCGGCTACGCCATCAAGGCCCACGAGATCCAGGGCTGCTACGCGCTCAAGAACAGCTTCAATCGCGTCGGCCAGGACCACGTGATCCTGGTCCGCCTGGCCTCCACGGCCGTGACCACCGCCATGCTCGGCGGCGGCAAGGAGCAGATCACCACGGCCGTCTCGCACAGCTGGATCGACAACGGCGCGCTGCGCACTTATCGCCACGCCCCGAACACCGGCCCCCGCAAGAGCTGGGCCGCCGGCGACGCCTGCCGCCGCGCTGTCACCCACGCGATCAACGCCGTCTACCGCAACGTGGTGGGTTACCCCTCGGCCCTCACGGCCAAGACCTGGGGCTTCTACGACGTGGCCTTCAAGGGCAACGCTTTCGAGTTCGAGCGCCCGTTCGGCAGCTACGTGATGGAAAACGTCCTGTTCAAGATTAGCTTCCCGGCCGAGTTCCATGCCCAGACGGCCGTGGAATGCGCCATGGCCCTGCACGCCCAGGTGGCCGACCGGGTCGACCAGGTCGAGAAGGTCGTCATCGAGACCCAGGAAGCCGGCGTCCGCATCATCGACAAGACCGGCCCCCTGGCCAACTACGCCGACCGTGACCATTGCATCCAGTACATGGTCGCCGTGCCGCTGATTTTCGGTCGCCTGACGGCGGACGACTACAACGACACGATCGCCGCCGATCCGCGTATCGACGCCCTGCGCGACAAAATGACCGTGGTGGAGAATCCGCAATTTACTAAGGATTACTTCGACCCGGAAAAGCGCTACATCGGCAATTCGGTGCAGGTTTTCTTCAAGGATGGGTCGAAAACCGAAAAGGTTTCGATCGATTTCCCCATCGGCCACCGCAATCGCCGTGCCGAAGGCATCCCGGTCCTGCTCAAGAAGTTCGAGGCCGCCCTGCGCGCAGAATGGCCTGCAGAGCGGGTGGAGAAGGTTCTTGCGGTCACTTCTTCGCCGGAAATGCTTGATGCCATGCCCATTCACGAGTTCATGACACTCTTCACGGCTTGATAATAGCCGTGACTCAAGTATGAACGGCGGTTTTTAGCACGTGTTCAATTGTTTGATTTTTGCTAAACTGCCGCCGCCCGTTGAAGGGGTTTAAAGCGAGGGACGGCGAAGTCCCCGGATTCGATAAAGAGTTTCTACGCGCGATTTCCGTCTGGGGTGGAGCGCGGACGCGAATACCAATAATGAGGAGACACCGATGAAACGTAAGGGCTTGTTTTTGCTGATCGGCTTGGCCCTGGGCGGCGTGGGTGCCGTTCACGCGCAGGAATCCGCTGACGCGGGTAACGGCTATGACGGCCGCTGGTACGTCGCCCCGACGGTTGGCGGTTACTACAACGATACCGACCGCAATACCAATTCGCGTCAGGCCTACTACGGTCTGGGCGTTGGTAAGTTCATTTCGAGCAACGCCTCGATCGACATCTTCGCTGACCGCACCAAGCGCGACAACGATGGCAATGGCCATTGGGCGAACAACGATTACGGCGTGGCCGCTCGCTTCTACGCTGGTGCGTGGGACAGCTGGCGCCCGTACCTGCTGGCCGGTGTGATGGGTGCTTACCACCACAACGCGTCGGACAAGGGCTGGGCACCGGCTGCCGAACTCGGCGTCGGCGTGTCGAAGACCATCACCGACAGCTCGGACTTCCGCGTTGAAGCCGGCTACCGTTATGACTGGGACGACAAGACCATTCGTAGCGAGAACGGCTACGGCGACTGGTTCCTCGGCTTCTCGATCGTCTCCCGCTTCGGCGAGCCGCCGGCAGCTCCGGCTCCGGTCGCTGCTGTCGCTCCGGCCGCTCCGGATTGCTCCACCCTCGACAGCGATGGCGATGGCGTGAACGATTGCGACGACAAGTGCCCGGCCACGCCGGCTGGCACGATCGTCGGTCCGGATGGTTGCCCGCAGAAGGTCGTCATCGACCTGCGCGGCGTCAACTTCAAGTTCGACCGTCCGAAGAAGGGCGAGACGAACATCGGCCCGACCCTGCAGGAGCCGACCAGCGAATCGCTGGGCGTCCTCGACCAGGCTGTCGACACGCTGCAGCGTTACCCGACCGTCAAGGTCACGGTTGCCGGTTACACGGATAGCGTCGGTAAGGACGCTTACAACCAGGGTCTGTCCGAGCGTCGCGCCAAGATCGTGTTCGACTACCTCACGGCTCACGGCATCGGTGCCGACCGTCTGGAAGGCCCGATCGGTCACGGCGAGAACAACCCGATCGACACGAACGACACGGCCGAAGGCCGCGCTCGCAACCGTCGTACGGAACTGCAGGTTCAGCAGTAATCCGTTAAAGATCGGTAGTTGCATAAAGGAGCCCGGCGAAAGCCGGGCTCTTTTTTTTTAGGTTCTTCGCGGAACTTCGGGGACGCTTGAAGGGTGGTTCACTCGCTTTGCGAGTGCGTGTTTCAAGCGGCTCGCGCGCCGCCGATTACGTCAGGGGTGAGGCGCAGAGCCTTCGGTGCTCAGACGTAGCGGTGCAGAGCCTTCGGTGCCCACCCTCGCTGCTCAGACACGTCCTCCGCGTTTCGTACCGGAAAGGCCGCTGCGCGGCCGTGTACTTATTTGGCCTACGGCCGCTCCACTTGTGCGGAACTCGCCTCGAGGGTGGGCACCGAAGGCTCTCCCGCACCCTGAGGTTCGCGTGGTCGAGCCAAAGCGCGGCAGCATCGTCGGCAGCCTCGCAGCCACGCCAATGGAAGCGCAGACGCGAGGAAGGGGTTCGGCAACCGGGTATCAGCAACGGCTTCCGCATCGCCCGAGGCTCCGGGACCGGCCGGACCCGACGACGGCCCCACGCCAACGGCTCTCCTTCCACTCCACCGTATCGTCGTGAGAGACCTTGGTGTCCACCCTCGATGCGAGTTCCGCACAAGTGGAGCGGCCGTAGGCCAAATAGATACACGGGCCGCGTGAGCGGCCTTTCCTTCTCGAACGCGGAGGACGTGTCTGAGCAGCGAGGGTGGACACCAAGGTCTCCCCGCGAGACGCCCAAGTGTTGAGAGCGATGGCAACGCCGAGCCCCGCGAAGCCGAAGGCGAGCCATGGGCGAGGTGCTAGGTGCGAGGTGCGAGGTGCCAAAGAATACCCGGCGGGAAAGCTGAGCGGCCGGGCCCCGGTAATCCGCGAAGAACCTTTTTTTATGTCACCACGCATACCTGGCACGTGCATACCAGTACGCCCCGTTCGTGCCGATCGGCGAGATCACGTCGTAAGGAAAATTCCCCGCATAGGCGATGTCGGGAATCGAGCGGTTCGGGTACTGGTCGGTAATGTTCTGGCCGCCCAGGGCGATGGAGAAACGGTCGGTCGCGTGCCATTCGGCTTCGGCATCGAGCTGCCAGCGTGCGCCGTAGGTCTGCGTGGGCACGAAACCGTCACCGAAGTCGAAGACACGGGTCGTGCTGCCCTGGCGAGTCAGCCGGCTCAGCAGCGACCAACGGGGATGATCCCAGCGGGCGGTGAACGAGCCGCGCTGGCGAGGTGCGGCGTCGGTGAGCGTATTGCGTTCCTCCAGGCCGAACAGCACGGCATCGGCGCCCAGCGCGGCGAGTTCAGGCGGCGTATCGCGGACCTTGCGGATCGACGTACGGTTGTAGCTGTACGTTGCAGTGAGCGTGAGGTTGCCGCCGTAGGCCGGTTGCCGGTAGTTCGTCACCAGCTCGGCGCCGCGCGTGCGGGTGTCGACGGCGTTGGTGAAGAAGGCCACGCTCTGGACGCCCGGTACGCCAAAGCGTGCGTCGATGTAGTTCTCCAGGCCATCCGGAGCGATCGTCTCGGACAGGGTGACGCGGTGATCGACATCGATACGGTAGACATCGAGGGACGCGTCGAAGCGCTCGCCGAGCTGCGCGGTGAGACCCAGGCTGACGTTGCGTGACTTCTCGGGCTTCAGATCCTGTGCGCCCAGCCCGCGCGCGATGGGGTTGTTGACCGAGAGGATGCGCCCCTGCACCAGCGTTCCGTCAGCGCCATAGCCCGTCGAGGTCGATTCGAAGCCGACCTGGCTCAGCGACGGCGCACGCAGGTTGTTGGACACGGCGCCGCGAAGGGCGATCGCCTCGGTGATCGCGAAGCGGCCACTCAGCTTGCCGGTCCAGGCGGAGCCGAAATCGTTGTAGTGCTCATAGCGGCCTGCCGCATCGGCGAAGAACCGGTCGGTGAGGTCACCGGAGAGGTCGAGGTAAGCCGCACCGACGTTGCGATGAAGGTCGGCCGTGTCCTGCGGTGTGAGGCCGCCGCCCGCTTGCGCGCCGATAGGTGCGCCGACAACGGGCCCCACGGCATAGGACGCAGGGTCGCCGGGGTACGTACGAAATCCCTCATGCCGAAACTCCGCACCCGTCGCCAGGGTGAACAGCTTCGATCCCCATTCGATCGAGCGGCTCAGGTCGAGGTTGGCGGTGCCCTGCGCGTTGTCGTACTTGCCGATGTTAAAGCGCGTCGGGCTGGCGTCGCCGAGCGACACGTTCACCGTATCGCGCAGGTCGTAATCGAAGGTGTTGCGGCCCCAGGTCAGACTCGCGTCGATATCCCATTCGCCCGCGCGGCCGCGGGCACCGGCCGTGAGGTTGATATCGCGGTTATAGCCGAGCGACTCAGGGCGATAGCCATCCGGATAGATCGACGGAACGTTAGCGTCGCTGTCCGGATAGCGGAAGTAGTTGTCGCCGACCGTCCGGCGCTGCGTGTACGTGCCGAACGCGTAGCCACGCACGGTATCGCCCAAAGGGAGTTCGGCGTTGAACCAGCCGCTGTAGTTCTCGTTACGTGGATCGCCCGCGGCATAGTTGCGCTTACCCTGCAGCGCGAGGTTTGCCGGGGAGGGGTTCTCCCACGAGGGGATCTGGTCAGGGCCGGCGCGGTTGGTCGGCTGGCGGTTGTTGCCTTCGATGCCGGCCCGGAGGAAGCCACCGTCCCCGCCGAGTTTCGTGCCGGCCTTCGCGCTGACATAACCGCTCTGGCCATCCGTAATCGTGCGGTCGCCGGGACGAAAGTTGGTGTGATACGCACCGTACGTGGCATCGACCTCGCCTCCCTCGGGCGCGTCGTCGAGGATGATGTTCACCACGCCGGCGATGGCATCGGAGCCGTATTGCGCGCCCGCGCCGTCGCGCAACACCTCGATGCGCTTGATCGCGCTGATGGGAATGGCATTGAAATCGACCGGCGTCGTGCCACGGCCGATCTTGGTATCGCTATTGACCAGCGCCGAGGTATGGAAGCGCTTGCCGTTGACGAGCACGAGGACCTGGTCGGGACTCATGCCGCGTAGCTGTGCGGCCCGCACATGGTCGGATCCCCCGGAGTTGGACTGGCGGGGAAAGTTGAACGAAGGCAGCAGGGTGGCCAGTGCCTGGCCGAGTTCGCCGTTGACGGCACCGGCGGAGCGAAGGTCTTCCGCCGTCAGCACGTCGATCGGCACGGGTGAGTCGAGGACGGTGCGGTCCTTGGCGTGCGTCCCCGTGACGACGATCTGGTCCAGGTTGGTGGCGGGCCGGTCGGCGTCTTGCGCGGCGACGGGAAGGGCGGTGAGGGCGATGACGATGGCGGAAGCGAGGCGGGACGGGTGCATGGAAGTTCCTGGCGGGCACACGGGGTCGTTGCCGCCGAAGGGCGGACGACGAGGGGCGGGGAGCGGTCGGGGCGCGGCGTCAGCCGTGCGTGGCGCGGCCCGGGCGACATCGCGCATCGGCCGCGAGGCGGCATGCAACGAAGGCGGGGCGGGGCAGGCGGGAGCTCACGACAGGGTGGTTCCAGTGGCCGCAGGAACGTGCGAACCTTTCACTATTTGTTGCACCGCGGTGTACGCTGTGTCAATAGGTTGGACGGCTGGCCGTATGGACGTCCGTTTCTTGGAAGCTTGCGCAAGGGGTTTGTATGAGGGTTCTCGCCAGTCTTTTCCTCGTTGTGTCGCTGGTCACGGCGGGTTGCGTGAACTGGCCGGAGCACGGCCCCGCGACCGCAAACCACAGCAGCGCAACACTGAGCGGCGATGCCGCGCATCCCGACGCGACGCATGGATGGGTGCGCACGGAGCTTTACTTCGGCCTGGGCCTTGCCGACGGCCGGGACGGGGTGGATGAGGCTGCCTGGCGTGCCTTCCTGGACAAGGAAGTGACGCCACGATTCCCGAGCGGTCTGACCGTGGTCGATGCCTACGGACAGTGGCAGGGCGTCAAGCAGACGAAGCCGGAGCGCCTGCGTTCGAAGATCGTGATCCTGCTCTACCCCGATTCGCCGACGCAGCAGGCGTCGGTCGACGCCATCCGCGCCGCGTGGAAGGCAAAGACGGGCGACCAGTCGGTTCTCCGTGTAACGCAGCCGGCGGACGTCTCCTTCTGATGAACACAACTATCGCACCACGTCGCCGTTTCGGCGGCGGAGACCTCAACGGTGTGCTCGGCCTCGTCGTCGACAACCTCTCGCTGCTCGCCTTCATGGCCACGGCTCTCATCGGTATCTTCGGCATGCCCGCGGACATCGTGTTCCGCCGGATGTTTCCGGGTACCGCGTTGGGAGTACTGCTCGGCAACCTCGCCTACACCTGGATGGCCCGCCGGCTGGCGGCCCGCACCGGGCGCGAGGACGTTACCGCGATGCCGCTGGGCATCGACGCACCGACCACGATCGGCATGGCCTTGCTCGTCCTGGGCCCTGCGTTCGCGGGGTACCGTCAGGCGGGCATGGACCCGATCGCGGCAGGGGAGGCCACCTGGCACCTGGGTATGGCCTCGCTGGTCGTGATGGGTGTGCTGAAGTTCGTCCTGTCGTTCTTTGGCGCATGGGTTCAGCGCTCCGTGCCACGTGCAGGCCTGCTCGGCTCGATCGCCGGCATCGCCCTGGTGCTGATGGGTTTCCTGCCGTTGGTAGAGATCCTGCGCGTGCCGGTCGTGGGTTTCGCTGGTCTGGGCGTGGTGCTTTACGCGCTGGTGGCCAAGCGGCGGCTACCGTTCGGCCTTCCAGGCGTGCTTGGCGCCTTCATTGTTGGCGTGGTCCTTTACTACGGGCTGGGGCCGTCGGGCTTCCTCGGTACCGGCTATCACTCGCCGGGTGCATGGCAGTGGCGTCTCGGCTTCCCGCTACCGACGCTCGGTTTCATCGACGGCCTGCCGGCGACCGTGCCCTACCTCCCGCTGATCCTGCCCTTCGGCCTGTTGATGGTGGTGGGCGGCATCAACGTGACGGAGAGCGCCCGCGCTGCCGGCGACGACTATTCGACCCGGGACATCCTGCTGGTGGAGGCCCTGGCCACCCTGATCGCCGGCATGTGTGGCGGTGTAGCACAGACCACGCCGTACATCGGCCAGCCGGCGTACAAGGCCATGGGTGCGCGTACGGGCTACACCCTGGTCACGGGCCTGGTCATCGGGCTGGGCGGCGTTTTCGGTTACCTGGCGAACCTGGTGGAGTTGCTCCCGGTCGCCGTGCTCGCACCGATCCTCGTCTTCATCTCGATCGGCATCACCACCCAGGCCTTCGAGGCGACACCGCTACGCTACGCCGGCGCGGTGGTTTTCAGCTTCTTTCCGGCCATCGCACGCATGCTGGCGATCAAGCTGGGCGACCCGTCCATCGTCGACCCCGCGCACTTTGCCGCGCTGTACGGCGACGCCAGCCACGGCATCTCCGCGATGGCGGTCATCGTCATCCTCGGCAACGGCTTCATCATCACTTCGATGGTCTGGGCGAGCTTCGTGGTCGCGATGATCGACGGCCAGGTGCGTAAGGCAGCGGGCATCGTCGCGATCGGCGCCGTGCTCACGGCCTTCGGCGTCATCCACTCGGTGGAACCGATCGGTTCGGTGTACCTGCCGTGGTTGCTCGATCCCGCCGCGCGTACGTTGGTGTGGCAATTTGTTGCGGCTTATGGGGCGCTGGCGGTGGTGTTGCTACTTCTCTCGGTCGGGCCGCGCCGGCGGTGATGCGCTTTCTACTGTAGGAGCCGATTCATCGGCGAACCCTCAGCCGTGATTTTGCGAATGAGGCATTGCGTCGCATCGTGTCGGCGGTTCAACCGCTCGCCCGGTCACCACAAGGCCTCGTTCGCATGTCCGAAAGCCTGAGGGTTCGCCGCTGAAGCGGCTCCTACAGAAAGCAGTCTGGTCGCTCATCGAAGCTCGGGCGACGAAGCGGCGTGGCGCTTGTGCCACACGCAACCTCAGCGTCCGGTGTCGCGGTCGGGTTGGCCCTTGGGGCCGCCTAAGCTGAGGGCGGCCCCGACCAGCTTACGGAGCGAGAGACTGGCTACCGCCCGTCTCGAAGAGCTGCGCCGCGGCCCCAAGGGCCAACCCGACCGCGACTCCCCCCAAATGCTTGAATTGCCGCCCCATGGCAGCCACCCTTGGACATTGTCCCAAGGAATATCCCCATGTCCCTCGCCGACCTCACGTCGCTGCCCGGCGTCACCGCCACGCCGGACGCTGCCACCCACGGCTTCGTGTTCAACCACACCATGATCCGCGTGCGCGATCTCGACGTCTCGCTGGACTTCTACACCCGGGTGCTCGGATTCACGCCGGTCTATAAGCACGTTTACGAAGAGGCGAAGTTCACCATCGTCTACCTGGTCCTGGTCGGCGACCGCAGCGTGATTCCCGACGACGACGCGGAGCGCAAGCGCTGGGCGCTGGCGCAGCCGGGCGTGCTCGAGCTGACCCATAACCATGGGACCGAGACAGACGCCGACTTCGCGTATCACAATGGCAACAGCGAACCGCGCGGCTTCGGGCACTTGTGCGTCAGCGTGCCGGATGTGAATGTCGCCTGCGCGCGCTTCGAAGAGCTCGGCGTCACCTTCCAGAAGCGGTTGAGTGATGGCCGCATGCGGCACATCGCCTTTATCCGGGATCCCGACCAGTACTGGATCGAGATCCTCCAGCCTACGCCGCTGACCGCCTGAGGCCGGGGACCACCATGCCGACCAACCTGCCTCCGGTGACGCGCAACCTGCTCATTGCCAATGTCCTGGTCTTCGCCCTTCAGTTCCTGCTGCAGGACGAGAACACCCTGGCGCTCTCGCAGTGGTTTGCGCTGTGGCCGGTGGGCCATGACATGGCCATCGACGTGGGCAATGGCAACATCGCCGGCATCGGCTTCCGCCCGTGGCAGCTGATCACCTACGGCTTCATGCACGGGTCGGTCATGCACATCCTGCTGAACATGTATGCGTTGTACATGTTCGGTGGGCTGATCGAGCGGGTGATGGGGCAGCGCCGTTTCATCATCTACTACTTCACCTGCCTGGTCGCGGCGTCGCTTGCCCAGCTGGCCATCGTGTACTGGTTCGAGCCGGGCCGCGTCTTTCCGACCGTCGGTGCATCCGGTGCGATCTTTGGCCTGCTCGGCGCTTTCGCGATGCTGTTCCCGCGCGAGAAGCTGATGATGATCCCGATTCCCATCGGTATCCCCGCGTGGCTGTTCGTCACGCTCTACGGCCTGGCCGAACTGTTCTTCGGCGTCACCGGCACGTTGGCGGGCGTGGCCCATTTCGCCCACCTGGGTGGGCTGTTCGCGGGCTTGTTGTTGCTCTGGGCGTGGGGCGTGCGACCGCCACCACGCCGCTGGTCCTGACCCTCAGCGCAGGGAAAGGAAGTCCGGGCTGACCACGAATCGCACGGCATCCAGACGCAGGCGCGCGTTGGGGATAGCCGCAAGCAAGGCATCGCGCTCGGCGGCGATGGCGGCGACTTCCGAGGCCGCGATGGACGGGTTCACGGCGCGCAGCGCCACAAGGCGTGCGTGCTCGGTGTCCAGCTCGAGCTTCGCGGCGTCGATCGCTTCGTACTTGAGCAGTTCGGCGCGTCCCTCGGCGAGGTCGAGGGCGTGTTCGAGCATCGGCGGGACCAGCTTCGAGAGAAACTTTCGGAAGCGAGCCACTTCGATATTGCGATCCGTCGCCTTGCGCAGCGCCACGTCGCTCGGACGGAAGCCCGGGCGTTCCGACAGCTTGGTATCCACCGCAACGACGAGCGGTGTCGCGGGCAGGAAGCGGCCGGCGTCCAGCGCGCGATCGGCGATGATCTCGAGCACGTAAACGGTCTGTAGCAGGGCGGTGCGTACGGGCAGGGCATCGTCGACGAGGAACGCGGCGTTGCCCGTTTCGCCGCTCACCAGCAGGTCCACCGCGGCGTAGACCATCGGGTGGTCCATGCGCAGCAAGGGCAGGTCTTCGCGGGCGAGTGCGACGTCGCGCGAGAACGTCACCGAAAGCGGGCCATCGGCAAAGCCGGGCAGGCCGTCTGTCGACAGGTACTGCGGGTCGAGCAGCACGATGTCGGGTGCGAGTTCTTCCGTATGCACGCCGTAGGTTTCGAACAAGCGCTGGATGAAGGCATCGCGCGCTGGATCCTGGTCCTCGCGGGCGAAGCTGGAGGCGAGGTCATCGGCATGTGGATCGCGGCTGGCGGCCAGTTCGAGCAGATGGTCGCGACCGGCGTGGATGAGGGCGGAGAGCTCCTCATGCGCGCCACGGGTTTCCGCGATGAGTGCGTCGAGTTCCTGGTCGCGCGAATCGTCCTCGCGGGCGTGTTCGTCGGCGAGGTTGGCGAGCAGCTCGCCGAAACGGCGAAGCAGTTCGCGGCCATCGGCGGGGCTCGAACGAAACGCGTCCAGGCCCTCGTCGTACCAGCGGGCCAGCACGTGCTGCGCGCTCTGCTCGACCACGGGCACGTGCACGACGATGTCGTGGCGCTGGCCGATACGGTCGAGGCGGCCGATGCGCTGCTCGAGCAGGTCCGGATCCAGCGGGAGATCCCACATCACCAGGCGGTGGGCGAACTGGAAGTTGCGGCCTTCCGAACCGATCTCGGAACACAGCAGGAGGCGGGCGCCGTCTGGCTGCGCGAAGAACGCCGCGTTGCGATCGCGCTGCACGATGCCGAGGCCTTCGTGGAAACGGGCGACGCCTACGCCGCTCTTCGTGCGCAGCGCGTCTTCGATCGCCAGCACCTTGGCCTGGCTACGGCAGATGAGCAGGAATTTGTCGGACGGGTGCGCGTCGAGCAGGTCGATCAGGGCTTCGAGGCGCGGGTCGTCGTTGTAATCGAACTCGAGATGCGCCGCGGCGTTCTGGATGTCCGCGCGGAACTCGGCGAGGAGGGCATCCCGGCGACCGGCGTCGAGCGTCTCGGGGTCGATCGCGAGAATCTCCGGCACGCGGCGCGGAAACCCGCCGATACCGGCGCGACGGTTGCGGAACATCGCGCGGCCGGTGCCGTGACGGTCGATGAGTGCGGCAAGCAGCTCGGCGTGGGCGTCGTCGCGCGTCAGCAGGCCGGCCAGCTCGCGGTCGCCCTTGAAACGGGCGTCGAGCAGGGTGCGGTGCTCAGAAGAGAGCGGCTTGCCGTCGGCGAGCGCGTTGGCGACTTCGGACAGTTCACCGAATTCCGCCGATTCGGCAAGGTAGGCGTCAAGGTCGCTGTAACGCTGGGGATCCAGCAGGCGCAGGCGGGCGAAGTGCCCGGCGCGGCCCAGCTGTTCCGGCGTGGCGGTGAGCAGGATGACACCGGGTGTCGCCGTGGCCAGTTCTTCCACCAGACGGTAGCGGGGGCTGGCGGCTTCGGGAGTCCATTCGAGGTGGTGAGCCTCGTCGACCACCATCAGGTCCCAGCCGGCCTCGGCCAACTGGCGCGCGCGCTTCGGTGCGGATTCGAGGAACGCGAAGTCGGCGATGACCAGCTGGTCGTCCTCGAACGGGTTACGCCCGTCGTTGGACTGCTCGATGGCTTCGCAGCGCTCTTCGTCGAAAATGGCGAACGACAGGTTGAAGCGACGCAGCAGTTCGACGAACCACTGGTAGACCAGGGTTTCCGGCAGCAGCAGCAGGACGCGGCCGGCGCGGCCGGCGGCGAGCTGGCGCGCCAGGATCATGCCCGCTTCGATGGTCTTGCCCAGGCCCACTTCGTCGGCGAGCAGCACACGGGGCGGGCGACGTGCGGCGGCGATACCGGCCACGCGCAGCTGGTGCGGGACCAGGCCGATGCGTGCCGACTCGAGACCCCATGCCGCCGAGCGGCGGGCATCGGCACGACGGCGCAGGGCATCCAGGCGCAGGTCGAAGCTTTCGTTGGTATCGGTGCGGCCGCCGATGAGGCGATCGTCGGCTTGCGAAAGCGCCTGCTCGTCGTCGAGCTGGCCTTCTTCCAGTTCACGCCCTTCGCCGCGATACACGAAGAGGCCTTCGCGTTCTTCGATGCGTTCGACGAGGAAGGCGAGGCCCTTGCCCGACACGCGCTGGCCGGCGCGGAATTCGGCGCGGATCAGCGGTGCGCTGTCGGTGGCATAGGGGCGCAGCACGCCCGCTTTGGCGAACAGGACCTGCACGCCGCGTCCTTCGACGCGAAGAATGGTGCCGAGGCCGAGCTCGGGTTCGGCGGTGGAGATCCAGCGTTGACCAGGTTGGAACATGCGGTAGGGAGCCAAGGACATCAGGGGGCGCCAATTATCCGCCCCCGAGGGCGCCCCTGCCTACCTTTGTTTTACCTCAGGTTTCGGCCCAACGCCGCAACAGGTTGTGGTAGACGCCCGTCAATTGCAGGATCGATGCCTGGTCGGCGGCACTGGCGGAGAGGTTGCGGATGGCCGTGTCCAGCTCCAGCAGCAGCCTTCGCGCACTGTCGTCGCGCACGAGGCTCTGCACCCAGAAGAACGAAGCGATGCGTGCGCCGCGCGTCACCGGCGTGACCTTGTGCAGGCTGGAGGAGGGATAGACGATGGCGTCCCCGGCGGGGAGTTTTACTTCGTGTTCGCCGTAGGTGTCGCTGACGATCAGTTCGCCGCCGTCGTATTCCTCCGGCTCGCTGAGGAAGAGCGTGCAGGAGATGTCGCTGCGCACCTGGACATCGCTGTCGCCGGTGGCCATGACGGCGCCGTCGATATGAAAGCCGTACTCACCGCCGCCTTCGTAGCGGTTGAACCGTGGTGACAGGGTACGCATCGGCAGGGCCGCAGCGTGATACAGCGGATGGCGGGCGAGTGCCGCCACCACGATCTCACCCAACTCGCGGCGCAGCGGCGACGCGTCCGGCAGTTGCTGGTTGCGTTTTACCTTTGCACCCTGTGGACCGACGGTCTGTCGACCGTCGCTCCATTCGGCAGCCTCCATGGCGCCGCGCATCCCGGCGACCTGTTCCTTGCTCAGGACCTCGGGAATATGCAGCAACATGGCGGTGTTTCCTTCTGTCGATCAGAAACGAACGTTCGCGGTCAGCATGGCCGAGCGCGGCGTGGACGGGGTATAACGATAGCCACTCTTGTTGATCGCGGCCACGTAGTTCTTGTCGAACAGGTTGTACACGTTGAGCTGCAGGTCGAAGTTCTTGTTGACCGGGTAGCTGGCCATGCCGTCGAACACCCAGTACGCACGGGTATAGGCCGGGGTGCCCACGGCGCCGTCGGTGCCGCGCTGAAGAGATCCCGAGTAACGCGCGCCGCCGCCGATGGTCAGGTCGAACGGCAGGTGATACGTGACCCACGAGGTAAACGCCTTCTTCGGCGTATAGGCCAGGTCGTCCGAGCCGTTGGCGGTGACGCCCGGGCCGTCCTTGACGGTGGCATTCATCGTGGTGAAGCCGGCGCTGATCGCGAGGTCGTCGGTCAGCTTGCCGACCGCGTTGATCTCCACGCCCTGCACACGCTTCTTGCCCACCTGGTAATAAAGCAGGTCGGTCGGATCCTGCACGACATCGTTGGTCACCGTGGTGCTGTAGAGCGCGCCAGTGAGCAACAGCTTCGAGCCGAGCAGGTCCCACTTCGTGCCGATTTCGGCGGTGCGTGCCTTTTCCGGATCGAAGTTGGGATTGTCGGCGCTGTTCGCCGCGGAGGAGAGCGTGAGCGTGTTGCCGCCCGGAGGCTGCTGCGACTGCGCGAAGTTGACGTAGATGCTGCCATTCGCGGCGGGCTTGTACAGCACGCCGATCTTGTAGTTCATCAGGTTGTCGCTGACGCTGGTATCCACGCCCGGGACAATGCTGCCGGCAGGCAGCCGGCCGCAGACAGGACCGTTACGTGCACCGCAAACCACGAGGCTGGAGAAATCGGTCTTGTAGTGGTCCATGCGTACACCGGCGTTCACCTGCCAGTGTTCACCGAACTTGAAGGTGTCGAAGAAGTACGCGCCCGCCGTGTTGGTCTTGCCGTTGCTGAGCGCACCGGTCTCGCCGTACTTCAGGCCGCCGACATCGGAGTCGGGGTGATACAGGTTGGCGACGGGCCAGGTGCTGCCGTTGAGCGGACCCATGCCGATGGTGCGAGCTTCTTCGGACGTCAGTTCGATACCGGTGCTGATGTCCTGCGTGAAGCCACCCGCGTCGATCGATGCGGTCAGGTTGGTCTGGTTGGTGGCGATCCGGTTGGACTGGTGCTTGAACGTCGGGTTGCTACGCGTGATCGTCCAGGTGGACGGGTCCAGCGGGTTAGGCGTCGCAAGGTTCGCCGTCGCGCCCATGAATGACGTCAGAAGGTAATCTTCCGTCGTACGGCCCCAGCGCGACGTATTGTGCAGGGCGACCTTGTCGCTGAAGTCGTGTTCGACCAGGACCGTGAACATGTCCTGGGTCACGTGGTCGTGATCCTGGTTCGTGCCGTAGTAGTTGTTCGGGTCGACCTTGGCGGCGTCATTGAGGAATGCGCGCGCGTCGGGACTGCTGTAGCCCGGCAAGCCGATGGTCGGCACGCCGCCGTCGGGAACATTGTTCTGCTTGATGTGCAGGTAGTCGATGTACACGCGGGTGGACGTGCCCAGGCCGAACGCCAGCGAGGGCGCAAAGCCCCAGCGGTTGTTCTCGATATCGTCGCGACCGTAGACGTTGCTCTTCTGGTCCATCACGTTGAGGCGAACCGCAGTGGTTGCGTCGAGCTGCTGGTTGATGTCGGCCGTACCACGGCGGCGCTGGCCGCTGCCGCCCTGGAGCGAGCCGGATTCGCCATCGCCCAGTACCGCCTGCTTGGTCACCAGGTTGATCGCGCCGGTCGGCGCGGTGCGGCCGTATTCGGTGCCATCCGGACCCTTGGTGACTTCGATCTGCTCGATATTGAAGACGTCGCGTGACACGGTGCCGGTGTCACGCACGCCGTCGACGAAGATGCTGCTCGACGTATCGAAGCCGCGCATATAGATCGCGTCGCCCGTGTTGGTCGCGCCGTTCTCGCCCACGTAGAAGGTGCCAACGCCCGGGCTGTTGCGCAGGGCTTCGGTCAGCGTGGTCGCACCCTGCTGCTTCATCAGCTCCTTGCCAATCACCTGGATGGTTTGCGTGGTGTCGAGCAGGGACTGGGTGAATTTCGGCGAGGACACTTTGTCGACGCGGAAGTCGCTCGAGCGGTCGGCGTCGACCTGCATGCCGGGGAGTGCCTGGACGTCGCTGGCCTTGGCCTGCTGCGGCGGCGCGTCGACCGTATCGCTGGCGACGGCGGCATGCGCGAAAGTCAGGAGGACGGCGGCACCGACGGTGCGCGCGGCAGGAGCGGCGTGTTTGCGGCTCTTGATGAAGGCCATGGTGATTCCCTTGCGAGGCAATGAACAAAAGTGTCGGCAGACCGAATCGGGCACGAGTTCGCCCGACGCGGGCCGATGGCTCACGGGGGTCGACTTCATGGGTGCCCTGACTGACGGGTCATGCACGGGCGTCAGCCCGATGTGACGCATATCGTAAGGGTAATGAGAATGATTCGCAATCTAAAGCGAAGCTTTACCTCAGGCGGTCCAGGCGAAGCCGCTCGCGGTCATCGCGCAGCCGGGCAACAGCCCCGTACGCCGTACCGACGGCAGCCATGCAGCTGGCCCCGGTCAGCAGGATCAGCAACAGGATCTGGTACTTCACGGCCTCGACGGGATCGGCGCCCGCCAGCAACTGGCCCGTCATCGTCCCCGGCAGGGTAATGACACCCGCCGCAGCCATCTGGTTGATGACCGGCACCATGGCCGTGCGGATGGATCGGCGCAGGAGCGGCGCCGTGGCCGTGCCGAAGGTCGCGCCAAGCATCAACTGGGCCTCGATCGCGTCGCGTTGCTGGCGCACATTGTCGAGAACACCCGCCAGCGCGATGCTCGCCGCGTTGAGAATGCTGCCCAGCAGGATGCCGACCAGGGGAATGGCGTAGCGCGCGTCGTACCAAGGGTGCGGACGGATGGCCGTCAACAGCGCAAAGCACGCCGTCAGCAGGACGATGCCCAGCACGTTAGGTAACGCCACCAGGACATTTCCCCCCACCAGTCGGCGCACCGGACGGACCGCGACTTCGCGGACGGCGACCAGGGACATGGCCAGCACAAGAATCGCGGTCAGCCACGGCGAATGCCCCGCGAACACGTAACGGAGCAGGTAGCCGACGGCGACCAGCTGGACCACCATGCGCACCGAGGCGATCAACAGCGCGCGATGGAAGCGCAGGCGCAGCCCGATCGACAACGCGGCGTCGACCACGAGGAGAAGGGCGGCGATCGCGATGTCGACGGCGTGCAGGGAGAGCGGCGTCATGTGGCAAGGACTCCGCCGGCCTGCATGTGACGTGTGAGGTTGCCCACACGGTCCGCCTGCGCGGCGTCGTGAGTCACCCAGATAACCGTGGTACCGGCGGCGAGCCGCTTGGCGATCAAGGCTTCGACGGCTTGCGTGGAGACTGGATCCAGCGACGCCGTCGGCTCATCGAGCAGCAGCAGCCGCGGCTCGGCGAGCAGGGCGCGGATCAGTGCGAGACGCTGGCGTTCACCCGTGGAGGCTTCTTCGATAGAGCGCTCGAACAGGGCCGGGGGGACGAACAACGCGGCCGCGAGTGCTCGCCACTCCGCTTCGCGGTCCTCGGGGAAGTGTTCGGCAACCGTGTCCGCCCACCAGCCGCTGCGGGCGGGAACCAGCGCCACCAGGCGCCGCCAGTCCGGCGCGGAAAGCGATGCCCGGTCTATCCCGGCGAACGTGATCCTGCCCTCGTTGGGATCCAGGTCCGCGATCATGCGGAGCAGAAGCGTCTTTCCGGATCCGGACGCGCCCGTCATGGCGAGGCACTGGCCCCCCTTCACGCTGAACGTGAAAGGACCCACCAGGGTGTTGCGCAGTCCTTCGACGATTAGGCTCATGATGGGTTCCGTATGGGAGCGAGCACAGGCTGCCGGCCGCGCCTTAGGGCATGCTTACGGGCAGGTACTAAGCAAGGCATAAGGCCGGCACTCCGATAATGGCACCGGGCTGCCGTTTTCGTAGACACGTCCCGTCGCACGGATGCGATACCCGAAGCTTTCGTCCGCCATGGAGGACTTGGATCGTGAACATCATTGTCGTCGAGGACGACATCCGTCTCGGCACAGCGATTAAGCGCGCGCTCGAGCACCTCGCCTATACGGTGACGTGGCTGCGCACGGGCGTGGAAGGTCTCGAAGCGCTGCGCGACCAATCCGTCGACCTCGTGCTCCTCGACCTGGGGTTGCCCGAGAAGGACGGCATCGAGGTGATTACCGAGGCGCGCCGTCTGAAGGTCAAGACGCCCATCCTCGTCATGACCGCGCGTGACAGCATCGAGTCCCGCGTACGCGGCCTGGACGCGGGCGCCGACGACTACATGACCAAGCCGTTCCACCTCGACGAGCTCGCAGCGCGTATCCGCTCGCTGGCTCGTCGTGCCCAGGGACTGGCCGATAATCAATTGGAATCGGGTGCGCTTTCGCTCAACCTCAGCACGCTCGAGGTGACGTACCAGGCGCGCCGCATCGAGCTGACCCGGCGCGAATTCGCGTTGCTCCGCATGCTGATGGAACGCCACGGCAAGATCGTTCGCCGCGAGTCGATCGAGTGCTCGGTGTACGGCATGGATTCGGACGTCAGCCCGAATGCGCTGGAGGTCCTCGTCCATTCGCTGCGGCGCAAGCTCAGCCCCGATGCGATCCGGACCGTGCGTGGCTTCGGCTACATGGTGCCGCGGGATCTCTCGTGAATCCCCGGAAGCAGAATCGTCATCCAGTGGACAGCAACGCATAAGGTAACTAAGGCATCGTTGGCGACAGACTTCCCGAGAGCCCTCCATGTCTCCTGTCGTGTCGCTGTCACCTCCATCGCCAAGTGAGCCCGCTCGCACACCCATGACGGGAACGCAGCGCTCATGCGACGACGTGTCCCGGCCTGGCTCGCGCGCCATCTGGTCGCTCCGGCGAAGAACCTCGTGGGTGCTGGCGAGCTTCCGGCGTCCGGTATCCAGCGCATCCTCATTTGCCGCCCCAACCACAGGCTGGGTAACACGTTGCTGCTGACGCCGTTGCTGGTCGAGATAGAGCGGCGTTTTCCCGGGGCAGAAGTGGACCTGCTGTCGGCCGGGCCGGCAGCGCATGCCGTGTTTCGTGGCTTCGATATCGTTGGTGACTGTACGACGCTAGACCGTCGCGCAGCGCGTCGTCCGCTGGCGACGATCGGTGCATTGCGGAAGTTGCGTTCGCGCCGCTACGACCTGGTGATCGATGCCGCGGCGGGATCGTCGTCGGGACGTATTGCCAGCGCCATGGCGAAGGCACGCTTTCAGCTACGCACGGATGCCATGCCGACGGATGGCATGGCCATGCATCTGGCGGCCCGACCGGTCCAGGCACTGCGCTGGGCACTGGGCGTCGCCGTCGGGGACGAGGTTCCCCGGCTGGACGTGCGCCTCACCGATGTGGAACGACGAAGTGGCCGCGACGCACTCGCACGCGTGCTGCGTGACGTGAACGAGCGCGGCTTGCCCGTGATGGCGATCTTCCCCAATGCGACCGGGTCAAAGCGCTTGCCCTCCGACTGGTGGAGTGTCTTCACGACCGAACTCGTTGCCCGGACCGGCGACACGTGCGTCGTCGAACTGGTTTCCGCCGACGGCCAGTCGCGTCTGGGCGGTGGCTTTCCGACGTACTACACGAGTGATCCGCGCAAGCTGGCGGCGTTTATCGAGGCGGCAGGCACCTATATCAGCGCGGATTGCGGCGTGATACATCTTGCCGCAGCGACCGCCGCGACAACGGTCGGCATTTTCGGACCCACTGATCCTGCGCGTTATGCGCCCTATGGTCGGAACAACGTCGCCATTGCCTGCGACGACGGATGCCCACGCGGCGCAGCGTTGAGAGCCGCCGCACATCTGGCCCGATGCAGCTCTTTGTAGGAGCCGATTCATCGGCGATAGCCAGGTTGCCGCGCACCCCATCGCCGCTAAAGCGCCTCCTCCAAAAAGCAGGTTTCAGAGCAAGAAAAAAGGATTCATCGCGGAATGCCGGAGACGCCGAAGGGGGCGGTTCACTCGCTTCGCGAGTGCATGTGTTTAGCGGCTCGCGCCGCCGCTTGCTTGGGGGGTGAGGCGCAGAGCCTTCGGTGCCCACCCTCGCTGCTCAGACA
>NZ_JAAVUW010000001.1 GCF_018449605.1 Luteibacter sp. dw_328 | reverse complement strand
AAGGCCGCTGCGCGGCCGTGTACTTATTTGGCCTACGGCCGCTCCACTTGTGCGGAACTCGCCTCGAGGGTGGGCACCGAAGACTCTTCCTATCTCTGAGGTTCGTGTGGGTCGAGCCGACAAGGCAGCGCCGCTCCGGCTGCTGGCTCGTAGCCATCGCCAACGGTCGACCCCAGCGCGCCGAGATCGTCGGCGCGCGGCAGCGCAGCGGCGAGGCAATCGCTCGCCACGCCGGAAATGACCTATCTGCACGACCGCCGTAACGGCGGGCTTCGGTGGCAACACCCACGCCCAACGGCTCTCCGTTCAGCTGACCGTCTCCTCGCGAAGCGCCCAAGTGTAGAGAGCGATGGGCCAGCCGAGCCCGCGAGGCCGAAGGCGAGCCACGCGCTAGGCGGCGAAGCCGCCGTCGATCAGCAGGTTGGCACCGGTGATGTTGGCCGCTTCAGGACCCGCAAGATAGGCCACGAAGCTGGCAACCTCATCGGCATGGCCGTAGCGGCCGACGGCGAGCAACGGCATCAGCTGTTCGGCGAACGGGCCGTCCTTAGGGTTCATGTCGGTGTCGACGGGGCCGGGCTGCACGTTGTTCACCGTGATGCCGCGCGGACCGAGATCGCGCGCCAGTCCCTTGGTCAGGCCCTGCAGCGCCGACTTGCTCATGGCATAGATCGCACCACCCTGGCCGGGCATGCGCTCCGCATTGGTGCTGCCGATGTGAATGATGCGGCCACCGTTGTTCATGGCGCGCGCACCGAACTTGCTGGCCACCACGGCCGCACGGACGTTGATCGCGAGCGTGCTGTCCAGATCTTCGATCGGATAGTCCTCGATCGGGCTGAACTTGGCGATGCCGGCATTGTTGACGAGGATGTCGAGGCCGCCAAAGGTTTCCTTGGTTTTCGCGACGGCCGCTTCGATCGCGGCGTCGCTCGCGCTATCTGCCTGGAAGGCGATCGCACGACCGCCCTTGGCGGCGATCTCGGCCACGACGGCCTCGGCCGCCGAGGCTCCGTTCACGTAGGTAAGGACGACGTTGGCGCCGCCGGCAGCGAGGCGACGGGCGATGGCGGCACCGATGCCGCGCGATCCGCCGAGGATGAGGGCGCTCTTGCCCTGGATGGAATTGAGGTCGTTCATGGCATGACTCCGTAGTGAGGTGAGTTCGACAACACCATCAATGGCGGCGGTAGGCGCTGGCAGTAGGCACGATTTCACCTATGCAGTCGATACCATCGGTTTAGAATCCTTCCATGGACACCCTCAACGGTATTGTCTGCTTCATCCGCAGTGCCGAGTCCGGCAGCTTTGCCGCGGCGGGCCGCGCCCTGGGCCTGACCCCGGCCGCCGTGGGGAAAAACGTGGCCAGGCTGGAGGCATCCCTCGGTGTTCGGCTGTTTCAGCGCAGCACGCGCCGCCTGTCGCTCACGGAGGCGGGCGAGGCATTCCGCCTGGAGGTGGTGGATAGCCTGGACAGCCTGCAAACGGCGATGTCCAACGCCACCGTGGCGCATGCCAGCCCGGTGGGGCGCCTGCGCGTCAGCATGGGCAACGCGTTCGGACGGGACTGGATCGTCCCGATGCTGGGCAGTTTCCTTCGCGCGAATCCCCGGGTGCAGCCGGACTGGCATTTCGACAATCGCGCGGTGGATCTGATCGGTGAGGGGTTCGATGTCGCGATCGGCGGTGGCTTCGAGCTGCAACCGGGCCTCATCGCGCGCCACCTGGCGCCGGCGCATCGCGTACTGGTGGCATCACCGGCGTACCTGTCGACGCGAGGGGCGCCTGCCACCCCGGCTGATCTGGTGGGGCGGGCGGGCATTCTTCTTCGGTCACCGCAGACCGGGCGCATTCGCAACTGGACGCTCACCGATGGCGCCGCTGGGAAGGCCTCGATCGACCTCGACACGCGCATTCTGTTCGATGACCCGGATGCGGCGAACCACGCCGCGATGCAAGGGCTGGGGATCGCCCTGGTCGCCGTGCCCCATGCGCTGCCCTATATCGAGCGCGGTGTGTTGAGGCGCGTGTTGCCGGATTGGTGGGTGGACGGTGGTGACATTTCGATCTATTACGCGGCGCAGAAGCTGCTGCCGCGAAAGACACGCGTGTTCGTCGAGCACGTGATGGCGTCGTTCGAGCGGGATCAGCTGGCGGCGCGCTTTTCGGCGCAGCACGCCGACATGCGGTAACGCCTGCACCCCGCTCGGTACGCCGCCGTCCGGTAACGCTTGCATCGCGCTCCTACCGAGCGATGGTGCACCGGCGAAGGTGCGGCGCGGCTGTCAGCCTGGCAGGAGACCTGCCAGGCGTTCGTGGAGGACGCCGCGGCGCCAGCCTTCGAGGGCTTCGGGCCATACGCCGGTCATCACATACTCTTCCATCGAGCGGCGTGAGCAGAGCAGGCCGGGCGGAAGATCGAGCTGGGTGGCGAGCAGGTCGATGACGCTGCGCATTTCGTTGATGGCGCGCTTCGCGTCGCCCACGGGGTGGCCCACGACCGGAGCGGTGGATTCGATTTCCTGGGCGTCCACCGGCCGCTGGAGTAGGTCGAACAATTCCTTGCGCTGGGGTGCACGCAATGCGCGGGTGCCGCGCACGCGCTCGTCCAGATGCGCGGCGTCGCGCGGCAGGGCGTTGCTGAGGTCCAGGGCCTGGGCATCCTCCAGCAGCCACGAACGCGGCTTGTCGAGTTCGCGGGCGGTGGTTTCGCGCCAGCGCAGCACGCGACGTAGGAGGGCTTGTTTCTCCGGCGTCCATTCCGCGGCGCCCTTGAAGCTGCGCTGCGGTTGCGGATCGCCTTCGCGCTCGCTGGCCCGGCGCTTCATGCGTGCGCAGTCTTCCGCATGCCAGGCGGCGCGATCGCGCTCCACAAGGCGCTCGCTGAGGATGGCGTGCACGGGATGAAGGTGGACGACATCGAGTGTGGCGTAAAGCTTCTGCGATTCGGTCAGCGGGCGCTGCAGCCAGTCGCTGCGCGTCTCGCCCTTGTCGAGTTCGGCGCCGACCAGCTCAGCGACGAGGGCACGGTAGCTGATGCCCAGTCCCATGCCGACGAAAGCCGCGGCGATCTGCGTGTCGAACAAGGTGTGCGGGCCGTCGGGCAGGAACGGCGACATCGCTTCGAGATCTTCGCCGGCGCTGTGCATCACCGTGACGACCGGGTTCTCGGCGAAGGTCGGGCGGAGCACGTCTCCCAGCGGAAAGGCCACCGGATCGATCAGGGCGTAGCGGCCATCGTGGGCCAACTGAAGCAAGGCGAGCTGCGGGTAAAAGGTATTGCGCCGCATGAACTCCGTGTCGAGTCCGACGACGGCGGTCGGGCCGACAGGGGCAAGCCAGGTGGCAAGCTCCTCGTGATTGTCGATCCACGGTGCAGCGGGAGCGAGGTCGCTCGATGTCATTCCTGCGTCCTTGTACGTACATGGAACGCGCGCGACGTTCGTGTTGCCCTGCCGCACGCGATTCTCTAAGGTGGCAGCGCACGATAGCAGGCCCGCACGGAACAACCCACCATGCCGAACACCGAGACCGTCCGCCGACAGCGCGCCATTGGCGGCTCCCTGGGTGTCGCTGTGCTCGGTTTTGCCTTGTTCTATCACTTCTTTCCGCAACTGCTGCACGTCGAGCCGGGCCAGAATACGCCGCGTTCGCCGATGCGCGGACAGCCCACGACCATGGGCTTCGATCAACGCCCCCAGGCCGCACCCGGGGCCATCGTGTCCGAAATCGACGCCGGGCCGCCGATCATGCTCGCGCCGTCATCGGTGATCGCCGCACGCCGCCGGGAGAAGACCAACGAAGTCCAGCTTCCGGCCCAGAAGACGCCGGATTCGCCCGAGCTGACCGCCTTGCTCGACCGCGCGGACAAGGCGCTTCAGGCGGATCGCCTGGTGGGTGGCAAGGACAGTGCCGCTGCGATGTTCACGGCCGTCCTTAAGGAAAAGGGCGATAGCCAGCGCGCCCTGGGCGGCATGGACGAGGTCCGTGCGCGGCTCGCGGCGGAGATCGAGCAAGACATCGCCCTGGGTGATGCCGACACCGCGCGCGACGGGCTCGCAGCGCTCAAGGCGCTACCGGGAACCACCGCCGAGGTCGCGCCCCTGCAGGAAAAACTGGCTGTCCTCGACAAGGTGAGACCCATGCTCGGGAAGGCGGCCGGTCAGCTCCAGGAAGGCAAGGCGGAGCAGCCGCGTGGCGACAGTGCCCTGGACACCTACCGGGCGGTGCTGCAGCTCGATCCCGACAACGCTGTGGCGGAGCAGGGCGTCATCCAGGTCCAGCGTGTCGTACTCGACAAGGCGCTCGCCGCCGTCGCCCAGAACGATTTCAGCGCCGCGGACGCCGCGCTGGCGGAGGCCGCGACGATCCTTCCCGAATCGCAGGGCCTGCAGGACACCCGAGGCCGCATCGAAGGCATGCGTCGGCAGAGCGGTGCGGCGATGCTGGCCCAGGCGCGTTCCGCGCTGGACGCCGGCAACATCGAGCTCGCGCAGCAGCTGGCGACCAAGGCACAGCAAGTCAGCCCCGATCTGGCGGGTATCGACGACTTCAACGAGAGGGTGACCAACGCCCGTCTCTACGCAAGCTACAAACCGGGCCAGGTCATCGCCGATCGCTTCGTCGACTCGACCGGGCAGGCCCCGGCCCTCGTCGTCTTGCCCACGGGACATTTCATGATGGGCTCGCCGGATGGCGAGCGGGGCCACGACACCAATGAGTCCCCCGCGCATGAAGTCCAGATCGATAAAGGCGTCGGCATGGGGCGCAGTTCCGTGACGATCGGACAGTTCCGCGACTTCGTACGCTCAAGCGGTTACGTTCCGCAATCGCAGTCCCTGGGCGGTGGCAGCGTCTACGATGAACAGAGCGGCGGCCTTCGCGACGAAGCGTCGGCGACCTGGCAGGACGACTATGCGGGCAAGCCTGGTCAGGAGCGCCTGCCGGTCATCAACGTTTCCTGGAACGACGCCAAGGCCTACGCGGACTGGCTGTCGCAGCGAACGGGCAAGAAGTATCGCCTCGCCAGCGAGGCCGAGTTCGAATATGCGTTGCGCGCGGGCAGCACGACGCGCTACTGGTGGGGTGACGACAATCCCACCTCGCGCATGGAGAACCTCACCGGTGGCAATGACCGTTCCGGCTCCGGGCGCCGTTGGAGCAATGCGTTCAGTGGCTATAAGGACGGCTACTGGGGGCCGGCGCCGGTCATGAGTTTCACGCCGAATCCGTTCGGCCTGTATGACATGGGCGGCAACGTGTCGGAATGGGTCGGGGACTGCTGGCACGACAACTACATTCGCGCACCGCGCACGGCGGAAGCCTGGGTCAATCCGGGCTGTTCGCGACGGGTGATCCGCGGCGGGTCCTGGGGCAGCGCGCCGGAGATGGTCCGCTCCGCCTACCGTCAGGGAGCGGATGCCGATCTGCGCAGTGCGCGTGTCGGCTTCCGCGTGGTTCGTGAACTGTGATGCCTGTTGCGAAGGTTTGCCGAAACCGCACCACGTAACGCTTGACGGCGACCCGTTACTGGTTACAAATGCGGTGTCGCCTCCCAGCCGCCACGAGGTTCCGCGTGTCTACCTCCATCATCGTTGGCTATCGGCCGTTCCCGGGCCGCACCGATCTGGTTGTTTCGATCCTGCTGGAAATCTACGAGGCGATGCAGCGCGCGGGCCTGATCACGGCACGACGCCCGTGGATCATGCGAAGCGAGGATGGGAATATCGTCGCCGCCTTCGAAATGACCGATCAGTACTCGTTTGCGGCATCGGAGAAGCTGCGCGAGGTAAGCGTGTTGCGGGCCCGCCTGATGGGCGTCGCCGAGCGACTTCCGCTGGCAAGCCTTGCCGAGAGCGGACAACCCTACGCGGAATTCGAGACCACCACCGACTACCCGGCAGCGAGTGCCGCGCGCTGAGCGTCAGGCGCCGGTGAGCGGCAGGCGCAGGGTGAAGCAGGTGCCCTCGTCCGTGCTGGAACAGACCGTGAGCGTGCCTCCGTGGGCACGCGCGATCTCCGAGGCGATATACAGTCCCAGCCCGAGTCCGGGGCGTGGCGTCGCGCTTTCCGGTCGATAGAACGGCTGGAACAGCATGCCCTGAGTGGCGGGATCGATCGGCGTACCGAAGTTGGTGACCTCGAGCACGACAGCGTTGTCTTCGACGCGCCCGTCGACGCGGATCGCCCGTCGCGTGTCGCCATGGGTCATCGCGTTGTTGAGCAGGTTGGCGAGCAATTGCTGCAGGCGCACCGGATCGAATCGAAGCGCTCTGGGTATGTCCAGGTCGCTGACGATCGTGGCGGTGGGGTGTGCCGCGGAGACTTCGGCCACCACCCGGCCGACCATGGCGGCGAGATCGCTCTGGTCCAACTGGGCCACGGGAATGCCTGAAGCAAGCCGAGCCCGCGCGAAATCCATGATGTCGTCAATCAGGTCGGTCATGCGCTTTGCACTGGCCGTGATGACTTTCGCGAGGCGCCCCGCCCGAGGCGGTAGCGGCATGTCGGCGAGGGCCTCGGCCGCCATGCCCGCTGCCTGCAACGGGCTGCGCAGATCGTGGCCGACGACGGCGAGGAACTGCTCGCGCAACACGCCTTCGTCCATCGATGTGCGCAGTGCGCGTTCGGCATATTCCACCCGACCTTCGAGTGCCATCTGCGAGGCGATGAGCTCGCCGTAGAGGATCATCTCGGTCGCCAGCCTGTCTTCGTCCACGCTGACGGGACGCGAATCGATGGCGCATAACGTGCCGAAGAATTCACCGCCGACCGTATAGATCGGCACCGAGGCATAGGATTCGAGCCCGTAGTACTTCGGCGTATGGTGCGTCGAATAGACGGCGTGCTGGCTGGCATGCCCGAACACCACAGGGTGGCGGTGCGAGCGGATGTCGTTGCAGATGGTTGTCTCGAGGACCAGGTCTTCGCCCGGCTTGAGCCCGAAACCGAGGTCGTCGCGAACGGCGCAGGCGGTCCAGCGGTTGTCGGTGACGCGCGCTACGGCCGCGAATCGCATGCCGGTGGCACGGACCACGGCGTCGAGGATGCGCGGCACGACCGATAGCTGCGCAATCGCTTCGACCGACACATCGATGTCCGTTTGCAGCATGGCTCCAGGGTGCGTCATCGGGGGAGTCTAGCGGCTGTAAACGACCGCGGCCACAATCAGTGATAGGCTTTTGTGGACTTTTCGATCCAGAAGTGATGAGGCATGGCGCGTCCACGTGAATTTGACCGGGATACGGCGCTCCAGCGCGCGATCGAGGTGTTTGCCGCCCACGGTTTCGAGGGGTCGTCGACGCCCATGTTGCTGGAGGCCATGAAGATCGGCCGGCAGAGTCTTTACGACACCTTCGGCGACAAGCGGACGCTTTACCTCGAAGCCCTTCGCCGGTACTCGGAGGAAAGCACCGGAGCGACCCTGTCGGCGATGTTTGACAGCCACGCCGTCCTCCAGGGCATCGAACAGGCCTTGCTGGGCTTCGCGGATGACGCCGTGTCAGGCACCAGCCGCGCATGCCTTGGCATCCATGCTGTTACGGAGTTCGGCACGTCCGAACCGGACGTGACGGCTGTGACCGATGCCGTGGCTCACCGGACCTTGCTGGCATTCGAAAGCCGGCTTCGCGACGGCATCGAGCGGGGGGAGCTGGCAGGGGATCTCGACGCGATGGCGGCGGCGCAGTTTCTTCTGGCGACACTGTCCGGCCTGAAGGTCGCCGCACGTGGCGGCGCATCGCAGGCAACGCTGCATGGGATCGTCGGCGTCGCCTTACGGGCGCTGGCGGCGTGATGGTTTGTTATGGAACAATCAGTCAATAAATAGGTACACTTGGTCTCGGGGACATGTTCAGTCGTACCACGGCTGCAGCTGCCCTGTTTTTTTTACCCTTGTAATTGACCAATCATTCCATAACTGGAGAAATCATGACCATTCGTCCTCTCGAAGGAAAAGTCGCGTTCATCACCGGGGGCTCGCGCGGCATCGGTGCAGCCATCGTCCGCCGCCTCGCTCGGGAGGGCGCGTCGGTCACGTTTACTTACGCAGCCGCGGCCGATGCCGCCGAGGCTCTCGTTGGCGAGGTTGCCGCATCGGGTGGGCGCGGCACGGCTGTTCGGGCAGATAGCGCGGATGCGGAGGCCCTGGCTGTCGCCATCGACGCGGCGGCGACCCTCCATGGACACATCGATATCCTCGTCAGTAACGCAGGCGTGATCACCCATGGTCCTGTCGACGACCTGCCGGTGGAGGAGTTCGATCGGGTGTTCGCCATCAACGTGCGCGCCGTGTACGCGGGTACGCGTGCGGCCGTGAAGCATATGGGGGAGGGTGGAAGCGTGATCACGGTCGGCAGTATCGTGGCCGATCGCAGCGGCTTCCCTGGCACGGCGATCTACAGCGCTTCGAAGGGTGCGATCAAATCGATGACGCGCGGCTTCGCGCGCGACCTTGGCCCACGCGGAATCACCGTCAACAATGTGCAACCGGGTCCCATCGCCACGGATATGAATCCCGCCTATGTCGAGGACCTGGTGCTGCCGCTGATTCCCCTGGGCCGCATGGGCAAAGCCGACGAAGTGGCTGCCCTGGTCGCCTACCTCGCCGGACCCGAAGCACGTTTCACGACGGGGGCCAGCCTCACCGTGGACGGCGGCTTCCTGTCCTGAGCCGCCGAAGGGTGAGCCTTCGCCTGTGATTCACGGCTTGCGGTGGACGCTGCGGCGAACTCACACAGGTGCGGCCCATGACTAAGAAAGTCGGACAGAGTCTCTTTACCCGCATGGCGATGGCGGTGGCCAAAGCGGCCGGCAAGCCGGCGACCTTCATGGTCGCCGTGCTTATCGTCATCGTATGGGCGGCCAGTGGGCCGCTCTTCGGCTTCGGCGACACCTGGCAGCTGGTGATAAACACCGGTACGACGATCGTCACGTTCCTCATGGTGTTCCTGATCCAGAACACGCAGAACCGTGATACCGAGGCCATGCAGATCAAGCTGGACGAGCTCATCCACGCCATCAAGGAAGCGAACAACTCGCTGCTCGATTTGGAGGAGCTCGACGAGAAGGAGCTGGACAGCATCAGGAAGACTTACTTACAGCATGCTGCCGATGCGCGTAACGAGTCGCGGAGTGGCGGGCGGTTATGAGGCCGTCGCATTCATGCCCGAACTTCAGGCCATGGGAGCTGTACCTGTCGCGCCGCTCGAAGATGATTTACGACGTTAACGACTTCATAGTCGGTTCGCGTGCCATTTGCTGTCTGCCACTGACGAACGCGCACCCGGCAGACCAGGGCGTCGCCCTTTGAGAAGGACTTCATATCGCCGTGGACGGCTCGTAGGAAGTCGGCATCGGAAATGGTCGCGCTGATCGTCGAAGATCCGTCCGATAGACGCCACTTGTTGTTTTCCTTGAAGGTAAGGGAAACAATCGAAAAGGCCATGTCTCTGATGTCGTCGATGATCAGGGATTCGTCGGCAGCCGGCGATATGAATGAGCTGACTTCGCTGTCGCGCACCGTGACATTTACCCGGGTGCCCTGGCCCAGGGCGAAGACGTCGATTCCTGACCTCTCCAGGGGAGCGAGCACCTGCTGGGTCGCCTTCCTCACCCCCACGTCGCGTAGAAGGTCCACGGTGTCCCGCTCGGTATCGTAGAACTCGTCGCCGACATAAATGCGCACCGTCGGTTGCCCGGGTCGGTCGGTGCCGATAGCCTCGATGCGTGTGATAGGGCGGCTGCGAAGCCATTTGAGCAGCGGAAACAAGCCCTTCCTTCCGATGACACCAAGCGCGCCGAGGATGGCTGTGGCGTTCGCGATTGCTGTCGCCTCGGTGCCAGCAAAGATATCCTTCACCGACTGAAGCCACTGCACGCCGGTGACAAAGTCGACGTTGAAGCTGCCCGTTTTGAACGAGCCCTTTACGTTGACATGAATCTTTGCCTTGTCTCCATACAGCACGCGAGCAGACGCTTCCAGAAGATCGGCCATCGCGAGCAACGCGGGGGCGAGCTCGCGCGGGTCCATCTCGTGGTTCTCGAGTGCGGGGCCGTCGTAGCTGACGCGAAATTCGGTTACATCAGACATTGCTTAGATGAGCCTCAAGGTCGAGCAAACTACTTACCGCTTACCGCGTCGATGACCGCCGCGACATCGTCGTGACCAGAAAGACGAAGAAGCACGGCGATCATCGAGGCGGTGACCCCAAGAAGGGCTGTCAGCCCGGCGCAGGCCCATAGGCTCAGCTGAACCTTCGTCGGAAAGCGATCCATTTTTTCCGAGATAGTTACGGAAAGGGAGTTCATTTTCTCCAACAGATTTGTGGAAAGAGAATCCATTTTCTCGTTCGAGTTCGCGAACATAGTGTCCATACGCTCGGTCAAGCTCGCGGACGAGGTGTCCATCCGCACACTCAAGTTCGCGAACATGGTGTCCATTCGCTCAGTCGAGGTCGCGGATACCCTGTCTATTTTTTCGGTCAAGTCCGCGTACGAGGTGTCCGTGCGTGCAGTCAAGTTTGCGAACACGGTGTCCATTCGCTCGTTTGAGGTCGCAGATACCCTGTCTATTTTTTCGGTCAAGTTCGCAGATACGGTGTCGATCTTTTCCGTGAGGTTCGCAGATACGGTGTCGATTCTCTCCGTGAGGTTCGACGATACGGTGTCGATTTTCTCCGTGAGGTTCGAAGATACGGTGTCGATTTTCTCCGTGAGGTTCGACGATACGGTGTCGATTCTCTCCGTTAGGTTCGACGATACGGTGTCGATTTTCTCCGTGAGGTTCGACGATACGGTGTCGATTCTCTCCGTTAGGTTCGACGATACGGTGTCGATCTTTTCCGTGAGGTTCGAAGATACGGTGTCGATTCTCTCCGTCAGGTTCGACGATACGGCGTCGATCTTTTCCGTCAGGTTCGCAGATACGGTGTCGATCTTCTCAGTCAGGCTCGAAGATACGGCGTCTATTTTTTCCGTCAGGTTCGCGGACGAACTGTCTATTCGCTCTGTCAAACCTGCCGACTGGAGGTCGACTCGCTCTAGCAGGTTTCTTGACGAAGAATCCGCTCGCTCCGACAGAATTCCCAGGCTTAGGTCGACGGAGCCGAGACGCACCCGGATGTCACGCAGATCAGAGCGAACCTCGTCCAGGTCCCTGCGTACGAACTTCATGTCGGTTTCGAGCTCATCGACTCGCGCGTCCAGGCGGTAAAACGACGTGAAGCGCTGCGCTCGATAGGGCGGCTGGTTATGGGTCGATTGCACGGGGCACTCCGGGCGGCCGAACCGGCTGCGCCTGCGCTGGCGTAGGTTGGGCGTAGATCAAATAGGGCGCTGGCTGCAGGGACATCGGCGTTGGGGGCTTCAGGAATCCCCAGGCAGTGCCCGCTGCAGCGAGCGCCCCGTACACGATGACCACAATGCACTTTGTCTGCGCGGAGAACATCTGACGGATATCGCCGCGCATTTTTTCCATGTCGATGCGAATCTCCAGCAGTCCTGATTTCAAGCTTGCGCGTAACTCTGCGTGGTCAATTCGAACACCTTCGACAGCGGTCGCGACTCGCGCCTCAGTCGCCGCAACGCGGGCGTTCACTTCTTCGACGTAGGTATCAGACATGAGGGGTTCGAACAGGCCACTGTGAACAGCAGGTCGGCATCGTACGTCGCTGAGCTGCAAGTATCTGTAGGCGTCGGGTGGCGAAAGTGGCAGGCGTTGTGCTGCTTGGTTCTTGGGGTTTGCCGAGCGAACGTGAGGCAACAAAAAACCCGCCGGGAGGGCGGGTTCATTGAGAACAATCTGGTGCCGAAAGAGGGACTCGAACCCTCACTGTATCACTACAAACGGATTTTGAGTCCGCCGCGTCTACCGGTTCCGCCATTTCGGCATGGGGCCATGCATTATGCGGGAATCAATGCACCTGGTCGAGACCCAGTTGACGTTCGGTACGCTCGTACCAGTCGTCGCCCTCGGGCTTGAATACGGCGCACTGGGTCATGCGGCCGGAGTAGATGTGCAGGCTGACCGCCACCGAATCCTCGCTGGGATTGCGGATGGTGTGGTACTCGTGCGGCGGGATGAGGCTGCCGGCCGAGCCGGGGCCGGCCTGGATCGAGCCCACGGGACGGAAGTGATAGCGCTCGGCTTCGTGTTCGCCGAGTTCGTACTGGACGATCTCGAGCGAGCCTGCCCAGACGCCTTCGACGCACCACATGCCGCTGTGGTCGTGGATCAGCGTGCCCTGGCCTGGCCCCCAGGTCATCGCGATGACGCTGTAGCCATGGTCGTCGCTGCGGTAGAGCTCGCGGCGGGCGTAGTGGTCACCGGCCATCTCGAACACGCACTCGGGAAGTTTCACTTCTTCGGATCGGATCAGTCGACACAGCGCGTTGCGCAGGGCGTCGGTAATCGCCGGAGTGCTCGCCTGGGCGACCGAGGCATCGATGGCATCGATGAGCTTGCGGCTGCCCGGAAAGTCGACCGTGATCATGGCTGGAACCTCTGGATGGCGGTGGCGCGGGGACGCCGGTAGGTGCCGATAATAGCAAATGCCGGGTCATGCTCCTGTAGGAGCCGATTTATCGGCGATCCCGCGGCAGCGGGCCGGGTTGCCGCGAGGGTTGCCGCGAGCACCCATCGCCGATGAATCGGCTTCTACAGCTTCTACAGGGAGCGGAGGAAGCCGCCGATGGCCCGGCTGTAGTTTTCGATGTCGACCAGGAAGGCGTCATGGCCTTGCGGGGAGTCCAGCGCCACGAACTCGACCTTTGCCCCGGCCGCCTCCAGCCCCTTGGCGATGGTTTCCTGCTGCTCCAGGGGAAACAGGATGTCGGTGCTGACGCCGATGACCATGGCGCGTTCGACCTGGATGTGGCCGAGGCCGCGCATGACGTCGCCATCGCCGTATTCGGAAATATCGAACCAATCGCTCGCGCGGGAGAGGTAGAGGTAGCTGTTGGGATCGAACTGGCGATTGAAACGTCGCGCATGGCCTTCGAGATAGGACTCCACCTGGAACTCGAAACCGAACGGTTCGTTTTCCTCGCGCTGGTCCGGTTCCAGGCGAATGCGGGCGAAGCGGCCGTTCCATTCCATCGCCGACCGGTAGGTGATGACACCCAGCTTACGGGCGATGCTCATGCCGTGTTCCGGCCAGCGCTCGTCGTCGTAACGGCCCTCGTTCCAGTGCGGGTCCAGACGGATCGCTTCGCGCTGCAGCGAGCGGATGGCGATGGCGAAAGGCTGGGCCTGGGGTGCTGTGTCCACGCTGAGATGGGTGCGCGCCGAGCCCGGGTGCAGCAGCATGTACGCCAGCGCGCTCATACCACCCATCGAACAGCCGACGAGGCAGGCCAGTTCGGTGATGCCGAGCCCGCTCACCGTTTCATGGGCCGCATTGGCGACGTCTTCCAGCGACAACTCGGGAAAGCTGAGACGGTAGGGTTCGCCGGTGGCCGGGTCGTTCGACGCGGGGCAGGTGGAACCCTTGTCGCTGCCAAGCGAGTTCACGCAGATGACGAAATGGCGGTCAGTGTCGAAGGCCTTGCCGGGGCCGATCATGTCGTCCCACCAGCCCGCCGACGGATCCTCGGCATTGGCCGCGGCGTGCGCGCTGGGCGAGAGGCCGGTAAGGATGAGGACAGCGTTGCTCCTCTCACTGTCCAGCGTGCCCCAGGTTTCGTACGCGACGCGTGCGCCATGCAGTTCGCCGCCGCGTTTCATGCGGAATGGCGAGGAAAGCGGGTGGTAGCGGCGGGCGTCGCCCATGGGGACTTCCTTCAATGGATGCCGCTCATGGTGCCACGGGTTTGGGTCGCGGCGCGCTTGTCGGCCTGCGCGATCTGCTCGGCCACGGCATGCGCGACGTTCGAATCCGGATCCAGCATCGGCTGCAGCGTCTTCCAGGTGGCTGACGCCTCGGCGTATCGCTCGTGCTGGAACTGGCTGATGCCGAGCAGCCACAACGCGCGCTGGTTCTGCGGATTCGCGGTCACGGCCGCCTGGAGCAGGTCGAGTGCGCGCCCCTCGATGCGATGGTCGTCACGCATCAGAGAGTCGGCCTCGGCCCAGCCAACCATGGCGGCACCATTGGTCGGGTCGACCTTGAGCGCGCCGTCGTAGGCGTCGCGTGCCTGGGCTGGTTGCTTGAGCATGGTGTACGTCTGGCCGAGCAGGAGCCAGCCCTGGGCGTCTTCCGGGTGGTCCTTCAGCCGCGCACGCAGCGCGGTGATCGCTTCGTTGACATCCATTTCCTTCGCTGGCTCGACGCCGCCCAGTGTCGACGGCGTGCCGACCAGGGCGTACAGGCCCACGCTGGCCAGCGGCACGACCACGGCGATCGCAATGAGTAACGCGAAGACGCCGCGCGAGCGACCATGGCGGCGGCCGTGGCGAACGATCGGAACGAGAAGCAGGGCCAGCGCGAGGGCCAGCATGACCCCGGCGGCGAGATAAAACGCGTAAGTCACCAATCGTCCCCGGTATCGTTGATCGGCGTCGTATCGACGGGTGCCTGGCGCGCGCGGCGGCGCACCTGTACCGCAACGACGATGCCACCGATGGCAAGCAGCGCGAGCGGACCGAACCAGAGCAGCCAGGTGCTCGGTTCGACCGGTGGTTTGTAGAGGACGAACCGCGAATAGCGGTCGACGAGGTACGCCTTGATCTCGTCGTCGCTCTTGCCCGCCTCCATCATTTCGAACACCTGGCGTCGCAGATCGTGCGCGATGGGCGCATTGGAATCGGCAAGCGTTTCGTTCTGGCACATCGGGCAGCGCAGTTCGGCGCTGAGGTGCTGGAAGCGCACTTCTTCCGCATGGTCGCGAAATGGCAACGGCTGGATCGCCTGGGCGGCACACAGCACAGGCAGCAGGAAGAGGCCCAGGATGAGCAGCGCGCGGCGGATCACGGGGTTTCCTTCGCGAGCGCGGCGAGTGCCGGACGGATTTCCCTGTCGATGACCTCGGGCGTTATCGGCCCGATGCGCTTGTAGCGAATGACACCTTTCGCATCGATGAGAAAGGTTTCGGGTGCCGCATACACGCCGAAGTCGATGCCGCTGCGACCTTCACGATCGACAGCGATCACGTCGAACGGATTGCCGTGTTCGGCCAGCCAGGCCGTGGCCTCGTTCGGGTCGTCCTTGTAGTTGAAGCCAACCAGGGGCAGGCCGAGCTGCTTCATTTCGGTCATCAGCAGCGGGTGCTCATGCACGCACTCGATGCACCAGCTGGCGAACACGTTGAGGAAGTAGGGCTTGCCCAGCAGCGAGGCCTTGGTAACGGTGCGGCTCGCCTCATCGAGGACGGGCAGGGCGAAGGCGGGCGCCGGCTTGTTGATCAGCGGCGACACGATCTCGTGCTGGTCGTGGTGGGTGTTCCACCAGATGCCGAAGCCGAACAGGCCGACGAGCACGAGGAAACCGAACAAGGGCAACAGGCGGGTCATGCGAGCGACGCCTTTGTCGGCGGCGTCACGATGGTCGCTGCTGCCGCGGCAGAGGGAGCTCGCTTGGCACGGAAGCGACGCTCCGCGGCGGCAACGAAACCGCCTGCCATCATGAAGAGACCACCCAGCCAGATCCAGCGAACAAAGGGCTTGTGATACAGGCGCAAGGCCCATGCGCCCTTGACGTTCGTCGCCTCCATCGGCTCGCCCAGGGCGACGTAGATGTCCCGGAACAGGCCGGCATCGATCGCGGATTCGGTCTGCACCTGGCCGCGCGAATACGTGCGCTTCTGCGGGTGCATCGTTGCCAGTGTCTTGCCGTCGCGCAGGATGGCGACGATGCCTTCATCGGCACGCCAGTTCGGGCCCGTGGTCTCCTCGACGCCGTCGAAACGGAAGTCGTAACCGCCCACCGACTCGGTCTGGCCGGGTTCGAGGCGAACGTCTCGCTCGACACTCAACGATTCCGAAAGCATCACGCCGATCAGGAAGATCGCGACGCCGGTGTGGGCCAGCAACATGCCTGCCATCTCGGCTGGGAAACGGCGACCACGTGGCATCTCGCGCCAACGCTTGATGACATAGGACAAGGTGCCTGCGCCGACCCACACCGCACCACCGATGCCGGCGATGGCACGCAGGTGGCCCTGGGCGAAGAAGGCGGCGACGATGGCGCAGATCACCGCGGCGATGCCCGCACGCAGGGCCATCGTGGTCAGCTGGTTGCCTTCGGCGCGGCCCCAGCGCAGGTAGGGTCCGAACGGAAGCAGAAGCACCGCCGGCGCCATCAGCAGCACGAACAGGAAGCCGAAGTAAGGCGGTCCGACGGAGACCCGACCGAGGTTGAGCGCGTCACCGATCAGGGGAAACAGTGTGCCTAACAGCACCATGGCGGCGGCCGTGGTGAAGAGCAGGTTCGCGACCATGATCCCTGTCTCACGCGACAGCGGGGCGAAGGCCTTGCCGGTAGCGACCTTCGGCGCGCGGATCGCGTAGAGCAGGAGCGAGCCGCCGATGACGATGATCAGGAAGGCGAGGATGTAGAGGCCGCGGCGCGGATCGGAAGCGAAAGCATGCACCGAGGTCAGCACGCCCGAGCGAACCAGGAAGGTGCCCAGCAGCGACAGCGAGAACGCGAACAGCGAAAGCAGGATGGTCCAAGCCGGCAGCGAACCGCGTTTTTCCGTCACGGCTTGCGCGTGGATCAACGCGACGCCGACCAGCCACGGCATGAACGAGGCGTTCTCCACCGGATCCCAGAACCACCAGCCACCCCAGCCCAGCTCGGCATAGGCCCACCAGCTTCCGGCGACGATGCCGAGGGTCAGGAAGGCCCAGGCGACGTTGGTCCACGGACGTGCCCAGCGCACCCAGGCCTGCTCCATGCCGCCGCCTAGCAAGGCGGCGATCGAGAAAGCGAAGGCGACCGAGAAACCCACGTACCCCATGTAGAGCACGGGCGGATGGAAGGTCATGCCCGGATCCTGCAGGACCGGGTTGAGATCGCCGCCATCGGCAGGCATTGGCAGCTCGCGCAGGAAAGGGTTGGATGTGAACAGGATGAAGGCGAGGAAGCCGACGCCGATCAGGCCGAGCACGCCGAGCACGCGGGCCACGAAGGCGGGCGGCAGGTGGCGGCTGAAGGCGGCCAGGGCCACCGACCAGACATTGAGGATGAACACCCACAACAGCATCGACCCCTCGTGCGCACCCCATACCGCGGTGACGCGGTAGTACCAGGGCAGCGCCAGGTTCGAGTTGTCGGCGACATAGGCCACCGAGAAATCGTAGGTCAGGAAGGCGTAGATCAGGACGGCCATGGCGGCGAAGACGAAGACGCCCTGGCCGGCGGCGGCCGGTCGTGCCACGGCGATCAGCGCGGCGTTATTGCGCCACGCGCCGACGATCGGCAGCACGCCCTGCGCAATCGCAAGAAGGAGCGCGAGGACAAGGGCGAACTGGCCGAGCTCGGGAATCACTTGGGCGTGTCCTTCATCGCGGTGTCATCGATCTTCTTGTTCTGGTGGGCCTTGGCCATGGCGTCCTTGAGCTCCTTCGGCATGTAGTTCTCGTCATGCTTGGCAAGGACTTCGCTGGCGATGAACCGCGCGCCATCCATGCGGCCGGTAGCGATCACGGACTGGTTGTCGCGGAACAGGTCGGGAAGGATGCCGGTGTACTCCACGGGCATGGCGCCGTCGGCGTCGATGACGATGAAACTCACGCGCAGCGTGCTGGTCGCGCGCTGGATGGAACCGGCCTTGACCATGCCGCCGAGACGGAAGCTCTTGTACTGCGTGGCCTGGCCTTCCTGCACCTGGCTCGGGGTGAACAGGTAGCTCATGTTTCGCTGCAGCGCGAACACAGTGAGACCGATCGCAACGACAGCGGCGGCGACGACGGAGAGGACGATGGCGAGACGACGTTTACGCGTTGGATTCATTGCTTGGCGGGGTTCCGGGCCGGCGGCGGTTTTCCTGGCGCGCGAGCCGCGCGCGAAGTTCGCGCAGGTTGCGGCGGCGCCGGGCTAAAGGAGCCAGCGTATCGATGAGAAGGACGATGAAGAAGGCGGCGAACGACGTCCACACGTACGAACCGTAACCGCCCATGGCGAGGAACTGGCTCATGCGGGGTCGTTCCCAGGCTGGCCGAGCGCGATGTCGCGCACCCAGGCCTTGCCACCTTCGGAAGCGATGAGGTCGGCACGCACGCGTGCGAACAGGCTGGCGATGTAATAGCACTTGGTCGCCAGCATCATGGTGAGCAGGGGCCAGAGCATGCTCGCCTCGATATGGGACGGGCCGAGCAGGCGGATCGTCGAGCCCTGGTGCAGCGTGTTCCACCAGTTCACCGAGAAATGCACGATAGGCACGTTCACGGCGCCAACGAGCACCAGGAAGGCCGCGGCACGCGCGCCCTGGCGGCGGTCTTCGAACGAGTGATATAGCCCGACGATGCCCAGGTAGATGAAGAGCAGCACCAGTTCGGAGGTGAGCCTGGCGTCCCAGGTCCACCAGGTACCCCACATGGGCTTGCCCCAGAGCGAACCGGTCACCAGCGTGATCAGGGTGAATGCGGCGCCGACCGGTGCGGATTCCATCGCCACCACCTCGGCGATCTTGATCCGCCAGACCAGCCCGATGAAGGCGGCGACAGCCATAACGCCGTAGATGAACAGGCTCATCCAGGCACTGGGCACGTGGATGAAGATGATCCTATAGGCGTCGCCCTGCTGGTAATCCGCCGGTGCGACCACGAGGCCACCGTAAAGCGCGACGGCGCCCAACAGCAGCGCCAGGCCGAACGCCCACGGGCGCACGGCACCGGCGAACCGGTAGAACACCGGCGGCGAGCCGAGGCGGTGGAGCCAGAGGGGAACCCAGTTAGCCATCGTTACCTGTTACCCATGCGTTCGGACACCGTGAGTCCGCGATTTGACCCTCACGGTTGCGTGCGTTCATGTATCCATGGCGATGCGAAGTGCGGCGGCGCAAGCCAGCGGCGCAAGAACGAGCGCCATGGCGAGGCCTGCGCCCAGCCAGGCGATCGGCGCAACCCAGGGCAAGCCTTCCTGCGCGGCTGCCAGGGCCCCGGCGGCGAAGATCACGACCGGCACGCACAACGGCAACAACATGAGCGCCAGAAGCATACCAGAGCGTCTGGACCCGGCCGTCAGGGCGACCAGTACTGCGCCCAGCAGGCAGAGCAACGGCGTGGACAGGAGCAGCGCGATGACCAGCACCGGCATGGCTTCCGGCGGAAGCTTCAGCATGCTGGCCAGTACAGGCGCGACGACGATCAGGGGCAGGGATGAGGTAATCCAGTGCGCTAGGATCTTCATGGCCACCAGCAGGGCCAACGGCTGGGGCGCCAGCATCAACAGCTCCATCGAGCCATCCTCGATGTCGCCGCGGAACAGGTGGTCCAGCGAGAGCAGGATGGCCAGCAGCACGATGACGAAGACCACGCCCCCGGCGATGCGTGCCAGCAGTGCCGGCTCAGGGCCGATGGCAAAAGGGAAAAGCGTGGTCACGATGACCGCGTAGAGCACCGGCATGGCGATATCGCCGCGACGCCGCCACGCTAGCGTGAGGTCACGTCGCAACAGGGCGGCACAGGCCGCGGGTGTGCTGCCCGGCGTCACGCGTGCAACCGGATGCGACGCGGCTCGCCGCCGGCGAAGCTGACCGCACCATGGCTGGTCACCAGTGCGGCGCCACCGCGCGCGGCATGCTGGTCGAGCAAGCGATTGACGAGGGCAATGCCGTCGCGGTCCAGATTGGCGTAGGGCTCGTCCAGCAACCACACGCGGGCCGGCAGCAGAAGGAGACGGGCCAGGGCGGCACGTTTCTTCTGTCCGGCGGAAAGCTGGCGCACCGGTTCGTCTTCGTAACCGGCCAGACCGACCTCGCGCAGCACGGCGTTCTCATCGGTGCCGCTGCGCACACCGTACAGGCCGGCCGCGAGACGCAGGTTTTCGCGTGGCGTCATGTCGAATTTCAGGCCCAGGTGATGGCCCAGGAAAACCACGGCACCGGCCACGGTATCGAGAGAGAAGGGTGCGCCGTCGAGGAGGACTTCGCCTTCGCCCGGACGCAGCATGCCCGTGAGCACGCGCATCAGCGTCGTCTTGCCGCTGCCGTTATCGCCTTCGACCAAGGCGATCTCACCGCCACGCAGCGCGAAGTCGATCGGCCCGAACACCGGCTCGTCCTGGCGCAGGAAGCACAAGGCACGTGCTTCCAGCAGGGCGGTATGGTCGGGCGGAGAGGTCATTCGGTTTCGCTCTGTGCTCTTTGTAGGAGCCGATTCATCGGCGACGGGTGCTCGCGACTCAGCCCCGCTCGAACGCCTGCTTCGGCAATGGCGGCAAGGTGGCTTCCAGGGTTCGCACCGCCGCATCGAGATCGACATCAGCCACCGACTCATGCCCCTTCAGAAGCTGCTCCACCAGCACATCCTGTGCCTGCCCGCGCTCCAGCGCATAGCGATACGGCAGGTGGGTAAACGTCACCATGCGATACCGCGGCAGGTAATGCGTGGGCGAGCGCTCGGCAAGGAGGCTGCCCAGTTCGCGCTTGCGCAGGTAATGCGGATCCGCGACGGAGTCGCGCATCTCCACGTAATTCTCCAGCGCCATGCGTGCGATCGCATCCGCATTCGGTTTGCGACGCTGCTCGAACGCAGCGAACACGGCGGCGGCATTGTCCGGCTGCGCGGCAAACAGGTCGGCGAGGTCCGCCGCATCTTCGAAGCCGCAATTCATGCCCTGGCCGTGGAACGGCACCATGGCATGCGCTGCGTCACCGATGAGTAGTGCACGGCCGCCGATATGCCAGCGGTCGAGATAGAGGGTGGCGAGGGTGCCGACCGGATGGGCCGCCCAGTCGGTGGCGAACTCCGGCATGAGGGCCAGCGCGTCGGGGAAGTCGGTGCGGAAGAAGGTCTCGGCGGCGCCGGCGCCCGCGATGGTTCGGAAGCTTGGGTGCTCGCCTTCGTTCGGCAGGAACAGTGTGACGGTGAAGCTGCCTTCGCGATTCGGCAGGGCGATGCACATGTAATGCCCGCGCGGCCAGATATGCAGGGCGTTGCGCTCGATCGCGAAGGGACCGGAGGCGTCCGCCCGTGGCGGAATTTCCAGTTCCTTGTAGCCGTGACCGAGTTCCTCGATGCGCTCGCCGAGCGGCGAGTGCAGGTGCATGGCCGCGCGCAGTGCGGAACCCGCTCCGTCAGCGCCGATCACCACGGGTGCCTCGACGGTGCGCAGGTTGCCGTGGGTGTCGGCCAGGGTCAGCGTGCCTGCGTCGAGGTCGGCCGAGGCCAGGCCCTGGTCGAAATGGACTGTGGCACCGGCCGCTTCGGCGGCGTCGAGCATCAGGGTGTTGAGACCACCCCGGGAGACCGACCAGATCACCTCGGAGTCGTCCACGCCGTAGCGCTGCAGGCCGCTGTGGCCGGCCGGGTCATGGACCATGCGGCCGCGCATCATCACGGCCTGCTCCAGCACCTTGTCGGCCAGGCCGGTGGCACGAAGGGCGTGCAAGCCGCGTTCGGCCAGGGCCAGGTTGATCGATCGGCCACCCTGGAATCCGGCGCGGCGTGGATCCGAGCGCTTTTCGAACACCGTGACGCGAAAGCCGCGTTGGGTAAGCAAAGTGGCAACGAGGGCGCCGACCAATCCGGCGCCGACCACGGCGATGTCGTTACGGGGCATGGGCGGCCTGATTCGGGGGCGCGATATTGCAGGGCAGCGCATCGTGCGCCGCAGCGCCGCTGGGAGCAAGCCCGCGGCGCAGCGTCAGGATTAGCTGGCTTTTTTGCCCGTCGGGCGGGTGGTCCGCGTGACAGGTTCAGCCGGCTTTGCCGTGGCCGCATCGAGGAAGCCACGCTGCATCGACTTCCATACGTCGAGGTTGCGCTCGGTCATTTCGTTGAGCATCGACCAGGGCGTCTGGCCCATCAGGCTGTTCAGCTGGGTGCGGAACTGCTGCTGCTGGTCGAGGAAAACCTGCAGGCTGCGCTCCAGATACGGCCCCATGAAGCCCTGCAGCGAGTCGCCGTAGAAGCGGATGATGTGCGACAGCAGCTGCGGGGAGAGCATCGGCTGGCCGTGCTCTTCGTGCTCCGCGATGATCTGCAGGAGGACGGAGCGCGTCAGATCCTCGCCCGACTTGGCGTCGCGGACTTCGAAGTTCTCCCCATCGAGTACCAGCTGGCGGACTTCCTCCAGCGTGATATAGCTCGAGATCTCCGTGTCGTAGAGACGCCGGTTCGGGTACTTCTTAATGATGCGTAGGGTTTGTGCCATGCGGCGAAAGCTACCACGAGGTATTGCGCCGCACCAGTTGTCGAAAGGGGGCGTAATCGTTTTCGGATTTCACATTCCGTTTTTCAATCGATTCAGGTAACGGCAATTTAATGCGCCGCGGCACCGCCGGCATTTCCAAAGGGCGGTTTGGCAAGCCAAAGAATCGGAATCAGCGCCAGGAACAGGATGGCGCAGCCGAAGAACACGTCGTTGACGGCCAGGGTCAGGGCTTCCCGATTGAGGATCTGGTCGATCACCGCCAGCGACGGCTTGCCCTGGATGCCCAGCGTGGCCAACTGGTTCGTATAGGCCGCCGTGGCCGGCGAGGCCTGGGTAACGTACTGGGTGAGCGAGGCGTGGTGAGACTCGCCCCGGTGGGTCCAGAGGGTCACGGTCAGCGCGGTGGACACGCTGGACGCCAACGTGCGGAAGAAATTCGACAGGCCCGAGGCGCCGGCAATCTGGTCCGGGTTGAGGCCGGACAGGAAGATCTGGTTCAGCGGGATGAAGAAGCACGCGATGGCGATGCCCATGATGAAGCGGGGTAGCACCAGCGCGGCGAACGAGGCCCCGCTGTTGAAGCCGGCGAACCAGAACGAGGTGAAGGCGAACACCATGAAGGCGAACGTCACCACCGCGCGCAACTCCAGCCGCTGGATGTTCTTGCCGATGAAGGGCGAGACGATGAAGGCGAGGATGCCCACCGGCGCCGTGGCGAGGCCGGCCCAGGTGGAGGTATAGCCCAGCGTGGTCTGCAACCACAGCGGGAACACCACGTTGATGCCGAAGAAGGCGAGCATGCCTAGCGACAGGGCAGTCACGCCCACCGCGAAGTTACGCCGGCCGAACAGCGACAGGTCCACCACCGGATGCTTCGCGGTGAGCTCCCAGATCACCAGGAAGACCAGTGCGACGAGTGCGATCAGCCCCAGCGTGACGATGAGCGGCGAGGCGAACCAGTCGTGGTCGTTGCCATTGTCGAGCATGAACTGCAGCGAGCCGACGCCGATCACGAGCAAAGCCAGCCCCACCGTGTCGATCGGTGCTCGCATGATCTTCGTCTCGCGGTCGCGCAGGATCGTCCAGGTGATCACGCCGGCGAGGGCGCCCACGGGCACGTTGATGTAGAAGATCCACGGCCACGAGAAGTTGTCCGTGAGGTACCCACCGAGGATGGGGCCGAAGATGGGCGCCACCACGACCGTCATCGCCCACATGGCCAGGGCCATGCCCTGTTTGGTCTTCGGATAACTGGACAGCAGCAGGGAGAGTGACAGCGCCACCATCGGGCCGGAGCCCGCGCCCTGCAGCAGGCGGAAGAGCACCAGCATCGGCATGCTGGACGCGAGGCCGCAGAGCATCGAGAACAGCACGAAAAGCATGACCGAGAAGACGAAGGTCTTCACTTCGCCAAAGCGCTTGGCCAACCATCCCGTCAGCGGCTGCATGATCGCGCTGGCGAGGGAGTAGGAGCTGATTGCCCAGGTGCCCTCGCTCGAGCTCACGCCGAGGCTGCCGGCGATATGGGGCACGGCCACGTTGACGATCGTCGTGTCGAGGATCTCCATGAAGGTGGAGAACGCGACGGCGATCGTCAGCACGGCCAGGGTCGCGCCCTGGATCGGCTTGGGGCCGCTCGCGGGCGCGGCGGCGGGGATGGCGGCGGCGTCGCTCAAGGCACGCTCGCTCCCAGGTTCTTGCGCACGATGGCGTCGGCGGCAGCATCGGCCTTGGCGGCGACATCGTCATAGACGCTGGTCTGCGCGACAGGTGTCGTCGAAGGCGACTGCGCGAGCACGTCGCCCTTGTCGTCGGTGATGTCGACCGTGACATCCGTGGACAGGCCGATACGCAGCGGATGCTTGTCGAGATCCTTCGGGTCCAGTGCGATGCGCACCGGGATGCGCTGCACGACCTTGATCCAGTTGCCGGTCGCGTTCTGCGCGGGAAGCAGCGAGAACGCGCTGCCCGTGCCGGCACCCAGGCCGATCACCTTGCCGTGGTATTCGGTGCCGCCACCGTAGATGTCGGCTTCGATCTTCGCGGGCTGGCCGATGCGCACGTGGCGCAGCTGGCTTTCCTTGAAGTTGGCATCGACCCAGAGGTCGTGGAGGGGTACCACGGTCATCAGCTGCTGGCCGGGCTGCACGCTGTTGCCGACCTGCACGCTGCGCAGCGCCACGTAGCCATCGATGGGTGCGACGATGGCATTGCGTTGCGCCGCGATCCAGGCCTGGCGGAAGCCGGCACGTGCCTGTTCCACGGCGGGATTCGTCTCGACATCGCTGCCGTCGACCAGGGCGCGAGAGGCATCGGCCTGGCGCTGCGCGGATTCGAGCGCGGACTGCGCGGTGTCCACCGCATCGCGTGCATGCTGCACTTCTTCTGGCGCCACGGCCTTCTCGGCAAGCAGGGGGATGCGCCGCCTGAGATCGTCCTGCGCGCGCTTCAGGTCCTGGCGACGCGTGCCGAGCGCGGCATCGGCACTGGCGGCGGACTGCGTCTGCTGGCGCACCTGGCGCACGGCCTGGGCCAGGGCGCTGCTCGCTTTGCGCAGGGCGACATCGCCGTCCGTCGGATCGAGCTTCACCAGTACCTGGCCAGCATTCACGCGCTGGGTGTCATCGGCGAAGACACCCACGACGATGCCCGGCACCTGGGCCGAGATACCGACCTGGTTGCCGCCGACATAAGCGTCGTCGGTGGTTTCGCGCTTGGAAAACACGAACAGCCAGAGCAGGAACCACGCAAGGGCGGCGAAGCCGAACAGGAGCGCGGCGATGAGCAGCGCGCGATTCCGCTTGCGCTTGTCCTTCGGCGCGTTGCCGCTTTCTTCCTGCGTGCGCGACGTGTCGGTCGTGGTGGCGCTCATGGGGTCTGGGTTCCGTTCGTGCTGTGCGTGGAGGGGGAATCGGTGCTTTCTGCGCGATAGCCGCCGCCGAGTGATTTGATCAGCGCGACATCGGTGGACAGGGCCTGTCCCTGCAGGTCGGCGTCGGCGTCCAGCTGTTGGGCGAGCGAGGCTTCGGTTTCCAGGGACTCGCGATCGTCGCGGATGCCGCGGGCCGCACGGGCTTTCGCGCTGGCGAGCAATGTCTTGACCGAGTCGATCTGTTCGTTCTGTTGCGTGCGACGCGCGGCAAGCTGTTGCGCGCCCAGGGCCTGCGTGGCGACGTCACGTGCGGCGGAGGCCACGGTCGCGTTGTACTGGGCCACTGCGGCACCGAGTTGTGCCTGGCTGACGCCGTGGTTGGCCTCGAGGGCGCCGCCTTCGAAGATCGGCAGGTGCAGCGCCGGCGTCAACGAAAACACACGGCTGCTGGGTGAGAAGATCTTGTCCATGTCGATGCTGGACAGGCCGGCCATACCGCTCAGGCTCACATCCGGGAAGAACTGGGCGCGTGCCGCATCCGTCTGTCGCAGGGCTGCTTCGACCTGCCAGCGGCTGGCCGCGATATCGGGACGGCGTGCCATCAGGTCGGTGCCGACGTTCGCCGGGAGGCCGCCGCCGACATCCGGCAGGGGGCGTGGGGCGAGAGGAGGCAACTGCGCGGGGGTGACACCGACGAGCGTAGCCAGCGAGGCGCGGCGGATATCCGCGGATCCCTGCAAGGCGACACGTTGCTGGCGAGCGCCGGCCAGTTCGGCGCGAGCCTGCTGAGCGGTGTCAGGAACGTCCACGCCCTGCTTCACGCGCAACTCGGCGATTCGCAGCGCACGCTCGCGCACGGCGACAAGGCGGTCGGCAATGGCCACGCGCGACATATCGGCAAGCCAGCCAAAGTAGGTGTCGGCGACCACGGCCTGGATGGCGAGCGAGGAGGCTGAACGCTCCGCTTCCGCGGCGCGTGCGCTATCGATCGCGGATTCGAGCGTGAAGCGCTTCTTACCCCACCAGTCGAAGTCGTAGCTGACCTGTACGCCGATGTCGGCCTGGTTGTACCAGGTGAAACCAAGGAACTGGGCGGGGATCAACCCATGCTCGCTCATCCGCTGACGGGCTACCTGCGCGCTGCCGTCGACGCGAAGACCGGCCTGCGCCGCGGCGACGCGGATGTTCTGCTGCGCCGAGTCAACGCGCGTCTTCGCCTGGGCGAGATCGGGAGCGCCGCGCAAGGCCATGTCCATCAGGGTGTCGAGTTGCGGGTCGCCATAGGCGCGCCACCATTCGGCGGCCGGCCAGCCCGGGCGCTGGTCCGTGACGAGTCCGGCAAGCGGCACGTCATCGCGCAGGGCGGGCCGGTCGATCTTCGCGGGGATGTGGCAGGCGGCGAGCAAGGTGGTTACCGCCGCAGCGAGCAGCGCGGGACGGAGCAGGGCAGGTGTCATGGCGTGTCGTCCGTGTCGACCGTCGGGTCGATATGCAAGGCGAGCTTCTTCAGGAGTTTCTCGAAGGTCTTGCGCTCGGTGGAACTGAAACAGGCGAAGTTCTCCATGAGAGGAGGGAACATCGGTGGGAGCATCTTGTTGACGAAACGACGGCCGGCCGGGGTGATCCGGAGCAGCACCTGACGACGGTCATGGGTGGCATGCGACCGCGAGATCAGGGCCTTCTTGGCGAGCGCGTTGGCGATCCGGGTCATGTTGGTCGGCTTCTGCTCGGCCAGCGCGCAGAGTTCGCCCGGTGTCGCACTGCCGTCTTCGCTGCTGTAAAGCATCATCAGCGTGCGGAAGTCGCTGTCGTTCATGCCATACGGCTTGAGCTTGTTTTCGAACTCGCGCAACAGGGCTCCCGCCGTGAGCATGAGCAGCCGGACGAGGAGGACTTCCGACTTCGGCACGCCGGGGATGCTTTGTGCGACGCGGTCCACACCCTCATAGAGGGCATCCACGCAAGGTTTGAGGCTTGACATTTCGCTGGCAAATAGTTCGCTGGTGAACTATTAGGCTAGCAAGTATGTCGGCCGATGCGCAATGTGCCGTGCAGAAGGGCGCAGCACCACTGTAGGAGCCGATGCATCGGCGAACGGGTGCTCGCGACAACCTGGCCCGCTGCCGCGGGATCGCCGATGCATCGGCTCCTACACGGTTTTTCGGCTCTACTGCTGGGTTATGGGAGTTTGAACAGCTTCATCGCGTTCGCCGTCGTCGCAGCAGCGATATCGTCGGCCGACACGTCACGCAACGAGGCAATCGTCTCGAGGACATCCGTCATGAAGGCCGGTTCGTTGCGTATGCCCCGACGATGGGCGCAGGGCTGGTCCGGGGCGTCGGTTTCCAGCAGAAGCCACTCCAGTGGCATGCCGGCGACCACGCGACGGATGCGATTCGCGCCCTCGTAGGTGACGGGGCCTCCAATGCCGAGATGGAAGCCCAGGTCGAAGAGTTGCCGGGCCTGTTCTTCGCTGCCGGAGAAGCTGTGGACCACGCCGCGGAGTCCGCCGACGCGGCGTAAGGTGTGGATGGTTTCCTCGAAGGCGCGACGGGCATGCACGATCACGGGCAGGTCGTGTTCGCGGGCGATGTGCAACTGCCGGACGAAAACCTCGCGCTGGCGCACCGGGTCGAGACCCTCGACGTAGAAATCCAGCCCGATCTCGCCCACGGCGATGGCGCCGTGGCCGTCGAGCCAGCCCGGCAGCTCGGCAAGGTGCTCGTCGCGATGGGCGTCGATCCGCAGCGGGTGCAGACCATAGGCGGGGAAGGCGCCTTCACGCGCCGCACACAAAACCTCGATGGCTTCCCAGTTTCCCCGGTCGATCGCCGGTACGATCCAGCGCCGCACGCCGGCCCTGCTGGCCCGATCGAACATCGCCCCACGGTCTCCGTCGAACGAGGCATCGTCCAGATGGGCATGGGTATCTACCAGATCGAGCATGTCAGTCAGCGGCCGGTGGGGTTGTGGGTGTGAGTCTAAGGCGTCGTTCAGTTTAACGACTGTCAAATGTCATCGAGGCGACTTCCGGGTGATGGGGCACATGCGCCATCGAGTCGCCGACCTTTGTTAGGAGAGTAGGGTTATGAGCAGGTTGAAGATTTCCGTCCTGAACGCTGGTTTGGGCGCGGCCCTTGTGTTGAGCCTTTCCGCCTGCAACCGCGATGCAAACGCCGATGTGGCCAATGCCCAGTCGCCCGGCACCTCGGCGCTCAACGCCGCCGCCGCGCCGCCGCCGGCGGACAATGGCCCGCGCTACGGTCGCGTGGTGAGCGTGGATCCGGTCCGCGAGACGGCCACGGCCGCACAGCGCCAGTGCCACGATGAGGTCGTGACGCGCCACGTCCCGGTGCGGGATCAGCATCAGGTCGCCGGTACCGCCATCGGCGCCGTCGCAGGCGGCCTCCTGGGTAACCAGATCGGCCACGGTAAGGGTCGCACCCTTGCTACGGTCGCAGGTGCCGTGGGCGGCGGTTACGCCGGCCACGAGATCCAGGAAAACCACCAGGAAAACAACACGACCACCAGCACCATCCGCAAGTGCGAGACGGTGGCTGGCACGGCGGGCGACAAGGTCGTCGCCTATGACGTGCGCTATGAGTACAACGGCGTGACGCGTTCGGTGCGTATGGATCACGATCCGGGCGACCGCGTCCAGGTCCAGGAAGGCGTTTCCGTCATTTCCGACGCGCGTTGATCAACCCATTCACCAGGACGCCACCCATGCACAGCTTCGTCCGTAAGTCCGGCCTCGTTGCCGCCGCTGTTGCCACTCTGTCGCTGACGGCTTGCTATGAGCCGCCGCGACGCGTTTACCACGAGGATCGCGTGGTGTATTCCGGTCCCCCGCGGGGCTGCGATCAGTGCGGCACCGTCAGCGACGTGGAGCAGGTCTACACCCAGCGCGATTCGTCGCCCTTGGGTGCCGTGATTGGCGCGGTGGCCGGCGGCTTGCTGGGTAACACGGTTGGCCACGGTGACGGTCGCACGGCCGCTACCGTTGGTGGTGCCGTGGCAGGTGGCTTCGTCGGCAATGCCGTCGGCAAGCGCAACGGTGCGGATGAGGCCGTGTTCCGCGTACGTATTCGTCTGGATGACGGGCGAGTGGCGACGGTAACGCAGCGGGAAGATCCACAGCTTCGTCGTGGCGATTACGTCGTCATCCAGGGTGACCACGTCTACCGCAGGTAACGCGCGTTGGATGTAGATGTCGCGCGATTCCTGTAGGAGCCGCTTCAGCGGCGATGCCGGAATACGTCAACCTCTACAGACGTCCAGACGGCTAAAACAAGAAAGGCCCGCTACCAGGCGGGCCTTTCTTGTTTTCAGAGAACGTGAGTTGGTCTCGAGCACCCATCGCCGATGAATCGGCTCCTACACAAGCATGGCGTGCGACGAAGTAGTGGGTGTCATGATGCGCGGGGCGTGACGCCGATGCCCGCTTTATAAAAGGCAAAAAAAAGCCCTCGTCCGAGGGCCCCTTTTCCCGGGAATCCCAAGCTGCCCGCCTGGATTCCTTCTCCCCCGCGTGTTCTTTCGCGTACGTCAGTTGACGGCGTAGAACGCGTGGTCGCCGATCTTGCGAACGACGCGGCTGGCTGACCAGCTCGGTGCGACCGCAACGGTCGCGAAATGATCTGCTTGCGGAACATAAACGAGGCGTTCGCTCTTGGGCAGGCTCCAGTTGTTGAGGGAGTCGCCAGCGATTTTCCACGCCTTGGTCCATGAAACGAGATCGGTTATTTCAAAATCCTTTGGTGTCGTGGTAATCGCGAACTGGCGTGGAGCCGAGACGACTGCACACACCTTGTCGCCGCCCATGCCGCGATCGCGGCGCCGTAGGGCGACTTCCGCCACGGCATACTGGCCGATGGTGGGTTCGCTGCGTGCTTCGAGATATACCGTCGTCGCCAGGCACGTCTGGTCAGCGAGGTGGCTTGGAAGGACGGACGCCATCCATAGCAAAGCGGAAAGTTTCATGTGTATCTGCCTCCAACGAGCTTTTCCGTCACTTGCGGCTTTCTATGGAAAGGCCATGGGGGACGTATGAGCGGTAGACGGGCGGGCAGGCCGTTACTACCTGGACCAACCGAAGGCACCCGCTGAGAATCAGTTACGCGGATGAGTCGGGCGTCACACACTGTGACTGTACAAGACGGCTGTCCGGAGCCGTCCGGTAATGGGGGTTTGCCGAAAGGGAGCGGCATCGCGCAATGGGCGGCGGCTCTGTCGGCTTACTACGCGCAATCAGATGGTGCGCGCGTTTCGTGCTCCGGCTTTTGCCGGGTCGCGCCAGAACCGTCATCGTCGACGGATCGTCGCGGGTGTAACCGTGATGCAACATCACGGCCACTCAAATGGATCGGCGGAGCCTAGTAGCGCAATGCAAATTTGGCAAGTGCGTGTGCGGTACGGTTCAGCTTTTGCTCACACACGCTGTTGAACTTTATTTTACGAATGTGCTTGCGAATGCTCATGCGTCGAACGTCGACACGATGTGCAGACGCATGCCTTCGATTTCAAGAGTGTCTGCCTGTACGGCCGCGTCATCCAATACGACAAGCGATATAGGCTTTGGTGCTGATGCATGACACATCAACACGATACCGACAGTGTTGCCGTCAACGCGTAGCGAATGTCCTTCGGCGAGCGTGCCGTCGCTCGTGACGGTATGCAGGTGTTTCTTGTGGCCGCCAAGGTAATGCAGGCGCGCTGCGATTTCCTGGCCGGGAAAGCAACCTTTATTGAATGAAACAGCACCCAGGCGTTCCATCGACAGAGCGGGTGGAAGCAAGGCGTCGATCGCTCCATCCGGAAGCCATGCATAGCCATTCGTAATGTGCCGCGCGATCCACGCGTCGTTACTGCTTTCAACTTTCGCGTTGTCGACTTTCGCATCGCCGAACCGCAACGACGCATGTCCTTCGCCGAAACGGATCGCACCGCTTTCGTCTTCGCAAACATGCGTGTCGTCGAGTGCGTCGCCATCACTGGTGTGCAGTACATCCGACACGACGATCTTCACCTTCGACCGAAAGACGAAACGACGAAGGTCGTTCGCGATCGCTTCGCCGTCGCCTCCGCGCGGAATCACGACGAAGCGCTCGTCGTCGGGTCGGGCGATCTGTAGCAGCGCGCGCACCCGGCCCTTGGGGTCGAGCCAGCCACTCCATTGCCACCGGCCGCGGGGCAGGGCGAGGACGTCGCTGCTGAACTGGGCATTGGCGAAGGAGGCCGCGTCGGGGCCGGTCAGGGTGATGCTGCGAGTGGTACGGCTCGGCATGGGGAGGCGCAAGGCAGGGCGGAAGCGTAAGATATACGGCCGGGCCAAGGCCAAACCAACCCTCTTGATAATCGTGAAGGTTGTGCTGAGGTGGCACAGGTATTACGCTTTTAGGGCTTTATAACCATGTCCGACAATCCCTCCGAACCCAAAGACGCGAACGATTCCGCCCCGGCGAAACCGCTCGTCACGCCGATCGTCCCCACGAACGGCACGCCAGGGGTCGAGAAAGCGCCATTGGACCCAACGCGTTACGGCGACTGGGAAAAGAACGGACGCTGCATCGACTTCTGAGGATCGGAAGGCGGGGAGAGATCGTCGGGCATCAGCGATTCCAATCCAGGATAGCCGCCATGGCACAAACGGGACGACCGCTCTCACCGCATCTCCAGGTCTACAAGTGGCAAGTGCAGATGGCTTCTTCCATCCTGCATCGCGCCACCGGCATCATCCTCGCCGTCGGTAGCCTGCTCATCGTATGGGGCCTTGCCGCCCTCGCCGCCGGTCAGGACGCCTTCGCGACCTTTACCGCCTGCGCGACCAGTGCCTTCGGCACGATCGTCATGATCGGCTGGACCCTGGCCTTCTTCTATCACCTGTGCAACGGCATCCGTCACCTGGTCCAGGACACCGGCAAGGGCTACGCGATCGAGACCTTTGTCCGCACCAGCTGGATGGCGATCATCGTCTCCATCGTGCTGACGGTGGCCGTCTGGGCCTATGTGCTGACCGGGAGCCACGCATGAGCAAGGATCTGCGCAACCCGCTTGCCCGCGCACGCGGCCTGGGCTCGGCGAAGGAAGGCGTCGGCCACTGGATGACCCAGCGCATCACTGCGCTCGCCCTGGTCTTCCTGACCCTCTGGTTCGTCATCACCGTGCTCGGCCTGATGCACGCCGACTACGCCACGGCCCGCGCGACCATTGCGAAGCCCTGGAACGCGGTGCTGCTCATCGCTCTCATCATCACCATGTTCAAGCACGCCGTGCTCGGCCTGCAGGTGGTGATCGAAGACTACGTCCATACCCGCTGGCTCGAAATGACCTCGCTGGTACTCATCAAGTTCATCGCCGTACTCGCCGCGCTTACGGGCGTGCTGGCCGTGCTGCGCATCGCGCTCGGAAGCTGATCGATGGAATCCTATAAGGTTCAACAACACAAGTACGACGTGATCGTGGTCGGCGCCGGCGGCGCGGGCCTGCGAGCCACGTTCGGCCTGGCCGAAAAGGGCCTCAAGGCCGCCTGCATCACCAAGGTCTTCCCGACCCGTTCGCACACCGTGGCGGCGCAGGGCGGCATCTCCGCCGCGCTCGGCAACATGGGCGAGGACGACTGGCGTTATCACTTCTACGACACGATCAAGGGCTCCGACTGGCTCGGCGACCAGGACGCGATCGAGTACATGTGCCGTGAGGCCATTCCGGCCATCATCGAGCTGGAACACTACGGCGTGCCGTTCTCGCGTACCGAGGAAGGCAAGATCTACCAGCGCCCGTTCGGCGGCATGACCACGCACTACGGCCAGGGCACCGCGCAGCGCACCTGCGCCGCGGCCGACCGTACCGGCCACGCCATCCTGCATACGCTTTACCAGCAGGCCCTCGCGCACGACGCCACGTTCTTCATCGAGTACTTCGCCATCGACCTCGTGTTCGAGGACGGCAAGTGCGTGGGCGTGCTCGCCCTCGACATGAACGAAGGCACCCTGCATCTGTTCCGCGGCCACGCCGTGGTCATGGCAACGGGTGGCTACGGCCGTGCCTACTTCAGCGCCACCTCGGCGCATACCTGCACGGGCGACGGCGGCGGCATGGTGCTGCGCGCCGGCCTGCCGCTGCAGGACATGGAGTTCGTGCAGTTCCATCCGACCGGTATCTACGGCGCGGGCTGCCTGATCACCGAGGGCGTGCGCGGCGAAGGCGGTTACCTGACCAACTCCGAAGGTGAGCGCTTCATGGAGCGCTACGCGCCGAACGCGAAGGACCTCGCCTCGCGCGACGTCGTGAGCCGCGCGATGACCATCGAGATCCGCGAAGGTCGCGGTGTGGGCCCGAAGAAGGACCACATCCACCTCAACCTGATGCACCTCGGTCCCGAGGTCATCAACGAGCGGCTCCCGGGTATCGCCGAGTCGGCACGCATCTTCGCCGGCGTGGACGTGACCAAGGAGCCGATCCCGGTCCTGCCGACCGTCCACTACAACATGGGCGGCATCCCGACCAACTATCACGGCGAAGTCGTGACCAAGCGCGACGACGATCCGGATTCGATCGTGCCGGGCCTGTTCGCCATCGGCGAAGCCGCTTGCGTGTCGGTCCACGGCGCGAACCGCCTTGGCTCGAACTCGCTGCTCGATCTGGTCGTGTTCGGCCGCGCCGTGTCGCATCGCTGCGCCGAGCTGATCAAGACCGGCACACCGCACAAGGATCTCCCGGCCAACGCGCTGGACAAGATCCTCGCGCGCTTCGACAACCTGCGTCATGCCGACGGCGCCAAGCCGACTGCCGACATCCGCGCTGAAATGCAGATGACCATGCAGTCCGATGCCGCCGTGTTCCGCACCGGCGAAACGCTGAAGGAAGGCAAGGCCAAGATCTCCGAGGTGTACTCCTCGTTCGGCCAGGTCAAGGTCAGCGATCGTTCGATGGTCTGGAACTCCGACCTCATCGAAACGCTGGAGCTGTCGAACCTGCTCGCGCAGGCCGTGGCCACGATGCATTCGGCGGAACAGCGCCCGGAGAGCCGCGGTGCGCATGCACGCGAGGATTTCCCGGACCGCGACGACCACGACTGGCAGAAGCACACGCTGGTGTGGATCGACGAGGCCGGTAACTCCAGCTTCGACTTCCGCCCGGTGCATATGTACACCCTGACGGACGACGTTGACGTCGTACCGCCGAAAAAGCGCGTTTACTGATACCGGACCGGAGAGGCAATCGTGGCAGAGTTCACGCTACCCAAGAATTCCAAGATCCAGGCCGGCAAGCATTTCCCGGCGAAGGGCGCGAAGAACGTGCGCACCTTCAAGGTCTATCGCTGGACGCCGGACGACGGCCAGAACCCGCGCACCGACACGTACGAGGTGGATCTCGATACGTGCGGTCCGATGGTTCTCGACGCCCTGCTGAAGATCAAGAACGAGATCGACTCGACGCTCTCGCTGCGCCGCTCGTGCCGTGAAGGCATTTGCGGTTCGTGCGCGATGAACATCGACGGCACCAATACGCTGGCCTGCACCCGGGCCATCGACGAGTGCAGTGGCGGTACGGTCAACATCTACCCGCTGCCGCACATGCCGGTGGTGAAGGATCTGGTGCCCGATCTCACGCACTTCTACGCCCAGTTCGCGTCCATCAAACCGTGGATTCGCACGCAGAGCCCGGCTCCTGCGGATAAGGAGCGCCTGCAGTCGCCGGAAGACCGCAAGAAGCTCGACGGTCTCTACGAGTGCATCCTCTGCGCCTGCTGCTCCACGTCGTGCCCGAGCTACTGGTGGAACGGCGACCGTTACCTCGGTCCGGCGATCCTCCTGCAGGCTTACCGTTGGATCGTCGACAGCCGTGACGAAGACACCGGTGCGCGCCTGGACGATCTCGAAGATCCGTTCAAGCTCTACCGTTGCCACACGATCATGAACTGCGCGCGCACCTGCCCGAAGGGTCTCAATCCCGCCAAGGCCATCGCGGAGATCAAGAAGCTGATCGTGCAGCGCCGCTCGGCCTGAATGTAGGCGGCGATGGCTCTATGTAGGAGCCGATTCATCGGCGAATGGGTGCTCGCCGCAAGCACCCATCGCCGCTGAAGCGGCTCCCACAGGCCGCGGGGATGTCGCAAGCACCCGATCGCCGATGAATCGGCTCCTACAGAGAGCGCCAGACCTCCTATGATGGAAGAAGCCCGCCTCAAGCGCCTGCGCTGGCGCACCCGTCGGGGTACGCGCGAGCTCGATCGCCTGTTCGGCGGCTGGCTGGACGAGCGCTACGCTGACGCGGATGAAGCGAAACGGATGGCATTCGACGAACTTCTGGACGTGCAGGATCCCGATCTCTGGGATTGGGTGATGGGCCATGCCCGTGCCCCCCGCGACGACTGGCAGGCAATCATCGATGAGATCCGCTCACGGCATCAGCTTTGACCTGAGGCCTTCGCCTTTTCTGAGCCGTTTCGTGCTCCTGGCGGTCGTCCTCGCCACGATCGCCCCCTTGTTCACCTCGCTACCCTGGATCCTCCGCTGGGCGCTCGCCGCCGTTGTCGCGACGGTGGGGCTCGTGCGTGCGGCGCATGGTCGCAGGCCGCCCATCGGGGCGCTGGACTGGGCCTTCGACGGCCTCTGGACGGTACGGGACCGCATGGGGCGCGCCTTTCCGGCCGAACTCGTGGCCTCGCGCGTGGTCGGAACCTCGGTCTTCCTGCATTTTCGGTGGAAGGGCGGAGCAGCCCATGTGGCCATGCTGCCCGACAATACCGATGCGGACCATCTGCGGGTCCTCAGGGCCCGTCTTTCCGCGGCGCGATGAGGCGGCCAGCTTGCCGGAACCGGCGGCATCGGGCACTCTGCCGCGCGGTGCATGCCTTTCGTGGCGGGCTCCCTTACTACAGGCTGCGATCGACAGGTATGTTCAGACCCCTCGAACTCTTTATCGGACTGCGCTACACGCGCGCCAAGCGTCGCAACCAGTTCATTTCCTTCATTTCCACCGTGTCGATCGTCTGCATCGCGATCAGCGTCACTGCGCTCATCACGGTGATGTCGGTGATGAACGGTTTCGACAGCGAACTGCGCACACGCATCCTCGGTGCCGTGTCGCACGTGACCGTCTCCGGCATCGACGACACCGTGCAGAACTGGCAGACCGCGGTGAAAACGGCCGAGGGCACCAAGCATGTGCTCGGTGCGGCGCCGTATGTCGAAACCCAGGCCTTCCTGCAGGCCAAGCGGCCCAGTGGCGCACTGATTCGCGGCGTGGTGCCGTCGATGGAGCCGAACGTCTCCGACCTCGACAAGCACATGGTCGAAGGCAAGATGTCCGACCTGACCGATCGGAGCTGGAAGATCATCCTCGGTCGTGAGCTCGCCCTCACGCTCGGCGTGAACGTGGGCGACAAGCTCACCGTCGTGGTGCCGCAGTTCACGGCCACGCCCATGGGGGCGGTACCCAAGCTGCGCAGCTTCACCGTCAGCGGCATCTTCGAACTGGGTATGCAGGAATACGATGCGAATCTCGCGCTCGTGTCCATGCCGGACGCCGAACGGCTCAATGGCCTCGCCGGTCCCACGGGTATCCGCCTCAAGCTGGACGACATGCGCCAGGCATGGCCCGTCGCCCAGGAGCTGGTGAACAAGCTCGGCCAGGCCTATCGCGTCGAAACCTGGATGGACACGCACGCGAATTTCTTCCGCGCGATCGACATGGAGAAGACGGTGATGTTCGTCATCCTGTCGCTGATCATCCTCGTCGCGGTGATCAACCTGATTTCGATGCTGATGATGCTGGTGACCGACAAGCAAGCCGACATCGCTATCCTGCGCACGCTGGGTTCCACGCCCCGCAGCATCATGGGCATGTTCATGGTCCAGGGCATCCTGGTCGGTATCGTCGGCATCGGTTTCGGTGTGTTTCTCGGTGCGTTGCTCTCGTTCAACCTGCCGGGCCTGGTGAAGTGGATCGAGCACGTCACCGGGCAGACCTTCCTGTCGCCAGATGTCTATTACATCAGCGAACTGCCGAGCCAGTTGCTGTGGTCCGACGTGGGCTGGGTGGTGCTGGTGACCTTTATCTTCTCCCTGCTGGCCACCCTGTACCCGGCGTGGCGCGCCTCGCGCACGCAGCCCGCCCAGGCGCTCCGTTATGAATAAGCCGAACGACGACATCGTCCTGCGCGCCACCGGCGTGGCCAAGGTCTACGAGGAAGGCGACCTGCGTACGGGCGTCCTTTCCAACGTGAATTTCTCCCTGCGCCGCGGTGAGACCATGTCCATCGTCGGTGCGTCCGGCTCGGGCAAGTCGACCCTGCTGCACATCATCGGCGGCCTGGACACGCTGACGGCGGGCAAGGTCGAGGTGAACGGCCGCGTGCTGTCCGAGTTGTCGGACGCCGAGCGCGGTCGCGAGCGCAATCGCTCACTGGGTTTCATCTACCAGTTCCATCATCTGCTGCCCGAGTTCACGGCGCTGGAAAACGTGTGCATGCCGCTGTTGATTCGCGGTGTGGCCATTGCGCAGGCGCAGAAGGAAGCCACGGCTTTGCTCGATCGTGTGGGCCTTAGCGCGCGCCTGCGTCATCGTCCGGCGGAGATGTCCGGTGGTGAGCGGCAGCGCTGCGCCGTTGCGCGGGCGCTGGTGACGCGGCCGGCCTGCGTGCTTGGCGACGAGCCGACCGGCAACCTGGATGAAGCCAACGCGGCGGCGGTCTACGAGTTGATGGTCGAACTCAACCGCGAAATCGGCACGAGCTTCGTGCTGGTGACCCATGACTCGCGTCTGGCCGGGAAGATGGACCGGACGCTGGAATTGCATTCGGGCGAATTGCACGAGCGCTGAGCTTAAGAGCCAGTACCCCTTGTAGGAGCCGATTCATCGGCGATCCCGCGGCAGCAGGCAACGTTACCGCCAGCACCCATTCGCCGATGAATCGGCCCCTACGAGAGCAGGACGTGCGTCAGATTGACTTGATGACGACGCGCTGTGCGGCCGCGCGGCCTGCCGCGTCGGCCAGCGCCACCACGGCGTAGTTATGCCAGCCATCCGACCAGTAATTGGCCAGCAGGCCGTTGTCTTCGCGCTCGCCGCGGGGCAGCAGGTGCCGGGCGGCACCGGGTGGGCGTACGTAGAAGCTCACCGTATGTCCGTTGCCGTCATCGTACAGAACCATTGCGGCCGGGCCCTGGTCGGTGGCAAAGAGCCTTCCGCCCATCGGCCGGAAACCGGCGTCGGCAAGGTCGGGCAGGTGCACGGTGGCACCGACGCGCCCGGCCAGCCAGGCCCGCAGGTCGCCTTCATTGCCGGTGGTGATATCCATGCCCACGCCGTGATCGACGGCGAGTAGCTGGTAGGCCTGCATGGCGTCGGCCATCGGCGCCGAGCTGCCGTTACCCATGCCACGGGCCACCCAGCCGCCGATGCCGCCCAGGGCCAGGCACAGGACCAGCCCCGCGGCCATGGCGGCCCGTGCCATGCGACGGCCGTGACGCTGCGTACGGATGACCACCGGGTCCATGGCTGCATCCTGGGCGGGTGTCGTACCGAGGTCGCCGGCCAGCAGTGTACGCAGCTGCTGGGCGTCCTGTCGCCATGCGTGAACCTCGTCGGCTCGCTCGGGGTGACGGCTGAGGTAGCGCTCCACTTCGCCGCGCCGTGCGCCGTCGAGGTGGCCGTCCACGTACGCATGGATGTCGTGTTCGCTGGGGGGCGTGGTGTTCATTTCAGCAGTCGCAGGGGAGGGGTTTCCGCGCCGCCTTCGCCGAGCAGGCGTAGGGCGCGGCGGGCGCGGGAGAGGCGTGACATGACCGTGCCGATGGGTATCTCGAGGATATCGGCGACTTCCTGGTAGCTCATGCCCTCGACCGTGATCCAGAGCAGCAGGCTGCGCTGTTCCACCGGCAGCGCCGCGAAGGCGGCGAGCGTGGAGTTCGCGATGGCGACGCGTTCGGCCGAGGGCCAGGTCGGCTCCGCCTCGCGCAGGCTGCCCAGCAACAGGGCGTAACGGCTGGCCCGGCGGTTTCCGTCGAGGAACAGGCGATACAAGATCGCGAACAGCCACGCGCGCAGACTCTCGTCTTCACGGCGCGACGCCCATTTGGACAGGGCGCGCTCGACTGTCGACTGAACCAGATCGTCCGCCGCATGGGGATCGCGGGCGAGCCATAGCGCGAAGCGCCGCAGGCGCGGCAGCATCGGGCGAAGGGCTTCGTCGATTCGCGGGTCGGACATGCCGGGCCTCGTACCTGGGCGTTCCATGACTGTCAGACGCCGTTCGGGGGAGATTATTCCCCCGGAAGGGAATAAAAGTCGTGGGCGTACGTCCCACACTTGAAACGCGATCCCGCGAGTAAGGAGCAGGACCATGCAAGAACCCAAGAAGCGACCCCCACCGGCCAACCTGGCCGGGCGTTGGGCACTGATAGGCCTTGTTGTTGTAGTTGTCGCTGGTGCGTTCGCCTATGTCGGCGGCTGGCTTACCCCGGCGCGCCTCACCCCTAAACGGATCATCAACGCGCTGCAGGCCAGTGGGGGCGACCATCCCGGCTTTCGTCGCAACCATGCCAAGGGCATCTGCGTCGGTGGCTACTTCGAGGCCAGCGGCGCGCTGGCCAAGTACTCATCGTCCCCGTTGTTCGCCGGTGGCCGCACCCCTGTGGTCGGGCGCCTGGCGCTTCCGGGAGGCAACCCCTATGCCGCCGACAGCAGCGTCCCGATCCGCAGCTTCGCGCTGCGTTTCGACCTCGCCGACGGCGAACAGTGGCGGACCGGCATGAACGCCATGCCGGTATTCCCGGTCTCCACGCCTCAAGCGTTCTATGACCTCACCGTGGCGACCAGCCCTGATCCGGCCACCGGCAAGCCGAACCCGGACAAGGCCAAAGCCTTCTTCATGAGCCACCCGGAAACGGGTCCGTTCCTTGGTTGGATCAAGACGGCCAAGCCCGCGCCCAGTTATGTCGATGAGACTTACCAGAGTATCAACGCGTTCTACCTGCGTGACGCCAGCGGCCAACGCCATGCCGTCCGCTGGAAGGTCGTGCCGGAGACCCCGGCGACGGGTGATGGCGGACCCGCGGCCAGCGACACCGACTACCTCGATGCCGACCTGACCCGGCGCCTGGCCCAGGGGCCGGTGCGCTGGCACCTGCAGATGATCCTCGCCGCACCCGGCGACCCGGTCGACGATGCTACGAAGGCCTGGCCGGACGACCGGCAGACGATCGACGCGGGCGTCGTCGTGATCGACAGCACCCAGCCGCAGGCGAACGGCCCTTGCCGCGACGTCAATTACGATCCGACCATCCTTCCGCGCGGTATCGAGATTTCGGGCGATCCCATCATCGTCGCGCGTTCGGCGGCGTACGCGGTTTCTTATCTGCGTCGTACCGGTGAGGAAGGTCATCTTCCCGGCACCGCCCATCCGAAGGAGGATCAGCGATGAGCCGCGTCGACACGTTCCACCCCTTCGCCCGTGCGCTGCACTGGCTGATGTCGATCCTGATACTCACGATGCTTTTCGTCGGCGCCGGCATGGTGACCAGCGTCGAGGCGAAGCACGAATGGCTGCTGTCTATCCATCGGCCGCTGGGCATCACGATCTTTATCCTGGCCTTGATCCGTCTCGGCTTCCGCCTCACGCACAAGGCGCCGCCACTCCCGGCGGACATGCCAGAGTGGCAGAGGCTCGCCGCGCACGGTTCGCACTGGATGCTTTATGGCTTGATGATCGCCATGCCGTTGATCGGCTGGGGCATGCTGTCGGCGGGTAACTTCCCGGTGACGCTATGGTCCGGTTTCCAGCTGCCGCCGATCCTGCCCGCCGGTCCGGCGCTGTATGCCTGGCTCCGCGAAGCGCATCGGTATCTGGCATGGCTGTTCTTCCTGACCTTCCTCGCTCATATGGGCGCCGCCCTGATGCACGGGCTGATCCGGCGTGATGGTGTGCTGGAGTCGATGACGGGCGGTTCGAACGATTGAGGTCGGGAAGGCCAGGCGCGATGCAGGCACAATGCACGCATGCGTTATGCCTTCCTCGCCCTGATCACCGTTCTCGCCGGTTGCCGTTCGCTCGGCTACTACGCGCACGTGACCCATGGACAGGCGGCGTTGCTCGCGCAACGCCGCTCCATCGACAAGGTCGTGGCCGATCCGAAGACGCCCGACAAAACCCGCCAGCGGCTCGAGCTTGCGCTGGAGGCCCGGCGTTTCGCCTCGAAGCAGCTCGACCTGCCGGATAACCGCAGCTATACCTACTACGTCCAGCTCGATCGGCCGTGGGTGGCGTGGAACGTGTTCGCCACGCCGGAGCTCTCGGTATCGGCGGTGACGCATTGCTTTCCGATCGCGGGATGTGTGGCGTATCGGGGTTTCTTTCGCAAGGATCTTGCCGATCGCGAAGCGGCGCGCGAAAAGGCCCTCGGTCACGACGTCGCCTTGGGTGAGGTGCCCGCGTACTCCACGCTGGGCTGGTTCGCCGATCCCATCCTGAGCAGCATGATGCGCTGGGACGACGATGACCTTGTCGGGACGATCTTCCACGAGCTGGCGCACCAGAAGATCTACGTGAAAGACGACTCGTCGTTCAACGAGTCGTATGCGAATTTCGTCGAGCAGGAAGGCGTGCGCGAGTGGCGTCGGGCTCGCCAGTTACCGCCGCCCGACGAGAAGGGTGACGCGCTGGATCACGCATTTACCGGCCAGGTGCTCGCGCTGCGCGACCGGCTCAAGGCGATCTATGCGCAGCCATGGGCGGACGATGCCAAGCGCGTCGCCAAGGCCGAAGAGTTCGAGGATTTTCGCGGCCTGTATCTTGTGTGGCGTGCCGGCGAGGCGGGGGGCGATCATCGTTACGACCGCTGGATGGCGCGGCCGTTGAACAATGCTTCATTGCTGCCGTTCGGCCTGTACGACACGTGGACCTCGTCGTTCGCGACGCTGTTCGAGCAGTCGGGCAGGGCGTGGCCGGTGTTCTTCGCGAAGGTGTCGGCACTGGCGAAGCTTGGTCCGGAGGAGCGGACGCGGCAGCTGCAAAGCCTGAAGCGTTAGTTCACCCGTGGGGGGGCTCTAAGTGGGAGCCGATTCATCGGCGATCCCGCGGCAGCGGGCCAGGCTGGGGCGAGCACCCATCGCCGCTGAAGCGGCTCCCACAGTGAAGGCATCGCCGCTGAAGCGGCTTCCGCGGGTAATTACGGCTGTGCTTTTCTGCCGGCCATGTGCTTGAGGTAAGCGACGAGGTCGTCCAGGTCGGCGTCGGAGAGTGTCTGCCGGTTGAAGCCGGGCATCTTCGCCTGCGGCCAGTGGCGCATATCCTGCGGGTTGCGCACGAGGGTGCGCAGCATGTCGTCGCGCAGGTATTCCGTGGGGCTGTGGGGGATGTTGAGGTCGGGGCCGAGCTTCGCATCGCCCTGTCCATTGAGCGTGTGGCAGGTGATGCAGTTGCGCTGGAAGACGGCGAAGCCCTTGGTGACCGGGTCGTTCGCGGCGAGCCCCGGCGCGGGTCGCATGGCCGGGAAGCGGCTGGCCGGGTCACCAAGTACGCGAATCGAAGCGACCTGATACGGCCATTGCTCGGTGCCGATGTGGCCGGCTTCCGGATGCAACCAGACCAGATAAAACGGGCCGGCGCTGGGCTTGCCGTCGCCGAGCGAAGGCCAGGACTTGCCAGGTGGCTCCACGGCCAACCAGGCTTCCGCGCCGTGGGCATCGAGGATCAGGCTGGCGGGAATCTCCGCGGTGAAGCCATCGAGGGCCGTGAACTGCAGGTGCGCGCCTGACGCAACACCGTCCAGCAGCGCTTTCATCGGAATGGCGCGATACGACATCGTGCGGTGATAGGACACGTCGTCCGGTACGCTGAGATCTCGTGCGTCCGCCCGGCCGAGAAGCTGCTCCGTGGTGAGCGAGCGCTTTCCCTGGCCCGTGTCGATGGTAAGCGTGGCGGCCTGGCACAGCGTGGTGCAGAGGGCGAACAGCAATCCGGTCAGCAGGCGCACGGCGGGGTCCTTCTGGCTTTACGAGGCGACAAGGTGTCGCGGCGCCCACAGGATGTCAATTCATCCTTCAGTCGTCGGTAGTGCAGTGGCCGACACCTGTTTTGACACCGAGACCCATGATCCCAGGAAGAATGTGACAAACGCTGCGATCCAGACGTAGAAACCAATGAGTGCCTTTGGCCGATTCATCACGTCGTTCAAGCCGCTGAACAAGACGGGCATGGGTTCGGACACGGATAGATGAAAGAAAAAGACCGCGATGAGGATCGACATGCCGCTCAGGATCATCGACCGGACATGCCGGCCCTCGGCGTAGCAGAAAATCGTGGCGAAGAAGGTGAGGTTCGCTAACCAGCCCATGGCGGCGGATTGAAGAAAGATGACGCCGATCCAGCCAAAGCCTGCGAAGAACCAACCGGGCGCCGTCTCCATGTGGCCAACGGGATGGTCGGGTGGCACGTGGGTGATGTAGGTCACCGCAGGCAAAAAAAGACTCGCTCCGTAGCATGCCAGAGCGGCGGCTATGACCACGGTGCGATGGTGTCTTGGCGTCATGTTTTGGTCTTCCTTGATCCTGGCCAGGTCAGCATACCGCCGCAAGGGGCCGTGAGCAGGTGCGGCCGCGGCAGCCTTGCCCGCTGCCGCGGGATCGCCGATGAATCGGCTCCTACAGGAGCAGTGGTGGCGTCATTGTCGCGGTACCCTCGGATTATCGCCCTTGCGACCCCATGTCGGGGCTTCGACCCGATCACGGATTTACCCATGGCCGACACCACCGTTCCCGAGTTCTTCGAGCGTTTCCCGATGACGCGCGTCGTCAACACGGATCTCGACGCCGACCTGGCCGTGGACGACAACCGCATCGCCATCCTCTTTCTCTGGGGCCGCGACTGCCCGAACTGCGATATCGCCAAGCGACAGATCCTGCTGACCAGCGAGCGCTTCGTCTGGCCGGAGGTGCGCTGGCTGCACGACAACGTATACGACGATCCGACGATGGGCACGCGCTTCGGCCTGCACGGTATTCCCGCCTTCTTCCTGTTCCACCGCGGCAAGAAGCTCGGGCGCATTACCGCCTGGCCAGGAACACAGCCGTTCATCGAGGCGGTAAACAAGCAGATCGCACTCACAGGCGCTACCGCATGATCATCCAGTCGCTGCTCGACACCGACCTCTACAAGTTCACCATGATGCAGGTGGTGCTGCATCAGTATCCCGCAGCGCAGGTGGAATATCGCTTCCGTTGCCGTACGCCGGGGGTAGACCTCGTGCCGCTGGTGACACGCATCCACGAAGAGCTCGACTACCTGTGCTCCCTGCGATTCGCTGACGAAGAGCTCGCTTACCTGCGTACGCTGCGTTTCATCGACAGCGACTTCGTCGACTTCCTCGGCCTGTTCCATCTCAATGCCCGTTACGTGACCATCTCGCCGTCGACGGAGCACGAAGGCGAGATCGATATCGTCATCGTCGGGCCGTGGCTGCACACGATCATGTTCGAGGTGCCCTTGCTCGCGATCGTCAACGAGCTGTATTTCGCGGCGAACCATCCCGAGGCCGATCTCGACGAGGGCAGGGCGCGCTTGCGCGCGAAGATTGCCCTGTTGCGCGATACGAAGGGCTTCGAGCGCGTCCGCATCGCGGACTACGGCACGCGCCGACGCTTCTCGCGCGCATGGCACGAAGAGGCTTTGCAGATCATGAAAGCCGAGTGGGGTACCCACCTGGCCGGTACCAGCAATGTCTGGTTCGCGATGCGCCAGGGGCTGGTGCCGATCGGCAGCATGGCCCACGAGTACCTGCAGGCGTTCCAGTCGTTGGGGCCGCGCTTGCGCGATTCGCAGACAGCCGCGCTGGAGGCATGGGCTCGCGAGTACCGGGGCGACCTTGGCATCGCGCTATCCGATGTTTACGGGCTGGATGCGTTCCTGCGCGATTTCGACATGTACTTCTGCAAGCTGTTCGACGGTGCGCGCCACGATTCGGGCGATCCCTTCGTGTGGGGCGACCGCGTGCTCGCGCACTACGTACACAACCGTGTGGATCCCCGTTCGAAGACCCTGGTCTTCAGCGACGGCCTGGACGTTCCGCGGGTGATGGACCTCTACTCGCATTTCGAGGGGCGCTGCCAGCTTTCCTTCGGCGTGGGCACCAACCTGACCAACGACGTCGGCCCCGCGCCCCTCAACATCGTGATCAAGATGACCCGCTGCAACGGCCAGCCCGTGGCAAAGCTGTCGGATTCGCCGGGGAAGAACATGAGCGACGATGCGGAGTACGTGTCCTACCTGCGCAAGGTGTTCGGCCTACCGGCTCAGAACGCCGGCAGCACCGCACCGTTGTAGTTCTTCTCGATGAACGCCTTCACCTCGGGCGAGGTGAGGGCGGCGGCGAGCTTCTGAACACGCGGGTCGTCCTTGTTGTCCGGGCGCGAGACGAGGAAGTTCACGTACGGCGAATCCTTGTCTTCGATCAGAAGCGCGTCCTTCACCGGGTTCATGCCAGCGGCGAGGGCGTAGTTGGTGTTGATCAGGGCCAGATCCACTTCGTCGAGCACGCGCGGCAGCATGGCTGCCTCGAGCTCACGGAACTTGAGGTTCTTGGGATTTGTCGCGACATCCTTCAGCGTGGCCAGGCGATCGTTCGGGTTCTTCAGCGTGATCAGGCCGTGCTTGGCAAGCAACAGAAGGGCGCGGCTGTTGTTGCTCGGATCGTTCGGGATCACCACGTTGGCGCCGTCGGGCAGCTGGTCGATCGACTTGAATTTCTTCGAGTACGCACCGAACGGCTCGATATGCACGCCGACGACCTTGACCAGGTTGGTACCGCGTTCCTTGTTGAACGCGTCGAGGTAAGGCTCGGTCTGGAAGAAGTTGACGTCGATCTGCTTCTGCGCCACCTGCATGTTCGGCTGCACGTAGTCGGTGAACACCTTGATCTCGAGGTTCACGCCCTGCTTCGCGAGCAGCGGCTTGATCTCCTTGAGGATCTCGGCATGCGGCACGGGCGTGGCCGCGACCGTGAGCGTGGCCTCGGCCGAGCCGTCCTTGCCACCGCCGTCACCGTTCGAACAGCCCGCGACAAACACGGCGAGGGCGGCGGCGAGGGGGAGCAGATACTTCTTCATGGAGGCGTCCGTGGCTTATGTTGCGGTGCGCCAGCATAGACGTCCATACCGCCGGATGCAAAGCCGGCCCAGCCGCCGTTCAGCGACGGCTGTAGCGGGTGACCAGGCGGTCGCCGAGGGATTGCAGGATCTGCACCAGAACCACCAGCAAGGCCACGGTCACCAGCATGTAGTCGGGTTTGTATCCGTTGTAACCATACTGGTAGGCCAGTGCACCCAGGCCGCCGGCGCCGACGATGCCGCCCATGGCGGTGTAGCCGACCAGGGCCACGGCCGTCACCGTCGCGCCAGCGATCAGACCGGGTCGGGCTTCGGGCAGGAGCACCCGCGTGACGATCTGGCTCGTGGTCGCGCCCATGGCCTGGCTGGCCTCGATGACCCCGCGATCCACCTCGCGCAGCGCGGTTTCGACCAGGCGCGCAAGGAACGGCGCCGCGCCGATCACCAGCGGCACGATGGCACCGCGGATGCCGATGCTCACGCCGGTGATGGCCTTGGTGACGGGAATGAGCAGGATCATCAGGATGATGAAGGGCACCGAGCGCAGCACGTTGACGACCAGCGAAAGCACGCCATAGAGCTTCGGCTTCGCATGGAGCTGCCCACGGGCCGTAAGGAACAGCCAGATGCCCAGTGGCAGGCCGAGTACGACGGTGAACAGCAGCGAGCCGCCGAGCATCAACAGGGTATCGATGCACGCCTGGCCGATCTCGGCCCAGTCGATATTGGGAAACAGGGTCTGCATGGGGCTCATCGGGCCACCTCTTCGATATCGACGCCGGCGTTGCGGATCTGCGCGAGTGCGTCGTCGAGACGTTCGCCGTTCATGGCCAGGGTGAGCTGGCCGTAAGGGGTGTCCTTGATGCGATCGACACGCCCGGAGAGCAGGTTGTATTCCACGCCGGTGTCGCGCACCACGTTGGAAAGAACGGGCGAGTAGGTGGCTTCACCCCGGAAGGAGAGGCGGAACAGGCGGCCGGCCACGCCGGAGAATTCGGGGCCGTGCCCTTCGCGATGGTCGGCCTCGGCAACGAAGCGGCGCGTCGTGGGGTGTTGCGGATGCAGGAAGACATCGGCCACGGCCCCCATTTCGACGACCCGGCCGGCATCGAGCACGGCCACGCGATCGCACACGCGGCGGATCACGTCCATCTCGTGCGTGATGAGCACGATCGTGAGGCCGAGGCGGCGGTTGATATCCCCCAGCAGTTCGAGGACGGACGCGGTGGTCTGCGGGTCGAGTGCGCTGGTGGCTTCATCGCAGAGCAGGATGGACGGCCGGCTGGCCAGTGCCCGCGCGATGCCGACGCGCTGCTTCTGGCCGCCGGAGAGCTGGGCGGGATACTTCCGTGCGTGGGCGGTCAGGCCGACCAGCTCGAGCAGTTCGTCGACCCGGGCGGTGATCTCGCCGTCGGAGACATTGCCCTGAATCCGCAGCGGAAAGGCGACGTTGTCGGCCACCGTGCGCGAGGAGAGCAGGTTGAAGTGCTGGAAGATCATGCCGATGCCGCCGCGGAGCCTGCGCAGCTCGCCGCCCGTGGCATCGGTGACATCGTTGCCCTCGACGAAGATTCGCCCGGCGGTAGGCCGTTCGAGGAGGTTGATCAGGCGCAGCATGGTCGACTTGCCGGCGCCGGAGTGTCCGATGATGCCGAACACTTCGCCGCGTTCGATCACCAGATCGACGGGCTCGAGGGCGGGAACGAGTGCTCCGTCCACCCGGTAGGACTTGGAAGCGGCGGCGAAACGGATCACGGGGGTTCCGGCAGGCGATGAAAGCGCTCATGGTAGCCCAAGCCGCGCCACGGCCGGCGCGGCGGGCGTAGACTCCGGGCATTCCACCCACGTACGGAGACGCGCATGACCGCCATCTACGATTTTTCCGCCCGCGACATCGAGGGCAACGAACGTTCGCTCGCCGAGTACCGGGGCAAAGCCCTGCTGGTGGTGAATGTCGCGTCCAAGTGCGGCTTCACGCCGCAGTACAAGGGGCTGGAGGAATTGCAGAAACAGTATGCGGGCCAGGGCTTCGAAGTGCTGGGCTTTCCCTGCGATCAGTTCGGTCACCAGGAGCCGGGCGACGAGAACGAGATCCGCGATTTCTGTTCGCTGACCTACGACGTGAGCTTCCCGATGTTCTCGAAAATCGAGGTCAACGGCGAAAACGCGCACCCGCTGTACCGCTGGATGAAGGCGCAGAAGAAGGGGCTTCTCGGCACCGAAGGGATCAAGTGGAACTTCACCAAGTTCCTGATCGACCGCGACGGGCAGGTGGTCGAGCGCTACGCGCCGACCGATACGCCGGAGAAAATCGGCAAGGACCTGCCCAAGGTGCTCGGCTGAGGCCTCAACGCAGCCACGACGGCTGGGTCTTGCTGAGGAAGGCGCTGAGGCCTTCCTGACCCTCGGCGGACACACGCAGCTGCGCGATCAATGCGGCGTTCGCCGCGTCCACCGCCTGCATGTCCTCCACGTCCATGCCGCCCATGCCCAGGGCGAGGTGCTTGGCCTCGTTCTGGGCAATCGGGCCACCCTTGCCGAGCAGGCCGACGACGCGGTCGATCGCGGCGTCGAGTTCCTCGGCGGGGACCGTCTCGTGAACCAGGCCCATGGCCAGCGCCGCGTCGCTGCCGAAAATCTCGCCGGTGATGAACAGACGGCGTGCCTGCCGAAGGCCGATGGCGGCGATGACGTAAGGCGAGATCACGGCCGGCACGAGGCCCAGCTTGACCTCGGAAAGGGCGAACTTCGCCCCCTCGGCGGCAATGGCGATGTCGCAGCAGGCGATCAGGCCCACGCCTCCGCCAAAAGCTGCGCCGTTGACCCGGGCCACGGTCGGCTTGTTCAGAAACTGAAGGCGGCGCATCAGGGTGGCCAGTCGCAGGGAGTCGGCCCGGTTGTCCGCCTCGCTGGCCGAGGCCATGCCGCGCATCCAGTTCAGGTCGGCGCCCGCCGAGAAGCTGGCGCCTGCGCCCGTAAGCACCACGGCCCGAATACCGTCGTCGCCTTCGATCCCGTCCAGCGCGGCCGTCAGGTCGGCAATGAGGACGTCGTCGAAGGCGTTATGGACCTCGGGACGATTCATGACCAGACGGGCGAGGGTTCCCTCGCGGATCAATTGGACGGCGGACATGGGTTCTCTCCGGTTTGCGTAGGCGGCGATCATACGGGTTGCCTAGGCGGGACTGGCAGCGATTTCTTACTTCTGTGCAGGGCAATAGCGACAGGCGTACAATGCGAACAGTTCTTATTTGAGTATGCCCCGTTGCGCCTCTCAGAAGCACCGAAAGGTGCAAATGCCGTGGTCCAGACCGTTACAGATGCTCACCCTGCCGATCCGATCGCCCAGCGCCTGCGCGATCTCGGCTTTGTGTCGGGCGAACCGGTCCGGCTGGTCGCCCGAGGCCCGCTCGGTGGCGATCCCCTCCTGATCCAGATCGGCTCGACGCGGTTCGCGCTGCGCAAGACCGAAGCGGCTCGGGTGGATGTGTCCGTGGACGGCATCGCATGAGCGCGGCGTCCATGCGCATCGCCCTGGTCGGCAACCCGAACTGCGGCAAGACCGCTCTGTTCAACCAGCTCACCGGCGGCCGCCAGAAGGTTGCCAACTACGCCGGCGTCACCGTCGAGCGCAAGGAAGGCCGTTTCATCGCGCCCTCCGGACGCACGCTGCACGTGCTCGACCTGCCGGGTGCCTACAGTTTCGATGCGACCAGCCCCGACGAAGCGATCACCCGCGACGTCTGCCACGGTCGTTATCCGGGCGAAGCCGCGCCGGATCTGATCGTTTGCGTGGCAGACGCGACCAACCTCCGCCTGCACCTGCGCTTCGTGCTCGAAGTGCGTCGTCTCGGTCGCCCGGTCGTGCTCGCGCTCAACATGATGGACGCCGCGCGTCGTCGCGGCATGGTCATCGATGTCGAAGGGCTTTCGCGCCGTCTCGGCGTGCCCGTGGTCGAGACCATTGCGATCAAGCGTGGCGGCGCTCAGGCGCTGATCGAGCGTATCGACGCCTCCATCCCCACGATCGTTCCTACTGCCTTCGACAACGCCAGCATCGAACAGCTGCATGCTGAGGTGCGTTCGATCCTGGCCGAGACGGTGACGTTGCCGCGTGATACCGCGGCCATCGACGACGCCATCGATCGCTGGGCGTTGCATCCGGTGTTCGGCCTGTTGATCCTCGCCACGCTGATGTTCTTCATCTTCCAGGCGGTGTTCTCGTGGGCGCAACCGGTGATGGACGGTATCCAGGCCGGTATCACCGGCCTCGGCGCCTGGGTGACAGGGTTCCTTCCCGGTGACAGCGCGCTGCACAGCCTGCTCAACGACGGCGTGTTCGCCGGCCTCGGCGCCGTGCTCGTCTTCCTGCCGCAGATCCTGATCCTCTTCCTGTTCATCCTCGTGCTCGAAGAATCCGGCTACCTGCCGCGCGCCGCATTCCTGCTCGACAAGATGATGTTTCGCGTGGGCCTGACGGGCAGGGCGTTCATCCCCTTGCTCTCGAGCTTCGCCTGCGCGATCCCCGGCATCATGGCCACGCGCAGCATCCAGGATCCACGCGACCGCCTCACCACGATCCTCGTCGCACCGCTGATGACGTGCTCGGCGCGCCTTCCCGTGTACACGCTGTTGATTGCCGCCTTCATTCCCGATCGTGCGGTGTGGGGCGTATTCAACCTGCAGGGCGTCGTGCTGTTCGCCCTGTATTTCGCGGGCATCTTCAGTGCGCTTGGCGTGGCCTTCGTGATGAAGCGCCTGCGCAAGGACAAGAGCGAGCACGCGCTGATCATGGAGCTGCCCTCGTACCGCCTGCCCAACGTGCGCGATATCGCGCTGGGTCTGTGGGAGCGCGCGCTGATCTTCCTCAAGCGCGTCGGCGGCATCATCCTCGCGCTGACCGTGTTGCTATGGTTCCTGTCCACGTTCCCGGGTGCCCCGGAAGGCGCGACGCAGCCTGCGATCGATTACAGCATTGCCGGCCGGCTCGGCCGCCTGCTCGAGTATGTCTTTGCGCCAATCGGCTTCAACTGGCAGATCTGCGTCGCGCTGGTGCCCGGTCTCGCCGCGCGCGAAGTGGCGGTCGCCGCGCTCGGTACGGTCTATGCGATGTCAGGCAGCGACGATGCGGTGGCCTCGCAGCTCGGGCCGCTGATTTCACACCAGTGGTCACTGGCCACCGCGCTGTCGCTGCTCGCGTGGTACGTGTTCGCGCCGCAGTGCATGTCCACACTGGCGGTCATCCGCCGCGAAACCAATTCCTGGCGTAACGTCGCGGTGGCTGCCGGCTATCTGTTTGGCCTGGCCTATCTCGCCTCGCTCGCCACCTACCAGATTGCGAGGGCGCTTTCATGAGCACGTTCGACATCGTCCAGGGCGTGATCATCGCGCTGGTCGTTGCAGTGGCGACGTATGTGGCTTTCCGCAAGCTTTTGCCAAAGACCTCCACGCGCGCGATGGCGCGAATCTCGGCCAGCCTCAATCACGAAGGCCGCTCGGCGGCGTTGCGTTCGCTCGGTCGCCGCTTGCAGCCCACCGCGGCGACCGGCAGTTGCGGCGATGGTTGCGGCTCATGCGGCAGCTGCGGCCCGACGCCGACGGTGAAAACGGAAGCGCAACCGCTGCATTTCAAACCGCGTAGCTGACGAGCATTCCTTTGTAGGAGCCGATTCATCGGCGATCCCGCGGCAGCGGGCCAGTTTGACGCAAGCACCCGTTCGCCGATGAATCGGCTCCTACAAGGAGCCCAAGCCCGAGCCTGTGCCGGGGTCGGGCGGTGAGCGCTTGCGCTTCTGGCGCAGCTTCCACCAGCTTACCGACAGGTTCACCGCGAACCACGCGCCGATCAACGCGAGCGGCCAGGCGATCACTGCTGGCCAAAAGATCGCGATGACCGTGAGCACGGTGGCCGAGATAGCGCCGGCGATGAGCGGCCCGGTTTCTGTATCTCCCAGCACGCGATGCTCGGTCAGGGCCGCGCCTACCGTGTTAGCCAGGCGCAACGCACCGGCGGCGGCACGGCTGGAGCTGCCCCCCGTATGGCGTGGCCGCGGCGGACGGGGCGAGCGGCTACGCATGCGCTCGTTGCCGGAGCGGCGCCGGCGGCCACGCAGGAGGATTTCCGTGGCGTTCTCGAGGTCCGCTTCGTACTGCGCCTCGAGCTTTCCGGCAAATCCGTTGTCCTCGATCGCTACGTCGATTTCACGGTTGCTCAGCCAGCTGGCGATATTGAGATTGGACGAGCCCACGCGCGCCCAGCGCCCGTCGGCGACGGCCGTCTTCGCGTGCAGCATCGAACCGTTCCATTCGAACACGCGGATACCGGCCTTCAACAACGGGCGGTAGCCGGAGCGCGACATCCCGGCGACCATGGGGATGTCGCTGGTGCCCGGTACAAGGAGACGCACGTCCACGCCATCGCGTGCGGCGGCGGCGAGGGCCTGCACGTACGGTGCAACCCCCACGAAATAGGCATCGGTGAGCCAGAGGGTCTTGCGCGCCATGGCGGCGACCATCTGGTCGAGGCGATACATGCCGGCGGTGCTCGGTTGGGTCGCGATGAGCCGTAGCGAGACCTCACCGGCGTCCTTGCTGTCCGCTGTGGGCCGCAGGCGTTCATCGTCGGGTAGCGGCTCGCCGGCCTGCTGCCAGCTGTCGGCGAAGGCGTGTTCGATTTCCGCGACCGCCGGGCCGTGGATCATCACGCCGGTATCGCGCCAGGGCGACACATTGCGCGCCGGATCGCCCAGCCACTTCTCGCTCAGGCAGACGCCGGACAGGAAGCCGACCTCGCCATCCACGGTGAGCACCTTGCGGTGGTCGCGGCTGACCCAGCCGAACGAGCTGCCGAGCCTGGGTGGGTTGTAAATGCGCACGTGGCCGCCCGCGGCGCGGAGTTCGTTCCAGAACGACGCGCGCGACTGGCCGAGGCAGCCGACCCAGTCGCCGATCACGGCCACGAAAACCCCGGCGCGAGCACGCTCAACGAGCGCGGCGCGGAAGGCTTGCCCGATGCTGTCGTCGCGGATGATGTAGTTCTCGACGAATACGTGGCGCCTCGCCGCCGTGATGGCGGCGAGCCAGGCATCGAAATGGGCCCTCGCGTCGATCAACAGCTCAACGGCGTTGCCGCCGATCAGCGGCGCGCCGGCGCTGCGGCTCAGGGCCTGCTCGGCGAAAAGGCGGTTGGAAAATCCGGTGCTGCGGTGGCGTACGTTCATGCAGGCAGTGTATCGGGCCAGCGTGTGCAGGAGCCGCTTAGGCGGCGAAGCTTCGTGTGGGAGCCGATTTATCGGCGATCCCGCGGCAGCGGGCCCGGTTGCCGCGAGCACCCATTCGCCGATGAATCGGCTCCTACAGCGGCCTGGGAGCTCCGGTCTGCGGGCGGTCATACCAATGCGCTAAAATGCAGGGCTATGACCGAAGACCTCCCTAGCCGCCCCCGTCCCGCGGAAGCCGCTGCCCGCCGCCAGAGCACGGGCGTGATCGTCGACCGCGTGCAAGTAGGCGGCCGCGCACCGATCGTCGTCCAGTCCATGACGAACACGGACACCGAAGATCCCGTCTCCACGGCGAAGCAGGTGGCCGAACTGGCCCGCGCGGGCTCGGAGATGGTCCGCATTACGGTGAATACGCCTGCCGCTGCTGCCGCCGTGCCGCGCATCCGTGAACGCCTGGACATGATGGGCGTCTCCGTCCCGCTGATCGGCGACTTCCACTACAACGGCCACCAGTTGCTGGAAGGCGAGCCGGCCTGTGCCGAGGCACTCGCCAAGTACCGTATCAATCCGGGCAACGTCGGCTTCGGCAAGAAGAAAGATGCGCAGTTCGCCTCGATCATCGAGATGGCGATTCGCTACGACAAGCCCGTGCGTATCGGCGCCAACTGGGGCTCGCTGGACCAGTCCATGGTCGCTGCCCTGATGGACGAGAACGCCCGCCGTGCCGACCCGTGGGACGCAGGCCATGTAGCTCGCGAAGCGTTGATCCGTTCCGCGCTGGATTCCGCCGCGCGTGCGGAAGACCTCGGCCTTGCGCGCAACCGCATCATCCTTTCGTGCAAGGTCTCGGGCGTGCAGGAGCTGATCGCGGTGTATCGCGATCTCGCCCGTCGTGCCGACTACGCCCTGCACCTGGGCCTGACCGAAGCGGGTATGGGCTCGAAGGGCATCACCGCCTCCAGCGCGGCACTCGGCGTGCTGCTGCAGGAAGGTATCGGCGACACCATCCGCATTTCGCTCACGCCCGAACCGGGGCAGTCGCGCACGGCCGAAGTCATTGTCGCCCAGGAGTTGCTGCAGACGATGGGCCTGCGCGCCTTCACGCCGCTGGTCACCGCGTGCCCGGGGTGCGGTCGCACCACGAGCGAATTCTTCCAGGAGCTGGCCAAGACTGTGCAGGAACATGTGCGCGAGCAGATGCCGGTGTGGCGCGTGAAGTACGACGGTGTGGAGAACCTCACTCTCGCGGTGATGGGCTGCATCGTCAACGGACCCGGCGAGTCCAAGCATGCGAACATCGGCATTTCGTTGCCGGGTAACGGCGAAGCACCTTCCGCGCCCGTGTTCATCGACGGTGAAAAAGCCATGACACTGCGTGGTGACAACATCGCCGACGAGTTCGTCGGCATCCTCGACAACTACGTCGAGACGCACTACGCGGCGCGCGGCGACTGAGCCATCACGCGTTGAATGCGGGGTCGTCCGGCATCATTGTTGGCGGTTCCCCGCAGGAGACAAAGGCATGACTTCTTCAGTTCCGGTCCTCGACCTCAACGATGGCAACAAGGCCCCGCAACTGGGCTTCGGTGTATTCCAGATTCCCGATGGCGAAACAGCCGATGCCGTCGCCAGCGCCCTGGCGGCTGGCTACCGCTCTCTGGATACCGCGGCGATCTACAAGAATGAAGCCGGCGTGCGCCAGGGCATCGAGCGATCCGGGGTCGCGCGTGGCGACATCTTCCTTACGACCAAGCTGTGGAACGCCGAGCAGGGTTTCGACCGTACGCTAAAGGCCTTCGATAGCAGCCTGAACAAGCTGGGTACCGACTACGTCGACATGTACCTGATCCACTGGCCGACGCCGAAACGCGACCTTTATGTCGACACCTGGAAGGCCTTCATTCGCCTGCGTGACGAAGGTCGCATCCGCTCGATCGGCGTGTCCAATTTCCAGCCAGTGCATCTCGAACGCCTGGTGACGGAAACCGGCGTGGTACCGGTGGTCAACCAGATCGAACTGCATCCGGACTTCGCGCAGCGCGATGTCGTCGCTGCCAATACGAAGCTGAAAATCATCACCGAATCCTGGAGCCCCTTGGGGCAGGGCGGCGACCTGCTGAAGAACGATGCCCTTGTCGCCATCGGCAAGAAGCACGGCAAGACGCCGGCACAGGTGGTGATTCGCTGGCATGTACAGCTCGGGCACATGGTGATCCCGAAATCCGTCACGCCCGAACGCATCAAGGCCAACATCGACGTGTTCGATTTCGAACTGTCAGCCGATGAGATGAAGGCGATCGACGGACTGGATGCGGGCAACCGCATGGGCCCGCATCCGGACGAACTGAACTGACTTACTGTCCCATCGAGACGTCGATCTCGAACGGATAGGGCGCCGGCTTCTTCGGCGGTGGCGGCAGGGTCCAGACGGCAAACTGGCCGGTGAAGCACTTCGCCACCGGCGTTTCCGGCTGGACCGCCACGTCGCTGGAGCGGCCCTTGGCGTCGATCGTCGCGACAATGGTGAATGGCGTCTTGTCCGCGGGGCTGTTGCTGGCGATGCAGTCCTTCAGCGCGTCCGTGGCCGGGTTGCCTATCTTGTCCCACAAAGCGCCTTGCCAGGCCTTGCCCTCCGGATTCTTCTCCAATGCCTTGGCGGCCTGGACACGCGCGTCGAAACCGCTATCAGTGGCAAGGGCAAAAGCGAGGGCAAGCAGCATCGGGTGTCTCCGGGATGGGATCGGAAGAGCCTAGCAGGGACGCGAAGGCTTCACATGCGCCGGACTAGCGTGGCTGACGCAAGCGTCGTTCCCGCGATGCATCCGGAGCCTGCGATGCCCTTACACCCCTCCCGCCTGCTGGCGTTGTTGCTCCTGTCGTCGACGGCGATCGGCCAGACGACGCCGAATCCGGCGTCCGTGCCCACCGCGACGCCAGGAGCGAATCCTGCCGCCGCGCCGAGTCCGGGGCAGGCCAACCCGGCCTCGATGCCTGTTCAACCCGCTTCCGACGCAGGCGCCACCGAACGCGGGCTGAGTCCCGTGCAGCCGGGTAATCCGGGCGTCACCCGCCGCGTGCAGAATGCCAATACGCACGCCGTGGACGCGCAAGGTCACGTGCTGGATCCCCATGGCAAGCCCGTCGGCCAGGCGGCGTCGCCGTCGGTGATGCCGGCGCCTCCCTCGACGGTGCGCTGAAAAGCAGGTCATGCCAGGCGGATGAGTCGCACGCTTTTGCGTCAGTGCGCTACCATCCGGCGGGTGCCGCACCTTGACGGGAGTGAGGATGAAACGAGCGATCGCCGTGGCTCTGCTGACGGCCGGCCTGGCCGGTTGCGCGGGGATGTCCTCGAAGATTGCCCGACTGGAAGTCGGCACGCCACGAAACGAGGTTGTCGACCATCTCGGCCCGCCCGATTCGGACCGGAACATGATCGGTTTCGAAGTGATGAGCTGGATCGACCGTCGACCGGGCCGCTTTTCGTTCTCCCATCAGGACTACACCGTTGTGCTGAAGGACGCGAAAGTCGTTCAGTTCGGTCCTGGGCTTGTCCGTCGCGACGGCAAGACCTCCCTGCAGATCGAAACCGGCGATCCCTAGAAGTCGCCTCATAGGCGTACAAGCGTGCCGCGGGCCAGCGACGCTAGCGTTCCCCCAAAGCCTCCGGGGAACCGCGCCATGTCGATGAAAGCACCTACCTATGCCGAGCTGGCCTCGGAGCTGACGCGTCTGCACGACGCCCGCGAGGCTGTGATCGAGCAGGCCCTGGACGCCCTGGAAACCCGCCACCCACCGCTGGCCCAGCTGGTCGTTTCTTGCGTGGGCGATCGCCACCGCGCGGCCCGCTGGCTGGTCATGCCGCAGCGGGCGTTCTCCGGCCGCAATGCCTACGACATGCTGGCGGACGGCGACCTGGACGGGGTGTGGGAGCAGGTGGTGCTGAAACAGCTCGGTATCGTCGCCGCTCTCTGACGCCGCCCACGTCGTTGCAGGAGCCGATTCATCGGCGATCCCGCGTCAGCGGGCCAGTTTCCGGTCACATCCAGCCGCGGCGGTGATAGAACCAGAGGGCCAGATACTCGCGGAGGCAGCGGGCAGTCAGGGTCAGCGCGTCGCGGCGCGGCAACCAGCCGGGCGCGACGACCAGCTTCCCGTGGCCGTCCTCCGCGGGTACGGGAGTCACGACGATGCCCTCGTGCCGGAAACATCCGGCCGCCCGGCGCATGTGGATGGCCGACGTCACCAACAGCACATCTGACAGGCCATCTGCCTTGAGCATGGCGGCCGAATTTAGCGCGTTTTCGTGCGTGTTGACGCTGCGGCTTTCCACACGCAGGTCGCCTCCGGGAACCCCGGACAGGGTAAATCCCCGCGCGAGGTCGTCGGCCTGATCGCTGCCGGAGACCAGCAGCAGGGGCGCAAAGCCGTCACGCCATAAGGTCAGCCCGCGACCGGCGCGCGTCGTCGTGCGCGACCAGTCGGCCACCGGCAATTTGCCGCCGCCCAACACGACGATCGCGTCGGCGTGCGGTGTGGAGGATCCCGGGACGGTGGCCAGTCCGTCACGCAGGTGCAGCGCCAGTACGGGCGTGGACGCGATCCAGATCCAGGCCAGGGCGAGCGCCGCCGCCAACGCCGCCGTGCGAGGCCGCCGCCACAGGACCAGTGCCGTCGAGAGCAGGGCCAGAAGCAGCCCCTGGACTGCGGGATGGGTCAGTCGCCCGACGATGTCCACGGCTTCCGACAAACCTGGTCCTCCTCGTTTCGCGGGGCGACAAGCATGGCGCACTTCGCAAGGTTCGGCGCGTCGGTCGAATGGCATAGGCGGGCTGTTGGAATGGACGTGGACCCCTATCGACACGACGATACCGACCGAGCGAAGTCACAGGGGCAGGTGTCATCATGAAGCGTTGGAATCGCGTCGCCACAGTGTTTGCCACCGTCATGTTGACGGCATGCGCGACAGGCGGAATCACCTCGGCACCACCGAAGATGGACGCCGCCAATCCGGCGGTCGAGTCGTATCTGATCGGTGTCGACGACCAGTTACAGGTCACGGTCTGGCATAACCCGGACCTCAGTGTCAGCGTTCCGGTGAGACCGGACGGGAAGGTCACCGTACCGCTGGTGGGCGATGTCGCCGCCGGTGGGCGCACGACCGACCAGGTAGGGGCGGAGATCCAGCAGAAGCTGGCTCAGTACATCCGCGACCCGCAGGTGGCCGTGATCCTTACGGCATTGCGCAGTCACGAATACCTCTCGCGCGTTCGCGTCACCGGTGCGGTGCGCAGTCCCATTTCCATTCCCTACCGGCAGGGCATGACCGTGCTCGATGCCGTGCTCGCCGCTGGCGGGACGACCGAGTTTGCCGCGCCCGATCGCACCGAACTCTATCGGCGCAGCTCGGGCGGCGCGACCCAGGCTTATGCGGTCCAGCTGCAGAAAATTCTTCAGCAAGGGGATCTGAGCAACAACTACCCGGTACAGCCCGGCGACGTGATTACGGTACCGCAGCGCGCTTTCTGACAGGGGTATGTGATGAGCGGGGAACTTGTTCCTTTCACGGGCATCCTGCCCGCATTGATCGGTGAAGCACGCAGGCGCCGTGTGACGATGGGCGTGATCTTCGCGGTCATCGCGCTGCTCGCCCTTGGCGTCGGCATGGTCTGGCCGAAAAAGTACGAAGCGTCGACGACCATCCTCGCCGAGGAAAGCAGCATCATCACGCCGTTGATGGAAGGCGCGGCCTCGGCCACCGGCAACAAGAATCGTGCCGGCATCGCCCGCGACGTGATCTTCAGCCGCCGCGTGCTCGACGAGGTGCTGCGCAGCGGAGGCTGGCTGGCAAACAGCCCGTCCGCGCTGGATCGCGACAAGATCATCGAGGGTATCAAGGGTCGCACCAAGATCATCAACAACCGCGAAAACCTGATCACCATCACCTATTTCGACTCGGACCCGAAGCGCGCGTTCGAGGTGACCCGTGCGTTCGGCCAGTTGTTCATCAGCGAGAGCCTGGCCTCCAAGCAGCGCGAAAGCCGCGAAGCGTACGAGTTCATCAACAGCCAGGTCGAGGCGTATCGCGCCAAGCTGACCGACGCCGAAGGCAAGCTCAAGGCCTATCGCGACGCCAATGCCGATGCACGGCCGGGCAACGACGTGGACACCAATTCGCGCATCAGCCAGCTGCGCATGCAGATCGAAAACAATCGCATGGATTACATGCAGAAGCAGTCGCAGGCCGCGTCGCTCGCCGCACAGATCAATGGCGAATCCGAAGTCAATGCGGTGCAGACGGTCGGCGGCATCTACACCACGCAGCTCGGCGATCTGCAGGGCCAGCTGGACAAGTTGCTGCTCAACTACACCGAGGATTACCCGGATGTGATTCGCCTGCGCCATCAGATCGAGGACGTGCGCAAGCAGGCCCAGACGGCCGACGCGCAGCGCGCGGCCGGCGGACCGATGCCGATTGACCATTCGACCACGATGAACCCGGTCTACCAGCAGATGCGCCTGCAGCTGTCTGCCGTGCGCGGTGACGCTGCCGCCAGTGCGGCACGCGCAGGCGCGAGCGAGGCCATGTTGCAGACCGAGCTCGAACGCAGCAAGCGCATCGCCAGTTCGGAGAATGTCATCGCCGAACTCACCCGCGACTACAACGTCAATCGCGATGTCTACCAGGATCTGCTGAAGCGTCGCGAGAACGCACGCGTGTCGATGAATCTCGACGCCGAGCAGCGTGGCCTGACCTTCCTGGTACAGAACCCTGCGGTGATGCCGCTGGTGCCCTCCGGCCTCCGCTTCATGCACTTCGGCCTGGCCGGCCTCGCGCTGTCCCTTGTGATTCCCTTCGGCCTGCTCTTCGCGGTCGCCCGCTTCGATCCCCGGGTGCGCTCGGTCGGTCAGCTCGAGCGTGCCACGGGCTTCCCTGTGCTCGCTTCGATCCCGTTCTATCCGACGCCGCGCGACCGCCGGCGTGACCACCTGCACAACATGGCATTGGCTCTGATCGTCGCCGGTGTCGGCGCGGTGTACCTGCTGCTGTTCTGGATGAGGATGAAGGGCTGACCATGAACAAACTGGCCGCGGACAACACGGAATTCAGCGATATGCTCGCCGATCATCATGACGACGCCCATCACGGCGACGGGCATGCCATGCCCAGCCACTCCATCGCGCGGATGCGCGAAGAAGCCGGCGCGCTGGCGCCCATCGATTGCGAGCGCAAGCGGCTGATTCATCGAGAGGAATCGGTACGCCAGCAATCGGATGCCTTTCGCGGCATCCGCACGCGCCTGCTCGAGATGGCGGGCGAGAGCAACTTCATCACGCTGGTGGTCGCCGTCAGTCCGCGTTCGGGAGGCAGCTTCGTCACCCGTAACCTGGCGGCGGCATTCGCCTTCGACGAGGCCAAGACCAGCCTGCTGGTGGACTGCAACCTGCGCTATCCGAATCAGCACAAGGCGCTGGGCGTCGAACCACGGACCGGGGGGCTCATCGATTTCCTCGAGCATCCCTCGCGCGGCATCGCGTCGATCATGTACCACACGGGCGTGCCTCGCCTGCGCCTGATCCCAGCGGGGAAATCACGCGAGAACAGTGGCGAGTATTTCTCTTCCTTCCGCATGCGCGCAGTGCTCGATTCGCTGCGTTGCCGCTATCCGGATCGCTACCTCTTCCTTGACGGACCACCGGTCAAGGGCTCGCCGGATGCACGCATTCTGGCGGACCTCGCCGACTTTGTCGTCATCGTTGCCGGATACGGACGCGACACGCCGGCCTCGATCAACCAGGCCGTCGCCAATTTCGATCCCGCCAAGCTCGCGGGCGTGGTTTTCAATCAGTCGCCGTAAGGACGACGCTCGCGTGGAACGACCGGCAGGCGTTCCACGCACACAGGGGCTAAGGGAGGGAACATGCCGGCATCGACAAGGCTCGCCCGTGCGATTGTGATCGGGCTCGCGTCGGCACCCACCATGGCGCTCGCGGGTACCTTCGATTACACGCTCTATGCAGGACTCGAGCACAGCAACAACATCGCGTTGTCGTCCGACCAGCCGATAAGTGAGAACGTCTTCACGCCGGGCGCGACGTTCCAGTACACCCAATTGGGTTCCACCTTCCAGGCGAACGTGGCCGGCACGCTGGAATACCGCAAGTACCTGGAGAACGACTTCGACTCGCAGACACAGACCCAGCTGGCCGCCCAGGCCAACTGGACCGCGATTCCCGAGCGCCTCGACTTCTCGTTGGAAGACTATGCCGGCGTGCAGCCGGTGGACCAGCTGGCTGCCGATTCCCCCGGTAACCAACAGCAGACCAACGTGGTCGTCGTCGGACCCACGCTGCGCATGCGCTTCGGCGATGCGGCGCGCGGGCAGGTCGAGTTGCGCTACATCGACAGCTACGCGTCCAAGGTGAACGAGTTCGATTCGTCGCGCGCTCTGGCCGCATTTCGTGTGTACCGTGACCTCAATCCTACCGACACACTGTCCGGCAATCTCGAATTCCAGAGGGTCGACTTCGACAAGCAGCCCAGTAGCGCGAACTACGACCGGAAAGAGGCCTACCTACGCTATACGAGCACGCTGGCGCATTTCGATGCGGATGTCCTGATTGGCGGAACACGCCTGAACTTCGACCAGGGACGCGATGCGACGTCCCCGCTGGTGCGCTTGCAGATCGGCTGGCAGCCGACGGTGCAGAACTCGCTGAGCGTGGCCGGGACCTATCAGTACGCGGACGCGGCGCAAGACATCATCACGACACCCGGGCTGCTGGCAGCCAACGGGTCCACCGCGGACCGCACCGAAGCGATCGACCCCTTTGCCAATACTGGCGGCCTCGGCCGCGGTGCCGCCACGGGTATCGGTACGGGCAGTGCCGTCATCGGTTCGGAGGTCTACAAGGAAAAGCGCCTCGAGGCGAGCTGGGTCTGGCAGCAGCCGCGCCTGAGCGTGACGGTCTCGCCGTCGTACAGCCAGCTTCGCTACCTCTCCGACAACACCTTCGACCAGACGGAAAAGGGTGTCAGCGCCGGCGTGGGTTATCGCCTGAGGCCGACGCTGACCCTCACCGGCTTCGGTACGTACGAAAAAACCAAATACGACTCGTTCGATCGCAAGGACAACACGGTACGCCTGGGCCTGGACCTCGGCCAGCAGTGGAACCGTCACTGGAGCTGGCACGCCTCGGTGGCGCGCGAGCGTCGTAACAGCGATGCGGTCGGCCAGAGCTACCGCGAGACCGAATTCTTCGTCGGCGTGGTTTACCGGAGATAACGATGCGCCAGGATGCTGACATGCCGTTCTTCTTTGGCCCGGACGCCGGTCTGTTCGGCATGTATCACGCGCCGTCCGTTCCGGCACGTCGCGCCATGCTGATGTGCCCGCCGCTCGGCCAGGACCTGATCCGCTGCCACCGGCTCTACCGCCAACTAGCGCAGTCGCTGGCCGAGGAAGGCATGGCCGTCCTGCGCTTCGACTATCACGGCACCGGCGATTCCGCTGGCGGCAGTGCGGAGGTGGACTGGGAGCGTTGCGTGCGCGACGCGGCGACGGCGGCGGTCGAGCTTCGCCGTCGCGCCGGGGTGGACCGCATCGTCGCCTTTGGCGCCCGCCTGGGCGGCAGTGTCGCCCTTGCCGCCGCGGAGCAGGCACGCTTCAGCGAAGTGATCGCCTGGGATCCGGTACTCGACGGTGGCCACTACGTGGCCGAACTCGACGCCATGCAGGCGGCGCTTCGCGAGGATGCAGGTCGGTTCAACGCGCCGCGTAGTCACAGCGACGTGGCAGAGCAGTGGCTCGGCTTCGATATCGCCGAGAGCCTGCGCCACCAGCTGTCTGCGCTGAGCGTAGCGTCTGCCAATGTGCCGACGCTGGTCCTGGACTCCATGCCCGCGTCGTCCGGCCGGAGCTGGGAGCGCATTGTCTCGCACCGCGGTCGTGTCGCTACCATCACGCCGCCGACGCCGTGGAACGATCTGGAGCGGCTGGAGACGGCGATCCTTTCGCATCCGCTCATCCAGGCCGTGACCGGTCGGCTGAAGGAGGTCGCGTGATGCGCGAGGAAGCCCATCGCTTTGGCCGCGCCCGGCACCTGGTCGGTATCGCTGGCGTGCCCGAAGGCGCTCGCGGAGCGACGGGCGTTATCGTGCTCAACGCGGGTCTCGTCCACCGCATCGGTCCGTTCCGTTTGCATGTGGAGCTGACCCGGCAGCTTAACGCCGCTGGATATCCGACCCTTCGTTTCGATCTGTCGACGCTCGGCGACAGCTGTGCCAGCGGTGGACAGCAAACACGCACGCAGCAGGTCTGCGCGGATGTCGACGATGCCATGAAACTGTTGGCCGAACGCGCCGGCTGTGAGCGCTTCGTGCTCGTAGGTTTGTGTTCCGGTGCGCAGAACGCCCACGTGGTCGCCGCCACCGATCCGCGCGTATCCGGTGCCGTGTTCCTCGACGGCTATGCGTTCCGCACCCTTGGCTACAAGCTCAGGCACTACCTGCCACGCCTGGTCGACCCGGCGCGTTGGGCGCGCCGGCTCACGCGCCGCGGGGGCGGGGACGCTTCGGTCACTCCGAAGGCCGCCCAGCCTGTATTTGCCGTGGCACCGGCGCCGCGGGACGAAGTCATCGCGGATTTCACCGGCATGGTCGAGCGCGGGATGAAGCTCTACCTCGTCTACTCCGGTGGCATCAGCAACTACTTCAACCACGCGCGGCAGTTCCGAGAGTGCTTCGGCAAGGTGATGAGCCACCCGGCGGTCACCACGCGTTATGCCGCCGAGACCGACCACACCTACATCCTCACCGGTGACCGTGCCCGACTGCTCGACGGGATCGGTGGCTGGCTCTCACACAACTTCCCGCCGGCGAACGCCGGGAGGCACCCATGAATACGGTCCTGGTCACCGGTGGCGCCGGATATATCGGTAGTCACACGGTGCAGCAACTGGTCGCCCGTGGCGATCGCGTGGTGGTGATCGACAACCTTTCCACCGGTTTTCGCGAAGCGGTCCGCGGTGCGGCTTTCGTCGAGGGGAACGTCGGCGACTGTGAACTGGTGTCGCGGACGCTCGAGACCTACCAGGTGGATGCGGTGCTGCACTTTGCCGCCCACACTGTGGTGCCGGAGTCGATGAGCGACCCGCTCAAGTACTACGGCAATAACACCTGCAATACGCGGAACCTCCTGGCCTGCTGCGCGCAGGCTGGCGTGGACAAGTTCATCTTTTCCTCCACGGCGGCGGTATACGGTACGACTGACGCCGGTGTGGCTGACGAGAACACCCAGACACGGCCCATCAATCCGTACGGCACGTCGAAACTAATGTCGGAAACGATGCTCCGCGACTGGTCGGCGACGGGGGCGGTGCGGCATGTCATCCTGCGTTACTTCAACGTGGCCGGTTGCGATCCGCTGGGGCGGATCGGCCATTCGACGCCGGAGGCCACGTTGCTGATCAAGGTGGCCTGCGAGCATGCGGTCGGCAAGCGCCGCAGCGTGTCCATCTATGGCACGGATTACGACACCCCCGACGGCACCGGTGTGCGCGACTATATCCACGTCGAAGACCTTGCAGCCGCGCACCTGCGGGCGCTGGATCACCTGCGCGATGGTGGTGCGTCGTTGACGCTCAACTGCGGCTACGGCCACGGCTATAGCGTGCGCGAAGTCGTCGATGCCGTTGCGCGCGTCGGCGGTCATGCCCTCAACATCATCGAGTTGCCACGGCGGCCCGGCGATATCCCCAAGCTCATCGCCTGCAGCGACCGGCTGCGCCAGGAGCTGGGCTGGACGCCACGTTATGACGACCTCGACTTCATCGTGCGCACCGCACTGACCTGGGAGTACCACCTGGCCGGCGCGAACCTGCCCACCGCGTCGGTGGCATGAAAACTCATTCGCTGTTCGTGATCGGCTGCCTGCTCGCGCTCGCGGCGTCCCTGGCATCGCAGGGCGCTCGCTCCGCTGAGGCTGGCGTGGTCGCAGCGCAACGCATCAACGTGCAGCGTATCGCCGGGCAGGGCGACAACCTGCCTGTGTCCGTCGGTATTCCGTTACCGCCTGGCGCGCTGCGCGACACCGGGCAGCTTCGCATCCTCGACTCACATGGCAAGGAAGTGCCCGCCGCGATAACACGCATGCTCACCTGGCATTTCCGTGATGGCAGCCTTCGCGCCGTGCGCGCCGAATTCATGGCGGCGCCAGGGGCGTACTATTTCGCGCTGGGCCAGCCCCGTACCGCCGACCTGCCGGCATGGCCGTATTCACGCGGGATGGTGAAGGATCGTCCCGCGGCGCTGGGCACCTTGACGCCCGAGTGGCTGACCGCGTCGCTGATCGCCGGGCCCCAGTCTGTCGCCACGCGCGACGAACCTTATGCACGCTATGTCGATGCGCAGTTCAAATGGGCGGCGGCGATGCCGGTCAAGGACACCACCGCCTGGCTGTTCGACCGGCCGTCGACCCTGTTCAAGGCCTATGTACGCACCGGGCGAGCGGACTACCTCGAGGCGGCCGAAGAGAGCTATCGCTGGTATATGGCGGGTATCAAGCGTGACGGGCCGGCCGTGAGTCCGATCTGCGGTGGCGGCTGGCTGCCGGACGGGAAACCCTGCGACGTCAAGTACGTCTACATCGAGCCGATCCTGCTCGCTGTCGCGCTGACCGGTGACGACTCGATGCACGACGCTTCCACGGTCGCGAAGATGGCCGACTTGTGGAACAGCGGTGGCTGGAACGGCGCACCGGGACCTTACAGGCATCCCGATGACTATTTCACCGAGCGCCTCGCCGGACTGGGCCTGATCGAGACGGTGGCGGCTTTTGAACTCACTGGCGATAAAAGCTACCGCGAGCGGATCGAAGCACGCGTCGGCTGGTTGAGCGACCAGCAGCGTGCCAATCCGGACGGGCTGGGCGACGACGGCTCCTGGCGGAACAGCTGGAACATGCATGAGAACGATCCGGGCGGCGCGGACGATGTGCGGGGTGCCTCGCCGTGGATGAGCGAGAACATCGTGGACGGCCTGTGGCACGCGTGGCTGGTGACGGACGATGCCCGCATCCCGCCGATGATCACCGCCTTCGGCGCGTATCTCGAGCGCTACGGCTGGATCGATCCCTCGTTACTCGTCCATCCGCACGACTGGCGCAACGAATGCTCCGGCGCCGGAGGGCAGATTGCCTGGTATTGGTCCTCATCGCACGCGAAGACGGACGCCCTGATGAAGATCCAGGAGTCGGAGGGATGGTATAGCGATGGTCATACGGTCGAGTTGGGCTTGCCGGTGGCCGCCGCGTACTACTTCGAGAAAGATCCCGCGAAGGCGGCGGCGTTGAAGAAGCGCTTCGCAGCGCTTTCGTCGTCGTATAGCGAGTCCTGCGCGTCCATCTCGGACACGTTGCGCCGATTCAACTGGAACAATCGCGGTGCCGGCGTCGCGCAGTGGATGATGAAGCAGCCTCCGGGCTCCGGTCTCACGCATCCGTCGAACCTTCTCGGTAGCGCGCCATGAACCGTCGCGTTGCCGTGTTGCGCAGTATCGGTATCGTCACGGTGTCGACGTATATCGAGTATGCGCTCGGGCTGCTGATGAGCGTCTGGATCGCTCGTTCATTGGGGCCGGCGGATTTCGGTCGTTATGCGTTTACGGTCTGGCTCTGCGGCTGGCTGATCGTGTGTTCCAACCATGCGCTTACCACCTCGTCGACGAAGTTCATCGCCGAGGCGGACGGCATGGGCGACCCGGGGCTCGCGTCCAGTCTCGCCGCGCGTTTCTCGCGCATCCAGACCGTCAGTTCGCTGGTCGTTATCGGACTCTTCGCCGCCATCGCGGCTCTTGCCAGTCCGGCCGAGTGGGGCACCTCGCTGCTACCGATCATGGTCCTGGTGGTGATCGCGGTCGTCGCCAAGTCCAACTATGCGGTACTCGTGGCCATCGGCAAGGGTCAGGAGCGCTTCGAGCCGGAGGCCATCGCCACGGTGGCCGGCGGCGTCGTCGGCATGCTCTTCGTGCTGGGTGCCATGGTGTTACACGCGGACCTGGTGACCTTCGTCGCCTTGTTCGCCGTCGCCTGTCTGCTGCTGAATCTCGTCAACCGTCTTTCGTACCGCCACTATTGTCGCCCGTTCGCACCCGGACCGATTCCCCCGGCCACGAACGCCCGGGTGAATCGACATCTGAAGCTGACCGCGGTGCTCGTGCTGATGGGCTCCTTCCGCGTGGGTACCATCGAGGTCTTCTTGCTGAACACGTTTTCGGGTTCGGTGGCCGTCGGTTACTTCGCCATCGCCGGGACGCTGACACGTGGCGCCGTTCAGTTGTTTTCGGTGGGTCTTACCTCGACGCTGCTGCCCTACATGGCGAAGACGTTCGGCGAGAGCGGGACGGCGCGTGCGGCACGCTTCCTCTCCGAGGCCACCCGTTTCTATTGGGCCGTGGGCATCGCTATTGCGGGCCTCGGCCTGGTCACCACGCCTGAGATCGTCAGGCTGATGTATGGCAATCGCTATGTAGACGCGATCCCGGCGATCGAAGCGACCCTCGTCCTCGGCGGGCTGCTGCTGATCGGCAACGGCATCGCCGCCTTCCAGACCGTGGTGGATCGCCAGGACGATCGCATACGCATCGCAACGGTCGCCGTCGCCGCCAATGCCGTGTTCGGTGTGGCGCTGATTCCGACGTTCGGTCTCGCGGGGGCGGTCGTCACGTACGCGGCCACGCGTATCGTCGAGATGGCGCTGGCCATTCATTACCTGCGCAAGGCGACCAGCGGTGCGCTGCCGGTCGCCGCCATGGCTCGATTGTTCGCGGTCGGCCTCGTGGCGACCGCCGCGGCGTGGGGCACCACCATGGTGACGCCCTCGCGCCTGGGTTTCCTGGCCGGCGCGGCCGTCTTTCTCGCCGTCTACGCTCCCATGAGCGTCATCGTTCGCTACTGGACGAATGACGACCTGCAGTTGATGGCGGGCATCAGCCGCCGTCTGGGGCCGCCCGGCCGTGTCTTCCTGCGTGCCCTTCAGTTCGTCCAGCCATCCGCGGTGAAGGCCAGTCCATGACCTACCTGAGCATTATCCTGCATACAGTCGATGAGCTTCGCGCCATACGCGATGAACTCGCTGCTGTGGCCGAACGCCCCGGAGCGGCCAGTGGCATCGTGCAACATCCGGACTGGATCGCTTTCGAGGTCGAGAGTCGGGACGACGGCACCGTGCCTCATGTGATCGTGGTGCGCGACAGCCAGGGTCGTGTCGCCGGCTACGCACCGCTATTGGCGATCGATCACACCGCGCGACTCGATCTGGCCGGGCGCAAGGTCAGGCTTTACCGGGGTGCGGCGCTGCGCCTGTTGGGCTCAGGTGTCGTCGCCAGCGACGAAGAACGTGCGACGGTGGAGCTTCTGGTGTCACGGCAGCTTGCCGGCGACAGCAGCGTCTGCGTGCTGCGCATCCAGGAAGCCGACCTGCCCAATCGATTGGCAGCTGCCTTGTCTCACGGGGGCGGTTTCCGTACGGTGGCGGCGAACCTTCTGGATCAGGTTCATTGGTCGATCGATCCGCAGCCGTCCTCCGAGGCGTGGCTTGCGGGGATGGACAAGAAGAAACGCGCCGATCAGGTCCAGCGAGTCGGCCGCGCCTATCGCAAGCTCGGTGGCGACGCCACGCTGCGCGTCTTCGATCGCGGCGATGAGATGGCCGAGTACTGCCGGCTCATGAACGAACTCTACGCGCGAACCTGGCATCACGCCGATCTGCCGATCGACTGGGAGGCACCCCAACGCCTTGCCTTGTTCCAACGATTGGCTGACGCGGGGCACCTCATCGGTCACGTCGTGATTCGGGACGGCAGGCCACTCGCTTATGTGCACGGTTATCGTCTTGGCGGCACGTATCTCGTCGACGACCTCGGCTACGACGACGAGGTAGCAAAGATCGGCATAGGATCGGTCGCCGTGTTCCAGGCGGTGCGGGCCCTGATCGATCGCTTTCCGGGGGAACGGGTCAGCTTTGGCTACGGTGACAACCAGTACAAGCGCCTTCTCGCGACCCGCGTCGAATCCTGCGGTTCACTGTACGTCGTGCGTTCCACTCGCGCGACCGCGGGTTTTCACATGGTCGGCCCGGTTCGCTGGGTTTACCGGGGGCTGCACCGCGTGCGCTCGGATATTCGAAAGAAATCCCTAGGTCGGACGACCTAAATCGCGGGAGGTATATTCGGCAAGGATGGGTCGGCGCATGCTGCCGTTGCCGAAGCTGCACGAGTTGTCCATGAACACCCATGTCGACTCCACCCGTACGGAGGCGACGGCACGGCTGCCGTTGTTACGCCATTTTCAGGAAGCCCGTTACACCCGGCGATTCTTCGCCCACCACGCCCTGACGCACAATCTCTACCGGGGTGTCTTCGCCTCCTTCGACGAGGCCCAGGCGAGCATTCCGCCGTCGAGCGTCAGTGGCTACGACAATACCGAGTCCGCCGAGTTGTATCGCGAGCGGACCCGCCGGGTGTTCATCAACGACTACCCGATGATCTACTGGCTGGGCCGTTGGTTCGCCGAGGGTGCACATCGTGTCTTCGATATCGGTGGACATATCGGCATCGCCTACTACGCCTATCAGAAGTACCTGGCCTATCCGTCGAGCCTGAACTGGACGGTGATGGACGTGCCCGCAGTGAACGCATCCGGAGCGCAATGGGCGACCCAGCACGATCCCTCCCGAAGGCTGCATTTTGCCGACGAGGTGGGGGCAGCCTCGGGTGCCGACGTACTGTTTGCCGCCGGATCGCTGCAGTACCTGAGCTATTCGCTCGAGGATGCACTCGCGGCGATGGCCCGTAAGCCGAAGTTCCTGCTGCTCAATTCCGTGCCCATCCATATGCGTGAGTCGTATTTCACGGTGCAGAACATCGGTACGGCGTGTTGTCCGTACCGGATCACGGCGGAACGGGAATTCCTCGGTGGCCTCGCAAAGCTCGGTTACGAGCTGCAGGACCGCTGGGAGAACCCGCTGCGGTCCTGCATCATTCCGTTTCATCCGGAACGCTCGCTGGATCGGTACTTCGGCTTCGCGTTTCGTCTTGCCGCGGCGTGAATGCGACGGGACAAGCAGTTGCGACCGATGCTAGCTCGATAGATCGTCGATCGTCAGGTTCGTTTTAGTGGTCGCCTTCAGCTTCTCGAGCTGATTTTCGTCGAAGCTTGCGAAGTTATCAATGCAGACGTCGTCCGGCGAGGTGCTATTTCGTGAGATATCCACACCGGCGATGACGTCGGCTGAATACCTGTAATAGCCGTAACTGCCGGTCTGGATGACCTGATGGTCGATCTCCGCGAGGGTTTTGCCGTTCGCACCAAAATAACGAGCGTGTACGCTGCCTTCGCTCCCACTCAGTGACCAGACGCCGAAGTAGAGACTCGCGACCGGCTTGTTCAGCTTGAAAGAAACGAAGCCCGGACCATTCACCAGCACATACGTGCCATCGCCATAAGAAGGCAGCGGCTTTGGATCTCCGTAGTCGGCGCTGAGTCGATGATCGCCGGGTGTATCGGTGCTGATGGATAGCCAGGTGCCCGGCATCTCATCGTTCGTAATGGGGCCGAGAGCGAAGCTCTCGAAGGATTCACGTATCCATGAGGGAACACGGTTTGCCATGGCATTCTCCTTTTGCGCCGGCGGTGTGGTGCCTTGATCGTCATCTTCCGAAGCGTCTTCTTCAAGGGTATGGCGGGGGAAATCGTTACGAAGAAAGGGCCGGTTGGGACGGAAGTCATTGAACGTACGGGCTGTCCGAGACTTTGCATGAGCGTCCGTAGGTGCCATCCCGTGCGCTTCCGTGCGCTGGCGAAGCTTGCCGTGCCCCTCGTGGCGGCGGGTGGGATGCTTCGCTGGGTGATGTAAGCGGGCGCGCTAGACGTGCCCGCGACCGCGTAGCCACCAGGGGAGGCCCCACCACATCAGCGCAATCAGCGTCCCGAGTGCTGCTGCCGCGATGTTGCCCAAGGTGTCGCCCATCACTGCAGACAACACCAGTTGAGTAACCAGCACAAGGGCGACAGCCAGCGTCACCGCGCCCGCCAGCATCTGTCGTCCTGCGATCACCTTGAAGCGCTCGCGGTCGCGCAGTGGGCGGATCAACCGATGCTGGATCGCCGGTCCGCTCAGCATGACCAGGCTGATCAGCGAGAAGACGAAGGTCGCAAGAAAGATATGTTGCTCGTGCCCGACCAGCCTTGCGAAGCCGGGCGCGAACGGAACGGCAATCAGGAAGCCCGATAGGAGTTGCGAAGCCGGCAGCAGGACGCGTAGTTCGCCCAGCAGATCGGTGAGATCACCGTCGCCGTCGGCCTTAGTATCATCGAACGTGGAAGACATGGGTGTGCTCCTGTCAGGAAAGGGATGCTTGTGTGGCCCTGCGCTGCTCCATCCAGTCGTAGAGAAGGGGAAGGAGGACGAGCGTGAGTAACGTCGAAGTGATCAACCCGCCCACGACGACGGTCGCCAGCGGTCGCTGCGTTTCTGCGCCGACGCCGGACGAGAGCAACATGGGCACCAGTCCAAGGATTGCCACGCTGGCCGTCATCAGTACGGGGCGTAGTCGCAGTGCCGTTCCCCGGATGACCGCATCGCGCGCGCTCAACCCCGCCTTCTGCTGCTCGTTCAAGAAGCTCACCAGGACAATGCCGTTCAACATCGCCACGCCGAACACGGCAATAAAGCCGATGGCAGAGGGCACCGAGAGGTACTGCCCGGTGACGAACAATCCGACGATGCCCCCGATCACGGCGAAGGGCACGTTGGCCAGGATCAGGAACGCATAGCGCACTGAATTGAACGCGGTGTAGAGCAGGACGAAGATGAAGAAGATCGTCGCCGGCACGATGATCGAAAGGCGCTTCAACGCTCGCTGCTGGTTCTCGAAGGCGCCGCCCCATTCGGTGTAATAGCCGGTCGGCAGCTTCACGGCCTGCGCCAACTTGGCGTTGGCCTCCTGGACGAAGCCATCGATATCGCGGCCGCGCACGTCCATCTGGATCACCGCATACCGCTGCAGCTGTTCGCGGCGGATGAACGAGTAGCCTTCGGCCGTGCTGACCCTGGCGACCTGCGACAGCTGAACCAGTGCGCCCGAAGGCGTACGGACCGGTATCCGTTCGATGGCGGACAACGAGGCTTTGCTCGCGTCGTTCAGACGAACAGCGATGTCGAAGCGTTTGACGCCGTCGAGCAAGGTACCCACGGGTTCGCCACCGATACCGTTACGGACCACCGTGAGGATGTCGTCCGCGTTGAGGCCGTATCGAGCCAGGGCATCACGGTCGATTTCGATGCGGATCTGCGGTTTGCCGATGTTCGCTTCCAGGCCCAGATCCGCGACGCCGGGCACGGTGGCCAGGGTGTCCTTGATTCTCGCGCTCAGCCGATCCAGTTCGGCCAGGTCATTGCCGTAGAGCTTCAATGCCAGGGTCGCGCGCACGCCGGAAATGAGCTCTTCGATGCGCATCTGAATCGGCTGCGTATAGCTGACCACGGCGGTCGGAAGAATAGCCGTGAGTTCGGTCTGCATCGCTTCCTCGATGCTTTCCAGTGTTTGTCCTGCGCGCCACTGGTCCTTCGGCTTGAGCGGGGTGTAGACCTCCATGTAATTCACGTCGGCGGTCTCGCCTTTCTCCGCGCGGCCGATCATGGAAAGGGTCGTTTCGACTTCGGGGAACGTCGCCTTGATTCGTTGCGCGACATGGTTGGAGATATCGATCGATTCCTCGAGTGAGGCGGAGGGAATCGAGGTGATTCGCCACATGATCGCCCCCTCCCGGAGGTTGGGCATGAACTCCTTACCAAGAAACGGAAAGAGTGCCAGGCTGCCGACCAGCGCTGCCACGGCCATGCCGATCACCGCCTTGCGGTGGCTCAGCGACCAGATCAGTACACGGGCGTAGCCGCGTTTCAGATACGCGACCAACCGGGTGTCCTTTTCCGCCTTCGGCTTGAGCATGAGTGCCGCGAGCACGGGGATCAGCGTCAGGGCGAGAATCAACGAGCCGGCCATGGCGAAGGTGATGTTGAAGGCCATCGGCTTGAACATCTTCCCTTCCAGACCCTGCAGGCTGAACAACGGCAGGAAGACGACGATGATGATGCCGATCGCGAACGCGATCGGGCTTGCCACTTCACGGGCCGCCTCGAGCACGGCCGCGGTCCTGTCGATGTGCCCGCCATGCGCCTTGCGCTCAGCCATGATGCGGAAGGCGTTCTCGACCATCACCACCGAGCCATCGACCATCATGCCGATACCGATCGCCAGGCCCGCCAGCGACATGAGGTTGGCTGACAGCCCAGCCTTCTCCATGCCTATGAACGCGATCAGCATCGCCAGTGGCAAGGTCACCACGACGATCAGTGCGCTGCGCAATTCGCCCAGGAAAAGGAACAGGACGATAGCGACGAGGATCGAACCCTCGACCAGCGCCCGCACCGCGGTGCCGACCGCCGCGTTGACCAGGTCGGTGCGCTCGTAGACGGGTTTGATGGTGGTGCCGGCGGGTAGCGACTGCTTGACCGTGTCCAGCTTGGCTTTCACCGCATCGACCACGCTCTTGGCGTTCTCACCGATACGGGCCAGCGCCTGGCCCATGACGACTTCCTTGCCATCGCGAGTGACCGCGCCGGTACGCGGGGCGCCGGCCTCGACGATGGTGGCGACGTCGCGCACGTAGATGGGTGTGCCGTCGTCGGTCTTCAGGACGATATTGCCGATGTCGGTGGCATTCCTGACCAGGCCCAGGCCACGAACCAGGTACTGCTCACGACCCACGTCGATGAAGTTGCCGCCGACCTGGGCGTTGTTAGCTTCCAGTGCCTGCATCACTTCCTTGAAACCAAGGTTGTGTGCGATCAATCGCATCGGGTCGACCTGCACCTGATACTGCTTCTCCTGACCGCCCCAGGAGGTGACATCGTCCACGCCGGGTGCCGTGCGCAGGATCAGCCGCACCGTCCAGTCCTGCAAGGTGCGCAGGTCCATGTCCGAAGGAGCGTTCTTCAGCTTTTCATCGGCGCGCTCGACCGTATACCAGAACACCTGTCCCAGGCCCGAGGTATTGGGACCCATCTCCGGCTTGCCATAGCCCGCCGGCAAGCGATCGCCGACCTGCTGCAGACGCTCGTTGACCAGCTGGCGAGCGAAGTAGATGTCCATGTCGTCGGTGAAGTAGACCGAGACGTAGGACAGACCGAAAAGGCTGACGGAGCGGATCTCTTCGACCTTCGGCAGCCCGGCAAGTGCCGACTCCACGGGAGTCGTCAGCAACTGCTCGACGTCCTCGGCGGCGAGGCCCGAGGCTTCCGTGTAGACGTTCACCTGCACGGGCGTGACGTCCGGGAAGGCATCGATCGGCAAGGTGCGAACGGCCTGAAAACCGACCAAGCCAATCACCGCGAAGATGATCAGGACCAGCACTTTGTATTTGAGGGAGAGTTCGACCAGACGCTCGAGCATCAGTCTTCTCCAAGCTGCGAACGCAGGATACGGGCCTTCAGCGCGAACGCGCCTTTGCGCACGTAGGGCGCGCCTGCAGCGAGACCCTGCTTGATTTCGGTCCAGCCATCGCGTGTGTCGCCCACCTCCACCGGAACCGGTTCAAACTGGCCGGGCTTCTGGCCGCGGACGAAGACCGTGGCCTGGTTCTGCAAGAGCACGACGGCCTCGGCGGGCACAGCCAGCTGCCGCGTGTTCGAGGTGATGGCGATGCGGCTTTCCACCAGCTCCCCTGGGTGCAACACGTCCTTCTCGTTGGCCACCTGGATGCGAACATCGACGGTGCGGGTTTTTTCATCCGTCTGGTGAGATCGCTGCACGACCTTGCCGGGCAGTTCGGTACCGTGCGCGAGGATGGTCACCGTATCGCCTTCCTTCACCTGTTCGGCGGCGGCAGGGGACAGACGCGCCTCGACCCACACGGACGACTCGGTGACCAGGGTGAACAAGGGACGGCCAGGTTCGATCCGTTCACCGACCAGGAACGCATCCGTCGTCACGCGTCCGGCACGCGGGGCGAGCAGCTCGAAGCTGCCGTCCGCTGCGGACGAGCCTCGCTTGATCAGATGGGCGATCTGCCCCTCGGATAAGCCATATGCCCTGAGCTTTGCCTTGGCCTGGTCGCGCTGCACCAGGGCTTCGTTATAGCGACGCGCCGAGACCGCCTGTGCGCCGAGTGCGGCCACGCGCTGCCAATCCTGGCTGGCTACGATGAGCTGGCCTTGTGTCTCGGCCACCTCGACGCTGGACAGCACGACGAGCGGTGCGCCGGCAGTGACGATGTCGCCCAGCCTCGCTTTGCGGGCGACGACCTGGGACGCGACCCGGGGCGAGACCAGTACGGTGTTGTAGGCATCGACTTTGACCTCGCCGGGTGCCTTGAACTGGTCGGACACGGTGCGGACGGTAAGGGTGTCGACGACGATGCCGGCGGTCTTGATCGCGGCGACATCGAGGACGAGAGGGTTGCTCGCCGCAGCCTCATCGGCGGCCGTCGCGCTGGCATCTTCCGCGCATGCGGCAAGGGACAGACCGCCGAGCAACACGGTAAGCGAGAGGCTCAGGACGGTAGAACGGAGCAGTGGCGTCGTCATCGGGAAGTGTCCTTGAAGGGTCCGTCGATCCATTCGGTCAGACGACCGGAGGCGGCGAGGTAATCGAACCAGGCCTGCCAGGTCTGGCTTTCCAGCGCGCGGCCGGAGAGCGCCGTATCGAGGCTCTGTTTGAGTTGCACGAGGTAGTCCGAGGTGCCGATCTCGCTGGCTTGCCACAACTTTTCGAGGGTCTGGATGCGTTCGTCGAAGGCGTTGGCGCGGCTTTGCCGGAACGATTCCGCCGCGCCGCGCAGGGCGGTGTAGGTGGACTGGGCCTGCGTGAGGCCGGCGTTCGAGCGCAGCGTGGTCGCCCGTCGTGAGGCGAACGCCGCGTCGGCGTCAGCTTGTGCGGCGGCGATCTCGGCACGACCGGTGTTCAATATCGGAATCGGAATGGAAAGGCTGACGCCGACGACACGATCGGTGCGCGTGCCGCTTCGCACATGCCCGCCGGTCAGGCTCACCGTCGGATCGGGCCGCTGCGCGCGCTGGGCGACCACGACGCCGGCCTCGGCACGGTCCTGATCCGCTTGTGCCTGAAGCCACTCCGGGCGGTCGGTCAGCGCCACAGGAACGACTAGCCCGGCGCTCGGCGGCAGGGCCGGAGGCAGTCCGGGCAGCGCGTCGCCGGCGTCCCCGCCGACCGTGGCCAGGGCCGCCAGAGACGCAGCCTCCTGGCCTGCCAGGGACGCCTGTTGGATCTGCGCCTCGCCCAGGGCCAGGGCCGCCAGGTCGCGTTCGGAACTGCTGATGTCGCCCACCTTCAGACGCTGGGCTGCGAGCTCGTCGAAACGTCCCATCAGGGCCAGGCGTCGGCGACCCAGTTCGGTTTGTTCTCGCGCCAGCATCGCGCCGGCCCAGGCCTTCAACCAGTCCGCGGCGATATCACGACGCGCGAGTGTGTAGGCCGCCTGCCGGGCCCGCACGTCCGCATCGCTCTCGATGGTCCGGGCCCGGCGTTTGCCGGAGAGGTCCAGCGCCAGGCTCGCACCGACCGTACGGCGATCGACGTCGGCGTTCTCGCCCTCCAGTTGCAACGAGGGGTTGTAGAGAGGCTGTGCGGCGGCGCGAGCACGGGCCCGCGCGGCACGCAGGGCCGCATCGGCAAGCTGCACCTGCGGGCTGTTGGCCCACAGCTCATGGACTGCGGATTGCAACGCGGGAGGTGCGAGGAGGACCGGCGGTGGGGCCTCCGCATAAGGGGAAGCGGAAACAGTGGCGGCAAGGAACACGCACACGGCGCCCCAGGGCGCTGCACGCAACAAGAACATGGGGAAATCTCCTGAAAACCAGCAACGATCGACGCACCCGATTTATCGGGCGAGCGTCGGAGACGAGGGTTTCAGGCGATAGGAGGCCGTAGCGGCGAACGATTGAACAGCAGCCTCGGCGCCGCCGGTAGATGGCTGACGACGGCGGGCAAGCCGATGACAGCGGCCAGAACAGGCAGGGTCGCCGGCAACGCCGTCGCGTGCGCACAGGCACAGTGGCAGCCGCCAGCTTCACCGAGCAGGCATGTGTCACCCTCGTCCGCAGACGACGTCGCCGCTGCGACCATGCTCTCGATCGTTGTGTGACCGCCGGGCGGCACGTTGGATGCCACACGGGGGCCGTCCAGCACGCACACGGTTCCCGCCGCTATCTTGATCATCAGCGCCGCGATCAATAGCAACCAGCCGCCTTTGTGGCGGCGCAGGCGCTGAAGCAGCGTGGGAAGGGTGCGGGACATGGTCGGGATGCTAGGGGATCGCCTGCCTGTTAGACAATTCCATCGTGCAATCGGACACATTTTTCAGAATGATCCGATATCCGATGCCGCGGGGGACCCCTAGTCTTCCGGCCCATGATCTGGAAGAAATCGATGATCGCGGCCGTCTCGGCTGCCCTGGTGAGGCGCTACCCGGCGCCCTGGACCGCGCTGATGTTCGCCGTGGTCCCCGTGCTGTTGCGTTGTGTATCGTCGTACGACGGGGGCGCACTGTTGGTCTGCGTCGGGCACGATGGCTTCCGATCGGCGCCCGCCGTCGGGGCAGTCGTCTTCGCATTGAGCTTCGTCGGGTTCCTCAAGTACAGCTCGCTCACCGACTTATTGGCGTACGCGCTTTGGCTGGTGACGTTTCTGTCCGTGGCCATACTGGGGATCGTGATGTTCGAGGCTTTCGGACCACCGGAGCAGTGGAGCGGCTCGCTCTCACTGCCGGCGACAGTAGTGCTCAGCTGCTGCGCCGGCGTGATCTCCGGAGCGCTCCTGAGAGCCGCCTTTCTCTTCTGTAGGAGCCGCTTCAGCGGCGAAGGGTGCTAGCCCAAACGTGAGGAATTAACCCGTTCACGCACCCTGTACGGACGCGGTGAAAGATTCTCCGCCAGGAAGCGTTCCATGCAGCCTGACCCGGCTGCGGCGGTCAAGGGGAGTGGTGATGAACGGCAAGGGAAGCAGGTCACTGCTATGGATGGCGTGCGTTCTTCTGGCAGTCTGGTCCGCGGCGAGTGTGGCCCATGAGACCAGGGATAAGGCATCCGGCTGCCTCAGGAAGGTGGACTGGAAGGCGACGGCGTTTGGCGCCCAGGACGATCCGGATGAGATTTTTATCTCCGCGGAGGCATTCGACCAGCTCGCCGGCTGCATGGCGCAAGTCGGCGTTGCGGCTGGCGGACCGGTGGGGAGAATCGTACACCGGGGGCTTATCTACGTAAGGTCGCCCCAGTATCCCGGAGCGTGTGACGAGCTCAAGACGGATGCGGTTCGTTATGCGTTGTGTACGGGCGCGCGTGGGCCTGCGACGCACGATCCGAAGCTGATCGGCTGTGAGAATGAGTATTGCGATTTTAGTGTCGCGGATACGCGGCTGCGGTTTGGCCAGCCGTAGCGTGTAGCTCTCGCTCGGTAAGAGCCGATTCATCGGCGCTGGGCGTTACGACACGGTTTGGATCGCCGATGAATCGGCTCCTACAACAGCGGTCGCGGTTGCTTTGCCGGGTTTGGGGAGCTCGAAGTCGCGGTAGCGGCCGGGGTCGCCGGTCATGCCGGCTTCGGCGGCCTTGGCGATGTTGTACATCTCTCGGGCGGTGACGTAGTGCAGGACGTAGTCGCGGCCGTCGTTGTACGTCGACTCCAGGTAATCGTGCATCGCGTCGACAGGCTGGCCGAGGAGGGTGTCCATGTCGCCTTCCTGGGTACCGTGGGTGTGGATCTTGATGAAGGTCCACTCCGGCCGGCCTTCGACATGGATACCCGTACGCACCCATTGGTCCACGCGAGACGGCGTGGGCGGTGAGCCACGGCGGATATCGGAGTTCTCGATGCGCGGGATGATGCCGAAGCGGCGGTTCTTCCAGTTCAGGCCCAATACGCCCTGGATGATCAGCAGGTCGCCCGACGGCTCGCCGCCCACGCGCATGCGTACGCCGGTATCGTGCGACTTGCACTTATGCGGGTCGTCGGTGGCGTAGTAGATGGCATTCGACATTCGCGTCTGCGTATCGCTAGGCGCCGAAGGCAGAGTGAAGTCGGCGTAGCAACCAAGCTCGCGCAGCAGGATCAATTCGTTGTTGATACCGCACCAGCGGCCATCCGCGCGTGAGTTATCCAGGCACCAGTTGCCGTGGATGAAGGCGAAACGCAGCTGGCCAGTCACCGGGTCGCGCGGCAACGCGTTGTGCTTGTCGTGCAGCAGCCGGTTGAAACGATCGATCGTGGCGACGAAGTTTTCCGGCGTGTCGTTGTCGTGGTGGAGGTGGATCTCGATCTCGCCGTAGCCATCGGCACAGAGCGACTCGATCTTGTCGAGGTGCTCCTCCACGTATTCTTCTTCGGGATAGAAAAAGCTGTGCTGCGGCACGCGGCCGTCGGCGTCGCGGTGACGCGAGGCCAGGGCGCGGTAGTCGGTGCACCAGCGATCGACGCGACGGCGCTGCGTGTCCATGTCTACCCGGCCCCAGTTCGGCTCGAAGTGGTCGACAAAGCAGAACATGACGTGCACAGGTCCGGAAACCTCCGGCCGCTTATGCCGGGTGAGGTAGCCCCACAGCCAGTACTGCATGTTGCGCGCGCGGATAGCCACCGTCACCGCAGCGGCGAAAGCGAGCAGGAGAAAGACGATCAGGGCGAGGACGATCACGCGGCGACTCCGGCTGGCACCAGGGTAAGCAGTTGTTCGGCGTTGTTGCGCCACTGCCGCTCGCTGGCGATGTAGTCACGCGCGGCATGTCCCACGCGCCTGCGTTCATCGGTCAGCCGGGCCAGCTCGAGCACGCGCTCGACGCAGGCGGCGGCATCGCCGTGCGGGAACAACCATCCCGTGCGGCCATCGGCGATCACTTCGGCGACCGGCGCGTAATCCGGTGCGACCATGGGAACGCCCATACCCATGAACTCGAACAGCTTCATGGGAGAGCCGTAGTGATTGGAATTCGGCAACACGGCATAGTCCATGCAGGCGATCCAGCTGGCGACGTCCTCGTGGGGCACCCGGCCGGGCAGGAGCACCCGGTCGCTCAGGCCCCGCTCGGCCACCAGGGCGCGCACCGCGGGGAGCGTCTTGCCGTCGCCGACGAAGACCAGGGCCAGCTCCGGCACGTCGTGGAGACGGCTGGCGATGGCCTCGACGAAGTCGTCCACGCCATGCCAATGGGCGAAGGCGCCGATATGCCCGCACACGGTGCGGTCGCTCAGCCCGCGTTCGTGGCGTAATGTCTCGCGGTCGAAGCGCGCGGGATCGAAACGAGACAGGTCGACGGCGTTTGGTGAGATCACCGACGGCGCGATGTCGCCGTAGGCCGCGATGGCCGCGTCGCGGAAGTAGGTGGAGATAAAGACCAGTCCGGTGGCGTGGCGCAGGCACCAGCCTTCGATGCGTCGCGCCAGACCCTTCATGGTCAGCGGTCGCACGCGATCGACCAGGGCGGAATCGTTGATTTCCAGCACCAGCGGGATGCCGCGACGACGGGCCAGCCATATCGTCGCGAAGAGGAATAGCGAGTAACGCTCGTAGATCAGCTTCGGCGGATGCGTGCGCCATGCGCGGCGCATGCGGGCCAGCGTGACGAGGTTGTAGAGCAGTTCGAACATCTCGAAGACCACGCCTGGCAGCTTCGTGACCAGGCCTGCGAGACCGCCGCGTCCACCGGTGGCAGCCTCGGGCGCCTCACGTTCCGGATCCGCACCGGGGAACGACATGACCGATACGTCATGCCCCAGATCGCGGAGCGCGTGCACGATCCCGCGGATATGCACGCCCTCGACGTGGCGTCCGCGCGTCCGGTGGTGGTAGAGGATATTCAAGGGGCGTTGCCGGGCAGGGCGCCGAAGCGAATGCCCTGGCCGAGCCATTCCGGCAGCATGACGTCGAGCGCCTCGGCGGCCTTGTCGCTGTCATCGTGCATGAGCACGATGTCGCCAGCGGCGGGCGGGTCGTCGCGCAGGCGCGAGATGAGCGCCTCGATCGGACGGTCCTGGTAATCGAGGCTGTCGTACGACCAGTAAATGAAGCTGCGCTTGCGGCGCGCGAAATGCAGGAGAAGCTTTGCCCCGACGTATCCATGCGGGGGGCGCATCCGGTGGTGCGGCCGGTTGTCGAACAGGCGCAACAGCGCGTCGGTCCGGTACACCTCGTCGAGCTGCTTGCGCAGATCCATGTTGGTGAAGGACCAATGGCTGTAGGAGTGATTGCCGATCATGTGGCCGTCCGCCACGATGCGCTGGACGATCTCCGGGTACTGCTCGATCTTCTCGCCGACCAGGAAAAAACTCGCCTTCACGTTGTGTCGTGCCAGCGTGTCCAGAAGCCTGGGCGTGTGCTGAGGGTCCGGACCGTCGTCGAAACTGAGATAACGCAGGTCATGGTCGCGCGTGCGCGTCAGCACGAGCGCCTCCGGCAGCAAGCCGAGCAAGTCGTGTTTTTTCAGTTTCCAGTTCATGCGTTGGCGCCAAGATGTGCCGGTTCGCCGGCGGCTACGCGATGGAGCGTGTGCTCCAGGCGATCGATGTTCTCGTCCCAACGGAAGGTAGCCGCATGCGCGGCGATCACGGCGGGATCGAAATGACGTTCGAAGACTTCGACCAGGGCCGTGCCCAGTTCATGGGGCTGATGGACCGGTACGAGGATGCCCGCCGTCTCCGGCAGCACTTCCGGAATGCCGCCGACGGCCGTCGCCACTACCGGAGTGCCGCAGGCCATGGCCTCGAGCACGACGTTCGGCACGCCCTCGTTGTGGCTCGGCAGGCAGAGCACGTCGGCGGCGCGAAACCAGTCAGCTAGCGCGGCATGGTCCACGGCGGCTTCGAAACGCACGGCCGGCGCACAGCAGAGCGAGGCGGCGCGGTCCTCGAGGTTCGCTCGTGAGGCGCCGTCGCCAACATAGATCAGACGTGCATCGTGATGGCGCTTAACCAGCATGGGGAACGCTTCGATAAGGTCGTGACAGCCCTTGGTGGCTTTGAGGTTACCTGCGTAGAGCACGATGGGCACTTCGGCCGGAAGGCCTAGCCGTTGGCGCGCCGCGGTGCGATCGCCGCGGTTGAATACGCGGGTATCGACGCCGTTGTAAATCGCTTCGACGGCTTCCGCGGGCGCACCCAGTTCGACGGCCTTGCGCGCGAGGGCCTTGCTTACCGCCACCACGGCGCCTGCGCCGCGCAGGGCCGCACGAATTTGCGGGCGGCGCAGGCGGGCTTCGGCCTGCACGTTGAGATCGCTGCCATGCACCTTGACCACATAGGGTATGCCCAGCAGTCGCGCTACCCAGGCACCGGCAACCGCATCGGGAAACGCCCAGCTGGCCAGCAGTACGTCGTAGCGCGCGGCGCGCAGCTCACGGCCGCGCTGCCACATCACGCTGGCGAAGAAGCAGAACGCGTTGAGGAAGCGACCGATGCCCGGCGGGTGGTAGAACGTGAAATGGTCGCGCTTGACGCCCGGCACGTTCACGGTGCCCTGGGCGCCGGCCATGCGTTCACGGAAATCGACGGCGGTGAGGACATCCACCTCGTGGCGCTCGGCCAGCCGCTGGAACTGCTGGCGATTGAAGGTGCCACGGCGCGGATCCCACGGCGTGGGGAACAGGTTGGTCAGGACCAGGATCTTCATGAGACCGCCTCCATGTCGCCAAAGTAGAGCTTTCCATACCGCGTCGCCATGGCTTCGAGCGAGCCATGGGTTTCCACCCACTGACGCGCCGCACGGCCGAACGACGCGGCGCGCTGGGATTCGTGGAGCAGGCCGAGAATGCCGTTGGCCAGGGCGGGTGCATCGGCCGCGGGGACCAGTCGTCCGGTGGCGTCGTCGCGAACGATCTCTGCATTGCCACCGACGTCCGTGGCGATGATCGGCAGGCCGGTCGCGCAGGCCTCGAGCAGGGCCATCGAGTAGCCCTCCGTGATCGACGAGAGTACGAACAGGTCGAAACCCTGCAGCAACTGGCGTACGTCGTTGCGGTCGCCGAGGAAATGCACGGCGCCGGCCACGCCCTCATCGAAGGCGCAGGCACGCAGGGTCTCGCGCAGCTCGCCATCGCCGACCAGGACGAGAGCGGTATCCGGGCGGCTCTGGTGCACCTCACGGAAGGCGCGGATGAGGCTGGCCTGGTCCTTGGCCCAGTTGAGCCGGCCCACCGTGCCGATGATGCGCGTGCCCGTGGGGATGTTGAGCATGCGCGTGAGCCGCTCGTGCATCGTGTCCGAGGCCAGATCGAAGCCGCCAAGCACGATACCGTTGGGTACCACGCAAGCCTTCGCCGCCGGTACGATGCCGCGGTGCACCGCATCGCGGCGCGCGGCCTCGCAGACGGCCACCACGGCATCGGTCGCTTTCATGGCGCGACGGAACAGCCATTCGCGGCGACTGGGTTTCTGCTGTCCGCCCATGCCGTGACGTGTATTGACCACCTGGCGGATGCCCATGCCGGCCGAGGCGAGCACGGCCTGGTAGTGCGCCACCGCATTGTGTGTATGCAGCACTTCGGTGTGGTGCGCGGCAATGTGAGCGCGGGCGCGGCCAACGGCGCGAAGGTCGAAGCCGGGCTGTTTGTGGCAGGCGTGCACCGGGATGCCTAGGCCGTCCAGTTCGCCGGCGAGCGAGCCGCGCTCGAACAGGCAGACCACCTGCACCTTGTGACCGAGGCGCCGTTGTTCCGTGACCAGATCGAGCACCATCCGCTCCAGGCCGCCGCGATTGAGGTTCTCGACGAAGTGGGTGATGTTCACTCAGTCAGCTCCGAGACGGTGACGCGCAGCTTGCCACTGCGGGTCAGCGGGATATCGTCGACGAAGTGGCAGTGCAGCTCGGCGCTCTCACCGAGTACCTTGGCGACTTCATGGCGGATGTAATCGAGCGATGCGTCGTTGAATGCATCGCCACGCACGATCGACAGGTCGAGCCGATCGAGGCGGCGCTGTACCAGCTGAAAGCGTGTCAGGCCCGGCACGTCCTTGAGCATGTGCGGGAAGAATTCTCCCGGCAGGACGTGGCCTGCGGGTGTACGAATGGCGTCGAGCTTGCGTCCGTCCACCGATGCCAGCCTGGGCAGCCCGCGACCGCAGGCGCAGGGTTTGCCGTCGGCGTGGGTGGCCATGTCGCCATTGACGTAGCGAATGAATGGCATGCCGTAGTTGTAGAGGTCGGTGATGGCGATCTCGCCGCTGCCCGTCGTTGTCGGCTTGCCATAGGCATCCAGTGTCTCGACCACGAGATGGTCCGCGTTGACGTGCAGGCCGTCGCGGTGCTCGCACTCCGAAGCGATCAGCATGAATTCGCGGCAGCCATAGGTGTTGAAGGCCGGCGCGCCGAAGGCGCGCTCGATGATCTGCCGCTGGAACGGGTGCAGGGCCTCTGCCGCACCGATGATCGACGCGGGGGAAGCCACGCGGCGGTTGTTCGCCAGCAGCCACTCGGCGAGGCGCACCAGCGGGCCCACATAACCGACGATGACGTCGGGACGGTAGGCGTCGATCGCGTCGGCATAGTCGGCGAGGTTCGATTCGCTCATGCGGAAGCTGTCGAGCAGCTTCCGTGCGAACACGGTGTTGTAGAGGCGGTCCTTCAGCTGATGACTCGCGCTGGGGTTACCCACGGGCCCGCCCCAGAGAAAGAGCGTGCGTCGGCCCATGCGTGAACCCGCCCATCGATAGCCACGCCACATCACGGCGACGCGGCGGTCGTTGCTCTCGCGGGTGAAGCCAAAGCGCAGCGGTTCGCCGGTCGATCCGCCGGTGGCCTTGTAGCCGAGGCCGGCTTTCAGCGAAGGAGCTTTCAGGTCGTCGGCATGGTTGCGGATGTCGGCTTTCGTCAGCACCGGCAACTGCGCGAAGTCGGCCACGCTCCGGATGTCACGCGGTACGATGCCCAGCGCCGTCCAGTGCTCGCGGTAAAACGGTACCTCGCGGTAGCACCAGTCGAGCAACGCCTGCAGGCGCTCGAACTGGAGCGCTTCGATCGCTTCGCGGCTGAGCCACTGGTCGCTCTCGTAACGTCGCATATGTCGCGGCGTGCCACGTCGACGCAAGCCGCCTTCGTAGGCGGGCCAGATGACGTTACGCAGGGCGGATTCGTAGAAGCTCATACGGTTCTCAGCAGCACGGCGACGAGAACGAAGAGGGCGGCGACGCTACCTGCGGCGGCGGGTACCCAGCGCCATCCACCGTCGGAGAGACGAAAGAAGGGCAGTTCCGGCCAGCGCTTGCGTGCGCCGATGTAGTGGCCCGCGACCATGGCGGCGATCAGGTACAGCACCACCATGTAGCTGCGGCTGAGGAAGAAGGCGGCGGCGAACAGGCCGCACAGCGAAAGCAGCAGGGTGAGTGCGATCTGTTTTTCCATCATCCACTCCGCTTCGACCCTGGGGTCCGTGCCGGGGACGCGCACGTGGCGGAGGATAGTGAGCATCATCCAGAAGCCGTAGCCGACGAAAGCGAGCCAGAGCACGAATCCGACGAAGCCGGTTTCGGCCAGGACCAGCACGAACGAGTTGTGCGCGGTGAGCTCGTTGTATTCGGTGAAGTTGCCGGCGCCCACGCCGAAAGCCGGGTTGTCGCGGAACATCTCGAGGCCGGCATACCAGGCATCGACACGCCCGGCTGCGGATTCCTCACCCGCGTCGAGCTCGTCCATGCGCGAGGAGACAAGCTTCATGGCGGTCAGGCCGACCACGCCGAGGATGCCCGCCACCACGATACCCTTGCGATACCAGACGTAGCAGCCGGCGATGATGAGCACGGCGAGCAGGGCGCCGCGCGAGTTGGTCAGGACGATGCCGTAAAGCAGGAGCATGGCGCACCCCAGCCAGACGGGGCGCATCATCCCGGTGCCGCGACGGCCGAGAAAGACCGACATGGGCAGGCAGGCGGCGAACAGCAGGCCGAGGTCGTTCGGGTCGTTGAAGATGCCGACGTACTGGATGCGTCCACCTTCGCTCAGTGGGATGCCGGTCCAGCCCGTACCCAGTCGCGACTGTTCGACGCCGTGCAGGGCGAGCACGGCGGCACAGGTGACGAATACGCCCATGGCAACGCGGACGCGCTTTTGCGTGTTGCAGGCTGCGCCGAAGACAAAGAAGGCAATCACGACCGGACCGAAGCGCGCGAGTTCATCGATCGCGCCGCCGGTCCATCCGTTGGTGACTTCGGAGATCATCAGGATGAGCAGGAAGGCGGGAAGAATGAGGAACTGCGGCGCGGCGAACGTCTTCGTGTTCGAGAACAGCCATGACGCAAAGGCGAGCAAAAGCACGACGGGAAGAACGGGCACGTTCTCCAGCCCGGGCAGGTAGTCCTGCGGCCGGATGATCGTGAGTACCACGTAGAGGAGGATCAGAGGGAACATGCCTGTTCCTTGGGGCCATTCGCCTCATGCGCGGGCGTGGGATAGCTCATCAGCTGCGGCAGGGCGAGCATGGCGGCGAACCAGCCGGGGCCCATGTTGCTTTCTACCGGAAGGCGGTAGAGAGAGTAGCGATTCTCGGAGGGCTCGGCATTGGTCCCGCAGATGTAGCTGCAGGCCAGCTTGAACCCCGCGTTGCGGGTCGCCGCGATCACCGCGTCGTTGTATGCACGGTCGCCACCGACGGGGTAGGACATGAGGATCGACGGGTTGCGAAGCTCGCGGTCGAGCGTGGCTTTCGACTCGCGAATCTCGCGCTCCATCTCGTCCGGTGGTAACCGGGCGAGCATGCGATGGTGCACACCGTGGGAGCCGAACTCGAGGCCGGCGGCTTCCATCTCGCGCACCTGGTTCCAGGTCATCGGGCGACAGTCCACCGGCCGGGCGTGGGCCGAGGGCATGTTCCACTCGGACTCGAGGCGGTCGGTCATGGCGCTCTGGCCCAGTGCATCCAGCCATTTCATCTTCAGCAGGATGCTGCCGGCGATGCGTCGCCGTGAAGCGCGGTCGGGCGGAAGCGGAACATCGATCTGAAGCTCCGGCAGCACCAGGCGAGGTGCGCTGGTGGTCAGGATCATATGGACCAGCCAGTCGTACGCATACGGCTTGCCGCTGTCGATATGTCCGGTGGAGACGAAGAAGGTGGCCGGCACGCCCAGCTCGTCGAGGATCGGCGCGGCAATGCGGTAGTTGTCGTCGTAGCCGTCGTCGAAGGTCACGGCGACCGTGTCCGGCGGCAGTGCTTCGCCGGCATCCAGCGCCGCGACGATGTCCGTCAGGCGCATGGGCCGGAAGTACTTGCGCAGGCGCAGCATCTGCTCGCGAAACTGGTCCGGCGGCGTGCTGATCAGTTCGAGGTCGAATTCGTAGGTATCCGGATCGGGCAGCGGCATGATGCGGTGATAGGCGAGGATGCGCAGGTCACGCTGCCACCAGGCACGCACCCGCTGCAGCGAATGCAGCAGGCCGCTGGAATAGCAGAGTTCACCGAGACGGCCACGGATGCCTGGAGCGCCACCGTTCATATCGATCACCATAAGTGCAGCCTTCGATTGCGTGCGAAGGCCAGCAAGGCCTGCGCCGCGAAGAGGTTGAGGTAGAAGAACGCCACGGCGATTCGCAGGGGAAGCAGGCGGCCGAGTGCGGGGCGCAGGCGTGCGAGGCCGACCATCAGCGCACCGGCGACGAGACAGCAGAAGGCGAAGGCATACATCGGGTGCCGGGTGAACAACACCCCGGTACTCACCGTGAGTGTGAGGATGAGCCAGGGCGCGAGCAGCCGGAGCAGCTTGTGACTGACAAAGCGCAGCCAAAGTGGATTGCGCCAGGGCAGGAGCAGCCAGGGTGCGAGCTGGATTAACTGGTAGTTGCCCGCCAGCGTGCGGATCTTGCGGCGGCGTTCGTCTTCGGGCACCTGGGAGGGCTGGTCCCAGGCCATGGCGCGCGGTTCGAAGACCACGCGCTTGCCCTGGGCGGCCACGCGCATCGGGACAAGCACATCGTCGAGGACGGTACCTGGGGGGATCGGTTGGAACAGGGAGCGGCGCATCGCGTAGAGCGCCCCGCTGACGCCGATGGTCGACCCGGAGCGGCTCTCCGCGTGACGGATGCCTTTCTCGTAGCGCCAGTAGAAATCGACGCCCTGGGCGAACCCCGTACGGACGTTCTCCATGTGCAATTCACCACCCACCGCGCCGACAGTGGGGTCGGCAAGGTTGGCGACCAGTTCGGTCAACGCGGTGGGCGAGAGCTTCTGCCGCACGTCGGTGAAGAGCAGCACGTCGCCGCGGGTGAGAGCGACAGCGTCGTTGAGGCAGGCGGCCTTGCCGCGGCGGTTCGGATAATCCAGCACAGTCAGGCGCGCGTCGGTGGAGCGGCGCGCCGTGGTCACGGTGTTGTCGTGGCAACCGTCGCAGGCGACCACGATGTCGATGAGTTCCGGTGGATAGTCCAACGCCTGCAGGCTGGCCAGCTTGGCGCGGATGAAGCCGGCCCCGTCGTGCACGGCGATCACGATGCTCACCGTCGGCAGGATGGCCCGTCGTGCCACCGGCTGCGGGCGCAGGCGTGCCTGCAGCCACACCAACACGGGGTAGCCGACGAAGACATGGACAAGCAGCAGGGCCGATGTCCAGCAGGCGAGCCAGGCAATGTGCGAAATCATGGCATTCCCCCCGGTGCCGTGTGTGTCAACCGCGCCCGAGCAGACGACTGAACAGGCCACGTTTCGAGGCGGTCGGCGCCGCTGGCGGAGCCAGGGCGAGATCCGCGGCGAGCGTGCCGAGCGTGCCGTTTGCGATGTCGAGCAGGTTGAGTTGCACGCCCGTCAGTTTCTGCACGCGCATGGCCATGTCGACGGCGAGCAGCGAGTGGCCACCGACATCGAAGAAGTTGTCGCTGGTGCGGATCCGGCACATGCCCAGCAGCTCCTGCCACACGGCGGCGAGCAGACGCTCGCTTTCCGTGCGGGGCTCGTTGCTGCTCGACGTACCGTTCCCGGGTTGTTGTTCGGTCGGCAGCGGCAGCGCGGCGATGTCCGGCTCACCGGTAGCCAGCAGCGGCAGGGCATCGAGCAGCGTCAGGCTGGCCGGCATGGACCAGGCCGGCAGGTGGGCGGCGAGTGCGGCGCGCACGCCGTCCGCGTCCGGCTGGCAACCCGGCGCGGCGACGGCGTATGCGTCGATGTGGTGATCGCCGGCGTGACCGATGCGAGGTACCGCCAGGGCCCGGACGATACCGGGTTGGGCGAGCAGAAGGGTTTCGATGGCGGTGGGTTCGATGTCGAGGCCGTGCCGGCGAATGCGGCGGTCGTCACGGTCGAGCACCTGCACCATGCCGTCGGCGAGCCAGCGACCGCGATAGCCCGTGCGGACCAGGCGGTCGTCGCCCGGCTGGCGATCGGCGAGCGCCCGCGTACCGAAGGCTGTCGCCAGGCCGCGGCCAGCGATGGCCAACTCACCAGTCGCTCCGATCGGCGACGGTTCGCCATCGTCGTCGAGGATCCAGACTTCACTGTTCGCCAGGGGGCGGCCCTCATGCAAGGCATCGACGGTGCGGTCGACGCGACCACAGGTGGCGACGGGTGCCGACAGGGCATCGCCGAACAGCGTCCACAGGCCGGCCGTACGTTCGCCGACATGGGTGGCCATCTCCGGTGTGGGCGTACCGCTGACGATCGCCGCCTGCAACTGTGGATCGCCGGCCCAGCCTTGCTCGAGCAAGGCGTGCCAGGTCTCCGGCGTGGCGATGAAGCGGTCGAGCGCGCCAAGTTCACCGCGCGCGAGGTCCTGCGGCTCCTGCACGACCCAGGTCGCACCGCTGGCCAGGGCGAGCAGGGGCTCGATCATCGACAGGGGATCGGTAGCCAGGGCATCGCCACCGATGCGCTGACCGGCGCGCAGGTCGAGTGCCTTGATCAGGCCTTCGACTGTATTGGTTATGGAACGATGCGAGAGGGCCGCACCACGTGCGTTGCCATCGGCACCCGGAACGTGGAACGCAACGGCCGGCATATCGGGCTCAGGAGAAGCACCTGCCACGACATCGTCGAGGCGCACGCCTTCGATTTCGGCATGATCCGCGTCGAGCCACAGCGCGCAGGCACGTGGCCAGTCCAGCGTGGCTTCGAGTGCCATGTCGCCGATCATCACGGTCATCCGCGCGTCGGCCACGATGTCGCGCAGGCGCGCGGCGGGGTCGGCGCGGTCGAGGAGCAGGGCGGTGCCGCCGGCATGCGCGATGGCGAGGAGGCCGGCAAGGCGGTCGGCACCCGGATCGACGCAGAGGCCGATCACACTACCGGGCAGGGCGCCACGGTCGCGCAACAGGGTCGCCATGCGTAGCGCCCGGCGCAGCAGCGCCACGTAGGTGGTGCTGCGCGGTCCATGGATGATCGCCACCGCATCCGGAGAGAGCTTCGCCCCGCCTTCTACCATGGCGTAGAGGTCGAGCGGCAGATGGGCGTCGCTACCCGTGGCGTTCCAGCCGCGCATCTTTTCGCGCTCGGCCGGTGTGGCCGCGGTGAGTGAACCCACCGAGAGGGAAGGATCGGCGGCGACGCGCTTCATCATGTCCAGGTAACGCTCGCGCATGAGGCGCGCCGTGCTCGCCTGGAGCAGGTCGGCGTTATAGGTGACGCCGCCGACCATGCCGTTGTGGCTTTCGAGGAACCACAGGCCGAGGTCTTCGGTCGCGGCACTCTGGAACAGCAGGATCTGTTCATGTGCAAGGCCGCCCCAGTCCACCGAGCGCTGGCGTGCATCCTGGAACGAGAACAGGGCCTGGTAGAGCGTGGCGCTGGCGCCGTGGCCGACTTTCAGTTCGCGTTGCAGGTATTCCAGTGGCACGTCCGGGTGACCGAAGGCTTCGATCGCTGTGCGTTTCACGTGGCGCACGAATTCGAGGAAGGAGAGCGCAGGGTCCACGCTCACATGAAGCGGAAGCAGGTTGTTGAAGTAGCCCATGACCGATTCGACTTCGGTCTGGTTGCGGCCGCGCACCGGCGTACCGACAACCAGCTCGTGCTGGCCCGCCGAGCTCGACAGCATGGCGTAGTACAGGGCGAGCAGGGTCATGTTGAGCGTGGCGTCGGCCTGCCTGGCTACGTCGTGCATCGCGTCGGTGTCTTCACGCGTGACGCGGATCCACTCCGTGCGACCGAGCCCGGACATGCCCGGACGGCGCGGATGATCGGTCGGCAATGCCCGCACGTCGCCCATCTGGGCAAGACGCTCGCGCCAGAAGCCAAGCTGCGACTGGAAGGCCGGAGAGTCCAGCCAGTGCGAATGCCACTCGGCGAAATCGCCGTAGGTGACAGGTAGCGCAGCCAGCGGCGAGGGCAGTCCGGCAACGAAGGAGCGATACAGCGCTGACAGTTCGTTGTAGAGAATGTCGAACGACCAGCCGTCCCAGATGATGTGGTGCGGCATGAAGAAGAACGCGTGCTCGTCTGCGGACAGGCGAAACATGCGAGCGCTGAAGAGCGGAGCGCTGCCCAGGTCGAAGGGCGTATCGGTGAGCTCCTGCAGGCGGTGCATCAGGCGTGCTTCGCGTTCTTCGGCGGGCAGGTGCGAGAGATCCTCCGCAGGGAACAAGGGGTATTCCAGCTGCGATGAGACGACCTGCGCGATATCCTGGCCCACGTCGCGGAACGCGGTACGCATGCTTGGCTGCCGCTGGATCAAGGCCTGGAAGGCCATGTCGAAGGCATGTTCGTCGAGGCGACCACGAAGGCGGTGCGCGGACGGCGCGTTGTAGGTGACGCGACCGGGATGCATGCGCTCGAGTGCCCACAGGCGACGCTGCATGAGCGAGAGCGGCGCCTGGTCCTGATGCGCGCGGTGATCGATCGGTGCGGCGGCGGGTGCCGTCCCGCTGGCCACCTGCGAGCCGATGGCGGCGGCCAGCTGCTCGATGGTGGGCGCGTCGAACAGGGTGCGGAAGGAGAGCGTGACGTCGAACTCGCGGTTGAGTCGCGCCGTGAGCTGCGCAGCGAGCAACGAATGGCCGCCCAGGGCGAAGAAGTCGTCGCGCACGTCGAGGTCGGGCAGGCTGAGCACGGCTTCCATGGCGGCGGCTACGCGGCGCTCGTCGTCGTTGCGCGGCGCCATTCGTTCACCGGGTGTCGCCACCGAGTGGGCGATCGGCGGCGGCAGGGCTTTGCGGTCGATCTTGCCGTTGGGCAGCAGCGGGATCGCGTCCAGCATGAGGATGTGTTGCGGAATCATATAGTCGGGCAGACGCGAACGCAGGCGCGAGCGCAACGTGTCCTCACTGACCGTGGCACACTCGCGACCCACCACGTAAGCCACAAGGCGCACGTCGCCCGGACGGTCCTCACGCGCGATGACAACGGCGCGGCCGACCTCGGGGGTGTCGGCGAGCACGCTTTCGATCTCACCCGGCTCGATGCGGTAGCCGCGAACTTTCACCTGGAAGTCCAGGCGGCCCAGGTGTTCGATCATGCCGTTGGCGAGCCAACGACCGCGATCGCCGGTCCGGTACATCCGTGAGTCCGGTGCCTCCGCCCAGGGATCGGGAACGAAACGCTCCGCGGTGAGCTGCGGACGATCGAGGTAGCCGAGCGTGACGCCGGCACCGCCGATGTGAATCTCGCCGGGCACGCCGAGTGGGCAGTGGTTGCCGCGCTCATCGAGGATGTGCACGGTGGTGTTCGCGATGGGACGCCCGATGTAGATCCCTTCGCGCGGGTCGGACACACGCCAGTAGGTCGAGTACACCGTGGTTTCGGTCGGGCCGTAGCCGTTCCATACCTCGCCGCAACGATCGAGCAGGGCCTCGGCGAGGTCGACCGGCAGGGGTTCACCGCCGGAGACCGCGCGGAACGCGGGGCGACCTTTCCAGCCGGCGTCGACGAGCAACCGCCAGCCAGCAGGAGTCGCCTGCATCATCGTGGCATCCACTTCTTCGATAAGGCGACGCAGCTGTCCGCCATCGCGCACGTCGTCACGACCGGCGACGACGATTTCGGCACCGCTGGTCAACGGGAGCATTAGCTCCATGAAGGCGATATCGAAGGACAGGGTCGTGACGGCGACCAGACGATCGTCGGGAGCGATACCCGGGACGCGTTGCATGCTGGTGAGGAAGTTGGCCGCGGCGCGGTGCGGCACGCGCACTCCCTTGGGGCGGCCGGTCGATCCGGAGGTGAAGATCACATAGGCCACCGAATCGGGCGTGGCCGCCTTGCGATTACGTTCCGGGCGCTCGAAGGAAGCGTGCACCACTTCTTCACTGGTAAGCGCGAGGACGCGTGTCGGGTCGAACGGAAAGGCCAGGGGCGCGTTGTCGTCGACGACGAGGGCGGCCAGCGCGGCATCCTCCGCCATGAAGGCAAGACGATCGGCCGGGAAGGTGGGATCCAGGGGCACGTAGCCGGCACCGGACTTGAGCACACCGAGAACGGCCGCAACCATGTCGAGACCCCGCGCAAGCGAGAGGCCGACCAGGTCGCCGTGGCCGATGCCCCGCTCGCGCAGGGCATTGGCCACACGGTTGGACCGTGACTCGAGTGCCGCATAGTTGAGTGAGCGGTCGGCATGACGCACGGCCGAGCGCTCCGGCGCGCGGTCCACCTGCTGCTCGAAGAATTCGTGGGCGAGGCGGAGTTCGGGGAATGGCGTCGGCGCGGGTTGCAGTGCGGCCAGTTCGCGGTATACCGCGTCGGAGACGATCGGAAGCGCGACGGCCTCCAGGGTCGGATCGATGGCGGCCTGACGGAGCAGCATCGCGTAGGCGTCGAGCCAGCCCTGGATCGTCGCGCCATCGAACAGATCGGCGTTGTACTGGCATTCGAGGCGCAAGCCGCCGCCAACCTGCACGGCGTTGACGAAGAGCTCGAAGTTCTCGTAGGCGCGCGGTATGGCTTCGACATCGAAGCGCAACCCGGGGAAGGTCACGGTGCTTTCGTCGAGCTGGGCATCGAGATTGAACAGCACGGCCACCAGGGGCAGGCGCGAGGGATCGCGGGCGATCGACAGCCGGGCGAGCAGGCTACCCAGCGTATAGCGCTGGTGGTCGAAGGCATCGAGCAGGTCGGTGCGTACCGTGCCGAGCAACTGCGCGAAGGTGGTTGTGTCGTCGATCTGCGTGCGCAGGGGCAACACATTGACGCAGTGACCGACGAGGGTGTCGTGACCCTCCGCCGCCTGGCCTGCCGACGGCATGCCGATAACGATATCGTCCTGCCCCGCGATACGGCGGAGCAGGACGGCGAAGGCGGTGAGCAGGGTCGCGTAGAAGCTTGCACCGTGGGCGGCGCCCAGGCGCTTGATCGCGGTGACCTCGGTCGGATCCAGCGTGCGGTCTTCGCGCCGTGAGGTGAACGACCGACGGCGGGGACGGGAATGGTCCGTAGGGAGGTCCAGCACGGGCACGAGACCGGCGAACCGGCCCAGCCAGTACTGTTCATCCTCACGGGCTGCCCCGGTGCCGGCGTGCGCGGCCTCGGCCAACGCGAAGTTCGAGAACGCGCCGGCGTCGGCCGGGCTGGTGCCGTGGCCCGTGCGCTGCGCGTAGAGGGCGGCGAGATCGTTCACGATCACGCCGAAAGACCAGCCATCGCACACGATGTGATGTGCGGCGATGGTGAGCAGGTGACGGTCCGCGGCGAGGCGGAACAGCTCCGCGCGCACCAGGGGGCCGTGTTCGAGATCGAAGGGCGTGGTGACGATGCGGTGGAGCGCACCCATGATGCGCGCATCGCTTTCGAAGGGCGCAAGGAGCGAGAGGTCGTGGAAGGCGACGGGGAGCGTCGTGTGTTCGGCGACGAAGAGACCTTCGCCGTCGCTGCTGAACGTGGCTCGCAGGGCCTCGTGGCGATCGACGATCGCCTGCAGGGCCGCTTCGAGAGCCGGCACGTCGAGCAAGCCCTTGAGGTTGATCGACACCGCTTCGTTGTATGCCAGCGAGGCTTCCGGCTCCAGCCGGGATGCCAGCCACACCTCGCGTTGCGGCTCCGTGGTCGGCACAAGCCGCGACAGCGGCGCACCGGCGAAGGGGTCATAGTCGACCGCTGTGGCGGCGGCCAGCTCGTTCTGCGTCATGCGGTGACCCTCAGGTACTTGCCCGGCGCATCCGGGTTGGGAACGAACCAGGCGGGACGACCTTCGGGATCCTTGCCCAGGCGTGCACCCGGCATGGGCGGACGCTCGGCATCGAAGGAAGGCGTTTCGCGGCGGCGCGGCAGAAATTCCGCTTCCTGCATTTCGAGAATCGATTCACGGAACGCCGTGGCGATGGCGGCAAAATCCGCTTCGCTGTGCGAGGTGGTGAAGAAGCAGGGGAAGTTGTCGAGGATGTGGATGCCGCGGCTGCGCATCATGGCGAAGAGCAGGTCCTGCAGCGGGTGGTCTTCGGTAAACGTGGTCTTCCACACCGAAGCGAAGTGGACGACGTGAATCGGTGCGCCGACGCTCACGCAGAACGCGTTGAGTTGCTCGGCCATGGCCGTGACCTTCGCGTTGAGCGTGGTCTGCAGCTGGCCGCCTTCGTTCGTGAGATGGGTGAGTACGGCGTGCGCGGCGGCCAGGGCCAGCGGGTGGCGCACGAACGTGCCGGCGAAATAGGTGACGCCCACCGTCGGCGTGGAGTCGTCGCCAAAGCGCCAGTGGCCGCCGTCCAGCGCGTCCATGAAGCGGCGCTTGCCGGCGATGACGCCGATCGGGAAGCCGCCGCCGACGACCTTGCCGTAGGAAGCCATATCCGCGTCGATCCCGAGGACAGCCTGGGCACCGCGCGGATGGGCGCGGAAGCCGGTAACCACTTCATCGAAGATGAGCAGCGAACCGGATTCTTCGGTGATCGCGCGCAGTTCCTGGAGGAACTCTACCGGCTGGAAATCGGGGCGACGGCTCTGCACGGGCTCGACCAGGACGGCAGCGATATCCGAGGCGCGCTCGCGGATGATCTGCAGCGACTCAGGTGTGCCGTAGTCGAGCACGAGCACATGTTCGGAGGTATTGCGCAGGATGCCCGGCGCGGCGGGTACGGACTTCAGCTTCTTCGTGCCACGGACGATCACCTCGTCGAAGATGCCGTGGTAGGAACCGGTAAAAATCACCAGCGTGTCGCGGCCGGTGACGGTGCGCGCCACGCGAACGCAGCCCATGACGGCTTCGGAGCCGGTATTGCACAAGGCGGCGCGGTCGAAGCCGGTGAGGTCGCAGACCTGTTTCGCCACGATGCCGGCGAGCGGATGCTGCGGGCCGATCTCGTAGCCCGCATCCAGCTGCTTGCGCACCGCGTCGAGCACGAAGTCGGGCTGCCAGCCGAACAGGTTCATGCCGAAGCCGTTGAGCGCGTCCACGTAACCGTTGCCGTCGAGATCCCATACCTTCGAGCCCTTGGAGCGCTCGATGACGATCTGATAGACGATCTCCTTCAGCAGCGGACGGAAGCCATTGACGACGCGGGGATCGGCAAGATGGCCGCGGTGCTCTTCGGTATAGGCCTTGGACGTTTTCGTGCGCTCGATATAGCGGCGCATGAAGGCGTCGAGCCGAGCACGCTGGCGACCGCTCAGTTCGGTGGCGCCGTGATGGATGCGGGCGATCGCACCAAAAGCCTTCTTGACGTCGTAGGTGGTATGGGCGAGCGCAGCCTCTTCGTCACTGGTGCTACCGCCCAGGCTGCTCTGTGTAGGAGCCGCTTCAGCGGCGATGGGTGCTTGCGGCAAACTGGCTATCGCCGCTGAAGCGGCTCCCACAAAGGCGGATGCGGGAGCGGCGGCTCCCGCCAGTAACGCCAACTGTTCCCGCATGATCTGCATCTGCTGCGCGATCACGTCCTGGACCAGTCCGCCGCCCATGGCCATCGCCACGGGCGCCGCCGCCGCGACCGGGGCGGGCATGGCCGCCGACGCGGGCGCCACCGGCTGGGCTTCAGCCGGCAACAGGCGATCGATGTGTGCCGCGAGCCGCTCGAACGACGAGCAGCCGTCCATCAGTTCGCGGAAGGTGATCTTCAGTGCGTAGGTCTTCTGCAACTGCAAGGCCACCTGGGTGAGCGAGAGCGAGTCGAGCCCCAGTTCCACGAAGTTGGCGCCCGGGTCGACACCCTCCAGTTCGGTTCCCGAGACATCCTCGAACAGCGCGAGGAGTTCGCCGACGAGGCGCTGCGGACGAGCGTTGCTGGTGGGGGCGGAAGGCATCGGCATGAGGGGCTCCGGTACGACGGGAGAAACGGAAGGGGTGGTATCGAGCGACGCGAACGGCGCGACCAGGGTCGGCGCGATCTGCGGAAGCTGAGGCAGAGGGGCGGCAGCGGCGATCGGAGTGACGGACGCCGGGAGGCGTGCGTCGATCCAGTGACGCTTGCGTTCGAAGGGGTAGGTGGGCAGGCGCACGTGGCGGCGGTTTTCGCGGTGGTCGAAGGCTGCCGTCGTCACCGCTACGCCTGCGGACCACAACGCGCCGGCGGCACCGAGCAGTGCGGCACGTTCGTCGGCCGGGCCGTCACCCAGGGAGGCAACGATCGTCCGGCCGCGACTCTGCGAGTGCTGGCGGGCCAACAAGGCGAGGCTCGGCCGCGGACCGACTTCGAGAAAGGCGTGCGTCGCATCGTCCAGCGTATGCAGCAGCGCTGGCGAAAAGCGCACGGCGTGACGCATGTGCCGGGTCCAGTAGTCCGGCGAGGTGGCTTCCTCGTCGGTCAGCGGCAGTCCTGTCAACGTAGAGACGATGCGGATGCGCGGCGCACTGAGCGACACCGCCGCCACTTCGGCACGGAAGGAGACCAGGACGGGCTCCATCATCGCGGAGTGGAAGGCGTGGGACGTATGCAAGAGGCGGCAGGCGACGCCCTCGGCCTCGAGCGCGAGACGGAAGGATTCGACGGCCGCCGTCTCTCCGGAAACCACGCTCGCATTCGGCGCGTTCTCGGCAGCGAGGGAAAGAGCGTCCGGGAGGCGCGCCCGCAGTTCGGCGGCTCCCAGACGAACGGAAAGCATGGAGCCCGCGGGAAGGGCCTGCATGAGGCGGCCGCGGCGCGCGACAAGTCGCGCGGCAGCGGCCAGCGGCATCACGCCGGCGAGCACGGCGGCGGCGAACTCGCCGACGCTATGGCCGATCATCGCCACCGGTTCGACACCAAGGCTCATCCACAGGCGGGCCAGCGCGTACTCCAGGGCGAAGGTCGCGGGCTGGGTCAGTTCGGTGGCCTTCAGCGCGTCCGCGTCTGCGGCGAACATGCGCTCACGCAGGTCGAAGCCCAGTTCCCCGCGCAGCGCACTGGCGACTTCGTCGAGCGCCGCGCGAAAGACGGGTTCAGTTGCATGCAGTTCGCGACCCATGCCGGCGTACTGCGAGCCCTGGCCAGGGAAGAGGAAGACCATGCCCGGTGACGGCGTGATGCAGGTGCGGCACATCGCGGCGGCGGCGATGTCGCGCAGCTTGCCCACCGCGTCGTTGGTGGACGTGGCGACGACATGGGTGCGCTGGACGAACGCCTTGCGACCACGGGCGAGCGTCCACGCGGTGTCGGCGAGGTTGCCGTCCGGGTGCGCGGCGAGATGGTCGGCGAGTCGCGCGGCAGCGTTGCCCAGAGCCGTCGGCGTCCGTGCGGAAATCAATAGCAGCTGCGCACCACTGGCGACATCGGAAGGCACGCGCTCCGGCGCTTCCTCGAGAATCACATGGGCATTGGTGCCGCCGACGCCGAACGAGCTGACACCGGCGCGCAGGGGACCTCCCGCAGTCTGCCAGGGGCGCAGCGAGTCGTTCACCACGAAGGGTGAATCGGCAAGGTTGAGGCGTGGATTGGCGGACGTGAAGTGCAGGGACGGCGGCAGGCGACGTTCGCACAGGGCCAGCGAGGTCTTGATGACGCTGGCCGCACCGGCGGCCATCACGAGGTGGCCGACATTGCTCTTCAGCGAGCCTAGCGCGCAGAAGCCCTTATCGGTCGTGCTCTGGCGGAAGGCCTGTGTCAGCCCCTCCAGCTCGATCGGATCGCCTAGCGGCGTGGCTGTGCCATGTGCTTCGACGTAGGAAATGTCGCGCGGCGACACACCGGCATCGTCCAGCGCCATCGTGATGACGGCTGCCTGGCCGGCGGCGTTTGGCGCCGTAAAACTGGCCTTGACCCCGCCATCGTTGTTCACCGCGACGCCACGGATCACCGAGTAGATCGGGTCGCCATCGCGTAGCGCATCCGAAAGACGCTTCAGCAGGACCACGGCCGCACCGTCGCTGAACACCGTGCCCTGAGCATCGGCATCGAAGGTACGCGTGTGACCGTCGGGCGAAAGCATCGAGCCTTCCTGCGCGATGTAACCGCTGTTCGGTGGGCAGGAGATCGACGAGCCCCCGGCAAGTGCCATGCCGCAACGGCCGGCGCGCAAGGCGTCAAAAGCCTGAGCGATGGCAACGAGCGACGTGGAGCACGCGGTATTGAGACTGATCGCCGGACCGGTAAGGTTGAGCTTGTGCGCGACGCGCGTGGCCAGGTAATCCTTCTCGTTGCCGAGCATCACCTGGAAGGCCCCGAGCTTGTCGATAAGGTCGGGCCGGCCACTGATGTGCTTCTGGAAATAGGTGGCGTTATGCATGCCGCCGAAGACGCCGACCGGCACGTCCTGCGCATCGGGAACGTAACCGCCGCGCTCGAGACATTCCCAGCACAGCTCCAGGAACAGTCGCTGCTGCGGATCCGTCAGCTCTGCTTCGCGCGGAGACATGCCGAAGAAGCCGGCGTCGAACTGTTCCACGTCGTCGATCACACCGCGCGCGGCGACATAGTCCGGATCGTCGCGATCGGCCTGGCTCACAGCCGGGTCGAGCTCCTCCGGCGCGAAGAAGCGGATCGACTCGCGACCATTGCAGAGGTTGTCCCAGAACGTCTCGACATCAGGCGCACCGGGGAAGCGGCCCGCCATGGCGATGATCGCCACCGGCTCGCCCACCGCCGGCGCGCCACCTGACAAACGTCCTGCCAACGCCTGGCGGGTGGCGCGCCCTTCGATCGTGGCCGCCACGGCGGCCGGGGTCGGCTCGGCGAAGAAGCCGACCAGGGAGGGAGTCGGCGACAGTTCTTCATGCACGCGAGTCATGGCACGCGTCGCAAGAAGGGAGCTGCCGCCGAGGTCAAAGAAATTGTCGTCGCGGCCGACCGTGTCCAGGCCGAGTGTCGCGGCGAAGATGGCGCAGAGGCGCGTTTCCACGTCGCCTCGCGGTGCCACGAAGGGCGCCGCCAGTTCAGGGCGCGCGTTGCTCGGCGCGGGCAGGGCGCGGCGATCGAGCTTGCCGTTGTCGTTGACCGGGAGGGCGTCGAGACGCACCCAGGCCACCGGGAGCATGTAGTCGGGAAGGGTCAGGGCGAGGGCATCGCGCAGGCTGCGGGCGGTAACGCCGTCCTCGTGGCTTACGTAGTAAGCGACAAGGCGCTTTTCGCCGGGTGTGTCTTCACGCGCGATCACGGCCGCCGCGGCGACGCCGGGCAGGGCGCGAAGCACGATGTCGATCTCGCCGGTCTCGATGCGATAACCGCGGATCTTCACCTGTCCGTCGACGCGACCGACGAAACCAAGGTTGCCGTCGGGCAGCCAGTGCACGAGGTCGCCTGTGCGATAACGGGTGCCGCCAGCGACGAAGCGCTCAGCGGTGAGTTCAGGGCGGTTGAGGTAGCCACGTGCGACGCCGTTGCCACCGATGTAGAGCTCACCGACGGTGCCGGGTTCGACTTCGTTGCCTGTCTCATCAAGCACATGCAGCGACGTCTCGCCGATCGGCGTACCGATGGGAATCGCGCGAAGTTCGTCGGGCAGTTCACGTGGAATGCGATACGTCGTCGCGAACGTCGTGCATTCGGTCGGACCGTAACCGTTGATCAGCTGCGTCGCCGGAAGGGCCGCATATGCCTTGCGCACATGCGGCACGGAAAGCGCTTCGCCGCCGGTGAGTACGACACGCAGGCCGGAAAGATTGCTCGCATCATCGTCGACGATGGCATTGAACAGCGCAGCGGTGAGCCACGCTACTTCGGCGCCATGGCGTTCGACAGTGCGCGCGATGCCGCAGCCCGTGGGAACCCGCTCGCCGTAGACGACGCAGGTGCCGCCATTGAGCAACGGACCGAAGATCTCGAACGTGGAAGCATCGAACCCGAGCGGCGCGGCATGCAGCACCTTCGGCGCATCGAAGTCGATGTAATCCGAACGCAGCACCAGGCGAAGGATGGCGACATGACGAATCTCGACGCCCTTAGGCGTCCCGGTCGACCCGGACGTATACATCGCATAAGCAAGATCGGCCCCCTCACCCCCCTGTAGGAGCCGCTTCAGCGGCGAAGGGCGCTCGCCACTAGCCGTCTCCAGCTCCGGAACCGTAAAGAGAGGAATCTCATCACTGAGAACTTCCAGCCCTTCGTCAGCGACAATGGCCGCCACATCCGCATCCCGCAGCGCAAACGCCACGCGCTCAACGGGCCACCGCGTATCGATCGGCAGATAGGCTGCACCGGCTTTCAGTACACCGAACACGGCAACGATCGCCTCGACGGAACGCTCCATCAGCAGTGCGACATAGCTACCCGGCTCCACACCGGCCGCCACCAGGCCTGCCGCGATGCGATCGCTGCGGGCGTCCAGTTCGGCATAGGTCAGGGTCGACGCGTCCGACGCGGTGGCGATCCGCTCCGGATAGGTGCGAGCCACCGAGGCGAAGCGTCCGTGGACGGTGTCGGCGCCGTGCTGGCTGCTGGATGGTGCGTCATTCATCGTATGGCCTCGTACCCGTTGGGAGAGCGCGAAGGCATAGGCCAAATGGACGAGGCGGCAACAGCGAACCCATGCGAGGCGCTGAATGCGTCGCAAAAGCTTGCCGTGGTACCCCTGTCATCCCTCATCCACCGTGCCGTGCCTTCGGCTTTCATGCGATCCCCCGTCACGCGTCAGGGACGGTGTGTCCCTTTCGCGTCTGTGGAATCTTTATAGCCCGCGGGTCAGGGGCGGCATATACAACTGGCGTGCTAGCCGGGGTGGGCAAATGGCTGAGGGCTCATGGAACATCGAGGACCAGGACGGCATTGCCCTGTACGGCTCCCGGGGAAGGTTGCGTTGAAGCCAGCGTCGACCTCAGGTTGACGGTGACCGGATAGTTGGCCGTGACAGGAATACTCGCGCCAGTCGCGCCATCGAGGTCGTTGACCGTCAGTTTCGAGGTAATGCTGCTATCGGCACGTAGCGGCACCACCGAACTCGGACTGCCTGGACTGGCGATCGCCCTGACTATGACGGTCACACTGCGGTTGCACAGGACGGTGGCCGTGCTCTCGGCGGAGTCGCCAATGACACCGGCGACCGACACGTCCCCGTGAGCCAGGGGCGACGGTGGGGTGATGGAGCAACTAAGGGCTACCTCGCCCACCTTGGCGCAAGAGCCCGGATAGATGTTCATGTGCGAATTGGCGGCACTGGTATGCCATGCGCCTGCGCACCAGTAACCGGACAATGGAGGGTGGTTGGCGGTGTAATACCCTCGTCCGTTAACGACGGCACTGCCTCTCATGCATGTGGTGAAGAACTGCCTCGCGGTGTCACAAGGGGGCAACGCGATGGAAAGTCCCGCCAGGGAATACCAGCTTCCCGGATCGCACGTGGTGGCGGAAGGATCTGCTACCCAGCAGAGTTGTCCCCTGCTGTGATAGTTGTTGGCGCATCCGGAACCGCTCATGCATACGTTATCTTGGGCATCCGGGGTATAGGTGATTCGAAACGAGAATGAATATCCCGGATACGGCCCGTTCGGGTCGGGAATGATGTTATCTATTCTGAGTCCTGCCATGACCGGCATGCAGACGATGAGTGTCAGCGCCAGAATGAAGAGTCTTAGCGTTTTCATGATGATTCACTCGGTGCGGCGAGAGCAGGCGGGATGCGCGGTGCGGGCAGGGTGGTCAAGGATCTGGGATGATAGGAACGTTGACGACCAGCAACGCAGTACCTTGCAGGTCGCCAGCGGTTGGTGCAGCCGTAGCCAGGGTCGATGTCACAACGACTTTCGTTGGAGGTGTTGGCCATCGGCCGCCGCCTGGAATGGAAAGATTCACGCCGGTAGCGCCATCCATACCGTTGACTGTGAGTCGCGACGTGATCGTGCCGTTCGGCCGCACGGGCACGGTTGACGTCGGATCGCTCGTGCTCAGGAAGGCGCGCACGGTCACAATCGACGCGACGGAGCAGGAAATCCATATTTCCATGTTGGAAACGTTGTTGTTGACACTGACAGCATCCATGTCGCCGTGAGCCAATGGAGTAGGTGACGATACGGTGCATGCGGGCTGCGGCCAGGCGCGTCCCCCTGAGCTGGCCTCGCCTTGACGAAGGCCGCTAACTGCCGCGTGCCCTTGTGTCGCGGCGAACAGAAGTGCAAAGGCAATGCATGAATGGTCTATCCGTGACATGTGCATGGTTTCCTTCCTCTATGGGATGTCCACAATCAGTACCGCGTTCCCCTGAAGGGTTCCCGGCGTGGGCGCCTCCGAAGCGAGGGTCGACGCCAGCCTGAATGTTGTCGTTGTTGAAACAGGGACGGATGCACCCGTGGCCCCATCCGCGCCGTTGATCGTCAGGGTCGCGGCGATGCTTCCATCAGCCCGCACGGGTACCTTCGATGTCAGTTGGGTCGTGCCAAGGACAGCGCGAATGTGCACGGTCGTGGCACGCGAGCATGAGATGGCGAGATCGGTCGACGCGACACGGCCATTTACCTGCGAGGCCGTCATATCGCCGTGGGCAAGAGGCGATGGCAACGCGACCGAACAGGACACCGGTTGGACAGGCCGGGGATCGGGCAGTGCATAGCAGTATCCCGTAAGCGTGATATTCGCCGGCGCTGGTAGCCAGCTGGGAAGGTAGGACTCTACGTGCGCCGTACCTTCGCAGACCTGATCTCCCGGCTGCCAATCATTGATGTCCAGCCGCGGTGCCGTCATCGAGCTCGCGCCGAACGCTTGAACCCATGCGGATTCGACGGTCGCCCAAGGGGTGGGTTTACAGCCGAAGATCGTTGCCTGGCAGGCTTGTCCTGCGAAGGCATAGGTGGGTGGGCCGACGATCAGCTTCTTGTCGCGCGACCGTACCGGTCCGACCAGCGCGGTCCACGATCTTCCGCCTGCCGACCCCGGCAGGTTTGCGGTGACGTAGATGCTCAATTGCGTCGGCGTGGCGCTGAACGACATCGACGCGAATGCCTCCGCCGGTGCAAGCGCAGAGCCGGCTAGCGACAGGAGCAGGAGCGTCCGGCTACGTCGGGCGGGATACGGGGTCACGGTGACGCCTTCTCGGATGAGATGGTTTCGCACTCTTCCGGCGTCCCCGGTGCCATCTTGAGATCGGCGTCGGTGGTCCTGTCGTAAGCCTCAGCCAGCATCACGCACCAGGTGCCGCTTTCGAATAGCACGGGACCCGGTTCCTTCAGTTTGCCAACGGGATACCGGTCATGGACGGCCTGGATGGCTTGTCCCCAGGTTGTCGCTGTGGCGTTGACGATGGCCTTGAAGGGATGCCACTTGTGCAGCGATCTATTCCTGATCAGGAGGCCAACGAAATGCCCTGCAAGCACCTGTTCGTTGCCGTAGTCGACCGGTGTCGTCGTCCACGACCAGTTGACGCCCAGGTTGGATTGGGGATCCTGGATAAGGCTCAGGGTCGCCTTGGCGCCAGGAGCGGTCGTTGGTGCGATTACGTTTCCCGTAATGCTTATCGGTTGTGTCAGTTCCGTGGCATGGATCGCAACTGACCACCCCATGACCAGGCAACTCGCTGCTGACGCACGGAGGATGGCTTTGACGACAGAGGTTCGCATAATGATTCCTTTCAAGTCGATGATGCTGCTTTCACAGGCGCCTTCTTCAGCCGAGGTAGACCGTGACGGTCGCGAAAGCTCAGCCTATATAGAAAAGCACCTCGGTATACGGAGAAGGTTCGTGGACTCCTGTCGAGGTCACCAGATACTCAAAACCCGCCGCGGGGGTCTGTAGTTCGGCGACGAGCCTTTCGATGTCGCTTTTCGGGAAGAAGAATTCCTGATCCTCGATGATGGCGACTTTCAGCCGGCCTAGCGAACTGGTTGCAAAAGCCGTGACGACCGAAAGTTCAATCGTCTGCCCGATTGCCATGCCCTGGAACTGCTTGACGACGATCCTCAGTCCTTTCGACGCGTTGATTCTCCCGATGTCGATTTTCCCATTGAAATCGACGAAGTCCGGTACGGGTGCGAGCAGCTCGATGACGTCGGACGGATTGACGGAGACGTTATAGAAGTCGGAGTGGCCAGCGTCGTCCGATGCAGTGACGGTGGCCGGGCCGGCTGCCCTGGCCGTCACGGTGCCGTTGAACTCATCGACGACGGCGACCGTGGTCGCGCTGGAGGCGTATCGATACGGGCGCGTACCGCCGGTGGCCTCGCGCTGCCTGGTGTCGCCGATATCCAGAACCATCGGTGTGCGATCGATGGCGAAGGCCGATCTCACCGTGACATCGTAGGAGCCGGCGTGGTTTGCGTCGTCGCTGGCGGTGATCACGCTCGAGCCGGCCGCCCTGGCGGTGACGACACCGTCGGCATCCACGGTGGCGACGGTCGTGCTGAGGGACACGTAGCCGTAGGGCAGGGTGCCGCCGGTGGGCTGTCGTTGCTGGCTGTCGCCAATATCCAGTGTCATCGGCGTCTCCGCGATGGAGAAAGGCTGCGCGACCCCGACCTGGAAGGACGCTTCCCGCGACGGCTTGCCGTCGATGGTGTACGAGGCTTTGGCGTCGCCATCGTTGACGGCCGGCCAACCGGGGAAGTCGACCGTGAGGGTCTCTCCGTCGTCGAAGATGCGGTCGGTACGGGTTTCGGTCGTCCGGCCGGCGACGGTGGTGACGACGGTTGCACCGGCGACGCTCGCGGTCCCGGCAGGCACGGTCAAGCGGAGTTTCGGCAGCGTGGGCGACACCGCGCCGTCGATCAGGTCCAGGACGACGGGTGGGGCGAGCTGGCCGGGCGCACCTGTTTTCCGTATGAGCAGGTCGTGCGGCTCGGACGGGTGGATGGCCAGCGTGCCATCGAGCGTGCGGATGGTGTAGCTGAAGGTGGCCGGGTGGTCGAGGAGTTTGCTCACCTGCGTCTTCGTCCAGACGAAGGTGTAGGAGGTGTGGCCTTCGCCTTGACCGACGTTGTGGGTTTCTTCTTCGCGCACCGGGCCGATATCACCGGTGCCCTCCATGGTGAGGGTGACGCGCGAGAAGTCGACCAGCGCCTCGCTGTCGGGGATGACGATGCTGACGTAGTCGCCGGTGATGGCATCCAGCGGCAGTTCGCCAGCCTGTTCGCCGATCACGATGACCTCGGGTAGTAGCATCTCTGGCAGGGCATCGACGACGTAAAGACGGCGGTAGGAGATGCCGCCGTTGCTGGTTTCGTAGTGCACGCGGACGATGCCGCCGGCAAGGACGAGCAGGTCGCTGCCGGCCAGGGCGAAGTCGAGGTAGTAGTCGGAGGCGGTCCAGGCGAGGGGTCCGAGCGTGGTCTCGTGCGTCTGTTCGTTACTGTCGACGCCTTCGAGCACGACCGTGACGCTCTCGCCGGGCTTCCAGCCGGTGTAGCGCGGCACTCGCGCAAAGCCGGCGATCATCGTGGGGTCGATCGCACCCTCGATCGGATTCTTGGCGTCATCGAACAGTTCGATCTTCTCGAGGCGGTCGCCCGCTTCAAGCCAGATATCGAGCAGCAGATACGGCGCATAACCGGAGCGATTGCCGACACGGTCGACGATCTCGTAGGTGACCGGCGTCTGCGGGCCACCGTGGATGGCTTCGATCTGCTCGGCGGTGAGGATGAGCGTCTGTGTCGTAATGGTGTTGGCGATCGCGGGAAAATCGAAGCGATACCCGCCCAGGACCAGGGTCAGCTTGTCGTCCGTGGTGATATTGGCCCAGGGGCTCACGGAGAAGGTGACCCCGGTCGTACCCTCCTCGACCGGATCGGGGTTGGCGGTCGGTGCGCCGAGATTGTCGTTGACCGGTGTATCCGGCCGCGGATCTTCGCCTCCCGGTCGCGCGGTCTTGACCACGACGTCCTGGGTGGATGAAGGCGGGTGCTCGCCACCGACGGTGCGCACCTCGTACCAGACCGTCTGGGTGCCTTCGCCGCTGTAATGGTCGCCGTTGCCGAGCGGATCCCCGGCGATGTCGACGCCGGGGATCGACAGCAGCTGCGCACCGTTGGTGTCCTTGACCGGAAAGCTCTGCGTCCACTGGTCGCCCCAGTGAAGCAGGATGGTGTCGCTCAGGTCAGCGTAGTCCCACGGCCCCACGGTAACCTGCACGGTAGCGAAGTCTCCCAGCAACTGATCGCGGCGCAACCCGCCGTTATAGATGCCGTGGATGATCGGGGGCGGCAGATTGGCATCGGTACCCTGCGGATGCGCCACCGCTGGCAGTAACAACGGCCGTCGGCGCGCGCGCAAGGCGGCGTAACGTGTGACGAAGCGGGGCGACGCGAGATGATCCTTCATCGGTGTACTCCTTGAGTCAGCGTGCCTGACGCGTTGGCGTGACATCGCTTAGTGCTCGCAATTCAGAACTCCGGGCCATCCGAGAAGCGACTGTCGACCGCCACGTTGGCCTGGTCAGACGTGACCGGCGTGGTGTCGCCACTTAGCTTCGTCACGGTATATGTGGCATGGATGTGAATGTACTTCGAGAGTCCGCTGGCATCCGAATAGAGGTTGTACACGTTGCTGGGTACAGTGACCACGATCGGCTTGGCCTCGCCGGCTGCGAGCTCGTGATCCCAGTCATGGTCGGGGTAAGGCTTCTCATCTGTCGCGTGCACCGGGCCCTTGTAGAGTTCGAAGTGCACGGCGATCTTGTCGTCAGCGCTCCGATTCGTGTAGTCGGGAATCTCGAAGCGGGTGCTGGTGTAGTGGTAAGGATGCTGAGGAATTCTGCCGTCCGAATCCTTGTCGGCAAAGTTGCCCGCGTCCAGGTGGCCGTTACCGGGCTGCGTGTCGGTCCCATGGACCTTGATGGTCTTGGTGGGCGAAAGATTGACGTTCATGCCGCCGTCGGCGAGTGCATGTACGACTTCGAACCACACCGGTACCGAATCGCCACTTCCCTCGTCCTGGATCGTTTTCGCCGGAATGGGCACGCTCACGGGATCGTTGGGTGGGTCGAGCGTGGCGACGTCGAAGGCGAAGAACGGTTGGGCGCCATAATAAATGCGCAGCGTGTCGCCTATCTCGAAGGCCGGCCCGATGGGCGTATAGGCCGCATCGGTGAGCTTCTCGATCTGAAGTGTGTTGCCATCGATAGCAAAATCGCCGATCGGAATTTCGTCTATCACCCCCGACTTGGAGACGACCACCGGTACCTGCAATCGCTCGTTGACAGGCGTTTCCGGATCGGGGTCGACGGCCTTCTGATACAGGTTGAGGACGACAGCATGCGTGGGTGAAGTGCCCGCGGAGGCTGGGCCACGTATTACCGTGTAGGTGACGTTGGCCGGCACGCGTTTGTCTTCCGTACCGCTGGTAGAGCCAGCGAGCCAGACTTTATGCGTGCCCACGAAGGGGAACAGTATCTCCATGTCCTCGCCATCCGGACCGAGGTCTACGGGTCCGGCGTTCTCGCCATCGAGCGATAGCATGATCTTGTCGCCCGGCAGGTAGTCGTCGTTCCACGGAACGACCACGACGAAGCCCTCGTTCGCCCCGCCACGCGCGTCGGCGTGGTCGATGAGCGGCGCGTTGTCGGGGTCGTCCGGATCGTTGTCGTACGACGGTACCGTTGGCGCGACGAGGGTCGCGATCTGCGCCAGTTGGATGGCGACTACTACCGGTTGCGACGGCAGAGACGTCAAACCCGCACGATCTTCGCTCGTATAGGTGAAGCTCGCCGTCGGTGTGTCCTTGATCTCCTTCAGGAAGGCTTCGGTGATGTGGATTTCGATATGCTCGTCGACGACCACCGCGAGACCGACATCGCTCGATTCCTTGCCGTTGCAGAATAAGTGGATGCGATCGCCTGGCGCGATGCCCGCATAACCTGCGACTTCGGCCCAGATGTACTTGACGCCGTTGTCGTCCGTGCGGAGCTTGGCGGCCGTGATGCCCGATCCCTCAATGTCGTCCGCTTCGTCAAACAGGAGAGGTGCAAGAACATACCCGCGGCTCGGCTCCGTATAGTCAAAAGCAATGGGGACGGCATCGCTCTCCGCAGAACCCGACGCACCGTTGTAAATCACAGTCAGGGTATGAGTGCCTTCCGTCCGCAGCGATTTCTCCAGCTTTCCGACGTAGGGTGGTGGGTCGTTAGCGCCCACCTCGTGAGTGGCGAACTCGATGCCGTCGAGCTGATAGGAGAGCTTGTCTCCCGGGTAAGCGTCGTCAAAACCGCCCCACTCGATGTCGATCGGATCGTCGGCACTCGCGAACGATGCCAGGACCAGGTTGTCGGGTGGGAGGGGCGACGGAGGCACCGTAGCGAGCACCTTGGCGGCGACGACCGGCGAGACGATGTCTGCGAAGACACTGCTCTTCAGGGCGACACCGCGTTCGCCTACCCGACGTGTGGGAATTGCACCGATCGTGCGCCCGTCCAGGCTCAGGTTGCGCGCGCGCCGATCGACGACGAAGCCACCGGACGAGATAGCTTTCTTGCGGAACGAAATGGACATGGCATGCCTCCTTGCACTGGGAAAAAACTCCGATACCGAAAATGCAATCTATCCCTGTGTGGGGAAAAAAGAATAGGCCTTCCGTTGTAGGCGCGCGTGTACGAAATCGGACACCGAGGGTCTGCGGTAAGTGAGCGATCGAGGCGAACTCGCGTCGCGTCGCCATTCGCACTGTCCGATATCGGACAGTGCCGTCCGGATTTGCGACGCGGGTGCACGAAAAAGCCGTGAAAGCCAGTGTCTTTTTTCACAACTCCGTCATCGGATGCGGCGTAACTCCGCCCCATGCGAAGCTCATGAAGTACGGATTTTAGGAGTAATCCCAATAGCCCGATCGGGCGACGTGTGATGGAATATCGCGCCTCGCTTCACCGTACCACGGCGCCCGCTTTTTAAAGGATTCCATCATGATTTCAGAGATCTCGCACGCGGGTCGCGCGCGCTTGTTCGTGGCCATTGCGCTGGCCTTGACCTTACCTACCTCTCCCGTCCTTGCTCGTAACCTGATGCCCGGCGATAGCGCTACGGTGATCAACACGCCGATCGGCAACGAAGAGGCCTGGAAGCTCTATAGCGCCACGTTGACGGTCGCCCCTCAGGGCAGGACGCTGGCCATCGAGGCGTTCCATTCCGTGGTCACTGTCGACTCCGGAGTAGTGAGTAGTGCGACGGACGATGCGCTGAGGATCCATAACGGCACGACGCTCACGATGACGAATGCGCAGGTGGCGACGACGGACGGTGTGGGCCTGCATATGAGCAACGACGGCGGTTCCTCAGGTGGCCCTGGCTCAGATCTGGTGACACGTGCGGACGTGAGTGCTTCGCACATCAGCGGTACGACCTCCGGCGCCTCGATCGCCAACGCCAGCGTGTTGACGCTGGATGCCGGATCGACCGTCACGGGGACGAACGGCACGGGCATGAACCTCTACGATGGCACGGTGAACATCAAGGGCAACAGCAGTATCGCGGGTACGACGAACGGTATCCTGATATTGGGTGAGAACCGCTTCGGCGACAACGCGCCTTCTGGCAGGCATGTGGTGATCAACGGATCGACCGTGCAGGGTGGTGCGGGGAGCGCAATCCTCGTCTCGCCGCGCAATGCCACGATGAACGCGTCCGATGTTGTGCTATCGAACGGTAGCAGTCTCATCGGCGGTAACGGGTTGTCAATCGAGGCCAACGGCGCGGTATCCACGAGCATAACGGCATCGGACAGCAACCTGATCGGCGGGGTGGCCGTGACGGGCGGAGCGAGCGTCACGTTGAATCTCCTTGCGGGTAGCTCACTCGTGGGCGATCTCGATGCGGCCACCGGGCGGATCGACAGCACGCTCGACGGCGGAGACATGCGCGGCAGCACGCAGGGCGGCGTCGCCATGACGGTAGCCAACGGCGGTAGGTGGACCATGACCGGCGCATCGTCGATGAATACGCTCGTCCTCAACGGAGGCGGCGTGACGCTGGGCGATGGTTCGACCGCCCAGGCATTGACGGTTCACCGTGACCTCATGGGTACGGGTGGCAGCCTGACGTTGCACTCGGTTCTCAATGAAGGCGGCGCGCTCACCGCGCAGCATACGGATCGATTGCTCATCGAAGGCAATGTCACGACCACTGGTCCCACGGAGATCATGGTCATACCAACGGGTGCCGGCGCACTCACCGACGTCAATCAGAACGGTGTCGTCGAAGCGGGTGAAGGTATTTCGCTGGTCCAGGTTGCCGGCACCTCCCGTGCCGATGCTTTTGCATTGCGCGGAGGCTACGTGGCTGCCGGCCCGTGGCAGTACACCTTGCACGCGTTCGGTCCGGGAGCGACCGACCCGACGCAGAGCGCCTTTGCGAATGGCACGCTCAGCTGGGACTACCGCCTAGGCAACCGCTACGTCTGTCAGGTGGACTGCGATCCTGTGGATCCGACCAGGCCGGTCGATCCGGGTGACCCCGGCAATCCGGAAAACCCCGGCGATCCGGGCAATCCGGTCAATCCCGTCCTTCCGCCCGACAACGGGCGCGTCGCCGTCGTACCGCAGCTGCCGTCGTACCTTTCCGCACCGGCAGCGCTGCTGACCTACGGCGACATGATGAACGACGGTCTGCATCAGCGCCTGGGTGACCTGCGTAACGGCTCGTCGCACGATCCCGTCGGTGGCGAAGTGTTCGCACGTTACCTGGGCGGCCAGCTGCGCTACACGTCGAACCTGTCGTTCCAGCGCTACGGCTACGACTTCGACCAGCAGGTCAACGCATTGCAGGTCGGCGGCAGCCTCATCGCGCTCGATGGCGACAACGGCACGTTGCGCGCGGGTTGGGCAGCTGACCACGGCACGACGCGTGTCACACCCAAGGCAGCCGACGGCAACAGCTCGGCGAAGTACAACGCCAATGGCATGTCTGCCTGGATGACCTGGCAGCATGGCGGCGGCCTGTGGGTCGACGGTGTGCTCGGTTCCACGCGCTACCGTGGTGATGTCGGCACGGACCTGCGGGGCGGTGACGTCGGCACGGTGCGTGCGAATGGCTGGATCATGTCGGTCGAGACTGGCATGCCGTTTGCGCTGGGCGACGAATGGACCGTCGAGCCACGCTTCCAGCTGAAGCACCAGTCACTGAATTTCCGCGACTTCACCGACGGCGATGGACTGGACGTCCGCCTGGGTACCGCGAAGCAGACGAGTGAGACGGTGGGCGCACGCCTCATGCGCACTGCCAACCCGGTATTCATGCCGTACGCCAACCTCGATCTCACGCATACGAGCAACGGCGACCCGAGCGCGGACGTGTCCAGTGCGGACTGGGGCCTTGCCGATCGCTTCGGATCGGGGCGCGTGGGCAATGCGTACAAGGTGGCTGCGGGTGCGGTCAGCCAGCTGGGCGAGCACGTTCAGGTTTTCGGTGAAGGCACGTACCAGCACTTCGTCGGCAGCTATGGCATGCGGGGTTGGGCAGGTAACGTGGGGGTTCGCGTTACGTTCTGACGGGGTTTCTCGTGGGTCGACACCGCGGGGCCGCGTGCGAGGTGCGCTCTATGCATCCAGCGTCCCTTGCGCGTTCGTGCTCAGTCTGAGGCCTCCGTGCCCTTGGCGTCCCTGCGCAGACTGAAGCGGCCTTGCTCCCTGCATATTCCGTGGCGTTTCCTTCGACTCGCCGCGGCCCTGGGTGTCGGGAACCAAAGCTAATCCCATGTAATTGCGAAGAAAATAGGTCGATGGTTGTAGGCGCCAACGTACGATTTCGGACAGGTACCGTGACAGGTATCGACCTCATGTTGTCCGTCATTTGAATCGAGCGGCGACGCGAAAGGGCCGCAGGCGATCCGTCAGCACTCACGAACGTCCGAAATCGGACAGCCGCTCAGCGGATCGCGATGATCCAGAGGGCGGCACCTTGCACGGGTGCGACGGTCCAATGCACGCGATAGGTACCTGCGGCATTCACCTGACGCCAGGCCACCGCGCCTTGGACGCCACTTTCGTCGGGTAGCTGCACGAAGGCATCAATGAGTTGAAAGCCGTCGCCAGGTGTTGCCGTCATGCTCTTGACGCCACCGTCGCCCCACCAGAAAGCCAGTAGCGTCGCCGGGCCATCGACGGTGATGTCGTCACTGGCGACGATGAGTGCCTTGTCAGCGTAGTTCTGCGCAAAGGCCTGTACGCGCGATGCGTTGCGCACTTCGACGAAGGGTAAAGATAGTTCGCCTTTGGGCTCGCCGGGCTTGGCAATGGAAACCGTGTGCGCGGGACCACCTTTTCCCGCCACGGCCACATAGGCGCGGACATCGAATCGATCCCCATAGTCGGCATAGGTGAGGGGGTGGCCCAAGGCTTTCCACCGGTTTCCGTAGCTATCGACCGGTGGGCTGTCATTGTTGCTGTAGCCCGCGTTGAACACGACGAACACGCTTCCGGTTGCCTGGGTGTCCACAGCCGGCGTCACGGCAGGGCTGACGCCCAGACCCTCGCCCTGGCCAAGGAAGACGTGGGCGCCGAGCGAGGGGGGTGGGGCATCGGTGGCGAATGACATGACAGATACTCCCAGCAGGAGCCCTGCCAGCATGAATCGGCGTGCCTGGCGCATCGGCCCTCTCCAAAAGTTGTACTTGCAAGGTGTCCGGGCGTGGGCCACCCTTGGCCGGGCGACGGTTCGCACGACGATACGTCGTGCACGTCGCGACAGGGGAGCCGCACGGTGGCCGATGAAACCGACTTTCTCGACCTTTACGGCAAGCTCCGCCTGGAGCCGAACTGCTCGTTGGCCGAGTTCAAGCAGGCCTACCGGCGACACGTTGCAGCCTGGCATCCGGATCGCCGTCGCGGCAGCCGCGCCGACACCCTCGCCGCCGCGCGTCTTCAGCGCCTTACGGCTCAATACAGCGCGGCGATGGAATTCCACCGGCGTCATGGGCGCTTGCCCGGCGCGGCGGCGTTACCGCGTACTGCCGTGTTAGTGGCGGATAGCACGGAAACCGCCGTATATGTCGAGAACGATCTGCCCACCGCGGCCGTCGCTGCTTCAGGCACGCAGGGTGGCGACGAACGCTTCGAGGAAACGCCCCTGCGGGCATGGCGCACTCGCTGGCTCTGGCTTGCCGCGCTGGTGATTGTCGCGGTGATCGCATGGTCGCTGATTCCCGTCGGCGGCACGGATGACGACGATGCCGCGACCGAAACCGTCAGCATGGCATCCACGCCTTAGCGCGCTCCGCGGCCGAACAACACCACCTCGACCGTCTCGATCAGGATCACCATGTCGAGGAAGAGGTTGTGGTTCTTCACGTAGAAGAGGTCGTACTTGAGCTTCTCCGCGGCATCTTCCTCGGAAGCACCGTAGGGATAGCTCAGTTGCGCCCAGCCGGCGAGACCCGGCTTGATGCTGTGGCGCAGGTTGTAATAGCGGATCTTCGTTTCCAGGTCCGACACGAACTGCGGACGTTCCGGGCGCGGACCGACGATGCTCATGTCGCCACGGATCACATTCCACAGCTGCGGCAGCTCATCGAAGCGTAGCTTGCGGCAGATCCGGCCGACGCGCGTTATCCGGTCGTCGTTGCTCTTTGCCCAACGTGCCACGCCGTCCATCTCGGCGTCGGTACGCATGCTGCGGAACTTGTAGAGCCAGAAGGGACGGCCATGCTCGCCGACGCGTTCCTGACGGTAGAAAATGGGCTGGCCGCGTCCGGACTCCACGCGAATGAAAAGCATCACGCCAAGCATGATTGGCCAGCAGAGCAGGGCGATCGCGAGCGAAGCGACGATGTCGAAGCTACGTTTCAGGAAGACAGCCGCCGGTGATGCGTTGAAGCCGCCGGAGAAAACCAGCCACGAAGGGTCGAGCATGGTCAGCTGCACACGACCCGCCTCGCGCTCGACGAAGGTCGTCAGGTCGGTGATCTGCACGCCGAGCTGACGGCAGGCGAGGAGGTCGTCCATCGGCAGGCTGCCGCGGCGATCGTCCACGCCGACCACGATCTCGTTGAGGTGTTCGCGACGCGCGAGCTGGGCCAAGGATTCATCGCGCGCCAGGAGAAGGTTCTCGGGCACCATGACGGTTTCGTTCGGGCCTTGCAGGTAGCCGATGAGGCAGAAGCCGCGGCGGTCCGAGCGACGGCGCATGCGGTTGTGGATCTGCGCGGCGCGTTGTCCCGCGCCTAGCACCACCACGCGTCGCTTCAGCGACTCCATCTCTACCAGTCGCATGAACAGGCCGCGAAAGGCCGCCGTGGCGACGAAGGCGATGAGCAGTGCCATGCCGAGCACGCCGCGACCGACATAGGCCTGCGGAATCACGTAGTAGCCGACCACCAGGGCAAGACCGCCCAGCACGAAGGCGATGGCGTGGCGTGCGAGCTGGCCCCGCCAGCTCATGCGCAACGTGGAGCGGTATTCGCCGAGTGCCGCCATGCCCAAGAAGATCACCGCCGCGAACATCACCGCACGCGCGGTCAGTGTCTGTGTCGATGCGGCGAGGTCGTCGGGCGATGGGGCGAACCGGATATAGGTCGCGACGTTGAGCGAGGCGGCCAGCAACAGCAGTTCACAGGCACCCATCAGGATAAGCCAGCGAACGATCGGCTGTCTGAAAAGACGGATCATCGTGTTCCCCTCCGCACGTTGTCCGAACGTGTCGATACATGGAGGCTAGAAACCTGGGCACGTTCTGTCGATTGCACTTCCGGTCGTCGCACGGCTAGGCCAAACGGCCGCCTGATGCATCGGTGTATCGCCCCCCTGTAACACCAGCGTTACAGGCCGGACTCGGCGACGCTCAACAACACACGCAGTTGTTCCGCCAGACGAAGACTCAGCGCGATCAGAGTGAAGGTCGGGAATGCCCAACCACCGGTGGGGAACACCGAACTGCCGGCGACATGAAGATTGGCGACGCCGTGGACCTTGCCCTGGGTGTCGACGACGCCTTGTGTCGCGTCCTCGGCCATGCGCGTGGTGCCCATGTGGTGCGCCGTGCCGTGCACTTCCGAAGGCGCATCGACGTCGGTTGTCCATGCAGCGGCGTCGAACCGTCCCGCGCAGGCCTGCGCCAGGCGATCGCCCGTCAATGCACCGAGTACGCGATGCGTATGCCGGTCGAGTTCGGTGAGGCGCCAGTCCACGCGGACACGGCGCAGACCCAGTGCGTCGCGCGTGTCGTCGAGCGTGACACGGCTGTCGCGATTCGGGGCCTGCTCGAAGAAGCCGACGAGCTCCACGCGATCGCTGCCCACCGTGGGACGGTCGCTCACTTTTGACGCCACCGCGCGGATGACATCACCGATGTGCAGGCCGAGTCGCATCGCACTGATCGCAAGGTTCTGTGGCATGGCGATGGCTGCCGCACCGCCTGGCCCGTTCTGCAGGGCCGCTGAAAGGCGCGCTTCCAGCAAGGTGGCTTCATCGCGCGCCGGCGGGCGCAACGCGGCGCGTACATCGCGCAGGGCGCGGATGCCGCGGGGTACGTCACCCTCCACCGCGAACGGATGGACGCGCGCATTGAGGGTGTGGTGCTCGCGTTGGGCTGCCGGTGAAAGGCCGATTTCCGAGGCGACCGATGCGCGTATCTTGCCTATCGTGCGCTCGTAGGGCCGGGTGAGGCGGTCAGGGTGTTCCGACCGGATGCTGCCGATTGCACCGCTGGGATGGTCCATGAAGTAGCGGCCGACAAGGTCGCGATCGTTCCCCAATCCCTTCGGCGCCACACTGTCGGAGAGCAGCAGTATGCGCGCGTTTTCGATGCCGCCCGCGGCCAGTACGTAATGCCGCGCACGCACGTGCCCGCGCCGCCCGTCGAGCGAGCCGATCGTGGCGTCGGTTACCGTCGTCGCGTTCTCGCTCGCGCGCAGTTCCATCACGTTGGCATGCAGCAGCACGGTGACATTGGCCGCCTGGCCGAGGGCGTCGCGGTATGCGTCACCGAAGGTGATCGGGCTGCGCGCGAAGATGAAGTTGACCATGGCCTCGGCGTCGAGATCGAGCGGGACTCGCGGCGTCGGCCCGTCGAACGTTCCGGGGCGAAACGCGTGTTCCGGCTCGATCTGGCAGAACTCACGCGCCTTCGCGTACCACGGTGCGAGGTCGGCATAACGCAACGGCCAGCCGCTATCGGGCACCCAGTCGCGCGGCTCGAGATCGGTATTGGCCAGCGGGATGCAGCCACCACCCCAGAGCGTGCAGCTTCCCCCGAAGACGCGCATGCGCGAGGTGCCGGCGTCGAATGGGGTGCTCCCTGCGGAGCTTCCTTCGTAGAGCGACTGACTGCGATCCTCGCCAGTGAGGCCGCCACCTTCGATCAGGCAGACCGTGGTCGAGGTGCCGATGAAGGACCGTGCAATCGCGATGCCGGCAGGGCCCGCGCCAATGACACAGAGATCCGCCTGATAGTCGGCAGCGGCCGACCTGTCGAGGTAGTCGATGATCACGGGGTGTATCTCCCAGCGTCGTGAGTCGTGTGTTGTTGTTGTTCTTGTTGTGCGGCGAGTCCTACGCCCGGTAGTAACCCCGATACCAATCCACGAACTTGCCCACGCCCTCGCTGACGTCCACCTTGGGCAGATAGCCGGTGGCCTGGACCAGGGCGGAAACGTTGGCTTCGGTGTCGGGTACATCACCGGCCTGCAGGGGGAGCATTTCCATGCGTGCCGTTTTTTTAAGGCATTTCTCGAGCACCCGGATGTACTGCATGAGCTCCACCGGCTTTTCGTTGCCGATGTTGTAGATACGGTAGGGCGCGACGCCGCTGGAGCCCGGATCGGGTCGGTCGCCCGACCAGTTCACATTCTTTTCGGGTATCTGGTCCAGCGTGCGCAATACGCCTTCGACGATGTCGTCGACATAGGTGAAGCTGCGCTTGTGATGACCATGGTTGAAAACCTGGATCGGTTCATCGGCAAGGATCGCCCTGGTGAACAGGAACAGCGCCATGTCCGGGCGGCCCCAGGGGCCGTAGACGGTGAAGAAGCGCAAGCCGGTGCAGGGCACGCCGTAGAGATGCGCGTAGCTGTGCGCCATCTGTTCGTTGGCTTTCTTCGAGGCGGCATAGAGCGTCAGTGGATGTTCGGTCGGCTGGTGCTCGGAGAAGGGCATGCGCGTATCCGCGCCGTAAACCGAGCTGGTCGAGGCGAAGACCAGGTGCTCCACGCCGTGACGACGGCAGCCCTCGAGGACGTGCAGGAAGCCGGTGACATTGCTGGCGATGTAGACGTGCGGATTCTCCGCGGCATAACGCACGCCGGCCTGCGCCGCGAGGTTGACCACACGTTGCGGCTTGTGCGTGACAAAGGCGTTTTCGACGGCGTCGCGGTCGGCGAGATCGGCGTGGATATGGGTATAGCCCGGCTGGTTGGCGAAACGTGCCAGCCGTGCCTTCTTCAGTTCCACGTCGTAGTAGTCCGACAGGCTGTCGAAGCCGATCACTTCATCGCCGCGCTCGAGCAGACGCATGGCCACGTGCGAACCGATGAAGCCAGCGGTGCCGGTGACGAGGACTTTCATGCTGGAGAGGCCGCGGTCAAAGCCGTCCGTCCACCGCATCGCGCGGCAGCACGTACTTGACGTCGTAGACCACGGAATCGGCCTTGCCGAAGGCGCGGATGCCTGTGGCGCCCAAGGCGACAAATTCGCGATGGCCCACGGCGACGACAACGGCATCATAGGCGCCATGCGCCGGATCGGCCATGGGCGTGATGCCGTATTCGTGCTCGGCCTCACTGGCACGCACCCAGGGGTCGTGCACGTCCACGCCGACCCCATAGGTGTCGAGGGCGTTGATGATGTCGACCACGCGGGTGTTGCGCAGGTCCGGGCAGTTTTCCTTGAAGGCCAGGCCGAGGATCAGGACCCGGGCGCGCACGGGATTGATCCCCTTGCGCACCATCAGCCGTACCACTTCCGAGGCAATGTACGTGCCCATGCCGTCGTTGGTGCGCCGGCCGGCGAGGATTACGTCGGGATGGTGGCCGACCTGCTGCGCCTTGTGGGTCAGGTAGTAAGGGTCGACGCTGATGCAGTGTCCGCCGACCAATCCGGGCCGGAAAGGCAGGAAATTCCACTTGGTGCCGGCGGCTTCGAGCACCTCGAGGGTGTCGATGCCCAGCTTGTTGAAGAGAATGGCGAGGTCGTTGACCAGGGCGATGTTGAGATCACGCTGGGTGTTCTCTATCACCTTGGCGGCCTCGGCTACCTTCAGCGAGCTGGCCCGATGCGTGCCTGCCGTGATCACCGAGCGGTACAGCGCGTCGACGAAGTCCGCCGTGGCCGGGGTCGATCCCGAGGTGACTTTGAGTATTCCCGTAACACGATGCGTCTTGTCGCCCGGGTTGATGCGTTCCGGACTGTAGCCGGCAAAGAAATCTTCGTTGAAGACGAGGCCGGAGAATTTCTCCAGGATGGGCACGCAGACCTCTTCGGTGCAGCCCGGATAAACCGTCGATTCATAGACCACGATGTCGCCGCGCTTGAGCACTTTGCCGAGGGTCTCACTCGCGCGCATCAGTGGCGTAAGGTCCGGCCGCCGAGCGTCGTCGATCGGCGTCGGCACGGTGACGATGTAGACATCGCACTCGGCCAGATCGTCGATTCCTGAGGAAAAACGCAACCGACGCGAGGCGACAAGCTCCTCGCCATCCACCTCCAGCGTGACGTCATGGCCGCGACGGAGCTCTTCGATGCGACCGGAATTGATGTCGAATCCGAGGGTTGCGTACCGCTTGCCGAATTCGACGGCGAGCGGCAGGCCCACGTACCCCAATCCGACAATGCCGATGCGCACCGTGTCCAGCGAGAGTGTGACGGCTTCCCCCGCACGCTCGTACGGCTGGCCGTCGGCGACGGGTTCGCGCACGGCGGCGGTGCCGGCCGGTCTGCGGCTTACTGTATCCATGCCCGCGTCCTACCCCTTGTTGGTCGGAAATCCCCGTCTTGCGGGGCGATGAGAGGTTAGCAATCCACTGGTGGATTGCCTGTACGGCTTACGGAGGTAGCCGAATGGCCGATACGACGTTCATGGAGCTGCTGGCGTTTACAAGCCTCCATCGCCGATATATCGTTCATTCCGCTCCGCTTAAGAGGCAGGGCATATGACTACAAGGCAGCCCCCCGATCGACTCATGTCCGCGCGAACCTACACCGGCTCAGTGCGCGTGGCCTTGCTGGACGATCATGCGCTCGTCCTCAAAGGGCTCATTGCGCACCTTGAGAGAATCCCTTCGATCCTGATCGTCGGCAGCCACGGCAGCAGCCAGCCCTTCCGGGCGATGCTGGCGGCCATGCCCGTGGACGTCGCCCTGATCGACTACTCCCTGGCCATGGATGACATCGACGGTGTCGCGCTGATCAAGCTGCTTCGGGCGTCGCATCCGGCGTTGAAGATTCTCGTTGTCTCCGCTCACGGTTCGCGCCTGGTCATCAGCAGTCTCTTGCAGGCAGGTGCACACGGCTTCGTCGCGAAGAGCCAGGAGCTCGATGAGATTATTCGTGCGATCGACGCCGTGATGACCGAGCGGGAATACCTGCCACCGGGTATGGTCAGCGGATTGGCGGCTCATCCCATGGCTGACCTTTCACCTCGCGAATGGGAGGTCGTTCGCTGTGTGCTGGAAGGCCTGTCGGTGACGCAGATCGCCAACAAGTTCAACCGCAGCCTGAAGACGGTCAGCACCCAGAAGACGGCGGCCTACCGGAAGCTGGATATCCGAGCGGATAACGAATTGCATATGCTGCGCGCGTACCTGCTGGCATCGGACAGCGAGGTGCCGTCGAAGTGAGGCGATGGATCGCGTGTTTCCTGATCGGGTTCATGATGACGGCCGGTGCCGCAACGGATCCGCCGGATCCCGATCGCCAGCGCTGGGTCGCGCAGCATCCCGTGCTGCGTCTTGCGATCGACCCGCAGCAGGGCGCCGAGATTCGTGGTGGGGAAGCCAATCCCCTGGTCAGCCAGTACCTGGCGTTGGTCGCGGAACATACGGGCGTCCGTTTCGAGACGTTGCGCACCTCCTCGTGGGAGGAGTCCGTCAAAGCCTTCACCGAGCATCGCGTCGACCTGCTGCCTTCGACCAGTGACCGAATGGTCGTGGCCGACCTGGGCGACCGCGCCCTTCTTTCGGCACCGTTCTACGTGGGTCGGACCCTGATCGTGACCCGCACCGTCGGCCCGGCGAAGGTGGTGATGCGTGACCTGGACGGCCATACGGTCGCCTTCAAGGGCGGCGGTGCCTACGAGAGCTGGCTCAAGCGGGAACATCCACTGGTGACGCGTCTTCCGCTGGACGACATCCACGAGGTGCTTGCCGCGGTGGAAAGCGGTATCGCGGACGCTGCCGTGGGTATGGACGTCGCATACCACCCCATCGTGCGCCGCGACTACGCCTCCAGCCTGCGCGTCGCCGGCGATGTGCCCGACATGCCGGTGACTGTCAGGGTGGTCGTGCAGCGCGACGAACCGGAACTGATCGACATGCTCGACAGGGGCATGCGCCGCATCACCGCCGACGAGAACGAGGCGGTGATCGAGCGCTGGCTGGAGGCGGCATACCTGCGCGCACCGACCCTGTCGCAGGTCGTGTCGGTGTACCAGGGAGAGATCGCGTTGGGTGGCTGCCTGGTCCTGGTGTTGATGTTCGCCTTGTGGCAGATGCGCCGGGCGCAGCTCGCATCACAGCGTGGCGAGCAACAGAAGACCATGCTGCTCGCGGTGATGAGCCACGAGGTGCGCAATGCGGTCAATGCCGTCGTCTCATCGATCGACCTGATGGCCCGGCAGCCACTGGAGGGGCCGCAGCGAGACCTCATGGCGATAGCGCAGTCGAGTAGCCGCAATCTGCGCACGCTGCTGAAGAGCGCACTCGACTACACCCGATCCGAGGTGCAGGGCTTCACGCCCGATCTCGTGTCCTGCGATGCGTTGGCCGTGGCGCGGCAGGTCATCGAGTCGCAGCGCACGGCGATCGAGGCGAAGGATCTCCATATGCGCCTCGACCTCCCCATGGGGCCGCTGCCCTGGTTACTCCTCGACGAGACCCGGCTGCGCCAGGTCCTGGAGAACCTGCTCGCGAATGCCGTGAAGTACACGCAGCAAGGGCATGTGGGCATCGCACTTTGGCAAGGCACGGAAGAGACGGCCGACAGCGTGCGGCGGTTGGTCATCGAAGTCTTCGACACCGGTATCGGTGTGCCGGTCGACCGGCAGCGCGAGCTGTTCCGCGCGTTCGCCCAGTCGAATGGACCGCTCGATACACGGCTCGGCGGCACGGGCCTGGGCCTGGCGATCTGTCGCGATATCGTCACGCACCTGGGTGGACGGCTCGACCTCACCAGCGAAGTGGGCGTCGGCACGGCCGTGCGCATCGAATTGCCGACCAGTCTCGTGCCTGCCGTCACGACGGTTACCGACGACGACCCGCTCGATGTGGCGAAGGACGAGCCCTTCGGCACGGTGCTTCTGGTCGAGGATCACCCGGCGAATCGCCAGATCATCGCGGCGCAGCTCAAGTTCATCGGCTATGCGACGCATGCGGTGGATCACGGGCAGGCAGCGATCGACGTATTCGAGGCGGGACGCTACGTCGGCGTCTTGCTCGACTGTGAGCTACCTGACATGCAGGGATACGATATCGCCGCCGAGTTGCGCGCTCGCGAGCGGTCGGCTGGTGGGCCTCGCACACGGTTCATCGCCATCTCGGCCAATCACGGCGAGGCCCACATAAGGCGCTGTGAAGAAAGCGGCATCGATACCGTGCTGGGTAAGCCGCTCTCGCTTGAAGGGCTGAAGGCCGCTCTTGTGGCACCGCGCACGGAGTCGGAGATCGATGCGACCTTCATCAAGGAGTGTCTCAAGGATCTCGCCGCCATCCGTGCCGCGGTAGCGGCGACTGACCTCACTAGCGCGGCCCATTTCGCGCACCGTCTCAAGGGCGGTGCGCTGGTCTGGGGCGCGACCTCCATCGTGACGGACATCGATCGCATCGAGCGGGCACTCGCCGGAGATCCTGTGGACGGCAGGCTTGTCGGGCAGCTTCTTGATGCGATTGCCGCACGACTCTGACTGGCGACAACAGCATTTTTGGACGAAACCTGCGCGGTTTGCCATCACGTGCTTCAAGCTCGCGCGAACGCAAGCTTGTACGATGTCTGTCATCATCGCATCGATATATCGCGACGCCCTTTAAACGTGCGATGGCGTACCAATGTCTGTCTGACTTTCCTTCGTCCCAACGTAACGGAGTCTACCGATGGCAAACATCAACGCATCCGCGAGCGGCACGTTCAAGATCGGCGGCGATCTCGAGGTCAATCGACTCGGCTTCGGCGCCATGCGCATCACCGGAAAGGGAATCTGGGGTGATCCGGCCAACCCCAAGGCCGCCCGCGAAACCCTGGCGAAGCTGCCCGAGCTCGGCGTCAACCTGATCGACACGGCCGACAGCTATGGTCCTTACGTCAGTGAGGATCTGATCCGGGAAGTCCTGCATCCCTACAAGGGCCTCGTGATTGCGACCAAGGGCGGACTGACCCGCCACGGTCCGGACATCTGGGCTCCGCTCGGCCGTCCCGAGTACCTGCGCCAGTGCGTGCTGATGAGCCTGCGTCGCCTCGGCGTGGAACGTATCGACCTCTGGCAGCTGCATCGTGTCGACGAGAAGGTGCCGCAGGACGAGCAGTTTGGCGTCATCCGCGACATGCAGAACGAGGGCCTGATTCGCCACGTGGGTCTTTCCGAGGTCAACGTCGGCCAGATCGAAGCGGCATCGAAGTTCTTCAAGGTCGCGACCGTGCAGAACCTCTACAACCTCGGCAACCGCCAGAGCGAGGCCGTGGTCGACTACGCGGATAAGCACAACATCGGCTTCATCCCCTGGTTCCCGCTTGCCGCCGGCGAGCTGGCGAAGGAGGGGTCGGTCTTGTCGAAGATTGCCAAGAAGCTGAACGCTACCGACGGCCAGGTCGCCCTGGCATGGTTGCTCAAGCGTTCGCCGGTGATCCTGCCTATCCCGGGCACGGGTAGCCCCGACCACCTCGAAGAGAACGTCAAGGGTGCATCCCTGAAGCTGTCACAGGAAGACTTCGAAGCCCTGGAGCACGCTGTCAAATAATCGCGGAACGGCTGGCCCGCGCCTCATAGAGGCGCTGGTCGGCACGACTCAACGCCGCATCTAACGGGGTGCCGGCTAGCTTCATCGCTGCGCCCAGCGTAAAGCCGATCGGCGCGGATTGCGCATCGTCACGCAGACGGGCGCTGACCTCGGCGAGTTGCCGGTCATCGGCGCTACGCAATACCACCAGGAACTCGTCGCCACCCAGGCGAACCACGGCGTCTTCGTCGCGCACGCGTGCCCGGAGAAACGTCGCCATATCGACCAGCACGTCGTCGCCGCGCTGGTGGCCGTAGGTATCGTTGACGGCCTTGAAGTGGTCGAGGTCCACGGTGATGCAGCCGAGGGTTTCGTCACGCGTCATGTCACCGAGCTGGCCCAGATAGCGACGGTTGAAGCAGTGGGTGAGGGGATCGCTCAGCGACCACTCGCGAAGCTGCCGCTCCTGCCGGTGCTGCTCGGTGATGTCCTGCGCGTGACCGAGGACGTAGCGCTCTTCGTCGTCCTCATCGAGCACGTTGTGATAGGCCCAGATCCGCAACTCACCGTTGGCCGCGCGCAGTTCGAGGCGACCCGAGTCGCTGCCTTCGTCGATGATCCGGCGTAGATAGGCGTTGAACGCGGGAACCATTTCCGGGCGCATGAACTCGGCGAGCGACCTGCCCATCAGGCTGTTGATCGGGTAACCCAGTGACTTGGCCGCCGCGGGATTGACCGAGAGAAGGACGCCGTCGAGGTCGTGCGTGCAGATCAGGCCGAGGCTGTAGTGAAACAACTGGCGAAACCGACGCTCGCTTGCTTCCAGTGAGGTGACCGCGCGCCGGCGGTGCATTTCCCATTCCTGTGCGGTGCGCCTGAGATCGCGTTCCAGGGTGACCTCGCGGGCAAGTGCGGCGTTGCGTTCGACGGCTGTCGCGCGCTGTTCCAACGCCATCCCTACGAGACCGGCCAGGGTGGCTAGGATGTCCCGCTGGGTGGGTGTCAGCTCCCGGGGGACATGGTCGATGACGCAGAGCGTGCCCATGCCGGAGCCGCCCTCCATGGCGATCGGCATACCCGCATAGAACCGGATGTTGGGATCCGCTTCGACCAAGGGGTTATCGGCAAAGCGATGGTCTTTGTGGGTATCGCGCACTTCGAACAGGGTGCTGCCGTGGATCGCATGGGCGCAGAAAGAAATGTCGCGGGGCGTCTCGGTCGTTCCGTCCAGGCCCACCTGGGCCTTGAACCACTGGCGGTCATGATCGATCAGGCTGACCAGGGCGATCGGCGATCCCGTCACCAGGGAGGCTACCCGCACGATCCCGTCGAAAAAGGGCTCCGGCGCCGTGTCCAGCACCGCAAGGCCGCGCAGTCGCTCGAGGCGGCGCACTTCGTCGTCGGGTAAGGGCGCGGCTAGCATCGCGGCTCCTGAAGTGGGGACAGCGGAACGTAGCGGCTCGGCAGCCTGCCGGACGTGATCCACGTCACTATCCGGAGGACGGGTCGCTTGGCATTGCCATGGTTATAGCGGCTTGCGCGGGTTTTTGCGTGAATCCTTGGGAATCCGTGCAGGCTCGTAACTCAGGAGCCTGTGGGTTCGGTCGGAGGTGGAGGAAGCATCTTGTGCGTCCAGAGCGCGGGGCGGTCCGCTGGTCGGCTGCCGGTCTTCACCCGGTCGGCGAACTGAAACGCCCGAAGTTCTGAATCGAGAAGGTGCTCACGCGTCCAGTCTGCGTGCCGCTTAAGGTGTTCGGTGACAGCTCGATCCCCTGGCGAACCGTCAGGCGGTCTGGATGGAATGACAAGGCCGATGCGTACCGCCGGAAAATCGGTCTTCATCATTCGGAGGGCCGGTGACAAGTCCGAGTCGTTTGAAACGATGCCGCCGGATCTTGCACGTGCAGGACGTGCCGAAGCAACGCGCCTACGTCGAGCCATTTGAATGAGGTTCCTCGAAGGCAGCCGTAAAAAAGGTTGTATCCGTCAACATACGCGATCGTTCGCAATCCCTTGCTCCAAATTCCAAAGCTCCAAATGAAAACACCGGCACGATGGCCGGTGTTTTCGCCCTGAGCGCGGTTGCGAACTGAATCGGCCGAGCAAAGGGTGAGTCGTGCGGTAGATACTGCGGTACGTCGGCGCCCCCTCGTCAATGCTGCCAGTCGCTGCCCAAAAGTAAGATCTCGCTTCAGTCGATGTAGGGCAGCGCCGCCCTCTATATGGCTGGCGTGTTCGCGGTCGTCCCTTTTAATGGAGCTTTACGGGTGGCAGCGTTGTATTTCGTAGCCAGTCGGCCAGCCATAGCGCGGTAGCCCGCGGCCAGCCATGAAGCGTGGCGCGGTGCAGTTGCTGCAGCGATACGTAGAGCATCTTCGCCACCCAGCCCCGCATGGGGATGATCGACCGGCCCTTGGGCCCCGAAGGTAGTTCGCCCGTCGCCTGACGGGACCCGAGCGACACCAGCGTGCCCTTGGAGTGGTAGACGAAGGGCGCGACGTTCTCACCGCGCAGGGCGCGGGGCAGGGCACGTGCCAGGTAGGTCGCCTGCTGGTGGGCCGCCTGTGCGGTGGGTGGGACGCTGGGGCCGCCGGGAGCCGTGGTGGCGAACGCACAATCGCCCATGGCATAGATGTCAGTCAGGCCCTGGGCCTTGAGCTGGCCGTCCACCAGGATGCGCCGGTCCTTCGACAGTTCGAACGGGCCGAGGCCCTTCACCATGTCGTGCCCCGTCACGCCTGCGGCCCACACCTGGATATCGCAATGCACGCTGCTGCCGTCCGACAGATGGAAGGCGCCGTCTTCGACCGCATCCACGCCGACACCCGTGCGCAGCGTCACGCCCATGCGCCGGAGGATCTTCTCGGCGGACTCCGACGTGCGCGGATCGACGTTGGGAAGCACGCGCTTCGCCATATCCATCAGGGTGATATCCAGCTTGCTTGCCGGATCGAGACCGCCATAGCGGTGCATATCGTTGAAGGCGTGGTGCAGCTCGGCCGCCAGCTCCACCCCGGTGGCTCCGGCGCCCACGATGCCGATGCTGATGCGTTTTTCCGGATCGCCCGCCGTGCGCAGCGCCAGTGCCAGGATCTTGCGACGCAGGTCGATCGCCTGTGCAGGGCTGTCCAGCATGTCGCAGTATTCGAGGACGCCGGGCGTGCCGAAATCGTTCACCCTGCTGCCGAATGCGAGTACGAGGGTGTCGTAGGTGAGGGTGCGGGCCGGCAGGATGATCTCCTCGGTGAGCGGAAAGCGGACCTCGTCGAGGGCGAGGGTCTTCGCCGCAGGGTCCACGTGCCGCAGCGCGCCGGGTTCGAAACGGTATCCGTGCGATTGCGCGTGCGCCAGATAGGGCACCGCCTCTTCGCCATCGCCCAGCAGCCCGACCGCGAGCTCGTGCAGGCGTGGCTTCCAGAAATGGCTGGAGTCCCGGTCGACGAGGGCGACATCGAAGTCGCCACGCTTGCCCAGGCGTGCCGCCAGTTCGATGCCCGCCGCGCCACCGCCCACGATCACGATGCTATGGGCACCGGGTCGCTTTGAAGCCGTCATACGAGTCTCCTCAAATAGCCTGGTTCCGAGCATACGCATGGATTCGTTGCTTGCTTGCGAAGACTGATCTTTTCCGGCTAAATCGAGAACATGACTCCCGCACGACTGCTCCGACGACGAACGATGCGCTAGCACCACGCGGCGCGCCCATGCGTGCGCCTGTGCCCATCGGTTACGGAGAAGCCCATGTTCCTGTCCCTGGCGTCGCATGTCGACGCCTCGCTCGCCACCGTGTTCGCGGCCCTTGGGCTGCCCACGGCGTTCGCTCGCGCCCAGCCCTCGACGCGGTCGGATTTCGGCGACTTTCAGTGCAACGCCGCGCTGGCCCTCGCTCGTGAACAGGGGCGGCCGCCGCGTGCCATCGCGGAAGACATCGCGGGTCTGCTCCGGCAGGAGGCGATATTTTCGGCCGTCGAGGTCGCCGGACCAGGCTTCGTCAACCTGACGCTGGCTGCACCCTTTCTGGCGGCCTCTGCACGGGCCACGATCGCTCATGCGGGCCTTGGCATACCCGACCTGGGCCAGGGCCGTCTGGTGATCCTCGACTTCGGCGGCCCCAACGTGGCCAAGCCCCTCCACGTGGGGCATCTCCGTTCGCTGGTGCTCGGTGAAAGCCTGCGCCGCATCCATACGGCGCTCGGCTGGCGCACGTTGGGCGATGCGCATCTGGGCGACTGGGGCTTGCAGATGGGCATGCTGAGCTCGGCCATACGGCATCGTGACCCGTCACTGGCCTTCTTCAGCCGCGGTGACAACGAGGCCTTCCCGTCGAACGCGCCGGTGACCCTGGATGAACTCGAGCGTCTGTATCCCGAGGCGGCGGCTGCCTGCCGCAGCGATGCCCGGCGCATGGCCGAGGCCCGCGCCGACACCGCGGCCCTGCAGGCGGGCGATCCCGGGTTGCTCGCCTTGTGGCGTTCGTTGCGCGCCTTGAGCCTGACCTCCCAGGTGGCGGACTTTCGCGAGCTCGGTGTGGTGTTCGATGCACTCGACGGCGAGAGCGACGTACGCGATGCCATCACGCCCCTCGTCGAGCGCCTTCGTGCCAGCGGCATCGCTCGCGAAAGCGAAGGTGCGCTGGTCGTGGATGTCGCTACGGCGGAGGACACCTTTGAGGTACCGCCGCTCTTGCTGGCCAAGCGCGACGGTGCGGCGCTCTATGCAACGACCGATCTGGCCACGCTGGAGGCGCGTGCCACGCACGAAGGCCTCGCACGCGTGGTGTACGTCGTCGATCAGCGGCAGGCGCTGCATTTCGAGCAGGTCTTCCGCGTGGCGGGCAAGGCCGGCATCGCGGCAGGCGTGGAATTGATCCACGTCGGCTTCGGCACCGTGAACGGACGCGATGGCCGGCCGTTCAAGACGCGCGATGGCGGCGTGGCACGGCTTACTGAATTGCTCGACGACGCGATGGCCAAGGCCACCGAGCGTATCGAAGGTTCGGGTTACGGAAGGGAGCTGGATGCGGCAGGAAAGCGTGCACTGGCCCGGCGCATCGGCATCGGGGCAGTGAAGTTCGCCGATCTCTCGGGGGACCGGCTGTCGGGCTACGTGTTCGATGTCGAGCGGATGGTGGCCTTTGAAGGGCGCACCGGGCCGTATCTGCAATACGCCTGTGTGCGGTTGCGTTCGTTGTTGGCGAAGGCGGACGGCGTGACGGTCGCGGAGCCCGGTGTGCCGGTGCACGGCAGCGAACGGGCGCTGGTCATGGCATGCCTGGGTTTCGGCGATGTCGTGGCGGAGTCGGTGCGCCTGATGCAACCGGGGGTGCTTGCGGAATATGCGTTCGGACTGGCGCAGCGTTTCAGCCGGTTTTACGCCGAGTGCCCGGTGTTGGCCGAGCCTGACCTCGGCACGCGTACGTCGCGGTTGGGTTTGTGCGTGTTTACCCTGGGCGTGCTGGAGCGTGCGCTGTCGTTGCTTGCGATTGACGTGCCTGAGCGTATGTAGGGTTGTCGCTAGCACCCATCGCCGATGAATCGGCTCCTACACAGAGCACGTGGCGCGTCCAGAGAGCACGTGGCGCGTCCAGAGAGCACGTGGCGCGTCCAGAGAGCGTGGGACGCGCCCAGATAGCGCGGGGCGCGTCCCCAAGGCACGTGGCGCGTCAGGCTTTGGAATAGGCCTCGGTGGCGTCCATGACGCGGGCGGAATAGACCAGGGCTGCGCCGGCGTTAAGGGCGACGGCCACGCCGAGTGCTTCGGCGATTTCCTCGCGTGTCGCCCCTTGCTTCAGCGCTTCGGCGGTGTGCACGGTGATACAGCCGTCGCAACGCGTCGTCACCGAGATGGCCAGGGCGATCAGTTCGCGCGTCTTCGCATCGAGGTGGTTCGTCTTGGCGCCGGCACCGGACAAGGTCTGGTACCCCTTGATCGTGTCGGGGCTGAGCTTGGCGATTTCACCAATACGGGCGCCGAGTTCGTTGCGATATTCAGGCCAATCGAGCATGGGGGTTTCCTCCGGAATGGCCGGCGGCACGGGTTTGCGTCGTCGGTGAGAACATGATGGTCCTGGCGCGTGCGCCGGGAAATACGCGAAACGATCTAGTTCTGGCGCATGCGTCTCACGGTCACCTGCAAGGGGGTTTCATGGCTCTTCCGCGTCCCATTCCCGCGTCGTTCTTCGGCATGGTGCTTGGCCTGGTCGGTCTGGGCGCCAACTGGCGCACGGCGTCGCGCCTCTGGGGCCTGCCAGCCGCGATCGGCGAAAGCATCATGGCGGTGGCCTTCGTGGTCTGCGCAGTGCTCACCCTGGCCTACGCGTACAAGTGGCTGGTGCATCGTGCGGCCGCTATCGAGGAAGCGCGGCATCCCGTGCAGTGTTGCTTCATCGGTCTGGTGCCATCGTCGGGCGCCCTGATGGGCATCGTGCTTGCACCGCACGCGCACGGCCTGGCCGTGGCGGCCCTGCTGACCGGCGGCGTAGGGCAGGTAGTGTTCGCGCTATGGCGCTTTGGCGCCATGCTCCAGGGCGACCGCGACATATCCACCACCACACCGGTGATCTACCTGCCTTCGGTCGCCGGTAACCTGATCATCTCGGCGGCAGCAGGTCTGCTCGGTTTCCCCTCGTGGGGCATCCTGTTCTTCGGCGTCGGCGTGTTCAGCTGGCTCGCGCTCGAGTCGGTCATCGTCAATCGTCTGCTCAACGCCACGCCCTTGCCGCCGCCTTTGCGGCCGACGTTGGGCATCCAGCTCGCACCCCCCGCCGTCGCGGCGGCAGCGTGGCTGGCGAACACGCAGGGCGCTCCGGAACTCATGGTCCAGGCCGCGTGGGGCTATGGCCTCGTGCAGTTGCTGATGATGATTCGTCTGTTTCCATGGATCGCGAAGCAGCCGTTCGCGTCGAGCTACTGGGCTTTCAGCTTCGGCATCACGGCGCTATCGGGCAGTGCCTTGACCATGACTCTGCGCGGGTTGACGGGTGCGATCGCCGAGCTGGCACCGGTGCTGTTCGTCTTCACCAACCTGGTGATGGTGGTCTTGACCGTCGGTACGGTCGTGCGCCTCGCGCAGAACAAACTGCTGCCGCCGACCGTGGCCGCCGCCCCGCCAGCAACGTCGTAACGCCGGGCGACGATCGGGCAGATTGTCGCGTCGAAACGACATTCCTCATCTCGCATGCGTTGACTTCCTAACCTGTGCGCATCCGGTCGTCATGACCGATGCAAGCAGGCAAGGAGTTCAACGTGTATCCCCTGAAAAAGCTCATCATCGCGGGCGTTCTGTGTGTTGCACCCGTCGGTGGCACCCTCGCGGAAGGCGTTGAATCGCCGTGGATCGTGCATGTCGGTGCCCATGTGGTCGATCCGACATCGAACTCGGGCGACCTCGCCGGCCTGTCGGCGAGCACCACGCGAAGCATGCGCCCCTCGGTCAGCGTGGAGTACCTGCTGGCGCCTGCATGGCGCATCGAGGTTCTGGCCGCACTGCCGTTCAAGCACGATGTTCGCCTCGACGGCCAGCGTGCGGTAAGCGTGAAACAGCTACCTCCCGTCGTCGGTGTGAACTACCACTTTCTGGCGGGCCGGGCGGTTTCGCCATTCCTCGGTGTCGGTATCAACTACACGCATTTCTTCGATGCGAAGGGCCACAACGCGCTGGACGGCACTACGGTGGGCCTTGGCGACAGCTGGGGTGTCGCATGGCACGGCGGCGTCGATATCGCACTCGACGCGCGCTGGACCGTCACCGTCGACGCGCGCTGGATGGACATCGATTCCAGGGTGAAGGTGGACGGTGCCCGTGTCGGCACCGCCCACGTCGATCCCTGGGTCTACGGGGTGAGCGTCGGTTATCGCTTCTGATCGCCGGCGAGGATCGCCTTGGCCGCGTCGATGCCGATGATCCACGATCCCGCCAGCATCATCGTGTCCTTGAGCACCAGGCGCCCGGCACCCGACAGATACGGGAATCCGTGTTGCGCGTCACCGAGCGCGGGGACCCACGCTTCAGGGGTGGTGAACAGGAAAGACAAGGTGACGAGCGTGGTGGCGAAAGCGAGGAAAGAGCCGAGCAGACCAAGCTTCTTCGATAGCGGATACGCCAGTACCAGCACCGCGATAGTCCATTCGACGACACCCAGGCCGGTGGAGAAGCCATAGGTGTTGTTCGCCGTCTGCCATTCCCGCTGCTCGGGCACCAGCTGGCCTTCGTGCGTGAGGTGCGCCTTGTATTCGTCAGGGTGGTTGTAGAAAAACGACATCACGGGGCTGTTGGCGACGAAGGGTGTGATGCTGTCGGCCTCGAACGGAACGAACTTCAGTGCACCGATCCAGAGGAAGACGATGGCGATGGCGATGCGCATGAGGTTCGGGCCGAGACGCTCGGTTCGAACGAAGGTGGCGAGGATCTGGCGGGCAGTGGCGTTCATGGGGAGGGCTTTCTTCTGGGAGGTCGAAGAAAGTGTTGCCCAGCACGGTGAGAGGATGAATACTCATATCACTCAATGAATGGCGCGAACGTCTCATGGATGCCTTGACCCGCGTGCTAGAACTGGCCCAGGTGCAGGGCGTCCTGGACCTTCGCTGCCAGCTGGCGGGCGGCTTCAGCCTCGACCACGTGGATGCCGAGCCCGGCGAGGCGCCCTTTCATCTGGTCCTGGGCGGAAGCGCGGCCATGGAGCTGCCGGGCCACACAGTGGTGATGGAAGCGGGTGACCTGCTGGTGCTACCCCAGGGCACTCGCCACCGCGTCCACGATCTGCGCGGGCGGGATGTCACTACCACCCTCTCACTCGATCATGCAGGTCCCTTCCGCATCAAGCGCAATACCGAAGGGGACACCGATCTCGATCTGCTCTGCGGCCGCTTCACCTTCGCGCCGGACGCGGGGAAGTTACTGTTCAGTGCCTTGCCCGAGGTACTCCATGTACGGCTCGGTCGCGAGCACGGGCTGGACGCACTGTCCGGCATCGTAAGGATGTTTCGCGACGAGGTGGCGCGCATGGATCCGGGTGCGCTGGCCGTGGTCACGGCGCTGACCCAGGCGCTGTTCGTCTTCGCACTCCGCGCGCAGTTGCGCGATGGGCTCATGCCGCCCTCCTTGCTCGGTCTCATGGTCGATCCCCGGCTCAGTCGCGCCTTGCTCGCCATGCTGCGCGAGCCCGAGCGCGAGTGGACGGTGGGCTCGCTCGCCGAACAGGCGGCGATGTCGCGCGCCACGTTCGCACGTCACTTCGAGGCACGAGGAAACGTCGCCCCGCACGAGGTACTGACACTCTTGCGCATGCACGTAGCCGCGGAGCTTCTGCGCCGTGGCGAACTCACTGCCGGCGCCGTGGCCGAGCGCGTGGGGTATCGTTCCGAGTCCGCGTTCGGCAAGGCGTTTGCGCGCGTCATGGGCACGACGCCGGCACGTTTTCGTCGCGATGGAAGAGCCGCTTCGTAGCGCAAGATCCGGATGGTGGCGCAGGCAGTGCGAGCGGAACATGGCCTCGTACCCACCACGGAGCCACCCCATGTCCTTCCGCATCTCCGGTATCGACCCGAAGCCGTTCACGTCGCTGTATGGCCTGGACGAAGCGCAACTCGCCAAGCGTGGCGTGATCCGCGTTATCGCCGCCAACGACACCGGCTACCCGGAGCGTATCGAACTACGCAACGCGCGCCGCGGTGAAGCCTTGCTCCTGCTCAATCACACCCATCAGCCGGCTGACTCGCCCTATCGCTCCAGCCACGCCATCTTCATTCGCGAAGGGGCGACCGAAGCGTGTGAGGTGAGTGACGACGTGCCGGAGGTGTTGCGTACACGTACGCTCGCGTTGCGCGGCTTCGACGAGCGCGACCACATCGCCAGTGCGGTCCTCGTCGAGGGCAGCGTGCTGGACGAAGCGATCGAGCGCCTGTTCGCGATGTCCTCGGTCCGGTATGCGCACGTGCACTATGCGGCGTACGGCTGCTACGCCGCGCGCATCGATCGGGCCTGAACCTCGTGCCTGCGGGCGGCGTGGCGCGATACCGTCAACGCCGCCAGGGCCATCGCCGTCAACACCAGGGAGACCAGCGGCAGGCTGGCCACGCCGCTCGCTTGCGCGATGCGCCCGCCGAGGAACGAGCCGAACGCGATACCGGCGAACAGGCCCGAGGAATTGAGGGCGAGGATCAGGCCGCGGATCTCCGGCTCGAGTTCGACCACGCGCCGCTGCTGCGAGGGGTAGAACACGTCCTGCGACAAGGCCCATACCAGCAGCGGCAGTATCGGAGCCCACCAGTACGCCGGCACGACCGCAAGGGCGAGGAACACCGGCAGCATCGTGCCCATGGCGGCATACAGCAGTCGGTTGGCGCCGAAGCGAAGCGCGAGGCGCTGGGCGAGCCAGTTGCCCGCAACGCCCAGGACACCGAAGCCGAACATGATGCCGGAAGCCGTCGCGGTGTCCGCTCCGAAACGGTCGCGCAGCAGCGCGGTGATGAGGGTATAGGTGACGAAGTAACCGGAGACCTGGAAGAAGATCACAGCGAGACCGGTACCGGTGGCCGGGTGGGTAAGTGCCTTCAACAGCCGTCGCAGGTCCAGTCGGACACCGCGTGACTCGTCGTCCACGGTTAGCCAGACCAGGAGGGCCGCGATGCTGGCCAGTGCCGCCAGACCGACGAACACCACGCGCCAGCCGAAGGCTGCGGAGGCCGCGATGGCCAGAGGTACGGCCAGGACACTGGAGATGGCAATGCCACTGAACACCACGGCCAGCGCGTGCCCTTGTCGCTCGGCCGGCACCAGGCCGACGCCGATGGAAGATGCCATCGGGGCCACCACCGTGGCACCGAGGCCGGCGATCACGCGGGCCGCCAGCAACCAGCCATAGCCTGGCGCGACGGCACACAAGACCGAACCGAAGGCGAGGACCAGCAGCCCGCCGATCAGCACGTCGCGTCGCCGCCGGTGACCGATGAACACCTGGGCGAGCGGGGCGCCGACGGAGAACGTCAGCGCGAACACGGCGACCAGCTCGGCCGCCTGCGCGACCGTCATGCCGGCGCCGACCATCGAGGCCTGGGCGCCCACGACCGCCAGTGAGGCGCTGCCGAGGGCGAAATTGCAGATGCTGAGAATGCGCAGCACCAGGGGAGGGGAAAGACGGGCCATGACGGCTTCGCAACGATGAGGGAGCGCCTTATCTCGGGTTCGCCGACCTATAATCAACATCGATTCCAGGCATACGAGTCATCCATTTCATGGATATCAATCGGGTCGACCTCAATCTGCTGGCCTCACTGGACGTGCTGCTCGAGGAGGCGAACGTCACCCGAGCCGCCCGTCGCCTCAAGCTCAGCCAGCCAGCACTGTCCGCCCAGCTGGCACGTCTGCGCGAGTCTTTTGGCGATCCCTTGCTGTTACCCGCGGAAACCGGGCGCGGCATGACCCTGACCGCCCGGGCGGCGGCCCTCCGCGAACCGCTGCGTGCGGCCTTGCGGGATCTCGATCGTGTGCTCACCCATGCGCCGGAGTTCGATCCGGCACATAGCTCGCGCGACTTCCAGATCGCCCTGAGCGACAACGGCGTGGCCATCCTCGGTGTCGACCTCGTTGCCTGGATAGCCGCTCACGCAGGGCCTGGTATCCGCGTGGCCTTCCGGCCGGTGGACCCCGCCCGCATCGGCACGCAACTGGAATCGGGCGAGGTCGATCTGCTGGTCAGCATCGACAGCCTCATCCCGCCCGCGATGAAGGCCCGCGTGCTCCTGAAGGACCGCTACCTCATGGCCCAGCGAAAAGGGCACCCGCGCGGCCCGACGCCGCCCGACCTGGACACGTATTGCGCACTGCGGCACGTGCTCGTCTCGCTCGATGGCGGCGGCTTTCACGGCTTCATGGACGACTACCTTCACAGGCTCGGGCGCCGGCGACAGGTGGCAGTGTCTGTTCCCCAGTATCACCTGATGCCCGACATACTCGAGGCTACCGACTATGTGGGTGTCATGCCTTCGCGGCTCGTACAGCGTTTCGGCGGGCGGCTCGATGCCTGCGAGCTGCCCATCCCGACGCACGACATCTCCCTGTATGCGTCGTGGCATCCGCGCATGCACGCCGATCCCGCGCACCAATGGCTGCGCGAGCGCGTTGCCACCCTTGCGAAAGACACGCCGACCTAACGACCGGCTTCGCCACGCAACTGCCAGAACAGCGCCTTGTCGAACGGTGACCACGCAGGCACGCGCACGCCGCTCTCGGCCAGGGCATCGCGTGTCCACTGGTTGCATGTGACGAAGAGGCTGTAGCGGCCGCTGGCTTCGTAGAAAGCATCGTTCACGTCGTAGTGGCGGCCGGGAATCCAGACAGCCGAGCCGTTGCCATTGACGGTGACGCTTCGGCGTACAAAGGCAACAAGCCGTGCATACGCCTCGGGCGTCACGGTGAGCGGTATCGCCGTCGCATCGCGTGTCGGCGCGGGTCCATATTCCACGTGCATCGCGGCGGCGTCGCGCCCACCGATCGCGTTCAGGGCGATCGCCAGCTTCAGATCGCTCCATTGCGGTACGTCGAGGAAGAAGGTGCGATCGCCCCAGCCGATCGTGACGTACTCGTCGGCGTCCGCGTCGTTCCGTCGCGCGTTGTGCACTGGCGGGAACAGCGCTGTCCAATCCATCAGCGCGTGCCTGGCGGGCATCGCCAGCCCCGCATGGACGCCGTTGGTGGTGAGCCATACGGTCACTCCGTCATCGGCGTGTCGCCAGTCGCGATTCAGCGGAATGGCGCCGAGGATGACGGCGGCGGCAAGGTAGAGGAGCGGCACGAGGATGAGCACCCCGCTGACGGTCCACACGAGGCGTCGCGCGAGCGATGGCCGTGTGTCGTAGGCGCCCGATGGTCGCTGCTTGAGCATGGTCGCTCCCCGGGCATCCACGCACCCGCCGTGGCAGAAGGGTATAACGAAGCATCGAAGACCGCATGAGGGCCGCCGCCATGCCCATCGCAGACCACGCAAATCCTGGAGACGAGCCGTGCCCGGTATGCAAGGGCCTGGGTGAGGTGACGTATATCGACGAGGAGGTCGGCTGCCAGATCGGTGTGCCGTGCTGGGCCTGTGCGGGACCGGCCGAGGAACACCTCGGACAGCCCGCTTCGGATACGCCCTGGCCCGGGTGACCCGGACTCAGAGCTTGTAGTTGACGCCGAACATCAGCGTGCGGCCGTAGGTGTCGTACTCCAGCGGCCTGGCGATCTTGATGTTGTTCGGCAGCGAGGCGACCTGCTGCGTCTTCTCAGGCGAGTTGGTCAGGTTGTTCACCTGTAACAGCACTGACAAACCACTCAAGCGGCCCTCGGCGAAGGCATAGCCGAGCTGGAAGTCGGTCTGCTTGTCCGCCAGGATCTTCGTGTAGCCGAGCTGGTCGAACAGCGCCACGGCTTCGCCGGTGAACGATGAGCGATAACGCTCGGCGATACGCACCGACCAGCCGTGCTTCTCGTAGTAGAAGGCAAGGTTCGCCACCTTGCGCGACAGGCCGGGCAGGGTGGACGGACTGCCGGGAATGGTCGATACCGCACTTACCGGTAGCGAGCTGTTGGTCAGCGAGAAGTTCGCCTGCATGCCGAAGCCATCGAGCGCCTGCGCCAACAGACCGCCTTCGAAGGAGCCTGACAGTTCCAGGCCCTGCATCCTGCCGCCGGTGCCGTTTTCCGGGCGGGTAAACGAACCGATGGTGCTGGTTGGGGTCAGCGTCGGCGTATCGTTGGTATAGCGTGAGAAGTCGTAGTCGAGCGTGGTTTCGTTGTAGATGTAGTTGAGCAGGTTCTTATTGAAGACCGCCGCCGAAACATAGCTCGCTGTGCCGAAATACTTCTCCCACGACAGATCGGCGCCGACCGCGATATACGGTTTGAGCTTCGGGTTGCCGCCGCTGCCGGACCAGAGCACCTGGCCGGCCGCCGGGCCGTCGGTAATCAGCGCAACGTCCGCCGACGTGGCGACCTTTTCGTCGTCGATGCGGCCGCGCGCCATGGTCTTGGCCAGACCAAAGCGCAGGTACTGCTTGTCCGTCACTTCGGCAACGAGGTTCAGGCTAGGAAGGACCTTGTTGTAGTTCGTCCCGTCGGCGATACGACCGACCAGGGCGTCGCCGTTGGTCTGCAGCGCCTCGGAGGACTGAATCGTGCGCACGGCTTGCACACCCATGTTTCCGCGCAACGGAATGTCGCCCAGCATCGTATCGATGTTGAACTTGAGGTAGACGACCGGCACCTTTTCGCGCACCGTGTAATTGCGACTCCAGTCGCCCTGCGTGTTTCGCTCGGTGAGGTAGTACTGGTTGTCCAGGGACTGCAGGACGTTGTAATTGACGATGGCAGGAATACCGCCATAGCCCAGGTCGGTGATACCGCGTAGCGACGACGGGTCGATCGGCGCGGCAAAACCGGGCAGGTAATCGGCGGACGTGGAGCCGTTGCCGTTGAGCCAGGCGAAGAGCACGTCAGCCTGTTTGGTCTTCTCGCGGTCCGAATAGTTCACGCCGAAGTTGAAGTCGCTGAAGATCCAGCCGACGGGATGGCTGATTTCAAGGCGGATCGCCTTGATGGTGTCCTTCTGCTTGTCATATTCCTCGCGCCCGTCGTAACCGTAGTTGTTCGCGTCGGTGAAATTCACGGCAGAGGTGTCGGACCAGTCCGTGCCTGGGCTGAAATCCGGGAAGCCTTCGTCGCGCTTCGTCTGAAAGTCGGTGGACGATGTCGCCTGGCCGGGCAGCCCGGCGAACAGGTAAGCGTCATGCAGGCGTTTCTTCGCGCTGGAATACGAGAGATCGGCCGTGGCATTCCAGCCGTTACCGAAGTCGTATTGATTGTTCCAGCCGACCGAGAACAGCTTGTCGCGTTCCTTGGTGTACTCGTTCTGCAGAACCGTCTTCAGGCCATCGATGTGACCGGAGGTGACAATTGGGTAGGGCTGTGCAGGTACGGTGCCGACGTTCGCGTAGGAGACGTTGTCGTACGGGCTGCTCGACCACTGCGCGCCGTTGAGGAACGTCTTCTGGTCGAACGTGGAGTAGTAGAGGTCGAGCGTGGAATGGTAGTGATCGTCCGGTGCCCACTCGAGCACGGTCATCAGGCCATTGCGCAACTGGTTCTCGGACTTGGCTCGTAGCTGGGCGCCTTCCTGCGACAGCACGTCGTCGGGCAGGCCAGGCGTGTGCGCCGCTCCCCACTGTCCCTCGGCGCCGTTCGGGCCGTTGTTGTTGCTCCACCACCATGCCTGGTACTGCTTCTCCTGCACGGGTGAGTCGAGCTGGGCAAAGCCCACGGCCAGGCCGAGCGTGTGGTCGAAGAACTGGTCGATGTACGAGAAGCTGGCGCGGTGCCCGCTATCGCCGACGCCGGTACCGTGGTTGAGGCTGCCGTTGGAGTTGCTTTCGCCACGCAGGTTCGCGGCGAACGTCGGTTTGGCCAGGTCGAGCGGCTTGATCGTATGAAGGTTCACCGTACCCGACAGACCCTGGCCGATGAGGCTGGCATCGGGCGTCTTGTAAACGGCAGCCCCGCTGATGAGTTCGGAAGGGTACTGATCGAAATCCACGCCGCGGTTCTCACCGATGGTGGCCTGTTCGCGACCGTTGAGCGTGGTGCCGGCGAAGTCGGGCGAAAGGCCCCGGATCGAAATCTGGTTGGCGCGGCCGTCCACTCGCTGCGTGGCCAGGCCAGAGAGGCGCGCGAGGCTCTCGGCGATACTGCTGTCCGGGAGCTTGCCGATATCTTCTGCCGAGATCGCTTCGATGATGTTGTCGGAACTCTGCTTGGCTTTCAGCGAGTTCTGAATGCTGCCCTGGATGCCGGTGACGACGATGGCGTCGAGATTGCTCACGGCGTCGGGGTTGGCGGGATGCTTTTCCTTCTCTTTCGCGGTTTTTGCCGGTTTTGTGGACGGCGTCTCACTTTGCGGTGCCGTCGTTGAAGGGTTTTGTTCCTGGGCAAAGACGTCCGAGACGCAGAACAGGAGGAGGGCGGTGGTGCATGCCAAAGCCAGCGGACGCAGCTTCAGAGCGGGCACGGCAAGACACGGCGTCAAGCGTCGACGATTCATCGATATCCCTGCGTTGAATGAGTAGGCGACGCGCCCCCTGACGCACCGGCGGCGAGAATGATCGAGTGACACGAATCTGTCATCCTGCGTCGCAGCACGCGCGGACGATCCAATCCGCCGCCTGACAAGACCGGATACTGTGCGCGTCATTCGTCTACCTATCGCCCGGAGCGTCTTATGTGGGAAGAGCTGACCAAGACCGTGTTGTTGATAGTGGCGAGCCTGTTTCCCATCGTGAATCCGCCGGCATCCGCCTTCATGGCGATCAGCATCGTGCCGCACGCCACCGATGCCGAGCGTGCGGACATGGCACGCCGCGTGGCCGTGAACAGCTTCGCGTTGTTGCTGGCGTCGTTGTTGGTCGGTGCTTACGTACTGGGCTTCTTCGGTATCTCGATACCGGTGCTACGCGTCGCTGGCGGCCTGGTCGTCGCCATGGCCGGTTGGCGCCTGCTCGACGCGCCGGACGATGTCGAGGAAGAGCAGGACAACGAAGCCGCCGCGGTCGACCATCATCATGGTCGGCGCGATCCCACCTTCTATCCCTTGACGCTGCCGCTGACCGTCGGGCCGGGCTCGATTGCCGTGGCGATCGCGCTGGGCACGGGGTCACCGCGCGAGGGACCAACGCTCATTCATTTCGCCGCGGTGGGAATCGCCCTGGTGATCCTCACTGCGAGCATTTACCTGTGCATGCGCTATGCCGAGCGTATCGAGCGGGGGCTGGGTACGGCGGGGACGCAGGTGGTGATGCGGTTGTTCGCGTTCTTCATTTTCTGCATCGGGCTGCAGATTCTCTGGTTGGGTGTGTCTGAGTTGATCGGCATGGTATCGACGGCACCGGGTATCGCCCATCCCATGCCGTAACATTTTCAAGAGCGTTCGCGTCGCCAGGCGCACGGGGTGGCGCCGGTGAAGCGTTTGAAGATGGTGGTGAAATGCGCCTGGGTGCGGAAGCCGGTGTCGCCGGCCACTTCGACGACGGACCGTTCCGACGATGCAAGCAGCGCCTTCGCGTACTCGATTCGCGCGCGCAGGATGTAGTGATGCGGACGCTGCCCGGTGGCCAGGCGGAAGCGGGCGGCGAAATGCATGGGTGATAGGCCCGCGGCGGCGGCAACCGCGGCCAGACTGATCCGATCGCCCAGGTGCCGGTCTATATACGCGTCCACACGCTGCATGCGCCACCGTGGTATCGCCAGCTTCCCCGGGTCGAGCCCGTCGATAGTGGCTGCGCTGGCGAGCTGGAAGAGGCGGCTGAGGACCGCTGTCGCGAAATGCCCCGCCGTTCCGGGCATACACGATCCCGCATTGGCGGCAAGCAGCGCGAGCGCCAGTCGCTCGATCGCGCTGTCGCGATACATGCCACCGAAGGATGAGCCGTCGAGCACGGCGATGCAGTCCATGTCCCTGGCTGCCTCGCGGACGAATGACACCGGCAGGTACCACTGGAGACTGTCGCCAGGTCCGTCCGCGCACATCGCCAACGCCTGACCCGGCAGGGCGACGTGCACACTCCCCGCCGTGACCGGCCCGTTCACGACGGTTTTGCCGTCCGCAAGCAGTCGCATGGACGTCGCGCTCAGGAAGACGCGCACCACATAGCGATCGGTCGGGGTGATGGCGGTCCGGGTGCCCGAGCCCTGCCGGTCGAGCCAGCGGGTCGCCACGACGCCTGGTGGCGTCCGGGCGAGGACCGGCGGGACATGCCAGAGGGTTTCGAGGTGGATGGCCGTGGTGGCGGTGAGGTCGCGCGCGAGCGCGTATGAGGTCTCGTCCAGGCGCACGTTGCCGTCCTCCGCGTCGGATCCCCAAGGGACAGATAAACGGTACGCCTGCCGGGTCACGCGGAGAGCCGAAAATTTACTTAGGACGAATGGACTGTTCCGACCGGATGGCCACCCGCCTGCGCCGTTCGAATCGGAAAACGGCCATGCATATTCGAAAGACCCTTTTCGCCCGGAACGAGACCATGAGCGGAAAGGGGAGTCGGCGCGCGGTGCGTCGGCATCTGTCCGGTCATGGGGAGTTGCACGATGAAGAAGTCTATTCTGCTGGGCGCCGCCGTCGGTGCCGCGCTCGTGTTCGGTTGTGCCACGCAGGCCCAGCAGGGTCCGATGGTGGACATAGGCAACCGGCACGGCAACCTGCGCCAGGCCCAGGAGAACATCGTCCAGGCATGGCATCTGGTGAGCGAAGCGCAGGAAATGAACGACTCGCGCCTGGGTGGACACGCGGCGAATGCCAAGCGCCTGCTCGAGCAAGCGAACGACGAGTTGCGCCTCGCGGCGGATGTCGCCAACGAAAACGAGCGGCACTGAACCCATGACGGGACGCAGGCCCGTGCGCGCGATAGCCCTTGCCTTCCTGGCGTGCCTTGCGGGCGCGGCCCTGGCCGACCCGCCCTCCGACGACCTGCGCCCGCCACGTGAGTTCACCTACGACGCGAACGGGGTGACCACGGTCACCCTGGTTGCTGCGAAGTCGAAGATCCTCGTCGGCAACACGCCTTACACCTCGCTGGTGTTCAACGAGGACTACGACGCGCCGCTCATCCGCACGCGTCCCGGCGGAACGATCAGGCTCACGCTCGACAATCGCATGGACGAGATGACCAACCTGCATTTCCACGGCATGCAGGTGTCACCCCTGGACGACGGTGACAGCATCTTCCGTACCACCGGTCCGCACGAAGTGGGCAGGTACGTGCTGCGCCTGCCCGACGACCATTCGCCAGGACCGTACTGGTACCACAGCCATTTCCACGATGGTGCCGAGCACCAGGTGTCCGGTGGCCTTGCCGGTCCGATCCTGGTCGATGGCCTCAAGGACCAGTTCCGCGAACTGAAGGACGTGCGCGAGCGCGCGTTGGTGCTGCGCAACTTCCAGAAGACATTCACGGGATCGCTCGCCAGCGAGATCGTTACCGGCGCGCCTTCGATCCGTACGATCAACGGACAGTTCCAGCCGACCATCCGCATCCATCCGGGCGAAACGCAACTCTGGCACCTGTTCAACATTGCGGCGAACCAGTATTTCCGCATCCGCATCGACGGCGTGCACATGCAGCTGCTCTCGCAGGACGCCGACACCGTGGTCAAGCCGGTCGGCGTCGATGAGATGCTGATCGGCCCGTCAGCGCGCGTGAGCATCCTGGTGACCGGCCCCGCACCCGGTTCCTATCCGCTCAAACTGGGCTCGGCGAATACCGGTCCTGCGGGCGACACGTATGCCGGCGCGTTGTTGGGCACGCTCGTCTCGTCGGGCGAGCCCATGAAGACGGTGTCGATCACCAGTCCGTATCCATCTATCGCCGACCTGCGCAAGGTGACGCCAGCCAATCGCCGCCGCTTTGTCTTCCAGGATTCCGACTCCGATCCGAATGCCTTCTTCATCAACGGGCGGCAGTTCGACATCGGCCGCGTCGACACCACGGTCAAGCTGGGCGATGTCGAAGAATGGACCCTGGTCAACCCGAGCCAGGAACTCCACCAGTTCCACATCCACCAGCTGGATTTCCAGGTGACCAAGATCAACGGCAAGGATGTCGACTTCATCGGCTATCGCGACAACGTGTTCATTCCGGCGCTGGGTTCGACCACGGTGCTCATTCCCTTCACGGACCCGGTCATCCTCGGCAAGTTCGTCTATCACTGCCACATCATGGAGCACGAAGACGGCGGCATGATGCAGGTGATCCAGGTGGTGCGTCCCGCGGAGTACGAGGAGGCGGTGAAACTCGAGCCACTGGGCGGCATCTACGGCGACAACCAGATGTGCACGTACCTGCGGAACACCGGTGGCAATCCGCTCACGCCTCCCTCGGATGCGAGCCGACCGCTAGGGCCAACGCCTGGGGGCAGGCCATGAAGCGGCGTGCGGCGTACGTCGGCATGGGGCTGGCACTCGCGCTTGCGGGACCGGTGCAGGCAAGCAACGGCCGCTACCCCAGCCTGGGCATGGACTACAGCACGGCCATCCAGTACGACTTCAACAGCTTGCGCGTGCCAAACCAGCCGCATACCGTCACCACCAACGGTTACTTCGACATCACCACGGCGGTGCACTTCCGCCTGACCACGATCGACGAGATCTGGGTAGGCACCGAGGTCAGTCCGGTGACCGACACGCGCCCCGGCGAGCGTCGCTGGCTCGGCGGCACCGGCCTCAACGTCACCGACGTGAACTGGTATCACCAGGGCTATGTCTCGTCGTTCCGGTTGGGCAAGTTCGATGTGCCGTTCGGACGCGCACAGGACGCCGCACCGGGACTATATACCTCTGATTTCGTCGCACCGTACGCGCTGGGAGGGATGGACGGCGGCACATACGAATACCGCTTTTATACGGACAACTGGGGCACCATCGCGCCGAGCCTGAGCGTCTACGCCGCCGATACCTCGGTGCTTAGCCGTTCCTTCCTGCGCCCGTCGCAACAGGCGCGTCGTTCCGATGGCGGCGCGACCAACACGGGCAAGCCCAACAACGCCGCCGCCGTCGTTAACTGGCGTGCGCCTGCGGCCATTCCATTCCTGGAAGTGCAGGTGGGTTACATGACCAACCACAAGGGCGATATCTCCGCTGCGTCGCCTACGGCGGCGAACGAGCAACTGCGCGTGGCTTCCGTGCGTTACATGATTCCCTTCGTGGCCACGACCGACCTCGGCCCGACGCTGGCCGGTCGCTACCTGGACCTCGTGCCCTTCGTCGAATACGTGAAAGTGCATAACGAGAACGGCACGCCCGGTTTCGACACCGAATACCTGACCACGTCGCTCACGTTCGACGCCGGTCGCTTCGCCTATGGCCTCACGCACACGAACAAGCAGATTTCCCCGAGTGGCGGACCGCGTACCAACGAGTACCTCACCGAAGCCAGCATGGTCTACCACGTCACCGGTCTGGTCGACCTGGCATTGTCCGGCGGCAGGTCGCGCCAGGGCGGGCAGACCTCAAACCTGCTGGGTGTGTCGATCACGCTCAACGGATCCTTCTGATGCGCCGCCTCTGTATCCTGCTCGCCACCTTGTGCCTGGCCGCCTCGGTGGGCCACGCGGCGAGCCCCGCCGTCGGTGGTCCGTTCCAGCTGACCGATCAGGATGGCCATGCCGTGACGCAGGCATCGTTTGCGGGACGGCCACTGCTTCTCTATTTCGGATACACCTCCTGCCCGGACGTGTGTCCGGTGGACCTCGCGAAGATCGTGAAGATCGCGGGCGAGGTGCGCCAGGCCAGTGGGACGACGGTCACGCCTGTGTTCGTCACGATCGACCCCGAACGGGATACGCCGACCCGGCTGCAGGCCTATGTGCATGCTTTCGGCAAGGACGTGGTCGGCCTGACCGGCACGACCGCCCAGATCGATGCGATCACCGATGAGTACCACGTCTACTTCAAGAAGGTGCCCGTCGATGGCGGCTACCTGATGGACCACTCGACGATGCTCTTCCTCGTCGGTTCAAACGGCGCTTACCTCGATCACTACGGGCGCAAGCTGCCCGAAGAGGATGTGGTCAAGCGCGTCGTCGCGACACTGCATGGCTCGGGCACCTAAGGCCACGCGGTGCTTACCCACGCCAAGCACGGAGGTTCCATGAAACACACGCGCACCCTGTTGCTCGCCGCAGCCGTCGCTGCCGCCGGCATGTTCACCCAGGCAGTCATGGCCGATGGCAGTCCGACCTACCCGCCGTTCGCCAAGATCGCGCATGGGAAGAAGATGCTGAGCCGGGACGACATCGACAAGCTCGATGAGACGAAATACCCCGCCCTGGCCGGTCTGAAGTCACACTTCGACGATGCCGACCTCGACCACGACCATAACCTCAATCAATATGAGTACGACCATTACATGACTAATACGCCGCACTGAGGTGAAAGCTATCGCCGATGAATCGGCTCCTACCCAGCAGGTCGCCACAGCCAGGGTAGGAGCCGATTCATCGGCGATGCTCTCAACGGGTCAATCCCAGAACGCTTCCACGATGCGATCGTTCGGCCCCAGAATAAGCGTCAACCTGTTCGGATCCGTGTCCAGCTTGCGAATACCATCATTCTCGCGCAGCACGCGCGTGCTTGCCGGCAGGTCCTCTTCGCGCACCGCATCCTTGCCTCCGGCGGAGCCGCCCTTGGGCACAAAGGTCTTGCCGACGCAGTTCGAACAATCCACCTCGCGCCCCTGCGCTTCCGCATAGCCGGGGAGCTGGCTGAGCTTCACCGTGTTCGTGGCGCTGCGCACGCGGATGCCCTTGTAGGGGTGTCCGGGCTCGATCACGAAGATGGCCTCCATCGGGCCGAATTTCGTGGCGCTGGAGGCATCGTCCGGCGCGCGGGCGACAAACAGCAGGTCGAGCATGCCGTCGGCCGAGGGCCCTCGGGAGATGGCGACGAGTTGTGGATCGCTCCAGTTCTCCGTGCTGCTCAGGCCCCGTACGCGAACGATGTCGAGCTCGGGCGCGTGGGTACTGCGTATCAGTTCGACGCTGCTGACCTTGAACAGCGGTTTGATCGCATCGTCGCCCGCTTCCTGCTCGCTGGCCGGTTCCGCCGAGGACGGGGCAGGGGCCTGCTGCGCCGTCGCACCCGGGGCGCTCTGGCCGATGGCCAGGGCGTGCGGTGCAAGCCACAGGCAGCCCGCGGCAACTACGAAAACGAGTTGACTCTTTGCATTCATGACGCACTCCTCACCAGCATGTCGTCGTCGAGGACTGTCTCGAGCCGGTCCAGCGCTTCGAGGATCACGTCCGTGGGTACTTTCTGAACCAGGTCGCAGAACGAGGTCCGGGTGGTGGCGAAACTGCCGTTCTCCGTCAGCTTGTTGATCGGCGAACCGCCACCGCACACGGCGAAATAAGCGCATTCGGCCTTGCATGCGGCCACGCCGGCGGCGATGTCGCGGTGCATGGCACGCATGGCGTCGCTCTGACGCATGGACTCGAGCGAATCGGTGTGGATGTTGCCGACGATGAAGTCGCCGTAGTCGGCGTTTTTCAGCCCCAGCAGCTCGGGGGAGAAACTCGATACGTTGCCGTGGCAGTCGACGTTGACCATGCCGAACGGCTGTACCTGCGAGTTTTCGCCGGCTGCCTCGTCCGGCCTCAGGATACGCGTGAGCATGCTGTCGATCTCGCGCAGGAAACGAATGCCGGCACTCTCCCGCGATTTCCGCCAGAAGGTGCTGAGGAAGGTGCGGAAGCGTGCCGCGGCGTCCTCTTCGGAGAACAGCTCGGAAACGTGATCCCCCTCGGATTCCTCGACGTTGAAGCACACGTCGGTGATGCCGGCATCCCTGTAGAACGCGAGCATCTCGTCCGGTGCCCGAAGGCCTCGCGCCGACAGCACGGAAATCACGTGGAACGGGATGCCTTCGTCGATCAGGCAGCGGATGCCAGCGACGGTTTTGTCATAGGTGCCGCGACCCTGTCGCGTAACCCGGTTGGCATCGTGGATCTCGCGTGGTCCGTCGATGCTCACGCCGACGCCGACCTCCCAGCGACGGAAGAGCGCGCACCAGGCCGCGTCGATCAACATGCCGTTGGTCTGGATGGCATGGCGCACTTCGATCCCGGGCGGACACAGGGATGCGATGAGGGAGAACGCTTCCTCGTAGTACGCAACGGGCATCACCAGCGGCTCGCCGGCGTGCCAGATCACTGTAAGCCAGGGGTGGGACCAGCCCGAGGCGAACACCGCGGAGAACACGGCGCGCACCGTGTCCAGCGACATCTTCGAGGTGTCGCTACGGCTGGGCAGGTAGCAATAGCGGCAGGCGATATTGCAGAAGGGTGTGGGCTGAAGCACCACGGTGTCGATGCACGGCGGGATATCCACCGCGGCTCACCAGTTGTGCCAGAAGTTGTGCCAACCGCCGTTGCCCCAGTTGTGCCAGCCATTACCCCAGTTATGCCAACCGTTGCCCCAGTTTCTCCAGCCGCCGTTTCTCCAGCCGCCATTGCGCCACCCGAAACCGCCGAAGTTCATCCAGGCCAACAACGGGTAAGCCGTTCCACGGGGCGTCGTCGTCCCGGAGGTTTCCGCGGCGATGCTCTCGCGGATGGCGGCGAGCCGGTCAGCCACGTTGAGCGTGACATGCGCGGGGTCCGGGGCGACACGCGAGGGGGGAAGGGTGGTTGCCTGTGCCGAACCAAGGATGGTGGATGCGCCGAGGATGCCCGCAGGAAGCAGAACGGCGAGGGCTCGGCGGGTACGGTTCCAGTCGGACATGGTGAGCTCCATGGCAGATGAGCGGATGTCGTATGCACGTTAGACACTGGTTGCTCGTAAGGCATGAGTAGATCTACTTAATCCGGACGGCCGATGCCTTGTATATAACTGCAAAGTCAGATATAGTCGCTGTCAGCAAGCTGCGACGTGCCGTGCGGCTGCCGGACGGACCGCCAGCTATCCGCAGGTTCTTGCGGATAACCGATCGCGGCCTTCTTTTTAACTACATGTCTGCAATGTCAGATATATCGAAGCCGGACGCCCCATGTCGTCGTCATCCGCAGAGAGTGTTCCCGCGCCGCTTACCGGCGCGCGTTTTGCCCTGGGTGCCATTGCGGTTGCCCTTGCCACGTTCATGAACGTGCTCGATTCCTCGATCGCCAACGTGGCCATTCCCACGTTATCCGGCAACCTCGGCGTCTCGGTGGACGAGGGCACGTGGGTCATCACCCTGTTCGCCGCTGCGAATGCCGTGTCCATCCCGCTGACCGGCTGGCTCACCCAGCGGGTGGGGCAGGTGAAGCTGTTCGTTTTCGCCATCCTCGCGTTCACGTTTTCGTCCTGGCTGTGCGGTATCGCACCGACGCTCCCCGTCCTGCTGGCAGCGCGTGTCCTCCAGGGCGTAGCGGCCGGTCCTCTGGTGCCGTTGTCCCAGGCGTTGCTTCTGAATACGTTCCCGAAAGAAAAGGGGCATTCGGCGCTCTCACTCTGGGCGATGACGGCGACCGTCGGCCCGATCGCCGGGCCGGCCCTCGGCGGATGGATCACGGACAGCTACAGCTGGTCGTGGATCTTCTACATCAACATTCCGGTGGGCCTGTTCGCCGCCGGCGTGGTGTGGACGATCTACCGTGATCGGGAAACGCCGACCAAACGCGTTCCGATCGACGTCATGGGACTGGTTTCGCTGATCGCCTGGGTGGCGTCGTTACAGATCATGCTGGACAAGGGCAAGGACCTGGACTGGTTCAGCTCGCCGCTGATCTGCGCGCTGGGCATCTTCGCCTTGATCAGCTTCCTCTTCTTCGTCATCTGGGAACTGACCGAGGAGCGTCCCATCGTCAACCTTCGCCTGTTCGCCGGCCGTAACTTCCTCGGTGGAACCATAGCGATTTCAGTAGCGTACGGCGTTTTCTTCGCCAACCTCGTCGTCCTGCCGCAGTGGATCCAGGGCTTTCTCGGGTATCGCTCGGTGGATGCCGGGCTGGTGACCGCCCCCCTGGGCATCTTTGCCATCATCCTTGCACCGGCGATGGGACGGATCATGGGTAAGACGGATGCGCGCGTGCTGGCGACGCTGGCCTTCATCGGCTTCGCCGTCGTATTTTTCATGCGCGCGCAGTACGACACCGACGTCGATCGGCTGACCCTCGTGCTGCCGACGCTGTTGCAAGGCATTCCGACCGCGCTGTTCTTCGTGCCGCTCACCGCCATCATTCTTTCCGGATTGCGTCCGGACCAGGTGCCGTCCGCGGCTGGCCTTTCAAACTTCGTGCGCGTTTTCGCCGGCGCCGTCGGCACCTCGCTGATCACGACAGGCTGGAGCGACCGGACCATCCTTCACCATTCGCAGCTGACCGAGCGGGCGACCGCCTATGATCCGGGTTTCCTCGAGTCGATTGCGTCGTTACGCGACACGCTGCATGTGGATACGAACGGTGCGGTGGCGTTCTTCGAGCGAGGTCTCACGGCGCAGGCCACCATGCTCGGGCTCAACGACATCTTCTGGCTGTCCGGCGTGACATTCATCGTGATCATCCCGCTGATCTGGGTTGCCCGATCGACCAGGGGTAGCGGCGGAGCGGCGGCTGCGGCGGCGGGCCATTGATGGATGGTCCATAATCCGGCCATGGACCACTACACGCGCAAGAACTTCGTGCATACCCGGAGCATCGGCTTCCTGTTGGCGAGGGCGCGGAACCTGCTGGCGTCGGAGGTGGACGCCGCACTGAAAGACCTGGACATCAGCAGCCAGCAGATGGGCATCATCGTCCTGCTGAGCAAGGGCACGGCGAGCACGCCCTTCGAACTGTCGAAACTGCTTGGTATCGATACCGGGCTGATGACGCGGATGCTGGACAAGCTCGAGGAGAAGGGCTTGCTCGAGCGCTCGCGTGACGACAAGGACCGCCGGGTGGTCAACCTGACCCTGACCCGCGCGGGTAGCCGGGTGGCCGACGGCATTCCGGATGTCGTTCCGCCTGTGCTCAACGCCCGCCTCAGGTCGTTCAGCCGTACGGAGTTCGAGGAACTCAAGCGATTATTGGGCAAGTTCATCGGTGAGTGAGACACGTCGACCGTAAACGACCTTATCCCTGACGCGACTTGTGCAGCCGCTCGAGTGCCGCCAGCAGCACGTGCATCGATATGGGCTTGCTGATGTGGGCGTCGAAGCCCGCCTTCATTGCCCGTCTTTCGTCCTGCGGTCGGCCGAAGCCGGTCAGGGCGACCGCCAGGATGCCCCGGTTCACCGGGTCGGCGCGCACCCGTTCGATGAGTTCGTGACCGTCCATGTCGGGCATGCCGATGTCCGATAGAAGGATGTCGTGATCGCCGGAGGCAAGGATCGAAAGGGCCATGACACCCGTATTGGCCGTGGCGACTGTGGCACCCTCCATGCGTAGCAGCTCGGCGAAGGGCTCAAGCAGTTCCTGCGCATCGTCGACGATGACGATGCGGCGCCCTGGCAGCTGCGGCGTCCAACGGGACGCTAGCATCAAGGCAGCTTCGTTCTGGCGAACCGACCTGACCGGAAGGACCACGACGAAGGATGCGCCCTGATCGGGCCCCGGCGAGCTGGCGGACACCTCGCCACCGTGCAGGTCGGCCAGTTGCCTGACCAGGGCGAGGCCGATGCCGAGGCCGCCGGTGGTGCGATTCTTCAGGCTGGCGCCGCGCTCGAACATGTCGAACACGCGGCCAACCAGCGAGGGCGATATGCCGATGCCGTCGTCGGTCACTTCCAGCCTTATGTGCTTGCCGGTGCTGCTCAAGGTGGCCCAGATGTGCCCGGTCGCGCGGGTGAACTTCAGGGCGTTGCCGAGCAGGTTCCAGACGATCTGTTCGATGCGTATGCCGTCAGCCGTCATCGTCACATCGGCGTCCGGTAGCGCGAGGCTGAGCGTCACCGAGCGCGCGGCGAGCTCCTCGCGCATGCCATCGGCCACACGCCGCAAGCTGTCGGATACGTTGACCTCGGAGATATTGAGGGCGAGCTTCCCCGTCGTGAGCCGCGAGAGGTCGAGCAGGTCGTCGATGATCCGGGCCTGTCCTTCCACCGTCTTACGGATCGCGTCAGCCGAACGTAGTGTGGCGGCATCGTCGGCGACCGTTGCCGAGCGGGCAATGAGCTCCGCGTTCATCAGGATCAGGTTGAGCGGGTGTTTCAGTTCGTGCGACATCACCGCGAGAAATTCGTCTTTCATGAGAACGGCGCTTTGCGCCGCCTCGCGCGAGGCTTTCTCCGCGCGGAGGAGCTCCTCGCGCTCGCGCTCGCGGCGCTTCTCCTGGGTGATGTCACGTGCGATCTTGGCATAGCCGTGAAAGCCACCCTGGTTCAGCGGCGTGGTAATGCCGCTGCAGAAAATGCGCTCGCCGTCGGCGCGCAGGTGCCAACGGTCGTCCGTCGCGCGGCCTTGCGTGCGTGCCTGTTCCATTTCGTCCTGGAACGCACCTTGCGCGCGGTCCTCGGAGGTGAAGATGAGGTTGGCATGACGGCCGATGGCGTCGCTGTCCGAGTACCGGAACATGCGCTCCGCACCCTTGCTCCACGAGGTGATGATGCCGTCGGGGTCGGTGGTGATGATGGCGTAGTCGACGGCGCTGTCGGCAACCAGTCGCATGCGCTCTTCGCTGTTTCGAGCCGCTTCTTCGGCTGCCCGGCGCCGCGTGACGTCGATGAAGGTCATCACGGCGCCTTCAATGCGATCCTCGGCGGTGCGATAGGGAAGGATGCGGGAGATGTACCAGCGACCGTCCTGGCTGCCCACTTCACGTTCGATCGTGCGCAGCGCCTGGAACGCCAGGGAGGCGTCGGCAGCAAGGTCGGGATAGTCCAGGCTGTGGTTGAGGTCCAGCAGGGATCTGCCGACATCGGCGGGGATCAACCGGAATACATCGGCGGCGCGCGGCGTGAAGCGCTTGATGCACATGTCGCGGTCGACGAATACGGTGGCGATGTCCGTGGAGGCGACCAGGTTGCTCAGGTCGTCGTTGACCTTGGCGGTTTCCTCGACCTTGAGCTTGAGCTCGTGGTTGACGGTGATGAGTTCCTCGTTGATCGACTGGAGCTCTTCCTTGCTGGTCTCCAGCTCTTCGGTCGCCGAACGCAGCTCTTCGTTGATCGATTGCAGTTCCTCGTTCGACGCCTTGAGTTCCTCAGTGGAGGATTCCGACTCTTCGACGGTGGCCTGTAGCTGCTCCTTCGCACGCCTCAGTTCCTCTTCCAACTGAAGCAGGATCGGCGTCTGTTCGTTGTCCGATTCCGTCGCCTGGGCGGCGCTGCGCGCCTCACCCTCGTGGAAGACCACGAGCTGGAAGCCACCGACCTGTTCCTGGTCACGAATGGGGCGCACCTCGATGCTGACCGAGAGCATGTGGCCACGCCGCTCCAGGTCCACCGCCCGCGAACGTACCGAGGTGCCGTCCTGGCTGGCCTGGAATAACGACGTGCGCAGCTCGAGGCGCAGCTCGGGGACGATCAGCGCGGTCAGCTGGTACGACGGCGCACCGCCGGTGAGTCGCAGATAGACGCCGGCGCTCTGGGACATGTGCGCGACATGGCCGTCGCGGTCGACCAGGATGCTGGGTGGCAAGCGGTCTTCGACCGCCTTGCGATGGATCTCGCTCAATGAATACTCCCGCCGATCCTGCGCAGCCGTGGCGGCAGCCGTCACGCCCGTGGTGAGTACGGTGGACGGAAGGCGCGTGGGCGAGTGCAGGTAAATCCCGGTACGGCCGACCGCGTTGGCACGATAAATCCGGTTCTTCTTGTCCACGGGGGTGAAGTACTTCGATACGACTTCGGCTGACTCCGAGCTTCCAAGGAACAGATACCCACCGGGCCGCAGCGCGAAGTGGAACATCTCCAGCGCGCGGGACTGCACGTCGCGATTGAGGTAGATCAGCAGGTTGCGGCAGACGATCAGGTCGAGCTTCGAGAACGGCGGATCCTGCAACACATTGTGCCGGGCGAACAATACTTTCTCGCGCAAGGCCTTGTGCACGCGATAGCCGTCATCCTCACGAATGAGGAAGCGGGCCACCCGGCTAGCCGAAACGTCGGCGGTCACGGCGGACGAGTAGAAGCCATGGCGGGCATGGGCAATCGCGTCTTCGTCGATGTCCGTGGCGAACACCTGCACGGACACCGCGTTCGGTGTGGCGGCTTCGGCCAGGAGCATCGCGAGCGAATAGGCTTCCTCGCCCGTGGCGCAGCCGGCGCTCCATGCGCGGATGCGCGTGTCGTCGGAGGTCTGCTCGAAAAGACGCGGAATCACCTCGAGTTCCAACGCGTCGAAGGCTTCGCGGTCGCGGAAGAAATTGGTGACGCTGATCAGCATGTCCTTCAACAGGGCCGGCCGCTCATGCGCGTGCTCGTGGAGGAAATCCCGGTAACTCTCGAGGGTCTGCAGGCCGTTGACCTGCATGCGCCGCTCGATGCGACGGAGCACGGTGGCGCGCTTGTACGCCCGAAAATCGTGACCGGTCTTCGCGCGGAGGATGAGCATGATGTCGCGCAGGGCGTCCTCGTGTTCGCGAGAACCAGCCTCCGCCGCTTCTTCGCCCGCATCGGAAGTGTCGTCGAGCGCTGCGCCGGCGGGAAAAACGATCCTCGACGCATCACGGGCCATGGCGACGATGCGCTCGGGAAGCTCGGCCACGGGAAGGATGACGTCGACGGCGCCGGTGGCGATGGCGGCGCGCGGCATCTGGTCGTACTCGGCATCCTCGGGCTGCTGCACCAGTGTGATGCCGCCGCGCTCGTGGATACGCGCGATGCCCACCGAACCGTCCGATCCGGTTCCCGAGAGGATCACGGCGAAGGCCTTTTCGCGATGCACTTCGGCAAGCGTTCGGAAAAAGAAGTCGATGGACACATGCCTGCCGCGCGGACGCTCCATGTCGAGCAGGCGCAGGTAGCCGTCGTTCATCGAAAGCGCGTGCCGTGGCGAGATCACATAAACGTGGTTCTTCTGCAACGGCAGCGTCGCGGTCACCTGGGTAACGGGCATGCTCGTGGAGCGCTGCAGGATGCGATCAACGATGCTGTCGTGCCGCGGCGACAGGTGCATCACGATGACGATAGCCATGCCCGGCTCGGCAGGCATGGCTTCGAGGAATCGGGCCAGGGCTGCCAGGCCACCGGCCGAGGCGCCGATGCCCACGACCGGAAAATCCAGCCCGCTGTGCTGCAGGGTGGGATCGACTTCCGGGTCGGACGGTGGGGCAGGCTGCGACATCGAAAAGAGCTCAGGCAGGTGATACCCGATTCTCGCGCAACTGGACCCTAAAGGGTGTGCAACGGGGATAATAGGGACATGACTGCGGATCTTTTCGCCGATTTTCCCGCCACCGAGCGACGCAACGAGCCTCTGGGCCCGGGCGCCGTGGTGCTGCGCGCGTTCGCACGGGACGACGGTGCGCGCCTGGTCGAGCTCATCGGCGCCATCGCTACCGTCTCGCCGTTCCGGCACCTGGTGACCCCTGGTGGCCACACCATGAGCGTGGCAATGACCAATTGCGGCAAGGTGGGCTGGGTGAGCGATCGCCGCGGCTACCGCTATGACGCGATCGACCCGGCGACAGGCCAGCCGTGGCCGGTCATGCCGGCGCAGTTCATGCGGCTGGCGGCGGAAGCGGCGGCGGAGGCTGGCTTCGAAGGCTTCGTGCCGGACGCCTGCCTGGTGAACCGCTATGTCACCGGCTCGCGCCTCACCATGCATCAGGATCGTAACGAGCGGCGCGATTCCGAGCCCATCGTGTCCGTGTCCTTGGGCGTGCCTGCCATGTTCCAGTTCGGTGGACAGGGTAAAGGCGTCAAACCGCTGAATATCCCACTGGTTCACGGCGACGTGGTCGTCTGGGGTGGTCCGTCGCGCATGAATTACCACGGCGTGCTGCCGTTGAAAGCCTCGGAACACCCGCTGACGGGCATGGACCGCCTCAACCTGACCTTCCGCACGGCGCGCTAGGGCGGCCGGGAGAGCGTAGACTGGCTCGGCGGCCTTTCGGGGCCACGCCGCGCTGATCCATGAAACGAATCCCACCACCCCCAAGGGGCAGGATATAGAGCTGTTCAGGCGCGCAAGTCCTCATGACGCTCCAAGTCCGGAGCGTGAGCCCGCACTGCGGGCGGAACTTTTCAACGCCGACCAGATGGAAGCCCACGGGCTGGTGCTCGCCAGACGCCATGAAGTGGCGACGCGGCGCTCCGCGGAATGGTTGTTACCCCGGCTGGCCGATAACGAACGGGTCATCCTGGAGGTCTGCAAAGCGCTGATGGCGGCGGCACGGCGCGGTTCGGGCACCACGCCAGCGGGGGAATGGTTGCTCGACAACCTTTACCTGATTGAAGAACACATCCGCATCGCCAACAAGGATTTCCCCAAGGGCTACAGCCGTGAACTGGTGCAGCTGGAGGAGGGGCCGTCGCGCGGATTGCCGCGTGTCTACGACATCGCGCTGGAGGTCATCTCGCATGGCGACGGCCGTATCGATGCGGCAGGCCTCGCGCGTTTCCTGCAGACCTACCAGTCGGTGGTGCCGCTCAAACTGGGCGAACTGTGGGCGATTCCGATTATGCTGCGACTGGCGCTGATCGAGAACCTCCGGCGTATTGCCGCACGCGTGATGCTCGACAAGGCCAGGCGCCGACGCGCGACGCGCTGGGCCGATGCCATGACCCGCATGGCCGCGGAGGACCCGAAGAACGTGGTGCTGGTCGTCGCCGATATGGCGCGCTCCTCACCGGTGATGAGTGCGCCTTTCGTCGCGGAGCTCGTTCGCCGTCTGCAAGGGCAGGGGCCGGCGCTCGCGATGCCGCTGGGCTGGATCGAACAGCGCCTGGCCGAGTCCGGCCGCAGCATCGACTACCTCGTGCAGATGGAGTCGCAGCAGCAGGCCGCGCACCAGGTGTCGGTCGGCAATAGCATCGGCAGCCTTCGTGCGCTGGTGACCGTCGACTGGCGCGACTTCGTCGAACACGCCAGCCTGGTCGAGGCCTGCCTGCGCGAGGACCCGGCGGGCATTTACGCGGCCATGGATTTCGCCAGTCGTGACCGTTACCGGCACGCTGTGGAACGCCTGGCGCGAGCGGGTCGTATCGGCGAAGTGGCCACGGCCCGCGCCGCTCTCGCAGCGAGCTGCCCCGATCCGGGCGAGCCCCGGGATGGCGCGGTGACCCATGTGGGTTATCACCTGGTCGGTGCGGGGCTGCCCGCCCTCGAGCGTCGCCTGCGCACGCGGCAATCGTTCGCGTCGCGGTGCCGGCGCGTGTTCGACCGGGCACCTTTCGCTTTTTCGCTAACGGCCTTTCTCCTTTTACTGGCAGGCCTCACCACCGGCCTTGTCGAAAGTGCAGCCTTGCCGCCGGGGTCGGGTTGGATCGCGGCCGCGCTGGCCTTCGGTGCCCTCATCGTCGCCAGTCAGCTCACCCTGAGCCTGCTCAATCTGGCTGCGATCCTGGTTACCACGCCCGACCACCTGCCGCGCATGGATTACGCCAAGGGCATTCCCCCGCAGGCGCGTAGCATGGTGGCCGTGCCGACCCTGCTCGGCAGTCCCGACGATGTCGACGATGTGGCCGAAGCGCTCGAAGTGCGTTTCCTCGCCAATCGCGACGAGGTGCTGCATTTCGCCTTGCTGACCGATTTCATGGATGCGGACGCGGCATCGATGCCGGGTGACGCTGCCATCCTCGAGCGCGCCAGGGCGCGCGTCGATGCGCTCAATACCAGGTATCCCTCGCCGGCCGTCGACCGCTTCTATCTCTTCCACCGACCACGCGAGTGGAGCGAAACGGAACAACGCTGGATCGGAGCCGATCGCAAGCGCGGCAAGCTCGCGGCCATGAACGGCTTGCTCCGTGGCGAGGGCGCGGATCGCTTTCTGTTGATCGTCGGGCGGATCGAAAGCCTGCCACCGGTGCGCTACGTCATCACCCTGGATACCGATACGCAGCTGCCACGCGATACGGCGCACCTGTTGATCGCTGCGATGGATCATCCGCTGAACCGCCCGGTGTTCGACGAAGCACGGGGCGTGGTGGTGGCCGGTTACGGCATCATGCAGCCGCGCGTGGGCATCGGCCTGCCGGCGCAGGCACGGTCGTCCTATGCGCGCCTGTACGGCGCTGATGCAGGTATCGACCCGTACACCCGTGCCGTCTCGGACGTGTACCAGGACCTCTTTCACGAAGGTTCGTTCATCGGCAAGGGCATCTACGACGTGGATGCCTTTGAACACGCACTGGCCGGACGCCTCCGCGACGAGCGCGTACTCAGCCACGACCTGATCGAGGGCTGCTTTGCGCGTACGGCCCTGCTCAGCGACGTGCTGGTCTTCGAGGAGAATCCCGAACGCTATGTCGACGACAGCATTCGTCGTCATCGCTGGATGCGCGGCGACTGGCAGTTGTTGCCGTGGCTCATGCCCACGGTACCCACCCGTGACGGATGGCGGCGCAACGATCTCAGTCATCTGTCGCGTTGGAAAATCTTCGATAACCTGCGCCGAAGCGCGGGCGCCCCGGCGGCACTGGCCCTGCTCGTGGCGGGCTGGTTGTGGATCGCGCCGGTACTGAGCTGGACGCTCGGCGTCTTGTCGATGGCCTTCGTGCCGGTACTCCTGCAGGCCTTGATGGAAGCGGCGCGCAAGCCCCGCGACATCGCCTGGCGACAGCACGCCCGCGCCTCGCTGGTCGCGACGGGCCAGCACGGCCTGCGCCTGGTGTTCTCGATGGCGTGGTTGCCTCACGAGGCGTGGGTAAGCATCGACGCCATCGTCCGCTCGCTGTGGCGCATCGTGATCAGTCACCGTCACCTGCTGCAATGGCGTTCGTCGAGCGAGGTGGAACGCAGCGGAAGAGGCGCGCATAAAATCCCGTGGCGCGCCATGTGGGCTGGCCCCGCCGTCGCGGTCGTGCTTTCCGTCCTGCTCGTCGTCGATCGACCCATGGTCCTCACCATTGCCGCACCGGTGCTCCTGCTCTGGTTCTTCTCGCCCGTGTTCGCCTGGTGGGTGAGTCGTCCCGACGTAAGCCATGTCTACGTGCCCAGCGCATCGGACCGGACGTTCCTTCGCCTGCTGGCTCGCCGCACCTGGGCGTTTTTCGAGGCCCACGTCGGACACGACGATCACTGGCTGGCGCCGGACAACGTGCAGATGACACCCGACATCCGGGTGGCCCGACGCACGTCGCCAACCAACATGGGCCTGGGGCTGCTCGCGAGCCTCGCCGCCTTCGACTTCGGTTTCCTCGGCCTGGGTGGTGTCATCAGCCGCACGGCGGCCACGCTCGCCACCATGCATTCGCTCGAGCGTTACCGGGGTCACTTCTACAACTGGTATGACACGGAAACACTCACGCCCCTGCGTCCTCTGTACGTGTCCAGCGTGGACAGCGGCAACCTTGCAGGTCACCTGCTGACTCTCCAGCGGGGCCTGCTTGCGTTATCGAACGAACCGGTGTTTCGTGCCGTGTCGATCGAAGGCCTGCGCGACACGCTCGGCGTCCTCGTTCAACATGTGGACGATACCGAACGGCCGGACCTGCTCGCGTGGTCGGACGAACTGCTCACCGCTGTGGCCTCGCCGCCCCGCTCGATGGATGCAGTGTCTGCGTTCGCTTGCACCCAGGCCGACCGCTTGCGCATGATGATGCCTGCACTGGCGCGCGAGCCTTCGGACGAGGCGGCCTTCTGGCTTTCGCGACTGAAGGCGCAATGCGACGACCTGACGGCCGAGGCGGAACAGTGGCACGGTGGGGAAGGGCATGTCGTCGGCATCCCGACCTTGCTGGAGCGGGCGAGCGAAGCCACGGCAGACGCGGCGCAGCGTGCCGCCGCGATCGCGCGCATCGAGGCGCTAAGCAATATCGCCGCGCTGGCGGGCGAACTGGCCATCATGGACCACGCCTTCCTGTACGACGACAACCGGCACCTGATGTCGATCGGCTATGACATCGATCGGCGCGTGCTCGATCAGTCGTTCTACGACCTCCTGGCCTCCGAGGCACGGTTGACTACCTTTGTCGCCATCGCCCAGGGCCAGATTCCCCAGGAGAGCTGGTTCTCACTCGGGCGCCTGCTGACAACGACGGGTGGCTCGCCGGTGCTGCTTTCGTGGACCGGGTCGATGTTCGAATACCTGATGCCGATGCTGGTGATGCCGACGTATGAAGGCAGCCTGCTCGACCAGACCTGTCGTGCGGCCGTCGCCAGGCAGATCGAATATGGCAAGCAGCGCAGCCTGCCCTGGGGCGTGTCCGAATCCGGTTACAACGCCGTGGACGCGCATCTGACCTACCAGTACCGTGCCTTCGGCGTGCCCGGCCTGGGTCTCAAACGTGGCCTGGGTGACGACCTCGTCGTCGCACCGTACGCCAGCGTGCTTGCGCTGATGGTCGCGCCTGCGGCAGCCACCAGCAACCTGCGACGTCTCACCGATGCGGGTGTGGCCGGTCGTTTCGGTCTGTACGAAGCGGTCGATTACACGCCGTCGCGCCTGCCTCCGGGGCAGGAGGCCGTCGTCGTGCGATCGTTCATGGCCCACCATCAGGGCATGTCGCTCCTGTCGATCAATCACCTGCTGCTCGGCCAGCCCATGGTGCGGCGTTTCGAATCGGACCCGCATGTCATGGCGACCACGTTGCTCCTTCAGGAGCGTGTGCCTCGCAGCGCCACGGAGTACCTGCACACCGCCGGGCTGGGCGACGATGCCAAGGCACCGTCCCTGCCCGAGGCACGCCTGCGCCTGTTCACCGATCCCGACCGTCCGCGTCCCGCCGTGCAGCTGCTTTCCAATGGGCGGTATCACGTCATGGTCAGCAGTGCCGGTGGTGGTTACAGCCGCCGCGACGCCATGGCGGTCACGCGTTGGCGCGAAGACATCACGCGCGATAACCACGGCATGTTCTGCTACGTCCGCGATCCGGACTCGGGTGATGTCTGGACCACGTCCTACCAACCCGTCGCGCGGCGCACGGACCTGTTCGAGGCGATCTTCTCGGAGTCCCGGGCCGAGTTCCGCGTGCGGCAGCGCGGTTTCGAGACGCATACGGAGATCGTGGTCTCGCCCGAAGACGATATCGAACTGCGCCGCACGCGCGTCACCAATCGCGGACGCACGCGGCGCACCATCGAGCTGACCAGTTATGCCGAGGTGGTCCTCACCGATCCCAACGGCGACATGGCGCATCCGGCCTTCAGCAAGCTGTTCGTCACCACGGAAATCGTGGCGTCCATGCAAGCGCTGCTTTGCGCGCGCCGGCCGCGTTCCGCGGACGAGCAGCCGCCGTGGATGTGTCATCTGGTCGCCGTGCACGACGTGGACGTGGATGCGATTTCCTATGAGACCGATCGCGCACGGTTCATCGGGCGTGGTCGCAGCACGGCACAGCCCGCGGCGCTCGACGCCGGGATGGAACGCCTGACCGACACGGCAGGTGCGGTGCTCGACCCCATCGTGGCGATTCGCGTCCGGATCACGCTCGATCCCGAGCAGACGGCGACGCTCGACTTCGTGACCGGTGTGGCGGATACGCGCGACAGTTGCCTGCGCCTTATCGAAAAGTACCGGGATCGCCATCTGTCCGACCGCGTATTCGACCTGGCATGGACGCACAGCCAGGTTTCCCTGCGCCAGGCCAACAATACGCTGGCCGACGCGCAGCTCTACGAACACATGGCGACCTCGGTGGTCTATCCGAACCTCGCCCTGCGTGCGGAGCCGGCCCTCATCGCCGCGAACGCACGCGGTCAATCGGGGCTCTGGGGGCAGGCGGTATCGGGCGACCTCCCGATCGTGCTGCTACGAATCGGTGATATCGCAAGGCTCGATGTGGCACGCGACCTCGTGCGCGCGGCCGCTTACTGGCGGCTGCGCGGTCTGGCCGTCGACCTCGTCATCTGGAACGAAGACAGCACTGGCTATCGGCAGACACTGCACGACGCACTGACCGGACTGCTTGCCTCGGGGACGGAATCGAACCTGCTCGACCGGCCCGGTGGCGTCTTCATTCGTGCCGCGCAGCCGCTTTCGTACGAGGACCGCCTGGTGATGGAAGCCAGCGCGCGCATCGTGGTCGTCGACAGCCTCGGTTCGCTCGCCGAGCAGATGGAGCGGCATCGTCTCGAGTCGCGTCCCGCCGCTGCGGAACCACCGTCATGGCCCCGTCTTCCACGTCCGGAACTTGCCGCCGCCAAGCCGCCCACGGGCGCGTTCTCCGCCGACGGCAGCGAGTACGTCATCGAGCTCGAGGAAGGCGCCGAAACACCGGCCCCCTGGTGCAACGTGCTTGCCAATCCGTCGTTCGGCACCGTGGTATCCGAAAGTGGCGGCGCCTACACCTGGGCCGAGAACGCGCACGGCTGCCGGATCACGCCGTGGCATAACGACCCTGTCGAGGATGCCAGCGGCGAAGCCGTGTACCTGCGTGACGAGGCGACGGGCCGTTTCTGGTCGCCGACACCGTTGCCCGTGCGCGGCAAGGGAAGCTATACGACGCGCCACGGCTTCGGGTACAGCCACTTCGAGCATGACGAGGAGACGCTTCATTCGCGCCTGGAAACCTTCGTCGCGCTGGATGCGCCGGTGAAGTTCCAGGTGGTCACGGTAACCAATCGCGGTTCCGACGCGCGCCGCTTGTCGGTTACTGCATACGTCGAATGGCTGCTCGGCGATGTCCGCGAAAAGAGTTCGATGCACGTAGTGACCGATGTCGACCCGATCACGGGCGCGCTGTTTGCGCGCAACGCCTACAACAGCGATTTTCCCGGTCGCGTCGCCTTCTTCGACATGGGCGATCGCGAACGCTCCGTGGGCGGTGACCGGACCGAGTTCCTGGGCCGTAACGGACGGATGGATTCACCGCTGGGGATGCGCCGCCAGGCCTGGAACAACCGCATCGGTGCCGGGCTGGATCCCTGCGGCGTCCTCCGTGTCGCTTTCCTTCTCGAGCCGGGTGAATCGAGGGAGGTGGTCATCCGGCTGGGCATGGGCGGCAATGAAGCCGAGGCGCGCGGCCTCGTGCAGCGCTTCCGCCAGGACGGCACCGCCGGAAGGGTACTCAGTGCCGTGCGTGCCCACTGGCGTGGGGTGCTCGGTGTGGTTCAGGCCAGGACGCCGGAGCCTGCTATGGACACGATGGCGAACGGCTGGCTGCTCTACCAGACGATCGCCAGCCGCCTGTTCGCACGTAGTGGCTATTACCAGTCGGGCGGAGCCATCGGCTTCCGCGACCAGTTACAGGATTCCATGGCAACGCAGCACGCGGCGCCCGCCATGGCACGCGCCCAGTTGCTGCTCTGCGCAGCGCATCAGTTCGTCGAAGGCGATGTGCTGCACTGGTGGCATCCGCCCATCGAGCGCGGCGTTCGCACGGCGTGTTCCGACGACTACCTCTGGCTGCCACTGGCCACCAGCCGCTACGTGCACGCCAGCAGGGACGCGGCGGTGCTCGACGAGTCGGTCGAATATCTCGAAGGCCGGCCGCTGCGGCCCGGTGAGGAGTCCTATTACGACCTGCCGCGCCCCTCGGGCATTCGGGCCAGTCTCTACGAACACTGCGTGCGCGCCATCGAGCACTCCATGCCGCGTGGGCGCAACGGCCTGCCGCTGATGGGTAGCGGGGACTGGAACGACGGCATGAACAAGGTGGGCGAGGGCGGCAAGGGCGAGAGCGTGTGGTTGGGCTTCTTCCTGGTTCACGTGCTGCGCGAGTTCTCGGTGACGGCACGCTCACGCGGCGACGCAATTTTCGCGGACCGCTGTACGGCGGAAGTCACCAAGTTGTCGGCTGCCCTGGAAGCGCATGCCTGGGACGGCGAGTGGTACCGCCGAGCCTGGTTCGACGACGGTACGCCGCTGGGCTCGGCCAGCAACGACGAATGCCGCATCGATGCGATCGCGCAGAGTTGGTCGGTGCTCTCGGACGTTGCCACGGACGAACGCCGCACGCAGGCCATGGCGTCGCTGAGCAGTCATCTCGTGCAGGACGATGTCGGGCTGATTCGCCTGCTCGACCCCCCCTTCGATCACTCGGCGATGGATCCCGGTTACATCAAGGGCTACGTGCCGGGCGTACGCGAGAACGGTGGGCAATACACGCATGCGGCGGTCTGGGCGGCGATGGCCTTCGCGCACATGGGCAACCACGACCGCGCGTGGGAACTGGCGAGGATGATCAACCCGGCCAGCCATACGAAAGATGCCGACGCGATCCAGCGCTACAAGATCGAGCCTTACGTACTCGCGGCGGACGTTTATTCCGTGGCGCCACACGTAGGTCGGGGCGGCTGGAGCTGGTACACGGGGTCCGCAGGCTGGATGTACCGCCTGCTGGTCGAGTCGCTGCTGGGGCTGAGCCTGGAGGAGGGCCGGCTGCGTGTCCGTCCCTGTGTCCCGACGTCGTGGGCGGGCTACAGCCTGCGCTACGTGTTCGGCGGCTCGACCTACGCGATCGATCTCCGGCCAGCACGGGACGGCGAATCGTCGGGCATTCTTCTGGACGGTGCTTCCATCGAGGGCGACAGTCTTCCGTTGGAGGACGATCAGCGTGAGCACAAGGTGCACGTGGTGTACCCGCGAGGCTAACGGCAGGGTAACGACGCAGGGCGCAGCCTCGCGCTTGGGGGCGCCGTTGTTGGCGTCGAGCGGAGTATGGCGCCATGGCTACGATTTCAAAGGATCGACCGTCCTACCTCGAAGCAAGGCGCTCGATCCTCGAGGCTTACGATGTCGCCGCGGCTACCCACCCGGCGGCCTGTGCGATACGCGAGATCAACGAGAAGGGCGAGTGCCTGCCCCTCACGGCAAAACAGCTGAGGGGACGCAAGTCCGTCGCCGCGCCCGACTCGGTGATCAGTGAACCGGAAAACTTCCCGCCGCGAACGTCGCGGCATTGATGAACCGCCTTTTGGGGTCAACGATGAGCAACCCGTTCCAGAGCATCAACCAACGAATCATCGACGACCTCCGCAAGAGCCGCAGCGAGACGCCGACGGAAAAGCTGCCCAAAGCCGCCCCGGCCAAACGCGACGCCGATGACGAAGCTGCGGAAGAAGCCTATTCCAACGAAGGCGGCCCCGACGACGATTCCTGATCATGTGTGGGTGCCGCTTCAGCGGCGATAGCCAGGTCGCCGCAAGGCCATCGCCGCTGAAGCGGCTCCCACAGAAGTCCTCAAAAGTCGTAGTTGGCGCTCAGGCGCAGGTAGCGCGGCAACTGTCGTGATGTCGGTGTCCCGTAGAGTGGGTTGGCCAGGTTCGGACTGGACTCCGCATTCGGGTAGATGCCGACCACACGCTGCTCGTTCAGCACGTTGAACACGTTCACGTTGAACGCCAGCCGGGCGTCGGCGAAGGCCGGCCGATAGGTCGCACCGACATCGAGCTGACGCACCCAGGGAAGGCGTCCGTGGCTTCCCGGTGGCGAGGGCAGGCCGTTGCAGAAGTGGTAACTGTTGCCGTAGCCGGCCGGGTCTTCGCGATCCGGGCCGAAGTAACCCAGGCACGGCTTGGGTGCACCGGAGATCACACTGAGATTGCCGCTGACCAGCCACTCGGGGGTGATCTGGTAGTAGCCGAAAACCTTCAGCTGATGCTTGTGGTCGTTGTTCTGCGGGCCATTGGTGTTGACCATGATGTACGAGTTGTCCCAGTCCTGGGTGGTCGACACCGCTGTCTGACCGGTACCGCGCGACTCGCGATAGAGGTCCGAGCGAAGCTGTCCTTCCGTGTTGCCGTAGCTGCGCGAGAAGGTGTATGTCGCTCGCGCGTACCAGGTCCCATCGAACGGGTGCTCCAGGAACGATTCAAGCGCGTAGTAGCGGCGCTTGAGTCGGTCGAAGCCGAACTCCTGGTTCGTGAGCGGCACACTGACGTGATTCCCTGCCGTGTCGACCAGATTGAAGGTGTTCGCCTTGCCCGGATTGAACAGCCAGCAGCTCACGGGGTTGCTTGTCGTGGTGACGTCGTACCCGAGCGACTGCGCCTTGGCCAGCACGAGGTCGATGTCGCAGTAGTCGTCGATCGCGTTGCGCAGGATACGTTGCGTCGCCTTTGCGCCGTAAACCCACTTGCTGCCCAGGGTCTTGGTGAAGCCGAGGATGAATTCGTCCTGGTATTCGGACTTGAGGCCCTTGGTGGTCACGGTGGAGGGATCGGGCAGCTGGCCGAAGGTGTTGTTCGCCGCGACCGGCGGTGAAATCGTGGTCAGTCCGGTCGGCGTGCCATCGCCGGCGATGCCGCCGTAGGTGAAGTATTGCGAGGTGGTGAGTGCGCCGCCGGCTGCGTTGAGCGCGGGGTTCAGGGGCAGGCCAAGGTAATAACGGCCCGCGTTGGCGTAGACCTTGAAGGTCGCATCGCCGTTTACGTCCCAGCTCGCGCCCAGGCGTGGCGCCCACTGCGGCTTGTGCTGGGTGACGAAGGGCTCGCTGTCGCTGTTGAAATTCTCGAACTGGTCGTTGCGCACGCCGACCGAGAGGAGCCAGCGATCGTTGATCTGCCAGCGATCTTCGATGTACTGCGCGCGCTGCGTGGAGCGCACGGTGGCAAGGCTGCTGTTGATGTTTTGGATGACGTAGTAGCCCTGTGCACCATTGGGAAAGCCGCCCGTGGCCGGCACGCCAAGACCCGTGGAGATCGGTGTATTCGGATCGCCCTGGCCGTAGGTCCACGAATACCCGCCCGGCCCCGAGGTGATCGTGCCCTGGTCCAGTGCCTTGGCGGTCTGGTTGTCGATGCCTGCGGTGATGGTGTGGTCGCCGATCTTGTAGGTCAGGTCGATGCGCGTGTTGGTCGTACGGTTGCCGCGTCCGGCGGGACTCAGGCTGGCCACGGTCTGGTTGTTACCGCGTGGTGCACCGTTGTTCAGCGCAGGATTCTGGTTGGTGAGTCCATCCACATAGGTCAGATCAGGGGCGTAGCCGGCGGGTGCGTCGTAGTCGTCGCTTTTCAGCTTGCCGTACTGTGCCGTGAGCGTGAGGTCGTCGGTGAGATAGCCGGTGTATTTGGCCGTCCACAAGTCGCCGCCCGTCTTGATGTTATCGTCGCCGCCGATCCGGTCCTGGCGCGTACGTGTCTGGTAGTCGTACCCGTAGACCGTACCGGAGGTCTCGTATTTGTCCGAGGCACCGGTCACTTCGACGATGTTGCTGTCGGTGATGTTCCAGTCGAGTTTTCCGTACCAGCGCGGTTCGTTGTAACGGTAGTCGACATAAGGCTTCGTACTGCTGAAGCCGCTCACCGGGTTGACGGTGGTGCCCTGCTGCCGTTCGTACTCACCGGCGATGAAGATGAACAGCTTGTCCTTGATCAGCGGACCTCCCGCGTATGCACTGACCGTGGTGCTGGTGGCGGAATCCTTGCTATCGGGCGAGTACAGCTGGCCGGCTTTGGGCGATGCCGGAAGCCCGTTCTCGAAGTAGCGGTTGCGCTGGCTGGAACGCGCGAAATTCGGTTCCCACAGCACTTGTGTGCCGAAATGCCATTCGTTGGTGCCCCGCTTGCCCACCACGTTGATCACGCCGCCATCGGATCGGCCGTACTGCGCGCTGTATCCGCCGGTATAGACCTCCTGCTGGTCGATCGCGCCGTAGGGCAGGGACAGTCCGCCGAAGCCTCGCAGGGGGTCCGTCGTGGAGAAGCCGTTGACGTAATAGGCGTTCTCGCTTGCGGCAGAGCCACCAAAACTCACCAGTGAGTTACCCGTCGGGCCCTTGAAGCTACCGCCGTTGTTGACCACGCCCGGGGCAAGCAGGGCGATGGCTTCGGAATTGCGGCCCAGCGGCAGGCGTGCCAGCTGTTCGGAGGTCACCACGGTACGTGAATCCACCGTCGACACATCGATGCTCGGCAACGCCGCCGCGGACACCGTGATGCCCTCCAGCGACTGCGCCTGCGCAGCGGCGAATGACACCTCGGTACCGGCGCCTACCTTGAGCGTGATGTTCTGCCGCGTGTCGACCACCTTGCCATCGACTTTCAGGGCCACGGTATATGTGCCCAGGGGCAACTGCCCGGCCGAGTAGCGGCCACGCTCGTCGAGCGGGACATCGCGGCTCAGACCGGTATCACTTGTAACCGTTACCGACGCACCGGCTGTGGCGGGTGCCTGCCCGAAAAGGCTGCCCGTGGTGGACTGCGCCATGGCGCCGGAACTGATCGCCACCGCGAGGGCTGCGGCGAGTGCACGCGGGATGCTGGGGGTCTTGCTGGACATGAACGACGCTCTCCTCGAACCGAATTGGGGGCGTAAGCGCGCACGGTCTCTGCTGCCGCAGGGCCGGGCATGATGGGTAATCGAAGGCAAATCCCCTTGAAGGCGCGACCTGGACGCCGGCGTCGTGCCGGGTCGTAGGTGCCGGTAGCCGGGCTAGCGCCGGCTACATCCGTGATGTGACAAAACGTGCTGCGTCGCAGCACGTGAGCCAGTTATATCGAAACTTATTTCGAATGTATAGCCCTCTAGACATCCCTATCGGGAGGCGAGGTCGGACTAGCCGAGGGCGACCGGGTCGGTCTGCAGCCCCAGGCTGTCGTGGATCCCCGCGAGTGTCCGGGCGCGCTCGTCGCGTTCGGTCTTCGTCCGGGGCGGGTGCCTTTCCATCTGCGTGAGCACGGGAAGCAGGTCGCTCTGCTGTGATTTTTTCAGCGGCACCGTCAGGTCTTCGACCTTCTTGCCCATGATGTATTTCGACTGCTCGGTGCTCTGGCTTGCGGTACGACTCGAAAGCGCCTGCACGAAGAGGCCTTTCCGGTAGCCGATGGACACGTTGCTCTGCGCGGAGTCGTCGATCTGCGTGTAGTAGTAGTTCTGCGACTTCGGATCTTCAGTCAGGTTGAGCCGTGCATCGGCTGAAAGGGCCGAATGGAAACTCGCGCGCAACTGCGACGACGACGTCTGTGAGATATCGCGTTCGGACGCGCTGCGGCCGGACACCTGGGTGCTTTGCAATACCTGGAAGGAGAATGCGTCGTGCTCATCGGCGCGATACGGGTTGGCGGCGCGCGCCGTCTGTGTGAACGAGGCGCTGAAGTCCGCGAGCCCGCTCATCAGGGCATGGTCGGTATCGGTGAGCCACGAGGTGGAACGTGTGGTGGCTGCCGCGTCGACGCCGGCTGGCGCATTGATCTGCGTGAACGCGTCCTTGAAGAGGGCCACCAGGGCGGGATCTGCATGGCCGCGTGCCGCGGCCTGGTCGACCTGCTTTAGGTAATTGGCCATCGCTGTCGCCTGCTGGGCCTTGCTGCCGGTGATGGCAGGTGAGCTCAGGTCCACGCTGACACCGATCTGGCCGGCCGAGCCGTCGATCTTCACGGCGCGCGATGTGGCGTCGGCGCTGAAATCGATCGTCTGTATGGGCTGATCGCTGCCGGCGGCATGGGCGCTAACGTGGATCGACGAGAGAACGGTCGTATCGAGTTGAGCGAGGCTGCCGAGATCCAAGTGAGGCGGCGCGGAGGCCATGCCGTCGAGCGCGCCCTTGAAGGCGACGGAGAGTTTCGCGATCGCCGCATTTTCGGCGTCGCTCAGTGGTGCGTCGCCTTCGGCGTTTACCTTGAAGCTACTGTCGTCCTGCAGGGTGAGCGTGAGTGCGCGGCCGCTGGCCGTCTTGATGGCGACGGATGCATCCTGCCAGACGGGGACGGACTTGACCGGTGGGATGGAGTAGACGGCGGGTGCCGGTGCGCTGGTGGCACCGCTGAGCGTGACGACCGCCGAAGGGCCCGGCGCGGCGGGCGATACAGTGGACGTGGCAGCCGCTGCGCCTGCGGTCGCTGTCGCCAGCAGGGTGCGCGACGCCGGTAACGAGACCGGCGTCGGCACCCTGTTCAATGAAGTTATTGTCATCCTTGAGCCTGTTTTACCTATTGACCTCCTCGGTTAGCGGCGTCTTTCGCAGGAACTTGAGGTCAGCGGCGATCGTCGCCGCGCCCAGGATTCCCGCCCCGGCCATCGTGCTCTTCACCACCGCGAAAACCGGGGATGTTGTCGTATCGCGTGCCCGGTGCCGGGCGCTCATGCAATTGCGGCAAGGGACGGGCGTAGCCACGACGCGGATCGAAACGGGGATCCACGTGACCACGGAAATTCCGCGGCCCGTGGAACCATGGGCCCGCGCCGATGAAGAGGCCGCCTGCGAACCATTCGGCGCCGTAGTAGCCATAAGGTGCGCACGGGTAGGGCGCGTACTCGTAGTAGCCATAGGGACAGGCAGGCTCAGGGCCGACTTCCACGGTGGTATCGACATAAACCTGTGCGGAAACGGGGGCAGCGGCGGCACCGGCGGTGACCAGTGCAGCCAGGGCGATCGAGCGGAGGGCGTTCATCACAGCACCTTTGGGAAGTGGGGTTAATGATGAGAACGCTTCGGCTTCGCAGGGGTTTACGTCGTGAAATCCTGCGAATCCAGATGAATGAGCGTAGGTTAAACACGGCCGATCCCGATTAAACGCATTCGGCACTCGTGCGTTCCTGTTAGCTAGCCCGACCGGATAAGCCAGGAGATCGATCCATGAGTGATGCGACACAAGCCCAGCGCCCACCTCACAAGGGGCGGCGTCTGCTGATCGTCTCGCTCGTCGTTGTCGTCGTCATTGCCCTCGTGCTCTTCCACGTCATCAGTGGTTCGGGAAAGAAAAAGCCGATGACGCCGCCCCAGCTGGTCAGTGCCGCGAAGGCCACGCTCGGTGACATGCCGGAGCTGCTCAACGAACTCGGCACCGTGACCCCGGTGGCTACCGTCAATGTATTGCCCCAACTCAGCGGATACCTCACCGAGGTCGGCTACAAGGAAGGGCAGGACGTGGAGAAGGGCCAGTTCCTTGCGCAGATCGATCCTCGCCAGTACGAGATCGACAAGCGCCAGGCGGAAGCCCAGATGGCGAAGGACAAGGCCACGCTCGCCCAGGCTCGCTCCGATCTCGCACGCTTCACCACGTTGAACGAGCAAAAGTCGATCGCCGAGCAGACGTTCGCGGATCAGAAGTTCGCCGTGCAGCAGGACGAAGCGGCGGTGAAGGCCGATGAAGCCAATATCGCGCAGTTCGACCTGGATCTTGCCTACTGCCACATTACCGCGCCCGTCAGCGGACGCGTTGGCCTGCGTCTGGTCGATCCGGGTAACTACGTCACCCAGTCCACATCGCCCGGCATCGTCACCATCACCACCATGAAGCCGACCACGGTGCAGTTCACCGTGCCGCAGAACTCCCTGGGCAATGTCCTGAAGCGCTTCGGCACGGCGGATACGACGCTCACCGTCGCTGCCTTCAGCAGTGACAACAGCCGCCAGATCGCGACGGGCAAGCTCTATGCGCTGGGCAACCAGATGGCAACGGCTACCGGCACGGTCACCTTGCGCGCCACCTTCGATAACGATGACGAGGCGCTCTATCCGAACGAATTCGTCAACGTACGCCTGCTGGTGGATACGCTGAAGCAGGCCGTACTTGTGCCGACTCCAGCCGTGCAGAGTGGCGCCCCCGGCGATTTCGTCTACCTGGTCAATGCCGATCAGACCGTGTCGGTACACAAGGTGACGCTCGGTCCCAGCGACGGCAAGAACACGGTGATCGCTTCGGGCCTCACCGCCGGACAGACCGTCGTGACGGACGGGATGGACCGCCTTACCGACGGCGCCAAGGTGAAGCTGGCCGGTGCGAAGCCCGCCGCCGGGTCGTCGACGGGCGCCGCGCCGACGCGACGTCACGCGTCGTAAAGGCGGGCACGCGATCCGATGAACATTTCCCGTTTGTTCGTACTCAGGCCGGTAGCCACCGCGCTCCTGATGCTCGCGCTCGTGCTCGTCGGCCTGGTCGCAGTGAAGTTCCTGCCCGTGTCGTCGTTGCCCGCTGTCGACTACCCGGTCATCCAGGTACAGACCTTTTATCCCGGCGCCAGTCCGACGGTGATGGCGAGCACGGTGACAGCCCCGCTCGAAGTGCAGCTGGGCGAGATCCCCGGTCTGCAACAGATGACCTCGAACAGCTCGGCTGGCGCGTCGGTCATCACCCTGCAGTTCGACCTGTCGCTCAGCCTCGACGTTGCCGAGCAGAACGTGCAGGAAGCGATCAACGCGGCGAACAGCCTGCTGCCAGCGGGCCTGCCCGCACCGCCGACGTACGCGAAGGTAAACCCGGCCGATTTGCCGATACTTACCCTGGCCGTGACCTCGACATCGATGTCGTTGCCACAGCTCGAGGATGTAGCTAACAACCGGCTGGGCTCGAAGATCGCCGAGGTGCCGGGGGTGGGCCTGGTAGTGCCAGCCGGCGGTAACGTGCCCGCCATCCGCGTCGAGGCGGACCCGAAGAAGCTGGCGGCCTATGGGCTCAATATCGACGACCTGCGCTCGCTGCTGGCCAACGTCAACGTCAGCCAGCCCAAGGGCAACTTCGACGGCCCCGAGCTCGACTACACCATCAACGGCAACGACCAGATTCGCGATCCCAAGGACTACCTGGCCACCGTGGTCTCGTACCAGAACGGTGCACCTGTTTACCTGCGGGACATCGCGCGGGTGACGCAGTCGGCGCAAAACACGGAGCAGGGTGCCTGGTTCGGCAAGACCCAGGCCATCGTGCTCAACGTGCAGCGACAGCCGGGGGCGAACGTCATCGCCACCGTCGACCAGATCAAGGCGAAACTGCCTCAGTTGGAGTCGACTCTCCCGGCGGGGATGAAGGTGCAGATCGTCTCCGACAGCACGGGCGTGATCCGTTCGTCGGTCTCCGATGCTGCCTTTGAGCTGGGTCTGGCCATCGTGCTGGTGGTCCTGGTGATCTTCGTCTTCCTGCGCAACATACCGGCCACGATTATCCCGAGCATCTCCGTGCCGGTTTCGCTGATCGGCACGCTCGCCGCGATGTACGAACTGGGCTACTCGATCGACAATCTTTCGCTGATGGCCTTGATCATTGCCACGGGTTTCGTGGTGGATGACTCCATCGTGATGATCGAGAACATCGTACGGTACCTCGAAGAGGGCATGGCACCACTGGAGGCGGCGCTGGAAGGTGCGGGGCAGATCGGCTTCACCATCGTGTCGCTGACCGTCTCCCTGATCGCTGTGCTTATTCCCCTGCTTTTCATGGGCGGCGTGATCGGCAGGTTGTTCAACGAGTTCGCGGTGACCCTGGCGGTGACCATCGTCATTTCAGGCATCGTCTCGCTGACCCTGGTGCCCATGCTGTGCGCGCGTATCCTCCGCGCGCAGGTCGACCGGCATCCGAGCCGGTTCGAACGCATCAGCGAGGGATTGTTCGACAAGACGCTGGCTGCCTACGAGCGCGGCCTGCGCTTCGTCATGGCCCGCCAGACACTCACACTGATCGTCTTCCTGGTCACCGTCGCGTTGACCGTCGTCCTCTATGTGGTCATTCCGAAAGGCCTGTTCCCGACCCAGGACGTGGGCGCGGTCGAGGGCATCAGCGTGGCCGACAACTCGGTGTCCTATAGCGCCATGGTGAAACGGCAGGCCGAGCTCGCCGAAGCGATCCTGAAGGATCCCAACGTGACGGGGCTGACGTCGTACGTGGGCATCGATGGGACGAACAAGACCCTCAACAACGGCCGCTTCCTGATTGGCCTCAAGGCGAAGGACGACCGCTCGCTCAGCGCCGCCGAGATCGCGCGCAACCTGCAGAACGAAACGGCGAACGTCACAGGCATTCGCCTCTTCGTGCAGCCGGAGCAGGACCTCACGCTCGACACCACGGTATCGCCGAACCAGTACCAGTTCGTTTTGCGGGGTTCCTCGGTGCAGGAACTGGGCAAGTATGTGCCCGCCCTCGTCGATCGCCTGCGCAAGGTCGACTCGCTCACGGACGTCACCAGCGATCTCAACAATGACGGCCTGGCGGTCAACGTCGAGGTGAATCGCCAGCTCGCCGCGCGTTATGGCATCACACCGGCGACGATCGACAACGCGCTCTATGACGCGCTCGGACAGCGTATCGTCTCGACCATCTTCGAGCAGTCCGGGCAGTACCGCGTCATCCTGGTGGCCAAGCCCGAGAGCCTGCCCACGGTGCAGTCGCTCGGCGACATCTATCTGCCCAGCCAGACCGGCAGCAGCGGACAGGTACCGCTGAAGGGCATCGCGTCGATCCAGATCGTCAAGGCACCCCTGGTAATCAGTCACCTGGCGCAGTTTCCCGCCGTCACGGTTTCCTTCAATCTCACCGCTGGCGCCTCGCTCAGCTCGGCGGTGAAGGAGATCACGGCGGCGGAACAGGCGGTGCACCTGCCGCCGTCTGTCACGTCGTCGTTCCAGGGTGCCGCGCAAGCCTTCCAGGATTCACTCTCCAGTGAGGTGTATCTGCTGATCGCCGCCCTGGTCGCTGTCTACATCGTGCTCGGCGTGTTGTACGAGAGTTTCGTTCACCCGTTGACCATTCTTTCGACCTTGCCGTCGGCCGGTATCGGCGCGTTGCTTGCGCTGATGGTTGCCGGGCACGATCTGGACGTGATCGGCATCATCGGCATCGTCCTGCTGATCGGCATCGTGAAGAAGAACGCGATCATGATCGTGGACTTCGCGCTGGAAGCGGAGCGTGAGCACGGCAAGCCGCCCGAGGAGGCCATCTTCGAGGCCTCGTTGCTGCGCTTCCGGCCCATCCTGATGACGACGCTCGCGGCGATGCTCGGCGCACTGCCGATGCTGCTGGGTAATGGCACCGGCTCCGAACTGCGCCGGCCGCTCGGTCTGGCCATCATCGGTGGCCTGGCACTGAGCCAGTTGCTGACGTTGTTCACCACGCCGGTGATCTACCTGTTCTTCGACCGGCTGGCCGTGCGGCTGCGACGCGCGCCGGCGCAGAAGGCGATCGGGCACGAGTCATGAGTATCCCGGGCCTGTTCATCCGGCGTCCGGTGGCGACGACGCTGCTGGCCGTCGCGATCCTCCTGTCAGGTGCGCTCGGCTATTTCAACCTGCCGGTGGCGCCGCTGCCGAACGTCACGTTCCCGGTGATCGTGGTTCAGGCGAGCATGGCCGGTGCGAGCCCGGACATCATGGCCTCGACCGTGGCGGCTCCGCTGGAGCGACGGCTCAGTGCCATCGCGGACGTGTCCGAGCTGACCTCGTCGAGCTCGGTCGGCTCGGCCCAGGTGGTGATCCAGTTCGGCCTGGGACGCGACATCAATGGCGCCGCCCGCGACGTGCAGGCGGCGATCCAGGCGGCGCGAGCCGATCTGCCGAGTACCCTGCGCAACAATCCGACGTATCGGCAGTTCAATCCGTCGGATACCCCGATCATGGTGCTGGCGCTGACTTCGGAGACGTTGACGCGGGCGCAGCTCTACGATTCGGCTAACTCGATCCTCCAGCAGCAGCTTTCGCAGGTGGATGGCGTAGGGCAGATCACGCTGGGCGGCAGCGCCTTGCCCTCGGTTCGCGTGGAGTTGCAGCCCGACCAGCTCAATAGCTACGGCATCGGCCTGGAGGATGTCCGCGCGTCCCTGAGCTCCGCGAATGCGAACAGCGCCAAGGGCCATATCGACCAGGGCGACCAGCGTTTCGAGGTGCTTTCCAACGACCAGATCAGCAAGGCCGCTCCGTATCGCGACATCGTCGTCGCCTATCGGCAGGGGGCACCGGTCTTCCTGCGCGATGTCGCGCAGGTGAGCGATTCGGCGGAGAACCTGCGCAACGCGGGCCTGTACAACGGCAAGGACGCGGTACTCGTCATCGTCTATCCGCTCCCGGGCAGCAATATCGTCAGGACCGTCGCACAGATCCGCAAGGTCCTCCCGAATGTCGAGGCCACCTTGCCGCACGACATCCACGTCGGCATCGCCGTGGATCGCTCGCAGTCGGTCAATGCCGCGGTGGACGACACCGAGCGGACGCTGTTCATCGCCGTGCTCCTGGTCATCGGCGTGGTTTTCATCTTCCTGCAGTCCCCCCGCGCCGTGCTGGTGCCGGCGGTCGCGTTGCCCCTTTCGATCGTGGGCACGTTCGGCCCGATGTACCTGCTCGGCTACAGCCTCGATAACCTGTCGCTGATGGCGCTCACCATCGGCACCGGCTTCGTGGTGGACGATGCGGTCGTGGTGCTGGAGAACATCGTCCGCCACGTGGATGAGGGCATGGACGTGCGCGAAGCGGCCCTGGTCGGTAGCGCCGAGGTCAGCTTTACCGTGATCTCCATGAGCCTGTCATTGATCGCGGTGTTTCTTCCGATCCTGTTGATGCCGGGCATCGTCGGCCTGCTGTTCCATGAGTTCGCGGTGACGCTGTCGATCGCCATCCTGCTTTCCCTGGTGATCTCGCTGACCGTGACGCCGACGATGGCGGCCTTCGTGCTCCGCGCGCGCGGTACGGCAAGGCCGCCGGGTCGCGTCGCGGCCTGGTCGGAGCGCCAGTTCGAGCGGTTCAAGCAAGGCTACGACCGTTCGCTGGCGACGGCGCTGGACCATCGCCTGCTTGTCGCGCTGGTTCTGATCGGGCTGATCGTCCTCAACGTGTTCCTGATTCGCTTCGTGCCGTCGACCTTCTTTCCCGAACAGGACAACGGCATCCTCCAGGGCCAGATCATCGCGGACCAGAGCATCTCCTTCCAGGCCATGGAGAAGAAGCTCGCCCAGCTGCAGGCGATCGTGCAGAAGGATCCGGCGGTGGCTTCCGTGGCCGGCTTTACCGGTGGCCGCGCACTGAATACCGCCAACGTCTTCATCGAACTCAAGCCGCTGGCGGAACGCAAGATTTCCGCCGCCCAGGTGGTGGATCGATTGCGCCCGAAGCTCAATGCGGTGTCCGGCGCGCGCCTGCTGCTGCAGGCCGCGCAGGACCTGCGCATCGGTGGCCGTCAGTCGGCCGCGGAATACCAGTACACGCTGACCAGCGACGACCCCGATACCCTGTTTACCTGGGTGCCCAAGCTGGTGGCGGCGCTCAGCAAGGAGCGGTTGTCGGACGTCAACTCGGATCTGCAGCAGCACGGCTTGCAGATCTACGTGAATTTCGATCGCGCGACGGCCGCTCGCTATGGTTTCGCGCCCAACCAGATCGACACTGGCCTGTACGACGCCTTCGGCCAGCGTACGGTGTCCACCGTATACAACGAGCTCAACCAGTATTACGTGGTGATGGAAGTCGCCCCTGCCTACTGGCAGTACCCGCAGATGCTCGAACGCATACGCTTCAGCACCGCGGCGGGTAACGCGAGCGGCACGCAGCAGACGCAGATGTCGAGCTCGCTGGTGAAGGGCGTCACGGCCACGACCGTCACGAGCACGTCGTCGGGCACGGGCGCGTCGACCAATGCGAAGAACGCCGATGCCGAGGCCAACCTGCTCACCAACGCCATTTCCAACGCGAAGGGCGGAGGTTCCAGCGGCAGCGCGGACAGCACGGCGGCGGAGACGCTGGTGCCGTTCCCCGCTATCGCCAGCTATGTCAGCAACCACACGGCCACCCAGGTCAGCCATCAGGACGGGCTGGTCGCCGCAACGGTTTCCTTCAACTTGCCGCCCGGCGGTTCGCTCAGCCAGGCCTCGACCATCATCGGCCAGGTCTCCCAACAGATCGGTCTGCCGGCTTCGGTGCATGGCAGCTTTGCCGGCGCGGCGCAGGTGTACGGTCAGTCCATGTCGACGATGCCGCTGCTCATCATCGCGGCGTTGGTGGCGGTGTACATCGTGCTCGGTGTCCTCTACGAGAACACGGTGCACCCGTTGACCATCCTGTCGACACTGCCCTCGGCCGGTATCGGTGCGACGCTGGCCCTGCTTATCTTCGGCACGCCATTCTCGGTCATCGCCATGATCGGCATCATCCTGCTGATCGGCATCGTGAAGAAGAACGCGATCATGATGATCGACGTGGCCATTCACTTGCAGCGCGACGAGGGCCTCGGCGCGCGCGAGGCGATCCACAACGCGGCCGTGATCCGCCTGCGCCCGATCATGATGACCACCGCGGCTGCCGTTCTTGGCGCGGTGCCGCTGGCGATCGGTATCGGGCAGGGCGCTTCGTTGCGCCAGCCGCTGGGCATTACCGTCATGGGCGGACTGATCCTCAGCCAGATCGTCACGCTTTACACCACTCCGGTGATCTATCTCTACCTGGACGGTTTCCGCGCCAGGCTGGCACGGTGGAATGCCCGCCTGCCATGGAACCACGTCGACGCGAGCACAGCCCTATGAAGACTTCCCGAACCCTCCTCGTCGCGTCGATCGCGTGGTTACTGCACGGGTGCATGGTCGGCCCCGACTACAAGAAGCCCAATGTCGCCATGCCCGTCGCCTTCAAGGAGACGCCGGGCTGGAGTCCGGCCCAACCCGACGACGCCGCGCCGAAGGGCGACTGGTGGGCGGTGTTCCACGACCCGTTGCTCGACCAGCTCGAACCGATGGTGTCGGTGTCGAACCAGACCGTGCGCCAGAGCTACGCGAACTATCAGGAGGCGCTGGCGGAGGTACAGATCGCACGTAGCGGGCTGTTCCCGACCATCGGTGTGACCGGATCCGCCACGAAGCAGCGCAGCGCCAGCAACGGCACGGGTAACAGCATTTCGGTGAATCCGGGCATCCGCACGGCGGGTTCGCTGGAAGGCAACGTGAGCTGGGCGCCCGACTTCTGGGGTAAGACGCGTCGTGCCGTCGAAGAAAGCAGGGCGACGGCCGACGCCGGAGCCGCGACCCTCGCCAACGCCACGCTGACCGAGCAGGTGGCGCTGGCCACGGCGGTGATCGACCTTCGCGTCACCGACGCCAATATCGATCTGCTGACGCATACCGTCGATGCCTACAAGGAGTTCCTGCGCGTCGTGGCCAACCAGGGCAACGCCGGTATCACGCCGCCGTCGGACGTCATTGCAGCGCGCACGCAACTGGAGAACGCGCAGTCAAGTCTGATCGCGCTAGGTGTCTCACGGGCGCGATACGCGCACGCGATTGCCGTGCTGGTTGGCAAGACCCCCGAGGAACTCGACATTCCCCATAGCACCGCACTGCCGACCTTACCCTCGGTTCCGGTCGGGATGCCGTCGACGCTGCTCCAGCGTCGGCCGGACATCGCCGTCGCCGAACGGGACATGGCCGCGCAGAATGCCGCGATCGGCGTCGCGGTGGCCGCCTACTATCCGGATATCACGCTTTCCGGTGCGGATGGATTCTCGCAATCGCCCCTGGCCGGCCTGTTACACGTGGCCAATCACGTCTGGTCGCTGGGTGCCGACGTGAGCGAGACGATCTTCGACGCCGGTGCGCGGCATGGCCAGGTCGCGGCGGCGCGTGCGTCCTATGAAGCGTCCGTGGCGAACTATCGTGGCACGGTACTCACGGCGCTGCAGAACGTCGAGGACGATCTTGCCGGCATCCGCATCCTGGCCCAGCAGGCCGAGGTGCTCGACGCCGCGGTGAGCGATGCTACGCGAGGTTCGGAGATTGCCTTCAACGAATACAAGGCGGGTACGGTCGACTACACCACCGCCGTTACGGCGCAGACCACGCTGTACAGCACCCAGCAGAACGCGCTCGATGTACGCGAGCAGCGCCTGCTCGATGCCGTGTCCCTGATCGGCGACACCGGCGGCCCGGTGCCGTCGCCCTGAGGATCGATGCCGGTCGCCGTGACGTTTTTTAGTGAGGCTTGGGCGTCACGTCGATCGCTACCGCTTCCACATAGGTGATACGGACCAGGTCACCGACACGCAGTTTGGCCATGCGGGCCTGGCGCTCCGGGTCCTTCACCTCGATCACGCGCTGCTTGCCATCGGGACCCTGCAGCGTGACGGTGTGTTTCTTCAGGTCGATGGCAGTCAATTTGCTGGTGATCGAAATCGACTGCTGCACCGCGGCGCCCGGCAGCGTGCCCTGGGGCGCACGAGCCGCGTCGGCGCTGGTGACCTCGCCCGTCGATGCGCTTCCGGCAGGTAGTATCTCCAGCGCCGCTGCGGCCTGGTAGGTCGCGATCACCACATCGCCGACCTTCAGCTGGTCGAAGTTGCGTACCTCCGGACCGGCTTCGATAGTGAACTCGCGCCTGGTTCCCTTGCCTTCGCGCAGGGTGACGAAGCGGCTCTGCTTGTCGATGTCGACCACGGTGGCCGTCTGGACTTCCTGTTCGCGGACCAGTTCGAACGAGCCGCCGCCAGTGCTGGAGGCCGGCGCCGGAGCCTGGGTCTGGGCGCCAGCGGCCAGTGGCATGGCCAACGCGAGGCCGAGGGCGGGAATCACGAAGAACGTCAGCTTGCGCATGGGAGGGCTCCTTTGTGAGCTCGCATCGTCGTCCACCCGGCGGCCCGCGGGCGAGCGTAGGATCACGCTTCGCGGTTAGGTAGTTCTACTGGCCTTGCTTGCCAATCGGTGCGACGTGGGGCACGTTAAGGCAGGGTCCGCCAGCTGTCCTTCGTGGAGTAGGCATGAATGCACCGAGCGCGTTAGCGCGACAGGAATGGTTCCTGGTGATCACCGTTGCGACCTGCGCGGTTTTCCTGGGCATGCATGACTCACTCCTGGCCGGCCTCGAGTCGCGGGCGTGGCTCATCCTGATGTTTGTCTGGCTGTTCGTCGTCATCCTCGGCTCCGCCCTCGCCGTGCTGAGGCACGCGGAGCGACTGGCCCATCATCTGGGCGAACCGCTCGGCACGCTGGTGCTCACCATCGCGGTGACGTCCATCGAGATCATGAGCATCTCGGCCGTCATGCTGCACGGAGCGAACAACCCCACGCTGGCACGCGATACCTTGTTCTCGGTGACCATGATCGTGCTCAACGGCATGGTCGGCCTGTCGCTGCTGTGGGGCGGATGGAAACACCGCGAGCAGGCTTACAACCTTCAGGGTGCGAATGCCTACCTTGGCCTGATCATTCCCCTGGGCGTACTCGGCCTGGTGTTGCCCCGGTTCACGAACGTGGCGGAGGGGTCGCCGTTGCCGTTCGCTCACCAGATGTTCCTGGTGGTCGCGATACTCACGTTGTACGCGACCTTCCTCGGCCTGCAGACGAAACGCATGAAGGGGTACTTCACCACGGATGCATCCACGGCTCGCGACAGCGACACGGAGGTGCCGTCGCGCCACGGGCCCCTCGTATCCGCGGCGCTGCTCATCGCCTACATGATTCCCGTGGTCTTCCTGGTCGACCAGCTCGCTATCCCCGTCGATTACGTCGTGGAGACGCTGAATGCCCCGGCCGCCATGGGCGGACTCACCATGGCGATCCTCGTCGCCTTGCCCGAGGGCATGGGGGCGATTCGCGCGGCAAGCCGTAACGACCTGCAGCGCGCCGTGAACATCTTCCTCGGCTCGGTGCTGTCCACGATCGGCCTGACCATTCCGGCCATCCTGCTGATTGGCCAGATGACCCACCACCCGGTCATCCTCGGACTGGAACACACCGACCTGATCCTGTTCGTCCTGACGCTTGTGCTCTCCCTGCTCACGTTTTCGAGCGCCAGGACGCACCTGCTCCAGGGCGCGGTGCACCTGACGATCTTCGTGTGCTTCGTCTACTTCCTGTTCTCCCCCTGAGTCGCGGTCATGGCGGGTAGCGACGGATCCACACGTGCCGGATCCACAGCCTTGCGCGCGAGCACGTCGAATTCCCCGACGGTGCACTCGCCGATCACGCGACAACCTTGTAAACGAACGGCTTTCGCCGTGACATCGTCGAAATGATTGGCGCGAAGCGCATCCATGGACGGCATCAGGCTGCGGACGCGGACGATGTCCCCCGTTTTGCGGTGGACCAGGCTGAAGACCAGCGCACCTCCAGGCGGATAATCGTCGGGCACCTGCTCGTCGTGCCAGTCCAGGCCGAGGACGCCGGCAACGTTGGCGAGGTTGGTGTCGTGCCCGACCAGGATGACGACACCGTGGCCGGAGGTCGATAGCGGGGCGACGCCAGGCTGGGTTCCGTGCGCGGCATCCAGGCTGGCGACGATGTGTGCGACGAGGTTGGAACCGGCATTCGCAGCGGTGGGCATGGATTTCTTCGTTGCGGCGAACTGCGCGTTGTGCAGGGTGATCAGGCGACCGAGCACAGTGGCATCCGCGCGTCCGAAGGCGACAGCGGTCATCGGCAGGCCTTCGACATAGCCAAGCATAAGGTTCTCGCTGAGCGTGCCAGCGAGCTTCATGGCTTTGGCTACATGGTCGGGAGCATCCAGAAGCAGCTTCTTGTGCCGTGTTGCCGCGACGTCGGCACAAGCGGCCGGCGTGCAGCCGAGAAGGACCGTCTGCAGTTCGGCGAGTGCGGGCGGCGGGGAGGGCGCGTCCACGGCAGCATCGTCGTCATCCTCGTCTGCCTTGCCCTTGCCCGTGTCCTTGACGAAGTGGAAGAGCGGATTGTTCGCTGCCCCCGCGACAGCGAGGAAGGAGCCGTGGCATCCCGGTGCCAGACCCGCGACGAGCGCACCGGCGCTCTCGAGGTTGCGCGGCGTGCTGTCGCCGATCACCACGAACGATGCCGGCTCGGGGCAGGTTGCCGCGATCGTGCCGTCGTCCAGGAGCAGCCGGCGAAGGCGTCCCCCGATGGCCGTCATGCCCTGGTGGCCGTGCAGCGTGAGCATGCCCGGCGCGACCGGCCACGTCGGCCACTCGCCCTCGGCATAGGCGGCATAGGTCTCCGCAGGCTTGGTCGGCGATCGGACACCGTGGCGCATCAGCACGATGTCGATCTGCGTGGTTTCGGCAGACGGCGCGTGGGCGGCGCATGCCGTCGCCGCGGCGAGTGAGAAGAGAAGTGCGAGCGCGCGTCTCATAGTTTCACCGACAGGTCGAGGAAGATGCCGCGGCCAGGCAGGCCGAAGTAGAGCGGATCGCCACTCACCGCCTGCGTCCCTGCGTAGCCGGTGAGCTTGTGCACGTTGAACAGGTTATTGACGTCGACGCTGATCGAGTAGCCCTTGGTGCCTGCCGGGCCCTTGTCCGTCCGGTAGCCTGCCGCGGCGTCGACGCTGAAGTAGCCGGCGATGCGCTGGTCATTGGCGAACTGGATATTACCGGCGTCATCGGTCGTGTTGTCCAGTCCATACTGGTGGCCAAGGAACTTGCCCATCAGCGAGCCGAAGTAGCCATTGGTGTTGCTGTAGAGCAGACCCAGGGCCGCCGTGACCTTGGGCGTACCGGCGACCTGCACGCTGCTGCCTTTGTAGGTCGCCTTGTTGTAGCTGGCGTTGCCGTAAAGGCTCAAGGCACGTGTGAGGGCGAAGGTGGCTTCCATTTCGGCACCCTTGTAGATGGCGCCGCCACCATTGATGAAGGTGTCCTCGTTGCCGTTGTCGGTTGTGACCTGGGTTTCCGTGATGAAGTTGGAGAAGTTGATGTAGTAGACATCAGCGCCGAAGGTGAGCTTGCTTGACGCATAAGCCGTGCCGAGCTGGTAGTTCTTCGTCTTCTCCGGTTGCAGGCCGTGCGAGCCGTTGACCTGGATCACATCGATCGGCGGTGCGAGGAAGCCCTCGGCAGCCTGCGCATACGCGCTCCACGAGTCGCTGAGGCGATCATGCACGCTGATCGACGGCAGGGCGGCGTGGTAGGTGACTTCGGCGCTGAGCGGCACCGGCGGCGATACCTTGTTCAGCGGTGCATCGATGCTGCGCGTCACCTCGGAATAGCGCACGCCCGGGCTCACGGTGATGGCGTCGGTCACCTTCCAGTCGTACTGAAGATAAGGCTGCACCGTGTCCGTGCGATCGTCGAGAAGGTAGTTGTCGACAGGGCCATACTTGGTGCCCGTCTTCGCACCGGTCGTCAGGTCGACTGGATACTGGTACCGCGCATCCAGGCTGCGCTCCAGCCAGATACCCGTGAGCAGCGTGCCGTCACCCAGGTCGCGACCGAGGCGAAGTACGTTGCCGAAGGCATGGAAGCCGGAATCGGCGAGCTTGCCCGGCAGGTCGGTCTTCGATGTCGCGACCTTCTTGCCTTTCGCGTCGTAGAAGGTGACCCCGTTGTCGGCGGGATCGATGTCCGAAGCGTCGGCGGTCTTGCGCGCCCAGTGATCGAAGGTATTGAGGTACAGCTTATCGTCGACATCCCAGCCGGCCACCTGGCTGGTCAGCCCGACATAGGTGAAACTGGAATAGTAGGCCGCGTTATTGGCGCCTTTGTAGTTCTGCACGGTCGGATCGTTACCGAGCCCGAAGCGCCACCCGTCACGGTCGATCTCCTCCTTCGTCGCGCCCTGCACGGTGTTCTGGTGTTCGCGGTTGTAGCTGGTGACGAAGGTGAGGCTGGTCACGTCGCCCAGCTGGCTGATCGTCTTGATGAAGACATGGTCGCGCTTGTCGTCGGTGCCTTTGAGGTAGGTGTCGCTCGACTCCTTGGAAATGTCCGCGAAGACCCGCGTGTTGCCCACCGTTTCATCCGCGGTCACGCCACCGGCGCGGGTGTTCCAGCTCCCCAACGTGAGGTACGGCGTGATACCCGGCTCGTCCGAAGGATCGCGTGAACGCAGTGCCACCGTGCCGCCGAACGTCGCATTGCCGAGCGTGCTTCCGCCGCCCGGACCGCGGTCGATTTCCGCCTGGCCGAGTACGTGGTTGTTGAAGTATGCCGAGGTGGTGTGGTGCAGGTCGCTGGCGTCGCCGAAGGGGATGCCATCGAAGGTGATATTGAACTGGCCGTCCTGGAAGCCGCGGATACTGATGCCTTCATTCTTGCCCAGACCCGGACCTTCCGGCGAGGTGACGGTCACGCTGGGGGCGTACTTGATGATGTCGTCGAAATTGGCATTGAAACGCAGTCCATCGCGAATGAATCGCTCGTCGATCACCGAGGTAGGCTGGGTAGCGTCCAGCGGCGCGGCGCTCGGTGCCAGCGTATCCACCGCATTGGCGTGAACGCTGATCGGTGCGAGCTTCTGCGCCTCGTCACGGGTGTCGATCGCGGGGAGTGGCGCTGCTGCCGGCGCCGGGCCGGCTCCGACGTTTCCCGGCACGATGGTCACCGTGGTCGGGGTGACGAAGCGGTACGTCATGCCGGTACCCGCCAGCAAAGCGGACAGCTGCTCGGCGGCCGGCACGCCGCCGGGAGCGGTGTGACTGCGCAAGCCGTCGGGAACCTCGGCGCCGTAGACGACCTGCCAGCCCGCTTCGTGCGCGAATCGATCGAGCGCCTGGGCCAGTGGCATGGCGCCGATGGGCTGCGTGGCCGCCAACGCCGTCGTGGGTACGAAGGGGGTGCCCGCGATAGCGAGGGCGATGCAAAGGGCGAGCGAATTGCGCATGGCGTCACATACCTTGGATGGAGGGTCACTGAGGACAGTCATCGCTGTCCGACCCCATCTAAGAGTCCCGCCGCGCGCCACCGGGTACCCGTCATTCGATGAATTTTTTCTTACAGTCGCCTGATGCCGTGCGCGGTGACAAAGCGAATGCGGTCTGCGTTCCTTTCCACATGCACCTGGGGCAGGCTGCCGATATAGGCGATAAAGGCATCGGGGTCGCGCGCATGGAACACGCCACTGATGCGTTTCTGTCCCAGCTCGGCGTCGTCCACGATCAGCGGGCGCGTTGAATAGGCGTTGAAACGACGGGCGACCTCGGTCACCGTCGCGTCATGAAAGCGGATCTCGTCGGGTAGCCATTGCGTTGCCGTTGCCACGTTTGCCGGACCGCGTCCGGCAAGATGGCCATCCCCGTCCACACGGGCCGTCTCGCCGCCGTGGAGGTCCACGATGCGATTCCGTGGCGTGGACGTACCCGTCAGGCGCGTACGGATCCGCGCGATCCACGGCGACGGCAGGTTCCACACGGATACCTGCCCACTGACGACCGTCACCTGCGCCGCGCCGTCGTTGCGCTGCACGTCGAACACGGTACCGACGTCGTCGATCTGCTGGCGACCCACGGTGACCCTCATGGGTCGGGCGGGATCCTTGCCGATATCGAACGAGGCGCTGCCGTGCAACAGCTCGATATGGCGTGCATCCGCACCGAAGCTGACCACCATGGCGCTCTGTGGCGAGAGCTGGACGACCGTGTCGTCGTCGAGGGTGACTTCGCGGACGTCGACGCCGGCGGCGTACCGGATGCCCGGTTCGGCGGGCGAAGGCCATGCGGCGGTAAGGCCGCCTCCGAGCAGAAGAACGAGTGCCGCCGCTGCCGCCCAGTTCACGGCACCCGCGCGACGCTGTCGCGGGCGGGGATCGCCGATGAATCGGCTCCCACCAGGAGCCTCTGCCGCCGCTTGCGGTAGGAGCCGATTCATCGGCGAAGGGTGCTCGCGACCAGCGCCCTGGCCCACACCTCCACGTAGCGCAACCACCGAGCTCTCACTCGCCGCAAGCGCGCGCAACTCCTCGACCGTCATCCCCTCCGCTGCCAGGGCGGCGCGCATATCCCCATGCATCTGCGCCATCGCCATGTACTCCGCCACGTGTTGCGGCGAGCGGCGTAGCCAGCCCATGAACTGCGCCTGCGTGCGCGCGTCCGGCGACTCCTGCATGTCGAGGTACCAGGTGGCCGCTTCCTCGGTGAGGCGCCGGTCATTCATAACGTGCCATCCCTTGCCGGCATGCAGCCAGTCCCTTGACGATGTACTTCTTCACCATGTTCGGCGAGATCGAAAGTTGTTCGCCTATCTCCCGATACGAGAGATCGTCGCGGTAGTGCATCACCAGCACGGCGCGGCACTTGGGGGACAGGCGGCCGATCAGCGTGGCCAGGCGCTGGCGACGCAGCGCGCGATCGACATCGGCTCCCGCGCGGCAAGGCGTGGCGAGGCGCTCGATCACCTCTTCGAGGCCCTCGCTGCTGATCGGAGCGCGCTGCTGCATCTGCGCGTGCTCCTTCACCAGGTTGGCGGCAACGGTGAACAGATAGGCTTCGGGATTTCGCACCGTGCCGGCACTCGCGTCGCCCGACCGGAGCAGCCGAAGGTAGACCTCCTGCACGAGGTCCTGCGCGTCCCAGCGATGCGAGACACGACGAAGAAAATAGTTGGCGAGGGTGGGACCCTTGTCGGCCAGCAGCCGCGCCCAGCTTTGCGGCGTCTCGGCAGACACGTCGGCTCCAGGGTGATGCCGACAGGCTAGGGACCGAATGTTGCAGCTTTACGTCAGGGCCGCCCGGGAGTCGGGCAGCCCTGACGGACAACCATGGCGGAAGGGATCAGCTACCGGCCGCGCACTTATCGTTCTCGCACGCGAAGTCGATCTCCGCGCCCTTGCCGACGGTAAGGGTGATCTTGTTGCGCGTGTCCACCACCTTGCCGTCTTTCTCGAGGGTGACGGTATAGGTGCCCATGGGGATCGGCGCGATCTTGTAGCGGCCACTGTCGCTGATGGTCGCGTGGCGCTGCGCGCCGGTATCGCTCCTGGCGGTGACGACGCCACCGGCCGGACCCTGGCCGAACATGCTGGCCGTGGTGCCCTGGGCATGCGTGGGTACAGTGGCGGTGGCGAACAGGGTCACGGCGGCGCCCAGCAGGAACGTACGATAGCCGATGCTCTTCATGGAACTCCTTTCTTTCGGACGGTGGGTAGACCCTTGAGGTTTTATTTGAAACCGCGCGCGCAAGAAAGCGCCCCTGATGGCAAGACTGTGTTGCCCTGGCGGAATCAATGGATGATCACGTCAATGACATGCAGCGTCAACGCCGGGCGGCGGCAATGTATGCCAGACTTCCGGCACTTGCCCGGCCCCGGTCGGGCGCGTTCGTGAACCTGCCTCGAGGAACGATACGTGAAGAAACTCATCAACGATCCCCTGCACGTCGTCAGCGAAATGATCGAGGGCCTCGTCCTCGCCGATGACCGACTCACCCGCATCGCTGGCGAAAACGTCGTGCTTCGTCGGGACTACGCACAGCATGCCGCCTCGGGGAAGGTGGGCCTCATTTCAGGCGGCGGCGCTGGTCACGAGCCGGCTCATGCGGGCTATATCGGCCAGGGCATGCTCACCGCGGCCGTGGTGGGTGAAGTCTTCACCTCACCCAGCGTCGACGCCGTGCTTGCGGCGATCCTCGCCGTGGCCGGCCCGGGCGGCGTACTGCTCATCGTCAAGAACTACACCGGCGACCGGCTCAACTTCGGCCTGGCGGCCGAGCTCGCGCGCGCCACTGGCGTCACGGTCGATCTGGTCGTGGTCGCCGACGATGTCGCGCTGGATACCGGCGACGGCGCGGTCGGTGCTCGTGGTATCGCCGGCACGGTCCTCGTGCACAAGGTGGCAGGAGCCGCTGCGGAAGCCGGTCTTTCGCTGGCCGAGGTGAAGCGGGAGGCGCAGGCCGCGATCGATGCGGTCTTCACCATGGGCCTGGGGCTGGGCGCGTGTATCGTGCCTGCCGCCGGCACGCCGGGCTTCGAACTTTCCGATACCGAAGTGGAATACGGCCTCGGCATCCACGGCGAGCGAGGCGCCAAGCGCGGCCCGATCGCCAAGGCCGATGCGATGCTCGATACCTTGCTCGACCGGTTGCTGGAGCGCAGCAAGCTTCGGGCAAACGAACGTGTCGCGCTGCTCGTCAACAACCTCGGCGGCACGGCCGTGCAGGAACTGGGTATCGTCGCCCGTCACGCACTCAAGCGGCTGGCTGCGGCAAACATCGAGGTTGCCATGGTGCAGGTCGGCACCTTCCTGACAGCACTGGAGATGCCCGGCTGTTCGCTCAGCCTGATGCGGCTGGACGAACAACGTCGCGAACGCCTGCTTGCGCCCGCGACAGCGGGTGCCTGGAGCGCCCCGACCCATCCGGTGACTGAGGCCTCCAGCGTCGAGGCACGCACGGCCAAGCAGGCCGCATTGTCCGCAGGACCCGCCTGGAAGCAAGCCGGGCGTTCGGCGAGCTTCACGGCCGCGCTCCGTGCCATCACCGCTGCCTTGCAGAAGGCGGAGCACGAACTGACCGAACTGGATGCCGTCGTGGGCGATGGCGACATCGGCCTCAGTCTGGCGCGCGGTGCGCGAGGCATCGACGCGGCGGTTCCCGAACTCGACAAGGACCATCCGGCCGCGGCCTTGCAGGCGATTGCCTCGATCCTGCGTCGTGAACTGGGCGGCACCTCCGGTCCGCTGTATGCCGCCTTCATCGTGCGCGGTGCGAGCCATCTCGCCGAGCGCGACGAGGCGGATTCGCCGGAAGCCTGGGCCGCGGCCTTCCGCGCGGGCATCGACGGTGTACAGACGTTGGGCGGCGGCAAGGCGGGGGATCGCACCATGCTCGACGCGCTGATCCCTGCCGCGGACGCGCTGGATGCCGCCATCGCACGTGGCGACGCCCCGCCGGCGATCCTGCAGGCGGCGATCGAGGCGGCGCATGGCGGCGTCGAGGCGACCAAAACGATGCGGCCGCGACTGGGCCGTTCGTCCTATCTGGGCGAGCGCACGCTGGGCCACGCGGATCCCGGCGCCTTCGCCGTGGCGCTGTGGCTCGAGTCGATCGGCTCGGCTTCCTGAGGAGCGCCATCCATGACGTCCCAACCCGTCATCGTCCAGCCTACCGGCCAGGGGGAGTTCCAGGTGCGGGTGAGCGCACAGGGTCCTTCGTTCTTCGTCGATGAGCCGCTGGCCATGGGCGGCCTCGCCTCGGGGCCGACGCCGTACGACCTGCTGAGCGCCGCTCTGGGCGCCTGCACGGCGATGACGCTCGGCCTGTATGCGCGGCGCAAGGGTCTCGCCTTGACCGACGTGCAGGTGGCGGTCACGCATCGCCGTGATGCGATCACCGGTCGTGACACGTTCGAGCGAGCGCTCTATATCGAAGGCTCGCTCGACGAGGCGCAGGAAGCGCGCCTGCTCGCCATGGCGGATCGCTGCCCGGTGGGCAAGACATTGAGCGCCGGTGCGGACATCGTCACGCGTCTTGCGCCGAAGACCGAGCCGGTGATTCCCAACCGCCCCTGCGACCAGACGCATCCCGGTGCGATGGCGCAGGCGTGCGATGAAATGGACGCCTGAGGCGTCCTATCGGTCGCCTTCCTTGATCAGCCGGGTGAGCAGGTCGATCTGGGCCTGCTGTTGGGCGAGGAGTTGCATGACCTGCTCGTTGCGAAGCGCATCCAGCTTCTCGTGCAAGGCCAGGATCTCCACCTCGGCCTTCAGGTTCACTTCGTAATCGTATGCGGCCATCTCGCGATCCTTCGCGGACTGGCGGTTCTGGCTCATCATGATGACCGGCGCCTGGAACGCGGCGAGCATGGACAGCATCAGGTTGAGGAAGATATAGGGGTATGGATCGACGGCGGTCCGGCCAAGCAGCAGGCTGTTCAAGATCACCCACGCGACCAGGATGGCCACGAAGATGATGATGAAGGTCCATGAGCCGCCGAACGCCGCGACCTTGTCGGCGAGCCGCTGACCATAGGTGCTCTTGGCGTCCAGGCGCTGGTTGATGTCTTCGGTGACCGTCACCCGGCGGGTGGCCCGCTCGAGCACGCGCCTTGCGGTCTGGTTGAGCTTGGCGCCTTCCGTGCCGAACCAGCGTGCGGACGAGGTCAGGTAATCGAATGGCGGTAGGTGACTCATGAGCTTGCTCCGGGCGATAGGTGATGTCACGGCAATGCGCTGAAATTACCCTCCTGGCTCCGCAATGTCTTGTCTGTTGGCATGGGCTCGGACGAGAATGACCGCTTTACGTCCTTCCGTGGAAAGGAGCCCTTCGTGGCTACCGTCGTTGCGCAACCCGTCGTCGCCACGCTTACGCGGTCGGCCATCTTCCTTGTCCTCAAGGTCAATCCCGGTAACAGCGCCGAAGAGGCAGTGCGCTCGCTCTGCGGCGATCTCGCCGGCCTGCTGCGGGCCGTGGGTTTTCGCGACCTCGATGGCCGGCTGACGTGCGTGATGGGTTTCGGCTCGGAGGTCTGGGATCGCCTTTTCGCCGGACCGCGCCCGGCCGAGCTCCACACGTTCAAGGAAATCAACGGCGTGCACCGCGCGGTATCGACGCCCGGCGACATCCTCCTGCACATCCGCGCGACGCGTGAGGACCTCTGTTTCGAGCTTGCCGCGCAGATCATGTCGCGCCTTGGCGACGCGGTCGCCACGCTCGACGAGGTGCACGGTTTCAAGTACTTCGACGACCGCGACCTGATCGGCTTCGTCGACGGCACGGAGAATCCGCAGGACGCCGATGCGATCGAGGCCGCGGTTATTGGTGACGAAGATGCCGCTTTCCTTGGTGGTAGCTACGTCATCGTGCAGAAGTACCTGCATGACCTGAAGCGCTGGAACGCCGTGCCTGTCGAGGCCCAGGAACGCATCATCGGCCGGCAGAAACAGACCAACATCGAACTGGACGACGCGGTGAAGCCGTCCTACGCGCACAACGTGCTCACCTCCATCGTGGAAGATGGCGTCGAGCTCGACATCGTGCGCGACAACATGCCGTTCGGCGAGGTAGGGAAGGGCGAGTTCGGCACCTATTTCATCGGCTACGCCCGTTCACCGGCGCGCACGGAACAGATGCTCACCAATATGTTCGTCGGCAAGCCACCCGGCAACTACGACCGGTTGCTCGACTTCAGCACGGCAGTGAGCGGCAGCCTGTTCTTCGTGCCCTCGGCGACGTTCCTCGACGGCATCCCGGACGCACCGGCGGCACAGGCAAGCCGCCAGAACGATGCGAACGGACAAGACAGCACCCCACGCGCATCGGATGGTTCACTCGGTATCGGTTCGCTAAAGACGGAGAACACGCATGAATAACCTGTTTCGCGAACTCGCACCCATCAGCGGCGGTGCCTGGGAACAGATCGAAGACGAAGCCAAGCGCACGCTGAAGGAATACATGGCGGCACGGCGTATCGTCGATGTCGTCGGGCCGAAGGGCTACGACTATCCCGGCGTCGGTACGGGGCACACGCGCAGCATCGAGACACCGAACGACGGCATCCAGGCGCGGCAGCGCCAGGTGGCGGCAATGGTGGAGCTGCGTGTGCCGTTCGTCCTTTCGCGACAGGATCTGGACGATGTGGCGCGCGGCTCCAACGATCCGGATCTTCAGCCGCTGAAGGATGCCGCCAAGCAACTGGCCTTCGCGGAAGATCGCGCTGTTTTTGACGGTTACGCCGCGGCGGGCATCGCCGGCATCCGCAACACGACCAGCAACAAGGCGATCGCGCTGCCGGCCGACCTCACGGCGTATCCGGTAGCGGTCGCGCAGGCCCTGAACGAACTACGCCTTGCGGGCGTGAACGGTCCCTACAAGCTGGCCATCGGTGCCAAGGCGTATGCGGATCTCAACGGGGCAACCGACGAAGGCTACCCCGTGTTTCGTGAGCTGCACGCCATGCTCAATGGCGGCATCGTCTGGGCACCGGCGATCGAGGGTGGCGTACTCACCACGGCCCGCGGAGGCGACTTTGAGCTGCACCTGGGTCAGGACGTCTCGATCGGTTACGACTCGCACGACGCGAAAGACGTTCGCCTGTATCTGCAGGAGACCTTTACGTTCCTTTCGCTGACCACCGAAGCATCGGTAAGTCTCACCGCCTAGGCTTTCTGCAATGTGGCCATCAAGGCGAGCAACGCCTTGGCGGTCACGGTCGACGATCCCGGGTTCTGCCCGGTGATCAGGTGGCCGTCGGTGATGGTGAAGGGTTGCCAGTTGGCGACCTTCTCGAACTTGCCACCGAGACGGATCAGCTCGTCTTCGACCAGGAAGGGCACCACCTTGGTGAGTCCCACCTCTTCTTCCTCTTCGTTGGTGAATCCTGTTACCCGTTTGCCCTTGACGATCGGCTCGCCCTTGTACTTCACGTGGTGCAGTACACCGGGTGCATGGCAAACGGTGGCGACGGGTTTATCGGCGTTGTAGAAGGCTTCGATCAGGGCGATCGACGCCGGGTCTTCGGCGAGATCCCACATCGGGCCATGACCGCCGGGATAGAAGACGGTGTCGAAGTCTTTCGCTGCGACGCTGTCGAGCTTGACCGTATTGGCGAGCACCTTGAGCGCGGCGGGATCGGCTTTGAAGCGCGTTTGCGCGGGCGTCTGATTGGCCGGGTCGTCGCTTTTCGGATCGATGGGCGGCTGCCCACCCTTGGGCGAGGCCACGGTGACCGACACGCCGGCATCGGTGAACACGTAATAGGGCGCCGCGAATTCCTCGAGCCAGAAGCCGGTCTTGCGCCCCGTGTTTCCCAGGGTGTCGTGCGACGTGAGCACCATCAGAATCTTCATGGAATACCTCCACAGCGACCCCCCGCTCATCACTGTAACGCCCGGTTTTTCGCGCTGGCAATCATCCGCAGGTATAAGCCGGCTTCGCAAGCTCGTCACGTTCAAACCGGCGGGGGCGTCGCCAAGACGCACGGTTCACCTATCGGGGACGCTCACAAGCGTGTTGGTAACGGGCAGGCAGATCCGATCTCAAACGGAGGGGTATTGTCATGGCGTCACACTTCATGCGGTCCACGCGTTTGCAATTCCTGACGGCAGCGGTGATTGCCGGAGCCGTCTGTACCGTCCTGCCAACACCCAGCCACGCCGCCGGTGCTCCACCCATGCAAGCGGCGGGGCAGGCGGAAGACACGTCGATCCGTCCGTTCCCGAAGATCCATTTTTCCGACGAGGCCCTCCAGGACCTGCATCGCCGCATAGCCGCTACCAGTTGGCCGAGCCCGGAGCTCGTGCCCGACGCGACGCAGGGCGTGCAGATCGCGACGTTGCGCAAGCTGGCCGACTACTGGCAGTCGGGTTACGACTGGCGAAAGGTCGAGGCACGGTTGAACGCGCTGCCGCAGTTCGTGACCACCATCGATGGCGTGGATATCCACTTCATCCACGTGAAATCGAAGAACAAGAACGCCCTGCCGATCATCATTACCCATGGCTGGCCGGGATCCATCATCGAACAGATGAAAGTCATCGATCCGTTGGCCAACCCGACGGCGCACGGTGGCAAGGCGTCGGATGCCTTCGATGTCGTGGTCCCGTCACTGCCGGGCTATGGCTTCTCGGGTAAACCCACCGTCGTCGGCTGGGATCCGCAGCACATCGCGCGCGCCTGGACCATCCTGATGAAGCGGCTTGGCTACAAGCATTTCGTCGCCCAGGGCGGTGACTGGGGCGATGCCGTGACGGAGCAGATGGGTGTGCAGGCGCCACCGGAACTGCTCGCCATCCATACCAACATGCCGGCGACGGTGCCCGATGACATCGCCAAGGACCTCGCGGCCGGCGCTCCCGCACCGGCAGGGCTGGCGCCCGACGAAAAGAATGCCTATGACATGCTCGACTTCTTCTACAAGCATGGTCTTGGCTATGCGCAGGAGATGACCAATCGTCCACAGACGCTTTATGGACTCGAGGACTCGCCGGTCGGCCTGGCGGCCTGGATGCTCGACCACGATGCACGCAGCTATGCACTGATCACCCGCGTCTTCGACGGCCAGTCCGAGGGGCTTTCCCGCGACGATATCCTCGACAACGTCACGCTCTACTGGCTGACGCATACCGCGGTGTCGTCGGCCCGACTCTACTGGGAGAACAAGCTGGCGTTCTTCGAGCCCAAGCACATCACCATTCCGGTGGCGGTGAGCGTGTTCCCCGACGAAATCTACGCGGCTCCGAAGAGCTGGGCGGTGAAGGCGTTTCCGAAGCTGATCCACTTCAACACGCTTCCGAAGGGTGGGCATTTCGCCGCGTGGGAGCAGCCGGACGAATTCGTCTCGGAAATCAGAGCCTCATTCAAGACCGTTCGCCCGAAGTAGTCGTGCAGAACCTGCGTGGCTGATATGGCTAAACGAAAAAGGTGATGGGCCGATAGCCCATCACCCTCCTCGTGGAATGAACGCACGAGGGCGATGCTCTTACCCCGCGGACGCCATCCTGACACTCTCACGCACATCCACCCGCGCTTTCCACGCCACCAGCGCCGTCAACGACTCAGGCACCGGAATCTGCGCATAAGCAGCAAACAACAACCCGCCAATCACCGTCGTATCGGCCATCGAGAAGTTCGCACCGGCAACGTAAGGCTGAGTCTTCAACACCTCGTTGAAGTACCGCATGCCCGCCTCGGCCTTCTCACGGTGCATCTGACCCCAACGATCACGGCCTTCCCACTCGGGGCTCTTGTACGGAAGAAGCCCTGCACCCAAGCCATCAGTGGCGTAATGAAAGTAGATGCCGATAGCGTCGATCAGCTCGGACTCCGCACGCTTCTGCATCATGTGGATGGTGGCCTTCTCCAGCGGCGTGACGCCGGTCAGGGTCGGATGGCCATCGAGGTTGTCGAGGTACTCCGTAATAGCCGTGCACTCGGAGATATAGGTGCCGTCGTCGAGCTCAAGCACGGGCACCGTGCCCGTCGGGTTGATGGCGAGGAAGGCGGGCTGCTTGTGTTCGGCGGCCGGGAGGTCGACTTTGACGAACTCGACCTTGTCGAACAGGCCCTTCTCAGCCAGGACGATACGGACGCGGAGCGGATTGGGGAAACCGGGGATGTCGTGGATCTTCATGAAAGTTACCTATCTAGTGATAGATAGACAGTGCACCTTGCTTTTCGCGCTGTCAACCCCTATCTATCGATAGATAGTCTCTAGGACACCGCCATGAGTTCCCCAGACACCCGCCAGTCCATCCTTTCCGTCGCCCGGAAAATGGTGCAGTCGCGCGGTTACTCCGCCCTGAGCTTCCGTGATGTCGCGGCGTCGGTGGGCGTGAAGAGCGCGAGCGTGCACTACCACTTCCCGACCAAGGGGGCGTTGGGCTCCGAACTGGCCCGGGGCTATACGGACGAGATGGCGGCCTACCTTGCCGATGTGCTCGGGGAGACAGCGGACGCCGCGGCTTTCATGACGAAGTACGTCGGCGTGTTCCGCGCCGCGCTCGTGAACGAGAACCGCATGTGCATGTGTGGTGTCCTGGCGGCCGAGCGCGACGAACTTCCCGCCGAGGTGCAGGCGGAAGTGGAGCGCTTCGCCGAGGTCAACGTCGAGTGGCTGGGGAAAGCCCTCGAGCGAGACGAACCGCGTGTTCCGCTGGCACAAAGGCAGGCTAGGGCGCTGGCGATTTTTGCTGCGGTGGAAGGGGCGCAGTTGATTGCGCGCAGCCGGAGTGATGTGGCGGTTTACGACCAGGCCATCGGGGCGATGCGGACGGCTGGGTTGATTCCGTGAGGGCGGGGTCGATCAGAGGAACTGAGGTTAGGGCATGATGGCGCGGGGAAACATTTAGGGGAAGGGCATGGAACCGAATCCGTCAGGACTGTCGGAAGAGCGCGTAAGGCTTCGTCATCTCGACCGTTTGACCATGATGTCCGATGGCGTGTTTGCCATTGCACTGACGCTTTCCGCCGTGGAACTTCATCCCGAAATGGAAGCCGGGAAGACCTTGTTCCAGGTATGGGCCATGCCTTTGGCCGTCTATTTCATGAGCTTCCTGATCATCGCCGCCGTGTGGGTCGCCCACCGCCGCAACCTGGCGCATCTGCATTCGGTTGACGCGCCGACCACCTGGCTCAACCTTCTGCTGCTCAGCATGATCGGCTTGCTGCCCGTGGTTGTACGGTTCTTCCTCGTGAATATGGACACGACCTCGCGCGCCGGCATGGTCGCTTATGCGATGGTGTTGTCGGCGACGTATTTCGCCCTCGCGCTGACATGGGGTTATCCCGCGCTGATAGCGAATCACACGCCAAGCGTATCGCGCCGGCGTGCATGGGCATGGCTTGCCGAATATGTATTTGTCGCTCTGCTATTCGCCGCGCTCGCGATTTACGCCATCGGCATGACGTGGCTCGCATGGCCCGTCGGCGTGGTGGCGGTATGCCTTCGCGTCACATCCTTGCGATTGGGTCGCTCTGCCGCGAATGCCTGAAAAAGCAAGCTATTTGCCGTATTTGCATGAACTTCGCGAAAATCATCTAAGTGAACTTCGCAAGAACTTGCTGCTTGCAAAGCCTTCGATCTTCTTCGAAGAATAAGGCCGTCAGGGGATCGATGGCGCGGTTCTGAACCGCGCCGATTCGTGAAGGGATTCAGGGGTGGCACTGCCAACAAAGCGACATGTTTTCGGCGGACCATGGGCTCCGCGGCAACCATCATCCTGATCAAAGTCATCGTTTCCATGTACTGAGACGTCCATCGCACCGTCACCGCGATGGCGCCCTTCGTTTGCAGAGGAGTACGCATGTCTAGCAGTGTGAGTCCGTCAGAAGTGACGTATGACGTCGTCGTCAACGAGGAAGGGCAGTATTCGATCTGGCCGGCACCCAAGGCGCTGCCCGAGGGCTGGACGAAGGCCGGCAAGCAGGGTTCGAAAGAGATCTGTCTTGCATTCATCAGCGAGGTATGGACCGACATGCGTCCACTTTCACTTCGCCGCCAGATGGAGTCCCTGCAGCCACATTAGTGGCTGCGCGGTAGCTGGTTGTCCGCACGCCCCCGGGGGGAGTGGATGCGCGGTATGCCATGAATTCCGGATGCGCGCACGCGATCCGGAGGCGGACCCACGGCCCGGTTACGGACATACCTTGTGAAGACCATCCTTCTTTTCGCGGGACAGGGATCTCATCACTTTCAGATGGGGAGGGAGCTGTTCGAGCGCGATCCGGTGTTTCGTTCCACCATGCAACACGCGGATCGCATCGTGCGCGAGCGCTGTGGCGAGTCGGTCTTGTCCGTCCTTTTCGCCGAGCACAACACGCGGGAGACACCCTTCGACCGGCTTCTGCATAGCCATTGCGCCATCTTCATGGTGGAACACGCGTTGGCCGTGTCGTTGATGGAACGAGGCATCCGGGTGGATGGGGTCCTGGGGGCGAGCCTCGGCTCGTTCGCTGCCGCGGCTGTTGCGGGGTGCATCGACGCCGACACCGCCTTGCTCGCCGTGATCGAACAGGCGCTCGCCGTGGAGGCACATGCCGAGCCGGGGCGCATGATCGCTGTGATGGGCGCGCCGGAGCGCTACCTGACGTCCGACCTGCTCGAGCTGTGCGAACTCGGGGCGCGCAACTTCGCCACGCACTCGATCCTCTCGGCACCCGAACGGAACGTCGATGCCATCGAGCGTCATATCCACCGTCATGGCCTGAGCTCGCTCCGCCTGCCGGTGAGGTACGCCTTTCATTCGCGCTGGATCGACGGCGCCAGGATGTCGTATGCAGGGTTCCTGCATAACCTTCCGCTTCGACGAGGCGACGTGCCTATCGCCTGCTGCGCAGCCGTCACTCTGTCGCGTGCGTTGCCTGCCGATCATTTCTGGTCGGCCGTTCGTGACCCGGTTCTCCTTCTCGAAACCCTCGAACTGGTCGAATCGCAGGGCAGCTGCCGCTATATCGATGTCAGTCCGGCCGGAACGATGGGGACGTTCCTGAAGTACGCGCTGCCGGCACATTCGAAATCCCGGATACACCACGTCATGTCGCCTTTCGGAGGCGACATGGATCGTTTGATGTCATTGGCGGAGTCACGCACGATGAAGGCAGTCATTTTCCCGGGCCAGGGTTCCCAGTTCAGGGGCATGGGCAAGGATCTCTTTCCGCTTTTTCCCGAAGAGGTCAGGCAGGCGTCCGACATCCTTGGCTATTCCGTCGAGGATCTCTGCCTCAACGACAGCCAGGGGCTGCTCTCGAAGACGGAGTACACGCAGCCGGCGCTGTTCGTGGTCAATGCGTTACATCACTACAGGCAGCAGCAAGAGAACACCCATGCGACGCCGGACTTCTTTGCCGGCCACAGCCTCGGCGAGTACAACGCCTTGCTGGCGGCGGGTGTGTTCTCCTTTGAAACGGGCGTCCGGCTGGTAAAGAAGCGCGGCGAGCTGATGGGCAAGGCGAGCGGCGGGGGCATGGCGGCTGTCCTGGGTGTTCCGGCCAGCGAGGTCCGGGCCCTCCTCGACGAGCATCACCTCACGCAGATCGATATCGCCAACTTCAACACACCGACCCAGACAGTCATCGCCGGCGATAAGGAGGCGTTGGCCACGGCGACCGAACTGTTCTCGCGGTTGAACCTTCGCTGCGTGACCCTGAACGTGAGTGCGCCATTCCACTCCCGGCACATGCAGCCGGCACACGCCGAGTTCGCCGACTTCCTTCGGCAGTTCTCGTTCACCGCACCCGAAGTGACCGTCATCGCCAACGCCACCGCTCGCCCTTACGAGGGGGCGCGTATCGCCGAGACGCTGGCGGAGCAGATCGCCAGGCCGGTGCAATGGGTGGACTCGATGCGTTACGTCATGGGAAAGGGCGATATCGAGTTCCATGAAGTGGGTGCCAGCGTCCTGTCGAAGATGGTCTCCGAGATACGAAACGCACCGATGCCGATGCTCGACGACGGGGAGATTCTCGAACGGGGCGAAGCGATACCTGCTTCCGGCTCGGCGGCAGGGAGGCCGATCGACGCGCGCTCCCTCGGCAGCGCCGTGTTCCAGCGGCGCTTTGGTCTGAAATACGCCTACATGGCCGGTGCGATGTATCGCGGCGTCGCGTCGGCCGATCTGGTGGTGCGCATGGGTAACGCCGGATTCCTCAGCTTCTTCGGCGCCGGCGGACTGTCGCCACAGAAGATCGAGGCGAACATCGTCCGTATCCAGGCGGAGCTGCGCCAGGGTCAGCCCTACGGCATGAACCTGCTGGCGAACTACGAATACCCTGCGATGGAGGAAGCGGTTGTCGACCTCTATCTCCGTTACGGGATCCGTCATGTCGAGGCGGCAGCTTTCATGCAGATGACACCGGCCCTGGTCAGGTTTCGTCTGCAGGGCCTGCGCATGTCCGCGGATAACCAGCTGGTTTGCGACCATCGCATCATCGCGAAAGTCTCCCGTCCGGAAGTCGCGAAGGCCTTCATGAGTCCGCCGCCCATGGCTATCGTGGAGAAGCTGTTGGAACGCCACCAGGTGACGCCGCAGCAGGCGGAATGGTCGCAGCGTATTCCCGTGAGCCACGATATCTGCGTCGAAGCCGATTCCGGTGGTCACACCGATGGCGGCATCGTCGCCGTCATGCTGCCGCCGATGCTTCGACTTCGCGACGAGATGCAGCGCAGCCATCGTTATGCGGAGCCCCTTTGCATGGGCCTGGCGGGGGGCATCGGCGGCCCCGAGGCTGCGGCGGCGGCCTTCCTGCTTGGCGCGGACTTCATCGCCACCGGGTCGATCAACCAGTGCACGGTCGAAGCGGGCATGAGCGCGGATGGAAAGTCGATGCTCCAGCAGATGGATATCCAGGACACCGAGTACGCACCGGCCGGCGACATGTTCGAGATGGGTGCGCAGGTCCAGGTGCTGAAGAAGTCGGTGTTCTTTCCCGCTCGTGCGAGCAAGCTTCTTTCGCTCTATCGCCATCACGACAGCCTGGACGATATACCGGCGCGCACCCGCCAGCAGCTGGAGGGTACGTTCTTCAGGAAGACTTTCGACGAGATATGGAGCGAGACGGCGAGTTACTTCCGCTCGGTAAACCTGGAGCACGAGATCGCCAAGGCCGAGGCGAACGCCAAGCACAAGATGGCGCTGGTGTTCCGCTGGTACTTCGCCTACTGCACGCGCATCGCCATGGAAGGCAAGGGCGATGACCGGGTGAACTACCAGATCCAGACCGGTCCTGCCCTGGGCTCGTTCAACCGGTGGGTAAAAGGCACCGAACTCGAACCGTGGACCAGCCGGCACGTGGACGATATCGCCGTTCGGATCATGGAGGCGACGGCGGAACATCTCACGCGTTCCTACGCGCGCTTTCATCGCAATAGGCACGATCATGAATGATATCGCCATCATCGGCATGTCCTGCCGTTTTCCCGGTGCCGGGAATTACGAGCGTTTCTGGGAGAACCTGCGACAGGGGTTGTCCAGCGTTACCGAGATTCCCGAAGGCCGCTGGGACCGGGACGCGTTCTATTCAGGCGATGTCCGCGAGAAGAACAAGACGACGAGTAAGTGGGGCGGCTTCGTGGAGGGTGTCGAATTCTTCGATGCCGACTTCTTCGGTGTGTCGGCGCGCGAAGCCGAAGTCATGGATCCGCAACAGCGGATCATGCTGGAGCAGGCGTGGAACTGCATCGAAGACGCGGGTTATGACGCGGCGGCGTTTAGCGGAACGAATACCGGTGTCTACATCGGCGTCTTCAACTTCGACTACAAAGACCACCTTCTGCGTGAGCTCGAATCCATCGAGGGTCATGTGTCGACGGGCACGCACACGGCACTCATTCCGAACCGTATCTCGCATTTCCTGAATCTACATGGCCCGAGCCTGCCGATCGACACGGCGTGCTCGAGTTCGCTGGTCGCCCTGCACAAGGCGGCGCATGCGATCCGCCGCGGTGAATGCGATCACGCGCTGGTCGGTGGCGTCAGCGTTCTTTGCAGCCCTACGCACTTCATCTCCTTCTCCAAGACCGGCATGCTGTCGCCGGACGGCAGCTGCAAGAGCTTCGACGAGCGGGCCAACGGCTACGTGCGAGGCGAGGGCGCCGCGATGTTGCTGCTGAAGCCGCTCGACAAGGCGGTCGCCGATAACGACCGGATCGTCGCTGTCGTCCGTGGCACGGCCATGAATCACGGAGGCCGTGCCCGCACGGTGACCTATCCTGGTTCGCTCGCGCAGTCCCAGGTGATTGCGGAGGCACTGCGGCAGGCGCAGGTTCCGGTGAGCACGGTGGGATATGTCGAGGCCCATGGTACGGGTACGCCGAAGGGCGATCCGATCGAAGTCGAAGGCCTGAAGATGGCGTTCGCCCGTGTCGCAGAGGAACGCGGTGAAGTGCTGGCCGAACATGGCTGTGGCATCGGCAGCGTCAAGACCAATATCGGCCACCTGGAGTCGGTTGCAGGCCTGGCAGGCCTGATCAAGACCGTGCTTTGCATGCGTCACGCTACGTTTCCGCCGCTCGTGCATTACCAAACGCTCAATCCGCGCATTTCCTTCGACAACACGCCGTTCTTTATCGTCGCCGAGGCGCAGCCATGGCACGCCTTCACCCATGAGGACGGTACGGCGATCCCGCGTCGTGCCGGGATCAGCTCGTTTGGTTTCGGTGGCGTGAATTCGCACGTCATCGTGGAGGAGTACCTGGGGGGCGCGAGCGGGTCGTCCGGCGATGACGCTGGCGATACACCGGTTCTCGTTATCCTTTCCGCAAAAACGGTGCCCGTGTTGCGCGAGCGTGCGAAGCAGTTGCTTACCGCCATCGACTCGGCTGACGTTCGTCGCGCCGACGTGTGCGACCTGGCCTATACGCTGCAGGTAGGACGCCAGGTCATGGCCGCGCGCGTCGCGTTCGTGACGGATTCTTTCGACACCCTGCGATCGACGCTCGAGGCGTGGCTGGCGAACACGCCGGGTGCCGATGACGTGTTCGCGGGCGAGGTTCCGGTGGATGCCCAGGCGGCGCACAGCGAAGAGATAGCAAGCGTCCCACCAGCGCTCGCCTCGGCCACGCGTGATGAACTCCTGGCGACAGCACGGCAGTGGGTCGGCGGCCGAGCCTTTCTCTGGGCCGCCGGGTACGAGGCAGGTTCGCGTCGACGTGTGGCCTTGCCGACGTATCCGTTCGTCCGGGAACGACACTGGGTGGAGGCAAGGGCATCAGTCACGTCGGCGCCCGAGGCGGCCATTCATCCGCTGGTCCATCGCAACACGTCGACGGCCTCGGGTCTGCGTTTCTCGAGCCGGTTCACGGGCGCCGAATTCTTTCTCGCCGACCACCTCGTCCAGGGTGCACGTACCTTGCCCGCTGCGGCGCAGCTCGAGATGGCGCGTTGCGCGCTGGCTCTCGCTGTCACCGCCGGGCGTACGTATCGAATGAGGGACGTGCTCTGGCTACGCCCCATGGTCGTCGGCGCCGAGCCCAGGTCCTTGCACGTGGCACTCTTCCCCGAGGGTGACGGCAGCTTCCGCTTCGAACTCTACGACGACACCGACGCCGATGGCGGGGTGGTCTTCAGCGAGGGCAACCTGGTAGCCGTCGACGAAACCCTGCCAGGCAGGTCACACGACCTCGGCGAACTACGTCGGCAATGCACGGGCGAGCCGAGGACGGCGGACGCTTGCTACGCGCTGTTCGACCGCATCGGACTGGGCTACGGCGCCGGACATCGCGGGCTGTGTGAGATGTTTACGGGGGAGAACCTGGCCCTTGCACGGATTGCGCTACCGGCACCGGTGACATCGTCCCGGGACGATTACGTGCTTCATCCCAGTCTTGTCGATGCCGCGTTGCAGGCAACGATCGCTTTCGAGGCAAACGATGAGGATGCATGGCAGGATGCCGCGCTCCGGCTGCCATTCGCGCTTGCTTCGCTCGAGGTCATGGCGCCCATGACCGGTGATCTGTGGGCGGTCATTCGCCGCCGCGCGAGCCATACGTTCGATGTCGACCTGTGCAACGAAGAGGGCACGGTGTGCGTCCGCCTCGGCGGTTTCGTCACGCGTACGGTGCCGGGCGCGGGCTCCGATGCGCTGCCCAGGACGGCACTTCTGCAGCCGGCGTGGACGGCCGTTGCGGCCTCGACCACCGATGCCCCTCGCCATGCGCAACATCTCGTCGCGCTTTGCGGCGGTGCGGGTGGCTTCGGAGTCGTTCCGTCAGACCTGCGGTCGATGCTTCCGGAGGCGACCTTCCTCGAGTTCGAGTCAGGCGAAACATCGTTGGCGCAAGACTTCGAATCGGCGGCGGGCTCACTGCTGGAATACATCCAGTCCATCGGAAGTCGGTCAGGCCCGCACCTGATCCAGCTGGTCGTGCCGGTGGACGGCGCCGGAAGCCTCATGGCCGGCCTCGCCGGCATGCTGCGTACGGCGCAGCGAGAAAACCCGCGGATCGCTGCCCAGGTCATCCATGTGGAAACCGGGCAGGACATCGTTAACGTGTTGCGCGAGAATCGCGACGGCACGGCCCCGCAGGTTCGCTACCGGGAAGGCGTACGTCATGTCGCTGTCTGGTCGGAATGGCAGCCGCCGTCCGAGCCACCGACACCGTGGAAGTCCGGGGGCACTTACCTGATTACCGGCGGTGCCGGCGGCCTCGGGTTGATCTTCGCCCGTGACATTGCCGAGCAAACCCGTGGTGCGACGCTGGTACTCACCGGGCGTTCGCCGTCGACCGAGGCGACGCGACGCGCGATCAATGACCTCGAAGTGCTCGGTGCGTCTGCCCACTACCGCCAGCTCGATGTGGGTGACCGTGCCGCCGTGTTGGATCAGGTGCGGGCGATCGACGCCGCCTCGGGTGGCCTGACCGGCATCCTTCACGCCGCTGGCATCCTGCGCGACAGCTTCATGGCACGAAAAACCCGGGACGAGTTGCGGGATGTCTTCCTCGCCAAGGTATCGGGCACGCTCAACCTCGACGAGGCCAGCCGCGATCTCGCACTGGACTGTTTCGTTTGCTTCTCATCGACCTCGGGGGCGCTTGGCAACGTCGGCCAGGCCGACTATGCCGCGGGCAATGCCTTCATGGATGCCTTTGCCCAACAGCGCGCCGGCAAGGTCGCCCAGGGACAGCGGCATGGGCGGACGCTGTCCGTGAACTGGCCGCTGTGGGAGGCGGGCGGCATGCAGGTGGATGCTGGCACGCGTCAACGCATGGCCGAGGACACCGGGTTGATACCGCTGCGCACGGCGAGTGGCCGCAGTGCTCTGACACTGGCGCTCGCCAGTGGACTGCCACAGGTGCTCGTGGCCGAGGGTGACATACGCCGCTTCACCTCGAGTCTGATGGTCGCCGGGCCTGCGGTCGCTGCCATACCCTCGACGGCCCAGCCCGTGCATGCCGATGGCTTTCGCGAGAAGGCCATCCGCTATTTCGTCCGGTTGTTGTCGACCACCCTCAAGCGTCCCGCAAACAGCATCGACGCCCGCGTGGCGATGGAAGCCTACGGCATCGATTCGATCCTCGTCATGGACCTGACGCGGGCGCTCGAGCAGGTGTTTGGGACGCTCTCCAAGACCCTGCTATTCGAGTACCGGACCATCGCCGCACTGACTGGCTATTTTCTCCAGGAGCATGCCGTACGTCTTGGCGAAGTGCTGGGCGAGGCACTTACTGATTCGCCCGCGACGCAGCCGACAGTGGATAACGCGGAGTCCACGGCCACCGTGCCCGTGCCACGCCGTCCCCGCTATGGCGCGGTGCAGGAGAGCCCCCGGGACGCACCGCGTACCCCAAAGGGCCGACCCGTCGATGAGATGGGCGATATCGCGATCATCGGTCTGGCGGGCCGCTATCCGCAGGCAGGTAGCCTCGAGGAATTCTGGGCCAACCTGAGCCAGGGCAAGGACAGCATCACTGAGATTCCGCCAGAGCGTTGGGACTATAGGCTCTACTTCGACGAAGACCGCACCAAGCCGGGCAAGACCTATAGCAAGTGGGGCGGCTTCATCGATGGTGTCGATCTTTTCGATCCACTGTTCTTCAACATTTCGCCGCGCGAAGCGGAGCTGATGGATCCGCAGGAGCGCCTGTTCCTCGAATGCGTGCACGCGACGCTCGAAGATGCCGGCTACACCCGGGATAACGTCACCCCGCATGCCAGTGCCGGGCCGGGCAATGTCGGCGTATTCGTCGGCGTGATGTATGAGGAATACCAGCTCTACGGCGCGCAGGAGCAGGCGAGGGGCCGCAACGTCGCGATGTTGAACAGCGCCGCCTCGGTGGCCAATCGCATCTCGTATTTCTGCAACTTCAACGGCCCCAGCATGGCGCTGGACACGATGTGCTCGTCGTCGCTGACCGCGATCCACCTGGCCTGCCAGAGCCTGCAGCGTGGTGATTGTTCGGTTGCCGTAGCCGGTGGCGTGAATGTGTCGGTGCATCCGAACAAGTACCTGATGCTGGCCCAGGGCAAGTTCATCTCTGGCAAGGGCCGTTGCGAGAGCTTCGGCGAAGGCGGTGAGGGCTACGTGCCGGGCGAGGGCGTCGGTGCGGTACTGCTGAAGCCGCTAGCCCAGGCGATCGCCGATGGCGACCACGTCTATGGCGTGATCAAGGCCACGGCGGTGAACCACGGTGGCAAGACCAACGGTTACACCGTGCCCAATCCGAACGCGCAGGCCGGGGTGATCGAGCAGGCCTTGCGTCGAAGCGGTATCGACGCCCGAGCGGTGAGTTACATCGAGGCGCACGGTACGGGAACCAGTCTTGGCGACCCGATAGAAATTGCCGGTCTGTCGAAGGCTTTCCGGAGCTGGACGCAGGACACGCAGTTCTGTGCCATCGGTTCGGCCAAGTCCAACATCGGCCACTGCGAGAGTGCCGCCGGCATCGCCGGGGTGACCAAGGTGCTGCTGCAGATGAAGCACCGGCAGTTGGTACCGAGCCTGCATTCCAGCATTCTCAATCCGAATATCGACTTCAGCGGCACGCCGTTCGTCGTGCAGCAGGAGCTCGCTGCATGGCCGCGACCGGTGCTGGACCGGCGCGAACGGCCACGCGTCGCCGGGGTCTCCTCGTTTGGCGCAGGTGGTGCGAATGCCCATGTCGTGATCGAGGAATACGCGGCGCCTGCCGCGTCGCGTGCGTCGGAGGGACCGGCGCTGGTCGTCTTGTCGTCACGTCACGAAGATCGTCTCCGCGAACAGGTGGAACGTCTCCTGGCTGCACTGGCGTCGGACGCGGACATCTCGCTGGCCGATCTCGCATATACGCTGCAGGTCGGGCGGGAGCCGATGGAGGAGAGGCTCGCTCTCGTCGTCGGTTCACGTGTCGAGCTGCGCGAGAAACTGACGGCCTACGCGGCCGGCGATACCGCGATCGACGACCTTTACCGTGGCCAGGTAAAACGCAACAAGGAAGCCCTGGCGGCCATCACGGACGACGAGGATATGGACGCCGTCGTCGAGGCCTGGATCCGCAAGGGCAAGTTCGGCAAGTTGCTCGACCTCTGGGTCAAGGGTCTGACCTTCGACTGGCAGCGCCTTTACGACGGCAGTGGCGACCGGCCGCGCCGTGTCAGCCTGCCGACGTATCCGTTCGCCCGCGAGCGCTACTGGATACCTCTGGGTCCGACAGCCTCGGTAGGCGCGGGTGGCATCACGAACGTCCTGCATCCCCTGTTGCAGCGGAACACCTCGGATGTGGACGGACTGCGCTTCAGTACGCGACTGACTGGCGACGAGTTCGTGTTCGCCGACCACGTGGTGCAGGGCATGCGTATGCTCCCGGGCGTCGCACAGCTCGAAATGGCACGACAGGCGGCCAGCGAAGTCATGGGCGCCGGCGCCGGTCCGTTGCGGCTGAAGCACGTCGCCTGGATCCGGCCGGTCACCGTCGGCGCCGAAGGTATCGAGCTTCACGTCGCGCTCTACCCCGAAGAGCCCGGCGAGCTCGGATTCGACATCTACAGCGACGGCGATGATGGCGAAGCGGTGACGTACAGCCAGGGCTCGGTGTTCGCCGCTGCCGCCGCGGCGAACGATGCCGTGATGGCGCACGACCTCGCAGCCATCCGTGCGCAATGTGACGTGTCGCATGTCGATGCAGCGCAATGCTATGAGCGCTTCGAGCGCGTCGGCCTGAACTACGGTCCGGCCTTCCAGGGTGTGGTTGAACTGTTTGTCGGGAAGCGACAGGTTCTCGCGCGGATCGCGTTGCCCCCGGCGGCACCGACCAGTGGCTATGTGCTGCATCCGAGCCTGCTCGACGCCGCCCTGCAGGCGACGCTCGGCCTGAGCAACGGAACGTTGATGTTGCCCTTCGCGCTGGGTGGGCTGGAGATACTCGGCGCCTGCCCGGCGGCGATGTGGGCGGTGGTGCGATATAGCGCCGGCACCCGGCCGGACGACCGCGTGCAACGTCTCGATGTCGATCTGTGCGACGAGCACGGCCGTGTCTGCGTACGCTTCATCGAGTTCAGCCTGAGACCGGCGACATCGGTCGCGGTGCCCGGTAAGCCCGTGCGGACCCTGCTGATGGAGCCGGCATGGGAATCTGCGGCGCCCAGTGCCACCACCGGCACCGCGTACGCCAGCCATGTCGTCATGCTTTGCGATGGCGGCACGCCCGACGTCGAAGCCGATTTCCCCGATGCGGTCTGTCTGTTGCCAGAGACCGGCCCCGACCTGGTTCACCGCTTCGAAGCGGCAGCGGCCGCGCTTCTGGCGCAGATCCAGTCGCTGGCCAGCCGTAGCGGCAAGCATCTGATCCAGGTGGTCGTGCCCACGCAGAGTGCGGGTCAGGCGATGGCCGGACTGGGTGGCATGCTGCGCACGGCGCAACGCGAGAACCCGCGCATCGTCAGCCAGTTGATTGCCGTGGAGCCCGGTCAGGACATCGCCCAGGCACTGCGGGAAAACCACGGCGACCCGGCGCAACACGTGCGATACACGGAAAGCCGGCGCGAGGTCGCCGGCTGGCGCGAACACGTACCTGGCGCAGACACGCTTCTTTCCAGTGTGTGGAAGGCGCAAGGGGTCTACCTGATTACGGGTGGCGCCGGCGGCCTGGGCTTGATCTTCGCGCGCGAGATCGCCCGTCAGGTCCGGAATCCCGTGCTGATCCTGACGGGCCGGTCGATGGTGAACGAACAGATCGCGGCGCACATTCGCCAGCTCGAGACCCTGGGTGCCGTCGTTCAGTACCACGCGGTCGACGTGGCCGATGCCGTCGCCCTAACCCAGTTGGTTCGCGGTATCCCGGAGGCATTCGAAAGCCTCGACGGCATCGTGCACAGCGCCGGCGTCGTGCGCGACAGCTACATCGCCAGGAAGACACCGCAGGAGCTTCACGAGGTGCTTGCCGCGAAGGTGGCTGGCACGGTGAACCTGGATGAGGCCAGCCGTGACATGGCGCTGGATTGCTTCATCTGTTTTTCGTCCATCGCCGGTGCGGTGGGCAACGTGGGGCAGGCCGACTATGCGGCAGCGAATGCGTTCATGGACGCCTTTGCCCACCACCGCGCAAGTCAGGTGACGCGCGGGGAACGTCACGGCCGTACGCTGTCCGTGAACTGGCCGCTGTGGGATGAAGGCGGCATGCGGGCGGATGCCGCTACGCGCGCGATGCTGCTCCAGCAGTGGGGCATGCATGCCCTCGCCACCGACAGCGGCGTGCTGGCCCTGCGTCAGGCGTTACATGGGGGGCAGACCCAGATGCTCGTCGTGGCGGGCGACACGGCCCGCATTCGTGAAGCCGTGATGGGTGAGCCACACGGGACGGTCGCGTCGCCACCTTCAAGGGATGCTTCAGAGCAGCCTGCGGTCTCGCCTGGGAAAGGCTTGTCCGCGTTACTGCTCCGTGCACTCGCCGCCACCGTGTCGTCGTTGATCAAGGTCAAGCCGGAGGACATCGATGGCGACACCTCCCTGAGCGAGTACGGCTTCGATTCGATCTCGCTGACCGAGTTCAGCAATGCGTTGAACCAGCAGTATCGCCTGGACCTGACACCGACGATCTTCTTCGAGTACCCCACGCTCGATGGCCTGGCCAGCTATCTTGCTCGCGAGCATGCGGCGGCGCTCGAGCCACAGCTCGCACGGCCGGAACCGTCGGCCATGGTCGCAGACACCGCCTCACCGTCAGCGATTGCGGTGGCCCACCCGACGCCGTTCGAAGGCGGTCGATCGCGTGGACGGCGTCGGATGGCGACGACGTTAGCCGCCTCCACGACAGGGCAGACCCAGCCCACGAACGCGCCGATCGCGATCGTCGGCATGAGTGGTGAGTTTCCGCAGGCAAGAGACATCGACGCTTTCTGGCGCAACCTGCTCGAAGGCAGGGATTGCATTGCCGACATGCCCGCCCAGCGCACGCATTGGGCCGCCTGGCACGACGAGCGCGTGCCTGAGCGACAGGCAGGCACCGTGACGCGAGGCGGCTTTATCGACGGCATGGACGAGTTCGATCCGACGTTCTTCGGTATTTCACCGAAGGAGGCGGAGCTGATGGATCCCCAGCAACGCCTGATGATGACCCACGTCTGGAAGGCACTGGAGGATGCGGGCTACGGTGGCTCTGCCTTGACCGGTAGCGACACCGCGATCTACGTCGGCACCATGGCCAGCGGTTATGGCGCGCTGATCAGTCGCTCCGGTGCCGCCATCGAAGGCTATTCCTCGACCGGTGCCGTCGCCTCAGTGGGCCCCAACCGGATGAGCTATTACCTCGACTTCCACGGCCCGAGCGAGCCGGTGGAAACGGCGTGCTCGAGTTCCCTGGTCGCGCTGAGGCGTGCTGTCCTCGCCATCCAGCGGGGCGACTGCCGCGTAGCGATCGCCGGCGGTGTGAACACCATCATCAACCCCGAGCTGCACATCAGTTTCGGGCAAGCCGGCATGCTCAGCGAAGACGGCCGCTGCAAGACGTTCTCCGGCGACGCCAACGGCTACGTGCGTGGCGAAGGTGTCGCCATGCTGGTGCTGAAATCGTTGTCGGATGCCGAGCGCGACGGTGACCACATCTACGGGCTCGTACGCGGTACCGCTGAGAATCATGGTGGCCGCGCCAATTCGCTCACCGCGCCGAATCCGCACGCTCAGGCGGCCGTGGTTCGGCAGGCGCATCGACAGGCCGGCTTCGACCCGCGCAGCGTGGGCTATATCGAGGCGCACGGCACCGGCACCCCGCTGGGGGACCCGGTGGAGATCAGCGGATTGAAAGGCGCGTTCAAGGACCTCTACGCAGGGTCGACAGCGGATTCGCCCCACTGCGGCCTCGGCTCGGTCAAGACGAACATCGGACATCTCGAGCTGGCGGCAGGCGTGGCCGGCGTTATCAAGGTCCTGCTGCAGATGAAGCATCGGACCCTGGTCAAGAGCCTGCACAGTGACAGTCTCAATCCATACATCGACCTCACTGGCAGCCCCTTCTACGTGTTGCAGGAAATGCGGGAGTGGATACCCGCACGCGACGCGCAGGGACAGGTGCTGCCTCTCCGTGCAGGCGTGAGCTCGTTCGGCTTTGGCGGTGTCAATGCGCACGTGGTGCTCGAGGAATACGTTCCGTCGTCCCCGCGGCTAGCAGCCGTCGCCGACCCGGTCGCGGTGCTCCTTTCGGCCCGTAGCGACGAGCGGCTGCGCGAACAGGTGCGAGAGCTCGTCGGCTTCCTTGCCTCACCGCACGCCGAGGCGGAGATCGATCTGGTCGACCTGGCCTATACGCTTCAGGTCGGGCGCGAAGCCATGGAGCAGCGGCTCGGTATGGTCGCTTACACGCTCGCCGAACTGCGCGACAAGCTGGAGCGTTTTCTTGACGGCGACCGCGGTATCGACGAGCTTCATAGCGGCCAGGTCGCTCGCAACAGGGAAGCCGTGACGGCCTCAGCGACCGACGAAGACATGGCTCAGACCGTAGACCTCGGCAAACTCATCGAGCTCTGGGTGCGCGGCCACGCTGTCGACTGGCGTGGGTTGTATCGCGCGGGGCAGCCACGCCGCATCAGCCTGCCGACCTATGCCTTCGCGCGGGAACGTTACTGGGTGCCCGGCGGAAACGGACGGGCGCCAACGGACTTGCACGCCCGCACCGCGCTGCACCCGTTGGTTCAGCGCAATTCGTCGACGCTGTCCGGGCCACGTTTCACCAGTCGTTTCGACGGCAGCGAGTTCGTGCTGGCCGATCACGTGGTGGTCGATAGCCGTGTACTACCGGGGGTCGCCCAACTGGAGATGGCGCGCTTCGCCGCGAGCGAGGCCATGGGGGGTGCCACCCACCTGCGCCTGACCGACATCGTCTGGGCCCGTCCCGTCGTAGTGGGAGCGCAGGCGGTGGATCTCCATGTCTCGCTGCACCTGGAAGATAACGGCGACGTGGGCTACGACATTCATTCGGGTATGGACGCGGGCATGATCGTCCATGGTCGTGGTGTGGTCAGGAAGGCGATCGGAGCAATCGCGCCACCAGCGGCTGACATCGCCACGCTCCGCACACAATGCACCCGCGGTCATTTCGACGCTGCGACCTGCTACGCCGCTTTCGATGCGATCGGCCTGCACTATGGCAACGCCTTCCGTGGCCTGAGCGAACTCTTCGTGGGCGAGAACGTGTCGCTGGCACGCGTCACCCTGCCGGACACCGTTGGTGCGGCGCATGCCGACTACGTCCTCCATCCGGGCCTCCTCGACGCCGCACTCCAGTCCACGATCGGCCAGTCCCTCGTTGAAGGCAGGGACGCGCCCGTGCTGATGCTGCCGTTCTCGCTGGGGTCACTAGATATCTTCGCGCCTTGCGTCGCGAGCATGTGGGCGGTGATTCGATCCGTGACAGACGGCGTCGACATCGACCTATGCGACGACGACGGTGTCGTCTGCGTGCGCATGACATCGCTGGGTTTCCGGCCGGTTGCCGCGCGGTCGGAAGACGCTCCCACGGTGGTCGAGGCCTCGCATGCGTCGGTACCGGCGACGTCACCGACGTCGGCCGACACGGCGGACGCACTTCACGAACGCGCCGTGGCTTACTTCGTGCGCTTCCTGTCGACCACGCTGAAGCTTCCGGCGCAGAGGATCGACGCCCAGGCACGGATGGAAACGTATGGGATCGATTCGCTGCTGGTGCTGGACCTGACCCGTTCCCTGGAAAAAACGTTTGGTCCACTGCCGAAGACCTTGTTCTTCGAGTACCAGACCATCGCTGCCTTGAGTGGCTATTTCCTGGCGCAACATGCTGCCGCCATGACCGCATTGCTGGGCGAAAGAGGAGCTGTCGCGGCAGCTTTATCCGCTCCTTCCGCCACGAAAAAGCAGCAAGCCACGTCTGTACCGGTCGACCCTCAGCAGTCGCGGTCGCGTTATGCAGCGCGGGGGCGAGACGAAGCCGTCAACGCCGTAGAGGTGGGCGCCATTGCCATCATCGGTGTCGCCGGTCGCTATCCGCAGGCGGGCAATCTCGATGTGTTCTGGTCCAACCTCAGCCAGGGCAAGGACAGCATTACCGAGATTCCGGTGGAACGGTGGGATCACACGCTCTATTTCGATGCTGACCGTCACCAGCCCGGCAAGACCTACGGCAAGTGGGGCGGCTTCATCGACGGCGTCGATCTCTTCGATCCGCTGTTCTTCAACATCTCACCGCGCGAAGCGGAGCTCATGGATCCGCAGGAGCGCCTGTTCCTCGAATGCGTGCACGCCACGCTGGAGGACGCGGGCTACACGCGGGACAACGTGGCGGACGACGGCAACGTCGGCGTGTTCGTCGGCGTCATGTATGAGGAGTACCAGCTCTACGGCGCGCAGGAGCAGGCTCGGGGGAAGGGCATCGCGGTGCCGGGCCATCCCGCGTCCATTGCCAACCGGGTCTCTTACTTCAGTGACTTCCGTGGCCCGAGCATGGCCCTGGACACCATGTGTTCGTCGTCGCTGACCGCCATCCATCTGGCCTGCCAGAGCCTGCAACGCGGCGGCTGCGAGGTGGCGATCGCGGGCGGCGTGAACGTCTCGATCCATCCGAACAAGTACCTCATGCTCGCCCAGGGCAAGTTCATTTCCGGTAAGGGCCGCTGCGAAAGCTTCGGCGAAGGCGGAGAAGGCTACGTGCCGGGCGAGGGCGTCGGTGCCGTGCTGCTCAAGCCACTGCACCGGGCGATCGTCGACGGCGACCAGATCTACGGCGTGATCAGGGCCACGGCGGTCAACCACGGTGGCAAGACGAATGGCTATACCGTGCCCAATCCGAATGCGCAGGCGAAGGTGATCGAGCAGGCCTTGCGCGAAGGCGGCATCGACGCGCGCGCCGTGAGCTATATCGAAGCCCACGGCACCGGTACCAGCCTGGGCGATCCGATTGAGATCGCTGGCCTGTCGAAGGCATTCCGGAGTTGGACGCCGGACACGCAGTTCTGCGCCATCGGTTCGGCGAAGTCGAACATCGGTCACTGTGAGAGTGCGGCGGGTATCGCGGGCGTGACCAAGGTGTTGCTTCAGATGAAGCATCGGCAACTCGTGCCTAGCCTGCATTCGGGCGTGCTCAACCCGAACATCGACTTCGACGACACGCCGTTCGTCGTGCAACAGGCACTGGCGCCATGGCCGCGGCCGATGCGCGACATCGATGGGGTGGCGACGGAAGGTACAAGGATCGCCGGCATCTCTTCGTTCGGTGCCGGCGGGGCGAACGCCCATGTAGTGATCGAAGAATATGTGCCAACGGCGGTGGCGTCGGAAGATGACCATGGCCCTGTCATGGTCGTGATATCCGCACGTGACGACGAACGCCTTCGTGAGCGCGCCCAGGGGCTGTCGGACTACCTTGGCTCGGGCGACGGAATGTCCACGCCGTCACTGCACGACCTCGCGTTTACGCTCCAGGTGGGACGGGACGCGATGGAAGAGCGGCTTGCACTGGTCGTGCAATCGTTGGATGAACTGCGCGAGAAGCTCGGTGCGTACCTCGCAGGCGAGGCGGCGATCGATGAGCTGTATCGCGGTCAGGTCAAACGCAACAAGGAGGCGCTGGCGGGCCTTGCCGGCGACGCCGACATGGCCGCTACCGTGGATGCCTGGATCGCCAAGGGAAAGTACGGGAAGCTGCTCGAGCTCTGGGTACGTGGCCTGCCTGTGGACTGGCAGCGTCTTTACCGCGAAACGCGACCGCGTCGGATCAGCCTGCCAACGTATCCGTTTGCGCGCGAGCGCTACTGGGTGCCGGCTGGGCCGGCCTCCTTGCATGGCGGTCAGGGCGACGAAGCCCTCCTGCATCCACTACTGCACCGCAATACCTCGACGTTCACGGTGCAGCGCTTCAGCTCGCGCTTCCATGGCAACGAGTTCTTCCTGGCCGATCATGTCGTGCGTGGTCTACGCGTTCTCCCCGGCGTAGCGCACCTGGAGATGGCGTACCGCGCGACCCTCGAAGCGATGGACGAGGGTGGCCGCCTGGTTCTCAACGATATCGTCTGGGCGCGGCCCGCGGTCGTCGATGCCGGGGGGATCGAACTGCATATCGCCCTGGTGCCACATGAAGCCGGTGGCGTGCACTTCGAGATCTACCGCGATGCGGATGACGGCGACACCGTGACGTATAGCCACGGCGCGGTGTCCGTACCGGTGGGCGAGACTCACGGCTATATCGTCACGCACGATCTCGCCGCCCTTCGCCTCGAATGTGCCATCGCGCATCTCGGCGCCGCCGAATGCTATGCCTTGTTCGAAGCGATGGGCCTGGACTATGGCGCCGGCTTCCAGGGCCTGGGCGAGGTGTTCGTGGGAGCGCAGCGCGCACTCGCGCGGATCATGCTCCCGACATCATTGCGTATGGACGGCTATACCTTGCATCCGGCCTTGCTGGACGCTGCGCTGCAGGCCGCGATCGGCCTGGTGGCCGCTCCGGCCGCCACCACCGATGCCACGCTATGGCTACCTGTGGCACTGGGTTCACTGGAAGTCATCGCGGACTGCGTTCCGGGCATGTGGGCCGTCGTGACGGAGCGTGCCGTGGCGGATTCGGACGGCGCATCCCGATGGATCGATGTCGACCTTTGCGACGACACCGGTGCGGTGTGTGTGCGCTTGACCCGACTCGTGTTGCGCGCATCGATCGTTCTTGCCGAGGCGAGCGCTTCGATGGTGCCGCAGACACTGTTGGCGAGGCCTGTGTGGGAAGCACAGGCGCTCAGGGGTGAGCCCACCGGTCGCCGCTCCGTGGCACGTCATCTGCTGCTGCTCTGCGGCCTCGAAGGCGAAAGCAAGGACGAAGTGACCCGTCGGTGGCCCGGTGCCACATGTATCGCCATCGTCGGAGGCGAGGACGTCGCGACGACCTACGAGCTCGCTGCCGGCACGCTGCTGGAACAGATCCAGTCGCACGGCAGCCAGCCGGGACAGTTCCTGATACAGGTCGTCGTGCCGGTCAGGGGCATAGGCCAGACGTTGGCCGGCCTGGGCGCCATGCTGCGTACGGCGGCGCTGGAGAATCCCGCCGTCGTCGGCCACGTGATCGGGGTCGAGGCGGGGCAGGACATCGTTCGCGCGTTGCTCGAGAACCATGACAGCGCGGCACACCAGATGCGCTATCTCGACGGCGCGCGCCAGGTAGGCGGCTGGGCCGAGTGGAAGCAGCCCTCGTCCGAGATGGCGCCGGTATGGAGGGCGGGTGCTACCTATCTGATCACGGGAGGTGCCGGTGGACTTGGCCTGATCTTCGCACGTGACATGGCCCGGCAAGCCCCGGGCGTGACGCTCGTCCTGACCGGCCGCTCCCCACTCACGGATGCAATGCAAGCCCGGTTTGCCGAGCTCGAGGCCATCGGGGCGGTCGTGCATTACATGCCGCTCGACATCGGCGATCGCGAAGCCGTTCGTCGCTGCGTCGACGGTATATCGGCGAGATTCGGACTTCACGGCATCATCCATAGCGCGGGCGTACTGCGTGACAGCTTCATCATCAGGAAGACGAAGCAGGAATTGCAGGAGGTGCTGCGCGCCAAAGTGGCCGGCACGTTGAACCTCGACGATGCCAGCCGGGACCTGGCGCTCGATTGCTTCCTTTGTTTCTCCTCCATCGCGGGCGTACGGGGCAATGTCGGGCAGGCGGACTATGCCGCGGCGAATGGCTTCATGGACGCCTTTGCGCAGCATCGCAGCGAGATGGTCGCGCAGGGCCTGCGCCATGGGAAGACGCTGTCGGTGAACTGGCCGCTCTGGGACGAGGGCGGCATGCAGGTCGATGCGGGTACGCGCCGCCACATGCTGCAAGAGACCGGCATGACACCGTTGCGGACCGACATCGGCTGCGCTGCCCTGGCTCGAACCATGGCAAGCGGCTTGCCCCAGGTGCTCGTCGCGGAAGGGCGGATAGACCAGCTGAAAGCCACGCTTCTGACCGACGCTTCCGTGGCGGCCGCGCGCGGGCCGGTCGAGCCCGTCGAAACGATCGTCGCGGATGTCGGCCAGGCCACGCCCGCCGACATGCGCGAAAGAGCGATCCGCTATCTGGTCCATCTGGTGTCGGCAACGCTGAAACTGCCGCCCCACAAGATCGACCCCGAGGCAGCGCTGGAAGCCTACGGCATCGACTCCGTACTCATTCTCGACCTGACCGTCAAGCTCGAGACATCCTTCGGACCACTACCCAAGACGCTGTTCTTCGAATACCAGAGCTTGGGTGCACTGGCGGGCTACTTCCTCCAGGGTCACGGTGCACGCCTCGCAGCGCTGGTTGGCGAGCCACCTGTCGCGGCGGCGCCGCGACCCGTTGCCATGCCTGCCGGTCACGCCAAGTCGGTATCGACCGATCGCAGCGTGTCGCGATTCGGCAGGCGCGGTAGCGATCCTGGCACTAGCGACATCGCTATCGTCGGTGTTGCCGGTCGTTATCCGCAGGCGGGCAATCTCGCGGCGTTCTGGGCCAACCTCAGCCAGGGCAAGGACAGCATCACCGAGATTCCCGTCGAGCGGTGGGACCACGCGGCGTACTTCGACGAGGATCGCAGCCAGCCAGGCAAGACGTATGGCAAGTGGGGTGGCTTCATCGACGGCGTCGATCTCTTCGATCCGTTGTTCTTCAATATCTCGCCGCGCGAAGCGGAACTGATGGATCCGCAGGAACGCCTCTTCCTCGAATGCGTGCACGCCACGCTCGAGGACGCGGGCTACACGCGGGACAATGTGGCCGAAGACAGCGACGTTGGCGTGTTCGTCGGTGTCATGTATGAGGAGTATCAGCTCTACGGTGCGCAGGAGCAGGCGAGAGGACGATTTATCGCCATGCCCGGAAGTCCGGCGTCCATCGCAAACCGTATCTCGTATTTCTTCAATTTCAACGGTCCCAGCATGGCGCTGGATACGATGTGTTCGTCGTCGCTGACCGCCATCCACCTGGCCTGCCAGAGCCTTCAGCGCGGCGATTGCGCGGTGGCCGTGGCCGGCGGCGTGAACGTCTCGGTGCATCCGAACAAGTACCTCATGCTCGCCCAGGGCAAGTTCATCTCCGGCAAGGGCCGCTGCGAAAGCTTTGGCGAGGGCGGCGAAGGCTACGTGCCGGGTGAGGGCGTCGGTGCGGTGCTGCTCAAACCCCTCGCACAGGCGAAGGCCGACGGCGATCACATCTACGGCGTGATCAAGGCCACGGCGGTGAACCACGGCGGCAAGACGAATGGCTACACCGTGCCCAACCCGAATGCACAGGCGAAGGTCGTTGAGAAGGCGCTACGTAGAAGTGGCATCGACGCGCGTTCGGTGAGCTACATCGAGGCGCACGGCACGGGCACGAGTCTTGGCGATCCGATCGAGATCGCCGGCCTGTCTAAGGCTTTCCGGAGCTGGACGTCCGACACGCAGTTCTGCGCCATTGGCTCAGCCAAATCGAACATCGGCCACTGTGAGAGCGCGGCGGGCATCGCCGGGGTGACCAAGGTGCTGCTGCAGATGAAGCATCAGCAGCTGGTGCCGAGCCTGCACTCCCGTGTGCTCAACCCGAACATCGACTTCGCCGACACCCCGTTTGTCGTCCAGCAAGACCTCGCGCCATGGCCACGCCCGACGCGGCAGGTCAACGGGCTCGTGCAAGAAGGCTCGCGGATTGCCGGTATATCCTCGTTCGGTGCGGGCGGTGCGAATGCGCACATCGTCATCGAAGAGTACGCCGCAACCGCGACGCCATGGATGGGGAACATGCCCGCGTTGATCGTGCTGTCCGCACGCAATGAGGATCGCTTGCACGTGCAGGTTGGCCAGCTTCTGGCAGCGATCGAGGCAGGTGCGGACACGACCCTGGCGGAACTGGCATATACGCTGCAGGTGGGCCGCGATGCCATGGATGAGCGCCTTGCGCTCCGCGTCGACTCGCTGGACGAACTGCGCGAGAAGCTCGCCGCCTGGCTCACCGGCGAGAACTCGGCGGATCTGTATCGCGGCCAGGTCAAACGCAACAAGGAGGCCATGGCGACGTTCACCGGCGACGACGATGTCTCTGCCGTCGTCGACGCATGGATGATCAAGGGCAAGTTCGACAGGCTGCTCGACGGATGGGTTAAAGGCTTCGCCGTCGATTGGCGGCGGTTGTACGGCGACACGCATCCGCGTCGTATCAGCTTGCCAACGTATCCCTTTGCGCGCGAACGCTACTGGGTGCCGGAGGGTACGCAGGCGGCTGTTGTGCAGGCGGTGGCGTCGGCTGCAGCCGTGGAAACCTTGACCTGGCAGCCCGTGTGGACGGCCCAGGGCGCCGCCACGTCGGCGGGCGATGATCCCGTGTTCGCCAGTGAAGTCGTGTTGTTCGCCGGTCTCGATAGCGTCGACGCCTTGCGACTCCAGGCGCATCTTCCGGACGCGCGTCGTCTGGTCATTGAGGAAGACAAAGACACAGCCAGGCTCTACGAGTTGGCGGCCGCCACGTTGCTGGACGCGATTCAAACCCTGGTTGGCCAGCCGGGCAAGCACCTCATCCAGGTGCTCGTCCCCTGCGATGGCGACCTTCAGATGCTCCAGGGACTCAGTGGCATGCTGCGCACGGCGCAGCTGGAGAGCCCGCGCATCGTGGGCCGGGTCATCGCCGTCGAAGCGGGACAGGACATGGCCAAGGTGGTCGGGGAGAACCGTGTCGGCGATGCGCAACAGGTCCGATATGTCCGCGGCGAGCGGCAGGTGACGCACTGGACGGAGTTCGCCTCCAGGGTCGAAGCGGCGTTGCCGTGGAAAGCACACGGCGTGTACCTGATCACCGGGGGAGCCGGCGGCCTGGGCCTGATCGTCGCCCGCGACATCGCCAGTCGCGTAAAGAATCCCGTGCTTATCCTGACGGGTCGTTCGCCGCTGGACGAGGCGATCAAGGCCCGGCTTCGCCCGCTCGAGGCCCTGGGCGCGGCGCTTCGCTACCACGCGGTCGACGTTGCCGACGCCGAGGCGGTCTCGCAGCTGGTGCGCGGCATTCCGGAGGAATTCGAGAGCCTCGACGGCATCATTCATAGTGCAGGCGTGATCCGGGACAGCTTCCTTGTCGCCAAGACACCGGAGGAACTCCACGAGGTATTCGCCGCCAAGGTCGCCGGGACGCTCAACCTCGATGAGGCAAGCCGGGACATCGGTCTCGACTTTTTCGTTTGCTTCTCGTCCATCGCCGCTGTGCTGGGCAGCCTGGGCCAGGCCGACTACGCGGCCGCCAATGGCTTCATGGACGCCTTCGCCCATCACCGTGCCGGGCGCGTCATGGCGGGACATCGCCAGGGACATACCTTGTCGATCAACTGGCCTCTGTGGGACGAAGGCGGCATGCACGTGGACACGGCGACGCGCGCGATGCTGCAGCAACAGTCGGGGATGCACGCGATGGCCTCGGACGAGGGCATCCGCGCGCTCGCACACGTCTTTGCGGCAGGTACGAACCAGGCGCTCGTGGTCGCCGGAGACGCGGCACACCTCCGCATGACGATGCAGGGCACGGCATCGGCATCGGCATCGGCGGCGGCGGCGCCACTCGCATCCCCACTTGCGACGGCCGCCACCCTCGGGGCGTCGCTCAAGGGTGAACTCGTGACCCTGGTCTCGGGGCTGATCAAGGTCAAGCCGGAGGACCTGGATGGTGGAACGACGTTCAGCGAGTTCGGCTTCGACTCGGTCTCGCTGACCGAGTTCAGCAACGCGTTGAACCTGCGCTACCAGCTGAGGCTGGCACCGACGATCTTCTTCGAGCATCCCACGCTCGACGGACTGGCTGACCATCTGCTGCGCGAACACAGCGATAGCCTGGCCGCGCGTTTCGCTGTTACCGAGCCGGTCACGGTGGTGTCGAGCGCTGCGCCCACGACGTCGATGCACGAGCTTCCGGGCCGCGTCGCCAACGAACCGGTCGCGATCATCGGCATGAGCGGGCAGTTCCCGCAAGCCAGGGACCTTGCTGCGTTCTGGGACAACCTGCGCGAAGGCAGGGATTGCATCAGTGAAATCCCGCCCGATCGCTGGGATCGGAGCGAGACGAAGATCGCCTGGGGCGGCTTCATCGATGGCGTCGATGAATTCGATCCGCTGTTCTTCGGTATATCGCCGAAGGAAGCCGAGCTGATGGATCCCCAGCAGCGACTGATGATGATCCATGTCTGGAAGGCGCTCGAAGACGCCGGTTACGCGGGGCCGGCCCTATCCGGCAGCGACACGTCCATCTTTGTCGGTACCGGCGCGACCGGTTACGGCACCCTGGTCCATCGTGCCGGGATGGGTGGCGAAGCGTATGCGTCGACGGGCGGCGTGCCGTCGGTCGGTCCCAACCGCATCAGCTATCTGTTCGACTGGCACGGCGCGAGCGAGCCGGTGGAAACGGCATGCTCCAGTTCGCTGGTTGCGCTGAGGCGAGGCGTCATGGCGTTACAAAACGGTGACTCGTCGATAGCCATCGTTGGTGGCGTCAACACCATCGTGACGCCGGAGCCGCACATCAGCTTCAACAAGGCCGGCATGCTCTGTGACGACGGCCGCTGCAAGACCTTCTCCAGTGAAGCCAATGGCTACGTGCGCGGCGAAGGTGCGGCCATGCTCGTGCTGAAGCGTTTGAGTGACGCCGAGCGTGACGGTGACCACATCCACGGCGTGATCCGTGGCGTCGCGGAGAACCATGGCGGCCACGCCAATTCGCTGACTGCGCCGAACCCGAAAGCCCAGGCGGCGGTGGTCAGGAAGGCGCATGAGCAGGCGGGCATCGATCCGCGCACGGTGACCTACATCGAGGCGCATGGCACTGGCACGCCATTGGGCGATCCCGTGGAGATCAATGGACTGAAGGCTGCGTTCCAGGCGCTCTATGCAAACACGCAAGGACCCGCGCTGGGCTTGCCCCACTGCGGCATCGGCTCGGTCAAGACGAATATCGGTCACCTGGAACTGGCGGCGGGGATGGCGGGCGTGATCAAGGTGTTGCTGCAGATGCGGCACCGCACCCTGGTCAGGAGCCTGCATAGCGAAAGCCTCAACCCCTATATCGACCTCGCCGACAGCCCGTTCTACGTGCTGCAGGAAACACGCGAATGGACCGTGCCGCTCGACGGGCAGGGTCATGGGTTGCCACGACGCGCAGGCGTGAGCTCGTTCGGCTTCGGCGGCGTGAATGCGCACGTCGTCCTCGAGGAGTACGTCCCGCGCGCGGTGGCGGCACCCGTGATCGGCGGTCCGGCGATCGTGCTTCTTTCGGCGCGTAATCAGACCCGGCTGCGAGAGCAGGTGCAAGCGCTTCTCGCGTTTGTATCGTCGGCACGCACGGCGGAGTGCATCCAACTGCACGACCTCGCCTATACGCTTCAGGTGGGCCGTGAACCCATGGAAGTCCGGGTGGGCATGATCGTCAGTTCGATGAGCGAACTGCGCGACACGCTGGCCTTGATCGCTTCGGGCAACGCGGTGCAGCCGCGAGCCGTCCGGGATCGGCTGGACGAGGTACTGGATCTCTGGCTCAACGGCGGCACGTCCGACTGGCAGACGCTTTACGGCACGACCCGACCGCGCCGTGTGAGCCTTCCGACCTATCCTTTCGCCCGCGACCGTTACTGGATCGATACGCCGTTGCCGGCATCCGCGCCATCGAACGGTGAACGCGCTGTTTACCTGATGCCCGCATGGGACGTCGTCGAGCCGCCGCTCGAGCCCAGTGTGTCGATGACGAGCGAACGGCTGGTCATCCTCGGCGGCACGTTCACGGAACACGAGGCATTGCGCGATCTCTTCCCGACGTCGGCGATGCTCACCTTGCCGAGGGAAGCGGGGATAGCGGATATCCAGCGTGAACTCAGCGCGCTCGGGCCCATCGATCATCTGGTGTGGATACCGGACGGCGGACAACACGGCATCAGCCACGACGACGATGACCTCATCGCCGGACAGCAGCACGGCGTCGTGCTTGGCTTCCGTCTGGTCAAGGCATTGATCGCGCTCGGCCTGGATACGCTACCGCTGACATGGACGGTCGTGACCCGCCAGGTCCAGGCAGTTCATCGGGGCGATCCGGTGCGGGCGGAGCACGCCGGTGTGCACGGCTTCATCGGCTCGATGGCCAAGGAGTTCCCGCGCTGGCGGTGCCGGTTGGTCGACCTGCCGCTCGACGGATCGTGGCCCGTCGAGGCGATGTTCCGCCTGCCTTGCGACAGCCGCGGTAACGCCTTGGCATGGCGTTCGGGTCAATGGTTCCGACCCACCTTGTTGCCTGTCGACCTGGCGTCGACCGACGGGATGGCTCCTGTCTATCGACAAGGGGGCGTCTACGTCGTCGTCGGTGGTGCGGGTGGTATCGGTCAGGTGTGGAGCGAATACATGATTCGCACGCACGGGGCGAATATCGTCTGGATCGGTCGGCGTGCGCGTGACGAGGCTATCGAGACCGCGCAGTCGCGACTGGGCGCTTTCGGTCCGACGCCGCTCTATATCCGCGCCGATGCGACGGATCGCCTTGCGCTGGAGCGTGCCCGTGATGAGGTCCTGGCACGTTTCCCGAGCATCCACGGTGTCGTGCATGCCGCCATCGATCTGCTCGACAAAAGCCTGGTCCAGATGGATGAAGACCGTTTGCGGGCGGGCCTGGTGGCCAAGGTGGATGTGAGCGTGCGGCTGTCGCAGGTGTTCGGCGGACTGCCCCTGGATTTCCTGTTGTTCTTCTCGTCGATGCTCAGCTTCATCAAGGCCGCCGGCCAAAGCAACTACGCCGCCGGCTGCACGTTCGAAGATGCGTACGCGCTGCAGTTGACGGCACGGCTGCCGTACCCGGTGAAGGTTATCAACTGGGGTTACTGGGGCGACGTGGGTGCCGTCGCTTCACCGGTGTATCGCGAACGCATGGCGAAGCAAGGCGTCGCCTCCATCGGCGCCAGGGAGGGCATGCGGGCCATCGAAAACCTGCTCCGCGCGCCGGTGCCGCAGCTGGGATTTCTCAAGCTCCTGTCGACGGATACGCCGAACGGCGTGCACGACCTGATCGGTCACGCGAGCGTGCGTATGGACACGGCCGGCTTCCCATCGCTCGCGGCTGTCGTGGCCCATCAGCCGTCAAGGACGTCCTTGTCGGTCGATACGGCACGGCTGGCCCGGGACAAACGGGACATCGACCGACTGTCGCTGGCCATTCTTCGCGGCGAACTGCAGGCGCTTGGCCTGACCGACGGAAGCGGTACCCCGGATTTATATCCCGGCTACGCGCGGTGGCTTGCCTTCAGCCTCACCTGGCTCGCCGCTTCGGGGGACGAGGACCGTGCTTACAGCACGCCTTCCGCGGACCAGGCCTGGGCCGAGTGGAACGAACGCAAGGCGACATGGACGGAGATCGGCAACGTAAGGCGGGCGCAGGTCACCCTGGTCGACACCATGCTGCGGGCGCTGCCGGCGATTCTGCGTGGCCGCGTGCCGGCCACCAGCGTGATGTTCCCGGACTCGTCCATGCACCTGGTGGAGGGTATCTACCAGGGCAACGCCGTCGCGGATCATTTCAATGACGCGCTCGGCGACAGCGTGCTCGCCTTTGTCGGCGCACGGATTCAGCAGGATCCGAAAGCGCGAATCCGTATGCTCGAGATCGGTGCCGGAACGGGGGGGACGAGTGCACGCATCATGGCGCGACTTGCGCCCTATGCGGCGCACGTGGAGGAGTATTGCTACACGGATCTGTCGCGTGCCTTCCTGCTCCATGCCGAGGGCAAGTATGGCCCGCAATTCCCCTACCTGACCTACCAGTTGCTGGATATCGGCAGGCCGTTGAACGGACAGGCCGTGGAAGCGGGCGGCTACGACCTGGTCATCGCCACCAACGTGCTCCATGCGACGCGGGACATTCGCGAGAGCCTTCGCAACGCCAAGGCCATCCTGCGCAGCAACGGCTTGCTCATGCTCAACGAACTGAGCAGCTGCGAGCTATGGGCACACCTGACGTTCGGCTTGCTGGATGGATGGTGGTTGTACGAAGACGAAGCCTTGCGGATACCGGGCTGCCCGAGCCTGTCGCCGTCGCGTTGGCAATCGGTGTTGCGCGAGGAGGGATTCCGGCACGTGACGTTCCCGGCCGCGTCAGCGCATGAGTTGGGGCAGCAGGTGATTGTGGCGGAGAGTGATGGGGTGGTTTTGCAGCGGGGGGTGGAGGCGTCGTCGGTAGAGGGTGAGGCGTCGGTGTCGGCGGTGGATGGGATCCCGGGGGAGGGTGAGGCGGGGGGTTCGCCGATGAATCGGCTCCTACAGGAGCGGGTGGTGGGGCGGCTTAAGGGGGTGATCGGGCGGGCGTTGAAGATGCCGTTGGATGGTATCGACGCCGGTGTCGGTTTCGAGCGGTACGGCATCGATTCGATTCTCGTGCTTGAGTTGACCAACACCTTGCGTGCTGCGTTCGGGGAGATCGGCGCGGAGGAGGCGGTCACGACGACGTTGTTCTTCGAACACCCGACCATCGATGCGCTCGCGGCGCATTTCGTCGCCAGCGAATCCGCCGCCATGCTGCGCTGGGTCGGGCTGGACCAGGCGGTGGCGCCGCCGGCACGCCATCCCTTGCTACATCGCCATACGTCGAACGCCTCCGGCCACCGCTTCAGCAGCGCGTTTCAGGGTGGGGAATTCTTCCTCGCCGATCACCAGGTCGGCGGCAGGCACGTACTGCCGGGGGTCGCACAACTCGAGATGGCGCTGGTCGGTGCCCGCGAAGCGCTGCCGTCGGAGCGCTGGCTGACGCTGTGCGACGTCGTGTGGGCGCGCCCCGTGGTGGCGACATCGTCGGGTGTTCACGTGCAGCTGTCCCTGCGCCCCGGTGCCGATGGAACGATGCACTACGAGATGCTCGGCGACTCGTCGGGCCCCGCAGCCGTCTACGGACGCGGTACGGTCGTCATGAGCGCGGGGGCCAACCCGTCCGATGCCGTCACGCCGCAGCACGAATTGGGAGCCATTCGCGCCCAATGTGTCATGGCGCATCTCGATGCGGCGCAATGCTATGCCGTGTTCGAACGGAAGGGACTGCGGTACGGCCCCGCGTTCCGTGGGCTGACGGACATCTACATCGGTGACGGCGTGGTGCTCGCAAAGATCGAGTTGCCTTCCTCGGTCGCGTCGACGTTGTCCCGGTACGTGCTGCATCCCAGCCTGCTCGACGCGGCGTTGCAGGCATCGCTAGGCCTGCAAATGGCAACGACTGGCGTGGACGATATCGCGCTGGCCTTGCCGTTCGCACTGAAGAAACTCGAAGTGCTGTCGCCTTGCACGAGCCACATGTGGGCGATCGTGCGCTATAGCGCCGGGACGGGCGCGGGCGACGCCGTACAGAAACTCGATATCGACCTGTGTGACCAGACCGGTGCGGTCTGCGTCCGCCTCCACCAATTCAGCTTGCGCGTCTTTCATCCCAAGCCGACTCATGGACCGACTACTGACCGGACGACTTCTGATATGACCGATCTCACGGGCACCCTCGCTGACAAGCCGTTGCGTGAAAAAAGCATCCTGCAGTTCCGAAAGCTGGTGAGTCGGGTGCTTACGCTGCCCCTCGACGCTATCCAGGCAAACATCGGCTTCGACGAATACGGTATCGACTCCATCCTCGTGATGGAGATGACCAACGGCCTTCGCGAGGTGTTCGGGCATGACAGCGTCAGCACGACGCTGTTCTTCGAGCACCGTGATATCGACAGTCTGGTCGACCATTTCATCGGCACCGATGCCGGGGCGCTGATGCGCTGGACGGGGATGGAACCTGTCGCCGCCCCACCGCCGGTACAGCGCGACGTCCCCGCCGTTGTCCGGGTCTCCGCCACGGTTGCCAGTGCACCCGTTGTCGCGGCTACGTTCGAGGTGGCGATTGTTGGCCTTTCGGGACGGTATCCCGGCGCGGCCGACGTGAACCAGTTCTGGGAGAATCTGGTCGAGGGTCGCCACTCCGTTTCTGAGGTGCCGACCGAGCGCTGGGACCATAGCCGGTTCTTCGATGAACAGAAGAACCAGCCCGGCAAAACGTACACCAGGTGGGCCGGCCTGCTCGACGACGTGGACCGCTTCGATCGCCTCTTCTTCAACATCACCCCGCGCGAAGCGCAACTGATGAGCCCGCAGGAACGCGTGTTCATGCAGGAGGTGCATGCGAGTATCGAAGATGCCGGCTACACGCCGGTCAACCTGGCCCGAACCCGAAAGATCGGCCTCTTCGTCGGTGTCACCAACGAACACTACGCCACGGGCGCGCGGTTCTGGTCGGTGGCCAACCGCATTTCCTGGATGAGCAACTTCCAGGGCCCCAGCCTGGCCGTGGATACCGCCTGCTCGTCGTCCCTCACGGCCATGCATCTGGCGATCGAAAGCCTCCGCAGCGGCGATAGTGAGGTTGCCGTGGCCGGCGGCGTGAACCTGATCGTCGCGCCGACCCAACTCATCGACCTCGCGTCGATGAACATGCTTTCCGGTGATGACCGGTGCAAGTCGTTTGCGGCTGACGGCGATGGTTTCGTGGACAGCGAGGCCGTGGGCGCCATGGTGCTGAAACCCCTGCATCGCGCCGTGGCCGATGGCGATCACATCTACGGCGTCATAAAGGGTAGCGCGATCAATTCGGGGGGCAAGACCAACAGTTACATGGTGCCCAGTCCGCATCTGCAGGCGCAGTTGGTGACGGACGCCCTCCAGCGTGCGGGTGTCGATGCGCGCTCGGTCAGTTACATCGAAGCGCAGGGCACCGGCAGCAGCCTTGGCGATCCGATCGAGATCGCCGGGCTGTCGAGGGCCTTCCGCCACTGGACCCAGGACAAGCAGTTCTGCGCGATCGGCTCAGCCAAGTCGAACGTCGGGCACAGTGAAAGTGCCAGCGGATTCGTCGGCGTCAGCAAGGTCCTGATGCAGATGAAGCACCAGACCCTGGCGCCCAGCCTGCATGCGGCCACGACCAATCCGAACATTCGCTTCGCCGACACACCTTTCTTCGTGCAACAGGCACGTACGCCGTGGCAACGGCCCACCATGGACGTCGATGGCCAGCGGCGCGAGTTCCCGCGGATTGCCGGGATCTCGTCCTTCGGCGCCGGCGGTGCGAATGCCCATGTAGTGATCGAAGAGTACATAGCGCCGGCGCACACCGAGGCAAGTGCGAAGCAGGCTGGCCATGGCGCGGGCATGATCGTGCTCTCGGCCCGCACGCCAGCGACGTTGCAGGCGCGGGTCGAGCAGCTATTGGCGACGATCGCGCCGGAACGCGTCGCGAGTGACCTCACCCTGGCCCGCGTGGCCTACACGTTGCAGGTGGGCCGCGAGGCGATGGAGGAGCGCCTGGCACTGCGGGTCGATTCGCTCGACGACCTTCGGCTGAAACTCGCTTCGGTGGCAGAGGGCCATCTGGACATCGAAGATGTCTACCGTGGGCAGGCCAGGCGCAATGCGTTCTCAGTGCTTTCGGACGACGAGGACATGCAGGTCGCGGTCCAGGCGTGGGTCGCCAAGGGCAAGTTCGGCAAGCTGCTCGATCTATGGGTCAAGGGCTTCGCATTCGACTGGAGCGCGCTGTACAACGCCGGACATCCGCACCGTGTCAGCTTGCCCACGTATCCGTTCGCGGGTGAACGCTACTGGACCGACGTCAGATACCCGGATCTCATCGCGACGGTTCCGGAGGCGCGCTCGCTTGGCGCTGCGACCGAAAACGTCGACGCCGACCAGGTACAGGTCATGGCCCGGATATGGCAGGACCTGCTCGGACGCCCCGCGGTGGCTCCCGACGACGATTTCTTCGAACTCGGTGGTCATTCGCTGTTGGCCACCCAGCTGGTCGCCCGCCTGCGTGCCGAGTTCGGCGTGGATGTGCCGGTGAACGTGGTCTTCGAGGCGCCCACGGTGACCTCACTGTTGGAGAGGATGAGGTCGATCGAGCGCGCACCGGATACGGCGCCCGAGCAGGCAAGGCCGGCGGCATCGGAACCGCTTGAGCAGGACGCGGCGTATCCGCTCTCGTTCGCGCAGCAGCGCCTCTGGTTCCTGGACCAACTGGAAGGGCAGAGCCCGACCTATAACATTCCGGCGGCCGTGCGCTTGAAAGGCCGTTTGGATGTCGACGCGCTGCAAGGCGCGCTCAACGATGTGGTGGCCCGTCACGACGCCCTGCGCGCGACGTTCGACAGTGTGGAGGGCACGCCGCTGCAGACGATCGCGTCGCACCTGGACGTGATGCTTGTCCTGCACGACCTGCGTGCCCTGGCGCCGACCGAGCGGGATGTGAAAACGCGATGGCTGATGCTCGACGAAGCGCGCACGCCTTTCGATCTGCAACGGGGGCCCCTCGTCCGCGGCAGCCTGCTGCAACTGGGCGACGGAGAACACCTGCTGCTCCTTACCATGCACCACATCGTGTCCGACGGCTGGTCGATGGGCATTTTCGTGAAGGAGCTCGGCAGGCTGTACGCGGCGCGCGCCCTGGGGGCACCACCGTCTCTGTCCGAGCTACCCATGCGTTACGTCGATTTCGCAAGCTGGCAGAGGCAGTGGCTCCGCGGTGACGTGCTGGATCGGCAGCTCGACTACTGGAAGCGACAGCTGGCCGGTAGCCCGACCCTGCTGACCTTGCCCACGGATCGACCGCGGCCGCCCATGCAGGGACAGGATGGCGCCGCGCTGGCCTACGCCATCCCACCGGAGCTTGCCGCGCGCTTGCAGCTGCTGAGCCGGAAGACGCAGAGCACCTTGTTCATGACGCTCTGCGCGGCGTTCAATGTTTTCCTGTCGCGCTACTCAGGCCAAAGCGATATCTGCGTCGGTACACCGATCGCCAATCGCAACCGCAGCGAGATCGAGGACCTGATCGGTCTTTTCGTCAACACCCTGGTACTACGCACCCGGGTGGATCTCGGTCGCGGGTTCACCGACCTGCTCAAACAGGTACGCACGAACACGCTCGATGCCTATACGCATCAGGATGTGCAGTTCGAGCAGCTGGTCGGTGCGGTGCAGCCGGAGCGCCACACCAGCTACTCGCCGTTGTTCCAGGTCATGCTGGTGCTGCAGAACGCACCGATGAACCTGGCGCTTCCCGGCTTGCAGCTCGAACTCGTGCCGCACGAATGCGTTTCGGCCAAGTTCGACCTCACGCTCACCCTGACCGAAGACAAGCAGGGCCTGCACGGAACGTTCGAGTACAACACCGACCTGTTCGATGCCAGCACGATCAAACGCATGGCCGGGCATTTCACCCAGCTGCTGCAGTCGATCGTCGACCAGCCCGAGCGCGCCGTGGGCGAACTGACCATGCTGGGTGACGCGGAGTACCAGCAACTCGTCCACGGCTTCAACGACACCGCGACAACCTACCCGAACGTGACGCCGGACACGCAGACACTCCACCAGCTGTTCGAGGTGCAGGTGGCCCGAGACCCGGCCCGGATTGCCGTGGTCTACGAGGGCGCGTCCCTGACCTACGCGGAACTCAATGCACGGGCCAACCAGCTGGCCCGTCACCTGCGATCACTGGGCGTCGGACCGGACGTGCTGGTGGGTCTGTGCACCGAGCGCTCACTGGAGATGATCGTCGGGCTCTATGGCATCCTGAAAGCGGGCGGTGCCTACGTGCCGCTGGACCCCACGTATCCGACGGACCGCCTGGCCACGATCGTCCTCGATGCGCGCCCTGCGGTGGTCCTTACACAACACCACCTGCTCGGCATCGCGCCGGTCGTGGCCGGCGTTCCGGTGTTCTCCCTCGACAGCGATGCGGACGCACTGAACGCCTACGACGCCAGCAACCCCGGTCATGCCACGCTGCCGTCCAACCTGGCCTACGTGATCTACACCTCCGGTTCGACCGGCAAGCCGAAGGGCGTGGGCATCGACCAGCAAGGCATCGTCAACCGCTTGCAATGGATGCAGGAAGCCTATCCGTTGACATCGGCGGATCGGGTACTGCAGAAGACACCCTTCAGCTTCGACGTATCGGTCTGGGAGTTCTTCTGGCCGCTGATCGAAGGCGCGACGCTGGTGGTGGCAAAGCCGGCCGGGCACCAGGATGTGGCCTACCTTGCGGGCCTGATCGACGCCCAGGGCATCACCACCGCGCATTTCGTGCCGCCTATGCTGGACGTATTCCTCAACGAGCTGGAACCGGACAGCGGTCGCTCGTTGCGGCAGGTGATGTGCAGCGGGCAGGCACTGCCCATGGAACTTCAGCATCGCTTTTTTGCTACCTGGGACCACGTGGCCTTGCACAACCTCTATGGGCCGACCGAAGCCTCGGTGGACGTAACGTACTGGCCGTGCAGCAAGGACAGCGCGCTGAACTGCGTGCCGATCGGCATGCCGATCGCGAATATCCAGATCCACATCCTCGACGAGTCGTTCAACCCGGTGCCCGTCGGTGTGGTCGGGCACCTGTATATCGCCGGCATCGGTCTCGCGCGCGGCTATATCAATCGCCCCGAACTGACCGCGCAGACCTTCATCCCCAATCCGTTCAGCGCCACGCCGGGTGCGCGGATGTACCTCTCGGGTGATCTCGCGCGCTATCTGCCGGACGGCACGATCGAGTACCTGGGTCGCAGCGATCATCAGGTCAAGATCCGCGGCCTGCGCATCGAACTGGGCGAGATCGAGTCGACGCTCGCCGCGCTTTCGTCCGTGCGGGACGTCGTGGTGCTGGCCCGTCCGGACGAGCGGGGCGTGGCTCGCCTGGTCGCCTATCTCGTTCCCCACGACGGGCAGGTCGTACCGCAGCCGGCGGCCCTGCGCATCGCCCTTTTGAAGACGCTTCCCGACTACATGGTGCCGGAGTATTTCGTCGTCCTGGACACGATGCCACTGACCAGCAATGGCAAGGTCGATCGCAAGGCCCTGCCGGCGCCGGAGGTGATGCATGACGACACAGGCTATGTCGCGCCGGCCACACCGACAGAGACGGCCATTGCGGCCGTCTGGGCCGAGGTCCTGAAGGTGGACAGGGTGGGAGTGACCGATGACTTCTTCGAGCTCGGCGGGCACTCACTGCTGGCGACGCAACTCGTCTCGCAGTTGCGCAAGCGCAGCGTTACGGATCTGGAGCTGCGCGATCTGTTCTCGTATCCGACCCTCGGCGCCCTGGCTGCCTTCGTCGATTCGAGCAAGACATCCGACCTGCACCCGAACCTCGTACCGATACGTCCCAGCGGAAAGGCGAATCCGCTATTCCTGATCCATGCCATCGGCGGCGGCGTGCAATACGCTTTCGACCTCGCCCAGCACCTGGACGCCGACCAGCCGGTATACGCCCTGGCAGCCACGGGACTCGCCGAAGGCGAGACGCCGTATTCGAGCATGGCCGAACTGGCAACGGTGTACCTGGACGCCATTCGCCAGGTGCAGCCCTCGGGGCCGTATTACCTGGCCGGTTGGTCGCTCGGCGGCATGATCGCGTACGAGATCGCCCACCGCCTGCTCAGCTCGGGTAAGGCGGTTCACTTCGTAGGGATGATCGATACCAGCAGTCCCGCCATGCGCGCTCGGCTCCTGGCCGAACATCCGATCACGTCCGATGAATGCCGGGCGCTACTGACCTGGATCACCGATGTGAATCACGTGGCGGATGCACGGCTGCACCCGGCCTTCGGCGAGTTGATGGATCTGGCGCGACAGGGCGATATCGACGCCATGCTTGCCGTGTGCAAGCGCGAGGCGCTCATACCCAGTCATCTCGATGCCGGACAGGTCGCACGCACGCTGGCTCTCTATCGGGCCAGCGCCAGGGCGGCCGACGACTATCGGGCGCTGCCGGCCAAAGCCCCGGTGACATTCTTCGCCGCCGATCGCGGTGAAGGCGACGACCTGACACTGGGCTGGAACGATCTGCTCGGCAAGCATCTGCGCGTGTCGCGCATCGGTGGCAGCCATCTGTCCATCGTGAGGCCGCCTTACATCGAAAAACTGGCGCGGGACATCGCGGGCAGGCTGCATAGCCACGCCCCGAAAATCGAACTCTCGTCCGTCAACCAGTGACCGCCTTGACCAGGAAGCCGAGCATGGACATGAACACGAATGCCGCTGTGCCAGCCCTCAGTTACTCGCGCCGGATCGAAGACCTGCCGGGCCCGGCAGGCCATCCGTTCGTCGGTAACGCACTGCAGTTGAGCGGCCGTCAGATGCACCTCAGGCTGACGGGGTGGGTCCGGGAGTTCGGGCCCATGTTCCGGCTGAATGTCTTCGGTAACCCGATGGTGATCGTCTCCGACGCTACTACCGTCAACAACGTGCTGCGGGAGCGCCCGGAGGGTTTCCGGCGAAGCGGCGGCCTGAAGACGATCATGAACGACCTCAACATCGGTGGCGTTTTCACTGCCGAAGGCGAGACGTGGCGTAAGCAGCGCAAGCTGGTCATGGCCGGGCTGAATGCCGAGGTGATCCGCAATTTCTTCCCGACCATGGTCGTGATGACCGAACGGATGCTCGAGCGCTGGAAGACAGCTTTGGCCGATGGCAAGCCGGTGGACCTGCGCCGCGACCTCAAGGCCATGGCGCTCGACACGATCGTCGGCATCGCGATGGGGCATGACATCGACGCGGTCAACGACGATGGCAACCCCCTGCAGCGCAATATCGACAACATGTTCCAGCGCCTCGGTCAACGCACCACGGCGTCGTTCCATTACTGGAAGTACTTCAAGTTGCCGGTGGACCGCGAAGCGGAGCAGTCGTCGATGGAAATCGAACAGGCCGTGACCGAATTCATCGACAACACCCGTGCGCGCATGAAACAGCAGGCACAGCTGCAGGCCAAGCCCGGGAACATGCTGGAGGCGATGATCGCCGCGAGCGACAATCCGGAATCGGATTTCACCGATGAAGAACTGGTCAGCAATGCCATCCTCAGCGTGATCGGCGGCGAAGACACGACGGCCAATTCCATCGCCTGGATGCTCATTCTCCTGGCCCGTAACCCTGCTGCCGCCGCCGCGTTGACCGCCGAAGTGGATGCCGTGCTCGGCGAGGCAACGCTCGTACGCGACTGGGACATGATGAAGCAGTTCCCGTATCTCGAAGCCGCACACAGCGAGGCGCAGCGGCTCAGGGCCGTGGCGCCGTATATCGGCATGGTGAGCAACGCTGACTGTGTTGTCGGCGATACGTTCATCCCCAGGAACACGGCGGTGATCGTCTCGACGGCCGGGGAAGGTCTCGACGAAACGCAGTTCCCGCAGCACGAGCAGTACCGTCCCGAGCGCTGGATCTTCGAGCATCGACCGCCGAAGGAGGAAGATCCCTCACGGAAGCTGTTCCCGTTCGGCGGTGGCGCGCGCCTGTGCCCGGGGCGGTTCCTTGCGCTGACCGAAATCAAGATCGTGGTGTCGATGATCATGCGGCACTTCGAACTGGAAGCCGACGCCGATGCGCCGCCGGCGAAGCAGGTGTTGAACTTCTTCATGGCACCCAGTTCGGTGCCCGTGCGTCTTAAGCTCCGCAGGCCGGGCTGAGCCATGGCCTTGCCCACTGAACAGACGGCCTCCAACCTGCGGATCGCCAGGCGCGTCCTGACCGTCTCCATCCCGCTGATGGGCTCGATGATCGGCAACCTGATCATGATGCTGGTCGATCGCATCTGCCTGGCGAGGTATTCGAGCGACACCCTGGCGGCATCGGGACCCGCGATTTACACCGCCATGGCCATCATCGGGTTCTTTGCGGCGGTGGTGGGGTTCTCGCGGTCCTGCGTCGCGCAGGCGTTCGGACGTTCGGGCCACACGGAGGCCGCCTACCAGGCGGCGATAGGGATTCTCGTCGGCGTGGTGTTCTCCGTGGTGCTGTTGCTCCTGGCGCCCCTCATCGAGCTGATTCCGTTCCTGAGCAACCGGCCGCCCGTGATCACTGCCCTGGAGTCGCAGTTCCTCTACTGGTCCGCCTTCTTTGGCGCGGTCATGACGATGAACATGGCGCTCACCTCGTACTTCAACGGCATCGGCAAGACCCGTATCACCCTGGTCGTCGGGCTTATCGGCCAGGCCGTGGGGGTCGTCATGACCATCGGCCTTGTGTTCGGTAAGTTCGGGCTGCCCGAGCTCGGCATACGCGGTTCGGCCCTCGGAACCCTTTTCGGCACCGTGGCCATGATGGCGCTCTATCTGATCTACATGCCTGCCCAGGTGTGGTCGCGGGTGAGGGCGCTGGTCGTCGCACGTGGTGTTCATCTTGGCGAGGTGCTGCCGCGCATCCGCAAAGGATTCGCCCTTGGCGTCACAGCGGGCATCGGCAACTTCGGCAATGCCGCCTTCATCTGGATCATTGCCGGCCTCGGTGCTATTGCGCTCGCCGCCAATAACGTCAACCTGACGGTTAGCTACATGGGCGTCATTCCGCTGCTGGGCCTGGGCATCGGTTGCAGCGTGCTGTGCGGCAATGCGCTCGGCGAAGGTGATTACACGCAGATTCCCAGGATCATCCTCGTCACGCTGGTCATCGAGTTGATCTACATCGCGGTCATCTCGTTCTTCCAGATCGTTACGCCCGACCTGTTGTTGAACCCGTTCGGCCTCGATGGCAAGCCTGAAGAGATTCGGCGGGCTTCGTTCGCGACATCGAAGGTCCTGTGGACGTACTCGCTCGCCTTCGCCTTCTCGATGACGGGATCGGCGGTGCTGGAGGCCTTCGGCCTGACGCGGTTCCTTTTCGTGACCCGGTTCGTCCTGATGTGGGTCCTGAGCATCCCAACGGTTTACCTGATCACGTCGGGGCATGTGGGCGATCCCGAATTCCTGCCGACGGCCTGGGTCATCGGCTCGACGTTCGAAGGCGCTATTGGCGTGTTGTACTTCTGGCGGATCTGGTTCGCGGTGAGGAACCGGCAGAACGAGATCGTGCTGACTCACGTCGAGGCGTGAGCGCTACCGTTCTCACCACACGAAACTGGTGAGGATGGTATCGGCATCGATGGATCGGGTACGCAGCGCGAAGCGACGGCCCTGGGGCAGGGCGGGTGCCAGCGAGCGCGTGAGCATCAGTTCGAGCGTGCCGGCGCGAGCATCCAGCGCCACGAGATCCACGGCGTCGAAGTCGAAATACGTCCCCACGGTGGCGAAGCTGCCCTTGAAGAAGCTCTCTTTCGCCGAAAAGGCGATGGTCAGCAGCATCTCGTAGGACACGTCGCCGGCAAGCGCATGCAGCAACGCTTGCTCGGTCAGCGTGAGCACGGTCCCCTCGACGGATTCGCGCGTCTCCGCCCCAATGCGCCGTTCGATATCGATCCCGATACCGTTAATGCCCGTGGAGGCGGTTGCAACAGCCGCCGCATACGGCCCCGCATGCGTAATGCTCCCCAGCATTCCCGTCGGCCAAACCGGCTGCCGCGATTCGCCCACCCCAATCTGCCCGTCCTGATGGCGATGCGCCCCCAAGACTCCAGCCACCGCATCCCTCGCAGCCAACCTCCCCATGAAAAACTCAGCCTGCCGTTTCTTCACACTCCGCCCGATGCTGTCGGACATATCGATGCGATGCTGCGCGAAGGCAGCAACATCGAACGCGTCAACCTCATAGGTGAGGAGAATCGCTGGCGGCACGCGCGCATCGGTCCAGCCCAGCTCGAAGGGACGGATGCCGATAACGCCCGACGCTCGCCGTTCCGCGGAAAGCGGAAGGTGGGCTGAGGTCGCAGGGTTCGGGTCGACAGGGCTCATGGCGTAACGGGCTTCTCCTCCAGAAGCAGGCTCGTGCGCGGATTCGACAGGACTATACCAAGCTCGCGGAACCGCTCCAGGATCCGCCGGTTCAGTTCGCGCTGGACGCCCCAGCGACCCTTGTCGGTGCAGCTGATCTGTCCGGCCAGGGTGAACATGCCCCCGTCTACCGCATCCACACCCCAAACCTCCATATCGGCAAGGATCTGCGGCGCAAAGGCCGGATCGGCACGCAGGCTCGCGCCGATGGCCTTGAGCTCGTCGATCGCTCGTGTCACATCGGTTTCGTAAACGACGCTGACGCGCATGGCCGCGTTACCCAGGCCGCGGTTGCTGTTGTTCACCGTCGTCACCGAACTGAAGGGAACGATATAGAGCGAACCATCGCCGCCGCGCAGGCGCACCGTGCGTATCGAAAGATATTCCACCGTGCCGGATACATCGCCGACCGTGACCGTGTCGCCGACCTGCATCGCGTTTTCCATCAGCAGGAAAATACCCGTGATGAAGTCCTGCACCAGCTTCTGGGAACCGAAGCCAAGCGCGACGCCGATGATGCTGGCACCCGCCAGCAAGGGCGTGGTGTTGACGCCAATCTGGTTGAGTACGGTCAGTCCGACAATGAGGACGATGGCGATCAGCAGGCAGGTGCGGAGCATCGGTAGCAGGGTGCGAAGGCGCGCGGCGCGCACGAAGTCGCCCGCGTCCTTCCAGCGCGAGAGGCGCCGCTCGACACCCGCGTTGGCGGCCTCCCATACCAACACGGCGATGGTCGCGGCAACCAGGATGGTGATGAGTGCGGATGCCAGGCTGCGTCCGATCGTTCCGCCGGAGAACCAGTCCAGTGCGTCCACACCCCAGGCCTGCAACAGGGCGATGATGGAACATACCGTCAGGATCGCGGTGACGACAGCGCGCACGAGCGGGTAGTAGCGCTGGGCGCGCATCCGGCCAGCGGCACGCTCTGCAGCGCTGTCGCTGTCGTTTTGGCCAGCAGGCTGGAACAGACGGCTCACGCCGCCGAGCACCAGGACCGCGACGATACGCGCGACCACCAGGACGGCCGCCGTGACGCCGACAAAGTGCAGTAGTTTGGGAAAGCCGTCTTCGACCCCGAGCGCCCAGACGAACCATGCGCCAAGTACGATCACGGCCGCCACGACCGCCCATACTTGCGCCAGCCAATGCCTCACGGTAGCGAGCGTTCCCACCGCGTCCGATGAGCCCGCGATAGCCGCCGCCACGGGCCGCCGGACCTTGAAGAGGAGCACGACGAAGAGAACGTGGATCACGAGCGACACGGCCTTGATCAAGGCGAGGCGCTGCTCGTCGGACGCGCCCAGTTCATGCAGGGCGTTGGCCAGCGCGAACCCGGCCGTGCCGACGATCAGGATGCTGCGTGACCAGACGAGAACGCTCCGCGCCGTGCGCTCGCCGACCCTGATGAGCCTCAGGCCGTGACCCACGGGCGAGACGAGCAGCCGCAGCACGGACATGCCGATGCGCGCGGTGACGTAACCATCGACAAAGCCGCTGGTGATGTCGGCCACCTGCGGGTCGTCAGTCATCCAGCGCAGCAAGAGCCCGGCGAAGAGGAAGAACACAGCGACCGGAAGAAGATCGAGCAGCAGCGTCGCCAGCGCGAACGGCAGGTGGCGTAGCGTGCGCCAGTGGTTGGTGTGATTGGGCGCCTCGGCAGCGGGCGCGGGTTGGTCGGCTTGGTCCGCGTGCTCGGTGAGTCCGCGCCGCGGCCGTGCGAGGAGGCGCAGCATGCCCCATTCGGCGGCGAGACCGACACCGAACGCGATCACGAGCACGAGCAGGAGATGTCCCACCAGCTCGCGTTGATCGCCCCTCGCCAGGTTGTTCGTCGTCTGCCGGGCGACCGCGGGAAGCTCGCCGACGACATGGCGAAGCTGCGCCAGCTGCCCGCCCAACCCATCTTCCCACTGGCCGATGTGGCGAAGCATTCGGGCGATGAGGCCGTCCTGCTGCAAGGGGATGGCTGCTGAAGTGGCTGCGGTAGTGGCCGGGGGCGGAACAGCGACGCGAGCAGGCGTGGGGTGAGCGGCAGCCGATGAGGCGGGCGCCGGGGCGCCAGCCGCTATCGCTTGTAGTGTGCGGATCGCTTCGGCGCGCTTGTGTGCATCCTGCAGGACATCGGCGGCCCGCTGTGCATCGGCCGGGGAAAGGGTCGTGGCCGGGCTCGCCGCGTCCTGGGCGGAAAGGAGCGGGGAGGCGAGCATGGCAAACAGGAGCAAGGCCTGGGCGAGGCGAACGGCATGACGGTGCATACGATGGACCGGAGCAAGGACAATACCTTCAACCCTCGGCGATGCGCGGGGGCCCGTCAATCGAAGGTGTGTGAAGTCACCGATGACTTCCAGCAGGTTCCGATGCGAGGGCGAGCGGCGATACTCGGCTCCTGACAGGAGGGTCGCCATGGTTTCGAGGACGTTATTCGCGCTCGTCGTTATGGTCCTATGCGTCCCGACCGCTGCGACGGCGCAGGCGTCGCACTTCAGATTTACGGAACCACCGGGTTCGTATCCTGTCGGCCTGCGGGTAGTCGATCAGTTCGACGCGTCGCGCCCTTTTGCGAAGGGGCATACCCGAGCGTTGCAGACCCTGGTCTGGTATCCAGCCTTACCGAATGCGTCCCGGCCGATGACCGTCGACGACTATGTCCATCTGACACTCTCGGAACTCCGTTCCGATCCGGCAGCGGCCGGCGACCCGAAGCCCGAGCTATTTACCAAGTGGATGTCACGGCTCGGTTCGTCGCTTACCGAACCCCTGCGATCTGCGCGGGATGTGCCAGCGGCTCTTGGGCGTTTTCCCGTCGTCATCTACGCGGCGAGTGATTCAGCGGTGTCGTGGGAGAATGCCGATCTGTGCGAATACCTCGCAAGCCAGGGTTACGTGGTCATCGCCAGTCCCAGCATGGGCGCGAATACCCGTGACATGACCGACGACGTACCCGGTATCGAGGCTCAGGCGCGCGATATTTCCTTTCTCATCACGTACGCGAAGACGCTGCCCGACGCGGACGTGTCCGAAGTCGCCGTGGTCGGATTCAGCTGGGGCGGCATCTCGAATCTGTTCGCCGCGGCGCGCGACCAGCGCATCGACGCATTGGTCGCGCTGGACGGAAGCATGCGTTACTTCCCCGGCCTGGTTAAGCAGGCGGGTTACGTGCATCCCGAGCAGATGACCATCCCGTTGCTGTTCTTCACCGAAGGGGAAATTACCCTCGAACAGATCGCCAGCAACCTGAGTGCGCCGGAAAACGTCGGCCCAAGCGTGCTCAATGCGTGGAAGCGCGGCGACCTCCTGACCGTGAACATGCTTCCCATGGCGCACCAGCAATTCAGCTCGATGCTCGAGCGGAGGCCGACGCATGATGTCGAGGACGAAAAACCCGGCTACGCGTGGGAAGAAGGCGGTGCCGGCTATGCGTGGGTTGCGCGGTACACGCTCTGGTTCCTCGACGCCCACCTCAAGCACGATGCAGCGTCACTGGCGCGGCTCAAGGCCGCGCCAGTGACCAATCGTGTGCCGTCGCACGTCATGGGTTCGCAGTATCGTGCCGCGAACGCCACGCCGTAACTCAGTCCAGCCCGATCCACCGATGCTTTTCCGCCATCGACAGGGCCAGCTTTGGGCCGCGTCGCGCCACCCGCTCACGCTGTTCGCGCTCGCTGCGGATCGTCGGCCACGCGGCGAGATACGTTGCCAGTGTCTCGGCATCGCACGCGTACCGCGCGAAGGCTTCCGCCGTGGCCGACCGCAGTGCCACGGCGCCGTTGTAGCCACCGAACCCCTGGGTCGCGCAGATCGCACCACCATCGGCGTTACCCGGCGACGGCTCGGCCTGCAGGTGGAAGTGACTGGCGATCTCGGCAAGATCAGGATCGAGTCGACGCAGCGTGGGTACGCCCGGCGCCGTACGCCCCAGGACGAACTGCAGGGCCTGCGACAAGGCTTTCAGCCCGGTCTCACCCATGGTGTGGCCATCGCCGACCGCCTTCGGTGTACCGACCACGAGTTTGGGCAGTTCCCCGGTCAGGCCTTGCCTCTGAGCCGCGCCACGCAGGCCCGCCAGCGCCGTGCCCAGGTCCGTCTTCGAATTGGTGCGCGTACCGGTGGCGTGAGCCGCCATGTACTGGAAGTCGCCGACGCCGTAGCCGTGACCCTGGAACGCCATGTCGAGTGCCTGGACCAGCGCGTTTTCGCCGCCGAAGCCGACACCCGCGAAGTGCGCCTTGCCACCGGCTTCGCCGCTCTGGCCCCAGCCGACGATGATGGACGTGATATCCAGCTGGTTGCGCAGGGCGAATTCGAGTGTGGTCACCAGCAGGCCCGAGCCGCCATGGCCGACCACGGTGCCGTCGGCGTCGACATCGAATGGGGCGAGCGAATCGTGCACGCTGCGCACGTTACCGTCGGCATGCGCGGCGTTCTTGGCGGCGAGCTTGTCGCCCGTCATCAGGGCGCCGCCGCCAAAGGCTTCGAGGATGCCGTAGCGCGATTGCAACGCGGCATCCGCCGCCGTGAGTAGCACCATCTGTGGCTTATGAAAGCCGGGATAGTCGAACAGCATCTGCGGCGCGACATCGGCGAGGGCGATGAGGCTGGAGGCACAGGCACCCACCGCGGTCATCGGCGCCTGCGGCACGCGCGTGTAGCCGATATCGTCGGAGCGCAGCGATTCGCGTAGCTCCGGATTCTTCAGTACCCGGCTGATGCTGTAGCTCGGCGAAAGCATGGTCGACACCAGCGCGGGGCCATGCGAGCCCAGCGAGTGCGAGAGCCGTACGGCGAAGGTGTCTTTGGGAATGCCGCCTTCGGGCAACGGCGCATCCGGCCGCAGCCATTGGGCGAGGGCATCCATGCCGCCGAACGCGGTGGCTGACGCCACGCGGAAGTCGAACGGGTTGGGCACGAGTTCCGAAAGCGGGCGCGGCAGGCCGGCCAGGGCGCCCAGGGCGCCGTAGGCAAACAGCTGCGCCTGCAACGAAGGGCTGAGCAAGGCGTCGTCCTGGAAAAGCCCGTGCATGTCTTTGAGCTTCGAGGCGCGGATGTCCTCGTAGCGCAGGCCTGCCAGGCGCCGCAGGCCGACGGTTTCCAGATCGTGAGGAAGCGGCGCGGCGATGTCGGTGACCACTCGCGGGGCCAGTTCGCGCACACCGGGTACGTGCCGGATGCCGCTGTTGGCGCGCAGGGACTCGCCGTGCAGCTGCTTCAGTTCGTCCAGCGTGACCGGCTCGCCGGCGTGTTCGCCCGTTGCCCAACGCATGCCGTCGACGGCGCTGGCCGCCTCCGGGTCGATATCCACCAGGCCGGCATCGAATGCCGCGAGGGGAAGGAATTCATCCGACCGGGCCACCAGGGCCTGGTAGGTTTCCGTCGAACCCACTGCCGAAAGGGTGCAGGCCGTGCCGACGGTCACAAGAACTTGGTCGCTTCTCAACATGTTTTTGGGTACGTAGTGAAACAAACGAGTCGGTTAGTATAAGCGTCAGGCGCCCCGACCGGCGGTTGCCGGCACGCCGCGTTCAGCGAGGCTGCCTGTCGAGGAAGGCCAGGACCAGCGTGGCTATCTCGTCGACCTTTTCATCCCAGGGGAAATGACCGGCGTCGACCAGGTGGACTTCGGCGTCGGGAACGTCGTGTCGATACGCTTCGCCGCCCTGGCCGATGAACGAGGGATCGTTCTTGCCCCAGACGACAAGGGTCGGCGGCTTGTGCGCACGCAGCCACGCCTGCCAGGCCGGATACGAGGCCACGTTGTTCCGGTAGTCGTACAGCAGCGCCGACTGGATCTCCTGCTGTCCCGGGCGTGACAGGTGCGCGAACTCGTCGGTCCATGTGTCGGGGTTGTAGCGTTCCGGATGCGAGCTGCCAAGCGTGTGACGTTGCTCCGTGGCCGCTTGCGAGACGAAGTTCGCAAAAACCTCCGGGTGGGCTTTGGGATCCTTCCAGTACTCCGCGATAAGCGCCCACTTCTTCCCGAGCCCTTCCTGGTAAACGTTGGCGTTGGAGACGATCAACGCCTGCACGCGCTCGGGATGCTTCACCATGATCCGAAAACCGACGGGACCGCCGTAATCATGCAGGTAGAGCGAGTACTTCTTCAGGCCAAGCTGCTCGAGCAGCCCGTTGGTCGTTTCGGCGAGATGATCGAACGTATAGGCGTACGTCGACGGATCCGGTGCGTCGCTCTGACCGAAACCGGGATAGTCCGGCGCGATCAGGTGGTAGCGCGTGGCAAGTAACGGAATAAGGCTGTCGAACTGGCGCGACGACGACGGAAAGCCGTGCAACAGCACCAGCGTCGGCGCATCCCTGGGCCCTGCCTCGCGATAGAACACGCCGACGCCGTCGACCGTGACGCGATGGTAGGTGGTCGTCGCATGGCTGGCGGGTAGCGTGGTGGCGTTCACCGTGGCAGTCATGATCATGCCGGCGGCAAAGAAAGCGAGGGTGTTCATTCGGGGGACCTCTTCGACAGACCTCTGCAGTATCGCTCCGCAGGCGACTCGGTAGCGTGCCACCCGGACATACTTTCGGTTGATGTCCGCCTCTGGGCGAAGGTGCTAGCGTGCGAACAAGCAGCCAGGCTTATTCACGGGAGGTGCGGGATGAACGAGCAGAGCATCCGATCGGCCATCGACCAGCACTGGGCGGCATCCGCCAGCGGCGATCAATTCGCCGAACACGAGATTTACCATGATGATGCGGTTTGCGAGTATCCGCAGTCAGGCGAGGTGATTCACGGGCGGCATAACCTCCAGGCGCTTCGCAGCCATCATCCCGGTAAGCCCTCCGGGTTCAAGGTGCGGCGTATCGTCGGGCAAGACCATCTGTGGGTGACCGAGTACATCATCACCTACCAGGGCAAGCGCGCCTTCACCGTGAGCATCATGGAGTTTCGCGACGGCAAGGTAGCGCACGAGACGCAGTATTTCGCCGATCCGTTCGATGCGCCCGCCTGGCGCAGCCAATGGGTCGAAGTACGGACGTAATGCAGATCAATGCATCTGGAGACCCGAGGCTATCAGCCCGGCCAGCACACCAAAGCCCACCACCGCCGCCGCAAGCGACACGAGCAGGCGCCAGGGCAGGGAACGGCCAAGCATCGCCATCGAGGGCAAACTGACCGGCGGCAGGGTGATCAGCAAAGCTGCGGCAGGTCCGGCCCCCATGCCGAGGGCGAGCATCGCCTGCACGATGGGTACTTCACCTGCGGTGGGAATGACGAACAACATGCCCGCCACGGCCAGCGCGACGATCCAGAACCATTGTTCGCCGATCTCCGGGCCGATGTGCGGGAACATCCAGGCGCGCGCGGCGCCGAGCAGCAGCACGATCACGATGTATTCGGGGATCAATCGCAGTGTCATGCGGGCGAACACCGTGATCCATCGGCGGCCCACATCGGCCAGCGATGAGGCTTCGTGTTCGACTTCGGTCGGCAAGGCCTCGAGTGGCGCCGTCGTGTCCCTGGTCATGAACCGGTTCGCGAGGTAGCCCAGTCCGAAGACCATTGGAATGCTCAGCAGTACGCGAAGCAGGGTCCAGTTCCAGCCGAGGACGAAGCCGGTGAACACCAGTGTCGCCGGATTGAGCATGGTGTTCGACAGCCAGAACGCGACCGACGGCCCTGTGGCGGCCCGCTGCCTGCGCAGCCCCACGACCACGGGTGCGGCGCAACACGTACACATCATGCCGGGTATGCCGATCAGACCACCGGCTACCGTGCCGGCGAAGCCCGGCCTGCCCAGGGCACGTTGAACCCAATTCGCCGGGATCAGGGCCTGAATGCCGGAACCGAGCAGCAGGCCGAGCACCATGGCCTTCCAGATGGCTTTTCCGTAAGCAACGGCATAGCCGAGGGCGGCGCTCAAGGACGGGTCCGGCGCGGTGGACGCGTCGCCCATCAGGATGGACTTGCCGATGGAATGGTTCGCCGCGGCGTCGAAGGCGCGGCCGTAGTACGGAAACCACTTCACGTAGAAGAGGCCGACGACAGCCAGCAACAGGAAGACGGACCAGCGCACGGTACGGGCGCTACGCAGAGCGACGGACATGGCATCCCCCCGAAAATCGTCTATGGTTATCCTGCCGCATGACCCCTCCGTCGCGCCAGCGCAACTTTGGTGGAGCTTTCCATGACTTGTACCCGTTTGACTGAACTTGCCCATGGCGGCGGTTGTGGCTGCAAGCTCGCACCGTCGGTGCTTCGGCAATTACTCGCCGACAAGCCGGCGACCCTGCCATTCGCCCAGTTGCTCGTCGGTACCGAATCCAGTGACGACGCGGCGGTGTGGCAGGTGGACGACCACACCTGCGTGATCGCCACGACGGACTTCTTCATGCCGGTGGTCGACGATCCCCACGATTTCGGCCGGATCGCCGCCGCCAATGCGCTGTCCGACGTCTATGCGATGGGCGGCAAGCCGATCATGGCGCTGGCCATTCTCGGCATGCCACTGGGCAAGGTCGACATCGAGACCGTTCGCGCCATCCTTGCCGGTGGCGAAGCGGTCTGCGCCGAGGCAGGTATTCCGATCGCGGGTGGCCATTCGATCGATTCGGCCGAGCCGATCTACGGGCTCGCAGCGATTGGCCTGTGCACCCCGTCGAACGTGCGCCGCAACACGGGCGCGAAACCGGGTGACGTGCTCATCCTGACCAAGGCGATCGGCGTGGGGATCTACTCCGCCGCGTTCAAGAAGCAGTCGCTTGCGCAGGACGCCTATGACGAGATGATTGCCTCGACCACGCTGCTCAATCGCATTGGCCACGAACTGGGCAAAGACGACGACGTGCATGCCGTCACCGACGTCACCGGTTTCGGCCTCCTCGGCCACGCGATGGAAATGGCGCGCGGCAGCGGCGTGCGGCTGGCGATCGACGAGGCGCGTGTGCCGCTTTTTTCGCAGGCCGCCGCCCTGGCCGAGGCAGGCTTCATCACCGGCGCCTCGAAGCGGAACTGGGAAAGCTATGGCGAGGGCGTGACGCTGAATCTTGAGATGCCCTCATGGCGTCGCGATCTGCTCACCGACCCGCAGACCTCGGGTGGCCTGCTCGTCGCCTGCAAGGCAGAGCGTGCCGCTGCCGTGCGCGTCATGATCGAGGAAGCGGGCTATCCGCACGCGAGCATCATCGGCACGGTCACGGCCGGGAGCCCGGGTATCGATGTGGCGTGAGGTGGCGGAAGAGCATGGGAGTCGAACCCACCCAAGACAGACTGGCTGCCTCACCCGGATTTGAAGTCCGGACGCCCCACCGGGGACGATGCTCTTCCACGTTGCAGCACCTTACGTATCTGGCGCGAACAGGTCCAGGTAACGCGGCTGGATTCGCCGTAACGTGCCGCGCCTGAGCGTAACACCGTGCCGGTCGAAGAACTCCAGCACGAGGATCGCCACCTTGCGGCCGCCGTCGAGCCGGTCGCGGAACTGCGCGGCCGTCACCCAGCCATCCGCTGCATGGGCCTCGATATCGGCCGCTATCTGTACCATCTCGTGGACGGTTGTACGCAGGAAAAAATGATCGTGACTGACCTCATCCACGCGTCCCATCCGCGCCACCCGATGGAACAGGTGCCGGATGTCCGCCTCGGGATACGAGAGCACACCGGCGATGTCGCGCACGCGGGGCGGACGGAAGCGTGCCTCGCCAGCCAGCAGGGGCGCGACCGAGGTCCATAGTGCCTCCTGCGTCGGACTCAAGCGCATCAGGTGGCCGGCAAGACGCACGAAGGCGCCGTCGCGAGCGACGCGCTCCGCGAGGTCGGGATGCTGCAAGGCCATGGTGAACGCAGCGGGTGGAAGTTCCGGCTTTACCGCCTTGCGGAGCTTCTCGCGCGCCATGCCCTGAAGGTCCGGGTTAGCCGCGTGGAACACGTCGAGACGGTCGATCAAGGCGGCGACAAAGTGTTGCCATGAGGCATGACCGATCGCGATACGTTCGTCGGCCGTATCGAACACCAGCGGCGAGAGGGCGCTGACGATCCCCTCCAGTACCGCCGGGGAGAGCGCCCGGTCACGCGCAAAGGCGCCGAGGTCCCACGACAACGATGGCATGTCGAGCAAGGCGGCAAGGCTCCGTTGCGGATCGTCGATGCCCAGTGCGGCGCGCTCGGCCATGCGTGCTGGCGTGCGGCGATGGCGCTCCGGGGCGCGCAGGTCGATGAACTGTCCGCCCCCCATCGTGCGTCGCGCGGAGACGTCGCGCAGCACGAAGCGATCGTGCGAGGCGGCGGCGATGGGCCGATCCAGTACCAGTTGCACGTCCGCCGTCTGTCCCGGACGCAGTTGCTGACCTTCGAGTGGCACGACGCGGGCGCCGACCTCCACGGAGCCATGGTGCAGCCGTACGGCAAGCCAGGGTTCGACGGCCCGGGGTTCCGAAGGCAGCAGGTGCAGTCGCGCGTCGATGCGATCGGTCGGTGCGTGGAGGAAGGGATCGAGCACCATGTCGCCGCGGTGGATCGCGTCCTTACCGATATCTTCCCCAGCGAGGTTGAGGGCACAGCGGTCACCCGCGCGACCGATCTCGACGGGCCGGTTCTGCGCGTGCAGTGAGCGGACGCGCGCCGGTAACCCCGATGGACTGAGACACACGGCGTCTTTCGCGTGCACGACACCGGAAAGCACCGTGCCGGTCACGATCAGGCCGATCCCGGGGAGGGTGAAGACGCGATCGACCGCAAGACGGAACCGACCGTCATGACGGCGTTCGTCGAGTGCGTGGGCTTCGGCGATCAGTCGCTCGCGTAGTGCCTCGATGCCCTCGCCGGTGGCGGACGAGACAGGCAGAATCGCCGCGCCGGCAAGCGAGGTCCCCTTCGTCGCTTCATGAATCTGCGCGCAGACCTCGGTGAGACGTTCCGGTGTCGCCAGGTCGGCCTTGGTCAGGGCGATCAGCGCGCGCCGTGTGCCGAGCAGGTCGAGAATCGCCAGGTGCTCCCGCGTTTGTGGCATCACGCCATCGTCGGCCGCCACCACGAGCAGTGCGATGTCGATGCCGGCGGCACCGGCGACCATGGTGTGTACGAAACGCTCGTGTCCGGGCACATCGATGAAGCCCAGCGTCTGGCCATCGGGCAGGGGTAGGTAAGCGAAGCCGAGGTCGATGGTGATCCCGCGGGCTTTTTCTTCTTTCAGGCGATCGCCGTCGACACCGGTGAGAGCCCTGACCAGCGATGTCTTCCCATGATCGACGTGGCCTGCCGTGCCGACGATCACGGCCGGTGTGCGGCCAGCCCCGCGGTGTCCAGCTCGCCCAGGGTCGCAAGTAAGGAGGCCTCGTCGCTTTCCTGCAGGCAACGAAGATCCAGCAACAGGGCGCCTTCGGAAACACGGCCGATCACCGGATACGAAAGCGCGCGTAGCGCCGCTGTCAGTTGCTCCAGTGCGTCCTGGCTACCGCGCGAACGAATACGCAGCGCGGCGCTGCGAAGTGTGTCCAGCGGCAGCGCGCCGGATCCGATCTGACTCTGGCAGTCGGCGACATCGACGACGAAGGCTTCGTCGAGGTGCTGCGCCACCGCTGGTTGCAGGCGATGTGCCTGCGCTTCGATGTCCGCGTGCGTCCGGGAGAGGAAGCGCAACGTCGGCAAACGTTCGGCGAGGCGATCCGGGTCGCGATAAAGCGCGAGGGTGGCTTCGATCGCTGCCAGGCGTACCTTGTCCACACGTAGCGCGCGCTTGAGAGGGTTGCGATTGATCTCGGCGATCAGCGCGCGATCGCCGACGATGAAGCCTGCCTGCGGTCCGCCCAACAACTTGTCGCCGGAAAAAGTGACCAGGCGCGCCCCTTCCTCGACGGCCTCCCGCACGGTCGGCTCCTTTGCCAATCCGTAGCGCGCGAGATCGACGAGGCTTCCCGAACCCAGGTCGTTTAGCAACGGCACACCGGCCGCATCGGCGATGGCGGCGAGCTCGGGCGCCGCGACCTCCGCGACGAAACCCTGGATACGGTAGTTCGACGTGTGCACCTTCATCACCAGACCGGTGCGCTCGTTGATCGCGTTGCGATAATCGGCGGCATGGGTGCGGTTGGTCGTACCGACTTCGACCATGTCGGCGCCGGCGCGCAGCATGATGTCGGGCATGCGGAACGCGCCGCCGATCTCGATGAGCTCGCCGCGCGAGATGACCGCCTCGCGGCGCAGGGCGAAGGTGTTGAGGCAGAGCAGCACGGCCGCGGCGTTGTTGTTGACCACCGTGGCGTCTTCGGCGCCGGTCAGTTCACGCAGGAGGCGGCGGACGTGGTCGTCACGTTCGCCCCGTGATCCGGTAGCGAGATCGTATTCGAGCGCCACGGGGTGACTCATTGATGCCACGGCCGCTTCGACGGCGCTATCGGCTAAGACGGCGCGGCCGAGATTGGTGTGCAGCACGGTTCCGGTGAGGTTGAACACCGGTCGCAGACCAGCGGGCCGGGCGTCCAGCAGGTTTCCGGCGCGCTTGACGACTTCGTCGGCATCCGGCGCTACGCCGGGCGAGGTGCGCAACGCGGCCCGTACGTCGTCGATCACGCGGCGAATCGCGTCGGTAGCGGCTACCCGCCCGTGACGATCCAGCAGCAAGGCGGCCCCTTCGGTCGCCAGCACAGTGGCGACGGCGGGAAGGCGGCGAAGGGCATTCGTGTCGGGCTCGGCCATGGACACGATTATCTACCCGATATCTTCCTCGCTGTCTCCCGTCAGCAGCAGCGGGTTCGGGGCATGCCGGGCAAAACCTTCCTCGCTGACCATCAGTTCCAGGCCGAGCGAGGCGAGGTCATCGGCATAGGGGTCCACCTGAGTGTCGCGCACCTGGTAGAGCAGCTTGCTATAGGTGTGACACTCGGCACAGGTTTCGAGCTTGACCAGGCCGGCATCACCCTCGATGCCTTCCTGGGTCAGCTTGCGGGTGCCTCCGCAGGTGACGCATACGGTGCGGGTGTGGTTCCAGGCGGTGGAGCACATCGAGCAATAGAGATACCGGGTGCCCGGAATCAAGCCGGTAGCGGTGATGACACCGGATACCGAAGGCGAGCCGCAGCAGGGACAGAGGGATCGTTGCTCGAGCAGCCGGAGGTCGGCGGCGTCGAGACGGGCCGCGGAGCCGGTGAAGTAAACCTGCAGCGCGGCGGCGATGAAGACGGCTGCACCGATATCCGCCGGGGGAACGTGCCCGCGGAGGAAGTTGTTGGCTTGTCCTTCGAGTGCGGCGATGTCGGTATGGCGCAGGGTATCAATGGCGTCGAGGGTGGCCGGAGGGAGGTCGGCGTCGGGATGCTGGACATGATCGAGCACGGATGTGAGGCCTTCGCGCCAGGAGGCGTCGCGGTGGTGGCCATCGGCAGCCAGCGGCGGCATGCGCGCCTCGGTGGCGCGGGCGACGGCTTGCGGATCGACCATGCCGGCGGGTGCGAGCGTGGTCGACACCCTGTGTTGGGCACGGGCAAGGCGAGCCAGGAAGCGCAGCCAGGGCTCCATGGGATGGCCGGTGGCAAGGTGGTCCAGCCTTGCCGCTGTGGCGGCGAAGCGCCGCGCCGGGTCCGGCATCACGATGGGTGAGGGAGACTTGACCCCGGGGTGAGAGGGACCGCTCCAGGACGCGTCGGGTGGTGCCTCGGCTTGCTTCACGGATTCTTCCTGGGCGTGGTCTTGCTGACGCGACGGCTTGCCGCCAACTGGTAGAACCACTTGCGATGATGGTGCCACGCCCAGCCGGGCGTGACGTAACCCTGGGTCATGCTGCGCACGGAATCGCGGATCCAGATGGCCGCGTAGACATGGACGACCCAGACCAGGATGGCGGAAATCGCGGCCAGGCTATGGATGAGTACGGCCACGCGCTGCACCGGGATCGAGGTGGCCTCGCCGAAATACACCTCCCATATCAGCAACCCGGTGACGAACAGTACGGGGATAAGCAGTGTCATCGACCAGAACACCAGCTTCTGGCCACTGTTGTTGCGGCCGATCGGCGGTACATGCTCGTCGTCATTGGCGACGACGTGGACAATCGCTTTCGACCAGGCGATATCGTCTTTGGAAGGCAGGTTAGCGCGCCAGAACTGGATGATCATGCCGATCCAGCTGATCACCAGAAGCACGCCAAACCAGGGGTGCGCGGCGCGCGCCCACTGGCCTCCGCCGAACAACCCGGACAGGAAGAACAGGATCGGGTGGAACATCGACAGGCCGGACAGCACCAACAGGATGAACAGGCCCGCGTTGATCCAGTGGTTGACGCGGTTCAAGGTGGTATAGCGGGTGATGGCATTCGCCGGGCGGGTCATGTCGACTCCTCCTCTTTTTCACGCAGCACGCGGGCGGCTTCGGCCTCGTCTTCATCGGTGACTTCGTTCGGGCCGATGGTGGTCCAGTGGAAGAAGGCACCCACGGCGGCCATCGCGATGCCGATCACCGCCAGCGGTTTGAGAATGCCCTTCCACACTTCGACGACCGGGCTGATGCGCGGTTTGTCGGGCAAACCCGAATACAGCGATGGCTTGTCCGCGTGATGCAGAACGTACATGACATGCGTTCCACCGACTTCCGGCGGATCGTAGAGCCCGGCTTTCTCGAACCCGCGTGACTTGAGGTCCTCGATGCGTTCGCCGGCCCAGTTCGTCATGTCAGTCTTGGAGCCGAACATGATCGCGCCGGTGGGACAGGCCTTTACGCAGGCGGGTTCCAGGCCCACGGAAACGCGATCGGAACACAGCGTGCACTTATACGACTTGTGATCCGTCTTGCTGATGCGGGGAATGTCGAACGGACACCCCTTCACGCAATAGCCGCAGCCGATGCATTTGTCGCTGATGAAGTCGACGATGCCGTTGGCGTACTGGACGATCGCGCCCGGGGCAGGGCATGCCTTCAGGCAACCCGGATCTTCGCAGTGCATGCAGCCGTCCTTACGGATCAGCCACTCGAGGTTGCCCTGTTCGTTCTCGTACTCGGCAAACTTCATCAGCGTCCAGACGCTCGGCCCCAGGTCCATGGGATTCTCGTAGGAGCCTTCGAAGTGACCGATCTCCGGACGCAGGTCGTTCCACTCCATGCAGGCGGACTGGCAGGCCTTGCACCCGATGCAGCGGCTCACGTCGATGAGCTTGGCCACCTGGTCCTCATGACTGCGCGCCGCGGGCGGCGTCATCGTCGTGGCGGAGCGGCGTACGTAGTCTTGCGATTGCAGATCAGACATGACGTTCGCCTCAGGTGGCCGGAGCGGCGGTGCGTTCGATATTGACCAGGAACGCCTTGAACTCGGGCGTCTGTGTATTGGCGTCACCCACCGACGGGGTCAGCGTGTTGGCGCCGTAGCCCTTCCTGGCCTGTCCGGTGAAGCCCCAGTGCAAGGGCACGCCGATCACATGCGTCGACTTGCCATCGACCGTCATCGGCTTGATGCGCTTGGTGACATACGCCTTGCAGATCACTTCGCCACGTTTGGACGACACCTTCACCCAGCCGCCCTGTGCGATACCCTTTTCCTTCGCCAGCACTTCGCCGATCTCGATGAATTCCTCCGGTTGGAGGATCGCGTTGATCAGTGCGTGCTTGGTCCAGAAATGGAAGTGCTCGGTGAGGCGGTAGGTCGTCGCGACATACGGGAAGTCCCGCCGGTGCCCGAACGACGCACGATCGTCCGCGAAGACACGGGCCACCGGGTTGTTGGGCACCTTCGGATGCAGCACATTTTCCGAAGGCGACTCGAATGGCTCGTAGTGCTCCGGGAACGGACCTTCGGCCATGAGGTTGAGGGCGAACAGGCGGCCCAGACCTTCGGCGTTCATGATGAAAGGTCCGACGCCATCGGAGGGCTTCACGGTCGGACCGTAGTCAGGTACGTCAATGCCGGCCCAGCGCGTACCGTTCCACTCGATAACAGGTTTCTTCGGGTTCCAGGCTTTGCCGTCCAGATCGGCGCTGGCGCGGTTGTAAAGGATGCGCCGGTTGGCCGGCCACGCCCACGCCCAGTTCGGTGCGATGCCTTGCTCGCGAGGGTCGGTGGCGTCACGGCGGGCCATCTGGTTGCCCTTCTCGGTAAACGAGCCGGCGAAGATCCAGCAACCCGACGCCGTCGTGCCATCGTCGCGCAACTGCGCAAAGGCATCCAGTTGCGAGCCTGCCTTGGTCACCACAGCCGTCACCGGATCGGTGAGGTCGGCGAGCGCACGGCCATTCATCTCCTTGGCCAGTTCTTCGGGATCAGGCGCGATCGGGTTGGTGTACTTCCACGACATGTTCAAGATCGGATCGGGGAAGGCGCCGCCGTCCTTCCGGTACATCTCGCGCAGGCGGTGGAAGATGCCACTCATGATCCAGATATCGGACATGGCCTTGCCGGGGCCTTCGGCGGCTTTCCAGTGCCATTGCAGCCAGCGTGCCGAATTGACCAGCGAGCCGCTCTCTTCCGCAAAGCAGGTCACCGGCAGTTGGAACACTTCCGTCTGGATGTCGGAGGATTTTGCAGGGTTCTGCGGTCCGAAGTCCTGCCAGAAGCGGGACGTCTCCGTATCCAGTGGGTCCATGGTGACGAGGAACTTCAGCTTGCTCAGGCCGCGGCGGATCTTGCCGCGATCGGGGAAGGCCTGCAGTGGATTGAAGCCCTGGCAGATGTAGCCGGTCATCTCTCCGTTGTTCATCATCTCGAACGCCTTGATGATGTCGTACAGCGGAATGTCGAGCTTGGGCAACCAGTCGTAGCCCCAGTTGTTCTCTTTCGTCGCCGCGTCGCCCCACAGGGCTTTCTGGAGGCTGACGACGAACTTGCCGTAGTTCTGGTAATAGCTGGTCTGCCCCGGGCGCAGCGGCTTGAACAGCTTTGTCTTCATGTACTCGTCGTAGCTGGTTTCCTTGTCCGTCGGCAGGCTGAGGTAGCCGGGCATCTGGTTCGACAGAAGGCCGATGTCGGTCAGGCCCTGGATGTTGGAGTGACCACGCAAGGCATTCATGCCACCGCCGGCCACGCCGATATTGCCCAGCAGCAGCTGGACCATCGCCATGGCGCGGATGTTCTGCGCACCGACCGAATGCTGCGTCCAACCCAGCGCGAACAGGCTGGTCATCGCCTTGTCCGGCGCGGCGGTGGCGGCGATGAGTTCGCATATGTGCAGGAATTTATCCTGCGGCGTGCCCGTGATCCGCGAAACCATCTCCGGTGTGTAGCGTGACACGTGCTGCTTCAGGAGATTGATGACGCATCGTTGGTCCTGCCAGGTGTCGTCCGTTTTGGCGAAGCCCTGTTCGTCGAACTCATAGTTCCAGCTCGATTTGTCGTAGGTGTTGGTTTCGCCATTGAAGCCGCTGAAGTGACCGTCTTCGAAGGAAAAGCCGTCCGCAACGATCAGGCTGGCGTTGGTATAAGCGCGCACGTAGGCGTGCTGGATCGTGTCTTTCTCCAGCAGGTAGTGCATCACGCCGCTGAGGAACGCAATGTCGGTACCCGGACGGATCGGGGCGTAGTAGTCGGCTACAGACGCGGTACGTGTGAAGCGCGGATCGACCACGACGAGCTTGGCGCCGTTCTCGATCTTCGCTTCGATCACCCATTTGAAGCCGCACGGGTGTGCTTCGGCGGCGTTGCCACCCATGACGATAACGAGATTGGCGTTCCTGATGTCCTGCCAGGTGTTGGTCATCGCACCGCGACCGAATGATGGGGCCAGACTGGCCACCGTCGGTCCGTGTCAGACGCGCGCCTGGTTGTCGAACACCACCATGCCGAGTGAACGTGCCACCTTCCATGTGAGGTAGGCGGTCTCGCTGGATGAGGCCGAGGCCGCCAGCATGCCGGTGCTGATCCAGCGGTTGACGGTGGTGCCTGCCGCGTTCTGCGTGATGAAGTGCTTGTCGCGGTCCTCCTTCATCAGCCGCGCGATGCGGTCAAGGGCGAAGTCCCAGGACACCTCCTCGAATTCGGTGCCGCCCGGTTTTCGATATCGCGGCGCTTTCAGGCGGGTAGGGGCGTGCACGATGTCGAGCAGCGCGGAGCCCTTCGGACACAGCGTGCCACGGTTCACCGGATGATCCGGATCACCTTCGATGTGGATGATGTTGGAGAGGGCGTTCTTGGCCCGGTCACCCATGCTGTAGATGAGGATGCCGCAGGCGACCGAGCAGTAAGTACACGTGTTACGTGTCTCGGTGGCGTGGGCCAGCTTGAAGGGTCGCACCGCGGCCGCTTGCGCGACGCCCGAGGCGCCGAAGCCGAGCATGCCGAGACTGCCGGCAGCGAGCCCCATCCCGGTGACTTTCAGAAACTCACGGCGAGTGAGTGGCATGACTTGAGCTCCCTCGAAACCTGGCTTGGACAGACCGACCGGTAAACGGACGGCGACGTGGCTCGGCTTTACTTCGAGGCGGTGTCGGAACACCGGCCTGCTGGTCAAAAACGTAGCACGATCATCGCGCCAAGGTCGATGACATTCTTGCCCTCCAAACACCGCGATCCCTCCTCTGTAGGAGCCGATTCATCGGCGATTCCACAAGAACAATGTTTCATAACATATTGAATAACCATAAAATATAAGGGACAACCCCACAGCCCAATCACCACCCCCGTACTTCTACGGTCGCCACCCCCGTAATTGCTCGGTCGCCGCAACGCGCCCCGCCGCTCGACAATGCCCCTCAATCTGCCCTCTACCCGACCACAGGGGAAAGCTCGCCATGGAAGCCGCCAGCAGCGCGCACACCTGGATCGAGGTCGCTGCGCTCGGTATCGAGTTGCTCGCGACGGCCCTGATCATCTGCGCGATCGTCGCCGCTACGGCGATCTACCTCGCGGGACTGCTCCGCCGGGTCGCTAATCCTCCCGCGCATTACAAGCAGTACAAGCAGCGACTGGGCAGGGCCTTGCTGCTTTGCCTGGAGATCCTCGTTGCCGCCGATATCGTGCGCACTATTGCGCTCGACAGCTCGGTGCAGAGCGTGCTCTCGCTCGGCCTTCTGGTCGTCATCCGTACCTTCCTCAGCTGGTCGCTGATCCTCGAAGTGGAGGGACGGTGGCCCTGGCAGCGAGAGGAATCAGAAAAGCGCGTCGACGAGATGGTTGACGATGGTTGAGAAGGGAATGGCGGAGAGCCAGATCGGCACGAACGGAAGCGCCGTGGCGACCACGATCGATAGCAGGCCGGGAATGTCGTAGATGGCCGTCCGCATCGCATAAACATTCGCCGTGATGGCGTAGAGGTCGGTTGTCGCCGAGAAGTCAGGGCGCTCCAGCAGGTCGCTGTCCAGCTTCTGGCCCTCGGCAAACCACCGGGCCTCGAACACTTCGCCAGCGCGCGCGGCGAGGTCGCCGTAGCGGTAGACGCCGATGCGCCAGGCCACCAGCAGTGCACGTGTGAAAACCAGTGGCGGGGTGGCAAACAACAGGAGCGTCACCACGGCCGTGACGATCGGCGTCGCCTCGTGGCCGATGGGCGATGCACCCGCGATCACTTTATTGGCCAGCGTGCCGGCAACGACAATACCGATAGGCAGCGCGAGCGTAGACAGGATTCGCGGCGAGTACGCCAGGAACTGCAGGCCGCCGGTCTGGTCGGGGTGGGCCGAGACCAGGTAGAGGCCCATATGCGCCATCCGCCAGAGGAACCGGAACCATACGCCCAATCGCCAGAGCCACGCGAGCACCAGCCCCAGAAGGAGCGGCAGGCTGATGGCGAGGTGCCACCAGCCCGCCATCGAGAAGCCGCCGGCCAGCATGCCGCGCTGCCATAGCGGTAGGGCACCAGGTTGGTCTCGGCGAAATACGTCGCCATCGATTCCAGACGTGGCAGGACGACGTATTCCGCCACGATGAAAAGGGGAACGGCAAGCAGGAAGCGGGCGTGTACGGCTACGTCACGGATAAACGAAGGCATCGACGTGGCGTTCGCACTGACCAGCGACAGCACCAGCAGCGGCACCCAGCCGAGGGTGATCGCCAGGACGACGCGTCGCGTCGCTTCGCGCCGGTCGTCGACATGGATCAGCCGCAGGCGTCGCAGCATCTCGACGTGCATGGACTCGCTGAAGAGAACTCCCGCGCGCATCACGGCCTCAGTGGCGTTGGCGCCGGCATCAGGTCATGGCGAGAGGCTAGATGCCCTGGGCATGGCGACCTAGCGAAGGCTTACCTAGCATCGACACAGTAATTGTACGCATGACGCTGCGGTGCCCAGGCCCCGAGTATTTGTTACCCGCAGCTCAAGGAGTCACCTCATGTCCAGGCGCTTGTTGGCTGAGTTCCTCGGTACCTTCTGGCTGGTATTCGGTGGTTGCGGCAGCGCGGTACTCGCCGCCGCTTTTCCGGAACTGGGCATCGGTTTTGCAGGCGTCGCGCTCGCGTTCGGCCTGACCGTCGTGACGATGGCTTATGCCGTCGGCTACATCTCGGGCGCTCATTTCAATCCTGCCGTAACAGTGGGTGTCTTTGCGGCCGGTCGTTTCCCGGCGAAGGATGTTGTCCCATATGTCGCCGCCCAGGTCATCGGTGGCATCGCTGCCGGTGGTGTGCTCTACATCATCGCCAGCGGCAAGCCCGGGTTCGATGTCGCGCTCGGTTTCGCCACCAACGGCTACGGCGAGCACTCTCCCGGCGGCTTCTCGCTGGCCGCGGCGGCTGTTGCCGAGTTCGTCCTCACGGCGTTCTTCCTCATCGTCATCCTTGGCGTCACGCATAAGCGCGCTCCGGTCGGCTTTGCGCCGCTGGCCATCGGCCTGGCGCTCACGCTCATCCATCTGGTTTCCATTCCGGTGACCAACACCTCGGTGAATCCGGCGCGAAGCACGGGCGTTGCCGTATTCCAGGGTGGCTGGGCACTGGGCCAGTTGTGGCTGTTCTGGGTGGTGCCACTGGTGGGTGGCGCCGTCGGTGGCTGGGTCCACAAGGCGCTGCTGGAAACGGGGCCGGAGCCGCTGGAGGACATCGAGGGAGCACGCCGTCCCAATGCAGGGGCATCGCGATAGCGCGGTTGCAGGGACGAATTCATCAAATTACTATCGTCATGAATCAGTCATGCGCGGTAGTAACCATGCCACTTTCGATTCTCGAGCACCTGCAAAAACACATCGACGGCACGCTCGCACCCGGCGAATCGAGTCGCATGGCGTATCCGCCGCCTATCGCGGCCACGCTCGGCTTCCGTCTGGTCGCCATCGAGGAAGGTGGTGCCACGCTCGAAATGCGCACCGATCCGTCCCGACATGCCAATCCCATGGGAACCATTCATGGCGGCGTGCTTTGCGATATCGCGGATGCCGCGATCGGGACAGCCCATGCGGTGACCCTCAAGGAAGGCGAGTCGTTCACCAGCGTGGACCTGCGGATTAACTTCTTCCGCCCCGTATGGGAGGCGACGATCAGGGCCACGGCGAAGGCCGTGCACCTGGGCAGGACCACCAGCTACTACGAATGCGCGATCACCCGTGAGGACGGCAAACTCCTTGCGATGGTGACAAGCACCGTCATGACGCTTCGCGGTGACCAGTCGACCGGGAGATAGGCGGGCCGATCACCGTCGCTTCACGCGATCTGGATACCCTTTCCCGGCATAAACAAGCCCGAGAAAGAAAGGTATCGAATGACCGACCAGGTCTCCGCCCAGAACCCCGGGGCACACAAGGCCCCACCGCTGCGCAAAACCCCCACCGGCATTGCCGGACTGGACGCGCTCACCTTCGGAGGCCTGCCCGAAGGCCGTCCCACGCTTATGTGCGGCGCGGCCGGCTGCGGCAAGACGCTCTTCGGCATCACTTTTCTCGTCAAGGGCTCCGAAGATCACGGCGATCCCGGCGTCTTCATGAGCTTCGAGGAGCGCCAGGACGAGCTCACCACCAACGTCGCCTCGCTCGGCTTCGACCTCGACGATCTCATCGCGCGAAAAAAGCTGGTCGTGGACTACGTGCGCCTCGAGCGTGGAGAGATCGAACAAGCCGGTGACTACGATCTGGAAGGCCTGTTCGTGCGTCTTGGCCACGCGATCGACACGATAGGCGCCAAACGCGTCGTCCTGGATACGGTCGAAGCATTGTTCGCGGGGCTGGAGGATTCGGCCACGCTGCGATCGGAGTTGCGCCGCCTCTTCGCCTTCCTCAAGGCCAAGGGCGTCACGGCGATCGTGACCGCGGAGCGTGGCGAAGGCCAGCTCACCCGGTACGGCATCGAGGAGTACGTCTCCGACTGCGTGATCCTGCTCGACAACCGCGTGATCGACCAGGTGACGACACGCCGTTTGCGCGTGATCAAGTATCGCGGCTCGTCCCACGGGACCAACGAATATCCCTTCCTCATCGACGAGCAAGGCGTGACCGTGTTGCCGATCACCTCGGCGGGGCTGGCGCACGAGGTGTCGTCGGAGGTGATCTCTGCCGGCGTCGCGGGACTGGACGCCATGCTAGGACGTCATGGTTACTACCGTGGCTCCAGCGTGCTGGTGTCGGGTTCCGCCGGTACGGGCAAATCGACGCTCGCGGCCTCGTTTGTCGACGCGGCATGTGCCCGTGGCGAACGCAGCCTGTATTTCGCCTTCGAAGAGTCGGCCGCCCAGGTCATCCGCAACATGGGATCGGTGGGTATCGACCTGCAGCGACACCGCGATGCGGGTCTGTTGGTGTTCGAAGCGGCCCGCCCGAGCCTTTACGGGTTCGAGATGCATCTGGCGCGCATGCACCGGGATATCGAGACATACAACCCCAGCGTCATCGTGGTCGACCCGATCTCGGCCTTCCGTGGCCCCGCGGTCGAGGTCAACGCCACGTTGCTGCGACTGGCCGACATCTGCAAGAGCCGCGGCATCACGGCACTCTTTACGTCCCTGTCGTCTACGGGTGACGCCATGACGGACGGTGAGCGCGATGTTTCCTCGCTCATGGACATCTGGATTGCGCTGACCGATCTCGAGGCCAACGGCGAACGCAATCGCGTCCTTTCGTTGCTGAAGGCACGCGGCATGAGCCATTCCAAGCAGCTGCGGGAATACCGCCTGACGGATCACGGCATCGAGATGGTGCCCGTTTACGTCGGACCCGATGGTGTGCTCACCGGCACCGCACGGGTCGCCCAGGAAGCGCGCGAACGGGAGGCCGAACAGTCCAGGCAGGACAGGATCACGGCCCGCCGGAGGGTGCTGGAGCGACGTCGTGTTGCGGTTGAGCGGCAGATCGCCGAACTGCAGGCCGAGCTGGAGAGCGAAGAGGCCGAGGTGACCCGGATGGGCGAGCAGGACGAGGTGGACGCCACCAACCGCCATGCCGACCGATCCCTGATGTCGACGCTGCGAGGTGACCTGTGAGCGCCGCACACGACGTACCCCTCGACGACGATGGCCAGGTTCACCTTCGCCTGTACGTCGCCGGCCAGACGCCCAAGTCGCTGGCGGCCATCGCCAACCTGAAGCGGCTTTGCGAAGAGCATCTGGCCGGGCGTTACACCATCGAAGTGGTCGACCTGCAGGTGACGCCGCAGCTGGCTGCGGGCGACCAGATCGTGGCGGTCCCCACACTCATCCGGCGCCTGCCGCCGCCGCTGCGTCGCGTCATCGGCGACCTGTCCAATGCGGAGCGCGTCCTCGTGGGCCTGGACATGATCCCGCGGTCGTCCGCGACATGACCTCGTTGCCGCACTACCAGCTGCGACTGTTCATCACCGGCTCCACGCCCCGTTCCACGCGTGCCATCGAAAACCTGCGCAAAATCTGCGAAGAGAATCTCGATGGCCGGTACGAGCTCGAGGTTATCGATGTGTACGAGCGCCCGGAGACAACGAGGGACCTGCAGATCGTTGCCACGCCGACGCTGGTCAAGGTGTTGCCCGAGCCTTTGCGTCGCATCATCGGGGACCTCTCCGATGAGCTCAAAGTCCTGGCCGGGCTCGACCTTGCGCCACGGCCACCCGAACGAGGCTGATGGTGCGCGACGATTACCTGCAAGACGAACTGCCCAGCCGCGAACAGCTCGAGGAACGGCTGCGCGAGGCGGAAGAAACGCTGGATGCCATCCGTCGGGGTGAAGTCGACGCGGTGGTCGTCCACCATCCCGAGGGGCAGCGCATCTACACGCTCGAGAGTGCCGACCGGCCCTATCGCGTGCTCGTTGAACACATGCAGGAAGGTGCCGTCACCCTGACGGGGGACGGGGTGGTCCTTTACTGCAACCAACGCTTCGCTTCCTTGCTGGGCTCGACGCGCGAGTCGATGATCGGCCGCTCCGTCGTGCCGTATCTGGAGCGTGCCGATGCCGCGTTGATGGCCGAGATGCTGTCCCCGGGTGCGGAAGCGGGCAGGGCAGCGGAAGTGAGTCTTCGCCGCATCGATGGCCGCGTCGTTCCGGTGACGCTGTCGGCCGTCGAATTGCCTTTTGAACCCGGCATGCCGCGCGTCATTTGTGTGATCGCGACCGACCTCACGCACGCCCGGCAGCGCAGCCATGAGCTGTCGGCGGCGAATGCGCAACTGGCCGGCGAAATAGCCGAACGACGCAGCGTGGAAGATCGCCTTGCGGTAGCGCTCGATGCGGCGGGCATGGGTAGCTGGGACATCGATCTCGCGGACCGAACGGTCACGATTTCACGGCAGGCTGAAGTCATCCTGGGACTCGCGCAGGCCGGTCCCGAGGGCCGCACGCTCGAGTCGCTGTCGCAACCGTTCCTCGCCCATGAACAGGACGAGGTGAGAGCGGCTTTCGAGCAGGCCATGGAAACCGGCGTCCTCGATTTCGAGCGGCGCGTGCGTCCGGCAGGAGAGGCCGCCACTCATCGTTGGGTGCACGTCAAAGGCCGTACCTATGATCGCGACGGCGTGCCGGCACGTCTGGTCGGTGTCGTCGGCGATATCACCGAGCGTCGCCTGATGGAGATTCAGCTGCGTCAGGCGCAGAAGATGGAAGCCGTTGGCCAGCTCACCGGGGGCATCGCCCACGACTTCAACAACCTGCTGATGGTCATCGGCGGCAGCCTGGATGTGCTGGAGAGCGCCGTACCCGCAGACAATGCGAAAGCCCAGCGCTTCTTCGCCGCCGCGAAAGCGGGCGTGGAGCGCGGCGCCAGTCTGAACCAGCAGCTATTGGCCTTCTCCCGCCGGCAGGACCTGCAGGCGCAGCCCGTCTGCGTCGACGACCTGCTGCGAGACTTCGCCACGCTGCTTGGCCGCGCCCTGGGCGAAACGGTTTCGCTGGAGCTTCCTCGGCCGGCACAGCGTTGGTATTGCCGAAGCGATCCACACCAGCTCGAAACCGCGATCCTGAATCTGGCGATCAACGCGCGCGATGCGATGCCGCATGGCGGCCGCCTGACGATCACGACATCGCTCACTACGTTGACGCCGCGCGAGGCGCTGGCAATGTCGGCTGAGCCGGGGACCTATGTGGTGCTCCGCGTGCGCGACAGCGGCACGGGCATGACGCCCGAGACCGCCGCGCGCATCTTCGATCCGTTCTTCACCACCAAGGCACTGGGCAAGGGCACAGGGCTGGGTCTTAGCCAGGTTTATGGTTTCGTGAGGCAATCGGGCGGCTTCGTGAGCGTTACCAGTGAAGTGGGGCAGGGCACGACGATCGACCTGTGCCTGCCCTATACCGACGAGGTGGCGGTCGCCTCGCCCGAGGCCCCGGTGCCAACGGCCGCAGGCGACGGACGCGTGCTCGTCGTGGACGATGACATCAACGTGCGCGAGGTGTCCGTGGCCCTTCTGGGCGCACTCGGCTACACGACCCTCGAGGCCGCCGACGCCGCCCAGGCGCTTGACGTACTCGCCCAGCGCACGGACATCGACGTGGTCTTCAGTGACGTGATCATGCCCGGCGAGACCAACGGGCTGGACCTCGCGCGCTACGTTCGGGAGAACTATCCCAGCGTCGCCGTGGTATTGGCTTCGGGCTATACCGCCCAGCAGCACGGAGGCAAAGGCGCGCCAAGCGACGTGGAGCTCCTGCATAAGCCCTATTCCCGCGCCGTTCTCGCCGCCGCCCTGGCTCGAGCCCGCGGAAGCACGACCTGACGCCGCCCCGCCTCGTAGGAGCCGATTCATCGGCGATGCTTGTGCCATGAACCCCTAGACGCATCCCCCACCCAGCCTTCACCCCTCCCGGCGCCCCATGAACTCCTCAACCGGAGTGCATGCCATGACCCACGACCGCCAGGACGTCAACCACCCCGATCACGGCCAACCCTCGCATCCAGAAACGGCCGAGGAAAAGAAATCGCGTAAGGACAAGGCCAGCGACAACCAGGACCAGGCGCTGGAAGAAACGTTCCCGGCAAGTGACCCGGTGTCGCCGTTTGTGCCGGCTAAAGCTCCGGAGTAAACGCGGTCGCTACCGATCATCCTCGCGATAGTTCACAAATCCGATGGGTGCATGAGAAGCGTATTGCGAGTCGTCGTAGGTGGGAGCACCCCGATTCGCGAGACTGCCCAGGGTGCCATATCCGTTTTGTCCCCAGCAGCGGATACCACCCCCTTCGATGACGGCGCAGCCCTGGTCCACGCCGACGCTGATCGCGATGGCGTGTTCGACGCCAGGAATAAGGACCGGGCGATCGAACAGCCGACACTTGACCCTGCCATCGATGAGCAAGCCGCACGTGTCACCGCCACTGCCGATATCCCGAAAGCCAGTCAGCGGCGCTGTTTTCCTTGGGACGATGGCGACCGCCTCGCTATCGGGGCGGTATTGCCAACAGGTGATCGATGCATCTCGCAGCAGGGCGCAGTCGCTTCCAACGACCTTCACCGCATCGTGTACGAAGGAAACACGCGTAGGCGGTTCGCTTTTAACGAGGGCTTCCTCCTCGCCGACCGGGTTGTGAATCGCAAGGTCACCCCAGCAGACCACATCCCCACCGGGTACCACGGCACAGTGCCTGGCACCGTAAGTGGTATCGCCCGCCACATCGATAGCCGAAGGCACGCCTGGGACGGCGCCCACATGCCCCTTCGCGTCCGTGCAAAACAGGCTGTTGTCGTCTCTTATGCCGCACAGTGCTGTTCCCCTGCCAAGGCTCTTGACGTGGGCCAGGCCGGGAACCTTACGCGGCGTCTTGAGAACCACGTTGCTGTCGGCCCAACAACTGACCTCGCCGCCTCGCGCAATCACGCATTCGTTTCCATTGAGGCCGCCCATGGCTGCCACACCGGGCACGGGAATTTTCCCCTCCATCAGGCCGAGTTCGGAGCCCCAGCAGCGGGCACTGTGATCGTCGAGGATGGCGCAGGTGGACCGTGATCCCGCATAGACGCCGATCGCCTTCAGCGGCTTCGTTCCCTTGACTGGCCTGATCTTGAGTTCCGTGGCATTGCCAGTCCGCAGCGTCGAGCAATCGATGTCAACGTCCACCGGGAATACGATCTTGTCGATCTGCAACACATTCCGGACCGAAGTCACCGGATCCGTTCGCCAGCTCCTGGTAGCTACGCCGTCGTAGGGACTCTCGATATTCCAGATACCCGTAACGCCCGAATTGCTGCGCTCCAGCCAGCGGTCGTTGTCCGGTACGACTTGATGGACATCATCCCGCCCGAGCACGTATCGAGAGGGGCCCGATGGATCAAGGCAAGCGAGGAATATTCCTCCGGTGCCGACGCCACCTGGGCCGTAGAACACGCCCTGATCCCAGCGCGGAGCTCCCATTGCCGTTCCGATCATCGAGAACGACAGGAGGATCGCCGCCATGTGTGCCCAGATTGTGGCCTTCCGTCGGACCGATGTCCCCGTCGTCCTTGTCATCACTGTTCCCTAAAATGAAAATGCTCGTCGACATACCCGTGCATGCCAGGGGTCGAGTCGATAACGTCGTGCATCGCATCCAGGCTGAACTCGTTGAAGCTAACAGTGGCAGGCTTGAACGTAGTGCGACGCTCAACCTCTCGCGAGCCCTTCTTGCGGAAGTGAGTAGCGTAGCCTTTCAAGAGGCTGATCCTGGTTCCGTAGGCGCTGCCGTCACTGTTCATCCATGACTGCTCGATGCTTACGAGAACCAAGGCTTTTCGTTCGAAACGGAACGTAAAGTCTTCTGACCAGGTTTGATCTCCGCACGAGCCGTTGCAGTTTGTTGAGTAAGTTAACGATCCCCGCTGCAGGGCGACCTGATCGTGACGCATGTTGTCGCGGCCCCACGTCCCCGTGGCTGTGATGACGCGCTTCACTCCGTCTGAGTCACGTTTCGAAACGACTATCTCCATGTCATCGCCCGCCCCGCAGTACGTAACGGCCGCCACTTCGTCGTGTCCGTCCGAGTCGATGTCCCCACGGGCATCGATGCCCGGTATGGGTGAGGTGGCGCCTTCGCAGGGAACCTCCGTCGCTTTGGCAGACGCAGGCGGCGAGTTCTCCGCCTGTTGGCCGGATGAAGCTGAAGCGCCGGTTGCAGCAAGGGCTGCTAACAGAAGGAAAACGACAAGAGTTCGCATGCTAGCCGCCATACTCGTAGCCGTTATCGAGATAGCCGACCTGCTCAAGCTTCGCGCCTATGGCCCAGACACCGACCCGTTTGCCACAGTCGACCGGCACGATCAGATACTGCCGATCAGCGGTCACCACGGCTGTGGGCTGATTAGGGAGCGTGCCGAGACGAGTTACCTTTCCGTTGTTCTTTACGAACACGGCTCGAGCTGTCGTGGCGCATGCGTCGTCGCCGTTTCCATCCTTGAGATGACGGCTGCCTTCAAGGTACAGAGGCTGGCCCTTGTTACCTATGTTGAGGGCTTCAATCACAGATGTCGGCGGAATCGACGGTTCCACGGTGCGAATGAGATCTGCGTCGGTCGATGAAGCATTCGAGATAATCGCCTTCCGCATGGAGAATCTCGACGTCGAAAGCACCGTCGGCAGCATCAAGTCATCGCCGCGGGGCGCGGCCCTGCTCGGGTCGATGTCCAGCATGGCAAGCGCCTCGCCTTTCGTGACGCCGTGGCACGTCTGTGGCTGGTCGCTACCGGCAATCCAGATATCTCCCTGGTGCCTGCAGGCCGACAGCAACGGGTCAGCGCCATCCATGGCAACGAGGAAGCCGTGGCGCCCGGGAGAGCTTCTGTGCGTGTCGAGGTCGACCGGTATTCCTAAATAAAGCGGACCCGATCGATGGAATCCGTGCGCCTCATCGCAGCACGGCTCATCGGCTTGCGCGCGGTAGGGCGTGAGGCACGTGGCGATACCGAGCAGCATGGCAAGGATCGATAGCCGGTGATTCACGGCAACAAGCCTGCTGGCGAGACATCGACAATCGTGCCATCCGGCTGCACCATTCGGATCGCATGGAATCCGGCGACTGAGACGGGCTGGCGAAGCCATTCCTCGAGCGCCATGGTAAATCCGTGCGGGAGGGAGCTGGCCTTGACGTCGCGGGACCATATCAACAACGCGGGACTCATCGGCGCTTTTGGGGCCTTGTAGTAGAAATGCACGAGGGCACCCACGACCACGCCGTCGCTCGATGCCCAGACCATGCCCTTTTCCTGACAGGATCCGGGACGGCAGGAAGCAACCACCATCGAGCCATCGGCGCGTTCAATGGGACGCCCCTGCGACGTTGTGGCGGCTACGGCATAGCGGAGCGGCTCCGGCGCATCGTCGTCACTCATGCCGAGATAGAGATTTACCCTGGGCACGTGTGCATCGAGCAGGCTACGCCAGCCGGCGGTCAATGCGCCCACATAGGTATGAGAGCGGGCCGCATCGGCCAGGACGCCGGTGGTCGGCGGACGCACGGGCGCGTCATTCGCGTGAAGTGCATGGCATGTCATGAGGCCTACTGCGAAGACAGCGCCTCGAAGCATGAGCGCGATGAAGGCACCGTTGCTCATTGCAGTCCATCGTCATACAAGTCGCGTGCCTTCTCGTGCTGGAAAGACGCCGCGGCATCCAGCCCGGCCTTGGTCATGAACTGGCGAAGTGCTTCGTAGGGCACCTCGGTCTCGAACAGGCAGGCGCGTGACGAATAGACCATGCCCTCGAAGACCAGGCCACGTGAGGTGGGCCAGACGACGTATTCCGCATTGCTTTCGATCGCCTCGCGGCAATCCGAAGGCGCGCTGTCGAATCGGGTGAACTTCATGATGATTGCCTGGAGGGCTGGTCCCGGCGTATTTGCCGGTGCGCTCTCGGCAAGCCAGTCCCAAGGCGACACTTCCTTGCCCGACGCGCGATTCCATAGGAAGCTTTCGATATCGGACGGCGTCGACTCGCCATCGCCGCATTCGGAGCTACCGAGCTGAGTGGCGACGAGCCATTGCGATGAGAGAGACCGCAACGTGAGGCTGTAGCGGTAATGAAGGCATGCGAGCGAGGCTGCCATATGGTCGTCCAGCCAGCCCTTGGTCAAAGCCACGACAGCGTCGACGTCGTCGAGATCCTTTGGCATGGTGATGGAGGCTACGTCGCGCACTCTGTAGATCGATCGCGTCGTTTCGTCTACAACCACGTGGATCGGTAGGCGATCCAGCCTTGGCCCATTGTCCTGGGGCGAACCTGTAGTTGCTGGTGATTGCCCAGAGGCCAGTCCCGCCGCGAGAAGGAGGAGACCCGCGCTCATTGAGCGGATCGGTCGGCGCATCCGCACGCAATCGATTTGGAGACTCAATCCCTTGCCCCGTCTGGACCTGCCGCAGCATCGCGGTTGCGATGCCCCCTGTACGGTGGTCTGTTCGCAAAATCTAGCGGAGCCACTGCGGATGGGCAAGGCAAAGTTGCGGATCAGTCAGGGCCTGCGCTAGGCTCGAACATGTACGGAAAGCCGTACATGTGGGAGTGGCTTGTGCGGACCATCAATTTCACCGACGCCCGGAGCAACCTCAAAGAGGTGCTCGACACCGTGGCGACGGATCACGACGTCACTCTCATCAAGCGCCGTGACGCTGAAGACGCTGTCGTGATGTCCCTTAGCGACTACAACTCGCTGCAGGAGACGCTGTATCTATTCGGCAGCGCCGCCAATGCGATCCGATTGCAGGCCGCGATGGTCGAGGCCGACATGTCATTGCCGACAGAGGCCCGCGTTCTAAGTCCGGGTGGCGTCTAAAAGGAATGCCTGGTGCGGTGCGTAAAAAACAGCGATGACCTTTGGTGGACGAACCAGGGATGGGAGGACTATGTCGCCTGGCAAGAGCACGTCCCCACGAATGTCGACGCCGTAAACACCTTGATCGAAAACATCCGGCGCACGCCGTGGACCGGGCTTGGTAAGCCCGAGCCTCTAAAAGGTGAGTGGAAAGGTTGGTGGTCTCGCCGGATCACGCTGGAGCATCGGTTGGTCTACCGACTCTTCGACATGGACAAACCCGCGAAAGGGCAGGCCCGGCCGCAGAAGATCACGGTGATCCAGGTCGCCCAGTGCCGATACCACTACACGCGGTAAATCCCTTCGGATGGCTTAAGCCACCTCAAGCACGAACTCGACTATCACCGGCATCCCCAGTGGCGCGCTGCCAAGCCCGGAAACCAGGCGGACGGGAAGCTTCTCCTTGCCGAAGAGTCTCTCCATCAGATCCGTAGCGCCATCCGCTACCTTCGGATGCTCGATGAAGTCCGGCGTCGTCAACATGTAAACGGCAACCTTGATCACGCGGGTGACCTGATCTATAGACCCCAGGAACTCCCGAGCAGCCGACAATCCGCTGAGCATGGCCTGCTCCGCCGCTTCCTTGCCTTGTTCCGTTGTCAGGTCCGCACCGATCCGGCCACGTACTCGCGGCTCGTGTCCCCAGACCGGAACCATGCCGCTGAAGTAGACGAGGTTGCCGGTACGCACGGCTTCCACATACGAGCCGAACGGCGACGGCGGGGGAGGGAGGACGATGCCCGATTCGGCGAGCCGTTGTTCCGCGCTCATGGCGTTGGCAGCAGTGTTCATTGCCTCTCCCAAGGTGGCCGTCACCGTTAGGAAGATAAGTTTCCGCCAAACCCCGCCTGTGTCTTGCACCCACTATCCGCGTTGCCTGCCGCAGGAACCGACGGACCGGCGGTGGCTCCTACTGACCTGCGCCGACACGAATCAGGGTGGCGCCATGCCGGGGAAGCGTCGTGACGAACGGGCTACCCGTATCGATGGCCGTGTGTTGCCAGAGATCACGGGCCTGAGCTGATTTCCCGAAGCGGCTTCCCAGCGTCTGCCAGGACAGCCGAGCCGTCGCCTTCTCCCCGCGATTGAAGAACCCCACGACCACTGACCCATCCGCCATATCGCGCACGAGCACCTCAACGTCGCCCTGGCGTTCAAGGCGCCGCGCCGGACGTCCGGCCGAATCCTGATCGACGGCGATCACTTCGCGATTGAGCAGGATGTCGCGCGTCGCGGGATCCATCGTGCGCAGGTCGTTGCCGGCGAGCAAGGGTGCCGGGAGCATCGACCACAAGCTCATCTGCGTCCGGTACTCATCCGTGCTCATGCCGCCGTTGCCGATCTCCAGCATGTCGGGGTCCGACCAGTGACCCGGACCGGACCACGCGCTGAGATCGAGCTGACGAAAGCCGCGCTGCGACATGGACTCCCAGTTATCGCTGATATCCGGCGTGGTGCGCCAAAGGTTGGCGCCGGTCTGCGGTCCCCATCGCCAGATGTCGAAATCGCCGGACTGCGAGAGGCTGTAGACCACGGGTCGGCCCGCCGCGCGAAGGGCCGCGCCCATCTTGCGGAAGAGCATCTCCTGGTTGCGCTGGGTGACCGGGTAGATGTCACGGGCGCCGCAGTAGTCATACTTCAGATAGTCGACGCCCCAGGCAGCAAACTGGCGCGCGTCCTGGTCCTCGTGACCGTGACTGCCGACGAAGCCGGCGCAGGTTTTCGCCCCCGGTGACGAGTAGATGCCGAGCTTGAGCCCGCGCGAGTGCACGTAGTCTGCGAGGGCCTTCATGTCACCGAACTTGGCATTCGTCCCGATGTCACCGGCCGCGTTCCGATCGCCTTCCCAGGTGTCGTCGATATTGACGTAGACGTATCCGGCGTCGCGCATGCCGTTGGCGACCATGGCGTCGGCCATCGCACGCACATCGGCAGCCGTGATCCGGCCGGCAAAATGATTCCAGCTGTTCCAGCCCATGGGTGGCGTGGTGGCCAGGCCGTTGGAAGGAACCGGAGCGACGGCTGGCGGTGCCGCAAGCTCATTGGCTACGGCCGGCCCTATGACCGGCACGGCAGCGAACGCCAGTACGGCGGTTAGCAAACGGGTGAACATAGAGCTTGGCATGGCATCCGCTTTGTGCGCGAAAACACGCATAGTAACGGGTGCGCTCGAGCGGCATGCTCCGATCCTACGGCGCCCCGTGGCGGATGAAGTTCACGATCTGCGGCGTAAAGCGCGGGTCGCCCTCTTCGAGCGGGCCACCCAGGCGCGCGGTGATCTCTTGTATCAACCATTCGTTCCCGTCCGGATCGCTGAACCTGGCGTAGGAGGCATAACTCTTCCGATCGGAGTTGAGGCCGGCCACGCTGGTGGAGTCGTCCGCCCGGTGAAAGATGCCTTCGGCGTTGTGGAAGGGCTCGCTTATTTCCACGCCGCGCCGGATGAGTTCGGCGCGAGCGACGGCGAGATCCGCCACCACCAGATGCAGCCCCCGCACGGACCCGGGCGACGCGGGCGTCATGTTGCTACCGATCATGATCGAGCAGCCTGAGCCGGGAGGGGTGAACTGGATCACGCGGAAGCCGTCGGGTGCGGCGTAATCGATGTCGAGCCGCCAGCCCAGGTTGGCGTAGAAGCGCTTTGCGCGTTCCACGTCGGTGACGGGAACGATCACGATTTCCAGTGTCATCTCGAAAGGCAGCGGAGCAGGGGCGCTCATGGCGGGTGTCTCGTATTGGGCGGCTACCGGTTCCCCTTGCTTTTCGAGCATACCGAGCCAATGTGGCCGTCATCTTGGAGCGGTTTGTCGTCCGGGCCACTCACGGCTTGGGAGGTGTACGATCGCCCACAAACGCTAAGGTGCTTGCCCCCATGCCCCAGAAAATGAAGATCGATTTCGTCTCCGATATCGCATGCCCCTGGTGCGTCATCGGCCTCGGCGGCCTCGAGACCGCACTCGAGCGCCTGCATGACGTCATCGAGCCGGAGATCACCTTCCATCCCTTCGAGCTGAACCCGAACATGGTGCCGGGTGGTGAAAATACGGTCGAACATATCGTCGCGAAGTACCGCATTCCGGCCGACGAGGCACGGGTCAACCGTGAGCGCATCAAGGCGCGCGCGGCGGCGCTCGGTTTCACCATGAACACCTCGGACTCGACCCGCATCTACAACACCTTCGACGCGCATCGCCTGCTGGCGTGGGCGTTGTCGCAGGGAAAGCAGCACGCGCTGAAGCGCCAGCTGTTCGTCGTGAACTTCACCGACCAGACCGACCCGGGCAACCATGACGCCCTCGTCGCGGCGGCCGGCAAGGTGGGCCTGGACCAGGCGGAAGCTCGCGCGGTGCTGGAGTCCGATCGTTACGCCGAGGAAGTCCGTCGGGATGAAGCGCTCTGGCAGAGTCGCGGCATTACCGGCGTGCCGGCTGTCATCATCAACGACCAGTACCTGATCTCGGGCGGCCAGCCACCTGAAGAGTTCGAGCGTCAGTTGCGCAAGATCGCCGAGAGCGCTGCATAAAACGGACACGGAACCGAGCACGCGGAGAGGTCTGGCTTTATCGTCTATCGAAAGCTGTTGTGATATTTACATCGCGGAGGCTCAGATGAAACGAGTGACAGGTATCGGCGGAATTTTCTTCCACGCGCGCGACCCGGCGGCATTGCAAGCCTGGTACAAGAAACATCTCGGTATCGACGTCCAGTCCTGGGGCGGTGCCGCGTTCGACTGGGTCGACGACGCGGGCAATCCCGTGAAGGGAACCACCGCCTGGTCGATAGGCAAGGCAGGTGGCGATCAGTTCGCGCCAAGTACCTCGACCTTCATGGTCAATTACCGCGTGGCGGATCTTGATGCCTTGCTCCAGGCGCTACGCGACGAGGGCTGTCACGTGCTGGAAAAGGCGGACGACTCCGAGTACGGCAAATTTGGCTGGGTCATGGATCCCGAGGGCAACAAAGTGGAACTCTGGGAACCGCCGGCCACGACTTCCTGAAGGCGACAGACGATGGATCGATTCCGGGCCATGGAGATCTTCCTGGCCGTGCTCGACGAGCAGGGCTTTGCCGCTGCAGCGCGAAAACTAAGGGTCTCGCCCCCGGTCGTGACACGGGCGGTCACCGACCTGGAAGAAGCGATAGGCGTGCGCCTGCTCAACCGGTCGACCCGCGTGGTCCGGGTGACGGAGACGGGCGCGCAATACGCCGCCGACTGCCGGCGCATCCTTGCCGATGTCGCCGAGACCGAGCAATCCGCCGCTGGCTCCCACGCAGCGATCCGGGGAAGTCTCGTGGTCAGCGCGTCGACCTTGTTCGGTCGCATGCGAATCATCCCCATCGTGACCGCCTTCCTGAGGCGCTATCCCGAGGTCGATATCGAGTGTCGGTTCCTGGATAGACTGGTCAACCTGATCGATGAGGGGGTGGACGTCGCCGTCCGGATCGGCCCGCTGGACGATTCGAACTATCACGCGGCCGCCGTCGGGCATCTGCATCGCGTGGTCTGTGCATCGCCCGATTATCTGGCGACCCACGGCGTGCCTGAAACGGTTGCCGACCTGGCGGGGCACGTCATCGTCATGGCCACGGGCATGACGCCTTCGTACGAGTGGCGTTTCACGAGCAACGACCGGACGACCGTGGTTCGGGTCCAGCCACGCCTGATCGTCTCCACGAACGACGCAGCGATCGGGGCAGCGCTGGATGGCTTCGGCATGACCCGGGTGGCGTCCTATATGGTCGCCGAGCACATTGCTTCGGGAAGTTTGGTGGAGGTCCTTGCCGACCAGCAGACCACGTTGTTGCCGATCAACGTGGTTTATCACGAGGGCAGGCGCACATCGCAGAGGGTACGTGCCTTCGTCGACTTCGCTTGCCAGGTCCTGCGAGAGGATCGCTCGTTGCGCTGATGGCCATGAACCCTCGTAACGAGGGGCTTGACCTTGCCACGATGGGAAGGTCGAACCTAGCGGGTATTCACCCACTGGAGTCGACCCATGATCACGTTTCCCGTTGAACTGGCTATTGACGGCATGACCTGCAACAGCTGCGCCCGCCACGTGGCGACTGCGCTGGACGGCGTACCGCATGTTGAAAAGGTCGAGGTGGACCTCGCCCGAAAACGCGCGCTGGTGCACGCCCTCGCTGGCATTCACGTCACCGCCCTGGTCACCGCCGTTGAGGACGCCGGCTATTCCGCCCGGTGTATCACCGATGGTGCGGCCAGGGAGGTGGGCCATGAATGACATCGGGATCACTCGGGACATGGAACTGACGGAATTCGCTGTCGAAGGCATGACCTGTGCCTCGTGCGTGCTGCACGTCGAACGGGCGCTGGAACGGATTCCGGGCGTCGCCCGCGTCGCCGTGAATCTTGCAAACGAACGCGTCCGTATTGAAACGCTGGGCGGGATCGACCCGGCGGTGCTTCTCGCGGCCATCGAGCGCGCAGGCTACGGGGCGCACAGCATTGAGGATGTGGAGGTTGTCGCTGACCTGAAGCAAGCACGCCAACGGCGCGAGCGCTGGGCACTTATCGCAAGCGTTGTCCTCTCGATTCCCTTGATTCTGCCGATGCTGCTGCGGCCGTGGGGCGTGGATTGGATGCTCCCGGTCTGGCTTCAGTTTGCCCTCGCCACCCCCGTGCAGTTCGTCTTTGGCGGACGTTTCTATGTGGCTGCCTGGAAAGCGCTGCGAGCCGGTAGCGGAAACATGGACCTCCTGGTGGCGATCGGGACAAGCGCAGGCTTTGGGCTGAGCGTCTACAACGCGGTCAACGTCCGGTCGATGTCGATGCCGCATCTGTACCTGGAAGCCTCCGCGGTGGTGATTGCCCTCGTTCTGATGGGCAAGTACCTGGAAAGCCGTGCCAGGCAACAGACGGGTAGTGCGATTCGCGCGTTGGAGGGTTTGCGGCCTGCGCGTGCCACCCTCCTGCACCAGGACGAAGAGCGCGAGGTCGAGGTATCGGCTCTCCGTGTGAATGATGTGGTCGTGGTGAAGCCGGGTGAACGTTTTCCGGTGGATGGCGATGTACTGGAAGGTATGAGCGAGGCGGACGAGTCACTGCTGACAGGCGAGACCTTCCTGGTATCCAAGGAGAAGGGCGACAAAGTAACGGGCGGTGCGATCAATGGAGCTGGGCGGCTCCTTGTCAGGACGCGGGCATTGGGCGCTGAATCGACGCTGTCGCGGATCATCCGCATGGTGGAAAACGCCCAGGCGTCGAAGGCGCCCATCCAGAAGCTTGTCGACAAGGTCAGCCGGATCTTCGTGCCCACCGTGCTGGTCATTGCCCTGGTCACCTTCGTGGGCTGGCGTCTGGCCGGTACCTCGGTGGAAAATGCCTTGATCTATGCGGTCGCTGTCCTCGTGATTGCCTGCCCTTGCGCGCTGGGTCTGGCCACGCCGACGGCAATCATGGCCGGCACGGGCGTAGCAGCACGCTTCGGTATCCTTATCAAGGACACCGAGGCACTGGAGCGCGCTCCCGCCGTGACCTCGGTCGTCTTCGACAAGACGGGCACCCTGACTTCCGGCGCGCCGCGAGTGGTCCACATGGCCGCCGCCGACGGCGATGAAGCCGAACTGATGCGCATGGCGGGATCGCTTCAGCGCGGTAGCGAACATCCGCTGGCCCGGGCGATCGTGGCAGCGTGCGACGCCATGGGGCTGCTCCTGGCACCGGCCGAGGAGGTCAGGGCACTGGCGGGCCGCGGCGTCGAGGGCCGCGTGGAGGGACACATGCTGGCGATGGGCAGCACCCGCATGCTCCGGGAAGCAGGCCTGGAAGGCCACTCACTGATGGCGCAAGCGCACCTGTGGGAAGCCGAAGGAAACAGCGTCTCCTGGCTTATGGCAAAGGGCGCTTCGCCTAACGTTCTGGGCCTCATGGCCTTTGGCGATACGGTGCGTGACATGGCTCGCGCGACGGTGGCCGAACTGTCCCGACAGCACGTCTCCAGCCACCTTGTGACGGGTGACAACCGAGGCAGTGCACAGGCCGTCGCCGCTGCGCTGGGTATCCGGAGTGTGCGGTCGGAAGTCCTTCCCCAGGACAAGGCGGCGGTCGTTGTGGAGCTGAAACGTGACGGGCTGGTCGCCATGGTCGGCGACGGCATCAACGATGCGCCCGCCCTGGCAGCGGCGGATATCGGCATCGCCATGGGTAGTGGCACCGACGTGGCGATGCATGCCGCCGGCATCACCCTCATGCGGGAAGACCTCCGACTCGTGCCTGCTGCACTGGATATCAGCCGACGGACCTACGCGAAGATTAAACAAAACTTGTTCTGGGCCTTCGTGTACAACGTGATCGGCATCCCGCTCGCTGCCTTTGGCCTGTTAAATCCGGCAGTTGCGGGTGCGGCGATGGCCCTGTCGAGCGTCAGCGTCGTCGGCAACGCGTTGCTACTTAAAACCTGGCGTCCCACCTTGGTAAGAGAGATATCCGGATGAATATCGGTCAGGCGGCTAAAAGCAGCGGACTGAGCGCCAAGATGATTCGTCATTACGAATCGATCGGCTTGCTCGGCCCTGCCACACGCAGCGAGAGTGGATACCGGCTATACGGTCGAAATGACCTGCATACCCTGGTCTTCATACGTCGGTCGCGAGACCTCGGTTTCTCGCTGGATGAGGTCTCACGCCTGCTCGCACTGTGGCTCGACCGGACGCGTGCGAGTGCGGAGGTCAAGTCCCTCGCCGCAAAGCATATTGCCGTTCTCGACCGGAAGATCGACGAGCTCACCGGGCTGCGGGAGACGTTGCTGAATCTGGTCAACCACTGCCACGGCGACCACCGACCGGACTGTCCGATCCTCGAAGACCTCGAGGCAGGGATTGTTTCGCCTCGCGAAAGGACGGATTAGCGAAACTGGCCGTTCCCCTTTGAAAACGCGCACCCACACCTAGGGAACTCCTACCCTAACCATTCCAGGTCAGTCGATGAAACTCTATTACCACAACCTATCCGGGCATTCGCACCGTGCCCGCCTCTTCCTGTCCCTGCTGGGCATCGACTACGAGCCCGTCTTCGTCGACCTCATGAAGGGCGAGCACAAGAGCGTATCGTTCCTGGCCATGAACCCGTTCGGCCAGGTCCCCGTGCTGGTCGACGGCGACACGGTCATCGGCGACTCCAATGCGATCCTGGTTTACCTGGCCAAGGTCAAGGCACGGCAGGATTGGTCGCCCGAAGGACCCGCTGAGGCTGCCGCCGTACAGCGCTGGCTGTCGGTTGCGGCGGGCGAAGTCGCTCACGGTCCGGCCGCGGCTCGGCTCGTGACCGTGTTCGGCGCCAGTCTCGATGCTGCGACGGCGATCAAGAAAGCGCATGCGCTCCTCACGGTTGCCGACGGCGAGCTTTCCGCCCGGCAGTGGCTGGCTGGTACCCGGCCGACGATCGCGGATGTGGCGTTCTACAGCTATGTTTCCGCGGCGCCTGAAGGCAACGTCGACCTGTCGGGATACCCGAACGTGCTTCTCTGGCTGGGCCGCGTGGAGGCGCTGCAGGGTTTCCTGGCTTTCGACAAGACGCCGGTCGGCCTGGCTGCGTGATCCGATGTCATGGACACGCCCATCTCACCTCTCATGCCGTCTCCGTGGCACGACGGTGAACTGACGCTGCAGGCCAGCGTGGGTGTGGTCGAGCGCATGAAGGTTCCGGGCCAGCGACAGATGGCCCGGGACTATATGCCGGACCAGCACCGGGAGTTCTACGCACAGCTTCCGTTCGTGGTGCTGGGCGCGGTGGATCCGGCAGGTGACGTCTGGGCGACGCTGCGCGCAGGCAAACCGGGGTTCATGCAATCGCCGGTGCCACGCATGTTGCGCGTCACGCTGCCACGAGATCCGAACGATCCCGCGGACGCCGGCATGGAGGATGGCGACGGTATCGGAATGCTCGGGATCGAGCTGCATACCAGGCGGCGCAACCGGCTCAACGGCAACGTCCGGCGGATCGGCGACGATGGCTTCGAGATCGTTCCGACACAGAGCTATGGCAATTGTCCGCAATACATTCAGCTACGTGACTACCGGTTCGATGACACAGGCCCCGGGACGGTCGCCGAGACCGACCTGCTGGACGACCGCGCGAAGAAGATCATATCCGCGGCCGATTCGTTCTATGTCGCGTCCTATGTCGTGCGCGATGGTGTCCGGCAGGTCGACGCGTCTCACCGGGGAGGAAAGCCTGGCTTCGTGCGCATCGACGAAGACGGTGTCCTGACCATTCCCGATTTCTCGGGAAACCTCTTCTTCAACACGCTGGGAAACTTCCTGATCAACCCGCGTGCGGGACTGATTTTTGTCGACTTCCACAGCGGTGATGTCCTGCAGATGACCGGTCATGCCGAGGTTGTACTGGATGCACCCGAGATCGCCGTGTTCCTCGGCGCGGAGCGGCTGTGGCGGTTCCGCCCGCGTCGCGTCATTCACCGCGAGCGGGCGTTGCCGCTGCGCTGGACCGAGATCGATCAAGGAACCTCGCCCAATGTGGCGATTACCGGAAGTTGGGAAGACGCGGAAGCGCGCCTGAAGGCAGCAGCGCTTGCGCAGCAGTGGCGCCCGTTCCGCGTCGAAGAGATCGTCCAGGAGAGCGCTTCGATACGTTCGTTCCACCTTGCGCCCGATGACGGTGCGGGTCTGCCGGCATCGCTTCCCGGTCAGCATCTTCCGGTGCGCCTGCGACTGGGCGGCCTGGCCGATCCGTTGCTACGCATGTACACGCTGTCCAGCGCCCCGGGCGACGCGCGTCTACGCATCAGCGTCAAGCGGGAAGGGCGGGTTTCCTCTCATCTGCACGATCATGTCCGCGTCGGCGACCTCATCGAGGCCCGCGCGCCAAGCGGTGCTTTTACCGTTGACGCGGCGGTGCGTCGTCCTGCCGTCTTTATCGCTGCGGGTGTTGGCATCACGCCGGTCCTGTCCATGGTCAGGCATATCGTTCGTGAAGGCCTTCGCACGCGCCATCAGCGCCCGATGTGGGTGTTCCAGTCGGCGCGAAACAAGCTCGAGCGAGCTTTCGACAACGAATTCGCCGCGTTGGTGCGCGAAGGGAAGGGTGGGTTACGCCATATTCGCGTCCTTGGCGATATCGACGGGGCAGACGAAGGCAGTGACTACGACGCCGCCGGGCGACTGAGCGTCGAGGCGTTGAAGCAAAGGCTTCCCTTCGATGACTACGACTTCTTCCTTTGTGGCCCCGCGTCCTTCATGCAGCAGATGTATGACGGTCTACGTGGCCTGAATGTCGCGGACGAACGTATCCACGCTGAAGCCTTTGGACCGTCAGGTCTCCGGCGCCTGGCGAGTCCTGCAAAGACGACCGAAGAACGCGCGCCCGTCGCGACCTCGTCCGTACCCGTGATGTTTATGCGTTCGGGGAAAGAGGCACGTTGGTCACCCGCGTCGGGCAGCTTGTTGGAACTGGCCGAACAGCGCGGCCTTACCCCGGAATACAGCTGCCGCGGTGGAAGCTGCGGCGCGTGCCGTACCAAAGTGATCAGTGGAACGGTGGCGTACGCGCAACCGACCGAAATGACTCTCCCGGCGGGCGAAGCCCTTATATGTTGCGCGGTTCCCGCCGCGGGCTCCGCGCCCCTGCATCTAGACCTCTGACTGAGTATGCCGTCATGGACGTTTCGAACAGCACCATGGTCATTGACCGATCTCGCCGACGCTTCGTCCAGGGGTTGACCCTGGGCGGCGCCGCGGTCGCACTCGGCCTGCTGGGGCCGAGTCGTGCGTGGGCGACGCCCGTGGCAGGCTATCCGTCATCACTCACGGGAAACGACTTCGACCTCGCGGTTGGCGAGGCCCTCGTGAACTACACGGGTCGTGCCCGTATCGCGACGACGGTCAATGGTGGGATTCCGGGGCCCACGCTGCGGTGGCGGGAGGGCGAGAGCGTGGTCATGCGTGTGACCAACCGACTTTCCGTACCTACCTCGATTCATTGGCACGGCATGCTCGTGCCGACACATATGGACGGCGTACCCGGACTGAGTTACGAAGGCATCGCCCCCGGCGAGACGTTTGTCTACCAGTTTCCGGTGCGTCAGGCAGGCACGTACTGGTATCACTCGCATAGCGGCTTCCAGGAGCAGACGGGCGTGTACGGCGCCCTCGTGATCGAGCCGAAGGGAAGCCCTCGTTTCGCCGCCGACACGGAGCATGTCGTCATGCTGAGCGACTGGACCGACGAGGACCCCGAGCACGTTTACGCGACGCTCAAACGCGAAAGCGACTATTACAATCCCGCACGCCCCACGGTAGGTGACTTCATGCGGGGCGCGCGCACGAGCGGATGGGGACCGGCGTTCAAGTCGTATCGCATGTGGAACCGCATGCGCATGAGCCAGGCGGACCTTGCCGACGTGTCGGGTGTCACGTTCACTTACCTGATGAACGGCGTCGCCCCGAATGGCAACTGGACAGGTCGATTCCAGCCGGGCGAGAAGGTGCGACTGCGCTTCATCAATGGATCGGCCTCGACGATCTTCGATGTGCGCATCCCCGGCCTCAAGATGTCCGTGATATCGGCTGACGGGCAGGACATCGAGCCCATCACGGTCGACGAGTTTCGTATCTCGGTGGCCGAAACCTATGATGTTCTCGTCGAGCCGGACGATGGGGCATACACCATTTTCGCTCAGTCCATCGACCGGACCGGCTATGCGCGAGGCACACTCACGGCACGAGAGGGTCTTGTGGCAGCAGTGCCGGCGATGGACACCCGTGTGTGGTTGCCGATGAGCGACATGATGGGTGCGCCTCATCCCGTGCCGCCCGCCATGCCCGCCAAGGTGCGACATGCTCGTACCGAGTACGGTCCCGGAACGGACATGCATGTCGACATGCCGCGAACCAACCTGGACGATCCCGGCGTCGGGCTGCGCAAAAACGGGCGTCGCGTGCTCACCTACGCGGACCTGAACAGCATCGACAAACCCTCCGACCAGCGTGAGCCGGGACGCGAGGTCGAACTTCATCTCACCGGTAACATGGAGCGCTTCATGTGGTCGTTCGATGGGGTCAAGTACGCGGACGCAAAACCCATCCACTTCCGTTACGGCGAACGACTTCGCGTCGTATTGGTCAACGACACGATGATGACTCATCCCATTCATCTGCATGGCATGTGGAGCGACCTCGAAGATCCCGACGGGACGTTCAAGGTACGCAAGCACACGATCAACGTTCAACCCGCCCAGCGTGTGACCTATGCAGTCACGGCGGATGCACCCGGTTACTGGGCTATGCATTGCCATCTGCTTTATCACATGCAGGCGGGTATGTTCCGCCAGGTGGTGGTGTCATGAAGGGGTATTCCGTTGTTCTGGTTGCGTCGCTGCTTTCCTTCACAGCGACCGCGCAAGAAGCGGCGGTGAAGATGGCGCCCATGCAGATGCCCGCCATGCAGATGCCTCCTATGCAAATGCAGGGCGGGAAACCTTCATCCGATGCACGCGACCCCGACTATTCCGATGGGGTGCCGGCGAGCACGCTACGCGGCATGGATATGCTCGACGCCACGCCGCAGGCCATGCTGCTGATCGACCAGCTGGAAACGACGACCGGTCACAACGGCTCAGGGAAGGCCTGGGATGTCGAAGGCTGGTATGGCGGCGACACCGATCGCCTCTGGGTGCGCACGGAAGGCGACGGCACGACGCACTCGGTGGAACAGGGCAATGTGGATGCCTTGTGGTACCACACTGTTTCCGCCTACTGGGGCACCCAACTGGGCATCAGTCAGGACCTGGGCCGTGGCGAACATCGGCAGTGGGCGGCGGTCGGTGTCGAAGGCCTGGCCCCGTACTGGTTCGAAATACGAGCCACGGCGTACGTCGGCGCGAGTGGACGCACGGCGCTGAAGCTTCACGCCGAGTACGAGTTGCTGCTCACGCAACGCCTTGTCCTGCAGCCGGAAGCGGAAATGAGCGCGTATGGCAAGTCCGACCGGTCGATGCGAACCGGTGCAGGCGTGAGTGATGTCACCCTTGGAATCCGCCTTCGTTACGAGATACGGCGCTGGTTCGCGCCTTACATCGGCGTGCAGTTCCAACAGCAATTCGGCGGTACGGCGAGCTACGCACGCTCCGATCGCGAGGCGGTCTTCGATCGCCAGTGGGTCGCGGGTATACGTGTGTGGTTCTAGCAAGAACTTGCAGCGTGGGAAAAAGCAAGAAAAAGAGAATCAGTCGATCAGCCGCAGGTCCATACACGCATCATCTCGACCTGGCTCACTCACCTCGGAACCCTGAGCATGCGCAACACCCCGTTTACTACCCTGGCTCTCGCCGGCACCTTGTTGGCAGCGACAGCTGTCGGTTCGCCCGCGGTTGCGGCCTCAGTGTCCTATCGAACCGTGACCGTCGAAGGCGTGAAAATCGCTTATCGCGAAGCAGGATCGAAGGACAAACCGACGATCCTCCTGCTGCACGGCGTGCCGAGCTCGTCGCGCATGTACGACGCGCTCATGCGGCGCCTTGGTGACCGCTACCACCTCGTGGCGCCTGACTATCCAGGCTTCGGAAACAGCGATGCCCCTGCACCCGCAAGCTTCTCCTACACCTTCGAGCACCTCGCCGATGTCGTTGGAAAGTTCACCGATGCCGTGGGAGTGAAAAAGTATGTACTGTTCATGCAGGACTACGGCGCCCCGGTCGGGATGCGCTTGGCCGCGAAGCGGCCGACGGCAGTCCTGGGCACGATCTTCCAGAACGGTAACGTGTACAGCGAAGGGCTCGGCGCCATCTGGGAGAAGCGCAGGGCGTTCTGGTCCGATCGGGATGCCCATGAAGAGGAAGTCCGCCGCGCGCATCTGCTCGTCGAGACCACGCGCGCACGCCATATCGGCAGCGACCCCAACGTGGAAGCCTACGATCCCGATCTATGGATGGATGAGTACGCGTACCTCAACCGCCCGGGTGAAGCAGCCATCCAGTCCGAGCTGATCTTCGACTACCAGAATAACCTCACCGCCTATCCCACCTGGCAGCAGTGGCTGAAGCAACATCAGCTGCCGGCCCTGGTCGTCTGGGGCAAGTACGATCTGGCGTTCACGGTTGCAGGCGCGGAGACCTTCAAACGCGACCTCCCGAAGGCGAAAATCGCCATTCTCGACGCGGGTCATTTCGCCATGGATACGAAGCTCGACGACGTCGTTTCGCTGACCGACGCCTTCATGCGGGAGCATCGTTTTTGAAGCACCCACAGACAACTTCAAGTTGATTTGATACGGCCGTTCCCGTTGCGTGCGTCGTCGCTGTCGAAGCCTCGCAGGCAACCATCTCTCAATGCGGTGAAGAAGCGCGGGCCAGAGGTGTTACAAGCACCCCTGGACCGCGTCAATCAAGCCGCACGGCGCCCGGACACGTGCAGCCGATGAATCCGCGAACCCGTGTGATCCGCGGCACGTTGCGCCGTGCGTAGCGTGCCGCACCTGGATAGCGGGAGAGGGCGGTCATTTCAAGGAAAGGTCATGGCCAATTGGTGATTTCATCCATGAAGCCGACGCCGTGGACTACGAGCGTGTGGGGCACAGCCTGGAGGCCATCGTCGCGCTGACGCATATGGGGATCCAGTGCACGGCGCAGGCGCATGTTCGGATGTGCTGGGAGTCGTCACGTCGCGGGAGCATTGCCGAACCGCCCTGACAGACGTATAAGCCTGTCTGGGTCCGAATATCCATCAGCCAGCTTCAGGGGAAGACATTGGAAGATTCGCGGGGGTTCGAAGAAGAGGTCCGTTTCGTCTATAAGCTGCTTCTGCAGTTGAAAGGTGACGGGGTCCTGGTAACGCAAAATGCGAGGATCAAGGGCCGGTCCCAGGCGTTCCACCATTTCGATATCTATTACGAATTCGAGCGAGCTGGGGTCCGCTATAAGGTTGCCATCGAGTGCAGCGACCCAAAGCATCCTGTCGACAGGGGCCTTGTCGGCGAATTCGGATTCAAACTCGCCGACGTCGGAAACACCATGGGCTTGGTGGTTTCCCGCGGCGGGTACCTGCCGGGCGTGGACACCCTCGCCAAACAGTACGGCATCGAGCTGCTGAGTCCCGCCGATCTGCCGTCGATTGACACGCTCTTCGCCAAACGCCTGGCGGCCGCGGCGCTACCCGATGAGACGGGCACAGGCGAGCCCTTCTGGACCATCATGGAGTTGCGCGACGGGATCGCCACCGGAAGCTACTACGCGTCGGAACATCCTGAGACGCATCAGCGCAACATTCCGCTCATGTACTGCAAGAGTCACGCGGACCGCATCATGCGCGAGGGCCAGCTGGATCCGCGCACGTGGGGTGTCAGAGGCCTCCCCAGGGCCTCCCTGCGCGCGTTCATCGTGATGCTGGAGGTGTTCGAGACGCGGGGTGGGGGCGCCATGATCCTCTTCCTTCCACCTGCAGCACGGGACGGCGCGGATTTCATAGCCATGCCTATCTCAAGGCAGCAGCTGATCGATCAGTACTACGGCGCGTCCGTACTCCCGGTGAAACAGCCCGTGGCGTAAGGGATCTATCGGGAGGCCTCTTTGAGTGCCTTCCGGTGATTTGCCCAGAAACCGCCAACCACGGCCACGATCATAAGCACCTGGGCCGCGACCGTCTGAACCGTCGGAAACAGTCCGATCAGCTCGATGCGTGGCACGCCACCGAGCGGTCGGATACCGACAATGCCTGCCTCCTGCAGCGCAGCGATACCCTTGCCCGCGAGCACCACGGTAAGTATCGCCATCAACCACGAGCTATAGGCGAAGAACTTGCCGATCGGAAGCATGCGGCTATATCGCAGCAGCGCCCAGGCGATGATCGCGAGCGCGACACAGGCGGTGGCGGCGCCAGCCAGGAGCGCCGCACCGCTGCCGGGCGTCCAGAGCGCGGCGTAGAAGAGGATCGTCTCGAACACCTCGCGATACACCACGATAAAGGCGAGACCGAACAGGAACCACGCCGAACGGCCCGAAAGCGCCGTGGCCATGCGTTCCTTGATATAGCGCTGCCATTGTCCAGCCTGGGATTTCCCGTGCATCCATATGCCGATGGACAGGAGCACCACCGCGGCAAATACCGAACCAAAACCTTCCGTCAGTTCACGGCTCGCACCACTGATGCCGATCAGCCACGTCGCGGCGACCCAGGTAAGGAAGCCGGCCGCGAGTGCGCCCGTCCAGCCCGCGTGGACATACGGCATGACTTCCATGCGCTCGGCCTTGCGCAGGAACGCGATCATAGCCACGACGATGAGCAGCGCTTCGAGGCCCTCGCGCAGAAGAATGGTCGCCGCACCGATAAAGGTCGAAAGCTTGCCACTGGCATTGGGTGATATCGCGGCCTCCGCGTCGTCCAGCAGGGTGCTCAGGACCTGTTCGCGGTTCGCGACGTCGTCGGCACTCGCGCGGTGCTCGATCGCCGCGCGGTATTCACCCATCGAGCCTTCGATGTGTTCGAGCAGCGTGCTGTCGCGGCTGCCCAACAGAGGTTCGATGGGCTCGAAGCCATCCAGGTAAGCCGACAGTGCAAGCGTGCTCGCGCCCGGCTTGTCACCCGCGCGGTAGGCTACGACGCTCGCCTTGAGCTTCTCGCGCACGACGGACAGCGACGACGCTGAGACCTTCGGTGCGAGCACGTCAGGGTGGCGACGGAGGTAGCCCATGATTTCATCAGCTTGCTGTTGCCCGATGCGCTTGCCAAGAGCCGAGGGCGTGGTGGTCACGAGGGAGGTGAGGTCGGGGACGTCCGTGCGCAGCGTTGCATCGTGCTGCCAGAGACCTTCACCGGCAGCGGCCATCTGATCGGGAACGGCAAAGTGGCCGACATACAGGGCCAGCGACCAACGGTCGTCATCGGAGAGACTGGCGAAGCTAGGCATGGGCGTGCCGTCGACGCCTTGCGTCACGATCTGGTAGAGCGAGAACACGCTGCGCTCGCGAGCGCGCTCCTGGTCGGTGAAGGCGATGGGCGGTGTCGCCAACGCCTTCGCAGCGGGGCCGTCGCCGTTGCCGGTGGCGCCATGACACGCCACGCAGTTCTGCTGGAACAGCTGCGCGCCATGCGCGAAGTCGGGCACACGAGCCGGCGCCAGGGGCACGGGATACGCGGCTAAAAGGGCGGCTGCCAGCTTGTGCGAGGCATCCGAGACATCCTTGGGATCCGCTTTCGACGCGATAGCCGCCCTGAGGGCGGCTGCCTGATCGACCAGCCCGGCTTTGCCGGCTTTCTCCGGCAGGGCCGCGATGTGCGCCGAGACGGTGGACGCAAATTCTTGCTGCTCGGCGTACTCAGCGGGGCTGGATACGGCTCCATGGTTCACCGCGCCGGCATAGTCGACGGCGATGTAATCGAGCAAACGCCAGGCCGTTTGCGCGTCGGCTGCGTAGGGTTCGGCGGCCAGGCACGTCGTCGAGAGGGCGAGAGAGAGGGTTAGTCCAGCAAACCACCGGATAACGCGGGGAACCATGGTGCGAGGCCATTCGTAGTGAGAATCGTTATCGTACAGGAACGGCGGTTCGGCCGAACTCTTACGGGGTAGATCCTAGGTAGTACTACCGGCGAGTTGCGCGATCGAGGGGCCTAAGCTTCTCGTTAGTCGGCGCCACAACGGCGCCGTGAACCGGGCTGTGACGCGGGGTTCGAAGCTCATCCCTGGGCGCGGCTTAGAGGAGCTTCCCATGCGTCGTGCTCTTTGCCTTATTGCCGGCTTGCTCGTACTCACCGTGGCGACGGCAGCCGCGCCTCCTCCGCAGAGCGGATTCCTTGACTCCTACCCAGCGCTGCAACCCGATCCCAAGCACGAAGGGTCCTTCATCTACATGGCGCCAGGAGCAAGCCTCAAGGGCCTGACCAAGGTTCAGATCGACCCGATCCTCGTCTGGTACTCGAAGGACTCCACCTACCAGGGCATCGATCCGAACGAGTTGTCCGCAGTCACGGAGAACCTGCGCAAGGCGCTGATCAAGAACCTCGAGCCGAAGTATCCCGTGGTGGACACCGCTGGCCCGAACGTTCTTCGGCTGCGCCTCGCCGTTACCAACGTGGTCGCGGAGAAAAAGAAGCGCGGCCTTCTCGGCTATACGCCCGTCGGCTTCGTCATCGGCGCGGCGAAGAACGCGGCGACCGCCGGACCCAACCTCAACATCGCGTCTGCCACGTTGGAGGCAGAGCTTCTGGACGCCTCCGGCAAGCGTCTTGCCGTGGTCATCGATCCTCTGGCCGGACAGGACGTCGAAAAAGAAAACCTCACGTGGGCGGATATCGGGAAAGTCCTGGATGCCGCGGGCAAGCGCCTCAGGACGCGCCTGGACAGCGACAATCTGCAGTGAACTCGCGCTTGAACTTCGCCACGCAAGTGCTCTTCGAGCGTGGCGGAGTCCGCGTGATCTTCGATCACGTCCGGAATCTTCTGGTCGCGACCATTGTCGTCGCGGCCGGCCTGGACACGGCGAAGCGAAGCGGCGCGGATGCCGCGCTGCATATCTTCGTCAACCCTGTGCTGCTTAGTTACGTCGTCGTGTTCCTCGGCATCGTGCTCATTGCGGTCAATTTCTTCGATGGACTGCATAAGCTGCGTCGATTCCGGTGGCACGTCCTGCTCCAGTTTGCCATGGGCCTTGCCTATCTGGTGATGTCTGTCCGCATGGTCCAGATCGTCGTCTTCTTCCGTACGCACGGCTGCTGACTCATGTCGGTATTCCCGCCACTTTGTCCTGGAGTAATCGCATGAACAAACTCCTTATTCCGGCGGTCTTCTCGATGACCGCCTCCTTCGCGCTGGCCGTGCCCTGCACCGCATGGGCACAGGCGGCAGAGCCCGCCATGGCATCGACGGTTCATGGCAAGGCCTTTGAGCTGGCTCGACACGAAGAGACCGAGTCTGCGACCGTGACCAACGTCGACCACGAAAGCCGCTTTGTGACCCTGCGTAACGCCAAGGGATCCGAATTCACGATCGAGGCCGGCCCGGAGGTTCGCAACTTCGCCCAGCTACGGGCGGGCGATATCGTTACGGTTACTTACCAGGCTGCCACGGCGCTAGAGCTTCTGCCCGCGAACAGCGGCGCTACGCCGGGTATAGAAGCCGAGAGTGAAAGCACACGCGCCCCAAAGGGTGCCAAGCCGGGCATCGACGTCGGCCAGTCCGTTTCCATCACGAGCAGGATAACGGCCCTCGACCTGGCAACTCACACGGTCACGCTGACGGGTCCGGACGGCAAGCAGCGGCGGATCGAAGTGACCGACCCCACGCGACAGGCTCGCATGTCGCAGCTCAAGGTCGGCGACCTCGCGAGGATGACGTACGTGGAAGGCGTGGCTGTGCAGGTCACGCCGAAGGCATCGGGAAAGCCCTGAGGTCAACTGGCGTGACTACATGATCAGTTGATGGTGTAGCCGCGTCCCTTCATGCATGCGCCGTAAGCGTGGCTCAACGACGCATCGTTCTGCGCCTGGGTATTGGCAGCGGCCTGGTTCTGCTCTGCTCTTGCCCGACGCGCGCGAACACCTCCCGCGACGACGCCTGCCGTGGCGCCTACACCGGCGCCGCGTCCCGCGTCACCATTTGCCACGCCGCCGATCACAGCGCCCGCCGCCGCGCCTCGCGCGGCGCCTGCCAGGCGTTGTCCGCCACCGACGGCCGGTCCCGTCTGTTGCGCCGGCACGGGCTGGCTGGGTGCGTTCGACCGGGCCCATGACATGCACGCATTCTTGTCAGCCTGCTGCTTCTCCGCGCTTTGACCCTTGGCGGGGTAAGCGGCGGGAGGCTGTTGGGCGAACGAGCAGGGCACGACGGCGGTCGCCACCATGGTCAAAGCCAACGCCAGCCTGGATGTGATCTTCATCTGCGCAGCTCCGTAATCGTGACGGGATGTCGACACCATAGCTTCGCCGCTCAAAGAGATCCCGCATCGGCATTCTTGCGTAGCGCCTGCTAAGTACTACTACCGGATTCACCTGCCAGCCAACGGCCTACGCTTAGGTCAATCGGCGGCACGTCCGCGTCCCTGGCCGGAGTCAACGTCATGCGCGCCTCACTGCCCCCATGATGAAGCGTCGACGTCACTTGTTCGCGTGGCTGGCGTTGCTTGCTGCGCTATCGGGATTGCCCGTGACACCGGTTCGAGCCGAGGACGCGACGCTGGCGTGCCGGGCGCGACCCGTTCAGCCGGAGAACCGGCCACGGATTGGTCTCGTCCTGGGCGGCGGCGGTGCACGGGGCATTGCCCATATCGCGGTGCTACGCAAGCTCGAAGAGATGCATATCCCCGTGGATTGCATCGCTGGCACGAGCATGGGCGCACTCGTGGGGGCGCTCTACGCGTCCGGCAAGTCGGTCGACGAGATCCAGCAATTCGTCCTGGCGCTGGACTGGGATCGCCTCTTCAACGACTCCCTGGACCGTCGTGAGCGTTCGTATCGCCGCAAAACGGACGACACCCTCGTGGTATCCACGCCCGGCGTGGGCGTTGGTTCGAAAGGCCTGGTGATCGCCGGTGGGCTGCTCGCGGGTGAACGCATCCTTCTGCTGTTCGAGAAGATGATCGAACCTGTCGCCACTATCGAAAACTTCGACAACCTTCCTATTCCCTACCGGGCCGTCGCGGCCGACATGAACTCCGGTGACGCGGTGGTCATCGACCGTGGCGACCTGGCGCTGGCCATGCGGGCGAGCATGTCGATCCCGGGTGTTTTTCCCCCGGTCCGCATTGGCTCCCATGTCGTCGTCGACGGTGGCGTTGCACGCAACGTTCCGGTCGACATAGCGCGCGCGATGGGTGCGGATATCGTGATTGCCGTGGATGTGGGCACGCCGTTGGCCACCATCACGCCGCAGTCGAATGTGCTCGAGATCACCGGCCAGGTCACCGGCCTGCTTACCGTCCGCAATACGCGCGAGCAGCTGGCTACCCTGACCGATCGCGATGTCCTCATCAGCCCCCCGTTGGGCGACCGCGTGGCCACGGCGTCCTTCGCCAAGGGGCCCGAAGCACTCGCCATCGGTAAAGAGGGCGCCGACGCGGCCACTCCTGCGCTGACTCGCCTGTCGATACCGGACGATGCCTATGCGCAGAACGTCACCATGCGCCATGGTAAACAGAGCCCGCCGCCGGTCGTGCAGTTTGTCCGGCTCGACAATCACAGTCGCTACCGCGACAGCATGATTCTTTCCCGCGTCGATATTCCTGTCGGCCAGCCGTTCGACGCGAAGCGCGCTGAGGACTCGCTGTACAGGGTGTACGGGTTGACGACACTCTCGCAGGTGACTTACGAGCTGGTGCAGGAGGACGGTCAGAAGGGCGTGCTAGTCCACGTCAGCGAGAAGCTCCAGGGGCCGAACTACCTCGAAGCCGGTCTGAGTACCAGCGGCGATTTCCAGGGACGATTCGACATGAGCCTGCGCGTTGGCATCCTTCATTCACCGATCAATGATAGTGGCGGGGAGATTCGCTACCTCCTCTCCTTAGGCAGCGAGTCGGGCTTTCTCACCGAGTACTACCAGCCGCTCGGCGCAGAGGGGAAATACTTCTTTGCCAGCCGTTTGCAGTATCGCTCCTACGACATCAACACATTCGACAACCGCGGCGACAGGACAGCCGAGTACAACGTCCACCAGGGCATCTTCGGAGCTGGCTTCGGTCGTGAGTTCGGCAACTATGGTGCGGTGACGGTTGGCTACCAGCGCGAAGCCGGAAACATCAAGATCCAGATCGGCGAGCCGACGACGCCTCGAACGCATTTTCAGGGGGGCGAGGGCTACCTTGAAGCGACGGTGGATCGGCTGGACAGTTTCTACTTTCCTCGCGATGGTTACCTCGCGCGAACCCGATATACCTGGTCGCGTACCGGCCTTGGCGCGGACACGAACTTCGAGCAGCTCGATTTCGATGGTATCGACGCTCACCTTTTTGGCAGGCACTCGGTCCAGCTGGGTGTTCGGTACCACGTGACCACGAGCGGCGTGGCGCCGATCCAGAGCGTCTATCGACTCGGCGGGTTTTCCCGGTTGGCCGGCTTCGTGTCGAACGAGCTCACCGGCCAGGACTATGCAGAGGTCTTGCTGGGCTATTCCTACCGCACAGGCCGCTTCCTCAACCAGGATGTCCTTGTGGGGACCACGCTCGAGTATGGCAACGCGTGGATCGATCGTTCGCGGATGAGTTGGGGTAACTCCCTTCTGAACGGAAGTATCTATGTGGGTATCAACTCATGGATCGGACCGATCCTCATCGGTGTCGGCGCCCGGCAGGGCGGAGAACACAACATCTTCCTGGAAGTGGGGCATCGCTTCTAAGCGTCCCGCCGATGCCACACGAGGCTCATCGTGCCTACGGCAAAGGCACCGGCCAGCGCGAACTGAAGCACGCGTATCAACCACAACGAAAGCGTCCCTGTATCCGATGAGATCGCCGTGCTGAGAATGATCAGCGTGGCGTTACAGGTGAGCATCGCCAGCCCGGCCGCCGGACCGCCGGCGCTGGTCCGTTGGCCAAACCCCAGCAGCACGGCAAACATGAGCACGCACAGGAAGGGAAGGGTGGGCGTGGTAACCAACAGGCTGTGAAGTAGGAGTCCGAGAAGGCCGCCGATCGTGTTGCCGACGATCATGCCCAGCGCGTGCATGCGGCCACGCTGTGCATCGAAGTTGGCCACTAGCATCACGGTCGCGATCATCACCGGGAGCACGTCGGCGAGGCCGAACAGCAGGTAGACCAGCATCAGGGGCATTACGATGGCGACACCGGCGGCGGCCATCGCACCCGGGGAGGTGGTGCGTGACGTGGCTGGGGGCGGCGATCGCGCGGGAGGCCCAAGAGGCCATGCGACGTAGACGAGCTGGATGGTCAGTAACGCCACCAACATGCTACGGATCAAGGCTGTCGGCAGCACCCCGGCCTGGGTGGGAGCGATCATCACCACTACCGGAATGGTCGCAAGGCAGATCAGGAGCAGCAGCGCGGGGAACGGAGGACGTCCGCTGAGGATGGCGAGGAAGGCTGCGAAGACGCATAGGGCAATAAGGCCGAACATGACGGTCGGCGTGTCGCGAAGCAGCGATGCCAGTCCCAGGGCGAACAGCGACGCGCCGATGATCACGAACATCAGGCTCACGGCCACTTTCAGTCCGGGCCTGACCGGCAGATTGGTGAGGAGTACGGCGGTGAATACGGGCGCCAGAAAGCTGGGGGACCAACGCATCGCTTCGCTGAGGACGAAGGCGAGGGTAACGCCCACGGCAAAACGCAGGGTGGCCTGTAGCGTCGCGTCGCTCGTGCTCATCGCAGGTAGCTGAGCAAGGCGACCATCCTTATCCACACGCGTGCCAGCGGGTTCATGACCGAGCCATCGCTGGTGAGCACGACGACGTTGGCCTGGGCGCCACTGCGGCCCGGTGAACGTTGCTCAGAGGGGCTGGGCGACGCGTCCAGGACGACGCGTACCGGGAAACGCTGCGGCTCACGCAGCCAGCCACTGGGCGCACTGACCGTGGGCAACTGCCCAGTCGGGGCCTCGCCGCCCTGTGAGATACCCCAGCCGACGCTATCCACGTGGGCCGGATACACCGTGCCGGGACGATCGTCGAAGACAACATAGGCGCGGTTGCCCGGCGCGATACGACCCAGCTGGTTCTCACGCATCGCGGCGCTGATCCAGCGCGGTCCGTTGGCCATGAAACTGAGAACGGGCGTGCCGCGACTGGCGAACTGCCCCGGCGACAGCCGCAGGTTGGTAACGACGCCGTCACTGGGCGCGACGACCGTGCTGTGGCTGAGATCGAGTTCGGCTTGCGCGAGCGCGGCAAGCGCCTGGCGAATCTGGGCGTTGCTGTTTCCCGTGTCGCCCATGCGGATGCGTGCCCGCTCGGTCTCGGCTTCGCCGCGGCTGATCTCGGCTTTCGTCTTCGCGATATCCGCCCGGGCGCGGATAGCCGAGGTCTCCGACAAGGCCCGCTTCGCCGACAGGTCCAGGACGATCTTGCCCAACTGCTGGGACGCGGCCAGGTCCACGCGTTGCCGACTCAGCTGGGCCTCGGCCACACGCACGTCGGCGATCGACGCATCGGCAGCCTGCGTCGCCAGCGCCACATTGGCCTGCGCTACCTGCACGGCGATCTGGAAGGGGCGTGGATCGATGCGGAACAGCACCTGGCCCTTCTTCACCGGGTGGTTGTCGGCAACATCCACCGACACCACCGGCCCCGAGACCTCCGGCGCGATCTGCACGACGAACGTGTCGATCGCCGCCTGCGACGTATAGGGCGTGATGCGGTCGGCGAACACGTGGTAGAGAAACATGGCGAGCAGCACCAGGAGCGCCACGCGGACGATGCGTCGAACCCGCTGGGCACTCGCCGCTGCTGCATCCGCGGGCTCCTGGGGACGCACCGCGGCTGGCGTGGCGGCATCGGTAGCTGTCTCGTTGTGCATCGTCGCTCTCGTCGCGTGAGTCAGTGGGTATAGGAGGAGGCGCGAGTACCGGTTGACTGCTGTGCCAGCGGCAACGGCGCGACCTGTTCAATCCAGTCGCCGCCCAATGCGCGGTACAGGTCGATGAGCGCTCGCAAACGATCGCCGCGCGCCGAACTCAGGGAAAGTTCCGCCGAGAAAAGGCTGCGTTCGGTATCGAGCACTTCGAGGTAATCGGTGTAGCCGTTGTCGTAGCGGTATCGGGTGAGCTGCACCGCGCGTGTCAGTGCCACCACCTGACGCTCGAGCGAGGCGACCAGCGTTCGCCTCGCCTGGATGGCTGCCAGCGCGTCGTCGACGTCACGGAATGCGCTTTGAATCGTCTGCTGGTAGGCATCCAACGCCTGCTCGCGACGCGCCTCCGCCTGCCGATTCGCCGCGTCGATCGCGCCGCCGGCGAAAAGAGGGCCAAGCAACTGGCCGGAGAACGACCACGTGCGCGCCGGACCTGTGAACAGGCTATCGAGTGCCCTGCTGGCACCTCCACCGGTGCCGGTCAGTGCAACGGACGGGAAGTAGAGAGCCCGTGCCGCGCCGATCAGCGCGTTGGCGGCGACCAGTTGCTGCTCTGCCTGCAGGATGTCGGGCCGTCGGGTAATCAGGTCCGAAGGGAGGCCGGCCAACACCGGCGGGACGCTCAGCTGCTGGAGCGTACGGCCGCGCCGGATGGGGCCCGGATTGCGACCGACAAGGACCGACAGGGCGTGTTCCTGCTGGGCGATGGCCTGCTGGATCACGGGAATGGACGCGACGGCAGTCTCGTACTCGGCCGTCACCTGCATCATCTCGAACTCGGAAACCGCTCCGCCGTCCAGGCGCATCTGAAACACTTCGACGTTCATTCGACGACCTTCGAGCGTCGCTTGCGAAACCTCGAGCTGACGGTCCAGGTCGAGCAAGGTGATGTAACCGGAAACGATGGTCGAAACGAGTGTCAGGGCGACGCCGAGTCGCGCCTGTTCCGTGGCGAACAGATTGGCTTTCGCCGCTTCGGTTTCCCGGCGCACGCGGCCCCAGAGGTCCAGCTCCCAGCTGGCCGACAGGACCGCCGAGTAGTTGTTGCTGATGGGACTGATGCTGGCCGGCAGCCTGGTGACGTCCTGGCTGGCACGCTGACGAGCAGCGCTCGCGCCGTAGCCCAATTGCGGAAGGCCCTGCGCCCGGGTGCCGACGACGACCGCGGCAAATTCGTCCACGCGCGCGGTGGCGATGCGAAGGTCATGGTTGGCCGCCAGCCCTTCGTCAACCAGTGCATCGAGGTCGTGATCGCCAAAGGTCCGCCACCACGCGGGCACTGTGGCGAGGGTCGCCGTGGCGGTGGAGGAGCCCGGTGCCGTCGTATCGGCGAAGCGGTAAGCCGTCGGGACATTTACCGCCGGACGAACGTAGTCGGGTCCCAACGCGCACCCGGTGCTGAGGCATGCGACCGCGACCACAGCCACGGCAATGGGGAATGAATGCCTGCCGATACGCGATCCGCGGACCACGGCTCTTCCCCTCTCTGGCACTCGCAGGGAGCGACCGGTGAAGATCGAAGGCTGTGCCATCCGCAGGGTGCTGCCTAGTGCACTTGTACCTAAACGGACTAGGTGAAACTACTGACATCGGGGGCATCGATCTCTGAGATGCTGTGCCGCAGAGGAGGCCGCCTCCTTTGCCAACGAGGGTTCACAGCCATGACTAGTGAAACGCTCATGCCGGCCGTCGTGGCAACGCCGACGAACAGACAGCGTGTGTTCGTTCGCTACGTCACTGCGATCCTGATCGACCTTGTCGTGTTGAACCTCTTCGCCGAATATTGGAAGAACGTGTTCATCGACACGTTCACCACGTCCTTGCTCGCCGCGATCGTCTTGCAGGTGCTTCTGAAACTGACGATGGCCCTGGAGCATAAGGTAGGCGCCTTCTTCAAGGCACGCCCCGGTCGGCTCATGACGTTTCTCAGGTTCTTCTCTGCCTGGCTGGTGTTGTTCGGATCGAAACTCGTCATCCTCGAAGCGATTGTGCAGATGTTTGGCGACGACGTCCGGTTCCTCGGCGCGTTCCACGGCGTCGTTGCGCTCATCGTCGTCATTGTCGCGATGCTCGTCGCGGAAGAGATATTCGTGAGGATCTATCGGAAGCTCGGCGACAACACCCCTTCAGAGGAATCCGGGGTGCGCCGTGAGCAAGCGTTATGAAGTGACCGGCCAAGGCCGATGACGCGCATCGCGTCGACTATGGGTTGGCGCCGCTGGGTATGAGCCCGGAAAGGCGTCCCTGAAAGCCGGTCCTCCAATGTAGGGGAAGGACTACAGACGCCGCCAAGGCGGCCATGCTGAAATACCGCCGCCCCGGCCTAGACCGGGCGCGAAGTGACAGGGGAACTCGAATTGGATCAGCTGACCGCCGTGCCGTGAGGTGCGTCACGCGGTGCGCTAGCTGACGTCAACAGTGACAGGGGAGCAGGGAATGAACATACGTCTTATCGCGGCGGTGCTTGTCGTCGCCGCCACGCTGGCCGGCTGTGCCGGCAAGCCACAACGCGCCATTGCCTTCACCGCACCAGTGGTCACGGCGCAGCCAGAGAAAATCGGCGTGGCGATGACCGCACTGCCCAAGGTCGATACGTCCCTGCCGGGGGCGGGCTGCCTGCTCTGCCTGGCAGCTGCGTCGATCGCAAATTCGACCTTGACCGGTTACACCCACACGTTGCCGAAGGAGGATCTGCCTGCGCTGAAGCAGAAGGTCGCCGAACTGCTGCGCAAGAAAGGTTTGACCGTGGTTGTCATCGACCAGGACATCAACGTCGCAAAACTCCCCAAGGCGCAAGCCAAGGGCGACGACCTGGCGAAGCGGGATTTCTCCTCTCTTGGCACTCAGTACGGGATCGATCACCTGATCGTGATTGACATCTGGCAGGTCGGTTTCGAGCGTCCTTATGCCGATTACATCCCGAGCAGCGACCCCAAGGGCGCGATCACCGGCCTGGGCTACGAGGTGAACCTGAAGACCAACGCATACGAGTGGTACGCACCGGTCACTATCCGCGTCAGCGCGGAGGGTAAGTGGGACGAGCCGCCGCGCTTCCCGGGTCTGACCAATGCGTATTTCCAGGCTCTGGAGCTGGGTAAGGACAAGTTTCTCAACCCATTCAACGGTTGATGAAACACATGCGCCTTTTCCGATCGCGCGCCGGGGTGGCGACGGCCTGGATGCTGGCCGTCGCCACGCCTGACGCGACACTGCCGCGCCTGCCCGACCCCGCAACCCTCCGTTGGTCGATGCAACTTCCGCTTTCGGAGAAGGTGGTTTTTCGTGGTGTCGTCAACTTCGACCAGGCGGGCGTGGCGCCCGTGAGCATGATGTATCCGGCGCCGAACGCCGTAGGGTTGCTTGCCGGCGTGCTTACGCATGCCCTTATCTCGAAGGGCAGCCGCGAGTCGCAGAAGACCCGTATCGAGACGGAGGCCAATAAGGTACTCGAGCCATACGCGCCCGTGATCGACGCGTTCCGCTATACCGAATTGGCCGGGCGCAGCAAGGCGTGGACACTATCCGGCACACAGATGCCCGTACTGCCGCGTGGAGCTGGGCACCCTGATACGTGGGTCGTGGTCGTGACCCCCGTGTTCTCGCTGACGCAGGACCAGACCACCCTGGTGCTCGACAACACAGTGGCCTTGTTTGCACCAGGCGAGTCGAAGCGCAGCAGCTACGTGAACACGATACGCGTCATCTCGGATGCAGAGGCGGAGCCCGACCCGGTCGCGCACTGGACAGCCAACGGCGGCGAGCTGCTGAAAGACCAAGGCGGCCAGTTGCTCGGGCAATCGCTGGACATCGCCTTCGCTGACGCGGCCAGCCCGTCGACGACCACGCCGTTCCGCACGATCCGCTACATGGAGGGCACCACCGAACGCATGGAGCGCGGCCAACCGATCACCGAGCAATGTGACCGCGTCCTTCTTCGTTCACTTCGCGGAACGCTGATGTCGGTGCCGGTGAAGGCGAGTTGCGATGACACGCGCCGGGATGTGCTGCCAATAGCCGCGCAGGGGAGTGGGTGAAAAAGGGCAGGCCTGTCCGATGAAACGAGAAGGCCTGCGCCTGTTAGCGTTATTGCGCCTGGATTCGCGCAGCGTCAGCAGGTGTTGAGCGGTAGGCTTCCGCGATTTTCGGGATGAAGTTCTGGGGGTTCGACCCGACGAGGTTGGTCAGCACGACGATGGCCAAGCGCTCATCGGGATACACGATGAAGGCGGCACGGGCGCCACCCATGCCGGCGACTTCTCGCACCGGCGTTGTTTTCAGCACGTGCCAACCTGCGGCCCAATCACCGTCGGCGCCGTTGTTCAACTTCTCGGGTGTCCACATGGCCCGCATGCCGGCCTTGCTGATCAACTCACCCTTGGATACCGATACCAGCCAGTGGGCGACGTCATCCGCAGTGGTCATGATTCCACCTCCCGACCAGAGCCCGGGCGACATGTCGTAGAACCAATGCGACAGACGTTGGCTGGCCCCGGGCGCATCCGTTTTGCGGGGAAAATAGCTGTACATGGTGGCTGCGTTGGCGAGCAGATCGTAGCTGTCGCCGAACGTTGCCCGCGCCATGTGTGCAGGAGTGAACTGGCGCGTCGCCATGTATTGCTCGTAGGGCATTTTTGACTGCTTTGCGATGATCTGAGCCAGCAGTACATAGTTGGTCTGGTTGTAAGTGAAGCGCTCTCCGGGGGCCGAACCTATCGGGAGCCGCTGCACCGCCTGCCAGGCGTCGGCCTCCGAGCCTCCGCCGAGCAAGCCTTGCTCATCGAGGATGTCTGGCAGGCCCGACGTGTGCGCCAGGAGTTGGCGCACACGGATGGCGCGCCATGCTTCAGGCAAGCCGTCGAGGTAGCGCGAGATCGGGGCATTCAGATCCACCAGGCCCGCCTCGGCCAGCTGCATCATGGCTACGCCGGTAAACGATTTCGTCGCCGAGTTGAGTGGAAACAATGTGGTTTTAGTGGCGTGGACACGGTTCTCGACGTTGGCCCAGCCATAACTCTCGGAGAACACAACGCGATCGTCCTTGATGACGGCGATCTGCATACCGGGGATGCGCTCCTTCGCCATCGTCTCCTTCACCCATTGCCTGGTCAGGTCATTCGCCTGGGCCAGCGAGGTTGCCGTGGCCTGAAAAGCACAAAGGAGCGCGAAGGCGGCAGCGGCGAACGTGGTGAACCGTTGGATTCGAGGCAAGGTAAATTCTCCTGGGGTGCGGGACGAGCCAACCCGTTGGATGCTGTGACATGGCGGAGGGTTTAATGCATCTGAGAGTCGCCATCCTGGCCGAACCGTAGGCGCCCGCTTTGTATCCCAATGTGTCCGGATGAGGCCCCGACACACTCGGAGACGTTTCAGCGCGCCGCTGGACACAGTCGAGACAATGTTTTTTGGTCTCCTAGCTACGTCCAACGAGCTGAGAAACGTCCATGCATAGCAAAATGAAACTCCGTAGCCGCAGCCTGGCAGGCGCGACCGCCCTGGCGATCCTTGTCGGCGCATCGAGCAGTGCGCATGCGCAATCTGCCCCATCGTCGCTGGCCCAGGCAGCCACCACGTCGTCCGCATCGCCCGACCCGTTGGGCCCGTTGAAGCATGTCCACGCCGGCGTGCTGGACGTTGCCTATGCCGAACTGGGTCCTGCGGATGGTCCCGTCGTGATCCTGCTGCATGGATGGCCTTACGACATTCACAGCTATCAGGAGGTCGCGCCGGCATTGGCGGCGAAAGGGTATCGCGTGCTTATTCCCTATGCGCGCGGCTACGGCGAAACCCGCTTTCTCTCTGCCAGCACGCTGCGAAACGCCGAGCCTGCTGCCCTGGGCCAGGACGTCATCGACTTTATGGACGCGCTGCACATCAAGCGCGCGGTCTTTGGTGGTTTCGATTGGGGTGCACGCTCGGCGGATATCGTCGCGGCGTTGTGGCCGGAGCGCGTGAAAGCGCTGGTGAGCGTGAGTGGCTACCTGATCGGCAGCCAGGAAGCGGGCAAGACGCCGTTGCCACCCAAGGCCGAATACCAGTGGTGGTACCAGTATTACTTCACCACCGAGCGTGGTCGCCTCGGCTACGAGCAGAACCATCACGACTTCGCCAAACTGATCTGGCAGCTGGCATCGCCAAAGTGGGGCTTTGACGATGCCACCTACGAGCGCAGTGCACAGGCGCTCGAGAATCCGGACCACGTCGCCATCACGATCCACAACTACCGCTGGCGTCTGAACCTCGCCAAGGGCGAGGCCAGGTACGACAACCTGGAAAAGCGGCTAGCCCAGGCACCGAAGATCCCGGTACCGACCATCACGCTGGAAGGCGATGCCAACGGTGCGCCACATCCCCAGCCCGAGGCGTATGCCAAACAGTTCACGGGCAAGTATCAGTTCCGGCTGATCACTGGCGGCATTGGTCACAACCTGCCTGAGGAAGCGCCGCGGGCGTTCACCCAGGCGGTTATCGACGCCGATCACCTTTGAGCCGCGCCACCCTCCGCAATAACTGCCGTCACGTGATACACGCGCCCGCCCCAGCCATCGTTGGGAAAGGCGTCCGATACGTTCAGGTAGACCGGCTTTGACCCGTCGGCCCCGACGCCCAGGTAGGGCGTCAGGTCGATGGTTCGGTCGGCCTTGTTCGAGCCGTCGGTGACCGGTTGAGTCTCCTGCAGCACGGTCGTCCAGTGCTCGTTGTCGGGGCTGGCCTGCACCAGAAATTCGGCGTCGATGGTCAGGGTGACGTGTGCCGAGGTCGTGTCGGCTGGAAGCGGGAACCGATAGGTAAAGTGAGCGTTCCCATCGGCGAAGCGGTTCTGCACGCCGTTGCTCTGCGAGCCGCCGGCATCGAACAGCCACGGGTTCTCATCGACCGTGCCGGTATCGAAGTCGATCGCATGAGCGACCAGCACATCGGCCTGGGTCGTGAAGCGCAGGCCGGGTGCTGCCACGCTTGCCGTGATCACGTGGTGCCCGTCACTCGCCGAACCGGGGACGCTCACTTTCAAAGCGATGCTGCTATTCGCCGGGATCGCGTTGCCATGCGGCTGCAACCGAACGAGGAATGCGCGTGGCGACGCGCTCCAGCCCGTGGGCGCGTCGACGGAGGCGAGCGCTAGCAACGGAAAGAACCCCGTCGCCGAGGTGCCGAGCTCAAGAGGGATGACCGACGTACCCGAGGCCGCCGGCATGATCACCGGTTGCGCCGGGGACAGGGTGGCTGCCAGTGAAGCAAGCGGCGTAAAGCCCGGCACATCGCCGATGAGGGCACTCAGTGCGCTCGCCTGGGTGCGCCAGTCGAACACATTGGGGTGGTCGTCGTCGGTGGCGCCGGACCAGCGCGTACCGAGTCGGCCAGCGGCGTCGCGGTCGTCATTCCATACACTCTCGGCTTGCTGGCCGAGGAATGCCGCGTATCCCCGATCGTGGGTGGTGTCGACAAGGTCAGTCCAGTAGCGCATGAAGATGCCCTTGAACTGCTTGCCGTTGTCATCGCAGGTCTGGTCGGCGGCATCGCAGGTTTCGCTCAGGACACCGTTAGTCACCAGGGCGTCAGGACCGATGGCCGCGTCGGCAAGGCGACGTACGGAGGTCAGTACCTGCGGATCCCGGGTGGCGCGCCACAGTTCTAGGCCGGCGCCGATCGCCAGACCCTGGTTGTAGGTCCACACGTTCTGGCCGTTGTTGGTGCAGGCGTTGGTGAGGCCGTCGTTGACCAGCCCCTTCGCGTTGATCATGCCGCTGCCCTGGAACCATGCCCACGCCGTTCTGGATCGACCCAGCCACAGCGTGTCGCCGGGGATCCGGTTGTGCAGCTCGGCCGTGAGTCGGATCCAGAGGCCATTGACGATGGCGTTCTTGTATGTACGCTCGCCATCCCACCAGACGCCACCGCCGCAGGTACTGGTGTCCCAGTAGCCGTCGACGTAGTTGGCGATGGTCACCGCCATGTTCAGATACTTCGGGTCGTGGGTCAGGTCATAGGCCTGCAGCCATGTGAGGCCCCACCACTCGGAATCGTCGATGGCCCGGCTGGTGAAGTTGCCCAGTAGCGGATCGCCCGACAAGACGCCAGCCGGGAACACGCCCTTGTCCTTCTCGAACGTATTGTTCAGTTGACCGAGATAGCGACGGTCTCCCGTGCGCTGCATGTAGTCGCCGACCGTCTGCAGAGCCACCGCCGAATTCCACCAACTGGAGGGAAACCAGGCCTTGCCAGGCTCATACGAACTCATCAACACGTCCGCCGCGACCCGGGCACGAGCCATGGCGGTCGGTCCGTCGGTTTGTCGGGGAGTCGATGGGGTCGGTTCGGTTGCCATCGAGGGAAGGGCGACGACCATGGCCGTCAGGCTGGCTACCGCCAGCAGTGTCTGAACACGTATGCGCAATGCGCAGAGCTTCATGATCGGAAGCGCTCCATTTAGACGTCTAAATTTATGACGATGGCTGCTGCGAGTCGGGCGAGTGTTGCAGAGCTGGTTCATCCAAAGTGAGAACCAGGTCAAGACAGCTGTACTTGCCTCGAATGCTGCGTCGCAGCTTGCGATCGACTAATCATTAAATACTACAATTGAAACGCACGGGAAGTTTGATCGGCTTATTGGCTACTGAATCGGGGGCAAGGCGACTTGCTGCCAGGGGAACCGTGCGCCGACGTTTGTCCAGGGATTTCGACAGGCGCCCCTTCGCAGGCGCCTCCTTCGTCTGCACAGGAGAGTCGCATCATGCATTTTCATCGTCCTTCCCTCATCCGCACGGCTATCGCCTGCGGATTGCTTTCCGTCGCCGCCGGCGCATCCGCCCAGGTGAATGGTGTGGGTCAGAAGCCGTATCTTGGCTGGAGCAGCTTCAGCCAGCAGACACTCGATGCTTCCTTCCTCACCCAGGCCAATATGATCAGGCAATCGGATGCACTGCTGGCATCGGGCCTGCAATCGCACGGGTACACCTACATCAATCTCGATTCGGGGTGGCAGGGCAGTTTCGATGTCAATGGGCGCCCCACGCCGGATCTGGCGACGTTTCCCGACATCAAGGCGATGATCGACCACATCCACGCCAATGGTCAGAAGGCGGGTATCTACTGGATCCCCGGTGTCGAACAGCCCGCCGTGCAGGCGAACTCGCCGATCCTCGGCACGCCGTATCACATCACCGATATCCTCGCGGTGCCCTACCGCGCCGGCAATGCGTTCGGTGGGCCGGGGACCTCCCCGTATCACTACAAGATCGACTTCTCGAAGCCGGGCGCGCAGGAGTACATGGATTCGGTGGTGGCCCTGTTCGCTTCGTGGGGCGTGGATTTCATCAAGCTCGACGGTGTCACGCCCGGCTCTTACAGCGACGACCTCAGCATCGACAATCGGGATGATGTCGCGGCGTGGTCGAAGGCTATCGCGCGGAGTGGCCGTCCGATCTGGTTGACGGTGTCGTGGCAGGTCGACAAGGACTACCAGGATGTCTGGAAGACCTATGCCAACGGGCGTCGCATCGACGACGATGTGGAATGCGAAAGTCGCTGCGCCACGCTGACCAACTGGCCACGGATCGAGAAACGCTTGCGCGATCTGCCGTCCTGGCAGGACACCTCAGGGCCGACGACGGGCTGGAATGATCTCGACTCGCTGGACATTGGCGACGGCGACCTCGATGGCCTGAGCATCGACGAGAAACGTTCGGCCATGACGATATGGGCGATGGCGAACGCGCCGCTTTACCTTGGTGGCGACCTCACACGTCTGGATGAAACCGGTAAACGTCTCGCGGGCAACGACGAGGTGATCGCTGTGGACCAGTCCGGCAAGCAGACCAGGCAGGTACTGGCGGGTGACATCAACGTATGGGTGACCGACCTCGGCAACGGTCGCTACTACGTGGCCCTTTTCAACATGAATGCGGCGACGACGGTCGCTGACTTGCCCTGGCACGTAGCTGGGTTGACGGGCGCACGTCGTTTGCGCGACCTCTGGACCCATCAGGAACTGGGGCCTTCGTTGGGTAACCATCAGGTTGTGCTGCCGGCGCATGGAACCCAGTTGCTGCTGGTCGAGGCGCTACCGGGTCATGTCGCACCAACGCCGACAACCAGTTACGAGGCGGAGCAGGGCAGTCTGAGTGGCAATGCCGCTCCGTACGCATGCCCAGGCTGTTCGAACGGCTTCAAGGTCGGTGGGCTGGGGCTGGGCGCCGGCAACACAGTGAGCATCGATGGGGTTTACGCGCCCCGTAACGGCACGTACCTCATGCAGATCGATTCACTCACCCTCGGTCTACGTTCGTACCTCTACCAAGTGAACGATGGCCCGTTCCGTACGTTCAACTCCGGTGGAAGCAGCTTCCAGCTGCCCTCGAGCAGCACCGTCCCCGTGTGTCTTCAGAAGGGGCTTAACCACATCCGCTTCGGCAACACGGCGAGCTACCCACCGGATCTGGATCGCATCGTCATCAGTGGTCGCGGTGACGCACCACTGCCGACGAGTACGACGTACGAAGCAGAAGCAGCCATGCTTGGTGGCACCGTCACCGCCGGGTTCAGCAACTATTTCTCGGGTCTGGCCAAGGCGGGAAATATTGGCGGCGGTAGCGCGAATAGCGTGACGTTTACGAACGTCACGGCTCCCTATGCGGGCGCCTATCAGCTCGAGATCGACTACGCCACGAAGGGGCCGCGCTCGCTGTTCCTGTCGATCAACGGAGCGAAATCGCAGGAACTGAGCCTGGACGGCAGCAGCTTCGACGATCCCGTGGCGAAGGTGCTGGAGGTGCCGCTGCGCGCCGGAAAGAACACTATCCAGCTGGGCAATCCGAGCGGTTTTTCGCCCGACCTGGATCGCATCGTGGTGACGCCGCGGGTGTTGCCTGCCTTGCTTGGGGTTTCTACGCAGGCATGCAAGTAGGGCATACGCTGATATAAGCGGCACAGCTTTTGTAGGAGCCGATTCATCGGCGATAGCCAGTTTGCGGCTAGCACCCATCGCCGATGAATCGGCTCCTACATTGGCTATTCGCATCTACCTGGCTGTTTGCATCCACCTGGCTCTTCGCGGTTATGCAGAGACTGGAACGTCGTTTTCTTCGGCCGCCCAGGCCTTTGCATCGGCGCCTGCAAAAATTCGCAGGGGTGCCGATGGATCGGTCACGGCGTGCCAGACAGCCTCGTTGACATCTTCGACCTTCGTGATCGGCGCCGACGTGTCCGTAAGCCCAGCCATGAGCTGCTGCGCAATGGCGGCATAGGCCTCGTGGTCGAACCCATGCATGCGTCCATTGCCCTGTCCGTTTTCCCCGAAGCGGGTATCGGGAGCACGTCCGGGCAGGACAAGGTGCGCACGAATGCCGAACTCCGCCACTTCTGCCGCAAGCGTCTCGGTGAAGGCGTTCACGGCCGCCTTGCTCGCACGGTAAGCGGAAACCAGCGGCAAGGGCTTGAGGGTGATGCTCGAGGTGACGTTGACGATGACGCCTGCTTTGCGCAGGCGGAACTGGGGCAGTACCGCTTGGGTGACCGCCATCGTCCCGAAGGTATTGGTCTCGAAGACGTCACGTACGACGTCCATGGAGAGCAGTTCGGCGGGCGCCGCTGTGCCGATGCCTGCATTGTTGACAAGCGCGTCGATCGGCCCGGCCGCCTCCACCGCGTGGCGAATGCTCGCCTCGTCAGTCACGTCCAAAGACAGGATACGCAGGCGCGCCGAGGGCGGGAGCAGGTCGTTGCGCGGCGTACGCATGGTGGCCACCACGTCCCAGTCACGTTCGAGAAAGTAGCGCGCCATCTCGAGGCCAAAGCCCGAGGAACAGCCCGTAATCAAAACCGTCTTCATCCAGGAACTCCTTCATTGCCAAGTGCAATGAGGGCACGATAGGCTTCCGTCTCGGAACTAACTACCGTCGAAGGTACGAATTCCATTAGCAGGAGTACGGATTTGGTCGACCCGCTCACCGAAGTGGTCACATTGCTCCAGCCGATCACCCGGTTCTCCAAGCAGGTGCTCGGTGGGGGATCCTGGCGTGTCAGCCGGTCGAAGCCGGACGACCCGTTTTATTGCGTGGTGCTGCAGGGCGGATGCCGCGTCACCATCGACGACGACGATCCCATCGAACTGTCATCGGGCGATTTCATTCTTGTTCCGCTGAGCCATGCCGTGGGAATGACCAGCCTTGACCCACCGCCCGAAGGCGTCGAGTCGGATCCGCCCGTGTGCATGGCAAGCGGGGAATTCAGAATAGGCGCGCAAGACGAACCAGCGAACGTACGAATGCTCGTCGGGCACTGCAGCTTCGCCTCGCCCGACGCCGCGTTGCTGGTCGCCTTGCTGCCCCGCGTGATCCATGTGCGCGGTGAGCATCGTTTGGCGACCCTCGTCCAGCTCGTGCGTGACGAGTCGCGCGAGCAGCGTCCCGCGCGCGAGGCAGTACTCGCCCGGCTCGTCGAATTGCTGCTTATCGAGGCCTTCCGCTTGACCACCGGGACGGGCGCATCGCCGGGACTGGTTCGGGGGCTTGCCGATGCACGCCTCGCTACCGCCATCCGTCTCATGCACGAGCGACCGTCACATCCGTGGACGGTGTCGGAGCTGGCAAAGGAAGCGGCCCTCTCGCGCACCACGTTCTTCGTGCGCTTCAGTCGCGAAGTCGGCGTGACGCCCATGGACTATCTCCTGGCCTGGCGCATGGCATTGGCAAAGGAACTTCTGCGTCAGGGACAAGGGCGGATAGCCGAGATTGCGGAACGTGTTGGCTACGGTTCGGCGAGCACGTTCAGTGTCGCGTTTACGCGGCATGTGCAGCTGTCGCCCATGCAATATGTTCGGGAACATGCCCACGGCTGACCGCAGGAACTCGTTCCCGGACACGGCTGGGTGGCTATGCTAGGTTTCGCTGGCAGGGGGATTCTTCGGGGAGAGCGGTAGATGGCGATCACCAACGAGGCGGTCCGCAAGGGCCTGCAGGCGGGATTGTTCGGTTGTGTCATGACGTGCTCGGTGCCGGTTGTCCAGGCAGCGACGGCGCCGGGGTTCGATGTGGGGTCAGCGAATGTCGCCGTAGCCGACCCCTCCGTGCCCAGGCCGCCGGGAAAGGCCTGCACGGTCGAGCTGTTCAACGGTTTTACTTTCCGGGATTTTTCCAACCATCCCTATACCTATGCGCCGCCCGTGGGCTGCGGGAAGTCGTGGTCGAAAGTCGTGCTTGAAGCCGATTTCTCGGTAACGGCTGGTCGCCAGTTCGACCGTACCGCGTCGTTGTGGCTGGCGGGTGCGAATATCTATTTCGGCACGACACAGGAACCCTCGGCCACGGTGTCCCCGAGCTGGCACGTCGAGCGGGATGTGAGTGACTTCGCCAGCGTGCTGGGCCAGCCACAAACCGGTCAGGCGATCCTGGGCAACATCGTCGACGGAACCTACACCGGCATCATCAGCGGCTCCGCCCGTCTCGTCTTTTACCCGGCCAACGTGTTGGCACCGAAGGTGGATGCGCCCGATGCGGTGTTCCCGCTATCGGACGGAACCGCGGGCGGCACCGTCGCACTCAATACCGGCAACGATGTGCTGTCACGCACGCTCACCTTGCCTACCAACGTGGAACGCGCCTATCTGGACGTGTTCGCCCAGGGGCAGGGCGGCGACGAGTTCTGGTACTCCTGCGTCCCTGACGCGCAGGCCGATGAGGCGCAGAGTTGCGGCGGTGGTTCCTACCGCGAAGTGCAGGTTTCCATCGACGGACAGCAGGCAGGTGTCGCTCCGGTCTACCCGTGGATATTCACCGGTGGCATCGATCCCTATATGTGGCGTCCCACGCCGGGCGTCCAGACGCTCAACTTCCTTCCTTACCGCGTCGATCTGACGCCTTTCGCCGCGCTGCTCAACGACGGAAAACCCCATGCGTTGGCGATCGGCGTCACGGGTGCCAATGGCAACTTCTCCGTCACAGGCAACCTGTTCGTTTACCTCGACCGTGGTCGGAAGGTACTGACCGGAGCGGTGACGACCAACACCTTGCAGGGCCAGGCACCTGTCGCCTCGATCGACAATCAGCTGACCGAGGCGGCCGGCGTCGTAAGCGGCTCGATCGCGACGCGTGCCTCTCGCAGTTTTCGCGTGGCCGGTTACGTGGACACCTCGCGCGGAAGGATAGCCACGGACGTGAACCAGACAGTGACCTTCCGCAACACGCAGTCATTCGCGATCGATCCGGCGCACTACCAGCAAGGCATCGACCAGCTAGCGACAGTCGACAGCACCACGAAGGCACGGCAGGGACCGCTCGGTTTTACCGTGACGACAGAAGCTCACTTTGACTATCCACTGCTCGCGAGCTTCGGCTACACCTTCGACACCGCAGGCAACATCGTCACTGCACCAAGCGCGGTAACACAGGGCTTCTCGCGCCAGTTCAGCAAGAAGCTGGGCAACCTGGTCATCTACCGCAGCGATGTCGACAACAGCATCGATACGGCCGATACACTCGCCTTCACCAATGGCGCAGTGACGGGCCACTCGGGACGGCGCAGTACCCAGCAATTCCGCGCCAGTGACAATCTGGGGAGCTGCTACGGTCGTGATGTCACCACCGCGATGGGGGTTCTTACCGCCGCGACGGATGGCGGCGGTTGCCCGCAAAGCCGTAACCGGTTGTTGTGGTTCACGCATCCGGACGGTTCGCCCGATACGTCCCGAACGGAAGATCCTGGCATCTTCTGATCTTGCCGTTAGCCGGGGGTGCGAATCGCAGCCCCCGACTGACGGCGCCAGATCAATGGATAGAAGATGGCGAGCAGCATGGGTGCGGAGAGACCATTCCACGCCGTCAGGCGCAGGGCATGGCGAAGCTGATCTGCGCTCCCATCGGCTTGCCAGGTGATGGCAAACGTCAGCGTTGCGGTCAAGGCGGCTGCGGTGAGCAACCAGGTCATGAGGCGGCTCATTGGCACACCATGACGCAGGGCGCACACAAGGCGCTGGCGGGCTGGCCACGCCGCTACCGTCAACAAGAGCAAACCCACAACACTGCTGCCGTATTGCAGCAGGTTCGCGCTGGATGCAGCCACCCGGCGGGCAGGCAAAACAGCGGCAGGCTGATCAGCTCGTGGCTGGGAAGCGGCCAGTGCTCGCGAAGCAAAGGCAGGAAGTAGTGGAGGTCCGGCGTCATGCTGCCGATGGCGAGCGCTGCGAACACATCCACGCTGCAGCGACGCCGAAACGGCAACACGGCGGCGACGTGGCTTAGGGTGAATGGCATGGCGGATCGCCGAAGTGGATGCCGCGTCATCCTGTGCGCGGGACCGGTCGCGGGCATGGCGCCAATGTGGAGGGCAGCGGGCATCGGGGGCCCAGTTACGCGAGGCACGGTGTGATTGTGTAGCACCCTGGCACCGGCGTAAGTTACGCCTAACGTTACGCGTAACAACTTTCCCGAGACGGAACCGGTTTCCCCATGCCACCCACAAAGCAGGTCAGTACTGGAGCGGAGCGCCAGAAGGCGTTTCGTGACCGGATGACGCGAATGGGCATGACGATCCCCAGGATCTACATGACCGAGGGCGAGCAGGGGCTGGTGAGAGAGTTCCTGCGACATCACCGCAACGAGCGAACCGATCAGTTGATTGGTGGGATGGATTTGCAGGCCATGAGCCAGAAATGGACGACGCAGCGTTTGTTCGATGCGTTAGAAGAACACGCCCGGAACCAGCAGCATGTGTCACGCGTGTGGCTTCAGGCCACGCCGGCGTCGATCGAGCTTGCGCTGGCAAACTATGGCGACCAGCCGGTGCACCTTGTGGTGACCGAGTATGAAATACGCATGACGACGCCACTGTGCGATCAGCGCGCGGTACAGGATCCCTTGCGTTTCAACGAGGCCTGCCTGCGCCTGGGCCCGAACATGCCGCTGTCGAATGTGGGCCTGGTTGGCTCGCATTACATTTTGTTTGGTCAGCTGTCCGCGCATTCGCCGCTGGCAAATATCGTCGAGGAACTCGATGTCATGGGCCGGAACGTGATCGATGCGCAGGGCGAGCTTTCTCACCTGATCGGGTAGCGGAAAACGCCTCAAACCCTCTTACGTAAAGCCTTTCTGCTCGTTTGTGGCGGCAGTCGCGTGCGCGCCGCATTTTCTGCCAGTCAGGCTACTTCGCTTTTTTGTTGATGTACCGCGTTGTTGCCCCGGCATTGCGCCGGGCCCTTTTACCCATAAGGACATCCAGCCATGACCTGGCTTATTGCTATCGCAGTTGCCGTTGTCGTACTGATCGTGCTCGTCGCTGTTTCCAATGTGATTGTCTACATCCCCAATGACCGCGTCGGCGTGGTCGAGCGCCTATGGGGTGCGCCGTCGGTCAGCCGTGGACTGATCGCACTCAAGGGTGAGGTGGGTTACCAGCCGACCGTGTTGCGTGGTGGTCTGCATTACTTCGCCCCGTTCCAGTATCGCGTGCACAAGGTCGACCTGGTGACCATTCCGCAGGGCGAGATCGGCTATGTGTTCGCGCGTGACGGTCACGATCTGGAGGAAGGCCAGGCCCTGGGCCGCACCATTCCGGAAGGTATCGAGGATGTCGCAGCCTTTTTGCGTGCCGGCGGCCAGAAGGGTCCGCAGCGCACGATTCTTCGCGAAGGTACGTACGCCTTCAACGTGGCGCAGTTCGCCATCATTACGGCGTCGCGCGTGCATGGCCTGCTGATGTCCGAAGAGGAACGCGGCACGATCGACCACATGGGCAGCGTCCTGAAGGAACGCGGCGGCTTCTCGCCGGTCATCATCGGTGGACGTCGCGAGAAGGCCTCCGCGGATGCCGATGACACCGCCAACGACATGCTCGGCGTGGTGACGGTGCACGATGGTCCGGTACTGCCGCCGGATGAAATCGTCGCGCCGCGCGTGGGCCAGGATACGTCCGACAAGGCCACCTTCCACAACAACTTCCAGAACATCGACGCCTTCCTGCAGGCCGGCGGTAATCGCGGACGCCAGCATCAGGTCCTCGTGGAGGGTACGTATTACATCAACCGCTTGTTCGCGACGGTGGATTTCATCCCCAAGACGGTGGTGCCGGTCGGCTTCGTTGGCGTCGTGGTTTCGTACATCGGCAAGGCCGGTGCCGACCGCTCGGGCGAGGGTTACTCGCATGGCGAACTGGTCGACAGTGCTTGCCGTGGTGTGTGGAAGGAGCCGCTGCTGCCGGGCAAGTACGCGTTCAACCTTTACGCAGGCAAGATCCAGCTGGTGCCGACGACCAACTTCATCCTGAAGTGGACGCCGGAAGTGACCAATGTGCACAAGTTCGACGAGAACCTCTCCGAGGTGTCGTTGATCACCAAGGATGCGTTCGAGCCGCTGTTGCCGCTGTCGGTCGTGGTGCATATCGACTATCGCAAGGCCCCGCTGGTGGTGCAGCGCTTCGGCGATATCAAGCGCCTGGTCGACCAGACGCTTGACCCGATGGTCAGTGCGTACTTCAAGAACATCGGTCAGACGAGAACTCTGATCCAGCTCATTCAGAACCGCGCGGATATTCAGCAGGTAGCCAGTGTCGAGATGATGGAGCGCTTTGCCGCCTACAACCTGGAACTCCAGGAAGTGCTGATCGGTACGCCGCACGGCAGTACCGGCAACGCGTCGGGTGCGCGTATCGATACGCTTCTTAATCAGCTGCGCGATCGCCAGGTGGCGATCGAACAGGTGGCTACGTTCGAACTGCAGGAGGAGTCGGCGGTGAAGGAGCGCTCGCTGCGCGAGGCACGTGCCAAGACCGATATCCAGGCGGAGCTGACCAATTCGGCGATCCATATCGAGATCAAGAAGAACGTCGGTGATGCCAACGTGGTGGAAGCCACCAAGCGTGCGAACGTGATTGGCATCGACGCGGACGCTGAGCGCCGCCGCCTGACCGCGGAAGGTGATGGCCGTGCCTCGGCGATTGCGGCGGTGGGTAAGGCTGAGGCACAGGCGATCGAAGCGAAGTCGACGGCATTGACTGGCGAGGGTGCGCGATTGCAGCTGATCAATACGCTGGGTGCGCAGTTTGCCGAGGCGATTCGCGATGGACACATCGCCATCGTGCCGAAGATCTCGTTGGGTGGTGGCGAGGCTGGTGGGAATGGATTGTCTTCGTTGATTCAGCTGGCGAGTGCGTTCCTGGCCGAGCGGGCGGATGGCGAACTCTCCGATGGGAAGGCGTTGCAGACGACGCACGGGTGAGGTAGCGAGAAGTTCCCTCGGTCCGACGATCCCCCGGCTTAGCCGGGGGATTTGTACGATCGATTGCGCGGTGGCAGGCATGGCACGGGTTTCCCGAAGGCGCGGTCGCCATCGCTGACGACGGATGCGGAAACGCTCTGATCATCCCGGCTGACTCCGACGAGATCCGGGAGTGGGACCATGAGACGGGTCAGCACGAAGCGGTAGTCGTGGCGTGGGATTGACGGACAGCGACAGCTGTCATGAACGTCCGAGCGTCTATTCGCCGACGGACGGGTTGTATCGATGACGCCAATTAATCACTGACGCGGGGGGCGAACGGCTGACCGTCCTGGCGACGCCGCCGTCCGCCTTTCCGGCGTCAACTACGATTCGAAACGCTCGGCGGTCGCCACGGCACAGCCCGTCTGCAAGAGATTGCCCGCCGGGTCGAAGAACTCGACCGTGGCCTGAGGCGTGGTCAGCTTGTCCCCGCCCGGTCCCATCTCGATGGTCTGGGTGATCTTCTGCGTTTTGACGAGGCTGCCATTCATCGTGATGAAGGCGATCGACGCAGCGCTGTACTGGCCCTTGTGCCGCCCACGGCTCCACACGCCATGCCCCGGGCCGCGCTCCGCGGGGTAGAACATGGAGTTGGCCGTGGTCTCGGTCATCGTTCCGCCGTCCGCGAAGGTCAGCAAGGATTGGAACGGGGCGCCGATGGGGGCGTTCGTCTGGCAATTGTGCAGGGTTATCTGGAACTGCCATGTCCCGGACAAATCATTCGAGTCGCCCCGGTCATCTGAGTCGTGCGCGGCCACCGCTGAGGCGCAGGCAAGGGCGCATACGCCGAGCAGGGTCAACGCTGCCGGCACCATCCGATATTTCGCGATCATGGTTGTTCTCCACTGAGTGATTTCGACAGGCGTGAGACGGCTGTCTCGTGCCCGTTCCCGGTTGCCACGCTTGCGAAGCGAGAACCCACCCTGTGCCGATTGATCCGCGGCGTTACTTGCCCCTGCTTCCTGCGGGTTTATGCCAACTTAGTGTCTTTATGGCACTCTAGTGCCACGAACACTAGTGCTAGAATTTCGCCATGTCAATCTCCCATTCGAACGATTTTTCGGCGGCTGGACTGGATAAGGGCCGCAGCAGCCAGAAACTGCGCACTCGCCGGGCGCTGCTGGAGACTGCGGCCGCCATGATTGCCAAGGGGCAGCGTCCTACCGTGACGGAAGTGGCTGATGCCGCCGACATTTCGCGGCGTACTGCGTATCGCTATTTCCCCACGCAAGTGAAACTCATGACGGAGGCAGCGCTGGAAGGCTTGCGGCCGGCCATGGAGGCTGCTCTCGATGCCGCCCCGACGGGCACGACCACCGGCGCGATCGAGGGTCGCGTGGATGCCCTGGTCGAACAGATGCAGCAACTGGCCCTGGCCAACGAAGCGCTGCTGCGGACGATGATTCATGAGACGGTGCTGCACTCACCGGACGACAAGCAACCACCGCGAGGTACGCGTCGGGTGGAGTGGATCGATGCCGCCGTCCATCCCTTGCGCACGCGCCTGGGGCCCGCGGCCTATTCGCGCCTGGTGTCGGCGTTAGCGCTGACGACAGGCATCGAGGCGATCCTGGTGCTTCGCGACATTCGCGGTTTGTCCGCCACGCAGGCGGTGCAGGTCAGTCACTGGATGGCACGCGCGCTACTCAAGCAGAGCCTCGCCGACCGCGATGCCGAGAAGCGCAGGGCGCGCGAAAAACGGCGTAAAGCCGAGGAGTCGTAACGACGGCAGGCATGTTGACGCGTCATCCCCGGGGGCGTAGACCTTCGGTGCGCGCCAGGTCATCAACGGGTTACCGGGAGATCGCTCATGACTAGCAGGTTCTTCTTTTCCATCGTCGCAGCCAGCGCCATGGCTTTCGCCCACGCCGCACCCAGCAAAGCGGATGCGCTAGCCGAGAAGCCGCTTCGGGAGTCGCTCGATCGTCTCGCGCAGGCATGGAATACGGGCGACGGCGCGATGTGGGCCAATGAGTATTGGCCCGAGGGTGAGCTGGTCAACATCCTGGGCGGTGTCATGCCCAATGCGGAAGCCATCCGTGAGCGCCATACCGCGGTGCTGGCAGGGCCCTTCAAGGGCAGCCACTTCGAGAGTACGGTGCGACACATCCAGTTCCTCGGCCCGGATGTCGCCGTCGTCGATACCGATATACGGGTAACCCACTTCCAGGCCTTGCCGCGCGGAGCGGTCGCTACGTCGCCGGGCGTGTTGTTGACCCGCATGAAGCACGTTTACCAGCGCCGTGAAGGGACGTGGCACATCATTGCTTCGCAGAATACCGCCGTGCTGCCTACGGTCGATGCGCCACTCACCGCATCCCGCCCCGGCGAATGACACCTGCCGACATCATTTGGACATAAGCATGCAGATGGCCGGGATAGCGGAAAGGATGGCCGTCACGGGATAAAGGGGCTTCTTGCGCAGGAAACCGGCGACGAGGACCACACCCAGAATCAGGGCGAGCCAGCCGATGACCATAGCGATGAGCCAGACGATCCCCACGCCCGAGGCAGCTCCCTCATTCACGACAAACTTCCACCGGATGAGCAGATAGGATGAGACGACGAAGAGAGGTCCGGCGACGAGTAGCCGCAGGTAGCTGAGTCTGGAATGGGGCGGCTCGCGTTGCGTGAGAAACGCGACGATCAGGAAGGTCGCAAACCACGTGATGAATGGCCAGTCCTTCGGTACGGGCGTCGAATAGTCGGGCTCCCACAGCCTGGCCGGCGAGATCACCGCGTTGACGCGCTCCGCTGCGGCGGATACGGCCCGGTTATCGGCCAGTGCCATCATCTGGAAGCCGCCGTACTTGCCGTTGGGACCCTTTGCGTCGTGGCCGGGGAAGACAAAATCGAGTCGGCGCACCATGCACGGGGTACATTTCGCCGGATCCTCCGTCGTGACTTCCAGCGTGGTCCAGCTCTTGGGCCATGCCATAGGCGTCCGGTAGGTAAACACGAGGGTCGTCGTCCAGGTGCTACCCCGAGCTGACTTCTTGCTCGTGCGATCCGACAAGTAAAAGCCTTCATGCTCGTACGACTCGACATAGGCACGCTCGAGCGCTTCCTGTGACATGCCGTAGTGAGGCACGGGGTCTTTCGAGTTGTTGAATCCCGCGAGGGTGGCGACGGGCCAGAGGAGCAGGAGCATCGCGATGCCAGCGAGGGTGCGGCGCATATGACGAGGTCCATCTCGGAAAGACGTCTTATGCCACGGCGCGGCGATTTCGCCTAGCGAGGCCGTGGCTCGCCCTACGTCACGGCTTCCCTGTTCCCGAAGCGGCTGCCGCCACGATGACCATCTGCAGATCGTAGTGCGACGCGTCAACGCCAGGCTTCGTGGAGAAACTCAGCGTGACATCCCGGTTCTCCTGCCGGCTGCTCCAGCGATGCGGACCGGCGGCCTTCCACAGCCCGGTCTTGCGCGCGCCGACGTCGAGGCGGTCGAGCAGCTCGGCGGCGGGTGTGGCTGTTTGCACGTGGTAGCGGGTCTCCCACCGGTCGAGGTCACCCGCAGAAACATACTCGTCGAAGGTCGCGTCTTTCGGCCAGTCGACGCCGGCTTGCAGCAGTGACTTGGTAAGGTAGCGATCGGCGAGCCGTGAACGGACGAAGCCGCCGTCGGGCTTCCAGTCGTATTCCAGCCGCAGGGCGACGGTACGTGCTTCGTCGGTGCCGCGGACTTTCGCGACCACGTGCAGCGCGGCGTCGATGCCCGACGAAAGACCGGCTGAGGTCACCAGCTTGCCGTTGTCGGCCCAGCGTACGTCGCGGATCACCTGGATCTTCGGGAAGGCCTTGGCCAGTTCGTCGATGCGTGGTGTGAAGGTGGTCGCTTTGTCGCCGTCGAGCAGGCCGGTGGCACCGAGGATGAAAGCGCCGGTGCAGACCGAGAGCACCTGCTTTGCCGGGACGGATCGTTGGCGGATGAAGTCGAGGATGCGCGTGTCGCGTTGTGCGTCGGCCACGTCGCCACCGGGGATCAGCAGCACGTCGAACGGCGGGGCCGTGGCGAAGCTCGCATCCGGCGTAACCTTCAGGCCCATCGCGGTGGTCACCGGCTTGCCGTCCGCCGATACCGTGACCACGCCGAAGCCCGCGTTGCCGAAGACCTCGTAGGGTCCCGCGAAGTCGATGATCTGGACGCCGTCGAACATCACGATGCCAACGCGCACCGGCGGGTCCGACATCGGCGCGTGTGCGGCGAAGGCGGGCATGGCGATCACCATGGCAATAAAGATCAGCAGATGACGACGCATGGACGGTTCCCCTGGATTTGACCTGCCGGACCTTAGCGCAACTGCAGCCACCGAAACAGACACGGAGCCCGCACAAGCGGTCACGTGAGCAGAGTGTCCGGAGTGTCCGCGGACAAGTGTCCGGGGACAGACGTCCTGGACAGGGCCGGGCGTACGGACGGGCCAGGTCGTCTCGCTATCGTTTGGCACTAATATTGCTGCCGACCGCTTACGGAAGGGGAAGAAGGGACGATATGTGGGGGTATTACGTTGCGCTGGCCTTGCGTAGCTGCAGGCGGAGTAAAGCGCTAACGGCGCTGGTTGTCGCGTTGCTGGCTCTTGGTGTTTCGGCATGCATGGTCTCGTATGCGGTGTTTCGCGCGACGACGAGCGATCCGATGCCGGGCCGATCCTCGCAGCTCTTTGCGCCGCAGATCGATAACGCCGGTCCGGCGCACGCCATCGACGGTGAGCCGCCCGAGATGCTGAGCTACATCGACGCGGTCGCGTTGTTGAAGGCGGCCAAGGCGAAGCGGCAAGCGTTGGTCTATTCGACCAGGTGGGGCGTGGAATCCAACGACCCTTCGATACCCGCCCTGGCGGCGATCGGCGACGCGGTAACGGCCGACTTCTTCCCCATGTTCGCCGTGCCGTTCCGGTTCGGTGGCGGCTGGGCACCGAACGACGACGAGCGGCACGCCTCCATGGTGGTCATCAGCCGGGCCCTGAACGACAAGCTGTTTGGTGGACGGAACAGCGTGGGGCAGGGCCTTCGGCTCGACGGGAAAGCATTCCAGATTGCGGGTGTTCTCGACGACTGGAAGCCGAGGCCCCGCTTCTTCGACATGGCCACCCTGGGAGGCAGCAGTGCCCTTGACGACGCAGGGGATGTCTTCATCCCGTTCACGCGCGCGACTGACATGAAGAAGGACATCAAGTTTCCCGATTGCCGGTCGGATGCCGGAGCGACCGATCCGCGCGACTGGGACGCCTACCTCCACGGCGAATGCGATCGGATTGCCGCGTGGGTCGAGCTTCCGACGGCTGCGGACGTGGCGGGTTACCGCGAGTATCTGCGCGGCTATGCCCAGGAGCAGCAGCGCCTCGGACGCTTCGCGTGGCCGCCCAATGTCGGCCTGCATGATCTGATGGACTGGATGGACTACCTGCGTGTCGCGCCACCGGCATCGTCGTTGTCCATGCTGGTCTCTGCCAGCTTTCTGCTGATCGTCCTCATCAATGTCGTCGGTCTCATGCTCGCCCGGTTCATGCGCAGGGCGCCGGAGATCGGTATTCGGCGAGCGCTTGGCGCCTCGCGCGCATCCATCTACCGGCAGTTCCTGATCGAAGGAGCCAGCATTGGCTTTGTCGGCGGTCTTTTCGGCGTGACCCTGACCTTGCTCGGCCTATGGGGCATCGGAGGCCTCTTCGAGCCGAAGATCGCGCGCATGGTGCATATCGATGCGTCGCTCATCGGGCTCACGGTACTGCTTTCGATCGCGGCGACGGTCGTTGCCGCCCTCTATCCGACCTGGCGAGCAGCGCGAATCGCGCCCGCCTGGCAGATCAAGATCAACCCATGAGGTTCCTGACATGAGACTAGCCAGGGCATTCATGCAGTTAAGCCCGATTCTTGCCGCGCTGGGCCGGCACAAGGTCGCCACCTTGCTCATCGGCCTGCAGGTGGCGCTCACGCTCGCGGTGGCGTCGAACGCGCTGTACATCGTCGCGACCCGCGTCGTCCATCTTTCGCGCCTCACCGGTACCGACGAGGCGCACATCTTCGTGATCCGAAATGGGTGGAGGGCCGGCCAGAACCCGACCCAGGTCGAGGCCACGATTCGTGCTGACCTGGACGCGTTGCGTCGGGTAACGGGCGTGCGCGATGCATTCGCCAGCCAGACGTATCCGCTGGCTGGTGCCAACGGCATCATCATCGCCGGCGTGAAGCTCCAGCAGGACCAGAGCACGCGCCCACCGCGTGGCGTGGTCTATCTTGCCGACGACCATGCGCTCGACACCTTTGGCGTATCGCTGGAAGAGGGGCGCAATTTCCGTCCCGAGGAAATAACGACGTACAGCCCTGACGACAAGCCAACAGCCCCGGCCATTATCGTCACGCGAAATCTTGCCGATAAGCTGTTCCCCGACGGAAACGCGCTGGGCAAGACGGTGTACCTCCCGGGTGGGCCGACCGCCATTGTCGGCATCGTCGCAAGTCTCCAGTCGCCGCTTAGAGAGTCGGCCGCCCTGGACTACAGCAGCATCCTTCTCCCGGCCCGTTCTCGCGATCCCGACGGCGTGGTGTATCTGGTGCGCACTGAAGCCACCCCCATGGCACCCGTTATCGCCGCGGCGTTGAAGTCGCTCGAGCCGCGTGGGGGCATGCGCATCATCGACGCGAAGGATGGTGTCGTCACGCTAGCCGGCGCGCGCGAACAAGCCTATGCCGCGGACCGAAGTGTGGCGACCTTACTGAGCATCGTCTGCGGACTGCTTATGTTGGCCACGGCAGGCGGCATCGTCGGACTGAGCAGCTTCTGGGTCAGCCAGCGACGCACGCAAATCGGGATTCGCCGCTCCCTGGGCGCGACCACGGGTGACATCCTGCGTTACTTTCACGCCGAGAACTTCCTGATCGTCAGTGGCGGTGTCGCCCTTGGACTGGTGCTGGCCGTCTTGGCGAATATCGGCCTGATGAAAGTCTATCCTTTGCAAATCATGCCGCTCTACGTACCGCTGATCGGGGCAATCGTGCTGTGGCTGCTGGGGCAACTTGCCGTATGGGGACCGGCATCATACGCCGCGAAGGTGCCGCCCGTGGTGGCGATTCGCACGTCGTGATGGGTATTGGTGCGCAACAGGCAATAGCGTGAGGCCGCTTCGATGCCTACCGGAGCGTTCTGCTGAAACCTAGGATGGAACCACGTCGGTTGTCATACCGTGGTCAGCAGGAGAGAAAGATGAGCGTAGTACACAGCATTCCACACCCCGTTGAAGCAAAGTCCAGGGATCTCGTTCCGTCGCGCTATGCGCTGAAGATCGGCGAGATCGACGTGATGGTGATCAGCGACGGCGTGTTGCCGATCCCGTTCGAAGTGATGTCGACCAATGTCGCGCCCGCGGGTCGTGCCGCCTGGCTGGACAATATGCTGCTGCCAGAAACGTTCGATTGGGCAGTTAACGTCGTCGTCGTGCGCAGTGGTGACCAGACCATCCTCATCGACTCCGGGTTGGGTGGTGTGTTCGAAGGTTTTCCGCGCGCGGGACAGCTGGTCAAGCGACTCGAGGACGCCGGCATTTCGCTGGCCTCCCTGACCGACGTGGTGCTGACCCATCTGCACATGGACCATGTGGGCGGCCTGCTCGGCGAAGGCGTGAAGGAACAGCTGCGTCCGGACGTACGGATGCACGTGGCCGCTTCCGAGGTCGCGTTCTGGGAGTCGCCCGACTTTTCCCGCACGGTCATGCCGCCGCCGATTCCGGATGTGCTTCGCGTGACCGCCAAGCGCTTTCTCGCGGACTACAGCAGCCAGATACGGCAGTTCGACGAGGAAGTCGAAGTAGCGCCCGGTGTGGTTGCCCGTCGTACCGGCGGTCACACGCCGGGGCATTGCGTGGTCCGTATTGCATCCGGTACCGAGGCGCTGACGTTCGCGGGCGACGCCCTGTTCCCGGTCGCGTTCGATCACCCGGATTGGCAGAACGGCTTCGAGCACGACCCCGAAGAGGCGGTCAATGTCCGCCTGCGCCTCTTCAAGGAGTTGGCGGCGAGCGGCGAATTGCTCGTGGCCACCCACGTGTCATTCCCGTCGGTTGGCCGGGTGGCTGTGGACGGTGATGCCTATCGTTGGGTGCCGGGGTATTGGGATTACTGAGCGCCCGTTGAGTCAGGGAAGGAAGCGGGCGCGGCGTCATCGACGCCGCGTTCCGTCACCACGTCGCCACGAGGAAGTCAGACAACCTTGGTACCATCGGTTCTGGAACCAGGGGAGCACCACGGATGTTGCGCACACTCGCTTTTGGCCTTGTCCTTTGCACGCCGCTCGTCGCCACCGCACAGGTACGCGTCGATACGCTGACCTTCCCAGTGGGCACAGCCTATGCTGAGCATTACGACGTGCCGGTGGTCTCCGGCATGGCCGCCAATGTCGCGGCGAAGATCAACCTGACCATCCAGTACAGCCTGCTGCACCAGGTCCCCGGGCATTATCACCAGCCTGTCTTCACCGAAGAAGACCAGACGGGCGGCATGACGGACCTGACGTTTACCGTCGTCCGGGCGGATAGCCAGGTGGTAACGATCGATTTCGAAGTCTCGTCCATGGGCGCGCATCCCTCAGTCGACCACACGTGGATGTCGTTCGACTCGCACGATGGCCAGCTCGTCGTTCCCGAGGACATCCTGACCGCCCAGGGCATCGAGCGCGGCAAACAGGCTGCCACCAAGGCCCTGTTGGCGGGGATCGCATCGGTCATTGCCCATCCGGACCCTGCGCGGACAGCCCCGGGCGCCGAGGACGACCTGAAGACGCAGCGGGAAGCCTATGAACGGTGCACGGGTGAACTCAGCGACGCGCAAGGCGATACGAGGTTCGAGATCGGTCCCGTGCTCACGGTGGCACGCGGTTGTTTTTTCGCGCACGCGATTCTGGCACTCGACGATGTTGGCGAGGTGACATGGCAGGCGTCGTACGCATCGCTTGCACCTTATATGACACCTTACGGTCGCTGCCTTCTGATCGAGCGCAGCGCGGTTTGTCGTCGCGCCTCGGTCGCGCCCACGGTCGGTACCTGGCGAGGGACGATCGGGAAGGGGAGCGCCATTGCCTTGATTGGGTGCACTTCCGGCGCGAGCTATTTCTACGAACGGATTGGCACATCGATCGGCCTCGACATCGCCAAGGCGCCACCCGGGCATTGGATCCTGCAACATAAGAACGAGCAAGGCGTCGTACTCGAGACGTTCGATCTCGTGCCGGCGAAGTCGGGCGGATTCTCCGGAACCTGGACGCAGACTGCGAAACCGGGGCTCCCGGTTGTCTTGCAATAATCGCGGCAGACACCCTGCCGTCGTTATTGAGTGGGGTTGACTGACACTGTATCGTCTGACGCGGTTCAAGCCTTGCCAGGGAGGCTGCTGAAACTCCCGGCCCACCAGCCCGAGCGCCTTCATGCAAATTCACGGACGTATCTGCCGCCTGACCCTCTTCTCACTAGCCGTGTGGTTCTCGCAGAGCCTTTCTGCCGCCACCCTGGACGCGTCGCATTTGCCCGTGGTGAAAGGCGCCACGTTCGAGGTGGTGCTGGCCAAGCCCGACAATTCATCCGCGCGCTACGAGAAGCCGCTCCCGCTGGAAAAGCTCCCCTTCCAGTACCGCAACGACAAATACAATTCGATCGGAACGGCGTTCGCCATTGGCAAGAACCGTTTCGTCACGGCTTTCCACGTGGTCATTGACGGCATTGGCGGCCGTTCGGGTCCGCCTTTGCTACGTGACGCGGACGGCAAGGTCTTTGCCATCGACAAGGTCGTCGGATTTTCCCTGGCGCAAGATTTTGTGGTCTTCACCGTGGCCAACGCGCCGGACGTGAAACCCCTGGCCGTCGACCGTGGTAACCATCTCAACGAGGCGGTTTACGCGGTCGGTAATGCGTTGGGCACAGGCGTCGTGGTACGCGATGGCCTGTACACGTCCGATACGCCGGAAGACGAGAATGGCCAGTGGAAGTGGATCCGCTTCTCGGCAGCCGCATCGCCAGGCAATAGTGGCGGCCCCCTCCTGGACAAGGACGGGAAGGTGATCGGCGTGGTGTTGCGCAAGTCGCCCAACGAAAACCTCAACTTCGCGCTGCCCATCAGTCTGGTTCTGGATGCGCCGACGAAATCGGTGGACTCGGAAAGGCGTGCCTCGGGCCGTGCCATCTTCATGGATGCGACCCAGGATGGGATCTTCCGCGTGCATGTCGACCTGCCACTTACTTTTGACGATTTCGCCAAGGGTTACCAGGCACAGGCCGACACCTTTTTCGATTCCCAGTGGAAGGAGCTTCTCGCCCGGGAGGATGCCAACATGTTTCCCAAGGGTGATGGCAGCAAAAAAATCCTTGCCGCCGGTGCGCCGCTCGATGCCTACCCCATGGCACTTCGTCGTGGTGCTAACAACGAGTGGACCTACTGGATACCCGAGCACGCAAAGTCAGCACTTCCAGGCAATGGCTTCGTCGATGCCGGCCTGTTGGGAAAAGTCATACTGCTGCATGTGCGAAAGCCAGACGATCTGCCCCTGGGCAAGCTGTACTCCGACGCCGCCGGCCTCGTGGACCTGATCTTCAAAGCCTCCACGTTCACGCGTGACGTGGGCGACGAGAAAGTCAGGATGACGTCGCTCGGGTCGCCCATCAGCGACGTTGTCGTCGTCGATCGATGGCATCGGCGTTGGCAACATCGCGACTTTGCCTTCCCGGCGATCGACGCCGTGCTCGAGGTGTACTCGCTACCCGTGCCCGACGGTTATGTCGTTCTCCTGTCGAAGACGCCGTCGCGTTTCCGGCACGCCGATAGCGTCCAGACCGAAACCCTCCTCGGACTGATCTCCACAACCTACGATGGTAGCTTCGCCGCCTGGAAGGAATTCCTCCAGCAAGGTGACTGGGTGCCCACGGAGCTGGCCGCTGCGAATCTCGCCATCGACTTCGGAAAGCGGTTTTCCATCGCGCCGGCGGGATTCTCGCTTACCTATGGCCCGGATTTGCAGCCGATCGAAGCCAACGGTGAGCTCGCCGTCAGCTATGGCTATCTGGGACGCGACGGCAGCGCGACGCTGGGTATCGCGGGCATTAGCGCTCAGCCGGATATGGACAAGTACACCGCCGTACGCATCAATCGGCATCCGAAGCCATTCCCCGACTCGCCGCGCGATTATCTTTCCGGCTGGAAGGACATCGTTACCCGCGCCCACCCAGGGGACGGACAGCCGTACAAGGACTCCGACATGAGCTGGGCTGGCACAACGCTCGGTACGCCTGGTGTCGATGCCAACGTGCTCTACACCTTGTACTACGGAAGCGACGCCAATCCGTCGGATGCGGTCATGAAGCAGCGGCTGGCCGCGGCGGTGAAGGGCGCTACGGTTCGCGAGCACTGATCGCCGGGTGGGAGCGACGACGATTGACCGGTGAACACAACACCGTGCTGTGGTCGGGAAGCAAGGAATTCGACGCAACCTTTTAAGGCTTTTGGGGCACTCAGCGGCCGGCTCGGCCGCGCACCCTTCTTTTAATTGGCCATCTATGCCGCCGTGTGCCGTGTTCGGATACACTACTTGCGCCCAAGGTGATCCAAGGCTTCAGTGCCGAGGATTGAAACGGGAATCCGGTGACGTGCGCGGCCTTTCAAGGTTGCCACCATTCCGGAGCTGCCCCCGCAACGGTAGGCGAGCAAAGGTCGGCATCAAGCCACTGTGCCATAGGCATGGGAAGGCGCCGTCCGGTAGGGATTCCCTGCGCTCGCGAGCCCGGAGACCGGCCATGAGGTACACCGGACAGGCGGAGGGCCATGTCGTGGGTTGCCGTCGGCCTTTTGCCCTCCGCGATCCTGTCTTCCCACCTCCTGTTCCTCGCCATTGAGGCCGCGCGGGTAGGCGCGGTTAGCAGGAGTTGTTTCGTGTCATTTCGTTCTTCCACCCTCGCGGTCTCCATCGCGATCGCTCTGCTCGTGCCCGCTGCGGCCATCGCCGATGATGCTTCCACCGATCTGGACAAGGTCGTCGTCACGGCCAGTCGCACAGACCAGACCCAGAGCCAGGTCCTCGCCGCCTCGACGGTGATCGACCGCGCCGATATCGAACGTCTTCAGCCGCGTTCCCTGGCCGACTTGCTGCGTGGAACCCCGGGCGTGTCGATCGCCAACAACGGCGGTCCAGGCAAGGCCACGTCCGTGTTCCTGCGCGGTACCGAATCCGATCACGTGCTGGTGATGGTCGACGGAGTCAAGATCGGCTCGGCCACCTCCGGCACCGCTGCCTTCCAGGACATCCCGGTCGACCAGATCGAGCGCATCGAAATCGTGCGCGGTCCGTACTCCAGCCTTTACGGTTCGGAAGCGCTCGGCGGCGTCATCCAGATCTTCACCCGTCACCCCGAGGGCGCGTTCGTACCGAACTTCTCGGTAGGCGTGGGCTCGTACGACGCGGCGCGCGGTTCCGTCGGTTTTGCCGGTCGCGGTGCGCAAGGCTGGTACTCCGTCCAGGCAACCCATGACCAGACCGACGGCATCAATGCGTGCCGCGGGAAGCCCAGCCCGGGTGGCGGCGGCTGCTTCACGTATGAGCCCGACAGGGATGGTTACAAGAATAATGCGCTGTCCTTGCTGGGCGGCTGGCGTTTCGACGACCAGTGGGACGCCGACGCCACGGCGACGCGTACGGAAGGCCGCAACCACTACGACGGCACCAGCAGCAACTTTGCCGAGTCGGCGACACAGGTACTGGGCAGCCGCGTGCGCTACAAGCCGGCGCAGGACGTCCTGATCACCGCCAGCCTGAGCCGTAGCGAAGATCTTTCAACCGACTACGAGAATGGCGTCTACGCCGATACGTTCAACACGCATCGTGACCTCGCTTCGGTCCAGGCCGATCTCGGCCGCGTCGGCGAGAGCGCCGGCCTCACCACCGTGGGCTTCGATTGGCAACGCGATCGCGTGGTAGGCAGCACCGACTATCTCGTCGACGCACGCCGCAACCACGCGCTGTTTGCCGAGTGGCAGCAAGAGTACGGCGACAGCTCCGTGCAGGGCAGCGTGCGTCGTGACGAGAACAGCCAGTTCGGCGGCAAGACCACCGGCAGCCTCCAGTACGGCTATGCGCTGACGAAGACCTTGCGCGTGACGGCCAGCTACGGCACCGCTTTCAAGGCGCCGACCTTCAACGATCTGTATTTCCCCGACTACGGCAATCCGGATCTGGGCCCGGAGACATCGAAGAACTGGGAGCTGGGGTTGCGGGGCACGCCCGGCTGGGGCCACTGGTCCGTCAACGGCTTCCAGAACAAGATCGACCATTTGATCGTGTTCGACTCGAGCCTGAGTGGTCCGCTGTTCCCGTTCGGCGGGGCGAACAACATCGACCGCTCGCGCATCCGTGGCGTCGAAATGGCCGCGGACACGACCATTGGTGACTGGCGCCTCGCCGGAAATGCCACCTGGCTGCAGCCGATCGACGATAGCGGCGATGACACGCATGGAAACCTGCTGCCGCGTCGTGCGCGCCGCACCGGAAATATCGATGTCGACCGCAGCTTCGGCGCGTTCAGCGTCGGTGCGAGCGTGTTCGCTTCGGCCTATCGCTTCGATGACACCGCCAACGCCAACAGGCTGGGCGGCTATACGCTGACTGATCTTCGCATGGCCTATGCCTTCGCCCCGGCGTGGAAGATCGAACTGTCGGCGAACAACATTTTTGATCGTCGCTACGAGACTGCCCGCTATTTCAACCAGCCGGAGCGCAACTGGATGCTGACCCTGCGTTACCAGCCACGTTCGTAACCGTCCCACCTTCGAGGTCACCTCATGAAGCCGCTCTCACGTTCCTTGTTCACCGCTGTTGCCGGCCTGTTCGCGCTAGTGATGATCGCCACGCGCTTCAATCACTTCGGCGATGCCCTTCATCTACCCGATGCGTCCATGGCCTTGTTCTTCCTTGGCGGCATCTATCTGCGCAAGCATCTGGCCTTCCTCGGCTTCGTGGTCCTGTCGGTGCTGATCGACTGGTACTCGGTGAGTTATGCCGGGGTGAGCGACTTCTGCATCACGGTGGCGTACGCCTTCCTGCCGCTGGCTTACGCCGTGCTTTGGTATGCGGGCCGTCTTCTCGCCCCGCGCTACAACGGCTCGCTTGCCTCGCATGGCCTGGTGTTCGCGGGTATCGTGGTCAGTGCCACGCTGTCGTATGCCGTGTCGAACGGAGCGTTCTACTGGCTGGGCGGCCGCTACACGGAGCCGAATATGGGTCAGTATTTACAGCGCTTTGCCCAGTGGGCACCGCTGTTCGTGCGTGCGGCGGCCGGGTACGTGTTGGCGTCGCAGGTGGTCCAGGCGCTGGTGTTCCGCTTCCTTCCGCAAGCGCGTGACGGCCAGACGGCACGCGCATGAACGAGGCGGTTCCCTGGCAAGAGATGGACGAGGAAGCCCGTCATCGTGATCGCATGCGCCGGAAGAAGGAGCTCATCGACCGGCGTATCGCGAAGGCGACCATCGACCGTGGCGTGCTGGTGGTCAACACCGGTAACGGCAAGGGCAAGAGCTCATCCGGTTTCGGTATGCTCGCCAGATCGCTTGGCCATGGCTTCCGCTGCGGTGTGGTTCAATTCATCAAGGGCAGCTTCTCGACCGGCGAGGAGGGCTTTTTCCGGATGTTTGAAGACGGCCCGTTGGACTATCACGTGATGGGCGAGGGCTATACCTGGGAGACCCAGGACAAGGCCCGCGACATCGCGGCCGCCATGGCGGCATGGGAACTGGCTGAGGGCATGCTCCGCGATCCCGGCTACGACTTCGTGTTACTCGACGAACTTAACATCGCGCTGGTGAAGCAATACATTCCGCTCGATCGCGTGCTGGCCGCCCTCGCGGCACGGCCCGAGCGCCAGCACGTGGTGATCACGGGCCGTGGTGCGCCCGACGACCTGGTCGCTGCCGCGGATACGGTGACCGAGATGCGCGTGGTCAAGCACGCATACCAGGCGGGTATCCGTGCGCAGAAGGGTGTGGAGCTGTGACCCGGTATTGCCCGGCGTTGCTTGTCTCCGCGCCAGCCTCGGGGCAGGGCAAGACCAGCGTCACCGCCGCCCTGGCGCGAGCCCATGCGCGCCAGGGCCGCCGGGTGCGCGTGTTCAAGACCGGACCCGACTTTCTCGATCCCATGATCCTGGAGCGTGCGAGTGGCGCGCCGGTGTACCAGCTCGACCCCTGGATGGGTGGCGATGAGGATGTCCGCGCCCGTCTGTACGAAGCGGCGGGCGAGGCAGACCTGATCCTCGTCGAGGGCGTCATGGGGCTGTTCGACGGATCGCCCTCGAGCGCCGATCTGGCGATTGCGTTCGGGCTGCCGGTGATGGCGGTGATCGACGGCAGTGCGATGGCGCAGACGTTCGGCGCCTTGGCGCACGGGCTGGCAACGTATCGTCCGGAGCTGATCCTTCACGGCGTCCTGGCCAATCGGGTGGGCAGTGCGTACCACGCCGGTCTGCTGCGCGACAGCCTGCCGCCCGGCCTGACCTGGCACGGGGCGCTGCCCCGCGACGCCGCCATGACATTGCCGGAGCGACATCTTGGACTGGTTGCTGCCTCGGAGCTGGCCGATCTCGACTCGCGGCTCGACGCCCTCGCGGATGCATGGAGCAAGCAGGGTGTCACCGAACTGCCACCACCGGTCGCGTTCGAAGCGGGCACCACCATGCCCGCATCGGTGCGGCTGGACGGGGTCCGGATCGCCATCGCACGCGACGCCGCATTCGCTTTCATCTACCCGGCGAATCTCGACGAACTCCGCGCGGCGGGCGCCACCTTGCACTTCTTTTCGCCCGTGGCAGGCGACCCGCTGCCGGCGTGCGATGCGGTGTGGCTGCCTGGCGGCTACCCCGAACTGCACATCGACGCGCTTGCCGCACGTGACGACCTGCGTCGCGACCTTCGCGCGCATGTGGACAGGGGAGGCCCCTTGCTTGCGGAATGCGGAGGCCTGCTCTACGCGCTGGACCGGCTCACCGATCGCGACGGTCATGCCGGTGCGATGGCGGGCCTGCTCGGGGGGCAGGCGACCATGCAGCGGCGTATGGCCGCATTGGGCATGCAAAGCGTCGAACTGCCCGAAGGTGCCTTGCGCGGGCATTCCTTCCATTACGCCGAAGCGAGCATCGATGCGCTTCCCCTGGCCGGCGCGAGCAACCCGCATGGCGGGCCGACAGCCGAGAAAGTCTATCGCCGCCAGCGCATGACGGCGAGCTTCGTGCACTTCTACTTTCCGTCGAATCCCGATGCGGCGCGACGGCTGTTCCTCGGATGACCGTTGCGCTTTGCATGGTGCTGGCGTTGCTGCTCGACATGATCCTGGGCGAGCCGCGACGGTGGCATCCGCTCGTCGGCTTCGGCGCACTGGCCGTTGCCATCGAACGACATCTCTATGCCGATCGTCGCCTTGCCGGCATGGCCGCATGGGCCCTCGCTGTCGTGCTGCCGGTGGCCTTGCTCGCTTGGTTGCGCGCCGCATCGCCCGCGCCACTGGCGTTGGTGATCGACGTGATCGTCCTGTACTTCGCGCTGGGTCGGCGCAGCCTTGGCGAACACGCACGTCCGGTGGCGCAGGCCTTGCTCGCTGGTGACCTCGTCGCTGCCCGCGTCGCGGTGGGCCGCATGGTGAGCCGCGACACCCTGGCGCTGGACGCGACGCAGGTATCCGCTGCCGCGACAGAGTCGGTGCTCGAAAACGGACACGATGCCGTCTTCGGTGCACTGTTCTGGTTTGTGCTGTTTGGCGGGCCCGGCGTGCTGGGATTCCGCCTTGCCAATACGCTGGATGCGATGTGGGGCTACCGGACCGCCCGATACAACCGTTTCGGACGGATGGCGGCACGTGCCGACGACGTCCTTGGTTTCCTACCTGCGCGACTGACCGCGCTGACGTACGCCGCCATGGGCGACGGCGTGACCGCGTTGCGTTGTTGGCGCGTGCAGGCGCCTGCCTGGGATAGCCCCAATGCAGGTCCGGTCATGGCGGCCGGGGCAGGGGCCTTGCGCGTCCGCCTCGGTGGGCCGGCTCCGTACCACGGTCGCTGGGAGGACCGCCCCGCGCTGGGCGAAGGCTCCCCGCCCGGAACGGACGCGATCCTGCAGGCGCTTCGGCTGGTCGATCGTGGCGTGGTCGTGTGGGTGGCCATCGTCTTGCTGGTGGGAGTCGCGGCGCATGCTTGAACACGGTGGACGACTCGGTCGCGCGGTGCGCGAGTACGGTATCGCACGCGAGCATTGGCTCGACCTGTCGACGGGGGTCAGTCCCTTTGCGTATCCCTTACCCACGGTGCCCTCGACCGTGTGGCAGCGGCTTCCCGAAGACGATGATGAGCTGCTCGACGCGGCGCGCGGCTATTACGGCACCGGCAACTTGCTGCCGGTCGCTGGCTCACAGGCGGCCATCGCCGCGTTACCACGGTTGCGCGGGCGTTCGCGCGTGGCCGTGGTCGAACCCGCCTACGCGGAGCATGCGCACGCGTGGCTAACGGCCGGTCACGACGTGGTGACCCTGCCGTTCCACGCGTTGCTTGCACGGGCTCACGAGTTCGACGTCGTGGTGGTGATCCGCCCGAACAATCCGACTGGCGAACGTGCCGACCGCGAGACTTTGTTGGAATTGCACGACCGCCTGGCCCGTCGCGAAGCGGCGCCCGGGCTTGCGCGGCAAAGGCCCTGGCTCGTCGTCGATGAGGCCTTCATCGACGTAAGCCCGGAAGACAGTCTCTGCGGACATCGGCGCGACGGTCTCATTGTTCTTCGTTCGGTCGGTAAGTTCTTCGGCCTCGCCGGTGCGCGCGCAGGTTTCGTTGCCGCATGGCCCGCGTTGTTGGACGACATGGCTGCATCGCTCGGTCCGTGGACGCTGACCGGACCCACACGCTACGTCGTGGCGCGCGCATTGAAGGACACCGCATGGCAAGCGTCGGCGCGCGAATGGCTGCGCCGTGCCTCCGCGCAACTGGCATCGCTGCTGACTGAGCACGGTCTGCCTCCTTCAGGCGGCTGCGAGTTCTTCCACTATTGCGAACACCCGGATGCCGCCACGCTTCATCGCGCCCTCGCGCAACGCGGCATCCTCGTCCGTCACTTCGACAACCCTCAGGCACTACGCTTCGGCCTCCCGGCCGACGAGGCTTCCTTCGTGGTATTGGGTCAGGCGCTATCCGAGGCCATCGCATGAACGCCCGTGTCCTCATGGTGCAGGGCTGCACCTCCGACGCCGGCAAAAGCACGGTCGTTGCGGCGTTGTGCCGCTGGCTACGCCATCGTGGCGTGGCGGTGGCACCGTTCAAGCCGCAGAACATGGCGCTCAATTCCGCGGTGACGGTGGATGGCGGCGAGATTGGTCGTGCGCAGGCGGTGCAGGCCCAGGCAGCCGGGGTGGCGCCGCATACCGACTTCAATCCGGTGCTGTTGAAACCGAACAGTGATACCGGGGCGCAGGTGATCGTGCACGGGCACCCGGTGGGCAACATGGATGCGGTGGGTTACCACGCCTATAAGCGCGTGGCCATGACCGCGGTGCTGGCCTCCCATGCACGGCTCGTGGGTACGTATGACGCCGTGGTCGTCGAAGGCGCCGGCAGCCCCGCCGAGATCAACCTGCGTGACCGTGATATCGCCAATATGGGTTATGCGGAAGCCGTGGACTGTCCGGTCATCCTGGTTGCCGATATCGATCGCGGAGGTGTGTTCGCCCACCTCGTCGGCACCCTGGCCTTACTGTCGGAAAGCGAACGCCACCGGATCGCGGGCTTTGTCATCAATCGGTTCCGGGGCGACATCGCCCTATTGCAGCCCGGCCTGGACTGGCTCGAGCGCGAGACCGGCAAGCCCGTGCTCGGGGTGCTGCCGTATCTGCACGACCTGGTCCTCGAGGCCGAGGATGCGCTTCCGCGTGGGCCTGCGATTAAGCCTCACGCGCGCTTGCGTATCGCCGTGCCTGCGCTGCCGCGCATCAGCAACCACACGGACTTCGATGCACTGCGCGCGCATCCCGAGGTCGAATGCGTCTTCGTTGGCCCGGGTGAAATCTTCCCTCCGTGCGACCTCATCGTGCTGCCCGGGTCGAAGTCGACCCGCGCGGATCTCGCCTGGTTGCGCACGCAGGGGTGGGACACGGCCATTCTGCGTCACGTGCGTTATGGCGGCAGAGTCATCGGCATCTGCGGCGGCATGCAGATGCTCGGCAAGGCCGTGCACGATCCCGCCGGCCTCGAAGGTCCTGCCGGTTCCAGCGAGGGGCTGGGTCTGCTCGACCTGGAAACGACGCTGGCGCCGATGAAGCAGCTGCGCAATGTGCATGGTTGGCTGGCCGACGGCGACACCCCCGTGACGGGCTACGAGATTCATTGCGGGTTGAGCGAAGGGGCGGGGATGTCCCGTCCGGCGGTGCGGCTCGACGACGGACGAGGCGACGGCGCGCGGTCGGACGACGGCCGCGTCATTGGCACGTACCTGCACGGCGTCTTCGACCATCCTGAGGCATTGGCCGCATGGCTCGGCGATGCCGGTCTCGCGGCGCCCACGCCGCTGGACATCCATGCCCTGCGTGAGGCGACGTTGGAACGCCTCGCCGCGGTCATCGATGCACACATGGACACCGCGGCTCTGGAACGCTTCTTCGGACTGCCAGCATGCTGACACTGATTCTCGGTGGCGCACGCTCGGGCAAGAGCGCGTTGGCGGAACGCCTCGCCACTGAAAGTGGCCTGGACGTCTTCTACGTGGCGACCGCACAGGCACTGGACGGCGAAATGGCCGACCGGATCGCCCACCATCGGTCGCGCCGCCCGGCCACATGGAAGTCATTCGAAGAACCCGTGGCCCTGGCTGCCGTACTCCGCGAGCACGCCCGCTCCGACCGCTTTCTGCTGGTCGATTGCCTGACGCTCTGGCTATCGAACCTGCTCGGTATCGACGAGGGCGCGCACTTCGAGCAGGAGCGCGACGCCTTCCTCGACATCCTGTCCACCTTGCCCGGCGACATTGCCTTCGTAAGCAATGAGGTCGGTCTCGGCATCACCCCTATGGGCGAGCTCACCCGCCGTTTCGTCGACGAAGCCGGCCGCCTTCACCAGGCCCTGGGGCAACGAAGCGACCGCGTGGTCTTCGTCGCTGCCGGGCTGCCCCTGATCCTCAAAGGAACACCTCTATGAACGACTGGCTCGCGGCCCCCACTCGCGTCCCGGATACGGCCACCGCCCAGCTCGCCCTGGCGCGTCAGGGCACATTGACCAAGCCTCCCGGCTCGCTGGGCCAACTCGAGGCCATCGCTGTACAACTGGCCAGCCTGCAGGGTCGTGAGCAGCCCCGCGCCGATCGCGTCTGGATTGCCGTTTTCGCTGGCGACCATGGCGTGGCGGCGGAAGGCATCTCAGCGTTCCCGCAAGCGGTGACGGGCGAGATGCTGCGTAATTTCGCCCATGGCGGTGCGGCCATTGCCGTGCTTGCCCGCGAACTCCAGGCGACGCTGGAGGTGGTGAATCTCGGCACGGTGAACGATCCGGGTGACATCCCGGGCGTGCGCCGACGCATCATCGCTCCGTCCACCGCCAACTTCTGCACGTCCGCCGCCATGACTCAGCCGCAACTCGAGGCGGCGTTCGCCGCGGGTGTCGCGAGTGTCGGCGAAGCCGTCAAGGCCAGCGCGCACATCTACATCGGTGGCGACATGGGTATCGGCAATACGACGGCGGCCAGCGCACTCGCCTGTGCGCTGCTCGGCGAGGATCCCGCGATCCTCACCGGTGCGGGGACCGGGCTGAATGCCGAAGGCATCGCACACAAGGTGCAGGTGATCCAACGCGCGTTGCAGCGGCACGCGGACGCTGACACGGCGCGCGAGCGGCTGCGCAGGCTCGGTGGATTTGAGATTGCAGCACTGGCAGGCGCGTTCGTTGCGGCGGCGCAGCGTGGCTTGCCTGTCCTCGTCGACGGCTTCATCACCAGTGTGGCGGCGCTCGCCGCGGTGAGGCTTCATCCGGACGTTCGTTCCTGGCTGATCTTCGCGCATCGCTCGCAGGAACGCGGCCATGCACGCGTACTGGCGGCGCTGGAGGCGGAGCCGTTGCTCGATCTCGGCCTGCGCCTTGGCGAAGCCAGTGGCGCGGCAGTCGCCGTGCCCCTGTTGCGGCTGGCGTGCGCGCTTCACAACTCGATGGCGACCTTCGCCGAAGCCGGTGTATCCGAGGCATGAGCATCGACTTGCTCAGGCACGGTGACACGGGGCAGCGCAGCTATCGCGGACAGCTGGACGATGCCTTGACCGATCTTGGTTGGACACAGCTTCGCGCATCCGTGGAAGGGCACGAGTGGGACCGCGTGGTGTCGTCGTCGATGTCGCGCTGTGCGCGCTTCGCCACGGAACTGGCCGAGCGGCGAGGCTTGCCGCTACGTCTCGATCCACGCCTGGCCGAATACCACTTCGGGGACTGGCAGGGCGTGCCCATCGAGGACATCGCGGAGAAGGACGGCGACGCGCTCGGTCGATTCTGGGCGGACCCCGTGGCGCATCCGCCGCCGGGTGCGGAGACCTTCGACGCTTTTCAAACACGTCTTACCGAAGCCCTGGCCGATGTGGCCAGGGAGGCCGCCGAGGCACGCGTACTCGTGGTGACACACGGCGGCGCGATCCGCCTGCTGCGCTGCATCGCGGAAGATCGCAGCTTCGGGGATATGGCGGGCATCGACGTGCCGCACGCGTCCCTGCATCCGATTCTCTGGGGCTGATGATGAAGGGGCTGATCGTGGCCTTGGGATTTCTTACGCGGCTGCCCGTGCCGCGTATCGCCATCGATGCGCAGGCCCAGGCGGCCTCGCTGAAGTGGTATCCGCTGGTCGGACTGATCCTGGGCGCGCTACTGATCGGCGCTTTCGCGTTGCTGCATGCGATGCCCGCGCTGCCCGCCGCAGCGGTCATGCTCGTCGCATGGGTCGCCCTGACCGGTGCGTTGCATCTGGACGGCCTGGCCGACAGCGCCGATGCGTGGATAGGTGGCATGGGCGACCGCGAGCGCACCTTGTCGATCATGAAGGATCCACGTAGCGGTCCTGCGGGCGTCGTCGCCCTGGTGCTGGTCCTGTTGCTCAAGCTATCGGCGCTGGCGACGCTCAGGCACTGGGAGCTGTTGTTGCTTCCTCCGCTGCTCGGTCGCGCTGCGGTTGTCGCGTGGTTCCTGACCACCGATTACGTGCGCTCGCAAGGCCTTGGTGAGCCGTTACGCGGTGCGTCGGCGAACGGCTGCCGCGTCGCGTTGGCGCTGGCGGTGGCTATCTGTCTGTGTTTCAGCTGGGCCGGCCTCGTTGCGCTTGTCGCGGCGTGCATCACGGGCTGGGTCTGGAGGAGGGCAGGTATCCAACGCCTTGGTGGCTTCACGGGCGATACGGCGGGTGCGCTCGTTGAGATGGTCGAGGCGGTGACCATCGTCGCCCTGGTCGCGGCGCACGCGTAACGCCGACCAGCTCAGAAATGAGCACGTAGCGTCACGCCCACCATCCTGGGATCGCTCGGCTGGCCCAGGATCAAACCGGAATTGCCCGTTTGAACCGTGAGCGCGGTGATGTAGTTCCTGTCGAACAGGTTGCGCGCGAATACGTCAACCTCCCAGTTGTCGTTGAAGCGATACCCCACGCTTCCATTGACGACGGCATAGCCTGCGATCCTCGTATAGATGGAGTTGGCCGTGTCGGAGTTGTAGTCGCTACGCGCGCTCGTATCCGCATGGACGAGGAAGGCGTCATGGCCGATGGGTAATTCGTAATCGAAGCCCACGGAGCCCGCCCATTTGGATAGGCCGGCCAGTGGCAGCCCAGTCAGGACGTAGGCGCCCGGCACGTCGGGATTTCCGCGAGGGTTCGAGGTCTTGATAGCCAGGCTGGCCGGCGGATTGAGCGGCTGGCATCCGCCGGCGGCGTTCGGGTTTTGCCATTCAAGCGGGCAGGGGCCTTTCGGGTAATCCGTGTATTTGCCATCGGCATAAGCGAAGGACGCACGCAAGGTGAACCCCCGGAACACCAGCGCAGCAAAGTCTGCCTCGACGCCTTTCACCCGCACTTGGGGGATATTCGCCGGATAGGTGCGCAAGGCCGCCGTCTCGGTGCTGGAGGTGATGTTGGCCTGGTAGTTGCTGACTTCGGTGTGATAAGCGGCGAGGTTCAACGTGGCGCGACCGTCCCACCATGCCGTTTTCAAGCCTGTCTCCCAGGTCCTGTTTATTTCATCCTTGATCACGGCGGTCGCTAAAGCCGGGTTGTTCGCGGCGTCAAGCGGCAGGCCGGACATATTAAGGCCACCGGATTTGTAGCCGTACGCGTAACTCACGTAACCCAGCACGTTGTCGGTGAACTGATAGCCCAGGTTGACCCGTCCCGAGGGGTTGCCGCCGTTATCCGACGCGCTGTAACTCTGCGGGCGGAATAGCGAGAGCTTTGCGTTGTCCTGCACCGAGCCAGGGGTGGTTGGCAGTCCCCCGGACACCGTCGTCGAGTAGGTGCCGTTCTTGTCTTCGTAGGTGTAACGCAGACCCAGGGTTGCGGTCAGGCGATCGGTGATTTTGTAGTTCGCCTCACCAAAGGCCGCGTAACTCTTCATCCGGTAGTGCGAATTACCGAACTGGCCGTAGCCATCCGCGAGGTTGTCCGGCATGCGGGGGAAGCTCGTGGTGCTGACCAGCCAGTACGTGGCAGCAGGACCATAAATGCTGATCGGCTTGCCGTTGATCTCCTGAGTGTAGAAGTAGAGGCCGCCGACATAGCTGAAGGGGCCGTCACCGTTGGAGGCCACACGAAATTCCTGGCTGTATTGGTCCTGCCGCGAGGGGATGCGCTGAACCGTTTGAATGGGAACGCCGATGTAGTCACGGTCGTTGGCGACATCCCATTTCCAGTAACGCCAGGCGGAGATCGAGGTCAGCGTCACCGCACCCACATTCCAGTCGGCATTGAGGGACACGCCGCCATCCTGCGTATTGATATGCAGAGGGGCATCGATATCGGTCAGTCGATCGTAGACATTGCGGCTCGGCGGCTCGTACGCGGGAAAGCCATGGGCCGGAAGATTCGCGGCAAGGCCGTTGAATTGCCGCGCTGCGCCGCGCAGGCTGCTTCCAACGCGCAGGTAGTTCTGCGTGCAGCAATCCGAATCGAGATTGGACACATCGCCTATCAGTCGGACATTGATGTCGCTGGATGGCTTGAACAACAACTGGCCACGAAGGGCATAGTTATTGATCGCGTTCTCGTCCTTGCCGGTAGTCACGTTGTGCAGTGAGCCGTCTTTCTCGGTGAACTGGGCTGAAAAGCGGCCGGCCACCGTTTGACTGAGCGGTCCCGACACCGTGCCTTTTGCCTGCAGAAATCCTTGCTCACCGTATGAGATCTCGCCGCTGCCCTCTGGAGTGAAAGTGGGTGCGCGGCTGGTGATATTGATAGCGCCCGCCGTGGTGTTCTTGCCGAACAGCGTGCCTTGCGGCCCGCGGAGCACTTCGATGCGATCGATGTCGGTGAAATCGAAGGCGGCCGTTGCCGGACGGCCGTGGTAGACCCCGTCCACATAGAAGCCGACGCCGGGCTCGATACCGTCATTCGCCGCGCTGACCGACAGCGTGTTCGACCCCAGACCACGGATCGTATAAGCCGTATTACGTGGGTTGGCGGAGTTGTAGTAGAGCGAGGGGACGAGCTGACTGAGCTGCTGGGTGTTGACCGTGTACGAACGGTCGAGCCATTCACCGTTCACCACGGACACCGCCAGCGGGACCTTTTGGAGGTCCTCCTCGCGTTGCCGGGCGCTAACGGTAACGTTATCGAGTGACGTGACGGCCTTGTTGTCATCGACTGCCGTCGGCGCCGCCGTCACCTGTGCGGCAGCGGTGAACACGGGACACAACAGCGCCATGGCGCCGAGGATGAGTCGCTTCATGGTGTCTCCCCTTTTTCGCGCAATATAAAGTGGACTATATAGCGAAATATTGCGTCTACGCACTGCAACCGGCTGGCGGCATGGAGATTTCGCTCCTAGACTGGTTCGGTCCTACACATGGGTGACGGCATGCTCCAGTACGAAGGCTCCCTGTGGCTCTCCGATGGCGCACGGCGCTGGGGTGGGCTGGACCGTGTGGAACTGCTGTCCCAGATTGGACAGACCGGGTCGATTACCGCCGCCGCCAAGGCCGTGGGCATGAGTTATAAGGGCGCATGGGACGCGGTCGAGGCCATGAATAACCTCGCCGGGGAACTGCTCGTGTTACGGGCGACGGGCGGGAAGGGTGGGGGCGGAGCGACGCTTACCGCGCGTGCCGAACGCCTCATCGCGTCCTTTCGCAGCATCGAATCGGCCCATCGCCTGTTCGTCGAGCACCTGGCCTCGCTGGGGGAAGAGGCGACCGATGACATCCATCTCTTGAGGCACCTGACCATGCGAACCAGTGCAAGAAACCAGCTTGCCGGCGTCGTCGATCACGTCCAGCAGGGCGCTGTTAACGACAGCATCACCATCCGGACCACGGGTGGCGCCACGCTCATCGCGACGGTGACCCGTGAGAGTACGGACGCTCTGGCCCTGGCTCCCGGGCGCCCCGTCATCGCGCTTATCAAGGCGAGCTGGATCATGCTCGGCCTGCCGGGGCAAGGACGGCTATCCGCTTCCAACCAACTGCCTGGCAAGGTGGCCCGGATCCATCCTGGCGCGGTGAACACGGAGGTGACCGTGGATATCGAGGGCGGCGGAACGATGACCTCCATCATCACCAAGGACAGTGTCCAGAACCTTGGACTGGTCGAGGGCATGGACGTGCTGGCTATCTTCGATGCCGCATCCGTCATCGTCGGTGTGACGGACTGACGCGTTCCAGAAATTCTTAGGGCTCGATGGCAACCGTTTACGCGTTTCCTGGCACTCAGGAGCTGGGACGACGTAAACGCGAATCAGTCGTATTGGTGTTTGCGAAATGTTTCCCCATGAAAACAAAGACATTTCCTGAAGCCAATCAGAGTTGACCCCATGCAACGATTTGAATCGCGGACCCGCCCCAGGCCTCTTGGTTTCGGCTCCATGTTCTACCTGGCGTCGTTTTCACTAGGTGTGCCATGGGTTGTCCACGCCGACGATGATGCAACCAAGCCCCCTCAGGATCTCCCCAGGGTCGTCGTTACTGCCTCGAGCATGAGCGCGATTGCGACCTCGCTCCAGGACACGCCTCAGAATGTCACCGTTGTTTCGGCGGAGGTCATGAAGCAACAGGCCGTGAACAATCTGCAGGACGCCCTGAAGAACGTCCCCGGCATTACCTTGAATGCGGGCGAGGGTGGTACGCACGGGGACAACATCAACCTGCGAGGATTCTCGGCAAGCGATGATTTCTTCCTGGATGGTCTGCGTGACACCGGCTTCTACACGCGCGATAGCTTCAATATCGAAAACATTGAAGTCTACAAAGGTCCCGCATCCACGCTGTTCGGGCGGGGATCGACAGGTGGTGTCGTAAACCAGGTAAGCAAGACGCCCCAACTGACGGACTTCACGCAAGGCAGTGTCGCCGTCGGCACCAACAACGAAGTTCGTGGCACCGTCGACGTGAACTACGCGCTCAGCAATTCGTCGGCCTTCCGCTTCAATGCCATGGGCCTGAAGTCCGACGTTGAAGATCGCGACTTCGTCAAGAATCGGCGCTCGGGTTTCGCGCCTTCCTTTGCCTTCGGCTTGGGTGAAGACGTCACGCTGAAGGTGAACTATCTACACCAGGAGCAAAACGACATCCCCGATTACGGCATTCCCTTTGCCTTTGGGCGACCGGTGCCGGTTCCCCGTGACACCAACTATGGCTTGCCCGAGGATGACCGCTTTCAGAGTCGCGTCGATGTCCTGACCGGACTGTTGACCGTCAAATTCAATGACGATCTCTGGTTCACTGATGCCGTCCGTGTGGGCAACTATTGGTTCAATAGTCGGGAGACGGCGGCCCATTACGGTGACACGCTGCCGGCACCCGGCACTCCGCTTGATGACGTACTGACCTTCCGCGACAGGCCGAGCGTCAAGGGCACCGTGAAGACCCTGATGAACAATGCCAACCTGCATGCCGAATTCGACACCGGAGGCATTCAGCACCATGTGATCGCAGGTCTGGAACTGGATCGCGAGGAAGCGGATCTCACGCGTTTTGCCAATCAGCTTGATCAGATTCCCGGAACGCCGATCCTCAACCCTGATCCGTTCGAGCCTTTCCCGGGCCATCAGACTCAGGTGACGCAACGACCGGATACCGTCACCAAGACCATCAGCGGCCTTATCGAGGATATCGTCGACTTTGGGCCGCAATGGGAACTGACCGGGGCGGTGCGCCTCGACCGTTTCGATGCGGATTTCAAAGAGCCGATCACGAATGCCCATCTGACCCATACGGACACGATTGCGAGCCCGCGCGCGTCGCTGGTCTATCGCCCTGTCGACGACCTCAGCCTGTATGCCTCCTATGGCACGTCGTACGACCCTTCGGCCGAGAGTCTCTCGCTGAGCACGAAAACCGCTTCGCTCGATCCCGAGAAAGATCGGACCTTCGAGGTCGGTGCGAAGTCGACGGCTCTCGATGGGCGCCTCGCCCTGCAGGCGGGTGTCTTTCAGACACAGATGACGAACGCCCGGGTGGGCGACCCGACCAATCCGACTGCGCCGCAGCTCCTCGCAGGCAAGGAACGTGTTCGCGGCTTCGAAGCCGACGCAACAGGCTATCTGAGCGACCACTGGGAGATCACTGCGGGCTACACGCACCTGAACTCAGAAACGGTGAAATCCACGGACCTGGCTTCCGTCGGGGCACCGCTGCTTAATACCGCCCCGAATCAGGCCAACCTGTGGCTCGTGGATGAGATCGACGAAACATGGTCCTTCGGTGGTGGTTTCAACTACCTCGATCGACGCGCAGCCGACGTGGACAACACGGCGCATGTTCCGAGCTATGTCACTTTCGACGCCATGGCGCGCGTGAAAATCAGCGATTCGCTGGCGCTGCAACTCAACGGTTACAACCTTGCCAACAAGATCTACTTCGCCAACTCTTACTTCAGTTCTCCGGCGGAGAACCATGTCGTTCCAGGTGCAGGAAGAACGGTTCTTTTGACCGCGAACTTCAGCCTTTGACACTCTCGATCACCGAGCGACTCTTGCAGATGCGTCCGGACCAGGTGCGAAGGCTTTTCCTCGATCGCCCTGAGAGCGCGGCACGGTGGATGAGCCTGTTGGCTTTCGACGGTGTGCCGCAAGCCCAGCTCTACTACGGGCAAATGCTGTTGGAAGGACATGGCGTCGGGAAAGACCCGGGCAGGGCTCTTGCCTGGTTCAAGCGAGCCGCAGCTCAGAACAATCTCGACGCTATCAATATGGTGGGGCGATGCCTGGAGAATGGCTGGGGATGCCCCGCCGACGTGACCCTGGCTTCAACCTACTACCGGCGCGCGGCACACGCCGGACATGCCTGGGCCCAATACAACCTGGGCCATCTCTACCTGGACGGCCTTGGCGTCGAACAGGACGCCGGGAAGGCCTTTCGCTACTACCTGGATGCGGCAACGCAGGATCACGAGCGTGCGATGAATCTCGCCGGGCGTTGTAGTGAGGAAGGGTGGGGAACGCCAAAGAACTTGGGCGCGGCGGCCAGGTGGTATCGCCGCTCTGCCGAGGCCGGTTACTTTCGGGGGCAATACAACTGGGCGAGCTTTCTGATGAGGTGCGGCCGCACCGACGAGGCCGTGCCGTGGCTGGAAAAGGCCATGATCGCAGGCACGCCGGCGGTTCGCGAGGCGGCGCATCAACTCCTGGCGTCGAGGAGCGCCTAGTCCTATGTTCTTTCATCTTCCCCGTGTACTGAATGCCGCGCAATTGACTTCGGTGCGCAACGCGCTGAGTAGCGACGAGGCGCCCTGGGTCGATGGTCGGGTGACAGCGGGCCATCAGGGAGCCAAGGTAAAGCGTAATCAGCAGCTCGATCAGTCAAGTTCGCTGGCGAGGGACCTGGGCGACCTGCTGCTCGGAGCGATGGAGCGGAATGCACAGTTCGTGAGTGCCGTATTGCCGAACCATGTGTATCCGCCCATGTTCAATCGGTACGAAGAGGGCATGCACTTCGCGAACCACGTGGACGGCTCCATTCGCGTCCTGAGGCGTGGACAGAAATTGCGGACTGACTTGTCCATGACGCTGTTCTTGTCGCCGAAAGACGCTTACGACGGCGGGGAACTCGTTGTTGAGAACGACTTCGGCACGGAACGCATAAAGCTCGATGCCGGCGACATGATCGTCTATAGCGCAACGGCGCGCCACCAGGTCACTCCCATCACGAGGGGAGTGCGATTGGCCGCGGTATTCTGGGTTCAGAGCCTCGTTCGGGGCGACACCGAGAGGCAACTCCTCTTTGAACTCGACCAGACCATTCAACATCTGACGGCACTTGAGACCGAATCAGAATCGTTGGTACGGTTGACCGCGCATTACCATAGCCTGCTCCGCTTGTGGTCGGACACATAAGGTTGAGGAAAAGATGATCCGTAATCATGGCAAAGCGTGGGTGGCGATCGGTCTGTATGCATTTTTGTTTGTATCGGCGTGCTGCCAGGCGCAGGTGGCTTCTCGACCCGAAGTCACCGAATGGACCTGGGAAGTCAGGCCAGAACATGTCGATAGTCAGCTGCCGAACGTTCTCCTTGTCGGAGACTCCATCACGCGCAACTACTTCCCGGAAGTGCAGCAAGAGCTCAGTGGCAAAGCCAATGTCTACTTGTTTGCAGCTTCGACCAGCCTGGGAGATCCGCGGCTGGATACACAGTTGAAGGATTTCGCTGCGTTGGAGGGCGTGACATTCAGCGTCGTTCATTTCAACAACGGGATGCACGGCTGGGCGTATACCGAAAAGGAATACGTGGCCTCGTTTGCTGACTACGTTGCGACGCTTCGAAAGATCGCTCCTGGCGCCCATTTCATCTGGGCCTCCACGACGCCGGTCAAAAAGGAAAGTTCGCCTGGCCCCACGAATGCGCGTATCAAGGTGAGGAATGCCGAGGCGCTACAGGTCGTGAATCGTGAGTCGATCATTGTTGACGACCAGTACGCACTGATGCTCCGCTATCCCAACCTCTATCTCGATGACGTTCATTTCAACCCGGAAGGTGCCGTCCTGCAGGGCAGGCAGGTCGTCAAGACAATCGAGGCGTACCTGAAGTAACTCCGCTCGTGAACTGAATCAGCCGCCGGTGGATCGGCGGCCGATTCAATCGTCGATTTAGAGGGACGACGATCCGCGCCACAGATCAGTCCCGCCATCGACCGCATGGACGTCGATGGCCGCGAGCTCTTCCACAGAGAAACCCAGGTTATCCAGTGCGCCAAGCGAATTGTCGAGCTGCTCGACGGTGCGCGCGCCGATCAATGCCGATGTAACGCGGGGATCGCGAAGCGCCCATGCAATCGCCATCTGCGCGAGCGTCTGGCCACGGCGTAAGGCAATGTCATTGAGTGCCCTGATTCGCTCGAGGTTTTCCGGGCTGAGCATGTCTTTCCGGAACGACCCGTCTCGAGCGACCCGCGCATCCGACGGCACGCCATTGAGATATTTGTCGGTGAGCAGGCCCTGGGCGAGCGGCGAGAACGCAATGCAGCCCGCGCCCACGTCGTTCAGGACATCGAGCAATCCGTTCTCGATCCAACGGTTGAACATCGAGTAGTTGGGCTGATGGATGAAGAGAGGGACCCCCTCGGCGGCCAGCATGGCCGCTGCCTTACGCGTCAGCTCCGGCGAATAGCTCGATATGCCGACATAGAGCGCCTTACCTTGCCGGTGGATGTGCGTCAGCGCACCGACGGTCTCTTCGAGCGGCGTCGTGGGGTCGACGCGGTGCGAATAGAAAATGTCGACGTAGTCCAGACCCGTGCGCTTGAGCGATTGGTCGAGACTCGCAATGAGGTGCTTGCGACTGCCGCCAATGCCGCCGGTTCCACCGTAAGGACCCGGCCACATGTCCCAACCGGCCTTTGTCGAAATGATCAACTCGTCACGGTGGGACTTGAAGTCACTGGCCAGGATACGGCCAAAATTCTCTTCGGCCGAACCGGGCGGCGGCCCGTAGTTATTTGCGAGGTCGAAATGCATGACGCCTCGGTCAAAAGCGCGCCTCAAGATAGCGCGCCCCGTTTCGAAAACATCCGTGCCGCCGAAGTTCTGCCACAACCCCAGGGAGATCAGGGGGAGGTCGATGCCGCTTTTGCCGCAGCGGCGAACCGGCATCTGGCCGTTGTATCGATCCGGGGAGGGTTGGTAGGTCATGATCGGGTTCTCTAGACGTATGTACGCTCTGTATTTTCGCCCATCGGGGGCAATGCGCAAGAGGACCTGATGACGTCAAAACTTGTAAGTGAACTTCAGTGCTCCGGTGTTGGACTGGAAGTGACTGGCGAACTCGCCCTGGTACTCCAGGCGGATGTCGATGTCCTTGTTCGCTTTCAGGTCAAGGCCGGCCGTGCCCTTAAACCGGTCCTGGGGGATGTCGCTGCTCTGGTGAAACTGGAGCGGACCCGGGGCGTCAGCCAACTGGGCATCCGCGCCCAACCGGTCCTGGTTGTAGAACGTGCCACCCAGACCCGCGTACAGCTGCAGCGTTACGCCATTGGCAAAATCGAAACGGCTGCCGGCCTCCACCATCGGTGACGCACCGAATACGTAGGAGTGCGCACCGGCCAGGCGGAGATCGAGGGCTCCGGCGCCTTTCTCCGTGTAGCCGTCTGAATCGATGCGGGTCGCATTCACATCGATGTACGGCTTCAAATACCAATGGTCGAAGACAAACTGACGGCTCGTGCGCGAGTGCAGGCCCCAATGGGTGACATCGAACGACGCATGTGCCGTACCGCCCAGGCCGTAAAGGTTGGCCTGGCGCGTCGAGCTGTAAGACATCTCGCCACCCTCGAGCGATCCCGACACCAGCCAGTCGCCCATCTGGTGCTTGGCCACCAGTCCTGCCGTCCAGCCATGACCATTGATCGAGTCGGCGATGGAGCCGGTGTCCAGGTTGCTGTGATCGGACGAAACGGAGGCACCCACGAACCAATTCGGTGCCACCTCCCTTTGCCCGCCCATCTGGAATACCTGGCCATTCTGGTGGTAACCGACACCGTCTCCCGTGGTGTCGCGATCAGTGCTGTTCGCTACGACGCGTCCCCACAGGCAGTCATGCTCGTGCTGGAACATGTCGCCCTCGTCGAAGCGCGGGCAACTGTTCATGCGTTCCACGAACGCGTTGCTCGATATAAGGTGGGAAACGCTTGCGGCCTGGGTTCCTTCGCCATCGAGGCTCTGCAGCGCCGCGACGTATTGGCCGGCATTCGCTACGGAGGTGAGCTTTGCGTAGATCTGCGCTTGTGACTGGCTTGCGCCTGCCGTCCACTGTGCGTCCAGGTAGTTAGCGGCCATCTGAAGATTTGCGTTCGACGTCACTTGCTGCGCAGTCGCTCCGAAATGCGACGAGCTATTGGCCCAGACATTCAGATTGTTGTACTGGTCGATATTGTACGAATAGTTGAAGAGGTAGTTGCCGCCGGCATCGGTGACGGGAAGCGCCGCTATACCGGTGTATGTCGCGGCACCGAGAACCGGAACAGGCGTACCTGGCACCAGCGACAGGCTATTGATGTAAAGCGAGGATCCGCTCCCGATGTTCAAGTTGCCACCGATCGAAAGGTAGCTCTGTGCTTGGTTGTAGAAGTCCACGGTTGCCTGGATCTGTCCGTTGTTGTTCAACGACCCATTGAGCACGGTTGGTGTGGTGGTGTTGTTGCCGCTGGCGCCATTGATGATCAGCTGGCCATAGTTATTCACCGTGCCGACGGTGCTGCTGCTGGTAGTTCCCCAGCTGCCGTAGTTATCGAACGTTCCCTTGCTCCCGATGTTCAGGTCGCCATAGATCACACCGGTGGCACTATTGGTCACCGCGGCAAAGCTTGCGGATGTGGAGGTTGCGGCGATGGCAGTACCGTAGAGGTCGATGATGATGCCAGCGTTGTTCACCGTACCGTCGCCGTTGCTGTTGCCGCCCGTCAGCATGATGGCCGGTGCGGTGATGTTCCCCGTAATGGCACCACCATTGGTGTTGGTGATTGCCACGAGGGAATTGTCGCTGTGTCCCTGTGAATTGACGTAGATCGCGCTTGCGCCGCTCCCGGTGGCTTGCACCGTGCCACTGTTCGTGATCAAGATGGTGCCCGCATCGCCCGACCCCCCGGAGGATCCCATGTACACGCCGCCTGTGGTGGCATAGTAGCCACCGCCGCCGCCGACGCTCTGCGCAAAGATGGCGTGCGCATTGGCCCCTGCGGTGGCTACCGAACCGCTGTTGCTGATGGTGATGTCGCCACCCGCACCGCTGCGGTCATATTTTGCGTTTTCGTTGTCATGCGGAAACGCTTTGGTCCCGGCACTCGCGGCGAAGTCGCCTGCCAGCACACCGCCGGCACCCACCGACTGCGCGAGCACGCCGTACGCACCATCCCCAAGCGTGCTGATGGCACCGCCCAAGGTCAGGTTGATGTTGCCACCGTCGCCGATCATGTAAGGATTCTTGAAGGGATTGGCCGCCCCCTCGGTCATGCCGACGACCCAGCCGCCACCACCGCCGATGCTCTGCGCGAGCACGCCATGTGCGTCGCGTTTCGCGGTACTCACACTGCTGTTGGCGGAGGTGGTGACGCTGACACTGCCGCCATCGCCGCAGGCATTGGTAAGCAGGCCTGTCGACTTGCATGTCGGGTACGCAGTCGAAGCGATGGCGCTACTGCCCACGGCGATGCTGTTCAGGCTGCCGGTAGGGTCGGCTAGCGGATTCGTTGAACCCTGCGTGCCGACTGCCTGCATCACCACGACGTCGCCACCTCCGCCACCGACGCTCTGCGCCACAATGCCCACGGCATCATTACCCGAGGTGGTGATCGTGCCGTTGTTGGTTGTCGCCACCGTGCCGCCATCGCCGGTGGTGCCCAGGCTTCCGGCCAACGAAATCTGGATGGGTGTGGCGGCGTCGGACGAAGCGTAGTTGCTGGCCGTCACGAGTGTTTGACCGCCACCACCGCCGACACTCTGGGCCAGGATGCCGAAGGACGCATCACCTCCTGTGCCGATGGTGCCGGTGTTGGATACCGTGACCGAGCCGCCGTTTCCGAGGTTGTACGCCTTGCCACCGTTGGTGGCCTTGAAGGCCACGCTCGGCTTGTAGTTGGAGTTTTGTGTCTGGGTCACCATGGTTGCGCCAGCCACGCCGCCGCCTGCACCCACACTCTGGGCGAGAATGCCGGGCGAGGCCGGTCCGAACGTCTGTACGGTGAAGGTATTGGTAGCCGTAACGCTGCCGCCGTCGCCCTGTGTCGACGAACCTGGCGGCTCGTTATCGAGATTGGTACCACCGCCGACGTTCAACGCCAGGGTGGCAACGATATCGGACGTGTCGGGGGTGTCGCTCGAAGGATGTGCCGCTGCGTACGTGAGGTAATCCTGCGCCCAGCTTTCCATTTGCGTCAGGCTCGTCAGGTACCAGCCCGCCGGGCCCCACGCTTGCACGCCCGCGTAAGTGTTCACGCGCTTGTTGCCGCTGTTAAGCACCGTACTTGCCGCAAGGTAGTCGGCGAGGGTCGTAGCGGAGGAGGGGAGCCCGGCCGTGGTGCCCGTGCCGGCCTTGCCGCCACCGCCGCCAACCGACTGGACGAACATGCCCGCAGCGTCGCCGCCGTACGTAACGATGGTGGCGTTGTTCGTGGCACTCACCGCACCGCCGTTGCCGGCTTCGCCACCGCCGCCGGACAGGGTCATGGTTTCGTTTTGCTTGCCGGCCGAGCTCTTGATCGTGCCGCCCGTGAACAGGCCGCCGCCGCCACCGACACTCTGCGCGAAGATGCCATTCGCGCTGTCACCGATAGTGAGGATGTTGCCTGCATTGGTCACGGTGACATTGCCACTGTTCGCGCCGGAGCCACCGTTGCCGCCAAGGGCGAAGGAACCCGTACTGGTGTTCGTGGCCAGCAACGTTTTCGAGGTGTCTTTGCTGGAGCCGCCGGAGCCGCCGCCACCGCTCACGCTCTGCGCAAAGATACCGTCGGCGCTGTCACCCAGCGTCCAGATGAGCGAGTTGGCGGTGTTGTTGACGGTGACATTGCCTGCGATCCCGCCGTTGCCGCCGGACCCACCCAGCGCGACCGTGAGGTTGGCACTGGCGGCAGTCTTGGCGCCTACGACGGCAGTGATGGTGCTCGAGTCGCCGCCATTGCCGCCACCACCGCTGACGCTCTGTGCGAGGACGCCGTGTGCGGCGGCGCCCCCGGTCACGATCACGCCGTTATTGGTCACGGTGACATTGCCGCTAGGCGCGCCATCACCACCGTTACCGCCCACGGACGTGTTGATGACGACCGTGGGCATGTCGGGCGGCGCGATGGCGAGCGCGTCGGAGGTGCTGGCGCCGCCATTGCCGCCACCGCCCGCGACACTCTGGGCCAGCAGGCCCCACGCATCGCTCCCGGAGGTCAGGATCTGACCCTGGTTGGTCGCGATGACGTCACCCGCGCTGCCGCCTGAGCCGCCCTTGCCACCCACCGTCACATTGATATCGAGCACTGCGCTCGCGGACATGGAAGCGGCCCCACCGCCGTCGCCGCCACCACCGCCGACGGCCTGCGCAACCACACCCTTGGCGTGATCGCCGCTCGTGCTGACAATGCCAAGGTTTGCGAGGCTCACCTGCGTCGTGCCGGGCGTGCCCGCTTCTCCGCCGTTGCCACCTGTGCCGCCCACGGTGTAACTGAAAGGTCCAAGCGACGCGTTGGTCGATGAGCCGCCTGTGCCGCCGCCGCCGCCGATGCTCTGCGCCACCAATCCGCTGGAACGGGTTCCCGTCGTGGCGATGATGAAGCCTGCCTGCGCCGGGTTGCTTCCCGACGCGAGGCTGCCGTTATTCAACGTCACCGTGTTCGCCGCGCCGCCGCTTTCACCGTCGCCGCCGATCGACACACCGCCACCAATAGCGCCTCCTTCGACAGAGCCACCGGAGCCACCGCCACCGCCGATGCTTTGTGCAACCACCCCCATGGAATCGTCGCCACCGGTGGAGATCAGATCGGACGGCCAGGTCGTGTTGGAGGAGTCACCCAGGGTCACGGACACCACGCCGGCGCCACCGCCAGCGGCCCCGTTACCACCTTTCTTAGAGAACATGCCGCCTGCACCGGAGCCGTTGCCGCCGGCGCCGCCAATGCTCTGGGCGAGGACACCTGCCGCTGCAAACCCGGTCGTGGTGATGGTTGCATCGTTCAGCGCGACCGTTACGTTTCCGGCATCGCCAGCCGCGCCGCCCGCGCCAGCCGACCCGGCCGTGCCGTCGCCTGCGCCACCGTTGCCGCCCAGACCGCCAATGCTCTGCGCCTGGATGCCCGCTGCCATGACGGCGGCCTGCGCAACACCGCCACCGGCATCGATCGGGACGATGGCGCCAGTCGCCGCTGTCGGAGCGCCCACGGCCGAAATCGAAGGCGTGGTCGTCGCGCCAGGCGTTCCAACCGTCACATTGATATTGCCGCCGTTGCCACCCACGCCACCGACGCCACCGATACCGACGCCCAGGTCGGAGTAAGACCCCGTCCCATCGCCGCCCTGGCCACCCTGGCTCAACAGCACGACGGCCGCGCCTTGCGACGACACGCCACCCTCGTGGAGGTCGTAGGTGATGTAACCACCGTTACCGCCTGCATTACCCGCAGCGCCCGTGACCTTGCCGGCGCCGCTCGCGCCATCGCTCGGCAGGGGTTGGGCGGCGTTGCCACCGACGGCCTGGATCAGGACGGCCGTGGTACCGGGTTGGCTGTTGTTCCAGCCATTGCTGCTGGCTACGGTCGAGAACTGATCGAACAGCACGCCATACGACGATCCACCACCGCCGGGCTGACCGGGATGACCGTTGTTGCCGCTCATCTTGCCTGCCGTGGCCCCGTTGCCGCCGAGGCTTTGCAGCCAGACGGCTGCGTTGGCATTGTTCGCCGTGCTGACGTTGCTGCTATTGACCCACGCACCGGAGCCAATCGTCAGTTCGACGAGGTTGCCGTCGCCACCCTGGCCGCCGTTGCCAGTGGGATTGCCACCGTCGGATCCCGTGCCGCCTGTGCCGCCGGCACTGAACATGTAAATGGAAGGCGTCGTGTTGCCAGGCGACTGGCCGTAGTAGAGCGCACTCGACTGCCACCCTTTGACGCCGGTCTCATCGAGGCCGCCGCCCCCGTCGGACTGAAGATTCACCGCGGGAACGTTGGGCGGCGGCAGCGCCGGACTAGCCAGCCCAGCCGCCATGGCCGCATCGCCGACGAACAGGCTGCCGCCGCACGTGGTTGCCGCCATGAGAAGCGCGAGCGTCCGGGAAAGGGGACGACGCGCGAAACGACGGAGCGCTTCATGGCCGGCGGTCTTGTGATGAGGAAACTTTGTCATGGCGGGGATGTCCGGTGGGATCGATGGAGCGATCTTCGCGGACGTCGCCAATTCGAACTGTCGCGTTGCGGGGCGCGATATCGCATTTGCACGATTGCCGACGACATTCGTGCACATACGTTCGCACCGTGCGAATCAGCAAGCCGGAATACGGGAAGCGTGTAAGGTCGGCGGGGCTTTTACGTCACCCGACAAAGTCTCACCAGGCAAGAACGTGATCAGAACACGAGCAGAACTCCAGGCCAGGCTCGATGCGATGCTTGCCACCCTTCATCAGCTGAAACTCGACGGCGCTCAACAGCAGTCCATGTGGGAAGCGTTCGAGCTCTTCACCGATATCTCCGTGGGCGCTTGTATTCACGAGGCCGACCGCGCCTGGTGGTGCGAGCAGGTCTACGCGACTGCAGAGTATTACGGCCTGGTGGATAACCTCTGGCTGCATACGCCTGACACGCTTTAGGTACGCCCCTAACTCTTGAGATAGGCGCCCGGGGTGCAGCCGATCATTTGCTTGAAGAACGAAATGAACGCGCTGTCACTGGCGAACCCGAGTTCGGCCGCCGTGTGAGAAACCGGACGTCCTGTCGCGAGCAACTCGACGCCCCGGAGGACGCGCCACTGCTGTCGCCATTGCTGGTAGCTCATGCCCGTTTCGCGCTGAAAGATGCGCCCGATCGTCTTGCCTGTGGCCCCGACATGATTGGCAAGCTCAGCGAGTTCTGGCGGCAGAACGTCCGGCTGAGCCGTGAGCGGGGCGAGTCGTCGGTCCCGAGGCATGGGCAGCATCATGGGCTGTCGCGGCGACTCCTGAATCTCATGAAGGCTGAGTGCAATGAGATGGTCGAACGGAGGCTGCTCCCAGTCCTGCTCCGGGGGTGCCATAACGAGCGCTTCAACGACCGCTTCCATGAGGGGACTCACGTCCATGACGCAGACCTGCTGGGGAAGCTGCGCGCTGATTTGCTCGTCAAAGAAAACCAGCCGGACATCAGCCGATCCACGTACCACGGTGCGGTGCGGTATGTTCGGAGGTATCCACACGCCACGCGAAGGCGGAAGCAGGCAGAGCAAGTCACCTACGATGAAGCGGGTGCACCCCAGCCGCGCAAAACAAAACTGCCCCTGGGCGTGTTCGTGGAAGTCGGTGTCGTCGTCGGACACGAGCATGGCGAACGCAGCCACCTTGCCCGACAGGACTGGCGTGTCAGCGGGCACTGCGGAGCGGTCGATGGCCTCGATCCTGGGCATGGGGAAAGTGTGCGACTTCCCCGAACGCGTGTCTACTTGCCGCATTTCTGCCGGAAACGTGCATGCCGGAGGTCGCCTGGCCCTCGTTCTCCGGGGCCTGAAGTTAATGTCGGTATAGCCGTCCAAATGACGTAGGACAGTCTGTTGTTTGGATACGTCGCCGTATGGCTGAACTGGAGGTTGTCCGATTTCCCAAACTTAATGTCCTTTCGCCGAAAGCGCGACGCCTCGCGTTCCTGAACAATAGACCTGCCTTCAAGGCATCGGTTTTAAGGGGCAGGGGACCATACCCCTCCATCCATCCAAGGCAACGTTGCGAGAAGCCCAAGGCTTCGTCGCTGGGGGCGTGCGGCCTGGATCCACTGGATTCCATGTGCATTCGCATCAGAGGTCGGTTGTATGAAGCTTTGTCGTTCCCCGGCACACCCTCCCTCAGAGAGTGATCGCCGGTTCGAGTCCCATTGCGTTGCGTTGGAAAATGTCGCCGAGATCGCCGCACCGGGTGGCGCAGGTGCGATCGTGCTCGTCGTGGTGGGGGCGTGTTCCGTACAGCGTCGCGTGCACGGCGAATGGGCGGAACATCTGCCGCTTCCGGACGGCGGCGTGCTGGTAGCGGACTCGACCGATTCCATTCGACTTGTGGGTAGGGTTGCGAACGGCGTGGCAGTGTTCGTGTCGAGCGCTGCCGCCATATCTCACTTCGGTCACTTGCGCGACGACCTCGGCTCGGGTCGTCTGGTCCGGCTGTCGCTGGATGCCGTCGTCCTCAGCCTGGCGAAAGTACTTGTCGCCGCGATGCGTGACGGAGCGGATGGCATGGTCACGGAGAACGTGATCGACATACTTGTCACGCGCCTTGGCCAGGTCACCCGCCAACCGTTCGGTGCAGAGGTGTTTGAGCGGACCACGCTGCCGAACTGGCGCCTGCGCCGGGTCATTCAGCACGTAGATGAGCGACTGGATACGGGTATTTCGCTTGCAGATATGGCAGCAGTGGCTGGTCTGTCGGCGATGCATTTTGCTGCCCAGTTCAGGGCGGCAACGGGGATGCGGCCTCATCACTATCTTGTGGCCCGCCGAATCCAGCATGCCAAGCAGCTCCTCCATCAGTCCGAACATTCCGTGTTGGACGTGGCGCTGGCAGTGGGCTTTCGTACGCAGTCGCACTTCACCACTGTCTTTAAAAGACATGAATCAATGACGCCTGCGCGCTGGCGCCGGGATCGGCTTGCGGCTTGATTCGCAGGAGGTCCGCAAGCGTTTCACTGGGTGATCGGTTGGGCGAAGGGATACGACGGATCGAGCAGTGGAGCTCAGGGCAGAAGAAGGACAGTCAGTGTCACCGGCAAACCGTCCGACCCTTTAAGGTGCACAGGACGACCCACATCGATGACCGCATCGACGAAGCCGCAACTGGGAACGGAAATGTCGTCATGATGCAGCGTGTACACCATCACGACGGCGGCGCGTCCATCGGGCCGTAGCGTCTTGACGACCGATTGCACAAAGATTGCGCCGTACGGCTCATCGGCGAGATGCTCATGATGCTCGCTGTTGATGCGACCGATCACACCCCGGTCCGCGATGGGCTTGAACCTGTCGAGCTGCCAAACGAGCCGCACCTTCGCGGCAGTCGGATCCGCCGTGGGGTCTTCGTCGTACACCACCTGCGTCCCACAGGCCAATAGCTGATGTGCCGGCGCATCGGGCATGGGCGTCGCCGGCCTGTCCGTCTCGGCTGCGGCGGTCGCGCACAGCAAACCGCCGGCGAAAAGGGCGATGAGGCACCTGAAAAGCAGAGTGGGGCGGAGAGTCATGGCGCGGCATCCTGCGGGTTGGATGAGCGATCGGACGCACGCCTCGCAAAAATGCTGTCGATCTCGACAGGTATACCCATCGGAAGTGACGACACCCCGATAGCGCTTCGTGCCGGAAGTAGAGTCGGACCGAACAGGTCGCGCAGCAGGTCGCTGGCGCCATCTGCCACCTTGGGATGGTCCTTGAACGATGACGTGGCTCGCACATAAACCGTCAGCCGAAGGCAGCGCGTGATGTTGTCGAGGCCACAACTTTGCTCGAGACTCGCGAGGATCAGGAGCATCGTCATCGTTGCTGCAGCCTGGGCGTCGCTTAAGGTCATGTCGTCGCCGACGACGCCACTCACGGCCTTGCCGTCCTTGATGGGGCCCAACCCCGAAACGAATACCTGGTCGCCCGCCGTCGTCACGACGTTATAGGAGCCCAGGGCAGGAAATGGCGGCGGCAGCTCGAACCCAAGCTGTCTAAGTCTATCGATGCAGCCCATAAGCATTAGGTCCGGACACGGTGCTGGAGAGGATCACAGTTTAGCTGCCCTTTCGATAAGCTCAGCGACGTCTTCCGGATGCGATACCGGCGATGCGTGACTCGGGGGACTAGGTAAGCCGGGCAAGGCGCGTTCTACGCGCAATGACTAGGTTCACGCGGAACCTCAGCGCTTCGTCGTCGCCATGCGAACGGCCAGGACACCCAGAACGCTGCCCATGAGCCAGCGCTGCATGAGCATCCAACGGGGACGGGTGCTCAGGAAGATCGAGATCATTCCTGCAAGGACCACGAAGGTGGCGTTGATAGTGACGCTGATCGCTATCTGCGTGAAGCCAAGCCACAGTGACTGGGTGAGTACGTGGCCCAGCTGCGGTTGAATGAAAGGCGGCAGAAGCGACAGATACAGCACGGCCGCCTTGGGATTCAGGAGGTTGGTCAGGAAGCCCATCAACACCAGTCGCCTGGGGCTATCGGGAGCCAGCTCCCGCACCTGGAACGGGGATCGACCACCGGGCTTCAACGCCTGGAACGCCAGCCAGCCCAGATAGAGCGCACCCGCGATGCGCAGCGCGTCGTACGCCAGGGGCACGGTCGAGAGGAGGGCCGTGATACCCAGTGCCGAGAAAAGCATGTACACCAGGAAGCCGAGGCAGGTACCGATCAGCGATACCAGCGCGGCATTTCTTCCCTGACTGAGTGCGCGCGAAATCAGGTACATCATGTTCGGACCAGGCGTTAGAGCGAGCCCTGCGCACACGAGCGAGAAAGCCAGCCAAGCGGATGTTGCAGGCACGAGGGACTCCGGTGGGTCGTTCAGGGACGGACATCGACCTCTATTTTCGCCCATTGCTGGCAATGCACAAGAGGGGAGGCCAGGCCCCGACGATGAGGGTCATCGCTGAGCATGTCTGCACCGGTTTCACGCCCTTTGTCTGCCGTCTTGATTCAGCCAAGTCCATGGTTGCGTCACAACCACATCCCCGGGAGGGAGAAACCATGGCCGTCACGACCATCGAAGAACTGTTCATCCATGAATTGTCGGACATCTACAGCGCAGAAAAGCAGCTGACGAAAGCGCTTCCCCGTCTGGCCCGCGCGTCGTCGTCCCCGCAGCTTGCCGAAGCCTTCACCTCCCACCTGGAAGAGACCCAGGGGCAGGTCGAGCGCATCGACGAAATCGTGGAACTCCTTGGCATCAAGCTCAAGCGTATGAAGTGCGCCGCCATGGAAGGGCTGGTGGAGGAGGGCAAGGAAGTGATTGAAGAGATCGAAAAGGGCCCACTGCGTGACGTCGCACTCATCGGCGGCGGCAACAAGGTCGAGCACTACGAAATTGCCTCTTACGGCACCCTTGCGGCCTTGGCTACCCAGTTGGGCTATACCAAGGCTGTGCCGCTTCTCCTGGCCACCCTGAAGGAAGAGAAGGCTGCCGATGAAAAGCTGACCCTGCTCAGTGAGCAGCTCGGGAAGCAAAAGCAAGTCGAGAAGGCCTGACACGCTTTGAGTGCCATCGGCGTTGATGCCGACAGCCGTGCGGTGGGCGGGATTCGCCCACCGTGTTTTTCGGTGACGCGCAAACCGAAATTGCATAGCACTTGGCCGTCGCGCCTTAGGAAGCCTGTGCTAGGTTCGATGAGCCGCATTATGGCGGCCTACAAACTTCGGAGCGTTCTCATGGATAAGCGCGACCAGCTGATGCACGACGCCAATCCCTTCGGTGTACAGGTCGAAGGTCCGTTGCAGCTTGGTACCACGGCAGCAAAGTGGGCACCGAAGATCGATGATGTCGGTGATATCGGCCGCATCGGTTCCACGCATAGCGGTGGCGATTGGGGCTAAGCCCTGAGCGTAGTCGCGTCTGTCATAAGACACCGAAGCCGCCTCGTCAACGAGGCGGCTTTTTCTTCGAAGGAGTTGGCTGGTGCTCAAGGCGGATATCGCGTTAGCTGATCTGGCGCTCGAGCCCGCGTGGCATGACGATCACCTGGCGATAGGTTCAAGCCGTGTTGCCCCGTACGCCCATCCGATGCTTGAGACGCTGTTGGTACGGGCGCCAGGCCGTTGGTTCATCGTGGTCAGGGAGCGCACGGCCGATACCGCTAGCAGCACGAAGGGACATGGTGCTGTCGTCGATGCGCAGGATGAAACGGCGTATCGTTCGCTTCATCGGGAATGCATGCTTTGGCCCCTCGACTATGTGCTGATCGAGGTTGCCCAGGCAGGGCATCGCCTGCGCATTTGTGCCGGCATGCTTGGCACGGCGCCTGTCTATTGCAGGGCAACGGATGAGCGGCTCGCCGTATCCTGGGACTCAGCGGATTTTGCCGACTGCCCAGCCATGCTCGACATGGAGGTGGCGAGCCACCAGCTGGCCCTGTGCACCACCTACGCAGCGCGGCAGTTGTACACCGGCGTGGTGTTGCTCACCGAGCGCGCCTCGCTGCACGTCGAGCCGGGCAGGGCACGGTTTCGTTATCCCGACTCGATAGAGGAAGGTGGTCCCGCGGCGGACGACGGTGAGGACATGTTGCCGCGGTTCTCCGAAGCGCTGCAGCGTGCCGTGTCGCTACGGCCATGGCTCGATGGGAGCGTATCGCTTGAACTCAGCGGCGGCATGGATTCGGCGACCGTCGCCGTGACGCTCGCGAGCCTTCACAACGACATCCATAGCAAGGGCATCCTGCTCGACGGCGAGGTGCGCGCCCCGCAGGTGCGGCGCCGGCAGCTCATGGTGGAACGGCTGCGCCTATCCGATCATGTAATCGACATCAGGGCCTTTCCGCCAAGCCTCGACCTGAGCGCACCGCGGGATCCCTATGGCTTTTGTCGCGAATTCTACCTGGAGGCGTGTTCGGCGCTGTGGGCTTCAGCTCGCGACAAAGCGCGTCATACGCTTTTTACCGGCGTTGGAGGGGACGAATTGTTTCCGGCGTACCTTGACGAGATCTCCGTCGGGGCCGCGAAGGGGCCGACGTGGGCACGCGATGCCCGCAGCTATGCAGAAGATCTGCTCACCCCACGCGCGCTGGCCGCGGCACGCAACCTCCCACTGTTCGATGCACCGCCAAGTCCGGTGCCCGTGACATCGCTGCTGGCAAACGCATGCCGCGCGCCGGATCTGCTGAAGCATGGACAGTGGCCGATTCACCCACTGAGTGATCCGCGGCTTGCCCACCTATGCCATCGACTGCCGCGGAGCAGTCGTGAGGGGAGGGAGGTCATGCGACGGTACCTTGAGAGCCATCTCGGTGGAGATGTGTTTCCCAGGGGGTATCTGAAGGAGACATTCGCTGATGTCTTACCGCCTTTGATTGCACAGCATGCCGGGAGGCTGGCTAAGCAATTGAAGGAGTGCGCGCTGGCTGATCTGGGGTTGGTGGATCGAAATGCGGTACTCGGCTTGCTGGAGACAATTACCGATAGCCGGTCGCATCCGGCTACGTCGGCGTTTGCTTCGTTTCTCTGGTTGGAGCGGTGTGCGCGTCAGGCTGGGTCATGAAGCCGCACGTCTGGCTAAAGCGCACGGATGCGGACCGCTCGCCGCTTCAATGCGTCATAGGTCGCATCATCAGGAAAGTCGGTGAGACGGAAGCGCGGCGGATCGAGGTCATCGACCGGTGTCGCTAGTTCAGGGATGTGCGCGATGGCATCATCCCACCCGATCTCCAACACTTCCTTTCGTCGATCGCAAAATAACCAGAGTTCGTCGCAACGGGGCAGGAGGGTCAAAACGTCGCGCGTCCATTGCGCCGATCCAGTGATTCGTCCGGTATCCGTTTGCTCAACAGCATGGTACGTGGCGACAAAGACATCCGCGGCTTCCTTCTCGTAGACCTTCTCGAGCAGTGTCTTCTGATCGTCGTAGGTCCCGATCAGGCGTTTGTATCGCGCCACATTCAGGCGCCGAGCCGTCTCCGTCGGCACGTTTCCTTGGAACGGAATCCACGTACCGTCGCGAAGAACAAGGAGTTGGCCGCTCAGCGGACGCGTCTCCTCTTCGAGAATACCTGCTGCGAGCGTCGCGATCAGCGCGACACCTTCGTCGTCGAGGCTGCCTGTAACGAGCAATTTGTCCCGGCAAGGAATCACGGCCACAGGCTCACCGTGAACGGGCAGCCGATGGATCATGTCCGTAAGCAGCATCCGGGAGGCGTCGTAAACGTCGTTCCATGTGGAGATCCATATGCCGCCGTGACGGTCCATGCCGGCATCGCTGGTCCTGTCGCGTAAGTTGGTCAAGGCGCGCGCGAGGGCAGCCTCGGCGTCCAGGCCCCAGGAGATGAGGGTCTTAAGGCTAACGGTCGTCGTGGCGTGCTCGGAGTCCAGTACAAGGGCGACGGATAAGTTATCGGCAAAGGGCCGAAGACACGGTCCACCACCCGTACCTGTACGCCCGGAAAGCCGGGCCGAGAGTAATCCCCAGGCGAACATGGCCGGATCGCGGATGACTGGCATGAGCCTGGCAAGGGTATCTTCAGCGCATTCGTCAGGATGATCGTCCGTCATGCTCGCCAGATACTTGTCGACGATGTCGTTACGTTGCTTTGGCGGGACTGCCGACGCATCCTTGAAAGCGTTGTGCAGGCTCATGAGCCAAGGCTGGCCATCGGCCAGCTCGAAGTCGATCTGGAACACCTCAGCGTCATACCTGGCAGATACGGGCTGAGCGATGATTTCGGCCCGTCGGATGACCAGGGCGGCGAAGTCGTCTTTGGACAGCGTGCGCCGGAACCTATCGAGGATGCGCAATGACGGTCCTTGAGGGGAGTATGTGGCGGGGAATCTAGCCGACAGGGCGGGGGATTGCCAACTCGCGTACCTGACCCGCCAACAGCGCTTTATCCCTTTGTCATCACGCTTTCTATCCATCGAACGTAGCTCGAGACGCGAACCCCATACACGATTACGCCATAGAGGCCTTCCACAAAGGGGCGACTTGGCGTCCACGTTTTCCAAAAGGGATGGTTTGGAGGATACCTGCTCCAAGAGGCGAGGCCGATGAGTTGCTGCGAGCTCCCATCACCGATGACCAGGGGACCACCACTGTCACCGCTGCCCGTGATACCTTCCAGTGGTAGGCCGGACGGCGGCGGGTCAAAGCGATACCAAACATAACGCTCGTCCGCACCGTCAATCACGTTGAAGGCCCGGCGCAAGACTGTACGATGCGCGCTGCCTGGATCCTGGCCTTTGTCGCCATGTCCCGTTGCTCCCTTGCCCACGAGCTCAGCAGTCATCCCGACTTCTTGATTTCCGCGATAGAGCGGCATGGGCGTTATATCTGTCACTGGCAACGCGAGTTCGATCAGTGCGATATCGTTAGAAGACGCAAGAAACGCGGAGATCTGGGACAGGTCTCCGGATGCCAAGGCCTCAGTGACGATCTCCTCAGGCAACTTCTTGTAGCCGGGATATATCACGACACGTTTGACCTTTCGCGCCACACCGCCGATAAGTACGTCGTCTTCCATGCCTTGCATTTGCATCGGTGCTGCGTGAGCCGCGGTGACAACCCACTTAGGAGCGATCAGGACACCATGCCCCTCACCAGGCATGTCTACCAGCGCGGGAAATGCCGAAGGCGGGATTCGATATTTTCCATCGTCAACGTCAGCTCGGGTGACAACGGCTCCGACAGCGGTCGAGACGGCAAGTAGACAGAAGGCGAGTCTCCATTTCATTTACACATCCTCATCGTGCTCCAGCGTCCCAAGTTAGGGGTCGAGTTGAATTAGCAAACCCTATGCCATCCCTGGTGGGGACGATTAGCCGACGGAATCATAGAGATAGGGAAATGCCTCTGCATGAAGCAGCGTCCGCGGACACTCTTGCGGACACCCCTTCGGACAACATCCTTGAAGACGTGCGTGCGGCTGGTCTATTCGTGGCTACGCCAAGGCAGGGAGGACGATGACCTTTGTCCTGTTGCGCAGTCGTTCCGACCTTTCTAGTCTGAGGTTCGCGGGCGTACGGCGCGGCAACTCCACCCATCTGGCGTCAACGCGGCTGATGGTGATCGCACAGAAGGGTCCAAGAAATGAAACCAACTAACCGGTGCGTGTGGATCGTCGTAGCCTTGATCTCGCAACTGTCGTGCACGCTGGACGTGATAGCACAGGACGCGCCGGACGATCCGGCCCTGACGACTACCATTGCAGCGCTCGATACGAAGCTCTTCAATGCATATAACACTTGCAACCTGAGTGCTTTCGGTGATTATTTCTCACCCACAGTCGAGTTCTACCATGACAAAGGCGGCGCGACTTTCGACCGGGCTACGGTCGTCTCCAATACCAAGAAATACATCTGTGGGAAAGTGCATCGCGAGTTGATCGTCTCGAGCTTGCATGTCTATCCCATAAAGGACTTTGGTGCGATCGAAGAGGGCGAGCATCGATTCTGTGAGATTGCTACAGGGCATTGCGAAGGCGTCGCGAAATTCTTGATCGTCTGGCAGAACGTGGCGGGCAAGTGGCAGGCTACGCGTGTACTCAGCTTTGGGCATCGCCCCATCGATGACTAGCGGTTCCTGGCGGTATCAGCGGGAAGTTCGATGGCTTACGTAGCGTGGGGCACTACGGGAGTGCCGTCCGAGAACGTGCTTGTCGCGACCAGAAAGACCGAGATGGGCGGAAGCGTGGCGATGTCAGCATCATGGCCCGGAAGCAGGTACCAGTAATTACCGCCCATGACGGGTGAACCGGGCAGGTTTGCGCCCCAGGTCGCGCCGTCCTTGGTAGGCACGTAGAACATGACATGGGCCATGTTGTGTTCGCCCTGTGCGGAAAGGTACGCGTTCTTCGACATCATGTAGCACATGGCGCCCGCCGCGAGCCGCGGAATCTCGCCAGTCCGCAGGGCAGCCTTGATGCGATCCATGATCTGCCCATCGGACTTGCCCGCAAGGGTAAGAGCAGTGCGCAGCTTGAGGAGGGCCGTCATCGTGGGCACGGCCGGCGGATTATCGCAGGCGGCGGCAAGGATCTTGGTGTCCCAGCGCTCGGGCCAATCGGGAGCGCCGCCGAAGCCGCGGCCCACGTAGCAGACGAAGCCATTGGTTCCCTTGACCGCCGTTTCGTATCCCGTACGCGTCAGCACCAGGACGGTCGCGTCTTTGGCAATGGCCGGCGGGGCGGCGCTCCTGGCCAGGCTGATTTCCGTTGCCCGGTCCAACAGATAGGCGTCAATCGGCGCCATTCCGGGACTGTCTTTCGCGTGAAGCGCCGCGCTGGCGAGGCCGAAAAGGAGCGACGCCGCGCAGGCTGCTACGTGGCCGAAACGGCGTGTCGGAAGCCAGCCGAGCATACGGTTGAGAGGACGGATCATCATCTTGGGTTCTCCTGGATGGCGGAGGTCGCCATATTCAGACGTCGATTGAGTGAAGCGGAAATCGACAGCCTCAAGAAAAAGGCCGATTGACGTGGGCCAAGTGGAGCGAGCTATGATCCGCCGGAGTCAGGGGAGGATGACAATGCAGTCTCTAACTGCTATTCCTATATCAGGAAATCGACTTCCAGGTTGGCTGGCGGTCACCAGCGGCGTCTTCGGCATCGCGGCGTTTGCATGCCTCATCGTGTTCCTGGTGATGAGACCTTCGGATCCGCAGACCTCTCGTCTTCTGCTCAGGAGCCATGATGCCGGGGTCATTGTTCAATCTCTCTGCCTGATGCCGTTCGCCCTTGCGCTGGGCACTATCGCTCGCCAGCATTCGCCTGGATCGAGTCGGGTGATGGGTGTCGCGGCGGTAACCTTTCTCACCCTGGTCGTTATCCTGATGGTGTTGAGCTTCTTCCACGTCGTCGCGGATGTGCTCTACATGATCCCCCAGGGCGCGGTTGGCGGGTGGCTCATCGCCGTTTGCCGGCAGCATGCCAACGGTCTACCGAAGGGTCTGCGGAGACTAGGCATCGTGGCAGGGGTCGGTCTCATTTTGATCAGCGTTTTCCCCATCGGTTACGCGCTGTTCGTCGATCCAGCGATCTTGCACGGTCCGATCTCCGATGACGATCCGACTCCGCCCGGGACGGAGAGGGCGAATGGGATCGTTCACCTGGTGCTCGCCATTGGCACGTTGATCGGTTGCTCCATGTATCCGCTCTGGAGCGCTTTGGCCGGTCGTTGGCTTCTTTTACGGGGGGATCGGTGAGGGCCCGCACGGACAGCATGCTCGAGAGGTCTGTTCTGGCGGCATTCGTCATGGCTATCGCCGGTTGCGCGACGGTCGACCCTGCGCGGATTCACCTTGCTGTGGACACCTCCGGCCTGAAGTGCCACACGCAAGCCCATACGGGCAACGTACACCTTACGGTGCGCAACGATAGTCGCGCGAAACTCAAGCTGTCGATTGACTCGACTAAACATCAACCGCCGTATGAGCTCAACTGGCTCGCTTTCCATATTTTGAAAGAAGACGGTGTGAGAGACTGGGATCACGCCACCGGGCACGGGCCGATGGCGCCTGACATGTTGTCAGTCGACCCCGACGACAACATCGAACTCACCGTCCCGTTCTACGAACTAAAGCCCGATGATTACGCCAGGACCTACGTCATCCAGATCGAGGATCGGCGTGATCATCAATTCACAACGGCCCCGTTCAAGCTGTGCGATGTATCGCAACACCGCGGGCGACCGCTGTCTCGATGAAGACGGACGTTTCCATGCTCAACGATGAGCTGGCGGTTTACGGCCCGGGGTATATATCATCGGAACGCCAGATTTTCTGTCAGGACCCGATTAGTGAAGAACGTTCTCTTCGACATGGACGGCGTCCTGGTCGATTACGAGCCTGCCGTTCGCGTTGCCTGCCTTTCGTCAGCACTGGGCAGGACGACGCTCGACGTACACGCAGCGATCTACGGTTCGGGCATCGAAGCGGCGGCTGACGCTGGTCGTTTAGATGCACGCGGGTATCTCGACGCGTTGTCTGCGCATCTGGGCGCGCCAGTCTCCGCAGAAGCCTGGGTGGAGGCACGCAAACGCGCGACAACGCCACGTTCGTGGGCGATCGAGCTCGCACTGTCGGTAGCCGAGACCGCCGGCGTCGCCATCCTTACCAACAATGGCCGGCTGCTCGCAGATCACTGGCAGGCGATCGTTCCCGAGTTCTTTCCGGTCTTCACCGGTCGAGCGTTGGTCGCCGCGGACTTCGGAGCGGCGAAACCGGATCCTGCTGTGTACCGCGCGGCCGTGGCATGGCTTGGATGGAAAGCTGAGGAAACGCTGTTTATTGACGACGTGGCTGCCAACGTCGATGGCGCGGTGCAGGCTGGACTCGTTGGGCACGTATACCGGGACAGAGAAGCTATGCAGGAGGCTATTGTGGCGTTCTTGCGCAGCGTTTAGGCGTTGGGCGCAGGTAAAGCGGTCGCCACCCGCTTACGAATGGGAAGGTAAGAAATAACCAAGACTCCTTCCTGCCCGCCGCTGGGCACGCATTCTCAGCTGCCCTTTCCCATCGTGGCGAACATGACGACGGCGGCGACAAGCATAACGAACGTAGCGATCCATCCCAGGACCTTCAGACCTCGGCCAATACCGTGGTTGCCCATGGTCTTCGGGCGGTTTGCGATGATCATGATGGCGACCATCATCGGCACCGCACAAATCCCATTGACCACCGCGGCTGTCTTTCGCGTGTAGCGGCCCGCTGGCCAGGCCGAACAGGAGCGCCGCCGCATATGCTGCGTGGCCGAAGATGGGGTTGCGAGGACGGATCGCCATTGTGATTTCTCCTGGATGGCGGAGGTCGCCATATTCAGACGTCGATTGAGCGAAGCGGAAATCGACATCTGGACTTCGGCCTATATCGTCTGGGGTAGCCACAAAAACCTGCTGCGAGATACATTAATGACAATGCTCCCTCTCACCGAAAATACTGAATCAGGAAATCGACTTGCAGGTCGGTTGGCGATCGTCAGTGGTGTCTTCGGAATCGCGGCGTTTGCGTGCCTCATCGTATTCCTGGTGATGAGACCTTCGGATCAGCAGGCCTCTCGCATTCTGCTCAGGAGCCATGATGCCGGGATCATTGTTCAAGCTCTCTGCCTGATTCCGTTCACCCTTGCGCTGGACGCGATCGCCCGCCGGTATTCGCTCGGATCGAGTCGGGTGATGGGCGCCACAGCCGTCACGTTTCTCACCCTCATCGTTATCCTGTTGTTGTTGAGCTTCGTCAAAGTCGTCGCGGATGTGCTCTACATGATCCCCAAGGTGCGGTTGGGGTGTGGCTCATCGTCGTCTGTCGACAGAAGGCCAACGGTCTACCGACAGGACTGCGGAGACTGGGCGTCGTGGCCGGCGTCGGTCTCCTATTGATCAGCTTTTTCCCCGTCGGCTACTCGCTGTTCGTCGATCCGGCGATGTTGCACGGTCCGATCTCCGATGATGATCCGACTCCGCCCGGGACGGAGAGGGCAAACGGGATCGTCCACATGGTGCTTGCCATTGGCACGCTGATCGGTTGCTCGATGTATCCGCTCTGGAGTGCTTTGGCCGGTCGCTGGCTCCTGTTACGCGGGGACCGGTGACGGCCCGCAGAACCCAACTGGCCCGTCATTTTACGAAAACAACCCGTTCGGCGATGCGGAAGGCCTTGGCAGCGAGTTCGATGGCGGCTACGACAACAGCCTGAAGCCGAATTGTGCCCTGACCTACGAGCTGTTCCGTGCGTCTTCGTCATCGCATCGAGGACACCGTGTATCAGCGGGCGCTACGCGGTAATCTTATCGAATCGTCCTGTCGATTGAAGCTGACACCACATGGAAATCGATTCACCCTGGTTTGTCCGCCGCCGCAAGGTTGCGCCAAGTGTGCGGCTGTTTTGCTTTCCCTATTCGGGGGGGCAGGCGGGTCTTTATGCACCGTGGCAGGCGGCGCTCGGGGAGGAGGTAGAGGTGTGCGGTATCCAGTTGCCCGGACGCGGTGCGCGTATTCGTGAAACGCCGTTTCGCTCGCTGGATGCCGTCGTCGATGCGGTGGCGCCGCTCATCGCTGAGGAGGACGACGCGCCTTTTGCGATCTTCGGTCACAGCATGGGGGCATTGCTCGCTTATGAGGTGACGCGCCGGTTAATACATGTCTACGACAGGGTGCCCGCCCGTCTCTTTGTGTCCGGCTGCGAGGCGCCGCGCCTTCGTTCACCCGGCACTATGCATCTGCTCTCGGACGCCGCGCTTATCGACGAACTGCGTCGACTCAACGGCACGCCCCAAGCCGTTCTCGCGAACCGGGAGTTGCTCGAGCTATTTCTTCCCATCCTGCGTGCGGATTTCAGTATCGGCGGCACGTATGCCTATCAGGCGCCGGCGCCACTGGACGTGCCCATTACCGTCTTGGCGGGCACGAGTGACCCGTATACGCCGCACGCACGGGTTGCGCCCTGGCTCGACGAATCACAGCGCGGGGGCGAGGTGCGATGGTTCGATGGCGATCATTTTTTCATCCATTCGTCTCAGGCCGACGTGCTAACGTGTATCGAGGCGGCCTTGGCCTGACGCCGTCAGGAACTACCGCACACGCGCACCGCGACGCGACAAGGCGGCACGCCGCGCGTCGGCGCGCGCACTCGTCTCCATCGTTCGCTGCCCGTCTTCCGGCGCCGGCTCCGTGCTTCCCAGGGCTGTCGCCAGCGAACGGACGGTCGGATACAGGTAAACATCGGTGATGGCCACCATACGCGGCGGCGAAAGCGCATTTAGCCGAACGACAAACTGACTGAGCAACGCCGAGTTCGCACCCAGTTCGGCGAAGTTCCTGGAAACATCGATCATCTCGATGGGCAACTGGCAGAGCTCGCTCAGGAGTTGGGCCACGGCTGTCTCCAGCGGCGTTGCCGGAGCGTGGACACGAGGCGGCGCGACTGAATTAAGGTCGATGGCACGCAGCGCTGCACGGTCTATCTTTCCGAGCGAGGTCACCGGGAGGTGGGGCAAGGGCACGAACACAGTGGGAATCATGTAGCTGGGAAGGTGCGCTGCCAGGTGCGCGCAAAGGAGCCCTGCATGCGCTGCATCGATACCTGCAATATAGGCGACGACGGGCCCGCGTCGGACTCCGCTCCCGTGCTGCATAACCACGACCTCGTGAACACCCGCCGCGCGGCGGATCGCATATTCAACCTCGGCGGGCTCGACGCGATGGCCTTCGACGCTGATCTGGTCGTCCTGGCGGCCGGTCACGACCAGGCGACCATCTGGGTCGCGAGTGGCGAGGTCGCCTGTCCGGTAGAGACGCTCGCCGGGAAGGAAAGGGTCGTCGATGAACCGCGAAGCCGTAAGCGCGTCGTCGCCCACGTAGCCGCGTGCGAGCTGGACACCGCCGACGTGCAACTCGCCAGCCATGCCCTCGGCGACCGGCTCGCCATTGTCATCGAGGATATACAGCGGGGTATTCGGTAGCGCGTGGCCCGCGGGTAGCTGCACCGGCCCCTCGTACGGGCGTGGCACGTCGAAACAGGCGACGTCGGAGGCGACCTCGGTCGATCCATAGAAGTAGGTCAGGGTAACCTTCGGCGATGCACGATGCACCTCCGCGACAAGATCGGATCGCAGTACGTCGGCACCGATGAACCAGTGACGCAGATGCGGTAACGCGCCCAGGCGGTCGCCTTCCTGCTCGACAATCATGCGCAGCAACGAGGGGGAGGATGCCGTCGAGGTGATCGCATGGCGATCCAGGGTGTCGAGGATGAGTTCGGGGCGATTGAGTTCTCCCTCGGGCTGGACGACCAGGGTCGCACCACTGCACAAGGCGAAGAGGATTTCGCGCTCGGCACGCACGAAGCCGAGCGGTGTCGTGTGCAGGATGCGGTCGCCAGGGCCTGTCTGGAAATGGCGAATCATCCATTCCGTACGGTTGGCGATTCCGCGATGCAAGCCGATGACGCCCTTGGGTCGGCCGGTCGAGCCAGAGGTGTAGATAATATAGGCCGCGTCGTCCTCGTTCAGGTCGATCGGCAATGCAAGGTCGTTCTCGTGTCCAGATAAATGCGCGATGTTCAGCACCGCGACGGCGCCGGCCTCGAGTGGCGCGAGGTCATCCAGGTTGGTGAGAAGGAGAGTCACACCGGCATCGCCGAGGATGTAGTGGCAACGCTCCACAGGCAGCGAGGGCTCGAGCATGACACTGCAGGCACCGGCTTTCAGCGCCGCGAGAAAGGCCAGCACCATGTCGGTCGATCGACGCAGATAGAGCGCCACGCGGTCGCCGACGCCGACGCCGCGGTCCCGCAGCGCATTGGCCAGGCGGTTCGCAGCACGATCGAGTTCCTCATAGCTCAGCACGGTGTCTTCGAAGATGACGGCTGGCGCCCGCGGCTGCGTGAGTGCCATCGCCTCGAACCGGGTATGAATGCAGCGGTGTTCCGGCCGGGGTGTGGCGAAGCCGGCCGATTTGGCCAGTTGGCGGCGCCGGGTCTCCGCGTCGATCAATGGGAGGACACGAACGGCGCGCGGATCCCGGGCAAGCATCGCGCCGAGTACTTCGCGGTACATCGAGGCCACGCTGGCGATGCGGACCGAGGAAAAGAGCGCCGTGCTGTAGACGAACTTCGCCTGGAGTCCGCCGTCATGCATCGCAACGGTCAGGGCGAGATCCGCAGGCGTGGTCGTTGTCGGTACCGCATGCGGTTGGATGATCCATCCGTCCACATCCAGCGGAGCGCCATGAAGGTTCATCAGGAACGGTTCGACACCCTCAAGCGACTGCGACTGGAGTAGTGCGAAGCGAAGGTTCGGCGAGACTGCCGAGGCCCAGTCGGTACGCGCCGCGTGTTCGCGGAGCGCACGATGCGATGGCGCACGACGCATCGTCAGGATGTCGAGCATGCTCTTGCGTACGGCGTGAACGACCATTGTCGCATCGTCATCCGGGTGCACGTGACAGGGAACGTGCTTGAGGTCGACGAAACATCCCACCGCATCGTTATGCGTTCCCGAGGGGCGGTCCGACACGGGAATTCCCAAGACGAAATCGTCCGTGCCACCGAGTCGGCGCAATACGATCGCCCAAGCGGCCAGGAGGACGTGAAAGGGCGTGGCACCCAACGTAGCGGCGTACGCACCGAGGCCCGTCAAGTCCGTAGCGGGCAGCGTGAGCAGGTGCTCCGCGCCGGCGAAAATGAAACGAGACGGCCTTGGGCCATCGCCGGGCAATTCCAGGATGGCGGGGCTATCGCCCACCACGTTCGCGTAGCCGCGCAGCGCCGCCTTGCCATCGTCACTGTCCAACCACGCGTCACGTTCGGCTTCGAAGCGTTCGTACGCGTTCGATGGATGGATGGCAGGCTCCTCGCCACGCATGAGCGCTGTGTAGTCGCCGCCGAGCCATCGCACGAGGTTCTGCATCGATCGCGCATCGACCGCGATGTGGTGCACGCGAAGTTGTACCGTATACCGTCCCTCGGCACGGCGCAGCAGGTTCACCAGGAACACTGGGCCTTCGGCAAGGTCGATCCGACGGCCGGCTTCCGCGGACAGGAAAGTGTCGACGTCGCCGTCCGACCAGCATTGTGCGTCCAGCACCCTGAGATGCTGCTTGCCGTCCGTGGCAACGACCGGATGGATGCCGCCGTCGTGCTCCTTATAGGTAGTTGCAAGGATGGGAAAGCGGCGAACCAGGCGTTCCACCGCTCGTGCAAACGTAACCTCGGCCAGGGGGGCTGCGGTGTCGAAAGCCGTCGAGATCGTGTAGGCGGCGCTTTGCGGATACATCGCATGGCCTTGCCAGATCGCCTGGCGTAGCGAGCCCGTGTGGTCCGGCAAAACCGCCGCCGACGTCGCGGACACCGACATGACCTGTCCTCCGGCTGCACGCGAAAGTGCCTGTTCGAGTGTCATGCCACCCAGCAGTTCCGCCATATCCAGCCGGGCGCCGTACTGGCGCGCGAACAGATGCTCCAGCTCGGCTGCCCGTAGCGAATCGAGACCTTGTGCGGCCAACGACCGGGAGGGCTCCAGCGCCTCCTCTGGTAGTTCAAGTACATGGGCGATGACCGCCAACGGTGTGGTGGGCATGGTCGCGAGGTCATCCTCGCCGATGTCCGTCGACGTCGCCGCGACGTCGAATCGTGCGACGACGCCCGGTAGACAACCTGACAGCAACGCGTCCCGGCAAGCGGAGCGACGGAGCTTGCCGCTGGACGTCTTCGGCACGGTGGCAGGTTTGCTCAGAACGAGCACCTGCAATCGAACGCCGAACGTGTCGGCCACATGGGCAGCGATCGCTTGGAAAAGCGCCTCGTGCGAATCGCGGCGCACCGCCGTGCGTTCGAGTTCCTGTACCAGCACGAGCGCTTCGCCATTGTCGCCGACGATGGCGAATGCGGCGCCGCATCCTTCGCGAAGCTCCGGGAAAGCATGCTGCACCGATGTTTCGATGTCCTGGGGATAATAGTTTCGCCCACGGACGATGATCAGGTCTTTGTGTCGCCCGGTGATGTAGAGCTCGCCGTCGTGGACGAAGCCGAGGTCGCCGGTGCGTAGCCAGGTATCGTCGCTTCCGTCGATGCGTGCCTGAAATCGATCGGCATTGATCGCCTCGCGACGCCAATAACCACGGGTGACGCTCGGTCCGCGAATGCATATCTCACCGATAGCTCCGGCCTCGCGTAACCGACTGGACAGGGGGTCGACGATACGAATCGCGTGGTTGTCGACACGACCAGAACCTGCCAGTTCGATCGCGGCAACGTCATCGTCGACGGGTTCGGCAACGTTCGTGGCGAGGGCAGCCCGACTCACGTGCAGGGTGGTCGGCCCTGCACCGGGAACGGCGCCCGTGACCAGGAGCGTTCCCTCGGCGAGGCCGTAACAGGGATAAAACGCCTCGCGACGAAAGCCCTGCGCCGCGAATCGGCGCGAAAAGGTATTCATCGTCGCCGGTGATACCGGTTCGGCGCCGTTGAACGCTACACGCCAGCGACTCAGGTCCAGGTTCGACCGACGCACCTCGTCTATGCGGCGGACGCACAAGCCGTACGCGAAGTCGGGACCACCGCTGATCGTGGCCCTGTAACGACTGATGACTTCAAGCCAGCGTGCCGGATCCTGCAGGAAGGTCAGCGGCTGCATCAGCACCGCCGTCGCGCCGAGATAGAGTGGTTGCAAGATGTTTCCGATGAGCCCCATGTCATGGTATTGCGGCAGCCACCCGGCGACGATGTCCGAGGCGCCGTTGCCGAAGCTCGATTGGATCAGTGCCTGATTGGCGATGAGATTGCCGTGCGAGACCATGACGCCCTTCGGGTCGCCGGTCGAACCGGACGTGTACTGCAGGAAGGCGATCGTTTCCGGTGTGATTGCCACGGGCTCGGAAAGCGTCGGGCCGGCATCGTAGTCGACGCTGGTGGTATGTATTTGCAAGCCCGCTGGGGCGCCGCCGCCAAGCATCCAGTGAGTGACACCGTCGCGGTGCGAATCGTCGGTCAGAAGATGGGCGGCGCCAGCATCTGCGGCAATCGTGGACAGCCGTGCCCAGCTGTCGGCCCGTGCATTGGGCAGGTAGACCGGTACCGCGATGATACCCGCGTAGAGGCAGCCCATGAAGGCTTCGATGAAAGCGAGGCCTGGAGGATAGAGCAGCAACGCCACGTCACCCGGATTGGCCTCCTCGAGCAAACGCGCCGCGATGCGCCGCGCGCTCCGGTCGAGCGCGCCGTAGCTCAGGAGTCGCTCGTCTGCCTCGTCGTTGGCGCCGACGAAACGGTACAGCGTGCGTTCGGGAGTCGTCGAAGCATGGCTGCGCAACGCGTCGACGATGGAGGGAAAGCTGGGTAGACGGGAGTGGGACACGACGCTGGATCCTTCGCTGGGTCGTAATGGGGATGTCTTAGGCGTTCAACCATGGATCGATGCAGTGCAGGCGCGCGCTCTCCGGCGTCTGCTCGGCGGGATAGCCGAAGGCGCGATTGACGTATGTGACGCCATCGCGTTCGATCGTGACCTGCCGGTGGCTGTGTCCAAACACATGCAGGTGGGATCCCAGTTCACGGATGCATGGATCGAGCGCGCTCGTACCCATGACCGGATCGAGAAACGTCCACTTCTCGCTGCGGGTGAGCAGATCGCGGCGCGGGACGAAATGTGAAAAGGTGACGACCGTGCGCGCGACCGGCCGCGCCGTCGTATTCGATGCGAGTAACCGCGCGCACACAGCTGCATCGTCCACTCCCGCAGGCCAGCGGCAGGCACGGAAATCGGCCCAGCGCTGGCGTAGTTCCGGGCTGTACTCGCCGAACGTGCCGTCATACCAGGAGAGCAGGGGTACGATCGCCAGTTCCGGGGTGATCCAGGCCTGCGTGGATACCCCGTGGTCGGCCGCCAGGGTGCGCAGGTGGTCGAGTCTGTCGAACGAATCGATACCGGGAGCCTCGCGATAAACCCAGAGGTCATGGTTGCCCGGTACGAACAGCACGATGTGAAAGCGTCGGGCTAGGGCTTCCAGGCACCAACGCAACGAGGCGATCGAATCGGACACGTCACCCGCGAGGATGAGCGCATCGTGCCGGTGGTCGTGCAGGGAGAGTTCGTCCACCCATTGCCGGTTGGTCGGATGATCGATGTGAATATCAGAGAGGGCAAAAAGTCTCACCGGCAGTTTCCCGTCATCGCGCCGGCCTAGAACTTCAGCTCATAGTCGGCACGAATGGTCGCCTGGGAGGGGCGGTGGGTAACCTGACGCATATCGCCATTCTCGTCGAAGTACTCGTTGCCCGTGACGAAATCCTGGCGCAACAGGTTGGCCAGACTCAGTCGCAGCGACGACGCCTTCGACATGTTCCACAGTGCATACATGTCCAACACCCGCCTCGCGGCACTGCTGTTGATCTGGCGTGGGGCGCTACGCACCGGCCCGCCCGTCTTGAAGGTGTAGCTCGCGCCACCGCTCCAGCCTGGTGAGAACCGATAGTCCACCGAAAGCGTGGAACTCAAGCGGGTCTGGTCGTTGATGCGGTTGTTCGCACCGGGAACGTCGTCGACATTGGACCAGTTCCGGGTGACGTTGAAGCGGACGTTCATGGCCGGCGCGCCGTTGATCAGCTGGTCGAGCGAGAACTTGCTGTCCATCTCGACACCCCAGGCCTTCGCATCTCCGCCGTTGAACGGCGAGGACACCCAGCGGCCATCCACCAGGTTCACCTCCTCGCGGATGACGTTCTGGATCCGGCGGGCGTAGGTGCCGATGCTGACCATGGCATCGTCCTTCCAGTAGTGCTCGAAGGAGAGATCCATGCCCAGTGCGAGCTCGGGTCGCAGCGCCGGGTTGCCAAGGGTATCGGGGTTCAGCGGGGTGTTGTTCGTCGACGTATAGGGCCGGGGAATCAACGAGGCGATCGGTGGCGCGTTGTAGGTGCGACTGAATGCCAGTCGTACCTGGTCCTTCTTCATGCCGGGTATCTTCCACAGCGACTGGATCAGCGGCGAGAGGACCTTTTCATGATTGCTGATCCTACCGAAGTCACGGCCACTGCTGCTGGTCGAGAGTTCTTCCAGGCGCAGGCCATAGTAGAGCGACCACATCGGCGTGATCGTCCATTCATCCTGCGCATAGAGGCCGAGCCGGCCGATCTTCGCGTTGAACGAGAGATCGCTGTTCTCGGGGTCCACGCCGATCACATTGGTGCCGGTCTGCACGCGATCTTCGCTGCGGTGATTGATTCCGCCATCCCAGCCGAGCTCCAGCAGGTGGTCCTCGACGTAGGGCAGGGAATACTTGCCGGTGAGATTGAAGCCATGCCCCCGCACCCGCGATCGCGTTACGGTGTCGAGGTTGAGCACGTCGTCGACGTCGTAGCCCTGCTCGCGAAAATCGCCATTGGTGCGATCGGCATTGAGTGTCAGCTTGGTGTCGAGGTGGCCTGACTGGGTAAAGTCGTGCGACCAGGAAAGATCCGCGCGACCCTGTGCGGAGCGGTTGTCCGTTCGCTGGTGATCGCGCGGATGCGCCTGGGTGTCTCCGAGCAAGGTATCGGAGGTGATATCGCCGGTGCGGACCAGGTGCGAGGCATCGATAAAGGTTTCCAGCGACACCTTGTCGCCGTTGTGCAGGGTCATGTTGACGCTGGGCGCCATGGACAGTGTGTCGTTCTGTCCGCGCACGTGAAGACTTCCATACCGAAGCAGGTTCGGCACGCCACTGGCATCCACGCCCGTCTGCACACTGCTCTCGGTGACGAGGTAGTTGCGCCTCGCGACGGCCGCATTGAGCGCGTAGGAGACATCACCCACGCGGTCGGACACCTGCCAGGTAACGCCGGGCGTGACACGCCCGCGCGCCATTGCCGTACTGAGCTTCACCGACCCATTGCGCTTAATCGCGGCCTTTTTCAGGATGATGTTGATGGTGCCTGCAATCGACTCCGTGCGGACATCCGCGGTGACCGTGCGCAGTATCTCGACTCGCTCGACCATGTCGGGCGTAAGCGATTCGAGATCGAATCCAAGCGGGGCTTTCTGGCCGTTCAGCAGTATCTGCGTATAGCCGTTGCCCATACCACGCAGGGAAATGGCGCCGGCCTTACCGGGGACGCCGGTGGCCACGGTGACACCAGGAAGGCGCTTTAGCGTATCCGACAGGGTGGTATCGCCGAAGCGTTGCAGCTCGGCTTGCGTGACGACGATGCGTGTCGCGGTATCGTCACGTCGCGCGTCATAACTGCTCGCGTCGACGGATACGCCGCTCATGTCGGTTATCGGTTGCTCGGTTACGGTCGTGGCTTGCTTGGGTGGGTCGGTCGCCAATGCGATCCCGGGCATGCCGAGTGCAAGGAGAATGGAATGTCGAAGGAGGTATCGGCGGGGCAATGCCACGCGAACTGGGCGGATGACCGTGTACAAACCTTGCGTGCTCCTGCGTTGGGCTATGAAGCCCGCTTCCTGACGATCGCCGAATGACTCGTGGACCCTAGCAAATCGCATCGCTCCAAGGCAACCCGTACGATGGCCTCCGCGTGAAGATCGACGGGCGTGCATTTGGTCACACTAATTCGGCACAATGCCCGTTACCGTACGACGTCCATCGGGGTGGACGTGAAGACGGGACAGCAGTGGTCAGACGCTTTTGCGTATGTCAGGCTGTGTCGATGTCGGGCCTGTGCTTGCACAGGACACAACGCGGAATGGGGCCGCAACCAGTCATCGCGGTCGGGGAATGCCATTGGTTTTGACAAGGAAGCTCACCAGGAAGGTTTCGGCTGTACGAAGCGAACGGTGGCTATCGCGGCACCCGTTCATGGGGCGCCTGCTCCTGTTCATCGTCCTTCCTCTGCTCGTCGTCGTATCGCTGGTCACGGTGATGCTCACGCGCAGCCTCCCGCGAACGGATGGCACCCTCACCGTTGCCGGGCTCGAACACGACGTTCGTATCGAACGTGACGCGTCGGGCGTTCCGCACATCCAAGCGTCCAGCGAGCACGATGCGTTCTTCGCCATGGGTTACGCGCATGCGCAGGACCGGTTGTGGCAGATGGATTTCCGCCGCCGTCTGGGTAGCGGGCGACTGAGTGAAATCCTTGGAAAAGACTCGCTAGCCACCGACAAACTGATGCGAACACTCGGCCTGTATCGATCGAGTCAGGCGGCGCTGGCCGCGCTGACTCCTGCCGATCGCGATGCCTTGCGCGCCTATGCCGATGGGGTCAATGCGTGGATTGGCGCAGATCTGCCGCTGCCTCCCGAGTATTACTACTTCGGCATCCGTCCCGAACCCTGGGCGGAGGCCGATTCCCTGTTGATGATCAAACTCCTGGCCCTGAGCCTGGGGGGCAACTACAAGGAAGAGCTGGCCAACCAGATCCTCGTCAAGCACCTGGGCTCGAAGCGCGCGAGTGAGCTGCTTGGCAAGGATTTCAGCGCACCGCCGACGGAACTATCCGCCGCTTTATCCGGCAACCTCCATGCGCTAGTCGCCTCTGCGGAGGCACGCGGCGGTCTCGCGGGCGTCGGCGTCGGCAGCAACGCGTGGGCAGTGTCAGGACGACTGACCGCCAGCGGAAAGCCCTTGCTCGCCGGCGATCCGCACCTGAGGGTGCAACTGCCTACGACCTTCTACCTGGCCGATATCGATGCGGGCGACTTGCATGTTTCGGGAGCGACCCTGCCAGGGCTGCCCGTGGTGGTCTTCGGTCACAACCGCGACATCGCTTGGACCGGCACCAACCTGGAAGCCGACGTTCAGGATCTCTACGTCGAACACACCTCGATCGACAAGGAGCAATACGAAACCGCCGACGGTTGGCGGGCCTTCGACGTCCACGATGAGTGGATCAAGGTCGCGCCGGCATTCCCTGCATCGCTGCGCGAGCCGTATCGCCCCATCCGCTGGCGTGTCCGTTCCGCGGTCCAGGGGCCTTTGATCAGCGACGTCTTCGGGGCAGGCGACAATGAGGCCGTGGCCCTGCGCTGGACGGCACTCGATCCCGATGACACCAGTTTCGGTAGCTTTCTTGCGATCAACCGTGCGCGCAACCTCGATCAATTCCGTGCCGCTCTGAAGGGTTTCGTCGCCCCGGCGCTGGCTTTCGTCTATGCAGATTCGGCAGGTCACGTGGCGATGCTCGCCGCCGGCCGAATTCCCATAAGGGGACAGGGGCGCGGCATGCTGCCATCGCCGGGCTGGGTCGATGCCTATGCCTGGAAGGGCAGCATCGACAACGACCAACTCCCATCGGTGATCGATCCGGCGTCAGGCATGGTGGTCAGCGCCAACCAGCGCTTTTTCGCCGACGACTATCCGTATTCGATCTCGACCAGTTGGCAACCCGAGTATCGTGCCCAACGAATCACCGCGATGCTGCAGGCCCTGGTCGGCAAGGGACACCGTATCGAACCGGCCGACTTCGCACGAATTCAGCAGGATACACTCGACACGCAGGCCGGCGAGTTGCTGCCGTTCCTGCGCCGTCAGCAAGGTCGCGACGGCCGCGAACGCGACGCCATTACCCAACTGGCTCATTGGGATGGCGACATGGCGCTCGACAGCGTGGGAGCCTCCATCTATTACGCCTGGTCTCGTCATTTCATGCGGAGGCTCGTCGAAGGACCGCTGCGCGTGGAGATGGTCAACGGGCAGTGGCTCGATACCTTGCGTGACCAATCGGAGACATTCGAGCCCGCCTTCCTCAAGCGCGTGGTCAGCGGGGAGCTGCCTGACTGGTGCAGCGTGGGCGACGGCGCGTGCGACCAGGTCGCGCTGACCGCTCTTGACGACGCGCTGGCCGAGCTCGGCCGCCTCGACGGCCGCCGCATGACAGGGTGGCAATGGGGTGACATGCAGCAGCTCATTCTTCCGCATACGCCGTTCACCGCCTCGCCGTTCCTTTCGACCTTGTTCGATCGGCGTTCCCCGGTCGCCGGAGGACGGTACTCGGTCAACGTCTCGATGGACGCGTTCAGCGAAGAGCGCGGTTACGTCAAGGTCCTCGGTGCGGCGTATCGACAGATCGTGCCGTTGGCCGACCCGGCTGCTTCGCGCTTCGTGCTCGATGCCGGTCAGTCCGGAAACGTGATCGATGCGCACTACGTGGACATGCGCGATATCTACAGCCGTGGCGAGTATGTGCGCCTGGATCGAGGTGCGACGGGCCAGACGCGTGTGTTGTTGCTCAAGCCGGTAGGTGAGGTCGCCCGATGACTGCCGTACGTGAACCGAGGCTCGACCGTGGGCAGTTTCACTTCCTTGCCGCACGCAGCCCGAATGCCTTGTTCGTGTCGGTGGTGGTCGGCATCCTTGGCGGCGCGGCCTACGCAACGCTCGTGCCGCTCATCCTGCTGTCGCTGTCTCCGGTCGCGCCGCTGCTGGGCGAGTTCGTCGAGCAGACGCCGCGCTTCCTGTTCGGATTGCAGATCGCCCATCCGAAATTCGCTCTCGCCTTTGCCTTGATGTGCGTATTTGCACTGGTGGCACGCGCGGTCGCGCAGCTCATCTTCGGCAACATAACCACCTCCGCGGTCAGCGACATGCGCCTGTTCTTCGCCGAGCGCATCCGCCGCTTGCCGATTCAGGATCTGGAGTCGCTGGGCGCTGCGAAGCTGGAGAATGCACTCAACATCGACATCTCGCGTCTTGTCGACGGCGTGTCGATGTACCCGATCATCCTCAGTAACGCCAGTACCATCGTCTGCGCATTGGCGTTCATGGCTTTCCTGCACGTAAAGGTGTTCGTGCTCGTGGTCTGCGTACTGACCTTTGGCGTGCTCAGCTACCGGTTGCCGCTGGTTCTCGGGCAGCGCTACTTCCGTCGCGCCCGCGAAGCACGCGATGGCGTGCAGGAGAGCATTGGCGCCCAGGTGCGCGGTGCGAAGGAACTCAAGCTCAGCGCGGCGAGATACGAACAGTTCATGGATGACGGCATGCGCAAGGACGAGGCCAACATCGTCCGCTGGCTGCGCCGTGGCAACGCCATCCTCTTCCTTGCCGTTCATTACGGCAATCTGATCGGACTGGTCGCGATCGGTGCGATCAGCTTCGTGGCGGCGCCGTTGTACGGCCTGAGCACCGAGTTGCTGGTCAGCATCGTCATGGCGATGCTCTACATCATCGGCCCCGTCGGCATCATCGCCAACACCTTTCCCGGTCTCGTGCAGGGCACAGTCGCCTTAGGCAAGCTCAATACCCTTCTAGGGTCGATGCCTACCGAGGCGGCCGTGGACGATCCACACCCGCCGGTCTGCAACAGCGTCCGTCTGGAGCGCGTCGGCTTTACGTATCCGCGTACCGACGGTTTCAGCATCGGACCGATATCGCTGGAACTTCGCCGTGGCGAAGTAACCTTCATCGTTGGCGGCAATGGTTCGGGCAAGTCGACGCTGGCGAAGATCGTTTCCTGCCATTACAACGCCACGTCGGGGCGGATGCTCTACGACGACCTCGAACTCGACCAGACCATGGTCTATCGCGCGCGTGAGGGCATCTGCGCCATCTACCTCGATTTCTACCTGTTTACGCATCTCTTCGGGCAGAGCCCGGAGGCATTGGAAAAGGCGAACGTATACCTGGAAAAGCTCGGCTTGGCCGGGAAGGTCCGAATCGAAGACGGCATGTTCTCCACGACGGAGCTATCGTCCGGACAGCGAAAGCGCCTCGCCTTGCTGGTGGCGTTCCTCGAGGACAGGAATATCTACGTGTTCGATGAATGGGCTGCCGACCAAGACCCGGAATTCAAGCGCGTGTTCTATACCGAGCTGCTTCCCGAACTCAGGAGCAGGAACAAGATAGTGCTTGTCATAAGCCACGACGACCGGTATTTCGACCAGGCCGACCAACTGATCTTCATGGAACACGGAAAGGTCATCTCGACCGAACGGCGCGAGACGCTCGACATGCCGGCCTGAGGGCCGGAGGAAATGTAGTGGCATGGGGTGGGAGCGACAGATGGACAGGATCGATCCGACAATCGAAGAGGAAGCGAACGCGGGACGTATCGCGATCATCGGCATGGCGTGCCGTCTGCCGGGTATCGGCAACGTGGATGCGCTCTGGCAGGCATTGATCGAAGGTCACGATACCGCTCGCCCGATCGACGAGGCCACCTTGCGCGATCGTCACGTCGCGGAGACGGACCTGCGTGATCCGGATTATGTTCGCTCGACGCGATCGCTCGAGGGCATCGAAGACTTCGATGCGGCGTTCTTCGGGATCACCCCGCGCGCGGCTAGCTTCATGGATCCCCAGCAGCGCGTGTTCCTTGAATGCTGTCACGAAACGCTCGAGTCGGCCGGGTATCCGGGTGGCGATGAGCCCCGTGCGATCGGCGTTTTTGCCGGGTCGGCTACCAGTACCTACATGCTTCATCACATTCTTCCCGGACGTCGAGGGCAGGCGCTCAACGAGACGTTGCTTGAGCACGCGCATGGGAACGACAAGGACTATCTCACCACGCTGGTGTCGTACCGGTTGAACCTCGTTGGTCCGAGTATTAGCGTCAACACGGCATGCTCCTCTGCGCTGGTCGCGGTGGTCGAGGCCTGCAAGGCCCTCCTTGGTCATGACTGCGATATGGCCCTTGCTGGTGGCGTGCGTCTCGACTTGCCCGCGGGCGTCGGCTATCGCCACCGCAAAGGCGGCATCCTCTCGCCGGACGGACAGTGCCGGCCGTTCGACGTCGCCGCCAACGGAACGGCTTTCGCCGATGGTGCAGGCGTCGTGCTGCTCAAGCGCTATGCCGATGCGCTGGCCGACGGCGATCACGTGTACGCCACGATCGATGGCTATGCCAGTAACAACGACGGTTCGGCGAAAGCGGGGTATACGGCACCTGGTCCGCGCGGGCAGGAGCAGGTGCTTCGCGAGGCGCTAGCCTTCGCAGGCGTCGCACCTGAGGCGATCGGTTTTATCGAAGCGCATGGTACGGGTACCCCCGTGGGCGATCCGATCGAGTTCGGCGCGCTGGCTAAGGTCTACCCGCCGTCCGCCACGGGACGCCCTTACTGTGCCGTTGGATCCGCCAAGGCGAACTTCGGTCACCTGAATACGGCGGCAGGCATCGTCGGCCTGATGAAGGCGACTCTCGCCGTTTACCATGGTGTCCTTCCCAGGCAGATTCATCTGACGCGAGAGCATCCTGCGCTAGGGATAGAAGGCAGTGCCTTTCACATTCCACGGGACACCGTCTCGTGGCCGGCGGATGGTCGTGAACGTCGCGCCGGAGTGAGTTCGTTCGGTATCGGTGGCAGCAATGCGCACGTGATTCTCGGCCAGCCGCGCGCACGCGCCGCGTCGCCCGCGTCAGGTCCGGTATTGCTCGTGTTGTCGGCAGGCAGTGAGGCCGCGCTTGACCATCAGGCGAGGCAACTCGCGGCGCACATGCGGGCTCACCCGGAGCAATCGATGGCCGATGTCGCCTTTACCTTGCAGCAGGGACGTCGCGCCCATGCGTTCCGTGCGGCCATGGTGGCAGTGGATCGTGCCGAAGCCGTCGGGCAACTCGAACAAGGCATAGGCGGTGCGAATCGGACTGCCGTGGCACCGAAAGTGATTTGGCTTTTCCCGGGGCAGGGCAGTCAGGTGGCGGGTATGGCCCGGACCTTGTATGCGAGCGAGCCATCGTTCCGCGACGAAGTGGACCGTTGTCTTCTCGCGCTGGCCGGCCAGCCTACGGAAAACGACGTCCGCGCGGCCTTGTTCGACGAGGCGGCGCCGCGGGCGAATGAGACGGAAGTGGCACAGCCGGCGTTGTTCATCATGACCTACGCGCTCTCGCAGGTTTGCCGGGAGCGCGGTTGGACACCCGACGCGATGCTTGGGCATAGTCTGGGCGAGTATGTAGCCGCTTGCATCGCTGGTGTCATGTCGATCACGGACGCCGTGCGACTGGCCGCCTTACGCGGCCGCCTCATGCAGGCGCAGGCACCCGGTAGCATGCTTGCCGTTGCCGCTCCCGCCAGCGCCATGCAGGATCATCTGCATGGCGACGTGGTACTGGCTGCGATCAACGGATCGGAAAGCGTCGTGCTCGCCGGGCCAACCGACGTCCTGGAGGCGCTTGCCGCTCGTCTCGAACAGGATGGCGTCGCCACGCGTTCGCTGATGACGTCGCACGCGTTCCACAGCCCGTCCATGCGCGATGCGGCGGCCGGGCTACGCACGGCGTTGGCGACCATCTCCCTCTCACCACCGCGCCAGCGCTACATCTCCAACCTTACCGGCAACTGGATCGAGGACGCGCAGGCTACCGACCCCGACTACTGGGTCCGGCATATGCTCGGTACCGTTCGCTTTGCCGAGGGTCTTGCGACTGCGAACGCGGGCCAGTCGGTCGTCTTCCTGGAAGTAGGTCCCGGCCGGGCGCTTTCACAGCTCGTTCGCCGGCAACTCCGGTCAGGCGACCGCGTCGTTACCTTGCTCGACCCGGCCCATGCCGGTGACGAACGGCGCATGCTCGCGGCCACGGGCCAGCTGTGGTGTGCGGGTCTCCACGTGCGCTGGCCGTCTTCGAAGGGCCTCGGACGCGTGCCCTTGCCGACGTACCCGTTCGAGCGCGAGCGCCATTGGCTGGATCCCACCGGGGAACCGCCGGCGCCGAAGGACAGAAGTGCGATTCGCAACCCGATCCAGGCATGGTTCTACGCGCCGTCGTGGAAACTCGTGCGGCGGCCGCAGCCACCAGCTAAGCCGAACGAGCGCGTGCTGGTCTTCGGCGCCGGGCAGGGGGGCGTCGCCGAGGCGTGGCGCGCGGCTGGTCACGACGTGCGGCACATCGCGCCGACGATGATCGATGTCGACGCGCCCGCCGATTTCATCGCACTATTCGACCGGTTGCACGCGGATGCCTGGTTGCCACGTCGCGTCGTCTTCGCGTGGCAGGCCGAAGGCATGGCGCCTGCCACCGCCCTGGTGGGACTGCTTCATCTCGCCCAAGCGCTCTCGCCCCAGGTACTCGACGCGGCACCGGCCCTGGATGTGCTCAGCGCCGATGCCTTTCGCGTCGACGGTAGCGAGAAGCTCGCGCCCGAGGCGGCTATGCTCGCCGGCGCCGCGCGGGTGGTCGCGGACGAGTTGCACTTCATCGAGGTCGGCGTGATCGATATCGACACATCGACGACGTTGCCGTGGGCCACATTGACGCAGGTTCCGACCGATCAGGCTCGCGTCATGGCGTTACGTCGTGGTGGGCTATGGGCCGAGCTATGCGAGCCTGTCTCGCTTTCCAGCGAGGAGGACACCCAGATATGCGACGGTGGTAACTATCTGGTCACCGGCGGTCTCGGTGGCATCGGCAAGGCCGTGACCCGATGGCTGGCAAGGACTCCGGGGGTACGCATCGCGTTGTTCGGTCGCCGCGGGTTGCCGGAGCGAACCGCCTGGCCGGCTCTGATCGCCGCGTCCGATACGCCTGCGACGCTGCGCGAGGACATCGCGTTCATGCAGGAGATCGAGGCCATGGGCGCGCAGATCGAGGCTTTTGCGGTCGACATGGGCGACCGCGCCTCCGTCGTGGCGGGCATGGCGAGCACGCAGCGACGCTTCGGCAGGGTCGACGGCGTTTTCCATCTCGCCGGTTTGCCGGGCCGTGGCTTGCTGGGTGAAAAAGATGCCGCCATGATCCGGCGGACACTCGCGCCAAAGATCGACGGCGTCCATCATCTTCGTGATGCCATGGCGTCGGCGCCGCCGGCCTTTGTGCTGCTCTTCTCTTCGTTGTCCGCCGTGGTCGGCGGGATAAAGCAATTCGATTACGCCGCGGCCAACGCCCATCTGGATGCCTTCGCACAGGACGCCGTGACGGATACGGCGACGCGTTGGCTGTCTATCGGATGGGATGCCTGGCGCACGGGGATGGCCGAAGACGCCGATGTGCCCGAGCACCTTCGCGCGCTGAAAGCCCTCGCGTTGGAACAGGCCATGAGTGTCGACCAAGGCCTCGACGCCCTCGAACGCATACTGCGCAGCCGCGGATTGGCTCATATTGTTGTATCCACGCGGGACATCGCATCGCGCCAGATCGCCTCACGTCGCGACATCGGCCGTGACGAGCCATCCGCGAGCGCGTTGGGGAACCGCCGGCGGCCGGCGCAAGGCGTCGCCTATGCGGCGCCCCGTACAAGCACGGAATCGGCCCTGGCGACGCTTTGGGCGGATGCGCTTGGCTACGGCGACATCGGGCGTCACGACAACTTCTTCGAACTCGGTGGCGACTCGTTGCTGGCGACGCGGGTGGTCGCATCGATCAATGCCCGCCTGGAGGTCGATCTCGGCGTGCGTGACTTCCTGGAATCACGGCACATCGAAGACCTGGCGGGTCTGGTCGATGCCGTGTCCCGTACCGCCGTGGCATCGCCCATCGACCCCCACACCGAACACGAGCAGGTTTGGTAAGCGTATGAATAACACGCGTGAGTTCATCATGGAGTTGCACGAGCGAGGCATACGTCTTGTCGTGGATGGCGGTCAACTGAAATCGCGATCCGCGCCGGGCGCGATCGATGCCGCCCTGGGTGCTTCGATCCGTACGCGCAAGGACGAGCTGATCGCCTTCCTCACGCAGAGACAAACCGGTGAAGGGGAGGATGCGACGATTCCACGGGCTCCATCTGGCACATCGAGGCCGCTCTCGTTCGCGCAGCAGCGACTCTGGTTCATCGACCAATTGGAGGGCAGCGCGCAGTACGTCATACCCCTGGCGCTCGATGTGCGCGGTGCCCTCGATATCGAGGCCGCCCGTCTTGCCATGTCCGCCATCCTGAGCAAGCACGAGGCGCTGCGCACGGTGATCCGCGACGATGGCGCAGAGCCTGAGCAGGTACTTCTGGCGGAAGCCAGCGTGCAGATGGACCAGCACGACCTGCGCTCGCTCGCGCCAGACGAACGCGAGCGGGAAGTGGTGCGGCTGGTTCGCTGGAACCGCGAACGGCCCTTCGACCTGCGTCGCGATCCCATGCTCCGGGTGTGCCTGGTCCGGCTCGAGGATGGCGTGTGGACCGTGCTCGCGGCGATGCACCACATCGCCTCCGACGGCTGGTCGATCAATCTTTTTCTGCGGGAGTTCTCGGACGCCTATGCCATGGCGCATGCCGGCGCTCCTGTCGTTCTCCCGCCGTTGTCGATCCAGTACGCCGACTATGCGGCCTGGCAAAGGCGCCGTATGGATGAGGGGAGGTCGGCTGCCCATCTCGCTTACTGGCGCGACGCGCTGGCGGATCTGCCTCAGGTACACGGCATTCCGCTTGATCATCCGCGTCCTCCACGCAAAGGCAGCGTCGCGAGCCGCCTGACCTGGCGTTTCGATCGCACTACCACGGACGCCTTGCGCGACCTCGGACGAGCCGGCGACGCCACCTTATTCATGGTGTTGCATGCTGCCCTGGTGGTCGTCCTCGCACGCTGGAGCCGCAGCGACGATATCGTGGTGGGGACGCCGGTGTCAGGACGCACGCACGAGGATCTCGCTCCGTTAATCGGTTACTTCGCGAACACCCTGGCACTTCGCGCGCGACTGAGTCCGGGCATGACGTTCCGCGAGCTGCTCGCGTCGTGCCGTGAGCGCTGTCTGGAGGCTTACGAACACCAGGAGGTCCCGTTCGAGCGTGTCGCCGAAGTCGTGCGCGCCGAGCGCAGCCCCAGTTTCACGCCCGTGTTCCAGATCCTTTTCTCCATGCCGAACGTGGATCACCGCCAGCTCAAATGTGCTGGATTGGAGATCGATGTCCGTCCCTCGGCGACAGTCACTTCCATGTTCGACTTGGACATTGCCATTGTCGAGGATGCCGACGGCCTGGCTCTGCGTTGGGACGCGGACAGCGACATGTTCGACGCATCGAGCGTGGCGCGCATGCTGACGGCCTATCGACGGGTGCTTGAGGCGGTGCTTGCGGAAGTCGATACGCCGGTGGAGGCGATCGACCTCCTCGACAAGGCCGACCTCAGGTTGATGTCGGAGCTCAATGACACCGGCAAGGCATACCCCAACGAGATGGGCGTGCATCGGCTGATCGAACGCCAGGTGGCGTTGACGCCTCTGCACACCGCCGTGATCAGTGCGGGCGAGCGCTGGACCTACGCCGAGTTCAACGGCATGGCGAATGCGCTGGCGGGGTCGCTGATCGCCGATGGCGTCGGCCCCGGCGAACTGGTTCCCGTGGTGATGTCCCCTGGCGTCGAAGTGCCGCTTGCCTTCCTTGCCATCATGAAGGCCGGCGCTGCCTTTGCCCCCATCGATATCGCATGGCCCGACGAGCGTCGCCGTCTTGCTATCGCGGCGCTGGGCGCAAAGCGGGTTCTCATCAGCGATACCCGCACCGATACAGGCGGCGTACCGCCATGTCTGGTCATGGCGGATCGTCGTCGAAGCGCGGCGAATCCGGATATGCCGCACGATTCCGAAGCGACGATCTACGCGGTTCACACGTCGGGTTCGACGGGTACGCCGAAAGCGGCGCTGAACCTGCACCGCGGTATCGTGAACCGTCTGGTCTTCATGAGCCGCCATTTCAATGCTGCTGCCGACGAAGTCGTCCTGCAGACCACGCACCACTGTTTCGATTCCGCGGTCTGGCAGTTCTTCTGGCCGTTGATCAAGGGCGGCACCACCGTCGTGCCACGTTTCGACGGGCCCTTCGACATCGCCGACGTGGCCCGGCTGGTAGTTGGACACGAGGTCACCTTCACCGACTTCACCCCGGCCTTGCTCGGCCTGTACCTCGAGCATCTCGCGGCGGACGGTGGGGAAGCCTCGGACATCCGGCTCAGGGACATCGTGGTGGGTGGGGAAGAGACCACGCCGACGCTGGCCCGGCGCTGCGCGGATGTGCTCCCGCAGGTGCGCCTGCACAATTTCTACGGACCGTCGGAGGCATCGATCGGCGCTATCTGCCACACGCTCTCGGCCGACTTTCGCGGTGCCGTTCCGATCGGTCGCCCTATCGACAACGTTGTGGTCTGCCTGGTCGATGCCGATCTTCGACCGGTACCTTTCGGCGCTCCCGGCGAACTCCTGCTTGGTGGCGAGGGTGTCGGCACAGGATACGTCGGGCTGCCCGAGGTCACGGCGCGCGCGTTCGTGACGGTCGATCCACCGCGATTCGGACGCCGCCGTTTCTATCGCACGGGTGACCTGGCGCGCTATCGCGGCGATGGCGAGATCGAGTTCCTGGGCCGCATCGACGCCCAGGTAAAGATCCGCGGCTTCCGCATAGAACCGGGTGAAGTGCAATCGGCGCTGGAAGCGTTGGCGTCCGTACGCCAGGCCCACGTGCGGGTGAAGGGTGAGGGCTCGAATCGTCGGCTGGTTGCGTACGTGGTGCCGGACGACGCGTCGTGTGCGGACGATGCGGGGTTTGCCGGGGCCCTTCGCGATGCGCTGACCGGTCGCTTGCCCGATTACATGATTCCCTCGGCGCACGTGGTCCTGGCCAGGTTGCCGATGACGCCGGGCGGCAAGATTGATGCCCGCGCCCTGCCAGAACCGGCACTGGCGGTGGCCCGGCTTCATCGGGAGCCCTTCACGGGCGAGGAGCGCGTGCTCGCGTCGATCTGGAGCGATCTGTTCGCGATCGAGACAGTCGGCGCCGATGACGACTTCTTCGAGCGGGGCGGTCACTCCCTGCTTGCGATGCGCGTCGCCGCCCGATTGCGTCAGGAATGGAGTATCGACGTGCCGTTGCGTGTGGTCTTCGAGCGCTCACGATTGAGCGAACTGGCTCGGTGGTGCGCCGAAGCCCGGCACCCGGCGAAGGCCGAGGCCTGAGCGCGCGGCAGGGAGTAACCAATGACGGAACTCGGAACGACATGACGGACGCAAACATCCTCGACGATGACATCGAAAGCCTGCTGGTCGAACTGCGGCGCGCCGGCATTCGCCTCTACCTTGACGGCGACGCACTGCGGGTGCGTGGCGCCAGGGAGTCGCTGACGCCCGAGCTGACCCGGCGCATCCAGGATTTCAAGCCGCAACTGAGGGTTCGCCTGCAGGCGGCATCCGCCGCTCCCGCCGCTCCCGAACGCATTCCTCGCCGGCCGGAAGGTGTACCGGTAGGGCTGTCGTTCCTGCAACAAAACCTCTGGCTTATCGACCAGCTAGAGGGGAGCGTCCACTACAATATGGCCGCTGCGCTGGACCTTCGTGGCGAGCTCGACCGCAGTGCATTGGAACGCGCGCTGCGCGCGATCGTCGAACGGCACGAGAGCCTGCGTACCGTCTTTCGCGAGGGCGGTGAGGGCCGCCCGGTGCAGATCGTCAACGACCGCGCTGTCCTTTCCGTTACCTGGAAAGACCTGCTGCCGATGCCGGTGGCCGACCGCGAGGCCGCCATGGAGCGACTCGCCGCCATCGAAGCGAAGACGCCCTTCGATCTCGCACATGACTTGATGCTAAGGGCGACGCTGATCCGGCTGAATGCCGATCGGCACGTCCTGCTGATCACCAAGCATCACATCGCTTCGGATGGCTGGTCGATGGACGTCCTGCTCGATGAGATGTGCAAGCTCTACGAGGCCTATCGCGATGGTCTTGCAAACCCCTTGCCTGCGCTGCCGGTGCAGTACGCCGACTACTCGCTCTGGCTTACGGGTTGGCTGCAAGGCGCCGTGCTGGATGACAAGCTCGACTACTGGACACGCCGGCTGCAAGGCCTGCCGGAAGTGCATGCGTTGCCGCTCGACAGGCCGCGACCGCCGCGACGCACCATCCATGGCGGCCGCCACACGCGGCGCTTCGGCGCACATCACGATGCCGCCCTGAAGGCGCTTTGCACACGCTGTGATGTCACCTTGTTCACACTGCTCGAAGCGGTGTTCGCCCTGCTCGTATCGCGCTGGAGTGGAGAGAGCGATATCGCGATCGCCACGCCGATATCGGCACGCACCCGTCCCGAGCTTGCCTCGATGATCGGCTATTTCACCAATACGCTCGTCCTGCGTAGCGATTGTGACGGCGAGCGGACCTTCCTGGATCTCCTGCAGGCATCGCGCACGATGATGCTCGAAGCCCACGACCATCATCACGTGCCGTTCGAAATGCTTGTCGACCGTATCAACCCAGCCCGTAGTCTCGCTTACAATGCGTTGGTCCAGTTGTCATTTACCCTGCAGAACAACCGTGCCGCCACGGTGGGCGCGATCGAGCTTCCCAGGCTGCGCATCGCCCCGCTGCGAAACGACGAGCACGCCTCGGTCAAGTTCGACCTCGAGCTGACGGTGCGGGAGAACGCGGACGGCCTGCTCGCGCGCTGGAACTACAACACCGATATATTCGACCGGGCAACGATCGAGAACATGGACCGTGCTTTCGAGACGCTGCTCGATGGCGTCATCGAGGATCCTTCGCGTCGATTGGCCGATTATCCGATTCGCACCACCGACGACGCGCAACGAATCGCCGGCTGGAATGCGACGGATTTTCCTGTCGATACCGAGGCGACCCTGGTCTCGCTGGTGCTCCGCGCAGTGCAGGCATCGCCTTCGCAGATCGCTTTGGTCGAAGGGAATCGCGAGTGCAGCTACAGCGAACTGAACCGCCTCAGCGACCGCCTTGCCCGCGTCCTGGCGAGCCGGTACAGCATCGGCGCCGGCGATGTCGTCGGCGTCGGCATGGGGCGCTGCATCGAGATGGTCGTGAGCCTGCTCGCCGTCATGAAGACGGGCGCAGCGTACGTGCCGCTGGACCCCTCTCTACCGGCGGAGCGGCTGCTATGGATGGTAGGCGACTGTCGCGCGACGGCCCTGGTCAGTCGTGCCGAGGACGCGGTGGTATTTACCGATCTGACCGGGGTGCCCGTGCTTCTCGCCGACGCGCTCGACGAAGAGGGTGTCGATGCAGCCTTGCCGGCTGCGCTCGCGTCAGCAGGCGAACTGGCCTATGTGATCTATACCTCGGGTTCGACCGGCCGCCCGAAGGGCACGCTCAACCTGCATCGTGGCGTCTGCAACCGGATTCAGGGCATGCAGGCGCAATTCAATCTCGGTGGCTCGGATCGCGTCCTGCAGAAGACGCCATTGAGCTTCGACGTCTCGGTGTCGGAGATCTTCTGGCCGCTTTCCGCGGGCGCCACGCTGGTACTGGCGGCGCACGAGGGACATCGGGATCCCGATTACCTGGCGCGGCTGCTGGCCGATCGGCGCATCACCGTCGCGCATTTCGTCCCGTCGATGTTGCATGCCTTCCTTCGCGCGCATCCGGCCGTATCGCTACCGGATCTTCGCTACCTTCTCACCAGCGGCGAAGCGCTCTCATACGAGTTGCAGGCGCAGTGTGTGCAGTTGTTTCCGCACGTGCGCAAGTACAACCATTACGGTCCCACCGAAACCGCGATCGAAGTGACCTGGTGGTGCTTCGACACGCTTCGGGCCGATCGCGTCGTTCCCGTCGGCCGGCCGACGGCCAATGTACGCACGTACATCCTGGACGCATCCGACCGCGAACAACCCGTAGGCGTGGCCGGCGAGCTGTGCATCGCCGGTGTGCAGGTCGGTAAGGGCTATCTCAACCAGCCGGACCTGACCGCTGAACGCTTTGTCGAGAGAACGATCGCTGGTAAGCGCGAGCGGATATACCGGACAGGTGATCGTGCCCGCTGGCTGGCGGATGGGCAGATCCAGTATCTCGGGCGCCTGGACAGACAGATCAAGCTGCGTGGTTTCCGCATCGAAACCGGCGAGATCGAAAGCGTGCTGGTCGAACACGCACGGGTTGCCCAGGCCGCCGTGATCCTGTGGGAAGGCGAAAGCACCGATCGCGCGCGTCTGGTCGCCTACGTGGTGCCGGGCGGGGAAGGGCGCGTCGACGCGATCGGTCTTCGTGCGCTGCTGGCCGCGCAGCTGCCGGAGTACATGATCCCATCGCAATTCATCTGGCTCGATGCCTTGCCTTCCACTGGGAGCGGAAAGCTAGACCGCAGGGCGCTTCCATCGCCTTCGCAGCCGGTATCCACGGCAACGGACGAACCTGCGGCAACGGGTACCGAGGCGACGTTGCTGGCTCTTTACGGCGAACTGCTCGGGCATGCACCACGTGGCGTCTTCGGCCATTTCTTCGAACTCGGTGGTCACTCCCTGCTGGCGACGCAGTTGGCATCCGCGATTCGCACCCGCTTTTCCGTGGAGATGCCGTTGCGGGTGATCTTCGAGCACCCGGCGATTCGCGACCTCGCGCGCTGGCTCGACGAGCAGGCGCCAGGTGGGGCTGTCGCATCCATTCCGCGGCGCGCGGACGAGCCCGTGCTGTCGTTCGCACAGCAGCGGTTATGGATGCTCGCGCGGCTGGGCAATGCGGCCAGCGCGTACAACATTCCGCGCGCCTTGCTGCTGCGCGGCAATCTGGACAGCGATGCGCTGTCCATGGCTTTCGCGGCTATCGTCGAGCGTCACGAAGGCTTGCGACTGTGCTTTCCCACCGTGGATGGCGAGCCGCGAGTGCGTATTCTCCCACCCTTCGCGGCCCTGGAGCGGATCGACCTGCGGGCCCTGCCGGCGGTGGAGCGCGACATCGAGGTGAAGCGTTTGCGGCATGACCATGCCAACTGGCGCTTCGATCTGGCCGAAGGGCCGCTTTTCCGGGCGGCCCTGCTTCAAACGGTCTCGGACGAACATGTGTTGCTGATCAATCTTCAACACATCGTGGGCGATGGCTGGTCGATCGCGGTCTTCATGCGTGAGCTGGCTGCGCTGTATGCCGCCTTCGGTGAGGGGCGTCCGTCGCCATTGCGACCGCTGCCGATCCAGTACACCGACTACGCGGCCTGGCAACGGCAATGGCTCGATGGCGCCCGGATGGAGGCGCAGCTCGACTTCTGGCGAAACAGGCTGGCCGATGCCCCTCTGTTGCTGGGCTTGCCCACCGACCGACCACGCCCCGCCGTGTTCAGCTATCGCGGATCACATCGTCGCGCGGTGCTCTCCGCCGGGCTCGATGCCCCGCTGCGCCGGCTGGCGCAGCGTCATGGCTGCACGATGTACATGACCATGCTCGCGGCCTTCCAGCTGCTACTTGCCCGGCATAGTGGCGAGGAAGATATCTGCGTCGGTACGCCGATAGCCAATCGGGAGCACCCGCAGACGGCCGATCTTATCGGCTTCTTCGTCAACACTTTGGTGATGAGGGGGCGGGTGGATCTTACGGAGGATTTTGGCAGCTTCCTTGCCGATACCCGCCGTATCGCACTCGACGCGTTCCAACACCAGGACCTTCCCTTCGATCGTGTCGTCGAGGCGGTTCGTCCGGCCCGCGCGCTCGCTCATGGGCCCTTGTTCCAGGTCATGTTCCGCTATGAGAACGCGGGACTGGCACCCCACGGATTGCCGGGTATCGATCTGCAGCAGCTGGTCGCCAACGGCAGCACGGCGCAATGTGACCTCACGCTCAACATCATCGAGGAGGGCGACGGGCTACATTGTGAGTGGGAGTACGCCAGCGACCTGTTCGATGAGCGAACCATCGCACTCATGCAGGAGCGGTTGGAATGCCTGCTGCGAGCCATCGTCGACGACGATGAACGCGGCGTCATGCGTCCGATGGGCCAGTTGCCCCTGCTTGGCGATGATGAACGTCGTCAAGTAATCGGGCTGGCCAACGGTCTGCGCATGCCGGCAAGTTCGAGCACGACCATCCACGGGCGTTTCACCGAACAGGCGAAAGCCACACCACGCCGAGTCGCCGTCGCGCACGAGGGCGTCGAGCTGACGTACGCCGAGCTGGATCGCCGTAGCGACGCCTGGGCATCACGCCTGCATGCATCAGGCGTCCGCGCTGGATCGCGTGTCGCGCTGGTCGCTCCGCGTGGCGTCGATGCGTTGGTCGGTGTGCTGGCAACGCTCAAGGCCGGCGCTGTGCACGTGCCCTTGGATCCACGCCACCCGCCAGCTCGTCTGGCCATGCTTTACGACGACTTCGCTCCTACGCTCGTTCTTACCGTGACTGCACTCGCGAGCGAGCTGGCGTTCGGCAGCCCGACCATCCTTTGCCTGGACGAACCGTGCCCGGACGAAGCCGTGTTGGTGGATACCATCGATACGCACTCCCTCGCTTATGTCATCTACACGTCGGGTTCGACGGGCACGCCGAAAGGCGTGCTCGTCGAACACGCGCAGGTGTTGCATTTGTGGCGGGCGCTGCAGTACACCGTGATGCAAGGGATCGAAGACGGTTCGCGGGTCGCACTGAACGCGGAACTGACCTTCGATGCGGCCTGGCAAGGCATCGTCCAACTGCTCTCAGGCCACACGCTGGTCATCGTGCCGGCGGCCGTACGAAACGATCCGGCTGCCCTTCGTGCTTTTCTGGACGAGCAGCGCATCGACGTATTCGATTGCACGCCGGCGCAGCTCGAGCCTCTTCTCGCCGTGCGTGGCGACCTCGGCGTGAAACGCGTGTTGGTCGGTGGCGAGGCGATTTCCGTGTCGCTGTGGCAGCGGCTTGCCGCGTTGCCTGGCAGCGCGGTGCATAACGTCTACGGTCCCACCGAGTGCACCGTAGATAGCACCTTCGCGACCGTGGTTGGCACGGTTCCTACTATCGGGCGCCCCTTGCCGAATGTTCGCGCCTATATTCTCGATACGTTTCGCCAGCCGGTACCGGTTGGCGTGGCAGCGCAGTTGTACGTAGGTGGCGACGGCGTCGCCCGCGGGTATCTCGATCGATCATCGCTGACCGCGGAGCGCTTCCTCGCCGATCCGTTCGCGGTCGACGGGGGAAGGATGTATGCCACCGGCGATCTGGCTCGTTGGCGAGCCGACGGGGCGCTCGAGTACATCGGGCGGGCCGATCATCAGGTCAAGCTTCGTGGTCATCGCATCGAGCCGGGCGAGATCGAAGCGCGCCTTTCGGAATGCGCCGGTGTGCACGAGGCATTGGTGATGCTCCGCGAGGATGTTGCCGGTGACAGGCGCCTCGCCGCCTACCTCATTCCCGTGGACGGCCAGACACCCGAACCCGGCGATCTGCGCAAGGCCTTGCTCGCGGTGTTGCCCGAACCGATGGTTCCGGCAAGCTTCACTGTCCTGGTCGCATGGCCGTTGACCGCCCATGGCAAGGTCGACCGCCGCGCCTTGCCCGTGCCTGGCGTGTCGGCAGTGGCGGCTGCGCAATTCGCGGCACCGGATAGCGACACCGAACGTCGCGTCGCTGCGATCTGGCACGACCTGCTGCAGGTTGCGCCCATCGGTCGCGATGACAATTTCTTCGACCTTGGCGGCCATTCGCTGGCCGCCGTGCGGCTGCACGAGGCGGTCCGCGCCTCTCTCGCGAGCGACATATCGCTTACCGATGTCTTCCAGGCGGCCACCCTCGCCGAGCTTGCGGCGACGATCGACCGTCGGAGCGCTGGCCTATCATGAATTTCAAGGATGTTCCGATGAATACCCCCGCACAGACGCTGCTTTCCAGTCCGGCGGTGTTGTCATGGTCGCAGGAACGGCTATGGCTCACCGATCACCTTGGCCTGGCTGCCGAGGAGGCCTGCCGGCTCCTGCGCATTCGCGTGGACGGCTCGTTGGATGAAGATGCGCTGCGCACGGCGCTCAAGGTCCTCGTGCGACGCCATGAACTTCTCGATACGCGCTTCGATGCCGGGGAGGGCGGTACACGGCAGATCCCTGTCGAGGGCCGTGACGTAGCACTTCACCACGTCGATCTGTCGTCGGTAGTCGAGCATGAGCGCACCGCGTCGCTCGATACGTGGACGGAATCCGAGATCGCACGTCCGTTCGATCTGCAGGCTGGTCCGCTGATCCGATGCACGCTGGTTCATCTGGACACGGTCACGCACGTGCTCGTGTTGGCTGTGCATGCCATAGCTGCCGACGCGAACTCACTGCCCATCATGGAGGCGGATCTCGGCGCCGCGTACGCGGCCTCTCTCGCGATGGCTGACGTCCCGATGCCATCCCCTGGACTCCGCTACGCGGATTTCGCCGTATGGCAGCGCGGGTGGCTGCACGAACGCCGCCTGGACGACGACGCCAGCTGGTGGAAGACACGGTTGGAAGGTGCGCCAGCCCTGCTCGAACTGCCGCTTGACCGCTCCCGCCCCTTAGAGCACCGGGGCGCCAGGGGCTCCGTCCGTTCGACCATACCAGCCGCCACGGCCGCTGGGCTTCGCGCTTTGGCGACGCGCCACGATACGCCGGTGGAGGCTGTGCTCTTCGCCGCCTGGTCCTCGTTGATGTCGCGTTTGTCGCGGCAGGAAGACGTGGTGACAGGGGTGACCGTATCCTTCCGCGATAGTGACCCCCTGGGGAGGACGGTCGGACCCTTCGGCAACACGCTCGCCGTTCGGGTGACGTCCCTGGATCACGAAACCACGGCGGCTTATGTGCGTCGTGTAGGTGTCGAGTGGGTGTCGGCGATGGAGAAGCGACAGGCGCCGCTGGAACGTGTCGTCGAACAGGCACGCCCGCGCCTCGCCAGCGGGCATCATCCGCTGTTCCAGACGACGTTCTGCTTCGATCGCCATCTGGATGCCGCCCAGGCTCGTCCTGAGGGCTGGCATGCCGGCGAGTACGACCGCGCGCCGCCACGCATGGACCTGGCCTTGTGCGTGATCGAACAGGCGGACGGCTTCGTTCTCGACCTGCGATTCACCGAGGCGCTGTTCGATCGCATCAGTGCGGAACGCATGCTCACGCAGTGGTTCACGCTACTGGACGGTATGCTGGCCGACGACGAACGGCCGATCGCCCGCCAGCCTTTGATGACGGCCGACGAGCGACGGAAGCTGCTCGGTCTCGATGGCGCGGCGCTGGCAGAAGAACCTGCAGAGCCCATCCATCGTTTGTTCGAAGCCCACGCCGCTGCACATCCCCATGCGATAGCGCTGACCTTCGAGGGTAGCTCGATGAGCTACGGGGAGCTCGATACGCGTGCCAACCGACTTGCGCACCGCCTGATCGTCGAAGGCGCGGGTCCCGATGAACTCGTCGCCATCTGCGTGGATCGTGGGCTGTCGACTATCGTCGCCATCCTCGGCGTGCTCAAGTCGGGCGCGGCTTATATTCCCCTCGATTCGGGCTATCCGGACGATCGCCTGGCTTACATGCTCGAAGACAGCGCACCCCTGGCGATCGTGACCGAATCGGCCTTCGCTGCTCGCGTCCACGTGGAGGGCAAGACTCCGATTCTGCTCGATGACGCCGCCGCTCTCGCCGGTTATCCGTCGACCACGCCGATCGTCGCTGGTCTGGATGCCAGCGATCTTGCCTATGTGATCTACACCTCCGGCTCGACGGGTCGACCGAAGGGCGTGCTCATCGAGCATCGTCACGTGCACCGGCTGATGTCCACCACCCAGCCCGACTTCGCCTTCGATGCCAGCGACGTCTGGACGTTGTTCCATTCGTACGCCTTCGATTTCTCGGTCTGGGAGATCTGGGGCGCGTTGGCCTACGGTGGCCGCCTCGTCATCGTTTCGGCGGATTGCGCGCGCTCGCCTCGCGAGTTCTACGCACTTGCCTGCCGCGAGGGGGTCACCGTACTGAACCAGACGCCAGGTGCCTTCCGTCGCTTCATCACTGCACAGCAAGAAGAAGGCGGTGAACACAGCCTGCGTTATGTCGTGTTCGGCGGAGAAGCGCTGGAACTGCATTCGTTGAAGCCGTGGATCGAGTGCAACGACCCACAATCAACGCGGCTGGTGAACATGTACGGCATCACCGAGACCACCGTCCACGCCACGTATCGGCCGCTATCACGCGAGACCATCGGCAGCGGACGAGGCAGTCTGATCGGTCGTCCCTTGAACGACCTGCGCATCTACGTGCTCGACGGCCAGCGGGAGCCGGTGCCGCCGGGTGTCACCGGGGAAATGTACGTGGCTGGCCCCGGCGTCGCGCGTGGCTACCTGCATCGCGACGACCTGACGGCGGAACGTTTCATCGCCAATCCGTTCGATCCATCGCGACCGCGCATGTACAAGAGCGGCGATCTGGCCCGCTGGCAGGCGAATGGCGAGCTGGAGTACCTGGGCCGTAACGATTTTCAGGTGAAGATCCGTGGCTTTCGCATCGAGCTCAACGAAATCGAAGCGCGTCTCGTCGCTTGCGACGGCGTGCGGGCGGCAACGGTGATCGCCCGGGAAGACCGGCCCGGCGACAAGCGCCTTGTTGCCTATCTGATCGCCGAGGACGGCGCGCAACTGGCGACGTCGGAATTACGTCACAAGCTGCTGGAGGAACTCGCCGACTACATGCTGCCCAGCGCCTTCGTCATCCTGCCTGCCTACCCGCTGACCGCGAACGGCAAGCTCGATCGCGATCGTTTGCCGCCGCCCGGACGTGCGTCCGTCGTCACGCGCGACTACGAGGCGCCGGCCGATGAGGTCGAGAGCGTGATCGCGGAAAACTGGCAGGCTTTGCTGGAACTGGAAACGGTCGGGCGAAACGACGATTTCTTCGAGTTGGGCGGCAATTCGGTACTTGCGTTGCCCATGGTTTATGGACTGGGCAAACGCTTCGGTGTAGAGATTCCGCTGCGCCTGCTGTTCTCCAACCCCACGGTGGCGGCATTGGCAGCTGTCGTCCGGGGTGAGGAGGGCGCTTCGGCCTTTCCCAACGTCTCCACCGTACGAGACGACGGAACGCGCCGCCCCCTGTTCATCGTCCATGCGGGCCTGGGCGAAATCGGTTACGCCTTCACCCTGGCCGACTGGATCGACCGTGATATTCCCATGCATGGATTCGCCGCACGTGGCCTGATCGCAGGCGAAACGCCACTGACTTCGGTCGCCGAGATGGCGGCGTTGTACATCGATGGCATGCGCCACCTGCAACCGGAGGGTCCTTATCGGGTAGCCGGCTGGTCGGCGGGTGGTTCCATTTCGCACGAGATAGCCGTGCAGCTTGAAGCCGCGGGCGACGATGTCGAATTCCTCGGTTTGATCGATACTCCCCGTGAGTACGAATTTCCGTTCGAGGTGGCTGCCGACGGTTCGAACCGCGAGGACGCACTGGCCTTCGACCCGGTCGGATCGATCATGCGCATGCTGCCCAAGACCTTGCCCGAGCCGATCGTCGCAGGCATGCGTGAACTGGCGGGCAGGGGCGACTACGAGACCATGCTGGATCGCATGCGCGAGGCCGGCTTCATCCCCCAGGGTGTCGACAACGAGCTGGCCGTTCGGCACCTGGCCTATCGTCACAGCATGGATGTTGCCCTTTACGACTTCCGCCCAGGAACGCTGCGGGCCAAGGTTACTTTGTTCTCGGCCAACGGCGAGAGCCGGTGGGATGAGAGCCTGGGCTGGAGTGCGGTGCTACAGCGGGAGCAGTTGCGCGTGGTATCGATTCATGGCAACCACTGCTCGCTGATGAATGAGCCGCAGATCACCCGCCTGGGCGACGCGATCGTCGCCGCGCTCGACGAAGCCGAAGCCACGACCGCCGCCGCTCAGCACAGGGCCCGTCTCGGTGAGCCTGCCTGATGACATCCGGTGACATCGAAGGACTGATGCGTGAACTGCAACGGCACGACATCGTGATCGCGCTGGATGGCGATCGGCTCGACGTGGAGTACCCGATCGACGAGGTGCCCGAGGCGTTGATCGAACGCCTCCGTCGTGACGAACAGGCGCTGGTCGACGCCCTGCGTCGCAGTGCGCGGGCGCCGTTGTCGTTTGCCCAGCAACGCCTATGGATCATCGATCGGCTCGAAGGCGGCAGCGCCCACTACCACCTTCCGGTCGCCATCCGCCTGCGCGGCGAGATCGATGTCGACGCCATTCGCGCCGCTTTCGACGCCATCCTGACCCGGCACGACGTGCTGCGTACACGGTTTGCCGGCGATGGCGCCGACGTGCACGCGGTCGTGCGGGCACCGATGCCGGCAGTTTTTCCCTGCCGACGTCCTCCGGAGGGTTCGGTGACCTCCCGCGACGCCTGGATCGCCGCGGAGATCGCGGCCGAGGCCACCCAGCCTTTCGACCTGGCACGCGACGACATGCTACGCGGCGCCCTGCTGCACTGTGCGCACGACGAAGCCGTCCTCCTGGTCACCCTGCATCATATCGCGGCGGACGCCTGGTCGGTGGGTGTACTGGTCCGCGAGTTCCAGGCACATTACGTGGCGTATCGCGCGGGGCGACCTGCCTTCCTGCCACCGCTGCGCCTGCAGTACGCCGATCACGCGCGTCGACAGCGGCAACGCCTTGCACACGTCCCCGAATCCATCTTTGGTTATTGGCAACAACGGCTCGACCGTCTTCCTCCCGTGCATGCGCTGCCGACGGACCGACCGCGACCGGCCCGCCAGTCCTTCGACGGCGCGGCGCTTAACGATACGATCGGCGAGCACCTGCTCGATCGCCTGCGTGTCTTCGCGCGCGAACGCCGCACCACGCTCTTCGTCATCCTGCAGTCGGCTTTCACCGCGCTGTTGTATCGGCTGTCCGGGCAGCAGGACATCACACTCGGCGTACCGGTGGCCGGGCGCGATGAGGTGGACCTCGAACCGATGATCGGTTTCTTTGTCAATACGGTGGTTCTGCGGGCGGCGATCGATCCGGCGACGAGCTTCGACGCCTTCGTCCGTTCCGTGCACGACGACACCATGGCTGCCATGGAGCATGCCGCGCTGCCCTTCGAGTGGCTGGTGGAGCGGCTCAATCCCGAGCGCTCGCGCGCTTTTTCCCCCTTGTTCCAGGTGATGTTCTCATTGCATCCGGCCGAGGTCGCCCGGGCAAGCCTGCCAGGGCTGCAGCTAGACGTGCTCGATTCCGCCTTCAACGGAGTGAAGTGCGACCTCGAGCTGGAGATTGCGGAATCGGCGACCGGTCTGAGCCTGCGTTGGGCCTACGCGACCGCACTGTTCGATACGCCGCGTATCGAACGCATGGCCGCGCAATTCCGTCAAATCCTTGATGTGGTGCTGGCCGATCCGGAAACCCTCCTTGCGGACCTGCCCATCGTTGCGCCCGGAGATGCGGCCCGCCTGGCGGCATGGAACGACACGCATGTCGCCTTTCCGCAGCACGACACGCTTATCGGACTATTCGAGGCCAGCGTCGCTGCCACGCCCGATGCAATCGCCGTCATTCATGATGCGGGACAACTAAGCTACGTCGAGTTGGATGAGTGGGCCGAGCGTATCGCGGCCTTCCTGCGGACGACGCATGGCATCGTGCCGGGCGAACGGGTAGGGCATGGCATGGCGCGTTCCCCGGCCATGCTCGCCTGTCTGCTCGGGATCATGAAGGCGGGCGCGGCCTACGTCGCGCTGGATCATGCGCTGCCCGATGACCGCCTGCGCTACATGCTTCAGGACAGTGGTGCGTCGGTGGTGCTGGCCGACACCGCTACTGCGTTGCGGCTGGCCGGTCACCGGGCCGCCATCGTCGATGTGGGTGCCACCGTCTGGGATGCATGGCCCTCCGATCGCGGGGGGCACGTCGTGGCCCCGGACGACCTGGCCTATGTCATCTACACCTCGGGCTCGACCGGCGTGCCGAAGGGTACGCTCAATGCACACCGCGGCGTATGCAACCGACTGCACGCCATGCAGCGGCAGTTCGATCTTGTCGCTTCCGATCGGGTCATGCACAAAACCCCGCTGGGCTTCGATGTCTCGGTCTGGGAGATGTTCTGGCCCTGGATGGTCGGCGCCACGGTGGTCCTTGCCGCGCCCGAGGGGCACAAGGACCCGCGTTACATCGAGAATGCAGCCTCGCGCCATGGCGTTACCGTGCTGCACTTCGTGCCATCGATGCTCCAGATGTTCCTGCGCGCGGCCGAGCCGCGCCGACTCGTCGCATTGCGCTTTCTCATGGCAAGCGGCGAAGCGATCAGCCGTGAATTGCAGGCCGAAAGCATCGCGGCGTTCCCTGGTATAAGGCTGATCAATCATTATGGACCGACCGAGACGGCGATCGAAGTGAGCTGGTGGCCGTTCGATGTGCTGCGTCCCGATGGCATCGTACCGATCGGCCGTCCCATCGCGAACACGCGCTTATACGTCCTCGACGAGCGCGGCCGTGAACAACCGATCGGCGTTCCCGGCGAGCTGCACATCGGCGGAGTGCAGGTCGGACAGGGATATCTCAACAAGCCAGAGCTTACGGCGGAGCGCTTCGTCACGCGTGCGCTGCACGGTTCGGTCGAGCGACTCTACCGCACAGGCGACCTTGCGCGGTGGCTTGAAGACGGTCAGATCCAGTATCTCGGGAGGCTCGACCATCAAGTGAAGTTGCGCGGTGTTCGCGTCGAACTGGGTGAGCTGGAGGCCCGCCTGCGCGAGCATCCGCTGGTCGCCGATGCCGTGGCGACGGTCACCGGCGAACTGGCGGACCAGGTCCTCGCCTGTTACGTGGTGCCCGCGGCCGGTGCGGCGGCAGACACCGCGGCCTTCATGGTGCAGCTGCGTCGCAGCCTCGTCGACACCTTGCCCGCGTATATGCAGCAATGCCGCTTCGCGATGCTGGATCGGTTGCCACTCTCGGCTAACGGCAAGGTCGATCGGCAGGCCCTGCCGCCCGTTCACGACATCGAGACGATCGCGCGTGACCATGTCGCGGCATCCGGCGTGACGGAACGCGCGCTGACGGCTGTCTGGTCGCAGGTGCTCGATACTCCGGTGGCACGCATCGGTACCACGGACAACTTCTTCGACATCGGTGGCAATTCGTTGCGCACCATCGCCTTGCAGGTCGCCGTGCGTTCGGCGTTAGGGATGGATATCGCCATCGCCGATTTCTTCCAGTACCCGACAATCGCCGGACAGGCGCAGCTGATCGATCGGGGCAGCGTGCCGCGAGAGGATCGTTCGGCGGCGACCTCGGCGGCCAAACAGCGGATCTTCCAGGCGCGGTCGCGACGGGCGTCGTGATCGCGGCCACTCCAGGGATACACATCAGGCTATGAGCAGGACGAACAGCATGGAAATGATGGCAGATACACACGCGAGCTCCCGCAACGGCCTGGAGATCGCCGTTATCGGCATGGCCGGGCGATTTCCTTCTGCCGACGATGTCGATGCGTTGTGGGAGCTGCTCAAGGCAGGGCGCGAGGGATTCGTCGAGTTGTCCGACGACGAACTGCGGGAAGCCGGTGTCGATCCGGCCTTGATGCAACGTCCGGACTATGTCCGCAGGCGCGGCTTTGTCGGCCGCAAGCATGCGTTCGACGCCGTGTTGATGGGTTACACGGCGCAGGACGCGGCGACCATGGATCCTCAGCTTCAGGTGTTGCACGAAGTCGTCTGGACCGCGCTCGAGAACGCCGCCTACGATCCGGGCAAGTTCGAGGGCCTGATCGGCCTTTTCGCTGGAGCGAGCAGCAACCTGGCCTGGATGCGCCGCGTTGCCGAGACTGGCGGTTCCCTCGCCGACTGGTACAACGTGGCAGGGCTGAACGAGCCCGGCTACCTGTGCACCCGGGTGGCGAACAAGCTTGACCTCACCGGCCCGGCGATCACCGTCAACACGACGTGTTCCACGTCCTTGGTCAACATCCACCTGGCCTGCCAGAGCCTGCTCACCGGCGAGTGCGATATCGCCCTGGCCGGTGGCGTCAGCGTCAATGCCGAGACCCGCGGCTACCTTTACCAGGAGAACATGGTGCTCTCGCCCGACGGCGTGTGTCGCCCGTTTGACGCGACGGCCAACGGGACGGGATCGGGCGAAGGCTGTGGCGTACTCGTGCTGCGCCGGCTCGATGACGCACTCGCCGACAACGACACGATCGTCGCGGTGATCAAGGGCTCCGCGATCAACAACGACGGCCAACGCAAGGCCGCTTTCACCGCGCCGAGCGCGGAAGGCCAGGCGCGCGTCATCCGCAGCGCGCTGGATCGCGCCGAGGTGCGAGCCGACAGCATCGGCTATGTCGAAGCCCACGGTACGGCCACACGTCTGGGTGATCCGATCGAGGTTGCCGCACTCAAGCGGGTCTTCGATGCGGACGGCGCGCGAGATTGCGCCATCGGCTCGGTAAAATCCAACCTGGGTCATCTGGGTGAGGCGGCGGGGGTGACCGGGGCGATCAAGGCCATCCTCATGCTTCGCCACGGGACCCTGGTTCCCAGCCTCCATTTCAGCGAGCCCAATCCATTGATCGGGCTGGCGTCGGGCCCCTTCCACGTCAACACGCAGACGCGTCCATGGACACAGGGCAACGCCCTCCCACGCCGGGCCGGCGTCAGTTCGTTCGGCATCGGCGGTACCAATGCGCACGTTGTCCTGGAGGAAGCTCCCGCAAGCGCAGCCGCCGCCTTGGAGCCAGCCGCCGAGCATTTGATCCTGCTTTCGGCGGCGTCACCGGCCGCGCTTCGGGCACGAGAGCACGCGCTCGCGGACTACGCTCGACATCATCCGCAGGCTTCGCTCGCTGATATCGCGTTCACCTTGCACGTTGGGCGCAAGGATCTTCGCTTCCGCAAGGCCTTCGTCGCTCGTTGCATGGCTGACCTGGTGGAGCCTGTGCGTGTCAGCGAAGGGCAGGCCGAGGCTATTCGTCCCGGCATTTGTTTCATGTTTCCCGGTCAGGGTGCGCAGTATCTCGGCATGGCGCGTGACCTTTACGGGCGCGATTCGGTCTTTCGTACATGCATCGACCGCTGCCTCGAGCTTGCCAGGCAGCATACGGACGCGCCGCTCCTGGACATGCTTCTGGCGAGATCGCCGTCGTCGCCGGATATCCAGGACACTGCAATTGCTCAACCCTTGCTGTTCTTCGTCGAGTACGCGCTGGCCTGTCAGCTCGAGGCGTGGGGTTACCATGCCGATGCGTTCATCGGACACAGCGTCGGCGAGTACGTTGCCGCCTGCCTGGCGGGCGTGTTCACCCTTGAGAACGCCGTCAGCCTCGTCATCACCCGGGGACGACTGATGAGTTCGGTCAGGCACGGCGCGATGCTGGCCGTGCCGCTCGCCGCCTCCGCCGTCCGGGCAGTGCTCGGCGAGGGGCTCGAGATCGCCGCGATCAACGGCGCGGACCGCGTTGTCGTCGCCGGCGACGCCGATGCCATCGAGGCGCTGCGCTCTCGGCTTGCCGCAGACGATGTGCAAACCGTTGTCCTGGCGACCTCCCATGCGTTTCATTCGGCGCACATGGAACCGGTCCTGGAGGCCTTCCGCGACGCCGTGTCACGCGCACATCCCACGTCGCCGAGCCGGCCTTTCGTTTCCAATCTCACCGGCACGTGGATCCGCGACGACGAAGCGGCATCGCCGGATTACTGGGCGGCGCACCTGCGCGGCACGGTGCGCTTCGCCGACGGCCTTGCCGCGCTTTGCGCGGAGCCCGGTCGTCTGCTGGTGGAAGTCGGCCCCGGCCGCAGCCTCTGTGGATTGGTCGCACGGCAGAATGGTTCCGCGACGCGCGTACGCACGGTAGCGTTGCTGCCCAGCGCTTCGCGACGTGTCGAGGGTGACGATCTGGCCAGCGTGCTGCGAGGCGTGGGCGAGCTATACATGGCGGGTGCCGCTCCGGATCCGATCGCATGGCACGAGGGTACGTCGCGGCATCGCATTCCCTTGCCGACCTACCCATTCGACGGCGAGACACGACGTCTTGTACCGTTGGCGGAGTTGGGGACACAAGGTCGCTCGCCCGCCTCGATGGCGAGCGAACCGGGCGCTCAGGCCGATGCCGGAACGACAGTCGCCATCAGCGGCATGACGTCGACCCAGAGTACGCTGGTCGCGATATGGAAGAAGTACCTCGGTGCGGACGAGGTCGGCCTGCATGACGATGTCTTCGACCTTGGGGTGGACTCGCTGTTGTCCATTCGCGTCATCACGGAGATTCGAGAGACCTTCGCCGCCGAGCTCTCGCTCGACACGATCTTCGTGATGCGCACGGTCGCCGAGCAGGCGGCCGAGATTGAACGCCGTATCGGTGGTGGCGACGCACGGTCGATTCCTTCGATCCGCCGCTACGACCACGGCGGAAGGGCGCCCCTGTCCGCATCGCAGAGGCGCCTATGGATCATTTCCCAGCTCGAAGGTGATCGCACGGCCTATAACACGGGGTTCTGCGAGTTCGTCACGGGCATCGATGCCGACGTGCTGGAGCGCGCGGTGCATACGGTGATCGAACGGCACGCCATCCTGCGTACGGTCTATACCGAGGTCGATGGCGTGCCGATCCAGCATGTCCGCGACGACTTCACCTTCCGGCTCGACCGCGGCGACCTGCGGCATATCGACCCCACTGCGCGCCGCGATGCGGGTGACGCCATGTGGCAGGCCGCGCTCGAGGCCCCGATCGACCTTCGCGCGGACCTGATGTTACGTGTGGCGCTGGTGCGATACGACGAAACCTCGTACCTGCTGATGGTCACCCAGCATCACATCTGCTCGGACAACTGGTCGAACAACGTGCTGATGCACGAAATCGGCACTTTGTACGACGCGTATGCCCAGGGCTTGCCCGATCCGCTGCCACCGTTGCCCGTCCAGTACATCGATTACGCCATGTGGCAGGACGAATGGCTTCGCGGACAGGTGCTCGACGAGCAGATTCCCTACTGGCGCAAGACGCTGGAAGGTATCCCAACCGTGCACAACCTGCCGCTGGACCACCCCCGTCCGAAGTACCAGAGTTATCGCGGCAAACAGTACACGGTCAGTGTGGACGGCGAGGTGCTGGATGGCCTGCAGCGTGTGGCGAAGCAGGGCGGCGCCACGCTTTTCATGGCCATGCAGGCGGCGTTCTCTGTCTTCCTCGGACGCTATAGCGGCGAGAGCGACATCGTGTTGGGTTTCTCGGTGGCCAACCGCCTGCAAAAGGAGCTCGAGGGGCTGATCGGCTTCTTCGTCAATGCGCTCGTCCTGCGTTCGGATCTGTCCGACAATCCGAGCTTCACCGATTTCCTGGGCCAGGTGAAGCGCAATCTCCTCGGTGCCTACGCGCATCCACACGTCCCCTTCGAGGTCCTGGTGGATGAGCTGCGACCGGCACGTAGCATGAGCTACGAGCCGATCATCCAGGTCAAGCTGATCTACCTCGACCAGAGCCAGGACCAGGGCGGGCGGGGCTTGATCCGCGCACGTGCCGACCAGCGGGAGGCGGTGACTCATGCCGACATGCAGGTGCCTTTCAGCAAATACGACCTGACACTCTATTTCAGTGTCGTCGATGATGCGCTGTCGCTAACCTGGGAATACGCAACGGACCTTTTCGAGGCGAGCACTGTGCATCGGATGGCGCGCAACTTCGAGACACTGCTGCGCAGCATCGTGGCTACGCCCTACGAGACGGTACGAAAACTGCGCCTGCTCGACGATGGCGAGATGGCAAGGCAGCGTCTGGACGGCAATATCGCCGATCTGCCGGCCGCCGATCGCAAACGAACACGTGCGGCGACCGACTTCAATTTCAGCCTGTTCTACTTTGCCAGCGACGCGGGAGACCAGGCACCTGACAAGTATCGCCTGCTCATTGATGGGGCACGCTTCGCCGACCGCAGCGGCTTCGACGCCGTGTGGATGCCCGAGCGCCACTTCGACGCCTTTGGCGGCGTCTTCCCCAATCCCGCGATCACGGCGGCCGCCGTGGCGTCGATGACCCATCGCGTGCACGTGCGAGCTGGGAGTTGCGTGCTCCCGCTGCATCATCCCGTGCGCGTGGCCGAAGACTGGTCGGTGATCGACAACATCTCCAACGGTCGCGTGGGCATCGGCTTTGCCGCCGGTTACTCCGCGCGCGACTTCAGCCTGGCACCCGATCACTTCGAGACACGTCGCGACGTATTGTTGCGTGACGTGGCGACCGTCAAGGCACTCTGGCGTGGCGAATCGATCACCCTGCCCAACGGCAAGGGCGAACCGACGGAGATCCGCATCCGGCCTCGGCCCATCCAGGACGAGCTGCCGGTGTGGGTAACCACCGTAGGTAACGAGGACGCGTTCCGTCACGCTGGCCGCAACGGTGACAACATCCTCACCCATCTGATGGGGCAGTCGCTGGACGAACTGGCACGCAAGATCACGGTGTATCGCGAGGAGTGGCTGGAAGCGGGCCATCCGGGCCAGGGCACCATCAGCTTGTTGGTGCACACCTTCGTCGCCGAAACCGAGCAGATGGTGCTCGATCATGTTCGCGAGCCGTTCAAGAAGTACCTCGTCGACTCCGTCGGTACGCCGCAGGCGATCGCCAAGACGCTCGGCCTGGGCGACATCGGCGCCGCGGGTGCGGGACAGTCCGATATCGAAGCGATCACCGAGTTCGCCTTCCAACGCTACTACCAGTCGAATGCACTGCTCGGTACGGCGGAGCGCTGCATGACCCTCGTCGCCGCGATTCGCGCTGCCGGCGTGAACGAGGTGGCGTGCCTGATCGACTTCGGTGTCGACCACGCCCTCGTGCTGGATAGCTTGCCGCGGCTACGCCGCCTGCGCGACATGGCCATCCCCGATGTCGACTTCGATGTCGACGCAGAGAGCGTCGCCATGGTGCCGGGGGAGGGCAGCCTGGCTCAGGCCGCACATCCCATATCACCGTGCATCCATGAGTTGTTCGCCGAGCGGGCCGCCAGCGATCCGGACGCCGTCGCCGTGGTCTACGGCGACGACAGCCTGACCTACGGCGAGCTCGATCGCATGGCCAACCGTGTAGCCTGGCATCTGCTACGCGAACACGGCGCATGCCCGGAGGTGCGGATCGGCCTTTGCCTCGAACGTTCGATCTGGATGATCGTCGGCTGGCTGGGCATTCTGAAGGCTGGCTCGGCCTATGTACCGATGGAGCCCGGCAATCCACCCGAGCGGCTTGCCCATATGATCGCCGACGCGGGCCTGACGGTGGTTCTCACGCGGCAGGCCGACCGTGCCTGCCTCGACGAGGTGGGTGTAACTTCGCTCGTCCTCGATGGCGGCGCCTTTGCCGCCGATGAGCCCGTCGATGCACCGGACACCGGCGTACATGCCGCCAACGCGGCCTACGTCATTTACACGTCCGGTTCGACAGGCGCGCCCAAGGGCGTGGTGGTCGAACACCGTTCCGCTGTGAATTTCTGGGAGGTCATGCGCAACGGAACGCACGCCGGTCTTGCGCCGGGTAGCCGCGTCGGCCTGAATGCCTCGTTTGCCTTCGATATGTCGCTCAAGGGCTTGTTACAACTGCTCTCCGGACACGTCGTGCAGCTGATTCCGCAGGCAATTCGTGCCGACGGCGTTCGGCTGCTGGCGTTCGTCCGTGAGCAGCGCATCGAGGTCCTCGACAGCACGCCGTCGCAACTCGATGTCCTGCTTGCCGCGGGATTGCTCGACGGAAACGGATGGCAGCCCGCACGCGTCCTGTTGGGTGGCGAGCCGATCAACGAAGCCATGTGGGCAACCCTGCGCGGGTCCACCCGTACCCGGTTCTTCAATATGTACGGTCCGACGGAATGCACGATCGACGCGACGATCGGTGAGATCGGCCCCACTCATGACGTCCCGCATATCGGCCGCCCGATTGCGCAGGCGCAGGTTTACCTGCTGGATGAGTTCGGACAGCCTGTGCCACGCGGCGCCACCGGGGAAATCCACGTGGGTGGCCTGGGCGTGGCCCGCGGCTATCTCGGCCAGCCAGCGTTGACCTCACAGCGATTCATTCCCGATCCGCACCGTCCGGGTGACGCCACGGCGAGGCTTTACCGAACCGGGGACCTCGGACGTTGGTTGGACGACGGCCACCTGGCCTATCTGGGGCGCAACGACTTGCAGGTGAAGTTGCGAGGATTCCGCGTCGAACTCGGCGAGATCGAGAGCCGGCTGTGCGCGCGCCCCGGTGTCCGTCAGGCGGCCGTTCTGGCTGCGGGCGAAGGCAGTGCAAGGTATCTCGTGGCTTATCTGGTCATTGCAGAGGGTGCCGAGGGTGGCGCTCTGGTGGAGGCCGTCAAGCGTGAGATGACGTCGGTGTTGCCGAACTACATGCTGCCGCAGGCGTACGTGATTCTTCCGGTGCTACCGCTGAATGCGAATGGCAAGCTGGATCGTGACGCGCTCGCGCGGCACACGCACGAAAGGCCTCAACATGACTATGTAGCTCCGCAGACGCCCACGGAGAAGATCCTCGTCGCGATCTGGAGCGAGCTGATGTCGGTCGACCGTGTCGGTATACGTGACAACTTCTTCGAACTGGGAGGGCAGTCGCTGGTGGCCATCCGGGCGATAAACGAGATCGGCAGTCGCCTGGAGGTTGAGCTGGAGACCCGTTTCATCTTCGAGTACAGCACCGTGGAGTCCCTGGCGGCACACATCGACAACATTCTCTGGATGCGTGACGACGCGATGACCGCTGACACCATGGTGGGTGACGAAGAGGTGGACCTGGAAATCTGATCCTCAGGGCAGGGTGATGCATGCCGCGCGTCACGGTTCCCGGATCACTCCCGCGTGGTCGCGTGGTGCGCGAGCATGCAGCCGGCGAAACGTGTCGCAGCGTCGGCGTCATGTCGAAGGAAGAGGGTTGGTTCGGTCAGTTCCAGTTCGAGGACGTGGGGTTGGCCGCCTTCATCACCGACGAGGTCGACGCGCGCGTAGAGGAGCCTTCCCGAACCCGGCGCAACGCGTATCGCTGCCTCGGCAACCGCCTTTTCACGAGCGGAAGCCTCACGTCGCCTAATGCTCGGAGGTGGATGGCTGGCAAGAAGCGGCGCGCCGGCAATCAGCATGCGTCCTTTGCCGATCGCATGACTGTAGCGTCCGTCGAAGTAGATGACGGTCGTCTCGCCGTGGGTGTCGACACTACGAAAATAGGGTTGCAGAAGCACGGGAAAACCAGCGTCGAGGATCAATCGCACGTGATCTGTCACGGCCTGCGTGCGCTCGCCGGGCAGGTAGCGGCGCGCGTAAGCCGCGCCGGAGCCGATCGAGGGTTTGACGACGAATTCGTGGCGAGGGTGACTGAGCAAGAGCTCGTCCAGCGCAGCTTCGACATCACCGCCTGGCTCGATCCGCCATGTCGCCACGACGGGCACATCGGCCCGTGCGAGATCCAGCAGGTAACGTTTATCGGTGTTCCAGCGGACCACATCGCCGTCGTTAACCAGCGTGGTAACGCGCTCGACGGATGCGATCCATGCCAGGAACGCCTGGTGACGGCGCGGATAGTCCCACGTGGAACGCAGTACGACCATGTCGAAGTGTGCCCAGTCGACGCATCTGTCGTCCCAGTCGGGCACCTCTACACGCGCTCCCCGATGCCGCAGCGCATCGCACAGCGGCTGCATGTCCCTATCGTGGGCGCGTGCCGTGGACGCCGTCACTAGCGCGATGATCGGCTCGCGGCGACCAGTCAAGCGAAAATGGTACGGCCGCCGAACTTGGCCAGATGTGGAATCATGAATGCGGCGATCTCGCGCTCGTGTGGTAACAGGTGCGGGTTGTGGATGAGGAGACTCAGCACGATCCGATCGCTCGTACCCTTATTCCACGCGCTGTGTTCGAACGTATGGTCAAAGCCCATGACGCCCCCTTCGCTCGGCGCGCGAACCTCATCTCGGATTCCCAGCGCCGCGCCGTCGGGAACGAACACACCAAGCCAGAGATCGGCGTAGGCGTTGATCGGGTCGTAATGCATGGGAATGACCGTGTCCGGCCGGAGTGTGAGGAACAGCGCATTGACCAGGAAGGGCGTGCGCTCCATAACTCGCTTGATGGCGCCGGAGGTCACGGGGAACGCCTCGCAGCGCGATTCGATGAAACGCCCGTGCCGTGCGAACCGCCACTCACGCCAACCGGCGGGCCGATTGCTGTGCGCGGGTGCATTCGCTGCCGCGTCGTCGGGCAGCCCGTGCGGCGGAGCCGCCATGCGCCCGTCCATGAAACGTGCCGCCTCATCGCGGATGCCTTCGTACGCGTCGCGCAACACATCCGCGCAACCGAAGGCATCGGGGTCGATCCAGGGATCGTCCGGGAGACCGGGAACGTGAAAGCCAGCGGCCTGCTGGCGGTGGTGCGTCTGCGCGGGGCTGCGGTAGGACCAGATATCTAGGCCTGCCATGACTCGGTCGAGATCGTGCCCCGCCCAACGGGCCATTACTTGCTTGGCAAGCGCGTCGGCAGCTTCGCGGCGCTCGACGACGTCGGTGGCGGCAGATTCGGCTAATTCGGCAGTCATGTTCGTCACTTCCCTGAACGTCGTTGGTGTGAAGGCCGTGGCGCGGTGCGCCTCGGCGGATGCCATGCGGCAGGAAGGCGACGTGCCGCTGTGGCGGTCTCCCTTCCGCTTACGAACCTGCCGAGACTAGCCCGTGGCTTTCCTTTGCCGCAAGTCTCCACCTCTGCGTTTCGTGACCGTTGCACATTATGTTGCGAACGCTGCAGGGCAGCATGACGAATCGTTGACACTGGTAGGCAGCGTATCTAGAGTCGGATGATCTGGAAGGGGGATATGGATGATCCACAAGGCTGCCGGCGACCTCGATTCACGCCGTCCATTGTTCCGCCTCGAAGTCTCTCGCGCCCGTCGAGAAGATTGGCTTGGAACAGTACTGCTGGTTGCGCCGGTAAGGCGCTGGGTGGTCGCTGCGCTGTCGGTGGCCCTTGGTACCTCCGTTCTCGCCTTTCTCTTCTTCGCGCACTACACGCGTCGTGAAACGGTGTCCGGCGTTCTCATTCCGGATGCCGGATTGATGAACGTCGTGGCGGTCGCGCCGGGCACCCTGGTCAGCTTGCGCGTGCACAGTGGACAGCGGGTCAAGGCGGGAGACATCCTGCTGGAGATCTCCAGCGACCGCGACAGCGCGAGCCTGGGCTCCGCCGGCGATCGGCTGGCCGCCGAGCTTCAGCGCCAGCGCGCCGGCCTGGAATCCGATCTGGCCAATCAGCGACACCTGGTCGCGGACCGGGTGGCCGCCATCGATGACCGGTTGCGATCACTACGTTCCCAATCATCCGACCTTGACGCTCAGATCGTGGTGCAGCAGCGCCTGGTCAAGAGCGGTGACGAACTGCTGGAGAAAATCCGCCCGCTGGCCGGGCGGGGCTATGTCTCCGCCGTGCAGATACAGCAGCAGGAAGCGAGCGTGCTTGAAGCGCAGAGCCGGTACCGTGAGCTCACGAGGCAACGATCCGCCCTGGGACAGGACATCAACGCGGCGACGAGTGAACGCGCGCAGTTGCCGATGCAGGACCTCACGGATCGAAACGATACCGAGCGCCGTCTGGCAGATGTCGCACAGGCCATGACGCGCAACGAGGTCGATCGTGGCGTGGTCCTTCGTGCTCCCCACGACGGCGTCATATCCGCCTTGCTTGGCCGGCCCGGACAACCTGTACTGGCTGGGCAGACCATGCTGACGATTCTTCCAGACGGCGCGGCACTGGTCGCCCGGCTTCTCGTGCCGAGTCGGGCCATCGGTTTCGTCGAGACGAAGCATCGTGTCGTCCTTCGCTACCAGGCTTTCCCGTACCAGAAGTTCGGCCTGCAGTACGGTCGAGTGATCGAGGTCTCGCGAAGCGCGTTGTCGCCTTCGGAGGTGAGCACGATGGCCGACCTGAAGACGGACGAACCGATGTACACCGTGCAGGTGGGACTCGATCGCCAGGCCATCGCCGTCAACGGCCACGACGAAATGGTACGCCCCGGCATGGCCGTGGACGCGGATATCCTTATGGAACGCCGGCGCCTGGCCGAGTGGGTGTTCGAGCCGCTGTTCGGCGCGGTGCGACGCGCCGGCGGGGCGGGGCCGTGAAGAGTCACTTCTTTGGTGGCGGATCGCTGCCCTGCGTTTTGCAAACCGAAGCCGCCGAATGTGGTCTAGCGTGCATGGCGATGGTGGCGCGCTTCCATGGGCACGACATAGACCTTAGCGGGTTGCGCCGACGCTTCCCGTCGTCGCTCAAAGGGACGACATTCGAGCAATTGATCTCGATGGCGGCGCGGCTGGACCTGGATTCACGCCCACTGCGTCTTGAGCTCGATCAGCTCGGCCAGCTCGCCGTGCCTTGCATCCTCCACTGGGACCTCAATCATTTCGTGGTCCTGAAGAAGGTCGACGGAAAGCACATCACCCTCCACGATCCGGCCCACGGCGTGCGCCGTATATCGATCGGGGCAGCGTCGGCGCACTTCACCGGCGTGGCGCTCGAGTTGACGCCACGTTCCGAGTTCACGGCGGTGCAAGAGCGTCGGCGTGTCAGCCTCACGGCGATCAGTGGACGCCTCCGCGGCCTGGTGCCGGCGCTTATCCAGGTGCTGGCGATGTCGATCGGCCTGGAAGTACTCACCCTCGTCGTACCGTTCTACATGCAATGGACCGTGGACCAGGCGCTCACCTCGGCCGATCACGATCTTCTCGGCATGCTCGCCATCGGCTTCCTCGGGATTACCGTCTTTTCGGCGCTGATCACCGCCGCGCGTGCGTGGGCAATGAGTAGTCTGGGAACGTCACTGAACAGCCAGTGGGCGTCGAACCTGTTCGGGCACCTGATGCGTCTGCCGATGGATTGGTTCGAAAAGCGCCACGTGGGCGACATCCTTTCGCGATTCGGCTCGATTCAATCCATCCAGCGGGTGCTTACCACGCAGTTCATCGGCTCCATGCTCGACGGTGCGATGTCGATCGTGACCCTGGTCGTGATGTCGTTCTATAGCCTGCCATTGACGTTGCTGATCGTGGGCCTGTTCCTGGGTTACGCCATCGTCCGGATCGTTTTCTTCTCGCCCTTGCGTCGGGCCACGGAAGAGCAGATCGCCTATGCCGCGCGGCAACAGAGCGAACTATTGGAGTCCGTCCGCGGTGCCATGCCGATCAAGCTGGCGAACAAGCAGGAAATTCGCCACACGCGCTTCGCCAACGCGACCGTCGCGGCGATGAACCAGGGCATGGCGATCCAGCGGTTGACCATGCAGTTCACCCTGAGCAACCAGTTGATCTTCGGCGTCGGTCGTATCGTGTTGGTATGGGCGGCGGCGACCCTGGTACTGAGCAACGCCCTGTCGGCCGGCATGTTGATCGCCTTCATCGCCTACACGGATCAGTTTACTCTTCGCGCGGTGGGCCTGGTCGACAAGTGGGTGGACTTCCGCATGCTGCGGCTGCATGGGGAGCGCATAGCCGATATCGCCCTGACCCCTCCCGAACGTGGTGAGCAGGACACCTGGGAAGGTTCGCTCGATGGCCAGGACATCGAGTTCCGTGACGTGGGCTTCCGTTATTCCCCGGATGAACCCTGGGTGTTGCGGCACTGTTCGTTCACGGTGGTTTCCGGTGATTCGGTCGTCTTCACCGGCCCCTCCGGCAGCGGCAAGACCACGCTGGCAAAGCTGCTGCTGGGACTGCTCGAACCGGAGGAGGGGGACATTCTCTTCGGCGGCGTGTCCCTGCGTCGCCTCGGACACCGGCGCTATCGTGAACACCTCGGCGCCGTCATGCAGGATGATCACCTGTTCGCCGGTTCGCTTGCCGACAATATCGCCTTTTTTGACGAACGGGCAAGCCAGGAAGCGATCGAGGCTGCCGCGCGTGCGGCTTCGGTACACTCGGAAATCGTCGCAATGCCGATGGGTTACAACACCCTCATCGGCGACATGGGGTCGGCGCTGTCAGGCGGCCAGCGACAGCGCGTGATCCTGGCGCGAGCGCTCTATCGCGAGCCGACGCTGCTCGTGCTCGACGAGGCCACCAGCCACTTGGATATCCACAACGAGAAGCATGTCATGGACGCCATAGCACACATGCGCATCACCCGTGTCTCGGTCGCGCACCGGCCGGAAACCATCGCCTATGCTGATGCCCGCATCGAGATCAACGAAGGCGTGGCTACGTCGATACGGCATGGCTGGAAGGGATCCGGCAACACACTTCCCCGCATGCCAGCGGAGCACATCAATGACTGAAGCTATGATGGTGCCACGTCCGCTCGATGAAGTTCTTGCCTATCGCAACGACCGCGTCATCGACAGCTTCACCAGTAAACTCGATGTGCAGCGGGTCGAAGCCGAGCGGATCTTCACCGAGACCCTGAGGTGGCTCTGGTACGTTGCGAGCACGAAGCCGTCGAAGGAGAATCCCGAGGCGCACGGCATGGATGCCCCAATGTTCATCATCGACGAGATGTGGCACGTCTTCATCCTCGTCACGCGCGACTACGCTGCGTTCTGCGAGAAGATGTTCGGCCGCTTCATTCATCACGATCCAGGATCGGCCGGCGCTGAGGCGCATGGCGCCGATTACAGCGATACCGATAGCCCCGACCACATCGAGGAGGCGCTCAGGAGGACGACTGAGCGCAAGCGGGCGAAGTACACCGATATCTACGAAAAGCTGGGTGAGGACGTGTTCATCACCTGGTACAAGGTGTTTCCTCAGGCATATCCCGTATCCGCGATCCACCGCCTGAGGAAGAGGTAGGTCGCACCCACGTTTGTCATTGAACTAAATGGAGTAGTCATGAACGATAACGTCAACACGAATGAGAAGATCACCGTCATCGAAGAAGCCCTGCTGAAGAACATCAGCGGCGGTGCGGCGACGAACAACGGCGAGCTGTCGACCACTCGCTTGCACCAGCCGGTGGAATGTACGGGTAAGTAATTCCCGTTGATACATGGGGCGTGGCATTCGTGCCACTCCCTTTTCGGATTTACCCGATGCTCGGAACCGAATGAAACTTATTGTCCTCGGCGGTGGCGACCTGGCGCGGCGCGTGATTGCGCTGCTGCCTGTCGTTCCCGCTCTTCGAGAGATTCTTCTCGTTACGCGCGATGTCGAGCGTGGCGAGCCGCTAGCGCGTCTTTTCGGTGGTTGCCTGCCTGCGGTTGTCCGGCATGTCGGCCTCGATCTGAGCGATGCCCATGGCGTCGTCGCACTGCTGCGTCGCGAACGTCCGGATATCGTTTTCCATGCAGCTTCCGTGCTGTCTCCCTGGCTTCTTCCCGCGATCGATTCGGGGCTCTCCCATGCACTGCGGTCAGCAGGGTTCGGACTGATGCTTCCCGCTCAGCTGCCCTTGATCCGCAACGTAATGCGTGCGGTTCGAGACCTCGGTCTGACCTGTCCGGTGGTCAACGCTTCTTACCCTGACGCCACGCATGCGGTGTTGGCTGCGGAAGGTTTGCAGCCGACGATCGGTGTGGGCAATGCGGGCATGCTTCACGACACGCTTCGAGGCGAACTCCGAGCACGCAGGATCACCGCGACGATTCGCCTGTTCGCCCACCATGCACAGGTGACGCCCTTCGCGCGACATGAGGGATATACGCCCGGCGAGTCGCCATGGCTGTTTCTCGACGACCAGACCGCTCCCATCGACAGCTTCGTTACTGGCCCCTTGCCGCAGGGATCCATGCTCAACGCCCTGACCGCCGCGCACGCGGTCGCCATAGTCGGCGCGCTGATTGGCGATGGGAAGGTGATGCATACGTCGGCTCCCGGTCCTCTGGGACTGCCCGGAGGCTGGCCGGTAAGCGTGTCATCCGACGGTGTGAGTCTGGATCTTCCTCCGCACGTCGATATCGACGCTGGCCTCGCCTATCAGACGCGCGCCGCGATTGGCGATGGCATCGCGTCGATCGACGCGGATGGAACGGTGCATTACACGTCGGCGGCGCAGGCGAGTCTTGCGCCGCACGCGCCCCGACTAGCCGAATCCCTTTTCAGCAGCGATGAGGCACCTCGCCTCGCCGAACTGATCGAGCGACTCGCCGCATGAGCGCGCCCACGCCATTGTGTCTGGCCTGGTTTCGCCGTGAGGATCACGATGCATCCCGCCCTATCGATCCCGTGACACGGTCCTGGCTCGATGCATTGGCCGACCGGCGCCACGTTCGTCGGTTCGCGGATGGGGCGGCTGGGATCCTGTCCAGCGAGCCGCTTCATGCATCGGCCCACGGCACGGTGGGGCTGCGTTCGCAAGGCGACACCGCGGCCTTGTTGGCCACGCTTTCCGATGACGACGAAGACCGTCTCGCTGGCCTGCAGGAGCCGTTCGCCGCCCTGGTGGTTCGGGGCGACGGCCGTTCGCTCGAGCTTTTCCGCGATCCGCTCGGCCAGTTCCCCTTGTTCTACCAGGACAACGGGCAGCTGCTTATAGCGTGCACCGATCTGGATCTGCTGCTCACACGCCCCGGCTGGCGTCGGCGACTCGACCGCGATGCGGCAAGTCATTACCTGGCGTTCGGTACGCCAGGGCCGGGGCGAACCTTGGAAGCAGGTACGCGCGCGTTGCCTGCGGCCCATGCTCTGACGCTCCGCTCTCGCGCGGGGCCGTATCTGCGTCGCTATTGGTCACCGCTGGCCGAGCCCGGAACGAAGCTGCTCGAAGGCGAGCAGCAGGATGCGCTGCGTCGCGAACTTGACGATGCCATTCGTGGCACCGTGACCGGCAGAGGTGCGGCGATGCTGCTCTCCGGCGGTATCGATTCGGGCTACATCGCACACGTACTTCGCAACGCGGGCGCGGCCGACCGCGTCGACGCCTATACGATCCATTTCACCACCCCGGGCGTTGTCGACGAGTGCGAAACAGCGGGCAGGTCGGCACTCAGTGCCGGCATACGCCATCACACGGTATCCATGAGTGCCGACGACGCGACGGCACGCCTTGCCGACGTATTCGGCGCGGCACAACCACGCAGCGCCTGGTCCACGTTGACCCACGCCCACCTGCTCGACAGGATTGGCGCCGACGGTCACCGCGCGCTTCTCTCGGGCCTTGGCGCCGACGAGGTGTTCGGTGGCTATTCGCACTATCTGAAGGCCTATCGTCGTTTCTACGATCGACTCGATGCTCAGGGCGACGATGACTACGAACGATGTCTGGACGATGTCCTCGGTCGCCACGATGTCGCCGCGACGACACTCTTTACCGGTGTCCCACGCTTTCTCGACGACGATGCCATGCACCAGGCAAGCGGCCCGCTACTGGCAGGTTGGAGCCATGTGGGTGAGACCATCCGTTTCTATCGTGAGGCCCGGGAGATTCGTCCCCGCGCCCACCTCTTCGAGTTGATGGTGGCGCACGAGTGCCAGCATCGCGTACCGGACCTCCTTCTCGCCGGTTTCGACGCCGATGCACGACGACACGATATCGCCGTGCGCTACCCCTTCCTCGCGCCGCGTCTCGCCGGACTGGCGTGCAGGCTCGGTGCCACGGAACGCTTCGCTCCCATAGGCGATACCTGGAAGAACAAGATCGCGTTACGACGAATGGCTGCCCAGGTGCTACCGGAAGACGTTTTCACGCGGCAACCGATGACCTTCGGCGCACCGTTCCTGGCATGGTTGGCTCATGCCTCCTTCCGGGAGGCTATTGCGAGGGTCCTGGAAGGGGACAACGCGTGGCTCGATGGATTGCTGGATCGGGCATGGGTGAACGCCTTGTTTCGTCACGTGACGGCGCTGGGCAACCCGACGCCGCCTCCACCTGAAGCCGAACGACTCTGGGCCGTGGTCACGCTCGTGGCCTGGTATCGCAAATGGATACGCAGCGAGGAGATGGGATGATGGCGAGCATCGCCTATGACGCGATTTCCGCGCACCGCGGGCCGACGTGGGCCCACGAGTTGACACTCAATGCGGTGCATGTCCGGCGGGACATCGCCGAGGCCCTGCACAAAACCGGTGGCGGCCATTACGGCGGCAGCTTCAGTGCGGTCGAACTGCTGCTGACTCTCTATACCAGGCATCTTCGAATCGATCGCGACAACCTCACCGATCCCCTGCGTGACCGCTTCGTTCTCTCCAAGGGGCATGCGGCCATCGGTCTGTATGCGGTGTTGCGCCGCATCGGCCTGCTGGATGCGCCGCTCGACAGCTATGCGTCGCTCGGCTCTGTGCTGGAAGGCCATCCCGATATGACCGCGAGCCCCTGCATCGACTGGTCCACCGGATCGCTGGGGCAGGGGCTCTCCGCTGCTCTGGGCATGGCCATGGGTCTGCGCCGGCATGGTCGTCACGTGTGGGCCCTGCTTGGCGATGGTGAGTGCCAGGAGGGTCAAGTGTGGGAAGCCGCGATGCTTGCCGGTCTGGTCAAGCCCGGCAACCTGCATGCGATGGTCGATCTGAACCGGCACCAGGAATTCGGCTGGAGACTGGCGCGTCGCGACATGCCTGCGATCGAGCCTGTACCGGCGATGGCAGCGAAATGGAGAGCCTTCGGTTGGCATGTCATCGAATGCGACGGACACGATCTGGCAGCCATCGACGCCGCATGCGCCGATGCCGTCCAGCATGAGCAACCCTGCGTGATTCTGGCGGCGACCTGTAAGGGTCGGGGAACGCCCCTTACCGAGAGCGATCCGCTGCGCTTCCACTGTACCGACGTCTCGGTGGATGAGCATGCGGCGATCCTGGCCAGCCTGGAGAGACCATGAAGCTCGCCGAACACCTCGCCGACCTGCTTTGCGACCGGGCGGATCACGATGAGTCGATTTTCGTTCTCGACGGTGATCTCGCCGACTCCGATGGCGCCGATCGTTTCGCGGAACGCCATCCCGAGCGTTTCCTGATGGCGGGCATCGCCGAACAGAACCTGATTGGCGTGGCCGCAGGTCTCGCCAGCACGCAATGGAAGCCGTGGGCCTTTTCGTTCGCGGCATTTCTCGTCTACCGCGCCTATGACCAGATCCGTGTGAGCGTGGCGCAGTCGTTGCAGCCCGTGGTCCTGGTCGGTTCGCACGCCGGCGCGCTGGCCGCACGCAATGGAAAATCCCATGCGACCCTCAACGACATCGCACTGACGGCCACCCTGCCGCACGTGGAAGTATTCGCGCCGGCCGATCGCGCGGACTTGGAGTGGCTCGTTCCGGACCTCACCCTGCGGCCGCGCGCCGCCTACGTGCGACTGCCGCGTGCCGATATCGACGCGCTGGCTCCTCTGGGAGGATCCGCGGGACCGGTTCGCCTACTGGCTGCCCCGGCAGCGCGAACCATCGTGAGCACAGGCCTCGCCACCCACTGGGCAGCAGCACTTGTCCGCTCCCTCGCAGCGCGTGGCACACAGATCGGACTCATTCACGTGGCGCAGCTGAAGCCCCTGCCGGACCTCGAGCGGATGCTGGAAGATGTCGAGACGATCATCACGCTGGAGGACCACGTCGTCCTGGGCGGCCTCGGGTCGCTCATGCAGGACCGGTTCCCGGAACGTCACGTGCGGAAGTTCGGCTGGCCGGTGAACTTCGCGGGCGCTTCGGGCAGCGACGACGACATCCGTCGCGCGCATGCGCTCGACCTGAGCAGTCTTACCGACGCCTTGTCGTCGCCCGATATCGAAAGGAATTTCGCATGCTAAGTCTCATCGTCACCTGGCGCGACCGAGACGAACTCGTTCGTGCGCTTCCCTCGATGGTTGTCGCGGCCGAAAGTGTCGAGGGCGAACTGGTCATCGTGAACTTCGGAGGCGACGCCCAGCGTCTCGACACGCAACTGGAAGGCTTCGCAGGTCGCGTGCGAGTGATTGCCGGGCCCCCGCAACGCTATTTCCACAAGGCGGTGGCCAACAATATCGGCGCTCACTTCGCGAGGTATCCGCTCCTGTTCTTCTGCGATTGCGACATCATCCTCCCTGAGGGGCTGGTGGCGAAGCTGGTCCAACGGTTGGACACATCGCCGGGTCATTTTGCCACCCTGGCAGGCGTCCGCGAGACGGAAACCAACTCGCGTGGGGGACGTCACGTCGTCTCCTTCGGCTACCAGCTGGACATCAAGACTGCCGACGGACGCCGGTTACGGATCGTCGACAACGAGGAAGACGCCAACGACGGCACGCGCCAGGCGCCCGGCCTGCTGCTCGTGCGCAAGGACGACTTCCTCCGCATCGACGGCTACAACGGGCAGTTGCATGGTTGGGGTTGGGAGGACCAGGACATGATCTCTCGGCTGACGCTCGGCGCTGGCCTTACCCGGATCAACGAGGGGCACGCCCTGCACATCTCGCACGACGACGACGGGCGCATCGCGGCGTATCCGCCGGTCTCGTCGCGCTGGGAAAGCCGCGACCGGATGTTTCGCACCGCGCTGGCCAACTACGACGACGCGAACTTCATGGGCAGTTTCAGTGTGGATACCGCGACTCATGCCGATTTCGCCGACAGCGCCATGGTCGACAAGGTCGTGGCATGAGCGAGGTTCGACCGCTGATCTCCGCCTGCATCATCGTGCGTGACGAGGCTGCCTTGCTGCCCCGATGCATCGCTTCACTTGGCGACCTCTGCGATGAGATTCGTGTTCTGGATACCGGGTCACGCGACGCGACGGTAATGGTGGCGCGCGCTCTCGGCGCCCATGTCGACATCGACAGCTCGTGCAATGACGCGGACGGCCTCATCGCCGATTTCTCCCGGGCGCGCAATATCTGCCTGGGGCTTGCACGCGGCCGATGGATACTGCAGATCGACGCGGATGAAATCCTGCAGGCGGGCCACGCCGCGCTGCGCGATGTCGTGCAGACCGACGCCACCGATGTGCTGGGCATCACACTGCGCAGCGGGGGCAGGGCATGGGTGGGAACGCGTTTCTTTCGAGCAGACGCTGCCCGGGGCTATGAAGGGCGCATACACGAACGCCTCGACTACCAGGGGCGTTACCAGGCCATGCCGGAGGTGGCGATCGAAAACCATCCCGACAAGGCGGGCAAGGAGCCGTCGTCGACGAGGAACCTGCGTCTTTCGCGACTGGCCGTGAGGGAGTCACCGGACGATTCCCGAGCCTGGTATTACCTCGGCCAGGAAGAGCGCCGCATTGGCGCATTCGATGCGGCCACCGAGGCATACCGCCGTTGCATCGATGGCGGTCGACATCCGATATCCGCCTTTCATTCCCGTTATTACCTGGCCGTGTGCCAGTTCCTCAGCGAGCGCTATACCGACGCGCTCATTGCCCTGGACGATGCCATCGCAACGGATCGACGGTATGCGGAAGGTCATTGCCTGCGCGGCGACATCAACGTCCTGCTTGGTGACACGGGTTCTGCCGTGGCCGATTTCGAGCGCGCCCTGGCTTGCGGTGCCCCTCCCGCCGATGCCGTCTTCGCCGTGGATGCCGCGTGCTACGACACCTATCCGACGAGTTGCCTGGAACGCCTTGCCACCGAACGATCCATGACAGGGAATGCAACATCATGAGTATCACCTCCGCCACACGCACCGGGAACGACGGCCGCAACCTCCACATCGACATGCTTCGTGGCATGTCCATCGTGATGGTTATGCTGCTGCACTATTCGCTGACGTACCGGTTGCATGCGAGTCCACTGAACGAGTGGCTCTCGGTGCCGACCCTGCGCACTATCTTCTTCAATGGCAACTATGGCGTGTCGGTGTTCTTCGTGATCTCCGGCTTCCTGATCACCTCGAACATCCTGCGCCGCTACGGCTCGCTGGCCGGGACCCATGTCACGCACTTCTACAAGTTGCGTCTGTTCCGCCTATATCCCTTGGTGGTGCTGGCCCTGGTGATCATCACCGTGCTTGGCCTGGTCGGCCTTTCGAACTTCGCCAACGCGAACAAACAGGTGGATTTCGGCAACGGCTTCTTCGTGATCGCCAACCTATCGGTGCTGACGTTCTGGCACAACATCCTCATGGAGTCGGTGGGCTATTTCAACTACGCGATGAACATCTACTGGTCGCTTTCAGTGGAGGAGGTGTTCTACCTGCTCTATCCACTGGTCCTGGTGATCGCGCGTCGTCGCTGGCAGATCGTGTTGCTGGCGATCGCCGGTATCGTCGTGGCCCCCGCTTACCGGTGGTTGCATAGCGACGACGAGTTGTTCTTCATGTATGGCAACCTGGCCTGCGTGGACATGCTCGTCTACGGTTGCGCGGCGGCTATCGCCGCAAACCTGGTGACGTGGACAGTGCCGTTGAGACGTGTGCTGGCTACGCTGGCCTTCGTCGCGATGTGCTGGGTGTATATGCAGGGTATCGCTGGCAACGAAGCGTTCGGTGCGACACTGATGGGCATCGCCGCTGCGATCTTCCTTATAGCGGTGTCGCGCTTGCCGACTGGCGTCTTCGTACGTCGCGCAGGTAGTCCGCTGGCGTGGTTTGGCTCGCACAGCTACGAGCTCTACCTCTTCCACATCGTGGTGCTGGGCATCATGGGCGACCTTGTGCCCCGGGCGGAGATGAGCCCGGAGAACAAGCTGCCTATGCTTGCGTTGTTCTTCATCCTCTCTGCGGTGTTCGCCTGGGCGGTTGCACGTTTCTACGGTGACCCGCTCAATCGACGCCTGCGCGCACGGTTCACCCGCCGGACGACGATCAAGCGATCGGACGGGGCAGGGTCAACGTCCGCGCCGATCATTCAATCTGGTGAATCCAGCCACTGAGTTCGGCATCGAGTGACGGCCGCCGCTTCAGCACACGTCCGTCGATCCGGTTAATCGGTGCGAGCAAACGACCGCTGGAGACGAGCCATGCGGCGTCGGCCTCAAAGAGATCCTCCACGTGTAGCTCGGCATGATGCGCTCGCCATCCGGCCGCCCGCGCCAGCGGATACACCGCGGCCTGGGTGGTTCCCGCAAGCACGCCGGAGTCCAACGAAGGCGTAACGAGAGTCCGGCGCGCCGGGTCGTCGACGTGCATTGCCAGTAGCAAGGTCGAGGTCGGGCCCTCAAGTACAATGCCGTCACTACTGACGAAGATCGCGTCGTCTGCCCCATTGCTTCGCGCGTGGCGCAGTGCAGCCATATTGACGGCGTACGAAAGCGTCTTAGCTCCGATAAGCAACCACGGCGCGCGAATTCCGAGGCCGCTATCGTAGCCACGGTCGAGCAGGAGCACGTCGATCCCCCGTGTTCGCTGGGTGTCGTAATGTCCCGTGCAATCGCTGACATGTACCCACGCTGTGACACGATCGCCGCCTTCCACGCCCCGACTCACTGCTAGTTTGACCAATGCCTCTTCACACAGGCCGTGGGCGCGCAGGGCATTCGTGATGGTGTCATGCCAGACGGCGCGAGCGGGGATGTCGAGCTCCGCCATGCGCGCGGACGCGGCCAGCCTGCTCAGGTGCGCTTCCACTTTCCGGGGGACGCCGCGCCTGGCGAGCATCGTCTCGAAGACACCGTCACCGCGAATTGCTGCCAGGTCGCTAATTCGCAACTGAGGCCGACCGGGGTCGACCAGGCGATTTGTGCCCGCAAGCACGTCGATCATTGCCAGTACCGGGCCATGACCGGGATGGTGCTTCTCGTCGGGCTTGAGGATCGCGCTTTCCGTCGATGTCATAACGTCATACCTCTCCATGGGTGATGTCATTGCAATGTTACCGGCACATCGCGACGGCGCTCGGCGATGTTGCCGGACCAATCCCTCGCGATAATACGCACAAGATAATCGCCAGGCGGCAGGACTTGGGCGTCCCATGCGCCTTCGCGCGCTTCGCCGTGACGAAGCACGTGCGTGACCGCGTACAGGAAGCGCGTACGTACGCTCCCGTGGACGGTCTCGCCGCTGTCGGGTGCGTAGATCACGCGCGTCGCGGCATCATCGGTAGGAATCGAGTCAAAAACGATGTTCATTCGAGGCTGCTCGAAGCCGGGGGCGGGCGTGCCATCCCTGGTAAGCACCTGATAGCCGACGGCATACAGACCCAAACGGCGTCGGGCCAGATTGCCGTCGACCTGATCCCAAGCCTCTACGACGATCTGAATGCCGCCTTGGTTGCGCGGAATCAGCAGCCGGTTCGCTGCCTTCCGACGAAGGACTGTTCCGGAGGCATCGCGGAACTCCACGGCGTCGATAGTCGGTAGCACATGATCGACGAATCCAATAAAGCCGAGTTCGAATGCGTTGCGATTGCCGACATTGCCAGTCAATGCCAGGTGTGTATGCGCCATCGCATTGACGGTGCCCAGCACGTCGCCCGCGCGGAAGCGGGTGCCTCGACGCACCTGCACCCGCCCCGGCTTGCCGTCGTCGCCTGCGACAATGACGAACCGTTGAGGGTCCAGCGATTGACCACGTGCATTGCGCCCGACGCGCATGTGAATGTAATCGATGCGGTCGATCGCCAGGCCTTCATTGAGCTTGCCGAACCCCCACGTCGCCAGCGGATCGCTGACCTTGGCGTCGGCAATTGCATGGACTTCTGCGCCAACGTCTGCACGCACATCGAGCCCGGCGTGCAGGTGATCCCGACTTTCGCCACGATCGTTGCCGCGCACCTCCCCGGGTACGCCGACGATTTCGTGCCAGGCGTCCTGGGGGGCAATGGGCCAGCGGCCTTCCGTCGCGGGAAGCGGCGCGCCGGGCGCCGGTCCCACGGGGGCGGGTGGGTGGGATGGCGCCGTGTCATCCACGCGATAGATACGCGCGGCGGCGGCATCGGTCACCACGAGATGGCGACCATCGAAGGCGAGTGAGGCAGGCTGCGATAGGGCCTGACTGGGGTCCTCGCCGGTCATCGTCTGCAACGTCCCGTCATAGCCGTAACGCAAGACTCGTCCGTGCGCCGCCTCGGTGACATACACCGCGTCGGCGTCCGCAACGATGCCGAGTGGACGCCGCAACGGTGCGTCGTAATCCTCAACCGCGGATTGGGCGAGCGTGCTGACGGTTCCGTCCGGAGCAATGCGCCTGATGGCGCGGTTGCGTGTGTCCGCGACCCAGATGGAACCGTCTGGGTCAACGGCGAGCGAGCAGGGCGTGTCGAATCGCGCCTGCGCGGCGGGACCGTCCTGGAAGCCCGGTGTGCCGCCAGCAAGGGTGGTGACTGTGCCCCGCGCATCGATCCGGCGAATGCGGTGGTTATAGGTATCGGCGACATAGATGTCACCGCGGTCGCTGACGGCCACCCCGAGAGGTCCGTTGAAGCGTGCATCGCGTCCATAGCCGTCCCGGTCGCCGCGTCCGTGTCCGCCGGCGAGGGTCGTGACCGTGCCCTGTGCATCGACACGGCGGATCGCATCGTTGCCGGTGTCTGCCACGTAGAGAACACCCGCCGTGTCGATAGCGAGGCCCGATGGGGTATCGAAGCGCGCCGTGGCTGCCGGTCCATCGACAAAGCCGGAGACCGAGCCAGAGAAGGCACTGCTTCGTCCCGTGCGGTCGATAGCGCGAATGCGATCGTTATCGCCCGCGTCGGCCACGAATATGCGGCCATCTCCGGCTACAACGACGCCCCATGGGTCGGAGAATCGCGCAGGCACGCCCTCGAGAAAGCCAGCCACGCCATCGCCGGCGATCAGGCTCAGATGCGCTACACCGCGTGCGAAGCGCGGCCCCGCCACTGTGTCGTCGGCCGCTTCGTGAGGCGCAGGTGCGCCGGCCCCCGGATGACGCTCACCGGTGCAGCCATAGCCGCCGACAACGGCGATGGATAAGCACATCAGGGCTAACCTCATCGACTTGCCATGTCGCACTATCGAGGATCCGTCCAAGGCATTGTCGAGAGCTTAGCTCAGCTCGGCCCAGGCACCAACCCGTGCACCCGCGGCGACCTGGGCGAATCTGTCCTGCGCGCGATTCCCGATCTCACGGAAGCACTGCGAGAATCAGACGTCGATGTTTCTTGTACGTTAGAGTTGGAAACCAACCACGGATGCTTCTCGCAACAACTGACTACAACGCTTGTCTTGCACCGAACCCGCTAAGCGGGTGTAGGACAGGGAAAGGTATCAGCAGTCGGACCATCCAGGGATCCGATAGATAGACTTGTACGGTTCCTCGACAACCACGACTTTGCCATGCCGTCAGGACCTGCTTAGTGAAGAACATTCTCTTCGACATGGACGGCGTCCTGGTGGAGGCACGTAAACACGCGATAACCCCGCGTTCGTAGGTCATCGAGTTGGCAGCGTCGGTGGCCACGACCGCCGGCATGGCCATCCTTACCAACGATGGCCGGCTGCTTGCCAATCACTGGGAGGCGATCGTGCCTGAGTTCTTTCCGGTCTTCGCCGGACGGGCGTTGGTCTCTGCGGACTTCGGAGCGGCGAAACCGGGCAGGAGGCTATTGTGGCGTTCTTGCGAAGCGCTTAGGCGTTGGGGGCAGGTAAAGCGGTCGCCACCCGCTTACGAATGGGAAGGTAAGAAATAACCAAGACTCCTTCCTGCCCCGCCGCTGGGCACGCATTCTCAGCTGCCCTTTCCCATCGTGGCGAACATGACGACGGCGGCGACAAGCATAACGAACGTAGCGATCCATCCCAGGATCTTCAGACCTCGGCCAATACCGTGGTTGCCCATGGTCTTCGGGCGGTTTGCGATGATCATGATGGCGACCATCATCGGCACCGCACAAATCCCATTGACCACCGCGCTCCAGAAAAGGGCCTTGATGGGGTCAATCGGGGTGAGGTTGAGGAGTGCCCCAACCAGCATGGAGCCAACGAGCACGCCATAGAACAACTTCGCGTCCGCCGGCTTATGTTCAAGGCCATAAGCCGCGCGCATCGTTCCCGCAACCGTAAAGGCGGTCGCGCCCGCAAGGACGGGCACGGCGAGCATGCCCGTGCCGACGATACCCATGGAGAACAACGCGAAGGCGAACTTACCGGCCACCGGCTTGAGGGCTTCGGCAGCTTCAGAAGACGATTGAATGTCAGTCTTTCCGTGCGCATGTAGAACGACGGCAGCAGTGAGAATGATGAAGAACGCCACGACGTTCGACACCACCATGCCCACGGAGGTATCGATCGCAATGCGCTTGAATGCGTCCGGGGCCTGTTCATCCGCATGCTTGAGCGGCTCGCGCTCATCGCTATCGCGGATTTCCTCGACTTCCTGAGCGGCCTGCCAGCTAAACAGGTAAGGGCTGATGGTGGTGCCCAGAATCGCGACGATGGCCGTTGCATACGCGGCCGTCGTCTGAAAGGCGGGAATGAACGTGCCTTTCGTGGCCTCCGCCCAAGGGACCTTTATGACGAAGACCGTGGCAACGTACGTGAGCAGGCTGAGCGCGAGGAATTTGAGAATGGGCGAGTAGCGGCTGAATGGGACATAGACCTGTAGTGCGGTCGAGACAACGGCCAATATGCACGCATATAAAAGCGTGGGTCCGCCGATGAGTAAGTTGACCGCAGCGCCCATCGCGCCCAGGTCGGCGCCAATGTTGATGACGTTGGCGACGACCAGCAACACCGTGATGCTCCAGACCAGCCCCTTGGGGAAGTTCCGCATCATGTTGTCGGCCAGACCCCGCCCGGTCACGCGGCCAATCCGGGCGCTGACCATCTGGATACCAATCATCAGGGGCAGCGCGAGGACCAGGGTCCAAAGGGTGGCGTAGCCGAACTGCGCGCCTACTTGAGAATAGGTCGCCACTCCACTGGGGTCATCGTCCGCAGCCCCCGTGACAAGCCCTCCACCGAGTCGCTTCCACCAAGGGTCCGAGGAGGTGGAGTCAGGCTTGGGCATGGAGATGTCCGAATGTGGGGTAGGCGGATGCTTCGCGTAAGGCCGTGAACCCGCCGCGAAGCGCCCACCGACCAAATCACTATTCTTTCCTGGGGCTTTCTCGCGGGTCGAATGGGCGTCAACCCGATGTCAGCAGGGGGCAGGGCGCACATCGCCGACCAGCGCTTATTGGGGCCTGCGCAGCGCATACTGCGTTATGACTAACCCCACCATCCTTATCCTCGACCCCCACCGCGAACTCGCCGACATGGCGGCCGAAGTCCTGTCGGCCCGGGGCTACGTGGTGGTGGTGGCCGAGCGCTTCGAAAAAGCGCTGACGGCGCTCGATTCAGTGCCGACGATTCGTCTCGCCGTTTGCCACGCCACGCTCCCCTCCGACGGTCGTCCCGAGCCCGTGTCCATTCTTGAAGAGCTGGCGCCGCGAGCAGACATTGCGTTGGTCGTCATTTCCTCCCGCCCCTTCGAAGATGTTCCAGGAATACCTGAGCGGGCCGTTCGACTTGCCAAGCCCTTTGGAGCGAGCGAGCTTCTCGATGCCATCGCGCGGGCGTCGCGGACGAGCGGCGTGACACCACGCACTTAAAGGAGGCGGTCCGGAGACCATCCCCGACGTGGCTCACCAGAGTATCAACGTGGAAAGCTCCAGGTCATTCCGTGCGAATTACTGTATCAGGCTGATATTCGCGTAGAACGCCAGCAAGGCCCCGAGTACGACGCCACCGCTAACGATCAAGAAATTCTCGGTGTGGAAATAGCGCAGGATTCAGCGTCGCCACACTTTGGTCGTCCGCATAAGACCGATTGACGCGGGCCGGGCGGAGCGGGCTATGATCCGCCGGCATGAGGACCGGGCAGCTGCGCGCTTGAGCTTTCCCTCGTCGACGCCATTCCCGTGTCGGCGTGCTGCGCTGGCGTTCATGGATGACTGGAGAAGTGCCATATGTCGATCACGATTGCGCAACGTCGGACACCGCGCCTTTCCGGGAAACTGGCGGTCCTTGCGTTCGTTGCTTTTTCGATTCCGCTCGTTTCGGCTGCTGAGTCAGCTACCGATAATTCTTCGTGGGAAAACCACCTTCGCCCCGCGATCGTGGAGGCCGACCGGCCCGTTCCGCACTGGTCGCTTCGCGACCGGATGGCGTACTACCACATCCCCGGCGTTGCCATCGCGGTGTTGCGCAATGGCAAGGTTTGGCAGGTGAAGGGGTACGGGCTTCGGGAAGTTGGCACGAATGACAAAGTCGATGGCGATACGCTTTTTTCGGCTGGCTCGATCAGTAAGGTAGCGACAGCCGTGATGATCCTGCGCATGGTGCAGGCAGGGAAGCTGGACCTTGACCGCAATATCGATACCTACCTGACGAGCTGGCATGTTCCGGCCACCAAGGACACGCCCCATCCCGAGGTAACCCTGCGCATGCTGATGTCGCATACCTCCGGGTTCAACGTGGGCGGCTTTCCTGATTTCCTGCCTCAGGAACAAGTGCCGACCTTGCTGCAAACGCTGGACGGTCTGCCGCCTGCGAAACACCATGCCGTTCGACTTATCTACCCGCCGGGCTCGCGCTACGCCTATTCGGGAGGGGGCATCGAGGTGGAGCAGCAGGTACTCGAAGACGTGACCCACACCGATTTCGCCACGGCGGCCCGCACCTGGCTGCTCGATCCGCTGCATATGCAGCGCAGCACGTTTGAGAGTCCCTTGTCGGCCTCGCGCGGCAATATCGCGAAGGCCCACGATGAGCAAGGCAAGCTCATCGCGTTGCCGCGTGGCTGGCAGTCGTTTCCCGAGCAGGCCGCTTCGGGACTTTGGACGAACGCGAACGAACTCGGCGCCATGGTCGCTGTGCTGATCGAGAGCTATCGGGGGCATAACGGGTTCCTGTCGCGCGCCCTTGCCACACAAATGATGAGCCCGGTCTCGCCCAGCCCTCAGGGGCTTGGACCGGAGCTATTGGGATCGGGCAACGGACGGGTCTTCTTCCACAGCGGCTCCAACGACAACTACCGCGCCTGGATGGAGGGTTACCTGGAGACAGGCGACGGCTTCGTGATCCTCACCAACAGCCCCAACGGTGCTCGCCTGCGCCTGGAAATCCGGCATGCGTTGTCCGACATGATCGGTCAGGGCGTGGATCCGGTATTGCATGCTGTTGAACTCGATCCTGCGGACGTCTCCTATGCGGACTACCAGGGCACGTATCGCCTGGATAACAGCGTGCCCATGGACATTCGCGGTCGACTCGCCGATGACTTTGATGCGGACTCGTTTCAGATCACGATGGCCCACGGCAAGGCATCGATGCGAGTGCCTGGCGACGATAACGTGCACCAGCTACAGGCCCTGTCGCCGACACGCTTCGTCGATCCGGATTCCGACTCCATGCCTCTCATGCAGCTTGAGTTTCATCGCGACGGGCGCGGCAAGGTCCGTGCCGTTAGCGTGGAAAGCGGCGATTATCGAGCCTACTACCTATGCCAATGAAAATGCGTCGATGGTTGGTTTGCCTTGGTCTGGCCCTGGCTGCAGGCCCCACATTCGCAGAGCCTTCCGGATGCGTTCGGCCAGACATCTCGGGCTCACGTGAACTTGAGCGGTTCCTTAGCCTTCGTGCCGTTGAAGTGGTCAGGCTGGCAGCACGCTCGGATGACGGGCTAGGGGCGCTGATCGCCCCATCCGCGAGTTTCAACCTTGGCGCAGGCGACGTAGGCCGTCCATTGGGAACGGGCGTCGATGGCGCTCGTGCGCTCGCGCGAACGATGAAGGCGGACACTTACCGCTTTCTTGGTTGGGACTATATGGACATACCGACAGATCCCTGCTCGCAGCGCAAGGTCGTCGTAGAGTTCATCGATAGCCAGGGCAAGAGCGTTTCCCGAATGGAGTTCACCTTTGAAGCAGGTCGCGTGGTGAGCGCCGATGGCTGGGAGAGATCGTTCGAAACTGGGCGGTTATAGCGGCAGGCATCGCCGGGCCGCGAATATCCACATCCGACCCGAAGCGGACGTTCGGGAAGGCGATTAGATCGGGTGATCGGGGGCAGGGAGTGGACCAGAAATGCAGCCAGCGAGGTAACAGCTAGGCGGCGGAGCAGGGCGGTTCCTCGGCGTTGCCAAATGCTTGCCGCTTCTTCACTACCTCATCCAAGGCGCCCTGAAGGTGCATATCCATGGCCTCGAGTCGGCTCTTCGTTAAGGATGAGGTCCAGGTCAACACGTAAAAGAGAAGCAGCGCGAAACCAAACAGCCAGTCGGCCCATGATAAGTGGTGACCCTCGATCAATTGGCGGCCTTGAAAATAGACGGCGACCATGACGGGGATAACGCCCAGCGTAGGAATCGCACCGGCTAGCATAGGAAGCTTCTGTGTATAGCGTTCCCTGCGAAAGGCGGCCATTGAGGCGTACTTTTCGAGCCTGTCCTCGGGCTGGGCAATTAGCCAGTTGCGAAGCTCGAAATGGTGGGGGAAGTCATGGTCAAGCTGCTTCGAAAAATCTTCCAGCGGTCGAAGCACGCTCCTGAACTCTCCACGCGTGAACCACATGCTCATTGCCAGTCCGACCACTTCTATGAAAAGGACTGCCAGAAGCAGGGCCGCCTGGATGACGCCACCTATGGCTAATCTGGGCACAACCAGAGCTGCCAGGTAGGCAAGCGCGACGGTAAGCAAGCCGATGCTCGACCACCGGCGCGACTTTGGTGAGGGCGTGTCGTAGTCCGGCATGGAAGACAGCCGCCGGTTCAAGGACGCAAAGGTCAGCAAGTCATCAGTCGGCATAGCATCCGCGGGAAGGCTGTCCCTGCGAGCAGCACCGTGTTCACCCGTTGGCAAAGCTGTCGATTCCATGCGATGTCCTGATTCTGCGCGCCGCCCCCTGGCGGCCATTGCTTTGGAACTATAGCTTGAGATCGTCAGGTGGGAACTTGATGCACCCATTCGTCGGCAGGTGACTTGCTGGGCTTAGGAGATGACATCGAGCTCCGGAGCGGTAGGGGTTTGCCAAGGAACTGGGGGCGGTGTCGCTATGCCTATATGTTCGCATTCTTGGTCGTTTGGGCTGTGTGTTGCGCTGATTTGATCGATAGAAATAGGCTTATCTCGTCGGCACATGGCGTCGCGGCGTTGCCGGAAGTCAGTTGCGCGGCATGTTGCGCGATCCCTGGCCGATCACGCAACACTTTCTAGCATTAGCAAATTGCTCAATGAGCGATCTGTTGCGTCGACATGATCCGGACATGCCAGCAGCATGAACCGATATCGTGGCTCGGATGCCGAATTTGCGTAGATGCTCATATAACCATTCCAGGCAAACTCGGCCGTTTGGCCGATTGATAATAATGACGATCGTAATAAAGTCGTAAATGTAAGCTTCCGGGTCGAACCCGAGAGCTTCGAGCGCATTTGCCACGCGTAGCATGCCGGCACCGTAGCCAGGCAAAGGCGTCGTCCCGTCTGGGCCGAGGATTACGACGAGGTGGGCGGCGGCGAGCGCGAGGTCGACATAGCCGACCTCGTCTGCCCGGGCCGCAATCAGCTGCGCCCGAAACCGTGCTTCATCGAGATCTGAGGCCAAGGCCGCATCATTCATGTCGGCCGCTTCCCGCACCAGAGCGGCGATACTGAGGATGTTGTATTCACGCGAATCCACGCCGGGAGTATAGCCATTGCCGAAACGGCGGCGGCGTGCCGGCGACATATGTCCCTAGTGCGGGCCGCCTCACCTCGCCTATGCCACTTGATGACGCAGTCGACGGGCTCATGGCATTCGACGCGATTCTGGTCGATATCGTTGCCCCCGCCGTACGCCCGACTGAGTGCTCGCGTCCGACCGGGACGGTGCCTTCCCGGCCGGACGCGGTTAAACTGCCTCACCCGCCCATGCCGGGCGGTCCACAGGGAACCATCATGGATGTTCGACCTGGCCATGGAGAGGCGCATCGGCCGCCTCCGAGTTGCGCGTGCCCGACCGCCCGGAGCGGGCACTATCGAGCGACGAGCGCATGATCACTAAGCGCTATCCGCTTCGGACCCGTCTGAAGGCAGCGTCCGCGTTTCTCCGCGCTGCCGGGGCATCGCTCGTTGAGTATATTCCGGTGGAGGACGCCCTAGCGCCGCTTACGCCGATGCTGCTGGAACCCGCGACCTCGAACGGGTACGAGCGTGAACTGTCCATTGCGATGGTCAACCCGCAGGTCAGGAACATCGCCATTACCGGTGGGTATGGCGCAGGCAAAAGTAGCCTGATCCTCACTTTCAAGGAACATCATCCCCAGTTTACGTACGCAGCGATCTCGCTAGCGACGTTCCGCAAGGACGGCGAGATCGTATCGACCGCCGATGAGCCGGCGGAGGCAGGCCCTAACGAACCGGCGCCGGACAAGCCCAAGGTCGTCGAGCTCATCGCCAGACTCGAAGAGGCCATCGTTCAGCAGTTGCTGTACGCGGTCCCGGCGAGCAAGCTGCCGCGCAGTCGACTGAAGCGCATCGTACAAGCCTCGCGTGGCCGGGCGGTGCTGACCACGCTGCTGCTTCTGGTGGGCGGGCTGTCGGTGTTACGCCTGATTCTGCCGCTGGACCCGGCGCCCGCTGCCCTGCAGCCGGCTTGGCTCAGCCCCACGCTTCTGGCGCTTCCTGCAGGAGGCGCGTTGGTCGCTGCCATCGGTGTACTAGCGTGCCTCATTTACGCCGTCGCGCGGTCGCTCTCCTTGATCAACATCGATGGCTGGTCCCTCAAGGGAGGCAAGATCGAGACCGTGCACCATGGCTCCGTGCTGCACAAGAACGTCGATGAGATTCTGTATTGCTTTCAGAACAGCACCATCGATGTCGTGATCATCGAGGACCTCGACCGGTTCGGCGTCCAGGACATCTTCTTTCGGCTGCGTGAGATCAACGCCATCCTCAACGAGTCGCCGCAGATCAAGCGGACCGTCCGCTTCATCTATGCCCTCAACGACGAGCTCTTCGCCGGCGGCGAGAAGACGAAATTCTTTGACTTGGTCGTTCCCATCGTACCGGTGATCAACACCGAAAACTCGCACGCAAAAATGGTCGAGATGCTACGGAAGCGCCCGTTTGGCGCTCAAACCTACGCCGATCAGCTCGATCCTGAGCTGGTGGAGACGGTGTGCTATCGCATCGACGACATGCGGCTGGTCAAGAACATTGTCAACGAGTTCCACCTGTTCGCGCGCATCCTGATGACCGAAGTGCGGCTGAACTGGGACAAGCTGTTCGCGATCATCGTGCTTAAGAACCTGCATTCCGATCACTATTGGGGGTTGAACAAGCGCCAGGGTTTTGTCTACGAGCTGATCGCTGGCTATACGGAATGGCGCGGCGAACAGGCAGCCGTCGTCAGGGCCGAGATGGCGGACCTTGAGCAGCTTCTTAAGGACAAGCAGGCGGACGTCGCGCGGAGTAAGCACGAGCTGAGAATGCTCGCCTGGTATTACCTTCAAGGCCGATCCACCGGGCCGGCGGCAACCCACATCCGCAAGGACAACACCGGACACAGCATGGCCGAATTCCTCGACGACGAGGTGTTCGATGACTTTGCTACCTCGCGCTCGGCCCAGGTCCTCGCGGTGGTGAACAATGGCGTGATCAGTCAGCCGTTCCGCTTGTCAGAGATCCTTGAAGAAATGGACTACACCGCGCGCCTTGCCGCCATCAGCGCCGACGACGATCACGTCCACGCCGACCTGGCGGCCAAGGCGATATACATTGACGACCTACAGAAAATGCCCCTCAAGGAGGCTATGCGGACGGGCTACCAAACCCGGTACAGCCAGCAGCTGGCAGAGCACGGCACGATCAAGTATCTGCTGACTGCCGGTCATCTTGACCAAGACTATCCCGATTATCTGGGCCACTTCTATGGCCATACGATCGGCCGGGAGGATATGAATCTACTGCTGGCCCTTCGCCAAGGCGACACCTGCGAGGTCGGTACACCGATCGAGGAGCCCGTGAAGCTGCTGAGGAAGCTGCGCCTCGAGCATATCGACCAGGGCCGCGGCATCATGGCCGACCTCGTCGGGTACCTGTGCAAGCCTTACCCTCCGACGGCTTCGAGCCCCTACGCGTCATACCGTCAGAAGGTGTTCAACGACGCGGACGCGCACATCGACCGCTTCGCGATCGCCGTACGCATGCTGGTCGATCGCGGGCAGGGCGTTGACCTTGTACGCGCAATCGTCGCTCTCAAACCCACGCTAATTGGAAAGGTTCTGGCGGCGGGCGGTGTCGCCGACAACGCGTGGAAGCCAGCATTTGTCGTGGCCATCCTCGATGCGCTGAGCGAAAGCGAGCTGGCGACGCTGGAGGACAGCGCCTCAATCCAACATGGTATTGAGGCGCTCACGGACGTAACGCTCCTGGTCGATAAGCTTGGTTCGACCGATGGGGCGTGGCCTTGGATGGCCGCTGCCGGCATTCGGTTCGGTTACCTGAGTACAGGGACCCGCCCGGCGGTCTTGGCGTCGTTGATCGCAGTCGACGCGTTGGCCCCGGCGTTTGAAATGCTGCAGCTGGTTGCCTCGAACGGGGAAGCTCACAAGGAGGCCAGCGTCACCGTCACCGTGCGCCGGCTTCGCGCATCGGGCATCGACGGCGTCGACCGCTTCCTGACGGCGCATGGGGAAGCGATTGGGCGGGCATTGCTCGGCCAAACCGGTGAACTTGACGAAACGACCGAATCGTTGCTTTTCGCGCTTAAAGTCATGGAGCGCGACGAGGACCTGACGGTCGACTACTTCGAGCAAACCACGTGTATCTTTGCCGACCTCGATCAGCTACCTCCGATGGTGTGGGAGGCGGCCATGCAGTCCGACCGTGTCGAGGACCGCGTTGCGGCTATGCGATTGTACGAGCGCTTGCACGACGAAGAGGACGACGCGAAGGATTCGGACGCGGCGGACCGTCGATCGGTGCTCGCGGCCTACGCCGAGGCGCATGTGGACGAGGTGTACGGTGACCTTTGGGATGGCGATGCAGCCCCTGAACGCATGCAGCGATGGGTTCTCGCCGAGGCGAACCTTCCTGACAATGTCGCCGTTCGCCTTCTTTCGATGACAGTTATGGACGACCCCGATCTCCTTACGGAAGAGGTCAGCGATGTCCGGATTCAACGGCTCGCGGCGCTGAAGTGCCTGGCCTTATCGGCGGATCTATGGGCAGTCATCGCCGAGCGCTCAGTCGACGCGCAAGTAGCTTACCTTTCACCGTGGTGGAACCAGGTACGCAACTCGGCGATAGAATCATCGATCCCATTCGCCACGGCGTCGGTGCTGTATGAGCACGGTGTGATGCCTGTCGCGGATGCGTTGCGCGTGTTCGCCCGGTTCGACGATGCTGCCTTCACCGAGGCACCGACCGCGGTCGGGCTGCTTGCACGTCTTGCCGGTCAGGCGAATGCCGAGCATGTCTTCTTTCCAACGTCGCTCTCTCGTGTGTCGGCGCTCCTCATGAGTTTCAGCCATGTGGTTGAAACACTCGATCAGACAGCGCTACGGCACCTCCTGAGTCAGAGCATTCCCGAGATGACCTGGGCGGTGATCGCTGCTCTGTTGGAAGGCTTAGGTAGCGGCTGGGAAACGTTGCGCCCCCAACGAAGGTTCGTGGTCGCGCTAAAGCCCGGCGCGGAGCTCATTCTCCTTGCCCTTCAACGCCGCGATTTTTTAAGTTCACTCGACGTAGGCGAGAATGAGGCGACGGGGCGCATGCGTCGGAATGTCGCTTGATGACAGCGTTGGCCCGCGGGCTAAATAGCCGCGCGCGGCGGCGTCCGCTCACGACAGTCAACCCAGGCGAGGACGCATAGCGTCCGATGAACGATGCACGTGACCATGCGAACGAATTGCTACGTCAGACGATTCTGTAGCGATCTTTGACGGCCTTCCAGGTAGCGGAGCGGCTCGGACTGGCTGAGAGGCTGGCAGCATTGCCCCAGACTTTCGACAGATCTGGCCCGGAGACTTTGACGGCATGGTAGCCGCACTAATTGTCTATCTACTTAGATTTCCTAAGTTATTGATATGTGGCTGTTATGAATGAAAAGAGTCGAGATTTAGATGGCGGCCATAAGAAGTGAAATTCGATTTTGATCGGGTAAAGAACTAAAAGTCGACTTCTGTCGACTACGGCTAAAGAACCTCACATACGATAAACAGCGTCAGTGCAATGGACCTGCGAGACGCCTTGCCCGCAGAATCCACGTGACGGCATTGGTTCGGGGCGCGCTATTGGATCTCGGCACCTGTCCGCTGTCCATGCCGTAGACCTCCTTGGTGTTCACTTACGGGTCAAGGCACGGGCGGCCATACGGTGAACCTCCGATAGCACTTCTGACAGATTGCCGGCCACTGGGTAAGCGACTAGTTTTTCAGATACTTGGGTCGCTCGCCTGGGGATGGAGAACGCCGATGAAATGGTACAAGCTGCTTCGCGCAGTGAGCGCACTGCTTGTCTTCGGTCTGACCTTTCGCGATAGCTTTGCCGCCGGCGAACCGCCCGCTTCCCCAATCAAGTGGGAAGTCGCGAATCGGTTCCGACCACTCGATTTTGTCGACGACTCGAAGGCGGCTGAGCTCTTTGCTAAGTATCGAAGGGGAGCGTCAGAAGACCCGAAGGCTTGGGCGCGACGGGTCATTGAACTGGGCTCGCCATACACTTCGGAGAGAGCATCTCCGTGGGACGACGCAAAAGGAACTTATAAGGCAGGCTACATGGATCTTCCGGAGAAGCTCACCATTGCTACTTGGCTGGACCCCAAAGTCGGTAATCAGAGTCTGTGGAACGGGCACAGCTGTCACTGGCAGATCGCCGACGGCGACCCCGTGCGAATCGCCCCATGTGATGCCACGGTGCCTTTGGATAACGTGCCGAGCGCTGGGGCCACGATCACAGCGACAATCGACGGAACGAATCTCCAATATCACATCGTGGTGCCTGAGATTAAGCGATACGTCGTCCTGGGTCTCGGTGACTCGTATGCTGCGGGCGAAGGTGCGCCCGATGTACCCACGCAGTGGAAGAAGCCTCAATCTGCGCCATCTGTTCCCCGCGAGTCCCTCGAATTCGTATCGCTCGACCGCATGGCGGTTAGGGGTGCCAGCTGGGAATCGAACCTATGTAATCGGTCGTTCTACTCGTGGCAGAGCTTGGTGGCGCTCGACGCGGCTAGTGAGCCAACACACAGTCATGAGGTGGTGATCTTTGTGCATTTAGCCTGTGCGGGCGCGGAGGTGGTCGACGGCATGCTCAAACCGCAAGCGAAGCCGCCTGGTCACCTGGAGCGCACGTGCTCAGAGCTTAAAAACCACAAGGCCGCCGCCGCAGAAGACCAGCCGTACGGCTGCGACGCAAGGTACTCCCAGCTAAGGGCCGCTGTTGACCTGCTTTGTCCTGCGAGCAAGAGCGAGAGAATCTCGTTGTCTACGCTCGAAGCAATCAAACGACCGCTATTCGGGTTGCAATACGCCTCGGGAAGAAAAAACAAGCACGGGGTCACGTCAAAAGACCAGATCAAGTTAATCACGGACCTCCATCAGTGCCATGACAAGGAAGCGATGCTCGCCGTCGATCAGATTCTTCTAAGCATCGGGGGAAACGACGTCGGCTTCTCTGGAGTAATTGCAAACTCGCTTGTCCCACCGTATGGCAAAAACTTCGTGACTCAGAGAATTGTAGATAAGGCCCGGAATATGCTGGGCACTGTCACAGTCGATGGCATCCCCGGGGGCAATACGCGGCTCTCGGCGACCGATCGCATCCGTGATCTGCCCGTTCGTCTTCAGGTACTTCAGACGGCGTTTCAATCCCTGCTTGGCGTCTCGCCTGATCGGGTATTAGCCATTCAGTACCCGAATCCGCTACATTCCGATGAGAGCAATCCGTATACAAAGGCGATCCCTAACCAAGCCATTCCAAGTGGCGACGGCCGAGGACTGTTCTGTGGGAACGGGGCCTGGACCAATGTGAATAACCAATGGACGTCCTTCAAATCGCTTATTCCTTTCGGTTTCGGTAAGGGCTGGATGTTCAATCTCGCTCCGGAGGAGGCGCAGCTGGACCAGAAAGTCGTCATCGAACCGCTTAACAAAGTTATTGCGCAGAACCGCGCCGGATGGAAGGTGGCCCGTACGGCAAACGCATTCAAACTGCGTGGCTGGTGTTCCGGCGACTGGCCAAAACACTATTCGGCGGAATCTGCCTTCCTTTGGCATCCGTACGCAGATTCAGGTCGAGACGTCCGTACTGCGAACGATTCGTTTATTACGCAGTGGCCAGCGAAATCGAGTGGCCGCAAGGACGGATACTCGGGAACGTTTCATCCCAATGCGCAGGGTTATGCCGCGATCGCCGCGAACGTGATCTGCGCGTTGGCTAAGGATGGGGACGTTGTAGGTGAGGATGGAGCCTGCGTAGGGAGCCTGCACCCACCTTCAACGTCTGTCCCAAATTGACCCTCATCTTCGAACCCGGGCGAGGATGTTTTCGCTGGTCAGTATCTAAGCCACTAATGCTGTTCTGGTAGCCAAAGCTCACCTGGGTCCGGGCCGGCATTGCGGCGAGGGGCTGCACCTGATGCGACCGGGAGCGGGGAAGGGCAGTGACTTTGGTCGTTGGCGGGTCCGGAGGTGCACCTACGGCGCCATTGACCCCCATGATAGCGAATAACTGCCATTATTTGCTATCTAAAAATCAATTATTTTTCTTATATATCAAGTTGTTGAAGTTATGACCGGCCTAGGTGACGAAGGAACGGCTACCACTGCCCGCGCTACATACTCAGCGTCAGCATCATCGATTTGGAACGCGAAAATCTTTCACGACGTGCGGGCGCACCGGGCGTGACAGTCAGGGCGCATGCTATACCGCAGAGGGATTCCGATGGGAATGCGAAGGGTAGCGGGCTGCCTTTAGGAGGGGATTTGCGACCGTCTTTAAATGCGCCGTGCCCATGCGGCAGTGGCCAACGGTACCGGAAGTGCTGCGCCGAGAACGAGCTGATCACGCTGCCCAGGTTGTTTCACGAGCTTGAGGAGCGACATGCACGCACGTTGAAACGGGAGGCGGAATTTCGAAAGCAGTATGGTTACATCCGCATGCCGGTAACGGCGGTGGCGGGCGACAAACGAATGATCGCCGTCGGCGGCAGTCTGCTCGCGCAGGATGGCAAGGATTACGGATTTGTTCGAACTGTACATGACGTCGGCCTTCATTTTTTTGGTGAGGAGTTCCTTGACCAACAGAGTGCGCTGCCATTCGAGGAACAACACGTTCCGATTCAGTGGTTGAGCGCTTGGGTAGATGAGCACAACCTGGCCAATCGGGTCTCGCCGGGCGACCCGGCGGCGCAACAACTGGGAAGCGGCGCCGCGTGGCTGCGTCTTGCGTTCGATCTTTACACCATCCAGGACAATTCCGCTCTCCAGACGGCGCTTCGTACCAGGTTGCTGAACCCGTTGCAGTTTCAGGGTGCGCGACATGAACTCAAAATTGCCGCCCTGTGGATTGCAGCAGGGTTTACGCTGACATACGAAGACGAACGCGACAGGCTGAAGACGCATCCGGAGTTCATCGCGAAAGACCAGTTTTCTGATCTTATTGTGGCTGTCGAAGCGAAGAGCCGGCATCGAACAGGTGTCCAAGGCTACGCTGGCGGTAAGCCGGAGAATCTACGGCGAGCAGACGTTCGCAAGTTGCTGACGGAGGCGTACAAGAAAAAGGTTGATCTTCCCTTGTACGTCTTCGTCGATTTAAATTTGCCGCGCCCGGAAAATCCGAGTGAGCGAGACACATGGGTAAGCGAGATCCAGGCAACCATAGCGGACATGACGACCGAGGGACTGCATGAGCGCGGACCGGTCAACGCTGCGTTCTTTACCAATGATCCGTCGCATTACCTGCTGCGGGATCGCCTGGTCGGCGACCAGGACAACCTGTGGGTTATAAGTTATCGCTACGAAGATCCAAAGGTTGCCCATCCGTCGATCGACGTGATCGAACGGATCAAACTAGCATTCTCGCATCGGGTCGCTCCGCCATCGAGCTACTGGGATGACGAATGACCACAGCCTTGACGGTTTAGATGTTTGCTCGTAAGGCCGGCGACGTCGGCCTAACTGGGTCGCGCTGCGGTCGCTGTTCTACCTATACGAACGACCGGCGTGACGCTTCGTGGTTTTTGCCGGGAGGGCTACCAGCGTCGACTCGGTAGTAGTGCGGGATCACCTTTGAGGACGTCATAACGCCTGTGGTCATAATTAACCCGTTGAGGACAAACTAACCAACGAAATTGGGTGACTGTTGTTCCTAGTGGTAGGCAGTTTCAAGGCGTTAGTTAGCAAAGGACCGTACGATTGAAGAAGCAATGATGACGCGTAGGTGGCATGGTTTGGCGGGATGACACGGTTGAACGGCAAGGTGACACGGTCAAGCGGGAAGCGACAACAGGTGTAGTGCAGGCAAGTTTGGATCTTGGTGCAGCCCAGTTCAGAAACTGACACCAAGCGGCGCAGCAACCTACGAGTTCGCATAATGTATATTATGTAAACTAAAAGGTCACCAGTATGAGCACAAGGCGGCGCATCAGCTCGGTGGGCTCGAGTCGTGGCACAGTCGGCAGAACACGCCTAGCCGTTCATTGGTTGGCTCTCGTCACTTCGGCAGGTTCGCCGTCTACGACACTCGCGACTACGGATCTTGCATTCGCCAGCGTCGAAACGCCCGCCATGCGACGCGTTAAACTTCCGGCCAGCGCAAAGGCGGATGACAAAGCATGGCCTCATCTCCCACGGTTCCGGGCGCGGGCGTACCGGTCCTTATCACCAGCGAACGACCGGCCAAGCGGCCGCGGGTGTGGCGTGAGCGGCCGTCGAAGCAGGAATTAGCACAGTTACCCCGGTTCTCCGCTCTGGGGCCGGATCAGGTGATCGTGGTCCAGTCGCCCTCCTCCGCTGCCAAAGCAGCGGCCGCTTTGACGGGAGCGACGACGCTCGGCTTCGATACCGAGAGCCGACCGGTATTTCAGCCTGGCGTCAAAAGCACCGGCCCTCACCTGGTTCAGCTGGCGACGGACCGGACCGCTGTCTTGTTCCCGCTGACGGGTCTGGAGATGGACCCGCTGCTGCGGCAGATCCTTGAAGACGGGCGTGTGATCAAGGTTGGCTTTGGCCTCGGCGGTGACAAGACCAAGCTGTTCAACAAATTCGGCCTGCGCATGCGCGGTACCGCCGAAGTGAGTGGGTTGGTTCAGGCTCTGGGCTTTCGCCAACGGGTGGGTCTGCAGACGGCCGTCGCCGTTGTACTTGGCCAATATCTGGTCAAGTCGAAAAAGATCACGACCTCGAACTGGGGCGCGCGACCCTTGAGCGCTGCGCAGGTGATGTATGCCGCGCATGATGCCGTGGCCAGCCTGCGCGTCTATCGCGCCGTTTCACCGGTGCCCGTCGACCCGACCGAGGCTCGGGAGGCGTAGGCGCTGTCTCCCGATCACGCACTCTTCGCCGTACACCCTCGGGCCCGCTCTGACGAAGACAGCTGACCGTTTGCCATCGACGCTTCCACCGTCCTACCTGGTCTGACGTCCGAGGAAGTCCAGCATCAGCGCGGCGATGTCGTCCGTCTTCTCATCCAGGGCGAAGTGCCCCGCATCCAGCAAATGGATTTCGGCGTCAGGAAGGTCGCGCTGGTAGGCTCGCCCCCCGGCAGCGACGAAAGAAGGATCGCTGGCGCCCCACACCACCAGAGTGGCCGGCTTGTGCTGCCTCAGCCAGACTTGCCAGACAGGGTGTGCCGCCACGTTCGTCCGGTATCACGTCGCCACGCGTTGTCAGTTGCAATCGAGCGGTAAGTCAACCCCCGGACCGGGTTCAATTGGCTGATTATCAGGATAACCAGGATAGTGATAGCAAAGAACTCCGGTATCAATGATGATTTCCCCAGTGCGTTTATTCACTTTTACAAAACCAGCGTTCATGGTTGGATCTGTTGGCGCATTGTAAATGAGCTGATAGGCGTAGAACTTCGTCTCTCCACCATCCTTCTCGAGGGGGTACACGTAAGTCCCCTTGTAAGGATGTTTTTTTGTCATAGCCTGTACTAACGCGTCGGCTTGGGCACGCGAAACACCCTTTTTGGGGTCTTGACCAAACGCCGAGCCGCCGAAAAATATCGTGATGGAAAAAACCGCGAAGAAAACTGCGTTTCTCATTTCAATGCCCCGTATCCAAATAGTTCTTGACGCTTTTTATGGTCTGTACCATCTGGCGTTGATAACCAGGGGTAGGCTTCCCGGTATCCATGATAATTCCGAACTTACCGATAACCTGCAGCCGCCGAGCGAATTCGGCAGGATCGGTAGCGCCTCGCAAGTAAGGTCGCCTCTTGAACGCATCTTCAGCGGAGCTCTTGAAAGAGTCATATTTCCATAGCTTGGCCGGCTTGCCCGTGATCTCGTTGGCCTTCTTCGAAAACACAACTAAATCATCGGGCGTATCGCTAGGAGCCTGTACGCCGAAAAAGTTGTTTGCCTCCTTTGCAAACCGCCCACCCCCCCCAACCGGATTCTTTTCCGGTAAAACCAAGAACCTCTTCCGGCGTAAGATCGTACTCTTTCGCAACTGTGGTTGCTTGTGCTAAGTACTTATCGGCAAAGTTGATGATCTTCGACGGCGTATTATGGTAGCCCCTGGCAGATGACGGATCGTCACTCGTATACCCTTAGTCGTAAGTTTCGCACGCCCAAACACCGCAAGATTCTGCTCCCGTCGGATCGTTGTTGGCGATCGGGTTGTCGTCAGCGTAAGCATATCGGTTCAACGATAACGGAGAGCCTTCTACGGGCCCGACACCTTTGCCGATTTGCGACGACAGCACCGCTTCATCGTCGTAGATCGACGCGGAGGATACGAAATTCTTGAAGTATTCGAGCGCCTTGTCTTCCGTTTCAACTGCCGCCTGCGCGACGAGCCGTTTCGCATCGAACCCTTGAGCCCAGGCATCGCAGATTTTCGCCCACTCTAAGTCTACGGTTCCATTAAACCTATCGGAAAACATGTGGGCGAGCTCCACACATTCGCCGTAAAGCGAAGCCTGAGCAGCTGCAAACGCCTGTGGCGTTAGCGTATCTGCCTTGGCCTTTGCCTGAACTTCTGTGAATGAACGGTTGAAATATTCGACCAGTGCCGTGGATAGCTCGGCAATCTGAAATCCTACGCGACTGCTTCCGAACGCGAAATCCGACGGAGTGAGGCTCATCAAGTCATTTGAGAATAGGAGAGTTAACCCTTCTTGAGAGCTTTCCAGAAACATCCAGCGGAAATTGCAGTGAAAAGTGCCATCGCACCAACCGAACCGACAAAAGCGGTCCAATAGAGAAACGGATGCGCTGAGCGATCGAGAACGGAAGTGCCTGCCCGGCTTTGTATTGCGGTGACACCATGCTCGAGCGCGTACAGCATCCCCCCGACGCCGCCATAGATCCAGGCAGCGATCGCTACGCCGAAGAGCCCCCAAGAAATGCGTGCGGCCATGTTCCGCGCGCCGCCGGTCGCAGCCTTGTTAAAGATGGCCACGAGCATGCCGCCGCATCCCGACACCGCAATGAATAACCCAAGTTTTGTCATAGACGTTGACGCCAGTTCAGAAAAAGCCCCAAAACACCCGACCACCTTCAACGGGATCGCGTAACCCTTCGGGTGTCTCGATTCCCACATTACCGCCCTGCAAGTTGTTGGCTTCCCTGCAGCCCGGATGATTGAATCTTTTATTCCCCCGCCACGTCCCAAATCAACTTGACGTTAACGTTCCTGCATGGCCTGATGCGCGGCCCGTTCGAGCGGTGACATAAGATAATCGATGACCCTGCGTTTATCGGTTTCTATCTCAACCGAAAGCGACATATTTACGACCGGCACCGTTTGATCCGGCACGACAACCTTCTCTCCGGCGCATGCGGCTAAAGTCACGGCAAGCGAAATTGACGTGATCTGCGTTGTAAGATTCGTCCTAATCACTTCTGTCCTTTACGAAAGGCATCAAAGCCTTTTTCGGATAGCGAATCGCTTTTCTCGTAAGGTAATCCCTTCACGGCAAGCTATAGGGTGATCGCACCCGATCGTCGGGAACGAAGCACAGCGACGGCTCCAAACATGCTTGCCGATAAAGCAGCAACGATGACGAACAACAGACCTATCGGGACGTGATAGTTGATCCCAAAGAAGGCGGGCGCAACCATGGCTACGAAGGCCGTAGGCGCCATGATCCACCATCGGGGAATCCAGATGTATTCCATACACTCCACGGCCACAAAGAAGACGTAAATCTCGATCAAACGGTCGAAACTTGAATGGTCCAGATACCACATGAACCTGAAAGCGTAGACAACGTAGTGAATCCCCAACGCCCCTACAAGCGATACCGCCGCTATCCACGGCGACGATCTAGTGACTGCCATCTTCAATCTCCTTCACTTTTCGCGCCAAGCCGTATCCTTCATCATAAGAGGATGCCGTCCTGTAAATGCCGATTGATAGACTTGTGATTCGACCCTTGCGTCGCTGAGACCGTGCTTACCGAGCTGGCAATTTTTCGTGAGCAGACCCACACGGTGCCGGAAGATCCCCGGGCAACGCCTGAAAATCGTGGGCCATTCGGATGCGCTCGCTCGTCGGCGGATGGTTCGCGCGAAACAGTCGACCAATCAAGTCGGTTTCGGGCATTTCCGTCTCCGTATGCCAGCTTCGGAATAGCGCGATCGCGGCAGGCTGTTCACCCGACAGTGCCAGACCGAACCTATCTGCTTCGCGTTCGATGTGACGATTAAACACAAGGAATACGGGGAGGACGGCCGTCCACATCACGAGACAGCAGATCGCGAGCAGTGGCAAAGACCGCGGGTCGGAAATGCTATCGAATCCGAATCGCCTAAGCCCCCATCGTCTGACGACCACACTGCCAAACACGTGGTACACACCGCCAATCAAGAGGACGAGGGCGACGGAAATTGCCCACGCTTTCCAGTTATCACCTTCGACATAGTGTTTCAGTTCGTGTGCGATGGTGAACCGTATTTGCGCAGGATTCTCCAACCTTTGAAGGTCTGACTGGAGGACAATCGCGCTTGCCCCACCTACTCCGACAACGTGGGTATCGCTGCCACCCACGATGACTTCAGTACTCTCGAGACCGCATTGAGCGGCCAGCTTCCGTATCTCTTTCGCGAGTACACCATCGTTTAGCGGGTGGAGTTCCGAGGCGCGCGACGTCCACACCGGCTGGACGACGAACAAAGCAAGCAGCACCGGAGCGGACACAGCCCCGAGCCATAACCACCAGCGGCGCGGGCTTCGACGCATAAAGAGGAACGGCACCCAGCCTAAAATGCCAACGCCTAGCATGCATGGCACGAGCGCCCCGAACGCTCCCGCGAGCCACTCGCCAAAGGAATCGGGATCAGGCCCTGGATAGTTCGCGTGCTGAAAGTAACTACCTGGGAGCTGAGCGGTCAGGCAAAGCGCGAGCAAAATCCAGCCATACGCGACAAACGTTGGGTATCTCCAACCGCGGAATAAGCGACCCAGCCAGCCGTACAGTCGGGAGCCCCATCCAGTCGCCAGGATCAGGCTAAGGACCGCTACCACCGCCATTCGATTGACGACCCAGACCCCGTCGACAACATGGTTCCATGTAACAGCGAGATCATCGACACCCTCGATTACACGGAGAACACTCGTCTGTATTGCCACCATTGCCGAGCCTCCTTGTCCCTATGTAACGATTCTTGCTGACGCAATCAGGGTGAACAAGCGTGTCTTGCGACGCTAGCGCCATGGGAATGAATCTGGCAGGGTGCACTCGTGGCGTACGCCCCTCCCGCGCCCCTCCCCCTCCCCCTCCGCGAACGGGTTACGGGCTCGAACTGCCCGCATCGTTAGTCTGCCCGATTCGTTACGCCACGGGCTCATTTCAGTTCGCCAATCCGCCTCTGTAACTGGTCCTTCTTTTCGGGGTCAGGCTCGGCGGCGAGACGCTCCTCCAAGATGGCAACTTGAGCAACGTTCAGTGCATTCTTCGCCGACGACTTCACATTCGGCACCACGCCAACGCCTTCCCAATCGGTGTGCGTAACCGGATTGATAGAGCGGCCATTCGGCACAAACATCATGAAGTGTGCGCTCAAGCGACGTGGATTTCCCGGGTGTGCGCCACCGCCCGTCGTCTCACCGACCAACGTGGCGCGCCCGTTGTTCTCCAGCGCATAGGCAAAGTCTTCGCCCGCAGAAAACGTGTCTTCGCTGGTCAACAGATACACCTTGCGTGCTTCACCGTACTTTTTGCCAGGTACATCGCCAGCGGTCCACCGCGCTTCGGTCCGCTTTTCCTCGCGCCAGTAGATGTCGTTCAAGTGCGTAGGCTTGTCGTATAGATAGCTCGCCAGCAGCATCACGGTGTCCGGATCGCCGCCGCCGCACTGACGAAGATCGATGATCAGTGCCTTGGTATCGGCAAGCAGGGCCATCGCAGCGGCTATCCGCCCTGCCGCTTGCTGCGGTCGCCCAAAGGCGTGCAGGTCGATATAGCCGATGTTGAACGGCAGACGGCCGACTGTCTCGACGCCGAAGTTCAGGCGCGTCTGGTGAGCCAGCTCTTCTGCCTTCTCTTCCTCCGATTGATCCTGACCCGGTGGCAGTACCGGAACGGTCTTTTCGAAATAGCGAACCTCCAGGTGCTTGTCGTGACTCTCGTTCTGCAAGGCATCGGTCAAGGTCTCAGCCAACTTCTCGGCGCTGGTCACGGAATCGAAGTCGCCATGCTGGGACTTCGCGCGAAGCTGCTTTTCCATAGCCTCGGCTTTCTCAGGAAAGACATAGTATTTGTCGAGGTTCGCGATCGCGGCTTCGATCACTTCGTTCCGCGTCGCCTTGTCCACCGTCATGTCCTTTTGCGGCGGCCCCGGTGGGCCGCCGCGTGGCATGCCGAACCATACGAATCCCAGTACGCACAAAGCGGCCACTCCGGCCACCGCAATGATGCGGATCGCCTTTGTCTTTCTTGTTGTTTTCATTGCACATCCTCGCGGGTTCGAAGCATTCGTCGGTATCTGACGAACCCAGCGTGGCGGGACAATGTGGAGCCATTGTGGATGGCCGTCGATCCTGATTCGTCGGCGATGCGCCGCGCTACAGTTCGACGCGATAGCCCAGGCCGTAAACAGAATGGATAATCTCGACGTCCGGAAGCAGCACCGAGAGCTTTCGGCGCAGATTCTTGATATGGCTGTCGATCGCCCGGTCGGTGACGTCGAGGTTGTCGCGGCTCACGAGATCGAGCAATTGTGCGCGCGAGTGGATGGTGCCCGGCCGCTTTGCCATGGCTGCGAACAGACTGTATTCCGTCGGTGTCAGGTCTAGTACCTGCGAGCGGATTCGGATGGTTCGCTTTGGCTCGTCGATGTTGACGAGCCGCATGTCATCGTCCAGCGTGCGATGCCGACGAAGAATCGCCCTGATGCGCGCAACTAGTTCACGTGGACTGAAAGGCTTGCAGAGATAGTCGTCGGCGCCGGTTTCCAGCCCTAGCAACCGATCGATCTCCTCGACCCTGGCGGTCACCATGATGATAGGGACATCGGAAAACGTGCGCACCTCCCTGCACAGCGAGAGTCCGTCCAGACCAGGCAGCATGATGTCCAGCACGATCAGATCCGGCGATCGGTCCATCACCCTGGTCAGTGCGGCGCTGCCATCGGCGATCACCTCGGCTTCGTAGCCTGCCGCGGTGACGTAGTCGGCCATGATGGCCGACAGATCGCTTTCGTCTTCGACGATGAGGATCGTAGCCGTCATGTCAGCCTGCCAGCTTCAATACGACGGTCACGCGCAAACCGCCCAAGGGTGACGGACCGAATTCCAGGCGGCCCTCATGCGCGTCAAGAATCTGCCTGCTGAGCGCGAGCCCCAGGCCCGTTCCGCCGAGCTGGCGATTTCGCGATGGCTCGACGCGAAAGAATCGCTCGCCCAGGCGACTGAGTGCGTGCTCGGGAACACCCGGTGCGGAATCGCTGAATGCAATGCGCAGTTCATCCCCGACAGCCATGCCATTGACTTCGATACGCCCACCGGCGGCCGTGTAGCGCACGCAATTCTCAAGCAGATTCGTCACGACCTGGCGTATCCGGTCGACGTCGCAGTACACCGTCGAGCAGGCAGGCGATGCACCCATCGAGACCGCCAGTCCGGCGACGCGGAACTTCTCCGCAAAGCCGTCTAGCAGGTCCTGGACCAGGCGCCACACATCGTTCTCGGTCTTGGTGTATGACAGTTTCCCGATGTCCGCGCGCGCTAGTAGGTACAGTTCGTCGACCAGTTTGGTCAGTGCTCCGACTTGCCGCAGCATGATCGCGAGGTTTTCGGGTGTGGCGGATCGGACGCCGTCCTGCAGTGCTTCCACCTGCCCGTGCAACACGGACAACGGCGTGCGCAGTTCGTGCGCGGTATCGGCAATCCATTGCTGTCGTGATCGCTCGGTATCCTCCAGTCTCTCCGCGAGACGGTTGAAGGTATCGGCCAGCTCGCCGAGTTCATCGCTGCGCCGAGTGGTCAGGCGAGCGTCGAAGCGCCCGCCCTCGAGACGTCGCGCGCCATCGACGAGTTGGCGGATCGGCCTGCGGAAATGGGTAGCCAGCAAGGCGGCCACCAAGGCGCTCAACAACACGCTGATGGCGGCCACGATGAAGAGATTCCGCTGCTGGTCGATGAGGAAAGCAACCGCCAGCTCGTCGTCGGGATTTTGTGGTGTGGCAACAATGAGGTAGCCGACGGTCTTGCCATCGACGACCAGATGGCGCGCGGATGTGTCGATCGACGCAAATGCGATGATGAATGGGTTCGCGACCGCACCCGCCAGATAGTGCCTGTCCTTGTCCAGCAAGCCGATTCGGTAACCCAAAGTGGGCCAAAGCGGTCGGGTGCCTGGTGTCGTTCCCCCAAGCTCCTGCAAGCGCATCAACTCGTCACGCAGCCACGTCTTGCGCCTTGCGGAGTCGGCCGGCAGAAACGACCAATCCTGATGCTGCTGGTATTGCGTCGACAGTGCATCAGATAGCTTCGCCACGGGTTCGGATTCGATACGGGCGGTAACATCCGAGGCATGGTCGAACAACTTCCAGCGGGTCATTTCGACGCCGACCAGTGCCACCGTGATGATGGAGAGCAGGACAGCCAAAAACAGCCGATGACCGATGGAAAGCTTCAAGGGTACCGCCCTGCAAAAGACCGTCGTCGGAATCTAGTGGGGAATCGCCCGAGCAGGCAAGCTGCGGGATGGAAGTGCCCAATGCCGCACTACCAGGCCGTGCAGCGGAAAAAGCGGACCGTGTCCGTTCCCAGATTGGCAAACGCATGCGTTTGGGCACTATCGAATACGTGGACCGCCGCCGTCACCTCTACCGGTCCCGCCTCTAATTCAATGGTCAGCCGGCCCTCGACCACGAAGACCATCACGTGCCAGCCGGCAGGATCGGCCGCCGCCTGGTACCGCTCGGCAGGCTCCAATCGCCACTCCCAAAGCTCAACTTCGCGCCGTGTGGCGATGCTCCATCGCAACACGCCTTCGCCGCCCTTGGCGCCTTGCCAGCCGACGCGATCGATCCGCGCGCTACGCAACGCCGATGGATCCGCAACGAGGTCGGCGAGCGTGGCATCCAGGGCCATGCCGATCCGATCCAGCGTCGCGGTGCTAACGCTCGTTTTGCCATTTTCGATGCCGCCCACCATGCGCAAGCTGACTCCGGACGCCTCAGCCAGGTCCCTTTGACTCATGCCGGCGGCGATCCGGCGCCCGCGCACATTGGCCGCGACGTGTGTAAGAAACGAAGATACAACTTGACTAGGCAAAATATTGCCTCCCATACTGATGGTCGATTGGGGAATAGCGGACTTTCTTAATGCTGTCAATCTCTTGGCGCAGCTGTGCCCTCCTCGCTGCCGCGTGTCTGATCGCGGCAACGCCAGCATTTTCAGACGCCGGCCCTGCCACCACCGCGCTGACGCCTGCCGGAGCGAGGGAGGATCTGGAGCTCGCCATCGCCGCGGTCGAGGCAGCGATGCCGAATATTTACTGGCATCAGAGCCGGCGGGAATGGGCCGCTGGAAAGGTCGACGCACGCGCAAGGATCGGAAGTGTTGCCGACAGCGAGGCCCTGTGGCGCCTCCTCCGTCCGCTGTTGGGCCGGATCGGCGAAGGACACCTGGGCGTTCACTTAAGCGACGCCATGAGTCAGCGCTACCGCGACGCGCCGCGCTTCCCGCTCGATCTGTTGTGGACTGAGCAAGGCGCCTTCGTCCTAGCGGGTTACGGCCCCGCCGCAGACATTGCCAAAGGTGCCCGGCTGGTGTCCATCGACGGCACCAGCGAAGCGGAACTCCTGCGCGAGATGGTGGCAGTGACACCGCATGACGGCGTCATTCGTACAGGCACCATGCGTGATATTTCAGGCCGGGGCTTCGCGGCGATGTTGTATCGCCAGCGTGGAGCGCAGGCCTCGTTTCATGTTGTCCTTGATGGCCCGGCGGGTCGAATCGAACGCGACCTCGTGGCCGTTCCGCGCCTCGCGCGACCACCCGAAAGTGGAGACCCACCGCCGCTGCCGAAGCTCGAATGGCTGGATGAAAAGACCGCTTATCTGAACTTGCCAACCTTCAGTAACGCTCGGCTCCGCGAGGTAGGGGCGACCTTTCCTGAGGCGATCAACCAGGTCTTTAAGGAACTCGCCCAGCGTGGGGCTGAAGACCTGATTCTCGACCTGCGCCAGAACGGAGGCGGCTCGGAACCCAACGAGAGCGTTGTCTTCTCCTACCTGGTCGATAAGCCACTACGCAAATACGCCGCCGTCGAGGCGCGCTCGCGACATGTCGCTGTCACTAGCCTTAGCGGAAAACGATTCGAGACCGACGTCTTCGACGCCGACGACAAGGACCAGCAGCGGCCGATTCATGATGGCCGCTGGACGCGGCGCAACACGCCGCCGCACGGCCTCATGTCGCGTTGGACCTCCTTCTCCCCTGTTTTCAAAGGGCGACTCGTCGTACTTGTCGGGGGATCTACCTTTTCGGGCGGTGCCGAGCTGGCGTCCATGCTTCGTCACACGAACCGCGGGGTGTTTGTCGGCGAAGAGGTCGGTGGCGCTGACGAAGGAAATACAAGCGGCTATCGCTGGGACCTTGAACTCCCCAACAGCAGAATGAAGGTTTCCATACCGTTGCTGCAGTTTCGCATGGCATGGATTGACCCACTGCATGGCCGCGGCGTCCAGCCGGATTGCCCCGCGCCACCGGAAGTCATGGACACCACCGAGCAACGGGACCATGCGTGGCAGTTGGCCCGGGCGCTGCTTCGACAGCGTTGGCGCCAACCACAGGAAGCGACCTGCGAGCCGCATACGGTTCACGCAGAGAGCTAGTACGATCAGCTCGTCACGTCACATCCAGCTGTGGGCCCCTGGGGACGACCATGAATGCAGTCTACAAACCGATTGCTCTGACAGGCCTGTTCTTTGCGCTCTACGTCGCCTCGTCGCACCTCGACGCCCCATTGGGTCATGCCCTCGCCGGTGCATGCGGTGACCTCTGCCCGGCACACGTGCCGGGAGAGGTGCCCCCGGCCCTGCTCATCGCGCTCTGCGTCGTGCGCACCGGGCTTATCGCGCTGATCGCCCTGGTCATCGCGCGCCTGAATCGATCGTCGTTTCTGGCGTTTGGCTTCCGACCGTTTGCCTGGTGGCAGTTGCTCTGGGGCGTTCTTTCCGGTGTCGTCGGCATCAGTGCCGTTATCGGATGTCTCGTTATGGGCGGCTTCGTGCAATTCGAAGGCGTCCACGAACGGGGTTTATCCGCCCTCGGCTATGGAGTGGTCTGGGCGCTGGGCATGGCGCTGGTGGGATTGTCAGAAGAGATGGCGTTCCGGGGCGCGCCGGTATTCTTGCTTTCGAAGGTTTCACCCGCATTGGCCGTAGTCGTCAGCGCCGCTGCATTTGTCATGGTCCACATGGGCAATGACAACGAGAGCGGGTATGGGCTCCTCCAGATTGGCCTCTTTGGTGCGGTCTGCGCCATCAGCGTGCTGCGCACGCGCTCCCTCGCCTGGGCTATCGGTTTTCACGGCGCCTGGGACTGGACCCTCGAGTATATGTACGGCGCCGTCGGCAGTGGATATGTTTTCCAGGGCCACTTGCTGAGCCAAACCACCAAAGGCCCCGTGTGGGCGACGGGTGGGAGCGCAGGTGTGGAAGGCAGCGTCGTGTCTTACATCGTTCTTGCCGCCATCGGCGCCCTTATGCTCATCGGCAAGATGCCTGGCCTGGGGCGGCGTCACACGGGCGGGGTCGACTGAACCCGGCAGGCCAGTTACGGCGACACGAGTTCCGGAAAGCCCGGATAGAGGACGCGGTGATCGCCTTCGTGATTGGCGAAGCCCGGCTTGGTGAGGAACCCGCGCGGAGGGATGAAGCTGTAGATCGTTCGACGGGGCGACTCGTGCCAGCCGATGTTGAAGGCACCAAGCTTGGGGAAGAACTGTAGCTCGCTGTAAGGCAAGTGGTCGTGGATCCACCACGCCATCGCTTCCCAAGTCACTCCCTGATCAAGGCGATCGACCAGCCAAGGCACGACCACGGTAGTCAGTGCGCCCGTCCCGCCCCTGCTCCGTTGGTCCCAAATATGGCGAGCCCTATTTTTCTCGTTTGAGGCACAACTTAGTCGGTGCTTGCAGCCGAACGCGTTCACCTCGGGTGAGCGGTAGGCCGAGCGGATGGCCAATCGGCCGAACGTCGCCTGTAACGGTTCCAGAAGATTCTGACAAAGCCCCTTTCCGGCCTCGATCGCCAGCTCGGGATCATCCGGAAGATTGACCATGCCTTCGATCGCGGCGATTTCGCTATACAGAAAATCGCGCATGAAGAACGAATGCGACAGCCGTGTTCGACTGAACGCCTCGGCTGCCCTGACAGTTTTCGGTGCTCTCATAGGAAATGCTGCCAAATCACCGGGACGTTCGAGCGCGCAAGCTCGGGGTTAGTTTTCTTGCTGCCTGAAGGCATGTACGAATGCTGTCGTAAAGTAGCCCAGTTGGTGACAGGAAAACGTGCGGTCCTTTGTATCATTCTGCTATTCGAGCGAATTAACAACGACTACAGGATGCTCGTCTTTATACGTCCGGGACTCATAGGCCTTGCAACGGTTGAGCCAACGCTGTGCCACATCGTCCGGCGTCCAACCAGGATGGGCATAAATCTGTCGAACGAGTCTGTTGTGAGCATTTGCGGCTTCGATTGAACGCCGATGTCCCTCGGTAGGTGGGGCGTTGATCGGCGTTTGAAGCTGGACCTGAGGCGCTATGCCGGCATCGCGAACGCGGGCGACGTTGCGGTAGATTTCCGGCCCTGATGAGCAGGGTGGCATTTCTACGCGCCCCATCTGTGCATGCAAGAGCGATGCTTGTGAGACGAGCAGGAAAAAAATCGCGAACTTATGCGGTCGAACACCGACCACCCGCTTCGCGCGAGCGGCAGCCCGTGGCACCTCGCTTCGTAACGTGACATCCGACGAGCTGACAACACTGCGCCGCAGTTGCGGACCGGTACCCGCGGTCGTCGCTCTGTCACCAGCGTCCTTAGGCGTTACCATAGCGAACTCCATTTTTTCAGCACCCCATGCCCGGCGCGAAAGATCAGCCAGTAAAGAACTCGTCGATCAAGTCCTCAAGTGCCATGCCGACGTCATTCGCCACGTCGTCCGAATCGAAGCCAACACGAACAAGCAAATGCAAGCAAAGACTCCGCAACTCATCGACTTGGTCCTCTGTGCCTTCGCCTAATCGCCCCGCCCTGTCGAATTGACCAGGCCCATGTCATGGAAAGTGGAGAAAAGCGATCCAGAACCGGGGCAAGCCCTCTGAACGAGCGACTTCGCGCTCTAGTCTAGTGTTCGTTACGAGTCGAAAGCGGAAATCTCAAATGTCTATGCGCGTCTCAAGGAACTCTAGGTACTTGGAGTCGTCATCCATGAAGATATCTAGGCCGGCGCCCATGTAGGCTCTCGTCAACTCATCCGCTGACTTATCAAGGTTCCCTGCCTCGTAAGAGCACTGCCCGAGGCGGAGATGGATGAATGGATTGCCCAGACCGTTGACACATTGCACAGCATTGAAGAAGCATTTGAAGCACTTTTCGTAGTCGGCTGTACGAAAGTGCACGTCGCCGATGGCCGCATAGATCCAAGTCGCCGCCTCCCACTGCCTGTGGTCACCAGGCAAGAGCTGCAATGCAGACTTGTACGTATCCCTTGCGGAGTCAAAGCTCCCGGCTGCAGCCAGGTCGTCACCCTGTTTACACAGCTTTTCTATTTTCGCGTGAACGGAGTCATCCAGTTCCATTAGTTCTTCTTCCAACGCTGCAGATCATGTTCGCTTCGGGTCGGAAGCAGGCATTTGTTTCGTGCATCGGGCTGAGGCGTCATTCTCTACGTATCGAGGTCATAGCATCGAAGGCCACCTCTCAGCATCCGCTAAGCGGACCTACTGTCTATGGGCGCCAAATCGCAAAGTTTCCATCCAGGCCAACCGAGCAGAGAGCGAGTTGCTGACGCCAGTCGACCAGCATGAATCCAAAAGACGAGTGCAATTTGGCGAACACCTGGGAGAGCTGCCTGTCGTCTCCTTGGACCATTGCACCAAGTGCAGTTATACCGCGTTCGTCCGCTACGCCGTAGAGCAACACGTCAGACAATGGCTTGATGGCGAAACCACTTTCAACCTGTCCAAGTGGTCGAGATGTGGTCGTCAGGATTGGCGAATTAGTTGGGGCTGTCCCGAACAAGACCGCCAATTTGTCGACAGCATCTGTTCCCTCGATGAGCACAGTTCTAGTCAGCCTGCGAGAAAATATCTGAGACCACCCATACTGCAATCGATGGGCCTCCTCAAAAATCTTGTACTCGGCAAGGGTAGTCTGAAGCTCTTTTAGGCTAGCCGCAGGTAGGATTTCAATCTGACACCACTCGTCTTCGTGGAACTGTGGCGCCCCCTCAAATGATGCTTGCGTCGGCACTACGAAGGTCAGGACATCGGAAGCAACCGTCGGCATCGAGTAACGGATTGATGTTACATCAATCGTCTTTTTCTCAACGTCTGCATTTTTAGAACCAAGCGACGACTTCAGTCGATTAATCCAACTCATCTCAGTCCTACCCTGTGAAGGCGTGAAGTTAGAAAGGTTCCTCAAGAGGAGATGGCGAACATCCCGACGGATCATAGCCCGCTCCGCCTGGCCCCCGTCAATCGGCCCTCGGCGCGGGCTTCCCAACTAACGCCGCTAGCGTTCAACACCCGTCCATCCCTCTCCCATACCGAAAAATTCGGCAATCTCTGGCTATGGTCTAACTAACCAGCGAGGGGCGACATGATCGCAGCGTGGTCACCGCCATGCGCCTGATCATCGAGGCCGCCGTAAAGCTCTCCACACAGCCATAAGTCCCCCAATACCAGCGACCACAGCCACGAAGATCAGCACGTAATCAACCAACCCTGCCGGCCCCCACGCATCCGGATAAGAACGGCCTGGATGCGCCAGGAAGGCGCAGTTCCATGTAACGACACCAAGCATGACGGCCAACGCTGCCCACACCGCTCTCCCGATGGCGCCGCGTGTGCTGCCGCCGCGACGGCGAAACAGTATCCAGGCGCCCGCCATGGGGATGCCGAACAGTCCCAGCGGGAATCCCCAAAAGCTAACGATCCACCAAGCCCGCCGGAGTTGCCATTTGACGCTGGCCGAAGCGTTTCGGCTTTTCTGAAACTCCTGTGCCTTTGCCTCCTGCGCGGCATAGTCACCGGATTTGATCTCGGCGGTGATGGCCCCGTGGTAGTGCTCGTAAACCACCAGATCGCTGCCGACAAGCGCGGGCTGCTCGCCGCCCGACTGGAAACGCGTAAGACGGTCGAGTAAGGCAGAATCCCGGGACGGATCGGCGGGTACGTGGATCACGTCGCAATACACCCACATAGATTGTCCGAGCTCGGACGGTGTCGTGTCGCAACTGAGCGCAATGTCGGGGCCGTTGCTGTCATGCAAGACGTAATGCCGGGAGAGCGTCCACTCGCCCATTCGGTGCGTAGTGGCGATGGCGCGAACTATGTATCCATCAGCGCGATGGCCGATCTGGGTCCATGGCACCCACCAGATGCCCGGCCTGACTTCTCTCGTGCCTTCGATGCCGTGTTCGCCCAGCAGGTTCGTGTGCGAACGTGCCCGACCCGGATCTTCGATGATCGTCTGCTCGTTCACCCTGTCCCGCCAGCGGAAATCGAACGTGCTGATGCCGGAGGTCAGTCGCTCTTCAACGGAATCCAGCGGCTCGGTCGCTGTGCGCTCGGAGGCGAGGATGTCGCCGATAGTTTGTACGGGAAGAACGGGCTCGCCCAGATACTCGAGGGCGTGTTTGCGCCGTTCGAAATGTTCTATGGCCTCGGCATCGTCCTGCCGTCCGTCGAAGCGCGCCTGCGATGCTGCCGCATACAGGGTCATGGGGCCGTTGAGATCGACGGGCTTGGAAGCATCGCCCGCCGATGAATCGCGCCTGCCGCACGCGGAAAGAAGCAGAACCACTGAAACGATGAGCGCAGCCGCGAGCCTGCCCGCCATTGGCCTTAAACACATGGATGGATTCCCCTGTCGGGCCGGTCCGGTGGCCCCGTCGCATCCTCGCATGGGCGAGCGCCCAGCTGCAAAACGGGCCTGTTCCAGAGCTGCTGTCGGATCACTCCTTTTCGTGATTTCGATAGGAAATCACTACCCGAATTCGGCGAAGTGCCTTCCGGCAAATGATAAGTGCCTGCATGATCCAGCGCCAACGGCCTTACCACTGAGGTGCGTCATGCGGCCAAGGCAAATGATTCGCCTCATCGCACGATGCGTCGCCGGCCTCTCCCTCGTTTGCGGTTCCGCAGCTGCGGCTGGCCCGCCGCTCGATCGGGCCACGTTGCCCGGCAGGCTGTTTTTTATCGCGATCGATCGGGTGCATTCCCCCCTGCCCGGTCGGCCGGTGTCGAGAAAGCTCTACGTCATGCAGGCGAGTGGCGAGACGGCACCTACCGCTGTTTCTCCGGACGATCCGGTCGTCGGGCTTGTCAGCTACCCGGCGAGGCATGCGCTGGGTATCAACCCGCAGGATGGGTCGGACTGGGGTTCGTATCTCATCGACACCCGTCTCCCTGGCTACCCCGAGACCCTGCTCATTCCCCAGGAAGCGCAACGACCTTTCAGCGCGGCCGACTGGACGGATCGAGGCGCACCCGCGCCGACGCTGGAGCAACGTCACCTTCCGACCCAACTCGTCCTTGCGCCGGACGGAAGGCGCGTGGCGGGCATCAAGTATCCCGCGGCGCAGATGTGCATCGTGCCGGTCCAGGGCGAAGGACATCCCGTCTGTGCGGACCCGGTCCGTGCGTGCGACAGCCATTTCGCTTCATGGTCACCGGATGGGAAGGCGGTCGTTTTCGCCGGGGCGATCGAGGCCGATCGGAGCAGCTGCAACCTTCAGGAGCTCTTCGTCATGGATGCCACCACCGGCGCCACCCGGCAACTGACGAAGATTCCCGGAGACCGGCTCGGCAGCGTAGCCCGGGTGGATGGAAGCGGTGACGTGCAGGTATCGGACGACAGCGCCTCACTTGGCGTGCTGGAAGTGGCCTGGATGAATTGATACCGATTAAAAGTGTCTCACCAGTTGAAACGAAGCCCTAGCTTCCCCTCCCACGCACGCCGATCGTCGTCGAAGCCCTCCGAATAGCCGACGTTGCCGAAGACGAACGTATTCCGCGCCAGCTCACGCGTGAGGCCGAGCTCGACCTCCCACCAGCTGCCGCCCATGTCGGCGCGAAATGGAATGTCACCGGTGTCCGACGAAAACGATGTCGTCGGATTGCCCCTGAATTCGCGTAGCACGCCAATCCTCGCCCACGCGGTCGACTGTCGTGGTTTGTCGGCGTCGTCTCCCTGGTTCCATTGTCGCGACAATCGCGCGCTCAGTCTGCCCACGAGCGAGTCGTTGTCATCGAAGTGAATGCGGGCGCCCAGGTCCGACGAACTGCGAAGGTGAATCCAGGAATAGTCGACCTGAGCCTGTGGTTCCAACGTCCATGTCGGGCTGAGCGCAAACGGATAGCCGCCTTCGAGCGACACGGCGTAACCGGGGCCTTCGCTATCTAGTGCCGGCAGGCCTCCGTACGCCGATTGGGCCTGGGCCTGGTACCACGTCGCCTGGGCGATCGCGTCGATGTACCACGGCCGTGAGGCCGTCCCGTAACGTGTCCAGTAGCCGCCGACCGAGTAGCCGTGTATGCGATCGTGCCCGACCGTGACACCGTCGACGCCTGACGGCGTAGCGTTGGCACCACCGGCCGCTCCGTAAACACCGGCCTTGTCGCTGTGGCGATCGGCGTCCTCGTTACGGTAAAGGTCGAGGCCGATCTGCAGCGCGGTAAAGTCATAGTCGTAGCTCGGTCCGCTACCGTAGATGCCGGACTTCGCGCCATCGCGTTCGCCATCGACATGGATAACGCGCGACCACATGTTCCGCGGCGCATCGTGATCCTTGTCGAGGTCTTCGCGACCGAGCAGCAGCTCCTGTTCACCGACCCGCTCGTGCAGCGAATCCAGTAGCGCGCGTCCGTAGTTCAGGGCGGTCGGAGCAAGCGCGGCGTACAAGGAAACTTCGGGACGATAGTTCGGTATGGGCGGTGCCGGGGCGGGCCCCGGTGGGCCGGCAGGTGTCGGCGGGACAGGCGCGGGACACGGCGGGGACGGCGCGCCGGCAGCCGCACAATCGATGCTCGAGCGCAGGTACCAACTGTCCGGCGCAGTGCCGTCCACACTGCCACGCTGCAGGGTGTATTCGTAAGGTCCGGCGATGACGCGGGAACCGAGGTGGAAGGCACCGGTCGTCGTCGTGGCGCCACCGATCGCGCTGACCACCAGGATGCCGTTGGCTGCCGTGAACGCGCCCTCGCCTGCCGCGCGCCGAATCGACAGCTGACTCGATCCCGAGCCGTTGCCGCCATCGATGATGAGTCGATCCGAGGGCGAGCCATCCGCACCCAGATAGGTGTTCATCGCGAGCGTCCCGTCGCCACTGTAGTTATTCACCGTCAAGGTCTTGTAGCTGCCGAGCAAGCTGGGATCGCCGATCGGTGGACTGAAGGAGATCACGCTCGGATCGTTCACCAGGTTGCTCAGGTTCGAGTTGCCGGTGAGATTCCATACGGAATCCTGCAGCACGAGATTGGCTGTGCTGCCCGGCATGGTCAGCGCCGCACCGGTGAGCTGGCTTTGCGTCACGGTGATCGTGGCCACGGTCGGTGTCGCCGCCAGGGGCGACACGGCGATAGCGGCCTGCTGTGGGCCAGGATCCTCGGGTAGTTCCGGAGGCAGATCGGGGACCGCGGCATCCAGCGGTTCAAAATCTTCTGCAGAACCTGCCATCAGCCATAGGTTCTGATTGGTGACCGTCGCGCCCGTGAGTGCAATGGACGCCGCGCCGATCGCACCGACCGTCGGCCCCGCAGTGCTCGATAAAATGACGTTGGTACCCGATGCCGTCGCGGCGGTGGGATCGCCACGCACGAACAGGGCCGAGGCACCGCTGCCCGTGCTGCTCAACGTGGAGTCGCTCAGGTCAAGCCTTCCGCCGTTCCAGGCAATACCCGCGTGTGCCTGTGCGCCGGACGTGCGTACGCTGCTCGTGCCGGACAGCGCGACCCGGCCGTTATCCGACCAGGCGATAAGGCCATGAGCCTGCGCACCCGTCGTGAGGATGTCGCTCCCTGAGGCCGTGACCAGACTGTCCGCATAGCCGGCCAGACCGTATCCATGAAGTCCCGTCGTACTCACCGAAAGGCCCACGGCACGAATTTCGCCGGCACCCGATGCACGGGCGCCGATCGAGTCGACACCACGCGTGGCGATGTCCACGTTCGCCACCGTAGCGAGCGCGTTCGATCCGTAGATATTGAACCCTTCGCTGATGTTTCCCAGTGTTGTAATGCTGCTGCGTAAGCCGGTCGGCGTACCGGTGGTCGGATCCACGTTCATCCAGACGCGTCCGTTGGGAACCCCCGCGAAGACCCCGTGACCGGTCAGGCCCGATGCCACGAAGAGCGCGGGATCGGTGACGATGTTACCTCCGCCATCGATGGGCTTGCCGAAGGTGGGCACAGCCAGATCCGTACCCAGCAGCACGCCGGTGTACACCGTATCGCCGTTGGAAATGAGCGTGCCCGCTGTCCCGCCACTTGCATTAAGCGTCAGGGCAGGCTTGGCCGCGTTGACGATGACTGTGTTGGCGCTATCGATCGTTCCTCCGGTGGCATTAAGGCCGGGGCCACCCACGCCACCGGCACCGATGGTGAGGTTTCGTGTCGTAACACGTGTCCCTGCCCCATCCGCACGTACGCCCGCGCCCCCACCCGAGGTGGCAAGGAAGGCGTCGTTGACCGCCACCTGCGCACCGGCTTGTCCGTAGACGGCATTCGAATTCAATCCGATCGTTCGAATGGTTACCAGCGACAGTGTCGCTCGCGGGCCCGTGCTGCCCGTCGTGCCTTGCAACAGCACTCCATTGGAGCTGGTGCCGTTGGTCGTGATAACGGTGCGCGCGGCGTTAAGCGTGGTAGTCGCGCTGGCGGATTGCCCGGCAATGACGCCCGAACTGTTATTGCCGTAGGTGGTGATCGTGGTCACCGTACTTTGCGATGCGCCACCGGGATCGACATCCAGCCACAAGGCGCCTCCCGTCGTTGCCACCTGTGCGCCGTTCGCGCCCGTGGTGCCGGAGACAAGGAAGGCTGTCGGGTTGCTGGTCACATTGCCCACGCCATCTACCGGAAGCCCGTAGCTGGGTAAGGTCGGGTCCGTGCCGACCTGCACGCCAGTCACAATGACATTGCCCCGGCTCACCAGCGTGCCTCCCGCGCTGACGAGCAGACCGATGGCACTGTTGCCACCAGCGACACCTGAGGAATACAGCGTGGCTCCGGCCAGATCGACGGCGCCGCCATTGATCGCCTGGGCACCGACGCCGCCGTTGAGCAAGGTCGAAAGCCGTAAGCCGCTTGCCGCGATCGCACTTCCCGCACCGTCGGCGCGCAACGCATTGCCCGCCTGGCCAGCATCGATGACGACCGACCCGCTCCCGGACAGGTTCAGCGAACTGCCTGACTGGGCGAGCACACCGTGCGCGTTTTGTCCGGCCACACGCACGTCCAGACCGTTGAAGCTGCCCGTCGATCCATCGGTACTCCATACACCGTGAGCCACCGTACCCGTGGTGTCGATCAGGAGATTCGAGGCATTGATCCGGGACGCGCCTGCAAGGCGGATGCCCGCGTTGTTGTTGCCACGAGTGACAATGCGCACGTGGTCGATAGTGAAGGTCGAACCGCTGGTGCCATTGACTCCGTAGCTGCCGGTGGTCGCTCCGGCTCCGGTGCCAAGAATGTAGATGGACGTGGTGCTACCGAGAGGATTTCCCGCACCGTCCACATTCAGTCGCACCTGCGATGCGTCCGCATTGATGCCATGTGCAGCCGTCGCGGCCTTCCCCACAAATTGCGTGGGATCGGTCACCAGGTTGCCGGACGCGTCCACGGGCAAGCCATAAGTGGCAGGAATGCCTGCCTGTGTGCCCAGGGTGACACCGGTTGCGATCAGGTCCCCTGCGCCCGTAAATGAGGCGCCTACCAGCTGGACCCCATCACTGTTCGCCAGCGAGGTATAGAAGCGCGTACCCGTCGACACGACCGTGGTCCCTGCCTCGGCCCGGAATGCCGGGCCGCCGGCACCAAGGCGACTGACTGTCGATCCTGGCGACTGGAATCGGATGATTCCGCCATTCGCTGTGCACGCGGTTGCCGTATTTGCGCTGCCGGTAATCAGCGCAACTGCGCCAGTCGCATCGATCGAGCCGCCGTTAACGGCGTAGAACGCCGGTGCGCCCGCCGTGGTGGGCGCGTAAGTGCCGTTGGGAATGCTGACTGCGGTGCCATTGGCGCGCACTTGTCCTGCCGGGGTGACTGGCGGAGGGGTCGCACACGTTGCGGCTCCGACCTGCGCAAAGCTGACCGACGGCCAGGCTGCGACCGCCGCGCCGAAGACAAGGAGGCGCATTGCATCGGATCGATCCATGATGCATTAGGCGGCCCATCGGACTGCGGCGCCACCGAATAAACACGCAAGGCGCGAGCGTACTTTTACCGGTCTCAGACCTGACCTCGTGCTTCAGTCTGCTCTCTTAGGCTAGCTCTGGACATCGGGCAGCGTCCAATTCTTATCGAAGGAACGACTTGCCCACTTCATCTCCCTGATCAGCGTGTGCGTCGGCGGTTATACAAAGAAGTGGTTTCGTCGTGGCCCGCGCGCCTTCTCGCTCCGCAGCTTCGTTCGACCCGCGATACGTAGTTCTACAGTGGTGCAGATTCAGATCAGGAGCATATCGTTCCCCGTAGCGCGCACGTCGGAGCCTTTAAGGTCCCGGCGCCGTTCCTCGCACCCGCCGTGGGTTATGCCTACCGCGTGATCCGCCTCTGCCCTTGTCGAGAACATGGACTCTCCTATGGCCGCTCCCTCCTTCGCTACAAGAATCGGCGGTTCCGACGACGCGCTCCCCGGCCCGGTACCGGGGACGCGCATGACCGAGGCCTACGTACGAATGGTGGCCCGCGAAGCGTATTTCTGGGCATGGCCAATGCTCAATGTGTACAACAGACGACTCGCGTTCAAGGACCTTCCGGAGCCGGGCTTGATGGGCGGAATTGTGCCTATCGCACCGCTTAATCGACTCAGCATGCTGAGTGACTATATCGAGCCGCAGGAGCGACAGGTCGCTTGCCCGAACCAGGACGTCGTTTACGGTGCCGGAAGCATCGGCCTCGACGTGGATGCCGTGGTTATCCAGGTCCCCGACTTCGGCGATCGTTTCTGGGTCTACCAAGTGGTCGACATCCGAACGGACAGCTTTGCCGACCTGGGGAAGATGTATCACACGAAGCCAGGCTTCTATCTGCTGGTTGGTCGGGACTGGAACGACCGCGTGCCCGAAGGCATCACCCAGGTATTCCGTGCCAGTACCAACACGGGCTTCGTCATTCCCCGCGTGTTCGTGGACGCTACTGTCGAAGACAAGCAAGCCGTGCAATCGATTGTGAATCAAATCGATATGTACCCGCTGTCGCTGTTTGACGGCAAAGTGAAGGAGCGTGATTGGAGCAGGCAGCCCAAGTTTCCGGCACAAGGCTCCAGCAACGAGGAGACCCGCTGGGTTGTTCCGGAGAACTTCGTGGATGAGCTAACTCTGGTGCTCGACGATGCACTCTCCCTCCCCGGCGAGGAGGCCCGCTACGCCGAAGTACTGTCCGTGGTCGCCGCTGCGCAGAAAGATCTCAGGCTTAAAGCGGCGATGATTGATGAAGCCAGGTTGGCGGAAGAGGATTTGATAAGCCCCCTGCTACAGTTCCGCAATTACGGATTACCTCTCGCCAATAACTGGACGACGCAGGACAACGGTGCCTCGTTCGGGACGGATTATTTCACGCGCACGGCCGTGGCGAAATCCAACATATTCGTCAACAAGCCAAGTGAGACAAAGTATTTTTATCAGGACCTTGATGCGAAGGGTACTCGTCTAAACGGGGCCAAGCGCTATGCCGTTACCTTCGCCAAAGACCAGTTACCGCCCGTGAAAGGATTCTGGTCGTTAACGCTTTACAACCAGCACCATTTCTTCGTGCCGAACGCTATCAAGCGGTACTCGCTAGGAACGAAGAACAAGGATCTCAGGAGCAACGATGACGGTTCCCTGACCATATACGTTCAATCGGAAGCGCCGGAAGAACCGCATCGCTCAAATTGGCTTCCTTCCCCGCCGTCTGAGGACTTCTCGCTATATATCCGCGCGTACTGGCCCACGGACGGTATAACAGATGGAACGTGGATTCCTCCCGCGGTGGTGGTCGTAGAATGAACCACGTCGATCAGGAGAATGTCATGCAGCAGGACCGTAGTCTCGACGCCTCGACATCGACGCCGTCTGACGCAGACATCGCGGACGCCTACCTTTATCTTCTAGGCCGGCTCCTGGTGCTTCGCCAGGAGCATCTGGACTTTCGCGACAATGGCTTTCAGTGGAACACCGTCATTCACCATGAACCCGGCGGCGTCGCGTGGGCGAACCCCAACCTCGATGTGGCCTACAGTGAGGCCTGGATCGGCGTCGACGAAGAGAGCTGCACGATTGTAGAGGTACCTGAGATCACGGGTTTCTACTACACAATCCAGGTGCTCAATGGCTGGGGCGAGACCACAGCAAATATCAACGAAAGAAACTATCCGGGTCGTCCTTTCGGCAAGTTTGCCTTTTGCCTGAAAGAAGCGAAGGTAGACCTTCCGCCTGACACCCAACGCATCAACCTTCCGAGCAGGAAATCGCGCAGTCTGATGCGCGTGGAGTTAGGCAGCAACCCAGCGCTCGCCGTGGTGCTGCAACGTCAGATCAGGCTTTACTCCATCGGCAAGGCAGCGATCGCACGGCCAGTGAACATCCCTCTCTTCGCGAACAACGCATTACCGGGCGCCGAAGCCTTCGATACCGCCCGAGCGGTGCTTGACAGCGAAGCGGACATTAACCCTGGCATGGATGGCATTCGGCAGAAGGTCGATAAGGCCATCGAACTTAACGCCAGCGACCGTGCACGTGTGCAGAAAGCAATCGAGGCGGTGGCATGGCCGAAGTTCAAGGCGTCGTTCACGAAATTAGGGACCAACAAGAACGGATGGAATCGCCCCTCCACCATCGGGAAGTATGGCGATGATTGGATGACACGTACGTTGATCAACTATGCCGGTATATGGGCCAACTCGAACGACGAGGCGGTCTACTTCAAGACAGATAGTGATCGCCAAGGCGTCAAGCTCGACGGCGGACTCGTTTACGCCATGACGTTTCCCAAGGACAACCTTCCTGGTTCACACGTAGATTATTTCTGGTCGGTGATCGCCGTGGACTCCGATGACTTCCGCGTCATCCCAAATTCCAGGAATCGCTTTCTTCTCAATAAGGAGTCGAGCTTGGAGTACGGTGAGGATGGATCGCTGACGCTGTATTTCGGAGCGGATAAACCTTCAAGTGCTCCCGACGGCAACTGGCTGCCTACGCCCAGAGGCAAGAACTACAACCTTACCTGGCGCTCATACGGACCAGACGAAGTCACCGTCTCCGGCGTGTGGTTTCCTCCACCACTGGTCGAACTCGGTGACAGTTGATTGCCCGCGTTGTCGCCATTGCCGAGGAGTGGCCTGGATGAACTGAAGCCCTGATACCCCGATCTGATCACTCAGTGGTCAATTGCAATCGAGTGGCAGATCAACCCCAGGACCTGGTTGGATAGGCTGGTTATATGGATAGCCGGGATAGTGATAACACAACGTTCCGGCATCGATAATGATCTCTCCGGTACGTCGGTTCACCTTGACAAAACCAGCGCTCATGGTCGGCTCTGTGGCCTCGTTATAAATGAGTTGATACGCGTAGAACTTCGTCTCCCCGCCGTCGTTCTCAAGGGGGTATACGTCGGTCCCCCGGTAAGGGTGTTTTTTTGTCATCGCTTGCACCAACGCGTCGGCCCGTTGCCGGGTTACTCCTTTTTCTTGACCCTGCGCGATCGTCGCACCAGCGAAAAGGGTCGCGATGGACAAGATCACGAAAGCAGCCGTTGACTTCATTTCAGTGTCCCGTGTCGGGTAAATTCCTAGCGCTCAGACGCGAAGGCGGACGTTCCGCCGGATTCTAGCCCGCTCCGCCTGGCCCGCGTCAATCGGCCTTCGGGGCGCTCTCCGAACTGTCGACCCTTCCCTACCCCCGCTGCCCGTCGCCGACCACCATTCTCTGCCGGCCGCGCTATGTTGACGAACTAGCCGCTAAATTAGAGGCTACACCCCATGAGCAACGAGCCCACAGCCAAAGTTCTCTTTCGCGTCCCCAGTACTGATGGAGACGCGACTGTTGAAACGCTCTGGGCCATTCCGCTAGGCGACGATCTATACAAACTCGACAATTCACCTTTCTATGCCTACGGCGTCTCGTGGCAGGACGTCGTCTTTGCTCCCTACGACGAGCACGAGGGCTTCCCTACCTTCCGATTCGTCGTTGAAAGGTCTGGCAACCGGACAATCCGAATCTCCTTCGATCTACCTGTCGCGCCTGGTAACGCATCGGACCAGGTGCTTCAATATCTGGTCGCCGCCGGCTGCAGCTATGAGGGCGCGAATCGCAACTACATCTCTATCAACATTCCGCCGGACGTTGAACTGCAGCAAGTCCGCTTTTATCTCATTGAGCGGGAAGCACAGTGGGAGCACGCAGATCCTACCTATGATTCGTTATTCCCCACCGCGTCATAACCATGCTTCCATGAAGACACCGCGCAGTCCTCGACACAGCGGTCCGGGATCCGGCGCGATTTGTCCTAGCCTCCGCACGCCCTCTCTGATTGAATCGACGGCATCCGACTGATAAAGAGCTAGGCCATGACCGATCGGCGCGTGCGCTTTGACTTTGAGATTACATTCTCAAACGGAGGTGGTCTCCAGGGCCAGGGTTTCCGACTGGATATCGAGGGAGAGGACATTACAGACGATGCGCTAGCGGCTTACGTCATCCGCGACATGAAGTTGCTGATGGTTGCGGACGTGCGGATCCTCAATAAGCAAGTGATCCAGGAGCAGCACAAGCGAGCTAACAGGCGCGACGAGGAACCTGGCCATCCTATCCTCCCTACTGGCTATGTCGACCTCAGTCATACCATCGAAGACGGTATGGTGACCTATAAGGGACTGCCAGCACCGCTCATCTGCGACCACCTTTCCCGCGAGCGGTCGCGTGGCGTCTATGCCGAGGGCACCGAATTCCAGATCGGGCGGATCCAGATGGTCGGCAATACCGGCACCTACATGGATGTGCCCTTCCACCGTTATGCGGATGGCTTCGATCTCAGTGCTTTGAGCCTGGCGACGGTGGCGGACGTACCTGCAGTGGTCGTTCGGATTTCCGGTGCTTCAGGGCGCGCGATCGAGTGGACGCATTTTGCGCCGGTCGACTGCCGCGATCGAGCCGTCTTGATCAACACCGGGTGGGACCGCCACTGGCGCACCGACCAGTATTTCGAAGGCCATCCCTTTCTCACCGAACAGGCGGCGGTCTACCTACGCGACCAGGGAGCGCGCGTCGTCGGTATCGATTCGCTGAACATCGACGACACCTCTGACGGGTGCCGTCCCGTTCACTCGGTTCTGCTGGCTGCGGGCATTCCGATCGTCGAGCACCTTACAGCGCTGGACCACGTACCCGTCGAAGGCTTCACCTTCACTGCGGCCCCTCCCAAGATCAAAGGCATGGGCACGTTTCCGGTGCGTGCCTTCGCCTGTGTTCCGGCCTGATTACCGGGAGGTGGTGTGAGCCAGCCGACAGCAGGTCGTCAGGATCAGCCCGCAAGCAATTCATCCAGCTGCGCGAACTGTTCCGGCAGCCCTTCCGCCGAACCGACGATAGCTTCGTCGCGTGCTTCTTTTGTCGGATAAAGTTCGTGCAGGGTGACCAGCGTCTTGCCGGCACGTTCTTCGAACGTCACCGTGGTCACGGCGCCCTGCTCGCTTTCTTCGTTCGTCCATACCATGCGCGTGTTCGGCGCTACTTCTTTGTAGGTGCCAAAGAACGCCATCGGTTGATCGAAGGCCGGATGGCGGAATACGAGGCGATACGTGCCTCCGGTGCGAATATCCATGTCACACGAGATCAGCGACATCCCCGCGGACTTCGGAACCCACCACTGCTTGAACAGTTCGGGCGTGCTCCATGCTTCGAAGACGATGTGCACTGGGGCGTCGAATGTTCGCGTCACGACGAGTTCGCGGTCGGCCTTGCGTTCCACGACAGTGCGATTACTTTCTGTTGCGTTGGTCATCTGCTTTCTCCTTGCGTTTCAAGTGCTCGACAAGCTTGTCCAACTCGTCGAAGCGCGCGCTCCAGAGTTGGCGGTGCTGCTCGATCCAGGCGGCCTCTTCTTCAAGCAGGCCTCGCCCGAGCTTGCAGGTACGTACGCGCCCGACCTTCTCCGTGGTCACGAGCCCCGCCTGCTCCAGGACGCCGACGTGCTTCTTCATGCCCGTGAGGGTCATGTGGAACCGTTGGGCAAGGTCCGTGATCGAGGCGTCCGAACTCCCGAGCTGCTCCAGCACGCCGCGTCGGGTGACATCGGAGAGTGCGGCGAACGTTGCATCGAGACGGGCTTGATAGTGAACCATGTGGTTCACTGTATGACGGGCATGGGGAATTTGCAAGCGAGTTCAGAGCCTCAAGCCCATGCTTGCGCCGGTGAAGCGGCGCGTAAGGTCTGCCGTGAGCCGCGTCCAGTTAGCAAAGCCGAAGGCCCTCTTATCGGCATCGCCAAGCCCACAGCTGTCGAGAAACTTCCTCGCATCATTCCCCGCACGATACTGATACGGGTAGTCTGTTGAGAACAGTAAACGGTCAAAGCCGACGATTTCAGCAGCGCGCATCAGATAGTGCGGAAGAAACATCCCACTGGACGTTACATAGAGATTGTTCCGCAAGTAGTGTGCGATCGGCTGTATCAGCCCGGACACCCTGTCCATCGCGGCCAAACGCTCGGCGTAGAACAACACCACTTCCCCCCAGTGCCCAAGGATCACCTGCAACTTCGGCAGCCGGTCGAACGTCCCAGCAAGCACGAGCCGAATGAACTGGATCCCGGCATCGTAATGCCAGCCGAGACCATAGGTGGCGAAGGCCGCGTCGACGGCGGGTGCGAAGCCTGAATAGTAGGCATCCTGCACGGCAGCATCAGGCATGCGCGGATGGATAAGGATCGGAGCGCCAAGCGTTTCAGCATGTTGAAAGATGGGGAAGAGGCTCGTGTCGTCGAGGTGGAGTTGGCCGACCTTTCCGCTCAGCACCGTTCCTTTGAAGTCCAGCGTCCGGACGCATCGCCCGAGTTCGAGGGCTGCTTCGTCCGGCATCGAGACCGGCAAGGTGGCCATGGCCTCAAAGCGTGTCGGGTGGCGTGCTACCACCTCGGCCAAGGCATCGTTGGTCCGTCGCGCCAGGTCGATGCTCTCCGATCCCAGGTTGTGCAGCCCGGGTGTAGTGAGCGACAACACCTGTATATCCAGACCGGTTTCATCCATTAGCGCGAGGCGGCCCTGTGCGAGATCGAGCAGGCGCCCCTCAATGGCCCCTGCGTGAAACGCCACGCTCGGGTCAGTCGCTTCCAGCCCAGCAGCCGTCCAGGCGTCGCGAATGTCCGCCGTGAGGAAGTGTTCTTCGATACCGATCAGCTTCATTTTGTCTCGCCTCTTCACCAAGGCACCGTGTGGCCCATGCGGTCCAGATACGCCAGGCCGGGCGTTCCGCGTTTGGCCAGGACGGTGTTCACGATGTCCGGAATGGTTTCCTCGAGACTGAACGTCGCATCGGGACCGCCAAGCGCCGTACGGATCCAGCCAGGGGCCATTAGCAAAAGTGCGCGTGGGTCACCAGCGTGGCGGGCCGCATAGCTGCGCATGTTCTGGTTGAGCGCGGCCTTGCTGCCGCGGTAGACCTCGAAGCCGCCTTTGGTATTGTTGGTGATGCTGCCCTGCCCCGACGACATGATCCCGATAAGGCCGTCGGCGGGCACGAGATCCTGTAGCGCTTCGATGGTGCGCATGGGGCCAAGCGCATTCGTCACCATGACGGTAACGAACTCCTCGGTGGATATCTTGGCGACGGTCTCCGTCGGGTCCGCGTTAGCGGCACCCGCGTTGACAAACACGATGTCGAACACCCGCTCCGCGAGGCGCGCACGGAGAGCGGTGATCTGGCCTGGCTCGCAGATGTCGACGGCCTCTACCTCAACACGGCCCCCGCTCTGCGCTGCCAGATCGTGCAGTTCGGTGTGATCGTTGAGGTGACGGGCGGTGCCGACGACGTTCCAGCCCCGCTTGTAAAATTCGGCAGCCATACCGTGTCCGATGCCGGACGATGCACCGATGATCAGGATGGCGGGGCTCTTGGTGCGGTCAGCGTGGTTCATGGCGATGCCCATTGATTCGGAGATGACCGCCAGTGTCTCGCCTGCCCTACGATTGCGCCAGACGCGCTAGGTGCAATAATCGAATGCATGGAAGTCAACGATTACCGAGTCGCAGGTGGCCTGACATGCAAGACGTGGATCTGAACCTCCTCACGGCGCTCGACGTACTGCTCGCGGAGTGCAGCGTTACCAGGGCAGCGCATCGGTTAGGCCTCAGCCCCTCAGCCATGAGCCGGACGCTATCGCGGCTGCGCCTGGCTACCGGCGACCAGCTGCTGGTGCTCGCAGGGCGGACACTGGTCCCGACCCCGTATGCCGAGCAGATCGCCGAGCACATCCATGAGCTTGCGCGGAATGCCAGGGCGGCCCTTCAACCCGCCGACAACACCCTGGACATAGCCACGCTGGCGCGAACATTCACCATCCGCGCCAACGACAGCTTCGTCGAGCTGGTCGGTCCGTCGCTCATGGCGGCGATCACCCAGTCTGCGCCCCACGTGGTTGTCCGGTTCGTATCAAAACCGGATAAGGACGCGCGCCCGCTTCGGGAAGGCGCAATCGACTTGGAGATCGGTGTGCTCGGCACGGCCGCCCCGGAGCTAAAGACGCGGATGTTGTTTCGCGACCGATTCGTCGGCGTATGTCGGTTGGGACATCCGCTTCTGACAAGGGTGACAGCGAAACGCTATGTCGGGTATTCACATGTGGTGGTGTCGCGGAAGCAGGACTTTTCCGGGCCGGTTGACGACGCACTGGAGCAACTCGGCCTTCGCCGCAACATCGCCATCGTGGTGACCACGTATGCCAACGCCATGCAGATAGCGCGGCATTCGGATGTGCTCGGGCTCGTGCCGCGTTCTGCGATTGACGGCAGCTTTCGCGGCAACTCCCTTCGCGACCATCCTGCCTGCATGGGCCTGGAAGTTTTCGAGCTTCCCGTGAAAACCTCCGATATCACAGTGTCGGCGATCTGGCATCCACGGCTGCATGCCGACCCTGCACATCGCTGGCTGCGCGATGTAATTTTTGGTATCTGCGCTGCACCCAACTACGACATACCCGACCAGTAGGCCGTGACGCCAGTCATCCGGACATGGCAAGCGTCACCTTGATGCGTTGATCCGCGCCTCTGGTCGGCCGCGCTGACTATGTTCATTGCACATCTGTTCGACAAGCGCGCGATGGTCCGGCAGATCGTCAAGCGCACGAGCGGCCGCCTGTTGAATCATCGCGAACTCCTTCCGCGCCGCTTCCATGTCCGGATAGGCACTACGCATAGGCTCGAGATCAGTCTTGAACTCCATTCCGTAAAGCACATACTGCCAGCTGGAAGTCATGAACATTTCCAGGTCGCTAACGAAATCCAACCTGTGCGGCGGACGCTGCTTCCACTTCGCGAGTTTGTCCCGCAGGGTTTGCGGGATGCTGGCAACGTCGCAGTTGTCAGTCCAGAACGACGAATCCCGCCGCTGGCTAAGGCAATAGTGCATCTTGATGAAGTCGATGATGCGGTCGTAGCGAGCAACCATCATCTCGTTGTAGTGACGCGCTGCACTTTCCATGTTGTCCGTGTCGCCAGGCAACAGATGCGTGAGCAGATAGGTGGCCAACTCGATCAGCGCAATGCCGGTAGATTCCAGCGGCTCGACAAAGCCCCCGGCAAGACCCACCGCCACGCAGTTCTTGCGCCAATGCTCGGGGCGGTAACCCGTCTCGAACTTGATGTGCAAGGCCTTCAGGCCCTCCCCTGTACTGCCCAGATACCGCCTGAACACTTCCTCGGCATGATCGTCGCTGGTATGCCGTGACGAATACACATACCCGGCGCCGCGCCGCTTCTGCAACCCGATGTCCCAGATCCAACCGGCTTCTTGCGCGGTGGAGATCGTGTACGAGGGGATCGGAGCATCGGGCTTTTCGTACGGCACCTGGATAGCCACCGCGCGATCGGCAAACAGCACGTCCGCACGGCTGCGGAACGGAGACTGCATCACATTGCCGATCAGCATGCTGCGCAGTCCGGTGCAGTCGACGTAGAGATCGGCGGTGAGATCACCCTCCTCCTTCGTCACCACGCGCGCGATGGCGCCGTGTTCGTCCAGCTCCGTACGCTCCACCGTCGCCACATGCCGAACGACGCCAAGCGTCTCCTGGCCGTGCTCGGCGAGCACGCGTGCGAAGCAGGCAGCATCGAAGTGGAAGGCGTGATTCATCGGCCCCTGGTAGTCCGCATCCCTTGCGCGCTTGGGCGCACGGGAGTGATCGACCAGCATGCTCTGCATCGACACGGCGTCCGCGAACGGCATGCCCTCCGGTGCGGCGCCCAGCAGCCAGTACGGCAGCAACTCGGGGCCACCCGGACGCTGGCTGGGGGTATTGAAGGGATGAAAGAAGTGATCCGCTCCGGGTGTGCCAGGCGGCCGTACCCAATGGCGATAGTGGATGCCCTGCTTATACGTCGCTGTGGCACCGACCAGAAAGCGTCGCTCGTCGAGGCCGATAGCCGCCAGCGTGCCGCGTATAGAGGGGAACGTCGCTTCGCCCACGCCAAGCAGGCCGATGTCCGGCGATTCCACCAGATGCACCTGCACACTCCGGGGATCGACCGCGTTGACCGCCTTGGCCAGATAGCACGCCGCCAGCCACCCGGCCGTACCGCCGCCCACGACCAACACTTTCTTCAGCCGCGCCATGATGTGTCCCCGCCGGTGCTACACGAAAAAGGTGCCGGGCCGCCCCACGCGGACCCGGCAAATAAGCCATTCCCGGGAGGGATAGGCGACGCTCCTGCGAGCGCCGCCGGTAGAACGGCAAACCTCAGGCGGCACGTGCGTCACACGGCTGCCCTTTATTACCTCAGAACCACACGCCGACCTGGACGCCGTAGGTACGCGGCGCGAGGTACTGCGACACATACTGCAGCGAGCCGTCGGCCATCAGGAAGCGGCCGGCGCTGGTCCGGGTCTTCTTGTCGGTCACGTTCTGCACGTAGCCGTTGACCCACCACTTGTCGCCCGGCTCGCTGTAACGCAGCGACAGGTCGCCACGCACGTAGGCTTTCTGCTTGTCGCCGTCGCCCAGGTTGAAGTAGCTGAGCCACTGCGAGCTCTGGTACTGCGCACTGGCGCGAGGCGTCAGGCGGCCGCCGTTGCCAAGGTGGAACGTGTGCTCGTAGATGGCAGTGAGCGACACGTCCGGCGCATGCGGCAGATCGTTGCCGGTGACGTTCGCGCAGTTGGCGAGGTTCGACGCGGGCGGGCATGCCGGCAGGCCCTGGTAGTCGTTGGAACCGGCGTATTGCAGCGTGCCGAGCTTCTTCTTCGGAATGGCCGAGAAGATCAGGTTGAAGCGATCGTCCACCTGCTGATACGCCAGCTCCGACTCGAAGCCGAGCACTTTGGTGGTGCCGCCAACATTGGAGAAGCCCAGGCCGTGGTTACCGTCGGGATAGACGATCGGCGCGGACAGCTGGAAGTTCTTGAAGGCTTCATAGTAGACAGCCGAGTTCCATGTCATGTGGCCATCGAAGAAGGCGAACTTGCTGCCGACTTCGTAGTTGACCAGCGACTCGGGCTTGTACAGCGTGCCCGCGTCCTGCGTACCGCCGGACTTATAGCCGCTGGACACGCTGGCGTAGAGCAAACCGTTCTGGCTGACGTCGGTATCCAGACGCAGCAGCCAGGTCGGCTTGCTCTTGCTGTACTTGGCACTGTTCTGCTGCGAGATGGAGAAGCCGTTCGACGGGTTCGGATACACGTCCGGCGAGATCGGCAGCTGGGGCACGGTCGGGTCGTATGCCCAACCCCAGTTGATGCCGCCCTTGTTCTCCTTGTCGTCATGCGACCATCGCAAGCCGCCGGTGAGGCGCACGCTGTCGTTGAGATGCCAGGTGGCCTGGCCAAACAACGCATACGACTCCACCGTTTCCTTCGGCTGGATGAAGGAACCCTGCCAGTTCACGGTGCCGTAGCGCGTACCGTTCATGATGGGGATGTCGAAGCGGATGTCGTTGTTCTCGTAGCCGTAGTACGCACCGACGATCCAGTCCACGGTCTGCGGGCCGGTGGACTTCAGGTTGATCTCCTGGCTCCAGTTCTTGTAGTGGGAGCTGTTGGTGCGGTCGTCCTGGTAGACGCCATTGGTGGTGAAGCTGGTGGGCACGCTGACACCGACGTCCTGGTCGAAGTCGCTCTGGCCCGAGTACTTGTTGTAGCCGGCGATGTAGCTGAGCTGCACGCCGTCGTTGATGTTCCAGTCCATGCGGCTGCGCACGGTGTTGGACGTACGGTGTAGGTAGGGCGCCGTGTCGATCAACGCCGACCAGAACTTCTGCCCGTCCCGCGGCGTCTGCATGAGGCTCATGCTGGGCGTGCCGCGGTCGATGAAGTACTCGTACGACAGGTTCCACTTGAACGAATCGCTGGGTTGCCACAGCGCACTGACGCGTGCGGCGGACTGATCCTGCGCGTTGTACTTGTCACCCTTCTGCACGTACTGACCGGGATCGATCGGCTTGAAGTTGGCTGCCGTGCCGCCGGAGGCGAGATACGTCTGCTGCTGCTGTGCCACGGAGGGCAGCTGGCTGGACGGATCCTGGTAATCGACGTAGCCGTCGTGCTGCTCGTGCACCACAGCGACGCGCATGGCGAAGGTATTGCTGATGGGCAGGTTGAACGCGGCGCGGGAGCCGATCTGGTTGTAGTTGCCCGCCTCGACCTGCGCATTGCCGTAAAAGCCCGCGCCGATGTCCGGCTTGGCCGTCTGGAAGCTGATGGCGCCGGCGGTCGAGTTGCGGCCCCAGAGGGTGCCCTGGGGTCCACGCAGCACTTCGACGCCATCCATGTCCAGCAACAGACCGGACGCCGCTTCGGCGCGTGGTGCGTACACGCCGTCGACAAAGGTGGCGACTTCGGGATCGGCGTACTCGGTCTTGGCGCTGTCGTTGCCGATGCCGCGCAGGGTGAGCGTCACGACGCCATGATCGCCTTGCGACGTGCCTTGCAGGCCCGGGACCAGTTTGGTCAGGTCCTGCACGGTCATGACCCGCTCTCTGTCGAGCGTGTCGACGGTGATCGCCGTGACCGCCACCGGCGTCTTCTGCAGCGGCGTATCGCGCTTGGTCGCGCTGACCGAAATGGCGTCCAGGTTCTGGACTTTCTTGTCGGCACCCTCTGGATTCTTCGATGGCGCACTTTGCGCCGTCGCGTCCTGATCCGCCGCAAGCAGCGTGCCCGGCGCAAACGCGAGTGTCATAGCGACATACAACAACTTGTGACGCAGATTCATCTGGCTCTCCCCATCGATCAATCGTCGGATCAGTGATGTCCGCCGCACGCGGCGGCCATGACAAAGATTTCCCAACTCCCCTGGCGCGCTATCAACCCCGAATGACAGCGCTGTCATTGCAGGATAATAGAGCTCCCTTGCGATGAATGCTTGCCGCAGGGCAGCAAGTCATCCACGTATTCACAAAAGTCTTGCAGAACGGCCCCGCGCCGCTTATCGAACGTATCGACGACTCGTTATTGGTGCAGCGCAAATGGATACCCCGGCGAGCTTCACGGTTTGTCCCCGTGCGTTGGACACGTCAGGGTGCGGTCCGCTACCGTGCTGAGCGACACGTCTGTGATCGCAATCTGCGTGCCGGCATGACTGGACCATTGGAAGGGCCGATCTACCTTGCTCATATTCGCGCCGGCATCGCGGAAACATTTCAACGGAATGCCCACCTTCAACCATTGCGCTTTAGGCAGCGCGGCAAGCTGTGGTCCCACTGTCACCTGACCACTGCAGCCGGCTCCGCAGCCGATCCCGATCGTCGAGGTGTCCCCCGGTGACACCGTATCGACCCTCAACGTCGCCACCAGTAGAACGTCGCCATTGGTTTCCCGATCGACATCGAGTGGCGCGGGAGCCACCAGTTCAACGCTTGCGACACCGTTACCGGTACCGGACCAGCTCAGGCTGCGCGCGTCTTCCTGAGCCTTATAGTCGAGCGCGCTGATATGCAGGCTTCCGTCTGCCGTGACGGCCGGCGTGGCAACGACATTCGTCACGGCGCCGTTCGCGCCGGTCAGGCTCACGACGAAATCCTGTGCCGGCTTGCCTCGGGTGAAGTAGACGCCAGCCTGCGCGCTGCTCAGTACAAGTCCCGGTTCCTCAGACAACGTACCGGTCTTCTGGCTATCGGCATAGGTCAGGCCGAAGCCGTAGGGAAACTGCGGACGCTCGCCTTTTGCGGCGGCAGCGACAGGTATCTGCAGCGCATTACGTGGCCATGCATAGGCCAGCTTGCCGTGGAAGTCATGCGCCACATGCCCGTCACCGGTGCGCAGCAGGACGTCGGCTATGCCCTCCCCTTCGCTGCCCGGGAGCCATGCGACCACAAAGGCGTCGGCGGCGTTTATCTCGCGATTCATCCACAACGGCCGTCCCGTCAGGAACACGGCCACCACGGGCACGCCCTGCCCTCGTAGCTTGCGAATCAGGTCAAGGTCGTGATCGTTGCCTGGACGGTATGCCAGGTTCGGCAGGTCTCCCTGGAACTCGGCATAGGGGTCTTCGCCGAACACCACGATGGCGACATCGGGCTTCTGCTTGTACTCGCCCTCTACCGAGAGTTCGGCAATGCCGCCAGCCGACTTCACCTGCGCCTGGAGCCCCGCCCAGATGGAGGTGGCTCCGGGGAAATTCGCGTTGGTCAGGCCGGTGCCCTGCCAGGTCAGCGTCCAGCCACCGTTCTGCTTGGAGATGTTATCGGCGCCATCGCCGGCGACGAGGATCCGCTTGCGCGGATCGATCGGCAGCACCGCCTGGTTGTTCTTCAGCAGCACCAGTGACTCGCGTACTGCCCGACGCGCCACATCGCGATGCGAAGGACTTCCGATAACCTGCGCCGACTTGGCGGCCAGTGGATTGGCCGATGGCAGGCCAGCCTCGAACATGCCAAGACGCATCTTCACCCGCAGGATGCGGGTCACCGCATCATCGACGCGGCTCATCGGAATCACGCCGGCTTTCACCTCGGCCAGCGTGTTCTTGTACAGGCCTTTCCAGGAGTCGGGTGCCTCGAGCATGTCCAGCCCGGCGTTGTATGCCGCGGCGCAGTCCTCGTTGGCGCAGCCCGGCACTTGCCCGTGCGCGTTCCAGTCGCCCAACACGATCCCGTCGAAGCCCATGCGCTCTTTCAGCACGCCGGTGATCAGGGACGTGTTGCCGGCCATCTTGACCCCGTTCCAGCTGGAGAACGAGACCATCACTACCTGCACGCCGGCCTTGATCGCAGGCGCATAGCCGGCCGCGTGGATATCGCGCAGCGTCGCCTCGCTAATCCTGGCATCTCCCTGGTCCTTGCCATCGTGGGTGCCGCCGTCGCCGAGGAAATGCTTGGCGGTAGCGATCACATGCCCGGTATCCAGGAACTGGGGAGTACCCGCCTTGCCCTCCAGGCCACCGATCACGGCGGCGGCGTATTGCGCTACCAGGGCCGGATTCTGCGAATAGCCTTCGTACGAACGACCCCAGCGCACATCCTGCGGCACGGTGAGCGTGGGCGCGAACGTCCAGCTGATGCCGCTGGCACGCAGCTCCTGCGCCGTGACCTCACCGATGTCGTGGATCAACTGCGGATCGCGCGTGGCACCCAGAGCGGAGTTCTGCGGAAACAACGTGCTGCCGACGAGGTTGTTGTGGCCATGCACGGCGTCGATACCGAACAGCACCGGGATCGCCAGTCCGCCACGCGAGGTGTCCATGGACGCGCGGTAGAAGGCATCGGACAACGCCTGCCACTGCGTGGCAATGGGGTATGGCTGGCCGGGCGGTTTGGAGTTACCCCCGGCCAGGATCGATCCCAACCGGTACTGGCGAACATCGTCCGGCGTCACGTACTTGATGTCGGCCTGGATCATCTGGCCGACCTTGTCCTCGACCGACATTTTCGTCAGTAGAGCGTGGATCCGGGATTCGATCGCCGGGTCAGGCGGCAGCGGTGATGCGGCTTGGGGCCACTGTTCGGGGTGCACGAGGGTGGCATCGCCAGCCATGGCTGGAACAACCACTAGCAAGGCGCCGGCAACGGACAGCGCTACGGAAATGCTTCGCGAAAACAGGCTCAACGGCTGCAGCAATGGCACACAAAGCTCCAGGCTGGCGTACCGGCGGTACGCTTCCGGAGCGCATGGTGGCAGGAATGACAGCGCTGTCAATTTGCTATGCAGCATGACCGTCGCCCATCCTGGGCGCGGTGGTCTCAGGGTGCGACGGCGGTGGAGCCCCGGATCTGCAGGGAGAAAGGCAGCTGCACCAGTCGACCGGTGCCGTGACCGCGTAGCTCGGTCAGCAACTGCTCCGCCGCGATCTTTCCCATCTCGCGGCTGGGCTGCTGGATGGTGGTGAGTGCCGGCCAGAGCTGGCGTGACAGGGGCGTATCGTCAAAGCCACAGACAGACAGGTCGTGCGGCACCTTCAGGCCATACTCACCGGCCGCCCACATCACGCCGGTGGCCATGTCGTCGTTGGCCGCGAACACCGCCGTCGGTCGCTCGGCGAGTGAAAACAGCTGCCGTGCCGCCTCCACACCCGAGCCGAAGGTGAAAGCGCCCTGCACTACCAGATCCGGATCTTCCGGCAGACCCGCGGCTTCCATCGCCTCGCGATAGCCTGCCAACCGCCAGCGGCTGGCACCGTGATTGGCGATGCCGATCACGTGAGCGATGCGCCGATGGCCCAGCTCCAGCAGATGCTCGACGATCGCACGCGCGGCGTGCTGCTCGTCCATGGTCACACCCAGGGTCTTGCCGCGCCGCAATGGCGACACACTGGCATAGGGCACCTTGTGCTCACGCAGGCGTTTCAGCAGTGGCGCATAGTCGGTAATCGGTGGCGTCAGCACCACGCCGTCGGGGTGGTGGTCGGAAATCAGCGTGTCCAGGCGGCGGATAAAATCGCCATCGCGCATGCGCAGTGGTCGCACCATCATGCTGTAGCGATGCGCGTCACAGGCCTCGAGCACGCCATCCTGGATTTCGGCCAGATACGTCGAGGACGGGTTGTCGTTGTTGTCGTACAGCATCGCTACCAGGAACGAGCGATTTCCTGCCAGACTGCGCGCCGACGGATGCGGTCGATAGTCCATTGCCTCCATGGCAGCACGCACACGCTCACGCGTGGCGTCGGTCACGTTGGCCTCGTCATTGAGCACGCGCGACACCGTCTTGGGCGATACGCCCGCTTCGCGCGCCACATCTTCGAGACGTACCCGCATGGATTCTCCGTTGTTGTCACGCTGTCGATTGACTATGCCGTCAGAGCCCTCTGCTTTACAAGGGCGACAAAGGGCATCGATGCTGCGCCCGCAGCATGCGGGATGCGCAAGGTCATGACATAACTGTTGCTGGAGGAGTTACCCATGACCCGGATCAACCACAGTGCAGACCCGCTGCGTGCGTGCTGAGCACGCGCCGACACAGAGATCGGCGCTCTCGTTCTGGCAGATATGGAACATGTGCTTCGGCTTTCTGGGCCTCCAGTTCGGCCTCGCCCTGCAGAACGCGAATGTCAGTCGGATATTCCAGACATTGGGCGCGAACGTAAACGACATTCCCACCCTGTGGATCGCCGCGCCGCTGACGGGACTGATCGTGCAACCGATCGTCGGTCACTATTCCGATCGGACCTGGAACCGCCTGGGCCGACGCCGGCCGTACTTTCTGGCCGGAGCCGTGTTCGCCTCGCTTGCGCTGCTGTGGATGCCGAACACGCCGGCGTTGTGGATGGCCGCCGGCTTGCTGTGGATCCTGGATGCGTCGATCAACGTGTCGATGGAGCCGTTCCGCGCCCTGGTGGGCGATCAGTTGCCCACGCGGCAACGTCCCGCGGGTTATGCAATGCAGAGTTTCTTCATCGGCGCGGGTGCCGTGGTCGCTTCCATGCTGCCCTGGGTCCTGGCGCAGTTCGGTGTCGCCAACGTGGCGAAGGACGGAGGCATTCCCGATACGGTGAAGTTCGCCTTCTACGGCGGCGGCGCGGTACTGCTCGGGGCCGTGCTCTGGACCATGCTGACCACGCGCGAGTACCCGCCTGCGCAGCTGCGTTCGTTTACCGACAACGTGCCTGAGGGGCCGTCGGTGGATGTATCACGGGCTGGGCGACCGGGTTTGCTACTGCTGCTGGCGGGTGCCGCGGTTTTCGTTGCGATCAGGCATTTTGCGCTGGAGAAGGAGGTTTACCTGCTGGCAGGCGGCCTGATCCTGTTTGGCCTTCTGCTCACCTGGCTTGGCCGGACCCGTAGCCACGGGATGCTGCGCGAAGTGATGGGTGACGTCTATGGCATGCCGATCTCGATGCGGCGCCTGGCCGGGGTGCAGTTGTTTTCCTGGTTCTCGCTGTTCGCGATGTGGATCTACACCACCGCAGGTGTGACGCAGACGATTTACGGCACGGCCGATACCAGCTCGTCGGTCTACAACGAGGGAGCCAACTGGGTCGGCGTGCTGTTCGCCGCCTACAATGGATTTGGCGCACTGGCCGCGGTGGTTATCCCGCTGATGGTTCGCCGTTGGGGCCTGCGCATCAGCCACGTGATGAACCTGTGCCTTGGTGGCGCAGGGCTGTTGTCGTTCCTGTACATCCGCGACCCACACTGGCTGCTCGCCTCGATGGTGGGTGTCGGCTTTGCCTGGGCTTCGATTCTATCGCTGCCTTATGCGCTGCTTTCGGACAACCTGCCCACGGCGAAGCTGGGCGTCTACATGGGCATTTTCAATTTCTTCATCGTGATCCCCCAGGTGCTCGCCGCCAGCGTTCTCGGTCTGCTGCTGCGCCTGTGCTTTCACAATCAGCCCATCTGGGCACTGGGTCTGGGCGGCGCTAGCCTGCTCCTCGCCGCTCTGTGCACGCTCTACGTCCCCGAGCCGGAAGGGCGAACTTAGGCAGGCGCTCTATCCGGTCAGTCGTCGGGTCTATCCCGTTGTCGACCCAAGCCAGGCAAGATCATCCCGACGCGTTTGCGATAGTCGTCGTAGGCCGAGCCAAAGTGCGAAAGCAGGTCGCGCTCTTCATGCGCGATCCCGATGAAGATGTACGTGGTCATTCCTGCCGCGAACAGTAGATGACTGAAGGTCAAGTGCGGCGTTGCCCAAAAGGCAATCAAGAATCCCAGGTAAAGTGGGTGGCGGACGAAACGATAGAACAGCGGTTCGCGCAATGGCGGGGGACGATCTTCCCGCGCCTGACCGTGGTGCCACGCCTGACTCAGTCCGAAAAGTTCGAAGTGGTTGATAAGGAAGGTGCTTAGCAAAGCGACTATCCAGCCAATAGCGAACACCGCCCAGATCAACGGCGCCGCGACGCCTTTACGCACGTCCCAGATCGTCCCGCCAAGCGTATGCCAATTGCGCAGCATGATAACGAGGGCGACAGCGGCTGCCAGCACGTAGATCGATCTTTCTACCGAAGGCGACACGATTCGGGTCAAGCGCGCTTTGAACCAAGGCCTCGCCATGACGCTGTGCTGACTTCCGAACAAGGCGATAAGGAACAGGTCGAACCCGATAGCCTGGACCACAGGCGTACCGTTGACCGCGTTGTTGATCGTCGTTGGAAAGACCCCGACATCGCCAATGAAGGCGATTAGCCATAGGAAACTCGCGAAAAAAAGAACGTACGCAACAAGAGCGAAGCCCACCGCTAACATGCGTTGCATAAGTTTCCCCCAGTCGGAGAGGCATCCACGCTATCACGGAGCGGTCGGTGGTGATCATCAGGGCATCGTCGCGGGGATAATGGGCGCCGATTAAAGAAACCGTCACACTCAAACGGCATTGAGAACACTACGATCTTCCGGGTCACTCGGACGCAAGGAAAACATGCAAATGAAGAAGCTGGCAAACGGGTTACTGATCGCGGCTCTGCTGACAAGCACCGCTCACGCCCAGACCAATGCAGGCGATCAGAAGCCCGATCCCGACCTTCCTTTCAACGTCACGAAGGTGGCCAGCTTCGATCTGCCCTGGCGCATCGCGTTCCTGCCCGACGGCCGCATGCTGGTGACCGAGAAGGTCGGCCGGCTGCAGCTGGTGACCCCGCAAGGCGCCAAGACCGAGATCAAGGGCGTGCCGGCCAGCTACGTCGAAGGTCAGAACGGCATGCTCGGCGTCTTCCTTTCGCCGCATTACGCCCGCGACCACAACGTTTACCTCACCTATGTCGCACCCGGTGACTACGGCGGCGGCCTGGCCATGGGCCGAGGTCAACTTGTACTGGATGGCGATCAGGCCCGCCTGGACAACTTCCAGGTGCTGTGGCGCCAGATGCCCACGGGCAAGGGTGGTCAGGCCGGCGCCCAGATCGCCTTTTCACCGGACGGCAAAACTCTCTTCCTCACCGTCGGCGACCGCCAGCGGTTCACGCCCGCCCAGGATCCCAATCAACCCGTCGGCAAAATCCTGCATCTGACGCTCGACGGCAAACCTGCGCCTGGCAATCCCTGGGCAGGAAAGGTCGGAACGCCCACCATCCCGCTGATCGATCCAGCGACCGATACCGAGGCCGCCAAGACGGCGCCGGTCGTCAGCACGTATACGTTCCCCGGACCGAACCTCACGCCAGCCGAGACCTGGTCCGTCGGCCACCGCACACCGTATGGCCTTGCCTTCGGTCCGGACGGTCGACTGTGGGAACTCGAGCACGGCCCCAAGGGCGGCGACGAACTGAACCTGATCCAGCGCGGCAAGAACTACGGCTGGCCGCTGGTTTCGTATGGCATGAACTACAACGGCGTGCCCATTCCCTCCCCCGATACGCGGGCCGATCTCGTCAAGCCCGTGATCTATTGGGAGCCGGTGATGGCGCCGGGCAACCTCATGTTCTACAAGGGCAGCCTGTTCCCGCAATGGAAGGGCAGCGCCCTGCTCAGCGGCCTTGTCAGCCTGGGCATCATCCGCGTGACGTTCGACGGCAAGGGCGGCGCCACCGCGGTCCAGCGCTGGAGCCTTGGCAAACGCATCCGGGATATCGAAGAGGCACCGGACGGTTCGCTGTGGTTGCTGGAAGATGCGCAACCCGGTGGGCTGTATCGGCTCACGCCGAAGTAAGTCCACTCGACGGTTTACCTGCCCTCCCGCCTTGCCCGATGCAGTGCAGCATGGCAAGGTGTGCGGCTTCGTGGCGGCCTGAGCCTGTCTGCGTACGCTGCACAGGAATTCGTATGTCTCCCTCCGCCCTCTCCGTCCGCCAGAACCTTCTGGCGGGTTTGACCACCGCGTTCGCGCTTGTGCCAGAGGCCATGGCCTTCGCGCTGGTCGCCCACCTCAATCCTTTGATGGGCCTTTACGGCGCGGCGATTATCGCGGCGCTCACGGCCGCTTTCGGTGGCCGACCGGGCATGATTTCCGGTGCGGCAGGCTCGATGGCAGTGGTGATCGTGGCCTTGGTCGTGCAGCACGGCAGCGAATATTTCCTGCTCACGGTGCTGCTCGGCGGCCTGATCCAGTTCCTGTTCGGCGTGTTACGGCTGGGCAAACTGGTGCGAATGATTCCGCATCCGGTCATGCTCGGTTTCGTAAACGGCCTGGCGATCGTGATCGCCGGTTCGCAGCTGGAACATCTGCACGCGCCGGGCGGCGGTTGGCTCACCGGCAACGCGCTCTACCTGATGCTCGCCCTCGCGCTCGTGGCCATGCTGGTGGTGTATCTGCTGCCCCGGCTGACCCGGGTCGTGCCGTCGGCCCTTGCATCCATCGTGATCGTCAGCCTGATCGTGCATCTGTTCGGCCTGCCCACCCGCGCCGTCGGCGACATCGCTTCCATCAAGGGTGGCCTGCCCTTGCTGCATTGGCCACAGGTGCCGTTGACGCTGGATACGCTGAAGATCGTGTTTCCCTATGCGCTGGTGATGGCCATGGTCGGGTTGCTGGAAACCCTGCTCACGCTCAACCTGGTGGATGAAATCACCGCCACCGAAGGCCAGCCCAATCGCGAGTGCATGGCACTGGGGGCTGCCAACGTGGTGTCCGGCCTGTTCGGCGGCATGGGCGGCTGCGCGATGATCGGCCAGACCATGATCAACCTCACCTCGGGCGGGCGCACGCGTCTGTCTGGCATCACGGCTGGCGTGCTCGTGATGTGCTTCGTGCTTTTCCTCTCGCCGCTGATCGAACGTATTCCGCTGGCCGCGCTGTTCGGCGTCATGCTGGTGGTGGCGCAGAAAACCTTCGCCTGGGGAAGCGTGCCGTTACTGCGCCGGCTGCCGCTGTCCGATGCGCTGACCATTGTCGCTGTCACCGTCATCACGGTGCTGGCCAATCTCGCGACCGCCGTGCTGTGTGGCGTCCTGATCTCGGCGATCGCCTTTGCCTGGAAGCACGCCGATCGTCTCAGCGTGAATCGCGAGGACCTACCCAATGGTGGCCGTCGCTATCTTCTGCGTGGCACGGTGTACTTCGCGGCTACGTCGCGACTGATGGCCATGTTCGACGTGGAGAACGATCCGGTTTACGTCGAGCTGGATTGCTCCGGCGCGCACCTTGAAGACCACTCTGCCGTCGAAGCCATCGAGGCCTTGCGGCGTCGCTACGCCCAGCAGGGCAAGCAGTTGCATGTCACGCGCCTGAATGATGCGTGCGAGACCTTGCTGATGCGTGTGGGTGGTGCCGAGGCGTCATCGGGAACGGGTGGCCACGCTTAGAGGGGCGTGACAGCGCTCCTTGGTTCCTGTCATTCTCGCCGACGATCCGGCGCGGTCGCGGCACCACGCACAGGCAGCGGGAAAACAGGGGCACGACGAATGACAAAGCGAATTCTGGCCGCGCTGGCGGCGATCGGCTGCCTCGGCTCGGCAGCAACGGCGTGGGCGAACGAGACGCCGACCAGGCCACTGGTGACTGACCCGGCATACCTGGGCCCTGTCCGGCTTGTCGACATCGGAGGCAGGCGCCTCAATCTCTATTGCCGCGGCACGGGTTCGCCCGCCGTCATTTTCGATGCGGGAGGGAACGATACGACGATTGCGTGGGCGCTGGTGCAACCGGCGATCAGCAAGACGCACACGACCTGCTCCTACGACCGCGCAGGGCTTGGCTTCAGCGACGCCTCCGATCGTCCAGGCACGTCGGGGAACGACGTCGACGATATCCACAAGGCCCTGCAGGCGGCGCGTATCAAGCCACCGTATCTACTGGTGGGGCATTCCTCCGGTGGCATGGCGGTCCGTGTCTTCGCGGATCGGTATCGTGATGAAGTTGTGGGCATGGTCATCGTCGACGGCTCGCATGAGGACCAGGTGAGCCGCGCGAAGGCACGAGAGGCGCTCGAGGCCAGCGAGATGCCGGCGCTGGCGAAGCACGATGTTCCAGCAGACCCACACTGCGTTGATGCGGCCAAAAGTGGCGCGATTCCCAAGGACTCTCCCGCCTTCGCGCCCTGCGTCGGCGAGATGTATCCCGGAGTGGACCAGGCGATTACCGATGCGACCTTCAAGGCCATGGCGTCGCTCAAATCCCAGAAGGCTCACACGTCGGAGGAGGAGAACTTCGCGACGGTAAGCGCAGACGAAACCCGTGCCACACGCCGCGATTTCGGTGACATGCCCATCATCATGCTCACGCATGCACCGCGCCCTGCTCCCAAAGATTTGCCGCAGGCCATGCAGGACCGACGCACCATGGTGTGGGAACAAATGCACAATGAGGTCGCCGCCATGTCCGCGCATGGTGTGAACTGGATCGTTCCGCGCAGCGGCCACACGATCAACTACGACCGGCCTGAGATCGTCATTGATGCGATCGAACAGGCGCTGGCAATCGCAGCCCGGCAGGCGAGCGAACGGAAGGACCGCTGACCGAAGCGCGCCGCCGCGTTGACCTGACTGAATTTGTAGATAATAATCATTCTCATTAAAGTCAGCCAATCAGGTCATTCCCTCCGTGTCGGTGAACACCGCGTCACCCGCCCCCGTGGTCGAGGCGCTCTACGTGGAACATGCCGGCTGGCTGCGGGCCTGGCTCCGACGGCGATTGAGCAATGAAAGCGACGCAGCCGACCTGACCCAGGACGCCTTCGTTCGGGTCATCTGCTCGCGGCACACCGAAGAACTCCGTCAACCGCGTGACTTCCTGGCGACCATCGGGCGAGGTCTTGTGGCGGATCTCTTTCGCCGTCGTACCCTCGAGCGCGCTTATCTCGACGCGCTTGCCTTGCACGGCGAGGAGCATGGGCACTCCGCTGAAGCGTACGCATCAGCCATCGACGTTCTGGTCGAGATCGACACCATGCTCGATGGCCTGGGTGCGAAGGTAAAGCAGGTCTTCCTGCTATCGCAGTTCGAAGGCTTGCCGTATGCGCAGATCGCCGGGCGTTTAAACGTCTCGCTTCGAACGGTGAACAGTCACATGGCCAAGGCCATGGAGCACTGCTGTCTACGTCAACTCGATCGCATGGCCCAAGGCTGATGGTCGACAACGATGCCATCCGCCAGGCGTCCGCCTGGTTTGCCCGACTTCAGGCCGACGCCAATAACGGTACGGCGCATGCCGCCTGGCGCGACTGGCTGGACGCCGAGCCCGCGCACCGTGAGGCATGGCTACTGGTAGAGCAGGTACAAGGCCGGTTCGCAGCTATCCCCTCCCCTCGTTCCGCCGCCCAGGCCCTGTCAGCGCGCGAACTCTCGCGGCGGCGTGCACTCGGCCAGATCGCCATTGTGGCCGGACTGGGTACGGCGGGCGCGCTTGGGTTGCGGGAGGTCTTCAGGCAACACTGGCTGGCCGGCTACCGCACGGCCACAGGCGAACGTCGGCAGGTGACCCTTCCCGACGGCTCCCAACTGATCCTCAACACCGCCACCGCACTGGACGTCGCGTTCTCCGGTCGACAACGTCTACTGCGTCTGCATGCGGGCGAAATCCTTCTGACGACCGCTGCGGACCCGGCACCCTCACACCGCCCGCTGGTGGTGCAGACCCCGCAAGGCGAAGCCACCGCGCTGGGTACGCGCTTCACCGTATTCGCCGAGGACGGCGAAAGCACCGTTGCCGTCCTGGAAAAGGCCGTGCGCGTGCAACCGGCGAACGCACCAGCGGTGACCGTCGACACCGGCCACCAACTGCGCTTCACACGTGATGGATCTGGCCCGCTCCAGGCCAACGACGCCTTCGTGGCTTCCTGGGAATCGGGCAGCATCATTGCGATCGACATGCCGCTGGGTGAACTGGTGAGACAGCTCGACCGCTACCGACCCGGGCGCCTGGTCTGTGCCGGGAACATCGCGGGACTGCGTATCTCGGGGGCGTTTCCCATCGACGACACCGACCGCGCGCTGGCCGCCTTGACGCGCAGTTTTCCGGTTCGCGCGGTGCGTCGCACGCGCTACTGGGTTTCCGTCGAGGCGGCGCAGGCAGCCGGTTGAGCGGTCGTTGCACTTTTAGGTGCTCTCGTTCGGCCCCTGAAGGATATCCATGCCTATCTCAGGGAATTTCATGTCTGTTCGACCTCTCCCCGTCCGCCCACGCCGGCTGGCCGCTGCCCTTGCGGTGTTGATTGCAAGTACCGGCAGCATCGCCTCGCTCCAGGCACATGCCGCCGACGTACCCGCCCACGCCTATGACGTTCCCGCGAGCCATCTGACTGAGACGCTTAGCCGCTTTGCGGCCGCCGCAGGCGTCGCTTTGTCCTTCGACGGCAGTCAGATCGGCGACCGCGCATCGCCCGGACTGCACGGGACGTACTCCGTCGACGAAGGATTTGCGCGGTTGCTTGCTGGCAGCGGTTTGCAAGCGGTGGCCGTGGGCGACGGCACCTATGTGCTGCGTCAGGCGAGCGTGCCGCACACCGTGCCAGCGTCGCCGGTGGCTTCGGCAGCGCCTCCTCGGACAGGATCCATGCGTGCGCCAACGACGGACCTGGCCGGCTTACACGTCAACGGTGTCGTCGGCGGACTGGTGGCCCTGCGCAGCACGGCCGGCACCAAGGGCGATACGCCGCTGATCGAAACCCCGCAGGCCATCTCCGTCGTCACCCGCGCGCAGATGGACGTGCAAAACATCCAGAGCGTCTCGCAGGCTCTACGTTACACCTCCGGCACCAACCCGGAGCAACGCGGCGACAACACCGACGGCCTCGAATACATCTATAGCCGGGGGTTTCAGGTCGACGAGTACCTCAACGGTCTGCGCTGGTTTGGCGCCAACTTCAACATCACCAGCATGGATAGCTACCTGCTCGACAGGATCGAGTTGTTGCACGGCCCTTCATCGGTGCTTTTCGGGCAGGGTTCGCCCGGTGGCATGCTAGTGCTTACAAGCAAGTTGCCGACCGAGACCGCGCAGCACGAAGTGATGCTGCAGACCGGCAATCACGGACGGGCACAGGCGGCGATCGATCTGTCCGGTCCGCTCGACGACCGTGGCCAGTGGCTGGGCCGGTTCACCATGGACACGCTGGATACGGGCACGCAGGTGAACCGCGTTCGGCAGGAGCGTGTAGCGGTTGCCGCGTCCGCCACCTGGAAGGCGAGCGACAACACCAGCCTTACCTTGATGGCCAACTACCAGCGTGATCCCGACGCCGGCATATTCAACTACGTGCCCGCCGAGGGAACCGTCCTGCCGGGCCGCTACCGTATCCCGCGCAGCGTGGATCTGGGTGATCCCAACTACGATACCTACAGCAAGACCCAGACATGGGTGGGATATGCGCTAACGCACCGCTTCAACGACACATGGTCGCTGGTGCAGAACGTACGCTACCTGCACAACAGCACCACTATCCACAGCGTGGGCTTCGGCGACAACGGTGTGTATGCCGACGATGGTGGATTGGCCCGGGGTGTCTACGTCAACTACGGCACGATCAACTCGATCGATGCCGATACCCAGCTGCACGGCATCTTCAGTACCGGCGAAGTGGATCACCAGCTGACGACGGGCCTGGACGTGCAACGGAATCGCGACTCGCACGTCTTCAACGCCGATATCGACGGTCTCACGCCATCGATCAACCCGAACGCACCCGTTTATGGCCAGGCGATGCCTGACCCGAACTTCGTCTACGGCACATCCTCGATCAACAAGGCAAAGCAGGAAGGGATCTACCTGCAAGACCAGCTCCACTGGAATCAGTGGACGGCGACGCTCGGCGCCCGGGAAGACTGGACCAGCGAGAACTCGCGAAGCCTCAAGACCGGCGCGGTGACCAATCAGAAAGCCAGTGCCTTCACCTGGCGCGCTGGACTTTCATGGTTGTCCGAAAGCGGCCTGGCCCCGTACGTCAGCTATTCGAAATCGTTCGCGCCGACCCTGGGTCTGGACGCCAACGGCAATGCCTTTAAGCCGACTACGGGGACTCAGGCCGAAGCGGGCATCAAGTACCAGCCGAACGGCGTCGAAAGCTTCATCACGCTGGCAGCCTACGAGCTCAAGCAGCAGAACGTACAGACGCCCGATCCCGTCAACGCACGGCTCACCATCCAGACTGGCGAGGTGCGCTCCCGTGGCATCGAGCTGGAAGGACACGCCCAACTCGGCGACGACCTGCAGTTGGTAGGCAGCTACACCTATAACGCGTTGAAGAACACGCGCAGCAACAGCGGCAACCTTGACAAGGTACCTGCAGGAAATCCTCGCCACATGGTCGCCGGCTGGATCGACTACCGGATGCCCGACGGTGCGTTGCAGGGCTTGAAGATCGGCGCCGGTGTGCGTTATGTCGGCAAGAGCTACGGTGACGCCCTCAACGATTTCAGCGTCCCGGCGTATACGCTGGTGGATCTGTCCCTGCACTACGACCTGGGCGAACGCTGGGCGCCCCTGCAGGGGTGGACCACTTCGCTCACCGCCAGCAACCTGACCGACCGGCGCTACGTAACCTGCACCGGCGAGACGTACTGCACCTTCGGCGCCGGTCGCCTTCTCCTGGCGAACGTTCGCTACCGGTGGTGATCGAGGCCGCGCCATGAAGGCCCGTCACCTGCAACGCTGGTCGATGATCCATCGCTGGAGCAGTCTGGTCTGCACGCTTTTCCTGTTGCTGTTGTGCCTGACCGGGCTGCCGCTGGTGTTTGAGCAGGAGATCAGTCACTGGTTGGACCCGCCGGCATCCGCACCGTCGACGCTGGCCAACCTCGACGGGATTGTCGCGACCAGTCGCTCCCGTTACCCCGGAGAGGCCGTCATTGCGGCCTTCTTCGACGACGATCGGAACGAACTCGTGGTCAGGATGACGCCAACGCTGGACAGTCCTTCGGACAGGATCCATCGGCTGCGTTTCGATGCAGCCAGTGGATCGTTGCTGGGCGACGATCCGAACGACGTGCCGAAGGTATCGCGCACGCTGCTGCTGATTCGTCACCTGCACACGGACCTGGTCATGCGCCTGCCCGGAGAACTCTTCCTGGCGGTCATGGCGGTAGCATTCCTGACGTCGGTCGTCTCCGGCGTGGTGCTGTATGCGCCGTTCGCGCGCAACCTCGCGTTTGGCACGGTCCGCAGGGATCGCTCCCCGCGCGTGCGGTGGCTGGACCGTCACAACCTCTGGGGCATCGTGTTGGCGGCCTGGATGGTCCTGGTCGGCGCCACTGGCTTGATGAACGAGTTATCGGTGCCGCTTTTCAGCTTGTGGCAACGCAACGACGTGGTAGCCATGCTCAAGCATCAGCGCCCGCCTGAAGGCCGTGGTGAAGTGGCATGGATTCCGCCCCAGCAGGCATACGATGTCGTCCGACATGCGCTGCCGGGAATGCAGTTGCTCAGCATTGCCTTCCCGGACGCTGCGGCAGGCACGCCGAACCAGTACGTGCTCTGGATGCACGGCGATACGACATGGACCTCGCGTCTGTTCGAACCCGTTCTGGTCGATGTGCGTGACGGGCGGCTCATCGGTGCGGTGCCCATGCCCTGGTATCTGCGCGCCCTGGAGCTATCGCGGCCACTGCACTTCGGCGACTACGGCGGAATGCCGTTGAAGTTGCTCTGGGCGGCGTTGGATATCGGCACGATTGCCGTGTTGGTTTCGGGGTTGTACCTGTGGGTGGGCAAGCGGCGAAGGGTGGTCAAGACCGGGCAAGCATAGTGAGCGGACGAACCCGGCTCAGGTCAACACCAGGACGAACCGTTGCTTCGCTTTGGCGCTGGCGCCCTGCCGGGCATAGAAGCGTATCGCACCGGCATTCCATTCCGGCGTCTGCCACTGCACTTCGCTCAGACCAAGACTGCGTGCCTTGGCGATCACCGCATCCAACAGTGTCTCTCCTATCCCATTTCCGCGCGCCTCTGCGTCGACGAACAAGCAATCCATATGGACGTATTCGCACGCGGTGAAGGTCGAGAATTCAACCGAGGCGGTGGCGTAGCCGACGGGCACGCCACCCTGCCACGCCATCCACGAATACAGCCGCGGCGGCTTCATGAACAGCGCACGGTACAGTAATGGGGCCTTGCATGCCGGATCGTAGGCAGCCTTCTCGTAGTGCGCATGAGCCGCGCATAAGATCACCAGATTCGGTATGTCGCAGGGCCTGACCGCGTGCACGCCGTCTTCCCTGTGCACGCCGTCTTCCCTATGCACAACGTCGCCGCTCATTGTGGTGCTTCGCTCGAAGATGGAAGAGTGCATTGTTCCCCGCCGGCACGTTAGCGACGACGGCTGTATGTGCCACTGATCGATCAAATGCTGCCAACAACCAACCGACATCCAGGCCGGCGTTGAAGGCCGCGCCGCCGTCGCATGACCGCCGACCAGCGCGCATCCCGAGTCGGGTTTGTGCCAGGCCATTGACGGTCTTCGTGCGCCCTATATCGACGTGCACGATGAATTTGGTGATGGGCCTGAGTGCTGCGCCGGTCTGCGGAAGCCACCGGCCGCTAAGGTCATCATCAACGGCAATATCGGGAGCGGTTATCGGATCGGTCTTCTTCTTGCGCTGAGGCGCCTGGAGTCGGCCACACCTGCCCCAGGAACACCAACATCGCAGCGTCGAAAGCCGCCGGCCGTTGCAACGGAGCAAAGTGACTCACATCAGGCAAAAGGACGAACCGAGCACCCGGAATACTGCGGGCGATGTACTCCGCGTGCTTACGCTCGATGAACTCGTCATGCTCGCCCAGGACGCTCCACACCGGAACGGCAACTTCCCTCAACTGGTCAGGTCCGTAATTCGGCTGTCCAGCCTGCATCACCCCCAGATCGTCACGCATGGCCTCGAAGCCACCCACGACCGGTGAAAGGGCCGCGTACTCCTTGACGTGGTGGCTGTAGATGCGGTCGATCACCGCAGACGGTTGGAAGGATTTGGTACCCGTGCTGTCCACATTGCAGCCGAAGAAGAACACGCCGGCAGAACGGTCGGGCGTTTCACGCGACAGGACGAGGGCGGTATCCGCCCCGTCACTCCAGCCAATGAAGGCTGCCTTGGCAACGCCAAGCGCATCCATGACGGCGCAGGTGTCGGATGCCATGAGTTCATAGCTATAAGGCCTCTCATCCCGGGTCGAGCGCCCCTGCCCCCGGCTGTCGATCAGGATCGCCGTGTAACCCGCCTCGACCAGCGCGGGAACCTGATAGCCCCAGTTACCCGAGTTGCCGAGACCACCGTGCAACAGGATCACCGGCGGACCGGATCCGAAACTGGCATACCAGATGCGCGCGTTTTCGTTGCTGGCGTATCCACTTGTAACCGGCGTGGGAAGCGATGGAACGCCGTGCGCGGCGAGATGTGTCAGGTCGTCGTCGCGATCGGCGACCCGACGCCCTCTGGCAAATGGCCCAGTGCTCATCTTTGCGGGGCAATCACTGAGCGGGCACCGGAATGATGGCCGAGATCCGCCAACCCTCCGGCGGCTCCGCACGAGCGAGGACAGCGCCCATGGCGTCGATATCGTGAGCATTCTCCGCAGCCGCCTGGCGAAGAAACAGGGAGCGAATTTCGGCGATATCAGACTCAGTGATCATGGTTTCTCCGGGCAAAACTATAGGAAAAGCCTATGGAGAGGATAACGTATCGATCTTGGACGCTGGAACAACCCGGCCTCATCCTGCCGGGACTTAAACGACGACAGGATCTTCCCTTGTCTACCAATGCAGACTTCGAACTCTACGCGTTCTGGCGCACGGCGGCGACGCATCGGGTGCGAATTGCGCTGAACATGAAAGGATTGGTCGCGCACGAGCGATTCGTCGATCTGGACAAAGGCGAGCAGAGGTCGCCCGCGTACCTTGCCATCAGCACGGCGGGCGTGATTCCGGCATTGGTTGAAAACGGTTACCCACCGTTGACACAGTCGATGGCGATCCTGGAGTTCCTGGAGGAAAAGGTTCCCAACCCGCCTCTGCTGCCCTCCGATTTGCATGGACGAGCGCGGGTCCGTTCCATCTGCGCTTTGTTGGTGACGGATACCAATCCCCTGCTGCCGCCGCGCGTCAAAAAGTACCTTGCGTCGCAGGGCGGGTTTGACGAGGCTGCATGGGACGCATGGCAGGTGCATTGGCTGACGTCCAGCCTGGAAAGTCTGGAGCGGCACCTGGTCACCGATCCGCAAACGGGGCAGTTCTGTCACGGCGATACTCCGACCATGGCGGATATCTGTCTCGTCAGCATCGTGTTCCGTGCCCAGGCTCTGCAGATCGATCTCAACCGCACGCCGACCTTACGCAACATCGTCGCGAACTGCGCGGCGCTCGATGCATTCGCTCGCGCGCATCCCTTTCTCCAGGAAGGCGCACCCTCCCCCAAGGACTAGCGCCCCGTTCAACGATATGGGTAGGATGAACCACGACGTTCGAAGAACGAAACCGAAGACGCTTCAGGGAGTTCGCGTTGATGACCAGTCTCATGAGCACGGTTCGCGTGGTTTCGCTCGCTCTATGCTGCGTCGCCGCAGGCACGGTTTCGGCACAACCAGACAACGACACGATAAGCGACGCGGCAAGAGTCGAGCTTCGCAAGGCTGTTTCGGGCTGTGCCCAAGGCCTCGAGCGATTCCTCCCTGGCGACTATTACTTCTGCGCCGCCGCGCGCGACATGGGCCAGGGCCACGACTCGCTCAGCCGTGCGCGTCTGCATGACGCCGCTGACTGGGCGAGCAAGCCAGCGCAGTACGTTTTGGGCCTGATGTATTACCACGGTGATGTCGCGTCGATGAATCGTCCCTTGGGCATCGCCTGGCTGGCACTTGCCGCGGAACGTCATGATCGTCAATTCGAATCCGCCTTCGCCGAGGCCTATGCGAGCGCCTCCCCGGACGAACGCACCCAGGCCAACAACTACTGGGTGGCGATGCGCGAGGAGTACAGCGACCGTGTCGCCGGTCGTCGGGCAAAGCGGCGTTTCCAGTCCGAAATGAACAGCGTCACCGCGATGGCGGCGAACGGCGGCTCAGTCGAGATCACTGGCATGGGTCCGGTGGAGCAGTTCGCTTTCCTGCGGACGATGAACGACAAGGGGGACGAGTTCTTCCGCGGTCTGGACGGCACGGTGACCGTGGGTGAGGGACAAATGTCGTTGGTGCCGATAGGCAAGCTTACGGATTAGTGCTTAAGAAAGTCGGTCGCATAGTGCATCACGGTCGGCCATGTTCCCGCACATACACATCGATCCCCCGACCATGCCCCGCTCCGGCGAGCCGCCGCACGAGCGTCTTGCCGCTGCGTTGCCGCTCGCCGGCACGCCAGGACAGGCATACGTCGAGCGGCGCGGGATTACGCTCGCCATCGCAGATGCCGCCGGGATGCGTTTCGACCCCGATTGGAATGGTCGGCCGGCCGTCCTGATCGGCATGTACGAGCGTGAGGCACGGCTGACCTCGTTGCATGGCCGCTATCTCGAAACCCGGCGTGGGCAGGACAAGATGTTCACTATCGGCCCCGGTGGCGGTGTCGCCGCCTCGGGCGCAGGCTGGCGCTGCGAGCCAATGATTCTCGTGGAGGGCATTTTCGATGTCTTGTCGCTGGCGGTATGCGGCTGGGACAGCGTCGCCACGGTCGGACGTTGGGCGCCGTGGCTCCCAGAGGCCTGCTCGGGGCGCAGCGTGTGGTTGGCTTTCGACGCCAATGCGCCCGGCGAACGAGAGGTGGCGCACTACATCCAGCACTTGCCGCGCTCGACGACGCACCGACTGTTGCCGCCAGCTCATTGCAAGGATTGGAACACGGCGCTCATCAAGCGCGGTCCGGCTGCCCTCACCCGCTGGCTCCGTGAAAGCCTCCAGGCCCGTGCTACAACTAGCCGATGAGCGATTCCTCCCGTCCCGAAATCTACGTAAGTACCGACGTCGAAGTCGACGGCCCGATTCCCGGCCCGCATTCAATGCTCAGCTTCGCGTCGGCCGCCTATACCGCTGACAAGACGCTCCTGGGTACGTTTACGGCAAACCTCGAATGCCTACCCGACGCGAAGGGCCACCCCGACACGCTGGCATGGTGGGACAACCACCCCGAAGCCTGGCAGGCGACGCGTCATGAACCTCGCTCCCCCCAGGCAGCCATGACGGAATACGCCGAATGGCTGGAGGCGCTGCCAGGATCGCCCGTGTTCGTCGGCTACCCGGCGGCGTTCGATTTCATGTTCGTGTATTGGTACCTGATCCGCTTTGCCGGGCGCAGCCCTTTCAGCTTTTCCGCACTCGACATCAAGACCATGGCCATGGTGCTGCTACGCAAGGACTATCGGCGAAGCACGAAGAACGCCATGCCCCGGCGCTGGTTTGACGACCTGCCACACAACCACGTGGCGGTCGACGACGCACTCGAACAGGGAGCACTGTTCTGCAACATGCTTAGCGAGATACGAAGACGCTGACATGAAACTCCGGCGGTGAGCCCACGGATCCGCTGCTGCCGGCGCTTCGCGCGGCACGGACCCGCGTCAAGCTGAGGGGGCGCTCCGCGCCCCTCAGTCCTTGAATATCGCCGGCGTCCCCACCCAGATCATACGTACTACGGACTTCCCCGCATTGCGCATGCTGTACGGGTGCCGCTGGTCGAAGTGCGCGCTGTCGCCGGCGTTCAGGACGAACTTCTTCCGACCAACCGTCATTTCGAGTGCGCCGCTCAGGATGTACCAGAAGCCCTCCCCTTCCCGATGGATCGTGGGCGCTACCAGGCCGGGCGGTACGGTCAGCCGGAGCGCTTCCATCTTGCGCTCGGCATGCCGGCCACTCAGGCGCTCGTAGACCACCGGCGATTCCAGGTCGATCCGGTCGTGCTCGTTGGCCCGGCAGACGATCTGCCCCGGCGTGGGAACGGCGACGAAGTAGTCGACGTCGACCTGCAGCGCCTGGGCGATGGCCTCCAGGGACAGCAGCGACGGGTGCGCAAGGTTCCTCTCGACCTGCGAGAGGAACGGTATGGAGAGGCCCGAACTATTGGCGAGGCCTTGCAGGGTGAGCCCCAGGCCGCGTCGTCGGTCACGAATCGCGGAGCCGATGCTGAGCCCCGCTGCTTTATCCGGCGTCGCCTGTGCGGCCGCCATCGTTACGAGCTGTGGTCGCTGCTGATAAGCCATCGCGTGCCGACCTTGTGGAACAGCAGCGTCGTGATTCCCGACACCTCGGCGCCGGCGTCCGGCTTGAGGTGGTAGCGACCGACCACGAAGGCGTACTGGGAACCAAGCGGCTTGACGTCGATCAACTCCAGGGTGAGCTTGCCGAAGCTGGCGCCGGGCTTCTGGAAGCGCGAGGCATACATCGCTTCGATCGCATCGTAGCCCACGATGGTGCCGCTCGAGCTCACGTAGCGGGTGCCCGGGGCTCGCTCGTAGCATTCCATGAAGGTCTTCAGGTCACCGGCCGACCACGCCGCGGCGCTGGCGTCGAGCGCCTGCTTGATAGCTTGGGAGGGCGGCACGGCGGGCGCTTCAGCCGACACGGCGGCAGTTGTCGCCACTGCGCTCAGCGCGCAGAACAGAACGGACATCGTTTTCATGGCACCCCTGGAGCATCGGATAAGTAGCTCTTCCGCCGGTGGCGACCAGCAAAGCGGACGGCATCGGTCGGGACCCTTTTAGGCGGCTAATTGCGATTGCAACCTGATCGTAACGTAAAAGCTTGACGCCATCAAAACTTTTTGATCTGATCGGAATCAAGGACGATGCACCGCAGCAATCGCGGTTCAGACGGCTAGACATCCGGTGCCAGGGTAACCAGGGCGCAGCCGGTCAGGGACCTCCGGCATCAACCGAGCAAGGGCCGTCGCCCATGGGTCCGTCCATGGCTTCGACGTCCAGGGGCAAAGCACACGAACTCAAGAACACGCTCTCATTGAAGAGCGTGCGGGAAAGGTATGCACGTTTATTTCGGGGGAGTTCCATGAACCAAGATCTCAAGCGCACACTTCTCTACACGGCTTTGTTGTCCGTCGCCCTGGCCTCAGGCGCTGCCAGCGCGCAGGACGCGACCACCTCCACGACCGCCGCCGACAAGAAAAAAGCCCAGGCATCCGACACGCCGCAGACCCTCGAAGGCATCACGGTCACTGCCGCCAAACGCGAGCAGGATATCCAGAAGGTGCCGATCAGCATGACTGCCCTGACCGGCGAGCAGCTCGAGCGCCAGGGCGTGACCAGCCTCGTCGACCTGGCGCGCATCGCGCCGTCGCTGACCGTCGCTTCGTCCGGCCCTGGCGAGAACAACCTGATCATTCGTGGCATCTCGTCCAGCGCCGGCTCCGCCGCCACCGTCGGCTATTACCTCGACGACGTGCCTATCGCGGCATCGAGCAATGCCGCCCTGCTGTCGACGCGAGGCGTCATCGACCCTTCAATCTTCGACATCGACCGCGTCGAAGTGCTGCGCGGACCCCAGGGTACGATCTACGGATCCAGCTCCATGGGCGGTACGGTCAAGTACGTGACCGTCCAGCCGGACCTGGACTCCGTCGAGGCGCGCATCAAGACCGATGTCTCGGGCACCCACAACGGCGGTCCGAACGCTAACGTCAACGGCGTGCTGAACGTTCCCCTGATCAAGGACAAGGTCGCGCTGCGTGTGTCCGCGTACTACCGCGACGACGACGGCTATATCGATCGCTACCCGATCTCGCCGACCAATTACCTCGAGGCGGATCCGGACGGCAAGAAGAAGGACAACGTCAACACATACAAGACCTACGGCACGCGCGTCGCGATGCTGATCAAGCCGGACGACACGCTTTCCATCACGCCCAGCTTCATCTACCAGTATTCCAAGCTGGGATCGCCGTTTACCTACGACAAGATCCCCGCGACGCTTAACGACCCGTATCAGGTGCGCGACGTCAACGAAGCCAACGTGCAGAAGTCGACGATATCCAACATCGCCATCCACAAGCAGTTCGACGCGTTCGAGTTGATGTCGTCATCGTCGTATTTCACGCGCGATGTCAATATTCGCGACGACAGCTCAAAGGTCATCAATTACTTCTTTGGCTTGCCGAGTGTCTACCCGACCACGATGTACGGCAGCTATAAGAACAAGGAATTCACCGAAGAAGTGCGGGCGACCAGCAAGTTCGACGGTCCCGTGCAGGCCATCCTCGGCGCGTTCTATCATGACGTCCGCGCCCCGCTCGTCTCGTCGATCCCTTATCCCGACGGATTCAACCAGACGTTCAACACGCCCTTCCCGGCGTACTCGACGATCTACGCCGGTGCGCGCAATGCCACGCTCCACGAATACGCCGTGTTCGGCGAGTTGTCCTGGAACATCACCGATAAACTGAAAGCCAGCGCGGGCATCCGTGCATTCGAGGTCAAGCAGGGCTTCTCGCAGACCGGCGACGGCCTGCTCAACGGTGGCCCCAGTGCCGTGCAGAGCAGCTCGAAGGACTACGGCAGTACACCGAAGTTCACGCTGCAGTATCAGATCAGTCCCGAAAACATGGTCTATGCCACGGCCTCCCAGGGCTATCGGCCGGGTGGTCCAAACAACCCCGCGCCCGCGGCCCTGTGCGGCACGGAAGTGGCCGGCCTGGGTCTCAGCCAGTCGCAGTTGAACAAGTACAACCCGGATACGCTGTGGAACTATGAGCTGGGCTTCAAGAGCGCCTGGCTGGAGCATCGGTTGCTCGTCGACGCGTCGGTCTACCACATCGACTGGAACCACGTTCAGCAGCAGATCGTGCTCGGCTGCGGCTACAACATCACCGCCAACTTCGGTAAGGCCGTCAGCCAGGGCGCGGAACTGGAGATGAAGTTCCTGCCGATCAACGCGGTGACATTGAGCGCCGGCTTCAGCTACAACGACGCACACCTTAAGAACGATGTGCCCGGTACGGATGCGAAAGACGGCGACCGCCTGGTGAACGTGCCACGTTTCAGCGGCTCGCTCGCGGCGGAGTACCGCCATCGTGTCAACGTGCAGTACGACGGTTTCATGCGCGCCGACCTCAGTTACGTCGGGAATTCGAACTTCCTGTACGACAGGGACAGCCCGTTCTATCGCCGGGGTGGTTTCGCCACCACCAACATCCGCATGGGCGTGGAAGGTCGTAACGGCTTCGATATCTCGCTGTACGCCACCAACCTGTTCGACAAGCATGGCGAGACCGACCTGCCGGTCGCCATCTCGGCCGATTTGCCGACGACCCGTCGCGTCGCCCTCAACCAGCCGCGTACGATCGGCGTCACCTTGCAGTACCAGTACTGAAGTCTTCTACAATCGAAGGGGCCATTTTGGAGGAATGACCCATGTTTTCCGGTTTGAGTGCATTTCCACTGACTCCCTTGAACGAGGCGGGCATCGACGAGGCCACATTCGTCCGACTGATTGAGCGGCTCGCCGGCGCGGGGGTCGATTCCATCGGAGCCTTGGGTTCGACGGGTAGCTATGCCTATCTCACGCGACAGGAGCGCCTGCGTGTTGCGCAGCTTGCCGTGCAGCACGCGGGCGAGATTCCTGTGATGGTCGGCATAGGCGCCCTACGTACGCGCGATGTCCTGGAACTGGCACAGGATGCGCAGAAAGTCGGTGTGCGCGGCGTACTGCTGGCCCCTATGTCCTATCAGACGCTCACGGAAGATGAGGTCTTCGGGCTTTTTGAAGCCGTGACCAGCTCGCTGTCCGTGCCGTTATGCGTGTACGACAACCCGACTACGACGCACTTCGAATTCACTGATGAATTGCATGGTCGAATCGCGCAGCTTCCGAACGTTGCGTCGATCAAGATTCCGGGCGTACCGGCCGATCCCGCCGCGGCTCGCTCGCGCGTTGAGCGGTTGCGCGCTTTGATTCCCGCGCACGTAACGATCGGCGTCAGCGGCGATGCCTTCGCCGCCACCGGCCTGAACGCGGGATGCGAAGCCTGGTATTCGGTGATTGGTGGCCTTTTCCCGCAGCTCGCCCTGGCGATCACGCGGGCCGCCCAAGCGGGGAACGCGCAGGAGGCTGAGCGGCTGTCCGAACGGCTCGCGCCTCTGTGGAAGCTGTTCCTTCAATACGGTGGCCTACGCGTCGTCGCTAAGGCCGCTGAACTTCGCGGACTGGCCGCCAGCTGTCTGCCCTTGCCGGTCAAGCCGCTGCAACCGCACGCGACGCAGCGCCTGGGCGTCATTCTCGACGAACTCGAGCTGGCCTAACCTTCGCTATGGGATGACGATGTCATGTCGGATTCGTATACGCACCGCCTGGCCGTCGCCACTTCCGTGGCCGAGCCCGGCATCCACCCCGACGATAAAAACCTCGTCGCGTCGCTGAGAGGCTTCGGCGTCGAGGTGACTGCTTGTATCTGGAATGACCCTGCCGTGGATTGGGCGACCTTCGACGCCGTGCTGATCCGTTCGATCTGGGACTACTTCAAGCATTACGCCCGCTTTAAACAATGGCTTGGCCAGCTACCCGTGCCAACGATCAACAACAAGGAGCTGCTGCTCTGGAATAGCGACAAGCGTTACCTTATCGAGTTGGCGACACACGGCGTTCCGATCATTCCCACGCAGATCGTGCCGGCATCGCAGTTGCCCGATACCCTGGCAGCCATGCCTTCTCGTGAGGTGGTGATCAAGCCGACGATAAGTGGTACGGCATGGCACACGGTGCGCGGCGTGGCCGGCGACACTGTGTTCGGTCAAGTCGTTGCGAAACTCCCGCCCGAGTTCGACTATTTGGTGCAGCCCTACGTGCCCGAAGTTGCCAGCGACGGAGAATGGTCGTTGCTATTCTTCGACGGGGAATACAGTCACGCAGTCATCAAGCGGCCCAAGGCCGGCGACTATCGTGTGCAGAGCGATTTCGGCGGCGTCGCCCAGGCGTCCGAACCCGGTGACGACCTGATTGCCAGTGCTAGCCGTGTCCTCGAGGCTGCGGCGGCGATTGGTCACGCCGACGTAGCCTATGCGCGCATAGACGGGGTTATCTCTCAGGGCCAATTCTTGCTGATGGAACTGGAAATGATTGAGCCCTTCCTGCATCTCGGACATCAGGTTGAAGCCTCGGAACGCTTTGCTGCCAATCTGGTTAGGCGATTGGCAGCTTCGACGGACTAAGGCGCCCTGCTCTTCCGCGCGACTTACCAGTCAGTCGGCCGATAATCCTTGAGGAACTGTCCCCACACGTGCTCACCAGAGTTGATGCCACTGATGATCGGATCGACGATGCGCGCCGCGCCGTCAACGATGTCCAGCGGCGGGTGAAAGCGCTCTTCCAGCACCTTCTTCGCAGCCAGATCGGCCGGATCCTCGTCGGTCACCCAGCCGGTGTCGACGCTGTTCATGTGGATGCCGTCGTTGTAGTAGTCGGTGGCCGAGGTGCGCGTCATCATGTTGAGCGCGGCCTTCGCCATGTTGGTATGGGGATGGCGCGTGGTCTTGAAGTTGCGGTAGAACTGACCTTCCATCGCCGACACATTGACGATGTGCTTGTCGCGATCGGACGTGCGCAGCATCAGCGGCTTCAGTCGCGCGTTGATGATGAACGGCGCAATGGCATTGACCAGCTGCACTTCCAGCAATTCCACCGACGACACTTCGGCCATCAGTAACCGCCACGAATTGCGTTCGCGCAGATCGATCTGCTGAAGGTCCTGATCGAGTCGGCCCTCGGGGAACAGATGGCTCTGCGCCAGGAGCTCTTCGGGAAGCAGCGGCATCTGGGACAGTTCGGCGGCACGGGTCAGGCCAGGCAGATTCGCCGAAGCACCCGAATCGGGAAGGATGTTCGAGCCGCGCAGACCCTCGTAGTGACCGACCAGCTTGCGCACGTGTTCGGGCATGTCGTGCAGTGCAGCCGTCTCGCCATCCATCATGTGCGCGTAGAAGTCCGGCGGGCGACGCACGGTCTGGCAGGCGTTATTGATGATGAAGTCCAGCCGCGGCCGCGTGGCGACCAGCTCCTGGCAGAACGCTTCCACGCTGGGCGTGTGGCGAAGATCCAGCCCATAGACCTGCAGGCGATGGCCCCACTCGCCGAAGTCCGGTTCCTCGGCATAGCGTGCCGCCGAGTCGCGCGGGAAGCGTGTGGTGACGATCAGTTCCGCACCGGCGCGCAGTAGCTTCAGGCCAGCCTGATAACCGATCTTTACGCGACCACCGGTCAGCAACGCGACGCGACCGCGCAGATCGACCAGCTCGGTGCGCTTGGCGTAGTTGAACGCGGCACAGTCGGGGCACAGCTGGTCGTAGAAGAAATGGATCGCCGAGTATTTCTTCTTGCACACATAACAATGCTTGGGTTCGACCGACTCGCGCGGTTGCGCGGCATCTGCATCGGGCGCGATGTCGTTGGCTTCGAAACCCTCCGGAGCGAACACATTCGGCGTGGTGAATACCGGCTTGCGACGCAGTACGCGGATGCCGGTCTGGTTGAGCACGGTGTCCTCGGCCTGGATCTTCGACGCATGACGCGCCTTCTGCGCAGCCTTCAGCCGGATCCGACGCTCGCCCGGGTCGGGGTGATAGACCTGCGCCACCGCCTGATACAGGCGCTGGCGGTCCTCCGCCGGGAGGTCGTCCAGCAAGAGCCGATCGGCCGCAACCGATTCAAGGAGCTGCGCTGCGGCGCGCAGGCGCTCCAGCAGCGCGGTATCGGCGTCGGCAGCCGGTGGCGTAATAGTGGTCAAGTGCATGATCCGTAACGAGTAAAGCGGCACGGCGGCATATCCAGGAAGAGGATATCGCAGGTGGCGCACCGCGTATTTTGCCTGTAATGGCGCTGTTACGGGAAATGTCGCCGTGAAGACCCTCCCAGCGCGGGCCGGTGAACCGATATCCGGGATGCTGCCTCACTGAAGAAATCAGCGGCTCGTCATGCGCTGACGGCACTCAGAAGTCGCGACATGGAGGACTGCCATTGCTGGGAACCCTCGGCACCCTCCCCGTCCTGCCATAGTTCAAGAAGCTCGGAATCCTTTGCGAGGATCCGTGCAATGACGCGCCGGGCCTTTTCAAGCAGCGCGTCAGTCGGCTTTTGATGGATGGTCTTAACCCAAGTGTCCACCTTCTCAGTGTAAGCATCCGATTGCGTGCCGCGTCCGAGGAGCTTTGCCAGAACCTCGATCGCACCCACTGCTTCTTCGGCCGTCGGGGCTTCAAGGTACCCGGACTCCTGCTCAAGGACATTGTCGAGGGCTGCCTCGATGTAAGACAGATCTTGTGCGTCCTCGAGATCGTAGGCCCAGTCATTGGCCGTGTCGTTTCCAAAAGGTTCGTGTGACCATGCGCCCATTTCGCGTTCCTCTAAGCCCTGGTATTTCGAATTGCTTCGATGGGGGATGTACGTGATGCCCGCAACGCTGGCACGAGTACGGCTGCTTGACCGAGAAGCACAATCAGAACCACGCCTTCCACGAAATACTTCAACGGAAGGCTACTCATCTCGAAATGGCTGATCATCCATACGTTGAGTGAGACAGCGAGCACCGCACCCAGGGAAATACCACCCAACGCAATCAGCAGATTTTCGGTGAGGAAGTAGCTGAGGATGTCACGCTGGGTGGCACCCAGTGCCCGGCGCATACCGATTTGCTGATGTCGCTGAGAGACCCAAAAGCTAGTCAGCCCTACGATACCGGCAGCAGTAATGACCAGCAACAGGGCGCAGATCGCCGTCATCAGCGTGGCCATCCCGCGATCCACTTTATAGGCCTCCTCACGAACCTGGTCGAAAGTGCGAATCCCTTCGTTGGGCGGGAAGACGCGCATGAGGTCGAGCTTGACCAGGGCGGCAGGGGCTTCGTTGGTGATCGCCAGGAGTTGTCCTAGCTTGCTTCGGATCAGGTAGTTGCCGCTACTGCTTGAAAGCAGCGCAGGAACCAGGACGGCATATTCGGCGAAGCTGGCGGTGGGAGACGGCGCCTGCAGCCGCTCGACGACGCCGATCACCGTACTGGGCGACGGCATGCTGTTACCGATATAGATTTGCTTGCCAAGGGCCGAGCCATCGGGATACACCTTGTCCGCCAGGGCTTTGGTGATGATGACCGCGGCAGGCGGAGTGACCTTGGATGGATCGAAGAAACCTATTTCGTCCGCTCGAAAGTTTCTTCCCGCGACAAGACGGGCGCCCATCGTGGCAAGCGCATGGTCATCGGTGAAATATTCCGCAGCCAGTGCGATTCGCGCTTTCACACCCGGATCGGTACGTATGCCTTCTGTCGAACTATGGCCCGACAACGGATAGGATCCGGTCTGGGTTGCGTCTTCGACGCCTGGCAGCAGGCGTAGTGCTTGCAGATCTGCCTTGGTAAGCGACGGAATGGCGTTAGCGTCCACTCCAGCCCAACGGTATTGAATCGCCAGCATATTGCTTTCAACCATGCCGGTTGGCTTGGACATACGATCGATACGCTGCTCAACGATATAAAACGCGTTGCAAATGACTGCGAAGGTCAGAGCAATCTGTAGCACGATCAGCGTAGTTCCCGCTTTGTGTCGCTTAAGCGCGCTGAGGATCGGTCGAATCTGTACACTGATCATGAATTCCGTTACCAGGTGGGCTTTACTGAAGCTGCGCGCCAGGCAGGATAGATTGCCGCCAGAACGGTCGCGGATACGGCAACGCAGAAGGTCAGTGCAACCAGCGATGCATTGAGCGTGGCCAGTCGGGCAATGGACGGCTCGAACACCAGGCCCACCCCGAACATGCCGGCACCTGTCAGCAACAGTCCAAGCATCCCTCCGGCCAGACCGACGGTACCTGCTTCGATCAGGAACTGCTCGTGAATCGCCTTGCGAGGTGCGCCAAGCGCCCGGCGAACCGCGATTTCCGGTGCGCGTCGCATGAACTTGGCCAGTAAGAGGCCCACCGTGTTAACCAGGCATATGAGCAGAAATCCCGCGGAAATCAAAAGAGAAATCCTCGACTCCGCAGGCACTACATGCTTGTAGTCGAGCCATTGCATCACATTGCGAAGACGGGTGTTCGGCGCCCAGTGGAAGCGCCCCGCTCGCTTTTGCTCCGCCGCGTAGCCATCGAGATAGTCGCGATACTCCGTCATGCTCTTCTTGTCGGGCAATTCGGCCCAATACCAGATCCATGTGCAATCAGATCCAAGCCACGCGTCCCATCCGCTATCGGAGCTTGTCTTACACAGGTTGGCGCCCGCGGTGGGAATCCGGGAATCGATGGCACGAGTAAAGGGAACGAATACCTGAGCCGACTCACCAAACGCACCGAGCATTTTTACATCGTAGAAGAGCGGCTGTGGATTCCAGTTATCCCTCACCCCGACGATTCGATAGCTTTGGTGATTCAGCACGATGTCTTGCCCCACACTATTCACGCCATCGAATAATTTGTCATTGAGAGACCGGCTTATTACCGCTACGGCAGCGTGTGCCTGGTCGTCTGCTGAAGACCAACCGCTCCCGAAAAGGAAAGATATCTGGAACATGGGAAACGTATCGGCATATGTTGCGTAGGTACTCACCTGAAGAGGCAACCGCGACTTATGGGTCGGCATGATCGAAACGTCGATGGGATAAAGCGCGGTCTGGAATCTGGCTCGATGATCCCGAATCAATGCCATGGCATCGGTGTAAGTCATCATGTCCGGTGGTTCGCCATCGTCTTCCGCGCTCGCGGATTCTCCCCAGCTATCGATCTGCGGGATAAACAACTGCGATGACTTGTCCGGAATAGGATCCTTCGAGGTGGCAAGAAATACCGCATAGGTCGTCATGGACGACGCGACGCCAATTCCGATCGTTATCACCATCAGCACGGTAAGCAATGGGTTTCGGCGAAGGCTCCGAAGCCCTAGTTTGAAATGGTAGACAAGCATGAAAGCCCCGTGGTGACGATCGGAGGCAACAAGCAAGAACCACACCAACTCCCGCTCGCGCCGATCTACACGGCCCATCATGTGTCCGCGGACATGGCACGGCGGACACTCGGACATATAACTGCCAGGGTCGACCGTCTAGTGATGTGGCAGAAGACCAGCCAGCCGGGCCACAAAGTTCTCCTTGATATCCGTCTGCGCGCGAATCACCCCCATCAGCAAGCGGATCTCGTGGGGATGAGCCAGCACGGCATGGATCTCCTTCGTCATCTTCGGCAGCGATTCGGGCGAGGCACTGCTCAGGGCGAGCGCCGCCTTACCGAAGGCAGTCGCGGTCAACTCAAGCTTCGCTAGCCCGTTGGCGACCTGGAACTGAAAGGCGCTCTGCACACCGGGATTGAAGATCAGTGTTTCGTAGACGGGGAAGTGCCCGTTCTCCACGGCTTCGGATAGTGAATAATTGCCCGTGCTCAAGGTGAATGGCATGGCGCGCTTCTGCAGCGCAGCCATCACGGGCGCGGGTACGCCATCGGCGATCACAGCGATGCATTTGGCTCCAGGGCCTCGCACCATCTCGGCGTTCTGTTTAAGGCCGGCGGAGTCGCCCTTGCTGCGCACGTAGAGCGTATCGGCTCCTGAAATAGGCTTGCGATCGGCGTGGCGCAGTTCGCCGTAGATGCCCACGACAATGGCTGGCTTGCCTCGCTCCCCGGCGATCGCGCTGACGGCGGTGACCCAGCCGGCAACGGCGGCGCGTTGGTTGGCATAACCTAGATAAACCTCGGCATCGGCGTATCGGGTGAGCAGTCCGAGCAACTGCTCAGTGGCGACACTGTCCTTTGCATGCGAGGCAAGCACCTTGTCCAGCGGCTGCGCCACGCGCGTATCGCCAGCATTGTAGAAGGCGCCCATCTCACCGTGTCCCATGCCCATGAAGCCATGACGGGGATTATCGGCATGATGGACGACGTTGCTGCTGCTGTCGCTCTGCATGGCCTGGCCACCGCGATATGCCAGCGTGCCGTACTCATAGAGCCGCAGGTTATGGATCCCGGCCTTGTCGGCGACAAAACCACCCATGGCATCGAACTCGGTGGAGACCGTCGAAGGATCGATGCCCGAATTCACAGGCGGCAGTACGGGATCGGACAACGGGCCTTCGATGATGAAATCGCCGGCCGTGGCGTCGTCGCGCATCTTCTCCGGCGTGATGAATGGGGTCGTGCTGAACGAGGTGCCGCCGCTGTGCATCTCTTTCGCCGGCTTGACGCCGACCGCCCGCAATCCCAGGCGGTTGAGCATACTGACTGCACGCACCACGAAGGCCGTGTCGCCCTGCCCCATCGCGCTCTTGCCCATCACGTAGTACACCGCGCGGGGATGGTGGAGAAGCAGGGCCAGGTTGTGCTGGTACTGGTTAAGGCCGTCCAGTCGCACGTTCAGAGTCTGTGCGCTTTCCATCGCGCGGGACCTGACGCTTTCGGGCATATAGGGCGACGACCGCGAAGGCGGTCGATCACCGCCGCGCGCCTGTGCTGCACGATCCTTGGCAGCCTGGCGCTTGGCGACGTTCATCATGCCTTCCAACTGCCCGACCTGCTCCTCCAGGTTCGCAATGCTGCCTTCTTCCTGCACCTCGCCGCTTTCGTAGATCGCGTGGTAGATCTCTTCAGCCTGGGCGAAGAGAGCAAAGAATTCGCGCGGCAGCCGCGGGGGAATCGACGAGCTATGGCTGAGCACGTCGTCGAAGTGTTCGAGCGCCGCATCGATGGGGTCGAGCTTGGCCCATTCCTGGTCCTTCACCGCCCGCACGCGCTGAATGACCACGCCTTCGGGAACTGACGCGCGTGGGCGCGCCGCCCTTGCGTAATGCAGTTCCCCCATGCCAACCATGCCGTGCAGTCGCGCATCCGCGCGCGGCGGCACAGGCGGACGGACGGCGCCGGAGGAAACGCGCGTACGCGGCGGTGCGTTGGTAGGCGCTTCATTCACGGGAAGTGATCGTCAAACAGCTGCTCTCGCGCCTGCAGGAAGGAATCTTGCGCGTCAGCGTTTCTGATCGAAGCCGACGATGGCGTGTCGACCAGTTGATTGAAGGTGGGGTTGACCACGTTCTCTCCTTTGCTTGCCAATGATTTCTTGCTCGCCTTCGTCAACGATTTCCAGCCATAGGTGGCATAGGGATCGAGGTTGAGCAGCTTGTTGAGGCGGTGCTTGGCGCGAATCAGGTCGGTGCTATTGCCCGTGATCTGTCCCTTGAGGCGCTTGTAGATCCTCCTATAGGTGGCCAGGTAACGTGTGATGCGCGGCGACAGCTGCGTGTTGTAGCCGCTGGGCGGGGCTTCGTCGTCGATCAGTTCGTCCACGTGCCTGGGCCTGAGCACCTGGTCGTCGAAGATGGACTGGATATCGCCGAGCGTTCCGGCGCTTTGCAGTGCCTGCAGGGTCAGGCGGTGTGCCACGACGTGCGGGCCTTGAAGGGCGCGGGTGAGCCTGTTGTGCGGCTTGGTGTGGGTATGGGTGTACAGCGTAGGTACGCGGAAGTGGCGCCTCTTCGTGACGCCCTGGTTCCTCAGCGCCTTGTCGTGGACGGTAGCCGCCGCCTTGGTGGTAAAGGTCGTGTACGGGTCGTAGTCGGAATACCAGCGGCCGGCCTTCTGCTTCTTCACCGTCAGCTGTGCGACGGCGGGGCCCGACCGGGATGGCGTGGGCTGCGAGGTACCCGCGTCGGCGCGTCTCATCTGCATGGCCTGCGAGCCCATCCGGTCCGCCTCGCGCTCGAGCGAAGCGTCGTCGTTTACGCCGACCCCTTCCACGCGGGTGTTGGCGCGGACCCTGCCCTGCACCTGCTGCACCACATGCCACGCCTCGTGCGGAAGGTGCTGTTCCTGGCCGCGAGCGAGATGGATGTCACTGCCCTGCGCATAGGCCAGCGCATTGAGCCGGGCCGGCAGCGGTGAACCGTAGTGCACGCGCACGCCACCCATGTCCAGGCCAGAGAGCGATTCGATGCCGGTGCGTAGTCCGGATGGCAACGCGTGCCCGCCGGCGCGTGCATAGTGCATGCCGGTATCAGGTGCCGCTATGGCAGGCGAGACTTTGCGCTGCGCCGGCGCGGCCTCGGCAAGACGTCGCCGTGCATGGGAACGCATCGGATCGTATGACTGGATCATGTTACCGCCAGCCGGGGCCTATCGGGGAACATACGCGTCATAGTGGCCAGCCGTCTGTCGGAGCACCACGAGATGCCCACCGGCGTTCCCGCCACGGGCGGAGATGGTCGAGGCGTTACCCAGTTGCACGACCACCAGATCGATCGGGGTGGCGTAGATGCGTTCTATCTCGGCGACGATGCGGATCGCGAGGGGGCTGCCGACATCGAACCAGCCTTCGGTGATGCCGACCTGTTGAGCGACATAGTTGACCATGGGCGCGACCTCGTCCTCGCTTTGCCCGGTCAGGCCCATAAGTGTCGAGTAGATAAGGCAGAGTGCACCCCTGCCCGTGTTGACGTGCGGGCGCAACCCGTGCCGGGCCAGCATCTCCGCCTCCTCGACGCGTCCTATCGGCTGCGGGAGGACGTCACGGGGATTATGGGCGATGACCTGGTGGGCTAAGACGCCGACATTGCCGGTACCGCCGCCAGTCCCAACCTGGGGCGCCAGATTGAACGGTTGAGCCCAGGCCGCGTCAAGGCTGGTCAGATAGGCACGTAGCAATTCTTGAGCGACGCGATGGCCGCTTGCTGGCGGCTGTGGAAGCGGCAGCGGCACCAGCACTGGCACCGGAGCGGTGAGGCCGAGCCCCGGACGCAAGCCCGGACTCGAGCCCAAACCCGGACTGAGACTACCGGTGGCTTTCTTGGGCGCACCGCCGGCCAGGAAGTACTTGAGATCCGCCTCGCCGGGGTAGGCCTTCAGTTCTTTCAGTATCTCGACCAGTTTGTTGTAACTTTCCAGGCCGCCGGTAATGTCCGGCAGAATGGGCGCGATTTCCCAACCTGCATCCTGCAGACTGGCCAGCACTTCCCTGAGATTGCCGAAGTCACCTTTGTTTTCGCGGTCGTACTTGTAGATGGTGGGGAACCGTACGACGAAGCGCGCGCGGCCGGCGTACTTCTTCTTGATCTCTCGCCAGGTGAGCTTGTCGCCCAAGGCGACACCCAGCTGTTCCCAGAATTCGATCAGGGCCAGCGAAAGCGCCAGACCGCAGCCACGGCACGATGAGCGGTTCAGCACGAACGTCAGCAGGATCGCATTGCTGCGTTCCTCCACCTTGGGCACGTCGGTGGACGATGTGGATGCCTTGATCTCCTTGACAACGCGCGCCTTCATCGCGTCCCAGGCTTCGGATCTCAGCAACGATTGCTCGGCATGGGTATCGGTATCGGCAATAGAGAAGCCCGCGCGTCGTGTGGTCACCAGTCGCTTGACAGCGGCAGAACCCAGCTCGTCATTCTGGCTGCGGCGCTTGAGCGTCTCGATGCTGCTATTGAATGTGCCTCTTCCACCTTGCCTTAAGTGACTTCCGAACAACACCCGCTCCTGTTTGGCCCGCAGGTTGCCCGAACCGTTTTTGAGTTTGACCGCTAGCCTGCGTTTGCTTTTGCGTGTGGCCTTGGTGTTGGGCATCCCATTGATGGATGAAGGGACCAGCGACCGATCGTGGAAGGCCAGCATGTTGGTGTTTCTTGGATTGATGACACCCTTGACCCGCTTGGCGTCCGAATGGTCTACCGCCTGCTGGTACAGGCTGGGCTGTGTCTTGTAGAGCGCTTCGATATCGAGATCGTTGTCTGACAACTCGGATTCATCACCGCTGAACTCGTTTTCCTGGACCGAGCTTTCTTCGGGCCTGGCCCGTTTCCTGGACGGGGCTTCGGGCTTTTTCTCGCTCCCGTAGAACTTTTTGTGGATCGGGCCGCCTTCTGCAAACTGTGCCTGACCGCAAAGCTCGTGATATATCGGCATCAACGTGCGATTTCGGCTGAACCTCAGCTTCGCCACGAACTCGGAAATCCGTTTCTGGTCGCGAACGGATACTTCGCCTGATTTGGCAATCACCTTCCGCAGGAACTTAATGATGAGCTCCAGCGTCAGGACCCGGGGAAGCTCGGCTTCCCGCTGGATGCAGCTCGCCATGCCTGCTGTAGCTACCGTTGTACGCGTGCCCCGCCCGGCCGGTGTATGCAGTGCACGTGCTCCCATGACGTCGGCTTCGCTTTCAAGTGACGTGTCGTCATTGATATGCGTGCCTTTCAGTTGCAGCGTGGCCCTGACGCGCCCCTGGGTTTGCTGCACCACATGCCAGGTTTCATGCGGAAGGTGCTTTTCCTGCCCCGGTGCGAGATGGATCTCGTTGCCCTGGGTATAGGCGTGGGCTTGCAACCTGGCCGGCTGCGGCGAGTTGTAGTGCACCCGGACCGCATCGAGATTGATACCAGAGAGCGCCTCCACGCCTGACTTCAGGCGGTCCGGCAGTCCGGTGCGGTTGGCGGCAGGAAGCGCCGGTCCACGCTGCGCGTAGTGAAGGTCGCCCATCGGGGCGAGCGCAGATGCCGCCCGCTGCATGGGCGGGGTTTGTTCCGCGGAAGCTACGTCTGGCTTGGGCGGCGACCTGGTAAACACGTCAATCGTCCTCCCCCCACGAGAACTCCCCGGGCGCAAACACCTTGCCCAGCTTGTCGTACTCCCGCTCCACCGCCTTGAGCAGGTCCGCCATACCGATCGCATGGCCCTCCCCAGCCGCGTAAAACGCCGCGCGCAGGACGATGTTACCGATGTTGCCGCCGCTCAATGGCGCGCGTTCGGCAAGCAGGTCCAGGTCGATGTCGTCGGCCAGCGGGGCGTCGGCCGGAAACGCCTTGCGCCACAGCTCACGGCGCTGCGCCGCGGCGGGAAACGGATATTCGATGATGAACTTGAAGCGACGCGTAAACGCCTTGTCGATATTGCCGAGCAGGTTGGTCGAGAGCACCACGATGCCGGGATAGGTCTCGATCCGCTGCAGCAGGTAACCGGTCTGCAGGTTAGCGTAGCGGTCGTGCGCGTCGTGCATCTCGGTACGCTTGGCGAACAGGCTCTCTGCCTCGTCGAAGCACAGCACGAGGTTGCCCGACTCGGCCTGGTCGAACAGCTGCGCGAGGTGCTTTTCCGTCTCGCCGATGTACTTGCTCAGCACGCTCGACAAGTCGACGCGGTACAGACCCAGGTTGAGTTCATTGGCGATCACCGAGGCGGCCATGGTCTTGCCGGTGCCGGACGGCCCGTAGAACAGCACACACAGGTTGCGACTGTTGGCCTGGTGGCCGTCGAAACCCCATTGCTCGACGACCTGGTGGCGGTTGCGCGCGTACTGCAGCAGTTCCTCCAGCCAGGCGCGCGTGGTTGCCGGCAGCACGATGTCCTCCAGACGGTAGCGCGTCTTCACTTCCTCGGCGACGCTGAACTGCTCGCTGACACTGGCGTCGCGACACACGTCCAGCAGCAGCCGGTTCAGCGGTGCGTCGCCGTCGAGCAGACGGCGGCTTTCCAGTTCCTTCAGTGCGGACTCGATCTGGGTTTCGGTAAACAGATAGGTGCCGGCCAGGCGATCCAGCAGATCGTCCGGTAAGGACAGCCCGTGGCGCGTGGCGCCCTGCTCCCATGTACGGCGGCGCCCGGCGGCGGTGGGCATGGCCAGTTGGATCAGCACCGGCACTACGGGATGCGCGGTGTAGCGATGTGCGCGTTCCGACACCAGCCGTGAAGGCGCATTGATCGCCACGACATAGCGCTGGCTTTCCAGCAACGTGTCGAACACCGCAGCGAACAGGGCGCGGGATTCCTCGTCGGCCGCATCGCCGCTGAGGCGTTGGCACTGGGTCAGCACCAGTACGCGGTTGCACAACATGGCATTGCGGCACAGCAGGCGCACACGTTCGAGCACTGCCGCGCGGCCATCGCCCGCGTGGACGACAAGTTGGGCGCCATCCAGTTCGGCGCAGGCCATGCGCATCGACAGGAAGATGGCCGAGCAGAGCTGTTCCAGTGCGTGACCATCGGGTCCTTGAAGCTGCAAGACGAAGGACATGTCTTCGGGAGCATCCCCACCACAGCGGTCGACGAAACGCTGGGCCTGCTCTCGCACTGCCGGCTCGAGCGATAGCTCGTCCAGCGAGGCCACCGGGTCCAGTTCGCGCAACGTTTCGTAGAGCTGCAACTGCGGCACGGCGCGGGCGCACAAATAGCCGGACAGCGCCACATCGAGGCGGAATCCGCCGCGCAAGCGCGACACGTCGGAGCGCGGTTCCCGTTCCAGAACATTCCACCGGCGTAAGGCATTGTCGGCAAGAAGAACCGTGTGCGCCTGCGAGGGATCGTCCAGCAAGTAGGACAGCGCGGAGAGCGGCAGCCAGCCCTCAGCCACACGCTCTCCCTCGGCCAGTTCAGCCAGCATCCCGCGATAAGCGTCATCGAGATCGGGCAGCAGTGCCACCAGCATCACCTGCTGTTCCAGCGGCCCCAACGACAACATTTGCACCAGATGCACCCAAGGCACGAAGCGGTCGCTGTCGAGCAGATCCTCCATCGTCGCTTGCAACGCCTCCCACAGGGCGGTGACTTCGACATCCATGGCCATCGAAAACTGCTCGCGCAGCACACGCTGGCGTACTGCAAGGTGGCCCGTCGCCGCGGCCGCCGCAGCCGCTTCGCGGCGCGACACCGCGCGGTCGATCAGCAGGTCGGCGTAGCGGCACAAGCCTTCCAGGAAGACGGCGTTGTCGTCGGCCGGTCCCGGCGGCAGGCTCATGTCTCGTCCCTCAGCAAGGTCCGGTCGAAATCCACCAGCAGGACGATGCGCGTCTGGCTGCCGTGATTCCACGCCTCGTGCGTGGCCATGTCTTCAAACAGCAGGCTATGCCCTTCCCGCCACGGCCGGCTCTCCTCGCCGACCCGGAGATGGCAATCGCCGTCGGCCTGCAGCGCCAGGTGATAACGCACGTTCGCGTGCCGGTAACCGACGTGCGGCAGGATGCGCGTCCCGGGTGCGAGCCGCGAGAATCCCGCGTTGACCACGCCGTCCAGCGACCGCAGCAGGTCGGCGGTCTGCGGGCAGAAGACACAGTTCTCCAGCAGGCGTCGGCGCTGTGCGACCATCCCATAGATGTCCCAGCCGTGGTTGTAGAGCTCCACCTCCGGCCATGCGACGAAATCCGACGATGGCAGTGCGAGACATTCGTCGCGGATAAGGCGCCAGTGTTCGCGCAATAACGCGGTGGCAGGCAAGACATGGTCCGGATAGAACATGGCGTCACTGCTCCTGCACCGGTTCCTGCGAGCCGTTGCCGACCAGACGCGCAAGCGCCCGGGTCAGCAGGCGCATCCGGGTGGCGTCGAAGGTCAGCCCCGTCACCTCTTGCAGCGTGCGCAGGAACAGTCGGATGTTGTCGCTGATCGTCTTCGCATCGTGCCGGGCTTCGTCGCTGTCGTTGACCGATTCCAGTGCACGGATGGCCTCTTCCAGCATCGCGCGCTGCGCCGGCGTGAAGGTGCGGCCGGTCAGCGTAGCGAAGGTATCGATCACGCCGTCGATGCGCGGCTGGTCCACCCGGTGACCATCGGGTACCGGCAGGGCGGCCGAGCAGGCCAGCGCGCCCAACTGCCGCACGAAGGCGGTGCGCGCTTCTTCGTCGGGCGGCATGCCGGTGGCGTCGCCGAGCACACGGGCCAGATCGCCGACGCGCTGGTCGATCGCCTTCTGTATGGCTTCCAACGAGGCCGGCGGGACCAGGCTTCCGCTTAGCGCGCGCTGGCGAAGCACCTCGAACTGCCTGGCCACCTCGGCAAGATCCGGTCCCGTCGGTGCCGACGGCAGCGGGGCCTGCGTCAGGCCGGGCCCCAGCGGCATCCAGAAGGCGACGATGTCGGCTGCCGGCTTGAATATCGTTTCCGCCAGGTACACCAGCGTCCATTGCTCGCCCTTGCGCACCGGCATGCAGATGTTGCCGAACAGCGGGAGGTAATACGTATTCGTGCCTTTCTTGGTTTTGATCACTTCCTTGGTGGTGTTGGCCGAGGCATAGGTGACGCCGGTAACGGTGGCACCGTTCTGTACGGTACAGCTGACCAGGCCGGCGAAGTTCGCGCTGAAGTCGCTTGAGAAGGTGCCGATCGTGGCCTGGATGAAGCCATCGGTCGCGGCGATGCCGCTTGCCTGGTTCTTGGTGAAGGTGATCGGCTGGCGTGCGCCGAACAGCGTGACGCCGCCCTTGTCGTCGACCTGCACACCGCCCACGTTCATCGATGTCGCGGCCAGCGCCTTGCTCGTCACGGTACCACTGAGCGACGCGCTGACGCCCTGCAGCTCCTTATCGGACACGATGTTGCCGGTGGCGTGCGCGTCGCCGCCCACTTCCAGCGGACTGGCGCCCTTGCCGGCGCCGACCACCACGTTGGTCTGCGTCACCGTCAGCAGCGGCGGTCCCAAGGTCGAACCGGCCGTGAGCACGTTGCCGCCGTCGCCCGCGCCGGCGATCTTGATCCAGTCAGTGACAGTGACGGTCTTCGCCGTCAGGTCGCCGAAGCTGCCGCCACCCTGGAAGCTCACGTTGCCATCCACCTGCAGCGCATAACGGGCATCGAGCTTCGAGAATGGTACGTTGATGGCGACCGTGTTCGGCGCCTTCTTGCTGTCCTTGGACATGTCCTGCCGATTGTTGGCCACGAGCATCGCCGGCGGTGGCGGTTTGTCGGATGCGACACTATTGCTTTGCATCACGGCGAGCAGCGCTGGCGCCACCAGGAACGCCGATACGTTGGCGGGCACACCGTGCCCCGTCGAGTCGATGACCACCAGCGTGCGGTCGTCCGTCACCTTGCTGACCAACCACTGGTCCTGGTAGCCCTCCATGGTCGATGGCCGGAACTCCGGAATCAGGATCCAGTCGCCTTCTCGCAGCTCCGTCAGAAACGCGGTCTTGACGCCGGTAAGCGTGGTGCCACTGCTGCTGATGGTGCCGCTGCCGTCGTTGCCATCCGGCGGCGTGGGTGCGGCGGTCTGGACCAGCTGTGCCGCTCCCGGTAGTCCGGCGCTCCCGGCAGGCAGGTACTTAAAGGAGGAGGCCCGGACAATGCTGGGAAACTGTTCGGTCAGTTCCAACTGCTCGTTCGAAACCACCGTCCGGACCTGCCGGTACTGCTTGAGAAGCTCGCCCAGGCGAATGGCATCTCCCACCTGCACCTCGTCGACGAAGGCGGTCTGCGTGCCGGTGAGAGTCACGTAGGCGACGCCGTCGGCGCCCTTGATCCCGCTATTCGAGTCGGACGGCATGGCGGAAACCAGTCCCGAACCGATGAAGCTCTGGCCTGTACCCACGCTCAGCGACGCCGGTGTATCGCGCATCTGTACGCCGACGTTGCCAGTGTCGTAGTAGATCCCACTGTACGGCGAGGACGGGTCCTGCTTGGTCCAGTAGCTGAGGATCGGCAGGTTCCGCAGTTTGCTGCCGTTGCCCTCGAACGATTTCGCTACGACAGCGTCACTGCAGGTCAAGGCGCCGGCCATGACATCGCCGTTCACGTCCAGCGTCACGCGCGGTACGGCGTCGCCGTTGAGCGCGATGCCGACACGGCGATCCGGCGTTATCGTCAGCGCGGAGACACCGGTCGCGCCGGTCTGCGCGCCGGCCCGCACGCCCATTCCCACGCTGCCGTCGATGCCGATGTTGAGCAGCTCGCCCACCGTGCCGGTGGCGGAGAAGCTGACCAGTGTGGCGCGCACGTAGCGGAAGCGCGCCGGCACCAGGAGGTCTTGCTGGAAGGCCTGCACCATCTGGAACTGCGCCGGATCGCTGGTGGCGCCGCCGATCACCGCCTGTTGCGGAGTGAGTACCGCCGCACCCGCCGGCAAGGTGGGGATCACCAGGTCGCCCGGGCGCAGCGGCGGGTGGATCGCGTGCTCGAACCTCAGCAGCCGCCCTTTGGTGGTGATGCTGCCGACGCCCTCGGTCACGATGCGCTCGACCTGCAGGTTCGCCTGCGGCTGGTCCACGCCTACGCCCACGTTGCCGCGGGTAGCGAGCATGCCGTCGAACTGCGCGCGCGCGGTCTCCACGCTGAGGTAGTCGTCCAGCCCGCTGTCCTCGCGCTTTGCACGAAGGCGCACGCCGGGCAACGCGGCGACGGACACGGCGGCACTGCCATCGATACCCGCACCTTCGGTGACCAGATCCACCATGCCCAGACGCGAGCCGACGTAGCGTCGTTCATGGCGACCCTGCTTGAAGGTCAGGGCGTTGACGGCATCCTGCGAAGTAAGGTTGACGACGGCCAGCACGATGTCGATGCCCGGATCCCGAAGCGTCGGCGTGCAGGTCAGCAGCGGCTGCTGCACCACACGCTTGTAGCCCATGACACCGCTATCGTCGGTCAGGTCGCTGTACACCTCGTGGTAGCGGATCACCAGGTAGACGAACGCGTTGTCCCCGGTGCCTTCCACGCGAACCACCTGCGGCTCGGTCAACACGATCTGGCGGCCAAGGCGGTCGATCGCCATGCCAGCGGTGATCCGTACCTGGTTGGCCTGGCTTGCCTGCCAGCTCACCTCCAGCCCGCTGGCGATGCCCCAGGTGTGCAGGCTGCTGTTGACCAGTGCGAGCATCTCCATGTTGTACTGCTGCTCGCACGTGAAATCGGCGGTAAGCAACGACTCGCCGGTGAAGTAGTTGTTGCGCTTGATCGGTGGCCGGCCCTGATCAGACATATGCGATCCACTCCACGGCAATAGGCGCGCCATCTGGCAGCGGGGCGAGCACCGCGGTCAGGGTCAATGTGAACTCGTTTCCGCTGATGTCGCTGATCGCCGTGGCATACGGCAACGTGCCTTGCACGGTGACCATGACCCGCGGCGGCTCGGGGAAAGTCGGTCCCGGCGCCCGATGCGCGCTGTAAGGCACCGTCACGGCGACGCTGTCGCCCTGACGGCGCAGCGCGCCGGACGGCACCATCACCCTGCCCTGCATCGTCCTCGCGCCCTCGGCGCGCAATGCCTGCGGCATCACCGCCGCGGCACCGAGATTGGCCGGCAGCCGGCTGGTCACCGGCATGCGCTGGTCGGTCACGCCGGTGATCCCGCCGTTGGCCATGGCGATCTCCGCCAGCAGCAGGCTATGCGCAGGCAAACCCCCGAGCGTGTCGGCCACGGTGAGCACGCCGGCCATGTTCTGCACGTTGGTCTGCCCGGACACCGGCTGCGCCGTGGTGGGAAAGGAGATACCCACGTAACAGGGATTGGCCGCGGTGGTCGGCACCGTTGCCGCGCCGCTGTTATCCGGCAGGACCACGAAATGGCCCAGATCGTCGAAGCCCGCGCCGCCGCTCACCGCGAGGCTGTTACCGCTCGGGTTGCTCACCACCATGCCATTGAGCACCCCCGGCGTGTAGAGCAGCTGGTTCTGCAGTTGCATCCAGTTGACGAGGTACGACTGCGCTTCGTTCATTAGCGCGGAGGTGAGGAATGTGCCGTCGGTGTAGACCACCGAATAGGCCACGTTCGCTGCGATCACGGGAGTCGGCGGGGGCACGGAGACGCCCGCCGGCTGGACGGTAATCGCTTGCGGGGATGGCGGGCTGGTCTGATTCATGGGGGTGATGTCTGCGTGCCCAGGAGGGCGTTGGAGTTGAGTACTGGTTGATAGATCGCATCCGCGCGCAGTGCCGAGGCGCCGAGGATCTGCAACTGGTAGCGTGTCGCTGCCGGCCGCTGGGCATCGAGCACGGTGGTGATCTGCGCGAGCAGCGCCTGTATCTGCTGGATGCCGGTGGCATCGGGCACGAGTTTCGCGTTGCCATACGCCGGCAACACCACTTGCACCACGAACAGCCATGGCGCGTAGCCGGAAACCAGCGGCATACCCGGCTGGTAGGCACAGCGCAGCACGAAGCTACCGGGCTGCGAGGCGTCGTCTTTGAGCAGGATCGGTGGCGGCGCAGGATGGAGTACGTTGACGGTCACGGTGCCATAGACCGGATCGGTGGTGCCCGATGGCTTTACGCAGCTCACCTGCTGCAGCGGAAGGTCGAGCAGCAGGTTCAGCAGCATGCCCAGGCCTTGCGGCGTGCCGCGCAGGCGGTACAACGCCATGCTCTGGGCGATCACGTTGCGCTTCTTGTCCAGGTCCCAGGTGCTATCCAGAGGCAGGTCCACCCAGCCACCCAGCCAGGCGAGGAACTCGTCCAGCCACGCGTTGAAAGCGGCTAGCGCATCACTCGAATACAGCGGTGAATCGATATGCCCGTCGAGTGCGCTACCGATCTCGGGCACGCCGATATAGCTGTCGAACCGTTCGAGGATCGCCGTGCCCTTTGCCGGTGGCAAGCCAGAAATCGGCGGAATGAAGGTTTCGTCGCCCGGCGGGAACAGAAAACTGAAGCGGCTGTAGAAAAGGTTACCGATCACGTCTGCGCTGAGGAGGTCCTGGATGCCCTTGCGTCCATCCAGTGTGGTGTCAGCCAGACCGGTGAGCAGCTTCTCGAAGATCAGCAGGTAGTGCGCGAGAAAGTCGTCGTCGGTTCGCGCGAATACGGCCGGCAGGTATCGCAGGTAGCTCGAAGGCGGCATCGGTGCAGGCTGGTTCATGGCGCGACCCTGGCGCGCAACTCGACACAGCGCAGCTGCGGCAGGCCACGGTAGAACGGGCCAGGCGAGCCCGGTGGTAGGTCAGCGAGCAACGCGTTGACACCCAGCTGCGCGTACTCCGGCAGGCGCGCCGTCGGCGTGTAGTCAAGCGTAAGCGATGTCAGTGCGGCCACGCCGGGCACGCTTTCGATCAGCAGCTGCACGCTCTCGGCCACCGGTGCCTCGTTGTACACCCAGCCATCCGGCTGGAAGTAAGCGAACAGCGTCGACAGCACCGCGTCGAGCACGACCAGGGGCAATACGTTCGGTGGGCAGCGCAGCTCGACGTACAGGTTGATCGACGTCAGCTGCGCGGCCCACACGTTGACGCGGTTACCCAGCAGCACGCGCGGCGCGATGTACTGGCGCACGTTGCTCAACAGCACGCTTTCTGCCGTCGCCGCATCGACAGCCGCCTTGGCGGTGGGCGGATCGCGCATGAGGACACGCCGCCACCAGCCGTGGGCATCCGGCACCGTCATGTTTCCGTTGGGCGGGAGACGATAGGCCCAGCTCGCATCGCCCAGCACGTAGAGCTGGGTCGCTTCGCCACGCGCCAGCGCATCGGCGCGCCTGACCTGCAGCGGCGTCGGTGGCGCACGCTTGCTCTTCTCCCAGTTGGCCTCGATCATGCGGTTGGCTTGCAGCGCGAGCGCCTGCACGTCATCCAGCGTCAACGCCAGGTACGGCTCGTCGCGATAGCCCAGCACCGCACGCTGCAGGTCGGCACCGGTGAACGGCGTGCCCGCTTCCACTTTCGCGAGCATCTGGCGCAGGGCTTCGAAAGCGTCGTCGTTATCCAGCACGGCCGCCTGACTGTACGGCGTGACGTTGTCGGAGAAGGCCAGGCCCAGCGCCTGACGCAGGTAGTTCTGCCTGGCCAGCAGCGGAATGGCGTTGGCCTGGTAGAGCAACGATTCGCCAATCCAGCACAACGTCTGCAGCAGCGTGATGCCCGGATCGGACGCGTTGAAATCCGTCCACTGCGTGGTGAATTGCGGAATGCGCCGGATCAGCTCCGCCTGCAAGGCAGCGCTGTCGCGCGTGTCGAGGTTCGGCAGCTCAAACGCCATCGCCAGCCCCCGCCAGTGCTGCGACCGTGGTCGCCGGCGCCGCATAGGCAAGTACGCCGGCACTCCCGAACACGGGTATCTCATGGGGTGCGAGTGTCACGTTGCCGTATTGCCGTCCGTTCACCGACAGGCCGGCGATGCCATTCACCCGTGGATCCTCGCGCAGCCTGTGAGCGATTTGCGCCGACTGCACGGTCTGGCCGAATTCCCAGCCCTGCCCTGCCGGGCCACCGAACACGGGCTGCAGGAAGGCTTCCAACTGCCGCGCCAGGTCCTGCTGCAAGGCGTTGCGCTGGTCCGGTGACACGTTCGTCACGACCTGCGCGACCACGTCGATCGGTACGTAGTGTGGCTCGCGGCAGCGGATTCGCGGAGCGAGCGACGCCAGGCTGCGCGCGCCCAGATACGCCGCCACTTCGTCCAGCAGTGCCGGCGGTGCATAGGGGCGCGAGGCTCGCGATAACGCCAACACGCTGACCTCGATGCGTCCGTCGCCGGTTTCGACCGCACGGGCACGGCTCACGGCGGGACTGGCGACACGCGCGAGTGTGTCCAGGTCGGCCAGTTGCACAGCGCGGTCGTTCGCTTTTACCTGCGGGGGTGCGGTAGCCGAGAGGTCGTTCACTGTGTCGCCGTTCACGCCGCCCTGCGCCGCGGCGTGGTTGCTCACGCTGGCGATGGCGTCATAGCCGGGTCGCAATACCGTGAGCAGGCCGGCGTCGACATTGCCGTCCAGCCCCTGCGTGTACTCGTAACGCGTGACGATGATGTTGTTGTAACCGCGCGGCGGGATCATGCCGTTCTGCCCGTCACCGAACGTCACGATGCCGGTGGCCGTATCCAGCGTGTACACGCGCGAGGTTGGCCCGCTGAAGCTGAAGGTCGGCACCTTTTGCCAGCGTCGCAACACGGTGTCGGCGCCGGCCGTGGTCGAGGACGGTGTCACCGTGAGTGCCAACTCCTCGCCAGCGGCGCCCGGGTCGGGCTGCATGCCTGCGGGTTCGGCGACGTCCAGCGCCACATCGACCAGCACCGGCGCGTGGGCGATCTGGAAGGTCTGTAGCGGCTGCTCGTTGCTGGATCCGAGGATTTCCTCCAGCACGGTCGTGCGATTGCCGGCCATCACGGTGTTGGGATAGACGCCGTACACACGGATGTCCTGCCGCGGCCGTGGATTCTCGATGCGCAGCCAGCACGCCGACTGCGAGTACAGCGTCGCTGGCCGCAGGTTGTCCGGCAGCACGAAGCTGACGATGCCCGAGCGGGTCAGCCCAGCCGTGCCGTCGTCGACCGGCAAGGGTTGCCAGGCGTGACCGTCGTAGTACGACCACGGCAGCGCCGGACCGGCTTCCCCCCGTTCCCGCACCAGATGGAAATACAGCGTCAGCGTGCCGCCGGCGGTCGCGCGAACGAAGTCCTCCGGCGAGAATCCCAGGTGGCAGACGCTGTAGCGCCCTGCCACCGGCTTATAGGGCCGGAACAGGAAGCGACTCAACGCGAACGCGTTGTACGACCACAGGCTGTTTGGCGTGGCCACGTAGGTGTAGCTCAGCGTCAGCGACTGGATGTACGGCGGGGCGTAGCTGCTGGGTGTGTAGGTGTAGGAGAAGTTCACGCCCTCCTTGCTGGTGAGGTAGTCGATCACCTCCGCTTTCTTCGCCGCCGGCAGGATCTCGCCGGGAATCGCGTCGATGGTCGCCGCCACGCCCTGGGTCGTGATGCCGCCGATGTCGCCGTAGCCGCCGCTGGCGATAACCACGCGGATCCAGCGCCCTTCGTTGCCGGCCACCGTGGTGGGCTGGATGTCCGGACACAGGAAGCGCACGCAGGTCGGGCCATTCGGATTCCCGTGGCGCAACGCGGCAGTGGTGTCGACGAAGCCGTAGGACGCTACCTGCGCTGGCGTCCCGTTGAGTGCCTGCCAGGTCGAGCCGTCCCAGAATTGCCAGACCAGGGTGACCGGGTAGTCGGTGGCCACCTCGCTGAGCGCGAAGTTCAGGCAGATTTCCGCGCCCTGGCGCGCGAACAATGCATCGCTACGAACATAGAAACCGTCTTCCACCTCCGGCGTCTGCCCGAAGGGATATGCGCCGTTGCGGATGTTGACCTGTACGGCGCCCGAGGACGCCGGTCCCGATGCGGCCTGCTCGGGCGGTATGCCGTCACCGGCCAGGGTGCAGCGCAGGCTGGTGATCACCGGCAGCTGCTCGGCAATGGCGCCGACCACGCGCACCAGCGGTGCAGGCTGTGTCAGTAGCCAGTAATGCGGCGGCTGGTCTTCGGCGCGCGGATCGGCGGTGAAGCCGGTGCTACGTCCGTCGGCGACGTAGAGGCCGGCTTCCAGTTGCGTCACCGTGAGCGGGCCAGCCGTCGGCGGCTGGAGGATGGTCGCGCTCAGCTGCATACCGCCTTCGGACACATTCACCGTAGCGGCTAGCGGATGCAGTGCGCCGTCGGCCCAGCGCTCGAAATACTCCGCGCGTAGCCGCTGGCCGGCGATATCCACCGTGATGCGCTGCAGGGAGGGATCGGGCTTGAACAGCGTTGAATCGCCGAGCGTGAACCAGTGCGTCAGCGGCAGTTCCAGCGCCTCGTCCTCACCGGCCAGGAACAGTGGCATCGAACGTCCGGCGGCCAGGCCGTCGAATACGCTGATGTAGCGGTCCTGCGCCGGAACGATGGTGAGCAACGCGCTGAGTGTGGCCGGCATCACCGTGAGTGCGCGGTCGGTCTGAAAGCGAATCGTCTGCGTGGGAGCGTCCAGCACCGCGCTATCGATGGGCAGGTCGAACGATCCCTGCCGAGGCTGCAACACGAAGCTCAGCGACGCCTGCGCAGCCAGAGGTGGACGCAGTTGCAGGCCGAGGAAGCGGAAGAAATCCAGTCGCCGCTGGTTGGGAATCTGGTTCTCCATCTGGCCGATGTAGCGCGCCAGGAGGGCGAACAGTTTCAGCAAGGCCAGCCCGGGGTCGTCGTTGACTTGCTGTGCATCCGGCTCCTGCGCCATCCACACGGATGTCCACTCCGGCACGTACGCACGCGCGAGCTCCAGCGTCTGCTGGTAGAAGGCGTCGGCGCTGCGGAAGTCGAGCGTGGGGTTGGCGGCGGGATCGCTCATAACGTTTCGGATTTGCTCATGCGTGGCTCCAGGGCTCAGCTCTTCAGGTAAAACGGATAGACCAGGTTGTCTGGCCGGTTGCGATCGCGCACGACGTAGTCGACGGAGATCAGCATGCAGTCGGGCGCCGCCGGGTCGATGCTGGCCCCCACGCCGGCAACCTGGATGCGCGGCTCCCATTGTTCCAACGCCTCGCGCGCATACAGTTGCGCGAGGCTGAGGCTGGAGGCGTTGCCAGCGGCGAACACCAGCTCGTTGATGCGGCATCCGAACGTGGGCAGCATCACGCGCTCGCCGGGCGCTGTCTGAAGGATCAGCAGGATCGCCTGGCGGATGTCTTCGTCGTCCGCCGCGAACATCACGCTGCCGCCCTGCACCCGCACCGGGAAAGCCCAGCCGCGACCCAGGAAGTCGTCGCCATTGCCGCGGATGGTGCTCATGCGCGCGCTCATCCGATCAGCACGTTCGCGACGCCGGCCACGACGACCAGTGGCATCGGCGCCTGCGGGCCGACTGGCGGGATGTCATGGCAGGTCTCACAGAAATCGCCGGCGCGCGCCGCGCCGCGACCGTTGATGCGCACGGTGGCGCTGGCCATGATCACGCGCCCGAGGTTGGTCGGCGGCACCTGGAACGGACCACCCTGCGGTACGTGTGGCGGCATGTTCTGCGCGATCGAGCCCAGCAGTGCGGCGCCTCGTCCGTTGATGCGCACGTTCATGCTGACGTTGGTCTGGATGCGCCCATTGAACGGGCACGGCTGTGGCGTCGGCACCGGACCGCCCGGCGAGGGGACCAGTACGATGTGGATGTCACCGGCGTTGACGATGCTGTCGCCCATGCGCGCTGCTGGCTTGCCCATCGGTCGTTCTCCCGTCAGTTGATTTCGACCATGGCGGCGTTGAGCTTCATGCTCTGCCCGCCATTCGCCTGCAGGCCGTTCGCGCCCAGTTCCAGCTTCACCGAGCCGGCCGTGTTCTGCAGCACCACGTTGGCGGCCTTGAGTGTCAGCGTGCCGCCGGCCGTGACGGTCACATCGCCCTTGGTCTCCACAACAATGCGCTGGTTGGCGGTGTCGATCTGGACCTTGTTCTGCTTCTCGTCGATCAGGGTCAGCTGGCCGTTCTCGCTGTCGTCCAGCAGCAGTTGCTTGCCCTTGGCCGTGCGGATGACGCGAACGTCCTGCTGCACGGCCGCACCCTCTACCGGCGGTTTGATCCCGCCGTTCCAGAGGAAGCCCAGCACGAAGGGCTGGTTGATATCGCCATCGGCGAATGCCACCAGTGCCGACTGGCCCACGGCAGGCAGGAAGAAAGCGCCGTAGCCGGGGCCGGCGAAGCCGCTCATCACCTGCAGCCAGCCCGACTCCAGCCGCTGGCCGTCGACCAGGAAGCTGACCGTGACGCGGCCCAGCCCCTGCGGGTCGTCGGTCTTCTCAACCATCGCCACGGTGACGCCACCGAGCATGGCGCCGGGCAAGGCCTGCGGCATTGAAAGATCGTCCATCAATGGGTTTTCCTCATGCGCCGGTCCGGCGCAATTGCAGTGTGGTGCGATAGCCAGTCGCGTCGTCGTAGTGGTGGCGGCTCGAGCGTACGTAATAGATGCCGTCAAAGCGCCGGCTCAGGCCGGTAAGGCGCACGTTCACTCCCGCGTTGAGGTCCGGATCACCTTCCAGTTCCAGCTCGCCCTCGATGAAGCGATCGAGGTTCTGCATGTATTCGGCGTCTGCACGCGACTGCAGCGCCTGTACCTTGGTGAGGCTCGGGTCGGTGATGTTGATGGCGGCGTCGGGAAACGCCCCGATGAAGTCGAAGCCCGATTCGCTGCCACCCATGCGGGCACGCACCGTGTTCGGGTTACTGCGCGCGCTGATCGGCTTGTTGGTGGCGGGATCGAAGCCGAGCACCTGTACCGTGCTGCCCTCAGTGGGCACACGCAGACGGAGGTCGACGCGACGGATGTCTCGCGGAAAAGCCAGCGACTTCACCGGTGACAAGCCCTCGGCGCTGGGACGGAACACGACCGTGGTCCCGTCCACCACCAGCTCATGGTTGATCAGCGCACAACGTCCCAGCAGGAAGTGATAGTTGTTCTGCTGCCGCTGCCACACGGTTTCATTGAGCATGACCGGCGGCCCGGGGGTGCTCAGGTCGACGCGCGCGGCGTCTGCTACCTTCCTGGCGATGCGGTTTTCATCTATCCCGCTGTATATCTCGGAGTGGTTGCCGAAGCGAAGCTTCGCCATCGCATCGAAGCCGCTGACCGTGGCCGCGGAGTACTCGGCGAAATTGGGTTCGATCGCGTAGATCTGCCCGGTGAGCACGGTGCGTGGCTGACCCAGGCCCATCTGCACGCCGACCTGGTCGCCCGGCTTGAACAGATCCAGATCCGCGCCCTGCCAATTGCCCAGTTGCGACAGCATGCTGAACGTGAAGTTGAACATGCCCGGCACGTTGATCTCGTTCGATACCTCGACCGAACTGATCGCCGCCTGCATCGACAGCGGGAGGGGCTGCCGGTTGAGCAACAGCCGGAAGGCGCCGGTTTCCGCTTGGGCACTGACGGCCATCTCACACCCTCGCCGGCGGCGTATAGGACTCGCCGTGTACGTCGACGATCACCAGGGTGCGACCGATGTCCGCACGCGTCGGGAAGTTCAGGGGATCGTCGATCCCGTTGGCATCGGCGATCAGTCGCCACAGCGCAGGGTCGCCGAGCGTGTGCTGGGCCACCAGGTAGAGGCGGTCATTCTCGCCCACCGTCCAGAACTGACGGCAGTTGTAGTAGCCGCGCGCAGCCAGGTCCTGTTGCACGGTGAGGACGGACTTGAAGGTGACGTTGAGCTCGGCACGCACCGGCACGCCCGATTCCAGGAACATGGTGAACTTCTGTTCCAGCCGCACGATGATGCCGGTAAACAGCGCCCCGGCCCAGGAGAACACGACCGTCGGCGGTTCCTTGCGCATGCCCGTGCCGACCGTGGGCTGGGTCAGCGCGGCAATGCGGTTGGTGTAAAGCCGCACGTCAGTGCGCTTGTCGTAGGTATCGAAAAACAGATTGACCGTCAGGTCATCATCGTTGACCCGCTGGAACTGGATGTTCGAGCCCTCGCCCTGCACGACCACCGATTTGTTGAGCGACAACTCGGTGGGGTTGTACATCACCGGGATGGTCTCGGCGGTGGGCCGCACGATGATTTTGGCCTTCTCCAGCATCACAGCCCCCGGCGATAGCGTTCGAGACCCTGGCGCCCGGCGATCGCGCCGGCCACCCGGTCGGTCAGTTCACGCAGCACGCGCGGTGCAAGCACGGCCTGTTCGAGTTGGCCACGCCAGGGCGCGTTCTGCGCGAGCTCCTGCGTGACCTGGCGCACCACCTGCTGTTGCAGCTGACTGGTCTGGCGCTTTGCATCGGGTGGCGCGGCGCGTGGTGTACGGCGGAACGTGAGCGTGGTGGAGGGTTTACTGGCATAACTGCGCGGCATCGACGGGGATATTGCCGCTTGGGTGATGACCGTGTCGATCAGGTGAAACGCCGAGAGACGGGCGGCCGCCCGCTCGCGCGGTGTGTCCGGTGTGCCCGGACGAGGTCCCTCGGCAGCTGACATCGCTACCATGCGATGGCGCGCCAAGGCCAGGAAGTACGTCATGCGCGGCAAGGCATTCGCAGAAGCCTGGCGCGCAGCGGTTGTCCGGGGCGTTGCACCTTTTCCGCGCAAGGATGGGGCGTGCCGGTCACGCAGACGCATCCAGGGTCGTGTCGTGGGTCGATGCGAGGGTGCCGTGCTGCCGGGCCGTCCTGTCGGGATGTTCTTCGAGAGATCGTCGATCGGCTGCGACGTGTGCCGCCTCGTGGCCACAATGCGCTGCGCCGCGGTGCTCGCGTCGATGGCCGATCGCATTGGCGTCTTGGGCCCACCGCGCAAGCCGGGCGCATCACGCCGGGACGAGGCCTTCCGTCCGTCGACCGACGGTACTTGCCTGTTCTTCAGATCCCGGAAGAATCGCTGTGTGCCGGACAGGATCTGTGACAACGTCAGCGTGCGCAGTACGTCGTGGCGCTGGCTCCCGCGTACCGACGCCGACTGCCCTTGATCCGGTGCTCGCAACAGATGCAAGATCCCATCGCCGGTAGCGAGCGACCGTGCCGTACGCGAACCATGCACGCCGCGCGCAACGATGCGGCGCTCCGCGTGATGCCCTCGGCTTGCGACGAACTCGCGCGCAGCGATCATGCACACGAGGTAGGCGTGAAGCGAAGTCGCGCGCGCAGCGCGTGCTTCGGCCATGAGCAGCCGTACGGTGAGCCGGTTGTCGATCCGCATCGCGGCGGACGTCCGAGACGCCGTCAGATAAAGCAGCCGGACGCCGCCCGACATGCCGAACAGCATCCGGTGCGTGCGCAAGCGTAAGCGCGATGGTGGCAGCGCGTCACGCGCCGGCCGGCGGACGGCACGCGATAGCACACGACCCAGGGCGTTGCGCTGGTGCATCAGAGCGCGCCACCCACGGCCGAAGCGACACCCACCGCAGCCGAGTACGCCATCGCCGCGCGACTCTTGCGCACGCCTTCGTGAGCGAGCACGAAGCGCTGCGTCGCCACCAGGGTTTGTCCGGCATCCAGCGCTGGTCCCTGCCACTCAATCGGCCACGCGTTGTAGAAGTCGTACCAGACCGTGGGCAAGCCCACGTCGTTGAGCATGTAGATCGAACCGTTACGGCGCTTGATGGTGCCCTGCAGGGTGGATTGGTACCACAGCCACATCGGGTCGAGCGCGGTCAGCCCCGACTCCAGCACGAGATCGCTGTAACCGACCTGCCCGCCCAGCTTATAGGCACGGTCGTTGACGCCACCCTCGCGGATGGTCACCACTTCCATCTTCGAGTCCATCCCGCGTACCGAGGTGAAGCCGCCGACCAGGATGCCCTCCACCTCCACGAAGAAGTTATAGGACTTGAACGGGTCCAGATGCAGTCCCGCGCGATTGGCCACGGCGGCTGCCGCGTTGATGCCCAATGCCATCTCATGTCTCCAGATCGAGGCTTCGCCGCGGCTCGTCCGCGCTCATGGCCTGGTTGATGCGGCTGATGTGCTCACAGAAGCGACGGCGTTCCTTGTGCTCCAGCGCCAACACGTCGTCCAACGACCAGTGAAAGTGGTACGCGACGAACGCTATCTCGGCGTAGAGCTGATCGGGTGCAGCCGCGCCGCCTGCCCTTTTCCCGCGGAAGCGGCCACCTCGTCGTCCGCGCCGTCCATCTGGTTGATGCGGTTGTAGAGGTCCTGCAGGTACGCGAAGTCCGCCGAGAACAGTTCCTCGATGACGTGCGTGCTGATCATTTCCAGGGTGCCCAGCCGGGTCACCACGCGCGACAGCACGATGATCGACAGGTAGGCGGGATTGGCCTGCACGCGGTGGTCCTTCAGCGGCAGGATCTCGTCACCGGCGGTGGCCAGGCGCATCACGCCCTGGCGATGCAGGTTGCCGTCACCGTCGCGGTAGCCGATAGGCAGGGTGAATTCGACTTCGGTACTGATTACGCTCACGTTGCTTCCCCTGTCACTTGATGCGGTTGATGTAATCCATGGCCAGTTCAAGCGTCTCCACCAACACCTCGGTGGAGGACGCGTTGAGCCCCGTGGTGTCGTACTTCACCGGCCAGGCGTTGATGATGTTCCAACGGGCGCCCTCGGCACCGGCCGTATCCATCAGGATCAGCGAGATGTTCTTGCGCGCGCCCGGACTGCCGGAGCCGAGCTGGGACACCTGCTGCTGCCAGTTGTACAGGTCCAGGGTGGTGGTCAGCCCCTTCTTGAGGTTGAGGCGGCCGTAGTTGGTCAGGCCCGATAGGGTGCGCTTGTAGGTCGGGTCAGTGCCTTCGCGGTAGTCGACCGTGTCGACGCTGATGTCCGGCACGCTCGCTTCGGAAAACGAGGCGATCTGGATGCCGGCGATCTCGACACGGAAACGGAAGCCGCGGAACGGGTCGGTCAGTTGGGTGGCCATATGTCAGCTCCGGCTTAGCTGCCCGAATCCGGGCCGGCGGTTTTCTGGGTGATGCGGATGATGACGAACTCGGCCGGATAGACCGGCGCCAGTCCGATGTCGATGTACAACTGCCCCAGCATGCGCGTCTCGGGCGGATTGTTGCTCGCGTCACAGGTGACGAAAAAGGCTTCTTGCGGCGTGGCGCCGAACAGGCCGCCCTGCTGCCACAGCGTAGTGAGGAAGGCATCGATGTCGCGCGTTACCGCGGCCCACAAGGTCTGGTCGTTCGATTCGAACACCACCCACTGCAGGCTGTTCTTCAGGCTCTGCTCGACGTAGATGAACAGGCGGCGCACGCTCAGGTAGGTCCATTGCGTATCCAGGGAAACGGTACGGGCGCCGTAGATCACGTTGCCGTAGTTGATCAGGTTGCGTACCGCGTTGACGCCGTTGGGATTGAGCTGGCTCTGGTCGTCGTCGGTAATCGGCCGTTCGACACCGACCACCGTGCGCATGCTGCCGTCATTCACACCGGCCGGCGACTTCCACACACCCACGCTGCTGTCGGTGTGGGCGTAGCGGCCGAGTACCGGCCCCGACGGTGGAATCGGCACGTTGCTGCCCGAGAGCGGATTGAAGATCCAGAGCCACGGGTAGTAGAGCGAGCCGTAGCTGGAATTGATCGCCTGCGGCTGGGTTTGACCTCCGGACTGCGCGGTGCCCGACTTGAACGCGACGATCTGCTGCACGCTCTGTCCGAACGGTGGATCGGCCGCGTAGAACAGGTTGGCAAGGGTCTCGCACAACAGCATGCCCTGGTTGATCAGCTGGGCCTGCTTGATCGGGTCGGATTTGCCATTGCTGTCGACGATCGCGGCGGTGTCCGGCTGCGCCAGAAGGCTCAGGCCCTGTACGGTCTTGATCGCTTCCTGCGCGGTGGGAAAATCCAGCTGGCCGTTGGTTCCGCCACTGAGTGCCATGGGCGTGGTCGTGTTGCCGGGCCGCTGGCTGTCTTTGGGCGTCGCCAGGGCAAGACGTACGAACATCGACTGCGAATTGATACGTCCAACGGCCGCCGCATCCAGGAAGGTAAGGCCGCTGAAGGTCTCCAGCACGTAATAGCTGTTGCCGCCGATTGCCACCGGGGCGAGGCCGTTCTGCCGCACAAAATTCACCAGCAACTGCGTGCTGAGTTTGTCCGCGTTGGCGCCGGCGCCGTCGATGGTCGTCGCCTGTACGACGATCTGGAAGTTGAACACGGGTGTCGGCTGAGGCGTGCCACCGCCGTTAGGTGGTGGACCACCGCTGTTGCTTATGTAGTACATGAGGCTCGCGCCCCAGGTGCCGCTAGTGGTGGCGACCATCTTGGCAGTGCCCACCGTGCTGGTGGCAGGCGCGCCGGTCTTGTCGGCCACGCGCAGCACGTAGCAGGCGGCGCCGCCTTCCTGAAAGAACTCGTAGACCGCCCAGGAGGTGAAGCCCATCCACACCAGCCCGCCGAACAGGCGCGTGTAGGCGTTCCAGCTGGTGATCAGCGTCGGCGTGTTCAGCGGGCCGCTGTCGGTGACACCGATGAAAGCCGGCATCGACGTCGAGGCACCCTGGATGCTGCGCGTACTGGGAATCTCCTGGATATAGACGCCCGGGTGCTGATAGTTGGCCACGGTCCTGGTTCCTTTCCCGATGAATGATTCAGAGCGGCGCGCCCGCGCGATGCGTGCGCCCGGGCGTTACCGTCAGTTGAAGTTCCCGCGCCTGGCCGTCGGTGAAGGCGAAGCTCAGTGTCACGGGCGTCGGATCGGCGAGCTGGCCAGAAAGTGCCAGCGTGTACGCACCCCCCGGCGCGCAGCGGGTGCGCACATGGCGCTCCCTTCCGCGCACTGTAACGTAACGTGCGCTGATTTCCGCCGGAGTCCGGGTCGACGCCAGCGCGCCACGGATCAGCGTGGCCTGCGGCGGATACTCATAGCCGGGCCCCGGCTCCAGCATGCAGCGCAACCACGCGTCTGCCAGCGTCGCCTCCGGCGTCAGCTCAAAGTCGAGGCCGTAGGCCAGGAACCCCGGCGCATCCACGTCCAGTCGATAACGCCCCGGCGCCACGTCCACAAGCACATAGCGTGCTTCGGGCCGCCTGGGCAGTGCGATCGGTGCGCCGTTGAGACGAAAGTGAGGCACGATTCCCACCGCGGGCCGTCCGCTGTGCGAATCCAGCAACTCGATGACGCCGCTCAGTCGGTGCATCGCGATGCCTCGTTGAAGTTCGCCGGCAGTGGCCGGGTATTGACGATGGACAGATCGGTGTTCGTGACCATGTCGACATCGACTGGACGCGTCGAAGGAATGCGAACTGGCGTCAGGGTGTAGAGCTTCGTGAGTTTGTACGCCTTGCCTTGGAAGCCGGACCAGATGTCGCGCAGGCCGTCCAGCGATGTCGCTCGCGGGACGATCTCGATACGCTCGTTGCCGGCATCGCGCAGGCCCTGGTGAAGCCACTTCCCCTCCAGCGCCGGCACGTCGTGGAACAGGCGAAGCAGTTCGTCCGCCAGTACCAGTTCGATCTCGGCGGACTTGGCATACGGGACCATCGTGTACATCAGGTCGACCACCAGGGGCGCCGGCGTCATCTGCATGGCACTGGGCCGATCGGTTGCAGACGGGCGGCGATCCAGTGTGGGTGGCAGGTTGCGCAGCCAGGGGTTGTGCTCCAGCTGGAAGAGATACACCGACAGCTTGTTCTCGCTCTGCGCATCCATCTCCGCCGGCGAATCGAACACGACGGCAGACTCCGCCGCCAACAACGGAATATGCGCGCGCACGAGTTGGCGCAACGATTCGCTGACCCAGCGCACCACCTGCCCGCTATCGACGGAAGCCATGGGCATCACAAGGTAAACAGGGTATAGGCCGAGCCCACCCATTGCGGTTGGCGCGTGCCGACCTGGGCGAGCACCGAGATGTCCGTATCGCCCACCGTCTTGAGGAACAAGCGGCCAGGATCCACCTCCCCGTAGGAAACGTAGGTGCGTAACGCCAGGTCGGTCGAGCTGCCCGTATCGCCGGTGCGCAGGCGAATCTCGCTCGAAGTCATCGACCATGAAGCCAGCTGCACAGCGCCGCTGGTCTGATTGCTGACCATGATGCCGTTAGCGCCCCGCCGGTAAGGTCCGAAGGACCAGCGCACATTGGCGTCCATGTCGGAGTCGACCACGATATCCAACTGGCGGCCCGGCCGAACGTTGCGAATGTTGAGAAGCACCGTGTGGTACCGCCGCGATTCCCGATGGAAGCTGGCACTGATGCGTCCGTTCCGCCACAACGCCGGCGGGCCATCGCTAAAGAAGGCAAGGACGTTCGCTTCGTTGTTGACAGTGCAATAACCCTGCACGAACGTCGTCCCTTCCTCGACCTCCACGAACAGGGTGAAGGTAAAGTCGTTGGACGCAGGCGCGATGGCCGAGGTAGTGAGCTGCAGCACGCTGTCGTTGAACGCCACTGAACGCAGGATGGGTGTGCCGCTGTCGCTGGCATCCGACGTGACGTTGTACGAAAAGCCCATGCTGTCGCCAAGGCGGCGGCCCAACGACCAGCGTACGCCTGGCGTCTCGAAGGTGATGTTGATGCCGCTGTTGGCCGCGACCTTCTGGAACTGGAGCACCACGGGTATCAGCACTCGGGACATGGCTGTTCGTTTCCCTGGTCAAAAATCGATGGCGAAGGCGCTCAGGCCCACGACGCTGGTGCGATCGGTGCTCGACTGCAAGGTAGCGACCGCATTCGGAGGCAGGTCCACACGACCGCGCAGCTCGCGCTGGGTGGTGCGCACATAGAGTTGCACCAGGATCTCCTGGCTATCGGCGTAGGTCTGAACGAAGAACTCGCGCGCGTTGATCAGAAAATTGCTGAGGTATAGCGCCGGGTCGACGTTGGTGGAAAAGCTCAATCCGACCAGACCCCGGCCGTCGCCTTCGCTCCACACCGCATGCTGGTCGTCGCGGATGGTGATCAGCACGCGGGAGTTGGCCCGCACGTTGCGTAGCGCGATGCTCAACGGCTGGAACGCCACGTCGCGGTCCGCGCGGAACAGTTTGCCCTTCAGCGTCTCCTCGTCAACGTGGTCCATCATTCGCTGGTTCCGGATCGGAACCGACAGCAGTACGTCCTGCGGGTTTTCCTCCACGGTGGGCGGCGTCGTCTCGGGCGGCGTAGCGGATGCCGAGGACGTCACCGCGGACCCTGTGCCCGCCTTGTGCGTCGCCTTGCCCTCACCTTTCCTGGACTCTTCCATGGCGGTCACTTTCCGATCGTGATGGTGTTGCGCCCGGACACGAGCTGGCCGCTCGCGCTGCCACCGGGCACGTTATACGTGGCCGTGATCAGTCCCGAAGAGAACGCCAGGTCGAGCTGTAGCGTGGGAGGGCTGCCTGCGGTGAAGCTGCTCCACACCAGGGCCTGCATGCCGCCATAGGTCTTGCCGTCGCTGACATTGAAAAATACCTGCTTGCCAGACACGCTGAAATTCAGCAGCGGTGGCGTCGTGTTGCCCGAATACGCCTCCAGCTGCGCTGTCTGGCTATCGGTCACCAGGAAGTCGTTGCTGTCAGCCACGTTGAGCTGCACTTTCTGGTTGGTGAAATCCTGATTGAACACGAACATGAACGCGATCTGGTAGATCGGCGCATTCGCCATGGCATTCCCCTGGACGATCGTGATGTCGGAGCGTGGGCGCACGTACCCGGTGCGGCCGATGAACAGGCCGCGCCGGGTGGTAGCGCTTTCGCCGTGAAGCCGCAGCTACACGGTCAGTTGATCGGCTTCCACGGGAAGTAGATCGGGGTCTGGCTCAGCGTGGTCTTGCCGCCGTTGTTGAGCGACACCTGCACCGTCGTGGTGGCGTCGGTGACAATCGCGTATAGCAGGAGGCCCTGCGTGCCGGCCTGGGCGGCCAGATAGCCCTGGACCTGCAGCGTCCACTGGTTGCCGCCACCTCCACTTGAGGCAGTGTCGAGCGTGGTCACGTTCGGGGTGATGGTGATTGCCGACAGCGGCAGGCTACCGGCGGTTACCAGCGAAACCTGCATGCCGGCCGAACCGGATGCTTCGTCGCCAAGGCTGTAGATCACCGGGTAGCCCGCAGCGGCTCCGCCGACATTGATGACAATCTTCGAAGTGCTGGTCGCCGAGCTGCTGATGGTCAGCAGAAGGTTCATGTACTTGTCGAAATCGACGTCCGTTTTCAGGTCAGCCGCTTTTACGAGGGAAGAAGCGTCATAGCTGGCGTTCAATTCGGTAGTGCTCATGGTCGGTCACTCCTGGTCTCAGTCATTGATGGTCGGTGCGTCAAGTGCCCTGCCCACGACATCGTCGAGCGCGAACTGCGTGTCAGCTTGTGTTTTTTCAGGCGCAATCATCCGTGCCCAGCCAACGCTGGACGGAGAAGGCCAAGCGAAATCGCGGCAGCAACATTCCAGCGCGGCACGAATGCCACGAGCAGAATGTCGGATGGATACCGGACGCCGCGGTTGAACCGCGCTGACAAACACCAGGAAAGACGCGTAGGAAATTCCGCCGCGGCAATGACTACGTCATGCCGTGGTACGCCTCCTGGCTCACATTTCTTCCTCTACTTGCCATGTCCAAGGCTCACCTGAATCCCCTGTCCTTCGCTCACCAGGAAGGTGAAGCGAGACTTCACAATCGAACCATTTCGCGCGTGAAGACACAACGTACTTTGATAAGCGCATTTGGCAAATGCACGGTGCATGTGTCGCCTGCGTAAGCGAGTTGCACATTCATGCGATGCATTTCGTAAAAAGGAAATGCTGTTGCCACGATGGTGTCACCGCACCGATGTGCTGATCTCACGTGCGCAGGGGAGTCGTGCCTGTCTGCAGGAACTCCCCTGCACTGTCGATCAGAGAGCAATACCCTGCATACCGGATGCCCCTGAGAACACGGGGGTCTGTCCGACTTGCAACAGTCGACCGTCGGCCAGGATCAGGAATGTGTCGATATCGCCACCCAGGGAATTGCCGACGTACAAGAACAATCCATCCGCGGAAGCCTTGAGATCGGTCGGTGCAGCACCGGCTTCCAGCGAACCAGCGACGCCGCCATGGAGGACGGTCAGCGAGCCATCTCCACCGATGCGATACGCGCTGATGTTTCCCTTGCCCGCGTTTGCGGTAAACGCGAAACGTCCGGACACCGTCAGCCAGCATGCGGCGGCCTGTCCGTTTGCGATATCGCTGGAGATCGACTTCAGGCTGCCGTCATGGCTGATCGCATACGAACTGGCCGCCGAGCCGGCCGCCTGCGACGTGACGAGGTGACCGTGCGCGTCGAAGTCGAAGCCGAAGGGCTGTGGGTCGTTCGACGGTGTGATGTCGGGATCCTTGGCCAGACTCCCGTTGCGGTCGACAGCGAAGAGTTCGAACCACCCCTTGGCGGAGGCATCTTTGACCGACACCGCGAGCCAGTCGCCGTCCGGCGAGAACTGCAGTTGCGCCGGGGTCATGCCAACGTTGGGCTGGTTGCCGACCAGGGGAGCATCCGTGCCAAGCAGGCGCGTCTCCGCCGGCAAGGCGACGAGCTGCCCTCCGGCGGTGATCTGAAATGCCGTGATCGTGGAGGTGTTGGCGCTGTTGAGAACATAGAGGCGACTGCCCCTCTGGGCGACGCTGACCGGATAGGTACCGCCGGTAGGCTGGACGTCGATCAGGCGCAGGCGGCTGCCCTCGATAGCGAATACGGACACCTGATTGGAGCCCGCATTGGTGGCGAAGAGCAGACGGCCGTCCTCGCTCCTGATCAGCGCATTCTGAGAACCGAGCGGGTCCGGGGGCGGAGCCGTGGTGCCGACGCCGACGCCCTTCCCTCCCGTCGACGTGACCGACACCTTTTCCAGGCCCCCGAAAAAGTTGCGACGTAACACGGCGACGCTGTTGCCCTGGATGTCGTTGGACATAACGTAGACGTAGGGTGAGTCGAAGCGCCGTTGATCGAGCGGGCGATCCTGCGCGTGGACGGCGCTTGCGGCCGCCAGTACCCCGGCAAGGGCGGCAGCCAGCTTTTGTGTGGTGTTCATGGTCGCGTCTCCGAAAGAGCCAGATAGCTCAATGGGTCTTCGCCCTCGAGACGCGTTTGGTTACAGGTATGTGCCCGAATAGGCCAAGATAAGGACTTCGATCTTTACGTCGGCCGGGCATGAACGAAGCAAGAGCATCAACGGGCGCGGTCGTCGCACTGGGCGCGACCGTCGTCATCTGGGCATTCAGCTGGATCGTGATGAAGCTGGTGCTGCGCTACGCCGGGCCGTTCGACTTCTGCGCGCTGCGCTACCTCATCGGGGCTGCGTTGCTGTTCGTCGTGCTTGTAGTGATGCGTCGTCCCCTGGCCTGCCCTCCCCTGGGCGGAACCATCGTCACCGGACTGGCCCAGACGGCAGCCTTTCAGGGCCTGGGTCAATTTGCGTTGACCTCCGGAGGCACGGGGCACGTGGTGTTGCTGGCTTACGCCATGCCGTTCTGGGCCGTGCTGCTGGCCTGGTTGTTGCTCGGCGAGCGCCCGTTGCGTCGGCACTGGATCGGGCTGGCCCTGGCAGCCACCGGCCTCACCTTTGTCATCGCGCCATGGAACGGGCTGGGCAATCCGGTCAGCACGGCCTTCGCCTTGCTGGGCGGCATGTGCTGGGCGTTGGGCACCGTCACCAGCAAGCGCATGTTCCAACGCCACCAGCCCGACCCGCTCACCTTTACCGCATGGCAAATGGCTTTCGGCGCTGTCGCACTGGGCGTTGTCGCCGTGCTGGTTCCCCAGCGATCCATCGACTGGAGCCCGACCTTCATCGCGGGCCTGGCGTACTCGGTGATCCTTGCCACCAGCCTGGCATGGACGCTGTGGCTACTGGTCGTGCGCCGGCTACCCACTGCGGTGGCCTCGGTGTCGTCACTGGCCGTCCCCGTGATCAGCGTGCTGATGGCCTGGGTCGTTCTGCACGAGAAACCCACCAACAGCGAGTGGCTAGGCATGGCGTTCATCGTCGCCGGGCTGGTAGCCGTCAGCGGCATCGCGAGCACCCTTCGCCGATGAATCGGCTCCTACGGAAGAACCTCCAAGACGTAGGGGGATCTGCATCTGCAACATGACACGCATGGCATTCGGCGGCCGATTCCTTCGGAGGTTCGCATGAGCAGTGCTGCAGTCAATATGAAGCTCGAGATCGTGGTCATCCCCGTTTCCGACGTCGATCGCGCCAAGCGATTTTACGGCGAACTGGGGTGGCGACTGGACGCCGATTTCGCTTCGGACGATGGCTACTTCCGCGTCATCCAGTTCACGCCGCCCGGCTCCGGTTGTTCGGTCATCTTCGGAAAGAACGTCACCGCGGCGGCCCCTGGGTCCGCGCAGGGTCTGTACCTGATCGTCTCCGACATCGAGGCCGCCCGCGACGAACTGATCCGCCGCGGCGTCGATGTGAGCGAGGTGTTCCACGGTGCCGGCGACGCTCACGCTGGGCCAGACGAGCCGTACCTGTTCGGACGGGTCAGGGTCAGCGGCCCGGATAAGGAGCGCAGCAGCTACCGTTCGTTCGCTTCGTTCGCCGATCCCGATGGCAATGGGTGGCTCTTCCAGGAGATCACCCAGCGCCTGCCTGGGCGGATCGATACCGGCATCACGACATTTGCCTCGGCCAGCGACCTTGCGGCTGCGCTACGCCGGGCGGGGGCTGCGCACGGCGAGCACGAGAAGCGAACCGGCGGCCAGCACGACGAGAACTGGCCGGATTGGTACGCCAGCTACCTCGCCGCCGAACAGTCGGCTGGCGAGCTGCCCCAGTGACCGAGGTTCCCCTGGCTAGGAGAACGCCGGATCGGAGACGGATGCCTGCCCGGTCTCGCGGTGCCCCGCGAACCGCCGGCGAAACGACGCATCGGAATCACTGGTCGCGGTAAGGTCGTACCAATGGTCGCAGCCGGTGATATCGAACCGGGCCTCCGCGTGCTCCCCCGGCTGCAGCCAGAAACGCTGCGGCGGTTGGCGGAGATACGCGTTGGCTTCGATCGTAATGGCGCAAGGACGCCCACCCTCGTTGCTCATGACCAGATGCAACTCACCCGAATGACGTCCCTCGGACATCGTGACCTCGGGTAGCGCAAGACGCCGGCGATCTTCGACCAGACCCGGCTGCTTGCCACTGAACTGGCGAAGGAAGCCGTTCGGCCCGATCACGGTGAGGTCGTACGCATCGCCGCTGTTGGAGCTGGTCCAGTAGTCGGACAACGATTTACCGGCTTCCACCGTATAGGTCCACGGACCGTCGGAACGGAGCGACGAGGTCACGCTGAAGCAGGCACCGATGTCGCCGGTGTTGCCGAATCCAAGGACGTAACGTCCCTGTGCCTGGTCGAGCTTGCCTGTCACTTCGAGTGCGTAGGCCAGTGCACGCGCCGGACGTTGCCCACGCTCCTGTCGCGGAAGCTGCTGGTGAGTCGGCGGCGTCGGACTGAAGTCACTGTGGGTAGTGCGATCAGGCTGGTAGCCCGTGGTCGAGGGCAAAGGCGGCACGCGCCCATCGTGGCCTTCAAAATCGAAGGCGCGGGTCAGGTCGCCGCAGACCGCACGCCGCCAGGCAGAGATGTTCGGCTCGCGCACACCGAAGCGCTGCTCGAGGAAACGGAGGATGGACGTATGGTCGTAGGTCTCCGAACACACCCAGCCGCCCTTGCTCCACGGCGAAACGACCATCATCGGTACACGCACGCCAAGGCCGTAAACGCCCGCATTGAAACCGTTGCCGCCCGCGTAGACTTCACCATCGATGCTGACCGTGGACAGCCCCCGGTCGCGTGACTGCGGCGGGTACGCCGGCAGCATGTGATCGAAGAAGCCGTCGTTTTCATCGTAGGTAATGAACAGCGCCGTCTTGCTCCAGACGTCCGGATTGGCCGTCAAGGCATCGAGCACCTGGTCGACATACCAGGCACCGTAGTTGGCGGGCCAGCTAGGGTGCTCGGTATACGCTTCGGGTGCCGCGATCCATGAAACCTGCGGCAGGCGGTCGGCCATGACATCCTTCTGCAGGAGGTCGAACAGCGACTGCCCATTCAGCGTATTCGTGCCCGTGCGGGCTTTGTCGTACAACGGGTTGCCCGGCTCGGCATTCCGGTACTGATTGAAGTAGAGGAGCGAGTTGTCGCCATAGTTGCCGATGTAGGGATTGGAACCCCAGCCCCAGCCGCCCGCCGCGTCGAGGCCGGTACCCACGTCCTGGTATATCTTCCACGACACGCCGGCCGCCTCGAGACGTTCCGGGTAGGTCGTCCAGCCGTAGCCCAGCTCCGCATTGGAGAGCACCGGTCCGCCACCCTGCCCGTCGTTGCCGACGTAACCGGTCCACATGTAGTAACGGTTGGGATCGGTCGAGGAAAGCATCGAGCAGTGATACGCGTCGCAGACGGTAAAGGCGTCCGCCAGCGCATAGTGGAACGGGATGTCCTCGCGCGTCAGGTAAGCCATGGTCGTCGTGCCCTTCGACGGCACCCATTGGTCGTACTTGCCGGCGTTGAAGGCGCCGTGCGTATCGTTCCAGCCGTGCGGAAGATCTTCGATGAACTGCAGGCCGAGGTTGTCCGCCTGCGGGCGGAACGGGAGCAGATAGTCGTCACTGCCGGCGGTCAGCGGCTGGTGCCAGACTGAGCGGCCACTGGAGAGCGTGAGTGTCCGGGGATCACCGAAGCCTCGCACGCCGCGCATGCTGCCGAAGTAATGATCGAACGAGCGGTTCTCCTGCATGAGGATGACCACGTGTTCGACGTCCTTGAGCGTGCCAGTACGACGTGCCGCGGGTATCGCGAGCGCCTTCTGGATGGATGGCGGCAGTACCGACGCCGTGAACGCGGCACCCGCCGCGCCAAGGGAAAGCTTCAGGAAGTGTCGTCGGTCCTGGATCGTCATGCGTATCCCCGTGCGCTGGTTGTCCCCTGCGCCGGCGATTATCACGACGGGTTATGACAATTTGTGCACGTTACCGCCCCCGGCGGCTCGCCCTGCCTCAAATCGCAACGGACATCACATTTCTTCGAGTGAACCGGCAAGCTCGCGCGCCAGTGCGGTGAACGCCTGACCAGCCGCACTTCGATAGGCGGTCTTGCGCCCGAGGAGTGCCGCGGTCCGTTGCAGGGTCTGGGGCTCCAGGGCGATGGCGAAAAGGTCCTTGCTGCCATGGGCAATGGCGGCAGGAAGAAGCGTCGAGAGCGTCGTTCTCCGAACCGCTTCGACGACGGCTGTGATGGAGTTGGCCTCGATCGCCACGATCGGCCGGATACGATTCTCGCGGAAGTAGCGATCGATCTGCTCGCGCGTTGCGAATTCCTCGGTCAACAGGATCATCGACTCGCTGCCGATCGCATCAGCCCCCACCCTGCGTCGCTTTGCCAGCGGATGTTGCCGTCCGACGACCAGGGCGAGTGACTCGATCATCAGTGGCGTGGCTTCGATGTCAGCCGAGTGGACATCGTCGAATGCGATGCCGATGTCCAACGTGTCTTCGGCAAGCAACGCCTCCATGCGTTCCTGCGGCATCTCGCGCAGCGACAGGGTCACGTGCGGGTATCGGCCGTGAAACGACTCGATCAGGGGCCCGGCGAAGTAGGCTGTGAAGGTCGGTGTCACGCCAATGCGTAGCGACCCCCGACTGAGGTCTCCGACATCGTGAATGGCTCGCCGGCCTTCCTCCAGATCCCTGAGAGCTTTGCGCGCATGGTTCGCATAGACCTCTCCGGCGTCCGTCAGTCGTGTTGCGCGTCCCGAGCGGTCGAACAGCTGTGCCCCGAGACTTTCTTCGAGCTGCTTTATCTGCTGGGACAACGCTGGCTGGGAGACATGCAGCGCCGTCGCGGCGCGCGTGAAGCTGCCGTGCGCTGCTACGGCCAGAAAATATCTGACATGGCGCGAGAGCATGGGAATCCATAAGAAAATCCGATGGACTTCATTATAACTCGGTATTTTACGTTATGCCGGTCCCGCCCTAGTCTCGCTCCCACCAGCCAGACGCGGAGCTCATCGTGCAAGACATCATCAACGGCATCCTCAAATTCCAGCATGACGCTTTCCCCGCCCGGGCGAAGCTGTTCAAGGACCTGGCTGGCGGCCAGAGCCCCAGTACGCTCTTCATCTCATGCTCGGACAGCCGCCTGGTACCGGAGCTGGTGACCCAGCAAGAGCCCGGGGAGCTTTTCGTCATCCGCAATGCCGGCAACATCGTGCCGTCATACGGGCCCGAACCCGGCGGCGTCACCGCGACGGTCGAGTACGCCGTGGTCGCACTGAAAGTGACTGATATCGTTGTCTGTGGACACTCCAGCTGCGGTGCGATGTCGGCCATCGCGAACTGCACGTGCATGACCGACATGCCTGCCGTCGCCCATTGGTTGCGATATGCCGACTCGGCACGTGTCGTCAACGAAGCCCGCTCACACGAAAGCGCCGCCGCCAAGATCGAAGCGATGGGCCGCGAAAATGTCGTCTCGCAGCTCGCCAACCTGCAAACCCATCCGTCCGTGCGCCTGGCGCTGAAGGAAGGACGCCTGGCCCTGCACGGCTGGTTCTACGACATCGAGAGCGGCGGCATCGATGCGTACGACGGAACGACCGGCGAATTTGTCTCCCTGGCAGGCCATCCCCATGCCTGCGCAACCGCTACGCCATCCCGCGTGGCTGCTTGATCCGGCTGCTTGATCCCACTGTCCACACACCGAGACCTGACATGACCCAGACCCAGTTTCGCAACGTTTCCCGCCTCGACCTCGCTGACACCATCGTCCTCGCGAAGGCGAAGAAGTCGCTGACCTTCGCCCAGATTGCCGACGGCACCGGCTTGTCGGAGGCCTTTGTCACCGCCGCCCTGCTCGGCCAGCATCCGCTGCCCGCTGACGCCGCTGAGGTCGTGGGCAAGAAGCTCGGGCTGGACCAGGACGCGATTGCCCTGCTACAGACCATTCCTGTGCGCGGAAGCATCGGCAACGGCGTGCCGACCGACCCGACCATTTACCGGTTCTACGAAATGATCCAGGTGTATGGAACGACTCTCAAGGCTTTGGTCCATGAGAAGTTCGGTGACGGCATCATCAGTGCCATCAACTTCAAGCTCGACGTGAAAAAGGTGTCAGATCCCGATGGCGGCGAACGTGCGGTGATCACGTTGAACGGGAAATATCTGCCGACCAAGCCGTTCTGATTCGGCCTACCGCCATCGAACCGTCGTGGCATGAACCACTCCGCGTGCGGCGGCTCGTCGTTGAGTCGTCGTACTCGGGTTGATGAGGAAGGCTTCCTGTGCCCGTGCAAGCATCGGCGAGTCATCCTCGCTGTCGCTATAGGCGTACCGCCACGATTCACCGTATCCCGCTTCGGAAAGCATCCGGCACTTCTCGGCGCCGCGGCAGTGGCGCTGCATGATCCAGCCGCCACCTGCCCTTCGCAGGGTCGAGCCGATGACTTCCAGATCGCTGCCGAAGGCAACGAGCAACCGCTCGGCGAGCCATTGGGGAGCCGCCGTAACGACAACCACACGATCGCCACGGGCGATGTGCTCCCCGAGTCGTTCCATGCCATCGTCAAACCAGCGCAAGCCTTGCAGGCCTCCCTCGAAACGCGTCGCGAACGCGTCGATGCTTTGCTCCACGGCAGAGCGATCAAGTCCGTAGGTGGTAATCCACAGCAGGACGGACGCGCCCGCGCGTCTCGCCCAGGAGAGGTGAAGAAGAACCCATGCCACGGGAAGGACCGGCAGTAAGGCAAGCCGCTTCCATGGAGACGCGCTAAGCAAGCCGCGCATCCAGGCTACGGTTGAATCCGCCGACAGCAGCGTCTTGTCCAGATCGAACACGGCGCAATCCCGTCGGACCTCGGGCGTCGAATCGAGCTGCACCGTTTAGTGGTTACCCTCGATCGCTTTCACGGCGTCGAGCGTCTCCTGGACATGCTTCTGCGGCTTGAGGCTCGAATAGACGTGCGTGATCTTCCCGGATGGGGCGATCACATAGGACGTACGGTCCGACCAGCCCGGCCGAAGCATCAGCATGGCGTCGTACTCTTTTGCGATTTTCGCACCCTCGTCGGCCGCCACCGGGAACTTGCCGCCGCAGTGTTCGTTCTCTTTCGAGAAATCCGCCAGCTCACCGGTGTTGCCCGCCGTCACGCCGATCACCGTGGCGTGCAGCGCCTTGAACTTGTCGATCGCCTCCGAAAACATGTGGGCTTCGACATTGCAGCCATCCGTGTGCGCTGCCGGGAAGAAGTAGACCACCACCGGGCCTTCCTTCAGGGCATCGGCGAGCCTGAAAGTAAACGGCTTGCCAGCGAGGTAGGCCGGCGCGGCGAAGTCCGGCGCCTGTGTGCCTTCCTTCAGGGCGGCGGAGGCGGGGGTGGCGAGAGCGGCTGTACCGGCTAACACGAGTGCAGCGAACGTCATTAGTGGCTTCATGACTGAGGTCTCCAGGGAAGGGGAAGAACCATAAGATACAGGTACGTTGAAGGCGCCGTCGGACTGTGCCGGATGACGCAGTGCGAAGCCAGCGTGACATGTTACGGTCGGGTGTTGCCCGGGCTGCCCGGGCGTTCTCCGACTGGGGCCAAACGCATGATGCTAGCGCGGAAGATCTTGTTTTCGACGGTATTGCTCCTGACCGGCACATCGGTCGTCCAGGCATCCACACCACCTGTCATCAGCGGATCCGCCCGCTTCACCGTGCTTACGCCGCGCGTCATCCGTATGGAGTATGCCGAAGGCGGCCGCTTTGAAGACGCGCCGTCGCTGGTATTTGCGACGCGCACAGGCGCCCCTGCCGTCGACGCGAAGGTCTCTCACGAGAAAGGCTGGCTGGTCATTCGCACCAGCGACATCACTCTTCGCTACAAAGAAGGCACGGGCGTCTTTACGGCTGACAACCTTGGCATCGTTTCCAGCAAGGCGAAAACCTCTTTCAACTGGCATCCCGGCCAGAAGGACACCGCCAACCTCGGCGGCACAGCTCGCACCCTCGACCAGGTCGACGGTGACCGCCACGCTGCCGATAACACGCCCCTCGATCTGGGCGATGGCCTGCTCTCGCGCGAAGGCTGGCACGTGGTCGACGACACCGGCAGTTTCGTCTTCGGCAACGAGAAACTACCGTGGGTTCATCGCAGGGCCTGTGAGGGCTGCACTGACTGGACCTTTTTCGGGTATGGCCACGATTACGCCGCGGCCCTGCAGGATTTCGCGCTGCTGGCTGGTCGAGAGCCGCTACCGCCGCGCTACGCCTTCGGGTACTGGTGGTCGCGCTACTGGAACTACAGTGACAGCGAACTGCGCGATGTCGTCGCCGACTTCGTGCGCTATCGCATTCCGCTCGACGTGCTGGTCATCGACATGGACTGGCACCGTACCGATGGGCTCTCGTCTGTACATCCGCGGGATGACATCAACGGACAGACCATGGGCTGGACAGGCTTCACCTGGAATCGCGCTCTCTTTCCGGAGCCGGAACGCCTGCTCCAGTGGCTGCGGGGGCAAGGCCTCAAGGTCACGCTGAATCTGCACCCGGCTTCCGGCGTCCTGCCTCACGAGGAGTCCTACGGTCGCTTCATGGGGGATCTGAAGGCCGATCCGGCTAAGCCGCTGGCATTCGAAGCCGCGGACCCGGCTTATATGGCTGCGTTGTTCCATGCCGTCCTCGATCCGCTGCAACACATGGGCGTGAGCTTCTGGTGGCTGGACTGGCAGCAATGGCGAGAGTCGAAGGCACTGCCTGGCCTGAGCAACACCTGGTGGCTCAACCATGTTTTCTTCACCCACATGCAGCAGCAGGGTGAGCAGCGTGCGCTCATCTATCACCGTTGGGGCGGCCTGGGTAACCATCGTTACCAGATCGGTTTCTCGGGCGATTCCATCATCTCATGGGGATCGCTGGCCTTCCAACCCCGTTTCACCGCCACCGCCTCCAACGTGCTGTACGGCTACTGGAGTCACGATCTGGGCGGCCATACCTTCCGCGATGAGAGCGATCCGGCGACGCGCCGGATCGACCCGGAGCTCTACATTCGCTGGATGCAATTCGGCGCGTACAGCCCGATCATGCGGACGCACACCACGAAGAATCCCGATCTGCGCAAGGAACCCTGGCGCTTCGCGCCGGCGCAGTTCGATGCACTACGCCACACCGTACTCACGCGCTACACCCTGCTTCCCTACACGTACACGATGGGTCGCAAAGCCTTTGACACCGGTATCTCGCTGGTCCGGCCCATGTACTACGCGTGGCCGGAAGACGAGAAGGCGTACCGGTCCAGCGGGCAGTACATGTTCGGCGACGACCTTCTGGTGGCTCCCGTGACCGCGGCGGCAGATGCCGATGGCTTCGCAAAACAGGACACATGGCTTCCCAGCGGCAAATGGTTCGACGTGACGCGCGGGCGCACACGGGAGGGTGGCCGAATCGTCGGCGGTCGCTACCGGCTCGACGACGTGCCGGTGTTCGCACGCGCAGGCGCCATCGTGCCGACCAACAGCGATCCCACCCATAGCGTGGCGAACGACGATGGTGCTCGCACCATTGTCGTTTACCCCGGGAAAAGCCAGCAGACCGAACTATACGAAGACGCAGGCGACGACGAGGGATATCGCGGCACGGCGTTCGCGCGGACCGCACTGGCCACCGAGTGGTCGAAGCACGCGGTGCGCCTGCGTATCGCTCCCCGCGCAGGTCACTATGCGGGCATGCCGACGACGCGACGCTGGAGCGTCGCCTTCATGGCCTCGGCCATGCCGTCGAACGTGACCGTCGATGGCCAGCCCGTGAAACGTGTGGACGGCGACGCCGATCTCACGCCCGGCACGTGGCGTCTCGAGGGCCGCACACTTGCGCTGCAGGTAGCATTGCCCGTGCACGATTTCGCCAACGCCCAGATGGTGGAAGTCACCTGGCCCAACGACGCACCGGATGTCGACGGTCTTGCGGGTCAAATGCGAGACGTGCGCGAGGCGGTCGAATGGCTGAAGAGCCACTGGACCGAGTTCGGCGGTATCCCTGACGAACTCTCCGAAGCGGCACAGGCCGATCGCCTCATCGACTACCACCCCGAGCGCTTTGCCCAGGAAGTGGCAGCCTTCCGCGCACGAGTCAGTCAGCTTGACCAGTCGCTGGAGAAAGGTGGGCTGCCTGCGGACATGCGCGCGCAGTTCAAGGCGAGGGCGTCGCGGAACGATTAATCGCGGTACTCGACGACGTCCCTGGATGCGATCCGGTGCAGCCCTTGCGTCTGGGCGATAACCGCATCGACCAGGATATCGGCGATACGCTCCGCTGGATTTATCCAGAGGCCCTTGGGCAACAGCGGCCGAAGCGCCGCTGCCACCGGAAGAACGAGGCGCTCGGCGAGTCGGAACTCTTTCCGGTCGCCGCCGATCATGCCCGGGCGGACGATCGTGAGCGAGGTGTAGCCCAGCCCTTGTATGTCGCGTTCGAGCTCGCCCTTGGTGCGGTTGTAGTACAGCGGCAGGGTGAGCGATGCCCCGGGCGACGAAACCAGGGCGAGTGCCTTTGCGCCTTGACGAACAGCTCGGCCAGCGAAAGCAAGGGGCAGTTCGTAGTCGACGTGACGAAAGGCTTCTTTCGAGCCGGCCGTGCCGATCGTGGTTCCCATCGCGCATATCAGCGCATCCAGTGGCCAGTGATCGGCTTCATGGAGCAAGGATTCGATCTGCTGGGCCACCGGATTGACGAGCTTTGGGTGTGAAGCCAGGCTGCGACGACTCGGGGCAATGACTTGTCGGATACGCGTGTCTGCCAATGCCCGCGCGAGAGTGTGTCTCCCCACCAGGCCCGTTGCGCCAAGTATCAGTATTCGCATCGCGTCGGGTTCTCAAGCGCCAGATAAGCACAGAATGCTAAATGTAACACTTGTTACAGTCAATTGCGGGCGTCCACACTTACGCGCGTGGCTCAGGCCTTCTTCAGAAAACACACCTTCAGCACAAGACCCTTGATTTTGTCCGAATTGCCTTCGATGTGCTCGACGTCGCCGTCGACCAGGCGAATATTTCGGATGATCGATCCCTGCTTGAGCGGAATGGACGAGCCTTTTACTTTCAGATCCTTGATGACGACGACGGAATCGCCGTTGTCGAGCACGTTGCCGTGAACGTCGCGCACAACAGCGGCGCCATCCGCGACATTCGCCGACTGCTGGGGCCATTCGTGCGCGCAGTCCGGACAGACGTAGATGTCGCCGTCGGGGTAGGTATTCTCCATGCTGCAACGGGGACAGGCGGGCATATCAGACGTTTCCACGATAAGACTCTCTTGAAAATCAGCGTGAGATGATATCGCGAATCACGGGAGGCACAGTGCTGTGCCGAATTTACACCGGTAGTTTTTCGTACGTCTTCAGCACTCTGAAAGTCATATTGCGACCTTCATCGCTCAGGCGCCATGCTGCCCTTCCAGCATAAGCGTCCGTTCGGACGAAGGATATCAAGCCGTGACCATGCTTCTGACGAAGGGCGCGTCGGGTCCTGATGTAGCGCAACTGCGCAAAAAACTCGCATCGGCGTTGAACAGCCACGCCGGTGACTTCCCGGGCCTGGCTTCGGGCAATGCGTTCGATGATCTCACCGACGCGGCGGCCCGAAGCTGGCAGTCAGGCGTCGGGCTTGTCGCCGATGCGATCATCGGTCCCTATTGCCAGAGTGTCTTGGGCATGGTCACGCTTCAGGCCACTGCCGTGCCCCTGACGCTGGACGCTGTGAAGCAGCTTTTCCCGGCGACAAAAGCGTCCAACATCGCGCGCAACCTTCCCTATGTCGCCGCAGCGCTGAATGTCGTCGGGCTGGTGAACCGGGCGATGATCTGTAGCGCGCTGGGAACGATCCGCGCCGAGACAGAAGGTTTCGTCCCGATCTCTGAGTTTCCCTCGCACTTCAACACGACGCCCGGCTCCCCGCCCTTCAGCGCCTACGACGGTCGTAAGTCGCTGGGAAACACGCAGCCCGGTGATGGCGCGCGTTTTCGCGGTCGCGGGTTCGTGCAGTTGACCGGACGCGCCAACTATCACACTTACGCCGCCAAGATCGGCCTGGACATCGAGAGCTTCCCGGACCTGGCCAATGCACCGGAGGTCGCCGCCGTGCTACTGGCGACCTTCCTCAACGATGTCGCCGGCCCGATGCAAGCCGCGTTGGCGGCAAACAAGTTGACGGTCGCGCGCAAGCTCGTCAACGGCGGCACCTACGGACTGGACAAGTTCAGCAGTGTGTTTCGACTGGCTGACACCGTCTGGCCTGTCGCTGCGCGGACTGGCCTCACGGCGCGTGCTCGCAAGGGAACGCCGAGCCAGACCCAGACACCGGTCCGCACCTTGAATGCCAGCAAAGATCCCGTCGACCTCCGCGATCGTTCCTATATGCCACCGCCGCGCAGCCTGCCGGACTGCTCACCGAGCGATGCGGAGATACAAGCGCTCCTGCCCGTCTATAGCCGCGCCGGACTGATTCTCGATCAGGGCTCCGAGGGTGCGTGCACGGGTTTCGGCCTGGCCTGCGTCATCAACTATCTGCGTTGGCGAAAAGCCAATGAGGCCCGAAAGCTGGAGTCGGTCAGTCCGCGGATGCTTTACAACTTTGCGCGGCGGTACGACGAGTATGCAGGCGAGAACTACGATGGATCGAGCTGCCGCGGCGCATTGAAAGGCTGGTTCTACAATGGCGCCTGCCTCGAGAACGACTGGCCTTACGTACCCGGGGATACGCGTCCTCCCAGGTTCGGCTATGCCGACCGTGCCACGGCGAATACGCTTGGTGTCTATTACCGCATCGACGTCGCGACGATTACCGACCTGCAGGCCGCTATCCTCGAAGTCGGGGCCATCTACGTCTCGGCCAACACGCACGCTGGCTGGCAGAACGTACCCCACGTTCGCCACAAGGTCACCGGGCATGACGCCTTGCCCGAGATCGCCTTCGACGGCCATCCCTCGCAGACCGACGGCCACGCGTTCGCACTGGTCGGTTTCAATACCCGTGGTTTCGTCGTGCAGAATTCCTGGGGCACGAGTTGGGGAAGCGGTGGCTTCGGCGTGCTGACGTACGCCGACTGGCTGGCGAACGGCATGGATGCATGGGTCGCGGCAATGGGGGTACGGGGCCTGGTATTCGGCCAGCGCGCGGCAGGCATGACCGGGACCTCAGGTCGCGCAGCCGACCGCTCCGGCGCATGGAATGAGGCGGACGCCTATGAGCACAGCATCGTGCTTGGGAACGATGGACGCGTATCGCGCTACCTCACCCAGGACGAGCTGAGTCGAGGGCTGGTATATCAGGCATGCACGTTACCCGACCAGTGGTTTCGCCAGCAGCCGAAGGGTCCAAAGCGGCTGGTCATCTACGCGCACGGTGGGCTGAACAGCGAGGAAGCCGCGATCAAGCGTGCCGGCGTCATGGGGCAGTACTTCATCGGTAACGGATGCTACCCCCTGTTCATGGTGTGGAAGACAGGCGTGCTCGAGTCGATCGAGGACATCCTCGCCGACAAATTTCGAGGTGCCACGTCACGTGCGGGCGGCATCCGGGAAGCCCTGACCGACGCGACGGATGCGCTGATCGAGACGACCGTGGGTCGTCCGTTGGCCCGCCCGATCTGGAGTGAGATGAAGGACAACGCCGAAGGTGCGAGCCTGCCGACCCGCGGTGTCGATCTGCTGGTGACCGCGCTGCAGAACCTCGAAAAGAGCTGGGGCGACGAACTGGAAATCCACCTGGTCGGTCACTCGGCCGGGGCGATCTTTCTCGGCTGGCTCGTCGATCTGCTGGCAACGCGGGGGCTGGATGCCAAGGCGAAGTCCATCCATCTTTACGCGCCGGCGTGCACCGTCCAATTTGCCAACAGCCACTTCGCGCCTCACGCTGCACTGATGAAGAACATGTTCCTGGACATCCTCTCCGACGAGAATGAGCGCGACGACGACGTGGGTGCCGTGTATCGAAAGTCGCTGCTTTATCTCGTCTCCGACGCGCTCGAACGGGACGTGCGCACACCCATCCTTGGCCTGGCCAATGTCATGGACGTTGCGTACGACCGCTGGGACGGCTCGTCGAGTTCAGGCGAAGCGCTGGGCAACTGGCGCCAGGCCGCGAAGCAGAGTGGCCTGGACAGACGCATCGACCTCACCACCGCGAACAAGGTCAGGACGAGTCTCTCGGGCACGACCATCAGTGCGGCCCATGGCAGCTTCGACAACGACGTCGACGTGGTCGGGCGCACGCTGGAACGAATCACCGATGGAACGCTGGCTTTACCGGTCGACGATCTACGCGGCTTCTGAGAGCCGATCGCTTATCACGAGGGGCTTGCCTCGATGAACTGCCGACGCCACGCCCCTGGCGTCATCCCGATCCGCTCGGTGAACACCCGCCGGAACGCCGAGACGGATTGATAACCCACCGCATCGGCAACGGCCTCCGTGGCGCGGCCGGGGTTCCTCAGATCGTTAGCCGCCAGACTCATCCGGATATCCTGCAGCAGCTCGCTTGCCGAGTGTCCGAGTCCTTCCTGGAAGCGTCGCATGAACGTCGCCCGCGACATGCTGCTCAAGGCGGCCAACTCAGGCAGGGTCCACGCGCGCGCCGGGTCGCTGAACATCGCCGAGATGGCAGGGGCGAGCCGCGGATGTGCCGCCAACGCCAGCAGTCCCGCGGGAGGTGCTTCCGCTTCACTCGACGCCCGCAGCACGATGGCAAAGAGTGCGGCCGACAATGCGTTCAAGAGGGCGTAGCCGCCCAGGCCGCCGTCGAGGCTCTCTTCGCGCATGAGCGACACCAGCCGGCCCAACCGGGCCTTCGCGGATACCTCACCGTGCGTGACGCGCTTTCCCGCACGTACGACGAGCGTCGAGGGCAGGTAGTGGCGGAGCCAACGGTCGTGGGGCGCGGCGATCACGAAGCGGCCGCACAACATTTCAAGTCGCTCGCCCTCACCTTCATTTTCACTTAGCAGCACGTTCAATGCGTCGCGCTCATGCACCGGGCCAGGGGGCAGACCGCTGCCATCGCGCAGGACATGTCCTCCGCCTTGTGGCATCACCACGATATCGCCCGCGGTGAGCGTGACGTGTTCGCCGCCCGTCGGAGGCTCGAGGACAGCCTTGCCGCGAATTACCAGGTGATAGGGCATCTCGCCGGGCGGTGAGTCGACGTAGGTGATGTCCCAGGGCGCGCCATACGAGCACCGAATTTCCAGCCGGCCCGTGACGGATAGCGTGGCGAGGAAACGACTGAGCCAATCGACGTCGTGTGACATACGGCCACCTGATCCTTTTGAGGATAATATCGAATCAATTGGGGCTCGTCGAGGTCATGTTGGGGGCGGAGAATCTCTCCATCCCAACCACCTCCCATGAGGAGCACGCCATGAGCCGAATGATTATCCCCGCCGTCGATACCGCCGCCGGTGCCACCGCCGAGGTTTACAGCCAGGTCCGCAAGATGACTGGCGGACAGGTACCCAACCTCTTCGCTGCCGTAGGTCACCTCGCACCCAACGTCCTGATGGCTTACCTGGCCGCCGAAACCGCGCTGGCTTCCGCTGGATTGGGCAAGAAGGATCTCGAGACGATCAAACTGCTAGTGAGCGCGCAGACCGGCTGTGACTACTGCGTTGCGGCACACACCATGCTCGCAACGATGACCGGCCTGTCGCCCGAGGCCACCCGGGCCATCGGCCACATGGCACCGACCGGTGACATCAAGCGCGATGCACTTATCACCTTCGTTCTCCGTGTCATGCGCGAGAGCGGCACCGTGCCGGCTGACGCGGTCGCGGATATCCGGGCTGCCGGCTATTCGGATGCCCAACTGGTGGCCATCTCCCTGGCTATCTCGCTGACGATGTTCACCAACACGTTCAATCGCATCAATGACACGGACGTGGACTTCCCCGCAGTCGACTGAACGACTTCACATCCAACTCGTCAACTTCGGCAGCTAACGATGAAAACCCAAAACCACGCACTTTCGAGTTCGGCATTCTTCACGTCGGATATCGACTACCACCTGCTTCGCGCCTCGATGGTCATCATTTTTGCCTTCTTCGGTTATCAGAAGTGGTTCGACTACGAGGCGCAAATCCTCATTCCTTACATCGGCAACGGCCCGCTGATCTCCTGGATGTATCCGGCATTCGGCATCCGCGGGGCGAGCACCTTTCTGGGCGTGTCCGAGTGGACCACCGGTATTCTGCTTCTGGCAGGGTTCTGGAACCGAAAGCTTGGCGCGGCGGGTGCGTTGGCTTCCATCGCCACCTTCGTGGGCACAGTTACGATCATTCCGTTCATGCCTCACGGCTGGGCAGAATCAGCCGGTGGCTTCCCGGCAATGGTAGGCAATGTTCCCTTCCTCATGAAGGACGTGGTCTTGCTGGCAGTATCGATCTACCTGTTCAAGCAAGATGTGCTTCGTCTCGCCTCAACCACATTCACGGAGCAGACGAAGTAAGGATCACCGTGATCCGCCCTAGTTAGCGTGATTTACTCTTCGCCTTCCCACGATTGAACGCGACGGCGGTTCTTACTAACGCCGTCAAAGCGTTCCCATCGATCGCATCGCCCTCGAAGACATCGATCGCGCGCCACACCTTGCCGCCGAAGCCGTTGTTGAAAAGCTTGTCCGGATCGGCGAGGGCCGCGCCATGGGCAAAGGTGAGTTTGACTTTTTCCTTGTGCGCGTTACCGACCAGGAGGTTTCCGTCGAGAACCCACACGGGGCTTCCCATCCACTTCCATGCCTCGACGATACCGGGATCCGCCTTCAGGATCGCCTTGCGCAGCCGCGCCAACATCGGACCGCGCCAGTCAGTAAGTCCGGCAATGTATTCGTCAATGCGTAAGGAAGGGCTTTCCTGGTTCACCATGTCTCTCCTGTTGGCTCACGACAGTCAAACAGCGCCGAGCAGAAATCCGACGGCGTCGGTGAGGAAGTGCGCGATCATGTTGGAGGCAAGGTCGCGTCGCCAAAGATACATGACCGTCAACACCAAGCCGCCATAGCCGGCAACGATCAGGTGCGCCCAACCCCAATAGCTCAGATGGGCGTAGGTAAAAGCAATCACCGAAATGAGACCGGCCAACCAGCGCAAACCCGTGATTTCCGTCAGGCGTTCAATCGCAAATCCGCGGTAAAAAAGCTCCTCGTGAACAGCGGCTCGAACAACCACGAAGAACAGCAGGCCGAACGGCTCGTTCTCGGCGGCCGCGTTCTGCGTCGCGTCCGACAGGCCGAACGCCGGGAATACGACGAGGTAAATGACTGCCATGCCGGCGATCATCGCCACGGCTCCGGCTACTCCGAATACCAGGCTTCTTCCCGTTGGCCATGTCAAGCCGATCGACCTTAACGGCCGTCGTTCAACGCGAACGATATAGATGAGAAGAAGAAGCGCGGAGCTCCAGTACACCATCTCCCTGTTTACTTGGGACATCAGCCCCTGGCCCGGGAAAAGCATACCGGCCAGGGGTAACTGGAGCGCAACCATCACCAGCAATGAGCAAAGCATCCACCGGGGTGAGGCACGGAGAAGACGATCAGTCATGGAAGCTTCCTCGGCTACGTTGCGGATGCGACCTGGCTACGGATCAGCAGGACGAACTCGTCGAGTGCCCGGGTAGTTCGTTTGCGATCGCCGGTGCTCATGAGTTCGATGAACAGGCCGTCGAAAACCGCGCCGAACAACGTGACCATCGGGGCATTCTTGTGGCAGTCCGGCAGTGTCTTCCGGATCATCTTCTGCCAATTAACCGCATTGCCCTTGAGATACGGACCGTAGGTTGCGCTGTCCTGTATCACCAGCATGTGCAGCTGGTACAGGAGCTTCAGGTGGACGAAGTTCTCTTCCTGAAGGGCCCAGTCCCAGAACAAACGGAACAGTGGCTCAGACGACTCGGATCGGCTCGCCGCCTCCGACAGGCGTACGAACGACTGCTGCAACCGGTTCTGCATCTCGGCGAGCACCTCCATCAGGAGGTTATCCTTCGTGCCGAAATGGAAAATGAGCAAGCGCGCGCTGGTGCCGATCGCTTCAGCCATGGGGCGCAGCGAGAGATCGGAGATACCTTCCCGCAGCAGGTAACCCAGAAGGTCTTCGAGCAACGTTTCTTTACGGGTGGTCATGTGACGAAGGCTAACTGTAACAGTCGTTACAGTCAACCCCGTCACCGCCCGTCAAGCACCCGATACCAGCTTCAACCCGATCACCCCGCCGAGAATGAGCGCGATGCACAGCAATCTCATGGGCGCCGCCGAATCGCCAAGAAATGCCACGCCGATGATGGCTGTACCCGCCGCGCCGATCCCCGTCCAGACCGCATAACCGGTTCCGACGGGGAGCGTGCGCAGCGAGATCGAAAGAAGGACCACGCTCGACAACCCGGTGACTACCGTCAGCACGGCAGGTAACCACCGCGTAAAGCCCAGCGACGATTTGAGGAAAACAGCGAACGCGATCTCCAGCACGCCCGCCAGGCTGAGTAATGTCCAGGCCATGTCGGTAGTCCTCAGATGTTCTTGGCGGCGGGGGTCGAACGGAAAGCGACCCCGAATCGATTGAAGGCGTTCATCAGGCCGATGGCATAGGTCAGGTCGGCAAGCTCCGCCGCGTTGAATTCGCCGGCAGCCGCTTCGTAGTCCGCGTCGGGTACACCCGTTGCCGACACGTTGGTTACCGTCTCGGCCCACGCCAGTGCCCTTTTCTCACGGGTACTGAATACGTGGCCGGCATCGCTCCACACCGGAACGAGCACGAGCTTCTCCACGTCGAGCCCGGACTTGAGCAGATCGCGCGAATGCATGTCGATGCAGAACGCGCAGCCGTTGATCTGCGATACGCGCAGGTATACCAGGTCGATGAGTTCCTTCGGCAGGCTGCCCTTCAGTACGGTGACGTAGACGCCGCCAAATGCCTTGTAGCCGTCAGGAGAGGCTTTGGAATAATCGATGCGCTGATTCATGGCTGTGCTTCACGTTGGGAGGAGGATGTCATCGTCTTCCCTCTTGGCCCATGTAAGAAGGTCCAAGTATCGTGTTCCGTACTAGGCCATGATGTTGAGCATCCGCTTGCCAAGGGTCTCTGCTTTCGCCTGCGACTCAACATTCGTGAAGTTGACGAGCAATGCGGAGGCACCGTCGCGACGGGCGGTCCAGTCGGTCAGGGCCTCCGCGTACAGGCCGGCGTCAAGCATGCGTTCTACCAGCCGGCGATCGGAGCGCCGGCCCAGCAAGCGCAGGATCAGGTGCATGCCGCCCGGCTGGGAATCCACGCTCAGGTATTTGCCGAGCACGCTCTCGAGGCCGGCCGCTGTTGCGTCACGTCGCTCGCCATAGAGCTTGCGCGTGCGTTGGATGTGCCTTGCGAAGTGGCCCTCCTTGATAAAAGCTGAGACAACAGCTTGCGTCAGCCAGGGGCTTCCACCGGCGAATACCCGGCTGACCTCCTCGAAACGCTCCACCTGCGCCTCGGGAACCACCAGATAGGCAAGGCGGATACTCGGGAAGAGCACCTTGCTGAAGGTCCCTGCGTAAAGCACCCGCCCTTCCCTGTCGAGACTTTTCAATGCCGGCAGAGGCCGGCTGACGTAGCGATACTCGCCGTCGTAGTCGTCCTCGATGATCCACGCCTCGTTGCGCGTAGCCCACTCGAGCAAGGCCCATCGCCGGGCCAGCGACAAGGACACGCACAGCGGGCTTTGATGGGCAGGTGTGACCACGGCAGCACGCGCACGAGGCGCCAATCGCAAGCCTTCGGAAACGATGAGACCTTCGTGATCCACGGGGACCGGAACCGCAGTGACCCGTCGATGGCCGAGCAGGTCACTGGTCGGTGGATAGCCGGGGTCTTCCACCCAGACCTTGTCGCCGGACTTCAACAACGCCTGCGCGATCAACGACAGCGTATGGCGGTAGCCGGAGGTGACAAAGACCTGCGTCGGCGAACACGCGATACCCCGCGACACCTGAAGATACGCCGCGATCTGGGACCGGAGCTCCGGAAGTCCATGCACAGCCGGATGAACCATGTCGGACGGTTGCATCTCGCGCGCGCAGCGAGCGCCCAGCCTTGCCCACACCTTACGCGGAAACGCATCCAGGGCGGGCAGCCCCATCTGGAAGGGCCGTATCGAATCCGGGCGAAACGTGTTCGCGAGCACGCGAGAGGGCGCTGGCGACTTTTCGGGCGTACCGACGGGAGCCCTGGGTTTGAGACCCGGCGTAACGATGGTGCCGGCCTGGCCGCGCGACTGGATGTAACCCTCGGCGACCAGCAGGGAATACGCGGCGTCGATCGTTCCTCTGGCCAGCCCGAGTTCTTCCGCCAGGGCGCGTGCCGACGGGACGCGATCGCCAGGCTTCATGACGCCGCCGATGATCGCATCGCAGAAGCGATCGTAAATCTGCCGGTAATAAGGCGCGCTCGCCTCGGTGTCCAGTGTTCCGATATCGCTGGGTTTGTGGGTAGCCATGGACCAGTTATTTACTCCATTCATGGCTCTTTGGTCTAGGCCACGACAGTCGTAGCATGAACACCATGAAGAAGATCCTACACGTGAGTTGCAGCCCGCGCGGCGAAGCGGCCGAGAGCTATCGCCTTTCCAGCCGGATCGTCGCGTTGCTGCGTGAGCGCGAACCCTCGGCGGACGTCACCCATCGAAACATCGGCGATGGCTCCATCCCGCACGTCGACATGAGCTACGCGATGTCCCAGGCGTCGCTGCATGACGTATCGCAAGAGGGATCCATGGCGCTGTCCGATATCCTTGTCGACGAACTGGAGAGCGCGGACGTCGTGGTGATCGGCACGCCCATGCACAACCTGACCGTACCTTCGACGCTCAAGGCATGGCTCGATCACGTCGTTCGCGCCCGGCGCACCTTCACCATGACCTCGGCCGGAAAGGTCGGCACGCTGCATGACCGGCCGGTCTACATCGCGGTGGCGTCCGGTGGCCGGTTCTCCGGTGAACGCGCACGCCAACCCGACTTCCTGACGCCCTACCTCACGACCATCCTTGCAATGATCGGGCTGCACGACCTCAGGTTCTTTTCCGTCGAGGGGACAGGTGCAGGCACGGAGGCCGTCGCGGCCACCAGGGACGCGACCGAGACGGCCCTGCAAGTGCATTTCTCGATGCCTGACGCTATTTAGCGTCGCCGATTTTCCGATCGAGGAAACTTCGGATCAACGGCACCATTTCATCGGCACGGTCTTCCAGGGCGAAATGCCCCGTCGGAATCAGATGAAACTCGAGGTCCTTGAGGTCGCGTTTATAGGGATGCGCACCGTCGGCCGGGAAGATGAAGTCGCGCTCACCCCAGACGATCAGGGTGGGCGGCTGGTGCTTGCGGAACAGTTCCTGCACAGCCGGGTATAGCGGAAGGTTGGTGCGATAGTCGTACATGACGTCCATCTGCACGTCCGCATTCTTCGGACGATCCAAAAGCGCCTGGTCGTGGATCCAGTTATCCGGCGATACACGGGTCTTGTCGTCGACACCGTCGGTGTACTGGAAAATGGTCGTCTCCAGAGTTACCAGTCCGAGTAGTGCGTCCCTGCTCGCCTTGCTGCCATCGTTCCAGTACGTCTTGATCGGATCCCAGAAGGTCTTCAGGCCTTCGTCGTAAGCGTTTCCGTTCTGGATGACGAGAGCCGTCACGCGTTCCGGTGTCTTCAGGAACAACCGCCAGCCGACCGGTGCGCCGTAGTCCATCACATACATGGCGAATGACGTCACGCTGAGCTGTGCGAGCAGTTTTTCCACGATATCGCCGAAACCATCGAAGGTGTAGGCGTACTTGGCGGGGTCCGGCATGTCGCTTTGGCCGTAACCGGGGTAATCCGGCGCAATGACGTGGTATCGGTCCGCAAGCAGCGGGATCAGGTTGCGAAACATGTGCGACGAGGTGGGGAACCCGTGGAGCAACAGGACCACCGGGCCGTCCGCCGGGCCCGCCTCACGGTAGAAGATCTTCAGCCCATCGATGGTCGCGAACCGGTGGTGCACCACGACGGGGGCGGCGTTCGCTACGGGTTTGACTTGCGCGTTCATAGACACGGATCTCCGAGGTGAACATCACGTATCAGCCTACGGACTCTTCCAGGGGCTGGCTTGTTCGCTCGCGTGTTTTTTGACGATTCGCACAGTGCGGCTTGATGACAACCTCAACCCGACGCACTATGGAAGTCATGTAAGTCCGCTCATCGAGGTGACGGTCATGGCCACGCTGGTCTCCGTGAATGTCGGCTTGCCGAAGGACGTTTCCTGGCAAGGCCAGGTCGTCTACACCAGTGTGTGGAAGGCGCCCGTCACGGGCCGGGTCATGGCGCGCCGGCTCAATATCGACGGCGACGGGCAAGGCGACCTCCAGGGGCATGGCGGGGAACACCGCGCCGTCATGGTTTATCAAGTCGAGTCCTATCGGCACTGGGAGGCGTTTTTCGGCAGACCGCCCATGCCATGGGGTTCGTTTGGCGAGAACCTCACCGTCGATGGCCTGGCCGATAGTGAGGTTTTCATCGGTGACCGCTTTCGCATGGGCGGAGCCCTGCTTGAAGTCACCCAGCCGCGTGTCACCTGTTACCGCGTGGGACTTCGGCTGGAGGAGCCGCGAATGCCTTCGCTACTGGTCTCGCATAAGCGACCCGGATTCTACTGCCGCGTGATTGAAGAGGGATTCATAGGCACCGGCGACGTCATTATGAAAGAGCTCTCGGGCAGCGACGTGAGCGTCGCGGAGATCGACGCCCTGCTCTATCTGACTGACCACCCGCGCGACGCTCTGGAACGCGCGATTCGTGTGCCCGCCCTCAGCAAGGGCTGGCGAGAGTCGCTGGAATCGATGCTTGCCGCTGGCCCCCATGCCCCGGGCAACGCTGGCCTGACCGGATTGCCGAGCGCTGAACCGGCCTGGCGTGGCTTCCGCGACGTCACGGTGCGAGCGATCGTTTCGGAAAGTACCTCGGTCAAGTCCTTCGTACTCGAAGCGGCCGAGGGTCCCGCCCTGCCTCCGGCTCGCGGCGGCCAGTTCATCGTGGTCAGATTGACGCGGCCTCCCCCGCAATTGCCGCTCATACGAAGCTATTCGCTTTCCGACGCGAGTACGCCGGGCCGGTATCGCTTCTCAGTGAAACGGGCGGGTGGCGAGGGAAGCCAATACCTGCATGGCCACATCAACGAAGGCGACCGCCTGAGCATCAGTGCACCGCGCGGGAGCTTCGTTCTCGGGCCCGACCACCATGCACTGGTCTTCTGGAGCGCAGGCATCGGCATCACTCCTGTGCTGGCGATGCTCCGCGAGCTGGCCGGCGATCCGACAACCTACGCAAAGAAGATCTATTGGATTCATGGTTCGCGCAGCGGCGAGGAGAACGCATTCGCCGCCGAAGTGGACGGCTTGCTTCGACAGCTCGGACCCGCGATACGCCTCATTGCATTCAGTCAGCCTGGCGAAGCGGACGGCATCGGTCGCGAGTATGACGTTCGAGGCCGGATCACCCTGGCGACGCTGGATCGGCTCGCTATCCCAGTTGATGCCCATGTCTATCTTTGCGGTCCCATGGCATTCATGGAGGAAGCACGGACCAGCCTTCACGCCGCAGGATTCCCGGATACGAACGTCTCCTCGGAACTCTTCGCCGGCGTCGAAGCGCTCCGTCCCGGGATCGTCCCCACCGCGCCTCGAGCACCCCACCCGCCGGACAATCCCTCAACGGAAGGTGCGCTGGTGACCTTCGTTCGAAGCGGCCTCAGCGTGCATTGGAACGGGCGATACACCAGCCTGTTGGACCTGGCGGAAGCCTGCGATGTTCCGGTCCGGTGGTCCTGCCGCTCGGGCGTCTGTCATAACTGTGAGACGGCCATGATCGACGGGACCGTCTCGTACTTCACGGAGCCGCTTCAACCTCCCGCGACGGGACGCATCCTGATCTGCTGCAGCGCACCGTCGGGTGACATGGAGTTGGATCTCTAAGCGCGCAACGTGGTCATGCGGCTACTCAACCGGCGCCACACCAGCGGGCTCGACTGCACCCGTTTGGAGAACACGCGTGTCATATGGGTCTGATCCGCGAAGCCCGTGGCAAAGGCGATCTCGACGATGGGCATGCGCGTGGTCGACAGCAGTACCTTGGCACGCTCTACGCGCTGTACAAGGAGCCACTGATGGGTCGTCACGCCCGTGGTGTTCTTGAACAGCCGGCTGAAATAACTCGTCGAGAGCCCGCACGCCTCGGCAACGTCCGCCAGACGAATCTTTTCGCCAAGCCGTGCGTGCATGAGTTCCGTCGCTCGCCGGATTTGCCAGGACGCCAGGCACTCGGTGCATCCCTGCTTTCCCGGTTGCAAGCGGGCCTGCTTCCATCCGAGGTGAAGCTGGATGGCGTGTATCAGGTGTTCGAACGTCGCCACGCTTTCCGGGCGATCGTCATCGGCAAGGGTCGCCAGCGCCAGGGACAATTCATGGAGTATGGGGTCGTCGCTCCGCGACATTTCCAGCAACGTCATCAGCTCCACGTCCGGTAGCGATACACGGGAAGCGAGCAGCAGACGGCGGAGCTGGCTGGCGAGCAAGTCGTTGCGCATGCCGCATTCTAGGGACCCCCTTCCCACGGAACCATCCGGCCTCGTAGGAACCAGCCTTCCATTTACTGGAAGGCGTCAAAAAGCGATCCTTCCATAGCGAACCGCGCGCGCAAACGCGGAAGCGAGAAGTCCAGGAACGCAACCAGCTTTCGTGGCAATAGTTGTTGTCCCAGGTAAACCAGATGCACGGGCCAAGGTGGCAGCTCGAACGATGACAAGACCGTCGACAGGCGTCCTTGTTTCATTGGCTCGATCACCTGATACGAGAGCAACCGCGTCAGCCCGACCCCGTCCTCCGCCGCGCGAAGTGCGGCCTCCGCCGTGTTCACCACCAGGCGGGAATGAACAGGCACGGCGCGGCTGTCCGCCCCCTCCTGAAAACGCCAGGCATCCGCACCGGCAAGGTTGTCGAAGGTGACGCAGTCATGGCTGAAGAGGTCGCCCGGCGTTTGCGGCGTGCCTCGCCGCGTGAGATAGCCCGGCGAGGCACACGTCACGCGACGCACGGCGCCGACCTCGGCCGCGATGAGGCCGCTGTCCGGCAGGGGGCCGATCCGTACGGCGAGATCGATCTGCTTCTCGACCAGAGGCTGGATCTGGTCCGACAGATGCATGCGGATGTCGATCTGCGGGTAGGCCTGGAGAAACTCGGCGATAAGCGGGGCCATATGCGTGCGTCCCAGGACGATCGGAGCCGTAATTAACAGGCTGCCCTTGGGCTCGCTGTACGCCCCTGCCGCGGTCAGCTCAGCTTCCTTGAGCTGTTCGAGAATGCGGCGCACAGACGCGACGTAAGCCACGCCGGCGGCGGTCAGCGTCGTCCGCCGGGATGAACGCACCAGAATCTGGGCGCCGATCCGCGTCTCGAGATCCGAGAGATGACGACTCACCGTCGCCAGCGGTATATCCAGTTCACGCGACGCGGCCGACAAGCTTCCCGTTTCGGCGACTTTCAAAAGCAAAGACATCGATTCGAAGCGATCCATACCTGTGCCCGGGCTCGAAACGACTAAAATAGCCGGTCCCGACAAGCGTGTCGTCCCGACCTCGGCTATGGTCTTGTTGAGAGGTACCGCCTGCCCTGCCCCGACATGGAGCTCACCTTGGCTGACCCGAACCGCGCGAAGCTCGCTTCGACATGGCATGCGGGCGAGCGTGCCATGCAGCACCGCGCGGGCGTGGACGATGCCCTGGCTGGCCTGGACGTCCGTCTCTTTCGAAACAACCTCAGCGCGGTCCAACAGGCGTTCTATGCTCGGCTGTCGTATGCCGTTATCGGCAGCGTCGATCGGTCCGGTGACGTCTGGGCGACGATGATCGAGGGGCGCCCGGGGTTTCTGGCAGCGCACGGGGCATTTGCGCTCGACGTCACGTCGGAACGCGACACGGCCGACCCCGCGGATGAGGGACTTGAAGGGGGTGAGGCGGTCGGCATGCTCGGCATCGACCTGTCGATGCGACGCCGTCTTCGGTTGAACGGTCACATCGAACGTGAATCGCACGGAGTATTCAGGCTCGCGATCGAACAGAGTTTCGGTAACTGTCCCAAGTACATCCAGGCACGGGACGCCTCATTCCCCTCGTCAAAGGCCGAATGGCCGCCGGCGTTCGCCGAACAACTGCCCGCTCTGGACGAGCCGGCCCGCGCACTGATCGCGTCGGGCGACACGTTCTTCGTCGCTTCCTATGTCGATCGCGAAGGCGGTGAGCGTCAGGTCGATGTTTCCCACCGCGGGGGACTTCCTGGGTTCATGCGCGTCGAGGCGAATGGGGTCATTACCGTTCCGGAGTTCCCAGGCAACACGTTCTACAACACGCTGGGTAATTTCCTGCTCAATCCCCGGGCTGGATTATGGTGTGCCGACTTCCGGACCGGAGACGTACTCCAGATGACGGGAGATGTTCTTCTGGGTTCCCACGGCACGGCGTCCTTCGCCGAGGCTGAGCAATTCTGGCAGTTCGTTCCCAGGCGCATCGTCCGTCGCCGCAGCGCACTGCGGCAACGGTGGATGCTGTTTGAAGACGGATGGTCGCCGGACTCGCTCGACATGGGTACCTGGGAAGCTACCTGAGCCCGTCGTAGACGATACGGGTAAAGAAATCCGGATCGATCACGAAGTGCCCGTAAACCGCGTCATACGGCGCGGTCGGCTTTGCCGCGACCACTTCGTCACGCGACTTTCCCTGCTTCTTCAGCGCGGACACCTTGTCGCGAACGCCGGCAAGCATGTCGCGAAACTCGCGGAACTGCTTCTTGTTGCCGACGGGGCCGTGGCCCGGGACAAGAACGACATCGTCTTTCAACCGGGCGAGCACGGCATCGTCGGCCTTGATCATGCCGTCGATACCGCCGCCGTTCTCGTTGTCGATGAAGGGATACACGCCGTTCCAGAAGAGATCGCCGAGCGAGGCCACGTTGGCCTCCTTGAAGACGACATACAGGTCGGTATCCGTATGGGCGGGATCGACCAACACGACCTCCACGGTCTGGCCGTCGAAGTGATAGGTCTTGTTGGCCGTTAGCACCTCGGTAGGGATCGCCCGGGCCGGAAGCGCCGGGAAGGTGAAGTCCCAGTCGTCGACGCGTATGGACCTCGAGACGCGCTTCACCGTGCCTGCCGTTGCGATGATCGTCGCGCCGTCGTCGCGAACCCAGGGGTTCCCGTCAGTGTGATCCCAGTGATAGTGGGTATTGATCAGGTATTTGATGGGCGCGTTGCTGATCGCCGCCAGCGCGGCCTCGACACGTGGCCGGGATACCGCGATGCCGGCATCTACCATCAGTTTGCCCTGCTTGCCCGTCAGGACGGTGATGTTTCCGCCGGAGCCCGAAAGCATGCTGAGCGGGCCGCGCAAGAGCGTGGTGTCGATCGGCGTCGTGGCGGCAGCCTTGTTGATCATGATGACCGGACTGACCGGCTTGGTGGGACCCTCTGCCCGGGCCATGCCGACGGTGGCACCGCCGACCGCGGCCAGCGTCACGGCAACGTCGAGAAGAACGTTCTGGAGCCGACTGCGTTTCATGTCGCTGTCTCCCTGATGGCGACGAGGCGGCCGTCGCGGTCCTCCTATTCAGCGCCCGTGTCCGGCCGAATTCTTGTTGAATCCGGCCGGGTTCGTTTACTTCACCCATTCCAGGAGCGGCTGGCCCTTCGGCACGATGTACGTACCGATCTCGGCGGCATTCGTCGTGCCCACATTCTTTGCACTGTGCACGACGCCCTTGGGGACGAACAGGACGTCGCCGGCTTTCAGCGTCACCGGCGGCTTGCCTTCCAGGTCGTACTCGATCGTTCCCTCGACGACGTAGATGATCTCCTCGCCAGGGTGACGGTGTTTCGCGGCGATATGGCCGGGGTCGAGGTCGACCCGCGCCTGGACTTCCTCCCATCCTGGAATGCTCAGGTCGTGCTGTGACAGCTGCGTGCGCTTATCGGCCTGTACGGAGGTGCCCACAAGAAGCGCCGCGATGGCAACCAGGCCGCACATTGTTGATTTAAATCGATGCATGACACTCTCCTTACTGTGCCGGCTTCTTGAAGCGCAGCATGAAGCGGTCGGTCTTGCCCTTGATCGCGGGATCGAAAATCTTGAGCGTGTGATCGTCTGCCGGATTGGCGAGCAGCGTCGCCTCGGCATCGAGCACGAAGCCGGCCTTCTCGACTTCGGCCTTGACCGTCGCCGGGTCGATCCGGTGCAGGTCTTCCGTGTTCTTCAGGCCCGCGCCCGGCGCAGCGGCGTGGTCGACGACCACGAAATAACCACCCGGCTTCAGGAGCTTGAACACGGCCTGGTTGAATCCATCCACGCTCGCTCCGTTCATGAAGCTGTCGTGGAGGTCGTGATAGTTCTCGAAGGTCCAGATGACATCGAATGTATTGAAGGCGGAGGGCGCCGGCTGCTGGGCGATCGGATCCGAGATGGCTTCCACATTCCCGCGTCCGGGTTCGGCGGCTAGCGCTTTTGCCACCGCGACGGGATCCGACTTGAAGCCCGCGATCTCAGCGGGAACGTAGGCATATACCTTGCCCTTGCTGCCCACGACCGGCGAGAACAGCCGGGTCCAGTAGCCAGCGCCCGGCCATACGTCCATGACGACATCCCCGGGTTTCACCCGGGAGAACGCAACCAGGTCCGCAGGGCGACGCACGGCATCCTGCTGGGTGTCCTTCTCGGGCCGATGGGTATTGGCGATGGCGGCGGCGATGGAAGGGGCGGTGGCAGGCGGTGGCGTCTTCGCGACAGCGGCTACCGAGAGCAAGGCGGCGGCGGTCGCCGCGACGTAAAAGGCTGATTTCATACCTGGGCTTCCTGTTGGGTCAGTGGAATCAGGGTTGGAGCGATGCCGAGGTTAGTCCTTTCGCGGAAGCGCCGCAGCCATCGCCCCAACCGTCATGGTGCGCTCAGGTAGACCGGCCTGCATCATGAAAAATTACACCGCCGAATCTCAGATGCTGTCGGCGGTCTTGCTGGCACCGACCACGAGGGCCGTGATCAGCAAGACCACGATCAGCCCGCCCGCGGGTATCGCAGCGGCGAGGTCGCCTACCCGTTCAAGCGGGAGGTGAAGGTCCGCAAACATCGTGAAGTTATCGGGTTTGATACCTATCACGACGGCCAGTGCGAGAACCGCCGAGCCAACGAGAATCCAGCCGCGGCGACGACGATGGCTACGGCGCACGGCCTGGCCCATGACCAGACGGATAAAGGCCTCGCCCTCCAGATGTCGATCATAGGCAAGCAGCTCTTCCAGCGGTGGCAGGCCGGTCATATGCATTCCTCCTCGGATCCTAACAGTCGTGCGAGCTTCTTCTTCGCGCGGTTGATGTGCGATTTGATGGTACCCAACGGGGCCTGCGTGACCTCGGCAATCTCCGCGTGACTCATGCCGCCGGAAACGGACAAGGTCACCATCAGGCGCTCGTCGAGGCTCAGGTGCTTCATGAGTTGCTCCACGAGGATGTCTGACATGACGGTCGGCGCGGGCGATATCGCTTCGGGCATGCTGTCATCACCGACGAATTCGAGGCGGGAACGGTTGGCTACGTAACGGAGGAAGGTCCGGTAGGCGATGGTATGAAGCCAGGTCGATATCCCGGCCTCGCCCCGGAACGACACCAGGCTGGTGAACATCTTGAGGAAGGTCTCCTGTGCGATATCGTCGGCCAGGGCATGATCGCCGGCTGACAAACGCCTCAGGAACTGGCGAATGGGCGACTGGTACCGCCGTACCAGATCGGCAAACGCCCGCTGGTCTCCCGCAAGGAATCGGGAGATCAACTCGCTATCCGTCTTTGGCGTCAACACCGGTGCGGGCTCCTCAGAGGGAGCCTTGTCCTCGCTCCAGCTTCCACACCAGCAGGAAGCCAAGCCCCACGAAGATCGGGAACACCGCGACCGTGGTGAACTCCTGCACCATTCCCGTGATCGGGCCGGCGACTAAGGCCGCCACACCAATCGACATGATGATGATGCCGCGACGCATGTCGGTCTTGCGCGAGGACTTGTTGGTCGCCATTTGCGCGACCAGCTCCGAGGTCAACGGCGCCCCCTTCTCGATGGCGGTCCGTAGGGTCCGTTGCACCTCGAACTGGGTCCAGCTGTTCAGCACCGAAAAGGTGATGAACATGGCCGCGATGCTGAGGAAGCCGATGATGGGAATGTAGATACCGTCCATAAGTAATCCTGTCTCGTTGGATGGCTGGAGTAGCCATGTACCAGTTAGATACAGGCAAGCCAGGTTTTGGATGCATCGGCCCAAGGAATGTTTTGATCCGAGGTTACCCGGGGTGCCTAGGTAGTTCTACGCACGCCCCCTCATGCATTTTCCCGACGCGACAGCCGCCCCTGCATGCGTAGATAGGCATGACACTCATGGAGCGGCAATCATGGCAAAAGCATTCAAGGGCGTCATCAGCGGCATCATCGTCGCCCTTGCGATGACGCCCCTGGCATTCGCCCAGGCAGCACCGCCATCCAGCGAGGCGAACGAAGCGAACAATCCGCTGACGCCCAAGATAACGGTCAGTTTCCAAGACCAATGGGCGCCGCAGCTCTACGACAGCAACGATTACACCAACGCCTTCCTGTTCCGCGGCGTCATCCCGAATGCGGCTTTTGGCACACCGCAACTCTTTCGCTACACGCTGCCTGTCGCAACTGCTCCCACACAGACAGGAACGACCACGTCGATCGGCGACCTGAACCTGATCGACCTGTTTCCCTTCAAGGTCGGTAACACCGAGGTGGCGATAGGGCCCCAGATCACGGCACCGACGGCAAGCAAGGACGAAACCGGCACCGGCAAATGGCAGGGCGGTCTGGCGGCGATCGTCATCGCGCCGCAGAAATGGGGCCTGCTGGGAACGCTGGTGACATGGCAGCAATCGTTCGCAGGGTCCAACCGACGCCTCGACCAGAACAGTCTCGCTTTCCAACCCCTGATTCTCTACAACCTTCCCAAAGGCTGGTACCTGAGATCGACGGCGACCTGGGACTTCGACCTGCGGCGCGGCAACTACGCCATCCCCGTTGGCTTCGGCCTGGGCAAGGTCAAACTGCTCGAGAGCGGCACGACGCTGAATATTTTCCTCGAACCCCAATGGACCGTGTCACGCAGCGGCGCGGGGCAGCCGCAGTTCCAGGTCTTCGCGGGGGTCAACCTGCAGTTCCCGATGAAGCGCTGACGGCGCTAAGCTGCAACGACCTTAGCCACCCGTCCAGGCTCAACCATGATCGACCACATCGGCATTTACGTTCGCGACTTCGAGCGAAGCAAGGCGTTCTACCTGGCTACGCTCAAAGCCATCGGTTATGAGCTGCTTCTGGAAATTCCCGCATCCGTCACCGGGCGTACGGATGTCGCCGGCTTTGGCGAAAATGGCAAGGCCGACTTCTGGATTTACCGGGGCGAGCCGAATCAGCCACCGGTGCACGTGGCCTTCCGCGTCACGACGCAGCACGACGTCCGCGCCTTCCACGAAGCCGCGCTGGACGCGGGTGGTCGGGACAATGGCCCTCCGGGCCCCCGCACGCATTACAGCGCCGGCTACTACGGCGGCTTCATCCTCGATCCGGACGGCCACAACATCGAGGCAGCGTTCCACGCCCCCTAGTTTCAGATGTCGAACAGCATGCTAGACTCCCGCCCCATTGCAAATGCAACCTATTCGCATCTGATTGGCACACACTGACCCCGCCTTTCGAGGTGGGGTCTGGCTGCCATCGAAAACCAAGGGCTCAGCATGCTTTCGTCTCACTCCCGCCGGGCGTCCGCCCTGCGCCTTCGCTTCAGCGCGGCGTCCATCGCCGCGGCCCTCGCGGCCAGCCCGTACGCCGTGCAGGCACAGGAAGCCAAGCCCGCCGTGGCGGACGACGCCGCCACGCTGGACTCCATCCAGGTCGCTGGCAGCTGGCTGGGCACGGGTCTCCAGGACAGTGTGAAGACCTTTGCCGGCGCCCGTACCGTGCTGGACCGCACGCAGATCAGCGGCACCGGCGCGACCAGCATCGGCGATGTCATGCGTCGCATCCCTGGCGTCCAGTCCACCGATAATTCCGGTTCGGCCGGCAGCGCGGTCTCCCTCAGCATCGGTGTGCGTGGCCTGACCGGCCGCTACAGTCCTCGCTCCACCGTGCTGCTCGACGGCATTCCCATGGCGTTCGCGCCCTACGGCCAGCCGCAGCTGTCCGTGGCGCCGGTCAGTTTGAACAACATCGAATCCATCGATGTCGTTCGCGGTGGCGGCGCCGTACGTTATGGGCCACAAAACGTCGGTGGCATCATCAACTTCAATACGCGCGCCATTCCCACCACGCCCGACCTGAGCGGTGACGTCACCGTTCGCGAGAACGCCTACGGCAAGGGTGGCGGCAGCAACCAGCAGTACAGCACCTTCCTCGGTGCCACGATGAATAACGGGCTGGGACTCGCCCTGCTCTACTCCGGCATGACGGGCACGGACTGGCGTCGCGGCAGCGATGAGAAGGTCAACGACGTTGCCCTGAAGTTCCGTTATCCGGTGAGCCCGACCGCCGAGGTGTACGGCAAGCTCTCCTACTACGACGTGAAGTCGCGCACACCCGGCGGCCTGACCGTTGCCCAGTACGATACCGACCCGTTCCAGAACACACGCCCTACCGACTTCTGGACGGGCCACCGTAAGGCCGCGGACGTTGGCTACATCAACACGTTGTCCGACGACAGCGAAGTCGAGGTGCGCGTCTACGATAACGAGAGCTATCGCAGCAGCACCCTTATCAACGCGACCGGCACCCAGCTGGCCGTGCAGCCACGCAATTACAAGGTCTTTGGCATCGAGCCGCGCTACACCCAGCGCTTCGATCTAGGGCCGACGACCAACGACGTGACGGTCGGCTACCGTTACCTTCGTGAGCGCGGCGACGACGGCAGTTACAACCTCAGCACGGCCAACGGCAAGCTCACCGCGCCCACCCGCTTCGATAATTCCACGGATGCCAACGCAGCCTATATCGACGACCGTATTGCCATCGGCAAGTGGCGCATCACGCCGGGCGTCCGCTTCGAGCACATCGATTCCGACCGCGTCGACACGACGCTGGGCCAGCAGTACAGCAGCCTGAACAACAAACCGTTGCCGTCGCTCAACATCTCGTACCTGCTCACGCGGGACCTGACGCTGTTCACCGACTACGGCACGTCATTCGGTCCGGTGCAGAACATCCAGCTCAATTCGCAGTCTGCGACCAATCCGTTGAAGCCGGAACTCGCGCGCACCGCCGAACTCGGTGCGCGCTGGCAGGGACCGCAGCTGCACGCGGAACTGACCGTGTTCAAGATGCGCTTCGACAACCAGATCCTGCAGGTGCCGGGCGTCCAGCCGCCGACCTTCCAGAACATCGGTGCGACCAACCACAAGGGCCTGGAGTCGGCGATCGACTATCAGTTCGCGGAGCAGTCGGCACTGCACGGTCTCGACCTGTACGCGAACTTCACCTATACGAAGGCGATCCAGGAATCGGGCACCACCGCAGGCCTCGATGTACCGTTCTACTCCCGTCGCACCGACACCGCGGGCGCGAAGTACCAGGTAGGTCTATGGACCTTCAACCTGTCCAGCACTCACCAGAGCGGTCAGTTCGCCGATACGGCCAACACCGTCCTGGAGACGCCGGATGCGCGCGTCGGTCGTATCCCGGGCTTCCGCCTGTGGAATGCGCAGGTGAGCTGGCAGATTCCGGCATGGAAAGGCAGCAGCATCGATGCCGGCGTGAACAACCTGGCCGACAAGCGTTTCTATACGCGCAATGTCGACGGCAACGCCGGACGCATGGTCGGCGCGCCACGCACGACCTACGTGCAGTTCCGCGTGGCTATTTAACCGGCACGAACTCAGGGATTTCGGTACTTCGGTCCTTGAGGCAGGCCGCGCACGTCGTGGAGTCAAGTTCGACTTTCACGTAGTGCGTCTTGTCGACGCCAGGGCCCTCACCCTGGCGTCGATAGGTTTCATCAGCCCTCTCCAACTGATGCGACGCCACGGTGGCGCGACCGCCATCGAAGATGCTGGCCAGTTGATCGGGCGTCAGGTCGGGAATGCCGATATCCACCTCGACGGTCTTGAAGCAATCGTGCGCGCTCTGGTCCGTGCAGCGGACCGAATACGTAACCATGCGGAGTCTCCGTGGCGCGGCGGGGAAGTCCGACTTTAAGCCCGCACCGGTTACCGTGGCTATCTACCAAGAGCCATAGTTATCGCGCTTGCAGAAGGCCCTCGGCGAGATGCCGGAAGGCGTCGACGGCGACTCGGTACACCGCCGTATCCCATCTGGACGGCGGTCGGCGTGAATTGGCTTACCCACCGAAGCGGCGCTGCCTCAGGGGCGCAGCTTCGCGCGCATCCCCAATGCGTCCACCGGGCCCACGATGGCCGATACCGATGGGTTGTCCAGTAACGCGACGAGCATCGCCTTAGCCTCGCTGTCACTCCCTCGCGATACCCGTTCGACCAACTCGGCAAGCTTCAACGTGCTCACAGGCGCCGCCTGGGCAACCGGGGCCGGCGCTGCTCTGCGTGGAACGACCTTTGCGGTGGGCGCCGTGGCAGCCGCACCTGGCTGCTGCGTATGCGCCTGCGAGGTCGTGGGCTCGACGGTCAGCACCAACAGGTGGCGGTGGACGGTGCCAATGCCGAGCGAGCCATTCAGCTGGAAATCGACCTCGAGCACCTCGAGCGAATTCTCGCGGCGGCCCACCGTCTGGGTGATCACGTCGCCAACGGACACCTGGGGCTCCGAGGCGCAGGGGAGGCTCACCAGGCCGTCCCTGGCATCCACACGCGCCTTGAAGACCGTCCCGTCGATGGTCACGCGGTCGGGCCACGCCGTTTTGGCATCCATGGGGTCGGCCTTGCAAAGAAAACCATGTTGCCACGGAACATGGCGGCGCATCTGCGACAATAGGGCTGCCCCACCGTCCAACTGGCCCCTCGCGATGAAGAAACCCAAGTCCGCCGCCCCTGCGGTGACGTCCCTGCACCCACGCAATCGCCACACCGGGCGCTATGACTTTGCCGAGCTCTCGCGGCAATTGCCCTTGCTCGCGGCCTATGTCGGCGACAACGGCCACGGTGAGGACAGCATCGATTTCTCGGATCCACACGCCGTTCGGGCGCTGAACCGGGCGCTGTTGAAGTCCCAGTACGGCATCGCTCATTGGGACATCCCACCGGACTATCTGGTGCCACCCATCCCGGGCCGCGCCGACTACGTGCACGGCGTGGCGGATCTGCTGGCCAGTTCCAACGGGGGTCAGATTCCCACCGGGGCCGGCGTTCGTGCGCTGGACATCGGTACGGGTGCGAACCTGATCTACCCGCTCATCGGCAACCGCGAATATGGTTGGCGGTTTACCGCCTCCGAAGTGGACACACACGCGCTGCGTGCCGCCAAAGGCATTGTCGATGGTAACCCGGGCCTAGGAGACGGGATCTTCCTGCGTCGCCAGGAGAACCCGATCCACGTCTTCGAGCAGTTACTACGCCCCGAAGATCGCTTCGACGTCAGCATGTGCAACCCGCCGTTCCATGCCTCCGCCCGCGAAGCCGCGGCAGGCAACATCCGCAAGACACGCAACCTGGACAAGAACGCGCCGCCGCGAACCACCAACCTCAACTTCGGTGGCCAGGGTCGCGAACTGTGGTGCCAGGGCGGTGAGGAACGCTTCATCCGCACGATGATCACCGAAAGCACGAGTTACTCGCGCACGGTGCTCTGGTTCACCACGCTGGTCGCGCGGAGCGAACACCTCAATGAGATCTACCGCGCGCTCACCCACGCGAAGGCGCTCGACGTGCGCACGGTCAACATGGCCCAGGGCAACAAGCAGAGCCGCTTCGTCGCCTGGACCTTCCAGGATGAAGCCTCGCACCGCGCCTGGAACGAAGAGCGCGAAAAGAAGCGGGCAAGCGGTTACTGAGTCCGCTGGCTCGGCGCAGCCCGCGTCACTTCGTCGAGTAGCCAATCCCGAAACGCGGTGACGTGTGTCGCCGCGTCGCTCTCCGGTCGATAGACGACGTAGTACGACAGCGCGACCGGGCATGGCATGTTTTCGAAGGGCCGGACCAGCCGGCCGGCCGCGAGGTCATCGGCGGCCATGACACTTCGGGCAAGCGCCAGACCCTGCCCTTCGGCGGCGGCTTGCAGCACCGCTGCAGAATTGTTGATGCGCAGCCCGTGCTCGCTTGAAATCTCCGGATGACCCGCGGCATCCAGCCATGACCGCCAGGTGGGCAATGCGGGATTGCTGCCCATGGTCAGGTCGTGAATCAAGGTGTATCTGGCGATGTCTGTCGCCACTCGCAGTTCGGGCACCCGGTCGCGCAGGGCGGGCGAACACACGGGAAAGATGTCTTCGTCCATCAGCTTGATCGCCACCAGACCTGGCCAATGCCCCTCGCCATAACGGACGCCCACATCGATGCCGTTGGCGACGAAGTCGATCGGGTGCTGGCTCGTATCCAGACGAAGGTCCACACCAGGATGGCGGCTCTGGAACCGATCGATCCGTGGCAGCAACCATTTCGCGGCAAATGCAGGGCTCACGGTGACGGTGAGGACCGTGCCATGGGCCGCTTCGCGAAGTCGCCCGATGCCTGTAATGAGATGGTCGAATCCCAGGCGAATGTCGGGGAGCGCGCGCATCGCGGCGTCGGTGGGCGTCAACCGCGCTGGGCCTGTGGCCGCGCGGATAAATAGTGGAACGCCGAGCCAGGCCTCCAGCGTGCGCACCTGCTGCCCCACGGCGGCCGCCGTGACGTTGAGCTCAACGCCTGCCGCGGAGAAACTCCGATGCCGTGCGGAGGCTTCGAAAGCCTTGAGCGCGTTGAGGTAGGCCAGCGATTCCATGGGTACGCTAAAGAAAAGGTTTCTCGTCAGCACACATTAAATGCTTTGTGGCTACCTCGCCACTCCGCCCAGAATTCTCCCTCATTACAGGAGAATGGCATGCACGATTTCACTTCCAAGGTCGCCATCGTCACCGGCGGCAGTTCCGGCATCGGCAAAGAGGTCGCGAAGCAGCTCTTCGCCGCTGGCGCATCCGTTGTGATCGGTGGCCGGGACGAGGCCAAACTGGAGGCCGCTGCCGCAGCGATCGACCCTTCCCGGGTAAGGGTCCGGACGGTTGCCGGTGATATCGCCGACCCCCTCACGGCCCAGACGCTCGTGGATGAAGCGACGCGCGCTTTCGGGGGCGTCGACGTCCTCGTCAACAACGCCGGTGTCTTCCGCCCGAAACCGTTTCTGCAGGTCGAACCGGGCGAGTACGACTGGTTCCTGGATACGATTCTGAAGGGCAAGTTCTTCATGGCACAGGCTGCCGCTCGGGCCATGATCCGTCGTGGGGGTGGCGCCATCGTGCAGATCGGTTCGCTTTGGGCCATCCAGGCCATCGGCGCGACGCCGTCGGCCGCGTACTCGGCAGCGAATGCGGGGGTGCATGCGTTGACCCGCAATCTCGCCATCGAACTGGCCTCGGAAAAAATCCGCATCAATACCGTGGCGCCCGCCGTCGTGGAAACGCCGGTCTACAACAGCTTCATGTCGGACGACGAAGTCGCTGCGACCCTGCCCGGCTTCAATGCTTTCCATCCACTCGGCCGTAACGGACAGCCACGCGATGTCGCCGAGGCCGTGCTCTTCCTCGCGTCCGACGCCGCGTCGTGGATCACCGGAACCGTACTTCCCGTCGATGGTGGCGTCACGGCGGGTCGACCGTGATCCACGCGTTCCCTTGCAAATCCTCATCTTAAGCGGGGTTTCCATAGGCTCAGCCTTTTGTCACGATAACTTCAATCAATTTCTGCAATCTCTGGCCTGCCCGTATAGTCGGCTCTATGCGTTCATAGGCAATGCCGGATTGCGACCCTTCGCGCCGGCCCACCCCAGGAGAAGCGCGAATGACGAACGAAGCGAAGTGCCCGTTCAATCACACCGCCGGCGGCGGTACGACGAACAAGGATTGGTGGCCCAAACAGCTACGCGTGGATCTGCTCAACCAGCACTCTTCCCGATCCAACCCGATGGACCCGGACTTCAACTACGCCGAGGCATTCAAGAAACTCGACCTGGCGGCAGTGAAGAAAGATCTCCTGGCCGTCATGACCGACTCGCAGGATTGGTGGCCTGCCGACTTCGGCCACTATGGTGGACTCTTCATTCGCATGGCCTGGCATAGCGCCGGCACCTATCGCATCGGCGATGGCCGTGGCGGCGGTGGCCGCGGTCAGCAGCGCTTCGCCCCGTTGAACAGCTGGCCCGATAACGTCAGCCTGGATAAGGCACGTCGCCTGATCTGGCCGGTCAAGCAGAAATACGGCCGCAGCATCTCCTGGGCCGATCTCATCATCCTCACCGGCAATGTCGCCCTGGAAAGCATGGGCTTCAAGACGTTCGGCTTCGCCGGCGGCCGCGAAGACACCTGGGAACCGGACCAGGACGTCTACTGGGGTACGGAAACGGAGTGGCTTGGCGGCGACCACCGCTACGGCAAAGGCAAGACCCAGGGCAACGAGCACGACGCCGGCGCGCACGAGGAAGGCGTGATCACGGCCGAGGCCGAGCTGCACGGTATCGAAGAGGATCGCACCGAAGACGGACGCCTCCTCGAGAACCCGCTGGCCGCGGTGCAGATGGGCCTGATCTACGTCAATCCGGAAGGTCCCGAAGGCAATCCCGATCCCATCGCATCGGCCATCGACATCCGCGAGACGTTCGGCCGCATGGCCATGAACGACGAGGAGACCGTGGCCCTGATCGCCGGCGGCCACACCTTCGGCAAGACGCATGGCGCGGGCGATGCCAAGCACGTGTTGAATGAGCCGGAGACCGGTGGTCTCGAAGACCAGGGCTTTGGCTGGAAGAACACGTACGGCAGCGGCAAGGGTGCCGACACGATCACCAGCGGCCTGGAAGTCACATGGACCCAGACCCCGACGAAGTGGAGCAACCAGTTCTTCGAGAACCTGTTCGGTCACGAATGGGAACTGACCAAGAGCCCGGCGGGTGCGAACCAGTGGGTCGCCAAGGACGCCAAGGACACCATTCCCGACGCCTACGATGCCTCGAAGCGACACCGCCCCACCATGCTCACAACGGATCTGGCGCTCCGCCTCGATCCCGCCTACGAAAAGATTTCACGGCGCTTCCTCGAGCATCCAGACCAGTTTGCCGACGCCTTCGCACGTGCCTGGTACAAGCTGACCCACCGTGACATGGGGCCGCGTGCGCGCTATCTCGGCCCGGAAGTACCGAAGGAAGAGCTCCTCTGGCAGGATCCCATTCCCGCCGTGGACCATGCACTGGTCGCCGACGGCGACGTTGCCTCACTCAAGGCGAAGATCCTGGCGTCAGGCCTCACCATTGCAGAGCTCGTCTCCACGGCATGGGCTTCGGCATCCACCTTCCGCGGGTCGGACAAACGCGGTGGCGCCAACGGTGCACGCATCCGCCTGGCGCCGCAGAAGGATTGGAAGGTCAATCAGCCCGCGCAGTTGTCGAAGGTCCTGGCGAAGCTGGAAAGCATCCGCTCCGAGTTCAGCACGGGGGGCAAGAAGATCTCCCTTGCCGACCTGATCGTGCTGGCCGGTAGCGCCGCCGTCGAGCAGGCGGCGAAAGATGGCGGGCAAGCGGTCGCGGTTCCCTTTGCTCCCGGCCGTACCGACGCCTCGCAGGAACAGACGGATGTCGAGTCGTTCGGTTCGCTCGAGCCGGTCGCCGATGGCTTCCGCAACTTCCTCAAGGGCAAGTACAGCGTGCCCGCCACGGCGTTGCTGATCGATAAGGCGCAGCTGTTGACGCTTACCGCGTCGGAGATGACCGTGCTCATCGGCGGCCTTCGTGTGCTCGGTGCGAACGTCGAAGGCGCCTCGCATGGCGTCTTCACCGATCGTCCTGGCAAGCTGACGAACGACTTCTTCCGCAACCTGCTCGACATGCGCACGGAGTGGAAGCAGACCTCGCGCGACACGTTCGAAGGTAGCGAGCGCGGCAAGGGCACCCGCAAGTGGACAGCCACGAGTGTCGACCTGGTCTTCGGTTCGCACGCCGTGCTGCGTGCCCACGCCGAGGTGTACGGTAGCGCGGATGCCAACGAGAAGTTCGTCAAGGACTTCGTCGCGGCATGGACGAAGGTGATGAATCTGGATCGTTACGATCTGAAGAAGTAACGACGCCGTAAGTTAGAAGCGCCCGCCCCGGTCTCGTACCCGGGCGGGCTTTTTTGTGGGAGCCGGCTATGCCGGCGATGGGGTACGGCGACCTGGCTATCGCCGCTGAAGCGGCTCCCACATGGCCTGTTCGACGCCTGGCAACCTTTCCACCGTCGGCAGGAACAAATGCTGCTCGCTTTCGACAAGCCATCCTGTCAACCCCGACGGATGGTACGTGGCGAATCATCAGAGGAATAACCGCATGCACGAATACATCACGATCACGTCGGACGCAGGCGACTTCGGAGCGTACGTTTCCTATCCCGAGGCAGAAAAGGCGCCGTCGGTGGTCGTGCTTCACGAAGTCTTCGGCGTCAACGAGGACGTTCGCCAGACCTGCGACGCCCTCGCCGCCCAGGGCTTCCTTGCCGTGGCACCGGACCTGTTCTGGCGTCAGCAGCCGGGCGTCGATCTGAGTGTCACGTCCGAGGCTGACTGGAAAGCCGGACTGGCGCTGTACATGGCCTACAACCGCGACGAAGGCGTAGCCGACGTGATCGCCACCATCGCGGCCGCCGGCAAACTCAAGGGCGCGACCGGCAAGGTTGCCGTGATGGGTTACTGCCTCGGCGGCCTGATGACCTTCCTGACCGCCGCACGAAGCAAGGTCGACGCTGCTGTCGCCTTTCACGGCGGCGACACGGAAAGCTATCTCAACGAGGCGGGTTCGATCACCGCGCCCTTCATCATGCATCTCGCCGAGGAAGACGAGTACATCTCGAAAACCGCGCAGGCGGATATCAAGAAGGCACTCGCCGGCAAACCCAACGTCACCATCTACAGCTACCCCGGCTGCAACCACGCGTTCTCGCGCCATGGCGGCGCTCACTACGACGCGGCCGCCGCCAAGCTGGCCAACGATCGGACCTGGGCCTTCCTGAAAGAAAAGCTCGCCTGAGGCAACCCCCGCGCTTCCCTGTAGGAGCCGATTCATCGGCGAACCCCAGATCGCCGACAAAATCGCCGACAAATCGGCTCCTACCGGACACGGATCAGACATCCATGGCCATCGTCGGCCGACCCTGCCTTGCGCGAAGCTGACGATACTGTAATCGCGGTTCCCCGCCGCACTCCGTATGATTCGACTCATACAACGCGGGAACCGTCATGCGTCTGCTTGTGATCGAAGATGAAAAGAAAGCCGGCGAGTACCTGAAGAAGGGCCTCGAAGAATCAGGCTTTACCGTGGACATCGCGTCCAACGGTGTCGACGGTCTGCACCTGGCCCTCGAGGAAGACTATGCACTGGTCGTGCTCGACGTGATGCTGCCGGGCATGGACGGTTGGGCGGTCCTCAAGAACCTTCGGGTCAAGAAAGATACCCCTGTCCTGTTCCTGACGGCCATCGACGAGATCGAGGAGCGGGTAAAGGGCCTTGAACTCGGCGGCGACGACTACCTGGTCAAGCCGTTCGCGTTTGTCGAGCTGTTGGCGCGCATACGCACCCTGCTCCGCCGCGGACCACCACGCGACATCGATCACATGCATATCGGTGACCTGGAGATCGATGCCGTGCGTCGGCGTGTCCGTCGTGGTGGGCAGCGCGTCGATCTCACCCCGCGAGAATTCTCGCTGTTGCAGCTGCTGGGTCGTCGCCGCGGCGAAGTGCTCAGTCGCACGCAGATCGCGTCCTACGTATGGGACATGAATTTCGACAGTGACACCAATGTCGTCGAAGTCGCCATTCGCCGGCTGCGCGCAAAGATCGACGACGGCCATGACGTGAAGTTGATCCATACGGTTCGCGGCATGGGTTACGTGCTCGACGTGGAAGCGGAGGACGGCTGATGCTTCGCCTGTCACTGAAAGCCCGCCTCACCGGCACCTTCGTGGTCATCACGGTGGTCTGCTTCACCGTGGTGGGCGTGCTGCTGATGAACGCGGTGTACCGGCGCATCTACCAGCAGGATGAGATCAACCTCGTGCTGTCCGCGCGGCACCTGCGCCGGTTCGTCGGCGAACTCGATTCGACGGACGATCTCGTCGCGCACCAGGCACGGCTGACCTGGAGCGTGCTCGGCGATACCGAGAACGCACTGCGCATCACGGACAAGGACGGTAAGGTTCTCGTCGACCACGACCTCTCCCACTTCACGGTGCAGGCACAGGCTGTCGCGCCGGCTGACCAGCGCCTTACAGTGACCGATATCCGCTCCTGGAACGACGGCGACGGGGAAATTCGTGGCGTATCCACCCTGGCGGCGCTGAAGGACGGGAGCATGGTTACGGTGACGGTGGCCCGTTCCATGGCGGACCGGTCCGTCCTGCTCCTGCGTTACCGGTGGGACACCGTGATAGCCCTCTTGCTGGGCACACTGGCAGCCACCGTACTCAGTTACCTGCTGATCCACCGCGCCCTGCGTCCGCTACGCGCCATGACAGCGAGCGCCTCGTCGGTCACCGCACACCGCCTGAGTACGCGGCTTTCCGCGGAGAACACCCCGGCGGAGCTACATGCGCTGGCACACGCGCTCAATGACATGCTCACGCGCCTGGAGGAAGGCTTCGACCGCCTCTGGCAGTTCACGGTGGACCTCGCGCATGACCTGCGCACACCGGTCGCCATCCTCCGTGGCAGCAACGAAGTCGCGCTGAGCCGTCCGCGCAGCGTGGCCGAGTATCAATCGCTTCTCGGTTCGAATATCGAGGAGTGCGACCGGGTAAGCCAGCGCATCGAGAGCATGCTATTCATCGCACGTGCCGAGAATCCCCAGTTCGCCTTGCAGCGTCTCGTTATCGACACCAACGAAGAACTGCATCTGCTTGCCGACTATTACGAAGGCATCGCCTCGGACGCCGGCGTCGTGGTTCGGATCGATGCGCACGCCACCGTCTACGCCGACCGTGACCTCTTCCGTCGCGCTGTGAGCAACCTGCTATCGAACGCCCTTCGTTACACGCCGTCCGGTGCGACACTTTCGCTGATCGCGACGACGACCGAGACCGGCGTGAGCGTATCGGTGGAGAATCCGGGGCCGGGCATCGCGCCCGATCATCTCGAAAAGGTTTTCGACCGCTTCTACCGCGTGGATCGGTCGCGCACCGACTCCAACATGTCTACCGGCCTGGGGCTGTCGATCGTCAAGAGCATCATGGATCTGCATGGCGGCGATGTGCTGGCAACGAGTGAACTCGAAGGCCTCACCCGGTTCACGCTGCGCTTTCCCCGGGTCACGATCCCCGACTAGCCAGCCATGCACGCACGCCATCGAGCGACCTGAATTCGTCGACACTGCGCGCGGCAACACCGGGGTACGTGGCGGAGACCATGTCGGCGAGTGCCCTGCCCGGACCGAGTTCCAGGAACACGTCGGCGCCCGCTTCGACGCATGCATCCAGGCAAGCCTTCCATTGCACCGGCTGCGAGATTTGCCGTGCCAGCTTGTCCAGCCCTTGCGAGACCTCGAGCACCGGTGCCCCGTCGATGCCGCTGAACAGGCGCGTGCCGTAGGACACCGTGCGGCCCACGGCGACGCTGGCCAGTCGCTGCCGAAAGCTTGCGCTGGCTTCCGTCATGAAGCGGGTATGGGAGGCGATGCCAACCCTCACCGGCACCACGCGCGACGCGCCCTTCTGCCGCGCGTCTGCCGCGATAGCGTCGAGCGCCGACGCAAGGCCCGCCAGCACATAGGCGTCACCCGGATTGACGATGGCAAGGGCAGCCTCGCGTTGGTCAACCAGGGCGTCCACGACGGACCGGTCGAGCCCGCGCACGAACAGCATGCCCTGCTCGCCCTCACGCGCCCGGTCCATGGCGTCGGCGCGGGCGCCGATGAGCTCGAGGACTTCGTTGGACGTCAACAGGCCAGCTACACCCCACGCCGCCACTTCGCCAACGCTGTAACCGGCGATGCAACGTTCCGGAGGAAGGTCACGCGCTAACGCTGCCGCGACCGTCAACGTCTGGATCGCGCATAGCCGCTGCGCGTGACGGTTCTCGCGAAAGGCTTCCTCGCTGGCCGTCTTCACCCAGCGACGAGGGTCTTCTCCAAACAAGGTCGCGCCCATCGCGAAGATATCCAACGCTTCGGCTGCGTCTTTCGTCAGCTCGAACATCCCGGCATGCTGACCGCCCTGTCCCGAGCAAAGTAGGGCTATACGCATAGAAGCTCTCTTAGTCGCATAGCCCTGCCCCGTCGAGGTCCGCCGCGAAGAGGGTCATCGCGAGCAGGTCCGCGGCACCGCCGGGGCTGAGGTTCCGGTCGACGAAAGCGTGATGAATCTCCTCGGCACGGGCACGCCAGTCGTCCTGGCCAATCCCGCCCCGATCGAGAAAGGATGCCGCTTGCTCACGGGCGAACCGCAGCCCTTCGCTGCCACCGCGATGCAGCAGGTTCGTATCTTCGAGCGCGGCAATCAGGACGAAACAGACCTGCACCCTCGCAGCCTCGTCGTCGCCCTGCGCCAGGATGCTTGCCGCGACCCATGCGGGCATGGCGATATCGTAGACGGTCGGAAAGCCCATCGCCGCTTCCCGCCTTGCGCCGCCGGCCCCATAGCGGCGCCCGACCACTTCGCCGTGGCTGGACGACAGGCGCGGACCGCCCAGGATGTCGTGACCCCAACGCAACACAACGCTGTCACCCAGCGATAGCCCAGCCGCCACATGGCCGGCCGCACGCAGTCCCGCGGCCGCACACAGCAAGCCCATGCCGAAGATGGCGCCGCGGTGCGTGTTGACGCCGCCGGTGGCACAAAGCATCGCCACTTCCGCACGGAGGCCGATCTTCCGCAGCGCCGGCATATCTTCGTTCCGGATACCCGCTTCGACGAGTTCGGCAAGGAAGGGTGCGATCGCCGCTGCGCTGCGATTGAACGTCGCGGCGTCCATGTCCGAATGACTGCCCGTGTCCACGTGACTGACGAGCCCGGGCTTGGGCCAGGTGTGAACCTCCTGACAAAGCGCTCGTCGGGCTTGCTCGGCGACCCGCGTGGCTAATGAGGCGGCGGGGAGGCTTGTCGTCGCAGGAACCATGGACAGATTGGGCTGGGTGCTCATGCGAAGGCTAAGAGGAAAGCATGTTGCGTGACAAGCACGACGTCGTTCGCTGTCTTCAAGGCGATCTCGCCACCGGCATGTAGCTCTCGCCAATTGGCACCCGCGCCATCCGCGCGCAGTACTTCGCCGTCGATGCGCACGGGAGCGCGCGCATCGAGCGCGGCGAGTTCGTCAAGGAAACCGCCGATGCGATGGCGGCGAGGCACCGTCCATGTGAGGTCCACGTCGGACCCCGGCGCAACGTAGTTCAAGCCGGTCAGCCATTGCCATGCGAGGCTGCCGAACACGCGGGCGTCCACGTCGTACCGAAGGGCAAGCGCGATCAGTTCGCGCAGACAGGGCTTCCAGGCGTCCGGCGCCGTGCCGAGCACATCGGGCAAGGCGGGCAACGGCATGAGCGCCGCGATGTCGTCGACGTTGATTTGCAGCGCGATACGGCGCTTGCCCGCCCACGGGGGCAAGGGCAATCCCAAGGGGATCCCTTCGCCTTCTCCCGGAAGCGGCCGCCGCACGACGAGTGGCCAAGCGTTCCGAGCCCATTCCCGCAGCAGGGGCTCGTCGGCGAGATCGGCCCGCACGCTCAACAGGCGGTCCCAGGCAGCGGGAACGACCGTGACGAGTTGATGCCGCCTCAGCGGCGTATCAAACGGATGCGAGGGCGAGTTCACGAACGCGCTCCGCAATATCGGCCGCCTTGGGACGTCCTTGCCGCTGCTTACCGAGCTGGTCACGGGTGTCCGCCTGTAGGCCGGTGCCCGCGACTGTGGTCAGTACCGCCTCGAGTTGGTCGGCCAACGAGCGCGTCGGATCCAGCACCGCTGCCACGCCGCCGGTCTGCGCGAGGTTATCCAGCCCCGGTGCGAAGACCGGCGTCGATTTCGCCTTCTCCTGCAGGACCTCGATCGGCAGCTTGGTCACGCGCGACATCGAAGGCAGGTCCATGACGGCCGGTTCGGCACCGGGCAGCGCCAGCAGCACGCGCGTTGCCAGGGCTGTTGCGATGAAGGCGCCCGCCGCGGTGTGACCGTAGAGCAAACCGATCGTCGGATGGCCGTGTGCATCCGCGTGGATGAGACACTTCGCCAGGTGCGCCAGGTACTCGCTGAGGCCGAGCATCTCGTCGCGCTTGCTCATGCGCTGGCTGTCGCTGTCGACGAGAACCAGGATCGGATCGTTGCTCCCGCTCGTGGTCACGTCCAGCACGTGACGCGCGAGTCGTGCCGCTTCGTCGATGCCGACCGGCAAGCGCCCGTCCACGCCGATCACGGCCAGTTGGCTACCCGAGGGTAGCGTCCCCCGGCCGGAGGCAAGACCGCCCTGGACAATCACCTCATGCCCGCCGGGAAACAGCGAGGCGAGGATGTCAGCGAGCAACATGACGTGTCTCCTTCAGCCCGTCGGCAAGGGCCACAAAGTCTTCGAAAGCCATTCCCGGAAGGGATTGCGGATCCGCTGCGCCCATGGACCGCCAGATGTCGATCGCATCCGCACAGGCGCCGAAGCGCTCGATGCGCTGCTCGAGACGCACTTGCTCGGCCTGGAGTGTGTCCAGGTCCAGCGCAGCGGCATGTTCGATGACATAGCGTGCCGCGTCGCGAAAGCTGGCCACGGTGTCGTCGGCGAAGACGTCGGCGCCACCGATCAGGTAACGCTGCTTACCACCCATGGTGCGCCAGACCAGCGCGCGGTCCTTCGAGTCGAATTCCTCGACGCCACGGTTGGTCTCGATGACCTCGGGTCCCGACACGCTGATACGCCCCTGCTCGGAGACGGCGAGCGCGGAGCAGCTGCCCGCGGTGAGACCACCGCCGCCGTAGCAGCCAGCACGCCCACCGACCAGGCCGACCACCGGCACGCCGGCAAGACGCGCTTCCACCACGGCGCGCATGATCTCGGCGATAGCCAGCTCACCGGCATTGGCTTCCTGGAGTCGCACTCCGCCGGTATCGAACAGGATCACGACAGGGATGGAACCGACGTCGCGAGCCGCGCGAAGCAGCCCTGTCAACTTGGCACCATGTACCTCACCGAACGCGCCCCCCATGAAGCGACCTTCCTGCGCGGCGATAAACACCGGCTTCCCATCGAGCAAACCGCGCCCGACGATCATGCCGTCGTCGAACTGTTCGGGCAGGTCGAACAGCGACAGGTGCGGACTCGTCTCGCGCTGCTCCGGGCCGATGAATTCGACGAAGCTGTCCTGGTCGAGCATCTCCTTGACGCGCTGGCGGGCACTCGCCTCGAACCAGCTTGGGCTGCTCATGAGCGCTCTCCCTCGATGGCACGCACGGCCTGGGCGAGGCGCAAGGCAACCATGTCGGGACGTGCGCCGCCATCGTTGATCGAGAGCTTCAGGCCACCCGGCGAACTGCGGCCGACGAAATCCACGACCACGGCGCTCCAGACATCGCCGAAGCCCTCGACGGGAGTGCGAATCTCTACCTCGCATTCGCCATCGGGGAGGCCGCGCTCGACCAGGACTTCGAGGTTCCCGGACGCGACGACGCCAACGATTGCCTGGTCACGCGTGCCTTTTGCACGAAGCGCGGCGACGTGTCGATACGTAAGTTTTTCCATGATTCTCTCCTCACCAGTTTCTGAACCGGGACGGCGGCGCGTACAGGCCACCGGACCAGCGCACGAGATCTTTGATGGAGCTGGCGGCCAGCATCCGGCGATCGGCATCCAGTGGATCGATGCCAAGGTCTTCAGGGCGACGAATGACACCGCGCTCGCGTAGACGTTGCACCATCTTCGCGTCCCTGGCCCGACCGATGGCCGTGTACCCAGCGACGCCACGAATGGCTTGCTCGCGCTCGTCGTTGTCGCGGCAGAGCAGCAGGTTGGCGATGCCCTCCTCGGTCACGATGTGGGTCACGTCGTCGCCGTAGACCATCACCGGCGCGAGATCCAGGTCGAGCTTGCGGGCGAGTTCGATGGCGTCGAGATGCTCCACGAACAGGGGAACGTTCTTGTCGCCGAAGGTCTCGCCGATCTGCACGACCAGCTTGCGACCGCGGCGCATCAGGGCCGGGCTATCCGGATCGGCTTCCTTGCCGGCGCGCAGCCAGGGCTCACTCGGGTGACGACGTCCGCGGGCATCGCTGCCCATGTTCGGGGCGCCGCCGAAGCCGGCCACCCGGTCGGTCGTCACGGTGGACGAATTGCCCTGGAGGTCGATCTGCAGGGTCGAGCCGATGAACATGTCGCAGGCATACAGGCCGGCCACCTGTGAGAACGCGCGATTGGACCGCAGCGATCCATCGGGGCCCGTGAAATAGACGTCCGAACGGGCACGAATGTAATCGTCCATGCCCACTTCGGAGCCAAAGCTGTGGATCTGCTTGACCCAGCCCGATTCGATGGCAGGAATCAACGTGGGATGGGGATTGAGCGCCCAATAGCTTGCCACCTTTCCCTTGAGACCAAGGCGCTCGCCATAGGTCGGCAGCAAGAGTTCGATGGCTGCCGTGTTGAACCCGATGCCGTGATTCAGGCGTTGTACGCCGTACGGCGCATAGATGCCCTTGATCGCCAGCATGGCGGTAAGGATCTGCGTCTCCGTAATGGCGGCAGGATCCCGCGTGAAGAGCGGTTCGACGTAGAACGGCTTGTCGCTTTCGATGACGTAGTTCACCCAGTCACTGGGAATATCGATGCGAGGCAGTTTATCGACCACCTCGTTCACCTGGGCGATGACAATGCCGTCCTTGAACGCGGTGGCCTCGACAATGGCCGGCGTATCTTCGGTATTCGGCCCGGTATACAGGTTGCCTTCGCGATCCGCGCTCACCGCAGCGATCAACGCCACCTGCGGTGTCAGGTCGATGAAGTAGCGGGCGAACAGCTCGAGGTAGGTATGCACCGCGCCCAGCTCGATCTTGCCGCCGAACAGCAGCCTGGCGATGCGCTGCGACTGTGGACCCGAGAACGCGTAGTCCAGCCGCCTGGCAATCCCACGTTCGAAGATATCCAGGTGTTCCGGCAGCACGACACCTGACTGGACCATATGCAGGTCGTGCAGCTTGCCGCTGTCCGCGGCGGCAAGTGCCGCCGCCAGCATATCGGCCTGCTTCTGGTTGTCGCCTTCGATGCACACGCGGTCACCCGGCTGGATGACTGCTTCCAGCAGAGCTGTCGCGTCCTTCCTTGCAACGTGCTTGCCCTTGGCATATCTGGCACCGGCCTGCAGTCTCGATGCTCGTGCGATTCTTCCGCTATCCCAGACCGTCATGGTTCTCTCCGGAGACGTTCGATCGCTTACGGAATGGCGTTACGTGCTGCGTCCTCGATCAACGCGGCGACTTCCTTGGGGTGCGATTCGTACACGGAGTGGCTCGCACCCTGGACCTCGATAGTGTGGGCGTGTGCGCGCTTGGCGTACATCCGCTCCAGGTCCGGATTGATGATGCGATCGGCCGTGGCCACCGCATACCAGGTGGGCTTGGTCTTCCAGGCCGGCTGGCCGGCGGGCACCGTGAACACTTCGGCCGCCGTGAGCTCCTGCGCCTGGGCCTCGAATTCCGCCTGGGGCTTGGGCAGGTCGGCGGCGAAGTCGGCGGGATAGAACGCCGGATCGAGATAGGTGAACCCGTCGGCCGTCTTCTTCACCGCCTTGGTCTTGTTCGGGTAAAGCTTGCCGTTGGCGACTTCGGTCTCGCCCTGGTCCAGCGCGTGCGCAGCGATGTAAACCAGCCCAACGACCTTGGGATCGTTGCCGACGTCGGTCACGATCGCGCCACCGTAGCTATGGCCGACGAGGATGGTCGGGCCTTCCTGCATGTCGACGATGCGCTTTACGGCGGTCACGTCGTCGTTGAACGAGGTAAGGGGGTGCTCGGCGATGGAGACGTGGTAACCGTCTTTGGCGAGGATCTCGTAGACGGGCTTCCAACCACTGCCGTTTACCCACGCGCCATGGACCAGCACGATGTTCTTCACCGGCGTGGCGGCGGCCGCGGGGTCGCTCATGATCGCGGCGCCCAGCAGAAGGCCGGCAGAGAGAAGAAAACCCTTCGTCGTCTTGTTCATCATCGTCGTGCTCTCGGAATGCGGTGCGATTCGACCGTGGAATCATGCTGCGCCCGCGGGGGTTACCGAAGACTGGCCCCCGGATGACAAACTCGTAAGCATTCCGTCGGAGCGTCCAAGCGACGGGCATTGGCTTCAAATTCACCATACGCCCGAGTACGCTGTCCTCATCGCCTCTCCCTGTGAGCCAGCATGTCCGAAGCTTCCGTCGATCCGCTGTTCCAGCCGTTCACCATCAAGGGCGTCCAACTCAAGAACCGTATCGTGATGGCCCCCATGACCCGGCTCTTTACAGCGAAGGGCGTGCCCGGCGAAGCCAACGCGGCCTACTACCGCCGACGCGCGGAAGCCGACGTGGGCCTGATCATTTCCGAGGGTACGGTCGTCGATCGCCCTGCTTCACGTAATGAACAGAACATCCCTTCGTTCTACGGGGATGCAGCGCTCGATGGCTGGCGTAGCGTCATCGACGGGGTCCATGCGGCCGGTGGGAAGATGGGCCCGCAGATCTGGCATACCGGCGCCACGCGTGGCAGGTATGGCTGGGCGCCTGGTTCGCCAACGGAAAGTCCCTCCGGCCTGAACGGTCCCGGCGATGCGAACGGCAAGGCCATGACCGACGAAGATATCGCCGACACGGTCACGGCGTTTGCCAACGCCGCTGCGCATGCGAAAGCGCTTGGCTTCGACGTGGTCGAGCTGCACGGCGCCCACGGTTACCTCATCGACCAATTCTTCTGGAGTGGTTCGAATGCGCGCACCGACCGGTACGGCGGCGCCACGCTCGCCGAGCGTTCACGTTTTGCCAGCGAGGTCGTGGCAGCGGTTCGCGCCGCGATCGGCCCGGACATGCCGTTGCTACTGCGAGTCAGCCAGTGGAAGCAGCAGGACTATCACGCGCGGCTGGCACACACGCCTGCCGAAATGCAGGCCTGGCTTTCGCCGCTGGTCGCCGCTGGCGTGGACGTGCTCCATTGCTCGCAGCGGCGGTTCTGGGAGCCCGAGTTTGCCGACGTCGATGGCCCCGAGGGTCTCAACTTCGCGGGTTGGGCAAAGAAGCTGACCGGCGCCGCGACGATCGCGGTGGGATCCGTTGGCCTCTCCGGCGACTTCCTCAAGGCATTCGCCGGCGAGAGCTCGTCACCGGTCGGGCTCGACCAGCTGATGGCGCGCCTGGAGCGCAACGAATTCGATCTGGTCGCTGTCGGTCGTGCGCTGCTCAACGATCCGGACTGGGTATCGAAGGTTCGTACCGGCGACGCGGCCGGCATGAAACCCTTCAGCCCGGCCGCGATGTCCGAGCTGCTCTGACGCGTCAGGCCAGCGTCGTCAGCTCGACGGGCAGTACCGTGTCGCCGCTGATGATCTGGGCCTGGCCGTCCTGGACCATGAACTGGATCTGCATCGTTCGCTGCGTGAGGGCAGCGAGCGCTTCGACCGTGGCCGGCGCGATGTCGATCACCGAAACGTTCTTCGTGCGAGCCACGGCGGCCGCGGTCTTCTTCCACCAGACTTCGGCGCTGCGTCCGCTATACGTGTAGACGATGACGCGGTTGGCGCGGCCCGCTGCACGGCGGATGCGCTGTTCATCGGGCTGGCCGACCTCGATCCACAGGTCCACCTCGCCAGTGAGTTCCTTGCGCCACAGATCCGGCTCGTCCTCGGAGCTGATGCCCTTGCCGAAGGCCAGTGAGTCATCCGCGTTCAGGGCGAATGCCAGCACCCGGACCATCATCCGCTCGTCGGTTTCCGACGGGTGCTGGGCGATGGTGAGGGGGTGCGCCTGGTAATAGTGCCGGTCCATGTCGCTGACCTGCAGATCGGCCTTGAAGACCGTGGATTTGAGTGCCATGGGGCGATTCTACAGGACTCCGTCCCCTTCCCCTTGGCCACGGCCCGCGGGATGATCGGGCCAGGGGTTCCAAAGGGGGGGTGGGTCGCATGTCGCATCAGGATCAACAGGTCGAACGGCTCACGTTCTTCTCGGACGCCGTTTTCGCCATCGCCATGACCTTGCTGGTCATCGACATCAAGGTGCCGGAGCCGGCCGTGAGCACGGACGAGGCCTGGGTGCAGGCACTGGCCAACCTCATTCCCCACTTTGTCGGCTTCGTCCTGACCTTCTACGTCGTCGGGGCCCTCTGGGCGGCGCATCACCGCACCTTCGGCCGACTCCGCCACTACGATCCGGCCATCGTCTGGCCAAACCTGACCTTGCTCATGCTGGTTGCCTTCATCCCGTTCCCGACGGCGTTGATGAGCACCCACTTCACCGACCGCGTGCCCCAGATGTTCTACGCCTTCACCCTGCTGGTAGCGGGCCTGTGCCAGTACCGCTTGGTCAAACGCACGCTCCGGCCGCCGTATCTGTACGACGATGTCACCACGGACGATGTCGCTGTCGCGATCCGCCGCAGCCTGGGCATGCCGTGCATGGCGGCCCTGGCGATCGTCATCGCCATCTGGTGGCCCGGCTTGAGTAATCTGCCGCTCATGGTGACGCCGTTCTTCGTCATGCTATTGGCACGCATGAAGAAGGCGCCCGCGATCGTGGTGCCCCAGGATCAGCCCTGAGGCGTCACCCCGTGCCGCGAATGGCGGCCAGCAAGGCGTCGCGACCAAACGGCTTCTGCAGCTGCACGGCGATGCCGGTGGAAACCGCCGGCAGCTCGGCATAACCGCTCGCCAGCACCACGCGCAGGCCCGGGCGGCGGTTAGCAAGCTCGGCAGCCAATTCGGATCCGGTCATGCCGGGCATCGCGTGATCCGTCACCACGGCAACGAGTTCGTCGAGCGTTTCCAGCCGTCGAAGTGCTTCATGGCCCGAGGAAGCTCCACGCGCATCGTATCCCGCGTAGTTGAGCATCTCGACGGCCGTGGACAACACGAGCGGGTCGTCGTCGACGACCAGAATCACAGGCAACGGCCCCTGTTCTTCCGCAATGTGCCGGATCGCGCGCTGGGGAACGACAGGGGCGACTTCCTGGAGAGCGCCAGGCACCGACGGCGCGACCGGGAGATAGATCGTGACGGTCGTGCCGGTGCTCTCGCCGCTCTCCAGTTGCAACGCACCACCCAATTGCTGGGCGATCCCGTGAACCATGGACAGGCCCAGGCCGGTGCCTTTGCCAACGCCCTTGGTCGTAAAAAAAGGCTCCGTCGCCCGCGCAAGCGTCGCGGCATCCATGCCGCTGCCGGTGTCGGCGATCGAGAGCTTCACATACCTGCCGGACGGAATAGCAAGGGTCTGCGAGTGGATAACCTCGTCAGTCACGGCACGAATGGTGATCACGCCACCCTCGGCCATCGCGTCACGCGCGTTGACGCAGAGGTTGAGGACGCAGAGCTCCAGCTGGTTGATGTCACCCATCACCTCGGGCAGTGACAGCGGAAAGCGGACTTCGATCGCGATCGACGGACCCAGCGAGGTTCGAAGGAGATCCGACATGCCCGATATCAGCGTGACCACGTTGACCGGTTCGACGTGCAGCTGCTGCCGGCGCGCAAAGGCGAGCATGCGCTGCGTCAGGGTCACGCCACGCCGCACACCGGTCAATGCGTTGCCCACGAGGCGATTGAGCCGCTCGGGCAGTTCGGCGTGGTCACGCATCAATTCCAGATTGCCCTGCACCGCCATCAGCAGGTTGTTGAAGTCGTGCGCGACACCCCCCGTGAGCTGGCCGACTGCCTCGAGCTTCTGCGACTGGAACAACGCTTCACGGGCTTCTTCCAGTGCAAGGGCAGCCGCACGCCGTTCGGTAACGTCGCGCGTGACCTTCGCAAATCCGATCAGCTCGCCGGCGTCGTCCGTAATACGGTCGATGACCACGTGCGCCCAGAAGCGGCTGCCGTCCTTGCGCTGTCGCCAGCCCTCGGTTTCGATGCGCCCCTCGCGTACCACGGCGGCCAGGTTCGTCATCGGTTCACCGCGGGCAACATCTTCGCGGGTGAAGAAGGCCGAATAGTGACGTCCTATGACCTCGTCGGGCGTGTATCCCTTGATGCGCTCGGCACCGGAATTCCAGCTCGTCACGTGTCCGCCCGGATCCAGCATGTAGATGGCGTAGTCGGCCACGCCCTGAACCAGCACACGAAACTGCTCCTGGCTCCTCCGCAGTTCTTCCTCGACGCGCTTGCGTTCCGTGCGGTCGCGCATCACCACGCCGAAGCCGAGCGGCCGGTCGTCATCGCGCACCGGGTCAACCAGGATCTGCGCCCAGAACCGCGAGCCGTCCTTGCGAACCAGCCAACCGTCGAGTTCGCTACGTCCTTCGCTTAGTGCCACCTTCAGCAAGGTGTCGGCCACTCCCGCCGCGCTGTCGTCGCCAGAGAAGAGCAAGGAGAACGGTGCGCCGACCATGTCATCGGCGGTATATCCGGTCGCATGGAAGGCGCCGGCATTCCACGTGGCCACGGTGCCCCCCGGCTGAAGCCAGAAGATCGCGTAGTCAGAGATGCCTTCGACCAGACGACGGTAAGCGGAATCGTCCATGGTCACGGAAGAGGTGGGGGTATGCATGGTGCGAAGGTACTGCCTCTCGTCTGGCGCCCCGTGAAGGCGCCTTCACATGATGGGTGATCGCCGGTCAGTCTTCCTCGGCATCGACCGGAGCGACATCCATACCGTCGTACGCACCCAGTTCGTGTTCGGCGGCAAACCGGTACAAGGCGTCGTTGCGCTGGTCGAGACTGTCCGGCGTATGCACTTCGATTTTCTCGACGTGGAGCATCCACAGGTCCGCGACGGCTGGCTCGTCCTTGTCGGCCAGGAAGACGTCGACGAAGCGGTAGCCGTCCTGTTCGAGGGCGGGCACGACGGCACGAAGTTTTTCAGCCGAGGCGTCGGTGAAGAAGAAACCCCAGATCAGCGGTGCGGACAGGTCCCAGTCGGTGTTGTCGGCGATCTGTTCGAACATCAACTCAAGCTGTTTTTTCTCGATCACGGCGGCATTTCCTGTAAGAAGCGACGCAGGATACTGCGAAGACGACTTTTTGTATCCGGCTGTACCTGTCGAAGTGTTGCATGCAATCACCCGGTGCGTGGCGACGTTATCGTGGGTTTTCCAGTGTTTTCAGGAGGGCCAGCGATGTCGGATGAACTCGATCGGAAACGGCGGCATTTTGTCGGTGCCACGGCCCTGGGCATGGCGTTCGCCCCGTTCGGGATGAACGCTATTGCCAGCTCGAAACCCGGCACGGTTCCAGCGCCGGCCACCGGAACGACACCCCTCGCCGGAGCGACATCGTTCCACAGCCTCAAGCAGGTCAAGGCCGGCGTCCTCGATATCGGTTACGCCGAAGACGGCCCGGCCAGGGGGCCGGTGGTCATTCTCGTCCATGGCTGGCCCTACGACATCTATAGCTTCGTGGATGTCGCCCCGATCCTCGCGGCAGCGGGATACCGGGTGATCGTTCCCTTCCTCCGTGGTTATGGCAGCACGACGTTCCTTTCGGCAGATACCCCGCGCAACGGCCAGCAGGCTGCGATCGCCGCCGACATCCTTGCCTTGATGGATGCCCTCAAGATCAAGAAAGCCACCCTCGGCGGCTTCGACTGGGGCGCCCGCACGGTCAATATCATGGCCGCGCTCTGGCCCGAGCGCTGCAAGGCGATGGTCTCCGTGAGCGGCTACCTCATCGGCAGCCAGGAGGCGAACAAGAAGCCGCTGCCGCCGAAAGCGGAACTGCAGTGGTGGTATCAGTTCTATTTCGCCACCGAGCGGGGGCGCGACGGCTATGCCCAGCACACGCGGGATTTCGTCCGCCTGATCTGGGAACAGGCGTCACCTCAGTGGCACTTCGACGACGCGACATTCGAACGCTCGGCACCTGCCTTCACCAACCCCGACCATGTTGCGGTATCGATCCACAACTATCGCTGGCGCCTTGGCCTTGCGGAGGGTGAGCCGCAGTTCGACGCGCTGGAAGCGAAGCTCGCCACGTTCCCGTCCATCGGCATACCGACGATCACGATGGAAGGCGACGCCAATGGTGCACCGCATCCGGATCCCGCCAATTATGCGAAGAAGTTCACCGGCAAATACGAGCACCGACTGATCACCGGCGGCATCGGGCACAACCTGCCGCAAGAGGCACCGCAGGCGTTCGCCAAAGCGATCATCGACGTCGACAAGGTCTAACGCAGGTCGACTTCGTCCTCGAGCCTCTCCACGGACACAGCCAGCTTGTTATCGCGAAGTGCGAATGCGGAGTGGCCCTGCTCCAGATCGCCCACCGCGACGCGGTCACGCGTGGCGGTGACGTTGGCGTCCGCCTTGCGAACGGCCACGTCGAACACGACAGGCGAGAGGCTCGTCACCCTGACCTTTAGTTCGTCGCGGCTCTCGGCGTCTTCTACGGCCCGACTGCCCTGTTGCGAGGTCGAATAGACGAGGCCTTGCGAGTCAACCACGACAACCATGACGCGGTACGGTTTATCGTCGTACGTTGCCGTGACGACGAAGGTCTTTACGAAGGCCACGGTTTGCGCGGTGTACGGAATCGGTGGAATGAGTTCGGCGGCGACCGGCGCGACGCCACGGGTGGGCGCCGGAATACCCAGGGTCAAGGTGGCTGGCGCGCTGGCATGCACGGAAGCAACGGCATGTGCAGCGCCAGGTGGCGCGGCAGCGGATGCCGCCACCGGCAGGGAAACAGCCACCAAGATGAGCATTGCGGCGCGCATGCCCGGTCATCCTTGCGTCAACGTCGACATCCATTAGGCACCGTGTGCGGACCCCGTTCCATCCGTACTTGTACGCATAGCCGGCCAGAACCTTAGAATGGCGACCCCCACCCCCGTTTTTTTCGCCGCCTGCCGCGGTGTCAGGAGTTCTCTTGTCCCATTATTCCGGCCCGCTGCTGACGCTCCCGCTAGCCCAGGCGCTATGGGACGCGCGCGGTGCGGGGGCGCTCGACTGGACGGGATCGATGGATCTGGGGCGCAGCGAAGAACGCGTCGGCCTTCGGGCGGACGCCTGGGAAAGGCAGGGCCACGTTTACCCTTATCCGGGCAAGCTCAAGGACCGCACGATCTACTTCTGGGATGGCGATGAGTTCTCGCCGGTGTCGCGCTTCTCGGGTTCGTTGATCAAGCTGGTGCCGACGTCATGGGGCGCACCAACGTTCGAGATCGATGGCATCAAGATGCTGCCTACCTCGAAGGAATCCCCCATCGAGGACGCACGTCGCAAGGTCGCGCTCGTCGAACCACGCGGCAAGGCGGTGCTCGATACCTGTGGGGGCCTGGGCTACTTTGCGGCGTGCTGCCTGGAAAGCGGTGTGGCACGCATTCTTTCGTTCGAAAAAAACGAGGATGTGCTCTGGTTGCGTACGCTGAATCCCTGGTCACCGGATCCCGATGCCGCATCCAGCGAAGGGCGCCTGCAACTCACCCATGGTGATGTGTCACAGGCGATCACGCAGATCCCGGATGCGTCGGTGGACGCCTTGCTGCACGACCCACCGCGCTTCGGTATTGCCGGCGAGCTGTACTCGCAGGTTTTCTACAACGAACTGGCACGCGTCCTCCGCCGAGGCGGTCGCCTGTTTCACTACACGGGTAGCCCGAACAAGCTCACCAGCGGTCGCGACGTACCCCGTGAGGTGGAAAAGCGCCTGGAGAAAGCCGGATTCAAGGCGGCGCTTGCGTTGGACGGGGTGCTCGCCATCCGCCGCTGAAACAGGCGGTGTCAGGCGGATCGGGCGGCGTGCCTGGCCTCGACGAGCGTCGCCACGCGCTCCCTGTCGAGGGCCGTGGCCGGCGTATAGATAATCAGGCCAAGCTCGGGCCGACCGTCGACCGCAAAGGCGGAATATTCCAGCGTGACTTCGCCGACGCGCGGATGGGCGAACTGCTTCGTCCCTTCGCCGTAGCTCTGCAGGTCGTAATCGTTCCAGATCGCTTCGAACTCGGGGCTCAACGCAATCAGCTCATCCACGAAGCCCCTGACGCGATCCGTCGCGCCGAGGCGGGCGATGTCGGCGCGAAACGCCGCCACAGCGAAGCGTGCATGATCTTCCCAGTGGCGAGTCTTGTTACGCACGCGATCGCTTGCGAATAACAATTTCAGCACGTTGCGCTGGTCGGGCCGCAGCGAACCGTACTCGGTGAGCACGGCCGCCGCCGCGGCGTTCCAGCCGATGATGTCCCACTGCGGGGTCTTGACGATCGCCGGGCTCGTCTCCAGCGAATCGAGCACACGCTGCAACTGCGGGGAGATCGTTTCGGAGGGCTGGTAGATGACCTCGGGCGGCCGGTTCTGTGCCAGGAGGAACAGGTGTTCGCGCTCCACGGCCGTCAGGGCCAGGGCAGCGGCGAGGCGATTCAATACGTCGGTGGAAGGCGCGCCGCCGCGCCCCTGCTCCAGCCACGTGTACCAGGTGGCACTGACGTTGGCGCGCAGTGCGACTTCCTCGCGTCGAAGGCCCGGCGTGCGCCTGCGCGTGGTCGGCATGCCGAAGGCAGCGGGATCGAGCTTGGCGCGGCGATCCTTCAGGTAACTGCCGAGCGGATTGTCTGCCGGAATGCTCATGCCGGGATTATGTCCCTCTCGACCATCGAGGGACATAGCGCCCGGCATCAGGGGGCATCGACCTTCTACTTCGCGCCACCGGCTTCCGCCCGGCGTTGCTGGTACGGATAGAACCGGTTCTCCCGCAACTCGTGCTCGATGCGTTCCAGGCTCTTGCCATTCGTCTCGGGCACGAGGTAGTAGATGAACACCAGGGCGAACAGCGAGATTACCGCGTAGAGCCAGAACGTATGTGCGGCGCCAAGCCAGGTCACCAGCGACAGCGTGGTCAGCGTGACGATGAGGTCGAAGAACCAATGGCTGAAGGCACCCAGGCTCGCGCCCTTCCCTCGCACAAACAGCGGATAGACCTCGGAATTGATCAGCCAGATGCACACGCCGAAGCCACCACAATTGAGCATGAGGTAGGCAGCGAGGCAGGCGACCACCGCCCAGCGGCTGAAGTCCGTCGTCGGACCTGCGCCCTGGAACAGGAATCCCATCAGGGCCAGCGCGACGATGGAGCCGGGAATCATCCACAGAAGGTAGTTGCGCCGGCCGATACGATCGACGAGGAAGCTGCCGACCACGGTCATGATGACAACGAGAATGGTACTGCCGCCGGTGGCCAGTACGGCCGCCTTGTCCGAGAAACCCGCCTTGGTAAGGATGGTCGGTGCGTAATAGATCAGCGCGTTGTTGCCCGTGATCTGCGAGAACATGGAGATGCTCGCGCCGACGATGACTGCGGGACGGATCCACGGCTTGAACAGATCCTTCCAGGTACCGACCTCCTGGTTCTGGGTCACGGTCTGGATCTCGGCCACCTCGGACTCCGCGGCGGCGTGGTTGCCACGTACGCGCTCGAGGACCTTGATCGCTTCGCGCTGACGTTCCTTCACCACCAGCCAGCGCGGGCTCTCCGGCAACACCAGCATACCCAGCAACAGCACGATGGCCGGCACGACGCCGAGGCCGAACATCCAGCGCCAATGCTCGCCGAGTACAAAGCCGGTGAAGTACGCGATGGTGATGCCGAACACCACCATGAACTGGAAGAGCACCACCATCTTGCCGCGATGCTGTGGGGGCGCCACCTCGGCGATGTACACCGGAATGATCTGCGTGGAACTGCCTGCGGAAAGACCGAGCAGAAAACGCGAGGCGATCAGCAGCTCAACGTTCGGCGACATCGCCGATGCGATCGAGCCGAGCGCGAACAGCACGCCGACGAAGACCACCATGCGCTTCCGGCCGAAGCGATCGGACAGCGGGCCCGTGCCAAGGCAGCCGAACAGCGCGCCGAAGATGATGGCACCGGTCACCAGCTGCTTGGCCGTGTCGTCCAGCGCGAATTGCCGGCCAAGGCCGAGTAGCGCGACGCCGATGATGCCGGTGTCGTAGCCAAACAACAGTCCGCCGAGGGCGGCAACCACCGCGATACCTACGACCAACCCCAGATGTGGCGTGGCTGTCGCAGGGGCATCCATCGTGTCACTCACTGTGCGCATGGTTCATCTCCAGCTCGACGCGAGCCCGGAAGTCAGCGCGACCGGCGGTCGCGGCAATGAGGCGAGCATTCGGCTCGTCGGTGTTTTCGATCCAGTCCAGCGCGTCGTCCCGACTTCGCCCGTAGCGCATGTGGCGCGCCAGTAACTGGGCCTTGCGCTGCTGGCCGTCGACATCGACGTACCAGGCCTCGTCCAGCAGGCCATGAATGCCGGACCATGGGCCCTCGTCGAGCAGGAGGTAATTGCCCTCCGTAATCACCAGCGGCACATCGGCGGCGACGGGAATCTCGCCGGCCACGGCCTCCTCGATCTCACGATGGAAGGCGGGGGCATAGACGGTTTCACCGGGGACCGGACTTCGAAGACGTCGCAGCAAGGCGACATAGCCAAAGGCGTCGAACGTGTCGTGGGCGCCTTTGCGCTCGGCGCGATCCAGTCGCTTGAGCTCGGCGTTGGCAAGGTGGAAGCCGTCCATCGGAACGATGACGGCGGCCTTGCCCAAGTGGGCAGCCAGTTGCGCTGCCAGGGTGGACTTCCCTGCTCCGGGTGCACCGGCGATACCGAGAATCCGGCGTCCTCCGCGTGCCATGAGCGCGTCCACGCGCTCGCGAACCTTGTTGTCGATCATGCTCTCACCAGCGGATACCTGCCATGAAAGCTAACGGTCGTCATGTTATGAACGAATGAAATTCTTGCCGCAAACCCGGTAGGAGCCGTTTCAGCGGCGATCCCGCGCAGCGGGAAGACTCCGTCCGATAAGGACGAAGTGAGCGGACATTAGCAGGCCTACTGTCCGCAAAACCCCGGCGGCATATAGGTGCCATCCCCTTCCCGCGATGGCAAAAACCATGAGTACTCAACCCCTACCGAATGCCCCTGCTCCGGCCAAAGGCGGCTGGCTGGCCGTGGCTGCCGTGACGCTGGCGGCCTTTGCTTTCGTCACTACCGAGTTCCTGCCGATCGGACTGCTTCCACAGATCACCGGCGAACTGCACCTCAAAACCGGTATCGGCGGCCTGATGGTGACCACGACCGGCCTGGTCGCGGCGGTTGCGGCGCCGTTGACCACGGTGCTCGCCGGTCGCGTCGACCGCCGCAACGTACTGCTCCTGTTGTCGGTGCTGCTGATGGCCGCCAACGTCGTGGCCGCCTCGGCCACGGGATTCGCCACCATGTTGGTCGCACGCGCCTTGCTCGGCATCGCCCTGGGCGGGTTCTGGGCCGTCGCATTGGCGGCGGCGGGTCGACTGGTGAAGCCCGAGCAGGCGGCGCTGGCGACGGCCACCATGTTCGCCGGCATCACCTTCGCCACGATCATTGGCGTGCCGCTGGGCACCCTGATCGGCAGCGTCGCGTCCTGGCGCTACGCTTTCCTCGCCACGGGTGCGCTGGTCTTCGTCGCCCTTATCGCGCAGTTCTTCCTGCTGCCGCGCCTGCCCTCGGATACCGTGGTGAAGACGGCCGATTTCAGCAGCCTCCTGCGCCGCTCCACCTCGCGCCTGAGCCTCATCATGATGGCCGTTGTCATCGCCGCGCACTTCACCGCGTACACCTACATCGCCCCCTTCCTGATCGAGCGCGCCGGCTTCGACGAGCACGGCATGACCGCGGTGCTGCTTGGCTTCGGCGTGGTCGGCTTCATCGGCAATTTCCTCGCCCCGAAGGCGATCGCGAAGGACCTGCGCTGGTCGTTGGCCGGCACGATGGTTCTGCTCGGCGCCACCATCTTCGCCTTGCCGTTGCTGGGTGCATCGCACCTCGGCGCGAGCGCCGACATCCTGCTCTGGGGCATGGCCTATGGCGCACTCCCGGTGGCGCTCAGCGTGTGGGTCTCACGTTATGCCGGCGACCACGCGGAAGCGAGCTCCGCACTGTTCGTCATGACCTACCAGCTCGCGATTGCGGCCGGTTCGTTCCTTGGCGGTCGCGTGGTGGACAGCGCTGGCGTGGTGCCGGCACTGGTGGTCGGTGGCGTCGCGGTCGTCATCGCACTGGTGTTGCTCTTCACCTTCGGCGGACGCAAGCCGGCGTTCGCTGCGCCCGCCGAAGCGTCAGTGCATTAAACCAGCATGCCGCCGGATACCTCGATGCGCTGACCGCTGATCCAGCGGTTATCGTCCGACAGCAGCGAAGAGATCATCGCGCCGAGGTCGTCCGGCAATCCCACGCGACCCAGGGCGGTCATGTCGGAAATGCGCTTGGCCAGCTCGGGGGTGTCACGCACCATGCCACCGCTGAAGTCGGTGGCCACGGCACCCGGCGCCACCGTGTTCACGGCGATGCCACGGGGGCCGAGCTCTGCGGCCATATAGCGTGTCAGCACTTCGACGGCGCCCTTCATCGCACCATACGCCGAGCTGCCAGGCATCGACACACGCGCAAGGCCGGACGAGATGTTGATGATGCGCCCGCCGTCCGCGATGAGCGGCAGCAGCTTCTGGGTCAGCAGGTACACGCCCTTGAAGTGGACGTTGTAAATGGCGTCCAGTTCCTCTTCCGTCGTCTGGTCGAAGGCTTTGTGCAGGGACTGGCCCGCGTTGTTGACCAGGTAGTCGAAGCGATGCGCCCCGAGTTCAGCGAGCGCAGCCTTCGCGCGTTCGACGAAGTCGGCGAACGATGCCGCGACACCGGTATCCAGCTGAAGCGCGATAGCTCGCCTTCCCTGCGCTTCCACCGCCGCAACAACCTTCGCCGCTTCTGCCTGATTCTCGCGGTAGGTGAAGATGCTATCGACGCCGCGCGCCGCCAGGTGGACCACGGTGCTGCGGCCGATGCCACGGCTGCCGCCGGTAATGATGGCGATCTTCGCCATGTTATTCGTTGAGTTTTCGTTGGTCACGAGCTGTCCTTCGGAGGGTGGGCCTGGACAAACGATAGGCCGGCGGGGCTCCGGACTGAATGCGCGAACCCGGCCCATTCTTGCCTGATCCTGCTCGCCGGCATAGGATGGCGCCATGACACCCGAACTGACCCAGGCGTTGCTCCGCCATACCGATCGCCAGGATGTATACGGCCCGTACCTGACCGACGTGCCTGGCATGGTGCTGCTGCGCTCGGATCATGAAAGGCCGCCGGCTCACCTGATCTTCAAGCCGGCCCTGTGCATCGTCGTGCAGGGTGCGAAGTGGGCGGTTTTCGGTGATCGCCACATGGACTACCGCGCGGGCCAGGCGCTTATCGTAAGCGTAGAGACGCCGGCGCTCGGGCGGGTGGCGGAAGCCAGTCCCACGGAACCGTTCCTCGGCATCATCATCGAGTTCGATCTCGCCATCATGCGTGAGGTCGCCGATGCGCTGGACACGCCGGCACCCGGCGGCGAGGGTCCTGGTTCCGGCGTCTTCGTCACCGATTTCGACGGCCCGCTTGCCGACTGTACGTTGCGCCTGGTGCGCTTGCTGGATACGCCGCAGGCCATTCCGTTGTTGTATCCGGCGATCATGCGCGAGATTGCCTATTGGCTGCTTAGCGGCCCGCACCATGCGGAAGTCGCCCGCATGGTCCTTGCCAACACGCATGCGCATCGCGTCATCGCCGCTATCCACCGCTTACGCGACCGTTTCGCCGAGCCGATGCGCATCGACGATCTGGCAGCCGGCGCGAAGATGAGCGCATCGGCCTTTCATCGGCAGTTCCGCCGGCTTACGTCGATGACGCCCCTGCAGTACCAGAAACAGATGCGCCTACTCGAAGCGCGTCGACTGATGGTCGGCGAAGCCGCCAGTGCCGAGACCGCGGCGTTCGCTGTCGGCTATGAAAGCGCGTCGCAGTTCAGTCGTGAGTATTCGCGAATGTTCGGCCTTCCGCCAAGGCGCGATGCCAGGTTGCTGCAACAGGCCTGAGCAGCGCTAGTCAGGCTCGGGACGGTGGCGCATGTACACGCTTGAGCGGCACATCCTTCAGCCACCAGGCCAACAGGAACGCCACGGCAATGACGCACGCCGCCACGTGGTACACCGTGTGCAGCGACGAGCCGAACGCGTGGAGGTAGCGCGCGTGGATATCCGGCGGCAGCTTCGCCACGGCATCCGGTCCGAACGAACGCGGCGACGCGGGCCCTGCCGTCATGAAGCTGGCCGTGCGCGACTGCAATCCGTTAGTGAAGATGGTGCCGAAGACCGACACGCCGATCGACCCACCAATCGAGCGGAACATCGTCACGCCGGATGTCGCCACACCCATGATCTTCATGTCGACGCTGTTCTGCGTGGCCAGGATCAGCACCTGCAGCACCATGCCCAGGCCCAGCCCGAGCAGGCCGGCGTAGGTGTAGATCAGCGCGATGGGGCTTTCGTCCTTCAGCGTACCGAGCAACACCAGGGCGATCGTCGCGATGAACGTGCCGATGATCGGAAAGATGCGATAGCGCCCGATCTTGCTGATGATGCGCCCGCTGACGATGGAACTGACCAGCACGCCACCCATGAGCGGCAACAGCTGCATGCCGGCACCGGTGGGCGATACACCCTTCACCACCTGCAGGTAGAGCGGCAGGAAGGTGGTCGAGCCGAACAGCGCGGCACCGACGAAGAAGCCGATCAGGCAGCTGAGCAGGAAGGTGCGATGGCGAAACAGCCCCAGCGGAATGATGGGTTCCTCGGCGACGGTCTCCTCGTAAATGAAACCGACCACGCCGACCACCGCAAAGGCGAGGATGAACCACAGTTCGGACGCGTTCCACGGCAACATGGTGCCGCCTTCGGTGGTGAACAGGATCAGGCAGCTAAGCGATAGCGCGAGCCAGCCGGCACCCCAGTAGTCGATCTTGTGCTTCACATGGCGCACGTGCGGATGGAACACGGCCGCGATGACCACCAGCGACAGGATGCCCAGTGGCAGGTTGACGTAGAAGATCCAGCGCCAGGAGAGGTGATCGACCATGAAGCCACCGATCAGCGGGCCGATGACCGTGGCCAGACCGTAGACACCACCGAACAGTCCCTGGAACTTTCCGCGCTCCGCCGGCGGGATGACATCGCCAATCGCCGCCATGGTGATCACGAGAAGGCCGCCGCCGCCGAGCCCCTGGAGGGCGCGCATCAGGATCAGCTGGGTCATGTCCTGCGCGAGGCCGCACAGCACCGAGCCGAGGAGGAAGATCACGATGGCAGTCTGCAGGACGATCTTTCGTCCGAACAGGTCACCGAACTTGCCGTACAAGGGCACCACGACGGTGGAGGTCAGCAGGTAGGAGGTGACCACCCACGACAGCTGGTTGAGGCCACCGAGGTCACCCACGATGGTCGGCAGCGCCGTCGAGACGATGGTCTGGTCGAGAGCGGCCAGCAACATCACCAGCATCAATGCGGGAAACAGGAGGCGCAGCGATGGCGGCGCGGGCGTTGCAGGCGCCGGCGCGGCGACCGGGAGCACGGCATCGGGTGTTTCGGCCGATGGCTCAAGGGTTTCGGTGGTCACGGGACGACGACCTGCAAATTAATTAAGTGGTGAGTTAATATATGTCCGGGACTGGACCGGCGTCAATCCATCCGTCACCGTGGTATCCATGCTCGTTAGCGACGAAGGTAGATAAACGTGGTCGATCCAACCGCCCTCCGCGGCCGCCGCCCCGGCCGCCCGCCCGCCCAGGCCGACAGCCCCGATCAACGCCAGCGCCTGATCGGTATCGCGCTGGAACTGTTTGCGCGCCAGGGGTACGCCGAGACCACCCTGGCCGCCATCGCGCGCGCCGCGGGCATGACGCCTGCTGCCGTGCACTACTACTTCAAGACCCGCGACGAGTTGTTCGACGTGCTGTTCGACGAGCGCATCGCGCCGATGCGCAGGCATATCGAAGGCATCTTCCTCGACAACGCGAACGACCCGGTCGCCGCCTTCACCACACTGGCCCAGCGCTTTGTGGAACTCGCCGCGGAAAGTCCCTGGATCGGCCCCGTCTTCTTCGGCGAAATGCTCCGCGAAGACGACCTCTTCAAACAGCACATCCACAAGCGTTTCAACGAGAGCCGCCAGGCGACGGTGCTCGATACCATGCGCCGCTGGCAGGCCGAGGGCCTGCTCGGTGAAGACCTGGATCCCGCACTGATCATCGGTTCGATACTGAGCCTGACAGTGCTGCCGATGACGGCCTCGCGCAAATGGCGTGACGACCCCATGCGCAACCACATCGGCCCGGAACAGATCACGCGCCACGCGCTCGCCCTGCTCCGCCACGGCGTCGGTCCGGCCAAGGCGTAGAATGTCGGGTTTATGCGTGGAGCAACCGCTTTGACCTTCCCTTTTTCCCTGGTCATCTTCGACCTCGACGGCACGCTGGTCGATAGCGCGGCCGATATCGCTGAATCGGTCAACCGCACGCTCCATGACTGGAAGTTGCCCACCTACGACGTCGCGCAGATCACCGAGTGGATCGGCGAAGGCTCGCGCAAGCTCATCACCTACGCGTTTCGCCATGCGGGCAGTGACGCGGACATCGACGAGGTCATGCCAGGCTTCCTCGAACACTATGCCGAGACGGCGCTGGACGGCATCGCCTACGACGGCGTGGTCGACACGCTGGCTGCCCTGCACGCACAGGGCGTGAAGCTCGCCGTGTGCACGAACAAGAACGAAGAGTTCGTGCGCCCCTTGCTCGAGATACGCGGCATGCTGCCGTACATCGACGGCATCGTCGGCGGCAACACCCTGCCGGAGCGCAAGCCCAGCGGCGTACCGCTGCTGCATCTTGCCAGGGAAGCAGGCGTCGCCCCGGGTGAGACGCTGATGGTCGGCGATTCCGAGAGCGACGTGCTTGCCGCGCGCGATGCAGGCCTGGCATTTGTCATGGTCAGCTACGGCTATCGCAAGTCGCTCGACCTGCATGCGATCGGTGCGCTCGCGGTGATCGACCGGATGCCCGATCTGCTCGCTATCGATAAGCCTCGATAACTGCCTTGATCAGTGCGATATCGTCCTTGATGCCATAGTCGGGCGGCGCTGAATAACCGAAGCGCGTGATTACCAGGTGCGCCGATGGCACGATGTAGATGCGCTGGCCCATCGTGCCGCTGGCGTAGAAGCCGTCCTTTGGGAACCCTCCTTCGACGCGCCATGTCGCCGGCTCGCTCGGGCCGTCGTTGGTCCAGAAGCCGGCGCCATAGGGCGCCCCCAGGGTGGATGTGCGCGACCACGCCACCCATCCACGGGGCAGCAGGCGCTCGCCATCCGGCGCAACGCCGTCGTTGAGGTAGAGCAAGCCGAACTTCGCGTAGTCACGGGCACTGGCATAGACATACGTGGACCCGACGAAGGTTCCCTTACCGTCGAATTCCATGGTGATGTCATGCATGCCAAGGTGACTGAACAGGCGGTTTCTTGCGTACTCCCGCACCCCGTCCGGGCCACCGCCGACCCGTTCGCCGATCATCCTGTCGAGCAGCAGCGTGTCGGCCGAGGTGTATTCGAAAGTCTTGCCCGGCGCTTCCTTCGCCGGCTGGGCGGCGGCAAAACCGGCCATGTCGCCGTGCAGGAACTCCATCTGCGCCACCGGACTGAAGGCCGACTCCGCCTCCTCTGCGGCGAGGCCGCTACGCATGCGCATCAGGTCTTCCACGGTGATCGCCCCACGCGCGTCGCCCGACCGGCGCCATTCGGCGGCATCCAGCGCCTGATCCACGTGCAACTTGCCGTCGACGACGAGCAAGCCGACCAGCGCGTTGGTGAATGACTTCGCGACGGAGAAGCTGATCAGCGGGCTGCCCACGCCGAAACCATCGGCGTAGCGCTCGGCGACGACATGGCCGCCTTTGACCACGACAACGGCCTTGACCTGCTTCGCCGGCTCGCCGGGGCGGTCGCTGAAAACACGCTCCAGCGCCTCCGTGACGGCGGGCCTGTCGGTAACGACCGCCTGTGCTGGCGCGAAATCGCTCCCATCACGCGATGGGGGCGTCGCGACTGGCGCATCCGCCACCAACGGAATGTTGCCCGGCAGATCCAGACGGCAACCGTAGCCGCGAACATAGCTGGCGCTAGCCAGCGAGCGCAGCGGACTCGACACGGCCACGCTCTGGGTCTCCGGCGACACGTGCACGCTGAGCAGGCGCCCCGCCACATCCCCGATCATCGGCACGACCAGCTCATCGTAAGTGCGTTGCGGGTCCTGGCCACCGACGAAGACCATCGAGCAGACGTGGTGCGCGGCCACACCCGCAGCGACACGCAACGCCTGGTCCGGCCGGAACACCGCCCAGGCGGAGGCCGCAGCCACCGCCACGACGCCGACGGCGATCAGTGCTTTGTTTCTCATGGTCGTCTCTTCGAGGTTTTGCGCAGTCTGCGCGCCGCCAGGGACGACAGGCCCGCGCGCTGGGACGAACGCCCCTGTTCCAGGGACCAGGGCCGCCATGGCGCGAACACGGGCGCCTAGAGCTGGAGCGCCAGTCCTGGCGGCAGCTGGTCGAGGTAGCGACGGGTCCAGGTCACCCGGGCGCCGTCGCGCAGCAGCAGGCGCTGCTCACCCTCCGGCCAGGGCGTCAGTTCCCGGATCGCATCGAGCCTGACCACGGTGGAGCGATTGATGCGGACGAAGTGTCCGGGCGACAGCCGAGCCTGCATCGCGTCGAGCGTGCCGCGTAAGCGGCGCGGCGTGCCTTCCACGTAGACATCGATGTAATTGCGGTCCGACTCGATGCGATCGATGCGGTCGACATGCACCAGTTCCGCGCGGTCACCGGTCGGAAGAAGCAGACGCTCCAGATAATGCGCTGGTGGCGGGAAGGCATCGAGCAATCCGTCCATCCGCACGGCGAGGTCGGCGGATGGAACGATCAATCGACGCAGTCGCGCGGCGAGGCGATCGAAGCGTTGCGGTCCTACGGGCTTGAGCAGGTAGTCGAAGGCGTGCACTTCGAATGCCCGCACCGCGTGCGTGTCGTGCGCGGTGACGAAAATGATCTCCGCCGGCAAAGGCTCGCCCAGTGCCTGCAACACACCGAAACCGTCCATGCCCGGCATGCTGATATCGAGGAAGATCACGTCCGGCCGGAGTCGCTGGATAAGGCTGATCGCATCGATGCCATTTCCGGCCTCACCGACCCACTCCAGACCGTCGGCAGTCGCGAGATAACGGCGCAGTTTGGCGCGCGCGGGCGCTTCGTCATCGACGACGACAGCGCGCAGGCTCATGCCGCCGCCCAACGTCGCGCGGGCAACCACACGGTCACGACCGAGCCGCCGCCCACGGCCGCGTCGCGGCTCACACCGGCGTCCTCGCCATAGAGGTGACGCAAGCGCGCGTCGACGTTGGCGAAGCCGATGCCGTGGCCGGGGCGCCCTGCACCGCCGCCGAAATCGCGGACGCGCAAGGTCAGCCTGCCCGCCTCCCGCCGTGCGTCGACGGAGACGCGCCTGCCGTCGCCGCTGCCGCCATGCTCGATGGCATTCTCGACCAGCGGTTGCAGGATCAGGAACGGCACATGCAGGTCGTCGAGGGTGGCATCGCCTTCCACATGCGCGTCGAGACCGCTACCGAAGCGCGCTCGCTGGATATCGAGGTACAGGGAAAGCAACTGCCACTCGTCGGCAAGCCGGTGCTCCTGGGCGGTCGCCGACAACGTCGCACGCAACAGTTCGCCGATGCGGGAAAGCATTTCATCGGCCACCTTCGGCCGCTCGTACATGAGCTCGGAGACGGCGTTGAGCGTGTTGAACAGGAAGTGGGGATTCAACTGCAGTCGCAAGGCATCAAGGCGCGCGTCAGACAACGCCGATTCCAGTTGCGCCGCACGCAGCTCCTTTGCCTGTCCTTCGCGGTAGCGATCGAACAGCCACAGGCCCAGTGCGATGACCGCGTAAAAGAACAGCTGCGTCGGCATTTCCATGAGGTAACGCCAGCCCGTAGGCATCGCCGCAAAGCGCGCGTAGCCGGCCAGCGGAAAGACGAGCAGCCGCAGGCCCAGCATCAGGCTCGTTTGCGCCACGGACAGCGCCAGGAACAGTCCCAGGTGCCCGAGAAGACGCGCCGGCACCGACGGTATGCGCGTAATACGGCGCAACACGACGAACAGCACGGGCAGGAACGCACCGAAGCTCAACGAACCGGTGAGTTCGTCGATCAGCTTGGGTGTAAACAGCGAGGGCGCGTGGTTGGCGATATCGATGAGATACCGGTTCGACGCCCTGAGCAAACCGATGGCCACCAGCAACGCGACCCATAGGATCACGGCGTAGCCTTTCTTCCCTGTCTTCATGTCGAGGCCCCCACCCCAGTCTTGCGTGCCGGCCCTTATACCAGAGCCGGCACGCCAGGAGGGATCAGGCAGCGCGCCTGGGCAGCACCCAATCCGGACGGATGAAATGACACGTGTAACCGTTCGGATACTTCTCCAGGTAGTCCTGGTGCTCGGGTTCGGCCTCCCAGAACGGGCCCGCGGGCGACAGTTCGGTCACCGCCTTGCCCGGCCACAGGCCTGACGCATTGACGTCCGCGATGGTGTCTTCGGCGACGGCCTTCTGCTCGTCATCGAGGTAGAAGATGGCCGAACGATAGCTCTCACCCCGATCGTTCCCTTGCCGATTCAGCGTAGTCGGATCGTGGATCTGGAAGAAAAACTCGAGAATCTTGCGGTAGCTCACTTTGGCCGGATCAAACTCGATCTCGATCGCCTCGGCATGACTGCCGTGGTTACGGTAGGTCGCGTTCGGCACATCACCGCCCGAATAGCCCACGCGCGTGGCGATGACGCCGGGCTGGCGGCGAATCAGGTCCTGCATGCCCCAAAAGCAACCGCCGGCGAGAATGGCGCGCGAAGTCACAGGACACCTCCGGTTTCACTGTCGAACATGTGGATGTACTTGCCGTAGCCTTCCTTTTCGAGATCGGCGACGGGAATGAAACGCAGCGAGGCCGAGTTGATGCAGTAGCGCAGGCCACCCTGGTCACGCGGGCCATCCGGGAAGACGTGGCCCAGGTGGCTGTCGCCATTGGCCGAACGCACCTCGGTGCGAATCATGCCGTGGGTGATGTCGCGCTTCTCTTCGACATAATCCGCCTCGAGCGGGCGCGTGAAACTGGGCCAGCCGCAACCGCTATCGAACTTGTCGAAGGACGAGAACAGGGGTTCGCCCGAGACGATATCGACGTAGATACCGGGCTCCTTGTTGTCGTTGAATTCATTGTGGAACGGCCGCTCGGTGCCGCTCTGCTGAGTCACCCGGAACTGTTCGGGGGTCAGCTTGGCGAGGGCTTCGGGGGTCTTGCGATAGTCGGACATAGGGACCTCCAGAGGGATGAAGATCGGGGGCTGCAGGCCAGTTGCGGGCCCGCTCCACCGCTTGTCCAATAATGCGGTCGAACGCGATAGAAACAATAGTAAGGACTTGCCGCCGGCGGCCCAACGCCCTGCCCCTGTAGGAGCCGATTCATCGGCGAAAACCAGATCGCGACATCGTCATAGGCCTCGCTCCGCAGGAATCGCCGATAAATCGGCTCCTACAAAGAGCTAGGCAGCCGAACCGGCAGGGATGTTGGCAGCCTTACGGAGAACCTGGCCCCACCCCCTGGTGCCTCCGTCAGCCGGATATCGCCCCCATGCCGGGCAACGATCTCCTGGACGAGGTGCAACCCCAGGCCGGTCCCCACACTGCTCGGTCGCAACCGATAAAACGGCGTAAAAACCTTCGCCCGCTCTCCCTCCGGAATGCCCGGCCCCTCGTCGCTGATCTCGAACACGCCCCCTTCCATCACGGCCACGTGGATCAGCCCCCTGCCTCCCGCATGAGCGATGGCGTTCTGGATCAGGTTGGTCACCGCCCGGGACAACGAGAGGCGGTCGCCCATGATCACGACGGCATGATCGGGCGCGTCCATGGCCAGCTCGTAGCCCGCATCGAGCACCAACGGCGCCACGTCGGCACTCACTTCGCGCACGAGGGTGACCAGGTCCAGCGGCTCGAACGCCGTCACCTGCTTGCCCAGCCGCTGGAGGTCGAGCAACTGCTCGGCGATATTGGCCAGACGCGCCAGGTCGGTCAGCAGGCGCGTTCGCGCCTCACCGTGCGGCAAGGTGTCGAGGCGGGCCTCGAGAATGGCGATGGGTGCACGCAGTTCGTGCGCGGCGTCCACCAGGAAGCGGTCGCGCGCGTCATAGCCTTCGCCCAACCGCTCCAGTGCCAGGTTGAACGCACGCACCAGCGGCTGCAGTTCCCGCGGTACCGCGCCGTCCTCCAGTTGGGCGCCACGCTCGTCGATATTGATGCGCTGGGCCTGGTCGGCCACCTTGCCGACGCCGGCCATCGACCGATGGATGAGCCATGGCACGGCGACGAGCGTCACCAACACCAGTGGCAAGCCGATACGCGTGCCGAGATAAACGGAAATCTTGAAGAAAATGAGCGCGATGCCGAGGACCGGGGCGCCACCCACGATGACGTGGATCCGTCCGTGCGGCGTGTTTTCCACGACGACTCGCATGGCCAGTTCATAGGGTGCGCTCGTCGTGTGGACTTCGGAGGCTTCCAACGTAGACAGCGAACCCACCAGCGAGCGATACGCCTGCGGCACATTCCCATGGCTGAGCCGATGCCCTTGCTCGTCCTCGACCGCGAACCAGATGCGCGGTTCGCTATCGAGGACGGCGCGCATGTCGCCACCGGTGTGCAGGTGCATCGCGCCATCGTCGACGGTGACCGCGCGTGCAATGTCACGCGCCATGTCTTCGTCGATATAGGCCGCCCGCGTGTTGAGGAAGCTCCAGGTCAGCGCGGCGATGGTCGCGACCAGGATCACGATCTGCAGCACGCTGAGCCGGACACCCAGCAGGACCGTGAGCGATTTAGCCCGCCTGCTCATCGCGAACCCCCCGCAGCAGGTAGCCAATCCCGCGGATCACGTGGATCTCGACGCTCGCGTTCGCCTCCACGAGCGCCCGCCGCAACTTCGACACGTGGGCATCCAGTGCGTTCGACTGGATCGCGTCGTCGAAACCGTAGACCGCCTCCTGCAGTACCTCGCGCTGCACCGTGCGTCCATGCCGGTAGGCCAGTGCTTCGAGCAACAGGAGCTGGCGACGCTGCAGACGCAAGGGGTGTCCATCGACCACGGCCTCGCGGGCGGTGAAATCGAAGCAGAGGTTGCCAAGCATGGCCACCGGCAGGGAGATCTGCGCGGGACGCCGGGAGATGGCGCGGATGCGTGCAAGCAATTCTTCGATCGCGAACGGTTTGACCAGGTAGTCATCCGCGCCCAGATCCAGGCCCTCGATGCGGTCGGTGAGTGAACCGCGGGCAGTCAGCATGATCACCGGAAGATCGGCGTGCGTCGCCCGTGCCGTGGCCAGCAGGGTCGCGCCGTCGCCGTCGGGGAGCTGCCTGTCGAGCAGGAGCAGATCGTGAACCTTGCACTGCAAGGCCTCGGTCGCATGCGCGATATCCGGGGCGATGTCCACGAGCATGCCGTGCCGATGCAGGCCAGCCTGGAGCACAGCGGCCATCTCCGGCTCGTCTTCCACCAGCAGTATGCGCATGCAGAACCTCCCGAAGGGGCGCGATCCTAACACGAGCTAAACGCCTATCAGGCCACGCAATGTTGGGGCAATGTCCGCTCCCCAGCATTTACAACCTGTCGTCCCCTAAGAGTTCTCCCGCATGTCAGTACCCCGTTCGCGCGCCGCGTCCCTTCTCGCCCTGATCGCCGGCATCGCCCTTTCTGGCGCCGTGTCGGCGCAATCCGCAGACGACCGCGCGCCCGGCTGGAGCCTCGGTATCGGAGCCGCCTGGGCCCCCAGCCCGTATCGCAGCTACGACAACAAGGCGTTGCCCCTGCCCCTGGTGAACTACGAGGGTAAGTCGTTTTACTTCCGCGGCGTCTCCGCAGGCTACAAGCTGCTTTCGACGCCCAGCGACGAAATTTCCCTCATCGTCTCGCCATTCGCCAACCGTTTCCGCCATCAGGACACCAACAACGCGCAGCTGAAACAGCTGTCCAACCGTGACATCTCCGGTATGGCAGGCGTGGCGTGGCGGCACAAAGCGGAATGGGGCGTCGTGTCCGCCAGCGCGCAGAAGGAATTCACCGGCCACGGCGGCGGCACCCTGCTCGACGCCGGCTACAGCTACCCGCTGAAGAAAGGCGCTGTCACGTTCATCCCGACCGTGGGTGTCACGCGAAGCAACGGCGCGCTCAACGACTACTACTACGGCGTCAGCGGCCGCGAGGCGCTGCGCAGCGGCCTTCCTGCGTACCACGCCGACGGCGGCACCGCGCCGTACGTGAACCTCATGGCGAATTACCGGCTGTCGCCTTCCTGGGTCACGTCGGTCGGCATGCGCTACACCCTTCTCCCGGATGCCGTGAAAGACAGCCCCATGGTCAATGCCGACCATACCCGTAGTTTCTTCGTCTCACTCAGCCACGTGTTCTGAGCGATGGGCAACCGGATCATGCGACGGATAGCGGACCTGGCCTACGGCATCGAGCCCGATCGCCAGGCCGTGTGGGATTGGCTGCTGCTGACGCCCATCAAGGAACTGGGCGATCGCACCGCCGTGGAAGTGGCGCTCGCCGGCGAAGGCGAGCACGTGGTTTCGCTGCTCGAGGCCGTGGCGGCCGGCGAACGCAACCTCTAGTCCGACGGCTACTCGTGCATCATTGCCTGATGCACCGACATGGGCATCGGCATCATGTTGACGTTGGCGTTGTGCATCACCCAGAGCGAGCCAGCCACCACCACGGCGATCAGGAAGGTCGTGCAGGCAAAGATCGCCGTGTTCGCGCGCTGGCTTCGCGCCGAGCCGAGGTGCAGGAAGTACACCAGCTGGACGAACAACTGCGCCACGCACAGCGTGACGATGAGCGCGAGGCGCGCGCTGGCTGGAACCACGTTCGACATGACCGCGCCGAACGAGGCCAGGGTCAGGGCGACGGAAAGAATAAAACCGGACAGATAGCTCCGCATGCTGCCGTGGGCCTGGGTATCGTGACTCATGGAGTGAACTCGCGCAGATAGACGAAAGTGAAGACGCAGATCCAGATCAGGTCAAGGAAGTGCCAGAACAGGCTGAGGCAGGCCAGTCGCCGACGGACGATGCCGTCCAGGCCGAAGCGCAGCACCTGATGCATCATCACGCCCAGCCAGATCAGCCCCGACAGCACGTGCAGGCCATGGGTGCCGACCAGTCCGAAATACGCGGACAGGAAGGCGCTGCGCGACGGACCTGCGCCGTCGTGGATCAGCTCGACGAACTCATGCACTTCCATGACGATGAAGCCGAGACCGAGCAGGAAGGTCACGGCTAGCCAGCCGAGCAACACGCGACGGCGTCCCGCCGCCGCACCGAGCATGCCGGCGCCGAAGGTGAAGCTGCTCAACAACAGCAACATCGTTTCCGTCAGCACGAACGGCAGGCTGAAAAGCTCCCTGCCCCCCGGTCCGCCTGCCGTGGCGCCGGCCAGGACGCCGAACGTCGCGAACAGCGTCGCGAAGATCAGGCAGTCGCTCATCAGGTAGATCCAGAAGCCGACCGTGGTCATCGACCCGTCGTCGTGCTCCGCGTGGCCATGTCCGGCCGTGGCAAGGGTAGTGCTCATGCTCAGGCGGCCTCGTCGTAGCGTGTGGCGGCGGTAGGATGGGTCTTCGGCAGACGCGCATAGCGTGCCCGTTCGATCGCAGCGACCTCGGCGGCAGGCACGTAGTAATCCACGTCGCGGTCGTAGGTCCGCACGATGAAGGCAGCGATCATGCCGAGCAGCGAAGCGATCGCCAGCGGCCAGATGTGCCAGACCAGTGCGAAGCACAACGCGAGCGAGATGGCGGCGATGATGAAGCCCGCACCCGTGTTCCGCGGCATGTGGATGTCTTCGTACGCCGCCGGCTCGACGTACGCGGTACCCGCCTTCTTCGCATCCCAGTGCGGTTCCAGCGAGGTGATCACCGGTACGTGGGCGAAGTTGTAGAACGGCGCCGGCGAGGCGGTGGACCATTCCAGGCTACGGCCGTCCCAGGGGTCGCCCGTCATGTCGAGGTTGGCGTTCCGGTTGCGGATGCTGACGACCAGCTGGATGCCGAGCGCGGCGATGCCACAGGCAATCACCAGTGCGCCGATGAGCGCGACGACCAGCCATGGCTGCCAGGTGGGATCGTCATAGTGGTTCATGCGCCGCGTCATGCCATCCAGGCCAAGCACGTAAAGCGGCATGAAGGCGAGATAGAAACCGACCAGCCAGCACCAGAACGACACCTTGCCCCAGAGCTCGTTCAGCGTGAACCCGAACACTTTGGGGAACCAGAAGCCGATCGCGGCCAGGCAGCCGAACAGCACGCCACCGATGATCACGTTATGGAAATGCGCCACGAGGAACAGGCTGTTGTGCAGTACGAAGTCCGCGCCGGGCACGGCCAGGAGCACACCCGTCATGCCACCGATGGCGAACGTGACCATGAAGCCGATCGTCCACCAGACCGAGGAGTGGTAACGGATGCGTCCGCGGAACATGGTGAACAACCAGTTGAACAGCTTCACGCCCGTGGGTATGGAGATGATCGACGTCATGATGCCGAAGAAGGCGTTGACGTTCGCTCCCGAACCCATGGTGAAGAAGTGGTGCAGCCAGACGAAGAACGACAGCACGCCGATGGACGAGGTGGCGTATACCATCGATTTATAGCCGAACAACGGCTTGCCGGAAAACGTCGAGATGATTTCGGAGAAGGCACCGAAGCAAGGCAGGATGAGGATATAGACCTCGGGATGACCCCACACCCAGATCAGGTTGATGTACATCATCGCGTTCCCACCAAGCTCGTTGGTGAAGAAGTGCATGTCCAGGTAGCGGTCGGCGCTGAGCAGCGCGAGCGTGGCGGTCAACACGGGAAACACACCAATGATGAGGATATTGGTGATCAACGCCGTCCACGTGAATACCGGCATGCGCATCAAGGTCATGCCCGGTGCGCGCATGCGCAGGATGGTCACGACCAGGTTGATGCCGGTCAGCAGGGTGCCGAGCCCTGAAACCTGCAGCGACCATATGTAGTAATCCACACCCACCGTAGGGCTGTAACCGAGTTCCGACAGGGGCGGATACGCCACCCAGCCCGTCGCGGCGAAATCGCCCACGAACATGGACATCATCACCAGCACGGCGCCCACCGCGGACAGCCAGAAGCTAAGCGAGTTGACGAACGGAAACGCGACATCGCGCGCGCCGATCTGCAGCGGCACCACCACGTTCATCAGACCGAGGATGAGCGGCGTGGCGACGAAGAAGATCATGATCACGCCGTGGGCAGTGAAGATCTGGTCGTAATGGTGAGGTGGCAAATAGCCTGCGGAGCCGTTGGCAGCGATCGCTTGCTGTGCGCGCATCATCAGCGCGTCGGCGAAGCCGCGAAGAAGCATGACCAGCGCCAGGATGATGTACATCACCCCGATGCGCTTGTGGTCGACCGACGTCAGCCACTCGCGCCAGAGATAGGTCCACTTGCGATAGTAAGTCACGGCGGCGAGCAGGGCCGCGCCACCGAGCATCACGATAACCAGGGTACCCATGATGATGGGCTCGTGGAACGGGATGGCGGATAGATCGAGTTTGCCGAACATGGTGTTCAGTCCTTCGCCGGCGACGTTAAGGGAAGCGTTTCCGCATGCTGCGGATCGAGTACGGAGGGAATGCGGGCCACGGTGTCAGACGGGCCGCAGATTTCGCCACCGGCGGCCTTCGGCATGTATTGGTCGACCACGTGTTCGAACAAGCCGGGTTCGACCTTGCCGAACTTCCGCGCTGGCTCATGCTCGCTGGGTGCGGTGAGTGCGTGGTAGCCATCGGCAGTCAGCGCTGGCGACGACGTACGCGTGCGCTTGATCCAGTCCGCGAAGTCCGCATCGTTCACGGCGATCGTGTCGAAGCGCATGCCCGAGAAGCCGGCACCGCTATACGCTGACGACCGGCCCGCATACGTACCCACCTCATCAGCGATCAGGTGAAGCCGCGTTTCCATGCCGGCCATCGCGTAGACCTGGCTACCGAGGCGTGGAATGAAAAACGAGTTCATCAACGAGTCGGCGGTCAGGTGGAACTCGATCGGCGTGTGCGCCGGGATGACCAGTTCGTTCACCGTCGCAATGCCGTAGTCGGGATAGATGAAAAGCCACTTCCAGTTGAGCGCGACCACCTCGACCTTCACGGGCGGGCGGTCCGAAGCGAGCGCTTTGTACGGATCGAGGGCGTGCGTGCTCCGCCAGATCAGCACGGCGAGCACGGCGACGATCACGCACGGAATGGTCCACACGACCACCTCGATCGTCGTGGAGTGCGACCACTCAGGCGCATAGGTAGCCTCGGTGTTCGTCGCGCGGTATCGCCAGAAGAAGTACAGGGTCAGCGCGATCACCGGAATCACCACGAGCAACATCAGGCCCGTCGAAAGCAGGATGAGGTGACGTTCCTGGTTGCCGATGTCGCCTTTGGGATCGAACAGGGCGAGACGGCAGCCCTGAAGGAGCAGCGCGCTGCCTACGGCGGCAAGGCGCAGCGCGGGCCGGTGGATTCGGTGGAGCAGCGACGCAAACATGTATGCATCCATATAGGGATGCATCGCATACTATGCGTCTACAATATCCATACATCGGTGGCATTGTGACGCGGACAACCTCCATACAAGGGCTCGACTGGGCGGCGGCGCTCGACGAAGAGGGCCCGCGCTACCTGCAGGTGGTTCGCTTCATGGAAAGGGCCATCACCGACGGACGGCTGCGGCCGGGGGATCGCCTTCCGCCCCAACGCCAGCTGGCGACGGCACTCGGCATGGACCTGACCACGGTGACCCGGGCGTACGCGGAAGCCCGCCAACGCAAATTGCTGCACGCCAACGGCGCCATGGGAACCTTCGTCTCCGCGCCACGGTTCGATACCGCCCAGGTCGTGGACCTTGGCATGAATATCCCGCCCCCGCCCCGGGGCGTGGACCTCACGGCCTTGCTCAAGCGCGGCGTGGACCAGGTACTGACCCATACCGATTCGCACCTGTTGATGAGCTACCACCCAGGCGGCGGCAGTGATGTCGATCGCGCCGCCGGCGTCGCGTGGCTCGCCCCGATGCTGGGACGGCTGGAGAACGCGCGCGTCGTGACCTGCCCCGGCGCACAGGCGGCCCTTGCGGGGCTGCTTCTGGCCCTGAGCGATGCTGGCGACACCGTACTGACCGAACCGGTGTTGTACCCGGGCATGATCAGCGCCGCCGCGCATCTGGGCCGACGACTCGTTGCCGTGGAAAGCGACGCCGAGGGCATGCTTCCCGATGCCCTTGACGAGGCGACCCTCGCGCATAAGGCACGCGTCATCTATCTCAACCCTACCCTGCGCAATCCGACGGCGACGAGCATGCCTGCGACACGCCGCGAACAGCTCGTCGCGGTAGCGCGAAAGCGCGACCTGCGCATCATCGAAGATGACCCCTATTGGCCTTTGTGCCGGGCGGCGCCGCCACCGATCGCACGCCTCGCGCCGGAGCGGACCTGTTACATCGCCACCCTGTCGAAAGCGTTGACGCCCGGCCTGCGCACCGCTTACGTCGTGACGCCGGATGCCTCGTCGCGCTCGGCGTTCCTGGGTAGCCTGCGCGCGGTAACCCTGATGTCGACGCCGGTCATGACGTCACTGGCGACCCAATGGATTCACGACGGCACGGCTGCGACCTTGCTCGATGGCGTGCGTGCCGAAGCAGGCGAGCGGCAGTCCATGGCGGCGCGGATACTCCGCCCGGCGAACCTGCTCACCGGTGCGGAAGCCCCCGCCGCCGAAGGCATTCATCTTTGGCTACCACTGCCGGGACGGTGGACGGCACGTGCGCTGACGATGACAGCGCGCCTGGAAGGCCTCGCTGTCACACCGTCGGATGCGTTCTCGTCGGGTGCCCCGCAGGAGCAGGCGATCCGCATTTCGCTGGGCGGCGTGAAAGATCGCGTGCGTCTGAAGCAAGGGCTCGATCGGCTGATGCAGTTGATGGAGAGCGGTGATGAGGGCGCTGATTCGGTCGTTATTTAGCCGATTACATGAACCCGTCAGGCAGCGATATCCTCAACCCACACATGCCCCGCCTGCTGCAAAAGCGCACGCGCCGACTCCGGACCCCACGTGCCCGCCTCATAGCTGTCCGGACCCTTCGTATCCTGGCTCCAACCCTCGAGGATCGGCGTGACCCACTGCCAGGCGGCTTCGGTCTCGTCCTTGCGCACGAACAACGCCGGGCTACCCTTGACCGCATCGAGCATCAGGCCCTCATACGAGTCGCGGTAACGAATCCGTTCCGGCTGACCGAGCTTCGATAGCGCATCGACTTCGTCCAGGCCGAAGCTGTTGCCCGGGTGCTTGACGAACAGCGGCAGGGTGACGCTCTCGTTCGGCTGCACCCGGATGACCAGGCGGCTGCCCGGACGCGCCTCACCGAACAGACCGGGCTCACCGGCGCGGAACTGCACCACCACCTCGGTTACCTTCTCCGGCATGCGCTTGCCCGAGCGCAGATAGAACGGCACGCCCTGCCAACGCTCGTTATCGATCTCCGCCTTGAGCGCAACGAAGGTTTCCGTGTTGCTCTCGGTCTCGCCCGGCAGTTCCTCACGATATGCGGGCACCGACTTGCCGCCGGCCGTGCCCTGCACGTACTGGCCACGAGCGACATTGGCGCGCAGGTTGTTGCGATCGAGCGGCTTGAGCGACTTCAACACGCGCACCTTCTCGTCGCGCAGGGCGTCGGCATCGAGCGAGCCCGGGCGCTCCATGGCCACCACGGTCAGCACCTGCAGCAGGTGGTTCTGGATCATGTCGCGCAGGGCGCCAGAGCCGTCGTAGTAGCCGCCGCGACCCTCGAGGCCCACGGTCTCCGCGGCGGTGATCTGCACGTAGTCGATCGACTCGCGGTCCCACATGCGCTCGAGCATCGGGTTGGCGAAGCGGAGCGCGATGATGTTCTGCACCGCTTCCTTGCCCAGGTAATGATCGATGCGGAAGATGCTGTTTTCCGGGAAGTAGCGGCCGACGTTCTCGTTGACCTTGCGCGCGGTGTCCAGGTCGGTGCCGATCGGCTTCTCCAGCACGATGCGCGAGGTCTCACTGCGCAGGCCTTTCTCGGAGACATTGCGGGCGATGTCGCCGTAGAGATCCGGCGCGGTCGCCAGGTAAAACACGCGGACGCGATCGGCGCTGGCGTTGGACTCGAGAAGGCTCTTCAGGCCGTCCCAGTTACCGGTCGATTCCGCGCCATTGAGGCTTACATAGTGAACCAGGCGGAGGAACCGGTTTACCGTCGCGTCGATCAACTCGTCGGCGCGGACATGTTCACTCAACGCTTTGCGGGCGCGCTCACGGTAGGTCTCGTCATCCAGCGGCGAACGCGCCGTGCCGACGATACGCGAGTCCGCGGTGATCTGGCCTTCGGCGAAACGGCGGTACAGCGCGGGCAGCAGCTTGCGCATGGTGAGATCGCCGGTGGCGCCGAAGATCACGTAATCGAAGGAAGCGACGGGTTCGAGCTGGGTTGAAGCGGTCATGGCGAAAGATTTCCGGGGAGGCTGGAGATGGGGCGGCGCACTCGCCGTCACGGGACGGATGAATGATGCGGTGCCGCAGCGCCCTTTCAAGTGCCTCGATCTAAATGAATCTTGCGTGGGCGGCATAAGTGTTATGACCGGCCACGTATGACAGGTGGTGACATAGCGTCCCCATGCATGGCTGGAGCTATTTCATCCAACCACCAGGGAACACCGAACCATGAGCAAGCTGAAAGAGAAAGTCGCGGTCGTCACGGGCGCTTCCAAGGGCATCGGCGCCGCCATTGCCAAGTCGCTGGCTGCCGAGGGCGCCGCCGTCGTCGTCAACTACGCCTCGAGCAAGGCCGGTGCCGACAAGGTCGTCGCCGAGATCCAGGCCGCGGGTGGCAAGGCCATCGCCGTCGGTGGCGACGTGTCCAAGCAGAAAGATGCCGAGGGCATCGTCAATGCCGCCATCGAACACTTTGGCCGTCTGGACATCCTTGTGAACAACTCGGGCGTCTACGAGTTCGCCTCGATCGACACGACGACCGAAGAACTGTTCCACCGCACCTTCAACGTCAACGTGCTCGGCGTGATCCAGGTCAGCCAGGCTGCTTCGAAGCACCTCGGCAAGGGCGGCAGCATCATCAACATCGGTTCGGCCGTGACTCGCATCACGCCCGCCGAGAGCGCCGTCTACACGGGTACCAAGGGCGCCGTCGACGCTATCACCGGCGTGCTTTCCCGCGAACTGGGTCCGCGCGGCATCCGTGTGAACTCGGTCAACCCGGGCATGGTGCAGACCGAAGGCACCGAGACGGCCGGCTTCATCGGTTCGGACTTCGAGGCCTGGGCCGCCGGCCAGACCCCGCTCGGCCGCATTGGCCAGGTAGGCGACATCGCGCCGATCGTCACCTTCCTTGCCTCGGACGACGCAGGCTGGCTGACCGGCGAGCTGATCGTCGCGTCGGGTGGCATGCGCTAAGCGTCAAAAGCATCGCCGATAAATCGGCACCTACCGAGCGGGGTGTCGTTCCCCGCTTGGGTTGCGCCCCGCCTGGGCCGTGCCCTGCTTGGGCCGTGCCTGCCCGGTAGGAGCCGATTCATCGGCGAAGCTCTTCGCCTCAATCCACCTCAACCCACCTCAATCCGCCGAATCCCCCAGCCCATAAAGCTCCGGGTGCAGAAACGGAGCCATCGCCAGCACCAAGGCCTGCGTGTACGCGCCTTCGCGCGTCGCATGCCCGTTGGTGACCAGGCCGATCGCCCCGCCCTGCTGCTTGATGTTGACCGTGCCGAACAACCGGTCCATGACATGGCCGAGTTCTTCGCCGTCGAGCAAGGCTTCATACACGGCCGGTGGCAGCGGCAACCATGCGCTACAGCCGACCGACACATAGCCAAGGCTGGCTATCGCGACATAGCCGAACGTGCCGGGGCCATCCTCGGTCACATCCACGCCGCCCTCAAGGGCGACGTAGAAATCCGCGTCTCCGTGTTGCCGGCAGAAGTTCATCCGGTTGACCGCACCTTGGCGAGTCTCTGCGGCGGTCATCGGCTGGTCGGGCACGCCGGACGGTGCGTGCATACCCTCGCATTCCAATAGCCTGCCGGGAAACAGCGGCGCCAGTGCATTGCGCACAGCGCCGATCTTGACGGGGTTGCGCGAACCGACGAGTACGCGGATCGGCGCCGTAGTGTTGGCGGACATCGACGGAAACCTGTTGGGGACGGCTGCGATACTACCAGCCGCACCCAGCACTTTAGAGCCGGAAACCGCCGACTACCTCTTCCAGCCTATGCGTCTGTTCTTCCATCGCCTTGGCTGCCGCGGCAGCTTCTTCAACAAGGGCCGCGTTCTGCTGCGTCATGTCGTCCAGCTGGGTCACCGTGCGGCTGACCTCATCGATGCCCTGGCTCTGCTCCTGGCTGGCAGCCATGATCTCTTCCATGAAGGCGGCAACACGGGTGACGTTGCCCGTGAGCTCACTCATGCTCGCACCGGTGCGCTTGACCAGCTCGGCGCCAAGTGACACGTCGTCCGCCGACCCGGCAATCAGCGCCTTGATGTCACGCGCTGCCGATGCCGAACTCTGCGCGAGGCTGCGCACTTCACCGGCGACCACCGCAAAACCACGCCCCTGCTCGCCAGCGCGTGCCGCTTCCACCGCCGCGTTCAGTGCGAGCAGGTTGGTCTGGAAGGCGATGCCATCGATGACGCTGACGATATCGGCGATCTTCGCCGACGAGTCGCTGATCGCGCCCATCGTCGTGACCACCTGGGCGACGACATCGCTGCCACGATGCGCCGCGGCGGCGGCGGCGCGCGCCAGTGTATTGGCCTGCTTGGCGTTCTCGGCGTTCTGTCGCACCGTAGCGGTGAGCTCTTCCATCGAGGCCGCGGTTTCTTCCAGCGAGCTGGCCTGCTCCTCGGTGCGCTGCGAGAGATCCATGTTGCCGCTGGCGATCTGGGTGGCCGCCGACGAGATCGCCGTCGAGCTCGATTGCACGCGGCGCATCATGTCCTGCAGGCGGGCAATGAAACGGTTGAAGCTGTCGACCACGGCGTTGTACTCGCTACCGCTGCCCGCAGGCAGGCGACGTGCGAGGTCGGCTTCGCCCGAATTGAGCTCTTCGATGTTGTCCTTCAACGTGTCCAGCTGTTTCATCAGCAGGCGAATACCGAAGATGAGCGCCGCCAGCAGCAGAAGGGCGAGCGGTAGCTGCACTTCGGCCAGCTTGGTCATGATCCGGCTGCTGTCCTGTGTGAGCAGGCGCGTGGGCAGGCTCGTCGCAAGCACCCATGGTGTCCCCACGATCGGTCGCAGGAACAGCGTCTGCGATTCGCCGTCCACGTAGTCGCGCTCGACCTGCTTTGCCTTGCCCAGCTCGGGCATGGCGTCCTTGACCTGCGCGATCATCGGCGACGTCGCCGCGAGGTCGGCCAGCTTTTTCAGGACGATCTCGTCCTTGATATAGGTGGTGTTACTGACGATCGTACCGTTCGGCTCGACGATCAGGATCTGGCCATGCACCTTGCCTTCCATGTCGGCGACGAGACGATTGAAGAAGCCCAACGTGACATCCACCGTGGAGACGCCGAAGATCTCGTCGCCCTGGTAGATGGCCATGGCGCAATTCGTGCGCGGCTGCGCACTGGCGGCGTCCTTATAGGCGTCCGCCCAGAGGCAATGTCCGCGCGGCGCGGTCAGGCCGTTCTTGTACCAGCTCTGCTCCCAGTACTTCAGGGCATCGGGCTGGTTCCAGTGGGTGTTGACGACAAGCTTGCCGGTGGCGGCATCGCGCGCGAAGAACGTGCTGTCACGCTCCTTCGTGGCCTCGCGCTTGAACGGCAACGGCCAGATACCGCCGCCAAATACGTCCTGGTCGCCGTACTGGTCGACAAGGCCAGGCTGCAACCGGTCGATCGAGGCGCTGTCCATCAGCGCCACGCTCTGCGTGATGCTGCGCTGCTGCGCCTCGACCTGGTGCAGCTTGTTGGTGATGGCAAGACCAATCTCGTCCACATTGCGACCGACCAGTTCGGCCTCGCTGCGACGAAGGTCGGGCGTCACGTACAGCCGGATCACAACGAAGGTCAGGACGACGAGCGCAAGAAAATACGCCAGGACGAAGGCGGTATACCTTGTCTGGGTGGAACGAAAAAGATTCACGAAGGCGGCCGGATCGGGGATGTGGAACACCCATTTCGGCGCGACTTCGCGTTTCTTTAGGCCGAAAGCACCTAGCCGAGCGCGCCGTCGACCATCGCCTGGGCCTCTTCAAGCACCTTGGCCAGATGTTCCTTGCCACGGAAGCTCTCGCCGTAGACCTTGTAGATGTCCTCGGTTCCTGACGGCCGGGCCGCAAACCAGGCCTGATCCGACATGACCTTGATGCCGCCGATCGCCTGCCCGTTGGCCTGGTTCACGATCGCGACGATGGGGTCGCCGGCCAGCGTCTTCGAGGTGACCTGCTCGGGGGCCAACTTGGACAGGCGGCTCTTCTGGGCATGGGTGGCGGGCGCATCGATACGCGCGTTGGCGGGATCGCCCAGCGTGTCGGTGATCTGGCGGTATATCAGGCCGGGATCGCGCCCCAGCTTCGCCGTCATTTCACCCGCCAACAGTGCCGCGGCGATGCCGTCCTTGTCGGTCGACCAGGCCGCCGCGTTTCGAGTCAGGAACGAGGCACCCGCGCTTTCTTCGCAGCCGAAGCCCAGGCTGCCGTCGTAGAGGCCTGAAACGAAATACTTGAAGCCCACGGGCACCTCGAGCAACGGCCGGCGCAGATGCTTCGCGATACGATCGAGCAGCCCCGTACTCACGGCGGTCTTGCCCACGGCGGCGTCATCGCGCCAGCCCGGACGGTTCTGGAACAGGTACCACGCCGCCGTGGCGAGGTAGCTGTTCGCCTGCATGAGCCCTGCGCTGGGTGCGACGACACCGTGGCGGTCGTGGTCGGTGTCACAGGCGAAGGCGACGTCGAACTTGTCCTTGAGCCCGATGAGGCGCTGCATGGCGTACGACGACGACGGATCCATGCGAACGCGTCCGTCCCAGTCCAGCGACATGAAGGAGAACGTGGGGTCGACCACGTCACTGACGACCGTGAGATCCAGCCCGTAGCGCTCGCCGATCATCCCCCAGTAGTGCACACCGGCGCCGCCGAGTGGATCCACCCCCATGCGAACGCCGCTGCCGCGGATCACCTCGAGGTCGAGCACGTCGCCCAGGTCTTCTACGTAGCGCTCGCGGAAATCGTACTCGCGCGTCGTGGCGGCCTGCCGCGCCTGTGCGAACGTAAAGCGCTTCACGTCGCGAATATCGCCCTCGATCAGCACGTTCGCACGCGCAGCGATCCATGAGGTGGCATCGGTGTCCGCGGGACCGCCATGGGGAGGGTTGTATTTGATGCCGCCGCTTTCGGGCGGGTTATGTGACGGCGTGATCACGATGCCATCGGCCTTGCCGCGGTCGCGCCCATGATTGAACGCAAGAATGGCATGCGACACGGCAGGCGTCGGCGTGAACTCGCCGGCCGTCGACACAAGCGCCTGGACGCCGTTCGCGGCAAGCACCTCGAGGGTGCTCTCGTAGGCGGGCCCGGACAGCGCGTGGGTGTCGATGCCGACGAAGAGAGGACCGTCGATACCCGCCTGCGCCCGGTACTCGCAGATAGCCTGCACCACGGCCCAGACGTGCCACTCGTTGAACGAGCGATCGAAGGAGGAACCTCGGTGACCGGACGTTCCGAACACCACGCGCTGCTCGGGGACCGAAGGGTCCGGCCGCAGATCGTGGTAGGCGGCAAGGAGCGCAGCGATGTCGACCGACGGAACTTCTGTTGCGGGCTTGCCCGCGAACGGACTGATCTTGGCGCTCACCGATGCTATCTCCTTGGACGGTGCCCACGCGGCACCTCGACCCGACATTGTAGGCCGCGTCATGTGATGGGTTGTCAACGTTTTCAGAATTCTTCCATGGTCCGGGCGTTGTCCTGCCGCTATCGTCACGGCGGTCCCTCGCCCAGGCGTCTTAGAGTCGCAACCGATCGATGTACTCGAAGATCTCCGCGTCCGTCTCGAGTCCGAGCTTGCGCATCGCATTGGTCTTCTGCTGGCTGATGGTCGACAGGCCCCGCCCGGTTTCCCGGGCGATGTCCGTCACGCTGTTGCCGCCGGCGAACAGGCGAAGGATGGTCAACTCTCGTGGTGACAGGTCTGCCAGGGTTCCCGACTTTCCCATCGGCGTGCCCGGCGGTGCACCGAGTAACGCCCGTACCGATGATCCGAGGTAGACATGGTTCGACACGATCTCCACCAGCGCCTCCGGAATTTCCCGTGCATCGCCGGATTTGCCGATCAAGCCGCGGACACCCGTCGCAAGGATTTCGCGGTAAAGAGCCGGGTTGGCAAGCGTCGTGATGACCATCACCGGCATCTCGGGAAAGCGCGCGCGCACGTCGGCGAGCAGCGCCAGGCCGTCGCGACCCGGCGCGGGCATGCTGAAGTCGGTGATCAGTGCATCGCAAGCCACTTCACCAAGCAGCGCGAGCAGTTCGTCGGGCGATTGCGCTTCGCCGACAATGGTCGCGAGACCGTCTTTTGCCAACGCCAGGCTGAGGCCTTTAAGCACGACGGGGTGATCGTCGGCCAGGATAACGCGGTACACCATGAGTGATCCTTTCCCGATGTGCGGTCCCTACCGTGGCAAGCGTTTCCGGGGCGCCACCTACGGGGCGCGAAGTTGAGCACATCGCACCCGCGTACGCCAAGCTCGCGACACGCGTTCGCGTGCCTCTCGCGACGACTCGGACGCCTTGTTTCCCGATTCCGTCGGCACCGCGCGATCGATGACCTGCCCGCGCTACTCGCCCACCTCGGTCGTCGCTATGCCCCCCTGGCCCGCGCCCGCCAAACGACACTGGAACTGGACGTGGACCCTGCCGTGGCGCCCGATCTGACGGGTGCGATGGATGAACTGGGAGGCGTCGTCGGTTACCTGCTGGAGCGTGCGATCGATGTCGCCGCAGGTGGCTACGCCGCCCTGCAGGTCGACCTCGTGGGCGAGACGCGGACCAGCCAGACGGTGCATCTCACCGTCGCCGATGATGGCGAAGCCACGACGGCCAGCGATCCGAAATTCCTCATACCCGCCGCCACCCTCGCGCACCTTGGCGGTCGGCTCCAGATCGAGTCGGGCGCCGACTTCGGTACGCGCGTCATCGTCGAAATGACCTTTTCGATGCCACGACGCGTGCCGCACGTCGACATCGAGGCGCTCAGGTGCACCCTCGGAGGCCAGGCGGCACTGGCCGAAGTGATCGCATCGCTGGACCATGCGCTTAGCCGCGACCTCGCCGATCTCGACGGCCTGCTGGCGAAGGCTGGCAGCGACCATCTCCAGGCCTGGCTACATCGCGTGGCGGGCGTGCTCGGTATGGCCGAAGCCAGCGGCCTGGCGCAGGTCGGGTTGCTGTTGGAGCGTGATCTCGCCAACGGCCGCCACGAAGCGATCGACCGTTCGGTCCGTGACTTCGGCGATGACGCCGCGGCCATCCTGGACCTGCTACGCGAACACCGCGACAGCGATCGGCTATAGTTTCACGGCCGTGAATACCCTGCCCGCCCAAGAGACCGACGACCCGCTTCGCGCGTTCCTGCAGACGTACTCGCGCCTGTTCGTCGTCACGGGTGCGGGCATCAGCACGGACTCAGGCATTCCCGACTACCGCGATGTCCAGGGCGCCTGGAAACGCAGCCCGCCGATGACCCTGCAGATGTTCATGAGCGGTCCGCCCGCGCGGGCACGGTACTGGGCGCGGGGCATGATCGGCTGGCGACACTTTGGTAGCGTGCAGCCGAACGTGGCCCATCGAGCCCTTGCCGCCATGGAGCACACCGGGCGCATCGAGCTGTTGCTCACGCAGAATGTCGACGGCCTGCATGAGGCCGCCGGGAGCATCAACGTCGTGGATCTGCACGGGCGGCTCGACCGCGTGCGCTGCATGCAATGCGGGGATATCACCCGTCGCGACACCATGCAGTCACGACTTGAAGCCGCCAACCCAACGTGGCTGGACCTTCATGCCACCATCGCACCCGACGGCGACGCCGATCTCGACGGGGTGGACTTCTCCCACTTCGAGATTCCCGCATGCACAGTGTGTGGCGGGATCCTCAAGCCCGATGTCGTGTACTTCGGCGAGAACGTGCCGCGCGCACGTGTCGACACCGCGTGGGCTCATCTGGGCCGGGCAGATGCCATGCTCGTGGTGGGCTCATCGCTGATGGTCTATTCGGGTTACCGCTTCGTGCTCGAAGCCTCCCGGCGCGGGCTACCCATCGCGTCGGTCAACCTCGGTGTGACACGCGCCGATGCACTGCTGACGCTGAAGATCGAGCAATCGTGCGCGGAAGCGCTCGCGCCTTACGCTTAGCGTCGCGCGCGAAAGAACTGGCGCAGCATGTCACTGGCGGGTCCGGCTTCCAGACCACCCTGTACGTCCACCCGGTGGTTGTGCCGATCGGAAACCAGCGTATCGAACACACTGCCCGCCGCGCCTGTCTTGGGGTCTGTTGCCCCGAACACGACACGGCCGACGCGGGCATGCACCATGGCCATGGCACACATGGCGCAAGGCTCCAGCGTCACATACAGCGTGGACCCCGGAAAACGATAGTTCGACACCGCCTGCCCCGCCGCTCGCAAGGCCTGGATCTCCGCGTGCGCGGTCGGATCGTTGAGCGTGATATTCCGGTTCCAGCCTTCGCCGACCGCCACGCCATCCATGACCAGCACGGCGCCCACGGGCACCTCACCTTCGGCGTCGCGCGCGTGCTCGGCCAGCGCGAGTGCGCGCGCCATCCACGCACGGTCGGCGTCGGTGAAGGAGTCGGTCGGAACCGGCAGGATGTCGGGGATGATGGACAAACGATGTTTCCGTTGAAAGCGTGATTATCTCACGCGCCCTGGCGTTGCACGATCCGCCAGAGACGCTCGGCGAACGCTGCCGCGTGTTCGGGCGGCACATTGGTGACACCCAGAAGCAATCCGCTTCGCGACTCAACCCCACCCGCGTACCAGGGGGACACCGGAATCGGTGAAAGGTATTCGGCCAGTGCGTCGCGGGCCACGCTGACATCGTCCATGCCCTCGGGCAAGCGGATGTGGATCGCGAGGCCAGCGGACTCATGATCGATCCCCAACCCGTTCAACGCCGTCACCAGGGCATCCCGCCGCTCGGCATAGGCACGCTTCATACGGCGCAGGTGACGCAGGTAATGGCCGTCGCGCATGTACGCCTCCAGCGCCAGCTGGACGGAAGGGGGCGGCGCGGGATCCAGCGTGCCCACCACCTCGGTCACCTGACCGACCAGATCGAGCGGCACGACCAGATAGCCCACCCGTAGCGCGGGCGACATCGTTTTGCTGAAGGTGCCGATATGGACGACCCGCCTGGCGTCCATCGATGCCAGTGCGGGTGCCGCACGCCGGGCCAGTTGGAGCTCGCCGAGGTAGTCGTCCTCGACAATCCAGCGGTCGCCCGCGTGGGCCCAGTCCAGCAGGGCATGCCGTCGATCCAGGGAAAGCGTCACGCCCAGCGGGGCCTGCTGACCTGGCGTGACCAGGGCCACGCGCGCATCCGGGGCGCGTGCCATGCCAGCGGCCACGTCCAGGCCCTCGCCGTCCACAGGCACCGGCACGCAGGTGAGTCCGGCCCAGGCGAGGGCTGTCCGTGCGAAGGGGTAGCCGGGATCTTCGACCCACGCGTGCGCACCGTGCAGCTTGAGCGCGCGCAGGGTGATGCTCAGGGCGCCCGCGTAACCGTTGGTGACGAACACCTGGGAAGGCTGACAGGCGAAGCCACGCGCCACCGCGAGGTAACCCGCTATCTCCGCACGCAGCTTCGGCTCGCCACGTGGATCGGGATAGCCAGCCGGCATCATCGCGGCATCGCGCGCCGCCTGGGCGAGCATGCGCGACCACAACGCCGCCGGGAAAAGATCCGCCGCGGGCACCCCCACCTGAAACGGCGCCGGCAACGTCGGGCCGGACGCGAAGGCGCCGAAAGCCCGACGGGGCCGGGGAGCCTCCGGCTCCGGCCGCATGGCGGGCGGACGCCGCGCGACACGCGTTCCAGCAGCGCCCGCTGCAACGATGAACTGGCCATCGGCCAGCCGTTCGTAGGCCGTGCGCACGGTGCCCCGGGCCACGCCGAGCTGGATGGCGAGGTCGTTCCACGAAGGCAACCGCGCGCCGGGCGCCAGCCGCCCCTCGCGGATGGCCGCGCGGATACCGTCCGCGATCTGCTCGGACAGCGAGAGCCGTCCTGCGCGGTCGAGGGAAATGCCGAAGGAACCGTCCATCGCCGGATGGTACATCGAAGAAGAACATTCTTGGCTCTTTCGGATGGCCCGTTCCGATCGCAAGCTATACCCATACCGACCATCCATTTCCTCTGCCGGAGTACGCACCATGAGCAACCGCATCGACTACATGAAGATCGCTCCCGACGCCATGAAGGGCTTTGTCGCCGTCTACGGCTACCTCTCGCAGAGCGGCCTGGACAAGAACCTCGTCGACCTCGTTTTCCTTCGTGTCTCGCAGATCAACGGCTGTGCCTACTGCATCGACATGCACTCGCAAGACATGCACAAGCATGGCGTCCCCTTCGAGAAGCTGATCCTGACCGCCGCCTGGCGTGAATCAGGCGATGTCTTCAGCACGCGCGAACAGGCCGCGCTGGCCTGGGCGGAGTCGGTTGCCCTGGTCGCCGACACCGGCGTGCCGGATGCCGACTACGCTGCCGCCGCCGCTGAGTTCGGCGAAAAAGAGCTCGCCGATCTCTCCACCGCGATTGCGCTGATGAGCGCCTTCAACCGGATGGGGGTGGCCTTTCGTAATAAGCCGGTGACGGCTTCGAGGCTTGCCAGGGCGGCGTGACACCTATTCGGACATGAACAAAGGGGCCTTCGGGCCCCTTTCCGTTTTCGTGCCGGAGGCAGATCACTCCGTAGATTTACGCAATACCTTGCGGTTAGACCGTGCGCCCGATAGCGAAGCCCGCAAGTTAGTACGACGCTTCTCCTATGCCTGGCAGGGCGGCTCTGGCCATCAGGGGAGCGATCAACATGGGCGTACAGCCTCTCGACCCACAGGGATTCTCGACGCACCGGATCAACCGGCTGCGCCACGATTTCGATAAACATCCCCTGTTCCAGTTACCGGCGCTCGCACGGCTGGCGAAGGAACTCATGCCGCTGGAGAAGTGCCGGTTCGTCAAGCCCGGCATGACCCAGGCCTCGGCGTTCCGCCACGACGCACGGCATCCGGACGGACGCGATATCGACGACGTCTTCGAGCGAATCGAAGAGACCGGCTCGTGGATTGCGCTCTATAACGTGGAGGCGATACCGCGATACCGCGCGCTGCTCGAAGCCATCATCGACGGCGTACGGGCAACGATCGAGCGCGAGCAGCCGGGCATTTTCAACGTCACCGGATTCATCTTTATCTCCGCGCCGCCGTCGGTCACGCCCTTCCACATCGATCGCGAGAACAATTTCTGGCTCCAGTTGCATGGCAGGAAGGTGCTTAGCGTCTGGGAGCCAACCGACCGCGATGCCGTTACCGCCGCCCACGTCGAAGACTTCATCGTGAGCCACACGCTGCGCGATGTGAAGCTCAAGGATTCCTCGCTCGCATCGAGCCATGAGTTCGATAGCGGGCCCGGCGACGGCGTGTACTTCCCGACCACCTCCCCCCACATGACCCGAACCACCACGGACTGGGCGACACCGGGCGACGGCGTGTCCGTCTCCATCGGTGTCACCTTCTATACGAAGCACACGGTGCATCTCGCCCGTGTGCATCAGTTCAACCGCGTATGCAGGAAATACCTGCGCGTCACGCCGACGTATCCGGGTGTGTCGCCTCTACGCGATGCCCTGAAAGTGCCGCTGGGACTTGCCCTGGCGATCAGCCGGCAATGGACGCTGCGCGCGCTGACCTTCTGGCAGGGACTGAAAGCGCACAAGCGCCCCGAGGAAGGCTGGCTCGGCGAGAAGGCCCCGCCCGGCTCTTACTGAGTCACCGCCTGAATTGACCGAGCGCGTGGTCATCGACGATGTCCACTTCCTGCATTTACGCGCAGGTGACATTCGTGTCTCAGTTCAACGCCCCGTTGCCAACCATTCATTTAGCCGAAATGAAAACGAAACCAACGTGGGATTTCGAGGCGGCGGAAAAATTACATATTACGAGACGCATCGGTAACGCACGGATAAGGCTGCTGATTCGCCATCCGCTCATTCGCACACCCCTGCGATCTGCATAAAAACGAGCACTCAGCCGCAAGTCTTAGCGCGCGTGTTAATTGCTTGTATACGCCTGGTGATGATGAAAGACTCGATCTCAGACGAGGCCTTCCCCTACTAACGACCTCGTTATTACCAATGCCTTCAGCCACCTGACCACCGTGTCGGGGCGAGCTCGCATTGCCTGAAATAAGCATAAGGGTCGTGATCATGAAACGTAACAAGCTCGCGTGCGCCTTGGCCACGCTCCTTCTCACTCCGGTCGCAAGTACCGCGTGGGCACAGGCCGCCAGCACTGATGCGGCCCCGCAGGACACCAGCACCAACCCCAGCACCCTGCAGACCATTACGGTGACCGGCTCGGCCATTCCGCGTATCGATACGGAAACCGCTTCGCCGGTGACCACGATCTCGGCCAAGGACATCGCCCGCAGCGGCTACACCACCATTTCCGACGTGGTGCGTTCTATCTCCGCCGACAACAGTGGTTCCATTCCGAACGCCTTCACCAACGGCTTTGCCGCAGGCTCGTCGGGTGTGGCCCTGCGTGGCCTGACGGTGAACTCCACCCTGGTACTGATCGACGGCCATCGTGCCGCCAACTATGCCGTCGCCGACGATGGCGAGCGCTCCTTCGTCGATCTGAATACGATCCCGCTGGCCGCGGTCGACCGCATTGAAGTGCTGAAGGACGGCGCCTCCTCGCTGTACGGCGCCGATGCCATCGCCGGTGTGGTCAACGTGATCCTCAAACCTGGCTACCAGGGTGTGGAAGCGTCGGCTGACGTCGGCAACTCTGCCCACGGTGGTGGCTTTACGCGCAAGGGTACCTTCCTTGCTGGCGGCGGCGATCTGAACAAGGACGGTTACAACGCTTACTTCAGCGCGCAGTTTGAAGAGGACAACGCGATCCAGGCGGGTGACCGCAGTTTTCCTTACAACACCGAGGACCTGAGTCGCATCGGCGGCGCCAATCTCCAGGCGGGTCAGCCGGCCAACGGCTCAGGTTCGATCTACGGTTCGGTGACGCCCGGCACGCTGGGTACGCCAGGCGACGTCACGACGGGTATTCCGAACGACGGTGCCACCGCCAGCCTGCTGACGGGTGGCTGCGGCGCCAAAGGCACCCTTACCACCGATAAGTCGGGTACCTACTGCCAGCAGAACACGACGGCGCAGTACACCCAGATCCAGGCCAAGACGAAGGAAGGCGGCGTCTATGGCCGCTTCACCGTGAAGATCAACGACACCACCAAAGCGTACGTGTCGCTCAGCTACATGGAGACGAAAACGGATGCGGTCGCCGCCCCGGCCCAGATCCAGAGTTCGACGCCAAACAACACCAACAATATTGCCTTGCCGGTGTATCTGAGCAATGGCAGCCTCAACCCGAACAATCCGTTCGCGTCGAGTGGCCAGGCGGCGCTGCTCAACTACGCGTTCGGCGATATCCCCCGCGGTGGCACCTACGATAATCACAACCTTCGCATTGTTGGCGATGTCGCAGGCACATGGGGCGAATGGAACTACGACGCGGCACTCGTCCTCAACCACACCAGCCTGGATACCCAGCTGTACGGTTACCTGCAGTACGCCGGCCTGATCAACGCGATCAACACCGGCAGTTACAATTTCCTCAATCCGGCGTCGAACAGTTCGGCGGTACGTAACTCCCTGGCGCCGGGCTACAACAAGACCTCGACCTCGGACCTTGATGCCGTCGACCTCGCCGCCAATCGCAGCTTGTTCGACTTGCCCGGTGGCGCGCTGGGTGTGGCAGCGGGTATCCAACTGCGCCACGAAGCACAGAACGATCCCTCACTGAATCCGGGTAACGAGTTCCAGGGCCTGGGCAATGCGCAGACCAAGGGTAGCCGCGATGTCGAAGGCGCGTACCTCGAGTTCGACGCGCCCTTGCTCGAATCGCTGGAGGCGGACTTGTCCGGCCGCGTCGATCATTATTCGGATATCGGCACCGAGTTCGCGCCCAAGCTGGGTCTGAAGTGGAAGCCGCTCGACTGGCTGGCGGTGCGCGGCACGTTCTCCAAGGGTGTGCGTGCGCCGAGCTTCTCCGAGAACGGTTCGAGCTCCAACGAAGGTTTCGTCACGTACAACCCGCCGGCATCCTTCGCTGCGGAACATGGCAACAACGGCTACGTGCAGGCGTACCAGCTGGCCCAGTTCACCGACGCCAACAAGGCCATCAAGCCGGAGCGGGCGAAGAGCTATACGTTGGGCGTCGTCTTGCAGCCGACCTCATGGCTGAATGCGTCGTTCGACTACTATCACATCAAGAAAACCGATGTGATTACATCGACCGATCCGAGCTCGATTCTGGATGCGTACTATGCGGGGCAGGCCTTGCCCGCGGGCACGCAGGTGATCGCCGATAAGCCCGATCCGCTCAATCCCAACGCCCTGGCACGTCCGATCGAAGTGATCGGAAGCTACATCAATGCCAACTCCCTGAAGACCGATGGCCTGGATGTCGACCTGCAGGCGCATTTCACCTTCGGTAACGGTATCCAGTACATCTCCGACTTCAGCGGTACGGATATCTTTTCCTGGAGGCTGACGCTGCCCGATGGCACGGTGGAATCGTTCGCGGGCACGCACGGTCCTTACAACCTGTCTTCAGGCGCCGGTACGCCGCGATATCGTGAGTCGTGGTCGAACACCATGATCTGGAACAACCTCACCCTCACCGGGACCTTCTATCACACCAGTGGCATGAAGAACACGGCGCCGGACGTGTATGGCAGTGACTGCATCCCCGATGGCTATTCCAGCTGCACGGTCGGTTCGTTCACCGAATTCAACCTCACCAGCAGCTACCAGTTCACACCGAAGATCGCCGTAACCGCTTCGGTCATGAACGCGTTCGACCGAAAGGCGCCGCTGGACGTGGCCAACTATGCCGGCGTCAACTACAACCCGACGTATGCCCAGGACGGCGCTATCGGCCGGTTCTTCAACCTGGGTGTGAAGGTCAAGCTGTAATCAGGCTGTTCGAAGTCTGAAGTCTCAGGAAGTGGCGCGTGGGGCAACCCGCGCGTCACTTCTTTTTCCGTGAAAACGCCTGCCTTACCGACTCACCGCCGGAAACAACCGAGCGCGTGGTCGTCGACGATACCGACCGCCTGCATCCAGGCGTAGGTGATGGTCGGACCGACGAACTTGAAGCCGCGCTTCTTGAGGTCCTTCGAGATCGTCACCGACAACGGCGTCTGTGCATGCACCGTGCGTCCGTCGCCGCGCAATACCTTGCCCTCGGTAAACGACCAGCAATAGGCATCGAAGGTCTCGCCGCGCGCCTTCATCTCTTCGTAGACGCGCGCACCGTTGATGGTCGCTTCGATCTTTGCACGCGAACGGATGATGCCCGGATCCTCCAGAAGGCGCAGGATGTCTTTCTCGGTAAAACGCGCCACCTTCGCCGGGTCGAACCCCTTGAACGCCTTGCGGAAGGTTTCGCGCTTGCGCAGCACGGTGATCCACGCCAGGCCCGCCTGGAAGCCTTCCAGCATCAACTGTTCCCACAACATGCGCGAGTCGTGCAAGGGCACGCCCCATTCCTTGTCGTGGTAGTCGGTGTAAAGCGGATCACTACCGGCCCACGTGCAGCGCTTGATTTCCTTGCTCATCGATCGACCCCAGGTTTGTCACAGGTCGGCATGATGCGGTGTTCCGAGGCGGCGCGCCATCCGATGCAACGCGGCGCGAAACGATGCGGGGTCGCGTTTCGCACGCGACAGCATCAGCGCACCCTGAATGCCGAGAACGATATCCTCCGCCTGCTCGCTCGCCTCCTCCGCACTTCGGCCCAGTCGAACCAGGGCCGATGCCAACGCCTCGATCCAGCGTACGAAGTAGCCGGATATCGCCGTCGCGAAGCGATCGCGGGTCTGGTCCAGGGCGAACGCCCCGACCAGGCATACGCGGCCTCCGGACTGGAAATACCTGTCCACCTCACGCCACATGGCGGCGATGGCCCCATGCGGCTCACCCTCACGCAAGGTCACGAAGATATGTCGCTCGAACCAGTCGTCTACATCGGCCAGCACGACTGCCGCCATCTCCTCCTTGCCGCCGGGGAAGAAATGATAAAGGCTGCTTTTGCCCAGCCCGGTGCGCTCCGTGATCCGACTCATGCTCGCGCCGTCATACCCCAGCTCGCGGAAGGCATCCGCGACCAGGGGTATGACATCGGCTCGTTCGAAGACGACGCGGGCCATCAGAGTCCCAGGTCGGAAAGACCCGGGTGATCATCCGGGCGACGTCCCAGCGGCCAGTGGAACTTGCGCTCGCTCTCGGCGATGGGGAGATCGTTGATGCATGCATAGCGATGGTGCATCTCGCCCGCGGCGTCGAACTCCCAGTTCTCGTTACCGTAGGAGCGGAACCAGTTACCGCTGTCGTCGTGCCATTCATAGGCGAAGCGCACGGCGATGCGATCGCCGGTAAAGGCCCACAGCTCCTTGATCAACCGGTAATCCTGCTCTTTCTGCCACTTGCGCGTAAGGAAGGCGACGACTGCCTCGCGGCCGGTGACGAACTCGGCGCGATTCCGCCACTGGCTGTCGACGGTGTAAGCGAGGGCCACCCTTGCAGGGTCGCGACTATTCCAGCCGTCTTCGGCAAGACGGACCTTCTGCACGGCGGATTCGTGATTGAACGGAGGGACAGGCGCGGCCATCGGGAGGCACTCCAGCGTTGAGGAGTCGCCAGTGTACCGATCGGTACACTGGCGCGCTTGGCGCATCTTGTCGCAGCAGTCCGTAAGCGGGTTAAAGCAGACGACCTTCACCGTCTTCGGTCCAGCCCGCCTCGGCGGCCATATGTTCCGGCACAGCGAACAGATGCCGGAAACGCGACGGCTGTGACCGCAGGTATTGCTTCGGCGGATGGTGAATCTGCCCGCCCAACTGGGCAGCCGCGTGCCAGGGCCAGCGTGGATCGAACAGCACCGTGCGCGCCAGGGCGATCATGTCCGCGTCGCCTGTGGCCACGATGGCCTCTGCCTGCTCGGCTTCGGTGATCAGGCCGACGGCGACGACGGGCATCTTCACCGCTTGCTTCACCGCGCGGGCGAAGGGCACCTGGTAGCTGGGGCCCACGGGGATCTTCTGCGCGGCATCGAGACCGCCCGTCGACACATGGATGGCATCGCAGCCGTGGTCTTCGAGGGCACGGGCGAACACGAGGGTTTGCTCCAGGTCCCAGCCGCCCTCGACCCAATCCGTCGCCGACACGCGCATCGTGACGGGACGATCGGCGGGGAATGCCCCGCGGACGGCGTCGAATACCTCGAGGGGGAAGCGCATGCGGTTTTCCAGCGACCCGCCGTATTCGTCGGTCCGCTGGTTGGAGATCGGCGAGAGAAACTGATGCAGCAGGTAGCCATGCGCCCCGTGCAACTGGACGACATCGATATCCAGCCGCGCGGCCCGCACCGCAGCGGCGGCGAAGGCGTCGCGGACACGGGCCAGGCCATCACGGTCCAGCGCCGTGGGCGGCACATAGTCGTCGAGGAAGGCCACGGCCGACGGTGCCTCGGTTTGCCAACCATGGGCGTCATCCGGCGCCAGCTGGGCGCCGCCGACCCAGGGTGTGTCAGTCGACGCTTTGCGCCCCGCGTGGTTGAGCTGGATCGCGATGGGCACGTTGGACCACTTGCGCACGCCTTCCAGCGTGCGCCGCATGGCGGCTTCCGTCGCGTCGTCGTACAAGCCCACGTCGGCCCAGGTGATCCGCGCCTCGGGCAGCACGGCCGTGGCTTCGATCGTCACCAGGGCGGCACCCGAGTTGGCGAGCTGACCCAGGTGCATCAGGTGCCAGTCGTTCATCTGGCCGTCCACGGCCGAGTACTGGCACATCGGCGCGATCACGATCCGGTTGGTCAGGTCGAGGTTGCGTACACGGATCGGTTTGAACAGCGCGGGTTGCGCCATGGGGTGTCTCCTCGGAAACCAGATACTTGATACCCGTGTTGGGGTATCGGTTGCTTGAAAAAAAGGGCGCTCAGGCGTCGCCGGGCAACGGCGCTTCCGGCGACACCAGGCCTTGCTGGCGCATCTCGCGCCAGAAGTCGCCGGGGATGACGGCCTTGAGCGCGGCGTGGTCTTCGGCAATGCGCGATGGTTTGCTGGCACCGGGAATCACCGCCGCTACCGCAGGATGGGCCAGCACGAACTGCACCGCCGCCGCCTTCACCGGAACGTCGTGACGGGCTGCCAGCGCCTTGATCTTTTCGACGCGAGCGATGATTTCCGGCGACGCCGCCTGGTATTCAAAGTGGGCGCCACCGGCCAGGATGCCCGAGCTGTACGGGCCGCCGACGACGATGTCGACGCCCTTTGCGGCAGCCGCTGGCATCAGGCGCTGGAGCGCGTGGGCGTGATCGAGCAATGTGTAGCGCCCGGCGAGCAGCGTGGCATCCGGTCGTGCGTTGGCCAGATCCAGCAGGAGCTCCACCGGCTCGGTCTTGTTCACGCCCAGTCCCCAGCCCTTGATGACGCCTTCGTCGCGCATGCGATCCAGCGCGCGGAACGCGCCGGTGCGTGCGATCTCGAACTTGCCCAGCCACTCGTCGCCGTAGAAGTCCTGCGCGATGTCGTGCACCCAGACAAAATCGATATGACCCACGTTCATGCGCTTCAGGCTGTCCTCGATGGACTGGTAGGTGCCTTTTTCCGTGTAGTCGTCGACGACTTTGTTCGGGCGACCAAACTCGAACACGCCACCCTTCTCGCCCAGGTCCCGGGCGCCGGTTTCCAGCTCGTCCAGAACGATACGACCGACCTTGGTGCTCAGGGTGTATTCGTCACGCGGGTGCCTGGCCAGCATCTGGCCCAGACGAATCTCGGCGAGGCCGGCGCCATAGAACGGCGCGGTGTCGAAGAAGCGGGTGCCCTGCTCCCAGGCGGCCTCGACGGTGGCGGCAGCCTCGTCCTCGGGAATGTTGCGGAACATGTTGCCCAGCGGGGCGGTACCGAAGCCCAACGGGCCAGCCAGAAGTTTGTCGCGGATGGTCATGGTGTGTCTCCAGATCGAATAGGTACCGTGGCGGGATTCGTTCCGTATCATCACGAATATGACCAGGAACGACCTCACTCTCGCGTGCGCCAGCGGGCGCCACCACGGCTTACGACGAGTAATATGAAACTCGCCGGTGCCAGCGGCAAGACGGGCCCGGCTATCGACACTCATGCCCTCGATTCACGAATAGGTGACTTATGGACAACCGCGCGGGAGAAATGGAGGCCTTCATGCGGGTCGTCCAGTCCGGCAGCTTCGCGGGCGCGGCACGGAGTTTCGGCTTGTCGCCCTCGGCGATCAGCAAGCTCGTGGCGCGACTGGAAAGCCGGCTCGGCACGCGACTGATCGTGCGCACCACGCGTACCCTGCAGCTCACCCCGGAAGGCGAAACCTATTACGCGCGCGCCTTGCGGGTATTGGCCGATATCGACGAGACCGAACGTCTTGTCGCCCATGGCGGCGCGGCGGCGCCCTCGGGAAAACTTCGCGTGAATGCGTCTGTGTCATTCGGCGTGCGCAAGATCGTTCCGTTGATCCCTGAATTCCTCGCCGCCTACCCGCTGGTCGAGCTCGACCTTTCCCTCAACGACAACATTGTCGACCTGGTGGAAGACCGCGCCGACGTGGCCATACGCGTCGGTGTGCTGCCCGACTCCGGCCTGAAGGCACGCAAGATCAGCGAGGCGGGCCACGTAGTGTTTGCCTCGCCGGCGTATCTGGAACGACGTGGCATGCCGGGCAGCCCCGAGGATCTCGAAGGTCATAACTGCCTGGTCTTCAACCTGGGCCGCTCATTCAATGCGTGGCCGTTCCTGGACCCCGCGACCGGCAAGAGCCGGCCCGTGCCGATCAGCGGAAACTTCCAGGCAAACAACGGCGAGACGCTGCGGCGCATGGCCGTCGACGGACTGGGTATCGCACGGCTGTCGTCGTACCACGTGGAGCGGGACATCGCCGCAGGGCGACTGGTGCCGATCCTCGAGGCCTTCAACGCGGGTGAACGGCAGGTCACCCATGCCGTCTTCGTAGGGCACGAACACCTGGCAACCCGCGTCCGCGCCTTCGTGGATTTTCTCGCCGAAAGGGTGCCGGCATCGGAGGATTGGTATCGCCAGGACTGAACCCGGGGAACGGCTCAGACGACCTTCTTCACTCTTGTCTGTCCCGGGGAAAGCGGACTCCCTGAGGCCGTACGCGGCATCATGGCGGGCACGGGTTTGCCGGTGTCCGTGTCGATCAGGCGAGAGAATTTCTCGCCGCGGTCGAAGAGATGTTTCTCGCCCCACTGACGTAATGCGACGACGACCGGGAAGAGGCTCTCACCTTTCGGGGTGAGGACGTATTCCTGATAGGCGCTGCCATCGGCGGCTGGCTGGCTAACCAGGACCTCGGCCTCGATCAGCTTGCGCAGCCGATCGGCAAGGATGTTGCGGGCCACACCCAGTCCGCGCTGGAAGTCGCCAAAGCGACTGACGCCGTCAAACGCATCGCGAACGATAAGCAGGGACCAGCGGTCGCCGATGACGTCGAGCGAGCGGCCGACGGGACACGTTCGATCATTTGCCAGGGGTTGGTCGGACACGGGATCTCCTCCGGCGCTTCGTGGCGCACCAGTTGCATTTTGCAACCACGAATCCTAACCTTCAACTAGTTTCAATTTAAAACTTGATTGAAGGAACGCCATGTCCGGGCCACTACCCCGCAGCCTCGTCGCACTGTTCGCCTGCGCGAGTGGTCTGAGCGTCGCCAATGTCTACTATGCCCAGCCCTTGCTGGACGCTCTGGCCGACGATTTCTCGATCAGCCGTGCGGCCATCGGCAGCGTCGTACTGGCCACGCAGGTCGGCTCCGCGCTTGCCTTGCTGCTTCTCGTGCCCCTGGGCGATCTGTGGAATCGCCGACGGCTCATGCTGGCCCAGGCCCTGACCCTCGCGCTGGTGCTGATCGGCGTGACCCTCGCCTCGTCACCGTGGGCACTGCTGGCCGGCATGCTCGGCATCGGGCTGCTCGGTACGGCGATGACACAGGGCTTGATTGCCTATGCGGCCTCGGCGGCCGCAGCGGACGAACGCGGTCGTGTCGTCGGCGCGGCACAATCGGGCGTGTTCGTCGGACTGTTGCTGGCTCGCGTTCTCGCCGGCGGCATCAGTGACCTCGCGGGCTGGCGCGCGGTCTACATGAGTTCGGCCGCGACCATGGTCATCCTGGCGGGCCTGTTGTGGCGCGCACTGCCCCGCCTGCCTGCCGCTTCCGAACCGCTGTGCTATCCACGACTGCTCGCCTCCATGATCGAGTTGCTGCGCACGGAACGCGTGCTTCGCGTCCGTGGAACGCTCGCCATGCTCATGTTCGCGGCACTGAATATTTTCTGGAGCGCGCTGGTGTTGCCGCTGAGCGGGTCACCCTACGGGTACTCTCATACGGCGATCGGCGCGTTCGGACTGGTGGGCGCCCTGGGCGCACTCGCCGCCGCACGTGCCGGTCGCTGGGCGGACCGGGGGCTCGGCGAGCGCACAACGGCCGTTGCGCTGGTGCTGTTGATGACAGCATGGGTTCCGCTGTCATGGATGAGCGCTTCGCTCGGGGCGCTCCTGGTCGGGATTGTCTTGCTCGATCTGGGTGCCCAGGCGATTCATGTAACGAACCAGAGCATGATCTTCACAAGACGGCCCGACGCGCACAGTCGTATGGTGGGTGTATACATGCTCTTTTACGCGTCGGGCAGCGGCCTGGGCGCCATCGCGACGACGTCGGTCTACGCGACGAGCGGATGGTCGGGCGTCTGCCTGCTTGGCGCCGCCGTCAGCCTGGCGGCCATGATTTTCTGGATCGCAACGCTTGAACGAGGAACCGCGCGTGGCCGAACAACCTGTACCCTCCGCGGCGAATAGTCAGCCCGATTCGGTGATCGTCGCCTGCCCCGTCGACGCGGCGCTCAATCGCGTGCCGCGTGTCAGGATGGGACAAGACCCGAAGTGCGGCACGTGCCATAACAGTCTCTTTCCGGGCAGGGCCGTCGAGATGACGGCGGCGAACTTCGAGCGACATACGCTGAAAAGCGAGTTGCCGGTGGTCATCGATTTCTGGGCCGCCTGGTGCGGACCCTGTCGCACGATGAGCCCGAATTTCGAAGCCGCCGCGAAGGTGCTCGAGCCGCGCGTCCGCATGGCCAAGCTCGATACCGAAGCCATGCCGGAGGTGTCCAGCCGTTATGCCGTCCGTAGCATTCCCACCATGATCATGATTCACAAAGGACGAGAAATCGCCCGAACATCGGGCGCCATGCCGACCCAGGCCATCGTGCAGTGGATCGGTAATGCGCTCTCTCAGGCTCATTTATGAAACGCATACTTCTACAGACCACCATCGAACCGACCGCAGACGACTGGAGCATCGCGCGCTTTTCGCTGCTTCGTGAATTGCTCGGCCGTGCGCGCGCGGCGGACGGCAAACCTCTCTACGACGTGGTGGCACGAGATCGAGGGGCGCCTCCCGGGTCGACCGACCCCGTCCTGGGCAGTCTCGACAGCAGCGATTTCGACCAGCTGTGGTTGTTCGCCGTGGATGTCGGCAACGGCCTGAATGACGACGAACGCGCGGCGATCGACCGGTTTCGTCAGCGCGGCGGCGGCCTCCTGGTCGCACGCGATCACATGGATCTCGGCTGCTCCGTCTGCGACCTCCAGGGCGTGGGCAAGGCCCATCACTTCCATACCCACAATCCGGATCCGGATACGACACGCCGCGTCATCGACGACCCGTACACCACGGCCATTCTCTGGCCAAACTTCCACTCCGGCGCCAATGGCGACTTCCAGGAGATCGCGCCCGTGGGTGACGTGCACCCGATCCTGGCCGATCCCGATGCACCCGGAAGTGCGCTTCGCTACCTGCCCTCCCATCCGCACGAAGGTGACGTCACGGCGCCGCCTGACGACGCCAGCGCTCGCGTGATCGCGACGGGAAAGAGTGAAGTGACCGGAACTCCGTTTGCCATCGCCGTGGCGTTCGAGCCGCAACCTGACGGCATGGGCCCGGCCGTGGCGCAATCGACGTTTCATCACTTTGCCGACTACAACTGGGACCCGGACCATGGGAAGCCGAGTTTTGTCAGCGAGGCGCCCGGCGGCACATTGCGTGCGACACCCGCGGCGAAGCGGTCGACGGAGCTTTATGTGACGAACCTGGCGCGGTGGTTGGGGCGGAAGGTTCGCAACTAGCCTTTCACGGGCATGGTCTATCCGTTCATCGCGGCAGCCTCTGACAGAAAGAGCTGCGCTTGCTTTCTCATGCCGCGAGAAACAGGCTCCCAGATCCTGTCAGGAAAACCAGCGGGCAAGCGTGACTCGACGTCGTCAAGAGCGCCCTCAACGCGTTCGACGAAGGCAACCATGGCCTCCCACACGGCAGGGCCGCCATTTTTCCGCGCCAGCGCGCGCCAGTGACGCGCATGAATCGTGAAGACATGGTAGTGCGCGTTCTTCGACCTAAGCGCCATCGCGAGGCGAACGTCGCGTGTGTGCAGCTGCCTGCTCTTCTTGCCGATATACGGCCATATGGACAAGACGTCGTATAAGGGGGTCATGTTGTAAGCATTCCCCTGTCGCAAAAAGATAGAAAAATTCTTTGCATGCCCGTCCGGGGCAGCCATCATCCAAAATGCCAGCTGTGCCAGTTGAAAGACGAGCCGGTCTGCTTCCGCATCTGAACTGCCTGAAAGCAACGTGAGTCCATCGGACATCGATGGGCCACCGTCGTCCTCATACTTCAGTCGGGGTGGCAAGCCAAAGGCCTGGCAGAAGTCTTCCTGCGGCAAACGGACGATCCACGAGTCATCAGATGCCCATACCCGATCGAAGCGTTCGACGATCAGGGCGCGCTGGTCCCCGAATGTCGCCATATCCGTGCGGGCTGCGGGGAGTCCGAGAGAATGGATGATTTGGGCGCAAAGCCACTCATTCTCGACCGAATCGAACATTTCGATCCGACTCGCATTGGCGATCACCCCCAAAGGAAGCTTGAAAATGTGGGTACTTGGCGTGGCGCCGAGCGGCCTGCACCACCTTCCGGCGATCAGGGCAAGCGCCGTTTTTTCTTGAGCACCCGCCAGTGAAATTCGAAAAGGAGGCGTCCCGTCACGGGCAAAGGCTGCCGGATCCATGGGGACAGAGCGAAGCGTCGCAGCGACCTGGGCCTCGCTCAGTGGTTCAGATACGACACGGTTCCAGCCATCTGGCACCGAGTTGTCGGGAAGTAACTGTACGGCGCCCACGCAGTCGCGACCGATCGCCTCGAGTAGCGTAAAGGCATCGAGCGAGCGGGTGCCGAATCTCCTGCCAATACGCTCGCGAATACGATCGTTGTCGGGCAACAGGTTATCGAAGTAATTCTCGACGACAGAACCGGTGACGGTGAGCGTCGGAGTGAACGGTAATGACAGGGAAAGGGGTCGCGCCCTGTCGGATTCCAGCCAGGACGGCGCATAGGCGAAGGTGTGAGACCCGCGATCGACCCGCCACATCCCAACGTGCTCACCGTTCATCCATGCGTTCAATGTCGCCATTACCAGTCACCCTTTCGGGATGTGATGGACTCCCCTGTCGCCTGAAGGCTCGGCGGTGAACCGCCCTCACGCAATACCAGGGAGACCCGGAGCGCCGAAAGGAGCTTCATTAACTGATCGATGCTGACGACGCCCGGGTTATTCTCGATCTCCGCGATTCTGGCCTGACCTACCCCGACGAGTTGACCAAGAGCCGCCTGCGTCAGTCCGCGCTCCTTTCGGAGTGCACGTAGATACTCGCGCAGCTGGTTTGAAATCTGGATGGGATAGTCCACGGAGGCACCTCAGACGGTCGCCGCAAATTATTGGCTATAGCCATTTTTTACCAGATATTGGCTCTGGTGTATAGTATCCATTTATTGGATATAGTAAATATTCCTGCTTGCAAGGACCCATCCCATGACCATCCAACTCTACGGTTTCTGGCGCTCGAACGCGGCGTTCCGTGTCCGGGTCGCTCTTGCGTTGAAGAAACTGCCCTTCGAAGAAATCGACATCGACATCTTGTCCGGACGACAGTTCGATCCCGACTACGCCGCGGTGAATGCGGGGCATGTCGTGCCCACCCTGGTTCACGACGGACACCGCATTTTCCAGTCTCTGGCGATCATGGAGTATCTCGACGAAATCCAGGCAGAGCCGCGCATCCTGCCGGTAGATGCAAAAGAGCGAGCCTATGCCCGGTCACTCGCCCTGGTTTCCGTCGCCGATGCCCATCCGTTGATCGTGCCGCGCGTGCGCAAGCAACTCGGCGAAGCATTCGGCGCCGATACGGCAGCGATCGAGGCATGGTGCAAGCATTGGACGACGGAAGGTCTTGCCACCTACGAACGGCTTCTTACGCGACGCCCCGCTGCACCGTTCGCACTGGGTGCCACGCCAACGATCGCCGATATCTGCGTCGCCGGTCAGATCGTCCTGGCCGAGCTTTATCAACTGGACGTTACGGCGTTTCCCCAGGTGACGGCACTGGGAAAGCGCTGCTTCGAGCTGCCGGCGTTCGCCGATTCACATCCGTTGCGGCAACCTGGAGCGAAGACTGCAAAGGTGCATCACTGAGGCAGGAACTAGCCGACGCTAAGCGCTTTCTCCAGATCGTCGTGCTCGAAGGCGCTCTCCATCCGGCGGATCTCCGCTTCACGACTACCTACCTCACGAGCGACATCCCGCCATGTCTTGGTCACCTCGGCCACGCCACGAATGATCTTGCGTGCCACGGATAGCTGAAGGCCAAAGAACCCTGAAGCGCTCTCGAGCAAATCGACCGAGCACGTCGCTTCGTCGAGATCGATGTTCGTTGCCAGGACACGTGCCTTCATGTCGACTGGTGTCGGATTCAGGTCGTACGCGGGCGACAGGATCCAGCCGTCACTTCCTTGCCACAGGAAACCGTGATTGCGTAGGTGATCGTCGACGTTCGAGATGAGGACACTGAAGACGACGCGGAGGTACAACTGCTCCGCATCGGCGCGCGCTCTTGCACCGTGTGCCGCCAGGGCGTCGGCAAGCTCGGGATAGCTACCGCGCTCGCCGTCACGTGCCCCGAGCATCGACATGGCGGAAAGGAACGGCGTACGAGCCGTGCCCCGGCGATCGAATCGACGCGACAAAAGGACCGCTTTTCCCGCGATCTGGACGAGCTCGTGATGAGGCGTTTCGATACCCGCACGCTCGGCAAGACGGAGAGCCACCTCTTCCCAGGTCTCGATGCTGTATTCGTCGTTGTCCTTGGGAAACTTCGCGATCGACAGGTGGTCATGCTGATCGATCACCGAGGCCTTTGGCCTTGCGCCGCCCAGTGAGGACCCAGGGGCGAAGATCAGCCTCAGATCCTCATCGGTTTCCTCGTCTCTCAGAAGTCGTTCGGTAACCTGAAGAAGACGACCCAGCTCCACAACGGGAGGAACGCCGCGATCGGGCGCCTGGAAGATGTCTTCCCCAACCCGGCGAAAACGCATGGCGCCAAGTCGAGTTTCGTCGGAGACGCCCAGTAGATAATCCAGCTCACCCAAGGTTCGCACACGACGTCCCGCGTGCTCGGCGTTTCGCCGTTCAGCGCGTTGCATGAGACGACGGCCCCAGGCATCGGGAGCCGAATCGCCCAGGGAGCCAAAAAGCGTCAAGCCCGGCGGTGGCGCAAACAGACCCTTCGTCAACCGAAGAGCAGGCTCGACGGAAAAGCAGACGTCGCTGCCTAGCCATTCATCGGCGTACTCGAAAGTCGCGGTTTCACCGCGGCCGGATGAATGGTGCCGAAGGAGACCTACGAGCCTGTTTGTGCCCTGGAGTTCAATGTGCACTTCGACATCAGACATCGCTCTTGCCTCCGCGAGGAAGTCTCACTCGCTTGGGAAGCTGGGCTGCGCCCAGGATCTGCCCTTGCGTGTCGGCGCTGACGTCGGCTAGGGCTGCCAGCCCGTCAAGCAGCCCTAGCGCATGGAGAACGGCGGCGTAAATACCCATGCCTACGGACGGGTCGCCATCCTCGACGCGCTGGAGCGTGGCGCGGGACGTGAAGGCGCGATCCGCCACCACCGCCATCGTTAGTTGTCGGCGACGGCGGGCGTCATGAATGTCGGCGCCGAGCTTCCGAAGCGCTCGACGCGCAGCGGCGGGAGCAGCATGCGGGGTGGGCATATGTACGCTTTGCGTGACATTAAGTGGATTTAAAGTATCACGAAGATTACATATTCTACCAATCTGGATCATGCGCGAGCTCGCGCGGGGTCCGGCACCACCTCAAGCAGCTTCGCCAAAGGCAAGGCACGCTGTATATCAGCGACCGCGCTCTGGACTGCCGCATCGGCGCTTTCAGCATCACGGACACACTCCAGAGCGAGGTGACCTTGTCGACCATCCGTGGCGGGTCAACCCCTTGGAGAGACCCGACTGTTCGCGAATAGGAACCTGTCCGTCAAGTAGAGAGCGGAGCGATCACTCCCACTCAATCGTCGCCGGCGGCTTCCCCGAGATGTCATAAACCACACGAGAAATACCGCGCAACTCATTGATAATACGAGTCGAGCATGTATCAAGGAAGTCGTACGGCAGGTGCGCCCAATGTGCCGTCATGAAGTCGATCGTCTCGACGGCGCGCAGCGCGATGACCCACTCATAGGCGCGACCGTCGCCCACCACGCCCACCGAGCGCACCGGCAGGAACACAGCGAACGCCTGGCTCACCCGGTCGTACAGACCATGCTTGCGCAGCTCTTCAATGAAGATCGCATCCGCACGCTGCAGCAGGTCGACGTACTCGGGCTTCACTTCGCCAAGGACGCGCACGCCCAGGCCGGGGCCGGGGAACGGATGGCGGTAGACCATGTCGCGCGGCAGGCCGAGCTCGACACCGATGCGGCGGACTTCGTCCTTGAACAGCTCGCGCAGCGGCTCGACCAGCTTGAGCTTCATGTGCTCCGGCAGGCCACCGACGTTGTGGTGGCTCTTGATAACGTGGGCCTTGCCCGTCTTGCTGCCGGCGGACTCGATGACGTCAGGGTAGATCGTGCCCTGGGCCAGCCATTTCACGTTCTCGAGCTTCGCCGATTCCTCGTCGAAGATCTCGACGAACAGGCGGCCGATGATCTTGCGCTTGGCTTCGGGGTCTTCCACGCCGGCGAGCGCGTCGAAGTAGCGCTGCTTCGCATCGACACGGATGACGTGCACGCCCATGTGCTCGGCCATGGTCGACATGACCTGGTCGCCTTCCTGGAAACGCAGCAGGCCGGTATCGACGAAGACGCAGGTCAGCTGGTCACCGATGGCTTTCTCGAGCAAGGCGGCCACGACCGAGGAGTCGACGCCGCCGCTGAGACCCAGGAGCACGCGGTCGCTACCGACCTGCTCGCGCACGCGGGCGACGGAATCTTCGATGATGTGGGCGGCGTCCCACAGCGTGGCCGACGCGCAGATGTCGACGACGAAGCGGCGCAGCAGTTCCAGGCCGCGCTTGGTGTGGGTCACTTCCGGATGGAACTGCACGCCATAGAAGTGACGCTCGTCGTCGGCCATGGCGGCCAGCGGCAGGCTCGATGTCGACGCCGTGGCGGCAAAGCCTTCCGGCATCGCGGTGACGCGGTCGCCGTGGGACATCCAGACGCCGAGCGACTCGCCCTCCTCGACCACGGTGTCGAACAGCGCGCAGCTGGCGAAGGTAATCGTGGCCGGACCGAACTCACGATGATGACCGGCTTCCACCTTGCCGCCGAGCTGCTCGGCCATGGTCTGCATGCCGTAGCAGATGCCCAGCACCGGCACACCCAGCTCGAAGACCAGCTGCGGCGCGCGCGGGGACTCGTCCTCGGTGACGGACTCGGGGCCACCGGAGAGGATGACGCCGCGCGGGTTGAAGCCGCGGATCTCGTCGGGCGCATGATCCCAGGCCCAGACCTCACAGTAGACGCCGATCTCGCGGATGCGGCGGGCGATCAGCTGCGTGTACTGCGAACCGAAATCGAGGATGAGGATCTTGTCGCTATGGATGTCGGTCATCGGGGCAGCCTGCAGTTCGAAAGTCTGAAAAAGCAGAACGCCCACTTGCGGCGGGCGTCCTGGGTCACCTGGAGCGAGCGCCTTAAGCGTCGGTCAGGCGGTAGTTCGGCGCTTCCTTCGTGATCTGGATGTCGTGCGGATGCGCTTCGCGCACGCCGGCACCGGTCACCTTCACGAACTGGGCCTTTTCGTGGATCTCGTCGATATTGGCCGCGCCCATGTAACCCATGGAGGCACGCAGGCCGCCCATCATCTGGTGGATGATGTTGTGCAGCGGGCCACGGTACGGCACGCGACCTTCGATACCTTCCGGCACGAGCTTGTCGGCGTCGGCTTCATCCTGGAAGTAGCGATCCTTCGAGCCAAGCTGCATGGCACCGATGGAGCCCATGCCGCGGTAGCTCTTGTAGGAACGGCCCTGGAACAGCTCGACTTCGCCCGGCGCCTCTTCGGTACCGGCGAACATGGAGCCGAGCATGACCGAGGACGCGCCCGCAGCGAGCGCCTTGGGGATGTCGCCCGAATAGCGGATGCCACCATCGGCGATCAGCGGGATCTCACCCTTGAGGGCCGTGGCCACCAGGTCGATCGAGGTGATCTGCGGCACGCCGATACCGGTGACGATACGTGTGGTACAGATCGAGCCCGGACCGACGCCGACCTTGACCGCGTCGACACCGGCGCCGAGCAGCGCGCGCGCCGCCTCACCCGTGACGATGTTGCCGGCAATGACCTGGACGTGCGGGTAATGCTTCTTGACCCAGCCCGCGCGGTCGATGACCGCCTGCGAATGGCCATGGGCGGTATCGACCACAATCACGTCCACGCCGGCATCGACCAGCGCTTCGATGCGCTGTTCGGTATCGCCACCGACGCCGACGGCCGCACCGACCACCAGGCGCTCGTGGGAGTCCTTGGCGGCGTTGGGGTTGTCGCGGGCTTTCTGGATGTCCTTGACCGTGATCAGGCCGCGGAGCTGGAAGCCGTCGTTGACGACGAGGACCTTCTCGATGCGGTTGCGGTGCAGCAGTTCCAGCACTTCGTCGTGCGAAGCGCCTTCCTTCACCGTGATCAGGCGGTCTTCCCGGGTCATGATGTTGCGGACCGGGTCGTCGTGCTTGCGCTCGAAGCGCAGGTCGCGGCTGGTGACGATGCCGACGAGCTTCTCGCCGTCGACCACCGGCACACCGGAGATGTTGTGTGCGCGGGTCAGCGCCATGACTTCGCCGATCGAGGTATCCGGGCGCACCGTGATCGGGCTGCGGATGACGCCGGCTTCGAACTTCTTCACCAGGCGCACTTCAGCGGCCTGGAGCAGCGGGGTCATGTTCTTGTGGATGATGCCGATGCCGCCGTTCTGCGCCATGGTGATGGCGAGGCGGGCCTCGGTGACGGTGTCCATGGCAGCGGACACGATGGGGATATTCAGGCGCAGACCGCGCGTGAAGCGCGTCGAAGTGTCCACGTCGCGAGGCATGACCGTGGAGTGGCCGGGTACCAGAAACACGTCGTCGTAAGTGAGTGCCTCAGCAAGGATGCGCATGAGCATTAGTCCCGCGAGTAAATCGCGGCATTATACCGTGCGTTGCAACAAAACGACACTACGCGTCGATGGCCTCGGCCGCCTCGAGCGTATTCTCCATCAAGGTCGCCACGGTCATCGGGCCAACGCCGCCCGGCACGGGAGTGATCCACGACGCCCGCTCGGCGGCGGGCGCGAACTCGACGTCGCCGACCAACCGTCCGTCCTCGAGCCGATTGATACCGACATCGATGACCACGGCGCCCGGCTTGACCCACTCACCCTTGACCAGCCCCGGCTTGCCGGCCGCGACGACGAGGATGTCCGCCTGACCGACAAATCCTTCGAGATTTTGCGTGAACTTGTGACAGCAAGTCACTGTACATCCAGCAATTAGAAGCTCAAGCGCGAGCGGCCTACCGACGTGATTGGACACACCAACGATCACGGCATGGCGTCCACGGACCGGATGATCGGTATGCCCAAGCAAGGTCATGACGCCCTTGGGCGTACACGGGCGCAGACCGAAACGACGCAGCGCAAGGCGTCCCACATTCACGGCCTGGAACCCGTCGACATCCTTACCCGGGTCGATGCGATCGACCAGCGCGTCTTCGTCGATATGGTCCGGCAACGGAGACTGCACGAGGATGCCGTGGACGGCGGGGTCGGCATTGAGATTGTCGATGAGAGCGAACAGCTCTTCCTGAGTCGTCGTCGCCGGCAGGTCGTAGCCGAACGACTCAAAGCCCACCTGCTGGCAAGCCTTACGCTTGTTCTTTACATAAACCGCGGAGGCCGGGTCCTCGCCAACCAGCACCACCGCGAGACCGGGCTTCCGTCGACCCTCGGCAACGCGCTTGGCGACCCGCCGCCCGATGTGCTCGAGCAGTTCGTGGGCGATGCGCTTGCCGTCGAGGATGCGTGCGGTCATGAAGGATCTGCCCTGCGAAAACGAGACATTATCGCTGCAAAGCCGCGTGCGTAGATAGCCGGGTCCGCGGAACCGGAGGCGTGCATACTTCCCGCATGACTCTAGATACCTTGCCCTATCCGCACGACCTCACCGACGGCGTCGTCAGCCTCCGCGCACATCGCATGGCCGATGCGCCGAGCCTTGCCGACGCCGTACGTGAGTCGGTTTCGACTGTCGGTCGCTGGCAAGACTGGTGCACGAGTTCCTATGACACCCCGGCGGCCGACAACTGGATCGGTATATGTCGGCAGGCGTGGTTCCTCGGCGAGGGTTTCGAAATGCTCATCGTCGACGCCAGCACCGATGCCATCCTCGGCGGCATGGGAGTCAATCACTTCAACCGCGAGCATCGCCTGGCGAACCTCGGGTATTGGGTGAGAGAGTCAGCGCAAGGTACTGGTATTGCAGGTCATTCTGGCCGACTTGCCGCTCGCTTTGCCTTCGAAACGGTAGGCATTTCGCGCCTTGAGATCGTGGTCGCGCACGACAACCTGGCGAGTCGCAGAACAGCTGAACGCATCGGAGGTACATTCGAAGGAATGTTACGTAACCGACTTGTTTTAAAAGGTAAATCAGTAGACGCAGCCATGTACTCCGTCATTCCCAGCGACCTGCTCGTGTAGGAGCCGATGCCTCGGTTCCTACCCCGCCGCTGCACACATTCGCTCGAGGTCGACGTAACCCGTAAACCGGGCGTCGCGGCTGCATCCCGGGCATGCCGGATCGCGCTTCAACGTCAGTTCGCGAAAACGCATGCCGAGGGCGTCATACGTGAGCAACCGTCCGACGAGAGGCTGACCGATACCCAGGATCAGCTTCATCGCCTCGGTCGCCTGCACCAGCCCAACCAGGCCCGGCAGCACGCCGAGCACGCCGGCTTCGCTGCAGTTCGGCGCGTCCGCTGCGGCGGGCGGCTCGGGGAACAGGCAGCGATAACACGGCGAATCCTCGCGGCGCGGATCGAACACGCTCGCCTGCCCCGTGAATCGCTCGATCGCCGCGTAGACCATGGGGATGCCGAGCCGGCGTGTCGCGGCAGCCAGGAGGTAGCGCGTCGCGAAATTGTCGGCGCCGTCGATGACCACCTCGTGGTCACCAATCAGAGCTTCCACGTTGTTCGCGCGCAGGCGTTCGTTCACGGCGCGCACGTGGATACGGGGGTTCAACGCAGCAAGCGTCATCCGCGCGGACTCGGCCTTGCTCATGCCGACGCGGGCATCCGCATGGACGACCTGACGATGCAGGTTGGAGCGCTCGACACGATCATCGTCGATGATGGTGATATGACCGACGCCGGCCGCGGCCAGGTAGAGCAGCGCGGGCGCACCGAGTCCACCCGCTCCGATCACGGCCACGCGGGCATCGGCCAGCCTCGCCTGCCCGGCTTCGCCCACCTGCGGCAGCAAGACCTGGCGTGCGTACCGCTCGGCGGCGTCGGCATCGAGCGAACCAGCAACCACCGGCAAGCCGGCAGCCTTCCAGGCGCCAACGCCACCCGCAACGGATGAGACGCTCCGATAGCCCATGCGCTGCAGGGCTTCGGCAGCAAGCAACGAGCGCTGGCCACTGCCACAGAGAAGAAGGATATCGCGGTCGCGGTCGGGCTCGGCCTGTTCGATACGCAGTTCGAGAAAACCGCGGGAGAGACCCAATGCGCCGATTGGCATGCCGCTGGCGCGCTCATTGTCCTCGCGGACGTCGACGAGCAACGCGCCACCCGCCTGCCGGATGAGTGCCTCGGCAGGGGCGACTTCAGGAACGCGGAGGCGCAGATCCGCCAGCCAGCGTTCCCGATCCAGACTTTCAGACATGCGAGGCTCCCCGATGAGGGCGACGCTTACTTTTCGCGTCGTTTCGCGTTACGAATCATGCGCTGGCGTTTCTGCTGCTGACTATCCGACAGGACATTCTTCTTGCCTGCGTACGGATTCTCGCCATCACGGAAATCGATGCGGATCGGCGTGCCTTCCAGCTTGTACCGCTTACGGAAGAAGCCTTCCAGGTAGCGACGATACGCCGGCGCGATGTGCTTGGTACGGCTGCCGTGGATGATGATCGTCGGCGGATTGTTACCACCGGGATGCGCGTAGCGAAGCTTCGGCGCATGGCCGCGAACCAGTGGCGGCTGATAGGCCTCGTAGGCTTTCTCGAGCGTGCGCGTCAGGTCACTGGAGGTGATGACCTTCGTCGCCGCCGCGTGTGCCCGAACGACAGCCTTCATCAGTTCGCTGAGGCCGGAGCCGTTGAGCGCAGAGATGAAGACGGTCTTCGCCCACTCGACGAAGGCCAGACGGCGGCCGAGCGCAGCCATGCACTGGTCGCGAGCGTACTTGTCCATGCCGTCCCACTTGTTGACGCAAATGACCAGCGCGCGCCCTTCTTCCATGGCGCCACCGATCAGGGTGAGATCCTGGTCCGCAAGATTCTCGCGGGCATCGATCATCACCACCGTAACCTGCGAGGCAGCAATGGACTGCAACGTCTTGATAACGCTAAATTTCTCGATGGCCTCTTCAACACGGGCACGACGACGGACGCCGGCAGTGTCGATCAGCGTGAAGCGCTTGCCATCTCGCAGGAGCGGCACGCGAATGGGATCGCGCGTCGTGCCCGCCACATTGGAAACGATGAGGCGCTCCTCGCCCAGCAGGCGATTGATCAAGGTGGACTTGCCCGCGTTCGGGCGCCCCACGATAGCGACACGGATACCCTGGTCGGCAAGGGCGGGGTCGTCATCGCGCTCGTCGGGCAGATGCGTGAGCGACCGCTCGACCAGCACGTCGATGCCGCGGTTGTGCGCCGCGGACATGGGCAGCGTTTCGGCCATGCCGAACGAGGCGAACTCGCCAAGTGCTACCGCTTCGTCCACACCATCGGTCTTGTTGACGACGACCATGACCGGCTTGCCGCTACGGCGCAGCTCATTGAGGATGCTGACGTCCTGTGGCAGCACGCCGTCACGGGCATCAACGACGAAGACCAGCAGGTGGGCTTCCTCGATGGCGAGGCGGACCTGGGTTGCCGTGAGGCCTTCGATGCCCTCATCGCTACCCGACAGACCACCCGTGTCCACGACCACGAAGGGCCGCGGACCAAGACGACAGACACCGTAGTGTCTGTCGCGAGTGACGCCGGGCATGTCGGCGACGAGGGCGTCCCTGCTGCGCGTCAGCGCGTTATAGATTGTCGACTTACCGACATTGGGGCGGCCGACCAGGGCGACGACGGGCAACATGGGAGGGGCAGTATTCCTGTGGATCAGTTCGTCGCGATGCGGTAGGCGCCGATATGGCCCTCGACATCTTCGACGTATGCGGTGTCACCCACCACAACGGGCTGGGCACGAATGGCTTTGCTGGACAGACGCTCGCGGGCGACTATCTTGCCGTCGCTGCCGTCGATCCAATGGAGGTGGCCGTCGAGATCGCCGACCACGACGTACTTGCCCTGCGCGGCAGGACCGGAGAGCCAACGGTACTTGAGGTCAGCCAGCTTCCAGATGCTGGCGCCGGTCGACTTGTCGAAGGCGAACACCTGGGAGTCGTCGTCCACACCGTAGATGGCGTTTTCGTGCACATCCAGCGAGGTGAAGGTCGAGAAGCCGTGGTTCCACAACGGGCGACCGCTGGGACCGTCGATCGCGGTCAGCTGACCATGATAGGCGGCGCCGTAAATCGTCGAGCCGTCGAGGACGAGCGCGCCATCGGCGTCGCTCAGGCGATCGATCTCGGTACGGCCTTCGCCGGTGGCGAGGGTCTGCTCCCAGAGCTTCTCGCCGTTGTCCAGACGGATAGCCGTGAGCTTGCCGGCATCGGTGCCCATGAACACGACGCCGTTGGCGACGAGCAGGCGACCATTGCCACGCAGGCTGAGCAGCGGTACCACCGCCTGATCGTAGGCCCAGCGACGCTCGCCGGTGGTGGCGTCGATGCCGTAGACGCGACCGTCGTTGCAGCGGACCACAACCAGATCGCCAACGATGACCGGCGCCGTGATGACTTCCGAGGAAACCTCGGCGGCCCAGCGACGCTCGCCATCCTTCGCGTTGATGCCGTAAAGATGGCCGTCGAGCGTGCCGATGGCGACGAGGTCACCCGATGCACCGGGACCACCCGAGAAACGGGCATCTTCACGCTTGGCGTCGCCCCACCCGAACCAGCCGTGCTGGCGGATGCTCTTGGACCACAACCTCTTGCCGGTAGCGGCTTCGAATGCCGCCATCTTTCCGTCGGTGCTGGCGGCGTAGACCACGCCGTCAGAGACCGTCGGACGCATGCGCACGCCGGATTCCGCCGCACCGTCGCCGATGCTGGACTTCCAGAGGCGCTCGACCTTGACGGTCGGCACGAATTTCTTGTCAAGCGGGGTCGGCGGCTCGACGTTTTCCTTCTTGAACGAATGGCAGCCGGCCAGTACGACCAGCGACGAAGTCAACGCGATTGCCCAAAAACGTTTCATGCACCCTGCTTCCCGGCCACTGCCAGATCATCGAGCTTCGTTTGAACCACACCGCGCTGCGGTGCGCTGTCGCCCATCGCGGCGATCGCCGCCTGATAGGCTTTGCGTGCGTCGTCGTGGCGTCCAAGCTTGACCAGCGCATCGCCACGGAGTTCCTGTGCGATCGCAGCGAACGACTTGCCTTGCATGGCGTCGACCGTCGCGATGGCTTCTTCTGCCTTGCCCTGGGCGAACTTCAGCTGCGCAATGCGCAGATCGACCAGGGATTTGAGCGTTTCGTCCTTGGCATGGGCCTTGGCCCATTCCAGGTCGCCACCGACCTTGTCCAGCTGACCTGCGAGCAGGTTGCGCTGGGCGCGTTCGCTAGCAGCAAACACCGACCACGCCGTGTCCGAGTAATCCTTCAACAGGTTCTCGGTGCGCACGTCGATTTCGGTGGTTTTGTTCTGGGCGACGGCAAGCTGCAACGCCGAATACTCACCGGCGGCGGCCTGTTCGTGACCGGCGCGGTGCGACTTCCACTGCTGCCAGCCGAAGATCAGGACCAGGCCGAGCACAATCCCCACGAGGATGGACACGCCATTCTTGCGAAGCCATTGCTGGACTCGCTCGCCCTGCTCGTAATCGTCGTATACGTCGAAAGACATGCAATCACCCACTGCGCTCCGCGCAGCCAAACTTTGGAGGGAACGAGCCCACACCGGCCATCAGGGATGGAGTGGCGTGGATCAATAGGTAAGGATAACCGAAAGCGCGGGCCGGCGGGCCCGCGCGTACACGCTACGGTCGAGGGAACCGGTCAGTAGGAGACCGGTGCCGCCTTGCCGTCGTGGATATCGACGCGGAAGCGAGCCACGTTGGCACGGCGGAAGGTGTCGATCTCCACCGGCTGGCCGTCGATCGTCGCCTGGGCACCCGCGGCGTTGCCGATGCGGACGTCGAGGGTCTTGTCGCTGCGATAGGACTTCTGCGTGCCGGCCGGCAGGATGCCGTATTCCAGACGCGACCCATCCGCCGCGGTGACTTCGACCCAGCTCGCCGAAGGCAGGCTGAGCGTCAGGCCATGCGCGCCGACACCATTGGCCGCTTCCGCTGCGGGCGCGGGAGCTGCCGCTGTTGCCAGGGGCGACTTGGAAACGCTGTGATCCAGTGGCGGGAACATGGCCATGGAAGCGAGCAGCGGTTGCTGCTCCTCGGCACGCGGCTCGGCTGCCGGCGCCGGCTTGTTTTCCGCCGTGTCGGCAACCAGGCCGCTCGACGAAGCCACTGCGGGCGCGGGAGCGTCCTGCTGGGCTACCGGGGCAGCGTCCAGGGGCGCAAGGCGAGCCATGTCGCGGTCGAGCGTGCCACGCACGCCCAGCCAGACCATCGGAACGACGATCACCGCCGTCAGCACGACATAGGTCGCCGCCGTGACGTAGCGCTCGAGCAGATAGCGCGAATGCGACACCCCGCCGGTAACGACGAGGTCCGGCTGGCGGGGCGTCATGCGGGCGAGTTCGGCCTGGATGGCCTCTTCGTCGACGCCGACGTAGCGGCCGTACTTGGTCAGGTAACCGGCAAGGTAGACCTGATAGTCGATGCCGCCGTACTCGCCGGCCTCGAGCTGGCGAATCAGGCGCGTCGGCAGGCGTAATGCCTGGCCGCAGGCCTCGACGGTGTAGCCCCGTGCTTCACGGGCCGCGCGCAGGCGACTCCCGAAACCCGGATCCGCGACGTGATTGAACAGCACGCGGCCAGCCTCGTCGGCGTTTACTTCGGTCTGCGGGTCCATGGCTTCCCCCCTGGATGCATGTGGCTCGATGCCTGCGAACAAGTCCTGCTCGCGACCGTCCCGACCGGATGAATTCGAAGATACGGTAGTCATTGACGTGCAGTGGCTTCGAGTGCCCGCGCGGGTTCCGAATCCGGGAACTTTTCGCGCAAGCGTTTGGCGTAATCCTGGGCGGCCTCCCCGTCGCCCAGACGGAGCTCGATGTCGTGACCGAGCTTCAAAGCAGTCGGACTCGGCTGACCCTGCGCCTCCAGGCGCTGCAGGAAGGCACGGGCCCTGAAAGCATCGTTCTTAAGGTACAACACGTTCGCCATCTGATACAGCGCATCGGCATTGTTGGGATTACGGTCGAGCGCCTTCCGGAAGTAGACCTCGGCGCCGTCGTAGTCCTTGGAACCCAGCAGGCAAGTGCCCGCGTTGGTCATGGCAAGGTCGGGCGTCTCGTAGAACGGGTCGGCCAGTGCCCGGTCGAAGTAGACCTTCGATTCGCCCGCCCGCCCCTGTTTGCACAGGAAAACGGCCAGATTGTTGTTGACCGAACCCTTCTTCGGGTCCAGCTCCACCGCCTTGCGATAATTCAGCTCGGCGTTGGCTGGATCGTTGATCTTTTCGTAGAGCACGGCAATCACAGTACGGGCCGGCACATAGTTGGGGTCGAACTTGATGGCCTGCTGCAGTTTCTCCATGGCGCCACTGAGGTCGCCTCGCTGCATGTAACGCTGTCCGAGCTCGGTATGAACCTCGGCCCCCTTGGCCTTCTCGTCGGCAGCTGTCGTAGGCTTCAGCCCCGATTCCCCACCCATACAGCCCGCGCACGCAAACGCGAGCGCAGCCACCATCCCCCAACGCTCAAGCCGCATTCACCACTCCCTCTTCGAGTTTCTTGCGGAATTCCGCCTGACGACGGGTGCGATCCACGACCTGTCCCTTCAGCTGGCCACATGCGGCATCGATGTCGTCACCGCGCGTGCGGCGCAGCATGGTCAGAACGCCGGCATTGAGCAACTGGGTCTGGAAGTTGCGGATCTCGTCCGGCCCCGAGCGCTCGAATCGCGTCCCCGGGAACGGGTTGAACGGGATCAGGTTGACCTTGTTTACGCCCGGCAGGCGGCGCATGAACTTGATCAGCTGACGCGCATGCTCGGGCTTGTCGTTCACGCCCTTCATGAGCGTGTATTCGAAGGTGATCGTCGTACGCGGCGCGCGGTTGATGTAGCGCTCGCACGCCGCCGCCAGCTCGGCGAGCGGGTAACGCTTGTTGAGCGGGACGAGTTCGGTACGCAGCTCGTCGTTGGCCGCGTGCAGCGACACCGCAAGCGACACGTCGCTCTCGACCGACAACTTGTCGATCATCGGCACGAGGCCGGCCGTGGACAGCGTGACGCGCTTGCCGGCCAGGCCGAAGCCGAGGTCGTCACGCATCAGGCTCATGGCCTTCACCACGTTGTCGAAGTTCAGCAGCGGCTCGCCCATGCCCATCATCACCACATTGGTGATACGGCGCTGCTGGTGCGGCACGTTGCCGAGGTGTTTGGCCGCGACCCAGACCTGGCCGATGATCTCGGCGGTGGACAGGTTGCGGGAAAAACCCTGGGTTGCCGTGGAGCAGAACTGGCAGTTCAGGGCGCAACCGACCTGCGACGACACGCAAAGCGTGCCGCGGGTCGGCTCCGGGATATAGACGGTTTCGATGGCGTTACCGCCATCCATGCCGAGCAGCCACTTCTGCGTGCCGTCGACCGCGGTCTTTTCGAATGCGGTCTTCGGCGGGCCGACGTAGCAGCTGGCACTGAGCTTTTCGCGTAACGCCTTGCCGACATCGGTCATGTTCTCGAAATCGCTTTCGAGACGGTGGTAGATCCACTTCATGACCTGCTCGGCACGATACGGCTTCTCGCCGAGCTCCGCGAAGAAATCGCGCAGCCCCTTGCGATCGAAATCGAGCAGGTTGACCTTGTCAGCGGGGGTGTTCACGGCAATTCTCAGTGCGAAACGACGTCCGAGTCGTTGAAGAAGTACTTGATCTCGATGGCGGCATTCTCGAGCGAATCGGAGCCATGCACGGCATTGGCGTCGATCGAGTCGGCGAAGTCGGCACGGATCGTGCCCTTCTCGGCGTCCTTCGGATTGGTGGCACCCATGAGGTCGCGGTTCTTGAGAACGGCGCCTTCGCCTTCGAGGGCCTGGATCATCACCGGACCGGAGATCATGAAGGCGACGAGGTCGTTGAAGAAACCGCGTTCCTTATGAACGGCATAGAAGCCCTCGGCCTCTTCCTTGGTCAGCTGCTTCATCTTGGCGGCGACGATCTTGAGACCGGCCTTCTCGAAGCGGGAGAGGATTTCGCCGATGACGTTCTTCTTGACGGCGTCGGGCTTGATGATCGAAAGGGTGCGCTCCAGCGCCATACGGATGCTCCGGGAAATGAGAAAAGACAAATAAGGTTGCCAGCGCCTCTGGGGACGCCTGGTGAAAGTCTGGGGCCAAAGCCGTCACGAATGACGGACTTAGCTCACGAAATCTTGACAGATTCTAGCTCAATCGCAAGCCGTTTGCAGGGATGTGCGGTTGCAGATTGACCCGCCCAAGGGCCCAGGCGTATTCTCAAACGATCGTTTGATTCAAACCACCCGCCTCCGGAGTCGCCGACATGACGAGCGCACCCTACGCGTCCCGCGAACGCAGCACCAAGGAGCGGATCCTGGGCGCCGCCGAGGCCCTATTTGCCACCCACGGCTTCGCCGGGGCCTCGCTCCGCCAGGTCACGGCAGCGGCCCGGGTCAATCTGGCGGCGGTGAATTATCACTTCGGCTCGAAGGACAAGCTCATCGAGGAGGTGTTCCGCCGCCGACTGGATGAGCTGAATACCCGGCGCCTAGCCGCCCTGGCCAAGGTCGCGGGCCAGGAAGACACCTCCCTGGAGGACGTCCTCGACGCCTATATCCGCCCGGCGCTGGACCTGTCCCGGAACGATGGCGGCGCCGCGGCCTTTGTCAGGGTCCTGGCCCGAGCCTACGCCGAACACAACGAGACCCTGCGCAAGTTCCTGTCCGAGAACTATGGCCATGTACTGCGCCAGTTCGCCGGTGAATTCGCCCGACTGCTGCCTGGCCTGGCGAAGGACGAAATCTACTGGCGCCTGGACATCGTCACCGGCGCGCTGACGTACGCGATGGCCGACTTCGGCATCATCCAGCGCAAGAGTGACGTCGACGAGCGCGACCACCGCGAAACCGCCGCCGAGCACCTGATCCGCTTCGCCGCAGCCGGCCTGCGCAATCCTTCCGTTTCGACCTCCACGGCCACTCGCTGACCGCGGACGATCCTTTGCACCCCCGGAGATCACCATGACTGCAACACCGTTACGCATTCGCAAGGCCGCAGTACTCGGCGCCGGCGTCATGGGCGCGCAGATTGCCGCGCACCTGACGAACGCCAACGTGGAAACCGTGCTTTTCGACCTTCCCTCGAAGGAAGGCCCGAAGAGCGGCATCGCCCTCAAGGCGATCGCCAACCTCGCCAAGCTCTCACCGGCGCCGCTGGCCGAGAAAGGCCTGGCCGCCGCGATCATCCCGGCCAACTATGAGGACGACCTCGCCCTGCTGGCCGACGTCGACCTGGTGATCGAAGCGATCGCCGAGCGCATGGACTGGAAGCTCGACCTCTACCAGAAGATCGCGCCGCACGTGTCCGCGACCGCCGTGCTGGCGAGCAACACCTCGGGCCTGTCGATCAACGGCCTGGCAGAGGCATTGCCGGAAGACATGCGCCACCGTTTCACCGGCGTGCACTTCTTCAATCCGCCGCGTTACATGCACCTGGTCGAGCTGATCCCTACCCGCCTGACAGAAAAGGGCGTGCTCGAAGGCCTCGAAGCCTTCCTGACGACCACCCTGGGCAAGGGCGTGGTCTACGCCAAGGACACCCCGAACTTCATCGGTAACCGCATCGGTGTGTTCTCGATGCTCTCCACCATGCACCACACTGAGCAGTTCGGCCTGGGCTTCGACACCGCCGACGCACTGACCGGTCCGGCCATCGGCCGCCCGAAGAGCGCCACGTATCGCACGGCCGACGTCGTCGGCCTGGACACCCTCGCCCATGTGATCAAGACGATGGGCGACACCCTGCCCGACGACCCGTGGCACAAGTACTTCCAGCCGCCGGTGTGGCTGAAGGGCCTGATCGACAAGGGCGCGCTGGGCCAGAAGGCCGGTGCGGGCTTCTACCGCAAGGCCGGCAAGGACATCGTGGTGCTCGACCTGCAGAAGCAGGATTACCGCGTTTCCGAGCAGAAAGCGTCGGACGACGTGTCCGCCATTCTCGCCATCAAGGATCCCGCCGAGAAGTTCGCGAAGCTCCGCGCGTCGTCGGACCCTCAGGCACAGTTCCTCTGGTCCGTGTTCCGCGACCTGTTCCATTACACCGCCTACCACCTGGCCGACATCGCCGAGACGGCGCGTGACGTCGACTTTGCCATCCGCTGGGGCTACGGCTGGAAGCTCGGTCCCTTCGAGATCTGGCAGTCCGCCGGCTGGCAGCAGATCGCTGGCTGGATCGCCGAAGACATCGCCGCCGGCAAGACCATGAGCAGCGCACCCCTGCCCGCCTGGGTCACCGACGGCCGCACGGGCGTGCACGGCAAAGCGGGTTCGTACTCGGCCAGCGCCAACGCCGAGAAGCCGCGTTCGACGCATCCGGTGTACAAGCGCCAGGCGTTCCCGGATCCGATCCTGGGCGAGAAATTCGACCAGGGCACCACGGTCTGGGAGAACGACGGCGTACGCCTGTGGACCAGCGGCGACGACATCGGCGTGATCTCGTTCAAGACCAAGATGCACACGGTGAACGACCACGTGCTCGACGGCATTCAGCATGCGATCGGCCTTGCCGAGCAGCAGTTCCGCGGTGTCGTGCTGTGGCAGCCGTCCGAGCCGTTCTCGGCCGGTGCGGACCTCAAGGGCGCGCTGGGTCTGCTCAAGGCCGGCAAGCTCGCCGAGTTCGAAGCGATGGTGGCGAACTTCCAGGCCACCAGCATGCGCATCAAGTACTCGCTGGTGCCGGTGGTCTCCGCGGTTCGTGGCCTTGCCCTCGGTGGCGGCTGCGAGTTCCAGATGCATTCGGCGCGCACCGTCGCGGCGCTGGAGAGCTACATCGGTCTGGTCGAGGCCGGCGTGGGCCTGCTGCCCGCTGGTGGTGGCCTGAAGGAGTTCGCCGTGCGTGCGTGGCAGGCGAACCCGGAAGACCCGTTCGAATACCTGAAGAAGATCTTCGAGACCGTCGCCATGGCGAAGGTGTCGACCAGTGCGATCGAGGCCAAGTCGCTGGGCTTGCTGCGCAAGGACGACATCATCGTCTTCAACACCTATGAAGTACTGCATGTCGCCAAGGCCCAGGCGATCGCGCTGGCCGAGTCCGGCTACCGTCCGCCGATGCCGGCGCGCGCGATCACCGCTGCCGGCGACACGTCCACGGCGACCTTCAAGGCCTCGCTGGCGAACATGGCCGAGGGCTACTTCGCCTCGCCGCACGACATCGACATCGCCAGCCGCATCGCCGACACCCTCTCGGGCGGTCGGATCGAACGCGGTTCGCCGGTGGACGAAACCTGGCTGCTCGCCCTCGAGCGTCGTCACTTCGTCGAACTGGCGCAGACCGAAAAGACCCAGGCCCGTATCGCGCACACGATGACGACGGGGAAGCCGCTGCGTAACTGACGCGCCACGCGCTCTTACGCCTGACGACTTTCCCACTTAAAGGAACCACCCCATGAGCAAGCAAGTGCAAGATGCCTACATCGTCGCCGCCACCCGCACCCCGGTAGGCAAGGCGCCGCGCGGCGTGTTCCGCAATACCCGCCCGGACGACCTGCTCGCGCACGTCATCCGCGCCGTCATCGAACAAGCCCCAGGCATCGACCCGGCACTGATTACCGACGCCATCATCGGCTGTGCCATGCCCGAAGCGGAGCAAGGCATGAACGTCGCTCGCATCGGCGTGCTGCTGGCCGGTCTGCCGGAACAGGTACCGGGCGTCACGATCAACCGTTTCTGCTCGTCCGGCGTGCAGGCCATCGCCATGGCCGCCGACCGCATCCGCCTGGGTGAGGCCGACCTCATGCTCGCCGGCGGTACCGAGTCGATGAGCATGGTGCCGATGATGGGCCACAAGATCGCCATGAACCCGGCGATCTTCGAGAACGACGAAAACCGCGCGATCGCCTTCGGCATGGGCATCACCGCCGAGAAGGTCGCCGAGCGCTGGAAGGTCAGCCGCGAGGACCAGGACCGCTTTGCCCTGCAATCGCACGAGCGGGCCTTCGCGGCCATCGCCGCAGGCGAGTTCAAGGACGAGATCACGCCGTTCCAGCTCGACGACCGCTACCCGGACCTGCTCAACCACAGCATCCGCGAAGACCGTCGCATCATCGATACGGATGAGGGTCCGCGTAAGGACACCACGTTCGAGGTGCTGAGCAAGCTGCGCCCGGTGTTCCGTAACGGCCAGTTCGGCGGTTCGGTCACGGCGGGCAATTCCTCGCAGATGTCCGACGGTGCCGGCGCCCTGTTGATCGCCAGCGAGAAAGCGATCAAGGATTACGGCCTGACCCCGCTGGCACGCTTCGTCGGCTTTTCCGTAGCCGGCGTCGCGCCGGACATCATGGGCATCGGTCCGAAGGAAGCGATTCCCAAGGCACTCAAGCAGACGGGCATCACCCAGGACCAGCTGGACTGGATCGAGCTCAACGAAGCCTTCGCCGCGCAGGCGCTGGCCGTCATTCGTGACCTCGGCCTCGACCCGTCCAAGGTGAACCCGCTTGGCGGCGCGATTGCCCTCGGCCACCCGCTCGGTGCCACCGGCGCCATCCGCGCTGCCACGCTGATCCACGGCCTGCGCCGTCGCAAGCAGAAGTACGGCATGGTCACCATGTGCATCGGCACCGGCATGGGCGCCGCAGGTATTTTCGAAGCGCTGTAACAACCTCACGTCCGACAATCGGGCCCCGGCTAACGCCGGGGCTTTTTTTTGGTTCATCGTGGATTACCGGGGCCCGGGCGCCCGGCGTTCTTGCCGGGCATTCTTACGCACCTCGCGCATGGCTCGCCTTCGGCCTCGCGGGCTCGGCTTTGCCGTCGCTTCGTACACTTGGGCGGCTCGCGAGGACGATCGCGACCGGCGCGACGCGGTTGACCGTTGGACGATGGCGACGGACCAGCAGCCGAAGCGGCCTTGCTTCGTCGGCTCGACCCCACGAACCTCAGGGATGGGAAGAGTCTTCGGTGCCCACCCTCGAGGCGAGTTCCGCACAAGTGGATCGGCCGTAGGCCAAATAAGTACACGGCCGCGCAGCGGCCTTTCCGGTACGAAACGCGGAGGACGTGTCTGAGCAGCGAGGGTGGACACCGAAGGCTCTGCGCCGCGACGTCCGCGCCCGCCGCGACGTCCGCGCCCGCCGCGGCGAACGCCGCTGGTTACATCGGGCGCGTAGCGACCGGCCTTTCGCCAATGAATCGGCTCCTACAATTGGAATATGCTTGGCCGATGCACGGCATCCACACCATCGACACCGGCTTCGGCCGCCCGACGTTTGACGCCGCCTACCTCGTGGTGGAACGCGGTCGTGGGGCCTTTATCGACAGCGGCACGACGCATTCGCTGCCGCATTTTCTCGATGCGATAAAAGCGGCCGACCTCGAGGCGAAGGACATCGACTGGGTCATCCTCACGCACGTGCATCTCGACCACGCGGGTGGCGCGGGCCAGCTGATGAAGCACCTGCCCTACGCGAAGCTCGCCGTGCACCCACGCGGCGCGCGGCACATGATCGATCCCTCCGCCCTGATCGCTGGCGCAGCCGGTGTCTACGGCGAAGAGGAAGTCCGACGCAGTTACGGCGAGATCGCCGCGGTGCCGGCCGATCGGGTCGTCGAAGCGCATGACGGTTTCGTCGTCGATCTCGCGGGACGCGCACTCCTGTGCCTGGACACACCGGGACACGCACGCCACCACATAGCGATCCACGACGATCGCTCCAACGCGTTTTTTACCGGTGACATCTTCGGCCTCTCCTACCGCGAACTCGATTCGCCCGGCGGCGCCTTCATCATTCCTACCACGTCGCCCGTCCAGTTCGAACCCGACGCGGCACACCATTCCATCGACCGCATGCTTGGCTATGAGCCTGAGGCGATGTACCTCACGCACTATGGCCGCGTTACGGAAGTGGCCCGCCTCGCAGGCGATCTACATGAGACGATCGACGCCATGGTGGCGATCGCGAAACGACACGCAACGGTCGCAGACCGCGAGCAACGCATCGAAGCGGAGTTCGCCGATCTTTACGTGGACCGCGCACGGCGCCAGGGCGTGACGATGCCCAGGGACGCTATCGTCAAGCTGCTGAAAATCGATATCCGCCTGAATGCGCAAGGCATCCTGGTCTGGCTGGATCGGGGTTCGCACTGAGTTTCCCAGGCGGCCTAAGCCATTCACCCTTCCAGCCGCGACTTGAACCAGTCCGCCAGCTCCGCCTTCCAGTACGCGCCCTGCGCTGCCAGATACCCGAACGGCCGGTGCACCGGATCGAGCCCGAAGCCGGCATACGCCGCCAGCGACGTGTCCCCGCCGGCGATCGCATCCGCCAGAGCCTCGCCCGCGGCGCACGTGGGAGCCAGACCATGCCCACCGAAGGCCTGGGCGTACCACAGGCCGTTTCCATGCGTGCCGACCTGGGGCATTTCGTGGCGCGCGTAACTCATCAATCCCGACCACGCCTGCTCTATCCGAACGCCTTCGAGTGAAGGAAAGACACGCTCGAGGTCACGCTTCAGCAGACGCTTGACCGCCGCCGGAGCGCGATCGCGAATCGAAATCCGACCACCCCAGAGCAGGCGCGTGTCCTGCAGGGGACGGTAATAATCGAAAGCGAAGCGCGTGTCGTAGATTGCCGCACGCGTGCGAAGGCAGGCGGCGAGGCGGTCGCCCAGCGGCTCGGTTACCATCACGTAGGTCGCAATCGGCAGAACCGCGCGATCGATGCGTCGGTCCAGGCCAGCCAGATAGCCACCGCAGGCAAGGACCACGTTGGCCGTTTCGATCTCTGCCCCACCCACCCGCAACACCCAGCGTGGACCGTGACGTTCCAGCATGCGCACGCGCGATCCTTCGTGGATCGACACACCAGCCGCTTCCGCCGCACCTGCAAGCCCACGCGCATACGCCAGTGGATCGATGTGCAGGGCGTTTCGTTCGTAGAGACCGTCGTGATAGCGCTCACTGTGCACGAACTCATGCATGGCATCGGCAGGAATCCACTGCCAGTCGGCGCCGAAGCGCTCGGCGAGCAGCTGCTGGCGAGAACGGAGCACGCCCGCATCACGGAACCAGTTCGCCCAGACCACCCCGGCGTCGACCGCATCGCAGTCGATGGACCAGGCCGCGATGCGCTCGCGAATGAGGTTCACCGCGTCGACGGTGCGGCCATAGAGGGCCCGTGCCCGCTCGGGCCCAGCCCGCTCCAGCAACGCCTTCTCGCCGAGCGAGTACCCGGCGAAGACGAAGCCGCCGTTGCGTCCCGACGCACCGAAGCCGATCGACTTCGATTCCAGCAACACGATGTCCCGCACGCCGCGTGCGGCGAGGCCGAGCGCGGTGTTCAGCCCGGCGAAACCGCCGCCCACGATCACGACCGAGGCTTCGCGCCGGCCTTCCGGCGGGGGGCGAAGCGGCGGCACGGGAGCGCGTTCGTGGTACCACGACGGCATGGGGCGGGATCCTTCGGCAGGGAGCGTGAGTTTTACGGCAGTGAGCGGACCTGTGGAAGTACCGGAGGTGCGAAGGCCACCGCGCTCGCCACCCTGCCCGCTACTTTGCCCGCCACTTTCCCCGGCAGGAGCCGATTCATCGGCGATAGGGTGTTCGCGACGACCTGGCCCGCTGCGCGGGATCGCCGATGAATCGGCTCCTACACACGGGTAAGATGTGCGAACGTCTTGACGGTGCCCTCCCATGAGCCTGCTACCCCCCATCGACCTGAAACGCTGGATCGACGAGAACCGCGCGCTGCTCAAGCCGCCGGTGGGAAACAAATGCATCGTCGACGGCGACTTCATCATCATGATCGTCGGCGGACCGAACGCGCGCACCGACTATCACTACGACGAAGGCCCCGAGTTCTTCTACCAGCTCGAAGGCGAGATGGTGCTCAAGGTCCAGGACGACGGCGTGGCACGGGATATCCCGATCCGCGCGGGCGAGATTTTCTATCTGCCTGCACGCACACCCCATTCCCCGCAACGCATGCCCGAATCCATCGGCCTCGTGGTCGAACGGCGCCGCGTTGCCGGTGAGCGTGACGGCCTGCTGTGGTTCTGCGAGAACTGCAACCATAAGCTCTACGAGGAATACTTCGTCCTCGACAGCATCGAATCGGACTTTCCGCCGGTCTTCGAAAAGTTCTACCGCTCGCTCGACGCACGCACGTGCAAGCAGTGCGGCACGGTGCACCCGGCACCGGCGAAGTACGCCGACTGATCACCCCGCCCTATGTGGGAGCCGATTCATCGGCGAATGGGTGTTCGCGACAACCCGGCCCGCTGCCGCGGGATCGCCGATGAATCGGCTCCTACGGCAACAGCGGCTGCGTGTGCTGGCGGGTGGCCAGCCACTTGGCGGCCATCCGGCGAAGCGACGGATCCGCCGTCGGCTCGGTCGCCAGTTCCGCGATGGGCCGCCAGGCCAACGCCAGCGACTCCACGTTCACCGTAAACACCTCGCTGGCACGGGCGATGACCACGTAGCGCACGTCGTAATGCCAGTGCTCGGGCTCGTCGCGGCGTGCGGGGATCACGTGCAGGTCCATGTCGAAGATCTCGGGGAGCACCTCGAGATCGGCCAGCCCCGATTCCTCCCGCGCCTCGCGCAGGGCGACGCCCGAGAGATCCGCATCGCCGTCGGCATGCCCGCCTAACTGCAGCCAGCGCTGCAACTTGCGGTGGTGCATCAGCAGGACGCGCTCGCCGTCGGCACTCACCAGCCATGCCGATCCCGTGAAGTGTCCGCTCTGCGTCTCGCGGTGAAACGGACGTGCCTCGCCGCGCAGCCACTCGTGGAAACGTACGACATCCGACTCGCGCGGAAAACGCGCCGCATAGCGCTCGAACGCGGCTGAGAGGCTCGGGTACGGATGGTCCATGGCGGGGCTCGGGCAAACGGGCGGGAATTCTCGCACGTCTTTTTCAGACAAGTCCGATGTCGGTCGCAGCTATGACCTGCCTACGATGGACTCCGCCGCGCACGAAGCGCGTCGACGCCCCGCAGCCGCCGCTGCAAACCGCAAGGACCCGCGCATGTCGCCCCGTCGTTTCCTCATTGCCACGCTCGTTACCGCCGCCATCCCGGCCTCCGCCCTCGCTGAATCCGCCCACGGTGAGGCGAACTTCACCGGCCCCCTGGTCACGCCGGCCGTCAATACCCTGCCCGCCGGCATGGTCAACGTCGAGCCCTACCTGGTCCATACCAACAGCCGCGGCTGGTTCGACAGCACCGGCCAGCGCCACGCCGAGAAGCCAACGGCACGCCAGTGGCAGATTGCCTTGCCGATGATCTACGGTCTCACCGAAAACATTTCGGTGCAGCTCACCCTGAACGCGGCACGCACGTCGGTCGACGGCAGGCACAGCGATGGCCTGCGCATGGGCGATTCCGCCCTTCGCGTGCAGAGCCGTCTCAAGGCCCCGGAGGCCGACGGCACCGGACTGGTGCTCGCCGTCTCGGCGGCGCAGCGACTGCCCACCGGCAAATATCACCGGTTGGAGAACAATCCCCTCAACGGCACGGGCTCCGGCGCCACGCGCACGACGCTCGCCCTTGGCGCCCAACAGCTCCAGTGGCTGGACAACGGTCACGCGCTGCGCTGGCGTGGTCAACTGGCCTGGAGTCCGTCGCCCGGCCGCGTGCGTCTGCGTGGCGCGAGTGTCTACGGCACGCCGGCCGGATTCCGCGGCCACGCGACGCCCGGTCAGGCCTGGAACGCCTCGGTGGCGGCCGAATACGTACTCGATCGCCGATGGGTGCTGGTCGGCGAGGCAATCTGGAACCGCGAAAGCGGTACCCGCGTTAACGGAAAGGCAAACGGCCTTGCGGCCTACACCTTCCCTTCGGGCCATGCCTTCAGCCTCGCGCCCGCCGTGGAATACCACTTCAACCCGAAAGTCGGCCTGATCGCCGGCGTCCAGTTCACCGTCGATGGCCGCAACGCCACCGACGACGTGGCACCGCAGGTCGCGCTGAACATGGTCTTCTGAGCATCGCGCCTTGTCCGAGCACAACCGCCGCAAGTCATGGTCGACATCCGCAACTCCTGTATGCAATGCGTTGGCGTGCCTCGCAATGCAACTTGTACGGCCTTGCCCCGCTGGGCTATGGTGCCGTGCCAGCGCTTCAGGGCAGCTGCGTGTCCACCGTAACTCACGCGGCGGTCCCAATAATAAAAGGCTACATTCCGGCAGTAGGGGAGACACATGTTGAAACACCTGTTCGCGACGCATCCGATCGAGGCCGCGCCGCACGTAGACGCTGGTGAGCACATTGAAACCGGCGCACATGCAAACAATGGCGAGCTCAAGCGGGTACTCACCGCGAAGCATCTGGTTCTTCTCGGTGTCGGCGCCGTCATCGGCGCAGGTATCTTCGTTATCACCGGCCAGGCCGCCGCACTTCATGCCGGCCCTGCCCTGGTCATCAGCTTCCTCATCGCCGGTTTCGCCTGCGCCCTTGCAGGCCTGTGCTACGCCGAATTCGCGGCCATGCTTCCGGTTTCCGGCAGCGCCTACTCCTATTCCTACGCCACGCTCGGCGAGTACGTCGCCTGGTTCGTCGGCTGGAACCTCGTCCTCGAATACCTCTTTGCCGCGGCCACCGTGGCCGCGGGCTGGTCGGGCTACTTCAACGAGATGCTGGGGATGGTCGGCCATCTGGTCGGTACCAACCTCGAGCTCCCCATGCAGCTCGCCTCGGCACCGTACCAGTTCGTCGAGGGCCATATCCAGGCCACCGGCACGCTGATCAACCTGCCGGCCGTGGTCATCATCGCCGCGCTGTCAGGCCTGTGCTACGTCGGCATCACGCAGTCCGCCTTCGTCAACTCGATCATCGTGACGATCAAGGTCACGGTCATCCTGCTGTTTCTCGCCTTTGCCATCCAGGTGATCAACCCGGCTAACTGGCATCCGTTCATCCCGGCGTCCGAAGGTCCGGGCGCGTTCGGCTGGGGCGGCATCTTCCGCGCCGCGACCATCGTGTTCTTCTCGTATGTCGGCTTCGACGCGGTGTCGACCGCCGCCGGTGAAGCGAAGAACCCGCAGCGCGACATGCCCATCGGCATCCTCGGCTCGCTGGCCGTCTGCACCGTGCTCTACATCGCCGTGGCACTTGTCCTCACCGGTATCGCGCCGTTCCGCATGCTTAACACGCCGGAGCCGGTCGCCACCGCGCTGGGCCTGTACCCGCAGCTGTCGTGGCTGAAGGCGCTGGTCATCCTCGGTGCGATCACCGGCCTGTCCTCGGTCATCCTCGTGATGCTCATGGGCCTACCGCGCATCTTCTTCTCGATGGCGAAGGACGGCCTGCTCCCGAACACCATGGCCAAGGTGCATCCGAAGTTCCGCACGCCTTACATCGGTACGATCATCGTCGGCGTCTCCGCGGCTGCCATGGCCGGCCTGTTCCCGGTCAGCGTGCTCGGTGAGCTGGTCTCGATGGGTACCCTGCTCGCGTTCGCCACCGTCTGCATCGGCGTGCTGATCCTGCGCTACACCCGTCCGGACCTGAAGCGCAGCTTCCGCGTGCCGTTCGTCTGGCCGATCACCATCATCGGCGCGGTCTCCTGCGTCTACCTGTTCTGGCAGGCCTTCGAAGAGCACTGGCGCCTGATGCTCGGCTGGATCGTCATCGGCCAGCTGATCTACTTCCTGTACGGCTACGGGCACAGCAAGCTGCGCAAGTCGCTCGGCTGATAGAAACGAACCGGGAAAGGCCGGCGGTCACCCGCCGGCCTTTCCTTTTGCGACTATTCTCTCCATGACACTTCTTCCCGGGCCGTCCATGCTCAAGCAGTTACTTGCCAAGAAAGCTCCCCAGGCCGAACCCGACGACGCGCACGGCCCCGCCCTGCGCCGCACACTTGGCCCCTGGGGGCTCACCGCGCTCGGTATCGGGGCGGTCATCGGTGGCGGCATCTTCGTCATCACCGGCGTCGCGGCCGCTGACCACGCCGGCCCTGCGATCATCCTGTCGTTCATCCTCGCCGCGATCTGCAGCCTGTTCACGGCGCTGTGCTACGCCGAATTCGCCTCGATGATTCCCATCTCGGGCAGCGCTTATTCTTACGCCTACGCCACGCTCGGCGAAGGCGCCGCCTGGTTCATCGGCTGGAACCTGGTTCTCGAGTACGGTGTCTCCGCCTCGGCGGTCGCCGTCAGCTGGACCGGCTACTTCGTCAGCCTGCTGGACCATGTCGGTATCCACATCCCTCCCGCGCTGACGAATGCACCGCTCGACTACGTCGACGGACATCTCGTCCCCACCGGCGCCCTTTTCAACATGCCGGCGGTTGGCATCACGCTGGCGCTGACCTGGCTCTGCTACGTCGGCATCAAGGAATCCACCGGCATCAACATGGCCATGGTGGCGCTGAAGGTGGCGCTGATCCTTATCGTGATCATCGTCGGCGCCCAGCACATCGACACGGCCAACTGGCATCCGTTCATTCCGGAGAACCAGGGTGGCTTCAAGTACGGCTGGTCCGGCGTGCTGCGCGGCGCCGCGCTGGTGTTCTTTGCCTACATCGGCTTCGAAGCGACATCGACGGCGGCGCAGGAATCGAAGAATCCCCAACGCGACATGCCTATCGGCACGCTCGCCTCCCTCGCCATCTGCACCGTGCTCTACATCGCCATGGCTGCCGTGCTGACGGGGCTGGTGCCGTTCGCGCAGCTCGGCACCGATGAGCCCGTCGTCACGGCGATCCGCAGCCATCCGGAACTCGGTTGGCTGCGTGGCGTGGTCGAGGTCGGCGCGCTGATTGGTCTGTCGTCCGTCGTACTCGTCATGATCATCGCGCAGCCGCGCATTTTCATGATCATGGGACGCGATGGTCTGCTGCCGAAGGTCTTCACGACGATCCACCCGAAGTACCGCACGCCGCATCTGAATACGGTGATCACCGGCGTCGGCATCGCGATCCTCGCCGCGGTGTTCCCGCTCAACATCCTCGGCGATCTCGTATCGATGGGCACCCTCGTCGCGTTCTGCGCGGTATGCGGCGGCGTGTTGATCCTGCGCTTCACCGCGCCGGAATTGCCGCGCACCTTCCGCGTGCCCTGGGTGTGGTTCACGTGCATCGCGGGCATCGTCAGCTGCATCGGCCTGCTCTGCTTCATGAACTGGTACAACTGGGCACTGATGGGCGTCTGGACGGTGGTCGGCATGGCCCTTTACGCGGCCTACGGCTATCGCCACAGCCGCCTTCGACACCAGGCGTAATACCCCTCCAAAGGGCTCGTTAAAACCTCGCTAAATAGGCGAGGTTTTTTCGTTAAGCGGTTGTTTTTGCGAAATAATGCGCAGAAAGGCGAGTGTCATTTAACTGCCATTGGCCGGTCGCCCCCGGAGGGGAGTATGATCCCGGTTCCGTGGGTAAATCACTTGGCAGTGGGCCCCGGATTGCCGCTCAGCGCGTCAGGCGAGTCAGCTCCTCGGCCTGGCGCGCCTGAGCTGCATTTTGTGTCTCACATGAATATTTCGGACAAAAAAGCCAGCCTGCGGGCTGGTTTTTTTTGGCTCTTTCGCGTCTGCGGGGGGCGGCTCGCGGCAAAACGCGAGGCCGAGGGCGAGCCCTCCCAGCCTCAGATCATGACAGCGTGGGAAATGCACCAGCCCTTGCTGGCAACGGCCTTGCCCGGGAAGAGCTGGCACGGGCCCCAGGCGGCAGCGGCCTTGCCCTGGTAGAAGTTGCAGTTCATGCAGGCGTCGCTGGCGGTCTTCTTGCCCTGGGCTTTGCTGCCGTCCTCGGTGTATTTCAGGGCGGCCGCCGTGGGATCGGAGGGCGAAAGGTGGGGCAGGTCCTGGGCCCGGGCCAGGCGCGGCAGGGTGCCGAGCACGGTGGCTACGGCAACGCCGCCGGCGGCGACCTTGAGGAAACGCCGGCGCCCCTCATTATTCGTATCGTGTTCCGACATGGGTAAAACCTCCGTCGATGGTGATCCGGCCTGCATCTGGGCCGGTGCTGACCGAAATCGTACCCGTTCACGGAAAAAGGAGTGGTTCCCATTAGCGCGGGGACCGGTTTCCGGCCCGTGGTATATTCGCCCCCTGTTTGGACGTCCAAATCCCCATGCCGAAGACCCTCTCCCACGTCGATCCCGCCCTGCTGGCCGAGCGCGCCGATGCCATCGCCGACGCCGCACGCGAGTTGGCGGCTTTTGGCTGGACGCCCGCGACGAGCAGCAACTTCTCGATGCGCATCGACGACGATCTGGCCGCGATCACTATCTCGGGACGCGACAAGGGACGCCTCGGCCGCGACGACATCATGGTGGTGGACATGGAAGGCAAGGCCGTCGGCTCGGACAACCGCCCTTCGGCCGAAACCGGGCTCCATACGCAGATCTATCGGCGTTTTCCTGAAGCCAACGCGGTGCTTCACACCCATTCGCGCACGCAGAGCGTCGCCTCGCGACTCTTTGCCGCGGAAGGCCGTGTCCGGCTGGAAGGATGGGAGCTGCAGAAGGCGATTTCCGGTTACACCACGCACGAAAGCGTGCTCGACATCCCCGTTTTCCCCAACACGCAGCAGATGCCCGAGCTGGAGGCCCAGGTGGACGCCTGGATCGACGGCGGCAAGCCGCTGTATGCCTATCTGATCAATGGCCACGGCATTTATACCTGGGGCCGCGACATGGCCGAAACACGCCGCCATCTCGAGGCCCTGGAATTCCTGCTGGGCTGCGAACTCGACCTGAGGAGGCTTTCCCCATGAGCCGTCTGCGTATCTACGACGACAACCAGCACGACACCCCGGTAGTGGTCCACACCGCGCACGCCGACATCGCTGCCGCCCTGAACGCGGTAGGTGTGCGCTTCGAACAGTGGGAGGCGACGCAGGACATCGCCCCCGGCGCCACCCAGGACGAGGTCATCGCCGCCTATCGTGCGGACATCGACCGCCTGATGGCCGAGAACGGCTACCAGTCGGTAGATGTCATCAGCCTCAAGCCCGACAACCCGGACCGCGCCACCTTCCGTCAGAAGTTTCTGAACGAGCATACGCACAGCGAAGACGAAGTCCGCTTCTTCGTCGCCGGGGCCGGCCAGTTCACCCTGCATATCGACGGCCGAGTCTACGAAGTGCTCTGCGAAAAGGGCGACCTGATCGGCGTGCCCGACGGCACCCCGCACTGGTTCGACATGAGCGAATCGCCCTACTTCGTGGCTATTCGCCTGTTCACCAATACGGAAGGCTGGGTGGCAAGCTTCACCGGCGAGGACATCGCCGAGCGCTTCCCGCGCATGAGCCCGCACCCGTCCGCCAAGGCATCCACCGCCGCCTGAGTCGAATGTGCGTGCTCAGGCGCGCACCACCTCGTCAACCACCTCGCGGATCACGCGCGCGAGGTGGTGGGCGGCCTCAGGCGAGCCCGCACCGCGAACCAGCAGATGAATCCCCGTCGACGGCAAGGCCGGCAGGCCCCATGTCTCGCTGACCGGCTTCAGTGCGGGTGGCACGTGCAAGGCCGTTCGGGGCACGACCCCGAGTCCCGCCTCCGCCGCGGCCCACAGCGCCGATACGCTGCTGGCCACCCGCCGATGAAATCCCTCGCGCTCGTTCGCGTATCGAACAGGACGGCTCGCTCGCCCAGGCCTCGCTGGACTTCGTGACCCGTCGTGGCGATGACGGCAGCGTCGGCTGGAAGGTTCTGCAACTGGTGAAGACCGCCGACGGATGGAAGATCGCCAGCGAGTTCTTCACGGTGCGGAGCCTGCGCTGAGGCTCGGGCATTTCGCCTCCACGTCGCGTCGTTTATCCTGCTGAATCTCCCCGCTCCGCAGGTAAGCCCTCTCATGTCCGACATCCGCGCCGTCCTCACCGACATCGAGGGCACCACCAGTTCAATCGACTTCGTCAAGGACGTACTCTTCCCGTACGCCCGTAAGCACCTGCCGGCCTACGTCGAAACACATACCGACGAAGCCGAGGTGCAGCACTGGCTTTCGGAAGCGGCGAAGGAAGCTAACATTGTCGAGGCCTCGCGCGGCGAGATCATCGACCTGCTGATCGGCTGGATCGACGAAGACCGCAAGTCCACCGCACTGAAGGCCCTGCAGGGTCTCATCTGGCGGGAAGGCTACGAGTCCGGTGTGTTTACCTCCCACATGTATCCCGAGGTGGCCGCGCGGTTGCGCGCCTGGCACGCCCAGGGCCTCAAGCTTTACGTGTATTCGTCGGGCTCGGTCGCCGCGCAGAAGCTGCTGTTCGGCTTTACCGAGATGGGCGACCTGACCCCGCTCTTCTCCGACTACTTCGACACCCAGACCGGACACAAGCGCGAGACCGATTCGTACCGGAAGATCGCCGAAGCCATCGGCCTGCCGCCCGGCCAGGTGCTGTTCCTCTCCGATATCAAGGAAGAGCTGGACGCTGCGCGTGAGGCAGGCATGCGGACCACCCAGTTGATCCGGCCGCCACAGGCGCTGACGGATGCCGGCCACCCTGCCGTGGCGGATTTCGATGCCATCACACCTTGATCCACGGCGGCGGACGCCGATCTATGTGCTGGGCGCCTTCGTCGCCGGCGTGCTGCTCACCGTCGGCGTGCTGCACCTGGGCCCTGCCCCTGTAACGGCAACCCGCGAGCCCGTTGCGGCAACCTCGCCCACCCCTGCCGCCACGGCGCCGACCGGGGCCGCACCCGCTGCCGCGACGAGCACGGCCACCGACGATGAATCGGTGGATGTCGACTCCGGCGACTGGCCGAACGACGCGCCGACGCCGGAACAGATCTTTACCGCCCAGCCGGAAACGTTACGCAAGGCCGTCGCCGCCCTGGCCCCGCGCACGCCCGGCAAGACCAACATCTACGCTCTGGCTTTCGGCGGCGATGGGTCGGAAGACGTCTTCCGCAACGAGGCCGAGTACGTCGACACGCTGGTGAGCAAGCGCTTGGCCAGCCCCGGTCATACACTGGTGCTGGAGAACAATCCGGCGACATTGACGACGCGGCCGCTCGCAAGCTGGACCAATCTCGAAGGTGCGATCGACGGCCTCGCGAAGGTCATGGACACGCGTGAGGACATCCTCGTCGTCTATCTCGCCACGCACGGTGGAAGCGATCACTCGCTCCTCGTCGACATGGATCCCATCCCGCTCGACCAGCTCGACGCCGATGGCGTCTCCGAAATCCTCTCGCGGCACGCCTTCCGCTGGAAGGTGGTCGTGGTCAACGCCTGCTATTCCGGCGGCTTCGTCCCGAAGCTGAGTGGACCGGGCACCCTGGTGATGACCTCGGCACGCACCGACCGGACCTCGTTCGGCTGCGGCGTCGACTCGGACATCACATATTTCGGCCGCGCGTGGCTCGTCGATGGACTGAACGCGACGCCGGACTTCGTCGAAGCGTTCGGCAAGGCGAAAACGGAAATCGCTGCGTGGGAGAAGAAGGGCGCGCTCGAGGCGTCCGAGCCACAGATCGCTATCGGCGAAGGGATCGAGGACAAGCTGGCGGCGTGGCGGAAGAGCCTGAAGCCGGGCGCAGCGGTTCCGTTCGAACCCGCGAAGTAGGAGCCGATTCATCGGCGAATGGGTGCTTGCGGCAGCCTTGCCCGCCGCCGCGGGATCGCCGATGAATCGGCTCCCACGAAGAGCCGGTTATCCGGTTAACTGATTGGCCGGTCAGGCCGAGGTATCGAGGGCGAAGCGGTCGGCGTCCATCCACGCCGGGAAACGCTCGCGGTGTGCCTTTAGCGAAGCGGGGTCCAGGACCACGGTGATGACCTGCTCCTGCGCGCCCAGTTCCACCAGCGGCTCGCCGACCGTGTCGATCACGGCGCTATCGCCGGCGTAAGGCAGATCGTTGCCGTCCACGCCGACACGGTTCACGCCGATGACGTACGCGAGGTTCTCAATCGCGCGCGCCCGCAGCAAGGTCCGCCACGGATGGCGCCGCGCCGCCGGCCAGTTAGCCACGAACAGCGCCAGGTCGTAGTCCATGCCGCCGGCCGCTTCTTCGCGACGTCCGTTGCGCAGCCATACCGGAAAGCGCAGGTCGTAGCAGACCTGCGGCAGGATGCGCCAACCTTTCAGTTCCACGATGAGGCGCTCGTTACCGCCGCCGTAGCGTGTGTGCTCGCCCGCCATGCGGAACAGATGGCGCTTGTCGTAATACGCCAGCGAACCGTCCGGCGATGCCCACAGGAGCCGGTTGAAGACCGTATCGCCTTCGCGGATCACCAGGCTGCCGGTGAGTGTGGCGTTCACTTCGGTGGCCAAAGCGCGCATCCACGCCACACTGACGCCGTCCATCGTTTCGGCGTTGCCGAGCGTGTCGTTAGTGAAGCCGGAGAGGAAGGTCTCCGGAAGCACGATGAGGTCGCTGGGCGCTGCGCCGCGCACCAGCTTGCCGTAATAGTCGCGGTTGCCGGCGGCATCGTGCCAGCGCGTCGCGCCCTGGACGAGGGAAACGGTCAGAGTTTGCACAGCAGCTCCGCAGCGGCTTCCATGGTGGCGTCGTTCTTGGCGAAGCAGAGCCGGACCAGCCGCGTATCCGGCGCACTCTCGTAGAACGGGCTAAGGGGAATCGCGGCCACGCCGCCTTCGCGCACGAGCCATTCGCTGAAATTGATGTCATCGAGATCGCGGATGGCGCTGTAGTCGACCAGCTGGAAATAGCCGCCCGGAACATCGAGCAGTTTCAACCGCGATGGTGCGATCAGTTCACGGAAACGATCGCGCTTGGCCTGGTAGAACGCCGGCAGTTCGAGGTAATGCTCCGGCGTGGACTCGAGGAACTCGGCGAATGCCCACTGCGCCGGACTGAACGTGCAGAAGGTCAGGTACTGGTGAACCTTGCGGAACTCGGCCGTCAATGCCTTGGGCGCAATCGCGTAGCCGACCTTCCAGCCCGTGCAGTGGTAGGTCTTGCCGAACGACGAGACCACGATACTGCGCGTGGCCAGTTCCTCGTGGCGCAACACGCTCTGGTGTTCCGCACCGTCGAACACGATGTGTTCGTAGACTTCGTCGGACAACACGACGATGTTGGTGTCGCGCACGATGGACGCCAGCTCGTCAAGGTCGGCTCGCGAAAGCACCGCCCCCGACGGATTGTGCGGCGAGTTGATCAGGATCATGCGGGTTTTCGGCGTCACGGCCTCACGCACGCGTTGCCAGTCGATGCCGAACGCAGGCAGCGTCAACGGGATATGCACCGCGGTCGCGCCCTGGAGTTCGATGGCTGGCTCGTAGCTGTCGTAGCAGGGGTCGAAAACGATCACTTCCTCCCCTGCCCTCACCACGGCGGCGATAGCGGAGAACAAGGCTTCCGTGGCACCCGAGGTGACCGTGACCTCGGTGTCCGGGCTGACCCGATGACCGTACAGGCGCTCGGTTTTCGCGGCAATCTGCTCGCGCAGCTTTGGAATGCCGATGCCGGGGGCGTACTGGTTCTTGCCCTCGGCCATCGCCCGCGTGATCGCTTCGCGCAGGGGCTCCGGCGGCTCGAAATCAGGAAAGCCCTGGCCCAGGTTGACCGCCTTGTGTTCCAGCGCGAGCTGGCTCATCACGCTGAAAATGGTCGTGCCGACCTTGGGAAGCTTGGTTTCGAGCTGCATCGAACATCCTTACTCGTTTGGATGGCCAAACGTGGCCGAAGGGCTCGATCCTAACATGCGCGCCATCTTGATCGCTCCTGCCTGGCTGGGATCGGCCGCCACCTTGTCGCAGTCCTTGTGGAACTCGGCCTGCGCCTTGGGCAGGCGATCGGCGAGGAAGTCGACGAAGCTGCGAATGGCCGGCAGCAGGCCACGGCGGCTCGGGTAGACGAAGTGCAGCGTCCCCTGGGCCGTGGTGTACTCGGGCAGCACCCATTCCAGCTCGCCGCTGGAAATCAACGGGCCACAGTAATCCTCGGGTAACAGCGCGACGCCACAGCACTGCACGGCAGCCGCGATCAGCATCGAGAAATCGCCACTGACCAGCCGCGGTTTGACCTCGACGGCGGCCTTCTTGCCGTTGGAGTCGACCAGCTCCCACACCTGCGCGCCTTCATGCTCGTACATGGACAAGGCCGGCAGCGCGGCCAGTTCGTCGAGGGTCTTCGGGCGACCGTTGCTGTCGAGGAACTTCGGGCTGGCCACCAGCAGGTTGCGCGCGAAGCCGATGCTGCGCAGGACCAGGGTGGCGTCCGTATCGAGCTTCTCGCGCACCCGGATCGCCACGTCGAAGGCTTCGCCGATAACGTCGACCCGGCGATTGGTCGCGGTCACGCGCACCTGCACCTTGGGGTGTTCGAGCAGAAAGGCCGGCAGCATCGGACCGAGCACGTTCTGGGCGAGCGAGACGGGACAGCTCACGCGCACGATGCCCCGCGGCTCGGTGCGCAGCTCGTCCACGGCGTCCTGCGCCGCCCGTGCTTCTTCCAGAACGGCGCGGCAATGGGCGTAGAAGCGCTCACCGATTTCGGTGACGACGAAGCGACGCGTGGTCCGCTGGAGCAGCCGCACACCCAGCCGATCCTCCAGCTGGGCGATGCGCTTGCTCAAGCGGGACTTCGGGATACCCAGGGCGCGCCCGGCGGCCGAGAAGCCCCCGTGCTCGACCACGGAGGCGAAGAAGTACAGATCGTTGAGGTCCTGCAGCGCGCCTTCCATCGGAATCCGTCGTTTCTCATTCGGAACAATGAGTCTACTCCAGGCGGGCTAATCAGGCGATTGTCGCCGGCGTATCGTTTCCTCCGTCCCGCATCCTGCGGTCTACGACTGAGGAACACCCATGAAACTCCTGCATCTCGATGCCAGCGCGCTTGGCGCCTATTCTGTTTCCCGCGGTCTGACGGCGGCCGTCGTGGCGGAGTTCGTGAAGAACCACCCGGGCGTCGACGTGACCTACCGTGACCTGCACGCCGCACCGCTCGGCCATTGGGGCCTGCCGGCCGGTGAAAACGATCCGGCTGCCGCCGAGAACGCCGCGGTTCTCGAGGAATTCCTCGCCGCCGACGTCATTGTCATCGGTGCGCCGATGTACAACTTCGGCATTACGAGCTCGCTCAAGGCCTGGATCGATCGCATTGCCGTCGCGGGCAAGACCTTCCAGTACACCGCGGCCGGCCCCGAGGGCCTGGCAGGTGGCAAGCGCGTGATCATCGCGTCCTCGCGTGGCGGCGTTTACAGCCTCCCGGGTTCGCCAGCTGCCGGCATGGACTTCCAGGAGCCGTACCTGCGCGCGGTGTTCGCCTTCCTCGGTGTCACCGACATCGAGTTCGTCCGCGCCGAGGGTGTCGCCATGAGCGACGACCACAAGACGCAGGCGATCGGTGGCGCTATCGCTTCGATCGGTGGACTGCTGCGCAAGGCGGCCTGAGTCCGTTGTGGGAGCCGGCTATGCCGGCGATGGGGGTGCGGCACCCTGGCTATCGCCGCTGAAGCGGCTCCCACATTTGGCGGCTCCCACATTTGGCGGCTCCCATATTTGCCTGTCACCATCAGGAGCCCTGCTTGCCGGGCTTCTGGTTGGGATTATTCTGAGATTCCTTCGGATGGCCTTCGCCGGGCACCTTTGGCTTTCCCTGCGACGGCTTGAGATTCTCTTCGCGGTAGCCGGACGTCGGCTGTTTCTTTTCGTCGGTCATGTTGTACTCCTCGCGTATCGTCGTCAGCGCCGCTGTTGGCAGGCCGCATGGCCGCACTCGCAGGCGCCACCCACGTTCTGGCTTTCGGCCGCCATGCGGCAACTTTCGCTGCAGAAGTCACGCGACACCGGGACCTGGCAGTTGCACCCGTCGTGATCGCAGGGTTTGGTCGCCTCGCTCATGCCTTCGCCTCCTTACCGCTTTCAACGGGATTCGAGCGAGCGTGCGCGGAACCGCGTCTATTTTTCGTTACCGTGCAGCGAACCTTCCTGCGCATGCCGTGCATCCAGCGCGGCCCAACCGTGCGCCTCGACGAGCAGGCCGCTGAGGCTGCGCACGTCCTGCAGGTTGTGTGCAGCGACGCGCACGAGATCCCCTGACGACCCGCCGCGAAGATACGTGAGCCATGCCCGCGGTGCTTCCGATCCCGGCAGATCGTCTTCGCGCACGATGCGCAGCAGGTTTCGTTCCGCCGTCTGCATCTTGCAGTTCTCCCACACCTGGCGGTATCGGCGGCGCACGGGGTGCAGCAGATCGACATGCGTCAGCCCGGTGAGTGGATTCGTCATGCGAGCGAGCCGATAACGCGTCGCGAGCAGTGGCGCGTCGTAGGATTTTCCGTTGTAACTGACCAGCACCGTGTCGGCGTCGATCCAGTCGGCGAACGATCGCAACATGGCGCTTTCCGCCGCCATGGTGGTTATGTAGAGCTGGCGTACGCGCAAGCCGCCATCGTGCCAGTCGGCCGCACCGATCATGAAGGCGCGTGTGCCGGTGCCGCCGGCGAGCCCCGTGGTTTCGGTATCGAAATGCAGCACGTGTTCGCGACGCGCGCTGGTGAGGCGAGCGAACGTGAGATCGAGTTCGGACGGCGCATCGGGCCACGCGTAGCGCTGCTCGAGGTAGCGCAGACCAGGGGCGATCTCCTCGCCGGGGACGTCACGGCTAAAGGTGCGTGGTGGCATGCGCGGCTGGCCGAGGCGCTCGCGCACCCCCGCCATCCGGCGCAGGGCCGCCAGGTCGACGCCAGGCTTCTGTAGGAGCCGATTCATCGGCGATTCCGGCGGAGCGGGGCCGACCTTGTTCGGACTGAGGCCGGGTTGGTTCGCCGATGAATCGGCTCCTACAGAAGCTGGAGATCGGCCGCCGGCCTGCTTACGGAGGGCGGCCAGTCTCGAGGCGAGGTCGCTCATGCGGCGGCTCCGAGCAGGCGTAGCACGCGCGCGGCGAGTGCGCGCGGCGTCTCCTCCCGGTTCTCATCAGCGGCGAGCACGGGGCCGACGCAGGCGGGGCAGCCAGCCTTGCATTCGCAGCCTTCGATCGTGGCCAGTGCATGCGTGACAAGCTCCGGCGCACGCCGGAACAACGGCTCGCTGAGGCCGACGCCCCCGGGAAAGTTGTCGTAGAGATAGACGGTGGGCAGGAAGCGCTCGAGCGCGTCCGCCAGGGCGAGCCCGCCATCCTGCGCACGAATCTGTCCACGACCCGCGGCATCCACCTGCGCCGACCAGCCGCCGTCGCCCGAACCCACCGCCTTCTGCAGGTCGCGCGGCTCAGCCATCACCGCCACCACGGCCGCCGTGTGCAGCGCATAGGCCGCACCGAGGAATCCGTCGAGCGCGTGCTGGCGTGAGCGAAACGCTTCGTCGAGCACCGTCTGCGGCAACTGCCACCAGACGGCGGTGGAATGAAGCTCCTGGTCGGGCAGGTTCACCGGTCCATAGCCGATGTTCTCGTGCGTGTAGTAACGAATCTTCTTGTAGCCGGACACGCGACGCACGACATGCACCTCGCCATGACGTGCACTGCCCTCGCCCGCCTTGCTACCGTCGAAACACTCGAGCTCTTTCAGTTTGGTGTAGTCGATGGCATCCGTGTAGTAATCCACGCGCGTGCGCGTGCAGTACGCCTTGCGCCCGTCCCAGTCGAGTTTTTCGACCTGGTAAGGCACCGACTGGATCATGTGGATCGCTCCCTCGTACAACGTCAGCGCCGCGGCCGAGTAGTCCACCTCGGCGATGATCGTCTGCCTGCCTTCCGTACGGTCGACGACGACGAAATTGCCATCGGCCACCGAGCGAAGGCTCACGGCGTTGGCCGGGTAGCTGTCGGCAATCCATTCCCAACGCTCGCCTTCCTGGTGCAACACCTCCGCTTCGGCGAGGACCTGGAGATACGGCCCGGCATCATCGGGGCCGAACGCATCCCCCGCGACGAACGGCAGTTCGAAGGCGGCACAACGGATGTGGTCGAGCAGGATCAGCGGCTGGTCGGGCTGGATGCGCGCCTGCTCCGGGGTCGCCTCGGTAAGGAAGGCCGGATGTCGCATAAGGTACTGGTCGAGCGGCGCACTGGTGGCGACCAGCACGCCGAGCGACGGCTGCTGGCGTCGTCCGGCGCGACCGAATCGCTGCCACGTGGCGGCAATCGAGCCCGGATACCCATTGAGCACGACCGCGTCGAGGCTGCCGATGTCGACGCCGAGCTCCAGCGCGGACGTGGACACGATGCCGTCGACGTTGCCCGCGCGCATCGCACGCTCCACCTCGCGCCGCTCGGTGGGCAGGTATCCGCCACGGTACGCGCGAATGCGCGCCGGCAGTCGCGTGTCGTGATCGAAGACATCCTTCAGGTATTTGGTGAGTACCTCGACCATCAGCCGCGACTGCGCGAACACCAGTGTCTTCATCTTCGCCTTGATCGCCACACGGGCGATCAGGTTGGTCTGCGACCGTGCGGATGCGCGCAGACCGAGATCCGGGTTGATCACCGGCGGGTTCCACAAAAGGATGTGCTTGTCGCCGCTCGGCGCACCGCTGCGCGTGATGGTGGCGACCTCGTCCTCGATCAGGGCCTGGGCATGTTCGGTAGCGTTGCCGATGGTGGCCGAGCACAGGATGAACTGTGGTTTCACCCCGTAGAATGCACAGATGCGCTTCAGGCGCCGCAACACGTTGGCGAGGTGCGAGCCGAACACACCGCGATAGGTATGGATCTCGTCGATCACCACGTAACGGAGGTTTTCGAAGAACTGTGCCCACTTCGTGTGATGCGGAAGAATGGCCTGATGGAGCATGTCGGGATTGCTGACGACCACATCGCCGTGCAGGCGGATAGCCTGACGCGCGTCGCCCGGGGTGTCGCCGTCGAAAGTGAAGGCCTTGACGCCGAGGTCGCCCGCCCGGTTCAACTCGAGCAACTCGGCGACCTGGTCCTGGGCGAGTGCCTTCGTCGGGAAGAGGTACAAGGCCTTGGCGCCGGCCTCCAGCACCGAGGCGATCACCGGCAACGTGTAGCAAAGCGTCTTGCCCGAGGCGGTCGGCGTCGATACGAGGACATGACTGCCCGAGCGGGCGGCTTCCCAGGCCTCCTGCTGGTGGCTGTAAAGGCGCTCGATACCGTGGGCGGTCAGTGCCTTCGACAGGCCGGCGGGCAGATTGTCGGGCAAGGGTACGAACTGCCCTTCCCGACCGAAGACGGTGAAGGCCGTCGCGACCCGGTCGCTGTATTTGTCGCTGAGTCGCCGCGCAAGCGTGCTTCCGTCATGGTTAGTCGCCAGTGCGGAATCCGCCTCGTCGGTCAGGCGGGATGTGAGGTAGGCGGCCATGGCGGCATCCGGGAGGCAGGGACGCCTCTTATCCCGCCCGGCGATCTCAAATCGTGCGACGCCTGCCGAAACTGTTCATACCTCGAGGGTCAGGGCGTGCCCCCGTCGGCAACCCGCCAGATGCCGGCTTCATCCTCGACCTTGATCGCCACCTCATGTCCCGGCAGATTCTGGATCGAACTGGTGAGGGTCAGCGCATGGCGCATGGCATCGTCACGGGTCGCGAACTGACCGACCAGTTCGGCATTACGGCGCAGGGTCCACTGACCGTGTGCCGAGGCATTGAAGGGAACGTAGAGGATCGTGCGCTGCAAGGATGACACTCCGCCGGAGAGGGCCGGCGGCCCTCATGCAAGCGAAGCTAGGTGGCTTATCGTCGCGGAGGCGTTACGAGGAGGTCGCCGGGCCGGTCACGTCAACCGGCCGAGGTGGTGCGCGCCAGGTCGAGCCAGTCTGCATGGCTGATGCCCCGCTCCATCGCCGCATTCACCGCCACCCGTTCGTCCTCGAATTCTTCGAGCAGCGTGATCATGACGAAATCACGCGGGCCCGCATGAAGTGCGGGCTCGACGATGTACGCCGCTTTCCAGACCCCGGAGGGTGCTCTCAGCGTCCGTACTTCCACCGAATACTGGCCAACGGTTCGACGATGCACGATGCCACTCCCATTCGGGCGGTTGTGCCTGTCTCGATTCTTACGCCCTCACGGCGAAGATAACAAGCCGCTTCAGGCCTTGGGCGGAGCCTGTGCCGTCAAGCCCTCGCCGCTGGCGGGGATCGAGAAGGATTTCGTCTCGCCCTGGCCGACCGACGCGTCGACATCCAGACGATCGCCGCTGCATGCGCCATGCGTCAGGACGCTCAGCTTGCGCGTGCCGGCAGGGACATGAAGGACCAGCTGTTGCCCAATTTCCATATCGGCCACGACCTTGTCGTCGAGATAGACGGCATTGGAGCAGCCGGCGCCCCACAGGCCTTGTTCGCGGACGATATTGAGCGTCGCGTCGCCATCGGTTGTGTCCTGATTCGAGAACGTGGTGCTCGAAAGGACGTCGTGTATGCCGACGTGGCGCTGGTTCTGGGTGGCGCAGCCGGCGAGCAGCACGACGCCGGCAAGGGCGAGATAACGCATGGGAGTGGCTCCGCGGGGAATGTGAAGAGCATTGGTTTCCGCCCGTGCACGATCTGTGAATACGCACCCGCATCAGCGCCGCCACGCCGCGTAGACACCCGCCCGCCAACAATCCCGCGCCACACTCCCTAAGGAAGCGCCCATGGCCAGCCGAGACTGGATCGACATCGAATCGTTTGAAGCGATCGACGACACCGAGCAATTCGACCGTCCTGACATTCCCCGTGTCGAGGCCGTGCTCAGCGGCGCACCCGAGCGCGACTGGCAGCAGTTCTTCATCGTCCGCGCCCGTGCCCTCGAACAGACCCACCCGGGGCTGAAGATGGAAATCCTCGCCGACCGACTGGGTTTTCACACCCGCGCCAGCAACGTCGAGGAGACCTGTCGCCTGGTCAACGACGCCGTGCAGGGCACCAATCAGGACTTCGCCGCGCAAAAAGCGGCGGAGGAGCAGCGCGTCGCCGATCGCAATCAGGAGGTTCGCGAACTGATGGCGCGGGTCAAGACGATCAACGGCGCCTGGCCGCCGCGGGAACCCACGGGCTGACACCCCACGGAGAGTCTGGGAGGGATAGAATCCGCCCATGAACTCTAATCCATCAGCCATTCCCTCCGCCCTGGTCTTCGATCGGGCGAGCATGGTTGCCGAGACGGTGGCCATGGTCCTCGAGGACGCCGGCTATCAGACCCGGGCGACGGTGACCTATCGGGAGGCCCGGCGCGCGTTTCAGGAAATGAGTGAGCTGGTCCTGATGGTGGTGCACGCGGACACCCCGGGCGAGCGGCGTGGCAGGGAACTGCTCAATGCCGCGCTTCGCGATCGGCCGGACACCGCCATCGTGATCGTATCGAGCCGGTTGCCGGAAGACCTCGAGCCGGCACCGCGTTCGGCCGTGTTCCTCGTCAAGCCCTTCGACCGCGAGCAATTGCTTGACGCCGTCGAACGGGCCCGCCTGGCACGGCCGGTCGCCTGACGGACGCACCGACGCCGTCGACATGTGCGGACGCTATGCCACCTATGGCCCGGTAAGCATGTCGCGCGATGCCCGCGAGGTGCTCGAGCGCCTCGAGCTGGACCTGACCAGCGAGATCAACCAGCGCGACGATCACTTCAATATCGCACCTACCCAGCGCGCACTCGTGGTCACGGCGGAAGATGCCGAACTGCACGTGGGTCTGCACCGATGGGGGCTCATTCCTTCCTGGGCGAAGGACATGAGCATCGGAGCGAAGCTGATCAATGCACGCCGCGAAGGCATCGCCGCCAAGCCCGCCTTCCGTGCCGCCATGCGCCGTCGGCGCTGCCTCATTCCCGCATCGGGGTACTACGAGTGGCAGGGCGAGAAAGGCCACAAGCAGCCGTTCTTCATCCGGCCGCCCGACGGCAGCCTGATGTTGTTCGCGGGCTTATGGGAAACCTGGCGCGACGCGGACAACCAACCGCTGCGCACGTACACCATCATCACCGGTGAACCCGGCAAGATCGGCGGCGACATCCACGACCGGCAACCGGTGATTCTCGCGCCGGATGCCTGGGAAGACTGGCTGTTTGCAGCGCCCGACAAGGCCGTCGCGCTGCTGGACGCGGCTAACGAACCGGACCTCGTCCACTACCCCGTGACGAAGGCCGTCAGCTCGCCAAAAAACAATGGGCCCGAACTGGTCGAGCCCATCGAGCTCCCGGTTACCGGGCCGGAGGCGTAGCCGACGACGACGGAGCAGCCGGTGCCATGGGGGCAACCGGTGCCGCGGGAGCTATCGGCGCGGCGGGGGCAGCCGACGAGAGGCACGAGATCGCTTCGTCGCGATAGCTGCTGTTGTAGTCGCTCTTCGGCTTCTTCAGTTCGTACATCACGACCTGCGAACCGGATCCGTTGGCCGTGATTTCCAGGCGCTCATAAGAGCCATCCTTGCTGGCCGTGACCGTACCCTTGGCGTCCTTCGCGTCGCCCTTGGCATCGGGCGCCAGCGCCTGCCACTTGGGCAACACGCACTGCACGTAGGCCGTCACGGTCTTGTCCGACTTGCTGCTGAGCTTGGGCAAGGTGTCCTTCATGCCGCTGGTGGCACAACCGGCGAGGAGGACGGTGGCGGCGATCGCAAGAACGTGTTTCATGCTGGATTCCACGGTTAGGTCCCGGGATTCTAGCGGGTTCGGACGCTTGCCATCAGCCACCGGCGCGAGCGATCGCGTTGGCTTCGACATGTGCCAGCTGGCCGTTCGTGCATTTGAGGTAGCCGGACGAGGCCAGCCAGCGTTTGTCGGGGTAGTACGAGAACACCATCTGTCCGCCCTTGAGGGCGTCGATCAACTGGTGCGCGATCGCGATACGGACGGCCGGGCAGCCCCAGCTGCGACCGATGCGACCCGCGACCTTCGCCATGGCCTCGTTCACATAGGCAGCGCCGTGAATCACGATGGCCCGGGCCAGCGCCTGGTCGTTCACACCGGCCTCGAGCCCGGTCAGCCTCAGCGAATACCCGTTCTTTCCCATGTAGGTATCCGACGTGCGAAAGAGGCCGATGCTGGAGGCGAGGCTCTCCGGCGCGTTGGAGAATCGTGTGGCATTCGCGTCACCACTGTTCTTGCCATGGGCGACCAGCTCCTGGAACAACAGCTTCCGCTTCACGGTATCGAACACCCACAGGCGCGGCTCCGAGGACGGCTTCGAATAATCGATCACGGCCAGGCGGTCGGAGGGGGCACCACCCTGTGTCTGCGCGCATTCCGATGCCTGGACGGCAAGTCCGATCACCTTGGGGTCGGCGGAGGGCGCCAGCTTGGCCAGTGCATCGCCGAGCGTGTCGGCGGCGTGGGCCTGGGCGGGGAGGAAAAATGCGGCGCCGAGGAGCGGCGCGGACGCGATAAGCGTTCGGAGCGATCGAATCATGCGGTGAGCCGGGTGGTGTTGCGACGGGGCATCCTAACGCGCTGATCATTTATTGACCACAACACCGTCACATCGCTGCCCTTGAACTGTGTGAAAGCGTGCAGTTACACCAACGAATCTGGAATCGATAGATAATGACTATGGAAAAATACGTACACGGCAGGCTTTGCGTATCGCTCATCGCCGCCCTCCTGCCGCTTTCCGTCGCGGCGCAAGCACCGCCAAGCGCAGCCTCCGCGGCCTCGCCTCCGCCGATCGTGGCCCAGCTACCCGCCACCGCAGCCACCGTCGCGGCACCCACGCCCCCACCCGCCGACGACCTCGTGGGTACCGCGATTTATGGGCGCATCCAGCAGATGACCCCTCTGCAGGGCGGTCCCTTGAGCCGGCCCGACGCCGCACTCGGCAAGGCGGTGAGCGACTTCTATGCCCAGCGCCACTTCACCGCCGCGTGGTCCCAGCCCGCTAACGTCCAGCAGCTGCTGGCCGGCCTCGCCTCGGTCGAAGGCGACGGTCTGCTTCCGGACGATTACGGCCTGACCGCCCTGAAAGCCACCACGGAGGCGCCCGACTGGGCCACGGCTTCACCCGAGCGGCGTGCGGATTTCGATGTCGCCGCGACCGGTGCGTACATCACCGCACTGGTCCAGTTGGCACGCGGCAAGGTGGACCCCATGCGCCTGGACCCCACCTGGAACTTCGATCCCGCCTCGATCGATGCACAGCAGGGCATGTCCATGCTGCAGACCGCGATCGACGAAAGCAGCGTGGACCAGGCCTTCGCCATGGCACGTCCGCAAAACCCGCTCTATGCCCAACTGCGCGACGCACTCACGCAGCTGCGCGCCACCGCGGCCCAGGGCGGTTGGCCCCTGGTTCCCGATGGCCCGTCGTTGAAGCCGGGCATGAAGGATCCACGTGTGGGTGCACTAAGGGCGAGGCTCGTCGCCGGAGGCTACCTGGACCCTACCCTCGCCCACGGGGATCGCTATGACTCGCCCTTGACCGACGCCGTAAAGCGCTTCCAGGCCGATCAGTACATGGACGCCGACGGCAGCGTCGGTACCGATACGCTCGCGGCACTGAACGTACCGGTCGAAACACGCATCGGCCAGGTGCGTGTGAACCTTGAACGCGCGCGCTGGCTGCTGCATGCCCTGGAGGGCACCTTCGTGGTCGTCGACGTGGCCGGCTACAAGATCAGTTTCTACCGGGATGGCAAGCCCGTGTGGAAGTCACGCGTGCAGGTCGGCAAGCCTTACCGCAGCACGCCGATCTTTCGCTCGCAGATCACCTACATCACGTTCAATCCGACCTGGACCGTCCCGCCGACGATCCTCAAGAACGACATCCTGCCGAAGGTCCGCGCCAACAGCGCCTACCTGGCCAACAACCGCATCCGCGTGCTCGACAGCGCCGGCAACACGATTTCCGCATCGGGTGTGAACTGGTCGAACCCGCGCGGCATCACGCTGCGTCAGGATGCAGGCCCGGGCAATTCGCTGGGCCAGGTGGTGATCCGCTTCCCCAATTCCTTCTCCGTCTACCTGCATGACACGCCCCACCAGGACCTCTTCTCGAAGGCCAGGCGCGACACCAGTTCGGGCTGTATCCGCGTCGAGCACCCTCTCGAACTCGTGCAGTTACTTTTCAACGACGACCAGAAATGGAATCGGCAGGCCATCGACGATCGCATCGCCACGAAGAAGACGCAGAACGTGACGCTACCCACCTCTGTACCGGTGCTGCTGGCCTATTGGACCGTGGACATCGGCGAGGATGGCAAGCTGGCCTACAAGCCGGACGTATACCAGCGCGACGGCGCGCTCCTTGCCGCGCTGGATAAGCCCCAGCCGCTACGCACGCCCTGAGCGGGCCTGTTTGCCGCAGGTGGCCCGGGCGTCGGGGTCGTATACTGGGGCGATGAACGTCCCCCTCGAAGCGACCGAAACCACCCTCCACGACCAGGTTCGCGACGAGGGCTTCGCCTTCGTGCAGGGTGACGCCATGCGCCGACTGGTCGAGCACATCGCGCCGGTGACCGACTGGGAGGCATTCGCCGCCAGCTGGAATGCGCTCGAGCCGGACACGTACCTCGCGGCAACCGGGCGCTTTCGCCGACGCCGCCATGCCGTGTTCGCTGCATCGCCGTTCGGTCACGTCGAAGCCCGCCCGCACCAGGCGCACTTCCAGACACTCTCGTACAACACGCTGCAAGGCGACATCGAGCGCTGGTTCGCGCCGGTGCTGCCGGAGATCGCCCAGAGCGAGACCCTGCGCGCGATCCTCGACTTCTGCCGTGACTTTTTCGGCGGACTGTCCCCGGAGGTGGCCCAGTGGCACGTCGAGGCACACCAGTTCCGTATCGAGGCCACGGCCGGTGCGGCAGGCGAGCCGACGCCCGAAGGCAGCCACCGTGACGGCGTCGATTACGTGTTGGTGCTCCTGATCGATCGCGAAAACATCGCCAGCGGCACGACGACGATTCACGCGCCCGACGGGCGTTCGCTGGGTGAGTTCACGCTCGCCCACGCATTCGACGCAGCCCTGATCCACGATCCGCGCGTGTTCCACGGCGTCACGCCGGTCACGCCGCTGGACCAGAGCAAGGCCTCCCACCGGGATGTGCTGGTCGTGACCTTCCGCGCAGCGTGACCATCGCGCCGGCTGCACCGGCGTTTCACGGTCGCTGAGGCGTACTGCGCGCACCGCAGCCACGGAGCCTCACCGTGACCACACGATCCACTGTCCTGTTCCTCGTCACCGCCCTCGCGGCGACCGCCGCGTTTGCCCAGGACGCGCCGAAAGCCGACAACACGAAGATCAACCAGCGCGACCGGCACAGTGGACAGACCACCGCCTTCGACCAGCCGAACGACGCGGAAGACATCAAGGTCGCCGCCGCCGTACGCAAGGCCATCGTGGGTGACGATTCGCTCTCCCTGTCCGCGCACAACGTCAAGTTCATCGCCTCCGACGGCACGGTCATCCTGCGCGGCCCTGTGAAGGACGAGGCCGAGAAGGCGCGCGTCGAGTCGATCGTGAAAGGCGTGCCCGGCGTGGCGAATGTCCAGAACCAGCTCGACAGCAAACACTGACCCGCGAGGACCATCATGAAAGCATCTGTCTACTGCACGACCCGCACCGTCGAACAGGCCGAGCACATCGTCCTCGAACTCAAGCAGGCCGGCTTCACCAGCGACGACATCTCGGCGCTCCTTCCCGACCGTCGCGGCACGCGTGACTTCGCCCACGAACATCACACCAAGGCGCCCGAAGGTGCGACCACCGGGGGTGTCGTCGGCCTCGGCCTGGGTGCCGGCCTGGGCTGGTTGGCCGGCATTGGTGCGCTGGCGATCCCCGGCGTCGGTCCGTTCATCGCTGCCGGACCGATCATGGCCGCGCTTGGCGGCGCGGCAGTCGGCACGGCGACGGGCGGGATCATCGGCGCGCTCGTCGGCATGGGCATTCCCGAATTCGAAGCCAAGCGTTACGACGCCAAGGTACGCGAAGGCAGCATCCTGATTTCGGTACACACCGAAAGCAGCCAGCAGCGCGACGTGGCCAAGGATGTCTTCAAGCGCAACAACGCCGACGACATCTCCAGCGGGTCGGAAGCCAGCGTTCCTTCCTGAATAAACCACGCGCTATTTCTGTAGGAGCCGACTCATCGGCGATCCCGCGGCAGCGGGCAAGGGTGTCGCGAGCACCCAATCGCCGATGAATCGGCTCCTACACAGAAGCGCGACGGCCATGATTAGAGCGTCGCGTCGAAAAGTGCTTTCGCTTTGGCCAGCGCTTCCCCATGAGTCACACCCTGCGACACCTTCACATCCGCGCAGATCGGAACACTCGCCTTCGCCGCCTCCGTGCAGGTGCTCAGGAAGTCGTAGTGCCCCACCCCGGGCAACCGCGTGATCGTCGCGCCCGGAATCGCCTTCACTGCGATATTCGCGTTCGTGGCGGCTTCGGCCACTTTGTCATCCAGGCCGACAACGATCGCCGTGGGCACGTGTATCTGCGCAAAACTATCGGGCGCGATCGCCTGCACCAGCGCCGGCGCGAGGGTAAAGACGGCCTTCACTTCCGGAATCGAATGATCGTCCGCCGCGCGCGCGATCTGCGCCTTGATCGCGGGATCGTCGTACGCCTTATGGAAGAGCGCGGGTCCGCTGATCTCCGGCGCTTCCTTCTGCGGCTTGCACACGCCGTCGTCCGGATGGCTGTCGCAGAACGCCCTCAGGTGGGGAATATCGGTGCGCGCACCCGCCAGCAGGAACGCCGTGAATCCGCCTGCCGAAAAACCCGCCACACCCAGGCGCGCCGGATCGATATGGGCCGCGATGTCCTTATCCTTGCGAACCGCCGCGAACGCTGCCTTGAGGTCCTCGGCGCGCTCCCACCACATCGCCGCACCCGCCGCGGTCATCGGTCCCATGCCGTTGTTGCCCGGATGATTCACCCCGACCACGACATACCCGTCGCGCGCCAGCTCCGTACCGAACCAGCTCATCATGCGCGCCGTTCCGCCGAAGCCGTGCGATAGCAACACCACCGGGTGACGGCCCGGCGCGAACGGCGCTTCCTGCGCGGCACGACCGGCGAGGAATAGCGGATGACCGGGCGAGCCCATATCCAACGGCTCTTCTTTCGCCCCGTCAATGGCGGGATACCAGACCGTAATAGCCAGCGCGTCGGAATGCGACGCATCGCGCATGGCAGCGGTCGGTGTGGTCGTGGAGCGATGCGTCTCGCCGACGGTCGTCGCCGACGCTACGCCGAGGACCGAGGTAAGCGCCAGCGCCAGGCAGGCGCGGGTAATGTCATGCATGGTGGATCCCCTCTCTTGGTGACGGATGGGAGGCCTCAGGACGCCAGTGGCACCCAGATTTCGACGCCACCCATGCCAGTCAGGGGGTCGAAAGCGGCATCGTAACGTTCGAAATCCGGTGCGTCGGCTGCCACAAGTCCCGAGGCGGGAAGCCAGGTCTCGAGGAAGGCGCGCCACGTCAGCGGTATCGAGCCGATGTGCCCGTTGTGCCTGACGACCGCGTAAGGACGCCGTGCAAGGCGAAGCCGCGTGAAGTCGGTGGGCACCGCGGAGAAGTTCTGGACTTCGTAACCGCACAGGTAATCGAAGTTGCCTTCGTCGTCCTGGTTAAAGCACACCCCATAGGAATACGGTCGTTTCGAGCGCGCACGGGCGTCCTGCTCCAGGCGTTGCCACTGAGAAGGGATGCCAGCGGAGTTCGATGCGAGGTACCGCGCGCCCAGCCCGGCGATCAACAGCGGGCCGGCCTCTTCCACCCGAGGAACCTGCGCCTCGGGCACGGGCTCCTGCATCACCCGCATCGCCTCGACAACCGACAATCCTTCGAGCGAACCACGCTGGCGGACCTCTTCCGGCGTGGCCCCGAACTGTTCGCGGAACGCCCGGGTAAACGCCTCGTGCGAGCCGTAGCCCGCCGAAAGGGCCACGTCGAGAATGTCGGGGGCACCCGCCGCCAGCTCACGGGCGGCCTCGGAAAGGCGGCGCGCCCGCAGGTAGCGCACGACGGGCCAACCGGTCGCCGCCTGGAAGACACGCGTCAGGTGGAAGGGCGAAACACCCGCCGCCGCGGCGACATCGCCCAGGGCCAGCCCGGCGCCGAAATGGCTTTCGATGTACCAGAGAGCTTTCTGCGCGGCCGCCATCGTGGCTGTCCTTGTCGAAGTAGGAGTCATCCTAGCGCCGTGTCAGATAACGCACTTGATCGCGATTGCGGGCCCTGTCCGGCGCGAATCGACCAGGCCGCCGTGCGACAATGGAGCCACTTTCGACCGAAGCAGTGCCATGAATTCGTCCGGTAAATATGACTTCAAGCAGTTCCAGGACGAACTTGCCGCGCTCGACCGCCAGAATGCCGGGAACAAGCCGCCGGTAGCCGCAACGCCCGTGCCAACGCCGGTCGAAACCCGGGTCGAGCCGCCCCTCCCCGCCAAACCTGTCGAAAAGCCCCGCCGTGGCCGTCCACCCAAGGTCGATCCGCTCGCCGAAGCCCGCGCCGCGTTCAACGCGTTGCGCGTGAGTTACGGCCTCAGCGTGGCCGACGTGGTGGCCTGGTTCCCGCCGGAAGAAGGCATCGCCTACCTGCAGTCGCTGATCGCGAGTGCGGAGCCCAAGCCGCGCAAACCCCGGACCAAACCCTCGCCGGACGCCGAATAAGCCGCCGCTCGATGACCGTCCACTCTCGCACCCCGAGCGTCCGTTCCATCCTGTTCACCCTCAACGGGTCGATCATCCCGGTCATCTGGCGGCGCGTGCTGTACACCGTGCTTCTGTCGGTCGCCGTCGTCTGGGCGGATTTTCATCTGTTCACGCTGAAGGTCGGCCTGAACGCGGCGCCGCTCACCCTGATGGGCCTGACGCTGGCGATCTTCCTCGGCTTTCGCAACACGGTGGCCTATCAGCGCTGGTGGGACGCTCGCACGCTTTGGGGTGAGCTGATCGTCGCCAGCCGCAACGCGGCACGGCAGACGCTGGCCTTCCTGCCGGATGCAAGCCAGGCCACACGGCGCGAACTCGTGCATTCACTGATCGCGTTTGCCTATGCGATGAGACATCACCTGCGCGCCAAGGATCCCACGGCCGACCTGACGCCATGGCTGCCACCCCAGATGCTTGCCGCCGTCATGGCCTCGCCCAACCGGCCGAGCGCGCTGCTCGCTCACATGGGCGTTGCCTTTGCGACCGCCGCACGGGCCCAGGACACCAGCCCGATCCTGCTGGCGTCCATCGACAAGGAGCTGGGTGGGCTGTCGCACGTGCTGGGTGGCTGCGAGCGCATCCAGGGCACACCCCTGCCCTACGCTTACCTGTTGCTTCTGCACCGAACGGTGCACATCTATTGCTTCCTGCTGCCGTTCTGCCTGGTCGGGCTGGTTGGCTGGTTCACGCCGCTGCTTGTGGGCGTGCTCGCCTATACGTTCTTCGGGTTGGACGCCCTGGGCGACCAGATCGAGGACCCGTTCGACATCCTGCCGAACGATCTGCCGCTGGATGCGTACTGCCTTACGGTGAAGAACGACCTGGTTGCGCTTGTTGGCGACGGCTCGGCTGACGCCGTCGCTTAGAGATCGCCGATGAATCGGCTCCTACAAATGCAAAAGACCTGCGCAGGTCTTTTGTAACAGACGACCTGCGCAGGTCTTTTGTAGGAGCCGATTCATCGGCGATGCTCTCCCCCACTAAAACACCTTGACCAACATCCAGAACAACCCGGCCGCCAGCGCGATGGAAACCGGTAGGGTCAGCACCCAGGCCATCAGCATGCTGCGCACCGTGCCCCACTGCAGCCCCGACCCATTAGCCACCATGGAACCGGCGACACCCGACGACAGCACGTGGGTGGTACTGACCGGCAAGCCAAAACGATCCGCCGCACCGATCGTAATCATGGCCACCAACTCAGCCGAAGCACCCTGCGCATAGGTGAGATGCTCCTTGCCGATACGCTCGCCGACGGTGCGCACTATCCGTCGCCAGCCGACCATGGTGCCCAGACCCAGCGCGATCGCCACGGCGACCTTGACCCACGTCGGGATGAACTTCGTCGATTTATCGAGCAGGCCATGGTAGTTGCCGAGCACCGCCTGGTCCTCGGGCGCGAACTGCGGTTGCTTGCTCTTCTCCATCAAACGCAGCGCTTCTGAGCTGAGATACATGCTGTTACGCACGTTGTTGATCTCGCCCTGCGGCACGTCGGCGAGCGTCGGACGCTGCGCCACCTGGTCGCCGATGCGATCGGTGAGGGCAACCAGCGCAGCGAAGGTCGACGGCGTGGCCTGCTTGGTCTGGATGTAGTGCTCGATCTCGTCGCGCGGCGAGGCGACAGCCGGCGCACCGGTGGCGTACTTGGACAGCGTTTCGCTGGCGTGGTGCGCCACCGAAACGAAGGTCTGCGTTTCCCCGGGCGTCACCGCCTTGTTCAAGGCGTACGCGCTGGGCACCGTGCCGATCAGGATCAACATGATCAGGCCCATGCCCTTCTGCCCGTCGTTCGAGCCATGCGCGAACGACACGCCCGTGCAGGTGAGGATCAGCAGGCTGCGAATCCAGAACGGTGGCGGCTGGTCGCCATGCCGTTCCGCGTAGAGTTCGGGCGCTTTGACGAAGCGCTTGAGGAGCATCAGCAACGCAAAGGCCAGACCGAAGCCGATCAATGGTGAAAACAACAGCGCCTTGCCAACGCTCAGCGCCTGGCTCCAGTCGACGGCCGCATTCGCGTTACCTGAATTCATCAGCTGATTCATGAGACCCACGCCGATGATCGAACCGATCAACGTATGCGAACTCGATGAGGGAAGGCCGAGATACCAGGTGCCGAGATTCCAGATGATGGCTGCCAGCAACAAGGCGAACACCATGGCGAAGCCGACGGATGAGCCCACGTTGAGCACGAGTGCGATAGGCAGCAACTGCAGCACCGCGTAAGCCACCGCGCCGCTGGAGATCATGACGCCAACGAAGTTCCAGCCGCCCGACCAGACCACCGCGAAGGTCGCAGGCAGCGAGCGTGTGTAGATCACCGTCGCCACCGCGTTAGCGGTGTCGTGAAATCCGTTGACGAACTCGAAGCCCAGCGCGATTAGCAGAGCGATGCCGAGCAGGACGTATTCGAAAGCAGGACTGGTGGGCGCGACGTGGAGGTCGTGACCCAGTTGCGAACCGACGTAGATCGCCGCGGCGAGCAGGACGGCGGCGAACACCCCCAGGCTCAGGTAGCGGGTAAGCGGGGAGCCGGCGGTCGGCTCGCTCAAAACCGTACTGTTCATGGTGCGCCTCCGGTTAAGACAGACCAGAGGTAACAAGGGGGTGTGACCGTCTTGTGTCAGTTAGTGAAAATCGACCTGAATGGCCATCAATGCCTGGTCGCCCTGGCGGAAGGTGCACAGTCGGCCGGTTTCGACGCTGAGCATGTGGATGGCAAGATCGTGGGCCTGCTCCGGCTTATCGCCGCCGTGCTCCTGCAGGGATTTCGCCATGGCGTCCACCGCGGCGCCCTGGTCCGTGCCCGGCTGCTTAACCTGTGGAACGCAGGTCAGACTGACAGCGTTGCCCTTGTACGTGCCTGCGATGCCCCAGGTCGTCTCATCGTCGATGCCTTCGACGACCCTGGACCAGCCGATTCTTACGCTGTACTTGTCGTGGCTGAAGTTTCCGCTGGTGACGCAGAGTTTGGCGTCCACCTGCTTATCGGAAATCGTGACCGGTCGCACCTGGCATACCTCGCGGCCTGGAGCGGCGACAATTGGATCCCCGGATGCATCGGCGGAAGAGACATGACCAGACAAGGCCATGCTGATCAACGCCAGGGAGAGGTGCACTTTTTTCTTGATCATTGTTGAAATCATCCGAGACTACATCTGCTGGGAAAGTGATCGATGCTCCGCCGCGATGAAGCCCATCACGTGCGAGCGAAAGGTTTCAATGCGCTCTGGGTTCTTCGCTAGCTGTCACGCCACAATCTGACGATATAGCTTCTGCAGCGCTCTCAATGGCGCTTCCAGTGCGAACAGCTTCCCTGCGCGATGTCGTGCGGGATGAAAACACCCATACGGTGAAAACCAGGAACCCGCTACATGCGACCGCGAGCAACACAACGAACGGCGATCGGGCATAGGTGTAGAAAGCGTATATCGCACCCGGCAGTTGCTTGTGCGCCTTGCACAAAGCCCAGAAGACCACATAGAACACCGCAATCCCGCCAGCGAAGATCTGCTTATATTCGAATCGACAGAGGCATCGCGCCAAGTACGGAGGGACAACGTACAAGACCAGTACAAGTAAAAGATACGGAATCAGCAGCGATCCTACCGATGGTATGAGAGCGCCTGCGTAGTTAGCCGTCATTGACATTAAGTTCCTTCTTTCAATTCGATTCAGCGCTTTGCGCGACGAAGTCGCCAATTGCTCTGTCTTGAGCGGCCGAAATCTCCAACGAATATCTCCTTGCGTTCTACGCCCGCTTGTCGGAGCTCTGGTGTCATACATCGCGGCAGGCTCGCTAGGAAGAGCACCGCGAGATACTCCCGCTCGAACAATCCATCACGACGCCGACGACGCTTTCGCCCTTAGAGCAGCGCGCACGTGTCGTCGCGATACTCAAAGATAGGGAGGAGACGTGGGGCGCTTCGTCCTGATGCGCGAGCTGGTCAGGCTTCGCAGCACAGCATCCATGTGTTCCGGCGTACCGACAAGTTGATAAGAACGACTGACGGGCCAGCCTGTGGGACTGTCGTCGAAGATAAACATGACACCCTGATTGCTCGTTCTTTGGAGTACCCCTGAGTACCTACCTTTAGAGGTGTGAAATGTGACCCGGTCTGACGATGTAATTTTTGGATGGTTCGGAAAAAAGGTATCCATGCCACGCCAAGCGTCGATAAATTTGTCTAGGTCGTTCTTATCGACGATCTCCACGGTGCTCCCCTGAGCGATTCCACCGTCTAGCGATGTCACTTCGATCGACTCTATTTTCATTTTGGACAAGTGGTGAAAGAAGACGCTTCCATCAGCTGCGGCGGGGTTGAACAAGGCGTAGACCATCGCCGATAGCCATAACACCCCTACCCCTGCTATCAGCCAGTTCCGAATGTCCCAGCCTTCAATTCGCATGCCGGTTCCATGGCCTTTCATTTCCTCGCATCCCTGTAGATTTTCTTGTGTCGCCTGCGCTGGTCCGAGCAAGCGCCGCGCAAAACGTGCGGCATGGTAATGGACCGCCACCTGGCACACAACACGAGCTTGCCGCGGCATCTCGTGGTATTTAATCCCGATGCCACAGACCCCCGCGCCCAGCATCCAAGCCGCCCTCGCCGCTCTGGCAGGACGGGAATGTCGCGGCGCCGCTCGCGCCCTGGCCGACGTGAAGGACCGCCATCGCGGCATCCACGAGGCCCGAAAATCCCTACGGCGACTCAAGAGCCTACTTGCGCTCGGGGCGGAACCTTTCGCGAATCAACTGCCAACCCTCAATGAGCGGATCGGCAAACTGGCTACCGGACTGTCCCCGCTTCGCGATGCCCATGTAGCGGTACATACAGCGCAGACCCTGGCGGGCCCGGGACCCTCCGCCGAATGGCAGCAGGCTATCCACGCCCTGGAAAATCGCCGGGACGGGCGGCTTGCCGCGGCGCTGACCAAGGATCCGCGCTTTCTCAAGCGGCGCCACCAGGTTCGCGACCTCGGTGACGCTATCGAAGTCCTGCCCTGGAAGACGGTCACGCGTCGCGCGATCGAACAAGCCATCGCACGCTCGGAGCAACGGGTGGCTCGTGCCGAAAAGCGGGTACGCAAGGACGGCTCGGTCGCCAACCTGCACCGCTGGCGGCGGCGTGCACGGCGCCTGCGCATGCAGCTGGAATTCTGGCGCAAGGTGTTGAAAGCCAACGGTAAATCCGCCCATAAGCGCGGCCCGAAGGACAAGGCGGCGGTGCAGGCCATGACGAAACTCTCTGATGCCCTCGGCGCCAAGCAGGATCTGCGCGCGTTGCGCGCGACGTTGCGCACGCTGAAGGCCCCGCTTTCGCTGGATCCGCTGCTCGAACGCATCGCCCATGAGCTCAAGGCACGACGAAAGATCGGCTGATCGCGGCCGCGATGCCCTAAGATCGCCGGATGACCAACCTTTCCCCCGCCGCCACCACGGCCTTGATCGACGTACGTAAGGCCGCCCAGGCCATGAAGCAGGCCGCCACGGACACCGCGACGGTGGCTGATGAGCTGCGCCGCTACCAGAAGTTCGCAAAGCCCGGCCAGCCTTCGCCCCATCTCGTGCAGGTGCGGCAGAGCCAGGCGCGGGTGCGTCAGGCCTCCAACCACGCCAAGCAGTCGTTCCTCATGGCATCGACCACCTTCGTCCGCGAGGCGGCACTGAAGGTGCCGACGCGCCTTTCACTCGAGGCGTATGTCACGGCATGGCTCGCGGCGAATCCCGAAGCCTGAGCGCTTGAGCGCGAGCCCTGCAGCCATGGCTCAGGGCTTGGCCGGACCGTTGAGCGCCTGGATGACTTCCGGGTGCGACTTGGCAAGATCGAGGTCGCCAGCGAGCTTCTCTCCATGGATGGCCAGGAAACGGCAGCCGTCCAGGGGCGTGGTGCCGGCGTTCTCCCTCGCCGCGCTGTCCGACAGCGCCTGACGCACATCCGGTTCCGAGGAAGCGATCGTCGGCTGCAGTTTCGCCAACACCTTCGCCTCAGACAGACCGTGTGCCTGCAGGACCGCCAGGGCTTTGGCATAGGCTCCCGCGTTTTCGTCGACAAAGGTGCTCACGAAGACGCGGACGTCGACCGCTTGCTTGTCGCACACCTGTTTGTAGGCCAGGCGATTGAACGTATAGAACGAAACGAAGTTCTTCGCCGCCTCGAACTGGGGATCGGCGGGGGCCGGGCGGGCCGGCGCGTCGGCGGCCGACGCCACGGATAGGGCGATGCTTGCAATGAGACCGGCGACGGTCATGTTTAAACGAGACGGCATGCGTCACTGCTCCTGTGCCGGATCGGGTGCCGGGATCCGTCGCACGGTGACATATCCGGTGCTTCGCGCCTACCTGCCCTGCCGAAAAGGTGGCTTTCGTTGTCATTACGGACAGCGCGACGAGACAAGACATTTTCAGGCAGCTGCCGCGACGCATCAAACCGCTTTGATGCGCGTTCGGCGCAACAGGCGCAAACGGCGCCCTGACGCCATTGCACCGCCGCATGGGGTGTTAAAACGCTCTTCACGTCGCATGTCACATTTCGTCACATTCCAAATAGACAACGTTGTCATCGAGGACTACATCAGACGCCACCAACCCAGGCAGGAGGCGTTCGATGTTCACGAAGACGACAAGCAAGCGATCCCATGCGTTGCTCGGTGGCTGCTCCGGTACGTTGGGGGTAGCGATTGCCCTCGCCCTTTCTTCCGTCGTGCCGATGCAGACGGCCCATGCCGCCGGCGCGTGCGCGGCGCCGTGGAATGCCGGCTCGGTCTATACGGGCGGCAGCACGGCTAGCGAAAACGGGGTGAACTACAGCGCCAACTGGTGGACCCAGGGCGACGACCCCGCGACCCACAGTGGCGCGAGTGGCTCAGGACAGCCCTGGACCTCGCAAGGCTCATGTACGGGCGGCGGCACCACACCCCCGCCTGTCGATCCGCCGCCGCCGACCAATCCGCCGCCGGCCGCAGGCGATCTGTTGTTCAGTCCGTACAAGGACATCACGATCAACCTCGACTGGAACACCAACATCATGTCGACGCTGGTCACCGGGACACGCATTCCGGTCGTCGGCAGCGGCAGCCTCGTCTCCACGCAGGTGCCTAACCTTGGTGCGATTACCCTCGCCTTCGCCACCGGCGAATGCGGTAGCGAGAACTGGGGCGGCCTACCCGCCGCATCGTTCGCCGGCGCTAATATCAGCCGCCTGAACAGTGCCGGCATCAACTATGTCGTGTCCACCGGCGGCCAGGCGGGTTCCTTTACCTGCGGCAGCAACGCGGGCATGGCCAAGTTCATTTCGACCTACATGAGCCCACACATGGTCGGCGTCGATTTCGATATCGAGGCCGGACAGACACCCGCGCAGATCAACGCGTTGATCGCCGGTGCCGTCGCCGCGCAAGGCCAGTATCCCAACCTGCGCTTCTCGTTCACGCTGGCCACGCTCGCCGCGTCGGACGGTAGCTTCGGCGGCGTCAACACGACAGGCGACATGGTGGTCCGCGCGGTCAAGGCCTCCGCACTGGTGAACTACACCATCAACCTGATGGCGATGGACTATGGCTCCGGTGCGAGCTCGGGCATCTGCGTCGTCGCCAATGGCAGCTGCGACATGGGCCAGTCCGCCATCCAGGCGGTGACCAACCTGCAGCACACCTACGGCATTCCCCTGAGCAAGATCGAGATCACGCCGATGATCGGCGTAAACGATGCCTCAAGCGAAGTGGTCAGCCTTGCCAATGTCGACAAGATCACGGCCTACGCGTCGACCAACAAGCTCGCGGGCGTGCACTTCTGGTCGCTTGACCGGGACACGCCGTGTGCCGGCGGGTCCGCCTCGCCGACCTGCAATTCCGTCCCCAGCACGACGGCGCTGCAGTACACGAAGCGCTTCCTGAGCGATCTCGGTCGCTGATCGAAAACCCGGCCAACCCTCATGGCTGGCACCCGTGCCCCTGGATCCCGCAACGGGACCCAGGGGCACATCGCTTTACGGGGGGTCACCCACGCCGCCCATGTCCGAAGTGTTCGGACATCGCCGCAACTTCTCTATGCAAGCCCCGGACACATGTTTGGGTACATCCCTTCTGTCCGAGGTTTCTCCATGTCACGCATCGTCATGTTCGAAAGCTATGGCGCACCCGAAGTGCTCCAGTTCCGCGAGGTAGAGGTCGCCGCCCCGGGGCCGCGCGAAGTTCGCATCACCGTGCGTGCCATCGGCCTGAATCGCGCCGAGTCCATGTGGCGCAAAGGCAGCTATGTCGAGGAAGTCCGCCTGCCTGCGCGACTGGGGTATGAGGTCGCCGGTATCGTCGACGCGGTCGGCGCCGAGGTCTCCCACGTCAAACCGGGCGACGCCGTCACGACCATCCCTTCGTTCTCGCAGAACGACTACGGTCTCTATGGTGAAGTCGTCCTCGCGCCGGCGCATGCGGTGGTCGCGATTCCCGCCGGGCTTTCCTTCGAAGAAGCCACGGCCATCTGGAATCCGTACATCACACCGTACGGTGCGTTTGCCGAACGCCACCCGCTCACGAAAGACGACGTGGTCCTCGTCTCGTCCGCCTCGAGCAGTGTGGGCCTGGGCGCGATCGAGATGATCAACATGCTCGGCGCGACACCGATCGCCCTCACCCGCACGAGTGCGAAGCGTGAGGCGCTCCTCGCTGCGGGCGCGAAACACGTCATCGCCACGGGGGAGCAGGATCTTGTCGCCGAGGTGAAACGCCTCACCGGCGGGAAAGGCGCGACGTTCGCCTTCGAAGCGGTCGGTGGCTCCCAGTTTCCGACACTGCTCGCTGCGTTGGCCCATGGCGCAACCGTGTTCGTCTACGGCGCCTTGAGCGATGAAGTCACGCCGCTGCCATTGCTCGACGTCATTCCGAACGAGCCGGTGATTCGTGGCTATAACCTGTTCGGCACGACGACGGATCCGGAGCGCCAGGCGCGCGCCGTGAAGTTCATCAGCGAAGGCCTTGCAAGCGGCAAACTGAAGCCGCGCATCGCGCAGACCTTTGCCTTCGACGACATCGTCGAGGCGCATCGCACGCTGGAAAAGAACGAACACACCGGGCGTATTGTCGTCACCGTGTGACGATCCGGAGTGAGCGCTTGCCGCGTCCGTTGCATCCGGACGCGGCAAGGCTGCGTATCACTTGGTACCCCAATCACGGGGACCGAGGATTCGCCATGAAAAGCCGCACGCTCTCCCGCACGCTGCACATCGCTCTTGCCCTGACCGCCGCGTTCGGCGTGGCGGACCTCGCCTTTGCCGACGACGGCATGGCCATGCAGAAGTCCGTCATGGTCGGTGGCGCCGCGATGTACCCAAGCAAGAACATCATCCAGAACGCCGTCAACTCGAAGGATCACACCACCCTCGTTGCCGCCGTAAAAGCCGCTGGCCTGGTCGACACCCTCTCCGGCCCGGGCCCGTTCACCGTCTTCGCCCCCACCAATGAAGCGTTCAACGCGCTTCCGGCGGGCACCGTCGACACCCTGGTCAAGCCCGAGAACAAGGCGACGCTGACCAAGATCCTCACCTACCACGTGGTATCCGGCCGCTACACCGCTTCCGACCTCATGACTCTCGTGAGCAAGGGCAATGGCAAGGCCAGCCTGACCACGGTCGAAGGCGAGCCCCTCACTGTCAGCCAGACCGGCAAGACGCTCGACGTAACCGACGCCAAGGGTGGCGTCGCCCACGTCACCATCGGCGATGTCATGCAGTCCAACGGCGTCATCCACGTCGTCGACAAAGTCCTGATGCCGTAAAACGAAGGTCCAGACGGGCCTGGCCCGTCTGGACCTGCAGCAGGCATGACCCCTAGGCGTCCGTGACAATCTCGATCATAATACGAGCGATTCTCATTTCTATTCGCCTTTGATCGAGGCTTCCATGCCCAGGACCACCATGCATACCGCGCTCCCGGCTCGTCGCCGCCTCACTCTTTCGATCCGCGCTGCTGTGCTCGGTACCCTCCTCGTCGCCGGTGCGGCCCACGCCGCCGACGATGCCGACGACACCCAGCGCAAGCCGCAGGACAATACGACGACGCTGTCCGGCATCCAGGTGAAGGCTGACGTTGCCGCTCCCACGGCGGCTTACGCCGGTGGTCAGGTGGCCCAGGGTGGCCGCTTCGGTGTGCTGGGCAACCAGGACATGATGAACGTGCCGTTTGCCATGACGAGCTACACGGACAAGCTCATCCGCGACCAGCAGGCCCATACCCTGGGCGACGTGGTCGCGAACGACCCGGCCGTGCGCACGGGCTTCGGTTATGGCAACTACTCGCAGACGTTCGTGATTCGCGGGTTCCAGCTCAATTCCGACGACATCGGCTTCGACGGCCTCTACGGCCTGCTGCCGCGCCAGCTTCTGGCCCCGGAACTGGTCAGCCGCGTAGAAGTGTTCAAGGGTGCCAGCGCCTTCCTCAACGGCATTTCGCCGGGCGGGTCGGGTGTCGGCGGCAGCATCAACATTGCGCCTAAACGCGCCACGGTCGACCCGATCACCCGCATCGGCCTGGACTACGGTAGCGACGGCCAGATCGGTGGCACCGTGGACATCGGCCGCCGTTTCGGCGCCAACAACGAGTTCGGCATCCGCGTGAACGCCGTCTCCCGTGACGGCAGCACCGCGGTCGACGGTGAGAACCGCCGCGTCAACGCCATCGCGATCGGCTTCGACTACACCGGCGAGCGCCTTCGCATCACGACCGACCTCGGCTACCAGAAGCAGACGATCAACGGCGGCCGCTCGGTCGTCTTCGTCGGCAACGTGGTGCCGAAGGCACCCAGCGCCACCAAGAACTACACGCAGTCCTGGTCGGGCTCGTCGCTGGAGGACACCTTCGGTGTCGTACGCGCCGAATACGACATCAGCGACTGGTTGACCGCCTATGCAGCCGTCGGCGCGCATCACGGCAACGAGTTCGGTGACTACGTCAGCCCGACTGTCAGCAACGCGGCAGGTGATGCGACGGAGTCGCGTTTCACCGTGCCGTACATTGCGAATACCGGCACCGGTGAGGCCGGCTTCAATGCCCACTTCGATACCGGTGAGGTAAGCCATCGCATCACGCTCGGTTTCTCGGCGCTGGATACTAATAAGAAGGCCGCCTACGCGGGCTCGTCGACGTTCAACACGAACATCTACAATCCCGTGCAGGTCGCCCGCCCTGACTACATCTACAACGTCGGCCCGATCAGCGACCCGGGCTACACGGGCCGCACGCAGCTGCGCAGCCTTGCGTTCTCCGACACGCTCGGCTTCATGGACGACAAGCTGCAGGTCACCGTGGGCGCACGTCGGCAGAAGCTTCTTTCGCTCGGCTACGCCTATGCGGTCGACGGCGTGAATGGTGCCAGGACCTCGGAATACTCGCGGTACACCAACAGCCCGATCTTCGGTATCAACTACCGCATCAACGAACAGTTCTCGGTCTACGCCAACCACATCGAAGCGCTGACGCAGGGCGACACCGCGCCGACCCTGTTCAACGGCGCGCCGGTGACCAATGCTGGCCAGGTCTTCGCCCCGTATAAGTCAAAGCAGAACGAAGTCGGTGTGAAGTGGGATGCAGGCACCTTCGGCAGTACGTTCGGCCTGTACCAGATCAAGCAGCCCAGCGGCTATGTAGACGCGACCACGAACACCTATACGATCGCCGGCGAGCAGCGTAACCGCGGCGCCGAGTGGAGCTTCTTCGGCGAGCCCACCCAGGGCGTTCGCGTGCTCGGCGGCGCCAACTACATCCAGCCCGAGCTGACCAAGACCCAGGGTGGCCTGGACAACGGCAACGACGCCATCGGCGTGCCGCGCTTCCAGGCTAACCTCGGCGCAGAGTGGGATATTCCGAACACGCCGGACATCACCCTAAGCGCTCGCGCGGTTCGTACGGGCAAGCAGTACGTCAACGTGACCAACACGCTGAACATCCCGGCGTGGACCACGTTCGACGTGGGCGCCCGCGCTTCCAGCACGCTGGAAGGCGTGCCGGTGACGTTCCGCCTTACACTGCAGAACCTCACGAACAAGGGCTACTGGGCCTCGGCCACGGGTGGTTACCTCACCCAGGGCACGCCGCGCACGTTCCTGGTCTCGGCGACGTTCGACTTCTGATCGAACCGCGTCGCAGCGCTCTGATCTTTGTGGGAGCCGCTTCATCGGCGATGGAGGCTATTGCGAGCACCCTATCGCCGCTGAAGCGGCTCCCACAGTTTTACCGGGCGGCGTGGATCTCGGCGACGTAGCCGCCGGGAAACTGCAGCATCGCTGCATGCCGGTCGCTTTCGTCGTGCGCGGGCACGACGATCTTTGCGCCGGATTGCGTCGCGCGGGCCAGCGCGGCGTCGAGGTCGTCAACCTCGTATCCGGTGACCTCCGTGCCATACGGCCACGCGAGATGGCCATCCGTCACCAGGACCGTCGCCTTGCCGTAGCCGGACTCGAGGCGGATGCGCCGGTACGTGCCCGACGTGCCGCCAAGTTCCGTCGCCGGTGCCTTCGCGTCATCGGACACGACCTTGCCATGCGCAAACTGCGTGAATGCCTTCACGAACGTCGCCGCGCTGGCCGCCGGCAGGTAGATACGATTCTCCGGCACATGACGCAACGCCTCGTAGCTCGGCTTCTTCGTATGCCAGTAGAGCTGCATGTTCACTCCGCCGGGCCAGCTGATCACGGCATCACGACCGATCGGATCGTCGAAGGCGGTCACGACCGTGGCGGCGCCGGCCTGTTCGGCTGCCTTGATCGCCGCGTCGAGGTCAGTGACCAGATAACCCGTGCGCTCGAGTCCGAAGGGATACGGCACGGGCGTCCGGAAGCCGAACACGGACACGGCGCCGGAAGGACTCTGCACCAGCTGAGTCGACGTGCTCGACGGCGTCGGCGTCACGGTGGCGATGCCTTGCTTCGTCGATTGCCCTTCGAACGTGGCGGCGAAGCTGCGTACGAAGGCATCGACATCCTGCGGCGCGACGTAAACATGCGTGGTGTCGTACTGCGGCCCCACGGAGAAATCGGGCGTTGTCGCGGCGAAGGCGCAGTCCGGCGCGGTGATAACCAGGGCGCAACCAAGAAACAAGGCGCGAAGGCGCATAGACGTTTTCCTGCAGAGTAAAGGAGATAAATCGACGGTGCACCTGTGTGGAGCGTCAGTGCGCCGCTGGCACGCGATGCAACAAGCGCGAAACCAGCGCGATGCCAGCAAGCCCGCCGCCCAGGATGCACACGCCCAGCCAGCCGGCATGCCGCCAGGTTTCGGCAGCAACGAACGAACCCGCCGCGCCGCCGAGGAACATGGTCGTCATGAACAGGGTGTTGAGCCGACTCTTGAATTCCGGGTGCAGCCCGTAGACCAGGTGCTGGTGCGACACCAAGGCGATCTGCACGCCGAAGTCGAGCAAGATGACGCCAACGATGAGCCCCGCCAACGATGGCCACAGCGCGAAGACGGCCCAGGCAACGACGGTCGACAGCGCACCAGCGGCGATCACCAGCCAGGGTCCGCGTCGATCCGCGACGCGTCCGGCCAGCGGTGCCATCGCCACGCCGACGGCGCCGACCACGCCGAACAGGCCCGCCGACGCCGCGCCCAGATTCAGTGGCGGCTGTTCCAGGCGGAGCGCCAGCACCGTCCAGAACGCGGAAAATGAGGCGAAGATCACGGCCTGGGTCAACGACGCACGACGCAGCAAGGGCTCGCGTCGCCAAAGACCGACCAGCGAGGACATCAGTTCGCCGTAACTGACGCGCCGCGCTGGATGGTGTTCGGGCAGGCGCAGGCGCATCAGCACGGCGCCCATCAGTGCAATGGGCACGCCGAGCCAGAACATGGCCCGCCATCCTGCGGCACTGGAGACGAAACCGGCAATCGTGCGACTGAGCAGAATGCCCGTCAGCAAACCGCTCATCACGGTACCGACCGCCGCACCCCTTTTGGATGGCTCAGCAAGAAGAGTCGCGAAGGGAACGATTTGCTGCGCAGCGGTCGCCATAGCACCGATCAGTACAGAGGCAATCGCGAGTGTTGTCAGCCCGGGCGCAAGCGCGGCCCCGACCAGTGCGATGGCCAACACCGCGAACTGCCCGACGATGAGCTGACGGCGTTCCAGCGCATCGCCTAGTGGCACCAGGAAGAGCAGACCCGCTGCATAGCCGAGCTGGGTAAGCATCGGAATCCAGCGCTCCACGCCGCCGTCGTGAAGGTCGCGCCCCATGATGCCGAGCATGGGTTGGTTGTAATAGATGTTGGCGACGGCCAGGCCGGCCGCCAGCGCCATCGCATAAAGGGTGCCGCGAGTCAGGACTCGCGCCGGGGTGGGATTGTCCATCGTCAAACGGCTCCGCGGTTTGGCCGATTATGCCCGCTGCGCGGGATCGCCGATGAATCGGCTCCCACAAGGGGCGGCGCTACGGGCCGTGGGCGGGCTATTTGTCCGCGACGGTCCATAGCAGGGGGAGGTGCAGGTCGTCGCAGCCGTGCTCGCAGATGAAGGTGCCGTGCTCGCCTTTAAGGGAAAGACGGCGGCCGCCGCTCAGTTTCAGGTCCATGCTGCCGTCCCAGCCACTCGGTGCGTGCGAGACATCCTTTTTTTCCAGCGTAAAAGGCTGCGAATAGGCTTTGGGGCCCCAGCGCCAGCTCACCGTGCCGCGCTGGCCATCGACGACGATATCGGCGCCGTCCGCGGATTTACCCGAGAGGTGGAGGTCGTCTCCACGGCAGCCTGCGACAACAAGGACAAGGCAGCAGACGAGCGGCAGGAGGCGAGGCTTCACGGTGTTTCCTTGTGCAAGGTCGCAGGATCATCGGCTCCGCAACCTCAAGCTTTAGTGAGGCTGCCGAATCGGCGTGACGATAAGCCGCGCTGGCGTGCCTGATTTGCACAATCCATGGGGGCATGCGGCTTGGGATACTGGCGGCCAGCCCCCCATGCACGGACATTCGCGTGAACGTATCCGACACGGCGCTTCTTCTTGCCCGGTGGCAGTTCGCCTTCACCGTGTCCTTCCACATCATGTTCCCGGCGATCAGCATCGGCCTGGCCAGCTTCCTCGCGGTGCTGGAGGGGCTGTGGCTGAAGACCGGCAAGGTGGTCTACAAGGAGCTGTTTTTCTTCTGGTCGAAGATCTTCGCCGTGGGCTTCGGCATGGGCGTGGTCTCGGGCGTGGTGATGAGCTACGAATTCGGTACCAACTGGTCCGGCTTTTCCGCGTTCGCCGGTTCGGTCACCGGCCCCCTGCTCGCCTTCGAGGTGATGACGGCATTCTTTCTCGAAGCCGGCTTCCTCGGCATCATGCTGTTCGGCTGGACCCGGGTCGGCCCGAAGGCCCATTTCTTCGCCACGCTCATGGTGGCTACCGGCACGCTCATCTCCACCTTCTGGATCCTGTCGTCCAACAGCTGGATGCAGACGCCACAGGGTTATGAGGTGATCGGCGGCCGGATCGTACCGGTCGACTGGCTGAAAATCGTCTTCAACCCCTCGTTCCCGTACCGCCTCGTGCACATGGCACTGGCCGCCTTCATCGTGGCCGCGATGCTCGTCGGCGCCTGCGCGGCGTGGCACCTGTTGCGTGGCCGGCGCGATGCGGGCATCCGCAAGTCGTTCTCCATGGCGCTGTGGATGATCCTTGTCGTCGTGCCGATCCAGATCGCCGCCGGGGACGCGCACGGCCTCAACACGCGCGAACACCAGCCCGCAAAGATCGCCGCCATCGAAGGCCTTTGGGAAACCGAACACGGCGGCACCTCGCTCAACCTGGTCGGCTGGCCCGACATGGAGAACGAGACGACGCACTTCGCCATCAAGGTGCCCCACCTGGGCAGCCTGATCCTCACGCATAGCTGGAACGGCGAGATCCAGGGGCTGAAGTCGTTCCCGCGCGAAGACCGGCCCAACTCGACCATCGTTTTCTGGAGCTTCCGCATCATGGTCGGCATGGGCCTGCTGATGCTGTTGCTCGCCCTGCTTGGCCTGCTGCTGCGACGTAACGCGCAACTCTACGAAGCGCGCTGGTTCCAGCGCTTCGTCCTGCTCATGGGTCCGAGCGGATTGATCGCGCTACTCGCAGGCTGGATCACGACCGAAGCCGGTCGCCAGCCCTGGGTGGTCTACGGCGTGATGCGCACCCGCGACGCGGTATCGACCTCCTTGACGGTGGACCAGGTCGGCACCTCGCTGATGATTTTCATCATGGTGTACTTCCTGGTCTTCGGCACGGGCATTTACTACATGCTCAAGCTGATGGCGAAGGGTCCCGACCTCCCGCGCGACGAAGCCGAAGGCTCTTCGGGCGACACCGGCCGGGGACGCGATCGCTTCGACCATCGTCCGCTTTCCCGCCCCACCGATCCCATCGACGAGTAACCACGCCATGCATATCGACTTGCCCGTGATCTGGGCGGCCATCATCGGCTTCGGCGTGTTCCTCTACGTCATGCTAGATGGGTTCGACCTTGGCATCGGCCTGATCTTTCCGTTCTTCGATCGCGAAGGCGAGCGCGAAGTCATGCTCAACACCGTCGCCCCGGTGTGGGACGGCAACGAAACCTGGATGGTGCTGGGGGGTGCCTGCCTCTACGCGGTGTTTCCCGTGGCCTACTCGGTGCTTCTTCCGGCCACCTACCTGCCGATCATCGCGATGCTGTGCGGATTGATCTTCCGCGGCGTGGCCTTCGAAATCAGGGCGAAGGCCCGGCGCACGCAGCACCTGTGGGATCTCGCCTTCATCGCCGGCTCGGGCGTGGCGACGTTCGCCCAGGGTGTGATCCTGGGCAGCCTGCTGCAGGGTATCGACGTGCGCGACGGCAAGTTCGTCGGCGGTCCCTTCGACTGGTTCTCACCCTTCAACCTGTTCACCGGCATCGGCCTGCTACTGACCTACGCCACGCTGGGTTGTGGCTGGCTGTTGATGAAGACCGAGGGCGAGCTGCAACGTCGCATGGCGGTGCTGATGCGTCCGCTGACACTGTGCCTGGCCGCTGCCGTCGGCATCGTCAGCATCTGGACCCTGCTGGGCCAGCCCGGTGTGGCCGCCCGGTGGCTGACCATGCCCAACCTGCTTTTCTTCCTGCCGGTGCCCGTCCTGGTGCTCGCCTGCGTCATCGGCATCCTGACGAGCGTGCGGCGCGGCGCGGACCGGGCGCCCTTCCTGCTCACCCTGGCCATCGTGTTCCTTGGCTACAGCGGACTGCTGATCAGCATCTTCCCCAACATCATTCCGCCCTCGCTGAGCATCTGGGAAGCGTCCGCGCCGCGTTCCAGCCAGGTGTTCACGCTGGTCGGCGCCGCCATCGTCATTCCGATCATCCTTTCGTATACCGTCCTTGCGTACTGGGTTTTTCGCGGAAAGGTGCGGCACGGCGACGAGGGCTATCACTGATGGCGAAGCATCCACGCCTGCGCCAGGCGGCCTGGTTCGTGGCGCTTTATCTGGGAGGCGTCGCCGCGGTAGCCTGTGTCGCCGGGCTCTTCCGGCTGCTGGTACCGCACTGAGCAACGCAAGGAGCACTGGATGAGCGGCATTACCGAGCTGCACGTGTCCGACTACGTCCCCCATGGCGACATGGCCGCTCACGCCCACGACGAAGCCTGGTTCTGTCTCGTCATCGCCGGCGGCTACGAAGAGCGCATCCTCGGGCAAATCAACGAACACGAACCGGGCGACCTTCTGTTCTGCCCAGCCCATGCGACACACGCCCAGCGCTTTGGCCGCGACGGCGCGCGCAAGGTCATTTTCTCCCCCGACACCGAAACCACCGAGCTGCTCGCCGGCCAGTCGGCGCGGCTCGACGGACGCCCACTGCTTCGCCGCTCCAGGGAGCTGCTCGGGCTGGGACGGCGCATCGTCGAACAGCTTGCGCTCGGCGACGCCTTTGCGGGGCTATCCGCCCAGGGGCTGACGATGGAAGCGCTGGCGCTGGCCGCGCGTGGGCTGGACCAGCGAACGCACAACGAGCCCGCGTGGCTTCGACGCGTACGCGACTTCCTGCACGACGACCCGACGCGCGAGATGACGCTCGACCAGCTCGCGGGCATCGCCGGACGTCACCCTGTTCACCTGGCCCGCACCTTCCGCACCGTTCACGAATGCACCATCGGCGATTACGTGCGCCGCCTGCGGGTGGAGCGTGCTGCCGAGTTGCTCCGCGCCACACGGCGTCCTCTCCTGGATATCGCGCTGGAATGCGGTTTCGCCGGCGCGACGCAGTTCTCGCGCTCGTTCCGTGCCGTCCATGCCACCACGCCGACGGCATGGCGGCAGGCCGTCCGCTAAGCGCAGGCAACGCACGTTAATCCCGGTAAAGCAGCCTGCCGTCGCGGTTGCTACCGTTGGGCCATGCGCACACCTCGCCTGCTCGTTACCCTGCTCCTCTGCGTCCCCGGCCTTGCGGTCGCCGACACGTATCACATCGATCCGACGGCGTACTTCGCGTCCCCCGCCGGTGAAGCGACCGATCGGGTCGCCCTCGAAGCCGACATGACGGCCCTGCCCGTCCTGGCCGCTTCTTCGCCCGGCGACCTGCTTGCGTATCTGCGCCGCGCGGAGGCGTTGCTGGCCCGCGGCCAGCGGCATATCGCGTACCTGCACCTGCTCACCGCCCTCGATATCGACGATCACGCGGCCGCGGACGCGCTCAGCGCGGTGCAGACCGACGAGGGCAACCTCGTCATGACGGTTCGCAACACGTTGCGTGCCTTGGGTGAGCCCGGGTTCGACCAGGCGGCCCGGGAAACGCCTGAGCTGAAGCACTATGCCTATGTGCTGGATCGCGCCCTTCGCGGCCTGCCGCACGAGCTCCCGCCCGAGCAACAGACGATCATGGACGAGGTCTCGGACCAGGGTAGTACGGCGCTGCGCAACGCCTATCAGAAGACGCGCCGGGCGACCGTCTACGGCACGGTGCACACGAGCGCGGGCGACTTCGACGCGGGCAAGGACGCGGAGCGCCTCGGCACCGATCCGGATCGCGCCGTGAGGCAACAGGCGTGGCAGCAGAAACAGGCGGCCAACGCCCTCAACGCAGAAACCTACGCCTCCCTGCTGATCGGCATCGTGCGTCTCAACGACAAGACCGCGCACCTGCAGCACTTCGCCGATGCGCCCGAGGCCGTTTACTTCGGTCGCCAGTTCGACCGCGCCGACGTCGACGCGACGGCACAAGCTGTGCAGCAGCGCGCCGCCGTGCTCATGGATTACCAGCGACTGCGGGCCAGCCAAGTCAGCCGTGTGGCAAAGATCGCCGACGTGCACAGCTGGGACATGACGCTGCCGCCATCGGGCTTCACGGCGCCGGTCTTCGACTATGCGCAGATTCGTCGCATCGTTCCGGCAGCGCTCGCGCCGCTGGGACGCGATTACGTGGCGCGTTTCACGGCATTGCTGGATCCGGCGGCGCACCGTACAGACCTCGGCGACGCCAGCGGCAGTCGTGTCAACGACGCGTTCTCGATCGCTGCTCCCGGCGTACCACCGGGCCTTTTTCTCGGCCAGTGGCAGTCGGACCTGAAAGGCGCCAGTGTCGTCGCGCACGAAGGTGGCCACGCGCTGCACAGCGAGTTGATGAATGCGCACGGCGTCTCGCCGTTCTACAACCACGGCCCCAGCTGGATGCACGAGGCCATCGCCATTCTCAACGAAATGCTGTTCTACGAGCACCTCTACAAACATGCGCCCGATGCGCCCACGCGGGCGTACTACCTGCAAGCCCAGCTGGACGAGATGACCTTCGAAATCTTCACCTCCGCCGAAGAAGCCCAACTCGAGGAAGCCATCTACGACGGGGTGATGGCCGGCAAGATCCGCAAGGCGGCCGACCTGGACGCGCTCACGCTGGCTACCACCGGCCGCTTTGAGATCTGGCCCGGCATCGATCCGGAACTGAAACATGCCTGGATCGGCAAACGGCTGATGTACCAGGATCCTCTTTACCTCGCCAATTACCTGTATGCCGGGCTGTTGGCAACGAAGATGTTTGCCATGGCGACAAGCGATCCACGCGATTTCCAGAAGCGCTACGAGGCGATGATGGCGTCCGGCTTCGATGCGCCCCCGAAGGAAATCCTCAAGCGCTTCTTCGGTCACGACCTGAGCCCGTCGGACCTGGTGAACGCCGATATGGACGTAATCAAAGGCAAGATGGCCGCGCTGGGCAATATCTACGGCAATTAGCCAAAGGGCGGTCTGTTTCACATTTTGATGACGCCCGCGCCGTGCCGCCCGCTGTATGCTTCCCCCGGGTCGAATCAGGGACTTACGCCGTGCGCCGCCAGGAAACCGATAGCCTCACCATGGGCGACATCATCTTCGACGCCGTGGCCATGAACGAGGCCGCGGTGGCCGGCGACCTTGACGAAAGCCGCTTCCGTGCGCGTCGCATCGCATCCCTGGCCGCACCTGAAGGCTACGACGGTATCGCCGACGCCGCTTCGCATCTCAGCCGTCTGCTCGGACCACCCGGCAGTGAGCCTCAACCGGGGTATGGCGCCGCCATGGTGGCCATCTCCAACGAGATCGACCTGGCCTTCGGCGACGCCTGAGTACCCTACCCTAGCGGGCGGGACACGTATCCCGGCTGTTGTCCGCAATACCGGCGATCAGCCAGCGACCGTCGATACGGATGAGGTTCACCGCATCCGTTCCGCAATGTTTCACCTGGCCGTTGACCAGAAAATCGTACGGCGCCCACACGAACGCAATATCACCGTCGACCCTGACGAGCGGATCGTAGATGCGCTCCTCGATGCGATCCTTCGCGGGCTTCATGTGATCGGCGAATTCGCCCAGGGTCATGCGCACCACCTTGCCTTTACGCAACAAGGCGACGCTGCCTTCCGGCTGCACGGTGGCGCGTATGGCGGCGCTGTCGTACTTCGCCATGCCGTCGAAGAACGCCTGGACAGGTGCAAGCACCGCCTTGTTGTCAGCATCGGCGGCTGACGAGGGCATGGTGGTCGACAGACCAAGCACGGTCATGGCTAAGGTAGCGAAGGGCCTGGCGTTCATGGGCAACTCGTGACGTGGACGAACGACACCATTAGCGCCAGGCCGTGCTGCGGTCAACCCCGGAGGGGCCGATTCACGCCAGCGTACGCACCTTCGCCTCTCGCGCAAATTGCCGGGTGGATGCCAAGGTGACGAACGCATCCGCGTCCGACGCCTTGACCACACCCGCATCGGCTTCCAGTCCCGCCTTGGCAAAGAGCGCGCGTCCACCATCGTCCAGGGCCAGGGCTTTCAGGTGCCCGAAGGCATCGCGAACGAAGTCGATCGCGGCGGCTTCCTTCGTGAGTGCGGCAGCACCCTCCGCCGACAGCAGGATGGCCACGGCATCGAAGTTGATCGACGGCGTACCAGCCAGCTGCCCGTCGGCAACGAGCAGCGTGCCATCGGCCAGCTTCGCCCCGCCGACCTTCGGCGCAACGATCTTCACGGTGGCTCCCGCGCCTTCGATCGCTTTACGCAGCTTCGCCACCGCAACGCCGTCCGAGCCGTCGTTGATGAGGATACCCACGACACGTCCCTGCAGGGTCGCCTTCATCTTGCCGATGATCTGCAAGGCGGGAGAGGGCTTCATCGGCACGACGGGAGCGGCCGCTTTGGGCGCCTTCGGTAAAGGCGACATGGCCAGTCCAGCCGCGACGCGCCTGGCCAGATCCTCGTCGACATGACGGAGGTGTCCGACGATCGCTTCACGCACGTGCACCGCATCCACCTTCGACAGCTCGAACACGAAGGCCGAGGCGATGTGCGCCTGCTCGAACGCTGTCTGGCTGGTGAAGAACAAACGGGCCTGGCTGTAGTGATCGGCGAAGGTTTCGGCACGGACGCGCTCTCGCGTTCCTTCTTCCTGCACGGCGGCGCTGCGGAAACCGAGGGCGGGATCTTCGCGCGGCGAGTCGGCCTGCAACGAGCTCGGCTCATAGGCGACACGTCCCTTGGGGACCTGCGTTTGCATGTGGCCGTCGCGCTGCTGGTTGGCGAAGGGGCACTTCGGTGCGTTGATGGGCAGCTGGTGGAAGTTCGGCGAACCCAGGCGCGACAACTGCGTGTCGAGGTAGGAGAACAGGCGCCCCTGAAGCAGCGGGTCGTTGCTGAAGTCGATGCCGGGCACCAGGTGCGACGGACAGAACGCGACCTGCTCGGTCTCGGCGAAGAAGTTGTCCGGCCGGCGGTCCAGCACCATCCGGCCGATGATCTTCAGCGGGATGAGTTCTTCGGGGATGAGCTTGGTCGAGTCGAGGTGATCGAATGGGAACTTCGCCGCCTGCGCCTCCGTGAAGAGCTGCACGCCGAGCTCCCACTCGGGGAAGTTGCCCGCCTGGATCGCCTCGAACAGGTCGCGACGATGGAAGTCCGGATCGGCGCCGGCGAGTTTCACTGCCTCGTCCCACACCGTCGATTGCAGGCCAAGCTTCGGCCGCCAGTGGAACTTGACGAAGGTGGACTTGCCCTTCGCATTCAGCAGGCGGAACGAATGGATCCCAAAGCCTTCCATCATGCGCAGCGAGCGCGGAATGGTCCGATCGGACATCGCCCACTGGATCATGTGCATCGACTCGGGCGTGAGAGAGATGAAATCCCAGAACGTGTCGTGCGCGCTCGCCGCCTGCGGGAAGCCGCGGTCGGGTTCCATCTTTACGGCATGAATCAGGTCGGGAAACTTGATCGCGTCCTGGATGAAGAACACCGGGATGTTGTTGCCAACCAGGTCCCAGTTGCCCTCCTTCGTGTAGAGCTTCACGGCGAAGCCACGCACGTCGCGCGGGGTGTCCACCGAGCCCGAGCCACCGGCGACCGTGGAGAACCGCGTGAACAACGGTGTGCGCTCGCCGACCTCGGTAAGGACACGAGCGGTGGTGTACTCGGCCAGCGAGGCTGTCAGCTCGAAGAAGCCGTGCGCCGCCGAACCGCGCGCGTGCACGATCCGCTCCGGAATGCGCTCATGGTCGAAGTGGGTGATCTTCTCGCGAAGGATGAAGTCTTCCAACAGCGTGGGACCGCGGGCGTTGGCTTTCAGCGAGTTCTGGTTGTCTCCGATCACCAGGCCCTGGTTCGTTGTCAGCGATGCATGCTCGCCACCGGCCGTCTGGTGGAGTTCATCGCCTTGCCCACGTCGGTCTTTCGGGAATTCTGCAGTGTTCTTCTGAGCGGCAGCACTTGCCGCCGACGGGGCTTTCTTGGCCATGGCACACCTCGGCTTGGTCGGGCGCCTAACATGCACTACGTGCCGTCAAAGCAGCCTTCACCGGTGTGAACTCGCCGATAGCTGTCACATCGTGCGGTTGCGCCCGGCCGCTTTTGCCCGGTACACCGCCTCGTCGGCGAGGTTCAGCAACGTTTCCGCGCTCACCGGGTTCGGCGCGCAATGCGTGGCGATGCCCGCACTGATCGTTACCAGGCCGTCGATGCCGTGACGGTTGGCGATGCCTAGGGTGTAGACATCCTGCCGAACCGTTTCAATGATGCCCAACGCCTCGCTGGCATCGATGCCGGGCAACACGACCACGAACTCCTCACCGCCATACCGCGCCACGACCGAGCCTGGTACGACCGTCAGCGCCGCACGCAAGGCCTGGGCGACGAGGGTAAGGCATGCATCGCCGGCGAGGTGGCCATAGGCGTCGTTGAAGCCTTTGAACCGATCCACATCGAGCATCGCCAGGCTGACGCAGGGCTTCTCATCGTCGGTGCGATCGAGCGCACGCCTGAGCGCCAGGAACAGGCCGCGACGATTCTGCAGGCCAGTCAGCTCGTCGTGGTTGGCCGTGTACTGGAGGCCGCGCCTTAAGAGGCGCAGCTCGTCTTCCACGGCCAGGTGATAGCCGATCACGATCGCGTTGCGCGCCGCGTAGACGGTCAAGGCCACGGCGAGGATGACCATGGCAAGCACCGGCTGGGATTTCAACAGGAAGAACACCAGAGCGCATAAGGCCAGGCAGAGCACGAACGGGCTGACGCTGCCGGACAGGTAGATGGCAGTGCGTGAGGGCCGATAGCCGCGAAGCCAGCCGATACTCCTGCGGCTGACGAGCACACCGAGCACCAGGAGCGGAATCGAAAGGAGCAGTTCAGGCAGGTAGGACTCGGTGAGCGACAGCAAGCGGTTGTGCGCCGCGGCGCAGATGCCATCCACCCACGCGAACGTCGCCAGCACGAAGAAGAACCGGCGTTCGTCCTTGCGACGTGTGCCGAGCAGGCGGATGGTGGCGAACAGGGCGACGAGGGCATCGAGGCCGTCGAACAGCAGGATGAGGAACGAGGCCGAAGCAGCCGGCGAAGATGGATCGACGGCATGATGCAAGGTCACGTAAAACATCGCCGCCAGCGCGATGGCCAGCAGCGTATCCGCTGCCGTCGTCCAGCGGAACATCGGTCCCGTCGGGTTGTACGTCGCTGCCGCGATCATCAGCAGGCTCGCCATGCAGAAATAGAAGCTGGGATCGACCATCACCAGCGTGCCTTCGGCATTCAGGAGCGAATCCGCGAACAACAGGGCCAGTGCCGTCGTTTTCGCCAGGATGGCGCCAAACAGGATCCACCACAGCGGTTTGTTGTGCTCCACCGCCTGGATGCTGCGACGCCAGCAGAGGTACAACGCCAGCACGGCGATGACGAGCACCGCCGCATAACTCCAGCTCAGGGTCCGCACGGTGACGAACATCGCGATGCCCGCGTGCACACCCAGGAGCAACGCCGACACGCGGGGTGTCCAGCGCTGGGTTATCAAGTGAGCATCACCACTTTGCCGATCGCTCCGCGGCTCTCCAGGAACGCGTGTGCTTTGCCGCCATCGCGCAGGGGAAACGTGCCGGCGATCGTCGGAACCAGCGAGCCTTTGCGGATAAGAGCGAACAGTTCAGAGGCGCGCTGCCTGCGCACCTCGGCGTTGACGAGCACGTTCCATAGGTCGCCGCCGGTGAGGGTCAGCGAACGGTCCATCAGCAGGCGCGGATCGACGGGGTCCGGATCGCCGCCGGCCATGCCGTAAAAGACCACGGTACCGCCCGTGCGCGTGGCGGCGAGGCTGTCGCCTAACGTGCGCCCGACGGAATCGTAGGTGACGTGCACGCCCGCCCCCTCGGTCGCGTCCTGTACACGCTCGACGAGGTCTTCGTAGCCCATGACCATGTCGGCGCCCGCGCGCCGCGCGGCGTCACGCTTGGCGTCGGACGAGGCGACACCGACCACGAGTACGCCCTTGGCACGCAGCATCTGCACCAGCAGGAGGCCAACGCCGCCGGCGGCGGCATGCACCAGTGCCACCTGGCCCGGCTGGGGATTCGAGCTATCGGTCACCAGGTATTGCGCGGTGAGGCCCTGCAGCAGGACGGCCGCGGCCGTCTCTGCCGAAATGTCGTCCGGCAACGGAATCAGCTTGTCCACGTCGACGGCGACCAGTTCGGCGTTGGCGAACGGCATGTCGGCGAAGCCGACCCGGCTGCCTTGGGGATAGGGGCTCCCGGGCGACACGACGACACCTGCCCCTTCGTAGCCGAGGATCCAGGGCGCGGCGCCCGAGAGATGATAGGTGCCGTTGCGGCGATACACGTCTGCGAAGTTCAGGCCTACGGCTTGCGTACGGACGAGCACCTGGCCAGGGCCGGGAACCGGGTCGGCGATGGTGTCCCAGCGCAGGACGTCGGTGCCGCCGAAGCGGTCGAACAGGAGGGCTTGCATGGGCGGACCTGGGGCCTTGTGCCGGGATGTTGACCGTATGGTAGGGCAGATATCGTCCCTGGCGCCCGGGGAGCGTATAACCCGTGAAGGCAGTCACATTCGCCACGCCCGGAGATCCCATGAACAGCAACGCATCCTTGCAACAGGCCAGAGGCAACTTCAGCGTCGAGGTCAAACCGCAGACGCCGGATAACCCCGCCGCCGAGGGATCCGGGCTATCGCGCCTGTCACTGCAGAAGCAGTTCCAGGGAGACCTCGAAGGTACCGGCCAGGGCGAGATGCTTGGCGCTGGCGACGGCAAGACCTCAGGCGGTTACGTGGCGCTGGAGAAAATCAGCGGCACGCTGGGTGGTCGCAGGGGCAGCTTCGTCATGATCCACCGCGCCTTGATGGTGGGTGGTGCTCCGACGGAATGGACGATCGTCGTGGTCCCCGAATCGGGCACCGACGAACTGAGGGGGCTGAGCGGCTCGATGAAAATCATCATCGCCGACGGCAAGCACAGCTACGACTTCGCGTATTCGTTCACCTAGGCGAGCGCTCCAGCGTATTTCCGGCAATGCTCGAGGTACCCGCCCTCGTGCGCCTGAACCAGCTCCACCACGCTACGCCATAGCCACGATGGCGCCTCGATGTTCTGCGGGCGGTTGCGCGCGAGTTCGGCGAGCCAGCTCTTGCGCTGGTCGCGATTCAACTGGGCTGCGTGTGCCCTGCCCACCACGTTGCCCAGATAACGGGCGACCTCCATGGCATCGGCGGGTTCCATCTGTTCGAGGTCGATCTTCAGGTCCTGCGGACGCAGCTCGCGAATGAAAACTGTCTTGCCCTGGATGCGCGAGGCCATCATCCGTTGGCCCAGGTTGGGCGCAAGATGGAGCGCGCCCTCCTTTACGCGGAGAGCGTTGTCGCGAGGCATATCCGCCGTCGCACTTCGTGGCGCGGCCGCGCGCAGTGCCTCCTTGACGTCGACCAGGCAGAGCTCCTTGCCGCCGCTCACGCGCATCAGCAACGCGTAGCGAAGCCGTCCCAGCGAACTGCAGCCCTTGACCCAGTACTTGGCGTCGACGAGCTCGACCGTGGCATCGTCCTTGCGATGCACGAGTTGCGCGACCAGCTTCTGCATGTCGGCACCCGACGCCAATGCCTCGAGCTCGGCGCGCTCTTCATCGGTGACTGCCCAGAAGCGGCGGCCCAGCGGAATGGACGGCTTCGGGCCCGCGATGCGTTCCTCGGCCAGATGCTTCCAGCGGCGCCTGGTCGCCGCCTTCATGACCAGGCCGATGCACGAGGGACGCTCGACGAGGCGATAGTCCTTGCGTCCGCTTCCCATGGCGCGCTCATAGCCGTCGATGAGCTGCTCGACCATGCGCGCCGTAATCACGCCTGGGAGATCGGAACCACGGGCGGCGGTGGCGAGCGACACGGCCAGTCGCACGATGTCATGCGCGGGATTGCCCATGACGGTCTGGTCGAGATCGCGGATCTGGATGTCGATGCCGCCGTTGTTGTCCGCCACCGGCCCGATGTTGCTGACGTGGCAGTCACCGCATATCCAGATGTCCGGCCCCTTCGGCAGCGTACGTCCGCCATGTTCGAGCCAGTCGTAGAACTGCACCGTATTGCCGCGGACGAACGCGTGTGCCGAGCGCGCCATCTTGAGGTTACGTAGCGCCGTCAGGCGTGCTGCGCGATCTTCCGGTTCAACGGTTCCCTTGACTGGCATGGCGCGCCTCGTAAGTTCTTGCGCATCAATGGTGAGCGCGTATAACGAGGCAGCGTGTCGTGGGTCGCGTGAAGCGATTGCGAGGTGAAGGAGAACGGGCCCGCTGGCGCGGGATCGCCGATGAATCGGCTCCTACACTGGTGCTAGCCGGGGCGTGGATCGGTGCGCGTCGAGACGAGGCGGAGGAAGGCTTCGTGTTGGTAGCGGCTCATGCGTAGCTTTTGTCCGGTGTCCATGGTGACTACATGGTGGCCGTTGAACCACGGATGGATGGCCTGTACGCGCCGGACGTTGATAATCGCCGAGCGGTGGATGCGGGCGAACTGATTCGGGTTGAGCCGCTCGGCGAGGGCCGCCATGGTTTCCCGCAGTTCGTACTGCCGGTCAGCGAGATGGATCTGCACGACATTGCCGTCAGCCTTGATCCAGACGATGTCGCTCACGTCGACGAAGGCCACGTGTTCGTCGGTACGTACCGGGATGCGCTCGAGATAGTTGTCGCGCTGTTTGAGCGCGTCGAGCACCTGTTGTATGCCGGAACCGGCCGCCGCATGCACCGCAACGGCGGACAACCGCGCCTTCGCGCGCTGCAGGGTTTCAGTGAAACGCTGCCGGCTGAAGGGCTTGACGAGGTAGTCCACGGCGTTTGCCTCGAACGCCTTGACGGCGTAGTGCTCAAACGCGGTGACGAAAACGGTGGCCGGCATCCGTGCCGCGCCGATGGTCGCCACGACATCCATGCCCTGGATGCCGGGCATCTGGATATCGAGGAAAACGAGGTCCGGCGACTGGTTGCGGATAGCCTGCACGGCGGAGACGCCGTCGCCGCATTCGCCCAGTATCTCGATGTCCGGATCGTCGCGCAGCAGGCGCACGATGGCGCTGCGGGCGAGCGGCTCGTCATCGACGACCAGCGCGGTGATCGTCATGCAGTCACGACCTCGGGTGCGTCATCGATTTCCTCGATCTCACGAAACGGCAGCTGGATCCGGCAAACCACACCCTGTGGCCAGATCATGTCCAGACGGACGTGGGCGGCGTCTCCATAGAGTTCGCGCAAACGTAACTCCGTGTTGGACAAGCCAATGCCGTGCCCTGCACTCTTGCCGATGGTTTGTCCTTCCTTTTCGAGCGTGCTGTTTCGATTGCGCACCTCGATGCGAAGCGTATCGCCGTCGCGGCGACTCTCGATCTCGATACAGTCGACGCCCAGTCGTTCCCCGATACCGTGTCGAATGGCGTTCTCGACGATGGGTTGGAGGATCAGGCTGGGGACCGCACAGTCGAGCGTATCCGGCGACACATAGATTCGCGTGGTCAGGCGGTCCTTGAAGCGCATCTGCTGGATGCCGAGATAGAGGTCCAGCAACACCAGCTCGCGCCGCAAGCTTATTTCCTGGCCATCGTAGTCTTCGAGAAAGGCACGAAGCAGCTCACTCAGGCGCAGCAGCATATCTTCTGCCGAGAGTGCGTCTTCCTTGAGCAAGGTGGCGATGGCATGCAGCGTGTTGAACAGGAAATGCGGCTGCAACTGCGATTTCAGAGCCTGCAGTCGTGATTGTGCGAGCTCGGTGGCAAGACGCCCGGTCTCGACTTCGCGGCGCGTCTTCTCGTCGTGGAAGTGCATGGCTTGCTGGATCGCAAACAGCGCCCAATAGGTAAGCAATCCCGTGGCGAAGTGCTGCCCGACAAACTGACTCAGCTGCTCGCCAAGGGAGCTGCCTTCGGTGAACATCGAGATGAACGCACCGATGATCTGCGCCAGCAGCGTCACGCCAAAACTCAAGGGCAGCTGCATGCCCAGTCCGCGCAATCGCACGGGTGGGCGAATGGGATACCTCGCCGCCAGCCGGAACACCTGCGGCGCCAGTGCGGCCCAGGTGTACCACTGGATCAGCGACCAGCGCAGGTAATCGAAGATGCTCCACGTATGACCCGAGAGGTCGTCCTGCAGGTAGTGCTGCTCGGCGAACACCACGGCGACGATGGTCCACAGGCCGATGTAACGGGCGAGTCCGATCTGTGCGGTACCGAGTCGAACCTTCATGGCGATGCGTCCGATCTGGGATAGCGAGCCATGTTAGGCCGTGCCCGCGACGCCGGGAAGCGTGACGTATGGCCCACTACGATTCGTCAGCGCGCTACGACGATTCGTCCCGAATCGCTTTCCGCATGGCGCCCGAAGCGCTTCCCTGGAGCCTCGATCAGCCAAGGAGAGCCCCATGCACATGCGCCCGATTCGTTTCGCCCGTACCCTCGCGGCCCTGGCCATCCTTGCCTTGGCAGGTCCCGTCATCGCCGCCGACTTTCAGCCGCCGGCAAGCCCGGGACGCCTCTTCCGCATCGTCAATGGCAGCTTCGACAGCGTCACGGCGCTCGCGGTCACGACGGGTTCTGCCGCCAGCTACGAGCCCATCGACCTGCGTGAACCCCTCCAGGGCGGACTCACCTCGACCACGGTGCGGCTGCCCGGGGGCGCATGCCTTCGCGATGTGCAGGTCACGTTTCGCGATGGGCGAAGCCAGGTCTACCGCGATATCGATGTCTGCAAGGCCACCGGCCTTCGCCTGTCCGCGAACCGTCTACCAGCCGCGCACTAACGTGATGGTGATTTCCAGCATGATCAGCACGACGATGGAGATCTCCAGCAGCTCGGCGCGGCGGCTGGAGGCTTCCTCGTAAAGTGCCGCATAGGTGTCGCGGATGATGGCGAGCTTGCGGTCCACGGAGGCGCCCAGCGTCGGCACGCGGAACAGCCCCAGGGCGGTGCTGTAGACGCGCGCCAGGTAGACGTCCTCGGTGACCTGCAAGGCGTTGTCCACGCGCTCGGTCAGCTCGGTCACCTCAGCAACGAGCGTGTATAGCCGGCGGGCCAGGTTGGCGAAGCGGCGCGACGCGAACACCGACGCGGCGCTCCGCGCGTTCTCCACCCTGTCGTACATCCGCGGCAGCTCGTCGTCGAGCAAGGTGTCGTAGTAGCGGAATTCGACGAGCTGGGCGTTGGCCACTTCGATCACGTCGGCCACGTCGGAATCGCGGCGGGGCTCGTAGATGAAGGCACGATCCCAGGTGAGCACCACCAGGTCGTCCGCGTAGTAGGAAAAACTGCGCGACATCAGTTCCTTCCGGGCAGCAGGCGACAGGCGCCGTTTTTCGCCGGAGAGAAGGCTGGTCAGGTCGACGCGTTCCTTCAGGGCGACGGCATCCATCGGTTCGTCGAACGCATGCACCGTGCCGATCAGGTAGTCCTCTTCCAGGGAAGCATCGATCGCGGGACGGTCCAGCGCGGGTGAAATGATGTCGCGAACGCGGGCGAGCAGCTCCGTCCAGAAGTCCAGGGGACCGGCCGGGCCGAGCAGACGGTCGAGTGCGTCGAAGTCGGCGACAAACTGGCTCCATGACTGGTCCTTGACCTTGACCCGTGCCGCCAGCGCCGCCACGCCGAAGTCGTAGAGGCGCACGGAAAGCTGCACCGCGACAGGCCCCGACCCCAGCATCAACTCGACTTCGCCCAGCGCAAGCCATAACGGGGCCACGCCAAAAGCCACCGCCTTGGGCGGTGTGCTGGACAGGTACGAACGGCTGAATGCACTGCTCGCCCGCGCGGCCCAGAGCGTCTGGGCTTGCACGAGATCGATGGTGTAAGCGATATCTATCAACCGCAGCGCGGTCAGTTCACCGGAAGAGACAATCGGTTCGAGAGATGGCACCGAGGCAACCTGAAGCAAAGGACGACCCAGTTTAGTCCCGCTTCGTGACACTCCGCCGCCATCGGCCGGTAAAGCAGTGCTTTGTGCAAGAGCTTGCAAGCCTGCTCCGCTAGCTTAACGCGGGTATGCTGGTCGTAGATCCGGCCATCCCCTTGCGCCCTCCGGAGTTAACCCATGTTCGTCATCCGCCACGCAGCCGACCGCGGCCACGCCAACCATGGCTGGCTCGATTCGCACCACAGCTTCTCGTTTGCCGACTATCGCGACGAGGACCACATGCACTTCGGGCCGCTTCGCGTCATCAACGAAGACCGGGTCGCTGCCGGCGCCGGCTTCGGCACGCACTCCCACCGCGACATGGAAATCATCAGCTACGTGCTCGATGGCGAACTGGCCCACAGCGATTCCATGGGCAACAAGGTCGTGATCCGCCCCGGCGAAGTGCAAATCATGTCTGCGGGCAGCGGCGTGACCCACTCGGAAGAGAACCACGCGAAGACGCTGACCCACTTCCTGCAGATCTGGATCATCCCCAACGAACTGCACCTGAAGCCCGGATACGAGCAGAAGACCTACCCGGACTCTGAAAAGCGCGGCAAGCTGCGCCTGGTTGCCAGCCAGAGCGGCGAACACGGCTCGGTGACCGTGCACCAGGACGTACGGATCTACGCAGGCCTGTTCGGTCCGGACGAAACCGCGCATCACAATATCGACTACGAGCGGCTGGTGTACGTGCACGTCGTACGCGGTACGGTGCACGTCAACGGCCATCCGCTATCGGCAGGCGACGCGGCGAAGATCACCGCCGAGCAACGCGTGGTCCTGAGCGATGGCGTCGACAGCGAGGTGCTGGTGTTCGATATGGCGCCACTGGAATGAGCCCATGCCTGCACCAGCGCCGATAACCGATCGGGACCCGCTGGTCGTCCTGCTCACCTTGCTTTCGCTGACCACGGGTATCGTCGACGCGACGAGTGTGCTCGGCCTGGGCAAGGTGTTTACCGCGAACATGACTGGCAACGTCGTGTTCCTGGGGTTCGCCGCTGCGGGGGCGCCCGGGTTCCACTGGGAGCTTTACGTGCTCGCGCTCCTCGCGTTCGGCCTGGGCGCGATCGGGTCCGGACGTCTGGGTCGCTATTTCATCGGTCGCAGCCGGCGCCGCTGGCTCATCGCCTCCGCCGCGCTGGAAGCGAGCCTGCTCTGGATCGCAGCTGGCTGCGCCTTCGCCATGCCCTCGGATACCGGTGCGAGCCTCCGATCGATACTTATCGCCCTCGTTGCGATTGCCATGGGCGCCCGCAACGCGACGGTTCGTCAACTCAATATCCCCGATCTGACCACGACGGTCGTCACCCGCACCATCACTGGCCTGGCCGCCGATTCCCGCCTCGCGGGCGGACCCGGGCACAATCTCGGCCGACGACTGCGCGCCATCCTCTCCTTGTTCGTCGGTGCCGCCGTGGGCGCGTTCATGGTGCTGCGCTGGGGCCTCGCCCCTCCTCTGGCACTTGCCGGCGCGACGGTCCTCGTCTTTACACTGACCCTCGCAAGGGACGAAGCCCGAAGCGAAGCCTAGGCGCGGTCGTCCCGGTTTTCTCTCCCCGAGGAGGCTCGTATGGCGACGCGAAACCCTGCTGTTTTTGCCCTTCCCCTGCTCATTTGCTGCGTCTCCCTTTCAGCAGCGGAAGCGCCCCCGGCGCTGACCAGGGAGCTGGTCGCGTCCACACAAGCCCTCGTGGACGCGCTCCCGAAAGGCGACAAGGCGCCATGGCAGCGACTGCTTACGGACGATGCCGTGCTGATCGACGAATTCGGGCGGGTGACGCACAAGGCAGACACCATCGCGTCCCTTCATCCTTTTCCAGAGGGCTTTTCAGGCAGCATCGAGTTGCGGGATCCGCACGCCACGCAACACGGCAATACAGCGACCCTGCAAGTGGAGGAATACGAGCAGGAGACCGTCTTCGGCCAGAAACTCACGGTGCGGTACCAGGCGCTGCTCACTTACGTGAAAGAAGGCAACGACTGGAAGGTCGTCGGCTACGCAGATGTCACCCTGCCGACCGAACCACCCAGGCTCGTCGTCAAGAACATACACGCCGACGACTACACCGGAACCTATCGCTACGCCCCCACGCGCGCATGGACCGTTGTGAACACGGGTGGCGAACTCAGCTACACGACGCATCCTGGCGGCACGCCCAACGTGCTCCAGCCGTTGGGCGAGGATATTTTCATGGGCAGCGACGACGAACGGAACCTGCTTATCTTTCACCGTGATGCCGACGGAAAAGTCGATGAGGTGATCGAGCGGCGGAAATTCAACGACCTGAGACTGGCCCGGGATGCGCGCTAGGACGCCCGGTCAGGAGGCTGCGACAAACGAACAACCCCTGACGGACGATGCCAGGAGTACGTTAGCCAAAGTCACCACTGTGAGGGCGATCATGTTCAAGCACATTCTCATTGCGACGGACGGCTCGGACGCGTCCACCCGCGCGGCGGACCAGGCCATCGGCCTGGCGGCACAACTCGGGTCCAAGGTCCTGGTGCTGTGCGTGGAGCCCCCCACGCCTGCCTTCGTCTATATCGCCGAAGCCATACAGGGCGCGGACGCGTTGCCGGCAGCAACGGCGAAACGTACACAGGGTTGCCTGAGCGATGTATGCGCGAAGGCCCAGGCGGCCGGCGTGCCTTTCAGTAGCCAGACCGTGATCGACAGTCGGCCTTACTGCGAGATCGTCAGCATCGCCGCGCGTGAGCATTGCGACCTCATCGTCATGGGTTCGCACGGTACCCGTGGGCTGGACCGCCTATTGCTTGGCAGCGAGACACATAAAGTGCTCTTGAGCACGGACATCTCCGTGCTTGTGTGCCACTAGCCGTTAGCCCGTTTGACATTCTTGGCCCGCGCGATGCGCCGGCCAGCTGGCGTGATCTTCCAGTACTCGTCCGCTTCCCTGGCGACCAGCCCGAAGCGGGCAAGGCGAGCGCATGCGGCGCAGTCGAGATGGCCGATGGCCAGAAAGCTGGTGTCGTCGAGTTGACGCAGTGTGGCCACGTCCAGTTCGTCGAGTGCGTCGGTCGGCAGCGTGCACTCGCCGCCGCGTGGTGATCGGTGTTGCCCTGGCATACGGTCTCCCTGTCCCCAGCGCCATCATGGCGTCGGGGGGAGCGGGAGTCACCGGACCTGCCGGGAACCTGCCGATTTTGCACGTGGATCGACCGCGCGGTTCAGGACGGCGAGGTCAGGACGCCGAGGTATCCAGCACGCGAGCCCCGGTAATGATCATGCGCAGCATCTGCGAGATCTGTTCGATCAGCTCGGGGTCGCGCTCGGGCGGCTGGTCCATCGCCACAGCACCCATGGCGAACACGAGGCGGGTAATCGCCTTGGACACCAGTGCGGGCTCATGCAGCCTGGCGCGCTCGGCGGCCGCCAGCCGGATCAGGTCGACCCGCAGCTCGTCCTCGAAGTAGCTCAATTCGCGTTCGACCGCCTGCTTGAAGGCATCGGAGCCAACCGCGCCTTCGCGCAGGAGCACATGCAGCAGCTTGTCGTCCGCGCGCAGCTGTTCCATGAACGTCTCGACAGACACACGGATCACGCTGCGATCGGTGGACGTGGCGCGCTCGCGCGCCTGGCCGATGATGGTGCGCAGCGAGCGGCCGGCCAGGTCGATCAGGGCGATGGCCAGTTCGTCCATGTCGCGGAACTGGCGATAGAAGCTGTTCGGCGAGATGCCGGCTTCACGCGTTACCTCGCGCAGGCTCACCGTCGACAGGCTGCGGTGCGGCCCGATCAGCTTGAGGGCGGCCACGATCAGGTCCTCACGCGCAATCGCCGGCTTCCGCGGCAGCGGAAGGACGGATGACGGGGTCAGGATGATCGAGGTCATGGGGCGGCGATGAAGGAAGCAGGGTCAATCATAACCCGTCGACACCAATGCACAACTGTATACACAGGTGTATGAGCATGCGTATAGTGACCCCCATGAACGCGATTCTCGCCCCCCGGCCCCTGTGGCCCGTCCGCCTGGCCCGGCGCGTGGTCTCGCCGGCCCTGTTCGACTTCTGGTCCACGCGGATCAACCCGCTGTGGACCCTGGAGCAGCCGCTGGCAAGGCTCGTGTCCCGCTCGCAGGCCAGCCGCGATGCGGTCACGCTCGTTCTCCGGCCCAATCGCCATTGGCGGGGATTGCTCCCCGGCCAGCACGTCAACGTGGATGTCGAGATCGAAGGGCGACGTTTGCAACGCAGCTATAGCCCCACCGTCCTGGACGACGGGAACCTTGAGATCACGGTCAAGGCGATCACCGGCGGCCGGGTCAGCGGCCATCTGGCTCGCGACGCGCGGATCGGTGAGGTAGTGGCGCTGGGAGCGGCCTTCGGCGACATGGTGCTGCCGAACGGGAAGGACGACCTCCTGCTCCTGGCCGCCGGTAGCGGCATCACGCCGATGCGTGCGCTGCTTCGCTCGCTGGCGGCGCGCGGCATGCCGGTCAACGTGGATCTGATGTACTGGGCACGCCGCCGCGACGAGCTGTGCTTCGTCGACGAGCTGGACGCCCTGGCGGCCGCCCATCCTCGCCTGCGTGTGCGTTATTTGCTCACCCGCGAGGACGCCTCGCCGGATCCGCGCATCGACACCGTGTCGCTGGATGCGATCGCCGCGCTCGCCGGGCGTCGCGTTCTTGCGTGCGGCCCGGGTGGCTTCGTGCAGGCCGCTCGCAGCCGCCTGGACGGCAAGGTCGCCCACTTCGACGCTGAAGCTTTCAGCGTTCCTGTACGCGTCGACGGTGACGAAGGCGACGTGGAGGTGCATCTCGCGCGCAGCGGTCGCACGCTGCAACTGCCTCGCGGGAAGTCGCTGCTGGAAGGCCTCGAAGCGCAGGGCATTCGTCCGCGCCACGGCTGCCGCATGGGCATCTGCAACACCTGTGCCTGTGGGCGCCAGTCGGGCACCACGCGCCAACTCCTTACCGGTGATCTCAGCAGCGAACCTTCTTCGCAAGTGCGCCTGTGCATCAGCGCGCCGAGCACCGACCTGATTCTGGACCTCTGAGTACCCTTATGAGCCGTGTCCGCAACCGCACTCTCTCGCCCGCCGACCTGCAGGCCTTCGGTGATGAACTCGACGCCATCCGCGCCCGGGTCACGGCCGATATCGGCCAGCGTGACGCGAAGTACATCCGGAAAATCGTGGCCTCCGTGCGCTGGTGCGGCGTTGCCGGCCGCGCACTCCTGTTCCTCGGCGCCTTCGTCCACAGTGTGCTGATTCCTGCGTGGATCGCCGGCGTCGTGTTGCTCGCCCTGTCGAAGATCCTCGAGAACATGGAGCTGGGCCACAACGTCATGCACGGCCAGTACGACTGGATGAACGATCCCAAGCTCAACGGCCATACCTATGAGTGGGACATCGTCGCGACCGGTGACAACTGGCGCAAGACGCATAACTTCCAGCACCACACCTATACGAACGTCCGCGGCATGGACGACGACATCGGCTATGGCTTGCTGCGTATTTTCCCTGAGCAGCGTTGGCGCCCGTTCTACCTGATGCAGCCGGTCATCGCCATGGTGTTCATGGTGCTGTTCCAGTGGGGCGTGGCCATCCAGGAGCTTCGTGTGGGCCGCTGGTTCGCCGGCAAGAAATCCACCGCGCAGATGCGCGAAGATTTCCGCCCGGTGCGCCGCAAGATGGGTCGCCAGCTGCTCAAGGATTACGTGGTGTTCCCGCTGCTGGCCGGCCCGTTCTTCCTGCCGGTGCTGCTGGGCAACATGCTTGCCAACACGCTGCGCAGCATCTGGACCTTCGTCATCATTTTCTGCGGCCACTTCACCGCTGACGCCGAAGTGTTTCCGAAGGAATCGATCCGCAACGAATCGCGTGGTCACTGGTACCTGCGCCAGCTTCGCGGCTCGTCCAACATCTCGGGCGGCAAGCTGCTGAACGTGCTGTCGGGCAACCTCAGCCACCAGATCGAACATCACTTCTACCCCGACCTGCCGGCCAATCGCTACGCCACGATCGCCGTTGAAGTGAAAGAGATCTGCGCACGCTACGGCCAGCACTACAACACAGGCTCCCTGCCCCGTCAGTTCGGCCAGGTCATCTGGCGTATCTGGCGGCACGCGCTGCCCAGCCGCCCCGGCAGGAAATTGCGAGCGGCCGAACCGGCACTGCAAGGCGGCTGATCCCCACCTTCACTGTTCCTTCGGCGCGCTGGCGCACCATGAGGGTGTGGCAGCTTCGCCGGGCAACGGCCCGGCGCTCCACCCGAGGAGTGCCACGTGCCGTTGCCACGATCCGTTCGCATTCCGTCGCTGCCCCGCATCCATCACGGCTCATGGTTCAAGCGACTGAGCGGGGGCCTCATCACCGGTGCGGCAGATGACGACCCCAGCGGTGTAGCCACGTATTCGCAGGTGGGCGCGAAGTTCGGCTACGCCACGCTGTGGTCACTCCTGTTCTCGTTGCCACTGATGATCGGCATTCAGATCATCAGCGCGCGGATCGGTCGGGTCACCGGCATGGGTCTGGGCCAGAACATGCGCGACCACCTGCCTCGCTGGCTGGTGGTTGCCACCATCGGCCTCCTGGTCATCGCAAACTTCATCAACATCGGCGCCGATGTCGCCGCGATGGGTGCGGCACTCCAGCTCCTGATCGGCGGTCCTGCGATTGCCTACGGCATGGCCTTCGCCTTGCTGTCGCTCCTGCTGCAGATTTTCATTCCCTTTGCCCGTTACTCGCCGATTCTCAAGCTGCTTACGGCCAGCCTGTTCGCCTACGTCGCCACCGTGTTCGTCGCCCGGGTGCCATGGGCCGAAGCGTTCCACGGCGCCTTCGTGCCGGCGTTCCAATGGAACAGGGAATACGCCGTCGCGATCGTCGCCATACTGGGCACCACCATCAGCCCTTACCTCTTTTGCTGGCAAGCTGCGCAGGAGGTGGAAGAGATACGCGCCAGCCACCAGCGCGAACCCCTGCTCCAGAAAGCCGCGCAGGGACCCGATGCCTTGCGGCGGATCAACATCGATACGTCGGTAGGCATGCTCCTTTCCAACGTCGTCGCGTTCTTCATCATGCTGACGGCGGCAGCGGTACTGCACGCGCATGGCAAGACCGACATCCAGACCTCGGCCGACGCCGCGCTGGCACTCAAGCCACTGGCAGGACGTTTCGCCTTCGTTCTCTTCGCCGCAGGCATCATCGGCACCGGATTGTTGGCCGTGCCGGTCCTTGCGGGGGCGACGGCATTCGCCTGCAGCGGTGCCACGCGCCACGTCTACGGCCTCGAATACACGCCGAAGCAAGCGACCTTCTTTTATGGCGTGCTGGTGGTTTCGATGCTCGGCGGCGCCGCACTGAATCTCACCCCCGTCGATCCCATCAAGGCGCTTTACTGGAGCGCTGTCATCAACGGCGTATGCGCCGTGCCGATGATGATCGCCATCCTCGTGCTCGCCCAGCGAACCAGCGTCATGGGCACGTTTGCCGTACGCGGCTGGCTACGTTGGCTGGGCTGGACCGCGACGGCCGTGATGGGCGTCGCCGCCGTCGTCATGTTCGCGACGCTTGGGACGTGAGCACGCGGAGCACGGGGGGCCTGTTGTCCAGCCGCCAGCGGCTTGGCGTCTCGCCGGTCATGCGCCGGAACACGTTGGAGAAGTGCGGCTGGTCGGCCATGCCGCAGGCGAGCGCTATCTCGCTCAGCGGCTGATCGGTCGAGAGCATCAACCGCATGGCGTAGGCGACGCGACGGCGCATCAGATAGGCCCGCGGCCGCTCGCCAAAGCTTCCCTTGAAGGCGCGGCAGAAGTGTCCGACCGAGAGATGCACGAGGCCTGCGAGCTGGTGCAACGGCACCTGCGCGCCGAGGTTCGCTTCCATGAAAGCGGCGATGCGTCGCGCCTGCAGTTCGCTAAGCCGGGCTTCCGGCCTGACATAAGCCACGTTCAATGCCTTTGCGAAAGGCCATGCAGGCGACGCATGCCCGCAAGCAACCGGTGGAAGATATCCGCGTGCGAATCGGTTTGCACGGGCAGGTCCTTGAACGCCTCGGAGGCGATCGCCTGGAAGGCGACGAGTCCGTCCAGCATGTCCTGTCCGGCAGCTGGATTGGCTTGCAGGATCGGCGTCAATGCTGCTTTGGGAACCCAGGCAACCGACACGTGACCGATGGCGCGCAGCTTGATGGGCACACTCTCACCCGTGAGCACTCCTGCCCTGCCCACGGCGTCGCCCGGTGAAAGACGCGCGATCTCGACGTAGCGTCCGGCGTGTTCCGCGAGCAGGCCGGCCACGCCGGAGGTGACGATGTAAAGCGCGCGGCGCTCGTCCGGGCACTGCACGCCCACCTCGTAGATCATCTGGCCCGGCTCGAACTGCTTTCTGTCCATCGCGTCGGCGAGCTGGCCCAGCTCCGCCTCGCTGAGCGAACGGAACATTTCGATCTCGCGAAGCAGGCTGACCGCGTCCTTGGACAGGTCATGCACCGGCTGGCCAGAAGAAAGCGGGATGCCGTTGGCAAGGAAGTGCCGATGGATCTGGTCGATGAGTTGATTGCGCACTTTCACCTTCGCGCTCATCGCGTCGACGTAGACGACCACGCGGTAATCGACATGTTTCCCGTGGAGTCCGATCGCGGTCACCGTCGGCGCGGGCGTCGCGAGAATGCCGCGGGTGCTGGTCACCGCATCGGTCAGCGCGGCGATCACGCTGGCCGGTCGGGCGTGCGTCGTGACCTGCACAGGCACATCCACGCCGTGGGTCTTCTCCGGACGGCTCTGGTTGATGATGTTCGACTTGGCCGCGGAGCTGTTCGGCACGATGACCGTGTTGCCGTCGCCGTTGAGCAGGGTGGTCGCACGCCAGTTGCTCTCGATGACCTCGCCCTGGATATCGCCGATGGTGACCGAATCGCCAATGCTGAAAGGTTCTGTCGCGCTGAGCACGACGCCGGAGAAAACATCCGCGAGCGTGCTCTGCACCGCGAGGCCGATAACGATGGCCACGGCGCCCGAGGTCGCGAGGAGACCGCCGATCGGAAGGTTGACGACAAAAACCAGGCCGGCGACCAGGGCGCCCATGAACGTAAGGGCGCGCACGACGTCGCGGAAGAGTTTTTCGCGCAGCCCCTGCGGAAGGACGAAGGCACTCATCAAGGCCGTGGCGATCTGCGCGAACTGCAGCCACCACATCAGTTCCAGCACCTGGGCAACAAAGTGCCGCAGCGGCTCGCCTTTCCAGGGCGCCTCGTCGAACGGCACCAAGCCATGTGTCCAAAGGACATAAGACAGCAGGAGGAAGAGTGGAATCCGCACGAACGTGTGGCCTTTCCTGCCGCCGAAGCGCAGGAAACGCCAAGACAGGAAGTCGAGGGCGAGGACGCCGACGCCGAGCAGCATCGCGCTATCGAGGAAGGTCACGTGTTCTCCCCCAGGGGCTTGGATGGCAGCGTCCATGCTTTCAGACTAATGGAGCCATCGTTTCACGGAATCGTGCATAGCGACAAGCTGGCTATGCTTTTTCACAAGGTCCCGGTGTGCCGGCTGAGCCGGCGAAGCTGGATCACCAGATCCAGTTTCGATATCCATCCGGGATTGTCCAACTGCGCACCGAGGATCGACTCGAGCCGCGCCAGCCGGTAGTTGAGCGTGTTCGGGTGGATGCCCAGGGCGCTGGCGGTGAGTTTCCGGTGCTGGCCCTGGTCGAAGTACGTCGCGAGGGTGAAAAGCAGCTCGGGCTCGATCGCTATCCGTTCGAGCAGCGAGTTGAGGTAACGCAGTACGTTGTCGGTGCCGAGCACGCTGTCCGTCACTGCCTGATCGGAATACAGGAACACCGCCGGACCGTCACTGCGGTTGCGCCCGGCTTGCAATGCCTTGAAAGCTTCGTCGACCGACGTCGCCCATCCCGCAGCACCCTCGTTCATCAGCCCGACCCCGACCCCATGAACTTGCGAAACGGAACGCACCAGCGAATGGGCGTGCGTCCGCATGCGCAGATCCGTCGTGAGCATGGATTCGCCGCGTACGGCCGGCACCCATATGACGAGGCGGCCCTGATGGACCGCGCTGACCAGATCGTCGGTCGCCAGTTTCAGTTGCCGGGCAATGGCCAGGACGAGTTGTTCCACCTCGCTCTCGTGCCGGGACGCCAGGATGTCCGGAATGGCGAGGTCGAGCGCCAGTGCCACGCGTGGCATGGTCGAGTCCAGCCCAAGCGAATCGCAGGCGCGGCGGAAGCCCGCGGCGTCTTCGGGGAAACTGAACACCACGCAGACCAGTTCGTTGCGGAGCGACTGGCGCCATCTGGCCTGCCGGTACTGTTCGTCCACGTAGGCAACACCGACCGATTGCGCCAGCTGATCGAAGAATCCGAGCAGGCTGGGACATACCGTCGTGAGGAGTCCCTCGAGAACCTCGCGATCTTCAAGGCCAACCTCTACCATCGCCTGCCATAGCTCCAGCGAGCCGATGCGGATAGCCGTGAGCAACGCGGTGAGAGGTACACCCAGGTGCACGCGGCGCCGGCCGTACGCTTCGAGAAGCTCGCGGTCCCCCCGGGTGGGGGCCCTTCCACCGAGCAATGTCTTGAACCAGAGTGTCACGGAGAAGGCGACATGCGCTCTCACGTCTTCCCGGTGCGCCTCGGGCAGTGCGCGATACGCCTCGTCCGACACGGTGATCGCCGCATACACCCGCTCGACGATGCGGGCATGCTCGCCAGCCAGTTGCTCGGTTTTCGCCCGCAGCTTTGGCCCCAGTTCGGGAGCCGTTACCAATATCCGCACAACATCCCTTGCATCCCGTCGCGTCGTCTCGCGCTCAACGCCTGTTGTAGCAGTTGACGCACAGCCGGCCCATCGTGAAAAACGTGGTTCGACTTGTGGAGTTTCACAGTCGCCCGCGCGCATACTCATCCACGATGTCCGGGAGGATCCGTTTGTCTATGCACACCCCGCGCCTGCACGGTCGCCTCCGGGACATGGCCCGGGGGATCGCCGAGGACCCTGCCCCCATCGTTGCGCGGATCGGCCGTACGCTGATCGACAACGACGAAAGCTATGCAGCCCTCTCGCCCGCCATCAAGCAGGACGTCCGCGATTTCCTCGCGTTTTCCGCGGGTGTATGGTTTCGCACACTGCTGGACGGCGATCCTCCCACCGACGCCGAACGTCAGGTATTGAGCGACACGGTACGTCGTCGGGTGCATCAGGGCATCAGCCTCACGTCCATTCTTCGCGCCGTTCGCCTGGGCTCACGCGAGCTTTGGTCGACGCTGCTGGAGGTGGCCCGGGACGACACCGGGGCACGGGACGAACTGGTCCTCGTCTTTTCGACCTACCTGCTCGATTATTTCGACGATCTGGCCGAGCGGATCGCTTCGACCTACCTCGACGAGCAGTTCCAGCACGCGCGCTGGCGGGATGCCCTGCGCTACGAGCTGATGAGCGTCATTTTCAGCTTTCCCGATGATGACGCAGCCTTCCACCGGGCCGCCGCAGCACTCGGCCTGGATCCCGCGGCACCGCGGGTCTGCCTTGCTCTGGACGTGAAGCTGCCCGAAACGCTCCCTTCGCACAGGGAGGGCGAACTGGACCGGACTCTCCTGGCCATTTCCCGCAGCATCGGGGTACCGGCGGACGATCTTGTCCGTTCGCTGTATCGCGGACGCCTGGTGATCTGGCTGCCGGTGGCCCGTGGCGACTCGGTGCTGGCGGCCGACAACCTCGTGCTACACCAGGCCGCCGAGCTCGTGGGCGCCGTCACCTGCGTAAGGAAGGTCGGCATCGGCCTGATGAACCAGGGCGCCCGTGGCTGGTCGACCAGCATGGAGGAAGCGTTCCGCGCGCTCGACCAGGGCCCGCGAACGGCGCCGCAGCGTCACGTCTACGCGTTCTCCGACATGGTGCTCAACGAAAGCGTGCTTCGAAGCGGGAATGCCTTGCGCTACCTCGACGCCCTGATGGAACGCCTTTCCCACGAATCCGAACTGCTCACGACGCTCGCCGCGTTCTTTGACGGCGGTCAGCACCGCAAGCATGCGTCGGAACAGTTGGGTATCCATCCCAATACGCTCAACTACCGGTTGGGCCGGATCGAGGACATCCTCGGTGGTTCGTTCGACGATGCCGCGTGGCTCTCTCGCCTGCACGTGGCGCTGACGCTTCGCCGCGCCAGCGAGCGCGACCCTCCTGTGTAAAAACACATCCGCATTGTGCGTTTACACGATGCCCGTTCGAGCCATTAAGCGCTTAAATCCCTCCCCATCGGCGCTCCGCCGTGGGGATCCCACATGGACCACTTCGTGCCGCAGGCAAGCGGCAGGCTTGCCGATGTAGCGATCGCACTGGCCCGGCATCCGCAGGCCATCGTCGAGCGCGCGAGCCATGCGCTGCTTCATGGCGATCCCGCCTACGCGGCCCTCCCCGCATCCATCCGCGCGGATGTCCGTGATGCCGTCGAGTTCGCGGCACGGCTATGGCTGACAGCGATCGTGGACGGCCGCGCGCCCAGCGATGAAGAACTGCTGACCGTGGCCGAATCGGGCCGACGTCGCGTCCATCAAGGCGTTCCCCTCTCCAGTCTCCTGCACGCCGTGCGCCTGGGCTCGCGCGAACTCTGGCATGCCTTGCTCGAGCAGTGCGGCACGGGACCGGAATCCCGCGAGCAACTGCTCAGACTGTTCTCGCCATTCCTGCTCGACTTCTTCGACGCACTGTCGCAACGGCTGGCGTCGGCCTATGTCGACGAGCAGTACCAACGAGCGCGCTGGCGGGACGCGCTGCGCTATGAACTGCTCAGCATCATCTTCAGCTTCTCCGACGATGCGGCAGCCTTCCGACGTACGACCGAAGCCCTGGGACTGGACCCCGAAACGCCACGGGTGGCCCTCGCGCTCGAGGTGGACCTGCCCGAAGTACTGCCCTCGCGCATGGAAGGCGAGCTCGACCGCATCGTGCTGTCTGTCTCGCGTTGCCTCAAGGTTTCCGCCGGCGACCTCGTCCGTACCTTTCATCGCGGCCACGTGGTGATCTGGCTGCCGACGGTCCGGGGCGATTCGGTACTCGCGACCGATACCTTCATGCGTGCCTATGCCAGGGAAGTCATGGACAGTACGCGCGATGTCCGCGCGATCGGGATCGGCCTGATGAACGCCGGCGCGGCAGGCTGGGCGGCGAGCGTCAACGAGGCCTTGCGTGCCCTGGAGTCGAGCCGACTCGCAGGGGCCGGCGCTCCGATCTCCTCCTATTCCGACTTTGTCCTCGAGGAAAGCGCGCTGCGCTCGGACAACGCGCTTCGCTACCTCGAGGCGCTGATCGACCGCCTCTCTCACGAGCAGGAACTCCTGCAGACGCTCTCCGCGTTCTTCGAACACGGCCAGCACCGCAAGCAAACCTCGGAGCACCTGGGCATTCATCCCAACACCCTCAATTACCGACTCGGCCGCATCGAGGAAATCCTCTGGGCGGACCTGAGCGACATGAACTGGCTGGCCAGGCTGCACGTGGCTATTCAACTGCGGCAGGTCAGCGACCGAACCGCTACCCCGGAGCGACCATGATGTCACCGACCCTTTCCGTCTTCGGCTCGTTCTTTCCTACGTGGCTGCTGTTCGCCCTGCTGGGCGTGATCTTCGCCTTCGTGGTGCGCGCGATCTGCGTCAGGCGCCATTGGGATGTCGCCCTGCCCATGCCCGTCCTTTTTTACCTGGCCTGCGCCGCGGCGTTTACGTTCGGTAGCTACCTCGTGTGGCTGGCATGACCGCGCCCTCGCGCCGTGCCGGTATCGTGGCGACCGCTATCGCGGTCGTCCTCGCCGTCCTGTTCTTTACCCTGGTGCTTCTCCGCATCGATGCGCAGCCCCGCACCCACGTGGCTTACCTGTATGCCGATACCACCGCGCTCGCGCCGGACGTAGGCGGGCGCATCGTTGCCATCCACACGCACGACAACCAGGCGGTGCACGCGGGCGACCTGCTGATCGAGATCGATCCGGAGCCTTACGAGCTGCATCTGCGGCAAGCGCATGCCCAGGTCGCCGCGCTCGAAGCGCAGGTGAGTCTCGCGGGCCGTCAGGTCACGTCGCAGAATTCGGGCGCCCAGGCCGCACAAACCAATGTCGTTCGCGCCCGGACCCAGTTGAAGCTGGCCGACGAAACGCTCGCACGGCTGCAACCGATGGTGGCGCCCGGCTATGTCACCCAGCAAAAGCTGGATGAAGCCATCGCCAACCAACGTTCCGCCGCCGCCGCATTGGACGCCGCGTCGAGTCAGGCCGACCAGGCGCGGCAGGGCGTCAGCGACACCCACACGCTGGAAGCCCAACTGGAGGGATCGCGAGCCTCCCTGTTGCTGGCCGAGCGCGACCTGCGCATGACACGCCTCGTCGCCCCGTTCGACGGCGTCGTGACCGGCCTGCAGATTGCCGAGGGAACGTACGCCGTCGCCGGACACCCGCTGTTCACCCTGGTCGACGCGCGCCGTTGGTACGCCGTGGCGGACTTCCGTGAAACCGATCTGTCCGGCATGGCCGTGGGCGACCGCGCTTCCGTCTGGCTGCTCGGCGATACGGCGCGCAGCGTGCCTGGCCACGTGGAAAGCCTTAGTCCCGGCGTGCAGGGCGAGGTGGGTGGCGGACCCGGTTTGCCGACCGTGGAGCGGTCACTGAAATGGGTCGTCATCGCCCAGCGCTTCCCGGTACGGATCCTCCTGGACAATCCCCCGCCTGCGCTGATGCGCATCGGCGCGACGGTGACGGTCGTCGTGCGAGGCCCGCATGTTCGCTGATGCACCGCCCGCATGGATGAGTCTCGTGCGCCACGAGCTGGGAATGAACCGTGCTCGCTGGGCGCGTATGGCCAGCATGACCGGCTGCGCGACCTTCCTCGCGACCGTGTTCCTCGTCTACCGCGTGCCCTTGCCTGCTTACGGCGCCTACGTGGTGCTGATGGCATCGCAGCGCGACCTCGTCACATCGATCACGCTGTCCATCGGGGCGCTCGCCGCCGCGACCGTGGCGATCGCCTTCAGCATCGTGTTGTACATGCTGGACGTCGACGAGCCCGCGCTTCGTATACCCGCCATGACCGTGGTGATGTTCGGCGCGATGTACTTCTCACGCATACCGAAGCTGGGACCCGTGCTGTTCCTCAGCGGCTTCCTGCTCGTCGTCACGCAGACGCTGGTCGACCAGATACCGGATACCGAGGCGCTGACGCACCTGCTGCTCTGGCTATTGCTGCTGGTTTTCTGCGCCTGCACCCTGGTGCCCCTGGTCGAACTGCTCATCGGACGCAGGCCCGCCCTGGTGTTTGCCGATGGCCTGCAGGAGCGCGTGAGCGGGGCAACACCGTCGATTTCCTTGCGCGAACTGGCCAGCCTGGCCTCACGCCTCGGCCCGCAGGCGCTCCGTCGCCTGGCTGTTGTCGTGCAGCTCGAGCAAGTGGCGTCGCTGGGCGCGAGTCAGGGGGACAAGACGCTTCTCGAGCGCACCCGCCGGGATCTCGAACGGCAGTTGGAACACCCCGCCGATGAAAACGCGACCCCTCTTCCGGCCACGCCCAGCCGTCAAGACCACATCGCGGGTGTGCGATTCGCGTTCAAGGCCACGCTGGCGGCGATGGCCTGCTACATCATCTACTCCGGGCTGGACTGGTCGGGCCTTCGCACGTCGATCATCACGTGCTTCTTCGTTGCCCTCAGTAGTACGGGCGAAACGATTCACAAGCTCGGCCTTCGCCTCTCCGGTGCGCTTATCGGCGGCGTACTCGCCGGCGTGTCGATCGTATTCCTGTTCCCCGTGATGGACGATATCGGCGGTTTCGTCGTGCTCTTCGCGTCGGTGACCCTGCTCTGCACCTGGGTGGCTACGTCCAGCCCCCTGCTCGCCTACGCCGGCTTGCAGATGGCCTTTGCCTTCTATCTCGGCGTGCTTCAGGACACCGGCCCGACGGACGACCTGACGATCCTGCGTGACCGTCTGGTTGGCATCGTACTGGGGAATATCGCCATGTCGCTGGTCTTCTCGACGCTATGGCCTGTCGGCACGAAGGCATCGGCGAGGGCTGTGCTTGCCCGCCTGATCGGGCGGCAAAGGCGCTTGCTCGACGCCGCGAGGCCGCCCGCAGCGGTCGACATCGTCGCGGTGGCCGGCGATCTGGAAGAGGCCTCCCGACTGTGTCTCCTGGCATCGTTTGATATCGGTACGTCGCCAGACACCCTGCTAGCGCCACGACGTGTACTCATGCCGCTTGCGCACGTGGTCGGGTGGTCCAACGCGTGCCTCGCCGAGCAACCCGTGGACGACGTCCGGCGTATGTCGCTGCTGGAGGCGCTGGATGCGCTCGATCGGGAGACGACTGATGCACGCTGAAGCCCGTCTGCGCCGGTGCGCGTTAGTACTGGCGCTGCTACCTCTGCCGGCCCCGGCCGCACCTCCGCCTGCGGTCATTCCGGGACAAAGCTACGACCTGGCAGCGCTCATCGACATGGCCGAGCAACTCAGCCCCGAAACGAGCGAAGCCTGGAACGAAGCGCGCGCCGCGGCAGCCGCTGCCGGCATCGCCCGTAGTGCGTATCTTCCACAGCTCGCCATCGAGGCGCTCGGTGGTGCGCAGCGAACGCCGTTGGCTGCGCCGTCCAATCTGGTTCCCAAGGGCTATTTCATCTCCGACACGCGCGAAGTGCTTCCGACCTTGACGGCTAAATGGCTGCTTTTCGACTTCGGCCGGCGCGATGCGGTTCTCGACCGCGCCAATGCGCAGACCTTCGTCGCCAATGTCGCTTTCACCGGAGCGCACCAGAAGCTCGTCTACACCGTGAGTCACGATTACTACGCGCTCGGCGCATCCACGGGCAAGCTTGGCGCAGCAAAGAAAGGACTCGAAACGGCTCGAATCGACAACGAGGCGGTGAGCGAACGCCGGCGCCGTGGCGTCGCCACCTCGGTCGAACAGGCTCGCTCGGACCGTCAGCTCGCGCAGGCGCGCTTCGCCGTCGTAAGAGCCCAGGGAGCGGCGGATATTGCACAGGCCACCCTCATCGCCGACATCGGTCTGCCCGCGGGGACCGCGCTTCAGGTCGCCGGCAGCACCGGACAAGCCCTGCCTCTTCCGCCAGCCTCCCGCGTCGACACGTACGTCAACGAAGCGCTCTCCGAGCGGCCGGACCTCATCGCGGCCAGGGGCAAGATCGAAGCAGCCGAGGCGACGATTCGCGAGGCGACCGCCGATTTTCGACCGACTGTCGGCGCCACCGGGCAAGCCTTCTTCAACGACGGCAGGTTGCGCTCGGACGGTGGCCCCTGGTCGTCCGTACACCGACCCGGCGGCGCCATCTTCCTGCAGTTCTCGTGGACGCTATTCGACGGCGGCGCACGGCGTTCGAAGCTGGCGCTGGCCACCGCCGAGCGCGATGCCGCGACAGACGCGTATCGCCACTCCCGCGACGTCGCCGGCAAACAGGTCGCGGAGGCTTTCAGCACCCTGCAAACCGCCCTTGCTTCAGCAACGGCGGCGGCCGAAGTGACGCGCACGGCGACCATCGCACACGATGCCGCGCTCGCCGCTTTTCGCAACGGTCTCGGCACCTTCGACGACCTCGCTGGCGAAGCCAGTGCCCTGAGCACGGCGCAAGCGGACGATGAGGATGCGCGCGCCGACGCGTTCACCGCCGCGGCGGCGTTGGCGTTGGCTACCGGTCAATCGGCCCCCGGGATGCCTGCGCGATCGCCATGAGGGTTACTCAGGCACCCCAGAGTCGCCTCGCCTCGTCGGCGATCACCTCCGGGTATTCCTCCTGGAAGAACAGCTTCCCTTCGGGGACGAGGCGAACGCCTCGCGACTGTCCAGCCGTCCGCTCGAGATACCGGGCGTCACTCACGGCGAAGAGTGTGTCCTTCGCGCCCCATACCATCCGCGTAGGGACCGGGCTGCGGGAAAGCACAGCTTCGACACCGACCAGGGGATTTGTCGCGAGTTCGAGGTGATACGACTCGTACTGCGAACGTCGCAGCGGCGAGCTCACCAAGGGCGTCACGTAATACGCGATCGAGGCATTTGTCAGTGTGGACGGGTCACGATAAACGGCGGCGCCAAAGGTGGATCGCGCCGACGCTTGATCCGTCAGCCACATCGCCGTGACATCGGCGAGCTTGCCGGCCCTCGCCATGTCGATCGCCGGCTTCACGCCGGCCGGCGGGCTGTCGACTTCGACATCGCCATTGGTCAGCAGGAGCGTTCGGACCCGCTGCGGGTAGTGCCAGAGGAATAGTTGAGCCACGGCCGTGCCGCTGTCGCTGGCGACGATGTCGACCGAGGTCACACCCAGGCTGTCCAGCAGGGCGGCGAGCATCTGCGCCTGCGCCCGTGGCGCCAGGGATTGCTCCTTCGGAATATCCGAGTACCCCAGTCCCATGAAGTCCGGGGCGATGCAGCGCCGGAAGGAGGCCAGTCGCTGTATCGCACCGCGCCACTGGAAGCCATTCAAGGGTGCGCCGTGGAGAAACAGCGCCGCTGGACCTCTGCCCCGCTCGACGTAAGCGATGCGGCCGAAAGGCAGTGAAGCGTATCGGCGATTGGCCGCGAACCACGCGGCCTCGCTCATGCCCGGGTCGGGTGGCGTGACGGATGACGCACGAGCCAGCTTCGACACCGGCCCCGCCACCAGGGCGGCAGCGGTGACAGCCGCGGTACGCAGGAGGAAATCACGACGCTGCATCGGAGTGCCTTCAGAGGGATGATGGGGCCATGCTGTCGCGTGGCGGGGCCACGGCGCCCGCACAAAGGGACGACCACGAGTACAAACGGATGATCGGCGTCAGGCACTTGCATCGGACCCCGCCTGGTAGAACGATCGGCCCATGACGCCGCGTCCCGCCTGCTATCCACCGCCGCCCGAGGCCTTGCTCGCCGCCGGGCATGCCGATGGCGTCGCCCTGCTGGACGCCCTTACCTCGCCGGTACCCGAAGGCCGCTTCGACTCACCGGTCGATCATCGCCACGTGCTTTGCCTTCACATCGGCGAACCCGTCCCGGTCACCTACCGGGCGGGACGCGTGGAGCGATCGGGTGTCCGGCTGCACGGGCAGTTCTGCGTCGTGCCGGCGGGTTCGTCCACGCGCTGGACGCTCACCGCCCCTGCCCGATCGTTGCTGCTGCGTATGCCGGCGAGCCTGTTCCGGGAAGCCGCCGAAGCGCTGCATCAGGGTGACGCTGCCGACCTCGCGCCGGCCATCCATATTCGTGATCCGCAGGTCGAACGCATCGGATGGCTCATGAAGACGGAAGCCGACGAAGGCCATCCGGGCGGACGACTATTTGCCGACAGCCTCGCCAGTGCACTGGCGGTGAGGCTGCTGTCGCTATCGTCCTCGCGACCGATGGCCGGTCAACCGACAGCCCGCCATGTACTCGCGCCGTGGCGTCTGCAACGCGTGATCGAGTACATCGAAGCGAACCTGGCGGACGACCTGAGCCTGGCCGCACTGGCGGGGATCGCCGGTTACAGCGTCTCGCATTTCAAGCCGCTGTTCCAACGGGCGACGGGTGTATCGGTCCATCAGTTCGTCGTCTCACGAAGAGTCGAGCGAGCCCGCCTGCGACTGGCCGAGGGCGCGAGCCTTGCGGATACCGCGTGGGAGACAGGCTTTACCGACGCCAGCCACCTCGCCCGATGGACACGTCGCCTGCTCGGCGCGTCGCCTTCGACGCTGCGCGGGAGCCTTCCCTCAGTGGTCCAGCCCGTGGTCTTTCAAGGTCAACGAGATATCGAAACGCCAGATGTTTCGTGAGCCGTTCTCGGGTGACGACAGGCGATGCTGCAGTGATCCGAGGTCGTCACGCACTTTCGGATACCGCGGCCCGTCGGAACGATTGCTGGAAAGGTACACCTCGCCGAAGACACGACCCGGCACCGGCGCGATGTCGAGCGACGTGCTGTTGATGTCTCCCGGCAAACGTTCCGGCTTGGCCCATTTGCCGTCCGCGCCGCGGAAGCTGATGTAGATATCGGTACTGCCCACCGAATCGCCCTCGTTGCCCGAGTAGACGATGTAACGCTCGTCGGGATCGATGCCGGGATCCATGCGGTTCTGGGCCACATCGCCGAGGTCGACACGCTCGGGCGCTGCGTAACCCGATTCCGTGCGGCGAGCGACGTAGATCTGGTACAGCTTGCCCGAGTCGGGCCGGTGCGCGGAGAAATAGATATTGCCGCTGGCGGCGACGGACGGGTTGTAGATCTGCGCACCGTCATTGATCTGGCCATCGATGTGCACCGGCGTGCCCCACTTGCCGTTCGACTGCTGCTCCACGTACCAGAGGTTGGTGCCGGGAAACTGCTTTCCGCCCAGCTCCGCGACAAGGGCTTCACCGCCCTCCTTCAGCGGACGGTTCGACACGAAGTAGAGGCGCTTGCCATCAGGTGACAGGGCCGGCTCGGAATCGTGCCACTGTCCGGAGAACGGCGCGACCTCAGGTACCGACCATTGCTTTCCGTCGCGATGCGACACCAGGATCGTATCGTCCTTTTCGGCGAAGTCCGAACGCATGAAGTACACCGTCTTCCCGTCCGGCGTCACCGCCGCCGACGTCTCCTGCAATCCCGTCGAGATGATGCCCGGGGCCAGGAGTTCACCGGCCATCGCCGTGGCTCCGATGAGGCCGAGAAAAAGCGTGGTCGTCAGGATGTACGTGCTCGATCGCATGAGGGGTTCCTCGTCACGGGGTATGTTTGACCCTATGAACGATGAGCCTGTCGGAACGGCCGCGCATGTGAAATGTGATCGATGGTGTGTCGTGTGGGACGAGCGGCGAGCGGCACGTTACGAACGGTCAGCTCATACCCAGCGCGTGGCGTGCACTGGCGCGGAAGCGCCGGCTGAGGTTGAGCCTCGTGCCATCGTGCAGGACCACTTCGGCACTACCCTGGAACAGCGGATGCACCTCGGCGATGCGGTCGACATTGACCACGATGCCACGATGGATGCGCAGAAAGCGCGCGGGATCGAGCGTCGCCAGCAGCCCCGTCAGCGGCTCGCGGTGCAGATGCGAGGTACCGGCGGCATGGATACGGACGTAGTTTCCATCGGCTCGAATCCAGTCGATGTCAGCGGTGGCGATCACCCGGATGTGCTCGCCGCTGGGCACACTGATGCGTTGGAGATACGCCGTCGGAGCGCTCACCGAAGCGACGTTCAGTCCCTGCCAATGCTGCCGCACCCGACACATGGCCTGGTCGAAACGTGCCTGGTCGATGGGCTTCAGCAGGTAATCGATGGCATTCGCGTCGAACGCGCGCAGGGCATGCTGCCCATACGCCGTCGCAAAAACGACCATCGGCAAGGTACTGCGCTGCATCCCGTGCAGCAGACGGAAGCCGTCCATGCCCGGCATGCGGATGTCCAGGAACAGCAGCTCCGGCTCCAGGGCCGCGATAGCCTGCTTCGCCTCGGTGGCGTTGCCGCATTCGCCGACGACGTCGATATCCGGATGCGATGCCAGCGCCTGGCGGAGTGCGAGCCGGGCCAGCATCTCGTCGTCGACCAGCAGAGCGCGAATAGCGGGCGCACTCATGCCGTCTGCTCCCGGTAGGGGAAGCGCATCTCGACGCGCGTGCCGCCGTCGGCACGCCGCGACAGCTCCAGCGTGGCCGAGCCGCCGAACAGCATGTCCAGCCGCGTTCGTGTGTTGCCCAGGCCGATGCCGTCCTTCGCGCCTTCCGGTGGCAGGCCCAGACCGTCGTCGTCGACCTGGACGTGCAGGTCGTCACCGTGGCGACGCGTCACGATGTGCAACGTGCCGCGCTCGGGTTTGTCCAGCAGGCCATGGCGTAACGCGTTCTCTACGAGCGGTTGCAGGATCATGTTGGGCACGAGGGCACGCACCGTATCGCTGGCGACGTCCATGTGCGTCACCAGGCGATCCTGGAAACGCACCTGCTGGATGCCGAGATAGCACTCGAGGAACTCGAGCTCGCGTGACAGCGGCACCTGCTGCGCGTGCCGTTCCTCCAGCGTGAGCCGGAGGAAATCGCTCAACCGGGAAATCATCAGGCGTGCCTGCATCGGGTCGGCGAGTGCCAGCGCCGAGATCGCATTCAGCGTATTGAACAGGAAATGCGGCTGTAGCTGCACGCGAAGCGTCTGCAATTGGGACTGCACGAGTTGGGTTTCCAGGTACGAATTGCGCAGTCGTTCGTCGCGCAGACGCTGCTGCGAGTCGATCGCGCGAAGCAACACCAGCAACACCCAGTAAGTGATGAAACTCAGATGGGCGTTGTAGACGAACTGCATGAGCACGAAGGCAGCGAAGGTCATGCCCTTCATGGACGCCGACGGCCCGCAGATCGCCCAGTACAGCGACAGCGTGAGCAGTACCTGCGCCGTCGCCAGCACCGCGCCAGCCGGTATGTGGATCGCAAAGAAGCGTCCCCAACCGCCCTTCGCGGTCGCCCTGCCAAGCCAGGCCACCACCGGTGTCAGGAACATCCAGAGATAGAAGTCGACGAAGGTCCAGACCAGCGGCCTTGTCCAGCCCGCCGGATGGCCTTCGGCACGCGCGGAGATCACGGCACTCGCGGCGTACGAAACGGCCAGCACCGTCCACAGGGCCAGCACCAGTGCCCGCTTCTTCCACACGGGCCATGTCATCGGATCGGTCACGGCGTTTTCCCCGGCGGAACGGGCCAAGTATGCGAGACGCTCCACGTCGAGAACAGTGCCGTCAGTCGGGTCCATCGTGCAACGATAGAACGTACACGCACGCGTGTAGTGCGCGACAGGATGGACGGCGCGGCGCCCGTGACGAACGGTCCGGAATGCATGTCGAGCGGTCGTCCAGCGGTGTCGCTCAGGCGTTCAGGCGCAACCCTGAAAGCAGGCGCTCCAGCGCATCGCTGTACTGCCGCATGGATTGCGACGGCGATGGACTGGTCGCGCACACCATGGCCGCCTCCGTGACGGCACCGAGCAACAGCCTTGCCAGCGGCTCGACGGGTTGGTTGGCAATGAGGCCCTGGGACACCGCTGCCTGCACGGCAGCGGGAAGCATCGCTCCGAAATGTTGGGCATCGATCTCACGCCAGCGCTGCCAGCCGAGAACCACGGGACCATCGCCCAGGACGATACGGCGCGTCGGCCCCTTCGAGCAGAGCCGGAAGTATGCCCGGGTGCCCTGCGCGATGCCGTCGAGCGCATCGGAAGCGCGGCGGCCCGCCATCGCCACTTCGCGGGCGACGCTGGCGGAGATGGCATCTAACACCCGTTCGAAGATCGCTTCCTTGCTGGCGAAGTGATGGTAAACCGCGCCCTTGGCGACATGGGCGGCGGCGGCGATCTGGTCCACGGACGTCTCGCCAAACCCCTGTTCGCCGAAGAGCCGGGTAGCCGCTTCGATGATGGCGGCGCGCGTGGTTTCGCTTCGTTCGATTTGTCGTGCCATTCGCCTTTTTATCACGAAAGGCGCGCGGATTTGACTTACAGACTTCGGGTCGGTTACTTTACCGACTCGCAGTCTGTATTTCCGAACGAACCACGCACGGAGTGATCGACATGCCGAATCAAGCCACTGTTCTCAGTTTCATGGATGCCATCGAAAGCGGCGACTTCGTGACCGCCATCGAGCGCTATTACCATGCGGACGCCTCGATCCAGGAGAACAACGAAGCACCGCGCGTCGGGCGCGCCCTTCTCGTCAAGGGCGAGCAACAGTTCCTCGAAAGCATGGTCTCCGTCTCCGGCCACCGGATGGCGCCGCCGCTGATCGAAGGCGATCATGTCGCCATCCGCTGGCGATTCGACATCCGGACCAAGGATGGAAAAGACCTGGTTCTCGAGGAAATCGCCTTTCAGACCTGGCAAGGCAACCGCATCAGGGAAGAGACGTTCTTCTACGACCCCAAACAGGTCGGTCGTTAGGAGTGCACCATGATCTGGTCTCGCTGGAGCAACGGGCCGGAATCGCCCGACGCCAACGATGTCTTCGTGAGCGTCACTCGATTTCGGGCTTTCCGCCTCACCGACCTGCCCCGCATCGCTCTTGCCGGCTTTGCCTTGAAACGCCACTGGCGGGAACTACCCGGCGCCATCGGCACCTGGCTTTGGGTCGATATCGGCGAGCGTAGCTCGGGTTCGGTCTCGGTGTGGCGAGCCGAGAGCGACATGCGCCGCTTCGTCAGGTGGCCGCCCCATGTCGAGATCGTTAAGCGCTATCGCGCGACCGGTGTCATGTCATCGACCGCCTGGGTCGCACCACGCTTCGATCGCTCGGCGGTCCGACGCGAGGCCGCGCAGTGGCTAACCGGCGCTGCTACACCGAGCGAATGAACGCGACCAGCGCACGAGCGGCTGGGGTAAACGCGATCGGCCCCGTGATCATCATGCTGACCAGGATGGTCGAAACGCCCCATAGGTAGGCCGGGTGCACACGACGCCGGATGATCGCATCGTAGATCGGCCCCGCCAGTCCGAAGGCCAGGATGGCGGCGAACATCACCAGGGGCGCGGCGCGGCCGAACGATTCCATCGGCAACAGCCGCCCGATGCCCGGCCCAAGGATGGAAATCGTCGCGCAGAGCATCAGGCGCTTGTGCCACTCGGCCTTCTTGCGGTACATCACGCCTGCGGTGACCAGGCCACCGAAGACCAGGATGCCAATCGTATTCATCACCAGGAACAGGGGCGGTGGGAAAAACGAGGGGACCGAACTGGAGTGGATCGCATACAGGGTCGCTGCCAGACCCATCGCGACCATCGCTGCCGCCAGGCCCGCGCCAACCCATCCGACACGGCGATGAAGCTTGAGCGAGCCGCGTGCGACGATCGCCGGCTGGGCAACGAAGAGAACGATCCAGAGGGTGAAGACCGTCCCATGGATGGCCAGAAGCAGCGGAAACGCCGGCCCCGCGGTGAAATCGTCCGGCACCGTTCGCGAAAAGCCGGCGATGATGACCGCCGCCATCGCCAACGACATGACGAGATAGAACGGTGGCCGCACGACCCTCGACGAGGTCCGGCCGATCTCCACGCTGCTCATGCTTATCCCCAGCAAAGGTGCCACGAACGAGCGTAGCGACGACGCAAGCGGTCCGGTAGCACCCAAAAGTCCGAGTCGGAGAGGTATGTCGCAAGGATTACTGCGACGATGCCTGCCGGTGCAGCGCCGTGATGATCTTCGCGACGACCTCGCCGATGCCCGTACCGCCGCGGATACTGATGCCCAGGCGCGCAACGACCAGCCGTTCCGACGGAACGATGACGATGTACTGACCGAACGCGCCACGCGCGAAGTACATGTCCTTAGGCAGCTCGGGCAGCCCCCAGGGCGCGTCCCACACCGGCACGCTGCCCTTGTCGACCAGGTTGGTCCAGAAGCCTGCGCCGTAGCCGGTATCGAGCGTTTGCGAGTGGCTGTAAGCGACCCAGCCCTCGGGCAGGATTCGCTGGCCGTCGATCACCCCATCGTCGAGGTAAAGCTGGCCGAAGCGCGCAAAGTCGCGGGTGGATGCGTAAACATGGCTCGACCCCACGGGCGTGCCGGCGCCATCGGTCTCGATCACGGCATGACGCATGCCCAGCGGTGCGAACAACGCCTTGCGCACGAAGCCTTCGGCCGCGACGGCGTCGCGTGCGCCCGCGGCATCCATCGCCACGCGAGAGAGCCATACGTAGCCGAGGTTGCTATAGGCCCAGGCCATGCCGGGTGCATGGACGAGTGGCACCGTCGCCGCATAGCGGGCCATGTCGCTTTCGAGGAAGAACATGCGCGACATCGGATTGAGCGGCCCGTCCGTCTCGTCGAAAGGCAGCCCGCTATCCATGCGCAACAACTGGTCGATGGTGATCGTCGGATCCGCCGGCATACCCGCTCGCTGATCCAGCCGGAGTTTGCCCTCGCGCACGAGCACGCCCACCAGGGCATTGGTGACCGACTTCGAAAGGGAGTGACCCCAGATTGGCGTTTCCGGCCCGTAGCCGGGTGCATATCGCTCAGCGATGAGCTTGCCGTCGTGGAGTACGACGAGGCCCTTGGTCAGCCGTGGGCTCGTGGGATTGGGCTCGGAGAAGGCCAGGTCGAGGGCCTGGCGAAGGCCAGCGTCGGTCGGCTCGACCACGTCCGGCCCCATCGGGTCTGGCGTATCGCTAGCCGCTACGCCAACGACGCCGGCCACATCGGGCACCTCTTCGCCGCCATGCACGAGCAGGCATCCCAATCCTTCCCGAAAGACCGCCCGCGCGCCGAACGCGCCGAGGACCGTCGTGCGGACCTCACGGTGCTCGCTGTCCACGCGGTAACGAAGGGCCCAGCCGATGCTGCGCATGTTCGGCAGTTGTTCTTCGCGGAAGAGACGGTCGGGATCCACGTGCGAGATGAAAGCCGCCCCGCAAAGCGATCGACTGACGGAGTTGGTAGCCGTGCGGAAAAGATCCCCGACGGAAAGCGTATAAAAGGCGGCCGTGGCCACGGCGAGAAGCACCACCATGCCGCCGACCATCTTGATGCTGCGAGAAGCCATGCGCGCCCGTCCCTTAACCCTGACCCGATTCGCACTTTCTTACCTTGCGAGGCCGCGTGCCAGTGCCTGGGGACGAAACGCCTGATTCCGGGGACGAAAGCGATCGCATGAACAAAGCGACGACCGTCACGGCGAGACTTCGTGTGGACTTTAAGACGTCCATACTGCCATCTTCACTTGACTTTGATCACGCACCATGGGAAATCTCTGTAAGTCCTTACAGATCGAAACCAACGCATGTCCGCACCCTCCCTGGCGATCGTTTACGAACACCCCGAATGGTTCAAACCGCTTTTCTCCGCGCTCGACCGCCGCGGCGTGGCTTACCAGGCCATACGCTTCGAGGATCATGGGTTCGATATCGCCGAGAAAGCCGCTCCGGCCCCACTGGTATTCAGCCGCCTGGCAATGAGCTCCTTCCTGCGGCAGGACGAACACCCCATCTTTTATGCCCAGTCGCTCTATGCGCATTGGGAATTAAACGGCGCACGGGTGATCAACGGCACACCTTCCCTCGCCATCGATGCGTCCAAGGCGCGGCAGATGTCGGTGATCAAGTCGCTCGGTCTGGATATCCCCGCCACGCACGTCGTCCACCGTCAGGCTGATATCGTCGCGGCCACCCGGGGGCTTCGCTTCCCCGTCATCGTCAAGGTGAATATCGGCGGATCAGGCGCTGGCGTGTCGCGCTACGACACGCGGGAAGAACTCGAACATGCCGTCGCCAACGGGACCACACCCAGGGGTATCGACAGCGTCACCCTGGTGCAGGAATACGTGCCGGCGCGCGACCAGCGCATGGTTCGCATGGAAACCCTCGACGGCAAGTTCCTTTACGCCATTTCACTCAACACCGATGGCGGCACCTTCGATCTGTGCCCCGCCGATGTCTGCCTGATCGACAAGCCGACCGTCACCGTGAGCGAATTCAAACCCGATGCCGAAGCGATACGTGCCGCCGAGGCCATCGCGCGCGCCGCGAAGCTGGACATCGGCGGCATCGAGTTCATGATCGACGACCGCGACGGCGTGCGCCGGTTCTACGACATCAACGGTCTTTCCAATTTCGTGGCAGATCCGATCAACGTGTTGGGATGGGATCCCCACGAGAAACTGGTCGACTACCTGTCCCACGCCATCCAAGCCACTACGGGGAAAGCAGCATGAGGTACGGATTCTGGGCGCCTGTCTTCGGCGGATGGCTACGCAACATCCGCGACGAGAACATGGAGGCGAGCTGGGAGTACCTCAGCCGGCTGTGTCTACGCGCCGAGGAGATCGGCTATGACCTCACACTCATCGCCGAATTGAACCTCAACGACATCAAAGGCGTCACTGAGCCCGCGCTCGACGCCTGGTCGAGTGCGGCGGCCCTGGCAGCCGTCACAAAGAAGCTCGAGATCATGGTGGCGGTGCGCCCCAACTTTCACCAGCCGGCCCTCTTCGCCAAGCAGGCTGCCAATATCGACCGCATCTCCGGCGGACGGCTTGCGCTGAACGTCGTCTCCTCCTGGTGGGCGGACGAAGCCAACCAGTACGGCCTGCAATTCGACCAGCACGACGACCGTTACGCGCGCACCAACGAGTGGCTGCAGGTGATCGATGGTCTCTGGTCGCAAACCCCCTTCACTTTCACCGGTGAGCGATACCAGCTGAAGGACGCCATCTGCGAGCCGAAGCCGCTCTCGTCACCACGGCCGACCATCTATGCCGGCGGGGAATCCGAGGCCGCCAAGACGCTTATCGCCGAACGCTGCGATGCTTATGTCATGCACGGCGACGAGCCGGCGTTCATTGCCGAGAAGATCGCCGACATGCGTGCCCGGAGGGAGCGCAATGGCCAGCCGCCGATGCAGTACGGCATGGCCGCCTATGCGATCGTGCGCGACACCGAGGAAGAGGCGCTGGCCGAGGTCGAGCGCATCACGGCATTGGATACCGAGGCGCCCGGCTTTGCCAACTTCGACCAGTGGCTCTCAGGAACGCAGCTCGAGCGCGAGCTGAAGATCAAGGAATACTCGGTTTCCAACCGTGGCCTGCGTCCCGGGCTGGTCGGTACGCCAGCGCAGGTACGCGCCCGTATCGCCGAATTCTCCGCCGCGGGCCTTGATCTGCTGTTGTTGCAGATGAGCCCGCAGCTGGAGGAGATGGAACGCTTCTCGCGGCAGGTGATCCAGGTCACCAGCGATAGCTGACCCTCGTGTACAGATACCTGCCGCTATAGCCGAAGGGGGAATAGTCCGGATACGGCCAGGTGCCTCCCACGGCACCGTCGCTTCCGGCCTTGTACTTCTGCGGATAGACGTTGGTGAGGTTGTCGACGCCTGCGGTGAAGGTCCAGCCCTGAAGCGCATAGCTGCCCGACAGGTCCAGCAGCCAACGCGCGGGGAACACCTGGTCGAAACCGGGATTACTGACCGGATCCTGATTGACGGTGAATTGGCCATAGCGAGTCAACGCGCCATGGAAGTTCCAATGGCCGAGACCGTAATCCGTTCCCAGCGCAATCTTGTCGCGTGGCGCGCCGTTCGTGATGTAACCCTGCGCAATATGCCCCACGCGCACCAACTCGAGGCCGTTCGCCGCGAGCTGCGGCGGATTGGGCGCCACGGAAAGGATCGACGTGTGGTTGCGATTGTACGCGGCAGTGAACTGCAGTGTTCCGGCCGTTCCGAGGTCGAGACGATAGCCACTGCTGAAGTCCACGCCACGCGTTCGCGTCTTCAGGGCGTTGGTGAAATAACTGCCACCCTGGATGTTCGAGAAGCCCCGGCTCTCGAGGAATCCTTGCACCTGATCGCCGACAAGGTTTTCGGAGGGAACGATACGATCGCCAATGGTGATCTGGTAGAGGTCCAGCGACAGCGTCCACGCGCCTGGCGCGTACACCGCGCCCAAGGTGTAGTTGTGCGACTTCTCCGCCTTCAGCGGCTCGGCGCCAAGTGCCTGTGCGACCGGATCGTTCACCGCGAAGTTGCGGATCTGCGTCGGCACGCCACCGATCACGTTGGTCGACGTCGTCGAATAGAACTGCTGTGGCAAGGACGGCGCGCGAAAGCCGGTGGCCGCCGTACCGCGAAGCGCGAAGCTATCGGTGAAGTCGTAGCGCGCCGATAACGTGCCGGATGTCGTGTTGCCGAAGTCCGTATAGTCCTCGTGGCGCAAGGCCAGCGAGCCGCTGAGCTTGTCCGTGATCTGGTTTTCCAGGCTCAGGTACTCGGCCACGTCATGCCGCGTGTGCTTGCCTGCGTCGCCCGGCTGGAAGCCCGGAAATCCCTGCGAGCCCGTACCGAAATACGACGCCGGGTCGCCCGGCTCGATCTCGTATTCCTGATGCAGGTACTCCACGCCAAAGGCTAGCGTCACCGGGTTGTCCAACCAGCCCAGCGTGAGATCGCGCGCGATATCGACGTCGAACGCTTTCTGTGTCGCGATAAGCCGACCCGCATTGAACTGCGTGGGACTGGCCGCGCCCAGGTCGACGTTGAGCGTATGGATCGGGTCGATGCTCACCCGGTTGCGACCGTAGTTGCCGCTGATATCCCATCGCCAACCGTTGTCTGTCGTACCGCGAACGCCGGCGACGACCGCACTGTCGATCGAGCGCACGTCGTTGAGCGGCAGGTAGCCGTCCGGATAAATGGACGGCACATTGCGCGAGCTGTTGTACGTGCGAAAGAGTGCGGGCGACGTTCCTTCACGGCTGCTTGTGTCCGCGAAGGCGTAGAAGTCCACGTTCGACGCCAGCGCGTACTGCACGTTCAACAAAGCCTGGTGAGTGGTGATGTCCGGCTCACCGATACGCTGCGTGCGTTGCCCGTACACAGGCGACGTGGGGTCGCGGAAGTCGCGTCCTCCCCGGTCGGTCGCATCGGCATGCCCATCGACCACGCTCAGGCGTGCCCAGCCCTTGTTGCCTCCGAGCGGCACACCCAGGCTCGCCTCACCCTGCCACTGCTTTCCATCGCCCGCGCTGTATCGCCCCGCCGTGACACTGGCTTCGTTGCTACCCGGCCCCGCAGCGCCCTTCAGAACGATGTTGATCACACCGGCGATGGCATCCGAACCGTATTGCGCGGATGCACCGTCGCGAAGGATCTCGATGTGGTCGATCGCCGAGATCGGAATGGAATTGAGATCGGCAGGCGCTGAGCCCCGGCCAAGCGCGCCCTGCAGGTTCAGCAGGGCGCCCGTATGCCAGCGCTTCCCGTTGACCAGCACCAGGGTCTCATCGGGCGAAAGACCGCGCAGCGCGGCCGGCCGGACAATGCCCGAACCATCGTTGCCCGGGGCGCGGGGGAAGTTGAGCGACGGGGCCAGACGCGACAGCACCGCGCCAAGCTGGGTATCGCCGAAGGACTGGAGATCCTGCGAGGAGACGACGTCGATCGGCGACAGGGAGCTGCTCTGGCTACGATTTACCGAGCGGGTGCCGGTGACCACGACCGTCTGCAATTTCGTGGCCGAATCGCCGGCATCGCCGCTGGGTTTGTCCTGGGCTTGGGCAGCGTGGGCGTACAGGGCAGCCGCGATCAGCACGGACAGGGCAGCGCGTGAGGGCTGGGGATGCCTCATGGGATATTCCTTCGTTTTTGCAGGCAACGCCGTAACGACGCGGCAAGTTAGCCGCGAAAGGCGAGTGGAATCAGCGAACGAGAGCCGCCTTGGTGGCGGCCCGGCTCAGCGCTTCAGCACTGGCGGATCAGGCAGTACGGCAACAACAACACGCAGCGATCGACGGGGCGATGGCCATGGAATGCGTGTTGGTGAGCTGCTGCGGGATCAAGATGGTGTTGCCTCGCGATGTGTCCAGGGGATGGGACGTTTAGATGTCCGAACCTTGTCACATGCTGCTTCAGGAAGTTACGAATGTCAAATACGTGCCGGGATGCCGCGGTCAAGGGCCTCTGAGGTGGACTTTCCGAAGGCATTGACGGGCAACTCGACGTACTTATGGACAAGACACGCGACAAGCACCGACAAAGCCGCGCACGCGAGCCAGGACAATGTGTAGGGCACGCCGTGGTCGATCAGGATCGGCATGGTCACGTATCCGATCATCGAATGAACCAGGTAAAGCGGGAAGCTGATGTCCGCCAGGAAGTCGAGGATCCTGTTCTTCCTGAATCGACTCCGGCGCAGATAGCACGCCCAGAAAAGGACGAGCGCGTACGTGTAGTTCCTGACCAGCGGCCCGAAAATCGCCCTTTCATGGAACGAGCCGATCGTGACGAACAGGCCAAAGATAAGCACCCCGTAACCCATGGCCGACCGCGCGTCGAGCTCGCCGTAAAGAACAAAATAGAACAGGCAGCCGAGGAACATGAAACTCATGTATTTCATGTCGGATACCAGGTACGAGAAGACGGAATCCGGATACTGTCCATGCGTGGTGATGTAGGTGGCAAGGCAAGCCAAAGCCAGGAAACCCACGCAAAGCATGACCACCTTGTGCGCACTCGTTCCGAGCATGAAGATCACGGCCAGGACAACGTAGAACTTTACTTCCACCGCCAACGACCAGCAGACGAAGTCCAGCGACGGTATGCCTACCGCGCTGTGAAGCAGCGGGAGATTTTCTGCCACGAACGACAGGCTCACCCTGCCCGACAGCGGCGTCGACCAGTACCTCGAACTCACCACGTACAGGGCGAGGCTGATTAGCAGACAGAACCAGTAGACGGGATAGATGCGAAAGAACCGGCGCACCAGGAATTGCCCCGCCGACAGATGCCTGAGGCTGATCGGGATGACGAAACCGCTTATGAGGAAGAACACGCCAACGCCGAAGGCGCCGTAGAGAAAGCCGCCCGCCCCGGGCGACAACACGTGCCGCGTATATGCCGGTTGCTCCACGACGAAACGCGCTGGCACGCCGACGATCGCGCGCACGGCCGGCACGAAGAAGATACCCCAGTAGTGGTTCAGCACAACCGACAGCGCGGCGACCGCTCGCAGTTGGTTGGCGAAGACGATCTTCATGCAGGCACCGCGCCCCTGTCCGTCCGTCTGTCTGTTGTAGGAGCCGATTCATCGGCGATCCCGCGGCAGCGGCCTACGGTAGCGGTGAGTGCCTGCGGAGGCCGGAAAGGTTTACCCCTCAGCCAGCCTGCGCCCTATCCGCATGCATGACGAAGGCCAGGGCCTGCTGCAACTCGCCGTAGCCCACCGGCTTGACCAGGTGGTAGTCGAAACCGGCCCGGGCGGTCGCGGCCTTGTCGGCCTCCTGCCCCCACCCGGTCTGCGCGATGATGGGCAGGTATCGGAGGCCGGGATCGTCGCGAAACGCCCGGCAGACAGCGTAGCCGTCGATCGAAGGCATCCCGATGTCGAGCAGGACCACGTCCGGCCGGAACTCACGGGCAGCCTCCAGCGCCGTCCGTCCATCGAGAACGATCCGGTACTCATGTCCCATGTCGCTCAGCAGCCAGCCGAAGGTCTCGGCGATGTCCGCGTTGTCGTCGACGACCAGGATGCTGAGCGGACCACCGTTTGTCCCGGGGTCCGTCACCGTGCGCTCGCTGGCCTCCTCGTCGTTGACCACGAGAAGAGGCAGCCGAACGGCAAACGTGCTGCCCTTGTTCTCGCCGTCGCTACTCACCGAGATCGATCCCTCGTGCATCGATACGAGCTGCTTCACCAGCGCGAGACCGATACCCAGGCCGCCCTGCGAGCGGGTCAGGTGCTCGCCCACCTGGGTAAACAGCTCGAAGATGTTCGACTGCATGGCCTTCGGAATACCCATGCCATTATCGGACACGGCAATCACGACGTCCTGGTCGTCCCGGTAGGTATCCAGCGTGAGCGTGCCGCCCGTCGGGGTGTACTTGGCCGCATTGTTGAGCAGGTTCGCCACCACCTGCGTGAGGCGCGTCTTGTCGCCGTTGACCCAAAGCGACCGGGCACCCGTATTGACCCTGAGCGTGTGATTGCCACCCTCGACAAACGGCTGGCTCGCTTCAAGCGCCGACTGGACGATCTCCGCGATCTCGACCTTCTCGCGCTTCAGCACGATCTTGCCCTGGCTGACGCGTGACACATCGAGCAGGTCATCCACAAGGCGCACCAGGTGCACCAGCTGGCGGTCCATGACACCGTGGATCTGTTCCGTCCGCTCTGGCGAGGGCTGCCCCCGCAGGACATCCAGACCCATCCGCAATGGCGTGAGCGGGTTGCGCAACTCATGGGCGAGAATGGCGAGGAACTGGTCCTTGTAGCGGTCAGAACGGGTGAGCGTCTCGGCGTAAACTTCGAGCTCGTCGCGCTGTGCCGCAAGCTGCTGCTTCTGCCGGTGCAGGTCGAAAAAGACCTTCGTCTTGCTACGCAGGATGTCCCACTCGACCGGCTTCTGGATGAAATCGACCGCACCCGCTTCATAACCCCTGAACTTCCTCTGGCTGTCGGTATTGCTCGCCGTCAGGAAAATAATGGGTACATGACGCGTGCGTTCGTTGCCGCGCATCAGCTCGGCGAGTTCGAAGCCATCCATGCCCGGCATCTGCACATCGAGCAGTCCCAACGCCACGTCGTGGATGAGCAGGAGTTCCAGCGCCTCTTCTCCCGAGCGGGCCCTGAGCAACACCAGGTCGTCACGGCGCAAGAGTGCCTCGAGGGCAACGAGGTTGTCCTCGAGGTCGTCGACGAGAAGAAAATGAACCGGGCTCATGACGGCCGTGTTCTTACCAGTGATGGGAGTAGCCATGTCAAAGATCCTGCTTCTGGTAAATCCTCTCTTCCTGGACGAAGTCCTGGAAGGCATCGGCATGAGCGGAGAACCGGAGGCTTTCCTTCGAGCCAAGACCCAGGAACCCCTTGCGTACGAGCGAATCGCTGAACAACTTGATGGTTCGGTTCTGCAGGGTGTTGTCGAAATAGATCAGCACGTTCCGGCAGGAGATGAGGTGCATCTCCCCGAACACGGCATCGGTGACCAGGCTATGGTCGGCGAACACGACCCTCTCCCGCAGCGAACGATCGAACGAGGCCTTCCCATAGGCCGCGGTGTAGTAATCCGACAGTGAGGAGCGGCCACCGGACTGTTGGTGGTTCTCCGTGAACCCGCGGATGCGGTCCAGGTTGTACACCCCTGCCGACGCTGCCTCCAGTGCTCCCGCGTTGATGTCCGTGGCGTAGAACATCGTTCGCTGTTCCAGCCCCTCCTCACGGAAAAGAATCGCCAGCGAATAGAACTCCTCGCCACTGCTACACCCGGCGACCCAGACCTTAAGCGACGGGTAGGTACGCAGGTGCGGCACGACGTGCTCGCGTAGCGCACGAAAATAGGAGGGGTCGCGAAACATCTCGCTGACCTGCACCGTGAGGTAACTGACCACGTGGGGCCCCACGGACGGATCGTGCAAAAGCGCTTCGAGCATGGCCGAGTGCGTACGGTAACCGAGCTTATCGCGGAGCTGCTTCAGGCGTCGTGTGATCGACGCCCTGGAGTACCCGCGAAAATCGTAGTGAAACCGCTGGAACAAGGCTTCCAGGATCAGCTCTACCTCGATCGCTTCGAGGCGGCCCACCGCGCTGTCTTCCATGTAGCTCACTGCGAGAGCCACACACGAACGAGCGAGAGCAGTTTGTCAACGTCGAGCGGCTTGGCCATGTAATCGCTCGCCCCCGCCTGCAGGCAGGTCTCCTGATCGTCAGGCATGGCCTTGGCGGTGAGCGTAATGATCGGCAGTTTCTTCCAGCGCGGATCGGCGCGAATCTGCCGCGTCGCCGTCAGGCCATCCATCACCGGCATCATTACGTCCATCAGCACCAGATCGATGTCGTTGCCGGAGCCATCGCTGGCCTTGTTCAGGGCATCGATGGCCTCCTGGCCATTGCGGGCAACAGTGAGCACGCAGCCTCTGGGCTCGAGGATGTTGATCAGCGCATAGACGTTGCGCACGTCGTCCTCGACCACCAGCACCCGCCGACCTTCCAGAAGCGCATCGCGATGCTGCGCCTCCTGGATCATCCGCTGGTGTTCCTGAGGCAGTTCGGTGACGACCTGGTGCAGGAACAAGGACACCTCGTCGAGCAGGCGCTCGGGCGACTTCGCGCCCTTGATGATGATGGAGCGCGAGTAGACGCGCAGTCGCGCCTCCTCGTCCGCCGTCAGATCGCGACCGGTATAGACAATTACCGGCGGGAAAGCATAGATACCCTCGGCGCTCAGCGTTTCCAGCAGCGTGAAGCCGGAAGCGTCGGGCAAGGATAGGTCGAGCACCATGCAGTCGAAGGTCTGGTTCTTGAGGTGATCGAGGCACTCCGCCGCCGTCGCCGCCGCCACTGTTTCGACATCCGCGGACGCCAGCAACTGGCGGATGGCGTCGCGCTGCACATCGTCGTCCTCGACCACGAGTACGCGCCGGACCGCCTGCGAAAGCCTCGCGTCCAGCTTGCCCAGCACCTCGGCCAGCTGCGCCCGCTTGACCGGTTTCAGCAGATACCCCACCGCACCCATGGAAAGGGCTGCATGGGAATGGTCCGTCGCGGAAACAACGTGGATCGGGATATGGCGTGTGCGCACGTCGCGTTTGAGGATGTCGAGCACGGAAAGGCCCGACTGGTCGGGCAAGCCGACGTCCAGCACGATGGCCTGGGGAAGATGATGTCTCGCCAGGGCGAGCGCTTCCTGGGCGCTGGTGGCGATCAGGCAACGGAAGTTCATCTCGCGGGCCAGCTCGAGCAGGATCTGCGCGAAGCGCTCGTCGTCCTCGACGACGAGGATGGCCCGTCGCTGATCGGCCGGCTCGAAGCGGTCGTCCGGCACCTTTGGCGCAGGAACGGGGAGCGGCGGCGCCACGTCGGGCCGTGATGCCGCCACTGACAAAACCTCGGCCGCGGCCAGCTCCGCCGATGGTGGCCTGCGGACGGCACCGAGCAGCGGGGGAATCGTCAGGCTGAAGGTACTGCCCCTGCCCACCTGGCTGTCGACAGCGATGCTGCCACCGAGAAGGCGCGCCAGTTCCAGCGAAATGGACAGCCCCAGGCCGGTGCCGCCGTACTTGCGACTGATCGTGCCATCGGCCTGCTGGAACGCCTCGAAGATACGCGTCTGCTGTTCAACCGAGATGCCGATGCCGGTGTCGCTAACGGCGAACACGAAATCACCATGGCCGTCGCAGGATACGTGCAACTGCACGCTGCCCTGCTCGGTGAACTTGAAGGCGTTGGACAACAGGTTCTTGAGCACCTGCTCCAGGCGCTGACGATCGGTCTCGACGATAGGCGGGCAATCCGACGACGTCGATACCTCAAAGATCAGGCCTTTCTGTTCGGCGACCGGCTGGAACTGCGGGACAAGACTCTTGATCATCCGGTCGACGGAAAGCGACTCGGCATGGATCTCGATATGACCCGCTTCGATCTTGGACAGGTCGAGGATATCGTTGATCAGCGTGAGCAGATCGTTGCCGGACGAATGAATGGTATTGGCGAACTTGACTTGCTCTTCCGTCAGGTTGCCGCGCGGATTGTCAGCGAGGAGCTTGGAGAGAATCAGCGCCGAGTTCAGCGGCGTCCGCAGTTCGTGGGACATGTTGGCGAGGAAGTCCGACTTGTACCGGCTCGCGCGCAGCACTTCCTTCGCCTTGTTCTCGATTACTTCATTCGCGCGTGCGAGGTCGTCGCGCTGCGATTCGAGCTGGTTCGCCTGCTCTTCCAGGTGGGCGTTGGTCTGTTCCAGTTCGGCCTGTTGCTGCTCGAGCTCGTGCTGGGACTGCTTGAGCGCGCGGCTCTGCTCCTCGAGTTCCTCGTTGGACACGCGAAGCTCTTCACCCTGCACCTGCAGCGAATCGGACTGCCGGCGCGTCTCCTCCAGAAGACGACCAAGATCTGCCCGGTAGGTGGCCGAACGGAGTGCCACGCCGATGGCGGAGGAGGCCTGTTCGAGAAGCGAAATGACATCCTCGTCAACGGCGCTGAAAAAGCCGAGCTCCAGCACCCCGTTGACCTCGCCATCGACCACGGTGGGCAACAGCACGAGATGACGCGGTTTGTCCTGGCCCAGCGCCGAGCCGATGGCCAGGTAGCCCTCCGGCACGTCGTCGATGACGAAGGTCCGGCGTTCGGCAGCGGTCTGACCGAGCAACCCTTCGGCCGGCAGGAAGCGCTCGACCACATGGTGACCCGGCGCGAGGCCGTAGACGCCTATCCGCTCGTAAAAGTTGGCGGTGTTGACGAAAAGAGCCCCTGCCTGGGCGTCGACGAATCGAGCGAGGAACGCGAGGATGTTCGCGCCAAGCGTTTCCGTCTCCTGCTCACCGGCCATGACGGCCGCCAGTTCGAGCTGACCGGCCTGCAGCCAGGTTGCCCGTACCCGGCTACGCGACGCATTGCGAATCATCACGGCGACAAAAATGGTCAGCGCCACGCCCAGCAGGCCACTGAGCAGCCCGCTGGTGAGTGCATTGCCATAGGCCGCGGTCATTTCCACGACCCGCTTGTCGCGAAGCGAAAATTCCTCGGCCTGCATATTCGTCAGTTGCGCCCGGATGGCATCCATGGCGGCCTTGCCACGATCGCTGTTGACCACCGCCAGGGCCGCATCGAGGCCGCGTGTCCGGCGCAGCTCGATCGTCTCCTTGAGTTCGCTGAGCTTTTCGTCCAGGCGGCCGGTGAGTTCCTTCAGGCGAGCCTGCTGGCTGGCATTGTCATGGGTCGACAGTTTCAGGGATTCGAGACGGGCAGGAATGCTCGCCAGGGCGCCGCGATAGGGTTCGAGGTACCTCTCGTTCCCCGTCAGCAGGAAGCCACGCTGACCGGTTTCCGCGTCCTGGGCCGCGGAAAGGATGTCGCTCAGCGCGGTCACCGTCTGCTGAGACTGGATGACCTTCTGGTTGCCGTCGCGAATGGTTCGGATGTTCAGATACGCGAGTGCGCCGCTGACGACGAAAAAGACAATAACGGCGGCCAGCGCAATGGACGTGCGCTGATCCATCGCGCGCGAGCGCGACGCACGGGGTGCTTTTGAACTCATGATGACCGGGCTGGTTAGCTGTCGTAGCGGGCAAATATATCATCAAGAAACCGTTATCAAACGGTTCTTCCCCTGAGACAAAAAACCTGCGAAATCCTCGCCTTTGGCGAGGAAATTCACCCTGTTTTCACAGCCAATCGTGCATCGGGCGGGCCGGGCGTCGTGCGGGTTTCAGGCTGATCGTGAGGATCGGCAGCGTCCGTGCTTCCGCACCTTCGATGGGCGCAGGAATCTCGCCGACTCGCACCGCCCCGCACGCAACATAGAACGCCTCGGCGTGCGGATCCGACTCGATATAGAGCCTCGAGGCACGAAGTGCCCTGGCGCGTTCGACCGCGTCGTTCAGCATGCTCCTGCCCCAGCCCTTCCCGATGAAGGCGGGCAAAAGCCAGAAGTGCTCGAGCCTGACCGCGCCGTCGGCCTGCCTCCGCAGCTGATAAAAACCCGCCAACGCGCCGTCGAGACGGGCCGTCATGGTCGGCCAACGTTCGATCCCGGTGGACGTGACCCTAAGGTCCGACGCCCACCGTTGCAGTTGATCCGACGAATACGGCCAGTACGATTTTGACGCGAAGGCGAGATCCGAGAGGATGGCTGCCTCGGATGCGCGCGCCTGTTCAAATGCAAGCATCCGGCAGCTCCGGGGGGCTAGGCGGTCACCTTACCCTCTACGCGCCTGATCAGCTCGTCCCACGCCGTCACGAAAGCGGCACCACCCTCGACCTGCAACTGGCTCGCCAGCGCGTTCACATCGAGGCCGCCTTCATTGGCCGTACGTCGCACGGCAGCGCCTTCATCACGGTCGAGGGCCACCTTGCCGGGCACCTTGCCGTGGTCGGCAAACGCGCGCAGCGTCGCGTCCGGCATGGTGTTGATAGTGTCCGGCGCCGCCAGCGCCGTAATGTAGAGCGTGTCGTCGGCTTCGGGATCCTTCACCCCCGTGCTGGCCCAGAGAAGGGTTTGTGGCATGGCTCCGGCCGAGGCCAGCGTCTTCCAGCGCTCGGAGGCGAGCACGCCTTGGTAGGCGTCCCAGACGTCCGCCGCCACGGCAAGGCCGAGACGGTTGCGTAGGTCGGCACGCCCCTGCTTCGCCGCTGCCGCATCCCAGCGACTGACGAACACCGACGCCACCGAACGGACCTTGGGATCGAGACCGCCAAGGATGCGTCGCTCGATACCGCGCATATAGGCCTCCGCCACGGCCAGGTACTGGTCGCGGGAGAACAACAGCGTCACGTTGATCGCGATGCCCTCGAAGATCGCCTCCTCGATCGCGACGGCACCTTGCGGCGAGCCGGGAATCTTCACGAAGGCATTGGGGCGATCCATCTGCGCATGCAACCGTTGCGCCCAGTCCAGCGAGCCCTTCGCGTCGTTGAGAAGGTACGGCGACACCTCGATGGACACCCATCCGTCCATCCCGGATGTCTTCGCGTGGATCGGCGCGAAAAGGTCGGCGGCGCGACGAAGATCCTGGACCATGAGGCGGAACACGATTTCTTCAGGCGTTGCACCCGTTGCCCGCTCGCTGGCGATCTGGGCGTCGTAGTCCGAACCACCAGCCACCGCCTTGGTGAAGATGGAGGGATTCGAGGTCAGACCGGTGATCGAGAAGTCGCGTATGTACGTCTCGAGAAGACCGGTGTCGATCATGTTCCTGGAGATGTTATCCAGCCAAAGACTCTGGCCGAGTTCCTGGAGCTTCGCAATCGCGTTCATGGGCTGTCCCGATAGGGCAGCCCGTATGCCAGCCGGCTGCCAGGTAACGAACGACGGCGCCCATGGCCAGGCGCCGGGGTATTAGCCAAGGAACGCTAACGCAGGCCACGGGTGTCGTCTTGAAGAAACCTGTGTCGAGGACGCAACAGTCACGGCTGAGCGGGTTTCACCAGTTGTGAAAGCAAGACTTTATCCAGGCTCGCGGCCACGCCGACACTCCTGCCGGCGAGATTGGCGACCGTATAATGGACGGAGCTGCCGAGTACCTGTGCGGCCTCGGAGAGCGTCAGCCCGTAGTCCTGCGCTAGCCACTTGATCAGACCGGTGGTTGCGGCCCGCGTCGCTTCGTCGACGGACCCGGCCTGCCCCAGCACCATGATCCGGGTCGGCGACTCGACGCGAGGCATCTGCACCGCTTTTCCTTTGATCACGTCGACGGAAACCTCGACATCCATCGAGGTCTCCAGCGCATATTGGGATGTCTCACCGTCGCCTTGCAGGGCGTGCGCATCACCGAAGTACAACAGCGCGCCAGGCTGGTACACCGGCAGGTACACCGTGTTGCCTTCGACGACCTGGTTGAAGTCCATGTTCCCGCCGAACCGCCCCGTATCGCCCGTCGACATGGCGGGCGTACCAAAACCCGGTGCCACCGCCATGCCACCCAGCATCGGCTGTACCGGCACGCTGTAGTTCGCCAGCGCCGGTGACGCCGTCGCGGGAGTCGCGAGCCCCCTGACGAGGTCCAGCTTCCAGCGCACCGGTTTGCCCAGCTCCTGCGCTTTACCTGCCAGGGACTGGCCCAGCGCCGGTCCCACGATGCTGTCGAGACTGTCCGCATAGTCCCTGTTGAGGCGGAGGCGTTTGATGTGCACGGCCAGTGTATCGCCGGGCTCGGCCGACATCACGTAAAACGGCCCTACCTGTGGATTGCCGAACAACGCGACGGTGTTGCCCTTTTCGTCTACACCGCCCGAGTCGATCGTTTGCGTGCGGATGCCGTCGCCGGGCCATACCGTCAGCACGGGCGCGCGGCTGGCCGAGAACTCGTTGGCATAGTCCTTCGGCGTGAACGTGTAGACCCTCGCCGCGCCGCTGGGCCGATCCGGCAAGCGATACCCGGTGAATACGTGGCTCACTCGCCTTCCGGGGTGATTGGTGTCCGGGTCATCCGCGATGCCCGTCAACGCCTTCCCGTCGACCCTGGCTTTCAGATGGTAGGTCGCCTTGTCCGTGTCCGTGACGGTGAAATCAAGGACATTGCCATGACGGGTTCCCACCAGCGTGTCGCCGTCGAACGTTCCGCTCAAGGCGTCGCCTTCAACGTCGAGCACGAGGGTCTGATAGGCAATATTTCCCCACATGTCGGTTTTTACCAGCCAGCTTTCCGTCGCCGGCGCGGTCGCGTGGACGGCCAGGGGAACACACAGTCCGAACAAGGCGAGGCGACGGAGCATGGTGGTCCTTCAGGCGAGCCGGGGACTCAGCCTAACAGCGCACCTGGCTGGGTCATATGTGGCTGATGGGCCAGAAGCGGTGCCCGGCGCGATCGGTACGAAAGCGTGAATCAAGACACGGTCACTCCGGCACAAGCGGAACACGATGCGGAAACCCCACCACCTATCGGACATCCATGTCGCTCGTCTCGGCTCCCGCATCACGTCGTCTTCGCCACGCGCTCGGTGCCTTTATCGCACTCGCGCTTCTCCAGCCCACCCTCGCATCCGCGGCCGATGTCACCGACACCTCGACCGTGCTCGACAAGGTATTCGCGGCCTACCAGGGATGGTTTCACTGCCCGGGCGCGCCGAGTCCGGAAAGCAACTGGTTCCACTGGACATACATCTCACAGATCGATCCGACCGCAACCAATAGCTCGATTCCCACGTTCCCCATCACCGACGAATATCCGGCGGACGCCCTCTGCCCTGCCCCGGGTCTCACCGTCGGCGGGAAGCAAGCGAACTTCTTCTCATCGTTGAATGCGGGCACGGCGCAAACGCACTTCCGCTGGATGCGCGAGTACGGCGTTGACGGCGCCATTCTCCAACGATTCCTGGGATCGCTCGACATGCTCTACCAGGAAAACGACATCGTCCTGCGCAATGCCATGCGGGCTGCTGGCGACAACGGACGTTCGTTCTTCATCGAGTACGACGTGAGCGGGCAGTTCGAGAACACCAGCACGCAGGCCGATGAAGACGCCATCTTCAATAAGTTGACTGCCGACTGGCTGCACCTGGTCAACGACCTCCATGTCACCCAGAGCGCCATGTACCAGCAACAGGGTGGCCGGCCCGTCGTCTCGCTCTGGGGCATCGACCAGGGAGGCAGCGAAACGACCTGGCAGATGAAGCCAGCCCTCGCCTCGCGTGTGATCGACTGGTTCCACAACGTGGCCCACGCGACCATCATGGGTGGCGTCAGCAATACCTATCTCGAACAGCCCGAATACGCGGATGTCGTCAAGAAGCTCGACATCATTCAGCCGTGGAACGTAGGCGTGTACCAGGACATCGACCTCGACTGGTACGAGACCAACCGTACGCGCGTCCACCTGGCGTCGACCGCAGCCAACGGACAGATCTACATGCCGACGATCCTTCCGGCATCGTCCAGCCGTGACCAGAACAACGGCAACCTTCCGACCGAAGGTGCCAAGGGTCTCGGTGGCAAGTTCTTCTGGGACCAGGCCTACCGCGATCGCAGTGCGGGCGTGCGTACCGTCAAGATCGCCATGTTCGATGAGCTCGGTGAGGGGACATCGCTGCTCAAGGTCGCCTCGAATGCGTCGCAGGCGCCATCGCAATACCCGTGGCTGACGCTGGATGTCGACGGCTACAAGCTGCCGACGGACTGGAACCTGCGCATGACGCATGAAATCGCCGCGATGTTCCACGGCGACAGTCCGGTGACGGCGACGGTACCGACGGATCCGGGCCCCTTTGATGTCGTTCCCGAGTGCGGTGTGCTGCATCCGAACGAGATTCTCGATCCGGTCCATCCACTGACCTCGTGCGACGGCCACATCACCCTCGCACAGGATGCAAACGGCGACGTTATCGTCTACCGCGACGGCATCCGGTTGTATTCGAGCGGCACGGCGGGCCAGCCCATCAAGACGACCATCATGCAGGGCGACGGCAACCTGGTCGAGTACGACACGAGCGGCCAACCCCGTTGGGCGAGTGGCACCGCGGGACAGCCAGGCGCGTATCTCTACCTTCGTAACGATGGCACCACGTGGATTATCGCCGGCGGTAAGGCCATCTGGCAGGCTAGTCCCTGATCCATCGTGACACCGAAATGCCGCCCGGAATCGCCCGGGCGGCATCCGTCGATCAGGCAATACCGAGCAGGTTCTGGAGCTGCGTCGCCACGGTCGAAGCGAGTGTCGACGCTGTCGTGGCGGTACTCGCGGCAGCCGTGCTTGCGGCGGTCGTCGGTGCGCCGGTCAGCGGATCGGTCGTCGCCGTCGCCAGGCTATCGGTGAACGGATCCGACGTTGAATCGGTATCCGTGTTGAGCAGACCCTTGCCGCCGCCGTGGCCGCCGTGGCCGCCGCGAACGTGCATCGTGGGCATCGGATTGACGCTGGGCGTCGAACCAATCGTAGTCATTTACGGTTTCCTTGCTGTGGTGGTCTTCCGTGTCAGCAATGGGCGTGCCAAGTTGGTTGGGATGGCTGTGAGGTGCGGTTGTGACGGGATGTCGACGCTGGGGGGAGAGCTTCGCCGATGAATCGGCTCCTACAGGGAGCATGTCGCGTCGGGACATTGACTGAAGGTGTCAATTTAAAGCCGGCGATTACTTGCGTCGGGCGCAGGACGCTGCGAAAAACATCGACAAAATGCGAAGGCTGACATGCATCGTGGCCCGAGGGTGTGGTGCTCACCCCGGGCCACGAAGACACTAACGTGCGCGGATTCAGCCCTTGATGAAGGCGAGAAGGTCCGCGTTGATCGTATCGGCATGCGTCGTCGGCATGCCGTGCGGGAAGCCCGGATAGATCTTCAGCGTGGCGTGCTTCAATACCTTTGCTGAAAGCACGCCGGCATCCTTGTAGGGAACGATCTGGTCGTCGTCACCGTGGAGGATGAGCGCAGGCTTATCGATCTTCTTCAGGTCGTCGTTGAAGTCGGTTTCCGAGAACGCCTTGATGCAGTCGTAATGCGCCTTGGTGCCCCCCATCATGCCCTGACGCCACCAGTTGTCGATGACGCCCTGCGACGGTGTCGCGCCGGGGCGGTTGTAGCCGTAGAAGGGGCCGGACGGCACATCGCGGTAGAACTGCGCCCGGTTCGCCGCAAGCGCGGCGCGGAGACCGTCGAAGACCTCGATCGGCAAGCCATCGGGATTGGAAGCGCTCTTCACCATGATCGGTGGCACGGCGCTGAGCAGTGCGATCTTCGCCGTGCGCTCCAGTCCGTACTGCGCGACGTAGCGAGCGACTTCACCACCCCCGGTGGAATGCCCGATGTGCACTGCGTTGCGCAGGTCGAGGTGTTCGGTGAGCGCGGCCAGGTCGGCCGCGTAATGGTCCATATCATTGCCTTCCTCCGTCTGGCTCGAGCGGCCATGCCCACGGCGGTCGGCGGCGATCACACGAAAGCCCCTGCTGAGGAAGAACAGCATCTGCGTATCCCAGTCGTCGGCCGAGAGCGGCCACCCGTGACTGAAGACCAGCGGCTGGCCCGTGCCCCAATCCTTGTAGTAAATCGTTACGCCGTCTTTCGTGGTGATCGTGCCGTCCATACAACGCTCCTGACTTAAGGGAAGCGGACGTGGCAGCGCCAACGCCCGCGGAGGTGGCGGATACACGGGGAATGTTTGTTCAACCGAAGGATGTTTTATTGAACAAAACGTTTGCACAACGTCGTTATTCGGCGCCTGACGACGGCACGTCGCGCACGACCTCGGTCAATTCGCCCGTATCGATGTTGTAGAAAAATCCGTAAACATTCACATGCGCAGGCACGCCCGGGCTGGAACGAACCAGGTCGACATCGTATTTCAGCGATGATTCGAAGTCCGAGATGCTGATACTGCCCCGGTCATATGCCCCGGAGATGTCGACGCCGTGCTCATGTTTGTAGGCATCCAGCATGCCATCGGCGGTGAACGACGTTGCTCCGCAGAACGAGTGATGCACCACGACAACGTTCTCGAAGCCAAACAGATGTTCCATCGTGGATATCGACTGCAGGCCAGCGACGGCGCGACCGCCGGCCACTGAAACAGGAAATAGTGTCCGCGTGTGCCCGACGCGATTGCCGGCTTCGTCGATCACGTTCTCGCCGGGATAGATTTCACCAGGAAAATGGCGGGCGACAACCTCCGGAATCTCGACAGCTCGTGGGTCGAAACAATGGATCACGATGGTCTTGAGGTGGATGGCCTGGGCGAACAGCTTGCGAAAGCTGGACTCGTCGAACCCTGGCATGGCGCTGAATACGAACTCGCTGAACGTGCCTTTCGTGGTGGACATACGTATCTCCTGGAAGTGGGAGATGCCTATTGTGGGAATAAGGAAATTCGTCTCAATTACGTGCGGGGTAATCAGACACGGTTGCGTTCGGTAAGCTGAGGCATAAACCGTGCTCATTACCTCCGAGGTAATTGACCCGATCCAGCCAGGATCGAATGCTTCCTTTCTTCCATGCGGCGCGACGACATGACCACCCAAGCGGGCAGTTCCCCAAGCGAGCTAGGCCGGATCCTGAAAGCATGGCGCGGCACGCGCGGCGTCAGCCAGTTCGAGCTTTCACTGCAGACAGGCGTCTCGCAAAGGCACCTGAGCTTCATGGAAAGCGGACGCAGCGCTCCCACCCGGCAGACACTCATGGTCGTGGCGGATGGGCTCGACATGCCGTTTCGCGAGCGCAACCAGTTGCTGCTCGCGGCCGGCTATGCCCCTCTCTACGACGCGGACGAGTCCTGGGACACGGGCTCTTTCGTGATCGTCCGTCACGCCCTCCAGCGCATGCTCCTGCAGCATGAGCCGTTTCCCGCGCTGGTCATGGATCGCTACTGGAACGTGGTGATGGTCAACGAGGCGACGAAGCGGCTCTTCGGCACGTTCATCGACCTGGACCGCTGGCCTCGTCCGCGCAACATCCTCCACATGATCTTCGACCCCGAGGGCTTGCGGCCCTTCATCGGGGACTGGGACCGGTTTTCCGCCTCCATGCTCCAGCGCGTGCGGCGGGAAGCCGTCGGTGGAGCCATTGACGAGCCGACGCGCGTGCTCCTCAACGCGCTCATGGCCTATCCCGGCACGGGACATGTCGCGCAGGACGACCGCGCCGCCGATCTGCCCGTCATCCCCCTCACCCTCGTCGATGCGAACCGCCGGCTTAGCTACTTCTCGCTCGTGACGACCGTCGGTACACCGCGCAGTCCCGGCCCGCAGGAGCTACGCGTCGAATGCATGGCGCCCGTCGACGAAGCGACCGAGCGATGGCACCGCCCGGTGTCGTAAGCCGTGCGTCATGGCGCCGCGCTTGCCGATGCCAACCCGTTCTCCGGATTCCAACCACCACCAAGCGCGAGAAATGCCGCCACCGCGGCGCGCGCCGAACCGGCTTGCGCCTGCACCTTCGCGTCGCGCGTGGCCAGCAGTCGCGAGTTCGCATCGAGCACTTCGATAAGGCTCACGGCGCCTCCTTTATAGGCCTTCTCCGAAGCCACTTCGGCCTGTTGGAGCGAGTCCTCGCCACGGGCCAGGATCTCCGTCTCGCTTTGACGCTTATCCAGCGCGACCAGGGCGTCCTCGACATCTTCCGACGCGCGCAGCACCGCAAGCCGGTAGGTCGCGAGCGCTTCAGCGTCGCGTGCCTTCGCCGCCTTGATTTCAGCATCGACGCGGCCGAAATCGAAGAGACGCCAGCGCAGACCGAGCACGCCCTGCGCCTGGCTGGCGGGTCCCGAGAACTGGCTCCCCGCGCTGGTCGTTGCTGTTCCGATCAGCGCCGAAAGGGAGAACTTCGGGTAGTACTCGGAAATCGCCTGCCCGATGCGTGCATTCGACGCGGCCAGCTGTCGTTCTGCAGCGATGAGGTCGGGGCGCCTGCGTAGCAAGTCGGCCGGGCCGCCGGCGTCGGCCAGCAGCGGCGCCCGAGGAATCGGTTCGACCGCCGCAAGCTCCGTCTGCGATTCGCCCGGCTGACGGCCAAGCATGACATCGAGTGCATTCATGGCATTCGCCAGCGCGGACTCGAGTCGTGGCAAGGTCGCCGCCACCTGTGACAGCGCGCCTTCCGCCTGGTGCAGTTGCAGGGCCGACGCGATGCCCGCGTTGAACTGCAGACGGATCGTATCGGTCAGCCGTGTCTGCGTGCCGACCTGCTCCTGCGCCACGGCGAGCCGCTGCTGGAGACCGCGAACGACGAGGTAGTCGTCGGCCACCTGGGCCTGGACTTCCAACGTGGCGGCGGCGTATCCCGCCTGCGATGCCTCGAGGTCGGCGACCGCGCCCTCGCGCCCACGGCGAAGGCCGCCGAAGAGATCCAGCTCCCAGCCGGCGACAAGATCGCCCTCGTACGCGTTGCCGAACCGATCGAAACCTGGCTGCGAAGCAAGAACACGACCCAGCGGTGTCTCGGTCGATTGCTTCGCCCGTGCAGCCGATGCGGCGATGGAGCCCGATGGAAGGAGTTCCGCCGTCGCTTCACCCAACCCCGCGCGCGACTGCTGGACCCGTGCACGCGCCTGCTCGAGACTGAGGTTCTGCCGGATGGCTAGCGAGATAAGCCGTGAAAGTGTCGGATCCTGGAACGCATCCCACCAATGCTCGAGGCTGGCCACCGGTAACGACGACCCGGCCTGACGTGGCGCCCCGGCGTGAAACGCGCCCGGTGCATGGACATCCGGCCGGACATAATCGGGGCCAACGGCGCAGGCCGACACGGCCAGGGTCGACGCCAGCGCGAGAAGGAGAGACTTCATGGGTGAATCCGGGCATCTGAAGGTGACCAGATTACGATATGGTCACCGGTTGTCAAGAGAAAGCAGCTCCTGTATACGGTTGGCATGATCCAGACACCTGCCCTCACCGAAGACCAGGCCCCCTCCATCCGGGACCAGATCGTCGAAGCTGCCGACGCCCATTTCAGCCGCTACGGCTACGCCAAGACGACGATGGCGGATCTCGCCCGCGCCATCGGCTTCTCGAAGGCGTACATCTATAAGTTCTTCGACTCCAAGCAGGCCATCGGCGAGGCCATCTGCACCCGCTGCCTGACGCCACAGCTGGCCACGATCGCTGCCGCCGTCGAGGCCGCAGCCACGCCTCACGAGAAGGTTCGCGCCCTGTTCCGCACCTCCGTAAAGCAGTGCCAGGAGCAGTTTTTCACCGACCGCCAGCTCTATGACATCGTGGCCTTCTCCCGTTCGGAGAACTGGGCGAGCTCGGCCAGGTACGTCGCGGACCTCAATGCACTCCTGGAAAGCATCATTCGCATGGGGCGCGCCCAAGGCGACTTCGAGCGGAAGACGCCGCTGGACGAAGTGTGTCGGGGCATCTGGATCGCCATGCTGCCATTCGTCGACCCCGTGCTCCTCCAACACAACCTGGACGACGTGGAAGACGGCCTGCCAGCGGTGATCGGGCTCATCCTGCGGAGCCTTTCAACCTGATCGGTTGAGAATTTTCTGTTGTGACCAGTTGACATTTTGGTCACGAGACACAAAAGTGTCGCTTTCCCCTCTCGGAAAGCCGTCATGCACGCCCGTCATAGCGCCCCCCGTTCCATCCCCCTCCTGATCGGGGTTCTTCTGCTGGCCGGCGTCCTCAGCGGTTGCTCACGCACCGAAGCCGATCCCCGCCTGACCGCTCCCCTGGTACGCACGGCCACGCTCGACGCCAGCAAGGCCGGAGAGTCGAGCTTCTCCGGCATCGTCGCCGCACGCGTCCAGAGCAACCTCGGCTTCCGCGTTCCCGGCAAGGTGATCGAGCGTCTCGTCGACGCCGGCCAGACGGTCAGGAAAGGCCAGCCGTTGATGCGGATGGACCGCACCGACCTCGCTCTCGCCGACACCGCTTCCGTCGGCCAGGTGGAAGCGGCACGCGCGCAAGCGCTGCAAACCGCCGCCGACGAGAAACGCCTGCGCGGTCTCGTTGACGCCGGCGCCGTCTCCGCATCCGCCTATGACCAGGCCAAGGCGGCTTCCGATGCCGCCGCCGCGCGTCTTCGCGCCGCCGAGGCACAGGCGTCCGTTTCGTCCAACGAAGCCGGCTATTCGATCCTGCTCGCCGACGCCGACGGGACCGTGATGGAAACGCTCGCCGAGCCGGGCCAGGTCGTCGCTGCCGGCCAGATGGTCGTGCGTCTTGCGCATGCCGGGCCGCGCGAAGCCCTCGTCGATCTTCCCGAAACGGTGCGTCCCGCCATCGGTTCCACGGCACGCGCGACGCTGTACGGCGGCAACGGCGAAGGCGGCAGCGCGCGTCTTCGCCTGCTGTCTGACGCCGCCGATCCCGCCACGCGCACGTTCGAGGCGCGCTACGTACTCGAAGGCGCGGCTGCCGATGCGCCGCTCGGCTCGACGGTCGTCGTGCACCTGCCCAACGCCTCCCGCGCGGCGATGTCGATCCCGATCTCGGCCATCTTCGACCGTGGCAACGGTCCTGGCGTCTGGGTCATCCCCGCGAAGACGCAAGCCGTGTCATGGCGCCCGGTGACGCTTGGTTCCGTCGGCGAGGAGTCGGTCACGGTGACCGGCGGGCTGCAGGGCGGTGAGCGTTTTGTCGCGCTCGGCGCGCATCAGTTGCACGAGGGCGAGCAGGTGCGCACCAGCCTTACCCCAGGAGCGCAGCCGTGAGCGCGGGATTCAATCTCTCGGCCCTGGCGGTTCGCGAACGCGCCGTCACCCTGTTCCTCATCATCGCCGTGTCGGTAGCTGGCCTGTTTGCGTTCTTCCATCTGGGCCGTGCCGAAGATCCCAACTTTACGATCAAGGTCCTGACGATCGTCTCCGCGTGGCCCGGAGCCACGGCGCAGGAGATGCAGGACCAGGTCGCCGAGCCCCTCGAAAAGCGACTACAGGAGCTCCGCTGGTACGATCGCAGTGAGACATTCACGCGCCCGGGACTGGCGTTCACCACGCTCACGCTGCGCGACGATACGCCGCCGGCCGACGTTCCCGAAGAGTTCTACCAGGCGCGAAAGAAAGTCGGTGACGAGGCGGCGAAACTTCCGCCCGGCGTCGTCGGCCCCTTAGTCAACGACGAGTACGCCGACGTCACGTTTGCGCTCTATGCCCTCAAGGCGCGCGGCGAACCGCAGCGCATGCTGGTCCGTGAAGCGGAAAGCCTCCGCCAGGACCTGCTTCATGTGGCTGGGGTAAAGAAGGTCAACATCATCGGCGAGCGTCCCGAGAAAATCTTCATCGAGTTCTCGCATGAGCGTCTGGCCACGCTGGGTGTTGCACCCTCGGCCATCTTCGACGCGCTGAACAAGCAGAACGTACTCACCTCGGCCGGCTCCATCGACACGGCCGGCCCCCAGATCCAGATTCGTCTGGACGGGGCCTTCGACGACGTCAAAGCCATCGAGGACACGCCCGTGATTGCCGCGGGCAAGACGATCCGGCTGTCGGACATCGCCACGGTTCGCCGCGGCTATGAGGATCCTGCAACCTTCCTTATCCGCAACGACGGCGAGCCGACGCTCGTCCTCGGCGTGGTGATGAAGGAGCGCTACAACGGGCTCGAGCTCGGCAAGGCGCTGGAGACCAAGGCGACGGAAATCTCCGCGAATCTTCCGTTGGGCCTCACCTTCACCAAGATCACCGATCAGGCAGTCAACATCGCCGAGGCGTACGACGAGTTCATGTTGAAGTTCTTCGTCGCCCTGGCGGTCGTCATCGCCGTGAGCCTGGTCAGCCTCGGTTTTCGCGTAGGTCTGGTCGTGGCGGCAGCCGTGCCGCTCACCCTCGCCGGCGTCTTCGTCATCATGCTGGTCACCGGCCGCGACTTCGACCGCATTACGCTGGGCGCCCTGATCCTCTCGCTGGGCCTCCTGGTGGATGACGCGATCATCGTCATCGAAACCATCGTGGTGAAAATGGAGGAAGGCCACGACCGTGTCGCCGCGGCCACCTACTCGTGGAGCCACACGGCGGCGCCGATGCTTGCCGGTACGCTGGTGACGGCGATCGGCTTGATGCCGGTGGGTTTTGCGCACTCGTCGGCGGGCGAGTACGCCGGCAACATTTTCTGGGTAGTCATGTTCTCGCTGCTGACGTCCTGGCTCGTGGCGGTGATCTTCACGCCCTACCTCGGCGTCAAGCTGCTGCCGAAGATTCCCGCTATCGAAGGCGGCCACGCCGCCATCTACGGCACACCGCGCTACCGATCGTTCCGACGCCTCATCGCCTTCGTGGTCCGCAACAAGGTGCTGGTGATCGCCTCCGTGGTCGGTCTATTCGTGATTTCCATTTTCGGCATGGGCTTCGTGAAGCAGCAGTTCTTCCCCATCTCCGACCGCCCCGAGGTACTCGTGGAGGTGCAGATGCCCGAAGGTACCTCGATCGACGCGACGGCGAGCGCAGCCAAAAAGGTCGAGGACTGGGCGCGCAAGCAACCCGAAGCGCAGATCGTGACCGGCTACGTCGGCCAGGGTGCGCCGCGTTTCTTCCTGGCCATGGCGCCGGAACTTCCCGACCCCTCCTTCGCCAAGATCGTCATCCTGACCAGGGACGAAAAGACGCGCGACACACTCAAGCTTCGTCTCCGTCAGGCGGTGCAGGACGGTCTCGCGCCAGAAGCGCGCGTGCGTGCCACGCAGATCGTCTTCGGTCCCTATTCGCCCTTCCCCGTCGCCTTCCGCGTGTCCGGGCCGGATGAAGCGAAGGTGCGTGACATCGCGCAATCCGTGCAGGCGGTAATGCAGGCGAATCCAGGCATGCGCACGGTCAATACCGATTGGGCCGAACGCGTGCCCACGGTCCACTTCGTGCTCGATCAGGATCGTCTCCAGGCTATTGGCCTGACCTCTCATGACGCCGCCGCGCAATTGCAGTTCCTGCTTACCGGCGTCACGGTGACGCGCGTGCGGGAAGACATCCGTTCGGTCGACGTCGTCGCGCGAAGCAACGGGCCCACGCGTCTGGATCCGGCGCGCCTCGGTGCGTTTGCCCTGGTCGGCGCCCAGGGGCGGCGCGTGCCACTGGATCAGCTCGGCCATGCCGAGGTACGCATGGAGGATCCCATCCTGCGCCGTCGTGATCGCACGACGACCGTGACGGTGCGTGGCGATATCGGCGAACAGTTCCAGCCACCCGATGTCTCCATGGATGTGATTGGCAAGCTCAAACCCGTGATGGACGCGTTGCCGCCCGGCTACGCGATCGAAACCGCCGGCGCGCTGGAAGAGGCCGGCAAGGCCAACAAGGCACTGGCCGCCGTGTTCCCCGTCATGCTCCTGCTCATGATGATCGTGATCATTTTCGAGGTGCGCTCCATCGCAGGGATGCTGATGATTCTGGCGACCGCGCCCTTGGCTCTCGTCGGTGTCGTTCCGACACTCATCCTTTTCCACCAACCGTTCGGCTTCAATGCCATCCTCGGGCTGATCGGCCTGGCCGGGATCATCATGCGCAACACGCTGATCCTGATCGGCCAGATTCGCACCAATCAACGCCAAGGGCTGGATGCCTACCATGCGGTGGTCGAGGCGACCGTGCAGCGCTCACGTCCGGTGATCCTCACCGCACTCGCGGCGGTGCTGGCCTTCATCCCCCTGACCTTCTCGGTATTCTGGGGTTCGCTGGCCTTCACCCTCATCGGCGGGACGATTGGCGGCACCATCCTGACCTTGTTGTTCCTGCCGGCCCTGTATGCCATCTGCTTCCGCATCCGGCCGGACAAGGACATCGACCCGGGCGCCGTGCCGCACATCACGCACACACCCGTGGAGACCTGACACCAAAATCCCTGTAGGAGCCGATTCATCGGCGAAGGGTGCCCGCGACAGCCTGATTCGCGGCAACCTGGCCCGCTGCCGCGGGATCGCCGATGAATCGGCTCCTACAGGTTCATTCACGCGTGCAACGCCGAAGGTGCAGCTCTCTTCATGACCGATGGCACGGGCTCCCGTCCGCGGCAGCGAGGAGCATCGCGTTGACATGACTACGCCCAAGAAAGTTCTCGCCATCGCCGCAGTCGCCGTCGCCTCGCTGGCCCTCGTCCTCCTCATTGCCGGGACGGCTTACAACGAGCTTTCGCTTCGAAAGCTGCGTTCCCTGGCCCACGCCCCCGGTGAGATCTACAAGGTCGATGGGTACGACGTGCATCTGGTCTGCTCTGGCGAGGGGTCACCCACCGTGATGCTCGATACCGGCCTCGGCGACGACTTCACGACCTGGTTGAAAGTCCAGCCAGCACTGGCGAAAGTGACCCGCGTCTGCTCGTTCGATCGGAGCGGCTTCGGTACGAGCGCCATGACGCCGCGTCCCCATGACGCGGATACGCTGGCCGCGCAGCTGCACGACCTCATTCGCGTCGCGGGTATCGACACACCATTTGTCCTGGCCGGCCACTCCATCTCCGGTCTCTACCTGCGTGCCTACGCCAGGCACTACCGGCACGACCTGGCAGCGCTGGTGTTTATCGACGGTGCCACTCCGCTTCAGGACGACCGCGTGCCCAGGAGTCTTGTCGCTATCCAGGACAACCAGCGCGCGGAAATGCCATGGCAAAAACTGCTCATGACGATTGGCTGGTATCGCATACAAGGTATTTGCTCAACCGTGCCAGCAGGCTTTGAAGCGTACGCCGCCGTCATCCAGGCGGATAACTGCGATCCGACGCAGTTCGATGCGCTCGAGGCCGAGCTGGACGCCTTGCGGCAATCCGGGGATGAGACACGCTGGGTGGGACCCTTCCCCGATCTGCCCGTCCTGATCCTCTCCCGCGACCCGGCGTCGATGCCGTCGAACTGGCCACCGGAAGTCGCCAGGGCAAACGCCGTCGTCTGGAACCAGATGCAAGAAGAGAGCAAGGCGCTTTCACCGATCAGTCGTCGCGTCATTGCCAGGGGCAGCGACCACTACATCCATGTGGATCGACCGGAGCTAGTCATTCGCGAAGTGACCGCTCTGGTTGAATCGCTTCGGCGGGGGAAGGTCGCGTATTCGCAGGCCGAGCCGACGGTGGTGGAGTAGAGCCCGAGGCCTTCACAAGCTCATGTACATGCGGGTAAGGCGTCCGGTCGATATTTAGGCTCAGCAGTTCCGGACGGCTGTAGTGCCCGACCGCATCCATCTGGCGCTTGCGTTTGTCGATGCGCCAGAAATCCAGGTCCTGGATGACTTCGCCTTCGCCCTGGAGAATCGGTTCACCCATGACCTCGCCGTCCGGCGAAATAATGGCCGTGTAGCAGCCGCCGGCGATGGGAGCTGTATCGCCGCCGGTGTCGCGTCCGATCTGAGCGACCTGCTCGGCACTTAGCCATGCGGTCGAGTTGACCACGAACGCTGCCGACTCCAGCGCATGCATGCGGATGCTCACTTCCATCTGGTCGGTAAACAGCTGCCCCGCGAACGAACCTGGGTACATCGAGGCATGAATCTGCTCACCGTCGGCAATCAGGGCGTAGCGGGCGAGCGGGTTGTAATGCTCCCAACAGGCGAGCTGGCCGATGCGACCCACCGCACTGTCCACGGCACGCAGGCCGGACGCATCGCCCATACCCCAGATCATGCGTTCATGGTAGGTCGGGGTGAGCTTGCGTCGATGCTGGATGAGGGACCCATCGACATCGAACAGCAGCTGGGCGTTGTAGAGGCTACGGCCGACCCGCTCGTTTACACCGATGGATACGACCATCCCGGCAGCCTTCGCGGCGGCACCGATAGCCTCGGTCGTGGCCGAGGGTACCTCCACTGCCTGGTCGAGGAGCTTGTAGTGCTCGCCGCCCATCTCAAAGGGAGACTGGATGAAAGAGAAATACGGGTAGTAGGGAACGATGGTTTCCGGGAAGACAGCGAATTGAACGCCCTTCTCGCCAAGTTCGAGAATCTTGGCCACGACCTTGGCAACAGTCCCCTCCCGGCTATAGAGGACAGGGCTGATCTGGACGGCGGCAGCTTTTACGACGGTCACGGTTTTTCTCCTGTGGGATGGTCAACAGGGAAAGGATGGGGCCGGACCGGCATGGCTCAAATGACTATTACATGGTACATTTCGGACATTAGAGGATAATCGTCATGCATACGGTCGGATTTGTGGTTTTTCCACAGTTCCAGGTCATGGGACTTTCTTCGGTCTCTGTATTCGAAGTTGCCAACCAGCTCCTTGGCGCGCCCGACTACGAAATCACCCTGCTCTCCGAAAGCGGTGGCACGATCAGGACCACCTCCGGCTTTCGGCTCGACACCGAAGCGTTCGGCCGGCGCACGTTCGATACGGTCATCATTGGCGCCGGCCTGACGGTCAACCCGTCGACACCCGGCTTGCTGGATTTCGTACGGTTCTCCGCCATCCACTCTCGTCGGATCGCGTCGCTGTGTCTTGGCACATTCGTTCTTGCCGAGGCGGGCGTACTTGCCGGTCGTCACGCCACGACCCACTGGATGCAGGCGCGCCAGCTTCAGGCGAATTACCCGGACATCAAGGTCGACGACGACCGCATCTTCGTGGTCGACGGAAACATCTGGACGGGCGCCGGCATGGCGGCGAGCATCGACCTGGCCCTCGCGCTCGTCGAGAAAGATCACGGTCTCGAACTGGCACAAGGCGTCGCGCGGCAACTCGTCGTGCACCATCGAAGGGCGGGTGGCCAGTCCCAGTTCTCCGCCCTGCTCGACCTCAAGCCGACGTCCGACCGCATCCAGAAGGCGATTGAATACGCCAGCGCACATCTGAAACATGCGCTGTCGGTCGACGAACTGGCCGAGGCAGCTGACCTGAGTCCGCGTCACTTCAGTCGCGCATTCCGCGCGGAGACCGGACGCTCACCGGCAAAGGCGGTCGAAAGTATTCGGGTCGAGGCCGCGCGCATGATGATGGAACGCGGACGGCATCCGATGGATGTGATCGCTCGCGAGACGGGCTTCATCGACCGCGAACGCATGCGCCGGGCGTTCCTGCGGACACTCGGGCAACCGCCCCAGCATGTTCGCCGCGCGGCGCGCGCCGAAGGCGACTGAGCCCGGGGATACCTACGCGATCTTGCGACTGTGTAGGGCATTTCCTACACATCCGCCGACCCCGCAAAAGACTTATAAGCAAAAAGCGACGACTTCTTCACGCTCGCTTGTTTGCGTTCTACACGCATGTTAATGCTACGCCACGCAAGCACTTTGTGTGATGCACGCCATCCCATGTGATGCGCGACCGAAGACAGGGAAAAAGACATGAATATCCGTATCGTCCTGGCGACAGCCATGTCGCTAAGCCTCGCTATGTCCGTCGTTTGGCCATCCGAAACCCTGCATGCGTCGTCCGCGAGCGATCCATCGGCCGGTACCGCGGCTGCGGCGGTTCCGATCACGATCGACAGCAACGTTCCGAAGGAACTGAACGCCTCCGGCGGCGGCGCGCAGAAGGCCGTCCTCTCTCAAGCCGCTGCATTCGCCTGGCAGGAATTCATCGCCCTCAACTGGCCAGCGGTAAATCAGTCCGGCTTCAACGGGCAGCGCGATACACCCAATACGAAGTGCCTGTTCGGCGACCCGAGCTGCGATGGCCCCCTCGTATGGGAAACCTTTCGCAGCAAGGTGGAAATCTTCCCTGGCAAGGGCGTGCCTCCGGGCTATGTCAACAATCCCAACACGTCCTTCGGCTATGACGCGTTGCCTGCGTACAACTACGACAACGTCGTTCCTGCCTGCGGCGCCACATCGACATCGACGGCCTGGGTCAACCTCGACGAAACCGACCAGATCACGCTGGACGACATGTACGCCGGTGCGGCCCCGACCCAGGTGGCAGGCAACAGCTCGCCGCAGTTGATCCGCTTCACCGCCAAGGCCAACCGTACCGAATACGCCTATGTGGCTAACAACCAGTGGTGGACCGCTGTTCCCGGCAGTGTTGCCCAGAAGACGCAAACGTATCTGGAGACGAACAAGGCCAGTCCGCCGCCAGGGAGCAACCAGTACGTGAGCTTGCCGCTCAACACCATTGAAATGAAAGCGGGTTGGCGCGAGCTCACGACGGCTGAACAGCAATCGGGCCGGTTCCACATGGCCAAGGTGCGTTCGTACGAGACGAACACGAGCAAGACCACATGCTACCGCGAAGCCGTGTGGGGCCTGGTCGCCTTGCACATCATTCAGAAGACGGCGACCGCACCGCACTTCATCTACGCCACGTTCGAGCAGGCTGACAATATCCTGCGACCCAACGGCACGCCGCTGGAAGACGAGAACGGCGCGATTGCCGGAGCGTTGCCGGCATGCCGCAGCGATCAGAAGGCACCCTGCCCGACCATCCCTGCCGTGACGCTTGACGACACCGCCACCGTGAGCCCGAGCGGTCTTCCCCCCGAGGTCGATCTCGTACCGGCGAGTGCGCAGTACTGCACACCGTCGGTCGGTACGCGGCCGAAGAACCAGCTCTACTACCAGAACAGCGACGGCAAGCCCGGCCTTCCGGCAGGCGGCTTCATTTGTGTCAACTATCGCGACAACGCCATTCCAAACATCATCGTGCAGGCTAACAAGGATGCGCACGCCGCCATGGCGACCTATGCCAACGCGCATGGGCAGAAGAAGCCCTCGCCGTGGGCGTACTACAAACTGGTCAACGTGCAGTTCGAGGCGGTCGACAAGGACTACGCCGGCGTCTACAAGACCAACGATCCGTACACGGGTCGGAACCCGGCCAGCTATCACCTCGCGAATATCGTCGTGGAAACCAATCGCCCGCTGCAGCTGTTTAGCGGTGGCCTGGTCGGCAGTGGCTATACCGGTGTCAACAGTGACTACGAGTCCCAGTTCGGTGGCACGGGCATTCACAAGAACATGTTCTATGGCGGCGGCGCCTACAACATGGGCGGCTGCATGGGTTGCCACGGCAGCCAGGGACAGCACGCCTCCGGCGATTTCAGCGTGATCCTCGCCAACGGTGCCGTGCATAAGCCTGAGCCCCCGAGCGTGCCGAGTCCGTCCGGGGCTACCGAAGTCGTACGCAATCGCACGCTTAAGTAAGAAGCATCCCTCAACGCAGAGCCAGGAGCCATGCATGACGAACCTACGACCCCAGATCACCGCCGATGCCGCCGCCGCTCCAGCCGGCATCAGTTTCGCGAAGGACATCGCGCCGCTGTTCAACGCGACCGATATCGCCCACATGAAGCAGGTCACGAGGGGAACCCTCGACCTGAGCGTCTATAACGACGTCGTGGTGTACGCGTCACAGATCTATTCGCGCGTGAGCAGCGGCAGCATGCCTCCCCCGCCATCCAAAGCGTGGACGCAGCAAATGGTGCAGCTGTTCGCCGGCTGGATCAGCCAGGGCACGCCGCCTTAGGAGAACGGCTACTAGCCCGATGGCATCCATCGGGCCAGTGTCGCGCCGGGAGAAACCTCAGGCGTAGATGCCGGGTTCGACGAACGCGATGAAGCGCCGGCCACTGTCGGCAAGGTCGCCTGCATGCAAGAGGTTCGCTCCCGCCGAGGCCAGCAGCGCCAGCGTGTTCGGGCGATGCGATACCAGCACCCAGTCAGGTTTGAAGGATTCGTTCGACGCCTCGACCAACACGACATCGAGCGCGGCCAGCAGCTGTGATGGCTCCGGCGTATGCGTCACGACGCCTTCGTTCGTGAGCCCTGCCTCGGTAACACCGAGGAGATCGCACAAACGCCCTTTGGCGTCGGCCTCGCTATAGTCCGCACCGCGACGGCGGACGACCGCGTCTGCCACCGTCTCGTCAGCCCAGTTGCCCGCATCGTTCTGCAGGACGGTCGCGGTTTCCCATGCCTCCGGCGGACAGAGTTTCTGCAAAGGGTCGACCGAAAGAAAGGGATTCACTTCGGCGGGGTAGATGCGGCATGCCATCGGCCGGCGCTCGTAGATGCCGCAGCTCATGTCACTGCGCAGGTTGGGACAGGCCCCTGCGAACGTGGCTAACAACGAAACGGTGACACGTACCGGTAGTGTCCCACTGGCGGTGGGAAAGGATCGCTTACGTTTGTGTTGGGCCACGCCATCGTCCGCCGGAGGTTCCTGCGGCCAGGGGATCGCCTCGCAGAAAATTTCGACATCGCCTCCTTCGCGAAGCCACGTACGCGCTTCGGCCATGCCAAGCGGAAGCCGCAGACCGTGGCAGCAGCGTCCGCACATGGTGCAAGAGAAATTCAGAGGCATGTCATGCGAGTCCGGGCCGGGGTCAGAGGGAAAGCAACTCTGGCTATTCGGTGCGGACGCCTGTTTGGTTACAGGATGCGGATTCCGATCGAGCCCCGTCAGTTGTCGTCGCGGCTCAACAATGAGCCGACGATGCCGCCGAGAAGCGCACCGCCGACACCGGCGCGACCGGCACCGCCCTCACGGCCGGGCATGTATTCGGCAATCTGATGCGCCAGTCGCGAGATCGGAAGCGTCTGCAACCAGACCGTTCCGGGGCCGCTGAGTACCGCCAGGAAGATGCCGTCACCGCCGAACAGTGCATTGCGTATGCCGGGAACGGTGGTGATCTGGAAGTTGACCGAGGCCTCGAAGGCGCCCACATGTCCCGGGTGAACACGCAAGGTCTCACCTGGGGCAAGGTCCTTACGGATCAGTTCGCCAGAGAGTTCGAGCCACGCCGTACCGGTACCGCCGACCCGTTGGAGCATGAAGCCACTGCCGCCAAACACGCCGGCACCCAGCGACTGCTGGAAGCCCATGCCGATGGTGACCTGCGGCGTAGCACACAGGAACCCGTGCCGATGCACGAGGTACTCATTCCCGGGATTCAGCGTTACCGGCACGATGTGGCCCGGCACCTTGGTGGCAAACGCGACTTCGCCCGCGACACGCTGTGCCCGGTACTCGGTCATGAAAAGAGTGCCGCCGCCGACGACGCGCTTGAACACGCCCAGCAGTCCTCCGCCACCGCCCATCTGGGTATGCGTGGTCATCTGGATCGACGCGGTCATCCATGAGAGCTCGCCGCTTTCGGCGAAGACGCTCTCGCCCGGATCGAGCTGTACTTCCAGCACCGGCATCACCGTGCCCTGGATACGAGTCTGCATGTCGTGTTCTCTCGGCGGAAGTCCCCGCCGAGAGTCTTGCGCAGAGGGCATCGCAGTACAAGTGAGCTCCTGCGCCGCGGTGAATCATGCGCTCGACGGTTTCACGCCGCCGCCGAGTAATTCATCCGCTTGAGATCGTCGATCAGCCCGGGTCCCGTCGGATGCCAGCCGAGGCGCTCCCGTGTCCACGCGCTGGACGCCGGCAGATCCATCCCGACAAACATGCCCAGCCAGCCGAAGTGCTCCGCTGCCTCCTCCTGTGACAACGACACCACGGGAAGCTGCAAACCGGCGCCGACCACATTCGCGATATCGCGCACGGCGATGCCTTCCTCGGCCACCGCGTTGTAGCGTTCGCCCGCCTCGCCTTTCTCCAGCGCTAGCCGGTAGAGCTTCGCCACGTCGAGCACGTGCGCCGCCGGCCAGCGATTCTTTCCTTCGCCAAGGTAGGCCACCTTGCCCTTCGCCCTCGACAGGTCGACGTAAGGCGATATCAGCCCCTGCTTTACCGGATCGTGCACCTGCGGAAGCCGCACGACGGCCACGTTAACGCCCGCCTCCAGCAAAACGTTGCCGGCTATCTCGGACGCCGCGCGAGGATTGGGGTTGTTTGCGTTGAAGACATCCTCCGTGGCCATGCCGCTGTGATTGACAGCGCCCATGCCGGTGCCTGAGGTGATGATCAACGGGCGCGGCGAACCTTTCAGTACCGAGCCCAGCGCATCGATGACGCGCTTGTCCTTCTCGCAGTTAGCGACGAAGTTGGCGAAGTCGTGATCGAAGGCCGTGTGGATCACGGCATCCGCCCTGGCCGCGCCCGCACGGATGCTATCGAGGTCTTCCAGCGTGCCACGGTGCACTTCGGCGCCCGCCGCCCGGAGGGCACGCTCGCCGGCATCGGATCGGGTCATACCGATGACCTGATGCCCGGCGGCAAGGAGTTCGGGAACGATGCGGCTGCCGATAAAGCCGGTCGCGCCTGTGAGGAATACGCGCATGAAACTCTCTCCGTGTTGTCCGGAGGGTTTTATCGCGCGTCGCATGTCACGGTAAAAGTAGGGGCGTTATCAGGGTATGGCGACTAACAGGCTCATTCATCGGCGCTATGGGCCCCATAGCAACTAACGATTGGATAGATTCCCTGTTGCGGCGCAGCATAGGCGAGCCTCCTCTTATGCTGACTCCCATGACCACTCTCGCTTTCGTCCGCTCGCCGCTCCGCCTGCTCCCTCTTGCTCTGCTCGTTGCCGCCATGGGCGCGTGGGCTTCGCAGGGCACCGCCTCCGCCACCGCCGAGTCCCCGTCGGCTGCGGCCTCCGTAGCCACGATTGCCCCTTACGGCGCGGTGGCGCACGACGCGAAGGCGGCGCCGGCTTCCGTTCTTCCCTATGGCGCCATGAGCCCCGGCGCGATCGACGCCACGGCATCCATTCTGCCGTATGGCGCCCTCAGCCACGACGCGACGACCGCATCGGCCTCGATTCTGCCTTACGGCGCCGTCAGCCCCCGCGTCGCTCCCTGATACCGATTATTTCGCGGTGTAACCGCGCTCTGCCATGATCTTCGCGACAGCCGCCTCGGCGTCGCGGAAGACCTGCTCGAGCGGCTGGTTAGCGTCGATATCGACGATCGGAGCGCCGTTATAGGTCAGGTACGGGGTCACGGCGATCTTCCGGGCCAGGGCGTCGCGCCGATGGTCAGGCTTGCGGGCGAAGGCGGTGTCGACATCGACATTGAGCCTCAGCACAAGGTCCGGCCGGTAGCCCGCCATCCACTCGAATACAGCCTGTTCGCGTCGCGCGAGGGCCAGCACGAGCTTGGATCCTCCCGGACTGTCCGGGAAGCCCGGGCCATCGTAGGCACCCGGAACCGAGACCTGCGGGAAGCGATCGGTGACCACGATGAGTCCCTGCTTGCGCATGGCAAGCATCCGCTTGAAGCGGCGCTTCCGCCGCAGCGTGAAGGCGGTGATGACCAGGGCCGGCAGGAGGGTCGGCTGCTTGTCTTCCTTGAGACGACGATTCACGTCGTCGGCCTTGCGATGGATCGCCCGGTCCATGACGCCGCCGATGAGCGGCAGCTGGCCGATAGCGCGGCCCACATTGCCTGACTGCTTGCCCAGATGGGCCCGCCCCGCCGGTCCATAGCGGCCGATCCACTCGAGGATATGGTCGCCGACCGTGGACTTTCCGGAACCATCGCTACCGATTATTGCAATCAGTGGCGCCATTGCGCCGGACTCTGCCCGCATTACCGTACCCGCGTTAATAAAAGTGTCATTGAAATGATACCAGCGTGTAGCCACATTGAGACAATTCGTAGGCCGCAACTTCGCATATGTGAAGGCGAGGTTGCGCTCAGGTAGACGCAAGTATGAACAATGTAATAAAATTGTTGCCATCCAGCGCAAACCGGGTATCTGGTGTGCCTATTTCTCCTTCCTTCGCTGCTTCGCGCCCCCTGTCCGTCATCGCCCTTACCGGGAGCGATGGTTCGGGCAAATCGACGCTGCAAGCCGATCTTGTCGCTCGCCTGCGCGAGTTCGGTCCGACCGAAGCCCTTTATCTCGGGCAATCATCGGGCCGCATCGGTGAGTGGATTGCGACGCTTCCGATTATCGGGCCGTCGTTAAATCGTTACCTGCTCAGCAAGTCGAACAAGGTCCACGATCGACCCTCCGCCCCTCCGGGTAATGTCACGGCGCTCGCCATCTACCTGCTGTCTCGCTGGCGCGCCCACAAGTTCGGTCGCATGTTGGCCATGGCTCGCAGCGGCGTCCTCGTGGTGACCGACCGCTACCCGCAGTCCGAGAGGGCCGGCTTTAATTTCGACGGCCCGCAGCTGGCGAAAACCGAGGGTGGCAACTGGTGGGTCCGCCGCCTCCGGGGCAGCGAACGGCGCCTCTACGAATGGATGGCTGCCAGCGTCCCGATGCTGGTGATCCGGCTCAATGTGGACGCGGAGACCGCGCATGCCCGCAAGCCCGACCACAAGCTGTCCTCGTTGCGCGAGAAAGCCGCGGGTTGGCCGCACCTGACGTTCAATGGCGCGCCCATCCTCGACCTCGATGCACGGGACGAAGCCGCGTCGGTCCTGAACTCGTCGCTGCAGGCGATTCGCGCCGCGCTCGAGGCCTCGCCGATCCAGGCGGCAGCGGCGTGACGGCCAGTACAGTGAGGCCGAAAAGCCATATCGACACCTCGACACGTTCGGTCACCGGACTCATCGCCGTGGTCGGATGCGACGGTACGGGCAAGTCGACACTGACCCACGACCTGGTCAAGACGCTGAGCCACGACGGCCCGGCTGTCCGCCGTTACCTGGGGCTTATCTCCGGCGAGACCGGCGACAAGATCAAGCGCCTGCCGCTGATCGGCCCCCGCCTGGAGAAGCGCCTCGCCGCGAAGGCTGCGCACGCCCAGGACATGAAGAACAAGCTGCCCAATGCCTTCGGCGCCCTCGTCATGTACGGCCTGTCGCTGTGGCGTGCGGCTCATCTGCGGCGCGTGGTTCGCCTCGCGGAGCGCGGGGTGACGGTCATCACCGACCGCTATCCCCAAGCGGAGATCGCTGGCTTTCGTTACGACGGCCCCGGCCTGGGCATGGCGCGCAGCCACCACTGGCTGGTGCGCAAGCTGGCAGCACGTGAGCAGGCGCTCTACGAGCGCATGGCGGCGATCCGCCCTGCCCTGGTGATCAAGCTGGATATCGACCTTGCCACCGCACAGGGCCGCAAACCCGATCACGGCACGGCCGAACTGAATGACAAGATCGCGGTGATGAGGCGACTCCAATACAACGGCGCCTCCCTCTTCAACCTGGACACGCGCGTGCCGTACCCCGACGTATTGCAAAAGGCTTTGCACGCCATCACTTCGTCCACCTCGACGCTCCCGCTCGTCCACGACGCTGCTGCCTAGCGCGTTATACGGCGAGTTTCGCTGTCCCACCCCTCCTGATAGACGACTGACTTGAACACTGTTTCTCCAACTGCGACGCAAGCACCGCTATGGCGCCGCCTGTTGATCCGGGGCGGTAAAAACTTCCTGCGCTGGAGCGGTAGCTTCCAGGCGAAGCATTCGCTCGTGCCTACGACGCCGGTCATCGACAACAAGGAGTTCGACTGGGTACCGCGCCTCGAGGCCGCCTGGCCAGAGATCCGCGCCGAGCTCGACCACCTGCTCGAGCACCCGGAGGACATCCCGGCGTTCCACCAGCTCTCGCCCGACCAGAAGCGAATTTCGAAGGGCGATAACTGGAAGACGTTTGGCTTCTACATTTACGGCAAGCGCGTGGACGAGAACTGCGCCGTTTGCCCCCGTACGGCGGCGGCCCTGGATGGGTTGCCGGGCATGCGCACCGCCATGTTTTCGATCCTGAAGCCGCGGTACCGCATCGACGCGCATAAGGGCCCGACCCGTGCGGTCATCCGGGCCCACCTGGGCGTGAAGGTGCCGGCTGACTGGAAGAACGTGTGGATCCGGGTCGACGACCAGATCCTCCACTGGCACGAAGGCAAGGTGGTGCTGTTCGACGACAGCTTCGAGCACGAGGTCCACAACGATACGGACGAGTACCGGGCGGTGTTGTTCATCGACATCGACCGGCCGAGCGACCGGATTGGCACGCTATTCAATCGCGCGATCTTCGCTCTGATCCAGGCGAGCCCGTACGTCAAGGCCCCGCTGAAGAACCTCGCGAAGTGGAATCGGGAGCACAAAAGGCACTGATCGGAAAGGCCGTCGAAAGGACCCCGACTTCTGGCTGTAGCGTTGCTGAAGCAACTTCCGTATTCTTTAACGAAAGATTGAGTAAATTCTTAACAAACCGACCAATTATGGTACCATTAGGTACAGTAACCTCCTAGAAACAACGTGGGAATGTCCCCACTTAGTTTCGGAGAACGCTTGAGAACGCGATAAGACCATGAGCGCAGACGGAAACATTGCCATCCAGGTTGGGCTACCCACGCCCACCATGAACACGGTGCCCCTGCGCCGTGCGGACTTTGCCAGCCTTGCAGAAGTGCTGGACTACGCCGCATGTGGCGTCACGGGTGCCAACTTCTACGCGGGCGGCAAGCTTGATCTGGCCCTGCCCTACCGGACCCTACGCAAAGAAGCCCTTGAGCTGGCGCAGCGACTCGCGACGCTCGGGCTCGAACGCGGTGCCCGTCTGGCCATCGTGGCGGAAACGAACGCGGACTTCCTGCGTTTCTTCTTCGCCTGCCAGTACGTGGGCCTCGTTCCTGTCGCCCTACCGTCGACAGTGAATCTCGGCGGCCATGATGCGTACGTGAAGAAGCTTCGCGGCATGCTTCAGGCTGCGGGCGCTTCCGTCGCGGTCGCTTCGGAAGCCTTCATCGGTTTCCTCGGTGAAGCTGTCGTTGGCCTGGATATTGCCAAGTGGGGCACGCCGGCCGCGTTCGCCGAGCTGCCGATCCAGAATATCGAACTGCAGCCGCTCGGTCCGACCGAAGTCGCGTACCTGCAGTTCACCTCGGGCAGCACCGGTACGCCGAAGGCGGCGATGATCACCGAGCAGGCCTTGATGGCCAACTTGCAGGGTTCGAACAATTACGGCCTCGACCTGCGTGACGATGACCGTTTCGTGTCCTGGCTTCCGTTCTATCACGACATGGGCCTGGTCGGCTGTCTGCTCACCGTCATGGCGGGTCAGCGCTCGATCGACTATCTCGACACGCGCGAGTTCGCGATGCGTCCGCGTCGCTGGCTGGAGCTGATGAGCCGTTCGAAGGCAACGATCGCCTACAGCCCGCCGTTCGGTTACGAAATGTGCGCGCGTCGCGTCAAGCCGTCGGATATCGCTTCCTACGACCTCTCGCACTGGCGTGTTGCCGGTATCGGCGCCGAGCCGATCCTGCCCGAAGTACCCAAGCATTTTGCCGAGCTGCTGGCGCCGGCCGGTTTCGACGCGCGCGCGTTCGTGCCGTCCTACGGCATGGCCGAGGCCTCGCTGGCGATCAGCTTCTCGCCGCTGCAGGCTGGCATCGTGGTCGAGTGGATCGATCCGACCGACCTGGCCGAAGACCTCATTGCGACGCCGGTCGCTGCCGGCACCGGCACGGGTTTCGTCCGTTGCGGCGGCCCACTCCCGGGTCACGAGCTCGAGATCTGGAACGACGCGGGCAAGCAGCTCGCCGACCTCCACGTCGGCCGCATCATGGTTCGTGGTCCGAGCGTCATGTCGGGCTACTTCCAGCAGCCGGAAAAGACCGCTGAAGTGCTTGCCGCTGACGGCTGGCTCGACACCGGCGACATCGGTTACGTCGTCGATGGCGAAGTCGTGGTCACCGGTCGTCACAAGGACATGATCATCGTCAACGGCCGCAACATCTGGCCGCAGGACATCGAGCGCATCGTCGAACGCCAGCCGGAACTGCGTTCGCAGGACGCGTCGGCCTTCGGTGTGCCGGGCCCGGGTGGCGCGGAAGTCGCCGCCGTGGTCGTCCAGTGCAACACCGACGATGTCGACGTTCGCGAGTCACTGGTCAATCGCATCCGTGGCGATCTTCTCGAAGAGCTGGGCATTGCCTGCCTCATCGAGCTGGTGCCGCGTCACACACTGCCGCGTACGTCGTCGGGCAAGCTGTCCCGCTCGGCCACCCGCAGCGGTTACCTGGAGCGTCAGGCCCAGGCTCAGGAACAGGCGCCGCAGGCCGTCGCCGCGGCATGAGCGACGTTGCTGCCGCAAGGCAGCCCGTCGTTGCACTGACGGGTGCCACTGGTTTCATTGGCACCGCGTTGCGGCAACAGCTGGTAGCTTCAGGCTACCGCGTACGTGCTCTCTACCGGCCCCGCGCCGGTCGTGTCCTGAAAGACACCGATAACCTCCAATGGATCGCCGGCGATCTCGGCGATCCGGTTGCCCTGGCTTCGCTGGTGAAGGGTGCCGACGCTTTCGTGCATTGTGCGGGCAGCGTGCGTGGCGCCCGTCGTACCGACTTTGACCGCATCAACGAACAAGGCGTCCTGGACACGGTCCAGGCGGCCAATGGCGAGCCCGGTTGCCGCCGATATCTCCTGATTTCCTCCCTCGCCGCCCGCGAGCCGCAGTTGTCCGACTATGCCGGCAGCAAGTGGCGTGGCGAGCGCGCACTCCAGGCCAACGCCGGCCGGCTGGCCTGGGCCGCCCTGCGGCCACCGGCGGTCTACGGCCCCGGCGATCGCGAGATGCTTCCCCTGTTCCAGGGGATGGCCCGCGGACTGGCGCCGATTCCTGGCGACGGCAAAGGCCGTTTTTCCCTCCTTCACGTCGCCGACCTCGCGTCAGCGGTGGTCGCCTGGCTGGCGTCCGAAGGCGATTCGGGAAATACTTATGAACTGGATGACGGCCACGAAAACGGCTACGACTGGGACACCGTGCTCGCCACGGCATCCCGCGTACTGCGTGGTAATGCACCGATCCGTCGGTTGCCGATTCCCGCGTCATTATTGCGACTTGTTGGCGGCGTTAATCTCGCCGCGGCGCGCGTCTTCGGATACGCGCCCATGCTGACCCTCGGCAAGGTGCGCGAGGTCACGCATGCCGACTGGGTCGGTAATGGCAGCGCCTTCGAACACGCGACCGGGTGGCGGCCCGTATTCGGCTTCGAGCGGGGTCTCGCCGACACGCTCGGCAAACCCTTTGCGCACTGAACGGAGTGCCCTGATGAATCACCAAGACGTTGTTGCACAACTTATCGAACTCGTCACCCCGATCGCGGAAGGTCGCGTGGCGGTGATCACCGAGAACACCGGGATCACGAGTGAGCTGGGGCTGGACTCGTTGCGAGTCATGGACCTCGTGGTCGCCGTCGAGGACCAGTTCGATATCTCCGTGCCCATCAATGCGCTCGCCGAGGTACGGACCGTGGGCGACTTCGCCTCGCTGATCCAGAAGTCGGCTGGCGAAAACGCATAAGCGAACACGCGTCGTCGCGTCACTGATCCAGAACTGCACGGGCAAACATCGCATGAAAGAGAATTCCAGGCTGAAGGCGGTTCGTGCCGTTCGGGAGGAGCTGGCAGCGGTCGGCATCGACCCGTTCGGTGTGCAGATCGACCGGATCGTCTCGCCCACCGAGGGGATCATCGACGGACGACCGACCATCCTCGCCGGCACCAACAATTACCTCGGGATGACGTTCGATCCGGATTGCATCGCGTCCGCGCGCGAGGCACTCGAGAGCGCGGGCACCGGCACGACCGGCTCACGCATGGCCAATGGCAGCTACGCCTCGCATCGCGAGCTCGAGCTGGACCTGGCCCGGTTCTACGGCAAGCGCGACGCCATCGTGTTCTCGACCGGCTACCAGGCCAACCTGGGCATGATCTCGGCGCTGGCCGGCCCGGGCGACACCGTGATGATCGATGCCGACAGCCACGCCAGCATCTACGACGGCTGCACGCTGGCCGGTGCGAACACCATCCGCTTCCGCCACAACGACGCCGACGACCTGGCCAAGCGCATGCGCCGCCTCGGCGACGGCGCCGCCGATGCACTGATCATCGTGGAAGGCGTGTACAGCATGCTGGGCGACCGCGCCCCGCTGCGCGACTTCGTCCGCGTGAAACAGGAATTCGGCGCCACCCTGCTGGTCGACGAAGCCCACTCGATGGGCGTGCTCGGCAAGAAGGGCCAGGGCCTGGCCGAAGAAGACGGCGTGCTTGCGGATATCGACTACGTCGTCGGCACCTTCAGCAAGAGCCTCGGTAACACCGGCGGCTTCTGTGTCGGCGACTCCGCCGACATGGACGTGCTTCGCTACGCCAGCCGGCCGTATGTATTCACCGCCTCCCTCGCGCCGGCAACGATCGCCGCGACGCGCACAGCGCTGCGCAAGCTGGAGGCCGCGACCGACCTGAGGCTGCGCCTGCAGGCCAATGCGGAGCGCCTGCACGCCGGCCTCTCTGCGCTGGGCTTCCGCCTCGGCGCACCAGCCAATGCGGTGGTCGCCGTCCTCGTCGGGGAGAAGCTGGAAGCACTTCGCTTCTGGGATCATCTGCTCAAGAACGGTGTCTACGTGAACCTTATGGTGCCGCCAGCCACGCCGGGCAACGAATCGCTACTCCGCTGCAGCGTCAGCGCCGCCCATACGCCGGAGCAGATCGACGCCATCTGTGCTGCGTTCGGAAGCTGGCCCGGCGTCAAAGCATGAAGCACTGGTTCTCCGATGGCGCATTCCGCGCCATCGTGCGCAACGCGTCCATCCTCGGATCGAGCAACGTCGTCAGTGCGTTGCTCAGCCTGCTGGCCCTCGGTTGCGCGGGCCGCGGCATGACGCCGGCGCTGTTCGGCACGCTGGTCGTCGTCCAGGCATACGCCAAGACGGTCAGCGATATCGCCAAGTTCCAGACCTGGCAGTTCGTCGTCCAGTTCGGCACGCCTGCCCTCGCCCACAAGGACATCAAGCGCTTCCGTGACGTCACGGGGTTCTCGTTCGGCCTGGACCTGGCCAGCGGCATCGTCGCCGCCTTGGGCGGCATGATCCTGTTGCCCCTGCTCAGCCATTCGGTGGGCATTTCGACGGAAGATTTCTGGTGGGCGCTGGCCTACTGCACGTTGATCCCGACCATGACGGCAGCGACGCCCACGGGCATCCTGCGCTCGATCGACCGCTTCGACCTGATCGCCGTACAGCAGGCCGTCACGCCATTCCTGCGCGCCGTCGGCAGCGTCATCGCCTACTTCGCCCACCTTGGATTCCCGGGCTTCCTGGCGACGTGGTACGTGTCCAGCCTGGTTGGCGACATCGCGCTGTGGATCTTCGCGGTGCAGGAGCTGCGCCGGCAGAACATCGATCACGCGCTGCGACCGGGGTTGTTCGGCCCGGCCCGCCGCATCAAGGGTGCCTGGGATTTCGTCTGGACGACCAACTTCTCCCACTCGATCTGGTCGGCCCGTAACGCGGGCACCAACGTGCTGGTCGGCGTCATGCTGGGCCCCACGGCAGCCGGCCTGTTCAAGGTCGCCATGACCTTCTTCGACGCGGCCGGCACGCCCGCCTCGCTCATGCAGAAAAGCTTCTATCCCGAGATCATGCGACTCGACCCGGCCAGCACGCGGCCGTGGAAGCTGGGTCTGCGCTCGGGAGCCCTCGCCGGCGGCCTGGGCGTGCTCGTCGCCCTGCTGGTGTTCGTCGTGGGTAAACCGCTGATCTCCGCGGTGTTCGGCGCGAAGTATCTCGAGTCCTACAGTCTGCTCCAGGTCATGTGCGGCGCCCTCGTGGTCTCCATGGCGGGCTTTCCCCTCGAATCGCTGCTCTACATCGCCAGCCGCCAGCGCGCGGCGCTGGTCGCGCAAGGACTTGCGGCACTGATATACGTCGGGCTGCTCATCGGATTGACACATCACTTTGGCATCATGGGCGCAGCCGTCGCCTATTTCGGTGGTCAGTGCCTGGAAGCGTTCTTCTTCCTGATCCCGACCCTGTCCTCCTTCCGCAGGCGACATACGCTTTCGTTCTACAAGCCCGAGGAAGTGCAGGAATGATCCGCAGTCGTGGAACCACGTGGCAGACCTTTCCGGCCGAAACGTTGCGACGCTTGTTCGACGCCGTGGATGTCAACGATATTGTCGACGCGCACGTCGCCCTTCCCGACCCCATCGATCTGGCATGCCCGGAGGAATCGATCCGGCAGTGTTACGCGCTGTGCCTGCAATTCTGGAAAGACGGCGTCACGCGCGCGGACGCGTTGCGACTGGTCAACAAGCTGCTTCGCAACGAAGCGCTGAGCGCCGACGAACGGCTTGAGTTCAAGCACATCCGTGCGCGATACAAGCACCTGCGCTTTGCGCAACGGCTATACAGCAAGCGTCACGCCGCGGACTACCTGTTCGATAAGACCACGCGCGTCCTGGGCAAGCTGCAGGATGCGTTTCGCAGCGGCCGGCGCGGCGACATCGTCCGCAGTGGGTTGAGACTGCGGGTGCTGCTGTCAAAGCCTGTCTGGTCGGTTGTCCAGCGCTCGATGGAAAACACACAGCTGGACAGCGAGGCGGGAGTTATCGCTTTCCAGAAAGCGGAAATGCGGTCCCTGAAGAAAGCCATCGCCGGCGCCACGTTCGCCGGCCATGAGTTCCATACCGTGCGCAAGATCGTCAGCATGCAGGTCGCCTTCTACGACGCACGCAGGACGCTCGGTCCGAACGATCACGCCCACCGGATGTCGCGGTTCCTCGCCGCCATCAATGGCCTGATGGGTTCCCGACACGACGAGCTCATCGCCGAGTCCCTGTCGGGCCGCCGGCACTACGACACGCCTGCACCGCTGGCCAATGAAACCCGGTCTCGCCTGGAGACCCTGGTCGCCCAGTATCCGCATTGAGCACATTTGCGTTCCTCTGACTGGAAACTGAAAGCAAATCGGTAAATACTTGCGGGCTCGTCACCTCGCAAGCGACCTACGCTTTCGTTGTACACGCCAGAGGAAGCGCAGCAATGACCCGCAGTGGTGGACCCACGTGGCAGAAATTTCCGGCAGAAACGCTGCGGCGCTTGTTCGACGCCGTGGATGTGGACGATATCGTCGATGCCCATGTCGCCCTGCCCGACCCCATCGTGCTGGCCTGCCCGCAGGAGACCATGCGGCGGTGCTATGCGGTCTGCCTGCAGTTCTGGGAAGACGGCTTCACACGTGAGGAACTGCTGGGACTGGTCGAGAAGCTGCTCCGCAATGAAGGGTTCAGCGCCGACGAACGCCTTCAGTTCAAACACATCCGCGCCCGGTACAAGCATCTGCGCTTCGCGCAACGGCTATACAGCAGGGGTCACCGGTCGAGCCGCCTGTTCGACCTGACCACGCGCGCTCTCGGCAAACTGCAGGATGCGTTTCGCAGTGGCCGGCGCAGCGGCATCGTCCGTTATGGCTTCAAGCTGCGACTGCTGCTGTCAAAGCCCGTCTGGTCGATCGTGAAGCACGCGATGGAACACACGCCGATCGACAGCGAGGCGGGACTCATCGCCCTGCAGAAATCGGAAATCCGCGCGCTGAAGCAAGCCGTGGCTCGCACCACCTTCGCCGGCCATCAGTTCCATGCGGTGCGCAAGATCGTCAGCATGCAGGTGTCCTATTACGACACGCTGCGATCGCTCGGTCCGAATGATCACGCCTACCGGATGTCGCGGTTCCTCGCCGCCATCAATGGCCTGATGGGTTCGCGCCACGACGAAATGGTCGCCGAGGCGCTCTCAGGCCGGCGCCACTACGACACGCCGGCGCCGTTGGCCAAGGAAACCCGGTCCCGCCTGGAAACCCTGATCGCCCACTATCCCTTGTAATGGGTTCAGCGCGGCGATTTCGGGTCGCGCACGGACTCCGGCTGCCAACCGCCACCCAGGGCCATGATGAGGTTCACGCTGGCATCCAGGCGGCGAAGGCGAAGCTGCTGCTCGCCACGGCCGGCGTCGAGCGCCGCATTCGCGGCATCGACGACGGCGGGATAGTCCGCGACACCTTGCTTGTACTGGTTCTGCGTGACCCGGTCCGACTCCGTCGCTGCCGTGGCTGCCTTGGCCTGAATGTCGGCGTTAGCCGCCAGGGTGCTGGTGATCACGAGGCCGTCTTCCACTTCGCGGAACGCGTCGAGCACGGTCTGCCGATAGTTCGCGATCGCCTCGTTATAGGCTTCGTCGGCGTTGGTGACCTGTCCGGTCAGGCGACCGCCGGTGAACAGCGGCGCGCGAATGTCCGCCGTTCCCGTGGGGCCCTTCAGGATGCCGATACCCGCGGCCAGATTGATCGAAGGCAGGGTCTCGGCTTTGGCGACACCGATACGGGCGCTGGCGGCGGCCATGCGGCGCTCACTGGCGGCGACATCGGGGCGGCGCTCGAGAAGGCTCGCGGGGACACCCGTCGGTACCACCGGCACGTTCGCGACAAAGGGTGCCGGAGCAAGGGAGAACTCCGCCGGCGCCTTGCCGAGCATCACCGCGATAGCGTGTTCGAGCTGGGCGCGCGCGGCCTTCGTATCGGCCAGCTGCAGCTGCGCCGAGCTGGACTTCATCGTTGCGTCGGCCACATTGGCGCTGGACGCCTGACCCTGGGCGTACTGATTGCCCACCATCCGGTGCCACTGCTCGGCAGCGTCGGCGGAGCGCTGAAGGAGGTCGATCGTGGCGTCGTCCTGGCGTAGCGCGAAATAGCTCTGCACGAGCTGGCCCTGCATCGATAGGGTGGCAGCGGCGAGGTCGTCCTTGCTCGCTTCGGCGATCGCGCGGTGCGACTCGACATCACGACGGATCCGACCCCACAGGTCCAGCTCCCAACTGACGCCGAGACCGATATCGTTTTCGTTCTTGCGGCCGGACTTGAGCGTGCCCGCCGTAACCGACGGCACGCCGGCACCCTTCGCCACCTGGATCAGCGCCTGGGCCTGGCGCACGCGAGCAGCCGCCGCGGCCAGGGACTGGTTGCTCACCGCCACCTGCGACACCAGCGCGTTGAGCGTGGCGTCGTCATAGATCTCCCACCACCTGGCGGAAATCGGCGCCACGGTCGCGTGCTGGGCGTCCTGCGGGGCCGCTTCCTTGTAAGCAGCCGGCGCGTGCGTGGCGGGACGCACGTAGTTCGGGCCGACCTCGGTACAGGCGGCAATGAGCACGACGACACCGGCAACAAGCATGGCGCGCATCATGACGTTGGCCCCTGACGACCGGCCGGCCATCCTGCATTTTCCCGGGCCCTGAAACTCTGCGTCCATCGTCCTGCCCACCTGCTGAATCTGTCGAGATAAAGGTACACAACCGGGGTCGTGTAAAGCGTCAACAACTGGCTCACTACCAGACCACCACCCATCGCGATGCCGAGCGGCGCATGCATTTCCGCGCCGTCGCCTCGCGAAATCGCCAGGGGCACCGCCGCGACCATGACCGCCAACGAGGTCATCAGGATAGGGCGGAAACGCAGACGGCACGCTTTCTGGATCGCTTCGGCCGGCGTCAGTCCCTCGCCTCGCTGCGCGGCAAGGGCGAAGTCCACCATCATGATCGCGTTCTTCATCACGATACCGATGAGGGCGAAGATGCCGATCAACGCGATGACGTCGAGATCGGTACGGAACAGGATCAGCGCGAACACCGCGCCGACGGCCGCCGAGGGCAGCGTCGACAGAATGGTGAGGGGGTGGAAGCAACTTTCGTAAAGGATGCCCAGGACGATGAACAGCGTCAGAAAGGCGCCGAGGATCAGCGCCGGCTCGCTCGAGGCCACCTGCCGGGCCGCACCCGCCGAGCCTGCGAAGGTGCTGCGCACCGACGTCGGCATGGCCGTTCGATTCACCGCACGCTGGATCGCCTGGGTCGCCTGGGACAGCGATACGCCCTCCGCCCTGTCGAACGAAATCGTCGCCGACAGCGACTGCCCGTAGTGGGAGATGCCCAGCGGCACGTTGAACTGACGGACATGCCCCAGCATCAGCAACGGCACTTCGCTGCCGCCGGAGCCCGGCACCTGGATCTGGTTGAACGCGTCCGGCGATTGCGCATGCTCCGGCGCGACGCCCATGAGTACGGGCACCTGGTCCGACGGCGAGAAGATCGTGGCCGCGCGCCGGTCGGCAAAGGCATCGCGTAACACACCGTCGACGCGGGCATAGGTGATGCCGTACTGCGCCGCGGTGTCGCGATCCACGTCCAGTGAGGTCGCCAGCGCGGTGCCGCCATTGTCACTGTGCACGTTGCTGATCTGGGGGATCGTCGCCATAGCCTGGGTGATCCGCGGCGCCCATGCTCGCAGCAGCTCCGGCGAATCGGCCTGGATCGTGTATTCGTTCGACGCGCGACTGCGACGTCCACCAACGCGGATGTTCTGCACCGAGGTCACGGTGAAGGTGCCACCGGACAGCCTCGCCAGCTGTACGTTCAGCCGTGCCGCGACCTCATCGGCGCTGGCGTTGCGCTTGGAGAGCGGCTTGAGCGTCGCGAACAGCGAACCCGAATCGTGCTCGGCATAGCCGGCGACGCTCGCGATGGCGGGGTCGGCGCGCACCACATCGAGGAACTTTGCCAGCTTCTCCCTGGCCACCGGGAAGGAGGCGCTGCCGTCGGTATCGAAGTCGCCCGTCAGCTCACCGGTGTCCTGGCGCGGGAAGAAACCCTTGGGCACCACGATGTAGAGCACGACGCTCAGACACAACACGGCGAGCAGGGAAAGCATGGTCAACGGCGCACGGCGCAGCGCCACGACGAGGCTATCGTCATAAGCCTTCTGCAGCCTGGCAAACGCGCGCTCGCTCCACTGGAAGACGCGGCCATGGGCGCGGCGCGTGCTTTCCGGCTTCAGCCACAGCGCGCACAACATGGGCACGACAGTCAGCGATACCACCAGGGAAATTACGATCACCACCGCAAGCGTGACCGCGAACTCGCGCACGAACAGGCCGACGTAGCCGCCCATCAGCAGCAAGGGGATGAACACCGCGATCAGCACGGCGCTCATGGAAAGCACGGTAAGGCCGACCTCGCCCGCACCGAGCCGCGCGGCCTCGCGCGGCTCCATGCCATCTTCGATGTGGCGGGCGATGTTCTCCACCACCACGACGGCATCGTCCACGGTGAAACCCACCGCGATCGTCAGCGCCATCAGGGAGAGAATGTCGAGGCTGTATCCGAGGAGATACATCACCGTCATGGCGCCGAGCAACGAGATCGGCGCGACCGCGCTGGCGATCAGCGCCGCGCGTACATCGCGCAGGAACAGCAACATCACCAGGACGACCAGCACCACGGCTAGGGCCAGGGTGTGCTCGGCACCGCTCAGGGAGCCGCGTACCGAGGTCGCGCGATCGACGATGACGCTCACCTTCATATCGCCGGGCAACGACGCCTGCAACGCGGGCAAACGCTTCGTGATGCCGTCGATCACCTCGATGATGTTGGCACCGGCCTTGTGGCGGACCAGCGCCAGCACCGCGGGTTCACCGTTGGCGAGCGCCGCGTTATTGGGATCACGCACGGTATTGACGACGCGGGCGATGTCACCGAGGGAGACGGCGGTACCGTCACGGCCGGCCACCACGAGCGAACGGAACGCCTCGGCCGTATCGAGCTGGCCATTGGTGGTCACCTGCAGGTAGCGATCGCCGATGTCCAAGGCCCCGGAGGCCTGGCTCGAGACGGCCGCGGCGACTGCGTGGCGCAACTGCTCGAAGCCCACCCCGCGCTGGTTCATCGCCGTGGGGTCCAGATCGATGCGGACAGCCGGCACCGAACTGCCGACGAGATCCACCTCGCCCACGCCGTCCACCTGCGCCAGCATCTGGCTGAAGGTCGTCGAGGCAACCGCATACATCTGTCCCGGGCTCGCATCGCGCGAGGTCAGGCTGAGCACGAGCACCGGGGCATCGGCGGAACTGACCGCGCGGTACGTCGGGCTGCCCGGCATGTCGGAGGGCAAGTCGCCACGAGCGGCATTGATTGCCGCCTGCACGTCGCGTGTCGCGCCGACCACGTTGCGCGAGAAATCGAAGCTGAGACGGATATCCGTCGAGCCGCTCGTACTCACCGAGGTCATTTCCGTCACGCCGGCGATGCGTCCGAGCGCACGCTCGAGCGGCGTGGCCACGGCGGAGACCATCGTCGCCGGACTGGCGCCGGGCAACGAGGCCGAGACCTTGATCGTCGGCACGTCCACCTCGGGAAGCGACGCGATGGGCAGCAACCGCCACGCCAGCGCGCCGGCGATCACCAGCCCGATGCACAGCAGCGAGGTCGCCACCGGCCGGTCGATGAATAGCCGCGAGATGTTCATGCCCGGCGACGCTGCAACACGCGCTCGAACGCGAGGTAGATCACCGGCGTCGTGAACAACGTCAGCAACTGGCTCACCAGCAGGCCCCAGAAGATGCCCACGCCCAGCGGATGGCGAAGCTCCGCGCCCATGCCGCCGCCCAACATCAGCGGCAACGCGCCGAGCATGGCGGCGAGCGTCGTCATGATGATGGGACGGAAGCGAAGCATGCAGGCCTGCACGATGGCGTCGCGCGGTGTGAGACCTTGCTGACGCTGCGCATCGATCGCGAAGTCGATCAGCATGATGGCGTTCTTCTGCACGATGCCGATCAGCAGGATGACGCCGATGAGCGAGATCACGTCGAGCTCGAACCCACCGATCATCAGCGCGAGCAAGGCGCCGATGCCCGCCGAGGGCAGCGTCGAGAGAATCGTCAACGGATGGATGTAGCTCTCGTACAGCACGCCCAGCACGATATACACGGTGATCAGCGTGGCCAGGATCAGCCAGGGCTGGCCGTCCCGCGACGCCTGGAACGCCTGCGAGGATCCCTGCCAGCGCATCTGCATGCTGGCCGGCATCTTCAGGTCGCGCCATGCGGCGTCCACGGACTTCATCGCGCTATCCAGCGCCACGCCTCGCGCCACGTTGAAGGACACGGTCGCCGCCGGAAGCTGATCGATACGGGTGACCACGAGGGGCCCCGTCCGTTCACTGACCTGGGCGATGGACGACAGGGGAATCAAGGTGGACGAGGGATCGCTCGCATCGGCACCGGTCACGCCCGTACCCGCCTGCGGCGCGAGGTAGATGCCGCCCATCGCACCGGACGTACCATCGGCATTCGGAGCGGCTTCGAGAATCACCCGACGCTGGCTTGCCAGGGTCAGCAGTGTGCTCACCTGACGCTGGCCGAAGGCGTTGTAGAGCGCGTCGCCCACGGCGGCGGAGGTGATGCCGTAGCGGCTCGCGAGGTCATGATCGACCTGGACGAAGGCCTCCAGGCCCTTGTCGTGCTGGTCGCTGGTCACACCCGAAAGCTTCCGGATGTTCTGCAGCGGACCGACGATATGCGGCAACCACTGGGAAAGCAGTGCGGGATCCGAATTCTCGACCGAGAACTGATACTGCCCCGGACTCACGCGATCGTCGATCGTCAGGTCGGGCACGGGCTGCATGTACAGCGTGATGCCATCGACCTTGCTCGCCGCATCGGCGAGACGTTGCATGACCTTGGGCACGCGATTGCGCTTACCCAGCGGCTTGAGGTGGATGAGCAGGCGGCCGCTGTTGAGCGACAACGCGCCGTCACCGACGCCGATGAAGGACGCGACGCTCTCGACCGCGGGGTCCTTCAGGATCTCCGCCGTCAAGGCCTGCTGGCGCTTGGCCATCGCGTCGAAGGACACCGTCGGCGAGGCGACGGAAATACCCTGGATGTCGCCGGAATCCTGGGTCGGGAACAGCCCGCGCGGGATCACGAGGTAAAGCACGACGGCAAGCGCGGCCATGCCCGCTACCGTGACCAGGGTGGCGGTCTGGCGCGCCAGCACCCACTCGAGGCCACGCGCATACTTCGCCAGCACCGTGTCGTGCCATTCCCTGCCCTTGCGGGCCAGGCGTCCCTGCTGGGATACCTCGGGCGTGCGCCGAAGCATGCGCGCGCACATCATCGGCGTGAGCGTCAGCGAGACCACGCAGGAAATCAGGATCGCCACAGCAAGCGTGATCGCAAACTCGCGGAACAGCCGTCCGACCAGTCCACCCATGAACAGCAGCGGGATCAGCACGGCCAGCAGCGACAAGGTCAGCGACACCACGGTGAAGGCGATCTGACGCGAGCCCTTCAACGCGGCGGAGAACGGATCCTCGCCTGCTTCGACATAGCGCGCGATGTTCTCGATCATGACGATCGCATCGTCGACCATGAAGCCGGTCGCCACGATGAGCGCCATCAGGGTCAGGTTGTTGATCGAGAACCCGGCCAGGTACATGACCGCGAACGTGCCGATCAGGGAGAGCGGTACCACCACGCCGGGGATCACCGTCGCCGTGCCGCTGCCCAGGAACAGATAGATGACGAACACCACGAGGATGATCGCGAAAATCAGTTCGAGCTGCGTGTCGCTCACGGCCGCACGCACGGTCTGGGTGCGGTCGGTCAGGGTCGCGACGTCGACCGCGGCCGGCAGTGTCGTCTTCAGCTGCGGCAACAGATCGCGGATGCGATCGACCACTTCCACCACGTTGGCGCCGGGCTGGCGACGGATGAGCAGGATGATCGCCGGATCCTTACCCGACCATGCGGCGAGGCGCGCATTCTCGGCGCCGTCAGCCACCTTGGCGACGTCACCCAGGCGCACCACGGCGCCGTCGCGGTGACCCACGGTAAGGCGCTCGAACTCGGCGGCGGTATCGATGGGATTGCTGATGGCGATGTTCGAGGACCGGACCGGCCCTTCAAGACTGCCCTTGGCCTGGTTCGAATTCGCATCGTGGAGGGCGCTGCGAAGGTCATCCAGGGTCATGCCCTGCGAGCGCAGCTTCGAGGGATCGGCCTGCACCACGATCGCCGGCTGCTGGCCGCCATCGAGGCTGACCAGACCCACGCCGGTCACCTGGGAAAGCTTCGGCACCAGGCGCGTATCGGCCAGCTCACGAAGCACCCGCAACGACAGGGTCGGCGAGGTCAGGGCCAGCGTCATCACCGGCGCGTCGGCCGGATTCACCTTGCGATAAATGGGCGGTTGCGAGATATCGGGCGGCAGCAGGGGTGCCGCCCCATTGATGGCAGCCTGCACTTCCTGTTCGGCGACGTCCAACGGCAGTTCGAGATTGAACCGCAGCGTGATCGTCGACGCGCCGGCGGCGCTCGTCGACGACATCTGGCTCAGGCCGGGCATCTGCCCCATCTGGCGCTCGAGGGGTCCCGTGACGGTCGATGCAACGACCTGGGGGCCTGCACCCGGATAGGCGGTGACGACCTCGATGGTTGGGAAGTCGACTTCCGGCAACGCCGAGAGCGGCAGGAACCGGTACGCGAAGAGGCCGACCAGCAGAATCGCGATGGCCAGGAGCGAGGTCGCAACCGGCCTCAGGATGAACAGGCGGGACGGGTTCACGGGTTATGGCATTCCGGAGCACTCGCAACGGACGCCGGTGCGGGCGTGGCACTCGCCGTGGCGGTGACCGACGTGCCGGAACGGAGCCTGTCCGCTCCCTCGACGACGACCTTCGCACCCGGCGCGATACCCGAGGCGATGACGGCCGTGGTCGTGTCACCCGGGCCGAGCTTGACCGGCACCACGGCAGCGGTCTTGTCGTCGTTGATCACATAGACGAACGGGCCCTGCGCGCCCTGCTGGATCGCAGCGGCCGGCACGAGGATCGCCTGCGGCAACACCTGGACGGGTAGCTTCGCGGTGACAAACTGGTTGGGCAACAGCGCATTGTTGGTATTGGCGAACTCGGCCTCGAATTTCACGGTGCCCGTCGCGGGATCCACCTCGTTGTTCGCCGCGCGCAGGCGCCCGGTGGCAAGCACGTCATCGGGACTGTCGCCATAGGCGTCGACGGGGATGCAGGTGCCACCGTTAAGGCGTTCCAGCACACGCGGCACCACGTTCACCGGCACCGAGAAGATCACCTTGCTCGGCTGCGACTGCGTCACCACCACGATGCCACGGGCGTCCGAAGGACCGACCAGGTTGCCCGGATCGACGCGGCGCAGACCCACCATGCCCGTGATCGGCGAGGTGATCCGTGCGTTGGCGACCTGCAGGTTGGCGGAGCCGATGCGGCCCTGCTCGGACTTCACCTCGGCCTGGTACTGCGCCACCAGCGACTGCTGGTCGGCGAGACGCTGGCGGGAAATGGAATCCTGCGTTGCCAGCACCTGGAAGTGCTTGAGGGTTTCCTGCGCGTTGGCCAGTTTGGCCTGGCTACCCGCGAGATCGCCGTTGGCGAGCTGAAGCTGCGCCTGGGCTGCACGCGGGTCGATCTCGGCCAGCAGGTCACCCTGCTTGACCATCTGGCCGCCGGTGAAGGCGATGCTCTTGAGTACGCCGTCTACCTGACTACGCACCAGGACGCTGTTGGACGGCGTCACGGTACCCGGCTGCGAGCGGTAAACGACGAAGCCACCCTGGCGCGCGGTGGCAATCACCACCGGCACGCTCTGGTCGGCGTCCGACGCGCCCTTCTTCGAACAGGCGACACCGGCGATCGCGACGACGCCGAGGAGTATCGGCCCAAACCGGGAGAACTGCGTGGCCATCAGAGTGCCTTCTCGTAGACGCGGTAACGCTTATAGTCGCGGCCACCGATGGCCTCGATGATGTTACGCATGCCGTCGTTGTCCTCGAGGATCCACGACAGCTCGACCTCTTTCACACCGCGGGCGACGAGGTGATGACGCACTGCGTCGATCACCAGGAAGGCCAGGCCCGGGCCCAGTGGGGTGTTGTGGAAGCTTTTACGTACGCCCATCAGGGGCACGCGGGACGATGTCGGGAACTTCACCTTGAGGCCCCACAGCAACTTCGCCCAGTTGAAGGGCAGCAGCGAGCCGCCGAAATCCTTGATGACCTCGTTGACGTTGGGCAGCGCGACGATGAAAGCCGCCGGCACACCATCGACTTCGGCGATCTGGATCAGCTCGGAAGCGATCAGGACCTTCAGCGTATGGCCGAGATCCTTGAACTCAGCCTCGGTGAAGGGCACGAAACCCCAGTTGTCCGACCAGGCGTCATTGAAGATGTCGCGCAGCACGGCGAGCTCTTGGTCAAACCGCTTGTTGTCCAGCGGACGCACGGTAATGCTCTGCTTGGACCTGCCGAGCAGGCGCTTCATCACCTTCGGTTCGGGGAAGTCCGGCGCCACCACATAGGCCAGCATGTCCTTGGCCTTCTGGTAGCCGGCCTGTTCGATGCGTGCACCGTAATAAGGCTTGGTGTGACCCATCATGAAATAGGGCGAGGTATCGAAGCCGTCCACCAGCAAGCCGACTTCGTCGTTGATCGAAAGGCTGAGCGGGCCGCGGACGCGCTTCATGCCCTCGCTGCGCAGCCAGGCTTCCGCCGCGCCGATCAGGGCGTCGAACGTCTCCTGATTGTCTTCGGCATCCAGCATGCCGAAAAATCCTGCGTCGTCCGCATGGATCTCCAGGTGCAGGGAATCGATCTGGGCGCTGATCCGGCCCACCGGCTTGTCGCCACGGTACGCGATCCAACCCTTCCAGCGGGCGTGCTCGAACCAGGGATTGGTCTTGGCACCAAGGTGCAGGCGCCGCTCGAGGTTCAGCGGCGGGATCCACGCAGGATCGGAGCCCAGGATGGACCCGGGCAGCTTGATGAAGCGATCCAGGTCCGTCTTGACATCAAGAGGGACGATACGCAGCGAATCCGAAGTGCTCAAAATGGGACTTCCCGTGATCAGGCGAAAATAATGTCCGCGCCGGGCGATACGAATCGTTGCCGTAGCGATAACAGTGCGGCTGACCACATGGGGTCAATACCGGCCCTGATCCAGTACAAGCGTCGAAAACGCTCCAGCACTAATGCGGCCTGCGAATCCTTCGCCCGCGAACGGTCATTTTAGACTTGGGGAGGTCAATTTGATATACCCCGGCTATCAGCGGGCTGAGTATCCGCTTAGCTGGTGAACGCCCCAGCAGCCATCCTGCCTTCCGTCGGTGACCACAGGGTGCGAACCTCGCCAGTCTTTGCGATAACTTGTCGCCCTTGGTGGATTGGAACGCGATGATGGGCACTTACACAACTTCGGATTGCACTGGACCCGATCATTCTGTTTAGATAGCCGCTCGTTTTTCTCATCAAGGAATGCATGATGCATAAGATGATCCTGGCGACCGTCCTGGTTGCCAGCGCCGCGTTTGCCCAGCAGTCGCTCGCTGCACAATGCGACGCCAACTTCACGAACGAAGGCAGCTTTTTCAAGGGCCACACATTCAAGACAACGGCGACCCTGAAGGGCGCACCCAACGATGTGTTCAAGGCCGTCTATCAGCAGGTTGTCAAGGAAGGCTGGACCATATCCCAGGCTGATAAGGAACTCGGAAGCATTACGGCGACCCAGACCGTGTCATACGGAAACGGAAAGACCGCGCCGCTCAACGCCATGGTCGAAAGTGCCGGCAGCGGTAGCAAGGTGTCCTTCGTCTTCCAGCTGAGCGGTGGCACCAGCTCGCCGGAGGAAGCCGTGAAAAAGGGGTTCTGCACACTCCTTTCGACCGCGGGCCCCGAAGCGTAATCGGAAAATCTTGCTGTCCGTAATCGCGAATCCCGCCCGTAGGCGGGATTTTTTTTGGAGTATCTTTCGCGGCATACCTCTGAGGACATGCGCGATGCTCCAGCGGAATAAGTATTGGTTCGGTCCGAAACGATTCGGCATCGGTATCAGTCCCAAGACGTGGGAAGGCTGGGTCTGCGTTATCGTTTATTGCCTGGCGATGCTGTTGTTTCGCCGTCTGGCCCATCCAACGCCTGGCGCGCTCGCTGGATTTGGCATTGTCCTCACCATCCTTCTTTTCGCCGTGATGTTTGCGAAGTACGGCTCGCAGAAGTAGGCAGCGCGGAGCCTGGCCCAAGCCCGGCAGAAACGGCTGCTTGATCAGCATATATGAAACATATACGATTCATATATCCTTACATCGAGCACCGCCATGGGCATCGTCAACATCGACGACGAGCTTCACGACCAACTCCGCCGCGCCTGCACGGTCACGCACCGATCGATCAATGCCCAGGCCAATTTCTGGATCAAGATCGGCATGCTGTGCGAGATGCATCCAGAGACGAGCTTCCAGGACATTGTCGCCAGGGAGTTACGAGGTGCCGGCGTGAAGCCAGTGACGCTGAAAGAGGGACGCGCGTGATCAAGCAGCCCCACGAAGTCGCGCTCATGGCGCAAGCGGGGGCGCTCCTTGCCCAGGTGTTCGACGCACTCGGCCGCATGCCGCTGGAGGGCCGAAGCACGCTGGAGATCAACGACTTCGTCGAACGCATGATCGTCGATGAGCTGCATGCTCGCCCCGCCAGCAAAGGGCAATACGACTTTCCGTTCGTTCTCAACGCCTCGATCGACGACGTGGTCTGCCACGGCGTGCCTTCGGCGAAGGACGTGCTACGCAGCGGACAAATCGTCAACCTGGACATCACGCTCGAGAAGGATGGCTTTATCGCCGACTCCAGCACCACCTATCTGGTCGGCGACGTCCCCTACCCCGCCCGTCGCCTCGTTCGGGCAACCTATGAAGCGATGTGGAAGGGCATCTCCGCCGTGCGCCCCGGCGCGCACCTGGGCGATATCGGGCACACGATCGCCCGCTACGCACGCTTGCGCGGCTACAGCGTTGTGAAGGAATACTGCGGACACGGGATCGGCCGTGAGATGCACGAGGAGCCGCAGATTCTTCATTACGGCCATGCGGGGACAGGCATGCAGCTGGAGGAAGGCATGGTTTTCACCATCGAACCGATGCTCAACCAGGGCAAGGCCGCCATTCGCTCGGAGCCGGACGAATGGCCGGTGTACACGCGCGATGGCAAGCTTTCCGCCCAGTTCGAGCACACGGTAGCCGTGACGCGCACCGGCGTGCAGGTGTTGACCCTGCGGCCGGGCGAATCCGCACTATGTCCTGTGGCGATACCTGCTTAGCGAGTGCCTCATCCGTGCCGGTGAACCGGCCCCTGGCACAAGCACTCGCCATCGTCATTGGCGTGACCCAGAAGCGCATCGAGCAGATCGCCTGAAGGCGTCCACTGCCCGATCGCCGGATGGATCAGCATGGCCTTGCGCGCCTCGAGACGACGGTCGTTCAACACCGACGCGATAGCCGCACGCTCGTACGCCTTGACCGCGCGCACGAGGCCGTTCACGGCATCAGGCAACGGTGCGATGGGACGCGGCACGATGGAATCCAGCGAGATATCCGAGGCGATCTCGACGATGTCGTCGTCGGGAAGGTCCGGCATCGCACCGCGGTTGCGCGTATTCACCACGATGCGCGCCGGCTTCGCACCGGTCAGGCCACTCATCACGTCGATGGCGATGCGGTGGTAACCGGTCGCCACGCGGAACGGGTCGCCCTGGAGACTCACGCCCTGGTCGAAGGCCGAACCCCCTTCGGCTTCCAGCTTCATGTACGACCCGGAGCGTTGGTTGAGGTAAGCAGCGTAGATATCCACCGCGGCGTCGCCATCGCCGGCGTCGAGGCGCGAGGTCAGTGCCGCCAGCAGGTCGTCGTTGAGCCGCTGAATTTCACCGCCACGGCTACCACCCTGCTTGCGCTGGTTGTCCAGCGCACGCTGGCGTTCGTAGTAGAAGAACAGGTATTCGGTCGGGATGAGCCGCAACGTGCGGATCATGTCGAAGTCGAATAGCGGCGCCAGGTAGAGCTTGCGCAACAGCTCGTCGCTGTCGAGCAACCGGTCGATGACCTCCTCGCCGCGCACGCGCACACCGCGCACCCAACCAAGGTGGTTGAGTCCGACGTAGTCGCACTCGACATCGCTCGCCGGTTCGCCGAGCGCGTGGGCAATGTTGTGGAACAGCTCGGTGGGCGTGTCGCAGATGCCGACAATGCGTGCCTTGCTATGGTCGCTCACCGCCTGCGTGATGAGTCCGGCGGGGTTGGTGAAGTTGACCAGCCAGGCCTGCGGGCTCAAGCGTTCGACCAGCCGCGCCTGCTCGATGGCCACGGGAATGGTGCGCAGCGCCATGGCGACACCGGCCGGGCCGGTGGTCTCCTGGCCGGGATAGCCCTGCGCGATGGATGCGCGCTCGTCGGCTGCACGGCCGGCGATGCCGCCGATGCGCACGCTGTTGAGCACGAAATCCGCACCGTCGATCGTGTCCTCCAGCGAGGTAGCGCCACGCAGGCGAAGGTCCCCACCAAAGCGGCGAACCACGGCCTTGCCGAGGTCGACCATGATCCGCAGTCGCGCCGGGTCCGGGTCGTACAGCACCATTTCAGCCGCGCCGAGTGCCTCGGCGGCCTCGTTGACGCCAAACACCACCAAGGGCGAGCGGACACCGCCGCCTCCGATCAATGCGATCTTACGATCCGTACGTTTGCTCACGAAGGGTCCTCAATTGGGGGGAATGGGGAAGCGATTGGAGGGCACCGGCCGCGGTTGTGCACAGCGCGCCGCAGATGCAGCCGCGCTCGACACAGCCGTCGATGGACTCGCCATCGAGCAGGCCATCGATGACGCCCGCGTCGAACGCGTCGCCGGCACCGGTGGAATCGAGCGCAACGATACGAGGCGCAGGCACGTGGCGCAGGCCGCGCTCGTCGGCGATCCAGGCGCCGCTGGCGCCCTGTTTCATCACGGCACGGCCGATGCCGGCGCCGATCGACCAGGCTTCGAACGACGAGGGTTCTTCATCGCCGCTCAGCAGTGCGGCTTCCTTCGCATTGGGAAGGAACAGGTCGACGTCGCGAAGGCTCGACCGGTTGGCGGGATCACGCAGCCAGCCGGGGCTGTAGCCCACATCCAGCGATGTCGTGCAGCCGGCCTGGCACAACAGCGGGAGCAAGGTCCCGGCCAGGTCGCGGGGCAAAGGCATCGCGAAGTGCACGTGGCGTGCGGCGGCAAGGTCGGCAACGATTTCCGGCGATGCAAGCAGCTCAGGAAGCGCGCGGTTCACGCCAGGGTACGTAAAGAACGAACGGTCCTCGACCGTGGAGACGCTGACCGTGATGCCGGTGCCGTCGCTACCGATCCGGATGCCCTCCATGCTCACGCCGAACTCGCCAAGGCGGCTTTCGAACCAGTCGAGGTCGGCCTCGCCGATCAAGCCCACCAGGCGTACGCGACGGCCCAGCCGCGACAACGCGCAGGCGGTGTTGATCGCGCCGCCACCGAGCTCGCGCAGGTAGTTCTCGGCGATAACCTCCTCGCCGGGGCCGGGCCATGTGGGAAACCCGCTGAACACGTGGTCGGCAAAGATCTCACCCACCACGGCAACGTCCCACGATTTCAGGGTTGCGGGAATGGCCACGTGCGGGACCTCCGTGCTTGCCACAGGAAAAGAAGGGTGCCAGCGAGCACCGCACCGACGGCGGTGACGATGGACGACATGCCCGCCGTCGCCACGAGGTAGAGCCAACCGATGACGCTCACGACGATCGGCAACGGATACAGCGGCATACGGAAGACATCCGCGTCGGCGCGGCGCTTGCGCAGCGCGACGACGGCGAAACATTGCGCGATGTACTGGAACAGGATCTGCGTGACCATCAGCGTGGCGATCAGATGTTCCAGCGAGAGAAAACACGCCGCCGCCGAGGTCACGCCGACGAACAACAACGACACCGTAGGGAAGCCTCCACGCGGATGCAGCCGGGCAAACACCGCGAAAAACTGACCATCGGCCGCCGCCGCATAAGGCACGCGCGAATACCCCAGCAGGATCACCAGGGCAGAACCCCAACTGGCGAGCAGGATCAGCAGCACCGCCAGCGTACCGCCCGTGTGTCCGTGGATGGCCTGCATGAAATCCGCGACGACCGCTTTCGAATGTGCCGCCTGCTCCCAGGGCAACACGCCGAGGATGCTTAGGTTGAGACCGAGGTAAAGCACAGCCACCAGCGGAATCGAAACGAGCACCGCCATCGGAATGGTGCGCCGCGGTTGCTTCACTTCGCCGCCCAGCATGCAGACGTTGTTGTAGCCGCCGTAGTCGTAGACGGCGATCAACGCGACCGCACCCAGCCCGAGCCAGAAGCCGTGCGACGAGTCGACATGCGCCTGGAAGAAGTGACTGGCGATGGCCATATCGAAGTGCGTGATCCCGCTGAACACAATCCACGCACAGGCCACGACCACGATCGCTGTCACGAACACGGAAAGCCGCTGGATCTGGCCCACCTTGCGATAGAGCACGGCCGTGTTCAGCAGACAGAGCCCCGCTGCGAGGAGCGCCTTCCCCGTCTCGCCCAACGACGGGATGAGGAAGCCGGCGTACTGGGCGAAGCCGACGGCGGCGCTGCCGATCGACAGCGGTGCGGTGAGCAGCGTCTGCCAGAGGTAGAGAAAGCCGAACAGGCGCCCCGCCTTATCGCGACCGTACGCCTCGCGCAGGTAGTGGTACGGCCCGCCGGATTCGGGGATGGTGGAACCGAGCTCGGCCCAGACCAGTCCGTCGCACAGGCAAAGCAGTGCGCCGGCGATCCAGCCGAGCAGGACCGAGGGGCCTGCCAGCGCGGAGAGTGCGATGGGAATCGTGACGAACGGACCGATGCCGATCATGTTCAGCACGTTGGCCGAGAGACCACCCCAGAAGCCGATCGCACGCGGGGGCTGGGTAGGCACGCCGGGCTCGCTCACGCTGGCGCGCATCAGGCACTCCTCGAGGCGTGAAGACTGTCGGCAGCAGAAACGACTGCCGGGGTGCGGCGGTGCAGGTCGAGCACGAGCAGCTCGTTATCGCCCGCCCGAAGCCACGGACCCGGACAGAACAGGCGCTGCTGGGGGCCGATGTTCCAGTAGCGACCGAGGAGCTGGCCGTTGATCCAGAGGTAGCCTTTGGACCATGCGGTCATGTCGATGTAGAGGTCGCCCGGGGTTTCGATGTGCAGGGTCGATGTGAAGAAGATGGCGGGCCGGGCCTCTCGCTCGGTAGGAGCCGATTCATCGGCGAAACCCCGCAGCCCCCGAATCCAATCATCATCCAGAGGAATCGGCCACGCCTCGACCTCGTGCAGCGGCATGTCATCGATCGACACCGGCCCGATCAGACCCTTGTGCTCCCCGATACGCGGGCCAAAGTTGATATGCCCGAAGGTGTCGACAAGGACCTCGAGCGTACGTGTGGTGGCGTCCGCGAACGCTTCCGGCAGAGCCACATCGGGCTTCGAGTTCAGCGCCGGATGTTCCACGCGCGACACCAACCCCACTTCGTGACCATCGACATGGACCACGGCGTAATCGCGCACGTTCTCCAAGCGCAGCACCCGGCCCTTGTTGAACCGTTTCCGGTAAACGACAAGCCCCTGGTCCTGGCCGAACAGAATCTCGTTCGGTCCCGGCGATGGCAGGGTCACCGGCTTGCCAGGCAGGTTGTCCCACAGTGATGCGAATGGTTGCGGCGTCACCGGCGCGAAGGTCGCCGAAGGGGGTGCAGGTGGTAATGCCGGCGGCGTCACGCGCGTGGCATCCGCGATCACACGACGCAGCCGCGCGTACTGATCCGTCGGACGGCCACGCTCGTCGACGGGCGCGCCGTAGTCGTAGCTGGTGATCACAGGCTGGAACTGCGAACCATCGTCTTCGGCGTTCGAGCCTGCGGTAAGCCCGAAATTCGTGCCGCCATGTACCACGTACAGATTGAACGAATAGCCGGCACGCATGATATGGCGCAGGGTCTCCTCATAGTCCTTGGAAGCGAACGTCGGCTCGCCCCAGTGGGTCAGCCACCCGGGATAACCTTCACCCACCCATACGGGCGACTCGCCAGCAAAGCCCCTGCCCTTCAACAGATCGGGCACGTCAGCGCCATCGAGCCCGAGCGCCGATCCCTTCGGATACGCCTTGCGCCGCTGCAGATCCTTCAGGCCATCCGACACCGAGAACGGTCCATCCACGCCGTGCTCGCGCCAGATGTCACGCAATGCATCGAGATAGCCGATGTCATCGGCGAACATCGAGTATTCATTCTCTATCTGAAGCATCAATACCGGACCGCCCGCTTTTGCCATCAGCGGCACGATGCGCGGAGCCAACGCAGCGACGTAACACCGCACGGCCGCCATGTACCGCGGATCGTCCCGCGTGCGCAGCCGCGTGTCGGGGTCGCGCAACAGATAAGCAGGTAGCCCGCCGTTGGTCCATTCACCGCAGATGTACGGGCCCGGCCGCAGGTAAACCCACATGCCCTCCTCCGCGCACAGGCGGATGAAGCCCGCCACATCCCTGTTTCCGCTTTCGAAGTCGAATACCCCGGGCTCGCGCTCGTGGTGATTCCACATCACGTAGATCGCCACGGTGTTGAGCCCCATGGCCCGGGCCATACGGATGCGATGGCGCCAATGCTCCTTCGCGATCCGTGCCGGATGCATCTCGCCGCTGTGCACGCGGAACGTCTCGCCGTCGAGCAGGAACTCACGCTGGCCGAAGCTGAAGGCATGCGGCCGTCCGTCCGGCCCTACCGGGGCGAGGGCCGGGGCAAGCGACGCCGCCCACCCGCGGCCGGCGAACGCCAGCGGGGTGAGCAGCGACAGGGCAAGGAAACGGCGTCGTTGCATGCTCAGAAGTTGTACTTCACGGTCAGCAGGGTGGTCCTTCCCGCATCGACGATATCCGAATTGGCGAGGCTGTTCCTGCCGATGTGCGACCAGTACGAGTACTGCTTGGTCAGGTTGCTGACCTGCAGGTCGAACTGCAGGCCGTTGGACATCGCATACCCCAGATGCAGGTCCACGCGACGAATCGGCCGGATCCACAGGTCGTCCCACGGACTGTTCTGGTTGAGGAAGTCATAGGTCGACAGGTAAGAGCCGGTGTAGTGGTAGCTGAGGTTCACCGAGAAGCCGTACTTCTCGTAGAACAACTCCGCGTTGGCCATGCGCTGCGGAGCCGACTGCAGTCGCTCGTTCTCGAATCCGTCGCGCCCAAGGTCCACCTTTGAGTTCTGTCGTGTCGCGTTGACACTGAAGCCCATGCCGTCGAACGGTGCCGGCAGGTTCTGGAATTTCTGCCGATACGTCGCCTCGAGGCCGACGACGCGACCATCGCCACCGTTGGTCGGCGTCTTGGTCAGCACGGTACCCACGCCCGAGGTGTTCGGGTCGGCCTGGCCGCCGCCGCTGTCGTAGATGTAGTTGCGCAGCTTCTTGTAGTAGCTGGCCAGCGAGACGTAACCGCCGTTCTGGGTAGTCCACTCCGCCCCGAGGTCCACGTTGGTGGCCTTGATCGGGCTGAGGTTGGGGTTGCCGGTGGTGATCGTGGTCACCCCGTCGGACACACTGATCTGCGAGCCGCCGCCCAGCTGCACGAACGCAGGACGCGTGTAGCTCTGCCAGATAGCACCGCGGTAGACGATGTTGCCGTCCGGGCGGTAGTTGATGAACAGGCTACCCAGCGGTTCGTTGTAGATGGTGTGGTTGTTGGAGAAGTAGCCCGGCTGTTCGTTCCCGTCGGCATCCTGCGGGGTGGTCCAGAAGGTGTTGCGAATCGAGGTGTGTTCGAAACGCACACCCGGGATGACCTCCCACGGACCACTCTGGAACGTCGCCATGGCGTAGGCCGCAGTGACGGCCTCGGTGCCACGCATCGTGTCGCAATTGAAGTTGTTGTAGTCGAGCTGGCTACAGGTATCCAGGTCGCCTGGCTGCAGGTTGTTCGCGATCAGCGAAGCGACCGCCGAGCGACTGATTTGCGGCGTTGTCCAGTCGAACTTGCCTGGGAAAATCTGGTTGTAATAGCCCTTGATAATACCGAGATCGTTGAGCGTGGTCGTTCCGTCGTTGATACCGGCGGTCGAATAGTCGCGGTCGGTGAACTCACGGGAGCTGTCGCTGTACTTCATGCCGAACTTGATCGACTGCAGCGGACCGTCCTCGAAGTCGTAGCGCAGGTCGAGCTTGGCACCGCCGCGCTTCTGGCCCGAGCGGATGTCGGTGACCTCGCCATAGTCGTTGGCGTACATGTTCTGCAGGTTGTTGACCGAGTTCAGCAGGCCCGGGGTCAGCGACGGATACGGAAAGCCATGACTGCCATAGGTGAGCAGCGAGCTCTGGTTGTACGCGAAGTTGTCCTGCGAATACTTGTCTTCACGGCCGTCGATCTCGACGTGGTTCGGGCGATCGTTACGACCGATGCTCCAGAACACATTGGGCGAGATGGTCCAGCCACCCGCGGTCTTGTCGGCACCCAACTGGATCGTCGCCAGATCGGCTCGCTCGGGGTTGGTTTCGTACCAGAAGCGGTTGGCGATGCGGCCGATGTTCGGAGTGTAGACACCCGGCGTGGCCGTGGGAACGTAAGTCACGTCCTGCGGCAACAGCTGGTTATAGGTCGTGTTCTGCTCGGTCAGCGCATAGGCATACGTCATGCGCGCATACGCTTTCAGCGTGGGATCCACGTTCCAGTCGAGCGAAATATTGCCGCCGTAGCGACGCTCGAAGCCGGACGCCACGCCGACATTGGTACCCAGGCTGGTCAGGTTGTGCGCCGGGTCGTAACCGGGCGCATTCTGGCCGTCGGACGTCGCGTGCAGGAAGGCCCAGGAGCCGTCGTTCGAGGCACTTTCCGCCGCGCCGATCTCGCTATTGGCGATATTGCGATAGTCGTAGTAACCACTGACGTACACGCCGAACTGCTTTTCCGAGCCGAACTTGCCCTGCAGTTCGCCGGCAAGGCCACTGCCCAGGCCGCTGCCGCCGTAATCCCGCGCACGGCTTTCGACGCGCCCGCTGGCGGTCACGCTGCCGCTGAAATCCTTCTTGAAATCGAACGCGCTAGGCGTGCGAAAGTCGATCGTGCCGCCGATGGCGTCACCGTCCATGTCGGCCGTCGAGGTCTTGTTGAGCACGATGGTCTGCAGACCCGACGGCGGCAACAGACTGAGCTGCACGCTGCGGCTGTACGGCATGCCCTGGGCGACGTTGCTGCCGTTGACCAGGTTGACGTTGTACTCCGAAGGCAGGCCGCGAACCGAGGTAAACATGCCCTCGCCGCGCGCCGCACCGTCGATACCACCGAAGTAGCCCGAGCCCGTGGTCGTCACGTTCACGCCCGACATCAGGCCCAGCGCCTCGGCCACGTTATGCACGGCGGTGTGCTGCAAATCCGCCGCGGACAGCACGTCCACGGTGTTGATCGAGTCCATGCGCATATTGGTGGCGTCGTAGCGGTTAGCGACGACACTCAACGCCTTCATCTGCACTGCCTTGTCTGGCTTCGGCGGCGTCGCCTGGCTGTCGGCCGCAGGCTTCGCGGGCGACGTGGATGGCGGCGGTGCCGGCGTCGCATCCTGCGCAAACGCCGACCCACCGAGCACGGCACATAAGGCCACGGCCAGACACTTCTTGTTGAAACCCCTATCGATACCCACGACTTACCCCCACCCCGAGATGCTTTAGGAAGCACGCGCGACATTGCGCCGCGCGATGCGCAGTTCAGCTGACCAGCGGGTTCGTCGCGCGGCCCGGACGGAATGGATCACACACGCCAGCGTTAGCGGGCGTGCGAAAACATCACGACGGACGGTTGAACGTGCCGATCAGGACAGACGGACGATCAGCGGGAGGTTTGCGGCGGAGAATAGCCAGCGACGCACTTGCCACGCGAACGCAGGGCGCTCAGCTTGGCACGTGCGAGGATCGGCAGGCCGTCGGCCATGACGCGCGCGAACGGACGACCTGCGAAGGCGCAGCTGGCGTTTTCATGTGAATTGGGGCGACGCATCGTAGCGGTCTGTCCGTCATTCATCGCGAGCTGCGAATCGGCATACCGTGTGGTTGCCGGAAGGGTTACGCGAACGGACGTCCAATCGAACGCCGTGCGTGATGCAAGATATAGCGTACTGTAAAAAGGGCGTCAACTGCCAAAAATGCATAGGCGACAGCTTGTTGCATCGCACCAGTGACGAAAGACGTGCAGACGCAAGAAGTCGCGAAGGCCTGTCAGGCAGAGACGCGCGCCCAGGCGCAGCGTCTCATCACGGTTCGCCCCGGCGACGGCGCCGCACCGTGTACAAGGCGCGGTCCGCTTCGCCCAGGGTCGCTTCAACCGACGTCCCGGCCGTGTGCGCCGCGCATCCTGCCGTGAAACCGCACGGCGCGGTATCCGCGCCGACGGCCAAACGTCCGGCGAGTGCATGGGCGTCGCTGATCGCGCCTTTGGGTAGCACGACAAGGAATTCATCGCCGCCCAGCCGGATCACGTAGTCACCGGCACGGACATGACGCTGGAAGAACGTCGCCATGGCAACCAGGACTTCATCACCGCGCTGGTGACCGAACGTGTCGTTTATCGCCTTGAACTTGTCCAGGTCCAGGGTGACGCACGCCCACGGCACGCCGGGTTCGATGCTCTCCATGTACTGGGCAAGAAAGCGCCGGTTGTAACAGCCGGTCAATGCGTCGCGGATCGACCATTCGCGAAGGCGCTGCTCCTGGAGAACTTGTTCGGTGATGTCCTGCGCGTGACCCAACACCTGCGTTTCGCCAGCGTGAGTGTCCACCATGTTGTGGTACTGCCACACCCGCTGCGTGCCATCCCTTGCAAGGAAGCGCAGGCGACCCGCGTCGGTACCGCGCGCCTGGATGCGTGCCAGATATTCCGGCACACGCGCCGCGTCGCGCGCCGTCATGAGTTGGCCCACGTGCATGCCGAGCATCTCGGCTTCCGAATAGCCCAACGACTGACACGCCGCCGGATTAACCGTCAGCAGCCGGCCTTCGAGGTCATGAGTGCAGATCAGGCCGAGGCTATAGGTGAACAGGCTGCGGAAGCGTCGCTCGCTGGCGATCAAGGCATCGATGTCCCGGCGCCGCTCGGTGATGTCCTGGAACGCGCCAATCAGACGCGAGGCCCTTCCCTTTCGCTGCTCGACCGCTCCCTGCGCGCGGACCCATATTTGCCTGCCTGTGGCGGTGGTCATGGGCAACTCGAGGTCCCAGCCCTCCCCTTCCTCGATGCCACGGAGCACCGCTGCCTCGAGCACCGTGCGTACCTCAGGGGCGTAATAGCCAATCGCCTCTTCAAGGGTGGGTTCGTGATCGGCCGGCATGTCGTGGATGCGGCAGGTCTGCGCGGTCCAGCGGAGAGTACCGCTTGCCAGGTCCAGCTCCCATCCACCGACCCCTGCGAGCGTTCCGATCTGGTCCAGGAAATCCTCGCTGGTCCGGACTCTCCGGCGAAGCTTCGCGATGACGGACAACTCACGGGGCATCTCGTAATCCCGACAGAAAGGCGTCCGGCGACGCGCGATCCGGGAAGGCTACCTCGAAGATATGAGGGTGGCTAGCGTCAGGATTTCACGAATTCAGTCTCGACAAGAATCGTGACTTCGTCGGCTTCCAGGGGAGTCCATTCGCCGACCCCGAAATCCGATCGCTTGAATGTCGCCTCGCCAGAGAAGCCCATGCGTGTCTGCGCAAAACCGCGATAGACGACCTTCAGGCTGACCGGCTTCTTTACACCGTGGAAATCCAGCACACCATCGACGGTCACGTGATCGCCGACGATCTTCGTTACCGCGGATGTGAAGGTGATCGACGGGTATTTATCGGCTTCAAAATACTTCTCGGCGATTCGCTTGTCGAAGGTCGGGTCACCCGTACTGACCGACTTCGGGTCGATGGAGATCGCCAGTTTCGAAGCGGTCGCTGACGTGGGGTCGTACGAGAATCCGCCGCTCACACTATCGAAGCGAAGGGTGTAGCGCGACAGATCCATGTGGGCAAGTTTCGCAGTCACGGACGTGTGGTGCGGGTCGAGCTTGTACTCCCCTGCCGCCGCGGCCCTGGGATCCCTGGTCAGATTCAGGTTTTTGTACTGCGACGCGGCGCTCGCGTCTTCCGCCGGCTTTTTATCGGTCTGGGCGACGACGGCGACCGGTATCGCTAAAAGGAATGCCAGCAACGCGGCGGAGGCGATCTTGAGCGGAGTCATCTTTGGGTCCAGTAGCGGGGAGACGGGTCGTCACTGTGACCACCCTAGTCCGTCCGGGCCAAGGCGTCACCCCAACTTTTGGCTGCGGGCGCTCTTATTTCATCCGGGCACAATCCATCAACGGAACGACCCGTCGATGGGATCGCCGTATCATTACCGCCATGAAACGCATCGGCTTCCTCTCATTCGGTCATTGGACCGACTCTCCGCACTCAGCGACGCGGTCTGCGCGCGACGTGCTCCAGCAATCGATCGATCTCGCCGTCGCGGCGGAGCAGATCGGTGCCGACGGGGCTTACTTCCGCGTCCACCATTTTGCCAATCAGCTGGCATCGCCCTTCCCGCTCCTTGCGGCCATCGGCGCGCGAACCAGCCGCATCGAGATCGGCACCGGCGTGATCGACATGCGCTATGAAAACCCCCACTACATGCTGGAAACCGCAGGGGCTGCCGATCTCATCAGTGGCGGGCGCCTGCAGCTGGGCATAAGCCGCGGCTCCCCCGAGCAGGTCATCGAAGGCTGGCGCCACTTTGGCTACGCGCCCGCGGAAGGAGAAACCGATGCCGACATGGGCCGCCGGCATGCCGAAACCTTCCTGCAGTTGCTCGAGGGAAAAGGCTTCGCCCAGCCGAATCCACGTCCCATGTTTCCTAACCCGCCCGGCCTCCTCCGGCTCGAGCCCCACGCACCCGGCCTGCGCGAACGTATCTGGTGGGGTTCGGCCTCCAACGCCACCGCTGTATGGGCGGCCACCATGGGCATGAACCTGCAAAGCTCGACGCTGAAAGCGAACGAGACCAACGAGCCACTGCATGTGCAGCAGGCCAGGCAGATGCGGCTCTATCGCGAGGCGTGGGCCAAGGCCGACCACGGGCGCGAACCGCGTGTGTCGGTTCTGCGGTCCATCTTTCCCCTGGTCAACGACATGGACCACGCGTACTTCGGTCGAAGCAAGTCCACGGACCAGGTCGGCTTTATCGACAACATGGAGGCCGTGTTCGGCAGAACCTACGCGGCTGTTCCGGAGGTCCTCGTCGAGGAACTCGCGGCCGACGAGGCCATTGCCGAAGCCGACACCTTGCTTCTTGCCGTGCCCAACCAGCTTGGTGTGGACTACAACGTGCACCTGATTGAATCGATTCTCACACAGGTGGCCCCGGCGTTGGGGTGGCGGTGAAGCCCGACTTCGACGCCATCATCTGCCAGGCAATTCATGAGCGACTCCTGCTTCTCATTGACTATGGCGACACGCAACGCGTCGTGCAGCCCCATGTGTATGGTGACGACCACGCCGGCGATCGGCTGCTGAGCGCCTTTCAGGTAAGCGGGGAAAGTACCTCGGGTGCCTCCCGGGGCTGGAAGTCGTTTCGCATGGATCGCGTTGCCTCGGTCGCCCTGGCGGGAGGAAGGTTTCATGGAGCCCAACCGGAGTTTCAGCGCAACGATGGCGCATTTGGTCGGATAATTTGCCAACTTAGTAACGGATGATGCCAAGCTGCCCCACATCGACGAGGTGCTTTCCACCTCAGGGGATACATAGCGATGCGCTACGGCCGTGGACTTTGGATGTGCCTTTTGCTGTTGGTATCAACCCGCCCGCAAGCGGCCGATTCGCCAGGCGTCACGTCTGAAGACGTCAGGTTCAGAAGCGAAGGCGTAACGCTGGTCGGCACGCTCATCCGACCCGAGCACCCGTATGCGGCCGTCGTCCTCGTGCATGGATCGGGTCAGGAAAAGCGCATGACGACGTTCGCCTCTCGGCTGGCGAGCCAAGGCATCGCGGTGTTGACGTACGATAAGCGGGGAGTCGGAGAGTCGGGCGGCGTCTACGCAGGCCCGGAAGTCGGCACCAACAATATTGACGCGGCCAACTTCGATCTACTGGCCACCGACGCCAGCGCCGCCGTCGCCGAGCTGTCGACGCGCCTTCCACGCAATAGCATCCCGCTCGGCCTCGTAGGATTCAGTCAGGCGGGGTGGATCATTCCCCTGGCCGCGAAGAAAAATCCCACCGTGAAGTTCATGGTGCTGTTCAGCGGCCCGGTCGTGACGGCTCGCGAGCAGCTGAGGTTTCAGTTCTACACGCAGGGAAATCGGTCCTTCTGGGAGACGCACACCGAAGCCGATGCGCGCGAACATGTTCGCAGTGATCCCGATAAATATCAGTTTGCCGACACCGACCCGCGCGACACCCTCGCCACGCTTTCCACGCCGGGCCTTTGGCTGTTCGGAGGCAAGGACATCCAGGCCCCGGTGGGCTTGTCGATCGAGCACCTCGACGCACTGAAGGCTCGAGGCAAGCCCTACGATTACCAGATGTTCCCTACCCTGGGGCACAACCTGACTTCACCCGACGCCAGCGAGCCGGTGACCGCGGCAGTTGCATGGATCAAAGCGCTCCCGCATAGCTGACGCCGCGGAAGCGAGTCACTCCCCGCCGGGACGGACACCATCCGCCAGCAACTCCCTGAATCGCGTCAGCTCCGCCTCATCCATGTCTGAAACAATCGCTGCCGGTTGTCCGCCCACCGTAACGCGTTCCAGCACATAGCCCTGCGATTGAACGAGTTCGTTGCCGGCAGCGGCAGCCGTTGGCGGCAGCACGAAGACATCGATCACGTGCTTGCCATGGCGATAGACGAGGACGGGAACGCGTTCCGTACCGGCATAGTCGATGCGACCGCCGATGAGCGCATAGCCCTGGGCGGCAAAATCCCGCACGACGGGCGCCGTCGCGATTTTCCCGGCGAACCACGGCTTCACGGTATGTTGGTCGGTAGACACCACGTCGATGGGCGACAACGCGGCCAACGCCCGCCAGTGGCTGGCAAACAGGTCGCGCGTAAGTTGGGCCTGCTCGTGGCCGGGATTGGACGCGTGATTCCACGCAGCCAGGGTGAGCCCGCCTGCCACAAACGCCAGTATCCATGAGGCCGCCAACGCCAGCCGGGGCAGCGGCATGCGAGACCGCACACGGGCGACCGGGGTCGCCATTTCCTGTTGAATACGGGCACGCAACGCCTCCGGCGCCCGATACCGGGGCGCGTCCTTACGCAACGAACTGCGCAAGGCATCGAGCCCGATCAAGGCATCGCGGCAGTCGGCACATTCATCGAGGTGTGCTTCGAACTCGCGACTGGTGGCACGGTCCAGCTCACCGTCGAAGTACAGCGGCAGCATCTCATTAGCCGTCTTACAGTCCATGGGGAGCCTCCCTGTTGCCGTTATCGGTCAGTGCCTTCTGTAGCAGTGCGCGTCCCCGGGCCAGACGGGACATCACGGTACCGATGGGCGTTTGCAGTACGTCGGCGATCTCTCGATACGACAGCTCTTCGATTTCGCGCAGGATGAGCACCTCACGAAAAAGATCCGGCAAGTTTCGCAGGTGTTCGGTGATCAGCTGCCTGCGTCGGGCGCTATCGAGTCGTTCTTCTACCTCGTCCGCCTCCGCACGCGGCATCCAGTGTTCCGCGGCGGCGGGATTGCCGTCGATCGCAACGTTCCGCTTCTCCTTATTGCGTACGGCAAGCCGGGCGAGACAACAGTTACGTACGATCGCGAGCCACCACGCGCGTGCGTTACCACCGGCATAGGTCTCGGACGCGCGGGCGGCGCGCAGGTAGGCGTCGTGCACGGCATCCGCGGCATCCTGCTCGCTGCCAAGCAGCCAACGGCCAAGATTGTAGGCAGCGTCAAGATGGCTCAATGCCAGATCGTCGACAAAGGCACGACTACTCGTCGATGTCATGGTGACTGCGTTCCCTACCCGTCATACACGCAACATACGCTGGATAACGCCATCGCGGTCGATGAGTCGGTGCTTGAGTGCCGCACCGATGTGACCGACGACAAGGATACACAGGACCCACACGAGGCACACATGAAGGGTATCGGTGAGCAGACGCAGGGGCTCGTCCTTGCCGACCAGCACGGGCAGGAAGCCTATCCCGAAGAAACTGACCGGGTGCCCTCCCGCCATGCGGTGCAGGTAGCCGGAAAGAGGAACGGCGAGCATCAACGAATACAGCACCCAATGCAGGGTATGTGCGATCGTTTGCTGCCACGAGGGAAGATGGGCTGGCAGCGCCGGCGGCTTGTGCGTGGCTCGCCAGAACAGACGAAACACGGCAAGCATGAAGATCAGGCTGCCGACCGAGGCATGGTAGAACAACACGGCGTCGTGCCCTGGCGCGCTCTTGGGAAAGGTTTCCATGAAGAAGCCGAGGCCGACATTGAGGAAGATCAGGAGCGCGATAAGCCAATGCATGGTGACGGCCACTTTCGTGTAAGTCATCGGCGGCAAGGTCGATACGGCGTATGAGGCGTTTACGGGCACGGACATGACGAATACCTCTGGGTGACGGCACGGGAGGCGTGCCCACGACAGGTAAGATCGTCCTGGGCCGAACTTTATTCCCGGCCGGCCCAAGGGCCGGAAGCGCCTGCCCTGCCCGCCGCTGTCACATGCCTGTTACAGCATGAAGGTCTTCGTCAGTACCCCATACGTGATCAGCAACGATAGAACGAGCCATACCGCCATCATCCAACGGGGACTATCGTCCCGTCGAAACGCCATCCACAACGCAAAAGGTATGATCGAGTATCGATTTTCGATAAGCACCGACGATGCCAGGCAGACGACACTGAAGGGATAGACAAGCACGCCACGCGGATCTCGAAAGCGCGTGAACACGATGGAGCATGCGGCAAGCGCAACCACAAGAGAGAAGCCGACCCTCGCCCATCCATGCGCCACGAACGCGATGAACGCGTTGCGAATGAAATAATCCTGGAATGCTTGGTTGTCGCCGCTGCCGTGAAGCCTCACCCAGACGCACAGGGCAACCGGAAAACCGATGAGCCACGGCCTGGTGCGCACCGCCGCTGCAAAGTCCTGCAAGCCCTTCCAGGCACTGTGTGGGAACAGCATCAGGAAGAGAAACAACGTCAGCCACACATTCCCCGCATGCAGGGAAAGGTCGGGATGGGCCGAGGAAATCTTTGCTGAAAATACAATGGTTCCGTTCCAGCGCCAGTACGCGAGAAAGGCGATGGCAGGGAGCGCGTACGGCAGCGCCCTGGTGATCGCCTCTTTGAGCTTCACCGCGGCATTCCCTTCTCGCTCCACCAGCGCAGGCCAAGCGGCGTATGCAGCAAGGAGCGCAGCCCATATCACGTTGTTCTGACGTACTGCCAGGGACAACGTCATGATGCAGGCCGCCAGAACATGCCTGCCGTTCATGGCAGACAGGACGGCGAGGAGTACCACCGTCAACGAGAAGATATCCGTATAGACGAGGAAGTAGTACGGATAGAAAAGCGGGAACACGTAAAAGAGAGCCGCGCTCATCAGCGCGTCCTCGTCGGCCAGTTTGCGCCTGATGAAATAAAAGATCAGTGCGGCCGCTACGCCGAATAGGGCACTCAACCCTCGCATGGCGCCCAGGGAGGCGAGTCCGCTCAGGGTCATCAGACCGGCCATCACAACGTGATACCCGGGAATCATGGCCAGAACCGGCTGTGTATCGAAGCTGCCCCGCATAAGGCTTTCGATCTGGGGCACGTGCACGCCTTCATCGACAATGGCCTGCGATTGCCAGCATGCCAGTCGAACAAAAAGTGCCAACAGCAGCACAAGCAATAGCAAACCCGCCCCGCGCCAGCGGGCCGTCACATTTCCGATCACCCTTAAAGCTCCCTTTTTCCCCGGTGCGTAGCTTATGCGATTTTTCTTGCGACTACCGAAGCCGCTGGATTTCGCACCACCAGCAAGGCAAGCTCGCACCAGTGGCTGCATCCGTGGCCTGGCAAACCGGGGAATCGGGGAATCGGCGTGGCGAATTTGCACCTGAGGCCTGGCGGCCTGGCGCGTCCCCTCCGCTTGGCGCTCCTGGATGACGACGACTTGCTGCGCGACCGCGTCCTTGCGCCCAAGCTTAGGCAGTTTGGTTTCGAGGTCACCGCGACCGGCAGCGCGGCCGAGCTGCGCGAGGTGGTCAGCATCGGGCCGCCGGACATCTTTCTACTCGATCTGGGCCTGCCTGATGGCGACGGCTTCGAGGTAGCGAGATCACTCCGCGCCGCCGTGCCTCGGGCCGGCATCATCATCCTCACGGGCCGCAGCGACAACGTCGACCGTGTGCGGGGCTTGTTCGAGGGTGCCGATGCCTACCTGACCAAGCCGGTGGAGATCGACGTCCTCGTGGCCACGCTGTATAGCGTGGCGCGGCGGCTGGAGCCAGCGATGGCGCCGGCGGGGCATTGGGCGCTCAGCCCGGATGAGTGGTTCCTGCTGTCCCCCTCCGGCGGGCGGGTGATGCTGAGCAAGAGCGAGCGCCTCCTGCTCGAAGCGATGATCCAGCACGCTAACCAAGTCGTGTCGCGCGAGGCCCTGATCGCCGTGCTCACCGACGACGTCGACGCCTTCGATCCGCACCGCCTGGATTCCATGGTGCATCGCCTCCGCCGCAAGGTCCTGGCCGCCCTCGGCGAGCCCCTGCCCCTAAACGCCGCCCACGGCACGGGCTACGTTTTGGAAACCTGACGTGTCGGCCACCCGCACGATCAGCGGCAGCAGCAGTCGGATCGTCGTCCCCTGCCCCAGCACGCTCTCCACGATCGTCTGGCCACCGGCCTGCACCACGAGGTCGTGGACGACACTCAGGCCCAGGCCGGTGCCACGATCGGCGGGCTTGGTGGTGAAGAAAGGCTCGAACATCTGCGCGCGGGTCGATTCAGACATCCCGATGCCCGTGTCTTGTACCGATAGCGCGATATAACCGTCGCTGTCTTCCAGGGTGATCGTGCAACTGCCACCACCCGGCATGGCGTCGCGCGCGTTAGTCACCAGGTTGATGACGGCCATTTCAAACTGGCTGCGGTCGAAACGGATAAACCGCGGATCCGGCGGCGCATCGATGCACAACTGGCAGTGCGAGGGCAAGGACTGCCGGGCAAGGGGACGCAACTCCCGCAACGCCGCCACCGCATCGAATTCCTCGGTAACCGTGACATCGTTCCGGCTGAAATTGAGCAGCTTGCGGCACACCGCCGTGCCACGGCGAGCGGCCAACTCGATACCTTCCAACGCATCGGCAACGGCCCGTGTATTGCCGTCCATCGGCTCATCTTCCGCAGGCAGGCGATCGCGCTCGGTGGAAAAGCCAAGGATGATGTCGAAAACATTATTGACGTCGTGGGCGACACCGCTCGCCAGCTTGCCGACCGCGTCCATCTTCTGCGAGTGAAGCAGTCGCTCCTGCGTTCGCTCGCGCTCGGCAATCTCCAGGGCCAGTTGCTGCCGGCGCCGATCCGACTCGAGCAAGCTCTCGCGCAACGCATAGATGCTGCGGTCGACGATCAGGGCAATCAGCAGGTAGCTGGTCAGCGCCCGCATCGGCAAGAGGTTGTAGATGGCCAGCAGAAGACCGGGTGCATCACCGCTTCCGGAAGCCTTCAGAGGATCCACGCTCATCACCAGGATCGCGACCTCCGCTGCGTAAGTCATCCACAACGCCTTGCGCCCGAGCATCAGGCCGCTCAGCGCGAGAATCATCATCAACGTGAGATTACCGTCGGTCGCGTGGTAGCCGAACGCCGCATAGGCCACCGCACCGCACGCGAGCATGGTGGCGACGAATTGCGAGACGGCGGGCGGGAATCGCCCACGACGAATCAGGTAGAAGCCCAACCACGCCGACACGGTCATCGCCAGGTCGGTGCCGATGTCGATGGCCATCGCCGCCGAAGCGCCGATACGCGCCTTGCCGTAGAAATGTTCCTGTAGATACGCGCCGTAAAGGCCGAACAAGTAGAGCTTGGTCGCAGGAATGCGCAAGCCCTCGAAGACCAGAAGCAACTGCATGAAACTCGCGTTGCGCCGGTCGACCGGATCGTCGATCGGCGTGTTGGCAAGCCAATGGCGAATGCGGGACAACATCCTGCGTTTCCCCTCGATGTCCGGCGGTGAGAACTCGGTGAGAAGCCGGCCAGTCGAGCGTGTGTGACTTTGCGACGGATGTAAAGCTATCGTCGAGCGTCCGCATGAACATGCGTCACGCGGACGTGTGCCGAAGGGGCAGCCTTTTACGGGTTGGGCACAAGAACTTACGAGGTAAACGGGCTCTTTTCCTTCGGGGGTACTATGTCAGACATCATGTTCAGGCCTTGGCTTGTGGGCAGCGCGCTGCTCGTTGCCGCGGGCGCCGCATGCGATGCGCACGCCGCTGCCGCTACCGCTACGGTGGGCAGCACCACCACCACACCGTTGATCACCAGGTCAGTCGATAAAAGCCAGATGACGACGCTGCCAGGCAGCGTGCCTGCCAGGGTCCGCAGCAGCGCCGATGCCGGCCCCATGGGAACCACCGAGGTGATTCCCTCGATGACGCTGGTGCTCAAGCGCAGCGACGATCAGCAGAAGCGCTTCGATACCTACCTCGCCTCGCTGGACAATCCTTCCTCGCCCAATTTCCACAAGTGGCTGACCGCCAGCCAGGTGGGCGCGCAGTTCGGTCCGAACCAGAAAGACATCGCCGCCGTGAAGGCATGGCTCGGCAGCCAGGGCCTCGGCGTGACGAACGTCTCCGCCGACGGCATGCTCATCCGCTTCACCGGCTCTGTCGGCGCCGTGCAACAGGCCTTTGGCACTTCGCTGCACCACTTCACCGACGCCAACGGCAAGCGCCACTTCGCCAATAGCGCCGAACAGAAGTTGCCCACTGCCCTCGTACCCGTCGTCCGTGGCGTCGCCTCGCTGACCGACTTCTTCCCGAAGCCCCAGAAGAAGGATGCCCAGCCGGTCAAACGCAACAAGAAGGGTGAATGGGTCACCGCCGGTGCACCCTCGTCCGACTTCAACTTCGTCTACCAGGGCGACGTTCAGTACGACGTGGTGCCAGCCGACTTCGGCACCATCTACAACGTCAATCCCCTGTGGAACCAGACGAACCCGGTACGCGGTGCAGGCCAGACTGTGGCCGTGCTCGAGCGCACCAACGTGCTCGATGCCGATGTCGCCACCTTCCGGCACACCTTCCTGCCGGCCGACGCCAAGGGCGTCTTCACCCAGCTGCACCCGGCGGGATTCGCGGGCGATACCAGCTGCGGCGACCCGGGTACGAACGCCGATGAAGGCGAGGCTGCGCTCGATGCCGAGTGGGCCGGCGCCGCAGCGCCCGACGCCAACGTGACCCTTGCCTCGTGCGCGGACAGCGGTGCGGACTTCGGCGCCTTCCTCGCCGCCCAGAACCTGTTGGAGCAGGACGCTCCACCGCCCATCATGAGCCTGAGCTATGGCGAGTGTGAATCCGTCAGCGCCGCCGTCGGCGACCTCGACGAAGCCGCCGCCCTATGGTCCACCGCTGCCGCCGAAGGCGTGACCGTCTTCGTCTCCACCGGAGATGCTGGATCGGCCGGCTGCGACCAGAACCAGGTCGCCTCCAGCTTCGGTATCGCGGTGAATGGACTGGGCAGCACGCCCTACAACATCGCCGTCGGCGGTACTGACTTCGATGATTTCAAGAAGACGCAAAAGTACTGGCTGGCTGGTAACGGTGAGCTCGGTGCCAGTGCGATCAGCTATATCCCCGAGCAGACCTGGAACGATTCCTGCGCCAGCGCCCAGCTCGACAAGGTCCTGGGCATCGCCAATCCGAACAACGCCTGCAACTCGGCGGCCGGCGAAAACTTCCTCAACACTGCCGGTGGTAGCGGCGGCCCGAGCTACGTCTGGTCGCAGCCAACCTGGCAGCAGGGTATCGCCGGCATGGACCAGAACGTCACACGGGCGTTGCCGGACGTGTCGCTGTTCGCCGCGAACGGTCTCTACGGTCACGCGCTGATCTTCTGCATGTCCGATGCGGACCAGGGCGGCGTGCCGTGTAACTACCTTGACCCGACCGACTCGCTGTTCAACAGCGCCGGTGGCACCTCGTTCGCCGCGCCGGCCATGGCAGGCGTGCAGGCTCTCGTCGACCAGGCAAGCGCCAACCGCCTGGGCAATGTCGGCCCGACGCTCTACGGTCTGGCCCGCACGCAGTACGGTACGGTCGCGACACCGGCGGCGGGCTGCAAAGCCAACGACACCACCTGCGTGTTCCACGATGTCACAGTGGGTGATATCGACGTTCCCTGCTTTGCAGGTACGGGCGATTGCTTCGTCAAGAAAGGCCAGCAATACGGCGTGGTCAGCGACGGTGGCCGTGCTTCGCTCGTCACCGCGTGGAAGACCGGCAAGGGCTACGACTACGCCACCGGCCTGGGCTCGGTCAACGTGACCAACCTGACCAACGCCATCGCCGCCAGGCAGACCCGCGGGCAGATCATTCCCCGCACCTGGGATCTGGCCGGCGCCAACGACAGCGCCAACCCCGGCGTAGGCCTGAACTCCGTGCTGGACGGTAAGAGCACGCTGCTGCTGGTGGGTCCGAAGACCGGTAACGCCACCCTCGTCCGCATGAACGGAAGCACCGTGCTCAGCACCGACACGTGGGTCCCGGTGACACAGGGGACCCAGGTGGCCGACGGCTTCCAGCCGGGCGACCAGGTCAAGGCCATTCCGTTCGATCTCTTCGGCGGCCAGCTGACCAACCAGACCGTGATGGAAAGCGACAACCCGACGACCAACACCCTGAACCTGGCGGTTTACAGCTACGGCTGGGAGAACTTCCGCTTCCCATACCCGGCCGGCTGGAGTCTGGTCGGCGCCGGACTGGTCGACGCGTCGGCCAAGTCCAAGGAAGTCTGGTTCAACGCCGGCACCGGCAAGGTGTCCTTCTGGACCTTCGATTGCAACGGCACCCTCAAGTTCGGCCGCTTCGACACCATGGACTGCGAACAGGGCGCATCCACGTCGCTCGCCGCACCAGCGGGCTTCACGCCTAGCCTGGCCGATCTCAATGGCGACGGCATCCTCGACATCGTCTGGACCGGACCGAAGAACGCGGTGAAGTACTGGATCAACAACGGCCAGGGCGGCTTCACCAAGAGCGATGGCAGTAATGCCCCCGCGGGCTTCGCGCTTGTTGGCGTCGGCGAAGTCGCCGGCAGTGGCAAAACGGACCTGATCTGGTTCAACGCCAGCACCGGCAAACTGCGCTGGTGGGAGATGGACGGCACGACGGTCGCCAGCCAGGGAACCATGGCGGCTCCGGACGGCTATACCGTTGCAACGATCGAAGACTTCGACGGCGACGGCCTGGCCGACCTGGTCTGGACCAATGCCAAGGGTAAGGCCATCCTGTGGCAGGGCATCGGCGACGGCTTCGTCTCGCAGCAGGTGGCCGATGGCGAAGGCACGGCGTATGTCGTGCCCGCTGGCTACAAGGTGCAGATGAATCGCGTGCAGGGTGTCGTGAATGCTGCCGCTTCGTCGAGCGCCGCTGCGCAGGTGGCAGTGGCTGGTACGCACTGACCAGGACGACGTACTAACGAAAAGGGCGGACGGGAAACCGTTCGCCCTTCTCTTTGCCTGATATCAACCGGCGCCGTTGATACTCCGCGCCACCGCTTCCGCCACGCGAATGCCATCGACCGCAGCGGAGAGGATGCCACCGGCGTAACCGGCACCTTCGCCGGCGGGAAACAAGCCGCGCGTGTTGAGGCTCTGGTAGGCGTCGTCCCGACGGATGCGCACCGGCGACGAGGTGCGCGTTTCCACGCCGGTGAGCAGCGCGTCGTGCATGGCATAACCCTTGATCTGGCGATCGAACGCTGGAAGCGCTTCGCGAATGGCCTCGATAGCGTACTCAGGAAGGGCCGGCGCGAGATCGGTCAGACGCACGCCAGGCTTGTAAGAGGGCTGTACGCTGCCGAACCCTTCGGACGGCTTGCCCTTGATGAAATCGCCGACCAACTGCGCGGGCGCGCTGTAATCCCGGCCACCGAGCTCATACGCACGCGATTCGAGTGCGCGCTGCAAGGCGATGCCGGCCAGCGGACTGCCGCTGTCGTCGAACGCGGCGAAGTCCTCCGGATCGATACCCACCACGATCGCCGCGTTCGCGTTACGTTCGTTACGCGAATACTGGCTCATGCCGTTGGTCACCACGCGCTCCGGCTCGGAGGTCGCAGCGACCACGGTACCGCCCGGACACATGCAGAAACTGTAGACCGAACGACCATTCTTGCAGTGGTGCACCAGCTTGTAGTCGGCCGCGCCGAGAAGCGCATGACCCGCCTGCGGCCCGAAGCGTGCCTGGTCGATGATCGACTGCGGATGCTCCACGCGAAAGCCGATGGAGAACGGCTTAGCCTCCATGTACACACCGCGGTCGTGCAGCATGAAGAAGGTGTCGCGCGCACTGTGCCCCACGGCGAGCACGACATGATCGCTCAGCAACTGTTCGCCACTGGCCAGCACGACGCCACGCAGCTGGCGTGACCCGTCGGTAGCGGTGTCGACCAGCACGTCATCGACGCGTTGCGTGAAGCGAATCTCGCCGCCCAGCGATTCGATGGTTTCACGCATGGTCTCCGCCATCGTGACCAATCGAAAGGTGCCGATGTGCGGCTTGCTCACATAGAGAATTTCTTCGGGCGCGCCCGCCTTCACGAACTCGCTGAGCACCTTGCGACCGTGGTGGAGCGGATCGGAAATCTGGCTATAAAGCTTGCCATCGGAGAACGTGCCTGCGCCACCTTCACCGAATTGCGCGTTCGACTCCGGATCCAGCTTGCCCTTGCGCCACAGGTCCCAGGTGTCGACCGTGCGCTCGCGCACCGCCTTGCCGCGGTCGAGGATGATCGGCCTGTAGCCCATTTGCGCGAGCAGCAGGCCCGCGAACAAACCGCACGGCCCAAGGCCGATCACGATGGGGCGCTGCTTCAGATCGGCCGGCGCGTGGCCCACGAACTTATAACTGGTGTCCGGCGACGGCTGCACGTGCTTGTCGTCGGCGTGCCGCGCGAGCAGGCCAGCCTCGTCCGTCACTTCCACGTCCAGCGTATAGATCAACTGGATGTTGCCGCGCTTGCGAGCGTCATGACCGCGGCGGAACACCGTGAAGCCCAGCATGCCGCCCTTCCCCAGCCCCAGCTTGGCGCGAATGGCCGCCTCGATGGCGCCTTCGGCGTGATCGAGAGGAAGCTTGATGTCGGTGAGTCGGATCATGCGTGCAGGTGTTCAGGCGGTTTGGCCGGGTATTTTCGCATGTCTGGGTCGTCGGGGGCTGGCGAGGCTTAACCTCGCGCCGCCGGGACGGCGGTCGTGCTGACAAGCCGACGCAAGCCCCCGCGGGCCACGTCGGCAAACTTGGACGGATCGCCGAAAGCACGAGCGGTGAGCATGGCGCCGTAGATAAGTGAGATGAATGCCTCGGCTTCGGTACTTGCCGCGCCCTGGAGACGGAATACGCCCTGCTGCGCGCCCTTGGTCAGGATGGTCTCGAGCCAACGCGACAAGTCGCGGAAATGCGCGCGGACGCATTCCGCCAGCTCGGGCGGCAACGAGGGCAGTTCTGCCGCCAGCATGCCGGCGACGCAGAACGGAGCCGACGCGTCAGCGATGCACTGCTCCCAGTAGCCGGTGTAGAACCCCAGCTTCTTCACGGGATCGAAGTCGTCGCCATCGAGCAACGCGATCTGCTCGACGATGCCAGCCCGCGATTCTTCAACGACCGCCCGCGCCAGATCCGCCTTGGCCGGAAAATGGTGATGGATGCTCGCCTTCCGGACCTGGACCTGCTCGGCGACGTCGGCGTAGCTGAAGCCGTTATAGCCACGGGTCTGGATCAGATACCGCGCTGAGTCGATGAGTTTCTGCTGGGTAGTCATTGGCGTAGCCTACCATTTAGTAGGTTACATATTCAACAGAAACAGCTTCTGATACGTCAAATATTGGAATGTTGACTCATTGGCCTACCTACTAGTAGGGTTACTATCCCACTTGAGGACACCCCAATGAACACACTACGAAGCTTTTACTTTCTCCGCTCAGGCGTTGCCTTCGCCTGGGTCGCGCTGGTGGTACTGCTATCGAACCTTGACGTGCCACCCTTCGTTTCTGGTGCCCTCCTGGTCCTCTATCCCGCCTGGGATGCCCTCGCGAACATGCTTGATGCACGCCGATCTGGCGGTCTGCGCACCAACCCAGGCCAGCGACTCAACGCGGTGGTCAGCATCGCCACGGCGGCTGTCCTCGTCGTTGCGCTGACTGTCCGCGGGAACGCCGGCGGGTTGTTCGTCTTTGGCATCTGGGCCCTGTTGTCGGGACTGCTGCAGCTTTTCGTCGGCATTCGCCGCAGGAAGCTGGGCGGCCAGATCTTCATGATGATCAGCGGCGTGCAGTCGGCACTGGCCGGCGTCTTCATGACCGTCCAGGCGTTCGGAGAGGCCCCGACGATCGCCAAGCTTGCGCCGTACGCGGCATTTGGCGGGCTGTACTTCCTCCTGTCCGCGTTGCGGCTGACCTTCAAGCGCCCGACTTACGATGCCTATCAGCGTGAATCCACCTGATCCGGCCTGCGTGCCCCGGCAGACGACCAGATGAATCGGGTACTTTGGCCGCGACGGAACGGATTGTCCGGACCGGGATGCGGCGTTGAGGCGCTCTATGGTCAAACGGATCCTGGTGGCGGCGCTCATCGGCGTGACCGTGACGGTTGTGCTCATCGCTCTTTCATTCGCGGCCGACGACGCAGGCCACGAGGCCTTATCGAACGCATTGTTCTGGCAAAACTCCCTTCTACAGTCCCTGGTGCCCGCGCCCCATGGCGAGGCGGCAGGGAATCCGTTCGCCGACGGACTGCCCTTGCCGTTTGTCGTGTGGTTCGCGAGCGTCCCGTTTGGATTCGTAATTTACGGAACGGCCGCGTTTGCCATCATCGGAAGGCTCAAAAAAAAGCCGCCTGGTTAGCCAGGCGGCACTGGGGAGACGCATGTTGCCCTCGCAGGGCAATCTTCTTGTAAGTCGGTGCGGTGCTTAGAAGTCGTACGTTGCCGTCAGACGTGCATAGCGCGGCGTCTGGTAGTACTGGCCAAGGTCGTAATTGTTGAAGACCGTCTGCGGCGACGCCTCATAGGTCGAGAAGCTGTTGAGCGGCTTGAGCTCGTTGGTCACGTTGAAGACGCTCAGGCCAAACGCCAGCTTCCCGTCGAATGCGGCTGGGCGATACGTCAGCGCAAGATCGAGCTGCTTGATCCACGGATTGCGTGTATCACCCGGATGCGAGGGAACGCCGTTGCAGTTGTGATATGACGACATGTAGCCGATCGGATCCGGATCTTCCGCGCCATCGAGGTAGCCCAGGCATGACTTCGGCGAACCGGAAGCGAGCCGAAGGTTTCCCGAGACCATCCATTCCGGCGCGATCTGATAGGCACCATAGGCCTTGAACTGATGCGTACGATCGTTGGCGAGCAGACCGTTGGCGTTGTCCATCAGTAAGGCCGAGTCCCAGTCCTGTGTCTTGGAGATATCGGTCTGGCCAATGTCCGACTTGGTCTGGCCTTCGGTGTTCCCGTACGAGCGCGAGAACGTGTAGTCGATGCGGCCCTGCCACTTTCCGTCAAACGGGTGGTCGAGATACAGGTCCAGCGCGTAGTAGCGGCGCTTTGCCTTTTCATCGAAACCCCAATCGGCCGAGCTCATCTGCACATCGGTACGGCCGATGCCGTTGGCATTGGCAAGGCTGAAGGTATTGGTGAACCCGGGGTTGAAAATGACGCAGCCCGGAATGGTGACCGAGTCGGGGTCGACGCCTTCGGAGGTGAGTTTGTCGCCAATCTTGCCGGTGTCGCAGACATCGTCGATCGCCGTGCGGAGCCTACGTACGGTGATCTTGGCGCCCGTGACCCAACTGGCCCCGAGCGTCTTGTCGAAGCCGATGATGCCTTCATCCTGGTACTGCGAGCGAAGATCACGCGCGGAGACGGAAACCGGATCGATCGGTTGGCCGTATTCACCGTCCGGCGAGATCGGACCCTTGCCGATCGGGGTCAGACCCGTCGGTCGGCCCAGACTATCGATACCCGTGTAATCGAAGTACTCATACGTGAGCGTCGACGGCGAAGCACCGCGTACGGCGACATTGTTGGGCAGTGCGAGGAAATAGCGGCCGAAGTTGCCGTAGATTTTCAGGCTCGAGTCGCCAAAGACATCCCAGGCGGCGCCGAGGCGAGGCGCCCACTGCGCAGCATTATTGACGTAGCTTCTGCCCTGGTCGTTGAAGTTCTTGAAGCGGTCGTTGCGGACACCAATGCTCAGCAGCACCTTGTCGCTGACCTGCCAGCGATCCTCGAGGTACTGCGCGCGCTGGTCCAGCGACATGCTGGTGACCGACGAGAAGATGCGCCTGCTGACGTAGTAGCCGTCACCACCGGGCGCACCTACGCCGCCTGAGGGACTGATGGGAAGGGTCGGGTCGGCCGCGACGCCGTAGCGCCAGTAATAGCCCGGACCGCTGGTCGCCGTACCCACGTTGTGGCCGTCGTAGTGCATGTTGTCGATGCCGCCGGCGACCTGGTGATCGCCGATGTGCCAGTCGAGGTCGATACGAAGACCACGCGTCTTGCTGTTTGCGCCCGGATCCTGCGAGGTCGCGGAGGAGTTCAGGTTGGTCAGCTGGTTGCCACCGTTGAGCTCCGGGTTCTCGTTGTACGGGCGGTCGATGTAAGGCTGCTCGCCCAGGCCGGGCGTCGGGTTCTGCAGGTAGTCGTCCGTCCAGCTCTTGCCGTAAGTCACCGACAATGTGAGGTCGTCGGTGAGGTACGAGGTGTACTTGGCGATGGCGTACTTGGAGTCGAGTTTCGACGTATCCGCATTGGCGCCGGTCGGACCGGTGCTTTGGCGTGCGTCGTAGTCATAGCCGACGTACGTACCGCGCTGCTCATCGGTCGAGTGGATGCCGGTCAATTCCAGGATGTTGGAATCGTTGATGTTCCAATCAAGTTTCGCGTAGTACTTCGGCAGGTTGTACGTGTAGTGGTTCGTGGCTACCGGGTTGGCTTCCACCGAATTGGTCGACGCACCCTCCGACTTCTCGGCTTCCGCTGCAACGAAGAAGAACAGCTTGTCCTTGATCAAAGGACCCCCGACATATGCGCTGTACGTCGTCGTCCATTTCTTGTTGTCTTCGCGGTTGCGGTACAGCGTACCGGGCGCATTCGGATCTTCGAAGCCGTAGCCCTCGGGCAGAGTACGACTCTTGTAATAGATGTTGCCGGGACTTGCCGCCGCGAACTTCGGTTCCCAGAGGACCTGCGCACCAAAGTGCCATTCATTCGTACCGCGTTTACCGACCTGGGAAATCACGCCGCCGTCGGAACGACCGTATTTGGACGAGTAGCCGCCCGTATACACTTCCTGCTGGTCGATGGCGCCGTACGGCAGGCCAACGCCGCCGAGGTTGCGGTACGGGTCGGAGGTCGAATAGCCGTTGACGTAGTAGGCGTTCTCGGATGCACCGCTGCCACCGAACGAAACGGTCCGGTAACGACCGTTGCCAAGGTTACCCGAGCCCGCTACCGCGCCTGGTGCCAGGAGGGCAATCGCTTCGGCGTTGCGCCCCAGTGGGAGTCGGGCCAGCGTCGCAGCGGTGACCACCGTGCGCGAATCGACGGCCGTCGCGTCGATCGGCGGCAAGCTGTTAGCCACGACCGTGACCGAATCGAGCGCCTGGGCGTTGGCCGCCGATGCCGGCTGGTTGAACGAAACATCCGTGCTGCCACCGACCTTGATCTGCACGTTGGCACGCGAATCGACCACGTGGCCGTCCTGCAAGACATTGACCGTGTATGCACCAAGCGGCAGGTTACCGATGCGGTAGCGTCCCTGGGCATCGACCGCGGCTTCACGCGTGACGCCTGTCGAGCCCACCACGGACACGGTCTTTCCTGACGTCGGGTCGACCTGGCCGGCAATGTCGCCGGTGGTCGACTGCGCATGGACACTCATTGACGTGCCGAGCACGACAGCGAGCGCCCAGGCCAGAGTCGTCGGACGCAACGGCGTCCGCCTGGTACGGTGAAGATAATTCATGAACTCCCCATTGCCCCAATAGAGCAGTAATCGCCATCCACAGGATTTCCCTGCCGCGCACCAGGCAGACGTAGCCCGTGCCGTCCGCAAATACACGGACAGCCTCAAGCACCTGTATGGCTATTTAAAAGTCGATGCGCTCAGGCAGCCCCGCTGGCCGCCCTTCCCAAAAACACCCTGCCCGTTCCTTCCACGCCCCCTTTGGCATGTGGTGGAAACTTGCGATGGAAGTTAGCGTTTCGTTGCCAGCTTGTGTGTCGACTTGAGGGAAGGACAGTGTTTCCTTCGCCGCACCACTCATCGTTTCACCGTGCCGCCTGTCATGGCGCACCAAGGGCGAAGCGAGTGACAACTGTCAAAGACGGTCGTTGACACTCCGCCCTCCCGATCGACTCGCGCAAGCGGCAAGCTGGATTTCACGCCACCCAACCACCTGCAACGGAACCCGCCTAGTGAAACCAGTGTCCCGCTTTCCCGTCGTTACTGCGCTTACTGCCGTCCTATGCTGTCTTGCTGCAGGCCTGGCCACCGCGCAATCGGGAGGTGGAGCGCCGGGCCGCCAGCCTGCTGCCCTGGAAGCCGATCAGCTGTTCTGGCAGACCTTTCATAGTGCCGACTACGCGCACATCCAGGACAGTATCGAGGCCTCCACGGCCGCTTACCTGCGTGACCCCAACGATGCCGTAAGTGCCGCCCATGTAGGTTGGCTGCACATGTGGCGCGTCGCGGAAAGACACAGGATGCAACAGGCACCCGCGAGCATCACTGACGACATCGTGCTGGCGAGAAAGTACTTTCAGAAAGCCGTGGCACTCGCCCCCGACGATGCGCGCTACCGCGGCTTCCTCGCCAGCGCGATATTGGCCGAAGCCCAGATCGACCGCGACGCTGCGCTTCGCCAACAGGGTTCGGAGATCATGGGTCAGGCTGTATCCGATTGGCCCGCGTTCAACCTGTTTACCGCGGGATTCGTGGCAAGCGGACTGCCGGCATCCAGCGACGGCTTCAAGCAGGCGCTGGAACAGCAATGGCAGAACCTCGAGGTATGCGGGCATATGAAGGTTGACCGCCACGGCAACAATCTAGACGTCCTTGCCAAAAACATGGAAAAGGCCGTGGGGCAAAGCCGCGATGCACGCGCTTGCCTCAACTCAGCAAAAGCACCGCATAACGAAGAGGGCTTCTTCCTCAACATGGGAGACATGCTCACCAAGTCTGGCGACTGGCAGACAGCACGCAAGGTCTACGCTACCGCCAGGCTATCCACTGGCTACGCTCAGTGGCCCTATCGTGACGTACTGGAAGAGCGTATCCGCGATGCGGAATCGAACGTGGCGGTATTCAACGCGGAAGCTCAACCGGGAAAGAAGTCAGCCAACCCGATGATGATCGGCAGCGACTTCTCCTGCATGGCTTGTCATCACCAGTAGGACTATCCCCCGGCGGTTTCGCGTCGGCGGCGCCTTGGGGATATGAGATGCAGTCGTGACGGAAGTCAGTCGTCAACGGTGTAGACGGCAATGAGGCGATAAGGCCCGGGCTCGCACTCGTGGAGTTTGCCTTGTTCGACGGCGGCCACCGCCTCATCAAGCGTGACAAGTAAGCAGTGATCATTGACCGGCAGAGTCGATGCCAGCCCGTTGCATGACAATGGGGAGCATTCGGCCATGTTGCCCATCGTGAACGACGCGATATCGAATCCCTCCAGCCGCTTGCTGGCCGGGAGGACCACCTCGGTGGAAAACGATGGCTCGGGCTCAAACGCTTCCCAGGCCTTCTCGTTCTCATCGAACTGAAGCTCGTAAGCCTCGTAGTAGAAGAGTTTCAGTCCATCAAGCGAGATCGAGGCGGTGTTCGCCAAATCAACGATTTTCTGAGGCGAATCGAATAGCCAGTGGCCGTTGTGCTGCCAGTAGGTCATGTAGTCGGCAAACGGCTTCGAAATGCAGGCGCTGAGCGAATAGATGTCAGTCACGTTCACTGCGTCCAGCCATTCAGGCCGGTCGGAGACACGCTTGTACAGATATCCCAGCGGAATCATAGTGGGCGTCCATCGTTTTGGATTGCTGGCGAATATTATCGCCGGCCAACTGCGGAGGGTATATGAGTCGATGGGCAACCGTGCCGGACGTGCCGCCGCTTCCCGAGCCTGAGCAGAGCGGCTTCGTGAACAGTGACGGCGCGCGGATCTACTATGCCGTATTCAATCCCCACGGCGGGCGTCCCCATCCGCTAAAGACAGTTGGAAACCTGCCGATACACTTCGCTACGCGCGCGGGCACGCGCACCGGACTGGATAGCAGGGAGTTCCATGAAATATCGGTTTGCATGGTTGGGGCTGATCCTCGTGCTCGCGCAGCAGTCGCATGCGACTGAGGCCGCTCCGGTCCCGAAGCCCGTCGAGGCCTCCGAAAAGCGGATCATCGGTACTCCCGCCCCGCCCTTCCCGCCCAGCGCCATTCGTCAGGGTCACGAAGGGACTGTAAAGGTTCGGGTAAAGCTCAACGCGAACGGCGAGCCGGTAGACGTGTCGGTTGAGGAAAGCAGCGGCTACAGCGAACTGGATGCCGCTGCGGTCAAGGGGGCATACAGCTGGCGATTTCGACCCAGGGTGGTGGATGGGCGAAACATGGAGGATACCGTTGTGGCCCCAGTGACCTTCAGTCACTCTTTCCACTCCGGTGCGCCGGTGGCAGTGCCGGGACCGGAATTCAGCTGCGTCAAGGCATCGATGCCGACCGAGAAAGCCATCTGCAACGACCCGGAGCTCACCGGGCTCGAAGGCGGAATGGACGTTGCTTATCGTCACCGCCACTTTTTCGCCATGCCAAAAGATGCGCGGGCGATGGAGAAAGAACAGGATAATTTTATCCGCGAGCGCGCCGCACGCTGCGTAACGGACGTGCCGTGCATCAAGGAGATGACGACGGCGCGGCTTTGGCAGCTACCGTGGGATCCCGCGAGGTAACGCCCGCTCTTTCATTCCTGAACATCGCCTGCGTTCAAGTGTTGACGCGACGCAGAACGAGACTGCGCCACGTGGGAACCGCGGTCCGCAAGTCGACTGCCTCACCGTCACTGGTGAAGAACAGTCCTGGCTCGCGCTCGACCAGCAGTTTCACGCCGTTGATAAACAGGTAGCCGTTGCGCCGCTCGACGAGCACGTCCAGCGACGGCTTGCCCCATTGATAGATCTGATACTTCCCCGCGTATTTCGTCCACTCCGCACGATCGGGCCCCTTCGGATCATGAGGTCCCTCGTTGTAATCGACGCCGGCCTCCCCTTCGCTGCATTCGAGGTGGGCCGGCAAGTCGCCCACGGCTTCCGTGTACGTCCACGCGACAAGGTCATGGTCGGCATCCGCCGTGAAGAAGGCGGTCGGCGTCACGGCGAGGAACGGGCCATGCATCTCGAAGGCGTCCGACTCGAATCGAAGGCCGTCGTCGGTGTCATGAATGGTGGCGGTAAGGTTCCGCCCTACATAGGTGCCTGCGACCGTTTGCTTGAGGGCAGCCGTCGGCCGGATCGGTGCAATGTCCGTTGCACTGAGCCTCGGAGACTTCGCACCGAAGCGGGCGGCAAGAAGACCATCGATCAGCTTGCGACCGAAGCGATAGGGAGCGGATACCGACCGATTGAACATGGCGGCCCAGGCAAGCTTCGCCTCCGGACAATAGATGAAAACACACCCGAAGCCAAAACCGCCGCCTTTGTGGCTGAGCACGCGGACCGGGGTGTCGCCATAACGCAGTTCGTTGCGAATGACGCCAAGACCGTAGTCGCCGCCGAGGCCAAAGCCGTGCATCGCTTCCCACAGCGCAGGTGCCAACACGGGCTTGCCGTCGATACGTCCACCGTCGAGGTGAAACGCCGCGTATCGCACCATGTCACGTGCACTTGTGTAAACACCGCCTGAAGCTACCAGGGGTGTGACCGCCGGCACGCTGTCGTATCCCTTCTCGTGGCCGACGGCGCGATTGCGCCGCGTGGTATTCACGGCGGCATCGGCCGTGCTGTCGTGCATGCCCAACGGCTCGAACAGCTTCCGGCGAAGCCACTCGGCATACGGTATCCCCGTCTTTGGCGACCGCCGCATGACCGCCGGTCGTCCCGAAACCTTCGACCCAGGCCACCCTCCCACTCTCGATGAGGCAGACAGAAGTCCCCTCGATGCCTTCAGTGCGCATGGCTTCGAGGATGGCGGCACGCTCGGCGTCGATCAGCGTACCGGCCGTACCCAAGCTAGCGCGCGTGGCGGGAAGGCTTTCGACACGCCCGTTCGTGCCGATGGCACCCACGGCGATGCCGGCTGCCGCATGCGCCAGGAATGAGCGGCGATTCATGCTGGGGCTCATGAGGTCTCTCCCTGCTGGGTGGCGGCAGGTTCAACCATCAAATCCGAAAGGTCAACCCGAGCCACGCCGGAAGACATCAGGGACATCGACCGGGCGTTGTCGCCCGATCGATGCCACCCGGTTACTGGCTGATGCGATACATCACGGTCGCATGCGGCTCCAGCCTGGTCTTGATCGAGCCATCGCCCTTCGTGTCCGTGTGTGCCCATAGGTCGCGCACGGTGTGGCTGCCGCCGGCCTTCAGGCCAATCTCGGTCGCGGCGATGGCGACGTCCTTCGCGGTATCGGCTTCGTTGAACACCGCCACTGCGCGGCCGCCATCCTTCAGCGGTTTGACGATGACATGGATGCCGCCGGCATCACGCACCTGCTTGCCCTGCACGCCGAGCGGATCCTGGTCGATGGCAATAACGTCCTTGTTGAGCAGGATCTGTAACGCCTCGGGCTTCACGGTGCGCAGGTCGGTGCCGATCAGCAGTGGCGAGGCCATGATCGACCACAGGCTGAAATGGCTGCGGTATTCGACATCTGTCATCCCGCCGTTACCCACTTCGAGCATGTCCGGATCGTTCCAGTGGCCCAGGTGGGCGTAGCGATCGAGTACCACGTTCTGCTTGAAGATCTTCAGCATCGAGGGGTAGTTGTCGCTGATGTCGCCGGTGGTACGCCAGGAGCCCGCGTCCACGGGGTCCTTGCCCGCCCAGAGCCAGGGTTTGTTCTCGCCCCATTCGCACATGCTGAAGAAGATCTGCCGGCCGCTGCCGCGCAGGGCCTCGGCCATGTCGGTGTAACGCTTGTGCGCGTCCACCTTCTGGTTGTTGCAGTTGTCGTACTTGAGGTAATCCACATGCCAAGAGGCGAAGGTCTTCGCGTCGTCCTTCTCGTGGCCAAGGCCACCCGGGAAACCGCGGTTCTCCTCCAGGGGCTCGCAGGTAGAGACGCCCGCGCTGGAATACAGGCCGAACTTGAGGCCACGCTCATGGATATAGTCGGCGAGTGCCGCAATGCCACTCGGGAAACGCTTCGGGTTGGGCTGCAGATGGCCGTCCTTGTCGCGCTGCCAGTTGGCCCAGCAATCGTCCACGTTTACATACGTGTAGCCGGCATCACGCAGCCCGAGGCTGATGAACTTGTCGGCGACGCCGCGGATCATTCCTTCGTCGAACTCGGCGCGGCAATGCGTGGAGTTCCAGTTGTTGAAGCCCATCTGCGGCAGGACGGACGCCGTCTCGTCGGCCTTCACCGGCGCGGCGGCGACGCCAGCGGCGCAGACCAGTGCACTGAGAACCGCGCCTCGCAGAATGTTCGTCATGGAATCGCTCATCGATACGCCTCGTGTCGGGAGAAGGGAATGGGTCATGGCATGCCTACCGTGGACGTACCAAGGATGGGTCGCTTGAGCGTGCTGAGCACGGGTGCACCTTCCACGAGAAGGTCGAGCACGACGAGCTGGTTGCCATGCGGCTTGAGCCACACACCGGGTACGTAGAGGGTGCGTTGCGGACCGATGCTCCAGGTACGCCCCAGGGCGTGGCCGTTGAGCCAGACGAAGCCCTTACCCAGCCCGGCCGTGTCCAGGAACGTGTCCGCGGCGGCATTGCCGGAGGCAGGCGCGTCGAACGTCGCGCGATAGAAGCACGGCGCATGCTTGCACGCCGCCGAGGTGTAAGACAGCGAGGCGCTGTTGGCGAACGGCAGCGAGTAGTTCTGCCAGTCACGCAGCGGCTTGCCGTTGAGGCTGACGCCACCCAGGATGCCCTTGCGCTCGTTCAGCATTTTCTCGCCGAAGTTGATGCGCCCGTCGTTCTGAACGAGCAGGTCCAGCGTGTCGCCCTTGTGCAAGGCAACCTTCAGGCGGTCCTGCTTCAGCCGGCGATCGAGCGTGCCGATCCGCTTGCCGTTGATGTAGATCTGCGCATAGTCGTGCAGGGTGTCGATGCGCAGCTCACCGGATACGTCGGCGTCGATGCGTTTGCGATAGAGGATGTCGCCATAGGCCTGATCCAGCGACTCCATGGTTCTAGGCTCGGCCGAGGACACCGGTGCTGGCAGGTTGTCCCACAACGATGCCGATTCACCCAGTCGAATGCCGCCGATCGCCTGCGTCCCCGGTGTGGCAGGCACGGGTGGCAAGGCCACGCCGGTTTCCCTGGCGATTACCTCGCGCGCAGCCAGGTACTTCGGGGTGGGACGCCCGCTCTCATCGAGGGGACTGTCGTAGTCGTAGCTGGTGACGTCTGGCTGGTAGCTGTTGTCGTCCCAGTTGGCGCCGTTCATCCAGCCGAACGAGGTACCGCCGTGGAACATGTAGAAGTTGACCGAGTAGCCCTGCTTGAGCATCCATGACAGTTCGTCGGCCACCTTCTTTGCCGGGGCAACGTGGTGCGGCGCACCCCAGTGGTCGAACCAACCGATCCAGTACTCGCCGACCATGTACGGGCCACCGGGCTGCCAGGTGTGCAACTTTTCAAACTTCTGCGGGGCGTGGCCCACGCCGAAGTTGATGACCTGCACGACACCAGGCAATGAGCCGGGCTGCTCCGCACTATCGGAGGTGGTCAGCAGCGACGCATTGAACCCGCCGTCGACGATCCCGTGACGGATCTGCTCCATGTAGGCGGTATCCGTACCGAAGCTGCCGTACTCATTCTCGACCTGTACCGCGATGATGTTGCCACCGCGACTCAACTGCAGCGGTGCCAGCTCCTGCCCCAACCGATGCAACCAGCGCTGGGCCGGCTGCATGAACTTCGGGTCGGTGCTGCGTACCTTGACGTCGGGCTCCTTCAGCAACCAGGAGGGCAACCCACCGAACTCCCATTCGGAACAGACATAGGGACCTGGACGCAGGATCACGTACAGGCCCTCCTCCTTCGCCTCACGGACGAACTCGGCGACGTCGTTCTGCCCACTGAAGTCGTAGTGGCCGGGGGTCGCTTCGTGGGCGTTCCAGAACACGTACGTCGTGATGGTGTTCAGGCCCATCGCCTTGGCCATCTTCAGGCGATCCCGCCAGTATTCGCGCGGGACACGGGCGTAGTGCATCTCACCGGAAACGATGCGGAACGGCTTGCCGTCGAGGACGAAATGGCCCTTGTCGATGGTCATCGGCTGGCCCGCCGCGGCGGGTGCCGCGGCGGCCATGGCGCAAGACAGGACACCCAGGACGACGGATGCCACAACCTTCAATGGCAGCATCAGAACGTGCCTCGCAGGCCTACCGTGTAAATGGTGCCGTCCGCTTCGGCGTACAGGAAGCGATTTTTGTACACGGAGTAGTCGTAGAGGTGCTCGTGCGTCAGGTTGGTGCCTGAGACGAAGACCGACACGTGCTTGTTCAACGCATAGCTCGCGCTCAGGTCCAACTGCCCGTAGGCACTGCGCGTGGCCGGCTGGGCACCCGAGCCATAGGCGAGGCTCTCCAGATACTTGCCGCGCCAGTTGTACGCCGCGCGCACCTGCACGGGACCCTTTTCGTAGTACAGGCTCGCATTGGCCGAGTCACCGATACCCGGCACGGCGAACTTGCCCGATGCCGCGATGACGCCCGGGCTGAGCGCCGTGCTGCTCTTCACGTGCGTGTAGTTAAGCGCCATGCCCAGGCCGTTGAAGGGTTCGGGCAACAGATGCGTGAACTGGTAGTTGAAGGTGACCTCTTCGCCGTAGATATTCGACGAGTTGAGGTTGATCGGCTGCGTGAGCGACCAGATGAACGGCTGTCCGGTGTTCGCGTTCGTGAGGAACGGCACCGGCGTGCTCACCAGCGTGCTGAAGTTGCTGACCTTCTTGTAGAACCCTTCCACGGCGATATAGCTGGCATCGTCGATGTACCACTCAAGGCCCATGTCGTAGTTACGCGAGGTGTACGGCTGGAGATCCGGATTGCCCTGCGAGATGGTCAACGAGTTCGGGCGCGTGCCGAAGCTCTTGTTGTAGTACAGATTGCTGAGTGCCGGCGGCGTCAGTGTCTTGGACAGCGAGAAGCGGTAGATCAGATTGTCCAGCACGTTCAACTTCAGGTTCATCGACGGCAGCCACTTGTGATAGCCGCCCTTCGCCGACTGCGGTGCCAACGGGCCGTAGGTCACCTGGCCGTTGCTGGTGTCGTTCGGATCCACGTAGTACGCGATCGGCGGCTGGTTGACTGCGGTGGACGTCGAAACGATGTTGAGATAGCGCACGCCGACGTCGATCGCCCAGGGCATGTTCCAGACGTCCCCACCGAAGACAGCCTTGGTGAAGAATGACTTCTCCTTCTCGCCTACGTCGTTGTAGCTGCCGGGGTTGGGAATGGCGTCCAGGGTGCCGCCGTTGGCGGCCAGACCGGCAAGCAGCGCGGCGCGCTTGTCGTCGGGGAGCTGGTTATACGCGGCCGGCGAGGCCAGCCAGCTCAGGTAAGCACGCGGATCGTACTGAATCCACTGCGATGGCTGGCCCGGGGACGAGACTCCCTTGATTTTCGGCGGTGCATTGAACACGTACGCACCGATGGCGTCCGGCGGAACGGGAATGGAATAACCGCAATAGGCGTTACAAAGGATGCCGTTTGGCGTGCCGAAGCTGACCGACTTCACCCATTCGTTGGTGTACTGGACGCCAGCCTCGAGCCGATTCAGCACGCCGTCGTTGAAGGCCTTGTCCAGCTTGAACTGGTAGTTGTCGACCTTGTTGGTGACGTTGTTGCCCGAACCTGCGTTGCAGCAATGTGCCGCGAGGTTGTCCATGTTGGTGGACGAGAGGACGTTCGAGGACGTCGGCGGCTGGTTGTCGCCGTTGTTGGTCCAGGTTGGATTGGTGCCGAAGTTCTTCGCGCCGACCACGAGGAAATAGCCGTCGGCGCTCTGCTTGTTCCAGGCCTTGGAACTGGCCACGTCAAGACTGAGCTTGGTCGAATCGTCGATGTCGAAACCGAGGTTCAGGCCGTTCTGGTAGCTCTTTTCATAGCTGGGCGTATACGACGCGACATAGTCGTTCGCCATGACGTTCGGGCCCGAGCTGTTACGCACATAGCTCAGCGCGGTGCCGTTGGCGTCGGTCGTCAGCGACTGGATATCGGAGGTGTTGCCGTACTGACCGAACTCATGCTCGATCGGGTCGACCTTGTAGCTCGAATACATGGTGTCGAACGCGACCGTGAGCTGGTCGATCGGCTTCCAGTCCATGGCGCCGCTGAAGCCCTTGCGGGTGCGTGTCTCGTCCAACACGTTGCTTGCCAGGGTTTCCGGGACCGCCACGTTCGTATAGGTGGGCTTGGCCGCGCCAGGAACGGTGTAGATGTCCTGGTTGGCATACCAGGAATTGGCCTGCGTATTGAGCTGGGTGTCCTTCCGCTTGTAGTAGGTCGCCGAAGCCATCCAGCCGAAGGTGTGATCCTTGTTAGTCCAGCCGAACAGGCCCGAGGCCTTCGGCGTGGTCTTACCCTTCCAGTCGCCGGTCAGGTTGCTGTTGATGCCCGCCCCGCTCCACGCCCCATGGTAGCCATTGAAATCCAGCGGCCGCGCGGTCTGGATGTCCACCACGCCGCCGATGTCGACTTCTGAGATATCGGCCGAGGAGGTCTTGTTGACCTGGGCGACGCTGATGATTTCCGACGGAAGTACATCGAAGTTGAAGGCACGCGAGCCTGAGGCGGTGGCCATCGGCCGGCCATTGATGGTGACGGCGACGAATTCGGGACCGAAGCCGCGCACCGCAATCTGGCTGGACTCACCGCCACTGCGGTTCACCGACACGCCCGGTACGCGCTGGAGCGCGTCGGCCACGTTCGGGTCGGGGAACTTGCCTGCCTCTTCCGCTGAAATGGAGTCGACGACATTGACGGAATCCTGCTTGATCGCCTGCGCGCGCTGGAGCGCCGCCAGCTGGCCGGTGACCGCCACCCCTTCCAGTTCGGTCACCTTCTTATCGTCGGTCTTGCCCTTCGCGGGCTTGGTAGCCTGATCGGGCGTCGTCGCCGACTGCGCTTCGGCCTGAGCCGTTCCCGGCGCCGGTGCCGGTGCCGGCGCTGTCTGCGCGTACCCTGGTGCGCCGTAACCCACCATCCAGGCGACACCCGTTGCCACAAGCGATCGCCGCACGGCGACCGCCAATTTCGTTAGCTGCATGGCTACCCTCCCCCACTCTGTGGACTACCCCAATGTGCACACACAGCTTGCCGCCCGAAGCCCGCCTGCACCGTTACCCACAACGACGCCTTGAAGCCTCGCTATCCCTGTCTCCCCAACCCCTGACAGAGCGGCCAACTGCCACCGTTTATTTGTAGTATTTAATAATATTACCTAGCTTTCCCCCGGCAACAAGCTGCGGCGCAGCATGACAAGTTGGATGAGCCGGTCTAGGTTTAATTTGTACGACAAATGAATTTTCCCTGGGGCAGCGGATAGCTCGATGATGAGTAGCGAAGACCAGCAGACGACCTTGGGCGAAGCGCATTCCGACCTGATGGACCGGCGTCGGTTCCTGAAGCTGACAGGCGCCGTGGCGGCCGTGCTGCCGTGGCTCGGGCTGCCCAGGTTCGCCGAAGGCAGCCCCGTGGAACGCCCCCTTGGCGCTATACCGGCGGCAACCGCAAGGCACACCCTCTGGTACACCACGCCGGCACCGGAATCGAACGTGCTTCGCGAAGGACTGCCGATCGGCAACGGACGTCTTGGTGCGCTGGTCGGCGGCGACCCCGCCTCGACCTTCCTCTATCTCACGGACGCCACGATGTGGCTGGGCAAGCGTGAGGTGGTGTTGGGTGACGATGGCCAGCCCGACTATTCCACCGAGCACTTCGGCAGCCTGGCGATGCTCGCCAAACTGTATCTGTCCGTGGAAGGGCACGAATCCGCGCATATCACCGACTACCGGCGCGAGCTGAATCTTGGCCAGGGAACCCTGCGCGTTTCGTATCGAAAAGACGGCATCGCCTATACGTGCGACGTCTTCGCCAGCCACCCGGATGACGTCATCGTCGTCCATCTGACTCAGGCCGGCGGCGGTCTCTTTAGTGGTTCGGTGGCGTTGCATGGCACGCACGGCGAGAACCCGCCGGCCGGTAGCCACTTCGACGGCGTGCTGGAGAACGGCCTCAGGTACGCGGCGAACGTCGTGGCTGTCGCGGCTTCAGGTACCGTAACAGAAGACGCAAAGGGACTTCACTTCGCGAACTGCAGCGCGCTTACGGTCCTGTTTTGTGGCGGCACCAACTACGCACCGGATTTGGCATCGAACTACATGGATGCTTCGCTCGATCCATTGGCGCTTTCGATAAAGAAAACGAAAGCCGCCGCCACACAGACCCCAGCCACGCTACTGCATACTCACGTAGCGGACTATCGTTCCCTGTTCGATACGATGAGGGTCGACCTCGGCGCATCGACGGACGCACAGCGCGACATGGACACCTGGACACGCCTCCAGGCTCGGGCCGCCGCGGGCTCGCCTGCCGATCCGGAACTGGAAGCGTCCTATCTGCAGTTCGGACGCTACCTGACGATCGCCGGCTCGCGGGACAGCTTGCCAACCGGGCTGCAAGGTCTCTGGATGAGCGACAACGCGCCACCCTGGATGGCCGACTATCACAACGACATCAATATCCAGATGAACTACTGGCTGCCCGACCGCGCCGGGCTGCCTTCGTGCTTCGATGCATTTACCAGGTACTGCCTCAGCCAGGTCGAGGCCTGGACGAACCTCACCCACGAATACTTCAACGATCCGCGCAACGCGTATCGCAATAGCACCGGAAAGATCGCCGGCTGGACGGTGTGTATTTCCACCAACATCTACGGTGGCGGGGGCTGGCGGTGGCACCCGGCCGGGAACGCTTGGCTGTGCAACAACCTGTGGCAGCACTATCAGTACAACCCGGATCGCACCTACCTTGCGCGCATCTATCCGCTACTCAAGGGCGCCTGCGAGTTCTGGGAATCGCGGCTGATCAGCGTCAGCGTGAAGGACCCGGCGACAGGCCTCGCACGCGATGTCCTGATCGACGACGCGGACTGGTCGCCCGAGCATGGACCGACCGACGCGAAGGGCAACACCTATTCCCAGGAATGGGTTTGGGATCTGTTCGAGAACTACCGCCAGGCAAGCTCGCTGTTGGGCAAGGACCCTGGTTATGCCACGTCGATCGCCCAGCTGCAGGCGCGGCTCTATTTGCCACAGGTCAGCAGCAAGACCGGCTGGCTGGAAGAATGGATGACACCGGATAACCTCGGCGAGACGACGCATCGGCATCTTTCTCCGCTGGTCGGCTTCTTTCCTGGCGACCGCCTTCGAGCCGACAGCAGCCCGCCCGGACAGATCGAAGGGGTTACCAGGCTCCTCGAGGCCCGAGGCACGGGTGGCTATGGTTGGGCCTGCGCGTGGCGTGCGATTTGCTGGGCGCGCCTCGGCGACGCTGACAAGGCCTATGGGCTCCTGCTCACCAATCTGCTGCCCTCGAAGAATCACAGCAATGGAACAGCGCAGAATTTCTTCGACATGTACAACATGGATGCGGATACCGACGCCTTTCAGATCGACGCCAACTTCGGCACGCCCACCGCGATGCTGGAGATGCTGTTGTCATCGCGGCCCGGATTGATCGAGCTGTTGCCAGCCTTGCCCAAGGCATGGGCGGCGTCAGGCAGCGTGACGGGTATCGGTGCGCGTGGTGGATTCCACGTCGACCTCTCCTGGCGTAAAGGCAAGCTCACATCCGTCACCGTGCGAAGCGTCGGCGGCGGAGAGACGCGCTTGAAGTGGGGTGCCTGGACCAAGGCCATCGCGCTTCGCCCCGGCACGTCGGTCACTATCACTCCGTCTTAGTGCTCAGGAATTTCCTGAGTCGCTGCGCTGCCTGCATGATGCCTGCCTCGTGGCGATCTTCCAGCACGCGCCGCTCGGCATCGAGTGCCACTAAGCGGTGCTCGTGCCAATACTGACGCACGTCGCCGACCGGGAAGTGCTTGGTTTCCGAGTCGACGGCCTGGAAAGGCGTGAGCAGGGACCCGACGGGACGACGCGCTTCGTTCGCCCAGCGAAGTACATCACGAATGCCCTCGGTGAGGCCTGTTCGCCGCTCGATCAGCGCGTCGAGTGCCTTCTTCGTGTTCTCGACACCGATCCTTTTGTTCTCTTCCCACCCCGCGATTCGTTCATCGACTGACAGACCGTCGCCCTTTCGCTCGTCGTCAGAGAAATACAGCTCGAGGATCGTTCCCTCACCAACAGGCCGGCCCGAACCGTAGAAGATCTGCGTTCCGGGTTGCAGGAGTGGACCGACCCTATCCGGATAGCCGAAAGCGAGATAGGCGCGGCGAACCTCGCCTGGATAAAGGTCTTCCTCGATATCCACCCGGGTGTGGTAGCGAATCCGCGTCTCATGGCCGATTCGTATGTCCACCAACCAGGGCCTTGCCAGAAGAGGCCCCGCCCTGCCGCCAACTTCAGGCCGATAGAGCTCGACGGTTGCCAGCGCGTGCCTTGGCAGCTTCATACCGGACACCTCTCGCTCAGTCAGCAACGTAGTGAAACGGACCAATAGTCGCAGCGCACCAGACGCCGAATCGATGACAGACGGTAGCCCTGACCCAGAGCTCTGTATCGGTGATCACGACATCCATACCCTCACGGAGGGAGATTCCGTGATGGGCCAGGGCGTCGACCGTTCCACGCCGGTTGAGCGGCACGGAATTGTCCTCATACGTGGCATTGAAGTCGACGGGAAGAATGACTAGTGACGTCGCGCCCGGGAGTGCCCTCACGACGGACGCGGCCTGCTCCTCGTCGAGACCGATGAGGAGAACAGCGCGACTGTCCCAGAAAACCATTTCGAAGACGGCACCCTCGATCTGTGGCACCAGCGGCTTCCCCTTCCAGAACGCCGGATTGCCATCGGCGAACGGCAGGTCGATGACCTCAAACCTGGGCCCATGTGGAAAGGCATCGAGCACCCCCCATACGAACTGGGTCTCGTGGGGGACCCAGTGGGCGATGAGATCGGCCCCTGAGATCCAACCGTCCTTGATCTCATGAGGCCACGCGCTCGCCTCGACATCGGCGAGATGCCACATGAAATCGGCCCCGTTCACTCCCATCGCCGAGATGATCTCGGGAAGACCGGGAAGCGGAACCCCTTCGATGATCAGATCCATGCCCGGAATGTAGCGCGCGAAAGCCTCCGATTGCCAACGGTGGAAGGAAGATACATTCTCTCCCGCGGGGGACATGGGGAGCAGGCGCATGGCGAGACTTCTGATGGTGGCCTATCGACCACATCCGCATCAGCGGGACACCGTCCTGGGCCTGCTGTACGAGCAGTATCTTCTGGTCAGTGGACTCGGACTCATCGCGGACCGGCAGCCCTGGGTCATGGAAAGCGCCAACGGCGAGATTGTCTATGTCATCGCCTTCAGCGATGCAGGGCAAGTGGACCGCTGCTGGGAAAACGAAACCTTCCAGGACATCGACAGCCAGTTGTTGCAGCTCGCCGAGATGGTGCCTGTGCACAGCCTGCAAGAAGCCAGCGGCCCTTATCTCGATATGGAAGAACTCGACCTCAGCATGATTGCTGCGATGGCTGGGCAACGGAAAGGAGAATAAGGACATGGCTTATCCCTCGATTCGACTTATCGCGCTGATTGCGATGAGCCTGGCCGGACAACTGGCACACGCGTCGCCGCAGGATGCGACGCCGCACGATCGCGGGGAAGACGCCTCCCTCGTTCCGCCGCCTCCGCCGCCTCCGCCTCCGCCGCCGCCACCCCCGCCCAGGCTCCCCCTCCTACCGGGAGGCGACGGAACGAGGCCCGGCCACAAGCCGACGGAAAACGTGGCTTACCGTCTACGGACCCCGCCTCGTTACCCTCCCGAAGCCGTCGCGGCGAGGCACGAAGGTACTGTCGTGCTGGATCTTCTCGTCGGCGCCGATGGGACGGTCGAGAATGAGATAGTGCTGCGCTCGAGTGGCTATCCCGAGCTGGACGCCGCGGCGATGGCGACGGTACCCCTTTGGCGCTTCTACCCTGCCTACCGCGATGGGCAGCCTCGCCGCGCTTATGCGCATGTCCCCATCATCTTCGCGCTACCTCCTGCCCCAAAATTGCCGGCTGACGGCCCTTGAGGAACATTACGATGTCCAAGGAGTGCCGGTACGCCGCCTTCGCGTGCCTGATGATGGTGTTGGTCGGGTGCGCCACTGAGACGCCGAGGAAGCTCGTGGTGAACACGTCACCATCGGCAGACGACAAGGAAGTGCTGGATGGCGTCCGGATGATCCAGTCGGGCCAGATACAGGCGGCGATCGATGGACCGTTGAACGACGTGATCGGCCGCTACGAGACGAAGTATGCCCATAGCCCGGACCGAATTTATTCTGCCCGTGGTCCAGCACAGGGCCTGCTGTACATGGTGACCGAGGCCGGCAACCTGGGAAAGAACGACGTGCCCGGGGAGCGCAGAAATGCCATCGCACTCGGGCCGGCCTGGGCCATGGCCTACTGGGCCCGGGGCTATGCGTATGGCGAGATGGCGCGCTATACAGACGCCGAAGTCGAAGTGAAGAAGGCGCTCGCGCTTTCGCCGAACGACGCGCAATACACCGGCGAGCTCGCGTACATCTATCAAATGCAAAAGCGCACCGAAGAGTCACTGGCGCTCTACACCGCGATGCCCGACATGATTCCACTGATGGATAACGGGAGCGACACCGTGAAAAATGAGTTCTTCTGCAAGGCGTATCGAGGACAAGGTTACGATCTCGTCGAGCTGAAGCGCTACGACGAAGCCGTGGTCGCTTACCAGGCCTGCATGAAGGTCATTCCGGACGAACCCAAATCGAAGGCGGAGCTCGGGTACATTGAGGGTGTAAGAGGAAAAGGTCACTAAACCACTCGTATCGGGACGAGAGGTACTTCTATACTTCCGCGCCCTTCCGTCTGGTCAGCGTCCATGAAGTACCTCGCCATGTTCCTTCTCGCCGCGCCGATGGTTGCCGCGGCGGCACCGAACGTCTGTGCCGAACGCGGAAACTTCGCGTCACTCGTTGCCGTCGCCCGAAGCAAGGGCCTCGACGAGCGCTCTGTCACCGAGGCGGCCGCCACCGACCCGGGCGCGTCCTTCGTCGTTCGCTTGTCCCACATCGAGATCATTCAGACGTTGTATCGGAACTCGGCCAAGCCGCTCTCGCCGCCGGACGCGCAAGCTTCGGTTCGCCATACCTGCGAGCGGGCGCTGGCGAAGCCTCGCTGACGGAAGTTCGCACACATCCCAAGGAAGCGTCATGAACACTGCAGTTCAGAAAGGCTTGATCGTTTACTCAGCCGTCATCAGTACGGTTGCACTCGCCATATTCCTCATGGGAGCGCGGTCCCAGCCCACACGTTTCGATGAGATCAGCGTTCATCGACTCAACGTGACCGAACCTGACGGGACATTGCGCATGGTGATCTCCAATAAAGACCGCCTTCCTCCCGTGATCATCAAGGGCAAAGAGCGGCCGGAGATGGGCGAGGCCAGACCGCAAGCTGGAATGATCTTCTATAACGATGAGGGTACCGAGAACGGAGGCCTGATCTTCAGTGGAAGAAAGAACGACAAAGGACAGATCGTCGACGCCGGGGCGAGCCTTTCCTTTGATCGATATGGCGCGGGGCAAACCATTCAGCTTGCCGGCGTCGACGACAGCGAGAATCACTTCGCGGGTCTTGCGATCAACGATGTCGGCGGCCAGAGGGTGTGGGCAGGCCGCGACCGTACCGGACTCGCAAGCATCTCGTTGGCGGGAACGGACGGCAAGGAGCGCATTCGTCTGCAAGTGACGGGCGAGGGCCAGGCCAGCATCGTGTTTCTGGATGCCAAGGGCAACGTGATCCAGGAGGTTTCCCCGGCGAAGTGACTCCCTCAGATTCTTTACACCGGCCCGCCAACGCATGGCTCTATGTGACTTACGGCAGGTTATCCGGGACGCTGCTGCGGTTACGCTCGGCGTTTCCCTCCCCCGGAACGTCCCCATGCTTCGTGCGCTCGCCATCGCCTGCTGCCTCGCTGCTCTGCCCGCCTTCGCCGCAGACACCGTCCCGACCGCCGCCGAAACGGCGCAGGGCTGGCATTCCCTGTTCGACGGCAAGACGCTCCAGGGCTGGCACTCCTTCGGTCAGAAGGGCACGGGTAAGGACTGGAGCGTGGTCGACGGCACGATCCAGCTCGATCGCAACCTCAAGGCACCGGACGCGGACTTCGCGGACCTGGTCAGCGAGAAGGAATACGAGAACTTCGACCTCAAGCTCGACTGGAAAATGACCGCCTGCGCCGATGCCGGCGTGATGTTCAACGTCAAGGAATCACCGAAGTACAAGTACACCTGGGAAACCGGCCCGGAAATGCAGATCGCCGACCTGGTGTGCACCAAGCCGGACAGCTATACGCTGTACGAGCGGTCCGGCGACCTCTTCGACCTGATCTCGTCGGACATCGAGAACGTCAACGAGCACGGGAACTGGAACGCCATCGAGATCATCGTCGACCACGGCCATGTGCAGTTCTTCCAGAACGGACACAAGACGGTCGACACCACCCTATGGACGCCGGAGTGGACGGCCCTCGTGGCAAAGACGAAGTTCGCGAAGATGGCGGATTTCGCGCGCTTCCACAAAGGCCGTATTGCCCTGCAGGGCGGCGAAGACAAGGGCGTGCCGCCCATCCGCATTGCGTTTCGCAATATCCGGATCAAAGAGCTGAATTAAAGCCTGGTCGTTGTTCAGAGCACCGACCACATCCAGACCTTAAAACCCCGGCACATTGCCGGGGCAGCGATTTTCAGGTGTTGAGCACTGCTTCAAGCGTTTGCAGCCGCGTCACGACATCGGCAAAGGCGAGCGGGTTCTCAGACAACATTCCCGCCGAAGTCATTGCATCAAAATCCGCCTTGAGCAGCGTCAACTGATCTTCGTCAGGAATAAGCATCCAGCCTTTCGTAAGGCACCGGTCGTAGTTGAACCTTGAGTACGCGTAGAACTGTTGCTTGATGGCGACCACGTCCCGCAACAGCGCCCGGTTCTTCACCGCTTCGCACCCGAGCATATGGTCTGCGAGCATCGCGAGGTCATACCAGTGCCGTGCCTGGCGTTGCGGATTATCCCTGATGCTTTCCCGGACACATGCCGCATGGACGAGCGTCGCCTTCTCCCAAAACGTACGCTCGCCTGAAAGGACGGGAACAACCGCGACCGGGAACGTGATATCCGCAAAGGAAGAAGCGATTTCTGCGTGAATCGGCATGACCTGATGCGGCTCGGTTCGATTGCGTCCGCCGAACTCGAGAAGCACTGACTCAGCGATATACTCGCCCCGGTCCGCACAGCTAGGGTAGTTCACCCGCAACGCACCCTCAGATGCCTCGACCGTCACGGTGTGCTTCGTCAGACCGTCGTTGGCCAGGCATTGTTCCAGCCACGGAACCATGGCATCGACCAGATATTTCTGAACTCTCGCCTTCAGCGACTCAGAGAATTTCTTCTGCCTGGTGCGCGAGAGACCCGGCTCAAAAGGATCGACAGTCGGATCCAGGGACTGGTAGTCAATGGTGATATCGACATCCTCGGACAACCGTCGAATGGCGCCGTACGCTTTGGACAATGAAGTGCCACCCTTGAAGGCCATCGCATAGGCATCGGGTATGCGAAACACCGCATCCAATGCCCAACAGACCCAGATGTCCTTCTCGAGCAATTGCGGGTTCAGATGCGACTGGCTCGCACCGCGCTCTAGGACATCGCGCTGCATGTCTGGCGATAGACGAATAAACTCGGGACCCTTGTTGTTGCCCGCGCGCGCCGCTGTCTTCATCGAAGATATCCCTTCTTCAGGTACTTCCTACTACGCCGTTTGAGCGAGATGACCCCGCGCAGTTCCGACGACCTTTGCCATCCAGCCGGGCATGACGGCGGTGGCGTTGCACAGATCCGCAAACGCCCCAGCGGGGAGCTTACGAGAAATCTGCGCCACGACATCGGCAGTGACGTGCTCGCGCCCCAGATACCACAGTGCGTTCAGCGCAAGCCCGACCGGCGTTCCACGAAAAGCAAGACGCCTTGCGGCGACGTGCTGGAGCGTGACCTCGCCTCCGTTTTCAAGGCGAACAATACGCGATCGAGCCGTCGTATAGAAAACCGGGCGGACCTGCATCTGCGTGCTTAGTCCCAGCTTGCGAGCTGCCTCAGCACCATGGATTTCCAGCTGACCACCTTCCGAGCGAACAATGGCCTCAGCTACTTCCCACGCACCGGGCAGAACCTCACCTACCAGTGGACTCAGGCGAGGCCTCGCGAAGACGCCGCGGGCGAGCCTACGCACCTCTCCGGACCGTACGAGGTCCAAAAGGACCTGATCGACACATGCCCGCGGGCCAAACGGAATGAGGTCCCCCGGCCTGAACACCCGTCCACGAGCGAATTTCCGTATCCGGCTCCGAATCGCCGGCGCGTATTCTGGTCGGGTTTTCATAAGAAAAATGTACTTTATTTCTTTATGAATATCAAGGCTGTCATCCGCCCTGGAGGACGTAGCGCTCGATCGCCACCGCGACGCCGTCCTCGTTGTTGCTGGTGGTCACATGGTCCGCTACGGCCTTGACGGCATCGATCGCGTTGCCCATGGCCACGGCGACGCCAGCGAACTCCAGCATCACGAGGTCGTTTTCCTGATCGCCGATGGCCATGATCCGCTCGGAGGGAACGCCGAGATAGGCGGCCAAGGTGGCGAGTGCCCTGCCCTTGCCGGCTTCCGGGTGAAGGATTTCGAGGAAGTCGGCAGCGCTCTTTACCACCGTATAGCGCTGCATGAGTTCCGGCGGAAGGTTGGCAATCGCCTTGTCGAGGACAGCTTCGTCGTCGACCATCATGAACTTCCGGAAACGCCATGCCGGGTCGACCTGTTCGACCGAACGGTAAAGCAAGGGCGTGTGTGAGATGTACGCATCTCGCACCGTGTGCGAACTGATGTCCGCATTCGGCGTCATCATGCTCCGCTCGTAAAGCACGTGGAAATGCACACCGAGGTCTCGTGCGATTTTCTCGCAGTAACGGAAATCGTCGTAGCCCAGCGTGGTCTCCGCCACCGACTTCGTGCCGGAAGCATTCTGGATCACGGCGCCATTGAAGGTGATGCAGTACTCATCGTCGCCCGCCAGGCCGAGTTCCTCCAGGTACATCTCGATACCCGAGAAAGGTCGCCCGGTTGCCAGGACAATACGAACGCCGCGGGCGCGCGCGGCGGTAATGGCCGCCTTCACCCTTGGCGAAAGGGTGTGCGCGGAGTCAAGCAGGGTGCCGTCCATGTCGATGGCAATCAGTTCGATCATCGGATGTGTTCGGTAGGGGGATGTATCATGTTACTGCATTGCAGCAAACGGACGCCGCCTGGGATACCGTGTAGGCCCGTCGGCCCGGGATTTCACACCGCGACGACACGCTGACCAGCTTCATCGAAACATCCCTATCCCGCGCCATCCGACCACCCAAGGAGCCTGACGATGAAGCTTCGTCCCACCCTCCTGGCTCTCGTAGCCACCGTCATGGTGTTACCCGCCATGGCCAAGGACGTCACGCTGCTCAACGTGTCCTACGACCCCACGCGCGAGCTCTACAAGGCGGTGAATACGGCCTTCGCAGCCGACTGGAAGGCGAAGCATGGTGACAACGTCACTATCCAGATGTCCCATGGCGGCTCAGGAAAACAGGCGCGCGCTGTTGTCGACGGCTTGCCCGCCGATGTCGTGACACTCGCACTGGCCTATGACATCGACGCCGTGGCCGACCGTGGCCTGCTGGCCAAGGATTGGCAAACCCGCCTGCCAGACAACGCCTCGCCCTATACGTCGACCATCGTCTTCCTGGTCCGCAAGGGCAACCCGAAGGCCATTCGCGACTGGGGTGACCTTGTCAGGGACGGGGTCCAGGTCGTCACTCCCAACCCCAAGACATCCGGCGGCGCCCGCTGGAACTTCCTCGCTGCCTGGGGTTACGCGCTCAAGCTGCCCGGCGGCACCGATGATAAGGCCAGGACCTTCGTCAAGACGCTCTTCCAGCACGTGCCCGTGCTCGACACGGGAGCACGAGGCGCCACGACGACGTTCACCCAGCGCGGCATCGGCGACGTTCTGGTTGCCTGGGAAAACGAAGCGCTGCTGGCGAAGAAGGAAGCCGGCGGCGATCAGTTCGATATCGTCATTCCGTCCATCACGATCCTCGCCGAACCACCGGTAGCTGTTGTCGACAAGAATGCCGCGGAGCGCGGCACCCGTGAGGTCGCAGACGCCTACCTTAAGTTCCTCTACTCCCCGCAGGCCCAGGACATCGAAGCGCGCAACTTCTACCGGCCCCGCTCGCCCGACGTCGCCGCGAAGTACGCCGCGCAGTTTCCGCAGGTGAAGACCTTCACCCTGGCCGAGGTGTTCGGCGACTGGCGCAAGGCGCAGGCGAAGTTCTTTGCCGATGGCGCCATCTTCGACCAGATCGGCCCGGGCAACTGACCATGCGCCGAAGGGTTTTGCCCGGCTTCGGATTGAGCCTCGGCTTTGCCGTCACCTACCTTGGCCTAATCGTACTGCTGCCGCTCGCGGCCCTTGCATGGAAGGCGTCGGATGTCGGTTTCGCCGGCATCCTGAAGCTGCTCGCATCGCCCCGCACGCTGGCGGCGCTCAAGCTGAGTTTCGGTGGAGCGCTGCTGGCTGCGGGCATCAACGTCGTGGTCGGCCTGATGGTGACATGGGCGCTCGTCCGCTATCGCTTTCCCGGCCGGCGCATTCTCGACGCGCTCATCGACCTGCCCTTCGCACTGCCCACCGCCGTGGCCGGTATTGCGCTGACAGCCATCTATGCGCCTAACGGGTGGTTCGGCCGTTGGCTCGTGCCGCTCGGCATCCAGGTGGCTTATACCCCGCTTGGCGTGCTTCTCGCGATGGTGTTTGTCGGCTTCCCTTTTGTCGTGCGCACGCTCCAGCCCGTGCTGCAGTCTCTCGAACAGGACGTCGAAGACGCCGCCGAGAGCCTGGGCGCAACGGGCCTGCAGACCTTTCTGCGCGTCGTGCTCCCCACCCTGGTTCCGACCCTGCTGACCGGATTTGCCCTGGCGCTGGCCCGGGCCGTGGGCGAGTACGGCTCGGTGATCTTCATCGCCGGTAACATCCCCCTGCGCTCGGAAATTGCGCCGCTGCTTATCGTCCAACGGCTCGATGAATTCGACTACGCCACGGCGGCTGCATTGGGCGTCGTCATGCTGGCCTTCTCGCTCGTTCTCCTCGTTCTGGTTTCAGCGCTGCAGCGCTGGACCCGGCGGTGGGCGGAGCAGTCCGCATGACGGCGGGCCGTCCCGGACGTCCTGCCAGTGTCGCGCGGCGTCTTGGCCGGGCGTCGATCATCGTGGCTTCCATCCTCTTTCTCTGTCTCTTCCTCGTGGTGCCGCTGGCTTCCGTGTTTGTCGAAGCCTTCCGCCAGGGAGCCCACGCGTTCGTCGAAAGCATTGACCAGCCCGAAGCAATGGCCGCCATCCGGCTGACCTTGCTGGTGGCGGCCATCACGGTGCCGCTCAATGTGGTGTTCGGGATCGCGGCCGCCTGGGCCATGACCCGGTTCCAGTTCCGCGGTAAAGCCTTGCTCGGCGCGCTTATCGACCTGCCCCTGTCCGTCTCACCGGTGGTCACGGGTCTGCTGTACGTGCTGATGTTCGGTGCGCAGGGCTGGTTCGGGCCGTGGCTCGCAGCGCATGGGATCAAGATCATCTTCGCCGTCCCTGGCCTCGTTCTCGCAACGATCTTCATCACGCTGCCCTTCGTCGCGCGCGAACTCATTCCCCTGATGCAGTCCCAGGGCAGCGAAGAGGAAGAGGTCGCACGCGTGCTTGGCGCCAGTGGCCTGCAGACGTTCTTCCGGGTGACGCTCCCCAATATCCGTTGGGCGCTGCTCTACGGTGTGCTGCTCTGCAACGCGCGCGCCATGGGCGAGTTCGGCGCCGTGTCGGTGGTATCCGGACACATTCGCGGGCTGACGACCACCATGCCCCTGGAAGTGGAGATGCGTTACAACGAGTACAACTACGTCGGCGCCTTCGCCATCGCTTCGCTGCTTGCGCTCCTGGCGCTGTTGACCCTGGCAGTGAAGTCCGCCCTGGAATGGCGCTATCAAGCCGCTGAGAATCACTGATGACACTCGCTCTCAAACGGCTGAGCCGCCACTTTCCCGACATTGCCGCGCTCGACGACGTGAGCCTCGACATCGCTCCGGGCGAATTCGTTGCGCTCGTCGGTCCTTCCGGATCGGGGAAGACCACCTTGTTGCGCATTCTTGCCGGTCTCGACTATCCCGATGAGGGAAGCGTCACCCAGAACGGGCAGGACTTCCTTGCCGCCAGTGCGCGGGAGCGCAACGTCGGCCTCGTGTTCCAGCACTATGCGTTGTTCCGTCACCTGACCGTGCGCGAAAACGTCGCCTTCGGCCTCCGCGTGCGGCCACGGCGCAGGCGCCCTTCGCGTGACCAGATCCGTGCGCGTGTCGACGAGTTGTTGAAGCGCGTACAGCTGGCGGAACTGGGCAACCGCTATCCCAGCCAACTCTCCGGCGGCCAGCGCCAGCGGGTCGCCCTCGCACGTGCCCTGGCCGTCGAGCCGGATGTGTTGCTGCTCGACGAGCCCTTCGGTGCACTCGATGCGCAGGTGCGCACCGCGTTGCGCCGCTGGCTGCGTGAGCTCCACGAGGAGCTCGAGCTGACCACCGTGTTCGTCACCCACGACCAGGAAGAAGCGCTCGAGCTTGCCGACCGCATCGTGGTCATGAACAAGGGTCGCATCGAACAGGTGGGTCGGCCCCACGAGGTCTACCAGGATCCTGCCACGCCCTTCGTCTGCGAGTTCATCGGCAGGACGAACCGCATTGCGCTGGAACGGCGGGGAGACACGTGGGGCGCCGGTGGATGGTCCCTTCCGGCAGGTGCCGCGGGCGGGCTGTTCCGATCGGCTGTGGGTTATGTCAGGCCGGAGCATCTGTCGCTGTTGGTGCCTGAAGGTCAGCCAGCGTGGGAGGCGAAGCTGCGACACGTCTATCTCGCGGGGAGCATTGCGCATCTGGACATCTACGTCGCGGACATCGATCAGACGCTTGAAGTCGATGTGGCCAGTGAGGATCTGGCGCGTCTTGCTCTCACCCCCGGGGTGGCCTTGCGCGTCGCCCCGACCAGGCTGGTGGCCTTTCCTCTTGGTGACGGCCCTGCTGGCGTACCCGTGGTCGGGGAACGTTGGATCATGCGTCGTCAGAATACCGAGCAGTCGTAGGGCCTGACGCTACGACGTCGCGTCAGGCCCCGGCCGCTAAATCACTTCACAGCAACGTCCAGCGCAGCGTCCTTGCACTGGCCCTTCTTCGTGAGAATCGGGTTGCAACGGACCGTCACACCACCGGGGAAGCCGACGGAATAGCCGTGCTCCGACGGCTCGCCCGCCGGGTAGTCCGTGCTGATCAACTGTGCACCACTACCCAGAACAACATCACGACGTGAGCCGTCGTTCTTCAGGCCCTGCCCTTGTGCAGGATCGTCGGTACGAGCACGCACGATATAGCCCCGACGCACCAGCGCATCGATCTCATCTGCCGAGCACTCGTTGCATTCGGTGAACGCGGCATCCGCGGCGCCCGGCGTGGCGTTGGTGAAGATCAGGCGGCCTCGCAGCGACGGATGACCCTCACTATAGACACCTTCCATCTTGCGCTGGTCGAGCAGGAACACCACCTTGCCACGCGCCTTGTCCACGGTGGGCCAGCCACCCTGGCGCACGGCTTCGTCCAGACTCGCGTGCCCGCCGCGCACATCGTCGGGAACGACCATCTCGTTGCGCGGGAAGACCGAAGCGATTTCCGCGTCCAGCGCATCGAACACGGCAGGGGTGAACGGCTCGGGGGTCACCGTCGGGATCTTCACCTTCAGCGGGTCCTGCTTGGTCTCGACCAGGACGAACAGCGGCGTGTGTCCCGGGTGAGCCTTCGACCAGGCGCGCAGTTCGGCCAGGCACGCCGTGAACGGCTGGCAGGTGCTGCGCTGGTCCACGCCCTGGATGTGCATCACCTTGAAACCCGGCTTCTCCCAGGTCCCCGGCGCTGCCGTCGGCGGATCCGCCGGCAGGCCATTGAGCGCGATCATGTGATCCATCGCCGGATCCAGATACAGGCCACCCTTGGCGTCCGAGAACACATCCAGCTCCACCTGGCGGACACCGTCGTCAAGCTGGCGGGTCAAGGACGGATGGCTATAGTCGATCGCAGCGAATTCCTTCGGCGCTTCTTTCAGCATCACGCGCCGGGCGCTGGGCGCGAAACCGGCGTGATAGCTGTTATGCGTACCGATAACCTGGATCTGGTTGATGTGGATGTCGCTTGTAGCGGCGGCGAGCAACGAGGCCGACGCGACGAGAGATGAGGCCGCGGCAAGCGGCAGCAGGTAGGAACGTAGGGAAGCCATGAATATCCTCGGGGTAGATCAGCGGCTATGGCGTTTGCAGAGGGTAAAGTCGGAGTCGGACATGGACGGCGGCGGTGAGGTCGTACCCCAGCGCGACGGTGTCGGACCCATCACGAGATCCAGCGTGCCACCCTTGGCGATCTGGCCGTGGCGGAACCACGCCGCGTTGAGCGGCTGACCATTGAGCGTAGCCGATTGCACATAGCGGTTCGTGCCATCGGGCGTGAAGTTCTCGGCGTGGACGCTGAAGGTGTTGCCACCACCCAGGTCGATCGACGACTCGCGGAACGATGGCGTGCCGATCAGGTACACATCCTGGCCGGGGTTCGGATAGAAGCCCATCGACTGGAACGCGTACCAGCTGGACATCGCGCCGGAGTCGTCGTTACCCGGGATGCCACCACGATCCGCGCCGAAGGCACGATGCAGGAACGTCGTGACACGATCGGCGGTGAGGTCCGGACGTCCGGCCCAGAGGTAGAGGTCCGGAATCAGGAAGCCCGGCTCGTTGGTGATATCGAAATGCAGGTTGTCGAAGACCGTATCCAGGCGCTTCACGAAGGCTTCGTTGCCCCCTGACATCGCGATCAGCTTGCGCACGTCCTGCGGGGCATAGATCGAATACGTCCAAAGGTCGGCTTCATAGTAGAAGTCCGGCCACGTACCCCGACGGACCAGGTACTGCGGTGCCCAGCTGCCGTCTTCGTTGCGCGGACGAAGGAAGCCCGTGACGCCTTCCTGCTCGCTCGTCGCATCCCACAGGTTCGCCCAGTTGCCGGCATGGGCACGGTATAGCTTCGCTTCATCGTCATGACCCAGACCGCAGGCGACTTCGGCAATGCTGAAGTCATCATAGGCATATTCCACGGTGCGCGAACCGGCGCGTTCCGTCGGCTGCGCCACATAGCCAAGTCGGTTGTATGTCTCCAGACCCCCACGTCCTTCCTTGCGCGCATCGGTGGGCGCCACCGTGGCGTCCTTCACCATGGCCTTGAAAGCCGTCGCGTAGTCGATACCGGTGAGACCCTTGACGTACGCATCCGCCACCAGCACGTTGGCATTGCTGCCGCCCTGGGTACGACCGTTGTCATTGCCGACACGTGCGTCGGGCATGTAGCCGGCGTGGCGGTAGGTATCCACCAGCGAGCGGACGATGTCGCGCTGCACGTCCGGCGCGATCAGGGTCAGAAGCGGGCCCTGACTGCGGAACGTATCCCAGATCGCCTGGAAATCGTCGTAGTACGGCTCAGCGGACGTCCACTTCGGGTTCTCACCCGTGTGGTCGGACGGCATCATCATGGTGTGGTAAAGCGCCGTATAGAACGTCCGCCGCTGCGTGTCGTCCGCACCGGTGATCTCGATGCGACCGAGCGCCTTGTTCCACGCGGCAACGGCGGCCTGGTGCACGCCGTCGAAGCCCCAGCCGCGCGCCTCTTCCGTCGCATTGCGATGGGCCTGTGCCTCGCTCACGAACGAAATGCCGACCTTTGCCTGGATCGCCTGCCCCGCCTTCACCTGGTAATCGAACGAGGCACCAAGCGGCATGGCGCTGGTGGCGTGCACCGACAATGCCGTGCTGACGTTCTTGTCGAGCCAGGTTCGCGTCGCTACCGCTGGCGTATCGACGATCATGTCCACGTACACATCGTACGGGCCGCCTTCGTTCCAGCCGCCGGCATAGTGACCCACGCCGACGATCTCGGTAGGCGAGACTATGCGCAGGTCGCCACCGAGAAACTGCTGGGTCTCTTCTCCCGTCCCCTTGTAGAGCAGGTCGAGGTCGAGCGTCACATGCCCATCGCCGTCCTTGGCGAACGTATAACGATGCATGCCCATGCGCCGCGTGGCGGTCAACTCTGCCTTCACCTGGTAGCGCGTCAGGTCTACGGCGTAGTAGCCGGGGCTGGCCATTTCATTCGCGCGCGGCGAATGGAAGGCGCCCGGCTCGAGATCGCCCGTGGTGGCAATGACGCGGGCGTTTTCATATTTACCCGAGCCACCGCTCAGGTGCAGGTGGGAGAAGCCGCGGATGTCACCGGTGCTCTGGAAGCCCTTGCGATAACCGTAATCACGTACGTCGGGACCAACCTTCACCATACCGAAGGGCATGGTGGCGCCGACGAAGACCTCACCGAACCAGTCCGACCCGATGAACGGGTCGACGTCGGTGGCATGGTCGGTAGCCATGGCGGCAGGCGCCGCCAGGACCAGGGAGGCAATTGCGCCCGCGAGGGTGCGCCGTGCGATGGAGCTAAAGGTGTACATCGATGGACTTTCCTTTTTCGGCCTGCCGATCAGAACGTGTAGGTGGCCTGCACGGTGTAGTTGCGACCTGCCAGGTAGTAGAAGGTCGGATCCTTGGCCAGGCCGTTGCCCTGGATGGCCGTGCGGTGGTCGAACAGGTTATTGGTCGACAATTGCAGTCTCAGGTCAGGCGTGAAGCGGTAGCCGATGTTGAAGTTGGTGTAGTTGTACGTCGGCAGCTTGGTGTTCGGGTTGTACGTCGCCCCACTGGTCTCGCCGGTGCCAGTGAAACGCGTGCCCACGTATTTAACGAGGAACGAGCCGTACAGCGGGCCCTGGTCGTAGATGAAACCGACATCGGCCGTGGACATGGGCGAATTGGAGATCTGCAGGTGCGTCGTCTTCGAATACGCGCTGTTGATACTGCCGTTCGCGGTGAAGCTGAATCCCGAATCGCCCAGGATGTGCGTCAGTTCGCCTTCCACGCCCTTGTAGATCACGCCGCCCTGGTTGGCGAACACGCTGATCAACGAACCGCCCGGACCGATCGGTTCCTCGACGCTGCTCACCAGGTTGCCGAAGTCGATGTAATAAACATCGATGTCGGCCACGGTGGTCGGGGTCTTCCAGACCACGCCGGCCTGGTAGTTCGTGGTCGTCTGCGGATCGATGTGACCGGCAGGCCCCTGCACGATATTGACCTTCGGCGCCTGGAAGCCCTTGGCCACCTGCACGTACGCCGCGAGGTTCGGCGAGAACCGGTAGTTGGCCGCCACGGAGCCGAGCGTGGTGGCAAAGTGCCCGTCACCGCCGACCGGCAGGAAGTTGGACACGCCGTCGATCGTACGATCGAACACGATCTGCTTCACGCCGGGCACGATGCTCAGGTTTTCCAATGGCCGCCACTCGATCTCGAAGTAGCTCTGCGTCGTATTCGTGTGCTGGCTGGTATCGATGATGTTGGCGTTCGGTTCGCCCTTGAGGACGCGAGGCATCATCGTCGAGAGGTCGACGGTGACCTGGTCCTGCACCTGGTACGTGCGCTCGGCCCATATGCCCGCTTTCAGGGTGCTCTCGAGCCAGTCGCTGCCGACATCCTTCTCGGCCGTGAGGAAATCGCCGGCGGCGCGGTAACGGCTGTGGTTGATCGCACCGGGGACACCGCCATTGGGCAGCAAGGCGATATTCGGCGTGTTGCCGAGCAGGTCCACACCGCCCGGACCGCTGTCACGCAGGCCGTACGTGTAGAACTTGTTGTCGATACGCCAGCTGCCGTAGTCGCCATGCAGCTGGAGGTATTCGAAGTCCGCATGGCGGTCGTCGACGTTGTAATCGGCAAAGCCCTGCGAGGTCGGATCCTGATTGAGGCCACCGAAGTCCAGACCGAGGATGTCGGTCCGCTTCTTCGGCTGTGCGGTAAAGGTGTTCCACTTCACCTTGTTGTAGTCGGCCACCAGGGTCAGGGTCGTGTTGTCGCCCAGCGGCTGCTTTACCTTGAACAGGATATTGTCCTGCTTGAACCCCGCGTCATCGATCAGCCCGTTGGATTCGACGTGGCTGTAATTCACCGACGCCTCGGTGCCGATCTTGTTGAGCACGCCCGTATTGCCGTCGCCGGCGACCTGCCAGGTAGCGCCGCTGCCGTACATCGCGGACACCTCACCTGAGGGCTTGTCGGTGGTCGGCGCCGAATACAGCGCCACGGTGCCGCCAAACGTCGCATTACCAAGGTTGCTTGCCGTACCGGGACCGCGATCGACCACGACCTTGTCCAGGGAGGGTCCTGGAAAGAACGCGGTGGTGGCGTGACCGAAAGCGCCCGGATCACCGAACGGAATACCGTCGAAGGTCACGTCGTATTCGCCATCCTGGAAGCCGCGGATGGTGCCGCTCTTGCTGGAAAGGCCAGCGCCGTTCGGCGACGCATTTACCGCCGAGGGCGTGAGTTCCAGCAAGGCCAGGTAATCCGCCTTGGGTGTCGCGATCGTCTGGATGAAATTTCGGCTCAACACCGACTGCGGCTCGATCTCGAACAGGTTGCCTTGCGTCGGCGCGAGTGCCGCCGCGCTGCCGGGCGGTGCGAGGTTGGGGTCGTCAATGCCGGCAGAAACCGACACACCCTGCAGGTCCGTCGTGCGCTTCGTGATATCCGCGTCCGTGGTTTCGGCGGCGGCGCTGATAGCGGCTGCGAGGGCAGCGAGACCTAATCCAAAACGTACAGCGTGATGCATTGCGTTGAAACTCCTGCGTGTATCGGCCGCGCGGTTGCCCGCGACGGTCAGCTCTGTCGAGCCCGAAGGGATGGGAAACGGAATGTTGGGGAGGGGTGGCGGAAAACAGTAGTGAACGCTACTGTTTACATATGACAGCGCTTTGACGGTCACGTGGCATGGCACGGGAGGCGTGCAGGCATCGCGCTGCAGCACGCATGCCACTGCGAAATAAGTATCATCTGGAACCAATACGTCTTCGCTGAGAACTTACGAAGGCCCACGCCGAGGTCGACCCATGAACAGCGCCACGCGTCGGAAGAAAACCGATGCGCGTCCCGCGATCCCGCTGGACACCAAGCAACAGCCGATGCAGCAGCGCTCGGTCGAAACCTTCGAGTTGATCCTCGAGGTCACATCGCGCCTGCTCGGCGAAGTGGGGGTGGAGCGACTCTCCACCAACCTGGTGTGCGCGAAGGCGGGCATATCGCCACCGGCGCTGTATCGGTACTTCCCGAACAAGTACGCCATCCTCAAGGAGCTCGGCGAGCGCCTGATGAAATGCCAGAACAAGGCCTACCGCGCCTGGCTGGAAGAGGAGAAGGCGCTCAACTACGACGGCTCGCGCGAAGCCAGCATTCGTGGCCTGCGCGACATGCAGGCGGCGATCAACGCGGCGACGCTCGCCTTTCCGGGTGCGGTGTGGATCATGCGTGCGCTTCGCGCGGTCCCCACGCTAAGGCATATCCGTCTGGACTCGCACGACGATGTCGCGGAGACCAGCTACGAAGGACTGCGCGATCGCTACCCGAGCGCCGACCCGGAAGCCTTGCGCGTGGCGATGCGCCTCTCCACCGAAGTGATGTATGCGGCCACCGAAATGGCCGTGGACAATCCGTCGATGGATGGTGACATCATCAATACCGAGGTCGCCGAAATGGTCGTCCGCTACTACGACAAATTCGTCGAGGGCGAAGAACGCTATGCGGCGACCGTGAAGAAGCGCAAGGTCAAGCGTTGAGTTGAGACATCAACGTCAGCGCATTGGGTACAGCCTCGCCCCGCGCCGTGTTGTCGAAGATGCACCAGGCGACCTTGCCCGCTTCTTGCGCCTGGCGCATCCGTAACGCGACGCCTTTGATGAAAGCATCGTCGTAGGCTGAGTAATAGACCTGTGGAGCCCCGTGCAGGCGGATATAGAGCATCGTCGGGTCGCCTTCAGGCGGTGCGACGGCGGCCACGGGCGACGGATGTGCCCATACACATGAAACGCCCGCTTCGCTCATCACCGCGGCCCCTTTAGGCGTGAACCACGTGGCGTGCCGTGGCTCGCAGGCCACCGGCAGCTGCGTGTGTTTTCGCAGGAGGGAGAAGAAGCCCCTCGCGGTCCTCACATCCAGTGCGAGGCTGGGCGGTAGTTGAATCAGGATGCAGCCCAACCTGGCTCCCAGCCCGGACACCTCGGTCAGAAAGCCGAGAAGAGGCTTCTCAGCCTTTCGCAGACGCAGTTCATGGGTGATCGTCTGCGGCATCTTTACGCTGAAGCGAAACGCTTCCGGCACACTCGCGGCCCAACGAAGATAGGTCTTTTCCTGATGCGGCCGGTAGAACGACGAATTGATCTCAACGCATGGAAAAACGCTCGCATAGCGTTCCAGGTGCGTGCCTTCCCCAGGAAAGGACCGCGCGTCCTTTGATGCGAGTGACCAACCTGCGCACCCCACCAGGAGGGGCGATGCACGACGACGCTTCCGCTCGTTCACATGAGTGCTCCCAGGTCACAACGACCTTGAAACGTAGTTTCCACGTGGACTTGTCGAGCCGCCGTTATCCTGACGCCGCGTGCCTCACGTGCTTGTTGAATGCGGCGAAAAGTACAGCACAAGGAAGATCACGAAGGGCCACAGCCACAGCATGACTCTGGCTGTCCAGATTCGCCATTGCAACGGCTCGGGGTATTCGGCCTTGGGGAGGTTCATGTTGAACATGATGTACATGACTGCCCAGGTACTTCCGCTGTAGCCGAACCAGGTCGGCTTTGGCCACCGCCCCTTGTATGCAGGGTCGACATCCATGATTCTTGAAATCGTGCCACGGGCCAGGAAGGTGTACACGGAGGCATAGCCAACGGCGAGGCAACCAAGTTGTGCAGCTGACATTCCTACCTGAGGGCCCCTAAGATTCGATCCTGACGACAGTCCCTGAGCCGGCAGCGGCGGCATCTGGACGAAGACGTGCACATTGATTCTTTCTCACCCGTCGAAAGGGTAGCAAAAAGTGAATATCCTGGTACGCACGATCCTGTTCCTGACCGGCCTCGCGACACCCCTTGCGTTGCTTGCCCATGACATGACGCATGCGAATGGCCCGTCCGCGGTCGTTGCCAAGCTCTACAAGGACTTCGCCTGGGAAGCCCTGGGCCCCTCTGACGCCACGTTCGGGGCGCCTCTCTCGGAGCAACCGACTGCCGTTCTGAATAAATACTTCGACGGGACGCTGGCGTCCCTTCTGGCGAACGATGCCGCTTGCGTGCAGCGCAACCAGGGCGACGAGTGCAACCTTGGCTTCAACCTGATGTTCGCTTCGCAGGACCCTTCCGCGTCGGATCTGGAGATAGAGCCGTCAGGTTCGGATCGTGTGGCTGTCTCGTTCAAGTACCCGAGCGACGGCGAAACGATCCGCCTGGAATACATCACGGTCCAGACGCGATCCGGCTGGCGGATAAAGGACATTATTTACCATAACCAGAACGATGAAAGCCTCGTTCAAATATTGTCGACCAAGCCATGACCAGGATTCTCGCCCTGCTGCTCTCGAACATCCGACCTCGTGCGCGCGACTTTGATGAACGGGTGAAGCTCAATCGTTGAACCGCCGCGTTCTTCGGCATCTTCGCGCCTACTCCCGTGGCACCGGATTGTCGTGAAACGTCGCACGGCAGAAAGCCGATGGATCTCCATTCGGCCAATCCTGGTTGAACCACGTATTCGCGTAGTGGAGTTCGGGCATCCTCAAACCAGCTTTTAAGAGCACCTCCTCGGCCTGCGCCTCGGTCAGGCCACGCCACACTTGCGTTGTCTTGGTATCAATGACGTTGAAGCCACGGCATGGCTTTTCACCCGGAAGCGGCACCGTCTTGTCACCGGGACGCACGAGGCAGGTCGCGACGATGTACTCCTTCATGAGTCCCACCTGCGAAACGTAACGTTCAAGGACGCTGTTTCCCGTCACGTCATAAATGCCCATTTCAGCATGACTCGGAGCGGCCACCCAATAGCCGTTGGAGAGACAGCCGAAATCGCGCACCTTGCATGAGACGCACATGAGGCAGCCCATGAGGATTCCCAGTCTTTGAAGCTTCACAAATACGCTCCTCCCTGAGGCCATCTACCGAAAGCCAAGCTCGATTCACAGCTCACCTCAGCGGGAGCGCGGCACGAGCTCGATGGTGACACCGGCGCCTTTAATCGCCTGGAAGTCTACCGTCGCCGACGGCTCGTACGCCACGTTCAGCGTCTTCCCATCGACCCACCTCATCGTCACGGCACCTCCTGTCAGCTCGCGCGTGCTTTTATGGGAAAGCGTGACAATGTCGAAACCCTCGTCGTCGTCCCGTTGGCTTAGCTTGACCACGGTGTAGAGCGCCGCATTACCCGGCCCGCTCTGCTGGGTGGTTGCCGCATTGGCCTGGTAGTGACCGTCGGGGGACCGTGAGTGGGCCTCCCAGATGATGGCCTGGTCGGCGCTGCAAGCGGACAGTAAGAGTGCGGCTGCCAGGAGGCATCCAGGCACTACCAGCCGCACCGGCCAATGACAGATCGTCACAGAATTCATCTTGAGCAGTCCATGCGCAGGGTCAGTCGGATGAAGCGTAACGTCAGTCCCGTCCGGGGACGTGTCTTTTGTAAGGCGCCCACCTGTCCGAATGATGGTGACTGCCGTGATCATCCGATCGCTGGATCGGCCGCGAAAGCGCGGTCCCCTCCCTCCTGCAGGATCGCCGGGGCGAGCTCGGCGGACGCCGTGGCCAGCCCACTCGAGGTCGTGCTAACCGCCGACTGGAGCATGAGCGTCTCCACTTGTGCGGATTCGTCATGGGATGCACGCCGCGATACCATCGCCAACTGTTGCTGCTCCTGGGCGAGGGCTTCCTTCAACTCGAGCCGCCGCGTGACACTATGTTGGGAGCCGTTACCGTCGATGGATGGCTCGATAGCGCCACCCACTTAATGGCTGGGCACCACATCCTTCACGTGTTGAATGTTGAGCACATAGGGCGTCACCGGATCGGGATCAAGCTGAAACAGGCCCGTTATGGTCGCTATGCCGTGCCGTCCCTGCCGGTTCATCTGGACATAGAAGTGGTGAATATCCTTATGTTTCATAACCGCTTCCGTTTTGATCATCAACTCAATACCCCGGCCAGCGCATAGCCTGTCAGCGATGTTCATATGATCCTCGCCGAGGTAGACAAATCCTCGAACGCGAATCACCTGGTTAACGAACGCCCGAGGGTTCTTCAAGACGCTGCAAACGTCCGTTGAGATGGTCGTGGTCTCGACCTTTACTGTTCCCGCCGACGCTACAAAGGAAACGCTCAAAAGGCAGAGCCACGTGATCGAAACAGGCAGCGCCAGATGCTTCATAGCTTCCATCGTGTTCCCTGGTTATTGGTAACGTAACTAAATCACCGGCGAAAGTCCCCCATCAATCCGAAGATTAGTCCCGGTGATGTACCCGGCCAACGGGCTCACCAGAAAAGCTACAGCACGTGCGACCTCTTCCGGCTCTCCCGTTCGGCCAACGGGTACCTCGGCAAACAGCGGAAGGACCGCGCGCTCGATGGCGTCCCACGGCGCGTCCCGGTCCGCCAATCCCTTCTCCGCGGCAACCTCGCGAAAGCGCGCATCGAGCGCGTCGCTGTGGATCGTACCGGGCGAAATAGCGTTCACGGTGATCCCGCTCGAAGCGACCGCCTTGGCCAGTGACGAAGTCATGGCATTCATCGCCGCCTTGCAGGCGGCGTAGCCGGGAGAAGAGGCAGGCGCCATGGTTGCGGCGAGGCTCGAGATGTTGACCACCCGCCCCCATCGCCGTGCCTGCATTTGCGGCAACAGTCGGGTCGTCATGCGTACGGCAGACAACACATTTCGGTCATAGGCCGTCGTCCAGGAAGCAGGCTCAGTGGTTGCCCAGCTCTCTTTCACGCCGCCGGAACCACCGGCGTTGTTGACCAGGATGTCGACAGGACCGGCACGTTCCCCGGCTTCCTCGACGATGCGCTGCACCTGCTCATCAAACGTGAGATCCCCGACGACGACGTGGCCCCGACCGCCCGAGGCTAGGATATCAGCAGCAACCCGCTGGGCCTGGGCCTTGTCGCGCCCGTGAACAATAACGGTCGCCCCCTCCAGGGCCAGTGTCCTGGCGATAGCTTCGCCGATGCCCTTGCTACTGCCCGTCACCAGCGCAACCTTTCCCTGTAATTGCAGATCCATACCGAAACCCCACGTCGTTTTTAATATCTCGCTACGGTGGCCCCACATGACAGTTCCGACAACTACGCACTTTCAGGTGCCCACCACCCAGGAGTCTCCCGATGTGTGTCTGGGTCCGGCGGGATCGGCGGCGCACGTGACGCGAGTCGTACGCATGGTCCAGGGGCGCTGGAAGCTGCCGATACTGTTCAGGCTGTTTGCCGACCCGACCCTGCGTACCTTGCAGTTGAAGCGTGACCTGGGAAGTATTTCGCAGAAGGTACTAACCCAGCACCTGCGCGAGCTTGCCGAGGATGGTCTCGTCGCGCGCGTCGAACACGCCGGCAAGTCCCTGCGCGTCGAATATCAGCTGACGGAGATGGGCCGGCAGCTGCGTGCTGTTCTCGTTGCGGCACGAATGTTCTCGGTCGATCATCCGACTGGGCAACCTGGATGAAGCGACGGTGGCGTGCCAAGGTCAGTCACGCACCCACCGCCGTTGGCGTTCGTTTCACGCCCCGGCCCCGACGATGGGGCCATGACAACTCGTACCCCAACTCACCTCCTCACGAACCGGTCCCCTGACGGCAGCGCGGATCGGACTGGCATCGAGTCGCCCCAGCACAGGTCGCTCTCGCACCGACTGCTCAGGTACACGAGCTTGCTGGAGGACGCGGTCGGCGCTCAGGACCCCCTACGCGCCCACCGATGGGCCTGTGAGATCCGCAACCTCGGCTGGTCCGCGGCATTGCCCGGTCCGGCCGCCATGGCAGGGGTGTTGGCCATGCGCCTGTCGGATAAGAACGTTTCACCTGGAGAGATCGACCTGGCCCTCGACGAGACCATAGCCGAGGTCCACCGGGCCGTCGCCCGGATGGCCTAGGCAGGAGCAGCCATGGAAGCCCGTGACCTTGGAAGCACCATCACCCTGTACCTACCGCAAGCGAGTGGCGGCTCTGCTCCCTTCAAGGTTTTTCAGGATCGCCAGCCCGTTGGCGAATTCGCCACCCAGGCCGAATCGCTGCGATTCGCCATGGCGCTGGCCGAAACGATCGCTCGAAGCCGCCGCGTACCCGTTCGTGTGCGCAGCGAAGACGAGACAGGACAGTGGCAGAGCATCGAGGCACCGGCAGCGTCGCCGGGATAGCCTTCGTTTCGAGCGACCACCCTGTCAGCGAACTGGCCTGCGAAGGAGCACGACGCGTGCGACAACCGCCAGGCACAGAAACGACAGGGCGACAGCCGCGTTCGTATAGCTCAACATCTCGAACGGATACGACTCGCCAAAGAACACCCAAACCCCAACGGGGTAGAAAAGTACGATGGCCGACGCGGCAACGAAAAGTGTCAGGCCCGCCGCGCGGCGCTTCAATAAGAGCACTCCGCCGATGCCAGCCGTGACGGCGGCGACGACCCAGGTCACCCAATAGGCCTGCAGATGGGCCTTCCACCCCTGCATGTCCACGTCATGACGCCACGGGGGCAACGTTGCCGCGACAACGCGGCCCGTAGCGGACACCCCGTGCAGGCCATAAAGGGATGCCACGAGCATGACTACGGCGAGCGCAACGATTCCCGCACCCAATGACCTGAGAAACATATCTTTCCCTCTTTGTAGATAATCGGCACAGAAACCACCCAGGGACTCTCCATGCGTTTGCTCATGGTTTTTGCGGGAATCGCGGTCGGATTTATCGCATCTCCCGTCTGGGCGACGACGCCCGACCTCTCGTCACTGGCAACGCAGCTCGAAAAGATACGCCACTCCCGTGGCATAGACGAGGCGCGGAACGCCGGGCCCGAGTTCACGCCGGTCAAGCACGCCTTGCGCGAATGGGTGGAGCAGCAATTGCCCCCGGTACCGGGCGCGAGCATGGGGAATGGCACGGTCTACAACATGGATCCCGACGATCTGACGGCGCTGAGCGCGCGACTGACGCAGGCGCTCGACGACGCAGGATTGACGTGCGGCCAGCCGGAATCGTCCGGATACCGGTGCGGGGATCCCTCGCACACGGAAAGCGAACGAGGGTACCTCGACAAGATCCGCATGGCCCCCCTCGACTATCGTTACCTTCTGGTGGTGACCGGGGTGGGGATGCAGTGCGGTTTCGACCAGTCGGCGTACCTCTACGAACAAAGGCTGGATCACCATTGGCACCTCCTGATCAGCATCGAGCAGGACCGGTATGGCAAGGACGAGTACCAGCCCCAGCATTTTCTTTCGATCCAGACATCCTCGTACGACACCGCATGGAACGAACCTGCGCCGCCGCCCCTCGTCACGACGCTCGGCTACAGTCCCTGGTGTTCGTCGAACTGGCAAAGCCTTTATACGAAGTTGTGGCAGGCATCCAGGGAGACGACGACACCGCCTGCGCTGATTGATCGACAGGACAGCCTCTACATGGGCGATGACTTTGTTGCCGGAGCACACCTCACGAACCACGACCTGCTGGTCCAGTACATGGGCCCCAGCATCGACGGCACTGCCTTGGTCCGACCGCATGTCCTGCGCTATCAAATCGGGCCGAACCACGCCGTAAAGCGTGTTGCGCCTGTCGCGCTCGATCCACAGGCATTCGCCGAAGAATGGCTGACCCGACCCTGGGCGGAAGCGTCGCATTGGCTATCCCCCTCCGCCGACAGGACCGCCCTGGCGCAGCTGCACGCGGCAGAGCAACACAGCTATATCACCGGCGAGTACGACGGCAGCGCCAGGCGTTGCCGCGGCTCCACGTCTCTGTGGCAGGTTGCTTACAACCAAGACGCGGACCAGGGCACGCTACCGAGGTACTTCAAGGTTCAGTGGACGGCGCCGTACGACTTCAGCCTGGTTGCGGCGTCCACCAAACCCTTTGCGGGTTGTGACGTGACAGCGGCGCCGCCGCCGTCGACGATCGGCACGTTGTTTCCGGTTCAGGGGTGGACGCCATAGTCGTATTGGCTACCCGTTCGTGCTGTCACTCACGTGGTGGCTCGGCGGCCTTCTGCGGGCCAAGCACGATAGCCAGGTGCCTCAAGTCGTCGACGGAAAGGTCGTATCCCTTTCCGTCCTCGCGCTCCTTCAGCGTTCCAAGTGCATAGACTCTGAAGTACGCCACGTTTTCCGCCTGCTCAAAGAGTTCGAACCAGTAGCGACGATAGCGATAGGCATTGATGGTGGCAGACTTAACGTACAACGATATGGGCTTGCCTTGATGCTTATCGAAAAAAGTGAAACTGAAACCCGCGCCGTATTTTTTGTACCGTGCACCGCCAAACAGCACGCGATCACTCACTCCCAGGCGGGCCCATTCGATCGGGCGAAAGTAGGACTGCAGCGATACCTCACCGAGCCCTTTGACCTGGATCGTCAGGGCTTCGAATTCTTCCTTCGATAGCTCATCTTTCGCCTCCCGATAGCACTGCACAAGCCGTTCCAGGCTATTGGTGCTATGCCTCATCGGCGAAGGTCGACCGCTCCTGCTATTCCGACGAACGCCGCCTCCTTCCCCGGCGTCAAGCTGCTCATCGGGTGGTTCATTTCCTTGCTCGGGGCCGGCCTCCGTGGGGTCGAAGACATCAATGAAATCGTTGAGCTTCAGCTTGGCCTTACGCTCTTCCAGTTGACGATCTGTTTCGCCAGGCAGCCTCTGCCCCACATCGCCCTCGATTCCTACCCACTCGCATGACGCGTCATGATCGTCCACGGGATTGGCTCGATAGTGAGCGGTCTGATGCTTGGTCTGCTCCTGGGGTGGGACGTGATAGTTCACCCCGGTGACCTTGACGCCTCGTTTCCGGCAGGTGTCGGTTGAGCAGAGGAAGCTCAAGGCGCCGCGCTCAGGTCTGGCGAAATAGAACAGCATGGCCCCCGTTATCGGAAGAACCTCCTCCGCTTCAATGCAGTAGGCGTGCGTTATCCGCTTATTGCTCTTCATTCGCATCCGCTACCTATGTCTATCTCGACGCCTGGGAGCAAGGTGACCCCATCACTACCATTGAGCGATGGTAGGTGAAATCGCCCCATTTACCATGGAAGGTGAGGTGGTCAAATTTCAGCGTTACTTCGCGCGCGACAACGTTCTTACTTCGTCCTTCTTACTTCGTCCTTGGTCCAACACCGGCGTCCATCGGTACCCGCAACGCGCCGCTACGCCTTTTGGCCTATGCCGTATAGCCTATTTGTCCGATAGCTGCATCTTTCTCCGAGCCCTCGACGTAAACCCATGGACTGCCGACGGAACGGTAAGTCTGACCGGGGGGTCGAATGTGCTGAATGCGAGGCAGGAACCGCAGGCAATGTCGACGGAATTTCGGGAGCGGGATCCGTGTGAGGGAGCCGGCCGTGCCCGAGTGGTGCGCCGGTCACATCTGTCCGATCGACATGCGAGACCCATCATGAATCTGAAGCTTACCTGCCTGGCCGTTGCGCTAGCCTCCTTACCAGCTGCCGTCCTGGCTTCCAGCCATCGTGAAGCCCCTTTCATTGCCACTCAGCCGCAGGTAGACGCCAGCGACTTCTACATGTTCATGAGTTATGAGACGAACCGGGACGGTTATGTCACGTTGATAGCCAACTACGATCCCCTGCAGGATGCCTACAGCGGACCGAATTTCCATTCGCTCGACGAGAACGCGGTCTACGATTTCCACATCGACAGCAACGGCAATGGTCGCTCCGATCTGACGTTCCGCTTCCGCTTCGATAATCGCGACAAGAACCTCACCGTGCCCGCCGGCGGCAAGCCGCAGGCCGTGCCGCTGATCAACATCGGCGCCATCACCGCCACGGACCAGAGCAACCTCAATCGCACCGAGACGTACTCGGTCGAGGTGATGAAAGGCGAGTCGGTCGCCTGGCGCGGCCAGTCCCTGCTCAACATGGCAAATGGCTCAGGCGTCTTTACCAAGCCCGTCGACAACATCGGTAACAAGTCCATCGCCAATTACGAGGGCTACGCGAACGCCTACGTTTACAACGTGAAGATTCCGGGCTGTGCGGCACCGGGCCGTGTTTTTGCCGGCCAGCGCAAGGATGGCTTCGTCGCCGACCTGGGTGGCATCTTCGATCTGGTCAATCTCAATCCGCTCGGTGCGCGCGATTCGACACCCAACGCGCTGACACAGAAGAATGTAACGACGCTTGCCCTGGAAGTACCCGCCACCTGCCTGGGGGCGACCAAGCAGCAACCCGTCATCGGTGGTTGGACGACCGCCAGTGAGCCGCGCTATCGCGTACTCAACAACGCCGACAAACCGTACAGCTTCGCGGACTTCGTCCAGGTATCCCGGCTTGGTTCGCCCCTGGTCAACGAACTGGTGATCGGGCTGAAGGATAAGGACAAGTTCAACGGCAGCCAGCCGAACCAGGACAAGCAGTTCCTCAGCTACGTCACCAGCCCGACGGTGCCGGTCTTGCTCAATGCGCTGTTCGGAACCGCCGTGCCCCACACGCCGCGTAACGATCTGGTCAGTGTTTTCCTCACCGGCGTTCAGGGCCTGAACCAACCGGCGCACGTCACGCCTGCCGAAGAGCTGAGACTGAATACCTCCATCGCTCCCACCCCGGCCGCCTCGCAGAACGACCTGGGCGTGCTTGCCAACGACCTCGCAGGCTTCCCGAACGGTCGCCGCCCCTACGATGACGTGGTCGATATCGCGTTACGGGCAGAAGCCGGTGCCTTGTGCAGCACCACCATCGGCACGTGCGGCGACCAGACGGCGGATCCGAACAACGCCGCGCCGCTCACCGACGGCGCACGTGCTGCCGGGGCCACCGCCGCCACCTCGCAAGTCACCGGGAAGATTTCTGCCGCTGACACGTATCTGGACCATTTCCCGTACCTCAATACGCCCGTGCCCGGCTCGGTCACGCCGGCAGTCGCCGCGCAGTAGCGCGACCGCCTGAGACATCCTCGTATGCACGCCTTTAAGACGGCGAGCCCCAAGGTGATACGCCCTTCCTTACGGAAGGGCGTATTCCGCCTCGTCGGCATCGTCGCCGCGCTCGGCAGCGGTCCCCTCGTCGCCCAGCACGTCACGCCCTACGTCCCCGATTCGCCGGCCGTTGTCCTGCAACGTGTCCCTCCCGCGACCGATCCACGCGTCCGTCGGTTCGAGCAGCTACGCACCGATGCCGAAGCACACCCTGGGAATGCACAGAAAGCCGTCGTCCTCGCCCAGGCATATATCGACTTCGGGCGATCCACCGGTGACGCGCGCTACCTCGGCCGCGCCATGGCTGTGATCGACCCCTATATGAAAGCGCCGTCGCCACCGATTTCCGCGATGCTGGCCCATGCAACCATTCAGCAGAGCCGGCATGCCTTCGCTGCTGCGCGTAAGGAACTCGAGCAGATACTTCGCCGTGCTCCCGATAACGCGCAAGCCTGGTTGACCGTGGCGACCGTCGCCATGGTCCAGGGCGACTACCGTGGCGCCAACGATGCCTGCGTGCACCTTGCCAATTCAGGTGGCGATTTCATGGGCATGATCTGTACCTCGTCACTACGCTCGCTCGATGGCCGTGCGAAGCAGGCCTATGCCCTGCTGACGCTGATCGAGGACCCTGGCCCGAAAGCTCCGGCGACCATTCGCGCATGGATCGAAAGCCTGATGGCGGAGACGGCCGCGCGCACGGGGAATGTCGATGTCGCCGACGCGCATTTTCGACGCGCGCTTCAGTGGACGCCGGGCGACAATTTCCTGCTTGCCGACTACGGTGAATTTCTCCTCGATCACGCTCGCCCCGCGGACGCCCTGGCACTCGTCGGCAACGACACGACCTCGGACACCTCGTTCCTGATCCGTGTTGCCGCGGAAGTCGCGCTGAAATCACCGCGCGCCGCTGACGATATCGCCGCGATGGACGAGCGCTTTGCCGCCATGACGCAACGCGGCGACCACATCTTCCTGCGCGAACAGGCCACCTACCTGCTCCACGTGCGCGGAAAGGCGGCGGAAGCGTTGACCCTCGCGCGGCAGAACTGGGACGTGCAGCGTGCACCGAAGGACGCCCGGATCTATCTGGAGGCAGCACTCGCCTTGCACGATCCAGCTGCCGCCGCAGACGTCCTCGATTTCATCAAGGAAAGCGGCATGTCCGATGACACCGTCAATCCCCTTGTGACGCAGGCACAGGCTGCCATCGCTGTCGCCCAGGTGAAGCCCTTGCCATCGACGACGAACGGAGCCGCACGGCGATGAACACCACACGCTGGCTCTTCATGTTGTGTGTGGCACTGGCTGCCTTTGCACCCAGTGCCTGGGCACACAAGGAAAGCGACGCGTATCTCAGCCTTCGCACCGACCGGGCTGACGACCATCGCATGCATGGGCAGTGGGACATCGCCTTGCGAGATCTGGATTACGCGGTAGGCATCGACGCCAACCACGATGGCGCCATCACGTGGGGTGAGGTCCAGGCGCACCGCACGGCGATTGAGAGCTATGCGTTGCCCAGACTCACCGTGAAAGGCGACGGCCTGACCTGTGAGACAACCGCAACGGGACAGGCCATCGACGACCATACGGACGGCGCTTACGCCGTTATCCTGTTCGACGCGGTATGCGACAAGAACATCCCCAGCCGGCTGACGGTGGTCTACACCTTGATGGTAGACATCGACCCCTACCATCGCGGCATCGTTACCCTCCATGCAGGCGATCGTGTCGCCGGCGCCGTGCTTGGCCCGGATCGGCCGCAAGCCAGCCTCGACCTGCGAACGCCCGATCGATGGAACGAGTTCACCAGCTTTCTGAATGACGGGATCTGGCACATCTGGACGGGTACCGATCACATCCTGTTCCTGCTCTCGCTGTTGTTGCCTGCCGTGCTTGTGATGCAGCCGCGTAGCGGTCCCCATGTCTGGCGACGAAGAGCAAGCGTCGCGGAAAGCAGTGGCGCGCTGATGGCGCTGAACCCGATTGGTGCGACCCGCGTCTGGCACCCTGTTGAGAGCTTCTGGCCGGCCTGTCTTGACGTCATCAAGATCGTCACCGCGTTCAGCATTTCCCATTCGATCACGCTGTCGCTGGCCGTGCTGGGTATCGTGCACGTCCCTAGCCGGCTGGTGGAATCGGGCATCGCGTTGTCGGTGCTGGTCGCTGCGTTCAACAACGTCTATCCGATGGTCGCCAAGCGGGTATGGCTGATCGCGTTTGCCTTCGGTTTCATCCATGGGCTGGGCTTTGCCAGTGCCCTGACCGGGCTGCAGCTGCCGCCGGGCGCCATGGCCGCGTCCCTCGGTGGTTTCAGCGCGGGCGTCGAAATCGGTCAGGAAGCGATCGTGCTGGCCTTCCTTCCTGCGGCGTTCGCGATACGGCGCACGCGGTTCTACCAGATCGGTCTTCTACGCTGGGGTTCGTGGACCATCGTCGCCATCGCCGCGGGTTGGTTCATCGAGCGCGTGTTCGAGGTCTCGATCCCCGGCTTCGCCTCGATTCTGCCTAACTGATCCTAGAGATCGAGGTTCAAGGTCATGCGGTATTGCCGCGGCTCGCCTGGATGGACGGTAATGCCATCAGCGACCAGTGGACTGGTCGGCGTGACGCGATAATCCTGGTCGTACGCGATGTCGAAGTAACGGCGACCGAAGGCGTTGAGCACGTCGAGCACCAGGGTTAACCGAGGCGTCAACGCGCGACTCAGCCGCAGGTTCGTCACCAGCGACGACGGAGCACGCAAGGCGCCGTCCTGTGACAGGGGATAGCCACCGATGTAGAGCGTCTTGACGCTCGCGGACCACGGCCCGTAGCGATGCAGGGTCACACCGAGCGAGGCTACCTTGCCCACGGCGTTGGGAATGCGATCGCCGGATTCGCCGTTCTCGTCAGGATGGGCATAACGCGCGTGCGTCCAGGCCAGGTCGGCATCGATCAGTACATAACGGCCCAACGTCAGGTGGTTGTTCCACTCCACGCCCTGACGCCGGCTGGCACCGTTGATTTCCGTTCCGCCGGAATCGGCACCGTAGACGAGCTCTGAATCGCTATTGAGCCGCCAGACTGCCAGCGAGCTCTGCAGGCCTGGCACCCACTCGGTACGTACGCCGATCTCCTCGCCGAAACTTCCGACCAGGGCCGGCGCTCGCTGGAGCGTCGCTCCCGTTTGTGCATCGAAGCGGTCAACAGCACCGCGCGCGTCATTGCTGTGAAAGCCCTCGCCCGCGTTGATGAAGAATTCCGTTGTCTGCAACGGTCCGAAAATCAGCGCCATTTTCGGCGAGACGCGGTGATCGTCCACATGACCGCTATTGGGACGATAGGTGCGCGAGGTAAGGTCCAGCGCGATGCCGTCGGCCCGGATGCCGACGATGCTGCGAAACCAGTCACGCCACAGGGTGGTGTTCTGCAGATAAACCCCTGCCTCCGTCTCACCCACCTGGTTGTCGCTCACCGTATTGAACGCCTGGCGTGCCTGCGAATCGTAAAGCGACACGTGGATGAGGTCGTGCCGCACCTGCAAACCGGCTTCGGTCGTACTGTCGTGACCGAGCCAGGAGCCCTGCCAGCCCTTGACGATGTCGGTACCCAGGATGTTGCGCGCGTCGCGTTGATTGAACTGGTCGCCACGAACCGGGTCGTTCTCGAAATAGGTGAAGTTCGACCACAATTGCAGTCGGTAGTGTTCGAGATATGCCGATACCCGCGTATAGCCATCACCGTCCTGTGCGTGCCATTCGCCGGACAGGATCGCGCGTGCGGTGCGGCCACCGTCTGTCGGATCCAGCGCGCAGAAGCGACAGAGTGCTCCGGAGCGGATGAGCTCGAGCGGGACCTGATCGGTTGAATTCCAGCGTGCGGCGTAGCCGAGCGCCTCGGCCGACCACCCACGACGCTCGTCGCCATCGCTGAGCCGGAGCAAGCCGTTGAGCTTGCGCATACGATCGGGGCGTTTCCAGGGTCCATCCTCCTGCATCGATTCGATGGCGCCGAGCAAGGTCGGCCCCTGCGGTACTACCGTCGAGCCAGCGAGCAGCACCCGACGGTATCCATCGGATCCGTAGGTCGTGCTCAGGAGGGGCGCCGGTAGCGCCGCGCGGTAATGCACGTCGGCCGAGCCGGCCGATGAGAAGTCGCCGCTCTGTGCAAAATAGGGGCCTTTCCGGTAATCGATACGATCGACGAGCTCCGGGATCAGGAAGTTGATATCGCTGTACCCCTGCCCATGGCCATTCGTCGGCATGTTCACCGGCACGCCATCGACGCGCGTCGCAAAATCGGTACCGTGGTCGAGGTTATAGCCGCGCAGGAAATACTGGTTGGCCTTGCCCTCACCGGAATGTTGGGTCACCACCAGTCCCGGAATCGCCTCCAGAATCTCGCCAGGCCGCAAGGCAGGAATGTCCCGCAGCAGGCCGCCCAGGATCACGCCCTGCGACGCAGCATCGGACTTGCCCACGCCGTTATCGTAGTGCCCGTCGACCAGGATGGGCGCCAGGTTCACGGAGCGCGGAGGGTCCGAAGGGGTATCGCTGGCGTGAGCCACGTCGAACGCAAGGACGCCGACGACAAGGCACGCCACGCGTCCGAAGGTCCGCTCTACGCCTTTGCCGTGATGCACGCTGCGCCCTCGATCGTATGACCGGTACCCGGTGCACCCCTGCCCCAGATAGGTATACGAAAGCGGATGCGGCGTGGATGCGACGGCTGCGCACGGGACATCTATCCGTTTGAGGCCGGCGAGCCACCGTCACCCTGCTCCGCCGCCTTATACTCCCGCGCTTAAAAACCCGGCTGGTTCCCGCCATTGAGACGCCTGCCTAGCGAGTTCGATGCAGGGTAAACGTGGTCGAGACTTCCTGTGAGAAGCAGTCATCGTTGGGCTCAAGTGAGAGCGTCCAGGAAACGTCGACGTCCGACTCGCGAAGCACTGTCGTCAGCTCAGGAAGCGAGCCGTCAAGATTCACGTTCCTCACAGCATCCTTGTTTGGACGAATTTCCATGGGTTTGGTGCCAGGCGACAAGAGCGGGATGGACGTCGTCAGCTCATGTCCGTCCGCCTTTGCGACGGCACGAATATTCAGCAGGTTGGCACCAAAATGGAACTCGTCGATGACTACCGTCTTTTGCGTCGGGTTCTGAAGCACCAATCGCAGAATGTGGGCCGAGCCATCCTGAACAATCGAACTGCGGGTTGAAAGGGTCTCGCACGCTATGTGCTCTTCTGCGTGAACAACACCCATCCCAAGGACGCCTGACAGGCATGCGAAGAGCACAGCGCCCTGCCAACCTATTCTCATCACTCAACCACTCCAGATAGTCTGAGCTAGTCGCCGGGACCGGCGCGTCGTCACATCTTATCCAGCTTTCTGCTCCAGACGCGCCTTTATTCCTCAGTGCTTGCAGCTGATCGAGCTCCACGCCCTCAGCCGCTGTCGCTGAGCGGTGGTGGCCTTGTCGTAGCGTCCATGCTTGCTTTCGTGGCGCTTGTCGTACCCGAGGCATGAGCAGTACGAGTTGACCGTGGCTTTCAATGGCAGCGACCGTGCCTGGTCAACCTTAATCAATCCACGAAACGCAAGGGGATTGTCTAGGCAGGGCCTGCCTGACGCTAGCGCGGGCCACGCGGAAGGCCGGAATGCAACGTTTCGGTCATAAATCACCCTCGACGCCACACTGACGTAAAATAACCGGCTGCGCTGGATCGACGCGCCTTTTACAGTCAGGAGTCACCGTGAGCCGTTCGACCGTCGCGCCACCGCCAAAGTCCCACAAGCTTTCTACCCAGTTCATTGTCTTCATGGTGCTCGCGGCTGCGGCGCCACTGGCCTCGATGATTGGCAACCTCCCGATCGCCATCTCACGTGGCACGGGCGGGAACGTACCCGTTGCGTTCCTGATCGCAGGCTTGATCCTGATCGCATTTACCACCGGCTATGCCTTCATCGGCCGTCGGGTTGTCAGTACCGGCGCGTTCTATACCTATGTTGCCGAAGGCCTGGGCAAACCACTCGGCGTCGGGACCGCGTATTCCGCGATCCTGTCCTACGGCGCGTTCACCTTTGGTCTCGCGGCGGCATGCGGGTATTTCGACGAGCAGGTCTCGATCGCGGTCGGCCACAGGGTCGATTGGACAATCTGCGCCGCCGTGTCTGTCGTGCTCGCCGGCATTCTCAACTACCGGTCGATGGATGCTTCGACCAAGTTGCTGGCCGTCATCATCATCGTCGAGACCGCGGTGCTTGTCGTCTTCGATGTCAGTGTCATCGCAGCAAAGGGATGGGCAGCCTTCCCGCTTGCCTCCTTCGCGCCCAGCCAGTGGCTCGCACCCGGCGTCGGCGTCTCGCTGATGACGGCGTTCACCTGCTTTGTCGGCTTCGAGTCCGGCGCCCTTTATTCAAAGGAAGCAGCCGACCCGGTACGCAGCATTCCGCTGGCCAGCTATGTCTCGGTCATCCTGATCGGCTCGTTTTACCTGATGACCGCGTGGATCACCGTTGGCGCGCTCGGCGTAGGCGAGGCGAAGGCGACGGCCGTCGCTCATGGCGGTACGCTCATTCTGGACCTCATCAAGCAATATGACGGGCAGACCGCATCCGATATCGCCGGTGTGCTGCTGTGCACGTCGATGCTCGCGACCTATATCGCGATTCATGCCGCCGCCTCTCGCTACGTGTTCGCGCTGGCTCGCGAAGGCTTGCTGCCGCGGATGCTCGCCCGGTTCGACGAAATTCGCAATGTCCCGGTGGCGGCAACCCTCTGCATGTCCGCTGCGACGGTCGTTTGCCTTGCTGGTATCGCTTCTACGCGAACCGATCCCTATGCCGCGATTATTCCGGTACTGATCGGCATGGGTACGCTGGGAATCATTGCGCTTCAGGCAGCGGCGGCGATCGCTATCGTTTTTTATGTTGTTCGGCGTAGGCGTGAAGCGGGGCCGGTCGTCTTGATTTCGTCGGTGTGTGCGGCGATTGGTCTTTCCGTGGCGCTGACGACCGTCTGCGTCAATTTCACTTTGCTGTCGACGGTGAATACGCCGTTCGTGGCGTGGTTGCCGGCGCTGTACCTAGTGACGCTCGCGGCCGGGCTTGGGTTTAGTGTCTGGCTGCGGCAGGCGCGTCCGGCACAGTATGCTCAGTTGGCGTTGGTTGAGCATCGGGAAGCCGTTGGCTGATGCTGCTGTTCCAGTGATTCTCCTGTAGGCGTTCCATCCGATCAGTCCGATAACAGAATGGACGAATACTGGGGAGCGCCTGGATGGCGACGGGATATCCCCTTCCGACAAGGCTGTCGACTGTCGAGCTGCGCGTTTTCGGACAGCTCGCGGACGCCCCCATTTGCCGAGCTTTTTCCTACCTTTCCCCGGCGCTTTCAAACCTTCATACGCAGCTCGCAATCGCAATAACTTGCGCATTGACGGGCGAATAAAGTCCTGAGAGATTCTTGCGAACGCGTTTTTCGGGCAATCCGTCAGCGCGCAGGGACATGCCGTTAAACCAGGGGCCAGGGGGCATCTGAACGACCAACCACATTCGAGTTGCGGCTTTGGCGGCACGTTTGACCGCGTGTGTCCGATGCCCGGGTATCACGATTTAGAGTCGTAGAAGGGAAACAGCCTCTTCCGGCAGGACCGTGTGTCGTAACACGTCTGCCTGAGCTTTTCGATCGGTCGCGCAAAAAGGATAGCGGCTACACGGATGCTTATTTGGCAATGCACCTCCTCGAGCAGACGCTGCTCATTGCGCGGCGAATATCCGCACGAATCCGATGATGCAACCGAATGGTCCTACTCGCTCGATGCAATTCAAAGATTGGAGGCTGCGGAGGACAGATGAGATTGATATCGCAAGTGAGCGACGCGCTCGGATGCCTCTACATAAAATGCTCTGGTTTTGGCCTGCTCGATGACGCGTCCACTCGCAGTTTCAAGGCCAGTGTCTTCCTGGCCACGTGGCTCATGGCCGCCATCTTCTCGGTTTTATGCGTGTTTAACACCTGGGTTTTCGACTTGAGCCGGCTCTATAGCATCTTGGGGCCCTTCAAGGGACCCAATCCAGGGATTGAAGGAATTGGATTTTTGGTGATCGTCGGCATCCCGGCTCTCTGCGTTGCAGTGCGCATCGGCAAGAAGTACAACCGATACACGAGAACGAAAGCGACTTTCACGCAATCCGTGAGCTTGGCGGTTTGGTATGCCGCCGTAATCATGTCGATTCCTGCGAACAAGACCAACTACGGCTGCGTTTTGGTTCTGCTTTTCCACGTAGCTTTCTTCATCTTGCTCTTGCGCGAAGGTATCCAGATCGGAGAACGACTTGAAGAAGCCGAAGGTCGATGAAGTTAATCAAGCTCGCGCGAGGAGCCCTGGGCTGTCTATTTGTCGGTTGTTCCGGAATCGGCCTGAGAAATGACGCCGCAGGCCGAAAACAGCAGGCTGTCATTTTTGTAACCATATGGCTGAGCGTGGCGTTCTTGTCGATTCTCGGAACGTTCAGTCTTTGGATATATGACCTGAGAGATGCGTACTGGAAGATCTGCCCTTATGAGGACGCCAGCGCTCGATCGGCGGGACTCGGCCTCTTCGTTTTAATTGGAATACCAGCACTTTGGCTTGCCTGGAGCGTCGGGAAAGAATATTCAGCGTTCGCAAAGAAAAGCGCCACCTGGCAGGCTTATGTTGGCGTGTCCATCTGGTTTATATGTGTTTTTACGTCCGGCTTGCTCAACCTTAGCCGATATGGATCGCTGGTCGGCCTAGTCATCCACGTGGGATTTTTCGCTTGGCTGATACGGCAATACAGGACAAATCCGCCCGTGCTAGCTGGTATTGCCGGGAGGGTAACGTGAATCTCAGAACAATATTGTGGAGCCAACCCAGGGATGTCTTTCTCTATTCCTGTGAGGCGTACCGAATATGGATGGTGGAATCGCAGCGTTCGTCGCTAGCTGACACCGTCGCAGAGTATCCACTCGCAGGCTACGCGGGGTTTGTTTTATTTTCACTAGTCACTGTCGTGTACCCCGATGCTCGACATCTTAACCATCTTGCGATCGCCTCTGTTTTTATCTTCGCTGGGGTTGCGACGCATATCTATTTGAAGCAACGATGGGGGTTAGCTTCGGTAGTTTTCGCTCGCTATCGCAGGATCCCATATTTCAAAAGCGTCATCGTGGATGCCATCGTGATCCTGATGCTAGTCCTTATGCTGGCAGCCACCAGCGGCAGCCCTATGCTTACGCTGTGTGTGGTCGTTGTCCATTGGCTCATGGTGGGTACGGTCTTTTACGCGCTCATGGAGCGCAGACGTGTGCCGGATCAACAGGGGACGCCATCCCTATCCAGTAACGGCCCCTAACGTGAATCTCAGAGCAATATTATGGAGCCAACCCAGAGATGTGTTTCTCTACTCCTGTGAGGCTTATCGAATATGGATGGTGGAGTCACAGCGTTCGTCGCTAGCTGATACGTACGCGGAGATACCTCTACAAACATACATGGCTTTTGTTTTTTTCTCATTGATCTGCGTCGTGTTCCCCGACGCAAGGCATCTGGGCCGCCTCGAGATCGCCTCTCTTTGTGTCGTCGCAGCGGTCGCGACACATTTTTATTTGAAGCAAAGATGGGAATTAGCTGCGGCGGTTTTCGCTCGCTATCGGCGGATTCCATACTTCAGAAGCGTAATTGTGTATACCGTCATGGTTCTGATGCAAGTCCTTATGCTGGCATCCGCCAGCGACAGCCCAATCCTCACGCTATGTGCGATCGCGGCGCATTGGCTGATCTTGAGTACGGTCTTTTATGCGCTCATGGAACGCAGACGTTTGCCGGATCAACAGGAAACGCCATAGCGCGCCGAAAGCTACTTCCCATGTCAGACGAAAATGCACCTCGAACAACCGACTGATCAGCCTTGCGACGATCAGACCGCGAACGCGACTCCGCAAAGGCCTGCCATGGCCGAAGACACCGGCGAGGGTTATCCTGGAGATGCCGGAGGTTGCGCAAGAAGGCCACGGCAGGGGCGGGAACAACCAACGGATTCACCCGACACGCTGCCGATTCTGCCGTAGCCGCCCGGACAGCAATGGCTAAGCTCGGGCCCGACGTGTGGCCGGTGATACCAGTGCGCCCGGCCTGATGCCGTAACGGCCAACGACCGATCTCGGAGCAGACGAACGGAGATGCCTGTCGATCGATGGCTCGTTTCGCTATTCCTGACGCTCTCCCTCGCGGCCTGCCAGTCGTCGCCCAGCCGTGCTCCGATAGCCCCGTCCGAACTTGAGGGACGATTTTTTCTTATCGGCCGGAACCTCACTACACCTCCGCAGCCCAATATTGGTGTCGTGCAGTATCTATACGAGATGCCCGCATCCGGAGGCCCTCTTGCACTGCGGCTTCCGGAGTACAAACACGTCTCCGACCTGAGTTGGTACCCGTTATCGCATCGCCTTGCGCTCAACAACCGAGCTGATCCCCATCGGGGTCTTTTTCTGCTGGACACCAACAGCGACGCGAGCGACGCCATGGCCGCCCTCACACCTTCGCTGGACGCCATCTACTCCCAAGTCATTAGATTGCCTCCACCGTCGACTGAGCTGCCACTGACAACATACCGAACCCAGGTGGCCTTCTCTCCCGACGGGAGCCGGGTCGCAGGTTTTGACCATGCGGGGCACGTGTGTGTAGCAAGTCCAGAAACCGACGGCGCGATTCACTGCGAGGAGAGCGTCCTGGGATGCGTCGGCTCGACGCCTTCATGGTCGCCAGATGGCCACATGATCGCTTTCGCGGGAGCGATAAAGGCCGACGCGAGCTCGTGCAACCTGTTCGAGCTTTACGTCTTGGATGTGGCGTCTTACACCGTCAGACAGCTCACAGATATTCCAGGCCCTCGCATCGGTTACGAGCCTGACGGAAGCGTCGTGAAGCGTGGAGAAGTCTTGGATCGTTGGCACAAGACCAACAAGCCAAGATGGTCGCCCGATGGCCAGTGGATAGCGTTCACGACCTATGCCGGCGTCGGCCGAATTCATCCCGATGGAACGGGAATGCAAATCCTCGCCAAGGGCACTGGCGGCACCTGGTCACCTGACGGGACGATGATTGCCTACCGCGTCCCAGGAAAGGTCCAGCCGAAGGGCATCCTCTATCCGCGCTACAACATCTCATGGACGCTGTATGTCAGTCGTGCCGACGGGACCGGTGCGACAGAGATTCCCATCGATCCTACGGGGACGATAAGTGTCGAAGATGTGGTCTGGACGAATTGAAGGCACTGCAAAAATTCGGGCCGGGGACCATGCCTTAGGCGGAGGGTCGGCCGCGTTGACGATCAGCCGCGCAGTGGCCCGTCCCACGGGAACGGTTCCTGCAGCGTTTCGACAAGATGGTCGACGAAGGCCCGCACGGTCTTCGGCAGGAACGCGCGGGACGAGTACACGACACTGATGTCCAGGCTGTCCGCCTCGAATCCGGGCAACACGCGTACCAGCTCGCCACGTTGGATGTACGGGCCGAGGATGAATGTGGGTCCAAAGACAATACCCGCACCCGAAACGGCTGCCGCGCCGAGCATCTGTACATTGTTCGCCGACAGACGAGAGAGTCCGTCGATCCGGTGGGAGACGCCCTGGGCGTCCCGCACGGTCCAGTCCGGCACCGATACCGCTTCGCTGAACGACAACAACGGCAGCATGGACAGTGCGGCGGGGATGCCTACCGGGCCGTGCGCGTCGAGAAACGCCGGTGCCGCGCAGAGCACCATGCGACAGGCACCGAGACGCCGTGCGACCAGCGATGAGCTGGTCAGCTTGCCGATGCGCAACGCCACATCGACCGAATCGCTTCGAAGGTCGCTGTAGCGGTCGTCGAGCTGAACCTGGAGCGCCACGGCAGGATGCTGCTTGAGAAAGGCAGCCACGACCGGCCCGAGGTGGAGGGCGGCGAAAGTGACAGGTGCCGTGACCCGCAGGGTCCCGGAAATGACACTCGTCTGCGCACGCGCTTCCTCATCCGCCTCCCGCACTTCGGCCAGGATGCGACGGCACCGCTCGAGGTAAGCCTCGCCTTCCGGTGTCAGGGTGAGCTGGCGTGTCGTTCGCCGCAGGAGCAAGACACCAAGGCCCGCTTCCAGTGCCGCCACGTACTTGCTCGCCTGCGAAGGAGTCATGGCGCACGAACGTGCGGCACCGGCGATGCTGCCGGTGCGTGCCGTCGCTTCGAAAACGGTCATCGAGGTCAAACGGTCCATTCAATCCCATCCTGACCGACTGTCGGTCTGATGTTGCCACTAATCGTCGCCCCATAGGGTCCATAGGATAGAGGGAACCTTCCGAAAACAAACAGGTGTCCCATGTCCGTAGCATCCGCCATTCGCCCGAAACTGCACGTCCGTGAAAAGGGCACCCGTGGCCCAGCCCTCGTCTTTTTGCACTACTACGGTGGCTCGTCGCGCACGTGGACGCCCATCATCGACGCGTTACCCGCTGACACCCACACCGTTGCCGTCGACCTTCGCGGCTGGGGTCAGTCGGAGAAGCCCGAAGACGGCTACACGCTCGCATCCCTCGCCGACGACGTCGAGGCGCTCATCACGGCCAAGGGTCTGACCGACTTCGTCCTTGTTGGCCATTCGATGGGCGGTAAGGTGTCGCAGCTGCTCGCTTCACGCCATCCGGCCGGCCTGCGTGGCCTCATCCTCATCGCCCCTGCAACGCCGACGCCACTGGCGCTGCCGGCCGAAGCGCTGAACGGCTTCGCGAACGTGTACGACACGCGCGAAAGCATCGAAGCTGCCCTGGAGAACATGCTCGTCTCCGAGCCCCTTCCCCACGACCTGCACGAGCAGGTCATCGCCGACAGCCTGTCCGGCGCGCCAGGGGCGAAGGCCGGTTGGCCGCTGGTCATGAGCCAGGAAGACATCAGCGGTGAACTGGCTGGCATTCGTGTGCCGGTGCTGGTCATTGCCGGCGGCGCCGACAGGGTGGACCCCGTCGAGGCACACCAGACCGAACTGCTGCCCCGCCTGTCAGACGTCGAGTTCCACGTGCTACCGGGCATTGGCCACCTTGTTCCGCTTCAGGCACCCGTCGATGTCGCAGCGCTGATGTCCACGTTCCTGGCCCGATCAATCCACGCGCTCACCTGAGAACCGTTCCCGCGACGCGTCGTGACACATCCGCGAAAGAGGTAAGGGCGCAGAACCAACATTTGCGAACATTCTCATGCCCGTCTGATGGGCTTCTCTGTGAACGGTCGAGCATCCATGCCTGCGGGCCTGCCTCTGGCGCGATTTCCAACAACAAGCATTGACGAAGCGGCCTCACCTCGATTGTGCTCCACAGGGCCGCCCGTACCCGCCGGCAATTCGGCACCGTCTCAGACGAATGTCACCGCCCTCCCCCGTTGCGAGCGCTCCGAACCATGTTTGAATTTCTCGCTTTCCTGGTCAGCGCCGTCACGGATTCCTGGGGTCAGGCTGGGCAACGCAGGACCTGGTGGATCCTGGGCGCCATCGTGGTTCTCATCATCGTGGCGTGGGCGGTGCTTGGCAGGCGTGCCGCATAGATCAATGCGATCAGGGCGCTGATCGCGGATCAGACAACCGACTGGTGCGGCCTAAAAAAAAGTAACCCGCCAGCGCCAAAGCATGGACCAAAGGAAAGAACAACACGAAGCTGTCTACGGCGCCGCCGAGGCGCAAACGCGGAGGGAGCATTCCCAAGATCACGCCCGAGACCAGTGCCCAGCCAACGACAACCACGCGTGATGACCGCAACATTGGGAGTGTCGCCTTAGCCACAGCCAATCCGTACACGAGGATCCCTGCGACCCCGCAGATAACCTGCTCATCGGTGTTCGTAAAAAGGAATACCTGGCCGGCAAAGACAGCCATCGAAAGGACAAGCGCTGCGATGGCGATCATTCTGGACATGATTATTTTCCGCTTGCCTGTTACTGGGAAAAGACACCCCCGACGACTTCCGCGGAGTATACGGCCGGCTTCGACTCCCCATGATTTCCCACCATGTCCCCGCCCCCGACCGACACGCAAAGGTCATCAGCCGGTTGGCGGAGGTCGTAATCCCCACCCTGATCCGGTGAGCCTGCCGGCATCACCGGGCCTCGCGGGACATGGACGAGAACGTACGTGTGGTACCGGAATACGACGGAGCTCCCGGGCGGAGAGCCGGACACGGGCAGCAGGCGGCTCGAAGCACTAACCCGCCCATCGTCGCCGAACAGCCGTGCCGTCGTTAGCTCCCGCCCTGGCAGTCCGTCACCGCACCAGCGCAGGCGGACGTAGACATTCAGCTCTCGCCGTCGGATGACACGCGCGTAGTCAGTGTCGGAGTCAAAGTCGAGTCGAAACCAGTCAAAATCACGGATGCGATAAAGCGCGCGGGCGTCCACTGTGGGAATGGACATGACATCGACGGGCGATGCGCGAACGGGGCGCAAGGTGCCCATCGGTACCGTGCACCCGGCCGAGGCTGCAGTCATTGCCATGACGAGGAGAAGAAGCCTGCTACGCGTGGCGAACGTTGACTCCATCTTCGCGTGACCCCTTGGACCGGCATCGTTGCGTCACGGTGCCATGTCCGACGGGTGAGCGATGGGCGAATTCGGTGAAGTCCCTGCACCGTGGTTAGTCGTTGTAAGCGCAGAGCCCGCTGCAATCGGTGGACTTGAACACTTGCTCGAGCTGGCTGTACTCAGCCTGCTCGGAGGCGTTGTCGGGGGATGGCATTCTCAGTATCCGGAAGTAGATCTCTTTGCGCTGCCGTAGAGTGAGCGCGGCAGCCAGTGCGGGTGCCGAGTCGGCGAAAGCCATGAGCATGGCGCCGCGACGCTTGCCGAGCTCGCCCGCACCCGGCGACGCCATGAGGAGGCCGGTGACCATAGCGACCGCGCCCTTTCGAACGGCCAGCGCTTCGGCAAGCACCGTCGCGCGCTTGGGCTCCGGTTGGGACGGCAGCCAGTCCGCGAGAGCGGATAGCTCGTGTGCACCGGCATACATGGTCAAGATCACCAGGGGATACACCACATCGGCGTACTTGTCGGAATTCGCCATGGTCTGGGCAGAGGTCGGGTTGGTTCCCGCGGCAACCCCATCCGCCAGGTAGCGCTGGATAAGCCCAGCAAGCGGTAGCTTGACCTTGAGCACCCACGCCAGGTCCTGGGCAGACGACGGAGCGGTACCAAAGACGGCGCGACCCGAGGACACCTGAAGCAACGCCTGCATCCGGGGATCCGACCCTGCCATGAGCGGCGCGTTGGGATCCTGGCCGTCAACGACTACTTGAGCCCGACGAATAAATTCAACGGCACCGGGCGGCGTGTTCGCCAGGCTGCCGCCTGAGAAGCAGCACACCATTAACGCGCCGACGATCGGCACAAATCCCTTGAGTCGCATGGCCACTCCCCCGTTGGCGAGGGGGCATTATAGGGCGGGGCTTGCGACTGACGCACTCGCTAGCGGGAGCGCCTGGCCTCACCTGCCAGGCATGCTATGCCCGTGCTGCTGGCTCGCCGCTTGCTGATGAGTCTGTGTCTGCGCCTGCGCGGCCAGATCGACGTTGACCTGATCGATTTTCTGGCTGCTCTGCTCTACCGGCGTCTGTATCGCCGGTACGGTGTCAACGCTCGCGACGTTGTTCAGGGTCTTGGGAATGATCACGTCCGCGACAAACACCTGAGAGCCGTCGTCACTCAAGGCCAGCGTATCGATCTTCCTCAAACCGCCCTGCTTCGCCGCGACAGTCAACGCAGCCGCCAGGTTCTCGCTGCCCTGGTCCGGCGTTCGGCCGTGTTTGGCGTCCAATGCGTGCACGTGCGTTTCGGCCTGGCGAAACAGCGCGTGGTCGGGATGGGCGGCATGGTTGAGCATGACGGCAGCCGACTTCGTGGCCTCCAGCTCGTCACGCACGTTGCCCTTGGCCTCATTGGTCCCATAGATCATGCCGGGCGTACGCCAATGACCATCGGCGCCCTGGGTGTAAGCATGGCCGTCCGACGCGTCCCGTATAGTTTCAGGCTGCTTCAGCGCATGAGTGACAGAGTCGGGCATGGGTCCCTGCGCTTGCCATCCGTTCCGCTCGTAGGCGTCCGCATAATGCTGGGCGATGCCGTGAGGTGAGTCCGCGAGATTGGCCGCGATCGTCGCCTTCGCTGACTGCTCCAGCTCCGCGGCGCGTGTCGGCGTGGCCGTCTCCGTATGCGAACTCGTCATCCCGTGTTCCAGCACCTGATCGGTGACATGGCGGGACCATGCGTGCGTCTGAGGGTCACGTACCCACGGCGCATCCACGACGCTCGCGGTATCGTGCGGGCCCGGGCGCTGAGCATAAGGATCGGCCGGCGTGTTGTTGTGTGCCAGCGCCAGATCCACAGCCGTGCTCGAAGCCTTGTAATTGAGCGTGTTCGTTAAGGACGCATCGGCAACGTGCTGCTCGCGACCGAAATATGGCGCACCATTGGCCGCCGTCTTCATCACCGTCTCGGTGTGGGTCCACCCGCTGTCAGGGCGCGCGGGGTCGTAGTGCCAGTTCTTCCCACTCGCGTCGGCCTGGTTGTAAATACGATGGTTGTCTATCGCGTTGGCGATCTTGTCGCCGGCGATAGCGCCACCTATGGCGCCCACGGCGCCGAACACCACCACGCCAGGACCGGACTCGACACCCGCCAGCGCCGCTGCGCCACCGACCGCTTCGGCACCCGCCACCATGCCCAGATTCCGGCCGGCGAAGTGAACCAGCTCGGATTGCCCGCCCGTGACGTTACCTGCGTGAAGCAAGTCGGAGGTCTTGCTGGCGGTGTTAGCCGCGTCATAGGCGACTGCAGCGACACCTGCCACCTCCAGGCCCCTGGCTGCCAAGCTTGCGCCGGCTCGTCCCGCGAACGCCGTCTCTCTCTCGAGCCCTTGCGATTCCTTGACGCTCTCCAGGGAGGGCGGCCCGCGAGGTGCCTGACGCTCCATGACGGGCGAGGAATGCTCGACAGGCTTTGCCGCGCTCGCACTGGCCCCGGACAGCCGTGCCGCCTCCTGCAGGGACCAAGCGTTGCTCGCCGAGGTCATTTGGTCGGCGGTGAGTTGTTTGAACTCGGTGAGGGAATGGCCGAATACGGATTGGTTAGTGGCGTTATATCCGGCGGCCACGTAGACCTTCCCGCGAAGGTCGCCCACGCTGACCGGATGCGCGCCGTTGACGGTCGCGGATTCCGCCAGCGACTTCTCGAGTTGTTGGAATTCAGCCGCCGACTTGCTGGCGAAGGCCAGTGGGTCGGGACCGAAGGAGCTCATGGGATAGCCATTTGTCACGGCGGCGGGATATTGCTGCGCTGTAGGTAGTTCGAAGGTGCTGAAACCCCGCCCTATCGGCGCATTCTCGACAAAGGCCACGAATGGGCGGCCGCTGTTCATTGCGTTGTGGAGATAGGGGGAACTTCCAGCGTTCCACATCATGTCCTGGAGGGCGGCTCTAACGTCATTGTTGTACGGCGCGATACCTTCGCTTGCAAGAAACGTCACGAACTTCTGTTCGACAGCTGCGAATTCACGATTAGCCGGCAACTTGTCAATGAATTTACCCCACGGGGTATCACCGATAAGGCCGGCTTTCGCGCCACCGCCAAGCTGCTTGACGTACTCAGTGGCATTGTCGAAGTTGGAAACCCGAGCACTGTCGTAGCCGGAGTAACCGACATAGTCGTAACCCGACGGCAATACAGGAGGATGGGCCGACATTCTGCTCGACACAAACGTCTCATAGCTCGATGTCGCGTCGGGACCGGAGCCCGGTGCTTTCAGGTAGTCGGCAACTTGCTGGATCTGATCCGATGAAAGAGCCTTGCCGTCGGAGACATTACTGGCACCGCCCATCGTCGCCCGCACGTAGTCGTCGAAGATGAAGGACGTCATGGCACCGACCGTACAATGGGATGCGCCTCCACCAACACCTCGGCCAGCACCACCTGACCGTTCGAGAGCCGAGGAAGGTGCGCGGGAACGACCAGCCCGATATTCTGCAACGGCCCTTCCTGGGTCAACGCCACGTAACGGAAAGCTTCGGTGTTATCCGTGCGGCTCTCGAACGCCTTGACGAACCCTTCTGCCAATCCGCGGATGAAATCGAACCCATCGCCGTCGACTTGAAGCCGCTCCTTCACATTCAACATTGAGTTTATGACCTGAGGCTGACCCAGATCCATGGTGAAAAGACGAACGGTCTCCCCCGCCTCTTCGATCAGAGTGTGCAGGCCAAAGAACCCAAGTCCATCCCGCCTATCATCGTTTTTATAGATCGAGTACTGGTACTCAATTTCGCCTGGCGTCGGTCCTGGCTCCATCCGCGGTGGATAGATCACCAACGAATTCGCGCTATCGACGGCACAGCCGTATGCAGCTACAAAGTGGAGAGTCATGATATTTCTCGAAGGGGTTCGCTGGACTCGTAGCGGCCCCATGCGGAGCCTGCTGCACCGGAACCGGGGAGCGAGACGGAGGTCCCGTGCTCCGCGCCATTTGATACCGGACGAGGCCGGCGAGCGGTCATTCCTGACATAACGAGGGTCCTGTCCCGTTTTCTCGATAGTACGAGGTGGGAACGGCGGATTGCAATCCACAATTGCAAACGATTGAGCGGAGCAACCGAGGTCCGAACGCAACCCCCTTGCTAGATACTTACCGTCATCGCGTGTACGAGCATTGCGGATAGTGCTTGTCAAAAACAAACGCGGTCATGGCACCGACCGTACGATGGGATGGGCATCCACCCATGCCTCAGCCAGAACCACCTGCCCGTTTGAGCGACGAGAAAGATTGGCGGGAACCGCCAGACCGATGTCCTGTAATGGCGCCTCCTCGGTCAATGCGACGTAGTGGACGGCTTCGGTATTATCCGTACGGCTTTCGAAGACCCTGACGAGACCTTCCGCCAGTCGATGGATGAATTCGAAGTCATCGCCGTCGATATGAAGCCGCTGCTTCAGCTTCAACATTGAGTCGATTACCTGAGGCCCGCCCAAGTCTAAAGTGTTCAGGCGAACGGTTTCCCCTGCCTCTTCGGTCAGAACGTTCAAGCCAAAGAATCCAAGACCGTGCCGATTACGGTCCTTGTTATAGATCGCGTATTGGTATTCGACTTCGTCTGGCTTCGAACTTTGCTCCATCCGCGGGGGGTAGATCACCAAACCATTCGCGCTGTCGACGGCAGAGCCATGTGCGGCTACAAAGTGGAGAGTCATGGCATTGCTCGAAGAGATTCACGGGGATCGTAGCGCCTCGATGCGAGGCCTGCTGCACGGCAACCGCGGAGCGAGATGCGTGCAACAAGATCTATACCATGGTTACTGACGCAGCCGGAGCCGATGAGGGCACCTGTTCGTCATGAGATCGCAACGGCAACAGCAACCACATCTGCCAGCACTGCTTATGACGGAGGCGAAAAAGAGCCCCGCATCCATGCGAGGCTCTTGCCTGGTTCAAGCCGCGGCCTGATCGAGCAATTGGCGGACGCTGTCTTTGGCATCCGACGCCGCCGCCGACTCGATGTCGATGCGGCGCGGCTTCATCGCCTCGGGGATCTCACGCCTGAGGTCGATGGACAAAAGGCCGTCTGCGAGCTTCGCCCCGGTGACCTTGACGTGCTCGGCCAGTTCGAAGCGTCGCTGGAAGGGCCGGGTCGCAATGCCACGGTGGAGATATTCGCCTTCGGCTTCACTGTGGCGCTCGCCGCTGACAGTCAGCCAGTTTCCTTGCGACGAAATTTCCAGATCTTGCTCGCGAAATCCCGCCACTGCCATCGTGACGCGATATTGATCGTCAGCGAGCTTGATGGAATCGAAGGGGGGATAGTTGTCAGCGGCCTGTCCGCGCGACGCGGCGGCTTCGAGCAAGTCGAACATGCGGTCAAAACCGACGCTGGAGCGATGAAGGGGTGAAACGTTCAGAAGAGTTCGCATAACCATATCCTCTTGCAACATGGAATGAGTTCTCCGCTCGCCCCCGAAGCGGGCGAGGAGGCTGGTCCCGAAGCGGCCAGCGGTGAGTAATTTATGCAGCCAGAAACATTTTTCAAGAGGGTGGATTCATACTTTGTTTAGCCATCCATCCGACAGCCAACACTCCACGCTCGCATGCAACACCGATCGCAATTATGACTATGCAAATTCGGAAGATCGCGCAAAAAATAAAGATTCGATCACAGCTTCCATGCCATCTTCGGTTTGATCACCTTGAAGAAAGCGGCCATGGACGACGCGAGAGAAGGCTGGCCCCTGACCGCTGCTGAGATGGCCCAGAGCGCCCTGGCGATGAATCTGGCACTCCTTCATTCCGACCTGCCGGAAGCCCGCTTCCGGGCGAGACTTTTGCATTATCAAGCCACCTCGACCGGCGACCCGTCGCTCGAAGACGCCACCGCCCTGGTGGTGCAGCTTCTGGGGCCTCCTGGGTCGACGCCCAGCCTGGCGTGCGTCGAGGCCATGCGAGCGCTGAGCAGGCAACTAGGCGAACAGCTTGGCTAGGGGGGGTGATTACCGTCCCGCTGATCCTGGGGACGATCGCCGCCGGTCTTGGAAGCGGGTCACATTCATGTGGCGACACCAGACCGGCATTTGCTTGTCACTGTGAACGGCATGCGCCTGACACACTCGCCTAAAGATCGTGGCGGTGTCGCACTGGTGCAGGGCAACGTTCCGGCGGTATTTGCTTCGATGCCTGAGGGTGCCGCCCTACAGGTTGACGTCGATGCCGTGATCCCGGTGCAACAGCGGGGGGAAAAGATCGCCGGACATGTAGTGCGGCTTGCCGCCACTCAGTCCGTCTCAATGGATTCCCACTCGGATGCGCCGATCGAGGCTGAAGCCGCGCTTAGCCCTGGGCGCCAGGAGATGTCTGAGCTCACCCCTGTCGCTCCTTCCGCGTGCCCGGTATACCACAGCAGCCTTGTCGCTGACCACGAGCCATCCACGAAGAACGCGTGATGCTGCTTCGAGAAATGGCGTTGTCGGCAAAGGAGGCCGGAAGCGCAAGCCTCGCGGACGACTACACCACGCAGGCGAACGACGTGGTCGCAAAAGCTGAGCCGCTGCGAAGCATGGTCCTGACCACGAGTCCCTTCGGGCACGTCTAAGACCAGTGCACCTCGTGTATCACCGTCGCCGCCACGTCAGTTCGCCGCCTCAAAATCGCCATGCAGGGTCACTAGCTTCCATGTCTACCGACCACGCGCACCAGTCGAACGGTGCTCGACGTCCGGACGACATCGTCACGCCGCAGCGTGACGCCACAAGGGAGATGACCACATGGATCAGCATCACCGCACGCGCCGGCACTTCAGGCGCTCCTGGGCAAAGCCGACCTTTCTGTTCCTGGGCGTGGTGCTTGCCACCTCGGCGCAGGCAGCACCGCACTTTGTTACCTTCATCAACGACGCGGACCGAACGGTAACGTCCGTCGAGGCCGCTCCGGCAGGCACGCGCCATTGGCATGCCCTCGATCTTGGTGGACCGCTGATCGGCGGAAGAAGCGGCCAGGCCACCGTCCGGTTCGACAGCGCGGAGGTATGCAAACAGGACCTCTCGGTGACTTACCGCGGATTGGCGCCGTTGACCATCACGGGGTTCGATATCTGCCGCACCGACCGCCTTTACCTGGGAAAGGCCCTGGCGAAGGCCAGGAACGTGGACGTCGACAAGGTCGAAAGACCTGTATCTGGTGACTCACGCCGTTGAGCGATCCGGCCAACGCGCCCGGAGCTGACCCGCTATCTCCAGAGCGCATGCTGATCCCAATTAGCGGGGGCTCCCATGCTTTGTCTATGATCGTGGCTTGCAAGGAGTGGACGTAGATGATTACTTACGCGATCGCGCCAGTCGTTTACGTCAGCCGCGCATGAGCCAAGTAAGGCTTTAATGGCAAGCAGTGCAAAGTACATCCTGCCTACAGGATAGGTTCCTGCCATATGCTGCCAAGGCCCACTATTGGGTCTCATGGGGATGATACCTAGAACCCGATTCCACATACGCCCGTGATGAGCAGCGATATTTCGTATCGCACTGATGGCGTGGATCCAGTTGGCAAACACTGGGGAAGCGACGCCGAAGGCGGGATAGGTGGCTGCCGTCCTCACCGCGACTTCAATGTTGCAGATCGCCTCCATAATCAGGGAGCGCAACACTTGATCGAATTCATAGCGTGCTACAGCCTCTTCGAAAGTAGCCCCCGCCTCGTAGTCGTCGCTTCCAGGCCTCCGAAATGGAAATAGATAGCCCATGAGTCGGTAGTAACCAACGCGCTCCAAGTAGTAGCTTGCGCGCACAGGGTCTGCAACGTGAAGGCCTCGCAGCTGGAGCTGCTGCAGCTGTGCTGCGTACGTGAGAGGACCCTTCCTGTACTGCACCGTCGCTCTGCTCCCTGCAAGCGCTCAAAAAAAACCCGCCTATTTGCGCGTACAACGATGTTCTGCTGCATAGGCGTGGCGGGTGTGTTGAGCAAAGTATCTCGGAAAGTGGTACTCGATTCAACTAATACGAGCGTTCCGTGGGGGCCAGAATACCAACAAAACAAGCCGAAAATATTTCGCTCACGCAGAATATCAATTCCTTATCAATGACTTGACCTTTTACTCGGAGGGAGTGGCGACGTAACCCCCCACACGGCGTACGCGACTTCCCCTACGTGCCGCGTACGCATAGTTCACAGTTTGGTGCACATCGAACCGAACGTTGAATCTCACGAGTTGCTCGCTGGCCGTTCGACTCCCTTCCGTTTTTTCTCGACCCTGCCGGTGGCTCCCGCATCGACGTCATGCGGCAGGACGAAAGAAAGCCCTTGTGAAGGACCCCGCACGTCGACCCATACTCTCCGCCCACCTGAATTTCAACAACCCGGGTCCACGATGCACCTTTCACCCCGGAGAACACCATGAAGGCTCTGACCTACCACGGCTCGCAAGACGTGCGCGTCGAGACGATGCCCGACCCCACCATCCTTGCCGCTGACGACGTGCTGTTGCGGGTGACGGCAACGGCTATCTGCGGGTCAGACCTTCATCTGTATCACGGCAAGATTCCGGAGACGAAGCACGGCGACATCTTCGGTCACGAGTTCATGGGGGTCGTGGAGGAAGCCGGTCCGGAAGTGACCAACGTGGCCGTCGGTGACCGGGTGGTCATTCCCTTCGTCATTGCCTGCGGAAAGTGCTTCTTCTGTGAAAACGACCTCTTTGCCGCCTGCGAGACGACGAACCCCGACCAAGGGTCGAGTCTGCGCAAACGGTCCATGATGACGCCTCCCGCTGCCCTGTTCGGCTACTCGCACCTTTATGGTGGCGTGCCAGGTGGTCAGGCGGAATTTGTCCGCGTACCCAAGGCCAACGTCGGCCCGTTCAAGGTGCCGGGCAGTCTGTCCGACGAGCGCGTGTTGTTCCTGTCGGACATCTTGCCCACGGGATATCAGGCCGTGCTCAACGCAAAAATCGAGCGAGGCTCCACCGTTGCCATCTTCGGTGCAGGCCCCGTAGGCCTGATGGCCGCCGCTTGCGCAAAGATGTTGGGCGCGGAGAGAATCTTCATGGTCGACGAGGAGCGCTATCGCCTCGATTTTGCAGTCACGGCGTTCGATGTCATCCCCGTCGATTTCAGTTCGGTCGACCCGTCGGAGTTCATTCTCGAGCAGACCGCAGGCCGCGGCGTCGACGCCTCCATTGATGCCGTGGGGTTCGAGGCGAAGGGCAGCACGACGGAAACGGTGCTCAGCACGTTGAAGCTGGAAACCAGTTCCGGCGAAGTGCTTCGCCAGGCCATTTCTGCGACCCGGCGTGGTGGTGTGGTCAGCATCCCGGGGGTCTATGCCGGCTTCATCCACGCGTTCCTCATCGGGGATGCGTTCGACAAGGGCCTCACCCTGGCGATGGGTCAGACCCATGTCCAGAAGTACTTGCCGGAACTCCTTGAATTTATCGAAGACGGCAAATTGCAGCCGGACATCATCATCTCTCACCGCATGAAGCTCGCCGACGCCGCAAAGGGGTACGAGATTTTTGACAAGAAGGAAGCAGACTGCCGCAAGGTTGTCCTCACCCCATGACCCCCGGTTCGCCGGGAACCTAGCGTCCTTCCTCGACAGAGTTGAGCCCTTCCCGGTGCTGGGTGCCCCACTCGCTACGCCTGAGCAAGAAGTACAACCAGCCCAGTGCCGCGCCGCCGTGGCGCATCAACTGGAATGAAAACGGCTCCAGGATCGACGCGAGCAACGCCATGCCAAAACTTGAGGTTGTACTGTCGCCACTCCACCGTCGGTACAAATGCACGGACCAGGCCTGAAACGCCAGATCGACGGCGATCTTGCCCAGGATGATGATCAACACTGGCAGCACGATCGCGACATGGCCACCAAGGAGAAAGGCGAGCAGCAGGAAAAAGGCTGTCAGTCCGTAAAGCGGCTGCACCGTATCGAAAGCCTTGACCGGTAGCATCAATGTGCCGATCAGGCCGTAACGCCGGTTTCCGATCATGCTGCGATACCAGTACTGCGTCTGCAGAAAGCCGGCGAACCAGCGTCGCCGCTGACGCAGAAAGCTGGGCAAGGTGCTTGGCGCGTCCGTGCGCGCCCTGGCGCCACCGATCACGCGTACATCCCAGTCCAGACCACGATCCAGAGCATAGCGACGCAGCCGGTGAATCAGCTCATAGTCCTCGACCAGACAATCCGGATCGAAGCCACCGACCGTCAACAATGCGTCGCGTCGAAAGCACGCAAAGGCACCGGAGACCAGTAGAAGACTATGCGCTCGCATCCACGCATAGCGGGAAATGAAGTTGCGCATGTATTCATAGGTCTGGAACCACTGAAAGAAGCGACCGCTGGCCGTGCGACTGCACACCGGCGACAGCAAGCCTGCTGCTACTACCAGGTTTGGCGATCCGGCAAACGCACGGGACATGGCCGCACATGCGTCCGGTTCGAGCAGCGTATCCGCATCGACGGTCATCACCGTGTCGGTCGTCATCAAGACAATGGCCGCATTCAAGGCGCGCGCCTTGCCACCGTGCGGCATGCGCAGCCAGCGCAATGCGGGGAAGGACGGACTTGGTTCGCTCAGATTGCCCTCGCCAGGGTCAACCAGACCGTAGCGTTCAGCCAGAAGCGCGGCTGTACCATCGGTCGATCCATCATCGGCAATCACAATCTGCGTCGGTACGCGGGTCTGGCCGAGCAACGCATTGAGGGTGATCGACAATACCGCCGCCTCGTTATGCGCGGCAACCGCCACGCCAAGCGTCGGCTGGGCGCCACTGGCCGCAACGGGTGACGGCCTCATGAGCGAGAGTGAGTTCCACGCTACGAAGACCAGCAGCAGCGTGTCGTAAATGACATACGCAATGCCGGTGGACCAGGCAACGACGCCGTGCAGGAAGAATGCCCGCGCGAACAACACGATCCACAGCGCCATCACGCCGCCGTGGATCAGCACACTGATCAAAGGTGTGCGCACGGGCGAGAGGCGCGGCGAGGTCAGCGCTCGCGCGCGATCGAGAGCAAGAAGAGGCGTTTCCATCAACATTTCGGAAGCATCCGTCCCAAGACCGGATGGCGGTCGATCCACTGGTGCTTGAGCGCGCCCAGAATGTGCAGTGCCAGAACCGCATATAGTGCATAGCCGCATAGGGTATGCAGCGTTCCCAACTGCGTATGGAGTTGTTCTTGAAAGCCAGGTTCGAAATGCATCAGAAAACCGATGCGAGGCCATGGCACCACGCCGAACAAAGTCATCGGATGCGATGCGGCAGCGCTCCACGCCGAATCGTGCATCCAGCCACTGAGTGGCAGCGCGAAGATCAGCACGTAAAGTGTGATGTGTGCGGCGTGCGCCGTAGCCTTTTCCCAGCCAAGGAACACGCTAGGAAGCGGCGGCGGTCGATGCGTCAACCGCCACAGAACGCGCAAACTGGCCAGCCCAAGCACCGTGATGCCGATGGATTTGTGCATGTCGATCACCACGCGCGCACCCGTATCCGACAATATCGAGCTCGGCAGCAGCGCGGCACTAAGGCCGAGGGCGACATTGGCGATGATCAACAACGCGATCGTCCAGTGCAGCAGCATGGCGATATGGGTATATCGAGCCCTGTCCTCAATCAGCACATTGGCTGAAGGCTCATGCGCCATCCTTGCGCGAGCGCTTGGTTCAGTGGGTTCGGAAGATTTCACGATAGTCCGCAATGGTGGGCCGTAGCGGTCGAACGTCGGTTAGTGCCTGACCAAATCCATATAGTTGCACACGCGCAAGTCCGACTATGGGCTGCCCTTCTCCCAAAGCGTCCGCGCATGCGCCTGTGCCGTGCATTGAACCCCCATGTGCACCATGGCACCGATGGCCTCCATGCCGTGCGTTACACCTTGAGAATCGACGGTGTCGGATTCATGAGCGCCGCTTTACCTCGGCGGCATCCCAGTTCGGATGTGTCCAGATCTGGTGAGCAACGGCACGACGTGCCGCTTCAACTTGTAACTTCTCCGGCCCGTTCGTGGCCCGTACCGGGACCGCTGTCACCGCCATCCCCCTGTCCCGTATAGCGACGTAACCAGCGTATTCGTAGATGCCCACCTGACATCCAGAAATTTCATTGTTCGGTTTCGGGGCTGCCTCAACTGCTGGCGGTGGAGTGTGAATTTGGCCCGACACAGTAGGCGCTGCCGTTGCGAAGCCGAGAAAGGCCGACCACAGCCAACTCACGCGAAAGCGATGTTTCATTCCCCCTCCTTCTATGCACCGAAAGCTGATCTGATTGTCAGACGAACCGCGACGTGGTCGTCAGGTCGCGAGTCGTTCAACGCGACCGCCTCATCAGCAACCCCTTCTCTCGGGCAAATTCAACAACCTTGTTAACGGCGGACTGCTTGTACTTGAAGTCCCCCGGTCGCGACATCCACTTGACATCACGGCGACCCCTCAGCGCAAAAATCAGCTCATGGCGACGCGCGCCGAAAGTCATGCGCAGGCCGGTCACACCACCCATTAGGAGAAGGCCCACTCGAACGTACGGGGTGGGCGAAATCGACGACCAATACATCGCAAGGTAGACGAATGGACCCCAGGTGACGAGGCTCAACAGCGCTCCCAGTACGATGATGTGCAATGGTCGCTTGTCTCTATATGCAATAAAGACGCACTGCTCGATAGGAATGGCGATTACTTCGCCGCCCACCTTCGACGCGAACTTGCGATTCAAAAACTGGATGCGCTGCGTCGTCAAACCAGTCACTCGATTGATCTGATACTTGTATTCGTCAGCATGCACTAACGTTGCTACAAACTCTTCTTGCTCCATCAATCGCTCCTTGACTTCTTAGCAAAGAAACTGCAACAGAAAAATCCCCTTGTAAGCAGGGGTTTCCTTCCAACATGGCGGAGAGTGGGACGCGATCAACCTAATCTTCCCCAACGCCCGGGACACATTACGCGTATACGGGAATGTGTCACGGGATCGTAGCGTTTTGACCTTGCCTGTCAATGGAAGAAACATTTTTGCCCTGGCCCGTCGACGAGCCCGGGATCCTGGTCATCGTTGATCAAGAGATGCGGGACGTGTGCGACTGGTCAAGTGGCTTAGAAAACTGCTGTGCATGGCACGTCCATGGACAGTTGCCGCATCTCGAGAAGCCGTCCTTTGGGTGGCTTTTCTGTCGCCCCTACTTCTGCCTGTCCGGCCCGAGCGCCACTCCCTGGCCAGAGATTGCGCGAAGGAGCATGTGACGAGGAACGCTGCCAAGGAGCGTCATGGCCGGCAGGAGCCAGCTCAAATGGGATATTCGTTAATTGGACAGACCACCAAAGTGCTGAAGCGCGCTTCCCCCGATTGCGCCGCCTACGGCACCCACAACGAGTATCGCGCCGCCTATGGCCTGTCGTACAAAGTATCTGTGCCTTTCAGAAAGAATCATTTCCTTGGCTGCGCGCGTCCCTTTGCTGTCTTCTCCGCGAACGTAGCGCTGAGGCTGGAAGATGAAGTTAAAACTGTCCGACCATGATGAGAACTCGAGCCACTTTTCTCCCTGCTCGCGTGCCAGCTCTTTCGCCTTGTCGCGGACGCGAAGCATATGTTTCATGTTTCTGAGAATGTAGATGATCCCAGGGCTTGCCCCCAAAAGAAATCCAAGTTCAAATGAATCCATAGTGCTACTCCGGAGGAGTGGTGTCGTCTTTCTTAGGTGGAGGCAATGACGGCGAACGGGGCGGTTGCACGGGACCGACTGTAACCTTCGGCAACGTCCACCCCACGGCTGCACGGATATTAGTACCATCGTTAATACGGGTGATCGAACGCCATCACCTCGGCATGAGTGGCCTATGAGAGCCTACGTGCTTGCAGCGGAAGGTTTCGTGCTACGCATCCAAAGGGTCATCGGGGCTGGTTGTGATGATCCCTTCGCTCCAATGATCCTTGTCGAGTCGATAGGCGTCGGCAGTGAAACCATCCGTTTAAGGCCGAAAACCAGGCTTCGTCTGAGATATTCGATAACGCGATCTGCGATGTAGGAGCATGTAAACCTGAGTCATCGGAGGTCGTCCTCAAGGGTTCGAGCTTCGCTCGCCGCATGGTATCCCGACTCACCGTTCCGATGAACGCCTCACCGTCGTTGTCGACGAAGTTCAGCACGCACATCGTCAGCCATCGCACCTACCTCCTCGACGGCCTTGATCAAACGCTCAGCGGATACACCAAGCGACCGAGACCAATATTTCAGGTCCTGGGCTTCATGCACGTTGATCAGTGTCGGGTCCGTGGGGCCGCGCTGGAGTTTCGTAACATTCATCGTCTGAGCCTCTTCAGAAGAGCATGCGCTCCCACGAAGCTGCGCGCGTCAGTGCTGCGTCATTTGCCGTTGACACATCCATCATGGTGAGGCCGAAGGCTTTGTGTTCTGCTCGTCGCGACATTGCCGGGCTTCCTGCCCGGCATCCCAACGGGAGAGACCGCATGGGTTGGAATGACCACATCGATAACGATTTGTCCGAGTCCCTGAAGGAACTCATAGCCGGTGGGTTCGTCTTCGAAGGGGGCGCTCCGTTTGCCGTCGCTCAAAAGGCGATCGAAGGCGGACGAGCAAGCCTGACGCCGGACGAAATGAACGTTTTTGAAGAGCAGCTAGTTCCGGCCCTCAGAGCGCTCGAACAGGCGAAACTGGAAGACGAAGCCGAGGATGCCGTAGGCCCGCGACCGCCCGCCGACTGAGAACCACAGGCTCGAGGAAGACACTCACGGGGTCAGGACGCGACCGATGGCAGGTCACCACGCAGTCGCTGGCGACCATCCAAAGGCCGAAAATTGGGAGGCAGTCGGTGGTGAATCGCGGTGGCCGCCACGGCCGCATGCCCCACTGCGACGCTGATCTGGTTGAGGCCGGACACGACATCGCCTGCTGCAAACATGCCTGGAACGCTGGTCTCCATGGAACCGTCCACCACCAGTTTCCCGGCGGCATCGGTTCGCACGTCAAGCCCCGTCAGTAGCCCGGTGCCCGGCTCGCACCCCAGGACGGGGTAAATGGTGTCAAACCGGTGCACCCGTCCGTCGATCGTTCTAGCCTCGCACCCCGCCGCCGAAAAGCTCAATGAGTGCACGCCGGCATGGAGGGCAACACCCATCGCCTCGGCACGGCTGCGCTCGTCTGCCGAGGGCGTGTCATCGTCCGGACTGAGGACGGCAACACGTCCGGAGAAGGTCCGCAGAAATCCGGCGTGACCAAGCCCCTCGGATACCGGCGCATAAACCCCGATGGCCTCATCGCGGGCTTCATAGCCATCGCACACGGCGCAAAGGCGCAGCGCGCCCGACGCGATAGCGTCCTCGATGCCTGTTGCCGCTGGCAACCGGTCCCTGATACCGGCAGCAACCAACACCGTCCGGGCAGAAACGGTCGACCCCGCCGCGTTGAGCTGGAAGCCACCCTCCGACGGCTCCACGGCTGTGACGGTTCCGGCCATGAAAGGAACCTCGTGCTGTTCGGCCTGGGCGCGGAAATGCCCAAGCAGTTCCCGGCCTCCGACGCCGAACGGAAATCCGGGACAGTTGTGGCTGACGGGAATCCAGCGCGCTCGTGACTCTCCTGCATCAATCACGAGGACTCGGCGGCGGTAGCGCGCAAGGTAAGTGGCGGCCGTGAGTCCGGCAGGACCGGCACCGACCACGACACAATCGTAGGGTTCTTCCATTTGGACTCCGGGCCGGCTCTGGACGTGGGGCGGACCGCATGATGAGCCTCATCAAATGAAGGCCATGGCGCAGCGCTGTGAAGCCTTGCCCGATTTATGGGTCAGTCGATTCGAGGCAGTCGAGCCTGAGTCAGACCTTTGTCAATGGAATTCGGGGCGTGCTTCGCCACAAGCACTGACGGGAACAAATTCCCTACTGATGGTTTTTCTCAATTGGCCGCCGTCTGCATACATCGCAGTGTGTTCAATAGCGACGACTCCGAGGGTACGCCCCGTCAGACGCTCAATGAGCAACGGGCGCCAACCTTCCCAACCTTGCTCGACAGCGGAGCAACAGTCTGGATAGGCATTCAGAAATTCATCCACACCGCCGTAGGCCGAAATTTTCGCGGCAAATGGGTAAGCGACAGCCGTGCGATTTGCATTGATGATCGCAAGTCGTGGAGGGAAATAGCCGAGCGCGTATCCGATGGCTGCATCGGTGGCGCATCTGGGGCGAAGGGTATGCCTGAATGCTTGGGCAGTAGCCGTAATACGCGCGACCTTAGCGCACCCCAACAAGTGCCAGACCAATCCCAAGAACCGTCAGGGCCAGAAGACCGGTCGGCTTCATCGGTAGACACCTCAGAGGATGAATTGCGCTTAGCGCTGCATGGTGACCTTGCAATAGACGTCGCGGAAAGATTCTCCGACGCTCACTCGAATCGCACTTAAGAATTATTCAAGGCGAAAGCGATTTTCATGAAGAAATCCTTGTCCTATGATGACTAGTTGAAAGATGCCGCAAGTAGGCCCGTATCATTCTTGAGGAACCGTTCAGTCCAGCAGCGAATGCCCTTTGCCGCAGACACTCATGGGAACAAACCTCATTCGTAGGGTTTTATCCGCTTCATCATCGGCTATTGCTTGTCGCCTTATTGCCACGATGCGGTAAGTAATCCCTGTCACTCGCTCGTAGAACGTAGGCGACGAAACTTCCGGTGCACCATCGACGACGGTGCAACAATCGGGAAACGCCTTCAGAAAAGCATCCACGCTCTCGTATGCCGGGTTATACGTGGGCGACAAAAAGCGAAACGTGTGCAACTCGTATTGCACCGCAGAGCGGATACGCTCTTGGTCGCTCGGAGTATGCCCAGAACTGGGGCAATAACCGTAATACACACGCGTCTGACGTATACCAACTGCGCCGATCAACCCCGTCACCATGATCAAGAATGCGCATCGCAGGTAATTCATGGATCCTCCGGTGGAGAAATGAGTTTCGTGCGCTGTGCGCTACGAAACGTTAAAGTTCTAGCGCTCGTGGATTGCCTCCGAAACGCTTCGTCGAAGCGGACTCAACACGTAATCGATGACGCGCCTCCTACCCGTGCGAACCTCCGCAGACAATGACATTCCTGGACTCAATGCGACGCGAGTCCCATCAATGTCCATGGACCCTGTACTCAGCGCAATGCGCACCGGAAAGCGTTGTAGGGAACGGTGTCCAGCTTGACCGTGACTGCCTGACCGGCATGAATGAAGCCAATGTCTTGACTGAAAATCGTCGCCTCGACCTCGGCGGACTGGTCGTCGGGCACAACGGCGATTAAGGGCTGAGCCGTGACCACGCCGCCGACCGTATGAATTGCCAGCTGCTGGATCACGCCATCGACGGGAGCCCGGAGCTGCATCAGGGCGCTGCGTTGTGAAGCCCGCTCAACATCCGGCCCCGCCTGCTGAATCAGTTCGCCGGCTTCGCGCTCCTGATCCAGCCACTGCCGACGCGCTTCCGCCACAGTCGCATTGCGATCCTGGCGCGCTGCGGCGATCCCCGCAATCAACTCGGCACGGCGGTGACGTAGAGAATCCACTTCCCGCTCGGCGCTAATGCGTTCTTGCTCGCGAATCAACCGGCCGCGGTAGCGAGCGCGGAATTCGTCCATGCTGACGACCGTCGGCCGGGTCTTGGATCAGAACTTTGTCGCCCGCAACCCGCGCGACCACGAATGTCTGCCCCTCACCGCAAAGGGCAAGCGCTGGCAACGCGATACGATCAATGCGATCGACGGGCTGGGGGACGACGCGCGCTTTGAGTTCGAGCCGCCGAGCGGTCAGAAGCAACTCGGTTTCGGTGAAATCGCGGTCGCCCACACCAGCTTCGTGGCGTAACTGTGCGGCGTCGGCAGCGATTCCGTGGAAGCGGGCTAAAAGGATTAGCCCGTGCAGCCCTTGGTCCAGGGGCTCCCCTGGGGCTCCCGACTCTGCCGCGTGATCATCGCGATCGCGATCTTCGGGCAACTGAGCCTCTTGGATGGCGTCCAATCCAAACTCCTGCATCCTTGCCTCATTGTGAACGGCCAATGCAATCGCCTGGGCCGACTCGAAACGAGTCGACGAGCGCTGCGAAAACACTGGCCCCCTGCCCGTACAGTGAGACAAATCGCAGAAGCCTGCGTTCATCGCAAATACTTGCGGTGATTGTGCCGGGAACGTGCTGGCTGTCAAGTGCCATTTTCCGAGGCCGTCAGGAGCGTTTCCGGACTTCAGTAGGAGACCGGTTCCGACGTCACCTACCCTCCTCCCAATACGTCCGCGCATGCGCCTGCGCCGCAAACTGCCCCCTATATGCGTCAACGCCCCGATCGCCTCCAGCCCCGCAACCGCATCAGCAACCACATCGGAAGGATGTCGATCACATGAGCCGCTTTTCTGCGCCGCTACTTGCCGCTTTAGTCGCGACGACGCTGATTTCGACGCCCACCGCGGCCAGTGGCACGATCCGGCCCATGACGTTGGACGAAGTAGTTATCGGTGCGATCGCGCTGGTTTCCGGTACCTCTTCAAGCGTGGAGGCATTCTTCCATGCACCGCAAGGAGCACAGAGGGGAACGGTCGGATGGGTTCACCAGCCCATCGCCTACCGGACTCGCGACGGTGTTCTTCTGCACATTCAACTCACCTCGGACTGGGAGAACAAAGCGCCCGATGTTGTGCGCTCGATGGCCGAAGTCGATGGCAAGCAGTGCCTGGACGCGAAGAAGCTTCGAGACAAGCTGGAACATCGCTGGGACATTGAGGGCTTGCGTAAGGCGTGCGAGCCCCGACTTACCGAGGTGGGAAGAAGCTTGGTCCTGCGCGTTTTCGGCTGGGGCAATTTGTCTCAATGTATGGAAAATTCTTTTGGGTAGTATGGCTGTAGAGCGTGAAACATCATTCTTGCAGGGTGGGCGCTGACAGCTGATGTTAAAAATTGGAGCTGCTGAAGCAGCGTTTTACAAAAATTCGTCAGCATGGAAAGCGACGAGCAATAGCGTGGAAATAACAAATGGATTGGGTACCCATAGTCTTCATTACCTTCAAGGTTGCCGTATTCGGCACGGGCATGTTTTTCGCCATCAAGTGGCATTACGATCAAGGTAAGAAGGGAAAGCCCATTGAGAGGCGTGCAGTGCTACGCACGGCGGGCAAGGTGGCTTTGTTCGCCGTCATCTTCGTGCTGTTGGCCGTGGCCCTGTTGCTCGCCACCTTCGCCTTCGGCAAGAAACTTGGCTTGGACTTGAGTTTCCCATGATGGCAAATACGCGAAGCAAGTCAGTCGTCTTCGAGGCGACGGACGACCGCTCGCAGGGTCGCGCGGTGTGCGGCACGGATAGGCATCATGGCTTCTACAAAATCGTGATGACCATGGACTCTCGACCGGGGACCCGCCCGGCTTAGTCGCACCTTTCATCTCCGTTCCGGGCCGTCAGGACCGGGCAGACGATGGAAATCGGACGGCAGTCGAATGATGACTAGTTGGAAGATGCCGCAAGCGGTCCTGCGTCATCCCTGAGGAACCGCTCAGTGCAGCGGTGAATGCGCGTAGCCGCAGGTGTCGACCCCCCGTAAACTTACTCCAGACATAAACCGAGGTCTCCGGGCAATGACGTCGTCCCATTTTCCATACACGTTTAAACTAGAGTCGGGCCGCTTTTGACGTTGCTTCCTGACCTTTCAGTGCGTACTCGCTCGGGGCCAGATGACCAAGCGATCCGCGGGGTCGATGCTGGTTGTAGTCGTTGCGCCAGGCTTCCAGTTTTTGCCGCGCATCCTCGATCGATTCGAACGCATGGACATTGAGACATTCGTCGCGCAAGCGACCGTTGAATGATTCGATCATACCGTTCTCCGTCGGACGCCCTGGGCGGATGAAATCCAGGTGGATGCCGTGGTTGTACGTCCATTCGTCAACGACCTTGCAGGTGAGTTCCGTGCCGTTATCCACCGTGATCGCCCGGGGCAACGGATGCTGCGGACCCAGTCGATCGAACGCCGCGATGAGGCGTCGACCGTTCAACGAAAAATCGGCCTCCAGCAAGATACTCTCACGACTCCACTTATCGATCACCGTCAGCACTCGAAACGGCCTTCCGCTGACGAGCTGGTCATAGACGAAATCCATCGCCCAGTATTGGTGAGCGGCCGTCGGCGCGGGCGTCGGCCCCCGATGCAAGCTGATGACCTTGCGCCGGCGACGACGCATGCGCAGCTGCAGGCCTTCCAGGCAATACAGTCGGTGGACACGTTTACGCCCCACCGCCCAGCCCTCGCGGCGCAGCATCACTGTGATGCGCTCGTAGCCAAATCGAGGGCGGGCCTGGGCCAGGTCTCGGATGCGCATGCGCAGTGCCGACTGATCCTTGGCCTGGCTCTTGTACTATCACGTCGCGCGCTGAATCCCGGCCAGTCCGCATGCGCGTCGGGCGCTCACCTGAAATTGCTCATGGACCCAATCAGCAACGTCCCGGCGGCGGCCTGGCCTCAGATTTTTTTTCGAATAACTTCCGACAGGATTTGCTTGTCCAGGGTCAGATCGGCGACCAGTCGTTTCAGGCGGCCGTTCTCCTCCTCTAGCTGCCTCAGCTGGCGAAGCTCGGCCACGCCGAGGCTGGCGTACTTCTTCTTCCAGACGTAGAAGGTGGCCTCGCTGATGCCCATCTGCCGGCAGACGTCCGTGACGAGCGTTCCTGACTCCGCCAGGCGCAGCGCGTAGATGACCCGTTCTTCGGTAAACCGCGACTTCTTCATCGCTCCTCCGGGGTCCGATCGGGCCGGTGGGTGAAGCGACCTTACCTCTAGTTGTGGGCTGTGTCGAAAAAGTGGGCCCACGTCACTTAGAAAGAACGGTGCCTGGTTTGACCATGCGCAATTGCTGCATCTTTGAAGCCGTCCTTCGGGGCGGCTTTTTTGTTGGCACTGCTGTGCGCCCCGATGGGACGAAAGCCAGGCCGCAAAACCCGGGATGGAACCGATATCGTCAATAGCGTATCTGTAAAAACTTAGAGACCGCCATCATGAGACAAGCACTCAGCGGAACCGAGCGCGGTACATAACCGCAGCCACATCAGGCAGGAGTGATGTCCTGATATTCACCCTCCCCGTACGTCTTTCGCCTGGGCTTGTAAGAGCGCCTCACTCTCTGGGCGCGGCGTCCGTGGTATAGCTTCCGCCCGCTACTGGCTGGCATCCGTTGTCCGTTCGATTTTTCCATCAATTGGTGCGTTTTCTAAATCGATAGCGGTAGCACTGCATAGGCCAAGCCTGACGACACCGTCCTTGTGAACGTCAGCTCGAAACACGCCTCTAAGACTCACGTGCTTGCCATTAAAATCTGTCTCTCGGGCATCAAGTCCACCGCCGTTAATCACGGACAGGCAGGAAGCACCCTTTCGCCACATGGTGTAGTTTTTTTTCTGAGCGACGATGTAGCGCTTTTCGTCATCAATAACTATCCAGCCAGATACGGTCACTTTCTGGCCGTCGAAGACCTCCGGCGTCGAGTTCAATTGCTGAACTGTGACGTCTTGGTAACCCGCGACACTGATCAAGAGAAACGCTATGCCCATAACGACGTTCATGTCAACACCTATGGTTTGAGGAATTACCCCTACTGATTATTCAAATCTTTCTGGACCTGAAGTTGTTCAGTATGGGTCATCTTCCCGACGAGCATTCTCATTTGCAGTCGCCCATCGACCAACTCCCACGCTCCTGCACGTCCCAGACTCTCTGCGATATTAGGAAGGCCTTGAGAGAGTGGAGAAGCGTCTGCATCGCTTTGTAAGCCTTTGGAAGCTGCCCCCCGGTCGCTTCCGTCGATGTGACCGAGGACGAACTCGGAGTTCATGCCGTCAGCTCCTCGCTGCTTAGATTCTCATTCCGGCAACACACCTCGACCGTGCTCGGTCAGCCAAGCCGCAAAGCCAGGCACGGCCTTACGGAACACCGCAGAGATTCTAGCCAAGTCTAGCCCGACCCATTCGGCCTGCATCACCACGAAGTCTGCGGATTCCACGGACAATGTGCTGTTTTTGGTGAGCGCGCACCATACAAGTCGGTTTCTTGCTGATTCCGTCTTGTCGGCATATACCCCTCGCATGTCTGCATCAATAGCATCTGCGAACATCTTGAGGAATCGCGAGTATTCACCGTGGTCCTTACCGTCGAGGCGAGCGCGACCAACCTCGACCGCTTCGCGCTGTACCGTGCTCAGGGTGTCTTCGATGAGGTCGCACAACTGCACTGACACCCTCGGCATCGTTTCTTTGTCCGGCGGCGGGTTCGTGTCCTCAAGAAACAGGTAGATGGCGTCCGCAATTTCGGACGACTTTGTTGCCGACCATTCGCTGCCTGCCATTGTGCTAGCCCCCGGGGATGGAGTCAGAACCTTAGCGCCAATTTTATCAGTAACATAACTGCACGGCAGACATAGAGTCATGACTTTGCCGGCCTCGCCTCCAGCAGCGCACGGCGCTCATCGTGGAACCGTTACCTCATCGAGGTCCACCTGCAACCCAGTGATGGCATGGCAACGACGCGACGAACGCACGGATGGATCGGAGTACGACATCTTTCGCCTGGTGAAGATTGGGCCCGTCATCAAACTCTTTCCTACGGCGCCCAGCCTTTGAGCCCCTTTCCGGACAGATAAAACTCCAGAATTTGACCTTCGCCAACTGGATGCCCCTCGCAGTAGAGGACCTTAGCTCCCGGCTTCGCTAGCGGGGCGACCAGATCCGGGCGGGTGAATGCGAGATAGACGCGACGAACCTCTCCCGGGAAAAGTTCGTCATCCATATCGACGAGGAATCCGTAGTAACTCCCCTCACCATTCATGAATCGAAGGTCGCCGCGCCATTGCTGACCACGCAACAGAGGGCCTTTTCTACCGCACTTTTCGGTCGAATACAGCTCGAGCGTCGCAAGAGCGTGTCGTGGCAGTGCCATTGATCAGTCCTTGTTGCGAAGGAGCCGATGACGAACTCGCACGCGTATCCTCGCATACCACCATCAATCCGGTCGCGTCACTATCAACTCCGTTGTGGAGAAACGGTTCCCCACGAAGCCAATCATCACGTCGACGGCGTTACGAGTGAAAACAGTGCTTCGTAATCTGTAGATTCTAGAAACTGAGTGATGTAAGAAATGGTGTGTGCGTGAGCACGCGCCACATAATCCTCAAACAACTCTTTGTCGTTCCGGTCGGTTGACCAGAATGCATATGCAAGGCTCAGACCCCCTCCGTACTTGAAATACACGTCGCCGCCGAGTATCACGCGCCCGGCCTGAAGCAACATGTCTGCCGCCGCCAATGCGTCCTCTCGTCGAAGAGCAATGTCGGCAATGCCAAAGCGCTCTGACAACGAGAATCCCTTTTCTGACATCAGCTCCACATAGGCCGATGGCAATGTCATTCTGTCAGCCCATATCTGAAAGATTACTTGTGCGGCCGCGAAACCGCGCCGCTGCGCAAATACATCGGTGCATGGGAATCCCGACGACCTCGTGCGGCCTTCCGCCAGCGCCTTCGGCGCGGTTGCTCCCGTAGCGATGACAGGGGACGCAATACAAAGCTCAGCATCGAGCCATCCCGTGGCTTCGGCTGCTTAACTTGAAACGGTTATGGCTACGCTCCACCGCCTTCTGGCAAACCCACTGCGACAATTGCGTCTAGCGTTTTCAGCAGGCTTAAAGTCGGTACTTCGTTGAGTCCAAAAGTATCCAGGAACGTTGGCAACTCTATAGCCAGGAAATAGTCCAAGTTCCAGCGCTCTCGCTGCTCCGGTGTAAGGGGCAAGTTATGTAGAAAGTTTAGCACCGCCACAGCACGGTCAATATTGCCGCTTTCTGCGACACGTATGGCCTCTGGCAACCAGGTTTTCAAAACGATCTGTATCGAAAGAATGGGAACGTCATCGATACGACCCACAGCGCCTGCAAGCAGGGGGATGACATCGCCCGGACTCCTTCCGCCTCGAAGGAGATTCCGACTCGATATCACGGCGGACCGAATAACTTCGTCAAAGGTTTCTGTCATGGCTCAAACGTCAGATCACCGGGACTTTTAAACCCCGACCAGGGTAGTTGCTTCTCGATAACAGGAACCTCATTCAGACCGGCCTTGTATGCCGCTATCGCGCGATTATTCCCATCCAGAATATATGTTGCACCCTCGTGCTGCGTGACCACAAGAGGATCCTTCACGCCTTCGGTCTTGATGCTGTCGGTCAACCTGGCCATGCGACTGTTGCTCATGGTCTGACCATTGGTTTGCCTAAGCTCGCCGAGCTTCTGCATTCGGACTTCTGAATTGGCTAGTTCTGGAGTTGCCTCGGCCGTTTCGGCTGCCGCTGCCCCTCCACCGGACTCGGCCGTCTATGCCGCCCCGGCGGCGACCTTCGCGGCAGCGGCCTTCGCGGCAGTGCCTCGACGGCCGTCACCCCCGCACTGCCTGCGGCGATGATGGTGGGAAGCGCCATGATGACGGCCGCCCCTGCCGCATATGGTCCCAAAGCCTTGAACGCGTCCGGATGGCTCGCAATGGATGTAATGACCCAGCAGTTCCTGCACAGGTCAGGCCGCTAAGGCATACGCCTCAGCGGGTGTTTTCATCTTCAGCGCCTGATGTGGTCGCTGGTGGTTGTAGAAGTGGATTCAATCGCCGATCGTGCGCATGGCGTGGGTCAGGCTTTCGAACCGATGGCGATGCACGCACTGCTCTTTCAGCGTGCGGATCACCCGCTCGACCATGCCGTTTTGCTGCGGGCAATGCGGCGTGATGAACTCTTGCTGCAAGCCATAGCTGCGAACCAGGCTGGTGTATTTACGACTGGTAAAAACCAAGCCGTTGTCCGATCGAAGCAGGAAAGGCGCGTTGACCTTCCCCAGAGTGCCGAAGCGGCTGATCAGGGCCTGTTCCAAGGCACCGGCGGCCGTGCTGGCCTTGCCACTGCGCGACAGATGCCAGCCAAGAAGTTCGCGGGTGTGGCAATCGATAACCAGCGCCAGGCTGAGCCACCCGTCCTTGCCGCCCCAGACGCGACACAGATCCGTCGACCAACGTTCGTCCGGCCTGGAGGCGAACGACGGCAATGCCTGGATACGTGGACGCTGCCGCCGCACGCGCATTCGGCATCCCAGCGGTCTTTGCGTCCTGGGGCTACGGAGAAATACCCCCGGACGTTTCCGCAGCGAACATTGCGACTTCGATGAGCGATATTCCAAGCATGCTTGACCGATTGCTGCCGCGACGGTGAGTTCCCTGTCCAGCCGCGCAAACCAGACGGGCTGCACGGCACTCCATGCCACGGGCATGAGAAGCGTCATCGCGGCAAGGCCGCCAGCGGTACCGGCCGTTGCCACGCCTGTCCACCCAACGCTGTGGCCGAGGGTGGCGCCCCCTCCCCCGCCAGTCCGCGCCCGGGACTCGTCATGAACCACGGCGAGCACACGCTTGCCACCGCACACCGCGCGACCCCGCACCAACTGGTCCGGCACGGCTTCGTCCGCGATCGATGCTCTGTCTGACGCACAAACCGCGCGCTCAGGAGACGCGGGACTGCCATGACCGTGTCCAGCCGTCAGCCAAATCGGCGGCGGCCTCGGAGTCTGTGGGCTTGATCAACGCCTCGTTATTGGTCGCGTCGACCACCAGGAGCGCGCCAGTCGGGTCCATCGCCGCCCAGACGCGCTCGACGGCCTCGGCGGCGGTCGCGAGCGAGGCGACGAACCAGACAGACTGCTGGAGCTCTGCAGCCATGCCCAGCGCCCGAATTGCGGAGATGACCCGCGGGTAGTCCTGCGAGGCGCGATTGAGGTCGTACGACGCGATGAGGTTGTTCAAGGTCAGCCAGTTCCAGAGAGCGCCCGATTGCGCGATGCCATGGCAGCACACCTTTGTCTCACCGCTTGCGCCAGGTCAGCAATGCGAGGTGCCGGGCACCTTGCACTCCGCCAGGGCTTTGACCTTTTGATGTTTTCGGAGCATGCGTTTTGGCACTCCCGACACGTTGGTTCCCTTGTGAGAATCAAACGACACAAAACAGTTTCAGCGGTCCTGAATCAAAACGGAGAGTCCAATGCGCCTCATGCGCTCAGTTACCGTCGCGGCCGTGTCATGGCTTTCCGCAACCGTTGCCTGGGGTAACCCCATTGAGGACGGAGGGCAGCCTCCCTCGCCGCAACTGAATCGGCTTTTGGTCGATCTCGATGCGGACTTCGCCTCGATCGCTCCGACCGGGCCCGGCTGCGCCGTCGGCGTGGACGCGCCCGGGGCAGCGTCTGTGACACGCGCCTATGGCGTAGCTGACCTTGAGCATGCCGCGCCGCTCACGCCAGAAAGCGTGCTCGAGACAGGCTCACTCGCAAAGCAGTTTACCGCCGCGGGGATGCTTCTCCTCGCGCAGGACGGAAAGCTGACGCTCGACGACGACATTCGACGCTATCTGCCCGAGATGCCGAACTATGGGACGCCGATAACGATTCGGCATCTGCTCACTCACACCAGCGGACTCCGCGAGCAATGGAGTTTGCTTGCGTTGGCGGGTAGCGGACCGGGAAGCCAGATTCACACGCAAAGCACGATCCTTGACCTCGCGTCGCGCCAAATGGAATTGAACTTCTCGCCTGGCGCCGAATTTTTGTACACAAATACGAACTACGTCCTGGCGGCAATTATCATCGAGCGGGTGAGCGGGACCAGCCTGGAACGTTTTACTGAGCAGCGCCTTTTTCGTCCGCTCGGGATGACACACAGTCGCTGGCGAGAGGACTTTCGCACGATCGTTCCTGGACGGGCGTTGGCCTATGCGCCATCCAGTGACGGCTTCATCGCCAACATGCCCTTTACGAATGTCTACGGGAATGGCGGACTGCTGACCACGGTTGGGGACCTGCTCCGGTGGAACAGCTTCCTCGACCAACCTTCGAGGCTGCCCGGCGGTGACGCACTCGTCGCTGCCCTGCAAACACCGGGCAAGCTGCGCGATGGCACGACGCTCGAATATGCTCTGGGCCTTGAGATAACTCGCGCGCACAATCTGCGCCTCGTTGCGCACAGCGGGTCGACCGCTGGCTACAAAACCTGGTTGGGTCGCTATCCGGCCAAGGGGATTTCGGTTGCTGTGCTTTGCAACAACGGCGGCGTCGATGCAGTAAAGCTGGGTGAGAGAGTCGCTGAGCAGGCACTTTACGCGACAGGCTATGTCGATAGCGCACCACCGGCCTCACTGGTACCGCCTGTAGGCGTACCGAGCAAGCCGGCGGATCTGGCGAAATACGTCGGGCTGTTTCGGAACCCCGTCAATGGCGACCTGGTGTCTACCAAGATCGTCGACGGGAAGCTGACTCTGACGCAGGGGTCGACCGAAATCCTCAGCCAGATTGACGGCGGGCGCTTCCAAAGCGCCGACGGTCGTGTGGTGCAATTTGTCACGGTGAACGGAAAGGCTACGTCACTGACTTCGAGCACAGGCACATCGAGTCAGCGCATCGTCGCGGTCGCACCTGCCAAAACGGGCTCCGAGCTGCATGAGTACGTGGGGACCTATTACAGCCCTGAGCTGGACAAACGCGTCCGGGTGACCCAAGAATCCCAAGGCCTGCTGATGCGGCAAGCCTTTGCGGTTGAATGGCAGTTGGAACCGCGCTTTTCGGATGGCTTCACAACACGCCTGCGAGGCACGACCACTTTTGTCTTTAGCAGGACATCAAGTGGCCACGTCGACGGATTTGCCGCATGGGCAAACGGCGTGCGCGGTATCCGGTTTGTACGCCAGCCTTGACCCTTGAAAGCGTGGCGCCTTGAATGAGGCGCGATACGAAGGGCGACGTCCCCCCAGATCTGAGTAGCACCCCGGTTTCGACGTCAATCACCCACCCTGCTCCCAACACATCTTGGCATGCGCCTGCGCCGAGCACTGCACCCCCATATGCATCAACGCCCCGATCGCTTCCAGCCCGTGCGCCACACGCTGACAGTCCACGGTATCGGATTCGTGGATGAAGTCGGCTAGCAGCCGCGTCAGGCTACGTGCGTACTGAAGCCATTCGGTGGCTTCGTTCATCAGGTCGTGCGCCGTGGCTTCCGGATCGATGTGGTAGTGGAATCCGGGATGGGCGTTTCGTCCTTTCGTTGTGGTCATGACGATCTCCTTGAATGCCGCCCTGCCCGCCTCATCCAGGTGCGGCACGCTACGCATCGCGCAGCGTGCCGCGGATCACACGGATTCGCGGGTTCATCGGCTGCCCGTGACCGGGCGCCGTGCGGCTTGATTGACGAAGTGTGTTGCGGGGGCAGCCGCGTCCGTTCTCAGGTCACACGGCGACGTGCCGCGTTGCTCGGCCGAGAAAAAACTCAGGGAAACGGCTGGCGCCGCGGTTCTTCAACCGTGTCTGCGTGGACTGCAGAGCGCCCGGTGACCGATGGAGGTGCCGTCGAGGGGGTTCGGCGGGCGAGCTACTACCGTATGATCTGGCTTAGCCATATCAACTCCTAGAACAGTTGGTTTGGTTAGCGGTCCAGGGGTGGTGGTACACCTCTGGGCCGCGCTTCTCACCGCTTAGAGCGATGGTTGCCTGCGCAGCATTTCGTGCGCAGACGCAGGCAACGGAAAGACCGTATCAAAACAACTCGAAGTTGTCTGTAGGCGAAGCTGCTGATTTTGTCAGCGACCAGATGTTGCAGTCGCTCGACGTCTTGAGTTACAAATTGCACGCCGATCGCTGAAAGCGTCGGTGTGTGCCCGAATAGTCGTACGGCTGCGGGTGCCCGAGGTACCTCATAGAGGGCGCGGGAATCATCTTTTTGATTTCTTCGGAGCGCTCCATATGACCCACCTTAAATCCCTTCGCGCCATCGCATTCATGCTCAGCACGGGCAGTGCTACTACTGCAGCCGCACTATGTGGTTTTCCTCGCCTGCCGAATTGGGCTCGCGGCTTCCTTCCGCGCGGCACTTTCAGTGCACTGCGGAACACTTGCATGCGCGACAGGACGGCGGCCGTGACACCAGGACCAACATCGTTGCCGCGTGCTGGTACTGCATCACTCGCCGTCATAGGCGGAAGCGGCCGCTGGCTCCTCATGCCTACCGCAGGCACGTGCGGGCTCGTGTTGCGATCGGTAAATGGCATTCGGAGGCGAAAACCAAGCCTACGGCTGGCCCTTCAACGCGAGCGCCTTGACCTGCTCGAACTCCCTTTTCTGCTCGTCGAGCGGACCAGAATTTCCGCAGTTGTCGACGAAATCCATTCCTCGCCCTTTCGAAATGAAAAGCAAGTTGGGTTTACCAATATCCATTGGATACCTTGATGTAGTGTTCTCTGAGAATAGCCAGATAGGCTTTGTCGCGCGGCCTTTGAGCACCCGTGTCACCTTAACCACGTAGATCGTATAAATGGACGAATCGACATCTTCCGGATCCGGAACGTCGTGGCTCTCGATTGCAACGCCAACCACCACCAGAGCGGCCCTGGCAGCTTCTTTCGCCACCGTGAGCTTGGGATCCAGACAGGTAGCGTTCGTCACGAACGAAGAGGCAAGGCAGAGAAAGCCGATGAGGCCTGATTGAACCCATTTCTGATTCGGAATCAATTTCAAAACGAACCCTCGGGGCAGTCAACGTTGTCGGGGACACTCAGCCTCACGGGAATCACGCCAGGATCGCGAGCAATTCCGGGCGAATGCGTACATGTTAGCTGACTTGGAATGTCTGGGGTCGCGTTCGGCAAGGCACATGAAGACGACCTCGGCCTCACCGCACCCGCCGTGCAACATGCATTCATTCGAATTCTGGCTCACGACCTGAATGTGCTTACCCCGTTTCGCGCAGTAAGCATTGGCATCCCTTAAGGCACCGCCCTTCGCACGAGCGGGTCCAGCTATTTATGTCGGCAATTGCTTGCCGAGCTTTCTTCCCCATAAATGAAACGAGTCGAAACCGAACCGGCGGCTTTTCCAGCCCCGCTCCCCATCGGCGTTGTACACGCAGCTGCCAACCGTCGTACCCATATCCCCAGACCTGCCCCGCTGTCGCGTTGGCGGTTGTATTGCCGTGGCGTCGTAGGTCCGGGAGGCCGCGCCGATAGACGTCAGCCGGCCCTCACCGCTACTTGGTTGCGGCGGCTAGTTCCTTGCACAGTTGTTCCATCCCTGAAGCGCATTCGTGCTCAGCGTGCTCGCGTACCTTGCTCAAGGCGCTTTCGGGAATAGTCTCGTCAGACAGGTGCTTTATAACGAAGCGCTTGAATCCCGGATGCGCTGCGGTCAGCTTCGAGAGCTTGTCGAGGTCATTCCACTGCTCGGCAAGCAGCCTTGCGACCGTCTCACTGTAGGCACTCCAAACCTCGACAAAAGCCTCGCCGGTGCATGAATGGTCGGCGTTGAATGAAGACTAGAGCTCACGCCAATCGTTGATGCTCGCGACCATCGATTCCTGCCGCACGGACTCTTTCGGCGAGCAGCCCGGCGCTTGGGTCGCCACCGTAGGCCCACCCGCCGCAGAAACGAGAAGGAGCGCCACCAGGAACGTCGAGAATCTCATGCTTAGTGCTCCACAGTCAGAGTGGTTATCGGGTCACCAGACCGTTCGAGCAGCCTGATTGCGCCAGTTGCAACACTTCACGGCGTGACATCTTTCACTTGCTCGATATTGAGCACATAGGGCGTCAACGGATCTGGATCGGCCTGAAAGAGTCCCGTTATCGTTGCAAACCCTTTGCGTCCCTGATGGTTCATCTGCACGTAGAATCGATGGATATCCTTGTGATCCAGGGTTGCTTCTGACTTGATAACCAGTTCAATTCCGCGACCAGGGCACGCCCTATCGCTGATATTCATGTGATCCTCTCCGAGAATGACAAACCCTCGAATCCGAATCACCTGATTCACAAACGCCTGCGGGCTTTTCAGGACACTGCAAACCTCCGTGGTGTTGATCTCTGTCCCGTGTGTCCCGGCTCCGGCGAATGCGACGGGCGAGAAAAACAGGAGCCACGACCACGCAGCTAAGGCATTAAGCACACTCGTCTTCACTCTTCACCCTCTGGGCAAGCGATAAAACACGCGGAAACATTGACCACAGCGTCGTGCGCAGTGTTCGTCTCTGGTGTCTCGGGCCGACGCCAGCCGTGTTCTTTTTTGCCGCGTCGGATTGTCCTAGCGATGTCCTGAGTATCGCGGGTCATGCTCGTCAAGGCACATGAATACGACCTCAGCCTCGCCGCATCCACCGTGCAACATGCATTCGTTCGAATTCTCGCTCACGACCTGGATGTGCTTACCCAATTTGGCGCAATAGGCATTGGCATCCCTTAACGCATCGCCCTTTGCACGAGCAGGTCCAGAGAAAGGCGCTCGGATCGACACCGAGTACGTATCTTTCCCCGTCTCGCGCACGCCTGAACTCGCACATGCGGCCAGAGCGCTCGCTGCGATCAAACAAATGAATAGTCTCATCAGTGCCTCTTGGTCGTCAGAGCCGAAGGCCTGGAACACCCAGGATCCGCTCTGCGGGTGAGAGAAGTCGTCACAGTCCGTCCTAGGACGCAGCGATAGCCGTTATTGAAGAAATTATCGTCGCCGCGTCTCTGCTGTTGCACTGATGCTGAGAAGCATCGCCTACAGCTACCGACTTTGCGACCCATTCAATGGAGTATGGAGGATCGAGTGCTCGAACGATATCTGTAGTATCACCGCGCGTCCTTGTAGCGCAGATAATAAGATCGCACCGCTTCCGCTGAAAGAAATCTAGGCTGTCCCTCAAACGGCTGTTTGGATCACCTTGACTCTCGATTCCAACGTACTTTCCATTTACAGAGAATATCGCTCGCACGTCGGAGCGCACGTCCAGTCGATACATTGCACGGCCACCGGAAGTAACACGTTCTTCAGCAAGAAGGCTGAATTTGTTCAGGAGATGCTCGTAGACAATTTTCAGGGTCGTGCTCTTGCCACGGTTTCCAGCACCTTGAAGTACAACGATCTTGTTCATTCACACATCTCTGTTTTTCGGCTCATACGCATCGGTCGTATCTTCTGGAGGACTTCAGGCCCCTCCCATAATGCGATTGTTATCTGAAATCGTCACTTCGGAGTTGGCCAACCGTAGATCTTCCCAAGCGCGCCCGTGGAAACCTCATCCACGAAGCGATCTGGGGTACCTGACACGAACGTAGCGCCGGTCGCGGTCCGCTTGTGGGTGGCGGCGGCGACCAGTTCGTGTGAGCTCGCGTCGTAGAGCTCCACCGAGATGAAGAGCTGATCGCCCTTCCCTGACCAAGCTGTCGCGTTGTCTTCCCAGTGCGTAATCGTGGCCTGCATCACGTATGCGGAGTCATTGCGAGCGGCGTCGGCAAAGCCTTGCTCGACCGTCGAGTCTGCCGTGATCGCGACCGGGATGTTGTGGCCTGCGAGGGCCTTCCTCAGTGCGGCAGCCAGACCGGCGCCGCTCCCGACGGCCGGCGGCTGCCCCTGCTCCTGTCCATCCTTAATGGCGAGGACCAGGACCTTCTTGGCGGGGATCACCTGCTGACCTGGGATCGTGCCGCCCTCTTTGACGGAGCGGGGAACTGAACATGCAGACAAGCTGATGATTGCGAGCGACGTAAGCAAGCGAGTAAGCCACGGCGCGGCCTTCGTGAAGCGATAAGTCATGAGTTTTCCCCTGTGGCGTGGCCGCGGATGCTAGCACTCCGGCCGTTGGACACGATACGCCGGATCTCCCGTATGGATGCCCCCTGCTATTTATGTCGGCAATTGCTTACTGAGCTTCCGGCCCATATCTCGACTTCGATATGCATTTCCGGCAGTCCCCTTAAAGAAACATCGAATGCCGCCGACAGGCATTGCAGGGCGACGCCGCGTCGCTTCCATCATGGAGTTCAGCGCGATGACGCTCGAAGCCACCAATAGAATCGTCGCAATCATCCTCGCCGCCCTTCTTTTCGCTTCCCCTGTCGTCGCTCGACAAGCGCCCAGCGCAGCACAGCGTGATCAGTCGACTCAAAGCGCCCCGGCAACTCTCGTCGAAGGCGGGTACTACACCAACCATGACGGTGCCTCCATTCATCGACCGGCGCATACGACCGACAATCAGGTGCCGCCGGGGGCGTCAGCTCAATGTCGAGACGGTAGCTTTAGCTTCAGCGCTAGCCGGCGGGGGACATGTTCCCGGCATGGTGGAGTTGCTGCGTGGCTCTAGGTCCACGCCGGCATAACTAAAGGCGCTGCGCGCAATACTCTGCTTGACTGAATCCCGCTCGCGGGGCCCTGAAGGTCGACCATGATTCCCGATAGGCCGGGCGCATCCCGAATGTGTATGCAGTGCTACTACTGCACGCGCGCTATGTGGCTTTCTCCTCCTGCCGAACTTGGCCGCGGCTTCGCTCCGCGTGCTCCTCATGTCTACCGCAGTCACGTTCGGGCTCGTGTTGCGATGGGTAAATGGTATTCGCAACGATCTCATCGATAGGCATCATGCATTCGTCGATGCCACCACAGGGTTGCGATCCATTTAATGTCTTGCGTATGCTTCGCTCGAATCACCGGGCTTGGCCCGAGGCCGTAACCAGGAATCCCGATGAGTGCTGTACGGATGCGTCTGTCCTTTGTCCTGGCCTTGGGAGTCGCCGTGAGCCCTGCTTGGGCTCCCCCGGCGGACGCCGATAAGGCGCCCCCCTTGCGGCCAGGTTACGACAAGTGCCTGGAAGCATCGCAAGGCGTGACTCTCGCTGTGAACAACTGCATCGGTTCGGAATACGACTTCCAGGACAAGCGGTTGAATACTGCCTACAAGGCACTCCGCCAATCGATGGCGGAAACTCAACGTATTGCGTTGCGCGACCAGGAACGCGCCTGGATTGCGGATCGGGACAAGGCCTGCGCACCTCCCACCGACGGGGGCACGGCGGATATGTTGGGCGCCAACGAGTGCCGGCTCAACCGTACGGCCGTACGGGCCGCCGAGCTGGAAGCGCAGCTCAAGCACCCCTGAGGCCTTCGCGCCCACGACATGACCCATACAAGGAGTTGAACGATGACGGACGATCTCGAGCGCGCACAGCAGACTGCGAGCGAATGGCACCTCGGCCAGACCTCAGCCCGTTACGAATCCGGCGGCGATGTCGGCACCATCTCCACCGGCAAGGATGACAAGGGTGGTGTGTCGTACGGCGCCTATCAGCTCTCGTCAGTCTCCGGAACGTTACGGGAATACCTTGACCAGTCGCCTTATGGCGCTCAGTTCCAAGGTCTCACGCCTCCCACGTCGGCCTTCAATACGCAGTGGCAGACGTTGGCCCGTACCGACCCCGGATTCGGCCAGGACCAGCACCAGTTCATTGGGCAATCGCACTACTCCCAGCAAGTCGCCGCGCTTCAAGCTCGTGGTCTCGACCTCTCGCACCGCGGCATGGCCGTCCAGGACGCGCTATGGAGCACCTCGGTGCAGTGCCGCGGGCTGACGCCGGGCATCTTCGACAAGGGTCTGCAGGAAAAATTCGGCCAGCACTACGACCTGTCCACGTTGAGCGATAAAGATATCGTCGGTGCCGTGCAGGACTATAAGACGGCGCATGTCGACACACTCTTTGCAGGGTCGCCCAAGCTGCACGATTCTCTGAAGGCACGGTTCGGGCACGAAAAAGTAGCCTTAGAGACGCTTGCTGCGGCCGATGCGACTCTGACGGCAAACGGCTTGACCGTGCCCCACTCGGCGTTGCCCTTGCCAGCGGCACCGTCGCACGCGCAAGCGGGCCGTCACCACGGCGAAGGCGGAACGTCTGTCCGGCTGCACGACCGTGGTGCGTCGGTGGAAGCGTTGCAGCAACAGTTAGGTGCCTTGAATTACGGGAGTGCGAACGGTCAGCCAATTCGCGCAGACGGACATTTCGGTCCAGCGACGCAAGCCGCGGTCGAAGCCTTCCAGCGCGATCACCACTTATCGGCAGACGGCGTGGCTGGCCCCCGCACGCTAGAAGCACTGCATCAGGCCCAATTGGCTCCTGCCACCACTCTTGACGATCCCGCGCATGCGGGCCATGCCATGTATGGGCAAGCTCTGCGACTCGTCCAGAACATCGATGCACAACAGGGACGAGCCTCCGACCACATGAGCGCCAATCTCGCTGGATCGCTGAGCGCTCAGTCTCGAGCAGAGGGCATGACCCGACTGGACCACATTGCCCTGAGTGATGACGCCACTCGCGCCTATGTCATCCAGGGAGATTTGAATTCTCCCTTCAAGCAATACGCCTCGGTCGATGTCGCCCAAGCCGTCGTTCAGCCGCTCGAACAGAGCAGCCAAGCGTGGACACAGGCCAACCAGCAACAGCAGCAACAGATCGCTGCGCCGACTATCGATGTACCGCAGCAGGCTCCCACAGCGCCCACGATGAGCCGCTGAGGCCATCGGACAATGCAACGGCTAGCTGTACTCGAAGGATCGGCATTCCGCTCTTCTCTATGTACTATCGCGGGGGAACAATCGCGAAAGCCGTTAGAGATATCACACCCACTGGAGCACTGAGGAGCATCAGCCGTGAGCCTTGAAGCCAGTAGCGAAACCGAAGAAATGGAACGCTGGCATCGAATCTCGATGCATGTCCGCACGGCATGCACCGTTGTTGAGCGTGTTGGAACAGACGTACTCATCAAGTTCGACGGCGCGCGAGACAATGACGAGATCTATACCGTTGTCCTTGACGTTGGTCGTGAGACATCTTGCAGAGAAGACTCAAGCGATCTCGAAGAAGCTCTCTCGCGATTCTTCGGCGCTAGTCTTTCTGGAGCAACATCGCCAGCCGATGACTTTGCAGAACCACTTCGATCGTTTGATTTGCTTGCGAAGCGTGGCTTCGTCGTCGGTTTGATGATTATGCGAGTTGGGGCGCACCTCGAATTCGAGGTCTTTCTGTCACGAGACGACAAGACGTTCGAACCGATGAAGCGACGCGGGCCAGTATTTGTCAAAGTTGCCGACGAAATAATCCGATATGCCGGGCAAACCTCATAGCTTCGTGCGTCGACCGACGTCCCCCGGATTTCGGGGATCGATCACATGAACCGCTTTTCTGCGTCTCTACTTGCCGCGTTAGTCGCGACGACGCTAGTTTCCATGCCCACACCCGCCGGTGGCGCCAACCGACCCATGACGTTAGACGAAGTAGTTATCGGTGCGATGCCACTGGTTCCCAGCACCTCTTCAAGCGTGGAGGCATTCTTCCGTGCACCGCCCGGAGCACAGCGAGGAACGGTCGGATGGGTTCACCAGCCCATCGTCTACCGGACTCGTGATGGTGTTCTTCTGCACGTCCAACTCACCTCGGACTGGGAGAACGGGAAAGCGCCCGATGTCGTGCGCTTGGTGGCCGAAGTCGATGGCAAGCAGTGCCTGGACGCGAAGAAGCTTCGAGACAAGCTGGAACGAGGCCAGGACATCGCCTGGACGTCGCAAGGAATCAATCAGGGCTGGTCAGCGAAATGGGAGAACCGATTCGTGACGATCGGGCAGCGCGACGGGCGTTGCCTGGCTTCGGTGAACGTGGACGTCAGACAACAACCACGACTTGCACCTCCGCTCAGGCCATACAAGATGGATCGGTCCGGGATTCCCCGCCCTGTGTTGCCGGGACATTGAGGGCTTGCGTACAGCGTGCAAGCCATGACATATCGAGGTGGCTTAGTGCGATCGCCAATCGAGCGGCCGCTTCACCGTGCTGCCTGGCCAAGACGGCACACCATCCTGATCAGATCCAGACGTACCGATCTCGAATATGCCGTACGGCCCATTGACGCTCCTGTACAAATCGGCGTCCGAGCGGGATAGCATCATGAAATACTGTCCTCCAAGACTGCAACAGATCGGGTCGCTTTCCTGTATCCCTTCCCGATAGACGACGCGGACCGTCACAGTTGCGCCCCCTTTGAGAATTGAATCGACGCGAACGGTCGCGATGGCCAGGACGTCTGGCTTGTTTGGATCGTCTGGGTCTAAAGCGACGATCGTTCCGACAATCACGATATCTGCGGAGTGAATCCGCGCTTCGAGGCTCCGCTTGGGCACCTCATAGGCGAGAACCGACGCGCTGAAGAAGGCCATCGCCGCTGTCAAAATAGTCCGTCTGAGTGAGTACATTGCGAGCTCCATCGCACAAGTAGTAAGTCGACTGTGGCTGTTAATCGCTGCGTCGGCGGCCGGCATTTCGTCGGCTACGTTCCTGAACTCGACGAAGCGCCGCATGATCCCGCTTATTGCGTCTATCGTGTCTGGTACGCCAACGATCCATGGCCCAGGCGATGCCAGCGATCAGCAGTACAGCGACGAGTACCACTCCGAAGACCAAGTTCACCTGTTGGTGAAGGGCGTAGCTCGCAGCGTTGAACGGCCTTAGCAGGAGCGCCTGAAGCATATTTGAGCCCCCAGTGATTCTTGAGGGCGATGGTGCACGTCCTTCGCCACGGTCGCAAGACAGATCGCGGGTGAGCCGCTGCTTACATGGCGGACGCGTGCTCCATCGCCCAGTTTTCCGAGAAGAACCTCCTACCCTGGGCGGCCCAGGTAGACGATTCGAAACTCCCCCCAGGAAAGCCTCACTCGATACACGCCCCCTGCTCGCGTGAGCCGCTGAACGATCTCTGCCTCACCCTTTCCGTCTAACCAGACCCAGCACCCTATCAATGGGTCGTCGACCACCGGTGGCCGACCAATAGGAATCCATTCGCTCTCTCCGAACTGCTGCCGAATTTCTCCCCACCTCTCGGCAGAGACCGGGCTAAGCATCCCGGATGTTCGTGGGGCTGTCCCGACGGGAAGGGAGAGGCGCGCTTCCAGCTCATCGCGGCTACGCTCCCAGCGCCGTGCGGCGCTAGGTTCCCAGATCCAATGACGCGGCGCCGCGAAACGTATCCACTCGGCGAAACAACGGCATCCATCATCAGGTCGACCGGACATGTTGAGAGATCGATTTCGATCATGCGGGCGTTCATAGCCCGGACCTTGGTTGCTTTCGGTTCGTCAACCAGGTGACTGACACGTATCTCCACCAGAAGGTCTCCGCTCGCATCGGTCACGACGGCATCCGACCGGATTTCTCCTATGACCACCTCCACGTGACCGTTCCCCACCGCCGTATTCACTGCCGGCCAATCCACAGCCTCGCCGTATCTCAGGACGCCCTCCCTGTCGCTGGCGGTCGGCGGATTCGGCATATTCGCTTGACCGTTCCAGCACGGCAGCCGGAGGGAGCAACTTTCGGCAACGACCTGCTTTGCGTATCGATGCACGGCGGACTCGAAGCAGCCGCCGCTTTCGTCGCCGCCGTGGTGGGCGAAGTGGGCACGCCGCTTCGCGCCCTGCCGGGCAACCAGGCTTGCCCCACAGCCGGGACAAACGCAGCCGCATGCAAGACCTCGCTACACGCTCGCCGCCGCGAGAAGCCGTCCACCGCGCTCGCCGAACGGGATGCCCAACCGCTCCGCCCCATTCCAATCGTCTGACCCGTTCGAATTGCTTGCCATGTCTCCGTCCCCTCGCTATGAAGGAGACCGACACTGGTCCCACCACGGATGGAGAAACATGGACAAAGAGACGCGATCCCCGTTATCGACCGTTTCCGCGCTGGACGCTTTCGATCGTTGGCTCGAGGCCGAGCCTGCACAAGGGAAGGTCCGTCAGGCACTTATGGTCTTGAGTAGCCAGACGCGGCACGCCTTGGGCCGAAACGAGGATCCACCCGCTGCCGAGGTCATCCAACTCTTCGCCTGGCACCGGGATCGCTTTGGGGGACTCCGCCCGACCGAGCCAGTCACAGCCAAGTGGTTGCCCACATCACAGGTCAGGACGTGGTGGTCGGGTTACGAAAACAGTCGGCGACAGTTTTTCCAGGCGGCGGGTGTCGAGCTTGAGGTCGTCTTGGTGATCGACCGCGGCGGCGGGCGCGGAAACGCCACGATCTATCGCCTGGCCTTTGCAGCCCTAGGCGCCTTGACGGAGCCGGCTGAGGCCGCGGAGACCCCGTCAGCCGATCCGAGCATGCCCCCAGGTTTCGACCGGGCTTTCCACATGACCTACGAACTCGAGCCAGCCAAATGTGCCGCGCTTTGGTGGCCATTGCTCGGCCGGCCCTTCTCCATGCGGTCCGGTCGCGGCGTTGCTTTCATCGGCATTGTGGCACTCCCCTTCGCCATCGCCATGATCTGCGGCGCTGCGCTGTGCATGATCTATTTTTCTAGCCCGACCAGTATCTCCAAGGCAATGGGGCCACTTCTAACTACCGGACTGCTCGCCGCCGTCGTGACTTGGGTGCAAAGGCCTTTCTGGTCTCTGCCGATGCTTCGCATCACGATTGCGCCGGACTGGTTGCTTGCCTTCAGCCAGACGTATGGCCAGTTCCGCCTGACCCGGGACAGTGACAGCAAGACAGGTGGGCGATTCTCGCTAGTGCGGTTTCATGGCACCTGCCCGGTATGCGCCGGAAAAGTCGAGATCCGCGATGGGGGAGCGGCTTATCCCGGGCGCTTGGTCGGATGTTGTTCTGATAGTCCGCGGGAACACGTCTTTAGCTTCGATGCGGTGACGCGCGCTGGGAGGCTGCTTGTCGATCGCTGAAGCGACATCTATGAGCATTTCCGGCAAACAAGCTAAAGGAACATCGAAGATCGCCGACAGGGCTTGCAGGGTGACGACGAAAAGCTATTCCAACATGCCTGCAAAGCGCCAAGACTTCACCATCTACACCGCGGATGGACTCCGCCTGACGAAGGCAAATGGTCCGTTCGCAACAGGTCTATCCCCGTTCAATCGAGCATTCCCGGTCGACGACCCCTTTGGTGTACGTCGGGCAATTCTGCCCACACTTTTGCGGTTTCCCGATGGATCGATGCAAGGAGTCGGGACAGCCTTCCACGTTGATGGATGGGGGACATACATCACAGCCGATCACGTCGTCGATGTCGTTCGATCTCATCTTGGCCCGGATCGAGTCCTGCCTGGCACGTTGCACGACGCGGACCCAAATATGCCGCATATCGTTCTCATGACTGGCGTCGGCGTTGTCTTCGGCACGGTGACGCTAGAACCGGACGTATTCATCGCCGCTACAAAGGTCACCTCAATCTTCGAGGAATACCAAGACCCCCTCTCGTTCTCGAATGCTTCGCGAGGACGCGTCGCCGTCGACATTGCATCGCTGTCTACCCAATCAACCTCGCGGGCATCATCCTCCATCAGTCTTCGTGCGACACGTTGGATTCCTGAGCTAGGCGAGGTCGTCCTTGCTTTCGGGTACCCAACTTTGAAAGTCACTGAGAGGGATCGCTACGTCCGGACGGCGAGCATTTCCGAAGAACTTCACGGGGCATATGGCCGAGTGTTGCGAATATTTCCCGAGGGTCGCGGCGGACACAATAGAGGACCAGGCTTCGAAGTCGAAGCTGACTGGCCGTCAGGAATGAGCGGGGGGCCCGTCTTCAACAGCGCGGGGGAAGCCGTCGGCCTAGTAAGTAGCTCGATCGCCCCAGACGGAGACGAGCCCGGAGTCGGGTACGCGACCTGGCTCCACGGGATACCGGAACTAAGAATGCTAACACCAAGGCTCCATCACGAAAATCCGGGGAGGCGTTTCGGATACGCCGTACTAACGTTTTCACCATGGCGTCTCCACGCAATTTTCCCGGACGAAGCTTCAGCTACTTCCTGGCGCAACCGGACCGTGGCCAGCGCCGAAGTCGTTTACGGATCGCACAGAATTGGGACCGACGAATTCATGGTCACCTAAGCCGCTCGATCTCCCATAAAAGATGCGCCCCGCGGTACAAAATCGCACACCTGACATAGATGACACTCGAAAGTGCCCATCCGACAGTCGTACGAATGCTCGTCGTGGTTGTTGCGAGAGCGGCATGCCGCGGCGAACCCGCAGCCAATCGAAAAAACGCGTCTATGTCGAGCGTTCTCCGCGCTTCAATAGCGACATTGACCCTCCCCCTCCGAATCTTCGACATTTTAAGATCCCATAACCAAGGGGTGCCATTTTGGAACAGTTTTGCCTGCTGAGCTACGAAGACCCCGAGGTCTCAATTCCTTTTCTCGACGATGAATCCAGTAACAGGAATGGGCCACACGTCTCTATCGTCATAGGGCCGAACGGCTCAGGCAAGAGTCGAACCCTTAGTCGAGTTGTCGACGAACTCTGCTACCTCAGGGCGTGCCGCGACTCGGACAATTCAGCGATGACTAGATTTCGGCCTGCGTCCAACAAAGCCGTGATTCGGTACCGACTAAATGGCGCGCGCTGTGAGATCTCTCGAGGCGATTACGGCATCCAATGTACGTTGGACGGCAAGACGACGTCGCTGGCCGCAATCCTCTTCCCCGAGCGTGTCGCAACAGTTTCTCATTTGCCGACGGATAAGTTTCGATTCGCGCGTAGCGAGGCTTCAGACTTCTACAGATATCTCGGCCTCCGTCAGGCCACGAACTTAACTACGACCGGGGCCCTAGAAGCCAAGGTCGTGCAAAGCTTGATCGTCGGATTTACCGTTAAAGGCTTCGCAGAGAAGTTAAGAGCGTGGCTTTCTCTTGGAGGCATGACAGAAGATGTCGGCATCGCGATAACATTATCCACAGAAAAACTGCTTGAAGTTCGCTACGAGGGCTTCAAGGAAATAGCCATGAAAGCGGCGGAGCGACGGGTCGGAAGTGCACGCGTCAGTACTTTCGAGGCAAGCGAGAGTTGGACAAAAGATCTCGATAGCATGTGGCGGCTAATATCCGAGCTTCGTCACCTGCATTGGTCAACCAGCAGCAAAGCTCCGTCGGTAACATTGGATCTAGAGCGCTTCATGGCAGGACCCGTAGATGCGCAAGCTCTCGCAGAGGGCTTCGACGCCGCAAGGCGGTGGAAGCTATTCAGAGACACCTCGCTGGTTTTAGGCAAGGAAGGTGGTAGATATCCGTTCTCTGACCTCAGTTCCGGCGAACAGCAGCTTATAGGAACCAGCGCACGCTTGTTGGCGGAGCTAAAACCAAACGCTCTAGTGGTCATTGATGAGCCGGAGATAAGCCTTCACCCCGACTGGCAAATAAAATATGTCCATACGTTACTGCAGACATTGAGAGCAAGCCCCGCGACCCACGTAGTGATAGCAACACATTCGCATTTCATGGTGTCTGATCTCGACAGCAGGAATTCCGCCCTCATTATGTCATCTTATGATCAGGGCCCTAAATTCAAACAGTTCGATGGCGAGGTCTATGGTCGATCGCCCGAGAATATCCTTTATCGTGTCTTTGGCGTGGCCACAACAGGAAATTCAAATGTTGAAGCGGATCTATTTGCTTCACTGCAAATGCTTTCGAATGCGGTACCACTAGACGGGGACGAACTTCAAAAGATCTACGGCCGGCTGTCCAGGGTCCGTGGAGCGGACAATTCCGCGATGAACCTTATCCTGGACCGTGTGCAGGCTGCTTTGGAGAAGCCGGAGTGATCACTTTACCGCAGAGCGCAACAATCGATCCCGTCATCCAGAAGAAGCTAGATGCGTATCCCGTCGACATTCGGCCGAAGCGCTGGAATGGTAAAGCAAAATCGGTGACTCATTTTAAGCTCGAAGTCCTCAAGCATGGGCTTACGATCCAGTCCGGAAAATGCGCGTGGTGCCAACTAGCAGTCGGCGAAGAGGGGCGAAGGACGCCCCACCGAGATCACATCGCGCCGAAGGCTAAACATGCCAAGTGGACATTCCTCCCGCAGAACATTGTTATATCGTGCGAGTACTGCAACGGATTCGCAATTAAAGGTGAGATTGACACCATTTCAGTTCTTGCGGATGACTACGAAAGATGCACTTTTCACGTTGTGCACCCGTACATTGACGACGCGACAATACACGTACGATTCGTCCCGGATGCTACCAATGCTCCTATTATCATTCAAAGCCTAAGTGACAAAGGTGCGTGGACAATACAGAAGCTCAAGCTCGATACGCCTAGCATGACCTTGGAGAGGGCTAAGAGTCATCTCTACGAGCGGTACGCGGCTCAATTAAATCCAGCAGATCGTGCGCTCTTTACAGAGGCTATCGCGTTGTCATGATGATGATTTCGCTCGTCCATCCTATTGCCAGTAGAAGACATGCCTACCTCACACCGCAGCGGGCTCTCGGCCTAAGCTCTTCAGCAGGCGCCGAACTGAAGCCAACTCAAAGCCATGCTCAGAGGCTCGCTGCGCTATCTGTGGCGACGTTGCTACAGGTGAGGAGCCAGAGATCTATAGTTCACAAGAGCGCAATCTCGTCCAAGATCTCACCCAACCTTTAGCCTGAGCCCTGCAGATTTGAGGTCAGTCTCACTGAGATCGCAAGTTCTATACGTCAGTGATTAGGTTATTTGGAGCGAAGAACGTGCGATCAAGAAGATCAGAGGAAGGGATTCGAACCGTCCGCCGAAATTGGCGAAAAACCCAAGGAGCTGTGGGCCTGAAATGAACATCCAATCCATTCACATAAAGAATTTCCGCACATTGAAGGATGTGGCAATACCGTTCGATTCAGTCACCACTTTCATCGGGCCGAACGGCGCCGGGAAGTCGACCGTGCTTCGTGCGCTAGACTGGTTCTTCAACGGAAAACCTGGCTCGCTGACGGATAGCGACTGTTCCTTTGGGATCACCACCGAGAACATTGAGGTTCAAGTCACGTTCGCCGACCTGACTGACAAAGATCGCGAAGCGCTTGGAAAGTACGCGCCTAACGGCGTAAACACATTTACGGCATGGAAGCGCCGGTCACTCGACGGTTCTGAGGTACTTTCGGCAAATGCGAAGGGCTTTCCAGAGTTTAACGCGGTCAAAGCGGCTGCCGGCGCAGCAGCAAAGAAGGACTTGTATGCCAATCTCCGCGGCAGTCGTTCGGATCTAAGGCTCCCGGCAGCGAACACCGGCGTGGCCGTTGATCAGGCAATGATGGCCTGGGAAGCCTCTCATACTGACCAGCTTGTCGATGCCCCCGAAACACTTCAGACAAACTTCTTCGGTTTCAACAGCGGAGGAAAGATGAGTGGCCTCTTCGATTTCGTCCTGGTCACTGCCGATCTTCGCGCGGGCGAGGAATCGACCGACGGCAAGTCGAGCATAATTGGCCGAATCCTTGAGCGGTCAATTGACCGCGCTGCTGCCGACGCCGAAATCGCGGCAATCGTCGAAGAGTCCCGCACGAAGCAACAAAAAGTCTATGAGGAAAAGTTCAAGGCGCAGCTGGAAGGCCTGACGATACAACTCAACGACATTGTCGCATCTTACTCTCCCGGCCGGGCCGTCACGGTTGCCCCTGCCGAAATGGAACTCAAGGCCCCCCGCACTACATTCGAAGTGGCCATACTCGATGGCTCAACCGCGACCATTGTGGAGCGCCAGGGGCACGGTTTTCAGCGAACTCTTCTGATCTCGGCACTCCAACTTTTGGCGCAGTCCGGTGCAGCGTCGACAGAGGGTGTCATCTGCCTAGCAATTGAGGAGCCAGAACTCTTTCAGCACCCGATCCAAGCTCAGACCTTTGCAAAGGTACTAAGGTCCCTTGCCGAGAACGCCAATAAACGAATTCAGGTGACCTACGCAACACATAGCCCATACTTTCTGGAAGCTCGACATTTCAATCAAGTCAGACGATTGACGCGATCACCCGACGAAAACCCTGTGGTGACTGCTCATTTCACCACAATCGACGATGTGAAGAGGAAGCTAACTGGAGTAGTTGATGCCGACCAAGTTGACCGTCAGCTTGATGGCATTGTTACGAATCGCCTCTCCGTCGCTTTGTTCGCCGCCCGCGTACTATTGGTTGAAGGTGATACAGAGGCAGCGGTGTTTTACGGTATCGGTGATCGGGACGTCGTCGGGCGTCTCGAGTCCCAAGGGCTGTCAATTGTTTCCGCAGGAGGAAAGGGAGGAATACCGCTTGCTCATGCCATCCTTACTTGCATCGGAATTCCGACCTACGCGCTGTTCGATGGCGACGATGGCTTTGAGATGCGAGCCAGATCTGCAGGCAAGAATCAAGCCGTTATAGATGGCGAGCGCACAAAATTTTCGGCAGAGAATCGTCGATTGCTAAAGTACTTCGAGCAGCTTGAGGTGGATTTTCCACCAGAACAAGTTGGCGATCAGGTGGCGACCATGAGCGATCACCTCGAGGCATATCTAGCATCTAACTGGACTGAATGGGTTGCGTCGTGTGCAGAGATTGAGGCCGCCGCTGGAATCCAGCTAGCAAAGAACCAGTATGCGTACCGGACTGCAACACTTGAGGCGAAAGGGACTGTTCCACAGTTTCTCAAGCGGATTCTCACAAAGGCGGTAGGAGCATAGAGATGCATGAGATCATCTGCCCGCACTGCGGGAAGGCGTTTAAGATCGATGAGGCCGGTTACGCGAACATTCTTAAACAGGTCCGCGACGTCGAGTTCGAGAAGCAGCTACATGAGCGACTAGAACTCGCTGAGCAGGACAAGTGGAACGCGGTCGAACTCGCGCAAGCTAAGGCAGCGAGCGATCTGCAAACGGCCGCCGCAGTTAAGGACGCAGAGATCCATGACTTAAAGGCCAAGCTCAATGCCGGCGAAGTCGCGCGAAAGCTCGCCGTGACCGAAGCCCTAAGCGCCATAGAAAAAGAGCGCGATGCCCTCGCGAACGAACTCGACCAGGCTAAACACGATAAGCAACTCACTTCCGAGCTGGCTGATGCCAGACTGGCTAACGAGCTGCAGATGGTCGCCGCGTCGAAGGGCGCCGAGATACAGGGCCTTCGAGCTAAGCTTGACGCCATCGACGTCGTTCAGAAGCTAGCCATAACCGAGGCCGTCAGAGCAGTCGAAAGGGAACGCGACGAACTGAAGAATGGCCTGGAACGCTCAGAGCTTGAAAAACAACTCGCCGAGAAATCACTCAAAGATAAATATGAGACGCAGATCAGGGATCGCGATGACGAGATCGAGCGCCTACGGGACATGAAGGCTCGCCTGTCGACAAAGATGATCGGCGAGACGCTCGAACAGCACTGTGAGACAGAGTTCAACCGCATTCGAGCGATGGCGTTTCCGAATGCATATTTCGAGAAAGACAACGACGCGCGGACGGGAAGCAAGGGCGACTACATCTTTCGCGACTCGGATGAGGCTGGCACAGAAATCGTCTCCATCATGTTCGAAATGAAGAACGAGAGCGATCGAACTACATCCAAGAACAAGAATGAGGACTTTCTAAAGGAGCTCGACAAGGATCGCACCGAAAAAGGATGCGAGTATGCGGTGCTAGTCTCCCTTCTCGAACCCGATAGTGAGCTCTACAACACCGGCATCGTCGATGTGTTCCACCGCTATCCAAAGATGTACATCGTTCGACCACAGTTCTTCCTTCCACTCATCACGCTTTTGCGGAATGCTGCGATGAACTCGCTTAGATACAAGTCGGAGCTGGCACTCGTCAAGGCGCAGAACATAGACATCACAAACTTTGAAGCCGAACTTGACGCGTTCAAAACTGGGTTCGCGAAGAACTACGAACTGGCCTCAAGGCGATTTCAAACTGCGATCGATGAGATCGACAAGTCAATTGACCATTTACAGAAGACGAAGGAGGCCCTTCTCGGTACAGATCGGAACCTTCGTCTTGCGACGACAAGGCCCAGGACGTGACAATCAAGAAGTTGAATCGGGGGAATCCCACGATGGCAGCCAAGTTCGCTGAACTAGATAACAGCCCATCCGATGCAGGATGAAACGCCGGCCACGGCCGAACCAAGTCTTTAAGGTGCAGATCAACACAGTGCGGGCCAGTAGGCCCGCTGTAATGTGGTCATGCCCCCGACTAAGATTTCGAGGAGTACCCACTTTTTACCTCGGCGTGCGTGTTTATGTAGGCATTCAGTCCGTTGCCGGCGTCGGCCAATCGCTTCATGGTGTCAAGGTGATTCTCGCCGATACCCGACGCGCGGTACTCATATGTTCCGCCGAACTTAAACTGGACGATAATCCAGTCGTTACCGTAGTCGTATGCGGAGATTCCGGAGTCGCCATTCATGTCCCTATACGTTTTCATCCAAAACCCCTCTCGTGAGTAAACAGAACGCGTCGTTCCATTCATGCGACTAATGCTGAAGTGGTCGGTGCGGGCCCATCAACAACACTCAATGACTCGCAGAAGGGCCGTCGCCATCAATCAATCGCATCTTGTGCTTGCGCATGTCAACAGTGATGCGGAAGTTGACCTGCAAATATGCCGAATACTCGTACATTGCCTGACGTGGATTCTCCTCAGAAGGAGGCCACCTGCTTGTACGTGCCCACGCAAGCTCGGTTAAAGACCATCCAGATGCCATGCTTCGCACGTTCTGCGACCTTCAACTTTAAAGGCGCACCCGGAGGCACGAGATCGAATTAGTCAGAAGCTCCCAAGATCTTCTTGAGAATGGACGCGCTGCAGAAACGGGACTTGCCGTGAGCGGAGCGGCATCGTGCGAACTGGTACACCTGGGTTCATATATGCCCGCCGCCACCTGAGGCACTACTCGACAGTTACAAGAGCTTGAGACAGTCATAGTCGGCGGTTCTGAGAGCGTTCTTCCCCATAGATTTCGCTATTCCACATCCTCGTGTACACCATCGGCACCGGTGGTGAATCTCTGGTCTGGCTGTCCATCTGTTCCGCTATTAGCGTTGCACCCAACGGGCAACGGTGCGGAGCGTCTCGCGAGAGCGGAGCCAGAAGGGACTTGCTTGGGCTGTTGCGGAACACACATATCCGCCCTGTGTGCCCAATTGAGCACGATGTCCCTCGCCATCAGTAGTGGTCCGATCTTGATTTCAGGATTAATGAAACTGTTTCGCGTAGGCAGCGAGAGTCAGTACGCCGAGTGCCTTCTTCGGTCGCTCCTCGTTGTATTTCCGTCGCCACCTCTCGATCTCGGTTCGAGCATGTAGAAGGCCGGTAAACAATGTTCGTTGAGCATTCACCGCGAAGCCTTCCGTTGAAAGATTCGATGTAGGCGTTCTGGTTCGGCTTGCCAGGATCGATCAGGCGCAACTGCACTCCGCGTTCGTCTGCCCATGCGACCGCCTCGGAGCGGCCTTTCCTCGACAGCATCATTGAACGACAGGATCTTCGCGCTCGATAACGTAGATCCAGTGCAAGTCCAGGCGGCGTTCGCCGGAATGCACATAGGCCTTCGGCGAGAAGGTCACGTCCCTGGATGGAAGACCGAAGATGGATTCCGGCGTAATCCGTCCGGATACGCCCGATTGCTGCCATCCCTTCAGCATCGAGGTATGGCGCTCGGAATACTCTATCTCACCCGTTCCGTCACGGGTAAAGCACGCCCCGGACCGAATGGTTTTGATGGCCGCAAGCGACTCGAACCGTTCAGCAGAAACCGCGTAGAAATCAGCCTCGCCCAGCTCGCGATCGAGGAGAAACCTATCAATGCGATCGTCGCGCAGTAGCGGGTTATGGCTTGCATGAAGGCACTTGAGGAAGACGTCGTCCGAAAATCCGAGATCCACATATGCCCAATACGTCAACAAGACAACAACCTTGTCCACAAGCAACATCAGGGTCTCCGGGCCGCCCTCTGGAAGCTTCAAAGCGCCGCCATGAGCTATCTGATTCCGAATCTCCGTAATGGTTTCTAGGTCGTCGTCGGAGATGTTGATGACCGACATTACCCGGCGATCAGAAGCAGAGGTAGCTAAGCGATACCGGGCCCCGACGCTATCGCTCTTGCTGAACATCTCTTTGACAATGCCGACCAACCTTGAGAGTTGCCCTGAAGACAAAGGCTCCGCAAGATGACCTGCCCTGCGGATGAACTCGTCAATTTTTCTTCGCGCCGGAGGAACCCGGGGAATGGATTGTCCACGCAACCTTTCTTCCATCACGCCATCTAGCATACTGAAGTAGCCAATGACGCGGTATTCCCAGAAGCTGTCATACCGCAACATGCCAGCCATCCTGGCCCAGGCGACTTCGCGGAAGGGAGACCGGTAGTAGTTTTCAATCACTTGTTGCCACTGGCCGTCTAGGCGATTGCGCTGAATGAGGCACCGCGGAATAAACCAGCCCTTGCCCTGATCTTGCTTTCGATTGAAATGGGGAAAGTAGGTGGCGTGGAGCTGGGCGCTTTCGCCGATGACCCAAACCGTTTGAACGTCAATAACCTGAGCGAGAAGCAATGAGATCAGCCCGGAGAGCTCACGGCACTTTAGCCTGACGTCTTCCATTCCAAACGGATTTTTGTGTGGCTCGAAGGTAAATCGCACATAATCCTCTCCAGCTTGATTGCCTTGGGTCTCGCTAGCGGAGACCACCGTTGACCTCAGCGAGAATGAATTCTCACCAGCCCTGATGGCGACGTCAATTGGTCCGGACTGGGCGCTCGTCGTTGAAGCGTCGCGAGAAACTAGGTTTCTTCCACTGAGGAACCATTCGGACACGTCAACAAGCCGGATGCAGATGCCACGGAACGCCTCGCCCGGGTCGCCCTCGATCATCGCTTCGGCCAACACGGAACGTCCGTGGTACGCGCAGGCAATGAGCGACAGGACTTCTCCTGTAGCCGTGGTCGCCGTCAGCTTCGGATATGCCTCTCCGTCAGTCAATTTCGGCGGTGTCATCGATTGCTCGAGGTGCAAGGTCGGCCATCCACCGTTTCCAAAGCTCAGTTCCCCAAAGCCAATGGAGCCGAGGCTTTCATGCTGGACCTCCACGCGGCATACATGAGAACGAAAAAAGGAGTCTTCGAACATTAGGGGGCGTTCCTTTCAACTTGCACGGGTGCCTTTCCGGTTTTGAATGGGCCTCAAGCCCGCGGGTTAAGGCATGCGGGCGTCCAGCGGGCAGCACATCCGGAGAACCTTTGCAGTCGACACGCCGTTAACGATGGTTTGAATCGCCAGATTGCCGGCGCGCAACTCCGCTACCCATGTGCCAAGCTCGATCCGGGTCACCCAGTGCGTGAGCATACGCCCGTGCGGCGATCGGATTCACGCGTGCTCAGACTGGCTTTGAAGATTTTTGTACCGACCGCCTCGAGAAGGTCAGCGGGAACGACGAGCCGGAAGTGGAACACGCCGATGGATGGCGAAACAGCTGGTGAGCAAGATGCATGGTTGGAGTTGACCAACCGAATTGACCAAGCGCCGTCATTTAGATCGTGCGTAAGCGACTGATCGAAAAGGAAGTCTTTTGGCTTGGCGGAGAGAGTGGGATTCGAACCCACGGTAGGCTCACACCTACGGCAGTTTTCAAGACTGCTGCCTTAAACCACTCGGCCATCTCTCCTTGTTTTTCTAACGCACCGGTCGGGCATTGCACCCGGCCGGCGCCAATTGTACCCGACGAGCGGGTACCGAGGGATCAGGCAATCGCCTCAACCCCCGCCATATAAGGCCGCAACACGTCCGGCACCTCAATGGACCCATCCGCCTGCTGGAAATTCTCCATCACGGCAACCAGGGTCCGCCCCACAGCCAACCCCGACCCATTCAACGTATGCACCAGCTCCGGCTTGCTGCTAGCCGGATTCCGCCAGCGAGCCGACATCCGCCGCGCCTGGAAATCCGTGCAGTTGGAGCAGCTGCTGATCTCGCGATACGTATTCTGGCTGGGCAGCCAAACCTCGAGGTCATAGGTCTTGGCCGCAGCAAAGCCCATATCCCCCGTGCAAAGCTGCACCTTCCGGTACGGCAGCTTCAGCGCCTGAAGCACGGCTTCGGCGTGGCCAACCATCTCCTCAAGCTGCGCGAAGCTGGTCTCGGCCGTGGCGATCTGCACCATCTCGACCTTCTCGAACTGGTGCTGGCGGATCATGCCGCGGGTGTCGCGGCCGTAGCTGCCGGCTTCCGCGCGGAAGCACATGGAGTGCGCGGTCATGCGCATGGGCAGCTCGCCGGCGTCGACGATGCTCTCGCGCACGAGGTTGGTCAGCGTCACTTCGGAGGTGGGGATGAGGTAGCGCTTCACCTCGTCGACCATCGTGCCGAACAAATCGTCTTCGAACTTGGGCAGCTGGCTGGTGCCTTCCATCGCCGCCGCATTCACGATCAACGGCACGTTGTGCTCGAGGTAGCCGTGGCGCGTGGTGTGCAGGTCCAGCATGAACTGGGCGAGCGCGCGATGCAGGTGCGCGAGCTGGCCGCGCAGCACGGTGAAGCGCGCGCCGGACAGCTTGGCCCCGGCTTCGCCGTCGAGCCAGCCGTGACGGGCGCCCAGGTCCACGTGGTCCTTCACCGGGAAGTCGAACGGACGCGGGTGACCCCAGCGGAGGATCTCCACGTTGTCGCTCTCGTCCTTGCCGATGGGCACGGACTCGTCAGGGAGGTTCGGGATGCCCAGCGCGATGTCCGCCAGCTTGGCCTGGACCTCGGCAAGCGCCTGCTCGTTGGCCTTGAGCTTGTCGCCGATGCCGGCGACCTCGGCCATGAGCGCGTCCACGCTTTCACCCTTGCCCTTGGCCTGGCCGATGGCCTTGGAACGGGTGTTCCGCAGGTTCTGCAGCTCCTGGGTCTCGGTGGAGAGCGCCTTGCGCTCGGATTCGAGGCGCTCGATCGTCACGACGTCGAGGTCGAAGTTCCGGGCGGCGCGCAGGCGCTCAGCCGTTTCGGCGAGCTTGCCGCGCAGGAGGGCGGGATCCAGCATGAGTCGGGCTTCCGTGGGTGTACGAGCCGGGGATTATCGCAAATTTGGGCGCCTCGGTATGATCGGGCCACCAAGGGAGGGGGACGCATGGCCAAGCGCACGGGCACAGGGAACAGGGGCGGCACCGAAGAACTCCGGCCGGACGTCTTCGTCAAATTCTTTCTCGGCGTGCTGGTCCTGATCGCGCTCGGGGCCTGTGGCTTCGTCATCTACTACTGGTGGACCGCCACGGACCGGGCCGTCACCCCCTTCGGCGTCAGCCTGTGCGTGCTGATCCTTGGCCTGGCCGCCTACGGCGTGAATCTCACCCGGACCCACATCGTGATCGAGCCGGACGCGGTGGTGATCAAGGACGCGGTCTCCACCCGTCGCATCGAGCGCTCCGACATCGGCGGTGCGCGCGAGGTCTATGTGAACTCCCGGCGGGGGACGGAGCTGTGGCTTTACGACAAGTCCGGCAAGCGGATCTTCGTTCCGCCCGAGCTTGGGCAGAAGCTCCTGGGTGACACGTGGTCCGAGGGGATCGAAGACCTCGACCAGAGGGACATCACCCGGATGAGCGACAGTTTCGCCAACGATGAGCGGTGGGGCAGCTACGAGGGCGAGCGCCGTTGGAACGGAAGTGTCTGGCTGGGTCGGACCAACTTCCTGGCCCTGCTCTCCGTTCCGATCTGGGTGATCGCCGTGGTGTATGGCGGTGATCCAGCGATACGTTGGCCGATGTTTCTCATCGTGGACGCGATGCCGCTGATCGCTGTGGGTATCAACGTATTCACCGATGGTGCCGTGGACCTGTATCGCCGCGACGACGAAGGCCCCAATGTGCAGATGTACAGTTGGGCACCGCTGATCCTGTTCTGGCGCTCGTTCGACGTGGAGGGTGGTCGTTGGGGATCCGCGTGGCTACTCGGTTTTCTTCTGGCGATCCCGGTCACCTACTGGCTTTCCCGCTGGACACGTGAGGCCGGGAACGCGTCGAACACGCGCGGGCCGGTGACCTTCCTGCTGGTGGCGATGTACTTCGCATCGACCATCCTGATAGTGAAAGGCCACCGGGCCGAGATGCGCGAGAAGCGCCTGCAGGCGGACCAGGTCAGTGTGCAGGTTTCCAGTCCGCGAACGAGACCGGCTTCGCTTTATCCGCGCGTGTGACGGAGGTCTTGTCGGGCGTTCCCTCCAACGGGAATGACATCGTGTGGATCTCGCTGTGGAAGAGCCACTTGCCAGCCTTTGCGTCGTAGCGAAACGTGACGAAGTCCGACCAATGGGACCCGCACGCGACGGCATTCTGCACCGTGAAGTACGCACCCTTGACGGCCAGGCCCTCGTCGTCCTCGTCGAACGGATCGCACTGCCCGCCTTCGTCGGCTCTGAGCACCACAAGATCGTTGCGAGCGGTCAGTTTGAAGGCGCCGTCGTCCTGGCTTTCGAAGATGAGAAGCGGACGCGGTGAGGCGTTGGCCATGGTATCCACGGCGTGGTGCACGACGACGAGAAGGCTCTGCCGTTTGTTGCCAAGTTCCGGTCCCGGCGCGGATTGCATGACCTCGAATCCATGAGGGATCTGCGCCTGGATAGCCTTCGGCAAGGCATCTGCCGACAGGCAGACAGACGTCGAACCGAGCGCTGCCGCAGCGACCAGTGCAAACACAGCGGGCTTCTTCAATGCCATTGTTGTTTCCTTAAGCCAGACCTTAAAAACCTTGTAACTCTCGTACGCGGTCGTAGCACGCGCCGCAGAGGATCTCGATCCCCAGCGCCTTCTCCGATCGTTCATTCCAATGGCCGCTGGCCCCACCCTCCCGGACGCGTACAACCTCACACTCGGAACACCACGCATCACCTCGAGGCTCGCCTGACCAGAAGAAACCTACTTTCTCGCCGGTCTCAAGGGACTCAGCCAGGTGCTGGCAGACAAAGGTCTCCTGCTGCTCTCCGTGGACGTGGCATTGGATGGTGTCGCTCATGGTGTTCTCCGGTAACGACGGGCATATTCGCGATGGTCATCATAAAATCTTGCCACCACCTGCTACGTCGCCGATATCGGCAATACCGTACACCTCTCCGCGGTCGGCGATGGAACGCCCTCCGACCCGTGGCCGGACCGGAGGGCGCCTCGCCTTACTTACCTCACGTAGACCCGCGCCGTGGCGTCGGGCTTCAGACCCACCACTGAGCTGGAGCAGTTCGCCGTTTTGAAATACTCGAACAAATACGGAATGTTGCGAACGATCCAACCAGCCTGCGAGGACGCATTCACGGACAGGCAAGCCCAGAGCTTCCGCGGCTGGCCTGGAAGGGAGACGTAGACTTGGTAGGCCATCGCGGTCGGCGGATTCCAATAGTTGAAATTGCCCTGGATGGTGCAGGTCGCCGTCGTGGTCGTTGCACAATTCACGTCTGAGAAGGACATCAGGGCCGGATTACTCGGCTCCTGGGAGAACTTCGCCACTAGCGGCGCCATCGCCGACAACTGGGTCGACGTGCTCAAGTCCGAAACGGCGGATTCCGAGACATTGGTGTCACAACCGTTACAGGGCGGGGCACGATTGAGTGGCCACTGCGTGACGGCAAAGAGGTTGAACGTCGGGTGTTCGCCGAGAAAGCGTGCAATCTGCGAAGCCGTCGTTGCATCGTTGTGGTACGTCTCGACCAGCATGATCGGCTTGGTGCGTTCCGACGCTGGCAGGTTGTTCCAGACGCTGGTGAGTCCCGCGTAAACGTCGCCGTAAGCGGTAAACGCATAACGTGGAGGACGCACCGTTCCATAAGAGGCCAGCGCGACCGATACGTTCGCATCATTGGCAATACTTGAGAAGCCGAACGTATCCGACGAGCCAAATATGTAGGTGTAGTCCTGCCACAAGCGCTGCATGAACTGGAGATTCTGTCCGGCAAGGTTCCCTGCCGATTCACCACCCAGATCGTAGATGGCGCCAGTGACACTTCCCGCCAGCTCCTGATCTGTAATCAGGTGAACCTTTACGATGTAGTTCCACGAATGCGAATAGGCCACCTCGTCCCAGCTTGTCCATTGGGTGGCCGCGCCATCGGTGAATCGAATGACGACGTTGCGGAAACCGAGTGCCACGATGCGCTGGAGCAATGCCCGAAGGTTGGCCTCATGCATTGGATGCATCGTGCCCAGGCTGCTGTCGATCAGCTCACCCCACACCCAATCATCGGGGAAGCCGTTGTAACAGGCTCCGCTTGCCGCGCAGACCGAAAGGTCCCTCATGCCGAACTGAAGGACGATGTAGTCCATCCCCGAAGCGCGCATCGCCGCCAATTGCGAATCCGCAAGTGTCGGATTGATGTTGTAGAGCCCGATCGGCGTCTTGAAGTTACGGCCGGGCGTATACCAATTATTGGTAGTGAGCGACCAAGGGATATTGGATGAGTACGTACCGAGGTCGTAGGTGAAGTAAACCACCCCATGACCGCCGACCGAAGCCGCTTGCGCCGAAGAAAACAGGCCAGCCACGATTAGGCAAAATAGAGCCGCGAGATATCGAAATTTCACGAGAACCCTCCTGGTTGATGTCGCAAATGCGCCGGCGTCCACCTGGGGACGCGAGCAATGCGACGTTCCGTCGTCGGCGCTGGGCCGGATACGTTGCGACATCCCCTGTGGCGCCGGCGAGTCTACCCCGCTCTGGGGACCAGAAGAATGACAATTGAAATCTCGCCGGTAAACGAGGTCACGGCTTGGCGTCCGCTGTGTAATATCTTCCCACCAGACGGGTGGCATGGAAAAGCGCATGGAACCAGCCGACAACGAAGGCGTCCCCGACAACTCCGTGATTGACGTTTACCAACGTCATGGTGCGACGTGGGCAACGCTGCGTGGCGAGCGATTGGCGGAGGGCCCATGGCTGGCACGCTTCTGCGCCCTGCTTCCTGCCGGCGCTTCGGTGCTCGACATCGGCTGCGGCTCGGGCGTGCCGATGGCGCGAGAGTTGATTCGGCGCGGCTTCGCCGTGACGGGAATCGATGCGGCCCCGACGATGCTCAAGCTCTTTAAGTGCAATCTGTCGGGCACCCCGGTCTACCTCGGAGACATGCGCGAACTGGCACTCGGCAGACGCTTCGCCGGGCTCCTCGCGTGGGACAGCTTCTTTCACCTCTCCCCCTTGGATCAACGTCCCATGTTCGCGCGATTCCAGGCGCATGCCGCACCGGGCGCTCCCCTGATGTTCACCAGTGGAGATGTCGAAGGCAGCGCGATGGGAACATTGGAAGGCGATGCGCTGTACCACGGCAGTCTCGGATCCGACGAATATCGCGAGCTGCTGGACGCGACGGGCTTCGACGTTGTCGAGCACGTTCTACAAGACCCAAGCTGCGGCCATCGAACCATCTGGCTGGCTCGACAGCGCGGATGAGGCGTACGTCGGCTGCTCCTTCAGGTCAGGGCGTACCCATCCGCTGGAAGTCACCACGCCAGGTCGCCTTGGGCGAGGCTAAGGTGATCTGCATGCGGCCGTTAGCGGCCATCGTCGTCTTGAGGTCGCGACCCATCAGGCTATCGCAGAAGCGCCCGCCATTCCTCGACACGCCAAAACGATAGTAGACCGTGCCGCCGTCTTCCTTGAGTAACTTAGCAGGCACGTCGCACGCGAACGGCTCGGCGAAGTGCATGGATGCACCCTGCGGTATAAAAGTGACCTCGGCGGCGACGTCCGTGTTTGCCTGCATGATCAATCCCCGCCAGTTACCCGTCGGCTGCGCGGCAAGCGCGACGGCGGGCATCACGGAGAGCAGCGCAACCGCGCCGAGCGCTTTCAACGTATTCGAAACCATGGATTTCCCCCTTAGGAAATGAGTCGTGCGGCATCCTAGTGGGAAAGCGCACTGCCATGCCTACGTCTCCGGCAAATACCTCGCCCGCCTAGCCGCCACTGATGCGCGTGGCCTCGGCCGGCAGCACCGTCAGTTCGCGCCAGTCCAGCTGCTCGAGCAGGAAGTTGTAGTCGTCGTCGCTCAACTGAAAGGCCAGCCGGCAGCGCTCCAGCTCGGCGCGCTGGGCGGCCACTGCCGCCTGGGACAACGCGCAGTGCCGGTCGAAAGCCTCGGCGCGGGCCGGTTCGTCGAGGGCATCGGCCTCGATGCGATAGAGCGCGGCAAGGCGCTTGCCCTCCTCGTCCGCTTCCACGGCCATGCACTCCAGCGCCGCCTTCACCAGACCCAGCCTCACGGCTCGTAGCTCCTGCTCGCCCGCGGAGCGCCTGTCGAGGCCGAGCAGGCGGATCACTGGCGCCAGGGTCAGACCCTGCACCACCAGTGTCACCAGCACTACGGAGAAGGCGGTGAGCACCACCGTGTCTCGCTGCGGAAAGTTGTCCGGGAGGATGAAGGCGGTGGCGAGGGTGACCAGGCCACGCATGCCGCACCAGCCGGCCAGCGCCGCCTGCTGCCAGCTGGCGGGCGATTCCCGACCACGAATGGCCCGGTACCAGACGACCGTCCGATTGACCGCGAGCGCAAAGGCGATGCGTACGACCACGACGATGACGGTAACGATGCCCGCAAACATCAGCGCCTGCCGAAGATGTTCGCCGCCCATGCCACCGACGATGCGCCGCGCCTGCAGGCCCATCAGCAGGAAGGCGGTGACATTGAGCACGAACACCACCGCGCCCCACACCGCGTACGACTGCACGCGCAAGCGCGGCGAGCTCGGGTGTGATCGACGACTGGCAACTGTCATCGCCATGGCGACGACGGCAAGCACAGGCGAGACGTGCAGGTGTTCAGCGACGATCCAAACGAGGAACGTGTTGACGAACTGGAACAGGTTGCTGTCCAGCGCGCCTGAGATGTACCGCGTCGCATACGGCAGCAGCCACCCGACCAGGACGCCGAACAGCACGCCGCCCGGCGCCGCCAGCGCAAAGCCAACCACCTGTGGCGCCGTCACCGCGCCCGCCGTCTGCACCGACAACGCCACGCCGAACAACAACAGCGCCGCTGCATCGTTGAACAGACTTTCACCGCGAATGATCGCGTCGGTGTTACGCGGAATGGACATGCCCGAGAGAATCGCCGTGGCGGCCGCGGCATCCGGCGGGGCGACGATGGCGCCGAGCACCAGCGCTGCGGCGAACGGCAGGCCGGCAAGCGCCCAACCCGCCCAGGCGACGAGCAAGGCCGTCAGCAACACACCACCGAGCGCCAGGTTGACCAGTGGCACCCAGAAACGCTTCGCCCGATGCACCGGGAAATCGAAAGCCGCATCCATCAAGGCAGGCGCGATGAACAACGGCAACGCCGTGCGTGGATCGATCGGAAAATCCGGCGCGCCCGGCAACAACGCCACCGCGACGCCGGCTAACGCGAGCATGGAGGGATAGGGTAACGACAGGCGGCGCGCGACCTGTAGCAGCAGGACGGCTGCCGCGAGCAGGAGCAGGAGGCTTTCGAAAACAGTCACGCGAGACGCCCCTCAAGGTTTCATGCCTGGAGGGTACGTCTCGCAGCCGGGCGAGGCTACTGATCGTTGGCTAGTGGTGTCGCGAGATCACTTCGCCGCAAAGCCATGCTTCACGCCCCTGCCCAACCACCAGCCCATCACCGCCCCGGCCAGCAGCCAACCAAAGGCCTGCTCGATCAAGGTGCCGAAGGTGTAGGCCATCGGGAACCGGTACCAGTTCCAGAATGGCACCGCCAGCGACAGCCACGCAAAGACGCCGAAGGCCAGCCCCGTATAAAGCCCACGAATGGCATTGACCACCGAGCGGATGAGGATGAATGCAATCAGCAAGGCTGCAAGCGTGTCGGACAACCATTGGTGGAACAGGTTGTAGCCCATCGCCATGTAGTCACGGCCGTAGGGCGCGTAGACGATGAAGGCGAACGGTGAGGACTTGGCCTTGATCGAGAAGGCTTCCTTGGCCTTGGGATCGTCGCCCTTGGCCATGTCGAAAAACGGCAACACGTAGATCGCATGCTCGGCCGGAAGATTGTCGTGCAGCGCAGCAATCACCTTGTCTTCGTTGACCGGCGCCCGAAACGACATCTCGCCGATCGGCAGCACCATGTGCGCGAACGCACCCCAGAGGAACATCACAAGCCCGCCAAGCAAGGCGGCTATGGCAATGCGCATGGTCCTTCTCCGTGGCCGAGGTGGTTCGAGGGTACGTCCTGACCGGGGGCCTGCGATATCGGTCTTTTGGGAGGGTCCGCGCATTACCCGTCCCTGCCCCTGTAGGAGCCGATTCATCGGCGAAAGGCCCCGCCACAACATAGCCCCCCACCCAACTTCCCGATAAGCTCCCCCCACACACCGGGAAGGGTGATCCCGGTGCACAGCAATGGATGAAAGGGGAATTCGATGCAGTGCAATTATTGTGGTGAGAACCTCGCGCCGGCAGCAGATGTGTGTCCGATTTGCCAGGGGGCGGCGCCATCGCCTCTTGGCTCGCCCTCAGCTGCGGTGTACGCCCAGTCGGCCAAGAAGAAAGAAAGCAAAGACATCTCGCAGCTGACGTGCCTGCTGATCGCCCTGCCGATCTTCGCGGTCGACTGGCTGCGAATGAACGCGGCCAAGCCTGACGACGTGCCTTTTACGCTGGGCCAGGTGTTGGGCCATGCGCTCATGGCCTCGTTCGTGGCGTGGCTCATCAGCAAGTTTGCGAAAACACGTTTCCGACTAACGTGGATCATTACGCTCCCTATCGTCGTCGTGATCACGATGGCGCAGTCGCTGGGGGCCGAGTCCACAGACGCCGTTTCGACGGGTCCATTGGCGCTGCCGAAGGTCACATGGCCAGCAGGCTGGACACCGGCCACCCCCGTACAACCGCCCGGCGTGGATGGCCTCATCCAGACCGCGATGTTCGTTGCGAACGGGCGAAACACAGCGTCGCTCTCAATCATGCTGACGCGACACCCACGCCTTGGTGCCCTGTCCGACGAGGCTAAAGACATGATCCTCGGGCACTCCGACGCGGCTTCAAAGAAGGGCATAACGTTGTCGTCCTCGGTGCCAACCGAAAGCACGTGGCTAGGCAACCCCGCCCAGCAATATGACGTCACCATGGAGAATCAGGTGCGAACACGTCAACGCACGATTGTGACGCGTGGATCTCCGACCATCTCGTGCTCGGTGAGTTACGCGGCGATCGACACGGACTTCGAGAAATACCTGCCCGAATTTGAAAAAATGAAAAGCCAGTTTGTCTGCCCCGACCACACCTAGACCAGCCCCTGGTTGTGGCCCTCGGCACGGCTATTTGTAGGAGCCGATTCATCGGCGATCCCGCGTAAGCGGGCGCGTTTGCGGCGAGCACCCCTTCGCCGATGAATCGGCTCCTACAACATCCGCTAGCGCAACACGGACGACAAAGGTCATGGAATGAAGTACGTCGCATGGACGCTGCTGGTCGTGATCAGCGTTCTCGCCGCCATCACCGGACTGAAGATGCTGGGCGCGTTCGCCAGGCCGCCTCAGCACGTGCCCGTGACCGTCGTGAAACCCCGGGTGCGTCACGCGCGAAGGCCCCCGCCGGACCCGATGCCACCGCTGAGCCTGCCATGGCCCGCTGGCTGGGAGGTCACGCCGGACGACGGCGGTCAGCGTCCTTATGCCAGGCAGATCACCGCCCGCCTGAAGAAACACGGCAAGACCATTGCATCCATCGACGCGTCGATCGGATGGGTGGACCCGCCTGATCCGCTCGAAAATTTCATTGACGACCTGATCGAAGGAGATGTCGTCTCGGCAAGAAAAGGCAGGCAGGCCCTGGTAAGACCCTCACCCGAGCAGGGAACCTGGCGAGGTCAACCTTCGGTCCAATATGAGATCTCGTACGTGTCCGAGGGCGATCCCATGCGTCGCCGTCTTGTCGTGACAAAAGGCACCGGTTCGCTGCTATGCATGATGGTCATCAAAGCCACGGGGAGGAACTTCGAGAAGAACCTGCCCATATTCGAACGACTGATGGATCAGTTCCCCTGCCCTTGATCGGCGCCAAGTTCAAGGCAGCGCCATCGTCGCTCCCACGCCCAGCGAAAACGTCACGGGAAACCTCACGTAACTGGTGGCGAACTGTCCGTTCGCGATGAGAGCGCGGAATTCGGCACTCTCTGCGTTCTTGCGCGCCGCCTTGTCGAGTTCTTCAAAGCCACTACTCTTCGTGACTTCGACTTTCTCGATCGACGAGTCCGCGTTGACCTTCACGAGGAGCATAACGGCACCTTCATGCCGTTCTCTCACCGCCACGTACGGGAATTTCAAGGGCGCCTTCCACAGAAGGACGGCCGGCGAATCGGTCATGGGGAGCAGGACCTTGCGGCTAGCGACACACTCTTTCATCGCAACGGCGTAAAAGTCGATGTACATCGCGTGCTCTGGTTCGGCGTAAGCCGCCTCGGTCAGGCGTTTGTCTTCATCGGCTAACGGACCGCGCCGCACGTTCACGTCGATCTCCTTGAGGGCGGTTTCCAGCGGAACGCCCTGCTCCCGCGCGGCATGCGCTTTGGCGGACGTCGACGCCGATGCTGCGCAGTAGGACGCCAGTTGCTCCTGCGATATCGTCTCCGCTGCAGCGGACGTGTGGATCCCAACGAGCGCCACCAGCGTGACGCGACTCATCCAGGCCTTCATATCGTCCCCTGATAATCCTGGCCCCCGCCAGATCGGGCCATCGTAGCCGCAAGCGGGAGTGACCTTCCAGAGGCATATGTCGGATAGCGCTCCATCTGTAGGAGCCGATTTATCGGCGATTGGGTGCTTGCGACACAGCAGCAACCTGGCCCCGCTAGCGCGGGATCGCCGATGAATCGGCTCCTACCGAGCGGGGTGCGCCTTGGCTTGGTAGGAGCCGATTTATCGGCGATGGGTGCTGGCGGCGTCGTGGCAACCTGGCCCCCGCTGGCGCGGGGTCGCCGATGAATCGGCTCCTACCGGGCGGGGTGCGCCTTGGCTTGGTAGGAGCCGATTTATCGGCGATGGGTGCTGGCGGCGTCGTGGCAACCTGGCCCCCGCTGGCGCGGGATCGCCGATGAATCGGCTCCTACAACAGCAATAGCAATAGCAATATCGATAGCAACGGCAACGGCAACGGCGGCGCTATTGGGGTTTCTTTTCCCGGGCGGCTGCTCGGGCGGCGCGGAGGGCGGCTAGTTTTTCGCCTAGCTTTAGCTCCAGTCCACGATCGACCGGCTCGTAGAACGTCATGCCGACGAGTTCGTCCGGCAGGCATTGCTGATCGAGCGCGACGCCACCTTCGGCGTCATGGTCGTACTGATACCCGCTCCCGTACCCCAGGCCTTTCATCAACTTGGTAGGCGCGTTGCGCAGGTGCATCGGCACGTCGAGCGTGCCCATCTGCTTCACCGTCGCCTTCGCCTTGTTGAACGCCATGTACGCCGCATTGCTCTTCGGCGAAATCGCCAGCCAGATGGCCAGCTGCGCAAGGCCAAGCTCACCCTCAGGGCTACCCAGACGTTCGAACGTATCCCACGCATCGAGCGCCATCCGCCAGGCGCGCGGCTCGGCGAGGCCCACGTCTTCCACGGCCATGCGCGTCATCCGGCGCGCGAGATAGAGCGGATCGCAGCCACCATCGAGCATGCGCGTGAGCCAGTACACGGCGGCATCCGGATCCGAGGAGCGCACGGACTTATGCAGCGCCGAGATCTGGTCGTAAAACTGCTCGCCACTCTTGTCGAAGCGACGCGTGCGATCGGCGAGCACCTGCTCGAGCGTGGCGTCGTCGATGTGTCCGCCCTCGGCAAGCTCGGCGGCGATTTCCAGCAGCGTGAGTGCACGACGTACATCGCCGTCCGCGGCGCTGGCGATCATCCGAAGCGAGGCGTCTTCGACCGAAAGGTCGAGGTCGCCGAGCCCGCGTTCGCTATCGGCCAGTGCACGACGCAACGCGGCGACGATGTCATCCGGACTGACCGAGTCCAGCACGTGCACGCGGCAACGCGACAGCAACGCGGAGTTGAGTTCGAACGAGGGGTTTTCGGTCGTCGCGCCGACGAAGATGATGACGCCACGCTCGATATGCGGCAGGAAGGCATCCTGCTGGGCCTTGTTGAAGCGATGCACCTCGTCGACGAAGAGCACGGTGCGGCGACCCTGCGCGAAGTTGCCTTCGGCTTCGGCCAGCGCCTTGCGCACGTCCGGTAGGCCACTCATCACCGCGGAAATCGCGCGGAAATCCGCGTCCGCGTAGCGCGCCACGAGCAGGGCCAGCGTGGTCTTGCCGCAGCCGGGCGGGCCCCACAGGATCATGGAGTGCACCTTGCCCGCTTCGAGCGCACGGCGCAGGGGCTTGCCTTCACCGGCCACGCGCTGCTGCCCGACGATTTCGTCGAGGCTGCGCGGACGCATGCGCTCGGCCAGGGGCTTCAGGGCTTCGGGTTCGGCGAAAAGGCCGGGGGACTGAAAAGACATGGGACTCGGTGCCGACGGTGAGCGCGCATTATCGCGCGTTCACCGTGCAGGCGGGCTCAAGGCGCTTCACGCGGCCCGGTAGGCGGCTTCCGGAGCAGGCTCACGGCCATGCCGCCGACCACCAGCACGCCCAGGCCGAGCACCACCCAGAGGATGACCCGGGTCCAGTCGAAGGGCCCTACTGGCGTGACCAGGGCCTTTTCTCCCTCCATGCGCACGCCAGGGCCGGTCGTGGCCTGGGCGGGTCGCCAGCCCTCGGGCTGTTGCTTGCGCAGGCTAGCGAGGGCATTGGCGATGGGCCAGGGCGGACGGCTCTCGATGTGGCTGCCGACGAACAGCTGGTGCGGCGGCGGCCCCTCGGGCAAGAAAACGAAGCGATCCGGCACCCAACCCAGCGCGAGGTGTGGTGGCTCGCGCAGCGGGGTGGCCGAGTGCAGGCGCAAGGCGTCGCGGCGGCCCGCCGGGATGTTGAGCGTGGTGCTGCCATCCCCCTGCCCGGAGGTGACGACGAGCGTGCCGAGCGATTCGCTCAGGTGAGTTCCTTCGAGGGACATCGCATCCACGCGCGCCACCGCGTCGCTGCCGCGCTTAAGGCGCAACGCATTGATCGGCAGTGCCGCCGGTAACGCGTAGTCGTAGTCGACGCCCTGCCCGCTCGACGTCGTCCGGGTCGGCTCGACATCCAGCCACTGGCGCGGAGCTTCGTCAACGACGAGTTTTTCTTCCACCCGTCCGGCCAGGTTGACGGTGGCGTCGCCCGCCGTCGCCCAGTGCACGCTGCCGCTGACGATACGCACACGGAAGTAGCGACCCGTCGCGCCTTCGATCTTCACCGTGGTGACATCGGGTGCGTTGCCGTTGCGTCCCATCGACAGGATCGTGGCCTGCCGGACCAGGCTCGTCCACGATTGCAGATCGTCGCTCACGTCGATCGAGACATTGTCGAGCTGCACGTCCGCACCGTCGCTCACCTGGGTCGGCGGGAAGGTGATCTGACTGAGGTTGATGGGCGTGCGCGCATCGATCAGCCACTCCTTCACCGGGCCGGGCGCCGTGATATTGCCGGGCTGGATAACGATGTCGCCGTTCGTGCTGCGCTCGATACGCGGTCCCGGCGAATCGGCTTCGGCAGGCGGCACCGCGAGCAACGGCAAGGTCAGCGTGACCCGGCGCGATACGGATTGCAGCGGCTGATACGGTCCCGAAGGCACCTGCATGCCGTCCGCGTCGACGACGACCACATCGGTCAGCATCGTATCCGGGCGGGTCCAGGTGTAAGCGTCCTGTGGCAAGGCGACCACGTAGGCCGGCGCAACCGACTCGGTCGCGATCGGATAACTGACGGCGTAATGACGAGCGGGTTCGATAACGGGCGTCGTCGCCTGAGCGCTGGACGCGACCAGGGCGAGGGCCAGCAGACCAGGGCGAACGTCAGGACGCATGCTCAGACTCCGAGGCGGGTTCAGCGGGTTGCCGCGGCGGCGCGGGCGCAAGGTAGCCGATGACCGTGCAGAGCAGGCCATAGGCGATGAACGACGCGATGCCGAACAGGTTGCCGAGGTGCCCTCGATCGACGAGCAAGAGCTTCGCGAGCACGAGTGCCATGGTGCCGGCACCGGCCATCCACAGCAGACGTTGCCCACGCTTCGAACCGAGCACCCAGGCGACGACACCGATGATGCTCCAGACCACGGTGAGCGACAGCTCGGCGAGGCTCGAATCCGGCATCGAGTTATCCCACGGCACGCCGCCGAGATGATGCACGGAGCGCAGCGTCATGCTGGTCGCAATGATGAAGAACATCACGGCGAGGACGGCCGGGCGCACACGACGCACACTCACCGGCATGGTGGCGTCGGAGATGCCACGCGCGGTGAGCAGGAGCACGGCGACCAGCAGCAGGTCGATCGGGTTGAGTACGGGAATGAAGACGAGCGGGTTCGAGGCACCGGCGGAACCGAGCGCGATGAGGCCGGCGACGAACAGGGCCAGCGCGGCACAGGCACCTACCGCATTCCGAATCGCCTCGGCATACACGTTCAGCGGCGCAGCGACCACACGCGGACGCCACAGCACTAGCGCCGCCAGCAGCAACGTCGGCATGGCGGCGGCAAGCACTTTCCATCCCTGCCCCATCGTCGTCACGAAGTCGAACGCGAGCACGATGGCCGCGGTGCCGATGGCAAGCCAGCGCACCCAGCCGAGGGTTGCCGCGAGAATCGCCGCGACGCGATGCGCCGCGAGCGCACGCAGGGTGAACCAGCCCGTCACCAGCATCACCGCCACGCCCGCCAGCGGCCAGCCGGCGAGCGGCTGGATGCTTTCGTCAGCGGCCGTCAGCGCCACCACCATGCCTGCGAAGAGGAACAACGGCACGCTGAAGGCGAGGACCACGCCGAGATCGAGCTTGCGCACGCGCTTGCATGCTTCGGCGAGGAGCCACCCGGTAACCGCAAGCACGGCCAGCCAGTAACCAAAGGCCAGCGGGCGATCGACCACGAAGGTGTCGATCTCGTTGATGAAGCTAACCAGCCACCAGATCACCGCCCAGACCAGCAGGCCAACACGTGCGAGGCCGGACACGCCCCGCGACATGCCATGCCGGTCGAACTGCCACACGCCGACACCGGCACCGATCACCAGCAACAGGCTGCCGATGAAGGCGGCATTGAGGATGGGCAGGTCGTTGTAGTGATGCGTGAAAATCGCCGCGAGGGCCCAGGCGATGCCGGCGGCCAGTTGCAGGAACACACCGGACCACCGCGGCAGGCGTCGCGCCTGACGGAAACCCAGCCAGATCAGACCCGCACCTTCCAGCGCGAACACGCTGGCGGTCACACTGGCACTGAGCGCAAGCGGCACGGCAATCGTCGCGAACGCCACCGCCAGCACGGCCCATGTTTCGCGCAGCAGGCCCATGTCTTCGCGCTTGCGGATAGCGAACGCGATGGCGACATAGATGACCGCGGCGACCAGCGCCGAGAGCGCCAGCGGCATCGGTTCCCAATCGAGCAAGGCACCTTGCAGCAGCAGGCTGGCGATGGGATTGCCGAACATCAGGCAACCATCGAGGATCGCGCGCCCGCGCTTCGGCGAACGCAGCACGTGCAGCCAGGGCACGACGAGATACAGGAGGAAATGCAGGATAAGGAACGGCTCGGTGCTGGCGAAAAGCGCCGGCCGATAACTCAGCACACCCCACGCCGTCCCGACACCGAAAGTCGCGACGAAGCCGAGCACGTTGAGCACGCGCCACGCCTTCTTCCAGGCAATACCGAGAATGCCGAGGTTGAGAATGGCGTAATAAGTAAACAGGGCGACGTGATTGCCCTGCCCCGTCGACGCGATGATCGGCGCCGCGAAACCCGCAATCAAGCCGAGCACGGCGAGCGCCAGTGCGTCCTGCAACACGGCAAGTACGCCCAGTCCTGCGACGAAGACGATGAGCAAGGCGAACGTCGCGGTAGCGGGTAGCAATCCGTAGAGCCGGTACGCGGCGAACACCGTCATTACCAGCACGCCCAGCGCACCACCCTGCAACGACAACGCAAACGCACGGCGCTTATCCCGCTGCATCCAACCGAAACCCACGCCCGCAATGGCGAACAGCGCCACGAGACTCAGGCGCACCGACATCGGCACGCGCAACAAGCCCTGGTCCGAGGCGTACTTCAGGAATGCCGCCACACCGGCAAACAACACCAGCATGCCCACCTTCACCGGCACGTTGCCCTCGGTAAACCAGCGCTTCGCCGCATCCGCCAACCGCTCGAACCACGTCGGACCGGCAGGCACCGGTGGCGGGGAAACCGGACGCGGAACCGGAACCGGAGCACTCGACGGCACCGGCGGCATACCCGATGGCGCCACCGGTGGCATACCCGGCGGCTCTCTGTGGGAGCCGGCTACGCCGGCGATAGGCACAGCAGGCCCGGACACCGTCCCAGCGCCGGCTACGCCGGCGATAGGCGCCCCATCAGGCCACTCCACCCGACCAGGCGCAGCCCCGCCGGCATCGACATCCAGGCGGTGCTCCATGTGGGAGCCGGCTCCGCCGGCGACAGGCGCCCGAACCTTAGCCACAGGCCCCAGTTCAGCCAACCGCGCCCGTACGGCATCAAGATCGCTCTTGAGCCCCGACATCCGCCCCCAGAGCAACCCGATGGCGAACCCGGCGACGGCGCCTTCCCAGCCCTGCGTAACCAGCGCCCCGACAATCGCGCCAATGATGGCCCAGACCACGATCATGCCTTCCCCACTCCCGAACATCCTGTGTGCGGCGAGTCTGGCATGAAATTGCGAACCTGTAGGAGGGTCACAAACCCCACCGGCTCAACGCCCCTCATACGGTCACCGCTCCTCATACGGTCACCGCTCCCCGTAGGAGCCGCTTCAGCGGCGAACCCTCAACCTGTCGAGGTTACGAATGAGGCTATGCGGTTATCGGGCGAGCGTCTGAACAGCCTGCACGATGCAATGCCAGGCCTCGTTCGCAAAATGAAAGCCTGAGGGTTCGCCTCTGAAGCGGCTCCTACCAGGCAGTGGCAAGCGTCAGCGCGATGGCGTAGCCGAGCCGGCGTTGAGCGTCAGAGCGATGGCGAAGCCGAGCCGGTGGTTAAGCGCAACGCGATGGCGAAGCCGAGCCCCTTACTTAACCGGCTGCGTCTGCAGCACCGGCGCATCCCCGATCACATCCGTCCCCTGCGGCGGCACGAAGTCGAACGTACCCGCGGCGACCGGTCCGTTCTTCACCCAACCGGCAAACTGAATCTGCGTGGTGTTGCCGAGCTGATCCTTGAACACCATCCGCGCCAGCCCACCTGCATCGAACCCGAGGTCGGCGAAGTCGAACTGCGGATCCTTGCTGGTCGACTGCAGGCGCAGCCAGACCATGCCGTCGTGCTCGCCCTTCTCGGTGACCTTGAAGTCCTTGTCCATCTGCGAAAGGTCGGTCAGCACGGTGAGCGGGCTCTGGGCTTCCTCGCTGCTCTGCTTGCGCACGGTGACCTGCTCGAGGTCCGGGTCATACAGCCAGACGCGGCTGCCGTCGGCGACGATGGTCTGCTTGTACGGGCTGAGCGTTTCCCAGCGGAACTGGCGCGGTGCTTCCAGCGCCATGGTGCCCGTGGTGGTCTTGCCCGGGTCGCCGTTCGCATTGATCAGGGTCTGGCTGAAACGCCCGGTGACCGAGTGCAGGCCTTTGGAAAATGTATCCAGACGCTCACGCGCAGGGCCGGCAGCGGCGAAGGCCGGCAGGCTGAGGAGGGACAGGGTCGCGACAAGCAGGAAGCGTTTCATCAGGCGATTTCCGTAGGGTTCGGCGCGATTGTCAGCGATCGGTTTCGAACAGCGACTTAAGCATGTCGATGGCTTCGCCGGGACTGATCTCCCCTGCCTCCATCTTCTCGCTGATATCGGCAATGGCCTTGCCGTCACGATGCCAGAACGGCGCCGCGCGGGTGGCGTTGTGCACCGGCCGGGCTTCCTGGCCCAGCACCACGATCTCGGCGATGGCTTCCTGTTCGGCGAAGATCACTTCCAGCGCGTCGTCCACGCCGGCGGTGTGGCCAACCGGGTAGTCGCGGGTGACGAAGCAGGCGCGGCCGTCGTCGGCGCGCAGCTCCAGGCCGGGAATGGATGGGTTGAGCTCGAAAATGCTCTCGACCTCGTCCAGTACTTCGGACGTCGGCGCGAGATCACCGGTAACGAGCAAGCCCCAGGGGCGCTGGCGTAGCGCGCCCGGCTTCATGTCGTTCATGGCGGATCAGTCCTTCGGAGGCGGCGGCGCGAGGACTTCGCGGTTGCCGTTGTGTTGCGGCGCGCTGACGATGCCGTCCTGCTCCATCTGTTCGACGAGGCGGGCGGCGCGGTTGTAGCCGATGCGCAGGTGGCGCTGCACGCCGGAGATGGACGCGCGACGCGTCTCGGTGACCACGCGCACGGCGCGGTCGTAGAGGGCGTTGTCGCTATCGCTGTCGCCTTCGGCGTCCTGCGGCAGGCCGGAATCGTTGATGATCTTGCCGTCGGAGGTGGACTGGATTTCCTCGAGCACACCGGTGATGTAGTTGGGCGCACCCTGCGCACGCAGCCACTCGACGACGTTATGCACCTCGTGGTCGTCCACGAACGCACCGTGCACGCGCTCGGGCGTGGCCGTACCCGGCGGCAGGTAAAGCATGTCGCCGTGACCGAGCAGCGCTTCGGCGCCGGACTGGTCGAGAATGGTGCGCGAGTCGATCTTCGACGACACCTGGAACGCGATGCGCGTGGGGATGTTCGCCTTGATCAGGCCGGTAATGACATCCACCGACGGACGCTGCGTCGCGAGAATAAGATGCACGCCCGCGGCGCGCGCCTTCTGCGCCAGACGCGCGATGAGTTCTTCGACCTTCTTGCCGACGATCATCATCATGTCGGCGAATTCGTCGATGATGATGACGATGTGCGGCAGCGGCTCGAGCGGCTCGGCGACCATGCCCGGCATGTCCGGGTTGGCGCGGAACAGCGGATCGAGCAGCGGCTGGCCGTTGCTCTCGGCGTCCTTCACTTTCTTGTTGAAGCCACCGAGGTTACGCACGCCCACCGCGGCCATGAGCTTGTAGCGGCGTTCCATCTCGGCCACGCACCAGCGCAGGGCGTTGGCGGCTTCTTTCATATCCGTGACGACCGGCGCCAGCAGATGCGGAATGCCCTCGTAAACCGAGAGCTCCAGCATCTTCGGGTCGATCATGATCATGCGCACGTCTTTCGGGCTGGCCTTGTACAGCAGGCTCAGCACCATGGCGTTCACCGCCACGGACTTACCCGAACCGGTGGTACCGGCGACGAGCAGATGCGGCATCTTGGCGAGGTCGGTGACGACAGCCTTGCCACCGATGTCCTTGCCCAGCGCCAGCGCCAGCGGCGACTTCATCTGGTCGTACTTTTCCGAACGCAGAATCTCGGAGAGGTAGACGATCTGCTTCTTGGTGTTGGGGATTTCCAGGCCGATGACGTTCTTGCCGGGAATCACGTCCACCACGCGCACGCTGACCACGGAGAGGCCGCGCGCAATGTCCTTGTCGAGGCTGGACACCTGGCTGCCACGTACACCGGCGGCGGGCTCCAGCTCGAAACGGGTAATGACCGGACCCGGATAGACGCCCATGACGCGGGCCTCGATGCGGAAATCCTTGAGCTTGAGCTCCACCTGGCGCGAGAGCACTTCGAGGGTTTCCTCGGAGTAGCCCGGACCTTGCGGCGGTGCTTCGTCGAGCAACGACAGCGGCGGGACTTCGCCGTTCATCGATGCGCCGGTGAACAGGGGAATCTGGTTTTCGCGAGTGGCGCGGTCGCTCTTGATCACCATCGGGACCGGGGTCTCGATGCGCACGGGCTCACGCCTGGCCTGCTTGATCGCGTCGGCCTTCTTGACCACTTCGCGTTCGGCACGGGCATTACGCGCGGCCATGACTTCCGGTGCGCGACGCACCTTGCCGCCGAACCAGCCGCCCAGACGCACGACGCCCTGCCCCGTCAGGTCCATGAGCTTGAACCAGGACAGGCCGGTGGCGAGGGTGACGGCGATGAGGAACACGGCGAGCAGAAGCAGCGGTGCGCCCTTGTCGCCAAGGGCGCTGTGCAAGCCATGGCCCACCCACTTGCCGACGATGCCGCCCGGGCCTTCCGGCAGCACGGGCGAATCGACGTTCAGGTACACCAGCGCGGGGCCGGTGATGAAAAAGAACACGAAACCGATCAGACGCAGGGAAGGCTCCCACGGCGCGACGAGACGTTCGCCGCGCGCGCGGAGCACCTGCACGCCCAGAGCCAGCAGGAGCAGCGGAAAGCAGTAAGAAACCAGGCCGAAGATGTACCTGAGCAGGTTGGCGATGTTTGCCCCGATCGAGCCACCGAAGTTGGTGGCCCGCTCGGCAATGCCCATGTGACCCCAGCTCGGGTCCTGGTCGTTATAGCTGAGCAGGCAGACGAGCAGGTACAGGGCGAGCGGCAACAGCAGCAACGCCCCGGCCTCACGCAGGCGGCGCTTGAGCTCGTCGCTCAAGCCCTCGCTCTGGGCCTTGACCTGGCTTCTAGCCTGTTTCTTGACGACTTTCGCGCTGCGCGCCACTTAGCAGAGAACCTCGGATCCGGTTTTCGGCATCATGCCATGCCCTGAAGGGCCGGGTGCACGACCTTGCCGGCCTCGATGTTGATACCGCCAGCCAGTGCCGCGTGGTCGCGCCACTCGTTGCCGGCAGCCAGGCGCTGCACATACGGCAGGATGGCGGCCGAGATGGCGGTGGACGAGGTCTGCGGCACGGCGCCGGGCATGTTGGTCACGCAGAAGTGCGTCACGCCGTGGACGTCGTAGGTCGGTTCCTTCCAGGTGGTCGGACGCGAGGTCTCGAAGCAGCCGCCCTGGTCGATCGAGATATCGACGAGCACCGAGCCCTTCTCCATCGTCTTGACCATGGCTTCGGTAACGACGCGCGGGGCCTTGGCGGACGGGATCAGCACGGCACCAACGACGATGTCGGCGTTGCGGACTTCTTCGGCGACCGACAACTCATACGCGTACAGCGCGGTGACGTTCGGGCCCATCGCCATCATCTCGGCGAGGCGGTCCTGACGCTTGTCGAACACGACGACGTTGGCACCGGCCGAGGCGGCCAGGGCGGCGGCGTTACCACCGGCAGCGCCGGCGCCGAGGACGACGACCTTGCCACGCGGGGTGGAGGCCATGCCGCCGAGCAGCTTGCCCTTGCCACCGTTGGGCTGGTGCAGGAGGGTCGTGCCGATCTGGGTGGCGATACGGCCGGCGATGACGGACATCGGCAGCAGCAGCGGCAGCACGCCGTTCTCATCGACGGACTCGAAGGCGATACCGGTCAGGCCGATGTCCAGCAGGCTCTTGGTGAGCGCCGGCTCGGCGGCCAGGTGCAGGTAGCAGAACAGCAGGTGGTGCTTCTTGAGCAGCTTGAGATCGCCCTCGATCGGTTCCTTGACCTTGACGATCAACTCGCCCTTCTCATAGACAGCAGCGGCGTCGGCCACCACGGTCACACCCAGCAGGGAGTAGTCGGCGTCCGAGTAGCCGCTCTTGGTGCCGGCGCCGGACTGGATGAAAACCTCATGGCCGCGGCGGACCAGATCGGCGGCAGCGGCCGGGATGAGGGCCACGCGGCCTTCGAGGGTCTTGGTTTCGGAGGGGATACCAATGCGCATCTTATGGAGGATCCTGAATGAGATAAAAGCCGCCCCGTGGGGACAAGGCGACAGCCGTCATTGCATCGATGTCTTGAATCGCACCTCGGTCTTCCCCATTCTCACGGGTCGACACACCTCGCAAACCCTCGACACGGCTTTAGCATCCTGCCGCAAGGGGCTAGCGGTACGACCGAAACACGCCGCAGTAAACCTCAAGGATTATACATGAGCACCCCCAAGCACAGCCGCCTGCTGATCCTCGGCTCCGGCCCCGCCGGATACACGGCCGCCGTCTATGCGGCGCGCGCCAACCTCAAGCCGACGATGATCACCGGCCTGGCACAGGGCGGCCAGCTCATGACCACCACCGAGGTGGACAACTGGCCGGGCGACGAAAAGGGTGTTCAGGGTCCGGAGTTGATGCGGCGCATGGCCGAGCACGCCGAGCGCTTCGAAACCGAGATGGTTTTCGACCACATCCACAGCGTGGACCTGGGCGTCCGCCCGTTCCACCTGAAGGGTGACAGCGGCGAGTACACGGCCGATGCGCTGATCGTCACCACCGGCGCCACCGCCAAGTACCTGGGCATCGCCTCGGAAGAGAAGTTCAAGGGCCGCGGCGTCTCCGCCTGCGCCACCTGCGACGGCTTCTTCTTCCGCGACCAGGACGTGGTCGTGGTCGGCGGCGGCAACACCGCCGTGGAAGAGGCCCTGTACCTGGCCAACATCGCCCGCAAGGTCTACCTGGTCCACCGCCGCGACAAGTTCCGCGCGGAAAAGATCATGCAGGACAAGGTGTTCGAGAAGGTAGCTGCCGGCAAGATCGAGCTGCTGTGGAACCACCAGGTCGACGAAATCCTCGGCGACGACTCCGGCGTCAACGGCGTGCGCGTCAAGGACGTCAACACCGGCGTGAAGCGCGATCTGGAAGCCCAGGGTTTCTTCGTGGCGATCGGCCACACCCCGGCCACCGGCATCTTCGAAGGCCAGCTCGAGATGAAGGACGGCTACATCCAGATCCAGTCCGGCCTGCACGGCGGCGCCACGGCCACCTCGGTGCCGGGCGTGTTCGCCGCCGGTGACGTCGCCGACCATGTCTACCGCCAGGCGGTGACCTCGGCCGGCTTCGGCTGCATGGCCGCGCTCGACGCCGAGCGCTGGCTGGACCAACAGCACATGCTGACCTGACCGGAACCGGCCCCGCGCCTCGCGCGCGGGGCAACCGCCGCATGACCGGCATTCGATTCCTCGACAGCCTTGGTGGCATCGCGCCCGCCGACTGGGACGCGCTTGTGCCCGACGGCAACCCTTTCGTGTCGCACGCTTTCCTGAGCGGGATGGAAGCCAAGGGCTGCCTGCGCGAAGACTATGGCTGGAAGCCCTACCACCTGGGCATTTTCGACAGCAACGAGCGCCTGGTCGCCGCCGCCCCCACCTACCTCAAGGGAAACTCGCACGGCGAGTTCGTCTTCGACTGGAGCTGGGCCTCGGCCTGGGAACGCGCCGGCGGCGACTACTATCCGAAGATGCTGGTCGCCTCGCCCTACTCGCCCGTGCCCGGCCCCCGACTGCTGGTGCGCGACGGCATCGAGGCGGAGATCCTGCGCAACCGGCTCACCGCGGCCCTGGTCGACGAAGCCGACCGCCTCGGCCTGTCCTCGATTCACGCCAACTTCCTCGCCGACGCCGACCTGGACGCCTTCGACGATCGCTGGCTGGTCCGCTCGGATTACCAGTTTCACTGGCACAACCAAGGCTACGCGGATTTCGACGCCTTCCTCGCCTCGCTTAAGGCCAAGAAGCGGAAGAACATCCGCCAGGAACGCGCCCATGCGATGGATGCCGGCCTGCAGCTGGACATGCGCGGCGGCGACGAACTCTCCGACGCCGAGTGGCGGCAGATCCATGCGCTTTACGAACTCACCTTCGACCTGAAGGGCAACCACGCCGCGCTGACCGCACGCTTCTTCCAGTACCTGGGTCGCACCCTGGGCCCGAAGGTGCAGGTCGCGATGGCGCGCGACGGCAACGAGATCGTCGCCATGGCCTTGTTCCTGCGCGGCGGCGACGCGCTATACGGACGCTACTGGGGTGCCAGCGTCGAAGTCTCCGGGCTGCACTTCGAGCTCTGTTATTACCGTGGCATCGACTATGCGATACGCGAAGGCATCGCCCGTTTCGAACCTGGCGCACAGGGCGAGCACAAGCTGGCCCGCGGCTTCCTTCCGACGCTGACGCACTCGCGGCATTACATCGCTCATGAGGGCTTCCGCCGGGCGGTGGCCGGCGCGCTGGAAGAGGAAGCGCTGCACCGCGAAGCGTACCGCGACGAACTGCTCGCCCATTCGCCGTACGCGGACCGATGATCCGCCTGCCGCAACTGAATCCCCTCCGCCCCGGCCTGTTTCCGGATCCCGAGGATGCGCTGGACGAACCCAACGGCCTGCTCGCCTGGGGCGGCGATCTTTCCCCCGAGCGTTTGATCTCGGCCTACGCGCAGGGCGTCTTTCCCTGGTTCAACGCGGACGAGCCGATCCTCTGGTGGTCACCGGATCCACGTTGCGTGTTCCGCACCGACGCGGTCCACATCAGCCGCAGCCTGCGCAAGCAGCTGTCGAAGTCCAACTGGCGGATCACCGCCGATACGTCGTTCACCCGCGTGATGCGCGCCTGTGCCGCGCCGCGTAGCGGATCGATCGGCACATGGATCGGCGACGACATGATTGCGGCGTACGAAGAGCTGCATCGGCAGGGTCACGCGCACAGCGTCGAGGTGTGGGACCGCGGCTCGCTGGTCGGCGGGATTTATGGTGTCGCGGTGGGTCGGTTGTTCTGCGGCGAGTCGATGTTCTCGGCACGCACCGGCGGCTCGAAGGTCGCACTGGCCGGCATGTGCCAGCTGTTGCACCGCTGGGGGTTTCCCTTCCTCGACGCCCAGGTGACCAACGATCACCTGCTGTCGATGGGTGCGGTGGAGATTCCGAGGCGGCAGTTCGTGGCGCAGGCGAAGCGCCTGGCAGCGATGCCGGGGCTGGTCGGTTCGTGGGTGCAACACCCCATCGCGTTGCCCTGACCCGTGGAGGCCTGCTCCCTGTGGGAGCCTGCTCCTTGTGGGAGCCGCTTCAGCGGCGATGCTTTTGCGGGTGAAGCGCATCGCCGCTGAAGCGGCTCCCACAGAAAGCGATCCTAACGGCCGCGATGCCCGCTCATCTCTGCCCCGGCATTCCTCGGCAACGCCAGGCACACCGGCGCGGCGATCAGCGACACGAACGTCACCACGAGAAACGCCACGCTGAAATCCGGCAGCTGCGCGTGCGCGTGCCCGTTCCACGTTACCGACACATGCAGCGCCGCCGCAGCCACACAGATGCCTACCGACAGCATCAGCTGCTGGAACGTCGTGTAGAAACTCGTGGCGCTGGAGAACCGCTCACTCGGCACATCCGCGTAGGCCACCGTGTTGTACGCGCTGAACTGTAGCGACTGGAAGAAGCCGCTCAGAAGCAGGACGGTGTAGATCGTCCACAACGGCCAGTCCGGTCGAAAGGCGGCGCACAAGGCGACGCAGACCATCGACAGCACGCCGTTCCAGACCAGGGTGGCGCGGAAGCCCCACAAGCGGAGCACGGGCGCCGCGGTGGCCTTCATCAGCATGGCACCGAGGGCGGAGACGAAGGTCACCACGCCGCTGTGCGCGGCGGAAAACCCGAAGCCCAGCTGCATCATCAGCGGCAGGAGGAAGGGCACCGAACCGGCGGTGATGCGCGTGAGCGACCCTGCAATCACCGAAAGACGGAATGTGGGAAAGCGCATCAACGAGAGGTCGAGGATGGGATTGGCCACGCGCTTCGAATGCCACACGTAGACCGCACCGACGATGAGGCCAACGACGATCAATCCCGCGGAACTCGACCCCGCCGTACCGCCACGACTCGCCATTTCCAGCCCGAACACCAGGCACGACAGCGAGATGCCCGACAGGATGAAGCCCACTGTGTCGAAACGCTGCCGCTCGGCGATGCGCACATCGGGAACGTACTTCGTCGCCAGCCACATGCCGGCAAGACCGATCGGTACGTTGATGTAGAAGATCCAGCGCCACGAGGCCCAGGTGACGATGAAGCCACCCAGCGGCGGCCCGATCACCGGCCCGATGAGTGCCGGCACGAGCAGCCACGACATGGCGCTGACCAGCTCGGACTTCGGCACCGAACGCAGCAGCACCAAGCGCCCCACCGGCACCATCATCGCGCCGCCCATGCCCTGCAGCAGCCGCGAAAGCACCAGCAGCGGAAGGTTGCCGGAGAGCCCGCAGAGGATCGAGCCGATGGTGAAAATCGCGATGGCCGAGCGGAAGACGTTACGCGAACCGTAGCGGTCGGCGATGGCGCCGCTGGCGGGAATGAACACCGCGAGGCTGAGCATGTACGAGGTGAGTGCCACGCTCATGTGCAGCGGCGACACGTCGAACGATTCCGCCATGGAAGGCAACGCCGTGGCGAGGATGGTGCCGTCCAGCTGTTCCATGAACATCGCGCTCGCGATGATCAGGGCTACGGTGCGGAAGCCAGGGGCGGGAGTCATCCGGGGAGGGTTGGCGGGGGAGCGCATAGTCTGCGCCCGCGGGGATCAAAGGTCGAGTGAACGTAAACTTAGAAAGCGCCGTTCTTCGTCGGTGAAGGGATCGATGAAGGAGAGTTCGCGTGCGAGCAGTTGCATAGGCTCACTGAAATCCGCGGTTTCCTCGCGTAGGTCGGGGTACATCGGATCGCCCAGGATGGGTGCGCCCAGCCCCGCCATGTGCACGCGCAGCTGGTGCTTGCGTCCGGTGACAGGCTCCAGGCGATACCGCCACGCATGCTCGCCGCGCTCGATCACGTCGATGTGCGTGGTGGCGTTCGCGGGACCGTCCACTTCATGTGTGCGAAAGAACGGTTCCCCCCGCTCGATGCGACTGCAGCGCGAGAGCGGAAACGTCAGCCCGGGCAAAGGCGCCGCCAGCGCTTCATAGGTCTTGGCGATGGCGCGCTCGCGGAACAGGCGCGTATACGCGTCGCGACTGGAGGGACGCGCCGAGAACACGACCAGGCCGGCGGTACCGCGATCGAGCCGGTGCAGTGCGACGAGGTCCGGATTGTCGAGGCGACGGATGAGGCGCACCGACAGGGTCTCCTCCACGTAGCGTCCGGCCGGCATCACCGGCAGAAAGTGCGGCTTGTCGGCCACGACGAGGTCGTCGTCCTGGTAGACGATGGTCTCCTCGAAGGGAATGCGTGGCTCGGCGGATACCTCACGCCGATAGGTGACGATGTCACCCGGGCGGTAGGGCGTGAGGTGGTCCACCGGGCGGCCGTGCGCCTCGACGAGGCCGCGCTCCATGCGGTCTTCCCAGGCATCGCGGCTGATCGCCGGGAAGCGCTCGCAGAGAAAATCGAGCACGCTGGGCCAGCCGCCGGGCGGCAAGGCGATCCTGCTGAGGGGCATGTGGTCCATGGGGTCATCCTAACCTTGCCAGCGCATGGGTCGCCAAGTGTTTCCCACCGGGCCGCAGCTTATACTGGCGCCGTCCCCCACATCGAGACACTCCGCGTGATCGGCCGGTTCCTCAGGAAGTTGTTCGGCGGCGGCAACGCGCCTCCCGCCCCTACCGTCGTGCCCGCGCACGCCGCCGTGAGCATCACGCCGGTGGTGATCGACGTGCCCGTCGTGGAGGCCCCGGTGAGTGCGCTGGCCGCAGAAGAAATCGAAGACCGCTTCTACCGCCTGGTGCTCGGCCTCTCCCCGTCGGACGATGCCGCCTTCTCGCCGGCCGAACAGAGCGTGTTGCGCCGTGTGCGCGATGCCTTCGGTGGCGAGCGTTTCGATGTCGGCTCCCTGCCCCGGCTGCCTTCGGTAGTGCCCCAACTCATGCGCTCGCTGCGCAACGACGACAGCGACAGCCGCGCACTGGCCGAACTGATTGCCCGCGACACCGTGCTGGTCGGTGAGATCGTGCGGGTGGCGAACAGCGCCTTCTTCAAGACGTCCCGACCGGTCACCGGCCTGCCCCAGGCGATCACCCTGCTGGGACAGGACGGTTTGCGCCGCGTCGTCATGCAGCTGGTGATGCGGCCCATCCTGCGCACCAACATGGGCGGCGCCAGCCAGCACGCGGGCGAGCGCCTCTGGGAGCACGCCGAGCGCTGCGCCCGCGCCTGCATTTTCCTGGGCCGCAATGTCTGCGACCCGTTCGAAGCATTCCTTGCCGGGCTGATCAGCCAGACCGGCGCGCAGACGATCCTGCTCGAGCTGGAAGAACAGAACGACACCCGCGCCACGGCTTTCAGCCGCCCGCTCGTCGCCGCGCTGGCCCAGCAGATCGAACGGCTGTCGCTCCACGCGGCACGTCACTGGGCCTTCCCCTCGCGGGTGGTCCAGGCGCTGGCCGAGCGCGCGGACCCCGCCGACGCAGGCGCACGCACGCCGCTGGGGCGCGCCCTGCTTGCCGCAAGCCGCGTGGCGATGCTCGATGTACTGATCGAACAGGGCCTGGCCGACCCGGACTCAGCCCTGTTGGCGAGCCCCGGCCAGACCTTCACCCAGGCGCAGCTGATCGCCTGCCGCGACGCCCTGCGAACAGCCGCGCCAGCCGAAGCCTAAGCCCCTGTAGGAGCCGATTCATCGGCGAAGGGTTTCCGGCAGCAATCCATGTGGGAGCCGATTCATCGGCGAAGGGCGCCCAGTGACGCCCCATGTGTCCTCAGCGCCGAACACCCGTAGCCACAACATCCGCCCAGAGCTGATCCGCCAGCTGGGTGGAGGCACCGGTGATCAGATTCGGCACGATCGTGTCCAGACGCGGCGGATCCGTCAGTACGGGCGCGGTCTTGCTGACGTGGTAAACCTTCGAGACGACCACACCGCGCGCGACGATGCGGCAGTTCACCGTCAGGTCCATGGTCACGACCGACGGCTCGCCGTCCGGCGTGTGCACGGCAGTGGTCTGCTGCAGGCCACGGCAGCCGATGATCAGATCAGTGAAGTACTTCGGCTGCAGCGAGGTGCGCAGCTGGGCTTCGATCGCGGAGGCGATATCCGGGGACACCTGCACCTTGGGCGAGCCGGACAGGCCGCCGACGCTGATCACATGGTCACCCTTGTTTTCCAGCGTAAGCCACGGCGAGGCCGGGCTGGCCGCCACCGTGCGGGTCATGTCGCTTTCGATCATGGTCTTGCCGCCGCAGGCGGACAGCATCATGGCCGCGGTGGCGACCAACGCACATTTCGTTACTACGTACTTCATCACGTGCACAAACCCCTGTATTCCCCCAAGACAACCCTCCCAATTTAGCGGCTGGCACAGGCAGCAGCAACCACTCACGAATGTGAAGACGCCTTCTCCGCCGGCTAAAGGCTCATTCCGTGACGCCGATAACCTTTTCGACCCGACCGCGCGAGCGGTTATGATGCCGCTCCGATTGCCGGCAGGACCTCACCCACGATGTTTTCCGCTCGACAGCCTTCCGCTGGTGGAACAGACGCGCTCGCGCGCCTGACCTGGCAGGACTTCGAGCACCTGCTGGCCGAGCACTATCGGGCGCAGGGCTATCGCGTGGAGCACCATGCCCCGGTCACGTCCCTGAAGGCCCTTGCCGCTGGCGTCGACCTGCGCCTGACCCGCGGCAACGAGTCCGTCATCCTGCAGTGCAAGCACTGGGACGCCCTCGAGGTGGAGGTGCAGGAGGTCAACGAGCTGCTCAGCGTGATGCTCAACGAAGCCGCGACCAAGGGCATCCTCGTCACGCGTGGCCGCTTCAGCGCCGAGGCGATCAACATCCAGCGTCGCCAGCCACGCCTGCAGCTGATGGACGGCGACGTGCTGCGCGTGTTGCTCAAGCTTCCCGAACATCTCGATACGTCGCTGCCGGGTAGCGCGGCGGCGGCGCCCACGAAGAAGAGCGCGAAGGCCGCGCGTCGCCGCGGCACGTCGTCGCAGGGATCGCACCTGTTGCCGGCCCTGCTCGTCCTCGGCATCGTCATCCTGCTCGGCCTGTTCGGCTGGAAGGTGATGTCGCGGCGCGATGCCGTCGCGGAAGCGCCGCCCCCTGTCGACACCCCGGCGGCGACACCCGCGGCCTCTCGTGCGCCAATACCTGATCTGCCGCCCGCGCCGCCACCGCCGCTCAGCGGCGCCTCGGGCATCGTGTCCGTGCCACCGTCGTCGTCCCTGCCTCCGCCGCCGACGCGCGAGTTGCAGGAGCGCCAGCGCGTGCTCGAACAGTCCGAGCGCGAGCGGGCCTCGCAGCGCAAGAACGAAGACGGCCTGAAAGTCCTCGAGAAAAATACGCGCGAGCTCGGTTCGCACGACTGAAGGCGGTTTTGTTCACGCCGGGACAATCCCCGGGCGCATAGGCTGCTTGGCGACCCTGTCGCCTGGAAGTCCCCATGACCGCACCGCTCGCGCCCGACCTCCTACGCCGCATGCACGCCTACTGGCGTGCCGCCAACTACCTCACCGTTGGCCAGATCTACCTCCGTGACAACCCCATGCTGGAAGAGCCCCTGTCGAAGGAGCACATCAAGCACCGCCTGCTCGGCCATTGGGGCACCACGACCGGGCTGAACTTCATCTACACCCATCTCAATCGCGCGATCGTCGAGCGCGACCTCAACATGATCTACGTCATTGGCCCCGGCCACGGCGGCCCCGGCCTGGTAGCGCATACGTACCTCGAAGGTTCGTACACCGAGATCTATCCGCATATCGACCGCAGTGTGGCCGGCATGCGCGAGCTGTTCCGCCAGTTCTCCTGGCCGTATGGCATTCCCAGCCATGTCGCACCGGAAACGCCGGGCTCGATCCACGAGGGCGGTGAACTCGGTTACTCCCTGTCACACGCGTTCGGCGCGGCGTTCGACAATCCGGACCTGATCGTCAGCTGCGTGGTCGGTGATGGCGAAGCCGAAACCGGCGCACTGGCCACCAGCTGGCATTCGAACAAGTTCCTCAATCCCGTGCGCGATGGCGCCGTGCTACCCATCCTCCACCTCAACGGCTTCAAGATCGCCAACCCGACGGTGCTCGCCCGCATCGAACCGGAAGAACTCCGCGATCTCATGCGCGGCTACGGTTACGAGCCGCACTTCGTCGAGGGTCACGAGCCCGAGCCGATGCACCAGGCGTTCGCGGCGGCGCTCGATACGTGCCTGGATGAGATCAGGCGTATCCAGAGCGAAGCACGCGAAGGCACGGCCTCCGAAGCGAAGCGTCCGCGCTGGCCGATGATCGTGCTGCGCAGCCCCAAGGGCTGGACCGGCCCCAAGGTGGTCGATGGCAAGCCCGTGGAAGGCACGTGGCGCGCGCATCAGGTGCCGATCGACAAGTTCGATAACGAGGGTCACATCAAGATCCTCGAAGACTGGATGAAGAGCTACGACGCCCACGAGTTGTTCGACGAGCGTGGGCAGTTCCGCGAGGAGTACGCCTCCCTCGCACCGCGCGGCCAGCGACGCATGGGTATGAACCCGCACGCCAACGGCGGCCTGCTGCTGAAGCAGCTGCACATGCCGCACTTCCGCCCCTTCGCCGAGGACGTCAAGACGCCGGGCGATCACAAGGCCGAAGCCACGCGTGTGCTGGGCAAGTTCCTGCGCGGCGTGATGCAGCAGAACATGGAAACGTTCCGCGTGTTCGGGCCGGACGAAACGGCGTCGAACCGGTTGGAAGCGATTTACGAAGTCAGCGGCAAGACCTGGCTGGCCGAGTACGAAGGCGTCGACGAGAACCTCTCGCCCGAAGGCCGCGTGATGGAAGTGCTCAGCGAGCACCAGTGCCAGGGCTGGCTCGAAGGCTACCTTCTCACCGGCAGGCATGGCTTCTTCTCCTGCTACGAAGCCTTCATCCACATCATCGATTCGATGTTCAACCAGCACGCGAAGTGGCTCAAGGTCACGCGCAAGATGTCGTGGCGGCCGCCGATCGCTTCGCTCAACTACCTGTTGAGCTCGCACGTGTGGCATCAGGATCACAACGGCTTCTCGCACCAGGATCCCGGCTTCATCGACCATGTGGCCAACAAGAAGTCCGAGATCGTGCGCGTGTACCTGCCGCCGGATGCGAACTGCCTGCTCTCGGTCGCCGATCATTGCCTGCGCAGCCGGCACTACGTCAACGTGATCATCGCCGGCAAGCAGCCGGACTGGCAGTGGCTGGACATGGAAAGCGCCGTGCGCCATTGCACGGCCGGCGCGGGCATCTGGTCCTGGGCCAGTCGCGGGCAGGACGATCCGGATGTGGTGATGGCATCTGCCGGCGACGCCCCCACGGTCGAAATCCTCGCCGCGATCATGTTGCTGCGCGAGTACGTGCCCGATATTCGCATCCGCATGGTCAATGTGGTGGACCTGATGGCGCTGGAAACGCCGGACGAGCATCCGCACGGCCTCGACGACGATGTGTTCGACGACCTGTTCACCAAGGACAAGCCGGTGATCTTCGCCTTCCACGGCTACCCCGGCATCATCCACAAGCTGACCTACCGCCGGCACAACCACGACAACATCCACGTGCGTGGTTACAAGGAAGAAGGCACGACGACCACCGCGCTGGACATGATGGTGTTGAATAACATGGATCGTTTCCAGCTCGCGCTCGATGTGATCAACCGCGTGCCTCGCTTTGCCGGTGAGCGCGAGAAGGCGACGCAGCGTTACTGGTCGGATATCCAGCGCCACAAGCTTTACGTCAGCGAACACGGCCAGGATCTTCCCGACGTGCGTAACTGGCAGTGGCAGGCCGAGGAGGCGGGCGAGTGAGCATCGCCACTGGCCATGTGCTCGCCCTCAACACCGGCTCTTCGTCGCTGAAGTACGGTCTGTACCGTGTCGATGGCGACACGTGCGAGGCCTTGTTGACGGAGAACACCGAGTCCGCTGGCAACGGCAGTGATCCAATCGCGACCATTGTCGGCACGTTGCGCGATCGCGGCCTGCCGGCACCGGATGCCATCGGCCATCGTCTCGTGCATGGCGGCCCGAACGTGCGTCAGCACGCACGTATCGACGAGCAACTGATGGTGCATCTGGATGAAGCGCGTGCCTTTGCACCGCTGCATGTGCCGGCAGCGGTGCAGATGGTGAAGCGCTGTCGCGTGGCGTTTCCCGGCGTGACGCAGGTGGCCTGCTTCGATACGGCGTTCCACGCGACCATGCCGGAAGTGGCGCGCACCCTGCCCTTACCGGCGGATCTGCGAGCGGGTGGCATCGAGCGTTACGGCTTCCACGGGCTGTCGTACGAGTCCATCGTGCGGCAGCTTGGCGATGCGGTGCCTTCGAAGCTCGTTATCGCCCACCTCGGCAATGGCGCCAGCCTGTGCGCCGTGCGCGATGGCAAATCGATCGATACCACGATGGGACTGACACCAACGGGCGGCATCGTGATGGGCACTCGCCCGGGCGATCTCGATCCCGGCGTGCTGCTCTACCTTATGCGCGAGCGCGGTTACGACGCCAAGCGCCTGGAGACCCTGGTCGACCACGAGTCGGGATTGAAAGGCCTGTCCGGCGGGACGAGCGATATGCGCGAGTTACACACCATGGACAACGCGGCGTCGCATCTCGCGCAGGATGTCTTCGTGCACGTGGCGAGCAAGCACATCGCCGGGATGATCACCTCGCTGGGCGGTATCGACCTGCTGGTCTTCACCGGCGGCATCGGCGAGAACGACGCGGTAACCCGAGACGCCATCCTCGCCAGCCTGCAGTGGATCGGCGACTTCGATTCCCGCGTCATCCCCACGGAAGAGGATGAGCAAATCGCGCGGCACACCTGGAAGCTGGCCGGATAGCCTTGTGATTCTGATCTTGCTCGGTAGGAGCCGATTCATCGGCGATTGGGTGCTCGCGACACCCTGACGGCCGCTTCGCGGCCATCGCCGATGAATCGGCTCCTACCGAGCGAGAGCATCGCCGCTGAAGCGGCTCCCACACAACCCCGCAGCGGATTCATGTAGGAGCCGATTCATCGGCGATGCCGTTAGACCACCACGACCGGAATCTTGCCGATGCGCGACTGCCATTCCTTCGGGCCGGAGATGTGCACCGACGAACCGGCGCTATCCACCGCCACGGTCACCGGCATGTCCTTCACCTCGAACTCGTAGATCGCTTCCATGCCGAGATCCTCGAAGGCGAGCACGCGTGACGCCTTGATCGCCTTCGACACGAGATACGCGGCGCCACCCACGGCCATCAGATACACCGCCTTGTTATCGCGAATCGCGTCGATCGCCGTCGGACCACGCTCGCTCTTGCCGACCATGCCCAGCAGGCCGGTGGTCTCGAGCATCTGGCGCGTGAACTTGTCCATGCGCGTTGCCGTGGTCGGGCCAGCGGGACCCACCACTTCGTCACGCACGGGATCCACCGGACCCACGTAGTAGATGAAGCGATTGGTGAAGTCGACCGGCAGCTGTTCGCCACGGTTGAGCATGTCGATCATGCGCTTGTGCGCGGCATCGCGGCCGGTGAGCAGCTTGCCGTTGAGCAGGATGGTCTCGCCCGGCTTCCAGCTCTGCACTTCTTCGCGGGTGATCGTGTCGAGGTTCACGCGGCGACCCTTCGAAGAGTCGTAGGTGAGCTTCGGCCAGTCTTCCAGCGACGGCGGATCCAGCGCGACCGGACCCGAGCCGTCGAGCACGAAGTGCGCGTGGCGCGTGGCGGCACAGTTCGGAATCAGCGCGACCGGCAGGTTGGCCGCGTGGGTCGGATAGTCCTTCACCTTGATGTCGAGCACGGTGGTGAGGCCGCCCAGGCCCTGCGCACCGATGCCGAGCGCGTTGACCTTCTCGTACAGCTCCAGGCGCAGCTCTTCGGCACGATTGGACGGGCCACGAGCGATCAGGTCAACGATGTCGATCGGCTCCATGAGAGCCTCCTTCGCCAGCAGCATCGCCTTCTCCGCGGTGCCGCCAATGCCGATGCCGAGCATGCCCGGCGGGCACCAGCCGGCGCCCATGGTCGGTACCGTCTTCAGCACCCAGTCCACGATGGAGTCGGACGGATTGAGCATGGCGAACTTGGACTTGGCTTCCGAACCGCCGCCCTTCGCCGCCACGATGACGTCGAGCTTGTCACCGGGGACGATCGTCACGTTGACCACGGCCGGCGTGTTGTCGCGCGTGTTCATGCGCTTGCCGGCGGGGTCGGCGAGTACCGAGGCACGCAGCTTGTTGTCCGGGTGGTTATAGGCGCGACGCACGCCTTCGTTGACCATGTCCTCGACGCCCATGGTGGCATCGTCCCAGCGCACGTTCATGCCCACCTTGAGGAAGACCGTGACGATGCCGGTGTCCTGGCAGATCGGCCGGTGGCCCTCGGCGCACATGCGCGAGTTGATGAGGATCTGGGCGATGGCGTCCTTGGCCGCCGGCGACTCTTCGCGCTCGTAGGCGGCGGAGAGGTTCCGGATGTAGTCGACCGGGTGGTAGTACGAGATGTACTGGAGGGCGTCTGCGACGCTCTGGATGAGGTCGTCCTGCTTGATCGAGGTCATGGCGCTACGGCTGGCTCGCGAGGCTGGCAAAGGCGGGATTTTAGCGCACCTGCCGGTGTAAGGTCCGGGGATGTCGGCCGGTCTATTCACGGCACCCCGAAAACACGGAGTTTCCATGCGTCAGATCCGCCTCGCCTTCCTCGCCCTGTTCGTCGCTTTGGCCTCCCTGGCCGCGGCCGGACCGGCGACGGCTGCCCAGACCGCGCCCGAGTTCGCCGGCATCGCCAAGTGGCATAACTCCCCGCCGCTGACCATGAAGGGGTTGCGCGGCAAGGTCGTCCTGATCGATTTCTGGACGTATTCCTGCATCAACTGCCTGCGCACCCTGCCCCACGTCACCCACTGGTACGACCAGTACAAGGACAAGGGCCTGGTAATCATCGGCGTGCATTCGCCGGAATTCCCGTTCGAGAAGCAGGAAGGCAACGTGCGCGACGCCATTGCCCGCTTCGGCATCAAATACCCGGTGGCCCAGGACAACGACCTGGAAACCTGGGACGCCTGGGATAACAAGTACTGGCCGGCCGAGTATCTGGTGGACCAGCGCGGCAACGTCGTCGCGCACCACTATGGCGAAGGCAACTACATGGACATGGAGAACGCCATCCGCACCCTGCTCGGCCTGCCGCGACTGGCCGACGCCGATGCCAAGGCGGAAACCGACAAGGACGCCCCGGACTTCGCCCAGCTAGGCTCGCCGGAGATGTATTTCGGCGCCGACCGCAGCGAAAACAACGGCAGCCCCGAGGGCAGCGACACCGGCACGCGCGATTACACGGCGCCCTCCCGCCTCGAGTTGAACAAGTTCGCCCTGGTCGGGCGCTGGGAGATCGGCCGCGACAACGCCAGTCTGGTCGGCGCCAACGGCGAGATCCGCCTGCACTTCAAGGCGAAGATGGTCCACATGGTCGCCAGCGCCAACGACCCGATGACCGTCGAAGTCGCCGTGGACGGCAAGCCGCAGCCGCCGGTCACGGTGCAGGCGAGCAAGCTCTACACCTTGTTCGACGGCGACGGGTACAAGGACCACGTGCTCACCATCAAGATTCCGAAGGCGAATTTCCACATGTTCACCTTCACCTTCGGGTAATAGTGTGGGAGCCGATTCATCGGCGATGCCCGGCGCAGCCGGGCCCGGACATTGCGGCGACCTGCTTTCGCCGCTGAAGCGGCTCCCACAGAAAACGGGGCATCAGAACTGCCGCGCGGCGGCATCGACGGCCTTGCAGTTGCCCTCGAACTTCTCGATGCCGTCGATCGTGATCTCGCCGGTACGCCTGTCTATATCAACCTTCGGGTGGTTGAGGCCATTCAAACGGCAACTCGCCCGGATGCGGTCCGGCGACACGTCGATATCCGTCAACGGCCACCAACCGTCCTGTCCGCCCGACGAAATGGGCGGTATGAGGCGTTTCGGTGGCCGTATGCGTCCTTGCCCCTGGTGGATCTCGATCTGGGCCGTCCCCTGCACCTGAGACGGATCCAGCGTGTTGTGCTGGGTATCGACATATTTGTGGTGCTTCGAATCCCATTCGGAGTCGTAGCTGGTATGCGACTCGAGATGCTCGCCGACGCCCGGGCAAATCAGGCTGAGATCGGTCTGGGGCGACTGCTGGGCTGACGCAATCGTCGCCAGCCAGGGCAATCCGACGTAAGTCAGGAAGACGGCGACACGCTTCATGTCCAACCTCTGTGGTCCGGAAGGAAAGGCCTCGGTCCGTAAGAAAACACGTTAGTCGACCATCTGTCGAGGGTCGGTCACTTGCCAAGAGTGTTTCTTAAGATATATCGTACGATCACTACGTACGATACATCGGAGAACACCCATGCACTTTTTCCACCACGCCAAGCACCGGTTCCACGACAAGATGGCTGCCATGGCCATGGGCCGCGGCGGCCGTTTCGGCGGCGGCCCGTTCGGCTTCGACGACCGTGACGGCATGCGCGGCGGGCGCGGCGGCGGTCGTTTCGGCGGCGGCCGCATGTTCGGCACCGGCGACCTGCGCCTCCTCCTGCTCGCCCTGATCGAAGAGCAGCCGCGCCACGGCTACGAACTCATCCGCACTATCGAAGAGATGTTCGACGGCCAGTACAGCCCCAGCCCGGGCGCCATCTACCCGACCCTGACCATGCTCGAAGAACTCGGCTACGCGCGCGTCGAAGCCGAGACCGGTGGCAAGAAGCTCTACGCCATCACCGAAGCAGGCAGCCAGTTCCTGCAGGACAACCGCGACACCCTCGAAGCCCTCACCGAACGCCTGCAGGTGATGTCCCGTCACATGCGCCGCATGGGCGTGCCGGACGGCATCCGCGAAGCCATGCACACGATCAAGCACCAGCTCATGAACCACCACAAGAGCTGGGACGATGCCGAAACCAAGCGCGTCGCCGGCATCATCCACGCCGCCGCAAAGGCCATCGCGGAGCGCAACGCATGAGTGCGACCGAACGGCACGCTATCCAGCGCGTGCGCCACGAACTGAAGATGCGCCTGCTCGACGTGAAGCAGGTCACGCGGCTTACGCCCCACATGGTCCGCGTCACGCTCACCGGCGAGGACCTCAAGGGCTTCGTCTCCGCGTCGCCGGACGACCACGTCAAGGTCTTCTTCCCCGTCGAAGACGGCGCGATCAACCGCCCGACGATGGGACCGGACGGCCCGGTCTACCCGGAGGGCGTCACGCCGTCACCGGCCCGCGATTACACGCCGCGCCGCTACGACGCCGCCAGCAACGAGCTCGACCTCGACTTCGTGCTGCACGGCGAAGGCCCGGCATCCACCTGGGCGGAATCGGCGAAAGTCGGCGACACGCTCGGCGTCGGCGGCCCGCGTGGATCCATGGTCATTCCCGACGATTACGATCACTACGTGCTGGTCGGCGACGAGACTGCCCTGCCCGCCATGGGGCGTTGGCTCGAGGAGATGCCTTCGACCACGCCTGCGACCGTGTTCGCGGAAATCGCCTCGCTCGAAGAGAAGCAGTCGCTTCGCCGCGATGTGCGTTGGTTCGTTCGCGGTGAGTCGCCTTCGATGGACGAAGCGCTCGCGGCGTTGCCGATCCCTGCAGGCGACGCGTTCTGGTGGGTCGCCGTCGAGTCCATGCGCGCCCGCGCCCTACGCTCATTGCTCGTGGAAAAGCGCGGTATCGACAAGGACTGGGTGAAGGCGACCGGGTATTGGCAGGCTGACTGAGTTGCCAGCACACTAGGCGGATCGGCTCACAAGGATGGCGATGCGCATGACGTTCATTCGTTGGCTTCACCTCTGGCGGCAGCGCCCCGCCGCCCTGCCGATGGAGCAGGAGAACCTTCTCGAGGACGTGCTGTTGCGCGTCCTTGCAAGCATCGACTCACGGCTTGGTGCGAGCGGTCATCGCTTCCCGGCGCGTACCGTGCTCCTCGCCCTGTATTCCTCGTTCCTGGTCGATATCGACCAGGGGATGCGCTCCCCGCGCCGGCCGCGAGGCGACGACTTGCCCGAGGACCTGCTCGATCGTGCGTCCCGGCCCGACATCGACGATGCCACGCGCGAGGCGTGCCAGTTCCTCCTCACGATGCACTGGTCGGGCCGCTTGCGTGAGCGGGCCCTGCGCGCGATGGAGCCGGGCGGATCGCGCCTGGCGCTGGCAGCCAGTCTCCTGCGTTGCGCGGACTGGGTCGATCCCATCCGCCACGTGGCCACGGACATGACGGCACGTCTGCTCGATCGGTCCACGGATGACGACGTGTTCGCCCTGATGCCGCTCATCTACAGGATGCGTGGCCATGTACGGTTTCCCCACGACCGCCTGGACCCGAAACTGGAGGCATGGCTGACGTCCAGCGACGCGCGCCTCGAGCGTGCGTTGACCTCGTTCGTGCTTTTGAAACGCTGGGCTCTGCGCTTCCTCTTTGAACAACGTGCCCCGGTTGAGGCACGCGTTCTCGAACAGGCTATCGCCGACCCCGACCCCACGATTCCCATTATCGTGTTCGAACGGCTTGCCGAACTTCCCGTTGCGTCACGGGCCATCGTGATGGCCTCAGGATTGAGAGCGAAGCACCCACTGGTTCGGCAGTACGCACTTCGCGCCATCGCACGCGACGTGTCGCGGGTGCCGCTGCAGGTGCTGCATCGCGCCTTGATCGACAGGTCGGCAGGCATGCGCTCGTTCGCGGCGCACACCCTGCGCACGCAATATCACGACGATCCCGTCGCATTCTGGCGTGGTCTTGTCGATGCCGGGACGGCACCGTGGAGCGCGTACCTGTCCCTCGCCGAGCACTCGACAGCCGACGACGAGTCCCGCTTGCGCCGGGCACTGGTCCATCCATTCGCGCGCGTCCGTGCCGCCGCATTGCTCGCGCTGATGAGGTTGGGCATGAGGGCCACGGACGCGGAGTTCGTTCGCTTCGCCAGCGATCCCAGCCCCCGCGTCCGCCGTGTACTCGCCGGGTTCTGCCGTAGCGGGGACATTCCACTCGTAAACCATCGCTTGCGGTTGCTCTGGACGGCGCTTCCCAACTCGGCGACGGGCTCCGCGGGCGAGCTCCTGGATGCCCTGCCCGCGGGCGAGCGTCTCGACCTCCTGTTTGCCTTCGAACCGACGACCGACGCTGAACGTCGTTGGTGGAATGGCATGCTCGCCGTCTGGTCGGACTCGGCACTTGGCTGGTGGGAAACCGAGCCGGCGCTTCGCGCCCGCCTTGCCGAATTACTGGCAAGACGGTCTTCCGTGCTGGACCTGCCGCTACGAATCCGGCTGGAGAAAGGGGCCGCGCGCTAGCCGTTCCCGGTTCCGTCGATCGTCACATTCCGTGGACGTCCCTTAATCGCCGCCTTCCACGAACACATAACCTTGTCAGCCCACCGGTTACCTCTGTCACCGTTATGGGAGTGGAGGCGACATGATGCGGCGTGGAAGGAAGATAGTGGCGTGGGTGGTGGGGATCCTGATCCTGCTCATCATCGTGATCATTCTGTTTATCGCCCTGTTCGACTGGAACAGGCTTAAACCGACGATCAACGAAAAGGTTTCCGAGGCCATCGGCCGGCCTTTCGCCATCAATGGCGACCTTTCGGCACACTGGTCGCGCGAGCCAGGCGAAGACGGGCTGGTCAGTCTGATTCCGTGGCCGCACTTCACCGCGCTCGACATCACGGTGGCGAACCCGGACTGGGCGAAGACGAAACAGTTCGCGACGTTGCAGTCCCTTGAGTTCCGCCTTTCGCCGTTCCCGCTTATCTCGCACCGCATCGTCGTGCCGGAGATTCGACTCGGTCAACCGGTTATCGACCTCGAGCGCGTGAAGAACGGCGACAACACCTGGACGTTCAAGATGCCCGAGAGCACGGGCCCGTCCGAGTGGCAGCTCGAGCTCAACGCCATTGCCTTCGACAAGGGTCACGTCGATTTCAACGACGCGACCAACCAGATCGCCATGGGTATTGACGTGACGCCGCTGGGCAAGGGCATTCCCTTCGACGAGATCATGGCGCAGCAGGAGAAGGATTCGCGCGCGCAGGCCGCGAAGACCAATGGCGCCACGACGAAGGCCATGGCCAGGAACGGCGCCGGAGACACGGATCGCCAGGACCAGACCAAGAAGAAGCAGGTGTACCAGTTCCAATGGGACGCCAAGGGTACGTACAAGAAGTCGACTGTCGAAGCCAAGGCGAAGACCGGCGGTGTGCTCGCGCTTCGCGACACGAATCGTCCCTTCCCTGTGCAGGCCGACGCACGCTTCGGTGACACTCATATTGCTTTCGTCGGCACGCTGACCGATCCGCTCAACGTGGGTGCGCTCGACATCCGCCTGTGGTTGTCGGGCACGAGCATGTCGCATCTCTACGATCTCACCGGCGTGACCCTTCCCGATACGCCGCCGTTCGCCACGGAAGGCCATCTCAAGGCCAACCTCAAGAAGGGCGCGAGCGTCTTCACCTATGACAACTTCACCGGCAAGGTCGGCGGCAGCGATCTCGGCGGCAGCCTCACCTTCAACACCGGTGGCCAGCGTCCGAGCCTGACCGGCAAGCTGAAGTCGAACCAGTTGCTGTTCTCGGATCTCGCCCCACTGGTCGGCGGCGGTTCCAACGCAGAGAAAACCGAGCGCGGCGACTCGGTGAAACAGCCCGACGACAAGGTGCTTCCGGTCGAGCCGTTCAAGACCGATCGCTGGAACGCGATGGACGCCGATGTCGAGTTCACCGGCGTGCATATCGTTCATGGCGATCGCTTGCCGGTCGACAACCTCTTCACCCATCTCACCATGAAGGACGGCAAGCTCGCCCTCGACCCTCTGAGGTTCGGCGTGGCCGGTGGCACGGTCGGCAGCAACATCCACGTCGATGGCTCCGCCACGCCCATGAAAGGCACGTTCAACATGGGTGCGCGGCATATGAAGCTGAAGGAGCTGTTTCCCAAACTGGCGCCGGGAGACACGACGCTGGGTGAACTCAATGGCGACGCTTCCCTGACTGCCGTGGGCAATTCGCCGGCGGCCTTGCTGGGCAGCTCCAACGGCGAGATCAAGTTGCTGATCAACGATGGCGCGGTCAGCAGTTCGCTGCTGGAACTGGCCGGCCTGAATGTCGGTAGCTATGCAGTGAACAAGCTGTTCGGCGACGAGACGGTCAAGATCAACTGCATGGCGGCGGACCTCGTGTCCACGAACGGCGATATGGATTCGAAGCTGTTCGCCTTCGATACGGAGAAGGCGCTGATCAATGTGACCGGCGACATCGACTTCAAGAGCGAGAAGCTCAATCTCGACATCGTGCCGCACACGAAGGGCTTCCGCCTGTTCTCGCTGCGCTCGCCGCTGTACGTGCACGGCACGATGAAGAACCCGTCGGTCGGCGTGCATCCGGGGCCGCTCATCCTCCGCGGCGGTGGTGCCGTCGCCCTCGCGGTATTCGCCGCACCGGTCGCCGCCCTCGCTGCCCTGGCCGTCCCCGAAAGTGGTAAGGCCGACGCCACCCAGTGCAAGCCGCTCCTCGACGATCTCAGGAGCGCTCCGCCGAAAGCCCCGCCCCCGGGCAAGACCCAGGCCCAGGCCGACGCAAAGAAGAAATAACGCTGACTGCCCTTGCATCCTGTAGGAGCCGATTCATCGGCGATGGTATCGCCCAGACGGTGGCCGCTGCCGCGGCCTTCGCCGATGAATCGGCTCCTACACAAGAACTGCGTTTTGCCGCAAGCTTGCGGGCATGCTGCCTTCCCGAAGAGCCCACCTCCAGATCCACTTCTGTGTCCTGCTGTGGGGCTTTACCGCCATCCTCGGCAAGCTGATCACGCTGGCGGCGTTGCCCTTGGTGTGGTGGCGCATGTTGCTGGTGTCGGCCACCCTGCTCTGTGTGCCCCGTGTATGGCGCGGGTTGCGTGCGTTGTCGCCGAAGCTGCTGCTTTCCTACGCGGGCATCGGCGTGATCGTCGCCCTGCACTGGCTCACGTTCTACGGCGCGATCAAGCTCGCCAACGCGTCCGTCGCGGCGACATGCATCGCCTTGTGCCCGGTGTTCCTCGCCGTTGTCGAACCCTGGGTAGCCGGTCGTCGCTTCGATCCACGCGAGTTGCTGATCGGTGCCGCCATCGTGCCGGGCGTCGTCCTCGTGGCGGGTGGCTTGCCGGGTGAGATGCGGCTAGGCCTGGCGATCGGTGTGCTTTCCGCGCTGTTCGTCGCTTTTTTCAGCGCGTTCAACAAGCGACTGATCGATCGGGCGGATGCACTCACGGTGACCTGCATCGAACTGGGTACGGGGACGTTGTTCCTTACCGTGTTGGCACCATTCATGGCGACGCCGGCCTTCGTCCTGCCGAGCCTGCACGATGCGTTACTGATGGTGGTGCTGGCGTATGGGTGCACGTTGCTGCCGTTCGCGCTGGCGCTGGCAGCGCTGCGACATCTGACGGCGTTTGCAACGCAGATGGTGACGAACCTCGAGCCGGTTTACGCGATCGTGCTGGCGATTCCGCTGCTGGGCGAGCAGCGGGAACTGGGCTGGACGTTTTATCTTGGCGTGGCGGTGATTATCGGTGCGGTGTTTGCGCATCCGTTGTTGCACCGGGGCGAGGCTGCTGCCCCGTCCGACCTGGTCGCGCCATAAGAAGAACCCGCACCCTGCAGCACCCTGCTCGGTAGGAGCCGATTCATCGGCGATGCCCTTTAGCCGCTGCCGCGGCATCGCCGATGAATCGGCTCCCACATGGGGCTGGCGATTAGCGGCGGCCGCCGCGAGAGGAAACCGTGCGCTGCCGACGCACACGTTCTGCCGCCGACCTTGTCGTGCCTTTCTTTCGTGAATTCGAGGGTGACGAACGCTTGGCTCGCAGTTGCGGGCTGGATGTCTTCACGGGGGTGCTCCGGAAACGGAACCGGGAGGGTCCATGGTGGACCCTCCCGGTAAAAAACCCGCTAAGGGTTCGTCAGATCAGTTTGATCTCGCGCAGACGCTCGAGCAGGTACTCGTGGGCCGTGATCGGCTCCGGGTAGCGCTTCGGGTTGTCGGGCGTGACACAGGACGGCAGCACGTCGAGAACGACGTCCGGGTTGGGGTGCAGGAAAAACGGCACCGAATACCGGGGCTTGCGCGCGTTGGCGTTCTGCGGATTGATTACGCGGTGCGTCGTGGACGGGTACACGTGGTTGGTCAGGCGCTGGAGCATGTCGCCGATGTTGACCACGATGGCGTCGCCTTCGGTGGTGATGGGCAACCAGTCGCCTTCACGCGTGAGCACTTCGAGGCCTTCGGCGCTCGCGCCGACCAGCAACGTGATGAAGTTGATGTCCTCATGGGCGCCGGCGCGCACATTGGGCACATCTTCCTGGACGATCGGCGGGTAGTGGATCGGGCGCAGGATGGAATTGCCCGAATCGATCTTGTCGTCGAAGAAGGTTTCCGGCAGCTCGATGTGCAGGGCCAGGGCGCGCAGCACGCGCGCGCCGAGCTGGTCCAGCGCTTCATAGATGCCGTAGCCCTTATCTTCGAAATCCGGCACTTCGGTCGGCCAGACATTGGGCGGCATGACGGCGGCGAACTTCGAGTCGCGCGGGATCTCGCGGCCGATGTGCCAAAACTCTTTCAGATCCGCGAACTTGCTGTCCTTTGCTGTCTCGACCTTGAAGGGCGTATAGCCCCGCGCGCCGCCACCGCCGGGGATGTGGTACTTGCGCTTGGTGTCGTCCGGCAGGGCGAAGAAGCGCTTGAACGCGTCGTAGGCGCCGTCGACAGCCTCGACAGGAATGCCGTGGCCGCTGATGCAGCAGAAACCGAATTCACGATAGGCCGCGCCCAGCTCGGCCACGAAGGCCTCGCGGTCGGTGTCGTAGCGGCGGATATCGAGGGTGGGAACCTTTTTCATGCGAAGTCCGGTGGAGGCGTCAGGCGGTCGCCTGAGCCGCCGATTTTACGGCGTCCGCCAGTCGCGCCGCCAGCCGTTCCACTTCGGCGGCATCGGCGGCTTCGATCGTCACGCGGACCAGCGGCTCGGTGCCCGAGGCGCGCAGCACCACGCGTCCGCGGCCTTCCAGAACGGCTTCGACCTCGGCGAGGACCTGCTTGACCGAATCGCTGCCCAGGGCCGCCTTGGCGCCCTCCACACGGACGTTGAGCATGGTCTGCGGCAGCTTGACCAGGCCGGCGCGGGCGTAGGCGAAGGTCTCGTTGTCGTCCGCCAGGGCTTCGAGCAGCGCCAGCGCCGCCACGATGCCGTCACCCGTGGTGAAACGGTCCAGGCAGAGCACGTGGCCGGACGTCTCGCCGCCCAGCACGCCGCCATGTTCCTTCAACTGCTGCAGCACGTAGCGGTCGCCCACGTTGGCCCGGACGAAGGGGATGTCCATCTGCTTCAGGGCGCGCTGCAGGCCGTAGTTGCTCATGAGGGTGCCCACCACGGGGCCCGGCAGGTTGCCACGGCGCTTCCAGTGGCGGGCGATGACGTAGAGCATGTCGTCGCCGTCGGTTACCGTGCCGTCGCGGTCGACGATGCGCACGCGGTCGCCGTCGCCGTCGAAGGCGATGCCGAGGTCCGCGCCCCGCTCCACCACGGCTTTCGCCAGGGCGGCCGGTTCCGTGGACCCGACCCCGTGGTTGATGTTGAGGCCATTCGGCTCGGCACCGATGGTGGATACGTCGGCGCCCAGCTCACGAAAGACTTTTGGGGCCACCTGGTAGGTGGCGCCATGGGCGCAGTCGAGCACCACGCTCAGGCCATTGAGGCTGAACTCGTCGGCCACCGTGGATTTGCAGAACTCGGCGTAGCGGGTCACCGCATCCTCGATGCGGCTGGCCTTGCCCAGCGCCTCGGAGGCGACGGTGACGAATTCGGCCTCGATCTCAGCCTCGATCTCGGCTTCCAGCGCGTCGTCGAGCTTTTCGCCCTGGCCGGAGAAGAACTTGATGCCGTTGTCCTGGTGCGGGTTGTGTGAGGCGCTGATCACGATGCCCGCGTCGGCACGCAGGGAACGGGTGAGGAAGGCCACAGCCGGGGTGGGCATCGGGCCGAGCAGGCGCACATCTGCACCGGAGGCGACCAGGCCGGCTTCGAGCGCCGACTCGAACATGTAGCCGGAAACGCGTGTGTCCTTGCCGATCACCACGGTGACCTTGCGGCCATGGTCGCGGCGGTCGGGACCGGCGTTCGGGCCCCTGCCGTCGGCGGCGCGGCGGCGCGCGAGCACGGCGCCGAGGGCCCGGCCGAGGCGAAGGATGAAGTCCGCGCTGATGGGATAGGTGCCCACGTGGCCGCGGATGCCGTCGGTGCCGAAGTATTTGCGCTCGCTCATGCTGATCATCCTGCCGGGGACGGAGAAGCATACTCCGACAGGGGCTTTAACCAGATATTCCAAAGGCCTGTAGCACTTTTGTGGGACTGGCCGAGTTGGCGCGAGCACCCGATCGCCGATGAATCGGCTCCTACAGAAGGGGATGAGGGTGGCGGCCGCTCTTAGTCGTCGTCGGGCCAGCGGGGCATCGAGGGCTTGTCGATGCGGGGGGCGGTATCGCCGGCTTTGACGGCGGCCCAGACGGCCAGGGCGTCGACCGTCGGGCCCACGTCGTGCACGCGGACCAGCACGGCGCCGCGCTGGACAGCGATCAGGGCGGCGGCCACGGAGCCGTGGACGCGAGCGGCCGGATCGGTGCGGCCGGTCATGGCGCCGATCATGGACTTGCGGGAGACACCCACATAGGCGCCCGCGCCGAGCTCGGCGAACCGGGCCGTCGCTCTCAGCAGGGCCAGATTGTGCTCGAGGTTCTTGCCGAATCCGAAGCCGGGGTCGACCAGGACGCGCTTGCGGTCGATGCCGGCCAGCTCGCAGGAGAACAGCCGATCGGTGAGAAAGCGGTGGACCTCGCCGACCACGTCGTCATAGTCCGGCGCGTCCTGCATGGCGCGCGGCTCACCCTGCATGTGCACCAGGCAGACCGGCACGCGCAGCTCGGCAGCGGTGTCCAGCGCGCCTTCGCGGCGCAGCGCGTAGACATCGTTGATCATGCCGGCGCCCGCGCCGACCGCGGCGCGCATCACCTCGGGCTTGGAGGTGTCGATGGACAGCGGCACGGTCGTCGCCGCGGCGAGGCGCTGGATCAGCGGCAGCACGCGACGAATCTCGTCTTCGGCGGAGACGTCGTCCGCACCGGGGCGGGTCGACTCGCCTCCGATGTCGAGCATGTCCGCGCCCTCTTCCACCAGCTTCAGCGCATGCGCATAAGCGGCGTCCAGGCTGTCGTACCGGCCGCCGTCGGAGAAGGAATCCGGCGTGACGTTGACGATGCCGACCACACGCGGCCGGTCCAGGACCAGGGCACGGCCGTTGCAGTCCAGTACGGTGGCGAAGGGGTCGTTCATGCGTTCAGCCCTGCTGGGTGCCCGCCATCGGGCCCATGAATCGACGGTAATAACGGAGCTCGTCGATCGAATCGCGGATGTCCGAGAGTGCCGTGTGCGCGGAGTCCTTGTTGAAGCCCCGTGCGATCTCCGGCGACCAGCGACGCGAAAGCTCCTTCAGCGTGGACACGTCGAGGTTCCGGTAGTGGAAGAAACGCTCCAGCTTCTGCATCTCGCGGTGCAGGAAGCGGCGGTCCTGGCAGATGGAATTGCCGCACATGGGCGACTTGCCGGGCAGGACCCATTTCTTGAGGAAGGTGATGGTGGCCTCCTCGGCCTGTTCGGGCGTGGCATCCGATTCCACCGCGCGGCCCCACAGGCCCGAGCGCTGGTGCTGGTTACGGTTCCAGGCGTCCATCTTCTGCAGGCGGGCATCGCTGTGCGAGATGGCGAAGACCGGGCCTTCGGCCAGCACGTTCAGATCCTTGTCCGTCACGATCGTGGCGATCTCCAGGATGGAGTCGTTGTCCGTGTCCAGACCCGTCATCTCCAGGTCGATCCAGATGAGGTTGTCCTCGTGTGCGGGCGTCATGGGTTCTCCTTGGAAGTACCGCGCAGTCTAGCGTATGCGATCATTCCCCGATGGCCGAACCGACCTTCTTCTGGCACGACTACGAAACCTTCGGCGCCGATCCCCGCCGGGACCGCCCCAGCCAGTTCGCCGGCATCCGCACCGATGCGGACCTGAACGTCGTCGGCGAGCCCCTGATGATCTACTGCAAGCCGCCCCGGGACATGCCCCCGCAGCCGGCGGCGTGCCTGATCACCGGCATCGCGCCGCAGCTGACCGAGCGCGAGGGCATGCGCGAGGCCGAGTTCGCCGCGGCGATCCACGAACAGCTGGCCGTGCCGGGCACCTGCACCGTGGGCTACAACTCGCTGCGCTTCGACGATGAATTCACCCGCCACCTCCTGTACCGCAACTTCTACGACCCGTACGGGCGCGAGTGGGAAAACGGCAATTCACGCTGGGACCTGATCGACCTGGTGCGCCTGTGCGAGGCCCTGCGCCCCGAAGGCATCGTCTGGCCGACGCGTGAAGACGGTAGCCCCAGCTTCAAGCTGGAACACCTGGCCACCGCCAACGGCCTGAAGCAGGACCGCGCGCATGACGCCCTCTCCGACGTGGAAGCGCTGATCGCCCTCGCCCGCCTTATCCGCCAGCATCAGCCGAAACTGTGGGACTGGTACTTCGCCCTGCGCCGCAAGCAACGCGTCTTCGAGCTGCTCGACGTGGCGGCGATGACGCCGGTCGTTCACGTATCCTCGCGCTACCCGGCGAGCCGCCACTGCCTCACGGTCATCGCGCCGCTGGCCGCGCATCCGTCACGCGCCGGCGAAGTGATCGTCTACGACCTCAGTGCCGATCCCTCCGACCTCCTCACGCTCGACGACGGCGACGTGGCCGACCGCGTGTTCACCTCGCGCGCCGACCTGCCCGAGGGCGTGGAGCGGGTGGCGCTGCGTACCGTGCGCGCGAACCAGGCGCCGGCGCTCGCGCCGCTGTCCGTGCTGAAGGGCGCCGATCACGGCCGTCTCGGGCTCGACATGGCCGCCGTGGAGCGCCACCTCGACATGTTGCGCAACGCCGAAGGCCTGGCCGAGAAGTTGCGCCGAATCTATGGGCAGGCAGCCTCGCTGCCACCCGCCGAGGATCCCGAACTCGCCCTCTACGGTGCCTTCCTGCCTGACGCCGATCGCCGCCTGCTGGGCGACGTGCGCGCCACGCCACCCGAGCAGCTCGGCACGCGCCCGTTCAATTTCCGCGATCCGCGTTACCCGGAACTGCTGTTCCGTTACCGCGCGCGCAACTGGCCGGACACGCTGAGTGCCGACGAGCAGGCCCGCTGGGAAGCCTTCCGCGTGGATCGCCTCACCCGGCGCAGTGCCCTGACCACGCTCACCCTCGACGACTACAACGCCGAACTCACCGCCTTGCGCGCCCTGCCCGGCTCGCCGCTGCCCCTGCTCGACGAGCTGGAAGCGTGGGGCCTCGAACTCGCACCGAACTGACCCGACCCATGGCCAAGACCTACTTCACGCCCGCGACGTTCCGCTTCTTCAAATCGCTGATGCGCCACAACAACCGTGAATGGTTCCACGAGCACAAGGACGACTACGAGAAACATGTGCGTGAGCCGTTCCTTGCGTTGATCGGCGACCTCGACGCCCCGCTGAAGAAGATCAGCCCGCACTACCGTGCCGATACGCGCAAGGTGGGTGGTTCGCTCTACCGCATCCATCGCGACACGCGCTTCGCCAACGACAAGCAACCGTACAAGGGCTGGCAGGGTTCGCGTTTTTTCCATGAGCGCCGCCATGAAATCCAGGCACCGGGCTTCTACCTGCACATCCAGCCGGACCAGTGCTTCGCGGGCGGCGGCATGTGGCATCCGGAACCGCCGGTGCTGAAGAAGCTACGCGACTTCCTTGCCGATAACCCGGATTCGTGGAAGCGGGCAACGCATGGAAAGGCCTTTCGCGAGCGCTTCGAGTTCTGGGGCGAGAGCCTGACGCGCCCGCCGCGCGGTTTCGATCCGAACCATGAGTTGATCGACGACCTGAAGCGGAAGAATTTCGCCGCCGGGCAGAATTTCGATGAAGCCCTGGCGTGTTCGTCGGAGTTGCTGCCCTTCATCGTCGACACGTTCAAGCGACTGGCGCCAATGGTCGACTACCTCTGCGCCGCACAGGAACTCGAGTTCTAAACACCCGCAAGCACCCCATCGCCGACGAATCGGCGCCCACACAGATCGACCTCAACGCTCACACAACTCGATCGGCAAATCATCCGGATCGGCGAAGAACGTAAACCGCTTCCCGGTGAACTCGTCTACCCGAATCGGCTCGCAAGTGACCCCACGCTCGCCCAACGTCGCCACCACCGCGTCGATATCGCTCACGACGAACGCGAGATGACGCAACCCCTGCGCCTCCGGCCGTGATGGCCGCTTTGGCGGCGTCGGAAAGGAGAACAGCTCCAGCTGGACGCCCGGGCTGACTTCGAGATCGAGCTTCCAGGAATCGCGCGCTTCGCGGTAGACCTCGTGGATGACCTTGAGGCCGAGGGTTTCGGTGTAGAAGGCCTTCGAGCGCGGGTAGTCGGCGCAGATGATCGCGACGTGGTGGATGGATTCGAGCATGTTCACGCTTCCGAAAACGGAAACGCCAACACATCGGCAATCGCGTCGGTATCCGCCAGGACCATCAACAACCGCTCGATGCCCAGCGCCACGCCCGCACACGCCGGCATATCGCCAAGCACCGCCAGCAAGCGCTCGTCCATCGGCACTTCCGCATCCCCACGCTGACGTCGTTTAGCGTTGTCGCCTTCGAACCGCGCGCGCTGCTCGGCCGCGTCATTCAGCTCGTGGTACCCGTTGGCCACTTCATAACGCCCCACATACGCCTCGAAACGCTCAGCCACCGGCGGGTCGCTCTTGCGAATGCGCGCAAGCGCGCACTGACTGGCCGGAAACTCCGAAACGATAGTGACCCGATCGCGCGGGAATTCCGGCTGGATGCGGTGCGTGAGCAACAGGTCCAGCCAGTCGTCGCGCTCCAGGCCTTCGCTGCTGATGTTTGCGTCGGCGAGCGGTTTCTTCAGCACCTCGATCGGATCCAGCAAGGCATCCACGCCCAGCGCATCGTGAAACAACCCACGGTACGTCGTTTCGACAATCTCGAACGTGCGCCCCGCGCCCAGCAGCAGCCGTTCGAGCAGGTCGATCACCTCGCGCGCCAGCCGGTTATGGTCCCAGCCCACGCGGTACCACTCCAGCATGGTGAATTCGGGATTGTGTCGTCCGCCCGCTTCGCCGTTGCGAAACACACGCCCCAACTCATAGCAGTCGCCCACGCCTGCGGCGAGCAACCGCTTCAGGGGAAACTCCGGCGAGGTACGCAACCAGCGCTCGCGCGCACCGGCATCCACGTGACCACTGAAGTTCGTGTGGAAGCTCTGGATGTTCGGGTCGGTATTGCCCGCGGCGGAGAGCATCGGCGTCTCCACCTCGAGCACGCCGCGCTCGCTGAAAAAACCGCGGATCGTGGCATACGTCTGCGCGCGCAGACGCAGCTGATTCATGTCGGTCATGGCGCCACACCGTGTTCGGTCAGCAGGGCCAGCAGGTCCGCTTCCGTATACACCGGCACGCCGAGCTCATTGGCTTTGTCCAGCTTCGAGCCTGCCGCTTCGCCGGCAAAAACGCCGGTGGTCTTCTTCGACACCGAGCCCGCCACCTTCGCGCCGAGCGACTCGAGCCGCTCGGTCGCGTCGTCGCGCTTGAGCGTCTCCATCGTACCGGTGATGACGTAGGTCAGCCCTTCCAGCGGCAGCGCGCTGGCGGCTTTCGCTGGCAGCGCCGCGGCCAGCGAGCGCATGGCTTCGTCGGCGCGTCGCAGTTCGGCGACGCGTTCGGCGTCGGCCAACAAGGCGGTGAGGTTCGAGGCGGCTGCCTGTGGCACGCCGGCGACGATCCACTGGTGCTCGCCCGCTTTCACCAGCGCGTCGAGGCTCGCGTAGTTCTTCGCGAGGATGCCAGTGCTCTTCGGGCCGAGCTTCGACACCTTGGCGGCATCGAGCAGCACGTCAAGCCCTAGCCGCTCACGCAGCTTGGGCGAAGGCGCGCCTTCATCGGCAAAGGTGATACCCGCTTCGAGCAAGGCGTCGACGACCTTCTGGTTGCCCTCCTGCTCGAAGAACGCCGCAATGGACGTCGCTACTTCATCGCCGATATCCGGCAGCACGCGCAACACCGGCGCCGGCGTGCGCCGCACGAAGTCCAGCGAGCCCAGCCACAAGGCCAGCGTCTTCGCGGTGCTCTCGCCGATATGCATGATGCCAAGGCCGAACAGGAAGCGCGGCAGCGTGGACTTCTTGCTGGCGTCGATCGCCTCCACCAGGTTCTCCGCCCACTTCGTGGCGACCTTGCCCTGCTTCACCGTCTCCGGCGTGGAGCCGTCGCGCTCGTCCGCCAGCGTCTTCAGCTTCACGAAGCGGTCGACGGTGAGCGCATAGAGGTCGGCCGGCGTATGCACCATGTCGAACTCGACGAGGGCATCGACGAAACGATCGCCGAGGCCGTCGATGTCCATGGCGCGGCGCGAGGCGAAGTGGATGAGCGCCTCCTTGCGTTGCGCCGCGCAGATCAAGCCGCCGGAGCATCGGTAAGCCGCTTCGCCTTCTTCACGCAACAGTTCTGAATCGCACACCGGGCAGTGGATCGGCATATGCCACGGCACCGTTCTTTCCGGACGGAGGTCTTCTACGACACGCGCAACCTCGGGAATTACATCACCCGCGCGACGTACAATTACTGTATCGCCGACACGCACGTCCAAACGCGCGACTTGATCGGCATTGTGCAGAGTTGCGTTGGTTACGATCACGCCGCCAACCTGCACTGGTTTAAGACGTGCAACAGGGGTCGCCGCGCCGGTGCGCCCGATTTGGATCTCGATCGCCTCGACCGTGGTCATTTGCTCTTGCGCAGGGAACTTGTGCGCGATCGCCCAACGCGGGGCTCGCGAAACGAAGCCCATAACCATTTGGCCTTCAAAGTCGTCTAGCTTGTAAACAACGCCATCAATATCGTAGGGCAGCCTGTCACGCTTCTCGCCGATCTTGCGAAAGTACGCAATGAGACCTTCGAAGCCAGTCGCCGTGGAAACTTCCGGCGAGATCGGAAAGCCCCATTTTCGCAATTGCATCAGCGTCTTTGAGTGACTCGACGGAAGGATGCCATTGTGGAACGCGCCAACGGAATACGCGTAGAACGAGAGGTCGCGCTTCTTCGTGACTGCAGGGTCGTGCTGCCTCAGGGATCCAGCGGCACCATTTCGCGGGTTAGCGAGGGTCTTTAGGCCGTGACTCAATGCGTACTGGTTAAATCGATCGAACGCATGCCGCCTCATTATGATCTCACCTCGGACCTCAAGTACGTCAGGCCAGTCATCCCCCCGCAACCGTTTTGGCACTGGCCTGACCATCCTGAGGTTCTCGGTCACGTCTTCCCCGACTTCCCCGTTCCCGCGGGTCGCACCTTTCACAAAAACGCCGAACTCATAGCGGAGACTAATGGCAAGTCCGTCGAGCTTCGGCTCCACGGAAAAGACTGGATTATCTCGACGAAGCTCTTGCTCAATCCTCTTTTCAAAGTCCGCTACTTCTTTGAATCTCTGGCGATCCGATTCTCCTGCCTGCTCGAAAGCGTTCGAAAGCGACAGCATCGGAACTTCATGGGTGACAGGGGGAAAACCGCCCAGGGCCCTAGGCCCAACACGCAATGAGGGAGAATCCGGCGTAATGAGCTCGGGGTTCTCGTCCTCAAGCTTCCAAAGTTCACGCACCAACTGGTCGTACTCCGAATCAGGAATATGGGGGTCATCCAGAACGTAGTACTGGTAATTTGCTTCCTCGATGCCTTCCCGAAGGAGTGCAGCGCGGGCAACCAGGGGCGAAACTTTAGACATGTGTGTAGTCCGTTAGGAACCGTGGCTTGCACAACCCTAAACTGTCGGACGAAGACGGCCTAATTGCAAGCTGTAGATAAGTTATAATCGATCGGCCATGCCAGCCCACGACGTCATCGACAGCCTCCCACCGACCGACGTCCACGCTCTCTCCACCGACCGCCCGGCACTGGCACCGGCGGAACCGTCGAGCAAGGCCCGCTACCGCGGACTCATCTGGCTCGTTTCGGCCGCTTTCTTCATGCAGGCGCTGGATTCGACGATCGTCAACACCGCCGTGCCCGCCATCGCGAACGCGCTGGATGTCGGCCCGCTGAGCATGCGCACCGCCCTGACCAGCTACGTGCTGACCCTGGCGATCTTCATCCCCATGAGCCCCTGGCTGTGCGACCGCTTCGGCACAAGGCGCGTTTTCGGCGGAGCGATCACGGTCTTCGCCCTCGGTTCGCTGCTCTGCGGCCTGGCGCAGACGCTGCCGCAGCTGGTGGCCTCGCGTATCGTCCAGGGCCTGGGCGGCGCCGCCCTGATGCCCGTGGGCCGCTACGTACTGGTACGCAGCATCGACCGGCGTGAATTCGTCAGCGCCATGACCACGGTGGCCACCTTCGGGCTGCTTGGCTCCGTGTTCGGCCCCCTGCTCGGTGGCGCGCTGGTGGAATTCACCAACTGGCGGCTGATCTTCCTGATCAACGTGCCGGTGGGCATCGTCGGCCTGCTGCTCAATCGTAACGAAATGCCCGAATACCGCGTGGAACAGGCCAACCGCTTCGACACCATCGGCTTCCTGCTCTTTGCGGGGTCGTCGGCCTTGTTCCTTATGGCCGCGGAGACCGTGGGTACGTCGGGCCACTGGCTGAGCATCGCCGGCTATGCCCTCGCCGCGGTGGCCTTTGGTGCGCTGTATGTGCGCCACAGCCGTCGCACGGCGCACCCGGTGAGCGACCTCTCCCTGCTCAAGGTGCGCAGCGTGTGGGTGTCGCTCGCCGGCAACCTGTTCACGCGGCTTGGCGTGTCCGGCATGTACCTGCTGCTGGTGCTGTTCCTGCAGATCGGCTGCGGCTGGTCGCCGCTGCACGCCGGCCTGATGATGGTGCCACAGGCGATCGGCTCGATCTCGGTCAAGCCCTTCATCCACCGGCTGCTCACGCACTTCGGCTATCGCAGGCTATTGCTCGGCAACACCATCGCGGTCTCTATCGTGCTGTGCTCGTTCGCGCTGCTCACGCCGGAAACGCCGATGTGGATCATCGCCAGCTTCGTCTACGTCTATGGCGCCTTCATGTCGCTGCAGTACACCTCGATGAACACGCTGGCGTACGTGGACCTGGATGTCCGCCACGCGGCCATGGCCTCGTCCATGGCATCGACGGCGCAATACCTGTCGATGAGCTTCGGCATCGCTCTGGCCTCGCTGCTGATGGGTGGCTTCCTCGGTTCCCATGACGCCCAGGGTTATGTATCGGCCTTCCGCTGGTCGGTGATCGTGCTGGGCCTGATCACTCTCGCCGCGAGCTGGGTTTTCAGCCGCCTACGCGACACGCGGGTTGCCACGGTCACCGACGCCACGGCATAAAGGGTACCCTCGGGAACGACAAGGAGTGACCCCATGCACGATTCCGCAGGCATCCTGCTGACCCTTTTCATCATCTTCGTCGCCGCGCAGATCGGCGGCGAGATTGCGCAACGCCTGCGTTTGCCGGCCGTGGTGGGCGAAATCGCCGCCGGTTGCGTGATCGGTCCCTCAGCGCTGGGCTGGATCAGCGTGCCGGATATCGCCACCGGCACCCCGCTGGATGTCCTCGCGGAAATCGGCGTCATCCTGCTCCTTTTCTCAGTCGGCCTGGAAACGCGGCTCGACGATCTGAAGAAGGTCGGTGCGAGTGCCTTCATGGTCGGCGTGCTCGGCGTGATCATCCCCTTCGCGTGTGGCGCCGTGTGGGCGCATGGCTCCGGCTTCGACTGGATCCGCTCGATGTTCGTCGCCGCCGCCTTCGTCGCCACCTCGGCCGGCATCACCGCGCGCGTGCTGCAGCAACTGGGTGTACTGCAACGCCGTGAAGCGCGGATAATCCTGGGCGCCGCCGTGATCGACGACATCTTGGCCATGCTCCTGCTCGGCATCGTGTCGTCGCTGCAAGGCGGCGGCGATGTCGATATCGGCGGCCTGGTCGGGACGCTGCTCGGTGCCATCGGCTTCGTCGCCGTGATCGGCTGGGGCGGCACGCGGGTCATGCGCCGCGGTTCCGGCTGGCTGGACAAGCCGAGCAACCCGATGTCGCCGCTGGCGATCGTACTGGCCCTGTGCCTGGGCCTCGCGTTCCTGTCGATGAAGTTCCACCTGGCCGCGATCATCGGCGCCTTCCTCGCCGGCATGATCGCCTCCGAGACCAGCCAGCGACACCAGCTCGAGGAGCAGACAGCACCCTTGCTGGCCTTCCTCACACCCTTCTTCTTCGTGGTCACCGGCGCCAAGGTGAACCTGTCGGCACTAGCCAACGCGAGTGCGCTGGGCATGCTCGCCGTGGTCACCGTCATCGCCATCGTCTCCAAGCTGGCCGGCGGTTACCTCGGCTCGATGTCGTTGGGCCGACGCGGTGCGCTGATCGTCGGCTTCGGCATGGTGCCGCGGGGCGAGGTAGGCGTCGTTATCGCGTCACTGGGGCTCGCGGCCGGTGTCTTCGACGAAACGATCTACGCCGTCATCGTCGCGATGTCCCTGCTCACGGCCATGGTCACTCCGCCGGTGCTTGCCCTGCTCCTGAAGGACCGCTCCGCACCGACTGATACGCCGTAAGCGCCTCATCCCGGCTGCGTCTGAGATCGACCAGCGGTCGCGGGTAGCCCGACTGTTTCAGGAAGGCCTCGTCCTCCCATGGCGCGTGGACGAGGCGACCTTTTGCATGCGCGAGCTCCGGCACCCACCGACGGATATACGTGCCGTCGGGGTCGAATTTCTCCGACTGTGTCACCGGATTGAAGATGCGGAAATACGGTGCGGCATCCGCGCCACTGCCGGCCACCCACTGCCAGCCCATCGCGTTGTTGGCCAGGTCGGCATCGACCAGCGTGTCCCAGAACCATTTCTCGCCGAGCAGCCAGTGCTGACGAAGATTCTTCGTCAGCAGGCTCGCCACCAGCATGCGCACGCGGTTGTGCATCCAGCCCGTGGCCCATAACTCGCGCATGCCGGCGTCGACGAGGGGGATCCCGGTCTTGCCTTCTTTCCAGCGCTTGAGCGCATGCGCGTCGCGTTTTTCCCAGCGGAAAGCGTTGAACTTCGGATTGAAGTTTTCCTTCGGCGTTTTCGGAAAGTGATACAGCAGATGGTGACCGAACTCGCGCCAGCCGAGCTGACGCAGGTAAGGCTCGACGTCGGCGCCGTTCTTTCGTTTCTTGACGCGCTCACGCAGGCCCTCCGCCACCTGGAGCGGCGAGATCTCGCCGAAATGCAGGTGTGGCGAGAGACGCGAGGTGCCGTGTCTGGCCGGTATGTCGCGACCTTCCACGTAGTGGCCCACGGCATCGTCGGCGAAGAGGTCGAGCATCTCTTGCGCGCCCTGCTCGCCCGGCGTCCATTCGGCGAAGCCGCTCGCCCAGTCAAGCGTCGGCATCAGGCCCAGTGCGTCGAGCGACGACGTTTTCGGCAATTTTGCCAGGTGCAGGGTCGACGGTTCTTCGACCGGGCCGACCGCATCGATGCGCGTGCGCAGGTTGCGCCAGAACGGGGTGAACACCCGGTAGGGCTCGTTCTGCTGGGTGGCGATGTCCCAGGGCTCACACCAGAGCGCGGCGTTGAACGAGGCGACCTCGATGCCGTCCGCTTCCAGCGCGCGTCGTACCACCTTGTCGCGGGCGATCGCTTTCGGTTCGTAGAGGCGATTGAAGTAGACGACTGTCGCGCCGGTGGCCTCGATGGCGGCGCGCAGGGCGTCAAGGCTGGAGCCCTGCAGGATCTGCAGGCTGCCTTTATGCCGGCCCAGGGAGGTGTCGAGCGCGTCGAGCGAGTGATGCAGCCACCAGCGACTGGCCGCGCCGGGCGCCCATTCGCCCTCCTCGTCGGGGGCGTGGACGTAGAGCGGCACCACCTTTTCGTGGGCAGCCACGGCGGCATGAAGGGCGGGATTATCTGCAAGACGCAGGTCGCGGCGGAACCAGAGGATGGCTGTACTCATCCGCCTAGTATCCACGGAATGCGTGAAGCCAGAATCGCTCCATCGTCGTTCAGCCGACATGCTTAGACTGTTCCCCATGCGGCTAACCCTGCCAGCCGCCCGAAAGGAGACCACCATGAATTTCAAGACCGTCCTCGGCATCCCGATGGCCGCCCTGCTCGCCACCGCGGCAGTCGCCCCCGTTTCGGCCGCCACGATTACCCGGTCCGACGGCATCTATGTCCGCTGCGACCAGTGCGGTGTGGTGCAGAGTATCGAGCGCAACGTCGTCCAGGGCCGTGACCACGGCACGGCAGGCGCGGTGATCGGTGCCATCGCCGGCGGCGTCCTGGGCAACCAGGTCGGCCGCGGCAACGGACGCAAGGTCGCTACGGTCGCCGGCGCGGTCGGCGGCGGCTTCGCCGGTAACGCCATCGGCAAGGGCGGCGGCAGCGAGAGCTACACCCTGCGCCTGAAGATGGGCGGCGGCGGTTACACGAATGTCCAGGTCGCCGATGCCTCGTCTATCCGCACGGGTGACATCGTGGTGGTAGACGAAAAGGGTAACGTCCAGCGCGTGCAGTAAGCGCCTGGGTGTTTCAATGAAAGGCCGGCCTTCGGGCCGGCCTTTTCTGTGGGAGCCGGCTATGCCGGCGATGGGGTTACGGCGACCTGGCTATCGCCGCTGAAGCGGCTCCCACACGGGCAGCTATCGCGTCGTAGAACGACTCGGGCAGCACCGCACGCACCGGCACACGCCACCAGTTTGCCCGTGCGAAGTCGCGGCACTTCACCGCGTCCTTGTCCGTCATCAGCACGGGGCAACCATCGGCGAAAGTAAAATCGTCGCGGGTGAATGCATGGTGGTCTGCAAAAGGATGGCCATCCACAGCAATGCCGTGCGCCGTAAGGCTGCTGAAGAAACGTGCGGGATTGCCGATGCCTGCGACGGCATGTGCGGGGCGTCCTGCGAAGTCCGCCAGTGGGGCGGTCAGCGACGGATCCGCCATATTGATCGCGACGCCACCTTCCAGTGCCATACCGATCTCCGCTCCGGCTGGCGTGCCGCTGTTGACCACAACGAAGTCGACATCGGCGAGGCGGCTCGCCGGCTCGCGCAACGGCCCGGCCGGAAGCAGATGACCGTTCCCCAGCCGACGCTCACCATCGATTACACAGATCTCGACATCGCGACCCAGACGATGATGCTGTAATCCATCGTCGGCAAGAATGAGATTGCATCCGGCGTCTATAAGCAACTGCGCCGCTTCCGGACGCTCGCGCCCAATAGCCACGGGTACGCCACTCTGACGAATGAGACTAGGCTCATCGCCGACCTTCGCAGGGTCGTCCTGGCCCGTGAGCAGATAGGGCCCACGCTCGCTACCGCCATAGCCGCGACTCACGACACCCGGAACGAAACCCCGCGCCGACATCGCTTCAGCCAACGCCACGATCAGCGGCGTTTTGCCGGTACCGCCAATGGTGATATTGCCGACGACCACGACCGGCACGGAAAGCCGAATCACCGCCGAAGGATCGTTGCGAAAGCCTGCCGCACGACGCCGCACAACAGCCCCGTAAAACACCTCCAGCGGACGCGTCCAGAGCGGCGGCTTCCCGCCGCCGTACCAATGTCGCTGCAGTGAGGCGCCGAGGCCCACCGCTTAGCTCGCCGCTTGCTCGTGGAACTGCATGCGGTGCAGGGCCGAATACTGGCCGCCGATGTCGAGCAGTTCGCGGTGCGTGCCGAGCTCGATGACCCTGCCCTGGTCCATGACGGCGATCTGGTCGGCGTGCTCGATGGTCGAGAGGCGATGGGCGATCACCAGCGTGGTGCGGTCGCGCATGAGGCGTGTGAGCGCGTCCTGGATCAGGCGTTCCGACTCGGTATCGAGCGCGCTGGTCGCCTCGTCGAGGACGAGGATCGGTGCGTTCTTGAGGATGGCGCGGGCGATGGCGATACGCTGGCGCTGGCCACCGGAGAGCGAGTTACCGCCCTGCCCGATCTGCGTCTGCAGGCCTTCGGGCAGGCGCTCGATGAACTCCATGGCGTTCGCGGCCTTCGCTGCCGCGGTGATGTCGGCTTCCGAGGCGCCAGCCATTTCGCCGTAGGCGATGTTGGCGGCCACGGTGTCGTCGAAGAGCACCACGTTCTGGCCCACCCAGGCGATCTGACGGCGCAGCGAGGGCAGCGTGTACTGCGAGTAATCGCGACCGTCGACGAGGATGCGGCCCTCGGTCGGCTGGTAGAAACGCGGCAGCAGACTGACCAGGCTGGACTTGCCGCTACCGGAGCGTCCCACCAGGGCCGTCACCGTACCGGGCTTGCAGACCAGATCCACGCCACGCAGGGCGACGTGGTTGTTGCGCTCGTACACCAGGTGGATGTTCTCGAAACGGATGTCGCCCTTGGTGCGAACGAGGTCTTCCGTGCCGGTGTCGATTTCCGCCGGCGTGTCGATGATCTCGAACAGGTCTTCGGCCGCCGTCACACCCTTCTGCAGGCTGGCCTGGATGCCGGCCAGACGCTTCAGCGAGGGAAGCATACCGCCCATGGCCGTGAGCACGGCGGTGAAGATGCCGGGGGTGATCGTCTCGATGACACCCGGGCGCGAGCCGAGGAACACCAGGGTGGCAAGCGCCACCGCGCCGACCGTCTGGATCGTGGCGCTGGAGGCGGCGCTGGTCGCGGAGACCTTGAGGTTGAGGCGGCGCTGACGTTCGGCGATTTCGCCGAAGCGATCGCCTTCGCGCGCCTGCCCGCCGTAGATGCGCACTTCGCGATTGGCCGCGACCGCTTCTTCGACGGCACTGGTCACGGTGCCCATGTTGCCCTGGATGCGCTTGCTGATCTTGCGGTAACGGCGACTGATCACCGTGACGATCACCACCACGCAAGGCACCAGCACGAGCAGTGCCATCGCGAGATAAGCACTCCAGTACAGCATGACGCAGAGCATGCCGACGACCGTGAGACCTTCGGTGATGGCTACCTTCAGCGAATCCGCCGAGGCCGAGGCGACCTGCTCACTGGTATAGGTGATGCGCGAGATCTGCTGGCCCGACGGCTCCTTGGCGAAGAAGGTCGCCGGCAGGCGCAGGTACGATGCGAAGACATCGATACGCATGGCCTGCACCACGTTACGACCCACGTAGGCGATGCCGTAGTCCGTCGCATAGGACGCGATGCCGCGTATGGCAAAGATCACGATGATCCAGATCGGCATCCAGAAGATCGTGTAGGGATCCTTCTCGACGAAGATCTTGTCGACCAGGGTCTTGAGCAAGCTGGTGAAAAGCGACAGGCATGCCGGGTCGATGATCATGCCGAGGACGGCGATGAGGCCCGCGGTACGGAAGCGACGCGTGTAACCGAGCAGGCGCTTATAGGTCTGCCAGGTCTTGGCGTCCCAGACCGAGACTTTTTCCTTGCTCACCGGGCCGGATCCGTCTCGCTCGGCGTGGTCGCGATCGACAGTCGGGTAAAGCCCACCTGGCCGAGCGCATCCATCGCGCGAACCACGTTCTGGTGCGGCGTCATCGCATCGGCGCGGATCACCACGAGGCGATCGCGGTCGTTACCGGCGACGCGCTCGATGGTCGCCTTGAGCGGCTCGATGCCCTCGCCCAGCACTTCGTCGCTGCCGACCGAGTAGTGACCGTCACGATCGACGACCAGGGTGAGCGCGTTGTCCGTGGACTCGCGCGCCTGGCTGTCGGCCTTGGGCAGGTTGACCTTCAGCCGGGAGTGCTCTACGAAGGTGGTGCTGAGCACGAAGAACATCAGCAGGGTCAGCAGCACGTCGATCAACGAAATGACGTTGATCTCGAAATCGTCCTCGCGACGGGAACCGATGCGCATGGATCAGCCAGCCTGCGAGGTAGCGGCTTCCGACGCGGCGGTGCGACGGCGCGGTGCCGGGCGCGGCGCGGACAGGTCGTCCAGCAGCGCCGTGGCTTCCTTTTCCATCTGCACGACATAGCCGCCCACTTTGGAACGGAAATAACGATGCAGCACGTAAGCCGGGATCGACACGACCAGGCCGAACGCCGTGCAGATCAGCGCCTCGCCGATACCACCGGCCATCTTGGTCGGATCGCCGATGCCGCCGGCCATCACACCCATGAACATGCGGATGAGGCCGATGACGGTACCGAGCAGGCCGAGCAGCGGGCCGATGAGGGCCACGGTGCCGAGCGTGTTGAGGTAGCGCTCCATGCGATGGACCACATGGCGACCGGTGTCCTCGATGCGCTCTTTGATCAGCTCGCGCGGACGGTCGCGCACGGCAAGGGCGCCGGCGAACAGTTCACCCAGCGGGGAGCCTTTCTCGAGGGCTTCGAGGTGGGAGGCGTCGAGCGAGGCGGATCGCGCCCACTCCCGCACTTCAGCGCCCAGGCCCGGCGGAAACACGGACGAACGGCGCAATGCCCAGAAACGCTCGAGGATGATCGCGAGCGCAACAAAGGAACAAATGAGGATCGGCAGCAAAGCCCAGCCGCCAGCCAGAAGGATCTCGAGCACGTCAACCCCGGATGAACAAAAGTCAGGCGGGCATCATAGCAGGGCCCGCCATGGGGACTGAGGCGCCCTTAACACTTGTGGCAGACAGCCTCCCTCCAGGAGGCAGCTTTACTGTGGGAGCCGCTTCAGCGGCGATCCCTGCGGAGAGGGGTGCTGCAGGTTACCGCGAGCACCCATCGCCGATGAATCGGCTCCTACAGAGAGAGAGCGAACCTCTCAGCGGTGGCCGAGGAACTCGACCTCGCTCAGATCCAGCCCGGTCGTATCAGCGGAAACGAGACGCAGGCGGTACCAGGCATACGCGCCCGGCGTGCCGACAGCGAACGCCCTCGTCTGCAAGCGCCACGGCCAGCTTTCACCCTCGCGCTTGTCGACCGCCTTGTAGTGCTTGCCGTCGGTCGACCCTTCGAGCACCCAGCCCGAGGCATCGCCCGGTTTGGCGCCCGAGGTCAGGGTGAGCATCTCCACCGTCACCGGATGATCGAAGTGCCAGCCGACCACAGCGTCCTTCGCGGCCAGATGCGCCGAGGTATCGGAGGTGTTGTCGAACAGCTTGTCCAACTCGGCGCCCTTCAATGAACCGAAGGCCTTGCCGCCCTCGCTCGTCAGGTCGACCAGCGGCGCTGGCTTACTGCCTTCGGCGCTGATCGAAGCCGGCAGCGCATCCGCACCGGTTCCCCACGTCGACGGCGTCGGCCCCATGGTGAACTCGAGCGTCGCACCCTTCGCCAGCAGTTCGTGCGGCAGGGTCAGCTTGTTCCACGGCTGGCCGTTGACCGTCAGCGACTGCACGTAGCGGTTCGTGTCGCTCACGCCCGGCGCCTTGATGTCGATCGTCGCACCACCTTCCAGACGAAGACTCATGTGCGGGAAGTGCGGCGCACCGATGACGTACTCCGGCGTGCCCATGCGCAGCGGATAGAAACCGGCGGCGCCAAACAGCCACCATGCCGACATCTCGCCGTTGTCTTCGTCACCCGGATAGCCCTGGCCGATCTCGCTGCCCACATAGAGGCGGGACACCGCGTCGCGCAGCTTGTCCTGCGTCTTCCACGGCTGGCCGGCTTCGTCGTACATCCAGATGATGTGATGCGAGGGCTGGTTCGAATGACCGTACTGGCCCATGCGGACGTCGCGTGCCTCGAGCATCTCGTGGATCACGTCGCCGTAATCGCCAACGTCGTACTTGCCCGGCGTGCTGAAGAACTGGTCGAGCTTGGCAGCCAGCGCCTCGCGACCACCGTACAGCGCGGCCAGGCCGGCACCGTCCTGCGGGGCGTGGAAGGCCATGTTCCAGGCATTGGTCTCGGTGTAGTCGCCACCCCAGCGAATCGGGTTGAACTCCTTCGCATCCCACCGCCACTTGCCCGCGGCATCGCGTGCGACGAAGAAACCGACGGCGGGATCGAACAGGTTGGTGTAACCGAGGGCACGCGAGCGATACCAGGCGGCATCGTCGGCGTAGGAGGCGCGGTAGGCGTCACCGGCCGGCGCGTCCTTGGCCAGTGCCCGGGCCAGGTTGCCGATGGCGAAGTCGTTGATGTAGCCATCCATCGACCAGGACAGGCCTTCTTTGACGCCGTCGTCGGTATAGCCGTTGAACAGCGAACGCTGGATGCCCTTGCGACCGGCACCCTTCACCTCGCTGACGCTGGAGGCATTGCGGATGGCCGACTGGTAGAAGGCGGAGACATCGAAATTACGCACGCCCTTCAGCCATGCATCGGAGAAGGCGACGTCCGAGCTCGTGCCCACCATCAGGTCGGCATAGCCCGGCGACGACCAGCGCGCGATCCAGCCCGAGTCGCGATATTGCTGCACGAAGCCGTCGATCATCTTGCCTGCTTCGTTCGGGGTGAGCAGCACATAGGCCGGCCACGCCGTGCGATAGGTGTCCCAGAAGCCGTTGTTGACGAACGGCTGGCCCTCGACGATACGCGCACCCGTCGCGGTATCCGTGTTCGAACCTGCCGGCGCCGAGAACGGGCTGGCGTAACGCCACACGGGGGCGTCCTTGCTTCCGGTGTTCTCGTAGGCGTGGTTCGGGTACAGGAACAGGCGGTACAGGCTCGAGTAGAGGATGGTTTTCTCGTCGGGCGAGGCGCCTTCCACCTTGACCGTGTCCAGGCGATCGTCCCAGGCCTTGCGTGCCCGCTCGTGGACGCTGTCGAAGGTGTCGTCCGGCGCGATTTCCTGGGCGAGATTGGCCTTGGCCTGGTCAACGCCGATCAGCGAGGTGGCGATCCGCATGGTAACGACGCGATCGCCCTTCTTCGACGTATCGAAGCCGAACCAGGCGGAGGCAGCGTCGCGCTTCTCGCCGGTGAGGCGGCCGCTCTCGGTCACGGGTTTATCGAACACCGCGTAGAAGAACAGGCGCGTGGCACCGGTGGAAAGACTGCTCTTGACGTCCGACCAGCCCTGGATGCTGCGCTGGCCCGGATCGAGCGTGACCGCCGCCTTCTCATTGAGGTTGTCGAAGACCAGCTGCGAGCGCTTGTCGGTGAAGGTGAAGCGGAAGATCGCCGCGTGGTCGGTCGGCGTGATCTCGGTGGTGATGCCGTCATCGAAGTGCACGCGGTAGTAGTCCGGATGCGCCAGTTCGGCGTCGTGGCCGAACGACAGCGCACGCGTCTCGCGTTTCAGCGCCGGTGCACCGGAAGCCGCCTGCGCCGGCATGACCTGGAAGGTCTGGCGCTCGCCCATCCACGGGCTGGGCTCGTGCGAGAGGGCAAAGGCCTCGATGCGCGGGCGATTGTCCTCGCCATTGCGGGCCTGGTACTGGTAGATCCAGTTGGACCCGGCGTTGGTCGTCGGCGTCCAGAAGTTGAAGCCATGCGGCATGGCGACTGCTGGGAAGTTGTTGCCGCGCGAGTAGTTTTCGTTGGCGTTGGAGCCACGACGCGTGTCGACGTAGTCGGTCGGGTGCGTGCTGTTGACGACTTTGACGTCGCCGATGCGCACGTCGTCGAGGTAGCCCTCGAAGGCTTCGCCCGCAGGAGCGTCCGCGGTGAGTTCGATCGAACGGACACGACGGCCCTTGGCCACGGCGCCCAGATCCACGCTCACATAGTTCCACTGGTCGGGATAAAGCACACGACCTTCGCCCTGCCCCTTCGCGGTGGCGGGCACGCGATGCTGGTCGCGCGCGGCGCTGGTGGAGAGGCGCGTGCCGTCGTCGAACACGAGGTCCACGGCCAGGTAGTTGGCCGGATTGACGAGGTCGTCCTTGTTGGAGCGAGGGAAGACCAGCCAGGACAACACCGTGTCGTCGCCGATGCGCACATCGGTGTCGAACAGCTTCGTCGTCGCCGGCGAGCCATTGCCCGTACCCGTGTAACGCAGCGAGTGCGTGCCGGTGAAGCCGACATTGGCCTTCGCGGTAAGCACTGCCTCGGGAGGTGGCCCCCCGACGACGCGAACGTCGAGCGTTCCCTTGGCCGCCAGCGGCGCGGGCTGCCCGGTCTCGAAGGAGCTGTCAAAGCGCTGGGTCGCCGCTAGGGCTCCCACCGGTACCACAAGAGACGCCGTCACCAGAGCGAACGCCGCCCTGCCCCAACCGTGCTTCGATACCGTCACGCTCATCCCCTTGTCTAGCGGAACCCGCATTTAAATCGTTCTAAATTGGGAATGTCAAACGGCGGTGCAGCACGGAGGGGGTTCGGGCGGTGGACGGCCCTCCTTACTCCCGCCAGTAACGGCTCGCCGGTCGACGCCACTCCCGCACTACCCGAGGCGTGGCATCACGCGGCATATCGACCACGATCGCGCCGCTGATGGCGGTGTTGAGCACGTCAGCCCCCGCATCCTCATGCCGCGCCAGCACCGAAGCATGCGGATGGCCAAACCGATTGCGCCACCCCGACGACACGATAGCCAGCTCAGGCTGCACAGCCCGAAGCCAAAGCACATCCGACGAATGCTTGCTGCCGTGGTGCGCTACCGTTGTCACCGTCGGCAGTTCAGACCACAACGCATCGCGATCCATACGACGCTCGGCCTTGGCACTGATGTCGCCGGTGAGCAGGAAGCGCCCTCCTTCTCCTTCGATCGATAGGACGCACGAGCGGTCGTTGCTGGCTGTCTTGCCCTGACCCTCGCGCGGCACGTCGAGAAAGTGGAAGCCGACGCCATCCCACGACCAGTCCGCCTCCGACGTGCACGGCTCTGCCGGAAACTCCAGCCTGCCCGGTTCGCCGGAGAGCCGTCGCGCCTTCGGGTAGCGGCCGACGATGGCCGCTGCACCACCTGCGTGATCGACATCCCCGTGGCTCACGACGAGGGTGTCCACACCGCCCAGGCCCAGGGCCGTGATCGACGGCAGCACGATCCCGGCGCCCGCATCACGGCCGCCGCCGTAGGCAGGGCCGGTGTCGTAGACGAGTGTGTGGTGTCGCGTGTGGACGACTACTGCCAGTCCCTGCCCTACGTCGAGCACCCAAGCGCGAAAGGCGCCGGCCTTGGGCATATCGCGTGGAGGCAGCAGCAACGGCAGGAACAATAAGGCGCCGTAGCCACGCAGCGGCACGCCACGCGGCATGAACAGCCACAGCGCTCCCACCGTCGCCAGAACAACCGCCAGGATGCCGCTTTCGGCCACGCTCAGTTGGGCGCCCGGAACATCGGCCAGTGCGGCCAGCATTCGCCACAGCTGCTTGAGCAACCACGCCGCCGCTATGAGTAAAGGAACCGCGAGAGACGGCACGGCCAGGAGGACGCAACCCACCAGCGTGAGCGGCACCACGACGAAGCTCACCAACGGTGCCGCGACCAGGTTGGCGACGAAGCCCATCAGCGACGTGCTGCCGAACAGGCACAGGGACAGTGGCAGCAGCGCGATGCTCATCGCCGCCTGCGCTCTCAGAAGTTCGCCGACCCAGCCGAGAAAACCCCGCGACCGCGGTGCCACGCAACACACCAGAAACCCCACCCCTGCGAACGACAACCAGAACCCCGCTGAGAGCACGGAGAGCGGATCGAATGTCAGCACGGCGAGCATCGCGAAGGCGAGCAGCGACAATCCGCCCGCGCGGCGACGTGCCATCCCCGCCAGCACCACGACGCCGATCATCAGCAAAGTGCGCACGGTCGGTAGCCCCAGCCCGGCGAGCATCCCGTAGCCGCCCGCCACCAGCATGCCGACCATCGCCTGCGTCATCTGCCTCGGCCACAACAGTGCGAGCATCGGCCACCACGCGTAGAGCAGCCGCGTGGCGAGCACTCCGCCCCCGGCGGCTACGCCGACATGAAATCCCGAGATGGCGATCAGGTGCGACACACCCGTGGCGCGGGCGATATCCCAGTCCGCCGCGTCGAGGCCGCGCGTGTCGCCGACGGCGAGCGCCTTGAGGATACGGGCGTCCTCTGCGCCCAGGTGGCCGTCCAGCGCTCGCGCAACGCCGTCGCGCCAGGCGTCCACGCACATAGCCACTCCGATGCGCGCGTTTTCCGGGGCAGCGCGTACATAGCCCGTGGCGACGATGCCGCGCTGAAGCGCCGTGCGTTCCGCGTCTCCGCCACCCGGATTGATGTTGCCGCGCGGACGACGCAGGCGAACCGTGAGGTGCCAGCGCTCACATGGCGCGGGTGAGACCTGCGTGCGGTACCAGCTGAGGCGGTAGGTGCCACGCGTTGCGGGTGGCGCACCGCCTACGGTGTCCGGCACGAACAGGAACGACGCATCGCCGCCACGCGCTCGCGGAAGATCGACAACGCGCCCCGTGACGACGACATCCTTCCCCTCGTCGTCCGCCGGCAATCTCGCACCCACGCCGCGCGCGCCCTGGAGGGCAGCCCATGCGGCGAACAGCATGAATACAGCGAGATGTCGCGCGGGCCTCCATGGCAAGGCGACGGCACAGGCCAAAGCGACGACAGCGGCCAGCATCGACCAGGGCCACGCGGGCAGCCACGCTCGCGACTGCACGGCCGTACAGCCGAGCAGCGCGGCGACGGCCAGCGAAACCAGCGATAACGGAGGAACGCGAAACACCACGACAGACGCCGTTGTATGCGGCGGTCCAGCCTAGGCGTGATGAGCGGTTCGCTGGCCCGTCAAACCCTGTGGGTCATCACCGCGCCGTCAACGCTCATCGCGATTACTGGCGCCCCGATTGACGTTGTTGCGCGGCGGCGAGTGCGAGCCCGACGAGGACGGCGGACGGTTACCGGGTTGCCCACCACCGTGCCAACCACCCGGCGGGGGCTGATGATTGCCCCCTTGCCCACCCGGAGGTGGCGGACGACCACCGCCCTGCCACCCACCCGGGGGTCGATGATCACCGTCGCCGGGACGACCGTGCCAGCCACCCGGAGGCGGCGGTCGCGGATGATCGTGCCCGTCACGGTCTCGGTAATACCGACGGTCGTAACCGCCGCCGTACCAGGCGGAACCCACGGCAATCGTCGAGTACCCACCGCCGTAATAACCCGGGCCGTAGTAGCCGTAACCCGGGTCGTAGTAAGCACCGGCAGGCTGGACGACCGTCGTCGTTTCCGTGCCGTAATACGCATCGCCCCCGGAGCGGCTGCGAACGTAGCCGGGGTCGTAGTAACAACCCGCCAGCGGCAGGGTTGCCGCGAGAGCGAGAAGCAGGGAATGCGCACGACGCATGGGGTTTTCTCTGATGAGATGACGGCGATGGACGACTTCGACACTGCGCCCCCGCGATTGAACGCCCGCTAAAAAGGAAAGGGTCGCGAAAGCGACCCTTTCCCTTCATTCAGCATACGCAGACCGAAGCCTTCGTCGATCAGGGCTTGCTCTTCTGCTGATCGCCGCGCTGATGCGCCTCATTGGCGTAGTTGGCTTCCGGCGATGCCGGCGAAGGTGACGGCGGATTCTGCTCGCCACCCGGTTGCGTGGCCGGCACACCATTGCTGTTCTCTCCCGTCGGCCACGAGGGCGGCTGACGATCGCGCTCGCGCTTGGCTTCAAGCAGTGCCTGGATGTGCGCGACGGCCTCTTCCTGGCTGATGTGTTGAACCGGCTCGTCGGTAGTCGTCGCTGCGGGCGTCGCCGGCTTCGGGCGGGGCTTCGGCGCGGGTTTCGCCTTGGCGACGACCGGCTTGGCTGCCGCTGGCGAAGAGGCGGTTGCCGGCGCGACAGTCAGCGGCGGCTTACGCGGCGTGTTGGTCGCGGGGACACGCGATACCGGCTTCTGTTCGATCGTGTGCGCGCTTGCACTGCGCTTGGTCGGAGCGGACTTCGAGACCGGCGTCGCGGCGACCTTCTTCGCCGGAGCGGTATTCTTGCGTGCCGGCGCCTTTGTGGCGACAACCTTGCGCGCGGCTGTCTTGGGAGCCGCCTTCTTCGCGACGACCTTGCTGGCGGCCGTCTTGCGGGCCGGAGCCTGCTTTGCTGCCGCCTTGCGGGCCGGAGCCTTGCGTGCGGAGGCCTTGGTGCTGACCTTCTTCGCGGCGGCCTTGCGCGGCGCTGCCTTCTTCGCGGCGACCTTGCGTGCCGGTGCCTTCTTCACAGCGGCCTTGCGCGCGACAGTTTTCTTGACGGCCTTCTTGGCGGCGGCCTTCCTGACTGCCGTCTTCTTACCGGCAGCCTTCTTCACGGTGGCTTTCTTGCCAGCGGCCTTGCGCACGGCCGTTTTCTTTACGGCTGACTTCTTTGCGGCTGACTTCTTTGCGGGTGACTTCTTGGCCGCTGACTTCTTGACTGCCGCCTTCTTTACGGCCTTCTTCGCCGCTGCCGGACGTGCGGCCGCCTTGCGTGCGGTCTTCTTCGCAGCGGCGCGTACGCCTGCTTTCTTCGCGACGGTCTTCTTTACCGCGCTCTTTTTCGAGGCCGGTTTACGGGCCGCTGATTTCTTCGTGGCAGTCTTGCGGGTGGTAGCCATGCGTTCACTCCTCCTACGTTAGTAGCCGACGCGAACCGCCCCACCGGGGAAGACCCGCGTGCATGCCGGACGACTTGGAAAAGGGTGGCGTTCGATCCGGACAAACGCATGATGTATCAGCTGTCGTCCGAAGTCACATAACTGGTTCGTAAAAGTTCAGGTTCGCGGTCAGGAAAAGCGCGGTTGTGATAGCAACGCGATGAATCGGGGAAGCACGGCCGGGTTGAGCGCGATGGTAAAGATCACGCCGTAAGCGGCACCCCACAGGTGCGCGCTGTGGTTCACGTTGTCTCCGCCGCGCTTGTCCATGTAGATCGAGTACGCCACGAAAAGCACCGAGTAGATGATCGCAGGCAGCTTCACGATGAAGACGTAGATGCTGGACCAGGGGCTGAGCAGCACGTAGGCGAAAAGGACCGCAGAGACCGCGCCGGACGCGCCCAGGCTGCGATACGAGGCATTGTTACGGTTCTTCATGTAGGTCGGCAGGATCGAGAAGATCAGCGCGCCGATGTAGAAGGTAACGAAGCCCAGCGCGCCCATGGCCGCGGTGTAGAACTCCTCCATGATCCTGCCAAAAAAATACAGCGTGAGCATGTTGAAGATCAGGTGCGACCAGTCTGCGTGGATCAGGCCGTAGCTCACCAGCCGGTAATACTCACGGCTGCGCGAGAGTGCGGGCGGCCAGAGGATCAGGTCGTCCATCAGGCGCCGGTTGCTGAAGGCAAAGAAGGAGACCACAGCGGTCACGAGGATGATGAGCAGCGTAGTCATGCGACGAAACAGCGTCCTTTAGGACCGGGCCAGCGCGCATCTTGGCGGTAACGCGCGCCGATGTCGAACCCCCGGCCCATGCCGGACAGGCGATGGATGGCTATCATGGACGACCTCCCCCGCTCCTGGCACGACCGATGTCCCCCATCCGTTACAAGCAGCTCGACGTCTTCGCCGCCCGTCATGGCGGCGGTAATCCACTGGGCGTCGTCATCGACGCCGAGGGCTGGTCCGACGAGCGCATGCAGCGCTTCGCCCACTGGACCAACCTGGTCGAAACCACCTTCCTGATGCCCGCGCGCGCCGAAGGCGCCGATTACCGGGCGCGGATCTTTACGCCGACCAAGGAAATCCCCTTCGCCGGCCATCCGACCATCGGCAGCGCGCACGCCGCGCTCGATGCCGGTCTGGTCACCCCCGACGCGGCCGGCATCATCTGGCAGGAATGCGGCGCCGGTGTGCTGCCGATCCGCGTGGAAAAGGACGGCAAGGCACGTGAGCTGTTCGTGCAGTCGCCCAAGGCGCGCATCGTCGGCGACGCCTCGTGTGCCGGTGAGACGCTGTCCGCCGTCCTCTATGGCGTCAAGCTAGGCGCCCTGGCCCCGGCCTGCGTCGAAGGCGGCCGTCGCTGGTGGGTCGCCGAGTTCGCCGACGAAGCCGCCCTGCGCGGCTGGCGCCCCGACCATGCAGCCATACGCGCGCTCGCCCTGGCCACGGATACCCTCGGCCTGTGCGTGTTCGCGCGCTCCGCCGAAGGCCTGGCCGTGCGCGCCTTCCCGGCCGGCGTCGGTATCGTGGAAGACCCCGCCTCCGGCGCCGCCAATGGCCTTATTGCCGCCTATGTCGCCGCACGCGACACCAGCGGCACGTTGGCGAAGGGCTACGTGGTCAGCCAGGGCCGCGAAGTCGGTCACGACGCCCGCATCATCATCCGCATCGACGGCGAAGCCGTATGGGTCGGCGGCTGCACCAACACCATCGTCGACGGCCACGTGGACTGGACGGACGCCTGACCGTGCAGATATGGGTCGACGCCGACGCCTGTCCCAACGTCATCAAGGACATCCTGTTCCGCGCCGCCGAGCGCGAACAGGTCAACGTAACCCTGGTCGCCAACGCGTGGATCCGCACGCCGGCCTCGCGTTTCGTCCGTTCGATCCAGGTGCCGGGCGGCTTCGACGTGGCCGACGATGAGATCGTGCGCCGCGTGGAACCGGGCGATCTCGTCGTCACCCAGGACATTCCGCTGGCGGCCTTCGCCATCGAGAAAGGCGCCCTCGCCCTGCATCCGCGCGGCGAGATGTACACGAAGGACACGATCGCGCAGCGCCTTTCCATGCGAAATTTCATGGAAGAACTCCGCGGCTCCGGCGTCAACACCGGCGGCCCCGCCACCATGCACCCACGCGACCGGCAAGCCTTCGCCAATGCACTGGATGCATGGCTGGCGAAACGGCGCTCGGCGAAATAACGCTAATTGCGTGGGAGCCGCTTCAGCGGCGAATGCATTGGCTGCGGATCGCCCGCTCCGCGAGCGCATGCCTTAAGCGGCGTTCGCCGCCTCACGCTCGTGCTGCCGTGGGTGTCGCGGTCGGGTTGGCCCTTGGGGCCGCGGCGCGGCTCTTCGAGACGGGCCGTAGGCATCGCTCTCGCTGGCACGGGAACCGGGCGGCCCTCAGCTTAAGCGGCCCCAAGGGCCAACCCGACCGCGACACCGAACGTTGAGGTGGCGTGTGGTAAGAACGCCCCGCCGCTTTGTTGCCTCGTATCGAATGACGACGCACCACGCTCTCGTAGGAGCCGCTTCAGCGGCGAACCCTCAGGCTGTCGAGATAACGAATGAGGCCTTGTGATCATTGGACGAGCGGTTGAACAGCCCTTATATCGCTATCCAAAGCGCCACTCGCGCGACCAACGATGAGGCCGAACCGCTCAGCGAACAGCCACAACAAAAGCCGCAGCAGACGCAACATGCGTAGCAGGCGATACGATAAAGGCACCGAGCATCAGCAGGCAGGTCAAAACGCTGGCGGCGAAGAAGGTATGCAGCATGGCGGTTTCGAATTTCATGGTCGTTGTCCTTTGACGATGTTTGAGGTGGAGTCGTAGGTACCTCTGCATCGGTCGTGCCAACGGTGGAAATCAACGGCAAGGCGCATTCTTGCGCGGGTTTTGCGAATCGACCAAGAAGGCTGGACGTGTCCGCGGACGATGCGTAGGGCGTCCGGACGGGTGTCCGGGCGTTGTCGCGATCTGGTTATCGCCGATGAATCGGCTCCTACAAGAGCGGCGCTGTGAGTGGCGGGCGGTTTGCTCGGCCACACGCAACCTCGGCGTTCGGTGGCGCGAGGGGCAAGGCCCTTGGGGACGCTTAAGCTGAGGGCCGCTCAGTTCACAGGGAATGCGAAAGAGGAGCTACGGCCCGTCTCGAAGAGCCGCGCCGCGGCCCCAAGGGCCTTGCCCCTCGCGGCTCCCAACACACCCACAAGCGTGAGGCGGCGTAAGCCGCTGGTTACATGGGTCGCGTAGCGACCGTCCTTTCGCTGATGAATCGACGCCTACAAAAGCCAGCGGCTAGGCGCCGACGGCTTCATCCAGGCGCAACGTCAGGCACTTGGCTGCACCGCCCGACTTCATGAACTCGTCCAGCGCGACTTCGATCACCATGAACCCGGCACCCTCCAGACGCGAACGCAGATCCGGGCTGGCGCGGTTGAGGATCACCACCTTGCCCAGGTTCACCGCATTACAGGCGAAATCGAGGGCGTCGTGCTCATGTACGGCGATGCGATGGCTCGGCGGGACGTGCTTCTCGATCAGTGCCAATGACGGCGCGTCGAACGCCGCCGGATAATACAGCGTGTAGCCGTTAGCCAGCGGGCAGAAACAGGTGTCCAGGTGGTAGAAGCGCGGGTCGGCCAGTTTCAGCGGCAGCACTTCCACATCGAGCAGCCGCGCCAGTGCGGGTGCCGCGGCCTGGTCGGATCGATGACCGTAACCCATCCACAGGCGACGTGAGACGCCGCGATCGAACAGGCCGTCGCCGGCACCCTCGAAGAAGACGTCGTCAGGGAGATCCGCGATGTCGAAACCGTGGCGGATGAACCAGGCCCGGTTAGGGGCTTCCTCGCCCTGCCGCTCGGCGTACCGGAAGCGACTGGGAATGAAGGTATTGCCGAAGACCAGACCGGCGTTGGCGGCAAAGGTCATGTCGGGCTGGCCCTGCGCGGGCTCTTCCTGCGCGACATCCGCATGGCGCGACACCGTTTCGCGGAGGGCGTCCCACTGCCTGCGGGAGCGTTCGGAGGTCGTGTCGTGGATGTGGCCGGTCATCCATGGGTTGATGACGTAGCTGACTTCGAAGAACGTGGGTGCGCACATCAGGACGCGAGGAACGGTACGTTCCATCGTCGAAGACATCGTTTCTGCCATGGACGGTGCTCACCGGGATGGGGGAACGAGCCCCCATCATGGCAGAAACGCAGGTTCGATCGTCAGGCCAGCTTGCCGCTGATCGCGGTGACGGTGTCCGACGAAAAATGCAGTTCCTTCAGGGCTTCCTCGAGCGAGTCGCGCGAGTTCGCTTCCACTTCGACTTCTTCACCGACGCTGGCCGGCGAGACATGCACGTAGCGACTGCCTTCCTGGTAGGCAATGCCTTCGTCGTGGTAGATCTGCTTGGTGGCGAGCTTGAAGGTGCCGTCGTTCGATTCCTTCACGAGGACCGCGCGACCCTCGTGCATGCCCTCGTATACCGTCTTCCAGCTTACCGTCATGATGTCCCTCCTCAGCTGCACAACAGCGTGCGGGTCCGATTGTCGCGGACCCGCAGGGGTAATGATTGTGAAGGCTTGCCGAAATCCTTACCGGCGTCAGTCCTTCAGGTGTGCCCTGCCCTCGGCCACACGGGCCAGGCCCGAGAAGTCCAGCTCGCCGTCACCCGCCGCCAGGGACTCCAGCAAGGCGTCGTGCAAGACGCTGGCGAACGGCATGGGCACGCGCTTGGCATCGGCTGCGGCGCGGGCCAGGCCGATGTCCTTGAAGCCCAGGCTCAGCTTGAATGCCGCCGGCGTATAGGTCTGCGCGGCGATCATGCCGCCGTAGATCTTGTAGATCGGCGAGGCGAACAGCGAATTCGACATGACATCGAGGAAATCCGCCGCCGAGACGCCGTGGGCGCGGGTCAGCGTGGTCGCCTCGGCCATGCTCTCGATCGCCGCACCGATCAGGAAGTTGCCGCCGATCTTGACGATGGTGGCGCGGATCGGGTCGTCGCCCATGGGCCAGACCTTCTGCCCGATCAGCTCGAGCAGCGGCTGCACCTTCGCTACCGCGTCCGGCTTGCCGGAAGCGACGACGTTGAGGTTGCCCGCGGCAGCTACTTCGGGACGACCGAAGACGGGCGCCGCGACATAGCCGAGACCGCGCTTCTCGTGCGCGGCGATCAACTCCTGGGCCAGCGCAACCGAAATGGTGGCGTGGTTCACGTGGACAGCGCCCTTCGGCAAGGCATCGAGCACGCCACTGTCGAGGATGACCTCGCGCACGGCGGCGTCGTTGGCCAGCATGCTGTGCAGTACCTCGGCGCCGGTGGCAGCGTCCACGGGTTTGGCGGCTACCTTCGCGCCCTGCTCCGCCAGCGGCTTCGCCGCGTCCGCCGAGCGGTTCCATACCGTCAGCTCGTGGCCACCCTTGATCAGGGTACCGGCCATGCCGGTGCCCATGTTGCCCAGTCCGATAAAACCGATCCGCATACGTTGCTCCGCGTCAGACGGCCAGGCCGGCGGCATTGCCGGAGGCCCAGGCCCATTGGAAGTTATAGCCACCCAGGTGCCCCGTCACATCGAGCACTTCGCCGACGAAATAGAGGCCGGGCTGGCGTTTGGACATCAGGGTGGACGACGAGACCTCGTCGGTATCCACGCCGCCGAGGGTGACCTCGGCCGTGCGATAGCCCTCGGTACCGCTGGCCACGACCGGCCAACTGGCTAATTGTGCGCCGATGTCCTTCAACTCGGCGTCACGGTATTGCCGCATGGGACGATTCGGCAGCCAGATTTCGCACAGGCGCTCGGCCAGGCGGCGCGGCAGCAAGGTGGCGAGCACGGTCTTGAGTTCGGCGAGCGGACGCTCGTCACGGGCTGCCAGCAGCGCCTCCGCGGCGTCGATGCCCGGCAGCAGGTCTACGCGAAGGTCGGTGCCCGGCTCCCAGTACGAGGAGATCTGCAGGATGGCCGGGCCGCTGAGGCCACGATGAGTGAAGAGCAGCGCATCGCGAAAACTTGCGTCGTTGGCCGCAGCCTCCACCGGCAGTGCCACGCCAGCGAGGCCTTCGAAGCGCTCCTGGTGCTTGCCGCTCAGCGTCAGCGGCACGAGGCCCGCGCGCAGCGGCAAGACGGCGTGACCGAACTGCTTTGCCAGCTCGTAGCCGAAGCCGGTGGCGCCCAGGCTCGGAATCGACAGCCCGCCGGTGGCAACCACCACGGATGTCGCCCGCACGTGGCCCAGCGGTGTATCGCAGCCAAAACCGGTATCGGTGGCGCGCAGGCGGGACACCGCACAGTTGATCTCCACGCGAACCCCGGCCGCCGTGCATTCATCGAGCAGCATGCGCACGATCTGCTTGGAGGAATCGTCGCAGAACAGCTGCCCCGGGGACTTCTCGTGCCAGGCGATCCCATGCTTGTCGACCATCGCGATGAAGTCCCACGGCGTATAGCGCGCCAGCGCGGACTTGCAGAAATGCGGGTTCGCCGAGAGGAAATTGGCCGGCGTCGTGGCGGTATTGGTGAAATTGCAGCGCCCGCCACCGGACATCAGGATCTTCTTGCCGGCCCGATTGGCGTGGTCGACCACCAGCACGCGCTTGCCGCGGCCGCCTGCGACGATGGCCGTCATCAGGCCTGCCGCGCCCGCCCCGATGACGAGGACGTCGTATTCCATGCTGGGTTTTCCGTCGCGCAAACACACATGGTACCGCCCTCGCGTAAACTTGTTGACCTCGCCACGACTTTGGGATCCCCGTCATGCCCTCCTTCGACATCATTTCGGAAGTCGACAAGCACGAACTCACCAACGCCATCGACCAGGCCAACCGCAAGGTGACGAGCCGCTTCGACCTGAAGGGCACCTCGGCCGGCATGGAGCTGGAAGAGAGCACCGTCACGCTGAAGGCGGACAACGAATTCCAGCTCGAGCAGCTGATGCCCATCCTTCGCGAATGCCTTTCGGCGCGCCATATCGACGTCCGCGCCATGGATGTCGGCAAGCCGGAGTCGAACCTCGCCCAGGCCCGGCAGAAGGTCACCATCAAGCAGGGTATCGAGCAGCCGATCGCGAAGAAGCTCATCGCGTCGATGAAGGAAGCGAAGCTGAAGGTGGAAGCGCAGATCAACGGCGACAAGGTGCGCGTCAGCGGAAAGAAGCGCGACGACCTGCAGTCCGCAATGGCGCTGTTGCGCAAGGCGGACGTGGAACTGCCGCTGCAGTTCGACAATTTCCGCGATTAACGCTTACGCCGCCCGCGCCCCTGCTCGGTAGGAGCCGGCTCTATGTGGGAGCCGCTTCAGCGGCGATGCCTGTTGACAGCCAAGAGCATCGCCGTTGAAGCGGCTCCCACAGAATCAGAGGCCAGCGATGCGACTCCGGTTACGCCCGTCGTTCTTCGCCTCATAAAGCGCTTCATCCGCGCGGCCCAGCAGCGAATTCAGCGACTCCGGCGAACGCCACATTGCCACGCCCGCGCTCACCGTGATGCGAATCCGGTAATCCCCGTGGACGATCACCAGCGCCGCCAGCGCGTGGCGCACGCGCTCGGTGATATCCAGTGCATGCTCGGCCAGCGCGCCGGGAAGGCAGAGGATGAATTCCTCGCCGCCGAAGCGCCCGGCCAGATCGTCCGCGCGGCACATCGACGAAATCACCCGCATCGTCTCGCGGATCACCGTGTCGCCGGCCAAATGGCCGAAGGTGTCGTTGACCGTCTTGAAGTCGTCGATATCCAGCAGCACGAGGCTGAAGGGAATGCCGTCGTTGGCTGCGCCCTGGCGCACGCGCTCGGCCTGTTCGAGGAAGCGGCGACGATTGAGCGAACCGGTGAGCTCGTCGGTGCCGGCCAGATGATCCAGACGCTCGTTGGCTGCCTTGAGGTCACGTGTGCGGGCGTCGACCTGGGCCTGCAGCAGCTCCGCACGGCGGCGCAGGTACAGCGTGCGCAGCGAGACCAGGCCGAAGAAGGCGGCTACGGCGAGCGCCACGGCGGCCAGCAGGGTCCAGGGGCTTTCGTACCAGCGCGGGGTCACGTCCACGCGCACCGAGGTTTCCACGGTACGCGCATCGAGGCCGCGCATCGTGGCGCGTAGCCGAAGCGTGTAGGTGCCGCTGGCCAGGTTGGTATAGATCGCGCTGGGCGGAATACCCCGTGCGACCTCATTCCAGCCCGTGTCGGCGTCGTCCATGCGGTAGGCGTAATGCGTTTCCATCGGCGCGCGATAGTCGAGCAACGCGAAATCCACGCGCAGGTTACGACCGTCGCCGCCAATGGTGATCCGGCCGCCGTCTTCGGGCAGGTCGGCCAGCGGCAAGGGTTTGTCGTTGATGCTCACGTGCGTGACGGCCATGCGCGGCGGCACGATCTGCGGCGCCACCCAGTACGGACGAATCACGGTGAGACCGCCGAGGCCGCCGAACATCAGCTCGCCGCCGGGAGCCTCCGCCGCCGCGCGGTGGATATAGCTGGGAATGCGCAGGCCGTCACGTATGCCCAGGTCCGAGACGCGGTGGCTGCCGGTGTCGATCACGGCCACGCCGTTGGCCATAGAGGCCCACACCCGATCGTCGTGGTCGACCAGCAGCGCGTTGATCTTGCTGTTCACCAGCCCCTCGCGCGCACCGATCAGGCCGAACCGGAACGGGCCATGCGGATTGAACTGGTCCAGGTAGGCGATGCCGCCGAAGGTGCCCAGCCACAGGCGGTGGTGCGAGTCGAACACCATGGAGCCGGTGTAATCCTGCGGCAGGCTGTTGGGATCGGCGGGATCGTGGCGCAGGTTCACGAAACCCGGCTGGCCGTCGTAGCCGATGCTGATACCGCTGATGGTGGCGAACCACCAGGCGTCCGGCATGCGCACGATGTGGCGCACCTGGTCACCCACGATGCTCGCCGGATCATGCGGGTCATGGCGCATCTGGATGAGCTTGCCGGTGACCGTGTCGTACTGGAAAAGACCGTCGTAGCCGCCGATCAGGATCTCGTTGCCATCGCGCTGCATCGACAGGATGAGCCTGCCGTCCAGGCTGGGGATCATCGAGCTGTGCAGGGCGAAGGTGTCGGGATCGATACGCGAGATCCCCTGTGCGCCTGCCCAGATCGAGCCGTCCGGCGCGACCACGAAAGCCTGCACGTCGCGCTCGGCCTGTTCGCCGCCCAATTGCAGGTGGCGCATCGTGCCCTTGCCCAGGTCGAGCACGTCGATGCGCCCCATGCCGAGGCCGAGCCATACGCGCCCGCGCGGATCGACGAACACCGAGTGCACGTTGGCATTGGACAGCGTGTGCGACTCCAGCGGCGACGGCAGCACGGAAAACACCTTGCGGCCGTTCGGGTCGTAATGCGCCGCGCCCAGTTCGGTGGCCACCCAGATGTTGCCGGTGCTGTCCTGGAAGATGTCGCGCGTGATATCTCCCGGCAACGACGAGGGCATGGCCGCGTCGTGACTCAGCACGCGCAACTGGCTGGTGTTGAAGTCGTAAGTGACCACGCCGGCACCGTCGGTGGCGGCCCAGAGCACGTGTTGGGGGGTCTCGTGGAAGGCGCGCACCGTGCGCCGGCGAGCCATGCCGTTCTTCCCGGAGAAACCCGGCACCAGGTGCGCATGGCCCTGGGCGTCGATGTTGACGGCACCGGACTGGCCGGTGCCGACCCACAGGCGCGACTGGCTGTCCTCGAACAGCGCCCATATCTGGTCGTGAAGAATTTCGTCGATCGCCGGATCGTCCGACGCCACGCGCTGGAAGCGCCCGCCCGGGCGGCGCACGAACAAGCCGTTATCCGCGCCTGCCCACACGTTGCCCGCCTTGTCCTCAGCGACGACGAAGGTGCGTGCGAGCATGTCCTTCGCGTCGCCGGGCTGGCCGGATTCGTGGGTGATCTTGCCCGTACCGACATCGACGCGATCGATGCCACCTTCGGTGGCGATCCAGAACACATTGCGTTCGCGAGCACGGGCGATCGAAAAAATCTTGCCGTTCGAGGTCCCGCCGGCGCCAATGGGATAGACGTGGAATCGTGTCGTCACCGGGTCGAAGCGCACCAGGCCACCGGCATTCGTACCGATCAGCAGGCCGCCGTCGGCCAGTGGCATGAGATCGCGCACATAAGCGTCGGGCAGCACGGCGCCGGCGTAAGCGTCGGGCTCCTGGCCGAATACCTGCATCCGGTAGCCGTCGTAACGGGCGAGGCCGCCGAAGGTGCCGATCCAGATTACCCCGCGGGTGTCCTGCACGATGGCGGTGGTGGTCGAATGCGGCAGGCCATCGGCGACGCCGACCGTGTCGAACCAGGCGGTTTCGTAGACGGCCCAGGGGTCGACGCCGACGGTGGGTGCGGCGGGAGCTATCGCCGCTGAAGCGGCTCCCACAGGAACCGGGCTCTTCGTGGGAGCCGCTTCAGCGGCGATGGCCCCCGCGACAAGGCAGCAGGCCAATCCGGCTCCCACCAGGAAACGGGAGATGCGCGGCCGCCCGTCAGCCTGCATAGACCAACGTCGGGTCGAGATACCGACTGAAAGCAGCCGGCGTCATGGGGCGCGCAAAGTAGAAACCCTGCCCCACGTCGCACCCGAGCCCTCGCAACCAATCGGCCTGCGCTTCGGTTTCGACGCCTTCGGCGATGGTGCGCATGTTGAGTTTCTTGGCCAGCCCGACGATCGCTTCGGTGATCTCACGGTCGACGAGGTTGGAGTCGCTGCCGCGCACGAAGGACTGGTCGATCTTGATCGTGCCGACGGGCAACTCACGCAAGTGGCCGAGGTTCCAGTAGCCGGCACCAAAGTCGTCGATCAGCAGGTCGAAACCGTGCGAGCGCAGCTTGACCAGCTGGCGCAAAGTTTCTTCCGGCTCGCGCATCGCGGTGGACTCGGTGAGCTCGAAGCGGATCCGCATGGGATCCACGCCGTAGGAACGCACCGTGCGAGCCAGCGTCTCGACGAAAGCCGGCCGGCTGAGCTCATGCATGGAGAGGTTGATGGCGACGTAGTCGACGTGGGTGCCGGCCGCATCCCACAGCTTCACCTGCGTCAGCACCGAGCGCAGCACGTATTCGCCCAGCGCATGGATGAGTGCCGAGCGCTCGGCGATCGGCACGAATACCGCCGGCGGCACGTCGCCGCGCACGGGATGATGCCAGCGCGCCAACGCTTCGACACCCGCCAGCGTGCCGTCGCGCAAATTGCGCTTGGGCTGGTATTCCACGTCCAGCTCGCCACGCTGCAAGGCCTCGCGCAACTCCACCGTGAGGGCGAGACGCTCGCGTGCCTGCTCGAGCATGCCCTCTTCGTAGAAGCGGAAATCGGCCTTGCCGGTTTCCTTCACCGCGTACATGGCGGCGTCGGCGTTACGGATGAGCGTTTCGGCCACATCGCCATCGCGTGGCGCCACGGCGATACCGATACTCGGGCTGACGGCGACGAACTGCCCGGCGACGTTCACCGGCTGCGATACCAGGTCGAGCACCTTGCGGCAGACACGCACGAGGTTTTCGAGGCCGCCGTACGCCTGCACCACCACGACGAACTCGTCGCCGCCGAAGCGCGAGACCACGTCACGTTCGCGCACGCTGCTGCGCAGCGAGGTAGCCACCGCACGCAGGAAGGCGTCGCCGGCTTCGTGGCCCAGCGTGTCGTTGATCGACTTGAAGCCGTCGAGGTCGATGAAGAGCACCGCCAGCGACTTCGTTTCCCCCGAGGCCAGCGCCTCCTCCAGCTCCTGCATCAGGTAGGCGCGGTTGGGCAGGCCGGTCAGGGTGTCGTGGTAGGCATGGAAGGCGAGCGCGCGCCGGGCCTGCTCGCGCGGGTCCTTCAGGCGTGCATTGAGGCGCCGACGCTGCGTGTAGAGCCAGCCGATGACCAGGCCGGCCAGCGCGCTGACCACGATCAGGGCGACCAGCCAGCCGAGGCCTGCGCCGACGGTACTGAAACCCGAGCAGCGGTCGCCCTCGCCGGGCCCGATGAGGGACCAGCGAGCGCACTTCGCCATCGCCAGGTCGAGGCCGGCGTCGCTAAGATTTGTCAGCACGCCACGCTCCGGCCCTGCACAAGACGCTTCCCTTGGGAGTATCGGCCACTACCGCCCCCGACTTTAGTGTCGAAACCAGCCCGAATGATGATGGGTCGGTGGAAAAACGCAATCCATGGTGGTAGTTCGGTCAACCACCGTTCGGGAATGTCTACTTCCCGTTGGCCGGAAGGTAACGATCGAACCAGGCCAGGGCCCGGGCCAGCACGTCACGCCGGCTGGCGTCGCGCGCAAAGCCATGACCCTCACCCGGGTAGACCACGAGCGAGGTCGGCACGTTCTGGGCGCGCAGCGCGTGCCAGAACTCGAACGACTGCGGGGCCGGTGTTTCGGCGTCGCGCTCACCGACCACGATCAGGGTCGGCGTCCGCACTTCCTTGATGAAGTTAATGGCCGAGCTCTTCGCGTACACGCCCGGATCGTCGTACACCGAGGCGCCGAAGTACGGCTTCATCCACTGGTCGATCAGGTTCTGGCCGTAATAGCTTTGCCAGTTCGAGATGCCGGCACCGGCCACCGCCGCGCTGAAGCGATGGGTCTGGGTCACGGCGAACATGGTCATGAAACCACCGTAGCTCCAGCCCGTGAGGCCAAGGCGCTTATCGTCGACGGGATGGGTTTTCTCGATGCTATCGACCCCGGCGAGCACATCGCGCAGGTCGCCGTAACCGAAGTCCTTGCGGTTAGCCTGGACAAAGGCTTCGCCCTGGCCGTAGCTGCCACGGGGATTGGGCATGAAGACGAAGTAGCCCAGCGCGGACAGCGGCGCACCGCCATAACCTGCGCCCGGCCAACGCGGCGTCACGGCAGCCGCCGGACCGCCGTGGATCGAGACGATCATGCCGTAGTGTTTCTTCGGGTTGTAGTTGGCCGGGTAAAGCAGCCAGCCCTGGACGTCATGACCTTCGTTCTTCCAGGTGATGGATTCGGCCTTGCCCCAGGACGGTTTCAGGCCGGCGTTGAACGAGGTGACGGACACCGGCGCTGCCTTGCCGTCGAGGTTGGCGACATGCACTTCGAACGGCTTGTCGTACGAACTGGCGGTGAAGACCGCCTTGTTCGCGTCCGCCGTGAGCGACACGGACATCGACAGGCGACCGTCGCCGATCGTCATCGGCACTTCGAACACGGTGGACGCGGAGGCGTCGCCATTGGCCGAAAGCGCGTAACGCGACACGCGGCTGGCGCCGGCCGCCGCCTCGGAAACGAGCAGTTCGTCTGCGCCCGTCCAGGTGATCCAGGCCGGCGTGGTGGTGATGCCCGGGGTCACGTCGACCGGTGCGGCACCGCCGTTGCTGGAGACAGTCCAGATATCGCCACCGGTGGAACCCTGGTCGCTCATCAGGCCGCCGATGAAGGCGATGCGCGAGCCGTCCGGCGAGAAGCGCGGCACGGCCATCTGCAGGTCCTTCAGCGGACCGGTGAGCGTCGAGGTATCGACGACCGTCACGGGCTTGGCCGTCGGCGCGGCGGGCTGCACGTAGAGCTTCGCCACCCACCAGTTGTTGTCACCCGGCGGTTCGGCGGCGACATAGGCGAGGCGACGGCTGTCCGGCGCGAAGCTGAATTCATAGACGTGCAGGCCGGCCGGGGTCAGCGTCGTGACTGCACCCCCGGTCGCTTCGACCATGGCAACCTGCTGGATCTCGATGCCTTCGACGCCGACTTCGCCGGTCTGCACCTTGGCCGCGGCGGTGGCGCTGGCCCGGCGGGTCGCATTGGGGACATAAAGGAAGGCGAGCGCCTTGCCGTCCGGACGCCACTCGAGGCCGTCGATGTAACCGGTGAGGTGGGTCAGGCGCTGCGGCGCCGCTTTGCCGGCGATGTCGACCACGTTGATATCGTTCTGCTTCCCCTCTTCCACACCCGGCGCCTTGCCGGCGCAGTCGGAGAGGAAGGCCAGGTGCCGGGAATCAGGCGCCCATGCCACGGAGATCTCACTGCAGCCCTTCGAGGCGGTGATCCGGTGTGCATTGCGGCCGTCGGCATCGGCCACTTCGACGACGGGCTTGCCGTTGGTCTTCACGGCCCAGGCCAGGTGCTTGCCATCGGGCGAGAAGGCGACGGATTCGACGGTGCGGACCTTGCCCAGCGAGTCGAGGATTGCGGCGATACGCGGGTCATCCGCGGTCTTCGCGGCGGTGTCGGCCTGGGCAGAGCCCACACAGGCAAGCGCCACGGCGGCGGCAATCCACTTCGTTCGCATAGGTGACCCTGAATATGAATGGGGAGCGCGAAAACTAGCACGTCCGTTCAGGTTGCGGCGAGACCCATCGCCGCTGAAGCGGCTCCCACAGGGAGCAGTCCTGCCTTTTGTGGGAGCCGCTTCAGCGGCGATAGCCCGATCACCTCAGCCCGCAGGCACCAGCAGATGCGCATACTCCGGATTCCGCTTGAACCACGCCTCGGCGTAAGCGCACGCCGGGTCGATCTTCCAGTGCTGCTTCTGCGCCGTCTCGACGGCGTACTTCGTTAGCAGCGCCGCGATGCCACGGCCGCCTACCGGCGAAGGCACTCCGGTATGCGTAATGCTCATGATCTTGCCCTGCAGCCGGTATTCCAGCTCACAGTCGTAACCGTCCACCTTGGCCACGAACAGCTGGTTCGCGGTGTCGTGACTGATCTCAAGCGGTTTTGGCGTTTCGCTCATCGTTCTCTCCAATCAAGCCAGGCCGACCCTTCGCATTATGTGGATGCACCGGCCGGTAACGTTCGAGGATCAGCATGCACGTGTTCCGACCGGCATTCCATCACCAGCGAGGAGAGCATCATGCAAAAGTGGGGATCAGCAGTATGGCAAGGCGGGATCAAGGACGGCCAGGGCGTCATTTCGAGCCAGACCGGCGTTCTTAAGGAAGCCCCGTACGGATTCAAGTCGCGCTTCGAGGACGGCCCCGGCACCAATCCCGAGGAACTGCTCGGCGCGGCGCACGCGGGCTGCTTCAGCATGGCCCTGTCCGGATTGCTCAATGCCGCCGGCCTGACCGCCGACAAGATCGAGACCAAGTCGACGATCACCCTGGAAAAGGACGGCGACGGCTTCACGATCACCAAGGCCCACCTGACCGTGAAGGCGAAGGTGCCCGGTACCGACCAGGCGGGCTTTGAAGCGATCGCCAAACAGGCCGAGCAAGGCTGTCCGGTATCGAAAGTTCTGAAGGCTGCCATCACGATGGACGCGACGCTGGAAGCGTAAACTGCCCGCGCCGCCGGCTACGCCGGTGGCGCTCCCAGGTCGCCAAGGACACCATCGCACGTGCTGATTATTCACGAACACGGGAATCTCACCGGCCCCGTCCAGTGGACCGCCGGGATGGGCAAGCCGAACGCCCCGATCTGGGTCGACCTGTTCGACCCCAACGAAGACGAACGCCGCTGCGCCGCCGAGATCACCGGACTGCGCGTGCCCGAGCGTAGCGACATCGTGAACCTGGCCCTGTCCAGCCGTATCCGTACGGACGACGACGCCATGTACCTGTCCATCCCCTATTTCGCCGACACCGACAACGGCCACTACCCGGGCCCGGTCGGCATCGTGGTCACCGGCCGCGTGTTGATGACGCTGCGCTTCGCCGAATCGCCAGCGTTCAAACTGGCCAGCGACAGCTGCCGCGAGCACCACTGGGAATCCAGTGCCGATGCGCTCGCCACCCTGATCGAGGCCATCGTCAACCTCGCTGCGCAACGCATGGAAGATGTCTCGGCGGAGCTGAAGAAACTCTCCGACCGCGTGTTCACGCCGGAACGCCTGGGCACGCCGTTGCTGCGCGACATCATGCTGGAGATCGGCCGGCTCGAGGGTCTGCAGGCGCGCAATCGCTCATCCATGCTGGGCGTGCAGCGCATCGTCTCGTTCGTGCGCGCCAAGAAGCCGGAATGGATGTCCGAGAACGTGGAGGTGCGCCTGCGCGTGGTCGATCACGACCTGCGGACGCTGGACGAGTTCGACGACCAGCTCACCAACAAGCTGCAGTTCCTGCTCGACGCCACGCTCGGCTTCATCAGTACCGACCAGAACCATGTGATGAAGGTGCTGACCGTCGCGTCCGTCGCGACCATTCCGCCGATCATCCTGGCCGGCATCTGGGGCATGAACTTCAAGGACATGCCCGAACTCAGCATGCCGTACGGCTATCCCATCGCGCTGGGCGTGATCATCCTCAGCACGCTCCTGCCGGTGTGGTTCTTTAAATGGCGAGGCTGGTGGTCCGGGGACTGAGTCCATGACGACCTTCGCGCGCCTGCTTCGTCCCGCCTCCGCGCCCATCCGGCGCTGGGTGCTCACGGCGTTTCCCAGGCCGCCCTCGGGCGGCATCGACTACGACCATCCCGTGGGCGATCCCGGCCTGTTCGGACCCTCCAGCGTTACCTGGCGCATGCACTCGGATTTCTGCGGCATGCTTGCCGGTGGCCTCTGCGCGCTGTACCTGCAACTGCTGCACCCGCGTGCGCTGGCTGGCGTGTGGGATCACTCGAATTTCCGCGAGGATCTGGTCGGCCGACTGCGCCGGACCACCGCCTTCGTCGGCGCGACCACTTACGCCCCCACGAGCGAAGCGCAGGCACTCATCGGGCACGTGCGCATGATCCACAGCCACGTGCGCGGCGTGGATGAGGCCGGGGCTCCCTACGCGGCCGACGATCCGGACCTGCTCACCTGGGTCCACGTCAGCGAGATGTCGAGTTTTCTGGCCGGCTATCGCGCCTACGGGCCTAAGGCCGTCACGCCACGTGTCGCCGATGCCTATCTGGACGAGACGCGTCGAGTGGCCGAAGCCCTCGGCGCCCGCGATGTACCGGGCTCAGTCGCCGACATGGACGCGTATATCGCGCAGGTGCTGCCAACGCTGGTGTTCGGGGAGCGCTCGCATGTGGTGCTCGACGTGCTCAGGCGCCTCGACCTGCCCGTACCGATGGCCGGTCTGTCGCGCGACCTGTTCCTGCATGCCGGCGCCGCGTTGCTGCCGGACTGGGCGGCAACACTGTTGCAGCGAACGGATAGCGACCTGCGCAAGGCGCGACTGGCGCGTGGCGCCCTCCGCGGCATGGCGCCCTTGTTCCGCGTGGCGCTGACCGAAGGCGTCGCCTCGCGATCCTGCCGAAGGGTCGGCGTCGATCCGGCGCTGCTGGCGCATTGGCCACCCATGCCGGAATGACGCCCTAACCCAACCCATCACATTCGTGAAGCGACAAAAGCGGAACCCGTTCTCAGTTTCCTACATTTTCCTGAATTCTTGCCGAATTTGCCCTAAAGTTCGCGATGACGGTGCCGCTAACAACTTCGAGGTTGCGCGGTAGGGGATCATCGTCGCGACACCAACAGGGGAGGAAGGGGTCGGTGCCAGCCAGTTGCTCACATAGCGGACGTCACGTCGCAGGAGACATGCGCTCATGAGGTCGCCCTGGCATTCGCTTGCCGGTGGGCCGCCGGAGTCGCGCCTGCTCGCCTCCGTGGCCGAGTTCACCCACCACCGCGATATCGACGCCCTCGACCACAGCCTGGTGCTGTCGCTGGCCGAACTGATTTCCGTCAGCAGCGTCACCCTGTGCAAGCGCGGCGAGAGCCTGCAGCTGCCGGTAGATTCCATCGTGGTCTGCTCGCGCAATGCCGAAGGCGCCTTCGTGGTCGAAGCGCTGGATCCCACGCGCGACGGCGATCCGATCGACACGATCGTCTGCGCTATGGAAACGCTGGAAGCCATCAGCGATGTCACCGACGACGGCACCTGCCGCCTGGTGATCCCGATCCAGCGTGACCACGCGGCCATCGGCGCGCTGATGCTGGAATCGGAAGATTCGCTGGACAGCGTGCGCAACATGGTCGAGGGCTACGCCCGCATCTACGGCAACTACATCGCGCTGCTCAACGAGAGCGAGCGCGACAAGCTCACCGGCCTGTACAACCGGCGCAGCTTCGAGCAACGCCTGCAACGCCTGCTCAAGTTGCAGCGCCAGCGTGCCCGCGCCTCGGCCAAGGGCGACGACGAGCGCCGCCTGCCCTTCGAGGACGATGTCTCGCAGATCTGGCTGGCCATCCTCGACATCGATCACTTCAAGCGCATCAACGACACCTACGGCCACGTCTACGGCGACGAGGTCATCCTGATGCTCGCCCAGCAGATGCGCCACAGCTTCCGCCAGAGCGATGTCCTGTTCCGTTTTGGTGGCGAAGAGTTCGTCATGCTCATCGCCGCGCAGGACGAACGCGTCGCGCACATGGCACTGGACCGTTTCCGTCACTTCGTCGCCGAGCACGCGTTCCCCCAGGTGGGCCACGTGACGGTGAGCATTGGCTACGCGCGCATCACCGAGAACGACTACCCCGAAATCGTGCTCGACCGCGCGGATAAAGCGCTGTACTTCGCCAAGGAAAATGGCCGAAACAGCGTGCACGGTTATGAGGCACTGACCAAGCTCGGCGAGCTGGGTTCAGCCGTCGCGCTGGGCAGCATCGATCTCTTCTAAAGCGGCCTCACCCGGAACGCCAGGCTGATCCGCGGGCCCACCTCACCGCGCGCCTTGGGAATCCCATGATCCCAATGGAACTGCGTGGCGTAACTCATCGTCAGCAGGCTTCCCGGCTCCAGCTTCACATCGAACTTCCGCTTCGGCGATTCGCGCTCGCGCAAGGCCATCGTCCGGGTGGCGCCCAGCGACAGCAACGTGATCGGCGCGCCTTCCGCCAGCTCCTCGATGTGGTCGTTGTGCGGCGCCACGCTATCGCGCCCGTCGCGATACAGGTTCAGGCCCACCGATGTAAACGGCACGCCCGTCGCCGCGATCACCTCGCGGCCCGCATCACGCAGCACGGAAGGCAACGCCGGATCCTCCAGCGCGTAATGCTGGACCAGCCGCGGCACGTCCACCTCGCGGCCATACATCTCGCGGCGCTTGGCCTGCCAGGGAATGTCTGCCAGCAACGTGGCGAACCAGGTCTCCGCCAACGGTACGGAAATGACGTCCGGCTCATACGCAAACCGCCCGTGGCCGTCATCGACGATCACGAGCGGTTCGGCTGCGAAAAGACCGCCTTGGGACATGCGACCCTTACTTGATCACGCCGCAGGCGATACGCGCACCGCCGCCGCCCAGCGGAGCCGGCTCATCAGCGTAGTTGTCGCCGCCGGCGTGGATCATGAGGGCGTGGCCCTTCAGGGTGGCCAGGCTCTTCAGGTGCGGCGCGGTGACCGCGGTGGTGTCGGTGCCATCGGCTCCTACCGTGATGCGCGGGAGGTCGCCTTCATGACCGGCGGCGTCCGGGCCTTCGTGCTTGCCGGTGTGCTGCGGATCGAAGTGACCACCGGCAGCGAGGGCGGCGCCCTTCTTGCCGTCCTTCTCGCCCGGATCGCAGCTGGCCTTCTCATGCAGGTGGAAGCCATGGTCGCCCGGCGGCAAGCCGTTGAGGTTCGGGGTGAAGACGAGTCCACCCGCCGACTGGGTGACAGTCACGGTACCCACGGAGGCGCCCGCGCCATCGGCGGTCACCAGGGTCATCGGGACGACGACACTCTTGTCGACGACGTTACCCGCGGTGGCTGTACCGGCGAAGAGGCTGGCGAGGGCGACGGCAATAGCGATCTTGGTCATGAGGTGCTCCTTGGGTGATCGTGTGGACTCTCCGATACTGCACCCGGCGTGGACGGAACGTCCACACATGGATAAATGTGGGAGCCGATTCATCGGCGATGGGTGCTTGCGCCGACTCTGGCCCGCTGGCGCTTGATCGCCGATGAATCGGCTCCTACAGAGCCGGGGCGCCGTTGGGGGCAGCGAAGATGCGGGCGGTGTCTTCGGCAGTCAGCTGGCGCCATTCGCCCGAAGGGAGGCCTTCCAACGTCAGGCCACCCAAGGCGACGCGCTCCAGGGTTTCGACGTGATTGCCGATGGCAGCGAACATGCGGCGGACCTGGTGGTAGCGGCCTTCGGTAAGCGACAGACGTATATGACGCGGCCCAAGCACGTCGAGCGCGGCCGGCTCGAGCGGATCGGTTTCGCCGTCGAGCATCAACGTGCCGGCGGCGAAGGTCGCCGCTTCATCGCCGCGCAAGTCCTCGGCGAGCGTCGCCTCGTACACCTTGGCCACCGAGGACTTCGGCGAAATGATCCGGTGAAGCAACGGGCCGTCGTCGGTGAACAGCAGCAGGCCCGAGGTCTCGCGGTCGAGGCGCCCGACCGTCGACAGCACCGGATTGCGAATGCCGTAACGCGGCGGCAGCAGCTCGTAGACGAGACGACCGACGTCCTTGCGCGAGCACGTATACCCGGCGGGCTTGTTCAACATGATCAGCATGCCGGCCGGCGGATCCAGCGGCTCGCCTTCGAAGCGCACGTCGGCGTGTTCGACCTTGTCATCGGCATAGAGCACCTCGCCCGAGGCATCGGTGACCGCGCCTTCGCGGAACAGGGAGGCGACTTGTTTGCGGCTGCCATAGCCGAGGTTCGCCAACAGGCGCACGAGTTTCATCGACGAGGCTCCTTCGCTTCGATCACTTTGAACCCGTCGCGCTCGGCGACGGTACGAACATGGGTGAAGCACGCATCGAGCGTGGCTTCGTAGGCAAGATGCCGGTTGGCCACCATCCAGAAACGACCCTGCGGCGACAAGGCGCGCGCCGCGACCGCAATGAAGGCGCGACCCAGCTCCGGCTGGTCGGCGCGTCCCTGATGGAACGGCGGATTGGAAACGATGGCGTCGTAGCCACCGTCGATACCATGGGTCACGTCGTGCCACTGCACGTGAGTAGCGATGGCGCGGCCCGACGCGGTAACCGCCGCGGCGATGTTCCGACGGGCCGGCTCGATGGCGCGCCCTTCCGCTTCGTACAGGTCCACCGCGGTGACGCCGGGATTCGTCGCGATGACACGGCAGGCCAGATAACCGAAGCCCGCGCCGAGATCGGCAACGCGACCGGCGAAGTTCTCGGGCAACACCGAGCTCAGCAAGGCCGACGCGATGTCGATGCGATCCCAGGCGAACAGGCCACGCCGGCTGACAAAGCGACCCTCGTCGATCGGCAAGGACCCGTCCAGCGCCAGCCATGCGTCGAGCAAGGCGGGATCCGGCACCGCGCCGGGACGCGTCCAGAAGACGCGGCATTTGTGCTTGGAGAGGGTCGTCACGCCGCCGGCCAGCAGCGCAAGATCGGCTTCGGCGGTCTTCGCGCCTTCGGCGTTCGGCACGGCGGCGAGGACGGCGCCATCGGGCGTGACATGGGCCATCGCCTGCGCGAACAAGGCGCGCGACTCTTCGCGCTGCCGGGTCGGCAGCACCATGACGACGGTAAACCGGCCTTCGGGCAGATCCGCGCTCACGGCGAACCCGGAACGCGCCAGGGCATCCGCCGCTGGCTTGAACGACTGCTGCAGCACCCAGCCAGGACGACGCTGCTCGCGCAGCACGAAACCGTCCCGCGCCCGCAGCATCAGCACGTCGCCAGACGCGGGCCACGCGAGATCGCCCGTGACGAACGGGACGAAAAGCGCTTCAAGAGCGGCATCGGAGGCGGAACCAGCGGACAACGCGACAGGCCTGACTAAAGATCCGGGCCGCTGATTCTACCCTGTGGCCCGTCAGCTACTGCAGGAAAGCATGGAGCAGCCGACCCGGTCGCGTGCCCACTCGGGCCGGCGGCCGGCAAGGTGATCCCTGCCCGCCTGCTCGTCGTAGGGCTGGCGGAGGGTCTCCATCAGCTCATGCAGGGGCGCGTCGTCGCCCTGCTCCGCGCTGTCGATGACCTGCTGCGCGAGGCAGTTGCGCAGCACGTAGCGCGGGTTGCTGGCATGCATCAGGGCAAGCCGCTCCGACGCCGGCGATTCATCGGCCTGCACGCGCGCCGCATAACGCTGCAGCCAGGACGCCAGCGCCTCCTGCGTCGCGACGCGCTTGTCTTCCTCGTAGAACGCCGCCCCGACGACACCCGGATGCGGCGCATCGAGATCGAGCAGCGCGAGGTCACGGAAGAAAATCGTCATGTCCATCCCACCCAGGGTGAGCAGGCCACGCAGGTCGGCGACCAGCGCCTCGTCGCCTTCGCGGGCGTTAGCGAGACCGAGCTTGGCCGCCGAGAACGCCGCGTCGGTGGCTTCGAACACCTCCACATAGCGATCCAGCCCGGCCTGCAGCGCGTCGACGCCGGTAAACAAAGGCGACAACGCCTGGGCGAGACGTTGCAGGTTCCAGTAAGCCACGCGTGGCTGGTGGCCGAAGCGGTAGCGCTTGTGCGCGCGATCGGTGGTGTTCGGTGTCCAGTCCGGGTCGAAGTCATCGACCCAACCGTAGGGGCCGTAGTCGATCGTGAGCCCGAGGATGGACATGTTGTCCGTGTTCATCACCCCGTGCACGAAGCCCACGCGCATCCAGTGCGCCATGAGGCGTGCCGTCCGCTCGCAGACCTCGGTGAAGAACGCGGCGTACCGCCCTTCCCCGTCGAGGCCGGCAAAGGCCGGGTAATGCGTGGCGATAGTGAAGTCCGCCAGGCGGCGCAACAGGTCGAGGTCATTGCGCGCCGCCGGCAGCTCGAACGAGCCGAAGCGAATGAATGAGGGCGCCACACGGCAGACGATCGCGCCCGGTTCCAGCGCCGGGTGGCCGTCGTACATCACGTCGCGCAGCACCTCGTCACCGGTCACCACCAGGGACAGTGCCCGGGTCGTCGGCACGCCGAGGTGGTGCATGGCCTCGCTGCACAGGAATTCGCGAATCGACGAGCGCAGCACAGCACGGCCGTCGGCCCCGCGCGAGTACGGCGTGCGGCCGGCGCCCTTCAGCTGCAGTTCCTGGCGGCCGTCGTGGGCGGTAATCACCTCGCCCAAGCTCAACGCGCGGCCGTCGCCCAGCTGCCCGGCCCAGTTGCCGAACTGGTGGCCGCCGTAGGCCATGGCGTAACCGGTCATGCCCGGCCAGCGAGCGTTACCCGAGAACACCTCCGCAAAATCTGGCGCCTCGGGCGAGACGCCAAGCATCGTCGCCACCTCGGCCGAGGCCGCGACCAGCCGCGGTGCCGCGACCGGCGTCGGGTCCACCCACGAGAACGCCGCGCCGACGACCTGGCGCGGACCGTTGGATCGTTCGGGGTCGGCCGGCAACTCGCGGACGAAGGCATTGTCGAAGCGCAGGTCTGTCATCGGGATCAGGGGTAGGACGTTGTTTCCAATATCCGGGCATTCACGGCGCATGCAAGGGCATACGCAACTCGTGCAAACTAGCGCCCCTGCTCACCTCAACCTGGCCCTCATGCGTCCCACTCGCCTCCTGGCCATCCTGTTATGCGCTGCCCTGGCTCCTGCCGCGGCGGCCGATCCCGTGAGTGTGCAGCGCAGCGACAAGACCCTGGTCGAGATCATCAACTCGACGATGGGGACCCTGCCCAACGCGGTGGATGCGTTGTCCCGCAAGCTGCCGGGCGGCTTGCACGCCACCACCGACGCCCCGCCGCAGATCGTGCGCAGCGTGCCCTTCATCACCCGCGACGGCTACCGCGTGAGCGCCTTCGAGGCCCGCGGCTTCAACGAAGGTGGCGACGTACCGATGGTGCGCTTCACCTCGATCCAGCTGGAACAGCGGCCGTGCTTCGCGAGGAACGAGCTGACCGAAGCTTTCCACGCGAGCGCCTCGGAAACCAACCTGCCCGCCGCGCCGGCCATGCTGCCGAACCGCTATACGGTCATGCAGATGCCCTGGGGACGGCTCTCCTTCGGCAGTTCGCAGGAAAGTGGGGCCTGCATCATCGCCATCGTCGGCGACGCGACGGGCGGCGTGGTAGATGCCCGCACGCCCTTGCCGCTACCGCAGCCGACCACCATGCCCGGCATGCCGGACCTGCGCCGTACCTGGCCGATGCCGACGGACGCCTATCCGGCCGAATGAGTCGCCAGCGGGGCCGGATATGGCCCGGTGACCCGGTCGATGCGGTCTTCCGCCACGGCCGGCGAGAACAGGAAACCCTGCAGTTCGTCGCAACCGGCTTCGGTCAGGAAGGCCCGCTGCTGCTCGGTCTCCACGCCCTCGGCCACGACGCACAGGCCCAGCGCGGCGCCCAGGTTGGACACCGCCCGCACGATGGCCGCCGAATCGCCGGCCTGGGTCGCGTTCTGCACGAAGGAGCGGTCGATCTTGACCTTGTCGACGGCGAGGTCCTTGAGCAGGGTCAGGCTGGAGTAGCCCGTCCCGAAATCGTCGAGCGAGATACGCACGCCGGCCCGGCGCAGACGCTTGAGTAGCCGGACTGACCCACCATCGGCATTGACGATGGCCGTCTCGGTGATCTCCAGCTCCAGGCGCTTCGGCGACAGGCGCGTCTCGATGAGTACGCGCATGACCATGTTGGCGAAGTCGTCGTCGCGCAGCTGCACGGCGCTCACGTTGACCGCAACGAACAGCTCGTCGAGCTTGGCCACGCGGGCGCAGGCGGTGCGCAGCACCCATTCGCCCAACTGGCCGATCAGGCCGGTCTCTTCCGCCACGGCAATGAACTGCACCGGCGAGACCACGCCGAGGGTGGGATGCCGCCAGCGGGCCAGCGCCTCGAGGCCGACCACCTTGCCGTCCGAGCTGCGGATCATCGGCTGGTAGTGACAACTCAGGCCCTCGCGGGTCAGCAAGGCCTCGAGCAGCGCCTTCTCGATGTCGCGGCGATGGGCGAGCGCGGCGTCCAGCGCCTTGGTGTAAACCATCAGGCGGTTACGCTTCTTCTTCGCTTCGTACAGTGCGCTATCCGCCTTGCGAGCCATCTCTCCCGCCGCGACCGCTTCGGCATCGATGGCGACCATGCCGATGGACGTACCGATAAAGGTGGTCGTCGAAAGCACGTCGAAGGGCTCGCCGGCGAGGGCCAGAATGCGCTCGGCAAGGCCCTGCACGTCGAGGTCGCCGTGATCGTCGACCAGCAGCGCGAACTCGTCGCCGCCGATCCGGGCCACCGTGTCGTCAGGACCGACGACACTGCGCAGACGCGCACCGAACTGCACCAGCAGCTCGTCGCCCACAAGGTGGCCGTAGGTGTCGTTGACCTTCTTGAAGCCGTCCATGTCCAGGTGGAACAGCGCGGCGTGAAGGCCACCGCTGGCCGCGCGGCCGATGGCGGCGTCCAGCCGGCTGAAGAGTGCCGTGCGGTTGGCCAGCCCGGTCAGCGCATCGTGGCAGGCCAGCCAGCGCACATGCGCCTCGGACTCGCGCAGCTCGGTGATGTCGGTGACCGAGGCCAGCACGTGGAGCGCGCCTTCCAGGTCGATGCAGGTCTTGCGGGTTAGCAAGGTGCGCACATGGCCCTGGGGGTCGGTCACCGTTTCCTCGGTTTCGACGACCTCGTGGCTGCGTAGCACGGCGTCGTCACCCGCTTCGAAGCGGGCGGCCTGCTCGGGCGGGAAGAGTTCGGCGTCGGTCCGGCCGAGCACCTCGTCGGCGTTCAGGCCGAAGTATTCGCAGCCCATGCGGTTGACGAACACCCAGCGGTGCGCCGCATCGCGCACGAACATCGCCGTGGGCATCAGCTCCAGCACCGTGGACCAGCCGGCCAGATCCTGTATCAAGCGAGTCTCCCCCTGTCAGGAACACGCTTCCAATGTGAAACGCGTCCCGTGATGTGGGTGTATGCACCCTCGGTCACCCTTCGGTCAAGGTCTGGCGGGCTGGGTGAACGGCCGGAGCGACTCGAACTTGCGCTGGTACTCGTCGGTGACCTGCTTGGCCTCGTCTCCATTGGTGATCACCCGTGGGGTAATCAGGACGATCAGCTCGGTACGGGTCCGTGTCCGGCTGGTCGTGCCGAATAAACGGCCGAGTACGGGAATCTGGTTGAGCCCCGGGATACCGGTATCGGTCAGGGCGTCGTTCTGCTTGATCAGGCCGCCGAGCAGCACCGTCTGCCCGCTCTGCACCGCGACCTGGGTGGCCACTTCGCGCTGCTGGATCGGGAAGTTGCCGGTGGTGGTGTCCTTGATGCCCGGGCTGCTCACCACCTGGCTCACATTGAGGTAGACCAGGCCACCCGGATTCACGCGCGGGCGCACGTTGAGGATCACGCCGGTGTCCTTGTATTCCACCTGGCCGATCGTGTTGTCCGTGTTCGCCCCGGTGTTGACGAAAGTCTGCGTGATCGGAATCTGGTCGCCCACTTCGATGTGCGCTTTCTGGTTGTTCAGCACGACCAGCGAGGGAGCGGAGAGCACCTTCGTGTTTCCGTTCTGCTCCATCGCGTGCAGCGCGACGGAGATGTTGTTGTTGACGAAGGAGTAGAAGAAGTTGTCGCCTGTCGCCAGCGTCGCACCGCCGCCGCCTAGCGCGTACTGATGCTTGTTACCCGGCTGGGTCGGTTGCCCATTGGTCGTGCCGGTCAGGCCTTCGAGGTACCACTGCACGCCGAACTCGAGATCCCCCGAGAGGGTCACCTCGAGGATGCGCGTCTCGATTTGCACCTGCATCGGCACGGCGTCCAGGCGTTTGATCGCCTCTTCGATCTCGGTCCACTGCGCGGGGCGGCACCGGACCATGAGCTGGTTGTTCGCATCGACCGAGGTGATGCGCACGCCGTCGTCGGTGGTGGTCGAGGAATGCCGATTGCCCGGATCACCCGAGCTATCGTCGGAAGAACCCGAACCGGAACCCAGGCCCGAGGTGGACGTGCCACCCAGACCCGAGCTGCTACCACCGAGACCGCTACCCGTGCTCATGCCGCCGGTGCTCGACGATCCGGACGACGACGAACCCGTGTTGCCGAACGCACCCGTCGTGCTACCGATACCGGAGCCACCGCGGTTGCCGAGATCGCTGTCGCCGCCACCGAGCGTTCCGGAGCTGAGACCGGGGCCGACCTTGCCGCCCTTGTCACCCGAACGGCCACCCGACCCGCTGCCATAGATGTCCGAAAGGTAATCGGCCATGTCCGAGGCCTGCACGTTACGCACATCCACTACGTACAACTGCGGCTCGTTACCGCCGCCCCGGTCGATGCGATCGATCCAGCTGCGCACTTCCTCGAGGTACACAGGCTGCGGGCTCAGCACGACGAGCGAGTTGGTCCGTTCGATCGGAATGAAACGCAGCATGCCGGCCATCGGCGTGTTGCCCTTGTCGCCGAAGATGCCTTCGAGCTTGGGCGTGAGGTCCTTCACCTGGGCACGCTGCAAGGCGAACACACCGACCGACATGCCGCGCAGCCAGTCCACGTCGAAGGTGGCCACGGTGCGCTGGTAGTTGTCGAGCTCGGTCGGTGTTCCGGCCATCACCAGCACGTTACGTGTGGGATCGGCGAGCAGCGTCGCGTCCGGACGCGCGAACGGTTTGATCAGCTTCTGCATCTCCGTCGCGGAGATGAAGTGCAACGGAAAGAGCCGTGCCTGAAGACCACCGGCCGGCGCGTTGGCGCCGATGCTTGGCACGAGGTTGCCAGCGACGGCGTCCTTCGCAGGCATGACCACGTAACGGCCATTGCTGTGGACGAGCGCGTTACCCGTCCAGGAGAGCAAGGTCTCGAGAATCGGCAGCGCCTGTTCCGCCGTGACCGGCTGCGAGGTCGAGAATGAAACGTTGCCCTGCACACCCGGTACGATCGAATAATTTTCGTGCAGCAGATCGCCCAGGATGGCTTTCACCACCGACTCGACCGGCTGGTTCTCGAAATTGAAGGTGACCGTGCCCGCGCCTTCGGCAACAGGCTTCGGCTTGGCCAGCCCGACCGGTTTAATGAACTCACCGGTACCCGTCGTGACCTGCGGCGCCGTATTGGCCGGCACCGATGGGTTGGTCGACGGCGCGATACGCGGCTTCGGCGCCGGGAGTTCGGTGCCGGCCATGGCCTCGCGCTGCAGTGCGCCATCGTCGCGGGGCTGCGGCAGCGTGGAGCAACCTGCCAGGGCCACCACCAGCGCCGTGGCGCCGATCGTAAGAAAACGAGTCATGCAAAAACCATCATGGTTACCGAAGCCTGCGAGATTGGGGGGTGCGTGTTGCGACCCCGTGACGCACTGTTGCATGGCATACGGAAACCGGCAACTCGCGCAAAGAAAACGGCCATCCCCGGAGGATGGCCGCTGCTTCCACGAACGTCGGCCGAGCCGTTACTGCGGCTGGGTGGCCACGGCGGTCGGCGCACTACCCACGTTCACCGTCGCGATCACCGTATTGCGAAGCGGGTCGATCACGGAAACGTTGTTGGTGCCCGAGTTGGTGACATAGACACGACCGGAGTCGCGACTGACGGCCACGGACTCCGGGGAATTGCCCACCGGCACGGTAGCGAGCGTCTTCTTGCTGAAGGTCTCGATCACCGACACCGTGTTGTCGCCGAAGTTGGATACATACGCCGGCGTACCGACGATGCTGGTCGCCACATCATAGGTACCGTTACCGGCGGTGAGGTTGCCAACTACCTTGTTCTGCAGCGTATCGACGATGGAGACATTGCTGGAGCCGACGTCGGGCACGAACAAGCGCGCTCCGAGGGGCCCCATGCCCAGACCGAACGGCACGCCATTGACTGCCACCGTGGCCGTCACCCTGCCCGCACGCACGTCGATCACCGACACGGTGCCATCGCCGATGTTCCCCGTGTAAACGCGAGCCCCACCAGGACCGACCGCGATACTGAGCGGCGCGCTGCCGACCGCGATCTCGCCAACCACCGAGTTGGTGACCGCGTTGATCACGGAAACGGTGTCGGCGGCGGAATTCGCGACATATACCTTCGTACCGTCGGCGCTGACGGCGACGGCGGCGGGCGTCGAACCAACCAGCACGTTAGCGGCGACGATATTGGTCGCTGCATCGATCACGGAAACCGTATTGGCCTGGCTGTTGACCACATAGACGTGATTGCCGTCGGGACTGACCGCAGCAGCCACGGGTGTGATGCCCACCGGAATCGTGGCGGTCACGGCATGGGTAGCCATATCGATCACGGAAACCGTGTTGTCGATCTGGTTCACCACATACGCATGGTTGTTGTGGGCAGCCGATGCCGGCAGTGCCACGCCGGCAGCCAGGAGCGGAAGCGTGCAGCGCGCCGCGGAAGCGAGCCAGCGGCGATGGGACGGCACGTTTTGAGTCGTCATGAGAACACCTCGGTGATGGATGTCGGTGGTGGATCACTTACGACGCTATCGCGTACTCGTGACCATTCAGCGATGTCCATATCTCCGTGGACATGACAGTTCCAGGACGCAGGACCGTCAGGACGATGTAACGGACGTCCATCGAAGCACGCGATAAGCACGCGGATCACCGGGCGCGTTCTGAAGGGTCACCGTGGCCCGGATACTTACCGCGAGTGCGTCGCTCAAGGTCGCGGTAGAGACGATGGTGACCGTGCCACTACCCTGTACGAAGGACTGTGATGCTCCCACGTTGCCGGGCACCGCAGGAAGGCCGCCGTGTTCGGGATCCATCGCGCGAACGTCGGTCACATAGGCTTCCGCAGCCGCCCGCCCCGCCCCTGTCATCGCGACGACGACAACCGCGGGCGCGTGAGCCAGGTTCGGTCCCGAGCCCGACCACAGCGTCACCGCCGGTTCCAGTCGATCGACCACGTCGCCGGGCAAACCAGGCACGCGACGCAATTCTTCCAGACTGGTGAATCCACCCTTCGCCAACAGGCTATCGGAGTAGCGTTCACCTCCACTCCCCCATCGGACGATGGCATCGCGCAGCCTCGGCACCTGCCCAGCATCGACGCCCAACGCCTCGAGCAACGCACCCAGCTGTGCGGGTGACGCCTTGTTGAGGTTGAGCTTGCCATCCTCGTCGGTCACGGTGACCGATACGGTCGCGTCGCCCTCGCGCAGGCGGTAGGTCCGGCCATCGACAGCCCATCGCTGTGATGCCGCCTGGGCGCGTAGTCGGAACACGGCCTGCTCGATGCCGGCCTCCGCAGCGTAGAAACCCCTGGTCTGCAGGTACTGGCCCCTCGCCTGGATGCCTTCGACCTTCGCGCCGCTCGCCAACGCACCAAGCGTGATCGCCGCCAGCGTGCATCCCCACAGCACCACGAGAAGTGCGATGCCCCGCTGCCCACCGACGCGCCCATGCGCTTTCACGATTTCGCCTGCGTAGCGGCCAGCCGGGTAAAGGCCTCGCGCGTGTTCACCGCTTCCGGATCCATCCGCAGCGGCACCACGAAGGTTGGCCAGCGCAGGCCAACACGCAACCGAAGCTCCAGGCCGATCATCGTCGGCATGCGATCTTCATAAGGCCACGATGGCCTCCAGGTTACCGGGTGACCCTGGTCATCCATGCCGCTGTAGACGATACGCCCCGACGCGACATGCTCGAGCAGCGTTTCGGGCGATGCCGGTACAATGCCTGCACCCGCACGGGTGGCGAGCGGTGCAAATGACACTTCAAGCCGCTGGTCACCCGGTGTGCCGACAATCGACAGCGTCTGTCGCTGGAGTCCATCGGCAGCGAGATAACCCGGTCCGGGCGATACAAAGGTGACTGCCTGCGCACTGCCACGAAACACCACCGCTTGCCTGTCGTGACCGAGCGCCCACGGATAAGCGAGCGCGCCCGAGAGCGCCCTTCGCAGGTAGTTCTGCGCAGCGCGCATCTCGTCGAGTCGTTGTGTCGCGGCAAGGCTCGCGTGCGTCGATCGTGCAATCGTGTCCAGCGATGCCACCACACCGAGAAGCAGCAACGCCAACAAGGCGAGCGCCGCCAGCGTTTCCATGAGACTGAAACCTGCCGACCGCTTCACGAGTCGCCCCCCGGTGATGGGACATCCCTGGGCAGAACCTCGGAGACGGCGCGGAGGGTTTCGAAACGCGCCGACGCATCCTTGCCCTTCTCATTCCAAACGACGGTCAGCTCGATGCGGTAAAGCCGCATCGGCGCACTCATCCGCATGATTGCCTCCGATGGTGGTTCGGACACCGTCATCTTCCATCGGTAGGTCTCATCGAACCGCCCCTCATGCACACCGGTGGAGGGAAACTCGGTCACGTATTGCCTGTCGAGCAAGCCAGTGGCCCATAGCGAGGCCTGCGTGTAATCGGCGGCCCGGGCGTTGAGTGCCATGGACGCTCCCGCGGCTTTCATCAAGGCGCCAAAACACAACGCGAGCAGGAACATCGCTGCCAGCGTTTCCAGCAGGCTGAATCCGTGTTCGCGACGTTGCCGCATCGTGTTCCCCTCCTTCCTGCACAAGAGTACGGCGCGTTAGGTTTCGTTCGCATGACGCAGGAAAAGAAGGGGCCCCGAAGGGCCCTTTCCGCTCGTCCATGACTCATCCGTGAAATCCGATCAGAATTCGATCAGGCGTTGATGCAGGTGTTGATCTTGACGTTGGCGGTCGGCGCGGTGACGAACGCATAGCCGGTGCCGGTGCCGATGAGCGTGGCGCCAACGCGGCGGGTGGCGCTGTAGGTGTACGACATCAGGTCACGCACGGCCGTGACATCCGTGCCGTTGCCCTTCTCGTTGAAGATCAGGTTGGAGACGGCAAGGATCGGATAGCTCGTGCCGATGCCGTTGGCGTAGGCCGTCGGGTTGACCATCAGCATGCAACCACCGACCGGCGCGGCCGGGCTCAGGGCCTGGAGCTTCGGCGTACCGAGCGTTCCGGTGGTATTCCAGCCATTGATGACGTTGTCGACCACGATCGTGGTGAAGGTGTACGACGAGGCGAGATCCGAGTACGGGTTCTTGCCGTTGACGTTGGCAACGTGGGTGTTGGCCGAAACCGATGTGTGCTGCAGGTTGGCCGACTCCGCGTAGCCGATCGCGCCCGGTGTGGTGCTGATGGCAGTCACGACGCCCGGGTTACCGGTGCCGGCGACCGAACCCGCAGGCAGACCAAACTGGGCGACAACGGTGGAGAACGCCTGGTCGGCCTGGAAGAACTTGCCAGCGATCGTGCCGCACACCGTGCTCAGGTGGTTGGCCAGCGAGAAGGTCGTACCGCTGCCATCGCCACGATAGGCGACCTTGAGCGCGCGGGCCGGCAGCGGGAAGGTCGACGGCAGGGTGTGGAAATCGGACGACACCAGGTTGGTCCAGTCGGTCACCTGGCCGGAGAAGATGCGGCAGATGCCGGCATCGCTCAGGTCGAGGCTCGACGCGTCCGGATTGTTGAACGCGATGGCGACGGAACCGACGATGGCCGGGAACTGCGACGGCTGGCCGTACTTCGTAGCCTTGTTGCCGAGGTTGGTGCCATTGCCGAACCAGCTGAACTCAGCCTGGGACATCGGCGCATCGCTGCCCACGAAGTGCGGATCGACGATGGAGGTATCGGCGCCGAAGCCGGAGGTCGCACTAGCAGTGGCCGAGCAAGCCTGACCAGCGCCACCCCACGTAGCCGTACCGTCGGAATGATCGAAGATCTTCTTGCCGCCGCCGCTGCCGGTCTGGCAGTACGAAACGCTGTTACCGCTGGTGCTGGCCCAGTTGCCGATCAGCGAGGTCGAGTCGACGGTCGCGCCCGGCTTGCTCGCCACGCTGCTCGAAAAGATCGTGGACGTTGCGCCCGAGGTGGTGAAGTTCCAACCGACATACCCGCCGGCCGGCAGCGTCGCACCGCCGCCGCCGACGTTGGTGCTCATCGCTGCGCCGGCAGCCGTCAAACCGAGCGTCATCAGGACGGCGCCAGCCAGAAGCTTGGCGCGGGTGTTCCCCATAGCATTACGCTTGAACATGGTGTTACCCCTAGTCGTTAGACCTCCTTTTGGAGGCGTTCCGAGTATTCGCCCGATAGTTGTCGTACCAGTGACGCGGGGATGTCCCTGCATATGCCAGGACCGTGACAGCTTTAACGCACGGTTGGCATTATCACGTTAATGACAAATCACATGACAACGAAAGGCACGGCATCACTGCATGAGGCGAGCACGCTCCGTGGGCGTCAGTCCATCACCCGCCACGCCTGCGCGACGCACCACCTGCACCGGACTTGCACTGTCATAGCCCGAACCATGCGTGCCGCTATCGATGCTTGCGCTGGGGTCGCCTCCGATCACCTGCACCGAGATGATCGACGGCTGGCGATCGCGCGCGTCTGACTGTTGCTGGCGTGCAACGTCCTCGGCAGCCTTCGTTGCCGCAGTCGCTGCAGAACTCGCCGCGTTGAGTGCACCGACATTTACCGCCTGCACGACAGGCAAGCCGACGGAATCACCCTTGACCTGTACGTTATCGGCATTGGCAACGTGCGCCGCCGCGACGACGAGATTGCCGGACACCCGTATGCCTGCATCACCAGCATCCACCGTGCCCCGCGGGGCCATGAGGTACACCGATCCTTCTGGCGCATCCGGAATCGTCTGTAGCGTGGCGATGCCCGCACCGCTTACCTGCCCCGCCGCATCCTGCGAACACCAGGCGTCCAGCGTGCACTCGTAACGAACCGGCGGGATCTCGCTGTTGGTCTTCGCCCCCTTGCCCGCATTGATGTCGCCGTTGGAGCTCCAGATGGTGACGTCACCGCCCTGCTCGGTGAAGATACGGCTCTGCGCAAGTAACGTGCTGGTGTCGGTGAAGATCGATACGTCGCCCTTCTGAAGCGTCAGGATGCCTTGGGTATTCGGGCCCGCAAGCACGCCGCCGCGCGTGTCGACGATGACAGGCGGAGCGGAAACACTTCCCAGCAGCGCCTCACCGCCGGGAGCAAGAATGGAAACATCGCCTCCCCGCTGGGTCTGGATCGTGCTGCCGCGGATATCCAGGTCACCCATGTGGACGAGCTGTTGGGCGCCATTGCTGCCGCCATCGAGTCCGTTGGCGGTATAACCCAGCAAGGCGGGGAACAGAGTGTTCAGGGCTGCATACCCGCGGACATACTGGTTGGCGTACGGGCTCGAAGCATCGCTGTAGTCCTTGCCCACCTGTGCCAGCACGCCGAACAGCGTCTGCTGTACGAAGATCGCCTTCGCGTCATCCGGCAAGGCCTGGAACCTCGCCCACGCCTGCTCGACGGTATAGGTCGGCACGTGCCGATCGGCAAGAAGCCCCGTATCCACGGCCTGACCAGCGTCATAGTTCTCGACGAACGTCACCAGGCCAGCGGAGCCATCGTCGAGGCCGGGCGGCTTGACGGCGGACGGGTCGATGTAGCGCGCAATGAAGGCCGCGTCGTCGACACCTGGCGCGACACCGTACGATGCCATGATCGACGCGCCCTGACCCGCAAGGTTGGTGTTGTAGATGTTGCCGACCGAGTCGATACCGGTGTAATTGCCGCCACCCGGGGCCAGAAGCGTGCTGTACTGAACCCTCGTGTTGCCATAGAACTCCGTCTGCGATGCGAGACGGCCGAGATTGCGCCCGGCTTCGACGGAAAGGTAACCAGGCCCGGCCTGGGCGATGACGGCCAGGATGCCACGAGGCAGGTCAACCGGAGGAATGGCGCCCAATGGCGTATCGATAATATCCCGACCTGCCTTGATGACCGAGATATCGTTGCCATGCAGCTGCTGGCCAACGTAAGCGAGGTCCACGATGTCACGGCCCGCCTCGATATGCGACACCTTGTCGGGCATGAGGAACACCGCGCCCGCTCCACCGCCCGTACCATTGACGATATCGCCGTCCAGCGCGAAAACGCGCACGGGGTCGATATCGGCAGCATGCCAGGGATCGGCAGCATGGAAGAGAACCGCATCTTGCGGGTTGGTGGAAATCTGCTGCGCAAGGTATCCGCCGGTGGGTGCGTCGGTCCCGGGCGAGACATTGGGATCGATCGGGAGAAGGTTCAACGGCGACACCATGGAACTCAACGGTGCATCGATCATGCCCCAGGCGTAGCGCGTTGCCAGCCCGAGCCCCGTGAGGGCGAAATTCACGTCGCCCTGCGCCAACAGGGTCAGGTCGCCGTTGTCCGACGGGAAGAGTTCTCCGCTGGTCAGCAAGCGCAGGTCGCCGTGAGCGGCCGTGAAGTTGACGGATGCCGGGAGGATATCGCCGCCCGTATCGGAGGAGATGCTGGTCTGCGCGCGTACACCGGGCACGAACAGCGACATCGGCGAGGCGAGGTCGGCATAGACGACATCGCCCGCGAACGATGTCACGTCGACGCTCGAGGTCGTCGAATAGTTCTGTCCATCGAGATGACCTGTCGGCGCAAGGGCCATCACGCTGCTGCTGTTGAGCAACGATGGATCGAAAATGCCGCCAAGCCTCACCGACCCGCCAGCCTGCACCGACACCTGGCTGTCCTGCATGGCGATGAGTGTGGAAACGGGCATGGTCGCCGACGTGCCGCCGATCGGCGTCGCATAACCCACCGAGAAATCGCTACCGATCTGGCCGCTGGCCTGGATGCTGCCCTGCCCTCGCGCTACGAAGTAGCTGCCGCTGAGGATGTCGCCACCGGCCTTGACGTCGAGATCGCCACCACCGAAGGTCTGCAGGCTACGTGTACCAGCTGCATCGGTGTTGATCATCCAGGTGGTGGGCAGCGATACCGAGAGATCGCGAATATCGCCACCGGCCTGCACGCTCACGTTACCACCAACACTCATCACGCCCTGGTCGAAACCGCCGAAGTTGATCGACGAACGCGTGTCGGTGTTGCCTGTCTGCATCCACGGCCACCAGTACTGTGCCGTGCGCGTTCCTGCCGTACCCGTCAGGTCGCCGGTCGTGTCGACGGTGTTCTGGATACCGTCGATGTCGCCGCCCGCGCGCAAGCTCAGGTGACCCGCATCGTCGGGGTTGACCTCGGCGGTGACGACGAGCTCCGGCGTCGCCGACTGCTCCAGGCCGATGTTCAGCGAAGGACGGAGTATCGACACGCCATCATCCGCCGTGGTGCCTTGCGCGGGTGCGCCTGCCGTATAGACGGCGGCTGGAGCGCGATCATCCGTCCAGCGGATGTCGCCCGCTGCAGCGATTTCGATGTCTCCTGTTCCCGTGCGCACAACGGTGGGTGCGGCAAGCACGCGATTCGTCTGAGGGTCGCTGTAGTCGGTGTGCCCACCCAACAGTACCGCGCCAAGGGCGCCCTGCAGCGTGGCGCCGGGATCGCTCGACGTAAAATCCGCACCTGCCGTGAGCCGATAGCTGGAACTGTTGCCGCCGGTCAGGGTGGCGCTGAGAATCGGCAGGGGATTGGTCGCAGTCGCACGCGGCGACGGGCTGTTGTCGAGCGGGGCCGCCGTGGGAGTGATGAGGTCGAGCGTCGTCGGTGGTCCATCCAGGGTGGCGAAGTCGTTCGGCACCGAAAAAGTATCCGGAAAGTCGGTTGATCGTGCCGAGGTAAGTAGATAGCTCTTGTACGCGTTCAGATAAGACGGAAATTCGCCCAGCGTTTGCGGCGTCGGCAGTTTCGCGGGCGCTTCCACCGTCGGGTCGACGAGACCGAAACCGACGCCGAAAGCGATGATCGTGGCCGGGCTGATGTCGTTACCGACCGAGCTGAACTCATCGATCTTCGCCGTCAGGTACTTCGCATATTCCACGTACTGGCCGTAGTACTCCTTCACCGCTTCCGAATCACCGTCGGCAAACTCGGCCGGCTTCGAGAAGACACCATCGATCTGGTCAGCACCATTGCCCTGGCTGACGATCGTGTCGTACCACGTCTCCGCTTCCGCCTGGTCGGATTCCGGCGGTGCACCACCCACGCCACCCGCGCTGCCCTGCTGGTAGAAGCCATCGGTAATGCTCGCCCGGATGTCGAGGTCGCCCCCGGCGCGCAGGCTCAGCGCCGGCGCCTGATCGCCGTAACGATACGCAAGGTGAAGCGTGCCGTCGGCGTCGCTGGTGCCTGCACCTAGGTTCCAGTTGGTCAGCACGGCGATATCGCCGCCATTCCAGTCGGCATTGTCATTGCGCAACTCAACGCCAGGCCGTACGACCAGCCCGGGCACCGCGCTCTTCAATCGGGATTCGAAGCTAAGACCCGGATTCTCGATGAAGCTCATCAACGAGCCGGCACCCTGCGCTTCGTCGCCGTTGACATAGCCGTAGAACGTGGCATGCGCCTGATTGGGGTCGGTGGGCGTGAAGCGGTAACGGGCCAGGTAGTCGGCCACCTGTGCCGCGTTGGTGGGATCCGGCCCGGCAATCGGATTGCCTGCGTCGTCGGAGAACGTCCCGGAAACCAGCGTCGGAACGCCCGTCACCGGATCGGCCGCGTACCAGCCTGCGGCGTCAACCAGACCGTCGAAGTGCTTACCTGCATCGGCTACGGGATCCGCCGGCGTATCGCGCGTGTCCCACACCGCATAGGCTTCGACCGTGGGATTGCGGCTGTGTGAGAGATCCACCGCCGTTGCGATGTCGATGGGTACGTCGCCGTCACTGAGCAAGGGTGCTCGCAGGTACAGCTTGCCATCGGCATCTGTGCCGTCCTGTACGATCCTCGCACCGCTGCCGATGCGGATATGACCCGCGTCGGTGCGCTGCACTTCCTCGTACCCGAAGGTTGCGTTCAGCTGCCCATCGCTAGTGCCACCGGTGCCGATGAAGATGTCACCGCCGTCCTTCCCGGCAGCGGATGCACTGGTGTTCAGGCCACCGTCGATATCGACACCGCGCGCACCGGTCAGGTTGATCGTGCCGCCGAACGTTCCCGACGCGTCGATATCGCCGGCGACATTCACATCGCCGCCGTCCGCGGTGAGCTTCACCACATGGGCGCGCAGTGTCTGGCCGCCGCCGATCGAAAGGTCGCCGCTACGCGTATGCACGGAGATCGACCCGTCCATGCCACCTGCGTCTGCCACCGAGGCCAACGAACCGAGGTCCACCGCATTCGCCGTATCGACCGAGAGCGTACCTCCCAGGTATCCATCCGCGGCGTGGCCGATGAAAGAGCCGCCCAGCATGGCGCTCCCCTTCGACGCGACAACATCCAGCTCACCGGCGCTGCCAGAGCTCTTGCCGCCGTCAGGACCGCTAACGTCGATCAAGGAGCCGGCGGACGTCACGACATTGCCTTCGTCAGCCTGCAAGGTCACCTCGCCACCCGGCACAGGCACGGTCGTATCGATGAAGGGTAACGTGACGCCGGCGACGTCGATGATCGCGTGGTTACCGAGGTGGACATCGCCCTGCGTGGCATGCAGCGAGACATTTCCGCCCGGCGCCACGATAGCCGTGCCGACATCGAGGCTTCCCGCCTGAAGCGCGAGTTTGCCGCCGGTGTTATCGCTTGAGGCAGGTGCCGGGCCGTTCGTGGACAGATGCATGGCACCCGTCGTCTCCACGCGATTGTCCGCGCCGATCGGGGCAACGACACCTGGTGTGGCGACGTCGACGTTGGCGCCCCCCAGATCGATCGTGCCGACACCCGAAGCGTAGACCCCTGACCCGGCAGTCGCGGTGAACTGTCCAAGCCCGCTGAATACCGTGGTACCCGAGCCCAGATGCAGCTCGTTTGCGTCGACCTCCAGCTGGCCGGTGCCAACCGACCATGTCGGCGATGCAGCGCCAGTATCGTTCTCAATGGTAAGCGAACCCGCAGCGAGCGAAGCGTTTCCGCCGTCGCTCTGGATCGACGGGGCGCTCAGCGTCAGCGCATTCGACACGGATAGCGAGGCGTCGCCGATCAGGTCGATCGCCTGGCGACCACGCAAGGTGGTTTCGTCGCTGTTGGCGAACTGCGCGAGGATACGCGGTCCGATAAGCAGGCTACCAGCCTGGTCCTGCACCGTAGGATCGCTGCCGGTCAGGCCGATACGTCCAGCCGTCACATCGATCTCGTGTGCGCCAAGGGTGGCATCGGGCGCGAGCGAGGTCAGCCCCGTCGCATCCATGCTGATGGAGTTCGCAGCACTGATCACGGCACCCGCGCCGATGGCGAGATTGCCGCCCGGCGTGCCGGCAGGACCGTCAAGGCCCGTGATGTTCGTGCGCACGATGGGCGCGGCATCGAGCCCGGACACACGCAACAGGGCGCCGTCGCCACTGACCGCTGGCGTCGTACCGCTGGCCGCCTCGCCGATGAGCAAAGATGGAGACGCGACATCGTCGGTGGCCGTGGCACGCAGCACGCTGCCGTTGTCGAGCACTACACCGCCCTGGCCACTGGCGACAAGGACGATCTCACTACCCTGCAACGGGTGCGCTGCGTCGTTCGAAAGCAGTACATCGCTCGCCAGCACATCGATCCTGTCGCCGGCGTCGGTGCTTTCGCGTTTGCCACCGATCAAGAGGCTGCCTGCAGCCAGGGTCGTAAGCTCATCGGCAGAGACGTGCAGATACCCATCGCGCGCGGTTTCGCCGGCACCCAGTATCTGGATAGCTTCGCCGGCAATGTCCACCTGTGAGCCACGGCCTCCCTTCGCCGGAGCGGCATCCAGTGTCGCCCCCAGGGTCAGTGCTGCCGTGGCAGCAATGCTCAACCGACCGGCATCGGCGCCCAGACGGGGAACGACGTCACCATTCGCGTTGGCCTTGTCGGTGAAGAATGTCGATGCCGAGGTCAGCGAATACTCCGAGTACTGACCCCACGTATCCGCGGACTGCACGACGAACGAACTCGACCGTGCATCCCGCGCGCCAGTCAGCGTATCGGTGAAGTAACCCGTCACGAGGTGGCTGCCATCGGGCGCCGTGGTGGATGCACCTGGCACCGGGTCTTTTACGCCCGTGTTCTGCACGACGCGATAGGCTCCGGGTAGCGTCGCATAGCGGGCAGGCAGCAGCGTGTAGACGCCATCGGGGAGCCCCGGCACACCGGAAAGGTACACCGCCTGACCGACGCCAGGCGCCGCACCGGCCCCTGATTCGAGCGCGGCGTCGTGTGCGGCGAGCGGCGACTGGACGCCGGGGATGATCGCGTAGATCGGGCGGTCGTCTGCGTATTGCGACTTCTGCACGCCTGCCTGCGAATTCGTATAGTCGGTATAGGTCTGCGCCAACACGTCGCGCGATCCGCCCGTACCCGGAATCCATTCCACGGCCTGGAGGTCGCCGCCGCCGGAAAGGTCCACGGTCGCCCCCGTATCCATGGACACCGAACCACCTGCGATCGACACCGATTTCTCGGGCGGACGATCGACCAGTGGCTGTGCCGACGTGGCGTTTTCGTAGTGCCAGTCCTTCCCGTCCTCGGTGGTGCCGTAGGGCACGATCGCATTGTCCAGCGATACCGAGGTGACGCTCCCGGAAGCGAGATGCACGTCCCGCGTCGACGCGACCGGCAGCGCACTGCCCAGTCCGAGAGCCGTCTTCATGTCCGAAGGATCGTCGGTGCCCAGGACGATCGATCCCGAGGGCACCCAGAGCGTGCCGTCCTGCTCGATGTGATCGGCAGCCACGGCGAGCGTGCCACCGGCACTCAGCGGCGTCGAATCGTCCGCAGCGACTGCCTGGTGAAACGTGACCGTGGTCTCGGAGGACGGACTGGCTGCGTCGATCAGGAACGCGTAGTGCGTCATCGGATAAAGGCGGCTGGCCGTGAACTCCAGGTTGCCCGTGCTGTAGAGCCATCCGGTCTGATTGATGCCGGCGTCGTTCGTCGGCAGGGTGAAGCGGATATCACCTCTCGCATCGAACGATGCCTGGCCGAAGCCGGCCAGATTGACGCGTCCGCCGAGATCGATGACGTCGGCGTTGACCTCGAGCGTTCCGTCAGACGGGGTGGTTTGAGAGGGCGCCGCAGGAACCGCCGCCGCGATGCCTGAGCCCAGGATCGACACATATGGCGCATGGAGATCGACCTGGCCAGCATGGCCGTCCTGGGCATCGCCGGGAGTACGCGCATCGGAAGCCATCGCGGACAGGCCGATCGTCTGCAGTTGGATGCTCCTGCCTGTGCGCAGGGAAACGTCACCGGCAAAAGCCACCGTCATCGCCTGCAGCTGCGTGGTGTCGCCGCCGGCAATCGGAAGGCCAAGATAGAGATCGTCGACGCCGGACCCATCGAGACGGTCGACGGCGAATCGCAGGTCACCGCCATCCAGTTCGTCCAGGCTGGTGGACGAGAACGGATCGCTACCTTCCGGCAGGCGCCACCCGTCCTGAGTGAGCACGAGCAGCCCCTTGCTGAGGCTACCCTGTTGAGCACCCACCCGAGCCGAGATGGCTACCTGGCCGCCCCGGGCCTGTGCCGCACCACCATGGGCGTCGAGACTCCCGTCGAAATACAGGCCCGCGTTTGCCTGAATGTCCAGGGTTCCGGCATCGCTCCACACCGGGGTTGCCAGATACGTCGCCTGTTCGATGCCCGTGCGGCGACCTTCCGTCGGCAGGTCGTACGTATCGCTTGCGCCGGAAAGGAGTATCCGGGAACCGCGCTCCGCGACCACGTCATGGTCCGCATACAACTGCACCGTGCCGCCCGCGAGAACCACGCCGTCTGCACGAAGTACGTTATCGGTACCGTCGCCAGGAAGCGCGCCGGCCGCAGGATCCCGCAGGGATACACCGCTGGCGTCGAGCACGCTGGCGGCACCCAGCCAGACACTGCGATTGGGCGCATCGGGTTTCGCTGCCGCAGGCTCGAGGTCGTGTAACGCGATCGTTCCGCCATGAGCGACCAGCGCACCGTCTACCACCACGTTGCCTGTCGCGTTGAGCGCAATCGTGTCGCCCGCATCCACCTCGATATGCGCGCCTTCACCCACCGTCACGCTACCGGTGATGCCAGGCAGGTCTGGGCCCCGCCAGTTGCGATAGTCGCCTGCCTCGATGGTCAGGCCGTCGTTCGCCTCCCGATGCGCATACCGCACATACGGATCGAGAACGCCCACGGACGCCACATCGCCCTGCCCGTCTGCACCCAGCAGGTGGGCGCGACTGCTTATATCGAGCAGTGCCGTCTGGTCGGCAAGCATCGCGCGCGACCTCACCATGATCTGCGCGCCCGGCATCACGGTAGCATCCGTGTCGGCAATCACGTCGTATTGCGAGAAGCCCAGCGAAGAAAACATGGCGGGGTCGAGGTAAAGCGACGCGGTGTCGGATCCGGACGATTCCTCGCCACCGATCTGCACCTGCGGCGCGTGCAATGTAAGTGTTCCACCGCCCGAGAAGCCCTCGGCGATAAGCGTGGCGCCGAGCGCGATCGCACCTCCCGACAGGTCACTGGGCTGAACGCCCAGCGAGTTGTAGTTGAACCCCGGGCCGTCCACATGGGTCTGAATGGTGACGTCGCCACCGCGCCCGCGCGGCACGTCGCCGTCCATCGACAACAGGTCGTCGGTCCCGACATAGCCACCGCCGGAGACATCGATCACGGCGCCATGGGCCAGCAAGATATCCGGCGTGGTGTCGGGCGCATTGCCGCCACCGCTCGTCAAACCGGTCAGCGAGACGCTGCCTCCGTTTATCCAGTGGTCTCCCTGCAACTCATCGGCCGTGCGGCCGGCATCGTTCACCCAAAGGCCGCTCGCGTCCAACCGGGCCCGCTCGCCCATGGCGATCGACGAGGACACGTCGCTCAGGTGGTCGCCGTTGGTGTTGCGCGAAGACAGATCGATCGTGCCACCGTGGGCGACGATCGATCCCTCGACGTCGACGTTTGTCGCGGTGATATCCACTTCGCCACCGTCGGCAACATGAAGGTCGGCACCGTCTTTGACCAACACCGTGCCCGCCGTGGTCAGGCGAACCTTGCGAAGGCCTGCGTTGTCGATCATGGCGGTCGAGAGGCTGTGCCACCACAATGGATTGTTCGGGTCCGTCGGATCGCCCCCGGGGGTTGGCCACGGATCCTTGGCACTGAAGTCAGGCGCATAGCTTTCGAGCGGAATGCGATCCGTCTGAATCACGAAGTTGACTGCTCTACCCGGATTGTTGTCGGTCGCCTGGAAAAACGGGATGTCGACGATGTCGATATCGAGCGTGCCGCCCAGCGGCTCGGTCCCGCTGCGCACCTGCTCGCGGCCGGCATAAGCGTGCGCGCTCACCTCACCATCCAGGATAACGTCGTCGACCAGGGTCACATTTCCGCTCTGGCCGAACGACAGCGTGCCGGCGTTACCACCACTGATGAAGCCAGGATCCCACCGGCCCATATTCGCCAATAGCGGGTTCGTATAGGTTTCGGTCACGCCCCAGCGGGCGTGGTTCTGGCTGAAGACGCCAGCAAAGCCGGTGTAGTCGACGCTCGGGTCCGCCGAGGCGATGTCATAGACCAGGCCGTTCGCCGCCTGAAGACGCGGGGTGGTGATGTACCCGGGCAGGTAGTTTAGGAAGCCGCCTTCGAGGCGCAGCTGGGCGCCAGTGCGAACAATTCCGCCGAGCTGGAACGCAATACTGCCGCCGTTGATCATCAACTGGTCGACGGTACGCGGCACGTTGTTCACGTAGCCCGCTGCGTTGAGCACGGGGCTGCCCACCCAGTCGAGGCCATCGCTGCGCGTTCCCGACTGCGTGCTGTCCACCGCCACGTTCTTTGCCGAGAACAGGAAGCTGTTGCGCAACAAGGGCGAGTTGGCAAGCTCGTTAAGACCAATGCGCGGAATGATCACGAGCAGCGACGACATGGGCAAGGTAACGTTCGCCAGCCCCGAGACGTCGATCGTGGCGCCGCTGTCCACGTACGCCTCCCGGTGGAACGTGACGGTCCCGGCCGGGACCTCGACCAGTGCCCCGGGATTCAACACGGCCTTCATGTTGAAGTCCACGCTGCTCGTGACGAAAGCCGCGTCGGCATCGGGCGTGGACGTGGTGGTTTCACCGTCCTTTTCGGGAAGGATTGTGGTGACCGAGCCCTGGCCCAGCGTCACCACCGTCGACACGTTGTGTGCATTTCCCAGATCGAAACTGATACTGCCCGGGTGGCTCAGGCTCGTGGACGACACCAGCACGCCACCCTGGTGCAGGTCTTCGCCGAGCCACTGGATCCCGCCCTGGCGCGCCTGGAGAAGACCTGTGTTCTCAATCGATCCGTTGAAGTCCGTCGACGTGACAGGAGCGACCGCGCTCAAACCACCACCAGACGCCTTCGTGGCAATACTGAGACCCTGTACCGCCGCGAGGATCACCTGGCCGTTATCGGCGACGATTTCGCCCGCCTGACTGATGGCCGGAGCGGCTACGAGGGCGAAGCCATCCGCGGAGGCGGTGATGGACGCGCCCTGCTCCACCTTGATCGCACCACGTTGCGCACCCGGCTTGGCCGCGTCTCCGTTATCGGTGAGGGAAATGACCGAAGCGCTACCGTTGCCCAGGATATTCTCCGGGTCCGCCCCGCTACCGACACCGTACTTCAGGAAGAACGCGTTGCTCTTGGTCACGTCATGGGTGAACAGATCCAGCGAACTGGCGATCAACGAATGTGTATCGACCTGCGCCCCGCCGCCGAAAATCATGCCATTGCGGTTGAGCAGGTACACCGTACCTTCCGCCTTGATCTGGCCAAGAATCGTGCTCGGATTGCCGGAAGGATCGTTGATCCGGTTCAGCGCGATCCACTGGTTGCTGCCGTCCGTCCGGGTGCCACCGGTCTGGTCGAAGTGAACCGTCGTATTCCGGCCGACATTGAACGACTCCCAGGTCAGGATCGCTTTGGCGGCATTCTGCTTGATCTCGACGTCGGTATGCCCGTTAGCCACCGACTGCGTGGGCGCGTTGGCGTTCTGCCAGAGCGTCGGATCGCTGAGGACGTTGCGATCGACCTTCAGGCCACCCGCGGCGATGCCATCGGGCACGTTCGATGCCAGCTGCTGCGCGGCCTTCTGGGCGCTGCTCTGCGCCGCCATCTGCGCCGCAACGGCCTGTGCGGCGGCGTCCAGGTTGGCGATGGACTGTTGCACGCGCTGCTGCAACATCACGTTGCCGGGCGTGAATACGTTGCCGCCGTTATTGCCTGCGGCACTGCCCGGGGTGGGTGTCGTCGACTGCGCGGCACCGGCCTGCTTCGCGGCCAGCCAGGCCTGGCTGAAAGGCGGCGGCGTCGCGGCGTGGGCCGTGCCACCGAACAGCGCCATGGCGATGAAGTGGCACATGGCATTGCGGCGGAAAGTCGGGCGCGGCTTGTTCATGAGAAATCACCAGTCATCGATGCCACTTCATCGTTAAGTTCGGGTAGTGCGGCGAGCTCCCTGAGCTCGTCATCGCAGAGTTCACGCAGCACCGCGCGGATCGCCAGCCGGCGTCCGTCATGCAGCCACGTGTTGAGCACGCTGGCGATCGCGCGGATCGTCGGCAGCGTCGTGTCTTCCTGTGTCGCCTTGCGGTATTTCAGCCGGTCGTCGACCGCATAGCGCACGCGACCGCCGAGGAACGCCGTCGATTCGCCGAGCAGCTGCTCCAGCGTTTCCCGCGAGCAACGGTCGATGAGGACCTCGGCCGCCTTGTTCTGCCTCGCCGTATACAACTGGCGCAGCATCTCGGCGAGCGCATGCAGGCAGCTCATACCGCCCGCCCGTGCGTCCACTTCGGCTCTTGCGCGTGAAGCACGCGGCTTCGGTGCGCGGTATTCGGGCAAACATGGCGAATCATGGTCGGGATACATCGCGTGCCTCGCTGACCTGCTTCATGAAAGAGAGACGTCCCTGTCCGTTGCGATGTCCGATGCATTCCTTTGCGCCCCACCGCCGGGCTGACGGGTCCTGGTTCATTGCGTGGCGGAAACCTGGCCGGCACGGGGATCGAAGCGCTGTTCGTAGAGCTTGTCGCCGAACGACTGCGCGGCGTTTTCGAGCTTCACCCGCGACTTCGCCGCGAACGGCTGGCGGGAGCTGACGATGTCCGTTGTGTCGATGTTCTCGTAGGCGGCGATCACTTCCTTGCCCACTTGGTACATCTGGACGTTGCGCGCGGTGCAGGCGTCCACCTGCGAATGCGACAGCTCCAGTTCCTTGGCCAGGCGTGAGCGCTCGGCTTCCGCCGTGCGCAAGGCCACGCTGGCCGATTCGGCATCGGACTTGCTCCGCTGCAGACTCGCTTCGGCGGCCTCGCGTCGCTGGCGTTCGGCGGCCAGTTCACGCGTGCTTTCCGGCGACACTGCGGGGACCGCCTTGGTCGCATGCGCCGCTGCAGCTTCCTGCTTCGCGGCGTCGCGCTCCTTTTCCAGCGCCGCCTTCTCGGCAGCCCAGGTGGATTGCTGGGCCTGGAGCTCCTGCAACTGCGTGCGCGTTTCCCGCAGCTGGTCGCGCATGCGGCTTTCCAGGCTGGCGGTTTGTGCCTGTGCCGCGGGGAACACGGCAAGCAGGACCAGCGCGATGAGGGTGCGTTTCATATCGCCTCCTTAGAACCGGGCATTCATTTCAAGCTGGAACACGTCGATCGAGAGCGGCGGGCCGAACACTTCCTTGGCGTTGAAGTAGCGCAGGCTCAGCCACGCGTACTTGGAAATGCCGTAGCTGCCGCCGAGGATGAAGCCCTTGGCATTGGTGCCACCCAGGTGGAAGTCGGTATCGGTCAGGCCGTCGAGCGTGGCGTCCGGCTGCAGGTACTTGTAAGCAAGGCTCACGTTCCAGTCGCCGGCCGCATGCGGGTTCACGTCACCCAGGGTGGCGCGAAGCATCCAGCCCACCGGGCCGCTCTTGTACGTCGCCTCGGTGATATCGCCCGCGCCGAAGTTGTTGACCAGGCGATTCAGCCCGACATCGGGACGGAACGCGTCTGCACGGTGGTAAGCCATGTTGCGGATGTAGTCGGCCTCGATGCGCAGCGGCGTGTCGGCCACCTTGGTGTCGAACTGGGCGTTGGCATCGGCGACGTGATAGTCGTAGACCAGACCGACGAACTGCGGCTGCGCGTAGTTGGTCGGCGAGTTCGGATCCGGCACGATGTCGCGGATCAGGAACAGCGAGTTGCCCTTCTGCATGAACGCCGAGCGGCTCGTGTCGGTATCGCAGGCAGCGACGCCCAGGTAGATCGAGCACGGCGAGGACAGCTGGCCTTGCATGTGGTCGAAGCGGTAGTACGCCAGGGCGGCCTTGAGCTGGGTGTCTTCGTTGAACTTCCAGGTAGCGCCGAGCTGTGCGCCGGTCATCCACTTGTCGCGGCTGGACTCCTTGACGCCCTGCTGCGACGGGAAGTCGTCCGCCTGGTATTCGATCGGGAACATGCCGACGTTGGCGAAGGTGCTGAGCTGGTCGGTCATCGGCACATTGAACTTGCCGACGATGCCGTCGAAGTTCAGGTCGTTCGAGTAGACCAGGTCCGTGCTCATGAACGGGTTCGCCATGCGGCCGCCGATGACCTGCGCCCACTCGGTCGGCTTCCAGGCCAGCCAGGCCTGGTCGAGCCACACGTCCTTCTTGGCAAAGCCACCGCCGAGGGTCTGCGTGGTCGAGACCGGGTTGTTGTCGTTGCCCGAGCCGAGACGGATCCCCGCGGTGACACCCTCACCCATATCCACGTTCACGCCCAGGCGCGCGCGGATGCGCAGCGAGTTCGTCCGGTTTTCCAGCGTATTGAGCAGCGGCGGCGGGTTGTTGCCGTTGAGGTCGTACGGACCGGTCTTGTTGAGCTGCGCGAAGTCCACGACCGGCGAGGCATTGCCCTTGTCGTAGTAGTGGAACTCGTCACGCACGCGCATGTCGCCCGTCCAGCTGATCCGGTCGAGCCATTCGGGCAGCTTGCCCGGCTCGGCCCAATGCTCGGTCTTGGCCTGTGCGACCACTTCCTGGCGCAGCTCATCCTTGATCTGGTTGCGCACCACTTCCGGCACGTAGGTAACGCGCACCTGGCCCGGCGTGGTCGGCGCCGCGTTGGCGGTGCCGGCGAGCTTCTGTGCCTGGGCGGCTTCGGCGTTGGCCTGGGCGATAAGGCCATCCGCATCCGACTGGGTGAGCACGCCGCGCTTCACCAGCAGGCGCACGAGGTTGATCGTGGCGTTGTCCGACGCGGCACTCTGCGCCTGGGCAGCGCCCGCGCAGAGCGACAGCCCGATGGCGAGGGCCAGCATGGCTCGCGCGGGTCGATGGCGGGCCTTTCCGATGGTCATGCGAACTCTCCGGGGTTCCAAAGCGTGTGTTTCAAAGGGGGTTGGCGTGGCGGGCGTCATACGGGGCGCTTCCCGCGGATGGACACGCGCACGGGGAAGTGCAGCGAGGCGGGCGGCACCACGTCGATGCGCGGCATCGCGCGCAAGGCCTCGAGCAAGGCTTCGTCGGTCTTTGCGTTACCGCTGCCGCCGACCAGTTCGGCGCGGGCGAGCTTGCCGTCGGCATCCAGCCATACGTCGGCGCGCACATCGAAGGCCAGGCGGTTGACCCGGTCGTCGCGCTGCACGGCCTGCTGGATCGCATAGCCGAGGTACTGGCTGTAGCTGCCGGTACCCGTGCCGTTGCCGCCACCGGAACCGACCATGCCGCCGCCATCGCCGGCGCCGATATTGAAGTTGTCGCTACCAGCCTGCGCATCGCCGTTGATCGTGACGTTCTTGGCCACGTCGTTACTCGGCTTCGGCGCGTCGGTCGGCTTCTGCGGGATGTCCTGCGGCTTGTCGATCGGCTTGATGTCGTCCTCGACCTTCTTCGGCTCCGGCGGCTTTTCCTTCGGCGGCGGAGGCGGTGGCGGGAGGGGTGTGATCGTGGCGATGCGTGGCGCCTCGCGACGCACGCCCACGCTGCTACCAGCGAAATGCCAGATCAGCACCCCCAGCAGTACAAGCACGGCGACACCGACCGCCGGACCGAGCCAGCGACGAGGTGTTCTTCGGCGGGAAGTAGACAAGGTCACGCGATCATCCCTTCGGCGACTTGCCGGTGACCAGGCCGACCTGCGGCAGGTCCACGCGACGCAACAGATCCAGGATGTCCATCACCTTCTGGTACTGGACCGTGGAATCGCCCTTCACCACCACCGGAAAATCCGGGTTGATCGCCTTCAGCGAGCGAAGACGTTCTTCGAGTTCGCCGATCGTCACCGGATAGGCGTCGAGGAAGATCTGTCCCGATTCCGAGATCGTGATCGCCTTGGTCTGCGGCTTGGCCATGCTTACCGCGGCGCTGGCCTTGGGCAGGTTCACCTTGATGCCCTGCACCGACGCGGTGGTCATGATGATGAAGATCACGAGCAACACGTACGCCAGGTCGAGCATGGGCGTGATGTTGATGTCGTCGTACGGTTTGTCTTCGTCTTGCGCGCGCATGATCCGTTCCTCAGGCCGCGACGGCCGACGGGTGGGTGGCGCGCTGCTGTTCCGCCAGGCGAGTCACGAACTCGTCGACGAACACCTGCATGTTCGCGGTGACGTTCTTGTTGCGGATCAACAGGTAGTTGTAGCCAAACAGCGCGGGGATCGCGACGAACAGGCCGGCGACGGTCGCCAGCAGCGCAGCGGCGATACCGGGTGCGATGGCGTTGACGTTCACATCGCCCGCCGCGGCGATCGCCGCGAAGGTGATCATGACGCCGACCACGGTGCCGAGCAGGCCGAGGAAGGGACCGCCGGAGATGGCGATGGTCAACAGCACCATCGACTTCGACAGCTTCTGGTTCTCGCGCACGAGCACCGAATCCATGGTGGCGCGGATCGCTTCGATGGATTCAGCCGCGATATGGTCGTGACCGTCCGCGTCGCGGCGATTCCACACTTCGCCGGCGCCGACCTTATACAGGCGGTACAGCGACGCGTCTTCCAGGCGGGAAGCGGTGGGATCGCGCGACAGCGCGAGAATGTTGCGACCCTGCTGGCGGAAGGCCTCGAGGAAGTCCTCGTTGGCGTTCGTTACGCGGTTGACGTACGACGCACGCTGCCACATCACCACCCACGACAGCACGGCCATGATCATCAGGATACCGATGATCGACCAGGCGTCGGCGGTGACCGACTTGACGATGATGCCGAAGTACCCGAAGCCCACGCCCGACTGCTTCTCGTCGGCGCCGTAGTTCAGCAGCTTGGATTCCGCTCCCTGGGTCTGCGCGTCCACCGCGATCAGCGTGGACGGGCGGGCAATGCGCGACAGGCGCACCTCGTCCATCTGGCCGGTGAACGGTACGAAGGTTTCCGTCTGGCCCGGGGCGTCACCACCAAGCGTCGCCTGGCTGGTCATCGCAGGCAGCTTCGCGGCAAGCTTGGCGTACGGCTTGCCATCGACATACAGCTCGATGTCGTCGCCCGCGGCCGTGACGGCCAGGTGCGTCCAGGCGCCGGCCTTGATCGGCTCACCGGCGGCGCTGGTGGCGTCGCCCGTCTGCACGAAGGGCACGCCATGGTCGAGACCGATCAGGAGCTTCTGGTCACCCTGGCGGCGGGCGTAGACCAGCGCGCGACCATCGGCGATGGCGTCCAGCTTGATCCAGGTGCTGATGGTGAAGGTGCCGCCCTCGGCGACGTTCATCGACACGCTGCCCGGCAGCGTCACGATCTTCGAGCCATCGAAGCGCGCGGCCTTGCCGATGATGCCGTCGACGCCCGCGATGTCGTTACCGACGGCGTTGTTGCCGTAGGCCGTGGCATCGTGCGGCGGCGTGCCGGCGGGCTCTTCGAAGTGATAGACGGCGGCGTAGTCGGCGTCGAATACCGCACCAGCCTTCTCGGCACCCTGCGCCTTGGTGTTGCCGTAGTACATCCACACCTGCTGCTGCGCGTCCGCGGCCACCTGCGGCACGTCCACCCAGATCAGCGCCACGCCCAGCACCGGATCGAAGCTTTCGATCTGGAAGTTCAGCGGCGTCTTGTCGTCAGCGGCGACGAAGCGGATATCCGCGCCCGACTCGGACACACCGTCGAAGGTGAAGTTGCCCGAGTGCAGGCGAACCAGTAGCGGCGTACGGCCGACCGCCGTGCTGACATGACCACCCTTGGCCGTCGTGTCGATGGTGATCGCCTTGCGGAAGGAGAAGTCCTGGTTCCACCACGAGGTGTCGGCGTGCGCCGCAGGCACCCAGCCGAGGATGAGCAAGCAGGTCAGTAACAAGATTCGAGTCACGGTGATACCCCTGGAGTCTATGGTCCGACCTGCCGGTCAGAGATCCGCTTTGAGTGAGAAATGGATGCGAGTGTCGTGCGCACGCGTGGCCTGCCCGTTGTTGAACGGATAGGCCACCTCGAACGCACCGGTAGCGATGTTGAAGATCTGGAAACGGGTACCGACGCCGACGCTGGAAAGGTCGTAGCTCGTCACGCGCGTGCTGCCTGCGGCGGGATTGGCCGGATCGACAAGCTGCGGTAAGGCGTTCATCAGCGCGAGGTGCGCAGCGTCGGCAAAGGCGTGGAAGCGCCAGTCGTTCACCCAGCCACCGATGTGCTGGGCGATGGACGGTGTACGGAATTCGATCGAGCCGATCACGCCATGGTCGGCAGTCTCTTCGGCTTCGAGGTAGCCACGCACCGTGCTGTCGCCACCGGCCGCGTACTGTTCGCTGGAGACCAGCGACGAGGTCGACAACTGCAAGCCGAGGCGTCCCGCGAGGCTGAAGCCATCCTCGAAGTTGAGCGTGTGGCCACCATCGAACTTCATGTAGAAGAAGTTCTGCCGCGCCTTGTAGCGCTGGTTGTCGAACTCGGCCGAGTCGCTGCCACCGGCCCGGAAGCCGAACGTGCCACTGATACCGATGCTGCTCGCCGAGCGTTCGCCGACGGACTGGCCCTGGTAGCTCGCGACCAGCGGGATATAGGTGATCGGTGCTTTCGAGGTCTGTCCACCCAGACTGATGTTCTGATCGAAGTGCTTGCGCGTCAGGCCCAGGGACAGCGACTGCGAGTACTCACCGTGGGTCGGGAGCGTGCGCACAAAGGTGAACCCGAAGGCGTTACCCTTGCCCAGTACCGTGGTACCACCGACGGCGTTGGCATTGCTGTTGGACTTGTAAGCGGAGGTCAGCACGCTCCAGTCGGTGCTCAACGGAATAAGATACGAACCCGCCCAGACCTCCGCGGCGTTGCGATCCTGGGGCGCGACGATATAGGTCAGCGACGCGGACTGTCCCTTCTGGAACAGGTTGTCGTCGCGCACGCTGGCCACGGTGCGCAGTTCGGGCGTGTTGACGCTATGGTCGTTGTTGACCTCGAGGCTGGCATGCAGCGGCGAGCTGTCCGTGACCTTGAGCGTCACGTCCATCGTCTGCGGCAGCTTGCCCGGCGCGAGCACCGGCACGACTTGGGCACCACCGCGCTTGTTCACGTCGGTGAGCTGCTGCTGGGCATCGGCGAAGTTCGGTACATCGCCTTCGCGCAGGGCCGGCACCGCATCGCGGATATCCTTGGGGGAACGGTACGTGGCGCCTTCCACACGCACGCGCCCCACGGTGTTCTCGGTGACCTGGAATCGCACCACGCCGCCCTTCACCTGCTGCGGCGGCAGGTCCACCACCACGGACTGGTAGCCGTGCGCCTGGTAGAGCTTCTGCAGTGCATCCCGCGCCGCGCTCACGTCGTTCATCGATTTGCCGGGACCGAGGAACGGATAGACCGCCGTTTCGATATCCAGCGCCTGCAGTGTCGTGTTGCCGTCGACGACGTATTCGTTCACGTCGAACGCGGTCGGCGCGTCCTGCGCCATGGCGGCACCTGTCAACGACAGCGAAATCGCCAGCGCCAGCGCGTGTGCGCCTCGCACCCATACTGCTCGTGTAGCCACGCGGAGCTTCCCCTGATGTTCCATCTGCCCTAAGGACGCGTGGGCAGTGGTGGCACTGAACCGTTGTCACGAAAAATTCATGAGGCCGACGGTGCCGACCCCGTGCGACAGTCAGCTCAACAACACCCAACCACCCGGAAGATGGGTGGCGTGCGCGCCATAGGCGTCTTCGATCAGCGTGGCCACGTCGGCCATCTGGTCCAGGGTGAAACGCGCATGCACGCGGCGCTCGCCGAGCGCGTGGTCGGTAATGACGATGCGGCCGGGGCGATAGCGATTGATGTCGGTGACGACGTCGGCAAGGGGTTGGTTGTCGTAGATCAGTACGCGGTGCCTCCATGCGAGCGCGGTATCCGGATTGACGGCAACCGCAGCGCCAAGGCCGTCGGCATCGAAGGCCAGCTGCTGCGAGGGTTTGACCAGGGTCTTCGTCGCGGCACGCGCCAGCACCGCCTGCCCTTCCAGGCAGGTCACCGTGGACACGCCGTCCACGCAGCGCACAGCGAACGAGGCGCCCGGACCCGAAAGGACGCGCGCATCCTCCAGTTCAACGACGAAGGGTGCGGTGTGCAACGAGTCGATACGGACCACGGCCTCGCCCGAACGCAGGCGGACGCCGGTGATGGCGTTACCCGACGAACGCACGCCGATATCCGTGGCGGTGTTCATTTCCAGGGCAACGCCCTGCGTCACGTCCACGTGCCGCTGTTCGCCGATCGCCGTGCGCAGGGTGGCGCCGGTGCCGCGTTGGCCACCCATGTCGAATCCATACCGGGCGACGACCACCGCGGCGACAGAGGCCGTGATAGCGGTGCCGAGGAAGGCGCGACGACTCATTCGTATCGCGTGCTTCGGTACCGGGCGTCCGCCCCTTGGGATCGATTGCTGACGCCGCGCGATGGCCGGACCGAGGTCCTGCCACATCTGCCGCGTCCGTGCGAAGGCCTCCGCATGCTGTTCGCTCGCCAGGCACCAGCGACGGAAGGCTTCGCCGTCCTCGCGGGTGGCCTTACCCGAGGTCAGATGCACCAGCCACGCCTGGGCCTCGCGTTCGCTCTCGTGGATGTGAGTCGTGTCCATACCGGTCAAGACGCATCTCCGGCACCGGGACCGAACCGCTGTACCGATTTTCTTCCCACTTTTGCGGCACAGGTCTCAAGTGCCTTCTTCAGTTCCTTGCCGACCATGCGCACGGAGATGCCGTAGCGCGCGGCGATTTCTACCTGGGGCAACTCGTCGATACGTGCCGCGATGAGGATCTCGCGCTGGCGACGGGTGAGCATATCCAGGGCCAGGCCCAGCGCCGCGATGTCCTGCTGCGAAGACAATACGGTGGGCGGGTCGAGGTGATCGTCAACGCCTTGTATCAGGTCGTCGACCTCTTCGCCGGTGAGCAGTCGGCCCGACGAACGGTGGTGGTCCGCGGCCATGTTCAAAGCCATGCGGAACAGATAACCGGTGGGGTGCGTGGCGCGCTCGGCCTCGGGATCGAGCCGTTCCACCCGCAGGTAGGTCTCCTGCAGTACGTCGTCGACGAGATCGTCCGAGCGCAGGCGACGGCGCAGCCGGCGACGGAAGTCTTCGTAGTTGGCGAGGAACAGCCCCAGCATCGAGGTATCCACGTCAGCCCTCCCCTGCGCGCGAGCCGGTGCAGCGATAGGCGCCAGGAGCCGACGGCGTTAGCAGAACTGTCACAGGGCTGAAACGGGATGTCGACGGAGGCAAACGCAGACCGCGCAGCGCAGCGACCACGCGTGCGTCACGATGCGGATCGTCCGACGGTGCCAGCGCGGACACCTCGGTGATGGCACCCGCCCCATCGATCCACACTTGCATGGCGAGGCGAAAACTACCTGGCCGTGTCGTCGCGTGTGCGCAGAGCGCGGCTTCGATGCCGACCTGGATCACCGCGGCGCCACGCTCGTCAAGCGAAGGCGTGGCGTCGCGCACCTCCGTTTCAGGAGGCAGGGACGCCTCGGCGGCTGTCGTTGGATCGGCTGTGACGGTGAATGCGTTCATCGAGGCGAAATGGGCGCTGAGGCCCGTTCCCACGAGCAAAACACGCAACGCGTCGCGTGGGTCGGCCACGCCGTGGATACCGGGCGACGAACGTTCCGCGACGAGCGAATCGTCGAAGAGGACAGCAATGCCCGTCGCTTCGCTGTAACCGCGAAGAGCGGTCGCAAGCGGCTGTGCGTCGATGTCGAAGCGCGTTGGCGCATGCGTTTCTTCCGACCCCTGTGATGCCTCCGCCGGGGTCCGCACCTGCGCCGCGAGATGCGGCGATGCGAGCAGGATGGTGCACGCGACCAGCGCGAAAACGCAGCGTGTCACGGTCATTCCTTCGCGCATGGGCGTACGGGACGGGGACTTGTCTCGTGGGAAGGCTAGGCGCGGCAAATGACACAACCGCGCTGTTTTCGTGACAAAGTTAGTGACAACACCATGACAACAGCCGCGCCACTTCCGCAGGGCTTGCTGCGCGTGTTATCCAGCGCAGTGACGACTCAGGGAATGATGTATGCGTATTCGGCAACTCGTGTTCGTATTCACCGCCGCAGCAACGTCTGGCGCGTTTGCGCAGGAAACGAAGGGCGTCGTGACCCTGCCCGGCGTGCATGCGTCGGCGACCCCGGGATGCGTCGATCATGAGGAGGGGAACGCGACGCTCTCCTACGCCTGCCTCAACCACATGGTCGCGACCGCTGTGACGCCGGTACCGATGCCCGGCGACGCGGACATCACCAGGCGCCCCTCGAACACCCTCGGCCTGTACAACGCGAACGGCCTCAGCCACCGCATGGGCCCGAACCTCGGCATCTCGGTCCAGCCCTACCGTCCCAAGCTCACCTACCCCACCCCGCTGGCGACAAAGCCCTAGCCGTTGTGGGAGCCGATTCATCGGCGATCCCGCGGCAGCGGGCCAGGTTACAGCGAGCACCCCT